>NZ_CAXURM020000001.1:1360000-5993056 GCF_964253755.1 Variovorax sp. LjRoot130 | reverse complement strand
GGGTGCTCTGAAATGTGGTGTGTCCCTCGGCCATTTTTCGTTTTGTGTTTGTGGATAGTCGCACCCGTGATGGGTCGTCGATTCTAACTTGTCAAAACCTTATCCACACCGTTGCGGCGAGCACGAAAACGGCGTGAAAGCGGCCTCGGATTGTTGTTCGGCAGAATGTTTGCGATAATCGCGGGTTTCCCTGAAAACCTCTTTGTGTGTTTCGGGGTATGAGCTGCGACTAGCAGCACTTTGCAGCACCACCCCGGACCCCTGGATCGGAAAACCGGCCTCCGGGTCAAGCAGGAAAACCATCATGAAACGCACTTACCAAGCATCCAAAGTCCGCCGCGCCCGTACCCACGGCTTCCTGGTCCGCATGAAGACCCGCGGCGGCCGCGCCGTCATCAACGCGCGCCGCGCCAAGGGCCGCAAGCGCCTCGCCGTCTAACGGCGACTGTAGTTACCGTTGCCAGTCGTAGCGCTGCCGCCGTCATCGTCCGTCGGCGCTTTGCGCTTGGCTCCCATGCAGCGGCTCAAGACCCGCGCGCAATTCCAGGCCGTCCTCGCAGGTGCTACCGTGGCGCGCACCGCCCACTTCGCATTGCACCGTTGCGCGCTCGATGCGCAGCCGGGTGCCGCGCCACTGTTTGAAACGCAGGACGTCTGGCTCGGCGCAATGGTCCCCAAACGCTGGGCCCGCCGTGCGGTCACCCGCAACGCCATCAAGCGCCAGATCTATCAAGTGAGCGCCGCCTCCGAAGCTTTCTTGCCGCCCGCGGCGCATGTCGTGCGCCTGCGTTCTGCTTTCGATCGCAAGGAATTCGTGAGCGCGACCTCCGACAAGCTCAAGGCCGCCGTCCGCGCCGAGCTCCAGCAATTGCTGGAGCGGGCCGCCGCGGCGCGCGCATGATGCGGCGCCTGTTGATCGGCCTCGTGAAGGCCTATCGCCTGTTGCTGAGCCCGTGGCTTGGGTCATCCTGCCGCTTCGAACCCACCTGTTCCGTCTACGCCATCGAGGCGCTCGAGCAGCACGGCGCAGCCGCCGGCAGCTATCTCACCCTGCGCCGCCTCGTCCGCTGCCAGCCCTGGTGCCAGGGCGGCCACGATCCGGTTCCCCCCAAGGCGCAGCGCCAGACCCCGGCTTCGGGCTCGCTGTTCTCCTTTCTCTCTTCCGACGACAAGAAGTCTTCTTCATGAACGATATCCGCCGCACCATCCTGTGGGTGATTTTTGGCTTCTCGCTGGTGCTGCTGTGGGACCAATGGCAGGTCTACAACGGCAAGAACCCCACCTTCCTGCCGTCGACCAAGCCTCCCGTGAGTGCGACGGCACCGGCAGCCCCGCCCGCCGGCGCGGCTTCCGGTGCGGTGCCGCCGGCCAGCGTTGCGGCGGCCGGCAGCAACAGCACCGGCGCCGCAGCCGTTCCGGGCGGCACGACGACGGCGCCTGCGGCGGGCGAGAAAGTCGTGGTCAGCACCGACGTGCTCAAGCTGACCTTCGATACCGAAGGAGGCTCGCTGGCGCAGAGCGAGTTCATCCAGCACGACGACCTGACGGAGAAGGACAAGCCTTTCGTCCTGCTCGACCAGAGTCCGAACCGCTTCTATGTGGCGCAGACCGGCCTGATCGGCGGCGCCTTCCCCACGCACAAGACACCGATGGCCTTCACCGGCGAGCGCGCGCTGAAGGACGGCGCCAATGAACTGGTGCTGCGCTTCGAATCGCCCGACCTGGGCGGCGTCAAGCTGATCAAGACCTGGACGCTCAAGCGCGGCGCCTACGACATGACCGTGCGCCACGAGATCGTCAACACCGGCACGGCGCCGGTGTCGCCGCAGCTCTATCTGCAGCTCGTGCGCGACGGCAACAAGCCGCCGGGCGAGTCGTCCTTCTATTCGACCTTCACCGGTCCGGCCGTCTATACCGAGGCCAAGAAGTTCCAGAAGATCGAGTTCAAGGACATCGAGAACAACAAGGCCGACTTCGTGAAGGAGTCGACTAACGGCTACGTGGCGATGGTGCAGCACTACTTCGCCAGCGCCTGGCTGCTGAAGGACGGCGTCCAGCGCGACCTGTTCGCGCGCAAGGTCGACACCAACCTTTACGCGGTCGGCATGATCACTTCGGCCGGCCCGGTCGCGCCGGGCGCCAGCAAGGCGATCGACGCTGACTTCTTCGTTGGTCCACAGGCCGAGAAGACGCTCGAGGCCGTCGCGCCGGGGCTGGAGCTGGTCAAGGACTACGGCATCTTCACGATCATTTCCAAGCCGCTCTACTGGCTGCTCGACAAGCTGCACGGCATGCTCGGCAACTGGGGCTGGGCGATCGTTGCGCTGGTGGTGCTGCTCAAGGCCGCGTTCTACTGGCTCAACGCCAAGGCCTACGCCAGCATGGCGAAGATGAAGGCCATCAATCCCAAGATCATGGAAATGCGCGAGCGGCTCAAGGACAAGCCGCAGGAGATGCAGCAGGAGATGATGCGCATCTATCGCGAGGAAAAGGTCAACCCGATGGGCGGCTGCTTCCCGATCGTGGTCCAG
This sequence comes from Variovorax sp. LjRoot130, assembly GCF_964253755.1. Classification (NCBI taxonomy): domain Bacteria; kingdom Pseudomonadati; phylum Pseudomonadota; class Betaproteobacteria; order Burkholderiales; family Comamonadaceae; genus Variovorax; species Variovorax sp. LjRoot130. Next base: position 5,990,525 of record NZ_CAXURM020000001.1, on the reverse strand, counting down.
ATCCCGGTGTTCATCGCGCTCTACTGGGTGCTGCTGTCCTCGGTCGAGATGCGCCACGCGCCGTGGATCGGCTGGATCCACGACCTGTCGGCACCCGACCCTTGGTTCATCCTGCCGATCGTGATGACCGCGACCTCGCTGTTCCAGACCTGGCTCAACCCGACGCCGCCCGATCCGATGCAGGCCAAGCTGATGTGGATCATGCCGTTGGCGTTCAGCGTGATGTTCATCTTCTTCCCGGCCGGCCTGGTGCTGTACTGGATCACGAACAACGTGCTGTCGATCGCGCAGCAGTGGTTCATCAACAAGCGCCTGGGCGTGCTGGGCAAATAGCCGCTGCCGAGCGCCGATTTCGAACAAGGGCCGCGGAAGCGGCCCTTTTTGCTGAAAGAATCCTCACCCATGCTTGCGCGCACCACCGATCCGATCGTCGCCGTCGCCACGGCTTCGGGCCGCGGCGCGGTCGGCATCGTTCGCGTGTCCGGCGCACGGGTGGCGCCATTGATCGAGGCCGTCTGCGCGAGAAGCCTCAAGCCGCGCGAAGCCACCTACCTGCCCTTCCGCGATGCCGGCGGCGCGGCCATCGATCACGGGCTGGCCATCCACTTTCCGGCACCGCACTCCTTCACCGGCGAAGACGTGCTCGAACTGCAGGCACATGGCGGGCCGGTGGTGCTGCAACTGCTGCTCGCGCGCTGCCTGGAAGCCGCCACCGAAACCGATCCCGCGACTGGCCGGCCGCGGCTGGCGGGCCTGCGGGTCGCCGAGCCGGGCGAGTTCAGCCAGCGCGCCTTCCTCAATGGAAAGATCGACCTGGCGCAGGCCGAGGCCATCGCCGATCTGATCGATGCGAGCACCGAGGCGGCGGCGCGCAGTGCGGGTCGCTCGCTCTCGGGCGCGTTCTCGATGGAGATCCATGCGCTGCGCGATGCGTTGATCCGCCTGCGCATGCTGGTCGAGGCGACGCTCGATTTTCCCGAGGAAGAAATCGACTTCCTGCAGAAGGCCGATGCCCAGGGCCAGCTGGTGTCGCTGCAGACGCAGCTGAGCGCGGTCCAGCAGCGTGCGCGCCAGGGTGCGCTGCTGCGCGAAGGGATCAAGGTCGTGATCGCGGGTCAGCCTAACGCGGGCAAGAGTTCGTTGCTCAACGCGCTGGCCGGAGCTGAGCTCGCCATCGTGAGCCCGATTCCGGGCACCACGCGCGACGTGGTATCGCAGACCATCCAGATCCAGGGCGTGCCGCTGCACGTGGTCGATACGGCAGGCCTGCGCGACAGCGCCGACGAGGTCGAGCAGATCGGCGTCGCGCGCGCGTGGGGGCAGATCGAGGGTGCCGATGCCGTGCTCTTCCTGCATGACCTGACGCGCGCCGAGCGGCCGGAATACGCGGAGGCGGACGCCGAGATCATGCGCCTGCTGAGCGAGAAGCTGCCTGCGAGCGTGCCGGTGCTCGATGTATGGAGCAAGCAGGACGCGGCGCCTTCGGCCGCAGCGCATACCGGCATCAGCCTTTCTGCCAGGACAGGGTTCGGCATCGAGACGCTCAGGCGCCGCCTGCTCGAGGTCGCGGGTTGGCAAGCCGTGCCTGAAGGCGTCTACCTCGCTCGGGCACGCCATGTGCAAGCGCTGTCGCGGGTCGAAGAACATATCGCCGTGGCGGCCGAGCATCTGGCGGCGCGCGCGCAGGCGCTGGATCTTCTGGCCGAAGAGCTGCGTCTTGCGCAGAATGCGCTCAACGAAATCACTGGGGAATTCGGCGCGGACGACTTGCTGGGCGTGATTTTTTCCCGGTTTTGTATCGGAAAGTAGACGAAAAGTGTTAGTGCTTGTGACTTCTGTCACCACAAATTAGAGCGATCGCAGATACTCCAGGACGCACAGCAGGGTTTGCAACATGTCATCGAGCATTCAGGATCTTTGCCGCGCCATTGCGCAGAACACCAGTTACGACGCTTTTGCGCCGGCTTTCAACCCGCAGCAGTGGGAAACGCTGGCCAGCTATCTGCAGCCGTTCGACTTGGCCGCCGGCCAGGTGCTGATCGACCAAGGCGCCAACGATCGCACGCTCTTCTTCATCGAGAGCGGCGCGCTCAGCGTGCACCTGATCGGCGACAAGGGCCAGATGCGGCTCGCGATCCTCAATCCGGGATCGGTGGTCGGCGAAGGAGCCTTCTTCTCCAGGCTGCCGCGCTCGGCCAACGTGGTGGCCACGGGCGCCGCCCGCGTCTGGCGGCTGACGCCCATCCGCTTCTCGGAAATGTCGAATCGCCAGCCCAACCTCGCGCTGGAAATGGCATTGGCGCTCGGCGCCGTCATCGCCAGGCGGATGGTCAACCGGCCCAAGCGCGTCGCGGTGACTTGAAGCTTTTCGCATCGGAGTCGCTGTAGATGGCCGTGGTGTGCGCTTCCTGTCATACGGAAAACCGTGACGGCGCGAAATTCTGCAAGGGTTGCGGCCACAGGCTGGTCTCGCAGCCGGCGCCCGGTGCACCCGCACCCGCCGAAGAGCGTCCCTCCGGCAGTGACGGGTGGCCCATCACCGAGCGCATGCCGCTGTCGCCGGCGCCCGCGGCGGATGAAGTCACGGTCGTGATGGGCACGGCGGCCTCCTCGCCGCCGCCGCCTGCGCCCAAGGCCGCGCCCAAGCCAAAGCCTATCCCGCGACCACCACCCGCCGTGCGGGCAAGCGCGCCGAAGGCGGCGCTGCATGCAGCCGCACTCCCCGGCGCGCGCAAATCCAATGGCGTCTGGATGGGTGTCTTCGGTGTGCTGATGGTGGCCGTGCTTGCGGCAGGCGGCTGGTACGCGTACGGCCAACGAAGCGCCAGCTCGCCGCCTGCGACGCAGCAGGCCGCCGCGCCGACGCCGGTCGTCGTGCCGTCCCCCGCGCCCGCGCCTGCGCCCCCGCCTGCACCCCCGCCTGTATCCGCGCCCGTCGCCGAGGCGCCGGCGGCCGAGCCCTCACCACCGGCCGCTCCCGTTCCGCCGCCGGTGGAGCAAGCCGTGCCATCTCCGCGGGCCGAACCGGCCAAGCCCACGGTCACCGCTGCACCCAGGGCACGCAAAGCTGCGCCGGTTGCACCGGTTGCCGCGCCGCCGCCCGCTGCCGTCGCGCCTGCACCCGTCGTGGCGGCAGCACCGGTTGAACCCACTGCACCCGCGAGCCCGGAAACGGCATGCGCAGGCCAGGGCTTCTTCGGCCGTGCGCGCTGCATGGTCGCGCAGTGCGCCAAGGCCGAATACAGGGCAAGCACCCAGTGCGATGCCGTGCGGCGCCAGCAGCGGATCGACGAAGAGAAGCGCAATCCGAGCCTGCTCAACTGAAGGCCGGCCTGCGCGGGCAGTGTTCTCAGCCCTTCTGCAACATCTCGATCGCCACGGCGAGCGCGCCCGGCTTGCCCGAGAGCACCAGCGTGTCGCCGTCCGCCAGCACCGTGTCGTCGCGCGCCTCCTCGGCCTTGCCGTCGCGCCGCCGTAAGCTGGCCACCCGCACGCCCACCGCCTGCAGTGCTGCCCGATCCAGCGGCTGGCCCACCGCGCGCGCGCCGGCGGTGAGCGTGAAACTGTTGAGCCGCTCGTGGTCGAGCTCGTCGGCGTTGTCGTCGTCGGCGCCGTGGAAGTAGCCGCGCAGCAGGTTGTAGCGCGCGTCGCGCTGGTCCTGCACCACGCGGATCACGCGCCGCATGGGTACGCCGACCAGCGCCAGCGCGTGGCTTGCCAGCATCAGAGAGCCTTCGATCGCTTCGGGCACCACCTCGGTCGCGCCGGCGGCCTGCAGCTTTTCGAGATCGCGATCGTCCTGCGTGCGCACGATCACCGGCACCTGCGGCGCATGCGCGCGCGTGTTGGCCAGCACCTTGAGCGCGCCCGGCACGTCGAGATAAGTCACGACCACCGCGCTGGCGCGCGCCAGGCCGGCCGCCATCAGCGCCTGCAGCCGTGCCGCGTCGCCGAAGACCACCGAGTCGCCAGCCGCGGCGGCCTGGTGCACGCGATCCGGGTCCAGGTCCAGCGCCAAGTACGGGATGCCCTCGCGCTCCAGTACGCGCGCCAGGTTCTGCCCGCAGCGCCCATAGCCGCAGATGATCACGTGCTTCGCGGTGTTGATGGTCTTGCGCGCGATCGTCGTCATCTGCAGCGACTGCTGCAGCCAGTCGCTCGCCACCAGCTTACGCACGATGCGATTGCTGTACATGATGATGAAGGGCGTTGCGAGCATCGACAGCACCATCGACGCGAGCACCGGGTTCGCGAGCCACGACGGCAGGAGTTCCTGACCCTGCGCCAGCGTCAGCAGCACGAAACCGAACTCGCCCGCCTGCGCAAGGTAGAGCCCGGTGCGCAGCGACACGCCGGCCGTCGCCCCGAGTACGCGCGCCAGCAACGTGACCAGAATCAGCTTGAAGGCCAGCGGCAAGACGAGCAGCCCGGCGACCAGGGCCCATTGCTCCACCACGATGTGCCAGTCGAGCGACATGCCGATCGTGATGAAGAACAGCCCCAGCAGAACGTCGTGAAAGGGCCGGATGTCGGTTTCGACCTGGTGCTTGAATTCGGTTTCCGACACCAGCATGCCGGCGACGAAGGCACCCAGCGCCAGGCTCAGGCCCGCAAGCTCGGTCAGCCACGCCAAGCCCAGCGTGACGAGCAGCAGGTTGAGCATGAACAGCTCTTCACTGCGCCGGCGCGCGACGATCGTGAGCCACCAGCGCATCACGCGCGGACCGCCGTAGAGCAGCACGGCGACCAAGAAGCTGGCCTTGAGCCAGGCGAAGGCGAGCGCCTTCAGCATCGTCTCCGGCGGCGCCCCGAGCGCCGGAATCAGCACCAGCAAGGGCACCACCGCGAGATCCTGGAACAGCAGCACGCCCACCACGCGCTTGCCATGTTCGCTCTCGAGTTCGAGCCGCTCGGCCATCAGTTTCACGACTATCGCAGTGCTGCTCATTGTGAGCGCGCCCGAAAGCGCCAGCGCCGTCTGCCAGCCCAGGTGCCAGGCCGGCGGCAGCCAGGTGGCGAGCCACAACGCGCCCACGGTCGCGATCGCCATCGTCAGCATCACCTGGAGCAGCCCGAGGCCGAACACGTGCTTGCGCATGGCACGCAGCTTGGGCAGGTTGAACTCCAGCCCTATGACGAACATCAGGAAGACGACGCCGAACTCGCCCAGGTGCCGGATGCCCTCCGAGTTCTGCGCGAATGCCAGGGCGTGCGGTCCGATCAGCACGCCGGCCCCCAGGTAGCCGAGCATCGGCGGCAGCCTGAGGTACCGGCAGACGACCACGCCGATTACCGCAGCCAAGAGGTACATCAGCGTGAGATCGAACGAGGACATGGGCCGATGCTACTGAATGTGAACCCCTCAGTTCAGACTGGCGAAGCCTTGACCGATAAAATCCCGCGATGAGCTCCCGCCCCGACCTGGCCTCTGCGGCCGAACCCGACGCGATGCTCGCGCGGGCGCGCATTACTTTCGATATCGAAGCAGAAGCCGTGCTCGGCCTCAAGCAGCGCGTGGGCGCGAGCTTCGTCGACGCCGTTCGAAAAATCCTCGAAGTGCGGGGCCGCGTGGTCGTCATGGGCATGGGCAAGAGCGGCCATGTCGGCCGCAAGATCGCGGCCACGCTCGCCTCGACCGGCACGCCGGCGATGTTCGTGCATCCGGCGGAAGCGAGCCACGGCGATCTCGGCATGATCAAGGCGGTCGACCTCGTGCTCGCGATTTCGAACAGCGGCGAAGTCGAGGAGCTCACCACCATCCTGCCCGTGGTCAAGCGCCAAGGCGTGCCGCTGATCGCGATCACCGGACGGGCCGACTCGACGCTGGCGCGCCATGCCGACATCGTGCTCGACAGCGGCGTCGAGAAAGAGGCTTGCCCGCTCAATCTGGCGCCCACCGCCAGCACCACCGCGCAGATGGCGCTCGGTGACGCGCTCGCCGTCGCCTTGCTCGATGCGCGCGGCTTCGGCACCGAAGACTTCGCCCGTTCGCATCCGGGCGGCGCGCTCGGCCGCAAGCTGCTCACCCACGTGGGCGACGTCATGCGCTCCGGCGACGACGTGCCGCGCGTCGGGCCCGGCGCCAGCCTCAGCGAGATCATGCGCGAGATGAGTTCCAAGGGCCTCGGCGCGACGGCCGTGGTCGATCCCGATGGCCGCGCGATCGGCATCTTCACCGACGGCGATCTGCGCCGGCAGGTCGAGACCGGCGCGGACCTGCGCGCCATGACCGCGGCCGATGTGATGCATCGGGGCCCGCGCACGCTGCGTGCCGATGCGCTGGCGGCCGAGGCGGCCGAGCTGATGGAACAGCACCGCATCACGAGCGTGCTGGTGGTCGACGCCGGCGGCATTCTGATCGGCGCGCTCAGCATCAACGACCTGATGCGCGCGAAAGTCATTTGATGGCGCTCGAATTCAAGGCGGAGGCCTTGCTCGCCGCGCAGGACATCCGCGTCGCCTTCTTCGACGTCGACGGCGTGCTGACCGACGGCGGCGTCTACTTCAGCGAGCAGGGCGAAACCCTCAAGCGCTTCAGCATCCTCGACGGTTACGGCCTCAAGCTGCTGCGTGCCGCGGGCATCACGCCGGCGGTGATCACGGGGCGCGACTCGAAGCCGTTGCGCGTGCGCCTGCAGGCGCTGGGCATCGAGCACGTGCGCTACGGCACCGAAAACAAGCTGCCGGCCGCCGAGGCCATGCTCGCAGCGCTGGGCCTCGACTGGATGCAGACCGCCGCCATCGGCGACGACTGGCCCGACCTGCCCGTGCTGACCCGCGCCGCATTCGCCGCCGCGCCTGCCAACGCCCATGCCGAGGTGCGCGCCATCGCGCACCACGTGACCGCGGCGCGCGGCGGCGAAGGTGCGGCGCGCGAATTCTGCGACCTGCTGCTCACGGCGGGCGGCCACTACCGGCGGCTGCTGGACGGCGCACGGGGCCCGGCGGCATGAAGGCGAAGGTAGTCTGGAATCTGCTGCGGGACGGCTTCGATCGCCTCACCATCTACCTGCCGATCATCCTGACGGCCACGCTGGCTCTGGGTACCTATTGGCTGGTGCGCAACGCGCCGAAGCTGCTCGAGCCGGCGGCCAAGGAGGCGCCCAAGCACGAGCCCGACTTTTTCATGCGCGGCTTCGTGATCAAGAATTTCCTGCCGAACGGCGAATTGCGCAGCGAGCTGTTCGGCACCGAAGGCCGACACTATCCGGACAACGACACGATGGAGGTGGACCAGGTCCGGCTGCGCTCCGTTTCCCCCGAGGGACTGACGACCCGAGCGACCGCCAACCGTGGCTTGTCGAACGGCGACGGCAGCGAGATCCAGCTCTTCGGCAATGCGATCGTGGTGCGCGAGGCTGCCGTCTCGGCCGGCGGCAAGCCCATACCGCGCCTGGAATTCCGCGGCGAATTCCTGCACGCCTTCCTGGACACGGAGCGCGTCAAGTCGCACAAGCCGGTCACCCTGATACGCGGCGCCGACCAGTTCACGGCCGACTCGCTGGACTACGACAACCTGACGGGCGTCGCCAACCTGCAGGGCCGCGTGCGAGGCCTGCTGATGCCTTCGGCGGCAGCGCCCGGGGCGAAGCATTGACGCGGCTGGCTTTCATCACCGGTGCGTCGAGCGGCATCGGCCAGGCGCTGGCCGCGCGCTTCTACCAAGCTGGCTATAGCCTCGCGCTGGTGGCGCGGCGCACGGCCGAGATCGAAACCTGGGCCGGCTCCGCCAAGATCGATGCCCAGCGCTACCGGATCTACGGTGCAGACGTCGCGTGCACCGACAGCATCGTCGCAGCGGGCGCTGCCTGCATCGCGCACCAAGGTGTCCCGGATGTGGTGATCGCGAATGCCGGCATCAGTGTGGGCATCGACACCGAGGACCGCGGCGATCTCGACGTGCTCGCGCAGACATTTGCGATCAACAACGTCGGCCTGGCCGCGACCTTCCATCCCTTCATTGCCGCGATGAGGGCGCGCGGCAGCGGCCGGCTGGTCGGCATCGGCAGCGTCGCGTCGATTCGCGGCCTCCCCGGCCACGGCGCGTACTGCGCCAGCAAGGCGGGTGTGGTGGCCTACTGCGAGAGTTTGCGCGGTGAGCTGCGCGCCGGCGGCGTCAAGGTCGTCACCCTTTGCCCTGGCTACGTCGACACCCCGCTGACGCAAGGCAATCGCTACGGCATGCCCTTTCTGATGCGAGCCGACGACTTCGCCGATCGGGCCTTTCGTGCGATCGAGGCCGGCGCCAGCTACCGGGTGATTCCGTGGCAGATGGGTGTGGTCGCCAAGCTCATGCGCCTGCTGCCCAACGCCTTGTTCGACCGCGCGGTGCAGGGGCGCGGGCGCAAAAAGCGGCGTGGCGAATGAGCCTGGAGCTGTCTGTCGCATCACCATCAAAAAAGGCTCCCGAGGGAGCCTTTCTTCTGCTGCTTGTGGGGCGCGGAATTCAGTAGCCGCTGTTGCCACCGTTGCCGCCGCCACCACCGCCCCCGCCGTAGCCGCCGCGACCACCGCCGCGCGGACCGGCGCCGTACGGGCTGCGGAAACCGCCATCGCCGCCGCCACCACCACCACCGCTGCGGCCACCGCCGCCGTAACCACCGCCGCCGCCGCCGTAACCGCCACCACCGCTGCGACCGCCGCCACCACCACCGTAGCCGCCACCGCCGCCGCCATATCCGCCGCCACCACCACCGCCGTAGCCGCCGCTGCGCGGCGGACGGGCTTCCATCGGACGCGCTTCGTTCACGACGACGCTGCGGCCGCCCATGTCCTGGCCGTTCATGCCCTTGATGGCCGCTTGCGCTTCTGCATCGCTGCCCATTTCAACAAATCCGAAGCCCTTGGAACGCGGGGGGCTGGAGTCGCGCTCCATCATGACCTTGGCGCTTGCCACGGTGCCGAACTGGCTGAAGGCGTTGTGGAGATCATCGTCGCGTGCCGAATAAGGCAGGTTACCGACGTACAGTTTGTTGCCCATCAAGGGACTCCTATAAACACATCAAGAAAAGCGATGGAGTCCCGAGAGCACCACCCAAACGAAATCCGTCGAGCCGCGCGAAACTGACCGATCACCGAATCACCGCCCCGAAATCTGAAGGGAGGCTCGTGCATTATGTGTGAAATGCTTCCAGCGCAAGTAGGAATTTGCCCGCAACCGCGCCGCGCTCGAAATTTTTCGAAAGCTAGCGCACGCTTACAAGCATCCTCGGTGCTGCACTACAATCGCGCGGTCATTGGGGAGTAGCCGCCTTCCATCGCGAGAAGGGTTTGCGTCAACAGACTTGTCCTGCCCCGTGCAGGACATGGCGCAGGCAGTGTTCCACCTGGCGAGACCTTTGACCGTGCAACTTCGGATATGGCCGAAGGCGTTGCACGGTCAATTGCGTCCTCGTCCTTCGGCCCAAGGAACCCCTTTCTCGTGGAAGCTTTTCTCGTTGCGACCGGCGTGGTCGCGCTCGCCGAAATGGGCGACAAGACCCAATTGCTCTCGCTCGTGCTCGCCGCACGGTTCCGCAGGCCCTGGCCGATCGTGCTGGGGATCTTCACCGCGACCGTGCTGAACCACGCACTCGCGGGCGCGGTGGGCAACTGGGTCACGCACACGCTCGGGCCCGATGTGCTGCGCTGGATTCTGGGCGGCTCTTTCATCGCGATGGCGCTCTGGATGCTGATCCCCGACAAGCTCGACGAGGACGATATGCCGAAGGCTTCGCACTTCGGCGTGTTCGGCACCACCGTGACGGCCTTCTTTCTCGCCGAGATGGGCGACAAGACGCAGATCGCGACCGTCATGCTCGCCGCGCGTTACGTGAGCGCCTATGTCTGGGTGGTTCTGGGCACCACGTTCGGCATGATGCTGGCGAATGCGCCGGTCGTATGGCTCGGCGAGCGCATCGTGAAGCGCGTGCCGATCCGCCTGGTTCACGGCGTCTCCGCCGTGCTGTTCCTCATGCTCGGCGCTGCCGCGTTGATAGGCTGGGGCTGAGCCGCATATACTCGTCGGACGCGCCGATTTGCTCCAGCTTGCGGGCGCTTAACAAATGCAGCTAAAGACGGATGCCGGACCCGGCTCGTTTTTGGCGAGGCCGGGTCTTTTTCATTCATGTCGTTGGTCGTCTCCTCGCAATCGATGCCGTTCGCAGGCCCGCTGCCTCTCAGCAGCGGCGCATCGATTGCCAACTACATCTTGGCCTACGAAACCTACGGCACGCTCAATGCCGAGCGCAGCAACGCGGTGCTCGTCTGCCATGCGCTGAACGCTTCGCACCATGTCGCGGGCGTCTACGCGGGCCAGGACAAATCCGAGGGCTGGTGGGACAACATGATCGGCCCCGGCAAGCCGGTCGACACCGACCGCTTCTTCGTGATCGGCATCAACAACCTCGGCTCCTGCTTCGGCTCCACCGGGCCGATGCATGTCAACCCTGCGACCGGGCGTGTCTATGGCGCCGATTTCCCGGTGGTCACGGTCGAGGACTGGGTGCGCGCGCAGGCTGCACTGCTCGATGCGCTCGGCATTCGGACGCTCGCTGCGGTGATGGGCGGCAGCCTCGGCGGCATGCAGGCGCTGTCGTGGGCGCTGCAATATCCCGAGCGCGTGCGCCATGCGGTGGTGATCGCCAGCGCGCCCAGCCTGACGGCGCAGAACATCGCGTTCAACGAAGTCGCGCGCCGCGCGATCGTGACTGACCCCGACTTCAACGGCGGTCACTTCTACGAGCATGGGGTGATCCCCAAGCGCGGCCTGCGCATCGCCCGCATGATCGGTCACATCACCTACCAGAGCGACGACCTCATGAACGAGAAGTTCGGTCGCGCGCTGCGCAGTGCGGTCGAGGGCGAAGTGTCGAGCGCGGACTTTCTCTACTCGACCCAGGAGGTCGAGTTCCAGATCGAAAGCTACCTGCGCTACAACGGCGACAAGTTCAGCGAGTACTTCGACGCCAACACCTACCTCCTGATCACGCGCGCGCTCGACTACTTCGATCCTGCGCGTGCGTATGGCGGCGATCTGCGCGCCGCGCTGGCGCAGGCCACGGCCAAGTTCCTGCTCGTGAGCTTCAGCACCGACTGGCGCTTCGCGCCGGCACGCAGCCGCGAGATCGTGAAGGCCCTGCTCGACAACCGCCGCAACGTGAGCTACGCGGAAATCGATGCGCCGCACGGACACGACGCCTTCCTGCTCGACGACGTGCGCTACATGAGCGTGGTGCGCTCCTACTTCGAGCGCATCGCGAAAGAGGGAGCGACCGCATGAGCCGCCGGGCCGTTCCCAAGGCGAATACCGCAGCGCGCAGCGCGGAGGTTTTCCAATGAGCGATCTGGACACCCAGCGCGTGATCGCCCGGCTCGTCCCCGAGGGCTCGCGAGTGCTCGACCTCGGCTGCGGCGACGGCGCGCTGCTCGACCTGCTGCAGCGCGAACGCGGCTGCAGCGGCTACGGCGTGGAGATCGCCGACGGCAACGTGCTGCAATGCATACGGCACGGCGTCGACGTGATCCAGCTCAACCTCGACGAAGGCCTCGCGATGTTCGACGACGCCTCCTTCGACGTCGTGCTCCAGATCGATACGCTGCAACACCTTCGCAATGCCGAAGTGATGCTGCGCGAAACCGCGCGCGTCGGGCGCATCGGCATCGTCGCCTTCCCCAACTTCGCGCACTGGCCGAACCGCATCAGCATCGCCCGCGGCCGCATGCCGGTCACGCGACGCCTGCCTTACCAGTGGTACGACACGCCCAACATCCGCGTCGGTACCTTCAAGGATTTCGAGGTGCTCGCGCGCAAGAACCGGCTGCGGGTGCTCGATGCCTTTGGCCTGCAGGAGGGCGCCGAGGTGCGCTGGCTGCCGAATGCGCGCGCCAGCACGGCGGTCTTCAAGTTCGAACGCGAACGCTAGCGGGCGAACGATGCCCTTCACGCTTGCCGCGCCGCAGCACAGCGAGCTGCTCGTCAAGAAGAGCCGCTTCATCGGCCGCGTCCAGCCGATCGCCGATCGTGCCGCGGCGCAGGCGGTCGTCGATGCACTGCGCAGCGCGCATCCCGGCGCGACCCATGTTTGCTGGGCACTGATGGCCGGAGGGCAATCCGCGGCCAACGACGACGGCGAGCCCGGTGGCACCGCCGGCCGGCCGATGCTGGAAGTGCTGCGACATCACGAACTCGAAGGTGTGCTCGCAACGGTCGTTCGCTACTTCGGCGGCATCAAGCTCGGCGCGGGCGGGCTGGTGCGTGCCTACACCGACAGCATCGCGCAGGCGCTCGCCGGTGCAGTGCTGGTGCCGCTGGTGCGCCAGTGCGGCTTGCAGTGCGCCGTGCCGTACGCACTCGAAGGCGCGCTGCGCCGCGAGATCGCGGCGGCCGGCGCCACGCTGGTCGAAGTTCGCCACGACAGCATGGTGCACTTCTCGCTCACGCTGCCCGAGCCCCAAGCCGCCGGCTTCATCGCCAGGGTCGACGATGCTGCGCAAGGGCGCGCCGTCTGGCAGCGGGCGATCACGCCATAGAAGTTCGTCGCGCGAGCATGACGACCGTCACGCTCGTGACAATCACGGCGATCAAGATCAGGTCGAACAGCCCTCCTGCGCGCGATTCAGAGTCTGAAGTGAGGAGCGCTGACATTGTTGACGTGCCCTTCACGCAGACGAAAGTTCCCAACGACGCGTGTTCGAGACGTATTCAGTTACGCTTCTTGCGCAATGAAGTGCGAAGCGCCGTAAGCGCCTTCTTACGATAGCCCTTTTGAGGAGCTCCCCATTGGCCACACAGTCCCCCTTCTTCGGCAAGCGTGATCGCGACGCCGACTCCCTCCCCTCCCGTCCCGCGCCGCTGATGGGTTCCGGCACCAACCTTTCGGGCACGCCGGTCAATCCTTCGAACCTGTCGGCCCAAGCGGCCAATGCGGCAGCGAGCACCGCCAAGGAAGGCGGCAGCAAGCTCACCGTCGGCCCCAACATCAAGCTCAAGGGTGTCGAGATCACCGACTGCGACACGCTCGTGGTCGAAGGCCTGGTCGAAGCGACGATGGATTCGCGTGTCATGCAGATCGCCGAACAAGGCGCGTTCAAGGGCTCGGCCGAAATCGACATCGCCGAGATTCGCGGCCTCTTCGACGGCAATCTCACCGTGCGCGAGAAGCTCGTCATTCATTCCACCGGCAAGGTCACCGGCAAGATCCGCTACGGCAAGATCGTGGTCGAAGAAGGCGGCCAGCTGTCCGGCGAGATCAGCTTCGGCGCATCCGCCGGCAGCAGCAGCAGCAGTGCCAAGCCGGCACTGCAAGCCGCCGCCTGACGCGACTTCAGTTCAGCCCAGGCGCTGAATCAAGGCACCTGCTGCGGCCGGTGCCTTTTCTTTTGCGCCGTTGATGAAGTAGATGAACACGTCGCGCGCCGCGGCAGCCTTCGGCGCGGCCTTCTCGACGCGCGGCAACGCAGCCGGTGAACCGCCCTCGGCCCAGGTCTTGGCTGCCTCGGCCCATGCATCGAGCGCCTTCGGTGCATAGCCGCTTTTCAGTTTGGCGTCGCTCATCATCAGGCGCGCATAGACGAACTCGCCGGTCAGGTCGGCGAAGGACGGAAACTTGTCGGCGTCGGTGAAGACCGTCGCGGCCTCGTACTTGCGCGCGAGCGCCAGGTACTCCGGCGTCATGAAGCTCTCGTGCCGGACATCGAGCACGTGGTGCAGCGTGCGGCTGCCCTCCTTCTTCGGAAGCAGCGCGAGAAAGCCCTCGAAGTCCTCCGCATCGAAAGCCTTGGTGGGCATGAACTGCCAGACGATCGGCCCCAGCTTGTTGCCCAGTTCGGCGATGCCGCTCTCGACGAAACGCGCGATCGACTCGCCGGCCGCCGACAGCTGCTTGCGGTTGGTCGCGAAGCGCGATGCCTTGAGCGAGAACATGAAATCGTCGGGCGTCTCGTCATGCCACTTCTTGAAGGTCGGCGGCTTGAAGCTGCTGTAGTAGGTGCCGTTGACTTCGATCGCCGTGAGCTGCCGGCTGGCGTAGCTCAACTCCTGGCTCTGCGGCAGCCCGGCGGGATAGAAATTGTTGCGCCAGGGCTCGTAGGTCCAACCTCCGATGCCGACGCGGATGCGCTTGTTCGTACTGCTCAAGATCTCGCCTTTCGAAAAAGCTGCCACTCTGAAGCAGCGGCGAGATTAGCCCAAGGCCTGCGGGTTTGGCGAGCTGCGCCCATAATTCGCCACGCCCCTTCTCACACGCGGAGACCCCATGAACGCTCCCCTGCACCGCGAAATGCCCTCTGGCCTGCTCGATGCCGAGCGCGTCTTGTCAGATGTCTCGTCCAAGTGGGACCAGGACATCCTCAGGCAACTCACCGGCTACATCGCGATCCCGGCCAAGTCGCCCGGCTTCGACAAGGACTGGGTGCAGAACGGCTATCTCGAAACCGTTCTTCAGAACGCGGCCAGATGGGTCGAGGCGCAAAAAGTCGAGGGCCTGAAGTTCGAGATCGTGCGACTCGAAGGCCGCACCCCGGTGCTCTTCTTCGAAGTGCCGGCCACCGGCACCGAGATGAAGGAAACCGTGCTGATGTACGGCCACCTCGACAAGCAGCCCGAGTTCACCGGCTGGCGCAACGACCTCGGGCCGTGGACGCCGAAATACGAAGACGGCCTGCTCTACGGCCGCGGCGGCGCCGACGACGGCTACGCGGTGTATGCGAGCGTGGCGGCGCTGCAGGCGCTCAAGGCGCAGGGCGTGGCGCATCCGCGCATCGTGGGCCTGATCGAAACCTGCGAAGAATCCGGCTCCTACGACCTGCTGCCCTACATCGACGCGCTGCGTCCGCGCCTCGGCGAAGTGGGCCTCGTGATCTGCCTCGATTCGGGCGCCGGCAACTACGATCAGCTGTGGCTCACCACCTCGCTGCGCGGCATGGCGAGCGGAACGCTGAAGGTGGAGATCCTGACCGAGGGCGTGCACTCCGGCGATGCCTCCGGCCTCGTGCCCTCGAGCTTCCGCATCATGCGGCAGGTGCTGGACCGCCTCGAAGACAGCAAGACCGGCCGCCTGCTGCCGGAGAGCTTCCATTGCGAGGTGCCGGCCGAAAGGCTCGCGCAGGCGCAGGCCACTGCAGCCATCCTCGGCGACGAGGTCTACAAGCGCTTTCCGTGGGCGCACTACGACTGCGGCGGCGCGACCGCGTTCGCGTTGCCGACCACCAGCGACCCGGTGGAGGCGCTGGTCAACCGCACCTGGAAGCCGACGCTCTCGGTGACAGGTGCCGAAGGCTTCCCGGCATTGAAGGATGCGGGCAACGTGCTGCGTCCTTACACCGCCTTCAAGCTTTCGCTGCGCCTGCCGCCGCTGGTCGATGCCGATCAGGCGGTGCAGCAGCTCAAGACACTGCTCGAAGACAACGCGCCCTACCAGGCCAGGGTCACCTTCGACAGCAACGGCGGCGCCACCGGATGGAACGCGCCCGGCACCGCACCCTGGTTCGAGCGTGCACTCAATGCCGCGTCGCAGGCGCACTTCGGCGCCAATTGCGGCTACATCGGCCAGGGCGGCACCATCCCGCTCATGAACATGCTGAGCGTCGGCTTCCCGAAGGCGCAGATGATGGTCTGCGGCGTGCTGGGGCCCAAGAGCAATGCGCACGGCCCCAACGAGTTCCTGCATGTGCCCTATGCGAAGAAGCTGACCGCGGCGGTGGCCGAGGTGATCGCCGCGCTGCCGGCGGCGCACGCCCTCGCCGCTTGAAGCCGCAGCCCACGCAGAACAGCACGCTGCGCACGCCGGACGGCGAAACGTTGGCCGTCCACGAGTGGCCGCTGCCCTCCGACCTTCCTGCAAAGGCCATCGTCCTGCTGGTGCACGGCATCGGCGAGCATGCGGGCCGTTACCGGCGCGTGGCCGAGCGGCTCAACGACTGGGGCTTCGCGGCGCGTGCCGCCGACCACCACGGCCACGGCGCATCGAGCGGCCCACGCGGCGGCTTGCCCAGCGTGATGCGGCTGGTCGACGATCTCGCGCTCGTGGTCGACGACACGCGGCGCAGCCATCCCGGCCTGCCGCTGGTGCTGCTGGGCCATAGCCTCGGTGGATTGGTCGCCGCAAGCTTCGTGGCGCGGGCGGTCCGCAGGGTCGATGCGCTGGTGCTTTCATCGCCGGGGCTGGATCCGGGCCTCGGCGCATTCCAGAAATTCCTGATCGCGCTGCTGTCGCGCGTGGCGCCCGATCTGCGCGTGGGCAACGGGCTCGACGACCACTACCTCTCGCACGACCCGGCCGTGGTGCAGGCCTACCGCGACGATCCGCTGTGCCACGATCGCATCGGCGCCCGGCTCGCGCGCTTTCTGGCCGACGAAGGTACGGTCGTTCAGGCGGCCGCGCCGCGATGGCAGGTGCCGACGCTCCTGATCTACGCGGGCGACGATCGCCTCGTGAAGCCTGCGGCCAGCCGCGCCTTCGCGGCCGCCGCGCCGGCTTTGGTGCTCAGCGCCACCTGCTTTCCGGCGCTCTATCACGAGATCTTCAACGAGCGCGATGCGACGCCGGTGTTCGAGACGCTGGAGCGCTGGCTCGGCGAGCGCTTCCCGTCTGCCTAGACGGTCGCCGCCGCGGCTGTACTCCGCTGTCGACGTGCAAGCCACAGCAGCGCCGCACCCGTCAGCACCACCGGCACCAGCGAGCCGAAGTTCAGCAGCCGCCAGCCTTGCGTGGTGACCAGCACGCCCGAGGCGAAGGAGCTCAGTGCCAGTGTCGCGAATATGCAGAAGTTGAGTGCGCCCTGGGCGCGGTCCTTTTCTTCGGCCGTGTAGGCCGACAGGGACAGCGTCGTGCTTCCGGTGAAGAGGAAGTTCCAGCCCACGCCGAGCATGAACAGCGCGATCAGGAACTGATGCAGATCCACGCCCGAGAGTGCCACTGCGATGCAGCCGAGGTTCAGCGCGAGCCCCACGCCCATCACGGGCAGCGCGCCGAAGCGGCGGATCAGGTGGCCGGTGAAGAAGCCCGGCGCGAACATGCCGATCACGTGCCATTCGAGCACCAGCGCGATGTCGCCGAAGGGCAGGCTGCAGATCTGCATCGCGATCGGCGTCGCGGCCATCAGCAGGTTCATGACGCCGAAGCCGAGCGCACCCGACACCGCCGCGACGATGAACACCGGCTGGCGCGCGATCTCGGCCAGCGAGCGGCCGCCGGTGGTCGTGCTCTTGGGCGGCGGAGCGGCAAAGTCGATGAAGTGCATCAGGCCCATCGCGAGCAGCGCCACCGCTGCGAGCGCCAGATAGGCGCCCGCGAAGGGCACCGGGAACCAGTCGCGCGTGACGGCCGCGAGGTTCGGGCCCGCCACGGCGCCGAGCAGCCCGCCTGCCATCACCAGCGAGACCGCCTTTTCGCGCCCGTCAGGAGCGGCCAATTCGGCGGCGGCAAAACGGTAGAGGCTGGCGTTCGCGTTGTAGTAGCCGGCCACCACCGTGGCGAAGCACAGCAACCAGAAGTCTTTCCAGACCGCGGCTTGCGCGCACAGCAGAGCCGAGCCCAGCGCCACCGCAAGGCCGATCTGGAACGAGTGGCGCCGCCCGAAGCGCTGCTGCGTGCGCGCCACCAGGCCGGTAGCGAGTGCGCCGCCAACCACGTAGCCCATCACGGGCAGCGTGGCCATCCAGCCGCGCGGTGCGAGCGCCAGGCCCACGAGGCCGTTGATCGCGATGAAGGTGACGTTGTTGGTCAGGAACAAGCCCTGGCAAACGGCGAGCAGCCAGAGATTGCGCTTCATCGAGATCTGTTCAACCCTTCTGCAGCAGGCCGCTCAACGAGGACAGCAGGTCGTCCTGGTTGCCCAGCCCCTCGGCCGGCACCTGGCCCTTCGGCGTGAGCTGATCGATCAGCGTGGGCAGCAGCGTGGCCAGCATCGGCAGCAGCGTCGCCGCGTTGATGCCGAGCTTTTGCGCGATGCTCGAGATCACGTCACTGCCCAGCACGTCCTGCAGCTGCCCGCCCGAGATCGGTGCGTTCTCCCCCTTGCCGACCCAGGAGCCGATCACGTCGCCCATGCCGGCCTGCTCGAACTTCGAGACCAGGCCGCCCAGACCGCCCTGCTCGCCATTGTTGGCGAGCAGCCCGCCGAGCGCACCCGCGAGGCCGCCGAGATCACCGAGTCCGCCGCCCATGCCGCCGCGGCTGCCTATGCTGCCGTCCTGGGCCTGTGGCTGTGCACCGCCGAGCACCTGTCCGAGTACCGAATCGAGCAATCCCATGGTGGGCTCCTGAAGTAATGGGGGAGATGGCCTACTTCGACCGCGGCGCACGCTTCGGCAGCAGGGGCTCGCTCACGCCTTGCACGCCGACCAGCCCCAGCACGGTCGCCAGGGAATTCTGCGCGCCCTTCCACCCGTCTGTCACGTCGATCCATTCGGAGAGCGCGTGAAAGCCGCCGGTCTTGCCGCCGCCGCCGATGATGATGGCCGGGATGCCGAGCGACATCGGCACGTTGGCGTCGGTGCTCGCGCCGCTCAGCAGGGTCTTGTGGCCGAAGGCGCTGTTCGAGCGGATGGCCGCTTCGACGATCGGCGAATCCGAGGGCGTGCGCCCGCCCGGCCGATCGCCGATCATCTTGTTGGACACGGCGAGCGTCGTCACATTCCAACGCTTGTTTTCCTCCGCCACCGCTTCCTCGATCGCGGCCAGCACCTTCTTCTCGGTGTCGAGCAGCGCACCCATCTCGTCGGAGCGGATGTCGACCGCCATGCGCGCGTCGGGTGCAATGGTGTTGACCGACGTCCCGCCGCCGACGGTGCCGACGGTGAAGGTGGTCTTCGGAAAGCTGGGCGTCTTGATCTCGGCGATCTTGGCGATCGCGCGGCCCATGCCGTGGATCGCGCTCGGCACCTGGCCGAAGGCGGCATAGCTGTGGCCGCCGGGTCCCTTGAAACTCACTTCGTAGCGATGACTGGCGGTGCCGAGGACCAGCACGGTGCCGTCGGGCGCGGGCTCCACGCCCACCATGCCGTCGATGTCGAGGTGGTCGCGGAAGATGGCCTTCATGCCGCGCAAGTTGCCCAGCTCCTCTTCGCCGACGTTGCCGACGAAGAGCAGGTCGCCCACGGTCTGCACCTTGTTGTCGTTGAGCACCTTGAGCCACGACAGGAGCACCGCGAGGCCGCGCGTGTCGTCCGAGATGCCGGGCGCGTGGAGCTTGCCGTCGCGCTCCTTCACCTTGACGTCGGTGCCGGCGGGAAAGACCGTGTCGAGATGGGCCGAGACCAGGAGCTTGGGGCCGTTGCCCGTGCCCTTGCGCAGGCCCACCACGTTGCCCTCGCTGTCGATGCGCGCATCCGCGAGCCCCAGCGCCTTCATGCGGGCGAGGAAGGCCTCGGCGCGCTTCTGCTCCTTGAAGGGCGGCGCTTCGATTTCGGTGAGCAGCTTGAGGTCCTCGATCGAACGCTCGTGGTCGGCCTTGACCGCATCGAGCAGCTGTTTGACGGCGGGCGCGGCCAGGAGTTGCGTGTAGGCCTGGTCGACGGCCGGCTTCACCTGCGTGGGCGTCGGCGCCACGGCCGTGCCTTGCGCATGGACGGCGCCGGCGGCGCAAAGGGCGGCAAGCAGAACGGGCGCGAGGCGCGACGGAATGGAATGGAGGGAAGACATGCGTTGGCGGCCTTGGGCTCGATGGGGTGATGGGGTGATGGGGGAAAGGAAGAAATTCTGGTCACTGGCTCGCAAGCAATGCAAGCGCCGCGAGGGCCGCAGTCTCGGCGCGCAGCACGCGCGGCCCGAGCGTGAGCGGTGCGAAGCCGCGCGCGATCGCATCCTGCTCCTCGGCGGCGCTCAGGCCGCCCTCGGGGCCGCTCAGAACGCATGCGCCGCGAAGCGCGGTGACCGACGCCCGCTCGCGGATCTCGCGCATGTCGCAGGTGCCCTCGGCCAGGCTCAGGACGAAGCGCTCGGCATCGTCGATCGGCGGCGCGTCGATCCAGCCGGCCAGGGCGCGCACCGGGTGGATCAGCGGCAAGCGGTTGCGGCCGCATTGTTCGCAGGCGGCGATGGCGATCGCCTCCCAGTGCGCGCGCTTCTTGTCGGCGCGCTCGCCAGCCAGGCGCAGCACGCCATGGGCGGTCATCAGCGGCTGGATGCTCGCCACGCCGAGTTCGGTGGCCTTCTCGACCAGCCAGTCCATGCGCTCGTTGGCCGGCATGCCGATCGCCAGGTGCACGGCGCGCGGCGCCTCCCGCTCGACGGCGATGTGATTGTCGACCTGGACCGTCACTTCGCTGCGGCCCATGCGCTCCACCGTGGCGGCGTACTCGCCGCCGCTGCCGTCGAACAGCGTCAGCGCATCGCCCGGCTGCATGCGCAGCACCTGCACGTGGCGTGCGGCGCCGGGCGGCAGCGCCAGCGCGCTGCCGGCGGCCAGGGTCACGGCGCAATGGAAGCGCGGCGTCACATCCGCCCGTACGCAAAGCCGGTGGCGGCCTGCGTGCCTTCGACCTCGTCGATCACGCGCAAGAGCGGCGTGAGTTCGCGGTAGCGGCCGGCGGTCGCGCGGATGTAGGCGATGAAGCGCGGGGTGTCGGCCAGGTACCTCGGCTTGCCGTCGCGCAGCGTCAGCCGCGCGAAGATGCCGGCGACCTTCAGGTGGCGCTGCAGGCCCATCCACTCGACTGCGCGGTAGAAGGCGCCGAAGTCCTCGTCGACCGGCAGCCCGGCCTTGCGCGCCTGTTCCCAGTAACGCACCGTGATGTCGAGAACGAAGTCTTCGTCCCAGCTCAGGAAGGCATCGCGCATCAGGCTCGCGATGTCGTAGGTGATCGGGCCATGGACCGCGTCCTGGAAATCCAGCACACCCAGCGTGGGGCCACCGGTGATCATCAGATTGCGCGGCATGAAGTCGCGGTGCACGTAGACGCGCGGCGCGGCCAGGTTGTTCTCGACGATCAGCTTGAAGCTGCGTTCGAGGCGCTCCTGCAGCTGGCCTTCCACGCGCAAGCCGCGGTGCCGCGCGATGTACCACTCCGGAAAGAGCGCCAGCTCGCGCTCCAGCAACGCCCGGTCGTAGGGCGGCAGCACGTCGGGCCTGGACGCCAGCTGCCAGCGGATCAGCGCATCGATCGCCTGGGCGTAGAGCGGCCGTGCCGCATCCGCATCGGCCGGGTCGATCACCTCGAGCATGGTCTGCCGGCCGAGGTCGTCGAGCAGCAGGAAGCCCTGGGCCTCGTCCCATTCGAGCACCTGCGGTGCGGTCAGGCCGGCCGCGCGCATCAGCTTGGCGACGTGAACGAACGGGGCGCTGTTCTCCTGGGCAGGGGGCGCGTCCATCACGATCCGCGTCATCGCGGCGTCGCTGGTGTCGATCCTGAAGTAGCGCCGGAAGCTCGCGTCGGCCGAGGCGAGGCGCACGGTCGCGGGCAACAGCCGATGCCGCTCTGCGATGTGTTCAAGCCATTGCGCGAAAGCCTTGGCGCGCTCCGGATCGCTCCAGCTGAACGGGTAGGAAGGCGTCGCGGCGCCGCTGGCCGGGGGCGGGGAAGCTGTCATGGATAATCGATTCTACAAATCCGCCCGGCGCGGACCTCCGCAACCCGCCAGCCGCTGGCGCCAATTCCCCGAAGACCTCTCCGTTCCGTACCGATGCCTGACCTGACCCGAGCTGCCTGGCGCCGGTGCCGCCCGCCTTTGCCGCTGGCCGTGCTGTCGCTGGCACTGCTGCAAGCGCACGGCGCGTCGGCACAGGACGCCGGTCTGGACGCGCCGCTCACTCTCAAGCGCACCCCGCAACTCGTCGAGACCATCCCGCAGGCGCAGCGCGGCCAATTGCCGAGCTTTGTCGACGGCGACCGCATTTCCGGGCGGCCCGATCTCGAAACGGTGGTCGAAGGCAACGCCTCCCTGCGCCGCGGCGAGACCGTGATTCATGCCGACCGGCTCGAGTACTACCAGCCCGACGACCTCGCCAAGGCGCGCGGCAACGTCCGCGTCAACCAGGCCGGCAACGTCTACGAGGGGCCCGAACTGGAGCTCAAGCTCGAGACCTTCGAAGGCTTCTTCAACAACGTGCGCTATCGCTTCCTGGCGACGGGCGGGGGGGGCGATGCCGAGCGTATCGACTTCGTCGACAGCAATATCTCGGTCGCCCGGCGCGCCACTTACACCACCTGCCGGCGCGAAGACTATCCTGGCTGGATGCCTGCCTGGCTGCTGAGCGCCGCGACCCTCACGACCGACACCGAAGAGAACGTCGGCGTCGCCACCGATGCGCGCCTGAGCTTCATGGGCATCAGCACCCCGCCCTTTCCGTCGCTGAGCTTTCCGCTCGGCAACGACCGCAAGAGCGGCTGGCTGCCGCCGACCATCGGCATCGACAGCGTGAACGGTGTCGACATTACAGCGCCGTACTACTGGAACATCGCGCCCAATCGCGACGCGACCTTCTACCCGAACCTGATGAGCAAGCGCGGCGTGAATCTCGGCACCGAGTTCCGCTACCTCGAGGAGAAGTACAGCGGCGAGGCCCGCGTCGACTACATGCCGACCGACAGCCTGCGCAACCGCAAGCGCTGGGGCATCTGGACGCACCACCAGCAGACCTTCGATGCCAAGTCCTACGGCCTGGACTCGCTGGGCGCCACGATCAACTTCAACCGCGTGAGCGACGACGATTACTGGCGCGACTTCACGCGCACACCCTCGCTGACGCAGCGCCTGCTGTCCAACGATGCCTCGCTCAACTGGAGCAAGGGCGACTGGAGCGGCGCCGCACGCACGCTGAGCTACCAGACGCTGCAGTACGCGCCCTCGCCCATCCTCCCGCCCTACGACCGGCTGCCGCAAATCACTGCCAACTACAACAAGTACGACTGGCACGGTTTCGATTTCTCGCTCAACACCGACTACACGCGCTTCCGCGCCGACCCGGTGCAGCAGGGCCAGCCCAACGGCGAGCGCGTCTTTGCGCTGGCGTCGCTGAGTCGGCCCTTTCTCACGCCCGGCACCTTCGTCATCCCGAAGGTGCAGCTGCATACGACCTCCTACCAGTTCGAGGCACCGCTCGCCAACGGCGCGAGCTCGGCCAGCCGGACGGTGCCGACCTTCAGCCTCGACAGCGGCATGATCTTCGAGCGCGACGCCAACTTCTTCGGCCGCGCGTTCCGCCAGACGCTGGAGCCGCGCGCGTTCTACGTCTACACGCCCTACCGTGACCAGAGCCTGCTGCCGAATTACGACTCGGCGTCCAACGACTTCAACTTCGCGACCGTCTACACCGAGAACGCGTTTTCCGGCAACGACCGCATCTCGGACAGCAACCTGCTCACGCTGGGCGTGACGACGCGCCTGATCGATCCCGAAAGCGGCGCCGAAGCCGCGCGCTTCGGCATTGCCCAGCGCCTGCGCTTCAGCGACCAGCGCGTCACGCTGCCCAATACCACCGCCGTGACCGACCGGCTCAGCGACGTGCTGCTCGGTGCCCAGATCAACTGGACGCCGAAATGGAGCGTGGACACCACGCTGCAGTACAACCCTGACGACCACAAGTCGACGCGGACGGCGATCAGCGCGCGCTACAACCCCGGCTCGTACCGCAACATCAGCGCGGCCTACCGCTACCAGGCGAACAGCACGCCGACCGCGACGGACGGCAACAAGTCGATCGACGTGAGCTGGCAGTGGCCACTGAACGACCTGTGGGGCGACAAGGGCCAAGACCTCGGTCCGGGCCGCGGCCAGGGCGGCGGGCGCTGGTACGCCGTCGGCCGTCTCAACTACAGTCTGCAGGACCGCAAGCTCACCGACGGCGTGCTCGGCTTCGAATACGACGGCTGCTGCTGGATCGGACGCGTGGTGCTGGAACGCATCAGCACTGGCCAAATCACGGCCGCGACGCGCATCATGTTCCAGCTGGAGTTCGTCGGATTCGCCGCCATCGGTTCGAGCCCGAAGCGCACGCTGACACAGAACATCCAGCGCTACCAGCCCCTGCGTCAACCGGTGGCTGCACCGAGCCGCTTCACCAATTACGACTGAGCTTCTTGCCATGAACCACATCCGCTCCATCCTCACCCTGGCGTGCCTCGCAACGCTGGCCGCGGCGGCCGGCGCGCAAGGACAAGGGCAGCGCCCCGGCCTCGGCATCACGGACATCATGCGCGCAGGTCCGCGCCTCGCACCGGCGCCCGCCGCACCGCGCACCGCCCCGCCGGCAGCGCCGGCAGCGCCGGTGCAGCGCTCGGCCGAATACATCGTGGCGTTGGTCAATTCGGAGCCCATCACCAACACCGAAGTGCAGACGCGGGTCGAGCGAATCCTGAAGGAAAACGCCGAGGCGCAGCGCGTGCCGCGCGCCGAGCTCACGCGCCTGGTGCTCGAACGGCTCATCGCCGAACGCGCCCAGCTGCAACAGGCCAAGGAAGCCGGCATCAAGGTCGACGAACTCGCGATCGACCAGGCCGAACAGACGGTGGCGCGCCAGAACCAGATGAGCCTGGTCGAGCTGCGCAGCCGCGTCGCGGCCGAGGGCATCTCGCCGCAGACCTTCCGCAACGACCTGCGTGACCAGCTCCTGCTCACGCGCCTGCGCGACCGCGAGGTCGAGGCCAAGGTCAAGGTCAGCGATATCGAGGTCGACCAGTTCATCCGCGACCAGCGGACCTCCCCCAATGCCGCGACGCAGAACATCAATATCGCCCAGGTACTGGTCGCCGTGCCCGAGAGCGCGAGCGACGCGCAAGTCGCTTCGCTGCAGCAGCGTGCGCAGGGCGTCGCGCAGCGTGCCCGCGCCGGTGAAGACTTCGCCAAGCTCGCGCAGGAATTCTCCGATTCGCCAGATCGCGCCGTCGGCGGCGCGTTGGGCATGCGCAGCGCCGACCGCTACCCGAGCCTGTTCGTCGACGCGACGCAATCGACGGCGGTCAACGGCATCGCAGGGCCGATCCGCTCGGGCGCCGGCTTCCACGTGCTCAAGGTGCTGGCCAAGAGCCAGCCCGGCGCCGCCGATGCCGTCGTCACGCAGACCCAGGTGCGCCATATCCTGCTGCGCAGCGATGCCAAGCGCAGCACGGCGCAAGCCGTCGCCCAGCTGGCCGAGTTCAAGGAGCGGATCCAGAAGGGCACCGGCGACTTCGCCGGCCTGGCGCGGGACAACTCGCAGGATGCCAGCGCCAAGGAGGGCGGCGACCTGGGCTGGTCGCGCCCCGGCCAGTTCGTGCCCGAGTTCGAAGAGGCGATGAACCGGCTGGCGCCGGGCCAGGTGAGCGATCCTGTCGTTTCGCGCTTCGGCGTGCACCTGATCCAGGTGGTTGCGCGGCGCGACGCCAAGCTGAGCCAGGCCGAGCAGCGCGAAGCCGCCCGTGCCGTGCTGCGCGAGAAGAAGGTCGAGGAAGCCTTCGAAACCTGGGCGCAGGAAATCCGGGCGCGGGCCTACGTCGAATACCGCGAGCCGCCGCAGTCCTGACGCGGTGACGCCCTGAGGTGAAACACATCGCGCGCAAGCGCTTCGGGCAGCATTTCCTGTCCGACGCGGGCATCATCGACGCGATCGTGCGCGAGATCGCACCCGAGCCGGGCGATGCCATGGTCGAGATCGGGCCGGGCCTCGCGGCGCTCACGCAACCGCTGGTGGAGCGCATGGGGCGGCTCACAGTGATCGAACTCGACCGCGACCTGGCGCAGCGGCTGCGCGCCCATGGCCAGCTCGAGGTGATCGAGTCCGACGTCCTGAAGGTGGACTTCGCTGCCCTGGCGGCCAGCCTGGTCAAGCCCCCGGCAGCGGCCCTGCGCGTGGTGGGCAATCTGCCCTACAACATCTCGACGCCGATCCTGTTTCATCTGCTGGGCTATGCGCACCTGATTGCCGACCAGCATTTCATGCTGCAGAAGGAAGTCATCGACCGCATGGTCGCGAAGCCGGCCACCTCGGACTACAGCCGCCTCAGCGTGATGCTGCAGTGGCGCTATGCGATGGACAACGTGCTGTTCGTGCCGCCGGAGAGCTTCGAGCCGCCGCCGCGCGTTGACAGCGCGGTGGTGCGCATGGTGCCCTTTGCTGCGCCGCCGCAGGTCGATGCGGCGCGGCTCGGCGAGATCGTGCAGGTCGCTTTCAGCCAGCGCCGCAAGCTGCTGCGCCACACCTTGGGCAAGTGGCTGGAGCAGCACGGCTTTGCCGGCACCTTCGACACGCAGCGTCGCGCCGAGGAGGTCCCAGTGGATGAATACGTTGCGCTCGCACAGGCCGTCCCGCCATGAAAAAAGCCCGTCGAAGACGGGCTTTTTCTTGGCGTGGTGCCGTCAGGCTGCGGCGAGCCAATAGCCGGCGTTGAAGGGGCTGCTCATGCGCAGCGCCAGGGGGGACACGTCGACCAGTTTGTCGGTCGGCATCTTTTCGGCCGCCGGGTCGGTGGGTGGGAGATCGATGCCGGAAACCGGAGCGGCAGCGTTCTGTTGAGCCTCGTTAGCCCGTTCTGCTTGGCTGGTGTGTGCAGAACGGGCTACAGAAAAGAATAGAAGCACCTGAACGGTATCTTCCGGTCCCCCCAGTAGTCGGCGGCGTCGCGGAAGATGTCGAGCAGTTGCTCGCGGGCTTCCTTGTCGAACTTGGCATTGGCCGGAATCTGCTCGAGCACGATGACGAAGCCGGGCTGCGGGCCCGATTTATGCAGCGGGTCGGTCATGCAGTCGTACAGCGCGTCGAAGTTCTTGCCGAAATGCTGCGGAAAGGTGAACTGCTGAGCGATCAGATCGAGCACGTCCTGCTTGGTCTGGGCATTGCCCAGGTTGGCGTAGAGGAAGTGCTGGCCCGCCGCATGCGCCGCCTCCTGCAGGTCGCTCACGCGAAAGGCGCGAATCGACTGCACGATGTTAGGTCGCACGGAACGAAGGGATAGGGTCATCTCCGCTGGTCTTTCCATAGTTGTCGTCGTCATCATTTCTTCTGAGCGCTTGGGTGCGCCGCTCCAATCCAATTCATTGCTCATGGCACGATCCGTCTGAAACTTGCATAGTGGTCTGCCGTGTACCAGCACATCGCCGGCGCCGTGCGCTCGCCTCCGCAGACGATGCGCCGTGCACCACGATCGCGCGAGCCGGGTGTATCGACCGTGTACTCTCGGTAGTGGCCTCGTCGCTCTCGCGGCAACAAGCGTTCGCGGTTGCCGAACACCGTGCCGTCTTTCTCATGCCGGAAGGGACCACCGTTCAATATGGCCCCATAAGTGCGCTGGCCCTGCACCGGCAATTCGGCCAGAGCGATCGTTTCCTGTGCCGGCTGAACGGCGTGGGTGCCGGACCATTCACGGGCCTGGGCTCCGGCAGTGAGGGCTACGAGCATCAAGCTAGTGAGCACAAACTTGGAGACACGGGACGTGATCGAGGCGTAAGCCGCCATGGGGCACCAGAAGGAAAAGAGCGAGGGCCGAATCGGGGGGCAACCTTCGGGTTAACCCGCAAATTCAAGGCCGCAAGTGTGCACCAGGGGCGCACAAATAGCAAGCGCCTGCTCAATCTTTGAGCAGGCGCCAGGGTCTATGCGGGTCTTTGAAGTTAGCGACCGCTGTCGCGTTTGCGCCTATCGTTCGGCGTTTGCGTCGGCAACTGTGAGGGCTGTCATATTCACGATCCGGCGAACAGTCGCGCTCGCCGTGAGAATGTGCACAGGTTTGGCCGCGCCGAGCAGGACCGGGCCGATGGCGATGTTGCCGCCTGCCGCCGTCTTGAGCAGGTTGTAGGAAATATTAGCCGCATCGATGTTCGGGAAGACCAGCAGGTTGGCGTTGCCGGCCAGCGCGCTGTGCGGCATGACGGCGGCACGCTGCTTGCCGTCCAAAGCGACGTCGCCGTGCATTTCGCCGTCGACTTCCAGCCATGGCGCTTGCACACGCAGCAGATCGAGGGTCTGGCGCATCTTGACCGCGCTGGGCTGGTTGCTGCTGCCGAAGTTGGAATGCGACAGCAGCGCCGCCTTCGGCTTGAGGCCGAAGCGCATCATTTCCTCGGCCGCCATGGTGGTGATCTCGGCGAGCTCCTCGGGCGTCGGGTCGTAGTTGACGTGCGTATCGACCAGGAACACCTGCCGGTCGGGCAGGAGCAGGCCATTCATGCAGGCATAGATCGGCACGTCCTGCGGCGTGTTGGGACAGCCGCCCGGGCGCTTGCCGATCACCTGGTCGATGTAATGCAGGTGGATGGCGGTGGTGCCCCAGGTGCCGCAGATCATGCCGTCCACGTCGCCCTTGTGCAGCAGCATGGCGCCGATCAGCGTCAGGCGGCGGCGCATCTCGATCTTGGCGGTCTGTACCGTCGTGCCCTTGCGCTCGGTCATGCGGTGGTAGGTCTGCCAGAAGTCTCGGTAGCGATGGTCGTGCTCGACGTTGACGATGTCGTAGTCCAGCTCTTCCTTGAGGCGCAGGCCGAACTTCTCGATGCGCTGGGCGATGATCGCCGGCCGGCCGATCAGCGTGGGACGGGCGAGGCCTTCGTCCACCACGATCTGTGCCGCCCGCAGCACGCGCTCTTCCTCGCCCTCGCAGTAGGCGACGCGCTTTTTCGGCGCGCGCTTGGCGGCGTCGAAGATCGGCTTCATCGTGGTGCCCGAGGCGTAGACGAAGCTCTGCAGCTTGTCGCGGTAGGCGTCCAGGTCCGCGATCGGGCGCAGTGCGACGCCGCTCTCGGCCGCGGCCTTGGCCACGGCCGGCGCGATTTTCATCATGAGCCGCGGGTCGAAGGGCTTCGGAATCAGGTACTCGGGACCGAAGCTGAGCTTTTCGCCGACATAGGCGGCAGCCACGCGCTCGCTCTGCTCGGCCTGCGCGAGTTCGGCGATGGCATGCACCGCTGCGACTTCCATCTCGTCGGTGATGGTGGTCGCGCCGCAGTCGAGCGCGCCGCGGAAGATGTAGGGGAAGCACAGGACGTTGTTGACCTGGTTCGGGTAGTCGGTGCGCCCGGTGGCCATGACCACGTCGCTGCGCACGGCATGCGCGTCCTCGGGCGAGATCTCGGGGTTGGGATTGGCCAGCGCGAAGATCACCGGCTTGGCCGCCATCTTCGCCACCATCGCGGGCTTGAGCACGCCGCCGGCCGAGAGGCCGAGGAACACGTCGGCGCCTTCGATCACCTCGGCCAGCGAGCGCGCCGAGGTCTTTTGCATGTACTGGCGCTTGTCGTCGTCCATCAGCTCGGTGCGGCCTTCGTAGACCACGCCGGCGAGATCGGTCACGAACACGTTCTCGCGCTTCAGACCGACCTTCAGCAGCAGGTTCAGGCAGGCCAGCGCCGCGGCGCCGGCGCCCGAGGTGACGAGCTTGACCTGCGAGATGTCCTTGCCCACCACCTTCAGGCCG
The DNA here is from genome assembly GCF_964253755.1 of Variovorax sp. LjRoot130. Lineage (NCBI taxonomy): Bacteria > Pseudomonadati > Pseudomonadota > Betaproteobacteria > Burkholderiales > Comamonadaceae > Variovorax > Variovorax sp. LjRoot130. The sequence continues at coordinate 5,961,223 of NZ_CAXURM020000001.1, read as the reverse complement.
TTGAGCATGGCGGCCGCCACCGTGATCGCCGTGCCGTGCTGGTCGTCGTGGAAGACCGGGATCTTCATGCGCTTGCGCAGCTCGCGCTCGACGTAGAAGCAGTCCGGTGCCTTGATGTCTTCGAGGTTGATGGCGCCGAAGGTCGGCTCCAGCGCGGCGATGACCTCCACCAGCTTGGCCGGGTCCTTCTCGTCGATCTCGATGTCGAACACGTCGACGCCGGCGAACTTCTTGAACAGGACGCCCTTGCCTTCCATCACCGGCTTGGCAGCCAGCGGCCCGATGTCGCCGAGGCCCAGCACGGCGGTGCCGTTGGTGATGACCGCGACGAGGTTGCCGCGCGCGGTGTACTTGAAGGCGTTGACCGGGTCCTTGACGATTTCCTCGCAAGGTGCCGCCACGCCGGGCGAGTAGGCCAGCGCCAGGTCGCGCTGGTTGAGCATCTGCTTGGTCGCCGCGATCGCGATCTTGCCCGGGACCGGAAGCTCGTGGTATTCGAGCGCGGCCCGGCGCAATTCGGCGCGCTTGTCTTCGGGCGTGGAAATCGGGGAGGTCAGATCTGACATGTGCCTTGGCTCCGTGCAACGCTTCTTGTGAGGGGCGCCGATTGTAGACCTCGGGCTCCAAGGGCACAGCCCGAGGCGCAGGGCGGCAAAAAGCGCCGAGGCGTCAAGCCGATGTGGCAATATGCCCAGCTCAGAAAAACCTGACGAGGAGCGACCATGGCGCTGATGGATTTCATCAAGAAACAGTTCATCGACATCATCCAGTGGACTGAGACCGGCGACGGAACGCTGGCCTGGCGCTTCCCGATGGCTGAGATGGAAATCCAGAACGGCGCCTCGCTCACCGTGCGCGAGTCGCAGATCGCGGTGTTCGTCAACGAGGGCCAGGTGGCCGACGTGTTCGGTCCGGGCATGTACAAGCTCACGACACAGACGCTGCCCGTGCTCACCTACCTCAAGAACTGGGACAAGCTCTTCGAGTCCCCGTTCAAGAGCGACGTCTACTTCTTCAGCACGCGCCAGCAGGTCGACCAGAAATGGGGCACGCCCCAGCCGATCACGATCCGCGACAAGGATTTCGGCGCCGTGCGCCTGCGCGCCTTCGGCAACTTCAGCTTCCGCATCGGCGACGCCAAGCTGTTTCACACCGAGATCTCGGGCACGCGCGACATCTACTCGGTGGCCGATCTTGACGGCCAGTTGCGCGGCCTGGTGCTGCAGAACATCAGCAACGCGATCGCTTCCAGCGGCGTGCCTTTTCTCGACCTGGCAGCCAACCAGATCCAGTTCGCGCAGGCGCTCGCGGCGCAGCTCGTGCCCGAGTTCGCCAAGATCGGCATCAAGCTCGAGGCCATCACGGTCCAGAACGTCTCGCTGCCGGAAGAGCTGCAGAAGATCCTCGACCAGAAGATCGGCATGGGCATGGTCGGCAACGACATGAGCAAGTTCATGCAGTACCAGACGGCGCAGGCCATCCCGAAGTTCGCCGAGGGCGCCGGTGGCGGCAGCGGCATCGCGGGCGACGCGATGGGTCTGGGCGCCGGCGTGGCGCTGGGCCAGGTGCTGGCGCAGAACCTCGCGCAGGGCCTGAGCCAGGGCGCGCCCGGCGCACCGGTCGCTGCGCCGGCGCAAGCCGCGGTCGCGGTGGTCAGCCCGGCCGACGTGATGACCACACTCGAGAAGCTGGGCGAACTGAAGACCAAGGGCATCCTCACGCAGGAAGAATTCGACGCCAAGAAGGCGGATCTGCTGAAAAAGCTGGTCTGAGCCCGTTCCGTTCGGGCTGAGCTTGTCGAAGCCTCTTCGACGAGCTCGCAGCGAGCGGGCCCCTGCCGTCGCCTTTCGTGGCCACCGACTCCTCCCAGCAGCGCTACTACCGCGCGCCCTGCCCCGGCTGCGGCGCGCCGGTCGAATTCCGTTCGGCGCAGTCGACGCACGCCGTCTGCCCCTATTGCCAGAGCACCGTGGTGCGCCAGGGCGACACGCTCGCGCGCACCGGCAAGATGGCGGAGTTGTTCGACGACTTCAGCCCGCTGCAGCTGTTCGCCGCCGGCCGCATCCAGGAGCAGCCCTTCACGCTGGTCGGGCGCCTGCAGTACAGCTACGACGGCGGGCGCTGGACCGAGTGGATCGCCGCACTCGACGGCGACCGCACCGGCATCCTGAGCGAGGACAACGGCGCCTTCGTCTTTTCGCTGCCCTTCGAGCTGCAGCGCGAGGCCCCGGATCCGGCCGAGCTGCGCGTCGGCGCCACCACCGCCTTCAACGGCCAGAGCTACACGGTGGCCTCGAACGAGCAGGTCAGGCTGGTCTCGGCGCAGGGCGAGCTGCCACGGCTGCCCGAACTCGGCCGGCCCTTCGCGGTGGTCGAGCTGCGCAGCGACAAGGGGCTGGTGCTCAGCCTCGACTACGACACCCAGCCGCCGGGCGCCTACCTCGGCCGCGCGGTGCAGCTCGAAGACCTGCAGCTCACCGGCTTGCGCGACGAATCGGCCAAGGACGAGAAGGGCCGCAGCTTCAATTGCCCGAACTGCGGCTCGCCGGTCACCGTCAACCTGGCGGACAGCAAGAGCATCACTTGCCGCGCCTGCAACAGCATCATCGACCTGACGCAGGGCATCGGCGGCGAGCTCAAGCATGCCGTACAGGACGAGCCGGTCCAGCCGCTGATTCCGATCGGCACCGTGGGACAGTTCCAGGGTGCGCAGTGGCAGGTCGTCGGCTTCCAGCACCGCATGGGCGTGGCACCCGGCGACGACGAGCATTTCGGCTGGAACGAGTACCTGCTCTACAACAAGAAGCGCGGCTTCAGCTTCCTGGTCGATGCCGAAGACGGCTGGAGCATGGTCAAGCCCACCACGGGCGCGCCGACCATGGCCGAGAACGGCTCGCGGGCCACCTACCTCGGCAAGGTCTATCAGCAGCAGTACGCCTACAACGCCGAGACCGGCTACGTGGCGGGCGAGTTCTACTGGCAGGTCGAGCGCGGACAGAAGAGCTTCAATCGCGATTTCGCCAGCGGCAGCGCGCTGCTGTCGATGGAGCGTTCGGCCAAGGAGCTGACCTGGTCCTCGGGCAGCAGGGTCGACAGCGCGGCCGTGGCCGCCGCGTTCAAGCTCGACGGCAAGAAAGACATGTTCAAGCGCAGCGATGCGCTGCCCGTGAGCGCAGCCTCCAGCCTCGGCTGCGGCACGATCATCCTGATCATCGTGGTGATCATCATCCTGTTGATCATCCTGAGCACCTGCAGCAGTTCGAGCGGCGGTTCGCGCAGCTCGGGCGGCTCTTTTGGCGGCTATTCAAGTGGCGGCGGCCACAAATGACGTTTTTTTCCGGAGGTCCTCATGTTGGGAATTGAATGGTTACGGCCCGCGGCCTTCCTGGGCTCGCTGCTCTACGCGGTCGTCGGCGTGCTGGTGTTCTGGGTCACCTTCCTGATCATCGACAAGCTCACGCCTTATGACCTGTGGCAGGAGATCGTCGAGAAGCAGAACGTGGCGCTCGGCTTGGTGGTGGCCGCGATGAGTCTCGGCATCTGCGTCATCGTGGCCGCAGCGATCCATTGAGCCCCCCGGCTTGCCACAACGTGTGCTTCGCCACCCCCCGCGGGGGAGGCTCGGCCGCCTTGGGGCGGCCCGGCGGCGACCGATGAACGAAGCGCCCATGTCCGCGCGCCCCGCTGCGGGGAGTGGCCCGCAGCCCGTCGAAGTCGCGCTGCTCGCCAGCGTGTTCGTGGTCGCGGCCTGCGGGCTGGTCTACGAGCTGAGCGCGGCGGCGCTGAGCTCCTACCTGCTCGGCGACTCGGTGCTGCAGTTCAGCACCATCATCGGCACCTACCTGTTCGCGATGGGCGTGGGCTCCTGGCTCTCGCGCTACTTCGAACGCCAGCTGCCAGCGCATTTCCTGCGCATCGAGCTGATGGTGGCGCTCGTCGGCGGCGCGCTGCCGGCCCTGCTCTTCATCGCCAACGCCTACGTCCCTGGCGCCTTCCGCCTGCTGCTCTACGGGCTGGTGCTGGTGGTCGGCACGCTGGTCGGGCTCGAGATCCCGCTCGTGATGCGCATCCTGCGGCGCAACGTGATGCTCAAGGAGCTGGTCTCGCAGGTGCTGACCTTCGACTACCTCGGCGCGCTGGCGGTGTCGGTCGCCTTCCCGTTGGTCCTGGTGCCGCAGCTCGGCATGATCCGCACCGGCCTGCTCTTCGGCCTCATGAACGCGGCGGTGGCGCTGTGGGCGCTCTGGCTGTTTCGTCATGAGCTGCGCCGCGTCGGCGCGCATGCGCTGGCCTGCGTGCTGGCGCTGGCCGCGCTGGCCGGCGCCTTCGTGTTCTCCGAGCACATCACGACGCTGGCGGAAGACAAGTTCTACCAGGATCGCATCGTGTTCAGCGCGAGTTCGCCCTACCAGCGCATCGTGGTCACGCGCGGCGCCGCCGGACATCGCCTGTTCCTCAACGGCAACCTGCAGTTCGCGGAGCGCGACGAGTACCGCTACCACGAGGCGCTGGTGCATCCTGTGATGGCCGCGCACGGTGCGCCGAAGAAAGTTGCCGTGCTCGGCGGCGGCGACGGCATGGCGGTGCGCGAGATCCTCAAGTACCCCTCGGTGGAAAGCATCACGCTGGTCGAGCTCGATCCCCACATGACGCGGCTTTTCAGCGAGCACGAGACCCTGGCGGCGCTGAACGGCGGTGCGCTGAAGTCGCCGAAGGTCCGCATCGTCAACACCGACGCCTTCCAGTGGCTGCAGCAGAACAGCGAGATGTTCGACGTGATCGTGGTCGATTTTCCCGACCCGACCAACTTCGCGATCGGCAAGCTCTACACCAACTCCTTCTATGCGCTGCTCGACAGGCGGCTGTCCGCGAGCGGCTATGCCGTAGTCCAGACCACCTCGCCGCTGGTGGCGCGCAAGAGCTTCTGGACCGTGGCCGCCACCGTCGAGTCGGTGGGCCTGCTGGCGACGCCCTATCACGCCCATGTGCCGAGCTTCGGCGAGTGGGGCTACATCATCGCGAGCCGGCGGCCCTACCGGCTGCCCGATGCCATGCCCGAGGGGCTGCGCTTTCTTGCGCTGCCCGCGTTGCCGCAACTGTTCGAGTTCCCGCGCGACATGGCACGCGTGCCGGCCGAAGTGAACCGGCTGTCGAACCAGACGCTGGTGACGACCTACGAGCAGGAATGGGGCAAGGTCACGGGTCACTGATGGAACCTACTCCCAGGCTTGCCCACTTCGTGTGGCCGCCAACCCCCTTGCAGGGGGCAACACCAGCGGCCCGGCAAAGCCGGTTGCGCGGTGTTCCCCGAACAGGAGCTGCTGGATGAAGCGCCGCGAATTCCTTGCAGCTACGGCTGCCGGGGCCGCAGCCCTTGGAGGCTGCGAGGCGCCACACGTGATTGAAGGCGGCTTCACCGGCATCGATGTAGAGCGCGGCCACGCGTTGCGCGATGGCGCCTGGCGCGCCGGCGCGCCTGCCGGCGTGCGCCGTGCGCGCGTCGTCATCGCCGGCGGCGGCGTGGCCGGCCTCGCCGCCGCACGGGCGTTGCGGCTCGCCGGCATCGAGGACTTCGTGCTGCTCGAACTCGAGGACACGGCCGGCGGCAACAGCCGCGGCGGCCAGCTCGGCGGCATCGCTTGCCCGCTCGGCGCGCACTACCTGCCGGTGCCGGGCGACGAGGCGCATGAAGTGCAGGACCTGCTCGAAGAACTGGGCATGCGCCGGCGCGTGGCGGGCCGCTGGGAATACGAGGAGCGCCACCTGTGCCACAGCCCGCAGGAACGCCTGTTTTTCCAAGGCACGTGGCAGGACGGCCTGTTGCCCGTGCAGGGCGTGGGCGAGGCCACGCTGACGCAGTACCGCCGGTTTTCGCAGCGCGTGGAGGCCTTGCGGCACACGGCGCGTTTCTCGATACCCGTGCTGCGGGCGCAACCTGCGCCGCTCTTGCTGGCGCTGGATGCCGTCCCCTTCGGTGTCTGGCTCGATCGCGAAGGCTTTACCGATCCGCATCTGCGCTGGTACCTCGATTACAGCTGCCGCGACGACTACGGCGCCGGCATCGCCCAGGTCTCGGCCTGGGCCGGCATCCACTACTTCGCCAGCCGCCATGGCTTCCATGCGCCGGGAGACGATGGCGCCGAGCGCGATGCGGTGCTGACCTGGCCCGAGGGCAACGGCTGGCTCACGCGCCGGCTCGCCGACCCGCTCGGCGATCGCTTGAAGGCGGGCCATGCCGTCGTGCGCATCGCGGACACCCGTTCCGGGGTCGAGGTCGATGCCTTCGATGTCGCCACCCGTTCCCGCGTGCGCTGGCAGGCCGAGCGCTGCATCGTTGCGTTGCCGATGTTCATCGCCGCGCGCGTGGTCGAGAACCCGCCCGAGCTGTTGCGCCACGCGGCCGCGCACCTGGGCTACGCGCCGTGGCTGGTCGCCAACGTGCATCTGCGAGCTCCCCTGGCCGACCGGCCCGGCGCGGCGCCGAGCTGGGACAACGTGATCTACGGCACGCGCGGGCTCGGCTATGTCGACGCGCGCCACCAGGCGCTGGACCCCACGCCGGGTGCCACCGTGCTGAGCTGGTATCGCCCGCTCGGCCCCAGTGCCTACGATGGGCCGGACGGCCGCCGCCGGCTGCTCGATCGCCCATGGACGGCCTGGCGCGACGACCTGCTGGCCGAACTCTCGCTGCCCCATCCGGACCTCTCCGGGCTCGCCACCCGCATCGAGATCACGCGCTACGGCCATGCGATGGCGATACCAGCGCCCGGCCTGCTCGGCCAGCTCGGCGCGCGTGAGCGCGTCGCCGCCGGCCGGCTCGCCTTCGCGCACAGCGACTGGTCGGGCTATTCGATCTTCGAAGAAGCGTTCACGCGCGGGCATCTGGCAGCGGCCGGTGGAGCCGCTGCTTGACGTGATTTTGCGGACTGGCGCAAAATGCGCCAATCAGGAGTGAAACCATGTCCACGGCAACCCCCTTTGCTTCCGTCAAGCTTCCGGCCGCGCTGGTCGACAAGGCGCGCAATGCGGCGCAGCCCATGCGCCGGTCGGTGGCCAGCCAGATCGAGTACTGGGCCACCCTGGGCCGCGCGCTGGAGCAAGCGGGCCTGTCCACGCAGGACAGCCAGGCGCTGATTGCGCGCGAGGAATCGGCGGCCTACGCCGTCGAGGTCAACGTGCAGCCCGCCCTCTCACCTGAACTCGACGCCTTGCACGGCCACGTGCTGGCTTTGGCGCAGTCCGGCGCGTTGGCTGAGCGCGCCAAGGTGGCGGTGGCCGAGAACCGCGCCAAGGCAGCGCCCCGTGCGCGTGGCCGCAACGCGGCCTGATGCCGGTTCTCCACCTGATCGCCGGCCCCAACGGCGCCGGCAAGTCGACGCTCTACCGTTATCTGATCCAGCCGCGCTATCCGCAGCTGCCCTTCATCAACGCCGATCTGTACGAGCGCGAGCAGCTCGGCCATGTCCATCATGCGGTCCGGCGATCCGAGGCCGCCCGGGCCTGGGCCGATGCGCAACGCGAGGCGCATCTGCGCGCCGGGCAGTCCTTCGTCAGCGAAACCGTCTTTTCGCACCCTTCCAAGCTGCAGCTCATCGCCGATGCGCGTGCGCTCGGCTTCGAGGTGGTGCTGTACATCGTGTGCCTCGACGAGCCGCGCCGGCTGCTGGAACGCGTGCGGCAGCGCATTCACGAAGGCGGCCACAGCGTGCCCGCGGACAAGATCCTGGCGCGCTATCCGCGCACGCTCGAGAACCTGCGCCAGGCCGTGCGCGAGGTGCAGCTCGCGATGCTGTTCGATGCGACGGACACCGACGCGGGCGGCCCGCACCTCGTGGCCTCGGTGGTCGCGGGCCAACTCCAGCCGCATGGGCCGTGGCTGCCCGGCTGGGCGCGCAAGGTGCTGAGCCCGCTGGGCGATGCGGCTTAGGGCCGCATCAGCGCCTCGATCTCGTCGGCCTTGACCGGCACGCCGCGTGAGATCAGCTCGCAGCCGGTCTCGGTGACGATTGCGTCGTCCTCGATGCGAATGCCGATGTTGTGGAACTGCTCCGGCACGCCCTCGCCCGGACGCACGTAGATGCCCGGCTCGATGGTCAGCACCATGCCCGGCTTCAGGATGCGGCTGGGCCGGTTCTTGATGACTTCGTTCGACAGCGGGTCCTTGCGTTCGCTCACCTCGCCCACCTGGGTCGGCTCGACGTAGCTGCCGCAGTCGTGCACGTCCATGCCCAGCCAGTGGCCGGTGCGGTGCATATAGAAAGGGAAGTAGGCGCGCTGCTCGATCACGTCCTCGACGCTGCCCACCTTGTTGGCGTCCAGCAGGCCCAGGTCCAGCATGCCCTGCGACAGCACCTTCACGGTGGCCTCGTGCGGATCGTTGAAGCGCTGCCCGGCCCGGGTGGCCGCGACTGCCGCGTCCTGGCTCGCCAGCACCAGGTCGTACAAGGCGCGCTGCGGGCCGGTGAACTTGCCGTTGGCCGGAAAGGTCCGCGTGATGTCGCTGGCGTAGCCGTCGAGCTCGCAGCCGGCGTCGATCAGCACCAGTTCGCCGTCGCGTACCGGTGCTGCGTCGGCACGGTAGTGCAGCACACAGGCATTGGCGCCCGCGGCCACGATCGAGCTGTAGGCCGGGTATTGGGAGCCGCCGAGGCGGAATTCGTGCAGCAGCTCGGCGTCGAGGTGGTACTCGCGCACGTCCTTGCCCTCGCGCAGCATGCGCGCCGACAGTTGCATGGCGCGGATGTGGGCCCGGGCGCTGATCTGCGCGGCGCCGCGCATGGTGTCCTGTTCGTGCGCGTCCTTGACGAGCCGCATCTCGTCGAGCGGCCCGCACAGGTCGCGCTGCTCTTCGGGGCACAGCGCGCCGTAGCGCACCCGGGCGCGCACTGCCGACAGCCAGCCGTCGATGCGCGATTCCAGCCCCTTGTGCGTCGCGAAGGGGTACCAGACGGTCGACCTGTTCTCCAGCAGCCGCGGTAAACGGGCGTCGAGTTCGTCGATCGCAAAGGCCTCGTCGACGCCGAGCGCGGCCGGCGCTGCCTCCGGCCCCAGCCGGTAGCCGTCCCAGATCTCCCGTTCCAGATCCTTGGGCGCGCAGAACAGCGTGGCACGACCTTCGCTTGTGAGTACCAGCCAGGCATTCGGCTCGGGGAAGCCCGTCAGGTAATAGAAATAGCTGTCGTGGCGGTACAGGAAGTCGGTGTCCCGATTGCGTGGCCGCTCGGGCGCGGTGGGAATGATGGCGATGCCATCGGCGCCCAAATAAGTAGAAAGATGTACCCGGCGGGCGGCTTGATGATTTGCGGTCATAACGTCACTATGCAATACCTTTGTAACTTCACCAGGGGAGAGTGGAAACACATAAGGAAAAGATTTGCAAGAAGGGTTGCCCGGTAGGACTGCACCCACGTACAAACGCACATCTTTGTCATATTGGAGGTGTTTTTGTTGAAATTTATCCATAAAAGCGCGCTTCTCCTGGTTGTTGCCGCAGGCGCGCTATCAGCTTGTGGAGGTGGGGGTGGTGGTGGCGGTGGTGGCTTTGCGGGCCTCGCCGCCGTGAGTGACCCGGGTACGGGCACGACGACCGGCAGCACGCCGATTCCGAATGACGTGGTCGACAGCTCCGGCAATCTGGCTGCCGACGCCTACAAGGCGACTGCCGCCCAGTTCGCGAAGGATGCAGGCATTGCTTATCGCTATGGCAACGCGCCGGCCGTGAACAACACCGGCATCCCGACCCTGGCAACCCGGCCGGACCAGACGATGAGCTATCACGCCGGTACCTGGCAGGTTGGTGGCCCGGTTCTCAGCGAGGCTGGCCTGTATTCGACCAACCAGGCGCACGTCGGCTTCGTCGCCGACAACACGGCTGCGCGCGTTGGCGTGGGCGATCTGCAGATTTCCGCGATCGATCACAACACGTTCGCGCAGGCGCCGCAGCTGCCCTGGCAGGAAGCGGCAGCCTGGGATGGCAGCGCCGGACGCGACAACTACAACATCAGCACCTACAAAGCCGCCGGGCAGGTGACGGGCGAACCGGTGGCGGTGGCGCGTTGCGGTGGTCGCACCGGCTTCTGCGCGACTTCCCTGGTGGCTTTCCAGAACGGCTTGATCGGCACCGCCGGCACCAACACCGCCAACAATCGCGCCTCGGTGAAGCTGCCCGCCAACAAGGTGCCCACCGGCATGGCCGTCACCAACACCAGCGAATACGCGCTGGTGACGGTGTGGGACACGACGGCGCTCAAAGGCCAGGTGGCGGTGATCTCGCTGGCGGGGCTGTGCAACAACTGCGACCCCTACAACCCCAATGGCGGAAACGCGACGGGCATTCGCGATACGAAGTACAGCGCTTGGTACGACTGGTGGCATGAGTGGATGGGCGTGTACCCCGGCCTGCCGAACATGGGCAACACCGCCTTCATGAAGGTGCTGGGCTACATCGACCTGCCGGGCATGAACGCCCCGACGGAAATCGCCGTCACTACCGGCTTCGATCAGTTCCAGACTTCCTTGCCGGAGAAGAACGGCGAGTTCATGGGCCAGACCTACTCGCCGCTGACCGATCCGGCCAAGCGTGCGACCTTCTCGGGTTCCGGCACGAACGCCAATCGGTACGCCAAGGCAGGTGTGGCGGTGGTCATCTCCAAGTCGGAGAAGAAGGCTGCCTTCATCGACCTGAAGCCGCTGTTCAGCTACGTCAACAGCGTCTACTTCGGTACCGGTCCGACGGAGTTCACCAACCTGGGTCAGGCCGACAACCAGTGGCCGTACACCTTCGCCAACAAGCCGCAACAGACGCCGACGGTGATCTCGACGGTGGCGCTGGATGACCGGCCGACAGCGGTCAGAACCACGCTGTTCGGCAGTGTGCACCGCGCCTGGATCGCAACCGAAGCAGGCTCGCTGCGCATCTTCGGGCTGGGCAACGTGCCCACCGGCACCACGGCCGCGGATATCACTGAGAAGAGCCGCGTGGCCATCGGCAAGAATCCGACTTCGCTCGCCATATCCAAGATCGATCCGGACGACACCAGCTTCGAACCGCTGAACCGTCAGGTGCTCGTGGCTTCGCGCGGCGATCGCAAGGTCCAGTGGGTAAGGTTCGCGGCCGATGGCAACAGCGGCAGCGTGGTTCGCGAATTGGCGGACAGCCGTATCGTCGACCCCATCTCGGTTGAAGACGCCGACAACTTCTCGAACGTGGGCCATGTGCTGACGATTGCGGACTACACCGGCAAAAAGGTATCCAACTACCGCTATGGCCCGGTGTTCTTCTCTGATCGTGGTGGCTCCTGGACCTGCCAGCCGCCGGGCGGATGCCCGGTCCAAGCGACTGGTGACGTCAAGATCGAGTTCGGCGGCAGCTACACGATGGAAGGCAAACCCTTCCAGCTCAAGACCGCCAATGTGCCTTGATCTGCTGAGAACTGCGCTCAATTGAACTGCGGCCTGCTCCATGCGGGCCGCTTTTTTTTGCGCTCCAGTCCGACGGCCGTGGTGTCCAGGTCCTTTTCGGCCGCCCATATGACAGTAAGAAGTAAGACAACACCCGAGTGTCTGGATTTGCGTTGAAGTCGTCACCAAGCACAACCTTGGTAACACCGCCCTAGGGAGCCGGAAACACACAGGAAAGGAAGTGCAAGAGAGGTTGCTCGCACCAACCAACCCCCGTAAAAACCCCAACTTAACCAATTTGGAGGGATTTGCGTGAAAGTCACAGATAAAAGTGCGCTTCTGCTGTTTGTTGCAGCAGGAGCGCTCGCTGGTTGTGGAGGTGGGGGAAGTAGCAGCAGTGGCGGGGGAGGCTTTGCTGCCCTGGGCGCTGAAACATCGACTGCTCCGGCTGCTGCCGCGCCGGCAGAAACTACCGCGACCAAGGAAGCAGCGCCGATCAGCAAGCTCGATTCGAGCTGGACCAAGGTCGCGGACGAAAATCAAAGCTTCGTGCTGAGCTCGGCGCAGGTCGTGCAGTACGGCGCGAACGACACCTACGCGAACAAGTCGCTGTCGGGCACGGTTGCCTGCAGCAATGCGACCTTTGGCGACCCGCTGCCATACGTGGCGAAAGCGTGCTACGTGCAGACCGCGACGGCACCAGCACCAGCACCCGCCCCCGCACCCGCACCCGCACCCGCGCCTGCCGCGGGAACGCGGCTCGCCGGTGAGGGTTCGTCATTCAGTGTCGCCTCTGCCACCCTGGTCCAGTACGGGGCCGGATCATCGTGGGTTCAAAAGACGGTCACCGGCACCGCCAACTGCACGAATGAATACTTCGGCAAGGATCCCGTGCCGTTCGTCGTGAAGGCTTGTTATTCCCTCGGTGCAGCAACGGAGCCGGCTCCCGCACCGGCTCCGGCGCCCGCCCCTGCACCGGCCCCTGCACCCGCTCCGGCGCCCGCCCCGGCCCCCGCGCCGGCACCGGCTCCAGCGCCGGCTCCGGCACCCGTCTCCGGCGACGTCGTCGACAGCGCCGGCAACGTGCAGGCCAGCGCATACCGTGCCATGGCGCCGGTTCTCTCCAGGGCAGAAGGCATCGCCTACCGCTATGGCAACGCCCCGGCGGTGAACAACACCGGCATCCCGACGCTGTTCAAGCGCGCGGACCAGACGATGAGCTATCACGCCGGCACCTGGCAGGTCGGTGGCCCGGTCCTGGCGGACGCAGGCCTGTACTCGACCAACCAGGCCCACGTGGGCTTCGTCGCCGACAACACGACGCTGCGCATGGGCGTGGGCGACCTTCAGGTCTCGGCGATCGACCACAACACCTTCGCGCAAGCGCCGCAACTGCCCTGGCAGGAAGCGGCCGCGTGGGACGGCAGCGCCGGACGCACCAACTACAACGTCAGCACCTACAAGGACGCCGGCCTCACGACCGGCGAGCCGGTGGCGGTGGCGCGTTGCGGCGGGCGCACGGGCTTCTGCGCGACCTCGCTGGTGGCCTTCAACAACGGCCTGATCGGCACCGCCGGCACCAACACCGCCAACAATCGCGCCTCGGTGAAGCTGCCCGCCAACAAGGTGCCCACCGGCATCGCCGTCACCAACACCAGCGAATACGCGCTGGTGACGGTGTGGGACACGACGGCGCTGAAGGGCCAGGTGGCGGTGATCTCGCTGGCCGGCTTGTGCAACAACTGCGACCCCTACAACCCCAATGGCGGAACGCCCACCGGCATCCGGAGCACGACTTACGACCGCTGGTACGACTGGTGGCACGAGTGGATGGGCGTGTACCCCGGCCTGCCGAACATGGGCAACACCGCCTTCATGAAGGTGCTGGGCTACATCGACCTGCCGGGCATGAACGCGCCGACCGAGATCGCTGTCACCACGGGCTTCGACCAGTTCCAGACGGCACTGCCGGAAAAGTACGGCGAGTTCATGGGCCAGACCTACTCGCCGCTGACCGATCCGGCCAAGCGTGCGACGTTCTCGGGTTCCGGCACGAACGCCAACCGGTACGCCAAGGCAGGTGTGGCGGTGGTCATCTCCAAGTCGGAGAAGAAGGCCGCCTTCATCGACCTGAAGCCGTTGTTCAGCTACGTCAACAGCGTCTACTTCGGCACCGGCCCGACGGAGTTCACCAACCTGGGTCAGGCCGACAACCAGTGGCCGTACACCTTCGCGTACAAGCCGCAGCAGACGCCAACGGTGATCACGACGGTGGCGCTGGACAGCAAGCCGACCGCGGTGAAGACCACAATCTTCGGGCCGACTCACCGCGCCTGGATCGCCACGGAAGAGGGTTCGCTGCGCATCTACGGCCTCGGCAACGTGCCCACCGGCACCACGGTCACGGACGTCGTCGAGAAGAGCCGTGTCGCGATCGGGAAGAACCCGACCTCGCTGGCGATCTCGAAGATCGATCCGGAGAACAAGACCATCGAACCGCTGAACCAGCAGGTGCTGGTGGCCTCGCGCGGCGATCGCAAGATCCAGTGGGTGAGGTTCGCAGGCGACGGCAACAGCGGCAGTGTGGTGCGCACGCTGCAGGACTCGCGCATCATCGACCCGATCGCGGTCGAGGACGCCGACAACTTCGCCAGCGACAACATGGTGCTGAGCATCGCGGACTACACCGGCAAGGCGGTGTCGAACTACCGCTACGGTTCCGTGGTCTTCGCGGGCGGCGGGGCCTGCCCGGCGTCATCGGGCGGCTGCCCGGTGCAGCCGACCGGTAGCATGAACATGGAGTTCGGCGGCAGCTTCACGATGGAGGGCCGGCCCTTCACGCTCAGGTCGGCCAACGTGCCCTGATCGCCCAGACCGTGATCTAGCCTGTCTACGGCCCGCCTCGTGCGGGCCGTTTTTTTTGATTCAGCGCAGCCAGGCGCTCGGGCGTGCCGACGTCGGTCCAGTCGCCGGCGTAGAGCTCGGCGCCGACCCGGCCTTCCTCCATCGCCGCGCGCAGGATGGGCGCGAGCGGCGCCTTGGCGCCCTGGGCGTTGCCGGCCGGGATGCCGCAGTACGGCGGCGCGAACAGCCCCGCGCGGTAGAGGCCGATGGTGGAGAAGGTGTGCTTGACCGGCGCGTCATTCAACGCCAGCCCGGCCGGCGAAATCCCGAAGTCCCCGCGCAGGTTGTGCGGCGGGTTCGGCACCAGCCACAGGTGGGCAAGCCGTCCGCTGGCCGCGAAGCGGTCGACCGCTTCCCGCGTGAACGCAAACTCCGGCGCGAACACGTCGCCCGCCAGCACCCAGAAGATGTCGCCCAGAAGCGGCAGCGCACGCACGATGCCGCCCGCCGTCTCGAGTGCACCGCCAAAATCGCGGCCCTCGTGCGAGTAAGAAATGGCGGAAGCCGCATGGCGGTGCCCGAAGCGAAGCGGGATCTGCTCGCCCAGCCAGTCGGTATTGACCACGAGCTCGGTGAAGCCGCCCGCCGCCAGCGCCTCGATCGGCCACTGCATCAGCGGCTTGCCTTGAACCTCGAGCAAGGGCTTGGGCGTGACATCGGTCAGCGGCCGCATGCGCACGCCGCGCCCGGCGGCGAGGATCATTGCCTTGATGCTCACGCTGCCTCGGCCTTCTCGATCGTGCCGCGCTTCAATGCGTGCCTTTGCGCGTGGCCCGGCACGAACAGCGCCTCCAGGGCCTTCATCACCGCCCTCGCCTTGGCCGAGTGGTCGGCGCCAAAGTTGCACACGTAGACATCGAGCGTCACGCCGCGCTGTTCGGGCCAGGTGTGGACGCACAGGTGCGACTCAGCCAGGAGCACGGTCGCTGTCACGCCGCCCGGACCCAGCGGCGTGGCCGGAAAGGTGTGGAACAGCGTGCCGACCGCCTGCAGCCCGGCAGCCTCCACGGCCTTGACGCAAGCCGCGCCGACGGCCTGGGCGTCCACCAGCCAATGCGCCCCGCAGCGGCAGTCGTGGAGGTCGGCGGTGAGATGCAAGCCATGCATGGGCGGCACTCTAGCAGCCCGACCTCTGCCCCGGACGGCCCCCCCGAAGCTCGCCCGTTAAAATACCCGGTTCCCCCCTAACCTGCCCCCCAGAAAGCCGATCAGATGGCCAACCAAGCCTTGATGGCCAACGCGATTCGCGCGCTGGCAATGGATGCCGTACAACTTGCAAACTCGGGGCATCCGGGCGCGCCGATGGGCATGGCCGACATGGCGGTTGCGCTGTGGGGCGAGCACCTCCAGCACAACCCCGTCAATCCGCACTGGTTCGACCGCGACCGCTTCGTGCTGTCCAACGGCCATGCCTCGATGCTCATCTACGCCGTGCTGCACCTCACGGGCTATGCGTTGCCGGTCGAGGAGCTCAAGCGCTTCCGCCAACTGCACAGCAAGACCGCCGGCCATCCCGAAACGGGCGTGACGCCCGGCGTCGAAACCACCACCGGTCCGCTGGGCCAGGGCATCACCAACGCGGTCGGCTTCGCGCTGGCCGAGAAGCTGCTGGCCTCCGAGTTCAACCGCAAGGACCACGCGATCGTCGATCACTACACCTACGCCTTCCTTGGCGACGGTTGCCTGATGGAAGGCATCAGCCACGAGGCCGCGGCGCTGGCCGGCGCCTGGAAGCTGGGCAAGCTGATCGCGCTGTACGACGACAACGGCATCTCGATCGACGGGCGGGTCTTGCCCTGGTTCATCGACAACACCGAAGAACGCTTCAAGGCCTACGGCTGGAACGTGATCGGCCCGATCGACGGCCATGATGTGAAGGATGTGTCCAAGGCCATCGAGAAGGCGAAGAAGCACACCGACCGCCCGACGCTGATCATCTGCAAGACGCAGATCGGCAAGGGCAGCCCGAACCGCGCCAACACCGCCAAGGCGCACGGCGAACCGCTGGGCGCCGACGAGATCGGCCTCACGCGCACCGCGCTGCAATGGGCGCACGAGCCCTTCGAACTGCCGCACGCCGTGTACGAAGAGTGGGATGCCAAGGCCGCCGGCGCCCAGCGCGAAGCCGCGTGGAACGACAAGTTCGCCGCCTACGCGAAGCAGTACCCCGACCTGGCAGCCGAGTTCACGCGCCGCATGAAGGGCGAGCTGCCGAAGAACTTCCACCAGACCGCCTTCGACACCGTGGTCGCCGCCCACACCAAGGGCGAGACCGTGGCTTCGCGCAAGGCCTCGCAGCTCGCGCTCGAAGCCTTCACCGCCGCCCTGCCCGAACTGCTGGGTGGCAGCGCCGACCTGACCGGCTCGAACCTCACCAACACCAAGAGCACGCCCGCCCTGCGCTTCGACAAGGACGGCGCCGTGGTCCGCACCGAAGGCAACGAACAGGTCCCCGACGGCCTGCCGGGCCGCCACATCAACTACGGCGTGCGCGAGTTCGGCATGGCGGCCATCATGAACGGCGTGGCGCTGCACGGCGGCTTCATTCCCTACGGCGGCACCTTCCTCACCTTCAGCGACTACAGCCGCAACGCGATCCGCATGGCGGCGCTGATGAAGCAGCGCGTGATCCACGTCTTCACGCACGACTCCATCGGCCTGGGCGAAGACGGCCCGACGCACCAGTCGATCGAGCATGCCGCCTCGCTGCGCCTGATCCCGAACCTCGACGTCTGGCGCCCCGGCGACACCGCCGAGACCGCGGTGGCCTGGGCGGTCGCGCTGCAGAACGCCGAGCGCCCCACCGCGCTGCTGCTGTCGCGCCAGAACCTGCCCTACTCGCCCAAGAAGGACCTGAGCGACATCAGCAAGGGCGCCTACGTGCTGGCCGAGCCCGAGGCCGTCGGCCTCAAGAACAAGAAGCTCAAGGCCGTCATCATCGCCACCGGCTCCGAAGTGCAGCTCGCGCTGAAGGCCCAGGAGCTGCTGGCGGCAAAGAACATCGGCGTGCGCGTGGTCTCCATGCCGTCCACCACCACCTTCGACCGCCAGGATGTGGCGTATAAAAAGAGCGTGCTGCCCAAGGGAACGCCGCGCATCGCGGTCGAAATGGGCGCCACCGACGGCTGGTGGAAGTACGGCGTCGCAGCCGTCGTCGGGATCGACACCTACGGCGAATCGGCACCCGCGGGCGTGCTGTTCAAGCATTTCGGATTCACGGCAGAGAACGTCGCTGCCACGGTCGAAGCGGCGCTCAAGCGCTGACATCGACCGCATCACCCAGTTTTCAACCCTCCAGGAGCAAGGCACATGGCTATCAAACTCGGCATCAATGGCTTCGGTCGCATCGGTCGCAACGTTCTCCGCGCGGCGGTGCAGAACTTCAAGAACGACATCGAGATCGTTGCCATCAACGACCTGCTCGAGCCCGACTACCTGGCTTACATGCTCCAGTACGACTCGGTGCACGGCCGCTTCCAGGGCGAGATCAACGTCGAGGGCAACACCCTCATCGTCAACGGCAAGAAGATCCGCCTGACGCAGGAACGCGATCCCGCGCAACTCAAGTGGAGCGACGTCGGCGCCGACATCGTGCTCGAATCCACCGGCCTCTTCCTGACCAAGGAAACTGCGCAGAAGCACATCGACGCGGGCGCCAAGAAGGTGATCCTGTCCGCGCCCAGCAAGGACGACACGCCGATGTTCGTCTACGGCGTGAACGACAAGAAGTACGCCGGCGAGGCCATCATCAGCAACGCCAGCTGCACCACCAACTGCCTGGCGCCGCTGGCCAAGGTGCTGAACGACAAGTGGGGTATCAAGCGCGGCCTGATGACCACCGTGCACGCCGCAACCGCGACGCAGAAGACCGTCGACGGCCCGAGCAACAAGGACTGGCGCGGCGGCCGCGGCATCCTGGAGAACATCATTCCCTCCAGCACCGGCGCTGCCAAGGCGGTGGGCGTGGTGATTCCCGAGCTCAACAAGAAGCTCACCGGCATGAGCTTCCGCGTGCCGACCTCCGACGTGTCGGTGGTCGACCTCACGGTGGAACTGGTCAAGGAAGCCACCTACAAGGAGATCTGCGCCGAAATGAAGGCGCAAAGCGAAGGCGCGCTCAAGGGCGTGCTCGGCTACACCGAGGACAAGGTGGTCGCCACCGACTTCCGCGGCGACCCGCGCACCTCGATCTTCGACGCCGAGGCCGGCATCGCGCTGGACGGCACCTTCATCAAGCTCGTGAGCTGGTACGACAACGAGTGGGGCTACTCGAACAAGTGCCTGGAAATGGTGCGGGTGGTGGCGAAGTAAATCGCTTCAACCTCAAGCAATGGCGCGCCTTCGGGCGCGTTTTTGTTATCAAGCCGCATCACCGACCCGTCGTGCCGCGCGGCCGCACCACCACCTCGAGGCCGAGCAGTTGCAGTACGTCGAGTGCCTTCTGCAATTGCACAGTCGGCTTGCCTGCCTCCAGATCCACGATGAAGCGGTTCCCTGTGTTGCCCAACCCGGCGATATCGAGCTGATTCAGTTGCAGAGCGCGGCGACGTTGGCGGATCAGCTCGCCCAGTTCGGTGGTGGAATGCACGACGGTGCCGTTCAAATTACCGACAGGTAAGTTCGAGGCTGATTCGGTCATGGATCTTCCGTTTAATTACCTCTCGGTAATTTTGTGTCTTGAGCCTGTAGAAAGCCAAGAAATAATGACCGCTCGGTAATTCAAGGTATCACACCGGCTCCAACACGTGGATGACCCGGTTCTCGGTCCACTCCTTCACCTGGGCGCCGTAGGCCGCCATGTGCGGTGCGGCGGCATGGGCCTGCAGCGCGGCCAGCGTTTCCCACTTCTCGATGACGACGAAGGTGTCCGGGCCGAAGGAGCCGCGTGAGGGCGGCATGCCGGCTGCGTCCACCGTGGCGTTGTATTCGATGCAGCCCTGCTCGGCCAGCACCGCGGGTCGGTTGGCGCGGAAGGCTTCGAGGATCCGATCGCGTTGGCCGGGCTTGGCCGTGATGACGGCGACGACGTGAATCATGGGCAGGTGCTCCTCTTGGAATGGAGCGTCGAATTTAGAGCCAAGAAGCCGTTCGCGCCTGTCGCGTCGGGAGCGGCCCTCGTCAAGCCCTGGCGCCCACCGGCCCGGCCGGGCGCCACCCGCGCTCGGGCATGTCGTGGGCGTGGTGGAGTTGCATGCCTTGCGTCACGAAGCTCATGACGCCGCGGCGCCGAAGGGCGTCGGTCACGATCTTGTGGTCGAAAGGCGTCGTGTCGCGGCCCGCGGAAATGAAGGCGGACTTCGTGTAGCCGTGCTGGTCGCGGGGCTGGCGCTCTCCCACGATCCGATCCAGCACACGGCTCGAGAGGTTGTCGGGCCTGCCCTGGTTGGGCACTCTCCGCCGCATGACGCCCTACGCGCCGGCCCGCGCCGCCCAGCGGCCGACCTGCTCGGCCAGCCAGGGCCCGTCGTCCAGCGGCAGGTCATGGCCGGCCGTGGGATGTTCGACCAGCCCCACGCCCCACTGCCGCGCCAGGCGCCGCGAGCAGCGCACGTCCACCAGGGCGTCGCGCGCGCTGCCGAGCATCAGCAAGGGCACGGCCGGCGCCTGCCGCGGCGCACGGTAGCGCGCCGCGGCCAGCAGCTGCCGCAAGGCGTTGGATGGCGACACCGGCCGGGCTTCGCGCAGCGCCGTCCAGTCCTCGATCACGGCCGCGTCCGGCTGCAGGTGGCGGCTGGTCAGGCGCAGGATCGTTTGCTCGCGTCCGCGCGCGGCCTGGCGCGCGAACAGAAGACCGAGCAAGGCACCGTAATTCGCCGGACGCAGGCGCCGATACCAGGGGCTGAAAGGGCGCAGGCTGGTGTTGATCAGCACGCAGCCGGCGAGCTCCTGGGGATGCTTCGCGGCCCAGTCCACCGCGACCATCGCACCGAGCGACATCGCGAGCAGATGCCAGGGCGGCTCGACCCCAAGGGCCAGCAGCTGCCGACGGCAGTCTTCCATCGTCGCCTCGATCCGCGCCGGGCTGCGTGCCTGGTTCAGGCGCCCGTTGCCGGGGAGGTCGAGCGCCACGATCCGGGCCCCCGGCAGCCGCTCCTGCAGAAGCTCGGGGAAGTGCCCCCAATGGCCGCTCTCACGCGTCAACCCGCGCAGCAGGACCCAGGTGCTCATAAGGGCTGTCGTCCGTACCACCTGGCCATCGCCTGCTGCCGGTGATGCGCTCTCTGTTCGCCGCCAGGCAGCCATCGTTTGTAGCTGCACACGGCCCGGGTGATGAAGTCCAGCCAGCCGATGTGCCGGCGCAGCACGCGCTGCTGCCGGTGCTCGATCATCGGATTGAAGATGCCGTGGCGCGAGAAGATCTGGCGCGGGTTCTTCTTGATCCACAGCCACGAGCCCATTTCCAGCGTCACCGGCAGGAACACCGTGTCCGGCCGCTTGGTGGCGCCGAGGTACAGGTGGTCCCACAGGTCGCCGTGGGCCAGGTACTGGCGGCTCTGCGGTTCCAGCACGTAGCGGTGATGCAGCAGCGTCTGATCGAGGATCTCGCACAGCGCATGCATCTCGGGAAGATGCGCGATCGGGCGGGAGGTGTGCGCGTAGGGAAACCAGATGCGGTCGGTCAGGCCGAAGCCGGAGTGGCAATCCACCGCGACGCTCAAGGGCCGGCCCAGCAGCTCGGTCTCGACCAGCGCGCACAGCGCGGCGCTCTCGCATTCCATCGGCTGGCCCTGCGCGCCGCGGTACCACGGCAGGCCGGCGCTGATGCGCTGGCCGCCGACCAGGTAGGGCACCCGCTCCTTCGACTCGACCGGCGCATTGCGCATCAGGTCGACGCCGTTGGGATTGGCGCGCGTGCCGAGCCACAGCCCGCCCGGATTGACCAGCGGCATGAACACCAGGCGCATGGCCTCCAGTTGCCGGTGCAGCGTCTCGTCCCACGCGAGCCGCATCACGATGCTGCGCAGGTAGGCGATCGTCACCTCGGCGCCGATGCGCTCCAGGCCGTGCACGCCGCCGAAGAAGCCGACCGCCGGCGCATCCGCTCGCGCGCTGCCGAGCACGAAGGCGTGGACCGGAAAGCGCTGCTCGCCGGCCACGACCTCACACAGCACGCGCTGCTCCATCAGCGGGCCCGCCAGCTGGGCGAGCCTCTGCAGCTCCAGCAGTTCAGGCAGATCCGTCGGATTCACTCGTCAAATGGAAGTCGGGTGAACCCAGGATAGCGGCATTGCATGCCATCAACGTGTCATATGACGCTCTTAGGGTGGGACCATGCCTCACATGCTCTGGCCCACCACGACTCATTCCATCCGCGCACTCGGCGGCGCCCTCGTCTGGGGCGTGGTCGAAGTGGTCGCTCTGGCGCGCTCGCGCTGGAGCGCCCGCAGGCACACCAGCCACTAGCGCGGGATTGCCCTAGTCCGCCAGCACCATCCACGACACGCCGAAGCGGTCGGCCACCATGCCGAAGGCCGGCGAGAAGAAGGTCTTGGCCATCGGCATCTGCACCTGGCCGCCTTCGCTCAGGGCCGCGAAGAGGCGCCGGGCTTCGGCTTCGTCCTTTGCGGTGAGCGCGAGCGAAATGCCCTCGAACTTGGGTTGTCCCGCGGCCATGCCGTCGGAGGCCAGCAGCTCGGTCTCGCCGATCTGGAAGGACGCGTGCATCACCTTGTCCGGCGAGATGGGCGAGCCGGAGCCGTTGCCGCATCCTTCGGCGCCGGCCGGGTCGGGGTTGTCCTTGAAGCGCATCAGGTCCTTCACCTTGGCGCCTAGCTTGCTGCTGTAGAACTCGAGCGCCTCTTCGCAGCGGCCGTCGAAGAAGAGATAGGACTGGACTTTCATTTCGGATCTCCTTGGGGGTGGGTGGGGGGATATCGCCGATTCCGGCTTCAGCTCTTGGGAAAAGCGCTCATGTCCATGTACGCCAGCTCCCAGAGATGACCGTCCAGGTCCTCGAAGCCGTGCTGGTACATGAAGCCGTGGTCCTGCGCCTTGTTGGGCGTGCTGCCGCCGGCGGCCACCGCCTTGGCGACCTGCGCATCGACCTCGGCGCGGCTGTCGCACGAGAGGCACAGCAGCACCTCGGTGCTCTTCTTGGCGTCGGCGATGGCCTTGGGCGTGAAGGTCTTGAAGTAGCTCTCGACCAAGAGCATCACGAAGATGTTCTCGCTGACGATCATGCAGGTGGCGTTCTCGTCGGTGAACTGCGGGTTGAACTTGAAACCGAGCGCTGTGAAGAACGCGACCGATTTGTCGAGGTTCTTGACCGGCAGGTTCACGTAGATCTGGGTCGCCATGCGTGTCTCCTTTGGAAAGTGCGGTGGGGTCGGGGGAAAAAAGTCACCCGTTGTGTACAACGTCCACAAGAAAGATAGCAGACATAATGGACGCTGTCCACATGGAATTGAAAATGAGTGTTCCCAGCCCCGTCCCGCCTGCACGCAGCACCTATCGCCATGGCGATCTGCGGCGTGCGCTGCTGGAGGCGGGGGTCGAGTTGGCGCGCAGCGGCGGGCCCGAAGCGGTGGTGCTGCGCGAGGCCACGCGGCGCGCCGGCGTGGTTCCCAATGCGGCCTACCGGCACTTCGCGAGCCGCCAGGCGCTCTTGCAGGCGGTGCGTGCCGCGGCGCTGGCAGCGGTCGCGACCGCGATGGAGGCCGAGCTCGCGGCGCAGCGCACCGATGGCGACCCTGCCGAAGCCGCCCGCGCTGCGGTGCGCGCCATCGGCGCCGGCTACCTGCGCTTCGCGCAGACCGAGACCGGGCTGTTCCGCACCGCCTTCGGTGCGCCGGTGGATGTGGAAGACGCGCCGCCCGAGGCCAAGAGCGGCCAGAGCGGGCTGAATCCCTTCGAGCTGCTGGGCGCCGCGCTCGATCAGCTGGTCGCGGCGGGGGCGCTGCCGCCCGAGCGCAGGCCCGGCGCGGAATTCCTGGCCTGGTCCGCGGTGCACGGCCTCGCGCTGCTCATCATCGACGGGCCGCTGCGCGGCATGCCGCGCGAGCAGACGGACGCGCTGGGTCAGCAGCTGCTGGACATGGTCGAAAAAGGTCTCTAGCGACCATGACCGGGCTGCCCCGCGTGAAGCCCCATCACCCGCTTGCCGCGGCTGCCGCCATCGACTTCGCCGCGCCCTCGCATGAGGTCGCGCGCCTGTTGATCGGCGTCACGCTGCTGGTCGACGGCGTCGGCGGCCGCATCGTCGAGACCGAGGCCTACGACCGCGACGACCCGGCCTCGCACAGCTTCGGCGGCCTGACCCTGCGCAACGCCGCGATGTTCGGGCCGCCGGGGCGCGCCTACGTCTATCGCTCCTACGGCATCCACTGGTGCCTCAACTTCGTCTGCCGCGAGGAAGGGCATGGCGCCGGGGTGCTGATCCGCGCGCTGGCGCCGGCGATGGGGATCGAGCGCATGCGCGAGCGCCGCGGGCTCGAGGACATCCACCTGCTCTGCGCCGGCCCCGGCCGCGTCGCGCAGGCGCTGGGCATCGACGGCGCCTTCAACGGCCGTGCGCTGGACCGCCCGCCCTTCGTGCTGCTGGCCGCGGCGGACGATCATCCGGCCGTGATGGTCGAGACCGGGCCGCGCATCGGCATCTCCAAGGCGGCCAACGTGCCATGGCGCTTCGGCGAGCGCGGCTCGCGCTTTCTCAGCAAGCCCTTCCGTCCGGCAGCGCGCGGCGCGATCAGTGCGCCCCCAGGTTCTCCTCGCGGGCGACCTGCTGCAGGCTCTCGTAGATGAGCCGGCGCGGCGCGACCTTCCACCCCAGCAGCGCCTCGATGGCCGCCACCGAGCGCATGGCCATGAGCGAGTGCCCGCCGAGATCGAAAAAGTTGTCGGTGCGGCCGATCTTCTCGACCCCCAGCAACTCCGACCAGATGCCGGCGATGACCTGCTCGCTGTGGGTGACCGGCGGCACGTAGCTGCGCCCGTCGGGCAGCACGATGTCGATGACCGGCGCCGGCAGCGAAGCGCGGTCGACCTTGCCGTTCGGCAGCATCGGCATCGCGGCGAGCGCGACGAAATGCTGCGGGATCATGTAGTGCGGCAGGCGCGTGCGCAGGTGCTCTCTGAGCAAGAAGGGCGTCGGCGCCGTGCCGATGCGCGCCACGCTGTAGGCCACCAGCCGCACGTCTTCTTCGCTCTGCGCGTGCGTCACGGCGACGCAATGCGCAAGATCCGGATAGTCCAGCAGCGCGGACTCGATCTCGCCCATCTCGATGCGGTAGCCGCGCAGCTTGACCTGGTGATCGGCGCGGCCCAGGTGCTCGAGCACGCCGTCATGGCGCCAGCGGCCGAGGTCGCCGGTGCAGTAGAGCCGTGCCTCCGCGTCGTCGCTGAAGGGGTCGGGCACGAAGCGCTCGGCCGTCAGTGCGTCGCGGTGGTAGTAGCCGAGGGTGACGCCGGCGCCGCCGACGTACAGCTCGCCCGGCACGCCGATCGGGCAGGCATGGCCATGCTCGTCGAGCACCCAGACCGTGGTGTTGTCGATCGGCCGCCCGATGGCGATGCCATCGCGCGGCGACTCCACCTTCCAGGCCGTGGTCCAGACGGTGGTTTCGGTCGGTCCGTAGATGTTCCAGAGCTCGGCGCTGCGCTCCATCAGCCGCTCCGCCAGGATCGGCGGCAGCGATTCGCCGCCGATCAGCGCGCGGAAGCCGGGCGATCCGGCCCAGCCGGTTTCGATCAGCCCGCGCCACCCCGAGGGCGTGGCCTGCAGCAGCGTGACGCCATGCCGTTCGAGCAATGCGCGCAGCGCAGCCGGCTCGTGCACCTGCTGCTGCGAGGCGATGACCACCTTCGCGCGCACGACCAGCGGCAGCAGCAGGTCGAGCACCGAGGGGTCGAAGGACGGGCTGGTGATCGCCAGGACGCAGTCATCGGCCGCGAGCCCCGGCATCTTCACCATGCCGGCCAGGAAATTGACCACGCCGCGGTGCGGCACGCGCACGCCCTTGGGCTGGCCGGTGGAGCCCGAGGTGTAGATCAGGTAGGCCTCGTCGGCCGGCGTGGCATCGAGCTCGGGCTGCGGCTCGAGCGCGTCGCCTGAGCTGCCGGCCGTCAGCCGCTCGTCGTCGACCCGCAGCATCGGCACGTTCAGCCCGTCGAGGATGGCGCTCGCGCTGCGCTGCGTGAGGATGGCAGACAGGTCCGCGTCGGCCGCCATGAAGCGCAGCCGTTCCACCGGATAGTCGGGGTCCAGCGGCACGTAGGCCGCGCCGGCCTTCATCACCGCCAGCTGCGCGATCAGCATCGCGGGGCTGCGCTCGATGCACAGGCCGACGCGCTGGCCGCGCGCGATGCCGCGCGCGCGCAGCACGCGCGCCAGCATGTTCGACTGCGCTTCGATCTCGCCGTAGCCGAGCGTGTCGCCATCGGCGTCGATGACGGCCACGCGCGTGCGAATTTCGGGCGCGCCCAGGTCCAGGTAGCGGTGCACCAGCTGCTGCGCGGGCAGCGGCGCCCTGGCGCCGTTCCAGCCGTGGCGCAGCAGGCTCATCTGCGCCGGCGAGAGCATCTCGTGCTCGGACAGGTGGCGCTCGGGCTGCGCGAGCAGCCGCTCGACCAGCGACAGGTAGTTCTCGAGCATGCGCGCGGCGCTGGCCGCGCTGTAGAGGTCGGTCGCGTATTCGAGGTGGATGCGATGCGCGAACTCGGTGTCGATGTGCATCGACAGATCGAACTGCGCGGCCGTGCGCTCGAAATCGAACTCGTCGACCTCCAGGCCGAACAGCTCCGGCTTGCCCACCGGCGCATTCAGCACGTTGAAGAGCACGCGCACCGGGCCTTCGGGACGAAGCGTGCGGTCGTGTCCCAGCGCATCGATCAGCTCGTCGAAGGGCGCCTCCTGGTGCGTATAGGCCTCGAGCGCATTCCTGCGCACGCGGTGCACGAGTTGCGTGAAGCTCGGGTCGCCCGCGAGGTCGGTGCGCATCACCAGCGTGTTGACCAGCGTGCCGACCAGCTGCTCCGCGGCGAAGCGATGCCGGTTCGCGATCGGCATGCCGATCGCCACGTCGTCGCTCTTGGCCTGCCGCGACAGCATCAGCACGAAGGCCGACAGGTAGATGACGAAAGGCGTGACGGCCTCGCGGCCACCGAATTCGCGCATCGCCTCGCGCAGCCGCAGCGGCAGCTCGGCCGAGACGCGCGCGCCCTTGGCGCTGGCCTTGGCCGGACGCGGGAAATCGGTGGGCAGGTCGAGCTCCGGCAAGTCGCGCAGGCGTTCGAGCCAGTACGCCAGGTGCGGGCGCCGCGCCTCGACCGATTCGGGCCGGCGCTGCCAGGCGGCGTAGTCGGCATAGGCAATCGCGGGCGGCGCCGATTCCGGCCTGCGACCGGCCGCCAGGGCGCCGTACGCCGCCAGCGCTTCGCGCATCAGCAGCGCGCCGGCCCAGTTGTCGGTGATCGCGTGGTGCAGCAGCCAGAACAGCACATGCTCGCGCTCGCCGAGCCGGATCAGGGTCGGCCGGTGCAGCGGCGCCTGCGAGAGATCGAAGGGTTGCGCAATGCGATCCGCCAGCAGCGCGCGCGCCTGCTCGTTGCCCTCGCGGCCGGGCAGATCGCTCAGGTCGATGAACTCGATCGGCACCGCGAGCTTCGGCGCGATGGATTGCATGGGCTCGTCCTCGCCCATCACGAAGGCCGTGCGCAGGCCTTCGTGCCGCTCGACCATGAGGTCGAGCGCCTGCTGGCACAGCGCCGGGTCGAGCGCGCCGCGCAGCCGGATCGCGATTGGCACGTTGTAGGCGGTCGATGCCGGGTCGAAGTGCTGGATCACCCACATGCGGCGCTGCGAGAGCGAGGCCGGCAGCGGCCCGCTGCGCGGCACACGCTCGATGCCGCCGTCATGCGCGGCGGCTGCCCCGCCGCCCGATGCGGCCTGCCGCGCCACCTGCGCCGCCATCGCGGCGACGCTCGCATGCTCGAACAGCTCGGCGAGCGGCAGCTCGACGTCGAAGCGCTGCCGGATGCGCGAGAGCACCTGCGTCATCCGCAGCGAGTTGCCGCCGAGCTCGAAGAAGCTCTCGTGCACGCCGAAGGCGCGCGTGCCCAGCACTTCGCGCCAGATGTCCCAGACGGCCTGCTCGCGCGCGTCGCGCGGCAGCACGGCGCCGGGCCGCTCCTCGGGGGTGGCCAGTGCCTCCTCGTCCAGGGCCATCGCCTCGTCGCCGCCGGTATCGAGCGGCGCCGCCAGCGGCAGCTCGTTCGCAAGAAAGGCCTCGCGGCAGCGGTGCCGCTGGATCTTGCCGCTCGAGGTGCGCGGCAAGGCGCCGGCGCGCACCAGTGCCACTGCGTGCACCGGCAGCCCGTGCTCCACCGCGATGGCGCGGCGCACCGCGCTGAAGACCGCCTCGGTGTCGGTGGGGACCGGGCGCCGCTGGAGTTCCAGTGCCAGCACCACCGCTTCTCCGCCCGGCGTATCGACCGGGAAGGCGGCGCCGTGGCCCACGCGCAGGTCGGGATGGGCGCGCTCGGCGCTCCATTCCAGGTCTTGCGGATAGTGGTTCTCGCCGTGGACGATGACCAGGTCTTTCAGTCGCCCGGTAACGAACAGCTCGCCGCGGTCGAGAAAGCCCAGGTCGCCGGTGCGCAGGAAAGGCCCGGCGCCATTGGCCAGGTGGCCGCCGAAGACGGCTTCGCTGGCCTCGGGCTGCATCCAGTAGCCTTCGCCGATGCTCGGCGAACCCACCCATATCTCGCCGACCTCGCCGTCGGCACACGGGCGCCCGGCTTCGACGACCAGGAGCTCGGTGTCGGGCATCGCCCGCCCGCAGCCGACCAGTCGGCGCGCGTCGCGCGATGTGTCCGCGGCGGGTTCGAAGCGATGGGCCAGCAATGCGGCCGCATCCGCCGAAACGATGCGAGGCGGCGTGCCCGGCGTCGTCGAACTCACGCCCAGCACGGCCTCGGCGAGGCCATAGGACGGCGCGAACGCATCGGGGCGCAGGCCGGCGGCGCCGAAGACCGCCAGCACGCGCTCTACCGTGGCGGCGCGGATCGGCTCGGCACCGCAGGTCAGCGACACCAGGCTGTCGAGGCGCATGCCGAGCGCCTTGTCGCCCAGTGCCTGCAGGCAGGCGGCGTAGGCCGACTCGGGTGCGCCGCTGTGCGTGATGCGATAGGCCGCGATGGCTTCCAGCCAGCGCAGCGGCCGGCGCAGAAAAGCCACGGGCGACATCAGGTAGCCGGTCGCGCCTGCGATCACGGGCGCCAGCACGCCGAACACCAGCCCGTAGTCGTGGAAGTGCGGCAGCCAGCTGAGCGCCCGGCTGGCGTTGTTTCCATGATTTGACGCGATCACCGCGCGGATGTTGGCAATCACGTTGGCATGCGTCAGCCGCACGCCGCGTGGCGCCGAGGTGGAGCCGGAGGTGTATTGCAGGTAGGCGAGGCTGGCGGGCTCGAGCGCCGGCGACGCGAAGGCTGGCGTCTCGGCGCTGTCCAGCGACGCCGAATCGGGCAGCGCCATCCAGCGCGCCATCGCGAAGGTGGCCGGGTCCAGCGTGGCGGCCGCCGCATCGAGCAGCGATGCGCTGGTCAGCACCAGCGCGGCGCGCGAATCGGCGATCAGGCTGCGCAGGCGCGGCGCCGCATGGTGCAGCCGCACCGGATCGGGCGCGGGAACCGGCACCGCCACCCGGCCCGAGAGCACGCAGGCCCAGAACACGCGCACGAAGTCCAGCCCGGGCCCGAAGGCGAGCAGCACGCGGTCGCCCGCGTGGGTCTGGGCCGACAGCCAGGCGGCGATGCCGTGGACATCGGCCTGGAGCCGGCCATAGCTGCTCTCCTGCGCGACGCTCAGGTCATCCTTGAGAAAGCCGTAGGCCAGCTTGTTCGCATGCGCTTCGCACTGCACGTCGAACAGCGATGCCAGGGTGTCGGGCAACACACGGGGAGCAACGGCGGACAAGGCGGTCTCGGTCGAAGAATGAAACATGGATGGACTTGCCCCTGAGAAGACATCACGCCGGTTAGAACCAAAGCCTTCGCCATTATGTTGCGGTGCAGCGGAATGTCTTTCCTTGCGATCCCGTCGCGGTGTAGGCCAACGCCTATCCGGCACGGGGTCCCGGGTGCGGGTCAAGCGCGATCGAGCACCCGCAGCACACGGCCGTCGCCGACGAAGGACTCGTCGACCAGCATCCGGAACACGGCGTCCCGCGGGAAGCGCGGCAGCGCGAGCGCCGGTGCCAGGAACTCGACTTCGAGCGCCTGCGCCGTTCCGCGCCGGAACGCGCGGCCCGGTGCCACCAACCATCGAGCCGAGAAGCCTTCGTTGTCCACCACCAGCGCGCAGCGGTACTCGCCTTCCGCAATGGGCACGTCCTCCGAAGGCAGTTGCGACGCGCGCATCGTGAGTTCGACCAGGGCGTGGGGATGGAATGCGCTTCGGGCCTCGAAACCCGACGAATCGGCGGCCCCGGGCGCCGTACGCCGCAGCTTCGCGAAGAGCCAGGCGACGACGCTGCCGATGACCGGCAGCCACAGCACCATCAGCAGCGTGCCGACGTCGCGCGCGGTCGATCCCGGCGCCGCGAAGTGCCGCAGCAGCGCGCCGCCGGCGGCCACGCACAGCAGCACGATCACGATCAACCTGCGCCGTGCCTGGATGGTCGTCATGGCGCGGCCGAATCGGGGCCGGCGGCCGGCGCGTCCGCGGGCCGGCTGCGGCGATGGCCGGGCTTGGCCAGGATCTCGGCATAGAACTGCGCGCCGCCCTCCTTCGCCACGCCGTCGACCAGCGCCGTGAGCGCGGACAGGTGAACCGGTTCGGCCGCTTCGGGCGTCGGGCCGAACTTGCAATCGAAGTCCCAGAAGTCCGCGCCTTCGGGCAGCTCGCGCCGCCGTTCGCGCTTGACGTATTTGCGAAGCTCGTGCTTGACGGCATCCAGAACCCGGTCGGGGTTCTTGCCTTCGATATGGAGCTGGAATGTCTTTTTCATGGGCGATCCTAACGCGCCGGCGGTGCCGTACGCCCTCCGACGCAGTGACATCGCGGCGCGAAATGCGCGATCATTCGCGCCATGGATCCCATCACCTCCATCGATCGCTACGTACCCGACTACGCGCACGCCTGCGAGGTGTGCGGTACCACGCCGGTGGTGGCCGGCATGAAGGCCGAGAGGCTGGTCTATCTCGCCACCATGTGCGGCCCCTGCCTGTGGAACGAGCCCAAGGCGGTGGACCCGGCGACCTGGAACGAAGCGCCTCCCGATTGATGCGCGGCGCGCACTGAATGGACATCAGGATTCGCACCCTGCGGCGCGGCGAGATGCCCGTCGTCATCGAATTCGCGGCGCGCGAAGGCTGGAACCCCGGGCTGCATGACGCCGACCCCTTCCACGCGGCGGACCCCGGCGGCTTCCTGGTCGCGGAGCATCAGGGGCAGGCGGTGGGCTGCATCGGCGCCGTCTCCTATGCGGGACGCTTCGGCTTCATCGGCCTGTACATCGTGGCGCCGGACTGGCGCGGGCGCGGCATCGGGCGCCGACTCTGGGCCAAAGGCATGGCGCGACTGGCGGGCCATGTGGTCGGGCTCGACGGCGTGCCGGCGCAACAGGACAACTATCGCAAGAGCGGCTTCTCCCTGGCATGGCAGAACATCCGCTTTGCCGGTACGGCCCGGCGCAGCGAGCGCACCGGCGACGCGCCGATCGTGCCGCTTCGCGACGTCGACTTCGCGGCGCTTTGCGCCGACGAGCGCCGCATCTTTCCCGCGCCGCGCGAGGCCTTTCTGCGCGCCTGGATCGCGATGCCGGAGGCGACGGGTCTGGCCTGGATGGATCAGGGCCGGCTCGCCGGATGGGGCCTGATCCGGCGCTGCCGCGAGGGCCACAAGATCGGCCCGCTGGTGGCGGACCGCCCGGAGGTAGCGAGCACTCTCTACGCCGCGCTGTGCGGCAGCGTCCCCGAAGGCGACCCCGTCTACCTCGACGTTCCCATGCCTAACGCCGACGCATTGGCGCTGGCGCGGGCGCTGGGCTTGCGCAGCGTGTTCGAGACCGCGCGCATGTACGCGGGCACGGCACCGGCCTGCGAACTTCAGCGCCTCTACGGCATCACGAGCTTCGAGCTGGGCTGAACAATGCGGCCTCGGCGCGACCGATGCCGGGAAACTCGACGACCACAGCCTCCCCGCGCGCGACCGGCAGCACGCCGACCCAGGAACCGGTCGTGACCACGGTGCCGGCCGGCACGACGGCGCCGTTGCGCGTCGCATGCCGCAGCCAGGTCGGCAGCGGCCAGGCCGGGTCGCCCAGCGGATGCGTGCCGGTGCGCAGCACGGGCTCGCGCGAACCGATGCGCGTCTCGCAGCGCTGCGAGGCCCAGTCGCGCGCGGCATAGGGCACCCATGCGCCCAGCACCAGCGCGCCGTGCGACTGCTGGTCGGCGAGGCGCAACCAGGCCGACGCAAGCGCCGCGTCTTTCCAGCGCGAATCGACGATCTCGATGGAGACGGCCATGGCATCGACCAGCTTGCCGGCGGTCTCCGGCGTCAGTGCGGCGGCCTGCGCCGGCGTCACGCTTTGGCCCAGCCGCAGCGCGATCTCGGCCTCGATGCCCGGTGCGCGCCGAAGTCCGAGGGGCTCGCCCGCACGCCGGCCGGCGGCAGCGGCGCATGCGTGAGCACCGCCTCGCGCGACGGGCCGCCGGACTTCCAGTGCTTGGGTACGGGCGTGCCTTCGAACCATTCCATCGC
Organism: Variovorax sp. LjRoot130; assembly: GCF_964253755.1. Taxonomy (NCBI): domain Bacteria; kingdom Pseudomonadati; phylum Pseudomonadota; class Betaproteobacteria; order Burkholderiales; family Comamonadaceae; genus Variovorax; species Variovorax sp. LjRoot130. The sequence goes on along the minus strand of NZ_CAXURM020000001.1, from coordinate 5,929,215 downwards.
TGCCGCCACGCGCTCCTGCACCCGGTAGGCCTCTGCCGCGTCGCCCACCTTGTCTTGCCATGCGGCGGCGTCGAGCGCGCGGCCCTCGCGCCAGGCCGAGGCCAGCGCCTGCGTCACGTCCGTCATGCGTCGACCTTCACCTTGCCGTCCTTGACGACCTTGGCCCACTTCGTGATTTCGCTGGCGATGAATTGCCTGAACTTCTCGCGCGAGCCGCCGCCGTCCTCGGCGCCGTAGGTGTCGAGCCGTTCCTGCACGTCGGGCATCGCGAGCACCGTGTTGACGTCGCGGTTGATCTTGTCGGCAATGCCGGCCGGCAGCTTGCCGGGGCCCGCGAGGCCGTACCAGGTGGTGGCCTCGAAGCCGTCGAAGCCCTGCTCCTGCATCGTCGGTATGGCCGGGTGGCCCTTGGCGCGCTTCATGCGGGTCTGCGCCACGCCGATCACCTTGCCGCTCTTCACGTGCGGCGTGGCCGCGGTCATGGTCTCGAAGCTGTACTGGATCTGGCTGCCCATGAGGTCGGCCAGGAGCGGCCCGCTGCCCTTGTAGGGCACGTGCAGCGCATCGACCTTGGCCTGCAGCTTGAACATCTCCAGCGCCAGGTGCTGCGCCGAGCCGGCGCCGGCCGAGCCGAAGCTCACCTTGCCGGGCTCCGCGGCGCACAAGGCCACGATGTCCTTCACCGTCACCGCCTTCTGCGTCGGGCTCGCGATCAGCAGGTTGGGCGTCACGCCGACCAGCACGATGGGCACGAAGTCGCGCTCCACGCTGTAGCGCAGCTTGGGCTGCAGGCTGGGCGCGAGCGCGTGGCTATTGATGTGCGCCATCAAGAGCGTGCTGCCGTCGCTCGGCTGCGTCGACACGTACTCGGCTGCGAGCACACCCGCCACGCCGCCCTTGTTCTCGACGATCACCGACTGGTTCCACATCGTCGACAGCTTCTGCGCCACCACGCGCGCCAGCGCATCGGTGCCGCCGCCCGGCGGAAAGCCGACCACGATGCGCACCGGCCCGTTGGGCCATTCCTGCGCGAACACGCGCGGCACGCCGAGCGTGACTGCCGCCGCCGCGCCCGCGGCCTGGATGAGGGAACGTCGTTGCATGAGTCGCGGTCTCCTTGTTGGTGAATGAATGGGCTCAGGCGGCCTTCTGCAATGCCGCCGGCGCCGCGTGGCTCGCGAAGTGGTCCATCGTGGCCTGCACGCCGCTCGCGGCGAGCTTCACGCCCGAGAGCTTGAGCCCCATCTCGACGCCGGCCACCATCGCGACCAGCGTGAGGTCGTTGCTGTCGCCCAGGTGGCCCATGCGGAACATGCGGCCCTTGAGCTTGCCGAGGCCGGTGCCGAGCGAGAGATCGAAGCGCTGGTGAATGAGGCGCCGCACCGCATCCGAATCGACGCCCTCGGGCGTGATCACGCCGGTCAGCACCGGCGAGTAGACGGCCGGGTCGGCGCACTGGATCGGCAGGCCCCAGGCCTCGACCGCGGCGCGCACGCCGGCGGCCCAGCGCTGATGCCGCGCGAACACCTTGTCCAGGCCCTCGCCGAGCAGCATGTCCAGCGATTCGGCCAGGCCGTAGAGCAGGTTGGTGTTGGGCGTGTAGGGCCAGTAGCCGTCCTTGTTCATCTCGACGATCTCGTCCCAGGCCCAGAAGGCGCGCGGCAGCTTCGCGCTCTTCGATGCTTCCAGCGCGCGCGGCGAGAGCGCGTTGAAGCTGATGCCCGGCGGCAGCATCAGGCCCTTCTGCGAGCCGCTGATGGTCACGTCCACGCCCCACTCGTCGTGGCGGAAGTCGGCGCTCGCGAGGCCCGAGATGCTGTCCACCATCAAGAGCGCCGGATGGCCCGCCGCATCGATGGCCTTGCGGACCGCGGCGATGTCGGAGGTGACGCCGGTCGAGGTCTCGTTGTGCACCACGCACACGGCCTTGATCTTCTTCTCCGTGTCCTTGGCGAGGCGCGCCTCGATCAGGTCGGCCTGCACGCCGCGGCGCCAGCTCGGCGCATGCGGCAGCTGCTCGTCGCTGCCCGACCAGGCCAGGAACTCGGTCGACAGGCCCAGGCGCGCGGCCATCTTCTGCCACAGCGCGGCGAAGTGGCCGGTTTCGTACATCAGCACGAGGTCGCCGGGGCTCAGCGTGTTGGCAAGCGCCGCTTCCCAGGCGCCGGTGCCCGAGGACGGGTAGATGACGACCGGATGCTTCGTCTTGAAGATCTTCCTGATGCCCGCCAGCACCTGCAGCCCGAGGGCGCCGAACTCGGGGCCGCGGTGGTCGATGGTGGGCAGGCTCATGGCCCGCAGGATGCGGTCCGGCACCGGGCTCGGGCCGGGGATCTGCAGGAAGTGCCTGCCGGTGGGATGGAAGTCGAGTTGAAGCATTCGGGACCGTCCTTTCTTTTTCAGTTTTGCATGCAAAATTCGATCTGTCGTGCTCGTTAACCCCTAGTCTCCTCGATTGAGCGGGCCACTATTTGCATTCAAAATGCATTCCATGGCGGAAATCATTGAAATCTCTCGGCTCGCGCTGCATGACCAGGTGGCGTCGCGGCTGCGCACCATGCTGGTCGAAGGCCAGATCGCACCCGGCGCCAAGCTCAACGAGCGCGAGCTCAGCGCGCAGCTGCGCGTCTCGCGCACGCCGCTGCGCGAGGCCATCAAGCTGCTGGCGGCCGAAGGCCTGGTGGACCTGCTGCCGAACCGCGGGGCGGTGGCCGTCAAGCTCACCGAGGCGGACGTGGTCAACACCTTCGAGCTGCTCGCCATGCTCGAAGGCATGTCGGGCGAACTGGCGGCCCAGCGCATCACCGAGGAGGAGCTCGCCGAGCTGCGCGCGCTGCACTACGAAATGATGGCCTGCTTCGCACGCCGCGATCTCTCGGGCTACTACCGCATCAACGCGCGCATCCACACCGCGATCAACGACGCGGCCAGGAACCCCGTGCTCGCGAGCACCTACCGCTCGATCAATGCCCGCGTGCAGTCGCTGCGCTTTCGCACCAACCAGAACGAGGCCAAGTGGAAGAGCGCGGTGGCCGAGCACGAGCGCATGGTCGAGGCCCTGGCCGCACACGACGCGGCCGCGATGCGCACGCTGATGATCGAGCATCTCAACCGCAAGCGCGACACCGTGCTGGAGCTGCTGCGCGCCGGCGAGATCTATCCCGCCAAGGCCCAGGCGGCCAAGAGCTGAATCGACGAGAACCCATGCGCATCGAGCCCGCGAGCCATCTCCAGCCAGCCGGTACCGTCTTGCCGCCCAACGAAACCTGCGAAGCGCTGGCACGGCGCCTCGCCGCCGAGACCGAGGGCGAGGTGCTGTTCGACGCCGCCTCGCGCGGCCGCTATGCGACCGACGCTTCGATCTACCAGATCATGCCGGCCGGCGTGCTGGTGCCGAAGACCGAGCGCGACATCGCGACCGCCATCGACATCGCGCGCGACCTCAAGGTGCCGGTGCTCGCGCGCGGCGGCGGCACCAGCCAGTGCGGCCAGACCACGGGCGCGGCGCTCGTCATCGACAACAGCAAGCATTTCCGGCGCGTGCTCGATCTCGACGTCGAGGCGCGCCGCGCCACGGTGGAGCCGGGCATCGTGCTCGACCACCTCAACGCGCGGCTCAAGCCGCACGGGCTCTGGTTCCCGGTCGACGTGTCGACCAGCGCGCAGGCCACGCTCGGCGGCATGGCCGGCAACAACTCCTGCGGCTCGCGCTCCATCGCCTACGGCAACATGGTCCACAACGTGGCGGGCGCGAGCGCCTGGCTGTCCGACGGCGAGCTGGTCGACTTCGGCCCGGTCTCGGAGCTCGGAGCGCGCGCGTCCGACATCGCGCTGCACGTGCAGCAGCTCGCCAGGCAGCACCGACACGAGATCGCCGAGCGCTGGCCCAAGGTGATGCGGCGCGTCGCCGGCTACAACCTCGACATCTTCGACAACCAGAGCGAGAAGCCCTACACCGCCGACGGCAGCGTCAACCTCGCGCACCTGCTGATCGGCGCCGAGGGCACGCTGGCCTACACGCGCAGCCTGACGCTGAAGCTCGCCGAGCTGCCGCGCGCCAAGGTGCTCGGCATCGTCAACTTCCCGAGCTTCCATGCGGCGATGGACGCGGCGCAGCACATCGTGAAGCTGGGGCCGACGGCGGTCGAGCTGGTCGACCGCACGATGATCGAGCTGAGCCTCGCCAACCCCGCGTTCAAGTCCACCGTCGAAACCGCACTGATCGGCCGGCCCGCAGCCATCCTGCTGGTCGAGTTCTCGGGCAGCGAGAAGGCCTGGCTGCTGCCCAAGCTGAAGGACCTGGCCGACCTCATGGGCGACCTCGGCCTGCGCGGCAGCGTGGTCCAGATGCCCGACGACGCGGCGCAGAAGAACCTGTGGGAAGTGCGGAAGGCCGGCCTCAACATCATGATGAGCCTCAAGGGCGACGGCAAGCCGGTGAGCTTCATCGAGGACTGCGCGGTGCCGCTCGAGCACCTGGCCGAGTACACCGATGGCCTCACCGCCGTGTTCGCCAAGCACGGCACCCGCGGCACCTGGTACGCGCACGCGTCGGTCGGCACGCTGCACGTGCGCCCGATCCTCGACATGCGCACCGACGGCGCCGCGAAGATGCGCGCCATTGCCGAAGAGGCGAGCGAGCTGGTGCGCAAGTACAAGGGCGCCTTCAGCGGCGAGCATGGCGACGGCCTGTGCCGCGGCGAATGGATCGAATGGCAGTTCGGCCCCGCGATCAACGAGGCCTTCCGCGCCATCAAGAACAAGCTGGACCCGCTCAACCTCTTCAACCCCGGCAAGATCATCGATCCGCCGAAGATGGACGACGGTGCCCTGTTCCGCTTCGCGCCGCCCTCGGCGCCGAGGCCCTACAAACGCATCCCGCTGGTGCCCGTGCTCGACTGGTCGGCCTGGAACGTGCAGGCCGACCCGGTGACCGAGGAGACCACCGCGCCCGGCACCGGCGGCGACGTCAGCGGCGGCTTCGCCAAGGCCGTCGAGATGTGCAACAACAACGGCCACTGCCGCAAGTTCGACGCCGGCACCATGTGCCCGAGCTACCGCGTGACGCGCGACGAGAAGCACCTCACGCGCGGCCGCGCCAACACCTTGCGCCTCGCGGTCTCCGGCCAGCTCGGGCCCGAGGCCTTCACCAGTGAGGCCATGTACGACACCATGGACCTCTGCGTCGGCTGCAAGGGCTGCAAGCGCGACTGCCCGACCGGCGTCGACATGGCGAAGATGAAGATCGAGTTCCTGGCCCACTACAAGAAGAAGCACGGCCACACACTCAAGGACCGGCTGATCGCCCGGCTGCCCGACTACGCGCACGCCGCGAGCCGCTTCCCCTGGCTCATGAACCTGCGCAACAGCGTGCCGGGCGCGGCCTGGCTCGGCGAGCGGCTGCTGGGCCTCTCGGCCAAGCGCTCGCTGCCCGCATGGCGCAGCGACACCTTCTGGCGCGCCGGCGATGCCTCGATGTTCGTGAATCGCGACATGGCCATCGCCGCCGCCTGCGTGGGACGCAAGGTCGCGGTGCTGTTTGTCGACACCTTCAACGGCACCTTCGAAAGCGAGAACGCATTCGCTGCGGCGCGCGTGCTCAAGGCCGCGGGCTACATGCTGCACACGGTCGAGAAGGACGGCGGCCACCACTGCTGCGGCCGCACCTACCTCGCCAATGGCATGGTGGATGAAGCCAAGGCCCGCGCCGGCGCGCTCGTCGATGCGCTGCTGCCGCTGGCCGAAGCCGGCATCGCGATCGTGGGCCTCGAGCCTTCGTGTCTGCTGACGCTGCGCGACGAAACGCTGGTGATGGGCTTGGGCGCGAAGGCCGAGACGGTCGCGAAAGAAGCGCTGCTGTTCGAGGAGTTCATCGCGCGCGAAGCCAAGGCCGGCCGCTTCAAGCTGGGGCTCAAGCCTGCCGGCAAGCCGATCCTGCTGCACGGCCACTGCCACCAGAAAGCCTTCGGCGCGGTGAGCCCGATCCTCGATGTGCTGCGGCTCATTCCCGACGCGAAACCGGAGTTGATCGAAAGCTCCTGCTGCGGCATGGCCGGCAGCTTCGGCTACGAAGCCTCGCACTACGAGGTGTCGATGCAGATGGCCGAGGCCAGCTTGCTGCCGGCAGTGCGCGAGAACCCCGACGCGATCATCGTCGCCGACGGCACCAGCTGCCGGCACCAGATCGCCGACGGTGCGCAGCGCGAAGCGGTGCACGTGGCGCGGCTGCTCGACGCGCTGAGGGGCTGACCCGACGGCTTAGCGGACGGTCGACATGACCGTGGCACGGCACCTGGGTTGTTCACGCGGCGCCAGCAGGACGCAGTTGTCCAGCGCGCGTCGCTGCATGTCGCTCAGCCTTGGCCGCTCCACGGGGCGTGGACCATACCGATAGTCCGGCTCGTAATAGACCGGCGGTGGCGGTCCGTAGTACCTCGGCGCCGGACGGTAGTAAGCGGGCGGCGGCGGCGGCTCGTAGTAAGTGGGGGGTGCTGGTTGATAGTAGACCGGCGGCGGGCTCGAGTAGACGGGTTCCGGCTCGTAGTAAGTCGGGGCGTCGATCCCGATGGACCAGCTCACCTCGGCATGGGCCGCAGCGGAAGCCGAGAGTGCGGCGGCCACCACGGCGGTTGAAAAGGCGCCTTTGACAAATGCACAGCGATTGAAGCTCACGGGATTCTCCGAAAGAAGGGCGAAAGCGCCTGCGGCAGTCCCAAACGCTCCATCCGCAGGCTTCGTGGACACGATGATGCTCCTGCAACCGCTGTTCGAGCGGCGTCAGCGCGCGCCCTGAAGGGACGTCGTCAAAGCCTGCGGGCTCAGTAAGTAACCTCCGCGCTGCGCGCTGCGGTATTCGCCTTGGGAACGGCCCGGCGGCTCATGGCCCATTGCACGGCGAGGATGCTGACCGGCACCGCGACCAGCCCCACGAGCGACAGCCCGCGCATCGCCTGGCCCAGCAAGGCCCAGCCGAGGATCACTGCCGTGAGCGGGCTCAGCAGGCCGAGCGAGGACACCGCCACCGGCGACAGGCGCGCGATGCCGCGGAACCACAGCGCATAGGCCAGCAGCGCGCCGACGATCGAGAGATAGGCATAGGCCGCGACTTGCGTGCCGGTCAGCTGCGGGAGCGGCGGATCGATGGCCCAGGTCATGGGCAAGAGAATCAGCCCGCCCAGCAGCAACTGCCAGCCGGTGAGCGCCAGCACCGGCATCGCGGGCTGCCAGCGGCGCGTCAGGTAGGTGCCGGCGGCCATGCAGGCGGCGCCGGCCAGGGCCGCGGCGATGCCGACCGGATCCCACACCGAACCCGGCGACAGCAGCAGCGCCGCCATGCCGGCGATGCCCAGCACCGCGGCGCCGACCGCCAGCTGCGGCGGCCGGCGCTGGTCGAGCGCCCAGGCAAGGCCCATCACCAAGAGCGGCTGGATCGCACCGACCACCGCGGCCAGTCCGCCGGGCAGCCGGTAGGCCGCGACGAAGACCAGCGCCTGGAAGAAGCCGATGTTCAACGCCGACAGCACGATCAGTCGGCCCCATTCGCCGCGCGCCGGCAGGCGCCGGCAGTACAGCGCCAGCAGCAGGCCGGCCGGCAGTGCGCGCAGCAGGGCCGCGGTGAAGGGCCGGTCGGGCGGCAGCAGCTCGGTCGCGACGATGTAGGTCGAGCCCCAGATGGCGGGGGCGAAAGCGGTCAGGAGGACGTCGGTCCAGGCGATCGAGCCTTGTGTGTTGCGCATCGCATTTATCTCTACGTCAAGATAAATGGAGCCTAGCAGATAATCTTGACTTCAAGATAAATGGGGTTTTGCCGATGGGTGCCAAGAAGCGACCGGCGGATGCGGTGGACGCGATCCTCGATCAGTGGCGCCGCGAGCGCCCGGACCTCGACGTGGGCGCGATGGGCACCATCGGCCGCATCAAGCGCTGCGCGGCGCTGCTGCAGCGCGAACTGGACCGATGCTTCTCGGACTTCGGCATGACGCGCTGGGAGTTCGACGTGCTGGCCACGCTGCGGCGCTCCGGCGCGCCCTACTGCCTGGCGCCGACCGCCCTCTTCTCGTCATTGATGATCAGCTCGGGCACCATGACGCACCGCCTCAAGGGGCTGGAGTCGCGCGGCCTCGTGAAGCGCGTGGCCAACCGCGAAGACGCGCGCAGCATGCTGGTGCAGCTCACGCCCGCCGGCCTGAAGCTGATCGATCGCGCGGTGGGCGCGCATGTCGAGAACGAGCAGCGGCTGCTCGCCTCGATCAAGTCCGCAGACCTCGCCGCGCTCGATGCGCGGCTGGCCTTGCTGCTGGCCGCGCTGGAGCCTCGGGAGTGATCGATGCTGCTCGATGACACACTGCGTGCCCTGATCGCCGGCCGGCTTGGCGGCTTCGAGCGGCAGGCGCTGAGCGCCCCCGGCTCGAAGCGTGCGGCCGTGGCGTTGGCGCTCGTCGAGGAAGGCTTCGGCGCAGCGCTGCCGGGGCTTCGCACACCTGCGGCTTGGAGTCAGGACGCCGCCGTGCTCCTGACCCGACGCCCGTCCCACATGCGCAACCACCCGGGGCAATGGGCGCTGCCGGGCGGCAGCATCGACGGCGCCGAGTCGCCGGAAGAGGCCGCGCTGCGCGAACTGCACGAAGAAGTCGGCCTTGAGCTCGACGAGGGCGCGATCCTCGGCCGCCTCGACGATTTCGTCACCCGCTCCGGCTTCGCGATCACGCCGGTCGTCGTCTGGGCAGGCGCCGCACGCGCGCTGGTGCCGAGCGAAGCCGAGGTCGCCAGCATCCATCGCATTCCCCTCACCGAGTTCATGCGCGCGGATGCGCCCCTGCTCGATCCCATCGAGGACAGCGAGCACCCGGTGCTGCGCATGCCGGTCGGAGACACCTGGATCGCGGCGCCGACGGCGGCCTTCCTCTATCAGTTCCGCGAGCTGTGCATCGCCGGACGCACCGTGCGCGTCGCGCATTTCGAGCAGCCCTTGTTTGCGCGCAAGTAGGGGCTGCGCAGCGATGGACGAATGCAGGCGCACCGCCCACAATCGACCGATGAACAAACGACACTTCCTTGGCACCGCCACGCTCGCCGGGCTGTTGCCTGCAATTCACGCATCGGCTGCGGAGCCGACCCGCAAGAGTCCGGGTCTGTTGACCGTCAGCGGAGCGATAGCCAAGTCCAACCGAGGCCCCGTCGATCCGGCGCTCGACCAATTGATGGCGAAGCACGGCGTCAAGTTCGACAAGGCCTATGTGTTCGACACCGAGGCATTGCGCCGCCTGCCGGTCGTTCGAATCAAACCGACGCTCGAGTACGACGCCAAGGCGCATTCGCTCGCGGGCCCGCTGTTGACCAGCGTGGTGGAGGCGGCGGGTGTGGCCGGCGACGCGATGCTGGCCCTTCGTGCGGTGGACGGCTACGTCGTACCGCTGCGCATGGCCGACGCGCGCAGCTATCGGATGATCGTTGCCACCGAGATCGACGGCGCTCCGCTCGCGCTGGGAGGGCTGGGCCCGCAGTGGGCGATCTATGAGGCCGATACGCTCGCCGCGTTCAAGGACAAGCCGCTCAAGGAACGATTCGCCCTTTGCCCCTGGGGGCTCTATAGCATAGAGGTCACGCGCGGTTGATTGTTGGCGAAGGAGCGTGGGCTTCGGTGTCGCCCGTGGAGAAAAGAAGCGTACTCAATGCAAGAGCAAAGCATGCGAGCAGCGCGGGCCAGCCAAAGGCAAGGACCAATGCCACCGTCGCGAAGGGGCTGAAAAGGAGGGCGGCAGATCGCATATGTGTCTCCGAATTTGATTCTTACTGACAGACCCGTCGCGTCAATTCGAGTGACGGGCCTTGCCTGGGGCCTCAATGTAGGCGTGAAGGCAAACGTGGACATGAGCGCTGCGCCCTTGTTTGAGGAGGACAGAACGCTCGTCTTCGTGCTGCGTCAGGCATGACAAAACGCTGACTTACCAAGTTGCTCGCTGCCTTCGGCGCGCGGACGGCCACCGAGATACAGCCGGGCTGGGACGCGTTCATCGCCTCCATCAGCGACCCGCCGTCCAGAACCGCCTGAAGGCGCTGGTCGCCCGCGGCCTGCAGAAGCTCCGGTGACATCGAAGAGCACCTGGGCCGGGCGACCAGGCCCGCGAAGCGCTGATCGGACCCAGGCTCGACGGCTTGGCAGCTGCACGGGCCGACAAAAAAAGCCGCATGCCTGCGAGGGCATGCGGCTTCGGCATTTGCAGCTGCGCAACGATGGCCGGCGCGATTGCCGTTTCACCGTGCAGCACAACCCTGGTCTACGCGCGGCCCCAGGGCCATGGCGCAAGTGGCAAGGACGGTCGCGACGATCACGACGCGCGCGGCCACTATGGCGGCGACCACGGGGATCGCGACAACAGGTCTCGCGGCGCGTGGAGCGTGCGGGTCCAGGGCGGCGACGACACTAGCATCCGCTGGAGCCTGGACGCGAGCGGCAACTGGTACGACTTCGTGGTGACCTGCGATGCCGACACCGCCTTCTACCGGCGCTTCGCCGGTCGGGTGGAGACCGGCCGGCACTCGGTGAGCGATCCGGCGATGGGGCTGGCAGACCGCTTCTGAACGCCGCATGGCCGATGCCCGCGGCTAACGGATGATTGTCGCCACCGACATCGACGGCGGCCCTCGACGATGGTGTCGATCCTCTATCAGTTCCGCGAGCTGTGCATCGCCAGGCGCACCGTGCGCGTCGCGCACTTCGAGCAGCCCTTGTTTGCGCGGAAGTAACGGTTCGGTCAGGTCCTCTCAATACCAGAATTTGGCAAGGACGCTGATCCCCCTGTCCGCCCTGCGGAACGTGCTGATCTCCCTCCTGGTGGTGGGATGCCTGAAGAGCACTTCGTTGCGATACGCTCCCCTGGGAAAGAACAATCCCGCTCTCAGATCGAGTCCGAGCCGCCGGACGCCGAACAGGTTGCGAAAGCCGACCACGATGTCGAGCGCGTCCCCCACTTCCTTGCTCGGCCGCGAACTGTCCTGGTTCATCTCCGCCGTAAGGGCAGCGTTGCGAAGATCGCTCGCGAGCTTGTTCGTCTTGTAGCGGTGATAGACAAGGTCCACCGAGATGTTCGGCGCCGGCCTGAAGCCGACGGCCGCAGTGAGGATCTGGAGATTGCTCAATTCCGGATCGAGGGCCTCGCCGTAGTACTTCAGCTTGGGAATGCCCCCCAACCTTGCTTCGTTTGATTGCAAGCCGGTCTGCCGGAATTCGTGATTCCTGTTGTCGTTCGGGTTTCCGTCGCCGCTTCCGTACGCGTAGCCCAGGGTGATGTTGGGGGCGTACGGCAGATCCGGGAATCGATAGGTGCCACCGATATCGAAGGCGTAGCCCTTGAAGTTCTTCTTGGTCTCGTCCTTGCCGCGCTGGAGCGCGACTTCGGTCCAGAAATTGAATCGGTCGGACGGGTTGCCGGAGGCGCGCAATCCGAGGAGCAGAGGTTGTCCTTCCTTCCCTGCTTGATCCTCGCGGTAGATCGTGTAGCCGGCCAACCTGATGTCTTCGATGCCGCGGTAGCTCAGGTAGGCCATGTAGATGTCGTTGCGCGTCTTCTGAACCGGCGCGAGCAGATCCAGGTCCAGCCTGTCCTTGCGCGAATAGCTCAGTTCGGCTTGAAAGGCACCTGCCTTGAGCTTGACCAGGGCGGTGTCGAGCGAGGTGTCATACAGCCAATGCCGGTCGTCCTCGAAATTGCGCCGTCCCAGCGTCAGGTCGGCCGGCCCCAGCTCCTTGAATGTCACCCAGGCCTGGTCGATGGGCAGCGAGTTGTAGTGGCGCGGCGCAAGTTGCGTCTGTCCGCTCGGAAGGGTGACAATGTCCTGTTCCTTCACGGCGATGTCTCTCTGCAGGATCGCCTCGAGCATCATTTCCACCCGATCGGTGGGCCGGTAGATGATGGCCCCGTTGATTTGGGGCGACAGGATCAGCGACGTGTCCTTCAGGCGCCGGTCGAGATCCGGGTTGCGGCGGTACGTGACGTCCGACTCGCTGCCGTACGAGAACTGATACTCCAGGCGGGAGATCAGCGGCCTTTCCGGATACCTCGAGAACACAGGGTCCCCGGGAATGGCCGGTTCGTCGGACGGCGGCGTGGGCAGTTGGAACTGCGCCACCTGAATGCCGGCGTCGACATTCGAGATGGACTCGTCGGGCACCGGCTGCTGCACATTGGTGCTGCCGGCCGTTTGCTCGCTCGGCGCGACTGCGGCCGGCTCGGCTTCAATCCCCAGCGCATCCGGCGCGGCAGCGAGCAACAGGGACCACGCCAGGGAACGTGTTGCGCTTCGACATGTTCGATTCAAGCCATTGCCGTTCTTCATCGTTGTAGAGAACTCCTGCCCGACTGCAAAGAATCATTGCGTAGTCGCGTCCGCAAGGCAATGAAGATGTACCCCGGGGAAACACGCTGTCATTTGTCCTTGATGAAGCCGTAGCGCGTCAGCCGCAGATCCTCATCCCTGACGAGCCCGATCCCAGGCGCGTGGTACTTGTACTCGCTTGCAAGCAGGTCGAGGGCCGAGCTTTCCTTCACCTTCATGCATCCGGAGAAGGTGCCCGCAGGCGTCTTGCATGTCTCACCGAGACTGACGATCTCGGCCCGGTCCATGGCCACGCCGGGCGCGATCTCCTGGTAGTACTTCATCTTCGGCTTCGGCGTTCCGGCCATGATCAGGCCGGCCTTGTTGCCGTTGACGCCCGCGTGCCAGCTGCCGTCGTGCTTGACCACTTTGCCCTTCTTGTAGTAGTCGACGTCCTCGCCGAAATAGAAGACGTCCTTGGTCTGCTCGCACATGGCGAAGTAGTTCCTGGAGACTTCGTACAGCTCTCCTTTCTTCCACTCCCTTTCCTCGACCACACGCGTCGCGGTCCCCGCGACCGTCTTTGTCTCGTCGAGGACCGTGATCTGGAGTTTGGTATCGCCGCCCTCGAGGACGAGCTGATAGCCCGGTTCCAGCACAAAGTACGGGTTCCTTCCCTGGGTCACGAGATTGCAACTCGAGATTCCGAACTCCTGCTGCCAGCCCGAAGCATCCTGCGCACCCGCCGCGCCGGAAGCGAAGATCGCTGCGGCGGCAAGCAGGCATTGAAAGGTTCTCGTCTTCATGGAAGCTCTCCTTCATGTCGAGGTTGCCCATCGGCCAGGCCGAGGTCGGAATGGCGCTGGGCTCCCGCTCCGAGAAGCAGGTACAACGCCGGCATCGCGAACAGCGTCACGAGGGTGGATGCGAGCAGGCCGCCGATGATGACGATGGCCGTGGGCTGCACGATCTCGAAACCGGCGCGCTGCCCGAAGACGATGATCGGCAGCAGCGCGACGACGATCGCGGCCGAGCCCGCCAGGATGGGCGACAACCGTTCCCGCGCGCCGCGCACCACGAGCTCGAGACCGAAGGGCACCTTTTCCCGTGCCTCGAGGTGCTGGTAGTGATCGAGCAGCGCAACGCCGTTGCGGGCCGCGATGCCCAGCACGGCGAGGAACCCGACGATCGAGCCCAGCGAGATCACGCCCCCGCTGACCAGCACCGCCAGCACACCGCCTGCAACCGCAGCCGGAAGACCCACGAAAGCCATCGTCGCCAGGCGCCAGCTTCCGAAGCAGGCTTGCAGCAGCAGGAAAATCCCGATCAGCGCGGCGATGGTGACGCCGAGCATGTGCTCTTGGGCACTTTCCAGTTCCGCCGATTCGCCCAGGAGTTCGGGGTGGTACTCGAGCGGGAAGCTGACCGTCTCGAGCCGCTTCTCGACCTCTTCCGCCACCGAGTGGGCATCGCGTCCCGCCACGTTGGCCACGACGTCCACGTAGGGCGCAATGCGCTCGTGGCGCAGGACCGTCGGCGTCGATACCAGGCTGACCTCGGCGATATCGCCCAGGCGCACCTGGGTGCGATCCGACTTGTCGACCCACAGATCGCGCAGCTTGGTCACGCTCTGGCGAGCCTCGGGCGCACCGTGCACCACCACCTCGTAGATCTTCTGCTCCTTGAACAGATAGCCGACGACCAGGCCGGCAAAGACGGTCGCCGTGGAGCGCCGCACATCGCCGGGCTTGACGTTGGCGCGGCCCGCGGCGTCGAGGTCCACCTTGACCTGCACCTGGAGCTCTTCCACCTGGCCTTCGGTTTGCAGGTCGACGATTCCCCGAATGCCGGAGATCGCCTGCCGGACTTCCTCGGCCTTCTGATTCAGCACCTCGATCTTCTGGCCGTAGATGCGCACGACGATCGCATGGCCCGCGCCGGTGAGCACTTCGCTGACCTTGTCGCGCAGGTAGGAACGCACGCTGTGCTCGATGCCCGGATAGCCTTCGACGGTCTCGCGTATCGCCGCGACCGTCCTGTCGTAATCGGCTTTCGGGTCGATGCTGATCCAGATCTGGCTCGAATTGATGCCCACCACCTGGTCGCCCGTCACCGCGCGTCCCACATGGGCGCCGACCGAACGCACGCCGGACAGGGATCGCAGTTCGCTGCTGACCCGCGAAGTGATCCGATGCGTTTCGGTATGGGAAGTCCCCGGGGGCGTGGACCAGTTCACCAGCAGGACCTGTTCCTTGAAGGTCGGAAGCAGCGATTGACCCAGCAGCGGCCAGATGCCGATGCCGGCCAGCACCGCGACGCCGGCCACCAGCACCGCCTTGCGCGGCGCGGCGATGAGCCTGCGCAGACCCGAATCGTATTTGTTGCAGAGCCAGGCGGCGACAGGTGACTCGCGTTCCCGGCCGGCCGCGTGCCCCAGCAGCATCAGGCTGAGCACGGGGGTCACGGTCAGTGCGACCATAGTCGATGCGGCCACCGCCAGCAGGTACGCGATGGCCAGCGGCTCGAAGAACGAGCCTGCCACGCCGCCCATGAAGAAGATGGGCAGCACGGCGAGCATCACGACCAGGGTCGCGTAGAGCGCGTTGCGTTGCGATGCCATGGTCGTGGCGAAGACGACCGCCGTCACGGGTATGCCGCTGTCCGGCCTGTGCGCGCGCAGTCGCTCCCGCAGCATTTCCGTGTCGACGACCACATCGTCGATGACCACGGTCAGCGCAACGATCAGGCCGGCGAGGATCATGGTGTTGATCGTGGCGCCTGTCAGATGCAGCGCGGCCAGGGCGGCGAGCAGCGTGAGCGCGATCGACACCGCGCTGATCAGCGCGCTGCGCCAGCTGTTCAGGAACGCGCCGATGACCAGGATCACCAGCACGCCGCCGAGGATGATCGCCTGCGTCAGATGGGCGATCGAATCGTCGACATACCACGCCAGCCTGTAAACCCGGGTGTCGATCTGCACGCCGGGCAGGCCGCGACTCAGCTCCGCCAGTGCCCGGTCGACCGAGCGCGTGATTTCCAGCGTGTTGGCGGACGGAAACTTCTCGATGACCAGGATCAGGCCGCTGCCGTTCCTGGCCACCGCGTCGCCGATCAGCGGCGGATGCGAGAAGGTCAGCTCGGTGACATCGCCCAGCGACAGCGTCTTGCCCGAGAGCAGCAGATGCGGCGTCGTGACGGCCACCTTCGCCATGTCCTCCGGCGTCTCGATCGGCATCGTGTGCTGGACGCCCAGCCTCTGGTTCATGTTGTCGATCCACCCACCGGTGCCGGGCGCCGATCCCTTGAGGAAAGTCAGCGGCGACACCCACAGCGCATCGCCGGCGGCCGCGATGATGTCTTCCTGCAGCAGCTTGGCGTCGTGCAGCCGGTTGGGGTCGATCTGCACGTGCATCTGCCGCAGGCGCTGGCCCCAGATCGCTACGTTCGCGACACCGGGAACCCCCAGCAGCCGCGGCTTGATCGTCCAGCGCGTGAGCAGCGACAGTTCCGTCGGCTCGACCTTGTCCGACGTGATCCCGATCATCATGAAGCGGGAGGTGGCCGACAGGGGTTGCAGGATCACCGGCGGCTGGGCGATGTTCGGCAGGGTATAGGCCAGCGTCAGGCGCTCCTGGATCATCTGCCTGGCCTTCATGATGTCGGTCCCGCGCTTGAAGGTGAGCACGATCGAGGAGAGGCCGGTGACCGACTGCGAGCGGATCGACTGCAGCCAGGGCACGCCCGAGAGCAGTTCCTCCAGGTTGAGGGTGATCAGGCTCTGCACTTCGTCGGCCGACAGTCCGATCGCCTCGGTCTGGACCTCCACCACCGGTGGCGCGAACTCCGGGAAGACGTCGACGGGCGCCTTGCGCAGCTGGGCCGTGCCGAAAATCATGAGCGCCGCGGCGATGCCCAGCACCAGGTAGCGAAACTGCAAGCTCGAGCCAATGATCCAGCGAAACATACCCGCCCCCTTTCGCTCGGCGCTCATCGATGAGCGCTACTTCCCGAAGATCTCCGTCCCGAAGAGCAGCGACGCACCCACGGTGACAACCGGGGTTCCGATCGCGGGACCGCCGGAAAGGATCGCCACGTCGCCGACGATGCGCTCCACGTTGATGCGTTGCCGCTCGAAGGTCAGCGGCTTGGTGTTGACGTAGACCCAGGCGGCGCCCTTGCCGTCGTAGTACACGGCGCTGTACGGCACGACCTTGCGCTTGTCCTCGGTGCCGGAAATCTGCAGCTCGACTCGCATGCGACTGTTCGGCGTCAGGCCGTGGTCCGCACCGGGCACGATGTAGTAGAGCGACAGCATCGAGCGCTTGGTGTCCTCGACCGGCGCCACGCCGGACGGCTGCGCGAGCAAGTCGCCACCCTGCGTGTCTCGGGTGGCAAGCGGCAGCAGGCGTGCCGGCTTGTCCTTGGCGAGCCGCTCCCACTCCGCGGCCGACAGGCTCACCAGCACCCAGGCATCGCCGAGGATGGGGCTGTTCGTCCGCGCCGATGGCGTTGCAGGCGTCGGCTGTTGCGGCGATTCGATGACGACCTTCCCCAGGCCGGCGGGTGCGCCGCCAGGTTTCTGCTGCGCCGGCGTCGCGGAAACCACTGCAGCGACCGCAGCAGCGCCTGCAGGGGCGCCGCCGGCCTGGGCGAAACCGCCAAAGGTGCCGCCGCCGGGCTTCGCGGCGGGCGGCTTGTCGGCCGCGGCGGTGATGAGCCCGCTGACCATCTGCTTGTGGACGATCGACTCCTCGCCCACCTTGCCGGTTTCGATCCCCAGGCGTTCGGCTGCCTTCGCGCTCAGGACCACGCGCTTGACGGTGCTCCCCGCGACCGCCTCCAGTGTGACCGTCGGGTTCTTCCCCGTCGGCTTCGACGGACCCGGATCCAGGGCAAGCGCTGCGGCCGGCGCCAACAGGAGCGTTGCGACCGCGGCCAGGTGCTGGGTTTTCATGGGAGTTCCTCCTTGTCTGAGACTTCGCTTGCTACAGCGCCGGGACGATGCCGTCCTTGCCGACGAGGACGAAGAGGGCCACGTACTTGCCGTCCGAACCCTTCTGCGCACCGACGAAGACGGACATTCCCGGTTGGATCAGGCTCTTGTCGCCGAGCGACATCTTCTGGACCGGCACGTCGCGGGGAACCTCCACGTCCGTTTCGTCATAGTCGGTGGGACCCCACTTGATCGAGAGCACACGGACCTCGAGGTCGTCGACCCAACCGTGGGAGATGATGCTGTCGGGCGTCAGGTCCCACTTCTTGTGGCCCAGCGCGATGCCGCGCAGCTTGTCGTCGATGATCCGCAGCTCGAACCCCTTGTGCAGCCAGACCGCCGAATCGCGCACGATGGGGCTGTATTCCTCCAGCTTCACTGCGACGGCGCCGACGTAGACGCCGAAGTCCACCTCGGCGAAGCTGCCCTTGCTGAGGCCGATGACCGTTGTGCTGTCGTGGAGTCCGATGCGGAGCGTCCTGCCTTCGCGGGTCTTCACCGCGAACAAGGACGCTTCGACCAGGGTGACCCGGCCACGGATATGGTCCGGCTCTGCCGCATCCTGCACGGGCTTGGGCGTGTGGTCGTCCGCGGCGGCGTCCTTGGTCTGCGAACGAGGCTGGACCTTCTGGTCCGGCGCGGGATCCGGTGCGGGATCCTGCGCGCGCGCCGGTGCGCCCAGCGTCAAGGCGATGGTCGAGGCGATGACACCGAGATATCCGAGCAAGCGAACCATGATTGCCTCTCTTCTTCTTTGGACTTCCGACTCGATGCAGCCATCGTCAGCGCGACGCTAGGGGCGACGCCGCCTGGGGAGAGCGCGCCTCGAAGGGCTCGCGGGCGCCGGCGCCATGCCGGAGGTACAGGATCGGAATCACAAACAGGCTCAGCAGGCCCGAGGTGATGATGCCGCCCAGGATGGCCACGGCCATCGGGTGCTCGACCTCATGGCCGGGGATGCTGCCGGGCACGATCAGCGGCAGCAGCGCCAGCGCGGTGCACAGGGTGGTCATCAGGATGGGCGACAGCCGTTCGCCGGCGCCGCGCAGGACGAGCGGGGTGCCGAAGGGCATGCCTTCCTCCCGCTCGAGGTGCCGGCAGTGCTCGATGAGCATGATGCCGTTGCGCGCCGACAGGCCCAGGATGGTGATGATTCCCACCAGCGAGCCGAGCGAGATGACGCGGTCGGCGGTAAAGGTCGCCAGCACCGCACCGACCAGCGCCGCCGGGAGGGCAAGGAAGACCATGGTGGCGAGTCGCAGGCTCCTGAACGTCGCATGCAGGACGAGGAAGATCGCCACGACGACGAAGAGGGAGGCAGTCAGCAGATTCCGCTGCGCCGCCTGGCGTTCCTTGTATTCGCCCAGCAACTGCGGGTAGTACCCGATCGGGAACTGAAGCTTCTCGAGCCGCTGCTCGACATCGCTGGCCACCGAGCCCAGATCACGTCCTTTGACGTTGGCGTGGATGTCGATGCGCCGCGAGTTGTTCTCGCGCTTGATCTTGTTCGGCGTCGGCGCGATGCCGACGTCGGCGATGTCCGCCACCCGCACGCGCCCGCCGTAGGGTGTGTCGATCAGGAACTCGCGGATGTCGTCCACGTTGCGTCGGGACGAGGGCGCGGTCCACACGAAGACGTCGTAGACCTTGCCGCCCTTGTGGATGTCCGTGACCTCGATGCCCGACATCAGGATGTTCACCACCCGGCGCACGTCCCCGGGCTTGATCCCACGGCGGGCAGCGTTGTCCAGGTTCACCTTGACCTGCACCTGCGGCACATCGACCTGCTGTTCCAGATGGAGATCGATGAGTCCGGGGATGTCCCTCAGCGCGTCTTCCACTTCACGCGCTTTTTCGCGCAGGACCGGCAGCTCGGGGCCGAAGATGCGCACGACGATGGATTCGCCCGCGCCGGTCAGCACCTCCTTGATCCGCTCCTTCAGATAGGTTTGCACGTCGCGGTAGAGGCCGGGATAGCCGGCGACCGCGGTCTCGACGTTCGCGCGCGTCGTGGCGTAGTCCGCCTTGGGATCGACGCTGATCCAGTTCTCGGTGAAGTTCACGCCGTAGGGCTCGTCCCCGCCGACCGCGCGTCCGATATGGGCGCCGAAGTTGCGCACGCCGGGAATGGCGCGCAGCTCGCGGCTGGCTGCCTGGGTGATGCGGAAGGTCTCCGGGTGCGAGGTCCCCTCGGGAGGAACCCAGTGCATCAGGAAGTCCCTTTCCTTGAACTCGGGAAGCAGCGACGCCCCGAGGAAAGGCCACACGCCGATGGCCGCGACGACGAGGAGGACGGCTACCGCGAAGGTCGCGCGGGGCGCCTCCACGGCCCGCGAAAGCGCTGCCGCGTACTGGCGCTTGAGCCACGGCACCAGCGGAGACTCCCGCTGCTCGACCCGTGCACGATCCAGCAGCAGCAGGCACAGGGCCGGCGTCACCGTCAGCGCCACCACCATCGAAGCCAGCATCGCGACCAGGTAGGCCAGGACCAGCGGCTCGAAGAACACGCCCGACAGCCCGCCCATGAAGAACACCGGCGTCACCGCCAGCACGACGATCACGGTCGCGTGGACGATGGCGGAGCGCACCTCGATCGACGCCTCGAGGATGATGCGCGCGGTCGACTTGCCGCTGCCCGTCCTGCGGTGCTGGCGCAGGCGCCGAACGATGTTCTCGACATCGATGATCGCGTCGTCCACGACGTCGCCGAGCGCGACGATGAATCCGGCCAGCACCATCGTGTTGATCGTGGCGCCCATCATGTAGAGAACCACCCCGGCGGCCACCAGCGACAGGGGAATGGCGACCACGCTGATCAGCGCCACCCGCCATTCATAGAGAAAGGCGCCGAGGACGATGACCACCAGGATGCAGCCGATAATGAGCGCCTGCGTCAGGTTGTCCATCGACAGCTCGATGAAGGTCGCCGGCCGGAAGATCGTGGAGTCGATCTCGATGCCCGGCAGCCCCGGCTTCAATGCCGCGAGCGCTTCCTCGATGCCGCGCGTGACTTCCAGCGTGTTGGCCCACGGCAGCTTCTCGACGATCATCATCAGGCCGCGCTCGTCGTTGATGACGGCATCGCCGACCATGGGCCAGGTGTCCCAGACCACCTTGCCGACATCGCCCAGCCGCGGCGGATCCACACGCCTGCCCTTGAGGGTCAGCGGCACCGCGGCCAGGTGCTCGGTCGAGAACACCGGCGACTCGTTGTGGATGGCGAAGCGCTGGTTGGGCGTGTCGATCATCCCGTCTATACGGGCCTTGGCCCCCGAGCTGTACGACAGCATGCCGATGTCCAATGCGTCCGAGGTCGTCTCCATGACCTCGTTCAGCGTGACGTTGTGGGCGCGCATCAGGCTCGGCTCGACCTGCACCTGCAGCGACTTGATCCGGTCGCCCCACATGGGAATGTTGGCCACGCCGGGGACCGACATGAGCCGGAACTTGACCGTCCAGTAGGCGATCATCGACAGGTCCATCTGGTCGTAGACCTTCGATGTCAGCCCGATCTTCATGACTCGGCTGGTCGAGGAGAGGGGTTGCAGCATCACAGGCATGCCCGACGACTTCGGCAGCTCGGCGATGGCGAGCTTCAGGCGCTCCTGCACGCGCTGCCGCGCATCCATGAGGTCGCTGCCCATCCTGAAGAGCAGCACGACTTGCGAGAGTCCCGTCACGGACGAGGAGCGCACGTATTCGACGCCCGGCACGCCGCGCAGCTGGTCCTCCATGGGAATCGTGATGAGTTCCTCGACCTCGGTGGCGGTCATGCCAGGTCCCTCGGTCTGGATCTCGACCTTGGGCGGCGCGAACTCGGGGAATACGTCAACCGGCATCTTCCGCAGCTGCTGGGTCCCGAAGACCAACAGCGTTGCGGCGATGGCCAGCACCAGGAAGCGGAATCTCAGACTAGAGCCAATGATCCAACTGAACATCGCTCATCCCCTGCCCGGGCACGGCGAGCGTACCCGGATGCTCGTTCCCATCCTTCACTGGCCAACTGGTTTGTCTCTACCGGTTGGACGGTTTCTCGATGTAATAGTTTGGTTGCGTCCTTTCGAAATATCAATTGACTCGATGGCCTATCCCGTTTTGCTGCGGTGCAGGGCAGAGATGCAGCATGCCGCCGGCACCACGCGCGGCCTGCTAGGTCGCGTGTTCCCTGCGCAGCACCTTCGCCGCCTCGACCATCGCGCGCAGCTTGCCAATAGCCGCATCGCGCGGCAGGTACTTCATGCCGCAGTCGGGCGCGAGGATCACGTTCTCGGGCTTCACGTAGGGCAGCGCGCGCTGGATGCGCTCGACGATGGTGTCGACCGATTCGACCTCCGGCGTCGAGAGGTCGATGCAGCCCACCATCACCCGCTTGCCGTCCAGCGCGGCCAGGGCCGAGCAGTCCAGGTGCGATTGCGCGGTCTCGATCGACACCTGCTTGCAGCTGCACTGCGCAAGCTCGGGCAAGAAGGAATAGCCGCTCGGCCGCTCGTGGATGATGGCCGCGTAGCCGAAGCAGATGTGCACCGCCGTCGTGCCGGTGATGCCTTCGAGCGCGCGGTTCAGCGCGTTCAAGCCGTACTGGCGCGCCTTCTCGGGCCGCGCCTGCATGTAGGGCTCGTCGATCTGCACCACGTCGGCGCCGGCGGCGAAGAGATCGCGGATCTCCGCGTTCACCGCGTCGGCATAGTCCATCGCCGCCTCTTCCTCGCTGCCGTAGAAGTCGTTCTGCGCCTGCTGCAGCATCGTGAACGGCCCGGGCACGGTGATCTTCACCTGGCGGTCGGTGTGGGCGCGCAGGAACTTCAGGTCGTCGACCTCCACCGCATGGCGGCGGCGGATGCGGCCCACGATGCGCGGCACCGGATTCGGATGGCCCGAGCGGTCCAGCGCCGTGCCCGGGTTGTCGAGGTCGATGCCGTCGAGCGCGGTCGCGAAGCGGTTCGAATAGCTCTCGCGCCGGATCTCGCCGTCGCTCACGATGTCGAGGCCCGCCTCTTCCTGCGCGCGGATCGCCATCAGCGTGGCGTCGTTCTGCGCCTCCTCCAGGTACTGCGGCGGAATGCGCCACAGCTCGCGCGCCCGCACCCGCGGCGGAAAGCGCCCCGCCAGCTTGGCGCGGTCGATCAGCCACTCGGGCTGCGGGAAACTGCCGACGATGGTGGTGGGGAACAGCATGGGTTTCTCCAGTTGAAAGGGGTTCAAACGCCCAGGTAGGCGCGCTGGATCTCGGGCCGCGCCAGCAGCTCGTCGGGCACGCCCTCGGCCACGATGCGGCCTTCCTCGAGCACGTAGGCGCGCTGCGAGACCTCCATCGCCATCGCGACGTTCTGCTCCACCAGCAGCACCGACATGCCGTCCGCATTGATGCGCCGGATCGCCGCGAACATGTCGCCCACGATGCGCGGCGACAGGCCGAGCGACGGCTCGTCGAGCAAGAGCAGCCGCGGCCGCGCCATCAGCGCGCGCGCGATCGCGACCATCTGCTGCTGGCCGCCCGAGAGTTCGCCCGCCGGACT
This sequence comes from Variovorax sp. LjRoot130, assembly GCF_964253755.1. Classification (NCBI taxonomy): domain Bacteria; kingdom Pseudomonadati; phylum Pseudomonadota; class Betaproteobacteria; order Burkholderiales; family Comamonadaceae; genus Variovorax; species Variovorax sp. LjRoot130. Next base: position 5,906,391 of record NZ_CAXURM020000001.1, on the reverse strand, counting down.
GGCGAGCTTCTCGCGGATCACCGGGAACAGCTCGATCACCTGCGCCAGCGTCTCCTGCCGCTTCGCCTTGGCATGCGGCAGGTAGCTGCCGAGCTCGAGGTTCTCCTGCACGCTCATGCCGGTGAAGAGGCGCCGGCCCTCGGGCACCAGCGCGATGCCGGCCTCGCAGAAGCGGTGCGCGGGCAGCTGCGTGATGTCCTGCCCGTTGAGCACGATGTGCCCGCTGCGTGCACGCAGCATGCCGGCGATGGCATTGATCAGCGTGGTCTTGCCGGCGCCGTTCGGCCCCACCACGCACAGCAACTCGCCGGGCCGCACCTCGAGCGACACGCCCCACAGCGCCTGCGCCGCGCCGTAGGCCACTTGCAGATCGCGTACCTCAAGCATGGGCGGCCTTTCCCAGGTAGGCGGTCATCACCTCGGGCCGCTGCATCACGTCGGTGGCCGCGCCTTCGGCCAGCAGCTCGCCGTGGTTGAAGACCACGATGCGGTCGGTCAGCGCCATCACCGCGCGCATCACGTGCTCGACGAAGACGATGGTGGAGCCCTGCTCGCGGATGCGCCGGATCAGCGCCACCGCGCCGTCGATCTCGTGCGGCGTCAGGCCGCACAGCACTTCGTCGAGCAGCACCAGCCGCGGCCGCGAGGCGAGCGCGCGGGCGAGCTCGAGGAACTTGCGCTGGTGCAGGTTGAGGTCGTCGGGCCGGGCATGCGCCTTGTCCTCGAGGCCGGTGAATTCCAGCCAGGTCCGCGCCTGCTTCGCGGCCGCCGTCGGGTCGCGCACCGCGCCGCCGAACATGGTCGCGATCGCCACGTTCTGCAGCACATTCAGGTGGCCGAAGGGCCGCGGGATCTGGTAGGTGCGCGCGATGCCGCTGCCCGCGATGCGGTGTGCCGGCAGCCCGTTCATGCAGCGGCCCTCGAACCAGATCGCGCCGCCGGTGGGCGCGTAGTGGCCGCTGACGACGTTGATGAAGGTCGACTTGCCCGAACCGTTGGGCCCCAGCAGGCCGAGGATCTCGCCGCGCCGCACGTCGACGTCGACGCCGCCGAGCGCGCGCACGCCCTTGAAGGCCTTGCTCAAGCCCTGCACGCGCAGCAGCACGTCGCCCTGCGCGCCGGCCGTTGCCCGGACCGCCATCTCGGCCGATGCGACAGCAGCGGCCGGCTTGGCGGTCGGCGCGCGCCGCAAAGTGCGTCCCAAGGTGCGCCGAACGCGTTCCAGGATGCCGTCGGGCATGAACAGAATCGCCGCGATCAGGATGACGCCGATCAGCGCCTTGCCGGCCACTGCATGGTCGGCGGCCGTGAAGCTGTAGAGCAGCCCGGTGATCGCGACCGCGCCGATTGCCGGCCCGGCCCAGTGGCGCGTGCCGCCGAGCACGCTCATCAGCACCACCGTCAGCGGCACCGTGATCGTGAACACCTCGCCGGCCGTCACGTACGAGAGGAACAGCGCGTGGATGCCGCCCGCCACGCCGGCCAGCGCGCACGAGACGGCCAGCGCCATCAGCTTGTAGCGGTAGGTCGGCACGCCCATCACCTCGGCCGCGTCCTCGTCGTCGTGGATCGCGAACAGGCCGGCGCCGAACTTCGACACCTGGATGCCCCACGCGATCAGCAGCGTGCCGATCGCTGCAGCAAGCGCGAGCAGGTAGAAGGTCGACGACGGCGTCGGCCCGATCTTCGGCACCGGCACCGCCGCGAGCGAGACGCCGTTGCCGCCGTCCAGCGGCGTGTTGACCACGATGGTGCCGATCACGAAGGTGATCGCCAGCGTGAGCAGCGCGAACAGCTCGCCGCGCACGCCCTTGACGCGGAACACCACCGCACCCAGCGCCACGCCCAGCACCGCGGCCACCAGCGCGGCCGCCGGCAGCGTCCACAGAAAGGGCCAGTCGTAGCGCGCCATCAGGTTGGCGCTGGTGTAGATGCCGGCGCCGAAGAAGGCGCCGTGCCCGAAGGAGAAGTAACCCGAGTAGCCCGACAGGATGTTCCACGAGGTCGCGAGCACGATCCAGTGCAGCATCAGGTAGAGCAGCGAGTCGTAGAAGGCCGGCAGGCCGAGCTGCGGCACGAAGGCCAGCGCCACGCCCGCGGCCAGGATGATCAGTGGAGTGCGTTTCATCAGCCTGTCTTCCCCGGCCTGAAGATCAGGATCACGATCAGCAAGGTGAACGAGACGATCGGCGCCCACGAGGGCGCGGTCACCGCCATCGTGATGGCCTCGCTCACGCCGATCAGCGTGCCCGCGACCAGCGGCCCGAGCGCGCTGCCCAGCCCGCCGAGCATCACGGCCGCGAACACCACGCCGACCCAGGCGTACATCTGCGAGGGCGCGAGCGTGAAGCTCAAGGCCAGGCACACGCCGGCCACGCTGGCCAGCGCCGCGCAGGTGCCTGCGAGCACCAGCCCCAGCGCCTTCTGGTTGACGCCGAAAGCGGCGGCCACCGGCGCGTCTTGCGCGGCGGCGCGCATTGCGCGGCCCAGGTCGGTGAAGCGCAGCACCGCCCACACCGCGAAGGCCAGGCCCACGGCCAGCACCAGCGTGATGAGTTCGGGCACCGGCACGAAGAGCCCGCCGATCCTGAACTTCTCTTCGCCGTAACTCGATTCGAGCTTGCGGAAGTCGGCGGTCCAGATCGACTGAATCACGCTCTCGGCGATGCCGGTGAGCCCGAAGGTCAGCAAGAGCGAATTGAAGGGCGTGACCTTGAAGCGCACCATCACCCAGTGCAGGCCCGCGCCGAGCGCGAAGAAGAAGGGCACGATGACGGCGAGCGTCAGCAGCGGGTCCATGCCCATCGTCGCCATCTGGTAGCAGAGGTAGGCGGCGAGGAAGGCAAAGGCGAAGTGCGCGAGGTTGATGAGCCGCAGCAGGCCCCAGCTCAGGCTGAGGCCCAGGCCCATCAGCCCGTACAGCGCGCCGACGAAGATGCCCGAGAGGATGGACTGGGACAGCAGCGAGATGCTGGGCAGCGTGAAGCCCGACATGTCAGTGCGTGATCAGCTTGGCGCCGCCGGAGGTGACCTCCTTGGGCCACACCACCACCCACTTGCCGCCCTGGATCTGCTTGATGCGCATCAGGTCGTCGCCGAAGTTGCCGGTGCCGTCGAAGCGCAGCTTGCCTTGCAGCGTGTCGACCTTGTTCGCCTTCAGCCAGGTGCCGATCGCCTTGTCGTCCAGGCTCTTGGTCGCGACCACGCCGGCCTCGAGGATCTGCCACGCGGTGTACGAGGCAGCGGCCTGGGTCTCGACCGAGGTGTCGGTGAAGCCGGCCTTCGCGGCTCGCTCGGCGTAGAGCTTGACGAATTCGGCCGCGCCGAAGTTGGAAGTGAAAGGCGGCTGCGCCTCGAAGATCGTGGCCGAGAGCGCGTTCTTCGCATCCGGCGACGCGAGCAGCGGCCCGGGCGCGGGGTACAGGTAGAAGTGCTGCGGCGGCGAATAGTCGATCTTCTTCATCGCGTCGAGCAGCAGGTTGCCCTCCAGGCCGATGGCGCCGACCCACACGAAGTCGGGCTTGGCGTCCTTCACGCGGTTGGCGATCGGGCCGAAGTCGCGGTTGCCGAAATCCCATTCGAGGAACAGCACCTCGGTCAGGCCGCGCTTCTTGATCACCTCGCGCGCACCCGCGCTCATGAACTGGATCGACGGGAACTTGCTGGTCACCACCGCCACCGTCTTCGGCGGCTTGGGCGAGGCGGCGAGCGCATCGAACAAGGTGTTGGGCACGGTGGTCGCGGGGTCGGAGCCGATCGACCAGGCCGGGAACTGCATGTCGTACTTGGCGAGCGAGGGAATGCCCAGCGTGTGGTGCACCAGCACCTTGTTGTAGCGCTGCGCCACGCCCATCGCCGAGAGGATCGCGCCGGTGGCGTAGGGCCCCATCAGCAGGTCGACCTTGTCGGCGGTGACGAGCTGCTCGTACAGCGTGCGTGCCAGGTCGGGCTTGGACTGGTCGTCCTTCACCACCCACTCCACCGGCCGGCCCAGCAGGCCGCCGCGCTTGTTGAGCTGCTCGATGTAGATGTCGCCCACCACCTTGTGGATCTGGGCCGTGGCCGAGAGCGGCCCGGTCAGAGCCAGCGTGCTGCCGATGCGAATCGGCGCACCCGTTGGCTGCTGTGCCATCGCGAAGCCGGCCGCGGCCAGTGCGATGGCGCCCACGGCGGTGCGCCGCCCGATGCCTCTGAGGTTCTGCGTCTTCATGGTTCCTGTCTCCTTTAGGTTCTTGTGAGCGAAACGAACGAAAGCTGTCAGTCGACTTGCGCGCCCGAGCGCTTGACCAGCCCGGCCCATTTGCCGAGCTCGGTCTTGTTGAAGGGCCGCATCTCCTCAGCGCGCATCGGCCGCGACTCGATGCCCTGGTCGCGCAGGCGCGCCATCACATCGGGCTGCGCGAGCGCGGCGGCGCTGGCCGTGCGCAATTGCGTCAGCGTGGCGTCGGGCGTGGCGGCCGGCGCGTAGAGCATGAACCAGGCGACCAGGTCGAAGTCGGCAATGCCCTGCTCCATCAGCGTCGGCACATCGCTCGCCGCCGCGCTGCGCACCGCGCCGCTCGCGCCCAGCGCGCGCAGCTTGCCCGCCTTGATCTGCGGCATCACCGCGGCCGGGTGATAGAACATGAAGTCGACCTGCGACGAGATCACGCCCGTCAGCGCCATCGCGCCTTCCTTGAAGGGCACGTGGAGCATCTTGCCGCCCAGGCGCTGCGCCAGCAGCTCGCCCGCGAGGTGCCCCGAGGTGCCGTTGCCGGCCGAGGCGAAGGTCACGCCCTGCGGCCGCGCGGCGGCCTGGGCCAGGTCCTTCAGCGACTTGAGCGGCGACTCGGCCGCCACCACCAAGAGCGTGGGCGTATAGCCGATGAAGGCCACCGGCGCGAAGTCGCGCATCGGGTCGTAGGGCAGCTTGCTGAAGAGCGCGGCGTTGATGGCGTGCGTGCCCACCGTGCCCATCACGAGCGTGCGGCCGTCGGGCGCCGACTTGGCGACCATGTCGCTGCCGGTCGAGCCGCCCGCGCCCGCGCGGTTGTCGACGATCACCGTCTGCTGCAGCGCCTTGCCCAGCCCCTCGCCGACCACGCGCGCCACCGTGTCGGTGGTGGTGCCGGCGCCGAAGGGAACGACCATCTTGATCGGCCCCTTGTCTTGCGCCTGAGCCGTGCCCAGCATGAGCAGCACGCCCGCGGCGAGCAGGGTGCGCATCGTTGTCTTGATCGTCATCGCTTGTCTCCGTTGTCTCTATTTATCTACTTGCGTTTCAGCGCGGCACGTATCTCGTCGCTGTGCTCGCCCAGCATCGGCGGCGGCCGCACCTCGAGCGCGCGCTCGCCGTCGAAGCTGACCGGCGAACGCACCGTGCGAAACAGCCCCATCACCGGATGCTCGGCCGAGGTCATCAGCTGCAGATGCTTCGCCTGCGGGTCTTCGAGCGCCTCGCTGGTGTCGTACATCGGCGCGTTGGGCACGTCCTCGCGCTGCAGGCGGCGGCACCATTCGTCGCGCGTCCGCGTGCGGAAGCGCTCGCCCAGCAGCGCGATCAGCGCCTCCTGGTTGTCGATGCGCGCGTCGCGGGTCGCGAAGCGCGGGTCCTGGAAGATGTCGGGCTGCTCGATCGCCACCGCCAGGCCTTGCCAGAACTTCTCGGGCGAGGACATGTGCAGCGCGATCCACTTGTCGTCCGCGCAGCGCAGCACGTAGGACTGCGACACGCTGGGCCGGCTGTACGGCCCCATCACCTCGTCGACCTGGAAGAAGTGCGTGAAGGCATCGAGGTTGAAATGCGCCATCGCCTCCAGCATCGACACCTCGACCTTGCGGCCGATGCCGGTGCGGCTGCGCTCGTACAAGGCGCCCAGCACGCCGTAGGCCGCGTAGAAGCCGGTCAGCGAATCAGCAATGGCAGGGCCGACCACGCGCGGGTTCTCGGGGTTCACCAGCAGATTGAGAAACCCGCTCGCCGCCTGCGCGACGGTGTCATAGGCCGGCCGGTTGGCGGCAGGCCCGGTGGCGCCGAAGCCGCTGATCGCCACGTAGATGAGCTTCGGGTTCAGCGCCTGCAGCCGCTCGGCGCCGACGCCCAGCTTCTCCGCCACGCCGGGCCGGAAGTTCTGGATGTAGACGTCGGCATCGGCAATCAGCGCGTCGAGCACTTCACGATCGGCGCTGTCCTTGGTATCGAGCGTGATGCTGCGCTTGTTGCGGTTGTAGGTCTGGTAGTGTGGGCTGTACAGCCCGTTCTTGAAGGCGCGGAAGGGGTCGCCCGTCTTCGGCTGCTCGACCTTGATCACGTCGGCCCCCAGGTCGCCCAGCAGCATGCCGGCCGCCGGCCCCGTGATGAAGGTGCCCTGCTCGATGACCTTGAGGCCTTTCAATACAGGGATCATTCGTGCTTCCCGAAGCCCGGAGGCAGCTCGCCGTCGTATTCCATCTCGCGCGTCGCCTGGTAGGAGAGCGCGAAGCCGATCGGCTGGCGGATCTCCTCGACCATGTGCGCGATCAGCCCCGCGGTGCGCGCAAGCATCGGCACGCCCTTGAGCCCTTCGACCGGAAAGCCCGCGCCCAGCAGCACCGAGGGGATCGCGCCCGACACGTTGAGCTTGAGCGGCTTGCCCAGCACCTCGGGCAGCAGCCTTTCGCATGCTTCCGCGATCTCGACGAAGCGCAGGTCGGTGCCCGCCGCCTTGGCCACATCGAACAGCGCGCCCACGCGCTCGTCGCGCTCCTTGTGCAGCGGATGGCCGTAGCCGGGAATCGAACGGCCCGCCGCGCGCCAGGCCTTCATCACCGAAAGCGCCGCCTCGTCGAGCGCGCTGCCGGCCTGTACCTGCTCATCGATCTCGACATACATGCGCCCCGCCGTCTCCGACGAGCCCAGGACCACCGAGCCGCAGCCGAGGATGCCCGCCGCCACCGCGCCCTGCATCGCATCGGGCGCCGCGGCGAAGGTCATGCGCGCGGCCTGCACGCTGGGCACCAGCCCATGCTCTGCGATCGCGACCAGCGTGGCGTTGAGCACCGCGGCCTGGCCCGGTGTCGGCATCTCCCCGGTGAGCAGCAGGAAGAAATGGTCGACGAAGGAGAGCTTGCCGATCAGCTCCTTCGACAGGTCATGGCCGCGAATGACGATGGTGTGGGCGTCCGAAGTGCAGATGGACGTGCGCGGCACGGTGGCCTTGCCGATCTTCATAAAAATCCTTGTAAAAAAAGAAGAGAAGTGGAGTTCAGGCCGACACCGGCGCAAGCCGCACATCGAAGCTCGCCGAGTGGTACGGCACGCGCATCTCGCGCCCGTCCACCGCCTTGCCCGGCGCATGCGTCTCGAAGTCGACCACCAGGCTGTCGCGCTTGCCGAAGACCGCGTCCTGGTCGATGTAGGGGCTGCCGCCCACGAACACCTGCGTCGTCAGCGTCACATGGCCCGGCGCCGAGACCTGCAGGTGGATGTGGCCGGGGCGGTAGATGCTGCGCTCAGTGGCATGCATCATCTGGCCCACCGGGCCGTCGTCGGGAATCGGGTAGTAGGCGGGCCGGATCGACCAGAACCAGTAGCGCCCCTGCGCATCGGCGCGAAAGCGCCCGCGCGCGGCCATCGTGGGCTCGCTGCTCAGCTGCACGTCGTACTTGCCCTCGCCGTCGCCCGACCACACGTCGAGCAAGGCGCCTTCCAGCGGTGCGCCGTGCACATCGGTCACCCGACCCATGTAGAAGGTCGGCTCGCCGCGCGCGCTACCGCTGATGTCGGCGCCCAGCGGCATGTCGGGCGCGCCGGGCCAGTAGAACGGGCCCTCCACCGTGGCCTCCGTCGCCTCGGTCGCGCCCTGTGCGCCGCCGCTGGCGCGCGCCTGATCCAGCGCCACCACCATCATCGACAGGCCCAGCGTGTCGGAGAGCAGGATGAACTCGGGCCGCTTGTCGGTCGAGATCTGCCCCGTGGCTTCGAGAAACTTCATCGCCGCCAGCCACTCGTCGGGCTTCAGGTCGACCTCGCGCGCAAAGGCGTGAATGTGCTTGACCAGCGCCGTCATCAGCTCGCGCAGGCGCGGGTCGGGCGTCGCCGCGAAAGCCTCGAGCACGTCCTGCGTGATGCTGTCTTGGTTGTAGTCCGCCATGTCTTGTCTCCTGGTTCTGGCCGGACGATAGGCCGCGCAGGTGGCCCCGACAAATGATGAATTTCCATGGATATGATCGATGGCATCGATCATTCGCGGGGGTTTGTATGGAGATGAGGCATCTGCGCTACTTCGTCGCGCTGGCCGATTGCCTGAGCTTCACGCGCGCGGCCGAGCGCGTGCACGTGACCCAGTCGACCCTTTCGCACCAGATCAAGCAGCTCGAGGACGAGCTGGGCCAGCCGCTCTTCGAGCGCATCGGCAAGAAGGTGGTGACCACCGAGGCCGGCGAGCTGCTGCGCGGCTACGCCTCGCGCGCATTGAAGGAGGTGGACCAGGGCGTGGCGCTGCTCAAGCCCGGCGCCGGCAACCTCACGGGCAAGGTGCGCATAGGCGCCACGCACACCTTCAACATCGGCCTCATCCCCGAATGCGTGGCGCAGTTCCTCGCGCGCCATCCGACCGTGCGCATCAGCGTGGAGGAACTCGCCGCGGAAGTGATCGCCGCACGGCTTAGGGACGGCGAGATGGACCTCGGCATCTCCTACCGACCGCAGGACTCGGCCGGCCTGTGGTTCGAGCCGCTCTACAACGAGGAGATGGTGCTGGTCGTCTCCACTCACCATCCGCTCGCCGGCCGCAAGCGCATCCGCATGGTGGAGCTGCACCGGCAAGACCTGGTGCTCGTCTCATCCGCCTTCTCGACCCGCACCATGCTCGACGAGTGCTTCCACGCCTGCGGCGCCGAGCCGACCGTGGTGGCCGAGATGTCGACCGTGGCGCCGATGCTCGCGCTGGTGGCGCGCACGATGATCGGCTCGATCGTGGCGATCAACGCGGTGCCGGAGGCGATGGCGGGGCTGAAGGTGATTCCGCTGGAGAGCCCGACGCCGATACGCACGCCAGGGATCTTGTGGCGGCTGAAGGAGGCGAAGCCGGCTGCCGTGCAGTCGTTTGCTGTGATATTGAGGAAGACGGCGTTGAGTAACAGCCTCAGGCGCGAAGGGCCGGGGTAAGGGAGGCTGCCGGTGACGAGCTAGATGGAATCCCTTTGCTTCTCGATTGGGATGACGTGCGGCAGGCTCTAGTGCGATTCCGCCCCGGCGCGCTTACTCCGGCAAGGGGTTTGCAAGGCGCTTGTATTCGTTGCGCTTCATGGCGAGATAGTCGTCCCGCTCCACTTCGTGCAGTTGCCGCGCATAGCGCTCCGTGCTGTCGAACCATGCCGCGAGGCGCGGCGCCAGTTGTTTGGGGGCGTCCATGTAGGCGTCGATGGCGAGGTAGTAGCGCATGGTGTTGCGCTCCACCACGCCGCGCACGCCGCCCACGTATTCCGGCTGGCCCGCCGAGTCCTTGCCCATCGCGGTGAATCCCACCTTGTCTGCGCCGATGGTCGCGAGGTAGCCCCGCATCGCGATGCGCGCTGCCACCCCGTAGGCATAGGCGTAGCCGAGATGAATGAAGGTCTTGCCGTTGCCGAGCGGCGTCGCCTCGAGTTCGATGCGGTAGTCGCGGGTGGACAGCGGCCCCTTGTCGGCGCTCAATCGCACGCTGAGGTAGTCGTCGGTGATGGTCGGCGGCTGCCAGACGAAGTGGACGCGCTGCGCCTCCGAAAGCGGCTGGTCGAATTTGCGGCCGACCGAGACGACGAGTGTCCTGGCACTTTCTGTCCCGCGCACCACACAGTACTTGGTGTTGAGGTGCAGCATCAGCACATCGCACCAGACGACGGGCTGGCTCAGCGAACTGTTCACCTGGTCGACCGGGTGATTCAACACTGCGAAGATATCGCCGCTCAATTGACCGGCGGCTTCCGTCGATTCGAGCACCAGCGGTCGCCCAAAGGCGTTCTGGTCGAACTGCGACTGAACGGCGTCATATTTGGCCCGCAAGGCAGCGGCGCTTCCGAGCTGTGCCTGCGCCTGGGCGAGCACCGGCAGGATCAGGAGCCAGACCCACAGCGCCAGGCGGCGAAGTGTTGTCGCGCGTTTCATGATGTTGCACATTGTCATCCCGCATCGGGAGCCTGGCTAGTTGTTGAGTTGCAATAGGTTGTTCGCGCTGGGTCATCGCATGATCAGGTGACCAGCGATTCGGCCGCGAGCCGGTCTTCCAGGCGCTGCCGGTCAGCCAGGAGCCGTCCAGCCACCAAGGTCACCACCTCGAATCCAAAGGCCGGGTTCTGGAAATAGAGCGACTTGAAAGTCATCTCGTCCATCTGCAGCACGGTGCAGTTCGTGGCGCAGCGGGCGGTCAGCGTGCGTTGCTTGTCAGGCGCAAAGAACCCAATCTCGCCGAACAAGCGGCCAGGCTCCATGGTCTGCCCGATCTCGACAAACTCGATCTGCCCTTCAGCGAGGAAGTACAGGCGCTTTGCCGCATCGCCTTTGCGGAACAGGATTGCATCTTTCTTCAGTCGCCGCCGGCGCATGTAGGGGCGCAGCCAGACGCCGGAAAAGTCGCTCGACGCCGCCGCGACCTGCACGCGGCGCGTGAGGCGGACCATCTGGGCTGCGCGGAAAATGTTGATCGGCAGCAGTGCGCCGTGCAGGAGCACCAGGATCAGCGACGGATGCAGCGCGCCGTAGATCAGAAAGCCCAGGTTGCCGCCGATCGCAAGGCAGCGCAGGGGGATCATGGTCTTTACGAAGGAACTCACGATCACCAGCGTGCCGGCGGCCCCAGCCGAGCAGAGCGCAACGATGCCGGACGGAGTGGCCAAGGCCGAGGTCAAGCCGGCAACCGCGGTGTCGAACAGTGCGAGCGTTGACATGAGCTTTCCCTCTCGGTGCGGTCCTGGACGGTGTGATGATGAACCAACTGAGCGTTGGTGGACGTTCAATTGCAATCCGAACTCACCCCGAGCTCTTCACACCCACTGCTGCAGCCACTTGAGGCCGAACGCGCCGGGAGCCAGGATGCCGGTCGCCCACACGATAGCTGAAGCGATGTTGGCAATCTGAAACGTAGACGCGGGCATTTCGCAGATGCCTGCCACCAATGGCACAGACGCGCGAAGGGGGCCGAGGAAGCGCCCGAAAAATACGCCGACCACTCCCCAGCGTTCGAAGAGCCTATGACCGCGCGGGATCAGGTCCGGATGGCGAGACAGGGGCCAGTGGTTGCCGACATTGCTCTTCAGCCGTCCGCCGATCCAGAAGGACAACCAGTCCCCCAGGACGGCCCCGACGACGGCCGCGCACCACAGCGGCCAGAACGCAATGCCGCTCCCCCCGATGAGCCAGCCGACACCAAACAAGATCACGGTCGCCGGCAACAACAGGGAAATGAACGCCAACGATTCCCCGAAGGCGAGGGCCAGCACGATAGGAGCGCCCCAGGCCTCATGCGCGCGGATGAAGGCGATGGTTGCCTGAGTGATTTCGTCAAGACTCATTGGCCGCACGGCACCGCGAATACCTCGACCGGTGATGCCTTGCCAATCTGGTCGCTTCGCAGCTTGACGTTCTTCGTCGCCATTCTCAGACTTCCTTCTGCCTCTCAATGTCTGGTCTTGGCCGCGCCCTGCCTTCAGCCCGACACGGCGGCCAGCGCCGCGTTGAACGTTGCGCTCGGCCGCATCACCGCATCGGTCTTGCGCACATCCGGCAGGTAGTACCCGCCGATGTCGGCCGGCTTGCCTTGCACGGCGGCGAGCTCGTCCACGACCTTCTGCTCGTTGGCGGCCAGGGCATCGGCGAGCGGCTTGAAATGGGCGGCCAGTTCCTTGTCTTCGGTCTGCTCGGTCATGGCCTGGGCCCAGTAGAGCGCCAGGTAGAAGTGGCTGCCGCGATTGTCGAGCTGACCGGTCTTGGGCGAGGGGCCCTTGTTGTTGTCCAACAGCTTGCCGGTGGCGGTGTCGAGTGACTTGGCCAGCAACTTGGCCTTGGCGTTGCCGGTCTTGATGCCCAGTTCCTCCAGGCTCACGGCCAGCGCGAGGAACTCGCCCAGCGAATCCCAGCGCAGGTGGTTCTCCTCCACCAGCTGCTGCACGTGCTTGGGTGCCGAGCCGCCGGCGCCCGTTTCGTACATGCCCCCGCCAGCCATCAGAGGGACGATGGACAGCATCTTGGCCGAGGTGCCCAGCTCCATGATGGGGAACAGGTCGGTCAGGTAGTCGCGCAGGATGTTGCCGGTGGCGCTGATGGTGTCCAGCCCGCGGATCACGCGCTCCAGCGTGTAGCGCATGGCGCGCACCTGGCTCATGATCTGGATGTCCAGTCCGGCGGTGTCGTGCTCGTGCAGGTACATCTTGACCTTGGTGATGAGCTGCGCCTCATGTGGGCGGTAGGCGTCGAGCCAGAACACCACCGGCATGCCCGAGTTGCGCGCGCGCGTGACGGCGAGCTTGACCCAGTCGCGGATGGCGGCGTCCTTGACCTGGCACATGCGCCAGATGTCGCCCGCTTCCACGTTCTGGCTGAGCAGCACCTCACCCGTATCGAGATCGGTGATGTTGGCCACGCCGTCCTCGGGGATCTCGAAGGTCTTGTCGTGTGAGCCGTATTCCTCGGCCTGCTGCGCCATCAAGCCGACGTTGGGCACGGTGCCCATGGTCTTGGGGTCGAAGGCGCCGTGCCACTTGCAGAAGTTGATGATCTCCTGGTAAATGCGGGCAAAGGTGCTCTCGGGCATCACGGCCTTCACGTCCTTCAGCCGGCCGTCGGCACCGTACATCTTGCCGCCGTTGCGGATCATCGCGGGCATGGAGGCGTCCACGATCACGTCGTTGGGCGAATGGAAGTTGGTGATGCCCTTGGCGGAATCCACCATCGCCAGCTCGGGGCGATGCTCGTGGCAGGCGTGCAAGTCGCGCCTGATCTCATCCTGCGTACTTTCAGGCAGCGTGGCGATCTTGTTGTACAGGTCGACCATGCCGTTGTTGACGTTCACGCCCAACTCCTCGAACAGCTTGGCGTGCTTTTCGAAGGCGTCGCGATAGAAGATCTTGACGCAGTGGCCGAACACGATGGGGTGCGACACCTTCATCATGGTGGCCTTCACGTGCAGCGAGAACATCACGCCTGTCTTGTGCGCGTCCTGGATCTGCCGCTCGTAGAAATCGAGCAGGGCCTTCTTGCTCATGAACATCGAGTCGATCACCTCGCGCTCGAGCAGCGAAACCTTCGGCTTGAGCACGATGGCCTTGCCGCTCTTGGTGATCAGTTCCATTTTCACGTCGCGCGCCTTGTGCAGCGTCATCGACTTCTCGCCGTGGTAGAAGTCGCCGTGGTGCATGTGCGAGACGTGCGAGCGCGACGCCTGACTCCACTCGGCCATGTGATGCGGGTTCTTGCGCGCAAATTCCTTCACTGCCTTGGGCGCACGGCGATCGGAGTTGCCCTCCCGCAGCACCGGGTTCACCGCGCTGCCGATGCACTTGTTGTAGCGCGCGCGGATATCCTTCTCCTCGTCCGTCTTCGGGCTTTCGGGGAAGTCGGGAACCTTGTAGCCCTTGTCCTGCAGTTCCGTGATGGCGGCCTTCAGCTGGGCCACCGAGGCGCTGATGTTGGGCAGCTTGATGATGTTGGCTGCGGGCCGCAGCGTCAGCTTGCCCAGCTCTGCCAGGTTGTCCGGCATCCGCTGCGTTTCGGTCAACACCTCAGGAAACTGACCCAGGATGCGGGCCGCCACCGAGATGTCGCTGGTGGCGACGTCGATGCCCGCCGGCGCGGCGAAAGCTTGGATGATGGGCAGCAGCGAGGCCGTGGCCAAGCGCGGCGCCTCGTCGGTGAGGGTGTAGATGATTTGGGAGTTTCCGGCGGTCATGGTGGCTTTCGGGCGGGCTGAACAACAAGGCAATGCCACGAGATTGACGGCGTGGCGAACGGGCGCAAACTTTAACAAGTTGAGGCGCGGCGCGCACGGCATTGTGGGGGCTTGGGCCGTGTCGCCGGTGCCGGGCAACTGTTGAGGCGCCGCCGTTCAAGCCGGTGTATAGGCCAGGTTCACGGTGGTGAAGAACTCCTGCGCATGACTCGCCTGGCCGCGCCCGCGGCGATAGCGTGAAGGTGCTTGGTCAAGAGGACGGCTGCAACTTCAGAGAGGTGGGCAACAACGATGGCCCGCTGCGGATAGCTCGTCTTGAGCACGCCACCGACCGACCGGTCTTGGGTGAATTCTGCGGCGTCATCGAAGGCCTGGTCCTGGCCGACAGCAGAAGTCTAAGTGTGGGGCCCCGGGCCTGCCCGAGACAGACAGCAGGTCCGGCGCGCGAGGTGGCGTTCTCAGATCTGGTTGCTCCAGGCCTGCTGCTGATGGGTCTTCAGCATGTCCTCAATGGCCTTCGGCACGACATTGCGGAACTTGCCGGTGTCGGCGGGGACGATCTCGATCATGCAATCGATCATCTCCCGCGGGTCCATGCGGCCCTCGGGTGTCGCGAAGAAGTCGTCGAAGCCCTTGCGCAGTTCGGCCCGCCTGGTGAAGTTCTTGCTGTCGTCCAGCCAGCGGAAAGCGTTGTCGGCCATGGTTTCGTTGTAGCCGGTGTAGTACGCGCCCGGATTGATCGTCTGGACCTTGATGCCGTAGGGACTCAGTTCCTGTTGCAATGCCTCGGCGATCGACTCCAGCGCGTGCTTGGTAGAGACGTAGGTGCCCCAATTGGCCGGCGTGAAGAGTCCTCCCATGGACGAGGTGAACACGACCTTGCCCTTCTTCTTGTTCGCAATCCACTTTTGAACCACGCCCTGCGTCAGCAGCAGAGGCAGGAAGACGTTGATCTCATAGTTGCGGCGAACGAGATCGATGGGTATCTCCCAAACCGGCCCACTCTCTCCCTGGCCGGCGTTGTTCCACAGAACGTCAAAGTCCCACGTCTGGGCCTGGGCGATGTCGTAGGGGTCGGTCAGGTCGAGGCGCTCGACCCGGAAGTTGCTGAGGCCGAGCTCCTTGGCCTTCGCGCGCAAAGGCATGACCTGCGGAGATACCTGCACTGTCGCAATGACGTTGTGGCCATTCTTGGCAATGCCGATGGCGGCGGCCTCGCCGAAGCCGGAGCCGGCACCAGTGATGAGGATGGTCTTGGGCATGGTCTGCGTCCTTAGGGAGTGGCCGATTCGGCCGGTTGAGAAAACGATCAGCGCACCAGCGCGGCGACGGCGGCCTCGGCGATCTCGACATCCTGCGAGACCGCACCGCCGGAAATTCCCACTGCGCCCATGAGTTCGCCCGCGGGACTGCGCAGCGGGATGCCGCCGCCGAAGGGGGCGAGGCCGCCATTCGTGAGTTCGAGTCCCGGGGCCGGTGCGCCTGGCTTGCAGTACTCCCAGACCACATCGCTGTTGCACTCGAAAAGGACAGCGGTGCGAGCCTTGCGCATCGCCACGTCGATCGACCCGAGTACCGCGCCGTCCATACGCACGAAAGCCTTGAGGTTGGCGCCGGCATCGAGCAGGGCAATGTTGACGGCAATGCCAAGGCCCGCGGCCCGCGTCTTGGCGGCGGCGACGACATCTTCGGCTTGGCGGGAGGTGATCATGCGGTGCTCCGATTCATTTCGCTGTCGATGCCACATGTTCATTGGGCGCGGAACGTTGGTCCAGTTAATCCGCATCAATCGTTGTATACGGGGGCGCTTAACGCCGCGGATCGTCCAGGAAGGCAACCGCATCGACTGCGCCACTCGCGATGGCCTCGCGCGCGCTGTCCGCATCGAAGCCGCCGGCAGCGATCACCGCGCCTCCAAAGCTGGCGCGAACCAACTGCGCCATCCGCGCCATGCCGTCGCCGGCACTCGGCACCACCACATGCACGTAGGCGAGCTGCTCGTCATGCATCCTGGCGAGCACGTGTGAAAGCAGATCGTCGGGCACCGAGCCGTCCATGCGCACCCCGATCCTGGCCGGCCCCCAGACCGCGCAAAGCGCCTGCACCGCGTCGACAAGGAACCGGACACGGTTCTCGATCGAACCGCCGTACCGATCCGTCCTGATGTTCGACCACTCCTGAAGGAACTGATCCGCCAGGCACCCATAGGCACAACTCATCTCGACGCCGTCGAATCCCGCGTCGGCGGCGTTCTCTGCCGCACGACGGTATTGGTCGATCACGTCGTCGATTCCGTCATCGTCCAATGCCGACGCACTGATGGGTTGCGTCCCGGCCTGTGCCGATCGTGTAAAACGGCCGGCATGCCATAGCTGCGCGACGATCAACCCTCCGCGCCGGTGGACCTCATGGGTGACGAGGCTCCAGGCATTCACGTGCTTCGATTCGAAGATGCCCGCGGTCCCGGCCTGCGCGATGCCCAGGGGCGACACGGCAATCGACTCGGCAACGATGAGGCCGCCATCGGTCGTGCGCAACGCATAGTGCTCGATCGTCCTCTTCGACGGCACGCCGTCTGCGGCAGTTGCCAGCAAACGGTTGAGCGGTGCCATCACGACGCGATGGTTGAGCATCCATGCGCCGACTTTCAACGGTGTGTGCAAACCGGGCTCCGCCGGATCCGCGCCTGATGAGAGGGTGGCCAAGAATTCTGCCTTTGCCTGATTCCCTCTCAGGTTGCTTGCGCGCTGCTCCATATTCAAGTTATGCGGCGGCTAGACTGCAACGATTGACAAGGATTAACGCGCCATCGCGCAATGACGAACGATCATTGAGATCCATAACGGCCCGGAGTCATCGTGACAGGGGATGCGACACACGAGTTCGTTCGCCGGCTTGCTCGCAGTCTGGCATTGCGTTGGCTGGCGCTGGCCTTCGCCGCGTCAGGCACGGCCGGTTGCGCATCGTTGCCGGCGCCGGCGGGCGTGGAGCCATCCTTCGCCATACCGGCAAGCGCTGAGACCCTTCTCGGGCGACTGGCGAAGAATTCGAGCCCCGATCCGACGCTGACCGGCGTGCGACTGTTGCCGACCGGGCCGTATGCGCTGAGCACCCGCATCGCCCTCGCCGCTCGTGCCGAACGCACGCTCGACGTCCAGTACTACTTGCTGCAGAACGACGCCACCGGGCGCTATTTGCTGCGGCTGATGAGAGACGCCGCGGCGAGAGGCGTGCGCGTGAGACTTCTGCTGGATGACATGTACACGGCAGGCATGGACGACATGCTCATCGGACTCGCCGCGCATCCGAACATCGAGGTACGTCTGTTCAACCCGTTCTCGGCAGGAAGAGGCCATGTGCTGACACGCTTTGCCGCCTCGGCGCTCGATTTCTACCGCGTCAACCACCGAATGCACAACAAGCTCTTTGTCGCGGATGGCGCGATGGCGATCGTCGGCGGGCGCAATATCGCGGACTCCTATTTCACGCGAGACCCGAACCAGAACTTCGCGGACGTCGACGCACTGCTGGTGGGGGCGGTGGTCGAGCAGTTGTCGAGCGCATTCGACGACTACTGGAACAGCGAGTTCGCGATTCCGCTCGCCTACTTCGCGCCCACATCAACGTCCGCCGAGGAGCGCCGGCGAGCCTTCGACGACGTCACGGCGCGAGACGCCCTGCCGACGGAGGTCGTCGAGGAGAAAACGGACGTGCTGGGCTATGGGCCCATCGTCGAGGAAATGAGCGATCCACGGATCGGACTGATCTGGGGCGTTGCCAGTGCATGGGTCGATCCGACGGCCAAGGTCTGGAACTGCCGGCCGGTTCCGGAAGGGAGCACTGCGCCGCACCTGCACACGGTCCGTCTGCGCGTAGAAGGCCTGCTGCGAAATGCGCGAAGAGAAGTCACGTTGAGTTCGCCGTACTTCGTGCCTGCGGAGGACGGTATGGCCATCTTCGGGCAAGGCGTTCGCGAGGGTGTGAGCTACAAGGTGCTTACCAATTCGCTCGCCGCGACCGACGAGCCGCTGGTCCACTGGGGGTACATGCGCTATCGCAGGCGGATGTTGCTCATGGGAATGGAACTCTACGAGCTCAGTCCGACCCGGGCCAGTCGAGATCGCGGATTCGGACTGTTCGGAAGTCGAACGCTCGGCACCCTGCATGCCAAGACGGCCGTGATCGACAGGTCGACGGTGTTCATCGGATCCATGAACTTCGATCCCCGATCGGATGCTCTCAACACCGAGATCGGCATCGTGATCGAGAGTCCCCAGCTCGCCAGGGAGATGCTGCGCCTGATGAACCTGGACAAGCTCCAGAGTTCGTACCGCGTGCGCCTTTCGCCGGAGCATGGCAGGCTCGAATGGATCGGCATCGACGATTTCAATGAAGTCGTCCACAACGACGAACCCGATGCGGACTTCCGCACGCGCATGTACCTTCGCCTGGTGGCGCCCTTCGTGTCCGAGGGGATGCTCTGACTTCCAGCCGATTGGAAAACGGCGCACGACTCACTAGACTTCGTGGCCTTGTCCTTTTCCGGAGCGACCATGATGTCCCAGTGCGGCCATTGCCCATCATCGGCGGCGATCTTCCTGCTCGCCTTGGGAGCTGGGTCAGCTGTTGCTGCGGCGGACGGTTTCCCCAACAGGCCGATCAGGCTCATCGTTCCATTCGCTCCAGGTGGAACCACCGACATCGTGGCGCGCCAGCTCGCGGACAAGATGGGCGCAGCGCTCAAGCAACCCATCCAGGTGGAAAACCGCAGCGGCGCTGGAGGGGCGATCGGTGCCGATGCCGTTGCGAAGGCCAGGCCGGATGGGTACACCGTCGGCGTTGCGACGGCATCGACGCACGAATTCACGCCTGCGTGCAACAAGGATTCGCCCTATCACCCGGTGAACGACTTCGAGATGATCGGGCTCGTCTCCACGTCGCCGGCGATGGTGTACGTCAAGGGCGATTCGGCACTCACCAGCTTTGCCGAGATCCTTGCGGCATCCAGGAAAGAGCCGGGCGCCTACACCTGGGGTACGCCAGGCGTTTGCAGCAACACGCATTTCCTGGTCGAGCTCGTCAATAGAAGCGGTGGAGGCAAGATCACGCCGGTGCCGTATCGCGGCAATAGCGCGGCCACCGCAGACCTCATCGCAGGACGCCTCACGCTGGCGAGCGATGCGGTGAACCCCGCATCGGTCGGCTTCGTCAACTCGGGCGTCATCCGACCGATCGCGATGATCGGCAAGTCCGACGTTGTTGCACTCAGGAACGTGCCGACCTTTCGCGACCAGGGTCTGGACGTGGGGGCGTTCAACGTCTGGCAGGGGCTGGTCGCCCCGGCGAAGACGCCCTCGGCCATCGTCGCCGCGCTGAACGCCGCGCTGCGCGATGCGCTTGCCGATCCGGACCTGCGACGACGCTGGCTGGACGATGGCATCACGCCGTCCCCCGACACCGGTCCTTCCAGGATGAGAGCGCAAGTGCAGGCAGGCTACGAGAGTTCGCGCAAGCTGGCGGAGGAAATGGGTCTCTCGCCCAGGTGAGTGGGGTCAGCCTCCGCCACGCAGAGCCATCGCTTCGAGGAAGGCCGCGCGGGCGGCAACGACATCGCTGGAGTCAAGGCCCTCACTCGCCAGGGCCAGAATCTTCTCGAGCAACCGGACTGCATCGTCCGCCTTGCGCTGCCCGGTCCAAAGGCGAGCCAGGCTTGTTGTCGCTCGCAAGGCCCAAGGCAGGGTTTCGTCATGCAATGCCAGCTCCAGCGCACGGGTCAGGAGTCGTTCGCTGCCTTCGGGATCCGATTCGCGCACTCGCTCTGCACGTACCCGCAGCAGCTCGGCCCGACACCAGCCTGCCATGCCGGCTTCGCCGATTTCAAACACGCGATTCGTCACATAGTCCGGATGAAAGGTGGCCATCAACTGGGACAGCTGCGGCAGCACTGCGACCGAAGGCGGCAGCGGCGGCGGATGTCCAGGCGCACCGGACTCGTGCCATCTGATGTGCGCTTCAAACGCAAGACCGTAGTCCCGCCATACCGTCAGGGCACGCTCGGCCGTCAGTCGAAGCAGACGGTCCACCCGCTCGCGAGCCAGTTCAACCCTCCCTGCCCAGATGGCGAGCGGGCATGCGCTGAAGGCCAGCGCAGTCGCAAGCGCCACAGGCTCCTGCTCCCGCTCCGCCGCCTCGATGGCCCGGAGAACGGCGCGCTCGGCCTGCTCCGCCAGGCCGAGCAGCCAGAGCACGCGCGCGTGGATGCAACCCATGGAGACGCGCCGGTCGATCCTGACGCCCATCAGGAAGGGGACGCGAATCACGGCCGGGTCAGCAAGGCCGCGCTCGCAGCAGGCGAGCGCTTCGCGTTGGCTGCCCAGGAGATGCCATGTCGGGGCGAGGATGCGGTCCCGATGGAGGGCGCACGCCAGATCTGCGGTGCCCGATGTGAGTGCAGCGTACTGCTGTGCATGCACCAGCATGAGCTTGGGATTGGAGGTCTGGTAGGCACCCATCCATTGCGCGCTGCTTGCCATGGCCATCAGCTGGGCATCGCCAATCCGATCCGCAAGCTCCGCCGCCTTGACGAAGACGCGATCGCGTGACGGATGCAGGCCGTGCGCATTGAAGATGATGATGCCGGCGACGGCGCTGAGCTCGAATTCCAGCCGCGGGTCGATCTCGATGTCCGGCGCCGCACTGTATGCCAGCGCCCGCTCGATGTACTGGCGATGCTCGTCCGTGAACGACATCTGGAAGAACAGCGGCGCCGCCTTGGCAACCAGCGCCACGCCGAGCGCACCGTCGCCTTCTGCGCCGAAAGCCCAGTCCAGCGCTGCACGAATGTCATCGATGCAGCGGCCGAAAGCGGAGATGAATTCGGGTACTGGCATCGATCGCCACGCGATCTCCGCGCGTTCGAGCAAGGACAGGAAGTACTTGGCGTGGCGACGGTGCAGCCTGACGGATTCTTCGCCGAGCGCGGCGAGGTGCCCCGCCGCATACGCTCGCGTCGTGTCGAGGAGCCTGAAGCTGAGTTCTTCCCCACTCGGGTCGGAGTTGAGCAACGATTTCGAGATCAGCTCCGAGACCGCATCCACCGCCTGGTCCGAAGGCAGGTCGTCGCTGACGGCGACGGCTGTCATGGCATCGAGAGTGAATGCGCCTGCGAACGCGGACAGCCGCACCAGCAGCCGCCGCTCGGTTTCCGATAGCAGCTCGAAGCTCCAGTCGAGCGTCGCACGAAGTGTCTGGTGCCGTGGCAGCGCCGTTCGCCGCCCCTTGTTGAGCAAGGCAAAGCGGTCGTCGATGGCCTCCGCCACCCCCTTGAGTCCGAACGAGCCGACGCGCGCGGCTGCCAGTTCGATGGCCAACGGCATGCCGTCGAGCCGCCGGCAGATGACGCCGACCGCTGCCGCATCGGAGTCGTGCAGGCTGAACTGGTCGACCAAGGCCGCACAACGATCCACGAAGAGCTCCACGGCGGAGAACTGCATCAGCTCCTGCGCGGTCAGCCTGGCGCCCGCGGGAGGCACAGCGAGCGGCTGCAGCCTCTGGATCCATTCGCCCTCCGCGCGCAGCGGCTCGCGGCTCGTCGCCAGCACGTGCACGCCGGGTGCTGCCCGAAGAATGCTTTCGATCAGGACCGCAAGAGGGGCGACCAGGTGTTCGCAGTTGTCTAAGACGATGAGTGCGCTCTTGTCGTGCAGAAAAGCGATCAGGCTGCCCGAGGCGTCGCCCACCACGGACCCGAGGCCCAAGGCCAAGGCCAGGGCCGCGGGGACCAGGCTCGGGTTGGTATGCGATGCCAGATCGACGAAGTGAATGCTGCTCCAGCGCGAATGCATCTCGCCGTTCGTCGCGGCCCCCACGGCAGCCAGCGCGACCGTCGTCTTGCCGATGCCGCCGGCGCCGACGAGCGTCACCAATCGCCTGCTCGCAATCCGCCGGCCCAGGGTGTGGATGGCGTCCTCCTGCCCGATGACCCGGATCAGCGGCGTGGGTATCCAGGCGCCCGCAGCCGGCCGCGGCGCGCGGTCGGGAGGCGCTTGCACGACGGCGAGTTCGACGCTCCGCGTGGTGACCTCGCCGACGAAGCTGTAGCCCCGATTGGGTGCGTTGACGATGTACCGACGGCCTTCCTGGCCATCCCCGAGCGCCTTGCGCAGGCCCGCGATATGAACTCTGAGATTGCCGTCCACGACGACGTTTCGCGGCCAGACTCTTTGAACAATCTCGGCGTTGCTCACGAACCTGCCGGCGTTCTCTACCAACAACAACAGGATCTCGAGCGCACGGCTGCCGAGCCGCACCGGCCGCCCCGCATCCTGGAGGATGTGTGTGGTGGGCGACAGACTGAACGGACCGAAGTGGATCAGATCCTCCGAAGAGGTGCCGGCGGGCGCGTGACGCCGTTGCAGCGGGCTGAGGGCATCGGCCGATTCGACGGGCCACATTCTCACGTTGCTCATCTCGGTTTCTCCGCGACGCCCGCATCGCCGTTGATACGGGCAGAAACGCAATTAAACCTCAGCCATCGGACATTGCCGTGGAAGCGAAGCGGACGCTCGCATCACCGCATCAAACGTCCGCCCGCTACGTATTTCCCCTCGTGGGCTGGTCAGATTCCGATCAGTGGCAAGGCAGGACCATTCGCGCCGGTCAGCAACTGCCACACCGGAGACAAACATCCCATGATCGATCGAAACCTCGCCCGAGGACTCTTCCTCATCGCGATCTCGCTGGCCTTCGGGCTCCAGTCCCTGCGCTACCCGATCGGCGATTTCAGCCGCGCGGGGCCGGGCCTCTTCCCTGCCCTGGTCAGCTCCCTGCTGTTCCTCGTCGGCCTGGCGACAGTGATCCGCTCGCGTTTTGTCGAACGCGTGCACCTGGACCTCAACCTCAAGAACATTGCCATCATCCTCACGAGCCTCTGCGGACTGGCCGTGATCTCGATGTACGTGAACATGATCGCGGGCATCGTCTTCATGGTGTTCTGCTCCACCCTGGCCGGCACCTCCTACTCATGGGTGCGCAACGTCAAGATCGCCGCCGGCCTGGTCACGATGGCCCTGGTCCTCCAGAAACTGCTCGGCCTGAACCTGCCGCTCTACTGATGGACGTCCTGCACAACCTGGCGTTCGGCTTCTCGCACGCCCTCACCCTCCAGAACCTGATGTTCTGTGCCCTCGGCTGCACCGTGGGCACGCTCGTCGGCCTGCTGCCCGGCCTGGGCCCGCTGGCCACCATCAGCCTGCTGCTGCCGCTGACCTATTCCATCCCCACGGGTGGCGCGCTCATCATGCTGGCCGGCATCTACTACGGCGCGCAATACGGCGACAGCGTGAGCGCCATCACGATGAAGATCCCGCACGCCAGCAGCATCGTGGCCTGCATCGACGGCTACGCGATGACGCTCAAGGGCAAGACCGGCCTGGCCCTGTTCACCGCTGGCGTCTCCAGCTTCATCGGCGGCACGATCGCCATCGTGGTGCTCGCATGGCTTGCGCCCGTGCTCGGCGAAGTGGCCTTCCTCTTCGGCCCTGCGGACTACTGCGCCATGATGATGGTCGGCTTCGTGTGCGTGAGCTTCGTCACCACGGGCAGCCTGCTCAATGGCCTTGCCATGTGCCTGATCGGCGTGCTGCTCGGCCAGATCGGCACCGACGTGAACAGCGGCACCGCGCGCTTCACCATGGACCTGCCCTTCCTGATGGACGGCGTCGGCATTGTGAGCATCGCGCTCGGCTGCTTCGGCATCGCCGAGATCACCAAGAACCTCGACGCCCGCGAGGAGCGCTCGCCCTTCAACGGCAAGATCAACCTGATCCCGACGTGGGCCGAGTTCAAGCGGATCATCCCCAGCGCCTTGCGCGGCGGCGCGATCGGCTCCTTCCTGGGCATCCTGCCCGGCGGCGGCCCCACCATCGCGCAGTTTGCCGCGTATGCGATCGACAAGAAGGTCAGCAAGTACAAGCACGAGATCGGCACCGGCTGCATCGAGGGCGTGGCCGGCCAGGCCGCGGCCGACGAAGCGGCAGCGCGCACCAGCTTCATCCCGCTGATGAGCATCGGCATCCCCGAGAACGCGGTGATGGCGCTGATGCTGGCCGCCTTCGTCATCAAGGGCATCCAGCCCGGGCCGAACATGATCGCCAGCCACCCCGACCTGTTCTGGGGCCTGGTGGCCAGCATGTGGGTGGGCAACGTCTTCCTGCTCGTGCTGAACGTGCCGCTGGTGCGCTACTGGCTGTCGGTGTTCAAGATCCCGTACAGCGTGCTGTTCCCGTCCATCCTGTTCTTCTGCTGCATCGGCACCTACAGCGTGAACAACAGCATGGAAGACATCTTCATCACGGCTGCGTTCGGCTTCGTCGGCTACATGTTCATGCGGCTGGAGCTGGATGCCGCCCCGCTCATGCTCGGCTTCATCCTCGGCCCCATGCTGGAAGAGAACTTCCGCCGCTCGCTGCTCCTGAGCCGCGGGAGTTTCACCATGTTCTTCACCCGGCCCATCAGCGGCACCTTGCTTGCGTTGATCGGCGTGTTCGTCGCGTGGCAGGTGGTGGCGTTTGTGTTCCATGCGCGCAAGCGGGGTGTGCTTCAGCAGCCGGTTGCGTAGTGGACTTTGAATCGAGAAAGCTGGTAAGCATGTCGTGCGTTCAGTCGTCTTCGTGCTGCTGCTTCCTCCACATCAACAACGAGGCGCAAGACGAGGCATTTCACTCAACGCCCGCGTCGAGAGTCATGCCTGGTGACGAAGCGCTCGTAGAGCAACTGCAGCGTCGCGGCCAGCGGACCGCCGATGCCTGAGCCAGTAGGCGACCAGTGGAGTGCGCTGTCTTCCAACGGCAGCACGCAACGGATCAATCCCTCGATGGACATGCCTTCGCGGGCGCGCACCTCGGAACACCGGGCGGCATCGATAGCGTCGAAGCACGCTGCAGGCGCGTCATGCGGGCGAGAAGGATCTCGGTTTCCAGAGACGGAATGGCACCTTTGGCGCGGCGGTAGTCGGTGTTGAACTTCGCCGCAACGCAGGGCGCATCGCACGAGGCGACAACGACACCGACGTTGATGAACTCGGCCGTGCCGACGTGGTGCACGTAGCGAAGGACTCTGTAGGTGTAAGGGCCTTCCATCACTCGATCGTGGACGAGCGCCAAGGCGTTTGCTCTACGAATGACGTAGACAAGCTACGGGACCAAAACCTCAACTAAAGTTGAGGCCGAGAGGTCCCGATGAAATCCAAGCCAGAACCCATAGATCGTTCCGCCACGCTTTCCGTCGGCGAGGTCGCGCAACGCAGCGGCGTCCCGGTCTCCACCCTTCATTTCTACGAATCCAAAGGCCTCATCGCGAGCCATCGGGCGCCGAGCAACCACCGTCGCTATGCGCGTGAGGTGCTCCGGCGTGTGGCGTTCATCCGTGTCGCGCAGCGGGTGGGCATCGCGTTGGCCGACATCTCCGATGCCCTGGCGACCCTCCCCACCTCGGCGGCGCCCAGCCGCGCGGACTGGGCGCGGCTTTCCGCCGGCTGGCGCGCGGAGCTGGACGAGCGCATGGCTCAGCTCAAGAAGCTGCGCGACACCTTGGACGACTGCATCGGCTGCGGCTGCCTGTCCATCGACCGCTGCCGGCTGCGCAACCCTGGCGACAAGCTGGCATCGCAAGGACCCGGCGCACGCCGCCTGGTGGTCATCCAGCGCGCGGAGGGCTGAGGGCCTGCTGTCACCCCGCGTCGATGGGGAGCAGCAGCGACATCAGCTCGCTCTTCTCCACCGAGTTCATCGCGCGCGCCAGCCGGCCGAGCTGGGCCTGGTAGCAAGGCAACATCAACGCCGCGGTCAGCGCGTGGACATCGTTGTTCCGCGTGAGATGGTCACTGCACGCGGCAATGCTGCGATGGATTTCGAGCGCGTGCGCGACGCGGCCTGAGGGTTGGGAATCACAGTTCATGCGCCGCACTGTGATCCCTCAACCTAACTTGAGGTCAAGCGGAAATTTAATCAGAAGGCAAGAAGACAGAGCCCGCCACGTCGTGGTGGCTGGCCGCCGCACTTCGAGTTCAGGCGGCTGCCGGGCGCCGGTCGCCGATGCAGTGCGAAACCGTAAGGCCACGCTGACCGAGAAGCGCGGTGAGAAATGCGACGCCACCGGCTACGACTGAAGCCCAGAATCCCTGGCCAGGGCCGAATGCGTCGATGACCCAGCCGGAGGCGAACGAGCCGATGGCCATGCCGATGCCGATCCCGGTCATCACCCAGGTGATGCCTTCGGTGAGCTTGGCGGCCGGGACGAGCCGTTCGACCAGGCCGAAGGCCGTGATGAAGGTTGGCGAGATCGCTGCGCCGCTGATGAACAGGGCGAGTGCCAGCATTCGAACGTTGCCTACGAACAGCAGCGGCACGGTCGTCGCCGCCGCGATGGCGATCGCGATGGCGAATTGGCGCGAAAGCGGCATTCTGGGCTTCAAGGCGCCGAACGCCAGGCCGACGAACATGGAGCCGAGGGCATAGCCGCCAAGCACCAGGCTGGCCGCGGCCGCGTTGCCGAATTCGGCCGTGAGCGCAATGACGGTCACCTCCGCCGTACCGAAGATCGCGCCGATGGCCACCATCGCGAAGGTCAGGATCTGGACCGGACGCAGTTTGATGGTCGGCGCGCCGCCGCTCTTGGCCGTCGGCTGCACCTTGGGCTCGGTACCCTTCTGCAGGATGAAGGCTGCGGAGCCGACGGCCAGGAACAGGGTCGAGGCGAGCGGGCCGGCCTCCGGGAACAGGGAGACGCTGAGACCGACGGCCAGGGCCGATCCCGATATATAGACAAGCTCGTCTGCGACCGACTCGAAGGCGAAGGCCGTGTTGAGCTGGGGTGTGCCGCGGTACAGCTGCGTCCACCGCGCCCGGACCATGGCCGGCATGCTGGGCATCGCGGCGGCGAGCAGCGCGAATGCGAACAGCGTCCAAGCCGGCCCGCCGAAATGCGTCGCGACCAACAGACCGATGAAGCCCGCCACCGAAAGCGTCGTCGCCGGCGTCAGGATGCGACGTTGGCCGAGCCGGTCCACGAGACGGGAAATCTGCGGCGCGACGAGCGCGTTGGTCAGCGCGAACGTGGCGGCGACCGCACCCGCGAGCCCATACGCGCCGTGCGTCTGGGACAGCATGGCGACGATGCCGATCGTGGACATGGCAACCGGCAGGCGGGCGATGAAGCCGGCCGCCGCAAAGCCCTTGGCTCCCGGCGGCTTGAAGATCTCGCTGTAGAGGTTGAGCATCGGGAAACACCTCGCAAATGAGCAGTGGCACAATGACATACGCAGTGTATGTCAAAAACATACGCCGCGTATATGAAAGGAAAAGCAATGGCACACAGACCGCGCAAGGAGATGCTTGCCGAGACACGGGCAAAGCTCGTGGATGCGGCGCGCCAGGCGTTCGGTTCGGTCGGCTACGCGGCCGCGTCGATGGACGACTTCACGGCCGCAGCCGGTCTGACGCGTGGCGCCCTCTATCACCATTTCGGTGACAAGAAGGGGCTGCTTCAGGCGGTCATCGCCGAGATCGACGAGGAGATGTCGCAACGTCTGCGCGCCATCGCTGCCAAGGCGAAGGACCCGTGGCGCGGCTTCGTCGATGAAAACATCGCCTACATCGAGATGGCCCTGGAGCCCGAGATCCGGCGCATCGTCATGCGCGACGGCCCCGCGGTGCTCGGTGATCCCTCGACCTGGGCGAGCCAGAGCGAATGCAACCGCTCGATGACCGAGAGCCTCAAGGCGCTGAAGATAGACGGCTACATCATCGACGTCGATCCGGAGGGTGCCGCCCGTCTGCTCAGCGGCGCCGCGCTGCACGCGGCGCAATGGATCGCCAATGCGGACGATCCGGCCGCCACGTCCAAGCGCGCGGTGAAGGCGTTCAAGGCGTTGCTGAACGGGCTTCTCGTCGAGGGCGCGAAAATGTCGCGGCGGCGGGTCAGTAGGACGTGCTGACGGCGGCGGAGTTTCTTCGCAGTGCTATTCAAACCGTATCTCGGCCACCGTCGGGGCATCGGGCCCCTTGGTATTTGAGTTCGCGATGGCGCCGTCTTTCGTGAACCAGTAGCGGCAGCCGGTTCGCATCACCATCGTGACGCACATATAGCCATCGGCGTTGAGGATCCACGTGCCCGACGCGCTGCCGGGGCCGCTTCGATTGACGAAGTCGACGTGGCCGTCCGAATGGAATTCCCAGCGCGAGATCATTCCGGTCGCAAGATTGTTTGAAACTATGGCCCTGCCGATCAAGGTTCTCTCGATCTCGTCCTTGCTCAGAAACACGCGATCCTGGGCTGGCATCGGCTCTTCGGAGATGGCGGGCATGGCCGCGATGGCGGCGATGCACAACAGCATGCGGACGATGCAACGGGTGAACATGACGGCCCTCGGCGCCTATTCATAGGGGTTACACCGAAGTAACCAAAAAGTTCTACTTCTCTGCGTCCCAGGCGCGAGCCATGCACGCGAATCCAGCCTGCTCTGTCCAGCGACGGCGGTGCTCTCTTCGAGCCCGTGAACGTCAGGCGGCTTCCCTGATACCAGCTGGCCAGAAATGCGTAAGGACACGATCTGTGCTCCGGTTGCCTCTCTGCGAGTGGCCGAGAGACGGCGTGAGATCACTCTGCCTGCCCCTTCGACGTCGCATGTACTCCGGATGTAAGCAGCAAACATCGTCCTCCGAGCGTTGTGCCGAAAGTGCAATCTCTCGTCCGCACTGCTCCTACGTCGCGCATCCCTCGGCGCTGACACGCGAGCTGGGGCGCTGTCGGGAGGATCTGTTCGCTGTCTCTGCAGTTTCAAGCGAAGGGACTTTGATGAATCCGAAGAACCCCGATGACGCGACCCCAACCGTCGCGGATGAAGCCAGTGCCGTTGTTGACGACGAGCAGGTGATATCGAAAACGCTGCCTTGCACACCGATACCGGTGGGCGCAGCGCCACTCAAGGCCCATGTCGATCGAGCGCTGGGCGTGACGCGCGAATTCGTGATCGAGCAGCCCGTGCGAGCGGTGCTGATCGCTGCTGCCGCAGGTGCTGCGCTGTCCGCCTTGGCGAGCGTCTGGTTGCGCGACGACCTGGATCGCTAGAGCTGAACCTCGGTGATCTTCGCGCCGTGGAGCGAAACGCCGGCCTCCAGGCCCACATTGGTCAACACGAAGCCGACCACCGGTTGGCGGATCGTGTTGGTATCGATTCTGCCGTTGGCCCCGATGGTCGCGGCGGCTACCGTGGCGTCCGCCCCAGCCGTCCAGCCCTTGCTGTTGCGGAACTTGTCCAGCGCTTCCTGGGTGGTGAACAGATAGATCATTGCCTTCGACTGCGCGCCGGCCTGGAAGCCGATCGAGCCCGCCGTCGTGCTGTAGTAGGCCTGGGTGCGGCCGCCGACGCGCAGCGCGCCCCGGCCGTACTCGGCGCCGATCCCCAGCTTCGCGCCAACCACCGACGGGAACACCAGCACGCCCCTGGACTTGGCCACCAGCTCGCGTGAATCCGGTACGGCGTCGTAGAGCTTGGACAGGGAGGCGTCGACCTGCGCGTCGATGGACGTCCGCGAAGAAGCGGTGCTTGCACGGTCGTCGGGACGTGTCGTGGTGCAGCCGACGAAGGCAACGCTGCAGGCGGCAAGAGCTGCCGCGGTGCAGAAGGTTCGGAGATTGATGGCGTTCATGGCTCGCTCCTTTCCAGCATCAAAAGTGCGAGCCCTGATTCCTGATGGTGCAAGCCTGTTGCGCATGACGATGTAGGACGACCCTCCACGCGGGCATGCGTTGAGACGGCGCAACGTCATTCCACGCCTCGTCCGCTGTCACGGTCTTCCCGGGCCATGCGCGCGACCTCTTCGGCGAAGGCCATGAGTTCGTTCGACAGCGTCTCGCCGGGCGCCAGCACACCGAAGCGCTCGGCCAGGGCCTGGTAAACCGCCCGCTGGGACGCCAAGCCGGGTGGAAGTGGAATATTGGGGTTTTCGGGCATCGTGGGCTCCTGTGGAGTGGTCAAACTTTCTTCGCGCGCTCGCCTGGCGCGGGTTTCTACGCTTGATTGGATACGAGCCATTCATCCACGCAAGCCCCGAACAGCGCGATGTTCTCGTCGACTTCGTCGTGCAGGAACCGTCGCGCTCCGGCCTGGGCCGCCGTGTCGGCAGCGATCCAGGCTTCCTGCGCATCGACGCTCGCGGGAGGATCGGAAGCGCCCCACACCTGCGCGAAGATCGCGAGGGTTTCGGCGGCCGACAGATCGACCCAGATCATTCCTACCTTGGAGAGGGTGCCCGGGCCGTCGCTCAGATCGATGCCGGTGAGTACGTGGCCGCCCTCTTCGACGATCACCGGGCTCAGGCCACCGCGCAGCATGACGCGCAGCAAATCTCTCGGCTCGGCGCGGCGAATCCACTCGTCCGCTCGCCGGACCAACTGCGCGGCGATGTCTGCCTTGTCGGGATGCGCGTGCTTCAGCATGTCGTTGCGATGGCGGGCGGGTCCTTTCCCATTTGCCTGCGTTCCATGGTGCATATCGCGCGCTCGATGACCGGTAGGCAAAGCTGCTTGCGCTTCGAAGTCCTGTTCCTGCAAACAGGCCGCGGCGCGGGATCAGAGGTGGGGTAGCCTGTCGTCATGGACTCCCTGATCGCCGCCTCCGCGCGTGCCCTCGCCGCCGGCGACGCGCTCGGCGCCCTCAAGCGGGTCGCCCTGCGCGACGACCCGCCGGCGCTGGCCCTGCGCGGCATCGCCATGGCCCAGCTCGGCGAGCACCCGCGCGCCCGCGAGCTCCTGCGGCTCGCCGCCCGCGGCTTCGGCGCCCACGAGGCGCTGGCGCGCGCTCGCTGCGTCGTTGAGGAGGCCGAGGTGGCGCTGGCCATGCGCGACCTCGGCGGCTCGCCGCGCTCGCTGGCGGCAGCCTCGGCCACGCTCGAGGCGCACGCCGACCATGCCAACGCGCTGCAGGCGCGGCTGATCGCGGCGCGCCGGCTCCTGCTGCTCGGCCGCCTCGACGAGGCCGCGGCCACGCTGGCGCCGCTCGATGCGCGCGGCCTGCCGCCGTCGCTGGCGGCGGTAGGCCGAGCTGGCCGCGGCCGATGCCGCCTGCGTGGCGCTCGCACGCGCGGCCCGGCGCAGGCGGCGCTCGCCCGCGCGCACGAGGCGGCCGATCGTGCACGCGTGCCGGCGCTCCTGGCCGAGGTGGCGGAGGCGCGGGCTGCGCTCGATCGTCCCGCCGCCCGGCGCCTCTCCAACGGCGGCGAGCAGGCGCTGCGCCTCGACGAGGTCGCAGCGCTCCTGGCCTCGGACGCGCTGGTGGTCGACGCCTGCCGTCGCGGGGTGGGTGCCGGCGACGCGTGGCGGCCGCTGGCGCGCCGGCCGGTGCTGTTCGCGTTGGCGCGTGCGCTCGCCGAGGCGTGGCCCGGCGATATCGATCGCGAAGCCTTGATCGCGTGCGCGTTCCGCACCCGCCACCCCGACGAGACGCATCGAGCGCGCCTGCGAGTCGAGATCGGCCGCCTGCGCGCGCTCGTCGCAGCGCTGGCGCAAGTCGAGGCCACCGCGCGCGGCTTCGTCCTCAGGCCGCGCGACGCGCGCGATGTCGTCGTCCTGGCGCCGCCCATCGACGGCGAGCAGGCATCGCTGGTGGCGCTGCTCTCCGACGGCGCGGCCTGGTCGACCTCGGCCCTGGCGCTGGCCCTGGGCGCCAGTCAGCGCACCGTCCAGCGCGCGCTCGTCGAGCTCGAGGCAGAGGGGAGGGTGCGCGCTATCGGGCGGGCGCGGGCGCAGCGCTGGCTCGCGCCGCCGCTGGCCGGATTCACGACGATCTTGTTACTCCCCGCTGCGCTCGCGCTTGATTAGAGTTGTCTCCAGGCGCCGATCCGAGGCGCACCACAAGGAGCAACGATGAGCAGCAAGACCAGCAAGGACAGACCTCAGGCAACGGCGCGTGCGGCCGAGATCGTGCGCGAGTACGGTCCCTTCCCTGGGGCCGACAGCGTGCACGGCGTGACCCACGATGGCCAGCGCGTCTGGGCCGCCACCGGGGCCAGCCTGATCGCCTTCGATCCCGAGAGCGGCGCGCCCACGCGCACGCTGGCCCACGCCTGCGACGCCGGCACTGCCTTCGACGGCACGCACCTCTATCAGATCGCCGAGGCACGCATCGACAAGATCGATCCGGCCACCGGCGACGTGGTGGCCTCCATCCCGGCGCCCGGCAAGGGGAGCGACTCGGGGCTCACCTGGGCCGAGGGCAGCCTGTGGGTGGGCCAGTACCGCGATCGCAAGATCCACCAGATCGATCCGGCGACCGGCGCAGTCATTCGCACCATCGAGTCCAACCGCTTCGTCACCGGCGTGACCTGGGTCGACGGCGAGCTGTGGCACGGGACGTGGGAAGGCGACGAGAGCGAACTCCGCCGCATCGACCCGAAGAGTGGCACCGTGCTCGAGCGGCTGGAGATGCCGCACGGCATCGGCGTCAGCGGGCTCGAGTCCGACGGGGCCGATCTCTTCTATTGCGGCGGCGGCGCGAGCGGAAAGGTCCGCGCCGTGCGGCGTCCGAAAGGCCTCAGGTCATAAGGCAAAGGGGCACACCATGAACACCACCGAAACAAGCACAGTGAACCATCCCGTCGTGTCGAAGGAGCGATGGGTTGCCGAGCGCAAGACGCTGCTGGCCCGCGAAAAGGAGCTGACGCACCTGCGCGACCAGATCGCCCGCGAGCGCCGCGCGCTGCCGTGGGAGCGCATCGAGAAGGACTACGTCTTCGACGCGCCCGAAGGCCGCCGCGCGCTCGCCGACCTCTTCGAGGGCCGCCGCCAGCTGCTGGTGCAGCACTTCATGCTCGGCCCGGGATGGGAGCAAGGGTGCCCGAGCTGCTCCTACATGGCCGACCACACCGACGGCATGAACGTGCACCTGGCGCATCGCGACGTCACGTTCGTGGCCATCTCGCGCGCGCCGCTGGCCGAGATCGAGCGCTTTCGCCGGCGCATGCGCTGGCAGTTCAAGTGGGTGTCCTCTAACGGCAGCGACTTCAACTACGACTTCGGCGTCAGCTTCACGCCGGAGGAAGTGGCCAAGGGCAAGCTCCACTACAACTACGGCGAGTGGCCCCTCGCTGGGGAGGAGTGGCCCGGCATCAGCGTGTTCTACAAGGACGACGCGGGCGATGTCTTCCACACCTACTCGACCTACGGGCGCGGCGTGGAAGTGATGATGGGCACCTACAACCTGCTGGACCTCACGCCCAAGGGCCGCGACGAAAACGCGGGCCAGGGCATGGCATGGGTGCGCCACCACGACCGCTACGAGCCGGCACCGGCCGCGAGGCCGGCCGCTGCGGCCGGATCGTCCTGCCACTGACATCGAGCATGCGTCATGGCAAGCCTTTGGCCATGGCTGGCGGTCGCAGGGGTCGGCGCCCTTCACGGGCTGAACCCTGCCACCGGCTGGATGTGGGCCGCCGCCTGGGGCCTGCGTTCGCGCGATCGGGCGCAGGCGCTGCGGGCCTTGATGCCCATCGCCGTTGGGCATGCCGTGTCGGTTGCGATCGTGGCCTGCGCTTTTGCACAGGGCATGTCGATGGACCGCACGCTGGTCCAGGGCCTGGCCGGCGCACTGCTCGTCGGCGCGGCGGCCTACCGTTGGCTGCGCGGCGCCGGGCAGCGCACGCCCATCAGCAAGCAGGCCGGCCACGCCGGCATCGCGCTCTGGTCCTTCCTGATGACCACCGCGCACGGGGCCGGGCTGATGCTGGTGCCGGCGCTCGTGCCGCTGTGCCTTGGCGACAATCCGGCGCGCGAGATCACCGCGTCGGGCTCGCTGGTCCTGGCACTGGCGGCCGTCGGCGTGCACACGGCTGCGATGCTGGTCACGACCGGCGTCATCGCCACCGGCGTATGCCGCGGCGTCGCCATGCACCCTCGCCTGCTGAGCGGCACGGCGCCGCGCCAGGCCTGGACCGCGGCCCTGGCCCTCACCGGCGTTCTGTTGATGGCGCTTCGCTAGCAAGCAGATTCGACATGCGCCGGCAATCCGCTCTGGCCGACGGCGACATGGCTTGCCAGCACATGGCCGTCCGGATAGTCCCCGCCGTTCTGCCGCCGGAAGGGAATGGGTGCGTCCTCGAAGAGGCCCGCTAGACGCGAACGCCAGGCTTCCTTCGTCGCGCTCAGCGCTTCCCCGCTCATGCGCCCGGCGCCATAGGCCGCAAAGGTCGGCAGCACGTCGAAGCCAGGGAAGTAGAGCGAGCCGTGCGTGATGGGGAAGAGCAGCTGCTCGAGCGGCCCGTTGATGCCTCGCGGCGAATAGTCCTTCGCCGGCCCGCCGGCCGCGACGCACAGCATGGCCCGCTTGCCCTTGAAGGCGCCATCGCCGTAGCGATATGTATTGCCGGCGTTCTTGTAGCCATACGCGAGGCCGTAGGCCCACACCCGGTCCAGCCAGCCCTTCATGATGGCCGGCATGCCGTACCACCAGAGCGGAAACTGAAAGATGACTGCGTCCGCGGCAAGCACCTTCTGCTGCTCCGCGGCGATGTCGGCGGCCTGGCGTCCGCTGGCATAGGAATGCCCGGACTCGTCCACGAAGGACAGCCGCTCCGAATCGGCACGGGCGGGGAAGTCGTGTTCGTCGAACACGGCTTTCCAGCGCATGCCGTACAGGTCCGACTGCAGCACTTCATGCCCTTGCTGCCGAAGCGTCTGCCGGGAGACCTCGACCAGCTGCCGGGTCAGCGATGTGGGCTCGGGGTGGGCATGGACGATCAAGACTTTCTTCATGCACGCAAGTCTCGCTCGCTCGCAGCCATCCGTGAAATCGCAAGATTGTTTGGCTACCATCCATCCAATGGATAGCAAACGCCTCGACCTCAATCTGCTGGTCACGCTGGAGGCCTTGCTGGTGGAGCAGAACGTGACGAAGGCGGCCGCCCGCCTGCACCTGAGCCAACCAGCGGTCAGTGCCCAGTTGAGCCGTCTGCGGGATGTCTTCGATGACCCGCTGCTCATTCCCGCACAGCGAGGGATGACACCGACCGCCAAGGCGGTCGACCTGCTCGACCCGCTGCGCCAGGCCCTCGATCAGCTTCGTGCCACGGTCGCCGCCCATAGCAACTTCAACCCTGCCAAGGCCAGGCTGACCGTCGCCATCGCCTGCACGGACTACCTGCACGCCGCGGTGGTCAAGCCGCTCGTCGTGCAACTCAGGACGAAGGCGCCCGGGGTGCGTGTGGCGCAGCGCAATCTGGACATCCCCGAGTTGGAAGCACAGATGGCGCGCGGCGATGTCGACCTGGCGCTCATGACGCCGCAAGGCGCGCCGCCCAGTCTTCGCACCCGGCATCTGTTCGACGAGCGCTATGTGCTCATCGGCCGGCGAAAGCACCCGCGGCTGCGGGCCGGGATCACTGTCGAGGAATTTGCCCGGCTGGAGCATGTCGTCGTGTCCCTTCACGGAGGCGGCTTCGTTACGCCGGTGGACGACGCCCTGGCTGCCTTCGGACTCAAGCGCAACGTGGTGCTGTCGGCGGCTTCGTTCCTGGTCGTCCCAGATATCGTGTCCCAGTCGGACTTCGTGGCCCTGGTCCCGGAACGGCTGGTACGCGACCGTGCCGACCAGCTGAAGTTGATCGACTGTCCGTTCCCGGTGGAAGGCTTCGCGGTGGGGATGGTGTGGCACGAGCGCAGCCACGGGCACAGCGGCCAACGCTGGATCCGGGAGACCGTCGCCTCTCTGATCGGTCAATCCTGAGCGTGCATCCCGCCTTCTGGCGAGCGCTGGAATCTCGCATAAACAGAAACCAAAGGCGTATCCTCGCAAGTTCGCTCCAGAGGGTGGCGAACAATGCAAACAATTGTCCAGTGGCTTGCTGAGATCGGCATGGAGCGCTATGCGCCGATGTTCGAGGCGCAGCGCATTGAACTGGACGTCGTCGCCGGCCTCACCGACGCAGACCTCAAGGAAATCGGCATCGCGGCGCTGGGCGATCGCAAGCGGATCCTGTCGGTGATCGCGCAGGGTATCCAAGAGGTCCCCACGAGCCACATCACGCAGGCTGCGGCTAGCCTGCCTGCGTCAGCGCAAGTCGCCGAGCGGCGGCAACTGACGGTGATGTTCTGCGACCTGGTCGGTTCGACCCAATTGGCCGGCCTGCTCGATCCCGAGGATCTGCGGGCCGTCATCGGCGACTACCATGCCGCGGTGACGGCGGCGGTGGCTGCACACCAAGGCTACGTCGCACAGTTGCTCGGCGACGGGGTGCTCGTGTATTTCGGCTACCCGCACGCCAACGAGGACGATGCAGCGCGCGCGATCCATGCAGCACTGGACGCGATCGCTGCAGTCGGCCGACTCGCAGCGGGTGGCCAGCACGCCTTGCACACCCGCATCGGCATCGCGACGGGCCTCGTCGTCGTCGGCCAGATCGGATCCGGCACGCCGGCGGCCGAGTTGAGCGCCAGCGGCGAAACGCCGAGCCTGGCGGCCAGGCTGCAGAGCCAGGCAGCGCCTGACTGCATCGTCATCGCAGATCGGACCCGGCGGCTCATCGGTGAAGAGTTCGAACTCGACTCGCTGGGTCTGTTGGAGCTCAAAGGCTTCGAAGCGCCGGTGCATGCGTGGCAAGTGCTGCGCGAGCGCCGGACCGCAAGCCGTTTCGAAGCCATTCACACACAACAACTGTCCCAGTTGATCGGACGCGACAGCGAACTGGCGCTGCTGCTCGAGCGGTGGAACACCGCGTGCGAGGGCGAGGGCCAGATCGTGCTGCTCTCCGGCGAACCGGGGATCGGCAAGTCGCGGATCACCCAGGCCCTGCGGGAACGCACAGCCACCGGAGCCCGCGAGACGATGGTGCTGCAATGCTCGCCCTCTCACAGCAACAGCGCCCTCTATCCGCTGGTGCGCGGTCTGGAAAACGCGGCGAACCTGACACCGGCCGATCCACCGGCCCAACGCGCCGCGAGCTTCGAACGGTATCTGAGCGACCATGGGGTATCGCTCGTGCCCGATGCGCTGGGTTGCCTGCTCAGGCTGATGATGCTGCCGGATGGAGGCCGGCCGGCCCCGGCCGGCCAGACGCCGCAGCAACAGAAAAGCGCGACCTTGCAGGCGGCGATCGACGTCATCGACGGTGTTTCCCGTCGGGCGCCGCTGCTCGTGCTGGTCGAGGACGCGCACTGGATCGATCCCACGACCGAGGAATGGATCGGCCTGGCCGTCGACGGCCTGCGCGACGCGCGCGTCCTGATGCTCTTGACCTGCCGTCCGCAATACGTGCCGTCCTGGGGCAACCCTTCGACCCGGTTGACGATGAACCGGCTGAGTCACCGGCAGTCGGCGGCGCTGATCGAAACCGTCACCGCCGGCAAGTCGCTGCCTGTGGAGTTGATCGACGAGATCATCCGCAAGACCGACGGCGTACCGCTGTTCGTCGAGGAGCTGACCAAGACCGTGCTGGCCTCCGCGCTCGTCGAGGACACACCGGCAGGCTACCGGCTGCACGGTCCTCTGCAGACGCTGGCGATTCCGTCGACGCTGCAGGATTCATTGATGGCGCGGCTTGACCGGCTGGCTCCTGCCAAGGAGATCGCACAGGTCGCAGCAGCCA
Organism: Variovorax sp. LjRoot130; assembly: GCF_964253755.1. Classification (NCBI taxonomy): domain Bacteria; kingdom Pseudomonadati; phylum Pseudomonadota; class Betaproteobacteria; order Burkholderiales; family Comamonadaceae; genus Variovorax; species Variovorax sp. LjRoot130. The sequence goes on along the minus strand of NZ_CAXURM020000001.1, from coordinate 5,868,878 downwards.
TCGGACGCGATTTCAGCCATGCGCTGCTCGCACAGGTGCTGCAGATGCCGCCCGCGCAGCTCGACCAGGCGCTGGATGAGCTGCTTCGTGCCGAGCTGGTGTTTCGCCGCGGCACGCCTGCGGACGCGGGCTATGCGTTCAAGCATGCGCTGATCCGGGACACGGCCTACAACAGCATGGTCAGGAGCCAGCGCGCGCTGCGGCATGCGCAGATCGCGGACGCACTGGAGCGCAGCGAGCCGCAGACCGTCGCTGCGCATCCCGAACTGCTGGCTCAGCATCATCAGGAAGCCGGCCACGGCAGCGAAGCCCTCCGGTACTGGACGGCGGCCGGCGACCTGGCGCAGCGCCGATACGCCAGCCGCGAAGCAGCGAGCCACTACAACGCCGCCATCGCACTCGTGTCCCGCTTGCCTGCCGGGCCGGCGCGCAGCGAGCTCGAGCTGGCTCTCCAGCTGAAACTCGGCAATGCGCTGACGGTCTCGGAGGGCTACGCCTCCAGCGCGACGTACCAGAGCTACGCGAGGGCGCGCGAACTGGCGCGAGAACTCGGACGGGTCGAGGACTACGTGAGCGCGTGGGTCGGCTCGGCGCCGACGATGAACTCGGTCAGCAACAGCGAGATCATCGAAAGCATCCGCGAGATCGAACCGGCGCAGCTGGCGTCGCTGCAAGCGCGGTTGCGCGTCAGCGTATCGATCGTCCTCGGTAGCGCCCGCTATCTGCGCGGCGAGATCGGCGAGGCGTGGGCGCACCTGGAAGAGGCCAAGGCGCTCGACGACAGCGTGCAGCTCACGCATGAACACCCCATCGCGGGGGCGGATCCGGCGGTCATGATTCGCGCCATCAGCATGAGAGTGCGCGGGATGCAGGGCTATCTGGAGCAGGCCGAAGCGCTCGCGGCGCAAGCGTTGCAGATCGCCGAAGCCAGAGGTCATCCCCCAACGATCGCAATGGCCAGGCAAACCTGGATCAGGGTCCTGCTGGCTAAAGGCGAGCCGGCGCAGGCAGCTTCGGAAGCAAAGCAGATGCTGGAGCTGTCCGAACGTTTCGGCATCCAGACGCGGGTTGCCAACGCCTTGATTTTCCTCGGACGGACCAGCGTTGCGCTGGGCGATGTCGAGGCCGGGATCCTTCTCCTCAGGAAGGGCTATGACCTCTGGAGGTCCGCCGGCGGAAAGCAACAAGGCTCGCAGTACGGGGCGCAGGCGGCAGACGTGCTGTTGCGGGCCGGGCGAAGCGACGAAGCACGGCGATTCATCGCCCAGGCGCAGGCTGCCCAGGGCGAGACCGACGAGCGCTTCTACGAGACCGAACTGCTGCGGCTTTGCGGCCGGTTTCTGGAGATCGACGGCGACGACACCGGCGCCGAAGCGCACTACCAGAACGCCATCGCCATCGCCGAGGAGCGCGGCGCCAAGCTCTTTTCATTGCGCGCGGCCCGCGACCTGGCGGGGTTCTGGCAGCGTCAGGGGAAAAGCACCGAGGCGCGGCAGATGCTGCAGCCGCTCTACGGCTGGTTCACCGAAGGGTTCGGGTTCAGCGATCTTCGCGAAACGAAGGCGTTGCTCGACTCGCTGCAGAAAGGGCAGACGAAGCTCGACCGTTGAGGCAGTGGTTCGCCCCTCAGTACTTGAGCTTCGGATACCAGTCGGTCCCGCGTCCGTCCGGAGTCAAGTCCAGCATGGACCAGAGCGAGGCGATGTCGGGCGCGTCGCGCGGGTCCTGGCCGGGGTCGGCCATCTCGCCGGTCATCTCGCTCGCCCAGAACAGCCGGACCTTGCTGCCGTCGCGCCTGAACACGTTCAGCGCCGGGTACTCGCTCCCGTCGGGCATCAGGATGCCGAGGTCGTTGGCGTAGTCGTCGCCGATGGTCTGCACGAAATTCAGGTCACGCCAGCCGCGCTCCTGCGCGAAGGCGTATTGCCGCTCCACGGGCGAGCGCCCCAGGATCTTGAGCGCAACCCGCTGCTTGATGTCGGCGGCATTGCCGTTCACCGCGCCCAGCCAGTTGGTGCACATCGGACACGGCCGTTCACGCTGCGGCCCGTACATCCAGAAGTAGGTGACGAGCGTGTCCTTGTCGCCGAACAGATCGATGAGCCCGACCTCGAAGGCCTGCTCGTCCTTGAAGCGGTAGTCCTTCTCGATCACCGGCCCGGGCGGCAGCGCGCGGCGCTGCTCGCCCAATCGGGTCATGTGGCGACGAAATTCGATCTCTTCCGCCAGCAGCGCTTGGCGCGCGGCGTCGTATTCGGCCGTCGCGCCCGGGAACGGCGTCTTCGCCTTCTTCGCGAGTTCTGCGGCGGGGGTGAGCGGATCTTTCATGTCTTGCTCCTGTGTTCGGTGCCGGCCGAGGCGCGGCGCTCCACAGTGCATGGTGCGCGTTCGACGAGCGGTAGACAAGGCTGCTTGCGCCGCTGCAAAGAAGAGCGGTGCTAGGCTGCGGCCCTATCCCTCATCCCCGGTAGGACAGATGAAAGCCGACGACCACGCCAGGAAATACCGCAGACGCTCCGGCAACAAGGGCTTGAGACCTTACGTTGCACCATTGGTTGCCGTCTTCGCGGTCATCGGCGCATGCCTTCTCTATGCATGGACGCCCGAGCCGCTGCCGGCCTCCGCGGCGTCTGCCGGATCGATCGACTCGGGCAGGAAGCCGATTGAACGAACGGCCGCACTTCCGCCCCTGAACCTACCGGCCGACGACGCGCCTCATGGGTCCGGCATGGAATGGTGGTACTACAACGGAATCCTCGACGCGAAGACAGGCCATCGCTATGCATTTCACGTTGTTGTCTTCGTAGCCAACGGGCTGGTCAAGCACACGGTCATGCACGCGGCGTTGACCGACCTCCAGACCGGGCAACGCTATTCCAGCCAAACGCGTACCGGCGGCGTTCCTGCGAAGAGCGCCGCAAACGGCCTGGACTTCAGGCAGGACGGCTGGCAAGTCGCTGCTGCGGGTCCATCTCATGCAGTGCACGCCTCTCTTGAAGGAGGTGCTTCGATTGCGCTCGACCTGAGCGATTCGCACCAGCCTGTCCCCCATCGAGCTGCAGGTTCGGAAACCCCGGGTCTGCTTGATTTCGGCATGAGCGGGATCAGTTACTACTATTCGCGTCCCCGCATTTCCGCCCAAGGCGAAGTCTCCATCGGAGGGAAGCCGGTCCAGGTCAGCGGCGACGTGTGGTTCGACCATCAATGGGGCGATTTCGATGTGTTGAGCCTCGGATGGAACTGGTTTGCATTGCATCTGGCGGATGGTTCCGATGTGATGCTCTATGCGCTTTTCGACACGGCTGGCCGGCAAGTCATGACAGCCGGCACGGTCTCGAATGCACGCGGGTCTCATCCATTGAAGCCGGACGAGATCGAGCTGGTGCCCGTCAACAGATGGACGAGTCCGAGCACGAAGATCAGCTACCCCGTCGAATGGCGCATCAGGCTCCCCTCCGGCGAGTTGAGCATCAAGCCCTTCTTTGCCGACAGCGAATTCGATTCGCAGAAAACGACGGCGAACATTTATTGGGAAGGGCCCGTCCAGGTGACGGGAAGTTCCACGGGCGAGGGTTTTCTGGAGCTGAGCGGATACGACCGCTTGAAGATTCGATGACCTGAAGCGCCCACGCGTTGAGCAGGCCTCTCACTCCTTCACCGACCCCGTCAACCCCGACACGTAGTACTCCACGAAGAAGGAGTAGATGAAGGCCACCGGCAGCGACCCCAGCAGCGCGCCTGCCATCAGCGGCCCCCACTGGTACACGTCGCCCTGCACGAGCTCGGTCACCACGCCCACCGGCACGGTCTTGATCTCCGACGACGAGACGAAGGTGAGCGCGTAGATGAACTCGTTCCACGAGAGCGTGAAGGCGAAGATGCCTGCCGAGATCAGGCCGGGCACGGCGAGCGGCAGCACGATCTTCACCAGGATCTGCCAGCGGCTCGCGCCGTCGATCAGCGCGCACTCCTCCAGCTCGAAGGGGATGGAGCGGAAGTAGCCCATCAGCAGCCAGGTGCAGAAGGGGATGAGGAAGGTCGGGTAGGTCAGGATCAGCGCCAGCCGCGTGTCGAAGAGACCGAGGCCGAACACCACGTTCGCGAGCGGAATGAACAGGATCGACGGCGGTACCAGGTAGGCGAGGAAGATCGCGAGTCCCACCTGCCGCGAGCCGTTGAAGCGCAGCCGCTCGATCGCATAGGCCGCGAACACCGAGCAGGCGAGCGAGCAGAAGGTCGACACCACCGACACCAGCAGCGTGTTCCAGATCCACTGCGGGTACGAGGTCTCGAACAGCAGCTTGTGGAAATGCGCCAGCGTCGGCGCCACCACCCAGAACGGGTTGCCCTCGCGCGTCAGCAGCTCGCCATCGGGCTTCACCGAGGTGATCGCCATCCAGTAGAACGGGAACAGCAGCACGATCAAAAAGACCACGAGCGGCAGGTACACGGTCACCACCTTGCGCGGCAGCGATTCGAGATAGCTCATGCCGACCATGTCGGTCGTTGCGGCCTTCGCGTTCATTTGTCCGATCCCCCTTGCTGCCACTTGCGGCGCTGCAAGCCGAAGTAGCTGAACAAAACGCAGGCCAGCAAGAACGGCACCATCGCGATCGCAATGGCCGCACCCTCGCCCAGCGCCCCGCCCGAGATCGCGCGCTGGAAGGACAGCGTGGCCATCAGGTGCGTCGCGTTCAACGGCCCGCCGCGCGTGATCACGTAGATGAGCTGGAAGTCGGTGAAGGTGAAGAGCACCGAGAAGGTCATCACCACCGCGATGATCGGCGTCAAGAGCGGCAGCGTGACGTGCCGGAACTGCTGCCAGGGCGAGGCGCCGTCGATGGCCGAGGCCTCGTAGTACGAGGGCGAGATGGTCTGCAGCCCCGCCAGCAGCGTGATGGCGACGAAGGGGATGCCGCGCCACACGTTGGCCGCGATCACGGACCAGCGCGCATTCCAAGGATCGCCGAGGAAATCGATGTAGGCGTCGATCAGCCCCATCTTCATCAGCGCCCAGCTGACGATCGAGAACTGCGAGTCGTAGATCCACCAGAAGGCGATGGCCGACAGGGCCGTCGGCACGATGTAGGGCAGCAGGATGACGGCGCGGAAGAAGGTCTTGAAGCGGATGTTCTTGTTGAGCAGGAGGGCCAGCCACAGCCCCAGCACGAACTTGAACACGCTGGCCACCATCGTGTAGAGCAGCGTGTTGAAGAGCGCGAGGCGCGTGACCGCGTCGTCCCAGAGAAACTCGTAGTTCTCCAGCCCGATCCACTGGCCGCCGCGGCCGACCTTGGTGTCGGTGAAGCCGAGCCAGATGCCCAGGCCGAGCGGATAGGTGAGAAACAGCAGCAGCAGCCCCGCCGCCGGCAGCATGAAGAGCAGGCCGAGGAAGTTGCGGCTGTCGGCCAGCCGCGCCGTCCACGGACGCGCCGCAGGCGCGTCCGCGGCAGGCTCAGACCTTGTAATAGCGTTCGGCACGCTTTTGCGCCCGTTCGGCGGCTTCCTTCGGCGACTTGGAGCCGCTGGCCGCCTCGGCCACCATGTTCGTCACGATGAAGTCCGCTCCCGCGCCGGCCGACGCATAACCCAACGTGCCGGCATACCCGGTCGGCCGCATGTTCTTCGTGCAGTCGCGGTACGGCGTGTGCTTCGGGTCGACGGTCCAGACGGCGCTCTTCTCGTAGGCTGCGAGCGGCTGCGAGATGTAGCCGCCTGCGGCCTGCAGCCACGGGTCGAACTGCTCCTGTTCCATCATGAAGCGCAGGTACTCCTTGGCCGCCTGCGGGTACTTCGTGTACTTCATGACCATCTGATTGAAGAACAGGTGCGACTCGGTCGGCACGCCCGCCGGCCCGATCGGGTAGGGCGCGTGGTTGATGTCCTGCGCCATCTCCTTGAGCTTGTCGTCCTTGGAGTTCTTCGTCGCGTAGTAGATCGAGATGCCGTTATTGGTAAGGCTGATCTGGCCGTCGAGGAAGGCCTTGTTGTTGTTCGGGTCCAGCCACGACAGCGTGCCGGGCGCGAAGGTGGCGTACATCTCCTTGGCGTACTCGAGCGCCTTGATGGTCTCCGGGCTGTCGATGACGACCTTGTTGCTCTTGTCGACGAGCTTGCCGCCGTGCGACCAGATCAGCCAGTTGGTCCACAGCCCGTCGCCGGTGGCGTTGCCGAGCGCGAAGCCGGCGGGCGTGCCTTTCGCCTTCATCGCCTTGAGCAGCTCGAGGAAGCTGTTCGTGTCCTTCGGGAAGGTGTCGAAGCCTGCCGCCTTCACGTGGCTCTGGCGGTACACCAGCATCGCGCCGGCGGTGCCGAGGGGCACGCCGATCCACTTCTTGCCGTCGGGCCGCAGGTAGGCCTCGCACCCCTGGTACCAGCCGCCGTACTTGCGGCCAAGGTAGGTGCACAGGTCGGTGACGTCGAGCAGTTTCTCCGGGTAGAGGTTCGCGTCGTCGTTGGTCGACAGGATGATGTCCGGCCCCGCGCCGGTATTGGCGGCGACCGCGGCCTTCGGGCGCACGTCCTCCCAGGTCTCGTTGTCCACGCGCACCTGGACGCCGGTGGCCTCGGTGAACTTCTTCACGTTGGCCATGTAGGCATCGATGTCGCCCTGCACGAAACGGCTCCAGCGCAGCACGCGCAGCGTGGCGCCCTTCTCGGGCTTGAAAGTCATCGACTGCGCATGCGCGGCGGTGGAGAAGAGCGCGGTGCCGGTGCCGAGCGTGGCTGCGGCGGCGACGCCGGCCGAGCCTTCCAGAAACTTGCGGCGATTGAACTCATTCATTCGTGTTGTCTCCTGTGCTTTTGAACGGACTGCCGATGGAATTCAGGACACCAGCCGTTCGCCGGTGCCTGCGTCGAAAAGATGCGCGCGCTGCAGATCGGGCTGCAGGTGGATCGTGGTGCCGGGCGCGAAGTCGTGGCGCTCGCGGAACACCGCGGAGAGTTCGGCGCCCTCGTGGCGGCACGAGACGAAGGTGTCCATGCCGGTCGGTTCCATCACCGCCACGCGCGCGGGGATGCCGCTGCCGTCGGCGAGCGTCAGGTGCTCGGGCCGGGTGCCGTAGACCACCGACTGGCCGTCGACGCCGCCGGCGTGCACGGGCGCATCGAGCTGCGTGCCGTCCTGCAATTCCACGCGCGCCGTGCCGGCGCTGCGCCTGAGCGTGCCCGGCAGGAAGTTCATGGCCGGCGAGCCGATGAAGCCGGCGACGAACTGGTTGGCGGGGTTGTCGTAGAGGTCGAGCGGGCTGCCGGTCTGCTCGATGCGGCCCTCGCGCATGACCACGATCTTGTCGCCCATGGTCATGGCCTCGATCTGGTCGTGCGTGACGTAGATCGAGGTCGTCTTCAGGCGCTGGTGCAGCTCCTTGATCTCGCCGCGCATCGCCACGCGCAGCTTGGCGTCCAGGTTGGACAGCGGCTCGTCGAACAGGAACACCTGCGGGTCGCGCACGATCGCGCGGCCCATCGCGACGCGCTGGCGCTGCCCGCCCGAGAGCTGGCGCGGAAAGCGGTCGAGCAGAGGAATGAGACCGAGGATCTCGCCAGCGCGCTTGACCTTCGATTCGATCGTCGCCTTGTCCAGCTTGGCGAGCGCCAGCGCGAAGGCCATGTTGTCGCGCACCGTCATGTGCGGATAGAGCGCGTAGTTCTGGAACACCATCGCGATGTCGCGTTCCTTCGGCGGCAGGTCGTTGACGCGCCGCTCGCCGATGCGGATCTCGCCGCCGTTGATCTCCTCCAGTCCGGCGATCATGCGCAGCAGCGTCGACTTGCCGCAGCCCGAAGGCCCCACCAGCACGGTGAAGGAACCGTCCTGGATGTCGATGTCCACGCCATGCAGGATGGGGACATTGCCGAAGCTCTTCTTGACTGCCTGGATCGTGACACTTGCCATGCACTGGAATCCTGAAGTTGCGCGAAGCTCGCGGGCGACGCGGGACCCCTGCATCGCAGACGCGGAGTATCGGCACTGGGTTGCCGGGTCGCTATCAGGGCAAACCGGTACGTGTTAACCCCTCGATGATTTGTATGATGACCTGATCACCGTGCTCCATTCCGCCACGCCCGCGCAGGCGCCCGCCCCCTCCGAACCCCTGCGGTCGGCAGCCGACCGGCTGTCCGACCGCCTGGCGCTGCGCCTCGGTGCCCTCATCGAATCCGGCGAGCTGGCGCCTGGCGACCGCCTGCCCACCGAGCAGCAGCTGGCGGCGACGCACGGCGTCTCGCGAACGGTGGTGCGCGAGGCGTTGCACCAGCTCAAGTCCAGGTCGCTGGTGGTGTCGCGCCAGGGCTCGGGCGTCTTCGTGGCGCCCACGCCGCAGAACCAGCCGCTGGCCTTCGACCCGGCCGTGCTGGGCTCCGTGCAGGCCGTGGTGCACGTGGTCGAAGTGCGGCGAGTGCTCGAAGGCGCGATCGCGGCCCTGGCGGCCGAGCGCGCCACCCGTGCCCACATCGCGGCGCTGCGCCGCGCGCTCAAGGCCATCGACGCCGCGGTGGCCGAGGGGCGCGACGGGGTGGCCGAGGACCTGGCCTTCCACCGCATCATCGGCGAGTCCACGGGCAACCCGCAGTTCCGCCTCCTGCTCGGCTTTCTCGAGCAGTACCTGCGCGAAGGCATGCGCATCACGCGCGGCAACGAAGCGCGCCGCAAGGATTTCATGGAGGCGGTGCAGCAGGAGCACCACGCCATCGTCGAGGCGATCGCCTCGCGCGACCCGGAAGCGGCACGCCACCACGCCACCCGGCACCTGATCCTCGGCGAAGAACGGCTCGTCGAGGGCGGCATCATTCCCAGCCGCAAACGAAGATTGAAGGAGAAGAAATGAAACTGCTGATCACCGGAGGCGGCGGCTTCGTCGGCGCGCGCCTCGCCCGCACCCTGCTCGCGCGCGGCACGCTCGCCGGCGAGCGCATCGACCGCATGGTCCTCACCGACATTGCGCCGCCGCCGGCCGACCTGGTAGCGGATGCGCGCGTCGAGGCGCGCACCGGTCCGCTGCTGGCGCAGACCGACGCATTGCGCACCGAAGCCTTCGACGGCGTGTTCCACCTGGCCTCCGCCGTCTCCGGCGAATGCGAGCTCGACTTCGATCTCGGCCTGCGTTCCAACCTGGACAGCACGCGCGCGCTGCTCGATGCGCTGCGCGCCAACGTCAATGCCGGCGGCAAGGTCACGCGCGTGGTGTTCTCGAGCTCGGTCGCGGTCTTCGGGCCGGATCCGGCCGTGCCGCTGCCGAAACTGGTCGCCGACGACACGCTGCCTGCGCCGCAAACTTCCTACGGCACGCAGAAGCTGATCTGCGAACACTTGATCGCCGACTACACGCGCAAGGGCTACATCGACGGCCGCGCCGCGCGGCTGATGACCGTGACGGTGCGGCCCGGCAAGCCCAACGCCGCGGCCTCGTCCTTCTTCAGCGGCATCATCCGCGAGCCGCTGGCCGGCGTGGAAGCGATCTGCCCGGTCTCGCCCGAGGTCTCGCACCCGATGTCTTCGCCGACACGCACGGTGGACGGCCTGATCGCCGTCTACGAAGCCAGCCGCGAGGCCTTCTGCGGCCGCACCGCGCTCAACCTGCCGGCCCTCAACGTGCGCGTGAGCGACATGCTCGACGCGCTCGAGCAGGTCGCCGGATCCGCCGTGCGCGCGCGCGTGCGCTTCGAGCGCGACGAGCGCATCGCCGGCATCGTGGCCAACTGGCCCACCGGCGCAACGGCCGCGCGCGCCGCGCGGCTCGGCCTGCTGCCGCACGAGAACTTCGCGGACATCATCCGGCAGTACATCGACGATTGCCGCGCGCTCCCGAACGCCAACGAGACCCTGAAGGGAGTGTCCTGATGAAACCGAAGAACAACAACAAGAAGCCGAAGCAGGCCCTCAAGTTGCGCTCCCAGGCCTGGTTCGACAACCCGGCCAATGCCGACATGACGGCGCTCTACCTCGAGCGCACGATGAACTTCGGCCTCGGCTTCGACGAACTGCAGTCGGGGCGGCCGATCATCGGCATCGCACAGACCGGCTCGGACATCGCGCCCTGCAACCGCCACCACCTGGTGCTGGCCGAGCGCGTGCGCGAAGGCATCCGCGATGCCGGCGGCATCGCCTTCGAGTTCCCGATCCATCCGATCCAGGAAACCTGCAAGCGCCCGACGGCGGCGCTCGACCGCAACCTGCAGTACCTCTCGCTGGTCGAGGTGCTCTACGGCTATCCGCTCGACGGCGTGGTGCTGACCACCGGCTGCGACAAGACCACGCCGGCGCAGATCATGGCCGCCGCCACGGTGGACATCCCCGCCATCGCGCTCAATTCGGGGCCGATGCTCAACGGCTGGTACGAAGGCGAACGCACCGGCTCGGGCACCATCGTCTGGAAGGCGCGCGAGCTGATGGCCGCGGGCAAAATCGGCTACCAGGAGTTCCTGAAGCTCGTGGCCTCCTCGGCGCCGTCGACCGGCCACTGCAACACCATGGGCACGGCGTCGACCATGAACTCGCTGGCCGAGGTGCTGGGCATGACGCTGCCGGGCAGCGCCGCGATCCCGGCGCCCTACCGCGACCGCCAGGAGATGGCGTACATGACGGGCAGGCGCATCGTCGAGATGGTGCGCGAGGACCTGAAGCCTTCGGACATCCTCACGCGCGCCGCCTTCGAGAACGCGATCGTCGTCAACTCTGCGCTCGGCGGCTCGACCAATGCGCCGGTCCACCTGAACGCCATCGCGCGCCACATCGGCGTCGAGCTGACGACGGCCGACTGGGAGAAGCACGGCTACAAGATTCCGCTGATCGTGAACCTGCAGCCCGCCGGCGAGTACCTCGGCGAGGAGTACTACCGCGCCGGCGGCGTGCCCGCGGTGGTCGCCGAGCTGATCGCCCAGGGCAAGATCCAGCCCGCCCTCACCGCCAACGGCAAGACGCTGGTGGAGAACTGCGAAGGCAAATTCACGAGCGACCGCAAGGTGATCTTTCCGTACGCCAAGCCGATGAAGAAGAACGCCGGCTTCCTCAACCTCAAGGGCAACCTGTTCGACTCCGCGATCATGAAGACCAGCGTGATCACGCCGGAGTTCCATGCGCGCTACCTCGAGAACCCGAAGGACCCGATGGCCTTCGAAGGCACGGCGATCGTCTTCGACGGGCCGGAGGACTACCACCGCCGCATCGACGACCCGAAGATGAAGCTCGATGCGAACAGCATCCTCTGCATGCGCGGCGTGGGGCCGGTCGGCTATCCCGGCGCGGCCGAGGTGGTCAACATGCGCGCGCCCGACTACCTGCTCAAGAAAGGCATCACCGCGCTGCCCTGCATCGGCGACGGCCGGCAGTCGGGCACCTCGGGTTCGCCGTCGATCCTCAATGCCTCGCCGGAGGCCGCGACGGGCGGTGGGCTCGCACTGCTCAAGTCCGGCGACCGCGTCCGCATCGATCTCAAGAAGCGCACCGCGAACATGCTGGTCTCGGACGAAGAGCTTGCCAAGCGCCGCGCGAAGCTCGAAGCCGCCGGCGGCTATCCGTATCCGCCGAGCCAGACGCCGTGGCAGGAGATCCAGCGCGCCGTCGTCGACGAGCTCTCCGAAGGCATGGTGCTGAAGCCCGCGGTCAAGTACCAGAAGATCCACGCGACCTTCGGCATTCCGCGCGACAACCACTAGCGCCTGTCAGCGCCTAGGCACGCGAAGCCTTGCTTGCCTGTCGCGGCGCTCCGTGCGCCAGGTTGGCGGCAATGAGTGCCGCGGTCAGTGTCACGAGCCACGAAAAATACACCCATAGCAAGAAGACGGGAAAGACCGCGAAGGCTCCGTAGACGGCCTTGTAGGTGGGAATCTTGAGAAGGTAGGTCGCGAAGCCGCGCTTGCCCAACTCGAGAGCGATGCCAGCGATCAAGCCACCCGCGATCGCATCACGCCGCCGAACCTTGGTGTTCGGGACGAAGTAGAACAGGCTCGTCACGACCACCATGCAGAGCGCCACCGGGCCCAGGTTCAGGACGAACCTGGCCGAGGGTGGCAGGGTTCCGATCAAACCCATCGACGCACCCAGCACATGCGACGTCGCCCACAGACTCACCCCCAGGGCCGGTGGCCCCACGGCCAGCATCAACAAATACAGGCCCACTCGCTTGTAGAACGGACGATTTCTTTTCACGTTCCAGATCTGGTTGAAGGCGTTTTCCACGGTGAGCATCAGCGCAATCGCCGCCACCAGCAGGAACAATGAGCCCACCAGGGTGAGGCCACTCGCATTGGCGGCGAACTGATGGAGGTACTTCAGCACCGTGCGTGAGATGTCTGCCGGAAGCAGGCTCTTCAACAAGTGCTCTTCGAGCGCATCCTCGAAGCGCTTGAACATCGGGAAGCGCGTGAACAGCGCGAGGCTCACCGCGAGAAACGGCGCGATGGACAGGACCGTCGTGAAAGTCAGGCTGCCGGCGACCTGGGCCAGGCGTTCTTTCCTGGCGCGGCGGATCGTGAGTCGGGTCAGGCTGAGCATGCGTCATTGATGTTTGGGTGTCGGCTGAGATTCTCGCCTGGAGGAGGTGCCGGAGGAGATGGCACGTGGCCGCGAGACGTCCTGAAACAGGAGCATGTCCCGCACGCGCTGCGAGGCACCGTCGTAGAAGCCCTGCGTCGGCTGCTCCTGCGCGGCTGGATTGGAGAAAGTGCCGAAGACGATGTCCCACAGAGGAAGGTCGGCATAGTTGTGCGCATGCACGCCGCGCGCGTGGTGCACGGCATGGCTTTCGGGCCGCTGCACGATATAGCCAATCGGATGGGAGGACGCCGGCATTCGCGATTTCATGCAGTGCCTCAACAGGCGCTTCCGGGTCGTGGTTTTCGACCGCCGCGGCGTCGGGCTGTCCGAGCGGCTCGATGTCAACTCGTCTGCACATGCGACAGCCACCGATATTCGCCTGATTCTTGACGACGCGGGCATCGAACGCGCCTGGCTGTTCGGTTCTTCGGAGGGCGGGCCAGCCGTCATCGATCTGGCAGTGGAGCATTCGACGCGAGCGCTCGGGTTGATCCTGTTCGGTGCAATGGCCAAGGGCTCGTCGTCGTCCGGCTACATTCACGCGATGCCGGCCACGGCATTCGACGTCTGGCTGGACAGGCTCGTGGCCGAGTGGGGAGGTCCAGCGGGCATCGAGACCTTTGCGCCCGGTGCCCGACAAGACCCTGCGGTGCGCGCGTGGTGGGCGCGGATGATGCGTCACTCCACCTCGCCGAGCGCGCTCGCCGCCGCCCTGAAGGCCTTGCGTGACGTGGATGTTCGAAAACAGGCAGAGCAGGTCCGCGTGCCTGCACTCGTTCTGCATCGAGCGGGAGATCGCGCGATTCGCGTTGGGGCCGGCGCCGACCTCGCGAGCCGCATCCCGGGTGCTCGATGGATCGAGCTCGCTGGAGACGACCACTGGTGGTGGCGCGGGGAAACCGGTCCGTTGCTGGCTGCCATCCTCGCCTTCGCCGACGCACATTCCGACGCAGTCGCGCCAGCTATGCCGCTGCGACATATCTAAAAGTGTCCTCCTCAGCTAGCAGGCTGTATGCCGAGTTGAGATAGTTCATGACACCGGGCGAACACCGGCGGTTTGAACAAATATGAGGAGACAAGATGGATATGCGCGATCGCGCCTGGCTTGCTGCGGGCATCGCAACGGCTTCGCTTGGAGCCTTCCCGGCACTTGCACAAAGTCCGTCGGCGAACAGCGTCAGTATTTATGGCGTGCTGGACGAGTATGTGGGTTCGCTTCGCCGAAGCGATCAAGCGGGCCGCACCACCGTATTGAACAGCGGCGGCATGACCACTTCCTACTGGGGGATACGGGGAACCGAAGACTTGGGAGGAGGCTTGCAATCGTTCTTCGCGCTGGAGAGCTTCTTTCAAGCCGACAGCGGGAACTTTGGCAGGACCGCTGCCGATCCCTACTTCTCGCGAAATTCCTATGTCGGGCTCGGCGGAGCCTACGGCCAGGTGAGCCTGGGGCGACAGACCAATGCGCTCTATACGGCAACAGGCAACTTCAACCCCTTTCTGGCGTCTGCCAATCTGAGCCCTGTCATGCTGCAGGTCTGGAACACGGGCTACAACCGTGCGATCCTGGGTGACAGCGTCTGGGACAACACCATCCAGTACGCGTCGCCGGAAGCAGCGGGGTTTCGCGTTTCTGCAGCGTACGGACTGGGCGAAGTGGCGGAGCGCACTGGTGAACGCAATTTCAACCTGAGCCTCAACTACGCGAAGGGTCCGTTCGCTGCGGTGGTCTCCGCCCAGCAGGTCAAGGTGGGCCCGGGCCTTTCGGCCCGGATCTCGAGCCAGAAGGCGCAGATGGCCGGGCTCTCGTATGACTTCGATGTGGTGAAGGTCTACGGCCAATACTTTCATACCGATACGCCTGGCATCCGGACCAAGACCCGGACGACCCAGCTCGGCTTCGCGGTGCCCATAGGCGCCGGCCGGGTCATGGCCTCTGTTTCCCGCACGCAGAGAGACATGCCGATCGCCGACTCTCGTCGAACCACAGGTGCCGTCGGCTATGACTACTTCCTCTCCAAGCGCACGGATCTCTACGCGGTCTACCTCGCGGACAAGCTCACCGGATTCGCGCGAGCAGGAAACGTCGCGCTCGGCATGCGACACCGCTTCTGAAAACGCCAGCACGCTTGTCTCGAAGTGAATCGAAATCCCATGAACACCTTCCTGAAAATTGCCCGGCATTCAGCCCTCGTCGTTGCCGCAATCTCCATTTGCGCGAGTGCGAATGCACAACCATCGTCGACGAAGCCGATTCGTCTCGTCGTGCCCTTCGGCCCCGGGGGCGTTGCCGACCTCACGGCACGGACCGTCGCGCAGAAGATGTCGGAGTCCATGGGGCAAAGCATCATCGTGGACAACAAGCCGGGCGCAGGGGGAGTGGTCGCGTCCGATACCGTGGCCAAGGCGCCGCCGGACGGACTCACCGTCCTCTTGATGTCCAACGCCAATGCCGTCAGCGCGGGGCTGTTCAAGCAGCTGCCCTTCGATACCGTCAAAGACTTCGCTCCGGTGTCGACGCTCGGCTATTTCGATATGGCCGTCGTGACCGCCGCGGACTCGAAATTCAAGACGATGCAGGAGCTGTTGACATACGCGAAGACGCACCCCGGTACCGTCAACATCGGGACCATCAACGTGGGCAGTACGCAGCATCTGGCGGCCGAGCTGCTCAAGCGCAGCACCGGCATCGACGCGCAAGTGATTCCCTTCAACGGGTCGCCCGCATTGATCACCGCGCTGCGAGGGGGGCAGATCGATGCCGGCGTCGAAATCCTGGCGCCCATCCTGGGTCAGATCAGCGGGAAGTCGCTGCGCGCCATTGCCGTCATGGGAGCGAAGCGCTCGTTCGCGCTGCCGGAGACGCCGACCGTCGCGGAGAGCGGGGCGCCCAACTTCAAGGTCGCGTCCTGGAACGCCTTTGCGGTGCCAGCCAAGACGCCGCCCGCCATCGTCGCCAGGCTCAACAAGGAGGTCAACGCAGCGCTGGCCGCGCCGGAGATCAAGGAGCGGCTGCGCCAGCTCGGCGTCGAGGCGCAGGGAAGCACTCCGCAGCAACAGGCGGAGCTTCTCAGGGACGAAATTCAGCGCTGGTCCGAAGTCATCCGCCTGGCAGGCATCCCCAAGCAATGAGCGTCCATGTGCCCGTGGCGCATCAAGTCTTTGCGTGTGACGGTGAGCCGCTCATCGTCTGGCTCACCACCTCCTGGATCAACTTGAGGACGGCCTGCTGGGTGAGGGTGGTCGGCCTTTGAGAACTGAGCGCAAGGGCCAGCCGGCTGCGCAGCGGAGGATCCACGATCCGGCGCATCGCAAAGGCCTCGGGGCGAGGCGCAGTGAGAACCGCGTTCGAGGACAAGACAGCCAGTCCCACACCGTCGATCACCAGATCCAGGATGGCGGCCACACCGTCGATCTCCATCGCGATGGTCGGACGGCATCCGATATTCGCCATTTCCGCTTCGACCAGCATGCGAATGGAGTTCGGCTTGGTCGGGATCACCAGCGGCTTCGAAGCCAGCTCTCGCATCGAAACTTCTTCATCCGGTTCGCCGGCGGGCTGCGCCGGGCCGACCAGGTACAGGTCCTCTTCCAGGATGACAACGCTGTCGATCTCCGCGGAAGGCGCAGGGTTGTAGAGCAGCGCCAGGTCGAGGCGGCCTGCGGTCACCGATTCCTGCATGGCGCTTGAAAGCGCCTCGGTGATGGAGAGGCTGGCGTCGGGAAGTTGCTGACGGAAGGCGCGGGTCAAGGGCACGGCGATGCGCTTCGAAATGCTGGGCGGCAAACCCACAGCGACGCGGCCGGCCAGCGCGCCGCGCAACAGCCCGAGGTCCTCCTTGGCGCGTTCGATCTGATGCAGGATGCCTCTGGCGTGTTCCAGCAGCAGCTTGCCTGCATCCGTGACGATGACGCCTCGGCCATTGCGCGTCAGAAGATTCTGTCTCAGCTCCACTTCGAGCTGGCGCACCTGCCGGCTGAGCGCGGGCTGTGCGACATCGATCACGATCGAAGCCCGGGTGAAACTCCCCAGCTCTGCGACGTGAACGAAGTACTCCAGCTGCTTGAGGTCCATGGAGGGTAGTCTAGGCTCGCCCGGGACTACCCCCGACGAGCTCCCCGCCGGCCTCAGGCCCAGTACAGCCGCATCGGGTTGTCCACCAGCAGTTTGCGCTGAAGCTCCGCCGTCCGCGCGATGCGGGGAATCATGTCGACCAGCGTGCCGTCATCGGGCATGTGCGTCTTGAGATTGGGATGCGGCCAGTCGGTACCCCACAGTACGCGGTCCGGGAACTCCTCGACCAGGCGCCGCGCAAAAGGAACGACGTCATCGTAGGTCGGCGGACCGGAGACAGACAGACGCTCCGGACAGCTCACCTTCGACCAGACATTCGGATGCTCGCGCAACAGCCGCACGAAGCGCTCGAACTGCGGCCCGTCGACCGGCTGGCCGACGTCGGGCCGGCCCATGTGGTCGACCACCACGGTCGTCGGCAGGCGAGTGAAGAAATCCCACAGCTCGGGCAGATCCGGCGCTTCGAAATACACGACCACGTGCCAGCCCAGCGGCGCGATGCGCTCGGCGATGTTCATCAGCACCTCGCGCGGCGTGAAGTCGGCGAGCCGCTTGAGAAAGTTGAAGCGCACGCCGCGCACCCCGGCTTCGTGCAGAAGGCGAAGCTCGGCGTCGCTCACACGCGGCGCGACCGAGGCCACGCCGCGTGCGCCTCCGTTCGAATGCGCAATGGCATCGATCAACGCACGGTTGTCGTTGCCATGACAGCTCGCCTGCACGATCACGTTGCGCTCGAAGCCCAGGAGATCGCGCAGTGCGAAGAGCTGGTCCTTCGAGGCATCGCAGGGCGTGTATTTGCGCTCCGGCGCGTAGGGGAACACCGCGCCCGGGCCGAAGACGTGGCAGTGTGCATCCACCGCACCGGGCGGTGCTGTGAAGTGCGGCTTCGAGGGGGCAGGATGAAAGCAGAGCCAGTTCTTGTCCATACTGTCCATCTTGCGCGGATTCCTCGCGACGAACGAGCCCAAAAATGCGCTAGCAGCTAGCAAGTTTCGGCATGGCTGTACCGGCGCACTAAGCAAGCCATGATGGCGACGGTGAACGCTAGTCGAAAGCTGCACGCGCATCCGCCAGGTCCTGGTGGTGCTCCTCGGGCCCAGCGGTCCCCTGACCAGCGCGGTCTCGATCACGAGCGCCCACTTGTTGCCCGCGTTCTGCAACGTAGCGCGCGAGGGGCAGTGGAGGTCCAGCAGCACATCGGCGGGCTTGGCGCCGGCGCTCGTCGTCTTTGTGAGCCTCAGCGTGCCAGCCGCTCGAAGGCGTGCAGCAGCTGCGCACCCGCCTCGGCCAGCGCGCCGTCGTTGCGGACCTCGATGGCATGCGCCGGCGGCTTGAACGCCAAGGCACGCCGCACGCGGGCATCGACCATCTCCGGCGTCTCGCGCCCGCGCGCCAGCAGGCGCTGGCGCAGCACGTCGATGCTGGCGGTGACGTGCACAACAGTCAGATGCGGAAACCTCGACAGCGCCTGCGGCAGGTAGGCGCGCGATCCGTTCACGATCACCCACTTGCCCAGGTGCAGGGGCGAGAGCTCGTCGTGGCGCACGCCGTAGTGCAGGCCGTTGGCCTGCCAGTGGAACGCGAAGGCCTGCGCGTCGCTGAGTTGCTCGAAGGCGTGCGCGCTCACGCTGTGGTGCTGCTCGTCGTCGGCCTTGGGCGGCCGCGTGATCGTGCGGCGCGCCAGGTGCACCGGCATGTGCGGCGGAAGATGGTCCTTGAGCCAGGCCAGCAGGCTGTCCTTGCCGGCGCCGGAAGGCCCCATCACATAGACCAGCCGCCCCTTCATGCGCCAAGCTCCATCTGTTCTACCAGCACGAAGTCGGCACCGGGCTTGGGTTCGGCGAACAGGGAGATGGTGTCGAAGCGGCAGGCGGGCAAGGCACCGAAGGCGTGGCGCGCCGCATCCGCCAGCGCGGGGACGATCGAAGGCGCCGCGTCGCGGAGCGTTCCCGTGAGCGAGAGATGGAAGCGGAAGCGCTCCAGCACGAAGGGATAGCCCCAGCGCAGCAGCAGCGCGTCTTCTTCTCGCGTGAGGCCGGCTGCGCGGCGGCGTTCGATCTCGAACGGCGTCAACGGCGCGGCCAGTGCGTGCAGGCGCGTGACGCAGGCTGCGGCCACTTCGTCGATCGCGCGGCTGCCGACCTCCGGCACCAGCGCCAGAAAATCGTCGAGCATCGCGACCTTCAATGCGGGCATCGTGAAGGGCTCGAAGTCCTCGCAGAGGCCGCGCAGGCCGGCGCGCAGCCTCTTGACGTCGACGCCCGGCGCCAACGCGAAAGGCGCCTTGAGCGTCGCATGCCAGCCATAGCGCCGCGGCGCCTTCGTCAGCCGATGCAGTTCGGGCGCGGGCACGCCGGGCAGCGGTGCCTGCGGCAACGGCTCGAGCCGCGAGGCGCAGCGCCCGAGCCAGCGCCTGCCGGCGCGCCACCAGGCGCTGTCGGCGCGGGGCGCGAAGTAGACGGCGTAGCGATGCACGGGATCACTCGTCATGCGTCACCGTGAGCGTGACGCGATCGCCCGCAAACCAGGTCCGCGCGAACTCGATGGGCACGTCCGCGGTGTCCACGTTGACGCTCTCGACGAAGAGCACCGGCCGCGCGGCCGGCTGCCGCAGCTGGGCCGCCACCTCGGCCTCGGGCATCTGCGCCGTGATGCGGCTCTCATGCCGCGTGTAGTCGTCGATGCCATGTGCGGCAAAGGCCGCGGTGATGGAGCCGGTCTCGCGCACCACCGCTTCGAGCTGCTCAAAACGCGGCAGCGGAAAGAAGCGCTCGCTGATGTGCAGCGGCTGCTGCTCGGCCTCGCCCAGCACCTGCAGCCGCAGCAGCGTGCTGCGCGCGGGCACCTGCAGCGCGCGTGCCTGCGCGGCCGTGGCACGCACGGTGCTCGACGCGAGCACGCGCAAGGCGCCGCGCATGCCTGCCAGCGCCATGCTCTGGTGATGACGCGTGCGCTTGGCCAGCACCAGGTCGACCGCGAACTCCTCCACGTAGGTGCCGCTGCCCTGCGTCACGCGCAGCAGGCCCTGGCTGCTCAGGCTGGCGAGCGAACGGCGGATGGTGTGGCGATTGACGCCGAACTGCTCGGCCAGCGCGTGCTCCGAGGGCAGGCGCTCGCCCGGCGGGTAGATGCCGCGGGCGATCGATTCGGCCAGCTCGGCCGCGATGCGGGTCCAGAAACTGTCGCGCGCCGTGCGCGCCGGAAGCGAGTCGGGAGAAGTCGTGATGGCTGTCATGAAAGCTACATGCGTGCGCCCTAAGCTGGCGCCAGTTGTTCGATTTGTCTATACAACTTTCCCAGATTAACACCCACATGTTTCATGCCTTTGACAACCATCCTGCGAGCCGGCCGCCGAGCCGCGCGCAGTGGATGGCCGTGCTGGCGCGGGCGCCGCTCTCGCTGCTGGAGCCGGCGCTCGGCGAGCACGCCCAGCGCACGCCGCAGTGGCTGCGCGCGCCCGAGACGGGCCTCATGATGGTCCAGGGCCGCGCCGGCGGCACGGGCGAGCGTTTCAACCTCGGCGAGGTCACGCTCACGCGCTGTGCGCTGCGCCTGCATGGCGTCGCGCACGAAGGCGCGGCGGTCGGCGTCGCCTATGTGCTGGGCCGCTCGCACCGGCAAGCGCAGCTGGCGGCGGTGGCCGATGCGCTGCTGCAAGACCCGGCGCAGCAGGACGCGCTCGATGCGCAACTGCTCGCGCCCGTGCGCCAGCACCTGGCCCGCGAGCGCGCCGAGCGCCATGCGCGTGCGCAGGGCAGCAAGGTCGAGTTCTTCACCGTTGCGCGCGAAGCCGGCGGTGCCGATGGAGACGAAGAGGAGAACGCATGAGACGCCGGGCCGCTCCCAAGTCGAATAGCACCGCAGCGCACAGCGCGGAGGTTACCCAATGAACAGCACCACAGATCTCTCCAAGGTCGGCGCGGGTTTCTCGGATCTCGCGCTCGGCAGCCAGGCCGTGTTCCGCGCTGCGCTGGAGGCCCTCTCGCACCCGGGCCGCATCGTCGACCTGCCGCACGATGCCGAAGTGCCCAGGCACGGGCATGCGGCTTCGGCCGCGCTGCTGCTCGCGCTGCTCGATCCGGATTGCAAGCTCTGGCTCTCGCCGATGCTGGCCAAGAGCGATGCCGCGGCCTGGCTGCGCTTTCATTGCGGCTGCGTGATCGTCGACGATCCGGGTGAGGCCCAGTTCGCCTGGATCGCCGGCGGCGACGAAGCGCCCGCGCTCGAGCGCTTCGCGCAGGGCAGCGACACCTACCCCGACCAGTCAGCCACCTGCGTGGTGGACGTGCCCTCGCTGGCCGACGGCGCCGACGCCGAAGGATGGACGCTGCGCGGGCCGGGCATCCGCACAGAGACGCGCTTGTGCGTCGACGGCTTGCCGCAGGAGCGCGCCGAAAAGCTGATCGCCCAGCACGCCGCGCAGCAGGCGGCCTTCCCGCGCGGCGTCGACCTGTTCCTCGCCACCGAGCACCAGATCGTCGGCCTGCCGCGCACCACCCACATCGAGCTGGAGCACTGAGCATGTACGTTGCCGTCAAGGGTGGCGAAGCCGCCATCCTCCACAGCTTGCGCCTGCTGGCCGAGCAGCGCCGCGGCGACCCGGCCACGCCGGAGCTCTCAGTGCAGCAGATCCGCGAGCAGCTCAAGCTCGCGGTCGACCGCGTGATGACCGAGGGCTCGGTCTACGACCCCGAGCTCGCCGCGCTCGCGATCAAGCAGGCCTCGGGCGACCTGGTCGAAGCCATCTTCCTCTTGCGCGCCTACCGCGCCACGCTGCCGCGCCTGGGCACCAGCGTGCCGCTGGACACCGCGCGCATGCAGCTCGACCGCCGCATCTCCGCCACCTTCAAGGACCTGCCCGGCGGGCAGGTGCTGGGCCCGACCTACGACTACACGCAGCGCCTGCTCGACTTCACGCTGCTCGCGAGCGGCGGCGGCGCAACAGGCCAGGCTGCCCCAGCAGCAGCGCCAGCCGACACACCCGCCGTCACGCCGCGCGTGGTCGACCTGCTCAACCACGAAAGCCTGATCGAGACCCGCCCCGTGCCCCCCGGCGATCCGGCCCCGGTGGACCTGACGCGCGAGCCGCTGCGCTTTCCGGCCGATCGTGCGACGCGGCTGCAGAATCTCGCGCGCGGCGACGAAGGCTTTCTGCTTGCGATGGCCTACTCCACCCAGCGCGGCTATTCGCACAGCCATCCCTTCGTCGGCGAGATCCGCTTCGGCAGCGTCGCGCTCGAGATCGAGCCCGAGGAGCTGGGCTTTTCGATCTCGATCGGCGACATGGAGATCACCGAGTGCGAAATGGTCAACCAGTTCGCCGGCAGCAAGACCGAGCCGCCGCAGTTCACGCGCGGCTACGGGCTGGCCTTCGGCCACAGCGAGCGCAAGGCGATGGCGATGAGCCTGGTCGACCGTGCCTTGCGCGCCGACGAGCTCGGCGAGGCGGTCGAATCGCCGGCGCAGATGCAGGAGTTCGTGCTCTCGCACAGCGACAGCCTCGAAGCCTCCGGCTTCGTGCAGCACCTGAAGCTGCCGCACTACGTGGACTTCCAGTCCGAACTGGAACTGGTGCGCCGCATGCGCAGCGCGCCCGCACAGGGAGACGACGAATGAGCGCCGCCCGTCCGCCCGAAGGCGCTCGCCCCCTCCTTCAGGAGGGGGTGCGCGAAGTACACGAAGTGACAAGCCTGGGGGAGGTTGCCCAATGACAGACACGAACATCAACTTCGCCTACCTCGACGAGCGCACCAAGCGCATGATCCGCCGCGCCATCCTCAAGGCCGTGGCCATCCCCGGCTACCAGGTGCCCTTCGGCTCGCGCGAGATGCCGCTGCCCTACGGCTGGGGTACCGGCGGCATCCAGGTCACGGCCGCGGTGATCGGCCCGAAGGACGTGCTCAAGGTCATCGACCAGGGCTCCGACGACACCGTCAACGCGGTCAACATCCGGCGCTTCTTCGAACGCACCACCGGGGTCGCGACCACCACGCGCACGCAGGAGGCCACGCTGATCCAGACCCGCCACCGCATCCCCGAGGCGCCCTTGGCCGAAGGCCAGGTGCTGGTCTATCAGGTGCCGGTGCCCGAGCCCATGCAACGCCTGGAACCGCGCGAGACCGTCACGCGCACGCTGCACGGGCTGGCCGAGTACGGCCTGATGCACGTCAAGCTCTACGAGGACATCGCGCGCTACGGCCATATCGCGACCACCTACGACTACCCGGTGCTGGTGAACGAGCGCTACGTGATGTCGCCCTCGCCCATCCCCAAGTTCGACAACCCCAAGATGCACATGAACCCCGCGCTGCAGCTCTTCGGCGCCGGCCGCGAGAAGCGCATCTATGCCGTGCCGCCCTACACCGCGGTCGAAAGCCTGGGCTTCGAGGACCATCCCTTCGAAGTGCAGCGCTGGGACGCAGCCTGCGCGCTGTGCGGCGCCACCGACAGCTTCCTCGACGAGGTCATCACCGACGACAGCGGCACACGCATGCATGTGTGCTCCGACTCGGACTACTGCCAGTCGCGGCAGCAAGCGCAGAGTCCGGCGATGCCGGCACAGCAATTGGAGGAGGTCGAATGAAGAGCGTCACCCTCCCCCTGCTGCGCGTGCGCGGCATCGGCAAGCGCTACGGAGATCGCGTCGCGCTGCAAGACGCCTCCTTCGATCTCTGGCCCGGCGAAGTGCTGGCCGTGGTCGGCGAGTCGGGCTCCGGCAAGACCACGCTGCTCGATGCGGTCGCGGCCCGCAGCCGGCCCGACGAGGGCAGCGTGCAGTTCCACACGCGCAGCGGCGGCCTGCAGGAGGTCTTTGCGATGAGCGAGGCCGAGCAGCGCCTGCTCGCGCGCACCGACTGGGGCTTCGTGCACCAGAACGCGGCCGACGGCCTGCGCATGGATGTCTCGGCCGGCGCCAACGTCGGCGAGCGCCTGATGGGCCTCGGCGAGCGGCACTACGGGCGCCTGCGCGCTACCGCATCGGAATGGTTGCAGCGCGTCGAGATCGATCCGCAGCGCATCGACGATGCGCCGCGCACCTTCTCCGGCGGTATGCGCCAGCGCCTGCAGATCGCGCGCAACCTGGTCACCCGGCCGCGCCTGGTGTTCATGGACGAGCCGACCTCCGGCCTCGACGTCTCGGTGCAGGCCCGCCTGCTCGACCTGCTGCGCCAGCTCACGCGCCAGATGCAGCTCGCCGCCATTGTGGTCACGCACGACCTCGCGGTGGCCCGGCTGCTCGCGCACCGCATGATGGTGATGCAGAAGGGCCGCGTGGTCGAAGCCGGCCTCACCGACCAGGTGCTGGACGACCCGCAGCATCCCTACACCCAGCTTCTCGTTTCCTCGGTACTGCAACCATGACCGCGCCCCTTCTTCAACTGCGCGGGGTGGCCAAGCGCTTCACCCTCCATCAACAGAACCATCTCGAGCTCTCGGTGTTCGAGGGCCTCGAGCTCAGCGTCTCGGCCGGCGAATGCGTGGTGCTCGACGGCGCCTCGGGCCTGGGCAAGAGCACGCTACTCAAGCTCATCCATGCCAACTACCGCGCCAGCGCAGGCCGCATCACGGTGCAGCCGCCGGGCGGTGCGCCGGTCGAGGTGACCGAGGCCGATCCGCGGGAGCTGGTGCGCCTGCGCCGCGACACCATCGGCTACGTGAGTCAGTTCCTGCGCGTGATCCCGCGCGTGCCGGCGCTCGACGTCGTGGCCGAGCCGCTGGCCGAGGATGCGGGCGACGACCCCACCGCCCTCGAAGCCGCGCGCGAGGAAGCGCGCAAGTGGCTCACGCGCCTTTCCATTCCCGAACGCCTGTGGCATCTGCCGCCCGCCACCTTCTCGGGCGGCGAGCAGCAGCGCATCAACATCGCACGCAACATGATCAAGCCCAAGCCGCTGCTGCTGCTGGACGAACCGACCGCTTCGCTCGATGCGGCCAACACGCGCACCGTGATCGAACTGATCCGCGAGGCGGCAGCGCGCGGCGCCGCGATGGTCGGCATCTTCCATGATGCGGAGGTCGGCGCCGCCGTGGCGACACGCCGTGTCAACGTCGCCGACTTCAGGAGTCCCGCATGAACACCGTCTTCAAGAACGCGCGCATGGTCCTGCCCGGCGAGGTGGTGCGCGGCAGCCTCTCGGTCGCGGACGGCTGCATCGCGGCGCTGCACAACGGCGATACGGGCGTGGCCACCATCGACCTCGAGGACGACTACCTGCTGCCCGGCCTGGTCGAGGTCCATACCGACAACTTCGAGCGCCACCTGATGCCGCGCCCCAAGGTGCAATGGGCCGAGCTGCCGGCCCTCCTGGCGCACGATGCCGAGGTGGCGGCCGCAGGCATCACCACCGTGTTCGATGCGCTCGGCGTCGGCGAGTCCGACACCGAAAGCCTGCGCGGCAGCACCTGGACCAAGACGCTGGCAACGCTCGACAACTGCACCGCCCAGGACCTGCTGCGCGCCGACCACCACCTGCACGTGCGCTGCGAACTGCCGGCGCCCAACACCATCGAGCTCTTCGAGCCCTTCCATGGCCATCCGCGCGTGTCGCTGATCTCGCTGATGGACCACACGCCGGGCCAGCGCCAGTGGGAAAACCTCGAGGTCGCGCGCATCTACTACACCGGCAAGAAGGGCTGGAGCGCCGAGAAGTTCGAGCGCCAGGTCGCGCATGCCGCCACGTTGCAGGCCCAGTACGCCGAGCCGCACCGCCGCCACTTCGTCGACTACTGCCGCGCGCACGGCATCGCGCTCGCGAGCCACGACGACACCACCGTCGCGCACGTCGAACAGGCCCATGCCGAAGGCGCGAGCATGTCCGAGTTTCCGACCACGCTGGCCGCCGCGGGCGCGGCGCGCGAGCGCGGGCTCTCCACCGTGATGGGCGGGCCCAACGTCGTTCGCGGCGGCTCGCATTCGGGCAACGTGGCGGCGGCCGAGCTGGCGCGCCACGGCCTGCTCGACATCCTCTCCTCCGACTACGTGCCGAGCAGCCTGCTCGGTGCCGTGATGCGGCTGGTGGAGGACGAGATCCTCACGCTGCCGCAGGCGGTGGCCACCGTCACCCGCGCACCGGCCAAGGCCACCGGCCTGCACGACCGCGGCGCGATCGAGCCCGGCCTGCGTGCCGACCTGGTGCAGGTGCGCATGGCCGAGCTGGCGGATGGCTCGCGGCACGCGGTGGTGCGCGGCGTGTGGCGCGAAGGGCGCCGCGTGCTTTAGGTGCGATTCGCCGCGCTGCTTCGCGGCGCCACGGCGGCACCTTCGATGCCATGCCGCTCCAGCGCGTCCGCAACGAAGCCGGAGGCCTTCATCTCCTCGATGAAGCCGCTGAGCCAGGCCTGGGCGGCGGTCCGGCCCTTCGGCACACCCATGGCCTGCTCGATGACCATGAAACGCCCGGGCAGCAGGCGCACGCCACCCACGCGCTTGGCGTCCGCTTCCAGCTGCTGCTTCACGCCCGCGGCCACTTCGAGGTTCTGCGCCAGGAACATGTCGGTGACTGCTGGCGAGGTCGGTGCGCGCACCAGCGTGGCGGTCTTCAGCTCGCGCGTGAGGAACAGGTCGTAGGCGCTGCCGCGGCCCACCACGACGCGGGTGCCCGTGCGGTCGACCTCCGCGTTGCCTTGCAGCGGCGAGCCGTTGCGCACCAGGTAGGCGCCTTCGATGATCACGTAGGGCGCGGTGTATTCCATGTCCGCTGCGCGCACCGGGTCGATCGCCACGAAGGCCAGGTCGACCTGTTGCGCCTTCATGGCTTCCACGACGTTGCCGGCGGAGTTGAACTGCACCAGCTCGACGGCCAGCCCGAGACGGCGTGCCGCCTCGCGCGCAAGGTCCACCGACACGCCGCGCGGCTCGCCGCCCGGGCCGCGGCTGGCCAGGATCGGGTTGCCGAAATTGATGGCGGCGCGCAGCTTGCCGGTGGCGCCGAGCTGCGCGATGGCGCCCGCCGGCGGGTTGGACCGGGTGCCGGCGCAGCCGGCCAGCACCAGCGCGCTCGCGGCACAGAAGGCGCGGCGCGTGGCGGCCATCAGAAGTCGACCTTCTGGCCCGGCTCCGGCACCAGCACGCGGGTGGCGGACGCGGCGCCGAGCGCGGAAGAGAACTCGGCGGGCGTGCCGCGAAGCAAAGGGGACGTGCCGTAGTGCATGGGGATCGCGTACTTCGGCTTGATCATGTCGCGCACCGCCGTGGCGGCATCCTGCGGTCCCATGGTGAAGTGGCCGCCGATCGGGATCAGCACGAGGTCGGGCTTGTAGGTCTCGCCGATCAGCCGCATGTCGCCGAACAGGCCGGTATCGCCCATGTGCCAGATCTTGAAGCCGTTCTCCAGTTCGATGATGTAGCCCACCGGCTCGCCGCCGTAGTGCGTCTCGTCCTTGTCGGTGGCGGGGTTCTTCCACGCCAGCTCGGAGGCGTGCTCGGCGTGGACCGCCGTGATCTTCGGGCCCGTGGCGCCGAATGGCGCGACGGTGCCGCCTTTGCCGAAGCGTTGCACCAGCGCCGCAGGCAAGATGCCGAGGGTGATGATGCTCTGGCCCATGCCGCCCGCGTTGTAGACGGGCGCGTTGTGCATCCTGGCCAGCGCGGGGGCATCGGCGAAATGGTCGGCGTGGGCATGCGTCACGAGAATCAGGTCGACCTTGCCCAGCGCGTTCAACTGCTTGTATGGGGGCGGTGTCTTCGGGTTGGTGATGAGCCAGGGGTCGACCACGAGGACCTTGCCGCCGGGCGTGGTGATGCGCATGGTGGACTGCCCGAGCCAGAGGACTTCCGCCTTGCCGGAGGCAATGCTGCCCGGTGCCGTGGGCTGCAGCGCCGGCGGCGCCTGCGTGGAGGTGCCCGCGCACCCGGCGAGGCCGGCTGCGAACGCGGTAGCCAGAAGAAGGGAAACGAATCTTTTCATGTGCTTCTCTCTCTTTCTTTCTTTGACGAATGAACTACCGGTCCACGCCACGAGCGGCCTAGGGGCGCGCCAGGGCCGTGAGCGTGCGAACGTCTCCTGCCTCGCCCAGCGCCCAGCATCCGGCCAGCAGCGTCGAGCTGCGCTGCGCGCCGACGACCGCATCGGCCAGACCGTGGAACTTGCGCGCCAGGTCCTCGTCGCTCATCGGCCGCTGCAGCGAGCCGATCGCGTGTTCGACGAACACGTGCTCGCGCCGGCCATCGGTGAGCACCGCGGTCACGTCGGCGCTCGCCTCGTCGATCTTGTCGTCCACCGTCGCGACCACCTTGCGGCGCAGCGCGACCACGTCGGGGCGCGTCACGATGGCGTCCGCGAACTCTTCCTCGGCCGCGCGCCCGAACAGCAGGCCCGCCGCACACCCGTGATAGACGCTGAACTTGCCCTGCAGGCCGTCGGCCGGCTCCTTCTTGCAGGTGAGTTCGAGCACCAGCGAGTGGACCTTGAGCTCGATGCGCTCGATCTGCTCCGGCGCGATGCCGCGCTCGCGCAGCTGCACGCAGGCGTCGATGCTCGGATGGATCACGATGCCGCAGGCAAAGGGCTTGTAGCTGTTGAAGGAGATCTCGAAGCGTTCGCCCAGTTCGTCCGTGACTTCATTCCATGCGCACTTGGTCGACACCACCTGCGCCCAGCCGCGCGGCGCTTCGATCGCCTTCGGGCTCGCCGTGTAGCCGTGCTTCGCCATCAGCGCGGCCATCAGGCCGGCGCGCGCTGCGCCGCCGGGATGGAAGGGCTTGGTCATGGTGCCGAACTGCTCGCGCAGGCCGACCGGTTGCGAGGCGGCGATGCCGAGTGCCATGGCGGTCTTCTCCGCATCGAGGCCCAGCAGACGAGCACAGCCCGCCGCAGCGCCCAGCATGCCGGTGGTGCCGGTGATGTGCCAGCCGCGGTCGTAGTGCTCGGGGTAGACCGTGTTGCCCAGGCGGCAGGCGACGTCGATGCCGAGCACCAGCGCGTCGAGCACCGTGCGGCCGCTCGCGCCGGTGTGCTCGGCAAGCGCCAGCACCGCAGAGGCCACCGGGCCGGCCGGGTGGATGATGGTCTTCAGGTGCGTGTCGTCGAAATCGAAGGTGTGCGAGCTGATGCCGTTGAGCAGCGCGGCGCTTGCGATGTCGACCTTCTCGGCGCGGCCGAGCACGGTGGCCTGCGCAGCGGGCTGCAGCATCTGCACCGCGGCCAGCGCGGCTTCGACGGCTTCGTGGCGCGCCGCGCCGACGGCGCAGCCGAACCAGTTGAGGAAGGTGCGGTGCGCCTCGTGGTCCACCGCGTCGCTCCAGCCGCGCGATGGATGGTTGGCCACGTACTCGGCGAGGATGCGCGTGACGGGCGGGGCGTTGTGGTCGGCGGCGACCTGGGTATTGCGGGCCATGGGTGAAATGTCTTGCGGAGTGGTTGAAAGAAAAAGGGGTAAGCGCGCGCTAGTTGTCGAGCTGGATGTTGCGATCGCGGGCGAGTTTGGTCCAGCGCGCGATGTCGGCGCGGATGTAGTCGCCGAACTGCTGGGCGCTCATGGGCATGGGTTCGACGGCCTCGACCGAGAGCTTCTCCCGCAGGTCCGGCGCCTTCAGTACCGCGTTGAGCGATTCGTTGAGCTGGCGAACGATGTCGGCAGGCATGCCGGCCGGGCCGACCACGCCGTACCACTGCATGGCATCGAAGCCCTTGAGGCCGAGCTCCTCGAGCGTCGGCACGTCCGGCAGCGCCGGGTGGCGCGTTGTACCAGTGACGGCCAGCGGGCGCACGCGCTGCGACCGGATGTGCGGCATCGCCGCGGCCAGGCCCGGGAACATGGCTTGCGTCTGGCCGCCCACCAGGTCGGTGAAGGCCGGCGCGATGCCGCGGTAGGGCACGTGCAGCATGAACGCGCCGACCTGCTGCTTGAAGAGCTCCATGGTCAGGTGGGTGAGCGATCCCGCGCCGGCCGAGCCGTAGCTGATCTTGCTCGGATTGGCCTTCGCGTAGGCAACGAACTGCTTGAAATCCTTGGCCGGCACGTCGGCGTTGACCACCAGCACGTTGGGCGTGCCGCCGATCATGCCGATGGGCGTGAAGTCCTTGACCGCGTCGTAGGGCAGCTTGCGCGTGGCCGGGCTGGTGCCGTGGGTGGCGACGTAGCCCTGCATC
Source organism: Variovorax sp. LjRoot130 (assembly GCF_964253755.1). NCBI lineage: Bacteria > Pseudomonadati > Pseudomonadota > Betaproteobacteria > Burkholderiales > Comamonadaceae > Variovorax > Variovorax sp. LjRoot130. The sequence continues at coordinate 5,839,174 of NZ_CAXURM020000001.1, read as the reverse complement.
AGGGTGTAGCCATCGGCCGGCGCGCGCGCGGTGTTCTGCGATGCGATCACGCCGCCGCCGCCGGCCTGGTTGTCCACCACGAAGGTCTGGTTCAGGGCCTTGCCCCAGCGCTCGGTCACGGTGCGGCCGACCATGTCGCTGCCGCCGCCCGCGGACACCGGCACGATGTAGCGGATGGGCTTGTTCGGGTAGGCCTGGGCATGCGCCAACCGCGGCAGCCCGATCAAGGCCGGCGGGAGGGCGAGGACGAAGGTGCGTCGTTGCATGGTTTGTCTCCTTGAGTTGTCTGGGAAAGAGGGTTCGGCTGTTCAGCGCACCGCACCCTGAAGCCGGACGTAGGCATCGCCGACGTGGCGCGCCATGAGCTTTTCGCAGCGCGCGACATCGCCTTCCCGAAGCGCGCGGGCGATCGCCACGTGCTCGGCGATCGATACGGTCATCCCGGTGTCCCGCGAAAGGTTCTTCAGCCGCGAGAGGTGCAGCTTCTGCACCACGCCGCGGTAGGTGTTGGCCAGCGCCTGGTTGCCCGCGGCCTCCACGATCGCCCAGTGGAAATGCAGGTTCTCGCGGTAGTAGCGCTGAACGTCCTGCGCGGCAGCGGCGGCATTCATGGCAGCGATGGAGGCATCGAGCGCATCGGCCAGCGCGATGCGCGGCAGGGCGTCGAGTCGCGCCGCGCGCCGCCCTGCAAAACCATCGAGCAGCCCGCGCATCTCATAGAGGTCGCGCACCTCGTCCGCGCTCGGCTCGCGCACGAAGACGCCGGCGTGCTTGCGCGCCACCACCAGGCCGGTGCTTTCGAGTTCGCGCAGGGCTTCGCGCACCGGCACGCGGGAAATGCCGAGCCGGCCGGCGACGTCGGGCTCGTTGATGCGCTGACCCGGTAGCAGTTCGCCCCGCAGGATCATGGAAAGCATGTCGTCGCGGGCCAGCTTGGCCAGCGGGATATCGCGCACGGTCGAGAGGCGGTCAGGGGCCGGATCGGCGAGCCAGGGCAGCATGCAAAGTCCTTCGTAGGTCGGCATATCGTATACGAGTGCCTTTCAATATGTCCACTCTTTCAATAAAAGTGTTGACACTTTATCGATCGATGAAAACAATCCATCCCATTCAAGGCCATCAAATTCCCGCCGAATGCCACACCTGCCTGCCTCCTCCGCCCTGCAACGCTTCCGCGTGATCGACCTGACGCAGGTTCGCGCCGGCCCCACCGCCTGCAGGCAGCTCGCCGACTGGGGCGCCGACGTCATCCAGGTGCAGATGCCCGAGCACATGCGCGGCGATGACACCCTGGGCGGGCAGGACGGTTCCGACTACCAGTACACGCACCGCAACAAGCGCTCGATCACGCTCAACCTCAAGCAAGAAGAAGGCGTCGCCACTTTGAAGCGCCTGATCGCCGGCGCCGACGTGGTGGTCGAGAACTTCAGGCCGGATGTGAAGTTCCGCCTCGGCATCGACTACGAGACGCTCGCGGCGGACAACCCGGGCCTGGTCTACGCCAGCATCTCCGGCTTCGGCCAGACCGGCCCGCTGGCGAAACGGCCGGGCTTCGACCAGATCGCGCAGGGCATGGGCGGACTGATGTCGGTGACCGGCCTGCCGGGCGACGGCCCGGTGCGCGTCGGCATCCCGATCGCCGACCTGTGCGCCGGGATCTTCGCGGCGCAAGGCATCCTGGTGGCCTTGCTCGAGCGCGAATCCTCCGGTCGCGGCCAGTGGCTTCACACCTCGCTGTTGGAGTCGATGGTCTACATGCTGGACTTCCAGACCTCGCGCTACCTGATCGACGGCGAAGTCGGCGTGCAGGCCGGCAACTTCCATCCGACCAGCATCCCGACGGGGGTCTACAAGGCACGCGACGGTTATCTCAACATCGCCGTGTTCGGCTCCAAGATCTGGGAGCGCTTCTGCAACATCCTCGGCGCGCCCGAATGGATCAGCGACGAGCGCTACCACGACAAGGCGGGGCGTTCGCTCAACCGCGATGCGCTCAACGTCGAGATCAACCGGCGCCTCGCCGCGCGCGACCGCAGCCACTGGATCGAAGAGTTCAATGCCGGCGGCGTGGCCTGCGGCCTCATCAGCGACATGCGCGAAGTCTTTGCGGAGCCGCAGGTCCGGCACCTGGGCATGGTCAAGGAGGTGGTCTCGCCCCGGCTTGGGCCCCAGCGGCTGGTCGGCCAGCCGATGCAGCTGGAGCGCACGCCCAGCACCATTGCCCGCGCTGCCCCGCGGCGCGGAGAACACACGGAGGAAGTCCTGCTCGAACTCGGTATCGGCCGGGACGATCTCGCCCGCATGAAAGCGACCGGAGTCTATTGATGTCGAATCCCGCCTACGAATCCAGCACCGAACGCGTGCAGACCTGGCTCGACGCCAGCACGCTGCACGTCCGCTTCAACAACCCGGCGCGGCACAACGCGCTCTCGGTCGACATGTGGGAAGCCGTGCCGCGGCTGCTTCGCATGGCACAGGACGACGACCGGGTGCGCCTGGTCGTCTTCTCCGGCGCGGGCGAGAAGGCCTTCGTCTCGGGCGCCGACATCTCGCAGTTCGAGGACATGCGCGCCGCGCGCGAGGCCGTGGCGCGCTACGAGGCGATGGCCGAAGAGGCGCTGATGAGCATCCACGACTTCGCCAAGCCGACGCTGGCCTGCATCCGCGGCTACTGCATCGGCGGCGGGGTGAACGTGGCGATCAGTTGCGACATCCGCATCGCGTCCGAGGACTCGGTGTTCTCGATTCCGGCGGCGCGGCTGGGCTTGGGCTACCGCTACTCCGCGATGAAGAACCTGGTCGATCTGATCGGCCCGGGCGCGGCCAAGGACCTGTTCTTCACCGCCCGGCGCATCGATGCCGCGGAGGCCAAGTCGCTCGGCCTCGTGACGCGCGTGAGCGCGCCGGCCGCGCTCGACAAGCTGCTGGCCGAGTACACCGGCGCCATCGCCGAGAACGCGCCGCTGACCGTGGCGGCGGGCAAGGCGATCACGCGCGAGATCCTCAAGCCCTCGCCGGCGTTGGACGAGGCCCTGTGCGCGTCGCTGATCCGCGGCTGCTTCGAAAGCGCCGACTACACCGAAGGCCGCACCGCCTTCATGCAGAAGCGCAAGCCGGTCTTCACCGGCCGCTAGCCACCGGCCGCTAGCCGTTCACGAAAAACCAAGGAGACACCATGCAGTCGTACTGGATGCAGATGAGCGATGCGGCAACGCTTCTGGAACTGCGCGAGGTTGCCGTGCCGCAGCCGGGCCCGCAGCAGTTGCTGTTGCGCATGCACGCCGCGTCGCTCAACCGCGGCGAGTTCGTGGCCGGCCATGGCTTGCACGGCGCAGCCGGCAGCTGGAAGGCGATCGGCGGGGAAGGCGCCGGCGAGGTCGTTGCCGTCGGGGCGGAAGTCACCCGCTTCAGGCCGGGGGACCGGGTCATGGGCCGCTGTGCCGGCGCGTTCGCCGAGTTCGCGCTCATGGAGGAGGCCGAGGCGATGGCTGTGCCATCCGGGCTGTCGTGGGACGAGGCCGCCAGCGTCGCGCTGACCTTCCTGGTTTCCTACGACATGCTGGTGCTGCAGGGCCGGCTCCAGGCCGGCGGTTGGGTCCTGATCAATGGCGTGTCTTCGGGCGTGGGGGTGGCAAGCCTCCAGCTGGCCAAGGCGCTGGGCGCGAAGGTCATCGGCACCTCGGGCTCGGCCGACAAGCTGGCCTCGCTGCAGCCGCTCGGCCTGGATGTCGCCATCTGCACGCGCGCGCCCGACTTCGCTGCCGCGGTGATGGAGGCGACGCAACAGCACGGCGCGGACCTGGTCGTCAACACGGTGGGCGGCACGGTCTTCGCAGAGAACATTCGCGCCATGGCTTTCGAAGGCCGGCTCGCCACCGTGGGCTATGTCGACGGCGTGGTGCACGCCGAGCTCGACCTCGCCGCCCTGCATGCGAAGCGGCTCACCGTGTTCGGCGTGTCCAACAAGCTGCGCAGCAAGGCGCAGCGCGCAGCGGCGGTGCCCGCCTTCGTGGCGGAGGTGCTGCCGCACATCGCAGCCGGCCGGATCAGGCCGCGGATCGACCGGGTCTTCGACTTCGCCCGCCTGGAAGAAGCCAAGGCACGCATGGAATCCGGCGGCCATGTCGGAAAGATCGTCCTGCGCATGCCGGCCGCGGCCTGATTCCCAAGAACACAAAGGAGACAAGCAGATGAGAACCAAGAACCTCGTCCTGGCATGGGGTCTGTGCGCGTTCGCGTGCGCCGCCTGGGCGCAGCCCGCGGACTATCCGAGCAAGCCGATTCGCCTCGTGATCGGTTTTGCCCCGGGTGGTGCGGCCGACTACGTGGCGCGCGCCATGAGCGAAGCGCTCGGCAAGGCGCTCGGGCAGCCGGTGGTGGTCGACAACAAGCCGGGCAACGGCTCGAGCATCGCGGCGGACCTGGTGGCCAAGTCGGCGCCCGACGGCTACACGCTGCTGATCGCGAGCCCCAGCAGCATCTCGGTGAATCCGGCGCTCAATCCCAAGTTGCCGTACTCGGCACGCGACCTCAAGGCCGTGACCAAGATGACCACCTCGCCGCTGGTGCTGGCGGTCCACCCGGCGACCGGCATCCGCTCGGTCGCCGACCTCATCGCGGCAGCCAAGAAGGACCCCGGCAAGCTCAACTACTCGACCTCCGGCAACGGCTCGGCACCGCACCTGGGCGCCGCGCTGTTCAGCCAGGTGACCGGCGCGGAAATGACGCACATCCCGTACCGCGGCGGCAGCCTGGCGATCCAGTCGGTGATGGCGGGCGACACGCAGCTGACCTTCGGCACCTCGCCCTCGGTGCTGCCCATGGCCAACGGCGGCCGGCTGCTCGCGCTGGCCGTCAGCACGCGCGATCGTTCGCCGCTGGTGCCCGGGCTGCCGGGCATGAAGGAGGCCGGCCTGCCCGACTACCACCTCGAGTTCTGGTATGGCATGTTCGTGCCGGCCGCGACGCCGCCGGCCATCGTCCGGAAGATCTACGACGCGACCATCAGCGCGATGCAGCAGTCCTCGGTCAAGGCCTCGTTGGCGCGCGACGGCACCGAGGTGTCCGTCTCCGCATCGCCCGAGCAGTTCGACAGCTTCCTCGCCGAGGACGGCAAGTTCTGGGTCAAGCTGGTCAAGAGCGCGAACGTCAAGGTCGAGTGAGAGGCCGCGCGGGGAAGCGTCCACGACCAGGTCAGAAGTTAGGATTGCGCATGCCCCCGCCCTCTTCAAGCACCCGTGGCTCCGCCCTATCGGAAGCCATCGTCAATGAGCTCAAGCAACTCATCTACACCGGCGAGTTCAAGCCGGGTGAGCGGTTGAACGAAGCGGCCCTGGCCCTGCGCATGGGCACCAGCCGCGGGCCGATCCGCGAAGCCATCAAGGTGCTGGCGGGGCTGGGCATCGTCAATGCCGTCACCAACCGCGGCGTGTACGTGCGGCAGTTGTCGCTGCGCGAGATGGTCGAGATCTACGAGCTGCGCGCGCTCGTGTTCGGCTATGCGGCCGACCGGGCCTGCGAGCATCTGACCGAAGAGCACAAGAAGCAGTTCGAGGACCTGCTCGCGGCGATGGACGCCGCCTGCGATGCGGAAGACGGCACGCTCTACTACGAGCTGAACCTGCAGTTCCACGCGCTGATCCTCACGCTTTCGAACAACCGGCGCGCCTACCAGGCCTACGACGACTACGTGAAGGAATTGCACCTGGTGCGGCGCAAGTACTTCAATGCGCCGGGCAACATGCGCCGCTCGAACGTGGAGCACCGCGCGATCTACGAGGCGATCGCGGCATCGAACCGCACGCGCGCGCGCGCGGCGGCGGAACGTCACGTATTGGCCGGGAGGGCGCGGCTGCTGTCGAACTTCGAGGAGCAGCTGCCGGGCGCCTGACGCAGTTCAGGAACGTGCCGTCTTTCGCCCCTTCGCTTCCGCAGCCTGCAGCTCCTTCGCAGTCAGCACGTAGGCCGGGTTGTTGACCAGGCGTTTGACGGCCAGGTCGATGAAGGCCTTGACGCGCATGGGCTGAGCGGTGCGGCTTCCGTAGTAGATGAAGGTGCTGGAGCGATCGGCCACGTGCCTGGTCAAGAGCGGCACCAGGCGTCCCGCGCGAATGTGCGGCGCAGCGGCGACGCTGGTCAGGAGCCCGAGGACGTGGCCGGCCAGCACGGCTTCGGTCTCCAGCGGCTCGTCGTTGACGCACAACGCAGGCACCACGTGGTGCTCGACGATGCTGTCTTCCACCTTGACGTACCAGGGCATGAGCGTGCCGTTGCGCGGACGGCGAAAGACGCTGCAGCGGTGCGCGGCGAGCGCGTCGAGGTTGTCCGGCGCGCCATGGCGGGCCAGGTACGCCGGCGCCCCGCAGATGATGAGCTGCAGCGGAAACAGCTTGCGTGCGATGACGCCCTCGGCCGGCGAGGGCCCGACGCGAAAGCCCACGTCGACGCGGTCTTCCACCCAGTTGCCGATGCGGTCGTCCAACTGCACGTCGGGCTGCACTTCCGGATGCAGCCGGCAGAACTCGTCGAGCACCGGCCACAGCACGGGCGCGAAAACCGAATGCGGGCCGACGATGCGCAGCGGCCCGGCGATCTCGTCCTTGGCCTGACGCGCCATGTGAAGGGCGCGCTGCATGCCGACCAACGCCGGCTGCGCGGCCTCGAGGAACTGCCGGCCCTCGTCGGTGAGCGACAGGCTGCGCGTCGTGCGGTGAAACAGCCGCACGCCGAGGTGCTGTTCCAGCTGTGCCAAGGCCTGGCTCGCCGCCTGCGGCGTCATGCCCTGGGCAGCGGCAGCCTGGCGCAAGCTGCCGAGCTCGGCAGCCTTCGCAAAGGTCGCGATGGAACGCAATTCGTTGATCGGCATGGAGCGCCCTTTCTCCATCGATTATCAACAGCAACTTGTCAGTCCTTCAAGGTTGCGCGGGCTATTCGGCCAGCAGGTGCAGACCTAAAGTGCCTTCATCAAGGAGTGGTACGCCATATGAAAGCCCCCGATGAATTCACGATTTCCCGACGCGGCCTGCTGAAGGCCGGCGCGGCATCTGCCTCCGTCCCCGCGATGGCGGGGGCCGTTGCCGCCGCGCCCACGCGCGCAGCCAGCGGGACGGGCCCTTCGACCGTGACGCTGAGCGTCAACGGCAAGACACGCCGCCTGGTGCTGGACACCCGCACGACCTTGCTCGACGCGCTGCGTGAGCATATTCATCTGACCGGAACCAAGAAGGGTTGCGACCATGGCCAGTGCGGCGCCTGCACGGTGATGGTCGATGGCCGCCGGATCAATTCGTGCCTGACGCTCGCCGTGATGCACGAAGGTGCCAAGGTGACCACGATCGAAGGCCTCGGCACGCCCGCCAAGCTGCACCCGATGCAGGCGGCCTTCGTCAAGCACGACGGCTACCAATGCGGCTACTGCACGCCGGGGCAGATCTGCTCGGCCGTGGGCATGCTGGGCGAGATCGCCCAGGGCATACCGAGCCATGTCAGCGCCGATCTCACGGCCAGCCCCCAACTCACGACCGTCGAGTTTCGCGAGCGCATGAGCGGCAACATCTGCCGCTGCGGCGCCTACAGCAATATCGTCGAAGCGATCTCCGAAGTCGCGGGGGTGAAGGCATGAGAGCCTTCAGCTACGAGCGCGCGAGCTCGCCTGCGCAGGCGGTGGCGGCGGCTGCGCGCGAACCCGGCGCGCGCTTCATCGCAGGCGGCACCAACCTGCTGGACCTGATGAAGCTGGAGATCGAGACGCCCGGCCATCTGATCGACGTCAACGGCCTCGGCTTCGACAAGATCGAGAGCACGTCCGACGGCGGCCTGCGCATCGGTGCGCTGGTGCGCAACACGGACCTTGCCGCGGACCTGCGCGTGCGGCGCAACTACGGCCTGCTGTCGCGCGCACTGCTCGCGGGCGCATCGGCACAGTTGCGAAACAAGGCGACCACCGCGGGCAACCTGCTGCAGAGAACGCGCTGCCCTTACTTCTACGACACGAACCAGGCCTGCAACAAGCGCCAGCCCGGCAGCGGCTGCTCGGCGATCGGCGGTGTCAGCCGGCAGCATGCGGTGGTGGGCGCGAGCGACGCATGCATCGCGACGCATCCCAGCGACATGGCGGTCGCCATGAGGGCGCTCGATGCGAGCGTCGAGACGATGCGCCCGAACGGGTCGCGCCGCACCATCCCGATCGCGGACTTCCACAAGCTTCCCGGTGCCACGCCGCATGTCGAGACGGCGCTCGCGCCCGGCGATCTGATCACCGCGGTCACGCTGCCCAAGCCGGTGGGCGGCCAGCAGATTTATCGCAAGGTGCGCGATCGGGCTTCCTATGCCTTCGCGCTGGTGTCGGTCGCCGCCATCGTGCAGCGCGACGGCACCGGCCGCGTGGCCCTGGGCGGCGTGGCGCACAAGCCGTGGCGCGTCGAGACGGCCGAGGCGGAGATGCCACGCGGCGCCCGTGCCGTCGCGGCGCAGCTGTTGGCCGGCGCCAGTCCGACATCCCACAACGAATTCAAGCTGATGCTGGCCGAGCGAACGCTCGGCGCGGTGCTGGCACAAGCAAAGGCTTAAGCGATGAAGTTCGACACGCCCGCAACCACCAACCCGATCGACCAACTCAAGGTCGTCGGCAAGCCCGTCGACCGGATCGATGGCCGACTGAAGACGACGGGCACCGCCCCCTACGCCTACGAACGGCACGACGTCGTTCCCAACCAGGCCTATGGCCATGTGGTCGGCTCGGCCATTGCCAAGGGTCGGATCGCCTCGATCGACCTGAGCCGCGCCAAGGCAGCGCCCGGCGTGCTCGCCATCGTCACCGCAGACAACGCCGGGAAGCTCGGCAAGGGCAGCTTCAACACCGCCAAGCTGCTCGGCGGGCCCGAGATCGAGCACTACCACCAGGCGATCGCGCTGGTGGTCGCGGAGAGCTTCGAGCAGGCCCGCGCGGCCGCCCAGCTGGTTCGAGTCGACTACGTCAAGGCACAAGGATCGTTCGAGCTCGCGGCCGTCAAGGACGCCGCGGCCAAGCCCCCGCGCATCACCGCCGGCGCGCCGGACACCGCCGTGGGCGACTTCGCGGGCGCATTCGCCGCCGCGCCGGTTCAGCTCGACGAGAGCTACACCACGCCCGATGAGGCCCACGCGATGATGGAGCCGCCTGCGTCGATCGCGGCCTGGAACGGGGACAAGCTCACCCTCTGGACCTCGAACCAGATGATCGACTGGGGCGCGACCGAGATGGCGAAGACGCTCGGCATCGACAAGGCGAACGTCCGCCTCATCTCGCCGTTCATCGGCGGCGGCTTCGGCGGCAAGCTGTTCCTGCGAGCCGACGCGCTGCTGGCTGCGCTCGGCGCGCGGGCCGCGAAGCGCCCGGTGAAGGTTGCGCTGACGCGGCCCTTGATGTTCAACAACACGACGCACCGGCCCGCGACGATCCAGCGCGTTCGCATTGGCGCCACGCGCGACGGCCGGATCACCGCCATCGGCCACGAGAGCTGGTCGGGCGATCTGCCGAGCGGCAAGCCCGACGGCGCGGTCCACCAGACCCGCCTGCTCTATGCCGGCGCCAACCGCATGACGGCCACGCGCCTCGCGGTGCTCGATCTGCCCGAAGGCAACGCGATGCGCGCGCCGGGCGAGGCCACGGGCATGATGGCGCTCGAGATCGCGATCGACGAAATGGCCGAGAAACTCGGACTCGACCCCGTCGAGTTCCGCATCCGCAACGACACCCAGGTCGATCCCGAGAATCCCGAGCGGCCCTTCTCGCAGCGCCGGCTGATCGAGTGCCTGCGCAGCGGCGCCGATCGCTTCGGATGGAGCAAGCGAGATCCGCAGCCGGGCAAGACGCGTGAAGGCCAATGGCTGATCGGCATGGGCGTCGCCGCGGCGTTTCGCGGCAACCAGGTCACGAAGTCGGCCGCGCGCGTGCGGCTCGACCGCCGCGGCGTCGTGACGGTGGAGACCGACATGACCGACATCGGCACGGGCAGCTACACGATCATCGCGCAGACCGCTGCAGAGATGATGGGCGTGCCGCTCGACAAGGTGGTCGTGCGCCTTGGCGACTCTTCCTTTCCGGTGTCTGCGGGCTCCGGCGGGCAATGGGGCGCCAACTGCTCCACTTCAGGGGTGTATGCGGCTTGCGTGAAGCTTCGCGAAGCGGTGGCGCAGGCGCTCGGCCTCGACGCGGCGGATGCGGTGTTCGCGGACGCACAGGTCCGCTCGGGCGGCCGCAGCGTGCCGCTGGCGCAGGCGGCCGGCGAGAAGGGCCTCGTGGCCGAGGACACGATCGAGTTCGGCGATCTCGACAAGAAGTACCGGCAGTCGACCTTCGGCGCGCACTTCGTCGAAGTCGCCGTGGACGCTGCAACGGGAGAGACGCGCGTGCGACGCATGCTCGCCGTCTGCGCCGCCGGCCGCATCCTGAACCCCAAGACCGCGCGCAGCCAGGTCATCGGCGCGATGACCATGGGCGTCGGCGCGGCACTGACGGAAGAGCTCGTGATCGACAAGCGCGTCGGCTTCTTCGTCAACCACGATCTGGCCGGCTATGAAGTGCCGGTTCACGCCGACATTCCCCATCAGGAGGCGATCTTCCTCGATGAGACCGATCCGATCTCGTCGCCGATGAAGGCCAAGGGCGTCGCCGAACTCGGCATCTGCGGGGTGGCCGCGGCCATTGCGAACGCGATCTACAACGCGACCGGCGTGCGGGTGCGCGACTACCCGGTCACGCTGGACAAGCTGCTCGCCAAGATGCCTTCGCTCGCGAGCTGACGACCTGCAAGGAACACCCTCATGAAATCCGTGGCGATGACCGCCATCTCCCTTTCCATGGCCGCATCCGCGCTGGCGCAGGACACCGGCCTGCAGATCGCGCGCAACGGCACCCAGCCTTCTGCCAGGGGCCCGACCGACTATTTCACCGGCACAGTCCGGGTCGACCCGCTGTTCCCCAAGCCCAGGGAACCCTCGCGTGCGACGGGCTCGTACGTGACCTTCGAGCCCGGCGCACGCACGGCCTGGCACACGCACCCGATCGGACAGACGCTGATCGTCACGGCCGGCACGGGCCGTGTGCAGCGCTGGGGCGACCCGGTGCAGGAGATCCGGCCGGGCGACGTGGTCTGGATCCCGCCGGGCCAGAAGCACTGGCATGGCGCGTCGCCGACCACGGCCATGACGCACATCGCCATCACGGAGCAATTGGATGGCAAGGCCGTCGACTGGCTGGAGAAGGTCAGCGACACGCAGTACGGGAGCCGGCCATGAGCGATCACCAAAGAAGAGAAGCCATGAAGAAATCAGTTGCCAGTTCCCTGGCCGGCGTCGCCGTGGCGTTGGCGGGGGCGGTGTCCACGCCCGCCCAGGCACAAGCGACCCCGCCGGCTCCGGCCGCGCGCGGTGCCACCCCGGCCCAGCAGATGTTCGGCGACATCTCGCCCAAGTTCGCGGAGCTCACGGACAACGTGCTGTTCGGCGACGTGTGGACGCGTCCGGGCCTTTCGCCGCGGGACCGCAGCCTGGTGACCGTCAGCGCGCTGATCGCGATGAACCGTCCCGACCAGCTTCGCCCTCACCTCGTCAGGGCGCGCGACAACGGCGTCACGCAGGAAGAGCTGATCGAATCCATCACGCACCTGGCCTTCTATGCCGGCTGGCCGAGCGCGGTGACCGCCATTTCGGTGGCCAAGGAAGTGTTCCAGAAGAAGTGAAAGCCATCTCTCCAGTCCGCACCACCTCCGACAAGGGCATGGTGCTGACCATCATCCTCGCCAGCTACCTGGTGATCGCGCTGCCTGAGCCTTCTAGGCTGTGACGAAGGTGAGCCGCGCCTCGTGCGCCAGCTCATCGCGAACGATGTCTCGGGCATCGTCGTCTGCGAACTGGAAGAGTGCATCCGGGATCTCGTCTTCATCGAGCGCGAAGAGGATCTCGATGGCCTCCTGCTGGGCTTCCGAGAAGGTGCCGACCTGGGTCAAACGGTTGAACTTCGCAGCGGTCTCCTGAGGCGCCAGCTGGCGCAACTCGAGCAGCTCGAGCACGAGCGTCATCTGCGATGGGGTGAGGGGCTTGGGAGCGACAGAAGGCTTCATGGCGTCTGATCCTTTTCGGTGGAGCTCGGGACTGTTCCTTTGCTGTGGAATCAGTCTCTTCGTCGATCCTTAAGCGTCGCTGAAAAGTCCGCCGGGCTGGCCTCTCCCGATGGCCGAAACCTGGCCTGCGCGTGAGGAAAGTCTCGCGCCATCGCGTTGATCGCGGTCGTCTGGTGCAGCCGGCGAGAAGCGCGTAGCATGCCGACCGGCTTTCCGATCTCGCGTTCTTTCCAGCTTCTTCCATCGTTGTTCATGAGGTGAGTCATGGCGCAAGAAGAGTTCGATCCGAAATTGAATGGTTCGGTATTACGTCGCAAGCTTCTTCGCGGCGTGGGCGCCGCGGTAGGCACCGCGATGGTCGTCCCGCGCTGGGCACACGCGCAAGCTGCACCGGTTGCACCGGTTGCACCGCCGAGCACCATCACGCAGCCGCCACGCGACTTCAGCCGGCGAGGGGCCCCGACCACCTACTTCACCGACCCCGACGTGCTCACGATCGACCCGGCCTTCGATGGCCTGCGCCAGCCCAATGCCCCGATCCAGCGGCTGTGGACCGGCGCGTTGTGGGCCGAAGGACCGGCATGGAATTCGGTCGGCCGTTTTCTGGTCTGGAGCGACATTCCGAACAACCGCCAGCTGCGCTGGAGCGAGGACGACGGACACGTCAGCGTGTTCCGCACGCCTTCCAACAACAGCAACGGCAACACCTTCGACTACCAGGGAAGGCAGCTGTCCTGCGAGCACCTCACGCGGCGCGTCGTGCGCTACGAGCTCGACGGTTCGGTGACCGTTCTCGCCTCGACCTTCAACGGCAAGCGACTCAACTCGCCCAACGATGTTGTCCCTCACCCCGATGGCAGCTACTGGTTCACCGATCCGCCGTATGGCGCCCAGCTCTACGAGGGCACGGTCGATGCCCCGGGCGGACCCGCAAACAAATCCGGGCGGCTGAACCCGAAGCTCGGCCAGCCGCCTGAGATCGGCGCGTACAAGCGCGAATTGCCGACCGCGGTTTACCGCCTGGACAAGAGCGGAACGCTCACTCAAGTGGCCGGTGAAGATCTCGTGCCTGACCCGAACGGTCTCTGCTTCTCGCCCGATTTCAAGAAGCTCTACGTCGTCAGCACCGGGCAGGGACCGGGTGACGCCATCGCCGGCGGCAAGGGCGACATGTATGTGTTCGACGTCGGGACGGACAACAAGCTCGGCAACGGCAAGCTGTTCAGCAGCTTCATGGTCGACGGCGTGAAGTGCGGGCCCGACGGTGTGCGGACCGACGTGGACGGCAACCTGTGGTGCTCCAGCAATGCGGGCCGCAGCGTGGGCTACAGCGGCGTCACCGTCTGGACGCCGCAAGGCCGGCTCATCGGGCGCATCCGGCTGCCCGAGGTCTGCGGCAATGTCTGCTTCGGCGGCCCCAAGCGCAACCGCCTGTTCATGGCGGCCAGCCAGTCGCTGTATGCCGTCTACACGGCCACGCAGGGTTCAGCGCCGGGCTAGAGGGACAAGGCGCCAAAGCTGACGTTCACTGAAGTCACTGAACGACCAAAAGCGGAAGTCAAACAAAGGTGCGCATAGCGGCCGTTCGCACGTGGGTCCGAGGCCAATTTTGCCAATCGGACTTTTCAGAACGAGACGAGCAATGTCGCGACACCCCATGCGACCAAGAGGGCCCCTGCGCCGCGGCCTATCCAGTCGCCGCCCGGGCTGAGCTTTTCGACCAGCACGAACAGGGCGATGCCCGCGATCCAGGCGAGGTTCATGACGCCACCAATGAAGAGCAACAACATCAGCAACCAGCAGCAACCCACACAGACCGCGCCGTGACGCAAGCCCATCCTGAACGCGCCGCCCGCGCCAGGGCGCCAATGCGTCATCATGAAGTCCAGAGGCGAGCGGCAATACCGAAGGCAGGCGTGCTTCAACGGCGTCCATTGGTAAAGACCGGCGCCGATCAGCACTGCGCCCGAGAGCGCAATGCTGGTTGTCTGCATCATCGGCGACAGCATGGCGACTTTCTCCAGCCCAAACTGAAGGGCTGCCGCTGCCAAGCTGAACGCAGCCCAAACAGCGAGGTACCCGATGGCGAAGATGCCTGAAGCAGTCGCGCATTCGCCTCGTTCGCTGCGGCGCTGTGCGATGGTGGCATAGAGCAGGATCATCGGCGCGGCGCTCGGCAACATCATTGCCGCCATCATCACAGCCCACATGACGAGGACGATGACCGCATGGCCGAATGTCCATGGCCCTGAACTCATGGGCATCAGCATTTCGCCCATCTCTTGCATCATCCCGGCGCCGGTCAGCAAATAAGTCCACGACAAGACGACAACGAACAACAGGCAGGAAATGACGAGGAGGCGGTCACGCCGCAGCGCCCCCTGGATCAGTGAGCCGCCATTCACTTGGGCGCCTCCAACGGTCTCTTCACCTCTGCGCAGGAGGAGCCCTCGCTACGCTGCCACACCTTCCGGTGTCTGCACGACGTGGGCAAGTGTGCTGTGTCCACCCTGCGTCTCGAACTTGATGGCCCCGGTGCTGCGGATGTTGGAAGAAGCCACCTCGCCCTCGAGGTTCTCGAACCCCTCCGGACACACGATTTGGACTCGGTGGGGGGCACCGGTCACCGGGTTCTTGATAGGTTCCACCTCGGTTTCGAGCACGCCGGGGATGACGAGGCGTGCGGTCCGGGCGGACTTGTCAAACTGGAACGTGATGGGAGCGAAGATGGGGTCATGCATCTTGGTCACGATGAGGCTGCAGATCTGAAAAAGCGTCCCTTCGGCCGAGTTCTTTCCCGACATGATGTTGAACAGCGCCTCGCGCTGCTCCGCGGTGGCGCGTTCTTCAATGATGGGTTGCAGCTGTCCATTCCCTTCATGCAGCGGGCCGGGGAATGAGACGACCGCGAAGAAGCACAGTCCATCCAGCGTCGTGCTGTCGAAATGCCCCTTCGTGATGCGCATACCTATGAAGCCCTTGCAGTAGCCCTGTGTCGGCTTCGCGTTGAAATCGCAGGGGCAGCCGTATGCGCAGGTGCAGTTCTTGAGCCATTCGCCTTCGAGGCGCCAATTCGCTTGTGCCATGATCTTGTCTCCTGTCAAAGGTTGCGACGATCGCGGCGGGCGTCCCCGTACCGTCCTGCCCCTTCCCGCTCTCAGCCCGCGTGAAAGCGAGACCTCCAGCTCCACGCTGGCGGCAGATCGGCGCGCCGCGCACGTTGAGTACGGCCAGTTGACTATCTGCCGATTGCAGGCGGAGCGCAACACCTGTTCGAGGCATCAATAGCTATCTCGCCAGCTCCCCGCGGACCGCTTCGACGTAGAAAATGTGCCGCTCAGGCGTCGGGCTCGGGTCGAAAGCGGGGTTGGCAGGCCGCTTTGGGGCGCCAGCACTGACCGGCTGCTCGTGGCCGACTGCCGCATTTGAGGCGTGCTACGACTCGACTGGGCAAGGGGCAAGCTTTGCGTTGTACAACGCTCTGTCGCACGGCTGAGGGCCCTTTATGGCAGAGCACCTTCCGCTCAGCAATGTGTTCACACCCGCGGACGTGTCGGCGTTGCAGAGTCCCTCGCACTAGCTGGTATCGTTGCAGGCTTTCCCACCGTCCTTGGTTGGCCGCAAGCATTGCAAGCTTCCCGCCCTGTACATCGTTTCCAGGGTGCCGCCGTCGGACAGGCAACCATCGCGGTCGGCTACAACCTGAGTGGGCGTACCTTTGCAAGGTACAGCACCGAGCTGCGCGGTTGGAGGGTCGTGACGAACTTCCGATCCTGGCCCGAAAACGGGCGCAATCAGCAGTTGGATCGTTGCTCGCAACCACTCGAATCTCGACGATCGCTCCTTCGCGCCTGAGACCGGCGACTTCGGCTGGCCGCGCTCCAGCGCTTCGGTCCTCTCTGACCTCTTTGATTCCTGGCCGCGCTCTCATGAGGACGCGGCCGGAACAAGGGACTTGCGATAGAAAATCCGCTCGTACCCACCCTCGGTTCTGCGGTCGTATTCGACGTAGCCGATCTTCGGGTAGAGGATCTGGTTCTCGGTCATCCTGGCGTTGGTGCGCAGGTAGACAGCCTCGAATCCGCGGCGCAGCGCCTCGCTCTCGGCAAAGCGCAAGAGCGCCCGTCCGACTCCCGTGCCCTGACACGCCGGGGCCACGGCCACGGTGTCGACATAGAAGCCATCCTCCGTCTCGTACTGCACGAGCACCCCCGCCACTTGGCCGCTGCGCACCGCGACCCACACCTTGTCTGCACCAATGAGCGCAGGATAGTCGGCCAGCATGGGCGCCGGCGCCTTGCCCATGCGCTCGATGTACAGCTCGAAAGCGGCATTGACGCACGCCGCGGCCGCGACAGCATCGTCAAGGCCGGCGGCGCGAACAAGGATCTCCGCTGCCGGAACCGGCGCTCCGGCAGCGCCCCGCAACAACGCCATCGAATAGCTGTCGAAGTACTCGCCGTCGACCCGGAAAGCGCGGCGCAGGAGCCCTTCGACTTCGAAGCCGAGCCGTTCGTACAGGGCCTTGGCGTTCGTGTTGTCGTCGCGCACCGTGAGTTCGATGCGTGTCATGCCCTTCGCCCATGCCGCCGCGATGGTTGCCTGCATCAGCTTCGCGCCGATGCCCAGATGCCGCGCGGATGGAATCAGGCCGATGCCGAGAATGCCCACATGCGACCGGGCCTGGCCATGGCTCGGCAGCACGTCGCACCAGCCGGCCACCTGTCCGTCGAGCAAGGCGACCATCTGGCAGCCGTCGTTGGCGATGATGGAGCGGTAGAAGTCGAAGGCCTGCTCCACAGGAGGCGCCTGCGTGAATGCAAGAAATCGCTTCTCGCGCGCCACCGTGTCGAGCGCGGCGCGCAGCCCCGCGAAATGCGCTTCGGAAACGGGTTCGATCGACAGGTTCATGTCTCAGCCTAGCAGCGCCAGAGATCGCGCTCACCTCACGATACATGGCCTGCGCCTGAAAGCCATCGGCTGACACATGGGCGTCGTCAAAGCGTCAAGAGGCCGTCACAGCCGGTGATCAAACTCCGGTTGTCTAGACGACTTCGGGACCGACGATGGAAACCGCCCTGCGCATCCACCAGCTCAACAAGCATTTCGCCAACGGCCGGCACGCCCTGCGCGACATCAACATCAGCGTGCAGCGCGGCGAGATGGTGGCGCTGATCGGCGCCTCGGGTTCCGGCAAGTCCACGCTGCTGCGCCATGTGGCCGGCCTGGTGGCGGCCGACGGCGGCAGCGACTCGCTGATCGAGATCGACGGCTGCTGCGTGCAGCAGCGCGGGCGCATCCACCGCGACATCCGCAAGGTGCGCGCGCAGGTCGGCTTCGTGTTCCAGCAGTTCAACCTGGTGGCGCGGCTGCCGGTGCTGGTCAACGTGCTCGTGGGCTCGCTGCATCGCATGCCGTGGTGGCGCAGCTGGACGCGCGCCTTCACCGCCAGGGAGCGCGCGCTCGCGCTCGATGCGCTCACGCGCGTGGGCATCGCCGATTGCCATGCGCAGCGGGCCTCCACGCTTTCCGGCGGCCAGCAGCAGCGCGCCGCGATCGCACGCACGCTGGTGCAGGGCGCCAAGGTGGTGCTGGCCGACGAGCCCATCGCCTCGCTGGACCCCGAGTCCTCGCGCAAGGTGATGGAGATCCTCGCGCGTATCAACCGCGAAGACCGCTCCACCGTGATCGTCTCGCTGCACCAGGTCGAGATCGCGATGAAGTACTGCCCGCGCGTGATCGCGCTGAAGCAGGGCGAGGTGGTCTACGACGGGCCCTCCTCGGCGCTCAGCGCGCCGCTGCTGCGCGAGCTCTACGGCGTGGAGGCCGACGAACTCCTGTCCGCCGCCCCTTCCGACAACCCCAACGTTCACGTGCTGCCGCAACCCGCGCTGGTGCCGTGGGCGGCGGCGGCCTGATTTCCTTCTTCCTTCCAACCTGGAACCCACCATGATCAACAAATTGTGCGCGGCCCTGGCCATTGGCCTCGGCATGACGACCGGCGCCTTCGCGCAGGACATCAACTTCGGCATCATCTCCACCGAGGCGACGCAGAACCTCAAGCAGGACTGGCAGCCGCTGATCGACGACATGAGCCGCCAGACCGGCCTCAAGGTCACGGCCTTCTTCGCGCCGGACTACGCCGGCATCATCGAAGGCATGCGCTTCAACAAGGTGCAGCTCGGCTGGTTCGGCAACAAGTCGGCCATGGAAGCGGTCGACCGCGCCGGCGGCGAAGTCTTCGCGCAGATGGTCAACGCCGA
Source organism: Variovorax sp. LjRoot130 (assembly GCF_964253755.1). Lineage (NCBI taxonomy): Bacteria > Pseudomonadati > Pseudomonadota > Betaproteobacteria > Burkholderiales > Comamonadaceae > Variovorax > Variovorax sp. LjRoot130. The sequence continues at coordinate 5,820,810 of NZ_CAXURM020000001.1, read as the reverse complement.
CGGCACCCAGGGCTACTACTCGCACCTGATCGTGCACAAGGACAGCCCGCTGAACACGCTCGACGACGTGCTGAAGAACGGCAAATCCCTGAGCTTCGGCAACGGCGACCCGAACTCCACCTCGGGCTTCCTGGTGCCGAGCTACTACGCCTTCGCGCAGCACAAGGTGGACGCCAAGTCGCTGTTCAAGCTCACGCGCAGCGCCAATCACGAAACCAACGCGCTGGCCGTGGCCAACAAGCAAGTCGACGTGGCCACCAACAACAGCGAGAACCTGGACAAGGTGAAGGAGCGCTCGCCCGAGAAGTTCAAGGAGATCAAGATCGTCTGGACCTCGCCGCTGATCCCGCTCGACCCGCTGGTGATGCGCAAGGACCTGCCCGAAGCGACCAAGACCAAGATCAAGAACTTCTTCTACAACTACGCCAAGACCGATGCGCGCGAGAAGGAGATCATCATGAAGATCTCCAAGCTCTCGGGCTTCAGGGAATCGAGCGACAAGCAGCTGATCCCGATCCGCCAGCTCGACCTGTTCGGCCAGCGCACCAAGATCGAGGCCGACGCCGCGTTGAGCGATTCGGACAAGAAGACCCGCCTGGCCGAGATCGACAAGAAGCTCGGTGCGCTGAACTGATTTCTTCTCCGACTCTTTCATGCAACCGACGGTCCTGACACCCCGCCCGCCCTTGCAGACCGTGGCCGTGCCGAAGCGCAGCTTCGCCTGGCAAATCGCGTGGGCGCTGCTGCTGATCCTGCTCGCGGCCTCATGGAAGGGCGCCGACATGCGGCCCTTCGAGCTCCTGCGCGACTCGGGCAACATGGCCACCTACGCGGCCGAGTTCTTCCCGCCCGACTTCACGCAGTGGCGCATGTACGTGGACGAGATGGTCATCACGCTGCAGATCGCGCTGTGGGGCACGGCGCTGGCGGTGCTCACTGCCGTGCCGATGGCGCTCTTGGCCTCGGCCAACATCGTGCCGTGGTGGGTCTACCAGCCGATGCGGCGCCTGATGGACGGCTGCCGCGCCATCAACGAGATGGTGTTCGCCATGCTCTTCGTGGTGGCCGTGGGCCTGGGGCCCTTCGCCGGCGTGCTCGCGCTCTGGGTCCATACCACCGGCGTGCTGGCCAAGCTCTTCGCCGAAGCGGTCGAGTCCATCGATCCTCAGCCGGTGGAAGGCATCCGCTCGACCGGCGCCAGCGCGCTGCACGAGATCGTCTACGGCGTCATCCCGCAGGTGATCCCGCTGTGGATCTCCTACGCGCTCTACCGCTTCGAATCCAACGTGCGCTCGGCCTCGGTGGTCGGCATGGTGGGCGCCGGCGGCATCGGCGTTGTGCTGTGGGAAATCATCCGCGGCTTCAAGTACGCCGAGACCTGCGCGGTGATGCTGATCATTGTCGTCAGCGTCAGCGCGATCGACCTGGTGTCGGCGCGCATTCGAAAGATGCTGGTTTAGCACTGCCATGGCTTTGACCGTCGAAGAGATCACCCGCCTGCTGGGCACCAAAGGGCAACGCCAGTACGGGCGCGAGGCCGTGAGCCAGCTCGAGCACGCGCTGCAGTGCGCGCAGCTCGCCGAAGAAGCAGAGGAAACATCCGAGACCGTGGTCGCAGCCCTGCTGCACGACTTCGGCCACCTGCTCGCAGCGGAACGCGCGGACGAGGTGGCTCGTGCGCAGCAGCAGCGCGACGACCTGCACCAGTACATCGCGCTGCCCTTCCTGCGCGGCCTGTTCGCGCCGGCCGTGCTGGAGCCGATCCGCCTGCACGTGGATGCCAAGCGCTGTCTGTGCGCCATCGACTCCGGCTATTGGGACACGCTGTCGCCGGCATCGAAGCGCAGCCTCGAGCTGCAGGGCGGCGTCCATACGCCCGAAGAAGCGCAACGCTTCATGACGCAACCCTTCGCGGCCGAGGCCGTGCGCCTGCGGCGCTACGACGACTCGGCCAAGGTCCCGGGCCAGGCCACGCCGCCGCTCGCCCACTATATGCGCATCGCCCAGGCGCTGGCATCTCAGGCACAGCCTGCGCGCGAGAAGCTCGCGGCCTTGTAGACGGCTCGCCGATCGAGCGAGCCGGACGCGCTTTCGAGTGTCGGATATGAGAATAATTCTCATTCTGTCGCCTACAATCGACCGGTCTCAATCTCTCTTTCCTGATGTCGTCGCCGGGATCGTCGCCCGTCGGCTTGCGTTCCCATGCACAAGTTTTTCGTCTCGATGCCGCTCGCGCTGGCGGCGCAGCTGGCCTGCGCGCAGGCCGCCCCCTCTCCCTCGAATCCCGGCGACGAACTCCGCGCCGTGACCGTGCAGTCCGACCGCACCAACGGCTTCGTCGCCAACACCGTCGAAGCCGGCACCTTCCGCGGCGCCAGCATCATGGACGTGCCGGCCACGGTCAACACGGTGACGCGCGAAGTCATCGAGCTGCAGGGCGCGGCCAGCATCTACGACGTGCTGCGCAACACGGCCGGCGTCACGCGCCAGCAGAACGGCGGCGACACCTTCGACCAGCTCGTGATCCGCGGAATCGCGGTCGAGAACCGCACCAACTACCGGCTCAACGGCTCGCTCGCGATTCCCAACGTGTCCGAGATCCCGATGGAGAACAAGGAGCGTGTCGAGGTGCTGAAGGGCGCGTCGGCGCTCTACTACGGCTTCACCTCGCCGGCCGGCGTCGTCAACTTCGTGACCAAGCGCGCCGGCAGCACGCCGGTCGCGACGCTCGGCATGACTTTCGACAACCACGGCACGGCGCAGGGCTTCGCCGACGTGGGCCGCCAGTTCGGCGACCAGGACCAGTACGGCCTGCGCATCAACGCGGCCGGCGGACAGCTGGGCTCGCCGATCGAGGGCGTCGACGGCAACCGCAAGTTCCTGTCGGCGGCATTCGACTGGCGCGTCAACAACCGCCTGACGCTGAAGGCCGATCTCGAGCACTACCGCAAGAGCATCACCGAGCAGGCCGGCATCACGCGCCTGGCGGCCGTCAACGGCGTGATCGCGCTGCCGGCCCTGCCCGACCCGCGCAAGCTGATCGGTCCGCCCTGGGCCACCTTCGAAGCCGAAGTCACGAACACCCAGCTGCGCGCCGACTACTCGCTCAGCGACAACTGGGCCCTGATGGTGGAAGCCGGGCATTCCGAGGCCGAGCGCGACCGGCGGCTCGCGATGTTCGGCAACTACAACGTGCGCACCGGCGCCGGCCGCATCACCGGCAACGCGCAGCACCTGGAGCAAAGCTCCGACCTGCTGCGCAGCGAGCTGTTCGGCACCTTCGCGACCGGCGGCGTGCAGCACGAGCTCACGCTGGGCGTCGCGCGCAGCGACAAGACCCAGGACCCGATCTTCCAGCGCAACTACGGCGGCGCCACCACCGCGCAGAACCTGTACTTCCCGCGCGCCATCGGCTTCCTGCCGCTGACCGCGCTGCCGACACAGCCGACCACCGGCGCGCAGGACAGCACGGAGCTGGGCCTGTACGCGCTCGACCGCATCACTTTCTCGCCGGAATGGCAACTGGTGGCGGGCGTGCGGCACACGCGCTTCGAGAGCACGCAGTTCGCCAGTTCGACGCTGCCGCAGATCGACTACGACGTGAAGAAGACCACGCCGCTGGCCGCGCTGAGCTACAAGTTCACGCCCGATCTCGTGACCTACGTTTCGTATGCGGAAGGCGTCGAGGAAGGCGAGGTCGCGCCTGCCGGCACCGCCAACCAGAACAACCGCATGCCGCCGGGCGTGAGCAAGCAGAAGGAGCTCGGCCTGCGCTGGCTGACCGGCACGGGCACGCTGCTGTCGGCGGCGCTGTTCGACATCGAGCGGCCCGGCGCCTACACCAACAGCGCCAACACCTTCGTCGCCGACGGCCGCCAGAACTACCGCGGCCTCGAGCTCTCGGCGCAGGGACGCCTGACGCGCCAGCTGGCCTGGCAGCTGTCGGCGCAAGCCCTCGACGCCGAGTTCCGCGACATCAACGCCCAGTACAACGGCAAGATGCCCGAGAACACGGCCAAGCACACGGCCAGCGCCTTCCTCTCCTACGACATCGCGGCGGTGCCGGGGCTCTCGGTCAACGGCGGCGCCTACTACACGGGCCGGCGCCCGATCGACGACCTGAACCAGGGCTTCATCGGCGGCTACACGATCTTCGCCCTCGGCACGCGCTACGTCACGCAGCTCTTCGGCAAGCGAACGCTGTGGCAGCTCAACGTCGACAACGTCGGCGACAAGCGCTTCTGGGCGGCCGCCGGCACGCGGCTGGCGGTGGGCGCGCCGCGCAGCGTCAAGGCGACGCTCAAGATCGATCTCTGAAGAAGACGGTGGCTTCTGCGATGGCTCTTCTTCGGCGCATCTGGGTCCAGATCCACTGGTTCATCGGCATCACGGCCGGGACGGTGCTGGCCGTCATCGGCTTGAGCGGCGCCGTGCTTTCGTTCCGCGCCGAGATCGTCGACCTGCTCAATCCGGCGCTGCACCGCGTGCCGGCGCAAGCCGCAGCGATGCCGCTGGTCCCGGCGGCGCTGCTCGACCAACTCCAGGCCGCAGAGCCCGGCCGCCGCGTCCTGACGCTGACGCTTTACGCCGAGCCGGGCCGGCCGGCGCGCGTGAACTTCGCACCCCCGCCCGGCGAACGCCGCGGCGAAACGCGCCTGGTCGATCCTTTCAGCGCGGCCTTGCTGCCCGAGCCGCGCGGCGATGCCTTCTTCGAGTTCGTCGAAAGCCTGCATCGCTGGCTCTTGATGCCGCGCGACACCGGCAAGCCGGTCACCGGCACGCTGGCCGCGGCGCTGCTGGTGCTCGCGCTGTCGGGCCTGTACCTGCGCTGGCCGCGTCGGCCGCTCGCGTGGCGCAGCTGGCTGCGGATCGACTTCGCGCAAAGCGGCCGTGTTTTCCTGTGGAACCTGCATGCCGTGGCTGGGACGATCGCGCTCCTGGCCTATCTGGTGTCCGGCCTCACGGGCATCTACTGGGCCTTCGATGGGGTGCGCTCGCTGGTCGACGACGCGGCAGGCGTTGGGCGCGCCGCGCGGACGCAGCGGATGCAGGGCAGTTCCGCCAATGCCGCCGCCCCCGTCCGGCTTGACCTGCAGCGCGTGTGGCTGTCCTTCCAGCAGACGATCGGCGGCGACTGGAGCCAGGTCACGCTGCGCCTGCCGGCGCGCAATGCCTCGCAGGTCGAGGCGACCTACCTGCGCGCCGCGCCCGAGCACGAGCGCGCGCGCAACCGGCTCTACCTGCACGCCGCCACCGGCGAGGCGAGCCAGCACGAGCGCTATGCCGACAAGCCGCTGGCCGGACGTCTCGTGAACAGCATCTATCCGCTGCACATGGGCACCTACTGGGGCCTGCCGGGCCGCATCCTGATGATGCTCGCCAGCCTGGGCCTGGTGCTGTTCGCGATCACCGGCTGGATGCTGTACCTCGGCCGCCGTCGCACAAGCCAAGCGGTGCGCGCCGAGCGTGCGCGGCTCGGCCTCGGCCGAAGCGGCGCCGCGCAGGGCGCGGAGCAGGTGCTGATCGCCTTCGCCACGCAGACGGGCCATGCCGAGCGCGTCGCCCTGCAGACCGCGGCCGCGCTGCAGTCGGCGGGCGTCGGCACCGTGGTCAAGACCCTGGCCGAGCTGAGCGTCGATGCGCTGCTGCACTTCCGCAAGGTGCTGTGGGTAGTCAGCACCTTCGGCGACGGCGATCCGCCCGACAGCGCACGCGCCTTCGCGCGCAAGTTCGCGCAGCAGGCGGGCTCGCAGCTGCGGCACGTGCACTACGGCGTGCTGGCACTCGGCGACTGGCACTACGCCACCTTCTGCGGCTTCGGCCGGAAGCTCGATCACGACCTGCGCAGCCAGGGGGCGCAGGCGCTGTTTCCGATGGTCGAGGTCGACAACGGCAATCCCGAAGCCATCGGGCGCTGGCAGCGGTCGATCGCCGAGGCCTTCGAGGTGCGGGGTGCTGCGTGGCCCTCGCATCCGGCCTCTTCTGCCGAGCGTCCCTTCGAAGCCTGGCGGCTCGTGCGCCGCAGCCTGCAGAACGATGGCAGCCAGGGCGATCCGCTGTTCGAGATCGAGCTGCATCGTGCCGGCGCGCCAGCGTGGGCGCCGGGCGCGCTGGTCGAGGTGCTGCCGCCTCATCCGAACGGCACTGCCGATGCCCGTCCTCCTCTTGCGCCGCTGGCGCCGCGCAGCTATTCGGTGGCCTCGATCGCTGCCGACGGCTGCGTGCAACTGCTGGTGCGGCAGGCGCGCCACGACAACGGCCTGGGCGTCGCATCCGGCTGGCTGACCGCCGGCGCGCCGCTCGATGCCGGCATCGAGATGCGGTTGGTCGCCAACCCCGGCTTCGCGCTCGCAGACGAGAACCTGCCCTGCATCTTCATCGGCAACGGCTCCGGCTTCGCGGGCCTGCGTTCGCACCTGCGCGAGCGGGTGCGGCGCGGCCACGGGCGCAACTGGCTGGTGTACGGCGAACGCCAGTCCGCGCACGACGCCTTCTGCGCCGCGGAGGTCGCGCAGTGGCAGGCGCTCGGCATGCTGGCGCGCGCCGACCTCGTCTACTCGCGCGACCAGCCCGAGCGCAGGTACGTGCAGGACCGCCTGCGCGAAGCGGCGGACGAACTGCGGCGCTGGATCGCCGATGGCGCGCTCGTCTACGTGTGCGGCAGCCTCGAAGGCATGGCGCCCGGCGTGGACGCGGCTCTCGGGGAAGTGCTGGGAACGGCCGGGTTCGACGAGCTGATCGCGCAAGGCCGCTATCGGCGCGACGTGTATTGAGCCCCTTCAGGCCGGATCCATGCCATGGCGGCGCTTTGATTCGGCGCTGTCCGCCGAGATCATGAAATCGAGCAGCGCGCGCACGGCGGCGGGCTGCGCGGAGCCGATGCCCGGAGCGGCCGAAAAGATCGTGATGATCTGAATCTCCGGTGGCAAGGGGCCGATCAATCGGATCCTTTCGATGCCGATCAGCTCGCTCATTTGCTGGAATCCCAGGGCGGCCTCGCCGCGCGCGATCAGCGAACCGACCGGCACGCCAGGCGGCGCCTGCACCAGTCGGCTGCGGATCTCGCCGGCAATGCCCCAGCGCTCGAACAATGCCATCAATGCGACGCCGCTCGGGCCGGTGGAATAAGCGATGCTCGCGGCGCCCTGCACAGCGCTGCGCAGCGCATCTTCCGTGGAGATGTCGGGTCGCTCGGCGCTCGCGTGCACCGCCACGCCGACGCCCGAGCGGGCCAAGTCGACCTTGCCGGCCGCGTCGACCTTGCCTGCGGCGACCAGCTTGTCGATGGCGTCGGAGGCAAGCGCCACCACGTCGAAGGGCTCGCCGGCGGACACGCGCCGTACGGCTTCGACACCGCCGAGCGGCAGGAAGGAGACCGGCACCCCGGTGAGCCGTGAATACATCGCCGCCAGCTCGTCCAGCAGAGCTCGCGTTGCCATCGAGCAGATGCCTCGGATCGAAGTCGTCATGGTGATGGGTGCCAACGAGCCGGCAGGCGAGAGAGCATGTCAATCCGGCTTGATGCCGGCCTCGCGAATGAGCTTCCCGTAGCGAACGGCGTCGCTCTTGAGCAGCTTGTCGAAACGCTCGGTCGCACCGGGCAAGGGGACACCGCCGGCCGCGGCGAGCTGGTCGCGTACTTCCGGCGACTCGAGCGCCTTCTGCACGGCTTCATGCAATTTCGTCAGCACCGGCTTGGGAAGGCCTGCCGGTGCCACGAAGCCGTACCAGACGCTGGCTTCGAAGCCTGGATAGCCCGACTCGGCGACCGTCGGCACGCCGGGCAGCACCGCTGCGCGCTCGGGACTCATCAGTGCCAGCACGCGCAGCTTGCCGGCCTTCGCCAGCGGCGAGGCTTCGAGCGCATTGACCGCGACCACGTCCACATGCCCGCCGATCACATCGGTGATAGCCGGTGCGCCGCCCTTGTAAGGCACGTGGCGCAGCGATACGCCGGCGGTGTGCTGGAACAGCTCCATGGCCAGGTGCGGCGTGGAACCGTTGCCCGGCGTGGCGACGCTGAGGGTACCGGGCTTGGCCTTGGCAGCGGTCACCAGCTGCTGCAGGGTCCTCCACTCCGAGTCCTCGCGCACCGCAGCCACCACCGGCACCCGCGCGACCAAGGACACCGGCGTCACGTCGCGCTCCAGGTCGTAGGGCGCCGGCTGGAACAGCGTGGGGTTCACGGCCAGTGCGTTGGCTGCCAGCATCAGGGTGTAGCCATCGGGCGGGCTGGCGATGAGCGCCTTGACCGCGATGTTGGTGCCGGCGCCTGGCTTGTTCTCGACGATGACAGGCTGGCCGAGGATGGTGGCCATGCGCTGGCCGACCGAGCGCGCGATCAGGTCGACCGCGCCGCCGGCGCTGTAACCGACGATGATCTTGATGGGCTTGGTCGGGTAGGCATCGGCGGCGCCGGCACTGAATGGCGCGCCGATCGCCAGCAGGCCGGCCAGGGCGAGCAGGTGGCGGCGAGAAAGCATCTTCATGACTTGTTCCAGGTTTGGGGCGCCGCGTCCTTGCCGGCCACCGAATACAGTGCGCCAGGCGCGTTGCGGGTTCGCTGGAACGCTTCCAGCGATTGGCCGCGCATGGCGGCGTAGATGTGAAGGTTGGAAACGCCGAGCACGGCGCCGAGCTTCTCGAGCATGAAGAAGATGACGCCGTAGTGGATCAATCCGCGCCAGTCGCGCTGGCGTACGAGTTCGCGCTCTTGCAGGGTCAGCTCGGCCGCTTCGAACGCGCCCTCTTCGTCAGCCAGGAAGCGGGCGCGATGCTCGGGGCGCGTCATGCCGTGCAGGAACTTGTTGAGACGCAAGGCGCGCACGCTGGTCTCCAGCGTGAACGGATAGGTGCCCTCCAGCGCTTCCACGCCGGCCAATTGCTCATCGATGCGGCGACGATGCCGCTTCGCCTCGCCAGCGACCGGCGGGCTCGCCAGGTTCTCGTAGATCGCGGTGGCGATGCCGGTCATCGAAGGCAGGTAGTAGCTCTGGTGCGTCTTGCGGACGTTGGACGAAAGGGCGCCCCGCATGACCAGCCACATGATGACTTCCGCACCTTCAAGGCCGCCCAGGGTCGCCAGCTCGGCCTGGGTCATCTCGGTGAGCCGGACCGGGTCGTTCTCGATCAGGTCGAGGAACTGCGCATCCCAGGCTATGTTGTTGAAGCCGGCGCGCTCACCGTGCACCTGATGCGAAAGGCCGCCCGTTGCAACGATGGCCACCTTCAGGTCTTCCGGATAGCTTTCGATCGCGCGCCGCAATGCCTGCCCCAGGCGCCAGCAGCGCCGCGCCGATGGCACGGGCGACTGCAGCACGCCGACCTGCAGCGGCACGACCGGTGTCGGCCATGCCGGCTCGTGGGGGCACAGCAGCGACAGCGGCGAGAACACGCCATGGTCCAGCGGCCGGTCCTGGAAGAAGGACATGTCGAACTCGTCGGCCACCAGCGAGCGGCCGATATGCCGCGCCAGCGCCGGGTGGCCGGCCAGAGCAGGCAGATCGCGCGCGCCGCCACCCTCGTCCGCCACCTCGTGCCGCTCGCCGACGCCGAGTGCGAAGGCCGAATAGTGGTCGAAGAAGAAGGAGCTGACGTGGTCGTTGTAGATGACGAACAGCACGTCGGGTTGGCGCTCTTCCAGCCAGCGTTGCACGGGCTCGAAGGCCTCGAAGATGGGTGCCCAGGCCGGGTCCTGCTGCTTGCTCTTGTCGAGAGCGAAGCCGATGGTGGGCGTATGCGAGCAGGCGACGGCGCCGATGATGCGAGCCATGTGTCTGCGCTCAGTCGATGTAGCGCAGGCCGGCCTTGGCCAGCGGCTCGCGCATGGCGTACATGTCCAGGCCGAGCTCGCCGGCGGCGAAACGCGCGCGCTTCGCACCCTCGTTGGACTCGCGGGCTTCGGCCGCGTCGGCCACCTGCTGCGCGCGCGAAGCCGGCACCACCACCACGCCGTCGATGTCGGCCACCACCACGTCGCCCGGATGCACCAGGGCGCCGGCACACACCACCGGCACGTTGACCGAGCCCAGCGTCGCCTTGATCGTGCCCTTCGCATGGATGGCGCGGCTGAACACGGGGAAGTTCATCCCTGTGAGATCGCGCACGTCGCGCACGCCGCCGTCGATCACCAGGCCCTTGCAGCCACGCGCCTTGAAGGAGGTGGCCAGCAGATCGCCGAAGAAGCCGTCGGTGCTGTCGCTGGTGCAGGCCGCGACCACCACGTCGCCGGGCTGGATCTGCTCTGCCGCGACATGCAGCATCCAGTTGTCGCCGGGCTGCAGCAGTACGGTGACGGCCGGACCGCAGAAGCGCGCCTCGGGATAGATGGGGCGGATGCGCGGTTGCATCAGGCCGAGGCGGCCGAGCGCCTCGTGCACGGTCGAGACGCCGAAGCGTGAGAGCTTTTCGACAGCGGCCGGGTCGGCGCGCGTGACGCTGCGGTGGACGACGCCGAGTTGATGGAGTGTGGTCATGGTCAAAGGCTCTTGGCTTTGAGGGCGCGGTCGAGGCGCGGATACACCCGGCGCGCGTTGGCTTCGTAGATCTGGTGGCGCGCCGCGTCGTCGAGCATGGGCGTGGCGTCGATGTAGCGCCGCGTGTCGTCGTAGGGAAAACCGGTTTCCGGATCGATGCCGCGCACCGCGCCGATCATTTCGCTGGCGAACAGGATGTTGTCGACCGGGATCACGCGCGTCAGCAGATCGATGCCCGGCTGGTGGTAGACGCAGGTGTCGAAGAAGATGTTGTTCAGCAGGTGGTCCTTCAGCAGCGGCTTCTTCATTTCCTGCGCCAGGCCGCGGAACCGGCCCCAGTGGTAGGGCACCGCGCCGCCGCCGTGCGGGATCACGAAGCGCAGCGTCGGGAAGTCCTTGAAGAGGTCCGACGTCAGGCATTGCATGAAGGCCGTGGTATCGGCATTCAGGTAGTGCGCACCGGTGGTATGGAAGCAGGCATTGCAGCTCGTGCTCACGTGCACCATCGCCGGGATGTCGTGCTCCACCATCTTTTCGTAGAGCGGGTACCAGTGGCGCTCGGACAGTGGGGGGCTGGTCCAGTGGCCACCCGAAGGGTCGGGGTTGAGGTTGAGGCCGACGAAGCCGTACTCCTTCGCGCAGCGCTCCAGCTCCGGGATGCAGGTGCGCGGATCGACCCCCGGCGACTGCGGCAGCATGGCCGCGCCGATGAAGTGATCAGGGAACAACTGGCTGACGCGAAAGCACAGCTCGTTGCATAGGGCCGCCCAAGCCGAAGAAATCTCGAAGTCGCCGATGTGGTGCGCCATGAAGCTCGCGCGCGGGCTGAAGATCGTCAGATCGCTGCCGCGCTCCTTCATGAGGCGCAACTGATTGCCCTCGATCGACTCGCGCAACTCGTCGTCGCTGATCTTCAAATCCGAGGCGCGGGGCTTCAGCGCGGAATCCCTGATGCCCGCGATCTGCTGATTGCGCCAGTTCTCCAGCGCCTTGGGAGCAGTGGTGTAGTGGCCATGGCAGTCGATGATCATTTGCAATCCAGTCGGTTGATTACGTCATTGCGCCAAGTGTGGTTGCCGGCGCCGCTGCGTGGCGTGAATTCGGCTTGCCTTGCCATCAAACTTCTTTATCTGCTAGGGTTTACACCGAGATTCATCAACTCCTTTGGAGAGAGAAGATTTGCCGGTGAAGCCCGACCATCAGAGACACAAAGTTATCGACAGGGCACACAGCGGCGCGCTCGGCATCAACCTGCGGCACCTGCGCGCGTTCTCGGCCGTGGCCGCGGCCGGCAGCATCGCCGGGGCCGCGGATGAGCTGTACCGCGTGGCCTCGGGCGTCACGCGCTCCATCTCTGAACTCGAAAGCGGGCTGGGCAGGCCGCTGTTCGATCGACGCCCGCGCGGAATGGCGCTGAATTCGTACGGCGAGCTGGTGCTGGCGCGTGCGCACCGCATCGAGCGCGAGTTCGAAGACGCACGAGCCCGGCTCGTCGCACGCGGCGGCATCGGCGCGTCCGCCGACCTCCACCCGCTGTTCACGTCGATACTGAACGGCCGACGTCTCGCGGTGGTCGCGAGTCTCGTCGAGAAGCGCAACATGCCTGCGGTCGCGCGCGAGTTCGGGATCACGCAGCCGGCCATCAGCAGCGCGCTGAAGGACCTCGAAGGCGGGCTCGGTGTCGCGCTCTTCGATCGCAAGGCGCGCGGGCTGTCGCCGACGCCGGCGGGCGAGATCGTCGCGTTCCACTTCAAGCGGGTGCTTGCGGAACTGCGCCACATCGGCCCGGACATCGCCGCCAGCGAAGGAACGCTGCAGGGGAGCGTGAACGTCGGCGCGCTTCCGCTCGGCCGTACACAGATCCTGCCGCTCGCGATCGCTTCGCTGGTCGTGCGTCACGCGGGACTGCACGTCGCGACGGTCGAGAGCCCATACGACGCGTTGGCAGCATCGCTGCGCAGCGGCGACATCGACTTCATCCTCGGCGCACTGCGCAGCGCCGACGAGGCGAAGGACCTGCAGCAGGAAGCGCTGTTCGAGGATCGCATTTCGGTGATCGCACGCGCCGGCCATCCGCTCGCACGCGCCGCGCGCATCGACTTCGATGCGTTGCGCCAGGCGAGATGGGCGCTCTCGCGGCACGGCTCGCCGTCGCGCGAGTTGCTCGAGCGCTTCTTCTCGGAGGCGCGGCAGGCGCCGCCGATGCCTGCCGTCGAGACCGGCGATCTCGCGGTGCTGCGCGGCTTGCTGCTGGAAAGCGACATGCTGACCGCGATCTCGGCGCACCAGCTGCGCTACGAGATTCGCGACCGCAGCCTGGTCGTACTGAACTTCCCCCTTGACCGGACGCGCCGCGAGATCGGTCTCACGCAGCGTCTGGGCGCATTCCCCTCACCGGGCGCGCGAGCGTTGATGCAAGAGATCAGAGCGGTGGTGGCTCGATCCCCCGATTTCCGCGCTCGGCGTTGATGTCAGCGCGTTATCGTTGCATGCGGCGAGAGGCGCCGCTCGGTTTGGTGAAGGTTCTGGGCCAAGCGACGACCGCCGCCCGCACAATCCGTATCGAGTCAAAGAGTACGAAATGTCCATTCGAGCCGCTGTAGCATTCTTGCTGTTCTCCGCCATCGCCGCCCCGTGCGCTCTCGCCGATGACGACGACTCAAAGAAGCGCTGGCGGCGCAACGACTGGCGCAGCGACTGGCGCGAGGACCGCTGGCCTAGGCCTTGCGAAGTCAAGCAGGAGTCAAAGCGAGGGGAGTTCAAGCGGGAGGTCAAGTGCAAGGATGGCATCGGAGCCACGTGGCGCGGGGACTGGAAGGAGGAGTTCCGGGATGGCCCGTGCAAGGTCAAGCTCGAGGCCAGCCGCGAGGTGTTCAAGGAAGAGGTCAAGTGCGAGAGCCGCTAACGGCGTGCGGCCTGCTGAGCACAAGGATGTTGGCCGCCTGCATCAGTGCGGTCTCATACCGCTGGCGCTCTTCGGCGATGGCTTCGTCCGTCCAATCCCTGAAGCCTTTCTTCGCCTTGACGCCGAAGCGCCCGCGCGTCACCAGATCCGTCAGTGTTTTTCCGGGGGCGCTGTCATTGCAGAGCGACGGATAGATGACGGTCGCCGCCGCGTGCTGGGTATCGAAGCCCGCGAACTCCTTGAGCAACATCGGGCCGGCAGCTGCATAGGGGAATCCGAATCCAAACCGAACAGCGACATCGACGTCCTCGGCCGTCGCAAGCCCCTCGTCGATGACGGCAAAAGCCTCCCGCATCAGCGCGTGCTGGATGCGGTTGGCGAGGAAGCCTGGAACGTCGCGATTCACGCGCACCGGCGCTCTTCCCAGCGAGCGGAACACCTGGTGGAGCGCATCCAATGTCGATGCTTCGGTGCGTTCGCCTTTGGCGATTTCCACCAAGGGGACCAGATGCGCGGGCTGAAAGAAATGGGTGTTCGCCATGCGCTCTGCGGTTTTCAGGCCCGCACAGATGTCGGTGATGCGCATGCTGGAGCTGTTCGACCCCATTGGAACGCCCGCAGGAGCCAGCCTGTCCAAGGTCGAAAAAATCGACTTCTTGATCTCCATATTCTCCGTGACCGACTCCAGCACGATATGGACGTTGGCCCATGAGATGTCTTCGATCCGGGAGTGAAATACCAGTGATCCGGACTCTTGCTGCGAGCCCAGCTGCTGGACAGACTTCGCGATGCGCTCCTGCGCACCCACCCACTTCGAGGGACTGTGCCCCACGAGCTGCACCGACCATCCGCCGGCCAGGAAGATGGCCGCAATATCGCAGCCCATGATTCCGTACCCGATCACCACCGCGCTTCGATCATTCATGCACACACCTTGATTCTTCGTTGGCCGGATCACGTTCTAGAGTGCATCGCGCGCGGCGACGATCATGTCCAGTTCCACGGCCGCATTCTTCGGCAGGGCGTAGACGCCGACGGAGGTGCGGGTGTGCACGCCGGCCTCGCCGAAGACACGGTGCATCAGATCCGAGGCTGCATCGGCCACCTCGCTTTGCTGCGTGAAGTCGGCGGTGCATTGCACAAACACGCCGATGCGCAGGATCTTCTCGATCGCATCGAGCGAGCCGAGGGTCTGGCGCAGGATGGCGAGGGCGCGCAGCGCGCAGATCTGCGCAGCCTTCCGCGCCTCATCGAGCGAGACCTGTTCTCCGACGCGGCCGGTCACCATCACCGTGCTGCCGACCCGCGGCACCTGGCCGCTGATGTAGACCGTGCGGCCATCACGCGCGGCGGACACGTAGTGGCCGCCGATGCGGATCTCACCGTCGAGGCCATGCCCCAGTTCGGCCGCGATCTGATCGGCAATCTGGCTGCGGGTCAGTGTTGTCATGGAGCCTCTCGTTTGAACGGGGTTCCATCTTCGTCGCGCAGTGCGGGGAAGAACAGATACAGAACGTGCGAAGTCGATGCGCAACAGGTGGATGTTCGCTCGTGCGACCGACTTGATCAGTGCGCGCAGGCGGTGGCCGCGACCGAACCCCGTCGCTCACCGCTGCGCAGCCCCGGTAACGGCGCCCGGCTCCCTCCTCCCATCGTCCGCAAGCCGCAGCCCGCGGCGCTCCACACTCGAAGCGATCTGCGCCACCGACCGGCGTCCCAGTCGCGTCATGACAAACAGCTTCCGGGGCGATACGCGCGTCACGTCGCGGACTGTGTTCAGGTCGTGGCGCCGCAGCACGTTGGAGGCTCGCAAGGAAAGGCCGAGGATCGCGATGTCGGCGTCGAGAAGGGTTTCGCTGGACGGTTCTGCTTGTGGCATGGGCGGACGGGTGGCAACGGATGCCGCTTGACTGTGCACATGCCGTGCCTGCGCTCGTGCACCCTCCTTTCCCGGAGGCTCGCGAAGGCATGGCCGCACCGTGTTGGAAATGCGGACAAATCAACTGCCTGAAACATCGACAACTGTCTGCTGAATGAGCAGGGTTGTCCCTGAGGCATGCGCGTGCAACCTCACCCCATGTGAACCGCGTCACATGCCACGCGTGCGCTGCTTACTCGTGCCGAAGGAGGCGAATCCCCAAAATTAGCGGCCATGGCGAACCCGATTGCGACACGGGTTCCGATCGACGAAAGGCCGACATCATGCGCAGTTCCTCCTTCATCCGGTTCGCCTTCGTCGCACTCGCGACATTCGCCATCCTGCTGCCGGGCGCGGCCTTCGCCGAAGAGCGCACCTACCTGAGCAAGACCGAGATCGAGGCCAGCCTGCTCGGCAAGACGGTGGTGTCGAAGAACATCGCGAGCGGAAAGCTTTCCCGGTGGGAATTCCGCGCAGACGGAACGGTGGAAGCCGTGGGCGGGCTCGGCCGGGCCGCGGGCACCTGGAGCATCCGTGACGACGGGCAGACTTGCGTGAAGGTGCTGGGCCGCACCGGATGCCGCTACTGGTTCCGCCAGGGCGGCGCCTACGCCAACGCGGACACCAACCAGGCCGATGCGCCGGTCGTGGCCGAGGTGCGCTATCTTTGATGCGCTTCGCCTGCGCCGGGTTGAGGCCAGCTTCAAGAAGGACCTTGCGTATGTCGCGAGCATCCATGCAGAAAGTACTGATCGCTGTTCTTGCGCTTGGCTTTTCAGTTCTCGTTGGATGCACCCGACATGCTCGCGAGCAAGCTTCAAAAGCAGAAATCGGATTCATAGAGGCGACTTCCGACATCAAGCTCAGGCGGATGGTCGTTCACACTGCAAGGCCGAAAGGCGTCGTGCTTTTTCTGCATGGCTTTCCGGAGACTCTCCATGCCTGGAAGGATATTTCCCTGGTGCTCGGCAAGGACTACGAAGTCCATGCTTTCGACTGGCCGGGCTACGGTCTTTCATCAAGACTGCCGGCGGACAAGTTCTCTTACGCGCCGCAAGACTATGCGCGTGTGCTGAAGGCATACATCGACAAGGCAGGCATCGATAGATCCAGGCTGGTCATCTACGCCACGGACATCGGTGCCCTGCCGGCGCTTCTTCTCGCCTTGGAAGAGCCGGATATCGCGAGGACGATCATCGTGGGCGACTTTGCGCCATTCGACAGGCCTCAGTACATGCACGAGAACCTGCAGGGCCTCAAGTCGAAGCCATCGTCCGATTTGATTCATGCCTCGATGAACAGGAATCGCGACGAGATTCTGGAGAACGCTTTCAGAAGAGGCTTGCCAAAGAATGAGCAGTTCGACCTGTCCCCGGAACTCAAGGACGACATGCTGCGCGGATGGAGTCAAGACGGCCTCACCTCGGCGGATGCCTTCTATCACTACTACTCACACTTCACCAGGGATCAGGAGTATTTCGAGTCCCATCTGCCGAGGCTCAGGACGCCCGTCAAGGTCATCTGGGGCGAGAAGGATTTCTATATCAACAAGGAGATGGGCGTCGAGTTCGCCAAGAAGGCCAATACAGGGCTTACTCTTCTTCCTGGTCTTGGGCACTATCCGCACCTCCAAGATCCAAAACAAACAATCGCAGAAATTCAAGCCTCCTTCAGCAGCAGGTGAGAAAAGCTCTGAATGACGCTTCGACCCGGCTCACGCGAGGCCGCGCTCAGCGCGACGAGCAGACGCTGACGACCACCTTGCAAGGCTCGGTCGGCAGATGGCTGTCGCACTGCCCGGCGGCCGCCTTGCCCGCGGCGGCCGCCGTGGAAGCGATGGCCGTGCCCCATTCGCCAAAGTTGCCCGTCGCGAGAGCGCCGCAGGAGCGATCGAAGTACGCGCGCACGACACAGGGGCCCGAGCGGCCCGCCGCGCGATCGCACTGGGCGCGTGCCGCAAGCTCCGCAGCGCCGCGGGATGGGTGGTTGATCGAGTAGCCGTACCACCCGTGCACGGACGCGATCGCGCCCCAGCTCGGGCCTTGGCCGGGGTTGGCATGGGCCGGAGCGACGGCGATGTCTGTCATGCCGCAGCACAACAGCAGCGCAAGCGCGCCGAACATGCGGGCTGCGCGTGATGGAAGGCTCATGGAGCAGCGGACCGCTAGCTCCCCGCGGGTTCGTGGCATGCGACGCAGAGCTTGTTTCCATCCGGGTCGCGGAAGTAGGCGCCGTAGTAGTTCGGGTGGTACTGCGCTCTGAGCCCGGGCGGTCCTTCGCAGCTTCCGCCATGTTCCAGCGCTGCCTGATGTGCAGCGTGGACTTTGGCCCGGTCGGCGGCAGCGAAGGCAATCATTTGACCGTTCCCGGCCTCATGCGGCTGGCCGTCGTAGGGTTTGCAGATCACGAAGAAGGGCCGCGCGCGCCCGGCGCTGTGCCAGCCCGCCCATGGCTTCTCGCGCTCGCAGAACCGAAGCTCGATGCCGAGACTGTCCATGACGGCGCTGTAAAAGGTCAACGCGCGCTCGAAATCGGTCACGCTCACAAAGACATGTGAAAACAACAGAGGCTCCTGCGGCACGGGTGAGGAGAAATGGGAGCTGCATTCTGACGTAGCGGCGATGCTCTCCGCACACGCATGCGCACCTGCCTTTGCTATCGTGCGCCGATGCAGCCGTCTTACCCCGACCCGGCCGTCTTCATCCACCTGAGAGTGGCGATCGGCATGGTCGTCAGCCTGGCAATCGCGAGCGTGCTGAGCGGCATGGCCCGTTTCGTCCAGCATCCTGGGCGCCACAAGCGGCGAATCTGGTCTACCAGCTGTCGTGGATCCTGCACAGCTTCGACGTGCTCAGCTAGGGACTCCCGGACGATCAGGCTTTACGGCAGCTTCGCCTTCAACTGCCGGTAGGCGTTCGGGTCTTCACGCCTGAGCGCGTCGAGTTCTTTCTGCAGCCGCTCGACGCGCGGCTGCCGCGCGCTCTGCTTGATGCGCTCGACCTCGCGCGCCAGCGTCTGGAAGTCGGCGATGCGCTTGTCGGATTTCTCCTTGGGCGGCAGCTTTTCGGCCAGCGCCGAGACCGCGTCCATCAGCCGGCCGATCTGGCGGCCATAACTGTGCTGCTGGAGCACGTCGCGCTCGATGTCGGGTGCTGACGAGTTGTTGTGGGTCACGCTGACCAGTGACCAGCCCGAGTTGATCGGCTGGCTCAGCTGCTGCGGCGCGACAGCCGGCCATGGCCACTGCTGCAGGGGCCAGTTCCACCACGAGGAACGCCCCGCGCCGAAGTCCGCGGTGCCGCTGCCATCCGACCTTGCTGCCGTTGCCATACCACCTCCTGCCGAACGCGTGTCGCGCGATGTGGATCGTAGCGCGCCGCCGGCGAGTTGCGCGATGACGACCTTCGGGTGCTCAATGGCTAGCTCGCACGATGACGACTTTCAAAAGAACAAGGAGACCGCCATGGATTGCGATGTCCTGATCGTCGGCGCCGGCCCCACCGGCCTGATGCTCGCCAACCAGCTCGGCCGGCGCGGCGTTCGCACCGTGATCATCGACCGGCACGCCGGGCCCTCGCTGCAGACCCGGGCGCTCGGCGTGCAGGCGCGCACGCTGGAGATCTACGCCCAGCTCGGGATCGCCGAGCGCGCGCTCGAACTCGGCAAGCGTGGCACCGGCGCCAACATGTGGGCCGAAGGGCGGAAGATGGCGCGCGTGCCCCTGGGCGAAGCCGGCGCACGCGTGACCCCGTACCCGTACATCCTGATCCTCGGCCAGGACGACAACGAACGGATCATGGGCGACCGGTTGAGCGACTGGGGCCTGGCGGTGCACTGGAACACCGAGATGATCGAGCTCGCTCAGGAGTCCGGCCATGTGACGGCGACGCTCCGAGTTGCCGGCGGCACGATCCGCCGCATCGACGCCACCTGGATGGCCGGCTGCGACGGGGCGCGCAGCGCGGTGCGCGAGATGAACCGCATCGGCTTTCCCGGCGCCCCCTACGAACACGTGTTCTTCGTCGCCGACGTGGAGATGACGGGCGGCATGGTCCCCGACGAGGTCAACGTGTATTTGTGGAGGAAAGGCTTCCACCTGCTCTTCCCGATGCGCGGCAAGGACCACTGGCGCATCGTCGGCATCCTGCCGCCCGAGCTGCGCGGCAAGGACGACGCGCGCTTCGAGGACGTGATTCCTTTCTTGCACGCCGAGGCCGGCACCGGGCTGTCCTTCAAGGCGTGCACCTGGTTCTCCACCTACCGCATCCACCACCGCAGCGCGTCGCGCTTCCGGGATCGCCGCTGCTTCCTGCTCGGCGATGCGGCCCATATCCACAGCCCGGTGGGCGCCCAGGGCATGAACACCGGCCTGCAGGATGCCTACAACCTGGCATGGAAGATCGCGCTGGTGGTCGAGGGCAAAGCCGGCGAGACGCTGCTCGACTCCTACGAGGCCGAGCGCCTCCCCGTCGCGCGGCGCCTGCTCGAGACGACCGACCGGGGCTTCAGGGTGGTGGTCTCCGACGCGCCGTTCGCCGGCCTGCTGCGCACGCGGGTGCTGGCCCGGCTCGCCGCCTTCGCGATGGGCCGCGAACGCGTGCAGAAGCTCGCGTTCCGCACCGTCTCGCAGACCGGCATCCACTACCGCGCGGGCCCGCTGTCGGCAGCGCTGGACGCGCTGCCGTCCGATGCGCCGAGCGCCGGCGATCGCTTCCCCTGGCTGTATCTGCGCTTTGCCGCGGACGGGCCGGTCGAGGATTCGTTCGACAAGCTCGCGGACACGCACTTCCATCTGCTCGTGTTCGGGCAGGACCTGCCTGCGGGCAGCGCGACGGGCCTCGGCGAGTTGCTGCGGGTGCACGTGATCCCGGCCGATCCGGTCAACGATGCAGAACTGGAGCGCCAGAAGATTGCGCGGCCTTCCTTCTATCTCGTGCGTCCCGACGGCCATGTCGCGCTCTGCGGGCGGCGGCTTGCGCCTGCGGCCGTCGCGCGCTACGCCAAGGAGCGTCTGAAGTTCATGACACCTGCGATGGCGGCGAACTGAACTTCGATCGGCCCTGGCGTGGTGCGGGATTTCACCAAGGATTTGCGCCGTCCTGAGCGGCGCATACTGGCGGCAGACCCGAGCCGGCTCCTCCCCGGGGAGCCCCGGGCGGCAGACAGGAGACACGCTTTGCAGCGAACCAACATTGCCAACCCGGCCTATTTCCACAAGGTCGTCGATTGCCAGTACGCCTGTCCGGCGCACACCCCGGTCCCCGAATACATCCGCATGATCGCGCAGCGCCGCTACGGCGACGCCTACATGATCAACTGGGTCTCCAACGTCTTCCCCGGCATCCTGGGGCGCACCTGCGACCGGCCCTGCGAGCCGGCCTGCCGGCGTGGGCGGGTGGAGGAGAGCAACGCCAGCAAGCCCGAGCCGGTGGCGATCTGCCGGCTCAAGCGCGTGGCGGCCGACATGAAGGACGACGTGCGTTCGCGCATGCCGGCGGTGGCGCCCAGGAACGGCAAGCGCATCGCCTGCGTGGGCGCCGGGCCGGCCTCGCTCACCGTCGCGCGCGACCTGGCGCCGCTGGGCTATGAAGTGACGGTGTTCGACAGCGACGCCAAGGCCGGCGGTTTCATGCGCACGCAGATCCCGCACTTTCGCCTGCCCGAGTCGGTGATCGACGAGGAGACGGGCTACATCCTGGACCTGGGCGTGGAGTTCCGCGGCGGCGAGCCCATCGACTCGATGAAGGCCCTGCTGGCGCAGGGGTGGGACGCCATCTTCGTCGGCTGCGGCGCGCCGCGCGGGCGCAACCTCGAACTTCCCGGGCGCCAGGAGGCGGCGGCCGGCATCCACATCGGCATCGACTGGCTGAACTCCGTCTCCTTCGGCCACGTGACAAGCATCGGCCAGCGCGTGATCGTGCTGGGCGGCGGCAACACGGCGATGGATTGCTGCCGCTCGGCCCGCCGCCTGGGCGGCACCGACGTGAAGGTCATCGTGCGCAGCGGCTTCGAGGAGATGAAGGCCTCGCCCTGGGAAAAGGAGGACGCCCAGCACGAAGGCATTCCCATCATCAACTTCCATGTACCAAAGGCCTTCGTCCACGACAACGGCAAGCTGCTGGGCATGCGCTTCGAGATCGTCCGCGCGGAGTACGACGACAAGGGCCGTCGCACGCTGGTGCCCAGCGGCGAGCCGGACGCCTTCTTCGAATGCGACGAGGTGCTGGTGGCGGTGGGGCAGGAAAACGCCTTCCCCTGGATCGAGCGCGACTGCGGCATCGACTTCGACAACCATGGACTGCCCACGTTGGACAAGAACACCTTCCAGTCCACGGTGCCCCAGGTGTTCTTCGGCGGCGATGCGGCCTTCGGCCCCAAGAACATCATCTGGGCCGTGGCCCATGGGCACGAGGCCGCGGTGTCGATCGACCGGCTGCTGCATGGCCAGCCGGTCACTGTCCGTCCGCCGCCCATGACCAACCTGGTGTCGCAGAAGATGGGCATCCACGAGTGGAGCTACGACAACGACACCTCGAACGACCTGCGCTACAAGGTTCCCTGGGCCAAGGCCGAGAAGGCGCTGGCCAGCATCCGGGTGGAGGTGGAACTGGGCTTCGACGCCGCCACCGCCTTCAAGGAGGCCGAGCGCTGCCTGAACTGCGACGTGCAGACCGTGTTCACCGAGGCCGCCTGCATCGAATGCGATGCCTGCGTGGACATCTGTCCGATGGACTGCATCAGCTTCACCGCCAACGGCGAGGAGAGCGAACTGCGGGCCCGGCTGAAGGCGCCGGCGCTCAACCTGGCGCAGGATCTGTATGTCTCCGGCGGGCTCAAGACAGGCAGGGTGATGGTCAAGGACGAAGACGTCTGCCTGCACTGCGGCCTGTGCGCCGAGCGTTGCCCCACGGGGGCATGGGACATGCAGAAGTTCCTGCTGAAGATGACGCCCGCAGGGCAGGAGGTGACGGCATGAGCGCCATTCCCGCAGCACGGCCGCCCGAAGGCGGGAAAGCCCCCTCGGGGGGCAGCGAAGCACACGAAGTGGCGAGCGTGGGGGCCATCCCACAAATCGAGGCGGTCAACGATTTCGTCATCAAGTTCGCCAACGTCAACGGCTCGGGTTCGGCCTCGGCCAACGAGCTGTTCGCCAAGGCCATCCTGCGCATGGGCGTGCCGGTGAGCCCGCGCAACATCTTCCCCAGCAACATCCAGGGCCTGCCGACCTGGTATGAGGTGCGCGTGACCGAGCGCGGCCACATGGGGCGGCGCGGCGGCACCGACATGATGGTGGCGATGAACCCGCAGACCTGGGACGCCGACGTGGCCGAGCTGGAGCCCGGCGGCTACCTGTTCTACGACAGCACGCGGCCGCTGCCGCCGTCGAAATTCCGCGACGACATCCGCGTGATCGGCATGCCGCTGACCGAGATCTGCAACGCCGTCTACCACGATCCGCGCCAGCGCCAGCTGTTCAAGAACATCGTCTACGTGGGCGCCCTGGCCATCCTGCTGGGCATCGAGCCGGAGGTGGTCGAGAAGCTGTTCGGCGAGCAGTACAAGGGCAAGGAAAAGCTACTGGCCTCCAATGTCCAGGCGCTGCACCTGGGCTGCGACTTCGCCAGGGAGCATCTGCGCGGCGAGCCCCTCGGGCTGCAGGTGCGGCGCGCCGACCGGGTGGGCAACCGGATCTTCGTGGACGGCAACAGCGCCGTGGCCCTGGGCTGCGTGTATGGCGGCGCCACGGTCGCGGCCTGGTATCCGATCACGCCCTCGTCGTCGGTGGCCGAGGCTTTCCAGAAGTACTGCACCAAATTCCGCGTCGATCCGGCCAACGGCCAGAACCGCTTCGCCATCGTGCAGGCCGAAGACGAGCTCGCCTCGATCGGCATGGTGGTCGGCGCCGGCTGGAACGGCGCACGGGCCTTCACGGCGACCTCGGGGCCGGGCATTTCCCTGATGGCCGAGTTCATCGGCCTGGCCTACTTTGCCGAGATTCCGGTCACCCTCATCAACGTGCAGCGCGGCGGACCTTCCACCGGCATGCCCACGCGCACCCAGCAGGCCGACATCCTGTCCTGCGCCTACGCCTCGCACGGCGACACCAAGCACGTGCTGCTGTTCCCCGAGGATCCGCACGAGTGCTTCGAGCAGGCGGCGGCGGCGCTGGACCTGGCCGACCGGCTGCAGACGCCGGTGTTCCTGATGACGGACCTGGACATCGGCATGAACCAGCGCCTGTGCGCGCCCTTTGCCTGGGACGACAGCCGGGCCTACGACCGCGGCAAGGTCATGAGCGCCGAAGAGCTGGAGGCAGGCCGGGACTTCGGCCGCTACAAGGACGTGGACGGCGACGGCATCCCCTGGCGCACGCTGCCGGGCACGCACCCGACCAAGGGCAGCTTCTTCACCCGCGGCACGACGCGCGACGCCTACGCGCGGTATTCCGAGCGCGGCCCCGACTACATCTACAACATGGAGCGGCTCTTGAAGAAGTTCGCGACCGCGGCCACCCTGGTGCCGCAGCCGATGCTGCGGCTGGCCGCCGAAAAGACGGACCTGGGCGTGATCTATTTCGGCTCGACCAGCCCGGCCATGCAGGAGGCGCTGGAGGAGCTGGCCGAACGCGGCGTCCACCTGGACGCGCTGCGGCTGCGCGCCTTTCCCTTCCCGGACAGCGTGGCGCAGTTCCTCGCGCGGCACCGCCAAGTGTTCGTGGTCGAGCAGAACCGCGACGGCCAGATGCGCAGCCTGCTGGTCAACGAGCTCGGCATCGATCCGGCCAGGCTGGTCCCCGTGCTGCATTTCGACGGCACACCCATCACGGCGCGTTTCGTGGTCCAGGCGATCAGCGCCCATCTCGCCAAGGAGCCCGCATGACCTACCTCGCCAAGCCCAAGCTGCGCCACCCGACGCTGGCCACCAACAAGGTCGGCTACACGCGGCGCGACTACGAGGGCAAGATCTCCACGCTGTGCGCCGGCTGCGGCCACGACTCAATCTCCGCCGCCATCATCGAGGCCTGCTGGGAGCTGGACATCGAGCCGCATCGCGTGGCCAAGCTCTCGGGCATCGGCTGCAGCTCCAAGACGCCGGACTATTTTCTGGGCGCCTCGCACGGCTTCAACACGGTGCACGGCCGCATGCCCAGCGTGCTGACCGGCGCCAACCTGGCCAACCGCGATCTGCTCTACCTGGGCGTTTCGGGCGACGGCGACTCGGCTTCCATCGGCCTGGGCCAGTTCGCCCACGCCATGCGGCGCGGCGTGCGCATGGCCTACATCGTGGAGAACAACGGGGTCTACGGCCTGACCAAGGGCCAGTTCTCGGCCACCGCCGACCAGGGCTCCAAGAGCAAGAAGGGCGTCGTCAACAGCGACAGCCCGGTGGATCTGGTGGCCATGGCGCTGCAGCTGGGCGCCAGCTACGTGGGGCGCGGGTTTTCGGGCAACAAGGCGCAGCTGGTGCCGCTGATCAAGGGTGCGATCAGCCACGGCGGGGCCGCGTTCATCGATGTGATCAGCCCCTGCGTCGCCTTCAACAACCACCCCGGCAGCACCAAGAGCTACGACTACGTGCGCGAACACAACGAGGCGGTGAGCCGCATCGACTTCATCCATGAGCGCCAGGAAATCACCGTGGACATGGCGCCGGGCGAAGTGATGGACGTGCGCCAGCACGACGGCACGCTGCTGCGGCTGCGCAGCCTGCATCCCGACTACAACCCCGGCGACCGCTACGCCGCCATGGCCTACATGCAGCGGCACCAGGAAATGGGCGAAGTGGTGACGGGCCTGCTCTACGTCGATCCGCTGGCCACCGATCTGCACACGGCGCTCAACACCAGCGAGCGGCCGCTCAACACGCTGGGGCCCGCCGAGCTGTGCCCCGGCGCCGGTGCGCTGGAGCGGCTCAACGCCACCTTGCGCTAAGCGAAGGTCCGTCGCAACATAGCGCGTTCCGCAGGAGGGTGCACCATGGATGAACGTACCGTTTTCCAGTCCATCTCGCGCAAGCATGTGACCTGCTTGGGCCCGCAGGCCAGCGTGCGCGAAGCTGCGGGCGTGATGACGCACGCCAACTGCGGCAGCGTGCTCATCATCGAGCCGCCGGAGACCCTGCTGGGTATCCTGACCGAGCGCGACCTGATGACACGGGTGCTGGCCCGGGGGCTCGATCCGGAGCGCACCACGGCGCGCGAGGTCATGACGCCCAACCCGATCTGCGTGCCGCCGGAAACGCTGGTGTCCGACGCCGTCGTGATGATGCTCGAGCGGGGTTTCCGCCACCTGCCGCTGGTGGCGGGGACGAAGATCCTCGGCGTGTTCTCGGTGCGCGATGCGCTGCCGCGGGAAATCGGCGCGGCGCTGAGCCAGGCCGAATTCAACGAGCAGGTGAACGACGTTCTGGGCTAGGAATGCGCTGGGTCGCCGCCGCCCTCCTGCTGTTGCTCGCCGCGCTGCAGGCCGAGGCCGGCACCACCAGCGCGTTCACGCTGAGCCCGCAAAGCTATTCGGGCTCGCGCGAGCGGCAATACAAGGTCTATGTGCCGGACGGCCTCACGGCCCCGGCGCCGATGGTGATGGCGCTGCACGGCTGCCAGCAGACGCATGACGACGTGCTGCGCGACTGGGGCCTGGTGGCGGCCGCGGACCGCTTCCGCTTCATCCTCGTCGCGCCCTTCATCACCAGCTACGACGGGCTGCGCAACACCAACTGCTGGGGTTTCTGGCTCGACCAGCACCGCCACCAGGGCCGCGGCGAGCCCGAAGACCTGCACCAGATCGCGCGGCAGGTCGAATCGCGCTTTGGCATCGACCCGAAGCGGCGCTACGTCACCGGGCTCTCATCGGGCGGCGCCATGGCGGTGGTGCTCTCGGTCACGCACAACGAGTACTTCGCGGCCGCGGCCAGTGCCTCGGGCCTGCCCTATGGCGAGGACGCGGCCTCGGTGTCCTTCTCGGGCTGCCCCGGCAGCGCCACTTTTCATGCCGTAAGCCAGGTGCTGGCCGACATGCAGCGCGAACGCAATGCGAGCTACCCGATCCCATTGATGGTGTTGCAGAACAACCAGGACTGCACCGTGATCCAGCCCGCCGGCCGCAACATGCGCGATGCGCAGCTGCTGCTCAACGGCGACGCCTTGCACAACAGCCCGCCCGAAGCACAGGCGCGGGAGCGTGCCTGCACCCCGGTCAACGGCTCCGACTACAACTGCCAGCAGGTCTTCTACACCGTCGACGCCCAGCCGGGCAGCCGCTCGCTGGTCGAGACCGTGTTCTACAACGGTCCCACGGTCACGCCCGACCCCGGCGACACCGACCACGGCCACTACTGGATCGGCGGCCAGAACGGCCGCGACGGCCGATGGGCCTTGCAGCGCGGGCCGAGCTACCCCGACATCGTCTGGGACTTCTTCTCGCGCCATGCGGCCGATACCAGCGGGCCGCCACCCCCACCGCCTCCGCCCCCGAGCTGCAACACCGTGAGCGCTGCGCCGGGCGCCCACGTCTCGGCGGGCCGCGCGACAGCCGGCGGCCTCTTCAGCCTGCGTGCGATCTCGACCGGCGACATGCGCGACATCGGCTTCGCCTGGGATTTCTTCTTTACGCGCGTGGACCTGCACCAAGGGGCAGGCGGGCGCTGGTTCGTGCAGCCGCCGGCGGGTTGCTAAGACTCCAGCGGCTTCTCTTCGCGCCCGTCCGGATGCCGCGCAAAGCGCGCCGGATCGCGCCCGTGCACCGGCGCCATGTCGGGCCAGGGCCAGCCGCCGAACTGCGTGCGGCGGTAGTCGGCCATGGCTTGCGCAATCTCGGTCTGCGTGTTCATCACGAAGGGGCCGTACTGCGCCACCGGCTCGCCGATCGGGCGGCCCTGCAGCAGCAGGAACTCGCTCGGCTCGTCGCCGTTGATCAGCTCCACCCTGGCGTCGGCGTGCAGCTCGATGGCGGCGTGGTTCTCGATCTTCCGGCCCGCCACGCTGACCGAGCGGCCCTTGAAGAAATACAGGTTGCGCCGCGTGTCCTCGCCGTCCGCGGCAGGCAGCATCCAGCAGGCATGGGGTTCCATGCGGATCGTCCAGATCGCGATGTCCGCATCGGCCTCTGCGGCCCACGAATCGGGCGGCGGCGCCAGCGGCCCGCCGGCGCCCGGCTCGCCATCCACCGGCGCGACACGGCCCGCGACGACCGCGACCTCGGTCGCATGGCCGTCGGCATCCATCGCGGTGAAGCGCGGGATGTCTTCGGCCCAGAACATCGTGAAATGCGGCTCGACCATCTTGTTGCGCGCCGGCAGGTTGAGCCAGATCTGGAACAGCTCCAGCGGGTTGGGCGCGGAAGCATCGAGCAGCGGGAACATCTCCGAATGCACGACGCCCTTGCCGGCCGTGAGCCACTGCACATCGCCGCCGCCGAAGCGCGCGGTCGCGCCGAGCGAATCGGAATGATCGATCAGCCCCTTGCGCACGATGGTCACCGTCTCGAAGCCGCGGTGCGGATGCCCCGGGAAGCCCGGCACGGGGTTGCCGTGGTACATGCTCCAGCCGTCCTTGCGGCTGAAGTCCTGGCCCAGGTCGCGCCCGGCCAGCGAGGCATCGGGCCCCATCTGCGCGTTGGCTTTGGGGTAGGCGTCGTCGTGGTAGGCGCAGAACAGGAAGGGGTCGATGGTCTCCCAGGGGAAGCCGAGGGCCTTGATCTGGACGATGGGGCTGGTGGTGACAGTGGCAGTGGCGGTGGCGGTCATGGCGTGCGTGCTTTCTTGCGGGGCGCTCATTCTGTTCGATGCGAGAGGAGCGATCCCTCACATGTGGGGGTGGCGCCCTGTTCCTGAAGTGCGGCCGGTGGAACGCAGTCGCACCATCTGCGGAACAACAGAAGGGGAAAATCCCGGCTGTTCGTTGGATGGACGCCACGCCGATCCGTTCACAATTCGCGCGGCGGAGCCATCGATCCCCACAAACAACAACGACGTGCATGAACACCGAACAGCAACTGCAGCACAGCTATTTCGAGATGCGCGAGCGGCCCGCAAAGGGGACCGCTGCCAGGCAGCATGCCGAAGTGCCGCTGCCGAGCCTGGCCGCCGCCCAGCGCAAGGCGCGCGGCCCCGTGATGGGATTTGCCGTCCCCTTCCTCGCCGTGATGGGCTACTACGCCCTTGGCATCTGCACCTTCGCGCTGATGGCTGCGTCCAGCGTGCCCGGCGGCGGCGAGGTGTCGCAGCTCGCCTGGTGTGCCACCGAGAGCACCAGCCCCATCGCCCTGGCCACCGCGCTGGCAGCCGGGCGCTGGTGGGTCTGACAACTGCCGGTTTGCGCCCGGCTCCACACAGCCGCGCGACGACATCCTGACCCTTGCCGGCGCCGGCGAAGCGCGTCTGACGCCGGCTTTCACCTGATCTCATAGCACCCAGGCCGGCGCCTTGGGCGGCGCTCGCGTGGCCGAGCGCCTGGTTTCATTTCCCGGCCGCTCTTGCCGCCCCTCCAGGGCGCGCGCCACACCCTCCGCAATGTGAAAAATCTCACGAATGCTCGTGGGATCAGCCCTGGCTGCTATCCAAACCATAGCATTTTCGACGCCAAGACACGGTTATGTAACCGATTGTGTGAACTCCTTCCTTAGAAATTGAATACCTAGGTACTAAAGTCAAAAGTATTCAATTACCGCTTCGGCGGGGGATGGAGGAGACGATATGAATCGCGTTTTCAGGATCATTTGGAATGCCGCCAAGGGTCATTGGGCCGTGGCATCGGAGCTGGCAACAGGCGTCGGCAAGTCGGCGGCGACCGGCACCCCGGTTCCCGATCTGCAACTCCAAGCGCCTGAGTTTGCGCGGGCCAAGGGGCTGCAGGCTTGTGTGGCGGTGGCACTTCTCGCCTTCGCAGGTACCGCGTCGGCGGCGAACTGCGGCAACGACAAGGATGTCGGCAACGCCACGTGCTCGACACCTGCACCTGCACCGGCGCCTGCACCTGCACCTGCACCTGCACCTGCACCCGCACCCGCACCTGCACCGGCGCCTGCACCTGCACCTGCACCGGCACCTGCACCTGCACCTGCACCTGCACCTGCACCTGCACCTGCACCTGCACCTGCACCCGCACCTGCACCGGCGCCTGCACCTGCACCCGCACCTGCACCGGCGCCTGCACCTGCACCCGCACCCGCACCCGCACCCGCACCTGCACCTGCACCTGCACCGGCACCGGCACCGGCACCGGCACCGGCACCCGCACCCGCACCCGCACCCGCACCCGCACCTGCACCCGCACCTGCACCCGCACCCGCATCCGCACCTGCACCCTCAGCAGAAGCCCCAGCGGCGGCCGCCGAGGGCGAGCCGGCGGCCGCGGCGGCCGCAGAGCCCGACAAGAAGGCCATCGCGCCTGCCCCTGTCGCACCCGCCTATCGGAACGAAATGCCGCTCTTCTCCGCCCTCCCGGCGCAACTTCGCCAAGCGGATCTCGCGATGCTGGGCAACCTGAACCGCCGGGTCGGCGATTCGGGGCCCAACCGCGATGTCTGGGTGCATGCCGTCTACACCGACCTCGACATCCGCCAGCACGGCAGCGTCGCCCCGCACAGCCGGGGCCAAGTGAGCGGCCTGCAGGCAGGCGCCGACCTCCTGACCGGCAACAACTGGCGCGCCGGCCTCTACGTCGGCTCGCTGGACGGGGGCGTCGACGTGAACGGCAACGCGCACGGCACCTTCGGCAGAGTCGGCAACACCGATCTGCAGTCGCGCTACCTCGGCGGCTATGCCACCTGGCGCGATGCGAGCGGCTGGTATGTCGATGCCGTGCTGCAAGCCGGCAGGCACCGCTACAGCGTGCGGCCCGACGGCGGTCTCACGGTGTCGGGCAAGGCGCGCAGCTTCTCGGCATCGATAGAAACCGGCAAGTCCTTCGCCCTGACCGAGAGCTGGAGCATCGAGCCGCAGGCACAGCTCATCCGCCAAAGAACACGTTTCGACGACGTGTCGATCGCCGGCGCGCAAGTCCATCAGGACACCAACGCAGGCTGGATCGGCCGGCTGGGCGTGCGCATCAAGGGCGACATCCCCACCGGCGCGGGCCGGCTGCAGCCCTATGCGCGCTTCAGCGTCTACCGTGCCAGTTCAGGCACCGACGTGGCGACCTTCGTCGGCACCGCCGGCAGCACCGTCATCTCCGGAGCGAGCGGCTACACCGCGACCGAAGTGGCGGCCGGCCTTTCGCTGGCGCTGACACCCGCCACCACCGTGTACGGCGAGGTCGGGCGCATCTCCAGCGCCGGCGGCGACGCCCGGGTGAAGTCGTCGGTTCAGGGCACCATCGGCCTGCGCGTGAGCTTTTAGAGCGAGGCTGTCGTCCAGCACGCGGAAGAGCTGCGCTGGCAACCGGGCGCTGGTGGGTCTGACACAAAGCCAGGACGGCCGCCCGTTCTGACCACGGCGGCTTCCTACAGGTCGCGCAGGCGGGCGAGAGCTACTTTGCGATCAATGCAAAGGAGTCACGCCATGCCCATCGCCATCCCACCCCCCGACATCGACCCCACAGTGATGCCGCCCGTGAGCACGCAGCCGACGGAGGCAGAAACGATGGAGAACGGCATGGCAGCAGCGGATGAGGCCGCGAGCGCCGGGACGCCGCAGAGCCGCGAAAGCGTGGCGGCGGGATTGTCGAAACTCTGGATCGATCCGAATCCGAGAGCGCGCTAGCTCCCGGAGTGAAGCATTTCGCCGATGCGCCGAGGAGCGACGCGCTTCAGTGATGGTGCCCGTGCTCGCCATGCACATGGCGATGGGCAATCTCTTCCTCGGTCGCGGCACGCACGCCGGTCACCGTCACGCTGAACTTGAGCGCCTTGCCTGCGAACGGATGGTTGCCGTCGAGGATCACTTGCGGGCCCTTGATCTTCATCACGGTGAAGACCTGCGGCTCGCCCTTGTCGTTGCGGCCTTCGAGCTGGCCGCCCACTTTGACGCCCGGCGGAAAGTCGGCTTTCGAGATGGTGCGCACCAGTGATTCGTCACGCACACCGAAGGCATCTTCGGGCTGCAGGTTCAGCGTGGTCTGGAAGCCGGCCTCCTTGTCCTCCAGCGCAGCCTCGACCTTGGGAAAGGTGTTGTCGTACCCGCCATGCAGATAGACCATGGGGTCGCTGCTCTCTTCGATGAGCTTGTTGGTGGCGGCGTCGGCTACCTTGTAGCGGAGGGTGACGACGGAGTCTTTCTGGATTTTCATGAGAAGGTTGTGCTGCGGGTTGAGTGCAAGGTGGGCAGATTTTCGTTCACCTTGATCGGGTGATGCTCGTTGGTGCCGGCAGTCGTGGTCACGGCGTCTGATCGCAGTTGCTGACTTGAGCCGTACATATTTGCTGCGCGCATGTGAGCCGTGCGTTCTGGAAGCCTGTCGAGGGGCATCGCGGCCTGCCCCTGAGGCCATTCTCCGCTCGGGCCGCTGACGGTTAGCCGCGCGCGAGATCGTTGGCGATAGCGCATAGACGCGATTCCCAGCCGCCCTGCGGACGAGAAAAATTCATTTCATCGCGCGTCGCTCCAAAGCGCGATGCCAACACCCGGTAGCGAAAGGAAAGCTGTCATGAACGCAACGGATGCTCTTCGTGCGCGTCCTGTCAGGACCTTGGCGGCCGTCGGTCTTGCGCTGGCCCTTTCGGCCGCGGCGGTGCTGGCCTTGCCGCGCGCGGAGCCGCCGCGGCACGCTCCCGTGGCCACGACGCATTTCGACGGACTTCGCGTCGCCGCGGCAAACGGCGATGCCGACGCCAGCCGGCGGCTGACTTCGGCGCTGCTGGACCAGTACCGCGACCGGCGGAACCCCGAAGCATTGATGGAAGCCATGCAATGGCTGGACCGCGACTGGGACACCTCCGAGTACTTCGCGTCGCGCCTGACCCATCGCGTGTTCGACGATGGGCTGTGCGAGCACCCCGTCGTGCGCTGGCATCCGTTCTGCCACGTGGGGGAATGAATGAGCGCCCGACCGGGCGCTCCAATTCCGCGCCAAGAAAGTAAAACTAAAGTTAAATTAATCGTTGCTTTCCACTGAAACCATATGAATCTTCCCGGTCGGCGCGGAGGGCCACATTCGGTCGCGCCCAAACCACAACGACACGAGGAACTACATGAGGCTTTTGATTTCGTTCGCCTGCGCG
This sequence comes from Variovorax sp. LjRoot130, assembly GCF_964253755.1. Classification (NCBI taxonomy): domain Bacteria; kingdom Pseudomonadati; phylum Pseudomonadota; class Betaproteobacteria; order Burkholderiales; family Comamonadaceae; genus Variovorax; species Variovorax sp. LjRoot130. The sequence continues at coordinate 5,788,356 of NZ_CAXURM020000001.1, read as the reverse complement.
GCGACACTGGCGGCTGGGTTGGTCGGCTGCGGGGGAGGTGGCGGCGGAGGGGGCGGGAGCGGTTTCAGTGCGCCGGCGGCCTTGACGGCGACGGTATCGATCAACGGCAGCGCAGCGACAGCCGACGCCAACGGCCAGTTCGCCGTGAAGCCCGGCGACACCGTGGAGATCACGCCGAGCCAGAGCGCCGACTGGACGACCAGCGCCTCCAGCGAAGCGGCGGTCAGCTTGCGCAATCCGAGCGTGTCGGGCAGCAAGTGGGCCGCGCAGATTCTCAATGGCACGGCCAGCGCCGTCAGCTACACGGTCTCGGCCAAGGCGAGCGCCAACCAGTCCCTGACCAAGGCCACCGTGCTGAACGTCTCGGCCGGTGATGCGCGCAACGGCACCTACCGCGTCTATGCGGCGAACGCGCTCCAGTACCAGTTGACGCTGGACTTCAACGCCAACGTCTACACCTTCGTTAACCAGGACGGCAGCGCGCCCGTGGCGGACACCTTCAACACGGACAGCTCCGAAGCCGGCACCTACTTCTTCAAGACCGGCCGGGTCACTTCGGTGGCCAACACGTCGCGCTTCCGCATGACGACGGATGCAGTGGTCGGCAACTTTCCGTTCGTCGATCCTTTCGGCACAGGCAGTACCTACGCGGTCAAGCCCTTCATCGGCGCGCGCAACCTGGTCACCGAGCAGGCGCAACTCGATGGCGTGTACAACCGCCTCGGCATCCAGCGGACAGCAGCCGCGGAAACTTCGCAGATCACGCAGACGGAGGTCTCGTCCGGCGGCACGGTCATGAAGCTTTGCTTCGACTCGACCATCTACAGCATCCCGAACTGCCCGCCGGCCTCGGTGGCGACCTACACGGTCAGCGCGACGGAGATTGCGGGCGTCTGGCACATCGTCAACAACGCCAATCCTGCCGAGAACGGCCGCTTCGCGATGGCCCGCATCGGCGACCAGAAGGTCTATCTGTCGGCGGGCGCGGCGCCCTCGACGCCCGGCATGCTCGTGTGGCGGCTTGGCGTGCAAGACACGCCGGTCTGGGCGGCGGCGACAGGCCACGGCGGATCGACCAAGGGAAGCTGGGCCAGCATCAACATGACGGCGACGGGCAACACCCGAATCGTGATCAACGCCGACGGAACGACGGCCGCGCACGCCAACACCTATGGCGGCATGGGCGCCTTCGGTCCTGCCGGCATGCGCCAGTTCCCGGATGGCACGGGTTCCACCTACTTCGCGACCTACAACACGAAGCTCTTCACGATCGTGGGAGCATCCAACGTGACCACTGGCGGATACCTGCAGCTGAACCTGCTCGACTAATCGGTTCTCCACTGGCGAAAGCCCCAGGTCCTTGCGGCCTGGGGCCTTTTTTGATGCCGGCGAGAAGCTCAGAACTCCTGCGACACCGGCCGCAGCACCACCTCGTTGATGTCCACGTTGGCCGGCTGCTCGACGGCATAGACCACCGCGCGCGCCACCGAATCCGCCGGAATCTGGTTCGCGTCGTAGAAGGCCTTCACGCCCGCCGCGCTCTCGGGGTCGCTGCTGCCGTGCTTGAGTTCCGACTCGACGGCACCGGGCGACACGATGGTCACGCGCACGCCGCTGTTGCCGACTTCGACGCGCAAGCCTTCGGAGATCGCCCGCACCGCATGCTTGGTCGCGCTGTACACCGTGCCGATGGGCGTGAACACCTTCAGCCCCGCGATCGAGGCGACGTTGACGATGTGACCGCTGCCCTGCGCCTTCATGCGCGGCAGCACGGCCGCGATGCCGTAGAGCACGCCCTTGATGTTGACGTCGATGGTGCGGTCCCATTCGTCGACCTTGAGCTTGTCCAGCGGCGACAGCGGCATCACGCCGGCGTTGTTGACCAGCACGTCGATGCGGCCGAAGGTTTCGACGGTCTTGGCGGCCAGCTTCTCGAGGTCGGCGTGCCTGGCGACGTCGGTCGCGACCGCGATGGCCTCGCCGCCGGCTTCGCGGATCTCGGCGACGACCTGCTCGAGCCGGTCGGTGCGGCGTGCCGCGAGCACGACCTTGGCGCCGCGTGCGGCCAGGTGGCGCGCCGTCGCTTCGCCGAGCCCGCTGCTCGCGCCGGTGACGATGGCGACCTTGCCTTGGATGTTGTCTTGAACGGATGTCATGGTGTTTTCCTTTGGTGGGTGGGTTGAACAGACGCCCTCAGTGTGGAAAATCCGGGCGTTCCCGTAAATGAAACTCTGGCGAGTTCAGAATTCGCCAATTAGGAACACTCCATGTCCAACCGTCTCGAAGCCCTGCGCGTGTTCTGCACCGCCGCCGATGCCGCGAACTTCCGCGATGCGGCGATCCGGCTGTCGGTCTCGCCGCAGGTGGTGACGCGCGCGGTGCGCGAGCTCGAAGAAGAGCTGGGCGAGTCGCTGTTCCACCGCAGCACGCGCGGCGTGCAGCTCACCGACTTCGGCCGCCAGCTGGCCGAGCGCGCACGTGCAGCGGTCGGCGGCGTGGACCAGCTCTTTCATCGCATCGATCGCCGTGCGTTGTCGCAGCACGCGGGTACGGTGCGCGTGGCGGCGCCCAGCGTGCTCGGCCGCCGGCTGATTCCGCAGGCACTGGCGCCGATGCTGGCGGCGCATCCGGGCCTCACGCTGGACCTGCGTCTCTCGGAGCAGCTGGCCGACGTGGTGAGCCAGCAGATCGACGTCGGCGTGCGCGCCGGCCCCTTGCGCGACAGCCGCTTCGTCGCCAAGCCGGTCGGCAGGATGGCGCTGCGCGTGGTCGCGGCGCCTTCGCTCATCGCGCGCACGGGCGTGCCGCAAAGCATCGACGAACTCGCGCGCCTGCCGCTCACGGCGCTGATCGACCGCAGCTCCGGCCGCCCGTGGCCCTGGCCCTTCAGCAGGGGGCGGCAAATGACGGTGTCGGCGCCCGCCTTCGTCACCGACGACACCGACGCCGAATGCGCCGCCGTGCTGGCCGGCCTGGGCTTCGGCCAACTCGTCGCGCCGCTGGCCGAGCCGGGGCTGCAGTCGGGCGCGCTGGTGCCGGTGCTCGATGCGGAGGCGCCGGAGCCCTGGCCTGTCTACGTCTACCGCGTGCAGCGTTCGCCGGTGCCGGCGCGGGTGCGGCTCGTGTACGACGAGCTGGTGCGGGTGCTGGGCGGCGTGTCGAAGCACTAGCAGCGACGGCGTGGGGCGTGAGCCGCCGCCTACTCCAAGTCGCAAGCTTGGCGCATGGCGCATCGGTGTGCGGAGAAAGACATTGCGTCCACGACGACAGTCGCCCGCCATGAAAGCCAAGCAGCTCTTCGACCTGTGCCGCAAGGCCGTCATGGCCTGGGTCGACGACTACGCGCCGAGCATGGGCGCGGCCATCTCCTACTACACGATCTTCTCGCTGGCGCCCTTGCTGGTGATCGTCATCGCGATCGCCGGCGCGCTCTTCGGGCGCGAGGCGGCGCAGGGCCAGATCGTGGCGCAGGTCTCGGGGCTGGTGGGGCGCGAGGGCGCCGTCGCGGTGGAGTCGCTGCTGCGCAGCGTCGACGAGCCCGGCAAGGGGCTGGTCGCCGGCCTGATCAGCATGGTCGTGCTGCTGATCGGCGCCACCACCGTCTTCGCCGAACTGCAGAGCGCGCTGGACCGCATCTGGCACGTGCCCGAAAGAGAAAAACCCTCGGGCGTGTGGGCCGTGCTGCGCGCGCGGCTGCTGTCCTTCGGCCTGATCCTGGGACTGGCCTTCCTGCTCATGGTGTCGCTGCTGGTGAGCGCGGCGCTGGCCGCCTTCGGCAGCTGGTTCGGCGGCCTGGTGCCGGGCTGGGAGCTGATGCTGCAGTCGCTCAACGTCCTGATTTCGCTGGGCATCGTCACCGTGCTGTTCGCGATGATCTTCAAGCTCATGCCCACGGCACGCATCGCGTGGCGCGACGTCTGGATCGGCGCCGGCGTCACGGCCGTGCTGTTCGAGCTCGGCAAGCTCGCGATCGGGCTCTATCTCGGCAAGAGCGGCGTCAACGAATCCTTCGCCGCGGCGGGCTCGCTGGTGGTGCTGGTGGCCTGGGTCTACTACGCGGCGCAGATCTTCCTGCTGGGCGCCGAGTTCACCAAGGTCTATGCCAGCGAGCATGGTTCCGTCTCGGGCGTCAAGGCGGTGGCGGCCACCGAGGCGAGTGCGGCCGAGGACGCGGCCGGCACCGATCGTGTGGACGGCAGCGCGGCGGTGGCATCGGTCGAAACGCCGCCGCCGCCGCCCGACTATTCGGGGCTGGGCCGCACGGCCGCGGCGCAGGCGGAGATCGACTGGCGCGTGGCGCGCGCCAGCGCCGTGCTGATCCGCCAGCTGCTGCTGCTCGGCGCCGTGACGCTCGGCAACGTGCTGGCTTCGCGCTGGTACCGGCACCGGCGCCGCGCTAAACCGCGCCCACGCTCCCGGTGATCGGCAGCACGATGCCCGTGATGTAGCTCGCGCAGCACGGTGCCGCGAGGAACACGTAGGCGGGCGACATCTCTTCGGGCTGCGCGGGCCGCTTCATGTCGGTGTGCTTGCCGAAGTTCTGCACCTCCTCGGCCGGTCGATCGGAGGGGTTCAGCGGCGTCCACACAGGCCCCGGCGCGATCGCGTTGACGCGGATGCCGCGGTCCAGCAGGTTGCTCGCGAGCGACTTGGTGAAGGCATGGATCGCGCCCTTGGTGGTGGCGTAGTCCAGCAGCTGCGGGCTGCCCTCCAGCCCGGTGACGGAGCCGGAGTTGATGATCGAGCCGCCCTTGCGCAGGTGCGGGACCGCGGCGCGCGCCATCTGGAAGTAGCCGTAGATGTTGGTCTTGAAGGTGAGGTCGAGGCGTTCGTCGGTGATGTCCTCGATGCTCGCCGCATGCAGCTGGAAGGCCGCGTTGTTGACCAGGATGTCGAGCTTGCCGAAGGCCTGCACGGTCTCTTCCACCGCGCGCTTGCAGAAGGCCGGGTCGCGCACGTCGCCGGGGATCAGCACGCAGTGCTTGCCCTCGGCCTCGACGCAGCGCTTGGTCTCCTCGGCATCGACCTGCTCTTCATCGAGGTAGACGATCGCGACCTCCGCGCCCTCGCGCGCATACAGCAGCGCCACCGCGCGGCCGATGCCCGAGTCGCCGCCGGTCACCAGCGCCACCATGCCGTCGAGCTTGCCGCTGCCGAGGTAGCCCGAGGCCTTGAAGCGCGGCTGCAGGTCCATCTCGACTTCGAGCCCGGGCTTCTTGAGATGCTGCGCCGGCATCGGGTTCTCGGGCTCGGGGCGGTGGCCGGCCTGCACCGGCTTCTTGCTCTTGGGCTTGTCGGGCGCGCGGTCCTTGGCGTCCTGTTCGCGCTGCACCTTGCGCTGTTGCACGGCGACATCGCCGGAATCGGAAGAAGAAGTCATGGCTGTGTGCTCCTGCGGATGAGGGGTTGCTGCAAACCACCGTAGACAGCAGCCGTCCCGCACCTTGTCGTCCAAGGCCGCGTCCACCGCGCAGACTCGACGAAGTCCCACAGCGCGGCGCGGCACCGGCCGATGAAGCTGCTGGGCTGGCTCGCCACGGCCGCGATGGCGCCCGCCTCGCTCGCGCTGCTGGTCGTTTCGGTCGGCTGAGCGGAAGCGGGCCTTTCTTCTTCAGTGCTTGAAGCGCCGGTGGTAGAGCGCGATGCGCTCCAGCGCGTAGTCCGCAGCAGCCTCGCGGATCTCGTTGCGGCGGCCGATGAAGCGCTGCGTCTCGGTGAAGATCTGCGTGCGCTTGCCTTCGCGGAAGGCCCACGCGAAGCACTGGGTTCCGGGCCTGGACGCCGGGTCGGCATCGTCGGCCACGCCGGTGTTGGCGATGGCCAGGTTCGCGTCGCTGTGCTTGAGCGCGCCGCGGGCCATCTCCAGCGCCACCGGTTCGCTCGTGAGGTTGTAGCGGTCGATGGTCCCGGCACTCACGCCCAGGTAGCGCTGCTTGGCCTTGGGGTCGTACACCACGAAGGCCGACTCCAGCACCTGGCCCGCACCCGGCACCTCGGCCAGGCGCGAGGCGATCAGGCCCGCGGTGCAGGACTCGGCCGTCACCAGCACCAGGCCGTGATCTCCGAGGTACTCCGCGGCGGCCTTGGCCGCTGCAGTGCCGTCACCGTTCGGCATGGCCGGCGCGCTCCGGCTCGCGTGCGCTTCCGGGTTGGGCCAGCTTGCGGTGCTGCTCGGCCAGCGTGTCGGACGGCGTCACATGGGCGAGCGCGGCCTGCATCTTGTTCTTCCAGCCCGCGATCACGTCGGCCTCGCCTTTCATCATGGCCTCGAAGCCAACCTTGGCCACCTCGGCCGGGTCGGCCTTGTCCTCCTGCTGGGCCAGCTTGGTGTCGAGCATGTGGGCGCGCGCGAAGAAGTGCGTGTCGGTCACGCCCGGCATCAGGCAGCTCACCGTGACGCCGGTGTCCTTGAGCTCGTTGCGCAGCGCGAAGGAGAAGGAGTCGATGAAGGCCTTGGTGGCGTTGTAGACGGCCTGGAAGCTGCCGGGCTGGAAGCCGGCGATCGAGCCGGTGATCAGGATGCGGCCCTGGCCGCGCTCCTTCATGTGGCGCGCCACGCGCTGCAGCAGGTAGATGGTGCCGGTGATGTTGGTATGGATCACGTGCTGGACCGCGGCGAAGTCCTGGTCGAGAAAGGCGCCGCCGAGGCCGTGCCCCGCATTGGCGAAGAGCGCATCGATGTTGCGCTCCCCGGCGGCGAGCAACAGCTTGTCGACGCCCTCGCGCATTGCGAAGTCCGCCTGCACGCTGGTCACCTCGGCGCCCAGCATGCGCAGCTCGCCCGCGGCCTGCTCGAGCGGCTCGTCGGCACCGATCACGAGGTCGAAGCCGTTCTGCGCCGCCTGCTTGGCCAGATGGAGGCCGATGCCCGAAGAGGCGCCCGTCACGAGCGCGAGGGGGCGAAGGTCTGAGGATTCCATGGCGTATTCCTCGAGATGAAGTGAGCGATGTCCCGGAAGCTACGCAGCGCCTGGGCATGCGGATGTCGGACGGCATCGGGTTCGGGATGCCCGGAAACCCGACGCTTCGACCTACGCATGCGCGGGCGGTGCCCTCACGCGCGCGCCCGAGCCTGGACCGCATCCTCCGTCAGGGCCTCGCGCTTGACTTCTCGAGCGTTTCCCGTGGCCCGCGAGGAGCAATCGGATGATCAAGATCGGCATCGTGGACGACCACGCCATCGTGCGTACGGGGCTGCGCGACTTTTTTTCCCAGCACGTGGACCTGCGCGTGGTCGGCGAAGCCGCCAGCGGGCGCGAGGCGATCGAGCTGGTGCGCACCACGGAGATCGACGTGCTCGTCATGGATCTCTCGATGCCCGGACAGAGCGGCATCGATGCCATCGCGATGATCCGCGCCAAGGCGCCGGGGGTCGGCATCCTCGTCCTGAGCGGCTACCCCGAGGAGCACTACGCGATGAACCTGATCCGCCAGGGCGCGAGCGGCTATCTCAACAAGGAATGCGAGCCGATGGAGATCGTGAACGCGATTCGCCTCGTCTCGCTGGGCCGCCGCTACATCACGCCCGGCGTGGCCGAACTGCTGGCGCGCCAGCTCGATCGCAAGAACGACGCCGCGTCGCACGAGCAGCTGTCGGAACGCGAGTTCCAGGTCTTCCTCAAGCTGGCCAAGGGCGAGACCGCGGGCAACATCGCGAATCACCTGTCGCTGTCGGTGAAGACCGTGAGCACCTATCGCACGCGCATGATGGAGAAGATGAATCTCTCTTCCAACAGCGACCTGACGTACTACGCGCTGAAGAACCGGTTGATCGACTGAGCCCCCGGCGATCAGTGCGCCGGCAGCCGCGGATGCTCGAAGAAGAAGCGCAGCATCTCGGCGCTGGCGTCGGGGCCCCGGCCATCCGTATAGGAACCCTTGGCGCTGCCCCCCGACCACGCGTGAGCGCCGCCATGGACCACCCAGTGTTCGGCCACCACGCGCCCGTCGGCCGAGCGGTGCGAATGCCGGGTTGCGCCGCGACCGCCGTTGCTCTGCACATGTTCGACGTCGACGGAGGTCGTTTTCCCCACGCTGGCGGCCATGACCTGAGCGCCGTTGTTCGCATGGACGGTGGCGTCTGCATCGCCGTGGAAGACGATGGTCGGCACGCCGCTGGCCACATCGCCCTGGATCGCGCCGCCGGCCTTCATCGCCATCAAAGCAGCCGGCAGGTCGGATGCGACACCCGCTGCCAGGCCGGAGTGGACCCCGACCGCCGCGAACAGGTCGGGATACGCTTCACCCAGGATCGCGGCCATCGCGCCGCCCGCCGACAGCCCGGCGACGTAGACGCGCTGGGGGTCGATCGCGTGACGCGCCATCACATCGCGTGTCATGCCCGCCAAGAGCGCGGGCTCGCCGCGGCCGCGTTGCTGATGGCTGTGCTTGAACCAGTTCCAGCAACCCTGTGGATTCGCCTGGCGCGACTGCGCCGGATACAGCACGAAGAAGCCCTGCGCCAGCGCAGCCTCGTTCATCGCCGTGCCGGCGGCGAAATCGTCGGGATCCTGGGTGCAGCCATGAAGCATCACGACCAATGGCAGCGCGCGTTCGCCGGCCTGCGGCGGGACGAAGAGCTTGTAGTCGCGGCGGCCGGCTGCGTCGGCAAAGCTGCCGGCGATAAAACTGCCCGAAGCGGGTACATCGACGTACGCGGCCGGCGCCTCCAGATCGACGCCCGCCGGCCGGCGCTCAGGCACTCGCCGGGCCTCGACGTCGATCACGTCCGGCATTTCGCTCATCGTCGGCTGCGCGAGTCCCATGCGGCCCAGCGCGGCCTGGATCGCAGCGGTTGCCGCGTGAAGGTCGCCCGCCCGGGTCATCCGGCTCGCTTCCGCCATCAGATGCTTGAAGTCAGGGTTCATCTTGGTCTTTCAGAGGGGTTGGGGTTCAGCCGATGCGTCCGGCGAGCGCAGCCTTCACGGCCGGACTCGCGTGCAGCGCCCCCAGCACGGTGATGGACTCGATGGTGGCCAGCGCCAGCGCAGGGGTGACGTCGAGAGCGATCGCAGCCAGTCCCAGCACGCGGATTTGCAAGGTCTCACCGGCCGCTTGAACGGCTTGCAGGTCGGCAGCGGAGTAGTGCTGGATGCCAAGCACCAGGGCTTTGCGCGAGACGACCTGCCGCACGACGTCGATCTGCGTGGCCAGCTGGTTTCGGATCGCGGTGCGGATCAGGTCGGTGCGGTTGGCATAGAAGCCTTCCTGCACCAGCAGGTCGATTTGCCCGAGATCGACGCAGCCCACGTTGATCGTGATCTTTTCGTCGACCGGCTTTGCGGCGGAGGCCAGGGTGGCGCTTTTTCGTGGCATGGCGCCATCCTAGCACCATCCAAGTGGATGGTTTTTATCTTCCCTTCCAAGGCCACTGTATATCTGCTTAGCTCCAGCGGAGGGCAATCTACTGGATAAACGTCCATAGTTAGCGGCGGTCAGGAAGACCACGCACCATTCCTAGCTGCTGTATTGCGCCATAGCTCCTTTGTCGCTTCAATACGCTCTCCAGGCCGGTGACCACTCGGAGCGCTAGATGAATGCCATTGCTCTGCAAGCTCTGACGATCCTTGTTCTGATGGTCGGCTTTCAACCTGCGCGTGCGACGGACGTGTCGCGCGCGGAGAATCTGTTTCGTGCCAAGTGCGCGGCATGTCATTCGATCGCCTGCAATCGGAACGGCCCAAAACTTGAAGGCGTCTTCGGACGCCGCGCGGGCAGCGTGGCCGACTACAAGAACTACACCGAAGAACTCAAGAACTCCGGAATCGTGTGGTCTGACGACACCCTCGACGCGTTCATTCGTGACCCAGGCAAGCTCGTTCCGGGAACTTCCATGACCGCGGCCGGCCAGATCGAGGGCGCGAAGGATCGACGAGACATCGTCAGGCACATTCGTCGGCAAGACAAACGAAGCGATCTCTGTCTCTAGCAAGGCGCGGGCCGCAGATGGCCGGCCAATACCCGACCTACCTGGCGTCATCTTTTCGCGGTGTAGCTCAGTTGGTGGAGCGTCGCGCGAAGAGGCTGGCGCTTCTCAGGCGCGTCGCTCAAAGCATGACAGTGCCCGGGACCTCTCCGACGAAGAACTGCTCAATCGCGCGCCCAGCTACGCGGCCACATCGACGAGGGTCAGAGGCCGCCTTCGCGCTGCACTGTCGTCGCTTGCGCCTAGCGCGGAAGCGTGGATGCGCATCCAGTGCTCGGCCGTTTGCTGGAGCTACGCGGATACCCCTCATACTCATACAGATCACGGCATGCGCACCGAACCCGCTTCTTTCACTGCCACTGCGCCGACCCTTGCGGTCTCGGTGAAATCGCTGTGCGCCTTCGCCGCGAAGGCGGGCGATCTCGATCTGCGCTTCGTGCCCGCGCCGAGCGCGCAGGAAGGCATTGCCGGGCATCGCCTGGTGCAGGGCCGGCGCGATGCCGACTACGAGAGCGAGGTGGCGCTCGCCTCGCGCTTCGGCCGGCTGCAGGTGCGCGGGCGCGCCGACGGCTACGACGCCGGGCGCTGCAGGCTGGAAGAGATCAAGACCTTTCGCGGCGAGTTCGCGGGCATCCGCTCGAACCATCGCGCACTGCACTGGGCGCAGGCCAGGGTCTACGGTTGGATGCTGTGCGAAGAGCGTTCGCTGCCCGACATCGAGGTCGCGCTGGTGTACCTCGAACTCGCGACCGGCGAGGAGTTTGCGCTGGCCGAGAGCTGGACGCGCGAGGCGCTTTGCGAGGACTTCGAGGCGCTGTGCGGGCGCTACCTCGCATGGGCCGAGCAGGAGGCCGGCCATCGCGCGGAACTCGACGAAGCGCTCGCCGGGCTGGCCTTTCCGCACGCCGGGTTCCGGCACGGTCAGCGCGAGCTGGCGCAAGCCGTCTACCGCTCGGCCGCCTCGCGGCGCTGCCTGCTGGCGCAGGCGCCCACCGGCATCGGCAAGACGGTGGCCACCCTGTTCCCGCTGCTCAAGGCGCGCCCTTCGGAGCACATCGACAAGATCTTCTTCCTCACGGCCAAGACCTCGGGCCGGGCGCTCGCGCTCGACAGCCTGCGCCTGCTCGCTGGCGAGAACGCGCCGCTGCGCGTGCTCGAACTCGCGGCGCGCGAGAAGGTCTGCGAGTACCCGGGCCGAGCCTGCCACGGCGAGGCCTGCCCGCTCGCGCGCGGCTTCTACGACCGCCTGCCCGCGGCTCGCGCCGAAGCCGCGCAAGCGGGCTGGCTGGACCGCGAGGCCACGCGCCGCATCGCGCTGTCGCACCAGGTCTGTCCCTACTTCCTGGCCCAGGAGATGACTCGCTGGAGCGACGTGATCGTGGGCGACTACAACTACTACTTCGACAGCAGCGCCTTCCTCTACGCGTTGACGAAAGAGGAAGAGTGGCGCGTGGCGCTCCTGGTCGACGAGGCGCACAACCTGCTGGGCCGCGCGCGCGGCATGTACAGCGCAGAGCTGGAAACCGGGGCCTTGGCGGAGGCGCGGCGCCATGCACCGGCCGGCCTCAAGCCGGTGCTGGGCAAGCTGCAGCGCGAGTGGACGCTGCAGCAGCGCGACCAGGCCGTCGCCTACCAGGTGCACGAGGCCATTGCCGAGCGCTTCGAGCGCGCCTTGCAGGAGGCGGTCTCGGCCATGGCCGAGCACTTCGCCGCCCGTCCCGACGAAGCGGAAGGTCCGCTGCAGCGCTTCTTCTTCGATGCGCTGCACTTCCTGCGCCTGGCCGATTCCTTCGGCACGCATTCGGTCTTCGAATCCACTCTCGGCGAAGGCGGTGCCGCGGCGCTGGCCATCCGCAACCTGGTGCCGGCGCCCTTCCTCGAACAGCGCTTCGCCGATTGCGCGTCGGCTGCCTGCTTCTCGGGCACGCTCGCGCCTTTTTCCTTCTACCGCGACACGCTGGGCCTGCCGCAGGACACGGCCACGCTGGACGTCGACTCGCCCTTTCGTAGCGAACAATTGACGGTGCGCGTGGCCATGCACGTCTCGACGCGCTTTCGCGACCGCGGCCGCTCGCTCGCGGCGCTCATCGACATCATCGGAGGCCAGTTCACCGAGCGCCCGGGCAACTACCTGGCCTTCTTCAGCAGCTTCGACTACCTGGACAGCGCCTTGCAGGCCTTCGCGGCACGGCACCCCGGCGTGCCCGTGTGGGCACAGTCGCGCGGCATGCGGGAGCCCGAGCGCGAGGCCTTCCTCGCGCGCTTCGCGCCCGGCGGCCAGGGCATCGGCTTCGCGGTGCTCGGCGGCGCTTTCGGCGAGGGCATCGATCTGCCGGGCGACCGGCTGGTCGGTGCCTTCGTCGCCAGCCTGGGCATGCCGCAGCACAACGAGGCCAACGAGATCATGCGCGAGCGCATGCAGGCGCTGTTCGGCGACGGCTACGAGTACACCTATGTCTATCCGGGGCTGCAGAAGGTGGTGCAGGCCGCCGGACGCGTGATTCGAAGCGAAGAGGACGCGGGCGTGCTGTACCTGCTCGACGACCGCTTCGCGCAGCAGGAGATCCGCGCGCTGCTGCCGGGCTGGTGGCATGTGCAGCCCTTGTTCGGGCGCGCCGAGCCCGGTGAGCCATCGCCGACGCAGAGGCGGTAAGCCGGCCTGCGCTACCGGTGATTCGTGAAGCGCAGCCTTGCCGTATTCCAGGTCTTACGAAAGGAATCGTCATGCCAAGAGGTGACAAGTCGTCCTATTCGGACAAGCAGAAACGCAAGGCCGAGCACATCGAGGAAGGCTACGAGAAACGCGGCGTCGCAAAGGGTGAAGCCGAGCGGCGCGCATGGGCCACCGTGAACGCGGAGACCGGCGGCGGCAAGAAGAGCGGCTCGGGCCGCGGCAAGGCCGAGAGCCATGCGCCCTCGCGCAAGGGCGGCCACATCGGCGGTTCGGCCTCCGCCAGCCGGAGCGCCGCGGAGCGCTCGGCCTCGGCGAAGAAGGCCGCCGCCACGCGCAAGCGCGACGCCGCACGCGCCTGAGCGCGACGCTCAGGGCTCCGGCTGCGGCAGGCCGCCCTTGCCGAGTTCGGCCAGCTGCAGCTCGATGGCGAACAGGCGCTCGTTGAGGATCGCGGTCTGAAGCCGCAGGGCCTCGATGATGGCGCGCGTCTGGGGGTCGGGCGCGTTGTTCGACAGCTCCTGCAGCTCGTGCAGTTTTCTGCGCAGCTCGTTGCTCATGGCGGGCCTTCATCGGATCGGTGATGCGCCATCCTAGGCCGGGACGCGCGCCGGGCCAAGCTGCGTCAGAATCCGTGGCTTCTTCCCCACGACCGCCGCCATGAACCTCGCCGATTCCTTCGCAGACGTCAGCCGCTTCGTCGACATTCGCCGCGACATCCACGCGCATCCCGAGCTGGGCTTCGAAGAGCACCGCACCTCCGAGAAGGTCGCCAAGCTGCTCGCCGAATGGGGCATCGAGGTGCACCGCGGCATCGCCGGCACCGGGCTGGTGGGCGTGCTGCGCCAGGGCACAGGCACGCGCAGCATCGGCCTGCGTGCCGACATGGATGCGCTGCCGCTTGCCGAGGCCAACGAGTTCGCCCACAAGTCCACCCACGCGGGCCGCATGCATGCCTGCGGCCACGACGGCCATACGACGATGCTGCTGGCGGCCGCATGGCACCTGGCGCAGAAGGGCAGCCGCTTCGACGGCACGGTGAACTTCATCTTCCAGCCGGCCGAAGAGATGGGCAAGGCGGGCGCCAAGAAGATGATCCAGGACGGGCTCTTCGACCGCTTCCCCTGCGACGCGGTGTTTGCGCTGCACAACTTTCCCGTGGGCGAGGTCGGCCGCTTCGCGCTCAACGAAGGCGCGCTCATGGCCTCGAGCAACACCTACAAGATCACGATGCGCGGCCGCGGCACGCATGCCTCGATGCCGCACACGGGCATCGACCCGGTGGGTGCCGTCGTCGCGCTGGCGCAGGCGCTGCAGACCCTGGTGCCGAAGACCATCGCGAGCACCGAGCGCGCGCTGCTCGCGGTCACGCAGCTGCAAGGCTCCGACGCGCCGAACGTGATTCCCGACGTCGCCACGCTGGGCGGCACGGTGCGCACCTTCTCGATTCCCGCGCTGGACCGAATCGAGGAGCGCCTGCGCACGCTGGCCCAGGGCATCGCGCAGGCGCACGAGTGCACGGCCGAGGTGAGCTTCGTGCGCGCCTCGCCGCCGGTGGTCAACCACAAGGCCGAGGCGCAGTTCGCGGCGAGCGTGATGCGCGAGGTGGTGGGTGAGGACATGGTGACCGACGACTTGCCCGCAGTGATGGGCGCCGAGGACTTCGCCCACATGCTGCTCGCGCGGCCGGGCTGCTATGCCTTCCTCGGCAACGGCGATGGCGACCACCGGCTCGAAGGCCACGGGCCCGGTCCTTGCATCATCCACAACACGTCTTTCGACTTCAACGACGAGATCATTCCGATCGGCGCCAGCTACTTCGTGAAGCTGGTGGAGCGCTGGCTTCCGGCCGGCACCTGAACTTCCAGAACAACCATGACGAAAGCGGCCGCTGCGATGTCCCACCTGTTCACCCGACGTTCCCTGGCCGCCTTCGCCGCGGCCGGCCTGCTGGCCCTGGCGGCCGCGGCGCCCGCGCATGCGCAGCGCGTGATCCGCATCGTGGTGCCCTTCGGCACCGGCGCCGTGCAGGACACGGTGGCGCGCGCCTTCAACAACGAGCTGGGCACGGCGCTCAATGCCAGCGTGATCGTCGAGAACCGCGCGGGCGCGGGCGGTACGGTGGGCGCGGCGATCGTCGCCAAGGCGCCGGCCGACGGCAACACGCTGGTGTTGGCTGCGGCCAGCCACCACATCGCGGGCCATCTCTACAGCAAGCTGCCCTACGACCCGCTCAAGGACTTCGTCGGCGTGGCCAGCATCGGCAATGCCGGCTACGTGGTCGCGGTGTCGAGCGACATGAAGGTGTCGAACACGGCGGAGTTCATTCGCGAGGTGAAGGCGAATCCGGGCAAGTACAACTACGCCTCGGCCGGCAACGGCAGCGCCACGCACCTCGCGATGGCCTCCTTCCTCGCCAAGGCCGGTCTGCAGATGACGCACATCCCGATGAAGTCCACCGGCGAGGCGGTGAACGAGGTGCTGGCCGGCCGCGTGCAGGCGGTGACTTCGTCGAGCATCGGCGTGATCGGCCTGCAGGGCGACGCGCGCATCACGCTCTTGGCCTCCACCGGCAGGGTCCGCAGCCCCTTCCTGCCCAAGCTGCCGACCGCGATGGAGAGCGGCCTGCCGGGCTACGAGTTCGATTCGTGGATCGGCCTGCTCGCACCGGCCGGCACGCCCAAGGCCGAGGTCGACAAGATCAATGCGGCGCTCAACAAGGTGATCGCCGAGCCGGCGATGCAGGAGCGCTTGACGCGCCTCGGCGTCGAGCCGCGCAGTTCCGGCGCCGAGGATTTCCAGAAGCTGCTGCGCGCCGACTGGGACGCGATGGGCGTGGTGGTCAAGGCCTCGGGCGCGAAGATCGATTAGGGCGTGAGCTCGACGTGGTGCGCGCAGTGCGGCACCACGATGCGGCCGAGGTGCGTCAGGCCCGGCTTGCCGGCATCGCCCACGCGCCAGACTTCGATGCCGCCGGCGGGCGTGCTGCCGTCCGCGTATTCGAAGACCGTCGCCAGAAAATGCCGGCCGGCGGCATCGAAGCTGCCGCCCTCCGGCAGCATGCCCTCGAAGGGATAGTCGCCCACCTTGGCGAGTGCGCTGCGGCCGGGGTCGAAGCTGAAATAGCTGATCGAAGCCTGCTTGGTGTAGCGCGGCGAATCGGGTGCGAAGGCGGTTTCGCGCATGTTCACCGTCGCGATGTGGCGGCCGTCGCGACTGATCGCGAGGCCCTCGGACGACCGGTCGCGCTGTCCACACTGGCCACGACTTCGTGCCGGGCCGCGGGACCCGTGCGCTCGCGCTGTGCGAGCTTGATCAAGGACAGGCGCGACGGCGTTGCAGGCAAGCGGCCTTCCACGTCCCTGGCTTCGCGAGGCGCTCGCGGGACGCTAACCCTGCGGACTGGGCGGCAGGCTCTTCAGGTACAGGAAGAGCGCGCGCACGTCGGTGTCGTTCATCTGGCCGAGCGATCCGAAGGGCATGACCTTGATCGGCGTGCCGTCGGGCCGGTTGCCGGTCTTGAACATGCGCGCGAAGGTATCGGCGTCGGCATAGTGCGTCATGGACGTGCGTTCGCCAGGCGTCAGGTTGGCCGCGGCCGGCCAGTCGGGCGGGCCGCCGGGAATCTTGCCGCCGTTGAGCTTGACGCCGTGGCAGCCCAGGCACATGTTGGCCACGTAGGCGCCGTGCGCCACGCTCACGCCGTCGGGCACCGGCTGCGCGGGCGGCAGCGTGTGATCGATCTTCGAGGCGGCGTCGTGCATCAGTCCGAAGCCGTAGAAGGCGCGCACCGGCAGCGGCAGGTCGAGTACCGCCGCACCGCCCGCGGCGGGCTCCATCTTGCGGATGTAGCCGACCAGGGAGGCGAGGTCTTCGTCGGTGAAGCGGTTGTAGTCCTCGCTCGGCATCACCATCAGCACGCGGCCCTTGGGGTCGACGCCGTGGCGGATGGCGCGCACCCAGTCTTCCGGCGCGTAGCCCGCGACCACGCTGCCGGGGCCGGGGCTGATGTTGGGCCCGGCGATGCGCATGCCCTTGCCGTCGTCGAGGAACATCCTGCCGTTGCCCTGGGCGCCGTGGCAGTCGACGCAGCCGCGCGAGGCGTAGAGATAGCGACCGCGTTCGAGCGCGGCCGCGTCTTCGCGGACGGGCACGGCCTTCACCGCGACCTCGAGCTTGCGCTGCATCTTGTGGCGGGCCAGCTGGTCGCCGGCGAACAGGGCGGCGGCGGCGAGGGCGACGAGGATCAGCAGGGCCAGGGCGCCGCGCTTGAGCCAGCGCTTGGTCGTTGTCGTCATGCGAGCTCCTTCGCCTGGCGCGGTGCGCCGGACATCTTCTGCGTGATCAGCCCGGCGGCCATCTTCAATTGCAGGCGCAGCTTCGGCTTGTGGCCCCAGGCGCTGGTGACATCGGTGTGCTGTGTTTCCCAGCCCGTGGGGTCAATGGTCTGCGTGCCGGCGCCGATCTCGAAGTCGAAGCCCGAGGGCGTGGCGCCGTAGAAGGAGAAGGTGCCGTCGGGATCGGGATGCTGGCCGAGTTCCAGCGAGAGCGGCACCTTGTGGCGGCGCGCTCGCTCGAAGGCGATGCCGATGTCGCTGAGCCGCTCGGCCTGCAGCATGAAGTGGTGGATGCGCTTGGACAGCGGCATGTCGAACAGCGCGATCGAGTGATGCCTGCGGTTGCAGTGCAGGAACACGCCGCGGATGTCCATCGGGCCGACACGCGTTGCGAGCCGCTCCGTCACGCCGAAGCCCAGCAGGCCGACGTAGAAGGCCTCCATCGCCGCCAGCTCGTGCGACACCAGCACGGCATGGCCCAGGCCCAGCTCGCCGGTGCGGAAACCTTCGGGAAAGGCCGGCGAGGCGAAAGGCTGCGCGGCGGCGGCCAGGCCGGTGAACAGCTCGACGCTGTTGCCGCAAGGGTCGGTGCAGCGATGAAGCCGCTGCACGCGGCGCGCACTGCGAAGCGCCGCGTCGGCTGCCGTCACTTCGATGCCGCCCTGGCGAAGGCGCTGCAGCAGGCTGTCTAGCACCTCGTCGTTCGCGCATTCGAGGCCCAGCGCCGCCAGGTCGTCGGTCGGGCCTTCCTGAACGATCAGCCGCTGGCAGGCTTCGTCGATCTGCCAGCCGAGGCTGCCGTCGATGTTGGCCGCAGGCGCGGCGAGGCCGAGCATGTGTTGGCAGAACGCCTCCCATCGAGGAAGACGGCGCGCTTCGAAGACCAGATAGCCGAGGCGGAGATCGGGAGGCATGGCAAACTCTCTATAAATGAAGGTTGGGGGCAAAAATGATGGATGTGTCTAAAAATGAATGATGTCCTGAATTTGGGCGACCCGTCCATACCACTTTTGCCAGAGGCCCTGGCCGAAAGTGTGTGGCGGCCCCAGCTGGGCCTGGCGAAGCGCGAGCGCACGCGGGTGCAGCTGGTGCAGGCGGCGATCCGGGTCTTCACGGCGCGCGGCTTCGCCGGCGCCACCATGCAGGAACTGGCGGCAGTCGCGGGCATGACGACCGGCACGGTCTACAACCACTTCAAGACCAAGGAGGAAGTCGCGAGCGCCGTCGCGCTGCTGCTGGCCGACACGCTGTGCCGCCGCATCGCCGACAGCCAGCAAGGGATCGCCGAGGGCGCGCAGCGCATGGCGATCGGCAACCAGCGCTACATCTGGCTGGCCGAGCAGAGCCCGCAGTGGGCGCTGATGATGCTGGACGTGGCGGCCGCGGCGCCCGAGCTGCTGCTCGAGATCCGCGACTATGTGCTGGCCGACCTGCGCCTGGGCGTGAAGCAGAAGGCTTTTCGCATTCCCAACGAGGCGGCGGCGATGGACCTGATCAACGGCACCGTCGCACAGGCCATGCGCAGCGTGGTGCTGGGGCTGGCGCCGCCGAACCATGGCCGCGAGGTCGCGACCTGCGTGTTGCGCGGACTGGGCATGGAGCACGCCGTGGCCAAGGAAGTGGCGCATCGGCCGCTCCCGCCCTTTCCACTCATGGGCGAGGCGCCGGTTGCGCGCCACCGTTCCCCCTGAGCTTGTCGAAGGGTTTTCTTCGACAAGCTCAGGACAGGCCTCGACGGGCTCAGCCCGAACGGTGGGTGTGATGGTCGAGCGGCGGACAGTTCCAGCCGAGCAGCTCGGCCAGCCGCTGCACGATCCAGCCAGCCTCTGCCGCGGACACGCCGGCCTCGGGCGAGTTCAGCCCGGCATGGATGCGCAGGAGGATTTCTTCTTCCGACGGCACCTCGACGTGATGCAGCAGCTGCGCGTGCTGCACCAGGTGGTTGGCGAGGTCCTCGCACACTTCGTAGCGCGCCCGCACGGTGGCCAGCGGCTCACGCAGGCGCTGCCTCGCGTCGGTGTAGATCGCGAAGAAGGAAGGCGGGATGTGGATCTGGTAGTCGTCGGACATGAAAAACGCGCCCGAGGGCGCGTATTCCGGAGCTTGGACAATGAAGCGCGAGGCGCGTTCAGCCGCCCTTCTTGGCCCGCTTGCCCGGGTTCTTCTTGCTGCGGGTCGCGGTGCCGCGCTCGAGGCTGACCTTCTGGCCGCCACCCATCTTGGGCAGGCTGTAGCCGGGCATCGGAACGGGCTTGGGAGTGGCAATGCGATCTGCCTCGGTGCGGATTTTCTTGGTCATGGAAAGCTCGGATAAAAAAGGTCGAAGGGCGTAATTAAGCCACATCGTCGAGCAACCGTACCTTGACGGTCTTGCCCTTGACGCGGCCGGTGGAAAGCTTGTGCACGGCCTCGCGCGCGATGCGCCGATCGACCGCCACATAGGTGGAAAACTCGTTGACGTTGATCTTGCCGACCTGGTCGCGCGTGAAGCCGGCCTCGCCGGTGAGCGCGCCCAGCACGTCGCCGGCGCGGATCTTCTCCTTGCGGCCGCCGACGATCTGCAGCGTGGCCATGGCCGGCTGCAGGGGTTCGGCCTGCGCACTCGAGAGCTCGGCCAGCGGATGCCATTCGGATTCGCGGCTCTGCAACTGCTCGATCTTCCCAACGCTGCCCATCTCGTCCATGCTCGCCAGGCTGAGCGCCAGGCCTTCTGCATCGCCGCGGCCGGTGCGGCCGATGCGGTGGATGTGGATCTCGGGGTCGGGCGTGACATCGACGTTGATCACGGCTTCGAGCTGCGCAATGTCGAGCCCGCGCGCGGCCACGTCGGTGGCGACCAGCACCGAGCAGCTGCGGTTGGCGAACTGCACCAGCACCTGGTCGCGCTCGCGCTGCTCGAGTTCGCCGAACAGGGCCAGCGCGCTGAAGCCCTGCGCCTGCAGCACCTGCACCAGGTCGCGGCACTGCTGCTTGGTGTTGCAGAAGGCCAGCGTGCTCGGCGGGCGGAAGTGGTTCAGGAGCAGGCTCACGGCGTGCAGCCGTTCGCTGTCCTTCACCTCGTACCAGCGCTGGCGAATCTTGCCTTCCTCGTGCTGCACCTGCACCGTGATCTGCTGCGGGTTCTTCATGAACTGCGCGCTGAGCTGGGCGATGCCTTCGGGGTAGGTGGCGGAGAACAGCAGGGTCTGGCGCTCCTTGGGGCACAGGCGCGCGACCTTGGCGATGTCGTCGAAGAAGCCCATGTCGAGCATGCGGTCGGCCTCGTCGAGCACCAGCGTGTTGAGCGCTTCCAGATCGAGGCTGCCGCGCTCGAGGTGATCCATGATGCGGCCTGGCGTGCCGACCACGATGTGGGCGCCGTGCTCGAGGCTGGCGAGCTGCCCGCGCAATGCGACGCCGCCGCAGAGCGTGACCACCTTGATGTTCTCTTCGGCGCGCGCCAGGCGGCGGATCTCGGTCGTCACCTGGTCGGCCAGCTCGCGCGTCGGGCACAGCACCATGGCCTGCACCGCGAAGCGGCGCGGATTGAGATTGGCCAGGAGCGCCAGCGCGAAGGCGGCGGTCTTGCCGCTGCCGGTCTTGGCTTGCGCGATAAGGTCACGGCCGAGCAGCGCCGGCGGCAGGCTGGCCGCCTGGATCGGCGTCATCTGCAGATAGCCGAGCTGCTTCAGGTTCGCGAGCGTCTGCGGCGTCAGCGGCAGCGCGGCGAAGTCGGTGGCGGGACCCGTCACGGCAAGAGGATCAGCGGCGCTGCGAGTTGTTGCCGCTGTTGACCGGCGGCGGGCCGCGGCGTTCCAGGTGGCGGAAGGTGATGCGGCCCTTGGTCAGGTCGTAGGGCGACAGCTCCAGCGACACCTTGTCGCCGGCCAGGATGCGGATGTGGTGCTTGCGCATCTTGCCGCCGCTGTAGGCGATCAGCTGGTGACCGTTGTCCAGGGTCACGCGGTAGCGGGAATCGGGCAGCACTTCCGTGACTGCGCCGTTCATTTCGATCAGTTCTTCCTTGGGCATGAGGACTCCGAATAGTGTGTGTAGATGGTTCGAATCGGGCGCCTGCGCATTGCGACGCCGCAATGCGCGAACAAACAGTGAAACGGGCGCAGGCCGGGCCGGAAATGGCGCCCACCGGAGCGGACAGCGCGCTGTTCGCTTCAACGGTACGAAGGCAGTGGTGGCAATCATGGGCGCCCGGTCTGGCGCACCAACACACTGTGTGAGCCGGCTTGAGAGTGAAGGGCCTGGTATTCCAGGTCAGCCGGCTGAGTGACGAAATACTTCGTCGGGTATCGAAACGAACTCCGCATTCTAACCGAGATGGTATGACTGTTGCTTGGCAATGCACCGTCGGATCGAGGCGAAGGGCGGCAGATGCCGCCCTTCCTGCGTGAAGTGCTATCGAAAATGTAGCGAGCTCAGCGAGCGGAACGCGCTGCGCGCATCAGCAGCATCAGGCCCGCGAACTGGCAAGCCGAGCCGACCCAGCCGAGCGCGCCGACGCCGATCGCATCGATCGCCAACCCGCCGAGCGCGGAGCCGGACGCGATGCCGAGGTAGATCGCCGAGGCATTGAGCGAGAGCGTCATCGGCGCCTGCGCGGGTGCCAGGCGGATCAGCCGCATCGCCTGCGCCGGGCCGAAACCCCAGCCGGCAAAACCCCAGAGCGTCGCGAGCATGACGATCGCCGGCACGGCGGCCGAGCGCGGCAGGGCCTGCGCCGCCAGGGAGAGGCCGCCGAGGATCAGGACCAGCATCAGAGCGAAGGCCCGGGCGACGCGGTCGGCGTCGAAGCGGTCGGTGGCCCAGCCGCCGGCAGCGGTGCCGACGGCCGCGGCCACGCCGATCGCGCAAAGCACCGCGCCCACGCCTTCGGCGCCGAAGCCCAGCGTCTGCGTGAGGAAGACCGAGATGTAGGTGTAGAAGCTGAAGCCGCCGGTGGCCCACAGCACCGTGGTCAGCAGCGCGGGCAGCAGGCCCGGCTGGCGCGCCGCGGCGAGGGCCGGCGAGCGGGCTTCATTGTCTTGGGCTTCGCGCGGCAGTTGCCTCGGCAGGCCGTTGGCGAGGCCCAGTGCGCCGAGTGCCGCGAGGATGGCGACCAACAGATAGGCCATGCGCCAGCCGCCCCAGCCCGCGATCCAGGCGCCGAGCGGCACGCCGAGCGCGACGGCGACGGTGCCGCCGCCGGTCACCACGGCCAGTGCGCGGCCGCGCAGGCTCGGAGCGGTCAGCGAGGCCGCGACCGCGCTTGCGGTCGGCAGGAACACGCCGGCCGTGAGCCCGAGCACAACG
This sequence comes from Variovorax sp. LjRoot130, assembly GCF_964253755.1. NCBI lineage: Bacteria > Pseudomonadati > Pseudomonadota > Betaproteobacteria > Burkholderiales > Comamonadaceae > Variovorax > Variovorax sp. LjRoot130. The sequence continues at coordinate 5,766,137 of NZ_CAXURM020000001.1, read as the reverse complement.
CGCACCAGCGCCAGCTGCGCGAAGCTCTGCGCCAGCGAGCCCGCGAGCGCGATCGCCGCAAAGGCGGCCAGGCCCGCGATCAGCAGCCGGCGGCGCTCGACGCGCGCGAACAGCGCCGCCATCAGCGGCGAGCCGATCGCATAGCTCAGCGCGAACAGCAGGACCAGCTGGCCGGCGCGGGCCGCGCTCACTTGCAGATCGGCGGCCAGCAACTGCAGCAGGCCCGCGATCATGAAGCTCTCGGTGCCGATCGCGAAGGCGCCGAGCGCGAGCCAGGCGAGGCTCCATGGCAGGCGATGGGCGGGCGTTGCTGCCGGTGCGGCGAGGGGCTGGGTGGCGCAGAGTTCGGTCATCTCGTACTCCTGGTGAGGTTCTCGATGGTTTGAGAATAGGATTGAAAGTGGACCAAAAAAAGATCCACAATCGACGAACTTCATGGAGCCAATTTTCGAACTGGCCATCGGCTTCCCGCCCGAGGGATCGCGCGATCTGCTGCGCGCGGTGCACCGGCAGCTGCGCGCCGCCATCCTCGACGGCCGGCTGCAGCCCGGCCTGCGCCTGCCGGCCTCGCGCGCGCTCGCGGCCACGCTCGGCATCTCGCGCAACACCGTGGTCGCGGCCTACGATCTGCTGCTGAGCGAGGGCTATCTGCTGGCGCGGCCGGGCGCCGGCACCTATGTGGCCGACACGCTGCCGCGTCCGCGGCGCGCGCCGGCTGCTGTCGCCGGCCGGCCCGAGCGGCCCGATGCGCGGCTGGTTCCCCTGCGCAGCCCGCGCATGGCGCGCGAGCCCGTGCTGCACACCGCGCCGGCGCGCGACGACTTCCGCGTCGGCCTGCCCGAGGCCGGCGCCTTTCCCTTCGACATCTGGCGGCGGCTCTCCGACCGCGCGCTGCGCGCGATCACCCGCGTGCCGGCCGACTACGCCGATCCACAGGGGCAGCCCGCGTTGCGCGAGGCGATCGCGCGGCATGTGTCTTTCACGCGGGCGGTGGCCTGCGCCGCGGCCGACGTGGTCGTCACCGCTGGCGCGCAGCAGGCCTTCAACCTGCTGGCGCGCATCCTGGTTGTGCCGGGCCGCACGGTGGTGGCGGTCGAGCAGCTGTTCTATCCGCCGCTGGGCCAGGCCATGACGGCAGCGGGCGCCAGGCTGGTGGCGGTGCCGCTCGACGGCGAGGGCTTGCGCGTCGATCGGCTGCCGTCGGATGTGCGCGTGATCTGCGTGACGCCTTCGCACCAGTTCCCGCTCGGCACCGTCATGTCGCCGCGCCGCCGCGCCGAGCTGCTCGCCTTCGCGCGCGAGCGTCGCGCGGTGGTGATCGAGGACGACTACGACAGCGAGTTCCGCTTTGCCGGCCGTCCGCTCGACGCGCTGCAGACGCTCGACCGCGCCGGCTCGGTCTTCTACGTCGGCACCTTTTCGAAAAGCCTCTTCCCGGCGCTGCGCCTGGGCTTCGTGGTCGCGCCGCCGTGGGCGCGCGCGGCACTGGTGCAGGCGCGCGAACTGGCCGACTGGCACAGCCCGGCGCTGGCCCAGGATGCGTTGGCCGCCTTCATTGCCGAAGGACACCTGGCGCGCCACATCCGCAAGATGCGCCGCGTCTATGGCGAGCGGCGCACCGTCCTGCTGGAGGCGCTTTCCAGGCATGCAGCCGGGCGGCTCGAGCTGATTCCGTCGGAGGCCGGGCTGCATCTGTCGGCCTGGCTGCGCGGGCGCGGCCGTGCCGAGACGGTGGTGGAACGCGCGGCCGGCGCGGGCATCGCGCTGTCTTCGCTGGGGCGCTATGCGCTGGCGGGAACGGGCACGAACGGGCTGGCGTTCGGCTATGGGTTGATCGATGCGCAGCGGATCGAGGAGGCTGTCCAGCGCCTGGTGGGGTTGATGTAGTCGGCCACTTGCGAGCTGGTCGCTTGCGGCGCACCATCACACTCAACTTCGTTCCAAGGAGCGCGGCCATGAAGACTCGAGAATCGCCCCGACGGTTGTGGGCGTTGGTCGCCTGCGCCCTCTGGTTGTTCGCTCTGTCCGTGCTCTCTGCGGCGCATGCCGCCACCCCCGGCGCGCCGCGCCAGACCGAAGCCGTGTCCCCGCAGGTCCAGGCCCTCCAGCGCGCGGGCGACGCGGTCGTCGCACTGCGCATCACCGCGACCGAGGGCGCCACCTCGGCCGACACCCTCGGGATGCGGCGATCGGGCTCCGGCGTGGTGATCGGGCCCGAAGGCCTGATCCTCACCATCGGCTATCTGCTGCTGGAAGCCGAGACCATCGAAGTCATCACGCAGGACGATCGCACGCTGCCTGCGCGCCAGATCGCCTACGACCTCGCGACCGGCTTCGGCCTGCTGCGCCCGTTGGTGCCGCTGCGCGGCGTCGAGCCGGTGCCGCTGGCAGGCGTCGCCGGCCTGACGCCGGGCGAGCCGCTGCTGGTCGCCACCGGCAGCAGCAGCGGCACCGAAGTGGGCTTCACGCGCCTGATCGCGACGCGGCCTTTCTCGGGCTATTGGGAATACCACATCGAATCGGCGCTCTTCACCAGCCCGCCGGTGGCCAACCACAGCGGCGCACCGCTCTTCAACCGCAACGGCGAGCTGGTCGGCATCGGCAGCCTGTTCGTGCTGGAAGCCGCGGGCGCCGATCGCACGCTGCCGGGCAACATGTTCGTGCCGGTCGAGTTGCTGCGCCCGGTGCTGGCGGAGATGCAGTCCACCGGCCGCACGCGGGCGAGCATCCGGCCCTGGCTCGGCCTGTCGTCCTCGGAACGCGACGGGCATGTGCAGATCGTGCGCGTGGACCGGCAGGGGCCCGCGCTGGCGGCGGGGCTTCAGCCCGGCGACGTGGTGCTGGAGGTCGACGGCATCGAGGTCGCCACGCTCGAGGCCTTCTACAAGCAGCTCTGGAAACGGCCGGCACCCGATGCGGAGGTGGTGCTCACGGTGCAGCAGGGCTCGGAGACGCGCAAGATCCGGATCCAGGCGGTCGACCGCATGCAGACCCTGCGCAAGCCTTCCGGTATCTAGGGATTTAAGGCGCGATCCCCAGCATCCCCTTGTTGGCCACTGTGTCGACGCCGCCGGCCGCGAAGTCGTCGAAGGCCCGGTCGGCCACGCGGATGATGTGGTCGGCGATGAATTTCGCACCCTCGCGGGCGCCGTCCTCGGGGTGCTTGATGCAGCACTCCCATTCGAGCACCGCCCAGCCCGGGAAGTCGGAGGCCGCCATCTTCGAGAAGATCGCCCTGAAGTCGACCTGGCCGTCGCCCAGCGAGCGGAAGCGCCCTGCTCTGTTGATCCATGACTGGAAGCCGCCGTAGACGCCCTGCTTGCCGGTCCGGTTGAACTCCGCATCCTTCACGTGAAAGATCTTGATGCGCTCGTGGTAGTGGTCGATGTAGGCCAGGTAGTCGAGTTGCTGCAGCACGAAGTGGCTCGGGTCGTACAGCAGGCAGGCGCGCGGGTGCTGGCCCACGCGCTCGAGGAACATCTCGTAGCTCACGCCGTCGTGCAGGTCCTCGCCCGGATGGATCTCGTAGCAGACGTCGACGCCGGCATCGTCGAAGGCATTGAGGATCGGCAGCCAGCGCCGCGCGAGTTCGTCGAAGGCCTCTTCGATCAGTCCCGGCGGGCGCGGCGGCCACGAATAAAGATAGGGCCAGGCGAGCGCGCCGGAGAAAGTCGCATGCGCCGTGAGTCCGAGATGGGCCGAGGCGCGGGCCGCCAGGTGCAGTTGTTCCACCGCCCACTGCTGGCGCCGGGCCGGGTTGTTGCGCACCTCGGGTGCGGCGAAGCCGTCGAAGCCGGCGTCGTAGGCCGGATGCACGGCCACCAGCTGGCCCTGCAGATGGGTCGAGAGCTCGGTGATCTCGATACCGTGCCGCTCCAGCATGCCCTTCACTTCGTCGCAATAGGTCTTGCTTTCCGCGGCCGTCTTGAGATCGAAGAGGCGGGCGTCCCAGCTCGGGATCTGTACCCCCTTGTAGCCGAGGCTCGCCGCCCAGGCGGCAATGGTGTCGAGCGAATCGAAGGGTGCGCTGTCACCCGCGAACTGGGCCAGGAAGATGGCCGGGCCCTTGATGGTCTTCATGGGTATCTCCTGGGGTCACGAACAGAAAAGAGGCGATCCTATCTCCGCGGCGCTGTCCGACGCAGCTGGGGTGGCTGTCGTCTGCGCGGGCCTTTCGAACGTTTCACAATACTCTTCTGTTCACCAAGGGCGGCGCGGCCCGCGCGGCGCCAGCCTTGATTGCGATGCCACAAACCGTTTCCGGACGCCTCAAGATCGGCCTGTCTGCCTGCTTCTCCCACGCCGACCCGGAGCGTTCGCTGTTCACCAACAAGACGCTGCAGTATGTCGAGCAGTCCATCGCGCACTGGCTGATGTCGGCCGGCGCGATGGTGGTGATGGTGCCCTGCCCGACCGGCGAAACGGCGCGCGGCGACACCAAGCTCTCGCACTATGCGGAGTGGCTCGACGGCGTGGTGATGCATGGCGGCGCCGACGTCTGGCCCGGCAGCTACGGCGAGGTGCCGCTGAAGGACGCCTGGATCGGCGACCGCGTCCGCGACCTTTACGACCTTGCGCTGGTCGAGGCCTTCGAGGAAGTCGGCAAGCCGATCTTCGGCGTCTGCCGCGGCCTGCAGCTCATCAACGTGGCCTTCGGCGGCACGCTCTACCAGGATATCGAGGCGCAGCATCCCAGCGGCATCCGGCATCGCGACCCGGTGGCCTACGACCAGCACTTCCACGACATCCGCATCACGCCGGGCTCGCGCCTGTCGAAGCTCTATCCGGGCATGGAGACGGCGCGCGTCAACAGCATCCATCACCAGGGCGTGAAGGACATCGCGCCCGGCTTCGAGGTCGACGCTTGGAGCATCCCCGACCACGTGCCTGAAGCCATCCGCCGCCGGGTCGACCGCGGCCGCAGCTACATCGCCGCCACCCAGTGGCATCCGGAGTTCCACAAGTACGGCAGCACCGAGACCGTGGACGACACGGCCATCCTGCAGGACTTTCTCTGGGCCTGCGCGACGGCAAAGGTGAGCCCGCGGGGGCCGCTGCGCAGCGCGCCGGGCCGCATCCGCAACCGCGCGGCGCGGCTGCTGCGGCAGGCGCTGCTGATGCGCTAATTGCTGCTTAGCGGTTGCGGCTTCCGCTGACGGCCGCGTCGATGGTGCCGAACACTGTGATGCCGCTGCCGCCGGTGGTGGCGGAGCGGTCGCCGTCGGCAACAGCTCGCGATGCGCAGCCGGCGACGGTGCCGAGCGCGATCGCGACGAGGAGCATGGAACCGAGTTTCTTCACAGGAATCTCCTTCTTGATCAGCCGAGGTGCTTGCCCACGATACCCGCGAGCTCGAACATCGTCACCTGGTCCTTGCCGAACACCGGCTTGAGCTTGGCGTCGGCGTTGATGGCCCGCTTGTTGGCCGCATCCTGCAGGCCGTTGGCCTTGATGTAGTCCCACAGCTTCTTGATGACTTCGGTGCGCGCCACGGGTTCCGCGCCGATCACCGCGGCCAGGGCCTCGCTGGGCTTGAGTCCGGCGCCCGGCTTGCGTGGCGCCTTGGGCGCGGCGGCCTTCTTCGCGGGCGCGGCCTTCTTGGCTGCGGGCGTCTTCGTCTTCGCGGCAGCCGCCTTTTTTGCGGCCGCCGGCGCCGCCCTGGCAAAGGTCTTGCGCGGCGGGAACTTGCTGTCGCGCGGCGCGAACTCGAAAGTCACCTTGCCTTCGTCCTTGTTCCAGGCGAGGAAGGCCTTGAACGGACGGCGCGTGCGCATCGAGACGAACTTGTCGAGCAGGTCGGTCTTGCCGGTGGCGAGCAGCTTCTCGACCTGGGCGCGCTCCACCGGCTGCTGCAGGATGATCTTGCCGGTCTTGAAGTCGCAGCTCGGCGTCGGCTGCTCGGTCGTCGGCACCGACTTCTCGCAGATGTAGTTGCTGCCGTTCTCGAACACGCGCGCGCCGCACTTCGGGCACGGGCCCAGCGACTGCTGGCCGCTGAAGTCGATGATCTCGCCGCTCTCGGCATTCTTGTCGTCGCCGAAGTCGAACTCGAGCTTCCAGTTCTTCGCCTCCTCGTCGTACTTGAGCACGATCTCCGAGACGAAGGGCCAGCCGGCCTTGGAGCGAAAGCCTTCGAGGGGGCCGATGTGCTTGTCGCGCAGCAGCGCCTCGGCCTCGGCCACTTCGAAGGTGCGGCCGGCCGGCGACTTGCCGAAGGAGAAGCCGCAGGGCTCCTGGCCCAATTTGCCGGTGCAGGCATAGCGGCGGTAGTTCTCCTTCACCACGCCGCCGCAGTTGGGGCACGGCGTCGCCAGCGTCGCGTAGTCGCCGGGCACGGTGTCGCGGTCGTACTCCTTGGCCTTCTTGACGATGTGCTCCGTCATCTCGGCGATCTCGCGCATGAAGGCTTCGCGGCTGAGCTTGCCGTGCTCCATCTGCGCGAGCTTGTGTTCCCATTCGCCGGTGAGCTCGGCCTTGGAGAGTTCTTCCACGCCGAGGCCGCGCAACAGCGTCATGAGCTGGAAGGCCTTGGCGGTCGGAATGAGTTCGCGGCCTTCGCGGTGGATGTACTTCTCGGCCAAGAGCCCTTCGATGATCGCGGCGCGCGTGGCCGGCGTGCCCAGGCCTTTTTCCTGCATCGCCTCGCGCAGCTCGTCGTCGTCGATGGTCTTGCCCGCGCCTTCCATGGCGCCGAGCAGCGTGGCTTCGGAATAGCGCGCGGGCGGACGGGTCTTGAGTCCCTTGGTCTCCACCGATTCGGCGCGCACCATCTCGCCGGGCTTGACCGGCACCAGCCGCTTGCCGTCCTTGTCGTCTTCCTTCTCGTCGTCCTGCGCTTCCTTGCCGTAGATCGCGAGCCAGCCCGGCTTGACCAGCACCTTGCCGTCGGTGCGGAACGGGTACTTCCTGCCGCCCTGCTCCACCGTGCTGATGCGCGTGGTCACCTGGTACTCGGCGCTCGGGAAGAAGACCGAGAGGAAGCGCCGCACCACGAAGTCGTAGAGCCGCTGCTCGGCGTCCGACAGGCCGCTGGGCGCCTGCAGCGTCGGGATGATCGCAAAGTGATCGCTGACCTTGGCGTTGTCGAAGACGCGCTTCGAGGGCTTCACGTAGTTGTCGTCGAGCGCCTGCTTCGCAAAGGGCGCGAGATGCTTCATGCCGCTGTTGGCGAGCATGCCCATGGTCTGCTTGACCACCGGCAGGTAGTCCTCGGGCAGCGCGCGCGAGTCGGTCCGCGGATAGGTCAATGCCTTGTGGCGCTCGTAGAGGCTTTGCGCGAGCGCGAGCGTGGTCTTGGCGCTGAAGCCGAAGCGGCTGTTGGCTTCGCGCTGCAGTGAGGTCAGGTCGAACAAGAGCGGCGAGGCCTGCGTGGTGGGCTTGCTTTCCTCGGTGACGCTGGCGGGCTTGCCGCGCGCGGCCTCGGCGATGGCCGTGGCGTCGCGTTCGTTCCATACGCGATCGGCGCGCTGCTCGGGATCGGGCGCGCCGTCGGGGCCGGGCGGCGGCTTCTTCCAGTTCGGATCGAACCACTTGCCGGGGTACTCGCCCGCCTCGGCGGCAAAGCTGCCGTGCACCTCCCAGTAGTCGCGGCTCACGAACTTGCGGATTTTTTCTTCGCGCTCGACCACCACCGACAGCGTCGGCGTCTGCACGCGGCCGACGGTGGTGAGGAAGAAGCCGCCGTCGCGCGAATTGAACGCGGTCATCGCGCGCGTGCCGTTGATGCCGACCAGCCAGTCGGCCTCGGAGCGCGAACGCGCCGCATCGGCCAGGCCCTGCATCTGCTGCTCGTTGCGCAGCTGCTCGAAGCCGTCGCGAATGGCCTGCGGGGTCATCGACTGCAGCCACAGGCGCTTGACCGGCTTGCCCAGCGGCGCCTTGCCGCCGGCGTACTGTTCGATCAGGCGGAAGATCAACTCGCCCTCGCGGCCCGCGTCGCAGGCGTTGATGAGCTGGGTCACGTCCTTGCGCTTGGCCTGCTTCACCACCGCGTTGAGGCGGGTCTTGGTCTTGTCGACCGGCTTCAGGTCGAAGCGCGGCGGGATCACCGGCAGGTTGGCAAAGCTCCACTTGCCGCGCTTCACGTCGAACTCCTCCGGCGCCTGGATCTCGACCAGGTGGCCCACGGCGCTGGTGACGACGTACTTCTCGTTCTCGAAATGTTCCTCGTGCTTGTCGAACTTGCCGGCCACCGGCGTGAGCGCGCGCACGATGTCCTGGGCCACCGATGGCTTCTCTGCAATTACCAAAGTCTTCATTGACAAGTCGTCCTTACAATCTGGCGCTTCTCGCGTGCGTACGCGCACGCGCATGCGTACATATTCAAACTAACAGACTTCGGCGATGCCTTCCAAATCCCCTATTTCCGGCGGCCGCCGCATCCAGACGCGGCGCTCCGGCGTTCACGGCAACGGCGTGTTCGCCGTGCAGGACCTCGCCGAGGGCGAGACGCTGATCGAATACAAGGGCGAGCTCATCACCTGGAAGGAGGCCTTGCGCCGCCATCCGCACGACCCGGCGCAGCCGAACCATACCTTCTACTTCCACATCGATGACGGGCGTGTGATCGACGGCGGCGTGAAGGGCAATGCCGCGCGCTGGATCAACCATTCCTGCGAGCCCAACTGCGAGGCCGACGAAACCGACGGCCGGGTCTTCATCAAGGCACTGCGCAACATCGCGGCCGGCGAGGAGCTCAACTACGACTACGGGCTGATCATCGACGAGCCCTACACGAAGAAGCTCAAGGCCGACTTCCCCTGCTGGTGCGGCTCCGAAAGCTGCCGCGGCACCCTGCTGGCGCCCAAGTCCGACGACAAGAAAAAAGACAAGAAGAAAAAGAAGGACAAGAAGAAGGCCAAGAAGAACGGCAAGGACGACAAGCGCTGACCATGGCCACCCCCTGGTTCGAAGACGAGATCGCCGCCGCCCTGGCCCCGCTGCTGCCGGGGCTTTCGGTCGAGGTCGTTGCCGAGATCGATTCGACCAGCAGCGAGCTGATGCGGCGCGCCCGCGACGGCCGCTCGTCGCCGGTGCTGCTGGTGGCCGAGCGGCAGACCGCCGGCCGGGGCCGCATGGGGCGCCTCTGGCAGAGCGCACAGGATCGAGACGAACCTGCCTCGCTGACTTTTTCGCTCGGCCTGCCGCTCTTGCCCAGGGACTGGTCGGGGCTTTCGCTCGCGGTCGGCGTCAGCGTGGCGGAAAGCCTGGACTCGTCGAAGGCAGGGGGCATTGCGCTCAAGTGGCCCAACGACCTGTGGGTCGAGGACCGCAAGCTCGGCGGCATCCTGATCGAAACCGCCCTGCCCCAGAACGGCACGGCCGAGCGCTACCTGGTGATCGGCATCGGCCTCAACATCGGGCCGCGCGAGGCCGCGGGCCTTAGCACCGCGCCGGCATGGATCCGGCAGTGGCGCCCGCGTGCCACCGCGCCCGAGCTGCTGCGCGAGATCGTGGTGCCGCTGGTGGACGACGTGCTGCTGTTCGGCGAGCGCGGCTTCGTGCCCTTTGCCGAGCGCTTCGCGGCGCGCGACATCCTGCGCGGCCGCGAGGTGCAGCTCAGCGACGGCATCGTGGGCCGCTGCGAGGGCGTGGGCTGGGGCGGCGAGCTCCTGGTCCAGACGGCCTCCGGCATGAAGACGATCACCAGCGCCGAAGTCAGCGTGCGGCCGGTGCAGTAGGCATGTTGCTGCGCGCACTGGTTCTTCTGCTGCTGGTGGCCAATGTGGGCTACTTCGCGTGGACCCGCGGCGGTCTCGCCATGTTCGGCACGACACCGGCGCGCTTCAGCGAGACCGAACCGGAGCGGCTGGCGCAACAGCTGCGGCCGCAGCTGCTGCAGATACGCAAGGACGAGGCGCCTGCTGCGCTGAAGCCTTAGGCGTTGTCGCCCCCGTCGGCGTCGAAGCGCAGGCTGAAGCGCGTGCCCGGTGGGCGCTGGCCCGGATGGGCGTCTTCCAGCTGCACCGTCGCATGGTGCTGCCGCGCGATCTCCCGCACGATCGGCAGGCCCAGCCCCGAGCCGTCGGCCTCGTTGCCGAGCACGCGGTAGAAGGGCTCGAACACCAGTTCGCGTTCGTGCTCGGCGATGCCGGGGCCGTTGTCCTCGATCTGCAGCACGATGATGCGGCCGAAGGGATCGCCCAGCACGCGGGCCGTGATCACGCCCGGCCGCTCGGGCGCCGAGGGCGTGTAGTTGATGGCGTTGTCGACCAGGTTGCGCACCAGCTCCTTGAGCAGCGTCGGGTTGCCCTCGAGCACGACGCCCGGCGCGCCCGCCTCGGCGCCGTCGTAGCCCAGGTCGATGCGCTTCTCGATCGCACGCGGCACCGCTTCGCGCACCACCTCGATGGCGAGGCGCGCCAGGTCGCAAGGCTGGCGCGCGATGCTGGCGCCGCTGCCCTCCGCGCGCGCCAGCGACAGCAGCTGGTTCACCGTGTGCGTGGCGCGCATGCTCGCGCGGCCGATCTGCTTGAGCGACTGCTTGAGCTCGTTCGCATTGGCGCCCTCGCGCTGCGCCAGGTCGGCCTGCATGCGCAGCCCTGCGAGCGGCGTCTTGAGCTGGTGCGCCGCGTCGGCCAGGAAGCGCTTCTGCGTGCCGATGGAATCGTTGAGCTTGCTCAGCAGGTCGTTGACCGACAGCACCAGCGGCACCACCTCGAGCGGCACCGAGGATTCGTCGAGCGGGCTCAGGTCGCCGGGCCGGCGCTCGCGGATGCGCGCCTCCACCACCGACAGCGGCTTGATGCCGCGCACCAGCGCGAGCCAGATCAGCAGCACCGCGAGCGGCAGGATCGCGAACTGGGGAAGCAGCACGCCGCTGATGATCTCGGCGGCGAGCACCGACTGCTTCTCGCGCGTCTCGGCCATCTGCAGCAGCACCGGGGGTTCGTCGGCCGTGGCGCCCGCCACCCAGAGCGAGGCCACACGCACCGGCTTGCCGTGCATCTCGCCGTCGCGCAGGTACACGGTGCCCGTCACCGGCGGCTCGTCGGTATGGGGAAATGGGACGTCGCGCTCGCCGCTCAGCAGCTCGCCATGCCCGTCCAGCACCTGGTAGTACACGCGGTCGGCGTCGTCGCCGCGCAGGATCTCGCGCGCCGCCTGCGGCAGCACGAACTGCGCCGCGCCCTGCTGCAGGTTCACCAGCTTCGCCAGCGTGCGGAGGTTGTGTTGCAGTTCGCGGTCGAAGGGCGCGTTGGCGATGCCCTGCGCGACCAGCCAGGTGACGCCGATGCTGACCGGCACCAGCAGCAGCAGCGGCGTGAGCATCCAATCGAGGATCTCGCCGAAAAGGGAGCGCTGTGCGCGCTGGAAGAGCTTCACCGAAGGCTCAGGGGAATCACGGGATCTTCTCGAGGCAGTAGCCAAGGCCGCGCACGGTGGCAATGTGGATCGGGCCCTTTTCGATCTTCTTGCGCAGCCGATGGATGTAGACCTCGATCGCGTTGAGGCTCACTTCCTCGCCCCATTCGCACAGCCGCTCGACCAGCTGGTCCTTGCTCACCAGCCGGCCGGCGCGCTGCAGCAGCACCTCGAGCAGGCCGAGTTCGCGCGCCGAGAGCTCGATCATCTTGCCATCGATGGTCGCCACGCGGCCGGCCTGGTCGTAGACCAGCGGGCCGTGCTTGATCGCATTGCTGGTGGCGCCCATGCCGCGCCGCGTGAGCGCGCGCACGCGCGCCTCGAGTTCCTGCAGCGAGAAGGGCTTGGCCATGTAGTCGTCGGCGCCGTAGTCCAGGCCCTTGACGCGTTCCTCGACGCTGTCGGCCGCCGTCAGCACCAGCACCGGCAGCTGCGAGCCGCGGGCGCGCAGCCGCTTCAAGATTTCGAGGCCGTGCATGTTGGGCAGGCCGAGGTCGAGGATCAGCAGATCGAATTCGCTGTTGGTCATCAGCGCGGCATCGGCCTGCGAACCGGTCGCCACATGGTCGACGGCCGAGCCCGAGGTGCGCAGACTGCGCAGCAGGGCATCCGCCAGCACCTGGTCGTCTTCCGCAATCAGTATTCGCATGGCGTGTCTCCAGACGCTGGGATTCTAGGCCGCGGCATAGGCTTCGAGACCGATGGTTACCACGGTGGCGATCTCGTCGCCGACGCTGGCGCGGAACTCTTTTTCTGCCTGCGCCACGGCATGGCGGAAGGCTTCCAGCCAGGCGAGGCCGTCGGCCGTGAACAGCACCCGCCGCGCGCGCGCATCGAGCGGGTCGGGGCCGCGCGTCACCAGGCCCCAGGCCTCGCACTGGTCGACCAGCGTGCCCATGGCCTGCTTGGTCATGCCGGCGCGCTCGGCGAGTTCGGTCAGGCGCGAGCCTTCGCGCGACAGATGGCGCGTGATGTGGATGTGCGCCGCGCTCACCTGCGCGCGCGCCGCGAGGTTCGACAGCGCCAGCGGCACGTCGGCATCGTGCGCCATCAGCGCCAGCACGCGCTCGTCGAAGCGGCGCATGGCATGGCCCAGCAGGCGGCCCAGGTGGGTTTGGCGCCAAGCGTCGGGGTCGATCGGAAATGCAGGGTCCGTCACGGCTCATCGATAGTAAAGCAAACTGACCAAAAAATGGGTTCACTCGAATCCATCAACCCCTACACTACTGTTCAAGCATCCAGCCTGTGATTAAAAGCAGATTGAATGAACCCAACACAACCCGTTGATATTCAAGGAGATTTCCACATGGACGCACTCGTCAAAGGCACCAGCATCTCGGTCGCAGGCAGCGAAAAGGCCAAGGCCCTGCAGGCCGCGCTCGCCCAGATCGAAAAGCAGTTCGGCAAGGGCACGATCATGCGGCTGGGCGAGGGCGAGGCGCTGGAAGACATCCAGGTGGTTTCCACCGGCTCGCTCGGCCTCGACATCGCGCTCGGCGTCGGCGGCCTGCCACGCGGCCGCGTGATCGAGATCTACGGTCCGGAATCCTCGGGCAAGACCACGCTCACGCTGCAGGTCATCGCCGAGATGCAGCGCCAGGCCGGCACCTGCGCCTTCGTCGATGCCGAGCACGCGCTCGACGTGCAGTACGCGCAGAAGCTCGGCGTGAACCTGTCGGACCTGCTGATCAGCCAGCCCGACACCGGCGAGCAGGCGCTGGAAATCGTCGATTCGCTGGTGCGCTCCGGCGCGGTCGACCTGATCGTGATCGACTCGGTCGCCGCGCTCACGCCCAAGGCCGAAATCGAAGGCGAAATGGGCGACTCGCTGCCCGGCCTGCAGGCCCGCCTGATGAGCCAGGCGCTGCGCAAGCTCACCGCCACCATCAAGAAGACCAACTGCATGGTCATCTTCATCAACCAGATCCGCATGAAGATCGGCGTGATGTTCGGCTCGCCCGAAACCACCACCGGCGGCAATGCGCTGAAGTTCTACGCCTCGGTGCGCCTGGACATTCGCCGCATCGGCACCATCAAGAAGGGCGACGAGGCGATCGGCAACGAGACCAAGGTCAAGGTGGTGAAGAACAAGGTTTCGCCGCCCTTCAAGACGGCCGAGTTCGACATCCTGTTCGGCGAAGGCATCAGCCGCGAGGGCGAAATCATCGACATGGGCGTGAACGCCAAGATCGTCGACAAGTCGGGCGCCTGGTACGCCTACAACGGCGAGAAGATCGGGCAGGGCCGCGACAACGCGCGCGAGTTCCTGCGCGAGAACCCGGCGCTCTCGCGCGAGATCGAGAACAAGGTGCGCGAATCGCTGGGCATTCCGCTTCTGGCCGAAGCGGCAGACGTCACGCCCGCCGAGAAGTAAGCCTCGTGCAATGGCTTTCAGCGCTCCTTCTCTCAAAGGCCGCGCCCTGCGTCTCCTGAGCCAGCGCGAGCATTCGCGCAGCGAGCTCGAGCGCAAGCTGGCCAGGTACGAAGAAGAGCCCGGCACGCTGGCGCGCGCGCTCGACGAGCTGGCCGCCAAAGACTTCATCAGCGAGGCGAGGGTGGTGCAGTCGGTGCTGCACCAGCGCGCGGCACGGCACGGCGCCGCGCGCGTGCGCCAGGAGCTGCTGCACAAGGGCGTTGCGCCCGAAGCGGTGGCCGAAGCGCTCGCAAGCCTCTCGGGCAGCGAGTTCGACCGTGCGCTCGAAGTGTGGCGGCAGCGCTTCGGCACGCTGCCGCATGACGCGGCGGAGCGCGCGAAGCAGACGCGCTTTTTGCTGGCGCGTGGATTTGCCGGCGCCGTCGTGGCAAAGGTCTTGCGGTACGACCCTAACGAGTGAGGGTCAGCCGCGAAATGCAGCTGCGCGGGCTTACAGCCCCAGCATCAGCTTGAGGTTCTGCACCGCGGCGCCGCTGGCGCCCTTGCCCAGGTTGTCCAGCCGCGCGATGACGACGGCATGGCGGTGGTCCTCGTTCGGGAACACGCGGATCTCGAGCTCGTTGGTGTCGTTGAGCGCGAGGGCGTCGATCTTGCCGTCCTCGGTGGGCGGCAGCACCTTCACGAACTTTTCGGGCGTGTTGCTCTTCGCGTAGTGCGCGGCCAGCGCCTCCTGCAGGTCGCCCGCCTTGGGCCGGCCGGGCAGCTCGTCCAGGTGCAGCGGCAGCTGCACCAGCATGCCTTGCTTGAAATTGCCGACCGAGGGGATGAACACCGGCCGGCGCGTGAGGCCGGTGTACTTCATGATCTCGGGGATGTGCTTGTGCTTGAGGCCCAGCGCGTAGGTCTCGAACAGCGGTGCCTTTCCGCCCTCGTAGGCCTCGATCATGGTGCGGCCGCCGCCCGAGTAGCCGCTGACGGAGGGCAGGGCGATCGCATGGTCGGCCGGCAGCAGGCCGGCATCGATCAGCGGGCGGACGATGGCGATCGCGCCGGTCGCGTAGCAGCCGGGGTTGGCCACGCGCTCGGCCTTGGCCACGGCCTCCTTCTGGCCGGCCACCAGTTCGGGGAAGCCGAACACCCAGCCTGCGGCGGTGCGGTGCGCGGTCGAGGCGTCGATGATCTTGGGGCGGCGGCCCTGGCCTTCGAGCTGGTCGATGAGCGCCACCGACTCGCGCGCGGCATCGTCGTGCAGGCAGAGCACCACCAGGTCGACGCCGGCCATCAGCTCGCGCTTGGCGGCCACGTCCTTTCGCAGCTCCGGCGCGATGCTCACGAGTTCGATCTGCGGCATCTTCTGGAGCCGCTCGCGGATCTGGAGGCCGGTGGTGCCGGCTTCGCCGTCGATGAAGACCTTGGGCATGGTGGAAGCCTCGGATTGCCTGGGAAGTCGCGTAAGAAGAAATTACGTATTGGCCGCAGCCACGGCGGGCCGTTGGTGCGGCGCACCATGATACAGTCGCCTGCTGTCCGCCGCCCGATTCCCCAATCGCCGTGGCCCGCGGACAACAGCCAAATTCTCCCGTTCTCAACCTCGTTCCGAGAGACACCCTCATGAAGATTCACGAGTATCAAGGCAAGGAAATTCTTGCCAAGTTCGGCGTGCCTGTGCCGCGAGGCATTCCGGCATACACGGTGCAGGAGGCGGTCGAAGCCGCCCAGAAACTCGGCGGCCCCGTGTGGGTGGTCAAGGCCCAGATCCACGCGGGCGGCCGCGGCAAGGGCGGCGGCGTGAAGGTCGCCAAGAGCATCGACGACGTCAAGAAGCTCGCCGGCGACATCCTCGGCATGCAGCTCAAGACCCACCAGACCGGCCCCGAAGGCCAGAAGGTTCGCCGCCTCTACATCGAGGACGGCGCCGACATCCAGAAGGAATACTACGTCTCGGCCGTCACCGACCGCGCGACGCAGAAGGTGGCCTTCATCGCTTCCAGCGAAGGCGGCATGGACATCGAGGAAGTCGCGCATTCGTCGCCCGAAAAGATCATCACCGTCTTCGCCGACCCCAAGGACGGACTGACCGACGCACAGGCCAAGCAGATCGCCGACGGCATCGGCATCCCGGCCGATTCCACCGCGCAAGCCGTGGACATCTTCAAGAAGCTCTACACCTGCTACATGGAGACGGATGCCTCGCTGGTCGAGATCAACCCGCTCAACCGTGACAGCAAGGGCAACATCATCGCCCTGGACGCCAAGTTCAACTTCGACAGCAACGCGCTGTTCCGCCACCCCGATATCGTGGCCCTGCGCGACCTCGACGAAGAAGACGCGGCCGAAGTCGAAGCCTCGAAGTTCGACCTCGCCTACATCTCGCTGGACGGCAACATCGGCTGCCTGGTGAACGGCGCCGGCCTGGCCATGGCGACCATGGACACCATCAAGCTGTTCGGCGGCGAGCCGGCCAACTTCCTCGACGTGGGCGGCGGCGCCACCCCCGAGAAGGTGACCGAAGCCTTCAAGATCATGCTGAAGAACAAGAACGTCGAGGCCATCCTGGTCAACATCTTCGGCGGCATCATGAAGTGCGACACCATCGCTACCGGCGTGATCGCAGCTTGCAAGGCCGTGAACCTGCAGGTGCCGCTGGTGGTGCGCATGAAGGGCACCAACGAAGTTGAAGGCAAGAAGCTGCTGGCCGATTCGGGCCTGCCCATCATCAGCGCCGACACCATGGCGGAAGCGGCCCAGAAGGTGGTCGCGGCGGTCAAGAAAGCCTAAGGAAACGCCATGTCGATCTACATCAACAAAGACACCAAAGTCATCACCCAGGGCATCACCGGCAAGACCGGTCAGTTCCACACCGAGAAGTGCCAGGAATACGCGAACGGCAAGAACTGCTTCGTGGCCGGCGTGAACCCGAAGAAGGCCGGCGAGTCGATCTTCAACATCCCGATCTTCGGCTCGGTGAAGGAAGCCGCGACGCAAACCGGCGCCACCGTGTCGGTGATCTACGTGCCGCCGGCCGGCGCTGCCGCCGCGATCTGGGAAGCCGTCGAGGCCGATCTGGACATGGCGATCTGCATCACCGAAGGCATCCCGGTGCGCGACATGCTCGAAGTGCGCAACAAGATGAAGGCCAAGGTCGCCGCAGGCGGCAAAGAGACCCTGCTCCTCGGCCCGAACTGCCCCGGCCTGATCACGCCCGACGAGATCAAGATCGGCATCATGCCCGGCCACATCCACAAGAAGGGCCGCATCGGCGTGGTCAGCCGCTCCGGCACGCTGACCTATGAAGCCGTGGCACAGCTCACCGAGATCGGCCTCGGCCAGTCGAGCGCCGTGGGCATCGGCGGCGACCCGATCAACGGCCTGAAGCACATCGACGTGATGAAGGCCTTCAACGACGACCCCGACACCGACGCCGTCATCATGATCGGCGAGATCGGCGGCCCCGACGAAGCCGACGCCGCGCGCTGGTGCAAGGACCACATGAAGAAGCCGATCGTCGGCTTCATCGCCGGCGTGACGGCCCCTCCGGGCAAGCGCATGGGCCACGCAGGCGCCTTGATTTCAGGCGGCGCCGACACGGCGGATGCCAAGCTCGCCATCATGGAAGAGTGCGGTTTCACGGTCACACGAAACTTCTCGGAGCTGGCCAAGCGCCTCAAGGCGCTGCTCTAAAACTTCCGCGTTCCTCGACCACACAAGAACAAAAGCGCTCGCAATTCACGTTGCGGGCGCTTTTTCAATACATAACAGTGGATATGAGACATGGATTATTTGCAAACTGCCGATTTCTGGATCGGGCTCGTCAAGATTGTCTGGATCAACATCATTCTTTCGGGAGACAACGCGGTGGTGATCGCGATGGCTGCCCGTTCGCTGCCGCCGCATCAGCAGCAGAAGGCCGTGCTGTTCGGCTCGGGCGCGGCCGTGGTGCTGCGCATCGCGCTCACCGTGGTTGCTGCCAAGCTGCTGGCGCTGCCCTACTTGCAGATCCTCGGCGGCGCGCTGCTGCTGTGGATCGGCGTGCAGCTGCTCGGCGATGAGGAAAACGACAACGGCGAGGAAAAGGAATACGGCAGCATGCTCGCCGCGGTGCGGACCATCCTGCTGGCCGACCTGGTCATGAGCCTGGACAACGTGATCGCGGTCGCCGCCGCGGCGCAGGGCAGCATGGTGCTGCTGGTGCTGGGCTTGGCCATCAGCATCCCGTTGGTAATTTTCGGCAGTACCCTCATGATCAAGCTCATGGAACGTTTCCCGATCATCATCATGCTCGGCGCCGCGCTGATCGGCTGGGTCGGCGGCGAGACCATCGTGAGCGACGTCGCCTTGCGCGGCGCCCTGGCGGCCAACCCCTGGCTGCACTATGCAGGCGCTGCGGCCGGCGCATTCTTCGTCGTCGCTGTCGGCCGCTGGCAGCAAAGGCGCGCGGCCGCAGCCGCGCACTGAGCGAGCGGCCCCCTCAACCAAACTGATTCATGGCGAACCTGGGCGTATCCGCTTCTCTTGACACCGGCTCGCTGACCTGGGACTTCGCCGCGCTCACCGACCCTGGCCGGGTGCGCGCCAACAACGAAGACACGATCGCCTTCGACGCCTCGCTGGGCCTGGTTCTCCTGGCCGACGGCATGGGCGGCTACAACGGCGGCGAGGTCGCCAGCGGCATGGCCATCGCCTTGCTGCAAGCCAGCTTCGGCCGCTGGCTGGCCCACGCCGGGCCGACCGCCAACCCGCGGGCCGTGCGCCGCGCGCTGCAGGCCGGTACCGACGAGGCCAACGCGGCCATCCTCGAGGCCGGCGTCGCGAATATGCAGCTGCAGGGCATGGGCACCACGCTTGTGCTGGCCGCCTTCGGGTCCAAGCGTGCGATCGTCGGCCACATCGGCGACTCGCGCTGCTACCGGCTGCGCAACGAAAAGCTCGAACAGCTCACGCGCGACCATTCGCTGCTGCAGGAGCAGCTCGACGCTGGCGCAATCACGCCCGAGCAGGCCATCCTGTCGCCGCACCGCAACCTGGTGACGCGGGCGCTCGGCATCGAACGCCATGTCGAACTCGAAATGCACGAGCACAACGTGAAACCCGGGGACCTTTTCCTGCTATGTTCCGATGGGCTGAGCGAGATGGTCCCCGACGCGCAGCTTTTCACGCTTTTGTTACAAGATATCGGCCTTTCGGAGAAAGCAACACTTTTGGTTTCAACTGCGAATGACAATGGCGGCAGGGACAACATTTCGGTTGTCCTCGCCAGAGCAGGCTCAGGTGAAGCGCTCGAGGCATCCGGATAGCCCAAAAAAATGAGATCCAGGAGTCGGCCATGCCGAAAATGATCGTTTCGATCGACGGTGTCGTCATCAAGGAGGTGACGCTCGCCAAGGACCGCACCACGCTGGGACGGCGGCCGTACAACGACATCGTGATCGACAATCTGGCGATCAGCGGTGAACACGCCGTGCTGCACATGATCGGCGGCGACGTCTACCTGGAAGATCTCAACAGCACCAACGGCACCTACATCAATGGGCGTGCCGTCAAGAAGCAGGCGCTCGAGCACAACGACGTTGTCGAGGTCGGCAAGTACAAGATCCGCTACCTGGTGGCCAGCGGCGCCTCCGAAGGGGCCGGGCCGGCGCCGCACATCGCGCCGGCACCATCAGGCCCGATTCCCCTCAGTTCCGCACCCACGGTGCACCAGCCCTTCGGCGGCGGCACCGGCGTGGCTGTCATGCGCGTCCTGTCGGGCAGCGGCGCCGGGCGCGAACTCTCCCTGCAGAAGGTCGTCACCACGATCGGCAAACCCGGCGTGGCCGTCGCTGCCGTCACGCGGCGCCTGCACGGCTACGTGGTGGCGCCCATCGACGGCGGCACTGAGCTCAACGGCGAACCGCTCGGCAACGAGGCCGTCGCCCTGCAGGACGGCGACGTGCTCGAACTCGGCGGCACGCGGATGCAGTTCGTCGCCGGCTGAGAGCCGGCGGGCGCGCCGAGGCTTTCGTACGGGAGGCTTGACCCCACTGCCGGCTGTAGATGCCAAAAAAGTCCTTTACCAGCTATACGCGCAGCGTTTAGCCTCAATGGCGTTGCAGCCCAAAGACCAGAACTGGGATGGTGCAACCCGGTTCGAAACCAAATAGAAAACAAAAGGCCTCGCATATGCAGGTGCGCGTGTTGGGTTGCTCGGGCGCCATCGCCAAGGACTGCCGCACGACGTCATTCCTGGTCGACAGCGACCTGCTGGTCGACGCCGGCACCGGCGTCGGCGACCTGAGCCTGGACGAAATGAGCGCCATCGACGACGTGGTGCTCACCCATTCGCACCTCGACCACATCGCCGCGCTGCCCCTGATGATCGACGCCGTGGCCAGCCGCCGCGGCAAGCCGCTGCGCGTGCATGCGCTGCGCCCCACCATCGAGGCGCTGCGCGCCCACGTGTTCAACAACGTCATCTGGCCGGATTTCGCGAGCATTCCAAGTCGCGAGGCGCCGTTCGTGAGCTTTCATGACATCGTGGTCGGGCAGCAGTTCGAACTCGGAACCCGGGCGCTCAAGAACATCGAGGTGCTGCCGGCTGTGCATACCGTGCCGGCTTGCGGGTACGCCGTGCGCTGTGCTGAGGGTGGGCCGAACTGGGTCTTCAGCGGGGACACGGAGCGTAATCCGGCCTTTTGGCAGCGGGTGAACCAGCTTGATGTGGGGATGCTGGTTATTGAAACGGCGTTCAGTAACCGGGAACAGGCCTTGGCCCAGCGCAGCTTGCACTTGTCGCCCGCGACTTTGGCCGACGAACTGGCGAACATCGCGCCCGGCAAGAACTACCCGATCTACATCACCCACACCAAGCCGGCCGAGACCGAAGAGATCATGAGCCAGATCGACGGGTTGACAGCGAGTTCGCAGATGCATGGCACGAAGGGATGGGACATTCGGTGGCTGGAGGCGGCGGGGGTGCTGCAGGTCTGACACTGTGGGTGGTGGACTGACAAATTTGTCATCTCACGTGTGGCGTTTGCAACAGGTTGTGTCACCTGTTGTAACCCCGGCGAGAATAAATGCACACCAAGGTTTGCTTCAGAGGCGAGCAGCCGGGATGGCACAGATGCTGCGGAGGTTGAACGCACCGGGGGCCTTCCTCGGGCCCTTCAACCAACTGGAGTTTCTTGAAATGAACCGTCGTTCCATCGCACGCAACGTGCAAAAGGGTTTCACCCTTATCGAATTGATGATCGTTGTGGCGATCATCGGCATCTTGGCTGCTGTGGCGCTGCCGGCGTATCAGGATTACACCACCCGCGCCAAGATCTCCGAAGTGCTCGTCATGGGCGCTCCGGCCAAGCTGGCGGTCGCTGAAACCACCTCGTCGCTTGGTCTCCTTGCCTCGGTCACCGCGTCCAATAGCGGCTACGTCTTCCCCGGCGCAACAAAGTATGTGTCGAATGTGGTCGTTGCCAACGATGGCTCGGGCCTCGTGACGATCACCTCGACGGTTCCCAATGCGACGGGCGATATCCTGCTGACTCCGGCGAATGTCGGCACCAACACCGGTCAGCTGCGTTGGACGTGCTCCTCTGCCATTGCTTCGAAGTACCTGCCTTCCGAATGCCGTCCCAGCTGATCGTTGACCAGCGATAGAAGCGGCCCTCGGGGCCGCTTTTTTGTTCGCGACCTCTTTCATGACGTATCGAAATTTCGCAGACGGCTTTCTGGCGTGGATGATTCCCGCGTTCGCCGTCGTCGCATTTTCCGGCGTCATCACTTTTTTCGGGATCGCGGATCCGTACGATTTCTCTCGAAAAGCGCAGATCATCTGCCTGTCGACACTCATCGTCTGCTCCGTGTTTCGCCTGCCCGCGGTCATTCATGGAAGGCCGTGGTCCGGCCACTGGATCTGGGCGATTTCGCTGGCGCTTCTGGCGATCTGCCTGCAGGGCACTCGGTGGTCGCCGTTTTCCATCGCCGACGCCACGCTGTATGGCATGCTGTTTCTGGGGGTGTTTTTTTGTGCGAGGCTTTTCGAGGACGACCCGCAAAGGCCGGATCGAAGCGCAGTGATCCTGGCGCTCGCCCCGTCGCTCAATATCTGGTTGATGGTGTTGAGCATCATCGATCTTTGCATGAGCGGCACATGGCACGACTGGCAACTGGTGTTCACGACGGTCCGCGAATTCGACGATGCCTTGCTTCCGTGCCTGTTCCTGCTCTGGCATCGGCCCGGCGGATTGGCGCGAGCGCGGATGACGCCGCTGGTCTGGCTGCTTTCGACGCTCTATCTGCTGGCACTCTGGCAAGACGGCGCCCGCTCGGTCCTGCTGTCCGCGACGAGCGCGCTGTTGCTGGTGGCGCTTCTTCGAAAGGATTCAGCCCTGCTTCGTCTGCCGATTTCGTCGCTCGCCGTCGCGGGGGCATTCTTCTACGGCATGCGTTGGCTCTTCGACTCGGACCATACGACCAAGACCGTATTTCGCCTGACCACTTCCTCCCGAAGCGATTTGTGGGGCGGCCTCGTGGAATCCTGGGCCCGATCGCCGTGGGTGGGAATAGGCGGCGATCAATTCGGAAGGCACGACGGCCTCGTGATCGCGATGCACCCTCACAATATTGCGCTGCAATGGATCGGCGAGTACGGATTCTTGGGAGTGGGCGCCCTCGTTCTCGTCGGATTGCTTCTCTACCGGTTGATTCGGGGGCATCGCTGGATTCCTCCGTTTTGCCTCGGCGGCCTTTTGGCGTGCGTCATGAACAGTCTGTTTTCAGGCGCCTTTGTCTACCCCTTGAGCCAACTACTGATCGTATGGATGGCTGGATGGGCGCTGGCGTGTTACCGGAAGCGCTCAACCGATGCAGCCGCGGCGGCGGCCCCTCCAGCGGCGAATCTCAGGTCGCGCGCGCCGATCGTGCTGGTGTCCGCGATGCTGCTGGCAGGCATGTGGGCTGTCCATGGCCGTGACGTGCTGTCTCGCCAATCGTCCAATGATTCAGGCAATGTGTCCCCGCCTCGCTTCTGGCAACGCGGGGCCGTCCTTCATCTCGACATACCCGATGCGAGGCAGTAGCTGCTTTTGACGACGGAACAGGCTGTCCCATGTCGAATTCTTCCCAGGCCTTGAGCATCGCGGCGGCGGTGCCGAAGGCCCGCTCGACCCGCAATCCATCGACAGGGGTGGGCTGGTCGCTGTTGGCTTTCGGCTTCGCCCTGCCGTGGCTGATTCCCGTGCATTCCTATCCGTGGTCCACGCTCTACACCGAGGTCGCCGCCGGTCTGGCCGTGCTGCCGCTGGCCCTGTGGGCGGTGACGCGGCGTGCGCGAATGGATTTCGACCTGCTCTCGATGGGTTTCGCTGCCGCTGCGCTGATTCCCCTGCTGCAGGCCGCCGGCGGCATGTTCGCGTTTCCTGCCGAGGCGCTTCTGATCAGCGTGTACCTTCTGGGTTGCGCCGTGTCGGTTGCGATCGCCAGGTCCTGCGAGGCGCTGGCCCCGGGCCGTCTGCCGGACGCGCTGTTCGCCGGCTTCGTCGTGGCCGCCCTGATCTCGACGGCGCTCGCGCTGGCGCAATGGCTCCTGCTGGACTGGGGGCCCTTGATGGCGCCCATCTCGACAGGCAGCCGTCCCATGGCCAATGTCGGCCAAGCCAACGAGTTGAGCACGCTTCTGATGTGGGGGCTCATCGGCCTGTGGTGGGCCCACGCCCGACAGCGCATCGGCGGTGCGGTTGCGGTGCTTGCCGCGGCAACCTTACTGCTCGGGATTGCGAGCACGCAGTCCCGCACCGGCTGGCTCGGCATTGCACTGCTGTTGGCCGTCGCGTGGATCTCGCCGGCCTCTCTGGGGACCGCAAGGCACCGGCCGGCTTTCCTCGGGCTGGGGCTGTGGTTCGCGGTGCTGGCGCTCGGTTGGACTTTCGCCACAGCCTTGATTGACGCCGGTGGTGCCGACAGCCTGGGTTCGCGCCTCAGTTCGGGGCGCCGGCCAGAGATATGGTCGCTGATGATTGATGGCATCCTGCATCGGCCGTGGCTGGGTTATGGTTGGAATCAAGGTCGCTTGGTCCAGGTCGATGCGCTACCGCAGTACGCCGACCTGAAACTGGGCATCCAGCACGCCCACAACCTCGTGCTCGACCTGATGGTGTGGAACGGGGTGCCCCTGGGCCTGGCCATCGCGGGACTGCTGTGCCTCTGGTTCTGGTGGCAGGTGCGGCGTGCCGCGAGCGCCGAGCAGATCCTGATCCTGCTGGCCATCGGCACGTTCACGCTGCATGCCTTGCTTGAGCTGCCGCATTGCAAGGCGTTCTTCCTGGTTCCGGTCGCGCTGATGATGGGCATCCTGAACGCGCGCTCGTCGCTCGTTGCACCCGCGCGGCTGCCACGCGCCGTGTCTGCGGCCCTCGTAGTTGCGCTGGGCAGCGTCCTGCTGCTCGCGTGGAAGGAGTACCGCGCCATTGAGTTGGACGTGCAATCCGAGCGCTTGCGAGCCGCCCGCATCGGCGTTCGGGCGCCCCCTCCGGCGCTCGAGATTCATGTCCTGAACGGATTGCAGGCCGCGCTTGTCAACCTGCGCATCGAGCCGCGCGAAGGCATGCCGGCGAGCGAGATCGAGCGCTTGCGCTTGACGGCCAGGCGCTATCCCGTAGAGAACGCGCTCTTGCGATATGCCAAGGCCGCCGCGCTCAACGGGCGGCCGCTGGCCGCGCAGGAAGCGCTGCGACAATCGTGCCTGCTCTTCTCGCGTGCTTATTGCGACAAGCTTCGAGGCGCCTGGGGCGAATTCGCGAGCGAACATCAGGGTGTCGAGCCGGTGCCCTTTCCCCGTATCGACCTGGAAGTCCAGTGACCGCAAAGCGATGCAAGACACGATCCTGAGCTGGTCTCGCTCCCGAAAGCGCATGGTGGTGATGGCGCTCGACGCCGTGCTCGCGCTGGTGTCGATGTGGCTCGCGTTCACGCTGCGGCTCGACACGCTGCACTGGCCCGCGGGCGCTGAATGGGTCGCCTACGCGGTGGCGCCCGCGCTGGCCATCCCGATCTTCTTCCAGCTGGGTCTGTACAAGGCGATCTTCCGCTACACGGGCATGGCATCGATCCTGGCGACGGGCCGTGCCGTCGCGCTGTATGGCTTCGCGCTGTGCCCGCTCGTCTGGCTGCTTTTCCATTGGGAAGGCATCCCGCGCAGCCTCATCGTGCTGCAGCCGCTCCTCTTTCTGATCCTCGTCGCATCGAGCCGTGCGCTGGGCTGGCAATGGATTGCCAGCCGCACCCGTGCTCGCGGCACGCCCTTGCTGATCTATGGCGCCGGCGTGGCGGGGGCGCAAACTGCGGCCGCGCTCTCGGGAACACACGACTACTCGCTGGTCGGATTCGTCGATGACGATCCCCAGAAGGTCGGGCGCACGATCAATGGTGTCAAGGTCTATGCCTACGCCGAAGCCGCCGATGTCGTGGTCCGGCATGCGGTTACGGATATTCTCCTTGCGGTGCCGAGCGCGACGCGGCAGCGGCGCAATCAGCTCATCGAGCGTCTGCAATCGCTGCCCGTGCGGATTCGTTCGTTGCCAGGGTTGGCGGATCTCGCCAGTGGGCGGGTCACGGTGGACGATTTCCGCGACCTCGACCTCGACGACTTGCTAGGACGCGAACCCGTGGCGTCGCGGCCGGATTTTCTCGCCGGTGCCCTGGCAGGCCGCGTCGTCATGGTGACAGGCGCGGGAGGGAGCATCGGCAGCGAACTGTGCCGCCAGATTGCGCGCGAAGCGCCGAGCACGCTTCTTCTCGTCGATCACAGCGAGTATTCGCTCTACAAGATCCATCACGAACTTGAGCAGTGGGCGCTCGGCGGTGGCTTGGGAATGACCTTCGTGCCCGTGCTCGGCAGTGTCTGCAACCCGCAGCGCCTGGATTCGATCTGCGAGGCCCACAGGCCGGAGGTGATCTATCACGCGGCGGCCTACAAGCATGTCCCCATGGTCGAATCCAATCCGGGCGAGGCCGTGAACAACAACGTGCTGGGCACGCTCAGCCTGGCCCGGGCGGCGCTCAAGTGGGGCGTCGATAGCTTTGTTCTGGTGTCTACTGACAAGGCGGTCAGACCGACCAACGTGATGGGCGCCACTAAGCGGATCGCCGAACAGATCCTGCAGTCGCTTGCCGGCTGTGAAGCCGATCCCTTCGACGAGGGGAACGCCCCGCACTCGAAGTCGGGCACGATGACGCGATTCTCGATGGTGCGCTTCGGCAATGTCCTGGGTTCCAGCGGCAGCGTGGTTCCCCTATTTCGCGCCCAGATCGCTAACGGTGGGCCGGTGACCGTGACGGACCCGGAAGTCACGCGATACTTCATGACGATCCCGGAGGCGGTGCAACTCGTCCTGTATGCGGGCGCGATGGCTCGCAGTGGAGACCTCTTCGTGCTCGACATGGGCGCGCCCGTGAAGATCGTGGATCTGGCCAAGCGCATGATCACCCTGTCCGGGCGATCGGTGCGCGACGAGTTCCGTCCGACGGGAGACATCAGCATTACCTTCACTGGCCTGCGTGCGGGAGAAAAGCGCTTCGAGGAACTCCTGATCGGGGAGAATCCGATGCCGACCGATCACCCTCGAATCATTCGCGCAAGAGAAGACTTCATGCCGTGGCCCGCGCTCAAGCTTCATTTGAAGACACTGCTCAGTGCGGCACACGATGACAATCTGGGTTCGATGAAAGATGTCTTGCGATTACTGGTCCCCGGCTATGAACAAAGTCTCGCTCTCGCGCAATAACGTCGGACAAGACGGCATGACATTGGTCGCCTCTCCGTGGCGCGATGTTGGCCTTCGATGTGGCATGGAGGCTCAGTGAGTTTGGACAGCGCTGGCAGGGGCGCACCCACATCAGAAATCGACTTCTCGACGTTGTACGATACGCATCCCGAATATGTGGCGCGACGTGAAGAAGGCTCGCTGGAGCAGGCGCAAATTGATATTGAGGTGCGACTTTTCAAGCTGCCGAATTTGATGCGGCTGCTCTCTTCCTCTCGCCAACTGCGGACCGTTCTTGAAATAGGCTGTGCCACCGGCGAGTTGATTGCTGCGCTGCCTGTTGTCCCTGGTGCTCGGAAAGTTGGCATGGATATATCGGCCGCCAATATCGCTGTGGCGAGCGCAAGGTATCCTGACATCGAGTTTCACTGTTCAGACTCCAACGCTTTGCAGGGGGTCGAGTTTGACGCGGTGATCATGAGTGACGTGCTGGAGCATGTGCCTCACGATCAAGAATTCTTGCGCGCTGCTGCGCAACTCGGCGACGTGGTACTGGTCAACTTACCACTCGAAGACAACTGGCTCAACTGGAGGCGTGACTACGGCGTGAACGATGTGTCGGGCCACTTGCGCAAGTATTCGCTTGCGGACGGAATGAGGCTGTTCGAGCTTGCAGGCTTGGACGTGCTGACTCATACGCAAGTGTGGTTTCACGAGACTGCAGCCGAACATGCTCGCCGCGCACTGCGCGAGCAAAGACTGGGCAGTGCTTTCTCAGGAAGTTGGCCGGAACGCGCTGCAAAGCGGACGATAGTCTTGGCGGCTGCCGCAGTGCCTCCGCTTGGCAGGCGCATATTCTCGTCAAACCTGTTCGCCATGGCCTGCAAACGGCCACCGCGGTGAACTTGCGCCGTCAACTGAGCCTGTCGCTGCTCGTGCAGGGAGCGGGGGCCGCGTCGATGCTGATCGCCACATTGTTGCTGGGCAGCGCCGTGGGGCCGGAGGAGCAGGGAAACTTCAGTCATACTAAAGCAGCCATCGAATTTGCTGCTGCGTTTGCAATGTTCGGCCTTCCGCAGGCCTTGTTCTTCTATGTCAAGTCCGGGCGCCTGAGCCTTCAAGCTGCTCTTCGTTGGACGTGGGCGAGTGCTCTGGTCGCTGTGCTCGTCGGAATGATCTTCGGCGTGGTTCAGCAAGAAGTAAGTAGCTCCGTGCAAGCCGCTGTTTTCGCCAGTGCGATAGCGCTATGCGTCGCCCACGGGCACTTGCGCGCATTGCTGTTGGTCGGCAAGCACACGGGTTGGTTCAACGCCGCGACCGCGTTGCCGCAGGTCCTGTTGATCGGAGGCGTGATTGTTGTTCTCTGGTTCGGGATCACAGGAAATTCGACGTGGCAGTTGCTCTTTGCCATGGCCTACGGCGCTAGTTCGGTCTTCGCTCTTTGGCAGGTGAAAAAGATGGGAAAGCCAGTCGCGGGCTCCCCCGCGGATTGGCGTGAACTGGGCCGCTATGGGATTGCCGCATGGCTTTTGGCCTCATTGTCGACCGCGGCCATTCTGTTGGTTCAGCAGTGGGTCGAGAGCGCGCAAGGTTCGGTCGCGCTAGGCCGCTTCACGATGGCGATGACTTTGGTTCAAGTGCCTCTTGCGCCGATTGGCTATGCCGCACCTTTGCTGTTTCGGCGCTGGATGGAGCAGTCTGGTGGGCGCTCGTCGCAGCGATGGGCCGCTGCGCTATGCGCTGCGCTTCTATTTGTCGCAGCCGCGCTTTGGCTAGCAGCGCCGACGTGGCCGCATCTTGGCCTTGGACCAGCTTATGCGGGAACGACGCAGGCATTTGCGGTGCTGATGATGGGCGCCGCGGCAGAGGCGGCCTCACGTGTGTTGACGGTCAATGTCTACGCGAATGGTTTGCCCTGGCTAGCCGTAAAGGCGGAAATCGTTCGCTGGCTCGTGCTATGCGGTGCCTGGTTGCTATTGCCATCACCGGGGCTCTTGTCCATGTGCGCCGTGTGGGCTGCAGGTGCGTGGGCTGCTGCTGCTGTGTTTGTGCTGCATTCATACCGCCTTGCTTCTTCTGACGAGAGCACCGCATGAAGGAACGCCGCGCGCTTCGTGTTGCACTGCTTGGTCCGGCCAACACGGTCCATCTGCAGCGCTGGGCAGCAGCGTTGGCGGGGCGGGGTCACACTGTGTGTGTGATCTCGCAGCACCGCTGCGACCCCTCGCTACTGCCGCATGCCGCGCGGGTCGTCTGGCTGCCATACCAAGCGCAGATTGGTTACTTCGCCAATGCTTGGATTCTGCGGCGTGAACTGCGACGATGGCGCCCTGATTTGCTGAACGCGCACTACGCCAGCGGCTATGGCACCACCGCGGCATTGGCTGGTTACAGCCCGACGCTGCTTTCGGTTTGGGGAAGCGACGTCTACGATTTCCCCAACGAGGGGGGCCTTAAAAACTGGCTGCTGCGACGAAACCTGCGGAGTGCGACGGCGATTGCTTCAACCAGCCACGCGATGGCGCAACAGGTGCAAGGCCTAACGCCTGAGCAACTCGACGTGACAGTCACGCCATTTGGCGTTGACCTCGAATATTTTGCACCCGCCCCAGCTCCACGCGACGCCGGCGTGCTGACGCTGGGGATTGTCAAGTCGCTCGCTCCGAAGTACGGCGTTGATCTGCTGTTGCGCGCTTTCGCTGGCTTGCTCGCTGACGGCGAGGTGCGTGCCAGCCGACATCAGTGCCGCCTGATCGTCGTTGGTGATGGCCCGCAGCGCGACGAATTGGTGGGGCTTTCACATCAACTCGGCATTGCGGCTCTGACGGAATTCGTAGGCGCGGTAGCGCACGCAGAGGTGCCTCGTTGGCTCAATCGCATGGATATCTATGCCGCGCCAAGTCGGCTCGACAGCGAAAGCTTCGGCGTCGCCGTGATTGAAGCCAGCGCTTGTGGCCTCCCCGTAGTGGTGAGCGACGCCGGCGGTCTCCCGGAGGTGGTACGTCACGGCGAGACTGGCTTGGTCGTGCCGCGCAACAACGTGCCTGCGCTGCAGAACGCGCTCAAGCGGCTTGTGCTGGAGCCCGATCTGCGAAGCAAGTTAGGTCGAGACGGCCGAGTCCTCGTTGCGCGTGAGTACGAGTGGGGTCACTGTCTGGATCTCATGGAGCAGTGCTACGCCCGCGTAATGCTACTGGCGGAATCGGCATGAACCCGCCGCGTCGACCTCTCTGCATGCGCAAGACGCACTGGCGCAAGGTGATGGCATTGCTGCCGACCGTACCTCCTTGGGAATGCCTATGAAAAATCGGGACCACTGGAAGCCCACCAAGTTCGACTGGAAAAGCGGTCGACTCAAGGGGGCAAGAGATCCTGTCGAACTCGGCGTAGGTTCGCGTTTGGTGGCGGACTTGGTGGCCGCGCAGTATCAGTCGCATCTAAAGACCAACGCGCGCGGCCGCCTGCTGGATCTGGGTTGCGGCAAAGTGCCGTTGTACTCGGCATATGCGCCGTACGTATCGGAAATCGTTTGTGTGGACTGGGCGCCAGGAGAGCACATCGATTTGCAATGTGATCTGTCGCAGCCCCTGCCATTTGATAGCAATCGCTTCGATACGATCATTCTGTCGGACGTGCTTGAGCACATCCCCGAGCCCCAGCTATTGTGGAGTGAGATGACAAGAGTGTTGGCGCCGGCGGGCAAGATCATCATGAACGTCCCGTTCTACTATCTGGTGCACGAGCACCCTCACGACTACTACCGCTACACGAACTTTGCACTCGAAAGGTTTGTGAAGATGAATGAGATGACTCTCGTAAAAATGTCTGCGATTGGCGGTATCGTTGAAATCATTGCCGATTTGTTTGCCAAAATCGTCACGAGGTTGCCGCTGATCGGACGCGCGTTAGCTATGCTGATTCAAACGTTAGCTTGGCACTTCCACAAGACACGACTGGGAGCGAAGGTGGCCGCCATATCGAGTCAGCACTTTCCGCTGGGGTACTTTGTGATCGCTGCGCGCAAGCCCTAGAGGCGAGAGACATGAGCATCTCTTCGCGAACTGTCAGCGCCATCGTTCCGTGCCGCAACGAGCGGCGTTATATCGAAGCCTTTTGCCGTAGCGTTTGTGCACAAGTGTTGCCAGCGAAGTGGTCGCTGCAGCTTGTGATTGCCGACGGATTGAGCGACGACGGAACGCGCGAAATGCTGAAGCATTTGTCCGCAGCTGACCCGCGCGTTCAGTGCATCGACAATCCGAAGCTGATCGTGTCGGCGGGGCTGAACCGCGCGTTGTCACGTGCCGACGGCGAGGTGATCGTGCGCATGGACGTGCACACGGACTATGCCACCGACTACATCGCCCAATGCATTTCGGTGCTGGCCGAGACCGGCGCTGACAACGTCGGTGGCGCGTGGCGCGCGGTTCCCGACGATGGCGCGGGCCCGATGCAGCAGGCGGTGGCTGCGGCATTTCAATCGCGGTGGGTGGCTGGCGGCGCCCTCTCGCGCCGGCTCGATCACGACGGCTGGGTCGACACCGTCTATCTCGGATGCTGGCCGCGCGCCACGTTCGAGCGCTTCGGCGGGTTCGACGAGTCGCTGGCGCGCAACCAGGACGACGAGCACAATCTTCGGCTGGTGCGCGGCGGCGGACGAGTCTGGCAGTCCTCGCGCATTCGCAGCACGTACCATCCGCGCGCGTCTCTCTCCCAGGTTTTTCGGCAGTACTTTCAGTATGGCTACTGGAAGCCGTTTGTGATGAAGAAGCATCGGCAAGCCGCGTCCCTGCGTCACTTGGCGCCAGTGGCATTTGTGGGCGCACTTGTTTTGTTGAGCTTGGTCGCTTTGCTTGGCGCGCCGGCCTGGCCGCTTGCCGCCTGCCTGTTGCTTTACCTGGGCGCCGTGGGCGCCATGACGGGCGGCGTCTTGCTGAAGGCCGGGGTCGGAATCAGCGCGCTGTCCCGCGTTCCGATGGTGATCGCTGCCTATCACTTCGGTTACGGTTTGGGTTCGCTGCTGGGCTTCTGGGATGTACTGCGCGGCGGCCGCGCGAACGAACGTTTCGCGGCCTTAACTCGGTAGTCGCGATGACGAAACTAGGCGACGATCCGAATCTCGAGCTTGAGTCGGTGCGCGAGCGTTACGACCGACGGGCGGCCCACGACCTCCGTTACAGCTTGCTCAACCCAGCCGCGCTGCACATGCATCAGGAGCGCCAGCGCGCGATGGTCCGGCTGTTCGTGCGGATCGGCATGACCGAGCTCCATCGCATCGATCTTGTCGAGGTAGGAAGCGGCGATGGTAGTAACCTGCTCGAACTGTTGCGGATGGGTTGCGCGCCGGATCGTCTTTCGGGCATCGAACTTCTGCCGGAGCGTCATGCGGCGGCGCGTGCACGGCTTCCTGCCGCCGTCCGACTCTCATCGGGCGACGCTGCCGTCGCATCGATTGAGCCGGCCAGTTGCGACATCGTCTTCGTCTCCACCGTGTTCTCCTCGCTGCTCGACGACGCATTCCAGCAACGCCTGGCCGATGCTATGTGGCGCTGGGTCAAGCCCGGCGGAGGCGTGCTGTGGTACGACTTCACGGTCGACAATCCGCGCAATGCCGATGTGCGTGGAGTGCCGCTCAAGCGCATTCGCGCACTCTTCCCGCAGGGCCAAGTGCACACACAGCGCATCACGTTGGCTCCGCCGATTGCTCGGCGCGTGACCGCCGTGCATCCTTCCCTTTACACCTTGTTCAACACAATTCCGCTGCTGCGCACGCATGTGCTCGCGTGGATCGCCAAATCCTGAAGCCATGCCAGAAAAAACCCCATTTCTGCCGTTCGCGTTGCCCGAACTCGGCGAGGAGGAACTCGCCGAGATCGCAAGCGCGCTGAAGTCGGGCTGGGTCACGACCGGCCCGAAGACCAAGCGTTTCGAAGAGGCATTTGGTGCGTTTCTCGGTGCCCCGGCGCTGCATTGCCTGGCAGTCAACTCGGCCACCGCCGGCCTTCACCTTGCGCTCGAGGCACTCGGTATTGGCCCGGGGGACGAGGTGATCACCACCACGCATACCTTTACCGCCACCGCGGAAGTGGTTCGATACCTCGGTGCCGACGTGGTGCTGGTGGATGTCGACCCCGTCACGCTGTGCATCGACCCGCGTCTCGTTGAAGCGGCGATCACGCCACGCACCAAGGCCATCATGCCGGTGCACTACGCAGGTCTTGCCGCGGACATGCCGGCGCTGCTGGCGTTGGCGCGAGCGCACAAGTTGAAGGTGGTGGAGGACGCCGCGCATGCGTTGCCCACCACATCCGCCGGCCAGCTCGTTGGAACACTAGGCTCCGACGTCACCGTCTTCAGTTTCTACGCCAACAAGACGATCACCACCGGTGAAGGAGGCATGGTTGTCACTCGCGACAGCGCGCTTGCCGAGCGCATGAAGGTCATGCGCCTGCACGGCATCAATCGCGACGCCTTCGATCGCTTCCAGTCGAAGACGCCCGCTTGGTACTACGAGGTGATTGCCCCAGGGTTCAAGTACAACCTCACGGACATTGCCGCAGCGATCGGGCTGGTGCAGTTGACCAAGCTGCCGCGGTTTCTCGAGCGCCGGCAATACCTGGCGGCACGCTATCACGAGGCGTTGAGCTCTTTGCCGCTGATCTGTCCTGCGGATCCTCCAGCGGGCGAGGTGCACGCCTGGCATCTCTATGTCATTCGCCTTGCCCCAACTGCCAAGGTGACACGAGACGAACTGGTGCAGGCGCTGTCCGACCGCGGCATCGGTACCAGCGTGCACTATGTGCCGCTCCATCGACAGCCCTATTGGCGCGACCGCTACGGGCTCACGCCGGAGATGTTTCCGCACTCCGATGCGGCCTACCAGGCAATGGTGAGCATTCCACTCTTCACGGCGATGAGCGATAGCGATCAAGACCGCGTGAGTGCCACATTGCACCAGGTGCTGGGCTGATGCTCAAGCGGCTATTCGATCTCGGCTTCGCGCTGTGCGCGTTGCTGGTGTCGGCCCCCGCGCTGGTTGGCGTGGCCCTCTGGGTCAAGTTCGATTCGCGAGGACCGGTCTTGTTTCGCCAGCAGCGCGTCGGCCTGCAAGGCAGGCTGTTCATGATCTATAAGTTCAGAACGATGCAGGTAGATGCCAGCGGGGCCGGGTCGCAGATCACCGTGGGCGCCGATCCGCGCATCACGCGCTCGGGCACATTCCTGCGGCGATACAAGCTCGACGAACTCCCGCAGTTCGTCAATGTGCTGGCCGGCGATATGAGCGTGGTGGGCCCGAGACCCGAGGTGCCGCGCTATGTGGCCATGTATCCGAGCGACGCCCGGCAGCTGATCCTAAGCGTGCGCCCCGGCATCACCGATCTGGCCTCGGTCGCTTATCGGGATGAGAGCGCGCTGTTGGCCGGCGCCGAGAATCCCGAAGCGTTCTACATCCAGGTGATCATGCCGGCCAAGCTGAGACACGGGCTGCTCTACGTCCAGAAGCGGAGCTTGTGGTTCGATGTCTTGATCATCTGGCGGACGGTCTCCGCCATCTTTTCCCGCGGATCACCTTAGGCCAAAACCGCCTATAGCGGCAGGCAGTCTCGAACTGGCCGACGAGCGGCCCCGTGTAGCCGTTGAACGGCTGCTCACACCAGACACAGTTTCGTGACAATTAGTCACATGTGCATCGAATCATTGTCCGGCCAAAGTCACGCGCCAGCTCCTGCGAGGGGCGTGACCATGATCGAGTTGCTCGTCACCATCGTCGTTCTCGGGGTGCTGCTTGCGGTGGGCTTGCCAAGCCTGCGCGATTTTCTGGTGGGCAATCGGCTCTCGTCTAACGTGAACGGCTTCATCGGACTGGTCAACTATGCCCGCAGCGAAGCCATCGTCAGGAATCAGGACGTCGTGGTTTGCCCCAAGAACGCCAGCACCATCGCGTGCGCTTCCACGTGGAACACCCTGGAGATTCAGGCTTTTGTGGATCTCGACGGCAATGGCGAACACGATGCCACAGATGTCTTGCTCAAGACCATGGCGGCTGTCGACCCGACGGACGCAGAAACGGGCTTCGAGCGCTCTCCTGCCGCGGGCACCTTGATCTTCGGCAGCGCAGGATTCGCCCGCACAGCCCAGTCTTTCAAGATCTACGCCAAATCGTCGGATTCCGCCTACCAGGCCCGCTTTGGCCGAACGGTTTGCATCAGCAAGGCCGGCCGCGTTCGCGTGGCGGCCTACACCGTGACGAGCTGCCCCGACTTCTAGGAATGTGGACATGGCCATGAGCATCCCCCGCCGCTCCAAATCCCAACAGGGCGCCACGCTGATCGAGGCGCTTGTTTCCATCCTGATCATGTCGCTCGGCCTGCTCGGTCTCGCGGGCCTGCAGGTCGGTGCCATGGCCTTTCAAAAGTCGGCGTGGTCCACCCACCGCGTGTCTGAGTTCACCGGCAACTTCGGCGAACGCATTCGAGCCAACCCCAAGGCGACCGACGCCGACTACCAGTACACGGCCAACTACACGACCGGCAAGGCGGCAACGCTGACCAAGCTGAACTGCCGCACCAGTGGCACTTGCACGTCTGCGCAGGTCGCTGCCGATGACTTGGCCGATCTTCTGCAGAAGGCGCAAGCCTCCTTGCCTCAGGGCTCGATGCAGGTGACGGGCACGATCGCCAATGGATTCGTGATCACAGCGATGTACTTCGATAAGGACTTCCGGAAATCGGATGGCACTCTGGATACCTCGGTGACCTGCGCCGCCACCACGACAGGGGTGGCTTGGCGCAACTGCTGCCCCGATACGGCGGCGGCTCCTGATGGCGTGCGCTGCCGTCGCTTCACGATCTTCCCTTGATCACGGCCCTGTTTCAGCTCATGTCCACCCCACACTCTCCCCGCAGCCGGAATCGCGGTGTCACGCTGGTCGAACTGATGGTCGGCCTCACGATCGGATTGATCCTGGTCATCATCGCCTCGTCCGTCTATCTCTATTCCAAGCAGTCCTATAACGCCGTCTCCGAAAACTCTCAGATGGAGGAGAACGGTCGCTTCGCGCTGGACCTGCTCACCAAGTACATCCAGAGCTCCGGGTTCGCGATGGTGGATCCGACCGCGCCAGGCCCCCAGCTTCCCCTCGAGGACAAGCTGGCCGGCTGCGACTACGGCTACGTCAACGCGACCGCGCCGACGACGCTCGGTGATCTTGCCTGCCGTACCGCCCCGCCGGCAGGGCAGCGCCGGTCCGCTTCCATCTTCTCCCGCTACGAGACGGACCAGTTCGCGTCGTCGGCCGGTAAACAGCAAGGCTACGGTTGCACCAACGAGGCGGCGGCCAGCAAGCTGGTGAGCGGCGTCCAGACCTACGAGGTCCGTTCGTACTTCTTCATTTCGCAGGTCACTGCCCAGACGCCTTACGGCACGACGTCGATGGGGCAACTCAGTTGCGTTTCGGACAGCACACCCGTCACCGACGGCGTGCTGGGCACCGTTGCCCTGCAGGTTCAACCATTGGTGCCGGGCATCGAGCAGATTCGGGTCGGCTATATCTCGTCGACCGGCAAGCTGCTCGACGCTGTGCCCACGACGGCCGCTGCATGGAAGGATGTCGCGGCGATCGAATTGTGTGTCTTGGCAAGGACGGTGCAGGCATCGGGCAATGACACCCGCACGCAATACACCGATTGCTATGGGGACGACATCACCTCCAGCTCGCCGGAAAGCTATCGCACCCTTCGTACCACGGTCGCGCTGCGAAACACCGCCTCGCTATGAACATGCCAAGTCGTTCGATTCGCCCGTCCGTCGGCGGCCTGCAGAGGCAGCGCGGCATCTCGCTTTTCATGGTCATGATGTTCCTGGTCATCCTGAGCATCCTCGGCGTGACCGCCATCCAAAGCTCGACCTTCTCCGCCCGCATCGCCGGCAATGAGGCCGACCGCACCTTGGCTTTTCAGGCCGCGGAGTCCGCGCTGCGGGACGCCGAAAAGGACATCGGCGGCTCGTGTCTGGCTGCCAATTGCCGGACGACGCCCATCTCGCCGGAAGCCGCCGACATCTTTGGCGTGACCTGCGCGCTGGGTCTCTGTCTGCCGGACGCCACGACGCCCGTCTGGGAGGTCAAGGCCAACTGGACGACCGCCGGTCGAGCGGCAACCTATGGAACCTATACCGGGGCCACGGCTTTGCCTGTGGTGTCGCAACAGCCCCAGTACCTCATCGAGTACTTCAAGCTCGGTGAAGCCTTTGTCTATCGCGTGTCTGCCATCGGCTACGGAGCCAACAGCTCAACCCAAGTCATGCTGCAAACCTCTGTGAAAGCATTGAAATGATCGCCCGAAATCTTCAGTCGTTGAGCCGGTGGATCGGCGCTCTCCTGCTTGTGGCGAGCGGCCTGCTCGCGACGTCGACGCAGGCGGTCAATCTCACGCCGCTGCCGCCCTACCTCACGGAGACGAAGGGCTCGCCGATGGTGATGCTCAACCTGTCGCGCGATCACCAGCTTTCCTACAAGGCCTACAACGAGTTCTCCGATCTGAATGGCGATGGAACGATCGAGACGCAATACAGCCACGCCTACAACTACTACGGATACTTCGACAGCGAGCGCTGCTATACCTATAGCACCACGACCAACACCTACGTGCCCTCGCGGAAGGTGGATTCCACAACGCGCTACTGCAACTATGGCGGCGCCATCGTCAACGAGTGGAGCGGCAACTTCCTGAATTGGGCGACGATGACCCGGATGGACGTGGTTCGACGCATCCTCTACGGCGGCATGAGAAGCACGGACAGTGGCACTTCGACGGTGCTCCAGCGCGCACATCTGCCGACCGACGCGCATGCATTCGCGAAGTACTACAACAACACCGACGTCGCCCAGTTGACCCCGTTCTCGGGAACCAACGAGATCACGATCTGCAACGCGACCTTCAAGAATGGCACGAACCAGTACTCGCACAATGCCGTTGGGCCGCCGGCCATGCTGGTGGCGAACGGCAACTTTTCGTTGTGGAACTCCAATGAGCGTTGGCAGTGCTACTGGTCGGAGGACAAGGGCGCGAGCAACGGCAACAACTCCACCATCACAGGCCTGAGTGCGTCCGGCAGCAACCCGTCCCGTGCGACCTACGGCCTCGGAACGGGCTTGGCGCAGGGCACCTACACGGTCAGGGTCGAAGTCTGCAAGACCGGCCTGGACGGAGCCGCAGCGGGCGTCGCCTCATTCACCAGCGACGAAAGCAGCCGCTGCAAGCTTTATCCGTCGGGTGCATACAAGCCGGTCGGGCTGCTGCAGAAGTACGGCGAGCGCAACGAAGCCGCATTCGGCTTGATCACGGGGAGCTACACCAAGAACATCTCCGGTGGTGTCTTGCGCAAGAACGTTGCATCCTTTGCGCCCGAGGTGAACACCGACAACGGGCAGTTCACCGGCGTCGACGGCATCGTCTCGACCTTGGACAAGCTTCGCATCTACGGCTACGACTACAACGGCGGTACATACACCAGCAGTTCCGTCGACAACTGCAACTTCGGCCTGATCGGTCTGACGGAAGGTCAGTGCGGAAGCTGGGGCAATCCCATCGGCGAGATGTATCTCGAGTCACTTCGCTACCTGGCGGGGGCGAGCGCCGCGACGTCGGACTTCAACACCACGGGGGGCAAGGACGGCGCACTGGGACTGACGGTCGCCACCTGGTCCGATCCTTTTGCCGCATCGACTGTTGCCACATTCGGTGAGCGGACCTGCCGGCGCTCGAGCGTGATCAATTTCAACGCCAGCGTTAGCTCTTATGACAACGATCAGTGGGCCAGCGCGAATGGTGTCGCCGGGCTTTCGGAAGCGACCGTCACTTCGCTAACGAACGACATCGGTACTGCAGAAGGACTCTACGCCACGGGAAAGAAATGGTCGATCGGACGGACGGCGGCGGACACCAACAATCTGTGCAACGACAAGTCCATCAGCGCGCTGGCTACCAGCGTTGGCATCTGCCCTGAAGCGCCAACTGGCTATGGCGGCTTCAAGATGGCGGGTGCGGCACAGTACGCGCACACGAATCGCATCAGGACGGACATCACCGCACCCACGGCGAACTTGCGAGCCTTCAAGGTGGACACCTATGGCGTGGCGCTGGCGACCTCGACGCCTCGCATCAAGGTTCCGGTGCCCAACCAGGCGGGCAAGTTCGTCGTCATTCAACCGGCCATGCGACTCTTCTCGGGCACAGGCGGCGCCGGGGCGCTGGTCGATTTCCGCGTCGTGTCGCAGACGGCCACCTCCGGCAAGTTTGTGGTCCAGTGGGAAGACTCGGAGCAAGGCGGCGACTACGACCAAGACATGTGGGGCACGCTCGAATATTCCGTCAGCGCCAGCGGCAACATCAGCGTCAGCACCTATGCGGCCTTCAAGTCGACTCCGTACGCGATGGGCTTCGGCTACGCGATCGCCGGCACCAACGGCAAGGACGGCGTGCATTTTCACTCCGGCATCAACAACGCCAACTTCACCGACCCGGTGAGCATCGGCGGGCTGGTCACACCCGCTACCAACGTCAATGCGACTGGCGGATGCAACAACTGCAACGACCAGCAGACCAAGACCACGGCCGTGTATGGGATGACAGGCGTTGCCGGCGAGGCCCTGCAAGATCCGATGTGGTATGCGGCCAAGTACGGCGGTTTCGATCGCACCGTGGTGCCCAGCTACACCTCCGGCTCGGCGCTGCCGACCGCTGCTTGGGATGCAAAGAGAGCTGATGGGTCGACCGGCAGCGACGGTGTTCCCGACAACTACTTTTACGCCATCGATCCTGCTGAGCTCGAGCGCTCGCTGAACAACATCTTCTCGACCATCCTTCGCGCAGGGGGCGCGGCACCTGCGGCCGCAACCACATCGCGCACGCAGAGCGGCGGCTACGTGTACGCCAGCACGCACAGCATCAAGGCCAAGGCGGTCGGCAGCGACGTCGATGCCGACGCCAGTGGCCAGTTCCTGCGCTATAGCTTTGCCAGCGACGGCACGGTCAATACCACATCCGACTGGGACGCGGGTGCGCGCTTGACGGTGGACAGCGGCGGCACCGGTTGGAGTGCGAATCGCAAGATACTCTCGCTTTCCGATACCGCGCCCATTGCCTTCCGATGGGGCAACCTCTCTGCGGGTCAGAAAACTGCATTGAGCACGAACCCGTCCAACGGGGTTTCATTGGATCCTCTCGGCGCTGCGGGTACCAATCGACTCAATTGGCTGCGCGGTGACAGCAGCAACGAGACAACGTTGGGAGGCCTGCGAATCCGGCCTACGACCAAGCTCGGCGCCATCATCAACTCCACGCCCTGGTTCGTCGGCGCGCCGGCGGCGGGGTACACCAACGTGCAGTACGGCGGTGGCTACGGAACCTTCCGGACGGGTATCGTTGCGGC
The DNA here is from genome assembly GCF_964253755.1 of Variovorax sp. LjRoot130. Taxonomy (NCBI): domain Bacteria; kingdom Pseudomonadati; phylum Pseudomonadota; class Betaproteobacteria; order Burkholderiales; family Comamonadaceae; genus Variovorax; species Variovorax sp. LjRoot130. The sequence continues at coordinate 5,726,234 of NZ_CAXURM020000001.1, read as the reverse complement.
CAACGGCGGCAACAACCGGAATGCTGTCTTCGTGGGCGCCAACGACGGCATGCTGCATGCGTTCGATGGGGCAACGGGTCGTGAGCTCTTTGCCTATGTGCCGCGCGCCTTCTATACGACCAGCACGGCAGCGCCCTATTCGAAGCTCGCGGCCATCACGGCCAAGGACTTCAACTTGGGCGAGAGCACGAATCGCCTGACCATGGACGGCAGCGTGATGGCTGCGGACATCAAGCTTGGGACGACTTGGTCGACCTACCTTTTTGGCGCCTTCGGCCGTGGTGCGCGAGGCGTGTATGCGCTCGACGTCACCAAGCCCCACACGGTGTCCGAGGCAAGCCCGAGCGACGTGGTCAAGTGGGAGTTCACCGAGGCCGCGGACAGCGACATGGGCTACATCACGGGCCGGTCCAACGGCCGCTCGAACGGACAACCCTTCCAGACGGGCTACATGGCCAATGGCAAGTGGGCGGCGATCTATGGCAACGGCTACAACAGCACGAACGGCAGGGCGGCACTGTTCATCATCTTTGCGAACGGCCCGACCTCGCCCTCGTCGACCACCTGGACCGCGGGGACGCAGTACATCAAGATACTGACGCCCGTCGTTGCCGGTGACGGTTCCGACAACGGCCTGGCAGCGCCTACGGCCATCGATACCAACAACGACGGCACCATCGATCGCATCTACGCGGGCGACTTGAAGGGCAATGTCTGGAAGTTCGATGTCACCAGCACCGATCCCGCCGAGTGGCGAGTATTCAACACGACAGCAGGGGTCGGCGTTCCGCTCTACAAGGCGACCACGGTCGTCGGTACGACGACTGTGCCGCAGCCCATCACGACGCCGATCGTGCCCTTCCCGCATCCGTCGGGCGGCTATCAGCTGTTCTTTGCGACAGGCAAGTCGCTCGAGAGCAACGACTATCCCATGTCGTCTGTCTACACCAACACGATGTACGGCATCTACGACAAGCCCGGCACGACCTCGACGCTGACGACGGGCAGGACGGACCTGGTGCAGCAGAGCATCACGTTCACGGGGGGCGTTCGGTACATCACGGACAACACGGTGCCCTACGCCACCGGAAAGCTCGGCTGGTATGCGGACCTTCCGGTAAGTTCGGAAGGTGTGGTGTTCAACCCCTTTGCGGAAGACACTGCACGGGTCAACGTTCGTTCGCTCGCGCCCGCGGCCACTTCCGATGGGTGCCGGTACGACGGCACATCCTTCGACATGGTGATCAATCCGATCTACGGAACGGCGATCGACAATGCGGTGCCCGGCGTCACGACCCCCGGCGCCATTGGCGGCAGCAATCTGAACTATTTCGAGGGCTCGGGTGGCGGCCAATTCCGGGTGCCGGTATCGTCCCCGCTGCCTCCGGGCTCTCCGCCCGTGCCTCCGCCTCTTTGTGAAGGGCTGTGCCTGTTCCGCTCGATCATCTCGGCAGGGGACGGCACGCTCAAGACAGTCGAACGTTGCGGTGCCTGCACCAGTGGTCGCCTGACCTGGCGCGAAATCTTCCGGAATCGCTGAGGTCGCTATGAAAGCGCGTATGAATACTCCGAAACAGCTGAAAGGCTTCACGCTGATCGAATTGATGATCGTCGTGGCCGTAGTGGGAGTGCTCGCGGCGATCGCGATACCGTCGTATCAGGAATACATCCGACGGTCCCAGCGGGCCGAGGCGCGGGCGGAAGTGCTGAGGGCGGAGGGTTGGCTGGAACGCTTCTATACGGAGAACAACCGCTTCAGCAACAACGCCGCGAACAACGCGAATACGACGTTCTCCGGCATTTTCATGGGTGTGCCGGCAGGTGGGACGGTGCGCTACACAATCTCCCTCACGATACTGGATGCAGGCGCCGGCTACACCATCACAGCGGCGCCAACGACCACGGGATCAATGAATGGGGATGCATGCGGTTCCTACACCAAGACCAACACAGGCGCATTGAGCTTCACCGGTACTGGTTCGAGGTGCCTCAAGTAAGGTTACAGCGACGGATGGCTTGAGCGTCGACCGGCAGAATGCCGGCAGATGATCGTTCCTCAGACCGCCATTGACGGCATCGCAGCGGCTGTGCCGCGCACAACGGTCCTGACTTTGTTCGGGGCCTTGCTCGTCGCTGCGCCCTTCCTCTGCCCGTTCTCCGCGGGCCCTTCTGCCAACGTTTGGCAACTGCTTGTTTCATGGGCCTGCGGGGCAGTACTGCTGCTGTGGGCGCAACCGCAATGGCCTCGATGTTTCCTGTTCTTATGGCTTGGCGCCGGCTTCGTTTCCATTGCCCTGTTTCACGGTAGCGAGCCCGGCGCGTGGTTGCCGGCCTGTGCGGTGCTGGGTGTCATTGCTGCAGCTGCTTGCAGTGGCGCCGGCCTTTCCCGTGCGGCGAGCAATGTTCGATTTGCTGCCGTCGCCTGGGGTCTGCACACTGCCGGCGCGTTGAGCGCCATCCTCGGCCTGCTCCAGTACTACGGCCTTGCCGAACCGCTCGCTCCGTGGACGACCTCACCCGATCTCGGCCAAGCCTACGGCAACCTGCGCCAGCGCAACCAGTTCGCTACCCTGATCAGCCTGGCTCTGATCGCAGCGCTTTGGTTGCACGCGATAAGCGGGCGACGCGTGCGCGCTGTACTGCTGCCGGCCGGGTTGCTGTTGATCTTGGCGGCGGCCGCCTCCACGTCGCGCACCGGACTGCTTCAGCTGCTGCTTATCACTGCCATCGCTGCTTTCCTCGCATGGCAAGAGCGGCGGCATGTGTCGAACGAAGGGACGGCGAACTACAGGTTGCCGCACCCCTTGCTGCTGCTGGCCCTGATCCCCGTCTACTTCGCCGCCGCCTGGCTGCTGCCTTTGCTTGCCAATTCCGAGGTCGACAGCATGATGCGCCGCCTGCGCGAAGGGGCGCCCGATGCGCACAGCCGCCTGGTGCTCTGGCGCAACGTCCTCGACCTGATCGCCCAGCATCCTTGGACAGGCTGGGGCTGGGGTGAACTGAGCTTTGCGCACTACAGCACGCTCTACGGCGGCTCGCGCTTCGTCGAAATCCTCGACAACGCCCACAACCTGCCCCTCCACCTCGCAGTCGAACTCGGCATCCCGGCAGCGCTGCTGATTTGCGGCGGCTTCGGCTGGCTGATGCTGGCAGCGCGGCCCTGGGGCGAGACGGAGCCGGCGCGGGTCATGGTGTGGGGTTTGCTCGGCGCGATCGTGCTGCACAGCCTGCTCGAGTACCCGCTTTGGTACGGGCCCTTCCAGCTTGTCTTCGGGCTTTGCCTCGGGTTTCTGTGGCCTGGATCACGGAGAGCACGGGTGAAGCGGAGTGCAGCGCCTTCACTGGCTGCGGCGGCGGTCCTGATGGGGATCGTCGGCTACGCGGCGTGGGACTACACCCGCGTAAGTCAGATCTACCTCGCGCGCGAAGATCGCTTGCCGGCCTGGCGCGACGACACGTTGGCCAAGCTCCAGGGCTCCTGGCTATTCGCCAACCAGGTGAAGTTCGCCGAGCTCACGCTGACGCCGGTCAGCGCCGCCAACGCGGCCGAGGTACACGCACTGGCGCAGCACCTCCTTCACTTCTCGCCGGAGCCGCGCGTCATCACCAAGCTGATCGACAGCGCCATGCTGCTCGGTCTGAACGACGAAGCGCTGGCGCAGGCGATGCGCTTCCGAAAAGCGTTCCCGCGCGAGTACGCGCGCTGGCTCGACAACAAGCCGGTGGACGATCCGTCGGAATAGGTTCGAAGGCGTTCGCGAGAGTGATCTGCTTCGACTAACCCTTGATGCCAACCACCGTCTTGTACTCGTCGTAACTGAGCATCCGGAAGGCCGAGTCGCCACGCAATCTCACGATGACCTTGGAGTCGCCGGGCGGGGTTTCTCCGAACATCTGGTAATGGAACGCGAGCGTGCTGACGTAGTTGATTGTCGGCACGCTCTGGTGGGCGCGCGAATAGCCCCCCGCCTGCACGGCTTTCCAAAACCGCCGGTCGCCGACGATGGCCTCGGCATGTTCCTTGAACAGCCACGCGGCGCAGGACGGAAACGCGGCACGGGTGAGAAAGTAGCAGTTGGTGTCATTGAAATCGACCCCGTTGGACTCCGTGCATGTGCCGAGCACGCGGCCATCGATGGTGACGATCCTTCGCGCCGTTGTCACCACTTGAACACCGGTCTTCTCAATGACCATCTTCATCACTGCAACATGATTGGGCTCGTACCAATTGTCCGCGTCGAGGAAGCAGATGGCATCGAACCCTTCGGCGGCCGCGCAGGCGGCGCCTACGCCGCGAGGTGTGTCCCCATAGTCGGCGTGATTGGGAATCTTGATATGGACCACACCATCCCAACAATCAACGTCAGGGTCTGGGAATCCGTCAGCGATCATGAAGTGGGTGACGTCGCCAGACTGCGCAAGAACGCTTTCATGACATCTGCGTAGAACGTGGCGTGGCTCTTTGCAGTAAGCGGAAATGACGGCGACGCGCATGCATGTCCTTCCCAATATTCAATCACCTGCCTTTTCTGCCACATAGCTCCCCGACTTCCCCCCATGCTTCTCCAGCACATGCACGTCGTTGATCGTCATCCCCCGATCCACCGCCTTGCACATGTCGTAGATGGTGAGCAGCGCAACCTGCACCGCCGTCAGCGCCTCCATCTCGACCCCGGTAGGCCCGACGGTCTCGACCGTGGCCGTGCACACCACCTGCGGCACCCCGCCCTCGGCAATGGCGAAAGCCACCGCCACGCGGGTCAGCGCCAGCGGGTGGCACAGCGGAATCAGGTCGCTGGTCTTCTTGGCAGCCTGGATGCCGGCGATGCGCGCGATGCCGAGCACGTCGCCCTTCTTCGCGGTGCCCGATTCGATCAGCGCGAGGGTCGAGGCCTGCATCTCGATGCGGCCGGTCGCCACGGCCACGCGGTGGGTGGCGGGCTTGCCCGCCACGTCGACCATGTGGGCCTGGCCTTGGGCGTCGAAATGGGTGAGTGGACTCATGGATGAACGTTCCGTAGAGTGACGCATCATACGAGGCCGAGCCATTGACGAGGAATGCCGCGCTTGACTCTTTTTCTCCACCCGATTCGACTGCCGAGGCCTCGGCTGCGAACCCTGTGCGCTACGCTTTTGATAGCGTCCCAGCTCGCCCTGCCGCCCCTGGCGCAGGCCCAGCTCTTGCCGGGGATGGGCGACGGCGGCGAGATGACGGCCAGCGCCGAGCGCCGGCTCGGCGACCAGATCGCGCGCGAGCTGTACCGCGACCCCGACTACATCGACGACCCGGTCCTGGTCGAGTACGTGCAGGACATCTGGCAGCGCCTGCTGGCGGCGGCGCGCACCCGCGGCGATCTCACGCCCGAACTCGACGAGCGCTTCGCCTGGACGGTGCTGCTGGGACGCGACCGCAGCATCAATGCCTTTGCCCTGCCGGGCGGCTATCTCGGGCTGCACCTGGGGCTGATCTCGGCCACCGGCAGCCGCGACGAGCTCGCCACCGTGCTCGGGCACGAGCTCTCGCACGTCACGCAGCGCCACATCTCGCGCATCATGGCCAAGCAGAGCCGGCAGATGCCGCTGCTGCTCGCCGGCATGATCCTCGGCATGATCGCGGCCGGCAAGAGCCGCAATCCGGATGCCGGGCAGGCGGTGATGATGGGCAGCCAGGCCGCCTTCGTGCAGAGCCAGCTCGGCTTCTCGCGCGACATGGAGCGCGAGGCCGACCGCGTCGGCTTCGGCGTGATGACGCAGGCCGGCTTCGCGCCGCAGGGCGCGGCCGCGATGTTCGAAAAGCTGCAGTACGCCTCGCGCCTCAACGACAACGGCTCTTATCCCTACCTGCGCAGCCATCCGCTCAACAGCGAGCGGATCTCGGACATGCAGGGGCGCTTCCAGTTCAAGCCGGGCGCGGAGCACACGATGCCGCTCATCATGGACCACGCGATGATCGCCGCCCGCGCCCGCGTGCTCTCGCGCCCCGGCGTCGACGTGCTGCGGCTGTGGGTCAACGCCGCCGGGGCCGGCGAATTCGCGCGCAGCTCGCCGGCCCAGCAGGCCGGTACGCTCTACGCGGCGGCGCTGTCGGCCAACGAGCTGCGCGATTTCAAGGCCGCACGCGCGCTGGCGCAGCGGCTGGTCGCGCGGACGTCGGAGGATGCGGCGGCTTCGCGCCTGGCGCGCCTGCTGTCCGCCGAGGTCGAGCTCGCCGCGAACGATGCCCCTAAAGCGGCCGCGCTGCTGGACACCAAGGCCAAGGACCGGCCGGAGATGCTGCTCGCCGCGCAAGCGGCCGTCGCCACCCGCAATCCGGCGCCGATGGTCGCGCCGCTGCGCGACTGGGTGGCCGGGCATCCGCGCGATGCGACCGCCTGGCGCACGCTGGCCAATCTCTACGGGGCGCAGAACGACACGCTGCGCGCGGTGCGCGCCGATGCCGAGGCCAATGTCGCCGTGCTCGACTACGCGGGCGCGCGCGACCGGCTCAAGGCTGCACAGGAACTGATGCGAAAGAGCGCAGAGGGGCAGGGCGGCGCGCCCATCGATCACTACGAGGCGTCGATCATCGACACGCGCGCGCGGGCGGTCGAGGCGCTGGTGAAGGAGCAGGCGGCCGAACCGCCGCTCAAATGATTCGCTTGGAGAACAGGCCGCCCAATGCCGCCTCGATGACGATACCGAGCAGCGAGTAGATCAGGGAGCCGATCAGCGCGGCCACGAAGCCGTTGACATGGAAGCCCCCGAGCAGCCCCGAGGCGGCCCAGAACAGGAGCGCGTTGATCACGAACAGAAAAAGCCCCAGCGTCACGATGGTGACCGGCAGCGTGAGCACCACCAGCACCGGCCGCACGAACATGTTGAGCAGGCCGATCACCGCGGCGGCGATCAGCGCCGAGGTGAAGTTCGGCACCTGCACGCCGCTGTAGACGTAGGTGACTGCGAGGAGCGCGAGCGCGCTCAGCAGCCATTTGAGGAGAAGTCGCATGCGCCGGACGCGGGACGACGAGCCCTATTCCGACAGCTCGTTGGCCAGCACCAGCAACGCGCCCATGCCCAGCACCGCGCCGGGCAGGGCCCAGCCCGACTGGCCGGGCGAGGGCACGTCCGGCGCCACGGGCTCGAGGTCGACGCCGATCTTCGGCCGCCGCGCATCGACGACCTGGGCCGCGCCGTGCTCCAGCTTCAGCCGCTGGGTCAGCTCGGCCAGCGGCCCCTTGGCCAGGACCGGGGTGACCTCGCCGCCTTCCAGCCGCAGCGCCGGCAGCAGCTGCTCCTGCACCTTGGCGAACCATTTGCTGCGCCAGTTCTCGCGCGCACTGTGGCTCACCCATTTGCTGATGCGATGCGTCATGCGCGGGGCGCAAGCCACCAGCACCCAATGCCGGGCACCCGTGCCGACCGCTTCCGGCGACAGCTTGGCGAGAAACTCGCGCGCATAGGCCGCATCGTCGACATACAGAATGATCTTTTCCATGGGTGCTCCTTCTTTCTTGCGAGATCAGGCGGTGGCGGTGCTTTCGGGCTTCGGCTTGCGCATGGCAACCCACTTTCCGATGGCCAGCACCAGCAGCGCGCCACCGATACCGGCAATGTAGCGCACCGTGTCGGTCTGCGGGAGCTTCGGCACCCAGGTCCAGGCGGCAAGATTGCTGACGGCCGGGTCGGTCACGGCCATCGTGCCCGCGATCCAGCCCAGGAGCATGCCGCCCAGCGTGATGATGATCGGGAAGCGGTCCATCAGCTTGATGACAAGCTGGCTGCCCCACACGATGATCGGGATGCTGACCAGGAGGCCGAAGATCACGAGCGGCATCTGGTGGCCCTGGCCCGCACCCTGAGCGGCGCCGGCGATCGCGATCACGTTGTCCACGCTCATCACCAGGTCGGCCACGATCACGGTCTTGACGGCGGCCCACAGCTTGTCGCTGGCGGCGATGTTGCCGTGCGCGTCATCGTGGTCGGGCGCGAGCAGCTTGACGCCGATCCACACCAGCAGCAGGGCGCCGACCACCTTCAGGAAGGGGATCGCGAGCAGCGTGAGCGCAAAGAAGATCAGGATCACGCGCAGCACGATGGCGCCGGCCGTGCCCCAGAGAATGCCCTTGGTGCGCAGCGCCGGCGGCAGCTTGCGGCAAGCCAGCGCGATCACGACGGCGTTGTCGCCGCCGAGCAGGATGTCGATCATGATGATTTGACCGACGGCGACCCAGAATTCGGGGGCCAGTAACTGTTCCATAAAGTCCTCTGTTCGTTTTGCTCTATCCCGAGCAGCTCGGATGAAGCGACTGAATGAGGACCGGGTGGCCCCGGGAACTTGCAATCGCTTCGATCAAACCTGCACGGGTTCAAATCGAAGGTCTTGCTCGGCAGCGCGTATGGCTGCCCGTCAGGCCGGAAGTGTTGTGCGCTTCGTATTGACGACCTGGCGATATCCGCCTTCGGAAAAGCGGACGGGAGCTACTCCCCTTCGTGGCCCAGATTAAAGCATCGAGACCCCCGGCGTGGCAACCGGAATTTCCCCGCGCTTCAAAGAAAAAACGTCTGCATGCGCCGTTGTTCGGCCATCCGGTGCTATGGATTTTGTAGCGCCGCATAACCTTCGATCGCTTCGGGACTTTGCCGGACTATGATTCCCGCTCGCATTTTTTCCGACCCCATGGCCGCCATCCACATCACCGACATCGAGGCCGCCATCAACTTCTGGCGCGAGCAGAAGCCCTCGCCCGATGGCATCACCCTCGCGCCCGAGTTGCGCGCGCTGGCCGAGGTCTATGCGCTGATGGTGTTTCACCACGAAGACGAGGTCGACGAGGTCGGCTTCCCCGCACAAGCCTGGGATGCCTGGCTCGCGTGGTACCTCAGCACGCCCGACACACCCTGCATCGCCATCTGCTCCACCAGCCAGGGCGACGACGAATGCAAGGGCTGCGGACGCAGCTTCGACGAGGTGCAGCACTGGCCCGCCATGACCCCGGGCGAGAAACGCTCGACCTGGCGCCGCATCACGATGCAGGACAGCGCCTGGCGCTTCAACAAATACGCCGAGCGGGCGCGCGAGGCCGAGCATGTCTGGCCCGAGGACCCGGTTCCGGCGGACGCGCCGAGCTGAAAGAGGATCCATGCGCCGCCTCGTGCAAGCCCCCAACCTGGCAATCGCCACGCTGTGGGTGCATGCGCTGCGCGAAGACGGGGTCGCGGCCTCGGTGCAGCGCGAATACCTCGGCGCCGCGGCCGGGCAGTTGCCGCCCGATCAGTGCCTGCCCGAGATCTGGATCGAAGACGAATCCCAGTTCGCGCTGGCCGAACGCCTGCTCCACGAGTTGCAGCATCGGCCGCAGCGGCGCTGGCAATGCAGCTGCGGCGAACTCATCGAAGGCGGGTTCGAGCAATGCTGGCACTGCGGCGCGATGATGCCGGCCGCCTGAATCGAGACCCGCCTACTTCAGCCGCACGGGCTCGATGTCGATGTTGTGCGTGCCGTCGCCCAGCATCAGCGCACCTTCCTGGATCGTGGCCTGCAGCTGCATGGAGCGCTGCGCGAGCGCGGCGAGCGACTGCGAGGCGGCCGTCGGCACGCGGAACACGCTGAGGTTCTGCGGCCGCGTGAGCTTGTTCTCGATGCCGCGCCACCAGATCTCGGCCGCGTGATTGAAGCAGTAGACGATGACTTCGTCGGCCTTGCCGCAGGCCTTGATGATCGGCTTGTCCTCGGGCTGCCCGACCTCGATCCAGAGCTTCACCTCGCCGGTGAAATCGCGCAGCCAGACGTCGGGCTCGTCGGGGTTCGACAGGCCGGCGCCGAAGGCCAGCGTGCCGTCGCCGTTGCACACGTCCTGCAGCTTGTAGGCGTTGAGCGCCAGCGCCACCAGCCGGATCATCATCCGCTCGTCGGTCTCGCTGGGATGGCGCGCGAGCGTCAGTGCGTGGTCGGCGTAGTAGCCGTGGTCGATGTCCGCAACCGCAACGTTCGCTTTGAAGATCGTGGATTTCAGCGCCATCAGATCCGCCGGGCCAGCTCGGCGGCCTTGCCGATGTAGCTGCCCGGCGTCATCGCCAGCAAGCGTTCTTTCTCGGCTTGCGGAATCTCTAGCGAGCGGATCAGGCCGTGCAGCGCCTCGGCCGTCACCGTCTTGCCGCGCGTGACTTCTTTCAGCTGCTCGTAGGCGCCCTGGACGCCGAAGCGCCGCATCACGGTCTGGATCGGCTCGGCCAGCACTTCCCACGAGGCGTCGAGGTCCTCCGCCAGCGCTTCCTCGTTGAGTTCGAGCTTGCCCAGGCCGGTCGCGAGGCTCGCATAGGCCAGCACGGCGTAGCCGAAGGCCACGCCGATGTTGCGCAGCACGGTGCTGTCGGTGAGGTCGCGCTGCCAGCGGCTGATCGGCAGCTTCTCGCTCAGGTGGCGCAGCACCGCGTTCGCGAGGCCGAGGTTGCCCTCGGCATTCTCGAAGTCGATCGGGTTGACCTTGTGCGGCATGGTCGAGGAGCCGATCTCGCCTGGCTTGAGGCGCTGCTTGAAGTAGCCCAGGCTCACGTAGCCCCAGATGTCGCGCGAGAGGTCGACCAGGATGGTGTTGGTGCGCGCCACCGCATCGAAGAGCTCGGCCATGTAGTCGTGCGGCTCGATCTGGATGCTGTAAGGCTGGAAGCTGAGCCCCAAGCCAAGCGGTGCCGGCGTCTCGACCACCTTGCGGCTGAAGGCCTCCCAGTCGAACTCGGGCCAGGCCGCCATGTGCGCGTTGTAGTTGCCGACGGCGCCATTCATCTTGGCCAGCAGCTGCACGCCGGCGATTCGTTCGCGCGCCTTGGCCAGGCGCACCGCGACGTTCGCGAACTCCTTGCCGACGGTGGTGGGGCTCGCCGTCTGTCCATGCGTGCGAGAGAGCATGGGCACGGCGGCGAACTTGGTCGCCATCTCGCGCAGGGTCGCGATCAGGCCGTCGATCGCCGGCAGCACCACTTTCTCGCGGGCCGCCTGGATCTGCAGCGCATGGCTGGTGTTGTTGATGTCTTCGCTGGTGCAGGCGAAATGCACGAACTCGGAGGCCGCGAGCAGCTCGGGCCGCGCCTCGAATTTCGACTTGATCCAGTACTCGACCGCTTTCACATCATGGTTGGTGGTCTTCTCGATCTGCTTGATCGCGATCGCGTCGGCCTCGGAGAAATTGGTGACCAGGCCCAGCAGGTACTTGCGTGCGCCGCCTGTGAGCGGCTTGAATTCGGGGAAGCCGCAGTCGGACAGGGCGATGAACCACGCCACCTCGACCTGCACGCGCCGGTGCATATAACCCTGTTCGCTCATCAGCGGGCGCAGCGCCGAGAGCTTGGCCGCGTAGCGGCCGTCAAGGGGGGAAAGGGCGGAGACGGTAGAGAAACTCATGGGCCAATTTTAGGTGGCGCCCCGCCGCTATCAATTTCAGTTCTCCGCCGCCTCCTTGAAAAAGGCGATCCGCTCGGCCGTGGCCGGATGCGAGGAGAAGGCCAGGCCGATGGTGTCGTCGTCGAGGCCGGCGCGCTTCTGCTCGCCGCGCCAGCGCTCGACGGCCTCGAAGAAGCCGACCATCGTGCGTGGCGAAATGCCCACGGCGCGCATCAGGCGCACCGATTCCGCGTCGGCTTCGCGTTCGGCATCGCGCGAGTAGCCCAGCGCGGCCAGGAGCACCGGCGCGCTGCCGATCAGCGTGCCGTAGTCGCCGAAGGCGACCGACACCGCGAAGCCGACCGCCGAGACCTGCACCAGCTGCCGCATCGCGTGGCGCAGGCGCACGTGGCCGAACTCGTGGCCCAGCACGCCGAGCACGGCCTCGTCGTTGCCGGGCGTCAGCTGTACCAGCTCGTCGGTGAGGATGATGGTGCCGCCCGGCAGCGCCAGCGCATTGGGGCCCAGCTTCTTGTCGCGGCCGCGCCGGAACTCGAGCTTCCAGGCCGGGGCGCCCTCCGGGTGGGCTGTCTGCACCATCCGCGCGAAGGCGCGGCGGATGCGTTCCTGGTCGGCAGGCGGCAGGGCGCTGGGCTGCAGCAGCGACTCGTCGATCGAGGCCAGCACCTCGGCGCCGATCAGGGTGTCGACACTCAGCGGCACCGCCGCGGTGACGCCGCGCGCCACCCAGGGCAGGCCCCACTGGTACATGGCCGCGGTGGCGGCCAGCAACAGCACGAAGGCGATCGCGACGCCGCGCCAGTTCTGCTGGGCGCGCACCACCCAGCTTTCGGCGCGGCCCTGCTGGGCGGCCCACTCGTCCCAGGCTGCGACGTCGAGCGCCTGCACGCTGGCGCCCTGCGGCAATTGCGCGATGCGCCCGCCGTGCCGCGTGCGCTCGGGCCAGCGCACCTGGGCCAGCGGCACGGTGACCGGCGCGAAGGTTTCGCCCGGCGCCGGCGCGATCGTCAGCAGGTCGCCCTGGACGTGCAGGCGCGCCGCGTATGGCCGGCTGCTGCGGCCGTCGAAGAAGCGCGCGTCCAGGGCTGAGCTCACATCCCGATGTCCAAACCGAACAGATCGGCCGCCATGTCGCCCGTCGCGCCCGGGTCTTCGCGCCCGGCCACCTGGCTGATCTGGTCCAGCCCGATGCGGGTCTGCAGCTCGACCGCCTCGATCTGCGCGCGCCGCGTGTTCACCACGGCGAAAGGCCAGTAGAGGCCGAGGGTCAGGAAGATCAGCAGGTAGTTCTTGCACTGCAGACCCAGGTAGTTCTTGAGCAGCAGGCGACTGTCGAAACGCATCACCTCGTTGCCGGTGGTCGACCACAGCAGGTTCTGCAGCCGCACCTGCAGATAGGACTTGGGCAGGATGTTGAACAGCAGGATGCCGCCGAAGCCCAGCACCACGGCCAGCACCACGAAGGCTGCGCCCATGCCGCTCTTGCGGCCGGCGAAGGCCAGGCCGCCGAACACGACGATGGCGATCACGAAGGCCACGAAGCTCAGCCCGATCAGCTTGATGAAGATGCCGTAGAGCACGCCCACGTCGGCCTTGAGCCGCGTCTGCAGTCCGCCGATGGCGTAGTTGCCGTGCTGGTAGCGCTTCACGCGCCAGAGGAAGTAGGGCAGGCCCACCATGAAGGCCGTCATGCCGATGCCGATCACGCCGGCCGCGATCGCCGGCAGCGCCTGGGGCGCCTCGCCGCCGGTGCCGGCCATCGCACCGGCGAGCGCCACCGGCAGCAGCGCCAGCGCGAGCGGCGGCAGCATGCAGGAATAGGCGCCGGCCGTGTCGCCGGCGAAGTGGAAGCGCAGGCCGCGCCAGCTGGTGTTGGCGAGCCGGAAGCGCATCGCGGCACGGAAGAGGGCCGGCCACAGCACGACGAAGGCCAGGGCGGCCACCAGCGCGGCCCAGCCGGAGAAGTTGCTGCCCACCGAATAGGCGATCAGGAAGCCGGCGGCGATCAGCGTGCCGCGCAGCATCTTGACCGGCTCGCCGTGGAAGTCCAGCGCGTCGCCGCCGACCCAGGTGTTGCTGTAGAAGTACTTGAGCTTGCGGACCTTGGCCCAGGGCAGGTAGATGCCGAGGGTGACGATGATCAGCAGCAGGTTCACGATCCAGATGCGGAAGTACTCGCTGCCGCTGGCCGTGAACTCGATCGGATGGCGTTCCAGGGTGGCGTCGACAGGCGCTTCGATGTCCATGCTTTCCTACCTTCTCCCTCGTTGGTATGTAGCCGGATTCTGCACTGCGCGCGTTCACCTAGAATCAATTCGCTATAACGACGACCCCGGAAGTGAGAGAGCCTGCATGAAACTGATCGGATCCGCTGCCAGTCCCTATGTGCGCAAGGTGCGCGTGGTCATGGCCGAAAAGCGGCTCGACTACCAGTTCGTGATCGAAGACGTCTGGTCTGACGACACGACGATTGCCAGCTCCAACCCGCTGGGCAAGGTTCCCTGCCTGATCATGGACGCCAGCGAGGCCATGTTCGACTCGCGCGTGATCGTCGAATACCTCGACACCCTCTCGCCCGTCGGCAAGCTGATTCCGCAGCAAAGCCGCGAGCGCGCCGAAGTGAAGACCTGGGAAGCGCTGGCCGACGGCGTGATGGACGCCGGCATCCTCTGGCGCCTCGAGGCGACCTGGGCGCGCCGGGCCGACGGTGAGCGCAGCCAGGCCTGGATCGACCGCCAGCGCGCCAAGGTCGAGGGCGGCATCCGGGCGATGGCCAAGGGCCTGTCCGACAAGCCCTTTTGCAGCGGCATCCACTTGAGCCTGTCGGACATCGCGGTCGGCTGCGCGCTCGGCTGGGTCGGCTATCGCTTCCCCGAGATCGACTGGCGCGGCGAGCACGCCAATCTGGCCCGCTTGTACGACAAGCTGATGCTTCGGCCCAGCTTCGCCGATACCCAGCCTTGACTCCAGCCCTGACAAAGAAAAGGCGCCGCAAGGCGCCTTTTTTCTTCGACCCGGAGGTGGAATATAAAAATGCTGCGAGGCGCCCCGAAACGAAGGAGGGAGGGAGGGAGGAGGAGAAGAATCGCCTCGGGATTTCGACCGAACGGCAAGCGCCCAGAAGACCTCGCAACATGAAAATGGTCGGGCTTTCCGTGCCCGAGACCGGTATGAGCCCAGCCCGCGGGAGCCGGTTCCCGGGGCAGTGGTAAGCATTTGTGACGAATGCCGAAGGCGGCGCGTCAGTTGGGCCCGAGCTGCTTTTCCAGGTCGCGCACGAAGCCGCGATCGTCCGGCGAGGTCATGCTCGAATAGGACTCGACCACCTTGCCGTCGCGACCGATCAGGTACTTGTAGAAGTTCCATTTCGGCGTGGTGCCCGAGGCTTGTGCCAGCTCCTTGAACAGCGGATTGGCATCCGCGCCGCGGACCGAGGACTTGGCGAACATCGGAAATTTCACGCCGAAAGTGCTTTCGCAGAACTCGGCAATCTCCTTGTTCGTGCCCGACTCCTGCGAGAAATCGTTGGAGGGGAAGCCCAGCACCACCAGTCCGCGCGAGCGGTACTTGCTGTCCAGCGCCTCCAGGCCCTTGTACTGCGGGGTGAAGCCGCAAAAGCTCGCCGTATTGACCACCAGCACCACCTTGCCCGCATACTGGCACAGCGCCTGGGGTTTTTCGTCTTGCAGCCGCGGGAAGGTGTGCTGCAGGATGGGTGGGCAGCTGGCCGGGGCGCCCGTGGCCTGGGCGCTGGCGCTGGCCGGCAGAAGAAAGGCGGCAGCCGCGAGCGCCGAAAGAAAGAGCGCTGGCCGTCGGATCGAGATTCGCATGGCGGGTTTCCGGTGTGAAAAAGGGGGGCATCCGCGTCGCGGCGGGGGTACGCAGCCGCCATCATCGCGCGCTTGTCACGAGCGCGCCAAAGCAGCCGACTAAAATCCGCCGGCTTAAGAAAGACATTGATGCTTTATCCGGAACTCTTCAGACAGCTCGAATCCGTCCGCTGGGACATGGACAAGGATATTCCGTGGCAGTCTTTCGATGCAAGCCGCCTGTCCGAAGAACAGGCCCAGACCATCAAGATGAATGCGATCACGGAATGGGCGGCGCTGCCGGCCACCGAGATGTTCCTGCGCGACAACCGGCATGACAGCGACTTCTCGGCTTTCATGTCGATCTGGTTCTTCGAGGAACAGAAGCATTCTCTGGTGCTGATGGAGTACCTGAAGCGCTTCAGCCCCCAGCATGCGCCCACCGAGCAGGAGCTGCACGACGTGCGCTTCGACTTCGACCCCGCGCCGCCGCTCGAAACGCTGATGCTGCACTTCTGCGGCGAGATCCGCCTGAACCACTGGTACCGCCGCGCGGCCGAGTGGCACACCGAGCCGGTCATCAAGCACATCTACACCACGCTGAGCCAGGACGAGGCCCGCCACGGCGGCGCCTACTTGCGCTACATGAAGCGCGCGATGGAAAAGTTCGGCGACGAGGCGCGCGCGGCCTTCACCAAGGTCGGCGTGCTGATGGCCAGCGCCAGGCGCACCGCCCAGGCGCTGCATCCGACCAACCTGCACGTCAACAAGGCGCTGTTCCCGCGCGACACCATCCAGAGCCGCGTGCCCGATCCGGACTGGCTCGAGCACTGGCTGGACAAGCAGATCAAGTTCGACGCCGTCTGGGAGAACAAGGTCGGCGAGCGCATCCTGCACAACCTGAGCCTCTTGATGAACCGCAGCTTCAAGACCGTGCAGGAGCTCAACCGCTACCGCAAGGAACTGGCGGCCTCGCTGGGGCCACAGCCCGCGTACCAAGGCGCCTGAGCGTTTGTGCAGAGCCCGTCACAAGACGGGCAGTTCGTCCGTCTTGCTTGCATATGGACGCTTCCACCCAAACTTTCGACCGCCATCGCCGGCGCCTGCTGGGCATCGCCTATCGCATGCTCGGCTCTTCCGCCGATGCCGAAGACGTGGTGCAGGACGCCTGGCTGCGCTGGAACGATGCCACCGTCGATGCGCTGAACAACCCCGAGGCCTGGCTGGTCACGGTGGTCACGCGCCTGTCGATCGACCGGCTGCGCGCCGCCAAGCAGCAGCGCGACCATTACGTCGGCACCTGGCTGCCCGAGCCGCTCGTGACCGATGCGCCGGCCTCGCCCGAGCAGATGCTGGAGCGCGCGGACGACGTGTCGATGGCTTTCCTGGCCGTGCTCGAGCGGCTGGCGCCCGAGGCGCGCGCTGCCTACCTGCTGCGCGAGGTGTTCGATGCCGACTACGAGGACGTGGCCCGCACCCTCGGCAAGAGCGAGGCAGCCTGCCGCCAGCTGGTGCATCGCGCCAAGACCCAGATCAAGGACGAACGCCCGCGCTTCGCGGTGGAGCGCGAGGCTCACCAGCGCCTGCTGGAGGGGTTTGCGCAAGCGGCGGCCAGCGGCGACATGGGGCGGTTGAAGGCGCTGCTGGCCGAAGACGTCGAGCTGATCGGAGACAGCGGCGGCAAGGTGCCCGCCTTTCGCGAGATGCTGCGCGGCGCCCAGCGCATTGCGCAGTACTACTACGCGGTCGTGCGGCTGCTCGGCATCGGCCTGCGCCTGCAGGTGGTGGAAGTCAATGGCGAACCGGGCCTGCTGCGCTTCTTCAACGGCGCGCTGGAGTCGGTGCAGACCATCGAGACCGACGGCGAGCGCATCCTGCGCATCCGCACGCAGCGCAATCCCGAGAAGCTGCAACGCATTGCCGCGCAGTTCTCGTCGCGGGCCATCACGCGCGAGGAACTGATGGCGCTGAGGACGCCCGCGCCCTGAAAGGTCAGCGGCGCTCGACGATCATCGGCGCGAGCTGCAGCCCGTTGCGCACCTGCTCGGCCGTGTCGCGCGCCAGCTCGCGCGAGGCATAGGGCCCGAGCTGCAGCCGGTAGGTGCCGCGCTCCGCGAACACGTTGAGCGCCGGCGCCAGCGTGGGCAGGCTACGCGCCACCTGCTGCTGGAAGCGATCGACGCCGTCGCGCTGGCTGAAGGCGCCCAGCTGCACCCAGAAGCCCGAGCTCGGCGATGAGGCCGATGCAAGCGCGGCCTCGGGCGCTGCTGCCGGCAACGGCGCGGCTTCGGCCGTGAGCGGCGGCAGCGCGGCGAGCTCGCGCACCTCCGCGCGCGGCGTGGCGAGCACTGGGCTGGTGAGGGCCGCAGGCACGGCCACGCTGTCGGGCGCAAGCGGGCGTGGCGCCACGGGGGCGGCCGACGCCAGCGCCGAAGTGCCCGTGTCGCCACGCCGCCATGTACCCGCGCGGATGTCCTCGTTCGTGATGCGCTCGATCTCCACCGGCGCCACGCCGCGCAGCAGGTCGAGCTTGAGGGCCGCGGTGTAGCTCAGGTCGATGATCCGGTCGTCGTGGAAAGGGCCTCGGTCGTTCACCCGCACGACGGCTTCTCGTCCGTTGGCCGGGTTGCGCACGCGCACGTAGCTCGGCAGCGGCAGCGTCTTGTGCGCGGCCGTCATCGCGTACATGTCGTAGGGCTCGCCGCTGGCGGTGGACTGATTGTGGAATTTGCGGCCGTACCAGGAGGCGAGGCCGGTTTCGCGCCACGGCCGGTCGTCGGTGATCGGCACATAGGACCGGCCCAGCACCACATAGGGCTTGCTGGTGCCCCCGCTGCCGCGGATCGCTTCCACGCGCGGCTCTGCATCGGGAACCTGGCCGAGGCCCGCGGGCGGATTGGCATCGGGACCGTCGCGTCCGATGCCGGGGCCGCCACGCGGCCCACTGGCGCAACCGGCCAACAGCAGCAGCACCGCGCCGGCGACCAGCGCGAGGCTGCGTGCACTGGCCGGCCTAGCCAAACACCACCTTCCACAAGGCCAGCATGGCCTCGCGCTCGGCCACCAGCGAACTCATCGGCACCTGCGTCGGCTCTTCGTTGAGCCGCGCCCGGTGCTGTACGCGCCGCAGCTCGCGGTAGGCGGCGGCTGCGTTCGCACCGATCCCTTCGGGCAGCAGGCCGGCTTTCTCGGCGCGCAGCAGCAGCGCGATGTTGCCCACGTTGGGAATCAGCTCGGGATGCGCCTTCGCTTCCGACAGCACGAGGAACTGCACCGTGAACTCGGCATCGACCATGCCGCCCGCGCTGTGCTTGACGTCGAAACGGTCGGCCTTGACGGGACGCGCGGCGCGCACCTTGTCGCGCATCGCGACGATCTGCGCCTTGAGCGCGTCGCGGTCGCGCGGCGCGGTGATCACCGCCTCGCGGATGCGGTCGAAGCGTTTTCCCAGCGATGAATCCCCCAGCACGAATCGCGCGCGCGTCATGGCCTGGTGCTCCCAGGTCCACGCGGTGTTGCTGCCGCGGCCGAGCTGGTACTTCTCGTAGGCCTCGAAGCTGGTCGTGAGCAGGCCCGAGTTGCCGTTGGGCCGCAGCGCGGTGTCGATCTCGAACAGGTCGCCCTCGCGGGTCTTGACCGTGAGCCAGTTGATCAGCTTGCGCACATAGGCCGCGTAGACCTCGCCGGCGCGCTCGTCGTCGTCGTCGTAGACGAACACGATGTCCAGGTCGCTGCCGTAGCCGAGCTCCTTGCCGCCGAGTTTTCCGTAGCCGATGATCGCGAACTGCGGCGCCTCGCGGTGCGGGTTGCGCACATGGGGCCAGCACCAGCGCGCCGTCACGCGCAGCACCGCATCGGCCAGGGCGCTGAGATCGTCGGCCACCTGCTCGACCGTGATGCGGCCGTCGACGTCGCGCGCCAGCGTGCGGAACACCTCAGCGTGGTGCGCATGGCGCAGCAGGTTCAGCAGGCGCTCCTCGTCGGCCTCGCCGGTCTGGCGCAGCGAGAGATGGCGGGCTTCCAGCTCGCGCTCGAACTCGGTGGCCGAGAAGCGCCCGGCCAGCATCTCGTTGCTGGCCAGTTCGTCGATCACCCCGGGATGCTGCATCAGGTAGCGTGCCGGCCACTTGGCCGAGCCCAGCAGGCGCAGCAGGCGCTCCTGCACCGCCGGCCGCTCGACCAGGAGCGCGATGTAGTTGTCGCGCCGGAGCAAGGGTTCGATCCAGTCGGCCCAGCGCAGCGCGGCCTCGACATGGTGGCCGATCTGCCCCGGGGCTTCGCTGTCGGGTTCGCGCAGCCACTGGCCGGTGCGCTGGACGAGCTGGCGCAGGCGCGCGCGGGTTTCGTCGCGCAAGGCGGTCACCCGCGGGTTTTCGCACCAGTCCCGGATGCGTTCGGCAAAGGCCGGCGGCAGCTCGTCGATCAGCTCGCTCAGGTCGACCGGTGCAGGGTTGGCGCTGCCGCCGTTGCAGCGCGAGCAAGGCTTCTTGCCGCCCAGCAGCTTGTCGAATTCCTGCGCAACGAATTCGCGGTGCGCATCGAGCTGCGACAGGAAGAGGCAGCAGTCGGCATAGCCGAGCGTGTGCGCGATCCAGCGCAGATCTTCGTCGTGGACCGGCAGCACGTGGGTCTGCTGGTCGTCCAGGTACTGGATGCGATGCTCCACCCGGCGCAGGAATTCGTAGGCCGCGGCCAGCGCATCGGCCGTTTCCTGCGGCATCAGGTTGGCGCGCGCCAGGCGCTGCAGCGCATCGAGCGTGGGCCGGGTGCGCAGCTCGGGGAACTTGCCGCCGCGCACCACCTGCAGCAGCTGCACCGTGAACTCGATCTCGCGGATGCCGCCGCGCGAGAGCTTGACGTCGTTGGCGCGCTCGGGCCGTCCGGCGCTGCGGCGCGCGGCCTGCTCGCGGATCTGCCGGTGCAGCGTGCGCAGCGAGTCGAACACGTTGTAGTCCAGATAGCGCCGGAACACGAAGGGCAGCACCACGCCGCGCAGCGCCCGGGCCGAGCAGTCGTCGACCACAGACTGCGGCGCCACCACGCGGCTCTTGAGCCAGGCGAAGCGCTCCCACTCGCGGCCCTGCACCTGGAAATACTCTTCGAGCGCATCGAGCGACACCGCGCTGGGCCCCGAATTGCCGTTGGGGCGCAGCGCCAGGTCGACGCGGAACACGAAGCCGTGCGCGGTCGTGTCGCCCACCAGCGCATAGATGCGCTTCACGGCGCGCGCGAAGTACTCCTGGTTCGCGAGGCGCGAGCGCCCGTCGGCATCGCCCGCGGTCTCGCCGTCCTGGTCGTAGAGATAGATCAGGTCGATGTCGCTCGACACGTTGAGCTCGCGCGCGCCGAGCTTGCCCATGCCCACCACCCAGAGCTGGGCGCGCTGGCCCTCGGGGCCGAGGGGCGCGCCGTGCTGGGCGTCGAGTTCGGCGCAGGCTTCGCGGCAGGCGACATCGAGCGCGAACTCGGCCAGCTGGGTCACGGCGGTGGTGACCACGGCCAGCGGCGCATGATGGTCGCAGTCCAGCGTGATGAGCCGCTCCATCACCAGCTGCCGCACGGTGCGCAGCGCATCGGCCACGTTGTCGCCGCGCTCGCGCAGCGCCCGGAAGGCCTGCGCCACGTGCTCGCGCAGCGGCTCGCCGGGCGGCAGCAGCGCGAGTTCTGCGGCGTAGCGGCGGCGCAGGCGCTGCACGAAGCGCGAGTAGTCGGACAAGGAGGGTGCCGCGATGACTTCGGCTTCGGTGGAACCCGGGTGGGAGCTGGCGGTCATAATTCCTGACACAGCGCGATCCTCAATGAACGACACGACGTCTTCCCCTTCACGTCTGCTTCTCAAGATCACCGCTGTGACGGCGCACTGGTTGTTGGGTTTGCTGATCGGTGCATGGCTGCTGCTTGCGCTGTCAGTCGTAGTCCTACACGTCTGGATTGTGCCGCGAATCGGCGACTACCGTGGCGCGCTCGAAGCGCAGGCCAGCAAGGCCATGGGCGTGCCGGTGCGCATCGGTTCGATCACCGCCCAGTCCGGCAGCCTGTTCCCGAGCTTCGAGCTGCGCGACGTGGTGCTGCTCGACGAGCGCCAGCGCGAGGCGCTGCGCCTCGCGCGCGTGGTGGCCAGCGTCTCGCCGCGCTCGCTCTGGCGCCTGAGCTTCGAGCAGCTCTATATCGAGCAGCCGCAGCTGGAGGTGCGGCTGGACGTGCTCGGCAAGCTGCACGTGGCCGGCCTCGACATGTCGACCGACACCACCGGCGAAGGCCGCGGGGCCGACTGGTTCTTCGCTCAGAGGGAATTCGTGATCAAGGGCGGCACCGTGCGCTGGACCGACGAGCGCCGCGGCGCCGCGCCGCTGCTTTTGACCGACGTGCAGTTCGTGGCCCGCAACAGCAGCCGCCGCCATGCGATGCGGCTCGACGCCACGCCGCCGGCCGGCTGGGGCGAGCGCTTCACGCTGCGCGGCCAATTCCGCCAGCCGCTCCTGTCCGTGCGCAGCGGCAAGTGGCAGAGCTGGCACGGCCAGGTCTATGCCGAGCTGCCGCACATCGACGCCACGCGCCTCGGCCAGTACGTGGCGCTCGACGCCCGCATCCGCGAGGGCAACGGCGCCCTACGGGTCTGGGCCGATGTCAACGAGGGCAAGGTCATCGGCGGCGCCGTCGACCTGGCGCTGACGCGCGTCGACACCTCGCTCGGCAAGGGGCTCCAGCCGCTGGTGCTGCGCGCCGTCACCGGGCGCCTGGCCGGCCGCATGACCGACGAGACCCTGGAGTTCTCCACCACGAATCTGCAGTTCGATACGGCCGATGGCATGCGCTGGCCGGGCGGCAACCTGTGGTTCCAGCACACGCCGGCGAAGGGCCGCACGTCCGAACGCGGCGCCTTGCGTGCCGACCGGCTCGATCTCGCGGCGCTGGCGCTGATCGCGGATCGCCTGCCGCTCGGCGAGGCGACGCACAAGCTCATCGGCGGCCTGGAGCCGCGCGGCCTGGTCGAGCGCATCGACGCGAACTGGCAGGGCTCGCTCGGCGCGCCCGACAAATACCAGGCGCGCGGCCGGGTCAGCGGCTTCGGCGTCGCCTCGCAGCCCGGCACGCCGAGGGCCGCTGTTCCCGCGGCACCGCGTTCCGCCGCTGCCGCGCCGACGCAGCCACTGCCGCCGGTCGGCGCGCCCGGCCTGCGCGGCGCGACCATCGACTTCGATGCCAGCCAGGCCGGCGGCAGCGCCGCGTTCTCGATCGCGAACGGCGCGCTCGAGTTTCCGGGCGTGTTCGAGGATCCGATGATTTCGATCGACCAGCTGTCCACCCTGCTCACCTGGAAGGTCGACGGCGAGAAGACCCAGCTGCAGCTCGCCAACCTGAAGTTCGCCAACGCCGACGCCGAGGGCGAGGCGCAGGCCAGCTGGCGCACCAGCGACCCGGCCGTCTCGCGCGGGCGCTCGCGCTTTCCGGGCGTGCTCGATCTGCAGGGCAAGCTCAACCGCGCCGACGGCACCCGCGTGTTCCGCTACCTGCCGCTGCACATCCCCAAGCACACGCGCGACTACGTGCGCGACGCGGTCACCAAGGGCAGCGCCAGCGTGGTCGATTTCAAGGTCAAGGGCGACCTGTGGGACATGCCCTTCACCGACCCGCGGCACGGCGACTTCCGCATCGCCGCGCGCGTGGCCGACGTCACTTACGCCTACGTGCCGCCTGCGGCGGGCGAGGCGAAGGTATGGCCCGCGCTCAACGGCCTGTTCGGCGAACTGGTCTTCGAGCGCGCCGGCATGCTGGTGCGCAACGCGCGCGGGCGCGTCGTCGGCGCGCCCGGCATCGAGATCGCCAAGGCCGAGGCCCAGATCGCGGACATGGCACATCACGCACCGCTGCTCAAGGTCGACGCCCAGGCCAAGGGCCCGCTCGGCGAACTGCTGCGCGCCGGATCGCCGCTCGCGGGCGAGGCCGGGCCGACGCTGGCGCACGCGCGCGCCACCGGCAACGCCGACTACCGCCTGCGCCTGGAACTGCCGCTCGCCGCGATGGACAAGGCGAAAGTGCAGGCCAGCGTCGCCCTGGCCGACAACGAGATCCAGATCGCCCCCGAAATGCCGCCGCTCACCCAGGCGCGCGGCACGCTGAGCTTCACCGAAAGCGGCTTCTCGCTGGCTGGCGTGCAGGCCCGAGCGATGGGCGGGGCGCTGCGCATCGAGGGCGCCGGCCGCTATGCCGGCGCCGCCAACGAGCTCAGCCTGCGCGCCCAGGGCACGGCCACCGCCGACGGCCTGCGCGCGGCGCGCGAGGTCGACTGGCTCGCGCGCCTGGCGAAAAACACCAGCGGCAGCACGCCCTACACGGCCTCCTTCACGGTGCGCGAGGGCGCCTCCGAGTTCTCGTTCGTCAGCAGCCTGCAGGGCCTCGCGCTGCAGCTGCCCTCACCGCTGGCCAAGCCGGCCGACGAGGCGATGCCGCTTTCGATCGAGAAGAAGGTCGTTCTGCGCGAGGCACGCCCCGGCGCTGCGGCGCTGCTGCAGGACCGGCTCTCGATCGAACTGGGCCGCGTCGGATCGGCCTCCTACGTGCGCGACATCTCCGGCAGCGAGCCGCGCGTGCTGCGCGGCGGCATCGGCATCGGCCTGGCCGCGGGCGAATCCGCGGCGGCGCCGGAGCGCGGCGTGCTTGCGAACATCCAGCTCGCGCGCATCGACGTGCCGGCCTGGCAGGCGCTCTTCAGCGAAACCACCGGCAAGCCGGCCGAGGCGACCGGCAGCGACGCCGCTGCCGACGACGCGTCCGCCTACTTGCCCACCATCCTCGCGGTGCGCGCGAAGGAGCTCGCGGTCGGCGGCCGCACGCTGCACAGCGTGGTGATGGGCGGCACGCGCGACGGCGCGCTGTGGCGCGCCAACATCGATGCCACCGAGTTGAGCGGCTATGCGGAGTACCGCAGCGCGCAGGCCGGGCGCCTGCATGCGCGGCTCGCCCGTCTCAAGATCGCGCCCAGCGAGGCCACCGCGGTCGAGTCGCTGCTCGACGAGCAGCCCGGCACGCTGCCGGCGCTCGACATCGTGGTCGACGACTTCGAGCTCCTGGGCCGGCGCCTCGGCCGCGCCGAGATCGACGCGGTGAACCGCGGCGGCGCGGTCCGCGAATGGCGGCTCAACAAGCTGGCTTTCAGCATGCCCGAAGCCACCTTCACGGCCCAGGGCAGCTGGGCCGCGGTGCCGGGCAGCACGGCCCCACGCGGACGCGGCGAGCAGCGCCGCACCACCATGGACTTCAAGCTCGAGATCGCCGACGCCGGCGAGCTGCTCGGGCGCTTCGGCATGAAAGACGTGGTGCGGCGCGGCCGCGGCCGGCTCGAGGGCGAGGTCCACTGGAGCGGCTCGCCCTTCTCGCTCGACTACCCGAGCCTGGGCGGGCAGCTGCAGGTCGATGTCGAACAGGGTCAGTTCCTCAAGGCCGATCCGGGCATCGCCAAGCTGCTCGGCGTGATGAGCCTGCAGGCGCTGCCACGGCGCCTTACGCTCGACTTCCGCGATGTGTTCAGCCAGGGCTTCGCTTTCGATTTCGTGCGCGGCGACGCCAAGATCAGCCAGGGCGTGGCCAGCACCAACAATCTGCAGATGAAGGGGGTCAACGCCGCCGTGCTGATGGACGGCTCGGCCGACATCGCGCGCGAAACGCAGAAGCTGCGCGTGGTGGTGGTGCCCGAGATCAATGCCGGCACCGCGGCGCTGGTGGCCACCGCCATCAACCCCGCGATCGGCCTGGGCACTTTCCTTGCGCAGATGGTGCTGAGCCGGCCGCTGATCGCGGCCGCCACGCAGGAGTTCCAGATCGACGGCACCTGGGCCGACCCGAAAATCACCAAGGTGCCGCGCCGGCCGCTGCCCGAAGCCTTGAGCGCGCCGGTGGCGCCCGCGCCGCGCTGAAAGAGGAAGAACAACGGAGATCCGCACATGAAAGTCGCAGCCATCCAGATGGTGTCGGCCATCGCCCGCGAAGCCAACCTGGCGCGCGCCCACGCGCTGCTGGGCGAAGCCGCCGCCGCCGGCGCCGAGCTCGCCGTATTGCCCGAGTACTTCTGCATGATGGGCGCGCGCGACACCGACAAGCTGGCGTTGCGCGAGACCGCCGGCGCCGGCACGGTGCAGGGCTTCCTGGCGGACGCGGCGCGCGCGTTCGGCCTGTGGATCGTCGGCGGCACGCTGCCGCTCGAGAGCGGCGACGAGACCCATGTGTTCAACAGCTCGCTCGCCTACGCGCCGGACGGCGAGCGCGTGGCCCGCTACGACAAGATCCACCTGTTCTTCTTCGACAACGGCCGCGAGCGCTACGACGAGCGCCGCGTGATCGCGCCCGGCGCGCAACCCGTCTGCTTCGATCTGCCCTCGCGCGACGGCCACCGCTGGCGCATCGGCATGAGCGTGTGCTACGACCTGCGCTTTCCCGAGCTCTACCGCGCGCTCGCGCGCCAGGGCGCCGAACTGCTGCTGGTGCCCAGCGCCTTCACGCGCACCACCGGCGCCGCGCACTGGGAGGTGCTGCTGCGCGCCCGCGCGATCGAGAACCTGGCCTGGGTGGTCGCGCCGGCACAGGGCGGCACGCACGAGAACGGGCGCCAGACCTGGGGCCAGTCGATGGTGGTGGACCCCTGGGGCACGGTGGTGGCCGAGCGCGCCGTCGACGAAGGCGTGGTGCTCTTCGAAGTCGACGCGCAGCAGATCGAACGCGCACGCGCGCAGCTGCCCGCGCTCTCGCATTGCGTGCTCTGAGCTTCCGAACGGTGTCGTCGACCACGCTGCCCGCCGCCCGCACCCTTCGCCACGCCTTCGCGTGGCTGCGCTTCCTGCGCTCCGTCTGGCGGCGCTGGTTCCTCTGGGTGCTGCTGGCCGTTCTGGTGCTGGCGCTGCTGGTCACCGTGGTGTGGCTGGCGGGTCGCCACGAAGTCGAGCAGGTCCAGACCGCGCTGGATCGCGACACCGCCGATGCGGTGTCCGACCTGCGCAGCGGCCTGCAGCGCAACGCGCAAAGCCTGCGCGCCTCCCAGGCCAGCGGCATGGACCGGGAGCACTGGCCCATCGAAGCCGCGGCGCTGCTGCGCGAGCACCGCGAGTGGCTCAGGCTCGAGTGGCGCGACGCCGCGCTGCGCCCGCTGGCCGCCGTCGACACGCCCTACCGCCGGCGCGTGTTCGAGGAATCGAGCCGCAGCGTGGACCAGTCCGACGTCGCGCTCGCCTGCGCCGCCGCACGCAAGCTGGGCGCGCCGGCCTACTCGCCGAGCCACTACGTCCCCTTCGTGCCGAGCGGCGGCCTCGAGGTGATGGAGCTGTGTCTGCCGGTCGACGGCGGCGGCTACCTGGTGGCCACCTATTCGCTGCGCGACACGCTGGTCGAACTGGTCGCGCCGACGCTGACGCGCGGCCAGGAGGTTGCCTTCACCGAGGCCGACGGCACCCGCCTGGTGGCCGTCGGCGCGGCGCGCCGCCTGGGCACGCGCGTGTTCACTTCGCAGCAGCTCGTCGACCTGCCCGGTACCACCCTGATGCTGCGCGTCGACGGCTGGCGTGCCGCGCCCGATCTCTTTCCCAATCTGCTGACCGCGCTGGTCACCGCGATCTCGATCGCGCTGGTGTCGGTGCTGGTCCTGCTGGCGCGCGACACGCGCCGGCGGCAGCGCGCCGAACGCGACCTCGCCGACGCGCTGGCCTTCCGCAAGGCGATGGAAGACTCGGTCATCACCGGCCTGCGCGCGCGTGACCTGCAGGGGCGGATCACCTACGTGAACCCCGCCTTCTGCGAAATGGTGGGCTTCAGCGCCGAGGAGCTGCTGAACCATGCCGGCGAGGCGCCGTACTGGCCGACCGAGCTGGCGCACGAGTACCGCCGGCGCCAGGCCGCGCGGCTGACCGGTGGGCCGCCGCCGCGCGAAGGTTTCGAATCGGTCTTCATGCGCAAGGACGGCACCCGCTTCCCGGTGCTGATCTTCGAGGCGCCGCTGATCAACGCGCAGGGCGCCCAGACCGGCTGGATGAGCGCCTCCATCGACCTCAGCGAGCAGCGGCGCATCGAGGAACTCTCGCGCGCCAGCCAGGAGCGCCTGCAGGCCAGCGCGCGGCTGGCCACCGTCGGTGAGATGGCCTCGCTGCTGAGCCATGAGCTCACGCAGCCGCTGGCGGCGATCGCGAGCTATGCGAGCGGCTCGCTCAACCTGCTGCACGGTGCGGGCCAGGCGCAGCAGGGCAGCGACCATGGCGAAGTCGCGATGGCGGTGCGCCGCATCGCCGAGCAGGCCGACCGCGCCGGCAAGGTGATCCGCAGCGTGCACGACTTCGTGCGCCGGCGCGACCGCACGCGCGAGGCCGTCGCGCCGCAGGCCTTGCTCGATGCGGTGCTGCCGCTGGTGCGACTGCAGGCGCGCAAGCTCGCGGTGCGCGTCGAGGTCAGCTTCGAGGAGCGCCTGCCGCGGGTGCAGTGCGATCGCACGCTGGTCGAGCAGGTGCTCCTGAACCTGGCGCGCAACGCGATGCAGGCCATGGACCTGCCGGAGCTCAGCGACCGCGTGCTGCGCCTGCGCGCGGCACGCGCCCGCGCGGTCGGCGAAGCCAGCGATGCCGGCGACAAGGCCGACACGCGGCGCTGGATCGAATTCTCGGTGGCCGACCTCGGCTGCGGCATCAGCGAAGAGGTGGCGCAGCACCTCTTCACGCCCTTCTTCACCACGCGGCCCGACGGCATGGGCCTGGGCCTCAGCCTTTGCCGCACGGTGGTCGAGCAGCACGGCGGCGCGCTGGTGTTCGAGCCGCAACGGCCCCGCGGCACGGTGTTCCGATTCACTTTGCCTGCGGCCTGAATCAGTCGATGGACCTTTCCTGATGCAACCCTTGATCGATGCCCTCATCTTCATCGTCGACGACGACGCCAGCGTGCGCGAGGCGCTGGCCTGGCTGCTGCGTTCGCGCCGGCTGGTGAGCGAACATTTCGCGAGTGCCGAAGCCTTCGAATTGCGTTTGATGGAGGAGCCGCTGGCCGATCAGCCGCACTGCCTGCTGCTCGACGTGCGGATGCCCGGCACCAGCGGGCTGGTGCTGTTCGACCGGCTGGCCGAGCGCGGCCTGCTGGAAGTCATGCCAGTCATCTTCCTGACCGGCCATGCCGACGTGCCCACGGCGGTGGACGCGGTGAAGCGCGGCGCCTTCGATTTCTGCGAGAAGCCCTTTTCCGACAACGCGCTGGTCGACCGCATCGAGCATGCGCTCGGCGCCTCGCTGCGCGCCATCGAGGCGCAGCGCGCGCGACGCCTCCTGATGCGCCGTGTCGAGGAACTGACCGAGCGCGAGCGCGAGGTGATGCGGCGCGTGGTCGAGGGCCTGCCCAACAAGCTGATCGCCGAGCAGCTCTCCATCAGCGTGCGCACGGTGGAGGTCCACCGTGCGCGCGTGTTCGAGAAGATGGAAGTCAAGTCGGCCGTGGAGCTGGCCAACCTCCTGCGCCCTTAGCCTTGCGGGCGTTCGCCCACATAGATCTCAACGCGCCGGTTCTGCGCCCGGCCGGCATCGCTGTTGTTGTCGGCGACCGGTTCGCGCGAGCCGCGGCCTTCGATGCGGAAGGCCTGCTGCGGCACGCCGCGCGCGATCAGGTAGTCGCGCGTGCTGGCGGCGCGGTCGACCGACAGCGGGTTGTTGATCGCGTCGGTGCCGGTGCTGTCGGTGTGGCCGATGATGCGGACCTCGGCGTTCGGGTTGTTGCGCAGGCCGTTGGCGAACTGGTTGAGGATCGGCGCGAAGTTCGGCTTGATGGCAGAGCGGCCGGTGTCGAAAGAGACGTCGCTCGGGATCGCGAGCTTGAGCTCGTTGTTGGGGGTCTGGGTGACGGCGATGCCGGTGCCCTGCGTGGCGGCCTGCATCTCGCGCTTCTGCGCTTCCATGCGCTGCGACCAGAGATAGCCGCCCAGCGCGCCTGCGGCCGCACCGACCGCAGCGCCCGTGCCGATGGCGCGGCTGTCGCCACCGGTTGCCGATCCGATGACCGCGCCGCCAAGGGCGCCGATGCCGGCACCGATGCCCGTATTGCGCTGGGTGTCGCTCATGCCGGCGCAGCCCGAGAGCACGAGGGCGGCTGCGGTGGTGGCGAGTACGAGTTTTTTCATATGAATTCCTTTTAGACGCTGGATTCAGCGAGGAGGAATTATGTTGAGCCCCCCGGCGGTGGCTCGTCGGACGAAGACTCTTTTTCAGAATCACCTGCATCGTGCATTTCGCCGCGCTTGCGCCCTGAGAACATGGTCCACCAGACGATCAGCACCAGCACGATTCCGGCGCCCAGCGCTTCAAGCAAAATCAAACCCATGACAAAAGGACTCCAGTGGCTGGTCGGGCTCGCGATCGTAGCAACGCTCGCCGGCTGTTCGGTCGGCACCTTGCAGCCCGAAGCGGCGACAACGCCCGCAGCCGTGCCGGGCACCAGCGCGCAGCGCGAGCTGGGACCGCTCACCGGGTCGCTCGCGCATCCCAAGAGCCGCTGGGTGCCCGTGTCCTGGTCCGAGCTGCCGGGCTTCGGCGACGACGCGCTGCATGAAGGCTGGAGTGCGCTGATCGCGAATTGCGCGCGCCCCAACACGGCCTTCGCGCCGCTGTGCCGCGAGGTGCGCCAGCTGGCGCTTGCCGAGACTGATGAACAGCGCGAATGGATGCAGCAGAGGCTGCAGCCCTACCGCGTCGAATCGCTCGCGGGCGGCCAGAACGAAGGCAAGCTCACGAGCTATTACGAGCCGGTGTTCGACGCTTCGCGGCGGCCGACCGCCACCCACACCGTGCCGCTCTACCAGGCGCCCGCCGGTCTGGTGGCGCGCCGTCCCTGGTACACGCGGCAGGAGATCGACACCCTGCCGCAGGCCCAGGCCGCGCTGCGCGGCCGCGAGATCGCCTGGCTGGCCGATCCGATCGACGTGCTGATGCTGCACATCCAGGGCTCGGGGCGGCTGCGCATCACCGAGGCCGACGGCTCCCAGCGCACCGTGCGCGTGGCCTTCGCGGCCACCAACGAGCAGCCGTACAAGAGCGTTCAGCAATGGCTCCTGAGCCAGGGCGCGACGAAAGTCAGTCTGTGGCCGGACGACACCAAGCAGTGGGTGGCGCAGAACCCGCAGCGCCTGTCGCAACTGCTGTGGAGCAATCCGCGCTACGTGTTCTTCCGCGAGGAGCCGCTGTCCGAGACCGATGCGGCCTCCGGCCCGGTCGGTGCGCAGGGTGTGCCGCTCACGGCCGGGCGCTCGATCGCGGTCGACCGCGAGAGCATCCCTTACGGCACGCCGGTCTGGCTTGCCTCGCCCGGGCCGGTGGTGCCGCTCGCGAAGCTGGTGGTCGCGCAGGACACGGGCAGCGCGATCGTCGGCGCAGTGCGCGCCGACTACTTCGCCGGCACCGGCGCCGAAGCGGGGCGCCTGGCCGCGCGCGTGAATCAGCCTCTGCGTTTGTGGGTCTTGTGGCCGAAGTAACGGGTGCCAGGGCATGATCCTTGCCTTCGACGGGCAAGGATCTTCATGAATCTCCAGACCTTTTCGATCATCTTCGCGGGCGTGCTGCTCAACTCGGCGGCGCAGCTGATGCTCAAGGCCGGTGCCAAGACGCTGGGCACGGTGGCCATGGGCAGCGGCGCCTCGCTGATGGCGGCCGCATGGAACGCGGCCACGCAGCCGTGGATCCTGCTCGGCCTGGTCTGCTATTTCCTCAGCGCAGGGCTGTGGATCCTCGCACTGACGCGCGTGGACGTGACCGTCGCCTATCCCATGCTGTCGATGGGCTACGTGATCGCGGCCCTGCTCGCGTGGCAGCTGTTCGGCGAGCCGCTGACCGCCGGCCGGGTGTTGGGCATCGCCATCATCATGGCGGGCGTCGTGGTGCTGGGCCGGAGCTAGGGTCCTGATGACAGGCCTCAATACCATGCGCCCGCTCTACGTCGATCTCGATGGCACGCTGATCGCCACCGACCTGCTGCACGAATCCCTGCTGCAGCTGGTGCGCGCTTCGCCGCTCTCGCTGCTCTCCCTTCCGCTGTGGCTGCTGCGCGGCAAGGCGGCGTTCAAGGACGAGGTGGCGCAGCGCGCCACCGTCGATGTCACGACCCTGCCCTACCGGCCCGAGGTGATCGAGTTGGTGCGCAGCGCGCGCGCCGCCGGCCGCCGCACGGTGCTGGCCACGGCAAGCGACGCCAAGCTCGCGCACGCGGTGGCGCGGCACCTGGACCTTTTCGATGCGGTGCTCGCCTCCGACGGCGAGCGCAACCTGCGCGGCGCGGGCAAGCTGGCGGCGATCGAGGCCGACGCCGGCGGCCGCGCCTTCAGTTATGCAGGCGATCGCAGCGTGGACCTCGCGGTCTGGCGCGGCGCCGAGGCCGCGGTGGTGGTCAGCCGCTCCGAATCGCTGGCCCGGCGCGCGGCCGGCGCGACCACGATCGAGGCACGGATCGTGCCGCCGCGCACCTCCTTCAAGCGCTATCTGTACGGCGCCCGTTTGCATCAGTGGCTCAAGAACCTGCTGATCTTCCTGCCGCTGATGCCGGTGCTGCACGATCTCACGCAGTCGCTGGTCGTCAACGCTGCGCTCGCCTTCCTGGCCTTCGGCCTCATGGCCTCGGGCATCTACGTGCTCAACGATCTGCTCGACCTCGAAACGGACCGGCGGCATCACCGCAAGCGTACGCGGCCCTTCGCCGCCGGGGAGATCTCGGTGCCGGCGGGCCTGGTCATGACAGGCCTTCTGTGTGCGAGCTCGCTGGCGCTGTCGCTCGCGCTGCTGCCGGATGCCTTCGTGGGCGTGCTGCTGCTCTACATGGCGCTGACCACCGCCTACTCGCTGCACCTCAAGCGCCGTGCGGTGGTCGACGTGTTCTCGCTGGCCGCCCTCTACACGATCCGGGTGGCGGCCGGCACGGCGGCCACCGGGCAGCCGCTGTCCTTCTGGATCCTCTCGTTCTCGCTTTTCATCTTCCTGAGCCTGGCGCTGGCCAAGCGCTATGTCGAGTTGACCGGCCCGCCCGCCGAGGTGCGCCAGATGAAGCGCAACCGCGGCTACGTGGCCACCGATGCGCCTTTCGTGCTGTGCACCGGCGTCGCAGCCGGGCAGATGGCGGCCCTGCTGCTGGGCCTCTACCTGCACGACCAGCAGATGGTGGCGCGCTACGAGAACCCCCAATATCTTTGGGTGCTGATCCCGGTCTTCCTGTTCTGGACCATGCGCATCTGGCTCAAGGCGATCCGCGGCGTGCTGCACGACGACCCGGTGGTCTTCGCCGCGCGCGATTGGGTCAGCCGGCTGGCCGTGGCGATCGGCGCCGTCGCGCTATGGATGGCAGGCTGAATGTGACCCCATCCACGACGACACGCAGCCTCGCCTGGGATGCGCTGCTCGCCGCCTTGCTCGCGGCGCTGGCCCTGATGCTGCTGGCGGCGCTGTCGCGCCAATTGCCGCCGCAGCTCTTCAAGCCCGAGGGCCTCGACGCTTGGTTCCAGGCCGACCTGCCGCGCGCGCTGGCCAACATGGTGGATTCGCAGAGCAACCACTACCGCACCAAGGTCCATCCGATCGCCTCGATCCTCATCCATCCGCTGGTCGCCGGCCTGCGCGTGCTGTGGCCGGGCAGCGATCTGCAGGTGGCGATGCGCTTCGCGGCGCTGGTGGCGGCGCTGTGGGTGGTCTCTTTCTATGCGCTGTGCCGGTTGCTCGGCGCCGGCCGCTTCGTTGCGCTCGGCTTTTCCCTGCTGGCCATCGCAAGCGCCGGCTTCCAGTTCTGGTTCTCGGTGCCGGAGACCTTCGGCATCGGATCGCTGACCCTGCTGTGGGTGCTGCTGGTCGCGGCGCTTGCGGTGCATCGGCCGGTGAGCGACCGCCTGCTGATCGCCGCCAGCATCGCAAGCCTCAGCATCACGGTCACCAACTGGGTCGCGGGGCTGGCGCTGGCCGTGGTCCAGCGGCCCTGGCGGCGTGCGTTCGCCATCAGCGCGATCGCGTTCGTGGTCGTCGCCGTCGTCTCGGTGGCGCAGCGCTTCCTCTACCGCTTCGCCAAGTTCTTCTTTCTCGGCAGCCGGGAAGAGGCGGACTACGTGAACCTGGAGCAGTCGGGCACCGTGCTGCACAAGCTCGCCGGCATGTTCTGGCATCCGATCAGCGTGCCCGAAGTGCTGCTGGCCAAGGCCTCCGAAGCGCCCAAGCTGAACTGGCTCACGGTGCAGCTGAGCGCGCCCGGTTCGGGCAGCTGGGCCGGCATGCTCGCGCTCGGCCTGTGGACCCTGCTGCTGGCGGCCGGCGTGCACGGGCTCGTGCGTTCGCCGCAGTGGCATGCCTTCGGCAAGGTCCTCGGGCTCACGCTGGCGGCGCAGGTTGCGCTGCATCTGATCTACGGCGAGGAGACTTTTCTCTACGCCGCGCACTTCCTGCCGCTCTTGATGGCGCTCGCGGTGTTTGCCGCGCGTTCGCTGCCGGGCCCTGTCGCCGCGTGCATCGCGCTGCTGACGGCCGGGCTCGCGGCCTTCAACAACGCCGCGATGTACGAGACGGCGGCGCGCCTGCTGCAGCACGCGCGCTGAGAGAACGACCGCCGGCGGCGGAGGAGGCCGCGCGTCGCGGATCTGACCCATGCCTGACTTCCGGGCGTCACATTGAACTTTTAGCGTACCGGGCTGAGTTTTTCTACAACCAGTCCCCACTGAAAGTTTTGCGAATGACCGCCAAGACCCATAACGAAATCGCTGCGATCGACCCCGACGACATCGGCCACAACTCAAGCCCCAACCCCTCCTTCAACGACCTGATCGCGTCGCGCCTGAGCCGTCGCCATCTGTTCGGCCTGGGCGTCGGCACCGCCGGCGCCGCTCTGTTGCAAGCCTGCGGCGGTGGCGGCAGCGGCGGCGGTTTCCCGGTGCTGCCGGCTGCGCCGGCACCCGCTCCGGCCCCTGCGCCCGCACCGGCGCCGGCCGCACCCAAGCTGGGCTTCACGGCCGTCGCCAAGAGCCTGGACGACGTCGTCAGCGTGCCGCCCGGCTATACCGCCACCGTGCTGTACCGCCTCGGCGATCCGATCGCGGCCGGCGTGCCTGCCTATGCGAACGACGGCACCGATGCGCCGGCCACCTACGACAAGCGCGCCGGCGACCACCATGACGGCATGACCTTCTTCGGCATCAATGCTTCGAACAAGTGGGACCCGGCCAATGCCACGCGCGGCCTGCTCGCGATGAACCACGAAGCCATCACGCCGCTGTTCCTGCATCCCACCGGCCAGACCATCGTCGGCACCGGCAACGCCGCCGTCCGCAGCGTCGCCGACGAAGTGCAGCGCGAGTTCTTCCTGCACGGCGTGAGCGTGATCGAGGTCAACAAGGGCGCGAGCAGCTGGAGCTACAAGCAGGACTCGAGCTTCAACCGCCGCGTCCACACGCTGACCGAGATGACTTTCTCGGGCCCGGCTGCGAACGCCGACTACCTGAAGACCAAGTTCAGCGCCGACGGCAGCAAGACCCGCGGCACGCTCAACAACTGCGCCAACGGCACCACGCCCTGGGGCACCTACCTGACCTGCGAAGAGAACTGGGCCGGCTACTTCCGCCGCATCACCGCGACCGACAACCCCAGCCGCAGCGCCAAGGAGATCGCCGCCTTCACGCGCTACGGCGTTGCCGGCACCGGTCGCGAACTCTGGTCCACCGTCACGCCCGACACGGCCGACAACATCTACGGCCGCTGGAATGCCCAGGTCACCGGCGCCACCGCCACGGACGACTACCGCAACGGCGCCAACACCTACGGCTGGGTGGTCGAGATCGATCCCTTCACGCCCGGCAGCACGCCGAAGAAGCGCACCGCGCTCGGCCGCATGGGCCACGAAGGCGCCTGCCTCGGCCCGGTGGTGGCCGGCAAGCCCCTGGTCTGGTACATGGGCGACGATTCGCGCAACGAGTACATCTACAAGTTTGTGTCGACCAAGGCCTGGGATGCGGCCGACATCAACGGCGGCCTGGCGGCCGGCGACAAGTACATGGACGACGGCAAGCTCTACGTCGCCAAGTTCAATGCCGACGGCACGGGCGTGTGGCTGGAGCTCAAGCTCGGCGTCAACGGCATCACGGCGAGCAATCCCGCCTACGCCTTCGCCGACGCGGCCGACGTGGTGATCAACGTGCGCCTCGCGGCCGATGCGGCCGGCGCCACCAAGATGGACCGCCCCGAGTGGACGGCCGTCAATCCGAAGACCGGCGAGGTCTATGTGACCCTCACCAACACCAACGCCGCCTCGCGTCCCATCACGGCCACCGATGCGGCCAACCCGCGCTTCTACAACGACCCCAAGGGCGTGGCCGCAACGGCGCAGACCGGCAATCCCAACGGCCACATCGTGCGCTTCGCGGACGACGGCGCCGACCCGGCGGCCCTGAGCTTCAAGTGGGACGTGTACCTGTTCGGCGCGCGCGCCACGGCTTCGGCGGACGTCAACCTCTCGGGCCTGGTCGCCGACAACGACTTCTCGAGCCCCGACGGCCTGTGGTTCAGCAGCGTGACCGCCGGCCTGCTGTGGCTGGAGACCGACGACGGCGCCTACACCGACGTCACCAACTGCATGCTGCTGGGCGCCGTGCCCGGCAAGGTGGGCGACGGCGCTGCCAAGACCATCACCAACGTCGACGGCGTGACCACGCGCACGCAGGCCACCTTCGTCGGCAAGGCGCCGGGCACCGACGGCCTGCGCCGCTTCCTCGTCGGCCCGAAGGACTGCGAGATCACCGGCATCGCCGAATCGGGCGACGGCCGCGCGCTGTTCGTCAACATCCAGCACCCGGGCGAGACCACGGCGGCAGCGAACATCGGCAACCCGGCGCTCTTCGGCAGCCACTGGCCCGAAGGCGGCAATGCGCGTCCGCGCTCGGCCACGGTCGTGATCACGAAGAACGACGGCGGTCTGATCGGCTTGTAAGGCCCGAGCGATTCAGGACGGCGCTGCCGGCAGCGGCAGCGCCGTTTTGTAGCGCACCTGCTTGAGCGCAAAGCTCGAGCGGATCTTCTCGATGCCCGCAATGGGCGTCAGCTGCTCGAGGATGAATTTCTCGAGCGCACCGATGTCGGGCAGCGCCACGCGGATCAGGTAGTCGCTGTCGCCGGTCATCAGGTAGCACTCCATCACCTCGTCGTGCTCGGCGATGCGCTGTTCGAAGTCGGCCAGCGACTTCTTGCTTTGCGTCTTGAGGCTGATCGAAATGAACACGTTGAGCCCGAGCCCCAGCACGGCCGCGTTGGCCAGCGCCACGTAGCGCTGGATCACGCCGCCCGTTTCGAGCGCCTTCACGCGCGCGAGGCAAGGCGAGGGCGAGAGGTGCACGCGTCGCGCGAGCTCCACGTTCGAGAGTGCGCCGTCGCGCTGCAGCTCGTCCAGGATGCGCAGGTCGATCGCGTCCAGTTGCATGAAATGCTTCAAAGTGGCTGAATGGCGGCATTCTATGCCGTGATAACCTTGAAAGAGCCGCTGGAACGGCAGCCCATTCCATCGGAGGCGGCCTAAAGTGCGGTTCATGAACGCCCCGATTTCTTCCGGTCAGTTGCGCGCACTGATCGACATGCCCTTGAACGATCCCGACCCGGTCGAAACCGCCGAATGGCGCGAGGCCTTCGCTTCGCTGGCCGAGGCGCACGGCCCGGAACGCGCGCGCTGGATGCTCGACGAACTCGCGCGCATCGCACGCACCCAGCGCATCGGCTGGCAGCCCGAGCTGTCGACGCCCTACGTCAACACCATCGCGGTCGAGGCGCAACCGGCGTTCCCGGGCGACCTCGCGATCGAAGAGCGGCTGGCTTCGCTGATGCGATGGAACGCGCTCGCGATGGTGGTGCGCGCCAACCAGGCCTATGGCGAGCTCGGCGGCCACATCGCGAGCTATGCGAGTGCGGCCGACCTGTTCGAGACCGGCTTCAATCACTTCTTCCATGCGCGCGACGAGAAGCAGCGCGGCGACCTCGTGTTCTTCCAGCCGCACAGCGCGCCGGGCGTCTACGCGCGTGCCTTTCTCGAAGGGCGCTTGAGCGAGGAGGATCTCCGGCACTATCGCCAGGAACTCACGGCGCCCGCCCACGGCGCACGCGGCCTCTCCAGCTATCCGCACCCGTACCTGATGCCGGACTTCTGGCAGTTCCCGACCGGCTCGATGGGCATCGGTCCGATCAGCTCGATCTACCACGCGCGCTTCATGCGCTACCTCACGCACCGCAACCTGCTCGATTGCGAGGGACGGAAAGTGTGGGGTGTGTTCGGCGACGGCGAGATGGACGAGCCCGAATCGATGAGCGCGCTCACGCTCGCTGCGCGCGAGCGGCTCGACAACCTCGTGTGGGTGGTCAACTGCAACCTGCAGCGCCTCGACGGCCCGGTGCGCGGCAATGGCCGCATCATCGACGAGCTCGAAAAACTCTTCGCCGGCGCCGGCTGGAACGTGATCAAGCTGGTGTGGGGCAGCGACTGGGACGGCCTGTTCGCGCGCGACAGCGGTGGTGCGCTGGCGCGCGCCTTCGCCAACACGGTGGACGGCCAGATGCAGACCTTCGCGGCCAAGGACGGGCGCTACAACCGCGACACCTTCTTCGGCCAGAACGAGGAGCTCGCGCGCCTCGCGGAAGGCATGACCGACGAGCAGATCGATCGTCTCAAGCGCGGCGGCCACGACCTGGTGAAGATCCATGCCGCCTATGCAGCCGCCGCCGCGCACCGCGGCCAGCCGACGGTGATCCTGGCCCACACCAAGAAGGGCTACGGCATGGGAAGCGCGGGGCAGGGCAAGATGACCACGCACTCGCAGAAGAAGCTCGACGAGCACGACCTGCTCGAGTTCCGCAACCGCTTCGATCTGCCGCTCACCGACGAGCAGGCCGCGCAGGCCGCCTTCTACAAGCCGGCCGAGGACAGCCCCGAGATGCGCTATCTGCGCGAGAAGCGCGCCGCGCTCGGCGGCAGCATGCCCAAGCGCGAGACCGCGTGCGAGCCGGTCGCCAAGCCGGAAATCGCGGCCTACGCGCAGTTCGCGATCGCCGCCGCCGGCAAGGAGATGAGCACCACCATGGCCTTCGTGCGCATGCTGGGCAACCTCATGAAGGACCAGACGCTGGGCCCGCGCATCGTGCCCATCGTGGCCGACGAGGCGCGCACCTTCGGCATGGCCAACCTGTTCAAGCAGGTCGGCATCTATTCGAGCGTGGGCCAGCGCTACGCGCCGGAGGACATCGGCTCGGTGCTCTCGTACCGCGAGGCGACCGACGGCCAGATCCTCGAAGAGGGCATCAGCGAGGCCGGCGCCATCGCGAGCTGGACCGCGGCGGCCACCAGCTACAGCGTGCACGGCCTGGCGATGCTGCCCTTCTACATCTACTACTCGATGTTCGGCTTCCAGCGCGTGGGCGACCAGATCTGGGCCGCGGCCGACCAGCGCTCACGCGGCTTCCTGCTCGGCGCCACCTCGGGGCGCACCACGCTCGGCGGCGAGGGGCTGCAGCACCAGGACGGATCGAGCCACCTGATCGCCGCCACCGTCCCGAACTGCAAGGCCTACGACCCGGCGTTCGCGGGCGAGATGGCGGTGATCGTCGATGCCGGCATCCGCGAGATGATGGTCGAGCAGAAGGACGTTTTCTACTACGTCACGCTGATGAACGAGAACTATGCCCAGCCCGACCTGCCGGCAGGCGCGGAGGTCGATGTGCTGCGCGGCTGCTATCGCTTCGAGGGTCCGGAGCGCGCGTCAGCCAAAGTGACGCTGCTCGGCTCCGGCGCGATCCTGACCGAGGTGATCAAGGCAGCGCAGCTGCTGGCCGCGGAAGGCATCGAGGCCGAGGTCTTCAGCGTCACGAGCTGGAGCGAACTTGCGCGCGATGGGAGAGCCTGCGAGCAGCGTGCGCTGGCCGGCGATGCGGCGCCGGGCACACCCTTCATCGCGCAGCAGCTGGCGGGCGGCAGCGGGCCGGTGATCGCGGCAACCGACTATGTGCGCGCGGTGCCTGAAAGCATCCGTGCATTCCTGCCCGAAGGCCGGCGCTACCTCACGCTGGGCACCGACGGCTTCGGCCGCAGCGACACGCGCGCGGCGCTGCGCCGGTTCTTCGGCGTGGATGCGGCGAGCATCGTAGGCGCAGCGCGCCACGCACTGCACTGATTTGTTTCTCATTCTTGACAAATCACTGATTTTGTCAAGAATGAGAAACACTTATGCCCGATCCAGGCCCTGAGCTCACTCCCCAATCCGCCGAGGCCCTGGCCGCCATCGGCGCCACGGTGCGCTGGCGCCGCAAGGACTTGGGCATCAGCGCCGTGGCCGCGGCCGAAGCTGCCGGCATCTCGCGCGTCACCCTGCACCGGATCGAAAAGGGCGAACCTGCGGTCACCATGGCCGCGTACCTGCGGGTGCTGGTGGCGCTGGGTCTGGCTGTGGCGATCCGGCCGCAGGAGGAAGCTGCTGCGCCCGCCGAAACGCATCGCCGAGGCTGGCTTCCCGCGCGCGTCCGCATCGCCGACTACCCTGGCCTCAAGGAACTGGCGTGGCAGGTCCACGGCCCGCAAGAACTCACGCCGCGCGAAGCCTTGGGCATCTACGAGCGCAACTGGCGGCACCTCGACCCCACGACACTGTCTCCGGCCGAGCGGGACCTCGTCGATGCCCTGCGGTTGGCACTCGGGAGCGACCCTGTTGTTTGAGCGGCCGCACCACCGCCGCGTCGCGCGGGTGCTCCAGGCGCTCGATGGGCCGCGGCTACGCGAACGGGGCTGCCTGTTCGGCGGCGGCACCGCGATCGCGCTGCGCTTCGGCGAGTACCGCGAGTCGGTGGACATCGACTTTCTCGTGTCGGACCTTGCGATGTACCGTCAGCTTCGGCAGGAGATGACCGGCATCGACGGACTTGCGACCGTGACGCGGGCCGATGCCGTGCCGCTGACGCAGGCCGGCGAACTGCGCGCCGACCAGCACGGCATCCGCACGCGCGTGCAGCTCGACGACCAGCCGATCAAGTTCGAGATCGTGTTCGAGGCCCGCATGGCGCTGCAGGTACCCGGCAAGGCCGACGAGCTGTGCGGCGTGCCAACGCTCACGTCCTTGGACATGGCCGCGAGCAAGTTGCTCGCCAACTCCGACTGCTGGGCTGATGACGGCGTATTCAGCCGCGACCTGATCGACCTGGCGATGATGAAGCCGAGCCTGGCGCTGCTGCGCGATGCCGTTGCCAAGGCCGAAGGCGCCTACGGTGCCGCCGTGCGCCGCGACCTGCAGCGCGCCATCGAACGCATGCGCGAGCGCACCGGCTGGCTGGAGCGGTGCATGCAGGTCATGGGCGTCGCCGGTACGCAGGCGCAGGTGTGGCAACAGATCCGAGCGTTGAGGCGGGTGCTCACCTGAGCTGAATACCCACCGGCCTTGGCCGGGCGCGCTCAGCGCAGGCCGACGCGCGAGGCCTGCCAGCGCAACGCGGCAGCGCGCGCCGGGTTGCTGGCTTCGACCTTGTTCGCGTCCAGGTGCAAGGCGCGCATCTGCTCGACTTCTTCGATGATCTTGCCCGGATTCAGCAAGGCATGGACCAGCACGCTGGCTTCATCGGCCAAGGCCTTGAACGCGCCGGCCAGGCCGCCGAAGGCGTTCGCACGGGACGATTGGTCGAGGGTGGACATAGGGAACTCCTGGATTGCAAAGTCGAGTTCCGGTCATCTTATAGGGTTTACCCGATTAGGGGGTAAACCCTAGATTTGTCTCGAAGGGCTGGCGGCGCAGGGCGCGGGCTTACCCGCATACGGAATCTCTGAAAAGTTGACCATGGTCAAGCCGGCTTTGGGCGACGGCGCGCAGCATTCGCTTCACTGGGATTTCGACTGAGATTCCAAGCAAAAAGAGCACAGCCTACCTAGGAGACAACATGATCGGGAATCTCATTTCGCGCACCCGGGCCTGCGGAGCCAGCCTGTCCACCGCGGCCGTCATGGCGCTGGCGGTCACGACACCTGCCTTCGCCGCATGGGAGCCCACCAAGCCGGTGGAATTCGTGATCCCTGCCGGCACCGGCGGGGGCGCCGACCAGATGGCGCGGCTGATGCAGGGCATCATCATCAAGCACAAGCTGATGAAGGAGCCGCTCATCGTCGTCAACAAGTCGGGCGGCGCCGGCGCCGAGGGCTTCCTCGCGGTCAAGGAAGCCAAGGGCGATCCGCACAAGATCATCATCTCGCTGTCGAACCTGTTCACGACGCCGATGGCGACCGGCGTGCCCTTCAACTGGAAGGACATGACCCCGGTCGCGATGATGGCGCTCGACCAGTTCGTGCTGTGGTCGAACGCCGAGGAGCCGTACAAGAGCGCCGCCGAATACATCGCCGCGGCGAAGGCGGCGGGCCCGAGCAAGTTCAAGATGGCCGGCACCGGCTCGAAGCAGGAAGACCAGATCATCACCGTGGCCCTCGAGAAGGCCACCGGCACGAAGTTCATCTACGTGCCCTTCAAGGGCGGCGGCGAGGTCGCGGTGCAGCTGGTGGGCGGCCATGTGCATTCCACCGTGAACAATCCGATCGAGGCGGTTGCCCAGTGGCGCGCCGGCAAGCTGCGCGCGCTGTGCGTGTTCGACGACGAGCGCATGCCCTTCAAGGCCAAGGTCACCGACACGCAGTCGTGGAACGACATCCCGACCTGCAAGGAATCCGGCGTCCCGACCAAGTACACCATGCTGCGCGGCATCTTCATGCCCGCTGGCGTGACGCCCGACCAGCTCAAGTTCTATGTGGACCTGCTGACCAAGGTCGCCGCAACGCCCGAGTGGAAAGAGTACATGGAGAAGGGTGCGTTCAATCCGACCTTCATGACCGGCGACGCGTTCGCGAAATGGCTGGCAGGCGCAGAGGCCACCCACCGCACCCTGATGACCGAAGCCGGCTTCCTGGCCGCCAGCAGCAAGTAACCGGGCGCCGAGCGGCGAACGCGACAGCCATCACCCCGCGCGGGGGATGGCGAGGGCGCCGCATTGGTTTTCATCACACACACACACGATGGGGGCTCCATGGAGCACGACGAGAAATCCGGCGACGCCGCGGCGCGCACGGGCGTTGCCACCAACCTGGTCGAAGCGGTGGTTGCGGCGGTCCTGTTGATCATCGGCCTGGGCGTGATCTTCGAAAGCCGCAGGCTGGGCGCCGGCTGGACCACCGACGGCCCCGGGGCGGGCTACTTTCCCTTCTACATCGGCCTGATCATCACCATCTCGGGCGCCGGCATCCTGTATCAAGCCCTGCTCGGCAAGAACAGGAAGACCGAGGTCTTCGTCGATTCGGAGCAGCTGAAGCGCGTGATGTCGGTGCTGGTTCCGGCGACGGTGTATGTGCTGGCCGTTTCCTTCCTGGGGCTGTACATCGCATCGGCGCTCTACATCGCGCTGTTCATGATCGTTCTGGGCAAGTACTCGTGGGTCAAGAGCGTCCTCATCGCGCTGGCCGTCAACACGCTCTTCTTCTTCATGTTCGAAGTGTGGTTCAAGGTGCCCCTTTTCAAAGGCGCGCTGGATCCTCTTCGCTTTCTCGGCTACTGAATCTCTGGGAGCGAACGCGAAATGGAAGAAATCAGTGCCCTGATGCAGGGCTTTGCAGTGATCCTGACGCCGATGAACATCGGCCTGATGTTCGTCGGCATCATCCTCGGCGTGCTGATCGGCGTGCTGCCGGGGCTGGGCGGGGCGAACGGGGTGGCCATTCTGCTGCCCCTCACCTTCACGATGTCGCCGACCTCGGCCATCATCATGCTGTCGTGCATCTACTGGGGT
This sequence comes from Variovorax sp. LjRoot130, assembly GCF_964253755.1. Taxonomy (NCBI): domain Bacteria; kingdom Pseudomonadati; phylum Pseudomonadota; class Betaproteobacteria; order Burkholderiales; family Comamonadaceae; genus Variovorax; species Variovorax sp. LjRoot130. Next base: position 5,683,251 of record NZ_CAXURM020000001.1, on the reverse strand, counting down.
GCCTTGTTCGGCGGCGCCATCACCTCCGTGCTGTTCAATATCCCGGGCGAGCCGTGGTCGGTGGCCACCACCTTCGACGGCTATCCGATGGCCCAGCAGGGCAAGGCCGGTGCGGCGCTGACCACCGCCTTCACCTCGTCCTTCGTGGGTGCCTTCCTGGCGGTGGTGATGATCACCTTCCTGGCGCCGCTGGTGGCCAAGTTCGCGCTCAAGTTCGGCTCGCCCGAATTCTTTGCGGTGTACCTGTTGACCTTCTGCAGCTTCGTCGGCATGGGCAAGGGCTCGCCCTTCAAGATCCTGGCGTCGATGGCGCTCGGCTTCGCGCTGGCCAGCGTCGGCATGGACACCGTGACCGGCCAGCTGCGCCTCACCTTCGGGCAGCCCGAGCTGATGCGCGGCTTCGACTTCCTGATCGCGGTCATCGGCCTGTTCGGCATCGGCGAGATCCTGCTGTCGATGGAGGAAGGCCTCAAGTTCTCCGGCAAGAGCGCGAAGATCGATCCCAAGGTAGTGCTGCAGACCTGGAAGCAACTGCCGCAGTACTGGGTGACCTCGCTGCGCAGCTCGCTGATCGGCATCTGGATGGGCATCACGCCCGGCGGCGCCACGCCGGCCTCGTTCATGAGCTATGGCCTGGCCAAGAAGATGTCGAAGAACGGCACTAAGTTCGGCACCGGCGAAATGGAAGGCGTCGTGGCGCCCGAGACCGCTGCGCACGCCGCCGGCACCAGTGCGCTGCTGCCGATGCTGGCGCTCGGCATTCCCGGTTCGCCGACCGCTGCGGTGCTGCTCGGCGGCCTGCTGATCTGGGGGCTGCAGCCGGGTCCGCTGCTCTTCGTCGAACAGAAGGACTTCGTCTGGGGCCTGATCGCCAGCATGTACCTCGGCAACATCGTCGGCCTCATCGTGGTGCTGAGCACGGTGCCGCTGTTCGCCTCGATCCTGCGCATTCCGTTCTCGATCATCGCGCCGGTGATCATCGTGATCTGCGCGATCGGCGCCTATACCGTGCACAACGCGATGCTCGACATCTGGTTCATGCTCGGCTTCGGCGTGGTGGGCTACATCTTCAAGAAGCTCGACTTCCCGCTGGCGCCGCTGGTGCTCGCGCTGGTGCTCGGCGACAAGGCCGAAGACTCGTTCCGCCAGGCCATGCTGGTCTCGCAGGGCGACGTCATGATCATGTGGTCGAACCCGCTGGTCGGCGGCATCACCACGCTGGCGCTGACCATGCTCTTCTGGCCGCTCATCTCGAAAGTGATGGCGTTGATCAAGCCAAAAAAGTCTGACGAGTTCGCCGTCGAGCGGCCGGTGGACTGAAAGCGCAGAGGAGGCCACATGCCCGTCATCGCAATGACCCAGGAGATGGGTTCCCTCGCCAAGGATGTGTCGCTGCGGCTCGCCGAGTCGCTCGGCCTGGCCGTCATGCGCCACGAGGCCATCGAGCGCGTGGCCGACCGGGCGCAGGTGTCCACCAGCCTGATCGGCCGCCTGCGCGACGGCAAGGCGGGGCTGGTGGAGCGGCTCACCACCGACCGGCGCAGCGTCGCCCTCTACACCGCGGAAGAACTGTTCGCGCTGGCCGACCGCGGCAATGTCGTGCTGCGCGGCTGGGGCGCCACCTGCCTGCTGCGCCCCGTGCCGCACGTGGTGTGCGTGCGCATCACGCGCTCGTTCAAGAAGCGGGTCGAATGGCTGATGGGCCACTTGGGCACCGACGATGTCGAATTCGCGGAAGCCGAGCTGCGCCGCAGTGACCAGGCGCATGCCTCGCGCATGAACGACCAGTTCGGCGTCACCTGGGGCGACCCGGTGCTCTACGACCTGGTGCTCAACACGGACCGCGTGTCGGTCGAGAGCTGCGTGGAGCAGATCTGCCTGTTGGCGAGCCGACCGGAGTTCGCCGAGACCGCCGAATCGCGCGCCATGCTCGCCAACATGGCGCTGGAGGCGCGCGTTCGCGCGGCGCTGAAAGAGCATGCGGCGACGCGCGATATCAACATCACGATCAACGCCAGGCAAGGGCAGGTCGCACTGCGCGGGATCGTGCTCGACACGGAAGAGCGAAGCCAGACCGAGGATGTTGCGGCGGCGGTGGCCGGCGTGCACAGCGTCGACAACCAGCTGAGGCTGATGACCAGCTCGCGGCTGTTCGCCTCATCCAAGCAGACCTGAGTTAGATCTTTCCGCGCTTTTTCAGGCGGCTCAGGGTTTCCGCGGAGAGATTGAGATAGGAGGCCAGTTCCTTGCTCGGAATGCGATCCACCAGCTCCGGATGCTTGCGCATGAAGCGGTGCACGCGGCCGGGCGCGTCGAGCAGGTGCAGCGTGATGGTGTGCGCCATGATCTCGCTCATCCCGCGCATGACGCTGAACTCGAACAGCTCCTTGGCTTCCGCATGCCGGTTCAGGAACGCGATCCATTCCTTCAGCGGCAGGCTGGCCACGCGCGCCTTGGTCACGCACACGATGCCGTACGGCGTGGGCGTCCCCAGCCGCAGCGCGGCATAGCTGGTCTCCATGTCGTTCTCGTCGGCGAAGCGCAGGATCATTTCCTTGCCCTCCGGATTGCTCACCACCCGCTTGAGGATGCCGTCGAGGATGAAGTACTGCTCCATCTCGCGCACGCCCTGGTGCAGCAGGAAGTCGCCTTTGTTGCCGTCCACCACGGAGAGATGGGTTTCCAGTTCGGCGCGGTCGCTCTCGCTCAGATCCTTGAGAAGGATGTTTTGCCGGAGCTGGGCTCGGATGATGTTTTTTTCCGGGTGGTTTTCCAACAACGTCATGGTTCCCGTCTTGCTCGATTTCGCAACAACCGCCGGTTCATCGGTACGGCGAACGTTTTCCGGAAAGTTGACCGCGGTCAACAGCTGAAAGCCTGGGCCCGAATCATAGTCTTGGCTCGGCCCCCGGCCATTCATCCAAAGCAAAAGGAGAGACATGTCTTCAGTTAGCACAGACAAACAGGCAGCCCTGGCGGCCGACGACACGCTCCAGCGCGCGCTCAAGAACATGACCGACGACGCGCCGGCCCGCGAAACGACCGATGGCTTCCACCTGGTGATCGACGCGCTGAAGCTGAACGACATCGACACCATCTTCGGCCTGCCCGGCATCCCGATCACCGACCTCACGCGCATGGCGCAGGCCGAAGGCATGCGCGTGATCTCGTTCCGTCACGAGCAGCACGCCGGCAACGCGGCCGCGGCCGCCGGCTTCCTGACGCAGAAGCCCGGCATTTGCCTGACGGTGTCGGCGCCCGGCTTCCTCAACGGCCTGACCGCGCTGGCCAATGCCACCACCAACTGCTTCCCGATGATCCTGATCAGCGGCTCGAGCGAGCGCGAGATCGTCGACCTGCAGCAGGGCGACTACGAGGAGATGGACCAGCTCGCGATCGCCAAGCCGCTGTGCAAGGCGGCCTTCCGCGTGCTCCATGCCGAGGACATCGGCGTCGGCATCGCGCGGGCGATCCGCTCGGCCCTGTCGGGCCGCCCGGGCGGCGTGTACCTCGACCTGCCGGCCAAGCTGTTCGCTCAGACCATGGACGCGGCTGCCGGCAAGCGATCGCTGATCAAGGTGGTCGATCCGGCGCCGCGCCAGATTCCGGCACCCGACGCGGTGAAGCGCGCGCTCGATCTGCTCAAGAGTGCCAAGAAACCGCTGATCCTGCTGGGCAAGGGCGCGGCCTATGCGCAGGCCGACGCCGACATTCGGGCGCTGATCGAGAAGACCGGCATCCCCTACCTGCCGATGTCGATGGCCAAGGGCCTCCTGCCCGACACCCATGTGCAGTCGGCCGCGGCCGCGCGTTCCTATGTGCTGCAGGAAGCCGACGTCGTGATGCTGGTCGGCGCGCGCCTCAACTGGCTGCTGTCGCACGGCAAGGGCAAGACCTGGGCCCAGGAGAAGGGCGCCAAGCAGTTCATCCAGATCGACATCGCGCCGACCGAGATCGACAGCAACGTCGCGATCGCCGCGCCGGTGATCGGCGACATCGGCTCCTGCGTGGCGGCGCTCCTGGCCGGCGTCGACGCCAAGTGGGCCAAGCCGCCGGCCGACTGGACCGGCGCCATCGCCGAGCGCAAGGACAAGAACCTGTCGAAGATGGCCGCCACGCTGGCTGCCCGGCCCTCGCCGATGAACTTCCACAGCGCGCTCAGCGTGATCCGCGATCAGGTGAAGGCGCGGCCCGATGCCATCGTTGTCAACGAAGGCGCCAACACGCTGGACTTCGCGCGCAGCATCGTCGACATGTACGAGCCGCGCAAGCGCCTCGACGTGGGCACCTGGGGGATCATGGGCATCGGCATGGGCTTCGCGGTCGCCGCGGCCGTGGTCACCGGCAAGCCGGTGATCGCCATCGAGGGCGACAGCGCCTTCGGCTTCAGCGGCATGGAAGTCGAAACCATCTGCCGCTACAACCTGCCCATCTGCATCGTCGTCTTCAACAACAACGGCGTCTACCGCGGCACCGACGTGAACGTGAGCGGCACGCCCGACGTGGCGCCGACCGTGTTCGTCAAGAACGCGCGCTACGACAAGCTGATCGAAGCCTTCGGCGGCGTCGGCGTCAACGCCACCACCGCCGACGAGCTGGAAAAGGCCCTCGCCGAGGCCGTCGCCTCCGGCCGGCCGACCCTGATCAACGCCGTGATCGACGAGACCGCCGGCACCGAAAGCGGCCGCATCACCAGTCTGAACCCGGCGACGGCGAAGAAGAAGTAATCCCAGGCAACACAGGAGATATCCCATGAGCAGCAGCAACAAACCACTCAACGGCATCAAGATCATCGACTTCACCCATGTCCAGGCCGGTCCCGCCTGCACGCAGATGCTGGCCTGGTTCGGCGCCGACGTCATCAAGGTCGAGCGCCCGGGCTCCGGCGACGTCACGCGCACCCAGCTGCGCGACATCCCCGACGTCGACGCGCTCTACTTCACCATGCTCAACAGCAACAAGCGCTCGCTGACGCTGGACACCAAGCAGCCCGAGGGCAAGGTGGTGCTGGAGAAGCTGATCCGCGAATCCGACGTGCTGGTCGAGAACTTCGGCCCCGGCGCGCTCGACCGCATGGGCTTCACCTGGGAGCGCATCCAGGAACTGAACCCCAAGATGATCGTCGCCTCGGTCAAGGGCTTCAGCGACGGCCACCACTACGACGACCTCAAGGTCTACGAGAACGTCGCGCAGTGCGCCGGCGGCGCCGCCTCGACCACCGGCTTCTGGGACGGCCCGCCGACCGTCAGCGCCGCCGCCCTGGGCGACAGCAACACCGGCATGCACCTGGCGATCGGCATCCTGACCGCCATCATCGGCCGCCAGCAGACCGGCAAGGGCCAGCGCGTGGCCTGCGCGATGCAGGACGCGGTGCTCAACCTCTGCCGCGTGAAGATGCGCGACCAGCTGCGCCTGGACAAGCTCGGCTACCTGGAAGAGTACCCGCAGTACCCGCATGGCACCTTCAGCGACGTGGTTCCGCGCGGCGGCAATGCCGGCGGCGGCGGCCAGCCGGGCTGGGTGCTCAAGTGCAAGGGCTGGGAAACCGACCCCAACGCGTACATCTACTTCACCGTGCAGGGCCACGCCTGGGCCCCGATCTGCGACGCCATCGGCAAGCCCGAATGGAAGACCGACCCCGACTACATGACGGCCAAGGCACGCCAGCCGCACATCACCGCGATCTTCGCAACCATCGAGGACTGGCTGGCCGACAAGACCAAGTTCGAGGCGGTCGACATCCTGCGCAAGTTCGACATTCCCTGCTCGCCGGTGCTGACGATGAAGGAACTGCTGCACGACGAATCGCTGCGCAAGAGCGGCTCGATCGTCGAGGTGAAGGGCCACAAGGAGCGCGGCAACTACTTCACCGTCGGCAGCCCGATCAAGTTCTCCGACCTGAAGCCCGAGATCACGCCTTCGCCGCTTTTGGGCGAGCACACCGACGATGTGCTGGCCGAGCTGGGCTACAGCAAGGAACAGATCATCAACTTGCGCGAGTCCAAAGCGGTTTGAGACTGGAAAGAGGGAGCGGCGCCTTGCAATCGAACGTGGATTTGAAACAGCTCGTCGCCGGTGCCGGCGACGCCATCATGGTCGCGGATGCGCAAGGCGCGATCACGCTCTGGAACCAGGCAGCCGAGCGCATCTTCGGCTACGCCGAAGCCGAGGCGTTGGGCAAGTCGCTCGATCTGATCATCCCGGAACGCCAGCGCGGCCGGCACTGGGACGGCTATCAAAAGACCATGGACACGGGCATCACCAAGTACGGCGCCGACCTGCTGCGCGTGCCCGCCCTGCACAAGGACGGGCACACGCTGTCGATCGCCTTCACGGTATCGATGCTGTTCTCCGAAGATCGGAAGGTCATGGGCATTGTCGCCATCGTGCGCGACGAGACCGCCCGCTTCGCCGAGGAGCGCAAACTGCGCGCCCGTCTGGTAGAAGTCGAGGCCAGATCCAAGGAGACACAATGAGCAAGGCACTCGAGGGCGTTCGGATTCTCGATTTCACCCATGTGCAGTCCGGCCCCACCTGCACCCAGCTGCTGGCCTGGTTCGGCGCCGACGTGATCAAGGTCGAGCGCGCCGGCGAAGGCGATGCGACGCGCGGCCAGCTGCGCGACATTCCCGGCGTGGACAGCCTCTACTTCACGATGCTGAACCACAACAAGCGCTCGATCACGCTGGACACCAAGAAGCCCAAGGGCAAGCAGGTCCTCGACACGCTGATCAAGACCTGTGACGTGCTGGTCGAGAACTTCGCTCCCGGTGCGCTGGACCGCATGGGCATCACCTGGAGCCACATCCAGGACTTGAACCCGCGCATGATCGTGGCCTCGGTCAAGGGCTTCGGGCCGGGCAAGTACGAGCACTGCAAGGTCTACGAGAACGTCGCGCAGTGCGCCGGCGGCGCCGCGTCGACGACCGGCTTCGACGACGGCCCGCCGGTCGTGACCGGCGCGCAGATCGGCGACAGCGGTACCGGCCTGCACCTGGCGCTCGGCATCGTCGCCGCTCTATACCAGCGCAACAGCACCGGGCGCGGGCAGCAGGTGCTGGCGCCGATGCAGGACGCGGTGCTCAACCTGTGCCGCGTGAAGATGCGCGACCAGCAGCGGCTCGAACGCACCGGCACCATGCACGAGTACCCGCAGTACCCCGACGGCAAGTTCGGCGACGCCGTGCCGCGCGCCGGCAACGCCTCCGGCGGCGGCCAGCCGGGCTCGATCCTGCGCTGCAAGGGCTGGGAGACCGACCCGAATGCGTACATCTACTTCATCACGCAGGGCGCAGTCTGGCCGGCGGTGTGCAAGGTCATCGGCGAAGAGGGCTGGATCGACGACGAGGCCTATGCCACGCCGGCCGCACGCCTCTTGCACCTGAAGCCGATCTTCGCGCGCATCGAGCAGTGGACCATGACCAAGGACAAGTTCGAGGCCATGGAGATCCTCAACAAGTACGACATTCCCTGCGGGCCGATCCTGTCGATGAAGGAGATCGCAGCGGACGAGTCGCTGCGCGAGAGCGGCACCATCGTCGAGGTGGACCACCCGACGCGGGGCAAGTACCTGACGGTCGGCAACCCCATCAAGATGTCCGACAGCCCGACCGAGGTGACGCGTTCACCGCTGCTCGGCGAACACACCGAGGAAGTGCTGCGCCAGCTCGGCTACAGCGCGGACGACCTGGCGATGCTGCGCGAAGAGCGCGTGATCTGAGCTGAGCGCGGACGAGGGCGCACAACGGATTCTGGCGCCCTCAACCCATAACTCATAGCAAATACATTCAATAAAATACTTTCACTATTAATTATTGATCGACCACTCTACATTTTGAATATGCCGAGCGCATTCGATTCACCACCGCGGCATTCAAATTTGAAGGAGAAGCTCATGGTCAACGATTTGCCAATCCAGTACCGGAACGACGAAATCGAACGGAACGCCTACAACGCGGCGTTCTATGAATTGGGATTCAGGTGGCATTGGGACAGCCATACCTATTACGAATTGCTGAGCCAAAGCCAGAACGAGGCGGAACGGATCGGCCATTACCTGAAGACTCACCAGTCGCACCTTCTCAAATCCTACGAGGCTGAATTCCTCGTCGAAGTCATCCGGCAAAAGAAGGCCGAGCACATGCAGCGCGGCATTGCGCCCGGCGCGATGCCGGCCAGGTATTTCGACTGGGCGCAAATGCCCGGTTGCGAACTCGGCGCCTAGGCCCTGCCCGTCCCCTAAAAAACCGCCAAAGCCATGAATATCCACGAATACCAGGGCAAAGAGGTATTGCGGAAATACGGCGTGGCCACGCCGCGCGGCTTTCTCTGCATGTCGCCTGAGGAGGCGGTGGATGCGGCCACTCGGCTCGGCGGCGCGCGCTGGGTCGTCAAGGCGCAGATCCACGCCGGCGGGCGCGGCAAGGGCGGCGGCGTGAAACTGGCGAGATCCATGGCGGAAGTGCGCCAGCATGCCGAGCAGATCCTCGGCATGCGCTTGAGAACGCATCAGACCGGGCCCGAGGGGCGCCTGGTGAAGCGGCTCCTGATCGAGGAAGGCGCCGACATCGCGAAAGAGTTCTACCTGGCGCTGGCGGTGGACCGCGACACCCAGCGCGTCGCGCTGATGGCCTCGAGCGAAGGCGGCATGGACATCGAAGAGGTGGCGGCCCGCACGCCCGAAAAGATCCACAAGGTGGCCATCGATCCGATCGCGGGCCTGACGGTGGGCCAGGCGGACGACGCCGCACGCCGGATCGGCATCCCCGCGAAGTCGATTCCAGAGGCGCGCAGCTTCATGCAGAACCTGTACCGCGCCTTCGACGAATGCGATGCATCGCTGGCCGAGATCAATCCGCTGGCCCTGACCAGCGACGGCCGCGTGATCGCGCTCGACGCCAAGTTCGACTTCGACCCGAACGCGCTCTTCCGCCATCCGGAGATCGTCGCGCTGCGCGATCTCGACGAGGAAGACCCGGCCGAGGTCGAGGCCTCGAAGTTCGACCTCTCCTACATCCCGCTCGACGGCAACATCGGCTGCCTGGTCAACGGCGCGGGCCTGGCCATGGCGACGATGGACGTGATCAAGCTGTACGGCGGATCGCCCGCCAACTTCCTCGACGTGGGCGGCGGCGCGACGGCCGGGAAGGTGACGGAGGCCTTCAAGCTGATGCTGCGCAATCCGAAGCTGGCGGCCATCCTGGTCAACATCTTCGGCGGCATCATGAAGTGCGACCTGATCGCCCAGGGCGTGATCGCCGCCGCGCGCGAGGTGCGGCTCCAGGTGCCGCTGGTGGTGCGCATGAAGGGTACCAACGAAAAGCTGGGCCGGATCATCCTTGCGCAGTCGGGCCTTCCCATCATCAGCGCGGACGACATGGCGGATGCGGCCGAGCGCGTCGTCGCAGCGGCGAGGGGCTGATCCCACCATGTCCATCCTCATCAACAAGAACACCCGCGTGATCACGCAGGGCATCACCGGCAAGACCGGGAGCTTCCACACCGCGATGTGCCGCGACTACGGCAACGGCAGGAAATGCTTCGTCGCCGGCGTGAACCCGAGCAAGGCAGGCAAGTACTTCGACGGCATCCCGATCTTCGGCAGCGTCAAGGACGCCAAGGCCGAGACCGGCGCGACCGTCTCGGTGATCTATGTGCCGCCGCCCTTCGCGGCCGCCGCCATCGACGAGGCGGTCGATGCCGAGCTCGACCTGGTCGTCTGCATCACCGAAGGCATCCCCGTGCGCGACATGATCCGCACCCGCCACCGCATGCAGGGCCGCAAGACGATCCTGCTTGGCCCCAATTGCCCGGGCCTGATCACCCCGGACGAAATCAAGATCGGCATCATGCCGGGCCACATCCACCAGAAGGGCCGCGTCGGCGTGGTGTCGCGCTCCGGCACGCTGACCTACGAAGCCGCCCACCAGCTCGCCAGCTTCGATATCGGGCAGTCGACGGTGGTCGGCATCGGCGGCGATCCGGTCGGCGGGCTCAGGCATATCGACGTGCTGAAGATGTTTAACGACGACCCGCAAACCGACGCGGTGATCATGGTCGGCGAGATCGGCGGCAACGAGGAAGAGATCTGCGCACGGTGGATCAAGGAGCACATGCGAAAGCCCGTGGTCGGCTTCATCGCCGGCGCCACCGCGCCGCCGGGCAAGCGCATGGGCCACGCGGGCGCCATCATTTCCGGCGGCAAGGGCACGGCGGAGGCCAAGCTGTCGGTGATGCAGGAATGCGGCATCCACGTGACGCGCAATCCGGCAGAGATGGGGAAGCTGCTGGCATCGCTGGTCATTCCCGACTACCTACCCTTCGATTGAGAGAGACATGCAACAACAGCGATGGATCCGTTTCGAACGCGCCGGCAAGACGGGCTTCGGCGCGCTCGACGGCAACAAGGTGCGCGAACACCAGGGCGACATGTTCGGCAGCCCCGAAGCGACGGGTAGCGTCTTCGCGCTGGACGAGCTCAAGCTGCTGACGCCGACCCGGCCGACCAAGGTCATCGCGCTGTGGAACAACTTCCACGCGCTCGGCGAGAAGCTGAACCTGCCGGTGCCGGCCGAGCCGCTCTACCTGCTGAAGGCGCCCAACTCCTTTCTCGCCGCCGGCGAGCCCATTCGCAAGCCGCTGTGCGAGGGCAAGGTGGTGTTCGAGGGCGAGCTCGGCATCGTCATCGGCAAGACCTGCACGGCGGTGGCCGAGGAAGCGGCGCTCGACCATGTGTTCGGCTACACCTGCGCCAACGACGTGACGGTGGCCGACATCCTGAACCGCGACGCCTCCTTTGCGCAATGGGCGCGCGCCAAGGGCTTCGACACCTTCTGCCCGATGGGCCCGGTGGTCGCCACCGGCCTCGACCCCGCGACGCTCACCGTGACCACCCTGCTCGACGGCGCGGCCCGCCAGCACTACCCCATCAGCGACATGCGCTTCTCGGTGCAGCAGCTGGTCAGCCTGATCTCCTTCGACATGACGTTGCATCCGGGCGACGTGATCCTGTGCGGCACATCGGTCGGCGTCGGCTCGATGAAGCCCGGCAGCCTGGTCGAGGTCGAGATCAACGGCATCGGCAAGCTGAGCAATCGCTTCGGCTAGGGCCTGCCGCGCAAGAGATTCAACACTTCAAGGATCGACATGAAGATAGCAGTCATCGGCGCAGGCGCCATCGGTGGCCTGGTCGGAGCAAAGCTCGCGCTGGCCGGCGAGGACGTGACGTTCATCGTGCGCGGAGCCAACCTCGACGCCATCGCCACCAACGGCTTCAAGCTGATCGCGGCCGACGGCGAGGAGCAGGTGGCGCGAAACGTGAAGGCCACCGATCGCTACGACCAGGCCGGCGTGCAGGACATCGTCATCCTCGCGATGAAGGCGCACCAGGTCGAAGCGGTGGCGAACGAAGTGCCCAAACTCTTCGGCCCCGCGACCGTGGTGGTGACGATGCAGAACGGCATCCCCTACTGGTACTTCCACAAGCACGGCGGGTCGCTCGAAGGAAGCACGGTGAAGAGCGTCGATCCGTACGGCGTCGTGGCCGCGAAGATTCCTGCGGAGCGCGTGATCGGCTGCGTGGTCTATCCCGCCTCCGAGCTGGTGGCGCCGGGCGTGGTGAAGCACATCGAGGGCGACCGCTTCCCCGTCGGCGAACTGGACGGCACGTCGAGCGAGCGCGTGAACCGCGTCGCGGCCTGCTTCGCCAACGCGGGCTTCAAGGCGCCCGTGCTCGACAACATCCGCGCCGAGATCTGGCTCAAACTGTGGGGCAACCTGACCTTCAATCCGATCAGCAGCCTGTCGCATTCCACGCTGGTCGACATCTGCCAGTACCCGCCCTCGCGCGACCTTGCCGCCGCGATGATGCGGGAAGCCCAGGCCGTCGCGCACAAGCTGGGCATCGAGTTCCGCGTGTCGCTGGAAAAGCGCATCGCCGGCGCCGAGAAGGTGGGCAAGCACAAGACCTCGATGCTGCAGGACGTGGAGGCCGGGCGTGCCCCGGAGATCGATGCGCTGGTGGGCGCGGTGGTCGAGCTGGCCCGGCTGACCGACACGCAGACGCCGCATATCGACACCGTCTACTCGCTGGTCAAGCTGCTGGCTCGCACGATGGAGGACCAGCGCGGACGGGTCCGCCTTCACGAGATGGCTTGAGGCCCTCACCATGAGACGCGCCCGCAGCGCCAAGATCGTCGCCACGCTCGGCCCGTCCACTTCGGACGAGCAGGCCATCCGCGCCCTGTTCGAGCGCGGCGTGGACGTGTTCCGGCTCAACTTCAGCCATGGCACGCAGTCCGACCATGCGCGGCGGCTCGCGACCATCCGTGCGCTGGAGAAGGAGTTCGGCCGGCCGATCGGCGTGCTGCTCGACCTGCAAGGGCCGAAGCTGCGCCTGGGCACTTTCGAAGGCGGCAGGACGCAGCTCGAAGCCGGTGCGCGACTGCGCCTCGACATGGACAGGACCCCCGGCGATGCCCGCCGCGCGCCGCTGCTGCATCCGGAGATCTTCGCGGCGCTGCAGACCGGCACCGAACTGCTGCTCGACGACGGCAAGCTGCGCCTGCGCGTGGAAAGCCACGGCGCGGATTTCGCCGAGACCACCGTCCTCGTCGGCGGGCCGATCTCGGACCGCAAGGGCGTCAACGTGCCGAGCGTGCTGCTGCCGATCTCGCCGCTGACCGCGAAAGACCGCGACGACCTGGCCTTCGGGCTCGCGATGGGCGTGGACTGGGTTGCGCTCTCCTTCGTGCAGCGGCCCGAGGACATCGAGGAGGCGCGCGCCCTCATCGGCACACGCGCCTGGATCATGGCCAAGCTCGAGAAGCCGGCCGCGATCGAGCACCTGGACGGCATCGTCGCCTTGTCCGACGGCATCATGGTCGCGCGCGGCGACCTCGGCGTCGAGCTGCCGCCCGAGCAGGTGCCGGAACTGCAGCGCCTCATCGTGCGCGCCTGCCGCAAGGGCGGCAAGCCGGTGGTGGTGGCGACGCAGATGCTCGAGTCGATGATCGCGTCGCCGGTGCCCACGCGTGCCGAGGTGTCCGACGTGGCGACCGCGATCTACGACGGCGTGGACGCGGTGATGCTGTCCGCCGAATCCGCGTCGGGCCAATACCCGCTGGAAGCGGTTGCGATGATGGACCGCATCGTCGCCCGCGTGGAAGCGGACCCGTCCTACCGCAGCGGCATCGACGCCACGCATGCCGCGGCCGAGGCGACTACCGCCGACGCGGTCTGCGCGTCGCTGCGCAACGTGGCCGGGCTGCTCTCTCCGGCCGCCACCGTGACCTACACCTCCTCGGGCTTCACCAGCCTGCGCGCCGCGCGCGAGCGGCCCGCCGTGCCCGTGCTGAGCCTGACGCCCTCCGTCGCCACCGCGCGCCGCATGGCCATGGTCTGGGGCGTGCATGCGGTGCTGGTGGACGACGTTCACGATGTCGCCGAGATGATCGAGTGCGCCTGCCGCAGCGCGCGCGACGAGGGATTCGCGAACCCGGGCGACGACGTGGTGGTCGTCGCGGGCCTGCCCTTCGGACAGTCCGGAACGACGAACCTGCTGCACGTCGCGCGCATCGCGCGCTGAGCCGGTCAGATCTTTCTGGCCTCCGTGCCCGCGGCCTGCCGCAGGCCCGCCAGCGCGGGATCGATGATCGCGGGATCGGCGCCCACCGCGTAGACCGCATAGGCCGGATAGAGAAACTCCGGCGTGTGGGGCACGCGGCGCAGATGCCCGGATTCCAGGTGGCCGCGCACCACGTCGAGCCGGAAATAGCCGGTGCCGCCGGCGGCCAGCAGGTACTCGCGGCCGAGCGGCCCGAGCCCGGCCATCACTGCCGCGCTCGACAGTTCGGGAAAAGCCAGCCCGTGCTGCGCCGCGAACTCGGGCCCCCAGTCGACGTACACATAGTCCGCCGGGCGCGGCACGCGCGGACGCTTCGCCGTCGTGACCATGACGAGCTTTTCCTCTATCAGGAGCTCCACGCGCAGCCCGGGCCGCTGCTGCGGCGCATAGGCGATGGCGACATCGAGCACGCCCGCGGCCACCTTGTCGAGCAGGTCCTGCGGGTAGCCGACTTCCGTGCGCAGCGCGAGTTGCGGGTGCCTGGCGCGCATCCACAGCAGCCAGCGCAGCAGCAGCGGATCCCACAGGCTGATCTCGCAGCCGGCCGCGAGCACGGCGCGGCTGCCGGTCGGCACCGCCACCTGATCGCGCGCACGCGCCCAGACCTGCACCAGCGTGGTCGCGTGCGGCAGGAAGCGCTCGCCGGCCGCGGTGAGCGCGGCGCCGGCCTTGTTGCGCACGAAGAGCCGGCGGCCGAGCAGCTCTTCGAGCGTTCGCACGCGCGCGCTGACCGAGGTTTGCGTCACGTGCAGCCGCTCGGCGGCGCGCTGGAAGCTGCGGGTCTCGACGATCTCGAGGAAGGTGCGGGCCAGGTTGATGTCCACGATGGCAGCTCGTTTTGAATGCAGTATTTTTGCATTCAATTGGCAATAAATCTCGTTTTACTTGGAGCCAAGTCCGTCCGAACATGGAGGCATCGCAACCCGCTGCAATCAGGAACTCACCATGTCCATCCTTCAACGATCATTCGTCTCGAGCCCCGCCGGCGCCCGGGCCCGTGCGCTCAGGACCTTGGCCGCCGAGGCCGGTGCGCTCGTCAAGGCCTTGCTGAATCCGAACCAGGTCATCGAGGAAGTCGAGCAGATGCGCGCCTTGCACGCCGCCGCGAATCGCGTCGAGGCCAGCAACGCGGCGCGCGCCGCCTGGCTGCGGTCGCGTGCCTCGCGCATCGGCCTGCGCTGATGAGCGATGGCCGCCTAGGAGTGCTGCTGGCTCTGCGCGATGTGCTTGCGCCGCATCGGACGCAACACGAACCACGCCATCAGCGCCGCGGCGGCGTTGACCGCGCTGGCGGCGATGAAGACGGCCTGCCAGCTGCCGGTGGCCGCGGCGAGCACGCTCGAGAGCGGCACCAGCAGCGCCGCCGTGCCCTTGGCGGTGTAGAGCATGCCGGCGTTGGATGCTGCGTACCTGGAGCCGAAGGTGTCGGCGCAGGTCGAGGGGAAGAGACTGTAGATCTCGCCCCAGGCGAAGAACACGATGCCGGTCAGCACGACGAAGAGGATCGGGTTCTGGCCATAGTGGTAGAGCATCAGGATGCCCACCGATTCCAGCGCGAACGCGATGAACATCGTCTGCTCGCGCCCGATCTTGTCGGAGACCCAGCCGAAGAAGGGCCGCGTCAGGCCGTTGAGCACGCGATCGATCGCGAGCGCGAAGGTCAGCGCGGGCAGCACCAGGCCCATGATGTTGACCGGCACGTCCATGATCTTGAAGTCCTTGGCGATCGGCGCGAGCTGGGCCGTGGCCATCAGGCCGCCGGCGGCCACCATCACGAACATCGCGTACATGACCCAGAAGACAGGCGACCTCAGCACTTCGGAAGGGGCGTAGTCGCGGCGCGACTGCTGCACGTTGCGGCTGTTCGACGCCTTCGCATGATCGGGTGCCCGGGTCAGCGCCCAGGCCAGCAGGAAGACGATCAGCCCCTGCCCGATGCCGAAGTAGAGGAAGGCCGCCTCGTAGCCGTGCGAGTGGATCATCGCGGAGATCGGGACGATCGTGAGGGCCGATCCGGCCCCGAAGCCGGCCGCGGTCATGCCCGCGGCGAGGCCGCGCCGGTCGGGGAACCACTTCAAGGCATTGCCCACGCAGGTGCCGTAGACCGCGCCGGCGCCGATGCCGCCGATCGCCGCCGCGATGTAGAGCACCGGCAGCGAGGAGGCCACCGAATTGAGCACCCATCCGAGACCGCACAGCACGCCGCCGACCAGCACCACCGGGCGCGGGCCGAAGCGATCGACGAGGTAGCCTTCGATCGGCACCAGCCAGGTCTCGGTGAGCACGAAGATCGTGAAAGCCACCTGGATTGCGGCGCGGCTCCAGCCATGCTTGTCGGCGATCGGATTGACGAAGAGGGTCCAGCCGTATTGCAGGTTGGCGATCATCGCCATGCACACGATGCCGATCAGCAACTGTCCCCATCGGTACGTCTGCGATCGGTTCGCGGCTGCGTCATAGCTTGCCGCCTGGGAATACATCGCCGGGCTGGAACCCGCGATCGTGGTCGTTGGCCGAGTCATGGAGTCTCCTGTTGTCGTAGAGGTCCGTCGGCATCGGAACGCCGGACCCGTTTTGGGAGTGAAGGACTGTCGGACGGCGCGGCGCAAACGCTCTTGACCGCAGTCAAGTTCCCATCAACCAAGGGTAAACCCTTAAAATCGACAACTCCTCATCGCCACGCATCGGCCACGCAACATGAACCACACCGCATTGAATTCCACCTCGATCAAGACCCAGTCGCCATCCGGCGCGGGCGCGCTTCTGCGCGAGCTGATCGCCGCCATGCCCGTCGTGATCTTCTTCAAGGCGGTGCGCGCCGCTCTGCAGCGGCCCTAAGCTGCTGAATCGAAGGGGACGATCTGCGCAATCAGCGACGCGCCGTCGCTGAGCAGAAAGTCCTTGAAGGCCTGCGCCACCGGCGGCAGGCGCTTGGTGCGCCGATGCACGACGTACCAGTTCAGCATCAGCGGAAAACCCTCGACGTCGAGCACGCTGAGGCTGCCGGCCTTCAGCTCCTGACTGATGGTGTGCGCCGACACGAAGCTCACGCCCATGCCCGCGATCACCGCCTGCTTGATCGTCTCTGTGCTCGGGATCTCCATCGCGATGTTGATGTCGCGCAGGTCGCCGCCGAAGCCTTCCTCCATCGAGTTCCAGGTGTCGGTGCCTTTCTCGCGCACGACGAAGGGCTCGCGCATCAGCCGGGCCCGCGGGATCTTCCGCTCGCCGACCAGCGGGTGGCTCGGCGCCGCGACGATCACGTAGGGATGCGGCGCGAAGGGCTGATTGACCGTGTCCATGTCGGTCGGCGGCCGCACCATGATCGCGAGGTCGGTGAGGTTCTCGGCGATGTGGGTCAGAAGCCCCTCGCGGTTGTGGACCGTGAAGTTCAGCGTCACGCCGCGATGGCGGCTCGCGAACTCCACCAGGAGGCGTGGAAAGAAGTAGTCGCCGGCGCTGATCACGCCCACGTTGAGCTTGCCGCCCGAGACGCCCTTGAACTGCGTCATTGCGTTCTCGGCCGCCTCGAACTGCTGGATGATGGCCCGGCTGATCTGCAGCAGCTCCGCGCCGGCCGGGGTCAGGTAGATCTTCTTGCCGAACTGCTCGAACAGCACGTTGCCGGCGTGCTCCTCGAGCTTGCGCACCTGCGTCGAGACGGCCGGCTGGGTCAGGTGAAGCTCTTCGGCCGCGCGCGAAAAGCTCAGGAGGCGAGCGACCGCCTCGAAGACTTTCAACTGGCGCAGGGTCGCGTTCTTCATCGTGAACTCATCGTACCGTGCGCCTTGCGGCGGACTTCGATTTAGTAATCGCATCGGCCCATTCGCCGGATAAATTGGACAGCCGTTTCCCCGCTGTCGACACTGCGCCCCACACGGTGTTGCGACAAACAAGGAGAACAGCATGTCGGCGCTTCAGGATGAAGGAACGGTCTCGCATCGCAGCAGCAGCGTCGATGCGCTGGCGACCGTGCGCGGCGTGCTGGCGCAACGGGCCGAAGAGCCGGGCGCGCTGCTGCCGATCCTGCATGACGTGCAGGACGCGCTGGGCTATGTGCCTGCCGATGCCGTGCCGGAGATCGCCGGCGCGTTGAATCTCTCGCGTGCCGAGGTTCACGGCGTCCTCACCTACTACCACCACTTCCGCGCCGAGCCGGCCGCACGCCACGTGGTCCAGATCTGCCGCGCCGAGGCCTGCCAGGCGATGGGTGCCGAGGCCTTGCTCGCGCATGCGCAGCAGCATCTGGGTTGCGCGGTGCATGGCGATTCGAAGGACGGCGCCTTCACCCTCGAGCCGGTCTACTGCCTCGGGCTGTGCGCCTCCTCGCCCGCCATGATGCTGGACGACGAGCCGCATGCGCGCATCACGCCGCGGGTCTTCGATGCACTGATGGCGCAGGCCCGGAGCGAATCATGAGCATCACCGTTTACGTGCCGCGCGACTCCGCGGCCCTGGCCGCCGGCGCCGACCGCGTGGCGCGGCGCATCGCCGGCGAGGCCGCAGCGCGTGGTGCGGACATCCATCTGGTGCGCAACGGCTCGCGCGGCATGTTCTGGCTCGAGCCGCTTGTCGAGGTGGCCACGCCGGCCGGGCGCATCGCCTACGGGCCGGTCGCGCCCGAGGACGTGGCGAGCCTGTTCGACGCCGGTTTCCTCGAGGGCGCGGCCCATGCGCTGCATCTCGGCCCGACGGAGGAGATCGCCTACCTGAAGAAGCAGGAGCGCCTCACTTTCGCGCGCATGGGCATCACCGATCCGCTGTCGCTCACCGACTACCAGGCGCACGAAGGCTTCGCCGGCCTGCGCCGCGCGCTGGCGCTGGAACCCGCGCAGATCGTGCAGCAGGTGCTGGACTCGGGCCTGCGCGGGCGCGGCGGCGCGGCCTTCCCGGCCGGCATCAAGTGGAAGACGGTGCTGGCGACGGCGGCCGCGCAGAAGTACATCGTCTGCAATGCCGACGAAGGCGATTCGGGCACCTTCTCCGACCGCATGACGATGGAGGGCGACCCCTTCATGCTGATCGAAGGCATGACCATCGCAGGCATCGCGACCGGCGCGAGCATGGGCTACGTCTACGTGCGCTCCGAATACCCGCATGCGATCGCGGCGATGAACGAGGCCATCCGCCGCGCCGAGGCGGCGGGCTTCCTCGGCGACGACATCCTTCGATCGGGCCGCAGCTTCCGGCTGCAAGTGCGCAAGGGCGCCGGCTCCTACGTCTGCGGCGAAGAAACGGCGCTGCTCGAAAGCCTGGAGGGCAGGCGCGGCATCGTGCGCGCCAAGCCGCCGCTGCCGGCCATCGAGGGCCTGTTCGGCCAGCCCACGCTGATCAACAACGTGATCACGCTGGCCAGCGTGCCGCTCATCCTGGCGCGCGGGGCCGAGTTCTACCGCGACTTCGGCGTCGGGCGTTCGCGCGGCACCTTGCCGATGCAGCTGGCCGGGAACATCAGGCACGGCGGCCTGGTCGAGAAGGCCTTCGGCGTCACGCTGCGCGAGCTGCTCTACGACTACGGCGGCGGCTCCGCATCCGGCCGGCCGATCAAGGCGGTGCAGGTGGGCGGGCCGCTGGGCGCCTACCTGCCCGAATCGCAATGGGACCTGCCGCTGGACTACGAGGCCTACGCCGCCGTCGGTGGCACGGTCGGCCATGGCGGCATCGTGGCCCATGACGACACCGCCGATCTTTCGAAGCTCGCGCGCTACGCGATGGAGTTCTGCGCCATCGAGTCCTGCGGCAAATGCACGCCCTGCCGCATCGGATCGACCCGCGGCGTCGAGGTCATCGACAAGATCCGGGCCGACCAGAACCGGCCGCAGCAGGTGATGCTGCTGCGCGACCTGTGCGACACCATGGTCCACGGCTCGCTGTGCGCGATGGGCGGGATGACGCCGTTCCCGGTGCTGTCCGCACTCAACCATTTCCCCGAAGACTTCGGGCTGGTCGTGCCCGATCGCAAAGCAGCCTGAGAAAAGAAGAGGAACAAGCCATGCTCGACCACCTGAAAGAAACCGACTACGGCACGCCCCGCCGCGAGTCCGAGCGCGAGGTGACGCTCGAGATCGACGGCTACGCGGTGACCGTGCCCGCGGGCACCTCGCTGATGCGCGCGGCGGTCGATGCCGGCATCCAGGTGCCCAAGCTGTGCGCGACGGACAGCCTCGAGCCCTTCGGCTCGTGCCGGCTGTGCCTGGTCGAGATCGATGGCCGCAAGGGCTTTCCGGCCTCGTGCACCACGCCCGCCGAGGCCGGCATGAAGGTGCGCACGCAGACGCCGAAGCTCCAGGAGCTGCGCAAGGGCGTGATGGAGCTCTACATCTCCGACCATCCTCTGGACTGCCTCACCTGCTCGGCCAACGGCAACTGCGAGCTGCAGGACATGGCGGGCGTCACCGGCCTGCGCAACGTGCGCTACGGCTTCGACGGCGCCAACCACCTGAAGAGCGCCAAGGACGAATCGAACCCGTACTTCACCTACGACCCGTCGAAGTGCATCGTCTGCAACCGCTGCGTGCGCGCCTGTGAAGAAACGCAAGGCACCTTCGCGCTCACGATCAGCGGGCGCGGCTTCGAGTCGCGCGTCTCGCCGGGCCAGGACCAGGCCTTCATGGAATCGGAGTGCGTGAGCTGCGGCGCCTGCGTCGAGGCCTGCCCGACGGCCACGCTGCAGGAGAAGTCGGTGATCTGGCTCGGCCAGCCCGAACACAGCGTCATCACCACCTGCGCCTACTGCGGCGTGGGCTGCGCCTTCAAGGCCGAGATGAAGGGCAGCGAGGTGGTCCGCATGGTGCCGTGGAAGGACGGCAAGGCCAACGAAGGGCACTCCTGCGTCAAGGGCCGCTTCGCCTGGGGCTACGCGACGCACCAGGACCGCATGCTGAAGCCGATGATCCGCGCGAAGATCAGCGACCCGTGGCAGGAAGTGAGCTGGGAGGTCGCGTTGAACCATGCCGCGAGCGAGTTCAAACGCCTGCAGGCCAAGTACGGCAAGGATTCGATCGGCGGCATCACCTCCTCGCGCTGCACGAACGAAGAAACCTACCTGGTGCAGAAGCTCGTGCGCGCCGCCTTCGGCAACAACAACGTCGACACCTGCGCGCGCGTGTGCCACTCGCCCACCGGCTACGGCCTCAAGCAGACGCTGGGCGAATCCGCGGGCACCCAGACCTTCAAGTCGGTGGAGAAGGCCGACGTGATCATGGTGATCGGCGCCAATCCGACCGACGGCCATCCGGTGTTCGCCTCGCGCATGAAGAGGCGGCTGCGCGAAGGTGCGAAGCTGATCGTGGTCGATCCGCGCCGCATCGACATCGTGAAGTCGCCGCACGTGAAGGCCGCGCACCACCTGCAGCTCAAGCCCGGCACCAACGTGGCGGTGGTCACTGCGCTCGCGCACGTCATCGTCACCGAAGGCCTGGCGGCGGAGGACTTCATCGCCGAGCGCTGCGACACCGCATCGTTCAACGAATGGAAGGCCTTCGTCGCCCGCCCCGAGCAGTCGCCCGAGGCCACGGAGGAGGCGACCGGCGTGCCGGCGGCGCAGCTGCGTGCCGCGGCGCGCCTGTTCGCCACGGCCGGCAACGGCGCCATCTACTACGGCCTCGGCGTGACCGAGCACAGCCAGGGCTCGACCACGGTGATGGGCATCGCGAACCTGGTCATGGTCACCGGCAACGTGGGGCGCGAGGGCGTCGGCGTCAATCCGCTGCGTGGCCAGAACAACGTGCAGGGCGCCTGCGACATGGGTTCTTTCCCGCACGAGCTGCCCGGCTACCGCCACGTCTCGGACAGCACCACCCGCGCGAGCTTCGAGGCCGCCTGGGGCGTTCCGATCAACCCCGAGCCGGGGCTGCGGATTCCCAACATGTTCGACGCCGCGCTCGGCGGCGCCTTCAAGGGCCTCTACTGCGAGGGCGAGGACATCGTGCAGTCCGACCCGAACACGCAGCACGTGGCGGCGGCGATGATGGCGATGGAGTGCGTGGTGGTGCAGGACATGTTCCTCAACGAGACCGCGAAGTACGCGCACGTGTTCCTGCCCGGCTCGTCCTTCCTGGAGAAGGACGGCACCTTCACCAATGCCGAGCGCCGCATCTCGCGCGTGCGCAAGGTGATGCCGCCGAAGGCCGGCTATGCGGACTGGGAGATCACCGTGAAGCTGGCGCAGGCGCTCGGCTACCCGATGGACTACAAGAGTCCGGAGGACATCATGGCCGAGATCGCCACGCTGACGCCGACCTTCCGCGGCGTGAGCTACAAGCGCCTCGACGAGCTCGGCAGCATCCAGTGGCCCTGCAACGATGCCGCGCCCGAAGGCACGCCGACCATGCACATCGACAGCTTCGTGCGTGGCAAGGGCCGCTTCATCGTCACGCAGTACGTGGCGACCGACGAGAAGGTGACGCGCAAGTTCCCGTTGCTGCTCACCACCGGCCGGATCCTGTCGCAGTACAACGTCGGCGCGCAAACTCGCCGCACCGACAACAACCAGTGGCACAGCGAGGACCGGCTGGAGATCCATCCGCACGATGCCGAGGAGCGGGGCATCAAGGACGACGACTGGGTCGGCATCCAGAGCCGCGCGGGCGAGACGGTGCTGCGCGCCACGGTGTCGGAGCGCATGCAGCCGGGCGTGGTCTACACGACCTTCCACTTCCCCGAGTCGGGCGCCAACGTCATCACCACCGACAACTCCGACTGGGCCACCAACTGCCCCGAATACAAGGTCACCGCGGTGCAGGTCATGCCGGTGATGCAGCCCTCCGCGTGGCAGCAGGAGTACAGCCGCTTCAACGAAGTCCAGCAGGGCTTGCTGACGGCGGCGCAGGCCAACGAAACGGTGCCCGCAAAGTGACGGCCGTTGTCGCACCCCCGCTTTTCGAAGGCGCCCGCCTGCTGCCGGTCAACGGCGTGCGCGGCGGGCTGGACTTCGCGGTGCAGGACTGGGTGGCCGAGGAAGTGCCCGTCGCGCTCGAGTTCAACGGCATCTCGCACGCGGTGATGCTCGCCACGCCTGCGGACCTGGAGGACTTCGCGCTCGGCTTCTCGCTCAGCGAGGGCATCCTGGACCATGCGCGCGAGCTCTATGCGGTGGAGGCCGAGCCCTCGGCGCTCGGCATTACCGTGCATCTGGAAGTGGCCAGTGCCGCGTTCGCCCGCCTGAAGCAGCGGCGCCGTTCGATGGCCGGGCGCACCGGTTGCGGCTTGTGCGGCACCGAAAGCCTGGCGCAGGTCTCGCGCCAGCTGCCTGTGCTTATCGATGCCGCGCGCCTGGATCGGCGCGCGATCGCCCGCGCCATGTCGCAGTTCCACGCCTTGCAGACGCTGCAGCAGGCCACCGGCGCCGTGCATGCGGCCGCATGGTGCACCGCGAAAGGCGAAGTGATGTGCTTGCGCGAGGACGTCGGGCGCCACAACGCACTCGACAAGTTGATCGGCGCGCTGGCATCCAGCGGGGTCGATGCGTCGGCCGGCTTCATCGCCGTCACCAGCCGCGCCAGCTTCGAGATGGTGCAGAAGACCGCCATGGCCGGCGTGTCGCTGCTCGCCGCGGTGTCCGCGCCCACCTCTTTCGCGGTCGAGACCGCGCAGCGGGCCGGCCTCACGCTGGTCGGCTTCGCGCGCAAGGAAGACCTGGTGGTCTATTGCCAGCCGGAACGTACTTCGGCCAACCCGGCGTCCGGCGCAAGCCGCGCGCACTGACATCCAATTCGAGAGGCAGCATGCACGATCCCGGCGCACAACTGGTCAAGATGGCCAACCAGATCGGCACCTTCTTCCAGGCCCAGACACCCGCCGACTCCGTCGCGGCCAGGCAGGCGATCGCCTCGCACCTGAAGTCGTTCTGGGCGCCCAGCATGCGCGCTCAGCTGCTGTTCCAGCTTGACGAAGGAGGTGCCGGCAACCTGCTGCCGATCGTCGCCTCGGCAGTGCGCAGCCATCGGACGACGCTGCTTCCCGGCGAGGCCGGCTAGGGCCTGTTAACAGGCCCTAGCCGGCCTGGAGCAGCCTGGCGTGCGCCACGCGCTCCTCGTGCACCTTGAGCAGCAACTCGTGGTACATGCACAGCGGCATGGCGACGAACACCATGCCGGCGACGTAGATGATCAGGCTCATCACCGGAAAGTCGGCGCTGCCCCAGTAGGGAATCGACGCGGCGGCCGCGCCGATGGCAATGATGGCGATCACCGCCTTCAATGCACGGCCCATGAAAGCAGCCCGCAAGTGGCCGGGCCGGTCGTCGCCCTTGTCTCCATCGTGATCCATGGTTTTCCTTGGTTGAGGCGCTACCGCTTCTTATCATGTGGGCCGGACCGGGGCAATGCTGAAGTCCCGCAGTGCGCGCGCTGCACCATCCCAACTCTCAGGAATCTCCATGAAAAAAGCAGGACTCGTCGGCCTGGGCGCCATGGGCGCCGGCATCGCGGCCACCTTGCGCAGCAAGGGCTACGAGATGCATGTGTGCGATGCGCGCCCCGGCGCTGCGCTCGCCTTTGCCGAACAGGGCGGCGTCGCCTGGGCCACGCCGGCGCAGGTCGCGGCCGAATGCGAGCGCGTCGTCTCGGTCGTGGTCAATGCGCAGCAGACCGAGGCGGTGCTGTTCGGCGAAGCGGGCGCGGCCGCGGCGATGAAGCCCGGCAGCGTGTTCGTGATGTGCTCGACGGTGGATCCCAACTGGTCCATCGCGCTGGAGGAACGCCTCGGCGCCGCCGGCATCCACTACATCGACGCGCCGATCTCCGGCGGCGCGGCCAAGGCCGCGAGCGGCCAGATGACGATGATGAGCTCGGCGAAGCCCGAGGCCTATGCCAAGGCCGATGCGCTGCTCGATGCCATGGCCGGCAAGGTCTACCGGCTGGGCGACCGCGCCGGCGCGGGCAGCAAGGTGAAGATCATCAACCAGCTCTTGGCCGGCGTGCACATCGCCGCCGCCGCCGAGGCCATGGCGCTGGGCCTGCGTGAAGGCGTGGCGCCCGAGGCGCTGTACGAGGTGATCACGCACAGCGCCGGCAACAGCTGGATGTTCGAGAACCGCATGGCCCATGTGCTGGCCGGCGACTACACGCCGCTGTCGGCGGTCGATATCTTCGTCAAGGACCTGGGCCTGGTGCTCGACACCGCGCGCGCGAGCAAGTTTCCGCTGCCGCTTGCATCCACCGCGCACCAGATGTTCATGCAGGCCTCCACCGCGGGCTTCGCGAAGGAAGACGACAGCGCGGTGATCAAGATCTTTCCCGGCATCGAACTGCCTTCCACTCCCAACAAAGACAAGCCATGACCATCCTGCTCGGCTGCATCGCCGACGACTTCACCGGCGCGACCGATCTCGCCAACAACCTGGTGCGCGCCGGCATGCGCGTGGTGCAGACCATCGGCGTGCCGCAAGAGCCGCTGGCCGCCGAAGTCGATGCGGTGGTGGTGGCGCTCAAGTCGCGCACCATCGCGCCGGCCGAGGCGGTAGCGCAATCGCTCGACGCGCTGCGCTGGCTGCAAGCGCAGGGCGCGCAGCAGATCTATTTCAAGTACTGCTCCACCTTCGACAGCACGCCCGAGGGCAACATCGGGCCGGTGACCGAGGCGCTGATGGATGCGCTGGACACCGACTTCACCATCGCCACGCCGGCCTTCCCCGACAACAAGCGCACCGTCTTCAAGGGCTACCTGTTCGCCGGCGAGGTGCTGCTCAACGAGAGCGGCATGCAGAACCATCCGCTCACGCCGATGACCGATGCCAACCTGGTGCGCGTGCTGCAGGCGCAGACGCGGCGCAAGGTGGGGCTGATCGATCATGTGGCCATGGCGCAGGGACCGGCCGCGATCGGCGAGCGCATCGCACAGTTGCGCGCGCAGGGCGTGGGCATCGCGATCGTCGATGCGGTCTCGAACGACGACCTGCTGCGCCTCGGCCCGGCGCTGGCGCAGATGCCGCTGGTCACGGCCGGCTCGGGCGTCGCGATCGGGTTGCCGGGCAACTTCGGCATCGCGCCTTCGTCCGCCGCGAGCGCGCTGCCTGCGGCTTCGGGGCTCAGGGCCGTGGTGTCGGGCAGCTGCTCGCTTGCCACCAACCGGCAGGTGCAGCACTTCATCGCATCGGGACGGCCGGCGCTGGCGATCGATCCCTTGCGCATCGCGGCAGGCGTCGACGTGGCGACCGAGGCGCTGGACTGGGCTGCACCGCTCGTCGAATCCGGCCCGGTGCTGGTCTATTCGACGGCCGAGTCCGGCGCCGTGAAATCGGTGCAGGGCCGGCTCGGCGTCGAGGAGGCCGGCGCGATGGTGGAGCGCACCATCGCCGCGATCGCGCGCGGGCTGGTCGCGCAAGGCGTGCGCCAGCTGGTGGTGGCGGGCGGTGAAACGTCCGGCGCCTGCGTGCAGGCGCTCGGCATCGCGCAACTGCAGATCGGCGCGCAGATCGACCCCGGCGTCCCGTGGTGCCATGCGCCGGCCGCGGCGGCCGGCGGCGCGAGTCTGCATATCGCGCTCAAGTCCGGCAACTTCGGCACTGACGATTTCTTTTCGAAAGCCTTTACAGTCATCGGATGAAAGAGAGCGAATCGCGCGAAGAGATCTGCCGGATCGGCCGCAGCCTGTTCGAGCGCGGCTATGTGCATGCCACCGCCGGCAACATCAGCGTGCGGCTCGATGACGACGGCTTCCTGATCACGCCCACCGATGCCTGCCTCGGATTTCTCGACCCGGCGAAGCTCGCGCGCCTCGATGCCGGCCTGAACCAGACCGCCGGCGATCGCGCCAGCAAGACCATCGCGCTGCATGCGCGCATCCACGCCGCGGCCACGCGATTCGATGCCGGCACGCGTTGCGTGATCCACGCCCATTCCACGCACTGCGTCGCGCTCTCGCTGCAACAGCCAGGCGAAGAACTGCTGCCGGCCCTCACGCCCTATTTCGTGATGAAGGTCGGCCATGTGCCGGTGATTCCGTATCAGCGCCCGGGCGCGCCCGAAGCGGCCGAACTGGTGGCACAGGCCATCGAACGCTACGGCGCGCAGGGCACGCCGATCCGCGCCGTGATGCTCGAACGCCTGGGCCCGAACGTGTGGCACGAGACGCCCGCCGCCGCCATGGCCGTGCTCGAGGAACTCGAGGAGACCGCGAAGCTCTGGCTATGGAGCGGCCAGGCGATCGAGCGCCGACCGCAAGCCCTGGGCCCGGCCCAGATCGATGAACTGCGCCGCAGCTTCGGCGCTCGCTGGTAGAGGTTTCTTGTCATGCCCCGATTCGCCGCCAACCTCTCGATGCTCTATCCGGAGCTCGATTTCCTCGACCGCTTCGAGGCCGCCGCCAAGGACGGCTTCGAAGCCGTCGAATACCTCTTTCCCTACCCCTACGAGCGCCGCGAACTCGCGGCCCGCCTCTCGGCCCACGGCCTGCAGCAGGTGCTGTTCAACGGCCCGCCCGGCGACTGGGACCGCGGCGAGCGCGGGCTGGCCTGCCTGCCGGGCCGCGAGGCCGAATTTCGCGAAGGCCTCCTGAAGGCGCTGGACTATGCCGAGGCGCTCGATTGCTCGCGCGTGCACGTGATGGCCGGCCTGGTGCCCGAGGGCGTGGAGCGCGAGGCCGTGCAGCCGGTCTACATCGAGAACCTGCGCTGGGCCGCCGCCGAGGCGGCCAAGGCCGGGCGCAATCTGCTGATCGAGCCGATCAACACGCGCGACATTCCGCGCTTCTTCCTGAACCGGCAGGACCATGCGCACGAGATCGTCGAGATGGTCGCCGCGCCCAATCTCCAGGTGCAGATGGACCTCTACCACTGCCAGATCGTCGAGGGCGACGTGGCGATGAAGATCCGCAAGTACCTGCCGAGCGGCCGCGTCGGCCATTTCCAGATTGCGGGCGTGCCCGAGCGGCACGAGCCGGACATCGGCGAGCTCAACCATCCCTATCTCTTCGACGTGATCGACGAGGTGTCGGCCCAGTGCGGCTGGCAAGGCTGGGTCGGCTGCGAATACCGGCCGCGCCGCGGCGCCGTGGCGAGCGGCACATCGGACGGCCTCGGCTGGCTGCGGGCGCTGCCGCGCACACAGGCCGCATGAGGCTCGAAGCCGTGCGCATCCCGCCGCGCCTGCGGGGCTTTGCGGCGCGCGATGCAGAGGTCTTCGATGTCACGCTGGTCGGCGCGCAGGTTGCGACCATCGAAGCGAGCGAACTGCCGGCGCGCGGCACCCTGCTCAGCGCCATGGTCGATGCGCATGCGCACATCGACAAGAACTACACCGTGCGCGAGGTTGGCGCGGCCGAGGGCAATCTGTTCGCGGCCATCGGGCGCATGGCCGCGCACCGCGCGCACTGGACCGGCGACGCGCTGCGCGCGCGCATGGAACGCGCACTGCACGAAGCCTGGCGTGCCGGCACGCGCGCCCTGCGCACGCACCTGGACTGGAACAGCGCCGAGGCGCCGGCCTCGCTCGCGGTCTTCGAGGAGCTGCGCTCGCAGTGGCACGGCCGCATCGAGCTGCAGTTCGTCGCGCTCGTGCCGCTCGATCTGTTCGCCGATCGCGAAGCCGGCGAGCGCATCGCCCGCGCCGTGCAGCGCGCGGGCGGCGCGCTCGGCGCCTTCGTCTATCGCAACGAGGGCATCGTGTCCAAGCTGGGGCGCGTGCTCGACCTCGCGCAGGACCACCAGCTCGCGCTCGATTTCCATGTCGACGAAGGGCTGGACGCGGAGGCGACCGGCCTGCGCACCATCGCACAGCTCGTGATCGCGCGCGGGCTGCATGGCCGCGTGCTCTGCGGCCATGCTTGCTCGCTGTCGGTACAGGAAGACGCGGCCGCCAGGGACACGCTCGGCCTGTGCGCGAAGGCCGGCTTGCACCTCGTGGCGCTGCCCACCACCAACCTCTACCTGCAGGGCGCCTGGGACCGCACGCCGGTGCCGCGCGGCATCACGCGCATCCGCGAAGCCGCCGCGCTGGGCCTGCGCGCGAGCCTGGCCACCGACAACGTGCAGGACTCCTTCTATCCCTACGGCGGCTACGACCTGCTGGAAACCTTCGGCCTCGGCGTGCAGATGGCGCACCTGGCGCCGGCATCCGACTGGCTCGACGCGATCACCGTCAGCCCGGCGACGGCGCTGGGCCTGGGCTGGGACGGCCGCATCGCGTCCGGCTGCCCCGCGGACCTGGTGCTGCTGGCCGCGACCGACGAATACGAACTTCTGGACCCGCGCGGACAGCGGCGCACCGTCATCCGCGCGGGTCGGACCCTGGAGAACGGCGAATGAGCATGGGCAAACCGATGGCCAACTACGCGGCCGCCAAGCGCGTGGGTGATTTCGTCTTCATGAGCGGCGTGGTCGCGGTCGATCCGTCGACGCGCCGCGCGGTGGCCGGCTACGACGACATCCCCGAAGAAGCGCGCCAGGGCTTGCGCACGCTCGGCTACGCCACCGGCCAGATGTCGGTGGACGTGTTCGAGGCGGCCATCGTGGCGCAGAGCTGGTTCGTGCTGGAGCGCATCCGCCAGATCGCGGCCGAGCACGGCGGCACGATGGACGACGTGGTCAAGCTGGTGCAGTACTTCCGCCAGCTGCCGCACTACGCCTTCTACAACCGCGTGCGCGGCCTGTTCTATCCCGGCGAGCCGCCGGTCAGCACGGTGGTGGAGGTGTCGCGCTTCCTGCCGGGGGACGAGGTGCTGGTCGAGGTGGAAGCGACGATGTATTTGCCGCAGCACTGAGGGCGCGCCTCTGACCGGCGCAGCGCCGGTCCTCGAAGATTTTTTGTGATCTTTCGCACAACCGGAACGGATTTCCCTGCGTATCTCCTGCAAAAGAAGCGGCGTCGGTCGTTACGTAGAGAGCCTGGCACGGTGGATGCAAGGCCATCGGCGAGCGGGCTTCACGCCATTTTTTTGACATTCCATGTCTCGCCGATTGCAGGAGACGATCATGTTGCAAAGTTCTTCGATGCAGACTTCAGCCGCGTTCGAGATCCGGTTCCAGTCCCTGTTTCAACAAGGCCGCGCGCTGGCCTTCCCCTGCGACCGCACGGGCCTGGTCGACCTCGACGCCATGAGTGAAACTGCCAGAAACAACTACTTGTTCGCTCGAGGCATGATCGGCCGCGAGTACGCGATGCCCTTCGTCCAGGCCTGCGAACGTCATTGATCCGGCGTTGACATCGTGTTGCCGATCATTGGCTGCGCATCGCGATGTCCATTTCTCTTGTCCTGTTCGACCTCGACGGCGTGCTTTGCGACTACGACCGTTCGGCGCGGGTCGCCCACCTGGCCGCGCTGACCGGGCAGAGCGTCGACGCCGTGCGGCGTGCGATCTGGGATTCCGGGCTGGAAGCGCGGGCCGATGCGGGCCTCATGAGCGGCAAGGACTATCTCAGCGAACTGGGCCTGCTGCTGGGCCATCGCATCACGCTCGACGATTGGCTGGCCGCGCGGCGTGCCGCGACGACGCCGAAGGCCGAAGTGCTCCGGCTCGCGAAGGCCGTGGCCTCGAGCCGGCGCGTCGCGGTCCTCACCAACAACAGCCGCCTGCTCACCGAGCACATGGATCGCGTGTGTCCCGAGGTCGGCGAGCTCTTCGATGAGGGCACGATCCTTTCCACGGCGTCGTACGGCGCCACCAAGCCTGCCCCCCAAGCCTACTTGCGCTGCCTGGAGGAATTGGATGCAATGCCTGCCGGAACGCTCTTCATCGACGACGTCGATTCGAATGTCGCTGGCGCGATCCAGGCCGGCCTCCATGCCTACATGTTCATCGGCGCCGAGGCCATGGCGCTGGAGCTGGCATCGCGCGGGTTGATCTAGTTCACTCGGTTGTCACGAAGGGCGCATACCGTCCGTTCGCCACATCAACGAGGAGAACTTTCGTGAACCATTCGAAGAAATTCTGGGCTGCGCTGCTGGGCATGGGCATGCTGCTCGCAGCCGCCGCGCCTGCCGCCGCGCACGAAGAAAAGGCACGCCGGCGCGCCGACAACGCGCCGCTGGTGATCGGACACCGGGGCGGCGCCAACGGCTATCTGCCCGAGCACACGCTGGAAGCCTATGCCCTCGGCATCGCCCTGGGCGCCGACTACATCGAGCCCGATCTGGTCGCCACCAAGGATGGCCAGCTGATCGCGCGCCACGAGCCCAATCTGATAGACACCACCAACGTCAAGGACCTGCCGCAGTTCGCCAGCCGCCGCAAGACCGTCATGGTCGACGGCATCGCCACCGACGGCTTTTTCGCCAGCGACTTCACCCTGGCCGAGATCAAGCAGCTGCGCGCCGTCCAGTCCTTTCCCGAGCGCGACCAGGGCTTCAACGGCAAGTTCCAGATTCCGACGCTGGCCGAGGTGATCGAACTGGCCAAGCGCAAGTCGCGCGAGGAGGGGCGCCGCATCGGGATCTATCCGGAAACCAAGCACCCGACCTACCACCAGGGCATCGGCCTGCCGCTGGAAGACCGGTTGCTGGGCGTGCTGAGCGCTGCCGGCTGGAACCACCGCAACGCCCCGGTCTTCATCCAGTCCTTCGAGACCGCCAACCTGCGCTACCTGCGCAGCAAGACCAGCGTGCGGCTGATCCAGCTGGTCGATGCCAACGACGTCAAGCCCGACGGCTCGCTCGACTTGAGCAAGCCCTACGACAAGCCCTACGACTGGGTTGTCTCGAACCGCGCTGGCCTGTTCAGTGATCTGGTGACGCCGCGCGGCCTGCAGGAGGTGAAGGGCTACGCCGACGGCATCGGCCCGTGGAAGCCTTATCTGATATCGAGCGCCTGCAAGACGGTGCAGAACGGCGCCTGCGCCGACGTGACGGGCGACGGCGCGGTCGACGAGCGCGACCGCGTGTTGCTGCCGCCCACCGACGTGATCGCCAATGCGCACCGGCTGGGCCTGCTGGTCCATCCGTACACCTTCCGCAGCGAACAGAAGCGGCTGACCGGCAGCTTCGGCGGCAACCCGGTCAATGAATACCTCGCGTTCTACGAGGCCGGCGTCGACGGCTTGTTCAGCGACTTCGCCGACACCGCGGTCGCTGCGCGCGCGATGTTCCTGCTCAAGCACGATCCCGACTACGCCGGCTGTCTGGTCAATGCACGCCGGTGCGAGAGAAACAATGACTGAGCGGGTGCTCGCGCGGATCCTGGGCGCGGTCCTGGCTGCCGTGGCGCTCGCGCAGCCGGCCCATGCCGAGGGCGGGTTGCCCGGCTCGCCGGCTGCGGTCGGGCAAGGCCCGGGCGCCTCGACGACCGCGGCGCCCGCCCAGCCGGAGAGTCTGGGCGGCGCGATCTTCAATCCGTTTGCTGCGCCGGCATGGGCGTCTGCGCGGCGCCCGGTCGCGGTCGAACGCGACTCCGGGTCTCGCAGGCCCGACTACGTCCTTCGCTCCGGCGCGGCAGCGCCGACCACCACGAACTCTCCCGGCACCCGGTAGCCCGCACCCTGCCGCCACGCATCGATCGCTTCGAGGTAGCGCGCGCGGACCCGCGTGCGAACCTCTTCGCCGAAGCGCGACCAGGCCAGCGCCACGGGTCCGCCGGCAAAGGCCGCGTTGCAGGCCTCGTCGCCGTCGGCATAGCACAGCGTCGTCGCGATGCGGCGCTGTTCGACGGCCTCGAAGCCGGCCTCGGCGCACAGGCGTGCCAGCGTGTCCTGCTGCCCGAGCCGGAAGAACAGCGGGCAGACCTCGCTGGCGACCTCGGCGTCGACGATCGGGAACACGGCCGACCAGCCGCAGCGCGATCGTTCTCCCCACACGGCAAGCGCCATGCGGCCGCCCGGGCGCAGGACCCGCCGCATTTCCCGCAAGGCGCGTTCGGGATCGGGCAGGTACATCAGGCCGAGTGCGCACAGCGCGAGGTCGAAGCTCGCGTCCGGCAGTGCCAGGCTTTCGGCATCCATGCGCGCAAAGCCCACGTTCGACAGCGCCTTGTTCGAGGACTGAAGCCGGGCGGCGTCGACCATCTGCCCGGACAGGTCGATGCCGAACACCCGGCCATCCGGACCGACCGCACGCGCCGCCTCGAAGGCGACCAGCCCGGTGCCGCAGGCCACATCGAGCACGCGCTCGCCCGCTGCCGGCGCCGCCATGGCCAAGAGCCCGGCGCGGGCGTCGGCGAGCTGCGCCTGCCACAGCGCTTCGTAGTCGCCGGCCGCCAGGTCCCAGCCGTAACGCTGGACGCGCCGCTGCAGCCTGGCATCCATGGTTCAGCGCCGCGTGACCACGATTTCGAGGTAGTCGCTGGGCACGACCAGCGATGCCGGGCCGGCCCGGTTGCTGCGGTCCAGCAGCTCCGTCAGATCGCGTTCCAGCGCGGCGGCGCCGTCGGCGGGCAGGGCCGCGAAGGCCTTGTGGACCGGCCCGTACCAGGTACGGAACACCTCGATGAAATGCGCGGCCGAACGGTAGCGGAAGTTGAACTGCCGCTGCGTGATCGCGATCGACGCGGCGCGTTCGCCGAAGAGTTCTTTCAGGTGCGCCTCGGTGCCCCACAGCGAAGGCGGCTGCACGCCCGCCGGCGGCGGCAGGTGGCGGCCCAGCACCTTGAACAGCTGGCCGATGAAGCCCTCGGGCGTCCAGTTGGCGAGGCCGATGCGGCCGCCGGGGCGGCACACGCGCGCCAGTTCGGAGGCCGCCTTCGCGTGGTCGGGCGTGAACATGACGCCGAAGGTCGACAGTACGGCGTCGAAGCTGGCGTCCTTGAAGGGCAGCGCCTCGGCGTCCGCGGTCTGGAACTCCACGTTCAGGCGTTCTGCACGCGCGCGCTCGGCGCCGCGGTCGAGCAGCGCGGCCACGTAGTCGGTCGAAGTCACCTGGCAGCCGCGCCGCGCTGCGGCCAGCGTGACATTGCCGTTGCCGGCCGCGACGTCGAGCACACGCTCGTCGCAGCGCAGGTCGCAGGCCTCGGCCAGCTGCTCGCCCACCAGCTGCAGCGTGGTGCCGATCACGGCGTAGTCGCCGCTGGCCCAGGCGGTCATCTGGCGGCTCTTGATGGCGTTGAAATCGACGGGTGCATTCATGGCGCTGGTCCTTGGGGTGTTGAAGTGGGGGAAGGCCTGAACTGTCGCGCGCCGCCGCGGCGGCGTCCTGCCTGCGCGTCGGCCTGGCCTGCCCCATCGTCCGCAATGCGGCCGTCGGCATGCCGAGCGTCCGGGCCGGTTGCCCATTCATCCGTCCGAGCGGCATAGTCCATATCTCCTCTAGGCGCCGCGCGCCGACGCGCCCAGAATGGCTGTATCCAGTTCGATGCGGAGAGCAACCCATGGCAGCAGAAGACATCGCGGCGGCATTGCAGCGGGTGGAGGCGGTGCTGCGGCGGCGCCCCGAGGCCGGCCTTCACGAAGACTCGCAGGCCGTGGCGCGTTGGACAGGCGCTTTGGGGGTGATCGCCAGCCATGCGAACGGGACCGAGGTGGCGACCGACATGCCGGGCGAATTCGGCGGTGGCGGCGATCGGGTCACGCCGGGCTGGCTGCTGCGCGCCGGATTCGCATCCTGCGTCGCCACCCGCATCGCGATGGGCGCTGCCACCGAGCGAATCGAACTGGAGCAACTCGAGGTGCGGGTCGACAGCCATTCGGATGCGCGCGGCATGCTGGACGTGGCGGAGGCCGACGGCACGCCGGTGATCGCCGGGCCACTGGACATGCAACTGTTCGTGCGGATCTCCGCACCCGGCGTGGCGCCGCAGCGCTTGCGAACGCTGGTCGAAGAGAGTCATCGCTGTTCGCCGATGTCTTGGGCGATTCAGCTCGCGGTGCCGGTGACCCTGCGCATCGAGGTGGGTGACAGCTGATGGACGCCCTGTCCGAGACCCTTCGCGTCGTGCGGCTGGTCGGCGCCATCTTCATCAACGCCCGGTTCACCGCGCCCTGGTGCTACCAGTCGCCGCGCGCCGATACGGTGGCGCCGATCCTGGAGCCCGGCGCCGAGCGCGTGGTGATCTTCCACCTGATCACCGAGGGCGAGTGCTATGTCGAGCTCGCCGGCGAGCCGCCGGTGCACCTGATGGCGGGCGACGCCATCATCTTTCCGCAGGGCGATGCGCATCGCATGACTTCGCAGCCGGGGCTGCCGCCGGCCACCGGGGGGCGGCTCGCCGAGGTGCTGACGCGCCGGCCGCGCCAGCTGGCCTACGGCGGCGGCGGTGCGACCACGCGCCTGGTGTGCGGCTATCTCGCTTGCGATGCCCGCCTCGCGGGGATGCTGCTGGCGGGGCTGCCTGCGCTGGTCCGGGTCAATGTGCGCGGATCGAATGCCGGCACCTGGCTGGAGGCCTCCGTTCGCTACGCGCTGGCCGAGGCGCGGTCGCCGCGGCCGGGCGGCGCCGGCGTGCTGGCCAAGCTGTCCGAGGTGCTGTTCATCGAAGTCCTGCGCCTGTACATGAACGAGCAGGGCGAGGGACGCACCGGCTGGCTGGCGGGCGTGGGCGACCGGATCGTCGGCGCCGCCCTGAACGCGCTGCACAAGAGCCCGGCCCATGCCTGGACGCTGGACGAGCTCGCTCGCACGGTCGGCAGTTCGAGGTCGGTGCTGGCCGAGCGCTTCCAGCAGCTGGTGGGAAGCTCGCCGATGCAGTACCTGACGCAGTGGCGCATGCTCTTGGCCGCCAATCTGCTGTGCCGCAGCAATGCCCCGCTGGCCAGCATCGCGGAGGACGTGGGCTACCAGACCGACACGGCCTTCAGCCGCGCCTTCCGGCGCGAGTACGGCGCGCCGCCGGCGGCCTGGCGCCGCAGCCGGTCGATGCGCGACCAGGTCGCGCAAGTCCGACACGCAGCTTGACCATGCTCAATGCTTGCCCTCGAGCGTCGCCTTCAGTTGCCGCACGGCCTGCGCCGACTCGGCATCGATGCGCGCGCGCAGGCTGAAGCGGTTCAGCAGCGCGAACAGCAGATTGGGTGCGCGGTATTCGAACTCGCGCACGAAGTGCGTGCCGCCCGCCGCGGGTGCGAGCGAGTAGCTGACGACGCCGGCCGCGCGGCCGTCGATCTCGCCGGCGATGCGCCAGAGCCGTTCGGGCTCGCGCGCCGTGACGCGCCAGGTCACGCGCCCGCGGCGCCCGGCGACCTGGAAGTCCTCCACGACCGACTCGCCGACCGTGAGCGGATGATCGGCATCGCCGCTGACGGCGAGCGAGGACGGGTGCCAGCGCGGCCAGTTGGCCGGCGTCGTGACGTAGGCGAAAACTTCCGCCGGCGGCCGCGCGATGTCGGCCTCGGTGACGATGCGGGTGCGCCCCGCATTCATCGGCACGAACAAGGCGGCGACCAGCACCGCGAGCACGAGAAGGGCGAAGGCCCATCGCTTCCACGTACGATGCGTCGAGCGTTTCATCGTTGACCTCCATGTCGCCATGACGATGCATTCTGTCCCTGCTTCGTGCGAGGTGCTCGTGGTCGGCGCCGGGCCGGCCGGCAGCGCCTGCGCGCAGATGCTCGCGCGCGCCGGGTTCGATGTCGTGCTGTGCGACCGGCACGACTTCCCGCGCGATAAGGTCTGCGGCGACGGCCTGATTCCCGATGCGCACCGCGCGCTCGCGCGGCTCGGCGTGCTCGACGAAGTGCTGGCACGCGCACGCAGCGCAAGGCATGTCGGCTGCATCGCGCCGCACGGCGGACGGGTCGAGGTGCCGGCCCAGCTGGCTGTGCTGCCGCGCCGCGAACTCGACGACATCGTGCGCCGGGCCGCGCTGGCGGCTGGCGCGCGCTGGCTCGCGCCGGCGCGCTTCGATGCACTGCTCTTCGATGCCGGCCAGCGCGTGGTCGGAGCACGGCTCAGGCTGGCCGGCAGCAGCATGCACGAGCTGCGCGCGCGCTGGACCGTGCTCGCCACCGGCGCGGCGACGGATCCTTTGATTGCGGCAGGCGTCTGCGTGCGGCGCGCGCCGAGCGGCTTCGCGCTGCGCGGCTACGTGAAGAACGAGGCGATGGCCGCGCGCATCACCGGGCTCGAAGTCGTGTGGCACCGCGCGCTGCGCGGCGGCTACGGCTGGATCTTTCCTTGCGGCGCCGGCATGTTCAATGTCGGTGTCGGGCTCATCACCCACGGCCAGGATCAGGCAGCGATGCCGGAGCGCAACCTGCGCGAGCTCTTCGCCGCCTTCGCGCACCTGCATGCGCCGGCCCACGAGCTGCTGCAGGGCGGCACGCAGGTCGGCGCGCTGAAGGGCGCGCCGCTGCGCTGTTCGCTCGAAGGCGCGCGCTGGTCGCGGCCCGGGCTGCTGGTGGCGGGGGAGGCGGCGGGCAGCACCTATCTGTTCACCGGCGAGGGCATCGGCAAGGCGCTGGAGACCGGCATGCTCGCTACAGAAGCGCTGGTCGAAGGCCGCGAACCAGGGCCGGGCGAGGATGCGGCGGTGCGCTCGCATTACGAAGCCGCGCTCGCCGCGCTGAAGCCGCGCTTCGCCGCCTACGCGCAGGCCAATCGCGTCAACGAACACCCGTGGCTGGCCGATCTCGTGATCTGGCGTGCGCGCCGCAGCGCGCGCATCGTCGGGCGCCTCGCCGGCGTGCTCGAGGAGACACACAATCCCGGCAAGCTCGTGAGCGCCAAGGGACTGGCGCGGCTGTTCCTTCCGCTCGGCTGATTGCCCCGGCGTCGCCTTTAGAGGCGGCGTGGGGTTGCTAACGGCCTCCCCCTGGCCTATAAGTCATCTATGGTTTCTTTGTCTCGTCGCAAGACGAGGAAGGAGAGCGCCATGAAGAGACGCATTTACTGGCTGATGCCGGATCCGGCGAGTGCCAGGCGGGCGATGCACGATCTTGTGCAGGCGCGCGTCGACGCTGCGCACATTCATTTCGCCGCTGCCGAAGGCATGGACATGACCGGGCTCCATGCGGCCAACGCGCTGCAAACCTCGGACGTCGTTCATGCCGCAGAAAGCGGTCTGGTGATCGGCGGCGCCGTCGGTACCGCGGTCGGGCTCGTGGCCGCGCTGCTGTTCCCCGTCGTCGGGGAGGCACCCGAATGGGAAACGGCTGCGCTGCTGGCCGTGCTCGGAGGCCTGATCGGTGCCTGGTCGGCCAGCATGATCGGCATCTCCATTCCCAGTCCGCGGCTTGCGCGCTTCGAAGGCGCGATCGGGCGCGGGCAGATTCTTCTGATGGTGGACCTGGCGCCGTCGCGCGTGCAGGCCATCGATGCGCTGTTGCGAACCGCCCATCCGGAGGCCCGTTTCGAGGGCGAGGAGCGGCTGGTCCCCGCGCTGCCCTGAAGCGCGTGGACTGCGAATCGCCGATGACGAGTCGAGGTGCCACACATGATCATGGCCATCGCGCTCGCAATCATCGTCGTCGCATCGGTGCTTTTTCACATTGTCAATCCGTGGTGGATCACTCCCCTGGCATCCAACTGGAAGCCGATGGACGACACCCTGACCATCACGCTGGTGATCACGGGCCTGTTCTTCGTCGTCATCAACCTCTTCGTCGTCTACACGCTGGTGCGCTTTCGCCACCGCGAGGGCGTGCGCGCGGTCCGGCAGCCCGAGAGCAAGTCGCTGGAGCGCTGGCTGATCGGCGTCACCACCGTGGGCATCATCGCGCTCCTGGCGCCCGGCCTGGTGGTGTACGCGAACTACGTCAAGACGCCGCATGACGCCCTCACGCTGGAAGTGCTGGGCCAGCAGTGGCAGTGGCGCTTCCGCTTCGCCGGCGCGGACGGCAAGCTGGGGCTGACCGAGACGCGCTTCGTCAGCGCGACCAATCCCTTCGGCCTCGACCCCGCCGACGCGGCCGGGCAGGACGACATCCTGATCGCGGCGGACGAGGTGCACCTGCCGCTGGGCAAGCCGGTGAACGTGCTGCTGCGTTCGCACGACGTGCTGCACGACTTCTACGTGCCGCCCTTCCGTGCCCGCATGAACACGGTGCCGGGGCAGGTCAGCACCTTCTGGTTCACGCCGACCGTGACCGGCCGCTACGAGGCGCTGTGCTCGCAGCTGTGCGGCGTCGGCCATCCCAACATGCGCGCCCACGTGGTGGTGGAGGACGCGGCGAGCTTCCAGGCCTGGCGCGACGCGCTGCCGACCTTCGCCGCGATGCAGGCCAACGTGCGCGCCGCTGCCGCAGCGGGGGCCGGCGCCGGTTCGCTGGCCGAGCGGGGCCGCGCGCTGGCGGATGCCAAGGGCTGCGTGGCCTGCCACACGATCGACGGCAGCCCGCGCGTGGGGCCGACATGGAAAGGCCTGTACGGCAAGACCGAAAGCCTGCGCGACGGCTCCACCGCGAAGGTCGATGAAAAATTCCTGCGCGACTTCGTCCGCGATCCGCAGGCGCGCGGCATCAAGGGCTTCGCGCCGGTGATGCCGAAGATCGAGCTGAGCGACGAAGAGCTGGCCGCGCTGGTGGCCTACATCCAGACCCTCGGCGGCCCGCCGGCGCAGGCTGCCGGTGAACAGAAGGCGCAAAGATGAGCGCGATTCCCACCCCCACCGGCGATATCGCCGACACTGCCGGCCACCACGCGCCGCAGACTTTCCTGACGCGCTACGTCTGGAGCCAGGACCACAAGGTGATCGCGATCCAGTACGCCTGCACGGCCATCACGGTGGGCGTGATCGGCGTGGTGCTGTCCAACCTGATGCGCCTGCAGCTGGGCTTCCCCGGCGTGTTCGAGTTCATCACGCCCGAGCGCTACTACCAGTTCGTCACCATGCACGGGATGATCATGGTGATCTACCTGCTCACCGCGCTCTTCCTCGGCGGCTTCGGCAACTACCTGATCCCGTTGATGGTGGGCGCGCGCGACATGGTGTTCCCGTATCTCAACATGCTGAGCTTCTGGGTCTACCTGCTGTCGGTGATCGTGCTGATGGCGAGCTTCTTCGTTGCCGGCGGACCCACCGGCGCGGGGTGGACGCTGTACCCGCCGCAGTCGATCCTGCCCGGCACGCCGGGGCACGACGGCGGCATCATCCTGATGCTGATCTCGCTCGTGATCTTCATCGTCGCCACGACGATGGGAGGCCTCAACTACGTGACCACCGTGCTGCAGGCGCGCTGCAAGGGCATGACGCTGCTGCGCATGCCGCTGACGGTATGGGGCATCTTCGTCGCCACCATCCTCGCGCTGCTCGGTTTTCCGGCGCTGTTCGTCAGCGGCGTGATGCTGCTGCTCGACCGCGTGGCGGGCACCAGCTTCTTCATGCCGGCGCTGCTCTCGATGGGGAAGGCGACCCAGTACAAGGGCGGCAGTCCGCTGCTGTTCCAGCACCTGTTCTGGTTCTTCGGCCATCCCGAGGTCTACATCGTGGCGCTGCCGGCCTTCGGCATCGTCTCCGACCTGATCAGCGTGCATGCGCGCAAGAGCATCTTCGGCTACCGCATGATGGTCTGGGCCATCGTCGCCATCGGGGGCTTGAGCCTCGTGGTGTGGGCGCACCACATGTTCGTCGCCGGCATGAACCCGTACTTCGCCTTCTTCTTCGCGACCACCACGCTGGTCATCGCGGTGCCGACTGCCATCAAGGTCTACAACTGGCTGCTCACGCTGTGGCGCGGCGACATACACCTGTCGGTGCCGATGCTGTTCTCGCTGGCCTTCATCTGCACCTTCGTCATCGGCGGGCTGACCGGCCTCTTCCTCGGCAACGTGAGCGTCGACATCCCGCTCTCGGGCACCTACTTCGTGGTGGCGCACTTCCACATGGTGATGGGCGTGGCGCCGCTCTTGGTGGTCTTCGGCGGCATCTATCACTGGTATCCCAAGGTGACCGGCCGCATGCTCAACGACTGGCTCGGGCAGCTGCATTTCTGGATCACCTTCATCGGCACCTACCTGATCTATTTCCCGATGCACTACCTCGGCGTGCAGGGCATGCCGCGGCGCTACTACAACTTCGACAACTACGCGTTCATCCCGCCGTCCGCGTACAGCCTGAACACCTTCATCACCGTGGTGGCGCTCGTCGTCGGCGCGGCGCAGCTGCTGTTCATCTTCAACCTCGTCTGGAGCCTGCGCTACGGCCGGCGCGCCGATGCCAACCCCTGGCGCGCCGCCTCGCTGGAATGGCAGACGCCGCAGACGCCGCCGGTGCACGGCAACTGGGGGCCGGAGCTGCCGGTGGTCTACCGCTGGGCTTATGGCTACGGCGTGCCGGACGGTCCGAAGGACTACGTCGCGCAGAACGAGCCGCCCGAGGCGGGCGGCATGGAACCCGAGGCCTACAAGGGCAAGGACGACGAGGTTCGGGGGGCACCGACATGAACGCGATCGCCGCGCTGCCTTTTGCAGAACGTGATCACGCGGCCGCCGCGAGCATCGGCCTGTGGGTGTTCATGGGCGTGGCCACCGCGCTGTTCTCGCTCTTCGCCACGGCCTATGTGATGCGCATGAGCGCCAGCGATGCCGTCGCGCTCGCGCTGCCGTGGCAGCTGTGGCTCAGCACCGCGCTGTTGTTCGCGGGCGGCGTGGCGCTTTCGAAGGCCGGCGCGACGGCGCGTGGCGGCCACGGCCTGGCGCGGACGCGCCGCCTGCTGCTCGCCGGCGGCCTCTGCGCGCTGGCCTTCCTGGCGGTGCAACTGTGGGCCTGGCAGGCGCTGCTCGCCGCGCAGGTGATGCCGGCCGGCAATCCGGGCGGCAGCTTCTTCTATCTGCTGACCGCCATGCACGGGCTGCACGTGGCGGGCGGCCTCGCCGGCTGGGCGTGGACGGCACGCGCCGCATGGCGGCCGGCGGCGCGCCTTGCCGATCTCGCATGGCGCATCGGGCTCGTCGCGCGCTACTGGCACTTCATGCTGGCGGTGTGGCTATTGTTGTTCGCCATGCTGGGCTGGCTGACGCCGGAGGTGGCACGCTTCATCTGCGGCACCGCCTGATCGATAGAGGAAGCTTGCCATGAACACTGCCGCATCGATCGCGCAAATGCCCGTTGTGCCCGTTGTGCCCGTGGCCCCGGCCGCCACAGCCGAAGGCCTGCGCGGGCTGATCGCCGACTGGTCCTCCGACCGCGAAGCCTTCCACGTCTCGTGGGGCAAGGCGATGATGTGGATCTTCCTCTTGAGCGACACCTTCATCTTCAGCTGCTTTCTCGTCGGCTACATGACGGTGCGCGTCTCGACCGTCGTGCCCTGGCCCAATCCGAGCGAGGTGTTCGCGCTGCACGTCGCCGGTGCCGACGTCCCGCTGCTCCTGATCGCGATCATGACCTTCGTGCTCATCAGCAGCAGCGGCACGATGGCGATGGCCGTCAATTGCGCCTACCGCGGCGACAAGGTGAACGCCGCCACGCTGATGCTGGTGACCGCCACCTGCGGCGAGATCTTCGTCGGCATGCAGGCCTTCGAATGGTCGAAGCTGATCATGGAAGAGGGCGTGCGGCCCTGGGGCAACCCGATGGGCGCGGCGCAGTTCGGCTCGGCCTTCTTCATGATCACCGGCTTCCACGGACTGCACGTGTCGGGCGGCGTGGTGTTCCTGTTCATCATCGCCTTCAAGCTGCTGCGCGGCGACTACGACCGCGGCGGCAACTACCAGATCGTCGAGATCGTCGGCCTGTACTGGCACTTCGTCGATCTGGTGTGGGTGTTTATTTTTGCGCTCTTCTATCTCTGGTGAGGACTTCGACCATGAACCCCGGCACCGGCCAGCAACATCCGATCAGCCTCTACCTCAAGATCTGGGGGCTCCTGTTCGTGCTCAGCACGATGTCCTACCTGGTGGACTACCTCCATGTGCAGGGCTATCTGCGCTGGGGCCTGATCCTCACCTTCATGCTGCTGAAGGCAGGCCTGATCGTCGCGGTTTTCATGCACATGGCCTGGGAACGGCTGTCGCTGGTCTACGCCATCCTGCTGCCGCCGCTGGCCCTGCTGGTGCTGGTCGGCCTGATGGCGGCGGAGGCCGGCCACACCTTGCTGGCGCGGCTGCTCTTCTTCAATTGACGGCTTGCGCTCAGCGCCGCACCACGTAGCGCGTCACCACCGGCACCGTTTCACCCTGGTGGAAGGCCAGGCGCCGCTCGCGCAGCGCCATGTCGGCCGCGGTCGCGCGGTGGAAGCGGCGCAGATGCTCGGTCCACGATTCGTCGACGATCTCCTCGACGTAGCGGCCTGGCTCGGCGATGTCGTGCAAGAGCTCCCAGCCGATCGCGCCCTGGCCGAGGCGCGCGCGGCGCGTCTGCTGCATCACGATGTGGAAGGCGGCGGCGCGCGCGGGGTCGATCATGTATTCGACGGTGATCACCACCCGCCCTTCCTCGCCCGGTGCCTCCGCCGGCGGGCCCGCGGCCCAGCCCTTGCGCGCGGGGCTGGTGTCGTCTTCCTCGCCGACGCCGTCGGTCACGTAGCGCAGCGCGACCAGCATGCACGCCGTGCCGCTCACGGCCGCGATCCCGAGGCTGATGTAGAGCGAGGAGAGCTCGGCCACCTGGCCCCAGAGCGCGGCACCGAA
Source organism: Variovorax sp. LjRoot130 (assembly GCF_964253755.1). Taxonomy (NCBI): domain Bacteria; kingdom Pseudomonadati; phylum Pseudomonadota; class Betaproteobacteria; order Burkholderiales; family Comamonadaceae; genus Variovorax; species Variovorax sp. LjRoot130. Next base: position 5,640,266 of record NZ_CAXURM020000001.1, on the reverse strand, counting down.
GGCGCTCGCGCCCATGATGGCCATCTGGTACATCGACATGCCGCGCGCACGCACCCAGTCGGGCAGCGCGAGCTGGGCCGAGACCGAGAGCGAATTGGCGACCGTGATCCAGGCCATGCCGCCGAGGAACATCGCCGGTACCGCGATCCAGGCGTTGGGCGCCACCGCCATCACGGCCGTGGCGCCGGACTGCAGCATGGCGCCGCGGATCACCAGCTGGTCGCGCGCGAGCGCCTGGCGCAGCCGCGGCAGGAACAGCACCGCCACGATCGCGCCCGAGCCCATGGCCGCCAGCAGCAGCGTGAAGGTGCCGGCCCCGCCGCCTTGCAGGTTGCGCGCCAGAAGCGGCAGCAGCGCGAGCAGCGCGGTCGAGTGCAGGAAGAAGATCGAGATGCGCGTGAGCACCGCGCGCATGCGCTGCGACTGGCGCACGAACTGCACGCCGACGCGCATCGCGCTGATCAACCGTTCGCGGCCCAGCGGATTGGGCTTGTGCTCGCGCCGCCAGCGCAGCACGATGAAGCCCGAGGCCACGCACAGCACGGCGTTGAGCCCGAACACCCAGACGCTGCCGGCGCTCGCGATCAGCGTGCCGGCCAGCAGCGGCCCGACGATGCGCGAGGCGTTCATCGCCAGCCCGTTGAGCCCGAGCGCGGCCGGCAGGTGGGTGCGCGGCACCAGCTCGGGCACGATGGCGGAGAACACCGGCCAGCGCAGCGCCAGGCCGATGCCGTTGGCGAAGGTCAGAGCCAGCAGCAGCGGCGCGCTCATGAGGTCCAGCACCACGGCGCCGCACAGCACGATGGCGGCGCCGGCGAGCCAGAACTGGGTCGCGACCAGCCAGCGCCGCCGGTCCAGGATGTCGGCCAGCGCGCCGCTCGGCAGCCCGAGCAGGAACACCGGCAGCGTGGAGGCCGATTGCACCAGCGCAACCCAGATCGGCGAAGTGGTCAGCGAGGTCATCATCCAGGCCGCCGCCACGTCGTTCATCCACATGCAGATGTTGGCGACCAGCCAGGTGCTCCACAGCATGCGGAACACCGGCTGCTTGATGAGTGGTTCGAAGGGGCCGATGCGCGGCGGCTGCGCGCGCGTCGGGGCGATGGGGGTTTCCTCGGTCGAGATCGGTGGCATGAGCCGCTATTGTCCCGCGCCCGGCTTCCCGGACTTCGCCGGCTTCTTCGCCAGGTGGCCCAGCGGCAGCGCGCGGCTGGCCTTGACCTCGCCGAGAGAGAAGCTGGTGTGCAGGTCTTTCACGTTGGGCAGGTGCATCAGGCTGTTGAGCGCGAAGCGCGAGAAGCCGTCCAGGTCTTCCGCCACCACCTGCAGCTCGAACATGCCGGTGCCGCTGATGTAGTGGCAGGCCACCACCTCGGGCAGCTTGCGGATCGCCTCCTCGATCTTGCGCGTGACCTCGCCGGTGGCGCGGTCGGTGTCCAGGCGCACGAAGGCGAGCACGCCCAGGCCGATCTTGTGGCGGTCGATCTCGGCGTGGTAGCCGCGGATGTAGCCGGCCGTTTCCAGCGCGCGCACGCGGCGCCAGCAGGGCGCCGCCGAGAGCCCCACGCGCTGCGCCAGCTCGGCGTTGGTGAGCCGGGCATCGGCCTGCAGTTCTTGCAGGATCGCGAGGTCGAACTTGTCAATGCTTTCCATGAAGGCCTAGTTTAAGCAAGATCCTTCCAAAAAGCCTGCTTGAACGGGCAAAGAACGCAAACACCTATCAAGGCGGCAGGCATACACTTTGCGAGCATGATGGCTGCGGGAAATGTTCTACCCGGACGCCTCGCCCACCCAATCGCCACGCCCACAAGGCACAGCCACGGAGACAACGATGAACGCACCGCTGCCGGAGCACATCCGCAAGGCCCTAGAAACGGTCACGCTCGACGACAAATACAGCCTGGACTACGGACGCGCTTTCATGAGCGGCGTGCAGGCCCTGGTCAAGCTGCCGATGCTGCAGCGCCTGCGCGACAAGCAGGCCGGCAAGAACACGGCCGGCTTCATCAGCGGCTACCGCGGCTCGCCGCTCGGCGGCTACGACCAGGCGCTCTGGAAGGCCAGCAAGTACCTGAAGGAACAGCACATCGTGTTCCAGCCGGGCGTGAACGAAGAGCTTGCGGCCACCGCGCTCTGGGGCACCCAGCAGCTCGGCTTCTCGCCCGCGGGCACCAACAAGTACGACGGCGTGTTCGGCATCTGGTACGGCAAGGGCCCGGGCGTGGACCGCTGCTCCGACGTCTTCAAGCACGCCAACATGGCCGGCACCACGCCCTGGGGCGGCGTGATCGCGGTGGCCGGCGACGACCACATCTCCAAGAGCTCGACCGCGGCGCACCAGAGCGACCACATCTTCAAGGCCTGCGGCACGCCGGTGTTCTTCCCGACCAACGTGCAGGAGATCCTGGACCTCGGCATCCATGCCTTTGCGATGAGCCGCTTCGCCGGCATCTGGTCGGGCATGAAGACGATCCAGGAGATCGTCGAGTCGAGCGCCACCGCGATGATCGACCCGGAGCGCGTCGAGATCGTGATGCCCACCGACTTCCAGATGCCGCCCGGCGGCCTGCACATCCGCTGGCCCGACCATGCGCTGGAGCAGGAAGCGCGGCTCATGCACTACAAGTGGTATGCCGCGCTGGCCTACATCCGCGCCAACCGGCTCAACCACAACGTGATCGAAGGCCCGAACGACCGCTTCGGCATCATGGCCAGCGGCAAGGCCTTCAACGACACGCGCCAGGCGCTGATCGACCTGGGCCTGGACGACGCGGCCTGCCGCCAGCTCGGCATCCGGCTGCACAAGGTCGCGGTGGTGTGGCCGCTGGAGGCGCAGCTCACGCGCGCCTTCGCGACCGGCCTGCAGGAGATCCTGGTGGTCGAGGAGAAGCGCCAGGTCATCGAATACCAGCTCAAGGAAGAGCTCTACAACTGGCGCGCCGACGTCCGGCCCAACGTGGTCGGCAAGTTCGACGAGGGCGAGGTGTACGAGGCCGAGGGCTACTCCGGCGGCGAATGGTCGATGCCCAATCCGACTTCGCACACGCTCTTGCGCTCCAACGCCGACCTGAACCCGGCACTGATCGCCAAGGCGATCGCCCAGCGCCTGAAGAAGAGCGGCCTCCTGGCTGCCGCCGGCGCCGACATGGCCGCGCGCATCGATGCGCAACTGGCCATCCTGGAGGCCAAGGAGCGCGCCATGGCCGCGCCACAGGCCACCGGCGTCTCGGACGCGGGCCGCCAGCCCTGGTTCTGCTCGGGTTGCCCGCACAACACCAGCACCGTGGTGCCCGAGGGCTCCCGCGCGATGGGCGGCATCGGCTGCCACTTCATGGCGACCTGGATGGACCGTTCCACCATCGGCTTCACGCAGATGGGCGGCGAGGGCGTGCCATGGGTCGGCCAGCAGCCCTTCACGACCGACCAGCACATCTTCGCCAACCTCGGCGACGGCACCTACTTCCACAGCGGCCTGCTCGCCATCCGCCAGAGCATCGCGGCCGGCGTCAACATCACCTACAAGATCCTCTACAACGACGCGGTCGCCATGACCGGCGGCCAGCAGGTCGGCGAGCGGCCCGAGGGCCATTCGGTGCTGCAGATCGCGGAGAGCCTGCATGCCGAAGGCGCGGTCAAGGTGGTCGTGGTCACCGACGAGCCGGAGAAGTATGAAGGCGTGAACGTGCCCGGCCAGGACGTGAAGGTGCGGCATCGCGACGAGCTGGACGAGATCCAGCGCGAGTTCCGGGAGATCAAGGGCACCACGGCCATCATCTACGACCAGACCTGCGCCACCGAGAAGCGCCGCCGCCGCAAGCGCGGCACGGCCGTCGATCCGGCCAAGCGCGTGGTCATCAACGAGCTGGTCTGCGAAGGCTGCGGCGACTGCAGCGTGCAGAGCAACTGCCTGTCGGTGGAGCCGCTGGAGACCGAGTTCGGCCGCAAGCGCACCATCAACCAGAGCACCTGCAACAAGGACATGAGCTGCCTGAAGGGCTTCTGCCCGAGCTTCGTCACCGTCGAAGGCGGCCAGCTCAAGAAGAAGGCGAAGGACAGGTCCGCCACGCCCGCCGAGCTGGGCGCGCTGACCGAGCCGGCACTGCCTTTGCTCGCCGGGGGCAAGGTCTGGGGCGTGGTGGTGGCGGGCGTCGGCGGCACCGGCGTCATCACCATCGGCCAGCTGCTGGGCATGGCGGCGCACATCGAGGGCAAGGGCATCGTCACGCAGGACGCGGCCGGCCTGGCGCAGAAGGGCGGCGCCACCTGGAGCCATGTGCTGATCGGTGACACGCAGGACGACATCCGCACCACGCGCGTGGGCACCGCGGCGGCCGACCTGGTGCTGGCCTGCGACCCGCTGGTCAGCGTCAATGCCGAAACCATGGCGCGCATGCGCGAAGGGCGCACCCATGTCGCGCTCAACAGCCACAGCACGCCGACGGCCGCCTTCGTGCGCAACGCCAACTGGCAGAACCCGCAGGAAGCCTGCGCCGCCGAGATCGCGCGCGCGGTGGGAGCCGAAGGCGTCGGCGCCTTCGACGCGGATGCGGCCGCGACTTCGCTGATGGGCGACACCATCTACGTCAACCCGATGATCCTGGGCTATGCCTGGCAGAAGGGCTGGATCCCGCTCGAGCATGCCTCGCTGATGCGCGCGATCGAGCTCAACGCGGTGGCGATCGAGAACAACAAGGCCGCTTTCGAATGGGGCCGCCAGGCCGCGCAGCGCCCCGAGGCGGTGCAGAAGCGCGTCTCGCCCGGCCAGATCATCGAGTTCAAGAAGCGCGACACGGTCGAGAGCCTGGTCGAGCGCCGCGCCGAGTTCCTCACCGGTTACCAGAACTCGGCCTATGCCGGGCAATACAAGGCCTTCGTCGCCAAAGTGCAGCAGGCAGAGTCGGCGCTGGGCAAGACCAGCCTGACCGAAGCGGTGGCGCGCTACCTGTTCAAGCTCATGGCCTACAAGGACGAGTACGAAGTGGCGCGCCTGCACACCGACCGCAGCTTCCTCGACCGCGTCGAGGGCATGTTCGAGGGCGACTTCAAGCTCAACTACCACCTGGCCCCGCCGATCATCGCCAGGCGCAACGCCAAGGGCGAACTGCAGAAGCAGAAGTTCGGCCCCGCGATGCTGACCGGCTTCCGGCTGCTCGCCAAGCTCAAGGGTCTGCGCGGCACGGCGCTCGACGTCTTCGGCCGTACCGAGGAACGCAAGACCGAGCGCGCGCTGATCGCCGAATACCGCGCCAGCATCGACGAAGTGCTGGCCGGGCTGAACGGCGGCAACCACGCGCTTGCCCTGGAGATCGCCAGCCTGCCCGAGCAGATCCGCGGCTACGGCCATGTCAAGGAACGCAACCTGGCCGCGGCGCGCACGCGCTGGGCCGAGCTCGTGGCCAAGTGGCGCGACCCGCGGTCGCAGCGCGCCGCGGCCTGAGGCCGGCGCCGGCAGGTCGCCGGGCCTTGCCCTGAAAGCCCCGAACGCCCCGCCGGGTTAGCCCCGCCGGGGTGAACGCCGCCGAATACAATGTTCGATGCTGTGCGCGGCCAGGCCCCGCGCTGCGCGGCTGCGTCATGCGGCCGCGGAAGCGTGAACCCCGGCTGGGGTTCACGCTCTTATCACTTCCCTCTGCTGGAGACTTCCTTGTTCATTTCCTCTGCTTTCGCCCAGACCGCGCCTGCTGCTGCTGCCGGCGGCGGCGACATGATGTCCTCGCTCGGCAGCATGCTGCCGCTGGTGCTGATGTTCGTGGTGCTGTATTTCGTGATGATCCGCCCGCAGATGAAGCGCCAGAAGGAATCCCGCGCCATGATCGACGCCCTGGCCAAGGGCGACGAGGTGGCGACCGCCGGTGGCCTGCTCGGCAAGATCACCCAGCTCGGCGACCAGTACCTGACGGTCGAGATCGCCAAGGGCGTCGAAGTGCAGCTGCAGCGCTCGGCGGTCGTGCAAGTGCTGCCCAAAGGCGCCATCAAGTAATCCATCCCCGTTCGCCCTGAGCTTGTCGAAGGGCCTCTCCCGGCTTCGACAAGCTCAGCCCGAACGGTTCGGCTCAATTTCCAAGCGCGATCATGAACCGTTACCCGGTCTGGAAGTACGCGATCATCGTGATCGTGCTGCTCGTGGGGCTGATCTACGCCCTGCCCAATTTCTTCGGCGAGGCGCCTGCGGTGCAGGTGTCCGCGGGCAAGTCGACCGTCAAGGTCGATGCCGGCACCCAGGCCCGCGTGGCCGAGGCGCTGAAGGCCGCCGGCCTCACGCCCGATCTGTTGACGCTGGACGCCACCTCGATGCGCGCGCGCTTCGCCAGCACCGACGACCAGCTGAAGGCGCGCGACGTGCTGCAGCGCGCGCTGGTGCCGGATCCGAGCGACCCGCCCTACATCGTGGCGCTCAACCTGGTGTCGCGCTCGCCGGCCTGGCTCGCCGCGCTGCATGCCTATCCGATGTACCTGGGCCTGGACCTGCGCGGCGGCGTCGACTTTCTCCTGCAGGTCGACATGAAGGGCGCCATCGATAAGCGGGCCGAGTCCTTCGCCAACGACCTGCGCTCCGGCCTGCGCGACAAGAACGTCCGCGGCACCTCGGTCACCCGCAACGGCCAGACCATCGAAGTGCGCTTCCGCGATGCCGCCGGGCTGGAAGCGGCCAAGGCGCTGATCCAGGACCAGTTCGCCGACCTCGCGACGACCGACAGCCAGGAAGGCAGCGAGTGGAAGCTCGTCGCCACCATCAAGCCCGAGGCCGCGCGCCGGCTGCAGGACGCGGCGCTCAAGCAGAACATCACGACCCTGCACAACCGGATCAACGAGCTCGGCGTGGCCGAGCCGGTGATCCAGCAGCAGGGCCTGGACCGCATCGTGGTGCAGCTGCCGGGCGTGCAGGACACGGCCAAGGCCAAGGACATCCTGGGCCGCACCGCCACGCTCGAGATGCGCCTGGTGGACGAGTCCGCCGAAGGCCGCGCGGCCGAAACCGGCAGCGGCCCGGTGCCCTTCGGCTCCGAGAAATTCCTCGACCGCGAAGGCCGCCCCGTCATCGTCAAGAAGCAGGTGCTGGTGACCGGCGAGAACCTTACCGATGCGCAACCCGGCTTCGATTCGCAGACCCAACAGCCCAAGGTCGACCTGACCATGGACGCCAAGGGCGGCCGCATCATGCGCGATGTGAGCCGCGAGAACTTCCGCAAGCGCATGGCGATGCTGATCTTCGAAAAGGGCAAGGGCGAAGTCCTGACCGCACCGTCGATCAACGGCGAGCTCGGCAACCGCTTCCAGATCTCGGGTTCGATGACCGTGGTCGAGGCCAACGACCTCGCGCTGCTGCTGCGTGCCGGCTCGCTGGCCGCGCCGATGGAAATCATCCAGGAACGCACCATCGGCCCGAGCCTGGGCGCCGACAACATCCAGAAGGGCTTCGACAGCGTGATGTACGGCTTCGCCGCGATCATGGTGTTCATGTGCCTCTACTACGCGCTGTTCGGCGTGTTCTCGTCGATCGCGCTGGCGGTCAACCTGCTGCTCCTGGTGGCGGTGCTGTCGATGCTGCAGGCCACGCTCACGCTGCCCGGCATCGCGGCCATGGCGCTCGCGATCGGCGTGGCCATCGACTCCAACGTGCTGATCAACGAGCGCGTGCGCGAGGAGCTGCGCGGCGGCGCCTCGCCGCAGGCGGCCATCCATGCGGGCTACGACCGCGCCTGGGGCACGATTCTCGATTCCAACGTGACCACCCTGATCGCGGGCATCGCGCTGCTGGCCTTCGGCTCGGGCCCGGTGCGCGGCTTCGCCGTGGTGCACTGCATCGGCATCGTCACCTCCATGTTCTCGGCGGTGTTCTTCTCGCGCGGCCTGGTGAACTTCTGGTACGGCAGCAAGAAGAAGCTCAAGAGCCTGTCGATCGGTACGGTCTGGAAGCCGGACGCCAGCAAGGCCACGGCCGACGCCAAGTAAGGGAACAGAAAAATGGAGTTCTTCCGAATCCACCGGACCATCCCGTTCATGCGCCATGCGCTGGTGCTGAACGCGATCTCCGTCATCACCTTCCTGCTGGCGGTGTTCTTCCTGTTCCATCGCGGGCTGCACTTGTCGGTCGAGTTCACCGGCGGCACCGTGATGGAGGTCGCCTACCAGCAGTCGGTCGACGTCGGCAAGGTGCGCGAAACCATCGGCAAGCTCGGCTACCCCGACGTGCAGGTGCAGAACTTCGGCACCTCGCGCGACGTGCAGATCCGCCTGCCGGTGCAGAAAGGCCAGACCTCGGCCCAGCAGAGCGAGCAGGTGATGGCCGCGCTCAAGGCGGTCGACCCATCGGCCACCCTGCGCGGCAACGAATTCGTCGGCCCGCAGGTGGGCGAGGAGCTCACCACCAACGGCCTCAAGGCGCTGGGCATGGTGGTGGTCGGCATCATGATCTACCTGGCCTTCCGCTTCGAATGGAAGTTCGCGCTCGCCACCGTGCTGGCCAACCTGCACGACGTGGTGATCATCCTGGGCTTCTTCGCCTTCTTCCAGTGGGAGTTCTCGCTGGCGGTGCTGGCGGCGGTGCTGGCGGTGCTGGGATATTCGGTCAACGAGTCGGTGGTCATCTTCGACCGGGTGCGCGAGAACTTCCGGCGCTACCGCAAGATGACGACGCGCGAAGTCATCGACAACGCGATCACCTCGACCATCAGCCGCACCATCATCACGCACGGTTGCACCCAGCTGGTGGTGCTTTCGATGTTCTTCTTCGGCGGCCCGACGCTGCACTATTTCGCGCTGGCGCTGACCATCGGCATCCTGTTCGGCATCTACTCGTCGGCTTTCGTGGCGGCGGCGATCGCGATGTGGCTGGGCGTCAAGCGGGAGGACCTGGTCAAGGGGCCGGTCAAGCGCGAGGGCGATCCGGACGATCCGAACGCAGGCGCCACCGTGTGAACGGCGCGCCCTCGGCCCCGACTTTCGTCTGTTGGGGTTGCTGCCGAGCGGGGCCTGCTCTTGTGCGGTTACGCTTCCCGAGGCAAGCTCGCGCCTGAAACGTTTTTAATTAGCCGTCGCTACTGTCCATGATCTCGCGGTCTCCAGCTTCCTCCCAGCAACTCGCTCGCGAGACGCGCGAACGCTTCGTCGCCGCCACCGAAGGTGCGATCCCGCCGGTCGCCCACGCGATCCGCGAGCGGCTGGCCGCCCTCGCCGGAATGACCGGCAACGTGCGCCAGATGCAGGAGAACCGCGACGACTACATCGCTTTCCAGGCCCAGGGGTCGAGCTGGGTGCCGCTGTCGCAGACTGCATGGCGCAAGGCGTTGATCGGCAGTACCGGCAGCGGGCCTTCGGTCAACTCGCTGTCGCGCCTCGAACTGATCGGCGACGAGGTGGTGGAGACCGGCATCCTGTACTCCCGCCTGGCCCAGGCGATCCAGGACAAGGCCAGCTTCGAGCTCAACGACCTGCGGCTGCGCATCCAGCATCTCGAAGGCACGGCCGAGCTCAACGCCAAGGACATCCTCAAGCCCGAAGCGCTGGCCAAAGTGCTGGTCGACCAGTGGCTGGCCGCCGGCCTGAGCCGCAGCCTCTGGACCAAGGTGCAGGACGTGGTGCAGCACCAGCTGGTCGACGTGATCTTCAAGGCCTACAAGGAATCCAATGCCTTCCTGATCGAGAAGGGCGTGATGCCCGAGATCGATCTCAAGAGCTTCGTCAAGCGCACGGGCAGCGTCAATTCCGGCACGGCGACGCTCGGGACCAGTTTTGCCCATGCCGGCAGCGCGCCGATGGGCGTGGGCGGCCCGCCCGTTGCCTTCGGGGCGCCCCCGGGCAGCTTCGCGCCGGCGGCGATCGGCGTCGGCCGCGGACCGGGCACTGCCGGCGGCGACACGCTGGTCGCGACCGGCGGTTCGCCGCTGGTCCTTGCACGCCAGCGGGCGCAGGGCGTGCTGCTCAATCTCAAGCGCTTCGTGACCGCGCGCATCGGCGGCGATCTCTCCCAGCAGCGCGCAGCGGCGGCGGGCAGCATGGCTGCAGGCGGCGGTCACGGTGGTCACGGGGGTCACGGTGGTGGCGGTGGTGGCGGTGGTGGCGGTGTGGGCCTCGGCGCACCAGCCTTCGCCGCCGCGATCGCCGATGCGGAAGCGGCCTACCAGATGATGTCCTCGCAGTACGTGGTCGGCAACGAGGCCACGGCGATTCACCAGACCGCGGCCGAAATGCGCCGGCGCACCAGCGAACTCAAGAAAAAGGCGCCGACCACCGCCGACAAGGCCACGGTCGAGATCGTGGCGCTGATGTTCCAGGCCATTCTTGCCGAGGAGCGCATCCCGTTCTCGGCGCGCGTGTGGTTCGCGCGGCTGCAGATGCCGGTGCTGCGCGTCGCGATCGCCGAGCCGGAATTCTTCGGCACGCTGCAGCACCCCGCGCGCATGCTGATCGACCGCATGGGTTCCTGCGTGATGGGCTTCGACGCCGCCGCCATTTCGGGCAGCGCACTGGAGGGCGAGATCCGGCGCGTGGTCCAGGTGATCGAGCAGTACCCCGAAACCGGCCAGCGCGTGTTCAAGCTGGTGTTCGACGAATTCGTCGCCTTCCTCAACAAGTACCTGACGCAGAGCGACGCCACCCAGCGCCTGATGAGCGTGGCGCAGCAGGTCGAGCAGAAGGAGACGATGGCGATCCAGTACACCATCGAGTTGCGCAAGATGCTCAACGACATGCCGGTGCGCGAGGAGATCCGCGAGTTCCTGTTCAAGGTCTGGGCCGAGGTGCTCGCGATCGCGGCGCTGCGCCACGGCGCCCAGGACGAGCAGACGGTGACGCTCAAGCGCGCCGCTTCCGACCTGGTGTGGGCTGCGAGCGCCAAGCCCAACCGCAACGACCGCGCCCGCGTGATCCAGGACCTGCCCCAGCTGCTGCAGCGCCTGCGCCAGGGCATGAGCCTGCTGGGCATCGTCGGCGATCCGCAGGAGGCGCACATCAAGACCATCGGCGCCACCTTGTCCGATGCCTTCCTGTCGAAGACCGAGGCCATTCCGCCGGCCAAGATCGAGGCCATGGCCAAGCGCCTGGCCAACCTCGAGGATTTCGTTTCCGACGACGACGGTGCAACCGACCTGCCGCTGGACGCCGCGAGCATCGAGCTGCTGCTCGGGGTCGACGCGGCTTCGCTCGAGATCGTGCCCGACACAGGCACCAAGGTCGGCGAGGACATGCTCGCGTGGGCGCGCGAACTCCAGGTCGGCACCTGGTTCATGCTCGACCACAACGACCGCGTGAGCCAGGTCCAGTTCGTCTGGCGCAGCGAGCGCAAGCAATTGCACCTGTTCGCGTCGAGCGACGGGCGCAGCTTTCTGGTCCAGGTCGGGCGCTTGGCGTCCTATCTGCAGGCGGGTCTTCTGGTGCCGGCCGAGGAGGAAACGCTCACGGTGCGGGCCACGCGCGAGGCGCTGGCCAAGCTGGATGCCAATCCGGAGCGGCTGCTGAACTAGCCGGCTTCAGTGCGCGACGCGGCCTGTCGTGTCGTCGCAAAGCTCGTCGAGCACCAGCGCATCGGGCTCGACGCCGGTGCTCCAGTGCACCATCAGCACGATGATCTTGAGCTCGTCAAGCGCCAGCGGGTCGCCCGATGTGGCCATGGCGCGATCGATCACGATCTCGCGCATGCCGGGGGGCAGCACGCGCGCGGACTCGAGGAAGCTGATGAAGCCCAGGCATTCGGCGCCCAGGTGTTCCTGCTCGGCGGTCGAATAGACGCGCATCGAACCCGGCGATTCGGGCAAGGCGGCATCGTTCGGGCTGCGCGCGCTCACCGTGGCGCTGCTCCCGTCGGCGTGCCGGGTCAGTTGCACGCCCTGGGTGGCGAGGCTCAGGCCGTCGAGCCAGCGCAGTGCGTCGCGGATCTCTTCCGCATCGAAGCCCTGCGCGCTGAGCTTGCGGCCCAGTTGCTCGGGCTCGGGACACGCATCGCCGCGCCAGTAGTTTTCGTAGACATACACGAGCACTTCGAACATGGGGCCAATATAGCCCACTCGGCGCGCCTGGCCCGCTGCGTTGTTCGAACGCGACGCCGTCAGCCCTGCGCAACGCGCTGGAACAGGCCGCCGGGCAGGCGGGCGACGCTACCGGCGAGTTCGAGCTCGAGCAGTTGCGCCTGCAGCTCGGCGGCGCTGAAGCCGGTGCGTGCGCACAGCGCATCGAGGTTCACCGGGTCGTAGCCCATGTCGTGCAAGAGCCCGTGTGCCGCGTCGGCATCGGCGTCCTGCGCCGTCGGATTCGCAGCAGCAGAAGCCGTGGCGCCGTCCAGGCGCAGCTCTTCGAGCACGTCGCCCACCGTCTCGACCAGCTTCGCACCTTGGCGGATCAAGGCATGGCAGCCGCGCGACTGCGGCGAGTGGATCGAGCCGGGAATGGCGAACACCTCCTTGCCCTGCTCGGTCGCGAGCCTGGCGGTGATCAGCGAGCCCGACTGCAGCGCGGCCTCCACCACCAGCGTGCCGCGCGAGAGGCCGGCAATAATGCGGTTGCGCTTGGGGAAATTCTGGTTGAGCGGCGGCGTGCCGAGCGGGAACTCGCTCAAGATCAGGCCGCGGGCTGCGATGCGGTGCGCCAGCTCTCGGTGCCTGGCCGGGTAGACGCGGTCCAGTCCCGTGCCGACCACGGCCACCGTCGCCGGGCGGCCCGGGTCATCGGGTGCATCGAGCGCGCCCTCGTGGGCCGCGCCGTCGACGCCGAGGGCAAGCAAGCCCCGACACCACCGGAATGCCGGCCTCGCCGAAGGCCCGGGCGAAGGCGCGCGCATTCGACGCACCCTGCGGCGCCGGATTGCGGCTGCCCACCATGGCGATGTTGTGCCCGAGCTGCGTGAGATCCAGCGCCGGCGCGCCCAGCAGGTAGAGCATCAGCGGCGGGTCCGCCATCTCGAGCAGCGAGACCGGGTAGCCGGGATCGCCCAAGGTCAGGATGCGCCGCGTGGCGCCTTCTTCGGTGCCTTGCAGCCATTCGAGGGTCTGGTCAAGCAGTGCCGGGAGTTCGTCCGGTGCGCGAAGCAGGGCCTGCGCCTGCGAGTCCGTCACGAGCTGCTGCAGCGCCGCCGGCGACTGCACGAAAACGCCCGCAGGCAGCCCGAAGGCCGCGAGCAGCTTGCGCGCTGCCGTGTTGCCGATGCCCGGCGTCAGCGTGAGCCGCAGCCAGCCCGCGACTTCTTCACGTTCCATGCGAAGGAGGAAGAGGAGGCGTCAGGGATTGACCAGCAGATCGCCGATGCGCGGGGCGTCGTTGATTTCGAGCACCAGCGCGTACGAGACCCGCTCGAACGGACGGAACACCATCAGCAGGCCGATGCGCTCGTTGGGCAGCTTCAGCGTCTCCTTGCCCGATCCGGTCTTGTCGATGATGGTTTCGCCGTTCTTGAGGATGGCCAGCACGTGGCCGTTCTCGATGCCGTCGAGGGTGCCCTTGTTGATCGCGACCACCTGGTTCTGGGCCGCGAACTGCACCGCGTTGCCGTAGACCGAGACGATGCGGCCTTCCTCGATGGGCTGCTGGGGCGCGCGCGGCACGTAGCTCAGCAGCTGGCGGGGCGGTTCGGGCAGCAGGCGGTCGCCGGCGCGCATTTCCTCGCGCGCCGCCACGATGTCGACGGTCGCGGGCACCACGCTCTTGAGCTCCTTGCCTTCCACCATCTCGGTGACGCTCGACTCGCCGCGCTGCAGCTGGGCCTTGCCGAGGTACTGCGCCTCGTAGCCGAGGATCTCGCCGGTGCCGGGGTCCTTCAGCGGCGTCGCGTTGCGGAAGATGCGGAAGGTCTTGATCGGGCCGGCGGTTTCCACCAGCGGCGAGTTGACCTCGCCCCGCGCATAGGCGCGGTCGCCGCGCGCGAGCAGCACGCGGCTGTCGTTGCCCGCCACGATGCGCGGCGCCGTGAGCAGGGTCTCCTGGTCGACCACGATCGGCTCGCTCAGGAAGGGTTCGATCAGGCTGGGGTTGAGCGTCGGCAGTGCCATGCCCGACAGCGATTCGAAACGTGTGCGGGGCGTCAGCTTGATGGTGCCGCCATCGGCCACGCTCGAGCCGCCGCGGCGGGTGCTCAGGCGGGCGCGGCCGCCGGTCTTGTCGAGATAGAGCACCTGGCCTGGATAGATGAGGTGCGGATTGCGGATCTCGCCCATGTTCATGCCCCAGAGCTCGGGCCAGCGCCAGGGGCTGCGCAGGTAAAGGCGGGAAACGGCCCACAGCGTGTCGCGGGGCTTGATCGTGTATTCGTCGGGCGCGTTCGGCGCCAGCTCGCTGAGCGGCACGCCGGTCTGCGCCGTCTGCTGGGCCGTGGCGCGCTGCTGCGGCGTGACGGGGTAGTTCTGCGCGAGGGCCGTCGTGCCGCTGCCCACCATGGCGATCATCGCCAGCGTGGCGAAGATGTTCGGACGCAGGCAGTCGTTGATTCGGAGTTGTTTCATGGTTTGATGGTGTGCACGCACTACGCCCAGGGGGACGTACGAATCCTCACAATTTGCAACGAATTTTGCGCTGAAGCCCTTGAAGGGGCAACGTTTATCAGGTCGCAGCGCGTCGTACCGTCGCGGAAATGGCGAAAATAACGACAATTTTTCCTCGCATTCATGGCCAAAAGAACCATCCTGAGCTATCCCGACAAGCGCCTGCACACGGTCGCCAAGCCGGTGCAGGGCGTCGACGCGCGCATCAAGACGCTGGTCGCCGACATGATCGAAACCATGTACGAGGCGAACGGCATCGGCCTGGCCGCCACGCAGGTCGACGTGCACGAACGGCTGGTCGTGATCGACATCTCCGAGGAGCGCAACGAGCCGCTGGTGCTGATCAATCCCGAGATCGTCTGGGCGAGTGAGGAGAAAGTACTCAACGAGGAGGGGTGCCTCTCGGTGCCCGGCATCTACGACGGCGTCGAGCGTGCAACCGCGGTGCGCGTGACCGCCCTCGACGCCAACGGCGAGCCCCAGACCATCGAGGCCGAGGGCCTGCTGGCAGTCTGCATCCAGCACGAGCTCGACCACCTGCTCGGCAAGGTGTTCGTCGAGTACCTCTCCCCCCTCAAGCGCAATCGCATCAAGAGCAAGCTGCTCAAGCAGCAGCGCGAAGACCAGAAGCTCGAACAACGGGAAGGACGGCGGTGAGCGTCGTCGCCCGCGCCTGGCCCGCCGCGCTGCTTGCTGCGGTGCTGGGGTTGGTGGGCTGTGCGGGCGAGCCGACGCGGATCGCGCCGGGCACCTCCAAGGCCGACGCGCTGCAGCAGCTCGGTGCGCCCACCGCCGCGTACCCGCTGTCGGGGGGCGGCGAGCGGCTGCAGTATTCCCGTGCGCCGGCAGGCTTCGAGGTGAACAACGTCGATCTCGACGCCGGCGGCCGCGTGGTCTCGATCCGTCAGGAACTCGACGATCGCCTGTTCGACCGCACCATCCAGCCCGGCGTCGGCGTCTGGCGCGAGGCCGACGTGCTGCGCATCTACGGCCGCCCGTTCGAGATCACGCGCGTGAGCTCCTTCGACGGCGTGATCTGGAGCTGGCGCTACAAGATGATGAACGCGCCCCGCCTGCTCTACATCTATGTCGACCCTGCCGGTGTGGTGCAGCGCTACCACACGGGCGACGACCTGATGCGCGATCTCTTCGACCGGATGTGAGGGTCGCATGAGGGTTGCGTTTGCGGGCACGCCCGAGTTCGCCCGCGTCGCGCTGGAGGCGATCGCCGCCGCGGGCTTCGAGATCGTGCTGGTGCTGACCCAGCCCGACCGCCCCGCCGGCCGGGGCATGAAGCTGCAGGCCTCGCCGGTCAAGCAGTTCGCCACAGCGCACGGCTGGCCGGTGGCGCAGCCGCGCAGCCTGCGCCTGGACGGCAAGTACCCCGAGGATGCGGCCGCGGCGCGCGCCGCCATCCTCGAGGCCAAGCCCGACGTGATGGTGGTCGCCGCGTATGGCCTGATCCTGCCGCAGTGGGTGCTCGATGCGCCGCGGCTCGGCTGCCTCAACATCCATGCGAGCCTCTTGCCGCGCTGGCGCGGCGCAGCGCCGATCCATCGGGCGATCGAGGCCGGCGATGTCGAGACCGGCGTCACCATCATGCAGATGGATGCCGGGCTCGACACCGGCGACATGCTGCTCGCCGAATCGCTCGCCATCGGCGAGGACAGCACCGCGCAACTGCACGACCGGCTCGCCGCGCTCGGCGGCCGGCTGATCGTCGACGCCCTGAAGCAGGCCGAGGCTGGAGCGCTGCACCCCGAGCCGCAGCCGGGCGAAGGCGTGACCTATGCGCACAAGGTCGAGAAGCACGAGGCGCAGGTGGACTGGACGCAGGATGCCGCCACCATCGTGCGCCGCATCCGCGCCTTCGATCCCTTTCCCGGCGCGAGCAGCGCGCTCGACGGCGAAACCATCAAGCTCTGGGCGGCGCGGGTTCAGCCCGGGACGCCTGCGGATGCAGCGGGCACGGTGCTGGCAGCCGGCGCGCCGGGCATCGCCGTCGCTGCCAGGGATGGCGTCGTCGTGATCACCGAGCTGCAGCGGCCCGGCGGCAAGCGCCTGGCCGCGGCCGACTTCCTGCGCGGCTTCGACATCAAGCCGGGGCAGGTCTTCGGCTGATGTTTTTTTCTCCTTCCATCCGCAGCCAGCCGGAGTTCCGCCAAGGCGCGACCGAAATGTCCTCGGTCGCCGTCGGCATCGGCGCCTGGGGCCTGATGACCGGTGTGGCCATGGTCAAGTCGGGCATGAGTGTCTTCGAGTCGGTCGCGATGACCTTGCTGGTCTATGCCGGCAGTTCGCAGCTGGCCGCCATTCCGCTGTTGATCGCGGGCGCGCCGGCCTGGGTGGTGCTGGCCACGGGCTTCTGCGTCAACCTGCGCTTCGTGGTCTTCAGCCTGCATCTGCGGCCCTACCTCATGCACATGCCGCGCTGGCGCCGCCTGACGCACGGCTACCTCACGGCCGACATGAGCTACGCGATGTTCACTGGCCGCTACCCCGAGCCGCCCGCGACCGAACCCGAGAAGCGGGCGCAGGAGGCCTACCTGACCGGCAACTACTTCGTGACCTGGTCCTCATGGATGGGCATGAGCCTGCTCGGCATCGTGCTGGCCAACCTGATTCCGCAGAGCTGGGGGCTGGGCTTCGCCGGCGTGCTGAGCCTGGTGGCCATCGTCTGCTCGATGGCGACGACGCGCTTGCGCATCCTGGCCGCGCTGGTCGCCGGCGCCACGGCGGTGGCGGCCTACGCGCTGCCGCTCAAGCTCAACATCGTGGCCGGCATCGGCGTCGCGGTGCTGCTGTGTTTCTGGCTCGAAAAGCAGTTCGGGCTGGACCCCGACGCGGAGGACGATAAGTGAGCATCGGCAACGGCGGCGCCACCGACTTCTGGACCCTGGCGGTGATCGTCGGCCTGGCCGGCGTTACGGTGCTGACGCGCTGCTTCTTCTTCATCCTCGACCGGCCCTGGGGCTTGCCGGACTGGGCGCACCGCGCGCTGCACTATGCGCCGGCGGCCGCGCTCGCCGCCGTGATCGTGCCCGAGATCGTGATGTCGCAGGGGCACCTGATTTCGACTTGGAAGGACGCGCGGCTCTATGCCGCAGCGGCCGGCGCCGCTTATTACTTCTGGCGCCGCGGCGTGTTGGGCACGATGCTGGCAGGCATGGTGGTCTACCTGCCGCTTCACTTGGGGCTCGGCTGGTAGCTAGTCGAGTTGTACGCCGGCCGACTTGATGACCTTGCCCCAGCGCTCGCTCTCGGCGCGCGACAGCTTGTAGAAGTCCTGTGGCGTGCCCGGCAACGCCTCGAAGCCGAAGTCCGCGAACAGCTTGACCACCTTCGGCGCCTTCATCGCCTTGTGCAGCTCGCCGTTGATCCGGTTCACCGCTTCCTGCGGCATGCCGGCCGGGCCGATCAGGCCGTGGAAGGCATAAGCATTGATGTCCTTGAAGCCGACTTCCGAGAAGGTCGGCACATCCGGCAATGCGCTCGCGCGCTGCGGCAGCGCGATCGCGAGCACGCGCACCTTGCCCGACCGGATGATCGGCAGGCCCGAGGCGAGGTCCAGCATCATGGTCGGCACCTGGCCGCCCATGATGTCGGTCATGGCCGGCGCGGCGCCCTTGTAGGGCACGTGGACGATGCCGAGGCCGGCCTTCTGCTTGAAGAGCTCCATCGCCATGTGGTGCGGCGTGCCGTTGCCGGGCGAGGCATAGCTCACCTTGTCGGGATTGGCCTTCACGTAGCTCACGAACTCGGCGACCGTCTTGGCCGGAAAGTCCGGATGCACCACCAGCGCGACCGGGAAGCGGCCGATGGTGCCGATGTAAGTGAAGTCGCTCGCCGGCTTGTAGGGCAGCTTGGCGAACATGTGCTCGTTGAACAGCAGCGCCGCGTTCTCGGCCTGCATGATCGTGTAGCCGTCGGGCTTGGCCTGCATCAGCACCGACACGCCGATGTTGGTGGAGGCGCCCGGGCGGTTGTCGATGACGATGGGCTGGCCGAGCGAAGGCTGCATCGCGTCGGCCAATGCCCGCGCGAGGTTGTCGGTGCCGCCGCCCGCGGGGTACGGCACGATCCAGCGCAGCGGCTGGCTGGGGTAGGCGCTCTGGGCCGGCGCATGGCTGGTTGCGGCCAGCGCGAGGCCGGCGGCGGCCAGCAGTTGCAGGAATCGTTTCATCGCTTTTGTCTCCGGGTTAGAAAAGAAATCAGCCGCGCAAGGCTTGCCACAACTCGCGGTCGCGTTCCCCGGTCCACACGACCGGGTGCTCGATGCCGCGCAGCTCGTCATAGGCACGCGACACGTCGAAGGGCAGCACGTGCTGGAACACGGGCCAGTCGCCGAAGCGCGGCTTCATCGCTTCTTCGGCGCGCTCGAAGCAGCCGCGCAGGCTCTCGCCCGCTTCGACGCCCGAGCGCACGCTCGCGAGCAGCGTCGACAAGAAGGCCTTGGTGAGCCCGATCGCCTCGGCGCAGGCGGCGGCGCCCTGCAGCACCGCGCCGCGTCCCGGCACCAGCACCGCGGGCTCGAGTGCGGCCACGGCGTCCAGCGTGCCGGCCCAGTCCTGGATATAGGCGTCGCCGGCGTACACGCCGCAGCGGTTTTCCACCACGTCGCCCGAGAACAGCACGCCGCAGTCGGGCAGCCAGGCGACGGTGTCGCCGCCCGAGTGGCCGCGGCCCAGGCACATGAGCCGCACCTCGCGCGCGCCCAGCCACAGGCTCATCTCGCCCTCGAAGCTCATGCTCGGCACGGTGAGGCCGGGAATCTCTTCCACGCCGGCGAAGAGACGCGGGAAGCGCCCCACCTCGGAGTCGAAGTCGGCCTGGCCGCGCTCGCGCACCCAGTCGAGCGTGCCCCGGCTGGCGATGATGGCCTGCACCTCGTCGAAGGCGCTGGCACCCATCACCCGCACCGCGTGGAAATGCGTGAGCACGATGTACTTGATCGGCTTGCCGGTCACGCGGCGGATGTCGGCCAGGAAGTCGCGCGCCATGCGCGGCGTCGGGCGCGTGTCGACCAGCACCACGTGCTCGTCGCCGACGATGAAGCCGCAGTTGGGGTCGAAGTCGCTGATGTAGCCGTAGACGTTGGGCGCGAGCTCTCGCACTTGCGGCTTCTGCTCGCGCGTGTCGGAGGCCGAGGCGAAAGAGACGGTCGTGTTCATTCGCGTGCCGCCTTGATGCATTCCAGCAGCGCGGCCTGGTCGCCGCACTGGTTGGCCAGCAGCAGCACGAGGCGGGCGTTGAGGTCCGCGCTCTGGGCCTCGCTCAATCCCTCGTGGGCGGCGAGCCACTCGGTGTAGAAGCCATCGGGGTCGGGGATGTGGGGGTCGGTGATCATGCGTCTTGCGCCAGTGCGGTGTGGAGGGCGGTCGCGATCGCCGCCGGCGTGGGATCGGTGAGCAGCGCGGCGCGGTAGGCGTCGGGTCGCACGAGGCGGAAGCTGCCGGGCGAGCCGACACCGAGTTGCCGCGCGAGCGCGTCATCGGGCTGCAGCGTGGGCAGGCTGCTCTCGCCACCTACGGCGACGAGCTGCAGCGGCAGCGATACCGCCACCTCGGCTGCAGCCTCGGCCTGCGCGCGCGTGGGTGCGAACCAGATCCCGAGGCACTTCGTTCCCTCGGCCAGCAACTGCATCGGCGTGGTCGGCCGGCCGTCGCTCCAGCGAAGCGGCAGGTTCTGCAGCGTGCGCCCGCCTTCGGGCAGGTGGCGTGCCGCCGGGTAGTCGTTGGCCACCGACATGCGGCCCGTGTTGACGAGCGCGCGCGCAAAGGGGTAGCGCGCGGCCAGCGCCACCACCGCGCGCCGCAGCGTGTGTTCGGCCGGCGAACGCGGCGCCAGGAAGCGGGCGGTGCGGCTCGTGACCTGGAGGTTCTGCGCGGCGGCGGGGCGGCGCTCCGCGTCGTAGGTATCGAGCAGCGCGTCGCCGGCCTGGCCCTGCATGACCAGCGCCAGCTTCCAGCCGAGATTGGCAGCGTCCTGGATGCCGCTGTTGCCGCCGCGCGCGCCGAAGGGGCTCACGACGTGGGCCGAATCGCCGATGAAGAACACGCGGCCGTGGCGGAAGCGGTCGAGCAGATGGTCGCGGTAGCCGTAAGGGCCGATCCAGACGAATTCGAACTCCACGCCCGGCCCGAGCTGCTCGCGCAGCCGCGCGCCGGCCACCTCGGGCTTGCTGATGTGGGCGGTGTCGCAGTCCTCGGGCATCTGGTAGTCGATGCGCCAGACGCCGTCGGCCATCAGGTGCTGCCAGACCGCGCGGCCCTCGTTGAAGGGCGCGTCGACCCAGGTCCAGCGCTCGACAGGCAGCGGCTTCTTGAAGCGCACGTCGCTGATGCACCAGCGGTCGGTGCTGCGCGAGCTGTGGGCGTCGAGCCCGAGCTGGGTGCGGATCGCGCTGTTGGCGCCACTCGCGTCGATCAGGTAGCCGGCCTCCATCGCGTAGGGGCCGGCGGGCGTCTCGACCTCGACGCGAACGCCGTCGCCGCCGGGCACGATGCGCGTCACGCGGTTCTTCCATCGCAGGTCCGTGAAGCCGAGTTCGAGGATGCGGTCGACCAGGAACCACTCGAGGTAGAACTGCTGCAGGTTGATGAAGGGCGGCTGTGCGGAGACGCTGTCGGTCTTCAGGTTGAAGTTGTAGACCTCCTCCTCGCCCGAGAAGGTGCGGCCAAAGGACCAGGTGACGCCCTTGTCGGCGATGCGCCGGTAGATGCCGAGCCGCTCGAAGATCTCCAGGCTCTTCTGCGCGTAGCAGATGCCGCGCGAGGAGGCGCCGCGCACGCCTACCGTGTCGTCCTCGTCCAGCAGCACGGCGCGCACGCCGCGCTGCGCGAGGTCGCAGGCCAGCGTGAGGCCGGCCGGACCGGCGCCGACGATGACGATCGGATGACGCGCGAGCGTATCGCTACCCAGCTCGGGCGGCGGCCGGAAGGGCCAGCGCGGCAGCTCGTAGTCGGGCGCGAAGTGGAAGCTTTCCATCGCGGCGCTCACAGCGCGTGGGCCCACTCGGCGATGGCATCGGCCGCGCGCGGTACCAGCTCGGACTGGCCCGCCAGGTAGTGGTTGCCGCCGACGATGTCGACGTTGCGGATGCGCGCGCCGCCGGCCTGGAGCCAGGCATCGCGCGTGCTCGGGAAGGTGGACTGGTCGGCCGTGTAGGTCAGCAGCAGCTTGGGGCAGGTGGTGCGCGCCAGGTTCGAGGGCCCATCGGCCTGCGAGCGCGAGGACCACTGCGAGAGAAAGGCGGTCAGCGAGGTGGTGCGGCCCATCGCGTTGGCCGAGTAGTTCACCTGCCGCGCATCGCCCCAGACGCTGCCGGGCGCGCGGTCGTTGCGGTCGATCGAAAGGTCCACGCAGCGCGGATCGGCGTGCGTGCGGTAGACGATGAAGGCCTGGTCGCGCGGCGCGCCCGGCGTGCTGCGCAGCAGGCGCAGGCGCTCCACGGCCCAGTTCTCGAGCCGGTCGAGCCTGGCCTTCTGGGCGGCGCTGAAGCGCGCGAGGAATTGGGCGCTGTAGGGCAAGCCGTGGCGCGCGTCGTACATGTCGAGCTCCGGGTCCACCGACAGCGGATCGTGCTCATCGGTGACGGAGGGGTCGATCCAGTCGCGCATCAGCTTCGAGCGGCCCTGGTGCGCCGCGCACAGGGCAATGCCATCCGCTGGCGGCAGGTCGTCGGGATGCAGGTGAGTCGGGTCGCCGTCCGGGAAGTGATGTGCCGTGAGCTTCTCGGCCTGCGCCTGGTAGAAGCTCGCCAGCGCGGCGCCGCCCGAGTTGCCGATGAGCAGCACCTTCTCGTAGCCCGCGGCGCGCAGGAATTGCACGCCGGCACCCAGGTCCTGGATCGCGCGCTCCATCAGCAGCACCGTGTCGTTGCCCATGTAGCGCGAGTTGAGGCCCATGCAGCAGATGCCGCGCTCGGCCAGCGGCGCGATCAGGTAGTGCCCCATGAAGTTGCTCGTGGGGTGCATCACGATGGCCGCGATCTTCTTCGGGCCGGCCGGCGCGCGGTACGCGCCGTAGATGCGCGGGCGCAGCATCTGGAGGCCCGACTGGCTCTCCATCGCGGCGCCGGGCTTGACGTCGATGACGGCGAGTTGGAGCTCAGGCATGCGCCGCTTTCCTCCGCAGTTCGGCCTTGCGCTCGGTCCAGGCATCGAGGTCGGCATGGGCGCGCTTCGCATGCGCGTCCATCTCGCCCTGCGGCACGGTGGGCGTGGTCAGCTCGACGCGGATGCCGTTGGGGTCGAAGAAGTAGATCGATTCGATGATGTGGTGGTCGGTCAGGCCCAGAACCTCGACGCCGGCCGCCTCGAGCCGTGCCTTGGCGGCCAGCAGGTCGGCCACCGAATCGACGCGCAGCGCGATGTGGTTGACCCAGGCCGGCGTGTTGGGCGAAGGCAGCGCGGCCACGTCGTCGCCGAGGTCGAAGAAGGCGATGTAGGAGCCGTCGCGCATCTGGAAAAAGATGTGGACGTAGGGGCAGAACTCGCCGGTGCTCGGCACATGGTCGCTCTTGATCACGTGCACCAGCGGCAGGCCCAGCAGGTCCTCGTAGAAGCGGCGCGTCTCCTCGCTGTCGCGGCAGCGCCAGGCGAAGTGGTGCAGTCCGCGCACTGGCACGGGCGAGGGGGTCATGGCTTGTCTCCGGTGAAGGCTCGGAAACGAATTGGGCCGCCGTTCTTCTTATGATTCAATCGAAATAAATTCATTGATTGATGAACTGAGGCCATGAATCTGACCCTGCGCCAATTGCGCGCCTTCGACGCCGTGGCCGACACCGGCAGCTTCACCGCCGCGGCCGCCCGGCTGCACCTGACCCAGTCGGCGCTCAGCGTGCTGGTGCGCGAACTGGAGCGCGAAATGGGCGTGCAGCTCTTCGACCGCCACACGCGGCGGGTGCTGCTCTCGGAGGCCGGACGCGAATTCCAGCCCTCGGTGCAGCGCCTCTTGGCCGATCTCGCGGGCGCGGTGGCCGGCGTGACCGAGCTGCGCGACCAGAAGAAGGGCGTGCTGCGGCTCGCCGCGCCGCAGCTCATGGCCTGCACGCTGATGCCGCGCGTGATCGCGGCCTACAGCGCGCGCTACCCGGACATCGACGTGCGCCTGGCCGACACGCTGCCCGAGCACCTGCTGGCCGGCGTGCTCTCGGGCGAGGTGGAGTTGGCGGTGGGGCAGGACGTGGCGGTAGATCCCGCGGCAATCGAACGCCGCACGCTCTTTCGCGACCGCCACTGGCTGATCTGCCCGCCCGACCATGCCTTCGCGCGCCGGCGCCAGGTGCGCTGGAGCGAGCTCGGGCCCTACACCTTCATCGCGCCGACGCGCGATTTCCGCCAGCGCGTGCTGCCCGAGCTGGACGCCGACGCGCGCGAGCTGATGCTGCGCGCCACGACGCAGGAGGTCTCGTACATGACGACCGCGTTGGGCATGGTCGCTTCGGGCCTGGGGCTCACGGTCTGCCCGACCTACTCGGCCTCGCTGGTCAAGGCCCACGGGCTGCAGATGGTCAAGCTCGACCGGCCCGATTTCCATCGCGAGGTCTGCGTCTACGCCGCATCGCGGCGCTCGCTGTCGCCGGCGGCCGCCGGTTTCGTCGAGATGCTGGAGCAGTTCGTGGCGAAGCCGGGCCTTGGCGGTTGATCGACACCAGGGCGTCACCGGCGAAACCTACAAACCTACAATGGCCTCTCGCCTTTTTTCAAGGCAGTCCCCTCCGCTTCTCATCACGCCCATCCCATGAACGTTCTTCGATTCACCGACCTGTGTGCGCAAGGCAAAGTCGCCGGCCAGCGCGTGTTCATCCGAGCCGATCTCAACGTGCCGCAGGACGATGCCGGCCGCATCACCGAGGACACGCGCATCCGCGCCTCGGTGCCCTGCATCAAGCTGGCGCTCGACGCGGGGGGCGCGGTGATGGTCACCTCCCATCTCGGCCGTCCGACCGAGGGCGCATTCAAGCCCGAGGATTCGCTGGCGCCGGTCGCCAAGCGCCTGGGCGAGCTGCTGGGCCGCGAGGTGCCGCTGGTGACCGACTGGGTCGACAGCGTCCAGGTGGCGCCCGGTCAAGTCGTGCTGCTGGAGAACTGTCGTCTCAACAAGGGCGAGAAGAAGAACGACGAGACGCTCGCACGCAAGCTCGCCGCGCTGACCGACATCTACGTCAACGACGCCTTCGGCACCGCGCACCGCGCCGAGGCCACGACCTACGGCATCGCCCAGTACGCCAAGGTGGCCTGCGCCGGCCCGCTGCTGGCGGCCGAGATCGACGCCATCACCAAGGCACTGGCACAGCCCAAGCGCCCGCTGGTCGCAATCGTTGCGGGCTCCAAGGTCAGCACCAAGCTCACCATCCTGAAGAGCCTGGCCGACAAGGTCGACCAGCTGATCGTCGGCGGCGGCATCGCCAACACCTTCATGCTCGCGGCCGGCCTCCGGATCGGCAAGTCGCTGGCCGAACCCGACTTGCTCGATGAAGCCAAGGCCGTGATCGAAGCGATGCGCGCGCGCGGCGCCGCGGTGCCGATCCCGGTCGACGTGGTCACGGCCAAGACCTTCGCGGCCGATGCCGCCGCCACGGTCAAGGCCGCCGACCAGGTTGCCGACGACGACCTGATCCTCGACATCGGCCCGAAGACCGCCGAGATCCTGGCCGCGCAGCTGCGCGAAGCCGGCACCATCGTGTGGAACGGCCCGGTAGGCGTGTTCGAGTTCGACGCCTTCGCCAAGGGCACCGAGGCGATCGCGCGCGCCATTGCCGAGAGCAGCGCCTTCTCGATCGCGGGCGGCGGCGACACGCTGGCCGCCATCGCGAAGTACGGCATCGAGGACAAGGTCGGCTACATCTCGACCGGCGGCGGCGCCTTCCTCGAAGTCCTGGAAGGCAAGACCCTGCCGGCCTTCGAGATCCTGGCCAAACGCGCAGCCGGCTGAATACCCTCTATCGGTCGGCCGAGAAAGTGTATACAGTATGGAATACAAACCGGAGACCTGAATGAGCACGCCCCGCCTTCCCCGCCACGCCACCAAGATCGTCGCCACGCTCGGCCCGGCATCGAGTTCGCCCGAGCTGCTCGAGCAGATGATCCATCACAAGGTCAGCGTGGTCCGGCTCAACTTCAGCCACGGCACGGCGCAAGACCACATCAACCGCGCCGTCATGGTGCGCGAGGCGGCCCGCCGCACGGGGCGCGAGGTGGCGATCATGGCCGACCTGCAGGGCCCGAAAATCCGGGTCGGCAAGTTCGCCGAAGGCAAGGTCTGGCTGGAGGCCGGTGCGAAGTTCGTGCTCGACGCCTCGCGCACCGAGCTGGGCGATGTCAGCGAAGTGGGGCTGGACTACAAGGACCTGCCGCGCGACGTCAAACCCGGCGACAGTCTGCTGCTGAACGACGGGCTCATCGTGCTCACGGTCGAAGCCGTCAAGGGCGACGCGGTCCACACCACGGTGCGCCTGGGCGGCGAGCTCTCCAACAACAAGGGCATCAACAAGCAGGGCGGTGGCCTCACGGCGCCGGCGCTGACGGCCAAGGACATGGAGGACATCAAGACCGCGATGAGCTTCCAGGCCGACTACGTGGCGGTGAGCTTCCCGAAGAACGCGACCGACATGGAAATGGCGCGCCAGCTGTGCAACGTGGCGGCCGCCGAGTTCGGCCACAAGCCGGGCCTGATCGCCAAGATCGAGCGCGCCGAGGCGATCCCCAAGCTGGAGGAGATCCTGCGCGCCAGCGACGGCATCATGGTCGCGCGCGGCGACCTGGCGGTCGAGGTCGGCAACGCGGCCGTGCCGGCGCTGCAAAAAAAGATGATCCGCATGGCGCGCGAGATGGACAAGGTCGTCATCACCGCCACGCAGATGATGGAGTCGATGATCACCAACCCGGTGCCGACGCGCGCCGAGGTCAGCGACGTGGCCAATGCCGTGCTCGACGGCACCGACGCCGTGATGCTCTCGGCCGAGACCGCTTCGGGCCGCTACCCACTCGAGACGGTGCAGGAGATGAGCCGCATCTGCGAGGCGGCCGAAGCCGCCGAAGACCTGCAACTCGACGCCGACTTCAGCGGCCAGTCCTACGCCCGCATCGACCAGTCGATCGCGATGGGCGCGCTGTTCACCGCGCACCATTTGGGCGCCAAGGCGATCGTCGCGCTGACCGAATCGGGCTCGACCCCGCTGTGGATGAGCCGCCACCGCGCCCACATCCCGATGTATGCGCTGACCTCGCGCCTCGCCACGCAGCGCCGCATGGCGCTCTACCGCAACGTGCGGCCGCTGCTCATGGACCCGGAAAGCGACCGCGACACGGCACTGCTGCAGGCCGAGGCGCACCTTAAGAAGCGCGGCATCGTGCAGACCGGCGACGTCTACGCGATCACCTGCGGCGAGCCCATGGGTGCGCCCGGCGGCACCAACATGCTCAAGATCTGCAGGGTGGGCTGAGGGGCGGCGCCGTCCCGGCGCGGGCGTCGGTCCTGTCCGACAGGGGTGCTCGGTAGAATTGACGCAGTCTTTTTTCTTCTTCCATCCCAACATTCCCGCGAGGTACACCCATGGCTCTCGTTTCGATGCGCGAACTGCTCGACCACGCCGCCGCCAACGGCTACGGCATTCCGGCCTTCAACGTCAACAACCTCGAGCAGGTGCAGGCCGTCATGTCGGCGGCCGACGAAGTCGGTGCGCCGGTCATCCTCCAGGCGAGCGCAGGCGCGCGCAAGTATGCGGGCGAGCCCTTCATCAAGCACCTGATCGAAGCCGCGATCGAAAGCTGGCCCAAGGTGCCGCTGGTGATGCACCAGGACCACGGCCAGAGCCCGGACGTCTGCAAGGGTGCCATCGACCTCGGCTTCAGCTCGGTCATGATGGACGGCTCGCTGCAGGCCGACGGCAAGACCATCGCGAGCTACGACTACAACATCGAGGTCACCAAGAAGGTGGCGGACATGGCGCACCGCGTGGGCGTCACCGTCGAAGGCGAGCTGGGTTGTCTCGGCTCGCTCGAAACCATGAAGGGCGATAAGGAAGACGGCCACGGCACCGACGCCACGATGACCATGGAGCAGCTGCTGACCGACCCGGAGCAGGCCGCCGATTTCGTCAAGCGCACCCAGATCGACGCGCTGGCCATCGCCATCGGCACCAGCCACGGCGCCTACAAGTTCACGCGCAAGCCCACCGGCGACATCCTGGCGATCAACCGCATCAAGGAAATCCACCGCCGCATCCCCAACACCCACCTCGTGATGCACGGCTCCTCGAGCGTGCCGCAAGACCTCCTGGCCGAGATCCGCAAGTACGGCGGCAACATGAAGGAAACCTACGGCGTGCCGGTCGAGGAGATCCAGGAAGCCATCAAGCACGGCGTGCGCAAGATCAACATCGACACCGACATCCGCCTCGCGATGACGGCCGCGATCCGCAAGTTCTTCACCGAGAACCCCGAGAAGTTCGATCCGCGCGAATACCTGAAGCCCGCGCGCGAGGCCGCAAAGCAGATCGCCAAGCAGCGCTACGTCCAGTTCGGCTGCGAAGGCCAGGGCCCGAAGATCAAGGGCGAGACCCTGCAGGTCGTCGCCGCCAAGTACGCCAAGGGCGAGCTCGCGCAAGAAGTGGTCTGATATTTCCGCTGGCGCGCAGAAGCCACCCTCGCGGTGGCTTTTTTCTGCGCGCACAATCTCCGTCGTCCTTCGCCTATCCGACACAGTCACCCCGTCATGACCACCGTCCACACCTCCTCCATCCAGAGCCTTCCGCTGCTCGCGCGCGGCAAGGTGCGCGACAACTACGCGGTCGGCGAGGACCGCATCCTGATGGTCGCGAGCGACCGCCTCTCGGCCTTCGACGTCATCATGGGCGAGCCGATCCCCGGCAAGGGCGTGATCCTCACGCAGATGGCGCTGTGGTGGTTCGACCGGCTGGGCCACCTGTGCCCCAACCACCTGACCGGCGATGCGCCCGAAAGCGTGGTGACGCCGGAAGAGGTGCCCCAGGTCAAGGACCGCTCCATGCTGGTCAAGCGCCTCAAACCGATCCCGGTCGAGGCCGTGGTGCGTGGCTACCTCGCCGGCAGCGGCTGGAAGGAATACCAGGAGAACCGCGCCGTCTGCGGCGTGCCGCTGCCCGAGGGCCTCAGCAACGCGAGCAAGCTGCCGCGGCCGATCTTCACGCCCGCGGCCAAGGCAGCGGCGGGCGCGCACGACGAGAACATCAGCTACGACAAGGTGGTCGAAGTCGTCGGCCCGGCGCTCGCGCAACAGATCCGCGAGACCAGCATCGCGATCTACGAGGCGGCCGCGGCCATCGCGCTGGCCAAGGGCATGATCATTGCCGACACCAAGTTCGAGTTCGGCCTCGACGACGCCGGCACGCTGGTGCTGATGGACGAGGTGCTGACGCCCGACAGCTCGCGCTACTGGCCGATCGAAGGCTACGAAGCCGCACTCGCAGCCGGCACGAATCCGCCGAGCTACGACAAGCAGTTCGTGCGCGACTGGCTCGAGGCCACCAAGATCAACGGCAAGCCCTGGGACAAGACGCCGCCGTCGCCGCGCCTGCCGGCCGAGGTGATCGAGAAGACGGCAGCCAAGTACCGCGAGGCGCTGGAGCGGTTGACGGGCTGAGCGGCAGCGCGCCTGAGGTGAATAGTTCACAAATCCGGCGGCAATAGTCCCCACCCGCCGGGGGCGCGATTTAGGACACTTTCCTCACCAAAACGGATGAGGAAAGCACCATGACCCCCGAAGCCGACCCGGACATTCAGAAGGTCCGAAGCCAGATCGCCGCGCCCGTGCCCGACGCTCTGCAGGCCGCCATGCTGGCACGCGTGCTCGACGAGATCGACCACGGTCTGCTACTGGTCGACCTGACCGGCCGCATCCTGCATGCCAACCATCCGGCGCGGCGCGAACTCGCCGCCGGGCGCATGCTGCGCAGCGTCGAGGGGATGCTGTGCACCGGCGAGATCGCCTCGCAGTCGAAGATCCGGCGCGCGCTCAAGGATGCGGAGCACGACTGCCGCAGCATCGTCGAGCTCGAGCATGCGGGCGAGCCCTTGTCGCTGGCTTTTATCCCCTTGGCCATGCTGCACGGCGCCGCGTCGGTCGACACCGTGCTGATCATGTGCGGCCGCCGCTCCGGCTGCGAAATGCTCACGATGCAGATGTTCGCTCGCGCCAAGCGCCTGACCCGCACGGAGCAGAACGTGCTGGCGCAGTTGTGCGCCGGGCGCAGGGCCGAAGAGATCGCCTGCCTGCAGGGCATCTGCCTGTCCACGGTGCGCACCCACATCAAGAACGTGCGGCAGAAGACCGGTCGCGGCAGCATCCGGCAGGTCGTCAACGACGTTTCGCGCATGCCGCAGATCGTGTCGGCGCTGCGGCTGACGGCGCAAGACTGAAAGACCTTGGGGCGGCACCGCGCGGACCGTATAGTCCGCGCATGCCGCCCAAGCCCGCTGCAGCCCGCGCCGAAGACTCGCCTGCCGATGCGCTGCCGGCAGAGCTGCGCAAGCTCGCGGCGCTGGGGGTGCAGCGCCGCTACCGTACTCACACCGTGCTGATCGAAGAGGGTGATCAGGGTGACTCGATCTACATCGTGCTCTCGGGCCGGCTGCGCGCCTTTGTGTCCGATGCGCGCGGGCGCGAGGTCACCTTGGGTCTGCATGGGCCGGGCGAGTACGTCGGCGAAATGTCGCTCGATGGCGGTCTGCGCTCGGCGAGCGTGCAGGCGGTGGAACCCACCGTCTGCGCCGTGGTCGCGCGCGAGACGATGCTGCGGCACATCGCGGACGAGCCGGAATTCGCGCTGGCGCTCATCGTGCGATTGATACGGCGGGCGCGGCTGGCGACGGAAAGTGCGCGCAGCATGGCGTTGCTCGATGTCTACAGCCGGTTGCGGCGCCTGCTCGAAGAACGGGCCGAGACGCAGGCCGACGGCACGCGCGTTGTCGCCGAGCGTCTCACGCACCAGGCCATTGCCAGCGAGATCGGGTGTTCGCGAGAGATGGTGAGCCGCCTGCTGAAGGATCTTGAAACCGGCGGGTACCTGTCGGTCGCGAGACGGCAGCTGGCCCTCCAGCGAGAGCTTCCGGCACGCTGGTGAAGCGTTGCGTCAACGCAAGCCCGCGCCCGCCCTTGCCTTGAGCCACGGGGGTGGCGCCGGCGGCGAAGGAGGCGTCGGAGTCGGCGGCGGGAGGGCGTTGGAACCGGGCATGGCCGCCAGTTCCCGGACGTACTGCGGCGCGGCGATGCTGGTGCCCGTCAGCCGCAGTACCGTCGCGCTTCGATTGCCGGCCGCGAGCAGTCCGGCCAGCACGCGGCTTTCTTCCGTGGGGTAGGCCCAGTCGGGCCCCTTGCGATTACCGCGGGTCGGGCCACCGGCGCTGTAGGGCGCCGGTTGGCCATCGGAAAGGCGGTAGCCGGCCGCCACCAGGCTGTGGGTGCCCGTGCCGATGCCATTCATGGCGCCGCTCGCGACCACTTCCGCCGGTGCATTCTCGCGCCCGACATCCAGTTGTTCGTCCGCACGCGAGAACCGCTTCGGATCGTAGCCGGGGCTGTAGAGGTAGCCGCTGCGGCCCCGGCGAGCGCGACCCATGTTGGCGTCGCTGCGACCCAGGTAGGCATGCGCAACACCCGGGACCGTCTTCCCGGCTTTCGGTTCGACGGTGACGCGCCATATGCCGGGTGTGGCCAAGGCGAACGCAGCTGCGCCGCTCCCGGCGGAGGGCCGCGCGGTCGGCGCGATCCCGATGATCACCTCGATGCGGTTGCCCGGCGGAGGGCCTTCGATCGCCACGATGAGCACCTGCGTGTCGTCGGGAACCGTGAGAGGTTTGGGAGGCTCGGGAAGGATGTCGCTGGCCACAATGTGCTCGTCCGCCGGCGTTTCGACGGCGACTTCGACATCGTCCAGCGTGACGCCGTCCGGTAGCCAGATCTCCAGGAGCGAGGGCACCTGGGAGTCCGGCGAGACGAACCAGTCGATGGTTCCTCCACGACGCGCCAGGTCGAATTCGGCGTGCGCTCGCAGCTGATGGTTGTTGCCCGTGGGGACCACGACGAGGAACTGGTAGTTCTCCTCTATCGCCGTTGACGTCATCTCGTCGATCGCGCGTTCCAGGACCGACGTCCCGTCATGCGGACCTGTCTGGGGGCCGTAGCTCAGGTTCACGATGACTTTCTTCGCGGAGGTCTTGTGGGTGTGGCGTGCGTAGAACCGGATCGCCTGCAAGGCGTCCAGACCATAGTGCTCCAGCCATCCGCCCGAGGGATCGTCGAGCGCGTCCGGAGGCAGTTGCACGAAAGCCAGATCCGTCCTGCCGATCAGAGGCTTGGGTTGCTGGCGGCCATCGATCTTGCGTGCGAACCCGGCGGCATGGCTCATCACCTGTGCACCGTGGCTCGTTGCGCCGCGAAGGCTGGGCAATTCGGTCAGGCCGTAGGCTGCGTCTTCATCGACAACCCCCTGCAAGGTTGCGCGAGACAGGATTTCCTCCAGCTGGTCGTGGCCGTAGGTCGCCCCATAGGCAAAGGGCGTCGTGGACGGCGGCACGGCACCGGATGGGGCGCTGCCGCCCTGGTCCCATATGTAGCGCACGCGCAGGGAGGGGTCGTCCGGCCGCCGGTAATGCCGATGGGCAAACGGGCAACCGTCGTCGATGATGCCGATCACCGTGGCGGGGCCGTTCTGGGCGATTCGGGGGGCAGGACCTTCATCCTGGGTGGGTGGCGCGACGGGCGCCGCGAGCTCGCAGTATTCGGCACCGAGGCGCTTCAAGTCGCCCAGTTGCTGATCGAGGTTGGGAATGCTCGCGGTCACCGTCGCGCAGCTGTACCCGACGTAGAAGTCGCAGAGCCAAAGCCCGGCGTTTCGCAGCGCCCTGAGCGTTGTCGCGTCGAGGCGCTTGTCGAACTTCACGAGCAGGACCGTCTTTCGCGACTCGCCGATATCGAAATAGCGGAAGCCGGTGTAGAGGGCCCACAGCAGGTAGGCGTCCATCTTCAATTCGGACGAATGAGAGAGCAGCATCGAGGCGCCTTTCTTGAATTCGAGGAGCGGCGCAGACTACACGCTGAGCGCGGCGCGCTCCCCTGCGCCCAGCTTGAAAAGCTCGACCAGCATCGAGGAGGGCGCCGCCGCCGCGGAAACGGGCACCACGCCCCCGATCGTGTAGCCCATCGAAAGAACCGTGGGAGGGTCCGTGGGAAGAGCCGTCTTTGGTCGGTCAATGATCTGCCCGGTGAGGTCCAGGTCCAGGGTCTTGCCGTTGACGCTCGTCGTGTCGAAGCCGCGCACGCACACATCGCTGCGGACGCCGAGCCGGGCAAGCACGTACTCGGCGATGACGTGCCCGAGCAGGCGTCCGGCAATGCTGTCGGCCGGAAAATGCACGCCGGCCACCACGCGATTGGTGGCGATGCGCGCGGCTTGCCGGTAGAGCTGCAGCGCTGTTGCTGGGACCCTCGATGACAGGTCCAGCAAGCCATCGAGCAGCCGGGCGAGCATGAAGGCCTGCGTGGCGTGACCGCTGGGAAAAGCCCCGTGGCCCGGCGTCGTGATCATCGGTTGCACCTGCG
The DNA here is from genome assembly GCF_964253755.1 of Variovorax sp. LjRoot130. Classification (NCBI taxonomy): domain Bacteria; kingdom Pseudomonadati; phylum Pseudomonadota; class Betaproteobacteria; order Burkholderiales; family Comamonadaceae; genus Variovorax; species Variovorax sp. LjRoot130. The sequence continues at coordinate 5,607,219 of NZ_CAXURM020000001.1, read as the reverse complement.
GTGAAAACTGGTGTGGCCTCCAGCAGGCGAGCGCGTGCTTGAACTGCATCTCGACCAGCACCGTGAACTGGATGGCATTCACCAACAGCTCGATGGTGAAGCGGTGTCGTTCGGGATGCAGCCCGATCACGGCCGCGACGAACGGGGACTGGTTGTCGATCTGCGCGAGGATCTCCGCGGTGCGGTCGAGCCGCAACTCGCCCCACGCCTGCACGAGACCCATCTGGTCCTTGAAGAATGAAACGGCGGGTCTTGCCAGGGTTGCGACGGGGGTGTTGTTGATCTTGAGCTCGCAGACATGAGGGGTCCCGGGCGGGGCGGAGATCGAGATCTCCTGGCAAAGCTCCCACTGCAGCACATGCGAGCGCACCCACGTCTCCCATCGCGTGAAGTTGACGGAATCATTGAACGGAGGCTCCGGCCGGGCCCGGGGGGGATCGGTCGGATTCGACGTGGCGTCGCGACTCGCAACCAGCGCGGTGGTCACCAGGGGGTTGGCGAAAGCGTCGGCGAGCGTCGTGCCGCCTGACCCGCCGTAGCCGCCGTAGCCGCCGTATCCCCCGTATCCCCCGTATCCCCCGTATCCGCCGTATCCGCCGAGTTGTGCCATTTCATCCTCCTAGGTTGGATTGACCCGCCCTGACCACGATAGCCGCCGAGATGCGCGAATTCATCCCCCTTTGATGGGTTGAATCGCATGCACTCTCAGCGTTCTTTCGCGCCTGCAGCGCGCAGCGCGTCCTTGAGCCGCTCCAGATAGGCCGGCACCCGCTCGCGCGAGGGATAGCCGCGTTCGAAGCGCGCAATGCTGAACTCGGGATCCCGCTGCATCAGGAGCGCCATGTTCTTGCGCGCGGCATCGATCTGTCCTGAAAAGGCCTGTGCCAGGATCAAGGCGCGGTAGCTCGACAGATGCGCGGCATTGACGCGCAACGACTGTTCGGCATAGGAGACGGCCAGTGCATACTCGCCGGCGGAAATGGCAATCGAGGCCATCAGTGAGTCGTAGTAGTACTTCAGCGGATCCAGGGGGGACAGCTCGAGCGCCCTTTGGCCTGCCGGAAATGCCACTTCGCCGTCGCCGTCAAACGCGTGCACCATGGCTTTGAAAAGCCAGGCCAGCGATTCGTTCGCATTCCATTCGAGCGCCTGGTCGCAGCTATGAACGGCGCTGTCGATGTCCTTGGCCAGATGGCAGTACACGAAGCCTTGCATGGCCCACGCAAGCGCATTGCCGGGCTCCGCATCCAGTGCGCGCCGCGTCTCGTTCAGGGCGATCTGCGCTTGCGATCGGGGGTCGCTTACCAGCCCGCGCGTCGTGCAGAGCACATACCACTTGGCCAGCCAGACGCGAGGCAGGGCACACCGGCTGTGACGTTCGATCAGCGCGTCCAGAACCTCGCGCGTCTTGAGAAACTGCGCCGCGGCGCTGCGATGCATGAGTCCGATTCCTCCGAGCAGCAGGCTGTAGCTTTGCAGCGTCGGAAGAGGCTGGGTGAGCGCGACTTGCGCTTCCTTTTCGAGAAGCGCGCGGTGACAGCCGCACGCGATGCCGTCGCACAGCTCGCTGCGTGTCTGAAAAAGATCGACCACATCGCCTGTGATCCTGTCAGCCCATACGATGGTGTTTTTCCGCGTGTCGGCCAACTCCACGCTCACCAGCATCTTTCCCTGGCTGACCGCATAGCTTCCGGAAAGAACGTAGTGAGCGCCCAGATGCGTGTGGGCATCGCTGATGTCGGTAAGCCGCCCGCGAAAGAGCGAGGTGGAGAGGCGTGAGATCACCTTCAATTCGCGCGTGCGGCTGAGCTGGCCGATCACGCCGTCGGCCAGCAGTTCGCCGAGTGCGAACTGACCGGGATCGACATTTCTGCATTCAAAAGGAATCACCGCGATGGTCGGCTGCAGTGGTGTGGCGTAGTCCCGCTGCGCGATCACGACGGGCTGTTGCCCGGCGGCGCCAATCCGCCAAACGCGCACAGGGGCGTCAAGGTGTTTGAGATAGCACTCCCCGAGATCCTCGAGGGTGCCATCCAGACCGTCGGTCAAGCTGTCTCGAATCTGCGTGGTCACCACCGTTTCTGCCGGGCCCGCCAGGGTCGCGATGCGCGCCGCGAGGTTGACGCCCGTGCCATAGATGTCGTGCTCATCGGCATAGACCTCGGCGCTGTGCAGACCTATGCGCAGGGACATGGAGGTCTGCATTGCGCTGCACTCTGCCTTCATCCACGCGTGCATGGCCAACGCCGCGGCTACACCCCGTTGCGCACTGTCGAACTCCAGCATCAGGCCGTCGCCCAGGCTCTTCACCATGCGCCCCTTGGTCTCGGGAACGATGATGTGGTCGACGTGCGCCACGAACGCCAGCCAGCGCGAAATGGCACCGGCTTCATCGTTTTGCATCAGGCTCACCGATTCGACCAAATCCACCACCAGCACCACTGTTGAGTGGTGCGGCAGTCCAAGGTCTGCGTCCGGCGCGGCGGTCGTGGGTGGATTCGCGCTCAAGTTCATCCTCGATGGGGTACAGAACCTGCTGGAGCGAGCCCCAGGCGGACCGGCGTACTAAAAACGAAGCGTCGGCGCTCGATGTTACGGCGAGGAAGCTATAAGCACTACATGTTTTCGGCGCGCGCTGCCGAAACTGGCAAAGCTCGCAGCTAGCGCGCTGCGCTGCCGCTGCTCAACGTCGCCACGGTCCGTCCGGCCGCGTCCAGCAGCGAGAGCCGCGAGCTCCCCTGCAGCCGGTAGCTGGCCGTGGCCTGCAGCGCGGCGAAGAACTGGGTCTCGTTGATGTTCACCGCCTCGCTCGGGCAAGCCATGCGCGTCGCACCCAATTGGCGCAGCCTGAGCGTGCTGCCGCTGCGCTCATAGGTGCCCGACACGCGGTTGCAGCCGCCCGAACCGCTGACCCGGCCGCTGTTGCGGTCGAACTGGATCTGTGCGTTGCGCCGCGGATCGCTGCTCGGCTCTATCAGCTCGCTGCCGAGCTGCTCGAGCTGCCAGACCGGTCCTTCGATCGGCTCGTCGAGACTGATGCCGCTGCCGCAACCGGCCGCGAGAGCGGATGCGAGCAATGCAGTCGTGAAGAACAAGGAACGCATGGCCGGACTTTCCTTTGGCAACAAATTGAAATACGCGCCAATCGTATGCGAGCGCGTTCAGCGCGCCAACGCGACCCCGCCCGCGAGCCGGGATTGGATGCAGCGCTGCACGCTGCCCGGCGCGTCGCGCAGGAGCGCCGGCCAGTCGGCCTGCGCCTGGCGCACGGTGTTCTTCGCGATCGCGACGAGCCGCGCCGGCCGCAGCAGGCCGGCGTTGCGCAGCAGCGCGTCGAAGGCCGGCCAGTCGAAGGCGGCAAGCTTGGCATCGATGGCGCGGTTCACGCCGTAGTCGGTGGCCGGTACGCCCTCGAAGAAGGCAGCCACGCACACCGGGTCGTAGAGCGGCGCCAGGGTGGGCGTCACGCCGTCGGGATAGCGCAGCGCCCAGTTCTTCAGGTGCGCGTCGCTGTTGCCGAGCAGGATGAAAGCGACGATGCGGCGCACGCACTCGCGCACGTCGGCCACGGGCTCGGGCGACAGGCGGTCGAGCACGCGCAGCATCTGCGGCCAGTCGACCTCAAGGCCGCGGCCGTACTTCTGGCGCGGCTCGTACTGGAGCACCTGCGCGAACTCCTCCATGTGCACACGACCGCCCTCGGTCGTGCGGTCGAAGCGACGCACCGCGAGGATCTGCTCGAAGGGTATCTGCTCGGGCAGCTCCGCGTCGGCGCGCGAAATCACGCTTGCCTCGGCGCAGTTGAGGCCCAGCGCGCCGCAGAGACGGTAGCCCGCGAACTCGTTGGCCACCAGATCGGGATGGTGCACCGTCGGCAGCTTGAGGATGAAGGAACCGGCCGCGCCATGGCGCCGCACCGCGTAGCGCCGGCCCTCCTGCACGGCGGAGAACTTGACGACCACACCGGGGATCGAGGCCGCGTCCTCGACCGGCGCCTCGACGAAGCCGGGCTGCAGCACGTCGAGCCCGAGCGCGGTGTGCCAGTGGCGCACGGTGTCGGGAATGCCTTCGGCCGGCGGTACTGGCTCGACCTCGATCGCGCCCACCAGATCGTGGCCAGCGGCAGCCAGCAGCTCGAATTCGTCGTCTGCGCTACAGCCGCGATGTTGCGCGAGGCGCTCGCGGTTGTGGCCTTCGGGCAGCAGATTCTGGAAGTAGGTGGGCCAGTGGCCGTCGCTGCGCGACAGCCGGACGTCGCGTGCCGACGAGAGAATGGCCCGGGTCGCCGCCTCGTCCGCCCCGCGGTAGGCCAGCGACAGGGCCGGCCGCGCCGGATCGGCCACGTAGTCGGCGTCGAAGGAGACGCGCAGGATGTCGCCGTACTGGGACAGGTAGCCGATTGTTCGCCTCCCGCCGCCGGGCAGGTGCAGCGACATCCGCAGGTAGCGGATCCTGGTGGTGAAGGTTGAGCTTGTGCTCACTTGGCTTCAAGAGTCTGTGTGATGGAGGGCGGCGCCCCGACACCCGCCGGCTGGCCCAGCACGCGGCCACCCGAGCGCACGAAGTCCTCGAGTTGCGGGCGCAGAGCGGCCGGCACAGGCATGAGCTCGAGGCCCAGCGCGCGTGCCATTTCGAGCAGCGTCGAAAGCCGGGGATCGATCTGGCCGCTTTCGGTGCGCTGCACGGTCATGCGGGAAAGGCCGGCGCGTTCCGCCAGGGTTTCCTGGCTCCAGCCGGCCGCTTTGCGGGCTTTTTCCAGTTCGTCGATGAGCATCAAACTACTCAAAACCTAGAAATTGAGTAGTGATAGTAGCTACCTCAGGGTTTGGTAGGCAACAAAAAAGCCACTCAGAAGTAGCTTTTTCATGAATATGAGTAGTTTGATGATCTCTTGAGGCGCTTGGTCCTCAGCTCAGCACCACGCTGCTCAGGCGGCGCCGGTAGCTTGCCACGGTCGGATCGTCCGGCGGAATCTGGCCGTCCGCCACCTTGGGCTTGGGCGGCTCGATGATGTCGAGGATCGCGATGTAGGTCTTGCGGGCCAGTTCGTCGTTCCAGCCCTTGTCGCGCATCAGGATGTCGAGCAGCTCGTCCATGGCCTCGGTCCATCGCTGCGCGCTCATCAAGAGGCGCGCACGGTCGAAGCGGGCTTCGAAATCGCGCTTGTTGGCCGCGATGCGGGCTTCGGCGCCGGCAAGCGTGGGTGCCGCGCCGGTGGCCGGCGTTGCGAAGTCGATCGCGTCCATCCAGCGCTGCAGTGCGTCGAAACGGCGCACCAGCGAGGTCTTGGCGATCACCGGCGCGAAGGCGACCTTGGCATCGTCGACGCGGCCCTCTTGCAGCAGCAGCTTGATGTAGTCGAAGCGCGCGTCGTCGTTGGCCGGGTCGGTCGCGACCGCGTGCTGCAGCCGCTCGAGCGCACCTTCGGTGTCGCCCTCGGCCAGCGCTTCCTGGGCAGCTTCTTCCTGCTCGGTGGCCGCGGCCTCGTCGGCGCCCGGCACATGTTTGTCGAGGAAGCTGCGGATCTGGTCGGCGGGAATCGCGCCGACGAAGCCGTCGACCGGCTGGCCGTCCTTGAACATCACGCAGAAGGGAATGCTGCGCACGCCGAACATCTGGCTCAGCTGCTGCGAAATCTGCGGCACCTTGTCGGCATCGAGCTTGGCCAGCGTGAAGCGGCCGGCATACTCGAGCTCGAGCTTTTCGAGCACCGGGCCGAGCTGTTTGCAGGGGCCGCACCACTCGGCCCAGATGTCGAGCAGCACCGGCGTGGTCATCGAGCCGTCGATCAGCTCGGTCTGGAAGTTTTCGAGGGTGATGTCGATCATCGCGGGAACCTGGGGGTGAAACGTAAAATTGAAACCATGAAGCAAGCAATTCAGGTCGGCGTGGTGATGGGCTCGAACTCCGACTGGGAGACGATGCGCAACGCGGTCGAGATTCTCCAGCAATTCGGCATCGCCCACGAGGCGCGGGTGGTCTCGGCCCACCGCATGCCCGACGAATTGTTCGCTTATGCCGAAAGCGCGGCGCCGCGCGGCCTCGCGGCCATCATCGCCGGCGCGGGCGGGGCGGCCCACCTGCCGGGCATGCTGGCGGCCAAGACCACCGTGCCGGTGCTCGGCGTGCCGGTCGCGAGCCGGCACCTGCAGGGCGTGGATTCGCTCTATAGCATCGTGCAGATGCCCAAGGGCGTGCCGGTCGCGACCTTTGCCATCGGCAACGCCGGGGCGGCCAATGCGGCGCTGTTCGCGGTCGCGATGCTGGCCGTGGCCGATCCGGCGCTGCGCGCCCGGCTCGACGCCTTCCGCGCGCAGCAAACCGAGGCGGCCCGATCGATGGCCCTGCCGCCGGTCGATCCGCCGGCGATATCGCCTTTCTCGCCCCAGGGCGGAGGCGCGCTGTGAGCGCGATCCTGCCGGGTGCCACGCTCGGCGTGCTCGGGGGCGGTCAACTCGGCCGCATGTTCGTGCATGCGGCGCAGCGCATGGGCTACTTCACGGCGGTGCTCGACCCCGATGCCGACAGCCCCGCAGGGCGCGTGAGTCACCACCACATCCACACCGACTACACCGATGTCGACGGCCTCGCGCGGCTCGCGGGCCTGGCCGATGCCATCACGACCGAATTCGAGAACGTGCCGGCGCCCTCGCTGGAACATCTCTCGGTCGCGCGTCCGGTATGGCCGGCGGCGACCTCGGTGGCGATCGCGCAGGACCGCATCCGCGAGAAGAGCCACTTCGTCGGCTGCGGCGTGGACTGTGCGCCCTACGCGATCATCGAGTCGGCCGACCACATGGCCGTGCCGCCGAACCTGCTGCCCGGCATCCTCAAGACCGCGCGGCTCGGCTACGACGGCAAGGGGCAGCAGCGCGTCGGCACGCGCGAGGAACTCGCAGCCGCCTGGAGCGCGATGGGCGGCGTGCCCTGCGTGCTCGAAAAGCTGCTGCCGCTGGATTTCGAATGTTCGGTGATCGTCGCCCGCGGCGAAGATGGCCAGGTCGTGCACTTCCCGCCGCAGCGCAACCTGCACCGCGACGGCATCCTCGCGGTGACCGAGGTGCATGCCGGCAACATGGGCGAAGCGCAGGCGCGGCGCGCCGTCGATTCGGCCGTCGCCATCGCGGAGGGCCTGGACTATGTCGGCGTGCTGTGCGTCGAGTTCTTCGTCCTGGCCGACGGATCGCTGGTGGTCAACGAGATGGCGCCACGCCCGCACAACAGCGGCCACTGGACCATCGAGGCCTGCGACATCTCGCAGTTCGAGCTGCAGGTGCGCACCCTCGCCGGCCTGCCGCTGAACGCGCCGCGCCAGCACAGTCCCGCGCTCATGCTGAACCTGCTGGGCGATCTGTGGTTTGCCGATGCCGAGGCCTCGGGCGGACCCAGATCGTCGGAGACGGCGGTCGAGCCCCGCTGGGCCGATGTGCTCGCGCTGCCTGGAACGCATCTCCATCTCTACGGCAAGACCGAGGCGCGCCGCGGCCGCAAGATGGGCCATCTCACGATCACGGGCGAGAACATCGACACGGTTCGCAGCACCGCCGACTTCGCGGCTGCGCTGCTCGGACTGCCGATCCCTCTCTCGGAGTGAGCGCCATGATTCGCGACGGCCAGTCGCCCGCTGCCATCGACGAGGCCGTGCGCGTGCTGCGCGCCGGCGGCCTGGTCGCCTTCCCGACCGAAACGGTCTACGGTCTGGGCGCCGATGCGACCAGCGACGCGGCCGTGGCCGGCATCTTCAAGGCCAAGGGCCGGCCCAGCAACCATCCGCTGATCGTGCACGTGGCGGCCGGTGTCAAGGGGACCGAAGCGTTGTCCCGCTTTGCCCAGCCGCTGCCGGCCTTCGCCCAGAAACTCGTGCTTGCCTTCTGGCCCGGCCCGCTGACGCTGATAGTCACGCGCCAGCCCGGCGTGGCCGCGGCGGCGGCCGGCGGCGAGGACACCATCGGCCTGCGCTGCCCCGCGCACCCGGTGGCGCAGGCGCTGCTCGCGGCCTGCGCCGAGCAGGGCGTGCCGGGCGTGGCGGGGCCGAGCGCGAACCGCTTCGGCCGCGTGAGCCCCACCACCGCGCAGCACGTGCAGCAGGAGTTCGGCGACGAGCTGCTGGTGATCGACGGCGGTCCCTGCGAGGTGGGCATCGAATCGACCATCGTCGACTGCAGCCGCGGCGCGCCGGTGCTGCTGCGGCCGGGCGCTATCACGCGCACCCAGATCGAGGCGGCCTGCGGCGAGGCCTTGCGCGACAAGCACGAGCTGGCCGCCCCCGATCCGCGCGCCTCGGGCACGCTCGAGGCGCACTACGCGCCGAGCGCCAAGCTGCGGCTGATGGATGCGAAGGCCATGCAGACCGGCCTCGACGTGCTCGGCGCCAACGCGGCGCACATCGCGGTCTGGTCGCGCAGCGCGCTCAAGAGCCGCTCGCAGCACATCCTGCAGCGCCGCATGCCCGACGACGCCGCCACCGCCGCGCAGCAGCTCTTCGCGGTGCTGCGCGCCTTCGACGCCGAGGGCGTCAAGCTGATCTGGGTCGAGACGCCGCCGGCCGGTCCCGAATGGGAAGGGGTGCGCGACCGCCTGCAACGGGCCGCTGCGGCCTGATCGCCTCCGTTACTTGACTGTGTCGAACAAGGCCCGCGCCCGCGCGTGGCAGAACGGCGGCTCGTAAGTGCCGTGATAGGCGGCAAAGTAGGTGGCGTAGGCAGCCGTCGTCGGATCGGTCGGCGCCGTGCCGCCCGGCCCATAGGTCGCCTGAATCTGCGCGTCGACATCCACCGTCGACACGGTGGTCACGCCGCGCGCATCGAAGTCCGCCTTCATGGGCACCATATGCACGGCCGGCGGCACCGTCGGATCGCCGGCGCCGGCGCACAGCAGCGTCTTGGCGCGCGGGCTCCAGCCGAACAGGTCGTTCTTCTTCGCGTCGAGGAAGAGCGTGTTGTTGGGGTTGGTCTGCACGTCCGTCAGGAACGCGCTGTGGAACAGCGCGTCGCGTGCCTGGGCCGGCGTCTCGCCGTTGGCACCGGGCAGCGCGCCGCTCGTCACCAGCGTGGTGAAGTTCAGCGTCGGGCTCGGCAGCAGGTTTTCGATGGTCGCTGCGTAGGGCGCCTTGAAGACCGTGTTGACGTCCGTGTAGACGTCGCCGTAGATCTTTTGATAGGAGGTGACGGTGAAGGGAACGAAGAACTGGTAGCCCGCGATCGCCGTCGTGAGCTTGAACGATCCCGACATGTTGTACGGACCTGCCAGATGAGCCCCGGCCACCACGTTGAATTCGAGCGGGCTGTCGCGCTCGGCGGCCCGGTGTGCCGCCATCGACGAGTGCCCGCCCTGCGAGTAGCCGGTGAACATCACTTTGCCCGAGAAGGAGCCGCCCGTCGCCACCAGCGCCGTGCGCGCGGCGCGGATCGAATCCAGCACCGAGCGGGCCTCCGAATCGGCATGCAGGTAGGGGTGGTACGAGAAGCTCGACTTGGCATAGCCCAGGTAGTCGGTGGCGACCACGGCGTAGCCCTGGGCCGCGTACATCGCGGTCAGCAAGAAGGTCTCCGGATCCTGCGGATTGGCCAGCGTGCGCGGCTTCTGCACATCGGTGCCCTTGGCGTAGGCCACCAGCGGCGCGTTGTTGGCGCAGCTGCCCGCGGGCATCAGCAGCACGCCGGAGGCGTTGGTGGCCTCGCCCTTCGGCCCCACCGTGCTGTAGTTGAGCGCCACCACGTTCACGTCGCACTTGGCCTTGCCGCTGATCGGCTGCAGGCCGTTCTGCGCGGTGCCGGCATCGATCTGCGCGGCCGACAGCGTCATCACGGTCACGGCCGGTTCCTGGAGCGCGCCGGTGCCGGTCCCGCCGCCGCCGGCTCCGAAGTTGAAACCGGGGCCGTCGCCGCCGCCGCCGCAGGCGGCCAGCAGGCTGGCCATGGCGACGGCGCTCAGAAGATGCAGACGCTTCATGGATGTCTCCGGGAGTCTTGTTGTGAAGGGCGCACCGATCCTAGGCTTGCGATCTGCAAAGCAAGACAAGGGAAACCCGGAGCCGGAACGGCGTGGAAGTCGCGTTGGCGACGCTCGGTCAGTTGTCCTGCGCGGCCCAGTCCACGAGCGCATCGAAGGCCGGGCGCGCCGCCCCGGCATTGCCGTTGTTGGCGATCGCGACCACCACCCAGCGCCGGCCGCTGGCGCCGTGCACGTAGCCCGCAACGCCGGCCGCATCGCGCAGCGTGCCGGTCTTGAGATGCGCCGCGCCGCCCGAGCGCAGAGCGCGCTTGCGCAACGTGCCGTCGACGCCCGTGGCGGGCAGCGAGGACACCAGCTCGGGCATCACCGGCGAGCGCCAGGCCACCTGCAGCATCCTCGCGAGCGCGGCTGCGCTGATGCGCTCCTCGCGCGAGAGCCCCGAGCCGTTGTCGAACACCGGCTGGCCTTCGCCGGTGCCTATGCGCTCGTTCCACCACTGGCGCATTGCGGCGCGCGCACCCTCGAGCGTGCCGCGCTTGTTTTGTTGCAGGCCGAGCGTGAGGAACAGCTGCTGCGCCATCACGTTGTTGCTGTACTTGTTGATGTCGCGGATCACTTCGGCCAGCGGCGGCGAGACGGCTTCGAATGCGGGCTTGAGACCCGCCGGCACCTGCCCCTCGCGCACCTGGCCCCGGAGCTTGGCGCCCATCTCGGCCCACAGCCCGCCGACCGCGCGCACTGCGTAGCTGCGCGGGTCCGCATACGCCACCGGCCACACCTTCTCGCCGCAGGCGGCGGGGTAGCTGCCGGCAAAGCTCACGCGCGCCGGATCGGTGAAGGCCGGCGCCAGCGCGGCGCGCCAGTCGCCGCATTCACCGGCCGACAACGGCACCGTGGCCTGCGTCGCCACGCCGGCCAGGTAGGGCTCGAAGTTGACCTGCGCCGTCTGGCTGTCGCGGTTCGGCACGAAGGTCATCACCACCGACTTGAAGTTGATCAGGAGCGCATCGGGCGCGACGTTGTAGGGGCGCAGGCCTTCGCCGTCGAAGGCGGCCGGATCGGCATCGGGAACCTCGAAGGCGCTGCGGTCCAGCACGATGTCGCCGTTGATGGTGTGGATGCCCAGCCCCTGCACGCGGCGCAGCAGCAGCCACAGGCGCTCGAGCACCAGCTTCGGATCGCCCTGGCCCTTGATGTAGAGGTTGCCGGCCAGCACGCCGTTCTGGATCGGACCGTCGACGTACACGGGCGTGGTCCAGGTGAAGGCCGGGCCGAGCAGGTCGAGCGCGGCGTAGGTGGTGACCAGCTTCATGACCGAGGCCGGGTTGACCGGCACCTGCGCCCGCCACGCGAGCCGCGGGGCGTGGGTGGCGTCGGCGTCGGCCACCAGCATCGTCACCGCATCGCGCGGCACCTTGGCGCGGGCCAGTGCGGCCTCGACCTCGGGCGGAAGGTTCTGGGCGATGGCGGGGACCGAACCCAGCGCCGCCAGCGCCAGAACCAGGGACAGCATGCGAACGGCGCGGCGCGCGGTAAGGGGCAGGGCAAAAGGCATCGCGCGATTATCCCGGCCGGCAGCGTCATGGGCCCATCGCAGCGCGGTGCATGGCCGTCCCTCGATAATCGCGTGATGCCCGCCGCACCCCGCTTCTCCGCTCGCACCATCGGCATCGGCGCGGCCGTCGTCACCGTCCTGGTCTGGACCGCCTTCATCGTGATCGCGCGGGCCTCGGCCGGGCGCTCGCTGACCCCCTTCGACATTGCCTTCGCGCGCATCTGCGGCGCGAGCCTGGTGCTCATGCCCTGGGGCGCCTGGCTGGTGATGCAACAGGCGCGCCGGAGCGATCCGTCGGCGGGCTCGCTCTTCGGCCTGTCGCCCGCTTCACTGCGCATCACCGCGACCGCAGGCGCTTTCGGCGGCCTGGCCTATGCCCTGCTCGCCTACACCGGCTTCTTCTACGCGCCGGCCACCCATGCCGCCGTGCTGATGCCGGGCAGCCTGCCGCTCTGGACGGCGGTGCTCGCGGCCATCGTGCTGCACGACCGCATCACTACAGCCCGCGCGCTCGGCCTCGCGCTGATCGTCGTCGGCGACCTGCTGGTCGGCGGCGCCAGCCTGCTGCATGCCCTCGAGGGCGGCCAGATCTGGAAGGGCGACCTGCTCTTCATGAGCGCGGCTTTCTGCTGGGCCTGCTACAGCGTGGTGGTGCGGCGCCACGGGCTCGACGCGGTGCGCGCCACCATCGCCATCACCGTGTTCGCCTTCGTGACCTACGTGCCGGTCTATGCCCTGCTGGCCGCCGCCGGCGTGGTCGCGAGCCGGCTCGACAGCGCGCCGGTGGGCGAGATCGTGTTCCAGATGCTGTTCCAGGGCGTCGGCTCGGTCGTCATCTCCGGCATTACCTTCACGCGCATGATCCAGTACTTCGGGCCGGTGCGTTCGACCATGATCACGGCCGTGGTGCCGGGCCTCTCGGCCCTCGCTGCCGTGGTCTTCCTCGGCGAGCCGCTGCACTGGAACCTGATCGCCGGGCTGCTGCTGGTTACGGCCGGCATCCTGTTCGGCGTGCAGCGCGTTCGCGCCGCGGCAGCAGCAAGGCCGGCCGCCGCGCCGGCGCGCGGATGACGGCCATGGCGACGGCGCTCAAGCTCCTGGCCTTCGACACCAGCACCGAAGCGCTTTCGGTCGCGGTGCGCCACGGCGACCGGCTGTTCGAACACAGCGGCGCCGGCGGCGCGCAATCCTCGACCACGCTGATCCCGCTGATCCAGCAACTGCTGGCCGAAGCCGGCCTCGCGCTGGCCGAACTCGATGCGATCGCGTTCGGGCGCGGGCCCGGTTCCTTCACCGGCCTGCGCACCGCCTGCTCGGTGGCGCAGGGCCTGGGCTTCGGCGCCGGCCTGCGCCTGCTGCCCATCGACACGCTGCAGGCGGTGGCCGAGGAGGCGCATCACCGTTTCGGTGCCATGCACGTGGTCGCCGTGCTCGATGCCCGCATGGACCAGGTCTATGCCGCGCGCTACGAGTTCGGGAGCGCAGCGGCGCTCGCCGGCGAAGCGGAATTGCTGGCGCCCGAGCAGGTCGAGGTGCCGTCCGGTTGGGCGCTCGCCGGCAATGCCTTCGCGGCCTATGGCGAGCGCCTTCCCGCAGCCGTGGCGCGCCACGAGGTGCTGCCCACCGCGGCCGCGATGCTGCGCCTGGCCCCCGAATTGCTTGCAGCCGGCCGAACGGTCGCACCCGCCGAGGCCTGGCCGCTCTATGTTCGCGATAAAGTGGCGCAGACCACCGAAGAGCGTGCCGCCCTCAAGGCGGCAATGACCGATTCATCATCATCATCATGAGCGCAGTCCTGCAACAGCCGCGTGAAGCCCGTCTCGAGCCGATCACGATCGAGCGGATTCCGGCTGTCTGCGCGATCGAGAAAACCGCCTTCACCCACCCTTGGACGCCGGCCAACTTCAGCGACTCGCTGGCCGCCGGCTACCACTGCCAGTGCCTGGTCGTTCCTTCCGCACTCGGCACCGAGCCCTCGCCCCCGCCCGCGGGCGGACCGCGCGCGCTCTGGGGGCGGCCTGCGGCCCGGACCGGCGACGAAACCATCATCGGCTACTTCGTGGCCATGAAAGGCGTCGACGAAGTCCATCTGCTCAACCTCACGGTCGCGCCGGCCTTCCAGGGCCAGGGCTGGGCGCCGCTGATGCTCGAGGCGCTGGCCGGCTGGTCGCGCGGCCAGAACGCCCAGTGGCTGTGGCTCGAAGTGCGCGCGAGCAACCTGCGCGCGCTTGCCATCTACGAGCGCCAGGGCTTTCGCCGCGTGGGGGTGCGCAAGGGCTACTACCCGGCGGAGGGCAACGCACGCGAAGACGCGGTGGTGATGAGCCTGCGGCTCAACGAATCGACCAGCGCATGGGGTGCGTTGAAATGAGCGCCGGCACGCTGAATCTCGACGCGCGGCAGCGCGCGATGCTCGACGAGATGGGCGTCAAGGTCTGGTGGCCGGTGGCGGAGCCTGCCGAGGCGCCGGCGGTCGAGGTGGTGGTCGCGGTGCCGCGCGTCGAAGCCGAAGCCGTGCCGGCGGCGCCGCGTGCGCCGGTGCCTGTGTCCGCTCCTCCTGTCCGTCCGTCCGCCGCGCCGTCCCACGGTGCGACCGTGCTGATCGATGCGCCGCGTCGTCTCTACGGCGATGAAGAGAAGGCCGTGCAAGGCGGGTGGCTGATCGTCGCCGACATGCCGCCCGAGCTCGACGGGCGCCACGGCGAACCCTTCGCGGGCGATGCCGGCCGGCTTTTCGACAACATGCTGCGCGCGCTGCAGTTGCATGGCGCAGCGACGCCCGTGCATCTGATGCGCACGCACCGCGGCGTGGCCTCGGGCCAGCCGGGCAGCCCGCGCCCGATCGCCGAGGCCTTTGCGGCGCCCGCCGCCGCCCTGGCGCCGCGCGTCGTGCTCGCGATGGGCCCGCTGGCGGCGCAGAGCCTGCTGCAAAGCAGCGAGCCGCTCGGCAAGCTGCGCGGCCGCGCGGTGCGGCTGGCCATCCCGGATCTGGAGGGCGTCGCGGTCGTCGCGACCTACCACCCGGCCTACTTGCTGCGCAATCCGGCCGACAAGGCGCGTGCCTGGGCCGACCTGTGCCTGGCGGCCGAGCAACTGCTGCGCTCGGGCTGAGCGCTGCCGGTGGCGGCCTAAAATTCCGCCCCATGACCTTCCTGGACAAGCTGCGCGCCGCCGAGCGCCAAAACGGCTCGCTGCTGTGCGTGGGCCTCGACCCCGAGCCCGCGAAATTCCCCGCCCATCTGAAGGGCGATGCCGGCAAGATCTACGACTTCTGCGCGCGCATCGTCGATGCCACCGCCGACCTGGCGATCGCCTTCAAGCCGCAGATCGCCTACTTCTCCGCCCACCGCGCCGAAGCCCAGCTCGAACAGCTCATGGAGCACATGCGGCGCAACGCGCCGCATGTGCCGGTGATCCTCGATGCCAAGCGCGGCGACATCGGGTCCACGGCCGAGCAGTACGCGCGCGAGGCCTTCGAGCGCTACGGCGCCGACGCCGTCACGCTGTCGCCTTTCATGGGCTTCGATTCGGTCGAGCCCTACCTGCGCCACTACGGCAAGGGCGCCTTCCTGTTGTGCCGCACCAGCAACCCGGGCGGTGCCGACCTGCAGGGCCAGCGGCTCGCGGGCCTGGAAGGAGAACCTTTTTTGTATGAACACGTTGCAAGACTCGTCCAGGGGCCTTGGAACCTGAACGGCCAGCTCGGCCTCGTGGTCGGTGCCACCTACCCGGCTGAGATCGAGCGCGTGCGCGCGCTGGCGCCCACCGTTCCGCTCCTGATTCCCGGCGTCGGCGCCCAGGGCGGGGATGCGGTCGCCACCGTGCGTGCGGGCTGGCGCGCCGATGCGCCGATCGTGGTCAGTTCGTCGCGCGCCATCTGCTACGCCTCGGCCGGCGCCGACTTCGCCGAAGCCGCTCGGCGCGAGGCGATCCGCACCCGCGACAGCCTCGAAAAAGCCAAGCCCTGAGCGACTTTTCGCGTCGCCGCAAGGGCGCGGTTGTATCGGAGTGACGGAAAAAGTCACATTTCAGAACAATTGTTGTCGTAGTCACCGCCTTTACACCGCCTTTAGAGTCCTCGCAGCCCGGCCTGCGTCCGGCATGGCACTTGCCTTGAGAAGAACGGCGCGAGGGCGCCGAGGAGCGAGGAACTCATGGTGGAAGATATTGCGACCGGTCGCTCCGAGGCGACCGACGAAGTGCTGCGCGTGTCCGAAACGCACGCAGCTTCCGAGGCGCCGGCGGCGCACAACAATCCCCTGCCCCTGCCCCTGGCTGCCGCGCTGGCTGCCGCAGCGGCGCTCGCTGCCTGCGGCGGTGGCGGCGGCGGAGGCGGCGGCAGCAGTTTCGCCGGCATGGGCGGCGGCGACGTCCAGGCCGGCTCCCTGACGCCCCTGGCCAGTACGCCGACCGGCCAGACCTACATCTACACGCAGGCCAAGACCGACGACGAGGCCGCGCGCTTCCTGCTGCAGTCGCAGTTCTCGGCCTCCGAGGCCGAGATCGCCGCGGTGCGCGCCAAGGGCTACCTGCCCTGGCTCGGCGAGCAGGTCGATCGGGCGCCCACGCAGACCGGCTGGGACTGGATCGCGAGCAAGCCCTACAACACCGTCTACACCGACGACATGATCTGGAACCAGCTCATGACCGCGCCGGACGGGATGCGCAAGCGCATGGCGCTGGCGTTCACCGAGATCTTCGTGGTCTCGGCCAACGACCTCAGTTCCAACTGGAACGACCACATGATGGCCCAGTACTGGGACATGCTGGTCGCTGGCGTCACCGGCAACTTCCGCAAGCTGCTGGAAGACGTGACGCTCAACCCGGCGATGGGCTACTACCTCAACACCCGGGGCAACCAGAAGGAAAACGCGCAGGGCCGCCAGCCGGACGAGAACTACGCGCGCGAGGTCATGCAGCTCATGACCATCGGGCTCTACCAGCTCAATGCCGACGGCACGGTCAGGACCGGTGCCGACGGCGCGCCGCTGGACAGCTACACGCAGGACGACGTGACCAACCTGGCGCGCGTGTTCACCGGCTACGACCTCGACATCCCCGCCGCCGAGCGCAACACCTTCACGCCGCCCGGCGCCAGCTACACCATCGAGAGCAACGCCTGGACCAAGCGGCCGATGGCGCTCACGGCCTCCCGCCACTCGATGCTCGAAGCCAAGTTCCTCGGCGCCACCGTGCCGGCCAACACCGAGGGCAAGGCGGCGCTCAAGATCGCGCTCGATACGCTGTTCAATCACTCGAACGTCGGTCCCTTCATCAGCAAGCAGCTGATCCAGCGCCTCGTGACCAGCAACCCGAGCGCGGCCTACGTGAAGCGCGTGGCGGACGTGTTCGCCAACAACGGCGCCGGCGTGCGCGGCGACATGAAGAGCGTGTTCGCCGCCGTGCTGCTCGACAACGAGGCGCGCAGCCCGGCCGGCCTCACGGACCCGAACTTCGGCCGCCTGCGCGAGCCGATGCTGCGTCTCGTGCAGTGGGGCCGCACCTGCGGCATCGGCTCCACGCTGGACACTTGGAAGATCGGCAACCTCTCCCGCCCCAACGACCAGCTGGGCCAGAGCCCGCTGCGCTCGCCCTCGGTCTTCAACTTCTTCCGGCCCGGCTACGTGCCGCCCTCGACCGCGATAGCCAGCGCCAAGCTGGTGGCACCCGAGTTCCAGATGGTCAACGAGACCAGCGTCGGCGGCTACCTGAACTTCATGCAGAACGTGGTGCCCAACGGTTTCAACAGCAAGGATGTGATCCCGAGCTATGCGGCCGAGAAGGCGCTGGTGCTCGATCCGGCCGCGCTGGTGCGGCGGCTGAACCTGCTTTTCACCGGCAACCAACTCACCGCCGCCACGCAGGCGCTGGTCGTCAATGCGCTCGCCACGCCGGCGGTCACTTCGACCAGCAGCGACGGCGTCAAGAACAACCGCGTCTATGCCGCGGTGCTGATGGTGATGGCGTCGCCGGAATACCTGATCCAGAAATAAGGAAGCGCGCGATGTACCTGATCAATCCCGCAGCCCACACCCGCCGCGCCTTTCTGCGCCGCTCCGGCCAGCTCGCCATGGCGGGCACCGCACTGCCCTTTGCGCTCAACCTGGCCGCGATGGGCGAGGCCGCCGCGCAGGCGGCCGGCGACGATTACAAGGCGCTGGTCTGCGTCTTCCTGTTCGGCGGCAACGACTATGCCAACACTGTCGTCACTTACGACGATCCGAGCTACAACGCCTACAGCACGATTCGCGGCGGGGCCGCCGGCCAGGCCGCTGGCGGCGTGGCGATCGGCAAGGCCGAACTGACGCCGACGCTGCTCGTCCCGACCACGGCGCTGTCCGACGGACGCCAGTACGCGCTGCACCCGGCGATGACCGAGCTGGCCACGCTGTTCAATACCGATGCCAAGATGGCGGTGCAGCTCAATGTCGGCCCGCTGGTGGTGCCGCTCACGCGCGCCCAGTACAACAACAGCAACAAGAAGCTCTATCCGCAGCCGCCGAAGCTGTTCTCGCACAACGACCAGCAGTCGACCTGGCAGTCGTCCTCGCCCGAGGGCTCGACCGTCGGCTGGGGCGGCAACATCGGTGACCTGATGCTCACGCAGAACACCAACTCGCTCTTCACCTGCATGTCGGTTGCGGGCAACGCGGTGTTCCTCTCGGGCGATACCGCGCTGCAATACCAGGTGAGCACGGGCGGCGCGGTCGGCATCAACAGCGTGAAGAACGCCAACGTGTACGGCTCCAGTTCGGTCAAGGCCGCGATGGCGCAGCTCGTGCAGCAGGCGCGCGGCCATGTGCTGGAGAACGAATACAACAAGGTCACCAAGCGCGCGGTCGAGGCCGAGGGCTCGGTCACTTCGGCCATCGGAACTGACTTCGCGGCCGGTACCTTTCCGGCCACCGGCCTGGGCAACCAGCTCAAGATGGTCGCGCGGCTCATCCGCGGCCGCAGCACGCTGGGCACCAAGCGGCAGGTGTTCTTCGTCTCGATGGGCGGCTTCGACCTGCACGACAACCTGATCGCCAACCAGCCCGGCCTGATGAAGCAGCTGAGCGATGCGATGGCCGCGTTCCACCGGCAGATGGTTGCGCAAGGTCTGGCCGACAAGGTCACAGCCTTCACCGCCTCCGACTTCGGCCGCACGCTCGCTTCCAACGGCGACGGCTCCGACCACGGCTGGGGCGGCCACCATTTCATCGTCGGCGGCGCGGTGAAGGGCAAGCAGATCTACGGCACGCCGCAGGTGGTCAGCATCAACAACGACTCGAAGCTGGCCGGCTACGAAGGCCATGTGGGGCAGGGCCGGCTGATTCCGACCACCTCGGTCGACCAGTACGGCGCCACGCTCGCGAGCTGGTTCGGCGTGCCGGCGGGCAATCTGGAAAGCATCCTGCCGAACCTCAAGAACTTCGGCGGCAACGTCAACGGCATCGACTACCCGAAGAACGTGGGCTTCATGGCCTGAGGGCGCCTGCCTACATCGGAAGCGGGGCGCGGTCTGCATACTCTGCAGTCCGCGCTTTTCTTTTCAGGAGACTCCGATGAAGTACAGAGGCAGCTGCCATTGCGGCCGGATCGCCTTCGAGGTCGAGGGCGAGATCAAGGGTGCGATGGCATGCAATTGTTCGATGTGCCAGCGCAAGGGTTCGCTGCTCTGGTTCGTGCCGCGCGACAGCTTCACGCTGCTCACCCCGCGCGAGGACATGGGCACCTACCTGTTCAACAAGCATGTGCTCGAGCACCACTTCTGCCCCACCTGCGGCATCCATCCCTTTGCCGAGGGCAGCGACCCCAAGGGCAACAAGATGTCGGCAGTCAACATCCGCTGCATCGAGGGCATCGAGCTCGAATCGGTGCCGGTGACGCATTTCGACGGGCGTTCGCGGTGAGCCCCGGCGAACTGCAGGACTATTTGCACGCGCACATTCCCCTGTCGAAGGCGATGCAGGTCGCGGTGCTCGCGCTGCATGAAGACGAGGTCCTGCTGAGCGCGCCGCTGGCGCCCAACATCAACCATCGCGAGACCGTGTTCGGCGGCAGCGCCTCGGCCGTCGCCATTCTGGCGGCCTGGTCGCTGGTGCATACGCGGCTGCAGCGCGCCGGGATCTCGAGCCGGCTGGTCATTCAGCGCAATACCATGGACTACGACCTGCCGATCACCGGGGAATTCACTGCGCGCTCGCTCATTGCCCAGCCGCAGGCATGGCCGGCCTTCCTGCGCATGCTCGATCGCAAGGGCCGGGCCCGCATCGCCGTCGCCGCCATACTCGAACAAGGGGGCCGGACGGTGGGCCGCCTCGAGGGCGAGTTCGTGGCGCTGGGGGCGGCCGCGGCCTGAGAACGCCCGCGTTTGCGTTTCGGGCGCGGCCGCGCCAAAGTTCGGCGCACCATGAGCGCCATCCCGACCGACCCCGACCCCTTCCCGCTTGAGGGCGGCTGCACCTGCCGCGCGGTTCGCTACCGCATGACGACGCGACCGCTCTTCGTGCACTGCTGCCATTGCCGCTGGTGCCAGCGCGAGACGGGCTCGGCCTTCGCGCTCAACGCGATGGTCGAGGCCGAGCGCGTGCAACTGCTCCAGGGCGAGATCGAGCTCGTCGTGACGCCGTCGGAAAGCGGCAAAGGGCAGAAGATCGCGCGCTGTCCGCACTGCCGCGTCGCGCTGTGGAGCCACTATGCGGGTGCCGGCGATGCCGTGTGCTTCGTGCGCGTGGGCACGCTCGACGCGCCGGACCACCTGCCCCCCGACATCCACATCTTCACGATGTCGAAGCAGCCATGGGTGCTGTTGCCGCCGGGCACGCCGGCCGTGGCCGAGTACTACAGCCGCGCCGAGCACTGGCCGGCCGAGAGTCTGGAACGCGCCAGGGCGCTGAAGGCCTCGCGCCCGCCCGCCGGGCCGACGGCCGGTTGATTGCCAGCTCCGACGGCCGCTGATACCCTGCGCCCGGGCGGCGCCGCCGCCCGTTCATGTTCAATCAGGGAGTAAAAAATGAGCCTTTTGTTGTTTCTTGTCGTGGGTCTCGTGGCGGGCTGGCTGGCCGGCGTGCTGGTCAAAGGAGGTGGCTTCGGCCTCGTCGGCGACCTGGTCGTCGGCGTGATCGGCGCCTTTCTCGGCGGCCTTCTTTTCAGCTCGGCCGGCGTTTCGCTGGGCGGCGGCCTGTTGGGCAGCATCGTCGTCGCCACCATCGGGGCGATCGTGCTTCTGCTGATCGTCCGCCTCCTCAAGCGGGCCTAGACAGAATGGCTTGAGCCGTTGAGGTGGCCCGTCTCCAGGACTACCGTGGGTTGCGCACCGTGGGTGCGCCGAGCCACAACGCTGCACCCCGAGGGGCGGACAGCGTGTCAACGAGCAAGGAGACGGGCCATGAGTCAATCTACCACCACTGCGGCCACCGTTTACGTTGGCCTAGACGTCCACAAGGACAGTATCGACATCGCCCTGGCCGAGGCCGGCCGTGACGGCGAAGTGCGCCATTTGGGCGCGGTCGCCGGCGGCGTCGGTGCCGTCACCAAGGCCCTGCGCCGCCTGGTCAGCCGGGGCCATTGCCTACATGTCGTCTACGAAGCGGGCCCCTGCGGCTTCGTGCTGCAGCGCCACCTCGCCGCACTGGGCTACCACTGCGAGGTGGTGGCGCCCTCGTCCATCCCCAAGCGCTCGGGTGATCGGGTGAAGACCGACCGCCGCGACGCCTTGATGCTGGCGCGCCTGGCACGCGCAGGTGAACTCAGTGCCGTGCGCGTGCCGGACGCCGTGGACGAGGCGCTGCGCGATCTGGTGCGCGCCCGCGAGGACGCGGTGCGGGAACAGCGCAACGCGCGCCACCGCCTGAAGGCGCTGCTGTTGCGCAGCGGCGTGGTGTACGCGGGCAAGAGCGCCTGGACGGCGGCGCATCTGCGCTGGCTGGCCAGCATGGCGCTGCCGCACGCCGCGCAGCAGATCGCCTTCCAGGAGTACCTGCACGCGGTGAGCGAGTCGGGGGCGCGCATCGCACGCCTGGAGCAGTCGCTGCGCGATGCGCTGGCGGGCTGGTCGCTGGCGCCGGTGGTGGCCGCGCTGCAGGCGCTGCGCGGTGTGCAGCTCATCGCCGCGATCACGCTGGTGGCCGAGATCCAGGACTTCCACCGCTTCGCCAACCCGCGCCTGTTGATGGCCTACCTGGGCCTGGTGCCCAGCGAGAGTTCCAGCGGCCAGCGCCGCCGACAGGGTGCCATCACCAAGGCCGGCAACTCGGCGGCGCGGCGCATGCTGGTGGAAGTGGCGCACCAGTACCGCTACCCGGCGCGGGTCAGTGCGGTCATCGCCAGGCGCCAGTCGGAGTTGCCCAAGGCCGTGACCGACATCGCCTGGACGGCGCAGTTGCGGCTGTGCGCGCGCTTCAAGCGGCTGGCCGCGCGGCGCATGCCGCACAACAAGATCGTGGTGGCCATCGCGCGCGAACTCTCGGGCTTCGTGTGGGCCATTGCGCGCGAGGTGACGCCGCCTGCCTCGACGTGAACCCGCGATGACATGGCAAGCAACGCGAAGGAGGCGCCTATCGAACAACCTCTTTGAGGCCGGATCGGGAACGCGGCGCAGCCACGGCCACAGGGGAATCCTCGGCGCGGCTATTGCGCAGCCACGCAAGTGACCAACCGCAGACCCTAGAAAGCAGGCAGCCCCGCGACGAATACATGAACTGTCGGTAGCCAATCCACGCATATCAGCATGATCAACCGTCGCTCACGCACCCGGCTCCGTCGCGTTCCCCATCCGGCATTCGCGAACGAATTCTGCAATCCGGAACCCGGAGAGATGGGCTTGCGCTCTTGACAGGATCAAGCCATATCAGCCGCCCGGATCTCTCAGGCGCGTGCGGCGCCGAGCCGCTGCGACACCTCGCCGGCGCATTGCTTCAGTGCGCGGGCGACGGGCCCGTCCCATTTCGCATCGAAAACGCCCGCGGGCCCGATCGCGGTGATCGCCAGCGCGATCGCGCCGGTGTGGTCGAACACCGGCGCGGACATCGCGCTCACGCCCGGCACGATCTCCCCTTCGGAGCGGCTGATGCCGCGCGCGCGCACCTCGTGCAGTTGCTCCTCGAAAGCCTTCCAGTCCGGCAGCGGCGGGGGCGGCGGCATGCCCACGTGCGGCGCCGGCGCCGTACTGCTCTTCTCGCGCTGGCGCTCCTTGTCTAGCAGGCGCTTGACGATCGCGCCATCGAGGTAGGCGGCGAAGAGGCGGCCCGAGGCGGTGCTGGTCAGCGAAAACACCGTGCCGTGCCGCATGCTCACGTGCAAGGCCGCCGGCGACTCGGCCACGCGCACGATGGTGGCGCCGCGGTCGCCCCACACCGCGATGGCCGCGGTGTGCCCGATTTGCTGCGCGAGCTCGGCAACCAGCGGTGTCGCGATGTGGACCGGATCGGCCTGCTGCAGGCTGATCAATCCCAGTTGCAAAGCCAGCGGGCCGAGCAGATAGTGACCGCTGCTGCGGTCCTGTTCGATCAATCCGAGGCGACCGAAGCTGACCATGTAGGGATGCGCCTTGGCGGCCGACATGTCGGCCTCGCGCGCGAGGTCCTTCAATGCCATCGGCCGGCCGTGGTGCACCAGGGCGCGCAGCAGCTGGCCGCCCACTTCGATGCTCTGGATGCCGCGCTGCGCGCGATCGTTGCCGTCAGCGGCCATTTCCGTCTCTTTGTTCGTTCATGCAGAAGACATTAGACATTAACTGATCTCCGGTTTACACTCCGCTTAATTCGTTCCCTGCGAATTCGTTCGTGTTAGACAAATCACCAGGAGACCCCGATGAGCCAGACCAAGGTTTTCGCCAGCCAGGCCGATCTCGAAGAAAAGAAGATCACCTTCAGCCAGATTTCCGAGCATGCCTGGGCCTACACGGCCGAGGGCGACCCCAACACCGGCATCGTGATCGGCGACGACTGCGTGCTGGTGGCCGACACCCAGGCCACGCCCGCGATGGCGGCCGACGTGGTGCGACGCATCCGCGAAGTGACCGACAAGCCCATCAAGTACGTGGTGCTCACGCACTACCACGCGGTGCGCGTGCTGGGCGCGACCGGCTACAAGCCCGAGCACATCATCGCCAGCCAGGATACGCGCGACCTGATCGTCGAGCGCGGCGAGGAAGACAAGGCGAGCGAGATCGGCCGCTTCCCGCGCCTGTTCCAGAACGTCGAGACCGTGCCGCCGGGCCTGACCTGGCCGACCATGACCTTCACCGGCAAGATGACCTTGTGGCTGGGCAAGCTCGAAGTCCAGCTGCTGCAGCTCGGCCGCGGCCACACCAAGGGCGACACCGTGGTCTGGCTGCCGGGCGAGAAGACCCTGCTGTCGGGCGACCTGGTCGAGTTCGACGCCACGCCCTATGCCGGCGACGCCTACTTCAAGGACTGGCCCAAGACCCTGGACAACATCGCCGCGCTCAAGCCGAAGGCCCTGGTGCCCGGCCGCGGCGCCGCGCTCACCACGCCGGAAGAAGTGGCCAAGGGTCTCGCCGGCACGCGCGACTTCATTGCCGACGTGTACGCCAGCGTTTCGGAAGGCGCCAAGTCCGGCAAGGACCTGAACGCGGTCTACAAGGAGACCTACGCGAAGCTCAAGCCCAAGTACGGCCACTGGGTCATCTTCGACCACTGCATGCCCTTCGACATCACGCGCTGCTACGACGAGGCCACGCAGTACGCCGACCCGCGCGTGTGGACCGCCGAGCGCGACGTCGAGATGTGGAAGACCCTCGAAGGCTGAGCCGGGAGGAGCAAGACAAAGATACGGAGACAGGAACGTGAACGCCATTGCTGCTTCAGCCGCCGCGCCCATCGACTACCAGAACCTGCGCTACGACTACAGGCACCACCCCGACCAGGACGCCGCCACGCCCGCCCGGCACCCCGTCGTCGTGGTCGGCGCCGGCCCGGTCGGCCTGGCGCTGGCCATCGACCTGGCGCAACGCCAGGTGCCCGTGGTGCTGCTGGACAACGACAACAAGCTGTCTACCGGCTCGCGCGCCATCTGCTTTGCCAAGCGCTCGCTGGAGATCTTCGACCGGCTCGGTTGCGGCGAGCGCATGGCGGCGAAAGGCGTGTCCTGGAAGCTGGGCCGCGTGTTCCTGCAGGGCGCGCAGATCTACGAGTTCGACCTGCTGCCCGAAGAGGGCCATCAGCGCCCGGCCTTCGTCAACCTGCAGCAGTACTACGTCGAGGGCTACCTGGCCGAGCGCGCAGCCGAGCTGCCGCTTTTGGACATCCGCTGGAACCACAAGGTGGTCGGCGTCGAGCAGCACGAGGACCACGCGCTCCTGACCGTCGAGACGCCGGACGGGAGCTACCGGCTGCAGGCCGACTGGCTGCCCGCGTGCGACGGCTCGCGCTCGACGGTGCGGCAGCTGATCGGCCAGGAAAGCAAGGGCCGCATCTTCAAGGACCGCTTCCTGATCGCGGACGTGAAGATGAAGGTCGACTTCCCGGCCGAGCGCTGGTTTTGGTTCGATCCGCATTTCCACCGTCACCAGAGCGTGCTGCTGCACATGCAGCCCGACAACGTGTGGCGCATCGACTTCCAGCTCGGCTGGGAGGCCGATCCGGAGGCCGAGAAGAAACCCGAGAACATCATTCCGCGCGTCAAGGCGTTGCTGGCGGCCTCGCCCTTCAGGGACGCGGAGTTCGAGCTCGAATGGGCCAGCGTCTACACCTTCGCCTGCCTGCGCATGGAGGCCTTCCGCCACGGCCGCGTGCTGTTCGCGGGCGATTCGGCGCACGGCGTCTCGCCCTTCGGTGCGCGCGGCGCCAACTCGGGCGTGCAGGACGCCGACAACCTGGCCTGGAAGCTGGCCGCGGTGCTGCGCGGCGAGGCGCCGCAGGCGCTGCTCGACAGCTACGCCCGCGAGCGCGAGTACGCGGCCGACGAGAACATCCGCAACTCGACCCGCGCCACCGACTTCATCACGCCCAAGAGCGAGCTGAGCCGGCTGTTCCGCGACGCGGTGCTGCAGCTGGCGAGCCGCCACCCCTTCGCCCGTACGCTGGTCAACAGCGGGCGGTTGTCGGTGCCGGCCACGCTGCATGGCTCGACGCTCAACACGCCGGATAGCGGGGACTTCGAAGGGCGCATGGTGCCCGGCGCGGTGGCGGCCGATGCACCCTTCACTGCGAGCGGCGGCCAGCGCAACTGGCTGTTGCGCTCGCTTGGCGCCGACGGCCGCTTTGCCGCGCTGGTGTTTGGCGACGGCGCCGCCGCCGAGGCCAGCCTGCGCGCGCTGGCCGAGGCCGAAGCACCGGTCAGCGTCGTACGCATTCCGCTCGACGACGCCCATGCCCTGGCCGCGCAGCGCTACGACGCCCGGCCCGGCACCACCTACCTGCTGCGGCCCGACCAGCACGTGTGCGCACGCTGGCGCAGCCCCACGGCCGCCGCCATCCGCGCCGCCCACGCGCGTGCGCTCGGCAAAACCTGAGACCCCAGGAGACCACGACCATGCCGAACGACCACCTGATCCTGACGCCCCACCTGGATGCTCCGGACGACTTCTACGAGGCCCTGCTCGACGCGCACCAGGGCCTGTCCACCGAGGAGAGCCACGCCTTCAATGCCCGCCTGGTGCTGGTGCTGGCCAATCACATTGGCTCGCTGCCGGTGCTGCGCAAAGCCCTGGAGGCGGCGCGCGCCTGACGATCCGGCAATGCATCACACGAAGTTTCAATCTACTGGAGACAAACCCATGATCCGCAAGACCCTCGCCGCCCTCGGCCTGGTTGCCCTGTCCCTCGCTGCCATCGCCCAGGACAGCAAGCCCATCGAATGGGTGGTCGGCTACGCCGCCGGCGGCGGCTCCGATTCGGTGGCGCGTGCGACCGCCGAGACCATGAGCAAGAGCCTGGGCGCGCCCATCGTCATCAACAACAAGCCGGGCGCCGCCACCAACATCGCGGCCGAGTACGTGGCGCGCGCCAGGGACGTGGAGCACACCCTGCTGACCGCCGACTTCGCGACGCTGGCGGCCAATCCCTTCCTCTTTTCCAAGCTGAGCTACGACGCCGAGAAGAATCTCAAGCCGGTCGGCCTGCTGGCGCGCTTCCCGCTCGTGCTGGTGGTCGGCCCGCAGGTGCCGGCGAGCAACTGGAAGGAGTTCGTGGCCTGGGCCAAGGCCCAGCCGGGCGGCGTCAACTACGGTTCGGCCGGCGTCGGCAGCCCGCATCACCTGGCCACCGAGCTGCTGCGCGAGAAGGCCGAGCTCAAGCTCACCCACGTGGCCTACCGCGGCGCGGCACCGGCCATGCAGGACGTGCTGGGCGGGCAGGTGCCGTTCATGCTGGTCGACACCGCCAGCGGCAACCAGTTCGTGCAGGCGGGCAAGGTCAAGGCCATCGGCGTGGCGAGCGCCAAGCGCATCGCCTCGCTGCCCAACGTGCCGACGCTGATGGAGCAGGGCCTGGCCGGCTACGAGGCCTATGCCTGGCAGGGGCTCACCGTGCCCTCCGGCACGCCCGAGCCCACGGTGGCGCGCTATGCCAAGGCCTTGCAGGAGGCGCTGGCCTCGCCGGCCGTCAAGGCGCGCTTCGACGCACTCGGCGTGGAAGGCCTCCCCGGCTCGCCGGGCGACATGGCAAGCTACGTGAAGGCCGAGCGCGAACGCTGGGGGCGCCTGATCAAGGCCAACAACATCCGCGTGGATTGAAAGGATCCCCATGAGTACCGACGCATTGCGCTACCAGAGCGGCTTCGGCAACGAATACGCGAGCGAGGCCGTGGCCGGCGCCCTGCCGCAGGGCCGCAACAGCCCGCAGCGCGCGCCCTTCAACCTCTACCCCGAGCTGATCTCGGGCACTGCCTTCACCGCGCCGCGCCACGAGAACCGGCGCAGCTGGATGTACCGGCGCCAGCCCTCGGTGGTCTCCGGCCGCTACCAGGCCTATGCGCAGCCGCACTGGCAGACCGGCGCCGACCGCGATATCGCGCTCGCGCCCGAGCCGATGCGCTGGCATCCGCTTCCGCTCGACAACGCCGATGTCGATTTCATCGACGGCATCCATACCTTGGCCGCCAACGGCGACGCCGAGGCGCACAGCGGCGTCGCTGCGCACGTTTACCTCGCGAGCCGTTCGATGGAGCGCCGCGCCTTTGTCAATGCCGACGGCGAGATGCTGCTGGTGCCGCAACAAGGCCGGCTGGTGATCACCACTGAGATGGGCGTGCTCGAGGTCAAGCCCGGCGAAATTGCGCTCCTGCCGCGCGGCATCGCGTTCAAGATCGCCGTGCCGGATTCGGATCAGGGTCCCTCGCGCGGCTACGTCTGCGAGAACTACGGCGCCCAGTTCCGCCTGCCCGAGCTGGGCCCGATCGGCTCCAACGGCCTGGCCAATGCGCGCGACTTTCAGGCGCCGGTGGCTGCTTTCGAAAGCGAGGCCGGTGGCTACGAGCTGGTGAAGAAGTTCGGCGGACGCTTCTGGAAGGCGCCCACCAGGCAGTCGCCCTTCAACGTCGTCGCCTGGCACGGCAACCTCGCGCCGGTGAAGTACGACACCGCCAACTTCATGACCATCGGCTCGATCAGCTTCGACCATCCGGACCCGTCGATCTTCACCGTGCTCACCTCGCCCTCGGACACGCCCGGCACCGCCAACTGCGACTTCGTGATCTTCCCGCCGCGCTGGCTGGTGATGGAAGACACCTTCCGTCCGCCCTGGTACCACCGCAACCTGATGAGCGAGTTCATGGGCCTGGTCTACGGCGAGTACGACGCCAAGCCCGGCGGCTTCAAGCCCGGCGGCGCCAGCCTGCACAACGCGATGGTGCCGCACGGCCCCGACGAGGAGGCCTTCGAGAAGGCGAGCCGTGCCGATCTCAAGCCGCAGAAGCTGGACAACACGCTGGCCTTCATGTTCGAGAGCCGCTTCCGCTTCATTCCCACGGCCTGGGCGCTGCAGAGCCCGGCGCTGGACACCGACTATGCCGACTGCTGGGCCGGCCTCAAGGACCAATTCAAGCCATGAACAACGAACTGAACGCCACCCACGATCCGAAGCTGCGCAGCTGGGTCGCTTCGGCCAACGAGGCTGGCTGCGATTTTCCGATCCAGAACCTTCCTTTCGGCCGCTTCCGGCCTGCCGGCAGCGGCGAGGCCTTTCGCATCGGGGTTGCGATCGGCGATCAGGTGCTCGACTTGAAGGCGACCGGCCTCGTCCATACGGACGACATGAACGTGTTGATGGCGAAGAGCCCGACGGAGCGCCAAACCCTGCGTGCCGCGATCTCCGCCGGCCTGGCCGAAGGGAGCGAGCAGGCCCCCGAGTGGGCCAAGGCCCTGCTGGCCCAGTCGGCCGCCGAGATGACGGTGCCCTGCCGCATCGGCGACTACACCGACTTCTACACCGGCATCCATCACGCCCGCACGGTCGGCAGCCTGTTCCGTCCCGACCAGCCGCTCCTGCCCAACTACCAGTGGGTGCCCATCGGCTACCACGGGCGCGCCTCGTCGATCGGCGTCAGCGGCCAGCGCTTCAAGCGCCCGCAAGGCCAGACCAAGGCACCCGATGCCGCAACGCCTTCCTTCGGCCCTTCGAAGCGGCTCGACTACGAGCTCGAACTCGGCTTCCTGGTCGCCCAGGGCAATGCGCTCGGCGAGCCGGTCGCCATCGCCGAAGCGGAAGCGCACCTGTTCGGCGTCACCCTGCTCAACGACTGGTCGGCCCGCGACATTCAGGCCTGGGAGTACCAGCCGCTCGGGCCCTTCTTGTCGAAGAACTTCGCCAGCACGCTCTCGCCCTGGATCGTGACGATGGAGGCGCTCGCGCCCTTCCGCGCCGCCTTCGAGCGCCCGGCCGGCGATCCGCAGCCGCTGCCCTACCTCGATGCACCCGCCAACCGCGAAAGCGGCGCGCTCGACATCACGCTCGAGGTGTGGTTGCAGACGGCGAAGATGCGCGAAGCCGGCGAGGGCGCCGTGCGCCTCACGCGCGGCAACGCCCGCGACGCCGCCTACTGGACGGCCGCGCAGCTCGTCACGCACCACACGGTGAACGGCTGCAATCTGCAGCCGGGCGACCTGCTCGGTTCGGGCACGCTCTCGGGCCCGAAGCCCGATGAGGCCGGCTCGCTGCTCGAGCTCACGCTGGGCGGCAAGCAGCCGATCCTGCTTCCCAACGGCGAGCGCCGCAGCTTTCTCGAAGACGGCGATACGCTCAGCCTGCGGGGCTTCTGCGAGCGCGAAGGCGCGGTGCGCATCGGGCTGGGCGAAGTCAGCGCGACGGTCGAAGCGGCCGGCGCCTGAGCGCTCACTGCCTCGGTTCGGACGAGGCACGCTCCTACGCGGCGTTCCGCGACCGGCCCCGATACTGCAAACCCTTGTTTCAGGGGTATTGCCGTGAACGTGCTGATCGTCGACGACAACAAGGCCGCGGCCGATCTGCTGCGGGAACTGCTGGCGCTGCAGGACCATGAGGCGCATTGCACCTACACCGCGCAACAGGCGATCGCCGCCGCCGCCGAGAAAGCCTTCGATGCGGCGCTGGTCGATCTGGTGCTGCCGGATCTCCCCGGCGCCGAGCTTGCGCGGCGCATGCGTGCAAGCGCCGGGAACAAGCCGCTGTTGCTGATCGCGATCTCGGGCTTCGGCGCCGACGAGGCCGGCGGCACGACCACGCCGGGCCTGTTCGACCATCATCTGCAGAAGCCGATCGACTTCGAAGATCTGGATCGCATCCTGGCGCCACCTGCCGCACGATGAAGGCAACCCCCGGAGCCCGCAGTTGGATGGCTGCCGGCGTGCGCCACGAACTGCTCACGCGCGTCTTCCCGGCGCTGCGCCACGACCTGGCTTCTCCGGTGTCGGTGATCCGGATGGCCATGCTGATGTTCAAGCGCCAGGCGACGGTGAAGCCCGTCGACACCGCGGCCTGGCAGGAGAGAGTGGCGCTGGTGGAAGGCCAGGTCGGTGCGCTGGCGACCGGCGTGCGTTCCCTGCGCGACTGGGAGCTGGCCGTCAGCGACGAGGGCGTGACCCGCAGCGCGCTGGTGGCCCAGTGCACCGGGCTGATGCGCGCCGCCTTCGAACTGAACGGCATCCGGCTGCATGTCGGCGAGGGGCTGGCGCCCGGAGAGGGCGAGCAGCGCTTTCCGGCCGGCGCCGCGCTGCGCTACATGTGTCTCGGCGTCCTGAGCTATCTGCAGGACGGCGCACCGCAGCTCGGCGCGGTGCACATCGAACCCGAAGGCCGCGACATCGTGCGCTTCAGCGCGACACGCGGGGCAGCCGAGCTCGCGGAGCTGGCGGATCCGCACCGGGCGCCACGCAAGCTGGCGATCGATGCCGTCGCGCTGCAGTTGCTGGCCGAAGACCTGGGCTACTTCGTGGCGCTGGACGGTGATACGGTGCGCCTCTCGCTGGTGCGCCGCTCGAACCAGTGATGGATGCAGGCCAGGAGCGCATTCGGCTCCGCGGGCTTGACGAAGTGGTGATCGAAGCCGGCGCCGAGCGCGGCCTGGCGGTCTTCGTTCTGGCCATAGCCGGTCAGCGCGATCAGCAGCGCGTCTTCGGTCTCGGGCATCTTGCGCATCCGGCGCGCGACCTCGTAGCCGTCGAGCAGCGGCAGTCCGATGTCCAGCACGACGACGCTGGGCCGGTACGCCGCGACGATCGCGAGCGCCTCCTCGCCATCGCCCGCCGTGCGAACCTGGTGTCCTTCGAGCTCGAGGACCGCCGCGACGCCTGCGGCCGCGTCCCGGTTGTCGTCGACGATCAGGATGCGCTGGGGCTCGAGGCGCGGCGCTGACGGGAGCGCGGACGCGATCTGCCCGGCTTCGGGCACCGCCGCAACGCGCGGCAAGCGGATCTTGAACTCGGAGCCCCGGTCCCGCCCCTCGCTGAAGACCTCGATCTGGCCGCCGTGCATCTCCGTCAGGCGCCGTGCCAGCGTCAGCCCGACGCCCAGCCCGCCCTGGGCGCGGTCGAGGCCGCGCTGCCCTTGCGCGAAGAGGTCGAAGATGCGCGTCAACAGTTCCTCGTCGATGCCGATGCCCTGGTCGCGCACCGAGACGACGATGTCGTCGTCCTCGAACCAGGAGGCGAGCGCAATGTCGGTTCCCTCCGGGCTGTACTTGGCAGCGTTGTGCAGCAGGTTGGCGATCACCTGCGTGAGCCTGGCCACGTCGCCCAGAAGCCATGCCGGCTCTTCGGGTAGCGCGACGCTCAACACCTGGCGACGGCTGTCGATGAAGGGCTGCACCGTTTCCACGCCTTGAACGATCACCGTGTTGAGATCCATCGTCTCGCGCTTGAGCGCGATCTTGCCCTGGCTGATGCGGGCCACGTCAAGCAGCTCTTCGATCAGACGCGTCATCTGCCGCAGTTGCCGATCGGCAATGTCGAGCGCCCACGTGACCCTGGGGTGCGGCGCGGCGACGCGGCGGATCACCTCGACGGCGGTATGAATGGGCGCCAGCGGATTGCGCAGCTCGTGCGACATCATCGCGAGGAACTCGTCCTTGCGCTGGTTGGACTGCTGCAGCTCTTCCTGCGCCGCCTGCCGCTCGAGGATTTCGCGCTGCAGGATGCGGTAGAGGCGCGCGTTCTCGAACGCCGTCGCGGCCCGGGCCGCCAACTCGCCGACCATCCCGGCTTGGGCGCCGGCGCTCGCGTCGTCCGGATTGCCGGATGCGACCAGAACCGCGCCCAGAACACGTTCCCCGAAGACCATCGGCACGGCCGCGGCCGAGCGCAGCAGCGGGAACTCGGCGTCCGCCGGAGCGAGGCCGAACGATGCCGCCGTGAGCGGCTTCAGCGCTTCTTCCGCCACGGTGGTTCGCCGCCCGCGGTTCGCCGCGGCGTGCAGCGCGGCGCGGATGCCCGGGGCGAGCGCCGTTTCGGGGCCTGCGAACCATTGAAGCCTCGCGTGGCCCGGCCGCACCGCCGCGGCAAGCATCTCGCCCGCGCCGAGCTCGGGGTCGATCAGGAGCAGCACGGCGAGCGGGGCCAGGCTGGGCACCAGCAGTTCGACCAGCTGGTTCATCGCGACCGTGATCTCCAGCGAGCTACTGAGCGCGCGACTCGCATGGGCGAGAAATGCGGAGCGCCTGTCGTTCTCCTCCGCGACGCGGCGAGCCGCATGCGCCGCCATCATTGCGGCCCGCGCATCGGCCTGGCGCCGGACCTGGCGCCGCATCAGGTACAGCGAGACGAAGACGCTCACCTTGCTGCGCAGGACCTCCGGCACCACGGGGGAGAGGATGTAGTCCACCGCGCCGAGCGAGTAGCCGCGCGCGGTCTGCATCTCGTCGGCGTAGGAGGTGATGAAGATGATCGGCGTATGGGCGCTTCGCCGATGCTGGCGGATCAGCGTCGCCGTCTCGAACCCGTCCATGCTGGGCATGTTGACGTCCAGCAGGATGACCGCGAACTCGCGCTGCAGGATCTCCCGCAGCGCATCGGTGCCCGAGCGCACCAGCACCAGGTTCTGGCCGAGGTCCTCGAGCACGGTCCGGAAGACCAGCAGCTTCTCGGGCAGATCGTCGACGACCAGGATGTCGGCCTTCTCGTCGAACGGCCCCCCGTCGGGGCCCCGTTCCTCGGGCAGTGCAGGAGGCTCTTCTACTTGCACAGCCACCCCCGCAGAACGGCGAGCAGATAGGTCGTGTCCACCGGCTTCGACAGGTAGTCCCAGGCCCCCGCTTCGATGCATTTCTCGCGGTCGCCCTTCATGGCCTTCGCCGTCACCGCCACCAGCGGCAGCTGCTTGCCGCGCGGCAGGCGGCGCAGCTCGCGCATCGTCTGCATGCCGTCCATCTCCGGCATCATGATGTCCATGAGGACGATGTCGATGCCGGCATCCTCCTGCACCAGCCGGATCGCATCGCGGCCGTTCTCCGCCGACACGATGAGCATTCCCTGTGCGTCGAGGATGGTCGCCAGCGCAAAGATGTTGCGCATGTCGTCGTCGACGATCAGCACCTTCCTGC
The DNA here is from genome assembly GCF_964253755.1 of Variovorax sp. LjRoot130. Lineage (NCBI taxonomy): Bacteria > Pseudomonadati > Pseudomonadota > Betaproteobacteria > Burkholderiales > Comamonadaceae > Variovorax > Variovorax sp. LjRoot130. Next base: position 5,573,753 of record NZ_CAXURM020000001.1, on the reverse strand, counting down.
CGGCCAGCGTGCCGGCGCCGGCGTTGACCGCTTCGACCGCTCTCCGTTCCTGCTCGGACATCGAAGCCAGGCCCCGATGCAGGAAGAAGGCCGTTGCGTCGATCAGCCGCTCCAGCGAATCCGCGACGCGCATCGCCGAGCCGCCGTGGCCGTGCTCCCACCCCGGCACGCGGCCGCCCGGAACCGCGCTGTACAGGACGACCGGCAGTTGCCGCGTCGCCGGGCGGGCCTCGACAAACTCGGCGGCATCCGCGCGGCCGAAGCCGGCCACCATGCCGTCGGTCACGAGGCAGTGCACGTCGTTGCGCGCCAGCGCGTCCCTGGCCGCCTCGGCGGTTTCCACGACCACGCTGTCGATCTCGCTGCCGGCCAGGGCCGCGACATAGCGATCGCGCAGCGACGAGGGGCGCATGGCGACCACCAGCTTCCTGGCGTCCGCCTGAACGAAGCCGTAAAGATGCCCGAGCCCCGCATCGATTTCGTCGATCGATTGCAGCGGCTTGGCCAGAAAGCCGACGGCGCCGGAGTTCAGGGCCCGCTCCCGCGAGTCGTCCGTCGAGACCACGCAGACCGGAATGTGCCGCGTGGCAAGGTCGGCCTTCAGGCGCTCGAGGATGCGCCAGCCTTCCATGTCGGGCAGGAAGATGTCGAGCGTGATGAGTGCCGGGCGGTAGTCGCGCGCGAGCGCCAATGCGCCGGCGCCGCTGGGGCTGACCAGGCCCTTGAAGCCGCTCTTGCGCCCGGCATGCAACAGCATCTTGGCGAAGGCGAGGTCGTTCTCGACGATCAGGAGCACCTTGTCCCCGGAAAGAATGCTGTCGCGGTCGTCGTCGGCGATGTTGAGCGACGGGAGCATGTCGGCTGCATCGCCGCGTTCGGCGGCCTTGGCCCCTGCGGCAACGATGCGCCGGGCCGGCTTCTGCGGACCGGGACCGGGCCGCAGTTCCGCGACCCGGTTGCGTTCGGCGCGGCGAGGAACTTCCGCCCGCGCCGCCGCCGTGCGGCCCAGCCGTGCACTGCGCGGCGAGCTGTAGCTTTGCGGCAGGTACAGCGTGAACGTGCTGCCCTGCGCGGGCGTGCTCACCAGGCGGATCTCGCCGCCCAGAAGGCGCGCCAGTTCACGGCTGATCGCGAGGCCGAGGCCGGTGCCGCCGTATTTTCTAGAGGTCGAGCCGTCCGCCTGCTGGAAGGCCTCGAACACGATCTGCTGCTTGTCGGCGGAAATCCCGATGCCGGTATCGGACACGGCGAAGGCCATGACCTGGCCGGCCCGGTTGAGCTCTTCGTTGTCGCGCGACCAGCCGCTGTCCACGGCCTCGACCGTCAACGCGACCGAACCCTGGTGCGTGAACTTGAACGCATTCGACAGCAGGTTCTTGATGACCTGCTGCAGGCGTTTGACGTCGGTCACGATCGTCTCGGGCAGCGGCCCCGACGCGTGGATGTCGAAGCCGACGTGCTTGGCCTCGGCGACGTGGCGGAAGCTGCGCTCGACCGAGCGCTGCAGGTCGTCCAGCCGCAGTTCGCTGACCTCCACCGCGACCGTTCCGGATTCGATCTTCGACAGGTCCAGGATGTCGTTGATCAGCATCAGCAGATCGTTGCCCGAGAGGTGAATGGTCTTCGCGAACTCCACCTGCTTGGCCGTCAGGTTGCCCTCACTGTTCTTGCACAGCTGGTCCGACAGGATCAGCAGGCTGTTGAGCGGCGTGCGCAGTTCGTGCGACATGTTGGCCAGGAACTCGGACTTGTACTTGGAGGTGAGCGCGAGCTGCTCCGCCTTTTCCTCCAGCGCCTGGCGCGCCTGCTCCACCTCCTGGTTCTTGCGCTCCACCTCCTGGTTCTGGTGCACCAGCAGCCGGGCCTTCTCCTGCAGCGCCTCGTTGGTCTGCTGAAGCTCGAGCTGGCGGTTCTGCAGCTCCTCGGCCAGCGACTGCGACTGGGTCAGCAGGTCCTCGGTGCGCATGTTGGCGGCGATGGTGTTGATCACGATGCCGATGGATTCGGTCAATTGGTCCAGGAGGGCCTGGTGCGCGGGGTTGAAGCGCTCCAGCGAGGCCAGCTCCAGCACGCCCCGCACCTCGCCCTCGAAGATCACCGGGAGCACGATCACGTCCATGGCCGCGCCTTCGGAGAGGCCCGTGACGATCCGGAAGGCCGTGCTCGGCACGTTGGTCAGAAGGATCTTGGACTTCTCGACCGCGCACTGGCCGACAAGGCCCTGGCCCAGCTCGATCTCCTTGCCGTGCGAAGTCTGGCCGCCGGAGGCGTAGCTGGCGAAGAGCTTCAGCTTCGGCGTGGCCGTGGCGGTGTTCAGCACGTAGAACTCCGCCTGCTGCGCACCCACCACCGGCGCCAGTTCGGACAGGATCAGCTGCCCCACCGTGAGCAGATCCTTCTGGCCCTGAAGCATGCGGCTGAACTTGGCGAGGTTGGTCTTGAGCCAGTCCTGCTCCGTGTTCTTCTGCGTCGTGTCCTTCAGGTTGCGGATCATCTCGTTGATCGTGTCCTTCAGCGCCGCGACCTCGCCCTGAGCCTTCACGGTGATGGAGCGGGTCAGGTCGCCCTGCGTCACGGCGGTGGCCACCTCCGCGATGGCGCGCACCTGGGTCGTCAGGTTGGCCGCCAGCTGGTTCACGTTCTCGGTCAGGCCCTTCCAGGTGCCGGCGGCGCCGGGCACCTTCGCCTGGCCGCCCAGCTTGCCTTCGACGCCGACCTCGCGCGCGACGGTCGTCACCTGGTCGGCAAAGGTGGCAAGCGTCTCGGTCATGCTGTTGATGGTCTCGGCGAGCGCCGCGATCTCGCCCTTGGCCTCGACCGTGAGCTTCTGTTGCAGATCGCCGTTGGCCACCGCGGTCACCACCTTCGCGATGCCGCGCACCTGGCCGGTCAGGTTGCCGGCCATGGAGTTGACGTTGTCCGTGAGGTCCTTCCAGGTCCCCGAGACATCGCGCACCTGGGCCTGGCCGCCGAGCCGGCCCTCGGTGCCGACCTCGCGCGCCACCCGCGTCACTTCGGCGGCGAAGGACGAGAGCTGGTCCACCATCGTATTGATGGTGGCCTTCAGCTCCAGGATCTCGCCCTTCACGTCGACCGTGATCTTCTTGGAGAGGTCGCCGGTCGCCACTGCCTTGGTCACGTCGGCGATGTTGCGCACCTGCGATGTGAGGTTCGATGCCATCAGGTTGACCGAGTCGGTCAAGTCCTTCCACGTGCCGGCCACGCCTTGCACATCGGCCTGCCCGCCCAGGATGCCCTCGGTGCCGACCTCGAGCGCCACCCGCGTCACCTCGGCGGCGAAGGAGCGCAGTTGGTCGACCATCGTGTTGACCGTGTTCTTCAGTTCGGAGATTTCGCCCTTCACGTCCACCGTGATCTTCTTGGACAGGTCGCCGGCGGCCACGGCCGTGGTCACCTCGGCGATGTTGCGCACCTGGGAAGTCAGGTTGCCGGCCATGAAGTTGACCGACTCGGTCAGGTCCTTCCAGGTGCCGGCCACGCCCTGCACGTCGGCCTGTCCGCCCAGGATCCCTTCCGTTCCGACCTCGCGCGCCACGCGCGTGACTTCGGCCGCGAAGGAGCGCAGCTGGTCGACCATGGTGTTGACCGTGTTCTTCAGCTCGAGGATCTCGCCCTTCACGTCGACGGTGATCTTCTTGGAGAGGTCGCCGGCCGCCACCGCCTTGGTCACGTCGGCGATGTTGCGCACCTGGCTGGTCAGGTTGCCGGCCATCGAGTTCACCGAATCGGTCAGGTCCTTCCAAGTGCCCGAGACGCCTTCGACCCGCGCCTGCCCGCCCAGGGATCCTTCCGTTCCGACCTCGCGCGCCACCCGCGTCACCTCCGATGCGAAGGAGCGCAACTGGTCGACCATGGTGTTGATCGTGTTCTTCAGGGTCAGGAATTCGCCCTTGACGTCGACATCGATCTTCTTCGACAGGTCGCCCTTGGCCACCGCGGTTGTCACGTCGGCGATGTTGCGCACCTGGTCGGTCAGGTTTCCGGCCATGGAGTTGACGGAATCGGTCAGGTCTTTCCAGGTGCCGGCCACGCCTTTCACCTTGGCCTGGCCACCGAGCTTGCCCTCGGTGCCGACCTCGCGCGCCACGCGCGTGACCTCGGCCGAGAAGTTGCCGAGCTGCTCGACCATCTTGTTGATGGTCTTGGCCGTGCGAAGAAACTCGCCTTCGAGCTTGCACCCGTCGACCTCCAGCGCCATGCTCTTCGACAGGTCGCCCTGGGCCACGGCGCCGATCACGCGAGCCACTTCGGTGGTCGGGTGAACGAGATCGTCGATGAGCGCATTCACGCATTCGACCGATTCGCCCCAGAAGCCGCGCGTTTCGGAAAGCACCGCACGCTGCTTGAGCTTGCCTTCCTTGCCGACCACCTGGCGCAGGCGCACCAGCTCGGCGGCCAGCGTGGCGTTCTGCTCGACCAGGTCATTGAAGACGTCGGCCACCTTGCCCGAAAGCCCGGTCCAGTGCACGGGCAGCCGGACCTTGGCATCGCCTTTGCGGAACCGGGTCAGCGCATCCAGAAGCGTTGCCATCTCCTCCAGTGAGCTGGTCGCCACGGATTTGTCCAGAACGTTCATCTCTTGCCCCTCTCGGAGTGAGGAAAAAGTGCCTTAGACGAAAGCGGCGTGCCTCGGCACGCCGCAGTGTAGCCAGGGAGCGCCCGCTGCGGCATAGGCAGCCGGAGCGTTTGCGGCTAGCCGCCGCCCGAAGCGGCGCGCGAAGCCTCGAGGTGTGTGCGTGCCCGCTCCGCCAGCGCCATCTCGCCCGGGGTTCCCGGCGTGAAGCTGTCGACCGGCAGCGGCCGGCCGTGCGAGTCGACCGAGACGAAGACGACCAGGCACTCGGTGGTCTTCTGCATCTCGCCGCCCTTCATGTCGCCGCTGCGCACCTCGACCGAGATGTTCATGCTGCTGCTGCCGGTGTAGGCGAGCCGCGCCTCGACCTCGACCAGGTCGCCGATCATGATCGGCCGATGGAAGCGGATGCTGCCGATGAACACCGTCACGCAGTAGCGCTTGGACCAGCTGGTCGCGCAGGCGTAACCGGCCTCGTCGATCCATTTCATGACGGTGCCGCCGTGGACCTTGCCGCCGAAGTTGACGGTGCTGGGTTCGGCCAGGAAACGCAGGGTGATCGAGCTCATGGAGTGCCTGGGCGATGAGTTGATGTCGTGGAGCGCCCGCGGCGATTATGTGAGCGGCGAAGCGGTTTGGGCGCCGAAAAGTTGAGCCACCGTGCGCCTGAGCCACGCATTGCCCGGATCGGCGTGGAAGCGCTCGTGCCAGTGCTGCTTGACGGCATAGGACGGCAGCGCGAAAGGCGGCTCCAGCAGCTTCACCGGCTCCTGCGTGGCCAGTACCTCGCCGAGGATGCGCGGCACGATCACGACCAGCTCGGTGTGGGCGACGATGCGCGCCACGCTGAGAAAGCTCGACAGGCGCACGACCACGTTGCGCGCCAGGCCGAGGCGGGCGATGGTCTTGTCGACGATCGCATGGCCGGTGCCCGAGGACGAGATCACCGCATGCGCCTCGGCCTCGAAGCGCTTCTTCGTGAGCCGCTCGCCGATGCGCGGATGGTTCCGCGCCACCAGGCAGACGAAGTTCTGCATGAAGAGCGTCTGCTGGTAGAAGCCGGCATCGAGCTGCGGCATGAAGCCCACCGCCAGGTCGACCTCGCCGTCTTCCAGCCGGCGGCCGCTCTCGGTCGAGATGATTTCGGTCTCGATGTGCACGCCGGGCGCCGTGCGGCGCAGGTGGTCGAGCAGCCCGGGCAGGATCACCACCTCGCTGATGTCGGTCATGCAGATGCGGAAGTTGCGACTCGCCGCGCCGGGGTCGAAGCTGCTGCGGCTGCCGCGCGCCTGCTCGATCTGCGCGAGCGCCTCCCGCACGTGGGTGTAGATGCGCTGGGCATAGGGCGTGGGCTGCATGCCTTGCGCGGTGCGCGCGAACAGCCGGTCGTCGAAATGCGCGCGCAGCTTGTTGAGCATGGTGCTGGCCGCGGCCTGCGCCATGTCGAGGCGCTCGGCCGCCTTCGAGACGCTGCCGGTCTTGTAGACCTCGTCGAAGACCGCGAGCCATTCGAGATCGAGCTTGGACATGGAATTTCCTTCGCAATGCAGCCACCATTATCGAAAATCGAGATTCCGAGTATTGAGTGCACGTCTTGAACAAATAGTGGTGCGGACAAACAATGCAGTCACCCCTCGGAGACATGCCCAGATGAACACCGCCCCCCAGGCCGCGCGCGCCGACGCCGCCGAGCGCCGCGACTACTACGAGCGCATCCGCCCGCTGCACCTCACGCCGCTGTGGGAATCGCTGCATGCGCTGGTGCCGCGCGAGCCGCAGACGCCCTGCGTGCCCGCGCTCTGGCGCTACGACGAGATCCGCCCGCTCCTGATGGAGTCGGCCGCGCTGATCACGGCCGAGGAGGCGGTGCGCCGCGTGCTGGTGCTGGAGAACCCGGCGATCCCGGGCCGTTCGTCGATCACGCAATCGCTCTATGCCGGGCTGCAGCTCATCATGCCGGGCGAGGTCGCGCCCTCGCACCGGCATGTGCAGTCGGCGCTGCGCTTCATCGTCGACGGCAAGGGCGCCTACACCACGGTGGGCGGCGAGCGCACCACCATGTACCCGGGCGACTTCATCATCACGCCCTCGTGGGCCTGGCACGACCACGGCAACGAGGGCATCGAAGGCGTGGCCGAGCCGGTGGTGTGGCTCGACGGGCTCGACATCCCGATGCTGCGCTTCTTCGACGCCGGCTTCGCCGAGAACGACGACGCCAAGGTGCAGCACGTCGCGCGGTCCGAGGGTCACAGCCTGGCGCGCTTCGGCCACAACATGGTGCCGGTGCGCCATGACCACAGCGCGCCCACCTCGCCGATCTTCAACTACCCCTATGCACGCAGCCGCGAGGCGCTGGCGCAGCTGCAGAAGCAGGAGGCGCCCGACGCCTGGCTGGGCCACAAGCTGCGCTACATCAACCCGCTGACCGGCGGCTCGCCAATGCCGACCATCGCGACGAACCTGCAACTGCTGCCGAAGGGCTTCGCGGGCAAGACGCACCGCGCGACCGATGGCGCGGTCTACAGCGTGGTCGAAGGCCGCGGCACGGCCGAGATCGGCGGCCAGCGCTTCGACTTCGGTCCGCGCGACACCTTCGTCGTGCCTTCGTGGGCGCCGCTGCGCTTGTCCGCTGCCGACGAGGTGGTGCTGTTCAGTTTCTCCGACCGGCCCGTTCAACAGGCGATGGGCGTGCTGCGCGAAGCCTTCCTCGACAACGCCTGACCCGCGCTGCCCCGGCAGCCTTCTCTTTTCTCGATCCCCATGCGCCGCATCGCGGCAGGAGCCCTCATGTCTTTCGTCCTCACTCCCCCGGCCGTCGTCGGCCTTCCCGTCGCCGGCTCGTCCGATCTGTTCCCGGTGCGCCGCGTCTACTGCGTCGGCCGCAACTACGCGGCGCATGCGCGCGAGATGGGCTTCGACCCCGACCGCGAGCCGCCCTTCTTCTTCTGCAAGCCGAACGACGATGCGTCGATCGTGCCGGTGCCCGCGGGTGAAACGGTGGGCATTCCGTACCCAGGCCAGACCGTCAACTACCACTATGAAGCCGAGCTCGTGGTGCTGATCGGCGAGGGCGGCCGCGACATCGCGGTCGAGGACGCGGCGAAGCACATCTACGGCTATGCGGTCGGCCTCGACATGACGCGCCGCGACCTGCAGATGAAGATGCGCGAGCAGGGCCGGCCCTGGGAGATCGGCAAGGCCTTCGACTTCTCGGCGCCGGTCGGCGTGGTGCGTCGGTTCGCCGAGTCGGGCGAGATCGCGGCCGGCGCGATCACGCTCGAAGTGAACGGCGAAACGCGCCAGAAGAGCGACATCCGCAACCTGATCTGGTCGGTGAACGAGGTCATCGCGAACCTGTCGACGCTGTTCACGCTGCAGCCCGGCGACCTGATCTTCACCGGCACGCCCGAAGGCGTGGGTGCGGTGCAGCGCGGGCAGACCATGCAGGTGCGCATCGACGGCCTCGAGCCGATCGCAGTGCGAGTGGAATGAGCAAGACGCAGAACTCCAAGCCTTCGGTGCTGCTGGTCGGCGGCGGCATCGGCGGCATGGCGGCGGCGCTGGCGCTGGCTCGGCTCGGCATTTCGATCGACCTGCTGGAGCAGAGCGCGGCCATCGGCGAGATCGGCGCCGGCCTGCAGCTGGGCCCGAATGCCTTTGCCGCCCTCGATGCCCTGGGCGTCGGCGAAGCGGTGCGGCGCGGCTCGGTCTTCACCGACCGGCTGGTGATGATGGATGCCGTCGACTGCAGCGAGGTGGCCTCGGTGCCGGTGGGCGAGGCCTTCCGCGCGCGCTTTCGCAATCCGTATGCGGTGAGCCACCGCGCCGACCTGCATGGCGCGATCCACGAGGCGGTCAAAGAGCATCCGCTGATCCGCTTCCACACCTCGGCGCAGGTCGAGCACCTGGACATCGGCGGCAGCGGCGTGACGGCGGTCACGCGCGACGGCCGGCGCTTCCATGCCGATGCGATCGTCGGCTGCGACGGCGTCAAATCGGTGGTGCGTGCCAAGCTCATCGGCGATGCGCCGCGCGTCTCGGGCCACGTGGTCTACCGCGCCGTGGTGCCGGCCGCCGACATGCCCGAAGACCTGCGCTGGAACGCGCCGGTGGTCTGGGCCGGCCCCAACTGCCACCTGGTGCACTACCCGCTGCGCCATGGCGAGCAATACAACCTGGTCGTGACCTTCCACAGCCGCGAGCAGGAAGAGTGGGGCGTGACCGAAGGCAGCAAGAAGGAAGTGCTGTCCTACTTCGACGGCGTGCATGCGCGCCCGCGCCAGCTGCTGGACCGGCCCACCTCGTGGCGCCGCTGGAGCACCGCCGACCGCGATCCGGTCGCGAACTGGAGCGAAGGCCCGGCCACGCTCTTGGGCGATGCGGCCCATCCGATGATGCAGTACCTCGCGCAGGGCGCCTGCATGGCGCTCGAAGACGCGGTGACGCTCGGTGCGGCGGTCGAGGCCTGCGAGTTCGACCTGCCTGCCGCCTTCCAGCTCTATGCGTCGGCCCGCGTGGCACGCACGGCCCGCGTCGTGCTGTCGGTGCGCGAGATGGGCCGGCTCTACCACGCCAAGGGCATTGAGCGCCTGGTGCGCAACAGCCTGTGGACCGGCCGCACGCCCGAGCGCTTCTACGACGCAGTCGAATGGCTCTATGCGTGGGATCCGGCGCAATGCTTGGCCGACGCGCCGCGCACCGCGGCCTGAGACGGCCCACCTTATTTCAACGACACACCACGGAGACAAACTGCATGAAACCCATCCTCCCGCTGATCGCCGGCCTCGCCGCCGCCTTCTTCACCGTCGGCGCCGCGGCGCAATCGGCCGCCGACTACCCGAACAAGCCCGTCACCCTGATCACACCCTTCGCCGCCGGCAGCGGGCCCGACGCGGTGCTGCGGCTGGTCTCCGACAAGCTGGGGCGGCTCTGGAACCAGCGCGTGGTGGTGGACAACAGGCCCGGCGGCGGCGGCTTCATCGCGATCGACCAGGCCCGGCGCGCGGCGCCCGACGGCTACACCCTGCTGCAGCTCGACAGCGAGCATGTCGCCGCGCTGCCGCATCTATACAAGTCGCGCAATTTCGTGACGCTGCAGCACTTCGACCCGGTGGCCTCGCTGTTCCGCACGCCCTTCTTCGTCGCCGTGGCCAGCGACTCGAAGTGGAAGAACATGAGCGACCTGGTCGCTGCCGCCAAGTCCAACCCGGTGAGCTACGGCTCCTGGGGCGTCGGCAGCGCCGGCCACCTGGGCGCGCAGCAGCTCGAGTCCCTGACCGGCGTGCACATGCAGCATGTGCCCTACCGCGAAGTCTCCCAGCTCTACGCCAACGTGGGCTCGGGCGATGTGCCGTGGAGCTTCGCGACCATCCCCTCCAGCCAGGGCGTCTACAAGGCCGGCAAGCTGCGCTACATCGCGATTGCGGCGCCCCAGCGCATTCCGCAAATGCCCGATGTGCCCACCATGGCCGAGGCCGGCGGCCCGGCGAGCCTGTACGTGAGCTCCTTCGTCTCGCTGCTCACGCCCAAGGGCGTGCCGCCGGCGATCAGGGCCAGGATCCATGCCGACGTCGCCAAGGTCATCGCCGACCCCGAGATCCGCGCGCGCTTCGACACCTTCGCCTTCGAGCCGCTGGCCTGGTCGCCGGAGGAGATCCAGCGGCAGGCCGAGGCCAAGTCCAAGGTCTATGGGGAACTGGTTCGCCGGGGCAATATCAGCCTCGAGTAACGCCTGGTCACAACTCAGCCTTATCCTTCGTTTCTCTTTCCATTCCCGCTTCACTCCCATGCAGTTTTCCAAGAGAGCTCTTTTGATCGCCGCCTGCGCGCTGCCGCTGGCCGCCGCGGCGCAGAACGGCGCCTGGCCCACCAAGCCGATCCGCCTGATCGTCGGCTTCCCCGGCGGCTCGACGCCGGACATCGCGGCGCGCACCATCGCCGAGCCGCTGGCCAAGGCGCTGGGCCAGCCCGTGGTGGTCGACAACAAGCCGGGGGCCTCGGGCAACATCGCGGCCGACCAGGTGGCCAAGGCGACCGACGATCACACGCTCGGCGTGGTCATCAACGGCAACCTGACCTCGTCGAAGATGCTCTATTCCAGGCTGCCCTACGACCCGGCCAAGGACTTCACCTACCTCTCGCTGCTCACCACCGCGCCGCTGGTGCTGGTGGCGCAGAACAGCCTGCCCAGCGGCGCAGCCTTCGTCGACGCGGCGCGCAAGAGCGACGACAAGTGGAGCTACGGCTCGGTGGGCGTCGGCTCGGTGGGCCACCTGGGCATGGAGCTGCTCAAGGGCCGCGTGCCGGGCCTGAAGGCCGTGCACGTGCCCTACCAGGGCAATCCGCAGGTCATGACCGACCTGATCGGCAACCAGATCCAGATGGCCCTGATCCCGCCCGGCGTGGCCATGCCCCAGGTCAAGGCCGGCAAGGTCAAGGCCATCGGCATCACAAGCGGGCGCAGCACCCTGGTGCCCGAACTGGCGCCGTTGGCGGATGCCGGCGTGAAGGACTTCAACCTCGAGGTGTGGACCGCGCTGCTCGGCCCGGCCAGTCTTTCCAAGGCCGCGCAGGAGCGCATCTCGCGCGAGCTCGCCGTCATCATGAAGGCGCCCGAAGTGCGGCAGAAGCTGTTCGAGCAGGGCTGGCAGGCGGTCGGGACCTCGCCGGACGGCATGCGCACGCGCGTGAAGGAGGAGGCGGCGATCATGACCAAGATCATTTCGACCAACAACATCAAGCTGCAATGAGCGCTTCCATCGTCGAGCCTGAGCGCAGTCTGCCGGTCTTCGGCGAATACGACGTCGTCGTGGTCGGCGGCGGCCCGGCCGGCATCGCGGCGAGCGTGAGCGCCGCGCGCCATGGCGCGCGCACGCTGCTGGTCGAACGCTATGGCTTCCTCGGCGGCATGGGCACGGCCGGCGGCGTGACCAACTTCGCGGGCCTCTACGGCAAGCGCAACGGGGAGATGACGCAGCTGGTGCACGGCGTGGTCGACGAGCTGCTCGCACGCATGGATGCGATGGGCGGCCTCAACAAGCCGCAGGACGGCATGCAGGGCCGCATCCGCGTGCGCTCCTACGACACCTCGATCTACAAGTGCGCGGCCGATCAGCTGCTGCTCGATGCGGGTGTCGAGCTGCTGTTCCACGCCTGGGCCGCGGCCGTGGTGATGGAAGGCCCGCGCATCGCCGCGCTGGTGGTCGAGACCAAGTCGGGCCGGCAGGCGATCCGCGCCAATGCCTTCATCGACGGCAGCGGCGATGCCGATGTCGCGGTCTTCGCGGGCGTGCCTTTCGCGGTCGGCGACGGCCATGGCAGCGGGCTTTTTCCGTCCACCATGTTCCGCGTCGGCCACGTCGATGCGCAGCGCGCGCTGGCCGCGGTGGGCGAGTTCAAGGCCATCAACGACCTGATGGCGAAGGCGCGCGAGCGCGACCCCGAGGCCTACCGCTTCCCGCGCGAAGGCGCGATCCTGCGGCCGCAGATCGATCCGCGCGAATGGCGCGCCAACGTCACGCAGATCCGCAACGCCAAGGGCGACGCGATGAACGGCGTGGACGCGCGCGAACTCAGCGACGGCGAGGTCGAGGGCCGCCGCCAGATCGGCGAGTACTTCCGCTTCTTGAAGGCCGAGGTGCCGGGCTTCGAGCAATCGGCCATCGTCGAGATCGCGCCGCAGGTCGGCATCCGCGAGACGCGGCGCATCGAGGGCCTCTATGCGCTCACCGGCGAAGACATCCTCTCGTCGGCGCGTTTCGACGACAGCATCGGCATCAACGCCTGGCCGATGGAGATGCATGCCGCCGGCAAGATCGAATGGGCCTTTCCGCGCGACCAAACGCGCACCTACAACCAGCTGCCCTGGCGCATGCTGGTGCCGCGCGGCGTCGACAACCTGCTGGTGGCCGGGCGCTGCGCCTCGATGACGCACGAGGGCCAGTCGGCCGCGCGGGCGAGCGGCGGCTGCTTCGTGATGGGGCAGGCCGCGGGGACGGCTGCGGCCACGTTGGGTGCCGAAAGCTTTGCCGGCGTCGACGTGCCGGCCTTGCAGCGCAAACTGATCGCCGACGGCGTCGACCTCGACCGAAGCTAAGCCCACCCCCAGGCTTGCTCGCGTCGCGTAGCGTAGCCGCCAACCCCCTTGCAGGGGGCGACGCCAGCGGCCCGGCAAAGCCGGTTCCGCGGCGTCTCCCGAATGGGGCGCGCCGTGCGCGACAGCGCAGTGGCGGGGTGTTTGCTATCGTCGTCGGATGACCGATCCCGCCACCGCCGCCCGCCTCGTCAACCAGCTCGTCGACCTGATGCACCTCGAACCCCTGGGCGATGACCGCTTCAGGGCTCAGAGCGAGGACATCGGCACCCCGGCCGTGTTCGGCGGCCAGGTGCTGGGCCAGGCGCTGGTGGCGGCGAGCTGCACGGTCGCCGCCGACCGGCCGGTGCACTCGATGCATGCCTACTTCCTGCTGCCGGGCGAACATGCACCGATCGAGTACGCGGTTGACCGCGTGCGCGACGGCCGCAGCTTCACCACCCGGCACGTGGTGGCGCGCCAGCGGGAGCGCATCATCTTCGAGATGTCGGCCTCCTTCCAGACGGTGGACGAGGGCATCGAGCACCAGCTCGCGATGCCCGAGGCGGCCGGGCCGGAAGGCTTGCAAAGCGAACTGGAACAGCGCCGCGCGCTCGGCGAGCGGCTGCCCGAACGCTGGCGCAACAACGCGCTGGCGCCGCACGGCATCGAGTACCGCCGCGTCGATCCCGACGACCTGCTCACGCCCGCGCCGCGTCCACCGCACAGTGCGCTCTGGCTGCGCGCCATCGCGCCGCTGCCCGACGATCCGATCGTGCACCGCGCGCTGCTGGCCTATGCCTCCGACCACGGGCTGCTGCGGGCCGCGATGCTGCCCCACGGCCTGAGCTTCATGAGTGGCCGGGTGCGCCCCGCCAGCCTCGACCATGCGATGTGGTTCCACCGCGATTTCCGCATGGACGACTGGCTGCTCTATGTGCTCGATTCGCCGAGCGCGGGCGGCGCCCGCGGCCTGTGCCGCGGCAGCCTGTTCACGCGCGACGGGCGGCTGGTGGCCTCGACCGCGCAGGAAGGCATGCTGCGCGTGCTGCCCGAAGGAAGTCCCTTGTCGAGCGCTGGCGGCGCGGCGCCGATATAGCACTCAGTGCCGCGTGCCGGCCAGCGCCGCGCGCAGGCCGCCGAAGCGCCGCCGGTACTGCGCCGGACTCAGGCTCACCGCGCGGCGGAACATGCGACTGAAGAAGGCCGCGTCGTCGTAGCCCACCTCTCCCGCGATCGCCTCGACCGGCGCTTCCGTGGTCTCGAGCAGGTGCTTGGCTTCCTCGATGCGCAGGGTCTGCACGTATTCCATCGGCGTCATGCCGGTCGCGAGCTTGAAGCGGCGCTGGAACGAGCGCTCCGCCAGCCCGCTCAGCGCGCGCTTTTGTGGCGGCTCGGGCTGCGCGGCGTCGATGTGGCCAGGCGCTGGCAGGCCCTGGCGCCGCGCTGGCGCGACCAGGCCGCCTGGGGCTGGTCGGTCTTCAACGACGTGCATGCGATGCTGGCCCTGGTCGGCGCCGGCGAGCCCATACAGATCGAGGCCGGGCAGCGCGCGATCGCCGCCGTGCCGGCCACGGCGCCCGCGCCGTGGTGGCGCGAGGCGGGCACCGTCTGCGAGGCGGTCATGGCTTTCGGCGAAGGCCGCCACGGCCACTGCGCGCAGCAGCTGCTTCCCTTGCTGCCCGTCGCCCACGGCTTCGGCGGCAGCCAGGCACAGCGCAGCCTGATTTACCTGACGGCGATGGAGGCCGCGCGTCGGGCCGGCGATGCCGCGCTGTGGGAGGCGCTGCAGAGCGAAGCGGCGGCGCGCACGGCAGCGGCGGTTCCGGAGCGGCCGTACCGCGGAATCGAACTCAAGGCCGCTTGAGCCCGCACCTCAACGGAAGGGGTTGGCAGTCGCGAACCAGAGGCCGATGCCGGTCGCGATGATGAAGGCACCGTCGGTCACGCCCGCGATCAGGAAGAACAGGGTCTGCAGCGTGTCCTTGAGCTCGGGCTGCCGCGCCGTGCCTTCCAGCAGCTTCGACCCGACGATGCCGATGCCGATGCAGGAACCCACGGCGGCGATACCGATGAGAAACGCGACGGCGAGGGGGAGGATGTCGAAACCTGAGGTCATGGTGCTCTTTCGCGGCCTTTGAAGTTCGGCCTGGTGGCTGCCGGAACCACCCCGGTTCCGGCTTGCATCCAATGTCTCAGAGCGGGTGCGCGGCGTCGATGACCTCGCAGGTCATGGCCGCTGGCCGGGCCTCAGGGGCGCGGAGCGTCATGGCGCAGATCGAACTCGCGCAGCATCACGGGTTCGGTGGAACCTTGTGCGACACGGCGCCGCACGGCGTCATCGATGTCCTGCGCGTGCAGCGCATAGGTGTCCAGTGCGTCGTCGTCGGTGGCGGTCGACCGATAGCGGTAGTGCAAGGTTTCCTTGCCGACGCTGGCGCCGACGAGCTGCCCCTCGACCTCGACCCAGAAACGGACGGTGCCGGAAGCCTCATGAAAGAAGGGCGGCTGCGACATCGCTGCTCCTGGAATGCGTTCCGCGGTCATCGATCCAAAGGGTGGCCTTGCGCTCGATCGCGCGGATGGCGTCGCGCCCGTGGGCGAACTGCTTGCACGACACGAGGTGGCACATGCAAACGTCGTCGACCAAGAGTTCCGCACCGGCCGCCACGGTGCCCTCCAGGGAAACATGGGTGAGGCGGCTGCGCACCTCCCATCCTTGGTACGGAAGGCGTTTGGAGGCGAAGTCATAGTCCATGCCCCCTTGTAGGCGATCGGGTGCGCCCTGTCTGTTCGCGACCGCACATTCAGAGCAACTCGGCGTAGGCTCTCTTGTCTGCGGCATAGCAGGCGCATGCCATCGCTTCGAGCCCGGGGCGGTCCAGCACCTTCAGATCGCCACGGCTGTATTGGATCAATCCGTCACGCTGCAAGGCGCCGGCAGCCTCCGTGATGCCGACGCGGCGCACGCCCAGCATGTAGGCCAGGAACTCCTGCGTCACGCGGAAGCTGTCCGAATGGGCGCGGTCCTGGCTCATCAACAGCCAGCGCGCCAGGCGTGGGCCGATCAGGTGAAAGCGAAGGCACGCGGCCGAATCGGCCAGCTGGGACATCAGGACGTGGATGTAGCGGTGCAGGCCGCGCTGCAGGCCCGCGTTGCGCGCCAGTTCGCGCTGGAAGTCGGGGGCGGCGATGCGCCATGCAGCACCCGGGCCCTGAACCACCGCATGCAGGGGCGTCGTCGCCACGCCCAGGGCCACTTGCGTCCCCAGCATGCCTTCGCGGCCCACCATGCCGACTTCCAGGCCTGGATGGCCGTCGATCCGTGCGATCAGCGAAATGAAGCCGTCGACAGGGAAGTAGACATGCCGGGTCGGCTCGCCGGGCTCGCACATCACCTCGGCCAGCACCAGCTGGACCGGCTCGCAGATGGCGAGCAGACTCTGGCGATCGCTGCGGGAAAGCAGCTCGATGAGGTGGTTTTCGGCGGCAGGCAAAGGCACTCCGGTGATGGAAGGGCTTCCAGTCTGCGCGCCGCGCCGCGGCGCGACTGTCTGCCAGCGCACAGAGCAGCCGCGGGATCAGGCCGCCAACCGCTCCGGAAGCAGCCGGTCATACTCCTTCTTGACCACGGCGTAGCATTCGCAAGTGCGCTTCTCCAGTCCCTCGCGGTCCAGCACCGTGATGCGGCCGCGTGCATACCGGATCAGCCCTGCCTTCTGCAGCTTGAGGGCGCCCTCGGTCACGCCTTCGCGGCGCACGCCGAGCATGTTGGCGATCAGCTCCTGCGTCATCACGAGCTCGTTGCCTTGCAGGCGATCCAGGCTCAGCAGCAGCCAGCGGCACAGCTGCTGGTCCAGCGAATGGTGGCGGTTGCACACCGCCGTCTGCGCCATCTGCGTGATCAGCGCCTGGGTGTAGCGCAACAGCAGATGCAGCACCGCACCGGCACGGTTGAATTCGTCCTTCATCATCTGCGCCTTCAGGCGCCAACCCTGGCCTGCGCTTTGCACCACGGCGCGGCTGGGCGTGGATTCGCCGCCCATGAAGAGGGAGATGCCGACGATGCCCTCGTTGCCGACGACGGCGATCTCGGCCGAGGCGCCGTTCTCCATCACATAGAGCAGCGAAACGATGGCGGTGGTCGGAAAGTACACGTGGCTGAGCGTGCTGCCCGACTCGTAGAGCACCTCCCCGAGCGGCATGTCCACCCACTCCAGTTGCGGCAGCCAGCGCTGCCACTCGGCGTCCGGCAGCATGGCGAGCAGGTGGTTCTTGCGGGGGTCGGGGGGCGTGGCCATTGCGCAGTATGTTCGATATCGCACAAAGCTGCGAGGGCGCCCGAAGCGCGGATTCTCAGGAGGCTTTGATGAAGCGCGCAGGGGCGCTGGCCTCGCTGTCGACGTCTCTGCAGAGGTCCTGATCGAGCACCGGCAGCGTGCCGTCGACGAGCCGTGCTTCGACGATGCTCACCACCCTGCGGTGCACGAGCGTCGGCATCGTGCGGCCGTTCAGGTAGTCACGAACGAGGCATTCGGCGGCAAACAGGAAAAGGGCGATGAGATGGCTCCGTGCATCGAGGGCATGCCAGCGTATTCCGAACCTGCCGTTTTTTCAGTGCGATAGCGCACGGATGGGCCGTCCGCCGGCGCGCGATCGTCAGGGAAAGAAGTGAGCGACGCCTGCCAGAAACAGAAGCACCAGCAGCATGAGCACGCCGAAGACGATCCAGGCGGCTGCAAATGCCGATGCCTCCGTCTGCAGCTCGTCCGGTGCCTCGGGGCCTGAGTCAGGAGGAGTGGTTTGGGTCATCGCCGACTGTAGCCTGTCAGGGCAGCAGCCGCTTCAGATATCGACCGGTATGGCTCGCCTCGTTCGCCGCGATCTCTTCAGGCGTGCCCACGCCCACCACCGTGCCGCCGCCCGCGCCGCCTTCGGGACCCATGTCGATCAGCCAGTCGGCGGTCTTGATGACGTCGAGGTTGTGCTCGATCACGACGATGGTGTTGCCGGCGTCGCGCAGCTGGTGCAGCACTTTCAGCAGCAGCTCGATGTCGGCGAAGTGCAGCCCGGTGGTCGGCTCGTCGAGGATGTAGAGCGTGCGGCCGGTGTCGCGCTTGCTGAGTTCGAGCGCGAGCTTCACGCGCTGCGCCTCGCCGCCCGACAGCGTGGTCGCGGCCTGGCCCAGCTTGATGTAGCTCAAGCCGACGTCGAGCAGCGTGCGCAGCTTGCGTTCGATGGTCGGCACGGCCTTCAGGAACTCGTGTGCGGCCTCGACCGTCATGTCGAGGATCTGCGCGATGTTGCGGCCCTTGTACTGCACCTCCAGCGTCTCGCGGTTGTAGCGCTGGCCGTGGCAGACCTCGCAGGGCACGTAGACGTCGGGCAGGAAGTGCATCTCGACCTTGACCACGCCGTCGCCCTGGCAGGCCTCGCAGCGGCCGCCGGCGACGTTGAAGCTGAAGCGCCCGGGCCCGTAGCCGCGCTCGCGTGCGGTGTTGGTCTCGGCCATCAGCTCGCGGATCGGCGTGAAGAGGCCGGTGTAGGTGGCGGGATTGCTGCGTGGCGTGCGGCCGATCGGCGACTGGTCGACGTTGATGACCTTGTCGAAGTACTCGATGCCCTCGACCGCCTCGTGCGCGGCCGGCTCTTCGTGGGCTCGGTAGAGGGTGCGCGCCACGGCGCTGTAGAGCGTGTCGTTGACCAGCGTCGACTTGCCCGAGCCGGAGACGCCGGTCACGCAGGTCAGGAGGCCGACCGGAAAGGCCACGCCCACGTTCTGGAGGTTGTTGCCGGTGGCGCCGATCACGCGGATCTCCTGGAGATCGGTCTGCGATGCGAGGTGCGCCGCCTCGCGTGCCGCGCGCCGTTCGGCCGCCGGGCTCTGCGGAAAGCGCGAGGCCTTCTTGCCCTCGTTGAAGGCCGGCTTGGCGACCGCCGGCAGCCAGGGCGTGCGGCGCTTGGGCACCGCGATCTTCTTCGCGCCCGACAGGTACTGGCCGGTCAGCGAATCCGGATGGGCCGCGACCTGGGCATAGCTGCCCTGCGCCATCACGCGGCCGCCGTGCACGCCGGCGCCCGGGCCCATGTCGATCACGTGGTCGGCGGCGTGGATCATGTCCTCGTCGTGCTCGACCACGATCACGCTGTTGCCGATGTCGCGCAGATGCCTGAGCGTGCCGATCAGCCGGTCGTTGTCGCGCTGGTGCAGGCCGATGCTGGGCTCGTCGAGCACGTACATCACGCCGGTGAGGCCGGAGCCGATCTGCGAGGCCAGGCGGATGCGCTGCGCCTCGCCGCCCGAGAGCGTCTCGGCGCTGCGGTCCAGGCTCAGGTAGTTGAGGCCCACGTCGTTGAGGAACTTGAGGCGCAGCCCGATCTCGCGCACCACCTTGTCGGCGATCTCGGCCTTGGCGCCGCGCAGGTGCAGGCCCTGGAAGTAGGCGAGGCTTTCGCGCAGCGTCGCGCGGCTGATCTCGAAGATCGCCATGCGCCGCGGCTCGGGGCCCGACTCGTCGAGCAGGAACACGCTGCGCGCCTCGCGCCGAAGCCGCGTGCCGCCGCAATCGGGGCAGGGCTGCATGTTGCGAAAGCGCGCGAGGTCTTCGCGCACCATTGCCGAATCGGTCTCGCGGTAGCGCCGCGCCATGTTCGGGATCACGCCTTCGAAGGGGTGCTTGCGCACCAACTTCTTGCCGGCCTGCTGGCCGCTGTCCATCACGTAAGAGAACTTGATCTCTTCCTGGGCCGAGCCGTGCAGCACGGCCTGCTGCACCGAGGCGGGCAGCTCTTCGAAGGGCGTGTCGACGTTGACTTTGTAGTGCTTGGCCACGCTCTCCAGCATGCTGAAGTAGTAGCCGTTGCGCCGGTCCCAGCCCTTGATGGCGCCGCTCGCCAGGCTCAGCGACGGAAAGGCGACCACCCGCGCCGGATCGAAGACTTCGCTGTGACCGAGGCCGTCGCAGCTCGGGCAGGCGCCCACGGGCGAGTTGAAGGAGAACAGGCGCGGCTCGAGTTCGGCCAGCGAGTAGTGGCAGATCGGGCAGGCGAACTTGGCGTTGAAGAGGTGCTCTTTGGTGCTGCCGTCCTCGTGCATCTCCAGTGCGATCGCGCGGCCCTCGGCCAGGCGCAGCGCGTTCTCGAAGCTCTCGGCCAGGCGCTGCTGCATGTCGGGCCGCGCGCGCAGCCGGTCGATGACGACGTCGATGTCGTGCTTCTCGGTCTTCTTGAGCTTGGGCAGGTCGTTGTATTCGAAGGTCTCGCCGTTGACGCGGAAACGCACGTAGCCCTGCGCCTGCATCTCGGCGAAGAGCTCGAGGAACTCGCCCTTCTTCTCGCGCGCGACCGGCGCGAGGATCATGAGACGCGGCTCATCGGCGATGGCCAGCACGGCATCGACCATCTGCGACACGGTCTGCGCCTGCAGCGGCAGGTCGTGGTCGGGGCAATAGGGCGTGCCGGCGCGCGCATAGAGCAGCCGCAGGTAGTCGTGGATCTCGGTCACCGTGCCCACGGTGGAACGCGGGTTGTGGCTGGTCGCCTTCTGCTCGATGCTGATCGCGGGCGACAAGCCCTCGATCACGTCGACGTCGGGCTTGTCCATCAGCTGCAGGAACTGGCGCGCATAGGCCGACAGGCTCTCGACGTAGCGGCGCTGGCCCTCGGCATAGAGCGTGTCGAAGGCCAGGCTCGACTTGCCCGAGCCCGACAGGCCGGTGATCACCACCAGCTTGTTGCGCGGGATGTCGAGGTCGACGTTCTTGAGGTTGTGCGTGCGTGCGCCGCGGATGCTGATGCGCTGCTGCGCGAGCACGGCGCCGAGGTAGGCATCGTCGTTGGGGGAATTCACGGGGCGGTCGGTCTTGGGCAACCGAGCATGATAAGTCCCCGGCGATTTCAGGGCACGCGGCGGGATTCGGCGGACTTTTTCGGCTCTTCGGCCGGCGCGACCGGCTGCGGCACAATCTCCGTTTTCCTCCTCTTCCATCCATTCATCAGGGGCAGTGCATATGGCATCGGTCAACAAAGTCATCCTCGTCGGCAATCTCGGGCGCGATCCGGAAACGCGCACCTTTCCCAGCGGGGACCAGATCTGCAACGTGACCCTCGCCACCACCGACAAGTGGAAAGACAAGCAAAGCGGCGAGATGCGCGAAGCCACCGAGTGGCACCGTCTCGTGTTCAACGGCCGCCTGGCCGAGATCGCCGCCCAGTACCTGCGCAAGGGCTCGCAAATCTACGTCGAGGGCCAGATCCGCACCCGCAAGTACAACGACAAGGACGGCGTCGAAAAATACGCCACCGACATCCGCGTCGACCAGATGCAGATGCTCGGCAGCCGCCAGGGCCAGGGCGGGCCTTCGGGCGGCGACGACGACGGCGGCTACTCGCAGGGGGCGCAAGGCGGCGGCTATTCGCGTCCTCCCGCGGCGGCACCTCGCGCTGCGGCACCGGCACCACGGCAGGCGCCGGCCAAATCCTCGTCGGGCTTCGACGATATGGACGACGATATTCCGTTCTGACGAAATCTTTCAGAGGTCTCGAAAAGAGGCGCAGGGCTTGACGGCCCCGCGCCTTTTTTGTTGCACCTCGATATGCCATGACGCCAAGCACGAGAGGCGAAGGTCAGCGGTATATCAATTGACTGCGCATTTATTGCGACCAGCAAGTCTTTGGGACGAATCCTGCGGTGCCCAGAACACGCGTGCAAATCTGTTTTTTCCTGACGAACTGCCTAAGCCGAAGTTCCCCACCTCTGTAGTCACTCCAACGGCGACAAGTGCTTGTCGCTGCTGATAAATCCTCCTTCTGGGAGGATTTTTTTGGATGCTACATGTAGTCACTAAATATACTTGACAACTGATGGTGCTTGGGCTAGATTTCTGCCCATGGCAGCCCGCACAGGTACCGCTCACGTCGTCACTACGACGCGCACCTACAAGGACCAGGTCTATCGCACCCATCTGCTGCGCCGCAGCTACCGCGAGGACGGCAAGGTCAAGAACGAGACCCTGGGCAATCTCTCGCACCTGCCCGATGAGCTCATCGAGATCATCCGGCGCTCGCTGCAGGGCGAGACCTTCGTGCCCGTGGCTTCCGCGTTCCAGATCACGCGCTCGCGTCCCCACGGCCATGTGCAGGCGGCAGGCGCCACGATGGCCAGCCTGGAGATGGCCTCGCTGCTCGCCTCCAGGCCCTGCCGCGAGCGCGACCTGGTGCTGGCGATGGTGGCCGCGCGCATCGTCGCCCCGCACACGAAGCTCGCCACCACGCGCTGGTGGCACACCACGACACTGGCCGAGGACTTCGGCGTCGCCGACGCCGACGAGGACGACCTGTATGCGGCGATGGACTGGCTGCTCGAGCGCCAGGATCGCATCCAGAAGAAGCTCGCCTCGCGCCATCTGAGCCCCGGTGGCCTGGTGCTGTACGACCAGTCCTCCAGCTACTTCGAGGGCAGCTGCTGTCCGCTGGCCAAGCTCGGCTACAGCCGCGACGGCAAGAAGGGCCTGCTGCAGGTCAACTACGGCTTGCTCACCGATGCGCGCGGCTGCCCGCTGGCGGTGTCGGTGCACGAGGGCAACGTCGCCGACAGCCAGACCTTGCTGCCCGAGGTCCAGCGGCTGCGCGAAGACTTCGGCGTCGAACAACTCGTGATGGTGGGCGACCGCGGCATGATCTCCAACAAGGCGATCCAGGAGCTGCGCGAGACCGAAGGCGTGGGCTGGATCAGCGCGCTGAAGAGCGTCTCGATCCGCGCGCTGGTCGAGCAGGGCCATCTGCAACTGGGCTTGTTCGACGAGCGCAACCTGCTCGAACTGAGCTCGCCGGACTATCCGGGCGAGCGCCTGGTGGCGTGCCGCAATCCGGAACTCGCCAAGCTGCGCGCGCACAAGCGCCAGGAACTGCTCGCGGCCACCGAGGCCAACCTCCAGAAGATCAAGGCCCGCGTGGACGCGCTCAAGCTCGCCGGCAAGGATGAGATCGGCTTGCGCGTGGGCAAGGTCATCAACCAGTACAAGATGGCCAAGCACTTCGAGCTGGCCATCGGCGAGAACGCCTTCACCTTCGCGCGCAAGACAGACGCCATCGCCGCCGAGGCGGCGCTGGACGGCCTCTACATCATCCGCACCTCGGTGAGCGCCGCACAGATGGATGCGCCCGACTGCGTGCGCCACTACAAGTCGCTGGCCAACGTCGAGCGCGCGTTCCGCTCGCTCAAGACCATCGACCTGAAGGTGCGTCCGATCCACCATCGCACCGCCGATCGGGTGCGCGCGCACATCTTCCTGTGCATGCTGGCCTACTACGTCGAGTGGCACATGCGCGAGGCCTGGCGCGAGTTGATGTTCGCCGACACCGAGCAGCTCGCCAAGGCCACGCGTGACCCCGTGGCACCGGCTACGCGCTCCAAGGCGGCGCTGGCCAAGGCGGCGCGCCACGCCTTGGACGACGGCACCCCCGTGCACAGCTTCTCCACCCTGATGGCCGAGCTCGCCACCATCGCGCGCAATACCTGCCGAACCCCTCAGGCCGGCCCCGAGGCGCCCACCTTCGAGCTCCTCACCAACGCGCAGCCGCTGCACCTGCGCGCCCTCGCGCTCGTGCAAAACATCAAACCGTAGACAGAAAACTTCCTCGCCAACTCAAGCAAGTGCTTGAGTCACAAGGGAATCTCGTCCGCCGCTTCGGGGAACTTCGGCCTAAGCAGGCCACATCGCTCGGCTAGTCCATCCAGCCGGCACTTTCCGTAGAACGACCTCGTTCTCACCTGTCGCGCCTCGCTCACCCTCTCACAGGGCAGTCAGCAGGTGATCGCACAAGAAGTGTGGAGTAAGTCGCAAGAACTACTTCTTGGCCTGAGCCAATTCTGATGAATTGTCGCGGCAATTCTGTCGCGCCAACCCTCCCCCCGCACCATCCGCACCCGCTGACAAGAGCGCAAAGCGTTGCGTCGCCTGTCAATTATTCCTTTTGGAATTGCTGTCCTTTTTGCAGTCCTGCGGTCCGGGTTTCTCTATTCATGCGTGAGGGAGTTCGGATCTTGAGAAAAGTCCGTCCGTCATGATGAAGCGCAACGCAATTGAGATTTTCCGCCGCCGCACCCTTTGGTTTCTGTGGATATGGCTTGCCTATGCCGGTGCCCAAGCGTTTGCGGCGACCACGGCAGTTAATACCGCAACCATTGCGCCGCCGGCGGGGGTGACGGATACGGTAGGCGGTTGCGACTCGGCAACGCCGCCGAACTGCACGGGAAACAACACGTCGACTGCCACGATCGGTGTGTGGGCGGTGACGGTGACAAGAGCGCCAGCCCTGCGAGCGGCAGCGCTGTGCTGGCGGGCCAGACGATCACGTACACGGTGACGGCGACGGTGACGGGAGGGGCGACGACGCAGCCGGTGGTGCTGACGGACACGCTGAGCACGGGCCTGACGTTTGGAACGGTGAGCGCGCCGGGCGCGTTCGTGGCCGTGCTGCCTGCCGGCGGCGGCGTGGTCGTGACGATGCAGTGCACCGTCACGGCAAGCGGTCTCCCATGAACTTGGCTTGATCGAGCTCGCCTAGCAGAGCGGCTGCAAGGCTGCAATGGCCCTTCGCGTTCGCGGGCCCCGCACTTCGGTCCAAGATGCCGGCCCTGCTTCGTTCGCTCCGGCCGATCCATGACCCCACTTTCCATCCTCGACCTGTCGCCCATCACCGAGGGCAGCACCGCCGCGCAGTCCTTCCGCAATTCGCTCAGCCTGGCGCAGCATGGCGAGAAGCTTGGCTACCGGCGCTACTGGCTGGCCGAGCACCACGGCATGCCGGGCATCGCGAGCGCCGCGACGGCCGTGCTGCTGGCGTATATCGGCGCCGGCACTTCCACCATCCGCATCGGCGCCGGCGGCGTGATGCTGCCCAACCATTCGCCGCTGGTGGTCGCCGAGCAGTTCGGCACGCTCGAGTCACTCTATCCCGGCCGCATCGATCTCGGTCTCGGCCGCGCACCGGGCTCGGACCAGCGCACCGCGCAGGCGCTGCGGCGCGACCTGCAGTCCGATGCCGACCAGTTTCCGCAGGATGTGGTCGAGCTGATGGATTTCATGTCGAAGGAGCCGAAGCAGCCGGTGCGTGCGGTGCCGGGCATGGGACTCGAAGTGCCGATCTGGATTCTGGGCTCTAGCACCTTCGGCGCGCAGCTTGCGGCTCACCTCGGGCTGCCCTACGCCTTTGCTTCGCATTTCGCGCCGCAGCAGCTGATGCAGGCGATCCGGATCTACCGCGAGACCTTTAAGCCCTCGAAGCAGTTGGACAAGCCCTACGTGATGCTCGGCTTCAACGTGTTCGCGGCCGAGACGGATGAAGAGGCGGTGTTCCGTTCGAGTTCGTGGCAGCAGGCCTTCGTGAACCTGCGCAGCGGGCGGCCGGGGCGCCTGCCGCCGCCGGTCGAGAACTACCGCCAGCGTGTCGGGCCGGCCGAGAACGCCTTGCTCGATTCGGTGCTCTCGTGTTCAGCAGTGGGATCGCGGGAGACGGTGCGGGCGGGGATGCAGGCGTTCATCGATCGCACCGGCGCGGACGAGCTGATGATCACCTCGCAGGTGTTCGATCACGAGGCCCGGTTGCGGTCCTACGAGATCCTGGCCGAGCTGCGCGAATAGGCAAGTCCTCAGTTCAACGCGGCAGCGCGCTTCGCTGCAGCTGCCTTGCGCGGCGCCCGCGTCCCGGCAGCGCGCACCGCCTTCGCAACGACCTTCTTCTTCTTCGGCGCTGCCCGTTTCTTCGCTGCCGGTGCCGCCACTGGCGCAGCGACAGCAGCAGCAACAGGCGCCGCCGCCGCCTGCCCCACGATCAGCCCGAACAGCTTCTTGTGCTCCGCGACCACATAGTCGCCCAGGTCGGCGATGTCCGGCACCGCGCGCCGGCAGGCCGTGAGCCCGAACTCGAGCGAGCCGTTGTAGCTCTGCACCGTCATGTTGAGCGCCAGCCCGTGCCCCGGAATCGACACCGGGAAATAGGTTGCCAGTTTGGCACCCGCGAAGTAGAGCGGGAACGACGGGCCGGGCACATTGGAGATCGCCACGTTGGCCATCGGCGGCAGCTTGTCCGCGAGGCCGGAGCGGCCGTAGAGCGAGGCCAGGCCCGACATCAGCGATGGCACGCCGAGCGACGGGAAGTCGGTCGGGATCGCGGCCTTCACGTTGCCGGTGAGCTTCTTGCCCTCGCTCGACGATTCGTGGATGGCCGCGAGCCGTTCCAGTGGATCTGAAATGTCGGTGGCCAGGCTGACCAGCATCACCGACACCTGGTTGTTGAGATCGGTGTTGCCCTCGCTGCGCAGCGATACCGGCACGCCGGCCATGAGCGGCTTGGCGGGCTTGCAGCCGTAGTCGGCCAGGTAGCGCTTGAGCGCGCCGGCGCAGATGGCCAGCACGATGTCGTTGAGGCTGGTGTTGGTGGCCTTGGCCATCTGCTTGACCTCGGCCAGCGGCACCGAGCGCCCGGCGAAGGAACGCTGGTTGGTGATCGAGACGTTGAGCGGCGTCCTGGGCGCGGTCTTCAATCCCTTGGGCAGCTCGAAGCTGCGCTTGCCGGTGGTTTCCGAGACCGGCAGCAGCACGCTCGTGATCGCCTTGGCGGTGGCGGGGATCGACTGGATCAGCTTCACGTACTGCTGCACGGTGTTGCTGAGCGCCGCGCTCGCGAGCTCGGCCATGCCCAGCTGCGATGAATCGGGGCGACGGTTGGCGCGCGGCGCCTTCACCGGTGCTGGCGTGGCGGAGATGTCGAACAGCGCCTTGGCCACCGCGACACCGGCCTGCCCGTCGATGGCCGCATGGTGCATCTTGCTGTAGAGCGCGACCTGGCCGGTCTGCAACCCTTCGATGATGTAGATCTCCCAAAGCGGCCGGCTGCGGTCCAGCAACGTGGAGTGGAGCCGGCCGACCAGGCGTTCGAGCTGTGCCATGGTGCCGGGCCTCGGCATGATCACGTGACGGATGTGGTGGTCGAGATCCAGGTCGTCGTCGTCCACCCACACTGGGTTGGCCAGGTCGAAGGGCATCATCGCGAGCTTGCGCACGAACACCGAAGCCAGGTGCAGCCGGCCGCTCAGGTACTTCTTGGCGTCCTCGGCGAAGTCGCCTTCGTAGCCTGCCGGCAGGTCGATGAGCTGCAGGCTGCCCACGTGCATCGGCGATTCGGGTGTTTCGAGGTGCAGGAACGATGCGTCCATGCCGCTGAGGTGAATCATGACGGGCTCCTTGATCAATCGGGCTTGATGCCGGCCTTGGCGACGATCTCTTTCCAGGTCTTTTGCTGGGCCGCGATGAAGGCGCCGAACTGCTCCGGCGTATCGCCCACGCCCAGGGCCGAATCGTGCGCGAAGCGCTCGGTCACGGGGCCGGTCTTCAGGGCCTTCAGGCTTTCTTCCTGCAGGCGCTTCACGATCGGCGCAGGCGTCGAGGCCGGTGCAAGCAGGCCATACCACTGCGAGGTCTCGAAGCCCTTGTAGCCGCTCTCCGCGATGGTGGGCACGTCGGGCAGAGCGGCGATGCGCTGCGCCGAGCCCACGGCCAGCGCGCGCAGCTTGCCCGACTTGATGAAGGCCGAGACGCTGGGCATGCCGTTCATCGCCACCTGCGTGCGGCCGGCCAGCAGGTCGGTCATCTGCGGGCCACTGCCGCGGTAAGGGATGTGCGTCATGAAGAAGCCGGCCGTGAGCTTCAGGTACTCCATGCTCAGGTGGCCGGCGCTGCCGTTGCCGGCCGACGAGTAGTTGAGCTTGGCCGGGTTGGCCTTGGCGTAGGCGATGAACTCCTTGAAAGTCTTCACCGGCACGTCCGGATGCACCACCAACACGTTCGGCACCTTGGCCAGCAAGGTCACGGGCACGAAGTCCCGGTTCACGTCGTAGGGCTGGTTGGGCAGCATGTAGGGGTTGACGGCCAGCGTGCCCACATGGCCGAGGATCAGGCTGTAGCCGTCGCCTGGGGCCTTGGCGATCTCCTGCATGGCGATGGTGCCCGCGCCGCCGGGCTTGTTCTCGACGTAGACGCTCTGGCCCAACTGCTTGGTGAGTTCGGCCGCGACCGAGCGCGCCACCACCTCGCTGGAGCCGCCGGGCGCGAAGGGCACCACGAGCCGGATGCTCTTCTGCGGCCAGGCGCCCTGGGCTTGCACGGTGTGGGCGCCGCCCGCGGCGAACAGCGCGAGCGACTGGCAAACCAGCCGGCGCGAGACCGGGGGCGGCCACGCGGGGCCGAGGGGAAGGCGGTTCATGCGTGTCTCCAGTTGAGGCAGCCCATTGTGGGAGCCTGCCGCCTCCCTGCGGGCATGGGCCGCTCGGTGATTTCCCGGATGCGGGCACCGGCTTGCCGAGGCTGGGACAATCGCCTCCTCATGGAAAAACAGCGCATCGTGGTGGGCCTGAGCGGCGGAGTGGACTCCGCGGTCACGGCGCACCTGCTCAAGCAGCAGGGCCACGAGGTGGTCGGCATCTTCATGAAGAACTGGGAAGACGATGACGACAGCGAGTACTGCTCGTCGAACATCGACTTCGTCGACGCCGCGAGCGTGGCCGACGTGCTGGGCATCGAGATCGAGCACGTCAACTTCGCGGCCGACTACAAGGACCGCGTGTTCGCCGAGTTCCTGCGCGAATACCAGGCCGGCCGCACGCCCAACCCGGACGTGCTGTGCAATGCCGAGATCAAGTTCAAGGCCTTTCTCGATCATGCGATGCGGCTCGGCGCTTCAATGATCGCCACCGGGCACTACGCGCGGGTGCGCCGCAACGCGGCCAGCGGGCGCTACGAGCTGCTCAAGGGGCTCGATCCGGCCAAGGACCAGAGCTATTTCCTGCATCGCCTGGACCAGCCGCAGCTCGCTAAGACGCTGTTCCCCATCGGCGAACTGCGCAAGACCGAGGTGCGCCGCATCGCCGACGAGATCGGCCTGCCGAACGCAAAGAAGAAGGACTCGACCGGCATCTGCTTCATCGGCGAGCGGCCTTTCCGTGAGTTCCTCAACCGCTACATCTCCAAGGAGCCGGGCCCGATCCGCGACGAGCGCGGCCGCCAGATCGGCGAGCACCAGGGCCTGAGCTTCTACACGCTGGGCCAGCGGCAGGGACTCGGCATCGGCGGTATCAAGCCCAAGGGAGCGCAGCGCGGGGCGGGGGATCACTCGCCCTGGTTCGTGGCGCGCAAGGACGTAGCGAACAACACGCTGTGGGTGGTGCAGGGCCACGACCATCCCTGGCTGCTGTCGCCGGCGCTCGAAGCCGACGATGCGAGCTGGGTCGCGGGCAGCGCGCCGCCCTCGGGCGCCTATGCCGCGAAGTCGCGCTATCGCCAGGCCGATGCGGGTTGCGAGCTGGGTGAAGGTGCCAACGGCGCTTTCCGGCTCGCCTTCGCCGAGCCGCAGTGGGCGGTGACACCGGGGCAGTCGGCGGTGCTCTACGACGGGGATGTGTGCCTGGGTGGCGGGGTGATCGCGCGGGCCGGCTAGATTTGCGACGGTGCGGCGACCGACACGTGGATGTGGATCAGGTCCAGCGAATAGCGTTGTCCTGCCAGGTAGTCCTCCACGCATTGCAGCAGCAGCGGGCTGCGATGACGCGCCACGCTCGAACGGATCTCGTCGGCCGTCATCCACAGGGTGCGCACGATGCCTTCGTCCAGCGGCCGGCCCGGCTCGAAGGCGCCGAGCGTGCCGGCGAAGGCGAAGCGCATGTAGGTCACGTCTTCGTCGCCGAGGAAGCGCGCCATGTAGATGCCGACGAGGGCGGTCGGCGTGAAGTGGTGGGCCGTTTCTTCCAGGGTCTCGCGCGTGCAGCCCTCGGCCGGCGACTCGCCCGGGTCGAGATGGCCGGCCGGCGTGTTGAGCTTGAGGCCGGCCTTCGTACACTCTTCGACCAGCAGGAAGCGTCCGTCCTGCTCGATCACCGCGGCGACGGTGACGTTGGGTTTCCAGCGAGCGACCGAGGCCATTCAGCGCAGCACGTAGCCCGAGAAGCGCCAGACGCGGTCGCTGCCCAGTTGAAAGGTCACCAGCTCGCGCACGGTGGTCGTGCTGCTGTTGGCGAAGCGGGTCTCGTACTCGATGCTCACATACTGGCCGGCCAGCTCGGGATCGCCATCGCCGACGACCTGCCGGTTGATCGCGACCCAGGTGCGTTGCTGCGCGGCGCCGAGCGGCGTGCGGGCCTTGGCGACCTGGCTCATGAAGTCGCTGCGGCTGACGCGCTTGCGGGCGGCCGGCGAGGCGCCGTCCCAGAGCTCGCCGATCTTGTTCTGGTCGATCATCTGGACCGCCTGCAGGCCGCCGCGCACCAGCTCGCTCGGGTCCACCTCCTGCGCGGCCGCGAGGTGCAGCCAGCCGCCGAGCAGCAGGGCCGCGGACAAAAGTCGGGTCATTCGACTCATCATCGTGGTGATGCTCCTTCGATCGGGGACCGGCTCATTCGGACGCGCCCGCCATGGGTACGGCGACTCGATCTCATTCTGGTCGATGAACTCGAGCCGGTAACCGAGGCCATAGACGGCCGACAGCACGAGGCCGTTGGCGGGGCGCAGGTCCAGCTTCGAGCGCAACCGTGACATGTGCGTGTCGAGCGAGCGCGAAGTGACCGTTGCATCTGCGCCCCACACGGCCTCGAGCAGGTGCTCGCGCGACAGCAGGCGGCCGATGTTGCGGAACAGGTAGATCGCCAGCGTGTATTCGCGGTGCTTGAGCTTGGTCGCCTGGCCGTGGATCAGCAGGGCCTGCTTGAGAGGGATGAAGCGATAGGGGCCGCAGACCAGTTCCGTTTGGAACAGCGCCGGATAGGTGCGGCGCAAAAGCGCCTGCACCCGCGCCTGGAGTTCGGCCACGCGGATCGGCTTGGCCATGAAGTCGTCGGCGCCGAGCGTCAGCGCCTCGACCATGTCCTCTTCCTTGCGCCGTTTGGCCACGAAGAGGATGGGGAGGCTGCTGCCGAGCTTTTCGCGTATCCATCTGACGACGTTCGACCCGTCGACGTCGGGAAGCCGCCAGTCGAGGATCAGCATGTCGAAGCTTTGCTGGTAGAGGGCACGCTGCAGGGAGCGCCCGTCTTCGAACCATGACATTCATGCCCGATCACTGCCATGGCATGCCGAACCAGTTAGAGCTGGCGCGGCTCGTCGTCGAGCGCTGCAATTCGAATCTTTCATCCCCCTGATTTCTTTCCGTAAAGCCGGCGATCTGTGCGCCGGTCATTCGCGAGGCGCTACTGTACAGAGGGATGAGGTCCTCGGCCAGTTCTTTGTCATCTTCATGTAAGCTCGGCCCGAATTCCAACGCTGCCCCGAGGAGATCCCCCATGCTGATAGGCGTGCCGGCCGAAACTGCGCCAGGCGAAACCCGTGTGGCCGTCACTGCGGAGACGGCCAAGAAGCTCGTTGCACAGGGTCACACCGTGCGCATCCAGTCCGGCGCCGGCGTGGTGGCCAGCGTCACCGATGCGGCCTACCAGGCCGCCGGCGCCGAGATCACCGACGACAACGGCGCCTTCGGCGCCGACATCGTGCTCAAGGTGCGCGCACCGAGCGATGCCGAGGCGGCGCTCATGAAACCCGGCACCGTCGTCATCGGCATGCTCAACCCCTTCGATGCCGCGGGCCTGCAAAGGCTCGCGACGGCCGGCCTCACCGGCTTCGCGCTCGAAGCCGCGCCGCGCACCACCCGCGCGCAGAGCATGGACGTGCTGTCGAGCCAGGCCAACATCGCTGGCTACAAGGCCGTCATGATCGCGGCCGACAAGTACCAGCGCTTCTTTCCGATGCTGATGACGGCCGCCGGCACCGTGAAGGCGGCGCGCATCGTGATCCTCGGCGTCGGCGTCGCCGGCCTGCAGGCCATCGCCACCGCCAAGCGGCTCGGGGCCGTCATCGAAGCGAGCGACGTGCGCCCGAGCGTCAAGGAGCAGGTCGAGTCGCTGGGCGCCAAGTTCATCGACGTCTCGTACGACACCGACGAAGAGAAGGAAGCGGCGCAGGGTGTCGGCGGCTACGCCAAGCCGATGCCCCAAAGCTGGCTCGATCGGCAGAAGGTCGAAGTGGCCAAGCGCGTGGCCGCGGCCGACATCGTCATCACCACCGCGCTGATCCCCGGCCGGCCCGCGCCGGTGCTGGTGACCGAAGAGATGGTCAAGGCCATGAAGCCCGGTTCGGTCATCGTCGACCTGGCCGCGCCGCAAGGCGGCAACTGCCCGCTCACCGAAGCAGACCGCACCGTCATCAAGCACGGCGTCACGCTGGTGGGCGAAACCAATCTGCCCGCGCTGGTCGCGGCCGACGCGTCTTCGCTCTACGCGCGCAACGTGCTCGACTTCCTCAAGCTCATCGTGAACAAGGAAGGCGCGCTCAACATCGACCTCGAAGACGACATCGTGGCCGCCTGCCTGATGAGCAAAGACGGTCAAGTGACCCGGAAGTGACAAGGAAAAGACCATGGATCCCGTTTCCCATACCGTCATCAACCTGATCATCTTCGTGCTGGCCATCTACGTCGGCTACCACGTGGTCTGGACCGTCACGCCGGCGTTGCACACGCCGCTGATGGCCGTGACCAATGCGATCTCGGCGATCGTGATCGTCGGCGCCATGCTGGCGGCGGCGCTCACCGAGAGCGGCCTCGGCAAGACCATGGGCGTGCTGGCCGTGGCGCTGGCCGCGGTCAACGTCTTCGGCGGCTTCCTCGTCACGCGGCGAATGCTGGAGATGTTCAAGAAGAAGGACAAAAAGGCAGCGCCCGCGGCCGACAAGGGGAATGCAGCATGAGCATGAATGTCGCCACGCTGCTGTACCTGATCGCATCGGTCTGCTTCATTCAATCGCTCAAGGGCCTGAGCCACCCCACCACCTCCATTCGCGGCAACCTGTTCGGCATGGTTGGCATGGCGATCGCCATCCTGACCACCGCGGCCTTGATCGTGCAGATCTCGGACGGCAAGGCCATGGGCATGGCCTGGGTGCTGCTGGGCCTGGTGGCCGGCGGCGGCTACGGCGCCTACCGCGCCAAGACCGTCGAGATGACGCAGATGCCCGAGCTGGTGGCCTTCTTCCACAGCATGATCGGTATGGCTGCGGTCTTCATCGCCGTGGCGGCGGTGGTCGAGCCCTGGGCCTTCGGCATCGTTCCCAAGGGCCAGCTCATCCCCGCGGGCAACCGGCTCGAGCTCTTCCTCGGCGCGGCCATCGGCGCCATCACCTTCAGCGGCTCGGTCATCGCCTTCGGCAAGCTCTCGGGCAAGTACAAGTTCAGGCTGTTCCAGGGCGCGCCGGTCCAGTTCAAGGGCCAGCACATGCTGAACCTGGCGCTGGGCCTCTTGACCATCGCGCTCGGCCTGGTGTTCGTCTTCACCGAGAGCTGGACCGCCTTCTTCCTGATGGTGCTGCTGTCCTTCGTGATGGGCGTGCTGATCATCATCCCGATCGGCGGCGCCGACATGCCGGTGGTGGTCTCGATGCTCAACAGCTACTCGGGTTGGGCCGCGGCAGGCATCGGCTTCAGCCTCAACAACGCGATGCTGATCGTCGCCGGCTCGCTGGTGGGTTCCTCGGGTGCGATCCTGAGCTACATCATGTGCAAGGCGATGAACCGCTCGTTCTTCAACGTGATCCTGGGCGGCTTCGGCGGCGAGGCGGCGGCGGCTTCCGGCGGCGCCAAGGAGCAGCGCCCGGTCAAGAGCGGCAGCGCCGACGACGCGGCCTACATGCTCTCCAATGCCGAGACCGTGATCATTGTGCCGGGCTACGGCCTGGCGGTGGCCCGGGCCCAGCATGCGGTCAACGAGCTGGCCGAGAAGCTCACCCACAAGGGCGTGACGGTGAAGTACGCGATCCATCCGGTGGCCGGACGCATGCCGGGCCACATGAACGTACTGCTGGCCGAGGCCGAGGTGCCCTACGACCAGGTGTTCGAGATGGAGGACATCAACGGCGAGTTCGCGCAGGCCGACGTCGCGATCATCTTGGGCGCCAACGACGTGGTGAACCCGGCGGCGCTCACCAAGGGCACCCCGATCTACGGCATGCCGATCCTGGAGGCCTACAAGGCCAAGACGGTGATCGTGAACAAGCGTTCGATGGCTGCGGGTTATGCCGGTCTGGACAACGAGCTGTTCTACATGGATAAGACCATGATGGTTTTCGGCGACGCCAAGAAGGTGGTCGAGGACATGGGCAAGGCGATCGAATAAGGGCGCCTTGCGCCCGCGCCTCCGCCTTGCCGGCATCGCCGGCGGCGGCCCCGTTGACCAGAACTCAGAATTTCGTTGAGGAGACCCATCCATGACAGACCGCCCCTGGCTCACCAGTTACCCGCAAGGCGTGCCCGCCGATATCGACGGCTCGCGCTATCCCTCCCTGGTGGCGCTCATGGAGGAGAGCTTCTCGAAGTACGCGGAGCGCACCGCCTACAGCTTCATGGGCAAGGATCTGAGCTACGGCGAGGTCGACAAGCTGAGCCGGGCCTTCGCGGCCTACCTGCAGGGACTTGGGCTCGCGAAGGGCGATCGCGTCGCGGTCATGATGCCGAACTGCCTGCAGTACCCGATCGCGGTGTGCGGCATCCTGCGCGCCGGGCTGATCCTCGTGAACGTCAACCCGCTCTACACGCCGCGCGAGCTCGAGCACCAGTTGAAGGATTCCGGCTCCAAGGCGATCGTGATCATGGAGAACTTCGGCGCCACGCTGCAGCAATGCATCGCGTCCACGCCGGTCAAGCACGTCGTGCTGAGCGGCATGGGCGATCGGCTCGGTCTGCTCAAGGGCGCGCTGGTCAATTACGTGGTGCGCAACGTCAAGAAGATGGTGCCCGACTTCAGCCTGCCCGGCGCCGTGCGCTTCAACGACGCGCTCGACAAGGGGGCAGGGCGCGGGCCGACGCCGGCGCCGATCGGGCCTGACGACGTTGCGGTGCTGCAGTACACGGGCGGCACCACCGGCGTGTCCAAGGGCGCCGTGCTGCTGCATCGCAACGTGATCTCCAACGTGCTGCAGTCCGAGGCCTGGAACGAGCCGGTCATGCAGAAGGTGCCGGCCGGCGAGCAGCCCACCAGCGTCTGCGCCCTGCCGCTCTATCACATCTTCGCGTTCACCGTGAACATGATGCTCAGCATGCGCACCGGCGGCAAGCTGATCCTGATTCCGAATCCGCGCGACATCCCGGCCGTGCTGAAGGAACTGTCGAAGCACACCTTCCACAGCTTCCCGGCCGTCAATACCCTGTTCAACGGGCTGGCCAACCATCCGGACTTCGGCACCGTCGATTGGAAGAACCTCAAGGTCTCGGTTGGCGGCGGCATGGCGGTGCAGGGCGCGGTGGCCAAGCTCTGGCTCGAGAAGACCGGCTGCCCGATCTGCGAAGGCTACGGCCTCTCCGAGACCTCGCCGTCGGCCACTTGCAACCCGACCACCAGCACTGCCTACACCGGCACCATCGGCGTGCCGCTGCCCAGCACCTACCTGAAGCTGCTCGACGACGACGGCCATGAGGTGCCGATGGGCCAGCCGGGCGAGATCGCCATCAAGGGCCCGCAGGTGATGGCCGGCTACTGGCAGCGTCCCGACGAGACGGCCAAGGTCATGACGGCCGACGGCTACTTCAAGTCCGGCGACATCGGCGTGGTCGACGAGCGCGGCTTCTTCAAGATCGTCGACCGCAAGAAGGACATGATCCTGGTCTCGGGCTTCAACGTGTATCCGAACGAGGTCGAAGAAGTGGTCGCGCAGATTCCGGGTGTGCTCGAATGCGCGGCCGTGGGCATCGGCGACGAGAAGACCGGCGAGGCCGTCAAGCTCGTGATCGTCAAGAAGAACCCGGATCTCACCGAGGCCCAGGTGCGAGACTTCTGCCGCGCCAATCTCACCGGCTACAAGCAGCCCAGGGTGGTGGAGTTCCGCACCGAGCTGCCGAAGACGCCGGTCGGCAAGATCCTGCGGCGCGAGCTGCGCGACAAGAAGTAGCGGGCACTTCCATGGCGGGGCCGGTCGCGATCGTTGCCGCCATGCAGGAGGAGCTGGGCGCGCTGCTCGCCGCGATGCCCGACGAGCAGCGCGTGCGCGTCGCCGGGCGGGATTTCTGGGTCGGCCATCTGCATGGGCAAGCCGTCGTGGCGGTGCTGTCGCGCATCGGCAAGGTCGCGGCGGCCACCACGGCCACTGTGCTGCTCGAGCGTTTCGGCGTGCGCGCCATCGTCTTCACCGGCGTTGCAGGTGGGCTCGGGCCCGGCGTGCGGGTGGGCGACGTGGTGG
Organism: Variovorax sp. LjRoot130; assembly: GCF_964253755.1. Lineage (NCBI taxonomy): Bacteria > Pseudomonadati > Pseudomonadota > Betaproteobacteria > Burkholderiales > Comamonadaceae > Variovorax > Variovorax sp. LjRoot130. Next base: position 5,537,824 of record NZ_CAXURM020000001.1, on the reverse strand, counting down.
TGGCGACCAAGCTGCTGCAGCACGATCTGGACGCCTCGCCGATCTTTCCCAAATACGAGGTGCCGTTGACCGGGCATGCGCGCTTCGCGGCCGACACCGCGATCAGCGATGCGCTGGCCGCCGTGGCCGCCGGCCTGCTGCGCGATCCGGTCGCGCTGCTCGGGCAGACGGTGGTCGACGACTTCGGCCTGCAGGCGCCCCGGCTGCATCGCGGCCTGCTGGTGAGCGGCGACCGCTTCGTCTCGACCGCCGCCGAAAGCGATGCGCTCCGGCGCGAGTTGCCCGACGCGCTGGCGGTCGAAATGGAAGGCGCCGCGGTGGCGCAGGTGTGCCACGATTACCGCGTGCCATTCGCCGCGGTGCGCACGATCTCGGACCGCGCCGACGACGCGGCGCATGCCGACTTCCTGCGCTTCGTCGCCGCCGTCGCGAGCCGCTACAGCCTCGCGGTGATCGACGCCTGGCTCGCCGGCCTGTCTTCCCCCGCCCGTTCGGGCTGAGCTTGTCGAAGCCGGGAGCAGCCCTTCGACCCTTCGGCAGGCTCAGGACAGGCCAAGCTCAGGGCGAACGGGGTTGGGCGACTGCTACTTGAGCCAGCCGCGGCGGCGGAAGTACCACATCGGCACCAGGGCGCTGGCGACCATCAGCACGATCGCGTACGCGTAGCCGTAGCCCCATTCCAGCTCCGGCATGAGCTTGAAGTTCATGCCGTACACGCTCGCGATCAAGGTCGGCGGCAGCAGCGCGACGCTCGCCACCGAGAAGATCTTGATGGTCTTGTTCTGGTTGATGTTGATGAAACCGACGGTCGCATCCATCAGGAAGTTGATCTTGTCGAACAGGAAGGCGGTGTGGTTGTCGAGCGACTCGATGTCGCGCAGGATCTGGCGCGCCTCCTCGAACTGCTCGGCGTTCAGCATGCGGCTGCGCATCATGAAGCTCACCGCGCGGCGCGTGTCCATCACGTTGCGGCGGATGCGGCCGTTCAGGTCTTCCTGCCGCGCGATCGCGGCCAGCACCTCGCCGGCCAGTTCGTCGCTGACGTTGCCTTCCAGCACTTTCTTGCCCGCGACTTCCAGCTCGTCGTAGATGTTCTCGAGCGAGTCGGCCGAGTACTCGGCGTCGGCATCGAAGAGCTTCAAGAGCACTTCCTTGGCATCCTCGATCAGGCCGGGTGCGCGGCGCGCGCGCATGCGCAGCAGGCGGAACACCGGCACGTCTTCATCGTGAATCGAGAACAGCACGCCGCGGCTGCGCAGTTCGGTGTTGTGCTGGTTGAGGATGAAGGCGACGCGCACGGAGCGCGGGTTCTCGGCGTCATCGATCAGGAAGTCGCTGCGCACGTGCAGCTCGCCGTTGTCTTCTTCGTAGAAGCGCGCCGACTCCTCGATGTCCTCGTCCATCGCATCCTCGGGGATGGACAGGCCGTAGTACTGCTTGATCCAGCGCTTTTCTTCGAGTGTGGGCGATTCGAGATCGACCCAGATCGGCTGGAACTGAGAGAGCTCTTCGAGGGCCTCGATTTCTTCCTGGACAAGGCGGCCGTTGGCGAGCGTGAAGATATTGAGCATGGCTCACTCCCGGTGAATTTTTGTGGCGGTTGGCGAGGGTTCGGGGCGCTTTCAAGTCCCTGGCCAACAACGCATCACAGGGGAGTTGAAAGCTGCCGAGGCGGAACGGTTTCCATGCAAAGTCTCCGGTTGCAGCGAGGCGCGATTATGTCATCGGCCCCGGCGCTTTTCTGTCGGCATCTGGATGGACATCCAGTAAAGTCGCGGCGATGCAAAGCCTCGCGACACCCGCACCCACGAGCCAGGCCGAGCGCCTCGCGGCCGCGCTCTCCAAGCTCAACGACGAGCAGCGTGCGGCGGTGGAGCACGGTGTCGGCACGGCCCTCGGCGAGGCTCCGGAAGACCAGCGGCCGCTGCTCGTGATTGCCGGCGCGGGCTCGGGCAAGACCAGCACGCTCGCGCATCGCGTGGCCCATCTGATCGCGCGCGGCGCCGATCCGCAGCGCATCCTCTTGCTGACCTTTTCGCGCCGCGCGGCGCAGGAGATGGAGCGCCGTGCCGGGCAGGTGCTGGCGCGCGTGCTCGGCCTGAAATCCGATGCGCCGCCGGCCTTGCCCTGGGCCGGCACCTTCCATGGCATCGGCGCGCGCCTGTTGCGCGAACACGCGGCGCAGATCGGCCTGCACGAGAACTTCACCATTCACGACCGCGGCGATGCCGAAGACCTGATGGGCCTGGTGCGCAACGACATCGGCCTCGCGTCCATGGAGCGGCGCTTTCCGCGCAAGGGAACCTGCCTCTCGATCTACTCGCGCGCCGTCAACAGCTACGCGCCGCTGGCCGAGGTGCTCGCGCATGCGTTTCCGTGGTGCGCCGAATGGGAGGCCGAGCTCAAGCGCCTCTTCGGCGCTTACGTCGAAGCCAAGCAGGCGCAGCAGGTGCTCGACTACGACGACCTGCTGCTGTACTGGGCCGAGATGGTGGCGGAGCCCGCGCTGGCGGCGCAGATCGGCGCGCGCTTCGACCACGTGCTGGTCGACGAGTACCAGGACACCAATCTGCTGCAGGCCGCCATCCTGCGCGCGCTCAAGCCCGACGGCCGCGGCCTCACCGTGGTCGGCGACGACGCGCAGTCGATCTACTCGTTCCGCGGCGCGACGGTGCGCAACATCCTCGACTTTCCGCAGCAGTTCACGCAGCCCGCGCGGGTGGTCACGCTGGAGCGCAACTATCGCTCGACCCAGCCCATCCTCGATGTCTCCAATGCGGTGATCGCCGCCGCTTCGGAGCGCCACACCAAGACCCTCTGGACCGACAAGCCCTCGGCCGGACGGCCGCAGCTGGTGCTGGTGCCCGATGAAGCGCAACAGGCCCGCTTCGTGGCCGAGCGCGTGCTCGCGCACCGCGAAGGCGGTCTGGCGCTGAAATCGCAGGCCGTGCTGTTCCGCAGCTCGAGCCACAGCGCCGCGCTCGAGCTCGAGCTGGCGCGGCGCAACATCCCCTTCGTCAAGTACGGCGGCCTCAAGTTTCTCGAAGCCGCGCATGTGAAGGACCTGCTGGCGGTGCTGCGCTTTGCCCAGAATCCGCGCGGGCGCATGGCGGGCTTTCGCGTCACGCAGCTGATTCCGGGCATCGGGCCGGTCAGCTCCACGCGGCTGCTCGACGCGATGGCCGAGGCTTCAGACCCCGGTGCCGTCGTGCAGGCCTTCGTGCCGCCTGCCGCCGCGAAGGAGGAGTGGGCGCGCTTCGCGGCCATCTATGCCGAATTGCGCGCGCCCACGCTCGCCTGGCCGGCCGACATGGAGCTCGCGTTGCAGTGGTATCTGCCCCACCTCGAGCGGCTTCACGACGATGCCGGCCTCAGGCGCGGCGACGTCGAGCAGCTCGCGCGCCTGGCCTCGGGCTATGTCTCGCGGGAGCGCTTCCTGACCGAACTCACGCTCGATCCGCCCGAAGCGACGAGCGACCGCCCGGGTCCGCCGCTGCTCGACGAGGACTACCTGATCCTCTCGACCATCCACTCCGCCAAGGGGCAGGAGTGGCGCTCGGTGCACGTGCTCAACGTGGTCGACGGCTGCATCCCGGCCGACGTGGCGCAGGGCGCGCAGGAACTGGAGGAGGAGCGGCGCCTGCTCTACGTGGCGATGACCCGCGCGCGCGACCACCTGCACCTGCTGGTGCCTCAGCGCTTCTACGTCACGCAGCAGGCTGCGCGCGGCGACCGGCATCTGTACGCCGGCCGCACGCGCTTCATTTCGGCCGCCGATTCCGAGCGCTTTGAACAGCAGACCTGGCCGCCGCCGCCCGAACGCGCACCCCATGTACCGCCGCCGGCGGCCACGATCGATCTGCTGAGCCGCATGCGCGCCGCGTGGCGCTGAGCGCCGCGCGAGGTCTTTAGCACTATCAAATCGATAGCGCACCGTGAGCGTGGGCGGGCGATGCCGGGGTTTGCCATGGAAGGGATTGCAATTCGATGACAGCATGGGCATAGTGAACCGACCTTCCCCCGTTCCTCTCCCTCCCCCTTCCTTCTTCTCTCCTTCCCCCACCTTTCCCCATTTCGCCGGCCACGCTTCACCCTGAAGCGGGGTCTTTTTCCCCAACCGTCAATCCAGGAGGTCATTCATGAATTTGACGATCAGCGGTCATCACCTCGACGTCACCCCCGCCTTGCGCAGCTACGTTACGAGCAAGCTGGACCGAATCACCCGCCATTTCGACCAGGTGGTCGATGTGAAGGTGATCCTCACGGTGGAAAAGCAAAAGGAAAAGGAACGTCGGCAACGCGCCGAATGCAATATTCACGTCAAGGGCAATGACATGTTCGCGGAATCGAGCCACGCTGATCTCTACGCCGCGGTCGACGAGCTGGTGGACAAGCTCGATCGGCAGGTGGTCCGTCACAAAGACCGCCTGCAGGACCACCATCACGAGGCGCCGAAGCGCGTGATGTAGTACCTCTCCGGGCAAATACTCTTGCGGGCCGCCTCAGGGCGGCCCTTTGCTTTTTGCGGAGCAGGTGCATAATCGCCCCCGCCCCGCCCCAACATGAACCGACTCGCGTCCATCCTGCCGCCCGCTCAAGTCCTCGTGAGCGTTGACGCCACCAGCAAGAAGCGTGCTTTTGAAGAAGCGGGCTTGCTGTTTGAAAACCTGCACGGCCTGGGCCGTGCCCTCATCACCGACAGCCTGTTCGCCCGCGAGCGCCTGGGTTCCACCGGCCTCGGCCACGGCGTGGCCATCCCTCACGGGCGCATCAAGGGCCTCAAGTCGCCGATGGCCGCGGTGTTCCAGCTCGCGAATCCGATCGGTTTCGACGCGCCGGACGAGCAGCCGGTGGTGCTGCTGATCTTCCTGTTGGTGCCCGAAGCGGCCACCCAGAAACACCTTGAAATACTTTCGGAGATCGCGGAGCTGCTCAGCGATGCCGGCCTGCGCGAGCAGATCAAGTCGAGCTCCGACGCCGCCGCGCTCCACGCCCTGATCGCAGGATGGCAGTCCGCCCAGGTGGCCTGAAGCGCACCCGCATGAGACAGTCTGGCGCATGAAGCCGACCGTCATCAGTGCCGACGCGATGTTCGAGGAGTTCCGCGGCTCGCTCCGGTGGGAGTGGCTGGCGGGGCTGGGCGCCTCGGAGCGCCAGTTCGATCCCGGCGTCATCAGCCGCGCCCAGTCGGCCGCCGACCTGGTGGGCTACCTCAACTACATCCATCCTTACCGCGTGCAGATTCTCGGTGCGCGCGAAGTCGCCTACCTGACGCGCGGCACGCCCGACGATTGCGTGCGGCGGATCGCCCGCATCGTCACGCTGGAGCCGCCCATGCTGGTGCTGGCCGACGGCCAGCCGGCGCCCGACGAACTCCTGTCGATCTGCGAGCGGGCGCAACTGCCCCTGTTCGCCACGCGGGAATCCTCGGCCTTCGTGATCGACCTGCTGCGCGCCTACCTCTCCAAGCACTTCGCCGAGCGCACCTCGATGCACGGCGTGTTCATGGACATCCTGGGCCTAGGGGTGATGATCACCGGCGAGTCGGGACTCGGAAAGAGCGAGCTCGGCCTGGAGCTGATCTCGCGCGGCAACGGCCTGGTGGCCGACGACGCGGTCGACCTCTACCGCATCAACCAGACCACGCTGGAAGGGCGCTGCCCCGAGCTGCTGCAGAACCTGCTCGAGGTGCGCGGCATCGGCCTGCTGGACATCCGCGCGATCTTCGGCGAGACGGCGGTGCGCCGGAAGATGCGCCTCAAGCTGATCGTGCACCTGGTACGGCGCGACAGCTTCGAGCGCGACTACGAACGCATGCCCTCGGCGCCGCTGACCCAGGACGTGCTGGGCATTCCGGTGCGCAAGGTGATCATCCAGGTGGTGGCCGGCCGCAACATCGCCGTGTTGGTGGAAGCGGCGGTGCGCAACTCGATCCTGCAGCTGCGCGGCATCGATACCTACGCCGATTTCGTCGCCCGCCACCACAAGGCCATGGAAGGCGCGCGCGAGGACGATTAGCCCCCGGCTTTTCACTTCGCTTCGCTGCGTGTAACTCCACCCCCCGAGGGGGAGGCGCGGCCCGCCTTGGGGCGGCCCGGCGGCGGCCGCCGTCTTTCAGTTCAGCGCTTGCTGGCGCAGTCGCCGCACAGGCCGTAGAGCGACATCGCGTGGTCCTGCAGAATCCACTTCTTGTCGGTCGCGATCATCTGCTGGCGGCGCTCGATCTCGGGGTCGTAGAACTCCTCGACCTTGCCGCAGGAGGTGCACACCAGGTGGTCGTGGTGCTTGCCTTCGTTGAGTTCGTAGACCGCCTTGCCGCTCTCGAAATGGCTGCGCTCGAGAATGCCGGCCTGCTCGAACTGCGTCAGCACGCGGTAGACCGTGGCCAGGCCGATGTCGGAGTGCTCGTTGAGCAGCACCCGGAACACGTCTTCCGCCGTCATGTGGCGCTGGCCGCCGTTCTGGAAGATTTCGAGAATCTTGAGACGCGGCAGGGTGGCCTTGAGGCCGGTGTTCTTCAGTTCGTCGATGTTGCCCATGATGGTTCCTGCGCCGGCTGTGCGAGAGGGGCACGCCGAGGGGCAGCCGCTACAATGGCCCGATCATATCGCTACCCCTCTTTGCCCTTTTGCCCATGCCTGACATTCCACAACGCCGCCTCTGGCTGCTCGTCGGCGCAGTCGCTGGGAGCCTCTGCCTCGGCGCCTGCAGCAGCGTCACCGAACGCTCGCGCGATGCGCTGCATGCCATCACGCCCTACAAGGTCGACGTGGTCCAGGGCAATTTCGTGTCGAAGGAGCAGGTCGAGCTGCTCAAGCCCGGCATGTCGCGCCAGCAGGTGCGCGAAGTCCTCGGCACCTCCCTGCTGAACGACGTCTTCCATTCCAATCGCTGGGATTACGTGTTCACGATCCGGCGCCAGGGCGTCGAGCCCCAGCAGCGCCGTCTGACGGTGTTCTTCAATGGCGAAGTGCTCGAACGCTTCGAAGGCGACCCGATGCCGAGCGAGGAAGAATTCGTCGCCGCGCTCGACACCCGCAAGCGCAGCGGCAAGGTGCCGGCCCTGGAAGCCTCGGAAGACCAGCTCAAGAAATTCGATCCGGCCAAGGACAAGAAAGCGGACGGCGAGTCCTCCGCCTCCCTGCCTCCGCTGCCGCCGAGCTATCCCCCGCTCGAAGCGACGCGCTAGCGCGCGCCGGCCGCGCCGGCCGGCTTTCTTCCAGGCTTCAAGGCTGAAACGCGTGACTGATTCTTCCTCTCCCTCCATTCCCCCGCTGCGGCGCATCGCGATCGCCGGCGCTTCCGGGCGCATGGGGCACATGCTGATCGAGGCCGTGCGCGAGGCGCAGGACTGCCGCCTCGCCGGCGCGCTCGATGTCGCCGGCAGTCCCGCGATCGGCAGCGATGCGGCTGCCTTTCTCGGCTTCACGAGCGGCGTCCCGATCGTGGCCGACCTGCGCACCGGCCTCCAGGACGCCCAGGTGCTGATCGACTTCACGCGGCCCGAAGGCACGCTGGCGCATCTGGCCGTGTGCCGCGAGCTCGGCGTGCAGGCCGTGATCGGCACCACCGGCTTCAGCGACGCGCAGAAGGCCGAGATCGCCGCGGCGGCGAAAGAAATCGCGATCGTGATGGCGCCCAACATGAGCGTCGGCGTCAACGTCACGTTCAAACTGCTCGAAATGGCGGCCAAGGCGCTCGCTACCGGCTACGACATCGAGATCATCGAGGCGCACCATCGCCACAAGGTCGACGCACCTTCGGGCACCGCGCTCAAGATGGGTGAGGTGATCGCCGATGCGCTGGGCCGCGACCTCAAGGAATGCGCTGTCTATGCGCGCGAGGGCGTCACCGGCGAGCGCGACCCGTCCACCATCGGCTTCGCGACCATCCGCGGCGGCGACATCGTGGGCGACCACACGGTGCTGTTCGCCGGCACCGGCGAGCGCATCGAGATCACGCACAAATCGGCCAGCCGCGCGACCTATGCGCAGGGCAGCCTGCGTGCGGTGCGCTTCCTGGCCGGGCAGCAGAGCGGCCTGTTCGACATGTTCGACGTGCTCGGCCTGCGCCAAAGCGCATGAGTGTTCTGGAGCTGCTCACCCACGGCGACGGCGTCAGCCGTTCCGTGGCCGTGCTGCTGCTCCTGATGTCGGTCTCCAGCTGGGTCGTGATCCTCTGGAAGGCCTGGCTGCTGCGCGGCGGCACGCGCGACGTGGTGCGCAGCATCGCGGCCTTCTGGCAGTCGCCGTCGCTCGGCGACGCCGAGCAGAAGCTCAGGGCCTTCGACCGCGCGGCCCTGGTCTGGCCGGCCGTGAGCGCGGTCAGGAGCCTGGCCGCCAAGTCCGATGCCGCCACGCTCGGCGGCGCGGTCGACCGCGCCCAGCGCCTCACGCGCGCCCTGCGCGACGCCTTGCATGCCGCGCTGCGGCGCCTGCAGGCCGGGCAGATCCTGCTCGCCACGGTCGGCGCCACGGCACCCTTCGTCGGGCTGCTCGGCACGGTCTGGGGCATCTACGGCGCGCTCGTGGGCATTGCCGGGGAAACCGGCGGATTCACCATCGACAAGGTGGCCGGCCCGGTTGGCGAGGCGCTGATCATGACCGCCTTCGGCCTCGCGGTCGCGATTCCGGCCGTGCTCGCCTATAACGTGTTCGGCCGCGTGGTCAGCCGAATCGAGGCCGAGCTGGAAGGCTTCGCCCACGACCTGCTCGGCGCGCTCGGCGACGAGCCGCAGCGCGAAGCGCCGCTGCCGCCCGCGCGGCCGATGCCGGTCTGAGAAGGGCACAGAACCCATGGCCTTCGGTCGCACCTCGCTCGGCAGCACCGCCACCGGCGGGCGGGCGATCGGCGCCGGCGGGCAGCGGCCGCTGTCGGACATCAACGTCACGCCGCTGGTGGACGTGATGCTGGTGCTGCTGGTGATCTTCATCATCACCGCCCCGTTGATGGCCAGCTCGATCAAGCTCGACCTGCCGCGCACCGACGCCGGCCAGCCCGCCGACACGCCCAAGTTCGTGAGTCTCGCGGTGGATGCGGAGGGCAAGGTCTTCCTCAACGACCAGGCCGTGAGTGTCGAGGAGCTCGCGGCCGGCCTCGAGAAGGCCGCCGCCGCCAACCGCGACACCGAGGTCCAGCTGCGCGCCGACCAGACCGTGCCCTACGGCAAGGTGGTCGAGTTGATGGGCATCGCGAACAAGGCGGGGCTGAGCCGCATCGGCTTCGTGACCGAAGCGCCGGCCACCAGGAAGCCTTGAGCTTCCTCACCCGCGATAATCCGCATTCCCCGGCCGCCTGATGCCGGGCTGTTGCCCCAAGCCCAATGAACCCCAGCTACAAACCCAGCGACGTCGAGTCCGCTGCCCAGGCCGCCTGGACGGCGGCCGATGCCTACCGCGTGACCGAGGACGCGCGCAAGAAGAAGTACTACGCCTGCTCGATGCTGCCGTATCCCAGCGGCAAGCTGCACATGGGCCACGTGCGCAACTACACGATCAACGACATGCTCACGCGCTACCTGCGCATGAGCGGCTACAACGTGCTGATGCCGATGGGCTGGGACGCCTTCGGCCTGCCGGCCGAGAACGCGGCGCTCAAGAACGGCGTGCCGCCGGCCCAATGGACCTACGAGAACATCGGCTACATGAAGAGCCAGCTCCAGGCCATGGGGCTGGCGATCGACTGGAGCCGCGAGATCGCCACCTGCGACCCCAGCTATTACAAGTGGAACCAGTGGCTGTTCCTGAAGATGCTCGAAAAAGGCATCGCTTACCGCAAGACCCAGCTGGTCAACTGGGATCCGGTCGACCAGACCGTGCTGGCCAACGAGCAGGTGATCGACGGCAAGGGCTGGCGCACCGGCGCCACGGTGGAGCGGCGCGAGATCCCGGGCTACTACCTCAAGATCAGCGACTACGCCGAAGAGTTGCTCGAGCACACCCAGCACAAGCTGCCGGGCTGGCCCGAGCGCGTGAAGCTGATGCAGGAGAACTGGATCGGCAAGAGCGAGGGCGTGCGCTTCGCCTTCCTGCACGACATCAAGGACGATCACGGCAAGCTGATCCAGGGCGGCCTCATGTACGTCTTCACGACGCGTGCCGACACCATCATGGGCGTGACCTTCTGCGCCGTGGCGCCCGAACATCCGCTGGCCGTGCATGCCGCGAAGAAAGACCCGAAAGTCGCCGCCTTCATCGAGGAATGCAAGAGCGGGGGCACCACCGAGGCCGAGCTCGCGACGCAGGAAAAGAAGGGCGTGCCCACCGGCCTCCACGTGCGGCACCCGATCACCGACGAGCCGATTCCGGTCTGGGTCGGCAACTATGTGCTGATCGGCTACGGCGACGGCGCCGTGATGGGCGTGCCCGCGCACGACGAGCGCGACTTCGCCTTCGCCAACAAGTACGGCATCGAGATCATCCAGGTCGTATTGGTCGACGACGAACCGCACTTCGACTACCACCGCTGGCAGGACTGGTATGCCGACAAGCAGCGCGGCGTGACCATCAACTCCGACAACTTCAGCGGCATGTCCTACGCCGAGGCGGTCAAGGCGGTGGCGCACGCGCTGGTCCAGAAGGGCCTGGGCGAGATGCAGACCACCTGGCGCCTGCGCGACTGGGGCGTGAGCCGCCAGCGCTACTGGGGCACGCCGATCCCGATCATCCATTGCGAGGAACACGGCGCGGTGCCGGTGCCCGAGAAGGACCTGCCGGTCGTGCTGCCCACCGACTGCGTGCCCGACGGCTCCGGCAACCCGCTGGCCAAGCATGAAGGCTTCCATGCCGGCGTGGCCTGCCCGGTCTGCGGCAAGCCGGCGCGGCGCGAGACCGACACGATGGACACCTTCGTCGACAGCGCCTGGTACTTCATGCGCTACTGCGACCCGAAGAACGACCAGGCCATGGTGGCCGAAGGCGCCGACTACTGGATGCCGATGGACCAGTACATCGGCGGCATCGAGCACGCGATCCTGCACCTGCTCTACGCGCGCTTCTGGACCAAGGTGATGCGCGACCTCGGTCTGGTGAAGATCGACGAGCCCTTCAGCAAGCTGCTCACGCAGGGCATGGTGCTCAACCACATCTTCTACCGGCGCACCGAGAAGGGGGCCAAGGAGTACTTCCCGCCTTCCGAGGTGACGCCCGTGCTCGATGCGCAGGGGCGCATCACCGGCGGCACCCTGGCCGACGGTATGAAGCTCGAATACGGCGGCGTCGGCAAGATGGGCAAGAGCGAGCGCAACGGCGTCGACCCGCAGGACCTGATCGAGAAGTACGGCGCCGACACCGCGCGCCTCTACACCATGTTCACCGCGCCGCCCGAGGCCACGCTGGAGTGGAACGATGCGGCTGTGGAAGGCAGCTACCGTTTCCTGCGCCGGGTCTGGAACTTCGGGGTAGCGCTCGAAGCGGCGACCGTCAGCGCCGCGGAGAGCGCGGAGATCGAGATCGACGCGATCGACCCGCGCTCGGCCTTCGGCAAGGAGGCCAAGGCGCTGCGCCGCGAGGTCCATACCGTGCTGCGCCAGATCGACTACGACTACCAGCGCATGCAATACAACACCGTGGTGTCGGGCGCGATGAAGCTCCTGAATGCGCTGGAGGGCTTCAAGTCCGACGGCAGCACGGGCGATCGCGCGGCCGTGCGCGAAGGCTTCGGCATCCTGATGCGCTGCCTCTACCCGGCCACGCCGCACATCACGCACGCACTGTGGCATCAGCTGGGCTACGACAAACTGCACGGCCCGCTGCTCGACGCGCCCTGGCCGGTGGTCGACGTGGTCGCGCTGGAGCAGGACGAGATCGAGCTCATGCTGCAAGTCAACGGCAAGCTGCGCGGCTCGCTGCGCGTGCCGGCCAATGCCTCGAAGCAGGAGATCGAGAAGATCGCGCTCGCGAGCGAGGTGCTGGCCAAGCATGCCGAGGGCGCCGTGCCCAAGCGCGTGGTCGTGGTGCCCGGGCGGCTGGTCAACGTGGTGGTATGAAGGAAAGCATGAATACACGCACCCGGTCTCAGCGCCTCCTGCCGCGTCGCGGCTTTCTCGCCCTTGCCGCGGCGGCCTCGCTTGGGGTCGGGGGCTGCGGCTTCGAGCTGCGCCGTGCGCCGATCTTCGCGTTCAAGACGCTGGCGGTGCCGGGCAGCTCGGCTTTCGTGAACGATCTTCGGCGCCAGATCCGCGCCGCCGGCACCGTCGAGCTGATTCCGGCCGACAAGCTCGACACGGCCGAAGCGGTGCTCGACATCCTTGCCGAAAACCGCGAGCGCATCGTGCTCTCCACCAATTCGGCCGGCCAGGTGCGCGAGCTCCAGCTGCGCCTGACGATGCGCTTCAGGCTGCGCACGCCGGGCGGCAAGGAACTGCTGCCACCGACCGAGATCCAGCAGCAGCGCGACATCACCTACAACGAAACCGCGGCGCTGGCGAAGGAAAGCGAAGCGGAGCTGCTGTTCCGCGACATGCAGAGCGACATCGCCCAGCAGACGATGCGGCGGCTGGGCGCGGTGAAGAGCCTCTGATGCAGCTCGGCCCCGCGCAGCTGGAAGCCCATCTGCAGAAGGGCATCAAGCCGCTCTACACCATCCACGGCGACGAGCCGCTGCTCGCGCAGGAGGCGGCTGACGCGATCCGCGCAGCGGCACGAACGCAGGGCTACACCGAGCGCAGCTCGTACACCGTGGCCGGCGCGCATTTCGACTGGAGCGCGGTGCTCGCCGCGGGCGGGTCGCTGAGCCTGTTCGCCGACCGGCAGATCGTCGAAATCCGCATCCCCTCGGGCAAGCCGGGCAAGGACGGCAGCGTTGCGCTGCAGCAGATCGCCGAGGCCGCGCAGGGCAACGACAGCACCCTCACGCTGGTGATGCTGCCGCGCCTGGACAAGGCCACGCGCACCGGCGCCTGGTTCTCGGCGCTGGAGAACAACGGCATCAGCCTGCAGATCGAGAGCATTGAGCGCGCCGCGCTGCCGCAGTGGATCGCGCAGCGGCTCGCGCAGCAGGGCCAGCGCGTGAGAGGCGGCGAGGAAGGCCAGCGCACGCTGCAGTTCTTCGCCGACCGCGTGGAAGGCAACCTGCTCGCCGCGCACCAGGAAATCCAGAAGCTCGCGCTGCTGCATCCCGAGGGCGAGCTGTCGTGGGAGCAGGTCGAAGGCGCGGTCAACAACGTCGCGCGCTACGACGTGTTCAAGCTCTCCGAAGCCGTGCTCGGCGGCAATCCGCAGCGCGTCGCGCGCATGCTCGACGGCCTGCAGGCCGAAGGCGAGGCCGAGGTGCTGGTGCACTACACGCTGGCCGAGGACATCCGGGCGCTGAAGCGCGTCAAGGACGCGATGGCCGCCGGCCGGCCGCTGCCCATGGCGCTGCGCGAGAACCGCATCTGGGGCCCGCGCGAGCGCGCCTTCGAGCGCGTGCTGCCGCGGCTGGACGATCGTGCGCTGGCCCGCATGCTGCGCGCCGCGCACATCGTGGACGGCATCGTCAAGGGCCTGAAGCAGCCCGACTGGCCGGCCGGCGGCTGGCAGGCGCTGCAGCGGCTGGCGCTGATGCTGTGCCGTGCCTGCGCGGCGCCGGCCCGGGGCTGAGCGCGCGATCGTTCCTCTTTCGCGAACCCCGCGTTTCCACGCATTGCCGCCCTGCCCGCAGCCCGCGTGGGAAAATGGGCGGATGAACGCGTTCAACGTCAACGAACACATGCAGACCCTGGGGCTGCAGGCCAAGGCGGCCGCCGCCCTGATGGCCAAGGCCTCCGCGGCCACCAAGAACAAGGCGCTCAAGGCGCTGGCACGGCGCCTGCGCGAGAGGGCGGAGGGCCTGGCCCCGGCCAATGCGCGCGACATCGAGCGCGCTGTCGCGGCCGGCCTCTCGGCCCCGATGGTCGACCGGCTCAAGCTCACGCCGAAGGTCATCGAGACCGTGGCGCTGGGCTGCGAACAGCTCGCCGCGATGCCCGACGTGATCGGCGAAGTCATCGGCATGAAGCAGCAGCCCAGCGGCATCCGCGTCGGCCAGATGCGGGTGCCGATCGGCGTCTTCGGCATGATCTACGAGAGCCGGCCCAACGTGACCATCGAGGCCGCGAGCCTCGCGATCAAGAGCGGCAACGCGGCGATCCTGCGCGGCGGCTCGGAGGCGATCGAGTCGAACAAGGCGCTCGCGCTGCTGGTGTCGGAGGCGCTGGCCGAGGCGGGCCTGCCGGTCGAGGCGGTGCAGCTGGTGCAGACCACCGACCGCGAGGCGGTGGGGCAGCTGATCGCGATGCCCGAGTTCGTCGACGTGGTCATCCCGCGAGGCGGCAAGGGCCTGATCGAGCGCATCAGCCGCGAGGCCAAGGTGCCGGTCATCAAGCACCTGGACGGCAACTGCCACGTCTTCGTGGACGACACGGCCGAGCTCGACATGGCGGTCAAGATCGTCGACAACGCCAAGACGCAGAAGTACAGCCCCTGCAATGCGGCCGAGGGCCTGCTGGTGGCGGCCTCGATGGCCGAGAGCTTCCTGCCGGAGATCGGCGCGATCTTCGCGGCCAAGGGGGTGGAGATGCGCTGCGACCCCGCAGCGGCGCGCATCCTGCGCGCCGACGGTGCGCTCCCGCCGGGCGCCCGGGTGGTGGACGCGGTCGAGTCCGACTGGTCTGAGGAGTACCTGGCCGCCGTCATCAGCATCAAGGTGGTCGCGGGCGTGGACGAAGCCATCGCGCACATCAACCGCTATTCGAGCCACCACACCGACGCCATCGTCACGCGCGACCACATGCACGCCCAGCGCTTCCTGCGCGAGGTCGACTCGGCCAGCGTGATGGTGAACGCGAGCACGCGCTTTGCCGACGGCTTCGAGTTCGGGCTCGGGGCCGAGATCGGCATCAGCACCGACAAGTTCCATGCGCGCGGGCCGGTCGGCATCGAGGGGCTCACCTCGCTCAAGTACGTGGTGCTGGGCCAGGGCGAAGTGCGGAGCTGAAGGTGGCGCGGATCGGGGCAGCGCTTGTCATCCGCCCCAGCGCCCCCAAATCCTACAATTCCACTCCACCTTTCGTCGCAGAACACGCATAACAAGGCCGTCGCATGGTTCCCCATCTCGTCACCGCCCTGACCGGCCCCATCAACGAACTCGAACAACGCGTTCTCGACTCCACGCCGGCCATCGAGCGCTGGTTCCGGCTCGAATGGATGGAGCACACGCCGCCCTTCTACAGCTCGGTCGATATCCGCAATGCCGGCTTCAAGCTGGCGCCAGTGGACACCACCCTCTACCCTGGCGGCTGGAACAACCTGACCGATGACATGCTGCCGCTGGCGGTGCAGGCCGCGCAGGCCGCGATCGAGAAGATCTGCCCCGAAGCGCGCAACCTGCTGGTGATCCCGGAAAACAATGCGCGCAGCACCTTCTACCTGGCCAACGTGGCCCGGCTGGTGCGGATTTTTCATATGGCGGGGCTCAATGTGCGCGTGGGCTCGATCGATCCGGCGATCAAGTCGCCCAAGAAGATCGAGTTGCCGAACGGCGAGACCGTGTGCCTGGAGCCCGTGGTGCGCGGCAAGCGGCGCCTGGGGCTCAAGCATTTCGACCCCTGCACCATCCTGCTCAACAACGACCTCGCGGCCGGCACGCCCGGCATCCTGGAAGACCTGCACGAGCAGTACCTGCTGCCGCCGCTGCATGCCGGCTGGTCGGTACGCCGCAAGAGCAACCACTTCCACAGCTACGAGGAAGTTTCCAAGCGCTTCGGCAAGCTGTTGGGCATCGACCCCTGGCTGATCAACCCGATGTACGCGCGCGCCGGCGGCGTCGATGTCGCCGAGGGCCAGGGGATGGACGTGCTGACCAGCCACGTGGACGCGCTGCTCACCAAGATCCGGCGCAAGTACAAGGAATACGGCATCAACGAGAAGCCCTTCGTGGTCGTCAAGGCCGACAACGGCGCCCATGGCATGGGTGTCATGACGGTGCGCGACGTCAAGGATCTCGAGGCCCTCGGCCGCAGGCCGCGCAACAACAAGACCGGCACCGCCAGCGAAGCCCAGGAGCCGGGCGATGTGATCGTGCAGGAAGGCGTGCTGACCAACGAGCGCGTGCACAACGGCGTCGCCGAGCCGGTGGTCTACATGATGGACCGCTACGTGGTCGGCGGCTTCTACCGGGTGCATGCCGAGCGCAGCCCCGACGAGAACCTCAACCTGCCGGGTGCGAGCTTCGTGCCCTTGGCATTTTCGGAGAGTGCGCACTTACCGCAACCGGGCGCCAAGCCCGGCGCGAGCGCCCCGAATCGCTTCTACATGTACGGCGTGATCGGACGGCTGGCCATGGTGGCGGCCAGCTACGAGCTCGAGGCGACCGATCCGGACGCCGAAATCTACGAATGATTTCGTAGTACGGGTTGCGGGGCCTTCCGGCGGCGGCAAAATAGCGACCCCACAGCAACGCAAACAAGAGGGCGGAAGGCGACGCGGCGGCTGCACCCAGCTGCCCAGGCGCCCGGGCGTGCAGCGTCACGCCGGACACCCTTTTTCATCGACTCCGTGTCCCCCACCAAATCTTCCTCTACCGCGCTGATCCTTGCGGCCATCGGTGTCGTCTATGGCGACATCGGCACCAGCGTTCTGTATGCGGTCAAGGAGGTGTTCGGCCACGGCCACGTTCCCTTCACGGTCGAGAACGTCTACGGCATCCTGTCGATGTTCTTCTGGACCTTGACGGTGATCGTCTCGCTCAAGTACGTGGTGCTGGTCCTGCGGGCCGACAACGAGGGCGAGGGCGGCCTGGTCGCGATGCTGGCACTGGCCTCGCAGGCGGTGGTCGACAAGCCCCGCCTGCGCCACGTGCTGCTGATGGTCGGCATCTTCGGCACCTCGCTCTTCTACGGCGACGGCGTCATCACGCCGGCCATCTCGGTGCTGTCGGCGGTCGAGGGCCTGGAGGTGGTGTCGCCGCACTTCAAGCACTACGTGATCCCGATCACGCTGGTGGTGCTGTTCTGCCTGTTCGCGCTCCAGAAGCACGGCACCACGGGCATCGGCCGCTACTTCGGCCCGATCACGCTGGTCTGGTTCTTCGCGATCGCGCTGCTGGGCGTGTGGCAGATCCTCGCCCATCCTGAAATCCTCAAGGCCATGAGCCCGCACTATGCGCTGCGCTTCATGTGGGACAACCCCGGCACCAGCTTCATCATCCTGGGTGCGACCGTGCTGTGCGTGACCGGTGCCGAGGCGCTCTACGCCGACCTCGGCCACTTCGGCAAGCGGCCGATCCGCGTCGCCTGGTTCTCGGTCGTGATGCCGGCGCTCACGCTCAACTACTTCGGCCAGGGCGCGCTGCTGCTGGAGAACCCGTCGGCGGTGAAGAATCCCTTCTACATGATGGCGCCCGAATGGGCCCTGATACCGCTGGTGCTGCTCGCCACCGCCGCCACGGTGATCGCGTCGCAGGCGCTCATCACCGGCGCCTTCAGCGTCACGCGGCAGGTGATCCAGCTCGGCTACCTGCCGCGTCTGAACATCGAGCACACCAGCGTGCGCACCGCGGGGCAGATCTACATTCCCTTCGTCAACTGGGGGCTGTTCGTCGCGATCGTGCTGGCGGTGGTCATGTTCCGCTCGTCGAGCAACCTGGCCGCGGCCTACGGCATCGCCGTGACCACCGACATGCTGATCACCACGGTGCTGACTTTCTTCGTGATCCGCTATGCCTGGAAGTACCCGTTGTGGCTGTGCATCGCCGCGACCGGCTGGTTCTTCGTGGTCGACTTCCTGTTCTTCGCCTCCAACCTGTTGAAGCTGTTCGAAGGCGGCTGGTTCCCGCTCCTGATCGGCGGGTCCATCTTCATGCTGATGCTGACCTGGAAGGAAGGCCGGCGCCTCATGGGCCAGATGCAGCTGGCCGAAGCCATCGACCTGCGCGGTTTCCTCGATTCGGTGTTCGTCAATCCGCCGGCGCGCGTCGACGGCACCGCGGTGTTCATGACCGCGGAGCCGGGCGTGGTGCCCAATGCGCTGCTGCACAACCTCAAGCACAACAAGGTGATGCACGAGCAGAACCTGTTCGTCACCGTGCGCAGCCACGAAGTGCCGTGGATTCCGATGGACAAGCGCATCGAGATGGAGCCGCTCGGGCATCACTGCTGGCAGGTGGTGGTGCACTACGGCTTCAAGAACGACGTCGACCTGCCGCGCGCGCTGGAGCATGCGCGGCTGCGCGGCTGCCAGCTCGAGCCCATGACGACCAGCTACTTTCTCTCGCGCGACGTGGTGATCCCCACGCTCGGCAGCGGCATGGCGCCCTGGCGCGAGAAGCTCTTCGCGCAGATGCACCACAACGCGAGCGGGGCGGCGGGCTTCCTCGGGCTGCCGAACAACGCGGTGGTCGAGCTCGGCTCGAAGATCGAGATCTAGGGCGTCGAGGCCGTCGATGCGATTCTTCGAGGACCTGAGCCTCTCGGCCATCCAGCA
This sequence comes from Variovorax sp. LjRoot130, assembly GCF_964253755.1. Lineage (NCBI taxonomy): Bacteria > Pseudomonadati > Pseudomonadota > Betaproteobacteria > Burkholderiales > Comamonadaceae > Variovorax > Variovorax sp. LjRoot130. The sequence goes on along the minus strand of NZ_CAXURM020000001.1, from coordinate 5,519,384 downwards.
GCTCGGCCGCGGCAAACCCTTCGCCGGCAAGGATATCGCAGCTGCCTGCAAGATCAAGCAAGACGCACGGGCCGCTTCTGCCGAAGCCGCCCCTTCCTCATCGATCGCCGGAAAGACATCCTGATGCACATCCTTTTCATCGCTGACCCGCTCGAGCAGTTCAAGATCTACAAGGACACCACCTTCTCGATGATGCGAGAGGCGCAGCGCCGCGGCTACACGCTCTCGGCCTGCGAGCCGCGGCACCTGAACTGGCAGCGCGGCCGGCCGGTCACCGCCAGGGTGCGCGAGATCATGCTGACCGGCGAGCAGGCATGGTTCCGCGAAGAGGCCGTGATCGAACGCCCGCTGCACGCCTTCGATGTGGTGCTGATGCGCAAGGACCCGCCCTTCGACGCCGAGTACATCTACGCCACTCACCTGCTCGAACAGGGTGAGCGCGAAGGCGCGCGCGTCGTCAACCGGCCGCGCGCGCTGCGCGACCATCCCGAGAAGCTCGCGATCATGGAGTTCGCCGAGTACACGACGCCCACGCTGGTCACGCGCGATCCGGCCGCGGTGCGCGCCTTCCATGCCGAGCACCAGGACATCATCCTGAAGCCGCTCGACGGCATGGGCGGCATGGGCATCTTCCGCGTCAAGGCCGACGGGCTGAACCTCGGCTCGATCGTCGAGACGCTCAACAAGAACGGCGCCGAAACCATCATGGTGCAGCGCTTCGTGCCCGAGATCGCGCAGGGCGACAAGCGCATCCTTGTGATCGGCGGCCAGGCCGTGCCGCACAGCCTGGCGCGCATTCCGCAGGGCACCGAGGTGCGCGGTAACCTCGCGGCCGGCGGCAAGGGCGTGGCGCAGCCGCTGACCGACCAGGACCGGCGCATCGCCGAAGCGATCGGACCGGTGCTCAACGAACGCGGGCTGCTCCTGATCGGGCTCGACGTGATCGGCGGCTCGCTGACTGAGATCAACGTGACCAGTCCGACCTGCTTCCAGGAAATCACCGAGCAGACCGGCTTCGACGTGCCGGCGATGTTCATCGATGCGTTGGAGGCGTACCTCCGCTAGCGCCTGGCCCGGCGCGCGCACCGCCTCGGCGAAGCCCGTGCGCGGCGCCCGAATTCAGCCGGCGCGCTGGCCGTCGACGAACACCGCGAGCTCGTTGGGCGCGAAGGCGGTCCAGGTCTCGTTGGTGGTCAGGGGCGCCGTCACCACCACCGCCACCCGGTCGTTCGGTGTGGTGTGCTGCGCGAAGTCGATGCTGAGGTCTTCGTCCGACAGCTCGGCCGTCACGAAAGGATGGCGTCGCTCGATGTACCAAAGGTTCGTCGAGGCGTGCGACCACAGCGCCTGCCCGTTCGAGAGCATGAAGTTGAAGGTGCCGTGGCGCGCGACGCGCGGCGCCAGCTCGCGCAGCGTGAGCGTCAGTTCCTCGACGCTCGGCACGTCGGCATGCGACTTGGCCATCTCCTGCATGATCCAGCAGAAGGCGTGCTCGCTGTCGGTATTGCCCACGGGATGAAAGTTGCCGTGCAGCCGCGGCCTGAAGTCCTTCAAGTCGCCGTTGTGCGCGAACACCCAGTAGCGGCCCCACAGCTCGCGCACGAAGGGGTGGCAGTTCTGCAGGTTCACCGCGCCCTGCGTGGCCTTGCGGATGTGCGCGATGACGTTGCGGCTCTGGATCGGGTAGCGCCGGATCAGCTCGGCCACCGGCGACTCGCAGGCCGGCTGGTGGTCGACGAAATGCCTGAGGCCGCGGTCCTCGAAGAAGGCGATGCCCCAGCCGTCGGCATGGTGGTCGGTACGCCCGCCGCGCTGCGCGAAGCCCGTGAAGCTGAATGTCACGTCGGTCGGCGTGTTGCAGTTCATTCCGAGCAATTGGCACATGGGTCAATTAGAGCGCTTTTCGCGCAACTGCCAGGCCGCGCAGATCGCCAGCGCGCAGAGGCCGGCCAGCATCGCGAACACCTCGTCGAAGGCCGCCAACCGCGCCGGGCTGGTGGCCGTGTTGACCAGCGAATCGCCATGCACGGCCAGCCGCCATTCGAGCACGATCGCGCACAGGCTCACGCCGGCCGCGCCGCCCAGCATGCGCAGGAAGTTGATTGCGCTCGCGCCCTGAGGAATCAGCGGCTTGGCCAGCGGGCGCATCGAGCCCAGGTTGAGCGAGGGCAGGATGAAGCCCAGCCCGACGCGGCCGATGATCGCGAAGGCCACCAGCAGCCAGAGCGCGCTGTCGAGCCGCAGCAACAGCATCAGCGCGAAGGAGACGGCCAGGAGCGCGAGCCCGGTGCACACCAGCAGCCAGGTCGGGTGCCGGTCCGCGAGCCGGCCGACACCGGCAATGGTGAAGGCGAGCACGATGCCGGCCGGCAGCAGGATGGTGCCGACGTGCGAGGCCGAAAGCTGCAACCCGACCTGCATGTAGACCGGCAGCAGGTAGGTCGAGCCGAACAGCGCCGTGCCGTAGATGAAGGCGACCACGCTGCCCATCGCGAACTGCCGGTACTGGAACAGCGCCAGGTTCATCAGCGGCGTGCCGCCCGCGGCCGCGAGCCGCCGCTGCCAGCCCACGAAGGCGCCGAAGGCCACGACCGCGCCGACGAGCAGCGCCGCGGCCTGCAGCGGCGCGTCGCCGCGCAGCTCGACCAGCCCGTTCAGCAGGCACAAGGTGCCGGCGGTGCCCAGCGCGAGGCCGCCCCAGTCGAGCCCGCCGCTGCGCGCCGCCACCACGCCGCCGGGCGCCGTGGTCGGCACGAACTTGTAGGCCAGCCAGATCGAGGCGATGCAGAAAGGCACCACCATGAAGAAGATCGAGCGCCAGCCGAACAGGTCGACCAGCACGCCGCCGATGCTGGGGCCGATGGCCGGCGCCAGCACCACGCCCATGCCGAAGATGCCGGTTGCGCGGCCCTGCTCGTGAGGCTCGAAGGCGCGCAGGATGATGATGGCCGGGATCGGCTGCACCACGCCGGCCGCCAGGCCCTCGGCGACCCGCGCGATCAGCACCAGCGGGAAGTGGTTGGCCAGCCCGCCCGCGACGCCGCCGAGCAGCAGCAGCACCATGGTGCCGACATAGGTGCGGCGGTAGCCGTAGCGCGCGAGCAGCCAGGGCGTGGTCAACATCGACACCGTCATCGCGACCATGAAGCCCGAGCTGACCCACTGCGCGCGCTCCTGGCCCAGCGCGAAGTGGTGGCTCATGCCCGGGATCGCCACGTTGACGATGGTCGAGGACATGATCGATGCCATCACGCCCACCATCACGGAAAAGAGCAGCAGCCAGCGGTAGCGGGGCCCGTAGCGGCTGCTGAGGGATTGCGGCGGGAGCGTCGAGGTCATCGGGGGAGGCAGCCTGTTCGGGCCGTCCTACAAGGATATCGGGGTTTGCGCGCCGGTCCTGGCGCAGAGGCAGCCTTCACAATGGTCCGGCTGTCCCGCCCGAAATCCAAAAGAACACAGAGCCATGGAATCCCCCACCCCCGACGACAGCGGCCCCGCCGTCGAAGCCGAAGCCGCGCCCTCGCTCGCGGCCGAGCTCCAGGCGCCCACCGTCACCCGTGCCTACCAGTGCCAGTGCGGCCGCCCCGTGTTCCTGCGCAACAGCCAGTGCCTGGCCTGCCATACGCCGCTCGGCTTCGTGATCGAAAGCCTGGGCGTGGTGCCGCTCGCGCCCGCAACGTTTGAAGGCGCCGAGCCCGACACCTTCACCGTCTTCGGCGATGCCGGGGGCAAGACCTATCGCCGCTGCGCCAACCTGATGACCCCGGCCGCCTGCAACTGGATGGTGCCCGCGCCGCGCGAAGGTGACGACCCGGCCTTCCACACCGATGGCCTGGTGCCCGGCCTTTGTCTGTCATGCAGCGTCACGCGCACCATCCCCGACCTGTCGATCGAGAGCAATGGCGAACTGTGGCGCAAGCTCGAGCTGTCCAAGCGCCGGCTGATCTCGCAACTGCTGGCGCTGGGCCTGCCGGTCGTCACGCGCCTGACCGATCCGGTGCACGGCCTGGCCTTCGACTTCCTGAGCAACATGCCGGGCGGCCCGCATGTGATGACCGGCCACGAGATGGGCCTGATCACGCTCAACGCCGAAGAGGCCGAGGACGCAGTGCGCGAGCGCATCCGTGCCGAGATGCGCGAACCCTACCGCACGCTGGTCGGCCATTTCCGCCACGAGATCGGCCACTACTACTGGGACCTGCTGGTCTACCCGACGCCGTGGCTCGACAGTTTTCGCGAGCTCTTCGGCGACGAGCGGGCCGACTACGCGACGGCGCTGCGCAACCACTACGACAACGGCCCGCCGCCCGACTGGGCGAACCGCTACGTCACGAGCTATGCAAGCGCGCATCCGTGGGAAGACTGGGCCGAAACCTGGGCCCATTACCTGCACATGGCCGACACGGCGGACACGGCGAAGAGCTTCGGCGTCGATGCGCAGAACGTCGAAGTCACCAGCGACCTGTTCGAGCTCTCGGATCTCTGGCAGCCCGAGCATCCCGGAGCGGCGAAATTCCTCGACTTCCTCAACGGCTGGGTGCGCCTCACCAATGTGCTCAACGAGCTGTCGCGCAGCATGGGCCAGCCCGACTACTACCCCTTCGTGCTGCCGCACGTGGCCGTGGGCAAGCTGCAGTTCATCCACGAGGTGATCGCCGAAGAGCGGGAGCGCGGCCGGCGGCCGCCGGCGCCCGTCAATCCTGAACCGCCGGCGCAGGAGCAGGATCAGCAGCAGTCGCAGCAACAGCGGCTGCAGTAGCGCAGCGCGCGCAGATGCAGGCGAGGCCGCGCATCTCTGCAGGGACGCGCGCGAGCACGGCGCGGTCGAAGTCGGTTTGCATGCACCAGCAAGGCGGCTGCACTTGGCCGGTCTCGCGCTCGATCTCCATCGCGCAGCGGTTCGCCTCGCCGCACAGAGGGCAACGCGAAGGATCGGGCCGTGCAGCTGCGGCGTTCATTTGGCGATCTCGAAGGCCGGCAGCTTCTTCGCGACCACGTGGTTCTGCAGCGTCACGTAGACCGGCAGCCCGTCGCGGTAGGCCGGATAGTCCTCGCCCTGGATCAGCGGCAGCAGGTAGCTGCGGCACTTGTCGGTGATGCCGTAGCCGTCGGCCGAGATGAAGTCGCGCGGCATGAACTTCTCGGTGTTGGCCACCTGGTCGAGCGGCGCGCTGCCGATGCGGTAGGCATAGGGCGAGTCGGAGGTCCGATCGATGGTCGGCATCACCGAGTTCTTGCCTTCGAGTGCCAGCTCGACCGCGCGCTGCCCGAGCTCATAGGCCTGCCGCGCGTCGGTGGCCGAGGCGATGTGGCGCGCCGAGCGCTGCAGATAGTCGGCCACCGCCCAGTGGAATTTGTAGTCCAGCGCCTCCTTGACCATCTGCGCCACCACAGGCGCCGCGCCGCCGAGCTGCGCATGGCCGAAGGCATCCTTGGTGCCCTGCTCGGCGAGGAAGGTGCCGCCGGGATGGTGGCAGCCTTCCGACACCACCACCGTGCAATAGCCATGGTGCTTGACCAGCGCATCGACGCGCGCCAGGAAGGCCGGCTGGTCGAAGGGAATCTCGGGGAACAGGATCACGACAGGAATGCCGTGGTCCGCCGCCAGGCCGCCGGCCGCCGCGATCCAGCCCGCGTGGCGGCCCATCACCTCGAGCACGAACACCTTGGTGGAGGTGGCGGCCATCGAGCGCACGTCCAGCGAGGCTTCGAGCGTGGACACCGCGACGTACTTGGCGACCGAGCCGAAGCCCGGGCAGCAGTCGGTGAGCGGCAGGTCGTTGTCGATGGTCTTCGGCACATGGATCGCCTGCAGCGGGTAGCCGAGCGAAGCGGACAGCTGGCTCACCTTGAAGCAGGTGTCGGCCGAATCGCCGCCGCCGTTGTAGAAGAAGTAGCCGATGCCGTGCGCCTTGAAGACCTCGATCAAGCGCTCGTACTCGCGCCGGTTCTTTTCCAGCGACTTGAGCTTGTAGCGGCAGGAACCGAAAGCGCCCGCGGGCGTGGAGCGCAGCGCCGCGATCGCCTCGGCCGACTCCAGGCTGGTATCGATCAGCTCCTCGGCGAGCGCGCCGAGAATGCCGTTGCGTCCGGCGTAGACGGTGCCGATTCGATCGGCGTGCCGGCGCGCCGTTTCGATCACGCCGCAGGCCGAGGCGTTGATGACCGAAGTGACGCCGCCGGACTGGGCATAGAAGGCATTGGTGGGCATGACGCGGGCTCCTATGCGGCAAGCGAGAACTTGTCGTCGTTTTCGGTTTGGATCAATACCTCAGCTGGAATGCCGAGCCCCTTGTGGATTCGACGAATCATCCTCAAGGTCAAGGGACGTTTGTGATTGAGGACTTCGTACACGCGATTCAACTGCCCGATGAAAGGCTCAAGATCCTTCGCCGAGAGGCCCTGCTGCTCCATTCGGAACTTGATCGCCTCGATCGCGTCCGGCGGGTCGATCGGGTGATTTTTCGATTCATAGCTCTGGATCAATGCCAGCAACACTTCGAAGCGATCGGCGTCCTCCGTGCCCGGCGCCGGCTCCTGATCGAAGTACGGCGACACCGTCTTCAGTGTGGCCTTGTAATCAGCTTCGGTTCGGATGGGTCGGATGTCCATGGACTACTCCACTTCAATAGTTTGGGCATCGATTCGGTCATATTCCGAATGCGTGCCGATGAATTTGACGTAAACGGCCTCGTATCTGTAAGCGATGGCAGCGATAAGGCGGTAGTCATTGCCCTTGATGTTGAAAACGACCCGGTTGCTTCCAACAAAGCGAGCACTGCGATAGCGGTCCTTGATGTCCTGCGGTGTCTTCCAAACTGCCGCCTTGGCCTCTTCATGCCAAGCCTTCAACGGCTGTTCCGAGGCGGGGTGGCGTACCCAAAAGTCCCTCAAGTACTTCACCGAAATGATCCGCATCGCGGTCAAGTTTAGTCCCAAATTGGGACTAAAACAAGCGCTTCCCCTCAGCGCCCCGGCAACCCCATCGCCCGCGTGATCACCTCTTTCATGATCTCGTTGGTGCCGCCGTAGATGCGCTGCACTCGCGCATCGGCGTAGGCGCGCGTTACCGGGTACTCCCACATGTAGCCATAGCCGCCGTGCAGTTGCACGCACTCGTCCATCACCTTGCACTGCAGGTCGGTGGTCCAGTACTTGGCCATGCTCGCGGTCGCGGTGTCGAGTTTTTCCTGCATCAGGAGCTCGATGCACTTGTCGACGAAGACCTGCGCTACCTGCACCTCGGTCTGCAGCTCGGCCAGCGTGTAGCGCGTGTTCTGATACGCCGCCACGGGTTGGCCGAAGACCTTGCGCTCCTTCACATAGGCCACGGTGTGCTCGATCGCGGCCTGCGCAGCGGCCACCGCGCTGATCGCGATCTGCAGCCGCTCCCACGGCAGCTGCTCCATCAGGCAGACGAAGCCGCGGTTCTCCTGCGCGGCGCCGCCGAGCAGCGCCTCGGCCGGCAGGTGGACGTCGTTGAAGAAGAGCTCCGAGGTGTCCTGCGCCTTCAGGCCCAGCTTCTTGAGACGCTGGCCCTTTTCGAAGCCAGCCATGCCGCGCTCCACCAGGAACAGGCTGGTGCCCTTGGCGCCGCCTGCGGGGTCGGTCTTGGCGACCACGATCACGAGGTCCGCATGCCAGCCGTTGGTGATGAAGGTCTTGCTGCCGTTCATGAGGTAGCTGCCGTCGGGCTGCTGGATGGCGGTGGTGCGCACGGCCTGCAGGTCGCTGCCGGCGGCCGGCTCGCTCATCGCAATGGCGCCGATCATCTCGCCGCTCGCGAGCTTCGGCAGGTAGTTCTTCTTCTGTGCCTCGGTGCCGTAGCGCAGGATGTAGGGCGCCACGATCTCGCTGTGCAGCCCGAAGCCGATGCCGGTGAAGCCGCGCGCCCAGAGCTCCTCGAACTGGATCACCGAATAGAGCAGGTCGGCGCCCGCACCGCCGTATTCGTCGGGCAGCGCCATGCAGAGAAAGCCGTTCGCGCCGGCCTTGTTCCAGACCTCGCGCGCGACGTAGCCCTGCTCTTCCCAGGCCTCGTGGAAAGGCGCGATCTCCCTGTCCATGAAGCGGCGGAAGCTGTCGCGGAAGGCTTCGTGGTCGGGGCCGAAGAGGGTGCGTTCGATCATGACTCGCGGCCCGGAAAGGTGGGTGCACGTTTCTGCAGGAAGGCGCTCACGCCCTCGCCGAATTCGGGCCGGTTCAGGAGCTCGCGCTGGCGTTCGCTTTCGTAGCGCAGCTGCTCCGGCAGCGTATGCCGCGCCGAGGCCTCGAAGGCCTTGCGCGCTTCGAGCACCGCATGCGCGGGCAGGCGCGCCAGGCGCTCGGCGATCTGCTGCGCTTCGAGCAGCAGCAGATCGTCGTCGACGCAGGCCCAGATCAGGCCCCACTGCGCCGCGCGTTCCGCCGGCAGCCGCTCGTCGAGCAGGCTCATGCCCATCGCGTGCGCCGGGCCCACGAGGCGCGGGATGAACCAGGTGCAGCCCAGGTCGGGCACGATGCCCAGCTTGGGCAGGAAGGAGAGGTAGAAGTAGGCGCTCTTCGCCGCGAGGGTCACATCGCCCGCGAGCGCGAGGCCGACCCCGGCGCCCGCCGCGGCGCCGTTGACCGCGCACACCACGGGCACCGGCAGCGCGCGCATCTCCTCGATCAGCGGGTTGCTGACCGATTGCATCCATTTCGCCGTCTGGTCGCCGAGCGTCTCGCCGGCTTCGGGCGCGCGCATCGCGCTCAGGTCCGCGCCCACGCAGAAGGCCTTGCCGGCGCCGGTGAGCACGACGGCGCGCACGCTGCGGTCCTCGCGCACGCGGGCGAAGGCCCCACGCAGTTCGTGCTGAAGGTCGAGCGCGATCGGATTGAGTTTGTGTGGAAGGTTCAGCGTCAGCGTCGCAACGCTGTTTTCAAGATCCCAGAGGACGGTCGACATCAGAGTCTTTCGATGATCGTCACGTTGGCCATCCCACCGCCCTCGCACATGGTCTGCAGCCCATAGCGCTTGCCGCGCTGTCCGAGCGCATGGATCAGCGTGGTCATGAGCTTGGTGCCCGAGGCGCCCAGCGGGTGGCCGAGCGCGATCGCGCCCCCGTTCACGTTGAGCTTCGCCGGGTCGGCGCCCAGGGTCTGCAGCCAGGCAAGCGGCACCGGCGCGAAGGCCTCGTTGACTTCGTAGAGATCGATGTCCTCGATCTTCATGCCGGCCTTCTTGAGCGCACGCGCGGTCGCGGGGATCGGCGCCTCCAGCATGATCACCGGGTCGTGGCCCAGCACGCTCATGTGGTGGATGCGTGCCAGGGGCTTCACGCCCAGTGATTTCAGGCCGCGCTCGTTGACCACCAGCAGCCCGCTCGCGCCGTCGCAGATCTGGCTTGCGGTGGCTGCGGTGCAGCGGCCGCCTTCGGCGATCAGCTTCACGCCCGCAATCGCTTCCAGCGTGGCATCGAAGCGGATGCCTTCGTCGATCGTGTGCATCTCGCCCGAGGCCGAGCCGTCGGCCAGCCGGATCTCGACGGCCAGGATCTCGTCCTTGAACAGGCCTTCGCGCGTCGCGGCAATGGCGCGCTTGTGGCTCTCCAGCGCATAGTGGTCGAGCGCATCCTTATCGATCCCGTACTTCTTCGCGATCATCTCCGCGCCGACGAACTGGCTGAACTCCACGCCCGGGTAGCGCCGCTGCATCCCGGGGCTGGCGTAGGTCCCGAGCCCCGCCTTGGCCGGCAGCGCATTGGGCGTGAACATCGGCACGCGCGTCATGCTATCGACGCCGCCCGCGATCACCGCGTCCATGCTGCCCGCCATCACGGCCTGCGCCGCGAAGTGCAGCGCCTGCTGCGAGGAGCCGCATTGGCGGTCGACCGAGGTGCCCGGCACCGATTCGGGCAGCTTCGAGGCCAGCACCGCATTGCGCGCCACATTGCTCGCCTGCTCGCCGACCTGGCTCACGCAGCCGAGGATCACGTCCTCCACCGCGGCCGGGTCGATGCCGCTTTTCGCCACCAGCGCGTCGAGCACCTGCGCCGCCAGATCCGCCGGATGCCAGCCCGCGAGCTTGCCGCCGCGGCGGCCGCCTGCGGTGCGCGCGGCGGCCACGATGTATGCCTCTGCCATGTGAATTCCTTAGAAGAAAGTCGATGGCCGGCGCCTCCCAAGCAAAACGCCGTCCCGGGGGACGGCGTGCATCGGTGCATCCAGGGCCACGAGCGTCGATGGTTCTACGCTCGGGCCCCCATGGTCAAGCCGGGGACATCCCGTGGGGCCGGAGTCGCCAAGGCGACCGTTCGCGCGACTTGGCCGAATGTGCCGGCAGCGCCGCCGGCCGCGAGCCGGAGACGGTGATGCACGACGGCTCCAGCGCCGACACCAGCATGCGCCGGTGCGAATCGCCTTCGAAGCGATCGCCGGGCTCCAGCACCACGTCGCGCGGATCGTTGTCGAGCGTGACCCAGACGGTGCCGCTGCGGCACTCGATGCCGACGCCGGCTGCGTCGGGCAGGGTGAAGATGGCGCGCTTCGCCAGGCTCAGGTGGAAGCGGCTGGTGTCGGTTGTCATGGCGGACTCCTTTGCATTCGGTATGAGAATGAATATAGTGAGTGAGTCCCTGTATGTCACACGGTCATCCGGAACTCGTTGCATGCGTGCTGAGAATGCGAAACTCTTTTCCGCCGCGGCCGACCTGCCGCCCCTGGAGCTGCTGCGCAGCTTCGAGGCGGCGGCGCGCACGCTGAGCTTCACCCAGGCGGCCGGCGAGCTTTTTCTCACCCAGTCGGCAGTCAGCCGCCAGATCCAGCAGCTCGAAGCCAGCCTCGGCGTGCTGCTGTTCGAGCGCCGCCATCGAGCGCTGGCGCTGACGGAGGCCGGCGGCGTATTGCAGCGCGCCGTGGTCGAAAGCCTGGAGCGGCTGCGCGACGCCACCGCGCGGCTGCGCGCCGCGCCGGCGCCGCGCCAGGTCGCGATCACCTGTACGCCGGGCTTCGCGTCCTTCTGGCTCATCCCGCGCCTGGCGCGCTTCACGGCCAACCATCCGCTGGTCGACGTGCGGCTCTCGGCCACGCTCGAAGTGCTCGACCTTGAGCGCAGCCGTCTCGACATCGCGGTGCGCTTCGTGCCGATCGAACGCGGCACCGGTCCCGCGCTGTTCGAGGAGTCGGTGATGCCCCTGTGCGCGCCGCAGGTGGCCGCCCTGCTGCGGGTGCCGGACGATCTGGCGGACCAGACCCTGCTGACCATCGAGATGCCGAAGCACAGCGAGGCGCCCACTGTCGATTGGGAACCCTGGTTCGAGGTGATGGGCCTGCCCGAACTGCGCATGAAGAACACCATGCGCTTCACCCAGTACACCGACGCGGTGGCGGCCGCCGTGGCTGGGCAGGGCGTGGTGATCGGCCGCCTGCCGCTGTTGCGCGAGCTGGTGCAGAGCGGGCAGTTGGTGGCGCCCTTCAGCGAAGGCGCTGCATCGCGTCGCGCCTACTTCATCGAGAGTTCGCGCCGCGCGGCCGGCAATGCCGACGCGCAAGATTTCGTGCGCTGGCTGCGCGCCGAGGCCGAGGCGGCGCAGCGCGCTTGAGGTTCAGCGCGCATCGGCCGCGAAGCTGAACAGGTCGGCGGCGGGAGCGGTCTCGGGCAGCACATAGACCAGGCCGCGCGAGGCACCGAGTGCAGGTTTCACATACGCGTCGTAGAAATCGGCCGGCACATTGATGCAGCCGTAGGAAATGCGGTTGTCGTCGACGCCGGGAGAAGCCAGGCGTTCGAGGCGGCGCTCGGACTTCTCGGTGGCGCGCACACGGTGCATCGACACGGCCGCGCCGTAGTCGACCCAGACGATGTCTTCGCCCTGCATGTTGCGCCCCGGCTCGGAGACGAAGCGGCCGGCCGGCGTGGTGCGCTCCTCGGGGCGTATCTCCGACATCTTGCGTTCGCCGATGCCCGGCACCGATCGATCGCCGCGGGCCAGGCCCAGCAGCACCGGCGCGTCGCCGCGCAGGCGGCCGTCGGCATCGAACACGAAAACTCTCGCGTTGCGCTTGTCCACGATCGCGAACGGCCGCTGGGCGCTGTCGCCCGTGGCCACCGCGCGCTGCGCGAACTGCGCGATCTCGGCGGGCGCATCCGCTGCTGCGACGGCAGCCGAGCAAGCCGCCAGACAAAGGACGAAAGAGGTGAAGCGCTTCAATGCGTCGACTCCGAATGGACTGAAAAAGCCGGGCATGCAGCCCGGCTCGTGGCGAAAATGCTATCTCACAGCACCTCAGTTGCGGTCTGCGCGCGGCGGAGACATCGGTGCCGGCGTCGTGGTGTCGGTGCTGGGCGCGGGCATGGCTGCAGGTGCCTGGCTTTGGCTCGGGCTTGTGGTCGTGCCCGGGCTTGTCGGCGTCTGAGCTTGCGCCACGGAGGTGCCGGTCGAGCCCATCGGGCCGCCCGCGGGACTTTGCTGGCCGACGGCGGTGGCCGGATCGGGTGACGAAGTCGTCGGTGGCGTGGCCTGCGCAAAGGCAAAGCCGCTGGCGCCTAGCGCGAGGACGGCGAGAAGATGCTTGCGTGCGTTCATGCGATTACTCCTTGAGGACAGACTGAGGGTTCGATGGAATGCGCCGGCCCGAATGACCAGCTGCGTTCAACTTAGGCGACCCCTGTGCATGCGCCGGGTCGGCACCCGGCGCGCAGTCCTGTAGGAAGGAGACCACGCGGCATTACAGTCCGGGGCAACCATATCGAGAGAAAAGTTTTTTCTGATGACCGACACCGCTCCCGCACCGACCACCGAAAAGAAGAAGGAAGGCGGCCGCCCCCGCCGCAAGCCCAAGTCCCAGGACGCCAAGGCGCCCAAGGCCCCGCCGCGTCCGCGCAAGGTGAACCCCGTGCTCGAACGCCTGTTCGAGCTCTACCCGAAGATGTTCGGCGCGCGTTTCCTGCCGCTCAAGCTCGGCGTGTTCCAGGACCTGCTGGCGCTGCACCCCGACGAATTCAAGAAGGAGGACCTGAAGATCGCGCTGGGCCTTCATGCGCGCTCCACCCGCTACCTCGAGGCGGTGGCCGCGGGGGAGAAGCGCCATGACCTGAATGGCGTACCAGTGGAAGACGTCGCGCCCGAGCATGTTCACCACGCGATCCTCGAAGTGTTCCGCCGGCGTCAGGCGCGCACGGCCGACGACTTGCGGCCCCAACTGCGCGCGCGGCTGGTCGAAGCCATCGAAGCCTCGAGCCTCTCGCGCGAGGAATACATGCTCGTCGTTCGCACGAACGACGAGGCATCGAACGCCGTGCTCGACGAGGCCTTCGCCGAATGGGGTGCGCGCACCGCCAAGCGCGAGGCGCTGCTGCGTGCCTTCGAGGCCAGCGGGCGCAGCGTGGCGGAGTTCGCGGAGATGTATGGGATGGATCCGGCCGAGGTAGGACGGACGCTGGAGCGCGCGCGCGCGCGCGCGCAGTCCGAGTAGCCACACGAACGCAACCGCCGTCGTCTTCGCGCCACAACCACCGGCTCTGCGCTTGCAGGCGGTGGCCGGTCTCGCCACAATCCGCGCTTCGTTTCAGCAAGCGTTTGCTGTGCGTCCGGTGACGATCAACCTCCCTGACGAGCTTTACTTTCCATGAACCGTTTTCTGAACTTCTGACTCGCACTCCGACCGCCCCGGCCGGACGTGCATACGTCCCGCCGCGGCCCGTCGACACAACGGCCCCGGCGCAGCCATCTGCCGGGGCTTTGTTTTTTGGAGTGCGGATATGAGTTCGCGACGCAGGGCGCGTGACGACGACAAACGTCTCGCCCGTTTTTACTTTCCGCTGCCGGCCGCGCCGGCGCCGCGCAACCCCGTGGTTGCCGCGATGGCGCATCGCGCGTCGAGCCAGGGTGCAGGCCGGCATTTGCGCAGCCGCCGCGCCGAACGGCGCGCGCAACGCGTGGCCTTGCAAAAAGCCGTGCGATGGGTCGAGGAGCCTTGAGATGCGCGAGGACATGGACAAGGTCATCGTCGAGCGCCCCCGTCGCGGCGGCGGCGTGCAGGGCGACGGGCGCATCTGGCGCAACAGCAGGGATCGCGGCGCGCACTTGGGCATGCAGCGCGGATACGCGCACCCCAAGGGTTTCAACGAGAACCTCGCGCCGCTCAAGCGCTGGTTGCACAAGCAGGCGCACCGGCCGTGGGACGCGGTGTATTCCGAGCTGTGCAGGGGTATCGACCGTCGCAACACGGTGCAGGCCCACATCCATCAGCACGTCGACCAGTTCGTCGAACGCGAGACGCGATGGATCGATGGCATGGTGATGGTCTGGCGCCGTTGGCCTGGACCTCCGGCGTGGGTGCCGGTGCGCGAGCATTCATACACCGAACTGTTCGTTCACCCCGTCACCGGCGTGTTGTTGCCGAATCGAGGCCAGCACAAGGCGCGGCAGCAGGAGCGGGCGCGACGGGCGCAGCGGCACACGGACCAACCCTATGCCGAGTACCACGTGATCGACAGCGTCACGCAGTGGCATCGGGTCGATGGCTGCTGGTTCGAAGTGAGGCTCGCGCCGCTGCCGCTCGGCACGGGAGCGACGGCAGAGCGCTATGACGTGCTGCGCCGCTGCAAGGTGACCCGCGCGCACGCGCGCCAGCCGCCGGCGCCCGGTGTGCCGGCGACGCGCGCCATGTATGGACAGGACTGCGTGTACGCGGTCGCCAAGCGGCAGCTCAGCCGCCGGGAGGTGCAGTCGCGCCTGGCCGGCGGCGCCTGAAGACTCGGCGTCAGGCCTCGCCCGCCTTCACCTTCAACCGCCAAGCATGCAACAGCGGCTCCGTGTAGCCGCTCGGCTGCGCGATGCCCTTGAACACCAGCTCCTGCGCCGCCTTGTACGCGGCCGAGGTCGCGAAGTTGCCGGCCATGTTCTGGTAGAGCGGATCGCCGGCGTTCTGCCCGTCGACCACCGCGGCCATGCGCTGGAAGGTGGCGTCGACCTGCTCTTTGGTCACCACGCCGTGCAGCAGCCAGTTGGCGATGTGCTGGCTCGAGATGCGCAGCGTGGCGCGGTCTTCCATCAGGCCCACGTTGTGGATGTCGGGCACCTTGGAGCAGCCCACGCCCTGGTCGATCCAGCGCACCACGTAGCCGAGGATGCCCTGCACGTTGTTGTCGAGCTCCTGCTGGCGCTCCTCGGCCGACCACTTCGCTTCGGGCACGACCGGCACCTTGAGCAGGTCGCCCAGGATGTTGTCGCGCTCGGCGTTGGCGTCGATCTTCTCCAGCTCCTTCTGGACATTCGCCACGCTCACCTGGTGGTAGTGCAGCGCGTGCAGCGTGGCGGCAGTGGGCGAGGGCACCCAGGCGGTGTTGGCGCCGGCCTTGGGATGGCCGATCTTCTGTTCCAGCATCGCGGCCATCAAGTCGGGCATGGCCCACATGCCCTTGCCGATCTGCGCCTTGCCGCGCAGGCCGCACGACAGGCCCACCAGCACGTTGTTCTTCTCGTAGGCCTGGATCCACGGCGTGGTCTTCATGTCGCCCTTGCGCAGCATCGGGCCGGCGTGCATGGCGGTGTGCATCTCGTCGCCGGTGCGGTCGAGGAAGCCGGTGTTGATGAAGGCCACGCGCGCGGCCGCCTCGGCGATGCAGGCCTTGAGGTTGACGCTGGTGCGGCGCTCCTCGTCCATGATGCCCAGCTTCACGGTGTTGGCCGGCAGGCCCAGCATCTCTTCGACGCGGCCGAAGAGCTCGCTCGCGAAGGCCACTTCGGCCGGGCCGTGCATCTTCGGCTTCACGATATAGACGGAGCCGGTGCGCGAGTTGCCCTTGCGCTTCAGGTCGACGGTGGCGATGGTGGTGGTGATCACCGCGTCCATGATCCCTTCCGGAATCTCCTTGCCGCCGCCATAGAGGATGGCCGGGTTGGTCATCAGGTGGCCCACGTTGCGCACGAACATCAGCGAGCGGCCGTGCAGGCTGACCGGCCGGCCGTCGGCGCCTGTGTATTCGCGGTCGGGGTTCAGGCCGCGCGTGAAGGTCTTGCCGCCCTTGGCGACTTCCTCGGTCAGCGTGCCCTGCAGGATGCCGAGCCAGTTCGAGTAGGCGAGCACCTTGTCGGCGGCATCGACCACGGCCACCGAGTCCTCGAGGTCGAGGATGGTGGAGAGCGCGGCTTCGAGCACCACGTCGCTGATGCCGGCGGGGTCGGTCTTGCCGATCGCGGTCGTGCGGTCGATCTGGATGTCGATATGGATGCCGTTGTGCTTGATGAGCACCGACTTCGGCGCCGCCGCGTCGCCCTGGTAGCCGGCGAACTGCGCCGGGTCGGCGAGGTGGGTGCTGCTGCTTTGCAGCGCCACCACGAGCTGGCCGTCCTTGACCGAGTAGCCGGTCGCGTTCTTGTGCGAGCCGTTCTCGAGCGGGGCCGCCTGGTCGAGCACGCCGCGCGCGAAGGCGATCACCTTGGCGCCGCGCGCCGGGTTGTAGCCCTTGCCCTTCTCGGCGCCGCCGGTCTCGGGGATCGCGTCGGTGCCGTAGAGCGCGTCGTACAGCGAGCCCCAGCGTGCGTTGGCGGCGTTGAGCGCGTAGCGCGCATTGAGGATAGGCACCACCAACTGCGGGCCGGCCTGCAGCGCGAGTTCGGCGTCGACGTTTGCGGTGCTGGCCTTCACGTCCTTGGGTTGCGGCAGCAGGTAGCCGATCTTCTCGAGGAAGGTGCGATACGCCCGCATGTCGGCGATCGGACCGGGGTGGGCCTTGTGCCAGGCGTCCATTTCGGACTGCAGCCGGTCGCGTTCGGCCAGGAGCGCGATGTTCTTCGGCGCGAGCTCGCCGACGATCGCGTCGAAGCCCTTCCAGAAGGTCGCGCTGGCCACGCCGGTGGCGGGCAGCACCTTGTCTTCGATGTAGCGATGGAGCTCGTCGGCGACCTGGAGGCCGTGGACGGTGGTGCGGGCGGTCATGTTCTCTACTCCTTGAAATCGAATGCAGCCGAAGACTTTATTCGATACCTGGCTGATAAGTAAGAGCCGTGCGCGGGTTTTATCAATGACCAAATTGAAGGTAATCGCGGCCCGCCCAGGCTTCGGCTCAAAGGGTAGGCCCTGATAGGAGCGATGTACATGCCCCGGATAATTTAACTTCTTAAATAATTACGATTCGAAGCGATGATCCTGCTGGCATCCAACGAAAACCCGCTCGGCATGCCCGAATCGGCGCGCCGCGCCGCAGCAGCAGCGATGGAAGGCGCGGGCAACTATCCCGACAGCAACGGCACCGCGCTCAAGCATGCGCTGGCCTCGCGGCTGGACGTGCCGATGGACTGGCTGACGCTGGGCAGCGGCTCGAGCGAGATCCTCGAGCTGGCGGCGCAGGTGAGCGTCAAGCCCGGCGAAGGCGTGGTCTATTCGCAATACGGCTTCATCGTCTATGCGCAGGCGGCGGCCCATGCCCATGCGAGAAGCACCGTGGTGCCGGCGCGCGATTTCGGCCACGACCTCGACGCCATGCGGGCGGCCATCGGCGAAGACACGCGCCTGGTCTTCGTGGCCAATCCCAACAACCCGACCGGCACCTTCATCGAAGCGGGCCCGCTGCTCGAATTCCTGCAGGCGGTGCCGGCGCACGTCACGGTGCTGCTCGACGAGGCCTACACCGAGTACCTCGCGCCGGCACAACGCTACGACAGCATCGCCTGGGTGCGGCGCTTCCCGAATCTGATCGTGGCGCGCACCTTTTCCAAGGCCTACGGGCTGGCCGGGCTGCGCATCGGCTACGGCGTCGCGCAGCCGGCGCTGGCAGCGCGCCTGAATGCACAGCGGCCGCGCTTCAACGTGAGCACGCCGGCCCAGGCCGCAGCGGTGGCGGCGCTGGCTGACGCGGCCTTTCTCGCGCGCAGCTACCAGCTCAACACCATCGGGCGGGCGCAACTCGCGAACGGGCTGCACGAGCTCAGGCTGGCTTCCATTCCGTCGTCGGGCAACTTCGTGATGGTGCAGGTCGGGGAGGGGCGCACCGTGCATGCGCGCCTGCTGGCCGCCGGCATCGAGGTCTCGCTGCTCGACAACTACGGCCTGCCGCACTGGCTGCGCATCACGGTCGGCCTGGCCGAGCAGAACGAGGCCGTGCTTGACGCGCTCCGCGACAACGCGCCAGCACGCTGATCCCGCTCGGCAAAGTCCGGTCCTTCAAACCTGCCCGCTGAGTCGGCTCGCGGCGGCGCGCACGGGTTCGATGTGCCGCTCGTCATAGCGATGCGCCGGCATCGTCAGCGTGAGCGCCGCGGCCAGGCGGCCGTCGGCGTGGAACACCGGCGCCGAAATGCCGCCCAGTTCGGCCGAGCGGTCGCCGACCATCGCGCAGTAGCCCTGGGCGCGGATGGCGTCGTAGAGCTTGCGCTCCTTGCTGCCGCGCGGGCGTTCGGCCTCGGGGCCGAAGGCGATCAGGATGCGGGCGCCGGCGCCGCGGTCGTTGGGCAGCAGGTCGCCGGCGCGCACGTGGTCGCGTACCACGTGCGGTGAATCGACGCGGTAGAGGCACAGGCGCGCCCAGCTGTCGCCCTGGTCCTGACGCACGTGGTAGGACGCGCTCTCGCCGGTGGCTGCGACCAGCTCGCGCAGCACCGGAGGCACGATGCGGTCGAGCGAGAGCGAGGCCGCGTAAAGGCCGTGCAGCCGCGCGATCTCCATGCCGAGCGCATAGCGGCCGTCCTCCTGCCGGCGGATCAGGCGCGCATGCTCGAGCGAGGCGAGCAGGCGCAGCACCGTGCTCTTGTAGAGCTGCGTGCGTTCGGCGAACTGCGCCAGCGTCAGCGCCTCGTCGCCGGGCTGGAAGCATGAAAGTAGGCTCAGCGCCCGATCGACCGCAGCGGCGCCGCCCGGCGCGGCGTTGAGGTCGGAGACCGATTCGGTGTGGGCTTTGCGGGGCATGGCTTCGGGTTGACAGTGGAGGGCGTGCTGCGGTCTAATTCTGTAAAACAGAATTTAGTTCTGTTAGTTAGAACTGTCAAGCGCCCTTCAAGGAGACAAGCCCGATGACAAGTCCCGATGTCCTCATCAGCGAGGTCGGCCCGCGCGACGGCTTGCAGTCCGTCAAGGCGACGATGCCCACGGCGGACAAGCTGCGCTGGATCGATGCCCTGTACGCCGCCGGCGTGCGCGAGATCGAAGTCGCTTCCTTCGTGCCGGCCCGCCTGCTGCCGCAGATGGCCGACGCTGCCGAGGTGGTGCGCCACGCCGTCACGCTGCCCGGCCTCACGGTGATGGCCTTGGTGCCCAATCGCAAGGGCGCCAAAGCCGCGCTCGCGGCGGGCGTGCACAAGCTCACGATGCCGGTGTCGGCCAGCGCCGCGCATTCGCTGGCCAACGTGCGCAAGACGCGCGAAGAGATGGTCGAAGAGGTGCGCGCCATCGCCGAACTGCGCCGCGAGATCGCGCCGCAGGTGAAACTCGAGGCCGGCATCTCGACCGCCTTCGGCTGCACGCTGCAGGGCGAGGTGCCGGAAGACGAAGTCATTTGGCTGGCCGCGCAATGCGTGGCCGCCGGCGCCGACGAATCGGGGCTCTCCGATACGGTCGGCTATGCCAACCCGGCGCAGGTGCGCCATCTCTTCAGGCGCCTGCGCGCCGAGCTCGGCGACAAGGCCGGCGCCGCCCACATGCACAACACGCGCGGCCTGGGCCTGGCCAACTGCCTCGCGGCCTACGAGGAGGGCGTGCGCACTTTCGATGCCTCGCTCGGCGGCCTCGGCGGCTGTCCCTATGCGCCCGGCGCATCCGGCAACGTCGTCACCGAAGACCTGGTCTTCATGTTCGAGGCCATGGGCGTCGCCACCGGCATCGACATCGAAAAACTCATCGCGGCGCGCGCGCCGCTCATGGCCGGCCTGCCGGGCGAGCCGGTCTACGGCATGACGCCCGAGGCCGGCCTGCCCAAGGGATTCATTCAAGGAAAAGCACATGTCTGAAAGCACCGCTCCCCTGCCGTACGAAGGCGTCCGTGTCGTCGAATTCACCCACATGGTGATGGGCCCTACCTGCGGCATGCTGCTGGCCGATCTCGGCGCCGAGGTCATCAAGGTCGAGCCGATCGAAGGCGATGCCACGCGGCGCCTGCTGGGCTCCGGCGCCGGCTTCTTCCCGACCTTCAACCGCAACAAGAAGAGCATCGCGCTCGACCTCAAGAAGCCCGAGGGCGTCGAGGCTGCGCTGCGCCTCGTCGCCACCGCCGACATCGTGAGCGAGAACTTCAAGCCCGGCACGATGAAGAAGCTGGGGCTGGACTACGAGAGCCTGAAGCAGCTCAACCCGCGCCTGATCTACGTGAGCCACAAGGGCTTCCTGCCCGGCCCCTACGACCATCGCACCGCGCTCGACGAGGTGGTGCAGATGATGGGCGGCCTGGCCTACATGACCGGCCGCATCGGCGACCCGCTGCGCGCCGGCACCAGCGTCAACGACATCATGGGCGGCATGTTCGGCGCCATCGGCGCGATGGCGGCGCTGCGCCAGCGCGAGCAGACCGGCCGTGGCTGCGAGGTGCAGTCGGCGCTGTTCGAGAACAACATCTTCCTGGTCGCGCAGCACATGATGCAGTTCGCCGCTACCGGCAAAGCGGCCGACCCGATGCCCAGCCGCATCTCGGCCTGGGCCGTGTACGACGTCTTCACCGTCAAGGACGGCGAGCAGATATTCCTGGCCGCCGTCAGCGACAAGCAGTGGACCATCTTCTGCAAGGCCTTCGGCCTCGAGGAGATGCTGGCCGATCCGCGTTTGAAGACCAACAACGACCGCGTGCTCGCGCGCGACTGGATGATGCCGATGCTGCGCTCGCACCTGGCGGGCCACAGCGCGGCCGAACTGAGCGCCGTGTTCGAGAAGAACGAGCTGCCCTTCGCGCCCATCACCAAGCCGCAGGAGCTGTTCGACGATCCGCACCTCAACGCCACCGGCGGCCTGGCGCCGATCCGCATGAACGACGGCAGCACCTCGAAGGTGCCGCTGATGCCCTTCACGCTCGGCGGTGAACGCCCGGGCATCCGCATCCAGCCGCCGCTGCTCGGCGAGCACACGAACGCGCTGCTGAAGGAGGTCGGCTACAGCGACGCGCAGATCGCCGAACTGAAGACGCAGAACATCGCCACCGGAGACTGAACCCATGGCTTCCATCCCACGCCGCGCGCTGCTCGCCTGCGCCGCGACCCTCGCCGTCCTGCCCGCGATGGCCCAGTCCGCCTGGCCCGACAAGCCGGTGCGTCTGGTCGTGCCCTACGCACCCGGCGGCACCACCGACTACGCCGCGCGCCAGATCGCGCAGAAGCTCACGGAGCAGACCGGCAAGTCCTTCTATGTCGAGAACAAGGCCGGTGCCAGCGGCACCATCGGCTCCGACATGGTGGCCAAGGCGCCGGCGGACGGCAGCAGCTTCCTGGTCAACGACACCACCTACGCGATGCTGCCGCACCTGTTCAAGAAGCTGCCGTGGGACCACGCGAGCGGCCTGGTGCCGGTCACCACCATCGTCGATGCGCCGCTGGTGCTGGTGGTCGGCGCCGCCTCGCCCTACAAGACGGTGCAGGACCTGGTCGATGCCGCGCGCAAGAGTCCCGACAAGCTCACCTTCGGCTCCGGCGGCGTCGGCAGCTCCACCCATCTGGGCGGCGAGCTCTTCAAGCAGCACGGCAAGCTGGCTCTCACGCACGTGCCTTACAAGGGCGCGGGCGAGGCGATGCTGGGCGTGGTGTCGGGCCAGGTCGACGTGCTGGTCACCGCCGCGCCCACGGCCATCCCGCAGGTCAAGGGCGGCAAGGTGCGCGCGCTGCTGGTCACCTCGCCGAAACGGCTCGACGCACTGGCCGATGTGCCGACCAGTGCCGAGGCCGGCATGAGGGCCTTCAACGCCACCAACTGGTTCGGCATCGCCGCGCCCAAGGGCACGCCGCAGCCAATCATCGACAAGCTGCAGGCCGAGGTGAAGAAGGCGTTGGCCTCGCCCGAGCTGGTCAAGCGCTTCGCCGAGCAGGGCGCGGCGCCCGGCGGCATGGCGGTGGCCGAGTTCCAGAACTACGTGAAGAGCCAGACGCAGGACTGGGGTGCGGTCATCAAGGCCGCCGGCGTGCAGCCGGAGTGAGCGGGCCATGTGGAGCCTGAGCTTCAAGCCGCCGGAAATCATCCAGGCCCGCGTGCTGACGCGGCTGCCCGATGCATTGCGACAGCCGCGCCGCACCGACTGGGTCGATGCCAACAAGCCCGGCCATGTGATGGACAGCTTCCTCGAAGGGCCGGTGTTCGACCGGGCCGGCAATCTGTACGTCACCGACATTCCCTACGGCCGCATCTTCCGCATCACGCCGGTGCTCGACTGGCAACTGGTCGTGCAGTACGAAGGCTGGCCCAACGGCGTGGCGATCCATGCCGACGGCAGCCTCTGGATCGCCGACTACCGGCGCGGCATCCTGAAGCTCGATGCGGCAAGCGGAGCGATCGAGCCCGTGCTTGCGCACCGCAACAGCGAGTCCTTCAAGGGGGTGAACGACCTGACGTTCGATAGCGATGGCCGTCTCTTCTTCACCGACCAGGGCCAGACCGGCCTGCACGATCCCACGGGCCGCGTCTATCGCCTCGGCACCGATGGCAAGCTGGATCTGCTGCTCTCCAACGCGCCCAGC
The DNA here is from genome assembly GCF_964253755.1 of Variovorax sp. LjRoot130. NCBI lineage: Bacteria > Pseudomonadati > Pseudomonadota > Betaproteobacteria > Burkholderiales > Comamonadaceae > Variovorax > Variovorax sp. LjRoot130. Next base: position 5,496,780 of record NZ_CAXURM020000001.1, on the reverse strand, counting down.
CCCAACGGCATCGCCGTGAGCGAAGACGGCAAGCTGCTCTTCGTCGCCGTCACGCGCGGTAACCAGGTGTGGCGCGCGCCGCTCCTGCCCGACGGCAGCATCTCGAAGATGGGCGCCTTCCAGAGCTTCTTCGGCACCAGCGGACCCGACGGCCTGGCGCTCGCGGACGACGGCAGCCTGGTGGTGGCGCATGCGAGCCTGGGCGGTGCCTTCGTACTCAATGCGCGCGGCGAGATCACGCATTTCGTGCGCAGTCCGGGCGGCCAGACCGTTACCAATGTGGCGTTCAGGCCGGGAACACGGGAGCTGGTGATGACCGAATCGGCGACCGGGACCGTGCTGTCGGCCGAGCTGCCCGTGGCGGGCGTGCCGCTGTTCTCCCACCGGTCCTAGCCTATGCGGGCCCTGCCCCCTCAGGCCGTCATCAGCGGCGGCCAGTTGTGGGTTTCGCCGCGCCCCTCGCGGCACCACGCATACAGCGCGTCATACATCACCAAACCGTGGCGCAGCATCTCGTGGTCGTCGGCAAACATGCGGGACAGACCGAGCGAGATGGCGTACAGCCCCGCCGACTGCGGCGTGAGGTCCGGCCGCGAGGTGTCGGCGCCGCGAACGATGGCGGCCAGCTGCAGCAGCGACGGCTCGTCCAGGCGGTACTTCGTCAGGAAGGCGTCGAAGCTGCACAGCTCGCCGACATGGCTCATCTCCACCCCTGGGATGTCGTAGGGCGTGGCGCCGGTGTCCGCCGCGATGCGCAGCACCTCCGGCGCCGGCACGTAGAGGAACTCGGCCTCGCGGTCGATGAAGCGCAGGATCAACCAGGGGCAGGCAATGCGGTCGATCTTCGGGCGTTCGCGGGTCACCCACTTCATGATGTCGCTCCTTGCTTGCCGGGCTTGGCGGCGAGTGGTCGCCCGGCGCTCTGCCAGCCGTCGATACCGCCGCGCAGGTAGCGCGCCTGCAGGCCCGCGGCGCGCAGGCGCATCGCCGTCGAGCGCCCCACCTCGTGGCCGTAGACGCAGTAGACGACCACCTCGCGGTCGGTGGGCAATTCGCCGGCCCAATGGCCGACATCGGCCGGGTCGCGCCAACGGGCGCCGGGAATCATCGATGCCGCCTGTTCGAACACGCCGGCGCGACGCACGTCGAGCAGCAAGGCGTCCGCGACCTCGTCCTGGCGCGCACCGAAGGGCTCGCTCGCCGCATGCACGGCCTCCTGGTAGCGCTCGTACACCGGATTCCAGTCGATGGCGGCGATGAACGCTTCGATGTCTTCCTGCTTGTCGACGGCCAGGATCGGTATGCCGTCGCCGCCGGGCGCCTGCTGATTGACGAGCGTGCCCTCGCGCGACTGGAACATCAGCAGCACGGAGTTCGAAGCGCCACCGGGCGTTCTGGCCATCGCGATGAACTCCTCGCGCCAACGCTCGACGCTGCCGAAATTGGCGGCCAGGGCCAGCGTCATCGGTGGGGGCAGGACGGATGCATCCATGGAACTCTCCTCAGGGGAAAAGCAGCGGCCTGCCCAACGTGACGGCGAGCCCCGCCAGTGCGCAGGCGCCGAGCAGCGGCATCACGCCGAGCTTGAAGCGGAACAGGGCGATGGCCGCGGCCACGACGATGACGGCGGAGACGAGATCGAAGCGGCCGCCGAAGCCCTGCGGCCACAGCACGTGGTACGCGAAGAACAGTGCGAGATTCAGGATCACGCCCACCACCGCCGCGGTGATCGCGGACAGTGGCGCGGTGAAGCCCAGCTTGCCGTGGGTCGACTCGACCAGTGGCCCGCCCGCCAGGATGAAGATAAAGGAGGGCAGGAAGGTGAAGAAGGTGACGACCGTGGCAGCCAGTGCCCCGCCGAGGAACAGCGCATCGGGTCCCAGCACCTGCTTCGCCCATCCGCCGACGAAGCCCACGAAGGCCACCACCATGATCAGCGGGCCCGGGGTCGTCTCGCCCAGGGCCAGGCCGTCGATCATCTGCGCGCCGCTGAGCCAATGGTGCTGTTCGACCGCGCCCTGGTAGACATAGGGCAGCACCGCGTAGGCGCCGCCGAAAGTCAGCAGCGCCGCCTTGGTGAAGAACCAGCCCATCTGCGTCAACGTGCCCTGCAGGCCTTGGATGGCGACGAGCGCGCCCATCGCGAGCGCCCACGCGCCCAGCCCGACGGCCAGCAGCTTCGCCAGGTGGCTGCGCGAGAAGCGCGCGTGTGCCGGCGTCGGCGTGTCGTCGTCGATCAGCGCCGGTCCGTAGCTCTGCTGTTGGCTGCCGTGGCCGCCGCCGAGCGCGAACACCGCGGGCGCCCGGCGCGCGCCGAAGTGCCCGATCAGCCCGGCCGCGAGGACGATGGCCGGGAAAGGCGTGTCGAAAGCGAAGATGGCCACGAAGGCCGCCGCCGCGATGCCCCACATCCAGGGGTTCTTGAGCGCGCGCGTGCCGATGCGGTGCGCCGCGTGCAGCACCAGCGCCGTCACGGCCGGCTTGATGCCGTAGAAGATGCCGGCCACCACCGGCACGTCGCCGAAGCGCAGGTAGATCCACGACAGCGCGATCAGGATGAAGAGCGAGGGCAGCACGAACAAGGCGCCGGCGACGATGCCGCCCCAGGTGCGGTGCATGAGCCAGCCGATGTAGGTGGCCAACTGCTGGGCCTCCGGACCGGGCAGCAGCATGCAGTAGTTGAGCGCGTGCAGAAATCGCTTCTCGCTGATCCAGCGCCGGCGCTCGACCAGCTCGGTGTGCATGATCGCGATCTGCCCCGCCGGCCCGCCGAAGCTGATGAAGCCGAGCTTGAGCCAGAAGCGGAAGGCCTCGCCGAAGCTGACGGGGTCGGGCGTGGCGATCGCCTCGCCCGTTTTCTCCAAAGTGGCGCTCACGAAGATGCTCCCGGCGCCGCATACAGCGCATCGAATACGGCCGCCGCGGCGGCGATCAGCTTGTCGTCCTTGGCGTGCACTTCGCGCAGGCCGCCCAGTACCGCTTCCAGCCCGGCCGCTTCGGGCACGGGGATGCCGCCGACGTCGAGATAGTGCACCGCACCGGCGACGCGCTGCAGCCTCGGATCGGATTCCAGGCCGAAGCTCGCGGCCATCACTTCGAAGGTGACGCGCGTCCCGACGTGGGTGAAGCGCGCGCCGTCGTAGTCGAAGCCGATGGCGCCGCGCGGCGTGCGAACCGGGGCGCGGGCCCCGTCCAGCCAGACGAACTCGGCCGCCGGGTCGATGAAACGCCGCACCAGCCAGGCGCAGGCCAGCCGGTCCGCCCACGGGCGCGCGCGGGTGGCCCAGCGCTTGCCCTGGAACCGGGCCCGATCCAGTCGCTCGATGCCGTCGTTCGGGCGCGGCTGCGGTTCGCCCTTGGAGAACCTGGCGTCGAGCGTGCGCCGCAGCGCCAGCAGTTCGGACTCGGCCTGTTCGGCGGCCGGGCCGGGGTAGTAATCGATGCCGCGCAAGGCCTGCAGCGCGTCGGCCACGCCGCGCAGCCGGCGCCTGGCCTCGGTTTCGGCCAGGCCTTCGAGTTCGAGCTGCAGCGCCGTCGCGGTTTCGCGCCACTGCGCATAGGCATCGGTGCGATCGAACTGCGCCAGCACCTCGACGCGCTGGGCTTCGTCGCGCGGCGCGAGCGTCATCACCGACGCCGTGCCGCCGTGCTCGCGCACCTCGGCGGCCAGGGACTCCAGGATCGATGCGTGCGCGTCGGGCAGCAGGTAGGCGCCGTCGCGCAGCGCCGCGCACCCCAGCGCCTTGAGCGCCCGCCAGATGCGCAGGCGCACCGCGTTCGGCTGGGTCGGAAGGGTGACGATCAGGATGGCCCACATGGTGAGTAGCATACGCTACAAACAATGTAGTATCAATATCAAAATTCGGAGCTGGGTGGTGGCGCCGGCAGCGCATGCATCATTGACGCCCCGCCATGGACAGACTCAAGCAACTCGAATCCTTCGTCGCTATCGCCACCCGCGGCAGCCTGACGGCCGCGGCCAAGGCCGAGGGCGTGGCGCCGGCGATCATGGGCCGGCGCCTGGATGCGCTGGAGGAGCGCCTGGGCGTCAAGCTCCTGCTGCGCACCACGCGCCGCATCACGCTCACGCACGAGGGCAGCGCCTTCCTCGAGGACTGCCAGCGCCTGCTGGTCGAGCTCGCGAACGCCGAGGCCAGCGTGAGCGCCGGCGGCGTCAAGGCCGCCGGCCATCTGCGCGTGACGGCACCGGCGGGCTTCGGCCGGCGCCATGTCGCGCCGCTGGTGCCTCGCTTCCACGAGCTGCATCCGGAGGTCACGATCTCGCTCAACCTCAGCGACCGCGTGATCGACGTGGCAGGCGAGAGCTACGACTGCGCGGTGCGCGTGGGCGATCTGCCGGACTCCTCGCTGGTGAGCCTGCGCCTGGCCGACAACCGGCGCCGCTGCGTCGCCACGCCCGAGTTCGTGCGTCGGCACGGCGCGCCGCGGCATCCGGGCGAGCTGGCGCGCTTCGCCTGCCTCAGCCTGTCGAGCGATGCCTCGCAGACCCGCGGCTGGGCCTTCCGCGTGCCGACCGTGGGCGGCGAGCACGAAGTGATCTACCTCAAGCCGACCGGCCCGCTCGATTGCTCCGACGGCCAGGTGCTGCACGACTGGTGCCTGGCCGGCCACGGCATCGCCTGGCGCAGCACCTGGGAGGTGGAGGCCGAGATCGACGCCGGCCTGCTGGTGCCGCTGCTCGACGAGTTCGCGGCGCCGCCCAACGGCATCTACGCGGTATTCCCGCAACGCAAGCATCTGCCGCTGCGCGTGCGGCTGTGGCTCGATTTTCTGAAGGCGCAGTATGCGCGGCCGGAGTTCTGGGGCGGCACAATCGCTGCGCAGTCGAAACAACAGGAAAAACCACGATGACCCTCGAAGCGATCCTTGCCTCCCTGCACATCCTGGCCATCCTCACGATGGTGGTCTTCATCTCGAGCGAAGCCGCGCTGTGCCGCGTGCAGTGGCTCAACGCCGCGGTGGTCGAGCGCCTCGCCAAGGTCGACATGGTCTACGGCTTCTCCGCCATCGCCGTGCTCGCGACCGGCGTCGCGCGCACCTGGTGGGGCATGAAGGGCACCACCTGGTACTGGACCAATCCGCTGCTGCACGTGAAGCTCACCCTCTTCATCATCATCGGCGTGATCTCGATCTTCCCGACGCTGACCTACTTCCGCTGGCGCAAGGCGGTGCGTTCCACCGGCACCCTGCCGAGCGAGGCCGAGATCAAGAAGACCCGGCGGCTGGTGATGATCCAGGCGCACCTGCTCGTGCTGATCCCGCTGGTCGCCGTGTTCCTGGCACGCGGCTTCGGCGCGCGGAGCTAGCCCGCATGAAGCCGGCCTACGTCAAGGCGCTGTTCGCCGGCACCATCTTCACCAGCGCCTTCCTGCTGTTCCTGGTGCAGCCGCTGATCGCCAAGCAGATCCTGCCGTGGTTCGGCGGCTCGGCCGCGGTGTGGTCGGTGTGCATGGTGTTCTTCCAGGTGGTGCTGCTGGCGGGCTACGCCTACTCGGACTGGATCACGCGCCGGCTGAGCGTGCGCGCGCAGGCGCGGCTGCACGTCGCGCTGCTGCTCGCGAGCCTGGCTTTCCTGCCGATCGTGACCAGCGCGCGCTGGAAACCGACCGGTGCCGAAGATCCGACCTGGTGGATCCTCGGCCTGTTGATGGGCACCATCGGCCTGCCGTACTTCCTGCTCTCCACCACCGGGCCACTGGTGCAGTCCTGGGTCGCGCGCACGCCCTGGGGTGCGCAAGTCTACCGCTACTTCTCGCTGTCGAACCTGGCCTCGCTGGTCTCGCTCTTGAGCTACCCGGTGCTGATCGAACCGCGCAGTACGGTGCTTCAGCAGAGCTATGGATGGTCATGGGGATACGGTCTCTTCGCCGTGCTGTGCAGCGCCACCACGCTCTATGTCTCGCGCCGCTGGGCCGCGAGCACGGTCGTGCCCGCCTCGAAGGTCGATCGCGCCACCGTCGTGCCCGACGCGCCGCCGCGCACCGCCGACTACCTGCTGTGGCTGGCGCTGCCGGCGCTCGCGTCCTGGCTGCTGCTGGCGGTCACCAACCACATCACGCAGAACGTGGCGTCCATCCCCTTCCTGTGGGTGCTGCCGCTGTCGGTGTACCTGCTGACCTTCGTGCTGACCTTCGAGAGCGACCGCTGGTACCGCCGCGGCGTGGTGCTGCCGGCGGCGGCGGTCATGCTGGTGCTCTGCGCCTTCGGGCTGCAGGACAACATCGGTTCGAACGTCAAGACCGGGCTGCCGATCTATGTCGCCGGCCTGTTCGTCTTGTGCATGTTCCTGCACGGCGAGATGGCGCGGCTGCGCCCGGGCGCGCGTTACCTCACGCGCTTCTATCTCATGCTGTCGCTCGGCGGTGCCGCAGGCGGCGTGACGGTGGGGCTGGTGGCGCCGCACGTGCTGCCGGCCTACTACGAGCTGGGCATCGGCCTGGTGCTCGTCGCGCTCGCCGGCGTGGCGCTGCTGCGCACCCGGCGCATCCTGGTGTTTTCGACGCTGGCGCTCGCCGCCTGCTGCGCGTGGTTCCTTGTGCTGCAGGTGCGCCACGACGTGACCGGCGCGCGGCGCATGGTCCGCAATTTCTACGGCACGGTGATCACGTTCGACTCGCACCGCGCCGATCCGGCCGATGACGTGCGCCAGATGTACCACGGCTCGGTCAAGCACGGCGAGCAATACCTGGCGCCCGCGCGCAGGCGCGAGCCGACGGCCTACTACGGCCCCGACTCCGGCATCGGGCGGGCGATCGCCGCGGCGCCGCTGCGGCCGCGGCGCGTCGGTGTGATCGGGCTCGGTGCCGGCACGCTCGCGGCCTACGGCCGGGCCGGCGACGTCTACCGCTTCTATGAGATCGATCCGCAGGTGTACAAGCTAGCGGACACCGAGTTCAGCTTCCTCGCCGACAGCGCCGCGCGCATCGAACGCGTGACTGGCGACGGGCGGCTGGCGCTCGAGCGCGACAGCCCGCAGGCCTTCGACGTGCTGGCGGTCGATGCGTTTTCGGGCGGCGCGGTGCCCGTCCACCTGCTCACTGCCGAGGCCATCGATGTCTATCTGCGGCACATGCAGCCGGGCGGCGTGATCGTCTTCAACGTCACCAACCGCTACATCGCGCTGGCCCCGGTGATCCAGAAGATCGCAGACTCCAAGGGCCTGCACGGGGCGCTGGTTCACGACGAGGCGGAGAGCACCCCGTTTCGCGCCACCGACTACGTGCTGGTCGCGCGCGATCCGCAGGCGCTGATGCGCCATCCGATTCGCGGCGCGACCTCTGCGCCCGAGCCGATTGCGAGCCTCGAGCCCTGGACCGACGATTTCAACAATCTCTTCAGCGTGCTGAAGTAGGGTCCGGGTCCGAGAACGCCTGCATGACGATCAAGGGGTTCTCGCGAGGCGCGGCCGGCATGCGGCCGGCCTACGTCAAGGCACTGTTCGCCGGCACCATCTTCGCCAGTGCCTTCCTGCTGTTCCTGGTCCAGCCACTGATCGCCAAGCAGATCCTGCCCTGGTTCGGCGGCTCGGCCGCGGTGTGGTCGATCTGCATGGTGTTCTTCCAGGTCGTGCTGCTGGCAGGTTATGCCTACTCGGACTGGATCACGCGCCGGCTCGGCGTGCGCGCGCAGGCGCGGCTGCATGTCGCGCTGCTGCTCGCGAGCCTCGTCTTCCTGCCGATCGTGACCAGCGTGCGCTGGAAGCCGACCGGTACCGAAGACCCGACGCTGTGGATCCTCGGCCTGCTCGTCGGCACCATCGGCCTGCCGTACTTCCTGCTCTCCACCACCGGGCCGCTGGTGCAGTCCTGGGTGGCGCGCACGCCCTGGGGCGCGCAGGTCTACCGCTACTTCTCGCTCTCGAACCTGGCCTCGCTGGTCTCGCTCCTGTGCTATCCGCTTTTGATCGAACCGCGCAGCACACTGCTGCACCAGGCCTGGGGCTGGTCGGTGGCTTACGCCGTCTTCGTGCTGCTGTGTGCGAGCACCACCTTGTACATGGCGCGGAACTGGACCACGGCCACGCAGGCCGCGCCCGCGTCCGCGCCGGCCGCTGCGCCGGCCGCGAAGCCGCGCGGCACTGACTACCTGCTCTGGCTCGCGCTGCCGGCGCTCGGTTCGTGGCTGCTGCTCGCCATCACCAACCACATCACGCAGAACGTGGCGTCCATCCCCTTCCTGTGGGTGCTGCCGCTGTCGGTCTACCTGCTGACCTTCGTGCTCACCTTCGAGAGTGACCGCTGGTACCGCCGCCGCGTGTTCCTGCCGCTGGCCGCAGCGATGCTCCTGCTGTGCGCCTTCGGGTTGCAGCACCGCATCGGCACCAACATCAAGACCGCGCTGCCGATCTACGTCGTCGGCCTGTTCGCCCTGTGCATGTTCCTGCATGGAGAGATGGCCCGCATGCGTCCCGCGGCGGCCTGGCTCACGCGCTTCTACCTGATGCTCTCGCTCGGCGGCGCCATCGGCGGCGTGAGCGTGGGGCTCGTCGCACCGCATGTCTTGCCGGCCTACTACGAGCTGGGGCTCGGCCTGGTCCTGTGCGCGCTGGTTGCTGCCGCGCTGTGGCGCCGCAAGCGCGTCGGCCTCGCGGCCTCGCTGGCGCTGGCCGGTTGCTGCGCCTGGTTCTTCGTGCAGCAGGTGAAGAGCGATGCGGTCGGCATTTTTCGCATGGAGCGCAATTTCTACGGCGCGCTGCTCACCACGGAAACGCGCAGCGGTGCGAAGGGCGCGATGCGCAAGCTCTATCACGGCTCGATCAAGCACGGCGAGCAGTACCTCGCGCCCGCATTGCGCCGCGAGCCAACGACTTACTACGGGCCCACCTCAGGTATCGGACGCGCGATCGCCGCCGCGCCGGCGGGCCCGCGCCGCGTCGGGCTGATCGGCCTCGGCGCCGGCACCCTGGCGGTCTACGGCCGGCCGGGCGATGTCTACCGCTTCTATGAGATCAACCCGCTGGTCTTCGAGCTGGCCGATCGCGAGTTCAGCTTCCTGGCCGACAGTGCGGCGCGCATCGAGCGGGTGCTGGGCGATGCTCGGCTCGCGCTGGAGCGCGAGAGCCCGCAACGATTCGACGTGCTCGCGGTCGATGCCTTCTCGGGCGACTCGATACCCGTTCACCTGATCACGGCAGAGGCGATGGATGTCTATCTGCGCCACATGCAGCCCGGCGGCGTGATCGCCTTCCATGTGAGCAATCGCTACCTGGCCCTGGCGCCGGTGGTCGACAAGATCGCGCGCGCCAAGGGCCTGCACGCGGCGCTGGTGGTGGACCAGCCAGACAAATCGACGAGCCTGCACGAGACCGACTGGGTGCTGGTGTCGCGCGACCCGCAGGCCTTGGTGCGCGACCCGATCCGCGGCGCCACTTCCGTCCTCAAGCCGATCCCGGGCCAGAAGCCCTGGACCGACGACTTCAACGACCTCTTCAGTGTGCTGAAGTAAGAAAAGTGCTGCGGTCTTCCCTCGATTGGCGGCACTAGGTCACACGAGGAGAAGTTATCGACGGTCCTTTGGCCGGCGTTGCGCCTTGCCGCCGGTATAACCCGCCGGCGGCAATCCACTCCCGCTACTTCGACCTGGCCTCCCAATGAAAACAACCAAAAGCGGGATGCGGCTGCGTCGTACCCAGATGTTCCTGATCTTCGCGGCCTTCGCCGCTGCCGCGCCTGCCGTTCAGGCCGACGACGAGGCTGGCAGCAGCGGACCCCGATTTGCCATTTCCCGCTTCGCCGTGGAGGGCAACAGCCTGCTGTCCGGCGCAGAGGTCGATGGCCTGCTGGCTCCTTTTGCCGGCCCGGCGCGCAACTTCGGCGACGTGCGGCGCGCGGTGGAAGCGCTGCAGCAAGCGTACCGCCGGCGCGGCTACAGCGTGGTCCTCGTGCAATTGCCCGAGCAGGAGCTCGCCCAGGGCGTGGTGCGCGTCAAGGTGATCGAGCCGCGCGTCGGCCGCGTCGCGGTGGAAGGCAACAAGACCTTCTCGACCGCCAACATCCGCGCCAGCCTGCCGGCACTGAAGGAAGGCGCCACGCCCAACATCCGCGACGTTTCGGCGAGCCTGAAAGTGGCCAACACCAATCCCGCCAAGCAGATCACGCTGGCGCTGCAGGCTGCCGAGCAGCCCGACGAGGTCGACGCCGTGGTCCGCGTGGTCGAAGACAAGCCGTGGCGCATCGGGATCGCCGCCGACAACACCGGCAACGCCGAGATCGGCCGCACGCGCCTGAGCACGCTCTACCAGCATGCCAACCTCTGGGACCTGGACCACGTGGCGAGCCTGCAGTACATCACGTCGGCCGAAAAGCCGTCGAAGCTGAGCGTGTTCGGTGCGGGCTACCACGTGCCGCTGTATGCGCTGGGCGATTCGCTGGATTTCTTCGCCAGCCATTCGGACGTGAACTCCGGCATGCTGACGGCCGGCGTGCTGAACCTGCAGGTCAGCGGCAAGGGAACGGTCCTGGGCACGCGCTACAACCACAACCTGCCGCAGTGGGGCGACCTGAGCTCCACGCTGATCTACGGCGTCGACTGGCGGACCTACAAGAACGACATCGACCTCGAGGGCGCCCAGCTGGGCGGCGAGGTCACGGTCCATCCGCTGTCGCTCGGCTATTCCGGCCAATGGGCCCTGCCCGCCGCCATGCTCGGGGTCCAGCTCATCGGCCTGCAGAACATCCCCGGCGGGTCGAACGGCCGCAGCGAGGATTTCGCCCGCCAGCGCGCCGGTGCCTCGGCCAGCTACCGCATCCTGCGCTACGGCGCGGCCTACAGCCGGCGGCTGGCGGACGATTGGCAGCTGCGCCTGCAGTTCAACGGCCAGGCCACCCGTTCGGCACTCGTCTCCGGCGAGCAGTTCGGCGCCGGCGGCGCCGGTTCGGTGCGGGGCTTCCAGGAGCGCGAGGTCGCCGGCGACAAGGGCCAGTTCGCCAACGTGGAAATCCAGACGCCCAATTGGTGCCCGGCCACGGCTGCCATCGTCGTGCAATGCCGCGCGCTGGCCTTCGTCGACGCTGCCAGCGTGTCGCGCAACAAGGCGCTGCCCGGCGAAGAGCAGCGCACGTCCATCTCCAGCGCGGGCCTGGGGCTGCGCTTCGCCATGGACCGGCGCGCCAGCCTGCAGGTGGATTACGCCCGCGTGATCGACGGCGGCGGCTTGCGCGCGTCCGGCGACAGCCGGGTGCACGTCGCCCTGTCGCTTTCCTACTGACCTGACCCGAGGGATGAAAAAAATGAAAACAACCCACGCACGAACTGCACAGGGCTTGCTGGCAGCCGCGCTCATGCTCGCCGGCACGGGCGGGGCTGTAGCCCAGACCGTCGTCCACGGCCAGGCCAGCTTCCAGCAGCTGGGCAATGTCCGCGCGATCACCAACACCCCGGGAACCATCATCCAGTGGCCCGGGTTTTCGATCGCGGCCGGCGAGGTCACGCGCTTCATCCAGCAGAGCCCCACCAGCACGGTGCTCAACCGCATCACGGGCCAGGAGCCTTCGCTGATCCTGGGCGCGCTGCAGTCGAACGGCCGCGTCTTCCTGGTCAACCCCAACGGCGTTGTGTTCGGCGCCGGTTCGCGGGTGGACGTGAACGGGCTGGTGGCCTCCAGCCTGGCGATCTCCAACAGCGATTTCCTGGCCGGCAGGATGAACTTCAATGCCGGCCCCGTGGCGGGCCGCGTCGCCAACCAGGGCCGGATCTCGACGCCGGAAGGCGGCCACGTGATCCTGATCGCGCCGGACGTCCAGAACAGCGGCCTCATCCATTCGCCCGGCGGGGACGTGGTGCTGGCTGCGGGGCGCAGCGTGAAGCTGGCCGACAGCGCCAACCCGGCCCTGCACGTCGTGGTCAGCGCGCCGCAGGACCAGGCCGTCAACCTGGGCGAGATCGTGGCGCAAAGCGGGCGCATCGGCATCTACGGCAACCTGGTCAACCAGCGCGGCCTGGTCAGCGCCGACAGCGCGACGGTGGGCGCCGGCGGGCAGATCGTGTTCAAGGCAAGCGGCGACTTGCTGCTGGAGGGCGGCAGCCTGACCAGCGCCACCGGCGCCGGCACCGGCGGCACCATCCATCTCCTGGGTGAGCGCGTGGGGCTGACGGGCAACGCGCGCGTCGATGCCAGCGGCGAGGCCGGCGGCGGCACCGTGCTGGCCGGCGGCGACTATCGCGGCCAGAACCCCGCCATCGCCAATGCCCAGCAGCTCTACGTTTCCGGCGACGCCAGCATCCGCGCCGACGCCATCGAATCCGGCAACGGCGGCAAGGTGATCGCCTGGTCCGACGGCACCACGCGCGTCTACGGCAGCATCAGCGCCCGCGGCGGCGCTCGCTCGGGCGACGGCGGTTTCATCGAGACCTCGGGCCACACGCTGGACATGCGGGGCCGCGTCGATACGCGCGCGCCGAACGGCCGCACCGGCACCCTGCTGCTGGACCCGACCAACATCTACATCGCGAACGACCAGGCCAGCGCCACCGTCGCGGGCATGGTGGGCACCGATAGCTCGGCCGCCACCTTCGTCGCCACCGGCGCCGTGAGCGACTCGCTGCTGACCGTCGGCGCGCTGCAGGCCGCGCTCGCCAGCAGCATGGTGGTGGTCACCACCGACAACGCGGCGGGCACGGGCGCCGGCATCATCCAGGTGGTCGACGCCGTGACGTGGACCAGCGACACGAGCCTGGCGCTGTATGCCGCCGCGGGCATCAACATCAATGGGGCCATCACCGGCGGGCCCGGCAGCCGGCTCGAACTGCGCACCGCTGCGGGCGACATCAACCAGACGGCGCCCATCACCGTGGTGACGCTGTCGGCCCGCGCGGACACCGGATCGGTCAACCTCACCCACGCGGGCAACCAGGTGCAGCAGATGGCCGGCTTTGCCGGCGGGGCCGGCGGATTCAATTTCCGCGGCAACAACACGCCCTTGATCATCGGCATTGCCGGCCCCGAAACCGGCATCACTTCGCTGGGCAGCGGCCCCATCAACATCGACGTCGCCGGCAACCTCACGCTGCAAAGCCCCGTCAGTTCGCAGGCGGGCAACATCGTGCTGACCTCCGCGGCCACCTTCGACAACCAGTCCACCGTAGATTCGATCAGCGGCCGCGTGACGGCGCAGGGCATCGTGCTGCGCCCCTCGCTGGCCGATTGCATGGCCGACACGGCGCTGACAGGCTGCGCCGCGGTGCTGCCGACCCTCGCGGCCTGCCAGGAAAATCCGGCCACCGCCGGCTGCTCGGTCGTGTTGCCGCCGCCTGCGCCGCCCCTGTCACCTGCGCCTGCGCCAGCGCTCCCCACGCTGAGCGCATGTATCGCCGACCCGGCCATGGACGGCTGTACCGCCGTGCTGCCCAGCCTGGCCGCCTGTACCAGCACGCCCAGCATGCCCGGATGCAGCGTGATCCTGCCGAGCCTCGGCACCTGCACGGCCGTGCCCACGCGGTCGGGGTGTTCTGCCGTGCTGCCAACGTTGTCGCAATGCATCAGTGCACCCAGCACGACGGGTTGCTCCGCCGTGCTGCCGAACCTCGCCGCTTGCACCGCGACCCCTGCACTGATGGGCTGCTCGGTCGTGCTGCCACCTGTGCAGACCACCCTCTCGTCAACGCCCCTCACCCAGGCCGTGAACACGACCGTCGACATCATCAACACCGTCAGCACCACGGTGTCTCAGCCGGTCGTCAAGTCGGAATCCAAGAAAGAAGCGACCAAGGAAGAAACAAAGGAAGCGGCGAGCGACACGGTCGGCGCCAAGAACGAGCCGACCAAGAAGATGTACTGCAACTAACCGGGGCCGACCATGAACCTCCAATTCCCTGTCCTCGCATCCTTCCTGGCCGCGCTGTCGCTCTGCGCAGCGCAAGCCCACGCCGGCACGCCGGTCGCGCAGGTGACGCAGCTGAGCGGCTTCGTCATGGCCGTCAAGGCCGATGGCGTGCTGAAAGTGCTGTCGCCGCAATCCGTAATCGACGTGGGCGACACCCTGACGAGCGAGCAGGACACCTACGTTCGCATCGGCCTGGCCGACGGCCGCCAGGCCGTGCTGGGCCCCAAGACCCGGCTGAAGATCGCCAGTGCCGCCACGCTCGAGCTGGCCGCCGGTCAGCTGCAGGTGGTCGCAAGCGCAACCCCCGGCGCCGGCCGCCTGGCCATCGAGGCCGGCGAAACCACCGTCGATGCCGGCGCAGGCAGTTTCAATCTCTTCTACCGGCCGGATCCGGCCGTCGCCCTGGCGCGGCGCGCTTATGCGCAAGCCAGCCTGGCCTCGGCCGCCAGCCCGGTGCGAAGCGATGCGGGGACAGCCTTGCCCGTCTGGGAGAGGGTCGCGCAGGTCCAGATCCCCTCCGTGCCGCGCGCACCTTCCGTGCCGGGCGCGCTCGCGCCAGGCCTGTATGTGCAGGTGATCGACGGCTTGATCAACGTGTCGAACAAGGGAGGGTCGCAACAATTCTCGGCCGGGCAGTTTGGCTTCACACCCTCCGTCGTACAGCCGCCGGTGGTATTGCCCACCAACCCCGGGCTCAAATTCACCCCGCCGCCGGTGTTTTCATCCTCGGCCTCCAGCAACACCAGAGGCACCAGCGGCACGAAGAGCAACACCGTCGATTGCGAAGTGCGCTGACCGCAAAGAAAAAGCCCCGTCAGGCCGAAGCCTGCGGGGCCTTTTCTTTGCTGGGTTGCGGCTTCGCTCAGGCAGCCGGCTTGGCGGAGAGGCATTCCTTCATGAAGGCCTTGCGCTCGTCGCCCTTCAGGGCCTTGGCCTTGGGGTCGGCATTGCAGCTCTTCATCTTGTCCTGCTGCGTCACCGGCTTGGCCGAGAGGCAGGTCTTCATGAAGGCCTTGCGCTCGTCGCCCTTCTTGTCGCCGGCGTCCTTGTTGCAAGTCGCCATCTTGCTTTGCTGGGCCGTGGGGGCCTTGTCCTGCGCGTGCGCGACGCCGATGGAGAGACAGGCGGCCACGGCAAACAGGGAGAGAAGCTTCTTCATGGTGTAGGTGTCCTCAAGGGTGGTTGTGACAGGAGCCCCGGCCGGGGCCGCCCATGCTAACGGCCCGAGGCAACGCCTGGATGACCATGGCCGGCCGGGGCCGGGTTTGCCCCCGGTAAAATCCCGCGATGCTATTGGTCAAACAGGAGCTGCTCGCGGCGCTCGCGAACACGCTCGAATCCTTCTCGCCCGGCGCCGGCGCCAAAGCCGCGTTCGAATCGCCCAAGGTCGCGGCGCATGGCGATTTCGCAAGCACCGCGGCGATGCAGCTCGCCAAGCCCCTGGCGCGCAAGCCGCGCGAACTGGCCGAGGACATCAGCGCCGCGCTCCAGGCCACCCCGGCCTTCGCGCAGTGGGTCGATGCCATCGAGATCGCCGGCCCCGGCTTCTTGAACATCCGCCTCAAGACCGCTGCCAAGCAGCAGGTGGTGCGCGAGGTGTTGGCCGCGGGCGAGGCCTTCGGCCGCCAGGCCGCGCGCAGCGATCGCGTGCTGGTCGAGTTCGTCTCCGCCAACCCGACCGGCCCGCTGCATGTGGGCCACGGCCGCCAGGCCGCGCTCGGCGACGCGATCTGCAACCTGCTCGCCTCGCAGGGCGCGCAGGTCTGGCGCGAGTTCTATTACAACGACGCGGGCGTGCAGATCCAGACGCTCGCCACCAGCACCCAGCTGCGCGCCAAGGGCTTCAAGCCCGGCGATGCCGAATGGCCCGAGCAGGCCTACAACGGCGAATACATCGCCGACATCGCCGAAGACTTCAAGGCGAAGAAGACCGTGCGCTCGGACGACCGCGAATACACCGCGAGCGGCGACGTCGACGACATCGACTCGATCCGCCAGTTCGCCGTGGCCTACCTGCGCCACGAGCAGGACCTGGACCTGAAGGCCTTCCAGGTCCGCTTCGACAACTACTACCTCGAATCGAGCCTCTACACCAGCGGCCGGGTCGAGGCGACGGTGAAGCGGCTCATCGAGGCCGGCAAGACCTACGAGCAGGACGGCGCCCTGTGGCTGAAGTCGACCGACTACGGCGACGACAAGGACCGCGTGATGCGCAAGAGCGACGGCAGCTACACCTACTTCGTGCCCGACGTCGCCTATCACATCGCCAAGTGGGAGCGCGGCTTCGGCGAGGTGGTCAACATCCAGGGCACCGACCACCACGGCACGATCGCGCGCGTGCGCGCCGGCCTGCAGGCCGCGAACGTCGGCATCCCGGCCGGCTATCCCGAGTACGTGCTGCACACCATGGTGCGCGTGATGCGCGGCGGCGAAGAGGTCAAGATCAGCAAGCGCGCCGGCAGCTACGTGACGCTGCGCGACCTGATCGAGTGGACCAGCACCGACGCCGTGCGCTTCTTCCTCCTGAGCCGCAAGCCCGACACCGAATACACCTTCGACATCGACCTCGCGCTGGCGCAGAACAACGACAACCCGGTCTACTACGTGCAGTACGCGCATGCGCGCATCTGCTCGGTGCTGGCGGCCTGGGGCGGCGATGCGGCCGCGCTGGCGGATGTCGAGCTCGCGCCGCTGCAAAGCCCGGCCGCGCAGGCGCTGCTGCTGCTGCTGGCCAGGTACCCCGACATGCTCGCGGCCGCGGCCAAGGATTTTGCGCCACACGACGTCACCTTCTACCTGCGCGAACTGGCTGCCTGCTACCACAGCTACTACGACGCCGAGCGCATCCTGGTGGACGAGGAGCCGGTCAAGCGGGCCCGCCTGTCGCTGGTCGCGGCCACCGCGCAGGTGCTGCACAATGGGCTGGCAATTCTCGGCGTGAGCGCGCCGCGCAAGATGTGATTTCGAACCATGACTAAAAGACAGAGCGGCAACATCGTCATTGGGTTGATCGTCGGCCTGGTGCTGGGGCTGGGCGTGGCGCTGGGCATCGCGGTCTATGTGACCAAGGTGCCGATCCCCTTCATGACCAAGACCCAGCGCGGCGGCCCCGAGCAAGACGAAGCCGAGGCGCGCAAGAACCGCGACTGGGACCCCAACGGCCCGCTCGCCGGCAAGGCAGGCGCCGCCCGCCCGCAGGCACCCGCGACGCCCGCACCGCCCCAGCCTGCCACGGCGGGGGCGCCCACGCCGCCGACCGCGCCGGCGCCCGTGGTGGTGCCACCCGGCGCGCAGCAGCAACAGCCACAGCGCGCCGGACGGCCGCCCCTGCCGGCCGAAGCCAACGCGGTGCCGCCATCGAACGACCCGATCGGCGATCTCGCGCGGGCACGTTCGGGTGCCAGCCCCGGCGCCACCACCGCCGCCGCGGCGCCCAGCGCCAGCACCGATCCTTTCATGTATTTCGTCCAGGCCGGCGCCTTCCGCACCCCCGAGGACGCCGAGGCGCAGCGCGCCAAGCTTTCGCTGATGGGCGTGGAAGCGCGCATCACCGAGCGCGAGCAGGCCGGCCGCACCGTCTACCGCGTGCGCGCGGGGCCTTTCAACAAGAAGGAAGATGCGGACCGGCTCAAGGAGCGGCTCGACGGCGGTGGCCTCGAATCTGCCTTGGTGCGCGTCCAGCGCTGAGCCTTCATCCATACTCAAGCTCGCCGGTCCGGGAACTCCGGGCCAGCCGCGGGCTCTGTCAGCCGCACAGGAGAACTTCTTAATATGAAACGTCGTGACTTTTCGCTGGCCGCCACTTCGCTGGGGCTTCTTCCCTTCGCCTCACCTTCGCACGCCCAGGCGCTCGCGCCCAAGGCGGGCACCGACTACGCCGTGCTCGACAAGCGCGTGCCGGTCGACGCGCCGGCCGGCAAGGTCGAGGTGATCGAGTTCTTCTGGTACAGCTGCCCGCATTGCAACGCCTTCGAGCCGACGCTCGAGACCTGGATCAAGAAGCTGCCCGCCCACGTGTCTTTCAAGCGCGTGCCGGTCGCCTTCCAGCCCAGCTTCCAGCCGCAGCAGCGGCTCTACTACGCGCTGGAAGCGATGGGCAAGGTCGACGAATACCAGCGCAAGGTGTTCGCCGCGATCCACCAGCAGCGCCAGAACCTCTCAGGCGAGCAGCAGATCATCGACTGGGCCGCGGCCAACGGCCTCGACAAGGCCAAGTTCACCGAGAACTTCAAGTCCTTCAGCGTGGCGAGCAAGATCCAGCGCGCCAAGCAGCTGCAGGAGGCTTACCAAGTGGCCGGCGTGCCCGCGATGGGCATCGCGGGCAGGTGGTATACGGACGGCGAACTCGCGCGCAGCATGGACCGCGCGCTGCAGGTCACTGACTTCCTGGTCGGCGAAGCGCGCAAGAGCGCGTAAAAAAGCGCCTCCCGCCGCTCGTCGCGGCAACCAGCAGGAAGCCCGCTTCGGCGGGCTTTTTCATCCGCCGGCGGAAACCGGATCCATGAGGCCGCATACAATCGCCCAGCAAGTTTCGTGCCTTTTATGACGTCGTTACATTCCTCCTCCGTTTCTCGCCACCTTTGTCGCGCTTTCGTATTCGCCTTGGGCGTGGCCGGCCTCGTGTCGGCGGCGCAGGCCGAGAAGGCGGACCGCACCAAGCCGATGAACATCGAGGCCGACGCCATGCGCTACGACGACCTCAAGCAGACCAGCGTCTTCACCGGCAACGTGGTGGTGACCAAGGGCACCATCATCATCCGCGGCATCCGCATCGACGTGCGGCAGGATCCCGAGGGCTACCAGTACGGCATCGTCACGGCCGCGCCCGGCAAGCTGGCCTATTTCAAGCAGAAGCGCGACGCCGGCCCCGACGAGTGGATCGAGGGCGAGTCGGAAGTCATCGAGTACGACAGCCGCGCCGACAACGTGAAGTTCATCCGCCGTGCGGTGATGCGTCGCCTGGTCGGCGCGACACCCAACGACGAAAGCAGCGGACCCTTGATCGTCTACGACCAGAGCAACGACACCTTCACCGTCAACGGCTCGCCGCTGCCGCCCAATGCGGGCGTGGCGACCCAGCCCGGCGGCCGCGTCAAGGCCATCCTCACGCCCAAGGCGGCCGCCTCGGCGCCCGCTGCCGGGTCCGCCAGGCCGGCGGCGCCGGCCGCCTCCGCGCCGGCGTCCGGAACGGGCCTGCGCTCGACCACCACGCTCGGCGGAGAGCAGCGCAAGTGAGCGGCGGCAACGAAGTCCTGGGCAGCCGCCTCGAGGCGCGCGGCCTGCAGAAGAGCTACGGCAGCCGCAAGGTCGTCAAGGACGTCTCGCTCGGCGTGCAAAAGGGCGAGGTGGTCGGCCTGCTGGGGCCCAACGGCGCGGGCAAGACCACCTCCTTCTACATGATCGTCGGGCTGGTTCGGGCGGATGCGGGCGAGATCAGCATCGACGGCGAACCGATCGCGCACATGCCGATCCACCGCCGCGCCCGCATGGGCTTGAGCTACCTGCCGCAGGAAGCGTCGATCTTCCGCAAGCTCACGGTCGAGGAGAACGTGCGCGCCGTGCTCGAGCTGCAGCGCGAACCCGACGACGCGGGCCGGCCGGTGCCGCTGTCGAAGCAGCGCATCGAGGAGCGCCTCGGCGAACTGCTGCACGACCTGCGCGTCGACCATCTGCGCGATTCGCCGGCGCTGGCGCTGTCGGGTGGCGAGCGCCGCCGCGTCGAGATCGCGCGGGCGCTGGCCACGCAGCCGCGCTTCATCCTGCTGGACGAGCCCTTCGCCGGCATCGACCCGATCGCGGTGATCGAGATCCAGCGGATCATCAGTTTCCTGAAGGAACGCGGCATCGGCGTGCTCATCACCGACCACAACGTGCGCGAGACGCTGGGCATCTGCGATCACGCCTTCATCATCAGCGACGGGCATGTGCTGGCACAAGGCACGCCTTCGGAGATCGTCGACAACGCCGAGGTACGACGCGTGTACCTGGGCGAGCATTTCCGGATGTAGGGGACCGTACTTCGATGAAGCAAGGGCTCTCGCTGCGCGTTTCCCAGCACCTGGCGCTCACGCCGCAGCTGCAGCAGTCGATCCGGCTGCTGCAGCTCTCCACGCTCGAATTGAGCCAGGAAGTGGAGCAGATGCTCGACGAGAACCCGTTCCTCGAACGCACGGCCGAAGAGGCGCCGCGCGAGGAGTTCGGTCTCGAGGCGGCCGATGCGCCGGTGCGCGACGAAGACCGCCAGGCCGAGGGCGAGGCTGACTTCGTCCCCGGCTCGGCCGCGGCGCCGGCCGAGGTGGCGGTCGCCGCCAACGGCGATGCCGAAGCGGCTGCGCCCGCCGACAGCGAACCCGACTGGGAGGGCGACGGTACGGTCGACCTCGCGCCCGACGACAGCGAGTGGGGCGGCGATGCGCCCGCGCGCGCCAACAACCTCGGCGACGACGAGCGCACCGATGCGACCGAGCTCGCGCGCAGCCAGGAATCGCTGCAGTCCTTCTTGCACCGGCAGGCGCTGTCGCTGCGCCTGGACGAGAACGACTGCGCCGCGCTGCGCTTCCTGATCGAATCGCTCAACGACGACGGCTACCTCGAGGATTCGCTGCCGGCGCTGGCCTCGGGCCTCGCGGGCGACGACAACGACCAGTTCGACGAACTGGTGCATCACTTCCAGGTCGCGCTGGGCCTGCTGCAGAGTTTGGAGCCGGCCGGCGTCGGCGCCCGCAGCCTCGGCGAATGCCTGACCATCCAGCTGCGCCAGCTGGCGAGCGCCAAGGAGAGCGAGGAGGAGGCCCAGGTGCGCAAGACCGCCATCGCGATCTGCAAGCAGCCGATGGAGCTGCTCGCGCGGCGCGACTTCAAGCGCCTGGCCACGCTCACGCGCAGCAACGAAGACGAGGTGCGCGCCGCACTGCAGCTGATCGCCAGGCTCGAGCCCAAGCCGGGGCGCCGCTTCGTCGACGTCGAGCGCAACATCGTCGTGCCCGACGTGATCGTCACGCGCATCGGCCACGGCACCAACGCGAAGTTCCGCGTCATGCTCAATCCCGAGGTCATGCCGCGGCTGCGCGTGCACGACATCTATGCCGGCGCGCTCAAGCAGCACAAGGGCGAGGGCAGCCAGGCGCTGTCGCAGCGGCTGCAGGAAGCGCGCTGGTTCATCAAGAACATCCAGCAACGCTTCGACACCATCCTCAGGGTCTCCAACGCGATCGTCGAGCGGCAGAAGAGCTACTTCGTGCACGGCGAGCTCGCGATGCGGCCGCTGGTGCTGCGCGAGATCGCCGACGAGCTGGGCCTGCACGAATCCACCATCAGCCGCGTGACCACCGCCAAGTACATGGCCACGCCCTACGGCACCGTCGAGCTCAAGTACTTCTTCGGCTCGGCGCTCGGCACCGAAACCGGCGGCAACGCCTCCAGCACCGCGGTGCGCGCGCTGATCAAGCAGTTCGTGAGCGCCGAGGACGTGAGGAAGCCGCTGTCCGACAGCCAGGTGTCCGAGATGCTCAAGGAGCAGGGCATCGAGTGCGCGCGCCGCACGGTGGCCAAGTACCGCGAGGCGCTGCGCATCGCGCCTGCGAACCTGCGCAAGGCACTCTAGCGATGAGTCGCCGTCCGAGTCCGCTACCAAGCTGGATTCGCCTCGGCCTGGCCTTGATGGCGGTGCTTCTTCTCGCCAGCGGCTGCGCGATGCTGCCGGCCGAATTCGAGCGCACGCCGTCCAAGGCGATGCCCTTGTCCACCGGCACCGTGCTGGGCCGCATCGCCAAGGCCTCGCAGCCGGATGCGGACCTCAGCGGCTTCCGGCTCATGCCCAGCGGCGACTTCGCGCTCAACACGCGGCTCGAGCTCGCGCGCCGCGCCGAGCGCACGCTCGACGTCCAGTACTACCAGATCGACAACGACGAGACCGGCCGCTACCTGCTGCGCACGCTGCGCGACGCGGCCCAGCGCGGCGTGCGCGTGCGGCTCCTGATGGACGATCTCTACACTGCGGGCGAGGACGAGCTGCTGCTCGCGCTGGCCGCCACGCCCAACCTCGAGCTGCGGCTCTTCAACCCGTTTCCGGCCGGGCGCGGCAGCATGCTCAGGCGCTTCTCGGCCTCGCTCTTCGACTTCAGCCGCGTCAACCGGCGCATGCACAACAAGCTCTTCATCGCCGACGGCGCGATGGCGGTAGCCGGCGGGCGCAACATCGGCAACCCGTACTTCACGCAGACGGCCGGCGCGAACTTCATCGACCTCGACACCTTCGTCGCCGGCGCCCTGATCCCGCGCCTTTCCAGCCTGTTCGACCTGTACTGGAACAGCGAGCACGTGCGGCCGATCGAAACCGTGGTCGCGCCCACGCTCGCGCGGGAGGAACGACAGCGGCGCTTCGAGGAGCTGACTGCCCCGGCCACCACCCCGGCACCACGTCCGCCGGCGCCCAACGACCTGCTGGGCTACAGCCCGATCGTCGAGAACCTCAACGCCGGCAAGCTCGACCTCATCTGGACCACCGCCGAGGCGTATGCCGATTCGCCCGAGCGCGTGATCGGCAAACAGGTCACTTACGGCGGCGTGCCGCTGCTCGACGTCGACAGCGTGCGCTACAACGTGGTCGAGCAGATGCGGCGCGGGCGTTCCGACGTGACGTTGGTGTCGCCCTACCTGATCCCCGGCAAGGAGGGGCTGGAGGTGCTGCGCGAGATCCGCCGGCGCGGCATGAAGATCAGCGTGGTCACCAACTCGCTGGCCGCCACCGACGAGCCCGTGGTCCACACCGGCTACCGCCGCTACCGGGCCGACATGCTGCGGCTCGGCGCCGAGATCCACGAGCTGAGCTCGGTGCGCACGCGGCGCAGCGTGCGCCTGGGCCTGTTCGGCACGCAGATCGGACGCCTGCACGCCAAGTCGGCCGTGATCGACGGGCGCACGCTCTTCGTCGGCTCGATGAATTTCGACCCGCGCTCGGAAGTGCACAACACCGAGATCGGCCTCTTCATCTTCAGCCGCGAGATGGCGCAGCAGGTGCTGAAGCTGGTCGAGGTGCTCAAGCAGCAGGGCGCCTACAAGGTGCGCTTCGCACCCGGCACCGAGAAAATGGAGTGGGTGAGCGAGGAGGCCGGCGTCGAACAGGTGCTCACCAGCGAGCCCGATGCGGGCTTCTGGGACCACCTGATGCTGGAGCTGCTGGCGCCGCTGGCGCCGGAGAGCCTGCTCTAGACCTCAATAGCGATAGTCGTGACGGTCATGCCGGTAGTGATGGCGATGGCCGTGCCGGTATTCGTCGCGGTACTCGTGGCGGTAGAAGTGCCGCGGCGGCGGGCGATGGTAGTAGCCCCTGTCGCCGCGATGGCCGTCATACACGGGCGCCGGCCGATAGTGGCGGGGCGACGGTTCGTAGTAGACCGGCGCAGGGGCATAGTGGACGGGGCTGGCAACGCCGACGGCGACGCCCGGTGCATGGATGCCGACCGACCAGGCCAGGTCCCCCGCGCTGGCCGACGTGGCGCCCAGCGCGGCTGCGGCGGAGAAGGCGCCGGCGGCGATCCACTTGAAGAAACGGGTGTGCGCGATGTTCATGAAGAAACTCCTGAAGGCATGAAGTGCCGTTGGGGTCATTGCAACCGGCCCGCGTAAAGCAGGACCCGCCTGCTCCGTGAAGCTTGTTGCTGAATGTAGTTCGAGCTCGCCCTCGGACCGGCAGCGAAGAAGCGATCGCGCCCTAGCTCGGCCGGTCCGTGATGTTGACCGCCTCGACCTGCACCAGGAGCCGCACCTTGTTCTCGAAGCCGAAGTTGATGCCCCAGGTGATGCCCCATTCGCTGCGCTCCACGATGGTCTCGAAGTCGCCGCCGCAGACCTGGCGCTTGATCAGCGGGCTGAGGTAGCAGCCGAAGCGGCTGGCCTTGAGCTTGATGGGCCGCGTCTGGCCCATCAGCGTGAGCGTGCCGTCGACTTCGGCGACCTTGTCGCCGTTGAAATCGATCTTGTCGGCCACGAAGCGGCCGGTCGGAAATTCCGCGACGTTGAAGAAGTCCTTGCTCAGCACGTGGCGGTTGAGCAGGTCGACGCCGGTGTTGATGGAGCCGATGTCCATCGTGATGTCGATCTTGCCGTTCTTGCCCGTGGTATCGATCTTGACCGTGCCGTCCTTGGTGCTGAAGCGGCCGCGGTTGGTGGTGGTGCCGTAGTGGCCCATCTCGTACATCACGAAAGTGTGGGTCGGGTCGACCACGTAGCTGGCGCCCTTGACCGGACCTCCTGCCGGCAAGGCGGCCATTTCCGGTGCCTGCTGTGCGGCGGCGAGGGTCGCTGCGGCCGCGAGCGCAGCGACGGCAATGGACTTCATCATGACGAGCTTTCGAATGGGGCGATGAAAGGATGAACGAAAGGCCGATCAGATCGGACGCAGGCCGGCGAGCACGAGCTTGAAGCGCACCTGCACGTCGTCGCCGACCATCGAGGTGTCGGCCCATTCGCCCTCGCCGATCTTGAAGGCGAGGCGCTGGATCGTAAAGCTTCCAGTCGCCACCGACTGCCCCGAGGCTTGCGTGATGGTCACCGGCACCATGACGTACTGCGTGGTGCCCTTGATCGTCAGCTTGCCCGCGACCTCGAAGTGCCCGCTGCCGAGGCTCTTGATGGCGCTCGACTGGAAGCTGGCCTTCGGAAATCGCGCGGTGTCGAACCACGGCGCCTTGGGCAGTTCGGCGTCGCTTTGCGGCACGCCGAGGGTGGCGCTGCCCATGTCGATCTGCATGGAGACCGTGCCGCCCTCGGGCTTCTGCGGGTCGAAGGCGATCTGGGCGTCGAACTTCTTGAACGCGCCTTCGACCGGCACGCCCATCTGCTTGGTGACGAAGACGATCTGGCCGTAGCCGGGGACCAGCTTCGCCATCGGTTCTGCGGCGCTCGCCGGCCCCGCGATCGCGAGCGCCGCAGCGGCGGCCCAGAGTGCCCGCCAGGCGATGGGAAGTCTTGTCATCTTGGGTGTCCCTGGTGCGAAAAAGGCCACATGCGATCGAGCAGGCCGTCGCGGTCGGCGAAGTGATGCTTGAGCGCCGCCGCCGCGTGCAGCAGCACCACGGCGGCCAGCGTGAAGGCGCTGCCTTTGTGCATCGGCTTCAGCACCGCCTCGGCGAAGTCCTTGTCCACCGGCACGAAGTCCGGCAGCGGCACGAGGCCGAACCAGACGATCGGAATGCCCAGTCCCGAGCTGTAGGCCCAGCCGAACAGGGGGACGGCGAAGAACAGCAAATACAGCAGCAGATGCGTGCCGCGGTGCGCGACGAGCTGCCAGCCCGGCATCGCCTCCACGATGCAGGCTGGCAGCGGCGGCGGCGGGTGTGACAGGCGCCACAGCAGGCGCAAGGCCGAAAGCGTCAGGATCGTGATGCCGGCCCACTTGTGCCAGTTGATGAGCTTGAGCCGCATCGGCGAGAAGGGCAGGCCGGCCATGTAGAGGCCGACGCTGAAGGAGGCGACGATCAGCAGCGCGAGCAGCCAGTGCAGCCCCATGGCGACCGCGCCGTAGCGTGGGGCGTCGGCACGGTCGTGGGCAAGCGCGGGATGGAGCGGCTCGGCGGGCATGCACAGAGCATATCGCCCCGCAAGCCGTCTATCCGATGCTCCAGCGCGCGATCAGCAGCAGGCCGAGGCCCAGCACCAGCATCAGCACGAAGGGCACCACGAGCCAGGGTGCGTCGTGCTCTTCTTTGTCGGAGGCGAGCTGGTTGTTCATGGTCAGAAGGTCGGAACGTGATCGGCCTGTTCGGGCGTGCGGTCGGTCAGCACCTCGCTCGCGGCGGGAACCGAGGGATCGCTGCTGCGATAGGCGGCCGCAGGCGGGGCCTGGCGCTGCGCCGCGGCGCCGCTGGCCTCGGCTTGCCAGTGGCCGAGCAGGGCCAGGCCGACGAGCAGGATGGCGGCCAGTGCCACAGAACCGAGCAGCAGCCGGGGCATGCGGCTTTCTTTCCGGCTTTTTCCGGCGAGCGCCGAGAGCCGGTATCTGGACGCTGCGTGGGATTGGAACTGCATGCGGGGCCTTCCTTCCTTCGGATGACACGCGATGAAGGCGTGTGCATGCAATCTAGGCAGGAAGCCGTGCGCGGAAAATGCCGCCTTCGCGTTCGGGATCCCGCGTTCGCGGGAGGGGCCGCGCGACAGCGCTCAGGCGACCGGCGCCGTCATCGGCAGGCGCAGCACGACGCAGGTGCCGGTCGGGCCCGAGCGCACTTCGAGCGCACCGCCGAGCCGCTGGGCCCGCGAGCGCATGTTGCCGAGGCCGTGGCCCTGGCGCCGGGGTTCGCCGACCAGGCCATGGCCGTCGTCTTCGACTTCCATTTCGAGCATGTCGCCGAGCTGGCGCAGCCGCACCTCGACCCGCGTGGCCCGCGCATGCTTGAGCACATTGGTCAGCGCCTCCTGCGCCACGCGCAGCAGCTGCAGCGCGGCGTGCGGCGCCAGGGGCATCGCATCGTCGGGCAGGTCGATGTCCCAGCGCGGGCGTACGCCGGCCGCGATCAGCTGCGCCTCCCAGCGGAACATGAAGTTGCCGAGCGCGGCGCCGAGGTTGTGCTCGTCGGAGGCCAGCGCATCGAGCGCGAGCCGCATGTCGGCGATGCAGCTGCGCAGCGCGGTGGCGATCTGGCCGTCGTCCATGTCGCCGCGCTCCACGCGCGACAGCGAGGTGAAGAGCTGCGAGCCCAGGCCGTCGTGCAGGTCGCGCATGATCAGCTGGCGCTCCTCCGATGCGGCATGCTCGCGCTCCAGTGCGGCCAGCCGCTCGTAGTTGGCCGCCAGCGCTCGCTCGCGGTCGGCGACGCGCGTTTCCAGCGTGCGGTTCAGGTCCTCCAGCGAGCTCAGCGTGCGCAGGAAGCGCGCCGTCAGAAGGGCGGCCATCGCCAGCAGCAGCATGTTCGAGCCGAAGTGCAGCACGTGGATGCGATGCCCGACCCATTCCGGCAGGAAGCGCCCGAGCAGGCGCGGGTCCCAGGTGATCAGGTAGTCGTGCACGCCCACCAGCACCGCAAAGGCCATCACGGCGGAGAGCGCGGCCGAGGTCAGGGTGCCGCGGCGGCGCGCATAACCGATCGACGTCGCGATGATCAGCAGGCCGACCCCCATCATGCCGCCCAGCCAGTAGCGCGCCACGAACGGCTCCGCCGCGAAGCCGCCGATCGCGAAGGCGAGGGGACCCAGCAGCCAGTAGGCCACCAGCCCGCGCTCCAGCCCGGGCCGGCGAACGCCGGCATAGCGCAACGTGAACACCGCCATCACGATCACGAAGCCGCCCGTGGCGCTGTTGTAGATCACGCGCCACCACTGCCATTGGGCCATGGGCATCGCATCGATCAGGAAGGTCATGGTGCGGGTGGCCCACAGCGCGGCCGCCAGGCCGAAGAGCCCATAGAGCACCTCGCTGCGGCGGCGCCACCAGATGAACACCACGAAGCCGGCGACCAGCACGGAGACGAGCACCGTGAGCTCGGGCACGGTGCGGGTCCAGAACAGGCGCCGGTCGTGCAGCGGCTGGAGCTCGGCCTGCGGCCCGACGGCGACGCGCGGGAAGCGCAGCGGGTAGCCTTTGGGGGCCGCGACGCGGATCGCCAGCTCGTTGCGGCCGGGGCGCAGCAGCGGTGCCGGAAACACCGTCATCTGCGGCCGGTAGGTGCGCGCGTAGACCTGCTCGGTGTTCTCGGGCACGCTCGCGACCAGGGTGCCGTTGAGCCAAAGGTCGCCGCCGTCGTAGAAGTAGGGCACGTAGGCGGCCCACTGCGCCTGCCGGGCCGGATCGTCGGGATAGTCGAAGCCGACGCGATACCAGGCGGGCGCCTTTGCGCGGTCCGGGCGCGAATACCCGGCGTCGTCGGGCAGCGTCACCGTTTCCCACGCCGCGTCGGCCGGTGGCGGGGTTCTAGTGACGAGCGGCGCCGCGAACACCGAGGCCTGGCGCGGCTCCTGCAATGCCGCATGGGCGATGCCCGCGATGCAGGCCGCCATCAGCACGGCGACCGCGAGCCGGTGCATCACAGCAATCCCATCTGGCTCGCTTCGTAGACCGCTTCGCCGCGCGAGTGGACGGCCAGCTTGCGGTAGATCTTCTTCACGTGCGCGACCACGGTGTGCGGCGAGATGTCGATCAGCTCCCCGATGGTGTCGAAGCTCAGGCCCTTGGCCGTGAGGCGCAGGATCTCGGTCTCGCGTTCGGTCAGGGGCGAGGGCGCTTCGGGCGTGGGCGGCTGCGTCGCGGCCGCCGGCTGGGCGCTGACGCGGAAGCGCGCCAGCACGCGACGCGCGATGCTCGGGCTGATGGGCGAGCCGCCGGCGCGCACTTCGTGGATGCTGGCGGCAATGCGGTCGGCCCCGGCGTCCTTGAGCAGGTAGCCGGTGGCGCCGGCCTCGATCGAAGAAAGCACGTGCTGGTCGTCGCCGAACATCGTGACTACCAGCACGTCGCACTGCGGACGATGGCGGGCCGCGTGGCGGATCACCTCGACGCCGTCGATGTCGGGCAGCCCGAGATCGACCAGCATGACGTCGGGCGCTTGCGCGTCCAGCATCGCCAGCGCCGCGCGCCCGGTGGCCACCGCAGCGATGAGCTGCAGGCCGGGGTCCGCCAGCACCGCGTCCGAAAAACGGCGCATGAACTCCGGTTCGTCTTCGACAATCAGCACGCTGGTGGTCATGTGAGCCCTTCGCGACGCGGTCCGGCGATTTTCGCACCGGGGACTTGCATGGCGATAGCGCAAACGCGGTAGGGTCACATGGGATACTGGCCTTCGAATCCCGCCATGAACGACCTCTCCCTTTTCCTGCCCTGCGCCGCCGGCGTCGAAGACTTTCTCGCGCAAGAGGTGCATGCGCTGACCGGCCGCGTCGGCCAGGACCTGCTGACCCTGCGCGGCGGCGTGCGCGTACGTGCCGACTGGCGCGAAGCCATGAAGCTCAACCTGCACAGCCGCCTCGCGCAGCGCGTGCTGATCGAACTGGCCCACGCGCCGTACCGCAACGAGAACGACCTCTACGCCATCGCGAGCGGCGTGGCCTGGGAGATCTGGTTCACGCCCAAACAGACCTTCAAGATCGAGACCACGGCGCAGCACAGCCCGCTCACCAGCCTCAACTTCGCCACGCTGCGTATCAAGGACGCGATCGCCGACCGCTTCCGCGCCAAGGCGAACGGCGTGCGCCCCAGCATCGAGACCCAGTGGCCCGACGCGCGCGTGTTCGCGCACCTGGCCACCGACCAGTGCACGCTCTACATCGACACCTCGGGTGAGCCGCTCTTCAAGCGCGGCTGGCGGCAGGACAAGGGCGATGCGCCGCTGAAGGAAACCCTGGCCGCCGCCATGCTGGCCGCCAGCGGCTGGTGGAACCCGGAAACCGGCGAAGTCGCCGGGGAGCCGCTCTACGACCCCTGCTGCGGCAGCGGCACGATCGCGATCGAGGCGGCGCAGATCGCGCGCGGCATCGCCGCCGGGTCGCTCAGGCGCTTCGGCTTCGAGAAGCTGTTGCCCTTCCAGGTCCACGTGTGGTCGGGGCTCAAGGCCGAGGCGCAGCGTGCCGCGGCACCTGGGGTCGCGATCTTCGGCTCGGACGTGTCGCACCGCATGGTCGACTTCGCCGAGCGCAATGCCGAGCGCGCCGGCGTGGCCGAAGCGGTGCAGTTCAGGGGCGGCGACGCGCTGCAGCGCATGCCACCGGCCGAGTCGGGCGTGATCGTGCTGAATCCGCCCTACGGCGAGCGCATCGAGGTCGGCGGCGTCGCGGCGGCAGGCGGCGGCAAGGGCGGCGGCCGCGAAGAGGCGCAGACCGAAGACGGCGGCGAGTTCTTCGTGCAGCTCGCCAGCCACTGGAAGAAGAACTACGCCGGCTGGACCGCCTGGGTGCTGACGCCCGACCTCCAGTTGCCCAAGCGCATGCGCCTGAAGGAATCGCGCCGCGTGCCGATGTGGAACGGGCCGATCGAGTGCCGGCTGTTCCGCTTCGACATGGTGGCGGGTTCGGCGCGCAACCGGGTCTGAGGGCGCCCTTCGATCAGGGAGGGTCGGGGTGCAGCAGCGGCCCGGCCGGATGGTTCGAAACCGGCACCGAGAAGAAGCGGGTCAAGGCTTCGGCTGTGGGCCCTGGCGCTTCCTCCGGGAAGAAATGGCCGGCATCGATGGCGTGGCCCTGCACGTCCCCGGCCCATGCACGCCAGAGCGCGAGCGGCCCGCCCGCTTCGGGATACCAGGTGTCGAGCGCTCCCTGCGCGCCCCAGAGCGCGAGCACGGGGCAGTCCATGCGCCGCCTGCCGGCGACGTCGGCCTGGTCATGCGTGCGATCGAGGCCCGCGGCCGCGCGGTATTCCTCGCAGATGGCATGGACGCGCTCGGGATCCTGCAGCGTCTCCAGATAGGCCGAGCGCACCGCCGGCGGGGACACCTCCGCGGGAGAGCTCCACCCGCCGAGCGCGGCGTCGAGGATGGCCTCGGGTGCCGCGGCCAGCAGACGCTCCGGCAGCGGCTCGGGCTGGGCCAACAGCGACCAGGGCCAGTAGCCGAGCGCGAAGCGGGCATCGGCGCGGGCCCACACCGTCTCCGTCGGCAGGATGTCGAGGACGGCAAGCCGGTCGATGCGGGTCGGATGGTCGAGTGCCATGCGGTAGGCGACACGGCCGCCGCGGTCATGTCCGGCGACCGAGAAGTGCGGGTACCCCAGCCGCTCCATGACGATGGCCATGTCGCGCGCCATGGCGCGCTTCGAGTACGGCGCGTGGTCGGGCGCGGAGGCCGGGCAGCCGCTTCGCCCATAGCCGCGAAGATCGGCGCAGACGACGGTGAAGTTGCGGGCCAGCAACGGCGCCACGCTGCGCCACATCAGGTGTGTCTGCGGAAAACCGTGCAACAGCAGGATCGGCGGGCCGGAGCCGGACCAGCGCGCAAAGATATGGGTTTCGCCCGTCTGGATCTCGGCGGTCTCGAAGTCGTCAATCGCGGCGGGGCCCATGGGGACAGGCCCTAGCGCCCCTGGCTCAACCGGCTGAGGCCCTGGTCGGTCAGGAAAATGGTGCCCCGCTGGTCCGAGGCGACGAAGCCGTTGGACCGCAGGCGGCTGGAAACCTTGATCGAATCGGTGGGGGATCGCTTGGCAGCGGCCTCGCGCAGCGCCTGAAGCGTTCTCCACTGTTCGTCATTGAGCTGGATTTTCTTTGTCACGGCAACTTCCTTCCATCCCGGCAGTGTGGCAAGGCAGACGTTCTCGCACCTCCTCCAAAGGTGCTCTTGTCAGAAGACCCGTTTCGGACTAGGAGCCGCCGCCGATTGAACTGCGAATGCGGCCTCGTGCCAAGAGGGCTTGCCGCATCAGGCCTGGGCCAAGCCGGTTTTCTTGGCCGGCGCCGGACCCATGCTCCGGTTCGACATGACGGTTGTGTGACATCCGCGCGCCCGGCGACCCTGAGCCGGGCAGCGTTATGGCAGCGTCACACGGCTTTTTGAGAATCCGCGGATGGCGCGTCAACTTCTTTCCATCGCCCTTACCGTCGACCAGCACGACGATGGCGATTTCTATTGGATGCTCCTCGAGTCCTTCGACAACTCGATGGAGTTCGAGTCCCTCATGGAATCCGCGAGCGGGTTCGAAACCTATATCGAAGCGCTCGACGCGGGCTACCTCATGCTCAAGCGGCTCTCGGACGATCTGGCCATCGGGCCCCAGGACGAGTTCGACGATCCCGGCGACCCCGCAAATAGCGTTAACAGGCCCTAGCGCAAGAGCGCCGGCGTCGCTGCAGGGTCAGCGTCCTCCCGCGCCCGCTCGGCGCCTGCCTGGCGCGCCACATGCCACCAGAGCAGCATCCGCTCGAAACTGCCTTCGAAGCCTCGGTCGCGCAGCGCGTCGGCCACCAGCGAGCAATGCGCCGCGGTGCCGCGGTCCAGCACTTCGTTCGACGATGTCTCGGCGCACCGGAGGTAGACGTACTTGAGCTGCTGGATCGATGCGGCTGCAATGAAGCTCGGCGTATCGGCGTGGACGACATGCGCGTTGAATGCCAGCGCGAACGCCAGCACCTGGATCGGCAGAATCTTCATGAAGGGCCCCTTCTTCGCGGACCTTCCGCGCAGAAGAATCGTCCCGCGCACGGGGGCGTCCTTCAATCCCGCGAATGCGTAACGGGGCGCTCAGCTCTGGATGTAGGTGCGCAGCTGCTCGATGGTCTGTTCATGGTCGGCGATGATGTCGTCCATCAGGTCGCGGATCGAGATCATGCCGACCACCCTGTCGCCATCGACCACCGGCAAGTGGCGGATACGCTTCTGGCTCATCAGCGTCATGCACTCGCGCGTGCGGGTGGCGGGCGTCACGGTCAGCACGTCGGGCGTCATGAGCTCCGCGACCAGCACCTCTTTGGAGTTCCGGCCCTGCAGCGCCACCTTGCGCGTGTAGTCGCGTTCGGAGATCACGCCGACCAGCTTGTCGTGCGACATCACCATGAGCGCGCCGACCTCGTGACGGGCCAGCGCCTCCAGCGCGTCGAACATCGTGGCGCCCGGTTCGATGCGCCAGACAGCCGAGTCGCGACGCTTGAGCAGTTCGGAGACAGGTTTCATGGAAGGCCCTCCAGGAGAAACGTTTGCGTGCAACCCACGCAAGGGCCGCGCCAGCCCAAATCATAGGCGGCGCGCGCAACAGTCCCAAGGCTAAGCCGAAGGTCTACCCATTTCGTGAGATGGACACCCGCATCCGCGCGCATCACCATGCGACGCGCGGCTGCCACTGCCGCCCGAGGAGCTGCGATGCACATCCTGATGAGCAAGGGAAGCGTTGGCGACGATGTGGAGCGGCTGCGCCGCGCACTCGCGAATGCGCTGGGCGGCGACGCGGAGCTCTTCCCTTCGCTGAAGAAGGCGAACACGCCGATCCTGGGCTTGGACCGCATCCACGACGAGGCCTACTCCGGCTGGGACGGCTCCTCCGACACGGGCGAAGCGCTCGCGCTCTGGCTCCAGGCCGCCAAGCTCGACAGCACCAGGCGGGTCAAGGACGAGCGCGTCCAGGTCGCGAAGGATGCGGCGGGCCGGCCCGTGCTGCAAGCTGCGGCACATGGCGGCTTCGACAACGACATCGACGTCGTCACGCGCACCCTCAAGCGCATCACGGGCGCCGAGCTCGCGCTGCCGGTGGACGATCTGCGGGGCTTCTGAGCGCTCGACGCATGGCCACCTCCAAGCCGACACCCCCGGAAGCCAAGGACGCGCCTGCATACTCGAGTGCGGCACTGGAATGGGCCAGGCTTCTGCTGCCAGTGCTCGTTTCCTGGCCGCTGGTCGTGCTGGTCGTTGCCTATCTTTTCCATGACACGCTGGGCGGGCTCATCACCCGCTTCGCGCAGTCCACCGAGGGCAAGGCCGAACTGGGGCCGTTCAAGATGGAACTCGGCAAGCCGGTACTGCCGCCGCAATACCGGCCGCAAACCGCCGATCCGCGGCAGGACGAGATCGATCTTTCGTCCGTCATCGGCAAGATCGGCGACACGGGCCCCGAAGGCACGACCGTCGGCTTCTCGGTGGCCTATGCCATCCAGGCGGCGGCCAGCGAGGCCGGCAAGGAGGTGGTCGTCTCGCCGCGCGGCATCTATGTGCTGTCGAAGAAATACGACGAGTGGCCCGGCGAGAACTATGAAGGCTCGTCCTTGCTCGGTGCCGTGAAGGCCGCCAAGGAGGAGGGGGTCTACCTCGAGAAGGACTGGCCTTACGATCAGAAAACAGTGCCCGTCGGCAAGAAGCCTGCCTTCAAGCTCAAGAGCTATGCGCAGGCAAAGTCCATCACGGCCATCCTGAACGCGCTGCGCGAGAAGAAGGTCGTCGCGCTGACCGTGCAGGTGACGGAGGACTTCGATCACGTGTCCAAAGAAGGTCGGGTAACCATCAAGCTGCCGCTGCGCGACCTTGGGAGAAAGACGATCACCATCGTCGGCTATGACGCGAAGACCGCGGAGTTCAAGTTCGCCAACGACTGGGGAACGGGATGGGGATCGGGCGGCTTCGGCTGGATCAAGGACACCGACCTGGCCCGCATACTGGACGACGGCTATACGGTCGAACTCTAGTGACTGACGACAGAATGGAAGAAGAAACAGCATCGAGCACATGAGCATCGTGATCGACACCAACATCGCCCTCGACCTGCTGGTCTTCGACGACCCCGCCTGCCTGCCGCTCGCCGCGGCCCTCGATGCCGGCGAGTTGCGCTGGCTCGCCACCGCGGCGATGCGCGACGAGTTCGCGCGCGTGCTCGGCTATCGCCTGAT
The DNA here is from genome assembly GCF_964253755.1 of Variovorax sp. LjRoot130. Lineage (NCBI taxonomy): Bacteria > Pseudomonadati > Pseudomonadota > Betaproteobacteria > Burkholderiales > Comamonadaceae > Variovorax > Variovorax sp. LjRoot130. The sequence continues at coordinate 5,462,655 of NZ_CAXURM020000001.1, read as the reverse complement.
CGCCGCGCGTCTGGCGCAGAACGGCCGCGATGCCGAAAGCGTGCTGGCGGCCTTCGACCGCCGGGTGGGGCCGGTGAGCGAGGCGCCGGCGCGCGCGCCCTGCACCTGCAGCGACCCCGACGACCAGATCTTCATCGACCTCGCGGTGGCGCATCGCGCGCGGCTCCTGAGCAAGGACCGGGCGGTGCTCGCGATGCACAGGCGGCTGGCGGCGCTGGGTGTTGCAGTCTCGGGGATCTAGGGCAGGCCCACTACCCGCTCGACGCGCGCAGCGCGGCGGCCGGCGACGAAGCAGCGCTGACATGACGGCGTTGCCAGGGCAAAAGTACTACTTTCGTCTAAACCGTTCCGGTACTTGTCGACGAGGAAGAGAGGACATCCGTCCCATGCGCTTGAGAGCGATGACCTTGATGATGGTCTTCATATCGCCGGCATTCCCGGTGCTCTTCAAGGAAAAACATGGCGACCATGACCGGCTCCAACGGAGACGACAACCTCACAGGCACCGTCGGCAACGACACCATCAACAGCGGCAACGGCGATGACAGCGTCGATGGCGGTAGCGGGAATGATTCGCTGAATGGTGGAGCGGGAAGCGACACGCTCGACGGCGGCAGCGGCAGCGACCAGCTCAACGGGGGCTCGGGGAGCGACGCACTGATCTACAACGTGAGCGAAAACCTCGCGGCGGGCACGAAGGACGTGTACACGGGCGGGTCGGGTGTCGATACGCTTGAACTCCAACTCACCAGCGCGCAGTGGCTGGAGTCTTCCACCCAGACACAAATTGCCGCCTACCTGGCGCATCTCTCCGCTGTCACCAACGCCAGGACGGGTGAGGTTTCCAATGGCTCGGCCAGCGATTTCGTCTTTAGCTTCGGGTCGTCCACGCTGACGGTCCAGATGACGGAAGTCTTGAGAATCCTCGTGGACGGCATCGAACAGAATCCGGCCAACGAAGCGGTGACGGCGCTGAGCGAGGTCAAGACGACGACCGAAGATGGCCCGGGGGTGCAGATCCATGTCCTGCAGAACGATCTGGTTCCCGACCTGATCAAGACTTTGGCGCTCGCCTCGGCTCCGACTCACGGAACGGCGACCCTTGTTCAGCCGGCCATGGACAGTCCATCGACGTGGTATTTCCAGTACCAGCCCAACCTGGCTGATTTCCAGTACCTGGCCGCGGGCGAGAGCGCGACCGACACCTTCACGTACGAGGTGAAGGACGCCGACGGAAGCAGCGGTCTGGCGACGGTGACCATCACCATCGCCGGCACCAACGACGTGCCGGTGATTGGCGGGGTAGTCAGCGGCGCCGTAAGCGAGGACGACTCGACGCCGAATCTGAGCACCAGCGGCGTGTTGGCGATTGCCGATGTCGATCAAGGACAGTCCAACTTCACGCCTCAGGCAAGCACGGCTGGCAGCAACGGCTACGGCAGCTTCAGCTTGCTGGCTGATGGCAGCTGGAGCTACACCGCCGACAACAGCCAAGCAGCGATCCAACAGTTGGGCGCGGGCCAGTCGATCAGCGACAGCTTCACTGCCGTGTCGTTCGACGGCACAGCCAGCCAGCTCGTGACCGTGACCATCACCGGCACCAACGACGTGCCGGTGATCGGTGGGGTGGCAAGCGGTGCGGTAAGCGAGGATGACTCGACGCCGAACCTGAGCACCAGCGGTGCGCTGACGATTGCCGATATCGACCAGGGCCAGTCCAGCTTCACGGCCCAGGCCGGCACCGCCGGCAGCAACGGCTATGGCAGCTTCACGCTGGCGGCGGACGGTAACTGGAGCTACACGGCCAACAACAACCAAAGCGCAATTCAACAGTTGGGCGCCGGCCAGTCGATCAGCGACAGTTTCACGGCGACGTCGTCCGACGGCACGGCCAGCCAGCTCGTGACGGTAACTATCAGCGGCACCAACGACGTGCCGGTGATCGGTGGGGTGGCAAGTGGTGCGGTGAGCGAGGATGACTCGACGCCGAACCTGAGCACCAGCGGTGCGCTGACGATTGCCGATGTCGATCAAGGCCAGTCGAGCTTCGCGACCCAGGCCGGCACCGCCGGCAGCAACGGCTATGGCAGCTTCAGCCTGCTGGCCGACGGGAGCTGGAGCTATACGGCCAACAACAGTCAGGCCGCGATCCAACAGCTGGGCGCCGGCCAGTCGATCAGCGACAGCTTCACGGCGACGTCGTTCGACGGCACGGCCAGCCAGCTCGTGACCGTGACCATCACCGGCACCAACGACGTGCCGGTGATCGGTGGGGTGGCAAGTGGTGCGGTGAGCGAGGATGACTCGACGCCGAACCTGAGCACCAGCGGTGCGCTGACGATTGCCGATGTCGATCAAGGCCAGTCGAGCTTCGCGACCCAGGCCGGCACCGTCGGCAGCAACGGCTATGGCAGCTTCAGCCTGCTGGCCGACGGGAGCTGGAGCTACACAGCCAACAATAGCCAAAGTGCGATCCAGCAGCTGGGTGCGGGGCAGTCGATCAGTGACAGCTTCACCGCAGTCTCCTTTGACGGCACGGCGAGCCAAGTGGTGACGGTGACCATCACCGGCACCAACGACGTGCCGGTGATCGGTGGCGTCGCAAGCGGCGCGGTGAGCGAGGATGACTCGACGCCGAACCTGAGCAGCGGCGGCACGCTCGCCATCGCCGATGTCGATGCAGGCCAATCCAACTTCGCGCCCCAAGCAAGCACTGCCGGCAGCAACGGCCATGGCAGCTTTAGCTTGCTGGCTGATGGCAGCTGGAGCTACACGGCTGACAACAGCCAAGCAGCGATCCAGCAGCTGGGTGCCGGCCAATCGATCAGCGACAGCTTCATCGCAGTCTCGTCCGATGGCACGGCGAGCCAAGTGGTGACCATGACCATCACCGGTACCAACGACGTGCCGATCATCGGTGGCGTCGCAAGCAGTGCGGTGAGCGAGGACGACTCGACGCCCAACCTGAGCACCAGCGGCGTGCTGACCATTGCCGATGTCGACCAGAGCCAGTCCAGCTTCGAGGCCCAGGCCGGCACCGCCGGCAGCAACGGCTACGGCAGCTTCAGCTTGCTGGCTGATGGCAGCTGGAGCTACACGGCTGACAACAGCCAAGTAGCGATCCAACAGCTGGGCGCGGGCCAGTCGATCAGCGACAGCTTCACGGCGGTGTCGTTCGACGGCACGGCCAGCCAGCTCGTGACGGTGACCGTCACCGGTACCAACGACGTGCCGGTGATCGGTGGCGTGGCCAGTGGTGCGGTGAGCGAGGATGGCGCGACGCCGAACCTGAGCACCAGCGGTACGCTGAGCATCGCCGATGTCGACCAAGGCCAGTCGAGCTTCGCGACCCAGGCCGGCACCGCCGGCAGCAACGGCTACGGCAGCTTCAGCTTGCTGGCCGATGGGAGCTGGAGCTATACGGCCAACAACAGTCAGGCCGCGATCCAGCAGCTGGGCGCCGGCGAGTCGATCAGCGACAGCTTCACGGCGATGTCGTCCGACGGCACGGCCAGCCAAGTGGTGACGGTGACCATCAACGGAACCAACGACGTGCCGGTGATCGGTGGGGTAGTCAGCGGCGCGGTGCAAGAAGATGTGGGCGTCATCGGCAGCAACCTTGCGACCAGTGGTGCGCTGACGGTTGCCGATGTCGACCAAGGTCAGTCCAACTTCACGCCTCAGGCAAGCACCGTTGGCAGCAACGGCTACGGCAGCTTCACGCTGGCGGCTGATGGCAGCTGGGGCTACACGGCCAGCAACGGCCAAAGCGCAATTCAGCAGTTGGGTGCTGGTCAATCGATCAGCGACAGCTTCACCGCAGTCTCCTCAGACGGTACAGCCAGCCAGCTCGTGACCGTGACCATCACCGGTACCAACGACGTGCCGGTCATCGGTGGGGTGGCAATTGGCGCGGTGCAGGAAGATGTGGGCGTGGTCGGCAGCAACCTTGCGACGAGCGGTGTGCTGACCATTGCCGATGTCGATACAGGCCAATCCAACTTCGCGCCCCAAGCAAGCACTGCCGGCAGCAACGGCCATGGCAGCTTTAGCTTGCTGGCTGATGGCAGCTGGAGCTACACGGCTGACAACAGCCAAGCAGCGATCCAGCAGCTGGGTGCCGGCCAGTCGATCAGCGACAGCTTCATCGCAGTCTCGTCCGATGGCACGGCGAGCCAAGTGGTGACCGTGACCATCACCGGTACCAACGACGTGCCGATCATCGGTGGCGTCGCAAGCAGTGCGGTGAGCGAGGACGACTCGACGCCCAACCTGAGCACCAGCGGGGTGCTGACCATTGCCGATGTCGACCAGGGCCAGTCCAGCTTCGAGGCCCAGGCCGGCACCGCCGGCAGCAACGGCTACGGCAGCTTCAGCTTGCTGGCTGATGGCAGCTGGAGCTACACGGCTGACAACAGCCAAGTAGCGATCCAACAGCTAGGCGCGGGCCAGTCGATCAGCGACAGTTTCACGGCGACGTCGTCCGACGGCACGGCCAGCCGGCTGGTCACAGTCACCATCAACGGCACCAACGATGCGCCGGTCCTGAGTGCTGCCGCGACACCGGTCCTGGCATCGGTCAACGAGGATGCGGGCGCACCGGCTGGCGCCGTCGGCACGCTCGTGTCCAGCCTGGTGAATCTCAACCCGCCGGCCGGCGGTCTCGACAACGTGACCGATGCAGACAACGGCGCCATCACCGGCATTGCGCTGACGGGTGTGAATAGCGCCAATGGGACTTGGTGGTATTCCACCAATGGAGGGAGCGACTGGACGGCGGTCGGTGCAGTTTCGGACACCTCCGCGCTGCTGCTGGCTGCCGACACGAACACGCGCGTCTACTTTCAGGGCGATTCCAACTTCAACGGCACCGTCAGCGACGGCATCACCTTCCGCGCCTGGGATCAAACCAGCGGTACGGCGGGCACTATGGTCACCACTGCGACCAATGGAGGCAGCTCCGCATTCTCGAGCACCACCGACACGGCCAGCATCAGTGTGGCGGCCGTCAACGACAACCCGATCCCGGCCAGCGATGTTCTCTACGTGTCGAACAGCACCACCGTGACGCTGCCGACCAGCATGCTGCTGGCCAACGACACGGACATCGACGGCGCCGCGCTCAGCGTGACCGCGATCAGCGTTGTCACGGGAACATTGGCCACCCCGGTCACCATCAACCCCAACGGGACCTTCTCGTTCACGACGGGGGCGACCGGTGGCACCGTCGCCAGTCCGACCGTCGTCACGCTCAGCTACACGCTCGGCGATGGCGCCAGTGGAACTGCGACCGGCTCTATCACGCTGAACGTGCTGGACACGACCTCGGGTGGGAATATTGTCAACCTCACAGGTGTCGCGAGCTACCAAGGCTCCTATATCGACGGCAAGGCGGGCGGTGATACCTTGAGCGACGGGGCGTTCCAATCGGTTCTCGTCGGTAGCGGTGGCAATGATGGGTTGAACGGCAATGCGGGATCGGACCTGCTGATTGGTGGCGACAACGTGGACACCCTCAGCGGCGGTGCCGGCAACGATGTTCTGCGTGGGGGTAGCAACAATGACACTATCGACGGCGGGACCGGCACGGAGGATCTGATCGACTTCTCGGACGCGTCCGGCGCGGCCGGCATCACCTTTACGCTGACTCAATCCAGCAGCGACACGACCTTCAATACACCCTCAGCGGCCGGCCTCGGAAATGACACCTACCGGAACATCGAGGGCGTCATCGGAACTGCCAGCGCCGACACCCTGAGCGGCAGCGCCTCGAACGACATCCTGCGCGGCGGCGCCGGCAGCGACACGCTCGACGGCGCCGGCGGCGCAGGAGACCTGCTCGACTTCTCGGACGGCACGGCCGGCCTCACGTTCACGCTGACACAAGGCAGCAGCGCGACGAGCTTCAATGCCAGCGCCGCCGGGCTCGGCTCCGACACCTACAAGAACTTCGAGGGCGTCATCGGCACGGCCTTCGCCGACACGATCACCGGCTCGGCATTGGCCGACCAGTTGCGCGGCGGCGGCGGCAACGATGCGATCGACGGCCTCGGCGGCGACGACCGGATCGTCGGCGGGACGGGTGCCGACACGCTCACCGGCGGCGCCGACAACGACACCTTCGTCTTCGACTCGGCGCCGAACGCCGTGGACGCCATCTCCGACTTCGACGCCTCGGGGTCGGCACCGAGCGGCGACCTGATCGAGCTGTCGCTCGGAACCTTCACGGCCCTCTCGACCGCGAGCGGCAGCACGCTGTCGGCGACCGAGTTCGCATCCTTGGACGGCGGCGGTGCCGGAGACGCAGTGGGCTCGGGCGTGCACGTGATCTACGACAGCGCGACCGGCAACCTGTACTACGACGCGGACGGCCTCAGCGCCGCCAACCGCACGCTGGTGGCGACGCTGACGCAGAGCAATCCGCTGGATACGTTCGACAACAACGACATCAAGGTCGGCGCGTGACTTCCTGCCGTTCGCCAGCCGGCGCGGGTGGCATGAAGCCTCTTTTTCAGCTTCTCAGGCGACCGCTCTTTTTCGTCGCGGGCTTCTCCTTCTTCGTCAACCTGCTGCTGCTCGCCCCCGCGCTGTTCATGCTGCAGGTATTCGACCGCGTGCTGACGAGCCAAAGCCAGGAAACGCTGCTGGTCCTGTTGCTCGGCGTGGCCGTGGCCCTCGGCCTGATGCTGATGCTGGACTACCTGCGCAGCCGCCTGCAGGGCGTCGCCGGCCATCTGGTCGCCGAGCAGTTGTCCCCGACCGTGGCCAAGGTCATGCTGGCCCGCTCGGCGCGGCGCGCGGAGCGGGCGCCGTCAGAAGGGCTGCGCGACGTCGCGGCACTGCGCAACCTGTTTTCCGCCCAGGGCTTGCTGGCGCTGTTCGACACGCCCTGGGCATTCGTCTACGTCGCCGTCATCTGGCTGGCGCATCCGGTGCTGGGCATGGCGGCCGCCGGTGCGTCGCTGCTGATGCTCGTCCTTGCCGTGGTGAACGACCGTGCGACGCGCCGCGACATCGAAGCGCTGCAAAAGGAAGCTGCGAGGGCCACGCGCTACCTCGAAGCCTCGATGCAGAACGCCGAGCTGGCGCAGTCGCTCGGGATGGGCGACGCGCTGATCGGGCGCTGGCGACAACTCAACGCTGGCGTCACCGCGCTGCAGGGCCCGACCGCGCGCAAGTCGGTGGCGATGGCGGCACTCACGCGGACCACGCGCCAGGCGGTCCAGGTGCTGCTGCAGGCACTCGGCGCCTACCTCGTCATCACGGGCGAAGGCACGCCCGGCATCCTCGTGGCCTGCACCATCCTGCTGGGCCGGGCGCTGGCGCCGGTCGAACAGGTGGTGGGGAGCTGGCGGGTGCTGGCCGAGGGACGTCTCGCCTTCGCGCGCCTGTCGGAGCTGCTGGGCGCCGCCGAGCGCCAGCCGGAACGCATGACGCTGCCGGCCCCGACCGGCCGCCTGGATGCGCGGGGCCTGGTGTTCCGGCCGCCACAGAGCGAGCGGATGATTCTTGCCGGCGTGTCGCTGAGCCTGGAGCCCGGCGAGTCGCTGGCCATCACGGGCGCAAGCGGCGCCGGCAAGTCGACCCTGGTGCGCCTGTTGACGGGCCTGTGGAAGCCCAACGCCGGCGTCGTGCGGCTGGACCACGTCGACCTCGCGCAATGGCCGCGCGAGGAACTCGGCCCCTGGCTCGGCTACGTGCCTCAGGACGTCGAGCTGTTCGCCGGCACCGTTGCCGACAACATCGCGCGGCTGGGCGAAGTCGACCCGGACAAGGTCGTGCACGCAGCCGAGCGTGCCGGCGTGCATGAGCTGATCCTGACACTGCCCGAGGGCTACGACACCGTGATCGACGCCATGGGCGTGATGCTGTCGCCGGGCCAGCGCCAGCGCATTGCACTGGCACGCGCCCTGTATGGAAACCCGAAACTGCTGGTGCTGGACGAACCCAATTCCAACCTGGACGGGGCCGGCGAACTCGCGCTCGGTGAGGCGCTGAAGGCGCTGCGCGGGCAGGTCACGGTGATCGTCGTCACGCACCGCAGCACGCTGGTGCAGCACATGGACAAGCTGCTGGTGCTGGAAGCCGGTCGTGTGCAGCAGTATGGACCCGTGGCGGAGGTCATGCAGACGATCAAGCGAGCGGGCCAGAACACTGGCGGTGGCCAGGTGGTGGCGATGCCGCCGCGCCCTGCGGAGAAGGTGTCATGAACAACGCGGCGCATGCCATCGCGGCCAATGATCCCCTGGCGCTTCATGTGCGCGACGCGCGTCGCCTGACGCACTGGGGCATGGCCGTGCTTGTCTGCGGACTGCTGCCGGCAGCCGCCTGGATGAGCTTCGCGCCGCTGTCGTCCGCCGTGGTGGCGCAGGCGTACGTGAAGGTGGACCTGAACCGGCGCCCGGTGCAGCATGCCGAAGGGGGCATCGTGCGCGAAGTACTGGTGCGCGATGGCCAGCGCGTGCGGCAGGGAGAGCCGTTGCTGGTGCTGGGCGACGTGTCGGTGGATGCCGACAGGAACCGGCTGGACCATCGCGTCAAGACCGAGCGCGCGAGCCTGGCGCGACTCGACGCCGAGCAGACCATGGCGCGCGCGATCACCTTCCCGCCGGACGTGATCGAGACCGCGGCAAACGATCCGCGCCTGGCCGAGCAGCTGGCGAAAGAACGCTCGCTGTTCGATGCGCGGCGCGATGCGCTCGTGGGACAGGTGCGCTTGCTGCGTTCGCAGCGCGAAAAGGTCGCTGAAGAAATCGTCGCGCTGCGCGCGCAGATCGCGCAGGCGAGCGAGTCGATGAAATTCCAGAAGAACGATCTCGAGACCAACCGGAAGCTGCTCAAGGACGGCTTCATCTCGGCCACCCGCATCGCCCAGCTGGAAGGCACCGTGGCCGACTACGGCGTGAAGATCGAGGAACGGCGCGCGGAGCTGGCGCGCGCCGAGCAGCGCACGGTCGATGCCGATCTGCGCATCCGCTCGCTCGAGAGCGACTACCGCCAGCATGCGAGCGACCAGCTGAAGGTCACGGCGGCGCGGCTGTCCGAGATCGAGCAGGAGCGGCGCAAGTCGCTCGATGCGTCGGCGCGCCAGGTGATCACGGCCCCGGCCAGCGGCGAAATCATCGACCTGAAGTATTCGACGCCCGGTTCGGTGATCCCGCCGCGCGAGACGATTGCTGACGTTGTACCGGACGACACCCGGCTGGTGACCGATGCGCGCGTTCGCACCGAGGACATTGGCCGGATCCATCGTGGCCAGGCAGCCGACATCCGTTTCACCGCATTCACGTACCGCACCACGCAGCTGGTGCGTGGCAAGGTGGTCTACGTTTCGGCCGACCGCCTGATCGATCGCGCGACCAATGCCCCTTACTACTCGGTGCTGGTCGAGGCCGACCCGGCTTCATTGGCGACGGCAGGGGACCTGAAACTGCTGGCCGGCATGCCGGCCGAGATCTACGTCAAGGGAGACGAGCGCACGCCACTTCAATACCTGGTGGAGCCGGTCACGCAGGTGCTGCGCCGCGCCGTGCGGGAGCGTTGATGAAGAATAGCCGGCTGCCGGCGGCTTAGTTCGCCGTCGGCGGTGCGGGCCGCTCGTGGCCGTACCAGCGCGCCAGCAGCCGCGCCACCGCGCGCGAACGCTGCGTGTCCCGGCCCCAGCGCCGGCCGGCCGGCAGATGCCGCAGCCAGCGCATGCGGCGTGCCGCCAGGGCCAGCCGCTCGCGCACCTCGTCGCTTTCATCTGCCATCGCCGCGTGCCAGCGCGCACCGGCCGCCTGCGGCGAAGCCGCGCGCACCAGCATGGCGGTGGAATGCAGGTAGCTGAGCCAGTCGCGTACCTGGCATTCGGCCAGCGGCAAGGTCTCGCCCGGATCGTCCTCGAAATCGATGTAGCCGATGACGCCGTCCGGGCATTGCACGAGGTTGCGATCGAAGGCCTGGCTCAGGTAGGCGCCGTGCGCATGGACGGTGGCGATGGCGGCCAGGCCTTCGCGCCAGACCGAGAGCAGTGCGACCGGGCCCGCAGCCGCGGCCTGGTCGAGCCGTTCCTGCAGCACCACCGGCGGCCGGCCGCTCTCGCCGAGGTCGGAGATCAGCAGGCCGTCGGGCTGCTGGGCCAGCACCGCCGGCACGCGCAGGCCCGCCGCGCCCAGCACGCGCAGGCGCCGCGCCTCGGTGGCGATGGCCGCCTCGCCGCCCGGATTGGGCACCGGCGTCAGCACGTCCAGCCGCAGCAGGCCGGCGACCGCCGCCATCAGGTGGTAGCCCAGCTTGCCGTGGGGCGGGCCGGCCTTCTTGAGCCAGACGCGCTCGCTGCCGAGACGATGGCTGGCCACCGCCTTCTGCTGCTGCGGCAGCATGGTGCGCAGGAATTCCGCGTAATCGCCGGGTTCCAGCGGCGGCGTGCTCGCCTCCAGCGGCGCCGGCGCCGAAGCCTGGCCCTTGCGCGTCTGCACGCGCGTACCTCGTTTGACAGGGTTCATGAGGCTGGCAGGCTGGCGATCAGGCCGAGCGCGCACAGCGCAAAGGCGCTGTAACGCGTCGGAAACGACGGAATCGTCGGTGTTGAAATGGTGAGTCCCCCAAAGCCTTGCTGCATCATAGAGGGCTGCAGCCGCAACGCCATGACGACCATCGACTCCCCGACGCCCGCCTCCTCGCCCGACAACGCACCCCTTCGCCCCGACGATTTCGACGCCCTCGACCAGGCGCTCGACGCCATGCGCGAGCACGACGACGAGATTCCGCAATGGGAGTTCTGCGAGGGCTTCATGGCCGCGCTGGTGTGCACGCGCCGGCCCATCGAGCCGGCCGAATACTGGCCGGTTCTGCTGGGCGAGGGCTTCGTGCCGGCGCAGCACATGGAATTCGTCTGGCGCTGGAAGCGGCGCTGGCGCGAGATCGAAACCGGGCTCGACGCCGACGTGCAGTCGCTCGACGACGAACGCACCTGGCAGCCTGAAGTGCTGGACACGCGCGGCGCGATCGCGTCGCTGCCCGAGGAGGAGCGCGCCGGGATGGAGGGCGAGGCCATCCCGTCCTTTGCGCAGGTCTGGGCGCTCGGCTTCATGTTCGCGGTCGAGAACTGGCCCGAGGACTGGGCGCCGCCGCGCGACAAGGAGGCGGCGCAGATGCTCGACGAGGCGCTCGACACCATCGTCACCCTGACCGAGGACGACCGCGCGAAACCCGAGGTTTCGATGTACAGCGAAGACGGCCCGCCGAGCGTGAGCCAGCAGCGCGTGGACGATTTCGGTGCCGCGATCTGGGCCGTGTACGACCTGCGCCAGCTCTGGCGCAGCATGGGCCCGCGCGTGGAGACGATCCGCAAGGAAGCGACTCCTGGTCGGAACGACCCCTGCCCCTGCGGCAGCGGAAAAAAATACAAGAAATGTCACGGTGCCAGTTGAGCTGACCTCGCGCCGCGCCTGGGGCATGGTGCTGGCGCTGTGCACCGCCTTCGCCTTGAGCCAGGCCTACCGCACGGTGGGCGCGATCATGGCCGGGCAGCTGCAGGCGGATTTCAAGCTCTCGGCGCAGGCGCTGGGCGTTTTCTCGGGCTCTTTCCACTTTGCCTTCGGCGCGATGCAGCTCTTGATGGGCATCGGCATCGATCTGTACGGCGTGCGCCGCACGGTCTTGACGGCCTTTCCGCTCGCCATCGTCGGCGCGGTGGTGTCGGCGCTGTCCTCCGACTACCTCGTGCTGGTGGCCGGCCAGGTGCTGATCGGCGTCGGCTGCGCGCCGGCCTTCCTGGTGTGCACGGTGTTCATCGCGCGGCACTTTCCGGCCGCGCGCTTCGCCTCGGTTTCGGGGCTGGTGCTTGGCATCGGCGGCGTGGGCATGCTCGCGACCGGCACGCCGCTCGCGTGGCTGGTGCAGGCGCATTCGTGGCGCGCGGGCTTCGTCGTGCTCGGCGCGGCTTCGGTGCTGGCCTGGCTGGCGATCCTGCTGTGGGTGCGCGAGCCGGCACGCGAAGGCTCGCAGCCGAAGGAGTCGGTGCCGGCGGCGCTGCGCCAGTTCGGCACGCTGTTCGCGATGCCGCACACGCTGGGCATCCTGCTGCTCGGCGCCGTGACCTATGCCGCCTTCATCTCGCTTCGCGGGCTGTGGCTCGGGCCGCTGCTGGTCGAGCGCCATGGCTACTCGCTGGTGCAGAGCGGCAACGTGGCGTTGATCGTTTCCGTCATTTCGCTCGTCGGTCCGCCGCTGTTCGGCCGGTTGGACCGCGACGGCCCGGCACGGCGCCGCCGGATCGTGGCGTGCAGCCTCGCGTATGCGGGCTTGTTCGCCATCATCGCCTTCCTGAACGCGGCCTGGATCGACATCGCGGCCACCATGCTGATCGGCCTCATTTCCGGCTTCATCGTCTGGCAATACGCCGACGTGCGGGGCGCCTACCCAACGGCGCTCACCGGCCGCGCGATGGCGGTGTTCACGATGGCGATGTTCCTCGGCGTGGCGCTGATGCAGTGGCTCACCGGCGTGGCGGCCTCGGTGGCCGCGGCCTATGGCATCGAGACCTTCAAGGCGGTGCTGGCCACCATCGCGGTCCTGCTGGTGGCCGGGGCGGCGGCCTTCGCCTGGCTGCCGAAACCTGGCGCGGCGCTCAGATCTTGAAGGCGCGCTGAACGTCGGGCCGCACCAGCTCGGCGTACTCGCGGTGCTTTCGGATCCAGCCCGCGATGAACTGGCACACCGGGATCACCTGCTTGCCCTGGGCCCGCGCCTCGTCGAGCACGTGCCTGGCGATGGCCGAGCCCACGCCCTTGCCTTCGTGCTCGGGCATGACCTCGGTGTGGGTGAACATCACCGCTTCGCTGAGCAGGTTGTATTCGCAATAGCCGGCGAGCTGGCCGTCGATGTGGGCCTCGTAGCGGTGCCGCTCGGGTTGGTTGGTGATCGTGATGTCGGTCATGGATTGCGGGCCATGTAGGCGGCCAGGTTCTTCGCGGCGCCGGCGCGCACCTTGTTCTTGAGCATCGGCGTCCAGCCGAGCAGCAGGCCCGGCGTGCCGAGCGCCTGGCGCGACCAGGTCCAGAAATCGAAGCGGTCGCGCTGGGTGGCGATCAGGCCTTCGGGCGTGAAGGTGAAGCTGGAGTCGATCGAGTTGTCGACGATGCGGCCGGTGGTGCTGAAGCGGTAGTGCGCATCCCAGTGCGCGCTGCCGGTGGAGGCGTCGGCCTTCACGTCGCGCCAGCTGAGCTTCCAGACATCGGCGCCCTTGGCGCGCGTGGCCTCGCAGAGCATCTTCCACATGCCGCCGACCTCGCGCACGCCCTTGAGCGAGAAGGCCTCGTCGTCGAAGCGCGCATCCGGCGCGTAGCAGGCGGCCATCGTCTCGGCATCGAGCTTCGCGAAGGCCTGGTAGAGGCGCTGGATGGTTTCTTCGTTGTGCATGGGCGGGCATCGTAGCCTAGGCTGCGCGAACCAGGTTCACCAGCGTCTGCAGCGCATGCCGCACGGTGGCGGCGCGCACCGCGGCGCGGTCGCCATCGAAGTGGCGGTGTTCGGTGTGCACGCGGCCTGCGACCGACCAGCCGAACCAGACCGTGCCGACCGGCTTCTCGGCCGTGCCGCCGGTAGGGCCGGCCACGCCGGTCACCGACACCGCGGCCTGCGCCTGCGAGCGCGCCAGCGCACCCTCGGCCATTGCGCGCGCGACCGGCTCGCTGACCGCGCCGTGCGCCGCGATCAGCGCCGCGTCGACGCCCAGCAGCTCGGTCTTCGCCGCATTGGAATATGTGACGAAGCCGCGCTCGAACCAGAGGCTGGAGCCCGACAGTTCGGTGCAGGCGCCGGCGATCAGCCCGCCGGTGCAGCTTTCGGCAGTGGCGAGCATCCAGCCCTTCTGCTGCAGCAGCTCGGCCAGGAGGCCCGCCAGCGCAGGCGTGCCGTGTTCGGATTCATTCATCGTGTAGCTACCATGCGCGCCAGGCCGCGATCACCAGCAGGGTGCAGAAGGCGGCCACCAGGTCGTCGAAGAGGATGCCGAAGCCCGCCGCGCCCCAGCGCACCGCGCCCGGTGCGCTGTCGCGCTGCTTGAACAGCTTGTCGGCCCAGCCCACCGGCCCGGGCTTGGCGGCATCGAAGAAGCGGAACAGCGCGAACGCGATGGCCTGCGCCAGCAGGCCGGCCGGCATCACCAGCCACAAGATCAGCCAGAAGGCGACCACCTCGTCCCACACGATGCTGCCCGGGTCGGCGATGTTCATGTGGCGCGCGGTCACCGTGCAGGCCCACCAGCCGATCGGCAGCGAAACGAGGATCACCCAGCCGATCGCCGGCGTCGACAGCCAGCGCTGCATGACCAGGAAGGCGACCCAGGCCCACAGCGTGCCCACCGTGCCCGGCGCGCGCCGCGGCAGGCCGGCACCGAAGCCCAGCGCGATCAGGTGCGCGGGGTGTGCGAACAGGAAGCGCAGCGTCGGGCGCTGCAGCGAAGGAACGGGCATGGCACCGGAAGTGGAAGCGGACTGCATCGACCGACAGTGTCGCGCATCTGCGGCTGCAGGAGCGCCCACTGAAGCCGCCGGACTCGGCGCTGAAAGAGAGTTGATCAGGCCGGCTGGAAGTGCTGCCGGATGCGCTGGGCCACGCCCTTGGGATTGCGACGCAGCGTGTCGGTGGAACAGGAGCCCAGGAACATGCCCTCGAGATTGAGTTCCACGCGTGAGAAATAGGTGCCCAGCGAGGCGCCGGCATCGAACAGGCAGTGCTCCAGCGAATCGAAGGCGCCGCTGCCGCTCTTGTCCTGCCCATCGGTGCCTAGAGCACTGATGCGGTAGCCATAGGCGTCCGTTCCGATGCGGTGGATTTCGATGAGGGGCTTCATTCGACAGGGGAAAAGGGCGGTGGTCGTGAACTTTTGGCTACTCGATGGTCGCCGCAACATCCCGGCGCGTAAATAGTCCATTTGGACCGGGCGAAGGCCCGGCGGACTGACGCAGAATGATTGCGCTTTCGAGATCGCACCGCCTTCATGCTGCCACCCAGAATTCTTCTCATCGACGACCACGCGCTGTTCCGCTGCGGGCTGCGCATGGTGCTTGCCGCGGGCATTGCCGATCTGGAGGTGGCGGAGGCGGCTTCGCTCGAGGAGGCCATGCGCTCGCCGATGGAGGGCCCGGCGCTGGTCCTGCTGGACATCCAGCTGCATGGGCTCAGCGGCCTGGAAGGCATCGCGCTGGTCAAGCGCAAGTGGCCGGAGGCGGCGGTGGTCATCCTCTCCTCCGACGTCGCGCACCAGAACGTCAGGCTGGCCCTGGAGCGCGGCGCGCTCGCCTTCGTGTCCAAGGCCGAGCCGGCCGACAAGATCCTCGCCGTGATCGATCAACTGCGGCGCGGCCTGCCGGTCGTGCCCGCATCGTCCTCGATGCTCGTGCCGGCAGGCGAAGCCGATGCCTCACGGCAGCTTCTGACGCCGCGCCAGAGCGAGGTGCTCGACCTGATGTGCCAGGGGCTTTCGAACAAGGTGATCGGGCGCCGGCTCAATCTCTCGGAGAACACGGTGCGCGGCCACGTGCAGGCGGTGCTCGCGGCGCTGCAGGTGTCGAGCCGCTCGGAAGCCGGCTTCGCCGCGCGGCGCAGGGGCCTGGTTTCCTAATGGGAGAACCGTCGCGGCTGCCTGAAGAGCGCATGCTGGTCGAGCAGCTGCGGCTGCAGCTGGGCAATATCGGCAGCTCGGTCATTCCGACCATCCTGGTCGCGCTGCTGCTGGTGTGGGTGCTCTCCAACGAGCGCAACGCATTGGCGCTGCGCGCCTGGTGCGCTGCCATCGTGGTGCTGAAGCTGTACCTGGCGTGGGAGGCGCGGCGCTGGCTGGCTTCCGAGATCAGTCCCGAGCGTGCACGCCGGCTGCTGCGGCACAAGATGGTGCTCAATGCGATCGACGGCGTGGTCTGGGGCGCGCTGGCCTGGGCCGCGCTGGGCACCACCACCGTCGCCGGCAGCATCCTGGTGGTGGCCGTGCTCGCGGGCGTCGCGGGCAGCTCGATGTCCTCCCTGGCGCCGATACTGCCGGTCTTCATCGTCTTCGGCGCCGCCGAGCTGATCGTGCTGGGGGCGAAGCTGTGGACCATGGACGACCCGGCGTACGACGCGCTGGGCGTGGCCGCGATCCTCTACACCGCAGCACTGCTGGGACAGGCACGCAACGGCTCGCGGGCCGCGCGCGCGGCGATCGGGCTGCGCTTCGAGAACCTCGAGCTGATCGAGCGCCTGCGCGTCGAGACCGAGCATGCGCAGGCGGCGCACCGCGCGGCTGAAGAAGCCAATCTCGCCAAGTCCAGATTTCTCGCCGCGGCCAGCCACGACCTGCGCCAGCCGATCCATGCGCAGGGCCTGTTCCTCGAAGTGCTGGCGCGCAGCAAGCTCTCGGCCGGCCAGTACGACGCGCTGGCCAACGCTCGCGCCACATGGCAGGCCTCGGCCGAGATGCTCGACACCCTGCTCGACTTCTCGCGCATCGAGGCTGGCGTGGTCGAGCCGCAGATGCAGTCCTTCCACCTGCAGCCCCTGCTCAACAAGATCGAGAACGAACTCGCGCCCCAGGCCGACGCCAAGGGCATCGTCTACCGTTCGCGCGAAACCGATGCGGCCGTGCACTCGGACCCGGCGCTGGTGGGCCTGATCCTGCGCAACCTGGTGTCGAACGCGATCCGCTACACCGAGCGCGGCGGCGTGCTGGTGGGCTGCCGCGCGCGCGGCGACCAGCTGCTCGTCGAGGTGTGGGACACCGGCATCGGCATCGAGCCCACGCAGCACCAGGCGATCTTTCGCGAGTTCCATCAGCTCGGCAATGCGGAGCGCGACCGCCGCAAGGGCCTGGGACTGGGCCTGGCCATCGCCCAGGGACTGGCACGCGCACTCGAGCAGCAGCTCTCGCTGGTCTCGAAGCCGGGGCGCGGCACCGTCTTCAGGCTCAGCCTGCCCGTGGCGCTGATCGGCGTGGTGGCCGGCAGTGCCGACACCGCGCCCAGCGCCGCGCGCGTGTTCGACGTGCGCGTGCTGGTGATCGACGATGACGAGTCGGTGCGCACCGGCATGAGGCAACTGCTCGGCGCCTGGGGCTGCGCATGCGATGTGGCCGATTCCATCGAGGAGGCGCAGGCGCTTGCGCGCGCCCATCCGCCGGGCCTGGTCATCAGCGACTACCGCCTGCGCGAGCTGCGCACCGGTGCGGAGGCGATCGCGGCGCTGCGCGCGGAGTTCGGCGCCGAACTGCCGGCGCTCCTGATCACCGGCGACACCGCGCCGCAGCGCCTGCGCGAAGCGCGCGCCACCGGCGTGCCGCTCTTGCACAAGCCGGTGCTGCCGAGCGAGCTCTACCGCGCGATGACCTTCGTGCTGAACGGGCGCGAGCTCGATTCTTCGTTCGCGGGGCTCGACACGTCGCCGCTGGCGCTTTCGACGCGCTGAGCGTCCTCGGGCGCCGAGATCAGGCGATCATGACCTCGAGGTCGGCGGCGAGTTCGGCCGGCGCCGGCATCTCCTGGAACATCTCGCGCGACGCCTCCGCGGCCTCCGCGACCTCCGACGGCCAGCCCTCGAGCGCCTCGATCGCCGCCGGGCCTTCGCGATCCAGCGCCACCCGCCAGACGGCCAGGTGCACGATGCCGGCGAGCGGATCGAAGGGCTGCACGTCCATGGGCCGCGCGAAGCCGGCGAGGGCCGTGATGAACTCGTCGGAGAAATTCCAGCGCGAAGCCAGCTTGGCGCTGACGTCGCCGAAGTGGTAGCCGAAAGCCTGCTCCTCGGCCTGGAGCCGGTTCATGGCATCGATCGGACAGGAGGCGTTGAGCGGGGCCATCTTCTCGGGCATGACGATGGACATGATCAGATGGCCGATCGCGTGCATGCTGCCCACGGTGAAAGCGAGGTTCGGGTCGACGGCGCGCGTTGTTCCGGCCAAGTGGCGCGCGACGGAAGCGACGCGCAGGCTGTGGCGCCAGAACGTCGGCAGGTCGACGTTGGGGATCCGCTTGAAAGCGCCTGCGAGGTTCGAGCTGACCACCAGCGTCCGGATCGAGGACAGGCCGAGCATGCGGATGGCTTCCTCGATCGTCGAGATCTTCTTGCGCACGCCGTAGTACGGCGAGTTGGCCAGGCGCAGCATCTTGGCCGTGAGCACCTGGTCGACGTCGATCTTGCGAGCCACCTGCGACAGCGTGGCGTTGTCGTTCTGCAGAACCTCGATCAGATCGCGCACCACCCTCGGCACCGTGGGCAGCGAGTGATTCTCGGCAAACAGCTCGTCAAGGGTTGTCGCGTGCATGCTCGGCGGCACCTGGATGATTTTGTGGGGGCTCCATTTTCCAATGATTTCAGGCCCCGGCCCGCTCGCGCACGCGTAACAACGCACACTTCGGGCGCGCCGCGCCGGCGCTCAGAAGAAGAGCAGGTAGAACAGGCCGCCGAAGATCAGCCACTTGACGGCGTAGTAGCTCGGCTTGTTCCAGGCCTTCAGGCGCTTGCCCAGCACGCGGATCTTGTAGATCTGGGCGAAAGCCTTGTTCAGGCCGCCGATCGGCTCGCCGTCCACGTTCTGCGTGGCCGCGGCCTTGATCATGCGCCAGCCGATCTCGCGATTGATCCACCGAGCGACGGGGTTGTTGAGCGGCCGTTCGATGTCGCAGAACAGGATCAGCCGCGTTTCATCAGTGAGGTTCTCTGCGTAGTGGATGTAGGTCTCGTCGAACATCACGGCCTCGCCGTCCTTCCAGTGATAGGACTGGCCGTCGACGAAGATGCGGCAGCTCGGCGCATCCTGCGGCACCTTGAGACCCAGGTGGTAGCGCAGCGAACCCGCGAAGGGGTCGCGATGCCGCACCAGTTTGCTGCCCGGCGGCAGGATGGCGAACATCGCCGCGCGCACCGAGGGAATGCCGGCGAGAAGTTCGGTGGTCTTCGGGCACAGGCCGCGGGCCGAAGGCAGGAAATCGCCGTACCAGTTGAGGTAGAAGCGCTTCCAGCCGGTGCGGAAGAAGGAGTTGAAGCCTATGTCGGTGTAGCCGGCCGCGGCGCGGATATGGCCTTCGTCAAACAGGCTCAGGCCCTCGTCGCGGATGGTCTGCCAGTTGTTCTTCAGGACGTCGAGTTCGGGGAACTGCTTGAGGTCGATGTAGGGCTTCGACGGCACCGAAGAGAACCAGTACATCAGCACGTTGAGAGGGGCCAGGAAGGTTGAGTGGTCGCTCAGCTGGCGGCCGATGCGGTGCCGCACCTGGCCGCGGAAGTGCACGTAAAGGCCCGCGCTCAGGAAGGCCAGGGGAATCAGAAGTTTGTAGGAGAGGAAACTGGGCATGGGAGGGGACGCAAAAAGATGCGTCGAAAGTCGGCGGCCGGCAGGCGGGCCGGGCGCCAGCATACCTGCTGCGGCCGGTTTTCGCACGCGAGCCGCCGCCGCTGTCGCCTGGAGCGCGCTCAGGCGAAGTGGTCGAAGGCGCTGAAGCGCTGCGCGATCGCCGTGCCCTGCGCATCGACGATGCGCAGGCCCGGCGCGGCCTCGATGCGGCCGATGCGCGCGACCGGGGTCGCGCTGCGGCGGGCGGCTTCGAGCACCGCGGCGCTCGCGTCCTGCGGCGCGCTGAAGAGGAGTTCGTAGTCGTCGCCGCCGGCGAGCGCGCAGGCGCGCCGCAGTTCCGGGCTGAGTACCGCCGCATTCGCCGGATCGGCGCAGACGGCGATCAACGCGGCCGCGGCGTCGGCGTCGAGCGTCGCGCCCACGCCGCTGGCCGCCAGGATGTGGCCGAGGTCGCCGACCAGCCCGTCGCTCAGATCGACCGCCGCCGTCGCGATGCCGCGCAGCGCCTGCCCCAACGCCACGCGCGGCTCGGGTTGCTCCATGCGCGCGCGCGCCAGTTCGAAGAGCGCGGCCGGCAAGGCGAGCGTGCCGCGGAAGATCTCGAGCGCGAGCCGCGCATCGCCGAGCGTGCCGCTGACCCAGAGTTCGTCGCCGGGTTTTGCACCCGAGCGCAGCAGCGCCGCCCCGGCCGGCACCTCGCCGAAGGCGGTGATGCAGAGATTGAGCGGGCCGCGCGTGGTGTCGCCGCCGACCAGTTCGCAGTCGTGCGCATCGGCCAGCGCGTACATGCCGCGCGAGAAGGCTTCGAGCCAGGCCTCGTCGACCGCAGGCAGCGAGAGCGCCAGCGTGAAGGCCAGCGGCTTCGCGCCGCAGGCCGCGAGGTCGCTCAGGTTGACCGCCAGCGCCTTGTGGCCGAGCCGCGCCGGGTCGACGGTGGAAAGGAAGTGGCGGCCTTCCACCAGCATGTCGGACGACACCGCGAGCTGCATGCCCGCAGCCGGCGCGAGCAGCGCGCAGTCGTCGCCCACGCCAAGCGGGGAGCGCTTCGCGGGGCGCTTGAAGTAGCGTGCGATGAGATCGAATTCGCCGAGGCCGCTCATGCCGATCTCACTCGGCTCCGCCGCGAAAACGCAGGGCCGCTTGTCGCACGACTTCGGCCAGCAGGCGCTCCTTGGCCTGCCGTTCGCGCAGCCAGCGCGCATCGTTGCGATTGGCCTCGACGCTGGTGCGCAGCTCGCCGAGGGCTTGCGTGGCGTCGAGCGCCTCGCTGTGCCATTCGAGCTGCGTCATGGTCATGAGGATGTGGTCGCGCAGCGGCATGTGCTCGCCGCTCGCGGGGTCGACGTAGAGCGCGTCGAGCCCGAAGCGGCAGGCCTGGAAGCGGTTGTAGGTGTAGACCAGGTAGTCGTCCTCGTTCGGCGTGAAGGGCTGCTCCTGCAGGAACCAGGCGGCCAGCGACTGCACGTAGCCGGCCAGCGCCGCAGCGCGCTCGACCGTGAGCGGCGTGTCGAACACGCGGATCTCGATGGTGCCGAACTCGGGCTTGGGCCGGATGTCCCAGTAGAAGTCCTTCATGCTGCGCACGACGCCGGTGCGGGTCATGCGCTCGAAGTAGTTGCCGAACTCCTTCCACGACAAGGTGAAGGGCGCGCGGCCAGACAAAGGAAAGGCGAACACCGAATTGAGCCGCGCCGAGTCGAACTGCGTGTCCTGCCCCTGCACGAAGGGCGAGGAGGCCGACAGCGCGATGAAGTGCGGGATGTAGCGCGACATGCGGTGCAGCATCAGCAGCGCGCCGTCGGCATCGGGGCAGCCGATGTGCACGTGCTGGCCGAAGATGGTGAACTGCTTCGACAGGTAGCCGTAGAGCTCCGACAGCTCGCGAAAGCGCGGCTTGTCGTAGATGCGCCGCTCGTGCCACTGCTGGAAGGCATGGGTGCCGCCGCCGACCACCGCGATGTTGAGCTTGTCGGCGTTCTTCACCAGCGCGTCGCGGATCGGCGTGAGCTGGGCGATCACGTCCTTCGCCGAATGGCAGATGTCGGTCGAGATCTCGATCATGCTCGAGGTCATCTCGGGCACCACGCTGCCGGGCAGCGGGGTCTGCGCCATCAGGCGCAGCATGTCCTCGGCATAGGGCGCGAGGTCGTAGTCGTGGGTGTTGACCAGCTGCAGCTCGAGCTCGACGCCGAGCGAGAGCGCGACCGACTTGTTGAAGGGCTCGAGCGGCACCACGCGGCTCGACGGCGAGGCGGGCAGGGCGGGGGGGTCGTCGGCGCGCAGGTCGGTGGTGGTGGTCACGTCGCTCATCGTTGCGTGTCCTCCGTCGTGCTGAACGCCTCGGGCGTCCAGGGTTGGGAACTCTCGCCGGCGCCGTGGATGGCGATGGTGGCGAGCACGGCGCCAAGCACTTCCATCAAGAGGATCGCCGGCAATGCGATCTGCGTGATCATCGCACCCAGCAGCGGCGATGCCGAGACGAAGGCGGAGGTGATCAGGAGCGCGATCGAGGACAGCGGCGACATCGCGCAGCCGACCCAGAAGGCCTGCTTCCAGCTCGCGCCGCTGCCCGGATTGGCGATCGCGACGCCCGCGATCTTGGCGAAGGTGCGCACGCCGATCACCGCCAGCACCACGCTGGCGACCGGCAGGCTCCAGTCGGCCTGCGCGGCGACGATCGACACCAGCACGAACATCAGCATGGTGAGCAGCGAGGCCGCGGTGCCGAGCTGGCGCGGCCAGGCCCAGGGCTTGGGATGCAGCGCCTTCAGCAGCACGCCGCCGATCAGCGCCGCCAGCGGCGCCGAGCCGCCGAAGTGCGCGGCCAGCGCGGCGCCGGCGGCAATGATCGCGAGCAGCAGGATGGAGGTGTTCTCGCTGGCCGGGCTCATCACGCGCAGCGCCGAGCGCAGCGAGAGCGCCATCAGCGCGCCGACCACGAACGAAAGGCCCAGCACCACCGCCACCGGGTAGAGCTTCTGCAGCAGGCCCAGCGGCGCGTGCTCGATCAGTCCGGCTTGCGCGTAGCCGAGGGCGAGCGCGTAGAAGGTGTTGAGCGTGGCCAGCGTCATGGCGCGCTCGGTCACCGGGCCCGAGGCGCGGGTGTCCATCACCACCCGGCTCAGCACGGCCGGCGAGGCGACGATCGCCATCAGCGCGATCGGATTGGCCACCGGGTCGGGCACGTCGAGCCAGTGCAGCACCCAGAACACGCAGAAGTAGGTCAGCGTCGCCTCCAGCAGGCTCTGCACCAGCACCATCGGGTTGTGGCGGAACCAGCGCAGCGGCAGGCGGCCGCCGGCCTCGAACAGCACGATCGCCACGCCGAGCTCGAGCAGGAACAGGCTGATGCCCTGCAGCGGCCAGATCGCGCCTTCGAAGCCGGCAAAGCCAACCACGGTGCCGACCACCGAATAGCCGACCACCTTGGGCATGCCCATGTAGCGCTGCACCAGGTGGCCGGCCGCGGCCGCGGCCGCCAGCAGCAGCGACCACAGGACCGTGGGCAGGCCGGCCGAGGGCCGCACCCATTCGGCCCAGAAGCCCAGCAGATCGTTGGAAAAGAAGGACGTCATCAGGCGGGCAGATTCAAGACACCAGAGCGCGCACGGCGTTCATGGTTCGAAGAGAGGAGTTGCGTCAGTGCAGCACGCGCGAGACGGGCACACCGCCCGTGTCGGCTTCCAGCACGAACATGGGAATCGGGACGTCGAAGCGTTCGCCGCGCTCGGTCACGAAGAAATAGCTCCCGTGCATGGTACCGCTCGGCCCCTGCAGCCGGCATCCGCTCGTGTAGCGGAAGGACTGCCCCGGCGCCAGGAGCGGTTGCTGGCCGATCACGCCGAGGCCCTTGACCTCCTGCGTGTGTCCGGATGCATCGTTGATGAGCCAGTGGCGTGAGATCAGCTGCGCGGCCTCCTTGCCTGTGTTGGTGACGGTCACCGTGTAGGCAAAGGTGTAGACCCGGTCTTCGGGGGAAGACTGGTCTGGCAGGTAGCGGGGCTCCACCTGAACGTTCATCGGATTGCTGGACATCGCCGGAATGGTACCTTGCCCCCACGCTCCGTCACTGCGTGTACTCGCTGCCCCCCGAGGGTGCAGCTGCAGGCCGCCCGTCTGCGCGAAGCGCGGACTTCGCCGCGCTGGCGGCCCGGCGTCGGCCTGGACAAGCTCCCTGCGACAATCGAGGCCATGAGCAGCCCGTTCCGCATCGCCCCCTCCATTCTTTCGGCCGACTTCGCGCGCCTCGGCGCCGAAGTGAGCGACGTGATCGCCGCCGGCGCCGACTGGATCCATTTCGACGTGATGGACAACCATTACGTGCCGAACCTCACCTTCGGCCCCATGGTCTGCCAGGCGCTCCGCCCGCACGCGAAGACCGCCGACGGCACGCCGGTGCCGATCGACGTGCACCTGATGATCGAGCCGGTCGATGCGCTGGCCGCCGCTTTCGCCCAGGCCGGGGCCGACTACATCAGCTTCCATCCCGACGCCTCGCCGCACGTGCATCGCAGCATCCAGGCCATCAAGGCGGCCGGCTGCAAGGCCGGGCTGGTGTTCAACCCGGGCGCGGGGCTGGAGCCGCTGGACTGGGCGATCGACGAGATCGACCTGATCCTGATCATGAGCGTGAACCCGGGCTTCGGCGGCCAGAGCTTCATCGATTCGGCGCTGCGCAAGATCGAACTGGCGCGCAAGCGCATCGAAGAGACCGGGCGCGACATCCGGCTCGAAGTCGACGGCGGCATCAAGGTCGACAACATCGCCCGGGTCGCCAGCGCGGGCGCCGACACCTTCGTCGCCGGCAGCGCGATCTTCAATGCCAAGGACTACGCGAGCGTGATCTCGGCCATGCGCGCTCAACTCCAGACCCCGCTCACGGCTTGAGCTGGTCGTTGTAGACGCGGTCCGTCACCGGCCCGCGGTCGGTGTCGACCACGCCGCGCTCCACGTCCTCCAGCGCCTGGCGGCCCACGCGCGGTGCGCCGCTGCCGTCCTGGTTCTGCTGGCTGTCCGAGGACTGGTCGCGCTCGTGCGGCAGGCGCGGCGCCGATTCGCCGTCCTGTTCGACTTTGGTCTTTCCGCCTACAGCGTCCTTCGCCGGATCGGTCTTCGCGGGGGCTTTGGGCTTGCGGGCCATGGCTTGCTCCTTTGTCATCGATCGCTTGTCGCACGGCGAAGTGCCAAGCCCGGTAGGACCGCCATGCGCCGCGTTGTAGGATGGCCGACGAGATGAGCCCGCAACCCACCGACACCCTTCGCATCCACGGTTACGCGGCCTTGCAATCGGGCCCGCGGCTCATGGTGTTGGGCGGCGTGCATGGCGACGAGACCTGCGGCACCGCCGGCATCGAACGCGTGGTCGCCGAGCTCGACGCCGGGTTGCTGCAGCTGCTGCGCGGCCAGCTCACGATGGTGCCGGTCGCCAATCCGCTCGCGCGCCGCCTGGGCCGGCGCGAGGGCGAGCGCAATCTCAATCGGCTGTTCCGTCCGAGCCGGCCGGGCCTCGATCCGGCCGACTACGAAGGCCGCATCACCGACTTGCTGTGTCCGCTGCTCGACCGGCACGAGGTGCTGCTCGACCTGCATTCCTTCCAGAGTGCGGGCGAGGCCTTCGCGATGATCGGCCCGCGCGACAACACCGGCACGCTCGAGCCCTTCGCGCGCGCTTTCGAAGAGGGCCAGCTCGCGCTGCACCTGGGCACCCCGCGCGTGGTCGAGGGCTGGCTCGACATCTATGCCGCTGGGCTCGCGCAGCGCGCCGGTGGACAGCCGGCCGACGATGCGGCGCTGGCCTTCGGCTGGGGCACCAACGAGTACATGCGCAGCCGCGGGGGCTATGGTGTCACGCTGGAATGCGGGCAGCACGAGGACCCGGCCGCGCCCGAGGTGGCCCACCGGGCGATCCTGGCGGCGCTGCGCCTGCTGGGCATGATCGCGTCCGATCCTCAGGCAGCGCCGCCGGCGGCACCCTCCCTGCTGCGGCTGGTCAGCGTGACCGATCGTCTCGACGAAGAAGATCAGTTCGTGCGCGAATGGGCCACCTTCGATCCGGTGGCGAAGGGCGAGCCCATCGGCGTGCGCGCCGACGGCAGCGTGGTGCAGGCCGATCGCGACGGCTTCATCGTGTTCCCGAATTCGGCCGCGCTGCCCGGCACCGAATGGTTCTATTTCGCGGTCGAGAGCGAACGCGACCTGAGCCGGCCCCTGCCGGGCGTCTGAGGCGCGAAAGCGCTCGCCGCCTCCCAATTTCCTCCGTTTTTGCCGGCGAGCATCGGGTGCCTGTCACCCATTCGGAGCTATTCCCATGGCACTTTCGCCCGCCGTCGGCGTTGCCCTCAGCCTGAGCTGTTTGTTCGTTGCGCTGCCGCGCGTCATCGCCAGGCGCGAGGCCCGCGCCGCAAGTCCCGCCGCCGTGCGTTTCGAGCCCGTCGAGCGCCGCTGCATCGATCTGCGGCAGCTGCTCGAGGAGATGCCCCGCGCGAGCGGTGCGGCGCTGCGAGCCGCCGGCATCGAGATCGATCAACGCTTGCCGGATGGCGCGCTCTGCGTCTGGGCCGACGCGGAGGAGTTGCGGCGCATGCTCGCGCACATCGTGCGCCTGGCCTGCGATGCCATGCCGCGCGGCGGCGTGCTGCGAATACTGGCGCGTTCCGAAGGCGCGCAGGCCGCGGTGAGCTTCATGGATTCGAGCCTCGCGTCGCAGCAGCCGCGGCTGGCGCCGATGTTCGATCGCCTGTCTGCCGCGCGGCAGAAGACGGACCCGGCCGACAGCGAGATCCGCGAGTGCGCCGTGCTGTCGCGGCGGATCGCCGATCGCCATGGCGGCCGCCTGTACGCCGCGCCCTCGTCTCTCGGCGGTCTCGGGATCACCTTGCGCATGCCCTTGACGAACGTCGATGCGGCACCGGCGCCATGGGGTGCGCTGTCATGATGGCCGGCGATGCCCGGCAGCCCATGCATGCAAAGAGCGGCCCCCCGGATGGGCTCGATGCGCGTGCGATCCTCGAGGCCGTTCTGCCCTATGCGGCAGCGCTGTGCTTCTTGCTGGCGGTCCTCGTCGCGGCGCTGGAGGAGCGCCGTTGCGACGGCGCCGCTGCGGACCCCTCGACGCTGGCGCCATTGATGTCGACCGCCCAACCGGCGCCGGCTGCCGACGGCGAATGCAGGCCGCAAACCGGCGTCAGCGGCGCGCCGACGGAATAAGCGCGGCCGTGCGAGCGCTGCCTTGCAGCGCCTGCGGCCGGCCCGGGCCCGGCATGTCGGGCATCCCGGCGCCGCGGGGCGGGCGCCGGCCCGGAACCGGCGGGCGATCGATCGCCGGGCTGGCCGCCGGATCCACCACCAGCGTCAGCGTGGCCACGTACTGCTTGCCTTCCTCGCGCACGGCACCGATCGTCGTGCCGCCGGCCTGGAGCGCGATTCCGTCGTTGCTGTTCAAGGTATCGCGAAGGCTGGCGCGCCGGTACTGCGGCAGCTGGGTGTAGAGGAACTCGCTGAGCGCATCGGGCAGGAAGAACTGCGAGGTGAGCACGGCGCGCGTTGCGTTGATCACCTTGAAGTGGATGTGCGTGGTGCGGCCCGCGTACCAGCCGGGATAGATGGTGCTGAACACGGCGGTACCGTCATGGGCGGTGGTCTGGCTGCCCCGCAGGAAGGTCTTGCCCTGCATCGACAGCCCGCGATCGTCGCCCTGGCTGTCATAGCCCGAATAGCGGCCTTGCGCATCGCAGTGCCAGATGTCCACGCGCAGTCCGGGCAGCGGCTTGCCGTTCATGTCCAGCACGGCAAAGCGCACCTCGAGCGGTACGCCTTCGAGGCCTTCGGTGATGTCGGAGCGGACTTTGAGCGCGTCGAAGTAGTAGGGGCCCTCGGTCGTTGCGGCGGTCAGCGGCAGCTTCGGGGCCGCGGCTTGCGCGGCGGGGGCGGCGGCGGCCAGGCCCGCGGCGCCCAGGCTTGCGAGCAGGCTGCGGCGGCGCAGCGTGGGGTGTTGGTCTTGTGTCATGGATCTCTTGTTGCTGAAGTTTCGAATGCTCAGAAAGAGGTTCCGATCTGGAACTGGATTCGCTGAGTCCGGTCCGCGGCAATGCCGTTGGCATCGTCCTGCTTCTGGTAGTTGATCGGAACCGCATAGGCCAGGCGCAGGGGACCGAGCGGAGAGATCCAACTGATCCCCAGCCCCGCGGAGGTGCGGATCCGGTTCTGCGCGCGCCATTGCGCGTCGGTCATGCCGGCCGTGCGCTCGGCGAAGACATTGCCCGCGTCGAAGAAGCTGTAGAGACGCAGGGAGCGGTCGTTGCCCGCGCCGGGAAAGGGCGTGCTGAACTCCATGTTGAAGATGGCCTTGCGCGTGCCGCCGAGCGCGCCGGCCGTAACGGCATCCCGCGGGCCCAGCGAGTTCTGCTCGAAGCCGCGGACCGACCCCAGGCCGCCTGCATAGAAGTTCTTGAAGATGGGAAAGTCCGTGCCGCCCAGCGCGTTGGCATAACCGAGCTGGCCGTTGACGGCCAGCGTGTACTGCTTCGACAGCGGGAAGTACTGCTGGTACTGGTAGCTGCTCTTCATGTAGCGCACGTCCTTGCCCACGCCCAGCTCGAGGTTGGCGCTCTGCAGCTTGCCGCGGGTCGGCACCAGTGCGCTGTCGCGGTCGTCGCGCGACCAGCCGATGGTGAAGGGAACGGTGTAGATGCTGTTGTTCGCGCAGGTGACGCTGGGTGCAGTGCCGGTGCACTGGAAGTAGTCGAGGTAGGCCTGCGGCGTGGCGGTGTAGACATAGCTGCCGTTGACCAGCGTGTAGCTGCCATTGCTGCCCGGCGTGAAGACGTAGCGCTCCAGGCCGGCGCCGAAGTAGACCGTGTCCAGCTCGCCGAAGGGCACGCCGAACTTCACCGAGCCGCCCTGGCTCACCAGCTTGTAGTTGCCGTCGGCCTCGTAGTACGGGCGGGTCGAGGTGTGGAAGAGATTGATCGTGCGGGAGATCCCGTTCATCGTGAAGTAGGGGTCGGTGGCGGTGAGCGAGACGGTCCTGCTGTAGGAGCTCGTGTTGACCTGCAGCCCCAGGTAGTTGCCGGAGCCGAACACGTTCTCCTGGGTGATGCCGAAGCTGAGCGAGATCTTGTCGGTGCTCGAATAGCCCGCGCCGAGCTGCAGCGCGCCCGTGGGCTTCTCGGCCACGTTGATCGTCAGGTCGACCTGGTCCGGCGAGCCCGGCACCTCCTGCGTCTCCACATTCACCTCAGTGAAGAAGCCCAGGCGGTCCACCCGGTCGCGCGACAGCTTGATCTTGTCGCCGTCGTACCAGGACGCCTCGTACTGGCGGAACTCGCGCCGGATCACCTCGTCGCGCGTGCGGTTGTTGCCCCCGATGGCCACCCGCCGCACGTACACCCGCCGCGAGGGCTCCGCCTTCAGCGTCAGCGACACGCGGTTGTTGGTGCGGTCGATCTCGGGCTCCGCCTGCACCCGCGCGAACGCGTAGCCGAAGGTGCCGAAGTAGTCGGTGAAGGCCTTGGTGGTCTCCGTCACCTGCTCGCCGTTGTAGGGCTCCCCGGGCTGGATCGTCACCAGCGACTTGAACTCCTCCTCGCGCCCGAGGTAGTTGCCCTCCATCTTGACCCCGGCCACCACGAACTTCTCGCCCTCGGTGAGGTTCACCGTGATCGCGAGGTCCTGGCGGTCCGGCGAGATCGCCACCTGCGTGGAGTCGATGCGGAACTCCAGGTAGCCGCGCGTGATGTAGTAGGAGCGCAGCGTCTCCAGGTCGGCGTTGAGCTTGGCGCGCGAGTACTGGTTGCTCTTGGTGTACCAGCTCATCCAGCCGCCCGCGTCCTGGTCGAAGAGATCCAGCAGCGTGCCTTCGCTGAAGGCCTTGTTGCCCACGATGCGCACTTCGCGGATGCGCGCGGCCTCGCCTTCGGTGACGGTGAAGGTCAGGTTGACGCGGTTGCGCTCGATCGGCGTGACGGTGGTGACGACCTGGGCGTTGTACAGGCTGCGGCTGACGTACTGGCGCTTGAGCTCCTGCTCGGCGCGGTCGGCCAGGGCCTTGTCGTAGGGGCGGCCGTCGGCCAGGCCGACCTCGCGCAGCGCCTTCTGCAGCGCGGCTTTGTCGAACTCCTTGGTGCCCACGAAGTCGACGTCGGCGATGGTGGGGCGCTCCTCGACGATCACCACCAGCACGTTGCCGCTGACGTCGATGCGCACGTCCTTGAACAGGCCCAGGTCGAACAGCGCGCGGATGGCAGCCGTGCCGCGCTCGTCGCTGTAGGTGTCGCCCACGCGCAACGGCAGCGAGGCGAAGATGGTGCCGGGCTCCACGCGTTGCAGGCCTTCGACCCGGATGTCGCGTACCGTGAAGGGCTCGACGGCCCAGGCGGCGCATGCGGACACGGCCATGCCGATGAACGCCGCCACGCGACGGAGGCGGAAGCGAGTACCTGTTGCAGGGATGAATGGGGCGAAGCACGGCACCGCAGGGGCGGTGCCGTCGGGTGAGCGGCGCACATGCCGAGCGAAGTTCATGGCACCGATGATCGATGCCGAGTTCGGAGAAATCTGGGAGCTGCTCCGCACCGCCGGCGTGGGGCCGCGGCAACAGCGATCGAAGGCTGACGGCGCCGATTTGCGAATTCCTCAATGTCTCCGCAGTTGACACACAAAGTCACAGGGCGAAGACCAGTGCGCTGGAGAGGGGTCACACCCAATCAATGCCGGCACTGGCTGTCCATAACCGCTGCCAACTTGAGCTCCAAGTGAACGAACAAAACTCGCCCATTGCGCCATTGCTGCGCACCGCATCTCTTCTGCTCGCGATGGCCGGTGCCGCCGTCGCAGCCCAGGCGCAGAACGCGATCGAATCGGTCACGAGTTCGATGCAATCCGGCTCGGAAATCATCCGTGTCGATCTCGCGCAGCCGTTGGCCGCGCTGCCGAACGGCTTTTCCGTCCAGTCGCCGGCGCGCATTGCGCTCGATTTCCCGGAGGTCGCGAACGCCGTCGGCCGATCGGCCATCGAGATCAACCAGGGCAATCTGCGCTCGGTCAACGTGGTGCAGGCGGCTGAGCGAACGCGCCTGGTGCTGAACCTGAAGCAGGCGACCGCGTACAAGATGGATATCCAGGGCAAGTCGCTGCTGGTGTCGCTGGAGCCGGCGCCCGGCGCGGCGCTGGTCGCGTCCACTTCTTCGGCCTTCGCGGAAGACCGCAGCCGCGCCACGCTGCCGCTGCGCGACGTCGATTTCCGCCTGGGCTCGGACAACACCGGCCGCGTGATCGTCGACCTGGCCAACAACCAGGTGGGCGTCGACATTCGCCAGCAAGGCAAGAACCTGGTGGTCGAATTCACCAAGTCGACCCTGCCCGAGGGCCTGCGCCGCCGTCTGGACGTTTCCGATTTCGGCACCCCCGTCCAGTTGGTGACGACGCAGCAGTCCGGCGACCGCGTGCGCATGACCATCGAGCCCAAGGGCGACTGGGAGCACAGCGCCTACCAGAGCGAGAACCAGTTCGTCGTCGAGGTGCGCCCGCGCAAGGTCGACCCGACCAAGCTCACGCAGGGCGCCGGCTACAGCGGCGAGAAGCTCTCGCTGAATTTCCAGAACATCGAGATCCGCTCGCTCCTGCAGGTGATTGCCGACTTCACGAACTTCAACATCGTGACCTCGGACTCCGTCACCGGCACGCTCACGCTGCGCTTGAAGGACGTGCCCTGGGACCAGGCGCTGGACATCATCCTGGAGGCCAAGAACCTGGGCATGCGCAAGAGCGGCAGCGTGCTGCGCATCGCACCCGAGGACGAGATCAACGCCAAGGAGAAACTCAAGTTCGAGGCGCAGGCCACGATCCAGAACCTGGAGCCGATGCGCACCCAGTCCTTCCAGCTGAACTACACCAAGGCCATCGCGATCGCACAGGGCCTGACCGGCACCGGCGCATCGAGCGGCGGTGGCGGCGGTTCGGGAACGACGACGCGCATCCTGAGCCCGCGCGGCAGCGTGATCGCCGAATCGCGCACCAACCAGCTCTTCGTTTCGGACATCCCCTCGCGCCTCGCGCAGGTCGCCGAGCTGATCCAGAGGCTCGACGTCCCCGTGCGCCAGGTGCTGATCGAAGCGCGCATCGTCGAGGCTTCGGACACCTTCAGCAAATCGCTGGGCGTCAAGTTCGGCGGGTCGTCCAGGGGCAGCCGCAGTTCGATCGGCACCCAGCCCACGACGAGCAGCGACGGCACCGCCTCCTTTTCGGAGACCTCCACCAGCAATTTCGTCAACCTGCCGGCGAGCAGCTCAAGCGGCGCCTCGGTGGGAAGCTTTGCCGTCTCTCTCTACAACGCCAGCATGTCGAAGATCCTGAACCTCGAAATATCCGCGCTGGAAGAGGATGGCAAGGGCAAGGTCGTGGCGAGCCCGCGCGTCGTCACCGCCGACCAGACCAAGGCCCTGATCGAACAGGGCACCGAGCTTCCCTACCAGGTGGCCACTTCGAGCGGCGCCACCTCGGTCGCGTTCAGGAAAGCGAACCTCAAGCTCGAGGTCACGCCGCAGATCACGCCGGAAGGCAACATCATCCTGACGCTGGACGTGAACAAGGATTCCGTCGGGCAATCGACAACCGCCGGCTACGCGATCAACACCAAGCATGTGCAGACCGAAGTGCTGGTCGACAACGGCGGGACGGTCGTGATTGGCGGCATCTTCGAACAGACGGACAACAACGACGAGTCGCGCGTTCCGGTGCTGGGCGAACTCCCGGTCGTCGGCACCTTGTTTCGATCGCGCACGCGCGAGATGAAGAAGACCGAGCTCCTGATCTTCATCACGCCGAAGATGATTGCCGACCGCAACGCGGCCAGGTAGGCATCCAGCCCGAAACCTCCGGGGTTTCTCGCCTTGGCAATCGGCAGGGAAGCCGTGATGCCAGGCACGGCAAATGGCGCCACTCAGGGCGCCAGGTTGATGACAAGACCGGGTCGCGACGGGGCAGAGTCCCGTCGCGACTCACAGTGCGCTATCAGAAAGCGTGGCGGATGCCGAAGTCGTAGCCGGTGGAGGAGCGCGGCAGGCCCGTGTAGCTCACGCCGTTGCTGCTGTAGCCCGTGGTGATCGCCGAACTCAGGCTGCCGGTGTAGGCCGCATCGTTGCGGTTGTTCACGCGCGCGACTGTGGCGTACAGCGCGGTGCGCTTGGACAGGTTGTGCACATAGCCCAGGGCCAACTTCTGAACGCGCGGATCCTCGCCGGTGATGCCGGCGGCGCCTTCGTTGTAGCGGACCGTGGAGTACGACGCGCGGATCAGGCCTGCACCCACGGGAACGGTCGCGCCGATCAGGTAGCCGTTGTAGCTGTCATAAGTGTTGCCGAGCGCGGTATCGAACTTGTTCTGCACGTTCGAGAGTTCACCGAACAGCTTGACCGGCCCGAAGTCGTAGGACGCGCCGAGGTTGATGGTCTGCACCTTGCGCGTGAGCGCCAGGGTGTCGACGGCGATGTTCTGGCCCGCCGACACTGCGACGTCCAGCGGCCCGTTCGCCCAGCCGAAGCGCCCGCCGATGTAGCGCCCGGCGTTGCTGTTGGTCGACGCCGTGTCGCCCGCCGTGCTGCTGTCGGTGTTCTCGTGCAGGCTGTACTGGAGCTGGCCGTAGAAGCCGCCCAGGTTCGGCGGCAGGAAGTAGCCGATCGAGTTGCTGGCGCGCACGTAGTTCGTGTTGTTCAAGCCGGTGCTGCCGTTGACGGAGCTGATCACGTTGGTGCCCGATCCGTTGGTGCCGAAGGGGTCGAACACGGTGTCGTTCCAGAAGGTGGGCGTGTAGTCGCGGCCCAGGCGCAGTTCGCCGAAGCCGCCGGACAGGCTCACCGTCGAGCGGCGGTTGAAGGTGGAGATGCCCGTCGCGCCGTCGTCGTTGGTGATCGGCGCTTCGAGCCAGAAGCTGGCGGCGAGGCCGCCGCCGAGGTCTTCGGTGCCGCGGAAACCGATGCGGCTCGAGTTGTAGCCGGAATTGGAGAGCGTCGTCCTGGTCTGCTTGGAGCTGGCGCCGGTCGCCGCATCTCGTGAAGTCGCAGATTGATAGCTGACGCCGGCGTCAACGACGCCGAACATCGTGACGGACGACTGCGCAGCGGCCAGGCCGGTCACAGCGAGAGCGGCGATTGCCGTAAGGGATTTTTTCATTCAGGTTTTCTCCGGTTTCGAACGAGGCACGACCTCTTCGAGCCATGACCCGCTCAACAGGCCGAAATTGGTCCAGGTGCGAGGCGATCCTGGACAACATCGCGACCGCCCTCATCGGGCAGCTGGTCGGATGGTCTCGTTCAAAGTTGGAGGAATCTGGTAAGTGCGGGATGCATCGCATTGCCCGTTGTTTGTACACACCATCTGCAAAGCGTCGGCTTGGAACCTCGTCTCAACGAGCCGCTTAGATTTCTCCCCATTCGCACGAAATGATGTCGGCATCGCCCGCTGTCGCAACGCGAAAGCGCGAGCGGTTGAAGACCGACTGCTGGAGATCCACACACATGATTCGCTCCTGGCCACTGATGGCAGTGATCTGCGGCACGCTCGCGCTTGGCTGCGCCGACACAAGCCGCGCTACGACGAGTTCCAATTCGGCCCTCGAAATCGGATCGTTCCTCGACGGCGCGATGCCCTCCCGTTCGCAGTCTTGGTGGTCCGGCTTTGACGACGAGACGATGAACGAGCTGATCGGGATGGCACGCCGGCATTCCGCTTCGACGAGCGCTGCGAGGCCGCTGAATGCAGTGCCTGTCGAGATCGGTGTTGCCGCCGCATACGTCTCGCTCAGGGTACAGGCCTTCAGCCTGACGTACCTGGAGAACGCGCGGTCCGCCGCCGCACGGCAGTTGCAGCTGATGATTGCGAGCAATCCGGAGCACGATGACTTCATCAAGGAACTCGTCGGCCGCAAGACCAAGGCTGACGATGCGATCAGGAAGATCAGGGCGCAGCGCGAAATCCATATCGCGTTTCTTGCCGCCCAGTGCGGCATGTCGGAAGCGGCCCTGACCGACGTCATCGGCGCCGCCCTCGCAGACCGGACGAGAACGCTTCCCAAGTTCCTTGCGCCGGTGCCGAGCGCGCTGCCGGAGGCGTTGCTCGCAAACCGCGACGATGTCAATCTCGCTGCGGCGCTCTACGGCATCGACTCGGCGGCAGCATTCGCCTACGCGATCGAGGCCACGGATGCGTCGAGCGGGCGCTCGGCGAACGATGAGGCTCAGGCGGCGCTCCTCGGCCATCCCCTCTATCTCGCCATCGTGGCCCAGGCGCGAAACGAAGTGTCCGAGGCCTTGCAGCGCCTGCAAACGCAAAGCGATATCGCGAACGCCGCATACAACCGGATGCGCGACGCGAATGCCGAATTCGAGGCGGCCAAGAAGCGCCGCGATCGGGGCGAAATGTCGGAAGTCCAGCTCATGGAGGATTTCCTGGGTCTGTTGCAGCATCTGCAAATGGTCGCCGTCGCCAACGGCGATCTCGCGGTCGCTTGGATCGCACTCTTCGCTCGGCTGGGCAACGGAACGTCGATCGACGGCAGCTCGGCTTCGAGATCGGCGCTGCTCGATGCTCTACCTAAAGTCTCCCAAAAGACGCGTGATCCTCGGGATTCGAAGGAGCCCTGAATGACCATTTCCTTGCAGAGAACGCACGGCGGCGCAGTGTCCATGTGGCCCCGCCACGGATACCCGACATCGGACCCGGTCCAGAGCCCATACCGCATCCCCGGCACAGCGTCTTTCCACGAGCTGGCGGCATCGCTGGGCGTGCAGCAGCTCGTCCGTACATTCGGTCCTGCGTTCCCCCACATGCGCATCTTGCGGGACCTCGTCATCCCGATGCCCGCAGCTTGCCCGGTGCGCACCGCCAGGATCGATGCCGTGATCGTGTGCGAAACCGGCGTCTATCTCTTCGAGATCAAGGCTTGGCGAAATGCCTTTGTCTACCGGAAGAACTCCGACCAGGCGCCGCCGCGCTGGTTCTTGCGCCTCCATGGGTGCAGCAGGGCTCGCGAGGTCTCGGACCCTGCCTTGCAGGGCGGCCGCAAGACCACGCAACTGCGAAGCCTGCTGCCCGACGACCTGAGGCTGCAGTATTTCGTCCTGCTGCCTTGCGAAGGCGTCGAGCTCGAAGGCGTGATGCCGGCCGCCATCGTCACGCATCAGGACCTGTCCTATATCGCGCGCCTGGCACGCAACAACGGCCGTACCGCGCGAAGCTATCCGCTGCTGAATGCCGATGCCATCGAACGGACGGTGCAATTGCTGGGGGACATCCAGGGCGAGCTGACGATCGACGACCACATGCACAACTGCCGGGAAGGCAGGGAAGGAGCCTCGGCCCTGACGACTCAATGAGTCGCGTCCCGGCATCCTGATGGCCCGCATCGTCATCGTCGAGGACCAACTCGACATCGCATCGGTCGTTCAGGACTACCTGCGCGCTGCGGGTTACGAAACCACGCATTTCGCCGATGGCCAAGGTGCGCTCGAGCACATCGTCGAATCGCCGCCCGACCTGACTCTGCTCGATATCGGGCTGCCACGCCTCGATGGCATCGAAGTACTTCGCAGCGCGCGCGAGCACACCGACCACCCGGTCATCATGGTCACTGCCCGGATCGAGGAGGTCGACCGCCTGCTCGGCCTCGAGCTCGGTGCCGATGACTATGTGTGCAAACCCTTTTCTCCGCGCGAGCTGGTCGCACGCGTGGGCGCCGTGTTGCGGCGCTTTTCCCCCAACGATGCAAGGACCCGAACCGGGCAGCACCTGCCAGGCCTGGTGCTCGACGGCGTGTACTGGCGAGCCTCGCTCGACGGTACAGCGCTCAATCTGACGCGCCGCGAGTTCAGCCTCCTGCAGGTGCTGTCGCGGCATCCGGGCCGCATCTATTCGCGAGCACGCCTGCTCGAACTCACGTTCAGCGCCGGAGCCGACGTGACCGATCGCGCGATCGACAGCCACGTCAAGAACCTGCGGCGCAAACTTGGCGTCGTCACGCCCACGCACGAGTGGATCCGATCGATCTATGGCGCAGGGTTTGCGTGGGAGCCTCCGCTCGGACCTTCTCCCAATTTCCTCCCAATTCGGCTTCCAACATCCGCCCGCCGCGCGTGATGGAACTGCCGCCACGCGCGTGCCGCAGAATGCGGCCATGCGCCGACCTCCCCACCAATGCCACGCCTGACGCTCAGCAGAAAGATCTTCTTCGCCCTGGCCACCCTGCTGGTCGTCCTGCTGCTGCTTTCCGCGGCCTTTTCCATCTTTGCGCTGCAGCGCGGCCTGGGCCCCTATGTCGCGGAGATCGAGATCCGCCGCATGGACTGGCTGGCGCAGTTGCTGCAGAAGCACTACGCCGCCAACGGCAGCTGGGACAAGCTGCGCAAGGACGAGGGCGCCTGGCATCGGCTGCAGATGGGGGATCCGGGCACGGCGCAGGTCGAGACCCGCGACAAGGACGATGCCCGGCTGCCGCCGTGGTACGCACGGCCGCGGCGCTTCGAAGACCGTCCTCCGCCTGGTTTCGCGCCGCAGCTGGAGCTCTTGCCCAGGCATTTCATGCCTCCGCCTCCGCCCGGCTTTTTCGCCGATCCGCGAGAAGCGGCAGATTCGATCTACCAGCGGCTGGGCGTGGTGGACGCATCCGGCGCACGGGTCGCCGGCGCCAGCGTCGATATGGCGTCGGCCGCCCAGCTGCCGATACGCAGCGGCCGCCTGGTCATCGGCCATCTGGTGCTGGCGCCCGTCGAAGGACTCGACAGCGAAGCCGACCGGGCGTTCTTCGCGCGCCAGTCGGGAGTCATCGTGCTGACCGGCCTGGTCGGCCTGGTCTTCGCGCTGGTGCTGTCCTGGCAGTTGGCGCGGCGCTGGCTCAGCCCGATCGATGCGCTCACGCAGGGTGCGCAGGACGTGGCGCGCGGACGGCTCGGCATCCGCGTGCAGGTGCGCGGTTCGGACGAACTGGCCTTGCTGGGCCGCACCTTCAACAACATGGCCGAGCGCCTGGACACGGTCGAGACCTCGCGGCGCGCCTGGCTGGCGGACGTGGCGCACGAGCTGCGCACGCCGCTCGCCGCCATGCGCGCCGAGATCGAGGCCTTGCAGGATGGCGTGCGCAGCTTCGACGACCGCACCGCATTGCGGCTGCACCGGCAGGTCATGCGGCTGGGCCAGCTGGTCGACGACCTGCGCAGCAGCATGCGCGATCCGCCGGCCGAATCGTTGACGAAGGCGCCCGTCTTTCCGCTCACCTTGCTGAAGGAGGCCTTGGCCATGACGCGCAATCGCTTCGCCCAGCACCGCATTGCGGTGGATGCGCAGGCTATCGAGGCCCTGGCGGCACAATCGCAACCGGTGGTCGACGGCGATGCGCATCGCCTGCACCAGGTCTTCATGAACCTGCTCGAAAACACACTCTCCTACACCGATGCGGGCGGCGCCCTGCGCATCGGCGCCGCCGTCGAGGGAAGCAGCGGCGCGCAGCGGCTGGTGCTGCGCTTCGACGACAGCGCGCCGGGCGTCGCGGCCGACGAGCTGCCGCGGCTGTTCGAGCGGCTGTTCCGCGCCGAAGGGTCGCGCAGCCGCGCGCTGGGCGGCTCCGGCCTCGGCCTGTCCATCTGCCGCGCCACGATCGAGGCGCACGGCGGCGAGATCGACGCCTTGGCGTCTCCCCTCGGCGGCGTGCGGATCACGCTGTGGCTCCCGCTGGCGCCAAC
Organism: Variovorax sp. LjRoot130; assembly: GCF_964253755.1. NCBI lineage: Bacteria > Pseudomonadati > Pseudomonadota > Betaproteobacteria > Burkholderiales > Comamonadaceae > Variovorax > Variovorax sp. LjRoot130. The sequence continues at coordinate 5,424,621 of NZ_CAXURM020000001.1, read as the reverse complement.
GTCATGAGCCGGATCCTCATCGTCGAAGACGAAGCCGACATCGCCTCGGTGCTGCAGGACTACCTGCGCCATGCCGGCTACGAGACCGAGCACGTGGCCGATGGCCACAGCGCGCTGGCCCGCATGCTCGAGGCGCCGCCCGACCTCAGCCTGCTGGACATCATGCTGCCGGGTCTCGACGGCCTGAGCGTGCTGCGGCAGGCCCGCGTGCACACCCGGCACCCGATCATCATGCTCACCGCGCGCATCGAAGAGGTCGACCGCCTGCTCGGCCTGGAGCTGGGTGCCGACGACTACGTGTGCAAGCCCTTCTCGCCGCGCGAAGTCGTCGCGCGCGTGAAGGCAGTTCTCCGGCGCGTTCAAGGCGAGGCCGCGGCGGACCAGGCGACGTCGTCCCTGCAGCTGGACGACGTGCATTGGCGCGCATCCCTGAACGGCACCGCGCTCAACCTGACGCGACGCGAGTTCCGCCTGCTGCAGGCGATGTCGCGGCACCCCGGCCGCATCTTCTCGCGCGCCCGGCTCCTGGAACTGGCCTACGAGGACGACGCCGACGTGTCCGAACGGGCCGTGGACAGCCACGTCAAGAACCTGCGCCGCAAGCTCTCGAGCGCCGCACCCTCGCACGACTGGATCCGCTCCGTCTACGGTGTGGGATTCGCGTTCGAGGCGCCGCTCGAATAGGGAACGCTTCCCAGATTTCTCCCAAGTCGATTCGCACACTTCGTCCCATCCCTCGACTGGATGAACGAATGAAAACGACACACGCCTGCACAGCCCTTCTGCTGGCCGCGACCTTGACGGGTTGCATCATGCTGCCGCCCCCGCCTGCACCGTTCGCGCCGCCGCCCCGGCCCGGCGCTTCGATGCCGCCCTTCGCCTACCGCGGACCGCCTCCGGAAGTGTCGGACGCCTGCGCCGGCCAAGCCGAAGGCGCGCGCTTCGAGATGCCGGGGCGGCGCGGCGACACCCTCTCGGGCACCTGCGAGCGAGCTCCCGATGGCAGGCTGATCCTGAGGCCGGACGGTTCGCGCTGACATTTCCCCGCGGAGGGCGGGAAAACCCTGATCGGCAGCCAGCTTGTATATCGATATAGTAAACCGGTACAGTAAATCGATACACCGCGATTCTGTGCACTCTTTCGATACAAGACTGGAGACAAAGCATGGTTTCGATCCCACGCCGCCGATTCGTGCATGCGGGCGCTGCCGCATCGCTGGCCGCCCTTGCAGGATTTCCTGCCCTCGTCCGCGCGCAATCGACCATTGCGCTGCGCTTCTCCTCCTCGATGCTGGCGGACGACAACGCCGCCCACTACGTGTGGTGCCAGCGCCTGCAGGCCAATCTCAAGGCGGCCGTCGGCGACGCCATCCGCATCGACTACTTCCCCAACAACCAGCTGGGCAAGGAAAGCGACGTGGTTCAGCAGGTCAAGGTCGGCTCGGTCGACATGATGGTGACCGGCTCCTCCATCTTCGCCACCATCTCGCCCGAGATCGGCATGCTCGACCTGGGCTACCTGTTCGACAGCTACGCCCATGCCGGCAAGGCGCTCGAAGGCCCGGCCGGGACAACCCTCAACGAACTGCTGCAGAAGCGCTCGGGCTGCACCATCCTGACCTGGGCCTCGCACTTCGGCGCGCGCAGCGTCTACACCAAGGCACCGGTCAAGTCGCTGGCGGAGATCAAGGGCGTGAAGCTGCGCGTGCTGCCCACGCCGGCCTTCATCGAGACTTTCAAGCTGATGGGCGCGATCCCCACCCCGATTCCCTTCGGCGAGCTCTACATGGCGGCGCAGACCGGCGTGGTCGACGGCTTCGAGCACGATGCGGCCACGGTGCTGGCCAGCAAGCTCAACGAGGTGGTCAAGTCCTGCTGGCTCACCGAGCACCTGTTCAGCCCGATGGTGGTGGTGATCGGCAAGCGCGGCATGGACAAGATTCCCGCCAGCCTGCGCCCGGCCTTCCTGAAGGCGGTCCACGATGCGACCACGCAGCAGCGCGCCATCGCGAGCGACAAGGGCAAGGCCGCGATCGAGGAACTGCAGCGCAAGGGCATGAGCTTCTTCCCGATGGCTGCGGCCGACCGCGCCGCTGTGCGCAAGGAGATGGAAAGCAGGCTCTGGGCCGACTTCGCCAAGCAGTACCCGGCGACGGCGCCCCTCTTCGCCGCGGTCAACGCGGCGCGGGTCTGAGACCATGTCCGCGCTCGCCGCACCCGCGCTGGGCTTTCGCCACGACACCGTCTCGGGCGGCTGGCTCAGCGCACTGAACCGCTGGACCGAGATCCTGTCGGCCGTCGTGCTGGCGGCCGACGTGGTCGTGGTCTTCCTCTCGGTCGTGTTCCGCTACTTCCTGCACGACCCGGTGGACTGGGCCGAGGAGATCGCACGTGCGCTGATGATCGTGCTGGTCTTCTTCGGTGCTGCCACCGTGCTCGCGCGCAGCCAGCACGTGGGCATCGACCTGTTCCGCCACCTGCTGCCCGCGCACTGGCAGCCGGCGCTGATGCAGGTGAGCCACTGGATCATCGCGGGCGTGGCCGCGAGCCTCTTCGTCTCGTCGACCCTGCTGCTCGTCGACACCTACGGACAGACCACCTCGATCGGCCTGCCGCAATGGCTCTACGTCTATCCGGTGGTGATCGGCAGCCTGTTCATGACGCTGTTCGGCCTGGCCAATGCGCTCAACGGTCCGCGCCGCGTGGTGCTCGGTACGCTGGCTGCCTGCGTGCTGCTCGCGGCGACGGTCTTCGGCTGGAACGCGCTGGTGCCGCAGCATGCGATCCCGAGCGGCCTGCTGCTGGCGGCCGGCTTCATCGGCGGGCTGGTGCTGGGCGTGCCGATCGGCTTCGTGCTGGCCTTCTCGGCGCTGCTCTACTTTCTCTCCGATCCTTCGCTGCCGATGCTGATCTACTCGCAGCAGGTCATGGCCGGCACCGACCACTTCGTGCTGCTGGCCATTCCCTTCTTCGTGCTGGCCGGCCTGCTGATGGAGTCCAACGGCATGTCCTCGCGGCTGATCGAGCTGCTGCTGCGCATCTTCGGCCGCGTGCGCGGCGGGCTGGGCCTGATCACCATCACCGCGACCGCCTTCTTCTCGGGCGTGTCGGGCTCCAAGCTGGCCGACATCGCCGCGGTGGGCGGCATCGTGATGCCGGCGGTGCGCCGCACCAAGCAGGACCCGAACGAAGCCGCGGGCCTCTTGGCCTGCACGGCCGTGATGGCCGAGACCATCCCGCCCTGCATCAACATGATCATCATGGGCTTCGTGGCCAACATCTCGATCGCCGGCCTTTTCATGGCCGGCCTGGTGCCCGCGGCCGTGATGGCGCTGGCGCTGGGCGCGCTGGCGATCATCGTCGGGCGCAAGATCAATCCCGACGATGCTTTCGAAAAGCGCACGCCGCTTTTCAAGCTGCTCGGCGGCGCGCTGGTCGCGATCGTCATGGTGGGCATGATCGGCAAAGGCGTGACCTCGGGCGTCGCGACCTCGACCGAGGTCTCGGCCTTCGCCGTGGTCTATGCGCTGGTGGTCGGCAGCCTGGCCTTCCGCGAGCTCAGCGCGCGCGCCATGGCGCAGCTCTTCGTGCGCTCGGCCTCGATGGCGGGCAGCATCCTCTTCATCGTCGCGGCCGCGTCCAGCGTGTCCTTCGCGCTGACCATCGAGCAGATCCCGCAGCTGGTGTCGTCCACCATGATCGCCTTCGCGCAGCAGTACGGCAGCGTGATGTTCATCCTGCTGTCGGTGGCGATCATGATCGTCTTCGGCGCCGTGCTCGAAGGCGCGCCGGCGCTGATCATCTTCGGCCCGCTGCTGACGCCGATCGCGCAGCAGCTGGGCATCAACCCGCTGCACTTCGGCACGGTGATGGTGATCGCGATGGGCCTGGGCCTGTTCGCGCCGCCCATCGGTCTCGGCTTGTTCGCCACCTGCGCGATCACCGGCACCGAGGTGAAGAACGTGGCCCGGCCCATGATGAAATACCTGGCAGTGCTCCTGGTGACGCTGGTCGTGCTGGTGCTCGTCCCGTCGTTCTCCTTGTGGCTCCCGAACCGGCTCGGGCTGTAGCCGAGAAGACCGAATTCATGACCACCATCCAGGACGTCGCCCGCCATGCCGCCGTGTCGGTGAGCACCGTGTCCAACGTGCTCAATGGCCGCACCGACCGCATGCGCGCCGAAACGCTGGCGCGCGTCGAGGCGTCGATCCAGGCGCTGCAGTTCCGGCCCAGCAAGCTGGCCCAGCAGCTGAAGACCGGACAGACGCCGCTCCTGGGCCTGCTGGTGCCGTCGATGGCGAACCCGATGTACGGCTACATCGCGCGCGAGATCGAAAGCATCGCGCAGGAGCGCTTCGGCTTTCGCCTCCTGATCGGCAGCACCTACCGCGACCGCGAGAAGGAAAGCGCCTTCTTCGAAGACCTGCTGGCGCACGGCGTGCGGCGCGTGATCGTGATCTCCTCGCTGGCCGACGAGCGCCACTTCGAGTCGGCGGTGGAGCGCGGCATGGTGGTGGTGAGCTACGACCGCAGCGCGACGCCGGGCAAGCCTTCGAAGGTGGGCCACGTGATGCCCGACAACTTCGAGGCCGCGCGCCTGGCGACGCAGCACTTGATCGACAAGGGCCACCGGCGCCTGGCCTTCGCCACCGTGGCCGGCATGACCATGAGCCGCAGCGCCAAGATCGACGGCTTCTTCGCCGCCGCCGAGGCCGCAGGCCTGCGTGCGAGTGCTCAGGTGCTCGACGGCGGCGCGCTCAACGAATACGGCGATTCGGTGATCGCCGAGGTCGGCCGCGCGACCGCGCTGCAGATCGCAGGCCTGCCCGAGCATCCGACAGGCATCGTCGCGCTCAACGACCTGATGGCCCTTGGGCTGATGGCGGGACTGCGCGAAGCCGGCCTGCGCGTGCCGGAGGAGGTTTCGGTGGTGGGCATCGACGGCCTGTTCCTCGCGACCTTGTCGAACCCGATGCTGAGCACGGTGCAGTTGCCGGTGCGCGAGATGGCGCGCGCCATGGTCGAGCGCGTGATGCAGCACCCGAGCGAGGCCGGCGAGGACGAACGCGAGCAGGTCTTCACCGAAGTTCAACTGATCGAACGCGAGTCCGTCGCGCCGCCGCCGCCCGCGGCCGGCCGGCCCCGCAGCACAAGAAAAACCAAGCCCGAGAAGGCAGCCACATGACGACCGTTTTCGTGACGCATCCAGCCGACAAGCTGGCGCAGTACTTCGGCCCCAAGGCCACCCAGGCGCTGGAGGCGATCGCCGAAGTGCGCTTCAATCCCGAGGCGCGCGAGCTCTCGACGCCCGAACTGGTGGCCGCGGCGCAGGGCTGCGATGCGCTGATCGCGTACCGGCAGACGCCCGGCCCCGAATCGCTCTTCCGCGACCTGCCGCAGTTGGCCGCCTTCGTGCGGTGCGCGGTCGACATCCGCACCGTCGACGTCCAGGCCGCGAGCCGGCACGGCGTGCTGGTGACGCAGGCCAGCCCGGGCTTCGTGCCGGCGGTTGCCGAGTGGATCGTCGCCGCGATGGTCGACCTCGCCCGCGGCATCGGGCGCTACACGCATGCCTATCACCGCGGCGAGCCGCCGGCGCCCTTCATGGGCCGGCAGTTGCGCGCGTCGACGCTGGGCATCATCGGCTTCGGTGCGATCGGCCGTTATCTCGGCGACCTGGCGCAGGCATTCGGCATGCGCGTGTTGGTCAACGATCCGCAGCCGATCGCCAGGCAGCCGATGCGCGAGCAGGTCGCGCTGCCGGCGCTGCTGGCGCAGTCCGACTTCGTCGTCTGCCTGGCGCCGGCCAACGCGCAGACCGAGAAGCTCATGAACGCCGAAGCCTTCGCGGCCATGAAGGCGGGCGCCTTCTTCATCAATGCGGCGCGCGGCGAGCTGGTTGACGACGAGGCCCTGCTGGCCGCGCTCGAATCCGGCCGCCTGGCCGGCGCCGCGCTCGACGTCGGGCGCGCGCCCGACCAGATGCCCGCGCCGGCGCTCGCGCGCCATCCGCGCGTCGTCGCCACGCCGCACATCGGCGGGCTCACGCTGCCGGCGGTGGAGCACCAGGCGCTCGAGACCGTGTCCCAGATCGCCGCGCTGATGCGCGGCGAGATGCCGCCCGGCGCCGTGAATGCGGCGCATGCCACGCGGATTGCGCAATGGAGGCTTGCCGCATGACGATTGCTCCCATCGACTACGCCGGCGCCTGCGATTGCCATGTCCACATCTACGAAGACGCCTGGCCGCTCGCGCCGACCGCGACCTTCAAGCCGCCGCATGCGCCGGCCTCGGCCTACCGCGAGGTGCAGCAGGCGCTCGGCCTCACGCGCACCATCGTGGTCCAGCCCACGGGCTACGGCTTCGACAACCGCTGCACGTTGTCGGCGCTGGAGCAGCTGGGCGCCGAGGCGCGCGGCATCGCGGTGGTGCCGCCCGAGGTGGCCGATGCCGAGCTCGAGCGCCTGCACCGTGCCGGCATGCGCGGCGTGCGCTTCATGATGTTGTCGGGCGGCCTGCTGCCCTGGTCCAGTCTGGAGGGCATGGCCGCGCGGATCGCGCCGCTCGCCTGGCACATCAACCTGCAGCTCGACGGGCGCGAGCTGCCGCAGCACATGGTGATGCTGGAGCGCCTGCCGGGGCGCTTCGTCATTGACCACATCGGCAAGTTCCTCGGACCCGTGGCGCTCGACGGCGAGGCCGTGGGCGCGCTCTGCCGCCTGCTCGACAAGGGCAACTGCTGGATCAAGCTGGCCGCGCCCTACGAGACCTCCAAGAGCGGCCCGCCCGCGTACGCCGACGCAGTGCCGCTCGCGCGCCTGCTGGCCCGGCGCTATCCCGAGCGCTGCGTCTGGGCCAGCAACTGGCCGCATCCCAACGTCAAGCCCGAGCCCTCCAATGCGGCCCTGCTCGACTGGGCGCTGGCGCTCTTCGACAGCGAAGCCGCGCGCCGCAAGCTGCTGGTGGACAACCCGGCCGAGCTCTACGGCTTCGCCGCCTAGGCCTTACGACGCGCAACGCCGCGTTCCTACATGCGGCGCCGGCCGCCCGCCCTACGGTGGCGCTCCGGAGGATCGCCGTCATGCCCACATCCAAAACCCCCGCACCGCGCGTCCTGTGGAAGGGCGCCATCAGTTTCGGCCTGGTCCACATCCCGGTGGCGTTGTACTCGGCCACCGTCGACCACAGCATCGACTTCGACTGGCTCGACAAGCGCACCATGGACCCGGTGGGCTACAAGCGCGTCAACAAGAAGACCGGCAAGGAGATCGCGCGCGAGCAGATCGTGAAGGGCATCGAGTACGAGGACGGCGAGTACGTGGTGCTGAGCGACAAGGAAATCGCCGACGCCTACCCCAAGACCACGCAGACCATCGAGATCGAGACCTTCGTGCCGGCCGACAGCATTCCCTTCGTCTACCTCGAGCGGCCCTACTACGTCGCGCCGATCAACCGCGGCGGCAAGGTCTACGCGCTGTTGCGCGAAACGCTCAAGCGCGCCGGCCGCATCGGCGTCGCCCGGGTCGTGATCCAGACCAAGCAGCATCTCGCGGCGCTGGTGCCGGTGGGGCCGGGGCTGGTGCTGAACCTGCTGCGCTGGGGTGCCGACATCCGGCCATGGAAAGACCTGCCCCTGCCTTCCGAAAGCGCCAAGCAGGTGGGCCTTTCGGAGCGCGAACTCAAGATGGCCGGGGAACTGGTCAAGGACATGAGCTCGGACTGGGACCCCGATGAATTCAAGGACTCGTTCAAGGACGAGATCATGCGGCTGGTCGACCAGAAGGTCGAAGCGGGCCAGACCGAGGAGGTCACGAAGCTCGAGCCGATCGAGGAACAGGCAGGGCGTTCTGGCGCGAAGATCCTCGACCTCACCGAGCTGCTGCAGCGCAGCCTGCGCAAGGGCGGCAAGGCGGCGGCTGAAGACGAGGAGGAAGAGCCGGAAGAAGCCAAGCCGACCCGCAAGCCGGCCGCCAAGGCCACGGCCCGCAAGCGCGCGCCGGCCCGCAAGTCCGCATCGCGCCACAAGGCGGCCTGAGGCAGCGCGTGGCGAGCAAACCGAGTGCGCGCGAAGCGCTGGCGCGCTATCACGGCAAGCGCGATTTCAAGAAGACGCCGGAGCCGCACAAGCTCGGCCGCGGCAGCCGAGGCGCGCATTCCTTCGTGGTCCAGAAGCACCATGCGAGCCGCCTGCACTACGACTTCCGGCTCGAGCTCGACGGCACGCTCAAGAGCTGGGCCGTGCCCAAGGGCCCCTGCCTCGATCCGAGCGTCAAGCGCATGGCGGTGCACGTGGAAGACCATCCGGTCTCGTACGCCGACTTCGAAAGCACCATTCCGCCCAAGCAGTACGGCGCCGGCACGGTGATCGTCTGGGACCGCGGCGAGTGGGCGGCCGAGGGGGATGCGCGCCAGGGGCTGGCCGAGGGCAAGCTCAAGTTCGAGCTGTACGGCGACAAGCTGCGCGGCCATTGGACGCTGGTGCGCATGCGCGGCAAGGACGAGAAGCAGGAGCCCTGGCTCCTGATCAAGGAGAACGACGATGAAGCGCGCCCGCTGGCCGACTTCGACGTGGTGGAAGAACTGCCCGACAGCGTGCTGAGCGGCCGCGGCGTCGACGACGCGGTGCCGCCGGTCGCAAAGACGACGACGAAGCAGCCGCCTGCAGCGAAGAAGGCGAAAGCCGCACCCAAGGCCGCGCCGCCGCGCAGCCTCGAACCCCAGCTCGCCACGCTGGTCGCGGCGCCGCCCGCTGCGGCCGACGACTGGCTCTATGAACTCAAGTTCGACGGCTACCGCCTGTTGGCGCGCATCGACGGCGACAAGGTGCAATGCATCACGCGCAACGGCCACGGCTGGAGCGCGAAGCTTCCCGGCCTGGTGAAGGCGCTCGCGAAGCTGCCCACGCGTTCGGCCTGGCTGGACGGCGAGATCGTGGTCCATGGCGAGAACGGTGCGCCGGATTTCCAGGCGCTGCAGAACGCCTTCGAACGCGGCGCCACCTCATCGATCGTCTACTGGCTCTTCGATGCGCCCTTCCTCGACGGCCGCGACCTGCGCGAGACGCCGGTGGAAGAGCGCCGCGCGTTGCTGGCGAAGTTGCTGGGCAAGAAGCCGCCGGCGTCGCTGCGGCTCTCGCAGGCCTTCGAGGCCGCGCCGCGCGCTCTGCTGGCGTCGTCCGCGCAGCTCGGCTTCGAGGGGATCATCGGCAAGCTGAAGGGTTCGGGCTATGTCTCGCGCCGCTCGCCGACCTGGATCAAGCTCAAGAACCAGCAGCGGCAGGAGTTCGTGATCGGCGGCTACACCGCACCCAAGGGCGCGCGCACGGGTTTCGGCGCGCTGCTGCTCGGCGTGTGCGACGACCAGGGCGCGCTCAAGTACTGCGGCAACGTCGGCACCGGCTTCGACGCCGATCGCCTGGCGGACATCAAGGCCCGGCTCGACAAGTTGGCGAGCGACGACTGCCCCTTCGACGAGCGACCCGCCGGCGTCAAGGCGCAATGGGTCAAGCCGAAGCTGGTGGCCGAGATCTCCTTCGGCGAGTGGACGCGCGATGGTCGCGTGCGCCAGGCCGTCTTCCTGGGCTTGCGCACCGACAAGCCGGCCACCGAGATCCGCCGCGAGAAGGCGCAGGCGCCGCCCAAGCTGGCTGCCGCCGCGCGCGCCGGCAGCAGCAGCAACAAAGGAGCGAGCCCCACCATGGACCTGCGCATCACCCATGCCGAACGCGTGATCGACAAGAAGAGCGGCACCACCAAGGGCGAGCTCGTCGCCTTCTATCACGAGGTGTCGGCGCTCCTGCTGCCGCATCTGAAGGGCCGGCCGGTAGCACTGGTGCGCGCACCCGAGGGCGTGGGCGGCGAGCTGTTCTTCCAGAAGCATGCCAACCAGAGCGAGCTGCCGGGCGTGAAGCTGCTGGACCCGGCGCTCGATCCCGAGCACGAAGCGCTGCTGCAGATCGATGCCGCGCGCGGCCTGCTCTCGGCCGCGCAGATGAACGTGATCGAGCTGCACACCTGGAACGCCACCTCCAACGACATCGACCGGCCCGACCGCATGACCTTCGACCTGGACCCGGGCGAGGGCGTCGACTGGTCGAAGATGCTGGAGGCCGCGATGCTGGTGCGCACGCTGCTCACCGAACTCGGCCTGCCGGCCTTCCTCAAGACCAGCGGCGGCAAGGGCCTGCACGTGCTGGTGCCGATCCGGCGCCAATACGGCTGGGATGCGGTCAAGGGTTTCTCGCAGGCGGCGGTCCAGCACCTGGCGCAGACCATCCCCGATCGCTTCGTCGCCAAGAGCGGGCCGCGCAACCGGGTCGGCAAGATCTTCGTCGACTACCTGCGCAACGGCTTCGGCGCCACCACGGTCAGCGCCTGGTCGGCGCGTTCGCGGCCGGGGCTGGGCGTGTCGGTGCCGCTCGAATGGGACGAGCTGCCCGAGCTGAAGAGCGCCTCGCAATGGACGATCAGGAACATCGGCGAGCGCATCGCCATCGGCAACAAGCCGTGGGCTGCGATGGAGAAGAGCCGAAAGGGCCTGGGCGCGGCGATGAAAACGCTGGGCTACGCGCCGGCGCCGGACTGAAGCTTCAGACCACCTCCTCGGTGGTCACCTCGAAGCGCTGCAGCGTGTTCTCCCCGAACACCATCGTGATCGGCACATCGGCTGCGTCGCGGCCGCGCGCGATGGTGATGCGGCCGATGCGCGGCGTGTTGTGGCGCGCATCGAAGGTGTGCCAGCGCTCGCCGAGGTAGATCTCGAACCAGGCGCTGAAATCCATCGGGTAGGGCACGGGCGGAATGCCGATGTCGCCGAGGTAGCCGGTCACGTAGCGCGCCGGAATGTTCATGCAGCGGCACAGCGTGATCGCCAGGTGGGTGAAGTCGCGGCACACGCCGACGCGCTCGCGCCACGCTTCGAGTGCGGTGCGCGTGGCGCGTGCACGCTGGTAGTCGAAGCGCAGGTGCTGGTGCACGTAGTCGCAGATGGCTTGCGCCAGCGGCCAGCCCTTGGGCACCTGGCCGAAGGTGTTCCATGCGAACTGCAGCAGTTCGCTGTCGACCTCGCAGTAGCGGCTGGGCAGCAGGAAGGGCAGCGTTTCCACCGGCAGATCGGCCGGCATGTGCTCGACGGCCCCCAGGTCGATCGGGTCGGCCCAGCCGGTGTCGAAGACCACCGCTTCGTTGCGCAGACGCACGCTGCTCACGCCGGCGGGCACCTGCACGCGCGCGCAATGGTTGTCGAAGGCGTCGCGGTAGTGGTCGGTGTAGAGCGGCGGACTGATCGTGATGTGCTCGCCGTCCGCGATGTCGGCGGCGCGCGAAGGATGCACCTGCAGCATGTAGAGCAACGCCGTGGGCGCCGTGACGCCGAGTTCGATGTCGAAACCGATTTTGATGAGCATGGTGGCGCGGGCCGGTTGCGAAGGTCAGAAGTGTGATGCCGCACAAGCAGGTTTGGTGCCGAGCGCAGCCGCTTCATCCTATAGCCCGCCGCGGCTGGCGGGCATAGATGGGTACGCGAAGCGGCGTAGGCAAGCCCACAAAGCCGTCAGCGCGGTCCTACTGTGTACTCCTCGCCGCTCCCACACGCCGGAGCGCGCGGCCACTACGGGGTTTGCGCGGTGCCAAATCTAAGCTCATGGCTTGCTCGCAGCCGGCATGCAGCGCCTGTCGAACCGTCCCGCAACGATGATCTGGAGCGAATCATGGAGCTTTCCTCACTGTTTGGCGCGCTCGGAGATGCCTGGATCGACGATGTCCTGTTCTGGGCCATAGCGGCTGCGGCCGGCGTCGTCGGACTCGTGGCGGTGGTCAGCGCACTGGACGTGCTCTTCGACGCGGAAGCCCGCTGATCCTGCGGCGCTTCGAGGCGCCGCATTCCAAGAGAACGAAGGAATCTCGATGACGCCACAGAACAAGGCGGCCGCCGCCCGTCGCCCCAAGCCGGGGGACGGCAGCAATGCCAAGCAGGAACAATTGGCTGCCTTCACGAGCGACAACACCCCGCAGCTCAGCACCAATCAGGGCCTGCAGATCCCGGACAACCACAACTCGCTGAAGGCGGGCGCGCGCGGGCCGACGCTGCTCGAAGACTTCATCCTGCGCGAGAAGATCACGCACTTCGACCACGAGCGCATTCCCGAGCGCGTGGTGCATGCACGCGGCGAGGCGGCGCACGGCTACTTCGAGGTCTACAAGTCGATGTCGCAGTTCACCTCTGCCGATTTCCTGCAGGACCCGGCGATCCGCACGCCCGTTTTCGTGCGCTTCTCGACCGTGGCGGGTTCGCGCGGCTCGGCCGACACGGTGCGCGACGTGCGGGGCTTCGCGGTCAAGTTCTACACGCGCGAGGGCAACTACGACCTGGTGGGCAACAACATCCCGGTATTCTTCATCCAGGATGCGATCAAGTTCCCCGACCTGATCCACGCCGTCAAGCCCGAACCGCACCACGAGATGCCGCAGGCCGCGAGCGCCCACGACACCTTCTGGGACTTCGCCTCGCTGATGCCCGAGACCACCCACATGCTGATGTGGATCATGTCGGATCGCGCGATCCCGCGCAGCCTGCGCATGATGGAAGGCTTCGGCGTCCACACTTTCCGCTTCATCAATGCGCGCGGCGAGAGCCATTTCGTCAAGTTCCACTGGAAGCCCAAGCTCGGCATCCACGGGCTGGCCTGGGACGAGGCGCAGAAGATCGCCGGCAAGGATGCCGACTTCCACCGGCGCGATCTGTGGGAGGCCATCGAGCGCGGCGATTTCCCCGAGTGGGAGCTGGGCGTGCAGCTGATTCCGCAGGACAAGGAGCATGCCTTCGGCTTCGATCTGCTCGACCCGACCAAGATCGTGCCCGAGGAGATGGTGCCGGTGCAGCGCATCGGCCGCCTGGTGCTCAACCGCAACCCCGACAATTTCTTCGCCGAGACCGAGCAGGTGGCCTTCCACCCGGGCCACGTGGTGCCGGGCATCGATTTCACGAACGATCCGCTGCTGCAGGGCCGCCTGTTCTCCTACACCGACACGCAGATCTCGCGCCTGGGCGGCGCCAACTTCCACGAGCTGCCGATCAACAGGAGCGTCTGCCCCTTCCACAACTTCCAGCGCGACGGCATGCACCGCCAGACCATCGCGCGCGGCAAGGTGGCCTACGAACCGCACTCGCTCCTCGACGGCAAGGAGTTCCGCATCGACGGCGCGAGCGGCGGCTTCCAGTCCTTTCCCGAGGAAATCGACCCGCCCAAGCTGCGGCGCCGCAGCCCCTCCTTCGACGACCACTTCACGCAGGCGCGGCTGTTCTTCAACAGCCAGAGCGCGGCCGAGAAGGAGCACATCATCGCGGCCTTCCGCTTCGAGCTCTCGAAGGTCGAGGCGCCGGCGATACGCCAGCGCATGGTGGACAACCTCGCGCACGTCGACGAGAAGCTCGCGCGCCGCGTGGCCGAGCCGCTGGGCATCGACGCCCCCGATGCCAAGGCGGCCGCGGGCCGGGCCGGTTATCGCGAACACCGCATGACGCTGCCGATCGAGGAATCGCGCGCGCTCAGCATGGCGGACACCGGCGATGGCTCGATCAAGACGCGCAAGGTGGCGATCCTGGTGATGGACGGCATCGACTCGGCCTCGCTGAAGCCGATCCGCGAAGCCCTCGAACAGGCTGGCGCGCAGTGCAAGGTGGTCGGCCCGCGGCTCGGCACTGTCGCGAGCGCATCCAGGCGCCAGCTCGGTGTCGATGCCACCTTCGCCAATATGCCTTCGGTGATGTTCGACGCCGTGCTCGTGCCGGCCGGCGCGCAGGGCGCCGAGGCGCTGGCGCGCAACGGCGATGCGCTGCATTTCGTGCTCGAGGCCTACAAGCACTGCAAGGCCATCTGCACGGTGGGCGAGGGCGTGAAGCTGCTGGCGACGCTGGGCGTCGGCGCCGACCCGGGCAAGGCGCCGGCCGGCGTGGTGGTGGCCGCGACGCCCACCACCAACCTGGGCGACACCAGCGCCGCCACGCAGATCGCGCAGGACTTCATTGCGGCGATCGCGAAGCACCGGCACTGGGACCGGGCGAACGTGGACGGCGTGCCGGCCTAGGACCGGAGCACCTCCGGCAACGTCTCTACCGCACTCAGCTTCTCCAACACCAACCCGATGAACGCCGACACCGCCAGCGGCAGGTGCCGCCGGCTCGGGTAGAGCACGCTCAGGCCTTGGCTGGTGCGCTGGTATTGCGGCAGGACCGGCACGAGCAGGCCGGCCTGAATGTCGAGCCTGGCCATGGCGGGCGGCAGCAGCGCGATGCCGAGGCCGGCCAGGGTGGCTTTGCGCAGCGCCTGGGCCGTGTTGCCGCTGAAGCGGCCGGCGACCTGCACTTCCTCCTGCACCCCATCGGGGCCGGCCAGGCGCCAGGTGGTGCGGCCGCTGGGGTGGGCGGCGCTCACGCAGTCGTGGTTCGCCAGGTCTTGCAGCGTGGCGGGCGCGCCGCGCGCGGCGATGTAGGCGGGGCTGGCCACCATGCCGCCGCTGCGGGCGCCGAGGAGCCGGCGGCCGACATAGCCCGAGTCGCGCAGCGGGCCGCCGCGAAACGCGACGTCGATCTGCTCGGCAATCAGATCGGCCTTGGCATCACTGAGCACGAAGTCGAGCCGCACCAGCGGATGCGCGGCCAGAAAGTCGGCCACCCACTCCATCGGAAAGAAGTCGAAGAAATCGGCTGTCGCCGCCACGCGCACCAGGCCACTGGGTTCCTGGCTGCCCGTCAACAACGCCTGGCCGGCTTCGACCAGCCCGTCGACCGCACCTGCGCAGCGCTCGTGGAAGGCCTGGCCGGCGCTGGTGAGCGTGAGCTTGCGGGTGGAGCGTTGCATCAGCCGCGTGCCGAGCCGGGCTTCGAGCTGCTGGATGCGCCGGCTCACGGTGTTGGGCGGCACGCCCAGCCGCCGCGCCGCCTCGGCAAAGCTGCCGCAGCGCACCACCTGCACAAACATGGCGATGTCGTTCAGGTCGAACACGAGGCGATTCCTTCTATCTGTGGACGAGTGCAATCCGATTGTGCCGTCTAGTCGATCAATGGGTGCGACCCTAATCTTCTGCGCATCGGGCTCCCACGCCTCAACGCACACGCAAGGACACCTCTTTCCATGGCTTTTTTTCCGGTTTCCCCCACGCAGCGCCGCATCGTCTGGGGCGTTCGCATTCTTCTGGCGCTGGCTTTCGGCGCGGCTGGCCTCTCCAAGCTGGCCGGCGTGCCGCAGATGGTCCAGGTGTTCGATGCCATCGGCTTCGGCCAGTGGTTTCGTTACCTGACGGGCGCGGTCGAAGTCGTGGGCGCCGTGCTGCTGCTCGTACCTGCAACCGGCTTCTTCGGCGGCCTGCTGCTCGCCGCAACCATGGTCGGTGCGGCGGCGACGCACGTGGTGCTGATCGGCGGCAATCCCGCGCCGGCCGTGGTGCTCGGTGCGCTCGCTGCCTTCGTGGCCTGGCGGCTGCGGCCCGTCTCGCTCTTGGCGGCGGGCTGACCCTTTCATTTCCCCTCATCAATTTGTCAGAAGTACCCATGACCCAACAGCAACAACCCCGCATCGGCATCGTCATCGGCTCGACCCGCGAAGGCCGCTTCGGCGAAAAGCCCGCGCACTGGATCCACGAGATCGCCAGGCAGCGCACCGACCTCGCCTTCGAGCTGATCGACCTGCGCGATCACCCGCTGCCTTTCTTCAACGAGCCGATGTCGCCGGCCTGGGCGCCGGCGAAGAACGAGGCCGCGCGGCGCTGGGCCGACAAGCTCGCGACAACCGACGGCCTGATCGTGGTCACGCCCGAGTACAACCACGGCCCGAGCGCGGTGCTGAAGAACGCCTTCGACTACGCGTACAAGGAATTCATCCGCAAGCCGATCGGCTTCGTGGGCTATGGCGGCGTGGGCGCGGCACGTGCCGTCGAGCAGCTTCGGCTGGTGGCTACCGAGCTTCAGATGGCGCCGGTGCGCAATGCCGTTCACATCGGCATGGTGGAGTTCCTCGGCATCTGGCAGCAGGGCAAGAGCTTCGAAGACTTTCCGCACCTGGCGCAGGCCGCCAACGGGTTGCTGGACGACATGGCCTGGTGGGCGAAGGCGCTGAAGTCGGCGAGGGAAGCGGTATGACGACCGACGTTGCCACCGAAGCCCGTGCCATCGTCTACCGCACAAGCGGCAGCACGCACGGGCCGATCACGCGGCTCGTGAGTCCGGGCGACCTCGGCGAGTTTCTCAAGCCCTTCGTCTTTCTCGACCTCTTCGGCTTCCAGCCCGAGCCCGGCTACAAGGGCTTCGGCATGCACCCGCACTCGGGCATCGCGACGCTGACCTTCATGATCGAAGGCGAAGTGGGCTATGAAGACACGACCGGCAAGAAGGGTGTGCTGCCCGCTGGCGGCGTGGAGTGGATGCGCGCCGGCAACGGCGTGTGGCACACCGGCGCGCCGGTCGGCAACTCGCCGGTCCTGGGCTTCCAGCTCTGGGTGGCGTTGCCCGCTTCGGAAGAGAACGCACCGGCCCAGAGCCTCTACCTCGCGCCCTCGCAGGTGCCGCAAGAGGGCCCGGTGCGCGTGCTCCTCGGGCGCTACGGCAAGGCGCAAAGCGCCATTCCGGCGCCGGCGTCGATGAACTATCTGGCCGTGCGCTTGAAAGACGGCGAGCGCTGGCGCTACACGCCGCCCGCCGGCCACACGGTGGGCTGGGTCGCGGTCAATGCGGGCGGGCTTGATGCGGGTGGACCGGTCGTTACCGGCGAGCTCGCGATGTTCGAGGAATCCGGTGACGCCATCGACTTCGTGGCCCACGGCGACACGGCCTTCGTTCTGGGCTCGGCCGTGAAGCATCCGCACGAACTGGTGATGGGCTACTACTCGGTGCACACGAGCAAGGCGGCGCTCGATCAGGGCGAGGCCGGGATCCGACGCATCGGCGCGCGGCTGCGGGAGGAGGGGCGGCTGGGCTGATCGACGCTGCGAGCGGGTACCTGCCCATCCGGGCAGTGGCTTCAGCCCCTTGTGGCTTCACACAATGAAGCCATCTGAAGCCATGCTCAACACGGAAGGCACCGGCCCCGAGCCGGCCCAGGACGCCCTGATCGACGCCTACTCGCGCGCGGTCGCCGCAGTGGCCGACAGCGCCGGACCGGCCGTCGTGCGGGTGCAAAGCGCAGCGCCCGGCCGGCGCGGCGGCGGCCTCGGATCCGGCGTGGTCATCGCCGGCGACGGGCTGGTGCTCACCAACAGCCATGTGGTGGCAGCGGCGCGGCGCGTGCGTGTCGGGCTGGCCGAAGGCGGCGACCGGGAGGCCGAGGTGCTCGGCGACGATCCGGCCACCGACCTGGCGCTGCTGCGCGTCGAACTCCCGCGCGGCGCCGCGACTGCGACGCTGGGCGATTCGAAGGTGCTGAAGCGCGGCCACCTGGTGGTGGGCATCGGCAATCCGCTGGGCTTCGAATCCACCGTCACGGCCGGCATCGTCTCGGCGCTGGGCCGCTCGCTGCGCTCGCAAAGCGGGCACCTGATCGACGATGTCATCCAGACCGACGCGGCGCTCAACCCGGGCAACTCCGGCGGCGCACTGGTGGCTGCGTCGGGCCAGGTGGTCGGCATCAACACCGCCATGATCGCTGGCGCGCAGGGGCTCGCCTTCGCCGTCTCCAGCAACACGGCCCGCTTCGTGATCGGCGAATTCATCGCCCATGGCCGGGTTCGGCGCGCGCATCTCGGCATCGCGGCGCAGACGGTGCCGCTGGCGCGGCGCGTGGCCCTGGCCATTCATGCGGGCGCCAACGCGGTGCGCATCGGCGAAGTGCAGGCCGGCGGCCCCGCGGACCTGGCAGGGCTGAGGGTGGGCGACATCCTCGTCGCGCTGGAAAGCGTGACGATCGCCGGTGCGGACGATCTCTTGCGATTGCTCAATGCGGAGCGCATCGGGCGGCCGGTCCAGGTGTCGCTGCTGCGGGAAGGGCGGCTCGTGACACGCACGGTCACGGCGCAGGAGCGCGTGCAGTCGGCGGCCGCGCGGCGCTGAGGGTGCCGCTCAGGCGCGCGCGACGGAAAGCAGGCCGTCGATCGCGAGCACCACGCCCTGCTGGGCATCCTTGCTGGGCGGGCCTTCGGCGAGCATCTCGCGCACCAGGCTCAGCGTGTTGAGCAGTTCCGCTTCCATGTCGGTCAGCAAGGGGATCATTTCGTAGTCGGGGTATCTACCTCGCGCTCCCAACGGCCGGCCGGGTCCGGACAGATCGACTTCGTAGCCTTCGCGAATGGCTTCGGCCTGGGTCTTCATGGCGCGCCTCAACTCAGTTGCATCAGTTGCGAAAGCCGCTTTCCCATCGCCTGGATCCGCTCGCCTCTTTCCCGCGCGCGGCGCGTGGCGATGTAGTCCAGTGCGGCCGCCACGGATTCTGCCCCTTCGTCGCCCGACTCCGAACGCCTGCGCCACTGGCTGGCCACCTCGGTCAGCTGACGGCTGTCGAGGCGCGCCGGGGGCGCAGGGAGTGGGGTCGCCCCGGACCCCGCAGGCGGCAGGCTGGCGCGCAAGAGACTGAGCAGCCCCTCGGGGGACCACCGCGGTTGGGAGAGGTTTTGACGTTTCATGTAATACATTGTGCCTATCTGTGCACGCCGTAACAAGGTATTTCAAGAGCTTTTTACTTACTTCTTAACGAAGACTTGCTCCGGTCGCCATTCAAGCCGCGCCATGCGTTTCCACATAGAGCGCATAAAGCGAGTGGCAACTTGCCATGTAAAGCCGGTTGTTCTTGGCCCCGCCGAAACTGAGGTTCGCACAGCGCTCCGGCAGGCGGATGAAACCGATCGCCTTGCCCTGCGGGTTGAACACCATCACGCCGTCCAGGTCCGCTGGGTTTGCGCCGGGCGCGCCGTTGCTGCCCCAGCCGCACCACAGGTTGCCGTCGACGTCGACCTTGAAGCCGTCGATCGAACCGGGCCCGTTGGCGTCCACCAGCCGGGTCTTGTTGGACAGGCTGGCGCCGCTGCCGACGTCGTAGCTCCAGATCACGCGGTGGGGCTGGGCGCGTCCCTCGACGATGTAGAGCTTCTTCTCGTCGGGCGAGAAGGCCAGGCCGTTGGGGCCGTTCAGGTCGGCGGTGACGAGGCCGATCTTGCCGTCCGGCGCGATGCGGTAGACGGAGTGCGGCAGTTCGGAGGCGGCCTTGTCGCCCTCCCAGTTGCCGCCGATGCCGAAGGGCGGATCGGTGAACCAGATGGAGCCGTCGGACTTGCACACGATGTCGTTGGGCGAGTTGAGCTTCTTGCCGTTGAAGCTGTCGGCCAGCACGGTGATCCTGCCGTCGTACTCGGTGCGCGTGATGCGCCGGGTCAGGTGTTCGCAGGCCAGCAGCCGCCCCTGCCGGTCACGCGCCAGGCCGTTGGAAAAGTTGGACGGCTGGCGAAACACGCCGAAAGTCCCGGTGGCCTCGTCGAAACGCATGATGCGGTTGTTGGGGATGTCGCTCACCAGCAGATAGCGTCCGTCGCCGAACCACACCGGGCCTTCGGCCCAGCGCATGCCGGTGCCCAGTTGTTCGACCGTGCTGCTGTAGATGCGGTACTTGCCGAAGCTCGGGTCCAGCACCTGCACCGCCGGATCGGGGTAGCGCTGGCTGGGCTTGAAGTCGAAGGCCTGCGCGGCGGCGGTGCCGCCGAGCGCGGCCAGCGTGCTGCCCGCGGCCGTCTTCAGGAAAGCGCGGCGCGCGCTCGCGCCTTGTTGTTCTTGCATGCTCGTCTCCAGGGTTGTTGTTCTTCGTCGGCGGCGCGATGCGGCTTCAGGTCTGCGGGTTCGCTACCTCGTGCGCCGCCATCTGCTCCAGCGCCTTGACCAGCGCCGAATGATCGAGCTGGTCCCAGCCGTGGGCGGCGCAAGACTGCATCAGCTGCGCGGCCGAAGCCGTCTGCGGCAGCGCGACGCCCATCGACTTGGCACCGGCAAGCGCGAGGCTCAGGTCCTTCTGGTGCAGCGCGATGCGGAAGCCCGGGTTGAAGGTGCGCTTGATCATGCGTTCGCCATGCACTTCGAGGATGCGGCTGGCCGCGAAGCCGCCCATCAGCGCCTGCCGCACCTTGGCCGGATCGGCGCCGGCCTTGCTCGCGAACAGCAGCGCCTCGCCGACCGCGGCGATGTTGAGCGCGACGATGATCTGGTTGGCCACCTTGGTGGTCTGGCCGTCGCCGTTGCCACCGACCAGCGTGATGTTCTTGCCCATGGCTTCAAGCAGCGGCTTCACCTTGTCGAAGGTGGCTTCGGAGCCGCCGCACATGATGGTCAGGCTGGCGGCCTTGGCGCCGACTTCGCCGCCGGAGACCGGCGCGTCGAGGTACTCGCAGCCGAGCGCGTTGATCTTGCTGGCGAAGGCCTTGGTCTCGATGGGCGAGATGCTGCTCATGTCCATCACCGTCTTGCCGGCGCTCAGGCCGTCGGCGACGCCGTCCTTGCCGAACAGCACCGACTCGACATCGGGCGTGTCCGGCAGCATGAGCACGATGACATCGGCGGCGCGCGCGACGTCGGCGTTGGTTTTGCACTGCGTGGCCTTGGCCAGCGCCTCGGGCACCTTGCTGCGCGTGCGCACGAACATCTCGTGGCCGGCGGCCAGGAGGTTCTGCGCCATCGGCGCGCCCATGATGCCGAGGCCGATGAATCCGACTTTCATTTCGATTTCCTTGGTTCAGTAGGTGGAAGAAGATGCCGCAGGCGCCGGCGTGGCCCGCATCGCTGCGAGCATCTGCTGGGCGCCCGCGGCCATGAGCCGCGCGTCCGAACTCACGGTGACGAACTGGAAGCCCTTGGCAATGCGCGCCAGCGCCACGTCGGGCCTGCCGTTGTGGATGCCGGCGACCAGGCCGTGCGCCTTGGCCCGTTCGAGGATGTGGTCGATGGCCTGCGCGACCGGCGGGTCCACGTCGTCGAAGACGGGACGGCAGCCGAGCGCGAGCGAGAGGTCCGACGGGCCGATGTACACCGCATCCAGCCCTTCGACCGAGAGGATGTCGTCCAGGTTGTCGAGCGCCTGTGCCGTCTCGATCATCGCGAAGGTCACGATGGTGTCGTTGGCATGCTGCGGATAGTCGGCGCCGCCGTAGAGCAGCGCGCGCACCGGGCCGAAGCTGCGCGTGCCGCGCGGCGCGTAGTGTGTGTAGGCCACCAGCCGCTGCGCGTCCTCGCGCGTGTTGACCATCGGGCAGATCACGCCGTAGGCGCCGGCGTCCAGCGTCTTCATGAGGATGCCCGGCTCCAGCCACGGCACGCGCACCACGGGCACCGTGTTGGTGGTCGAGATCGCCTGCAGCATGGGGAGCATGGCCTGGTAGTCGACCACGCCGTGCTGCAGGTCGATGGTCAGCGAGTCCCAGCCCTGGTGGGCCATGGTCTCGGCGGAGAAGCTGTTCGGTATGGCGAGCCAGCCGTTGACGGCAGCCCCACCGGATTTCCACAGCGTGCGCAGGCGGTTTTCTCTCATGGGGCGTCCTTGGTTGGTTTGGCTAACGGTCGAAGGCCGGCCGCTTGGGGTCGAATTTCCAGCCGGGGATGAGGGCTTGCATCGCGACGGCGTCGTCGCGCGAACCCAGCCCGTGCTGCTGGTAGAGCTGATGCGCCTTCTCGACCTCGGCCATGTCGAGCTCGATGCCCAGGCCCGGCTTCTTCGGCACCTGCACCAGGCCGCCCTGGATCTGCAGCGGCTCCTTGGTGAGGCGCTGGCCGTCCTGCCAGATCCAGTGCGTGTCGATCGCGGTCACGCGGCCGGGCGCGGCGGCGCCCACGTGCGTGAACATGGCGAGCGAGACGTCGAAATGGTTGTTCGAATGCGAACCCCAGGTGAGGCCCCAGTCGCGGCAGGTCTGCGCCACGCGCACCGAGCCGGCCATGGTCCAGAAATGCGGATCGGCCAGCGGGATGTCGACCGACTGCAGCGCGAGCGCATGGCTCATCTGGCGCCAGTCGGTGGCGATCATGTTGGTGGCGGTCGGCAGGCCGGTGGCGCGCCGGAACTCGGCCATCACCTCGCGGCCGGAGAAACCTTCTTCGGCGCCGCAGGGGTCTTCGGCATAGGCGACCACGCCGCGCATGTCGCGCATGAGCCGGATCGCGTCCTTCAGCAGCCAGCCGCCGTTGGGGTCCAGCGTGACGCGCGCCTGCGGAAAGCGCTCGTGCAGCGCGGTCACGGCCTCGATCTCTTCCTCACCGCGCAGCACGCCGCCCTTGAGCTTGAAATCGTTGAAGCCGTAGCGCTCGCGCACCGCTTCGGCCAAGCGCACGATGGCCTCGGGCGTCATCGCCTTCTCGTGGCGCAGGCGGAACCAGTCGTTGCCGGCATCGGCTTCGCGCGCATAGGGCAGATCGCTCTTGTCGCGGTCGCCGACGTAGAACAGGTAGCCCAGCATCTCGACCGCCTCGCGCTGCTGGCCTTCGCCGAGCAGCGCGGCGACCGGCACGTCCAGGTGCTGGCCCAGCAGGTCGAGCAGCGCCGATTCGACCGCGGTCACCGCGTGGATCGTGGTGCGCAGGTCGAAGGTCTGCAGGCCGCGGCCGCCGGCATCGCGATCGGCGAACTGCTTGCCCATGTGCTGCAGCACGCGCTGGTGCGCGCCGATCGGCTGGCCGACGACCAGCGGCCGTGCATCTTCGAGCGTCTGGCGGATCTTCTCGCCGCCGGGCACCTCGCCGACGCCGGTGCGGCCGGCGTTGTCGGTCAGGATCAGCAAATTGCGGGTGAAGAAGGGGCCGTGGGCGCCGCTCAGGTTCAAGAGCATGCTGTCGCGGCCGGCGACGGGGATCACGCGCAGTTCGGTGATCAGGGGGGTGGCGTTGAGGGGCATGGGCTGGCTCAGTCGATGGTTATCTTGCCGGTCTCGATGACTTTCTTCCAGCGGGCGAACTCCTGTTGCTGGAAAGTCGCGAACTGTGCCGGCGTGTTGCCGACCACCTCGAGGCCGATGGAAGTGAACTGCTGCTTGATGGCCGGGTCGTTGAGCGCGGCCACCACCGACTCGCTGGCCTTGGTGCGCAGCGCCGTCGGCAGGCCCTTGGGCGCGACGACGGCCTGCCAGGAATAGACCTCGACGTTCTTCACGCCGGCTTCGCTCATCGTCGGCACCTCGGGCAGCACCGGCGAACGCTTGTCGCCGGTGACCGCGAGCGCCTTGAGCTTGCCGGACTTGATGTGCGGCACCACCGCGTTGACGTTCTGGAACGAGGCATCGACCTGGCCGCCGAGCAGGTCGGTCATGGCCGGCGCGCCGCCCTTGTAGGGCACGTGCAGGCCGGTGGTGCCGGTCTGCTGCCAGAACAGCTCGGCCGTGAGGTGGTCGCTGGAGCCGTTGCCGGAGGAGGCGAAGGTCATCTTGCCGGGGTTCTTCTTTTCGTGCGCGATCACGTCGGCCACCGTCTTGTGCAGCGAGCTGGCCGGCACCACCAGCACGTTGGGCGCCTGCACGGCCACCGTGATCAAGTCGAAGTCCTTCAGCGCGTCGTACTGCATGCCCTTGATGAGGTGGGGTGCGATCACCAGTGGGCCGAGCGAGGTGACGAGGAAGCTGTAGCCGTCGGGTGCCGCGCGCTTGACCAGCGTCGCGCCGATGGTGCCGGTGGCGCCGGCCTTGTTGTCGACCAGGAAGGGCTGGCCGAGCTTCTCCGTGAGCTTGGGGCCGATGGCGCGTGCCACCATGTCGGTGGAGCCGCCGGGCGGGAACGGGACGACCAGCGTCACGGGTTTTTGAGGCCAATCCTGTCCTGAGCTTGTCGAAGTGGCCTGGGCGTAGGCGGCTGCACTGGCGGCCAGGCCGATGGCGAGGGCGCCGAGTAGCTTCTTCATGGGTTTGTCTCCTTGAAATTGAAAGAGGTCGATGGCTTAGGTAGCGCTACCATTTAATGGTCTGAATGATAGCGCTACCAACTGCGGCGTCAAGCAGCCGAATCTAGGGGTTTATACGGATCAGGCGCTGTCGCGGTCGACGATCGAGAAGCCGATGTCGACGACACGGGGGTCGACCTGGCGGCCTTCCGCGCGGTCCACGATGAAGCGCGCGGCCTGCCGGCCGATGGCCTTGCTGTCGATGCGCACCGTGCTCAGCGCCGGATTCAGGTCGGCCGCGAACTCGAGATCGCCGAAGCCGACCACCGCCAACTGCGCCGGCACCGCGATGCCGCGCGCCTGCGCCTCGGTCATCACGCCGAGCGCGAGCAGGTCGGAGCTGCAGAACACGGCGTCGATGTCCGGCGCGACCGCGAGCAGTTCGGCCAGCGCGCGGCGGCCGCTCTTCATCGTGGTGGGCGCCGGCACGTAGATCAGGCGCACCTCGCGCAGGCCGGCGGCGCGCGCCGCATCCTGGAAAGCCTGGTGACGCCGCCGCGAGCGTTCGTCGTCGCCCGCCACCACCGCGAGCCGGCTGCGCCCCTTGCTGCGCAGGAAGTCGACCACCGCGCGCCCCACCTCGACGTGCGAGAAGCCGACCAGCATGTCCAGCGGCGTGGGCGTGAGGTCCCAGGTCTCGACCACCGGAATGCCCGCGGCCAGCAGGCGCTTGCGTCCCTCGGCCGAATGCATGATGCCGGTGAGCACGATGCCATCCGGCCGGCGGCCGATGATGGCCTCGAGCAGCGCATCCTCGCGCGATTCGGCATAGCCGCTCTGGCCCAGCATGAGCTGGTATCCGCTCTCGGCGAGGGCCTCGGTCAGCGCCTGCACGGTCTGCAGGAACACCGGCCCGGCGATGGTCGGCACCACCGCGGCCACCAGCCGGCTGCGCGTCGATGCCAAGCCACCGGCCAGGCCGTTGCGCACATAGCCCGTGCGGGCCACCGCGTCGGTGACTTTCTTCAGCACCTCGGCCGACACCTGCGCCGGCGTGTTGAGCGCGCGCGACGCGGTGATGGGCGCCACGCCGGCGAGCTTGGCGACGTCGTGCAGCGTGACGGCGCCGCTGCCGCGGCGGGTGCGGCGTGCCGGGGTGGCTTCGGGGTTCATGGGCCGGATTCTAGCGCCGCGATAGCGCTACCAGTGCAGTGTCGGCGTGTGCACCGGCGCGTCCCACAACCGCTTGGCCTCGTCGTCGAGCGCCGTGACGGTGAGCGAGGCGCCCGCCATCTCGAGCGAGGTCGTGTGGTTGCCCACCAGCGTGCGCGCCACTGTCAGCCCTTCGGCGGCGAGCCGCCGGCGCGCATGGTGCTGCAGCAGGTAGAGCTCCATCAGCGGCGTGCCGCCCAGGCCGTTGACGTGCAGCAGCACCTCGCGGCCACGCGCGAGCGAAAGATCCTTGAGGATTGGGTCGAGCAAGAGGTCGACGATCTCGACCGCCGGCGCGAAGGGCATGCGCTGGCGCCCCGGTTCGCCGTGGATGCCGACGCCGAGCTCCATCTCCTGCTCGCCGATCTCGAAGGTCGCCACGCCCGAGGCCGGCACGATGCAGCTGTTGAAGGCCACGCCCATCGAGGCGGTGCAGCTGTTGATGCGGTCGCCCAGCGCCTTGCAGTCGAACAGGTCGGCGCCGGCCTCGGCCGCGGCGCCGACGATCTTCTCGACGATCACGGTGCCCGCCACGCCGCGGCGGCCGCTCCCGTGGGTCGAATGGTCGATCGCGACGTCGTCGTCGACCACCACCATCAGGTGGTCGAGATCGACCAGCATGTCGCTCGCCATCTGGAAGTTGAGGCGGTCGCCGGCGTAGTTCTTGACGATGAAGAGCACGCCGCGGCCGGCGTTCACGCGGTGCGCCGCGGCCATCCACTGGTCGGGCGTGGGCGAGGTGAACACCTGCCCCGGGCAGGCCGCGTCCAGCATGCCCCGGCCCACATAGCCGGTGTGCAGCGGCTCGTGCCCCGAGCCGCCGCCGGACACCACGGCCACCGCGTCCTTCTTGGGCACGCGCCGGCACACGAAGGTCGGGTCGAACTCGACGGCCAGCAGCGCCTCGTGCGCCGACGCGAGGCCCGACAGGCTTTCGACGACCGCGTCGTCGACGTAGTTGATGAATTTCTTCATCGCGTGTCCTCGCGGGGCGAACATGAAGAGCGCATCGTGGGGCGATCGTGGGCGGCTGTCATGCGAGGTTCTCCGCAGTGAGGATGTCGACCCGCGGATTGCTGACCGCCAGCGCCCCGCGCACGCCTTCGCACAGCGCGCGCAGCACGCGCGCCGCGGTGGTCACCACGTAGTGCACGTCCTGGTGCAGCACGAAGCTCAGCGCACCGGAGATCAGCATGGCGCGATGCATGTCGAGCAGGTCGTGCGCGATCACGCCGAGCGAGGCGTCGTAGCCGTGCTCGGCCAGCGCGCGGTGCACGCCGTGGCTGCCGGGGCCGACGTTGTAGACCGCGGTCAGACGCCCGCCGGTGGCCTGGGGGTCCAGCGCCTCGCGCGCGCGCCGGTAGGCCTCGTCTTCCGATTCCGGCATGTCGTCCACGCGCAGCAGCCGGGCGCCCGCGAAGCGCTCTTCCAGCACCTGCGCGAAGCCGATGCCGCGATCGATCTCGGCCGCATAGCGCGTGGCCGGCGACAGCAGCGCGCAGTGACCCTGGCCGGCCGGCGCCTCGCGCCCGAGCAGCAGGCCCGCGGTGCGGCCGGCGGCGCGGTTGTCGGCGCCGATGAAGGTCTCGCGCATCGAGCCCGCGACGTCGGAGAACAAGGTGACCACGTGCACGCCGGCGCGCACCAGCTCGTTGACGGCCAGCTTCACCGCCGGCGTGTCGGGCGCCAGCAGGGCCACGCCGTCCATGTCCGAGAGGCGCGCGAGCTCCTCGGCGAAGGCCGCCGCATCGTGGGCCGGCAGGCGGCGCGTCACCTCGGTGATGTGCTGGTGCCGGAAATCGCCGGCCGCCTGCGCGATCACGCGATCCACCAGGTCGAAGAAGCCGCGCCGGGTCGAAGGCAGCACGAAGGCGAAACGGTAGCTCTCGGTCGAGCGCGGCCGGCCGCGCATCGGCACGGCGCCGCCCAGTTCCTTCATCGCGTCGCGCACGCGCTGCACGGTGACGGGGTTGACGCCGGGGCGGCTGTTCAGCACGCGGTCGACGGTGGCGGTGCTGACGCCGGCCGCTTCGGCGATCTGGGTGATGGTGACGGTAGTGGCCAAGTGCGGAAAGCGCCTCAATAAATCAATCAGGAGTGTCGCCGATGTCGATCGCCGGGCTTCACCGGACTATCCCGATCCGTCTGAGGTCTTAGGGTTTGCGTTGATTGATTTATTTATTGCCATCTTTATTCTTCAATCGTCCCATGACCAACAGGAGATAAAGCAATGAAGTGGTTGACGAACAAGCGATCGACTTTCGGCACGGCGCTCCTCGCGGCGCTGACGCTGGCCTCCGGTGCCGCGCAGGCCCAGACCAAGCAGCTCACGCTGTGCTGGGCGGCCTGGGATCCGGCCAACGCGCTGGTGGAGCTGTCGAAGGACTTCACCGCCCAGACCGGCGTGCAGATGAAGTACGAGTTCGTGCCCTGGCCGAATTTCGCGCAGCGCATGCTCAACGAGCTCAACTCCAAGGGCAAGCTGTGCGATCTCTTGATTGGCGACAGCCAGTGGATCGGCTCGGCCGCGACCGAGGGCCACTACATCAAGCTCAACGAGTTCTTCGACAAGAACGGCATCAAGATGAGCGACTTCATGCCCGCCACCGTCGAGGGCTACTCGACCTGGCCCAAGGGCACGAAGAACTACTGGGCGCTGCCCGCGATGGGTGATGCCGTGGCCTTCACCTACCGCAAGGACTGGTTCGCCCGGCCCGAGCTGCAGGCGGAGTTCAAGACCAAGTACAACCGCGAGCTCGCGCCGCCCAAGACCTGGGACGAGTTCAAGCAGATCGGCCAGTTCTTCCAGAACCGCACGATCGACGGCAAGAAGGTTTATGGCGCGGCGCTCTACACCGAGCGCGGCTCCGAGGGCATCACGATGGGCGTGACGAACACCCTGTACGCCCACGGCATGCAGTACGACAACCCGAAGAAGCCGTACGACATGAAAGGCTTCATCAACGGGCCCGAGGCCGTGGCCGGCCTCAAGTTCTACAAGGAGCTGTTCGACTGCTGCACGCCGCCCGGGCATTCCAACGCCTACATGACCGAGGACCTCGACTCCTACAAGTCGGGCCAGGTCGCGATGCAGATGAACTTCATCGCTTTCTTCCCCGGCATCGCGAAGGACCCGAACGTGGGCGGCGAGAAGACCGGCTTCTTCACCATGCCCAAGGCCAAGGTCGCCGCGGCGCAGCTCGGCGGCCAGGGCATCTCGGTCGTCAAGTACTCCGACAAGAAGGAGCTCGCGCTCGACTACATCAAGTGGTTCGCGCAGCCCTCGGTGCAGCAGAAATGGTGGGACGCGGGCGGCTTCTCGTGCCACAACGCGGTGCTCGGCAAGCCGGGCTTCGAGAAGAGCACCTCGTACGCGCCGGTGTTCCTCGACTCGATGAAGATCGTGCGTGACTTCTGGCAGGAGCCGAGCTATGCGCAACTGCTGCTGGCGATGCAGAAGCGCACGCACGACTACGTGGTGGCCGGCAAGGGCACGCCGCAGGAAGCGCTCGACGGTCTGCTCAAGGACTGGACCGAGGTCTTCAAGGAAGACGGGAAGATCAAGCCTTGAAGCGTGAGACGGCGGAGCCGACCATGAGCGCCCTACCGTTGGCCACCACCGTTCGCGCCGAGCCGGGCATCGCCGTTCGCGGCAGGGTGCCCGGCCAAGGCCTCTCCGACCGCGCGCTGGCATGGCTTTTCGTCGGCCCGACGATCCTGCTGCTGCTGGCCTTCAACATCTTCCCGCTCATCTGGACGATCTGGCTGTCCTTCACCAACTTCCGCGCCAACCGGCCGGGCGCCGAGGTGCTGTGGGTCGGCATCGGTAACTACTCGCGGGTGCTCAACGACGAGTCGATCTGGGAGAACATGCGCGCCACCGCGCACTTCCTCACCTGCTCGATCACGCTGCAGCTGCTGCTCGGCTTCGGCCTGGCGCTGATGCTGAACCGGCGCTTTCGCACGCACAGCTTCTGGAGCACCGCGATCCTGCTGCCGATGATGCTGGCGCCGGCCGTGGTCGGCACCTTCTGGAAGTATTTCTTCGAGCCGCAGTACGGCATCTTCAACTACATCGTCAACTTCTTCGGCGGGCCCGGCACCTTCACCATGCTCGGCGATACGAAGCTCTCGCCCTGGGCCATCGTGCTGGTCGACACCTGGATGTGGACGCCCTACGTGATGCTGCTGCTGCTGGCTGGCCTGCGCTCGATCCCGCCCTATCTCTACGAAGCCGCCGAGATCGACCGCGCGAGCGAGTGGACCAAGTTCTGGCGCATCACGCTGCCGATGGTGATGCCCTTCATCATCCTCGCGGTGCTGTTCCGCGTGATCGAGAACTTCAAGATGTTCGACCTCGTGGACCAGCTCACCAACGGCGGCCCGGGCTCGGTGACCGAGCTGGCGTCGATCAAGCTCAAGCGCGAGGCCTTCGAGAAATGGCGCACCGGCTACAGCTCGGCGCTGGCCATCATCCTCTTCGTGGCCATCTACGGGCTCTCGCTCGTGACGGTGCGATTCCTCGATCGGGTGAAGCAGCGATGAAGAACGCCGTCCACAGCCCGCTCGACCCGACGCCGCGCGCGAAGGCTTTCGCCGGCATCGTCGTGATCGGCTACGCGCTGATCTCGCTGATCCCGCTGGTGTGGATCCTGCTGACCAGCTTTCGCACGCCGCAGGATGCGATCGCCTATCCGCCGCAGGTCATCACGCAGCCTTCGCTGATCGGCTACGTCAACCTCTTCACCACCCGCTCGCGCGTGGGCGCGCAGGAGCTGGCCGCGCTGCCGCCACCGGCCACCTGGTACGAAGGCCTGGTGCGCGAGCAGCAGATGATCCTGGCCGGGCCCTCGCGCTTCTCGGACCGCTATCTCAACTCGGTGCTGATCGGCTTCGGCTCGACGCTGCTGTCGGTGGTGCTGGGCACGCTCGCGGCCTATGCCTTCTCGCGCTTTCGCGTGCCGGGCAAGGACGATCTGCTGTTCTTCATCTTGTCGACGCGGATGATGCCGCCGATCGCGGTGGCGATCCCGATCTACCTGATGTACCGCGCGGTCGGCCTGTCGGACACGCACCTCGGGCTGATCCTGCTCTACACGGTGGTCAATCTCTCGCTCTCGGTCTGGCTGCTCAAGGGCTTCATGGACGAGATCCCGCGCGAGTACGAGGAGGCCGCCATGGTCGACGGCTACACGCGCTTCCAGGCCTTCATCAAGGTGGTGCTGCCGCAGGCCGCCACCGGCATCGCGACCACCGCGATCTTCTGCCTGATCTTCGCGTGGAACGAGTACGCATTCGCGCTCCTGCTCACCAGCGGCACGGCGCAAACCTCGCCGCCCTTCATCCCGACCATCATCGGCGAGGGCGGCCTCGACTGGCCGGCCATGGCCGCGGGCACCACGCTGTTCCTGCTGCCGGTGCTGGTGTTCACCGTGCTGCTGCGCAAGCACCTGTTGCGCGGCATCACCTTCGGAGCGATTCGGAAATGAAGAAGAACTGGTTGTCCCGCGCGCGCTGGGAGCCCGCCAGCATCGCCCTCATCGGGCTCGGCCTCGCGATGCTGATGCAGCCCTGGTCGCTCGAGATCTACAGCTGGTCCTTCGCCGTTCTGCTGGCCGGGGTCGCGGGCTACACGGTCGCCGGAAAGCTGCACTGACATGGCCGAGATCCGCATCGAAAAGCTGCACAAGCGCTTCAGCGATTTCGTCGCCGTGCGCGACTCCACACTGACGCTGGAAGACGGCAAGTTCGTCGTGCTGCTCGGCCCCTCGGGCTGCGGCAAGACGACCACGCTGCGCATGCTGGCCGGCCTCGAGTTCCCGACCTCCGGCTCGATCACGCTCGCGGGCCAGGACGTGACCTACCTGCGCCCGCGCGAACGCGACATCGCGATGGTGTTCCAGCTCTTCGCGCTCTACCCGCACCTGGGCGTGCGCGGCAACCTCGAGTTCCCGCTGCGCAACGAAGGCTTGAAGCGCGCCGAGATCGATCGGCGCGTAGCCGATGTCGCGGCCATCCTGCGCATCGAGCACCTGCTCGGCGCGCGGGTGGGCGGGCTTTCGGGCGGCGACCGGC
This sequence comes from Variovorax sp. LjRoot130, assembly GCF_964253755.1. NCBI lineage: Bacteria > Pseudomonadati > Pseudomonadota > Betaproteobacteria > Burkholderiales > Comamonadaceae > Variovorax > Variovorax sp. LjRoot130. The sequence goes on along the minus strand of NZ_CAXURM020000001.1, from coordinate 5,393,516 downwards.
AGCGCGTCGCGCTGGGCCGCGCGATCGTGCGGCAGCCCCAGGCCTTCCTGATGGACGAGCCGCTGGGCACACTCGACGCCGAGTTCCGCGAGCTGATGTGCGTGGAGCTGCGCAAGTTGCACGAGCGCTTGCGCACCACCACCGTCTTCGTCACGCACGACCAGAACGAGGCGATGGCGCTGGCTGACCACATCGTCGTGATGAACCAGGGCGAGATCCTGCAGGCCGACGAGCCGGGCGGCATCTACAACTTTCCGAGCTGCATGTTCGTCGCGCGCTTCATCGGCCGGCCGCCGATGAACTTCGTGCCGATCTCGGGCGCGGTGCGCTCGGGCGATGACGCGGTCTCGCTGGCCGGCTTGCCGGTGACGGTGCCGCGCATCGAGCAAGGCGCCGGCGCGGCGGTCCTCGGCGTGCGGCCGGAGCACGTTCAGGTCGGCGCGCCGGGCGAAGGGCTCGCGGCCGAGGTGCGGCATGTCGAGTACTTCGGCTCCCACTGGATCGCCGAGCTCGCCACCGCGGCCGGCGCGCTGAAGGCGCTGATCGACAAGTCGCAACGGCCGGCATTGGGCGACCGTGTCGCCATCGGCTTCAACACCGCGCGCATCGTGCTCTTCGACGCCGGCACCGAGCAGCTGCTTGCCAGCGCGACCACGCGCCACCACCGGGAGGCCTTGCGCCATGGCCAGCATTGAACTTAGCGGCGTGAGCCGCGCCTTCGGCGAGGTCAAGGCGGTGACGGAGCTGAGCCTCCACGTCGCCGACGGCGAATTCCTCGTGCTGCTGGGCCCCAGCGGCGCCGGCAAGACCACCACGCTGCGCCTCATCGCCGGCCTGGAGCGTCCCGATGCCGGGCGCATCCGCATGGACGGCCACGACATCACAGACAGCCTGCCCGCGAGCCGCGACTGCGCCTTCGTGTTCCAGCAGTACTCGCTCTACCCGCATCTCACCGTCTTCGACAACCTCGCCTTCCCCTTGCGCTCGCCGCTGCGGCGCAGCGAGCCGGCCGAGGTCAAGCGCCGGGTGGAGGAAGTGGCGGCCATGCTGCACATCGAGGCCAAGCTCACGCGCCGCGCCACCGAGCTCTCGGGCGGCGAGATGCAGCGCGTGGCCATCGGCCGCGCGCTGGTGCGCCGGCCGCGCGTGTTCCTGATGGACGAGCCGCTCTCCTCGCTCGATGCGCAACTGCGCGAGGAATTGCGCGTCGAGCTCCGGCGCCTGCAGCGCAGCACCGGCGCTACCGTGATCTACGTGACGCACGACCACGTGGAGGCCACCACCATGGCCGACCGCATCGGCATCCTCGAACGCGGCGTGCTGCAGCAGGTGGGCACGCCGCTCGCGGTCTACGGCGACCCGCACACGCTGCCGGTGGCGCAGCGCCTCGGCTCGCCGGCCATCAACGTGCTGCCGGCGCAATGGTTCGACGGCCGCTCGCCGGCCGGCACCGCGCACGTTGCGATCCGCCCCGAGGACGTGCTGCTCTCGCCGGAGGGCGAGGCGGCCGGCTTCCAGGTCATCGAGTGCTCGCTGGTCAAGCACCAGCTGGTGGCCGAGCGGCAGGGCGTGGAGGTGCATGCGCGCGTGATGCTCGACGCGCCGCTCGCGCCGGGTTCCGAGGCGCGCTTCGGCTTTCCCGCCGAGCGCTGTCTTTTCTTCGATGCGGCCGGATGCCGCATCGCCGCACCCCGAATCCAGGAAGTCTCATGAAAACGGTACACATCATCGACGCGCTGGAAGCCGTGCAGGCGGCGATCCTCGCCAACGAGAGCCAGATCGAATCGCTGGACCGCGCCATCGGCGACGGCGACCACTTCATCAACGTGCGCCGCGGCTGCGATGTGCTGATGGCGATGCGCGACGAGCTGGCGCCGCTCGCGCCCGGTGCGGCCTTCGGCAAGATCGGCCTGAAGCTGCTGTCGACCATCGGCGGCGCCTCGGGTCCGTTGATCTCGAGCTTCTTCATCGCGATGGGCAAGATCCTCGCCGGCATCGACGAGCCCGACCGCCGGCAGTTCGCCGCCGCCTTCGCGGATGGCGTCGAGGCCATCAAGAGCCGGGGCAAGGCCGACCTCGGCGAGAAGACCATGCTCGACGTGCTGATCCCGGTCTCGCGCCTGCTGCAACGCCTCGCCGAAGAAAACACGCCGCTGCCGCAGGTGTGCGAGCAGCTCACGGCCGAGGCCCACCGCAACATGCTCGCCACGCGCGACATGACCGCCACCAAGGGACGCGCCTCCTTCCTCGGCGAACGCGCGCTCGGCCACATCGACCCGGGCTCGAAGACCTGCGAAGTCGCCATTACCGCGGTGTGCGACACATGGAAGGAAATCGCATGAAGAAGTTCGTCAACGACGTGGACGCGATGCTGCGCGAGGCGCTGGCCGGCATGGTGGAGGCGCATCCGCAGCTGCTGCGCGTCGAGTTCGAGCCCACCTTCGTCGCCCGGCGCGAGCGCAGCGCGAACAAGGTGGCGCTGATCTCCGGCGGCGGCTCGGGCCACGAGCCGCTGCACGCCGGCTTCGTCGGCCGCGGCATGCTCGATGCGGCCTGCCCGGGCCAGGTGTTCACCAGCCCCACGCCCGACCAGATGCTGGCCGCCGCGGCCGCCACCGAAGCCGGCCAGGGCGTGCTCTTCATCGTCAAGAACTATGCCGGCGACGGCATGAACTTCCAGATGGCGAGCGAGATGCTCGAGACCGAGAACGCGACCGTGCTGGTCAACGACGACGTGGCGGTGGAGAACTCAACCCACACCACCGGCCGCCGCGGCGTGGCCGGCACGCTGGTCGTCGAGAAGATGGTCGGGTCGCTGTCCGAGCAGGGCGCGACGCTGGCCGAGTGCAAGGCGCTAGGCGACCGCGTGAACGCGGCCACGGCTTCGATGGGCGTGGCCTTCACGAGTTGCACGGTGCCGGCGGCCGGGCGGCCCACTTTCGACATCGGACCCGACGAGATCGAGATCGGCGTCGGCATCCACGGCGAGCCGGGGCGGCGGCGTGCGGCCCACATGCCGGCCGACGAGATCGTGCGCACGCTGATGGATGCGATCCTCGGCGATCTGAAGGCCCAGGCCGGGCGCCAGGTGCTGCTGCACGTCAACGGCTTCGGCGGCACGCCGCTGATGGAGCTCTATCTGCTGCACCATGCGGCGAACCGGCGGCTCGCTGCCGAGGGGCTCAAGCCCGTTCGATCGCTGGTGGGCAACTACACGACCTCGCTCGACATGGCGGGCGCCTCGCTGACCGTGACCCTGCTCGACGACGAGCTGGTGTCGCTGTGGGATGCGCCGGTTCATACGGCGGCGCTGCGCTGGTAGGGGCGGTGCGCTGCATACTTGGGGTTCAACTCCCTCCCACTCTGCATGACGCCTGAAACGCAGAAGATCTCCATTCCCGTCGACGGCAGCGTGAGCGTCTCCGCGCTCGTGCAGGCGCCGGCTGATCCGACTGCCTGCTACGTGTTCGCTCACGGCGCGGGTGCGGGCATGGCGCATCCGTTCATGAGCGCGGTATCGGACGGCTTGGCCGCACGAAGGATCGCAACCTTGCGCTACCAGTTCCCCTACATGGAGCTCGGCAGCAAGCGTCCCGATTCACCTCGCGTTGCCCATGCCGCGGTTCGGGCCGCTGCCACGCGGGCCTCCGAGATGTTCGGCGCGCTCCGCCTCTTCGCCGGCGGCAAGTCATTCGGCGGCCGAATGACATCGCAGGCGCAAGCGCTGGCGCCGCTGCCCGGCGTGGCCGGCCTCGTCTTTCTGGGTTTTCCACTGCATCCGGCAGGGGCGCCTTCGACCGAACGCGCGGCGCATCTGTTCGACGTGCAGTTGCCCATGCTGTTCATTCAAGGCACCGAGGACAAGCTCGCCGAGCTCGGCAGGATTCGCTCGGTAGTCGAGGAACTGGGAGACTGCGGGTCGCTGATGGAGGTCGCCCATGCGGACCACTCTTTTCATGTGCCCCGGCGCTCCGGCCGCGACGACGGCGAGGTGATGGAAGAGCTGCTCGACGGGATGGCGATCTGGATGCAGGCTTGGCACCCGGCAATGCCATAGAAGACCGGGCGTGCGAGCGCAGGGCCCGCACTTGTCCTCAGTGAATGAAACGAGAAGGCCGGAATGGCGCCGGGTCGAAGGCGCAAGCTTCGCCGACCATCATGGACGCCAGCAAGGAGGCGGTGCCGGGGCCGGTGCTGAAGCCGATGTGCTGATGGCCGAACGCGAGCCACAGGCCGGGATGTCGAGGGCATTCACCGATCATCGGCCGACTGTCCGGAAGCGTGGGTCTGCTCCCGAGCCAAGGGTCTGTTTCGAGCCGTCCGTCCAAGGGAAAAGCTTCCCGTGCCGATCGTTCTGCGAGTTCGAGCTGGATCAGGTTTTTCGGCGCATCGCGCGCGGTGAGTTGCACACCGGTGGACAAGCGCAAGCCTTGCTCCATGGGTGAAAGCACATACCCGCCTCCGGTGTCGTAGATCGGGCGACCGAGCGTGGCGCCGCCGGCGGCGCCATAGTGCATGTGATAGCCACGCTCGAACGCCATCGGCACCGATATGCCGAGCGACTTCCTGGCAAATTCCTTGGTCCATGGTCCTAGGGCGAGCACGACCCGAGAGACCTCATGGGCTCTGCCGTCCTCCTCGACGATCTGCCACGCGTCATTTGCAGCCGCCCGGCGAAGTCCGCCGACGAGTGCCTGCTTGATCCGTCCTCCTCGTGAGACGAAAAGCTTCGCGTACGCTTCCACCACTCGGCCGGGACTGTCGACAGAGGACGTGTCCTTGATCCAGAGTGCACGGGGAAAAAGATGCTTCAGATCAGGCTCGAGGTCCGAAAGCTCTTGCGCATCGAGCGCTTGTGTCGAGATGCTGAACTTGTCGAAGGTGTCGCGAGACAGCCGGCTGCCGTCGAAGCCCTGTTCGCTTCGATAGAGAAAAAGCCAGCCATTGGCGCGCAATCGGTGTGCGGCTCCCGCCTCGGCGAGCAAGCGTTGGTGCTCCTTGGTCGAGAGCTGGATCAATGCGTCGAGCGCGGCGGTGGTCTCGTTGAAGACACTCGAGCGCGCGCTGGAAAGAAAGCCCAGCGCCCAAGGCAGGTTCCTTGCCAGGAACAGTGGGTCGTAGCGGAACTGCGCCGAATTGTTCTTCAACAGCTTTGGAAGAGATGCCCACAGCCCGGGATTGTTGAAGGGCATCAGCGAGCTGCGTGCGATGACGCCGGCGTTTCCGTACGAGGTCTCGCGACCTGGCGCCACGCGATCGAAGATCGTCACGTCGTGGCCCCGCCGTTGCAGCTCGAGCGCGCATGACACGCCAACGATGCCGGCGCCCAGAATGGCAACGGTGTTTTTCATCGGGTGAACAGATCCATCCGAGTTTGCATGCCGGCGGCGCAGGGCGCAGTCGGATCAATCGACCGTGATGGCCTGCGCCAGCGGCAGCCGGTCCATGGCGCCGGATGGCGCGATCTCGCTGCGTGCGCTGATATCCACATTTACGCGGCGAGCGCGATGCGTTGCTTTTCTACGATCTTCCAATCGATCTCGACGCCGATTCCCGGGCCGCTCGGCACATGCACGTGCCCTGCTTCGGCCGGTGTCATCTGCACAAGAATGTCCTCCTGGAAGACATACTTGGGCATGTAGAACTCGCAGCCCAAAGACACGTTGGAGCTCGCGGCAATGAAATGAGAAGCCGCAGCGAGCGCGACGCCGCCCTCCCATAGCGTGCCGCCGTAGCATGGAAGACCTGCAGCTTCGGCCACCGCATTCACCTTCATGGCCTTGCCAATTCCGCCGGCTTTCATGAGCTTGATGCTGATGATGTCGGCGGCGCGCTCCACGATAGTGCGAAGCGCCTCGGCCGGCGAGAATACGCTTTCGTCGGCCATGACAGGCGTGTCCAATGCCGCCGCGATCTGCGTCATCGCCGCGATGGCATCTCGCGGCACCGGTTGCTCGATAAAAGTGGGCTTAAACTGTTCGACATCGCGCAGCTGCTGAAGCGCGTTGTAGGGCTGAAGACCCTGGTTGTAGTCGATCCGGAGATCGAATTCGAAGCCAAGATGTTCTCTAAGTAGCGAGAGCCTGCGCATGTCTTCGGCATGCGATGCGAAGCCAGTCTTTATCTTGAAAATGTGATGTCCATCGGACAGCATCTGTTTTGCCAGCTCGATGTCGGCGTCGATGTCTGGATTGGCGATGGAGAAGGAAAAGGGAATCTTGTCCCTTACCTTGCCGCCGATCAACGCGTACAGGGGCACGCTAGCCGCCTTGCCGCAAATGTCGAACAGCGCCATTTCCACGGCCGCCTTCGCTTCTGGGCTACCGACCAGCGCGCGGTCGCACTCCATCATGCGCAGTGGGATATCGCGTGGATCCTTGCCCAAGAGCACGGGCCGCAAGTACTGCGCGATCCCATGGAACAGGTTCTCGTTGGTTCCCGAAAAAACCTCCCATGCCTGCCCTTCGCCGATGCCATCGATGCCTTGGTCGGTTCGAACACGGACCACCACGCGTTTGATGGAGGCGGCAATGCTTCCGACACCTTGCGAACGCTTCATCTTGATGGGCGATTCGAGCAGGTGTACCTCAATGTTTTGGATTTTCATGATGTGTGATCGTGATCTTTAAAGGTCAAACGCGGTCCGTTTTCTGCTGAGACCATGGGCCCCGACGGTCAGACCTTGATCTGGGGCGGAATCTTGTCTTCGCTGACGCCCCCGACAGATTTGAGGTTCGAGATGAAGATCTTGCGAATGTTGCCGCTTGCGCGTTCGGCGGCAAGCCAACCATTGACATGTTTGAGCCACCTCGAGTCGGCCTCCTTGCGAACGCCGCCGTTAGAGGTCGCATTTTCTTCGGGCGTCAGTATGACCACTTGACCCACCGCGGGATTCTTGCTGGCCAGGCTCAGGGCCAACGGCAAGACAAGGATCTGAGCGTCAGCGCGACCGACCTGCAACGCGAGCGTCGCATCAACCGCGCTTTCCAGGCGCGTGATGTTCGCGCTCTTGAGTAGCCGCGTGACGAGGGTGTCATGCGAAGAGCCCTTGTCCACCACGATCCTGATGTTGGGCTGATCGAGATCTGCCCAGGATTTGGGCGTGAAGCCCTTTCTGCACACTGCGGTGAATGCGATATTGAGGATCGGATCTGTGAAGTCGATCGCCGCCAGGCGTGCGGGCGTCGGATTCAGGCCGAAGAAGATATCGATCTTCTGCGACTGCAGTTCGAGCACGGAGTTGCCCCAGCTGGTCGGTGTGATGTCGAGCTTTGCATCCATGCTTTTCGCCAGACCGCGGTAAAGGTCGGCCATGCAGCCGAGCCACTCACCGCTCACGAGATCCTTCTTGTAGTACGGGAGTCCGCCATCCACGGCGCCGACGCGCATGACCTTGGTGCGCGTCACACGCTCCCAAGTCGATTCGTTCGCTTGCGCGAACGCCGCCGTCCACGGGGCGGCGGAGGCCACCAACATCGAACCAGCAACAAAATTGCGACGCTTCATGATCGACTCCATTTCGGATGCGTTGAGGAAAGGGAAGGAAGAGGGGCGCAGCGCCGGTTGAGCTCAGAAGAAGCTGATGCCCTGGGCCAAAGGCAGTTCGGTCGAGTAATTGATGGTATTGGTGGTGCGACGCATGTACTGCTTCCAGGAATCGGAGCCACTTTCACGATCGCCGCCGGTTTCCTTCTCCCCACCGAAGGCGCCGCCGATCTCGGCGCCATTCGGCCCGATGTTGACGTTGGCCATCCCGCAGTCCGAGCCGGCTGCGGAGATGAAGGTCTCGACCTCGCGCATGTCGTTCGAGAAGATGCAGGATGACAGGCCCTGCGGCACATCATTGTGCACTTCGATCGCGTTGTCGAAGTCGTCGTAGGTCAGCACATAGAGCAGGGGGGCGAAGGTCTCGTGACGCACGATGGCAGTTTGCTCTGGCATCTCGACGATGGCTGGATGCACGTAGAACCCCTTCGGAAACTCCTGCTCGAGCGTGCGCTCTCCGCCGATCAACACCTTGCCGCCTTGCTCCTTGGCGGCCGCGATCGACTTCTGCAGCGCGTTGTAGGCGTCTTCGTCGATCAGCGGGCCGACCAAGGTGCCGGATGTCAGGGGATTTCCGATCCGCAGTGTCGAATAGGCCTTCAACAGCTTCTGGAGGAGCGCGTCCTTGACGGAGCGATGAACGATCAGGCGGCGCAGCGACGTGCAGCGCTGCCCCGCGGTGCCGACAGCGCCGAACAGGATGGCACGCAGCGCCATGTCAAGGTCTGCCGCCGGCGTGACGACCATGGCGTTGTTGCCGCCGAGTTCAAGGATGCGCTTGCCGAACCGGCTGGCGACCTTGGGGCCGACGGCGCGACCCATCCGCGTGGATCCAGTCGCCGAAATGAGCGGAATCGATGGGCTTTCGACCAGGGCTTCGGCCAGTGGCGCCTTTCCGATCACGATCTGGGCCAGTCCTTCAGGCGCCTTGTTGCCGAAGCGGGCGATGGCGCGCTCGAGCGCCTTGAATGTGGCGAGCCCCGACAGCGGTGCCTTTTCCGACGGCTTGAAGATCACCGGATCGCCGCACACCAGGGCGAGCGCTGCATTCCACGCAAACACCGCGCTCGGAAAGTTGAACGCGGTGATGACCGCGACCGGGCCCAGCGGATGGTATTGCTCCATGATCCGATGGCCAGGACGCTCGGACACGATGGTCTTGCCGCAAAGCTGCCGCGATTGGCCCAGCGCGAACTCGCAGATGTCGACGCCTTCCTGAACCTCGCCCTGGCCTTCTTCGATGATCTTTCCGACCTCGATCGAGACGATGTAGCCGATGTCTTTCTTCGCCTGGCGCAACTCCTCGCCCCACAGGCGCACCAGTTCGCCGCGCACGGGGGCCGGCACGGTGCGCCACTTGAGAAAGGCGGCCTTGGACTTGGAGATGATCTCGTTCATCTGCGACGCTGGCGTCTCGTGCAGGCGGGCCAGCTCGGCGCCGTCAACGGGAGAGCGCACGGCAAGCGAGCCGCCTTGGTATTCGCCCGGTTCGATGCCGCAGCGCTGGAAGAAGGACAGCAGTTCACTCATGGTATTTCCTCGACTCATTGGCAACTGGGCGTGCGGCTGCGCGCGCCCACGGGTCTACAGGTAGGCGACGTCTTCGGGTTGCAGCGCCAGGGGGTCGAGCCCCTTCTTGGTGAGCCAGGAATAGACTGGCGGCACTCGATCGGCGAGCGATTCGACGCGGATGTCCATGAGGCAAGGGCCGTCGTATTCGAAAGCTTCGTCCAGCGCCGCGATCAACTCGTCCGGCGTCGTGACGGTCCAGGCCTTGATGTCGAAGGCCTCCGCAATGGCTTGGCCGCGCGGCGGCAGGAAGTCGACGCCGAAGCACTCGTCGTGACCCTTCAGGCGATGAAGCCCCTTGATCCAGCCGAAGCAGCCATTGTTGAACAGCATCATCAGCGCGGGGACCTTCTTGCGCACCAGCGTCTCGAGTTCGCCTACGGTCATGTTGAAGGAGCCGTCGCCGAACATGCCGATCGGCCGCCGGTTCTTGTCCGCGTACCAGGCGCCGACCACCGCCGGGATGGCCGAACCCAAGCCACCGAATGCACGGGGAATCACGAAACGAGTGCGACGATCGCCGATCCGCAGGAAGCGGGTCATGTAGGGGGTCGGCGTGCCGGCGTCCGAAAGAATGTGGACGGCCTTGCCGTACTTCTCCAGGCGCTTGTTGAACTCGCGAACGACGCGCTCGGGCCGCAGCGGCACGTCGTCCAGGGACAGCACCGACTCGGCATGCTCCCAAAAATTCGAACGGTACTCGTTGAGGTGGTCGACCCACTTCTGGTGCTTCGACGTGTCGAAGTCCACGGGAGTCTCTTTCAACATCTGCTGCAGAACGAGCTGCGCATCGCCGGCGATCGACAGCAGGTTCTCGTAGTTGTTCGCGAGACGCTCGGGATTGATGTCGATCTGCACCACGCGCTTGTTCAGCGTCGATTTCGGGAAGGTCCACCCCACCGTGACCACGGAGCCCATCCGCGAGCCGACGAAGATCACCAGGTCGGACTCTTCCAGGGCGCGGTTGGCGTGGGGGTGGAAGCCGTTGTCGCCGATGACGCCGATGGCCAGGACATGGTCGTCCGGCAAGGAGCCCTGCCCGGTGATCGTGTTGACGACCGGAACGTTGAGCCTGGCCGCGATGTCGGTGAGAGCGCTTCCGGCGCACGAACGGTTCACGCCACCGCCTGCGACGAACAGCGGCTTGCGCGCCGCCTTGAGCAGGCCGAAGAGTTCGTCCAGCTTTCCAGGAGCCGGCGCCATCGGAAATGCAGGGAAGGTCTTGCACTCGGGCTCGGCGTGCAGCGAGATCGTGTTCGGGTCGATCTCGGCGAGCAGCATGTCCTCCGGGATCTGCAGGTGCACTGCACCGGGGGTTCCGGAGCAGGCGACACGGAACGCGCGCCGGATGATCTCGGGGAGCTTGTCCGCCGACTTGATCTGCACCGACATCTTCGTCACCGGCTCGAACAGCTTCGCGCAATCGAGTTCGGTGATCATGCCGCGGCCTTCGCCCGGCAGCGGGAGGTCGATCGTCAGGAGAATGACAGGCACCGAGGAGGCGTTCGACTCGGCAACCGGAGGAAGCGAGTACATCGCGCCGGCTCCCGACGGACACTCGAAGATGCCCGGCTTGTCGGTCAGGCGCGCGTATGCGTCGGCCATGTACCCGGCGGAGCGCTCGTCGCGCGCCATCACGTGTTCGATATCGCCCGTGCGGCGCTGGAGCGCCTCATAGAAGGGAACGTTCGTGTCCCCGGGGACGCCGAAGAGAACGTCGACGCCGTAGTTGATCAACATTTGCACGAGCACATCTGCACCACGCATGGGAAGCTCCACTTTTGGATTGCGAAAGAGGGCAGCGGTGCCGACCCGATGCCGGCACCGCCGAAGAACTGATCAGGCGTGCGCGGGTTCGCCTGTGGCCGCGCTGGCGGCGGACGAGACGCCGAGGCCCTTGTAGTAGTGACCGACCCTGGTCGCGAGGAACTGTTCGAGCGGGGCCTGCTCCTGGCCGACGAAGCCGCGCGCCGGAAGCTTTCCCTGCTGCAGCAACTCGAACACGCCGACAACGCCAGCGGCGGTGGTGAGTTCGATGGCTGTGCGGTCCTTTCCGCGCAGCGGAGCACCAAACACACGTCCGACGCGCGTCTCCTGTTCGAAGCGGCCGTCGCGCAGGCCGGACGCCGAGGCAAACAGGATCACGACGTCTTCACGGCTGTGCGGGACGGCGTGCTCGAGCACCTGGCGCAGCAGGTCGCGGCGCTCGATCAGGCGCAGGTCGTGCAAGAGGAAGTCCATCGCCGCGCGGTGCCCCGGATAGCGGATGGTCTTGTAGTCGAGGTTTCTGACCTTCCCCTTCAGGGTCTCGCACAACGTACCCAGGCCGCCCGACGTGTTGAAGGCTTCGAACGCTTCTGCGTCGAGCGTGAAGGTCTCGTGTCCCTCCATCGGTTGCACCGATACGAGCTGGCCGTTGACAATGGCATCGCACGGGTTGCAGTACTCGTTGATGACGCCGTCGATGCTCCACGTGAAGTTGTACCGCAGGCTGTTCGTTGCGTTGCGCGTCAGGGCGCCGACGCGCAGACGCAGGTCGTAGAGCTCGTCGAAGCGGCTGGCCAGGTAGCCTCCGAGCATGCCGATCACGCCGGGCGCCAGGCCGCTCTGCGGCATGAGGACCGAAGTCGCATCCTTCGAGATCTCTCGGATGGCCTTTGTCGCAGCCACGTCCTCGGTGAGGTCGAAGTAGTGGACGCCGCGCCTTGCAGCCTCGGTGGCCACGCGCTGCGCGAGGTAGAAGGGCAGGCAGTTGATCACGACCGAATGGGCCGAGAGCGCCGCACCCAGATCCTTCGCGCTCTCAACGTCGAGCGCGATTCGGCGTACCAACGTGTCGCTCTCAACACCGCGACCCGGCTTCACATCGGCGAGCGTGACCGGCAAGCGGTGGTACTCCGCGATCATGTCCGCCACCGTGCTGCCGACCTTGCCAGCACCCAGAACCAGAACGTTGTCGATCTGCAGCTTCGTCATTTCATTCCCCAGTGAGCATGTGTGCCCGTTGAATGAAAATGTAGAAGCGAGTCTTGACAGATGGTAGAGAGCAGATCGTCGAAAGAGCCAGCCGCTTCGTCAAACTGACGAGGGTGTTCGTCGAGTTGCCAGCGTGCGAGGTTGAGCGTGTGTGAGCACGCAGCGCCCCACTCGCGTTTTTCCCGATTGGCTGGATGCGTCGCGGTTGAGATCCTCGTGCCGCTTGCAACTGGTGCACCACGCGCCTCAAGTTGTCCATCGCAGACGCATTCCGAACGCAAGATCGCCGAGGCTAATGAGCTTTAGGTCTGAAGTCGGCCTGCGCGCCCGTTGCGGCAGTCAGCGGCTAAGAAACCGCGGAAAGGCGAGATAGCATACGTTTCGCCGAGAACGCTGTCGGTATGACGATAGATTTTCGTCGTATTGACGATGTGCCACGTTGTTTGTGACAGCACTGACTTCTAGACTTCATCCCGAGCTGGAAAGCGTTCTTTCCTTTTTTTCAATGGCGAGCTTCTTGCTTGGAGATACCGTGTTTACCAAACGAAACTTCTTCCGCGCTCTCGTGGCCGTGTCTACCGTCTGCGCTTTCGGTTCGGCTTCCGCGCAAGAGCCTGAAAGCTCGTTGGCAAGGGTGCAACGAACCAAGGTCCTGCGCGTCGGTGCGGTTGCCGGCGCCGTTCCGTATTTCGCCAAGGACATCAGCAGTGGCAAGTGGGAAGGCTTCGGACCGGACTTCGCGGAAAGCCTTGCACAAAAGCTCGGGGCCAAGGTCGAGTACGTCGAGACCACCTGGGGCAACGCCGTGCTCGACCTGCAATCCAACAAGATCGATGCCATGTTCGGCATGGCGCCGACGCCGGCCCGCAAGGAAGTTGTGAACTTCTCCGAGACGCTCTTCGACAACACCTACACCGTGGTTTGCAAGAAGGGCGTTCCGCAGAAGACCTGGGAGCAGCTGAACACGCCCGAGACGAAGATCGTCGTGGACGTCGGCTCGAGTCATGACCAACTGGCGACGCGCGTGCTGCCCAAGGCTGAGGTCACGCGCCTGGAAAACTCGGGCGCCGCCACGATGTCCCTGCAAGCGGGACGCTCTGATTGCCAGATTCTCGTGATCTTGCTGGCGCAGCCGTTGCTCGCGAAGCGCGGCTCCATCGGCACCATGCACATCCCGCAGCCCGTCTACACCGCGCCGGTGAGCATCGGCCTGCGCAAGGAGTCGGATCCGGGCATGCAGAAGGCGGTCAACGCCTGGTTGTCCGAAGTTCGCGGCAAGGGCGAAGTCCGCGGCGTGATCCTCAAGAACATGGAGAAGCTCGCAGGCGTTCCCGCAAGCGCATTCCCGCCTGAAATCAAGTTCTGAGGAGACTCTCATGGACTACGCGGACACCTCGAACGAGCCGAAGAGCCGTTCTCAACTTGGCATAGCGCTCCTGGTGCTTTTCGCCCTTGCTGGCATCTGGGCGGCCATGAAGCACTTCTCCGGCGGTGGTCCGGTCCCCGGGGCAGCAGGGTATGACTGGGACTTCGCCGTGTTGTGGAAGTACCGGGGCTTGTTGCTCAGCGGCCTGATGTACACGCTGATCTTCACGGTGGTCTGCGTCATCCTGGGGCTGTTGGTTGGCTTGGTGACCGGCCTGGGCCGGCTCTCCAGCAGTCCCTTGCTGACCGCGCCACTGCGCGCTTACATCGAGGTGTTCCGCTGCACGCCCGTGCTCGTTCAGCTTGTCTGGTTCTACTACGCCTTGCCTGTTCTGACCGGCATCGAGATGTCGGCCATGGTGGCCGCCACGCTCTGCCTGACGCTCTATGGCGGCGCCTTCTACTCGGAGATCGTTCGCGGGGGGATCATCTCGATCGACGCCGGACAAACGGAGGCAGCGAAGGCGCTCGGCATGACGCGCCTGCAACTGCTGCGACGCGTCATCCTTCCTCAGGCGTTCAAGAAGATGGTCCCGCCGCTGATGAACCAATCCATCATGCAACTGAAGAATACTTCGCTGCTCTCCGTACTGGCCGTCCCCGACCTGCTGTATCAAGGTCAGGTGATCGCACACGACACCTACCGTCCTCTGGAGATCTACACCTTCATCGCGATCACGTACTTCGCGGTTCTGCTGCCCATCACGATCTGGGCCAAACGCATGGAATTCGGCGCTGGCCCGAAGGAGGTGTGAAGTGTCCCGTCCCCTGATCGAAATCTCCAACTTGAAAAAGGCCTTTGGACAGAACGTGGTCCTGAAGGACATCACGCTCGCGATCGAGCGTGGTCAGGTGGTCGCGATGATCGGGCCGTCCGGGTCCGGCAAGTCGACACTTCTGCGCTGCATCAATCTTTTGTCGATCCCGAACGGTGGCCGCATCACGGTGGGCGAGCAGACGATCGAGTTCAACGGCGCGCACACGGCGCTGCCCAACGAGCGAAAGCTCGCGCGGTTCAGGGCGTCTACGGGGATGGTGTTCCAGCACTTCAATCTCTTTCCGCACATGACGGCCCTCCAGAACGTCATGGAAGGCCCGGTCACCGTCCTCAAGACGCCAAAGGCGCAAGCCGAGTCCGAGGCGCGCGCGCTGCTGGCCAAGGTGGGTTTGCTGGACCGAGCGGACTACTACCCGGACAAGCTTTCCGGCGGACAGAAGCAGCGCGTCGCGATCGCGCGAGCACTCGCCATGAAGCCAACGGTCATGCTGTTCGATGAAGCCACTTCGGCCTTGGATCCGGAACTGGTCGGGGAAGTCTTGAACGTCATCAAGGCCCTGGCCAAAGAAGGCATGACGATGATCCTGGTGACGCACGAGATCGGCTTCGCGCGAGAGGTCGCCGATCAGGTGATCTTCATGCGCGACGGCGTTGTCGCGGAATGCGGCCCGCCGAGCGTTGTGATCGACAACCCGCGGCAGGAATCGACGCGCGCCTTTCTCGGGCGATTCAAGGCGTCGGAGTCTGCCAACGCTGCGTTGGCATGAGCGTGGAGGCGCGACTGTCCTGGCACCCTGGACAATGCCACTGCGGTGCGGTCCGCTTCTGTTTTTCTTCGGATCTCACCAAGGGTGTGCGCTGCAACTGCAGCTATTGCGTGCGCAAGGCTGCACTGCATCACCGGGTCACGGCGGAGCGCTTCGTTCTGAAGTCGGGAGCAGACGAGCTGTCCGTGTATCGCTTCGGCACGCTACGCGCCAATCACTACTTCTGTCGGCGCTGTGGCATCCACACGCACTGCAACCCGCGCTCGGCGCCTGAACAGGTGAACGTGAACCTGAATTGCGTCGACGAGGTCGCGACAGCGGGCCGCGCCATCGAGGTTTCAGCGTACGACGGCCGCAGCTGGCTCGCGTGATTTCGTCTGGCCGCGCGGCCGCGCCGCGGCGGCCTCGCCAACGAGCCAGTCCCGAAATGCCAGCACAAGGCGATTTTCTGCGCCGGTCTCTGGAACGACGACGTAGTAGGCCCGCTGGGTGATCAGCGCCTCACGGAACAGGACGATCAATCGATCGGATGCGAGCTCTTCCTCGACGAGAAACTTGGGTACCAGCGCCACCCCGAGTCCATTCGCCGCGGCCTGCGCGAGCATTGCGAATTGCTCGAAGCGCGGGCCGCGCATGGCATGCGGCGCCGCGATCTTGACCTGCTCGAACCATTCCGCCCACTGCATGGGCCGCGACGATTGGTGAAGGAGGCACTGACCCGCAAGATCCTCGCGGGTGTGAATGCCGCTGCGGCGCTTGAACTCAGGACTGCAAACAGGGACGACGCTTTCGCCGAGAAGGTAATCGCAGGAGGCGCCCGGCCAGAAGTCGACGCCGAAGTGGATGGCCGCGTCGAAGGGCTCGCGCGCAAAGTCGAAGGGTTCCGTTCTTGACGCGAAATTGACCGTGACGCCAGGCTGCAGCGCAGCGAAGCGCCTCATCCGGGGAATGAGCCATCGCGTCCCGAACGTCGGCAGCACGGCCAGATTGAGAACCTCGCCGATGCCGCCCATGGTCATCACGCGCTGGGTGGCGTTCGACATTGTCTCCAGGCCTGCGCGCAGCTCCGCCGCATAGACGCGGCCCGCATCCGTCAGCACGATGCGCTGACGCACGCGATGAAAGAGTGCTGTGCCGAGCTGATCCTCCAGCTGCTTGATCTGGCGCGAGATCGCACTTTGCGTGAGATGGAGTTCCTGTGCTGCGCGCGAAACGCTTGCATGGCGCGCAGCGCTTTCGAACGCCATGAGCTGCCCCATGGAGGGAAGAAATTCTCGTCTGAACATGATGATCAATGCGCAATAGGTTGAAGGGCTGCCCCATATACAGCGTGCGCGCCTTCCGAGCGAGTTGATTCCATTTTGACATGAAATCGTTCCAACATATCGCTATCAATCGCTCGCCCTTTTGACGATAGTTGCCCCTCCGAATTCTTCACAGGAACCGCCCATGAAGACGAACGCTTTTGTGGAACCCGACGACATCCGTACATTGTTTTCGCGGGCACTGTCCGGCATGTACAAGACCGAGGTGCCTCAGTACGGTGCTCTGCTCGATCTCGTCGCCGATATCAATGCCGAGGTGCTGCAAGAGAGCAAAGAGCTCGCCGACCGCCTGCGTGAGGCCGGCCAGCTCGATCGCCTGGACGTGGAGCGTCACGGCGCGATTCGTCTCGGGACCGTCGAGGAACTCGCGGTCATGCGCCGCTTGTTCGCCGTCATGGGCATGCGAGCGGTCGGCTACTACGACCTTTCGGTGGCCGGCGTTCCGGTGCACGCGACAGCCTTCCGTCCCGTCGAAGATTCTTCGCTCAAGCGAAACCCCTTCCGGGTGTTCACGTCGCTCTTGCGCCTGGACTTGATCGGCGACGCCGCACTGCGCGAGCGTGCCGCGAAGATCCTCGTCGGGCGCAGCATCTTCACGCCGCGTTGCCTCGAGCTCATTGACCGCGCGGAGCGCGATGGCGGCCTGTCCGGCCGGGACACGCAAGAGTTCGTCGCGCAGGCGCTCGAGACCTTTCGCTGGCACAGCGAGGCGACCGTCGACATCGAGACCTATCGGCAGCTGAGAGCGTCGCATCCGCTCATCGCCGATGTGGTGTGTTTCAAGGGGCCGCATATCAACCATCTGACCCCCCGCGTGCTCGACATCGACCAGGCGCAGGCGGCGATGCTGGAGAAGGGCATCCGTGCGAAAGACGCGATCGAAGGTCCGCCGAAGCGCAAGTGCCCGATCCTGTTGCGCCAAACGAGCTTTCTCGCCCTGGAAGAGCCGATCCGCTTCCAGGGAGCCGAAGGCGCTGACGGCACCCACACGGCCCGGTTCGGCGAGATCGAACAGCGCGGTTGCGCGCTCACGCCCAAAGGGCGTGCGCTCTATGACGATCTATTGAAAGCTTCTTTGGAGGCCGGGCGCGATGCAGGGTCGAGGGCATCGGCTCTGGCGCGAGTCTTCGAAGCCTTCCCGGATGATGCACGGGCGCTGCAGCGGGCGGGACTTGCATATTTCCGTTATTCGGTCGACCGACGCAACCTGGTCCGTTCGAGGCCGGTATCGGCGAACGCGAGCGTCGACGAGCTTCTGGACCAGAGCCTGGTGCGTGCGGAGCCGCTTGTGTATGAAGACTTCCTCCCTGTCAGCGCCGCAGGCATCTTCCGCTCGAACCTGGGATCGGAAGGAGCCGCGCACTACGTCGCCGGCGGCAACCGGGAAGCTTTCGAAACCGCGTTGGGCACGAGCGTCATGAACGAGTTCGCCTTGTACGAGGCCGCGCAAGCAGCCTCACTCGAAGAGTGCAGGCGCGAACTGGCCAACGTACCGGTCATGGCGTCGAACTGAACGCCATGAACTCGGAAACCCATCATTCTTCCGTTGCGGCGCAAGCACCGGACCATGGCCTCATCGACAGGCTGGCCAGCCGATTGGGTGCGCAGGGACTTCTGACGGACGCGGGCGACAAGGCGCCATTTGAAGCCTCCGCTCGACACGGGCGGGGCATCGCGCGTGCCGTGGTGCGGCCGGCAAGCGCCGAAGAGCTGGCATGGGTGGTCCAGGAACTCGTCGGCGCAGATGCTTCCTTCGTTGTCCAGGGCGCTGCCACGGGCCTCGTCGGAGCGGCTACGCCGAGCGGCAGCGGCACGCAATGGGTGCTGTCCACAAAGCGCTTGCGAGACAGATTGGAGATCGACCCGGTCAATCGAAGCGCGGTCGTGGCTGCCGGGTACCGGCTGTCGGACGTCAACCGCGCCGCCGCCGAGCATGGTCTGACCTTTCCAATCGATCTCGGTGCGGATCCGTCCATTGGCGGGATGGCGGCCACCAACACTGGAGGTTCGAGACTGATCCGCTATGGCGGTGTTCGCGAGAACGTGCTGGCCATTGCTGGGGTTCTCGCGAATCCGCCGGGCGCACGTTTCGGATCGACGCGCGGATTACGCAAGAACAATACCGGTCTCGATTGGACCCAGCTGATGACGGGCACCTTCGGTGCCTTCGGCGTCGTGACTCATGCCACGCTGAAGCTCCATCCTGTTCAGCGGCAAACCGCCGCTGCGCTCGTTGCGGTCGATTCCGCGGAAGTGGCTATGGAGCTTCTTTGCTCTTTCGAGGATGCGCTCGGCGAGTTCGTGAGCGCGTTCGAAGGTATGTCCGGCAGCGCGTTGACTGCAGCCGTCGAGCATCTTCCGGGCGTGTCTGCCCCTTTCCCGGTCGCGCCGCCGTATGCCGTCCTGCTGGAGGTGTCGAGCGCGGTATCGAAGGCCTCCGGGCTCGACCTGGAGTCGATTCTTATGGGCTGGCTCGAGACGCAGATCGAGCGCCCAGGGATGCTGGACGCCGTGGTGGACAAGCCAGAACGTCTTTGGCGGATCCGCCATGCCATCAGCGAATCGGTGCAGGCGCTCGGGAAGCTCGTCGCCTTCGACGTGTCCGTCAGTCGCTCGCGCTTTGCCGCATTTCGCGCGCGTTCCGTGGAGCTGATCGCCGCCGAAGTTGCGTCCGCCCTTGTGTGCGACTTCGGTCACTTGGGCGACGGCGGGGTGCATCTCAACATCGTCGTTGCTCCGGAGACCAGCGCCGATGCCATTGTTCGGCTGCGCTCGAAGCTGTACCAAGTTGTCGTCGAGGAGTTCGACGGAAGCTTCAGCGCCGAGCATGGAGTCGGCCCCTACAACCAGGCGTTCTACCGGTGCTTCACCGATCAGCCGACGCGCGCGCTGGCTGGCGCTCTTCATGCCCAGCTCGACCCCCAAGGGCGGCTCGGGAACGTTCGGCTCGATTGAAGGAAGCAAATGCCCCACATCTCATTCGTCAACGATCGCTACGCCAATGCGCCGGGGTCCCCGATACGCGAGTTGAAGCGCTTCACGGAACTGCCGGGGATGATTTCGCTGGCCGGCGGATACCCGGCTCCGGAACTGATGGATTCCGGCGGATTGCAGAGGATCTTCGGCAGTCTGACGGGAGCTGCATTCGCAAGCGCGCTCGAATACGGCGGCACCGAGGGCGCCATTGCCCTCCGCACGGAACTGGCGCGGCTGTCCAATTCGCGCGGTATCACCGTGGAACCCGGCGAAGTCCTGACCTTGAGCGGTTCGCAGCAAGGGATCGATTTGCTGGCGCGCACGCTTTTGTCCAAGGACGACACTGTCCTGGTCGAGGCGCCTACGTACCCGGCCGCGATCTCCGCCTTTCGCTTCGCAGGCGCAGCCATCCATCAGGTCGCCACCGATGACGAGGGACTCGTTCTCGAGGATCTGGAACGGGCGCTGATCCGGCTGAAGCCCAAGGCCCTCTACACCGTACCCACGTTCGGCAATCCGAGCGGCCGCACCCTCGGCGAGGGCAGGCGGCGCGAACTGCTGAAACTGGCGGTTCGGCATCGATGCCTCGTGATCGAGGACGACCCGTATGGGGATCTCTGGTTCGACCAGGCGCCCCCGCAGCCCCTCTACTCGATGCGGCACACGGTGGATGGCGCCGAAAGCGTGCTGACCTACCTGTCGAGCCTCTCGAAGACGCTGGCGCCGGGTCTGAGGCTCGGCTGGATGCTGGGGCCGGCCGAGCTGCGACGCGCGTGCGTGCTCGCCAAGCAGACCGACGACATGCACGCGTCGACGCTGACGCAGGCGGCCGCGGCTGCGTACCTGGCCCAGGGCCTCTTCGCCGAGAACCTGCCCCGGCTGCGCTCCATCTACGGCAAGCGCGCTAAGGCACTGGTGCGCGCTTTGAACCTGCAGTTGGGCAACCGCATCGAGTTCACCGCGCCGGGCGGCGGCATGTTCGTCTGGGGGCGTGCGCCGGGGGTCGATACGGCTGAATGGCTCAAGGCGGCCATCGAGCGCAGTGTGCTCTTTGTGCCGGGGGCTGCCTTCTATGCGCAAGAAGCGGACAACGCGACCTTTCGACTCTCGTTCGCCAGCCAGGACGAGGCGGGCATCGCGATCGGGGTGTCGCGCCTCGAAGAGGCGCTGCGCTTCCTGTAGACCCACGAGCACCTACTCGGCCGCGCCACAATCGCTGATCTCCGCTGCAAGGCCGCCCATGGACCTACGACTCGATGACCTTGATCGCCACCTTCTGACCTTGCTGCAGGCCAATGCCCGCGAGCCGGCGGCCAACCTGGCGCGCAAGCTGAAGATAGCCAGGACCACGGTGGTCGCGCGAATCGCGCGACTGGAGCGGGAGGGCGTCGTCTCGGGCTATGGGGTTCGCCTCGGCCAGCGGCTCGAGCAAGCGGCGGTTCGAGCGTTCTGCGGGCTCAGCGTCAACGCCAAGGCTGCGCCCGCGGTCATCAAGGCGCTCGAGCGTCTGCCCGAGGTGGAGGAGGTCTGGGCCGTGAGCGGCCAGTTCGACTACATGGTCCTTCTCCGGTGCGAAACGCCTGAACAGTTGGACAAGCTGCTCGATCAGCTGGGTCAGATCGACGGCATCAACCAGACACACACCTCCATCGTGCTCAGTCGAAAGATCGATCGTCGCAGCACCGTCTCGAAAAGCGCATAGCCATCCCAGCCAGAAATGACCCCCAGCCCTGACAGATTCCTCGGTGTTCTGATGCTCGATACGCGGTTCCCGCGGCCGCCTGGCGACATCGGCAATCCGGAGACCTTCAGCCGCAACGGCATTCCGGTTCGTTTCCGGGTTGTCGAGGGCGCGTCACCCCGACGGATCGTGAAGGAGGCTGATCCCGCGTTGCTTCGACCATTCGTCGACGCCGCCTTGCAGCTGGTCGAGGAGGGTGCCGCGATGATCACGACCAGTTGCGGTTTCCTGGCCGCCTACCAGAACACGCTGGCCGAAGCAGTGCCCGTGCCGGTCTTCACCTCGAGCCTGTTGCATTGCCGGGAGTTCGCGCGTCCCGGTATCGTCACCTTCGACGCGGCTGCGTTGAACGCAAGCATTCTCAAGGCGGTCGGCGTTCCGGAGGCGACGCCTGTGCAGGGCGTGGAGCCAGGATGCGAGTTCCACCGGCGCATACTCAACAACGAAGATCGGCTCGATCTTGTCGAAGCGCGCAGGAACGTGGTCGACGCCGCACGGCGCCTTGTGAATCTGTTTCCCTCGGTCGAAGACATCGTGCTCGAGTGCACCAACATGCCACCCTACCGCGAGGCTGTTGCGCGAGCGACGGGGCGCCACGTGCATGACATCGAAACCTTGGTGGTTGCCCGGTGGAGGATCTCCACCGCGTCGTCATAGCAGGTGGGCGAAAAGAGATGTCCTGGACGCGCGACGCACCCGCGCAAGCGCGCTCAGGCGTACTGGATGCGCCGGTTGGAGCGCTTCACCAGGAGTTCGTCGGCAACCTCGACGGCGCGGTGTCCCATGACCGCGACCGGATAGCTGCCGATCATGACGTTGTCGTAGGTGATGGTGGCGTAGCTGAATTCGGCGCCCAGCGCAGCCGCCGCGTCCTGCAGGCATTCGGCCACCGAGGGCAGGCCTTCGCGCTCGTAGCGCCGTGTGCCGTCGCCGATCCCGACATACGAGTTGAAGTTTCTTTCGCCGCGCTTGGTGATTTCAACGGCAGGTTGCATCGCTTTCTCCCAGAGTTCGCTGCGGCGATTGTGTTCAGGCCTGTCTGCTGTCGGTAGTGGCCATTGGTATTACCCGGCCGTCCGTCGTAATCAGGCCGACGCGCATTCACGCTATTGACGTGGCACATCCCCCCGGCCGGGAATCCCGCCGCTGGCGAGCGCGACGCCCAGCACGGCGCTGGCCACCGCCAGGGCATCGACCGCAGTCAACCGATCGCCGAGCCACCACCACCCGCCTAGCGCCGAGACCACGGGCGCCAGCGCGCCGAAGGCCGCCGCCCGTGCAGCGCCCAGCCGGACGATGGCGGCGGAAAAAAACCACAGCCCCAGCAGCCCGGCGAGCACGCCCTGCCACAGGGCCTGCCACAGCAGATCGCGAACCGGCGCATCGAAGAGGTGGATCTCGCTGCCGCGCCACCCGAGCCACGGCAACAGGAGCAGCGTCGACCAGGCGTTGACCAGCGCGGCGCCCTGCCATGCGCCGAGGCCGCTCTGCCGGAACGAGAGCGTGAAGCCGGCCCACAACGCGGCGGCCAGCAGGAACATCAGATCGCCCTGCCATGCGCCGGCGTGCCCCGCCGTGCCGAACTTGCTGCCGAGCCGGGCCACGCCCAGGGCCATGCACGCGAGGCCGAGCGTGCGCCAGCGGTCGGGGCGTTCGCGCCAGAGAACCCACGCGAACACGGCGGCGAAGAGCGGCGAGGCGCCCGCCATCAGAACGCCCATGTGGGCAGTGGGCGCAAACATCGTTCCGGTCATCGCGATGAGCCCGAAGGGCAGCCCGGCGCCGATCACCATGCCGGCCAGCAACCGGCGCGGCACGCCGCGCGGCAGCAGCATCAGCGCGGCGATGCCGTAGCGCAGGATCGCCAGGTCGGGCGGAGCGATCGTGGTCGTCGTCGACTGGCGGGTCACGACCTGCCATGCGCCGCCGACCAGCGCGGCGGCGACGCCGGCCAGCATGCCGGCAGCGAGACGGGAAGGGTGCAACAAGATCGGCTCCACAGGCAGCTGCGAAGCCGGCAGTGTCGGGTCAGCGAAGTGCGGGCGCTGCCAGATTCGTGCGCATTCGGCTCGGCGTGAGGCCGAAGTTGCGGCGGAACACGCCCGTGAAGTGGCTGTGGCTGGCATAGCCGAGTTCCGCGGCCAGTGCGCTCAGGTTGCGCTCGCCCTTCCGCAGCCGGTCGAGCGCCAGCGTCATCCGCAGCCGCGTGCGAAAGCCGTGCAGGCTCAGGCCGGTTTGCAGCCGGAAGCGCCGCGCCAGGTGGAATGCCGAACAGTTTGCCGCCCTGGCGATCTCCGTGAGGGCGTCGTCTCGCTGCGGCTCGGCGGCGATGTATTCGCGAGCCCGTTCGACGGCGCGGTGCGGACGCCGCATCGACGCCTCGCCGGTCGTGGGCACCAGCGCGCGCACGACGGCGGCCAGCGGTTCTTCGAAATCCAGCCGCTCGAGCTGCTGCGCCGCCAGCGCCTGCGACCAGCCGGCCATCTGCAGATGCACCGCGAGCGGAAGCGGCGATCGGCCCGACGGGCCGAGGTCCTCGCCGACGATCAGCAGCGCGCTGCGCTTGTCCGCCCAGGGCCGACGGAGGCGGTAGCGCTGCGACGGGGAGAGCCACAGAGCGGACGCCGGATCGCAAACGAATCCGTGGGCGCCGATACGGCACTCGAAGCAGGCTGATAGCGGCAGCAGCAGGCGCGGGCCGTCGACCCGGTAGCTGTCGCTCCACGCAGGGTCGGGCGCGGCGAGCGTCAGCTGCTGCCAGCTCAGCAAGGCACTCTCGAAAACGATGCGGCGCGAATAGGCCATGGCGCCGACATTGTGGAGCGCCTTGGGCGCGCCGTGCAGCCCCGTCGGTCAGCGGCGCGCGCGCGCCTCGTCGCGCAGCAGCTTGATCTGGTCGTGGTTGCGCTGGGCGCCCTCGGCTTGGCGCTCGACCACCGCGCGCGCATCGGCCGGCAGGTTTTGCTTCAAGGCCTTGCGGTAGCGCGCCACGGCCGCGTCTTCGCCGCGTTCGCATTCCTCGAGCATCGAGAGCTCGCTGTTGGCGCCCACCAGGCCCTTCACATGCACCCAGCCGCGGTGCACCGCGCCGCTGGCGGTGCCGCCTTCGGCCGGCTTGCCGCCGTAGCCCAGGATCAACTGCGCCAGTTCGCTGGCCGCCTGGCCGCAGGACGCGGCGCGGTCGTTGAACAGCTGCTTCAGGCTGGCCGATTTCACTTCCGCGGCGCAGGTGCGAAAGCCGTATTCGCCGTCGCGCGCGTTCTCGACCAGGTCGTTCAGCACGTCGACCACCTCGTCGGCGGCCAGAATGTCGGTGTCCATTGCCATGATGAAAATACTCCTTGGTTGCCTCCGCGAGGAGGGTTGCTGGAGCTTTCATGATTGCGCCGCACCGTGCCGGGAACGTCAGTGCCGCCTGACGGCGCGTGTAGGGTTTCGCCGCCCTGGGGCGGGCCGCTGTTCAGGCGCGCACGAGGTCGTCGAGCAGCCTGTAGTCCGGCAAGCGCGTGTCGATCGCGCGGCCGGCGCGCAGCACCGTGCGGTCGAACTGTGCGCGCGCGAGCATCTCGGAATAGCTGCGCGCCTTGAGGACCAGCAGGTCGGCCACAGCGCCGGCCTTCAGCACGCCGTGGGCGGTGCCCATGATCGCGGCCGGCGTCTCGGTGGCGGCGCGGATCCAATCGGAAAGCGGATGGTCCAGGTGCAGGATCTTCACCGCCTGGGTGAAGGTGTCGAGCATGTCGTGGTCGCCGTAGGCATAGAAGGGATCGCGGCAGTTGTCGCCGGCCACCGCCACGCGCAGGCCGCGCGCCTTCATCTCGTGCAGCACCGTCACGCCGCGCCAGCGCGGCGTGCGCGCTTCCTGGCTGCGGTCCTGCAGGTACATGTTGACCGTGGGCAGGCTCACGATGTCGATGCCGGCGTCCTTGCAGGCCGCGATGGTTTCTTCGATGAACTCGTCGGTCTGCAGCGCGAGCGCGGTGCAGTGGCCGCACAGGATGCGGCCGGCGAAATCCTGCGCCGTGGCCGTGCGTGCGACGCGGATCAGCGCGCGCGAGCGCGGATCGGTGGATTCGTCGACGTGCAGGTCGAGGTCGAGCCCGCGCTCCGCGGCGAGTTCGAACACGCGCACCAGCGCCGCGTCCAGGTCCGGCGGCATCGGGTCGCCGGGGTAGGCGCCCGAACGCGTCACGCAGCCAAGCCGGCCGCCGCTCTCGGCGACGATGTCGGCGAGCTGGCGGCCTTCTTCGGTCAGGAAGATGTCGAGCGGCGCGATCGACGACGCCTGCAGCTCGACGCGTCCGGCCCAGCGCTCGCGCAGCTCGCGGAACACGGGAAACGAGATCGCGGCCTGCGGCGCCAGCGAATCGAGGTGCGTGCGAATCGCGACCACGCCCTTGGCATAGGCGGTGGCGAGGCCGAACTCCATGCGCCGGCGCACGTCCTCGGCATGCCAGCGCGCGTTGCGGTCGCGCTGCGTGGCCATCGAGGCGCCAGCGCCATCGCCGGTGGGATTGGCCTGGCGCGGCCAGATGTGGCCCTTGTCCAGGTGCGTGTGGCAGTCGACCATGCCCGGCAGCAGCATCGATGCGTCGAGATCGGGGCCGAGTTCGGCCGGCAGCGTGCCGGCGGGCTCGATGGCGGCAATGCGGCCGTGGTCCACCAGCAGGTCGACGGGTGCGAGTTCATCGTCGGCCCCGGCCGGCACATCGGCCTGGACGAGGCAGCGGGGCGCACGCAGATTGCGCAGCGCGAAGCGCGGACTGGTGGGCGGATGAAAGAAGGCGTGGGTCATCGAAAGAATCGTAGCGAGCTCCCGGCGTTGCAAGGAGCATGCCGCGAGGGTTGCGCCGCCGCGCCTTCGTCGATGTCGGCAAGCCGGGCGCAGCGTCGCCGGGCGTTCCGTATCAACGGTAGCTGCGCGCGTCCTCGATCACCTTGCCGTCGTTGGGCAGGCTGCCCGGCGCCACGAATTCGACCGTGCCGCGCAGCTTGGTGATATCGCGGATGGCCTCGGCCACGCGCTCCGCCAGGCCTTGCGCGGCCGCGGCGCATTCGAGCCTGAGCGTCATGCGGTCGTCGCCCATCTCGCCTTCGACCACCAGCCGTGCGCGCTGCACTTCCGGAAAGCGCCGTGCGATCTCCGCCACCTGGCCCGGATGCACGAACATGCCGCGCACCTTGGTGGTCTGGTCGGCGCGGCCGAGCCAGCCCTTGATGCGCGTGTTGGTGCGGCCCGTGGGGCAATGCCCCGGCAGCACGGCCGAGAGGTCGCCGGTGCCGAAGCGGATCAGCGGGTAGTCGGGGTTCAGCGTGGTGACGACGATCTCGCCGACCTCGCCCTCGGGCACCGGGTCGCCGGTGCCCGGGCGCACGATCTCCACGATCACGCCCTCGTCGAGCACCAGGCCTTCGCGCGCCGAGGTCTCGTAGGCCACCAGGCCCAGGTCGGCCGTCGCGTAGCACTGCGTGCCGGCCACCCCGCGCTCGGCGATCCATTCGCGCAGGCTGGGCGGAAAGGCCTCGCCTGACACCAGCGCCTTGGTCAGCGAGGGCAATGCGATGTTCTTCTCCGCAGCCTTCTCGAGGATGATCTTCAGGAAGCTCGGCGTGCCCACATAGCCCGCGGGCTTGAGGTCCGCGATGGCTTCCACCTGCTGCTCGGTCTGTCCCGTGCCGCCCGCGAACACGGTGCAGCCGAGCGCGTGTGCGCCGCTCTCCATCAGCGCGCCGGCCGGCGTCATGTGGTAGCTGAAGCAGTTGTGCACCAGTTCGCCGCCGCGAAAGCCCGCGGCATGCAGCGCGCGTGCGGTGCGCCAGTAGTCGCGCGCCTCGCCTTCGGGTTCATAGATGGTGCCGGGGCTGGCGAACACGCGCGTCATGCGCGGCCCGAAGTGGATCGCCGCGAAACCGCCGAAGGGATCGTTCGCGCGGTGCGCCTTCTGCAAGTCGAGCAGCTCGGACTTGCGCGTGACGGGCAGCTTCGCCAAGGCGTCGCGGCTCGTGATGTCGCGAGCCTTGATGCCGTCGAGGATCTTCGCGAAGGCCGGCGCCGCGGTCTGCGCCTGCGCAATCTGCTTGGGCAGCGCGGCCAGCAAGTCCTGCTCGCGTTCGGCTGGATCGCGCACTTCCAGCTTGTCATAGAAATCGGTCATGCGAGCCACCTCTTGCGCCGCTTGTAACTCTTGATATCGCGGAAGCTCTTGCGGTCCGCGCCGCCGACGCCGAGATAGAACTCCTTGACGTCCTCGTTCTCGCGCAGGCTCTGCGCCTCGCCGTCCATCACGATGCGGCCGTTCTCGAGGATGTAGCCGTAGTCGGCATAGCGCAGCGCCATGTTGGTGTTCTGCTCGGCCAGAAGAAAGGTCACGCGCTCCTTCTCGTTCAGGTCCTTCACGATGCCGAACACCTCTTCGACGATCTGCGGCGCCAGGCCCATCGAGGGCTCGTCGAGCAGCACCATGTTCGGGTTGGCCATCAGCGCGCGGCCGATGGCGCACATCTGCTGCTCGCCGCCCGAGGTGTAGGCGGCCTGCGAAGCGCGGCGCGTCTTCAGCCGCGGGAAGTAGGCGTAGACCTTCTCCAGCGTCTCGGCGACGGCGGCCTTGCCATCGGTGCGCGTGTAGGCGCCGGTCATCAGGTTGTCCTCGATCGTCAGGTGGGCGAAGCAGTGGCGCCCCTCCATCACCTGGATCAGTCCGCGCTTGACCAGCTCGGCCGGTGTGAGCGCCTCGATGCGCTCGCCGCGCAGCTCGATCGTTCCCTTGGTCACCGCGCCGCGCTCGCCGGCCAGCAGGTTCGACACCGCGCGCAGCGTGGTCGTCTTGCCCGCGCCGTTGCCGCCGAGCAGCGCCACGATGCCGCCCTCGGGCACCTGGAGCGAAACGCCCTTGAGCACCAGGATCACGTGGTTGTAGATGACCTCGATGCCGTTGACGTTGAGAACGATGTTCGCTGCGCTCATGGGCTGTGCTTCGTCAGGACTGGCATTCCGCGGGCGTGCGCGCCGTGAGCTTCTTGTCGGCGGCGTACTTGGCGGCCGTGCTCCTGACCAGCGGCTTGATCACCTGCTCGTCGGCCTGCAGCCAGTCGGAGGTGAACTTCCACTCCTTGCCGTCCCAGGTGTGGATGCGCGCCCACGATGCACCCATGTGGTCGACGCACGAGGTGCTGATCGGCCGCATCACGCCCGCGAAGCCCAGCGCGTCGAGCTTGGCCTGCGTCAGGTTCAGGTTCTCCAGGCCCCAGCGCACCTGTTCGCCCGTCATGATCTTGCCCTTGCCGAAACGCTCCTGCGCCGAGCGGATGCCTTCCAGCGCGAGCATGGCGCTTATGGCGCCGCGCATGTAGAGCACCTGGCCGACATCGCCCTTCGGTCCCGTGCCCTGGCCCTTGTCGTGCACCAGCGCGAGAACGTCCTTGACGAACTTGGATTGCGGCTCCGCACCATGCTGCAGCGCCACCGCGTTGTAGCCCTTGGCACCGTCGGCCACGTCCTTCACGTCGGGCTCCGCGCCCGACCACCACACGCCATACATCTTCTCGCGCGGGTAGCCCGTGGCCTGCGCTTCCTTCAGTGCGGTGGAGTTCATCACGCCCCAGCCCCACAGCAGCACGTAGTCGGGCCGGTTCTGGCGCACTTGCAGCCAGGTCGCCTTCTGCTCCACGCCGGGCGCCGTCACCGGTAGCAGTTGCAGGTCGAAGCCGTGCATCTTCGCGCGCTCCTGCAGCAGGGGGATCGGCTCCTTGCCGTAGGGGCTGTCGTGGTAGAGCAGCGCGAACTTCTTGCCCTTGAGCTTGTCGAGCCCGCCTTCCTTCTTGGCGATGGCCTGGAGGATGGCATCGGCCGCCACCCAGTAGGTGCCGCCGATCGGGAAGTTCCACTTGAACACCGTGCCGTCGGCGCTCTCGCTGCGGCCGTAGCCCACGGTCACCACCGGAATCTTGTCGACCGGCGCCTTCTCGGTGATGGCGAATGTCGCGCCGGTGGACAGCGGTTGCACGAAGGAGGCGCCGCCGCCCTTGCCCTTCAGGCGCTCGTAGCACTCGACGCTGCGGGCGGTGTCGTAGCCGGTTTCACACTCCTCGAAAGTGAGCTTCACGCCGTTGAGGCCGCCGCGCGCGTTGACCAGCTTGATGTAGTCGACGAAGCCGTTGGCCCATGGCGCACCGTTGGGGGCGTAGGCGCCGGTCCGGTAGGACAGCACGGGAATGAACTGCTCCTTGTCCTGGGCCAAGGCGCCCGTCGTCGTCAGGCAGGCAGCGCCGGCAGCCAGGGCGATCATCAGTTTGCGAAGTTTTTTCATGTGTGTCTCCTAGTCGAATGAATGAACGAAGCACTACCCGGTCAACAGAAAAACATGCGCGGCGGCGTCAATGGGGGAACGGCCATAGCTGCAGCTTCTGCTTGGCGGTCGACCAGAGCTTGGCCAAGCCATGCGGCTCCACGATCAGGAACCAAACGATGAGGCCGCCGAAAATCATCAACTCGGCGTGCGCAATGCCGGCGGTGGAGATTTCGATGCCGAACACGCCGGCCAACATCGGCAGCAACTGGTTGAGCGCGATCGGCAGCACGACGATGAAGGCGGCGCCGAAGAAGCTGCCCATGATCGATCCCAGCCCGCCGATGATCACCATGAACAGCAGGCGGAACGAGTAGTCCACCGAGAAGGCCGAGGGTTCCCAGGCGCCGAGGTACACGAAGGCCCACAGCGCGCCGGCCACGCCGATGATGAAGGAGCTGACCGCGAAGGCGCTGAGCTTGGCGTACATCGGCCGGATGCCGATCACCGCGGCGGCCACGTCCATGTCGCGGATCGCCATCCATTCGCGGCCGATGGCGCCGCGCACCAGGTTCTTGGCCAGGATCGCGATGATCACCAACACCACCAGGCAGAACAGGTACTTGCTCAGCGCGCTCTCCAGCGGCAGGCCGAACACCTGCAGGTTCGACACCGCGACCGAGCCCGAAGGCGTGTCGAGCGTGAACCACTTGATGCGCAGGAACATCCAGTCGGCGAAGAACTGCGCCGCCAGCGTCGCCACCGCCAGGTACAGCCCGCGCACCCGCAGGCTGGGCAGCCCGAACAGGATGCCGAAGGCGGTGGCACACAGCCCGCCCAGGATCAGTGCGGGGATCAGCGGCATGCCCGGCACGCGGACGAAGAAGTTGTAGGCGCCGTAGGCACCCACGGCCATGAAGGCGCCCGAGCCGAGCGAGATCTGGCCGCAGTAGCCGACCAGGATGTTCACGCCGACGGCCGCCAGCGAGAAGATCAGGAAGGGAATCAGGATGGCGCGGAACAGGTAGTCGCTCGCCATGAGCGGCACGCCGACGAAGGCGAAAGCCAGCACCAGGGCGACGAAGACGCGGTCCTGCAGGATCGGGAAGACCTGCTGGTCGGCGCGGTAGGTGGTCTTGAACTGGCCGTTTTCTCTATAAAGCATGCTCAGACCCGATCGATGATCTTCTCGCCGAACAATCCCTGCGGCCGGAACAGCAGGAACACCAGCGCCAGCACGTAGGCGAACCAGATCTCGATGCCGCCGCCCACGTAAGGGCCGAGGTAGACCTCGGACAGTTTTTCGCCCACGCCGATGATCAGCCCGCCGAGGATGGCGCCGGGCACCGAAGTCAGCCCGCCGAGGATGACCACCGGCAGCGCGCGCAGCGCGACCGTCGCCAGCGAGAACTGCACGCCCAGCTTGCTGCCCCAGATCATTCCGGCCACCAGCGCCACCATGCCCGCCACGCACCACACGGTGACCCAGATGCGCGCGAGCGGAATGCCGACGGATTGCGCCGCCTGGTGGTCGTCGGCCACGGCGCGCAGCGCGCGGCCGGTGCCGGTCTTCTGGAAGAAGAGCGACAGCAGCGCCACCAGCGCGGCTGCGATGGCGGCGGCGATGAGGTCTTCCTTGCTCAGCAGGATGCCGCCCTGGAACACCGAATCGAAGGCGAAGATCGGATCCTTGGGCATGCCGATGTCGATCTTGTAGATGTTGCTGCCGAAGATCGTCTGGCCCAGCCCGTCGATGAAATAGGCGATGCCCAGCGTGGCCATCAGCAGGGTGGCGCCGTCCTGGTTGACCAGGTGACGCAGCACCAGCCGCTCGATTGCCCAGGCGAGCGCGAACATCAGCGCGCCCGCGAGCACGAAGGCCGCGATGTTGGCGAACCAGGGGTTGGCGATGCCGCTCCAGACCGGCACCCATTCGGCGAAGCGCGCCATCGCCAGCGCGGCGAACAGCACCATCGCGCCCTGCGCGAAGTTGAACACGCCGGAAGCCTTGAAGATCAGCACGAAGCCCAGCGCGATCAGCGCATAGAGCATGCCGACCATCAGGCCGCCGAACAATGTCTCGAGGAAGAAGGCCATGCTAGTGCTCCGTCCCGAGATACGCCCGGATCACGTCTTCGTTGTTGCGCACCTCGTGCGGCGTGCCGTCGCCGATCTTCTTGCCGTAGTCGAGCACCACCACGCGGTCGCTGATGTCCATCACCACGCCCATGTCGTGCTCGATCAGCACGATGGTGGTGCCGAACTCGTCGTTCACATCCAGGATGAAGCGGCTCATGTCCTGCTTCTCTTCCACGTTCATACCGGCCATCGGCTCGTCGAGCAGCAGCACCTGCGGCTCCATCGCGAGCGCGCGGCCGAGGTCCACGCGCTTCTGCAGGCCGTAGGGCAGGCGGCCCACCGGCGTCTTGCGGTGCAGCTGGATCTCGAGGAAATCGATGATGCGTTCGACGAACTCGCGCTGCGCGATCTCCTCGCGTTCGGCCGGCCCCCAGCGCAGTGCCTGGGCGAGCAGGCCACTCTTCATCTTGAGGTTGCGCCCGGTCATGATGTTGTCGAGCACGCTCATGCCCTTGAACAGCGCCAGGTTCTGGAAGGTGCGCGCCACGCCCATCTCGGCCACCTGGCGCGAGTTCATGTGATGGAAGGTCTGGCCGCGGAAGGTGATGGAGCCCTGCTGTGGCTGGTAGACGCCGTTGATGCAGTTGAGCATCGAGCTCTTGCCCGCGCCGTTGGGCCCGATGATCGCGCGCACCTCGTGCTCGCGCACGTCGAAGCTGATGTCGGCCAGCGCCTTGACGCCGCCGAAGCTCAAGGAGATGTTCTGCACGTCGAGGATGACCTCGCCGATCTTGCGTGCGCTGCTCACTGGGTAACCTCCGCGCCATGCGCTGCGGTGCTATTCAACTTGGGAGCGGCCCGGCGTCTCATGCTGCCGCCTTCAAGATCGGATACGTGTTCGCTTCCACGATCTTCAGCGTGGCATTCACCACACCCGTGCGCCCGTCCTCGAACTTGACCTGGGTCTCGATGTACTGCTCGGTCTTGCCGCCGTAGAGCGCATCGACCAGCACGCGGTACTTGTCCGCGATGAAGCCGCGCCGCACCTTGCGCGTGCGCGTGAGTTCGTCGTCGTCGGGGTCCAGTTCCTTGTGCAGCACCAGGAAGCGGGCGATCTGCGTCTCGCCCATGCCGTCCTCGCTCGCGAGATCGGCATTGACCTTGGCGATGCATTCGCCGATGAGCGCCAGGGCCTCGGGCTTGCCCGCGAGGTCGACGTAGCCGCCATAGGCCAGGCCGTGCCGCTCGGCCCAGTTGCCCACCGCCTCGAAGTCGATGTTGATCGCGGCGCAGACCTCGTCGCGCCCGTTGCCGAAGCACACGGCTTCCTTGATCTGCGGGAAGAACTTGAGCTTGTTCTCGATGTAGTTGGGCGCGAAGATCGCGCCGCCGGCGAGCCGGCCGACGTCCTTGGCGCGGTCGATGATGCGCAAGTGGCCCTCGGCGTCGATCACGCCGGCGTCGCCGGTGTGGAAGTAGCCGTCGGCATCGAGCACTTCGGCCGTCGCGTCGGGCCGCTTGTAGTACTCCTTGAGCACCGACACGCCGCGCACCAGCACCTCGCCGTCGTCGGCGATGCGCAGCTCGATGCCCGGCGCCGCGCTGCCCACGGTCTGCAGCTTGACCTTGCCGTCCTGCTGCAGGCACACGTAGGCGCAGGTCTCGGTCTGGCCGTAGAGCTGCTTGAGGTTGACACCGATCGAGCGGTAGAAGCGGAACAGGTCGGGCCCGATCGCCGCGCCCGCGGTGTAGGCCACGCGGATGCGGCTCATGCCCAGCACGTTGCGCAGCGGCCCGTAGACCAGCAGGTTGCCGAGCGCATACATCGCCCGGTCGCCGAAGCCGACCTGCGCACCGGTGAGGATGTCGGAGCCCACGCGCCGCGCCAGCGCCATGAACTTCGCATAGAGCCAGCGTTTGGGCGCGGCCGCGTCTTCCATGCGGATCGACACGGCGGTGAGCAGGCCTTCGAAGGTGCGCGGCGGGCCGAAGTAGTAGCTCGGCCCGATCTCGCGCACGTCGTTCATCACCGTCTCGCTCGACTCGGGGCAGTTGAGCGTGAAGCCGCCGACCAGCCATTGCGCCACCGAGAACAGGTGGTCGCCGACCCAGGCCATCGGCAGGTAGCTCATGACGTTGTCGCCGGGGCCGAGACGGTCGGTCTCGACGCCGCCGCGGCCCGCCGCGATGAAGCTTGCATGCGTCTGGCACACGCCCTTGGGCCGGCCGGTGGTGCCGGAGGTGTAGAGAATCACGGCGACATCGCCGGGCTCCACGCTCGCCACGCTTTCGTCGAAGAAGCGCGGGTGGGCGGCATCGAAGGCGCGGCCCAGTTCGCGCAGCTTGTCGTAGCCCAGCAGGCCCGGCTGGTCGTAGTGGCGCAGTCCGCGCGGGTCGTCGTAGACGATGTGGCCGATGCCGGCACCCTGCTTCTTCAGCTCGCGGCATTCCAGCAGCTTGTCGACCTGCTCCTGGTCCTCGGCGATCACGAACTCGATCGATGCGTCCTCCAGCATGAAGACCATCTCGCCGGCCACCGCGTCCTGGTAGAGCGGCACCGGCACGCCGCGCAGGCTCTGCGCTGCCAGCACCGCCATATAGAGATGCGGGCGATTGGCGCCGACGATCGCGAGGTTGTCGCCGGCTTTGAAGCCCAGGCTGGCGAGCCCGCAGGCGATCTCGCGCACCTCGCGCGCCACCATCGCCCAGCTCCAGGTTTGCCAGATGCCGAGGTCCTTCTCGCGCACGGCCGGCGCGTCGGGCTGCTGTTGGGCATGGGCCAGCAGCAGGCGGGGAAAAGTGGTGGCTTTGGTCTGCACGATGGGCCGGACTGTAGAACCAAGCTTGTCGTCATCTTGTCGTTTCAACGACAATCCTAGGGACACCCCTCCCCGGAGTTTCCCGATGACCCCCGGCAGTTCCAGCGGCACTTCGTCGATACGCGATCGCGTGCGGCCGGCCACGCTCGAAGAGCTGGCCAACATCCCCTGGCTGCGCACGCTCACGCCCCCCGAGCGGCGCCGCGCAGAGGCGGCCGTGGTGGTCGGCGAGGCCGAGCCGGGCGACCTGGTGTGCCGCATCGGCCGCGCGCCGACCTACTGGTTCGGCGTGGTCGAAGGGCTGCTCAAGATGAGCAACGACAACGCCGACGGCACCTCGATGACCTACAGCGGCCTGCCGCCGGGCGGCTGGTTCGGCGAAGGCACGGCGCTCAAGCGCGAGCCCTACCGCTACAACATCCAGGCGCTGCGCCGCAGTGTGGTGGCGGGCCTGCCGATCGACGACTTCCACTGGCTGCTCGACCACTCGATCGGCTTCAACCGCTTCGTGATGAATCAGCTCAACGAAAGGCTCGGCCAGTTCATCGCCGCGCGCGAGGCCGACCGGCTCAACAACCCCGATGCGCGGGTGGCGCGCAACCTCGCTGCGCTGTTCAACCCGGTGCTGTTCCCCGGCGTGGGCGAACTGCTGCGCATCACGCAGCAGGAGCTGGCCTACCTCATCGGCCTCTCGCGCCAGCGCGTCAACGAGGCCTTGCGCACGCTGCAGGCGCAGGGCGCGATCCGTGTCGAATACGGCGGGCTTCGGGTGCTCGACCTCGCGGCCCTGCGCGAGGGCGCGGTGGGAGGCAAGGGCGCCGCCTGAGGCCTCAGGCGGCGGGCGCCCGCTCCGGCAGGGGAATGCTCGGGTCGTGCACGATGGTCCGGCGCACCAGCTTGTCGAGGGCGTAGGGCCGAAGGTAGGCGGCCGTTTCCTCGACCGGGCAGTGCAGCCAGTCGTCGATCCACGCCTCGCGAAGAAAGACCACCCAGCGGAGCTCGCGCTGATCCAGCGCAGGCAGCGTCAGCAAGGCGAAGCTCTCCACGCACTCGCCCTCCGGCGAGCGCCATCCGTTCCATAGTCCCGCCATCGCCAGCGGTTGGCCGTCGGCACGCGAGACGCGCACCACCGAGTCTTCGCTGTCGCCGCGGCGGAACAGCGCATCGGCCAGGATCACGCACCGATGCCCGCGCTTCCACGGCTGGTAGAAATTGCGCTCGCTCGCGGCGCTCTCGCCGCGCGCTTCGAAGGTGAAGGGGTATTCGCGCTCCTTGGCGAAGAGGGGAATCAGGCCCCAGCGACCCGGGGCGATCTCGAATCGCGCCGCCGCGGCGCTGCCCTCGCGGTCGGCGCGCGGCCGGCGGATGAAGAGCCCTTGCCCGCCGGGCCGGACCAGCGGCGCCTGCACGGGACACGCGAGGCCGAAGTGCGCAGCGTAGTGGCGCTGATCGCGGCTGGGCTCGTATTGGATCGGCATGGGTGACTTTAGAAAGCCGACGCGCGTTTAGTCAACTCGCCTTTAGCATCAATGCCGCACGGCGCTTCGCCGTCAATGAACCATTTCACGAGATCGCATGAATTCATCCCAGCTCACCGTCATCACCGGTGCTTCCCGCGGCCTCGGCCGCGCCATGGCCGAACTATTGCTGCAGCCCGGACAGCGCCTGTTGTGCATTTCGCGCCAGGCCGACGAGCAGCTCGCCGCGCGCGCCCGCGAGGCCGGCGCCGAGCTCGAACAGTGGCAGCAGGACCTGGCCGACCCGGTCGCGGCCGCGGCGCGGCTGGCCGCCTGGCTGCAAAACCTGGATGCGAAGGCTTTCGACAGCGCCACCCTGATCAACAACGCCGGCACCATCGGCCGCCCGCGCCCCTTGTCGCAAGCGATCGCAGCGGAGTTGGCGCACGCATTGCGCGTGGGGCTGGAGGCGCCGATGCTGCTGACTTCCGCCTTCCTCGCCGCCACCCAGGGCTGGCACGCCGAGCGCCGTGTGCTCAACATCTCCTCGGGCCTCGGCCGCAACGCGATGGCCAGCCAGGCGCCTTACTGCGCGGCCAAGGCCGGCATGGACCATTTCTCGCGCGCGGTGGCGCTGGAGGAGGCGGCGCTGGGCGGCGGCGCGAAGATCGTCTCGCTCGCGCCCGGCGTCATCGACACCGACATGCAGGTGCAGCTGCGCGGGGCGGAGGCCGAGATGTTCCCCGACCGCGCGCGCTTCGAGCGGCTGAAGGCCGAGGGCCAGCTCGACACGCCGGCCACCGCGGCGGCGAAGGTGCTCAAGTACCTGGCGCGTGCGGACTTCGGCACCCAGCCGGTGGCCGACGTCCGGGACGCCGGCTGACCCGCCGCAACCGGCTTTCAGACGGACAGCGCGATGCGCGGTGCGGCGCGGCTCAGCAGGCTGCACGCCTTGACCGCGCAGCCGGCATCGCCGAGCGCGCGCGAGAGCACGTCCTTGAGGCGCGCGATGTCCGCGCCGGCCGACGCGTGGATGGCTTCCGCCACGATCAGCACCTGCCGCGTCTCGCCGCGCACGGCCGAGCGCGCGCTCTGGCGGTGGCACCAGCGCCGCGCGTGCGCATGCGAATGCGCGTCCGCGAAGATGATCTCGCCGGCGCCGGGCGCCTCGTGCACGCCCGCAAAATCCTCGTGGCTTTCGCTGCCGCTTGCGAAGCGCACCTCCAGCGATCCGGCGATGTGCGCGAGGTCGAAGACCGCGATCGGCGTGGCGAAGGCCATCGAGACGGCATTGCACAGATCCACCAGCGGATGCAGCGGCGGCAAGGCGTCCTCCTTGCGAAAGCGGCGCAGCAGCGATTCCGCCGCGCAGCGCACCTGCGTGGGCTTGAGGCCCATGGACGAGAACACGCGTCGCCAGGCCTGGATCTCCGGAAACTCGCCTTCCGGACTGGCGGCCAGGCGCGCACGCGCGATCGTCCGCTGCGCCTCGACCTGCGCGGCCACGGCCAGCCGGGGCGTCACGCCATCGACCACCCATGCGCAAGGCACGAGCGCGGGATGCGCGGACCAGATCTCGTCTCGATGAAAGAAAGCATTCGGCACGGCGCTTGTCCTGAGTTGATCAGCCGCCGAGTCTCGAACCGCGCACCCGATCGCGTCTTGAACGTTATTGCAGCCGGCCCGGGGTGGCGGCGCGCTGCCAGGCGCCCGGCGTGAAGCCGAACTGCCGCGCGAACACGCGCGTCATGTGGCTCTGGTCGGCGAACCCGCTGGCCAGCGCGGCCGCGGCCAGCGTGTCGCCCGCGCGGATGCGGCACCGCGCACGCTCCGCGCGCTGCTGCAGCAGCCACGCGTGCGGCGGCATGCCGTAGGCGGCGGCGAAGCGGCGCAGCAGCTGGTACTTGCCGAGCCCGGCCATGGCCGCGAGTTCGGCGAGCGAGGGCGGCGCGAGCAGGTCGTCGGCGATGCGCTCGCGCACCTGCGCGAGCCCGCGATCCACATCCGCCGGGGGCGGCGCGACGTTGGCGTGGTGCGCGAGCATCAGGCCGCAGGCCTGCACCAGCGATTCCTCGCACGCCAGCGCATCCGCATCCGTGCGCCGGCCCGCGTCCCAGTTGTCCAGCCGCCGCAGCAGGCGGACCAGCACCGCGCGCAGCTGCGCGTCGCGGATCACGGGGCGTGTCCATTCCACATCGCCGGCCGGCCGCTCCGGCCCGCCTATCGACACCAGGACCTCGGCCTCCAGGTGGACCATGTGCCAGCGCCGGGGCGTTTGGCCCTGCGCGGGCCGCCCGTCATGCACTTCGCCGGGATTGCTCGCGAGCAGGTCGCCCGCGCAGGCCTCCACCTGCCCGCGTCCGCTGGCGGACTTGTGCGCCCCCTGTGCCAGCACGCCGATGCCGAAGCTCGCATGCGAATGCCTGACGAAACTGCGCGCGCTGTCGGTGTGGACGCTATGGACGCCCGGCCAGGGCGAGGCGATCACGCGGCACCGATGGCGGGGCGCGGAGGAGGACATCACTACTCGATCGTCGCGCCCGAAGCCTTCACGATGTCGCGCCACTTCAGGTAGTCGTTCTTCAGCAGCGTGCCGAACTGCTCGGGCGTCATGCTTTGCGGCTCGGCGCCCTGGGCGATGATCGCGGCCTTCATCTCGGGCGTGGCCAGCAGTTTGTTCACCTCGGCATTCACCGTGACGATGATCTCCTTCGGCGTGCCCGCCGGCACGAAGAGCCCGTACCAGGTGCTGACGTCGAAGTCCTTGTAGCCCAGCTCGGCGACGGTCGGCACCTCGGGCAGCGAGCTGCTGCGGCGCGCCGAGGTCACGGCCAGCGGGCGCAGCTTGCCGGACTTGATCTGCCCCATGGCCGAGGGCAGCGAGGACACCATGAGGTCGACGTTGCCGGCCAGCACGTCCATCATCGCGGGGTTGGAGCCCTTGTAGGGCACGTGCCGCATCTTGATGTTGGCCGCGGTCTTGAAGATCTCGCCGGCCAGGTGGATGGTGGTGCCGTTGCCGGGCGAGCCGTAGGTGATGCTGTCCGGCGCGGCGCGCGCGGCGTTCACCACATCGGCCAGCGTCTTGAACTTCGACTCGGCGCGGGTCACGATCACGACCGGCGTGTAGGCCACGTGGGCCACGGCCGTCAGGTCCTTGGTCGAGTCGTAGCTGAGGTTCTTGTAGAGCCAGGGTGCGACGACCATGTTGTCCTTCTGGCCCATCACCATGTCGTAGCCGGTGGGCGCGGCGCGCACGGCCTCGGCGATGCCGATGGTGCCGCCGGCGCCCGCGCGGTTGTCGGGCACCACCGTCCACTTGCTGACTTCGGTGAGCTTGGTCGCCACCAGCCGCGAGAGGATGTCGGTGCCGCCGCCGGGCGGGAAGGGCACGATCAGGCGCACCGGCTTGGCGGGATAGGGCTGGGCCTGCACGGCGGCGAACGCCAGTGCCAGGACCGCGGAAGTCAGCAGCTTTCGGATCATGGGGTTGTCTCTTCGTTTCAGGCGCAGCCTGAATGCTGCGCGATGGGCCGGCGAGTGTGCCGGATCGGGGGCAACGAAGAGTACGCGATTCGAGATGGCTGCCTTCTCGAATCGCGAATTCCCGCGAGCGGGGCGCGGGAAGCCGGGGCTCAGTGCAGGGTCTGCGCGCCGGGGTTGGTGCGCGCATCGCTGCGGCGCTGCAGTGCGGCGATGCCGGCCATCATCGCCGCGCCGTAGGTCGGCATCGGCCCTTCGGCGGCATCGACGGGGCGGCAGTCCGAGCCGTCCTGCTTCTGCAGCACCCAGTAGAAATGGCCGGCGATCGGCTCGTCGACGATCAGTGAAATGGCTTCCGTGTCCATGGTGTCCTCATCTTTCAATCCATGCGTCGGGTTGTACGCAGTGAGAGGACGAATCGCTAGCAACGAATTCACAGGAAGACACCCGAGGTCGCAAAAAGCCCGCGCATGTGTGCAATACGCACGGGGCAGTGCTTTCATTCATATTTGCACTCGCGTCCCCAGTTCGACCACAGCGTTGTGGGGGAGTCGAAAGAAATCCCCCACGCTGCCGGCATTGCGCGACATCGTGGCAAACAGGGCTTCGCGCCAATGGGCCATTCCGGGTCCGCGCGTCGGAATCACGATCTCACGACTGAGGAAGTATGAAATCGCGGCCTCGTCGACCTTGAGCCCCTCGCGCATGCACAGGCGCAATGCGCGCGGCACGTCGGGCTCGTCCTTGAAACCGTAGTTCACTCGCACTCTCCAGAATCCATCGACCAGGGGCTCCACTTGCAGGCGTTCTTCCTCTGGCACCCACGGCACCTCCTGAAAGCGCACGGTGAGGATCACGTTCTGCTCGTGCAGCACCTGGTAGTGCTTGATGTTGTGCAGAAGGGCCTGTGGCACCGTGTCCGGATTGGCCACGGCATAGACCGCAGTTCTGGGAGTGCGGCGCACATGTTCGTCGGCTGCCAGCTCCGTGATGAAGGGCAACAGGTCCGGGTCGTCTTTTTGAATGTGCTCGATCAGGAGTTCGCGGCCACGCCGCCAGGTCGCCATGATCGCGAATATGACGCTGCCGAGGACGATCGGAAACCAACCGCCCTGCCAGAACTTGAGCGCACACGAAACCACGAGCACAGCATCGACCAACAGAAATGCTCCGGTCGCTGCCCAAGCAAGCGGCAGTGGATACCCCCACGCATGCCGAACAACAAAGAAGGTGAGCAAGGTCGTGATGAACATCGTTACCGTGACCGCAATTCCATATGCGGACGCGAGCGCAGAAGAACTTCCGAAGCCCACCATCGCGAGCAGTACCGCAACCATCACGACCCAGTTGACGAAAGGCACGTAGATCTGCCCGAATTCCTTCTCTGAGGTGTGCAGCACCTGCATTCGTGGAAGCAGGCCCAACTGGACGGCCTGCTTGGTCAGCGAATAGGCTCCGGAGATCGTGGCTTGCGATGCGATCACCGAGGCCATCGTCGCGAGCACGACGGCGGGAATCAGCAAGAACGTCGGAAAGAGCCGAAAGAATGGGTTCTCGAGCGCGCTGGCATCGCTGAGGAGCAGGGCTCCTTGTCCCATGTAGTTGAGCGCCAGGGCCGGAAGTACGAAGGTGTTCCAGGCCAAGCGAATCGGCTTCTTGCCGAAGTGGCCCATATCCGCGTAAAGGGCCTCGGCACCCGTCAGCGCCAGGACGATTGCACCCATGACGACGAACAGGTGCCACCCGCGCGCCTGCATGAATTCAATGGCCCGCAACGGATTGAGGGCCGCCAGGATGGCCGGATGCTCGACGATTTGCGCCACACCGGTGATAGCGAGCACGGCGAACCACACGACGACGATGGGGCCGAACAGCTTGCCTACTGCCGCGGTGCCAAAGCGCTGCCCAAGAAACAATCCGATGATGACAGCCGTCGAGATGGGCAGCACATACGGTTTGAGCGCAGGCGTGATGGTTTCCAAGCCTTCCATCGCACCCAGGACGGATATTGCCGGCGTGATGACAGCGTCGCCGTAGAAGAGTGCTGCGCCGAGCACGCCAATCAGGAGGAGAAGCGTGTGACGCTTGGGCGTGCTCCCCGCCGCTTTGGCTGCGAGAGCGGTCAGCGCCATGATTCCGCCTTCGCCCCGATTGTGGGCACGCAAGATCAGCACCACGTACTTGAGCGTGACGACGACCATCAGCGCCCACAAGATCGTCGAAACGGCGCCGATGACGTTCGCAGCATTGAGGGCGAGCGAATGGGCCGGGTTGAAGACCTCCTTCATGGTGTACAGCGGGCTCGTCCCGATGTCGCCATAGACGACCCCCAGCGCGCTCAGCGTGAGAATTCCAAGACCTTGCCGAGGTGGATGCATGCGCAGATACCGTTTGTTGTCGAGACTGCGGTTATAGGCGAGCGCTCGGCATGCGCTGGTGGGGGCTTGCGATTTTTATGCTTTCTTTACGCCTCCCAGCGCACTCTGTTTCCCGCTTTTATGCAACCGTGCGGACACTGACTGCATTGTTTCTCGATGCAGGAGTGGTGAATGGACTTCGTATGGATTGCCGCCATTGCGGTGCTTTGGGTCGTGATGGCCGAGGCCGTGGTCGGGCTGTGCAAGCTTGACGCACCCAAGGGAGAGCGCACGTGATCGGCCTCGATGCTCTCTATGGATTCGCGGGCCTCGTCGCCGTGATCCTGTTCGCCTACCTGGTGTTCGCGCTGATCTGCGCCGAGGAATTCTGAGATGGACGCCTCCGCCTGGACCCTGCTGGGCCTCTTTCTCATCGTGCTGGGCGTGCTCGCCTGGCCGCTCGGCCGCTACCTGGCGGCGCTGTGCGACGGCCGCCTGCCGCGCTGGATGCAGCGCGCCGAGGCGCCGCTCTACAAGCTTGCCGGCGTTTCGCCCGAGCAATCGATGCACTGGCGCAGCTATGCGCTGGGCTTGCTGGCCTTCAATGCCATCGGTGCGCTCGCCGTCTATGGCCTGCAGCGGCTGCAGGCCGTGCTGCCGCTCAACCCGGCCGGCATGGGCGCCGTGTCGCCCGACTCGGCCTTCAACACCGCGGTGAGCTTCGTCTCCAACACCAACTGGCAGGGCTATGCCGGTGAGTCGACCATGAGCTACCTCACGCAGATGCTGGGGCTCTCGGTGCAGAACTTCCTCTCGGCCGCCACCGGCGTCGCCGTGGCCTTCGCGCTGGCGCGCGGCTTCGCGGCGCGCAGCACGGACGGCAAGGGCTTCGTCGGCAACTTCTGGGTCGACATGACGCGCATCACGGCCTGGCTGCTGCTGCCGATCTCGTTCGTGATCGCCATGGTGTTCGTGGGCCAGGGCGTGATCCAGAACTTCGACACCTACAAGACGGTCACCACCCTCGAGGCCACCGCCTACCAGAACCCCAAGCTGGACGCCGCCGGCCAGCCGCTCAAGGACGCTTCGGGCAACACGGTGGCGGAAGACGCGAGCACCGCCACGCAGACGCTGGCCATGGGTCCGGTCGCTTCGCAGGAAGCCATCAAGATGCTGGGCACCAACGGCGGCGGCTTCTTCAACGCCAATTCGGCGCACCCGTACGAAAACCCCACGGCGCTCGCGAACTTCGTGCAGATGATCGCGATCTTCCTGATCCCGGCGGCGCTGTGCTTCGCCTTCGGCCGCCTGGTCGGCGACCAGCGGCAGGGCTTCGCCATCCTCGCCGCGATGACCGTGATGTTCGTGCTCGCGGTGGTCGCGGTCATTCCGGCCGAGCAGGCCGGCAATCCCCTCTTGCCGCCGCTCGGCGTCGACCAGGCCGCCAGCGCGCTGCAGGCCGGCGGCAACATGGAAGGCAAGGAAGTGCGCTTCGGCATCAGCGCCTCGGCGCTGTTCGCGGCCATCACCACCGCGGCTTCGTGCGGCGCGGTGATTTCGATGCACGACTCGTTCACCCCGCTGGGCGGCATGGTGCCGCTGGTGCTGATGCAGCTCGGCGAAGTGGTGTTCGGCGGCGTCGGCACCGGCCTCTACGGCATGCTGATCTTCGCGGTGCTGGCGGTGTTCATCGCCGGCCTGATGATCGGCCGCACGCCCGAATACCTGGGCAAGAAGATCGAGGTGCACGAGATGAAGCTGACCTCGATCGCGATCCTGGTCACGCCCATCCTGGTGCTCGCCGGAACGGCCGTCGCCGTGATCGCGGGTGCCGGCAAGGCGGGCATCGCCAACCCGGGCGCCCACGGCTTCTCCGAGATCCTCTACGCGCTGACCTCGGCCGGCAACAACAACGGCAGCGCCTTTGCCGGCCTGTCGGCCAACACGCCCTTCTACAACGCGCTGCTCGCGGTCGCGATGTGGCTCGGCCGCTTCGGCGTGATCGTGCCGGTGCTCGCCATCGCGGGTTCGCTGGCGGCCAAGAAGCGCCTGCCGGTCACGGCCGGCACCATGCCCACGCATGGCCCGCTGTTCGTGGCGCTCCTGATCGGCACCGTGCTGCTGGTCGGCTTGCTCAACTATGTGCCGGCACTTGCGCTGGGCCCGGTCGTCGAGCACCTGATGCTCTGGAAGTGAGACCGCAGACCATGAAAAAGAACCCTTCTCCCATTGCCCTGGGCGAGCCTGCCCAGGCGGCGGCCGTGGCCGAAGCCAAGGCCCTTGCCAAGAAGAAAAAGCAGCTCTCGCTCTTCGATGCCGAGCTGCTCACGCCCGCGCTCTGGGGCGCCTTCGCCAAGCTGAGCCCGCGCGTGCAGTGGCGCAACCCGGTGATGTTCATCGTCTACATCGGCAGCATCCTCACGACGCTGTTGTGGGTGCATGCGTTGAGCTTCCCCGGAGACACGGGCATGTCGCCGGCCTTCGTGCTCGCGGTCTCGATCTGGCTGTGGTTCACGGTGCTCTTCGCCAACTTCGCGGAAGCGCTGGCCGAGGGCCGCAGCAAGGCGCAGGCCGCGTCGCTGCGCGGCCTGCGCAAGGACACCTGGGCCAAGAAGATGACCGAGCCTTTCCATGGCGGCAAGTGGCTGCCCTTGCAGGCGCCGGAGCTGCGCCGCGGCGACGTGGTGCTGGTCGAGGCGCACGACGTGATCCCGCTCGACGGCGAGGTGATCGAAGGCGTGGCCTCGGTCGACGAGAGCGCGATCACCGGCGAATCGGCTCCCGTGGTGCGCGAGTCGGGCGGCGACTTCTCGGCCGTCACCGGCGGCACGCGCGTGCTGTCCGACTGGCTGGTGGTGCGCATCACGGTCAACCCGGGCGAGTCCTTCCTCGACCGCATGATCGGCATGGTCGAAGCCGCCAAGCGCCAGAAGACGCCGAACGAGATCGCGCTCACCATCCTGCTGGTGGCGCTGACGCTGGTGTTCCTGATGGTCACCGTCACGCTGCTGCCGTACTCGATCTTCAGCGTCGACGCGATGGGCGCGGGCACCGTGGTGTCGCTCACCGCGCTGGTCGCGCTGCTGGTGTGCCTGATCCCGAC
The DNA here is from genome assembly GCF_964253755.1 of Variovorax sp. LjRoot130. Taxonomy (NCBI): domain Bacteria; kingdom Pseudomonadati; phylum Pseudomonadota; class Betaproteobacteria; order Burkholderiales; family Comamonadaceae; genus Variovorax; species Variovorax sp. LjRoot130. Next base: position 5,348,831 of record NZ_CAXURM020000001.1, on the reverse strand, counting down.
CACCATCGGCGGCCTGCTGTCGGCGGTCGGCGTGGCCGGCATGAGCCGCATGATGCAGGCCAACGTGATCGCCACCTCCGGCCGCGCGGTGGAAGCCGCGGGCGACGTCGACGTGCTGCTGCTCGACAAGACCGGCACCATCACGCACGGCAACCGTCAGGCCAGCGCTTTCCTGACTTCGCCCGGCGTCCCGCAGGACAAGCTGGCGCGCATCGCTCTGCTCGCTTCACTGCCCGACGAAACGCCCGAGGGCCGCAGCATCGTCGAGCTGGCCCGCCGCGGCGGCACCGACGACAGGAGCATCGAAGGCGCGCACTTCGTGCCCTTCACGGCCCAGACCCGCATGAGCGGCGTCAACCTGCCCGCGGCGCCGAACAGCCTGGATACCGATGCGATCCCGCTGCGCAAGGGCGCGGTCGATGCGGTGCGCCGGCATGTGGAAGCGCTCGGCGGCTCGATCGCGCCCGAAGTGCTGCGCGCCGCCGACGAGGTCGCGCGCCGCGGCAGCACGCCGCTGGCGGTGGCCGAGGGTTCGCGCGTGCTCGGCATCGTCGAGCTCAAGGACATCGTCAAGACCGACATCCGCGAGCGCTTCGCCGAACTGCGCCGCATGGGCATCAAGACCGTGATGATCACCGGCGACAACAAGCTCACCGCCGCCGCGATCGCGGCCGAGGCCGGCGTCGACGACTTCCTGGCAGAGGCCACGCCCGAAGACAAGCTGGCGCTGATCCGCAAGTACCAGTCCGAAGGCCGCCTGGTCGCGATGACCGGCGACGGCACCAACGACGCACCCGCGCTCGCGCAGGCCGACGTGGCCGTGGCCATGGGCACCGGCACCCAGGCCGCCAAGGAGGCCGGCAACATGGTCGACCTCGACTCGAACCCGACCAAGCTGCTCGAAGTGGTCGAGACCGGCAAGGCCCTCTTGATGACGCGCGGCTCGCTCACCACCTTCTCGATCGCCAACGACGTGGCGAAGTACTTCGCCATCATCCCGGCGATCTTCGTCTCGACCTACCCGCAGCTCAGTGCGCTCAACGTGATGCGGCTCGCGAGCCCGTCCTCGGCCATCCTGTCGGCGGTGATCTTCAATGCGCTCGTCATCGTGTTCCTGATCCCGCTCGCGCTGAAGGGCGTGCGCTACCGGCCGGTGGGCGCCGCGGCGCTCCTGCGCCGCAACCTCGCGATCTACGGCCTGGGCGGGCTCGTCGTGCCCTTCATCGGCATCAAGCTCATCGACTGGCTGCTGGTCGCCGTGCATCTCGTCTGAGAACCTCACCATCATCATGAAAACCATTCTTCGTCCCGCGCTCGTGCTCTTCGTGCTGCTCAGCGTGATCACCGGCCTCGTCTATCCGCTGGCCGTGACCGGCGCCGCGCAAGCGATGTTCCCGGCTGAGGCCGCCGGCAGCCTGGTCGTGCGCGACGGCAAGCCCGTCGGCTCCACGCTGATCGGGCAGAACTTCAGCGACCCCAAGCACTTCTGGGGCCGCCCTTCGGCCACCGCGCCGATGCCCTACAACGCGGGCGCATCGAGCGGCTCCAATCAGGGCCCGCTCAATCCCGCGCTGACGGAGGCGGTCAAGGGCCGCATCGAGGCACTGCGCGCGGCCGACCCGGGCAACACGCAGCCGGTGCCGGTGGATCTGGTCACGGCCTCGGCCAGCGGGCTCGACCCGCACATCAGCCCGGCGGCGGCCCGCTACCAGGCGACGCGCGTGGCGCGCCTGCGCGGCATGCCGGCCGACCATGTGGCCCGGCTGATCGAGGACCACACCGAAACGCCGCTCCTGGGCCTGCTCGGCGAAGCGCGCGTGAACGTGCTCGCGCTCAACCTGGCGCTCGACGCCGCACGCTGAGCAAGGAGCGCCTGCCATGCCCGATGAGCTGCTCCATGCGCTGTGCGCCCTCGCAGCCTTCTTCATCCCGATGGGCTTCGCGTGGTTCATGGTGTCGCGCACCGCGCGGCGGCACGCCCGTCGCGATCGGCGCAAGGAGCGGCCGATGCGATAACCTGCAATGCATCGCATGAACGAAATCGCCCGCCCCGACCCCGACGCACTGCTGGCCCAGCTGCGTGCCGACGAGGAGCGCGCCCAGCGCGGCAAGCTGCGCATCTACTTTGGCGCCAGCGCCGGCGTCGGCAAGACCTGGGCCATGCTCAGCGCCGCGCAGAGCGAGCACGCGGCCGGCCGCGACGTGGTGATCGGGGTGGTCGAAACGCATGGCCGCAGCGAGACCGCGGCGCTCCTGGCCGGTCTCGAAACGCTGCCGCTGCGCGACGTGGCCTACCGCGGCCGCACGCTGGCCGAGTTTGATCTCGACGCCGCGCTCGCGCGCAAGCCGGCCGTGCTGCTGGTCGATGAGCTCGCGCATTCCAACGCGCCGGGTTCGCGCCATGCCAAGCGCTGGCAGGACGTGCAGGAACTGCAGGCCGCGGGCATCGAGGTCTGGTCGGCGCTCAACGTCCAGCATCTGGAAAGCCTCAACGGCACGGTCGGCGCGATCACCGGCGTGCGCGTGCACGAGACCGTGCCCGACACGGTGCTCGACGAGGCCGACGAGGTGGTGCTGGTCGACGTCACCGCGGACGAACTCACCGCGCGGCTCGCGGCCGGCAAGGTCTACATCCCGCAACAGGCCGATCGAGCGGCGCAGAACTTCTTCCGCAAGGGCAACCTGATCGCGCTGCGCGAGATCGCCTTGCGCCGCACCGCCGAGCACGTGGAAGACGATGTGCGCGGCTGGCGCATCGAGCAGTCCGGCCGCGAAGGCGAGGTCGGGCCGCCGGCCTGGAACACCTCGGGCGCGCTCCTTGCCTGCGTCGGCCCGCACGAGGGTGCGGGCCAGACCGTGCGCACCGCGGCGCGCCTGGCCGGCCAGCTCAACGTGCGCTGGCATGCGGCCTACGTCGAAACCCCGCGCCTGCAGCGGCTCGATGCGCCGCAGCGCGACCGCATCCTCGGTGTGCTCAAGCTGGCGGAGGAACTGGGCGCGGAGACGGCGGTGCTGACCGGTGTCGATGTGGCCGAGGAGCTCGCCGCGCAGGCCCGGCGGCTCAACTGCGCGACGCTGGTGGTGGGCCGCGCCGAGCCGGCCCAGGGCTGGCAGCGCTGGTGGCCGCAGCGCGTGCTCACGCGCGAGCTCGCGCGCCATGCGCCGGGCATCGACATCGTCGAGGTCGCGCGCGCCGACAGCTCGCGCCGCATCGCGCAGGTGCGTCCGGGCGGACGGCGCGGCGACCCCGAGGTGGAGGACAGCGATCGTCCGCATGCGCGCTGGCCCGGCTATGCCTGGGCGGCCGCCAGCAGCGTCGCGATCACGCTGCTCGCCGCGCCGCTGGTCGGCGTGCTGGAGCTGGCCAACATGGTGATGCTGTTCCTGTTGGGCGTGGTCGGCGTGGCGATGCGTTTTGGGCGCGGGCCTGCGGCCTTCGCCGCGACGCTCAACGTGGCGGCGTTCGACTTCTTCTTCGTCTCGCCGCGCTTCTCCTTCGCAGTCAGCGATGCGCAGTACGTCGTGACCTTCGCCGTCATGCTGGGCGTTGGCCTGCTGGTCGGGCAACTTACCGCGGGCCTGCGCTTCGCGGCCGGCGTCTCGACCAGCCGCGAGCGGCGTGCGCAGTCGTTGTTCGAGCTCACGCGCGAGCTCTCGGCGGCGCTCGAAACGAACCAGGTCGTGGCGCTCGGCGCGGCCGCGGTGCAGGGCCACTTTGGCGGCCATGCGCTGGTGCTGGTGCCCGACGCGTCCGACCGCCTGGTGATGCCCACCCAGCCACCGCCCGGTTTCGATGCCAGCGTGGCCGACTGGACCTTCAGGCAAGGCCAGCCGGCCGGCCTCGCGACCGCCACGCTGGCCGCGCAGCCCTGGCATTACGTGCCGCTCAAGGCGCCGATGCGCGTGCGCGGCGTGCTCGCGCTCGAGCCCGCGCAGCCGCGCTGGCTGATGATCCCCGAGCAGGCGCAGCAGCTCGACACGCTGGCGCGGCAGATCGCGATCGCGCTGGAGCGGGTGCACTATGTCGACGTGGCGCAGCAGGCGGTGGTCGAGATGGAATCGGAGCGCCTGCGCAATGCGCTGCTCGGCGCGATCTCGCACGACGTGCGCACGCCGCTCACCGCGCTGATCGCGCTGGCCGAATCGCTGCAGGCGCTGCCGCCGGCGCCCGGCGATCAACGCGAGCGCGATATCGCGCGCGCCATCGTCGCGCAGGCGCACCAGCTGCATGCGCTGGTCAGCAACCTGCTGGACATGGCGCGGCTCGAAAGCGGCATCGCCGGCGGCACGGTCAACCTCCGGCGCGAGTGGCAGTCGGTGGAGGAGGTGGTGGGCTCGGCCATCCGCGCCGCGCGCCCCGCGCTCGGCGACATGGCGGTGCAGACCGCGCTGCCGGCCGAGCTGCCGCTGGTCGAGTTCGATGCGGTGCTGATCGAGCGCGTGCTGGTCAACCTGCTCGAGAACGCTGTGAAGTACGGCGCGGCGCCGATCGAGGTCGGTGCGCGCGCCACCGAGCGCGCGCTGGCGCTCAGCGTGCGCGACCACGGCCCCGGTCTGCCGGCCGCGCTCCACGGCCGCGAGCAGACGCTGTTCGACAAGTTCACGCGCGGCCAGGCCGAATCGGCCACCCCGGGCGTCGGCCTCGGCCTCGCGATCTGCAAGGCGGTGGTGAGCGCCCATGGCGGCGAGATCGCGGCGGCCAACGCGGCCGGCGGCGGGGCAGAATTCACCGTCACGCTGCCGCGCCGGGAACCGCCCGAGCCGGCAGAGTCGAGCGACCTTGCCGCCTGAACCATGCCCAACCCCACCGCCATCGTGATCGAGGACGAGCCGCAGATCCGCCGCTTCGTGCGCGGCGCGCTCGAGGCCGAGGGCTGGCAGGTGCACGAGGCCGCGACGCTGCGCGAGGGCCTGGCGGCGGCCGGCACGCGCCAGCCGGACCTGTTGGTGCTCGACCTCGGCCTGCCCGACGGCGACGGCGTCTCGCTGATCCGCGACGTGCGCGGCTGGTCGAGCGTGCCGATCATCGTGCTCTCGGCGCGCACCGACGAGGCCGACAAGGTCGCCGCGCTCGATGCCGGCGCCGACGACTACCTGACCAAACCCTTCGGCACCGGCGAGCTGCTGGCCCGCGTGCGCGCCAACCTGCGCCGGCCGCGCACGGCAAGCGGCGCCGAAGAGCCCGAGCCGGTGTTCCGCTTCGGCGAGGTCGAGGTCGACCGCACGGCGCGGCTGGTGCGGCGCGCCGGCGCCGAGGTGCACCTCACGCCCACCGAATACCGGCTGCTCTCGGTGCTGGTCGCCAACGCCGGCCGCGTGCTCACGCAGCGCCAGCTGCTGCGCGAGGTGTGGGGCCCGTCGCACGGCGAGCAGAGCCACTACCTGCGCATCTACATGGGCCATCTGCGGCAGAAGCTCGAGGCCGACCCGGCGCAGCCACGGCACCTGCTGACGGAGACCGCGGTGGGTTACCGCTTGATGCCGTGACAATCGCCGGATGACCGACGCGCCTGTACTTTCACGCCTCAACAAACGCATGGCCGAACTCGGCCTGTGCTCGCGCCGCGAAGCCGACGACTGGATCGCGCAGGGCTGGGTCAAGGTCAACGGCCAGGTGGCCGAGATGGGCGTCAAGGTGGGGCCGGCCGACCGCATCGAGGTCGACAGGAAGGCGCAGAACCAGCAGCAGCAACAGGTCACGATCCTCTTGAACAAGCCGATGGGCTATGTGAGCGGCCAGGCCGAGGACGGGCACGAGCCGGCCGTGGTGCTGATCAACCCGCGCACCCACTGGCGCGAGGACCCGAGCCGCCACCGCTTCTCGCCGCCGCAGCTGCGCGGCCTGGCGCCAGCCGGCCGGCTCGACATCGATTCGGTGGGCCTCCTGGTGCTCACGCAGGACGGCCGCGTGGCGCGTCAGCTGATCGGCGAGGACTCGGAGATCGAGAAGGAATACCTGGTGCGCGTTTCCTACGGGCCGGTCGCTCAGAATTCTCAGGCCGCCTTTCCGCGCGAGCAGCTCGCGCGCCTGCGCCATGGCCTCGCGCTCGACGGCCAGCCGCTCAAGCCGGCGCAGGTCGAATGGCAGAACCCCGAGCAGCTGCGCTTCGTGCTCACCGAAGGCAAGAAGCGCCAGATCCGGCGCATGTGCGAGCTGGTCGGGCTCAAGGTCGTGGGCCTGAAGCGCATCCGCATCGGCCGCGTGGTGCTGGGCAACCTGCCGGTGGGGTTGTGGCGCTACCTGGGGCCGCACGAGCGCTTCTGACTCTAATGCGCCGCTAATACTTGCGGCCTAGGCTCGGGGACTCCTTCATGCAGGGGCCCCACATGAATTCCCCATCTACTGCCACCCTCGAACTCCAGGTCAACGGGACGCGCCATCGCGTGGCGGTCGCGCCCGAGGAGCCGCTCCTGTGGGTGCTGCGTGAGGACCTCGGCCATACCGGCGTCAAATTCGGCTGCGGCGTCGCGGCCTGCGGCGCCTGCACGGTGCACCTCGACGGCCAGGCCGTGCGCAGTTGCGCGCTGCCCGTTGCCGCGGCGGCCGGGCACCAGATTCTCACCATCGAAGGCCTGGCGGCGGCGCAGGGCGGAAGCGGCAAGGCGCTGCTGCATCCGCTGCAGCGCGCCTGGATCGCCCACCAGGTGCCGCAATGCGGCTACTGCCAGTCCGGCATGCTGATGGCCGCTGCCGCGCTGCTGGCGCACACGCCGAAACCGACCGACGAGCAGATCGACGGCGCGATCACCAACATCTGCCGCTGCGGCACCTACCCGCGCGTGCGCAAGGCCATCCACGCGGTGGCGGCCGGAGCCTTTGCATGAAGCGCCGCACGCTGCTGATCGGCTCGGCCGCCGCGACGGCCGGCGGGCTGGCCTTGGGCTATGTCGGGATGGCGGCCATGGGCCGCGGCCGCGGCTTGCCGGCCTCGGCCGCGGCGCCCGGCGAAGCGATCCTGGCCGGCTGGGTCAAGATCGGCGAGGACGACAGCGTGACCGTCTACCTGCCGCACGCCGACATGGGACAGGGCGTCGGCACCGCTCTCGCGATGATGCTGGCCGAGGAGCTCGACGCCGACTGGCCGCGCGTGCGCACCGAGCCGGCGCCGGGCGACGCGCGTTTCGCCAACCGCTTTCTGGCGCGCGGCTGGGTGCTGCAGAACCGGCAGATCCCGGCGCTGTTCGACGGCGTCATCGACACCACCTTCGGCACCATCGCGGGCTTCATCAAGCTGCAGATCACCGGCGGCTCCACCGCCGTGCGCTTCACCGGCCAGAGCGGCATGCGCATCACCGGCGCGCTGGCGCGCATGATGCTGGTCGAGGCGGCGGCGCAGCGCTGGGGCGTGCCCGCCGGCGAACTGAGCACGGCGGCCAGCCGGGTGCTGCACGCCGCCAGCGGCCGCAGCCTGCGCTACGGCGAACTGGCCGCAGAAGCAGCACGGCTGCCGCTGCCGTCGCAGCCGCGCTTCAAGCAGCCCGGTGACTACCGGCTGGTCGGCACTTCCGTGCCGCGGCTCGACATCCCGGCCAAGGTGGACGGCAGTGCGCAATACGGCATCGACGTGCGCCTGCCCGAGATGCGCTATGCCGCGGTGCTGGCGACGCCGCGGCACGGCGGCCGGCTGGTGGCGGTCGATCCCGCGCCGGCGCTCGCGATGGCCGGCGTCGAGCGCGTGGTCTCGCTGCCCGATGCGGTGGCGGTGATCGCGACGCGCTACACCACCGCGCGCCGCGCGCTGGCGGCGCTGCGGCCGCGCTTCGAGGGCGGCGACGAGAGTCTCTCCAGCGAACGCCTGTTCGCGGGCCAGCGTGCGGCGCTGGAGGGCGAAGGCAAGAGCCGGGTTGCGATCGGCAACGTGGTGCAGGCCTCCGTGGACGGCCGGCGGCGCGTCGATGCGCACTACCAGGTGCCCTTTCTGCACCATGCGGCCATGGAGCCGATGAACGCCACGGCGCAGCAGGCCGAAGGCCGCTTCAGCTACTGGGGCGGCACGCAGAACCTGTTGTGGGCGCGCAGCGAACTCGCAAAGCTCGCCGGCCTGCCGCTCGAGCGGGTGACGATGCACCCGATGCCGCTCGGCGGCTCCTTCGGCCGCCACGGGCTGCCGGAGATGTCCAACCACATCCCGCAGATCGCGCGCCTGGCCGCCGAGGCCAGTCCGCATCCGGTCAAGATGATCTGGAGCCGCGAAGAAGACTTCGCGCAGGGCGCCTACCGGCCGGCGCTCAGCAGCCGCGTGCAGGCGGTGCTCGACGCGGACGGGCGGCCCCTGAGCTGGGAGCAGCGCTACATCGACACCGCGGGCCGCAACGAGGCCTTCGAGATTCCCTACGCCATCGCGAACCAGTCGATCGAAGCGGTGGACCACCCGCACCCGATCCGCACCGGCGCCTGGCGCAGCGTCTCGCACACGCAGCACGGCTTCTATACCGAGACCTTCATCGACGAGCTCGCGCATGCCGCTCGGCAGGATCCCGTCGAATACCGCCGCGCGCTGCTGCCGGCCGGCTCGCGCCTCGCGCGCGTGCTCGACGAGGCCGCGCGGCGATCCGGCTGGCGCAGCGCGACGCCGGCCGGGCGGGCCCGCGGCATCGCGCTGGTGGAAAGCTTCGGCACCGCCGTGGCGCACGTGCTGGAGCTGTCGCTGTCGGACGAGGGCGTGCCGCGCGTGCACCGCATCACCTCGGCGGTCGATTGCGGCCGCGTGATCCATCCGGACACGGCGCGCCAGCAGGTCGAGGGCGCGATCCTCATGGGCCTGAGCGCGGCGCTCGGCGAGCAGATCACCGTGCAGGGCGGCGCCGTGCAGCAGCGCAACTTCACCGACTACCCGATCCTGCGCATGGCGCAGGTGCCGCCCGAGCTCGACATCCACTTCCTGGCCAGCGAGGGGCCGCTCGGCGGCCTGGGCGAGCCCGGCGTGCCGCCGGTGGCGCCGGCGCTCGGCAATGCGCTGTTCGCGCTGACCGGCCTGCGCATCCGCGCGCTGCCGGTGCTGCCGCAGCTGGCAGCCAGCGCTTCGGCGCGGCGGCTCGCAAAGGCCACGACGTCATAGGGCCTGTCGAAACGATCGGGAGGGCCGTGCTACCGTCGCGGCCAGAGAGAAAAAGCAATGCGTGTACTGCTGGTGGAAGACGATGAAATGATCGGGCGCAGCCTGCAGCAGGCGCTCGAGGGTGGAGGCTGGTCGGTCGACTGGGTGCGCGACGGCGCGCTGGCCCAGAGCGCCTTTGCCGACGGCGGCTACACCTGCGTGCTGCTCGATCTCGGGCTGCCCAAGCAGGACGGCACCGAGGTGCTGCGCCGCGCCCGCGAGCGCGGCGACACCACGCCGGTCCTGGTGCTCACCGCGCGCGACGGCCTGGAAGACCGCATCCAGGGCCTGGACCTCGGCGCCGACGACTACCTGCTCAAGCCCTTCGAGTTCCGCGAGCTGCTGGCGCGCATGCGCGCCGTGATCCGGCGCCGCGACGGCGCCGCGCATTCGGTGATCGGCAGCGGCGGGCTGCAGCTGGACCTGACCACGCGCGAGGTGCTGCGCAACGGCACGCGCGAAGCGCTGACGGCGCGCGAGTTCGCGCTGCTGCACGCGCTGCTGGAACGGCCCGGCGCGATCCTCTCGCGCGAGCAGCTGGAAAACCGCATCTACGGCTGGGGCGAAGAAGTCACGAGCAACGCGGTCGACGTGCTGATCCACGGCATGCGGCGCAAGCTCGGGCCCGAGGCGATCCGCAACGTGCGCGGGCTCGGATGGCGGGTGGCGGCGGCATGAAGAAAGCCTATCCCCGTCCCTGGTACATGCCCTGCTCGCTGCGCGGCAAGCTGCTGCTGTGGCTGGTGTCGCTGCACCTGATCGCGGCCGGCGCGGCGGCCTGGACCTCGTACATGAGCTACGGCCGCATGGTCCATACCTTCATGGACGACCAGATGCAGCTGCTGGCGAATTCCTATGCGGCCAACGACAGCACGCCGGACCTGCAGCCGCTCGGCGACCAGAGCGTCTTCAAGTGGGGCGCCTTCATCGTGCAGATCTGGAGCCCCGACGGCCGCCTGCTCGCGAGCTCGTGGCCGAAGCTGGCCGTGCCGCTGCAAGCCGAGCCCGGGCTGCGCGACGTGCGCACCGGTACCCGCCACGACGATGTCTGGCGCGTCTACACCGCGGCGCCGGGCACGCGGGCCGGGCAATCCCGCGTGCAGATCGCGCAGAGCGGCAGCTTCCTGCACCACGAGGTGAAGCACCGCGCCCTGTTCGCGGCCTTGCCGATCGTGCTGCTCTTGCCCGTCTCGCTGGCGGTACTGTGGCTCGTGGTGTGGCTCACCTCGTACTCGCTGCACGCGGTGGCGCGCGAGGTGGCGGCGCAGGACGAGCGCAGCCTGTCGGAGCTCTCGCTTGCGCGCGTGCCGGACGAGATCGCGCCGCTGGTGAGCGCCTTCAACAGCTTGCTCGCCCGCTTGCGCGAAGCCTTCGCGACGCAGCGGCGCTTCGTGCAGGACGCCGCGCACGAGCTGCGCACGCCGGTCGCCGCCATCGGGCTGCAGCTCGAGAACCTGCGCGCGCACGTGCCGCCCGGCGATGCGGCCGAGCGCTTCGGGCAGCTCGAGGCCGGCGTCACGCGCGCCCAGCACCTGATCGAGCAGCTGCTGCGCCTGTCGCGGCAGGAGAGCGCGGCGCCGGCCGCGGCGCCCGAGCAGGTCGACGTTGCGGCGCTGCTGCGCGAAAGCCTGGGCCAGCTGATGGTGGTGGCCGACCGGCGCCGCATCGACGTCGGCTTCGACGGCGAGGTGGCGCCCGTGGTCAGCGCCCCGGCAGCCGAGCTGCGCAGCGTGTTCGACAACCTGATCGACAACGCGCTGCGCCATGCGCCCGAAGGCGGCGTGGTCGACGTGCGGCTGCACGAGGTGCAGGGCCAGCCGGTGGTCGACGTGATGGACAACGGGCCCGGCATCCCGGAGGAATTCATGGCCCGCGTCTTCGACCGCTTCTTCCGCGTGCCCGGCACCTCCGCCGGCGGCAGCGGCCTCGGCCTCGCGATTGCGCGCACCGCGGCGCTGCGCAACGGCCTGCGCATTGCACTGAGCAACCGCAGCGACGACGCGCGGGGCGGCACCGGGCTGGTGGCGCGCGTGTACCTGACGGGATAGGGGCCTGGCGTCCGGGGCCTCCTTTCGGCTAGTGCTTCCGGTGAATGCTTTCGTACTCCGTGCGCAGTAGAGTGGGCGCTCACGACTGGGGGTCCTCCGTGATCACACTCGACATGCGCACCGTGCCCGGCCCGGTGACGGGCTTGGGCGCACACGACACGCCGGCACCGGCCTGGGACGCCCCCAACCGGGACAGCGCGCACATCCTGCCCGAGGGCACACGGCTGCTCGACTACGAGATCGTCGGCCCGATCGGCGAGGGCGGCTTCGGCATCGTCTACCTGGCCTGGGACCATGTCCGCGAGCGGCATGTCGCGATCAAGGAATACCTGCCGGCCGTCCTGGCTTCGCGCGCCAGCGCCTCGCCCGGGGTGGTGCTCAAGTCGCAGCGCCATGGCGACAGCTTTCGCATCGGCCTGCGCAGTTTCGTCAACGAGGCGCGGATCCTGGCGCGCTTCGATCATCCGGCGCTGGTCAGGGTGCTGCACTTCTGGGAAGGCAACGCAACGGCCTACATGGCGATGCCGTACTACGCGGGGCCCACGCTTGCGCGCGCGCTGGCCGAGATGGGCCGCGCACCCGACGAGGACGAAATCCTCGGCTGGCTGCGTCCGCTGGTGGACGCGCTCGGCACCATGCACGCGCTGAGCTGCTTCCATCGCGACATCGCGCCCGACAACATCCTGCTGACCGACGACGGCCCGGTGCTGCTGGATTTCGGCGCGGCGCGTCGCGTGATCGACGGCATGGGGGCCTCGCCGACGGTGGTGTTCAAGCCCGGCTTCGCGCCGATCGAGCAGTGCGGAGACGGCGCCTCGATGAAGCAAGGCGCATGGACCGACCTGTACGCGCTGGCCAGCGTGGTGTACATGGCGATCAGCGGGCGGCCGCCGGTCCCCTCGATCGAGCGCCTCATGGGCACCCCGCTGCAGCCGCTGTCCGAACTCGCGCGCGGCCGCTACAGTGTGTCTTTCCTGGCCGCCATCGACGCCGCGATGGCACTGCACCCGCACAACCGTCCGCAGAGCGTGGCCGAGTTCTGGGCGCAGCTGGGCGGTGATGGCGCGCGAGCTTCCCGCGCCGCGCCGCGCCCGTCGAAGCGGCGCGGCAGCAAGGGCAAGATCGCCGCGCTGGCGGCGACGGTGCTGGTGGTCGGCTTGGCTGCGGCCGGCTATTCCCGCTTCGGCGATCCGATCCGCACGGCGCCGCAGGCCTCGCTCGCGGCCCTGCCCGCGAGTTCGCTGCAAGCGAGTCCCGTGGCGACCAGTCCCGCGCCGGCCAAACCGGTGCAGGCACGCGTGATGCCGGCCAGTCCCCAGCGGGCGACGCCGGAGGCACCGACGCGCGCGATCGCTGCATGGCCCCCGGCCCCGCTCGACACGCTGGAAGAGCCGTCCGGCGCGGCTGAAGCCGCGCTGCGCGCGCTGGGCATCCAGCCGGTGCCGCAGCCGACGACGAGCGTGTCCATCGAGCCACCACCCCCCGCGCGGCGCGAGATACGACGCGAGGCGCGGCGTGAGGCGAGGCGCGAGGCGCGGGCACCGGCGCCGGCGCCGGAGCTCGAGCAAGCCCCGCGTCCGGCCCCGGCCCAGGTCGCCCGGACCGAAGCCGTGCCGCAGGACAACCGGTGCGCCGAGATTCTTCAACGGGCCTCGCTCGAACCCCTGTCGCCCGGCGAGGCTGCCTTACTGAGAAGGGGATGCGAATGATCACCACGACCTTCGCTCGCTGGCTGCCGGCCGTGTTCGGGTCCGGCGCCGTGCTGCTCGTCTGGGGGCTGGCCGGCTGCGCCGCGCCGCCTGCCGCTCCGTCCAAGGGCGAACTGTCCTTCGAGCAGGCCGTCGCGCAGGTCACTGACGGCCTCGTCGTGCAGACGCAGAAGCAGCCGGCCTTCATCGCCAGGATGGGCGCCAAGCGCGGCGTGGTGCTCGATCCGATGATCGATGCCGGCAGCGCGCAGCAGACCGTGGCCACGCAACTGCTGCAGGAGCGGGTCGGCGAGCGGCTGGGCTCGAAGTACGACGCGATCGAGATCCTGCCCTTCCGGAGCGCCAACCTGGGCAAGGCCCGCTACCTGCTCACGGGCACCATGACGCGGCTGTCGGTGAGCGAGGCGCGCAGCCCGCTGCGCATCGATCTCGCGCTGACCGAACTGGCCACCGGCATCGTGGCCGCCCAGTCCTCGGCCGTGGCGCGCGACGATGGCCTGGACCACACGCCGCTGCCCTACGACCGCGACACGCCCGTGCCCACCAAGGACCTGGTCATCGAGAGCTACGTGCGCACCACCGCCACGCCGCCCGGCCAGCGCGCCGATCCGTACTACCTGGAGCGCCTCGCGGTGGCACCGGTGATCAAGGAGGCCACCACGCACTACAACGCCGAGCGCTATGAGGAGGCGCTGACCCGGTACAGCGCCGCCGGCGCAACGTCCAACGGCGAACAGCTGCGCGTGCTCAACGGCATCTATCTGAGTTCGGCGAAGCTGGGCCGCACGGCCGAGGCCGAGCAGGCCTTCGGCAAGATCGTCGCCTACGGCATTGCCAACCGGCAGCTCGGCGTGAAGTTCCTGTTCAATCCGGGCGGCACCGCGTTCTGGTCGGACGCCAAGATCAGCAGCCCCTACGCCATGTGGCTGCGCGAGATCGCCAGGGCAAGCGCCGATGCCAGGGTCTGCATGGACATCGTCGGCCATACCAGCCGCACCGGCTCGGTGGCGTTCAACGACACGCTGTCGATGCAGCGCGCGCGCTACATCCGCCAGCGGCTGGTCGGCGAATCCACCGTGCTGGGCGAGCGCACCACGCCCAGCGGCAAGGGTTTTCGCGAGAACATCATCGGCAGCGGCACCGACGATGCGGTCGATGCGCTGGACCGCCGGGTCGAGTTCAGGATCGTGGGCTGCGGCTGATACGGTCACGCCAGGTCGAAAGGCAACTGGCGCAGCGGCTTGCCGGTCAGTCGCGCAACGGCATTGGCGAACGCGGGGGCCAGCGGCGGCAGGCCGGGCTCGCCCATGCCGGTGGGCGGCTCAGCGCTGGGCACGATGTGGACATCGAACTCCGGCATGTGGGTGATGCGGGCCACGGTGAAATCGCCGAAATTGCTCTGCTGCACAACGCCCTCCTTCAATGTGATGGCGCCGCCGGGCAGGCATATCGACAGACCCATGGCCGCCGCGCCCTGCACCTGCGCCTCCACGCTGCGCGGGTTCACTGCCAGGTTGCAGTGCACGCCGGCGGTGACCCGGTGCAGCACCGGCTGGCCGTCGCGTACAGAGGCTTCCGCCACGTAGGCCACCACGGACTTGAAGGACTCGTGCACTGCCACGCCCCAGGCCCGGCCGGCCGGCAGCTGCTTCTTGCCGTAGCCGCTCTGGTCCACCGCCAGTTGCAGCGCGGCGCGGTGCCGCGGGTGTTTGTCGCCGAACAGCTGCATCCGGTAGGCCACCGGGTCCTGCTGGGTGCTGCGGGCGATCTCGTCGATCAAGGTCTCCATCACGAAGGCGGTGTGGGTGGAACCCACGCTGCGCCACCACAGCACCGGCACGTTGAGCTTGGGGTGATGCACGGTCAGCCGCATCGGCAGCGCGTAGGGATCGCGCATGCCCTCCGTGGCCGTGGCGTCGATGCCGTTCTTCACCTGGAAGGGCTCGAACACCGAGCCCGTGGTGATGGACTGGCCGACGATGACGTGGTCCCAGGCCAGCACTTTGCCGCGCTCGTCGAAGCCGATGCGTGCGCGGTGCAGGTGCATAGGGCGGTAGTAGCCGCCCTTGATGTCGTCCTCGCGGCTCCACAGCAGGCGCACCGGCACGTTCAGGCCGGCGGCGCGTGCCGCCTTGGCGATCTCGCAGGCCTCGACCACGAAGTCGCTCGTGCTCGAGAAACGCCGGCCGAAGCCGCCGCCCGCCGTCTGCACATGCACTGCCACCTGCTCGGGCTTGAGGCCCAGCACGCGCGCGACCGCGGCAGCGTCCAGACCGGGGCACTGGGAGCCGGTCCACACCTCGGCGCGCCCTTCGGACAGCTTGACGGTGCAGTTCAGCGGCTCCATGGGCGCATGGGCCAGGTAGGGAAACACGAACTCGGCTTCCAGTTGCCGGGGCGCCGTGGCCAGCGGCGCCATGTCGGCGTCGAACTTGCGCGGACCGGGCTGAGCCGCCAGCTCGCGGTACTGGGCCAGTTGCTTTTCGCTGTCCACCTTCTCGACGGCGGCCGTGTCCCACTGCAGCTTCAGCGCGTCGCGCCCCAGCTTGGCTGGCCAGTAGCCGTCGGCCACCACGGCCACGCCTTCGGCACCGCGGTCCAGCGGCACGCGCAGCACGGCCTTCACACCCTTGACGGCACGCGCCGCGCTGTCGTCCACCGAGGCCAGGCGGGCGCCGAACACCGGCGGATGGGCGACGACCGCCGTGAGCTGGCCGGGATGCTTGACGTCGATGCCGAAGTCTTGGCGCCCGCTGCTCTTGGCGCGCGCGTCCAGGCGCGTGGTGGGGCGGCCGATGAGGCGGAAGTCCTTGGGGTCCTTCAGCGTGACCTTCTCGGGCACCGGCAGGGCCATGGCCGCTTCGGCCAGCTCGCCGTAGCCCAGCCTGCGGCCACCCGGGCCCAGCACCGTGCCGGCCTGCGTGCGCAGCGTGGCCGCGTCGACGTTCCAGCGCGCCGCCGCCGCCGCCAGCAGCATGGCCCGGGCGCGCGCACCGAGCTCGCGGTACTGCGTGAAGCTGTTCTTGATCGAATTCGAGCCGCCGGTGAGGTGAATGCCGAAGGCCGGGTCGAGGTAGGCGGCGTCGTTCGAGCCGTTGCGGCTGCGCACCAGGCGCCAGTCCGCATCCAGTTCCTCGGCCAGGATCATCGGCAAGCCGGTCTGCACACCCTGGCCGAACTCCAGCCGGTTGATGGTCACCGTGACTTCGCCGCTGGGTGCGATCTGCACGAAGGCCGAGGGCTGCTGCGTCGGCTTGAGGGCGCTGGCCGCCTGGCCGGCGCCGTTGGCCTGCGCCGTTGCCAGGTGAGGAAAGGCGCCGAGCGCCAGGCCGCCGGCACCGGCCAGCTTCAGGAAGCTGCGGCGAGGCAGCGTGGCGGCTTCGTCGGCCGGGCCTACGGCCATCAGGCGCTGCATGGCGCGTGGCAGTTCGCGATAGTCGATGTTGGGCAACATGGCGCCTCCTTCAGGCGAGGGTTTTGGCGGCATCGGCCACCGCGGCGCGGATGCGGGCGTAGGTGCCGCAGCGGCAGATGTTGCCGGCCATGGCCGAATCGATCTCCGCAGCGCTGGGCTGCTTGCCCCGAGGCAGCGATTTGAGGAAGGCCGTCGCGCTCATGATCTGGCCGCTCTGGCAGTAGCCGCACTGCGCCACGTCGTGCTTGACCCATGCGGTGTGTACCGCTGCGCCGACCCGGTCGCTGCCATCGGTCGTTGCTTCGATGGTGGTGATCTTCTTGCCCTCGGCGGCGGAAATGGGCGTGACGCACGACCGGATGGCCTGGCCATCCAGATGCACGGTGCAGGCGCCGCACAGCGCGGCGCCGCAACCGAACTTGGTGCCGGTCATGCCCAGCGTGTCGCGCAGGGCCCAGAGGATGGGGGTGCCGGGGTCGGCGTCGACCGTGCGCTCACGGCCGTTGATGTTGAGCGCGCTCATTGGAAGCTCCCGTCGGTCGACGTGGAAAGGTCCTCGAGGGCGTGCACTGCCTTCAGTCGAGCCTCCACGGCCGGCGCAACCACTGCTATCGCGTCACCCCCCGCCACGAACAACCGCGGCGGAATCGCCATGCCCGAGAGCTTCACCAGGACTTGGCCGAGCTTCTCGGGATCGCCCGGCTGCTGGCCAGCGTAGGGGGACCACATCTCCTGGGCGCCTTGCTCCGCGGCAGCGTAGTCGTCGATGCGGCCGCTCGGCCATTTGACATTGGCCGCGTCCAGCAGGTCCGTGCGGAAGAAGCCCGGCTCTACAGCCGTGACCTTGATCCCGAACTTCTCGACTTCCTCGGCCACCGCAAGTGAAAGGCCCTCGACGGCGAACTTGCTCGCGCCGTATGCGCTGCAGTGCTTCAGCCCGACAACGCCGGCAACGGAACTCATGTTGATGATGTGACCGGAGCGCTGCTTGCGCATGACCGGCAGCGCTGCCCGCATCACGTTGCTCACGCCCCAGAAATTGGTTGCGAACTGGCGCTCGATGTCTTGCGTGCTCAGCTCCTCGAAGTTGCCAAGCAGGCTGTAGCCGGCATTGTTCAGCACCACGTCGATGCGGCCGAACCTTTTCACCGCCTGGTCGACGGCAGTCGATGCTTGCGCCTCATCGGAGACGTCCAGCTGGAGAATCTCCAGGTCGTCGCTCGCAACGTCGCGCAGGGCATTGCGCAGTTTCTGCATGTTCCTGCCGGTGGCGACGACGCGATCACCGGCCGTCAATGCGGCCTTGACAGTGCCGGCACCGATACCGCTTCCCGCACCGGTGATGAACCAGACTTTGCGCATGATGTGTTCCTTGTGATTACTTGGCGCCGTCGAGCGCCCATTGCGCAAGCGACTGCAGATCGGCATCGGGGATCTGGGCTTGCGCCGGCATGGGCATTGCGCCCCACTTTCCCGAGCTGCCGGCCTTGATGCTTGCAGCCAGCTGTGCGGCAGTTCCTTTTCCCTCGCCGTACCGTGCCCCGATGTCTTTCCAGGATGGGCCAACCGCTTTGGCCGTGGGCTGGTGGCATGCGACGCACGCGTACTTCTGCGCCAGCGCCTGGCTGGCCACTACGCGGGTCGGCCACGCGACGCTCACACAGATACCCAGAACCACAACGAGAGAGGCCGCCAAGGAACCGTGGGTGGCCGTGCCGTGGTCAGTGCTGCGTTGCTGTTTCCAGTCTTGCGTCATTTCTGTTTCATCCTCTATGGGGTGGGTCGACTCTAGGAGCTGGCATAAAAAAGAAAAAGTGGTCAATGCTGAATTCCTTGTGAAGCTAAGCTTCAAGGTATGAAACTCAGCCAACTGGATGGATTGATGGCGTTCTGGAAAGTGGCAGAACATCGCGGGTTCACCGCTGCTGCTGCGGACCTGGAGGTATCACCTTCTGCCCTGAGCCAGGCTATCCGGCAGCTGGAGACACGGTTGGGCGTGCGCCTGCTGAATCGGACCACGCGAAGCGTCAGCCTGACTGAAGCCGGCCAGGCCTACCTCGCCCGGATCGGCCCCGCCCTCGGTCAAGTCATCGATGCGGGGGAGGAACTGCACGTCCTTCAGGGGCGGCCTGCCGGCACATTGCGCCTGAACGCCGCGCGGATTTCCACCGCGCTGGTCCTGCAACCCATACTGGCCGGCTTCCTCCAAGAGCACCCCTACGTTCAGCTTGAACTCACCAACGATGAGGGCTTCGTAGACATCGTCGAGAAAGGTTTCGACGCTGGAATCCGTTTTGGCGAGAGCATCCACCGGGACATGGTCGCAGTGCCCATCGGCGGACCGGTCGCCGTCGCGGTGGTTGCGTCACCGGAGTACCTGCGGCGGATTCCCGCGCCTCGTCATCCGAATGACCTTGTGCGTCACAACTGCGTGCGCTTTCGCTTTGCGGCCACAGGTGCAATCTACAAATGGGAATTCGAGGTGGACGGTCGCCCGGTGGACTACGAGATCACGGGCAACCTCACCATCAGCGACACGATGTTCGGCCTGGAAGCTGCGCTCGAAGGCGTCGGATTGGCCTACACCTTCGAGCAGCTGGCGCGGCCCTACATCCGAGCCAAGCGCCTGAAGCGCGTATTGACTTCGTTCTCGCCGACGTTCCCTGGCTTTTACCTGTACTACCCCAGCAGGCACGACCAGCCTTCGAAACTGAAGGCGCTGATCGAGTACGTCAGCCGGCGCACGTCCTGCACGGAACACAATCTTGCCGCGCTCAAGGCGGCATTGAGCATGCAGCGCGCGCACTAACTCGACCAACTTGCCGGTGTCGGCAAAGGCGAGCGCCCGGCTCAGCTGCTGCGCCGGCTGAAGCGGTGGTGGGGTGGACTCGCCTAACTCTCGCCTAACTCTTCGCTAACGATCGGCTCAATCTGCCTGCCTAGAGTGAAGCCCAGGTCAGCCGCGATGCATGTCGCATGCGGCGCGAGACCTGCCGGTCATCCCAGTCTTGGAGTTCATCACCATGCAAGCAGCCTCCCTGAAGTTTCTCGCCGTCACCACTTTCAGCGCCCTTGCCGCGCTGGGCTCGGTCGCCGCCCAGGCCGAAAGCTATGACGGCGTGCACAGCCACGTGTCGGCCCTGAGCCGCGCCGATGTGGACGCGGAAGCGGTTCGCAGCGCCGTCGCGCCCAATCAGAACGTGGTGCGCGGCTCGCGCGGCGCGGAACCCTTCAAGGCGGTCGCCGACCGTTCCGCCGTGGCCCAGGAAGCGATGCGCGCAGCCTACGCGCCGGACCAGAACGTGTCCTCCGGTTCGCGCGTGAACAGCAAGGTGATCTCGACGATGCGCAATCCGATGGACCGGCGCACCGCGGCCGGCGCGAGCAGGCTCTGATTGGCGCCGCCCGTCCACCGAACGCGGCCGCTTGCGGCCGCGCTGCTTTTCATTCTGATTGCCTTCATGACCACCCTCGGATTGAGCGCCTGCGGGACCGCCCGCTATCCCGAATCGCCGCAGTTCCGCGACGGCAGTTTTCGCAACCCCGTGACGCCCCAGACCGTCGGCTGGCGCGAGATGCCCAGGGTCCTCTGGCGCTTCATGTTCGACAAGCCGGCCGAGGCCTCGCCTGCCGCGCCCTTGCCCGTGGCCAGCCTTACGCGCGAGCAGCTGCTGGCCGCGCCTGACCAGACGCTGGTGCGCCTCGGGCACTCGACCGTGCTCATGAAGCTGCAAGGCGCCTTCTGGTTGACCGACCCCGTGTTCTCCGAGCGCGCCTCGCCGGTACAGTGGGCCGGGCCGAAGCGCTTTCATGCGCCGCCGATTTCGATCGACGGGCTGCCGCCGATCAGGGGCGTGGTGCTGTCGCACGACCACTACGACCATCTGGACCGTGCCGCGATCCTGCAGCTGGCGGCAAGAGTCGATCACTTCCTGGCGCCGCTGGGCGTCGGCGACCTGCTCGTCGAATGGGGCGTGGATCCGGCCAAGGTCCGGCAGCTGGACTGGTGGCAATCCACCACGGTGGACGGCATCCGCTTCGTCGCGACGCCGGCGCAGCATTTCTCGGGGCGCAGCCTGTTCAGCGACAACCCCACGCTGTGGGCCTCGTGGGTCATCCAGTCGGAATCGTTCAGGCTCTTCTTCAGCGGCGACACCGGCTACTTCGACGGCTTCAAGGCGATCGGCGAGAAGTACGGGCCCTTCGACGTCACGCTGATCGAGTGCGGCGCCTACGACCGCCAATGGTCCGGCGTCCACATGCAGCCCGAAGAGACTTTGCAGGCCCATCTGGACTTGCGCGGCAAGCGCCTGCTGCCGGTGCACAACGGCACCTTCGATCTGGCGCTGCACGACTGGCACGACCCGCTGGCGCGCATCGCCACCCTCGCCGCGGCGCGCGGCGTGGACCTGATGACACCCCAGATCGGGCAGGCGGTCGACATGAAGGCGCCGTCGGTGGTGACCGCCTGGTGGGCGCGGGTCGACTGAGGACACGAGAAGCCAAGCCATGTCGCAAGCGAACTGGGATCGCAGCACGATCGGCCGCGCGGGCCGTTTCGAAGGCAAGCTGATCGTCGTGGCCGGCGCCGCCTCGGGCATCGGCCGCGCCGTGGGGGCCGCTTTCGCGGTCGAAGGCGGCCGCGTGCTCTTCTGCGGCCGCGGCGAAGCGCTGGGCCCCGAGGTCGAGGCCGCCATCCGGGCGGCCGGCGGCGAGGCGCTCTGCGTGCGCGCCGACATGCTGAGGGAAGAAGAGCTCAAGGCCTTCGTCGAGCGAGGTCAGCTTGTCCTAAGCGTGGCTTCCTAGAGTCCTCGATGGACGATCCGTCGCGGCGCATGTCGCGCCCGCGGCGCGATCGGCCCATCCTTGTCGAGGAGACAACCATGCATGCTTCCACACGCTGGATGGCGCTCGCCGCGGTCGCCGCGCTCGCATCCTTCGGCGCTGCATTCGCGCAGGCGCAGGAGATCACCGACGGTTCCGACTACCACCCGCTCATGATGAACTCGCCGCCGAGCGCCGAGGTGCAGGCCGGCGCGGTGGCGGCCGCGCATCCGGCCGGCACCGAGGTCGAGGGCCAGTCGACGGCTGCGCCGGCGATGAGCTCCAAGGTGTCCGAGACCGAGGTCTATGCCGGCGCGCTCGCCGCTTCCCATGCGAGCGGCACCGAGCTGCCGGGCCAGTCGACCTCGCCGATGCCGCCCTCGGGCAGCAGCCACTGAGCCCGCTCAGAGGCCGTGAACCAGCAACAGGCCCTGCGGCGGCGTCGGAATCTTCAGCGTTGTCTCGCCGACGCGGTGGAACCGGTATTCGCGGCCGTTGAGCATCACGCTGGGCCTGTTGGTCCAGACGCGGTACTCGTACCCGTCCGTCACCGGCGTCACCTGCAGCACGCGGAACACGGGCGGAATGATCACCGTGAAGTTCAGGCCTCCGGTCGCGCTGTTCACGCCGAGCGTGGTCTCGGCTGTGCAGGCCAGCGGCAGCAGCAGCAGGGCGGTGAGGGCGCTTTTCATGCAAACCCCCGTTGAGAACGCGCTTCCGTACATATGGCGGCACCCAAGAAAAAACAGGACAGGCAGGCGTCGCATCGACGACCGGTCCTTTGGATATCGGCGGAGTCACGGAAAAATGAAGGGTCGGCGGGATCCGTGGCCTCCGTTGCCGGCCAGTAAATACCCTGCCGCGGCGCAGCGCAACCGACTTAAGTCGTAGGACGCGTGCGCAACGCGCCGCCGCGAGACAAAGGCCGCGCTTCAGCGCTCTTTCTGCACGGGCAAGTCCGCCGAGGCGGTGTCGCGCACGTACACGTCGACGCGGCGCGAAGGCGAGCCCGCGCTGCTCCAGGGCAGCGGCAGGTTGTCCTGGATCAGTTCGATCTCGTGGCTGCCGGCCGCCACCGACGGGAAGCTGTAGAAGCCCTGGGCGTCGGTACGCGCCACGTAGCGGCGGTCGAGCACCACCGTCACGTTGGCTACGCCGCCCTCGTTCGCTTCGCGCCGGCCGTTGTTGTCCTGGTCGAAGAACACATGGCCTTCGAGCCGGCCCGCGCCGGCACCGGGTGCGCCGCCGATGGGCGCGCTGGCCAGGCCGGCCCGGTTCTCGTAGCGCAGCGCCACCATGAAGGTTCTGCTGTAAGGCGTGACGAGCACCGGCTGCAGCGTCGCCGCCGTCAGCGCCGAGACCACCGCCGGATTGAGCGACTCCTGCCCGCGCGCCGCCGTGTACTGGGCGATGAAGGACCAGCCCAGGCCGAGCGGCCAGGTCAGGCGCGCATTGGCGCTCAGGAAGCGCGAGTCGTTGCCGCCGATGCCGTTGCTGCCGCGCAGGCTCAGGTCGAGCCGGGCGCCGGCGACCAGGGGCGTGGTGCCGAGCACGCCCCAGTGGACCGTGCGCTTGCTGAGGCCGATCTCGCGCGACTCCTCGACCGCCAGCGAGGTCGAGAGGGTCTGCGTCTCGCTCACGCTCCAGGCATGGTCGACGCCGGTGCGCAGCACGCGCAGACCGGTGCCGTGCGCCGCGTCGGTGCGCCATTGCGTGTAGCCCCAGTCGGACTTGTGCTCCCAGGTCAGCTGGGCCGACTGCGCGGCGAAAGTGCCGGTGCGCGCGGCGAGGGTGGCCGAGAGCGCGTCGCGCGAGTCGAAGCGATAGCGGCCGAACAGGTTGCCGAACACCGAGCTGCGCCGCAGGCCGCTCACGCTGTCGCTCACTTCGAGGTTGGTGCCGAGCTGCCATTGGCGCGTCGAGATGTCGCCGCGCCACGAGGCGCCGCGCAGATCGCTCGGCAGCGAATCGCCGCCCCAGCGCAGCGAGGGCTCGAAATAGAACACCGAGGCGGCCTGTTGCATCAGCTTCGTGCGCCAGGCGGCATCGACCCAAGCGCCGGTGGCCGAATCGCGCGGGGCGAAGGAGGACGCGTCCGAAGGCCGGCCGGAACTTTGCGCCAGATTGGCCTGGACGCGCAGGCCGCCCACCTTGTCGGCGACGCCGCCGAAGCCGGTTCCTAGCGAATCGGCCCAGGGCGCCAGGCCCTGCCAGGACACGGCGGTCCAGAGCGAGCGTGTATTCTGGGCAAAGCCGGGCACGCCGTTGGCGTTGAAGTCGCGCGTCTCGATCAGCTGGACGGCTGCATCGGTGCGGCCCAGCGCGAGCGGGCCGTTGCCGCCGGTCAGCTGCGTCTGGGCGCCGGCGCTCGTGGCCGTGCCCTGGTTGGCCGAGAAACCCTGGAAGGAGAGCCCGTCGAAAAAGCCGAGCCGGCCGGCCGAGGCATTGAAGGTGGTCCTGCCCGGCTGCTCCAGGCTGGCGGCAACGCCCTCGATCGGCAGGCTGGGCAGGTAGACGCGGCCGACGCCGCGCGCCAGCGGCGTCGCCGCCATGTTGATGTTGCCGACGCTGTTGTTGCCGAACCAGCCGCCGTCGAAAGGCATGCCGCGCTGGTCGATGCGCCAGGTGCTGCCGGTGCGGTAGCTGTAGGGCACCACGCTATACGGCGTGCCGGTGGTGCCCACCAGGCCGAGGCCGTTCACCGGCGCGGCGTCGCGGTTGAGGTTCGCATTGGCCGAAAAGGTGCCGTAGTCGGGCGTGTCGAGGTAGCCGGAGAACAACAGCGACTGGCTGCGCTGGCGCACGATGCCGCTCTGCTGGGTCGACTGGCCTTCGATGCTCCAGCCGCGCGGCCAGCCCGTGTCGCGGACCTGGGGCTCATCGGCCGGCTCGGCTTGCTGGCTGTCGTCCAGCACGCGGTCGGCATAGCCGGCCGCCTCGGGCTGCACCACCGTGGCAGCGGGCGCGGCCTGTGCCCATGCCGGCGCGCCGGCCAGCGCGTGGCCCGCGCCGCACAGTCCGAGGGCGCTGCATCGGAGCCAGCGTCTCATGGGGCGAAGCGTTGATGGATCGGCATCGAGCCGTTCTTGCCCCACTCCAGCTTGCCGGTGATCGTGATCGGGAAGCGCACGGCGACGGCCGTTTCGGTGTCGCCGGGCTTGTTGGCCACGAGCGCGATGTCGCGTGTCTCGCCGGCCATGATGGGGGTGGTGCTGGCCTGCAGCTCCAAGGCCGTGCCGCTTGCATCGGTACCGGAGAGGAAGCCGGCCAGCCGGCCGTGGGCGGTGCCGGTGTTGCGGATCTTGAGCATCGGCGTGGCCTGGCCGTCGACCGTCTGGACCGAGCTGCCTGCGAGCTCCAGCACCGGCGCCACGTCACCCACGGCGACATAGACGATGACGCCGATGCGCGCCCCCAGTGCAACCGGAACGCCCGGTGCCGCCGCGGGCTGCTGGCCTTCGATCATCACCGCGAAGCGGCATTCCGTCGGCGGCGTGCCGGCCGGCGGCGTCACTTCGAAGCGGAAGCGGTAGGGGCGTCCGGGCGTGATGCTGAGTTCGCGGCGCTCGATCGCGACCCAGGGCCGGCAGCTGCCCGACAGCAGCTCGTCGCTGAAGTCGACCGAGGCGTCGGGCCTGAAGGTCCAGTCGGTGGTCTTGAGCTTGTAGGCGCCGGCGCGCGTGTCGCGGTGCGTGAGCTCGATCACCTCGCGCACCCGTTCGCCGGGCTTCGCCGACAGTTCGAAACGCGGCGGCGATACGGCGAGCGAAAACTGTGCCTGCACCGGCGCGCCGGTCGTCAGGGCGGCAATGCCGGTCGCAAGCAGAAAGGCCGCGGAGTGCACGCGGCGGAAAAGTGCGGCACGGCGCGTCACGGCGATACCTCGATCTCAAAGAAGAATTGCAGGGATTGCGCGCGCTCCACCGTCCGGCCATCGGCGGTGAGATCGAGCACGATGCTTTCCTGCAGAAAAGCGTCGCGTGCCACGCCTTCGAACACCAGCGTGCGGCTGCCGCCGCGGACCGTGCCCGGAAGCAGCCGGCCCTGCGTGCGCCACGTGGCGATCAGCTGCTCGCCCTCGGTCGGTGCCAGCGACATGTAGATGCGCGCCGGCCGGTTGAGCCAGGGCGACAGGTTGAGCCGCAGCGCCACGGCCACGCGGCCTTCGATCGTGTGGTCGCCCGCGCGGCCGGGTGCCAGCTGGCGCCAGCGCATCGGTGTGACCGGCTGGCTCACGTAGGTGCCCGTGTCGTCGACCCGAAAGGTCGCGGCGCCGGCCGTCGGCGGCGTGGCCAGGGCCAGCAGGCCGGCCAGCATGGCAAGCGAAGCGCGGGCCTTCATGGCGCGGTGAGCGTGTAGGTCGCTCTGCCGGTGAAGGTGCCGGCGGGGACCAGCTGGGTGTTGAGGTAGCGGAAGGCCAGGCAGCTTTCGAACCAGGTGTTGCGGGTGACCGACAGCAAGGTCTGGGCGCCGCCCGCGAAGGTGGCGCTGGGGATCGTTGTTCCCGTGTCGCCGTTGCCCGAAGAGGTCCACGCGATGCTATTGAAGGGGATCGTGTTGCCGCCATCGGTCAGGCTCGCCGGCGTGGTGACGGACAGGGTCGCCGCGCCGGCGGTGCTCGAACCCGGCATGCGATAGAAGCCGCCCACGTACACCTGCCCCGTGGTGGCCGGTGAATTGCAGAACGCGAAGCCGTCCCATGGACTGATCGTGACGGTGCTGTCGGTCGTCATGGCCTGGGCCGTGCCCGAGCCCAGTTGGCCCGCCGGAACGGTGACCGACACGGAGTTGACGGTCGTGTTGTTGCCGGGCGTGCCGCCGGTTCTGAAATTGCCGCCCGACATGGTGCCGGCGCCCACCTGAAGAAAAAGCGCGCGGGTGCCGGGTGTGATGCCGATCGTGAAGCCGTGTGCCGCAGGCAGCCAGACGCCGCCCAGCACGGCAAGCGCCAGCGCGGCGCGCCGGGCGCGGGAAGGTGGTGACAACCAAGGTTCCATGCGGCTTTTTCCTAGACGGCTTAGGCAGGACGGGCCTGCCTTCCTTCATCGCGTCTCGAAAGCCGCGCGTCCCGGACAGTCGTGTTGGCGATCAGGGCGCGGTCGCGGTGTAGGTCACGCGGCCGTTGTTGCCCACGGTGTCGCCGTAGGTGCCGGCCGGCAGCGTAGCCGTGTTGGCATAGGCGAAGGTCCAGCTGCCTTCGCGGCGCACGAGGCCTGCCGAGGCGGCCAGCGTGGTGGCCGTCGCCGACGCGCCGCCGCCGGCTGCGTCGTTGAACGGCGGGTGGGCGATGGCCGCGTTGGTGTAGCCGGCGGTGGTCGTTGCCAGTGCACCTGCGGTCACGACGATGTCGGCCCACGGCACGGTCGGGTTGCCGGCGACGCCGCTGCTCAGTTGGCCCGTGGTCGCGTTGGTCAGGCTGACGGTGCCGCTGTTGCCGAGCACACGCACCGTGACGCCGCCGCCGGCCAGGTCGCCGCCGGTGCCGGCCACGGCAGTGCCGTTGCCGATAGCGCCTGCCGGCACGTCGAAGGTGACGTTGTCCACGGTCGCGTTGTTGGCGAGATTGGTGCCGGTACCGACTTGCAGGAAGAGCACCTTCGGAACGACGACCTTGAAGTCGAGCTTCGCGGCGGCGCTCTGGGCGCCCGAGCCGGTGACGAAGTTCGATTCGGCTTGCGCGGCCAGGGGAGCGATGGCGGCAAGCGCGGTGACCAGAATAAGTTTTTTCATGAGCGGTGGAGTAAGTGGTTGGTTTCGGTGCCGGGTGAAATGTAGGCGATGGCCTACAAGTTCGGGCGCTATTTAGTTCTCATGAATAACGAGAAGAGAACTTTCGTTAAATAGTTACGATGTAGTACTTTGGGGTCTGTCGTGCCTTTGCCACGCACCGTGCAGCATTCCATCTGCGGAGCCGGGCATTTCTTTCGGATGGCTCGCCGCGGCGGGGTCTTGTAAAGTTGTCGATTCGCCTGAGGCGACCGTCCTTTTTCTTCTCGTGCCATGACCCTTTCCAAGACCAAACTCCCGTTCCAGGCCGAAGTCGCGCAACTGCTTCACCTGGTCACACATTCGCTCTACTCCAACAAGGAAATCTTCCTGAGGGAGCTGATCTCGAACGCGTCGGATGCCTGCGACAAGCTGCGTTTCGAGGCCATCGACCAGTCGGCCCTGTATGAAGACCAGCCCACGCTGGATGTGCGCGTTTCCTTCGACAAGGAAGCCAAGACGATCACGATTGCCGACAACGGCATCGGCCTCTCGCAGCAGGAGGCCATCGACCACCTGGGCACCATCGCCAAGAGCGGCACCCGGGAGTTCATGAGCAAGCTCTCGGGCGACCAGAAGGCCGATGCCCAGCTCATCGGGCAGTTCGGCGTGGGCTTCTACTCGGGCTTCATCGTGGCCGACAAGATCACGGTCGAGTCGCGCCGCGCGGGCCTGCCCGCCGAGGAAGGCGTGCGCTGGGTCAGCGCAGGCGCTGGCGATTTCGAAGTCGACACCATCGCGCGAGCACAGCGCGGCACCAGCGTGACGCTGCATCTGCGCGAGGATGCCGAGGAATACCTGAACCTGTGGAAGCTCAAGTCCATCATCTCCAAGTACTCCGACCACATCTCGCTGCCCATCCTGATGGAGAAGGAGGAATGGAAGGAGGGTGAGGAGAACAAGGGCGGCCAGATGGTCAAGACCGGCGAATGGGAGCCGGTCAACCAGGCCAATGCGCTGTGGAGCCGGCCGAAGAAGGACATCAGCGAAGAGCAGTACGTCGAGTTCTACAAGAACATCAGCCACGACTTCGAGCCACCGCTCGCCTGGAGCCACAACCGCGTCGAGGGCACGACCGAGTACACGCAGCTGCTCTACATGCCGTCCAAGGCGCCGATGGACCTGTGGAACCGCGAGAAGAGCGCGGGCGTCAAGCTCTACGTCAAGCGCGTCTTCATCATGGACGACGCCGAGGCGCTGCTGCCGAGCTACCTGCGCTTCGTCAAGGGCGTGATCGATTCGGCCGACCTGCCGCTCAACGTGAGCCGCGAACTGCTGCAGGAAAGCCGCGACGTGAAGGCGATCCGCGAAGGCAGCACCAAGCGCGTGCTCGGCATGCTGGAGGACCTAGCGAAAAAGCAGAAGGCGGCCGGCCAGAGCCACGAGGGCAAGCTCGATGTCGGCTCCGGCGAGAGCGTGCCGGCGCCCGAGCCGGGCGAGGGTGTGACCGATGCGGTCGACAAGAAGGACGCGGACACCACGCTGGCCGCCGAAGCCGCGGCCGAGTACAGCGACGAATCGGGCAAGTACGCCAAGTTCTACGCCGAGTTCGGCGCCGTGCTCAAGGAAGGCCTGGGCGAAGACTTCGGCAACCGCGAGCGCATCGCCAAGCTGCTGCGCTTCGCATCGAGCACCAGCGACACCGTGAGCGTCAGCTTCGCGGACTACAAGTCGCGCATGAAGGAAGGCCAGGAAGCGATCTACTACATCACGGCCGACACCCCGGCCGCGGCCAAGAACAGCCCGCAGCTCGAGATCTTCAAGAAGAAGGGCATCGAGGTGCTGTTGATGACCGACCGCGTCGACGAGTGGGCGCTCAACTACCTCACCGAGTTCGATGGCACGACGCTGCAGAGCGTGGCCAAGGGCGCGGTCGACCTCGGCAAGCTGCAGGACGAGGCCGAGAAGAAGGCTGCGGAAGAGGCGGCCGAATCCTTCAAGCCGATGCTGGAACGGCTCAAGCTGACCCTCAAGGACAAGGCCGAAGACGTGCGCGTGACCACGCGCCTGGTCGATTCGCCGGCCTGCCTGGTGGTTCAGGACGGCGGCATGAGCACCCAGCTCGCGCGCATGCTCAAGCAGGCCGGCCAGCCGGCGCCGGAACTCAAGCCGGTGCTGGAAGTGAATGCCGAGCACCCGCTGGTCAAGAAGCTCGATGGCTCCGAGCACTTCGAGGACCTGGCCAACATCCTGTTCGACCAGGCGCTCCTGGCCGAGGGCGGCTTGCCGGCCGACCCGGCCGCGTACGTGCGGCGCGTCAACGCTTTGCTGGTGTAGTCATGAGCCCGGCCGAGTCCTCGCAAGCGCCCGACCTGTCGGGCTTCGACTTGCGCAGCCTCGGCCCGGCCTTCTACGAGAACCCCTATCCCTGGTACGCCGCGCTGCGCGAATCGACGCCGGTGCGGCGCATGCCCGACGGTTCGCTGCTGCTGACGCGGCATGCCGACTGCGTGGCGGTCTACAAGGACACGCACACCTTCAGCTCCGACAAGCGCGCCGAGTACGCGCCCAAGTACGGCGCCGGCAGTCCGCTCTACGCGCATCACACGACCAGCCTGGTGTTCAACGACCCGCCGCTGCACACGCGCGTGCGCCGGCTGATCGCCGGTGCGTTGACGCCCAAGGCCATCGAGTCGCTGGAGGATGGGCTCGTGCACCTGGTGAACGGCCTGCTCGACCGCATGGAAGAGCGGCAGCGCGCCGGCGGCGAGGTCGACCTGATCGAGGACTTCGCGGCCGCGATTCCGGTGGAGATCATCGGCAACCTGCTGGGCGTGCCGCGCGACGAGCGCGAGCCGCTGCGCAACTGGTCGCTCGCGATCCTCGGCGCGCTGGAGCCGCGGCTGACCGAGGCGCAGATGGAAGCCGGCAACCGCGCCGTGACCGAGATGGTGGCCTATCTGCGCGCGCTGGTGGCCGAGCGGCGGCGCCATCCCGGCGATCCGGCGCACGACGTGCTCACGCGGTTGATCCAGGGCGAGGAGGACCCTTCGACAGGCTCAGGACAGGCTCCTTCGACAGGCTCAGGACAGGACAAGTTGAGCGAGAACGAGCTCTACCAGAACTGCATCTTCATCCTCAACGCCGGCCACGAGACCACGACCAACCTGATCGGCAACGGCCTGGTTGCGCTGCTCGAATGGCCCGAGGAGAAGCATCGTCTGCTGGATGACCCCTCGCTCATCCGAAGCGCGATCGAAGAATTCCTGCGCTTCGAGAGCTCCAACCAGCTGGGCAATCGCATCACGACCGTCGCCGCCAAGGTCGGCGGCATCGAGGTGCCGGCCGGCACGCAGATCACGCTCGCCATCGGCGCGGCGAACCGCGATCCGGCGGTGTTCGATGCGCCCGATCGGCTCGACATCACGCGCTCGCCGAACCGGCATCTGGCCTTCGGCTCGGGCACGCACCAGTGCGTGGGCATGAACCTCGCGCGGCTCGAGGGCCGGGTCGCGATCGCGGCCTTCCTGGCGCGCTTTCCCGACTACGGGCTCTGCGGGCCGGTGGTGCGTGGCGGCCGTGCGCGCTTTCGCGGCTACCTGCATGTGCCGCTGAGCCTGGGGCTGCCGATCGAGTCCTGATCGCGTCGGCGCGCTTTCAGGCGTACAGCGGCTCCTCCGCCATCGCCTCGCACTGGTCCTGCAGCATCTGGATCTGCTCCTTCCAGTAGTCGCTCGAGCCGAACCAGGGGAAGTTGATCGGGAAGATCGGGTCGCGCCAGCGCCGTGCGAGCCAGGCGCTGTAGTGGATCTGGCGCAGCGTGCGCAGCGGCTCGATCAGCGCCAGCTCGCGGCGGTCGAATTCGCGGAACTGCTCGTAGCCCTCGAGCAGGCCGCTCAGCTGCGCGGTGCGCTGCGGGCGCTCGCCCGACAGCAGCATCCACAAGTCCTGCACCGCGAAGCCGGTGCGCGCGTCGTCGAGGTCGACGAAGTGCGGGCCGCCGTCGGGACGGTCGGTCGGGGTCCAGAGGATGTTGCCGGGGTGCACGTCGCCATGCAGGCGGAGCTTCTTCAGGTCGGTATCGGCGGCCGTTCCCAGCGCGGTGCCCTCGATCATCTCGAAGGCGGTGTTGCAGGCCTTCTCCCAGTCGCGCTGCACGTCGAGCGGGATCATCTCGTGGCCCAGCAGCCAGTCGCGCGAGGCGATGCCGAAGCTCTGCAGGTCCAGCGCCGGCCGCACTTCGAAGGGCCGCGCGGCGCCGACCGTGTGGATGCGCGCCAGGAAGCGGCCCACCCATTCGAGCACCTCGAAGTCGTCGAGCTCGGGCCCGCGCCCGCCGCGGTAGGGGCTGACGCTGAAGGCGAAGCCGCCGTGGTGGTGCAGCGTGGCGCCCTGCAACTCGAGCGGCGCGACGGCCGGCACCTCGGCGGCCGTGAGCTCGGTGGAGAAGGCGTGCTCTTCGGCGATCTGTTCATCGCTCCAGCGGCCGGGCCGGTAGAACTTGACCACCACCGCGCTGCGGTCCTCCAGGTACACCTGGTAGACGCGGTTCTCGTAGGAGTTCAGCGCCATGAGCCGGCCGTCGCCATGCAGGTCGAGCCCGGCGAGCGCGTCCAGCACCACGTCGGGCGTGAGGCTTTCGTAGGGATGGGCGCTGGCTTTCTCGGCGGATGAGGTCATCCGCCCATTGTCGCTAGCTCGAAGCCCTGGAAAGCGACAAGATGTGCCCGGTGCGCGGATCGCCGCGGCCCGACAGCACCTGCGCGTAAGCGGCCTGCACCGCTTCGGGCCCCTCGTGGTGCTGGACGACGAGCCACGGCGTGGCGGGCCGGGTCACCTGCGCGATGAAATTGCGCCAGGCCTCGACCATCCGCCGTCCGAATTCGTCGCCGCCCCATTCCCCGGTGCGCTTCTTGATCTGGGCCGGCGCGAAGAACAGCGTCGCGCGCACGCCGGACAGGTCCTTGCCGCTGCCGCTCGCGGCCAGCTGCTCGACGTGCGTGCCGCCGATCGAGCAGCTGTACTTCAACTGGGTAAAGCGCGTGTGGATGGCGCGCCGCAGTTCGCCGTTGCCCGCGAAGTCCACGTAGACGCAGGGCGCGTCGGCCGCGACCTGGTCGAGCTCCTCGTAGGCCAGCACGCGGTGGTAGCAGCCCAGGCTTTCGCAGAAAGCCTTGTTGGCAGAGGAGGTGAGGCCGATCACCTCGATGCCGGGGCGCTGATGCATCTGGAAGGCGGTGCCGTAGGCCGTCTTGCTCGACGCGCTCGAAAGCAGGGCGATGCCCGGCCTGGCGCCGAAGAAATCGTTGTCCTCGAAGAAGTCGTCGATCAGCCAGGAGGTGATGAACAGCGGCCGCAGCAGGGCCTGCAGGTCTTCCGTGTCGGCGCTGTAGAGCGGATCGCTCGCGGCGCGGAAGTACTGGTTGTAGACGGCCGGCAGCGCCGCGCGGTGCGGCGCGCCGTCGGTGAAGCGGGCGGCAGACAGTCGCTCGGGGGTCAGCACCACGCTTGATGCCATCGGCACATAGCCGTAGAGCCGCTCGCCCACCGCGACACCCGGGTGCAGCGACTGCACCACCGAGCCGAAACCCCAGACCGGGATCGAGCCCCAGCCCTCTTCACCGGTCGGGAAGAACTGCCAGTAGTTCATCGACTCGCCGAAGGCGGCGTAGGTGATGTTGTTGGAGGTGAGGGCGAAGCTGTCGATGCGCACCCGGACCTGGCCGTCGGCCAGGGGCGCGTCGTCGTCGGCGCGCACGCGAGTGGCAGAGAGATCGTCCTTGCGGATCAGGAGGGTGGTGGTGTTCATGGAAACCACCTTAGCGCAGGCGCATGACGCCTGTCATGTCTAAAGCTGCGGCCGGCGTCACCTGCGTGACGCCGGCCGCAGTTCCGACGGGAGCGATCAGACGATCGAGAGTTCGACGTCGATGTTGCCGCGCGTGGCGTTCGAGTACGGGCACACCTGGTGGGCGGTGTCGACCAGGAGCTTCTTCTGCGCGTCGTCGAGGCCCGGCAGCGTGATCGCCAGCTTGACCGCGATGCCGTAGGCCTTGCCCTCGTTGATCGGGCCGAGCGAAACGCTGGCGTCCACCGCCACGTCTTCCGGCACCTTGACGTTGATCTTGGGCGCCACGGCCTTCATCGCGCCGATAAAGCAGGCCGAGTAGCCGACCGCGAACAACTGCTCGGGGTTGGTGCCGGGCTTGCCGGAGCCGGGCGGATTCAGTTTGACGTCGAGCGCGTCATCGCTGGACTTGCCGGCGCCGCCGTCGCGGCCGCCGGTGGTGTGGGACTGGGCGGTGTACAGGACTTTGTCGAGCTTCGTGGCCATGGTGATTCCTTCAGGTTGGTTGGGGGAGAAAAAATGCTTCGGTGGGCCGAAGCGGGGGAAAACCTATGCGGCGGCCTTGACGCGATCCCTCAGTTGCTGGATCTGCTGCGTGAGCGCCACCAGCTCCTCGACCGAGCACTGGGAGGCGGCCATCAGGCAGGCCGGAACGCTCGCCGCACGCGCCTTGAGCTTGCGGCCGGCGGCCGTGAGACTGACGTGCACGCGCCGCTCGTCGGCCACGTCGCGGATGCGCGCCACCAGGCCGTTGGCTTCGAGGCGCTTCAGGAGCGGCGTCAGCGTGCCCGAATCGAGCGAGAGCCGCTCGCCCAGCTCCGACACCATGAGACCGTCACGCTCCCACAACACCAGCATCACAAGATACTGGGGATAGGTGAGCTTGAGCTTGTCGAGCAGTGGCTTGTACAGCTTGGTCATCGCCAACGAGGCGGAATAGACCGCAAAGCAGAGCTGGTTGTCGAGCCGCAGCATGTCGTCGGCGGAGGGCGTGGAAGGCATGGGCAGAATTGTAGCTGTCAATTGAATTGTGTGCAATCTAAATGGTAAGCGCATGTTGCCGGAAAAGGCGGCATCCTGCGCCGCCGTGCTCAGCGCCCGCTGAAACGCGCCGGCCGCCGCTCGACGAAGGAGCGCACGCCCTCGGCCGCGTCCTCGCTGTTGGCGAGCCGTTGCTGGACCGGAATGAAATCCGCCACCGCCGCGAGCGGCCCCTGTTCGATCGCCTTCATCACGTTGAGCCGGGTCGCGACCACCGCGAGCGGCGCCTGGGCCGCGATGCGTTGGGCGATGCGCAGCGCCTCGTCCAGCTCCTGCCCGGCCGGTACCACCTTCTGCACGAAATGCAGGCGATAAGCCTCGGCGCTGTCGAACTCGTCGGCCGTGAGCAGATGCAGCATCGCATTGCCCAGGCCGGCGCGCTCGGCCATGCGCAGCGTGGCGCCGCCGGTGGCCATGATGCCGCGCTGCACCTCCATCTGCGAGAAGCGGCAGTTGTCGGCCGCCACCACGATGTCGGCGCCCAGCATCAGCTCGATGCCGACCGTGAAGCAGATGCCCTTGACCGCGACCACCATCGGCTTCTCGCGGCGGCGGTAGCCGGGCAGGCCGAAGTCGTGCGGCTCCACCAGGCCCTCGGGAATCGCCTTCTCGCCGCGCTTCATGTACTCGGCCACGGCCGGCAGGTCGAGCCCGGCCGTGAAGTGATCGCCGAAGGCATGCAGCACGCCCACGCGCAGGGCCGGGTCGTCGTCGAGCCGCGTATAGGCCTCGGCCAGCTCGCGGAACATGCGCGGCGTCCAGCCGTTGCGCTTGGCGGGGCGGTTGATGCCGATCAAGAGCACGTGGTCGAGCACCTGTGTGTCGATGCAGCCTTCGGGCGGGGGCGTGGTGGGGATGGCGGTCATGGCGGGCTCAGTAGGTGTAGACGCCGCGACCCGTCTTGCGGCCGAGCTGGCCTGCCGCGACCATCTCCTTCAAGAGCGGGCAGGGCCGGTACTTCGAATCGCCGAACTGCTCGAGGTACACCTCCATCACCGCCAGGCAGACGTCGAGCCCGATCATGTCGGCCAGCGCCAGCGGACCGATGGGCTGGTTGCAGCCGAGCTTCATGCCGGCGTCGATGTCTTCCGCGCTCGCAATGCCTTCGGCCAGCACGAAGAAGGCCTCGTTGATCATCGGCACCAGGATGCGGTTGACCACGAAGCCCGGCGCGTTCTTCACGGTGATCGGCGACTTGCCCAGCCGCTCGGCCAGCGCCTTCACCGCATCGTGCGTGGCGTCGCTGGTGAGGTAGCCGCGGATGATCTCCACCAGCGCCATCATCGGCACCGGGTTGAAGAAGTGCATGCCGATGAAGCGGTCGGGCCGCGAGGTCGCCGCTGCCAGCTGGGTGATCGAGATCGACGAGGTGTTGGAGGCGATGATGGCCTCCGGCGCCAGCATGGCGTCGATCTGCTTCAGGATCTTGAGCTTGAGTTCGTGGTTCTCGGTCGCGGCCTCGATCACCAGCTCCGCGGCCTTCAGGTCCTCGTAGTTCGTCGAGCCCTTGATCAGCGCCAGCGCCGCATCCTTCTGGGCGGCCGTGAGCTTGTCTTTCTTGATCAGGCGGTCCAGGCTGCCGGCCACGGTGGCGAGACCCTTGTCGACCGCGGCTTGCGCGATGTCGACCATCACCACCTTCACGCCTGCGACCGCGCAGGCCTGCGCGATACCGTTGCCCATCGTCCCCGCGCCGATGATCCCGACCGTCTGAATCGCCATTTCGAATGCTCCTTGAAAATCCGCCATTGTGGGTCAGCCCGTGATTTAAAGTCGTCACCATGACGACCCTTGGAACCCCTCTTTCCCCCTCTGCAACCCGCGTGATGCTGCTCGGCTCAGGCGAACTCGGCAAGGAGGTGCTGATCGCGCTCCAGCGCCTCGGCGTGGAGACCATCGCCGTCGACCGCTATGAGAACGCGCCCGGCCAGCAGGTGGCGCACCATGCGCGCACCATCACGATGAGCGACCCCGATCAGCTGAAGGCGCTGATCGAAGCCGAGAAGCCGCAGCTCGTGGTGCCCGAGATCGAGGCCATCGCCACGCCCATGCTGCAGCAGCTGGAAGACGCGGGCACGGTGCGCGTGATCCCGACCGCGCGCGCGGCGCGCCTCACGATGGACCGCGAGGGCATCCGCCGCCTCGCCGCCGAAACGCTGGGTGTGCCGACCAGCCCCTACAAGTTCTGCGATTCGCTGGCCGAGTTGCAGGCGGCGATCGACGCCGGCATCGGTTATCCGTGCATCGTCAAGCCGGTGATGAGCAGCTCGGGCAAGGGCCAGAGCAAGATCGACGGCCCGGCCGACGTGCAGAAGGCCTGGGACTACGCGATGGCCGGCGGCCGCGTGAGCCACGGCCGCGTGATCGTCGAGGGTTTCATCGATTTCGACTACGAGATCACGCTCCTGACCGTGCGCGCGCTCGACGCGGCAGGCCGGGTCCAGACGCAGTTCTGCGAACCCATCGGCCACGTGCAGGTGAGCGGCGACTACGTCGAGAGCTGGCAGCCGCATCCGATGGCGCCGGCTGCGCTGCAAAAAGCGCAGCAGATCGCGCAGGCGGTGACGGCCGACCTCGGCGGCCAGGGGCTCTTCGGCGTCGAGCTGTTCGTGAAGGGCGAGGAGGTCTGGTTCAGCGAAGTCAGCCCGCGGCCGCACGACACCGGCATGGTGACCATGGCGACCCAGTGGCAGAACGAGTTCGAGCTGCATGCGCGCGCCATCCTGGGCCTGCCGGTGGACACCGCGCTCAAGAGCCCGGGCGCCAGCGCGGTGATCTATGGCGGCGTGGACGCGACCGGCATTGCCTTCGAAGGCGTGGCCCACGCGCTGCAGGTGCCGGGCAGCGAGGTGCGCCTGTTCGGCAAGCCCGAAAGTTTCGTCAAGCGGCGCATGGGCGTGGCGCTGGCGCATGCGGCGGATGTGGAGACGGCGCGCCGCAACGCGAAGGAAGCCGCTTCGCGCGTCAAGCCGCGCAAGGCCTGAGTTCCGGCCCTTCCAGGAGTCCGCCATGCTGCATCCCCAAGCCCAAGCCTTCATCGACCTGCTGGTGCAGCGCGGCGTGCCGCCGACCCACACGCTGACGCCGACCGATGCGCGCAAGTTCTACCGCGAACGGCGCGCGGTCACGCAGCCGGAGCCCGGCGAAGTGGAGGAGGTGCGCGAGCTCAGCGCGCCCGGCCCGCACGGCGCGATCCCATTGCGGCTCTACCGTCCACTGGGCAGCACGGCCGGCGCCTCGGTGCCGGTGCTGGTCTACTACCACGGCGGCGGCTGGACCATCGGCGACCTCGACACCCACGACACGCTGTGCCGCGAGCTTGCCAACCTCTCGGGCTGCGCGGTGATCGCAGTCGACTACCGCATGGGCCCGGAGCATCGCTTCCCGGCCGCGGTGGACGACGTGCTCGCCGCCACCTACTGGGTGCGCAAGGAAGCGGATTCGCTCGGCGTGGACGCGAATCGCCTCGCGGTCGGCGGCGACAGCGCCGGGGGCAACCTCGCGGCGGTGGTGGCGATCGCGGCGCGCGATGCGGGCGATCTGCCCATCGCCTTCCAGTTGCTGATCTACCCGGCAACCGACATGCGCTGCGTGCACCCTTCGCACACCAGCAACGGTCAGGGCTATGTGCTGACCAGCGACACGATCAAGTATTTCCACGACCACTACATCACCGACCCGCAGCACGACCTCGACTGGCGCGCCTCGCCGCTCTTGCACACCGACCTGTCGCGCCTGCCGCCGGCGCTGGTGCTCACCGCCGGCTACGACCCGCTGCGCGACGAGGGGCTGGACTACGCGCGGGCGCTGACTGCGGCCGGCAACCGCGCGGTCTACGTCTGCTTCGAGCGCCAGATCCATGGCTTCATCACCATGGGCCGGCTGCTCGACGAGGCGAACGCGGCGGTGGCGCTGTGCGCCGGCGAACTGCGGCGGGCGCTGGCGGCATGACCAGGAACCGTTCGGACTGAGCTTGTCGAAGTCAGGGCGCATGTAGGGAAAGTCCCCGCACCTCGACATCGCCGCGCCGCTGCGGCGCCGCTACGATCCTGCGAGCGCGACGCGAGCGCAGGAGACATTCATCTTGGGCACCAGGACGGACACCGACCGCAGCGGCAACGGCAGCAGGGGCGAGCGCCTCATGTGGCTGACCCGCGAGCGCGTTTTCTACGCCGGCCTGCTGGGCGCGGCGGCCGAGCGCAGCCTGGGAGGCCATGGCGTCTACGTGTCGCCCACGGGACAGCCGATGCGCATCCGCATCGGCGGCGGCGCCTGGCAAAGCGGCGAGCTGCTGGTGGTGCCGCCGCAGGTGCCGCACCAGGTCGTGAGCGAAGAGCCGCTGATCCTCAACCTGCTGATCGAATCGGAGTCGGTCGATCCAGCGCAGCTGCCCAACTTTCTGCAGCACTGCGGCGCGGTCGAGGCGCCGGACTTCGTCCAGCGCGTTCGCGCGGCCCACGCGCAACTGCTTGCCGCCGCCGGCCGCGACGGCTTCGACGCCCTTGACTTCGACACGCTGTTCTTCGGCCAGCCGCTCGTCGTGCGGCCGATCGACGCGCGCATTCGCCAGGTGGTCGAGCGCATCGTCGCCGACCCGGCGCTGCCGGCCTCGGCCGAGGAATGCGCGGCCTCGGTGCAGCTCTCCTTCTCGCGCTTCCTACATCTGTTCAAGCAGGAGATCGGCGTGCCTTTCCGTGCCTTCCGCGCCTGGAAGCGGGCCCGCAGCCTGCTGCGCCATGTGCGGGAGTCCGCCACGCTGACCGACATCGCGCTCGACACCGGCTATCCCGATTCGACCCATTTCAGTCACTCGATCCGCCAGGTCTACGGCCTGCGTCCCAGCGACATCCTCGCCGGCTCGCGACGACTCGCCGTGTATCAATGAAAGAGGCCTGATTGCAAGTCCTCCAGCTCCTACTCTCAGGCATTGCGCAAGGCTGCATCTACGGCCTGATCGCGCTGGGGTTCGTGCTGATCTACAAGGCCACCGAAACCGTGAGCTTCGCCCAGGGCGAGCTCATGATGCTGGGCGCCTTCTGTGCCTTCGCCGGCATGTCCTTGTTCGGCCTTCCCTTCTGGTTGGCGGCGCTGCTGGCCGTGGCGGCGATGGCCGCCTTCGGCGTGCTGCTCGAGCTGGTCGTGATCCGGCCGATCCTCGGGCAGCCGCAGTTCTCGATCGTGATGCTGACCATCGGCATCGGCTACGTGGCGCGCGGGCTGATCACCATGATTCCCGCCATCGGCACCGAGACGCACACGCTGCCTGTGCCCTACAAGGACCAGATCTGGAAGCTGGGCGAGCTGGTGGTCAACGTGGAGCAGATGGCCATCATCCTTTCCACCGCGGTGCTGTGCGGCCTGCTGTTCGCGATGTTCCGCTACAGCAAGCTCGGCATCGCGATGCAGGCCTCGTCGCAGAACCAGCTGGCGGCCTACTACATGGGCATTCCGGTCAAGCGGCTCAACGGGCTGGTGTGGGGGCTCGCGGCCGCGGTGGCCGCCATCGCCGGCATGCTGCTCGCGCCGATCACCTTCGTGCACGCCAACATGGGCTTCATCGGCCTCAAGGCCTTTCCGGCGGCGGTGGTGGGCGGCTTCGGCAGCCTGCCGGGGGCGATCGTCGGCGGGCTGGTGATCGGCATCGTCGAATCCTTCGCCGGCTTCTATCTGCCCGACGGGTTCAAGGACACGGCGCCCTACATCGTGGTGCTCGTGATGTTGATGGTGAAGCCCAACGGCCTGTTCGGCGAGAAGCTGCGCAAGAAAGTCTGAATGCGCTTCATCTTCAAGACCTCCTACGCGCAGGACATCGGCCTGGCCAAGCACGGCGGCCACGTGTTCTGGTACAGCCTGCTCGGTGCGGCGCTGATCGCGGCGCCATGGCTGCTGCCCGAGTACTGGCTCGCGCAGCTGACCTTCGTGCTGATCTACGGCATCGTGGGCCTCGGCCTGATGCTCCTGGCCGGCTTCACCGGGCAGTTCTCGATCGGGCATGCGGCCTTCCTGGGCACTGGCGCCTACACGCAGGCCGTGCTCGCGAACATGGGGGTGCCCTTTCCGATCGCGATGGTGGCGGCCGCTGCGCTCTCGGCCGCGGTCGGCGTGATGGTCGCGCTGCCGGCCCTGCGCGTCAAGGGCATCTACCTCGGCATCGCGACCCTGGCCTTCGGCTTCATCGTCGAGGAGGTGTTCGCGCGCTGGGAGAGCGTCACCGGCGGCAACTCGGGACTGCACGTGAAGTCGCCCAAGCTCTTCGGGCTGGACATCAGTTCGAGCGAAGGCTTCTACATCGTGTGCCTGGTGATCGCGGTGGTCTGCACGCTGGCCATCCTGAACCTGCTGCGCTCGCCGACCGGCCGCGCCTTCGTCGCCATCCGCGATTCGGAGATCTCGGCGCAGAGCATGGGCATCCATCTGGCGCGCTACAAGACCATGTCCTTCGCGATCTCGGCCGCATTGGCGGGGCTCGGCGGGGCGCTCTATGCGCACAAGCTCAGCTTCATCTCGCCGGACCAGTTCAACATCCTGCAATCGATCGACCTGCTGCTGATGGTGGTGATCGGCGGGCTCGGTTCGGTGCACGGCGCTTTTCTCGGCGCGATCTTCCTGATCGCGATGCCGCAGCTGATCGCGCTCGGCAAGGACTGGCTGCCGCCGGTGATCGGCCAGGCGCCCGGACTGCAGGGGCTGGTCTACGGGCTGGTGCTGATCGGCTTCGTGCTGTTCGAGCCGCTGGGCCTGTACGGGCGCTGGCTCAAGATCCGCACCTACCTGCAGCTCTTTCCTTTCTACCGCCGGGGCTTGTTCAGGCGGCAGAAGTCCTTCACCAAGTCGGATCGCCTGAGATGAGTGGCGATGTACTCCTTGCAGCCCGGGACCTGAGCGTGCGCTTCGGCGGCGTGCTGGCCGTGAACAAGGTGAGCTTCGACGTGCGGCGCGGCGAGGTGTTCACGCTGATCGGGCCCAACGGCGCCGGCAAGACCACGGTCTTCAACCTGATCAGCCGCATCTACACGCCGACCACGGGCGAGATCGTCTGGCACGGCGAGGGCGCGGCGCTCTCGCTCACGCAGCAGGCGCCGCATGCCATTGCCGCACTCGGCATCGCGCGCACCTTCCAGAACATCGAGCTGTTCGAGCACGCGACCGTGCTGCACAACCTCCTGATCGGCCGCCACACGCATCGCCAGACCGGCTTCTGGAGCGAAGTCTTCTTCACGCCCGCCACGCGCCGCGCCGAGATCGAGGCGCGCGAAAAGGCCGAGCGGGTGATCGACCTGCTGGACCTGCAGCATCACCGCGATTCGATGGTGGCGGGGCTGCCTTACGGCGTGCGCAAGGTGGTGGAACTCGCCCGCGCGCTGTGCACCGAGCCCAAGCTGCTGCTGCTCGACGAACCGTCTTCCGGGCTCAATGTCGAGGAGACGGCGGACATGGCCTTCTGGATCCAGGACATCCAGCAGGAGCTCGGCATCTCGGTGCTGATGGTGGAGCACGACATGTCGCTGGTGTCGAAGGTGTCGGACCGCGTGCTGGCGATGAACATGGGCGAGGCGCTGGCCTCGGGGACGCCGCGCGAGGTGCAGTCGGATGTGAAGGTTATCGAGGCTTATCTGGGGACTGTGGGGGATGTGAGCGGATTGAGGAGGACGGCATGAGCGACATCGTCCTTGCGCTCCTCAACGTCGAAAGCGCCTACGGCCCCATCAAGGCCATCCGGGGTGTCAGCCTCAAGGTGCGCCAGAGCGAGATCGCCACCGTGCTGGGCTCCAACGGCGCCGGCAAGACCACCATCCTCAAAACGATCTCCGGAATCATCGATCCGAGAAAAGGCAGCATCGAATTCCAAGGTCAGAACATCACCGCCAAGGATCCTGCCCATATCGTCCAGCAAGGCCTCTCGCACGTCCCCGAAGGCCGCGAAGTGTTCCCGCTGCTGTCGGTGAAAG
Organism: Variovorax sp. LjRoot130; assembly: GCF_964253755.1. NCBI lineage: Bacteria > Pseudomonadati > Pseudomonadota > Betaproteobacteria > Burkholderiales > Comamonadaceae > Variovorax > Variovorax sp. LjRoot130. The sequence continues at coordinate 5,307,193 of NZ_CAXURM020000001.1, read as the reverse complement.
ACAACCTGCTGATGGGCGCCTACACCCGCACCGACCGCGACGGCGTCGCGCGCGACATCGAAACCGTCTATGGCTATTTCCCGATCCTGCGCGAGCGCGCCACGCAGGACGCCGGCCTGCTCTCCGGCGGCCAGCAGCAGATGCTCGCGATCTCGCGCGCCATCATGGCGGCGCCCAAGCTCATCCTGCTCGACGAGCCCAGCCTCGGCCTTTCGCCCAAGCTCACGCGCGAGATCTTCGAGATCGTGGTGCGCATCAACCGCGAGCGCGGCACCACCATCCTGCTGGTGGAGCAGAACGCCAACATGGCGCTCAACGCCTCCGACTACGGCTACGTGCTGGAGAACGGCCGCATCGTGATGGAAGACACCTGCGAGCGCCTGCGCGAAAAGGAGGACATCAAGGAGTTCTACCTCGGCCTGAAGGACGAGGGCGTGCGCGGCGAGCGGCGCTGGAAAAAGAAGAAGACCTGGAGGTAAGACCATGGCCAAGCAGCATCAGCAGCAGCAAGGACTCTGGGACCTCTCTCACATCCAGCCGCGGCAGGAGATCGTGGTGCAGGGCGACACCGTTCCCGCGGTCTTCTGGAACGCCGAGCGCGCGCGTGGCGACCAGGTCTGGATGCGGCAGAAGGAGTTCGGCATCTGGCGCAGCTGGAGCTGGCGGCAGACCGCCGAGGCGGTGCGCGAGATCGCCGGCGGGCTGATGGCGATCGGCTTCGCGCCCGGCGAGTGCGCATCGATCCTGGCCAACACCGTCGTCGAATGGGTGCTGTGCGACCTGGCGGTGCTCAGCTGCGCCGGCGTGGCCAACGGCATCTATCCGACCGACGCGGCCTCGCAGGTGAAGTACCTGTGCGAGGACTCGCGCACCACCGTGCTCTTCGTCGAGGACGACGAGCAGCTGGACAAGGCGCTCGAAGTGCGCGCCGGGCTGCCGCTCCTGCGCCGCGTGATCGTGTTCGACATGGAAGGCTTGCGCGAGCTTCATGATCCGGGCGTGATGAGCCTCGATGCGCTGCGCGCCCTGGGCCGCGACTATCTCCAGAGCCACCCGCAGGAACTCGAACAGCGCATCGCCGCCTGCCGCCCCGAAGACCTGGCGATCCTGGTCTACACCTCGGGCACCACCGGCAAGCCCAAGGGCGCGATGCACAGCCATCGCGGGCTGGTCCACACCATGCGCGGCTACAACATGCTGGTTGCGCAGGACGAGCACGACGAGCGCATGTGCTTCCTGCCGCTGTGCCACATCGCCGAGCGCATGGGTGGCGAGTACTTCGCGATGTACACCGGCGCCATCCTCAACTTCGTCGAGAACCCGGAGACCGTGCCGGAGAACGTGCGCGAGATCGCGCCCACCGTGTTCACCGCCGTGCCGCGCGTGTGGGAGAAGTTCTATTCGGGCGTGATGATCGCGCTGAAGGAAGCGAGCAGCCTGCAGCAGGCGGCCTACCGCTGGAGCATCGGCGTGGGCGGCGCCATCGCCGAGCGCGTGCTCGCGGGGCAGCCGGTGGGCGGCCTGCTGCGCTTCAAGTTCCGCCTCGCGCGCTGGCTCGCGCTCGACAACGCGCGCAAGCTGATCGGCATCCACCGCGCGCGCTTCCTGGTCACCGGCGCGGCGCCGATCTCGCCCGAGCTGGTCAAGTGGTACCTGGCGCTCGGTGTGCCGATGCTCGAGGTCTGGGGCATGACCGAGTCCTGCGGCGCTTCCACCGGCGTGCCGGCCGCGCGCATCAAGCCGGGTTCCATCGGGCCGGCCGCCGGCTACAACGAGGTACGGCTCGATCCGGCCACCGGCGAGATCCTGGTGCGCGGCACCAACGTCTTCATGGGCTACCTCAACCTGCCCGAGAAGACGGCGGAGACCATCGACGCCGACGGCTGGCTGCACACCGGCGACGTCGGCACCGTCGACGAGGACGGGTATTTCCGCATTACCGACCGCATGAAGGACATCATCATCACGGCAGGCGGCAAGAACATCACGCCGAGCGAGCTGGAGAACGAGCTCAAGTTCAGCCCCTACATCACCGATGCCGTGGTGATCGGCGATGCCAGGCCCTATCTGACGGTGATCGTCATGATCGACCAGGAGAACGTCGAGAAATTCGCGCAGGACCACGACGTGCCTTTCAGCAACTACGAGAGCCTCACGCGCGCACAGGAAGTGCAGGACCTGATCCAGGGCGAGATCGACCGCGTCAACGCCAAGTTCGCGCGGGTGGAGCAGATCAAGAAGTTCTTTTTGCTCGAAACGCAGCTCAGCGCCGAGGACGAAGAGCTCACGCCGACGATGAAGCTCAAGCGGAAGCTGGTGCAGACCAAATACTCCCCCCGCATCGAGGCCATGTACCGATAGCCGACTCGTTCAGTTCGTCAACCAAGGAGATTCCTGTATGAAGATCAAGACACTGTTTCCCCTGGCCGCAGTCGCCGGTCTCGCGCTGGGCTCCGGCCTGGCCGGCGCGCAATCGCAGGGCGTCACCAAGGACGAGATCCGCATCGGCACCATCCAGGATCTCTCGGGCCCGATCGCGGGCTTCGGCAAACAGTCGCGCAACGGCATGCAGCTGCGCGTGGACGAGCTCAACGAGCAGGGCAACGTGCATGGCCGCAAGCTCAAGCTCTTCGTCGAGGACTCGGGCTACGACCCCAAGAAGGCGGTGCTGGCGGCGCAGAAGCTGGTCAACCAGGACAAGATCTTCATCATGGCCGGCCACATCGGCACCGCGCAGAACATGGCGGCGATGCCGGTGCAGTTCGACAAGAACGTGATCAACTTCATGCCGATCACAGCGGCGCGCGAAATGTACGAGCCCTTCCACCGGCTCAAGTACTCGTTCGCCGCCACCTACTACGACCAGATCCGCAACGCGCTGCCCAAGATGATCAAGGAGAAGGGCGCCAAGAAGGTCTGCACCATCTACCAGGACGACGAGTTCGGGCTCGAAGTGCAGCGCGGCGCCGAAGCCGGCCTCAAGACCGCCGGCATGGAGCTGACCGAGAAGACTTCATTCAAGCGCGGCGCGACCGACTTCTCCTCGCAGGTCGCGAAGATGAAGGCGGCCAACTGCGATCTCGTGGTGATGGGCACCATCATCCGCGAAACCATCGGCACCATCGGCGAGGCGCGCAAGACCGGCTTCAACCCGACCTTCCTGGGCTCCAGCGCGGCCTACACCGACCTGATCCACAAGCTCGGCGGCAAGGCGATGGACGGCCTCTACGCGACCATGACCGCGCAAAATCCCTACACGGACGAGCAGTCGCAACCGATCCGCTTCTGGGCCAACAAGTACAAGACCAAGTTCAACGAGGACCCGACCGTGTTCTCGGTCTACGGCTACACCATCATCGACCAGTTCATCAGGGCCGCGCAGAAAGCCGGCCCCAACCTCACGACCGACAGCTTCATCAAGGCGATGGACAGCATGACCTTCGAGCCCGACATGTTCGGCGGCCCCAAGAGCAGCTACACCGCCACCAAGCGCCTGGGCAACGACCAGTCGCGCCTGTCGCAGATCGTGGACGGCAAGTGGAAGGTGGTGTCGGACTACGTGGCGCCCTGAGGCGTCGCCGGCTCAGCGGCAGATCGTGGTGGTACCCACCGGCCGGCAGGTCTTTCCATCGGGGGTCTGGTAGCGGTCCAGCTGGCCGGAGCGGTTGTAATGGTTGCCCTGCGTGTCCTGGCAGCCCGCCGCATCGCAGTTGCGGATGCGCGGGCGCATGTCGCGACGCGGCATGGGCTGGCGATAGGTGCCGGGGTAGGGATATCCATCGTCGATCGCCACGGGATCGCTGCCGCGCTCGCTCCAGCGCGAATCGCCGGGCCGCTCGTTGCTGCTGGCGCCGCGAGAGTCGATGATGGCCGGGCCTGCCGGCGCCTGAGACGGGTTCGGGGCCGCTGCCATCGGGCCGCGCTCCTCACGCTGACGTTCGGCTCCGTCTCGCAGCGCAGGCGGGGGTTCCGACACGCGTCCCACCGGCCTGGCGCCCGGCGGGCATGTGCCGTCGGTATAGCTCACGTTGCCGGCCGCGTCTGCACAGCGGATCACCTCCGCGCTGGAGAGGGGAGCGAGCGTGCTCAGGATGGCAAGAAAGAGGAGCTGGCGCATGAGGCACTCATTGTGCGCCTGCTCCCCGTCCCGCACGTGCCAACGCCAGCGCCAGCCTGGCCCCCACCTCGGCGTTGTGTTTGACGAGCGCGATGTTGGTCGCCAGGCTGCGTCCGCCCGTCAGCGCCTTGATGCGAGCCAGCAGGAAGGGTGTCACCGCCTTGCCGGTGATGCCTTGCGCCTTGGCCTCGGCGAGCGCCTGCCGGGTCAGCGCGTCGATCTCCTCGCACGGCATCGCGGCCGCTTCCGGCACCGGCGTGCTCAACACCACGCCGCCCGCGAGGCCCAGGTCCCACTTGGTGCGGATGAAGCGTGCCTGCGCCGCGGCGTCGTCCAGCCTGAAGTCCGCGCGAAAGCCGCTGTCGCGCGTGTAGAACGCGGCGAAGTTGTCCTGCTCGCAACTGAGCACCGGCACGCCGTGCGTTTCCAGGTATTCCAGCGTGAGCCCGATGTCCAGGATCGACTTCGCACCGGCGCACACCACGGCCACCGAGGTCTTCGCCAGTTCCTGCAGGTCGGCCGAGATGTCGAAGCTCTCCGGCGCACCGCGGTGCACACCGCCGATGCCGCCGGTGACGAAGACCTCGATGCCGGCCAGCGCCGCGCAGATCATCGTGCCGGCCACCGTCGTGGCGCCGAGTTCGCCGCTCGCGAGCACGGCCGGCAGGTCGCGGCGGCTGACCTTGTACGCATCGCCCGAGCGGGCCAGCAGTTCGAGCTCGTCGTCCGCGAGGCCGACGCGGATCCGCCCGCCGATCAGCGCGATGGTCGCGGGCTCGGCGCCCAGGCTGCGGATCAAGGCCTCCACTTCGCGTGCCGTGCGAACGTTCTCCGGATAGGGCATGCCGTGGGCAATGATGGTCGACTCCAGCGCCACCAGCGGGCGGCCGGCGGCCTGCGCAGCGGCCACGGGTGCGCTGCGGGTCAACCAGGAGTGGGCAAGTTCGGTCACCATGTCGATGCTTCCGGCAGTGTGGTTCACGCGGCGGTTCAGCGCAAATGGCGCTGCAGCCGCTGACTATCCTCGGCGAGCTGCTGGCGCATGACGGACAGGAATTCCCTGGCCGTGGCCGACAGCACCTTGCCCGCAGGCAGGGCCAGCAGGCAGGCGAACGAGACGTCGATCGACAGCTTGCGCACGACCAGCCCACGCTCGGCGTAGTCGAGTGCGGTGATCGGATTGACCAGGCCGACGCCCAGGCCGCGCAGCGCCATCTCGCAGACGCTGGCCGCATAAGGCGTCTGCGCGGCCACGCGCAGCGCGATGCCCTGCTGCGCCATGGCGGTCTCGAGCCGGCGATGCGCCGGGTCCTCGGGGTTCAAGGCCAGGAAGGGAAGCTCCGCGAGCTGCTGGGGCTTGACGGTCTTGAAGCGAGCCAGCGCGTGGCCCTCTCGCATCACGATCACGCCGGGCATGCGCGCAAAGGTCGAATGCTCGATGCCCTCCAGCGACAGCTCGTCGGCCATGAGCCCGAAATCCGAAATGCCCATGGCCACGCGGTCGCGCACGTCCTTCGAGCTCAGCACCTGCAGCGACACCTGCGGCCATGCGCCGTCCCCGCGTTGCGCCTTCAGCCGCGCCAGCGCGCGCGGCATGAAGCTGAGCCCGAAGGCCGGATAGCAGCTGAGTTCCAGCTGGTTGACGCCGAAGTCGCGCAGGCTGCGCAGCCGGTGCTCGATGGCGTCCATGCCGATGAACACGCGCTCCACCTCGGTCCAGAGCGCGCGGGCCTCCGGTGTCGGCACCAGCCGCCCGCCGGTGCGCTGGAACAGCACCATGCCCGCCTGCGCCTCGAGCCGCTTGAGCGACTGGCTGACGGCGGGCTGCGTCACATGCAGCTGAGCCGCCGCCTTGCGCGTGGTGCTGCTGCGCATCAGGGCCCGGAAGGTCTCGATCTCGGTGAATCGCATTGATAAGTTTGGTTATCGGATGAATAGATCGATCGACTTTATTTTATTTATCTGCGCCTAGCATTCGGGCATCGATTTCAGCGACAAGACAGAAGCCAAAGAGATGACCCACCCGGTTTGCGCCCTGGCCCAGCCGATCCGGCCGATCAGGAATCCGCTGCTGCGCGGCCTGCAATGCCTGCGCTGCGACGCCGAGTATCCGATCCGCCTTGCGCACGAGGGCTGCCCAGCCTGCCGCGCGGAGGGCGTGCATGTCGGCCTGCGCGCGAGCTACCGGGCCGACGCGACGTCAGCGCCTCTCATGCCGTATGCACGGGGCTTCAGCCTGGGCGAGGGCGGCACGCCGCTGTACGCGATGCCCGATCTCGCACGTCGCTTCGGCGTCGCGCGCCTCAGCTTCAAGGACGAGTCCTGCAATCCGACCGGCTCGCACAAGGACCGGATGACCGCGATTGGCGTCACGCAGGCGCTGGACTTCGGCGCTCACACGCTGGTGCTCGCCTCCTCGGGCAACGCCGCGGTGTCGGCCGCGCATTACGCGCAGGCGGCGGGCCTGGCCTGCGAGGTCGCGACCTACGACGGCATGCCAGCCGCCTACGCGCGCGCACTCGACGCCGCGGGCGCCAGGCGTTTCGCCTTCGCCGACAACGCCGGCCGCTGGGCCTTCGTGCGCGAGCGTGCGCCGCTCGCGGGCTATTTCGCGCTCACCAACTACAGCCTGCCGGCGCTCGGCAGCGCGCCGCTGGCCATCGAAGGCTACAAGCCCATCGCCGACGAATGCCTGGAGCAGGGCGGCCTGCCCGACCATGTGCTGGTGCCGACGGCGCGCGGCGATCTGGCGTGGGGCCTCTTTGCCGGCTTTCGCGATCTGCTGGCCGCCGGCCGCATCGCGAAGCTGCCGCGCATCTGGGCGGTCGAGCCTTTCGCGCGGCTCTCGCGCGTGCTCGAAGGCGGCGCGCTGGATGCCGACTACCCCGGCCGCACCGCGCAGTTCTCCACGGCCGGCGCTACCGTCACGTATCTTCAATGGCAGGCGGTCGCCGCCACCGGCGGCGCCGCCGTGGTCGTGGGCGACGACCAGGCGCGTGCGGCCCGGCGCCTGCTCGCGCAGGCGGGCGTCAGCGCGGAGCTCTGCGCCGCGGGCGGCCTGGCTGCGCTTTCGCAATTGCGCGAACGCAGCGCGATCGCGGCGGACGAACACGTGCTGCTGATGCTCACCGCGGACGCCTCGTGCGATCCGAGCTGGCCCGATCCTGTTTGAGTTTCAAGGAGCTTCCCATGTCGCCGATGCATCGCCGCACCTTCCTGAGCGCAGCCGCGCTGATGGCCGCCGGGCCGAAGGCCTGGGCCGCCTTTCCCGACAAGCCGATCAAGCTGATCGTGCCTTGGGCTCCCGGCGGCAGCACCGATGCCATTGCGCGCGCCATGGCGCAAGGCATGAGCAGCGCGATGGGCATCTCGGTCGTCGTGGACAACCGGCCCGGCGCCGCGGGCCAGATCGGCACCGAAGCCGCCGCCCGGGCCGCGCCGGACGGCTACACGATCGCCATCGTGGAACTCCCGCATGCCATCGCGCCGGCGGTGATGACCCGCCTGCCCTACGACCTGCTGCGCGACTTCACGCCGATGACGATGATCGGCACCTCGCCGTTGGTTTTCTTCGGCGGCACCGGTGCCGACAGCAAGGATTTCAGGAGCTTCATGAAGGCGGCTGCGGCCGCTGCTGCGTCGCCGCCCGCCATCGCGCACAGCGGCGCCGGCACCGTCAGCCACCTGGCCGCGGAGCTGCTGGCGACCCGCAGCCGGATCAGGTTCAACATGGTGCCGTACCGAGGTTCGGCGCCTGCGCTCAACGACGTGGCGGCGGGCATGGTGGCGGGCCACTTCGCCACGCTGGCAAGCGGCTCCAGCCTGCTCGCGGCCGGCAAGATCCGCGCGCTGGCCGTGGCCAGCCCGCAGCGTGTGGACCTGCCGGCGCTGCGGGGCGTGCCCACGCTGTCGGAGGCCGGCATCAAGGGCGTCGAGATCGACCAGTGGTGGGCCATGGTGGCGCCGGCCACCACGCCGCTCGAGGTGACCGAACACCTGCGCAAGGAGGCCGCGGCAGCCCTGGCTCAGCCGGCCGTCAAGGAGCGGCTGTCGGCCCTGGCCGTGGAACTGAAAGCGTCCAGCAGCGGCGAGTTGCGCGCCTTCATGCGCGCGGAAGCCGAACGCTGGCAGAAGGTGGCGAAGGAAATCGGCTTGCAGCCGCAATAGCGGCGGCGCGATCCTCAGGAGGGCGGGCGACCACGGTCGCGTTCTTTCGCGGCCTCCATGGCCGCGGACATCGACGACACCACGGCAGCCCACTCCTCGCCCGTCAGCAACAGCGCCGTTTGGGAATGGAGCAGCGTGTCTTCTCGGTCCAGATGGGCATGCATCAGCTGGCGGTGCTCTTGCAACAGGGCTTCGACGGTCCCGGCGTTGCCCATTTCCCCCGATTCGGCAGGCTTCAACATGGCCTTTGCCCGTGAGAGCAGGCCGTCACAGTGCTTGCTTTCCAGTTCGAGCTCATCGAGCAGTTGGTCGGCCTCTGCCGACCTGCCGCGCAGTATCTCGAGCAGGACGACGCCCTTCGGGCGATGCGTCGTTTCGTCGAATGCCTGAAGGCGTTCGATGAGTTCGACGAGCGACGCCGCCTGCGGCCCCGGTCGTGTCCAATCCCCTGTTTTCAGCGTGCCGTCGACAAGCGCCAACAGCTCACGAATGCGAGTGTGCTCGGCACGCAAGATGATCCACGCGCATTCGGCCGCCAGCATGTTCTTGTCCCCTTTGTGCCAGCTTACTCCTGTGCGTTTGCCTTGAAGGTCTGGCCGCGTGGGCATTGGGGTTTCAAGCAATTGAAGCACCGGCCATAGGGCCTCACACCCGCTCGCCGCTTCGCCGTTAGACTCCACGCCGTGTGCGCCACTCGCGCATCACCCCCTGATCGCAGGAGGCAATTGCCATATGGCAAGGTCCCGGTCCCGGCCACTGTTGATGCGCGCGTTGCGCGCCGACACCCACCGGCGCGAGCCCTTCGAGCGCCTGGTCTACAGCGGGCTGCGCCTGAATGAATTGCACCGCGAGAGTGAGCTGCACGAATTCCTGATCGACGAGGCGATCGAACTCAGCGGCGCGCAGCGCGTGCTGCTGGTGCTCGACAGCGACGACGGCCCGCGCATCGTCGCCTCGATGCTGCCGCAGGGCGAAGACGCCGCCGGCCTGCTCAGCGCCATTGGACCCTGGCTCGCCGAAACCCGCCGCACCCGCGCCGTGAGCCTGCGGCACGGGCCCGATGGTGCCGAACCCGCCGCCCAGCGCTCGTGCCTCATCGCTCCGCTGATCGCGGGGCGCGAGCTGATCGGCTACCTTTACGCCGACATCGAAGGCGCGGCCGGTCGCTTCCATGGCGCGGACCGCGACCTGCTGGCCATGCTTGCGAGCCAGGCCTCCATGGCCCTGGCCAATATCCGCTTCCGTGAGGGCCTGGAGCGCAAGGTGGCTGAGCGCATGGCCGAGCTCGCGCAACGCGCCGGGGAGCTCACACTCATCAACAGCATCCAGCAAGGCGTGGCCGCCAGGCTGGAGTTTCAGGCCATCATCAACCTGGTGGGCGACAAGCTGCGGGAAGTGTTTGCCACCGGCGACCTGAACATCGTGTGGTGGGACGACAAGACCAACCTGATCCAGGCGCTGTATCGCTACGAACACAACGTGCCGTTGCCGCTCCCGCCGGCGCGGCCGTTGAAGCCCGGCGAGGCGGCAGAACGAATCCTCCGCGAACGCCGGACCGGCGTGGCGAACACGCGCGAGGAACAGACCCGGATCGGCATGAGCCCGGCACCGGGAACCGATTGGGCGCACTCGATCGTCGCGGTCCCCATCATCGGCAGCGATCGCGCTCTGGGCGCCATCGTGCTGCAGAACCACGAGCGCGAATACGCCTTCGGGAGCAACGAGGTCCGGCTGCTCGAAACGGTGGCGGCGAGCATGGGCCTGGCGCTGGAGAACGCCCGCCTGTTCGACGAGACGCAGCGCCGCGCCCGCGAATTGAAGGAGGCGCTGGCGCACCAGACCGCGACCGCCGAGGTGCTGCAGGTCATCGGCAGCTCGGTGGCCGACACCGGGCCCGTGTTCGACAAGATCCTCGAGTGCTGCGACCGTTTGTTCGACGCCGGTTCCTTCGCCTTGTTGATGGTCGACGCTCAGGGCCAGCTCGCGCTGACGCGTTGGCGGATGACGGCGGCCGGCCGCGCCGCGATCGGCGAGGCACGCGCTGCCGAGCTCGAGCCATTGATGCAGTCGAACTACCCGATGCCGCTGGCCGATACGTCTGCCGAACCCGCGTTCCGCACCGGAGACCTGGTGGAGTTTGCCGACGTGCTGAACGACGTCGGGGCGCCACTGGTGTTGCGCCGCAACGCCGAGCATCTGGGAAGAAGCTTCGCGAACCTGGCCGCTCCGCTGATGTGGGAGGGCCGCGGCATCGGCATCCTCAGCATGCAGCGCGGCGAGGTGGGTCCGTTCAGGCCCAGTGAGCGCGCTCTGCTCAAGACCTTCGCCGACCAGGCGGTGATCGCAATCCGGAACGCGCGGCTGTTCAACGAGACCCAGGAGGCGCTGCACAAGGTCGAGGAACGCACCGCCGAGCTGACAGAGTCCCTCGAGTACCAGACCGCGATCAGCGAGGTGCTGCGCGTCATCAGCGAATCGCCGACCGATGTGGCGCCCGTGTTCGAGGCGATCCTGGATTGCGCGACGCGGCTGCTCGGCAGCCCGACTTCCGCGATCTTGAGCTTCGACGGGCGCCTGGTTCATCTGGCAGCCACCCGGAACTGGGCTGCACCGGCGCTGGAGGCGGCACGCACGCTGTACCCGGCGCCTCCCGATTCGCACCTGATGAGCGGTCGCGCCATCATCGAGCGAAGGGCCCTGAGCAACGAGGATGCGGGGTCGGACCCGAACTACGACCGCACGATGGCGAAGACCGGGAACTGGCGCCGGATGATCGCTGCACCGATGCTCAAGGATGGCGCGCCGATCGGCGTGATCGTCACCGCGTGGCTGGAACCCGGCAAGACGCCGCGACGGCAGCTCGACCTGCTCAAGATGTTTGCCGACCAGGCCGTGATCGCGATCGAGAACGTGCGGCTGATCAATGAGACCCGGGAGGCGCTGGAGCGCCAGACCGCAACGTCCGAGGTGCTGAAGGTCATCAGCGGCTCGCCGACCGACGTGCAGCCGGTGCTCGACACGGTGGCCGAGCGCGCCGGCCTGTTGTGCCGGGCCGACGGCAGCCGGGTGTGGCTGGCCGTCGGAGAGCACCTGCGCGCGATGACGAGCTACGGGCCGGCGTACGGCGACTACTCGCTGGGCGCGGAACTGCCGCTGCGCGCCAGCTCGATCGGCGGCCGTGCGTTCCTGGAGCGCCGTAGCGTGCATGTCGAAGACGTCGTCCCCCTTCTCGACACCGAATATCCGGACGTGCGCGAACTTCAGGCGCGCAACGGCTTTCGCACGGTGCTGGCCGTGCCGATGATTCGCGATGGCGAATCGATCGGCGTGATCGCGCTGCTGCGCAACCAGGTACGGCCTTTTGCGCCAGCGGAGATCGCCCTGGTGCAGACTTTCGCCGACCAGGCGGTGATCGCCATCGAGAACGTGCGTCTGTTCAACGAAACCAGGCAGGCGCTGGAGCGGCAGACGGCAAGCGCCGAAGTCCTGCAGGTCATCAGCGGCTCGGTGGCCGACACCGCGCCGGTGTTCGATAAGATCCTGGAGAGCTGCGCCCGCCTGTTCCGCAGCTCCGAGCTCGGCATCGTGATCATCGACGAGGAGCAGCAGCTGTTGCGCTCCGCGGCCTACCGCGGCGAGTCGGCGCCGGCGGTGGCGCGCATCTTTCCGCTCCCGCTGCGCGAGGAGCCGGTCCACCAGGCGATCCGCGAAAACCGCGTGCTGCGCTACGCCGACGTGATGAACGGGGCCGACACACCCAAGAGCGTGCGCAACGCCGCGGTGATGCTCGGGACCGGCAACTACTCGCAGGTCTTCGCGCCGATGCAGTGGGAAGGGCGGGGCATCGGCATGCTGTACGTGACCCGCAACCCGCCCGTGCCCTTCAGCGAGCAGGAGGCCGGGCTGCTGAAGACCTTCGCCGACCAGGCCGTAATCGCGATCCAGAACGCGCGACTGTTCAATGAGACCAAGGAGGCACTGGAGCAGCAGACCTCCACGGCGGCGATCCTGCGCGTGATGAGCAGTTCGCCCACCGATGCGCAGCCCGTGTTCGAAGCGATCGCGGAGCGCGCCAGGGCGTTGTGCGGCGCGACCATCGGCACGGCCACGCGTTTCGACGGCCAACTGCTGCACATGGTGGGCTACCACGGCACGACACCGGAAGCGGAGGCGTCCATGCGCGCCTCATTTCCGATGAAGCTCGGGCGCGGCTCCAGCAACGCCCGCGCCATCATGGAACGCGCGCCAGTGCAGATTCCCGATGTGCACGCGGACGCTGATTACGAACTGAATGAACAGGCCAGGCAAGCGGGCTTTCGCAGTGTGCTGTCGGTGCCCCTGCTGCGCGAGGGCCGCCCCATCGGCACGGTCGGCGTTGCGCGTGAGCAGCCCGGTACCTTCCCCGCCAAGTCTGTCGCCCTGCTGCAGACCTTCGCCAGTCAGGCCGTGATCGCGATCGAGAACGCGCGCCTGTTCCGTGAGACCCAGGAAGCGCTGGAACGGCAGACGGCGACAGCGGAAATCCTGAAGGTCATTGCAAGTTCGCCCGCCGACGTGCAACCTGTCTTCAGCGCCATCGTTCAAAGCGCGCGGCAGTTGGTTGGCGGGTTCTCCGCGACATTGCTGCGGCTCATCGACGATTCGATCCATCTGGCCGCATACACGCCCACCAGCGAGGAGGGCGACCAGGCGCTGAAGAACTACTTTCCCGCCCCGGTGGCCTCGGACTATATCTACCAGCCCCTGGTGACGGGCAAGCCGCTTGTCATGGAAGACATCGAGGCGAATGCGGAGGTCTCGGATGCATTGCGAGCGCTGGCGCGCCGCAGGGGATGGCGCGGCCAGGCCGGCGTCCCGCTGGTGCACGAGGGCGTTCCCATCGGCATGATCAGCGTGACCCGCAGCGCGGCCGGGCCGTTCTCCAGCCACCAGGTGGAGCTTCTCAAGACCTTCGCCGACCAGGCCGTGATTGCCATACAGAACGCCCGAATGTTCAATCAGACGCAGGAGGCGCGTGCCGCGGCCGAGGCCGCCAACGACGCGAAAAGTTCGTTCCTGGCGACCATGAGCCACGAGATTCGCACGCCGATGAACGCGGTGATCGGCATGAGCGGCTTGCTGCTCGACACGAAGCTCGACACCGAGCAGCAGGACTACGTCGCGACCATCCGCGATTCGGGCGATGCGTTGCTGACCATCATCAACGACATCCTCGACTACTCGAAGATCGAGGCCGGGCGCATGGACATCGAATCGCACCCGTTCGACCTGCGCGACTGCGTGGAGGCGGCGCTCGACCTCGTCAGCACGCGCGCGACCGAGAAGCAGCTCGACATTGCCTATGTGTTCGAGGGTGACGTGCCCGCGGCCGTGAGCGGCGACCTCGCGCGGCTGCGGCAGATCCTGCTGAACCTGTTGAGCAATGCGGTGAAGTTCACCGAGGCCGGCGAGGTGGTGTTGACGGTGAGTTCGGAGGCCGCCTCCGCCGGCAAGGTCGCGCTGACCTTCGCCGTGCGCGACACCGGCATCGGCCTGTCGCCGCAAGGCATGAGCCGGCTGTTCCAGTCGTTCACGCAGGCCGACTCGAGCACCACGCGCAAGTACGGCGGCACCGGCCTGGGCCTGGCGATCAGCAGGCGGCTGGCCGAACTGATGGGCGGACGCATGTGGGTGGAAAGCGAGGGTGTGGGCAAAGGCTCGACCTTCCTCTTCACCATCGAGGCGCCGACCGCGAACCTGCCGCCGAGCCGGCGCCGCGACCATGTCGGCGTGCAGGCCGGACTGCAGGGAAAGCGCGTGCTGATCGTCGACGACAACGCGACGAACCGGCGCGTGCTCTCGCTGCAGACCGGCAAGTGGGGCATGAGTTCGCGCGACACGGAATCGCCGCTCGAAGCCTTGCGCTGGCTCGAACAGGGCGAGCGCTTCGATCTCGCGATCCTCGACATGCACATGCCCGAGATGGACGGCATCGACCTCGCGCGACGCATCCGGGCGAGCCACGCCGTGTTGCCGCTCGTGCTGTTCAGCTCGCTGGGGCGGCACGAGACGCATGCCACCGAATCGTTCTTCAATGCGTACCTGGCCAAGCCGATCCGCCAGTCGCACCTGTTCGACACGTTGATGGGCCTGCTCGCGCACGACACGCCTGCGAAACCTGCAGCCGCCGATGCGGCCAAGCCGCAGATCGACCCGACGATGGCAGCACGCCACCCGCTGCGCATCCTGCTCGCCGAAGACAACGCGGTGAACCAGAAGCTCGCCATGCGCCTGCTGCAGCAGATGGGCTACCGGGCCGACCTCGCCTCCAACGGCATCGAGGCGGTGGAATCGGTGCAGCGCCAGGCCTACGATGTGGTGCTCATGGATGTGCAGATGCCCGAACTCGACGGACTGGACGCGACGCGGCAGATCTGCAAGCTGCTGGAGGCGCCGCAACGGCCGCGCATCGTGGCGATGACGGCCAACGCCATGCAGGGCGACCGTGAGATGTGCATGGCCGCAGGCATGGACGACTACCTGACCAAGCCGATCCGCGTCGATCGGCTGGTCGAAGCGCTGAACAGCGTGCTCGCACGAAAGGACCGATGAAAGGAGCGATGACATGAGCGCTGCGACCATCGACCTCGCGACCTTTACGGAACTGCAAGACACCGCGGGAGCCGACTTTGTCAAGGAACTGGTGCAGACCTTTCTCGAAGAGGCACCGGCGATGCTGAAGGAGCTTCGCGACGCGATGGACTCGGGCAATGCTGATGACTTCCGCCGCGCTGCGCATTCGCTCAAGTCGAACAGTCTCACCTTCGGCGCGCATACGCTGGGCGCGATGGCGCGCGAACAGGAACTCGGGGGCCTGGCGGCCGCGCAGCAATCGAATGCACTCGACGCGCTGGCGCTGGAGTACGCCCGGGTCGCCGCGGCTCTGACGGAGCTGATCCATGGTTGACTTGCGCCACGCGCCGGCCCACCTCCTCGTGGCGGACGACAACAAGGTCAACCGCCTGCTGCTGACCCGCAGCCTCGAACTGCAGGGCCACCGCGTCGAAAGCGCCGAGAACGGACGTGTCGCCCTGGAGCTGCTGCGGCGCGACACCTACGACCTGCTGCTGCTCGACATGGAAATGCCCGAGATGGACGGCTTCCAGGTGCTGGAGCAACTGACCGCCGATCCGAAGCTGCGCGACCTGCCCGTGATCGTGACCTCGTCGCTCGAGGGCGTGGCCACCATCGTGCGCTGCATCGAGCTCGGCGCTGAGGACTACCTGCACAAGCCGGTCAATGCGGTACTGCTGAAGGCGCGCATCGGCGCCAGCCTCGAGAAGAAGCGCCTGCGCGACCAGCAGAAGGAGCTGGTGCGCCGCTTCGCCACCTCCGAGGTCGCGCAGGACCTGCAGCAATCCGGCTTCGCGCTCGGCGGGCGACGCGTGCAAGGCGCGGTGATGTTCTCCGACATTCGCAGCTTCACCGCGCTGGTCGAGTCGCAGCCGCCCGAAGAGACGATCGAACTGCTGAACACGTACTACACGCTGATGTTCGACGCGATCAACGGCCATGGCGGCGTGGTGAACCAGATGATCGGCGACGGGCTGATGGCCATCTTCGGCGCCCCGCTGCCGCTGCCCGACCACAGCGCGGCCGCGGTGCGCGCGGCGCTCGACATGGTCGAGATGATCGAGCTGCTGAACACAGAGCGCATCGCTGCGGACAAGCCTGCGATCCGCATCGGCGTGGGAATCGCCAGCGGCGAAATGGTGGCGGGCTACACCGGCACGCAGCAGCGCGCGACCTACACCTGCATCGGCGACACGGTGAACCTTGCCGCACGACTCGAGGCGCACACCAAGCTTGCGAAGCGGACGATCCTGATCGATCTGGCAACCTGCATGGCTCTCGGTGGACGCATTCCGGTCGAGCCCCTCGGGGCGGCGTCGTTCCGGGGCAAGGCGGCGCCGGTCGAGGTGTACGCCGTCACTGGCAGCAACGCATCAGAGTGAAGGGTCGCCGTGCGGCTGCAAAGAGGCAGCGTCCATAAATCGAGTTTTCGAACGTGCCAACGTAAACGACCGCTTTTGCGACTTGTAGCTTTCCGAAATGGCAGGCATCAATTCGTAACTGACAAACGAAACTATCGTAACCAGCTACAACGGGTGCAACTGGCCATAGGAGGGGCCAACATGTCAGCGCATTCCGACACCGTCGCCAAAAGGGTATCGAGCCGCAAGGCTTTCTGTTGAAGCCATAGAGGGCAGTACAGCGAAACGGTACCCGTCTCGCAGGCCAATGAGTTTGCTCATCCGAGGAAATTGTGTTCGGAACCTGTTGCGTGTTTCAACGGGGATAAGTTCCGCCTTCGCCTATTTCGTTTGTCTAATGTCAAACTTTATTATTAAGTTCAGCATGCCATGTGTTCTCAGGGCGCCGCGATGTTGACCTCATCGCCAGCACCGAGACGCACCCAAGAACAGATGATTTTCAATCTTACTTGGAGGCTTAATATGAAGAAGACACTACTGATAGCGGCAATGCTGACGTTTGGAGCCGGACAGGCGCTCGCCGCGGCACACTTCTTCAGTGCCGACGCATCCGTGAATTCGAATGGGGCCCTAGTGGTCAGTTTTGATGAAGCCGGAGTGGGGAATGCAACAGTGCTCGAAAGCCTTACAGCTCAGGGCACGGCGGTGTACGCGTGCATCAACCACGGGGGAAAGAATCCGAGCGCCAGCAACAAGACCACCGTCACGGGAGCCGTTCGGGCTGACGACACATTCCCGGCCACCAAGAACGGCCGAGTCAGGGGGAGCCTGACAGCCGGCCCTCCGGACGAGGGCAACTTTGCCTGCCCATCCGGTCAAGATCTCATCATCGCATGCGTCAGATACACAGACGTGCTGCTCACTGATTTGACCAACGGTGTCTCGATCGTGCCAACTGGCACCTTCGCGAGAAACTTCTTCAGCATCCCAGGCTCTTGCCCCAACTAAGCAAGAGGCCGCGTCGGAAGGGACCCTGGGCAAGCTCGGGGCCCTTTCCCCATTGCGGTTTCGCCGTGCCCGGATGTGATCGGGCCAGCGTCCTGATCTTCGACACTTATCAAGCGCACCAGGCAACCGGCAGCAAGTAGTAACGGCCATCTCGGCCAACACCAAGGACATCGTCGTGGTGCATGGACAACGTGGAGCGCGCCTAGCGCTTGCAGGTATTTGCCTGGCAGCCCTGTCGGCAACCGCGGGTGCACCGCTGTTCGCAGCCGAAGCTCGACGGCCTTCCTCCACTGAAGCCGATCGGATCGAACAATCAGCCGGCGTCGAAGTCCAGGCCGACGAGTCTGGCTTGGCAAGCCATGGCGGCGCGCTCTACAGCCCGTTCAGCACCGCTTTTGACATGGCCGCGTCAACACCTCACGCCTACGCCACGTCGACACGACAAAACGCGGACGACGGATCGCCCCACCCCGTGACGGCGGCAGTCACCGCGCTCGTTGCTGTGGGGTTCCTCGTCGTTCTTGTTCGCGTCCTGATTGCGAGTTAGGGGCGCCTGCGCCTTGACTCTAACTAAACGGGGATGACTCGGGTAGTCCATAGCATCTGTTGGCCGACTGTCGCCGGCCGCGGCCGGCGAGCTTCTGGCCCTAAACAGACATTGCTCTTGCTCCAACGCGCCTAGACAACTCCGCGTACAGCCCAAAACGACGTTGTCAGGGCGCGTGGTCCGTCAGGCAAGCCGCAGAGATACGCTGCTCGGACATGATGCTTCAGTTCGTCGCGTTTCGACATTGCAAGCTGCGTCACGTAGCTGCCCGTCTTTCCTTGCCCGGTGAGGAACGTAGACCAGTAGTCATCAAACGATTGGTACTCGAATAGGGCGGCAAGTTGGTCTTCCACGACGGCGGTGAAGCTCGCAGCTTCGAACAAGTCCGCGAGTCCTCCGGGCCAACCGAGCGCCTTCGAGACCATTTCGTCGCGCATTGCAGCGCCGTCTGCATCGAGGACGGCAGCGGCGTCCCAAACCAGGCTGAATGGCGTCCAGCCGCAGCGGAAATTGTTGACGACCACAGTGACCATGCCGCCCTTGCGCGTGACCCGCTTCATCTCGCGCAGGCCCTGGGCGGAGTCCGGAAGCACGTCCAGCGCGAGCATGGATAGGGCGCGGTCGAAAACTCCATCCTGGTACGAAAGGTTAAGGGCATCGCCGACTTCGAAGACCACGTCCTGCCTTGCGGTCACACGCTGTGCAAATTCAACGTAAGAGGGAGACAGATCGACGCCGGTTGCGCGCGCCCCGGCGAGCGATATGGCACGCGTCAGATGGCCTGTGCCGCAACCCACGTCAAGGACGGCCTCGTTTGCCGAAACACCCGCGAATCGAACAACGGACGGTGCAAGGCGTTGGCTTCCTCGACCGACATATGCTTCATAGCCCTCAGGGTCGGTCGCTACGAACACTGCCATTTGAAACTCCTCAGAACCTGCATTGCAGACTTCCGGTGCGGCGCGTCAGCCGTGTCTCAGGCAGTCATCTCCTCGAGTGTCTTTCCCGCATCCAGCGCCTCTTTCAACCAGCGCGGCCGCGGGCCCATTCCCGACCATGTGTGTCCAGCCTCATCTCGATACACAACCTTGGACTTCCGCTTCTTGGACTTATTGAGCTTTTTTGCGCTCGACGCGCCCGACGACGAAGCCGCGGTGGCGAACTCTTCAAGCGCCCTGCCAGCATTGAGAGCGTCACGCAGCCAGTACGGGCGTTTCCCAATGCCTGACCAGGAATTGCCTTGACCGTCGCTGTACTTCGTTGACCGAGTTGGGGCAGTCTTTCCTGCTTTCGCCTTCACACTGCCGGCAGTCGCTCCGAAGCCCAACTGCTCTGGAGTGAGCCCGTAGTGGGCGATGGCCACCTTGATGCGCGCAACTACTCCATCGACCTCCTGCTTGCGCAACTTCTCAGCTTGGCGCTGGAGAGTCTCGATTTGCTTTTGGATCTGCTTGTAGCTTTGAGTCATTGACCTTGGTTCCGAGATTTGGAAAGACTCGACTTTAGTCTCATTGACAAGCCTTGCCAAAACGCGACTGCCGCTACGGCTTCTCGGAGGCGTCGAAGTCGAGTTCGACCTTCGCTCCGTTGGGGTCGTGGCAGAACAGCTGCCAGGTGCCCGCACCCGCCTGCTGCCGCAGCTCGTACTTCGTGCCGCTCTGGTCGAAGCGGGCTTTCACGGCACGCAGGTCGCGTGCGGTGAAAGCCATGTGGTCGATGACGCCGGTGCGCTGCGCCGGCACCGGCCGCTCGAAGTAAAGGTGCAGCACCGCCTGCGGCCCCTCGCCGTAGAGCCATGCGCCGGGAAAGCCGAGGTCCGGTCGATGGCCGATGGTGAGCCCGAGCAGGCCCGTGTAGAAATCCAGGGTCTTCTTCTCGTCCTCGGCCGTGACGGTGAAGTGATTCATCCCGACGATCATTTCGCTCTCTCCTTGTTCATGGCAGCAACACCAGCGCGCCGATGGTGGCGCGCGATTCGAGCCGCGCGTGCGCCTCTGCCGCGGCGTTCAGTGAATAGCGTTCGATCGGCGGCGCCTTGATCGTGCCGTCGGCGAGCGCGTCCCAGACCCGTTGCGCGCGCTCCGCGAGCTGCTCGTTCGTCGCCACGTAGTCGAACACCACGGGCCGCGAAAAGCTCAGCGACTTGGCGAGCAGCGCGTCGGCCGGCAATGGCGCCAGCGGTCCGCTGGCCTGACCGAGGCTGATCCAGTGGCCGCGGCGCGCGAGGGCGGCGAGGTTCTCGTCGCGGGCCGCGTCGCCCAGGCCGTCGATCACCACGTCGGCGCCGCCGCAGGCGCGCTGCACGGCATCGGCGAAACGGTAGTCGCGGGTCACGATCACGTGATCGCAGCCGTGCTCGCGCGCGACGCGGGCCTTCTCCTCGCTCGACACGGTGCCCAGCACGACCGCGCCGAGACGGCGCGCCCAGGAGCAGACCAGCAGGCCCACGCCGCCGGCTGCCGCATGGACCAGCAGCCGCGTGCCGCGCTGAACGCGCCCGAGGTCGCGCAACAGGTAGTCGGCGGTGATGCCCTTGAGCAGCAGCGCGGCGGCGAGCTCGTCCGCGACTGCCGCGGGCAGCCGCACCACCCAAGCGGCCGGCACGCAGCGCACCTCGCAATACGCGCCGGGCACCGGGCCGAGGTAGGCCACGCGGTCGCCGGGCAGGAGGCCGCTGACCTGCGGCCCGACATCGAGCACGCTGCCGGCGGCCTCCATGCCGGGCACGCCGGGAAGGGGAAGCAGGGACGGCACCCAGCCGCGCCGCAGGTACACGTCGATGAAGTTGACGCCGATGGCGCGCTGCCGGATGCGCACCTCGCCCTCGCGCGGCGCCGGGGCTTCGGCCTCTTGCGGGCGCAGCTCCTCGGGCCCGCCGTAGCGCTCGACGACGACACGGCGCGCGGGCACGGCGAGGGCCATGGGCATCGCCGCGGCGCGGCCCGCCGGTTGCAGATCGCTGCCTCGCCGCAAATGCCGGCGCAGGTTCTCGAAGCCGGCCTCGTAGACGCCTTGCGCCACCATGTCGCGCAATTCGCGTTCCATGCCGGGGGGCGTGGCGAAGGTCGATTCCCAATGCCAGAAGGTGCGGTTGCCGTCGGTCACCGGCTTGAGCGTGACGGTGGCCACGTAGCGCTGCAGCGGCACCGTGGCCTCGACGATGCAGTAGGTGCTCTTGTGCTCGGTGTCCGACAGTGTCAGCAACTGCTCGCGGATGCGGTTGCCGTCTCGGAGCGTGAAGCTGCGCACGCAGCCGACCTGGTCGCTGCGCTCGCCGCCCTCGATGCGGCTGGTCTCGACCACTTCATGCCACGCTTCATGACTGTTGAAGTCGCGCAGCACCGCCCACACGCGCTCGATCGGCGCGTCGATGATGGTCGAGCGCACGACTCTTTGCAGCATCAGGACTCCCGCCGGGCCGCCCCCAGGGAGGCCTGCGCCCCCTCGGGGGGCAGCGAATACACGAAGTGATGAGCGTGGGGGCCCATCACCGACCCCCGAAGTGGCGCTTCAGGGCATCGAAGCCGCCCTGGAACACGCCGCCGCCGATCGTCTCCGTCAACTCACGCTCGCGGCCTTCATCGCAATCGAACTCCGCGCTCCACTCGGCGAAGCAGCGCGCGCCATCGGTCACCGGCGTCAGCTTGAGCGTGGCGGTGTAGTGCTCTACCGCCATCGGGCTTTCGAGGATCTCGTAGGTGCAGCTGTACTCGTAGTCCGACAGGGCCAAGAGCTTCTCGCGAACCATGCCGCCATCGCGCAGGTGGAAGTGGCGGATGCAGCCGACACGATCGCCAGGCTGGTTGTTCTCGATCCGGCTGTCCGCGATCAGCGGATGCCACTGCGGCAGGCCGTTGAAATCGCGGATGCGCGACCACACGCTGTCGGCACTGGCGTCGATGACGCTCGAAACGTACACCTGCACCATGCGTTATTCCTTGGCCTTGCCAGTGCCCGAAGGCAGCGCGACGTGGGCGCCGCTGACATCACCCACCAGGCGCTGAATGTCGCCGCCTTCGATGCCGATCTCGCGAAGCAATTGATCCACCAGCGGCGCCTGCGCGCGAAAACGCAACGCGGAGTTGACCAACCCGTCGGCGAAACCGCCGCCGTCGCCGTTCTGGGCGCCCGCGCCCGACGAGCCGCCCAGGCCGTCGACGTGCAGGATCTTGATGCCCTCGATGCGCTCCATCGGCCGCACCGACTCGCGGATGATCGCTTCGGCCTTCTCGACCAGCTTCATGCGCAGCGCCGACATGCGCGCCTCGGGCGACAGCATGTTGTGCGCCTCGTTCATCATGCGCGCCGCCTCGGCTTCGATCTCGGCACGCACGCGCATCGCCATCGACTTGATCTTCTCGGCATCGGCGTCGGCTTCGGCCTGGGCGCGCACCGCCGCGCCGCGGTCGGCGCTGGCGTCCTTCTCGGCCTGCGCCGCCGAAGTGAGGCGCAGCGCGTCGCGCTCGGCGATCTGCGCCGCGCCGATCAGCTCGATGGCCTTCTTGCGCTCGGCCATCTCGACCTCGCGCGCCGTGAACACCTTCTCCTCGGCCGAGACCGCCAGCGCACGGGCGGTCTCGGCCTCGGCCTGGGCCTCGCTCTGCGCCTTGCTCTCGCGCGCGACCGCAATCGCGCGCTGCTGCTCGGCGAGTTCGAGCGACATGCGGCGTTCGATCTCGGCGCTCTGGATCGCGCGCTCCTTGCCGATACGCTCCTCCTCGATGGTCTGCTCGGAGCGGATGCGCGCCGCGTCGATGCTCTGCTTGGCCGTGATCTGCGCACCCTCGGCCGCCTGTTCGCGCTGCGCGCGTTCGGTGGCCACCTCGGCACGCTGGCGCGCCCGCGCGATCTCGACCTCGCGCTGCTGCGTCAGGCGCGCGTACTCGCCTTCGCGATCGATCTCGAGCGAGAGCTTCTCCGCCTCGAGATTCTTGTTACGGATCGCGATCAGCGTGTCCTGCTCGACGTCGTTGCGCTGCTTCTTGCGGTGCTCGATCTGTTCGGTCAGGCGCGTCAGGCCCTCGGCGTCGAAGGCATTGCTCGGGTTGAAGAACTCCATGCCGGTCTGGTCCAGCTGCGTCAGCGAGGCGGCTTCGAGTTCGAGGCCGTTCTTCGTCAGATCCTCGGCCACGGCTTCGCGCACGCGCCTGACGTAGGCGCCGCGCTTCTCGTGCAGTTCCTCCATCGTCATCTCGGCGGCAGCGGTGCGCAGCGCGTCGACGAACTTGCCCTCGACCAGCTCCTTCAACTGGTCCGGCTCCATCGTCCGCAGGCCCAGTGTCTGCGCCGCCGCGGCCACCGCATCGGCGCTGGTGGCCACGCGCACATAGAACTCGGCGATCACGTCGACGCGCATGCGGTCCTTGGTGATCAGCGCCTTGTCGCGGCCGCGGCTCACTTCGAGGCGCAGCGTGTTCATGTTGACCGGGATCACGTCGTGCACGATCGGCAGCACAAAGGCGCCGCCGTCGAGCACCACCTTCTGGCCACCGAGGCCGGTGCGCACGAAGGCCCGCTCCTTGGAGCTGCGCAGGTACAGCCAGTGGAGCAGCCAGACCGCGATCGCGACGACGATCGCGACGACGATCAGCCCCAGGATGAAATTGCCGAATTGAGCGCCTGACATGGATCTGCTCTCCTGTTATCGGGTGATCTGAACGAAGCGGCGGGTGGTCTCGGTGAGCGCCGTCTCGACCGGCAGCCGCTCCATCGAACTCGCGCCGTAGAAGCCGTGGCATGCGGGGCAATGCGCCAGCACGTGCCGTGCGTCCTCGGGCGTGGCGATCGGGCCGCCGTGGCACAGCACGATCGCTTCCGGGTTCACTGCATGCGCTGCCGCGGCCCACAGGTTGATGCGGTCCACGCAGTCGTCCAGCGTGAGCGCGGTCTGCGCGCCGATCGATCCGCCGGTGGTGAGCCCCAGGTGGCACACGATGATGTCCGCGCCGGCCGCGGCCATTGCGCGCGCATCGGCCTCGCTGAACACATAGGGCGTGGTCAGCAGGTCGAGCGCGCGGGCACGTTCGATCATCTGGACCTCGAGCGCGTAACCCATGCCGGTTTCTTCGAGGTTTGCTCGGAAGGTGCCGTCGATCAGCCCGACGGTCGGGAAGTTCTGAACGCCCGAGAAGCCGAGGCCGATCAGCCGCTGCAGGAACTCCTCCGGGATCATGAACGGGTCGGTGCCATTGACGCCCGCCAGCACCGGCGTGTTCCTCACCGCCGGCAGCACCTCGTGCGCCATCTCGCAGACGATCTGGTTCGCGTTGCCGTAGGCCAGCAGGCCCGCGAGCGAGCCGCGGCCGGCCATGCGGTAGCGGCCCGAGTTGTAGATCACGATCAGGTCGATGCCGCCGGCTTCCTCGCACTTCGCCGACAGGCCGGTGCCGGCGCCGCCGCCGATGATCGGCCGGCCGGCGGCGATTTTGGCGCGGAAGCGTTCGAGCAGTGTCGTTCTGGCGATGCGGGGCATGGTCGGGTCGTGTGTGATCAGGCGCGCCGTGCGCCGGCCGTGGGTCTGGACACCTCATACCACGCACTGACCAGCGCGTCGGCAAAGGCCTCGTCGTTGATATGCAGCGGCAAGCGCTGCAGCTTGCGGTCGATGCCGCTTCGGAAGGATTGCTCGATCGCGGCGAACAGCGCCCGGTCGGCCTCCGGGTCGTGGAAGGGCTGACCCGGCCGGTCGATCGCGGAGACGCCGCCCTCGGGAATCAGGAAGCGCACCGGTCCGCGCATCGCATTGAGCTTGGCGGCAATGAACTCGCCGATGGCGCGGCATTCGTCGGCCGTGGTCCGCATCAGCGTCACGGTCGGGTTGTGGCGGTAAAGCTTGCGCGCCTTGAAGCGCTCGGGCACCGTGTCCCAGGCGCCGAAGTTCACCATGTCCAGCGCGCCGCAGGAACCGACATAGGGCAGCGCATGGCGCGCGAACACGTCCATGCGCGCCGCGCCGGCCGAGAGCACGCCGCCTGCGATCTCGTCCGCGATCTCGGTCGTCGAGACGTCGATCACGCCGGCGAGCATGCCCGAGTCGGCGAGCTTTTCCATCGACTGGCCGCCGACGCCGGTGGCATGAAACACCAGGCAGTCGTAGCTGTCCTCGAGGCGCTTCGTGACCGCCTGCACGCAGGGCGTCGTCACGCCGAACATCGTGAGGCCGATTGCCGGCTTGCTGGAGGTCGAGCGGACCGGCGGGTGGGCGATCATTCCGGCCAGCGCGTTCGCGGCGTTGGCAAGCACGCATTCGCTGATGCGATGGATGCCCTGCACGTCGGTGACCGAGTACATCATGCAGATGTCGCTCGGACCCACGTAGGGCCGTGTGTCGCCGCTGGCCATGGTCGAGACCATCATCTTCGGCACGCCGATCGGCAGTGCGCGCATGCCCTGGGTGGCCATCGAGGTGTTGCCGGAACCGCCGGCGGAGATGATGCCGCCGAGGTCGCGCCGCGTCTGCACGAAGGCTTCGAAGGCGAGCGCCATCGCAGCGGTCGCGCTGCCGCGGTCGCCGCTGAAAACGGCCGACTCGCCTTGCGGGTGGTGGCGCGCCACCTCGCGCGGATGCACGCTGGCCGACGAGGTCCGGCCGGAGGTCGACAGGTCGACCGTGACCACGCGCAGGCCCGAGCGCTCCAGGCACTGGCGCAGGAAGAACAGCTCGCGGCCCTTGGTGTCGAAGGTGCCGGCCACGTAGGCCGCGCGAGCGCTGCTGGCGGCGACGGGCAAGTCGAAGACCCGGGGCGATGCGGCCGGAGGCGGGGGCGGCGCAATGGCCGATGCCGGCGCTGCGGGCGGTAGTGGCGCGACCCGCGCGATGTCGACCACGGGCGCGGCCGTGCCGCCGGCGTTCCAGCGCGTGAAGCCGCGCACCCTGCTGGGCGCCAGATCGTCGAGCGAAGGCGCGCCCTCGCCATGCGCGCGGCGCACGGTGAACACCTGCGTGGGCGCGGGCTGCTCGATGCCGCCGTCCGCGGCGCCGAGCCCGGCTTCCTCGTCATGGCCGTTCGAGCGCACGCCGAGCAGGCGCTCCTGCAGCTCGCGATCGCCGGCGAGCTGGGCGATCGGCATCTGCTGCGCGATGCGGCCGTTGACCATCACGCCGATCCGGTCGGCCACCGAGATCGCCACGCCGAGGTTCTGCTCGATCAGGAGCACCGCGATCCTGCCTTCGGTCGCGAGATCGCGCAGCGCCTGCGCCACCTGCTCGACGATCACCGGCGCCAGCCCCTCGGTGGGCTCGTCCATCACCAGCAGCTTCGGGTCCAGCAGCAGCGCGCGCCCGATCGCGAGCATCTGCTGCTCGCCGCCGGAGAGTTGCGCACCGCCGTGGCCGCGGCGTTCGGCGAGGCGCGGGAACATGGCGTAGATGCGGTCGACTTCGCGCCGCCGGACGGCGACCAGGCGCAGCGTCTCGTCGACCGAGAGCGAGGGCCACACGCGTCGTCCCTGCGGCACGTAGGCGATGCCACGCTTCGTGATCTCGTTCGGCGCCAGGCCGAGGATCTCCTCGCCCGCGAGCCTTATGCTGCCGCGCGCCGGCACCAGCCCGGTGAGCGCGTTGCACAGCGTGGTCTTCCCCATGCCGTTGCGGCCGACGATGCCGAGCACGCCGCGTTCCAGCGTCAGGCTCACGCCCTGCAGCGCATGGGCGCGGCCGTAGAAGACGTCGAGCGATTCGATCGCGAGCGCCGGCGCGCTGCCGCTGCTCGCGTTGTCGTGCTTGGCGCGGAACCAGGTCATCAGTGCCGGCTCCCCATGTAGATCGCCTGCACCTGCGCGTCGTTCTCGATCTCGCCGGGACTGCCGGTGCGAAGCTCGCGCCCGTTGTGCATCACGGTGACTCTGTCGACCACGCGCAAGGCGATGTCGAGGTCGTGCTCGATCAGGACGAAGCTCATGTGCGCAGGCAGCGAGCGCAGCAGCGCGACGAGCTCGCGGCGCTCGGCCGGCGACAGGCCCGCGGCCGGTTCGTCGAACAGGATCAGGCGCGGCGCGCCGGCCAACGCCATGCCGATCTCCAGCTGGCGCTGCTGGCCATGGGCCAGATTGGCGACGCGCTCGTTCGCGATGTGGGCCAGGCGCGAGCGTTCGAGCAGGTCCTGTGTCGCGACCATGGACGCGTCGGTCGCGCGCGGCCGCCAGCAGCTGAAGCGGCCGCTGGCAACCCCGCGCACTGCGAGGAACAGGTTGTCGCGCACCGTCAGCTCGCGAAACAGCAACGAGGACTGGTAGGTGCGCCGCAAGCCCTTGCGGATGCGTTCGTAGGGCGGCAGCTCGGTGATGTCCTCACCGAAGAAGCGGATCCGCCCGGCGGTGGGCGGGAAGTCGCCGGTGATGGCGTTGAAGAGCGTGGTCTTGCCGGCCCCGTTGGAGCCGAGCACCGCGTACTTCTGCCCTGCGGCGACCGCGAAAGAGATGTCGTCGACCGCCCGCAGCGCGCCGAAGGTCCGCGTGACGCCGGCCAACACCAGCGCGTCGCTGGACGCGAGCGGTGCGGGCGGCCTGGCGATGGACGTGACGGAAGCCACCGGCGCCTTTCGCTTACGGGCAGCTCGGCACGTCGCGCGAGCCGATCTTGAACTCGTCCGGCTTCATGCCCAGCAGCTGATTGACGTTGTCGACCTTGCTGTGCACCTTGTTGAATAGGTTGCCCTGCGCGTCCTTCACCACCTCGGTGACGAAGGTGGTGCCGATCGCCTGGCGGTTGGCGTCGAGCTTGACGTCGCCGTTCGGCGTCTTCAAGGTCATCTTGGCCAGCGCATCGCGCAACTTCGCCTGGTTGTTCGAGAGGTCGCCGTTGACCGCGGCCAGCCCGTCGAGCGCCGCCTTCATGTTGACGTAGTAGACGTAGGCGAACAGGCTCGGGCTCGGGTAGCCGCCGGCCGATACCGGGTAGTTCTTTTGATAGTCGGAGACGAAGGCCTTCCAGTCCGCGCCGTCGTAGGCGTCGGCAAGCGGTCCGGCCGACAGCGTGCCGATCAGCGAGTCGCGGCGCTTGCCCTTGTAGTTCAGAATGTCTTGGCTGACGGTGATCGAGCCGCCGAGTATCGGCTTGTCGCCGCCCGCGTTCTCGTACTGGGTCAGGAAGTTGACCGCATCGGCGCCGCCGAGCACGACCAGCAGCGCATCGACGTCCTTCGGGATCTTCGCGATCACCGACGAGTAGTCCTTGCCGCCCAGCGGCACCCAGGCCTTCTCGGGCACCTTGCCGCCGGCCTTGCAGTACTCGGCCATGAAGCCCTGCACCTGCGAGTAGGGGAACGCGTAGTCCTCGGCGATCACCATCGTGCGCTTGTAGCCCTTGGCCAGCGCCGCCTTGCCGAGGCCCACCATCCACTGCGCGCCCTCGGTGTTGAAGCGGAAGAAGTTCGGGCTCGGGTTGACCAGCGTGGTCGACTGCGCGCCGGAGGCGCCGTTGATGAAGGTCACCTGCGGCTGGGTCTTGGAATAGTCCTTGACCGCGATGCCTTCACCGCCCGACAGCGGGCCGACCATGATGTCGACCTTGTCCTGCTCCACGAGCTTGCGCGTCGCGTTGACCGCGACGTCGGGCTTGGCGTCCGAGCTCGCCTTGATGACCTCGATCTTGCGGCCGGCCACCGTGCCGCCGCGCTGCTTGACCGCCAGCTCGGCGCCGCGCATGCCGTCCGCGCCGCCGGCCGCGAACGGCCCTTCGAGCGTGGCCAGCAGGCCTATCTTGACCGGCTGGCCCTGCGCCCATGCGCCACCGGCCAGCGCCGCCGCGGCGGCCGCACCCAACATCGAACGAACCCAGAGTCGCTTGTTCACGTTCACGGTTGTCTCCTTTGGTTGGAAGTCAAGCCTGGTCTCGGTGCTAAACGCGAGCGCAACATCGCCCACAGTCCGAGCAGGCCGTCGGGGGAAAAAAGCACGATGGCGAGGAACACGCCGCCGATCACGAGGTTGAAGCGCTCGCGGTCGATCAGGTCGATCGCGAAGGTCTGCAAGAGCACGAAGACCAGCGCGCCGAGGAAGGCGCCGATCGGGTGCCGCATGCCGCCGAGCACCGCGATCACGAGGATGTTGATGAGCCAGGAGGTGCCGACCGAACCCGGCGACATCAGCGCGTTGTACCAGGCGAGCAGGATGCCGCCGACCGCCGCGATCGCGCCGGCCAGCGCATAGGCGGCCACGCGGTGCGCGACCACGTGGAAGCCGAGCGCGCGCATGCGCCGCGGGTTGTCGCGGATGCCCTGCAGCGCGATGCCGAAGGGCGTGCGCACGATCCAGCGCACCAGCAGGTAGCCGCCGAGCGACCAGGCCAGCGCGAGGAAGTAGAAGGGCAGCGGGTCGCGCCAGGTGATGCCGAAGACGGTCGGCGGTTTCAGTTCGCGCAGGCCCTGGAAGCCGTTGAAGAGGCTGTAGTTCTGCAGCACCAGGTAGTAGAACGCGACACCGATCGCCAGCGTGATCATGATCGTGTAGATGCCTTCGGTGCGCACCGAGAGCCAGCCGATCAAGGTCGCGGCGATGGTGGCGATGAGGAGTGCGAACGGCACTGCGGCCCACCACGGCCAGCCGAGGCTGATCTCGGCGCTGCTGCTGGTGCCGAGCACCGCGAGCGCATAGCCGGCGATGCCGGCCACCGTCATCTGCGCCAGCGACACCATGCCGCCGTAGCCGGCCAGAAAGGTCAGGGACAGCGCGATCAGCCCGAGCACCAGCGCCTGCGCGGCGACCTGGAAGGTGAAGAAGGGCGAGGCGACGAACGGGAGGACCAGCAGGCCGGCGAGCACGACGATGTGGTGCGGCCCGATGTGCTCGCGCAGCGCATCGATCCAGCGTCGTGCGTTGTCGATGGGCTGCGAGGGAACGGTCCGGAGGGACACGGCAGGCGCCGGGCGCGGCGGCGGCGCCACGGTGCCGCGCGCATTCATCGCCCGCCGCCAGCGCGCGGCACTCATGTGAGCCCCTCGTCGCCGGAGTACCGGCGCCGGTCCCCCAAGGGGACGTTCGCTTGCTTGGGGCGGCCCGGCGCGGCACTCATGACGCCCTCCCCATGATCCCGCGCGGCCGGAAGGCGAGCACGAGGATCAGGATGCCGAAGGTGAAGACCACGCTGTAGGTCGGCGCGTAGGCCAGGCCGTAGGTTTCCGCGAGGCCGAGGATCACTGCGCCGATCGCGGCGCCGACGACGCTGCCCATGCCGCCGACGATCACGACGATCAAGGAGGCGAGCAGCAGCCGGATGTCCTCGCCCGGCACCATCGACAGCTCGACCGCGCCGATCACGCCGCCGAAGCCGGCCAGCCCGGCGCCGAGCATGAAGGTGATCGCGAACACGCGGTTCACGTTGACGCCGGCGGCGGCGAGCATCGCGCGGTCGTCGACGCCGGCGCGGATCATCATGCCGACCCGCGTGCGGTTCAGCAGCCACCACAGCCCGACGCCGATCAGGATGCCGAAGCCGAGCAGGCTGAGCCGGTAGGCGGAATACGCGCGGATCAGCGGGATGTCGCGGATCGGCCCCTGCAGCCAGGCCGGCGCTTCGAGCTGGTGCACCTGGCCGGTGAAGATCCACAGCAGCACGTCGGCGATCACGATCGAGAGGCCGATCGTCACCAGCGTCTGGCGCAGTTCCTGGCCCTGCATGTGGCGCAGGATCAGCCACTGGATCAGGAGCCCGGCGATCGCCGCCGCGGCGAAGCCGGCCGCCACCGCGAGGATCCACCAGCCGGTGTGGTTCGCGACCACGTAGCCGACATAGCCGCCGAGCAGGTACAGCGAACCGTGCGCGAGGTTGACGTTGCGCATCAGCCCGAAGACCAGCGTGAAACCGCTGGCGACGATGAAGTACAGCGAGGCGAGCGTCAAGCCGTTGAGTAGCGTGACGAGGTAGAGGCGGGCGTTGTCGATGAGCGCCCAGAGCGAAAACGCGAGGATCGGGCCGCCTACCAGCAGCCAGAGCAGCCAGCGGGCCTTCTTCGTCATGCAGCGCGCTCCCACGCCCGCTGCGACGCGATCTCCGGCGCTTTGGCGAACTCGCCGTCCTTCATCACCGCGAGGATGCGCTTCGGATCGCGCAGGATGGCGAGGTTGGCGAGCGGGTCGCCGTCGACCAGCAGCAGGTCGGCCAGGTAGCCGTCCTGGATGGCGCCGAGCTCGTGGCCGCGCATCATGATCTGGCCGCCGTAGACCGTGGCGGAGCGGATCGCCTCGGCCGGCGTGAAGCCCAGGTACTTGACGAAGAACTCCAGGTCGCGCGCGTTCTGGCAATGCGGCGTGAAGGCGAAGCCGTAGTCGCCGCCGGGCAGGATGCGCACGCCACGCCGGTGCATGGCCTTGAGCGATTCGAGCGCCGCATCCCACTCGATCTGGTAACCCATGGCGACCGCCTTCTCGTGCGTGATGCCGTAGGGCGCGGCCTCGTGCAGCATCGCGTAAATGATCGCGATGCCCGGCGCGACGAAGACGCGCTCCTTCGCGGCCTCGAGCATGTCGAGCGTCTCCTCGTCGGTGAAGCTGGCGTGGTAGATCACGTCGATGCCGTGGCGCAGCGCCTGCTTGACCGAGGCCGCCGAGCGCGCATGCGCGGTGCCGCGCTTGCCGCGCACCCGCACTTCCTCCATAGCGGCGTGCACCTCGGCATCGCTCATCCAGGTGGTCTCGGCCGGCGAGTCGGGCGTGAAGTTGTCGCCCGAGAGATTGAGCTTGATCGAATCGACGCCGTACTTGAGGAACATGCGCACGACCTTGCGCATCTCGTCGGCCGAGTTCACGTTCACGCCGAAGCTGAATTCGGGGAAGGGCAGGTGCGGCAAGGTCTCGTCGCCGAGGCCGCCGGGCACGGTGATCTCCTGACTCGCGGCCAGATAGCGTGGCCCGGGAATCTGGCCGGCGTTGATGGCGTTGCGGATCACCACGTCCAGCCGCGGCTTGGCGCAGGCCGCGCCGACGCAGGAGGTGAAGCCGGCCTCCAGATAGCGCTTGGCGACCTTGGCGCACCAGAGCACGTGTTCCTCCAGCGGCATGCGCTGGATCGCTGCGAGCGTGGCCGCGTCGTTCCACGAGAAGTGCGTGTGGGCCTCGCACAGGCCGGGCATCAGCGTGGCGCCGGCGCCGTCGACCACCATGGCGCCGCCCGGCGCGATCGGCGCCGTGCTGCGGCCGACCTGGCGGATGCGGTTGCCGCGCACCAGCACGCTGCCGGTGTAGGGGTTCTGGCCCGTGCCGTCGAGGATGCGAACGTTGGTGAAGACGACATCGGCCATCGTGGTTCTCCTAGGCAGCCCAGCGCGTCGGCTGGGTGCGCCGCACCGGCGGCGCGCGGTGGAACTCGCCGTCCTTCATCACGGCCAGGATCCGGGTCTTGTCCTGCAGCACGCTGATGTCGGCCAGCGGGTCGCCGTCGATCAGCAGGATGTCGGCCAGGTAGCCCTCGCGGATGTAGCCGAGCACCTTGCCCATGCGCATCATCGGGCCGCCCCAGGCGGTGGCCGACAAGAGCGCTTCCATCGTGCTCATGCCGACGTACTTGACGAAGTACTCGAGGTCCTTCGCGTTGGTGCCGTGCGGCGTCCACGCGAAGCCGTAGTCGCCGCCGGGCAGGATGCGGATGCCGCGCTTGCGCATCGCACGCATGCTCTCGACCGCGGCTTCGAGCTCGCGGTGGTAGCCCATCTTGCGCGTGACCTCGGGCGTCAGGCCCCATTCGCTCGCGTGATGGCAGGTGTTGATGAGCCAGGCCAGCCCCGGCGCGATGAAGTGCTCGAACTTGTGCTCCTCGAGCATGTCGAGCGCTTCTTCGTCGGTGAAGCTGGCGTGGTAGATCACCTCGATGCCCTGCTTCACGCACTGCTTGATCGACCAGGTGGAGCGCGCATGCGCCGCGACGCGCTTGCCCCAGGCCTTGGCCTCCTGCACGCAGACCGCGATCTCCTCTTCGGTGAACTGACTCATCTCGCTCGGCATGCCGGTGATCGACTCGCCCGAGAGATTGATCTTCAGCGAGTCGACGCCGTACTTGACGAACATGCGCACGCAGCGCCGCATCTCCTCGACACCGCTGACCACCGCGCCGAAGGCGAACTCGGGCTGCGGCAGGTGCGGCTGCGTGGTGTCGCCGAGGCCGCCGGGCACGGTGATTTCCTGGCTGGCGGCCAGGTAGCGCGGGCCGACGATGGTGCCGTCGGCGATCGCGTTGCGGATCACCACGTCGAGCCGCGGCTTGGCCGCCGCGGCGCCGACGCAGCTGGTCCAGCCCATGTCGAGGTAGCGCTTCGCGACTTCGGCGCACCACAGGATGTGCTCTTCGGGCGGCATGCGCTGGATCGCGTCGAGGCTGGGCTGGTCGTTCCACGAGAAATGCGTGTGCGCCTCCACCATGCCCGGCATCAGGAAGGCACCGGCGCCGTCGATCAACTGCGCGCCCATCACCGGCGCGGAACGGGCGCCGTAGCCGGTCGGCACGACGCGCGCGATGCGATTGCCCTGCACCAGCACGTCGCCGGTGAAGGGGGCCTCGCCGCCGCCGTCGAAGATGCGCACGTTGGTGAACATCACATCGGCCATGTTCAGCTCCTCGCGTTGTCTGCCAGGAAGTCGCGCAGCTCGCGCTGGCATTCCTCCGGACGCTCGACCGGCGTCCAGTGGCCGCAGCGCGGCAGCACCACCACGCGCTTGCTGGCCGCGTTGTGCAGCTTGTCGGCCATAGCGCGCACCGCCTGCGGCGGCGCCACGCCGTCCTCGTTGCCGGTGACCAGCAGCACGGGCGCTTCGATGCGCTCCACCGCCGCGGCTTGCGCGCCGGCGAGCGCCTCGCAGCTGCGCGCATAGGCTTCGCCGTCCTGCCGCATCAGGCTCTCGCGCACGAAGGCCACGGCCAGCGGAAGGCGCTGGCGCGTGTCCGCGGAGATCGCCGCCTGCAGCAGCGACTGGGTGATCTCGTGCATGCCGGCCGGGCCCTCACGTGCTTTCGCCGCGCGGGCCTGCATGGCGGTACGGGCGGCGTCCGGTGGCGCGATCAGCGGCCCGAACAGCGCGACGCTGGCCGCCAGCTTCGGATGGCCGGCGGCGATGTGCTGGCAGACGATGGTGCCCATCGAATGCCCGATCCAGTGGGCCCGCGTGACCTTCAGCCGCTCGCAAACGGCGAGCAGCGCTTCGACATAGCGCTCGATCGAGAGCGCGCCCTCGGCCCGCTGCGAGCGTCCGCTGCCCGGCAGGTCGACGCGGATCACGCGATGCCGCGCCAGCGCCGGCATCAGCGGCGTGTAAGTGTTCGAGCTGCCGCCCAGGCCGTGCACGCAGACGACGGCAGGGCCTTCGCCTTCCTCTTCCACCGCGATGCGGTCGATCAACTGGAAGGTCATCTATTCGAACCTGTTCTCGATCACACCCAGGCCGTCGATCTCGATGCGCATGAGATCGCCGGACTTCAGCCACTGCGGCGGCGTCTGACCCATGCCCACGCCGGCCGGCGTGCCGGTCGCGATCACGTCGCCCGCATGCAGCGTGATGCCGCGCGAGCAGGTCTCGATCAGCGTGGGGATGTCGAAGATCATGTCCTTCGTCAGACCGTCCTGGCGCAGCGCGCCGTTGACCCAGCCGCGCACGCGCGTCGCGCGGCCGTCGACCTCGTCGGTGGTCACGATCCACGGTCCCATCGGGCAGAAGCCGTCGAAGCTCTTGCCCAGCTCCCATTGCTGGTGGCGCATCTGCACGTCGCGCGCGGTCACGTCGTTGACGATCGTGTAGCCGAACACATGGTCCATCGCGCGCGAGCGCGGGATGTCGCGCCCGCCGCGGCCGATGACCACGGCCAGCTCCGATTCGTAGTCGATCTGCACCGAGGTGGCGGGCGAGGGCAGGCGCACCACGTCATGCGGCCCGACCACGCATTCGCCCAGCTTGCCGAAGACGATCGGCCACGGGTCTTTCTCGGGCATGGTCTCGCGGAACACCGTGCTCGCGAGTTCGGTGGCGTGCGCGCGGTAGTTGCGCCCGATGCAGAACAGGCTGCGCAGCGGGCGCGGCAGCGGCGCGCGCAGCGTGAGCACCTCGACCGGCAGCCGCGCGCCGGAAGGCTGCGGCAGCGGCTCGTGGCGCGCGAGCGCCTGGATCAGCGGCAGGGCGCCCAGCGATGCGTCGCGCACGGCAAGCGGCGTGGCCTCACGCCCGTCCGGCGAGATCGTGCCCACGTGATCGCGTCCGCCCCAACTCCAGCTGGCCAAGCGCATCGCATTTGTCTCCATCATGTCTCGCGGTTCTTGCCGGTGGCACCGGCCGCCTCGAGATCAGGGAACTGCCCATTTTGAGACTTGCGTCTCAAATCGGGATCGGTGCATCATACGTGCCGACCTCAGACCTCCACAAGCGAAGCCCAGCCCTTCGGCACTCCGTACAAACCCCATGGCGCGACTGAAGCACAAGCTGAGCGAACCCCCGTTGCCGCCCGAGCGCGGCGTCAAGGCGGCCACCTTCAAGCTCCTGCTCGACACCGCCATGGACATCATTCGCCAGAACGGCCACATCCCTTCGGTCGCCGAGGCGGCGGCGCGCTCGAAGGTGTCGCGCGCCACGGCCTACCGCTACTTTCCGAGTCGCAGTGCATTGATCACCGCGGTGATCGACAGCTCGCTCGGGCCGGTGCGCAAGCTCGCCTCCGACAACCCGAGCGGCCGCGAGCGGGTGCACGAACTGTTCGCGCAGACCTTTCCGCGCTTCAAGGAATTCGAGGCCCAGCTGCGCGCGGCCGCGCAGCTGTCGCTGGAGCAGTGGGCGCTCGAGCGCGCCGGGCTGCTGGAGGAGGAGCCCTATCGCCGCGGCCACCGCGTGCGCATCCTCCAGCATGCGATCGAGCCGCTCGCGCCACAGTTGCGGCCGGCTGTGCGGGACCGGCTGCACCATGCGCTCTCGGTGGTCTACGGCATCGAGCCCTATGTGATCCTGAAGGACATCTGGGGCCTGCGCGATCGCGAAGTCGAGCGCACGGCACTGTGGATGGCCGATGCGCTGATCGATGCGGCGCTGCGCGAATCCGACCAGAAGCCCGCGCCGCGCGCAGTCCGCGTGAACGGCGCGAAGGCCGTCGCGGCCACCGCGAAGCGGCGCTGAGCGCGGGGACCGTCGTGCGCCGCCCATCGCCTGCCTGGTTCGATGCGCAATACAACAACCGCGCGCGCATTCCCGAGCATCCTTCGATCCTGAAGCATTGGGCCGATGCCTCGGCCAGGGCCTACGAGCTGCCCGGCTGGGTGTGCGATCTCGCATACGGCGACGACGCCAGCGAGCGCCTTGATGTGCATCCGGCCGTGCGTCCCGGTGCGCCGGTGCTGGTGTACATCCACGGCGGCTACTGGCGTGCTCTGGACAAGCGCGACCAGAGCTTCGTGGCCCCGCCCTTCGTCGATGCCGGGGCGATGGTGGTGCTGGCGAACTATGCGCTGTGCCCGGCAGTCAGCATCGAGCACATCCCGCTGCAGCTCGTGCAGGCACTGGTCTGGGTCTATCGGCATGCGGCGGAACACGGCGGCGATCCCGAGCGCATCGTGGTGGCCGGCCACTCCGCGGGCGGACACCTGGCAACGATGCTGCTGGCCTGCGACTGGCGCGCCGTGGCGCCCGACCTGCCTGCGGACCTGGTGAAGTCGGCGCTGGCCATCTCGGGGCTGTACGAGCTCGAACCGCTGCGGCACGCGCCCTTCCTGGCTCCAGACCTATGCCTGAGCGCAGCATCGGCGCAGCGCCTGAGCCCGGCCGCGATGCCACCGCCGTCGCGCGGATCGCTGGTGACGGTGGTCGGCGGCGACGAGAGTGAGGAGTTTCTGCGGCAGGCGGCGCTGATCTCGCAGGCTTGGGGTCCGCGCGTCGTCATCGCTGCAGAACGCGTTCCGCAGCGCAACCACATGGACGTGCTCAACGAGCTGGCGGACCCGCACTCGCCAACGCATCGGCGGGCCTTGCAACTGCTGGGACTGCTCAGTCCTCGACGAAAGCCTCTTGCCGCTTCGCCTTGATCGAGGGCAGCAGCACGATGCCCAGCAGCGCCAGCGCCGCCACCAGCAACCCGGCCGACAACGGCCGCGTGACGAACACGCTCCAGGTTCCGCGTGACAGCAGCAGCGCGCGGCGCAGGTTCTCTTCCATCATCGGGCCGAGGATGAAGCCCAGCAGCAGCGGGGCCGGCTCGGTGCGCAGCTTGAGGAAGAGGTAGCCGACGAAGCCGAAGATAGCGACCATCCAGACGTCGAAGGTGTTGTTGTTGGTCGAGTACACGCCAATCGCGCAGAACAGCACGATGGCCGGGAACAGGAACTTGTAGGGCACGGTCAAGAGCTTGATCCACATCCCGATCAGCGGCAGGTTCAGGATGATGAGCATCGCGTTGCCGATCCACATCGAGGCGATCAGGCCCCAGAACAGCTCGGGGTTGCTGGTCATCACCTGCGGGCCGGGCTGGATGTTGTGGATGGTCATCGCGCCGACCATCAGCGCCATCACCGCGTTGGGCGGAATGCCCAGCGTGAGCAGCGGGATGAAGGAGGTCTGCGCGCCGGCGTTGTTGGCCGACTCGGGCGAGGCCACGCCGCGGATGTTGCCCTTGCCGAAGGCGATTTCGCCGGGGCGCATCTTGATCTTCTTCTCGAGCGCATAGGCCGCGAAGGCCGCCAGCAGCGCGCCGCCGCCCGGCAGGATGCCCAGCGCCGAGCCCAGCGTGGTGCCGCGCAGCACCGCGGGCGCCATGTTCTTGAAGTCCTCCTTGGTCGGCCACAGGCCCTTGACCTTGGAGGTGAACACTTCGCGCTCGTCGTCGGGCTGCGAGAGGTTGCCGATGATCTCGCCGTAGCCGAACACGCCCATGGCGATCACCACGAAGCCGATGCCGTCGGTGAGCTCCGGAATGTCGAAGCTGTAGCGCGCCACGCCCGAGTTGACGTCGGTGCCGACGATGCCGAGCAGGAGGCCCAGCACGATCATCGCGACCGCCTTGAGCAGCGAGCCCGAGGCCAGCACCACGGCGCCGATCAGGCCCAGGATCATCAGCGAGAAGTACTCGGCCGGGCCGAACTTGAAGGCCAGCTCGGTCAAGGGTGGCGCGAAGGCCGCAAGGATCAGCGTGCCGACGCAGCCCGCGAAGAAGGAGCCCAGGCCCGCGGCCGCCAGCGCCGGACCGGCGCGGCCCTGCCGCGCCATCTGGTAGCCGTCGATGCAGGTCACGACCGATGAGGACTCGCCCGGCAGGTTGACCAGGATCGCGGTGGTCGAGCCGCCGTACTGTGCGCCGTAGTAGATGCCGGCCAGCATGATCAGCGCCGACACGGGCGGCAGCGCGTAGGTGGCCGGCAGCAGCATCGCGATCGTCGCGACCGGGCCGATGCCGGGCAGCACGCCGATCAGCGTGCCCAGGATGCAACCCACCAGGCAGTACAGCAGGTTGGTGAAGGTGAAGGCGACGCCGAAGCCGGTCGCCAGGTTGTGAATCAGATCCATGGTGCGCCGGTCCTCAGCCCGAAATGAAAGTGGGCCAGACCTGGATCTGGAGCTTGAGCGCCCAGATGAAGGCCACGTAGCTGCCGGCCGCCAGGATGGTCGAAAGAATCAGCACGTCGCGCAGCTTGAAATGCGCGCCGGCCAGGCTGGAGATGATGGTCAGCGCGTAGATCGCGAGGATCATTCCCATCGCCGGCAGCCCGATGCTGGGCAGGCCGCCCAGCAGCACGCCGAAGGCGAGGTTGGCGCCGAGCACGAAGGCGAGTGGCTTCCAGGCCCATTTGCCGATCTTGTCGCCGTCGTTGGTCTCGACCACCAGCGCCTGGAATATGATCGCGGCGCCCAGGATCGCCAGCAGAATCCCCAGCATGAGCGGGAAGTAGCCGGGCCCCATGCGGGCGCCGTCGCCGATGTTGTAGGTGGTGGCGCCGATGGCGAAGGCCCCTCCCACCGCGGTGAACATGACTCCCGAATAGAAGTCAGCCTGACTCTTGATGCGCATTGTCTCGACCCTCGTTGATGTGCACCCGAGGGTCGTCGCCCGTGCCTGACTGCTTGCTGACCAGTACTGTACGGACTTCCACGTATCGGCCCTTCTCTCCCTGTCGCGGCCGCAACGAAAAAGGCTCCCGAAGGAGCCTTTTCATCGACGCTGTGAAGCGTGAGGTATGTGCTTAGTAGCCGCCGCGGCCACCGCCACCGCCGCCGTAGCCGCCACCGCCGCTGCGATTGCCGCCACCGCCGCCGCCGTAGCCGCCACCACCGCCGCCGCCGTAACCACCGCCGCCGCTGCGGCCACCGCCGCCGCCGAAGCCGCCGGGCGAACGGGGCTCCATCGGACGGGCTTCATTGACGGTCAGGCTGCGGCCTTCGAGGGATTGGCCGTTCAGGCCTTCGATGGCTGCGAGCGCTTCCGCGTCGCTGCTCATTTCGACGAAGCCGAAGCCCTTGGAGCGACCGCTGTCGCGTTCCATCATGACCTTGGCACTGGCGACCGAGCCGTACTGGCCGAAAGCCTGTTCGAGTGTGTCGTCGCGCACGGAGTAAGCGAGGTTGCCTACGTAAAGTTTCTTGCCCATGGAAGGACTCCTAATTCAAACCAACAAAACAAAGCGATGGAGTCCCTGTATCACAACAAACTAAAACAGCGCTGTGGCGCGAAACTGACCGATCACCGGATCACGTCTTTGGCAGAAAAAATGCCAGGACGCCCCGGTATTGTCGTTCACTATTCTGAATTTGTCAGAAATGCTTTTATTAAGGGTTAACGCGGCCTGCGCAGCGGGGCCAGCAGGGCCCTCAACCCGTTGTGGTCGATCTCGTGCATCAGCGCCAGCAGGCGGCCGATCTCGCCCTTGGGAAAGCCCTCGCGCGCGAACCACTGGAGGTAGTTGCCCGGCAGGTCGGCGATCACGCAGCCCTTGTGCTTGCCGAAGGGCATTTCGAGCGTGACCAGGCGTTCGAGGTCATCGGGCGTCATGCTGGCTATGCTCCTTCACTCGCTCCAACTTTCTCATTCATGCCATTCAGCTCTCTGGGCCTCGATCCTGCCATGGCGCGCGCCGCGGCCGACAAGGGCTATGCCGCACCCACCGCCATCCAGGCCGCGGTCATTCCGCCGATTCTGCAGGGACGCGACATCCTGGGCGCGGCCCAGACCGGATCCGGCAAGACGGCCGCCTTCTCGCTGCCGCTGCTGCAGCGCCTCGCGAGCGAGCGCCCGACCGCGCCGCGCCGGCTGCGGGCGCTGATCCTGGTGCCGACGCGCGAGCTCGCCGCGCAGGTCGGGGAGTCGATGCGTGGCCTGGCGCAGCATCTGGCGTCGTCGCTCAAGATCGCGGTCGCGTTCGGCGGTGTCTCCATCAATCCGCAGATGATGGCGCTGCGCGGCGGCGCCGATGTCATGGTCGCCACGCCGGGCCGGCTGCTGGACCTGGTCGACCATCGCGCGCTGAAGCTCTCCTCGGTGTCGATGCTGGTGCTCGATGAGGCCGACCGGCTGTTGGACCTCGGTTTTGCCGACGAGCTCGCGCGCATCCTCGCGCTCTTGCCGGCAGAGCGCCAGAACCTGCTGTTCTCGGCCACCTTCCCGCAGGCGGTGCGTTCGCTGGCCGAGGGGCTGTTGCGCGAGCCGGTGCGCGTCGAGGTGCAGGCCGAACCGGCCGAAGCGCCCGCCATCCTGCAGCGCGCGATCGAGGTCGATGCCGGACGGCGCACGCAGCTGCTGCGCCACCTGGTCCAGCACGAGGGCTGGGCGCGGGTGCTGGTCTTCGTCGCCACCAAGCACGCGGCCGAGATCGTGGCCGACAAGCTGCGCAAGGCCGGCATCGATGCCGAACCCTTCCACGGCGTGCTGAGCCAGGGCAAGCGCACGCAGGTATTGACCGACTTCAAGGCTTCGAGGGTGAAGGTGGTGGTCGCCACCGACCTCGCGGCGCGCGGCATCGACGTGGTGCAGCTGCCGGCGGTGGTGAACTACGACCTGCCGCGCTCGGCCGTCGATTACGTGCACCGCATCGGGCGCACGGGCCGTGCCGGCGAGAGCGGCGTGGCGCTGAGCTTCGTGAGCGCGGACAGCGAGGCGCATTTCAGGCTCATCGAGAAGCGCCAGGGCCTGAACGTGCCGCGGGAGCGGGTGGCGGGCTTCGAGCCGGTGGAAACCCAAGCGCCTGCAAGAGCGCCGGACAGCAACGGCGGCGTCAAGGGAAAGAGGCCGAGCAAGAAAGACAAGCTGAGGGCGGCCAAAGCATCCGCATCATGACTGCGGTGGCCGCTTTGCGATCCCCATGGTCTTGGCCAGGATGCCCAGCATCACCTCGTCGGCGCCGCCGCCGATCGAGGCCAGCCGGCCGTCGCGGTACAGGCGCGACACACGGTTCTCCCAGGTGAAGCCCATGCCGCCCCAGAACTGCAAGCAGGTGTCGGCCACCTCGCGCGTGAGGCGCCCGCACTTGAGCTTGGCCATCGAGGCCAGCGCGGTCACGTCTTCGCCCTGCACATGGAGGTCGCAGGCGCGGTAGGTCAGCGCGCGCAAGGCCTCCACTTCGGTCTGGAGCTCGGCCAGCTTGAACTGCACCCACTGCTGGTCGGCCAATGTGCCGCCGAAGAGCTTGCGCTGCTGCGCCCACTCGATGGTGTCGGCGATGCAGGCTTCCATCGGTTCGAGCGAGCTGGCGGCGCACCACAGGCGCTCCTCCTGGAATTGCTGCATCTGGTAGACGAAGCCCTGGCCTTCCTCGCCGATGCGGTTGCGCTGCGGCACGCGCACGTTGTCGAAGTAGATCAGGCCGGTGTCGCTCGAGTGCATGCCGATCTTCTTGATCTTCTTCGCCTTTTCGATGCCGGGGCTGTCCATCGGCACGATGACCAATGACTTGTTGCGGTGCGCCGGTCCGTCGCTGGTGTTGACGAGCATGCACATCCAGTCGGCCTGCAGGCTGTTGGTGATCCACATCTTCTGCCCAGTGATCAGGTAGTCGCCACCGTCCTTGCGCGCATG
Organism: Variovorax sp. LjRoot130; assembly: GCF_964253755.1. Taxonomy (NCBI): domain Bacteria; kingdom Pseudomonadati; phylum Pseudomonadota; class Betaproteobacteria; order Burkholderiales; family Comamonadaceae; genus Variovorax; species Variovorax sp. LjRoot130. The sequence continues at coordinate 5,265,428 of NZ_CAXURM020000001.1, read as the reverse complement.
GCTTTTGAGCCCGGCCACGTCGCTGCCGGCGCCGGGTTCGCTGACGCCGATGCAGCCCACCGTCTCGCCGGCGATCGCGGGTGCGAGGAACTCGCGCCTCAGGGCGTCGCTGCCGAAGCGTGCGAGCGCCGGCGTGCACATGTCGGTCTGCACGCCGATGGCCATCGGCACGCCGCCGCAGCTCACATGGCCGAGCGCCTCGGCCAGCGCCATCGCGTAGGAGTAGTCGAGCCCGGCGCCGCCGTATTCCTCCGGCTTGTTCAGGCCGAGCAAGCCCAGCGCGCCGAGCTTCCTGAACACCTCGTGCGCGGGAAAACTCTCCGCCGCTTCCCACGCGTCGACATGCGGGTTGATCTCCTCGTCGATGAAGCGCCGCAGCGTCTTCTGGATCTCGAGGTGTTCGTGGGTGTACTGCATGCCCCACTCTAGGCGCGCAGCGCGGCGCGCCGCTTGCGCAAACTGGCTATGCGTGCGCCGCGCCCCGTGGCGAGTTGTCGATCGCGCGGCCCGTCACCACCCAGAGGATGAAGATCAGCACGGTGCCCGCGATGCCGAACACGCCCAGGCCGATGTTGCTGCCGCCGATGGCGAAGGCGCTCGGGGCCGTGGGTGCGATGCAAACCATGCTGGCCGCCATCATGCCGACGTAGTGCATCGAGCAGACGGCCACGCCCATCACTGCGGCGGCCACCACCTGGTGCGTCAGCTCGGTCAGGTTGAAGGCCAGCCACAGGGCCGAGGCGGCGGCGATGACGGCGATGGCGAACGAGCCCGCCACGACGTTCCAGTCGAGGCTCATCGTCGCGCGCATGCTCATCGCGAACATGCCCATGTAGTGCATCACGCAGACCCCCACCGCCGCCAGCAGGCTGCCGGCGACCCAGCCCTTGACGTTGAAGCGTTTGCCGCCCGCCAGGTACAGGGCGATGCCGGAGATGACGATCGCAGCCACCAGGGAAATGACGGTGAGCGGCACGTTGTAGGCAATGGGAACGGGCAGGCGGTAGGCCACCATGCCGATGAAGTGCATCGACCAGATGCCGATGCCGCCCAGGGCCACGGCGCCGGAGGCCAGCATGGCGAAGTCCACGGTGCCGTCGGCACGGACCATCTTTCTCGCGCACAAGAGGGCCAGCAAGGAGCCGAAGAACGAAATCACGTAGGAGAGCACCACCGTCCCGAGGGCGTATTTCGGGGTCAGCAATTGGCCGATGAGGGGGTCCATGACTTTCCTTCCAAGAAAAACCAAGAAAGGCCGGCCCCGTGAGAAGACCGACGCGGCGCCCGAGGGCTGCGCCAGTCTGTAACAGCTATTTCTGTAAGTAAATTAAGCGCTTGTTATTCAGATCGATGCCGACGTGTGACTTATTGCCGCTTTTTGATGCGCTCGAGCCTTGACGCCGTCGACTTGCAAACAGCCCAGGCCGGCCAGCGTGGCGCCGACCGCGAGGTCGAGCGGCGTGTGAGGCTCGGTCCCCAGGACCGACAGCAGCCGTGTGTTGCGCAGGCGCACCGGCTGCTGCCACAGGTAGCGCATTTCACGCAGCTCGCGAAACATCGGCACGAAGGGCGAGCCCAGCGTCAGCAGCCACCAGGGAAAGCGCTTGACCGGCAACTCCGGCCGTCCGCTGGCGCGCCGGATAGCGGCCTGCATCTGTGTGCCGTCCGCGTCCCAGTGGCCGTTCATGTGGAAGGTATCGAACACCGCGAGCGCGCTTTCGCGTTCGACCAGGCGAACGATGGTTTCGGCCACGTCGGGCAGGTAGGCCCATTGGTGGCCGACGCCGCGTCGTCCGGGGTCGCTGATCGCCGCGAGCGCCTGGCCGGGCTTCACCAGCCCCTGGGAGAACCAGTTGTTGCGGGCCCTGGGCCCGAAGAAGTCGCCGGCGCGAACGATGAGTGTGCGCACACCACGCTGCGCCGCCTCGCGCAGGCGTTGTTCCATCTGCACGCGGATCGCGCCCTTGCGCGACAGCGCACGCTGTGGTGCGCTCTCGGCGATGTCGGGGAATGCATCCGGCCCGTAGTTGTAGACCGTGCCCGGCAGCACGATGCGGGCGCCTGAAGCCTCGGCCGCCCGGATCGTGCTCTCCAGCATCGGCAGCACCAGCGTCTCCCAGTTGCGGTAGCCGGGCGGATTGACCGCGTGGACGATCAGCGCCGCGCCGCGCGCCGCCGCCACCACGCTCGCGGCGTCGAGCGCATCGCCTGCCACCCATTCCGGCTGTGCCAGGCCGGCCGGCCATTGCGCCGCAGCCTGGACCGGGTCGCGGGCCAGCGCCCGCACCTGCCAGCCGCGCCGCAGCAAGGCCGCCGCCGTTTCGCCGCCGATACCGCCCGTCGCACCGAGCACCAATGCCGTACCTTGTTCCATTTCGCTGTTCCTTTCGTCGAGGATTCGATTCTTGAGGCGGCTCGCACTAAACACAATTGTCATAGCGGTGCTATCAGCTAGTATCAAATGTATGAGCACAAGTCATCTCGACTGGGAAAACCAGCGCGCCTTCCTCGCTGTACTGCGCGAAGGAAGCCTCTCCGCGGCGGCAAGAGCACTCAACGTCGTTCAACCGACAGTGCGGCGTCGGCTCGATGCGTTGGAGCGCTCCCTCGGGGTCGCGCTGTTCACGCGCTCGCCCAGCGGTCTTTCGCCGACCGAAGCCGCACGCGAACTTGGCGCCCATGCCGAAACCATGGCGGCCGCCGCGGATGCCTTCGCACGAGCGGCCTCAGCCGACACCGATGCTGTCTTCGGCACGGTGCGCATCACCGCGAGCGATGTGATGGGCGCCGAGGTGCTGCCCGCGGTGCTGGCCGAGCTGCAGGAGGCGCAGCCGGGGCTGGTGTTCGAACTCAGCCTGACCAACCGCACCGAAGATCTGCTGCGGCACGAGGCGGACATCGCGGTGCGCATGGTGAGGCCCACGCAGGCGGCGGTCGTCGCCACGCACGTGGGCGCGGTGCAGCTCGGCCTCTTTGCCAAGGCCGCCTATCTGGAGAAGCACGGCACGCCGCGCGCCCTCGAAGAGCTCGGCCGCTTCGCGCTGATCGGGCCCGACCGCGACACCGGTGTCCTGCGCGCGTTGCAAGCCCGGGGCCTGGATCTGCGCCGCGCGATGTTCAGCTGCCGCGCCGACAACCAGCTGGCGCAACTGGGCGCCATCCGGGCCGGACTCGGCATCGGCATCTGCCAGAAGGCGCTGGCGAGGCGCGACCCGGCGCTGGTGCCGGTGCTTCCCGAGCTGTTCACCCACGATCTCGAAACCTGGGTCACGATGCATGAGGACCTGCGGCGCGTGCGGCGCGTGCGCACGACCTTCGGCCACCTGGTGAAAGCGCTGTCCGCCTACTGCAGCGGCGGTGAAGGCCGCCCGCTCTAGCGCTGCGGCCGGATCCGGTAGAGCGCGTTGTTGCGGTCGGCCGTCATGTAGATGGTGCCGTCGCTGCCCACCGCCACCCCGGTCGGCACGTAGGGCGGCGGCATGCCGGGCCCGCCGGCCAGGCCGATCGGCAGGTTCTGGGCCACGGTGCGGCGCGTGCCGTTCGCGGGATCGATTTCCACCAGCCGCCGCGCCGCGCTCTCGGCCACGATGAAGCTGCCCCAGGGCGTTTGTGCCAGGCCTTCGGGCAGCGCCAACCCATCAGCGATGGCACGCAGCGGCGCGCTGGCGTCGAGCGGAATGCGCGTCAGCTTGCCCGCGGCTTCGGTAACGTAGAGCGCGCCGTCGCGCCCGAGGATCATCTGCACCGGCCCGCCGAGCCCGCTGGCCAGCACCTGCCGGGTCTCGAACTTGGGGCCGCTCGCGCGCGTCACGCTGCCGGTCGCGATCTCGGCATAGATCAGGCTGCCGTCGGGCATCGGAATTGCATCCACCGGCGCCTTGAGGCCATGCAGCATCGCAGTGGTCTTGAAGGTTTTGCGATCGACCAGCTGCACCGAGCCGGTGAACCACGACGACAGCGCGAAGTGGGTGGCCGACAGGCCCACGCCGAACGGGTATTCGAGCTCCGGATCGCGCTGCATGCGGAAGATGTCGCGCACCGCGCCCGTCTTCGCGTCGACCTGGCGGAAGCCGAAGATGTCGGCCACCCACAAGTCGTTGCCGTCGATCTTGAGGCCGGCCGGCACCGCGAGCTTGCCGCTGGTCAGCATGCGCACCTCGCCGGTCGCCGGGCTGAAGGCCTCGACCGAGTTGTCGGCCATGTTCGAGACGTAGATCGTCCCGTCGGGCGCAATGGCGAGGTTGTCGAGCGAGGGCTTGAGCTGCTTGGCGACCGTCTTGCGGCCGGTCGAGAGATCGACGCGCACCAGTTCGCCGCTCCTCGTATCGACCACCCACAGATTGCCCTTGCCGTCGAGGTTGGCGGCGGCCGGGATCTTGAAGCCCTCGGCGATCACCGTGAGCCGGCCGTCGGCCGGATCGATCTTCACGACCTGGCCCTTGAACCACAGCGGGCCGTAGAGCATGCCGTCCGGTCCGACCTCGAAGCCGTTGAAGCCGCCCATGTCCTTCTTGATCAGGCGCGGCGGCTTCTGGCCCGCCATGTCGATCTCCCACAGCGCGTCGCCGAGGAACACCTGCGAGGCGTAGAGCTTGCCGTTGCGGCGGTCGAAGTCGAGCGAGTTGATGCCGGGCAGGTCCTTGGCGAGCACGCGCATCGGAGCGCCGTCGCTCTCGCGGTAGCGGACCATGCCCATCAGGTAGTTGGTCCACGCGAGTTCCCCCTTGGGCCCGACCGCGATGTCGTCGGCCTGGCCTTCGAGGCCCTCGATCAGTACGCGGGCGGCGCCGCTGTTGCGGTCGACTTCCCACATCGTGTTGCTGACCACCGAGCCCGCGAGCAAGCGGCCCTGGCGGTCGACGGCCAGGCCGTGGACGCCGCTGAAGGAGGAGGGAGCGACCAGCGTTTCGGGCGGAGCCCAGCCCGTGGGGCGGGTGGGCGGGGCGGTGGTGGTGCAGGCGCCGAGGATGAGTAGCGAGGCGAGCAGCGCTGCGTCGAGGATTCGCGGCATGTGTTGTCTCCTTTTCTTGGTCGCCGGGGGAGTCTAGGAGAAGACGAGGGGGGCTTTGCAGTCACCCTCGGGACAAGGATCAGGCCCTGAACCTCTTGCGCGTCAAGGCCAGTGCCACCCAGAACGACACCACGGTGTAGACCACAAGCACCACCGCATGCCGCCACCAATCCACAGGCCATTGATCCATGAACAGCGGTCGCACCAGCTCCACCGCGCTGGCGAGCGGCAGCCAGCCAGCCACTGCGCGCACCGCCCCCGGCAACTGCTCCAGCGGAAAGAAAACGCCCGAGAGAAACATCATCGGCGTCATGAAGAGCGTGAAGTAATAGGTGAAGAAGTCGTAGCCCTTCGCCAGCGCATTGAAGATCAGCGCGATGCACGAGAAGGTGACCCCCACGCCGGCCAGCACGAACCAGGCGACGAGGAGCTTGGGGCTGTGGCTGATGCCGAGCCCCAGCATCACGAACAGGATCGCGGTGGTCGTGAAGATGGCCTTGAAGCCGGCCCACAGCATCTCGGCCAGCACCACGTCGTCGAGCCCCACCGGCGCGTTCATGATGCCGTCCCAGGTCTTCTGCACGTGCATGCGCGAGAAGGCCGAGTACAGCGCCTCGAAGGAGGCCGCGTTCATCGAGCTCATGCAGATCGAGCCGCTGGCGAGGAACAGGATGTAGGGCACGCTGCTGCCGCCCACCTCGACTTGGCCGACCAGCGCGCCCATGCCGTAGCCGAAGGCCACCAGCCAGATCAGCGGCTCGGCGATGTTGCCGATCAGGCTCGGGATCGCGAGCTTGCGCCATACCAGCAGGTTGCGCAGGAACACGGGCCACCAGCGCATCGAGAGCTCGGGCGGTCGCCAGACCGACGGCGCTCGAGGGGTGGGGGAAGCGCCCGGCAGAGAAGAAGCTGGACTCGACATGATGATGTGCTCCGACTAGCCGTCTTCGCGGATCTGGCGGCCGGTCAATTTGAGGAACAGGTCCTCCAGATTGGCAGGTCGATGGAAGGTACGCAAGCCGCTGTGGCTCGCCAAGGCTGCCAGCAGGCCGCGCGCATCCTGCGTATAGAAGAACACCGTTTCGCCGCTGACCTCGACGCGGGCCGCGAACTCTTTCAGCGGCGATTGCGCGAGCCCGAGCGCACCGTTGCCGTACACCTCGACCACGTCGGGCTCCAGGTGCTCGGCGATCAGGTCGCGCGGCCGCCCTTCGGCGATCTTGCGGCCGTGGTCGAGCACCAGCAAGCGCGAGCACAGGCGCTCGGCCTCGTCCATGAAGTGCGTGGTGAGCAGGATCGACTTGCCCTGCTGCAGCAGCAGCTGCAGCCGCTCCCACATCAGGTGCCGCGCCTGCGGATCGAGGCCGGTGGTGGGCTCGTCGAGCATCAGCAGCTTCGGATCGTTGACCAGCGCGCGCGCGAGAGACAGGCGCCGCCGCATGCCGCCGGACAGCTCGCCCGGCCTCGCATCGGCCTTGTGCGAGAGCGCCGCGAATTCGAGCAGCTGCGGAATGCGCGGTGCGATCTGCGCGCGGCGCATGCCGAAGTAGCGCGCGTAGACCATCAGGTTCTCGGCGCAGCTGAAGTCGGGGTCGAGCGTGTCGAACTGGCTCACCACGCCGAGCTGCGCCTTGATGGCGCGCGCATCGCGCGGCATCGAGAGCCCGCCGAGCGCATCGATCGTGCCGCCGTCGGGCGTGGTGAGCCCCAGGCACATGCGGATGGTGGTGGTCTTGCCGGCGCCGTTGGGGCCGATCACGCCGAGGCACTCGCCGGGCGCGATCTCGAAGGACAGGTCGTCGACCACGGTGGTCGCGCCGTAGCGCTTGTGCAGGTGGCTGGCGTGGAAAAGAGGGGAAGCAGGGCTGGGCACCGCGGCATTGTGGCGCAAGCGGGCGGCGCCTTCGCGCATCAAAGATGCAACCCCTCGAACTCCTTCTTCATCCAGTCGATGAAGGCGCGTGTGCGTGCCGGCAGCAGCCGTGCGTGCGGATAGATCACGCTCACCGGCCTTGGCTCCAGCTCGAACTCCTCGAGCACGATCGCAAGCCGCCTTTGCGCCACGAAGGGCTGCACCTGGTAGGAGAAAAACATGCCGAAACCCATGCCTGCGGCGCAGGCCTCGACCGCGGGCGCGATGTGGTTGAACTCCAGGTTGCCCTTGGCCGCGACCGCGAAGCTCCGGCCGTTCTCCCGGAAGTGAACCGGGGCGCTCGGATGGATGCGCACGCAGTTGGCCTTCAGCAGCTCGCGCGGATGCCGCGGGATGCCGTGCTGCCGCAGGTAAGCCGGGCTCGCGACCACCACGCGGCGGATGCTGCCGAGCTGCTGCGCGACCAGCGACGAATCTTCGAGCGGGCTGATGCGGATGCCGACATCGATACCTTCCTCCAGCAGGTTCACATTGCGGTCGTGCAAGAGCACGCTGCAGCGCATCTTGTCGTAGCGCTGGAGAAAGCGAACGATCGCCGGCGCCACGTACATGTGGCCGAACAACACCGGAGCAGTGACCGTGAGCTGCCCGGCGGGTTCAGCCGCATCGACCGTGAGCGCGCGGTCGGCGGCATCGGCCGCGGCCAGCACCTCGCGTGCGCTGTCGAGGTAGCGACGGCCTTCCTCGGTCAGCGAGATGCGCCGCGTCGTGCGGTGGAACAGGCGCACGCCGAGGTGCGCTTCGAGCGCAGCCAGCGAGCGCACGACGGCGGGCAGCGAGCTGTCCAGCGCATCGGCGGCCTTGGTCAGACTGCCCTGGTCGGCGATCTGCACGAAAGTCTGCATGGCTTTGAGGCGGTCCATGAGGCGATTAGACCGGAAATCGCAGCAGTGAAATACTGGAAAGCCTATTACTCCGAAGGACGTATCAAAGAAGAATCGGCTTCATCCACCCACCCGACAGGAGAAAGCCATGCCCACCCGTCCCGCCCGCCCCATCACGGTCTACAGCTCGTCGATCTCCGGCCACTCGCACCGCGTGCGTCTGTTCCTCGGACTGCTCGGGCTGCCTTTCGAAGTCGTCGAGATCGATCTCGCAGCGCGCGCGCAGCGCAGCCCCGAGTTCCTGCGCCGCAACGCCTTCGGCCAGGTGCCGGTGATCGAGGACGGCGAGGTCACGCTGGCCGATTCGAACGCGATCCTGCTCTACCTCAACGAACGCTACGCACCCGATCCATCGCGCTGGCTGCCGCGCGACGCGCTCGGCGCGGCGCGGGTGCAGCGCTGGCTCTCGGTCGCGGCCGGGCCGCTGGCGCAAGGCCCTTCGATGGCGCGCGTGATCGTGTTGTTCGGCCTGGCCACCGACCCGTCCGACGTGATCGCGCGCTCCCACAACCTGCTGAAAGTGATGGAGGCCGAACTCTGCGACCGCCCCTTCCTCGCAGGCGACGCTTCGACGCTCGCCGACATCGCCAACTACAGCTACGTCGCGCATGTGCCCGAAGGCAATGTGTCGCTGGAGCCCTATCCGAAGGTGCGCGAATGGCTGGCACGCATCGAGGCGCTGCCGGGCTTCGTGCCGATGGTGGCGTCGCGCATTGGGCTGAGAGCATGAACGCCGCTGCCGTCACTTGGCACGAGGGCGAGCGTGCGCTGCAGTCGCGCGCCGGCATCGGCCAACGCATGGCCGAGATCGGCCCGCGCGTGGTCCGCGATCACATGCCCGACCAGCACCGCAGCTTCTTCGCGCAGTTGCCCTTCCTGATCGCGGGCAGCCTGGATGCCGAAGGCCGTCCCTGGGCCAGCGCGCTGGCGGCGCCGCCGGGCTTTGCGCATTCGCCCGACCCGATGCACCTGCGTATCGATGCGCGGCCGCTGCGGGACGACCCGCTGGGCGCCGCGCTCGCGCCCGGCGCGCCGATCGGCTTGCTCGGCATCGAGCCGCACACGCGCCGGCGCAATCGCATGAACGGCGTGGTCGACGCGGTCGACGCGCGGGGCTTCTCGGTCGCGGTGGGCCAGAGCTTCGGCAACTGCCCCAAGTACATCCAGGCGCGCGAGCCCTTGTTCGTCGGCGGTGCGCAGGACGCGCATGTCGGGCCCCGCAGCGACCGGCTCGATATGAAGGCGAAGCGCATGGTGCGCGCGGCCGACACCTTCTTCATCGCCACTGCGCATCCTTCGGCCGGCGATGCAGGCTCGCCGGCCCATGGCATCGACGTCTCGCACCGCGGCGGCCGCCCCGGCTTCGTGCAGCTGAGCGGCGAGGACACGCTCACGGTGCCGGACTTCGTCGGGAACACCTTCTTCAACACCCTGGGCAACATCGCGATCAATCCGGTCGCCGGCCTGTTGTTCATCGATTTCGAGACCGGCGATTTGCTGCAGCTCTTCGTCAAGGCCCAGATCGTCTGGGACGGGCCAGAGGTCGCTGTATTCGCCGGCGCAAAGCGCTTGCTGCGCATGCAGGTGGTGGCCGCGCAGCATGCGCCGGCCGCGCTGCCGCTGCGCTTCGGGCCCGCGGCCCTGTCGCCGCATCTGGAGGCGACGGGACGCTGGCCGGCAGCCGTGTGAAGCAGCTCAGTGGAAGACAGGGATGCGGGCGTTGACCGAGGGCCGGTAATCCCAGCCGCGTTCACGCAGCGATGCGGTGTCGGCGCCGCCTGCCAGCAGCGCCTGCACGCCCGCCGCTGCCACGGTGCAGGCCAGCGCCTGGCCGGGGCAGTTGTGGAGGCCATGGCCGAAACCCAGGGTCTGGCGATCGGGGCGCGCCAATTCGAAGATCGCCGGCGAGGGGTTCAGCGCCGGGTCGCGGTTCGCGGCGCCCAGCACCAGCAGCACCGCATCGCCCGGTGCGAGTGCCGTGCCTGCCACGAGGGTCGTTTCGGCGACGAAGCGGCGCGTGTTCTGCACCGAGGGATCGTGTCGCGCGACTTCCTGCACGAGGGCGTTCAACAGTTGGGGCTGCGATTCGATCGTGCGGCCGAGCCCCGGCTCGCGTGCGAGCGCCACCAGGCTGTTGCCCAGCAGGCCGGCCGTGGCCTCGCAGGTTTGCGACAGCAGGCCGGCCAGGTTGGCCAGCAGGGCGCGCGAGTTGTCGTCCGGCGCCTGGGCGCGCACCGCAGCCAACAAGCTGCCGTCGCGCGCGGGCTGCGCGGCGACGAGCTGCTCGAAGCGCGCCATCAGCGCTTGCGCGGCCTCGCTCGCGGCCTGCAGCTGCGCCGCGGTGGACAGCGGCGACAGGCAGGCGACGAAGTCGCGCATCCAGTCCGAGATGCGCGGCAACTCCTCGTCGGCGAAGCCCAACAGGTGCGCAACGCCCGCGACCGGCAACGCGAAGCAGGCGTCGGACAGCGACGCGGCGGGCATTCGCGTCGCGACTTCCAGAACGCCCGAGTGCGCCGACTGCAGATCGAGCCCGGCCAGCGCGCGCTGCAGCACCGGCTTGTGCGCGGCATGCGGCGCGCCGTCGTTCATGCGCACGAGACGGCCGAACACTTCGCCGGCCGGCGTGCCCGCGATCGCGCGCGGCACCGGCTCGGCCGCGGGCCGCACGCGCAGCGCAGGGTTGGCGAGCAGCTCGCGCACGGTCTCGGCACGGCTCGCGACCCAGAGGCGAAGGCCTTCGTCGTAGATCAGCGCGGGTCCTTGGCGCAGTACGGCGTACCAGGGGTAGGGGTCGGGGTGGGTGACGGCCGCGATGGCGTCGGCTGGCGGGGCGATGTCGTGGTTCATGTCCGAAGTGTGATGCTTCCCGCACGCACACACTTCGCTTAGCATCGAAGTATGGATGCATCCACGGCCGACACCTACCTGGCGCGCCTGGCCGGCGCCATCGCCGAACCGGCCCGCGCGCGCATGCTGTGCTGCCTGCTCGACGGCCACGCCCGCACCGCGACCGAGCTGGCGGCCGTGGGCGAGGTCGCGGCCTCCACCGCGAGCGCGCACCTGGCGCGGCTCAAGGAGCAGCGGCTGGTGGAGTCGGTGGCGCAGGGCAAGCACCGCTATTTCCGGCTTGCGGGCAGCGAGGTCGCCGCCGTGCTCGAAGGCCTGCTGGTGGTCGCCGGCGCGCCGCGCAGCGAATTCCAGCCGACCGCACCAAGCCGCCTGCGTGCGGCGCGCACCTGCTACGACCACATGGCCGGCACGGCCGGCGTCGCGCTGCACGACCGGCTGCATGCGCAGGGCTGGCTGCAGGCGACGGCGGAGGGCGGCGCCTACGAGCTCACGGCCGAAGGCGCGGTGGCGCTAGAAAGCTTGGGGCTGGACATCGAGAACGCGCGCAGCTCGCGCCGGCGTTTTGCCTGCGCCTGCCTCGACTGGAGCGAGCGGCGGCCGCACCTGGGCGGCGCGCTCGGCGCGGCCTGGCTGCAACTGTCGCTGCGGCGCGGCTGGGTGCGCCAGGAACTGGACGGCCGGGCCCTCGCGCTTACGCCCAAGGCAAAGCGCGAAATGCCGGAGCTCTTCGGCCTGGCGTGAGGGACTTCTTCAGGCTTTGAGCTTGAGGATGTAGGTCAGGACGCCGGCCGTTGCCACGTCCAGTTCGAGAAAGGACTTGAAGTCCTTCCCTTCCATCCAGTAGCTGTCCCAATTGCTGCGCTTGATGGTTTTTTGCCAGGCGTCCGTGGCCACCGCGCGCCGCACGGCTTCCAGCAGCGCGGCCTGGCGCTGCGGCGGCACCGCGCGACCGGTGAAGACGCCGCGCCAGTTGGCGAGATCCGCGTCCACGCCCTGCTGCCGTACCGACGGGACACCCTGGAACGGGCTCTTCGACGACACGCCGATCGCGCGCAGCTTGCCGCTGGCGATGTGCTCGCTGAACTCGCTGTAGCCCGAAATGCCGGCGACGGCCTGGCCGGACTCCACCGCCGACACCACCTGGGCGCCGCCGGGGAAGGGCTGGTAGACGAGTGCCGCGGTGTTGCCAGCCGCGCGTGCCAGCAGGCCGGCGAACATGTGGTCGACCCCGCCGGCGGAGCCACCGGCGATGGCGGCGCTGGTGGGCTCGGCGCGCATCTTCGCGATCAGGTCCTTCGCGGTCTTGATCGGCGAGTCGCTCTTGACCACCACCATCTCGTAGTCGCTGGTCAGCCGCGCCACGGGTGCGATGCGGTTCATGTCGACGGGGGGCTTCTGCAGCGCCACGGCACCGACCATCACCATGCCGCTCATCAGCAGGGTGTCGGGGTCGGCGTCGTACTTCTCGACGTAGCGCGCGAGGCCGATGGTGCCGCCCTTGCCGCCGATGTTCTCGTACTCGATCTGGCCGACCGCGCCGGCGGCGATCAGCGCGGCGCCGAGGGCGCGGCCGGTCTGGTCCCATCCGCCGCCTTCGTTGGCCGGGATGACGATGCGCAGGCGCGGGATTGCTGCGGCGGTCGCTGCTGCTGCGGCGGCGGGCGCGGGCCGTGCCGCCTGGGCCCATGCGGATGCCGGCAGGGCGCCGGCTGCGGTGGCGGCGAGCCACGAGGTGAAGATGCGCCGCGTCGGGTCAACCATGGTGGAGTGGGGACACAGATTGTGTCAATTTGTTGCTGACAGGTGGAATCCTAGCCCACGACCCGCAGAGTTCGGTGACGACTGTCGCGAGGAAACGCCAGTCTCGCGCCAACAAAAATCTCGAAAAGCGGCGCTTCGCCTACTGGAAGGCCACTTCGGCGAAGCTGCGCAGCTTGCGGCTGTGCAGCCGGCTCGAGCCTTCGCTGCGCAACACGTCGATTGCGGCCATGCCGATGCGCAGGTGCTGCTCCACCCGCTCGCGGTAGAACTGGTTGGCCATGCCGGGCAGCTTGATCTCGCCGTGCAGCGGCTTGTCGCTCACGCACAGCAGGGTGCCGTAGGGCACGCGGAAGCGGAAACCGTTGGCCGCGATGGTGGCGCTTTCCATGTCGAGCGCCACCGCGCGGCTCTGGCTGAAGCGCCGCTGCGGCTGGTTGCCGGGCAAGAGCTCCCAGTTGCGGTTGTCGGTGCTGGCCACCGTGCCGGTGCGCATGATCTTCTTGAGCTGCGTGCCCTGCATGCCGGTGACGTCGGCCACCGCCTTCTCGAGCGCGAGCTGGATTTCGGACAGCGCCGGGATCGGCACCCACAGCGGGAGCTCCTCGTCGAGCACGTGGTCCTCGCGCACGTAGGCGTGGGCCAGCACGTAGTCGCCGAGCTGCTGCCCCTGGCGCAGGCCGGCGCAGTGGCCGAGCATCATCCACGCGTGCGGGCGCAGCACCGCCACGTGGTCGGTGATGGTCTTGGCATTGGCCGGGCCGACGCCGATGTTGACCATCGTGATCCCGCTGTAGTCCTCGCGCACCAGGTGGTAGGCCGGCATCTGCGGCAGGCGCCCCGGCGGCGTGCCTTGCGTACCGTCGAGCAGCACGCCGAAGGTGCCGCTCGAACCCGCCGCGAGCCCGCGCCGGCGCGTGATCACATTGCCGGGCTCGATGAAGGCAATGTATTCGCTCTGCTCGTCGGTCATCGCTTCGTGGCCGAGGCGCACGAACTCGTCGATGTAGAACTGGTAGTTGGTGAAGAGCACGAAGTTCTGGAACCACTCGGGCGCGGTGCCGGTGTAGTGGCGCAGCCGGTGCAGCGAGTAGTCCACGCGCGCCGCGGTGAAGAGCGAGAGCGGCTGCGCCTCGCCGGGCTTGGGCTCGAAGGTGCCGTTGGCGATGCCGTCGTCCATGGCGCCGAGATCGGGCAGGTCGAAGACATCGCGCATCAGGGCGCGGCGCTCGGCGCTCATCGTGCCTTCGATGTGGTCGTTCTCGGCGAAGGAGAAGTGGACCGGGATCGGCTGCGTGCTGGTGCCGACTTCGAGCTCGACTTCGTGGTTCTCGAGCAAGAGCCGGAACTGCTCGCGGTAGTAGCGGTGGAACAGATCGGGCCGCGTCAGCGTGGTTTCATAGCGGCCCGGCCCGGCAACGAAGCCGTAGCTCAGCCAGGCGTTGGCCGCCGGCGTGCGACGCGAGACCGTGTGCGTATGAACGCGGACGAAGGGGTAGCAGGCGCGCACGCGGCCGGCCAGGCTGTCGCCGGCCACGAAGCGCTGCATCGCGTCGCGCAGGTGCTGCAGGCCGCCGTTGTAGATGAGCCGCACCTGTTCGAGGGCTGCGTCGGGGTCGGTGAAGCGGGCGGGTGCGACGAAGGCGGGCATGTAGGGCATCCGCTCATTGTGCAGCGTGCCGGCGGCGACTTGCGCGGGGCTAGCCTGGCATGGGTTCCCGCATCGTGACGAACTCCTCTGCAACGGTGGGGTGGATGCCGATGGTGCTGTCGAACATCGCCTTGGTGGCGCCGGCACGCATCGCGACCGCGAAGCCCTGCACGATCTCGCCCGCGTCGGGGCCCACCATGTGCAGGCCGACCACGCGGTCGCTGGCACGGTCGACGATCAGCTTCATGAAGGTGCGCTCACCGCTCCCCGAGAGCGTGTGGCGCAGGGCCTTGAACTCGCTGCTGAATACGCTGACCTTGCCGAACTTGGCGCGCGCCGCGGCCTCGGTGTAGCCGCAGGTGCCGATGTTCGGATGGGTGAAGACGGCCGTCGGCGTGAATTCGTAGTCGAGCTGCCGCGGTCCCTTGCCGAAGAGCGTGTCCACCACCACCATGGCTTCGGCCAGCGCCACCGGCGTCAACTGCTGCCGCGTCGACACGTCGCCCACCGCAAGGACCGAGGGCACCGAGCTGCGGTAATGCGCATCGACCACCACGCCGCCGCGCTCGTCGAGCGCAACGCCGGCGGCTTCGAGGCCCAGGCCCTGCGTGTTGGGCACGCGGCCGGTCGCGTAGAGGATGGTGTCGGCCTCGACGCGCTGGCCGCGCGAGAGCAGCGCGCACAGGCCGCTGTCCGTGCGCGTGATCATGTCGATCTCGCAGTTGAAGCGGATGTCGATGCCGGTGCGCGTCATCTCCTTGGCCAGGAACTGGCGCAGGTCCTCGTCGAAGCCGTTGAGCAGGTGCGCGCCGCGGTACAGCTGCGTGACCTGGGCGCCCAGCCCGTTGAAGATGGAGGCGAACTCACAGGCGATGTAGCCGCCGCCCACCACCAGAAGCCGCTTCGGAAAAGGGTCGAGGTCGAACATCGCGTCGGAGACCACCAAGTGCTCCCGCCCCGCCACCTCCGGTACGAAGGGCATGCCGCCGGTGGCGACCAGCACGTGACGCGCCGTGTGCTTCTTCTCGCCGATCTGCACTGTCTGGGCGTCGGCCAGTTGCGCCCAGCCCTGGATCAGCGTGACGCCGGCGCCTTCGAGCAGGCTGCGGTAGACGCCGTTGAGCCGCGTGATTTCGCGTGCGCGATTGGCCTTGAGCCGGTTCCAGTCGAAGCGCGGTTCACCGAGCCGCCAGCCGAAGCCCGCGGCTTCCTCGAAGGATTCGGCATAGCCGGCGGCGTAGCTGTAGAGCTTCTTGGGAATGCAGCCGACGTTGACGCAGGTGCCGCCCAGCTCGGCGCATTCGGCCAGCGCCACGCGAGCGCCGCGCTGGGCCGACATGCGCGCCGCGCGCACGCCGCCGCTGCCGCCGCCGATCACGAAAAGGTCGAAGTCGAATGTGCGCATGGGTGCTCCTTGCGGCCGACTGTAGCCGGCCGAAGGAGCGGCTGCTGCGCGCGGGTTTCGTGATCGGCCGCGGCCCACTCAGGGGCGATCGCCTTGCTGAGCGGAGTCCCGCGACGTCCAGCGCTGCTGCACACGCGGATCGCCGGCGCGCTGCTGCAACTGCTGCTGTTGCTGTTGCAAGGCACGCTGCTGGGCTTCCTGCGCTTGGCGCATCGCGTTGTGTTGCTGGGCCTGCTGCTGCGCCTGCACCTGCTGCTGCGCGCGCAAGGCCTGCTGCTGTTGCAACTGCTGCATCTGCTGGGCCTGTTGTTGCTGCGCCTGCATCTGCTGCTGTGCCCGCAGGGCCTGCTGCTGTTGCAGCTGCTGCATCTGTTGAGCCTGTTGCTGCGCCTGCATTTGCTGCTGTGCCCGCAAGGCCTGCTGCTGTTGCATCTGTTGGGCCTGTGCCTGGGCAGCGGCACGCTGCTGCATCTCCTGCTGCTGGCGTGTGGCCTGCAACTGCATCTGCTGCTGTGCCTGTGCCTGTGCCTGTGCCTGCGCGGCGCGCTCCTGTTGCTGCTGGCGCAGCCCGTCGCGTTGCTGCATCTGCTGAAGTTGCTGCGCCTGTTGGAGTTGCTGCGCCTGTTGCGCCTGTTGCAACTGCTGGGCCTGTTGGAAGCGCTGTGCCTGCTGCGACTGAAGTTGCTGCTGCGCCTGCGCCTGTGCTGCGCGCTGCTGGAGCTGTTGCTGCGCTTGCTGTGCCTGGGGCTGTTGCCGTGCCTGCTCGAACTGGAATTGCTGCTGCTGTCGTGCCTGAAAAGCAGGCGGCGGCAGCGAAGCGGCGGGGCGCCCGAAGCCGCCGAAGTGGCGATCGCCGCGCGGCGGGATCGGTGCCGCCGGTGCGACCTGCATGTGCGCGATGCGGTCCTCGGGCATGCGCAAGAAGTCGCGCCGGGCGATGGGGCCGCGGCCGAAGATATCCACTGGCACCAGCGAGAGCGCACCGGGCGTGTTGCGGTGCAGGTACTCAGCGCGCGCCAGTTGCTGCTGGTAGGCGATCGCGCGATTGACCTCGTCGATGTAGCGCTGGCTGGCGCGGTAGCCCGGCCGCCAGGGCTCGCCCGGCGCGAGCGGGAACCAGCCCACGCCGTTGCGGCCGCCGCCGATGTTGGCGCCGCCCACGAAGCCGACCAGCGCCGGCGCATAGATCGGCCGCACATTCGGCCGCCCCGGGACCCAGCACCAGCGCGAGCCGATGCGGGCCCAGCGGCCGTAATGGGAAGGCGCAAAGCCCCACGGTTGGGCATCGACCCAGGTCCAGCCCCAGGGCGCCACATTGACCCACTGGCCGTCGCGATAGGGCGCCCAGTCGGCGTCCACATTGCGCGGGTACCAGACGTTGCCGTATTCGGGAACGTTCTGCCAGTCGCCGTAGTTGTCGAGCTGCTGGTAGCCGACCACTTCGCGCGAGACGTAGCGCGCCGAGATCGACTGCTCTTCGATGCGATCGCGCTCGGCCACCCAGCGCTCGAAGGCGTCGTTGCCGGCGCGCACTGGGCCACCGCTCACCGTCGCCAGATTGCGCCCCGATACCGTGAGCTGCTGGCGCGCGCCGAGCGGCATCGATTCGCCGCCTTCGCCATAGAGCGTGGCGCTGCCGGCGGCAATGGCCACGCGCGTGGTGCCGGCAGCCGGGTCGGCCTCGATGCGATAGTCGCCGGGGGCGTCGATCACCACGGCAAGGTTGCCGGTGTCGATCTCGAGGCGCTGGCCCGCCAGCTCGTCGCGCACGCGCAGCTGCAGGCGGCCCTGCTGCGCCGTGATGCGCGCGGTGTCGTCGTCGAGTTCGGACACCGCGATGCTGGTCTGGTCGTCCAGGCGCAGCGTGGCGGAGCCCACGTGCAGTTCGGCGCGGGCATTGCGGTCGGTCCAGAGGCGGTCGCCGGTGGTGATCGGCCGGTTCGGGACCACGTCGTACCAGCTGTCGTCGCCGGCCGGCGAGAAGCTGATGGTGCCTTGATGGAAATTGAGGCGGGCCACGCGGCCCGGCGGATCCTGCTGGGCAAAGGCCGCAAGCCCGGTGAAGAGCAGCGCCAGACCCAGCAGCCAGCCGGCCGCGCGGCGGCCGGACGTCGAGGTGGTGCGGTGTTTCATGGGTCGTTCCCTTCGTGACGTCCCTATTAACGCGCGAGCGGGCCCGGCGCTGGCATCCGCTTTGCAAAGCTTTGGAAATATCGCGCCCGGTGCGCAACCTGATGTAAGCGCGAGCCGGGTGGCGGGCTAGGGCGTCTGCGGATGCGAGAGAAAGAAGCGAAGCATTTCGGCGCTCGCGTCCGGCCCGGTGGGATCGGTGAACGAGCCCTCCGCGCTGCCGCCGGCCCAGGCGTGGCCGGCGCCGTGCAGCAGCCAGTGCTCGACCGTGATGCGGCCATGGGTATCGGCGTAGGTGCGGCGGGCATAGGCGCGGCCTTGCTTCGACCGGCCTTGCGTCTCGTGCGCTTGCGGCCTGCCGCCGCCGGCCTCGGCGGCGAGCGCGGCCGTCGCCACCTCTTCGCCGTTGCGCGGATGCACCGTCTCGTCGGCATCGCCATGGAAGACGATGGTCGGCCGCACCGGGCCCGCCGTCGCGGCCGCCGCGCCGTTCTTCATCGCGGCCATTGCCGACATCAGGTCTTTCGCCGCGCCGATCGGCAGGCCCGAGTGCACGCCGACCGCGGCGAAGAGCTCAGGATGGGTGCGAGCGAGGATGTGGGCCATCGCGCCGCCGGCCGAGAGGCCCGCCACGTAGACGCGCGCCGGATCGACCGCCTGCTCCGCCATCACCGCTCGCGTGAGCGCGGCCAAGAGCGCCGGCTCGCCGCGCTCGCGCTGCTGGTGCTGCGGCAGGAACCAGTTCCAGCACCTCGCGGCGTTGTGCTGCTTCGTCTGCGTCGGGTAGAGCACCAGGAAACCGCGCTCGGCGGCGAGCCGGTTCATCTGCGTGCCGGCTGCGAAGTCATCCGGGTCCTGCGTACAGCCGTGCAGCATCAGCAGCAGCGGGCGCCGCTGGCCGGTGTTCCGGGCCGGGACGAAGAGCTTGTAGGCGATGCTGCGGTGCTGGTGCGTGAAACTGCCGTCGAGCCACTGGTCGGCCTCGGCTTCGCGCGCAGGCACCAGCAGCCCGGCGCGCCGCAGCGCGTGCGGGACGGCGCCGGCCCATTGCGCGAGGCGGCGCTTGAATTCTTCGAACAGGGAAGCCATCAGGCGTCGGCTAACCCCCGTAGAGGTATTGCGGCAGCCACAGCGTCAGGCCCGGCCAGATGTACATGAACACCATGCACAGGATCACGATCAGCATGTACGGCATCATGCCCGCGAAAATCTGGTTGATCGTGACATGCGGCGGCGAGACGCCCTTCAGATAGAAGGCCGACATCGCCACCGGCGGCGACAGGAAGGCCGCCTGCAGGTTCACGAAGATCAGCACGCCGAACAGCAGTGGATCGATCTGGAAGTGCGCCAGCAGGGGCAGGAAGATGGGCACGAAGATCACGATGATCTCGGTCCACTCGAGCGGCCAGCCCAGGATGAAGATGATCGCCTGCGACAGGAGCAGGAACTGCAGCGGGCTCAGGTTCATCCCGAGCACCCATTCCTCGATGATCCGCTGTCCGCCGAGCAGCGCGAAGACCGCCGAGAACAGCGCCGAGCCGACGAACAGCCAGCACACCATGGAGGTGGTCTTGAGCGTCAGGAACACCGCCTCCTTGATCTTCTTGAAGTTCAGCGTGCCGGCCTGCCACGCCATCAGGAAGGCGCCTGCTGCGCCCACCGCGGCCGATTCGGTGGCGGTCGTGATGCCGAACAGGATCACGCCCAGCACCACCAGCGTCAGCGTCGCGAGCGGCATGACCGAGGAGGCCAGCATGCGCAGGATCTCGAACTGCTCCGCGTCCATTCGCCAGTAGTACCAGCCCAGAAGCACGAGCGCGAAGGCGCAGGCTACCGCGAAGCCGATGTAGAAGGCCTCTGGCACGGCCGCCGTCTTCGGCGCGTCGACGGCTTCGCCCAGTTGCTGCAGGCCGCCCTCCTGGGCCTGTGGCGCGGCGCTTTCGCTGCCGGGCGGCTCCTCGACGCCGCCGGACGATTCCGGCTCCTGCGCGCCTTCGGTCGTGGGCGGCTCAGCCAGTCCGCCGCCGGACGGCTCGGGCAGCGATGCGCCCGCGCCGGCCTTCGCGGCCTCTGCCGATTGGGTGGCGACGGGCGGGCTGGCCGGATTGCTGTCCTGCTGCGAATAGATCGTCACGTACCACCAAACGGCGCCCAGCATGACCGCGGTCAGCGCCAGCGGCACCAGCGCGGTGAGCAGGTTGCGCAGCAGCAACGCCCAGGTGATCTTCATGCCCTCGACGCTGCCGCGCAGGGCGCGCGCCGGCGCCAGCACGGCGGCGAACAGGGCCGGCAGCATGCGCGGCGAATAGCTGGCCGCGAGGTGGGCGACCCAGGGCGAGACCGGCGCGCGCTGCTGGTCGATCGGCAGCTTGGGCGCGACCTTGGGCTGCAGCATGGCCCAGCCGATCACGTAGATCAGGTACAGAAAGGCCAGGAAGAAGCCCGGGAACATCGCGGCCGCATAGAGCTTGACCACCGACTGCCCGGCGACGGCCGCGTACACGATGATCATCACCGAGGGCGGGATCAGGATACCCAGCGTGCCGCCGGCCGTGATGACGCCGGCCGCCAGCCGCGTGTCGTAGCCGGCGTTCAGCATCGGCCGCATCGCGATCACGCCCATCAGCACGACCACCGCGCCGACCAGGCCGCTCGCGATGCCCCAGAAGGTGCACACGATCAGCGTCGTGACCGCCAGCGAGCCCGGCACGCGGCGGAAGGCGAGCTGCACGCTGTGGAACATCTTGTCCACCAGCGCGCCGCGTTCCATCACGTAGCCCATCAGCACGAAGAGCGGTATCGAGAGCAGGGTTTCGTTGGTCATCGCGCCGAAGGCGCGCTGCACCATGAGGTCGAACACCTTGTTGTCGAGCCAGGGCACGGACGGGTCGTAGAACGCGATGAAGCCGAAGAACATGCCCAGCCCCATCAGCGTGAACGCCGTCGGGAAGCCGAGCATGATCACCACCACGATCAGGCCCAGCATCGACAGGCCGAGTGCCGCTTCGCTCATGACTGGCCCCCGGCGCTGCGCTGCTGGGCCGCGTGTTCGATGTCCTTCGCCCGCTCCATCACCTCGCGCTTGGCCGCCTCGTCGACGTAGCTGCTGCTCGCGAGCTGTTCGCCGACCACGTCCATCTCCTCGGCATCCTTCAGGCGCGGCGTCCACTCGCCGGTCTTGAGGCAGACGACGCAGCGCACCATCTCGGCGAAGCCCTGCAGCAGCAGCACGATGCCGGCGACCGGAATCACGAACTTGAAGGGGTAGACCGGGATCGGGTCGGCATTGAAGGTCTGCTCGCGCATCGCGAGCGAGTCATTGAAATAGGTCCAGCCCGACCAGGTGAGCGCCACCACGCCGGGCAGGAAGAACAGCGCGAACAGCGCCAGGTCGAGCGCCGCCTGGGTGCGTGGCTTCATGCTGCCGTAGAAGAAGTCGCCGCGCACATGGCCCGCCTGCGCGAGGGTGTAGGCGCCGCCCATCATGAAGAGCGTGCCGTAGAGCATGTTGTTGGCGTCGAAGATCCACGCGGTCGGCGCGTTGAGCGCATAGCGCTTGAAGACCTCGCCGCACACCAGCAGCATCAGCGCGACGATGAGCCAGGAGAAGGTCTTGCCCACCACCATGCTGAAGCGGTCGACGGTGTGGAGAAATCGTTGAATGGTCATGGAACGCGGAAGATTCACATATCAAAAAAATCAGCCACCCGGAAACGCCCGGATGGCTGATGGCAGCGGCGGCCCCTGAAGCTCAGGCCTTCTTCTTGCTGAAGTAGTGGTTGTAGGCCATCTTGAAGTCGACGTTGTAGTCGTTTTGCCACTGCAGGGCACGCTCGGCAAAGGTTTTTTGCGAATCGAGCACCTTCTTGAAGAGCGGGTTCTCCTCGGCCTTCTTGGCGATGGTCTTGTCCCAGGCCGCGAGCTGGGCGCGCAGCACGGCGTCGGGCGTCTTGTAGAACTTGATGCCGGCCTTCTTCATGTCCGCGTAGTCCTGCGAATTGCGCTGCACGGCCTTCCAGCTCATGTCGGCGCTGGCCGCCTGCACGGCGTAGTCGATGATCGAGCGGAGCTCCTGCGGCAACGCACCGTACTTCGCCTTGTTGAACAGGATCTCGAACTGCTCGCTCGACTGGTGGAAGCTCTGCAGCATGCAGTTCTTCACCACGTCGGGGAAGCCGAGCACGCGGTCGCTGGAGGCGTTGTTGAACTCGGCCGCGTCGATCAGGCCCCGGTCGAGCGCCGGCACGATCTCGCTGCTCGGCAAGGGGTTCACGGCCGTGCCCATCTCGGTGAACACGTCGACCGCCAGCCCGACGGTGCGGAACTTGAGGCCCTTCATGTCTTCCACCTTGGCCACCGGCTTCTTGAACCAGCCCAGCGGCTGCGTCGGCATCGGGCCGTAGAGATAGGACACCACCTCCATGTTCAGGCTCTTGTAGATCTCGTCGAGCAGCGCCTTGCCGCCGCCGTAGTTGTGCCAGGCCAGCACCGTGTTGGCGTCCATGCCGAAGCCGGGGCCCGAGCCCCAGAGCGCCAGTGCCGAGTTCTTGCCGTAGTGGTAGGCGACCACGCCGTGGCCGCCATCGAGCGTGCCCTTGTTCACCGCCTCCAGCAACTGGAAGGCCGGTACCACCGCGCCGGAGGGCAGCACCTCGATCTTGAGGCGGCCGCCGGCCATGTCATTGACCTTCTTGGCGAAATCCTGTGCGTACTCGTGGAAGATGTCCTTTGCGGGCCAGGTGCTCTGGAAGCGGAAGGACGCGGTCTGCGCCATGCTGACCATGGGCGCGGACATGGCGCCGGCCGCCACGGCTGCGCCTTTGAGCAGGCTGCGGCGGCGGTTCGGTTTGTTCTCGGTCATTGCGTATTTCTCCGTTGATATGTCTGGAAAACCCCAGACTGCCATCTTTGACACGTGAACATTCGCGACAAAGAGGGTTTTCACGAACTGGTGAAAAATCGTGGGATGCGGAACGGACTTCTGACGCAAAGACCGCCCGCTTCTAAGCAGTAACCCTAGCGAACAGAAGGATGACAGTGCCATGACCCAGCCGGACCCGAACCCAACCAGCGCAGGCAGCGCACCAGCCGGTGAACGAGCGGGCGTGCGGCCGGCCGAGGGCTATGCCGGCGACGTGACGCCTGAGCAGGCCTACGCGTGGGTCGCCGGTGGCGAGGCGGTGCTGGTCGACGTGCGCAGCGATGCCGAGCGCGAATGGGTGGGCTATGTGCCCGGCGGGGTGGGTCTGGCCTGGAAGCAGTGGCCGGGGATGGCGCTCAATGCCGGTTTCGACGAGGGTCTCAAGGCTGCCGTGCCGGCGGGCAAGAAGGTTGTGATGCTGTGCCGCAGCGGCGTGCGTTCCATCTCGACCGCGCGGCGCGCCACCGAACTAGGCCTGGAGGCCTACAACATCCTCGAAGGCTTCGAGGGCGACGCCGACGCCGAGGGCCATCGCGGGCGCAAAGGCGGCTGGCGCCTGCGCGGCTTGCCCTGGAAGCAGAACTGACCGTTTACTTGAGGGGAGGGATGCGGAGTTTTTGACCGGGGTAGATCTTGTCCGGGTGGCTCAGCATCGGCTTGTTGGCTTCGAAGATCGCGTTGTACTTGTTGGCATCGCCGTAATACTTCTTCGAGATGGCCGACAGCGTGTCGCCCTTGACCACGTCGTGGTACTGCGCCGGATCGGCCGCGGGTGCCACCAGCTTGTTGTCGACCTGGCTCACGTTGGCCACGTTGCCCGCCGCGAGCGATGCTTTTTCGCTGGCCTCCTGCGAGGGGGCGTTGCCCGCGAGCGTGACCACGCCCGAGGCGGCGACGTAAGTCACTTCCAAGCCGGTCAGGCCCAGGTTCTGGGTCTCGATGTAGGTCTTGATCGCGGCGGCTGCCTTCTGGTTGGCATCCGGTTCCGCCGCCTGGGCCGAGGAGCCTCCGAACAGTTTTTCCCCCGCCTCTTTGATGAAACTCAGCAAACCCATGGTGTTCTCCTTGCGCCTTGGTTGATCGGAAGGGCACTGTACCGTCGGAAAGTGACCGCCGCGCGTAGGCTGCGGCCGCATGTGCAAGCTCCCGTAAGAACTCGCAATAATGCCGCGCATGGCATTCCTCGCGATCGACATCGGCAACACCCGCCTCAAGTGGTCCCTCTACGATGCGGCGCGGCCGGGCGCGTCGCTGCTGGCGCACGGTGCCGAGTTTCTCGACCATATCGAGCGGCTGGCCGACGGCCCTTGGGCGGACCTGCCCGCGCCGGCCTCGATGCTCGGTTGCGTGGTGGCCGGCGACACGGTGCGGCGGCGGGCCGAGGAGCAGGTGGTGGAGCGCTTCGACTGTTCCCCGCGCTGGGTGGTTTCGAGCGCCGCCGAAGCCGGCATCGTGAACGGCTATGACCATCCGACGCGCCTGGGCTCCGATCGCTGGGTCGCGATGATCGGCGCGCGCCACCGCATGCTCTCGCAGGGGCCGACGCGTCCGATGGTGGTGGTGATGATCGGCACCGCGGTGACGGTCGAGGGCGTGGATGCGAACGGCAAGTTCCTCGGCGGCCTGATCCTGCCGGGCCACGGCATCATGCTGCGCGCACTCGAATCGGGCACCGCGGGCCTGCACGTGCCGACCGGTGAAGTGCGCGAATTCCCCACCAACACCAGCGATGCGCTGACCAGCGGCGGCACCTATGCGATCGCGGGGGCGGTGGAGCGCATGGTGCAGCACGTGCGCTCGCATTGCGGCGTGGAGCCGGCCTGCTACATGACGGGCGGGGCGGCCTGGAAGATGGCGCCGAGCATGAACGGGGAATTCGAGCTCGTGGATGGGTTGATCATGGACGGATTGCTGGTGATTGCGCAGGAGCGCCTGTTGGCGTCCTAAGAAGCCAGCCCGTCCACCGCCTGGAACATCGCCTGGCGCGCCTGGCTGATGACCTGCCCTCGCCAGGCATCCGTGTCCGTGTAGAAGGTCTCCAGCATCTGCGACCGGATGGCCGCGGCCAGTTCGGCCGGCGCCTCCGGATGCTTGTGGAGCCAGTGATCGGCCCGCAGGGCCTGCGTCACTTCGAGCATGGACAAGGTGCCGTACTCGAGCGCGATCGAGGTGTGCTCGGCCTGCGGGCATTCGTCGTCGAGCGCATAGCACATCAAGCCGGTCAGAAAGGCGGAGGTGGACGAGCCGTCGTACATCGAAGTCACCGGCGCCGCCGCCGTGCCCCACCAGGCATTGGCGCGCGCATAGGCGGCCTTGTCGTCCCTGCCGGCGAAGATGCGCTCGCCGATGCCGCT
The DNA here is from genome assembly GCF_964253755.1 of Variovorax sp. LjRoot130. NCBI lineage: Bacteria > Pseudomonadati > Pseudomonadota > Betaproteobacteria > Burkholderiales > Comamonadaceae > Variovorax > Variovorax sp. LjRoot130. The sequence continues at coordinate 5,240,528 of NZ_CAXURM020000001.1, read as the reverse complement.
GGGGCCGAGGCCCGTGTGGAAATCGATCCAGCCGATGCGCCGCGCGCCACCGGCGTGGGTGCGCAGCACTTCGCGCAAGGTCCTGTTGCTCCAGGTCGGCGCGACGCCGCCGTAGAACAAGCCGTCGGCAAACTGGTACTGCCCGCGCGTCACGGCGGCCTGGTAGAAGCCCAGGCCCTCGCGTTCGATGAGACTGCCGATCTCGGCCTGGTTGGCCGGCGTCGGCGGCCATTCGTCCGGCAGCAGCAGCGGATGCAGGCTGGCGTACGCCTCGTTGACGGGCCGCGGCTGCGAGAAGTCGAGGAAGTTGCGGTTCAGGTCCACGTTCTCGTGCGTCACGCGCCGGCTGTACGAGAAGCCGTACGGGTTGAGCGCATGCACGTACAGCACGGCCACGCCCTGGTCGCGCGCCTTTTCGCGCCACTCGGCATCGTGCAGCGCGAAGACCTGCACGCCGCTGCCGCAGTGGCCTTCGACGCCGTGGCAGGCGCTGCTCACGATCAACAGGTTCTCGGCCTTCGCTTCGCCATCCAGCGCCACATCCATCGCGAGCGCTTCGCCGTCGCGCCCCTCGAGCGGATGGGCATGCGAGCGCATGGCCAGCCCCGCGCTCGCGCAACCCTGCAGGAACTTCTGGCGTGCCTGCGCGTAGCGAGGGGAGAAGGCCTCGCCGACGCCGATCATGCGGCCGTCTCTTCAGGCGCCTTCGGCCCCTGGAGGAACTCTTCGGCCAGCCGGACCCAGCAGGTCGCGCCCAGCGGAATCAGATCGTCGTTGAAGTCGTAGCTCGCGTTGTGCAGCATGCAGGGCCCGCCGCCGTGGTGCATGTCGCGGTGGCTGCCGTCGCCGTTGCCGATGAAGGCATAGGCGCCCGGCTTGGCCAGCAGCATGAAGGCGAAGTCCTCGGCCGTCATCGCTGGTTCCTGCACCAGCACGTTGTCCGCGCCGACGATGCCGGCCATCACGCGGCGGGCGAAGTTCGCTTCGTCGGCCGTGTTGATGGTGGGCGGGTAGTTGCGGTGGAAGCGGAACTCGCACTGCGCGTCGTGCGCCGCGCTCACGTGCTCGGCGATCTTCTGCATGCGCGCCTCGATCAGGTCGAGCACCTCCAGCGTGAAGGTGCGCACCGTGCCCTTGAGCTCGCAGCTGTCGGGAATCACGTTGTTGGCTTCGCCCGCATGGATCATCGTGACCGAGATCACGCCCGCGTCGGTGGGCTTCTTGTTTCGCGTGATGATGGTCTGGAAGGCCTGCACCATCTCGCAGGCCACCGGCACCGGGTCGATGCCGGTGTGCGGCAGCGCCGCATGGCCGCCCTTGCCGCGGATGGTGATGGTGAACTCGTTGCTCGAGGCCATGGCCGGCCCGGGGCTCACCGCGAACTGGCCGGCCTTCATGCCCGGCCAGTTGTGCATGCCGAACACGGCTTCCATCGGGAACTGCTCGAACAGCCCTTCCTTGACCATCTCGCGCGCGCCGCCGCCGCCTTCTTCGGCGGGCTGGAAGATCAGGTAGATCGTGCCGTCGAAGTTGCGGTGCTTGGCGAGATGCTGCGCCGCCGCCAGCAGCATCGCGGTGTGGCCGTCGTGGCCGCAGGCGTGCATCTTGCCGGGGTGCTTGCTCGCATGCGCGAAGGTGTTGAGCTCGGTGACCGGCAGCGCATCCATGTCGGCGCGCAGGCCGACGGCGCGTGTGCAGGTGCCGTTCTTGACGATGCCGACCACGCCGGTGGTGCCGAGGCCGCGGTGGATCGGGATGCCCCATTCGGTGAGCTTGGCCGCCACCACGTCGGCGGTGCGCACTTCCTGGAAGCAGAGTTCGGGATGGGCATGCAAGTCACGTCGAACCGCGGCGATGCCGGCCGCCTCGGTGACGAGGGAATCGATGAGTTTCATGGGCACGAGTCTAGGCTTTGCGCAAGAGGCTCGCAAAGACCGTGCCCCCTCATCCGACTCAGCGGCCGGTTTCCTTCAGCCAGCTGCGGCGGGCTGCCAACGCGGTGTCGGTGAAGTCGGTGAAGACGCCGTCGACGCCGAGCCGGTAGTAGGCCAGGTACTCGTTGGCCGCGTCCCCCTTGTAATCCGCTGCCAGCCGGCGCGACTCGTTGCGGAAGGTGAAGGGGTGCACGAACAAGCCGGCCTTGTGCGCGTCGGCCACCAGGCTGGTCGGCGCGGTGGAGGTGGCGTCGGCATCGTTGACCTTGCCGTCGCGGTTGACGTCGACCGGCTTGCCGTCGGCGCCGACGGTGCCCTTGATGCTCACGATGTAGCGCTTCCACGGGCCGATGCCGTCGGCATAGGTCTTGATCTCGGCCAGGCCCGCGGGCGTGACCATGACGTCGAAGTTGCGCTTGTCGCCGGCTTTGGTCCACTCGTAGGGGCGGTCCACCGGCACCGCGTAGGTCATGGCGCCGGTCTTCATGTCGATGCCGTCGCCGTCGATCAGCTGGATCAGCCGGGTCTTCAGGCCCTTGCTCTTCATGTACTTGAGGCTGCCGGGCTCGAAGGACTGCACCAGCACCGGCGCCGTGCGGCTGTTCCAGCCAGCGGCCTCGAGCATGGCGATCAGCTTGTCTTCCATGGGCATGCCCAGGTCGCGGAAGTAGGTCGGGTTCTTGGTCTCGGGATAGATGCCGATGGTGCGGCCGGTCTCGCGCGACTTGGCCTTGGCCAGGTCGATCACTTCCTGGAAGGTCGGCACCTTGTACTGGCCGTTGAACTGCTGCGGCCGCTCGGCATCGGTCGAGATCGCGCCGAGGCGCTTGATCTCGGCCAGCGTGAAGTCGTTGCTGAACCAGCCGGTCTGGGTTTCGCCGTCGACCTGGATGGTCTTCTTGCGCGCCGCGAATTCGGGGCGCTTGGCGACGTCGGTGCTGATCGCGAGGTTGGGGTCGTGGCGCGTGATCAGCACGCCGTCCTTGGTCGACACCAGGTCCATCTCGATCATGTCGGCGCCGAGTTCGATCGCGCGCGCATAGGCTTCCAGCGTTTCCTCGGGCAGCAAGCCCGAGGCGCCGCGGTGCGCCACCACCAGCGGCGGCTGGCCGTCGAGCGTGGGCAGCTTGCCCGACGGGCCGGTGCCCGGCAGGCTGCAGGCGGCCAGGCCGAGGGCGGCGCTTGCGGCCAGTGCGGTCGCCGCGATCTTCGATAGCGTCATGAGCTTCTTCTCCATCCGGTTTGAAAAAAAGCGCAGCCTACTCCCATGCGGTGACAGTTTCCCGGCGGCAGCGGCGGGCTGGCCGGACTTCCGGGACAATCGTCCGCATGTCCCATGTGCTTTCCACCCGCAGCCTCGAATTCGCGCAAACGCTGGTGCGCATGAACACCGTGAGCGCCAACAGCAACCTGGAGCTGATCGACTTCGCGCGCGACCACCTCGCCGGCCTGGGCGTGCGCAGCCGGCTCACCTACAACGCCGACAAGACCAAGGCCAACCTGTTCGCCACGCTGGGCGCCGGCAAGAAGGCCGGCGTCATCGTTTCGGGCCATACCGACACCGTGCCCTGGGACGGCCAGGACTGGAGCGTCGACCCGCTCTCCGCCACCGTGCAGGACTGGCCGCAGGACGGCCATGACGGCGAGGCGGTGCATGCCGAGCCGCGCCTCTATGGCCGCGGGTCGGCCGACATGAAGAGCTTCATCGCGATCACGCTGGCCAATGCCGAGCGCTTCATCGAAAGCGAGTCGCCGTTCGCGGTGCACTTCGCCTTTAGCTACGACGAGGAGGTCGGCTGTTTCGGCGTCAAGGAAATGATCGCCGACATGAAGGACCAGGGCATCAAGCCGCTGGCCTGCATCGTCGGCGAGCCGACCCTGATGGTGCCGGCCATCGCGCACAAGGGCGTCTACCGCTACCGCTGCTGCGTGCGCGGCAAGGAGGCGCATTCCTCGCTCACGCCGCAGTCGGTCAATGCGATCGAGATGGCGGCGCGGGTGGTCGGCAAACTGCGCGACATGGCCGAGGGCTTCGAACGCGACGAACCGCGCTACGCCGGCTTCGACGTGCCCTTCAGCACCGCCAGCGTGGGCCAGTTCCACGGCGGCATCGCCGACAACGTGGTGCCGCGCGACGCCGAGTTCCGCTACGAATTCCGCGACCTGCCCACCGCCGATGCGCAGCAGATGCAGGAGGAGCTCCGCGGCTACGCGAGCCGCATCGAGGCCGGCATGAAGAAGGTCGCGCCCGACGCCGGCTTCATCTTCGAGACCATCTGCGAGATCCCGAGCTTCCTGACCACGGCCGACGATCCGGTCACGCGCCTTGCCCAGCGCCTGGCTAACGAGTCGCGCACCACGCTGGTCGCCTTCGGCACCGAGGCCGGCATCTTCAAGAACGCCGGCATCCCGACCGTGGTGTGCGGCCCCGGCAGCATCAATCAGGCGCACCAGCCCGACGAGTACGTGACGCTGGAGCAGCTGGCGCGCTGCGAGCAGTTCCTGCGGGGGTTGGCAACGACGAAGGAAATCCGCTGAAGCGCATTGCCTTCGGCCTGCTCTGCGCCGCCGCGCTGCTGTACGCGGCGGCGACCGCGCTCGAGGCGCAACACCCTGCCTGGGGGTACGTCGCCGCGTTCGCGGAAGCCGCGATGATCGGCGCGATCGCCGACTGGTTCGCGGTGGTGGCGCTGTTCCGGCATCCGCTGGGCCTGCCGATCCCGCACACCGCAATCATCCCGGCCAACAAGGACCGCATCGGCGCCAAGCTCGCCGGCTTCATCTGCAACAACTTCCTGAGCACGTCGCAGGTGCTGGCCAAGCTGGCGCAGCTCGACCCGGCCGCGCGGCTGGCACACTGGCTTTCGGCGCCCGAGCATGCGGCCAAGCTCGGCGAGCACCTGGTGGCTGCCGCGCGCTACGGGCTCAGCGCTTTCGACGATGCGCGCGTGCGCGACTTCCTCGGCCGCATCGCGACCGCGGGTCTGGCGCAGGTCGACATCTCGCGGCTGGCGGGCCAGGCGCTCGATGCGCTGACCGCAGACGGGCGGCACCAGGCCTTGCTCGACGACGTGCTTGCGCAGGTCGCCGGCGTGGTCGAAGGCGACGAGGTGCAGGAACAGATCACCGAGGCGATCGCGCGCGAGATCAAGGCGCTGCGCTATGTGGGCCTGGACCAGGTCGCCGCCAAGCTGGCCACGCGCAAGATCGTGGCCGCCGTGGCACGCACCATCGCGGAGATGGCGGCCGAGCCCGGGCATCCGCTGCGGCTGCGCTTCGATGTCTTCATGCACGTCTTCATCGCGAAGCTCAAGACCGACCCCGAATTCCATCGCCGCGGCGAGGCCATCCGCGCGGAACTGCAGGCGCATCCTGCGCTGGGCGACTACCTGCATGGCCTGTGGGGCGAGCTGCTGGCCTGGCTGCACGACGACCTGACGAAGACCGATTCGGGCATTCGCCAGCGAATCGTCGCGATGGCAGGTGCGCTGGGCGCGCGCCTTGCGGCCGACGCGGCTATGCGGCGCTGGATCAACGAGCAGATCGTGGACGCGGCGCCGCGCGCGATCGAGCGCTACCGGGAGGACATCCGGCGCTACATCGTCGAACGCGTCGAAGCGTGGAACGCGGACGAGATGACACTCGAGCTCGAACGCCACATCGGGCGGGACCTGCAGTTCATACGGGTGAACGGGACGCTGGTGGGTGGATTGGTGGGATTGATCATTCACGCGCTGACGCAGGTGACGAGGGCTTAGTCTCGCATCGTGAACACGACCGATAGATACGTCACCGGGCCAGCCTCAACGGCCTCGATGCCATGCAACGCTGTGGCATCGAACTGCAGCGAGTCCCCTGGCCCCAGCTTCACCACTCTCGCGCCGTAGCGGTAGGAGACTCGGCCTGAGAGAAGGTGCAGGAACTTCACGCCCGGGTGCTGGAAGGTGACGTAGGGCTCAGCCTCCGGCTGCAGCGTCACCAGATAAGGCTCTACGAACAGGTTGCCGGAGAGCTGATGGCCGAGCAGCTCGTAACGGTAGCCGGCCACAGCACCGACCCGATCCACCAAGATGCCCCGCCCTGCGGGTACGTGCGAGAAATCGGTGCGGCTGGACTGGTCGCTGAAGAAGCGTGAGACGGGCACGCCCAGGCCGGTGGCGATGCGATCCAAGGTTTCGACGGAAGGGGACACGAGACCGCGCTCGATGCGGGAGAGCATGGAGCTCGAAACGCCAGCAGAGGAGGCGAGCTCGCCACCGGAAGCGCCAGAGGCGATCCGTAGGGCGCGTACTTGCTGGCCGATGCGCGTTGCTGAACTGCTGCGCGAAGGTGGGGACACTCGGGGCAAGCGCGCGCGAAGCACTGACGCCGGCAGCCGAAACGGCTGAGCGGTCGGGAACGGCGAGGCAAGTTGCTTTTCGCCCATGTGCTATTCAGCTTCCTTGCTGATCGTGGGGGCCAGGAAGAACATACATCCGCCTAGGACAACCTGAGTTAAAGATAACGTGGTTTTTATTATTTCAAACCCTGACGCTTCTGTCCATGCAGAAGCGGACTACTCAGAGGGGGCGACCGGCTGGTGCGACCACCTTTGAAGTCGCGCCAGCTCGTGCGTTTGGCGCTGTGATCCGCGCGCTACGGCTTGAAGATGGAGTAGCGCAAGAAGCCTTGGCTCATCGAGCAGGCATCGAGCGCTCGCATATGGGGAAGATCGAGCGCGGCGAGCATATGCCGACCCTGGCGTTGATTTTGCGGCTCGCAAGGGCCCTTGGGCGAAGTGCAGGGGAGCTTCTTATGGAGACGGAAGCAAAGCTCGTTGAGAGGCCGCATGCTCCTAGAGCGGAATACTAGTCCGCTGGCGTTGCTTCAAGGCTAGATGCCCACCGCCACAAGGTGGCGGCCTTCCTTCCGGGTACGTTGGTCGAAGTAGGCCGTGCAGAGCCGGAAGGCCGTCCCCCGGATATTTATCCGGTCAGGGCCACGAACTCATCCAGAATCTTCGTCTTCTCCATTGGTGGCGCGCCGCTGTAGCGCGCTCGTAGCGCACGATCAACTGCTTGCGTGTTGCCATGCTGATTCGCCTCGTCACGAAGTACTACTCCCGCCGGACCATCCGGCGAGTAGCAAATTGCGTGAGGCAACGGGTCAGCCCGGGTAGCAAATCCGATGAGTCAATGCGAGCGCTCGAAATAGTTGACGCCAGGCATCCATCGCTCGCTCAAGGCCGAGGTGCTCAATGGGCGCAGCTTCATGGACCTGGCTCAGGCCCAGGACGCCTTCGAGCACTGGCGCAGCGTGTACAACCACGAGCGCCCGCACGAGGCGCTGGGCATGCAAACGCCAGCGGCGCGCTATCAAGTGAGCCCTCGGGCCTTGCCTGCCGCGCTGGCACCGATTGAATATGGACCCAATGACCGAGTGCTGGTGGGCAGGAACGGCTGGGTGTACTTCGAGGGTCGCAAGCTGCGCCTGTCCAGTGCCTTGCACAGGCTGCCTGTGGCGATGCGCCCGGACCCCAAGGCAGATGGCTGCTTCGACACATTCTTCTGTCATCACCGCTTCATGCGGCTGGATCTGCGTAACCCCGCCACTCCATCCTGAGCATTCAAGGTGTTTACTATGTCCCCGCACACCCGTTACCCAGGTCCCCGGTCCGTACAGCGAGACAAGAAAAGTGAGTCGCCCGCCGGGGCGAATTTCCGGCCCCGGCCTCACACAGGCGCAGCGTACAAATCAAGGGCCCGAGTGCCCTCACCCCAACCCTCTCCCAGAGGGAGAGGGAGCCATCAGGTCCGAATTCGCCCATCCCCAGTGATCATCGACAGCTCGACGAACTTCGACGCCACATGGTTACGCGGCGAGAAGGACACCTCGAAGCCGCCGAACTGCTGCCGGTCGATGGATTCCAGTCCCGCGATCAGCCCGTCGCGCGTGAGCTTGCCCGGTGCGCGGCGCAGGCCTTCGGTCAGCACCTTGGCGGCCAGATAGCCTTCCATGCTGGAGAAGTTGGCCTTGGTGGCGCCGCCGCTCTTCTTCACTGCGTCATTGAACTCGCGCGTGATGCCATTCGCGGCGTAGTAGGGCGAGGGCACGACCTGGGTGACGACGACGCCGGCGCCGTCCTTGCCGAGTTCGTCGGCCAGCGCCTGCGTGCCGACGAAAGACACGTTGTAGAAGGTGCCGCCATAGCCGGCCTTGCGCGCCTCGCGGATGAAGGCGGCGCAGGACTTGTAGGCGCTGACCTGGACCACCGCGTCCGGCTTCGCGGCCACGATGGTCTTGACCGCCGCCGCGACGTCGACCGTGTTGCGCTCGACCGTCGCGAGCGCTGCCGGCTTCAGGTCCAGCTGCGACAGCGCGAGCGTCGTGCCGTCGAGACCGGCCTTGCCGTAGGCGTCGTTCTGATAGAAGACCGCGATCTTCTTCAGGCCCAGGTGGGTGAGCTGCTTCACGATCAGAGCGGTCTCGTCGTTGTACGAGGCGCGCAGATGAAACACGTTCCTGTGGAAAGGCTCGCGCAGCGCCATCGCACCGGTGAAGGGCGCAATGAATGGGATCTTCGCGCCCACGGCCAGCGGCAGGGCCGCCAGGCTGGTGGGCGTGCCGATGTAGCCGAACAGCGCGAAGGCCTCCTCGTCGATCAGCTTCCTGGTGTTGGCGACGCAGCGGTCGGGCTCGTAGCCGTCGTCGAGGAACTTGATCTGCACGTCGCGATGGCCCGGCGTCGCGTTGTACTGGTCCAGGAACAGCTTGGCACCCTGGTAGAACTGGATGCCCAGCTGCGCGGCCGGCCCCGAGAAGGGCGCCGACTGCCCGAGCACGATCGGCGTTTCGCTCTGTGCCCGCGCGATATGAAAGCCGCCGAGCGCTGCTGCGCCCGCCGCGACCGAAAAGTGCCTGCGATTGATCATCGTGAAAACCCCTCAGCGCATCCTCGGCGCACAACTTAGACTCGACTGAATACTCGTTGCCTCCGCCCCACCATGACTTCTTCGATCCAGGTGCTCGGCGCCTGTCCGCACGATTGCCCCGACACCTGCGCACTCGTGACCACCGTGCAGGACGGCGTCGCCGTCAAGCTGCAAGGCAACCCGGCGCATCCGCACACGGCCGGCGTGCTCTGCACCAAGGTCTCGCGCTACATCGAACGCAACGACCATGCCGAGCGTCTTGTCCAGCCCTTGAAGCGCATCGGCCCCAAGGGCAGCGGCCGCTTCGAAGCGGTGACATGGGAAGCTGCCCTTGACGACATCGCCGCGCGCTTGAGCGAGTGCAAAAGTAACAATCCGGAAACGATTGTGCCTTACAGCTACGCCGGAACCATGGGTTTGGTGCAGGGCGAATCGATGGACCGTCGTTTTTTTCACAAGCTTGGCGCGTCGCTGCTGGACCGCACCATCTGCTCGACCACAGGCGGTGAAGCTTTAAGTTTTACTTTGGGCGGCAAGGTCGGCATGCGGGTCGAGTTTTTCGCCGAAGCGAAGCTGATCCTGATCTGGGGCAGCAACTCGATCGCGAGCAACCTGCATTTCTGGCGCCACGCGCAAGCCGCCAAGCGCGCCGGCGCGCGGCTGGTGTGCATCGATCCGCGCAAGACCGAGACCGCAGACAAGTGCGACGAGCACGTCGCGTTGCTGCCGGGCACCGACGCGGCGCTGGCCTTGGCGTTGATGCACGAGCTGATCGTCAACGACTGGCTGGACTACGACTACATCGCGCAGCACACCCTGGGCTGGGAGCAGCTTCGCGAGCGCGCCCTGCAATGGCCGCCGGCGCGCGCGGCTGAAGTCTGCGGCGTGCCCGAGGCGCAGATCGTGGCGCTCGCACGCGCCTATGGAACCACCAAGCCGGCGGCGATCCGTCTCAACTACGGCATGCAGCGCGTGCGCGGCGGCGGCAATGCGGCACGCGCCGTCGCCTGCCTGCCCGCGCTGGTTGGCGCCTGGCGGGATCGGGCCGGCGGCCTGCTCCTGAGCAGCTCGGGCCTGTTCCCGGTGGACCGCGCCGCCTTGCAGCGGCCCGACCTGCTGGCCGGCCGGCGCCCGCGCACCATCAACATGAGCGCGATCGGCGATGCGCTGCTCGAAGCCACCAACCCGATCCACGCGCTGGTGGTCTACAACAGCAACCCGGTCGCGGTCGCGCCGGAGTCGGGCAAGGTGGTGGCCGGCTTTGCGCGCGAGGACCTGTTCACGGTGGTGCTCGAGCAGTTCCAGACCGACACCGCCGACTATGCCGACTACGTGCTGCCGGCCACCACGCAGCTCGAGCACTGGGACATCCACACGAGCTACGGCCACACCGACGTGCTGCTCAACCGCCCGGCCGTGGCGCCGCGTGGCGAGGCCCGCAGCAACACCTGGGTGTTCCGCGAACTCGCGCGGCGCATGGGCTTCGACGAGCCCTGCTTCTCGGACGACGACGAGACGCTGTGCCGCAGCGCCTTCGCACCGGGCGCGATCGACTTCGACGAGCTACAGGCGCAGGGCTTCACCAGTCTGAAGCTGCCCGATGCGCCCTTCGCCGCAGGCGCATTCCCCACGCCCTCGGGACGCTGCGAGTTCTTCAGCGAACGGCTGGCCGCGATGGGCCAGGACGGCCTGCCCGACCATGTACCGAACTACGAACCGGCCGGCAGCTCCAAGGAGTTTCCGCTCGCGATGATCTCGCCGCCGGCGCGCAACTTCCTCAATTCGAGCTTCGTCAACGTGAAAAGCCTGCGTGCGATCGAGGGCGAGCCGCTGCTCGAGATCCATGAAGCCGATGCCGCGGCGCGCGGCATCGTCGACGGCGCCACGGTGCGCGTGTTCAACCAGCGCGGCGAGCACCGCTGCCGCGCCGAAGTCTCGCGCCGGGCCCGGCCCGGCGTGGTGCACGGCCTCGGCATCTGGTGGCGCAAGCTCGGGCTCGACGGCACCAACGTCAACCAGCTCACGAGCCAGCGGCTGACCGATATCGGGCGTGGGCCGACCTTCTACGACTGCCTGGTCGAGGTAGCTCCAGATGCCTGAGAGGCACGCGTGAACAGGAAGCGCGCGGTCTTCGCTGCGGCTGCCATGCTGTGCCTGGCCGGCTGCGCCGACCTCGGCTATTACTGGCAGTCGGCCAGCGGCCATCTCGGGCTCATGCGCGCGGCGCGGCCGGTACCCGAATGGTTGCAGGATCCCGGCGCATCCGACGCGCTCAAGGCCAAGCTGGAACTCGCGCAGCGCATCCGCCGCTTCGCCTCCTCCGAGCTCGGCCTGCCCGACAACCCGAGCTACAAGGCGTATGCCGATCTGCACCGCCCGGCCGCGGTCTGGAACGTGGTGGTCGCGCCGCCATATTCGCTCACGCTCAAGACCTGGTGCTTCCCGGTTGCGGGCTGCGTCGGCTATCGCGGCTACTACATCGACACCGATGCCAGGGCCGAAGCGGAGGCCCAGCGCGCGCTGGGCCTGGAGGCGGCCGTCTACCCGGTGCCGGCCTATTCCACGCTGGGCTGGATGAACTGGGCCGGTGGCGATCCGCTGCTCTCCACCTTCATCGGCTACCCGGAAGGCGAGCTGGCGCGCATCGTGTTCCACGAGCTGGCGCACCAGGTGCTCTACGTGCCGGATGACACGATGTTCAACGAGTCCTTCGCGACCGCGGTGGAGCGCATCGGCGGTGCGCGCTGGCTGCAGACCGAGGCCGGCGAGGCGGCGCGGCTCGAGTACGCGCAGTTCGACGGGCGGCGCCAGCAGTTCCGCGCCCTTGCAAACGAGACGCGCCGCGCGCTCGCGGGCATCTATGCCTCGAAGGAGGCGCAGGCCGGCGATTGGCCGGCGGTCGATGCGATGAAGAAGGCGGCCATGGACGACTTCCGCCAGCGCTACGCCGTGCTGCGCACAGGCTGGACCGGCCCGCGCCAGGGCGCCTACGACGGCTGGGTGGCGCGCGCCAACAATGCGATGTTCGGCGCGCAGGCCGCCTACGACGAACTGGTGCCTGCCTTCGAAGCGCTGTTCGAACGCGAGGGCCGGGACTGGCCGCGCTTCTACGCCGCGGTCAAGCGCTTCGCCGCGCTGCCCAAGGCCGGGCGTGCGCAGGCGCTGAAAGCCGCTGCCGTCCCCGCCACGGCGGACACGCACACCCCACAACCCCACAACCACGACAAGGGAGGCCGCGGTGCCTGACATCCACATCGAACGCAGCCACACCCTGGGCATCGAGGCCGCGCGCGCGGTGGCGCGCCAGTGGATGCAGAAGGTCGAGCGCGACTACGGCCTCGCATGCAGCTACGACGAAGGCGAGCGCCGCGATGTCGCCCAGTTCACGCGGCCCGGCATCGACGGCAGCGTCGAAGTCACCGCCGACTGCTTCAGGCTGCGTGCGACGCTCGGCCTTCTGTACGCCAGCTTCAGCGATCAGATCGAGCAGCGCCTGCAGCGCAATCTCGACGAACTGCTGGGCGCGAGCGAGGCGGACGACGACGCCTACAACGATAAAGATTGGTTGTAGGCTCGGGCGCGTTCAGCGCAGCGATTCGATCAGGTCGATGTACTTCTGCTTGGCCTTGTCGGCGCCCAGGCCCTTCTGAGCCGTCCAGGCGTCCCACTTGGCGCGCGCGACGATGTCGCTGAAGCTGGGCTTCTTCTCGGTGTTGTCGCCCTGGGTGGCCTGCTTGAAGAGGCCGTAGATCTTGAGCAGCGTCGGGTTGTCCGGCCGTTCGGCGAGCAGTTTGGAGTTGGCTTGGGCGGCTTCGAACAGGGCGTTCAGATCGGACATGGCGGCAGGCGGGTTGGAACAAGGACGCGCATCTTAAGTGACGCTGTCGTTGATAAAGATCAGTCGGAGAGCCCCGCGCGCGCCAGTTCCACGTCAAGTCGTTCTCGCGCATCGGCCGGCTCCAGGGCGGCCGCTTTCTCATAGAGGCGCGTGGCTTCGGCCATGCGCGAGTCGCCCTCCAGCATCAGAAGACCGCGGGCGTATTCCATCAGCGCGCTGGCCGAATGGGGATTGAGCTGCAGGCCGCGCCCGAACAGCTCGATCGCGGTTTCGGCGCGCACGCCGTAGGTCATGCGGCCCACCAGCATCCCGACCTTGTCGATGACTTCGGCATGGAAGGCGGCGAGTGCGATGTGCGCATCGGCATGGTGCGGCTGCAACTCGATCACGCGCTCGAGCGCGCCCTTGACCTTGGTGCCCAGGCCCTGCGCCAGCGCGCGTGCCACGCTGATGCCCTGGCTGTAGCGCCCCAGCGCATAGGCCTGCCAAAAGAGCGCCTGGCAGTTGTCCGGTTCAGCCCCGACCTGCGCGGTGGCGCGTTCGACCACCTGCCTGAACAAGGCCTGCCGCACGGCTTCGCGCGGTTCCAGGTAGTTGGCATAGATGGCGGTGGCCTGGTTCGCGAGCGCTAGCCCCTCGTGGCCGTGTCGCAGGCCCACGCCGGCGGCACGCTCGAATTCGCCGCTGTGATAGAGCGCCCAGCCCTCGGCCAGCGGTCCGGGCACCGGCGGCTGCAGGCCCTGGCCGACATGCAGCTGCGGCCAGTGGCTGAGCAGGTTGGCCGTGTCGAAGTACGGCGCGTCTCTGTAGGGCAAAAGTGTCCATGGCTCCGTTGCAGGCACCGAGCCGGTCGACAGCAGCGAAAGGGGTTGGATGTCGTGGTGGGGCATGCGATGGAAGGTTGGAATTTCAGACGGTTGCCGTGTGATCTTCGCCCGCGTAAGCGCTGCTCAGTGTCAGCAAATGCCGCCGTTGTTCCGTCGCCAAGTAGGGTGCCAGCAGATGCAACGTGTGGTGGGCGCCGCGCAGCAGGGCGCCCTGGGCGTGCGCCGGCTCCAGCGCTTCGCGCGGGTTGCGCACGTACTCGTAGCTGAGCCAGTAGGTCAGCACCACCACCATGCTCTGAGCCAGCGGGTCGACCTCGCGCATGTCGATGTCGAGGTGGCCGGCGCGGCTCATGCCGGCGAGCAGGGTGCGGATGGCGCGCGCCTTGTTCTTCAGGACCAGCTGGAACTGCGTTTCCAGGTGCCGGTTCTTGCTCAGCAGATCGTTGAGGTCGCGGTAGAGAAAGCGGTAGCGCCAGATCAGCTCGAACAGGCTGTGCATGAAGAACCAGGCATCCTCGACATCGTGCACGCCTTCGCTGGCATGCAGCAGCTCGTTGAGCTCGGTCTCGTAGCCCTCGTAGAGCCGGTTGATCAGCTCGTCCTTGGCAGGGTAGTGGTAGTAGAGATTGCCGGGGCTGATGTTGAGCTCGCCCGCCACCAGCGTGGTCGAGACGTTCGGCTCCCCGAAGCGGTTGAACAGGTCAAGCGCGGCTTCGAGGATGCGTTGTGCAGTGCGGCGTGGCGCTTTCTTGGCCATGTCGTAGCCCTGGTTTTTGTCTCCTGGGGCCACTCTAGCGCAAGTCTGTGCCGGCCGGGGTCGGTGTTCTTCCTGCCCCTCAGGCCCCGCTGCCCGGTTTGTGCCGCCGCGACGGTTTCGCGGCCTCGGGCGGCGTGCGCGCGGCGGTCTTGCGCGTCGCGCCAGTCGCGTTCTTTCGTTTTAACTGAGCCTCGAGCGCCTCTACCCGAGCCTGCAGCGCGGCCACTTCCTGGGCCGAGGGCATGCCGAGCTTTTCGAGGGCGCGCGCCACGCGGTCCTCGAAGATGGTCTCCAGCTTGCCCCAGCCGCCGGCCGCCTTGGTGCCGAACTCGCTCGCAAAGCCCGCCATCCGGGCCTGGGCCTGCGCCAGCGTTTCCTCGGCGGCCTGCTGGGTCTTCTTCTGCACCCCGATGCCATCTTTCACCAGCGCCTCGAAGGCCTTGCTGCCTTCCTGCTGCATCTTGGCGAAGGCGCCCAGGCCGGCGAGCCAGATCTGTTGGGCGGAGTCCTTGATGCGGTCGGTCTTGTCATCGTCTTTGCTGGCCATGGGCATTCCTTGAAGTACGTCGGAAGCACTCTATCCGCGCTTCGGGTTGCCCGGTAGGCACTGGTCTCTAGCAGCGTCTTGAAACATTCCACGATGGGATAATCGCGGCTCGACCGCCACCCGGCGGTTTTTTTCCAACACAACGGGAGACCCCATGATCCTGGTTACCGGCGGCGCCGGCTTCATCGGCGCCAACTTCGTACTTGACTGGATTGCGCAAGCCGACGAAGCCGTCGTCAATCTCGACAAGCTGACCTATGCCGGCAATCTCGAGACCCTGGCCTCGCTCAACGGCAACCCCAAGCATGTGTTCGTGCAGGGCGACATCGGCGACAGCGCCCTGGTCGACCGCCTGCTGGCCGATCACAAGCCGCGCGCCGTGCTCAACTTCGCGGCCGAATCGCATGTGGACCGCTCGATCCATGGCCCTGAAGACTTCGTGCAGACCAATGTGCTCGGCACCTTCCGCCTGCTCGAATCGGTGCGCGGCTACTGGAGCGCATTGCCCGCCGACCAGAAGGCGGCCTTCCGCTTCCTGCACGTCTCGACCGACGAGGTCTACGGCTCGCTGTCGGCGGCCGACCCCGCGTTCACCGAAGAAAACAAGTACGAGCCCAACAGCCCCTACTCGGCCAGCAAGGCCGCCAGTGATCACCTGGTGCGCGCATGGCACCACACCTACGGGCTGCCGGTGCTCACCACCAACTGCTCGAACAACTACGGCCCCTTCCATTTCCCCGAAAAGCTGATCCCGCTGATGATCGTCAACGCGCTCGCCGGCAAACCGCTGCCGGTGTATGGCGACGGCATGCAGGTGCGCGACTGGCTCTACGTCAAGGACCACTGCAGCGCCATCCGCCGCGTGCTCGAGGCCGGCAGGCTCGGCGAGACTTACAACGTCGGCGGCTGGAACGAGAAGCCCAACATCGAGATCGTCAACACCGTGTGCGCGCTGCTCGACGAACTGCGCCCGCGCGCCGACGGCAGGAGCTATCGCGAACAGATCACCTACGTGACCGATCGCCCCGGCCATGACCGCCGCTACGCCATCGATGCGCGCAAGCTGGAGCGCGAGCTGGGCTGGAAACCGGCCGAGACTTTCGACACCGGCATCCGCAAGACGGTTGAGTGGTATCTGGACCATGCCGACTGGGTGCGCAACGTGCAAAGCGGCGCTTACCGCGAGTGGGTGCAGAAGCAGTACGAGGCCGCATGAAGTTACTGCTGCTCGGCAAGACGGGGCAAGTGGGCTGGGAACTGCAGCGCAGTCTGGCCCCGCTCGGAGAACTGGTTGCGCTAAGTTCCGCAAGCACGGACTTGCGCGCAGACCTCCGCCACCCCGAGGAGGTAGCGCAGACGGTGCTGAAGCTGCGGCCCGACGTGATCGTCAATGCTGCAGCGCACACGGCGGTGGACAAGGCCGAGAGCGAACCCGAACTCGCGAGCACCTTGAACGCGACAGCGCCCGGCGCGATCGCGCAGGCCGCGCAGCAGATCGGTGCGCTGATGGTGCATTACTCGACCGACTATGTGTTCGACGGCAGCGGCAGCAAGCCGTGGCAGGAAGACGATGCCACCGGTCCGCTCAGCGTGTACGGGCGCACCAAGCTGGAGGGTGAGCAGCTGATCGCCGCGAATTGCCCGCGTCACCTGATCTTTCGCACCAGCTGGGTCTATGCCGCGCGCGGCGGCAACTTCGCGAAGACCATGCTGCGGCTGGCCAAGGAACGCGAGCGGCTCACTGTCATCGACGACCAATTCGGCGCGCCGACCGGCGCCGAGCTGCTGGCGGACGTGACGGCCCATGCGATCCGCGACACGCTGCGCGATCCGGCCAAGGCCGGGCTCTACCACCTGGTGGCGGGCGGCGAGACCACCTGGCATGGCTATACGCGCTTCGTGCTGGAGCAGGCGCAGGCGGCGGGTGTCGAACTGAAGGCAGGGCCTGCCACCGTCGATCCGGTCCCGACCAGCGCCTTTCCTACGCCCGCCAAGCGGCCGCAAAACTCGCGCATGAGTACCATCAAGCTCCAGTCGAACTTCGGCTTGCAGCTGCCGCCCTGGCAGGCCGGTGTCGCGCGCATGCTGCACGAGACGCTCTGAACCACGACCCAAAGAAAACCATGACGCAACGCAAAGGCATCATCCTCGCCGGCGGTTCCGGCACACGCTTGCATCCGGCCACACTTGCGCTGAGCAAGCAACTGCTGCCGGTGTACGACAAGCCGATGATCTATTACCCGCTGAGCACCTTGATGCTCGGCGGCATGCGTGACATCCTGGTCATCAGCACGCCCCAGGACACGCCGCGCTTCCAGCAGCTGCTGGGCGACGGCAGCCAGTGGGGCATCAACCTGCAGTACGCGGTGCAGCCGAGCCCGGACGGCCTGGCACAGGCTTTCATCATCGGCGACAAGTTCGTGGGCAATGCGCCGAGCGCGCTGGTCTTGGGCGACAACATCTTCTACGGCCACGATTTCGTGCATCTTCTTTCGGATGCGGATGCCAAGCAGGCGGGTGCGACCGTGTTCGCCTATCACGTGCACGACCCGGAACGCTACGGGGTGGTGGCTTTCGATGCCACGGGCAAGGCCAGCAGTATTGAGGAGAAACCCCTCAAGCCCAAGAGCAGCTATGCCGTAACGGGGCTGTACTTCTACGACAACCAGGTCGTCGACATCGCCAAGGCCGTGAAGCCGAGCGCCCGCGGCGAGCTGGAAATCACCGCCGTCAACCAGGCCTACCTGGACCTCGGCAAGCTCAACGTGCAGATCATGCAGCGCGGCTATGCGTGGCTCGATACCGGCACGCACGACAGCCTGCTGGAGGCCGGCCAGTTCATCGCCACCCTCGAACACCGGCAGGGGCTCAAGATCGCCTGCCCCGAAGAAGTGGCATGGCGAAACGGGTACATCAGCACCGAGCAGCTTGCAGCGCTCGCGAAGCCGCTGGAGAAAAGCGGGTACGGCAAGTATCTGAACCACCTGCTGACGGACGAGGTGCGCTCGTGAAGGTCACGCCGACTGCGATTCCCGATGTGCTCGTCATCGAACCCAAGGTGTTCGGCGACGAGCGGGGGTTTTTCTTCGAGAGCTTCAACGGCAAGGCTTTCGACGAAGCCGTCGGGCGCCATGTGGAGTTCGTTCAGGACAACCATTCGCGCTCGGCGAAAGGCGTGCTGCGCGGGCTGCACTACCAGATCCAGCAGCCGCAGGGGAAGCTGGTGCGCGTGGTGCGCGGCGCGGTGTTCGATGTGGCGGTGGACATCCGCAAGTCGTCGCCGACTTTCGGGCAGTGGGTGGGCATGGAGCTCACTGAAGAGAACCACAAGCAGTTGTGGGTGCCCGAAGGCTTTGCGCACGGGTTTCTGGTGGTGAGTGAGTCGGCGGACTTTCTGTACAAGACGACGGATTACTATGCGCCGGCTCACGAACGATGCATCGCCTGGAATGATCCCGACATTGATGTCCGGTGGCCCACCATCGATGCTGAGCTTACGCTTTCGGCAAAGGACCAAGCGGGCTTAACCTTGTCAGAGGCAACCATCTTTGATTGAGGGCGCGAAGCGCTTCAGGCTGGTCCTTATTTCGGGCTCGGTCCAGATCTCGGCGTGATCGTAAGCTTGTGAAGCCCGATGCCGAGCGCTCGCGCGTCCTGACCTATTCCAAGCTGCTGCGGTGAGATTGGTCGGGGCACCTTGATGATCAGGGTATCGGTCGGGCGGGGCAAATCGAAATCGAGGCGAATCGAAGTGTCATCGCCATTTAAGGCCACCGTTTTTGCGATTTTGCCCACTGAGATCTCGAACGGCAGACCGGCATTTGGCCCGAACGCTTGCGCCGCTAGTTCCAACGATAGTCGGAGCGGAAGCGGCTTCTTGAACTGCAGCTTTACTTCGTAGCCATTAGACCAAGTGCCCCAGCTCTCGGGCGCATACAACCCAGATGCCGACCTTAGTTGCGTCAAGGCTGATCGCTTGAAATCGATGATCCAAGCAGGCATCTCGCCAATGATGACCCTGCCGTCCTTCATCGATACCGCAAAGGTCTCTAGAAGGCTCTGCGCCGACTCGGACAGTCGGCGCGGATGGTCAGGATCGACAGGGCCAAACGCGTAGAAGACCGAGCTGCCGCTGGGATGGGTCAACGGGGGCTCACGAAGCTGCGCTTGCAGCTCCGACTCAATTGCCTTCCCGCCATCCGTATAGCCGCGGCGATCCATATAGATTCCCTTGAAGCCGAGGTATCGAGCGATCTCTAGTTGAACAGGAATGGGGCGCTGCGAAAGTGCACGGAAGAAATCATCCCCCTGCCTGCCAGCGATTGCCCCAAAACTCCATTTCAAGTCTCTGGAATGTATGAATCCTAGTGCCAATTCGTAGCTTCCAAGCGTACCGACTGATTCGGATTCAGGAAACTTCATATAAGGCATCTGATATATCGCGCTCCCAGTTGGCAGAGAAGCCTCAATTTTCCGCACATAGTCTCGATCGCTGACATAGTCCATCTGGCGTTTTGATAGCGCGGCTACATTTGGCTTTGGAGTTTGATCCCATAGCCCCAGTGCCAGTATCAGGATGCACAATATCGTTGATACGAGTGGCGAACCCCTGCGCACTGAGTCTAGTCCGTACGCCAAGCCGGTAAGGGCTAGGAAGACCAAGAAGATACTGACACGGTTCCAAGCTCGAATCTGGCTGGACACAAATTGAGCGAAAAGAGATGAAAAACCGCCGATCGTGCAGAGCAACACAATAGAAATGGTGAGAAATGCTAGTAGGCGGATGTGCGATCTCGGTGTGATGGACTGCGAAGGCCGCGACGGTAAGGCGCCAAGAAGCAGCATACAAAGAAATGCAGCACTGGCGACCAACCCAAGGGACGAGCTTGCATTCTCGTTGACTAGGGGAAAGCTGGTGTTGTACCTCCGGCTAGCCGAGGCCACGATCTCTGATCGATGACTGTCTTGAGGCAGAAGCAGTTGAGTAATCTTCAATCCATAGATTTCTGATTCTGCAGGATGACGTGCCGCGACAGCGCTATTTTTTCCATGCTCGGCAAAATAAATGAGATTAGGTGCAATATTAATGAGGGCGCCCAGGGCGAGCATCGCACACGCGACAACACTGTGTTGAAACGGCTTCAAACTCCGTGCTTGGACGCTGCCAAAAATCCCGCAGAGGCCAATGAGAATGGCCCCGAAGAAGGCGTAGTACACGCCAAAAGATGCAAGACAGATGCATAGAATAAGCTGAGCGCCGAATGACCAGTGCTTGATGGATGCAAATGATATAGCATCACTTCTTCTGGCCACCTCCGTGCCTAGCCATACAAATACAGGTATGGTGAAATACCAGCTGTAATAGAGGTGACCAAGCCGGAAAAAATGGAAGTACGTGAACGCAAATAGGATTGCTGCCACTGTTGAACTAGGCTGCGATATGTCGAATTTGCGCAGAACCAAGTATGCGGAAGCGAAGGCAGCGGGAAATCCGAGTATGTAATAGATGTTGAATGTCAAGGCGCTGTCTTTAGACAGCTTGCCGATTGCCCAAAGGAAGAGCAAGCTCCCTCCATCGGAGCCGGGGAAGTCGTAGAGGACCGAACCAAACGGAAAGCCGGCAGCGTTGCTCGTGAAATAACCGTAGCCATCCCAAAGACGTTTGATCAGCAACAAATGGATCATCGCGTCACCGTCTTTGTACAAGAGGGGCAAGGCCCACTTGAACGCGTGACCGCCAAGGCAATAGAGAGCAAACCAAGTCGTTGCAATAGACGCAATCAACACGATAGCCACATCTCGTCCACCAATGCGCATGCGGCGCGCGGTAGAGATCTCCCTATGCATCAGCTCGCTCTTCCATGTTGATCCGATCGCGTTCGACGACCAAAGGCCGCTTCATCACATGCGTGAGGATCGCGCCCACATACTCACCCAGCAGCCCGATGAAGAACAACTGCACAGACGCGAAGAAAAACATGCCGATGAGGATGGGCGCGGTGCCGGCGGAAAACTCCTTCCAAAAAACCAGCTTGAGCACGAGATAGATCAACGAGATGAGCAAGCTGACCCCCGACAGCACGAAACCCGCCATAGTGGCTATACGCAGGGGCACGCGTGAATGCGAGGTGATGCCAAGCATTGCGATGTCGTAGAGCGTGTAGAAGTTGTTCTTCGTGATGCCCCGCTTGCGACGAGGCTGGTTGTACGGAATCTGCACCGGCTCGAAGCCAACTTCCGAGATCAGGCCACGGAGATAGGGATACGGATCGTCAATCTTGCGCAGCTGTTCCAGCACCTTCCGGTCATAGAGCCCGAAGCCGGTAAAGTTCTGAACGAGCTTCACGTCGGCGATGCGTGTGACGGTCCGGTAATACATCCGCCGGATCGCGAACATCAAGCCGGATTCATCCGCGCTGGGCTTAACACCGACGACCAGCTTGGCGCCCTGGAGCCACTCAGCCACGAAGTCCTTCATGAGCTCGGGCGGGTCCTGGAGGTCCGAAACCAGCAGGATCGCAGCATCCCCATGGGCCTGCAGCAGGCCGTAGTAGGGCGAGCGGATGTGGCCGAAGTTGCGCGCGTTCAGAATCACCTTGACCTTGGGATCGGCCGAGGCCATCGCCCGCAGCAGTTCCGGTGTGCGGTCTGACGAGAAGTTGTCGATGAACAGGTGCTCGTACGTCACGCCCTCGATCTCCGCGAACACTGCGCGGGTCTGGCGATAGACCTCTCCGACGTTGTCTTCCTCGTTGTAGCAGGGCGTGACGACGGTGATGTGTTTCATGAAGTTCCAAAAACGAATCGGCGCTGCAGCGCGAACGCGATGAGCGCGAGCGGCAGGATGACGAGGGCGTTGGCCACGTAGACATTGAGCCCGGCCTTCAGCAGCAGCGCGACCGAGGCGACGTTGACGAGATACACCACGGCGTAGACGGCGGCAAAGCGCCAGAGCTGCGACAACGGTGCGCCGCCGAAAACGAGCCGTCCGGTACTCTGGAAGTTGAAGGCCACGCCCAACACCGTTGCCAGGCCGATTGCCAAGGGATACGGCACACCCGCCCAGACGAATGCAGCAAAAAGGACGTAGCCGACGACGGTGTTCACCCCGCCGACGAGCAGGAAGCGAAAGAGCTGCGAACTCAGCACTTCAACGTGCTTTCCAATTCGCGGCAAAGGGCAGCACGCGTTCTCTCACGGTCGCAAGATCGAGCCCGTGTTCGCGCAGGGCGTGGGCATGGCTGCCGCAAGTTTCCGAGAAGCGCTCGCCGATTCCGATGCGCAACACCGGGATCGGGCCCGCTTCGGCAATCGACTCCACCACCGCGCCGCCGAGGCCGCCCACGGAGGAGTGCTCCTCGATGGTGACGAAGGCCTTGGCGCCGGCAGCCAGCGTAGCGAGCTGACCTGCATCGAGCGGCTTGATCCATGGGGCACTCCATACCGAAGCATCGAGTTCATCTCCCAGCGCACAGGCCGCCCTGACCATGGAGCCCGTGGCGATCAGAACCACCGGATGACTGCCCTTGCGAACCTGCACGAGCGCTCCGCGCCGAAGCTGCGGCAAGGACGCATGCACCGGGCCGACATCCGCCTTTCCCATGCGGAAGTACACCGGCCCGGCTTCCTGCAGGGCCATCCTCATGCAGGCGGTCAACTCGTGCGCATCGCACGGCGACATGATCTCGATGTGCGGCACCGCGCGAAGGCAAGCGATGTCCTCGAAGCTCTGATGGCTCGTTCCCAGCGTGCTATAGACCAGTCCGGCTCCGTCCCCGGTAAAGATCACAGGGAGCCTTTCGTAGCAGACATCGATCTTGATCTGCTCCAGCACGCGCACCGGTACGAATGCACTCAGCCCGTAGACGATGGGCCGGAGCCCGGCCTTGGCGAGCCCGGCGGCTACGCCCACCATGTTCTGCTCGGCAATGCCGGCATTGATGTACTGGTTCGGGCAGCGCTTGCGGAACTCGTCGAACAATGCATAGCCGTGGTCACCCGTCAGGAGCACGACGCGCTCGTCGCTGATCGCGGCCTCGACCAGCGCATTGGAGAATGCGGCCCTCATGCCGACGTTCCTTCGATTTCGCGCAGAGCCTGCGCGTACAGGTCGGGGTTCAGCCGCGAGTAGTGCCAGGCATTCACGTTCTCCATGTATGAGACGCCCTTGCCCTTGACCGTCTTGGCGATGAGCGCCTTGGGGCGACCGTTCTCCTGCGCTTGCAGTTTTTCGATGGCTGTCGATATCGCGTCCATGTCATGCCCGTCGACCGCCAGCACGTCGAAGTCGAAGGCGGCGAACTTGGCGTTCAGGTCTCCGAGCTGCATGACCTCGTCCGTGGTGCCCATTGCCTGGAATCCGTTCGCGTCCACGATGATCATCAGATTGTCCAGCTTGGCGTGCGCCGCGAACAGCATCCCCTCCCAAATGGGGCCTTCGTTGATCTCGCCGTCACCTATGACGGCGTAACACCTCTGCCCGGTCCTCTTGCGCTTTGCAGCAAGCGCCAGACCCACGCCGACCGAGAGGCCGTGCCCGAGCGTGCCGGAGGTCACCTCGCAGCCCGGCACGTGTGCGTCGGACAGGCCTTTCAGACGCGATCCATCGTGAAAATAGTTGTCGATGTCGTTGCGGTCAAGCCAGCCCAGCTCGTACAGGCAGGCGTACTGCGCCATGACGCCATGGCCTTTGCTCAGCACCAGGTGGTCGCGCCCGGGGTCGTCGGGGTCGGTCTCGTCATAGCGCATGTGGCGGCCGTACAGCCTCGAAAGCAGTTCGATGATCGAGAAGGCGCAACCCAGGTGAACGGCATTGCCCGCGAACGCCATTTCGACCACCGTTTTGCGTAAGGTCGAGGGATTGAATTGAGGTTTCATGTTGGAGCCATTGAAACTGCACTTGGCGCCTGTCGTCGCCACGCGAGGGTTCGTCGAATGCCCTCTTCGAGGTCCACTGCGTTGGTCAACCCGAGTTCAGCGGATGCTCGCCGTACGTCAGGCACGTAGCGCGAGCCCGCGAGCCCTGGCGAGGGCTGCCCCGCGATCCGCACCGGGACCCCCGTGTTCGCGAGCCGCGTCACGTCGCTCGCGAGCCGGGCGATGGTGACGTCCGTCGCGCTGCCGACGTTGTAGGTGCGCGCAGGCGCGCCGAGCACGAGGCAGCTCACGAGCCACCGGGCCATGTCGCTCGCGTACTGGTAGGTGCGCACGGCCTCGCCCGTGCCCTGCACGACGATTCCCTTGCCCTTGGCAGCTTCTTCGATGAACTGGGCGGCCGCGGCACCGCTCGAAGCAAGCAGACCGGGACCGATGAAGGCGAAGCACCGTGCGACCACCACGTCGAAGGGCCACTCCCGGCCGACAATCGTTTCGGCGAGGCGCTTGGCGCGGGTGTAGTCGTTGGCGGTGTCCGTATCGTCCCATGTCAAGTCTTCAGCCAGCGGATTCGACCCCTGCTGCGCACCGTAGACAGCGCCGGAACTGATATGCAGGAGCCGCCGCGCGCCGCTTGCCGCCGCGAGTTCGCAGACCCGGCGCGCGCCTGCCTCGGCCAGCCGTTGCAACTGGCCGTCGCCACCGGAGTCGGGGGGCGCCACCGGCAGCGCGGCATGAATGATCGAAGAGAACTCGCCGGCTGGAAACTCGAAGTCGAGCACGTCGCCCCGGACCAACTCCACGGCGGGCGCATTCGCTAGATGCGCACTGGTCCGCGCGAAGCGCTCGGGCTCGCGCGTCAGCACGGTCAGTTTCAGGCCGAGCTTCATCTCGCGCTCGGCGTGAAGCAGAGATTCCAGCAGCCACTTGCCGACGAAGCCGGTTCCCCCGGTGATGAACAGGGACTGGTTGCGAAGTCCCTTCCACACCGACGAGGCCGTCAGGCGAAGAACCTCGTCGAGGTCTTTCGTCGACACGGGCGAGGCTGGTTCAGTCAAACCGCAGGCCAAGATAGGTTTCGATGCTTTCGATCGTGTGGTCCAGCATGGGCTCCGTCAGCCCAGGATAGACGCCGATCCAGAACGTGTCGTTCATGATGCGGTCGGTGTTCTTGAGCTCGCCGACCACGCGGTAGTTGCGCCCGATCATGTAGGGCTGGCGCAGCAGGTTGCCCGCGAACAGCAGGCGCGTGCCGACCTTCTGCTGGTCCAGGTAGGTCAACAGATCGACTCGGCGCGTATTGGCCGCATCGCGCAAGGTGATCGGAAAGCCGAACCACGAGGGCTCCGCGCCCGGCGTGGCTTCGGGCAATTCGAGAAACTCTTCGGCCCCGCGCAGGCGGTCCTTGAGGTAGTCGAAGTTCTTCCTGCGCGCCGCCACGAAGCCATCCAGCCGGTCGAGCTGCGCGAGTGCGCAGGCGGCCTGCATGTCCGTGATCTTCAGGTTGTAGCCGAGGTGCGAGTACGTGTACTTGTGATCGTAGCCTTCGGGCAGGTCGCCGAGCTTCCAGCAGAAGCGCTTGCCGCAGGTGTTGTCCTTGCCGGGCGGGCAATAGCAATCGCGGCCCCAGTCGCGGATCGATTCTGCGATCAGACGAAGCTCGTCGCTGTTGGTGAGCACCGCGCCGCCTTCGCCCATCGTGATGTGGTGGGCGGGGTAGAAACTCAGGGTGCCGATATCGCCGAAGGTACCTACCAACTGACCTTCGTAGCGCGACCCGAGCGCGTCGCAGCAGTCTTCCACAAGCCAGAGGCCGTACTTTTCACAGGCCGCCTTGACCACCTTCAGGTTGTAGGGGTTGCCCAGCGTGTGGGCCAGCATGATGGCCTTGGTGCGTGGGCCGATGGCTGCTTCGAGCAGGTCGGCATCGATGTTGTAGGTAGGGATGTGCACGTCGACGAAGACGGGCACTGCGCCGCACTGGAGGATAGGGTTGACGGTCGTCGGAAATCCGGCCGCCACGCCGATCACTTCATCGCCCGGCTTGATGGCGCGGTCGCCGAGCTTGGGCGATGTCAGCGTCGAGAAGGCCACCAGATTCGCCGACGAGCCGGAATTGACGGTCATCAGGTGCTTCACTCCGAGGTAAGCGGCCAGGCGGCTTTCGAACAAGGTATTGAAGCGACCGGTGGTCAGCCAGGCGTCGAGCGAGGCGTCGACCATCAATTGCATCTCGGGCGCGCCGACGACCTTGCCCGAGGGCGGGACCAGCGTCTCGCCCGGAACAAAGGGTTGGGGCTTGCCAGCCAGTTCGCCGTACTCAGCCACCAGCGCCAGAATCTTCTTGCGCAGTTCGTTTTTCTGGAATGAGACCTCAGTCATGGGTGGGGGTACTTTCATAGTGCTCGATCTGTTCGAGGGTGAAATCGGTCATGGTGCGGCCGTCGGTCCAGGCACGGTGCCAGTCGACGATGGCGCCGAGGCTTCTGCTTAGGTCCCAGCGCGGGATCCAGCCCAGCGTTTGCCGGGCCTTTGAGCAATCGAGCTTCAGCCAGCTTGCTTCATGGGGTTGCTCCGCTTGGGCCTCCGTGCGCCACTGCGCGCCGCTGCCCCAGAGACCGGCCAGTTGATCGGCGATCCAGGACACGGGCCGAGCGTCCGAATCGTTGGGGCCGAAGTTCCACGCCTGCGACCAGGCGGGGCCTTCGATGTACAACTTTTCCGCCAACATCATGTAGCCCCTGAGCGGCTCCAGCACATGTTGCCAGGGACGCACCGCGAATGGGTTGCGGATGTCGGCAGTGCGATTTTCCCCGAAAGCGCGCAGCAGGTCTGGCACCAGCCGGTCTTCCGACCAGTCGCCGCCGCCGATCACGTTGCCCGCGCGCGCTGTCGCCAGCCCAACGCCATGCTGCGCATGGCGATGCTTGTTGAAGAAGGAGGACCGGTACGAGGCCGACACCAGCTCGGCGCAGCCCTTGCTGTTGCTGTAGGGGTCGTAGCCTCCCATCGGTTCGTTCTCGCGGTAGCCCCATTGCCATTCGCGGTTCTCGTAGCATTTGTCGCTGGTGACGATGACCACCGACCTGACGGTATCGCAGGAGCGCACCGCCTCGAGGAGATTGACCGTGCCCATGACATTGGTCGAATAGGTCTCCACCGGGTTGACATACGAGCGGCGTACCAACGGCTGCGCGGCAAGGTGGAACACCACCTCTGGTGCGCAGGCCTTCATCGACCGGCTGAGCAGCTCCAGATCGCGGATGTCGGCGATGACCGAGTGGGCCGAACCCGGCGCGGCCGTGAGCCCATGAAGACTCGGCTCCGTGCTCGGTTCGAGCGCATAGCCGGTCACGGTCGCACCCTGCTTCGTCAGCCACAGCGCCAGCCAGCAGCCCTTGAAGCCCGTGTGGCCCGTCAGAAAGACGCGTTTTCCAGACCAGAAGGAGGGATTGCTCATCACCAAGCTTTCCACGGAGCTTTACCGCTTTGCCAGAGTTCTTCCAGATAGATCTTGTCGCGCAACGTGTCCATGGGCTGCCAGAAGCCATCGTGCTTGAAGGCGCCCAACTGAGCTTCGCTTGCAAGCCGCTCCAACGGATCGCGTTCCCAGATCGTCTGGTCGTCCGTGATGTAGTCGATCACCGAAGGTGACAGGACGAAGAAGCCGCCATTGATGTGTCCGCCATCGCCCTTCGGCTTCTCCGTGAAAGCCGCCACCTTGTCCTTCTGCAATTCCAGCGCGCCGAAGCGACCGGGCGGTAAGGTGGCGGTTAGCGTCGCCTTCAGCTTGCTGGCGCGGTGGAATTCGACGAGTTGGGTGATATTGATGTCACTGACGCCGTCACCGTAGGTGAAGCAGAACGCGTCTTCTTTTTGGATGTGATCGGCGACTCGCTTGAGGCGGCCGCCAGTCATGGTCTCCTCTCCGGTGTCCACCAGCGTGACTCGCCAGGGCTCGGCATAGCGCTGATGAACCTGCATGCGGTTGTGCTCCATGTCGAAGGTGACGTCTGACATGTGCAAGAAGTAGTTTGCAAAGTACTCCTTGATGACATAACCCTTGTAGCCGCAACAGATGATGAAGTCGTGGATTCCGTGGGCAGAGTAGATTTTCATGATATGCCACAGGATGGGCTTACCCCCGATCTCGATCATGGGTTTGGGTTTGAGATGGGTTTCTTCGGAAATCCGAGTGCCCAGCCCTCCGGCGAGAATGACTGCCTTCAACTTGCTGCTCCTCCATTCGTTTGCAGTGATGCCGTTTGCGGTGATTCCAAGCTGACTGTGTGCTGAACGAATTCTAAGGTTGGGGCCAGCCATGCTGGCGATTGGCGCCAGCTGAGTGCATGATGCCTTGGCCTGCTAACCTTCGGGGGCTTGAGATCATTGGGTGAAGTGACACGAAAAGTGGCATACACACCGGATTTCCAGGTGTACCTCCTGTGCCTGTTACTGTGAGTAGATTGCCTCGGCCCTTGCGCCCCGTAACTCCCCTCGCAACCCTGACCCATCGCTCAATGATGGCGAGATTTCCCGTCTCGAGTTAGCGGAGTTCGCACAGCCTTGAGGAAGGAAAGCGTGGGCCGTCGGCGTGGTGGATGGTTCATCTTTCATTGTTGGTTATGACCTGATGCCGGCTCTGAGCTGCGAGGGGTCCGCTTCCGACAACTGGTGGAGGGACCACAACCCGCGCCGGTGGTGCATAGCACCTTGGTTATGTGCCGCCAGCTGTTTGCGCCGCGTTGCCGGCAGCGCTGGTGGCAACGCGCAAAGAAAACTTCACCAACTAATCTGCAAGGAGTCGTTGGACTGCAGACACGAGCGGCTGCAGCGTGAACTCCCACTCTATGCGATGCCGCACACTTTCAGGCAGTTGGAAATCGGCCGGAGGCTTGGAGAGGGTCAAGCGAACGGCTTGGCGAAACTGATCGGGTGTTTCGCAGATCATGACGTTTGGTAGTTCGAGCGCGAACTCATAGCCGCGGAACGCTTTCTTGGTAGCGACAATCCATTTGCCTGAATGCAATGCTTCCGCGGTCTTCAGGTTGGAACCTTCGCCCTCCACAATCGGCAGCAGGACGACGTGCGATGCCAAGATCATTGCTTGTAGATCCGCTCTTTCACGAACGCCTGCGAGCACAAGGCGCTTCTCGTTGAGCTGGACATACTCTGCCATCCCCTGGTGCACAGGAATGAGATGGCTGACCCCGCCGAGAACGACGATTCGATCCCCTGGTGGCAGGAACGCCAGCCCTGGGGCCAGCATTTTCCAGAAGCCGTTTGCATTCGGCGGGTGTGCGCTTCCCACGAATACGGGGTAGCGCCGACCGAAGTGCTTTGACCAATCGGCAACCATCGCCGACGAGCAGTTGAAGGGTTCGATCCCATTGGGTGCGACCACGGTGGGCGCTCGAGTCCAATCTCCAAGCTCGCCCGCGTCTCGATCCGTACACGCAATGAGCAGGTCAGCATCGCGTGCCGCGCGCACTTCTAGTTCTTTGATCTCCTGGACAAAGGCGTCTTGCACAGACTTCAGCTCCACCATCGCTGGCATCGCTGCTTTCAAGCGCCATTCAACGTTCTGACTGGACAGAATGACTTTGCAGTTGGGCGCATGCTCAGTCTTCAGCCGAAATGCGAGGTCAAACAGATAGGGTTGTTCAACAATGATGGCGTCTGGTTGGTACTCCAAGAAGATCCTAGTCACATGCGCATACGCGGAGGGATCCCTCAGTGCGTGCTGTCCTGCAAAGTGATCGAACAAGTATGGAAACCTGACATCGCCGTAAGGGGAGTCGGGAGGGGACAAAAGGTCGTCCGGTCCACGGCGCAATTCCGCGTTCGGGGACATCGCAAAGTTGCAAACTTCAAAGCCGGCGCCAAGAAGCGCTTTCTGGATTTGGGCACATCGGATCTGCCCTCCATGGATTGGCTCCAGCAGCGGGTAGGGCGTTAGCTGCAGAATCTTCTTCATCTCTTCTTGGCAATAGAGTCAACGAACTGCAGAAAGTCCGAAGAAAAGTCACTCCACGAGCGGTCGATATACCGAGCGGCAATCAGATCTTCCAAACCTTCACGGTAGTCGGAGTCAGTGCAAAGTTTCAGTACCTCCGCTCGCCAACCCAGATGGTCGTGCGGATGATAGGTTGGACACAAACCTTGCCCAGCTTCGGAGAGCGAAGA
This sequence comes from Variovorax sp. LjRoot130, assembly GCF_964253755.1. NCBI lineage: Bacteria > Pseudomonadati > Pseudomonadota > Betaproteobacteria > Burkholderiales > Comamonadaceae > Variovorax > Variovorax sp. LjRoot130. The sequence continues at coordinate 5,210,654 of NZ_CAXURM020000001.1, read as the reverse complement.
GTCGTTCGAAACAATGCAGACCTTTCGGTGTGCCAGCAACTCGGTTGCCGCGAGTCCCCAGCCTTCGTAGAGACTCGGGAAAAGACCGAACTGGCAAGATGCATACAGGTTGTCCAGCAGCGCGTCGTTCACGTCAGTCCAAAACTGCATCCAGCCGGCGCGACCCATCTTGCTTCGTTGGACCTCCCCAAGAAGATCTTCAACGCCCCATCCCCGCATTCCCACACAAACCAATTTCGGGACTTGCTCGCCGCGCCTATAGAACTCCTTCCATAGATTGACCAATAGCCGATGATTTTTTCGGCCCTCAATCGTGCTGACGTAAAGGACATAAGGACCCGTAGACGTTAGCCGCTCAAGGCGGGCTGCGTCATACGCAGTTAACTCCGGCAGTTTGCGCACGCGCTTGAGAGAGGCCAGCGCTACCTTTTGAACGCGATCGGCAGGCACGTCCAGCCCGGCTTGCTCCCAATAGCTCAATAGATCGCGCCGCGAGCATTCGGAAATCGCGAACACCGCATCAGCGGCGTGTCCCATGTTGGCGAAGTGTTCTTTAAACCGCTGCTCGAACTCAACGCCTACAGCAAATTCCGGGAACAGGATCGGTATGGTGTCATAGCAAGTAAGAATCGCGCTGCAGCTGGTCTTGTTCTTGAGCTGATAGATGAACTCCACTGGCGTGAAGTCCCAATCGGCACCTACAGAAACAAAGACGTCGCCACTGCCGATCGACAGTGAAACGTCTTTTCCAACATTCCCCATGGGACTTGGCGCTGAATCAATGGGCGTGCTTGGTGATGAATCGGAAATATCCCCTAGGTCATGGCCCATAGATCGGAGGATTGCTCGTTTTAGGCGAGGGGTAATGAGTGACATGTACCGACGCTGCACCCACGGCACTAGCCGTGGTGGAAGCCAGTCGTACGCAAAGCGAACAACCCTCCTTCTGAGTTTCCCGAGCGTCGAGGGCTGGGATGGTTGTGGCATGGGCGGTTGTGGTGCCAGGAGAACAGGCTGCACAGGCGCTTCGCACCAGCTGTCGTCTAGGATTTCATCAACTTCTGCATTAGTAAGCGTTCTCAGGACGCATTCGTCCGTATGGAAGCGACAAAACTCGGCGTCCTCTCGATGCTGTCGGAGGTAGCGTCCGAGTTCGCGCTCAACCCGCACAATGCCGACCGCATGTCTGCGCCAATGATGGCTTGTGGATAAATTGAAGAAGATGGTCATTGAGCGATTGATAGTTGTTTTCGCTGGCCTCGTTCAGATATGCCGCAGCGGATCGCCGGATTCGGGTTAGCCGGGTCGTCGCAGTCTCTTGAGGAAGCGGCCGATGGCGCTGCTGCCGAGCCATGCTCTGACCGCGCGCATCGATGCTGTATACCGCCAGGAGCGGCTCGTCTCCAAGGTAGTCAATCGATCTGCAAGGCTTTCGCTGTTCGCTAGCAAAACCGCCCAACGCGACTCGAGGTTCTGCAGCCGGCCGTGCAGAGCCGTTGCGCCATCTTCGATGCGAGCGCTCCGTTCGCTCAAAGCAGTCACCTGTTGCGCAGACCCGCGAAGCTCGGTAATCGTCTGCTGGAAGGCGGCGCGCTGCGAAGATATGTTGCTCTCCAGTACCGCAATGCGTTGCTCGCTGCTGTTCGTCCTCATCGAAAGTCCGTCCAGTGATGACCGAACTGCTGCATCGTGCCGTAAAGCGAGCTCTGGAAGCGTCAATCCGCGCACCAACTGCAGCGCACTGTCAAACCCTCGAAGAATCTCCTCCGGCCCTTCTTTCTGCGCGACGACAGCATAGTCGGGGCTGACCCCGGTCAACACGGCAAGAAGGTCAACATGCGCGTCCGGTGAACGTAGGTGCATAGGCTCCTGCAATCTAAATAGAGCGTGTCTGGGGAAGCCCGCATACTCGACAACGAATCCAAGAAGCAACGCTGGAATCGGTTGCTTATGAGACGGATCCAGATAGAAGCTGCTGGTGCCTACTGCCAAGTTCTCGGAGTTTGGTGTCTCGAGTATGAGAATTCCTCCTGGTAGCAGAACTCGATAGGCTTCTGCCACCAGCTCTCGGACAGAATCGAAACTGATGTGTTCTACCAAATGGAATGCGGAAATCAGGGCGAGGCTGCTATCAGGGCGTTGCCGAAGCGCCGCGACGGCGTCGACCTTCTCCACCGAAAAATGACGGACGCGGCATGCCTCGAGCATCCCATCGTCAACATCTGCGCCCTGCGCGTCCCATCCTAGCTCTGTGAGAAGCTCTATCCATTCGCCTCGCCCGCATCCCAGGTCGAGTGCTGACAACGGCTCAAGTTGAGCTCGTGCAGCTTCAAGCAGAGGCCGATAGTCGTTGAGGCGGCTCAGTATTTCTGAGCGAGATCCACGAAAGCGGTCTTCGAACGCACGATAGAAGGAGTCATTCATATGGTGTTGCTCGATTAAAGCAGTCGACGAGCATCCGGTGTCCGTTGTGAACGGTTGTCATCCTTCACAGGCACGTGGTGTGCACTGACGGATTGAAGGAGAGAGGAAGGCGCTGCTTAGCAGATCCGCAAGAACCAAAGAGAATGAGAATGCTTGGGTACCTGACGCGCCAGCGATCAACTAGAACGAATGCCCTTCCGCATTCCTTCGTAGGTCGGCTTCAACCATCATCGCGCAAAGCTGCTCAAGCGTCGTCTTGGGCTCCCAACCCAGCTTCTCCTTGGCGCGCGCAGGATTGCCGATGAGCAAGTCCACTTCCGCCGGCCGATAGAACTTCGGATTCACGCGCACCAGCGTCTTGCCGGTCTTCACATCGACGCCGACCTCGTTCTGCTCCTCGCCCTCGAAGCGCAGCTCATAGCCCGCCGCCTTGAAGGCCATGTCGACGAACTCCCGGACCGTCTCGGTCCGGTTGGTGGCGAGCACGAAGCTGTCGGGTTCCTTGGCCTGCAGCATCATCCACATGCCTTCGACATACTCCCTGGCAAAGCCCCAGTCGCGCTTGGCGCCCAGGTTGCCCAATTCCAGCACCTCGGCCTTGCCCAGCTTGATCTTGGCCACCCCGTCGGTGATCTTGCGCGTGACGAACTCTCGGCCGCGCAGCGGGCTTTCATGGTTGAAGAGGATGCCGCTGCAGCCGAAGATGTCGTAGCTCTCGCGGTAGTTGATGGTCATCCAGTGCGCGAAGAGCTTCGCCACGCCGTAGGGGCTGCGGGGGTAGAAGGGGGTGTCTTCCACTTGAGGAATGGCTTGCACCTTGCCGAACATTTCGGAGGTGGACGCCTGGTAGAAGCGGATCTTCGGGTTGGTCAGTCGAATCGCTTCAAGCAGGTGCAACGCGCCCATGCCTGTGATCTGGGCCGTGGCGTCGGGCTGGTTGAAGCTCACGCCAACGAAGCTCTGAGCGGCGAGGTTGTAGACCTCGTCGGGAGCTGCTTCCTTCATGAGCGTCAACGAGCTGCCGAGATCCGTGAGGTCGTACTCGATCAGGTGCAGGTCAGGGTTGCCCTGGATGCCGAGTTCCTCGATGCGCCAGAAGTTGACGGAACTGGTCCGGCGGTAAGTGCCGTAGACGACATAACCCTTGCTCAGCAACAGTTCGGCCAAGTAGGCGCCATCCTGGCCAGTGATACCTGTGACTACAGCACGTTTCTTCATGAAGACCTTCCGATAAAAGACAGGGCGCGCCATTCTGGCTGCGCTGACCCTGGGGATTTTGCCCTAAAGCATCAGCGGACCTTCGCGGGGGCATGCCTTTAAAATCTGGGGACGACGGTGTCTGGCGGCAGAGCGCTCTGGCTCTTGCGGAGACCATGACTCGCTCCCATACGGCAATATCAAGAAGACGATGCTTCTGCGCTCTGGCGCGGAAGCGAGCGTTCCCATTCCACACTGCTAGATACATTTCTTTCCGATGCTTTTCCTTCCTAGTCTGCGGCGGCGCAGATCGTGTTTGCCATCATCCTCGCGCGGCCTCTGCCGTGCGTTGATTTAAGTTTGTTCGATGACGAGTGAAGTGACGCCACGGCTTGCGCTGGACATGTATGTGCTTGCGCAAGGCGTGAAGACCGGCGTCTATCGCGTTTGCAGCGAGCTCTATGGGCGGCTCGCGGTGTCCTCTCGCTTCAGCCCGCGCCTCCTCGTCAGGGAAGGCTACGAACTCAAGGCCAACGAATACACTGCGGCGAACGGCTTGCCCGGCCAGCTTCACGACAACCGCCGGCCCCCCTCGGCCGATGCCGACATCCTCTTTTCCCCGTTCGGCGTGGCGCCGCGCAAGTGGCTGGACGACGAGAACGTGCTTCAGGCACACGTCATCTACGACCTGATCGCGATCAATCGGCCCGACTACTTCTCGCTGGAAGCCGCCACGGAAGTCCGCAACATCATCGCGAGCCTCGACGAGCGCACGGCGATCTTCGCGATCTCCGAGTTCACCAAGAAGGAGCTGCTCGCGTACCGTCCCGATCTGAGTCCGGGGCAGATCACCGTGATTCCACTGGCTGCCGGCGAACGCTTCAAGCCTTGCGACGACCGAAGCGAGCGGGCCGCGATGCGCGCGAAATACGGAATTCCGGCCGACGTTCCCTTTGTCTTGAGCCTGGCGACGCTGGAGATCCGGAAGAACCTGGACCAGGTCGTGAACGCTTTCGTCCACTATCTCGAGCAGGACAAGACGAGCGACATGCGTCTGGTGCTCGCAGGCATGTCAGGCTGGAAGCTCGACAAGCTCGACGAGGCGCTTGCCGCCGCCGGCCCATGGCGCAATCGCATCGTTCTGACGGGCTTCGTGGACGATGCCGATCTGTCGGCGCTCTACAGCGACGCACTGTGCTTCGTCTACCTCTCGCGCTACGAAGGATTCGGCCTACCTCCGCTGGAGGCCATGGCTTGCGGCACGCCCGTGATCTGCGCGGACAATTCGTCCCTGCCGGAGGTGGTGGGAGATGCCGGGCTGATGTTGGGCGCCGACGACGTGCAGGGTGTCGTGCAGGGCATTCGGAAGATCGCAAGCTCCCACGCCTATAGAGAAGATCTTTCTCGTCGAGGCCTGCAGAGGGCCTCCTTGTTCAACTGGGGCCGCTGCGCCGAAATCGTGATGGATACGCTTGCCTCTGCACATGAACGACATGCCGCCCGGCCTGCGCATCTGAGGCGCCGGCCAGCGTTGCTGCCCGCCACGCCCGAAGGGCTGGCAGAGGTGAGCGTCGACAGCATGGCTGAGGCCAGCTTCCTCGGCTACCGAAACGGCAGCCTGGGACCGACCTTTGCGGCGCATGGCGCTCCGCTGTCGAACCGCGTCGACAGCGACTGGCCCGTCTGGTCGGACCGCCTGCCCTCGACCGGCGAAGCCAAGGGCGACCGTTCCGAAGGCGGACTGCGTACCCTGGGCCGCCTGAAATCGGGCACGCAGGACGAACCGCTGGTGAGCTATGTCACCGTGGTGCGCAACAACACGGCGACGCTCGCCCGGACCATCGAAAGCGTTCAGCAGCAGACTTACGGCAACGTGGAGCACATCGTGCTGGATGGAGCGTCGACCGACGGCACGCTGGAGCTCATTCAGCGGTACGCCGACCGGCTTGACTACTATGTGTCCGAACCAGACGGCGGCCTCTACGATGCGGTCAACAAGGCGGTGCCGCTGGCGCGCGGGCAACTGATCTGCATCCTCAACTCCGACGATTGGCTGGAGCCGCATGCGGCGGAGATCGCGGTCCACCGAATGCGAGAAATGTGCGAAGAGCCGGCGCTGTTGATGACGACGGCGCTTGTTCGCGACGGCTCGATCATCCACGAATGGCATCCCGCGTTCGTGCACCCCGGCAGCTATTTCACCTGCGCGAACGATTGCCACAACGGCATCTACGCGACACGTGCAGCCTACGAGCGCTCCGGGCCCTACGACAGCTCCTACAAGATCGCCGCCGATTTCAAATGGATCATGACCTGCCTGGAGTCCGGCGCGAGGTTCGTCTATACGAGAGAGGCTACCGTCAACTACTCGATGGGCGGTACCTCGGGGGATGTCCGCAAGCACAGCATCGAGTGCATGCGCGTCGTGAGCGATCGCTTCGATTCTCTCTCGCCGGTCGAAGTCAGCGGGCTTTATCACAGCTTTTTCAGGCTGGCTGGCGCGTTTGCGGCCGAGCAGAGCGATCGTCCGAGCAATCACACGCTGTTCCTGCGCAGAGTCTTCGCGGCCCACGAGAGCAAGCCTGATTTTCTGAGTGCCCTGGGCTGGGCTTCGATGGCCACGCTGGAGCACCCGGTCGACGTGGCCGTTGCGTCTCAACCGGTTGCGCCCTCTCCCACCTTCAAGCGCTCGGTCAAGGAGCTGGCCAAGAGCCTGCTCTACAAGCATCCCGGCCTGTATGGCGCCGCCGCGCGCGGATACAAGCGCCTCAGGGGATGAGCGACGTGGCGCGCATTGCCTACATCGACCACTCGTTCCACCGAACCACCCGCTCGACCGAGTTCCTGCCCGAGATACTGCGGCGCCATGGACACGTCGTCGATCATTTCTGGGACGACGCGTGGCAGGGCGGGCCGCCCATAGCCTGGAGCGAAGTCGCTTCGCACGACGTGGTGATCATGTTCCAGTCGTTCTGCCGGCCGGACCACCCGTACTTCAGGCAGGCGCACCCGAACGTCGTCTATATCCCGATGCTCGATCAGTTCGGTCTCTGGCGAGGACCGATCTACAACCTGTCTGCGTTCTGGGAACCGTTCCAGGGCTCGAAGGTGCTGAACTTCTCGAATGCGCTGCAGTCCATGACGACCGCCTTCGGCATCGCGAGCCACTTCGTCCGCTACTACCAGCCCGTGAACGCGCGGCCCGTGCCTGCTCGGCAGGGCCTGCACGGGTTCTTCTGGCTCCGGCGCGAACTGCAATTGCCCTGGCAGACGATTCGCCGGCTCATCGACGGCAGCCGTTTCGACAGCTTCCATATCCATCTCGCGACAGATCCGGGCACGCCGCCGCCGCGTTTGCCTACCGAGGAAGACATCGCCAAGCACCACATCACGACCTCCACCTGGTTCGAGAACAAGGCCGATCTCGAAGCGCTGATGGAGCGCGCGAATGTGTACTTCGCACCCCGGGCCGAGGAGGGAATCGGCCAGTCCTTCCTGGAGGCAATGGGGCGCGGCCAGTGCGTCGTGGCGCCCAACCACGGCACCATGAACGAGTACGTCCTCCCCGGGGTCAACGGCCTGCTCTACGACATCCACGATCCGCAGCCGCTCGATTTTTCCGACGTGGTCCGGCTGGGCGCGCGAGCCAGGGAAAGTACGATTGCGGGCCGTGCGATGTGGGAGCGGGTCGAGGAAGACCTGGTGCGCTTCATCCTGGCGCCCAGCGAGACACTGTATGCGGCCCGCTATCAACACAAGTTTGCGGATGTGCAGGTCGACCCGCAACCCGCCGCGTCGCCGGCGGCGGCATCCATACCCGCCCGTTTGCGTGCGTTCGTCCAGCGTCACGCCGTTTTCAGGTCGACGCGCTTCATCTGGCATCCCATGGTCCGGCTGGCCCGGCAACTGCTAGGCCGTTGAACGCCGCGTCGCGCAACTTTTCGTCGCATTCGCTGCGACGCTACTAAGGTTACAGATGGAAAAGAAAAAGCTATTCGTCGCCGGACACCGCGGTCTCGTCGGTACGGCCACATTGCAGGCCTTGAGCAGCCGCCCCGACTGCGAGGTGCTGACGCGCACCCACGACGAGCTCGACCTCGAGGATCGCGATGCCACGCGGACGTTCTTTCTGCAGCACCGTCCAGACCACGTCGTCATGTGCGCGGCGAAGGTGGGCGGCATCCTCGCGAACTCCAATTTCCCGGTCGACTTCCTGCATAACAACCTGCGCATCCAGCTCAACGTCTTCGACGCGGCCCACGAAGCCGGCATCGATCGCATGCTCTTCCTCGGCTCCTCGTGCATCTATCCGCGGGACTGCCCGCAGCACATCAAAGAGGAGTACCTGCTGACCGGTCCGCTGGAGGCCACCAATCGCCCTTATGCGCTGGCCAAGATCGCGGGCGTGGAGTCGTGCTGGGCCTTCAATCGCCAGTACGGCACGCGCTATCTCGCCGCCATGCCGACCAACATGTACGGCCCCGGCGACAACTACCACCCCGAGCATTCGCATGTGCTGCCGGCGCTGATCCGCCGGTTTCACGAGGCCAAGATCAAGGCCGATCCCGCGGTGGTCGTCTGGGGCTCCGGCACGCCGCGCAGGGAGTTCATATACTCGTCCGATCTCGGTGAAGCCATCCTGTTCCTCCTCGACCTTCCCGATGAACGCTTTGCCGCGCTCACCCATCCCGATGTGACGCCCCTGATCAACATCGGCGTGGGCGAGGACGTGACCATCCGCGAGGTCGCCGAACTCGTGAAGGCGACCGTGGGCTACGAGGGCGAGCTCAAGCTCGACGCCAGCAAGCCCGACGGCACGCCGCGCAAGCTGCTGGATGTGAGTCGGCTCTCCGCGCTGGGGTGGAAAGCCCGCACCCCGCTCGGCCTCGGCCTCAAGAATGCTTATCAGGACTTTCTCCAGCGCCATGTCTGAATATTTGCTGAGACGCTATGCGAGGCGCGTCGCCAAGGGCGCCTGGTGGCTTGCCACGCCCTGGCTCATGCGCGAGCGGCTGGAATTCCTGCGCCGTCGCGCGGCGGAGCAAGCGCGGGCGACCCGGTTCACGGCCTTGGTCGAAACCGAGCGAAATCGGCTCACGCTGCGCGAGCGCGGAATGCCGGTGCCGGCCGTTGCGCCGCTCGACCTGTTCGACGATGCCGCTGTGAGCGAGACCACCGGCCTGCCGCCGAGCGGGATTCTGTGGCCCGCCGTTTCGCCCCAGGACGTAGCGGACCGCGATTCGGCCGCGCGGTTCCTGATCGACCTGTGGCGCAAGCGCGCCGACCTTCGGGCGCGCTTCCCGATGGCGCTCGAAAGCGGGCGGCGCGGCGGATTCGCGCAATGGTTGCAGGACGAGGGCGCCGCCGAGTTGCACCTGGCCGATCCAGCCTTGCAGTTCGCGCTCGACGCGCTGGATGCCGGCATCGCCGATCCCGCTCGGCAGGCGCTTCTCACGAACAAGGTGTTGTGGCTTTTGTCGCCGCATGGCTTGACGCCCGCCGGCATGCCCGACCTCTTTCGATGGCTCATGCAATACGGCGCGAGCGAATCCGGCTTGCCGCAGGAGGCGCTCTGGTGGCTCTTCCTGCAGGCTGCCCAGAACCCCGCGAGTGAGCTCATGCTGGCCTATGCGTTCACGCCCCCATGGCAGGAACTGCATCCCGACGGTCTCACCGTCTTCGGCCGCGAAGCTTTCTGCGCCTGGTTCGCCGCCGAGTATGGCGCCTCGGGCCGCTGGGTGGATCCATCGACCTGGCCGGACTGGGAAAAGCCGGCCTTGCAGATTCGAAGCGCCTACTGGGCACGCAGCGCGTGGCGCGCCGCGCATCCCGACGCGCTGGCCGATGAAGAGCATGCGCGCGCGTTGCTCGCCTGGCTGTCGTTGCCGGCTGCTGGCCTGTCCGATGCGGCGCGCGCCTGGTGCGGCCGGCTCGATGCGGCATCCGTCGCTCGCGAGCTCGCACAGCCTGGCGTCAACATGATCGGCCACTTCTGCTACGCGTCGGGTCTGCGCGTCTCGGCCGAATCCATGATCGAGGCCATGGGACGCGTCGGTGTTTCCGCGTCGCTGCGCGATGTCTGGACCGATGCCAAGGACGATCCTCACCATGTCGATTTCCGCGGCATGGAGTACTACGACGTCACCATCGTCCACACGCAGCCCGAGCCCTTCTTCGATGAGGCTTACCAGCGCACGCATCTGTTCGAGCGCAGCCCCCGCAGCTACCGCATCGCCTACTGGTATTGGGAATTCGATTCCATCCCCGATTCATGGGTGAAGCATGCCGAGAAGGTCGACGAGGTCTGGGCAGCCACCGAGTTCGTGGCCCGCGGGCTGCGGGAACGCCTGCGCATTCCGGTCCGCACGCTGTTCCCGGGCGTCAAGCTGGCGCCCTATGAGCGGCGGAGCAAAGCCTATTTCGGACTGAGCGAGGAGCCGTTCACCTTCCTGTTCACCTTCCACATGATGAGCGTGATGGAGCGCAAGAACCCGCACGGCCTGATCCGCGCCTTCAAGGCGGCGTTCGGCACCGACGAGAACGTGCGCCTGGTCCTCAAGACCTCCTTCGGCGACCGCCATCCGGTGCAAATGCAGGCGCTGCGCGACGCCGCCGCCGCCAGCGCCAACATCACGGTCATCGACCAGGTCTACAGCCCCGACGAGGTGCTGTCGCTCATGGATGCCTGCGATGCCTATGTGTCGCTCCACCGCAGCGAGGGCCTGGGCCTGACGATGGCCGAGGCGATGCTCATGGGCAAGCCGGTGATCGCCACCAACTTCTCCGGCAATGTGGATTTCATGGACGAGAGCAACAGCCTGCTCGTGCCCTACAAGCTGGTGAAGCTCGGCAAGCCGATTCCGCCCTATGACGCCGATCTGGAGTGGGCCGAGCCGTCCGTCGAGCATGCGGCGCAGCTCATGCGGCGCGTCTACGACAACCAGCAATGGGCGCGCGAGGTCGGAGCGCGAGGCAAGGCGAGCGCCGAGGCCAACCTGTCGCTGGAGGCTGCAGGCCGAAGAATCGCCGCTCGCCTCGAGGAGATCAAAGCGCTGCGGCGCGCTGCGCGCTGATCTCTTCGGTCTTCGCGACCTCGACGATCCGCCCGTGCTCCAGGTGGATCACCCGGTTGCATTCCTTGGCGATCAGGTCCGGCGAATGCGAGGCCAGCACCAGGATGCCGGACTTGGACACCACGTCCTTCATCCGCTGCTCGGCCTTCTCCGTGAACTCGGCATCGCCGACCGACAGCCACTCGTCCATGAGCAGGATCTCGGCCTCGACGCTGGTTGAGATCGAGAAGGCCAGCCGCATCAGCATGCCGGTGGAATAGGTGCGCACCGGCATGTTGACGTATTCGCCCAGTCCGCTGAATTCGCAGATCTCCGGTGTGAGCGCATCGATTTGCTTCTTGCTCATGCCCATCACGAGCCCGCGCAGCATGATGTTCTCGATGCCCGTCGCGTCGTGCTCGATGCCCAATGCCGGGTCGATCAGGCTGGAGACGGTGCCCTTTCGGACGAACTCGCCCGAGGAGGGCTCGTAGACGCCGGCAAGAGCGCGCAGCAGCGTCGACTTGCCCGCGCCGTTGTGGCCGACGAGGCCGAGGCGGTCGCCGCTCTTCAACTCGAGGTTGATGTTGCTCAGCGCCTGCACCACGTTGACGCCGGTCTCCTTGCCGAAGCGGCCGCCGGTCACGGATGCCGCGAGCGTCTTCTTCAGCGAGGCGGCCCCGGCTCCGTAGATCGGGAAGTTGACCGAGACGTTCTTGAGTGAAATGAAAGCCATGGTTCCTTACAGCCAGTAGACGACGCGGCGGCGGTACTTTGCGAAGAGCAGGCTCGACGCAATCAAGCTCAGCGCCGTCCACCCCAGAATCCCCCACCAGTTGTGAGCCTCTGCCACGCCGCCCATCAACGGCGTGCGCAGCAGTTCGAGCATCTGTGCAAACGGGTTGTAGAGAATGTACTGGGCCCGTCCGGGCAGGCTCGCAGGCAGCCAGAAAACGGGCGTCAGGAACATCAGCATCTGCATCACACTGGTGACGATCTGGGTCACGTCGCGAAAGCGCGTGCAGATGAGGCCGAGCACCATGCCCAGCGCCTGGGCGTTGATCAGCGTCAGAAGGAAGGCGGGCACGAAGAGCAGCGCAGACCACGACAGCGAGATGCCGGCCCACAGGGCCACCGGCACGTAGAGCACGATGTGGTGGGAGAACTGGATGAGGTTGCGCGCCATGCTCCGCCAGACGAAGAGGCTGATCGGGAAGTAACCCTGTTTGAGATAGTTGCTCGATCCGATGAAGGCATTGCAGGCATCGGTCACCATGCTGGAGAAAAAGCTCCAGAAGATGATGCCAAGCGCCAGATGCGGGAAGAACTTCGACAGCTCGGTGCCGAACAGCGAGCTGTACAGCGGGCCCATGCCGCCGATCATGGCGCCCATGCTGAGGGTCAGCCACAAGGGCCCCAGCATCGAGCGCCGGTAGCGCAGCACGATGTCGAACCAGGCCAGCGTCCACCAGATATCGGTGCGGCGGGTGCCTTCCCACCAATCGGCCCAAGCGTTGCGATGAAGGTTGGAGTGCGCCTGGCTCATACGCGTCCGTAGGTGTCCACCAGGCGCACGATGTCGTCTTCGCCGAGGTAGCTACCGCACTGGACTTCGATGAGAACCAGTTCATCCTGTCCGATATTCGTCAAACGATGCTTCTCCTTGAGCGGGATGTAGCGGTACTCGCCGGGCAAGGTCTTGTGCTCCACATCGCCGATCTGGACGATCGCCGTGCCCTGGACGACCACCCAGTGCTCCGCGCGCTGGTGGTGGTACTGCAGCGAAAGCGCCTCGCCCGGTTTCACCGTGATGCGCTTGACCTTGTAGCCGTCTTCTTCCTTGAGCGAGGCGTAGGTGCCCCAGGGGCGGTGGACGACGGCGGGCAGATTCACGGTTTCGTGCTTGCGCGCCTTGAGGATGTCGACCACCTTCTTGACCTGCTGCGCGCTGTCCTTGTGGGCCACCAGCAGCGCATCGGGCGTGTCGACGATCACCAGGTCGCGCAGGCCCAGGGCCGCCACGATCTTGGGACCATGGCTCTCGACCTGGATGTGGGTGCCCGTGGTGTCCACGGCCACCACGTGATCGTCGGGAAAAGTGTTGCCGCTGGCATCCGCCGGCTGCGCCTTGGCGACGGCGGGCCAGGAGCCCACGTCGCTCCAGGCGAATCGGGCCGGCACCACGCGCACGTTGTCGGCGTGTTCCATCACCGCGTAGTCGATGCTGATGTCGGGCTGCAGGCCGAAGGCGTGCAGGTCGAAGCTGATCGCCTCGCCCTTGGTCTGCGCCGTGTCCAGCGCATGGCGCGCCGCCCTCAGCACTTCCGGCGCATGCAGCTCCATCGCCGAGACGATCGCGGCCGCGGTGAAGCAGAACATGCCGCTGTTCCAGTAGTAGCGGGCGGTCGCCAGGTATTCCTGCGCGGTGGCGAGGTCCGGCTTCTCGACGAAGCGCTTGACCGGCTGGCTGTCGCGCGAGACGCGCTCGACTTCCACATAGCCGAAGCCGGTCTCCGGCGCGGTCGGCGAAATGCCGAACAGCACCAGCGCACCTTCCTGGGCCAGCCGGAACGCCTCGCTCGCGCTCGCGACGAAGGCCTCAACGTCGGGCACCAGATGATCCGCGGAGAGCACCAGCATCACGGTATCGCCGCTGAACTGACGCTCGCACTGCAAGGCCGCCAGGGCGATGGCGGGCGCCGTATTGCGGCCCTTGGGTTCGAGCAGGAAGGTGGCCGATGGCGGATCGCTCATCTGGCGCAGCACGTCCTTGGTCAAGAACTGGTGGTCCTTGTTAGTCACCACCATCAAGTCGCCCGTGCCGCATGCCTGCCCTCTCTCGATGGCTTGCTGAAGCAGGGTCGAGTCGCCGAGCTTCATGAAGGGCTTGGGGAAGGCTTGTCGCGATGCGGGCCACAGACGGGAGCCTGCGCCTCCCGAGAGCACAACAGAAAGCAAGCGCATTTTTTGGGGGGTGTGTGAAGAAGGGGATAATTTTACCGGTCTCGGTTCAGCGATAGCCTAACGATCAGACACAACTTCAGGCACGGATGCCCGCCAATTTCGTGATTTCCCCCGATGCAGAGTAAGCCGACGTTGCCGACGGCAGCGTCGCCGTGTGCGCAGCCGAAGTCCGATCCCCGCGGGCAGGATGTCGGCCTCCATCGCCGCATCAGCGCGCTCGAATCGCAGCACAAGACCTTGCTGGCGCAAGCGAGCGCCCTTCGGCAGTCCATCAGCTGGCGCATCACCGCCCCGCTGCGCTGGTTGCAGGAGCATGCGCAGCGTGCCAAGCGCGCCATGCACGCCTTCCGGGGGGTGCGGCCACGCTCCAGCTATCAGGAATGGGTGGCGGCCTACGACACGCCGGATCGAAGCATGCGCATGGGTCTGCGAAACGCCGTCGCCGCCTGGCCGTTGCGGCCGCGGCTGTCGGTGATCATGCCGAGCTACAACGGCCGTCCAGCCTGGCTTCGCCAGGCCATCGAATCGGTGCGCTCGCAGATCTATCCGGACTGGGAGCTGTGCATCGCCGATGACGCCTCGACCCGCGATGAGGTCCGCTCGCTCCTTCGGCGCTACGCGCGGAGCGATCCGCGGATCAAGGTCGAGTTTCGTGCGCGCAACGGGCACATCTCGGTCGCCTCCAACAGCGCGCTGGCGCTTGCGTCGGGCGAGTGGATCGTCCTGCTCGACCACGACGACCTGCTGGCACCGCATGCGCTCTATTGCGTTGCGCGGGAAATCGTCGAGCACCCCGAGGCACGCATGATCTACTCGGACGAAGACACGATCGACGCGCGAGGCTGGCGCAGTCATCCCTATTTCAAGCCCGACTGGAATCCCGATCTGTTTCGCTCGCAGAACATGTTCTCCCACCTCGGTGCGTACCAGAAACGGCTGGTCGAGGGGGTAGGCGGCTTTCGCGAAGGCTTCGAAGGATCGCAGGACTATGACCTGGCGCTGCGATGCATGGAGCGCCTGAACAGCGCGCAGATCCGGCATATACCGCGCGTGCTCTACCACTGGCGCGCGCACGACCAGAGCACGGCACAGTCTGCTGACGCCAAGCCTTATGCGCAAGCTGCTGCCGAGCGAGCATTGAACGAGCATTTTGGACGCGCGGGCGTCAGCGCCGTGGCGGAAGCCGTGCCCCAGGGCTACTGCGTGCGCTACGGGCTGCCGGAACTGCCGCCGCTGGTGACGCTGATCATTCCCACGCGTAATGCCGAGGCGCTGGTGCGCCAGTGCGTCGAAAGCATCGTGGCCAGGACCGCATATCCGAACTACGAGATCCTGCTGGTGGACAACGGCTCGGACGATCCCGAGGCGCTGGCCTACTTTGCGAGCTTGGATGCCCAGCCGGGCTTCGCCGTGCTTCGAGATGACAGGCCTTTCAACTATTCTGCACTGAACAACTTCGCCGTCTCGCGCGCCCAAGGCGAATTCGTGGCCCTGGTCAACAACGACATCGAGGTGATCTCGCCCGAATGGCTGGCCGAGATGGTGTCGATCGCGATGCAGCCGGGTGTCGGCGCGGTCGGCGCGAAGCTGTTGTATCCCGATCGCACGCTGCAGCATGCCGGCGTACTGCTCGGAGTCGGTGGCATCGCGGGCCATGCGCACAAGCACTTCGAGGCTTGGCAGCCGGGGTATGGCGGCCGCGCTCAACTGATCCAGTCTTTTTCCGCGGTGACGGCCGCCTGCATGGTGGTGCGCAAGAGCCTCTATGAACAGGTCGGCGGCCTGGACGAGCAGCACCTCCCCGTGGCATACAACGACGTCGACTTCTGCCTGCGGCTGCGGGAAGCCGGCTATCGCAACGTCTGGACGCCGTACGCGGAACTGCTGCACCACGAGTCGGCCACGCGCGGCGCGGACATCACGGCCGAAGCGCGCGAGCGCTTCGAAATGGAGTCGGCCTACATGCGGCAGCGCTGGGGCGAATTGTTGGCGGCGGACCCCGCCTACAACCCCAATCTCACGCTCGACCATGAAGGCTTCGGCCTGGCCTGGCCCCCCCGCGTGGCGCCCCTCGACGCCCCGCTTCGAATCCATAGCCCGCAGCCCCAGCCATGAACGCCGCCGAAGCCGCCAGGCCAGCCCTCCGCGTCTCCGTTGCCTTGTGCACCCACAACGGCGCCCGCTTCCTGCGCGAGCAGGTGCGCAGCATCTGCCTGCAGGAGCCGCCGCCGGCCGAGATCGTGCTGTCCGACGACGCCTCGAAGGACGATTCGATCGAGGTGCTGCGCGCCGCCGTCAATGAATGCATGCGCGAACGGCCGGGCCTGCAGCTGCCGCTGCGCGTGCTGCACAACGCCGTGGCCCTGCGTGTCACGAAGAATTTCGAGCAGGCCATCGGAGCCTGCGAGGGCGAATTGATTGCGCTGAGTGACCAAGACGACGTGTGGCTACCGGGAAGGCTCGCGCGTATGGTGTCCGAATTCGAAACCCGGCCCGGGCTGCTCCTGCTGCACACCGACGCGCGCCTGGTCGGTGCCAATCGCGAAGACCTGGGCCAGACGCTCTTCCACGCGCTGGAAGTACAGCCCTTCGAGGCCGAACGCATCCATGGCGGCCGGGCATTCGACGTCTTCCTGCGCCGCAACCTGGTGACCGGCGCAACCACCGTCTTCCGCCGTTCCCTGCTCGCCCAGGCGATGCCCTTGCCGCCCGAATGGGTGCACGACGAATGGCTGGGCATCATTGCCGCCGCCACCGGCGAGGTGGACGTGCTGGAAGAGCCCTGGATCGAGTACCGCCAGCACGAAGCCAACCAGATCGGCGCGCGCCGCGATTCGTTCGCCGGCAAGGTCCGCAAGGCACTGGCTTCCAGGGGGCGCATTCATGTGGAACGCGCCATCAAGGCCGAGATCCTGCTGGCGAGGCTGCTCGAATCCGGCGATCGCGTGGCGCCCGAAACCATCGAGAAGGTGCGCGGCAAGGTGACGCACCAGCGCTTCCGGGCGGCGTTGCCGGCGTCGCGCATCGCGCGTTGCCTGCCGGTGCTGCGCGAAGCCATGACCGGCCGCTACGACAAGTTCGGCCGCGGCGTGCGCGGCGTTGTGCGCGACCTGTTCGAATCCGTATAGACAATGCACCCCATGAATGTTTCGCCCGACACGCCGACCGATCAGCCCACGCGATGGCCAAGCGTCGCGGTCGTCATCCCCTTCTACAACGGCGCCGATTTCATCGAACGCTCGGTCAAGAGCGTGTTCGAGCAGACGGTGCCGGCCGCCGAGGTGATCGTCGTTAACGACGGCTCGCGCGCCGAAGAGCGGGCCGCGCTGGATGCGCTGGCGATCCGCTATCCCTTCCGCATCGTCGACAAGGAAAACGGCGGGCAGGGCTCGGCGCGCAATGCCGGCGTCGCGGCTTCCACTTCGGACTATCTCTGCTTCCTGGATCAGGACGATTTCTACCTGCCCAACCACATCGAGACCCTGGCGTCGGCCATCCCGGACGGCGATCGGCTGTTCGGCTTCGTCTATGCCGACGTCTACGAGGCGCACGCCGACGGCAAGACCATCCGCACCGGCGTGGTGAAGGAGCATTCGACGCATCCGAAGCGCGATATCTTCGAGCTGCTGCGCGAAGACATGTTCGTGCTGCCCTCGGCGGCGCTGGTGAGCCGCGAGGCCTTCGAGGCCGTGGGCGGCTTCGATCCGCAGTTCATGGGCTACGAAGACGACGATCTGTTCCTGCGGATCTTTCGCCAGGGCTACAGCAACCATTTCGTGGACCGTGCCGTGACGGTGTGGTGCATCCATACGGAGAGCACCTCGTTCAGCATCCGAATGGTCAGAAGCCGTTTCAGGTATTTCAAGAAGCTGCTGGCCATGTTCCCCGACGAGCCGCGGCGAAACCGCTTCTACCTGCGCGACTATCTGGTACCGAGGTTCGGCCAGGTGTTCGTGGACGAAGCGATCCAGGCCATCAAGCTGCGGCACGAGCATCAGGAGGAGATGCGCGCCCGTTTCACGGAATACGTGGGGATCGTGCTTTCCAATCCCTATGTGAGCCGCCGGGTCAAGCTCAAGATGCGCGTGATCGCCTTCCTGCTCGAGCACGATTCGCCCGCCCTGGTGAGGCTTATCGCCGCCGTGACGCGGCTGCCCGGGCTGCGAAGCCTGCGGCGCCTGGCTCGCTAGCCGGCATCCGCTCAGGGACGAGGCGGATGCATCCGCCGATAGCGCCAGAAGGGCCGCGACAGCCAGACCTTGAGCAGGCTCGTCACGTGCCAGTACAGGTGTTTCAGGCTCGTTCGGCTGGCGCGCTGCGCATCGTGCAGCGCCGTCAGGTCCTCAGCCACCTGCAGCTTCCAGCCGGCAAGCCGCGTGCGTGCGCAGATGTCGAAGTCTTCGCCATACATGAAGAAGCGCTCGTCGAAGCCGCCGACCTGGCGGTAGGCCTCGCTGCGAAACAGCATGAAGAGGCCGGGAATCCAGTCCGGCACCAGCGGGCGCACATAGTCCGGCCGCTTGCGCCGCAGGATTTCCAGCGGCGTGATGATGGCCCGGTGCTGCTCGGGCTCGCTCTTGCCCGGCTCGAGGATGCGCGGCGTGAGCAGGCCGCTGTCGGGCGCGGCCTGGGCGATCAGCGGCGCCAGCACGTCGCGATCGAAGCGGATGTCCGGGTTGAGCACCAGGAACCAGGGCGTCGTGCAGCGATCGAACGCCTGGTTGTGGTTGGCGCCGAAGCCCAGGGGGACCGCGTTCTCGATGCGTTCGATCTCGAAACCCCAGCTGGCGCCCGCCAGCAGGTCGGGCTCGGGGATGTTCTGCGTGAGCACGACCTTCGCCGTGAGCGCGCGGCTGAAGCGGTCCAACTGCTCGAGCAGCGGGCGCACCAGTTCGAGCTGACCATGGCTCACGATCGAGACCGTGACGGCGGGCGAGGGGGAGGGGTATGTGGACATGGTCTAATTTCGCTCGGGGATTCTAGGGTTCCCGATTTCCATCCATGCTTACCCTGATCGTCATCAGCTTTCTCGTCTCCGCCATTTCGGTGCTGTTCTTCATGCGCCGGGCGCGCCGCCATGCGCGGCGCTACGGCACCGACATGCCGCAGCGCTTCCACAAGGGCCACGTGCCTCGGCTGGGCGGTGCCGGCATCTTCCTCGGCACGGGCGCCGCCTGGCTGGTGGCCGGCATCGGCCCGGACCCCTTCAACGTCTCGTGGCCGCTCAAGGCTTCCGCCTTTACGCTGCTGTGCATCGCGCCCGCCGTGCTGGGCGGCATCATCGAGGACCTGACCCAGCGGGTCTCGGTGCGCTACCGGCTCGCGCTCACCATCGGCTCGGCGCTGCTCTTGTGCTGGCTGCTCGGCCTCGGCGTCTCGCGCACCGGCATCGGCTTCGTCGATGGCTGGCTGCAGGCTTGGCCCTACGCGGCGATCCTGTTTGCGGCCTTCGCCATCGGCGGCCTGCCGCATGCCTTCAACATCATCGACGGCTACAACGGCCTGGCCGGTACCGTGGCCGTGCTGGTGTGCCTCGCGGTCTCGCACGTGGCGCTGCAGGTCGGCGACCGCCAGCTCGCCGCCATGGTGATCTGCCTGGTGGGCGCGACGGCGGGCTTCCTGGTCTGGAACTACCCGCGCGGCAAGATCTTCGCCGGCGACGGCGGCGCCTACGTCTGGGGCATGGTGATCGCCATCGCCGTGGTGACGCTGGTGCAGCGGCACCGCGTCGTCTCGCCCTGGTTCCCCATGCTGCTCTTGATCTACCCGGTGTGGGAGACGGTGTTCTCCATCTACCGCAAGCTGGCGCGCGGCCAGTCGCCGGGCGATGCCGACGCACTGCATTTCCACCAGCTGATCTTCCGGCGCATCGTCCGCGTGGCCTTCGCGGACGACGAGGCCAGGCAGCTGCTGGCGCGCAACAACCGCACCTCGCCCTACCTGTGGATCTTCGCGGCCCTGACCGTGGTGCCGGCCGTGCTGTTCTGGAACAACACGCCGATCCTGATGGCTTTCTGCGCGCTGTTCATCGCGACGTACGTGGCGGCCTATCTCATGATCGTTCGCTTCAAGGTCCCGCGCTGGCTCCGGCCCTGAGTTCCGTCACAATCCGCCGCATCCGTCTACTCCACCGCCGACCATGACCGATCCCGTCCTCAACATCCCCCCGCGCGACAAGGCCGAGATCCTGGCCCAGGCGCTGCCCTACATCCGCAAGTTCCACGGCAAGACCATCGTCATCAAGTACGGCGGCAACGCCATGACCGACCCGGCGCTGCAGGCCGACTTTGCCGAAGACGTGGTGCTGCTCAAGCTGGTCGGCATGAACCCGGTGGTGGTGCACGGCGGCGGCCCGCAGATCGAGGCGGCGCTCAACCGGCTTGGCAAGAAGGGCCACTTCATCCAGGGCATGCGCGTGACCGACTCCGAGACCATGGAGGTGGTCGAGTGGGTGCTGGCCGGCGAGGTGCAGCAGGACATCGTGGGCCTGATCAACCAGGCCGGCGGCAAGGCGGTGGGCCTCACGGGGCGCGACGGCGGCCTGATCCGCGCGCAGAAGCTCAAGATGGCGGACCGCAACGACCCAAACCTGCATCACGACGTCGGCCAGGTCGGCGACATCGTCTCGATCGACCCGAGCGTGGTCATCGCGCTGCAGGACGATGCCTTCATCCCGGTCGTGAGCCCGATCGGCTTCGGCGAGGAGAACGAGAGCTACAACATCAATGCCGACGTCGTGGCAGGCAAGCTCGCCACCGTGCTGAAGGCCGAGAAGCTCATGCTGCTCACCAACACGCCCGGCGTGCTCGACAAGAACGGCAAGCTCCTGACCAACCTGAGCGCGCGCGAGATCGACGACCTGTTCGCCGACGGCACCATCTCCGGCGGCATGCTGCCGAAGATCGAAGGCGCGCTCGATGCCGCCAAGAGCGGCGTCAACACCGTACACATCATCGACGGGCGCGTGCCGCACGCGATGCTGCTGGAGATCCTCACGGATCAGGCCTACGGGACGATGATCCGTGCGCGCTGAACGCGCGCCTCAGCTCTCGTAGCCCCTCGGATTCCCCTGCTGCCAGCGCCAGCTGTCCGCGCACATCTGCTCCAGCCCGCGCTGCGCGCGCCAGCCCAGCGTGGCCTGCGCGAGCGAGGGGTCGCCCCAGTAGGCCGGCACGTCGCCCGGCCGGCGCGGGCCGATCTCGTAGGCGATGGTCTTGCCGCTGGCGCGTTCGAAGGCCTTCACCACCTCCAGCACCGAGGCGCCCTGGCCGGTGCCCAGGTTGAGCGTGACCAGGCCGGGCTGCTGCTCGGCATGGCGCAGCGCCGCCACGTGGCCTTCGGCCAGGTCCATCACGTGCACGTAGTCGCGCACGCCGGTGCCGTCGGGCGTCGGATAGTCGCCGCCGTGCACCGCGAGCTTGTCGCGCAGCCCCACGGCCACCTGGCAGACGAAGGGCATCAGGTTGTTGGGCTTGCCCTGCGGATGCTCGCCGATCAAGCCGCTCTCGTGCGCACCGACCGGGTTGAAGTAGCGCAGCAGCGCGACGCGCCAGGCCGGGTGCGCATGCTGCAGGTCGGCCAGGGCCTGCTCGACCATCCGCTTCGAGTGGCCGTAAGGATTGGCCGGCCTGAGCGCCGCGCTTTCGGGAATCGGCGAGCGGTCGGGGTCGCCATAGACGGTGGCCGAGGACGAGAAGATCAGCGTGCGCACGCCCGCCGCCTGCATCGCTGCCGCCAGCACGAAGCTGCCGTGCACGTTGTTGTCGTAATAGGTGATCGGGTCGGCGACCGAGTCGCCCACCGCCTTCAGGCCCGCGAAATGGATCACGCCGGCGATCGGCTGTTCGCGAAACAGCTTGTCGAGCAGCGCGCGGTCGCGCACGTCGCCTTCGATGAAGCGCGGCGCGGTGCCGATGATGCGCGCGAGCCGGTCGACGACGCGCGCGTCGCTGTTGCCGAGGTTGTCCAGAATCAGCGGCGTGTAGCCGGCCGCCGCCAGTGCCACGCAGGTGTGGCTGCCGATGAAGCCGGCCCCGCCGGTCACGAGAATCGTCGAACCCATCGTTTTTCTTTCGCTGATTGTGTGAAAAAAGCCCAGCCATTCTGCGCGACGTACAGTGCATGCCCAGTAGGCACGCGCTCACTGCGCTGTGCGAGAATCAATTTTTTACATTTTGCACGCGCCCATGCAGAACGATGAGACAAGCGCCTCGCGCGCTGAAGACAGCAGTTCAGGTCCGGTGGCCGTACCGACGCGCAAACGCCCCAAGCCGGGCGAGCGGCGCGTGCAGATCCTCCAGGCCCTGGCCGCCATGCTCGAACAGCCTGGCGCCGAGCGGGTGACGACCGCGGCGCTCGCGGCGCGGCTCGACGTGAGCGAAGCCGCGCTGTACCGCCACTTCGCGAGCAAGGCCCAGATGTTCGAGGGCCTGATCGATTTCATCGAGCAGAGCGTGTTCACGCTGATCAACCAGATCACCGAGCGCGAGGCGCCGGGTCACGAGCAGGCCGCGCGCGTCGTCGCGATGCTGGTGCAGTTCGCGGAGAAGAACCCGGGCATGACCCGCGTCATGGTCGGCGATGCGCTGGTCTACGAGAACGAGCGCCTGCAGAACCGCATGAACCAGTTCTTCGACAAGATCGAGTCCACCTTGCGCCAGTCCCTGCGTGGTGCGGCGGCGGCCGATGGCTCGGCCACGCCGAGTGTCGATGCGCAGGTGCGCGCCTCGACGCTCACCGCCTTCGTGGTCGGCCGCCTACAGCGCTTCGCGCGCTCGGGCTTCCGCCGTGCGCCTTCCGAGCATCTGGAAGCCGCAGTCGCCTTGATGCTCTAAAAACCGTTCAGGCTGAGCTTGGCCTGTCCTGAGCTTGCCGAAGGGTCGAAGCCGGGGCGAGCCCTTCGACAAGCTCAGGGCGAACGGGGGTTCGGCTCTATTGCCGAGATAGATCGACATCGGCACCCTCACGCTCAACCGCAACCCCGACAATTACTTCGCCGAGATCGAGCAGGCCGCTTTCAACCCCGCCAACTTCGTGCCGGGCATCGGCCCCTCGCCGGACAAGATGCTGCAAGGGCGCCTGTTCAGCTACGGCGACGCCCAGCGCTACCGGCTGGGCATCAACCACACGCAGCTGCCGGTGAACTGCCCGCACGCGACCAAGGCCGCCAACTACGGACGCGACGGCGCGATGCGCTACGACTACGGCGGCCGCGCGCCCAACTACGAGCCGAACAGCTTCAGCGATGCGCCCAAGCAAAGCAACGAGCCCGTGTACGCGCCGCTCGAGATCCACGGCTGGACCGGCAGCCACGCCTGGACGAAGCACCCAGCGGACACCGACTTCGTGCAGGCCGGCGACCTCTACCGCCTGATGGACGAGGCGGCCAAGAGCCGCCTGGTCGCCAGCATCGCCGGCAGCCTCGGCGCCGTGACGCGCCAGGACATCATCGACCGTGCGATCAACCACTTCCGCCAGGCCGATGCCGACTACGGCGAGCGCGTGCACAACGCGGTGCGCGCCGTGCAGGCCCGCATCAAGGGCGAAGAAGTGACGATCCAGGTCGGCAAGCCGGCGCATGCCGAGAGCCGGAGCTGATCGAGGAGCGCGGCCTCAGTTCGCCGCGGTCACCTCGAGCCGGTTGTCGACCGAGCTGACGCCCTTCACGGCGCGGGCGATTGTCTCCGCCCGCGCCTTGGCTTCGGTGCTCGGCGCGGGGCCGGCGAGCCGCACCGTGCCGGCGTTTGTGCGCACGTCGATGCGCCGGGCGCTCAGCTCGGGATCGCGCGCCAGCGCGGCCGTGACCGAGGCCGTGATCGCGGCGTCGTCCGTCTTGGCCGTCAATGCGTCGCCGGCGTTCTTCAGCGCATCCTTGGCCGCCGCGACGTCCCGCTTCACCTCGGGCGACTCGAAGTAGGCCTTGGTGTTGTCGCGCGCCTTCTCCGCCAGCTCGGCGGCCTTGCGCGCGGCGGCCACGGTCGCGTCCTGCGTCTTCTCCACCGCGGAGTCGACTTTTCTTTCGGCGCTCTGCTTGCTCACCTGATCGCTGCACGCCGCCAGCGACAGGATGGCGCCCGCTGCGCACAGCGCCAGGGCCGGTTTGAGTTTCTGCAAGGTCACCGTCGTTCCTTCCGCCCCCTTGCCCGCGGGGCTCAATTGCCCAGAAACAGATTGCGGCGCGCTTCGTCCTGGCGGCGCTGGCTCAGCGGCTTCTTGCACTGCGGGTGGTGGGCACTGCCGGGCTGGGCGCAGCGGTTGTTGACGCAGACGGCGTGCGCAATGAAGTTGCGTCCATCGCACGATGCCAGCGGGCCCGGCGCCGAACGCCGGAAGCTCGCCGCCCGCTGTTCGGGCGGCAGCGCCGAAGTCTTGCGCACGGTCTGGGCGTGGGCGCGCGGCTCGCGCTTCAGCGCGGGGCCTGTCGCGGGAGGTGCCGGCCGCTCGTCGACGAACACCGCGGCCGTCGGGTTCTCGCCCGAGGAGGTGGCGTGGAGGCTCGAAGCCATCGCCGGTAGCGCGACCGGAAGCACGCTGGGCGCAGCCACCGGCGTCACGGCCGCGGGCGAGGTGGCCGTCGAAACCGGTGGCGGCTCCACCGTCGTGCCGCCGCCGTACCAGAGGCCGAGCAAGGCGAGCATCGTGGCCAGCGCCGCGGTAAAGCCCAGCACCGAGATCGCGAGCGTCAGCACGGTAGGCGTGCGCTCGTCGTCGATGCCCGGCGCGTGCGAAGCGTTGTCCGCGACGGCACCCGTCGCGTAGAAGGCCGGCAGCTTGCCCGCGCAGCCTTTGCAGAAGAGGGCCGAATCCCGGTTGATGGTCCGGCAGGTCTCGCACACCACGGTGGTCGACGGGTCGCTGTGCAGCAGCACCCTCGACAGGTCGATCAAGCCCCCGAATGCTTCTGCAGACACGGGGCCGGGCGGGGGGACGAAGTTGGCGGTGAGGGCAGTCATGATGAGATCGAGTCAGTGCATGGATGAGATACCTGTTCCCGAAAAAGCCGGGCTCCTTCTCTTCGCCAGGGAGCTCGACCACAGAACGAATTAACGAAGCCTTGTTGCAACACCAACTTCGGAAAAGCGCCGCAGCAGATGTAGGACGGAAGCCTGCAACGAAGAGTTGCAAAAGAAGCCCTTGATCGCGCGCCTCGGCTAAGCTGCGCCACATGAATACTGCAACCCTGCTCGTCTTCGCTTTCGTCGCGCTGGTGGCCATCGCCACGCCCGGCCCCACCGTGCTGCTCGCACTCGCCAACGGCTCGCGTTTCGGCGTGCGACGCTCGCTGCCCGGCATGCTGGGCGCAGTCGCTTCCGACTTCGTGCTCGTGGGTGCGGTGGCGCTCGGTCTCGGCGCCTTGCTGGCGGCGTCGGAGTTCTGGTTCTCGGTGCTCAAGTGGGTGGGCGCGGCCTACCTGGCGTGGCTCGGCATCCGGCTGCTGCGCTCGCAGGGCGGGCTCGACCTCTCGCGGCAGGAAGGCGAGGTGCCGAGCGGCGCGACGCCGCGCGCCATCTTCGCCAAGTCCTTTCTGGTGGCCGTGACCAACCCCAAGGGCTATCTTTTCTGCTCGGCGCTGATGCCGCAATTCATCGATCCCGCTGCAGCCCAGTGGCCGCAGTACGCCGCCATCAGCATCGTGTTCGCGGGTCTCGACTTCTCGGTGATGCTGGCCTATGCCGTGATCGGCGCGCGCGCCGTCAAGCTGCTGCGGCAGCGTGCGGTGCTGTGGCTGGACCGCTGCTGCGGCGGCGCGCTGCTGGCGTTGGCGGGCTCGCTGGCCTTCTATCGGCGCAGCGCGACCTGATCAATCGAAGTTCAGCAGCACCTTCATCGCCTGCGAGCGATCGGCCGCCAGCGCGAAGGCGCGCGCCGAGTCGCGGTAGGACAAGGTCGCCGAGATCAGCGGCTTCACGTCGACCAGCCCCTTGTTGAGCAGTTCCACCGCCACCGCGAATTCCTCGTGGAAGCGGAAGGCCCCGCGCAGGTCGAACTCCTTGGCCACGATGGTGTTGATCGGCAGCGTCATCTCGCCGCCCAGCCCCAGCTGCACGATGATGCCGCGCGGGCGCAGCGCATCGAAGGCGCCGACCAGCGCGCGCTGGTTGCCGCTGGCTTCGAACAGCACGTCGAAATGCCCCTTGTCGGCCGTGAAGCGCGCCAAGCCATCGGGCTCCTCGGCCACGTTCACCACCTCGTCGGCCCCGACCTTGAGCGCCTTGCCCAGCGTGTGCGCACCGACGTCGGTGGCCACGATGTGGGTGGCACCCGCGCGCCGCGCCGCAATGATGGCCAGCGCGCCGATCGGCCCGCAGCCGGTGACCAGCACGCTCTTGCCGAGCAGCGGGCCCGCGCGGCGCACCGCATGCAGCGCGACCGACAGCGGCTCGGCCATCGAGCCCTCGCCGTCGCTCACGCTGTCGGCCAGCCGATGCGCCTGCCAGTGCTCGACCACGATCTGCTGGCGGAAGGCGCCCTGCACGTGCGGCGTGCGCATCGCGCTGCCGTAATAGCGCATGTCCAGGCAATGGTTCTGCAGGCCCTGCTGGCAGTAGCGGCACAGCCCGCAGGGCCGGCTCGGGCTGATGGCGACGCGCTCGCCGGCCGCAAAGCTGCCTGCGCCGGCGCCCACGGCCTCGATCACGCCGGCCACCTCGTGGCCCAGCACCATCGGCTCCTTGATGCGGATGGTGCCGAAGCCGCCGTGCTGGTAGTAATGCAGGTCGGAGCCGCAGATGCCGCCGCAGCGCACGCGCACCTGCAGCTGGCCGAGGCCGAGTTCGGGGGTGTCGACTTCTTCGACGCGCAGGTCGCCGGGGGCGTGGATGACGAGTGCTTCCATGGCTGATCCCTTGTTGTCTAGAGAGTGGCAGTGACGCCGCCGTCGACGTACAGGATGTGGCCGTTGACGAAGTTGGACGCATCGCTCGCGAGGAACACGGCCGCGCCGACCAGGTCCTCCACGTCGCCCCAGCGGCGCAACGGGGTGCGGTTCACCAGCCACGCGGTGAACTCGGCGTTGTTGACCAAGGCATCGGTCAGCTCGGTCTTGAAATAGCCCGGCCCCAAGCCGTTGACCTGGATGCCGTGCTGGCCCCAGTCGATCGCCATGCCTTTGGTCAGCATCTTCACCGCACCCTTGCTGGCGGTGTAGGGCGCGATGCCGGGGCGGCCGAGCTCGCTTTGTACCGAGCAGATGTTGATGATCTTGCCGCGCTGTCGCGGGATCATCCGGCGCGCCACCGCCTGGCCGACCAGGAAGACGCTGTCGACGTTGGTCTTCATCAGCTCGTGCCAGTGCGCTTCCTCGAACTGGTCGAGCGGGCCGCGGCGCTGCATGCCGGCGTTGTTGACGAGGATGTCGATGGCGCCGATGTCGGCCTCGATGCGCTCGATGGCCGCGCCCACCGCCTCGCCCGAGGTCACGTCGAAGGCGGCGGTGAAGACGCTGAAGCCTTCCTCGCGCAGCCGTGCCGCAGCCTGTTCGAGCTTGTCGGCGCTGCGCGCGTTGAGGATCACGCGCGCACCGGCACCCGCCAGTCCGCGCGCCAGCGCGTAGCCGATGCCGGCGCTGGAGCCGGTGATGAGGGCGGTGCGCCCGCTGAGGTCGAAGCTTTTGAGGACGGGATTCAAGGCGGTGTCTCCATCAAGGTGCGTGTGGCGCGTGGCCGAGTAGCGGAGTATCGCCTCGCGCGCGGTGCCGATGCGCTCAGTTGGCGCAGCGGGCCTCGAGCGCGTCGATGAAGGAACGGTCCCATCGACCCTCCTTCATGGCCCGTATCGTCTCGGCTTCGGTCTCCAGGTGCGCGCGTGCCTTCTCGATCAACAGCTCGGCCTCGTCCGGCGCGAAGGCCATCAGGCCATCCTGGTCGCCGACCACGATGTCACCGGGGTTGACCACCATGCCGCCGACAGACACCGGCACGTTGATCTCGCCCGGGCCATCCTTGTACGGGCCGCGATGGGTGACGCCGCGTGCGTAGACCGGGAACTCGCGCGCCCGGATTTCGGCCACGTCGCGGATCGCCCCGTCGACCACCACGCCCACGACGCCGATGTGGGCGGCGTAGAAGGACAGGATGCCGCCGACCACCGCGTTGTTGAGGATGCCCCCGGCATCGATCACCAGCACGTCGCCGGGACGGCAGAACTCGAGGGCGCGCAAATATGTCAGGTTGTCGCCGCCACGCGAGCGCGCCGTGACGGCCGTGCCTGCCATGGTCCGGGCGACGGGGCGGTGATAGGGGTTCAGGCCCGTGGTGCCGATGTTGCGGTGCATGTTGTCGCTCAGCGCCGCGACGGGCATCTCGCGCAGCGCGGCCAGGATCTTCGGATCGACCTGCGCGGCCGAGGGGTTCTTGCGGATGGCTTTGTATGGCATGGGTGTGTCCTTGGTGGCGGCGATGGTTCGTGCGCTTAGCGCAGTTCGGCCACCGCGCGGGCGATGCGCGTGCAGCCTTCTTCCAGTGTTTCGATCGAGGTGGCGATGGACAGGCGGAAGTAGGGCGAGAGCCCATAGGCGGTGCCGGCGACCGTGGCCACGCCCGCGCTTTCCAGCAGGTACATCACGACGTCGCCGTCTTCGTTCAGTTGCTTGCCTGCAGTCGTGGTCTTGCCGATCAGGCCGGCGCAATGGATGTAGAGGTAGAAGGCGCCGGGCGGCGTGGCGCAGCTCAGGCCGGGGATTGCGTTGACGAGCGCGAGCGTGCGGTCGCGCCGCTCCTTGTAGACCGCCACGCTCTCGGCCACGAAGCTTTGGTCGCCGTTGAGCGCCGCCGCTGCGGCTGCCTGGCTGATCGAGCAGCAGTTGCCGGCGGACTGCGAGAGCAGGGTGTCCATCGCCGTGATCAGATCGGCCGAGCCCGCGGCCCAGCCGATGCGCCAGCCGGTCATCGCATAGGTCTTGGAGACGCCGTTGACGGCCAGCGTGCGCTCGCGCAAGGCGGGCTCGGTCGCCAGGATGTGCGGCGTCGACAGGCCGTCGAAGCGGATGTGCTCGTAGATGTCGTCGGTCATCACCATCACGTGCGGATGGCGCATGAGGACATCCGCCAACGCGCGGTATTCGTCGGCCGTGTAGCTGGCGCCCGTGGGATTGCTCGGCGAGTTGATCAGGAGCCAGCGCGTGCGCGGCGTGATGGCGGCCTCGAGCTGGGTCGGCGTGAGCTTGAAGCCGTGGGCCTCCTGGCAGGCGACGATGACGGGCTTGCCTTCGCAGGCCAGCACCATGTCGGGGTAGGACACCCAGTAGGGCGCGGGGATGATCACTTCGTCGCCCGGTTCCAGCGTGATGGCGAAGGCGTTGTAGATCGCGCTCTTGGCGCCGCTGGTGACGATGATTTCGTTCATCGCGTACGTCAGGCCGTTCTCGCGCTGCAGCTTGGCGACGATGGCCTGGCGCAGCTCGACCGTGCCGGACATCAGCGTGTAGCGCGTCGCGCCCTTGTCCATGGCTTCGGCGGCGGCGCGCCGGATATGCAGCGGGGTGTCGAAGTCGGGTTCACCCACCACCAGGTTGACGATCGATTTGCCCTGGCGGCGCAGCTCGTTGGCGCGGTCCGCGGCGGAGGTGCTGGGCGAAGGCTTGATGCGCCGTACGCGGGCGGCGATGCGGGAGGTGGTCACGGATCTTCCTTGGGTGCGGGATGTACGGACCCAACGGTACGCACATCGCTCCACCTCGGCCAAGATGAGATCGCTCTGGTTCGATAGGCTGAGCTTATGGTGACTCCTGTCTGGTCCCCTCTCCCTCCGGGAGAGGGCTAGGGTGAGGGCATGGGCGCCTCCGCGCCCCCGGACCCCCCGGACACATCGCATCTAGGCGCCCCTGCGCCCCAGTGCTAGGCTCAGCTTTTGCTTGGAGACAAGGCGTGAACCTCCGACGCCTCAAATACTTCGTGAAGATCGTGGACATCGGCAGCCTGACGCAGGCCGCCGAGGTGCTCTTCATTGCGCAACCGGCGTTGAGCCAGCAGCTCGCCACGCTCGAAGGCGAAGTGCGGCAGCAATTGCTGGTGCGCACCAAGCGCGGCGTGACCCCCACCGAGGCCGGCAAGGTGCTGTATCGCCATGCCCAGATCATCCTGCGGCAGTGCGAGCAGGCCCGCGTCGACATGGAGGCCGCCGGCGAGGGCCTGTCGGGCCAGGTGTCGGTGGGGCTCGCGCCCGGCACCGCAGCCTCCGCGCTGTCGCTGCCGCTGCTGCGCACCGTGCGCGCCCGGCATCCCGGCATCCTGCTCTACCTCAACGAGAACTACGGCACCACGCTGAGCGAACTCATCATGAACGGCCGCATGGATCTGGCCGTGCTCTATGGCGACAAGGCCATCCACGGGCTGTCCTTCCTGCCGCTGCTGAAGGAGCCCCTGTTCCTGGTGGGGCCGGCTTCCATGCCGGCGCCGGCCGAGCCCGTGCGACTGGCCGACCTGCGCGAGATCGAACTGTTCTTGCCGCGCCCCTATAACGTGGTGCGCAAGCTGGTCGATGCGGCCTTCGTGCGCGCCGGCATGGTGCCGCGCGTGGTGGCCGAGATCGAATCGGCCTTCACCCTGACCGCCGCCATCGCCGACGGACTGGGCGCCACCATCCTGCCGGCGTCGATGGCGCGCGAGGTCGTGGCGGCCTGCGGCGCCTGGCAGTTCCGCATCGTCGACCCGGTGATCGAGGCGCCGTTGGCGCTCTGCCAGTCGGACCACCTGCCTCTTTCCGAACCGGCGCAAGCGGTGAAGGACATCCTGCTCGAGCTCGTCGTCGACCTTGCCGGCACCGTCGCCTCGACGCCCGAACCCGAGCTGAGCGCCTTGTCATAAGCCGCCCTTATCGCGGCACAGCCAATCCGTCTTGGGCTTTGTGCCCGCGGCCCGCTACCTTTCATGCCTGCCGTCACGCGTTCGTCGAACGCGTCGGCCACCCAGGATGTTCCGTCGCCCAAGACGGCCCGGCATGAATCAGGAACAGATCAAGACGCTCATCGACGCGCTGGCCGCATCGGACCTGTGCGAGCTGGAGTACAGCGAGAACGGAAGCATGCTGCGGCTGGTGAAGCAGTCGGCGCTGGCGGCGACGCCGCGCCGGCGAGCAGCGATCGCGGCGCACGATGCGCCCGTTGCGGCGCCAGCGTCGGCCGAATGCCTCGCGCCGCTCTACGGCGTGGTGCACCTGCAGCCGACGCCCGCCGAGCCGCCCTTCGTGCAGGCCGGTCAAACCGTTAAGGCGGGCCAGACGCTGTGCGTGATCGAGGCCATGAAGGTCTTCAACGAGGTGCGCGCCGAACGCGACGCCACGGTGCAGGCGGTGCTGGTGCGCTCGGGACAGGAAGTCGAAGCCGGCCAGGCGCTGTTCCGCTTCGACGGCGTATAGGGGATCATGGCCATGTTCGACACCGTGCTCATCGCCAATCGGGGAGAGATCGCCCTGCGCATCCAGCGCGCCTGCCGCGGCCTCGGGCTCCGGACCGTGGCGGTGTACTCCGAAGCCGACCGCGAGGCGAGCTATGTGGCGCAGGCCGACCAGGCCCTGTGCATCGGCCCGGCCGCGCCCGGGCAGAGCTACCTGAACCCCTCCGCGATCCTGTTCGCCGCCGAAGTCAGCGGCGCGCAGGCCATCCATCCGGGCTACGGTTTCCTGTCGGAGAACGCGGGCTTCGCCGAACGTGTCGAGCAGGCCGGCCTCGTCTTCATCGGCCCGAGCGCCGCCTGCATCCGCGCCATGGGCGACAAGGTCGCGGCCAAGCGCGCGATGCGGCGCGCCGGCGTGCCCTGCGTGCCCGGCCCCGACGGCAGCCTGCCGGAGGACCCGGACGAGGTCCTCGCCCTGGCGCGCGAGATCGGCTTCCCGGTGATCGTGAAGGCCGCGGGCGGCGGCGGCGGTCGCGGCATGCGCGTGGTGCACGACGAAGCCGCCCTGCCGGAGGCGATGTTGCTCACGCGCGAGGAGGCGCGCCGCGCCTTCGGCAACCCCGAGGTCTACATCGAGAAGTTCCTGCTGCATCCGCGCCATGTCGAGATCCAGGTGCTGGCCGACAGCCATGGCAATGCGCTATGGCTCGGCAGCCGCGACTGCTCGCTGCAGCGCCGCCACCAGAAGGTGATCGAGGAGGCGCCGGCCATCGGCATCGACGAGGCGCTGCTGGGTGAGGTCGGCGAG
Source organism: Variovorax sp. LjRoot130 (assembly GCF_964253755.1). Classification (NCBI taxonomy): domain Bacteria; kingdom Pseudomonadati; phylum Pseudomonadota; class Betaproteobacteria; order Burkholderiales; family Comamonadaceae; genus Variovorax; species Variovorax sp. LjRoot130. Next base: position 5,178,879 of record NZ_CAXURM020000001.1, on the reverse strand, counting down.
CGCTGCGCCGCGGCCTGCCGGCAGATCGGCTACTGCGGCGTCGGCACCTTCGAGTTCCTGTACGAGCAGGGCGCCTTTTACTTCATCGAGATGAACACCCGCCTCCAGGTGGAGCACCCCGTGACCGAGATGACCACCGGCATCGACATCGTGCAGCAGCAGTTGCGCGTGGCCCGCGGCGAGCGCCTGGGCTTCACGCAGGCCGACGTGCGTTGTGAAGGGCATGCCATCGAGTGCCGTATCAATGCCGAGAACCCCGATACCTTCGCGCCCTCGCCGGGGCGCATCAGCGGCTGGCAGCTGCCAGGCGGCTTCGGCGTGCGCGTGGACTCGCATGCCGGTGCCGGCTACCGCGTGCCGCCGTACTACGACTCGATGATCGCCAAGCTGATCGTGCAGGGCAGCACGCGCGCCGACGCGCTCGACCGCATGCGCCTGGCGCTCGCCGAGATGCGCGTCGAGGGCATCTCGACCAACGTGCCGCTGCACCGCGAGATCCTGCGCGACCAGGGCTTCGCCGCCGGCGGCGTGGACATCCACCACCTCGAGCGCTGGCTGCAGCGAAGGAGTCTCGCGTGATTGCGCCGACCGCATCCGTCAGCCTGCTGGGCACCACGGCGCTGCTCTTCGAGGCACCCGGCGAGCTCGCGCTACCCTCGCAGCAGCGCATCTGGGCCCTCGCGCGAGAGGCGCAGGCCTGGCCGGAGGTGCGCGAGGCGGTGCCGGGCATGAACAACCTCATGCTCACCTTCATGCGAGCGCCGCGCAACACAGCTGCCCTGGAAGCGCTGGAGGCCCGCTTGCACGCCGCCTGGGACGCGGCGGAGGCCCTGCCGCTCGAAGGGCGCGTGGTCGAGCTCCCGGTGGTCTACGGCGGCGAGGGCGGCCCCCACATGGCCGACGTGGTGGCGCACACCGGGCTCAGCGTGGAGGAGATCGTCGAGCGCCACAGCACGCCGGTCTACCCGGTGTACGCGCTCGGCAGCCATCCGGGCTACTGTTACCTGGGCGGCATGGACCCGCGCATCGCCACGCCGCGGCGCAAGGTGCCGGTGCTGAGCATTCCGGGCGGCGCGGTGTCGATCGGCGGCGTGCAGACCGGCGTGTCGGCCTCGGCCGGCCCCAGCGGCTGGAACACGATCGGCAGCACCGCCATGACCTTCTTCGATCCGTCGCAGGACCCGCCGGCGAGGCTGCAGCCGGGCGACATGATCCGCTTCCGGGTCCAGGGGGTGATCCGATGATCGAAGTGCTCTCGTCCGCCGCGCTGGCCACCGTGCAGGACATGGGGCGCACCGGCAGCCTGCGCTGGGGCGTGGGCACCTCCGGGGCCATGGACAAGCTGGCGCTGGCGGCCGGCAACCTGCTGCTGGGCAACGGGCCCGATGCGGCCGCCATCGAGGTGCCGGTGTTTCCTTTCAAGCTGCGCTTCGACCAGGACTGCGCCTTCGCGCTGACCGGCGCCGACTGCGCGGCGCGGCTCGATGAAGCGCCGCTCCTGCCCTGGTGGGTGCACCAGGCGCGCGCCGGGCAGACGCTCACGCTGGGCCTGCCGCAGGGCGGCATGCATCGCGGCAGCCGCGCCATGCTGTGCCTGGCCGGTGGCGTGGACGTGCCCGAGGTCCTGGGCTCGCGCAGCACCCAGCTGCGCGGCGCCTTCGGCGGCCACGAGGGCCGCGCGCTGCGCCGCGGCGATGCGCTGCGCGCGGTGGGCGAGGGGCAGTCCTGCCAGACCGGCTTCGGCCTCGTGCCGCCGGCATTGAGCCTGCCGCTGCAGGTGGACGGCCTGCCCGCCGTGCGGGTGTTGCCCGCCGCCGAATACCTGGGCTTCGAGGAAGCCTCGCGCGCCGCCTTCTGGGCCGGCGAATGGAAGATCACGGCCCAGAGCGACCGCTACGGCTATCGCCTCGAGGGCGAGGCGCTGCGGCCGATCGCGCCGATGGAGATGCGCTCGCACGGCATCGTGCCCGGCGTGATCCAGGTGCCGCACAGTGGGCAGCCCATCATCCAGATGCGCGATGCCCAGCCCTCGGGTGGCTACCCCAAGTTCGGCACCGTGATCGAGGCCGATCTCTGGCGACTCGGCCAGGCGCCGATCGGCAGCCGCATCCGCTTCATCGAAAGCAGCTGGGACGAGGCCGTGGCCGCGCTGGACGAGATCGAGGCCTGGCTCGACAGGGTGCGGCGCATGGTGGACCTCCACCGCAGCGCGCCGCGCATGAACTGACATGAAGAGCCCTGCGCAAGTCCGGGAGCTCGCCGCCTGGCTGGCCGCCACCGACATCGGCCTGCTGGAGCTGCGCACGCCCGACGGCGTGCTGCGGCTGGGGCGTGGGGGTGGGCCCGGAAGCGGGATCGTGCAGCTGGGTGCGCAGGAGGAGGGAACGCCGCCGGCGCCGCCGTCATGCGTGGCTGCCGCGCCCAGTGTGGGCAACTTCCTGCACGCCCATCCGCTGCATGCCGCGCCCTTGGCGCGCCCCGGCGAACGCGTGTCCGCGGGACAGCCCGTGGGTTTGATGCAGATCGGCCCGCTGCTGCTGCCGGTGCATGCACCGCAGTCCGGCGTGCTGATCGCCTTCCTGGTGCCCGACGGCCAGCCTGTGGGCTGGGGCACCCTGCTGGTCGAACTGCAGGCCGACGAATGAGGAGTACATCGCGATGGACATCGATCTGAACGCCGACCTGGGCGAGGGCTTCGGCCCCTGGCGCATGGGCGAGGACGAGGCGCTGCTGGAGATCGTCTCCTCCGCCAACGTGGCCTGCGGCTTCCATGCCGGCGACCCGGTCATCATGGACCGCACGGTGCGCATGGCCCGCGACCGGGGCGTGGACGTGGGGGCGCATGTGGGTTTTCCCGACCTGCTCGGCTTCGGGCGCCGCCCGATGCAGATCGATGTCGCGGAGCTCGCCACCTACGTCACCTACCAGCTGGGCGCGCTCGCGGGCATGGCGCGCTCGGCCGGCCACCGGATGACGCACATGAGCTTCCATGGCGCGCTGGGCAACATGGCGGCCGCCGACGCGGCGCTGGCCGGCCCGCTGGTGCGCGCGGTGGCGGACTTCGACCCCGGCCTGATCATCAGCTCGTCTGCCAGCCGTGCCATCGAAGACGCGGCCGAGCGCTGCGGGCTGCGCGTGGCGCGGACCTTTCTGGCCGACCGCGCCTGCGACGACGAGGGCCTGCTGGTGCCGCGCAAGCTGCCCGGCGCCGTCATCCACGAGCCCGAGGCCGTGCTGGCGCGCGTGCGCCAGCTGCTTGAGGAGGGCACGGTCACCAGCCATGGCGGGCGCAGGATCCCGATGAACGTCCGCTCCATCCTCGTGCACGGCGATACGCCCGGTGCGGTGGAGCTGGCGCGGGCCGTACGCGGCGTGGTCGAGGCGGCGGGGCGCGTGCTGCCGATCTCGCGCCAGATGGCGCCCTGAGACCGGGCGACCAGGCGACATAAGGACGGCTTATCTCTACACAGCCATTCCGTCTTGGCGCCCCGAGGTCGCGCTGGATACAGTGAATTCGTCATAACGAAAGAAGCCAAAGATGCCTTTCTCCGACTACAAGACCGCGCTGGTGACGGGAGCCTCCTCGGGCATCGGCGCCGCGGTCGTCGAGCGCCTCTGCAAGGAAGGCCTGCAGGTCCACGCGCTTGCGCGCAGCGCCGGCAAGCTGGCCGAACTGGCCGCGCGCACGGGCTGCATCCCGCACGCCATCGACGTGAGCGACCTCGAGGGCATCACCCGGCTGGCGCAGGAGATCCCCTTCGACGTGCTGGTCAACAATGCCGGCGTCGATAGGCCCGGCTCGATCCTGAAGGCCGACGCCGAGGGCATCGACCTGCTGGTCGACGTCAACCTGCGCGCCGTGCTGCACCTGTGCCGGCTGGTCGTGCCGGGCATGGCCGCGCGCGACCGCGGCCACGTGATCAACATCAGCTCGATCGCCGGGGCCTACAACTTCGGCGGCAACAGCACTTACCACGCGACCAAGGCCGCGGTGAGCATGCTGTCGCGCCAGTTGCGCATCGATGTCTTCGGCAAGCGCGTGCGCGTCACCGAGATCTGCCCGGGGCGGGTGGCCACCGACATCTTCGCGCACGTGCACGGCAACCCGGAGGAAATGCACAAGCGCTTCATCGAGGGCTTCGAGCTGCCGCGGGCCGAGGACATTGCCGACGCCATTGCCTTCGCCATCGCCGCGCCGGTCGCGGTGAACGTGGGCCACATGGAGATCACGCCGACGCTGCAGGTGCCCGGCGGGCTCTCCACCGCGCGCCCGGAAGCGCCGCAGGCCTGAGAACCACGGAAATCAAAGGAACGGCACATGAAGGACTTCGACCTGCTGGCCGTCCTGCTGAAGCCGGAGTTCGGCGCGATGCTGCTGCACGGCGTGGAGATGACGCTGAAGATCGCGGCCGGCTCCTGGCTGCTCGCGATGAGCCTGGCCATCGTGCTGCTGACCGTGCGCCTGACGGCCAGCCGCGTCGCCGAGCGCGTGGTCGCGGCCTATGTCTCCTACCACCGCAACGTGCCGACGCTGGTGCAGCTGATGCTCTGGTACTTCGGCATCTTCAGCCTGCTGCCCCAGTTTCTGCAGAACTGGCTGTCCGAGCACAACGCGGAGGCCATCCTCTCGATCGTCGCGCTCGGGCTGTGCCAGGCGGCCTACTTCAGCGAGGACCTGCGATCGGGCCTGCGTTCCATCCCGGCGGGCCAAGCCGAGGCCGCGCGTGCGCTGGGCCACAGCTACATCGGCTCGATGCGCCACGTCATGCTGCCGCAGGCGATCCGCAATGCGATCCCGGCACTGGTCAACCACAGCGTGTCGCTGTTCAAGAACAGCAGCCTGGCCATGGCGATCGGCGTGGCCGAGCTGACGCACGCGGTCAAGGAAGTGGAGAGCCAGAGCTTCCGCGCCTTCGAGGCCTACAGCGTGGCCACGGTGCTCTATCTCGGCTTCTCGCTGCTCATCATGGCCGCGGGCGGCTGGGTGGCGCGGCACTACCGCATCGTCGGAGCGAGGTGAGAGATGTTCAGCATCTTCGAGATCCTGCGCGACAACTGGCTGCTGCTGCTCATCGGCCAGTATCCCAACGGCCCGATGGGCGGCATCGTCGCCACGCTGACCCTGTCGGTGCTGGGCATCGTGCTGGCCTTCCCGCTGTCGGTGGTGATGGCGCTGGCGCGGCTGTCGCCGTGGGCGGTGCTGCGCTGGCCGGCGACGGTGCTGGTCTACGTCGTGCGCGGCGTGCCGCTCCTGATGGTGATCCTGTGGGTCTACTTCCTCGTGCCGCTTTTGATCGGCCGCGAGATCTCGGGCTTCACCACCATGCTGTGCACGCTGGTGATCTACGAGGGCGCCTACCTGTCGGAGGTGGTGCGCGCCGGCATCCAGGCCCTGCCCAAGGGACAGACCGAGGCGGCGCGCGCGCTCGGCCACAGCCACCTGGGAACGATGTGGTACGTGATCCTGCCGCAGGCGCTCTACAACATGCTGCCGAGCATGCTGAGCCAGTTCATCTCCACTATCAAGGAAACGACGCTGGGCTACGTGATCAACGTGAACGAGCTCACCTTCGCGGCCAACCAGATCAACAACCAGCTGCTGACCAAGCCCTTCCAGGTCTTCTTCATCCTGGCGATGACCTACTACGTGGTCTGCTTCAGCCTCACGCAGCTGGCGCAGTGGCTGGAGCGGCGCATTGCCCACAAGCGGCTCGGCGCGGCGGTGGCCCCGCTGTCGCCCGAGGGCGCCTCGTTGCCGCCGCCGGTGGCGGCCAATCCCTGACAAGGCCGCGCACGACGGTCGGACAAACGCAAAGGAGACAGAACCATGCCCACCCCAACGAACGCAGACGTTCCCATGATCCTGTTTTCCAACATCAACAAGTGGTACGGCGACTACCAGGCGCTCGCCGACGTCAACGCCGAAGTCAAGAAAGGCGAGGTGGTGGTGGTCTGCGGGCCTTCCGGTTCCGGCAAGTCGACGCTGATCCGCACCGTCAACCGGCTCGAGGAGATCAAGTCGGGCCAGTTGCTCTTCGACGGCCACGACATCCACGCGCCGATGAGCAGCGTGGCGCTCAACAAGTTGCGCAGCCGCATCGGCTTCGTGTTCCAGAGCTTCAACCTGTTCCCGCACCTGTCGGTGCTGGAGAACATCATGCTGTCGCCGATGCGCGTGCTCGGCGTCAAGCGCGCCGCCGCGCGGACCAAGGCGATGCAGTTGCTGGAGCGCGTGGGCCTGGCCGCCAAGGCCGGCGCCTATCCGGCGCAGCTCTCGGGCGGCCAGCAGCAGCGGGTGGCGATCGCGCGCGCCCTGGCCATGGAGCCGCCGGCCATGCTCTTCGACGAGCCCACCAGTGCGCTGGACCCCGAGATGGTGGGCGAGGTGCTGTCGGTGATGCGCGGCCTGGCCAACGACGGCATGACCATGATGTGCGTCACGCACGAGATGAGTTTCGCCCGCGAGGTCGCGGACTGCATCTGGTTCATGGATGCCGGCCGGATCCTCGAGAAGGCCGAGCCCGAGACTTTCTTCAGCAGCCCCCAGCATCCGCGCGCGCAGCGCTTCCTGTCCGACCTGCGCGCGCACTAGGCGTTTCCCATCCCAGCCCTCACCAGGAGTTCATCATGTCGAAGAAGACCGTCTTCCGTCTCGCCGCCATCGCTTGTTGCCTTGGCGCCCTGTCCGTCCTGGCGCATGCCGACCAGTGGGACGACATCAACCAGCGCAAGGAACTCAAGTGCGGCACCTTCGCCGATGTGCCGCCCTTTGCCGCGCCCGATCCCAAGACGCGCGAGATGGTGGGCTTCGATGTCGATCTGTGCAACGCGCTGGCCAAGCAACTGGGCCTGAGCGCCAAGGTCACGCCGCTGTCGGTCGAGGCGCGCGTGCCCGAGGTCAAGCTCGGCCGCGTCGACGTGACCGTGGCCAACCTGGCCTACACCAAGAGCCGCGGCGAGCAGATCCAGTTCAGCGATCCGTACTACGTGGCCAAGGAAATGCTGGCCGTGAAAGCCTCCGACCCCGGCACCACCAAGGCCGATTTCAAGGGCAAGCGCCTGAGCTCCACCAAGGGCTCGACCTCGGAGCTGTCGATCAAGATGAACGGCTCCGAGCCGGTGACCTTCCAGGACACGGGCTCGGCCTTCATGGCCGTGCAGCAGAACAAGTCGGTCGGCATGGTGGCCAACACCATGACCATCACCAAGCTCGTCAACCAGTCGAAGACCTCCGGGGTCGAGCTCAAGATGATCAAGGAGCCGATGGTGCTGCAGCCGATCGGCGTCGGCATGAAGAAGGACGAGCCGGTGCTGCTGGCCAAGGTCAATGCGGCGCTGGTGGCGCTGGACAAGGCCGGCGAGATCGACAAGATCTGGGCCAAGTGGCTCGGTCCGAACACCGAATACAAGATGACGCGCGAAGAAAAGGTGATGCCGCTGTCCGAACTCAAGTTCGAGCTGCTGCCCTGAAGGTCCGCGCCTGTCAGGCCGCCGCCGGCCGCAGCAGCGCAACGAACTCGGCCGCGGCCGGCGACAGGCTGTGCGCCCGCCGCGTGATCAGGTAGATCGGCGGCACGCGGATCGGCAGTTTCACCGGCAGCACGCGCAGCACGCCCAGGCGCGCGTAGTGTGCCGCCTGCGACGCCGGCATCACGGCGGCCATGTCCGAGTGTTCCAAGAGCGCCGTCATCGCGATCGGCGATGCGGTTTCGGTGATGCGCAGCCGCTGCTGGATGCCCGCCTCGCGCAAGGCCGCCTCGAAGCGCCCGCGCTGCGGCGAGCCCGGCGGCTGCAGCAGCCAGGGCCAGTCGACCAGCTCGCGCAGCGTCAGCGACTTGCGCTTGAACAGCGGATGCGCCTTGCGCACCACCACCACCTGCGGCTCGCCGAGCAGCGGCACGCAATCGAAGGCTTCGGCGCTGTGGTCTTCGGTGAGCCGGCCCAGCATCAGGTCGACCTCGCCGCGCGCAAGCTGGCGCAGCATCACGTCGCTGGTGTCGACCACCACGCTCACCGCCACGCGCTCGTGCTTCTTCTGGTAGGCCACCAGCGTCGGCGCCAGCAGCTCGGGCACCGCGCCCGGCACGCTGCCCACGCGCAACGCGCCGCTGAGCCCGGAGCGCAGAGCCTCCACCTCTTCGCACACCGCGCCGAAATCCGTCAGCACCCAGCGCGCATGGCGCACCAACGCCTCGCCATACGGCGTGGGCGTCATGCCGCGCGCGACGCGGGTGAAGAGCGGCACCGCGAAGGTCTCTTCCAGTTGCTGCAAGAGCTTGGTGGCCGCCGGCTGGCTGATGTTCATCGCCGCGGCCGCGCGGCCCAGGTGGCGGTGCTGGTCGAGCAGCGCCAGCAGCACCCATTGCCGCGTGCGCAAGCGCAGCAGCAGGCGCCAGGGCGGGAGATCGGAGCCGGGCTGAGTCATATACGTCGGCATATGGATTCTTCAGAACATTCGATTGGATTGGAATGGCGAACATCCCTAAGCTGGGCACCACAAAGATCGGAGACACGCCCATGCCATTCCTGTCCTGGCGCCTTGCGGCGCTCTGCCTGATCGCCGTGCCGCTCGCGGCGCCCGCCCAGGCGGTCTATCCCGACAAGCCCCTGCGCATCATGGTCGGCGCCTCGCCCGGCGGCGGCACCGACATCCTCGCGCGCCTGCTCGCCGACAAGTTCGGCGCCTCGCTCAAGCAGCCGGTGGTGGTCGAGAACCGGCCCGGCGCCTCCAACACCATCGCGGCCGAACTCACGGCGCGGGCCGTCGCCGACGGCAGCACGCTGCTGCTGGCCACCAACACCGGCCAGGCGGTGGCGCCGCACCTGCTCAAGCTCAAGTACGACCCGTTGAAGGACCTGCAGCCCGTCGGCCTGGTGGCCGTGATGCCCAACGTGCTGGTGGTGCCGTCGACCTCGCCCTACCGGGACGTGAAGGAGCTCATCGCCGCGATGCGCGCCAAGCCCGGCGGCCTGCGCTATGCGTCCTCGGGCATCGGCAGCACGCAGCACGTGGGCGGCGAAGCCTTTGCGCTGGCCACCGGCACCAAGGCCATCCATGTGCCGTACCGCGGCAGCTCGCAGGCGCACGTCGACATCATCGGCGGGCAGGTGGAGATGATGTTCGACAGCACCTCCTCGGCCATGCAGCAGATCAAGGCCGGCAAGTTCCGCGCGCTCGCCGTCGCCGCGGCCAGGCGCACGCCCGAACTGCCGGATGTGCCCACGCTGGCCGAGGCGGGCGTGCAGGGCGCCGACGTCAACACCTGGTATGGCCTCTTCGTCACCGCCGGCACGCCGCGCGCGGCGGTGGAGCGGCTCAACGCCGAGCTGGCCCAGAGCCTGCGCATGAGCGACGTGCAGGAGCGCATCAAGGGCCTGGGCGGCGAGATCACGGCCATGGGCATCGAGCCCTTCGCGGAGATGAACCGCAGCGAGTTCGAGCGCTACGGCAAGCTGGTCAAGGACACCGGCATGCGCGCCGATTGACTCAAGAGAAAAGGATGTCGATGAAACCCCGAATCGCAGTGCTGCCCGGCGACCCGAGCGGCATCGGCCCCGAGATGACGGTGAAGCTGCTGCGCCGCGCGCAGAACCTCGAAGCTGCCGAGCTGCTGCTGATCGCCGATCCGCTGGTGCTTGAAAGCGGCGAACGCATCGCAGGAGGCCCCGCGCTCGACCCCTTGAGACTGGAAAGCCTGGACGCGCTGCGCTTCGAGCCCGGCCGCCCCAGCCTGCTGGTGCAGAACACCATGGGCGGCAAGCCGCCGGTGCTGGGCGAGTCGAATGCGCATTCGGGCAAGGCCTCTTTCGAGGCCATGCAACTGGCCACCGAAGCCGTGCGCCGCGGTGCGGTCGACGGCATCGTCTTCGCGCCGCTCAACAAGCATTCGCTGCGCCTGGGCGGCCTCGCGCACGAGGACGAGCTGCGCTACATGCAGGAGCGCTTCGATGTGCCGGGCTTCGTCTGCGAGTTCAACATCACCGGCAGCCTGTGGACTTCGCGCGTGACCTCGCACGTGCCGCTGAAAGACGTCGCGGCCCTCATCACCGGGCAGGCCGTGCAGGACGCCGTGCACATCATCTGCGGCGCGCTCGTCAGTGCCGGCGTGCCCGCGCCGCGCATCGCGGTCTCGGGCCTCAATCCGCATGCCGGCGACGGCGGCTCCATCGGCCGCGAGGAGATCGAGATCATCGAGCCGGCCGTGCGCGCGCTGAAGGCGCAGGGCATCGACGCGCGCGGCCCCTATTCGCCCGACACCGTCTTCATCGGCGCGCGCCGCGGCGACTTCGACGCCGTCGTCTCGATGTACCACGACCAGGGCCAGATCGCGATGAAGCTCATGGGCTTCGAACAGGGCGTGACGCTGCACGGCGGGCTGCCGGTGCCGGTGGCGACCTCGGCGAGCGGCAGCGCCTTCGACATCGCGGGCAAGGGCGTGGCGAACATCGAAGGCTTGCAAAAAGCCTTCGAGCTCTGCGTCCGAATGGCCGGCAGGGCAGGGTAAGTAAAGGCTGAGCGCGCGGAACTCAATGCGAGGCCGAGAGTGCCTCTGAAAGACTGCGCAACAGTGATGCGCCATCTCCCTGCCATGCGCTGCCGTGCATGCATGCGAGCGTGCGGGGCTCCTGCTTCGCGAGCCCGGCCAGCAATGCGGCCGTCTGCGGTGCATGCGCGTAATAGTCCATCTGGCGTCGAAACGCCTCGCTGGGGCCAAGGATGTCGCTATCGACCAGCGCCCGCTCACTGTTGCCCGGCTGCGTGAGGAGGTCGCCGCAGAAGAAGGTACGCGTGTGCGTATCCATCATCAGCCCGCACTCCCAGCCGTGCGGAAGATGAGGCGTGTCGAACCAGCGCATCGTGTGGGTGCCGAGCGCGAGTTCTTCGCCATCGGCGAGCGCGCGCGGCGGGCGGTCGGCCATGTCGCCTATCGAGACCATAGCCGCGATGCTGCTGCACAGGGGCACGGCCTGCGGCGCTGCGGCCAGAAACAGGTTCAGCGCACCGCACTCGTCCGCCTCGACATGGGACAGCCCGATGTAGCGCAGGCGCTCGACCGGCATCACGCTTGCGATGGCTTCGCTCACCAGCGGGAAAAGCTGGCGCAGGCCGGAGTGGAACAGCAGCGGCTGGTCGTCGACCACCAGGTATTGGTTGAAGCTGAACAGGTTGCCGTCGGGCAGCGGCACCGGCGTGTTGATGCGGAAGATGCCCGAGGCGATTTCCTGCACGTTGGTGCCGGCCTGCGGATTCGTGATCATGCGCGTCTCCTGTGGGTTGTGGGCTGCAACTCGACGGGCAGGATGCGGCCTCTAGCTGCCATCAGACTTTGCACGCGCAACGACCGCTTCGCCCACCTGTCGTCCGATCTCCCAGCCGGACGTGATGTCGCTGCGGAAATGGATCCCCGCCCATAGGCGCGATTCTCCGAATTCCTGTACCCAGCCGTCGTACCGCGCGCGCTCGCGCGGAAACAGGTAGGTCAGAACGACAGTCGGTGCCTTGACGAGCGTAGCCGCATTGGACGGATAGGTCGGAAATGGCGGGGTCGGAATCACTGTGGCTATCGCCGGGTCAAACTGATTCGGACGCGCTGTCCAGTAGTGGAACTTGGCGTCCTGCGAGGCGATCCAGCCCTCGTAGTGCGCGACGTGCACCAGCGTGTACGCACGCGCGGCACGTGGTGCACTCGCGTGCGTTCCATCCTCTGCCAGCCGGCGCCCCACCTCTTCGCTCAATCGAAACGCGACGCCCGGCTGCCCCAACTGTCCGAACTGCCAATAGCTCACCTTGCTGTTCGTGAACGGCGTGCGCTTGAATCCCTTGACTTCGGCAAGCTCCGCGGCGCGTTCAGGCGAGTCGTGCGCTGGAGGCGGCCCAGGGCGAAACTGGCTCGGAGAGTTGAGAACGAAGAGCTTCCAACCCACTTCGTCGACACCCACGGGATTGGCTCCCTTCCACAGACCTGGACCAGCGGGTACGGGGCCAGCCCATTTGCCGCCATCGAGCTTCATTCGCTCGATGACGCGTGCGGCGACGGCACGCCCGAGCTCCAGTCCCGCCTTGGTATCACTCGGAAAAGCCGCCCCCGCCATGACGCGTGAGCGAGCAGCCTCCTCTGCCGCGCTGGTAATACGCTGCGCTTCTTTCGGATAGATGTGCGCAAGAACTGCGGCAGCGGCACCTGCGGCCACGGAGTGCTCGCACGGATACGAAGGATTGCGGGGCGTGGCCACGGAAGCTGGAAACAGTCTGTCGATCTCGCCAGGACGTTGACGGTTGTATGTGTACTTGGTGTCCCAAGCCGCGATCATCGCGTCATTGATCGCGATGTTCATCATTGCAAACGCCCGCTGCACGGCTCCACCCGGGATTGGATTGGCCCCCGAGACGTCGATCAGCATTTCGTTCCATCGATGAGACGGCGACCAGAAGTCCCAGTACCGAATCCGCTCCTGGGCCGCGGAGTCCCGCTGCGCTGCAAATGTCCGCAGCTGCTCCAGCTCGGCGGCAGTTGCGGCAGCGTTCGGCGGAGGCTGCAGTCGGAGTTCCTGTCCGGAGGTCAATACCCACGTACGCCACGCGCCGGCACCTCGGTCGGCGAGCGGACCGGATGACTTGTCTGGCGGTGGGACGCTGGTTGCGCAAGCCGTCGCAAGCGCAAGCAACAAAGCAGAAACAGCGAACCTGGTACGCATGGGAGTCTCCTGTGCGAACAACGATCAGGTGAGTCGGACCCGCCGCGTGACTTGCCCGTTGCTTTCCCAGTAGGTGCGTTTCTTGGCGATGCGGGGATCCTCCATCGCTGGTTGGACATTCCCCTGGGTATCGACAGCACGTGAAGTGATGGCGTGTTCTCCTGGCGTCGCATTCGCCCACTCCAGGGACCAGAGCTTCCACGCAAAATCGGCTTGCTCACTCCGGTCCATGGTTGCTGCGACCCAGGGTCCCGCGTCGATCTGCACCTCCACGCGCGCTACGGATGGCCCCCACGCTGCACCGACGATGCGGTATTTGCCGTTTCTGCCGGTGACCTTGGCCGGTACAGACTTGAGCAGGGCCCGACCCACGGACGTTTCCGTCCAGACGGTTTCCTGATTGCGCTGCTCTTCGCGGATCGTCACGTAGTCACGCGCCATGAAGCGGCCCATGAAGCGGGTGTCCCATATCTCGATGCGCTTCAGCCGTTTGACGTTCGCAATGCCATACCAGCCCGGAGCGATAAGCCGCACGGGGAACCCGTGGGGCTGCGGAAGCGCTGCGCCGTTCATCTCATAGCAGAGCAGGTTGTTCGGGTTCATCGCATCGACCAGCGACATGCTGCGGGCAAAGTGCTGCGGCATCTTGGCCTGGCGGACTTCCTCCTCACCCGCGTCGCTCCCAACGAAGACGACTTCCATCCCTCGATTCAGCACCCCGGCTTCCTTGAGCAGTGGGGCGAGCGGCGTCCCCGCCCACCTGGCGGTGCCAATTCCGCTGATGAACCACGGGAACCCATGATTCCCGGAGCATTCGAGTGTGAAGACGACCTCTTTCCGAGGTCGGGCCTTGAGCGCGGGGAGCGTCAAGGTCTTGGGCTGCTTGACGAGCCCGGTGATCTCGAGGGCCCACGCCTTCTCGTCGATGACCGGCTTGTTGTAGTGCGCCACACGAAAGAACTTGTCGTTGGGCGTCAAAAAGGAACTCAGCTCTTCCCACTGGGGCAGATTCTCGACGACACCGCCACTCGGGTTCGGTGGCGGTTGATCCAGCCAGGGAATGACCTCCTCGCCCGGCCGGGCCGGGAAGGCCTGGGCAAGCAAGTGGGAGTGCAGCAGCGCCAGACCGGCGAGCGCCGCACCGCCTTGCCGCATCAACTGTCGTCGTGCCATGTCTTTTGCATCCATTGCAGGTCTCCTTGATATAGAAGTGGAACCTGCATCGAACTTGATCTGGACTTCGTTGAGCATGGCAACTCCTTGGATCCGGGACTCGCGGCGCGAACCACCACGACTTCGAATCATCGGCGGCGCTTCATGGAAATGCAAGAAACCGGAAGGCCTGGTCGACGAATGGTCCAAGCCTTGCGCACCACCCGGTGGCGCGCGTGATGTCAGGGCTTCTTGCTGAGCTCCATCACCATGCGGGTGAGCAGGTAGAAGCGCGGCACCACGCTCTCGACCTCGGCATATTCGTCCGGCGTATGAATGCCACCGCCGACGATCCCGAAGCCATCGAGCGTGGGAACGCCGACATCGGCGGCCAGGCTCGCGTCGGCGGCGCCGCCCGAGCCTTCGATGGTGAGCTTCTTGCCGATTTCGGCGTAAATCGATTCGGCCGTCTTGACCAGTGCGTCGGACTGCGGCGTGCGCGGCATCGGCGGCAGGCCGCGCGACAGCATCGTCTTGACCTGCGTGTCGGCGATCAGCCTGCTTTGCGAGACGCGGGCCAGGTCGCGCTCGATGCGATCGAACTCTTCGCGCGTCACCGCCCGCACGTCGCCCCTGGCAGATGCGTTCTCGGGGATCACGTTGGTGGCGCCGTTGGCTGTCAGCACGGTGAAGTTGATCGTGGTGAGCTTTTCCGCATCGCCCAGCTTGCCGAGCTGCAAGACCTGATGGGCCACCTCCATGGCAGCGTTGCGACCTGCGTCCGGCGCCACGCCGGCATGGGCCGCACGCCCCTTGACCTCCACCGTGGCCGTGGCGCTGCCCTTGCGCCACACCACCAGGCCGTCCGCCGGGCGGCCGGGCTCCAGGTTAAGGGTGACATCGTGTTCCCTGGCTACGCGGCGGATCAGCGCCGTGGTGTCGAGCGAACCCACCTCTTCGTTGGTGTCGATCAGGAAGGTGATGCGGCCGTAGTCCTTGAAGTTCATCGCTTTCAGGATCTTGATCGCGTACAGCCCCGCGACCACGCCGCCCTTGTTGTCCATCACGCCGGGGCCGTAGGCGCGGCCGTCCTTGATGTAGAAGGGCTTGGCCTTCGCCGTGCCGTCGGCGAACACCGTGTCAATGTGCGCCATCAGCAGGATCTTGCGGGTTCCGGTGCCCTCGAAGGTCGCGACGACGTTGGTTCCGGGATGCGGCGTAGCCGGAAAGGTCTCGATCTTTCCGCCGAGCTTTTGCAACTCTTCGACCACCACACCCCGCACCTTCTCGAGGCCTGCGGTGTTGGCCGAGCCGGAGTCGATGTTGACCAGGCGTTCAAGCAGCAACAGCGCTTCGTCCTTGTAGCCTGCAGATCGGTCGAGAACTTCCTTGTGGGGCTGGGCATGAAGCGTGGACACCAGCATTGCCGCGCCGAGCCCCAACAAGAAACGAGGCAGCCAACGTGCCGCAGGCGCACAGGTGGTCGATGCGAATGTCATCGGGAAATCCTTCGTTGAACAGAGACGCGGGAGTCTAGGCCAGGTTTTCTCCGAGACCAGCCGTCTGCGCTATGCGGTCCGATCTTTCACAGCCCTGACCGCTCGGCGATAGATCAAGACCATGGAAACCAGACCAAAAAAAGACGCCATGGTCGAGGCCAGCGCGATCGCAAACAGTACCCCTGGCACTGCATCGTCCGTGGCAAGGAGCGCGAGAACCAGGCAGGCTGCCCACAGTGCACCCCAGCGCAGGATGTAGATGTCCATGTACGTTTTCAGCCAGACGTAGTTCCGGCTCCTGATCGCCGCACGCTCAGGCGCACTTGCATGGGCCGGAGTCGGCTCCAAAGCGGAAGTCGGCGACCAGAACCGGATCCAGACAGAGCCGGCATCGGCGTTTTCCTTGGAGGGTGTCATCAGGCCTCCAGCCTAACCCTTCTCGCAAACCCTCTGCGCGCGAAGCAGGTCGAAGACGGCAACGAGGAAACGTTCTACGTCGAGTACGGCTCAACCACGGAATCAGGCGGGAGGCCATCGGTAGCCCACCAGGTTCTCCTTGGGCCTGGACGTGATCCGAACGGCATTTCCGACGTTGCCGCCCAGGCAAAGAATGTAGGTCGCGGTTTGGCCCAGGTAGAGGCACGAATAGGCCTGCCCGCGCGACGGGGACGCATCACTTTCCGGGCGCTTGAAGATCGCCACGGCGCCTTGCTTGGGTTCCTTCAGCTCGCTCCCCCACGTCAGCCACGCGATATTGCGACCATCATCCACGCCGGGAACGCCCGACGCTTTCATCACCCAGTTGAGGAAGAGCGCGCTCCAAGGAAGCATCGTGTCGTCAGTGACATTCTTGAGATGAGGTGAGGAATGGATGTATTCAAGAATGCGTGGATTGGACTCGGGCCCTGGGATCTCTGACTGGCCCAGTTCGGCCAAGGCAAGCTTCAACCAGGGCGGTGCCGGTATCGCCGCGGTCCCGACCGACAACGGCGCTTCGATCTCCTTCGCCGCGCTCTTCAGATTCGCCGAATCCTTCTTCACCTCTTCGCTGGCCGCGCCTCCGGACTTTGCAGCAGCGGTCTTGGCCATGGCGTCTGCAATGGCGACCAGCGTCTCGGCAGTCACCTTGATTTCAGTGCCCGGCGTCGGCTGCGGCTTGCCTCGAAACCAGCCGGAGGCCGTGGTCCAGATCGTGTCGACGTTCTTGACGAACGCGGCCGTTCCAGCGACGACGGTCACGACGATGGCGATCCAGGATGCCAGCTTCTTGAAGCTCAGACGGCGTTGTGAATCCGAGCCATCGGTCAGCACAGCGGTCGATAGCGAGTCCTTGTCACTGGTTCCCATCGCACCTCCTCGGAGTTGCCCGAGATTTTGCCGCAGCGGGCTGATCACTCGTACATCCCTTTGGCTAGATCGACAGACATAGTCCTTCAGGCCGCTTCGTCAGATTCTGCGTGAGAGGCAGAATTTGCCGCGAGCCAGTCCCCGTCACTCGCGAAAGGGCATCCCATGCTCACCGACCTTCAACTCGCGCAGATCATGCTCCACGCTTCGCAGAAGAAGCGCCTCCTGTACGTCGACCCCCTGAACGCGGCGATGGAGGAATTCGAGATCAATAATCTGCGACGAACATCCGCATTCATCGCGCAGCTGGCGCACGAGTCGGGCGAGTTCAACTTCATGGAGGAGATCTGGGGGCCGACGCCGGCGCAGAAGCGTTACGAGCCGCCGAGCGACCTGGCACGGACGCTCGGCAACACGCAGCCCGGTGATGGCAAGCGCTTCAAGGGCCGCGGCCCGATTCAGTTGACTGGCCGTGCCAACTACCAGAAGTTCGGCGATCTGCTCGGGGTCGACCTCGTCGGCCAGCCCGAGCTGGCCGCCGCGCCGGAGCTGGCGTTCAAGACGGCGGGGCTGTACTGGAAGCGCAAAGGGCTCAACGAGCTCGCCGATGCGGACAACTTCACCGAGATCACGCGCAGGATCAACGGCGGCCAGAACGGCGCGGCTGAAAGGGTTCGCTTCTACGAGCGGGCCAAGCTGGTGCTGGCCCCCTCCTTTCCGGCCGCGAGCGCCAGACATGCCAAGGCAAAGACCGCGAAGACGTTCGCGGAGCCGGCCGATGCACTGATGCGCGGCGCTGAGTCAATCCAGCTGGAGCCGCCGCCGCCAGCCTTTGTGCCGCCGCCTTCCGAATCGCTCGCAGTGCGGCCGGACACGCTCGACTTCCGCGACCTGATGTACACGCCCACACTCATCGAGGTGCCGACCCACATTCCGCTGGGCGAGTACCTGGAGCACAAGGTGCCGATCCTGAACCAGGGCAGCGAAGGCGCGTGCACCGGCTTCGGCCTGGCGACCGTCGCGAACTATCTGCTCCAGCGCAGGCGGGTGGTGCCTGACAGCGTTCCCGTCAGCCCGCGCATGCTGTACGACCTGGCGCGCCGCTACGACGAGTGGCCCGGCGAGAACTACAGCGGCTCGAGCGCGCGCGGCGCGATGAAGGGCTGGCACAAGCACGGCATTTGCTCCGAGGAGCTATATCCCTACCAGCCCGGCAAGGTCGACCGCCGGGGCATGACCGAGCAGCGCGTGGCAGACGGCGTCCGCCGGCCGCTGGGCGCCTATTTCCGCGTCAACCACAAAGACCTGGTCGCCATGCACGCGGCCATCGCCGAGGTCGGCGTGCTCTATGCGACGGCCACGGTCCACGAGGGATGGGGCAGCGTAGGGGCCGACGGCCTGATCGTGCAGTCGGAGGTGATCACCGGCGGCCATGCCTTCGCCGTCGTGGCCTATGACGATCAAGGTTTTTGGCTGCAGAACTCCTGGGGTCCGACATGGGGCCTGCGCGGCTTTGCGCGGATCACCTATGACGATTGGATCGCCAACGGCACCGATGTGTGGGTGGCCCGCCTGGGGGCGCCGGTGACGCTGCGCGCGAAGCAATCGGCCGCCGCCACGCATTCGGCCACCGCCAACCAGAGCGTGGCCTATTCCTTCGCAGACCTGCGGCCTCATATCGTGAGCGTCGGCAATGACGGGGAGCTGAAGGCGGGCGGCGACTACGGCTCGACGCCCGACGAGCTCAGTCACATCTTCGAGCAGGACATCCCGGCGGCGACCCATGGTTGGAAGAAGCTGCGGGTCCTTCTGTATGCCCATGGCGGGCTGGTGAGCGAACAGGCCGCGGTGCAGCGCCTCGCGGAATACCGACCGGAGCTGTTGAAGGCTGAGGTCTACCCGCTGGCCTTCATCTGGCGCACCGACTACTGGACCACCTTCTCGAACATCCTCAAGGACGCGGTGAGCCGTCGACGGCCAGAAGGCGCGCTGGACGCCACCAAGGACTTCATGCTGGATCGGCTCGACGACGCGCTGGAGCCGCTCGCCCGCGTCTTGAGCGGCAAGGCCGCCTGGAGCGAGATGAAGGAGAACGCCTTGCGCGCCGCCAGCCAGGGCTGTGCCTCGACCTTGGTCGTCGATCACCTGAAGAAGCTGGCGAAAAAGGCCGAGAAGAACGGCCAGGCCCTCGAGATCCATCTCGTGGGCCACAGCGCGGGCTCGATCCTGCACGCGCCGATCGTCAAGCTCCTGGCTGCGCGCGGCCTGCCGATCGAGACCTGCACCCTGTGGGCGCCGGCCTGCACGGTCGAACTCTTCAAGGAGTTCTACGTGCCGGCGATGGAATCAAAGGCGCTCCGCAAGCTGACGGTGTATGCGCTCAAGGACAAGACCGAGCGTGATGACGACTGCGCCAAGATCTACAACAAGTCCTTGCTCTACCTGGTCTCGAATGCCTTCGAGGGCCAGGCGCGCATCCCGTTCTTTCGCGATGGCGTGTCGATCCTCGGGATGGAGAAAGCCTTTGATCCTGCCTTGCGCAAGATCTTCAATGCCCACGGCGCCGAACTCGTGCTCACGCCCAACACCGAGCCCGACGATTCGCTGAGCGCATCGGAGGCCATGCACCACGGCGACTTCGACGACGACAAGAAGACAGTCATGTCGACCTTCAGGCGCATTGCGGCAGGTGCCGGCAAGGCGCAGGCGAAGCTCGCGGTGAAGCTCCCGGACATGGCGATCCCGATTCGCAGCGCCAAGCCGATGTTCCCGCACACCGAATCGTCGCTGCGCGATCGGCGCATGCAGATTGACCAGCGCACTCGGGAGAGGGTGTAGCGACGTACGCGAGGTGCCCGACGGTTGGCGAGGGCAGGCCACTTCGGCGCTTGCGACTCGCACCGGGGCCGCCGCCTTCGGCCTCCCCAGCCGGGAGGAGGCGATGCAACGCTGCTGCGCGTACAACCGGCGCATCGAGCCCACCTCAGGAGATAGGCCATGGCCACCACCAACTCCATCGATGGCGACATCGTGAAGCGAGCGATCGTGCAGATCAAGGAGGAGATCAAGCGCAAGCGCGAGCGCATCCGGACGATGCCGGCACTGATCCAGAAGCTCAGGGGCGAACTCGCGACGCTCGAGAGCGAACTCGAAACCGATCTTGCCCAGCTCAGGGCCTTCGAGGAGCAGTCCACGGCGACCGGCGGGCATATCTCGGTCGACGCGGCACCGCCATCGCAAGGAGCGCGCTGGTTGTGGGGCCTCCTGCCCGACCTCAGGCGCCCGACGCTCCCGCACGCGCCCACTGCACTGCCGCCACCGTGAACGAGAGCGCAGCCAGCACCCCCATCACCGTGCGCAGGTGGTTCCACCGAACCCAGGGCCCCACATAAGCCGGCCACTGCACCGCGGCCACCGCTGCAGACGCCTCGGCCCGCGCCAGCGTGTTGTTCATCGGCACATTGAAGACCATCGTCACCCCGAAGGTCCCGATCAGATAGGCCGCTGCTCCGATGAGCAGCCACCAGGTGGCCGCATCGTTCGCATGCAGCAGCGCCCGCAGCACCAGCACCCCGCACAGCACCGCGGTGCCGACGAACACGCCGAGAAACACCGGGTTCTGGATCGTCACGTTGATGTTTTGCATCGCGGCCATCCCCTGCTCGGGCGGCAGCTGCGACAGCGCCTTCATCACCGAGGTCGAGAAGGCGAAGAGCAGGCCGGCGATGACGGCCAAGCCGACGGCGGCGAGCACGGTAAGGGGGAGCATGAGTGCGTTCAGGGTTGCCATGTCGTTTGCCTTCTGCAGTGCGTTCCTGGAATTGCAAAGGTCGCTATTGGGCCCTGGCGGTGCGTGAATTTCAATCACGTGTCGTCCCGGCCTCGTGCTCCATCGTCCAGGTTGCGACACCGCGCGCATGTCGCCAATCTCCAAGACCTGCGCTGCGCGCCTGCCCGACACTGGCCACGCCCCTCGAGACTCCCCCATGCATAGCCCTTCCTCCGCAATCCTCGCCCAGGCCAGCGCCATCGACGCGCCGATCGCGCGGCAAGGCTACGTCGACGCCTTTCGCGGCCTCCTGATCGCGCACATGGCGCTGGACCACGCCTCGCTGATGTTCAACGCCGGCCGGGCCGGCGAAGAACTGGCCGCGGCCGCGGCCGCGGCGCCCGTGCCCGGCGACCTGCTGCAGTTCCTGACGCGCTTCACGGGCGTGCCGGTCGCGCCGGCCTTCTTCTTCATGGCCGGCTTCATGGTGGCGCTGACCAGCGCTGCGCGCGAGCAGCGCGGCCTGCCGCATGCCGAGGTGACGCGGCGGCTGATCCTGCGCGGCCTGGTGCTGATCGCGGTGGACGCGCTCGTCATGGGCCTGCCGCGCGCCGCCATGGGCTTCTATTCCTTCGTGGTGCTCAGTTCGATCGGCGCGGCCATCATCATCCTCGCGCTCGTGCGCGACGCGCCGGGCAAGCTGCTGCTGGCGGCGGCGATCGCGGTGCTGGCGCTGCACCCGCTGCTCGACGTGTCGGCGCTGCCGCTGCCCTTGCGGGCGGTGCTCTACGAGCCGGTTCGAAGCGGCGCGTTTCGTTCGCTTTACCCGGTGATCCCCTGGGCCGCGATCTCCGTCGTGGGCTTCGTCGCGGGCCGCGACGCGCTGCACCGCCTGCAGCCGGCGCGGTTCTGGCTGGGGCTGGCCGGCGTCTGCCTGGCGCTGTTTCTCGCGATCCGCCTGGCTGGCGGCTATGGCAATGCCTACGCGTACACGAAGGTCGCCAGCCTGGCGTTCTGGAACTTCGCCAAGTACCCGCCGGACCTGCCCTTCCTCGCCTGGTCTTTCGCCGCGATCTTCGCGGGCCTGGCCGTGCTGTGGTGGGTCACGCGCAGCGGCCTGCCCGTTTGGCTGCGCCCGTTCGTGGTCTTCGGCCGGGTGCCGTTCTTCTTCTACGTCGTCCATTTCTACGTGCTGGGTCTGGCCGCGGCCGTCGTGCACACGAAGTGGGGATTGGCGCAAACCTATCTGATCTGGCTGCTGCTGCTGGCCCTCATGCTTTGGCCCTGCGCCTGGTACTACCGCAAGAAGCGGGAGCGGCCGAACTGGGTCACACGCTACGTCTGACCCTCGCCAGCGCTACTGCCGCGCCGCATCGGCCGTCTGCGCCTCGGCATCCCGAAGCCAGTTGTCGATCAGGGTGTAGGACACCGCCAGCATGACCGGCCCCACGAAGATGCCGACCAGCCCGAAGCCGAGCAGCCCGCCGATGACGCCCGCGAAGATCAGCACCAGCGGCAGGTCGGCGCCGCGCCGGATCAAGAGCGGGCGAAGGAAGTTGTCCATCGTGCCGACGATCACCGTCCACACCAGCAGGAAGATGCCCCAGCCGGTCGATCCGCTCCAGAAGACCCAGATCACCGCCGGCGCCAGCACCAGCGTCGGGCCGACCTGCACGATGCACAGCATGAACATCACGGCCGTGAGCAGGGCCGCGAATGGCACGCCCGCAATCGCAAGACCGATGCCGCCCGCCACCGCCTGGACGAAGGCGGTCACGCCCACCCCCAGCGCCACGCCGCGGATCGCCTTGCCGGCCAGCACCACCGCGTCTTCCCCGCGCTGGCCGCCGAGCTTGAGGCCGAAGCGCCGGACCACCGCCGCCGCCGATTCGCCGCCCGCATACATCATCCCGGCGATGACGACCGTGAGCAGGAACTGCAGGGTCAGCGCACCCACGACGCCGGCCTGCGCGAACAGCCATCCCGTGACCTGCCGGATATAGGGCGTGACCTTCGCCTCCAACCCCGCCACGCCCGATGCCACGAGTTCATTCCAGGCCATGGCGAGCCTCGGCCCGACGATGGGCAGGCGCTCCACCCAGCCGGGCAACTGGGGCGGGCCCCGGCTGATCAGCAACCTGATCCATGCGACGACTTCCTCCGCATTGGCGGCGATGGTCGAGATCGC
The DNA here is from genome assembly GCF_964253755.1 of Variovorax sp. LjRoot130. Lineage (NCBI taxonomy): Bacteria > Pseudomonadati > Pseudomonadota > Betaproteobacteria > Burkholderiales > Comamonadaceae > Variovorax > Variovorax sp. LjRoot130. Next base: position 5,156,228 of record NZ_CAXURM020000001.1, on the reverse strand, counting down.
CAGCGTGAGCGGCAGCACGAACAGCAGCAGCAGGATCAGCACCATCGCGGCCACCGCCAGGCTGCGACGCCTCCACAGCCGCGCCTGGATCCAGAGGAAGGCCGGCCAGGTCGCCACCACGACCATCGCGGCCCAGATCGTCGCGCCCAGGAAGGGGCGGAGGATCCAGAGCGAGGAGCCGATGAGCAGCACCAGGGTCAGGACGCCGAAGGTGGTTTTGGCGAGGTCGGGGCGGGGGTCGGACATGGTGGGGGTTGGGTGAGGGGAAGTGCGCCTATTCTCCTGGCAGCCAAAAAATGGCATGCTGCCTTCCTTCGTTCGCCTGGAGGCAATCCCATGGCTGCTCGTTCCATAGCGTCGCTGTCGCTCGGCTTCGGCTTGGTGTCGATCCCCGTCAAGCTGTATTCGGCGACGGAGAGCTCGGCGACCATCCGCTTCAACCTGCTGTCGAAGGACGGCTCACGCGTGAAGCAGCAATACATCTCCGAGAAGGACCAGACGGTCGTGCCGCGCACCGAAATGGTCAAGGGCTACGAGTTCGAGAAGGACCGCTACGTCATCTTCAAGCCCGAGGAGCTCAAGGCGCTGGAGGAGGGCGGCAGCCACGTGATCGACATCGTGTCCTTCATTCCCGAGCAGGCGGTCGACCCGCTCTACTACGACAAGGCCTACTTCCTCGCGCCCGACAAGCGCGGCGGCAAGCCCTACAACCTGCTGAAGGCCGCCATGCAGCAGAGCGGGCGCTGCGCGCTGGCACGCTGGGCCTGGAAGTCCAAGCAGTACGTGGTGCAGGTGCGCGCCAACGACGACGGCCTGGTGCTGCAGCAGCTGCTCTTTGCCGACGAGGTCCGGTCGATGAAAGACCTGGAGATCGAGCAGCTCCCGCCGCCCTCGGCCGCCGAGCTCAAGCTGGCGCTGCAGCTCATCGAGCAGATCTCCGCCGACGACTACGAGCCCACGCTCTTCGAGGACGAAGAGAAGAAGCGCATCCTGGTCGCGATCGACGCCAAGATCGCCGGCCAGGAAGTGGTGGCGGTCGAGCATCCGGAAGATGCTGCCGCCGGCGCCCAGGTCATCGATCTCACCGAAATGCTGCGCGCGAGCCTCGGGCGCGCCGTCAAGCCCGGCGCGAAGCAGCCCGCACCCGCAGTCGAAAGCAAGGGCGCAAAGCGTGCTCCCCGGGCGGCAAAGGTGGCCGAGGCCGCGCCGCCGGTGCGCGCGCGCATGAAGAAGTGACGAACAGCTCACCGCTCGAAAGCACGCACCCCTACACCTTGCGCGGCGTCCGGCAGATGCTGGGCCTGACCCGGCATGCCGTCTCGAAGCTGATCGAACTCGGCTTCGTCGACCCGTCGCGCGGACCCGGGCGCGCCTTGCGCTTTTCGTTTCGCGACGTCGTGCTGCTGCGCTCGGCGCACGACCTGCGCGTGGCGCGCATTCCCACGCGGCAGATCCTGCGCTCGCTGCGGCGACTGCGCGACACGCTGCCGCCCGAAGTGCCCGTGAGCGGCCTGCGCATCACGGCCGCCGGCGACCGCATCACGGTGCGCGAAGAGAACGCGCAATGGGAGCCCGACACGGGCCAGCTCGTGATGGACTTCAGTGTGGCACCGTCGACCGGCTCGGTGAGCTTCATCTCCCAGCGCGCCGCCGAGCCGGCGACGCCCGAGTCCGACGACCTCGAAGACCTATTCGAAACGGCGGAAGAGCTGGAAGCCTCCGACCCCACCGCCGCCGAAGACACCTACCGCCTCATCCTCGAGCAGGACCCGGCCCACGCCCACGCCTACCTGAACCTCGGCTTCATGCTGTGCGAGGCCGGCCGCAGCCGCGAGGCTGTGGCGCTCTACGACGAGGGCCTCGCGCACTGCCCCGACGACCCGCTGATGCACTACAACCGCGCCGTCGCGCTCGAAGACCTCGGCCGCGTGGCCGCCGCGCTCGCGAGCTACGAGGAATGCCTGCGCCTGCAGCCCGACTTTGCCGACGCGCACCAGAACGCCGGGCTGCTCTATGCACATGCCGGACAGAAGCAGATGGCCATCCGCCACTTCAGCGCATTCCGGCGGCTGCAACCGCGGGTCTAGCCGGCGGCGACCGCGATGGCCCGCGCCGACCCGCTCAAGAAATACAAGGCCAAGCGCAACTTCGCGCTCACGCCGGAACCGGCGGAGGGCGGAGCCGAAAGCACCCACGCGCGACAGTTCGTCGTGCAGAAGCACTGGGCCACGCGCCTGCACTACGACGTGCGGCTCGAGCTCGACGGCGCGATGAAGAGCTGGGCCGTGCCCAAGGGCCCGAGCTACGACCGTCAAGTGAAGCGCATGGCCGTGCACGTCGAGGACCACCCGATCTCGTACAACAGCTTCGAAGGCACCATCCCGCCGAAGCAGTACGGCGCCGGCAAGGTCGTTATCTGGGACAAGGGCACCTGGACGCCGATCGGCGACCCGCACGAGGGCTACCGTGACGGCGACCTCAAATTCGAGCTGCACGGCTACAAGCTGCGCGGCAAGTGGGTGCTGGTGCGCATCAAGAGCAAGGAAGAAAAGCAGAACGCCTGGCTGCTCATCAAGGAACGCGATGCCTACGAGCGCCCTTCGGCCGAGTTCAGCGTCGTCGACGAGTTCCCGGACAGCGTGGCCGACCTGCCGATGCCCAAGCCGGAATCGGCCGCACCCGCGCCCGCACCGGCAAAGAAGCGCGCCGGTGCGCGCGGCATGCCCGCGGGCGCGGTCAAGGCAGAGATCCCGCAGAAGCTGTCGCCGCTGCTGGCCACGCTGGTCGATGCGCCGCCCGGCCGGCCGAGCGAATGGATCTACGAGATCAAGTTCGACGGCTACCGCATGCTGGCGCGCATCGATGCAGTCCAGGGCGTGCGGCTCATCACGCGCAACGGCCACGACTGGAGCAGCCGCCTGCCGCACCTGGTGCAGGCGCTCGCGCGCATGAAGCTCAAGCCCGGCTGGCTCGACGGCGAGATCGTCGTGCTCGCCGAATCCGGCCGGACCGACTTCCAGGCGCTGCAGAACGCCTTCGAGAGCGCCAGGACGCAGGGCATCGAGTTCTTCCTGTTCGACGTGCCGTACTACGACGGCCACGACCTGCGCGGCGTGCCGCTGATCGAGCGGCGCGAGTTCCTGCGCGCGCTGCTCGCCGAGGCGCCGGGCGGCATCCGCCTGAGCGAAGCCTTCGATGCGGCGCCGAAGGACATCATCGCCTCGGCCTGCAAGCTCGGGCTCGAGGGCATCATCGGCAAGCGCAAGCAGAGCAGCTACAGCTCGCGCCGTTCGACGGACTGGATCAAGCTCAAGTGCAGCCAGCGGCAGGAGTTCGTCATCGGCGGCTACACCGACCCGAAGGGCTCGCGCATCGGCATCGGCTCGCTGCTGCTCGGTGTTCACGACGACAAGGGCGATCTGGTGTACGCCGGCAAGGTCGGCACCGGCTTCAACGACCGCTCACTCGCGGACATGTTGACGCGCTTGCAGAAGATCGAGATCGACCAGCGCCCCTTCAAGAACAGGACCGAAGACGAACGCAACGCCCACTGGGTCAAGCCCACGCTGGTGGCGGAGGTCACGTACTCGGAGTGGACCGCCGGCGGCCACATCCGGCATGGGGTGTTCGAGGCGCTGCGCACCGACAAGCCGGCCCGGGCCATCGTGCGCGAGAAGCCCGTGCACCTGGCGGACGCCGATGTCGAGCAACAGCAGCCCATCGCGCACACGCTGCCACCGAAGCTCAAGGTTACCCACCCGGAGCGCGTGATCGACCCGAAGAGCGGCGTGACGAAGATCGAGCTGGTGCGCTTCTACGGCCTCGTCGCGCCGCTGATGATGGAGCACCTCAAGGGCCGGCCGGTGTCGATCGTGCGCGCGCCCACCGGCATCACGGGCGAGCTGTTCTTCCAGAAGCACCTGGACAAGGGCAGCATGGAAGGCATCCGGCAACTCGACCCCGCCATCTGGCCGGGCCATGAACAGATGATCGAAGTCGCGACGCCCGAAGGCTTGCTGTCGGCCGCGCAGATGAACGTCATCGAGTTCCACACCTGGAATGCCGTGAAGACCGCGACCGGCAAACCCGACCGCATGACCTTCGACCTCGACCCGGGCGAGGGCGTCGGCTGGTCGGCGGTGCAGCAAGGCGCCGAGGTCGTGCGCGTGTTCCTCAACGAACTGGGCCTGGAGTCCTTCTGCAAGACCAGCGGCGGCAAGGGCCTGCACGTGGTGGTGCCGCTGCGCAAGCATCACGACTGGGACACGGTGAAGGATTTTTCGGAAGCCATCGTGCGCCACCTGGCCCGCATCCTGCCGAAGATGTTCGTCGCCAAGAGCGGCCCGCGCAACCGCGTGGGCAAGATCTTCATCGACTATTTGCGCAACGGCTTCGGCGCCACGACCGTCTGCGCCTGGTCCGCCCGCGCGCGGCCGGGGCTCGGGGTGTCGGTGCCCGTCGAGTGGGCGGAGGTGCGGCACCTGACGAGCGGGGCGCAATGGACGGTGCGGAACATCCATACGCGGCTGGACAAGGGGAACGAGCCCTGGAAGGACTATGCGAAGTCGGCGCAGGGGATTGGGCCGGCGATGAAGATGCTGGGGTTTCGGGGATGAGGGGCCTTGCTCCCTCTCCCTCCGGGAGAGGGCTGGGGTGAGGGCACGCGGCCCGTGCGCGCGTCGATCGGCTCGCCCGGGGCTCGTCGACCACGATAGGCAGGGCGTTCAACTCGGAGCAGAATGCTTCCAGGAGAAGCAGACCTTCGACGGCAATGTCTGCTGACCCAAAGGCATCTCCATTCGGGAAGCACCGCGAGCGACTTCAACGGAGGACGCAATGCGAACGGCTCATTGGCTGATGACTGCAGTCCTTGGACTGCTGCTTGCGGGCTGTGCGGGCATCAGAACCGCTCCGACACCGGAAGCGCGACAGGCTTTGGCTCCAACCGGCAAGCTTCGCGTTGGGCTCCAGCTTGGCAATCCCTTGAACGTGGCACGGGACTCCGTGTCGGGTGAGATGAAGGGGGTTGGATTCGACCTCGGAAAAGAGATGGCCCGGCGCATAGGGGTTCCATTTGAGCCGGTGCTGTACCCATCGATCGGAGCCCTTCACGACGGCGGGAAATCGGGGGCTTGGGACGTCGCCCAATTTGGGTTCAGTCCCGAGCGGGCGAAGGAGTGGGATTTCAGCGCGCTTCACCTGGAGGTCGAATTCGGCTACCTCATCCCTGGCGGTTCATCGATCTCAACAATGGCTGATGTGGATCGCCCCGGGACTCGAGTTGCCGTGCAGGAGAAGTCCGGACCCGATGTCTTTTTTACTCGCACGCTGAAGAATGCTGTGGTGATCCGAGCATCAAGCAACCCTGGCGCATTGGAGGCGCTGAAATCCGGGAGAGCGGACGTCATGGGCAGCATCAAGCCGATCCTGTTCGAGATGTCGAATCAATTGCCTGGTTCTCGAGTCCTCGACGGTCGACCTGGCATCGATCCGCACGCTATGGCGATGCCGAAGGGACGGGATCTCGGAGCGGCATACACGCGCCAGTTCGTTGAGGACGCGAAGTCCGAGGGTCTGGTCAAAGCCGCGATTGAGAGAGCCGGTTTACGCGGCGTGATTGTCGCTCCGCTCAAATGATGCTCTCTAGCCGCGGCTCCGCGCCCGGCATCAGCCGGATCGGCTCCGAGCGCTCTTCCTGTTGCCCTCGGTGCGCGGGGTATCCGTACCCGCCGAGGCACTGCCACCGTTCGCCTGATCGATCCACTGCAAAGCGTCGACGTACGACATGAAGCGGTGGAGGTACTCCGGCGACAGTTCACGCATCAACATGAGCGATCGATGCACGAGGTGACGCGAGTTGAGGGGGCCGGCGTTCTGCGGCACCGTCGCCAGCGACTGCGTCAGCCGTCGATCGGCGCTGAGCCTCGACCAGGTGTTTCTGAAATAGCTGAGCGTCTTCGAGTCGAGCGCCGCGCCGTCCCCACGCGATGAAGACGCATGCCGGGCGACGTGGTCGACGAGCGCCGCGAGCGCGCCGCGATGGGGCTGGCCTTCCTGCGTCGTGGTGCTGTCCGCGCGAGGAGCCCTTTCGAGATCCTCGTCATACGCCGCAAGCAGCTTGGCGACCCTGTCGTCCAGGATGCGACGCGCATCGCCGCCGTGCGCAGCCGCCCGCCTGGCCAGCGCTTCGATGAAACGAAAGCGGACGGGATCGAAGCGATGATCGCCACGCTCGCGCCGTGCATCGATCATCGCGCCGGTTGCGCATGTCCCCTCGCTACTCACGGGACTTCATGCTTGCGTTGGACGGTCTCGGCGTGGGCGCCATTTCCACGCGCCGGTTCCTGGATCGTCCGTCGGCATCGGCGTTCGACGCCACTGCCTGCTCGGAACCGAAGGCTGCGGCAAATACCGAGGACGACGGGATGCCTTCCTCGATCAGGGCCCGGGTCACCGTCAAGGCCCGCTGAGCCGACAGCTCCCAGTTGTCGGCGAATTGGCGGTTGCCTCCCCGCACCTGCCGGTCGTCGGTGAAGCCGCTCACCATCAGGATCTCGTCGCGGCCCTGGAGGTAGGCGGCCAGCGGTGCGCTCAGGCTCTTCAACAGTTGCCGGCCTTCGGGCTGCAACTCGGCGGAGTTGACGGCGAACAGCACGCTGCCGCTGATGCCGATGCGCCCGTTGTTCAGCGTCACCCGGCCCGCCGCCAGCGGCCCCGCGAGTGCCTGCTCGAGGGCCTGCAGTCGCTGCGCTGCAGCCTGCCGCTGCCTGACCTCGGCTTCCAGCTTCGTCGTGAGGTCCAGCTGCATGCCGACCACGCACACCAGGATCAGAACGAAGGCGCCCAGCAGCCCCGACATCAGATCGCCGAACACGGCCCATACCGGCACTGTCGGCTCCAGGCCGGCGTCGACGTCCTCCGTCATCACGCTTCGCTGCCCACCGGTGCCCGGCTGCTGGCGAGCTGCTGCAGATCCTCGACGATCTGCTTCTGCGACATGATGCTCAGGTCGATGACTTCTCTGGCCTGCGCCACGTAGTAGTCCAGCTGCTCGTCGCTGCGCGCGATGGACTTGCCGAGCGCGCCTTCGATGCGCTGCAGATGGGCCACCAGCTTGTCGTTCGATTGGCTGAACAGCTGCACCGCGAAACCGAATGCCTCGCCCAGGCTCGCCACCTCGACGGCACTGCCGGTGATCTGTGCGGCGACGTCGGCCATCTTCCCGGTTTCCGCGTCGACCTTGTCCGTGAAGCGCGTGCCGACACGATCGAGCAAGTCGGCCGACGCGGCGACCAGCGCGTCGATTGCCGAGCGCTGTTCGGTGGACGCATGGTTCACGCTGTCGAGCAGGGTCTGCAGCGTTTCCAGAATGCGGCCGCGTTCCTCCAGCATCGTGTTGTCGCGCGCCATGCTGTCGGAAAGCTTCTGGCGCAGTTCGGCAATCACCTCGGCCGCGGCCCGGGGGGCTTCCGAGGCGGCATGCACGAGTTGGGCGATCTCGGCGATCGTGTTGCTCGCGTGCGCTTCCGTCCGGGCCGATATCTCTTCGGCGGTCTGCGCCAGCGTCTTGCAGAGCTGCTGCTGCTGGCTCTCGCTGCGCGCGCCCGCCTGTTGCCATTCCTGCTGCAGCGACATGGCCATCGCCTCGAGCGCATCGGTCCAGGCCGCCAGCCGCTGCTGGTCGCGCGACGCCATCTCCGCCTGCAGGTCGGCCTGCGCCTGGGCCACAGTGCGCAGCTGTGAAGCCGTATGCTGCTCCAAGCGGGTCGACAGGCCTTCCAGTTGCCGCTGCACGCCGTGCTCGATGGTGCCGTGCAAGGAGGTCGCCTCGCGCGCGATCCCGGCCATCGTGGCTTCGACGACCGGCTGGATCGTCGCGCCGGCAACGCGGGCACTCTCGGCCAGGCTCTCCTTCAACGAGCGGTCGACGGAGGAGGCCAGGCTTGCATACGCGGCCTCGGCCTTGCTGTGGAAGCTGTCCTGGCTGGAGAGCAGGCGCTCGTTCAAGGCCTGGCTCTGCCGCTCCATCGTCGCCATCATGGCCTGCAGCCGATCGACCAGCTCGGGCATCGCCTGGCCCTGTCGCTGCAGCAGCTTGAAGGACTCCTCGCGCTGATGGGCCAGGGAGAAGGCACGCAAGGTGGTCGCGATGCGCGTGTCGAGCAGCTGCGCGGCCTGCAGCCTGTCGCGCCGGCACAAGGCGGAGACGAGGCCCAGCATCGCGGACGCGGCCACGCCCGCAACGGACGTGCCGAAGGCCAGCCCCAGCCCCTTGACGGGGGCGGCCAGGGAGGAGCGGATGGCCTGCAGGTCCGACGCGCTCTCCAGCGCGATCCCGGTGCCGTTCAGCGTGACCACCATGCCGAGAAAGGTGCCCAGCATCCCCAGCAGCACCAGCAGCCCCGCGAGGTACGGCGTCAGGGCCGGGCCGGGCAAGCCGACGCGCTCACCCTCGATGCGCAGGCGCACCGCGTTCCGCAAGGAAGGATGCAGCTGGTCGAGCCAATGGCCCAGGCTCGCCGGGGGATCGGGCATGTCCGCCAAGGCGCGTGCCAGGGTGGACGTGGCCTGGTGGAAGCGGTGCAGTTCCAGCGCGCCCATCAGATAGAACGCGCCGACGAGCAGCGTGATCACCAGCGCCAACGGGTTCGAGCCGACGTACCCGGCGCCGACCCAACAGACGGCGCCCAAGCCCACGAAAAATGCGAAGTGTTGAAGAAATCTAGTCATTCACTCTTTGCGAAGGGCTTCGAGCAGCCCTTCGACCGGTTGCAATCGAATATCCAGCTCGGCAAGCAACACGCTTTGCATGTCCTTGCAGAAAACGTTTGACCAGCCTTCGGGCTGGGCCCCGCTGTCGGCCTGGCGCAAGCGCCCGAAATGCTTTTCGAGCAACCCGGGCACGGTCGACAGCAAGCGCTGCTCGTGCGCACCCAGCGACTGTTCCATGACGGCATCCACGGCAGCAAGCCGGGCCATGGCGGGCGACCTGGCCGCCAGCTTCGCCCGCAGGCGACCGCGCAAGGGCTCGATGGCCGCCTCGATCGCCTGTTGCCTGGCGAGGTAGCGCCGACGGTATGCGGAGAAGTCGGCCCCGAGTGCGCTGTCTGTGGTGATGGCTTTCGCCAACGCGGCTCGCACGCGGGTGCATTCGGCTTCCTCGGCGCGTGCGGAAGCGCGCGCGCCGGATGGCGCAGTCGCCGCACCGCCATTCAACGCCGCGGACAGCGAGATGGCGTCGGTCCAACGGAGCCATTCACCCAATCGATCCGCGAAGCCTTGCTTGGATTCGGGAACGTCGGTGTCGGTCAGTTGAGCGAGCAAGCGAATGAGCGCCGATCCGGTGAAACCTGTGCGCCGTGACACTTGCACCATACCGCCAGAAGGAAAAGCCCGGCAGTCTACACCGCGCACTCGCGCCGGACGGGCTGGCCGAGTCGCCTCTGTAACGAGACGTCACCAGCCTGCGCCGCCGCCCAGCAGGGCGCGCCTGGCCAGCAGAAAGGTCGCCGCATTCCAGCTCTGCCCGGCCATCCCCATCGGCGCCAGCGTGCGGCCGTGGAACCACTCGGTGAAACGCCAGTCGCCGAGCTCGTTCACGCGCGCCAGTCGCGCGAGCTCCTGCCAGGCCATTGAGTGCAGGCCCACCCGGGCCAGCGCCATCACCCAGAAGCCGCCGACGAAGGGCCAGATGCCGCCGTTGTGGTACTGGTGCACCATGTTCTGCTGATGGCGCGCCATATACGGCCGCCACAGCGCATGCTGACGCGACAGCGGATGCAGCACCACACGCACAGGGTAGGGATCGCAGGCACGCGCCGCGCTGATGGTCTTGACGATGCGGCGTGCCATGGAGGAATCGGCCAGCCCGCTCTGTATGGCCAGCACGTTGCCGAACACATCCCCCTCGTCGCCGACGACCGAGAGATTGACGAAGCTGAGGTACAGGCCCGGGTCGCGCCGGCCGCGGCGCGCATAGTGCCGCAGCAGTCGGGCGCGATGGTACTCGGGCAGGTTGCGCTGGAACGGATTGAACAGGTGGTTGAAGTGGTACTGCGTCGCCTCGGCCTCGTCCATTGCGTAGCGACGCTTGACCTCGTACCAGAGCGCGTTGCTGTACAGCACGTAACCCGAGCGCGGCATGATGTCGGCCCAGTCGCTGGCCTCGTTCTGTTGCAGCAGCCGAAAGTGCTGGTGCTCCTGCGCCAGCAGCCAGCCGAGCGCGCGGCCTGCCTCGCGGCCCCAGTGCGAGCGACCGACGCGGCCATGGCGGCGCACATGATCCACCGCGATCAGCCACCACAAGGTGGCGTCGATGCAGCCCAGGTACCAGAAGTCGGCATCGCGGCCTTCCGGGTCGACGTATTTGGGGATCTGCCCATTGGCCGCCTGCTGTGCCGCGAGCGCGTCGAGGCTGGCCACCGCTCCCTGCTCCAGCGCCGGCACACCACTGCCGCACATCGCCATCACGCAGATCGCGGCGTCGCGCCCGAAGATGCGCGTGTAGCGCCGCGCCTCGGCCGCCTCGGTACGGCTCGCGGCCAGGATGCCGTGCGGCGTCAGGTTGCGTTCCAGCAGTTCGAGTGAAGCCTGGGAGCAGGTGTCGATCAGCGCGAGCGTGGGGGCGTCTAGGTTCTTCATGGGGGCGTAGGGGGCGGTGGGGCGCCGCTTGGCAGCGGGAGCTGCCGTTGACTTTGAACGAATCCCCTCCCGTTCTGGCGAAGATCGCGACGCGGCAGCAGTCAGTCGATCCAGGGACCACCAAGCATTGCTTGGATATACGCCGCGACCTTCACCAGGTCCTCGTCAGACATCGGGATCGGGGGTGCGTCGACAAGGTGCTCGGCGACCAGGTGCAGCTTTGCCGATGCATTGGGCTGCTCCTGGAGCAGAACCGCGATCGCCGCGGTTTGGGCGACAGCTCGCAACTCGAGCGAACGCAGTCGCGCGTTGACTTCTTCCATTTCCATTTTGTCCCTCCTCCCCGGGGTCCAAGTTGAGGAATCTGGATTCTGCTTCGAAAAAGGGCGGGCACGTCAACGGGTCCGCATCCGGTACTGCCTCAGCCCGCCCCATCCGCTGCGACAGAGCTTTCGCATGCAATGGCTTCGGACGCGCGTTCTTGAAGGGCAAGTTCAGAGTTCCGAATCCGCCGGAGGACAGACCTTAGCTCGTTCTCCTCCACGTGGGTCAGCTCAAGCGCCAGGCTCCCGAACTCAGCTTGGTAGCAGGGCAACATCAACGCCGCTGTGAGCGCGTGGACGTCATTGCCGCGTGCAATGTACGCATTGCACGCGGCAATGCTTCGATAGATTTCGAGCGCCCGTGCTACTCGGCCGGAAGCCTGCTTGCTTGTCTTACTGGTCATCGCCGGCTCCTTGTGGCGCGCCTCGGATGGCGCCGCAAGACAACTCTATTCACTCGGGAGCGCAGCGCGGAGTAACAAGATCGTCGTGAATCTGACCGCTGCACCCGTGGCGTGCGATGGCGATGAGGACTCCTGAATTGGCGCATCGCCCCATGCACGGCTTATCCGTGCTCGTGGGACTTTGACGCCTTCTGCTCCGGGACAGTCACGGCGATCGTTTCGCTGGCAAGGATCTTGTGACTCGGATCGGCAAGTTCGATCAGCATCTTGTGCACGCCAGGCTTCAAACCCACCACGATGATGGGATCGCCGCTCGTGTGGGCCCAGGTGCCGGGCCGGTCGTCGACTGTCACGTGAAGGTGGCCGACACGGGGCGATACCTCGGCGGCGCTCTTGCCGAAGACCGGGATGATCCGCAGGTTCTCGGTCCGGTGCTGAACGATGACGACGCCCCGAGCCAGAGGCTCGGCCAACGGCGGATACACAACGAGTTTCGGCGGCGGTTCCGATTCGAGCGGAATGACAGCCGCGGGACGGCCGATATCCGTGGCAGTTTGCGCCCAGGCTGCGACGCAGAAAACAGCGGCGGCAGCGGCGACGGCAAGGTGTCTGAAAGCAGATGGCATGGCGTTTTCTTTCGCAGAGGGTTGGTTGACGACGGCCGAATTTTCAGTGGGGAACTGAGCCTCCGGAGCGCAGAACGTATGCCTCTGTATCGGCACGAGAAATCAACACAGTACGTTTCATCTTGGGTTTGCGCGTCGCCCACGCGCCATGCGCCGCACGCCGGCAGTCGTTCTGTACGCCACTGTGTCTGACAGGCGCGAGAACACACGGGAATGCAAATCGACGGCCGCTCGACACATCGCAGATACGAGCGCCGTCTCCAATGCACTCTTCAACTTTTTGAAAGCCAGCCATGAAGACCTATTTCGCCATCGCATCCGCCAGTGCGGCGCTTGTCAGCCTGTTCGTGTTCTCGTCCCCTGCCTACGCCCACATGCCGCAGGCGCAGCCGCCGGGAATCGCGCGCACCGATCTCCAGCGGCACGATCTCACCGCGCCGGGACGCGAGGTCGTCCAGGTGCGCGTCGATTTCGCCCCCGGGGTGGTGGCTCCCAAGCACAGCCATCCGGGCGAAGAGATCGTCTATGCCATCGAAGGCTTGCTGGAGTACCAGCTCGAGGGCAAGCCGCCGGTGACGCTCAAGGCCGGTGAGGTCCTGTTCATTCCGGCCGGAGCGAACCACACGGTGACGAACGTCGGCAGCGGCAACGCGGCGGAGCTCGCCACGTACATCGTCGAAAAAGGGAAGCCGCTCGTCGTGCCGGGGAAGTGAGAGACCAGCTTCGGGCCCCTTGTTGTCCGTCGACCTCCGCATCTGAACTTTCGCTCCGCAGCGAAACCGGCCGTTACCCGCAAGATGCTGGGCTTCGACAGTCGGGCCAACAGCAGGCCTTCGACCCTGAGGCGCGAACCTACTGCCCTACGACCGACCAGCCCGCTTGTTGGTTCGTCTTGTCGTTTTCGTACTCCCACCGCGTGCCGCAGGCGTCACAACGGTAGCTGGTGATGGTGACCGTGTGACCGCCGCTATCGCCATCGCTGCGCTCCGCCTTGCGACTGGACATCTGAACGAGTTCGGCATGCCCGGGCGCGCGGCGCCAGTTGCGCTGGATTGCGGCGCACGAGGCGCAGAGCACCAGCTTCTTCAGTTCGTCTCGTCGGTTGGATGCGTTCGTCATACGGCTTGTGCCTTCTCTCTATCGGGTCGACCATTCAATCGACCCATGCTAACAACATGACAGATTCCACTGGCCAGTCCGTCAGGGGCTCTCCCTTCGCATTTGCCCATGCGGCGCCGAGGACTGAACACGCGTCCGAAAAGTGCGACGCAAAAAAATGAGGTGACCCTCCGAACAGTGCTTGAAAGACGCTCTCCGAGGTGCTCGGCGACTAAATTCCGTCTCAGAATTCGGACGCAAGTTCTGGAGCGGCCTGCAGGTGCTTTTCCTCGTAAGCCCGGACTTCGACCTGGCCGAATATTGAGACGTGGTGGCTCAATGGCGCTCCTAGGATGGGCCATCGCATCAATCGACGTTACACGGTGATCACGCGTTCCGTGCACCAGTCGCCCCGTTTCGGGGCACCGATTGATGAACCGAGGAAACCATGTCAGCCACTCTCGAACTCGACTCCATCCGCCAGGAGTTTCCCGTCACCAAGCGGATGCTCTACCTGGACTCCGCGCACCAGACGCCGATGGCGACTTGCGTCCGCCAGGCGCTCGCGGAATTTCTCGCCGAAGGCAACGAAATGGCCGGGCCGAAGCCGGTATGGATGCGCCGCGTGGAGCGCGCTCGTGAGGACGTTGCTGCGCTGCTCAACGCGTCGCCCGGCGAGATCGCCTTCACCAAGAACACGTCTGAAGGACTGAACATCGCCGCCAATGCCGTTCCGCTCGCGAGCGGGGACACGGTCCTCATGCTCGAAGGCGACCATCCGAACAACGCCTATGCCTGGCTCAACCTCAAGCGCAAGGGCGTAAAGGTACGCTTCGTGAAGGTGGCAGACGATGAAATCGCGACGGCGGAAACCTTCGAGCGCTTCATCGACGCCACGACCAAGGTGATCTCGCTGTCTCACGTGACCTTCCATGCTGGCCAGCGGCACGATATCGCCAGCATCGGCCGCCTGTGCGCGCAAAAGGGCATCTACCTGGTTGTCGACGTGATGCAGTCGGTCGGCGTGGTTCCGGTCGACGTCAAGAAACTGGGCGTTTCTGTGCTCGCCGCCGGTTGCCACAAGGGTTTGCTGGTACCCCAGGGCCTGGGCATCCTCTACGTGAAGGCCGGCCTCGATGAGCTTCAACCGGCGTACCTGGCAATGAGCAGCCTGGCGAATCCCCCCGAAGACTACATAGCGCGGCCTGACGATCTTGCACCGCGCAAGGATGCGGGTCGCTTCGAGTTCGGCAACTACAACCTTCCGGATCTGCATGCCCTGTCGAGCTCGATCGGTCTCATTCAGAAGACCGGCGTCGAGCGAATCGAAGAGCATGTGCTCGCGCTCGGTGATCGGCTGATCGCCCAACTCGAAAAGCTCGACGTGCGCCTCGTTGGACCGCGCGCTCGTGCCAGCCGTGCGCACATCTACGTGATGGATCTGCCGGTTGCCGAGTGGCACGACTATTTCACGCAGAACCAGGTTCGCGTGTCGCCCGAGCGAGGCGGTGTTCGCATCTCCTTCGGCATGTTCAACACCGCCGAGGACGTTGACCAGGTTGTGTCGCTGATCCAGCAGCGCTTGAACCGAACCGGCCATCCGACCGCTGCGACCCAGGTCGACTGAGCGCCATCCATTTCCATTGCCCGCAGGAGAATCTTTCATGAACTTGAAGTCGTCCTTTCTCACCATCGCAGCAGCAAGCCTGTTGGTTGCGAGCATGCCCACCTTCGCCCAGGCGGGCGGCGATACGCTGCAGAAGATCAAGGAAACCGGAGCGATCACGCTCGGCTACCGCGAGTCGTCCGTGCCGTTCTCATTCCTGGACAGCCAGCAGAAACCCGTTGGCATCTCGATGGACCTGTGCGCGGCCATCGTGGACAAGGTGAAGCAGCAGCTGAACCTGCCCAAGCTCGAAGTCAAGTACGTGGCGGTCAACTCGTCGAATCGCATCCCGCTGGTCGTGAACGGCACTGTCGACGTCGAGTGCGGTGGCACCGCGAACAATGCGGCGCGGCAGAAGCAGGTCGGCTTTTCCGTTGCGACCTTCGTCAGCCAGCCGCTTTGGCTGGTGCGCGTGGACTCCGGCGTGAAGAAGCCCACGGACCTCAAGGGCAAGACCGTCGTGGTCACGCAGGGCTCCAATGCCGTTGGCTTCGCGCGCAAGTTCAACGAAGAGCAGAAGATGGAGCTGGTGACGATCGCGGCCAAGGATCACGGCGAATCGATGCTCACGCTCGACAGCAACCGTGCCGTAGCCTGGCTCGAAGACGACATCCTGCTGGCGGGCGAGAAGGCCAACTCGCGCAACTCGGCATCGTTTGCCCTCGTGCCGGGCGGCTTCGACAACATCTACTACGGCTTGATGCTGCGCAAGGACGATCCAGCGTTCAAAGCCCTGGTCGACGGCGTGCTCGGCAACCTCATGAAGAGCGGCGAGTACGACAAGCTCTACAAGAAGTGGTTCGAGTCGCCGATTCCGCCGCGCAACGTGAGTCTTTCCTTTCCGATGACGGAAAAGCTGAAGGGGCGAGTCAAGGCGCCCAGCGACAGGATCGACTGAAGAACCATCTGCAACTGACCGGAGCTCGGCGTGTTCGAAGTCCTTTTCGAAACAGTCCAGGACGGAGAGGAGCTGTATCTCACCTGGCTGCTCAATGGTTTGGCTTGGACGGTGGCTCTGGCGCTGGCAGGCTGGTGTTTTGCCTTCGTCTTGGGGGTGCTGGTCGGATGCTGCCGGACATCCTCCAACCGGGGCATAGCGCTGGCCGCGCGGCTCTATGTGGAGGTTTTCCGCAATATTCCAATCATCGTCCAGATGTTCCTTTGGTATTTCGTACTGCCGGAACTGCTACCAGCCGATCTCGGCAGCGCGATGAAGAAGATGCCGCCCCCCTGGGGTGCGTTCGTTCCGGCCCTCATCGCGCTTTCGCTCTACACCGGAGCGCGCGTGGCCGAGCAAGTCAAAGCGGGTATCGAGGCGTTGCCCTACGGCCAGCGTTCAGCAGCCAGGGCACTCGGCATGAGCGAGCTGAGGGTGTATCGCACCATCCTGCTTCCGCAGGCGCTGCGAATCATCATGCCTACGCTGACCAGCGAGGTGATGGGCATCTTCAAGAACACGTCCGTAGCACTAACCATCGGGTTTCTCGAACTCACCGCGCAAGCCCGACAGATCAACGAGTTCACCTTCAAGACGTTCCAAGCCTTTGGCGCGGCAACCCTTCTCTATCTGCTGCTCGCTCTCTTCGTCTACGCAATCATGCATGGCTTGGAACGGCGCCTTCGCACGCCTGGCTCGGAACTCACGATCGCGCGGCGCCGCTTCTTCTTGCTGAGGAAGGAGGCCGCAAAGCCATGAATCACTTCGATTTCTCCGTGATTGCGCAGGCCTACCCGTTCCTGCTCAAAGGATTGGTGTTCTCGCTGGAGCTTACCGCGGTCGGCTTCGTCGGAGGGTTGGTACTCGGTATCGGCTTGGCTCTTGTGCGGCACCTTGAAGTTCCGGTGGCATCGCAACTGGCAAGCGCGTACATCACGCTGATTCGCTCAGTGCCGCTGATCATGGTGCTCTTTTGGTTCTTCTTCCTCATGCCGCTCGTGCTGATGTGGATGACGGGAGCTTCAAGGCCGGTGCAGATCGGACCTGTGTGGACGGCCTTCGTGACCTTCACATTGTTCGAGGCCGCCTACTACGCCGAGATCATCCGCGCCGGGTTCAAGTCGATAGCAAAGGGGCAGTATGGCGCTTGCAGAGCGTTGGGAATGTCCACCTGGCAGAGCTATCGGCTGATCATCCTCCCGCAGGTCCTGCGGGTTGTCAGTCCGATCCTGCTCACGCAGACGATCATCCTGTTTCAGGACACGTCGCTGGTCTACGTGCTTTCCGTGACCGATCTCCTGGGTGCAGCGTCGAAGATCGCCCAACGTGATGGGCGCCTCGTCGAGATGTACCTGGCGGTCGCCGTGATTTACATGGTGCTTTGCTCGATCACGTCGCAACTCGTTGCCGTACTGAAGAATCGCTATGCAGTTCCAGGACGGCGCTAGAGTCCCAATAATCCGGTCATGAGCACATCGACCAGGAAGGCCAGGAAAACTTCGACAGCCGTCGCAGGAACGCCCGTCGAACGGCTGTTCGCGGTCCTCAACCTGGCGGCCAAGATGGGCATGATCTCCGCAGCCGATATCGTCTACCTCCTCGATCTGCCCAGGCCTACGGCTCACCGGATGATCGCCTCGCTGGAGGACCTGCACTTTCTTCAGAAGATGCCGGTCAAGGGCAAGTACGCCGTCGCGCCCAAGCTGGTCGGATTGGCGACCTCGATCCTGAGCTCCACGATTGTCTACGCGCCCATCCAGGCGCTGTTGACCGCCGTTGCACAAAAGACCGGAGAGACCTGTGGGCTGGCACTGATGTCCTTCGGCGAGGTCGAGTACATCGCAAGCGTCATGGGCCAGTCGCCGCTCACGCTGCAGTTCCAGGCTGGGCAAAAGGCGCCGCTGCACTGCACGTCCAGCGGTCAGGTCTTTCTTGCAGCGTTGCCGCCGGATGAACTCGCAAAGTTCATGGCCTCCGGCCCCTGGGAGCCGCTGACGCCCAAGACCGTCACCGAACCGAAGGGGCTTCTCGAGCGCCTCCGAAAGGTGAAGAACCAAGGTTATGCGGCCAACGAGTCCGAGTACATCGTGGGCGTCGTCGGTGCCGCAGTACCCATACAGGGCACAGATGGCCGGGTCGTGGCGGCGCTCACGATTTCTGCGCCGAAGAGCCGACGCACGCTCGAGGAAGTCGTCGCGATGGTACCTACGTTGACGACCTACGCAGATCGGATCAGGCGGGCGATCCAACCTAGATAGGATCTCAGCGGTCTCGGCACCACCGGCCCGAATCCGGACACACACTGGCCCGTGCGCCGTTCAGCCAGACTTGCTCTTCATCCAGTTGCAACGAGGTCGAAGGATCGATGTCGAAGTCGATCCGAAGTGCGCGCGCGACATCGGCATTCCGATAGGAAGTTCCCAGGTCAGGAATACCTGGGTGCAATCCTGGTCGGGCGCGAAGTCGGCCACATGGAAGCCGCCGCTGCGGCGCTTGATGACGGCGTGCGGCTGGCCGGTATCGAATATCACTGCCGTTCCCCTGGCAAGCGGGATTCGATGACCTGTAGCGGGGAAATGCAGGTCCAGACCCCGGTCCTCGCTCAGGAAGAGATTGCAGAAGGCCGCACCGCCATAGCGTGCGCCGTCATGGTGGTACTTCGCGCCGCAGCAGGCCATGAGGGCTACGTCACAGGAGGCAAGCACCTCGGGCAGACCGAGCGTGCGCGTCCAATCGGATGCCGCCTTCACGCAGTGCCTGTAGTCCGGCCAGCGCGCACGCGCTCGCGCCAGAGGCAATGCCTCGACGTCTCCGGGTTCCAGGCCCAAGCGCAACGATGTCTCCCTTTCCCAATCTGCCATCAGCCTTGCAGGGGGAGCAGGCACGTCGACCGTGCCAGACAGCACCACATCACTCACGCTTCGACTGCGGATGGCATCGCCACTCCAGAAATAGGAAGCAAGAAGGTCTCGCACGCGATGCGGTTGAGGGGGGTGGCTCATCCGACCAGTGTAGTAACCGGCGATGGATCGCCCATCGCAAGCAGCCGTGCTGCGGTTGGCGCTGTTGTGGCAGGATGCGGCCAGAATCAGGCGATCGAACTCGCCGACTGCAACTCAACTTCCCGGCCTCTCCCATGCCAACGTTTCCGGAAGACATCTACACCGAGCCTTCCAACCTGGATGGAAGAACCCTCTCCAACCTCGGCCCGCTGCGCAGGATGGCGGGCGTGTGGCAGGGCGAGAAGGGCGTGGACGTCAAGCCCAAGGCGCAGGGACCGAAGACGCAGGTCTATGTAGAGCACTACGAATTGCAGCCGATCGATCCCCAGACCAACGGCCCGCAAGTGCTGTATGGCCTGCGCTATCACACCTACATCCACAAGCCGGGCCTGACCAAGATGTATCACGATCAGGTCGGCTACTGGTTGTGGGAACCTGCCACCGGCACCGTCATGCACACACTGGCGATTCCGCGAGGCCAGGTAGCGATGGCGAGCGGCCAAGTGAAGGCGGACGCAGACTGCTTTGAACTCGTCGCCACGCGCGGGAGCCTCGTGAACGGCATCGTGTCCAACGCGTTCATCGAGCATGCTTTCACCACGCTGGAGTGGCGTATCGAGGTCGCGTTCAATGCCGATGGCACCTGGTCGTACAACCAAGATACCGTCATGCAGATCCAAGGGCTTGCCGAACCCTTTCATCACACCGACCGCAACACACTCACGAAGATCGGTGAGCCGGCTCCCAATCCGTTGGCAATGCAGGATTGAGCGTCGCCGCCAGGATCGGTGGCGAATAGTCAGAATGCACCAAGCCCATTTCCCATCGCTGCATTTCCCCCGGCTTGCCCTGATGGCGCTCGCGGTCGCTCTGCTGGGCGGCTGCGCTTCCGTGCCATCTACAGCGCCATCGCAGCCATCAACGGCGCTCCCGACGCCCATGCCCGCGGCCGTGGACGACGCAGAGCTCCGCAAGCGGTTCGCACAGTGGGTCGCGGACTTCCGCGCGACCGCGCGCGCAGGAGGCATCGGCGAGGCCACGCTGCGCAGCGCATTCGACAGTGTCCAGTACCTGCCGCGCGTCATCGAACTGGATCGTGTGCAGCCCGAACTCACGCGCACGGTCTGGGACTATCTTGATAGAACCGTGACCCCCCAACGTGTTGCGGCGGGCCAGGACAAGCTCCTGCAGGTTCGCAACGAAGCCGAAGCGGCGGCCTCGCGCTACGGCGTCCCGCCCAGCATCGTGGTCGCCATCTGGGGCATGGAGAGCAACTACGGCAGCAATTACGGCAGTACCCCGACTATCGACGCGCTGGCGACGCTGGGCTTCGAGGGGCGTCGCGCGGACTGGGCGCGCGCTGAGTTGCTCGCGGCGCTGAAGATCGTCGACAACGGCGACATCGATCGCGAACACCTGGTCGGCTCCTGGGCCGGTGCCATGGGCCAGACCCAGTTCCTGCCGTCAAACTTCCTGGCCTACGCGGTGGATGCCGATGGCGATGGTCGGCGTGACATCTGGGGCAGCATGGCGGACGTGATGGCCTCGACCGCGAACTTCCTGTCGCGCGCGGGCTGGCAGGCGGACAAGCCTTGGGGCGTCGAGGTCCGGTTGCCGACTGGCTTCGACTACGGTCGGGCCGACACAGCCGTGCGCCAGTCCACGGCTCAATGGGCCGGCGAGGGGCTGCGAAGCGCGGACGGTCAGCCACTGCCGGAGTTTGCGGACGGCACGATCCTGCTGCCCGCGGGCGCTCGCGGGCCGGCCTTCCTGGTCGGATCGAACTTCCGAGCCATCTTGCGCTACAACAACTCGACCAGCTATGCGCTCGCGGTCGGCCTTCTTGCGCAACGCATGACTGGCGGCCCCGACGTGCAGTCCCCTTGGCCGCGGGATCTGGCCGCTCTCACGCGCAGCCAACTGATCGAGCTCCAGACCGCGCTCAATCAGCGTGGCTTTGCCAGCGGAGCGCCCGACGGCGTGATGGGCCCCGCCACCCGTGACGGCCTGCGCCGCTATCAACGCAGTGTCGGCTTGCCCGCGGACGGCTATCCGAGCGCAGAGTTGCTTCAGCGCCTGCAACAGCGCTAGCCGAGGTCTGCGAGCATAGTGCCGCGGCAATTGGGAGACCCGCAACGGCAGGGATAGTCCGAGGCCGGCGAGCCGTCGTCCGCTGTCAGGCAATAGTCGACGAACAGTTCGTCCCCCGCGTTCACGGGAGCGATCGTCTGGAACTTCAGCAACAACTGGCCTGCGTCGTCGTACTCCTCGACCGCCTCGCAGTTCGGGTCGCAGGCGTGATTCAGGTGCCGAGTGCCATTGCCTCCCTTGGCGCCATCGATGGTTTCCCGATTGGACAAGGTAAACAGGTAAGTGAGCTGGCCATCCCAGACCTTGGCGGCGATCTCCTGCTGTGAGTAGCGCCGGCCTTCGTAGATACCCAGCAATGCGAAAGCGGGCAACGCGCGCGTCGCGAAGGCGCCGAGGCCGTGGACTTCGCTGGGCCCCACCCTGAGGCAGGGGGTAGAGGAATGGTGTTTGCGAACCTTTGCCATGTGAGTCGGATTTGTAGACGGAGCCCGAACTTGCCGAAGGCTGTATCGGGTAGTTGAACAGGTTCTTTCTGAAGTCGCTCCAGATCGGCGGTTTCATCCGAACAGCTGGGCCGCGCGCCATGTTTGAATACTTTTGTATTGTTTCTTGCGCGCGCAAGGACTAAGCTGGCACCTGTCGGATGAAGATCAAAAAAGGAGGAACGATGACCAGCGTTCCATCGGCGCGCGCCTTGCGCGGCCTTGCTTATGCGTCCCTGGTGTTCCTGGCTTGGTGCGGCGGCGACGACGGAGGCGGCGGCAGAGCGCAGGGCGCCAACGCGGCGCCCGCGGACGTGTCCGCATCGAGCAGGCCGGCGCCGGGCGGAGAGCCTGCGATCCTGACCAGTCCGCCCCCCGGCACCAAATTCGCCAGCCGCAGCGCGACCTTCGTCTGGACCAACACCGGCGCCAACCAGTACGGCTTCGCGATCCAGTCGACCTCCTCGGCGACACCGGTGGTCGACACCGTGACCAGCGCGACCATGCTGACGGTGACAAACCTGCCCACGGACGGCGCGGGACTCGTGGTCCGGCTGCGCTCCCGATTCAAGGGAAAGTGGCTGCCATCCAACGAGTACAGCTTCACGGCAGCCGGATACACCGCGGCGCAGTCCACCGCTGCCGTCAAGCCCTGGTCCGATCCGATCGCGCTGCCGCTCGTGCCTGCCTCGGCCGCCAACCTGCCGGACGGCAAGCTGCTGCTGTGGGCGGCCCGCTCGCCCACCAGCTTCAGCTCGAGCAGCAACGAGGCCTACACCTACACCTCGGTGTTCGATCCCGCCACGCGATCGTCGAGCCCCCTGACAGTCACGGCCACGGGCCACCAGATGTTCTGCCCTGGCCTCAGCCTGCTGGCCGACGGCAGCGTGCTGGTCACCGGCGGCAGCGATGCGGTGAAGACCTCGATCTACGACCCGGCGCTGGGCGGCTGGGTGACGGGTGCGCAACTCGGGATCGCACGTGCCTACCAGTCCAGCACCACGATGTCCGACGGCTCCGTATTCACGGTCGGCGGTTCGTGGAACGGCGGACTGGGCGGCAAGTATGGCGAGGTGTGGTCGGCCAGCACCAGGACCTGGCGCACGCTGTCCGGCGTACCGGCCAACATGCCGGACGCGAGCAATGTCTCCAACCCGCCGCTGGCCGGCCCGGACGCGTCCGGGGTCTACCGAGGCGACAACCACATGTGGCTGTTCGGCGCCGCCGGCGGCTGGGTGTTCCACGCCGGTCCCGCCGCCGCGATGCACTGGATCGACACGCTCGGCAGCGGTGCCATCCTGCAGGCCGGCCCGCGCAGCGACGACCCGTACGCCATGACCGCGAGCGCCGTGATGTACGACATCGGCAAGATCCTCAAGCTCGGCGGCGCGCCGAACCACGACAGCGGCAACGCCTTCAAGACCGCCTACATCATCGACATCAATGCGGGCGCGCCGAACCCACCCACGGTGCGCAAGGTCTCGCCCATGGCCTATGGCCGCACCTTCGTCAACAGCGTGGTGCTGCCCAACGGCGAGGTGCTTGTGATCGGCGGCCAGACGCAGCCCGTGACCTTCTCCGACTCCTACAGCGTGCTGGCTACCGAGCTGTGGAGCCCGGTGCTCGAGAGCTTCATCACCCTGCCGCCGATGCAGAGACCGCGCAACTACCACAGCGTGGCGTTGCTGCTGCTGGACGGACGCGTGCTGGCGGGCGGCGGCGGGCTGTGCGCCTGCCCTGCCGACCACCCTGACGCGGAGATCTACACGCCACCCTACCTGCTGGCGCCCGACGGAACGCCGGCACCCCGCCCGGCCATCACGGCCGCGCCGGCCACCGCCACATGGGGCAGCCAGATCGCCGTGGCCACCGACCGCGCGGCGGCCACTTTTGCATTGGTGCGCATGGCGTCGGCCACTCACTCGGTCAACACCGACCAGCGTCGCATCCCGCTCTCCTTCACGGGCACGGCAGGCAACTACCAGCTGGGCATTCCGGCCGATCGCGGCGTGGTGCTGCCGGGCAACTACATGCTGTTCGCGCTGGACGGCAGCGGCGTGCCCAGCGTGGCGCGCACCATCAACATCCGCTAGTGGCCGGCGCGCTTCGCAAGCTGAGGCTCCCGATGGCGCTGGCCCTCGCAACCGCACTGGCCGCGGGCCTGGCGTGGCGCGGGTGGCGCGAACCCACCGTGCCGGCCTCGGTGGCGCGCGGCGCGCGCCTGTTCGAGGGCACCGAGCCGCTCGCCGGCACGCTGTCCGGCCACAGCGCGCCGCTGCCGGTCGCGGCGACGCGCTGCACCCAGTGCCACGCCGGCCCTGGCAAGTCCACCGCCGCGGCCTCCAATTTCGCGCCGCCGCTGGACCGGCGCCAGCTGCGCGAAGCCCGCCCGCGCCGGGGCGGCCCGCCCGTCGCGTACGAGCAGGCGTCCTTCTGCCGCACGCTGCGCACCGGCGTCGATCCGGCCCACATCGTGTTGCCCCGAGCCATGCCGCGCTTCGATGCCGACGATGGCCAGTGCGCGGCCTTGTGGGACTACCTGACGCAGGGCCCCCCCGAATGAACGCGCATCGCCCCCTCGTCCCATCCCGGGTTGCATCCCCCGGGCGCCGGCGCCTGCTTGCCGCCGGTGCGCTGGCGTGGCTGGGGGTGCCGCCGGCCGCCCGTGCCAACGCCGGCGTCGGCCCGGTGATGCCGGCCGTGGCGGCCCCGGCCTTGCCGCTGCGGCGCCACGACGGCGCCGCGCCGACGCTCGCGGCGCAGCTGCGCGGCGCCCCGACCGCCGTCCAATTGATGTTCACCGGCTGCAGCACGGTCTGCCCGATCCAGGGCGCCTTGTTCTCGGCGCTGCAGGCCGCATTGCTGGCCGAGCGCGATGCGGCGGCGCGCCTGCTGTCGCTGAGCATCGACCCGCTGGCCGACGACCCCGCCGCCCTGAGCGGCTGGCTGCGGCGTTTCGGCGCCAGGCCCATATGGAGCGCGGCGGCGCCTGCCCCCGAGGCGCTCGACCCGATGCTCTCGTTGTTCAAGGGGGGCGCGGCCGCGGGCGACCGCCATACCGGCCAGGTTTATCTGTTCGATCGCCACGCTCGGCTGGTCTGGCGTACCAGCGAGCTGCCGCCGGCGGCCGAGGTCATGGCCGCGCTACGGCGCGTTGCGTAGCCGCAACCTCAGGCCTACGGGCGACATCGTGAACGCCAGCCGCTCCTGCACTTCCGTGCCGTCGGCGGTGGATACGTCCGCGATCTCGAACGCGCCGAGCAGCATGGCGGCCACCATCTTCATCTCCGACAGCGCGAGGTAGCGGCCGGGACAGGTGCGCGGCCCGGCGCCGAAAGGCATGGCGACCCGCTTGGCCGAGCCCGCGGCCCGGCCCGGGCCATCCCCGGCGAGCCAGCGTTCCGGCCGGAACGCCTCGGGATCGGCGAAATGCGCGGCATTCACGGCCCCGGGGCGCATCAGGCACATCACCGGCGTGCCGGCAGGCACCGCCACACCGTCCACCACGGTATCGCGCACGGCCTCCTGGATGAGGAGCGGGGCGACCGGCTTCAGCCGCATCGTCTCGTGCGCGCAGGCTTCCACGAAATCGAGCTGGCCCAGCTGCTCGTGGGTGGGATGCGATCCCTCGCCGATCACGCGGCGAACTTCCTCGGCGGCCCGTTGCGCGGCCTCGGGATGGCGATGCAGCAGCCAGACCATCCACGCCAGCGTGTTGGCCGTCGTGTCCTCGCCGGCCAGCAGCATGGTCAGCATGTTGCCGGAAACGTCCTCGTCGGTCAGCTCGGAGCCGGGCCGGTCGCGCTCGGCGACCATGGCTTCGATGAGGTTGCGGGGGTGCTCGCGCAGTTCAGACTCGTCGGCGAGCCGTTGCCTCGCGGCGGCGATGAAGCCGTTCACGGCGCCGTGCACCGCCGCCAGATCCGCTTCCACCGCCCGGTCGCGCCGCGTCAGCCAGCGCGGCAGCGGCGACAGCACGCGCTTGGCCAGCGCGGGCAGCAGCTTGTCCAGGTGCTGCTGGATCACCTCCTCGTCCGACTCCAACGTGTTGATGTCCGTGCCGAAGGCCAGGCCCGCGGTCACGTCGACGGTGTAGCGCATCAGGTCCGCCTGCAGGTCGATCGGCTGTCCGGCCTCCGCGGCCCGGCGCCAGCGGCCCTCGAAACGCTGCGTGACCTTCACCAGCGTGGGATGGAAGGCCTTGATGTGGGTCGGGTCCAGGCCGCGCAGCACCATGGGCCGGTGCCGCCTCCATTCGTCGCCGTTGATGGTGAACAGGCCATTGAAGCCCAGCGAGCGAGCCGCCGCGTTGAGCTTTGCGCCGCGCTGGAATCCGTCGGGCCGGTCGCGCAGCACCGCGGCGACCGTCCCCGGGTTGGAGATGACGACGAACTCGCGGGAGGCGATGCGGAACCGGTAGATCTCGCCGTACTCGCGCGCCCACTGCTCGACCTTCTGGTGCAGGCGTTCGCGCTCGATCTGGAGGGCATTGCCCAGCAGAGGCAGGCCGCGCGGCCCCGGCAGCTCGCGAATACGCCGCAGAGGTGCATCCGCACGCGGTCCATCGGTGGTGATCGCCATGTCGGTCCCTTCGTGCGCCGGCGCGCTAAAAGCGCGGCATCTTATCTCGACCCACGGGAGGCCATTCAGAAGCCAAACTGGAAGAGCTGGTTGCTCAGCCAGCGCCGCAGCACGTCCACGGGCCGCGGCGCGGGCGCCTGCTGCAGCCGCGGGGCCACGCCACGTTCCATGCGCAGCACCGGCCGATCGGCGCCCTGGGCGCACGCGACGAAGCCCATGCGCTGCATGAAGCGGATCATCCGGCGGTTGGAAGACGGCACCTCGCCGACAAGCCGATGCAGGCCGGCATCGCGCGCCGCTTCGAGCAGGCGATCGAGCAATTGCTCGGCCAACCCCTGGCCCTGCCAGAAGTCGGCCACGACAAGCGTCAGCTCCGCGCAGTCGCCGTCCGCGCCGACGTCGTAGCGCGCCTCCCCGATCACCTCCTCGTCGTGGTCCAGCCTCAGCGTGGCGACGAAAGCGGCATGGCGAACGCCGTCCACGTTGACCAGATCCAGCAGCATGGCCGGCGAGCAGGCACCGAAGCCGCGGCCGAAGCGCTCGCAGCGCGAGGCGGCCGACAGCCTGGCGACGAAGCCGCCGAAGCGCTTCGCGTCGTCGGAACGCAGGGCACGGATCTGGGCCGGTACGCCGTTGCGCAGCCGCACGTGCCGAGGCAGTCCCACGGCACGCCGCGTCGCGGCAATGGCTGCGGCCGGGGTGGTGTTCAGCTTGAGCATGGGGCTATTCCGTTGGCTGGTGAAAAGGAGTGCCAAGCTTCTCGCGCCGCGCCCTTCCAGTCCTTAAGTAGTACTGAAGCGTGCTGAAGCCCGCTTCAGGCGGCCGCCGGCCTCCCGAATTCAGAACGCTTAAGGGCCGAATTCATGACGCCGCGGCCGCCTTCGGCGACAGTCCCGGCACGGACCCGGCCGGGTCCACCGATCCGCCCACGAACCATGGCCTTGAATGCACCGCGTTATGTCTGCCTGTCCGACCTTCACCTCGGCGCCGCCTACAGCACCCTGACCTACGCCGACGCGCAGGGACGGCCCGATCCCGGCCGCCCCAGCGACACCCAGATCGCCTTCGGCAGCGCCTTGCGCCAGCTGCTGTTCACCATGGACGGCCCGCCCCCGACACTGATCCTGCTGGGCGACGTGCTCGACATGGGCCTGTCGCCGATGGGCGACGTGGCGGCGGCCTTCCGGTGCTTCGTGGAAACGGTGATGCAGGACGGCGGCCGTCCGGTGTTCGCCCCGCGCGTGCTGTACGTGCCCGGCAACCACGACCACCATCTCTGGCGCATCGCACAGGACCAGCAGTTCCAGGACGCGCTGCAGCAGGGCCGCATCGAGGACGACCTGATCAAGCACACCGCGCTGTTCGAGGACGCTGTAGCGGGAGATGTGGCCGGTGCCGCCCGGATCGCTTCGTCGATGCTGACGCGCCTCGTGGCCGGCTGCCCGGGCCTGGCCGACGCGCGGGTGGACATCGCCTACCCGAATCTCGGCCTGCTCGATGCGTCGCGCCGCCGCTGCGTCGTGCTGCACCACGGGCACTACATCGACCCGATGTACCGGGTGATGACGATCCTGAATGCGCAGGCTCCGGGCCGGAGCGCGGGACGCAACCCCGGCACCGTGACGATCTCGGACCTGGAGGGCCAGAACGGCGCCTGGGTCGACTTCATGTGGTCCGACCTCGGCAGTTCCGGCATGACCGGGGCCGGCGCCGGCAAGCTCTACCAGGTGATGCGCGATGCCGCCGCATCGCACGACTTCTCGCAACGGCTGGCCGCCCTGCTGGTGGCCAAGCTTGACCAGAACTTCGGCATGAGCGGGAGCATGGACGTGTTCCAGGGCATCACGGTCAGCCAGCTCGTGCTCGGCACGCTCGACGCCACGCTGGGCCGGGGCGCCGAGTCGCAGCGCGACGGCTATGCCGAAGTGATGAGCGCCGACGACGTGGCGGACCTGCGCTGGTACCTGTCGGGGCCGGTGAAGCTGCAGCTCGAGCAGGCCGGGCTCAAGCCGTCGGAGCTGGATTTCAGCTTCGTCTTCGGCCACAGCCACAAGCCTTTCGAGGACGAGCTGCCGGTGGCCGGCTTCGACCGGCCGGTCGGCATCTTCAACACCGGCGGCTGGGTGATGGACCAGCCCACCATGACCACCACGCAGGGCGCCTCGGCCATGTTCATCGACGATGCGTTGAACGTCGCGTCGCTGCGCCTGTTCAACGATCCGGTGAACGGGCGCATGCCCCCCGTGCACGCACGCGGCATCGGCGGTTTCCGCGACCGCGACAACCCGATGCTGGCGGCGCTGGCCGCCGGCATCGAACGCACGGCACCGGCCTGGGAGGCGTTCTCGCGCAACGCGCAACAGGCCACGCAGAGCCGCGCCACGCTGCTGCTCGACGAATTCTTCACCGCCTCGGTCGCGGTGATTGCGGACGCACGGGCCGAGATGGAGGCCCGGGCAAAGACGATGGCAAAGGCGAACGCATGATGATGAAGCCCATTTCCCGCTCACTCGACGAGATCGCCTCGCACTACACGGTGGTCGTGGTGGGTTCCGGCTATGGCGCCGGCGTGGCGGCTTCGCGCCTCGCGCGTGCCGGCCAGACGGTCTGCGTGCTGGAGCGCGGCCGCGAGATCCTGCCCGGCCAGTTCCCGAACGACATCGCCACCGCGCAGGCCGACATGCAGATCGACGGTGCGCGCGGCAAGCTCGGCGCGCCCGACGGCCTGTACAACCTGCACCTGAACGACGACATGCTGGCGATGGTGGGCTGCGGCCTGGGCGGCACCTCGCTGATCAATGCCAACGTCGCGCTGGAGATCGATCCGCGCCTGTTCGACGCCACGCCCTGGCCGGCCGAGTTCCGCCGCGACCCGAAGCTGCTCGATCCCTACATCTCACGCGCCCGGCAGATGCTCGACCCCTCGCCCTATCCCGAGGATTCGGAAGACTTCCCGCCGCTGAACAAGCTGCTGGCGCTGCAGAAATCGGCCGCGGCGATGAAGAAGCCGTTCAAGCGCCCGCCGATCGCGGTGAACTTCGTCGACCAGGTGAACCCGTTCGGCGTGACGCAGCCGCGCTGCAACCTGTGCGGCGATTGCACCAGCGGCTGCAACGTGGGTGCGAAGAACACCACGCGCATGAACTACCTGCCCGACGCGCACGGCCACGGCGCGCAGATCTTCACGGGCGCGCGGGTCAGCCACGTCGAGCGCGACGGCGCGCGCTGGCGCGTGTTCTTCGACGAGGTCGGCTTGCGGGGTCCGGACGGCCCGGCCGCGCAGGGGACCGCTGGCCGGCGCAGCGTCACCGCCGATGTGGTGATGCTCGGCGCAGGCGCCCTGGGCTCGACCGAGATCCTGCTGCGCTCCAAGGCGCACGGACTGCCGCTGTCGGACCGGCTCGGCCAGCGCTTCTCCGGCAACGGCGATGTGCTCGCCCTGGGCTACAACAGCTACTGGCAGTCCGGCACCGATGCGGAGGGCCAGGCGGTCCAGCGCAAGATCAACGGCGTGGGCACGGGGCGCAACGAGGTCGCGCCGGCCGATCTGCCGGGGCCGTGCATCACCGGCGTGATCGACATGCGCCAGACGCCCGAGGTGGGCGACGGGCTGGTGATCGAGGAGGGCGTGATCCCCGGCGCGCTGGCCCCGCTGCTGACGCCGGCGCTGTTTTTCGCCGACGCCATGCTGGGCGGCGAGTTCGCGTACGGCGCCACGCAAGCCAAGTCCCGCCTGCTCGATGCCCAGGCCCTGGGCGAGGCGGTGCAGGGCGACCCCGGCAGCCTGACCCAACTGGCCTACAGCGGCGCGGTGGCCCGCACGCAGACCTACCTGGTGATGAGCGTGGACGAGGCGGCCGGCCGCCTGCACCTCGAGGACGACCGGCTGCGCATCGACTGGCCGAACGCCGGCGCCAGCCCCACGATCGCCAGGGACGAGGCGTGGCTGAAGGCCGCCAACGACGCGGTCCAGGGCCAGTTCATCCCGAACCCGCTGTCGGCCGAATCGCTCGGCCGCAAGCTGATCACCGTGCACCCGCTCGGCGGCTGCGGCATGGGCGACAGTGCGCGCGATGGCGTGGTCAACCACCAGAGCCAGGTGTTCTCGGGCAACGACGGCGGTGCGGTGCACGAGGGCCTGTACGTCTGCGACGGCGCGGTGCTGCCGGGCGCGGCAGGCGTGAATCCGCTGCTGACCATCACGGCGCTGGCCGAGCGCGCCAGCCAGAACCTGTGCGACGCGCGAGGCTGGGCGATCGACCTCGGCCTGAAGCCACGCCAGATCTTGCCGACGCGCAGCAGCGCATCCTCGCCTCCCGCCGCGCCTCCTTCGGGCCTGCTGGAGCGGCTGGAGCGCGAGATCTCGTCGATCGCGCACGACGCCGAAGCGCTGCTCCAGAGCGTGACCGGGAATCTCGAAACAGGCGCCATCGAGCTGGCGAAGTACGCGATCAAGAAGCTCATCGAGAAGGATCCGGCGCTGCTCAGCCCGAGCTTCCAGTTCACCGAAACCATGCAAGGCTGGATCAGCACCGAGGCGGTGGTCGCGCGCCCCGACGCGGCGCGCCGCATCGCCGACGATTACGAAGTCGCCTGCGCCTGGGGCCGCGTGCGCAACCAGACGATGTGCTTCGAGCTGACCATCCATACCCACGACCTGCACGCGATGGTCTCGGACCCGACCCACGCCGCAACCATCTCCGGCACCGTCACCTGCCCGGCGCTGTGGCACGAGCCGATGCCGGTGGTGAGCGGCGTGTTCCACCTGCTGCCGGCCGACGCGCAGCGCGTGGAAACCTGGACCATGACCTACGAGATGATGCTGCAGCGCGGCGACTCGCGGCTGCGCTTCAAGGGCCACAAGCTGCTGCACCAGCGGCCCGGGTCCTCACCCTGGACCGACACCACCACGCTGTTCGTGCGCGTGCACGACGTGGAAAGCGCCGAGAGCCCGCTGGTCGCGCAGGGCATCCTGACGCTCGACCTCGACGATCTCCTGTGGCAGG
Organism: Variovorax sp. LjRoot130; assembly: GCF_964253755.1. Taxonomy (NCBI): domain Bacteria; kingdom Pseudomonadati; phylum Pseudomonadota; class Betaproteobacteria; order Burkholderiales; family Comamonadaceae; genus Variovorax; species Variovorax sp. LjRoot130. The sequence continues at coordinate 5,125,371 of NZ_CAXURM020000001.1, read as the reverse complement.
CCTCCTCCATCAAGCTCGAGCCGCCCGCGAACCTGCTGGGCGAGGTGGAGCAGCAGGTGCCGGCCGCGCGCGACGCCATCAACGCCGCCTACCTGGCCAAGTTCGGCGGCTTTTTCGCCACGACGCTGTTCCGCGCCTACGGCGGACTGCTGGCGGACTTGAACAACTTCCCGGCGCTCGACCTCCCCCAGCTACAGCGGCGCGCATTGCACGCACCGGTGCCGGTGCCGCACAGCGTGGACGTCGGCGACGGCTTCCGGATCAAGCTCACCCGCTATGCCGGCGGCGCGCGCGGGCCGGTGGTGCTGGCGCCGGGCTTCTCGGTGCGGGCGTCGTCCTTCGCCACCGACACGGTGGAGCAGAACCTGGTGGAAGCGCTCTGCGCGCGCGGCTGGGACGTGTGGCTGTTCGATTACCGGGCCAGCCCCGATTCCGGCAGCCCGATCGCCCCCTTCACCATCGACGACATCGCCCGCATCGACTGGCCGGCCGCAGTGCGCTTCATCCTGGAGGCCACGGGCGCACGGGATCTGCAGGCGATCGCGCACTGCGTCGGTTCGATGAGCCTGCTGATGGCCTTGCTCGACGGCATGACCGGCGTGCGGTCGATCGTCTCCTCGCAGCTGACGCTGCATCCGGTGACGAACTGGCTCAACTACGCCAAGGCCGATCTCGGCCTGGCCCGGCTGCTGGAAGGCTATGCACCGCTGGAGGACCGCTTCGACAGCGTGCCCGGCACCACCGACTTGGACCGCGAAATCGACACGCTCGCCTGGAAGGTGCCCATTCCCGCCGGCGAGGAATGCAAGAACCCGCTGTGCCGCCGCGTGTTCTCCATCTTCGGCCCCTCGTATGCGCATGCGCAGCTGAACAACGCCACCCACACGGCGCTGGCGGAAATGTTCGGCTGCGTGTCACTGCGCCCCTTCGAGCAGCTGAGCCTGATGATGCAGCAGGCCAAGGCGGTGGACAGCGAGGGGCGCGACGTCTATGTCGTGCCGGAGAACGCGCCGCGGCTGGCGCTGCCGATCAGCTTCGTGGCCGGCGCCGGCAACCAGCTCTTCTTCCCGGAAACCTGCATCCGCACGCAGAGCTGGCTGTCGGCCTTCAACGACCCGGCGCTCTACACGCGCCACATCTTCGACGGCTACGCCCACATGGACCTGTTCATCGGGCGCGATGCGGCGCGGGACGTCTTCCCCTACCTGATCACGCAGCTCGAACGTGCGGACCCGAGGCAGCGTTGAGAAGGTGCCGCTCGGACACCAGCGCCATGATGGCGTCCTCGTCGAGCCCGGCCCCTTCGAGGCGCCAGGCCTCGATGCTGGCCGCCGGATGCGCGGCACCGATGAGCGCCAGGGCGGCCGCCATCGCGCGGTCGTCGCTGGGCGAGCGCCGCTCGCCGCGCCGCTGGCGCGCGGCGTCGTCGCAGCCGATCAGCAACGCGGCCTCGCGCAGCCGGCCCTGGCGCGCCGCCAGCAGCGCCAGCATGCCCGCGAAGTGGCGCAGCCCGACCGAACGGCGGCAATGCGGCAGGCTTCGAAGCACCTGGGCCTGGGCCTCCTCGAGCGCGCCCTGACCGGTCAGCGCATGCGCGTACCAGTTCAGCGCGAAGGCCATCATCTGCGCATCGGCCAGCGGCGAGCGCTGCAAATGGTCGATGAGCCCGCGGAACTGGGCCACCGCCTCGTCGACATGCCCCAGTTCGTGATGCATGGCAGCCAGGTTGTTGAGCACATGGAACAGCGTGCGCGCGTTGCCCTCCGACCGCACCAGCGGCAGCGCCTGGGAGAAGGCAGACAGCGCCTGGACGGGCTGGTCCTGGTAGCGCCGCACCATGCCCGTGCAGTACAGCCAGGTGCCCTTGAAGGGGCGCAGGCCGGGTTGCTCGACCAGCTCGCGGCATTGCGCCAGCCTGCGCTCGGCGCTGTCGAAATCGCCGCTCACGGCTGCCACGTAGGCATTCGAGCACAGGGTGAGGGCCAGCAGGCCGTGCGGCGGCTGCCGCTCGAAGATGTCGCAGGCCCGGTCGAGCAGTTGCATCCGCCGCTGCGCGCTGATGCCGCCGTGCAGCCCGACCAGCGCCAGGCCGAGGCTGAACTCGGCCACCACCTGCGCCGGCGTGGCCTCGTCGATCAGGGGCTCGGCCATCAGCATCCAGCGCAGGCATTCGGGGTAGCGGCCTGCCTGGTACATCAGCACCGCGGCGATGTTCACCAGGTCGAGCGCCAGCGCGGCATCGCCGCCGGGGCCGCAGGCCCATTCGATCGCGCTGCGCAGGTTGTCGATCTCGGGGCTGCAGGCCAGCACCCACTGGTCCACCGTCTCGGCGCCCAGGTGGCCGGCACGCACGCGCCGGTCGAGCGCCGACTGCATGCAGCGCGCATGCCATTGTCGCAGGCTGTCCCATTCGGAGGCCGCCTCGAGCTGCTCGCGGGCGTAGACGCGGGCCGTCTCCAGCAGGCGGTAGCGCGGCACCGGGCCGGCATCGACCACGACGATCGACTTGTCGACCAGGTTGCCGAGATGGTCCAGCACGGCCCAGATATCGATGCTCTCGTCGGACGCCACCTGCTGCGCCAGTTCGAGGCCGAAGCCGCCGACGAACACGCCGAGCCGGCGGAACACCTTCTGCTCATCCGGGCTCAGCAGCGCATGGCTCCAATCGAGCGTGGTGCGCAGGGTGCGATGGCGCGAAGGCGCATCGCGCACGCCGCTCTTCAGCACATGCAGGCGCTGGGCCAGGTGCTGCCGCACGCCCTGCACGCCCAGGAGCGGCACGCGCGCGGCGGCGAGTTCCAGCGCCAGCGGCAGGCCGTCGAGCTCGCGGCAAATGTCCACCACCGCGTCCAGATTGCCTTCGTCGAGCCGGAAGCCCGGCTGCATGGCGCCGACGCGAGCCACGAACAGGGCCACCGCGCCATGCGTCGCCGCGTCGGCCAGGACGGCATGGTCCGGCACTGCCAGGGCGCCGAGCCGGACCGGCCGCTCGGTGGCCAGCTTCAAGGGCTCCTGGCTCGTGACCAGGACATGCAGCTTGGGCACGGCTTCGAGCAAGTAGCCCACGAGCGCAGCCACGGGCTCGATCAGGTGCTCGCAGTTGTCCAGCACCAGCAGTTCGTGGCCGCGCAGACGTTCGGCCAGCTCGACGCTCGCGTCGGCCCGGCCGGGCAGGTTGATGCTCAAGGCGAGCGCCACCGCGCCGGGCAGCGCGGCCGGGTCCGAGATGGAGGCCAGCTCCACCATCCAGGCGCCGTCCCGGAAGTCGTGCGCCACCTGGCGGGCGGCGGCGCGGGCCAGGCTGGTCTTGCCGATGCCGCCCGGCCCCAGCAGGCTGAGCAGCCGATGCTGCTGCAGCACCAGCTCGCGCAGCATCGCCAGCTCGGCATCCCGGCCCAGCAAGGGGGGCAGCAGGGCAGGCAGGTTGCCGGTGTCCGAGCGCAGGGCCCTGGCGGCAGATGCCATGGGAGCGCCCCTGGGACTCGATGCGGGCGCCCCGGCGCTCGCGGCAACCGCGGCGACCGCGGCCAAAGCGGGCAGGGCGTCCAGCGCGGCGGCGAAGCGATAGCCGCGGCCCGGAATCGTGACGATGGCTTTGGGCCCCAGCAGCTTGCGCAGCGCGCTCACATGCACCTGGAGGTTGTTTTCCTCCACCACCAGGTTCGGCCACACCATCTCGAGCAGCTCGTTCTTGGTCAGCATCCGCTCGCGGTGCGCGATCAAGGCCGAAAGCACATCGAAGGCGCGGCTCCCCAGGTTGGCGGGCTGGCCCCCTACCAGCAGTTGCCGGGTGGAAGGGCGCAATTCGATATTGTCGAAGCGGTAGATCGAATCAGTCGGAAGCAAAGCGACCTCAAAGCGGTATGAACACAGGCAAAGCCAGGGTTGTAACCGCGTCGGTCGAAAGTAACAACTGCGGTAACAATTTTTGTCGATGCCCGGCTACTTCGAGTTGAGTCTGGCGGCCGTGTCCCCCGTCCCAATCCAGCGGCTGATCTTGGTGTCGTCTTTCCACGTAAAGACCTGCACCCATTCGGACTCGTGCATCTTGCCATCCGGGAGCGCCCTGCTCTTTACGCGGCCGAGGACCGTCACGTGGTTGGGCCCTTCGAGGAACTCGCGAGGCTCGAACTCCTGAATCTCATCGGCCTGCGCGAGCTTTCCGAAGAATTCGGCCACCTGCTGCTTGCCCTTGCAGGTTCCGCCATAGGGCGTACCGGTTTCCGGACTGCCCAGGAATCGCCATTCCACGTCATCTGCAAGGAGCGCGAGGAGCGCAGGAATATCGCGGCTGGCGAACGCTGCGTAGCCTTGCTTCGCAATCTCGGTGGGGGTACCCATGGCGCGTCTCCTTGTGGGTTGAAAGGGCGAATAGTTTAGTACTACAAGTGCAAGATGCAACGCCGCGCTGCGGTTAAGCGTTTCGCTGGCACCGGTGAGCTACTTCCTTGCGCATGCATGGGCTGTTCGAATCGCGGCCGAGATAGTGACCAGGCCGCAGGTCACATCGGGCAGCGCCGCGGGTGGTGGGTTCGTCGTGACGTCGGGGCGATTCACGGACGAGGCGCGCGAGTTCGCCAAGGGACGCAATGCCAAGTTGATTTGGGTGGCGATGTGCTCTTCGAGTTGATCCGATCGGCGCGTGGAGCAGGGCTCGACGAGCGCTCATGGAGTGCTGAAGCAAAGCCCCAGCCTGAAGCGACGGACACCAGCAGCGCATCGGCAACGCCTGTATGCCCACGATGCGCGGGGCACATGGTGCGAAGGACCGCGAGGAAGGGCGCGCATGTGGGCGAATCTTTCTGGGGATGCGCTGCGTTTCCCAAATGCAGGGGCACTGCATGAGCGCCGGTCGAGGTCGCGCGTGAAGAAGCTGATGGACGGTGCGGAACATCCATGCGCGGCTGGACAAGGGCGCTTGAGCGATTCGCTGTGTCGGCGCCGAGATTGAATCTCGGCGAACGTCCGATGAAGAGATTGGAAAGACCGCCGCTGATTCAACCTTCGACAAGGAAACTTGGCAGCAGCCTGGCTGCACTCTGCAGAAGCTCGAACTCGTCATCAGACAGCGGCAGGGACGCCATGTCGAAATGGCTCAGCGTGCCCCACAGCTCGCCGGCAGCTGTCACCAGCGGAACGCTGTGATACGAGACGACCACGCCTTGATAAGGATGGCCTTCGAGCCTTGGGTCAGCCGCCGAGTCGTCTGTTCCTGAACGAGCTGTCCCGAAGAACAAACTGACAGAAGCTTTTGTCGAAGGGCACTGCAGCAAGGTACTCGGGCCGTATCTTCCCCGCCTTGGAGGAGGCGGAAATGATGGATACCCGAAGTCCAGGTGTCGCTGGGCTCACTGATTTGACGCCTACGCGCTCTTCCGCTGAGGCTGGGCAGCCGCTGCTCGCGTGACTGCTACGCGCTCGCGCGCATCGGCTCCAGGAATTCCGTCAACAGAGAGTTCACGAGCTCCGGCTCCTCGTGGTGAACCCAGTGCGTAGCGCCTGGGATGTGAACCACATCGCCGCGTTCACAGTAGGCAATACCGGCCTCTGCAAATCCATGTTCCAAGGCGCTATCACCATCACCCCAAATTACCCTGGCGGGGGTTTGAATACGGCAGGTTTGAGGCTTGGCGAGCGGCATAGCACGGTACCAGTTGAGCATCGTGGTCAGAGCACCTTCCTCTGACCAGGCGCTTCGGTAGTGGGCGAGCATGGCATCGCTGAACGTGCCAGGTCGGCTCGTGCGCGTGAGCGCCAAGCTCAGCGCCGCGTACTCGTAGGCACTCAGCAAGATTTCGGACAGCCATGGAACTTGGAACAGGGCCACGTAGGCGCTTCTTGCAAGCTGTATAGGATGAGTGAGTGCGAATGAGGTGAAGGTCGCCGGGTGCGGTGCGTTGAGAATGGCAACGCCAATCAACTGGTCCGGGTTTCTGGCGGCGAGATGCCAGGCGACCATGCCTCCCCAGTCACTCTCAGGGCTGCGACAAAACTGCCAATCCGGGCGTTGCGAAAACATAGTCGCAGCGAATGGGACTCCAGTAATGCATCTCTCGCGGACGCTCGAGTATCTCCGGAAGGCGCGACTCGTACGCTTTGCGGTATGCCCGACCCATCTGGATCCGAAGGAAGTCTTCCCTGTCGATCCAGGTCTCGTATAGCGTGAACTCGCAAGGGTCTGCTGGATCCTGGTGCAGCATGGTATTGATGAAGGTTTTCTCGTGGCGCATTGCATCGAGGACTGGCGTTACCAGGGCGACGTACTCTTGCTCATGGCCGGGCTTCACGCGATTGCGCACTATGACGACGAACTGCGACATGGCCGATCTTCCCTAATAAAGTGTGGCATCCGGGACGTTCTAGGTGCGCCAGCGTCTGCCGTCCGTTCGTTAACGCACTCAGCGCGTTCCGAGGTGCCTTCTTGATGTCAGGAATGCGCCGTGCTCCGATTCCACGGCGCCAGTTCAAAGCTTCGTGACATCCACCGCTCTATGCCCGAGATGACGGATGCATCACTGCGACCGAACACGCCGATGTCCGACAGAGGCAACCCAAGGCGATGAAGGACCTGCGCCAAGCCTTTTCCGTCGATACACCGCACCTCGTACGTGCGCTCAGCGTTGGTTTCATTTTCGCTCTCGAAGTGAAGCCAGCACTCACGATGAAAAAGCTGCTTTCCCACCAAGAGAGTGCCCGTTTTTGCATCGTAGCCAGTGAACAGATGCCACCTGTCCTGCAGCCGATTGCGAGAGATGCCCACGTACAGGATGACTTGGTCGTCGCCAGCCACCAGGTAGAGATAGGGCCTCAACGCCTCCCATGCCGCTTCGTCGAGAATTTCGTACCGGGCTCGGAGGAAGGGTCCGCCGGCTTGCGGGCCCTTGGAGACGTCGCGCTTCCAGCGTCTGTCGCCAAGGCTGCTGATGCGGATGACGGGTGTTGCCGCCAGGAATATCTGTCGAGCGTCGTCGACTGCAGATGAGGTCATGAGGAGCCTAGGCGCCGCAGGTAGCAGCGACACCAAGTGGTAGCACTTTGTTGGGGCGTGCAGTGTCGGCGGTCGCCGCCATTCCCAAATCCTTTTGGCCTTCGACTGCCTACTTCTTGGGCAAACGTAGAAGAAAGCACGTCTTGTAAGGTTCGATTGGATGTAGGAGTATTCCTACCAATCAATCGCTACCTTGGTTGTGGAGAATCCAAATCCTTACTCTGTTCACCCCCCAGGACCACCGGCGCGCGCAAAGGAGTCCGTCGTGATTGCTTCTCCCGCATCCACTGGCTATGAGTTGCTCTTCCGCTCTCTCATTTCCACTCGTCGCGCCTATGTCTTTCCGTGCGACGCGGTCGGTCATGTCGATATGGACTCACTCTCCGAGCGCGCGCGCGACAACTACCTGTATGCGCGAGCGGTCATGGGAATGGAAGTTGAATGGCCTGACGTCCGGCCAACGACGTCGCACTGAAGCGGTCCGTACAAGAGGCACCCTTTGCCCGTATTCCGGCCCATCAGAAAAAGCAACCCGAACGGGACTCACCATGATCGACAAGACTACCCACGTGTCGCATTCGGTCCCGGCCGGCGTCGAGGCCGACCCGGACGTCACTGTGCTTAGGGATTGGAACCGCCTGCTGATGGCAGTGATTGCAAAGCTGCGATCGAGCGTCGGGGAGCCATACGATGAACCCTTATCTGCCCGGACCAAGGTCGCACGCCAGATCCAGGGGGCCGTTCTAGGCTGCGCGATAGACCTCGATCTACTGCATACCGCGCTGAGTGCGGAGAGTGCGCGGCGGCGCAGGTTCGAAGCCGGGGTTGCCGAGGCGAACACGGCCCTAATGACCTGGTAGCCGCCGAAGAAACGCCTCCCCGCCACATCTCGGGCGGGATCGCGTACCCGAAACCGTCTTCGGTCAAGGAATCTGCTGAACCGGTTGTTGGTTGAAGACCTTTGGTGCTCGCAGCGGCGTTGATCAAGCCCGGTCGAAGGAACATGTCTTCGCTCATCGGCCGCGCGCCTCCGAAGGCGACTACGCTTTGAAAGCGAACGCGGTCAGCTCCCCCGCGGCTTCGCCAGGTGCGAGGTGAATCAAGGTGAGGGAGGTCCAGCGTATTTCCTGCTCCAGGCCTATCCGAATCAGCTGCAGCCCCGTCAGCCCCTTCAAGAGACTCTGGAACTCGTCCCCAAGCGTGTTACCAAAGGCCGTGCCCTGCTGGGCGTACTCCATGCCGTCTCGAAGAGCCGATTCCGAGGCCGAGTGCCAACGGCCGCCGTTCGTGGCACGGTATAGCTCGACCAGCAGGCGCGCGTGTTCACCCGTCAGCTGCATTTTCTCCGGGCCGAGGACGGTGCCCAGTGCTGCAGTGAGTGCCGCGAGGGTTGCACGAGCCCGCCTCGAAGCGGCGCCAAGGGCGTCGAGCAGCGTTCCCACCAGCACCCAGCTGGGCAATCGCAAACGCCGCGGCTGACGGTCGCCCACGACATCCCACATGGCCACTTTGACCGCGGCCGCCAGGTTTCCCGTCAAGTAGCCGGCCACCCCCAGTACGGAAGGCCAGGGGTGAATCTCGTTGCAGAACTCGGTGATTTCACTCAATCGCTCCCGGCCGGTCGCGAGCGCCTCTAGCACTGCGCGAAAGACAAGTTGGTCGTTCTCCGTGGGCTCGGGCTGCCAGGTGCGGGTCAGCATGCTCTCGACCCGGGGTGCGAGGTCATCCAGGACGCCGCGACGCAGAACCCAAAGCATTCGTTTTCCGCTGGATGTGATGATGGTCTGCGGCTGAAGAGCGTTCCAGAGGTCGATCTGGCTTCGCGGAGGCAGCTTAGCCATGACAGCATCGAAAGCGGCCTGGCACGAAGCCACCAGCCCGATGTACTCGGGGAGATTCAGACGGCGTTCGCCTCGAGAGAACGCGTCCTCCCCCCTAGCCCGGGCCATGGTGGCAGCAATCGCGGACGAGGGATTCAGCGGCAAATAGCGAAAGGGCCATGAGGTTGCTCGATATGCCCGATGGGCACAACGTCAGGCTATCGCTGAAACATCAGTTGGTCTGTTCGATACCAAACTCAAGGCAATGGTCGCCTCTAGCTCAGCGCATGCGATCAGTACGGCACCTTCCGGAGCATCGACGAGATACCGTGCCGCCCGGAGCTCATTCCGGTTTTAGCGGGCAGCGCGGAAGGCGAATGCTGAAAACGCATCCGGTGCCAGGCACGTCTCGAACAGTCAACGTGCCGGAGTCGGCCTCAACGCTCTGCCGGGCGATGCAAAGACCGAGACCCAGGCCTGATTTGTCATCACTGCCTTGATTAAAGGGGATGAACATCTTGGCGGCACTTTCGGGCGACAGCCCGCCGCAGTGGTCCTCGACTTCGATGAGGACGTGCTCTCCCACTCCGCGGGCCGTCAACATGACCTCTGTTTGAGAGCGAGTGAATTTGAACGCATTCTGCACGAGGTTGGTCAACGCAGCGAGCAAGAGTTCGCGGTTCGCGCTAACGCGCAGAAGAGGGTCTACTGGTGCGACCTCAAAGGTGCAACCTGCGGCGCTTGCAACTAGTTGGGCCGCGTTTTCGGCGTCCGTTATCAACGAGGCTACGGAGAATGTCTGGCGTTGCTCCGGTGAGCTACTGCGTACCTCGGCGAGCGACCGACTGATCAGATTTCCAAGCGATGAAAGGCTGCGTTTCAGGACGGCTCCAGTAGCGCCGCTCACTGTCATGTTGCCCAACTCAAGGGCTCGGACCGCAAGAATTGCCGTACCCAAGGAGTTACGCAATTCATGAACCAGGAAGCCGAGACGCTCGTGCGCATCGACGTCTTGCTGCCGGGCGATCTGTGTGTCGCGTTGAAGACTGAACTCTGTGACAGCGTCGGCGATGGCATTGTCCAGACACCGATTCAGGGTGCGGAACTCCCCGATGGCGAATGGCGCGTCTCTCTCAAATGCCAAATCAGTGATTGCCTGGCAGACGTCGCCGTAGTCGTGAACGACCTGGTCGACTGAATAGCCAAGCTTCAGCAGTTCTCTTCCATGCGCAGCGGCGCTCAGGCCCAGCTCAGACAATGCCAGCGAATCCCCGCCCGAGGCCCCCGAGATTCTGATGCCTTCCTCAGCTTCGTCAGCCTTTTCCGCTGCAAGCGTTCTTGTCAGTTGGTCCAGAAACAATGGAACGCCATTTGCAAGCTGTTGTTCAGTTGCGGCTCGTCTGGGTCTCTGCGCAACCTTTGTCTTGCAGCGTGAGATCAGCTCATCCCGGTTGTTGATCAAGAATCTTTGCATCATGGAACGCCTCGTGAGCTTCTAACGTACTTCATCTCGACGAACGCCGAACTCTCGTTCTTCTCTTCTACGACTTCAAGCGCGATGAGTCCGTGCGGTAAAGCACGGAGAAGTTCCAGCTCGCGCAGTCCAGGCGCGTCACATGGGGGTATCTTTTGGCGCATTGCAGAAGTCGAAAAACCCGTCCAGTTCCGTAGATTTGTCGAAGACGGCATCCGCACCCAGAGCCATGCATCGCGCACGGATGTCGACCGTGCAGTAGTTCGTGAGGATGACCACTCGTTGGTGCGGCTGTCGGTGGTCGCACCCTTTCAGAACACCGAGCCCTGACCCATCCTTGAGAAAGAGGTCGACCACCGCCAAGTCCCAGGAGCCGTTGTGGCCGTCGAGCCACTCGCTCGCGTCATGCTCGCCTTCGGCAAACCCTACGACCCTGCAGTTGGAAAGATCGTGCAGCGTAGGAATCAAGTTTTCCCTGATGATCGCATTGTCCTCAACGAGATAAGTGATGGCTGCCACAGGCGCACGCATTGGAGAGAGGGGAGCCCATGGCGCCTGACTCGCCCAAGGAGGTGGGTGGGCATGCTGCCCGACTTCTTGTGGGACCAACACCTGCTGGCAGCTGCAAGCTGCTTAAGCCTTGAACGCCAAAACAATCCGATCCATAAACGCAAACACCAGCTCCGTCCCGTACCCCGCCACAAACGCCAGCGTCCATATCGGCAGACTGCTCGACAGCCCCACCTGCTGCGGCGTCAGCAGCCAGGTCGATGCGATGCCGGCCAGTGCGCCGAGCGAGAGCCGCGCGATGTGGTGCAGTGACGAGTGCGGCGCAAACTGTTGGGCTCGAATCTCCAGGCTGATGTTGCGCAGCAGGTAAGAGTAGGAGCCGAGCAGCCCGAAGAGCAGGGGCAGCACGATGCGGTTGAGTCGGTCCAGCGTGGTCCTGGCGCTGTCGAGCACTTCGGCGGCGGATGTCGTGCCGTTGCCATTGCCGTTGCGGACGTTGCCGCCGTTGCCATTGCCGCTGTCCAGGCACAGCCACGCCTTCAGCAGCCACGTGTTGCACGGCCGCTGCTCCCAGCGGCCCAGTGTCGGCGGGATGCCGTCTCTTTCGGATTCGAGCTGCTTCTTCTGCTCGCTCTTCACCACCAGTTCGTCCCCGGCCTGCCGCACCGCGTTCGCAATGGCACGCGCCGCAGGCGACCCGGGCTCCGACCGGTCCCTGTCCGCCAGCGCCTGCTTGTCGAACATCGCGGCCTGCAGCTTCACCCTGTCGTCGGCCAGCTTGGTGATGTCGTCGCTCAGCGCCTTGTGGCGTGCCAGCGCGGCGCTGCCGATGGTCTGGTGGCCCAGCGCCAGGGCGGCCATGATGAGCACGACGACGAAAAGCACCGCGTGGATGAAGCGGCCCCAGGTCATGCCCGACATCCGGGTCATGAAGTTGCCGCGCAACTGCAACAGCGACGACAGCGGGGGCAGCCGCTGCATCGATGCCTGCAGCGTTTCGGCGGTCACGGGCGCGAGCTTGCGGGTCAGCTCCTGGTAGGCCTTGAAGAACTTCTGCTCGTCCTCGAGCGTTGCCGCGTGGCGCCCGACGAGGTCGTGGGTCGAGATGATGGCGTTGCGCAGGTCGTCGTCGATGTCGGGGCTCTTGGTCGATGCCGCATGGCGAAGCAGCTTCATCGCGTCGTCGACCATGGGCGCGAGGCGCATCGACCGTTCGCGTGCGCGCGTGGCCGGTGCGGTGGCCGACCTGGCGCGCGCCGCTTCAACGGTGATGGCGGGGAGCGGGGTCGAGACCGGCGCGCCCGCGATGTCGGTCGCCGCGTTCCACGATTCGCCGTCCTTCAGCTGGCGCATTGCGCCCGAGACGAGGTCGATGACCAGCGGCGGCCTGGTTTCTTCGCCGAAGTCGAGCTGCTTGTCCGCGGTGCTGGCCGCGTTGTCGACCTCGAAGACCGCGCTGCTCGCGCAGATCACCTGCCACCTGCCGGGGGGAAGAACGATGAAACCCATGCTGCCGGCTCCGAGAGTGGTCGCAGGCCGCATGATGACCCGCGCGCCCGCGGGCGCCATCCACTAAAGGATGTATGGCCGGGCGCTCAGTCCAGCGTCAAATTCCTGTACCCCGCCAGCTCGGTGCGCTGAAAGTCCCCCACAGGAATCCGCCGCTCCGCCATCCCCGGAAAGCGCGCGACGATCTCACCGCGTTCGCGGACCCAGCAGCCCTTCAGCGTCGCCGAGTCCCACCAGCTCAGGTAGGCCACGCGGCCGGGGGTGTCGCAGACGTCCTGCGCATCGGTCAGGCTCATCACGTTGAAGTCGGCGCCGTTGGCAACATAGATCACGCCGGGCGTCATGTCGCAGCCGGTGGCGATCCATGCGCAGGCGGCGAGGAGCGCAGCGGTGGCAAGGCGATTTTTTTGGAACTGCATGGTGCTTCCTTCCTTCGATCGGCACGCGCTGAATGAAACGCGCGTGCATGCAATCTAGAAAAGAAGCCCCGCGGCGGAAATGCCGCCTTCGCGTTTGGCATCCCGCGTTCGGGGGAAGGGGACCGACGCTCGGTTCATGAGGCGCCTGAGAGAGAAATTTCACGAACGGTTGCGAAACCCGGGGGCAGTTTCAGGGCGCGGCGGCCTTTGCTGTACAGCAAGTTACATTTCCCGCTCCTCAAACAACCAGAAGAAAGAGCGAGAGATGGCATCACGCCTGAGACTGATCTCGATGTGCACGGCTGCGCTTCTAGCCACCGGCTGCGCGCAACTGATCGCACCCCCTTACTCCAGCGACTACGAAGCGCTCGACCGCCTGAAGCGCGTCCCGGCGGAGCGCGTCGCCGTGGCGACCGTGCAGCCCACGGACGCGAACAACGCCGTCAACAACCTGTCGCTGCGCGGCGCGGGTTTTCGGTCGGGCAGCGGCACTTTCGCCAAGTACCTGGAATACGCGCTGGTTGGCGACCTGAAGGAAATCTCGTTGTACGACGCCACCGCCCGTACGCGCATCGACACGGTCATTCAGAAGAACGAAATCGCGGTGGCCAACATATCGACCGGCACCGGGCTGATGGACGTCGAGCTGACGGTCGCCCGCGACGGCAAGCAAAGGCTGCGCAAGGTGTATTCGGCGCAGACGAGCTTCGAGTCGAGCTTCGCCGGCGCGGTGGCGATCCCGAAGGGGCAGGCCGAATACCCGAACCTCGTGCGCGCGCTGCTGCGCGAGGTGTACACAGACCCGGCGTTCATCGCCGCCATCAGCAAGTGAAAAAGAAAGATCCCATGTCCATCCGCAGTTTTGTTCGTCTTTGTGCCGCGACCGCGGTCGTTGCCGTTCTCGCCGGTTGTGCCCACCCCATCGTGGTCAGCGCCGAGAAGACGCCGGAACGCGTCGAGTCCCAGTTGGTCCAGAAGAAGGTCGCCTATGCAATGACCGATGCGGACCGCGCCAAGGAAGTGACCACAGAAGGCGGCGGCGGCGACCGCGTCAGCTACTACCCGTATCGCGATCTGGAGAAGGCGATCCGCGAAGCGCTTCGCTCGGTGTACGCGGACGTGATCGTGATCCGTTCGGCGGCCGACGCCAACGCGATGCGCGACTCGGGCGTGGCGCTGGTCTTCACGCCCGAGATCAAGACCACCTCCGGATCGCCGTCTCCGTTCACCTGGCCGCCGACGCGCTTTACCAGCGAGATCGCGTGCAAGGTCACGGATGCGTCCGGCCAGGAAGTTGCCAGCGTGCGTGCTGCCGGATCGGGCAACGCGGAGTTCAGCGAATTCAAGAGCAACTTCAGCCTCGCGGCGAACCGTGCGGGTTCGGATGTCGCCAGCAAGCTGAGCGCCGAGATCAGGGCCAACGACAAGCTGCGCTGAAGGCGCGTCGCGCCTGAAGGATTGGGCGGCGAGCCGGACTTTCGGCTGCCTCAGCCGAGGCTCACGCCCACCTTCGCCCCGGCCGCGACGATCTCGCCCCAGGTCGCGTCGTCGAGCCAGATGCCCTCGCGCTCGCGCGCCGCACGCGCCTTGCGTTCGGGCTCGCCCGCGATCTGCACCGCGTCGAAACCCTGGCCTGCCGGGCTCTGGCGCAGCCAGGCGATGAAAGCGCTCGCCTCCTCTTCGAAGCTGGCCTGCGTGCCGAGCTTGGCCGGGTCGATCACGATCGCCAGCATGCCGTTGAGCACCGTGCGTGCGGTGTCGGCGGGGCGGTGCCAGGTGCCGCCGCCGGTCAGCGCGCCGCCGAGCAGCTCGCAGGCCACCGCCATGCCGTAGCCCTTGTGTTCGCCGAAGGTCATCAGCGCGCCGAAGAGGCCGTTGCTCTGGGGCACGACGACCACGCCGGGGTCGTCGGTGGGCGCGCCGTGCTCGTCGATCAGGTAGCCGGGCGGCACGCGCTCGCCCTTGTTGTGGGCCACGCGCATCTTGCCCTGCGCCACTCGGCTGGTCGCGTAGTCGAGGATGAAGGGCTCTGCGCCCTTGATCGGTATGCCGATGCAGCACGGGTTGGTGCCGAAGCGCCCGTCGCCGCCGCCCCAGGGCGCGACCACGGGGCGCGAGAGCACGTTGACGAAGTGCATCGCCACCAGGCCCTGCGCGGTCGCCATCTCGGCGAAGTGGCCGATGCGGCCCAGGTGGTGCGCGTTGGCGAGCGAGAGGATGCAGCTGCCGTGCTGCTTGGCGCGCGCGATGGCGAGTTCCATCGCCTGCACGCCGACGATCTGGCCGTAGCCGCGCTGGCCGTCGAGAGCGAGCATGGGGCCGGTGTCGAGGTTGATCTTGACGCTGGCGTTGGGTTTGAGGCCGCCTTCGGCTGCGGCGTCGACATAGCGCGGGACCATGCCCACGCCATGCGAATCGTGGCCGCTGAGGTTGGCGAGCACGAGGTTGGCGGCGACCTGTTCGGCTTCGGCGGGCGTGCTGCCGGTGCCGGCGATGATGGCGGCGACTTGGGCGCGGAGGGTGGATGCTTGAAGTGTTTTGGGCATGAAAATTTCCAATCCGGCTACATCACCGCGCCGACTTGCCACGGCACGAATTCGTTCTGCCCGTAGCCGTGCTTCTCGCTCTTGCTCTGCTCGCCCGAGGCCGTGGCCAGCACCAGCTCGAAGATGCGCTGCCCCATCTCCTGGATCGACACCGTGCCTTCGACGATCTCGCCGCAGTTGATGTCCATGTCCTCTTCCTGCCGCTGCCACAGCGCCGAGTTGGTCGCGAGCTTGAGCGAGGGCGAGGGCGCGCAGCCGTAGGCCGAGCCGCGGCCGGTGGTGAAGCAGATCATGTTGGCGCCGCCCGCGACCTGGCCGGTCGCGCTCACCGGGTCGTAGCCCGGCGTGTCCATGTAGACGAAGCCGTGCGCCGTCACCGGCTCGGCGTATTCGTACACCGCCTCGAGGTTGCTGGTGCCGCCCTTGGCCACCGCGCCCAGCGATTTCTCGAGGATGGTGGTGAGCCCGCCGGCCTTGTTGCCGGGCGAGGGGTTGTTGTTCATCTCGCCCTCGTTGATCTCGGTGTAGTGCTCCCACCAGTGGATGCGCTCGACCAGCTTCTCGCCCACTTCGCGCTTTACCGCGCGGCGCGTGAGCAGGTGCTCGGCGCCATAGACCTCGGGCGTTTCCGACAGGATGGCGGTGCCGCCGTGCGCCACCAGCAGGTCGACCGCGGCGCCCAGCGCCGGATTGGCGCTGATGCCCGAATAGCCGTCCGAGCCGCCGCACTGCAGGCCGATGGTGATGTGCGCCGCGCTGCAGGGCTCGCGCTTCACCGCGTTGGCGCGCGGCAGCATTTCGTTGATGAGCGCCACGCCTTTTTCCACCGTCTTGCGCGTGCCGCCCGTGTCCTGGATGTTGAAGACGCGGAAGTTCTCGCCCTCGGCGAGGTTGCCGGTCGCGAGCCAGGCGTTGATCTGGTTGGCCTCGCAGCCCAGGCCGACCACCAGCACGGCGGCGAAGTTGGCGTGCGTGGCGTAGCCGGTGAGCGTGCGTTCGAGGATCTGCATGCCCATCCCGCCGGTGTCCATGCCGCAGCCGGTGCCGTGCGTGAGCGCGACCACGCCGTCGACGTTGGGGTAGTCCGCGAGTGCGGCCGGATTGGTCTTGCGCGAGAAGTGGTCGGCAATGGCGCGCGCCGCGGTGGCCGAGCAGTTCACGCTGGTCAGCACGCCGATGTAGTTGCGCGTGGCCACGCGGCCGTCGGCGCGCTTGATGCCCATGAAGGTGGCTTCGCGCCGCGCGGGCGGCGGCTTCACGTCGGCGCCGTAGGCGTAGTCGCGGTCGAAGTGGCCCTTGTCGGGGCCCATGTCGAGGTTGTGCGTGTGCACGTGCTCGCCGGGCGCGATCGGCTTGCTCGCGAAGCCGATGATCTGGTTGTAGCGGCGCACCGGCTCGCCCTGGGCGATGGCGCGAATGGCGATCTTGTGGCCGGGCGGGATCAGGCCGCGCGCGGCGACGCCTTCGACCGGCGTGCCGCCGAGCAGCTGGCCGCGCGCAATGACGACATCGTCGGCGGGGTGGAGGCGGATAAAGGGGTTCATCGTGTGTGTCCTTGAAGTATCAAGCGGCATTCGCGCGGCGCCAGCTCGCGCTGAATCGCTGGTGCGATTTGTCCATGTGCGCGTGCATCGCGCGGCGCGCCGCGTCGGCGTCGCGCGCGGCGATCGCGTCGCGGATCGCCTCGTGCTCGGCGATGGCGCTGCGCCACGAATTCACGGTCTCGAAGTAGCCGCCCAGCCGCGTGAAGATGGGCCCCTTGCGCGAATCCCAGAAGGCCTGCACCGTTTCGGAAAGCACCACGTTGCCGCAGCATTCGACGATCGCAAGGTGGAAGGCGCGGTCGCCATCGAGCGGCATCAGGTTGCGGTCGGCCAGCTCGCGCATGCGTTCGATGGCGCGCGTCATCGCATCGATATCCTTGCGCTTGGCGAGCCCCGCCGCGATCGCCGCGGTCTCGCCCTCGACCACGCGGCGGGCGCGGATCAATTCGAGCGGGCCCCATTCGGTGGCGGCCACGGGCGCCGCGGCGCGGTGCGAGCGGTCGAGCACGTAGACGCCCGAGCCGGTGCGCACCTCGACCCAGCCCTCGACCTCGAGCGCGATCAGCGCCTCGCGCACCGAGGGCCGGCTCACGCCCAGCTGCTTGGCCAGGTCGCGTTCGGCCGGCAGGCGCGCGCCGGCCGCGAACTCGCCCTTGGCGATCAGCGCGCGCAGCTGGTCGGCGATCTGGCGGTAAAGGCGTCTGGGTTCGACGGTCTGCAGGGGCACGTGGGTCAATGGGTTTAAGGGTTGTCCTGAATTGGACAAGTGGTAAGGCCAATTCAGAATACGATTCTCCCCGAGATGCAGCCATCGGGCCAAACCCTGAACGCCTGCATCGCGTCCCTTTTTCGACCCAGATTCCAACGAGGACATCCCATGAGACTCAAGGGCAAGACCGCGCTCGTGACCGCGGCCGGGCAGGGCATCGGCCATGCCAGCGCACTCGCACTCGCCGCCGAGGGCGCGCAGGTCTGGGCCACCGACGTCAACGAGAAGCTGCTCGCGCGCTACGCAGGCGTCGCCAACATCCAGGCCGCCAAGCTCGACGTGCTCGACAAGGCCGCGATCGACGCCTTCACCAAGACCCTGCCCACGCTCGACATCCTGTTCAACTGCGCTGGCGTGGTGCACAACGGCGCCGCGCTGCAGGCCACCGACGACGACCTCGACTTCGCCTTCCGGCTCAACGTGCGGGCCCAGTTCTGGCTGATCCAGGCCGTGCTGCCCGGCATGCTGGCCGCGGGCCGCGGCAGCATCATCAACATGGCCAGCGTGTGTTCGAGCATCAAGGGCCTGCCGAACCGCTGCGTCTACGGCACCACCAAGGCCGCGGTGCTGGGGCTCACCAAGAGTGTCGCGGCCGACTACGTGGGGCAGGGCATCCGCTGCAATGCGGTGTGCCCCGGCACGGTGGACACGCCCTCGCTGGGCGAGCGCATCAACGCCAATGCCGACCCGGTCGAAGCGCGCAAGGCTTTCATCGCGCGCCAGCCGATGGGCCGGCTGGCGCAGGCAGAAGAGATCGCGCCGCTGGTCGTGTTCCTCGCCAGCGACGAATCGCAGTTCGTCACCGGCCAGGCCTACGCGGCCGACGGCGGTATCACCATATGAACCAGCTCGATTTCGCCGGCCGGCACGCGGTCGTCACCGGCGGCGCGACGGGCCTGGGCTACGGCATCGCGCAGCGGCTCATCGCCTCCGGCGGCAGCGTGACCTTGTGGGACCGCGACAGCGAAGCGGTCACCAAGGCGGCCTGGGCGCTCGGCGCCAAGGCCTTCGCGCTCGCGGTCGACGTGTCGCAGCAGCCCTCGGTGGCGAAGGCCGTGGCGGACACGCTGGCGCAGGCGAAGCGCATCGATGCGCTGGTCAACAGCGCCGGCATCACCGGGCCCAACACCCGGCTCTGGGACTATCCGGTGGATGCATGGCGCGAGGTGATGGAGGTCAACATCAACGGTGTTTTTCTCTGCTGCCGCGAGGTCGTGCCGCAGATGCGCAAGCAGGGTCATGGCCGCATCGTCAACATCGCCTCGGTCGCTGGCAAGGACGGCAATCCCAACGCTAGCGCCTACAGCGCCAGCAAGGCGGCCGTGATCGCGCTCACCAAGTCGCTCGGCAAGGAGCTGGCCGACACCGGCATCCGCGTCAACTGCGTGACGCCGGCCGCGGTGAAGACCGCGATCTTCGACCAGATGACGCCCGAGCACATCGCCTTCATGCTCTCGAAGATCCCGATGGGGCGCTTCGGCACGGTGGAGGAGATCGCCGCGATGGTGAGCTGGCTTTGCACCGAAGATTGCTCCTTCTCCACCGGCGCCGTGTTCGACCTGTCCGGCGGCCGCTCCACTTACTGAACTCGCAACAAGAAAGGCACACATGAAACTCGTTCGCTATGGCAACCCCGGCAAGGAGAAGCCCGGCCTCATCGACGACAAGGGTCTGCTGCGCGACCTGAGCGCGGTGGTCGAGGACATCGGCCCCAAGCAGCTGGGCGATGCCGCGCTGGCCAAGCTGCGCAAGCTGAAGACCGACAAGCTGCCGCTGGTCAAGGGCAAGCCGCGCTACGGCAGCCCGGTCGCCGATGTCGGCAAGTTCATCGCCATCGGCCTCAACTACGCCGACCACGCGGCCGAGTCGGGCCTGCCGATCCCGGCCGAGCCAGTGGTCTTCACGAAGGCCACGAGCTGCATCCAGGGCCCGAACGATCCGGTCATGCTGCCCAAGAACTCGGTCAAGAGCGACTGGGAGGTGGAGCTCGGCGTGGTGATCGGCGCCCAGGCGCGCTACGTCTCGCAGAAGAGCGCGCTCGACTACGTGGCCGGCTACTGCGTCATCAACGACGTGAGCGAGCGCGAATTCCAGATCGAGCGCGGCGGCACTTGGGACAAGGGCAAGGGCTGCGACACCTTCGGCCCCATCGGCCCCTGGCTCGTGACGCGCGACGAAGTGCCCAACCCGCAGAAGCTCGCGATGTGGCTCGACCTCAACGGCAAGCGCATGCAGACCGGCAACACGAAGACCATGATCTTCAACATCGCCAAGATCGTGAGCTACGTGAGCCAGTTCATGACGCTTGTGCCCGGCGACGTCATCACCACCGGCACGCCGCCCGGCGTCGGCCTCGGCATGAAGCCGCCGCTCTATTTGAAGAAGGGCGACGTGATGACGCTGGGCATCGAGGGGCTGGGGGAGCAGCGGCAGGACGTGGTGGCGTTCAAGCTTTGAACGCGCGAGGCGGCGGCCTGCTTGCCGCCGCTTTTTGTCTTCAAAGCGGCGTGGGGCGTCCGGGAAGCGTCGTACGATCGCGCGCGCGAAGACTGTCGATGAGGCGCAACTCCGTCTGCGCCCGCCTGTCGCCGGCATCGAGTTCGAGGCAGCGGCGATAGCGGCTCTCGGCTTCGTCGAGACGGCCCATCTCGATGAGGGCGAAGCCCTGGCCGCGCAGTGCGCGGGTTTGGTGGCGAACCCTTTCGTCGTCCTTGGAAAACTCGATGAGGCGCTCGGCCTCGGTGAAGATCTCGAGCGCCTTCGGCCAGTTCTTGTCGACCTGGTAGGTGTGGCCGAGCTCCGAGCGGAATTGCGCATTGGCAGGCGAGAGCTCGATCGCGCGCTCGATCGCGCGGCGTCCTTCGGGAACTCGCTTCAGTTCGATCAGCGCATAGCCCTTGAGGTATTGGGCATGGCCCCAGGTCGGGCCGACGTCGATCGCATCCTTCCGATCGCTCGCCGCCTGGGTCATGTAGTAGAGGCTTTCGGGCAAGGTGCGCGCGCTGTAGATGCGCTGCTTGCTGTCGCGGTATCGGGCCTCGAAGCGACCGATCAATCCATCGATCACTTGCAGACCTTCCGCAGGCTTGGCTTGCTTGAAGACCAGAAGGCTCGCCTTCTGGAAGTCGGCCAAGTCCTGTGCCTGTGTCTCCTTCGCGATGGGCGCCGTTGCCTTGGCACCCGGGCCGGTCGCGCAGCCGGAAGCGAGGAAGGCGACGGTCATCGCCAGCGCCAGCAGGAATGTCCTCACGTTTCCCTCCTCCTCTGCGGGCGAGCTTAGCTGAACACGCGTCCCCAGGACAGAGGGCCCGCGCCGACTTCAAATGTCTCATTGACAGAACATTAGAACTGCACAAACATTCAGGGCATGTCGCAGATGCCCTTGCCGAAATACCACCAGATCTACCTGGTGCTGCGCGAGCAGTTGGATGAAGGGCGTTTCGCCGAAGGCGTGCCGGGCGAGCTGGCGCTGATGGCGCAGTTCGGCGTGGCGCGCGTCACCGTGCGGCGCGCGCTGGAGCGGCTGTCCACCGAAGGGCTGATCTCGCGCAACCCCGGGCGCCGGACGCGGCCGGTGCCGCCCGTGTCGGCCGCCGAGCCGCGCGAGAACGAGGGCAGCCAGCGCGCCAACCTGCATGGCCTGCTGGAGAACCTGGTCACCATGGGCCTGCGCACCTCGGTCAAGGTGGTCGATGTCGCGATGGTGTCGGCTTCGACGCAGGTGGCCGAGGCGCTGCAGATCCAGCTCGGCGATGCGGTGCAGAAGGCGGTGCGCGTGCGCTCGACGCGCGAGGGGCCGCTCTCGCACATCACCACCTACGTGCCGGCCGAGGTGGCGCGGCGCTTCGGGCGGCGCGAACTCGCCAAGAAGCCCATCCTCGTGCTGCTGGAAGAGGCGGGCGTCAAGGTCGGGCGCGCGCACCAGACGATCTCTGCGCGGCTTGCGGACAACGTGCTGGCCGAACACCTCGAAGTCTCCGTCGGCTCGGCGCTGCTGGCCGTGCGCCGCCTCGTCTACGACGACGCCGATCGGCCGGTGCAGTGGCTGCACGGCTTCTACCGGCCCGACCGCTACACCTACGAGATGCAGTTGTCCCGCGTGGGCAGTATCGACGCCAAGGTGTGGGTCAGCAAGGATGTGTCAGCCCAGTTCAACTGAAAGAGGAAAAGCCCCATGTCGAATCGTCGCCGCTTCATGTCGCAATCCGCCGCCGTGGCTTCCGCCATCGCATTCCCGCTCGTGGCCGGCGCGCAGCCGAAGACCGTCAAGGTCGGCGTGCTGCATCCGGTGACCGGCGCGCTCGCCTATTCGGGCCAGCAATGCCGCCTGGGCGCACAGCTCGCGATCGAGGACATCAACAAGGCCGGCGGCATCAAGTCGCTCGGCGGCGCGCAGATCGAGGCCCTGCTCGGCGATGCGCAGTCGCAGCCGCAGGCCGGCACGGCGGAGGTCGAGAAGATGAACGAGGCAGGCGTCTCGGCCATCGTCGGCGCCTATGCCTCGGCCATCTGCCTCGCGACCACGCAGGCCGCGGCCAAGTACAACCTGCCGCACGTGGTGGATGTGGGCGTGGCCGACCAGATCGTCGAGCGCGGCCTGAAGAACACCTTTCGCTTCGGCCCCGGCTACAAGAAGTCGACCGAGGTCGCGATGGCCAATCTGCTGGTGCTCAACAAGGCCGCGGGCAATCCGGCCAAGACGGTGATGATCATCCACGAGGAGTCGCTGTTCGGCGCCGGCACGGCGGCGCTGCTGTCGCGCGAGCTGCCGGGCTATGGCTTCGACGTGAAGGAAGTGGTGAAGCACGCGAATCCGACGCGCGACTTCAACAACATCGTGCTGCGCATGAAGTCGGTCAACCCGGACATCGTGATCCCGGCCAACTACTACAACGAGTACGCGCTCCTGGTGCGCACCATGCAGCAGCAGAAGGTCAGTCCCAAGGCGATCTTCTCGGTGCTGGGCGGCGCGGCATCGAGCTACAAGTTCGTGAAGGAGTTTCCGGACGCGGCCAACGGCATCATCGACTGCAATCACTGGTTCAACCCGAAGGACAAGCGCTCGCAGGAACTGAAGAAGCGGGTCGAGGCCAAGGGCCAGTTCTTCAGCTACGAGGTGTTCATGACCTACACCGCGATGTGGCTGCTGGCCGATGCGCTGGAGCGTGCCAGGTCGGCCGAGCGCGCTGCCATCATCGATGCGCTGGAGAAGAGCACCTTCTCGAATCACATCATGCCGTATGGCCCGACGAAATTCACGAACGGCCAGAACGAGGGCGCGCAGCCGCTGATGACGCAGGTGGTGAAGAACGACATCAAGGTGATCATTCCGCGCGACTACCGCGAGGTGGATCCCGTGTTCCCGCTCAAGGCATGAGCACCATCTCTTGTTCCCTCCCCTCCCGGGAGAGGGCTAGGTTGGGGGCTGCGGGCCTGTCCATCGGCGTGCATCTTCGAGACGCCTGACCATGCTCGACTTCGGCATTCTCTTTCCCTCCGTCCTCAACGGCCTCACCACCGGCGCGGTCTATGCGCTGATCGCGCTCGGCCTCACGCTGATCTACGGCGTGCTGCACATCATCAACTTCGCGCACGGTGCCTGCCTGATGCTGGCGCTGTACGCGGTGTACTTCCTCAAGGAGCGCTGGGGCGTCGACCCCTACCTGGCGCTGCCGATCGTCGTGCCGGGCATGTTCGCGCTCGGCTACGCGCTGCAGCGCATCGTGATCAACCGCGCGGGCCACGGCAAGGACGAGAACATCCTGCTCGCCACGCTGGGCATCGCGATCGTGATGGAGAACCTCGCGCTGATCTTCTTCAAGTCCGACACGCGCAACATCGACACCGCCTATTCGCTCAGCACGGTGGCCATCGGGCCCGCGATGATCGCGGTGCCCAAGTTGGTGGCCTTCGCGGGCGCGCTGGTGGTGTCGGCACTGCTGTTCTGGATCATGGGCCGTACCGACCTGGGCCGCGCGATCCGCGCGGTGGCCAAGGAAAGGGAAGGCGCCAAGCTCATGGGCATCGACGTCGACCATGTCTACGCGATGAGCTTCGGCATCGGCCTGGCCTGCCTGGGCGCGGCCGCGTGCTTCCTGCTGCCGGCCTACTACGTCAACCCGCAGGTGGGCAGCGGCTTCGTGCTGGTGGCCTTCACCGTCGTCGTGCTCGGCGGCATGGGCAGCTTCGTCGGCGCGCTCGTCGGCGGCTTCCTGGTCGGGGTGGTGGAGTCGCTGGGCGGGCTCTACCTCGGCGAGTCGCTGGGGCAGATCGGCATCTTCGCGATCTTCATCGGCGTCGTGCTGTTCCGGCCCGAAGGCATGTTCGGAGCGAGGGCATGAGCGCAGGCAACCGGCAACTCGCCCTCATTGCGCTGTTCGCGGTGCTCGTGGCCTGCGTGCCGCTGGTCACGGCGTCCGGCACCACGCTCAACTTCGTGATGATGGCGCTCTATGCCACGCTCATTGCGCAGGCCTGGAACATCCTCGGCGGCTTTGGCGGGCAGTTCTCCTTCGGCCATGCGCTCTTCTTCGGCACCGGCGCCTACATCCAGGCCATCGCGCAGCTGCAGGGCGGCATCAACGCCTGGGTCGCGCTGCCGCTCGCGGTGGCGGGCGCGGCGCTGGTGGGACTCTTCGTCGGCGCGCTGAGCTTTCGCTACGGACTCAAGGGTTCCTACTTCGCGCTGGTCACGCTGGCTTTCGCGGAGGCGTTCCGCATCCTCGCGCTGTCGGTGCCTTTCACCGGCGGCGGCGTGGGCTTGATGGTGCCGCTGCGCGAGTCCGCCGCCAACCTGCAGTTCGCCTCGCGCAGCGGCTACCTGTGGCTGGTGCTGGGCTTCGTCACGGCCGCGCTCATCGTCACCTGGTGGCTGCGCAACAGCCGCTTCGGCGCCTGCCTGCAGGCGGTGCGCGACAACGAGGATGCGGCGCGCGCAGTGGGCGTGAACCCCTTCAACGTCAAGCTCGCGGCCATCGGCATCTCGGGCGCCTTCATGGGCGCGGCCGGCGCGTTCTACGTGCAGGTGTTCCAGTACATCGACCCCGGCATCGCCTACGGCCCCGCGACCTCGGTCGAGGCGCTGGTCGCGGCCATCGTCGGCGGCATGGGCACGCTGTGGGGGCCGGTGCTGGGCGCGCTCGTGCTGCACGTGCTGTCGGACCTTACGCGCAACCTGTTCGGCGAGCTCCCGGGCATCAACATGGTGATCTACGGCGTGGTGCTGGTGCTGATCGTGATCTTCGTGCCGCGCGGCATCGCGGGCATCGGCCTGTCGGCACGGCAGCTCTGGGCCGGGAAGGGAGGCCGCCGTGGCTGAAGCGCTGCTGTCCCTCGCCGGCATCTCGCGTTCCTTCGGCGGCCTCGCGGCGGTGCAGGACGTGAGCCTCGCGGTGGAAGAAGGGCGCCTGTGCGCGCTGATCGGCCCCAACGGCGCCGGCAAGACCACGCTGTTCGCGCTGATGTCGGGCTTCCTCAAGCCCGACAGCGGCACGGTGCGCTTCGCGGGTCAGGACATCACGGGCCGCGAGCCGCATCGCAATGCGCTCCTGGGAATGACGCGCACCTTCCAGATCGTCAAGCCTTTCGCGGCCCAGACGGTGCGCGAGAACATCGCGGTCGGCGCGCACCTGCACGAGCGCAGCCGCGGCATCGCGCTGGCGCGCGCGGAGGCGGTGGCGCAGCAAGTGGGCCTTGCGCGACAGATCGACAAACCGGCCTCCGACCTCACCGTGGCCGGCCGCAAGCGGCTGGAGCTGGCACGCGCGCTCGCCACGCAGCCGCGCCTGCTGCTGCTCGACGAGGTGCTGGCCGGCCTCAATCCGCGGGAGATCGCCGAGATGATGCCGGTGGTGCGTGGCATTGCCGCGAGCGGCGTGACGGTGCTGATGATCGAGCACGTGATGCAGGCCGTGATGCACCTGGCCGAGCATGTCTGGGTTCTGGCGCAGGGCCGCCTGATTGCCGAGGGCAGCCCGGCCGAGGTCACGTCGAACGACAAGGTGGTCGAGGCCTACCTGGGCCACGGCACGGCGGCGCGGCTGCGCGCCGCGGGAGCGGCGGCATGACGGTCCTGCTCGACATCAAGGAGTTGCGCGGCGGCTACGGCCGCGTCGAAGTGCTGCGCGGGGTCGACCTGCAGGTAAATGCCGGCGAGATGGTCGCGCTCTTGGGCAGCAACGGCGCCGGCAAGTCCACGCTCAACAAGATGGTCTGCGGCCTCTGCCCGGCCTGGGCCGGCACGGTGCGCTTCGACGGGCAGGACCTGAGCGGCGCCCACTACCGCGAGGTGGTGCGCGCCGGGCTGATCCAGGTGCCCGAGGGTCGCAAGGTGTTCCCCAACCTCAGCGTGCTGGAGAACCTCGAGCTCGGTTCCTTCACGCGCGCCCGCGAACGCCGCGCGCTCAACCTGGAGCGCGTGTTCGCGATCTTCCCGCGCCTGAAGGAGCGCCTGCGCCAGCACGCCGGCACGATGAGCGGCGGCGAGCAGCAGATGCTCGCGATCGGCCGCGGCCTCATGGCCGAGCCGGTGCTGCTGATCCTCGACGAGCCCTCGCTGGGCCTGTCGCCGCTGCTGGTGGAGGAGATGTTCTCGCTCATTCGCCAACTGCGCGACGACGGCCTTGCGGTGCTGCTGGTCGAGCAGAACGTGGGCCAGTCGCTGGAGATCGCGGATCGTGCGTACGTGCTGGAGAACGGCAGCGTGCGCTTCTCGGGCTTGCCGAAGGACTTGCTGGCAAGTGATGACTTGCGGCGCGCTTACCTGGGCCTTTGATCCGGCCGCGCCAGAAGGAGACAACATGAAACGTCGTGACATCCTCATTGCACCCATGGCGGCGGCATTCGCCGGCGGCGTGCGCGCCCAGATCGGCGGCGCGCCGGTGCGCATCCTGGTCGGCGCGCCGGCCGGCGGCTCCACCGACACGCTGGCGCGCACGCTGGCGGCCAGCATGGGGCCGGTGCTCGGCCGCACGGTGATCGTCGAGAACCGGCCGGGTGCCGGCGGCAACATCGCGGCGGACGCGGTGGCCAAGGCGGCGCCGGACGGCAGCACGCTCCTGATGAGCTTCACCAGCCATGCGATCAATGCCACGCTCTACCCGTCGCTGCCCTTCGATCCGGTGAAGGACTTCACGGCGCTGACCTGCGTCGCGACCGCGCCTTCCATCCTGGTCGCGCATCCATCGGTGCCGGCCAACAACGTGCGCGAACTGATCGCGCTGGCCAAGAGCAAGCCGGGGCAGCTCAACTTCGCGATCGGCGGCATTGGCTCCTCGCTGCACATGGCGGGCGACGCCTTCAAGATGCAGTCGGGCGCCTTCATCGTGAACATCCCCTACCGCGGCACCGCGCCGGCCGTGCAGGACGTGCTCGCGGGCCAGGTGCAGCTGATGTTCGCGGCGGTCGGCAACGTGCAGGCGCATATCAAGGCCGGCAAGCTGAAGGCGCTGGGCGTGACGAGCGCGAAGCGCCTGCCCGCCTTCCCCGAGGTGCCTGCGATCGCCGAGGTGCTGCCGGGCTACGAGTCGAGCGCCTGGTTCGGGCTCTTCGGGCCGGGCAACATGCCGGCCGACGTCGCGCGCCGCACCAGCGATGCGGCGCGGCAGGCGATTGCGCAACCCGAGATGCGCAAGCGCCTGGAGACCGAGGGCGCGATCCCGGTCGGCAACGCGCCCGAGCAGTTCTCGGCTTTCGTGCAGAGCGAGATCACGCGCTGGGCCAAGGTGGTCAAGTTCTCCGGAGCGAGGCCGGAATGAGCGCCGCTGCACGCGCGCCGCAGACGCTGGCGCAGAAGCTCATTGCCCGCGCCTGCGGGCGCGCGCAGGTGGCGGTGGGCGAGGTCGTGACCTGCGCGGTCGATCTCGCGATGTTCCACGACTCATCGGGCCCGCGCCGGTTGCAGCCGATGCTCGAGGAACTGGGCGCACAGGTCTGGGACAAGTCGCGCATCGTGCTGGTGATGGACCATTACGTGCCCGAGCGCGACGAGGACTCGCGCCGCATCGTGCGCATCGCGCGCGACTGGGCGCGCGACCAGAAGCTGCCGCATGTCTACGACAGCCAGGGCATCTGCCACGTGGTGGTGCCGCAGCACGGGCACATCCGCCCCGGCATGCTGTGCGTGGGCGGCGATTCGCATTCGCCCACCGGCGGCGCGTTCGGTGCCTACATGTTCGGCGTCGGCAGCACCGAGATGCTCGGCGTGGTGGTCACCGGTGAGATCTGGCTGCGCGTGCCCGAGACCATCCGCATGTGGTGGGATGGCGCGCTGCCTGCCGGCGTGACGGCCAAGGACATGATGCTCTCCATGATCGGCCGCTTCGGCATGAACGGCGGGCGCTACCAGGCGGTCGAGTTCTGCGGTCCGGCCGTGACCGCGCTGTCGATGCAGGAACGCATGACGCTGTCGAACATGAGCGCCGAGCTCGGCGCGCAGGCCGGGCTGATCGCGCCGGACGCGACCACCGCCGCCTACCTCGCCGAGGCCGGCGCGCCGCCGGTGGACATCGCGCCGTGGTTCACTGATGAAGGTGCCACGTTCGAGCAGCACCGCTTCGACGCCGCCGCGCTGGAGCCGCAGGTCGCGGCGCCGCACAGCCCGGCCAATGCCCACGGCGTGAGCCGCGATGCCGGCACGCCGGTCGACGTGGCCTACATCGGCGCCTGCACCGGCGCCAAGCTCGACGACCTGCGCGCCGCCGCGCAGGTGCTGCGCGGTCACAAGGTGGCGGCCGGGGTGCGCCTGATCGTCGCGCCGGCCAGCCTGCAGGACCAGGAGCAGGCGCGCGAAGAGGGCGTGCTGCAGGTGCTGATGGACGCCGGCGCCGAACTCTTCCCGACCGCCTGCGGCGCGTGCTCCGGCTATGGCGATCCGATGGGCGACGACATCACCGTGATCTCGACCACCGCGCGCAACTTCAAGGGGCGCATGGGTTCGGCGACGGCGCAGGTGTACCTCGGTTCGCCCTATACCGTGGCCGCTTCGGCGCTGCGCGGGTGCGTCACGGACCCGCGGGAGATCCTGCAATGACTCACCGCGTGTGGTGCCTGGGCGCTGATATCGACACCGACGCGCTGGCCCCCGGCCATGCGATGAAGCACGGCATCGAGACCATCGCGCAGCATTGCCTCGAAGCCGTGCGCCCCGAGTTCGCGCGCGAGGTGCGGCGCGGCGACGTGATCGTGGCCGGCCCGAACTTCGGCATCGGCTCTTCGCGCGAGCAGGCCGCGGCGGTGCTGGTGCAGCTGGGCGTGGCGGCGGTGATCGCACCCTCGTACAGCGGGCTTTACTTCCGCAACGCCTTCAACGTGGGGCTGCTGCTGCTCACTTGCGCGGAAGCCGAATCGCTGAAGGAAGGCGAGAGGGTAGAGCTCGATGTAGAGACGCCGGCTGTGCGCACCGCCGAGGGCCGCACGCTGGCCTGCGAGCCGGTGCCGGCTTTCCTCATGGACATGGCGCGCGCGGGCGGCTTGTTGAAGCAGCTGCGCCTGCGTCTCGCCACCGGGGACGCGCATGCGCGCTGAAGAAGGCGACCTGCGCCGCTGGGACGCGCATCTCGCGGTGCTGCATGCCACCGTGGCGCGGCACGCGGCGCGCTCGGCAGAGCCCGAAGCCGCGCAGCAGGCGCGGCGCCTGCTCGTCGACACCGTCGGCTGCGCGATCGCAGGCCGCCATGCAAGAGAGGTGCGGCAGCTCGAAGCGGCGGTGGCCGATTGCGAACCCGGCGGCTTCGCGCTGCCCGACGGTCCCTCGATGAGCGTGCACGCCGCGGCCCAGGTGCTGGCCATGGCCGCCACCTGGGACGAAGCCTGCGAAGGCCACGCGCTCGCGCACGGCCGGCCCGGCGTGCCGCTGGTGGCGGCGCTGCTGCCGCTGGCGCTGCAGCGAGATACGACGCTCGACGCCTTCGTCGATGCCTTCGTGCTCGGCTACGAGGTCGGCGCACGCTGCGGCGCCTGGCTGCGCATTCGCCCGGGCATGCATGTCGATGCCAACTGGCCGGCGCTCGGCGTCGCCGCCGGCGTGGCGCGGCTCATCGGATTGCCCGCGGCGGGCATCGTGCAGGCGATCGGCATCGCCGCCTGCCAGCTCGCGACCAGCCTCTACCTGCCCGTGACCCAGGGCCGCACGGCGCGCAACACCTACCTCGGGCACAGCGCCTCGCTCGGCCTGCAAGCGGCCTTCGCGAGCGCGGCCGGCATCGACGCGCCGGCCGATGCGCTGGCCCACTATGCCAACGCGCATGCGGCCGCCGCGCCGCAGGCGCTGCCCGATGCGGAGATCACGCTGTTGCTGGATGCGTATCTCAAGCCCTTCGCGGCGGTGCGCCACGTTCACTACGGCGCGGTGGCTGCGCGGCAGCTTCGCGAACGACTGGCCGGCGATACCCGGGGCATTCAGGGCATCACGCTCAAGGTCTACGAAGAAGCCATCGTCTACTGCGGCAACCGCGCGCCGCGCACGCCGATCCAGGCGCAGTTCAGCCTCAGCTTCGGCATCGCGGCGATGCTGCGCTTCGGCGACATCGACCCCTCGGTCTACACTGAAGCGCGCTTCGACGACGCCGAGCTGCGGCGGCTCGAAGCGCTGGTGGTGCTCAAGCCCGATGCGGAGCTGACGGCGCGCAAGCAGCGCGGCGCCACGCTGGTGGTGGAGCATTCCTCCGGCCGCTTGCAGGAAGCCGTGCACACCATTGCGGGCGATGCCGCCCATCCGCTCGACCGCGCGGCGCTCGTCGCCAAGTTCAGGCGCTACGTCGCGCGCAGCCTCGCCGGCGAGCGGGCCGCGCTCTTCTGCAACACCGCGCTCGACGCGCAGCAGGACATCGACCTGCGCCTGCTCTGGCAGCAACTCGTTCCTCTTCACACCACTTCCATACGACCATGAAACGCCTGCGCCATCTCGCGACCACGCTCCTCCTTAGCCTGCCGCTTCTCGCCGCGGCCCAGGCCGACGACTTCCCGAACAAGTCGATCCGCATCGTCGTGCCCTTCCCGGCTGGCGGCGCCACCGACGCCGCGGCGCGCCTGGTCGCCACCAAGATGAGCGAGAAGTGGAACCAGCCGGTGGTGGTGGACAACCGCGCGGGCGCCGGCGGCAATGTCGGCTCCGACTTCGTCGCCAAGTCCGCGCCCGACGGCTACACGCTGGTGATGGGCGTGACCGGATCGCACGCGATCAACACCTCGCTCTACAGCAAGATGCCCTACGACCCGGTGGCCGACTTCGTCGCCATCAGCCAGGTCGCGGTGGTGCCCAACGTGCTGGTGGTGCACCCCTCCGTGCCGGTCAGCAACCTGGCCGAGCTGGTGGCGCTCGCCAGGCGCGAGCCCGGCAAGCTCAACTACGCATCGCTCGGCAACGGCACGGCCGCGCACCTGGGCATGGAGATGCTCAAGTCCGCCGCCGGCATCGAGATCACGCATGTGCCCTACAAGGGCAGTGCGCCCGCGGTCTCCGACCTGCTGGCCGGTCAGGTGCAGATGATGGTCGATGGCCTGCCTTCGGCGCTGCCGCACGTGAAGGCCGGCAAGCTGCGCGCCATTGCGCTGACCAGCCTGCACCGCGCGCCGGCACTGCCCGAGCTGCCGACCATCGCCGAGAGCTACCCGGGCTTCTACGCTGACGCGTGGTCGGGCCTGTTCGCACCCAAGGGCACGCCGAAGCCGGTGGTGGACAAGCTCTCGGCCGAGGTGCAGCGCATCCTGAAGCTGCCCGAGGTGCGCGAGAAGCTGGCCGCGCTGGGCGCCGAGCCGGTGGGCTCCACGCAGGTCCAGTTTGCGGCGCATGTGAAGCGCGAAATCGACAAGTGGAGCAAGGTCGTGAAGGCAAGCGGAGCGAAAGTGGATTGACCATGAACGACGCACTCGACCCCGTTACCCTCGCCGTGCTGCGCGGCCGCCTCGAACAGGTGGCCGACGAGATGGACGCGACGCTCTACCGCAGCGCCTTCAACCCGATCATCGCGGAGGCCCACGACGCCTGCCACGGCCTCTACGACGCGGTGAGCGGCGACACGCTGGTGCAGGGCAAGTCGGGCCTGCCGGTGTTCGTCGGCGCCATGGCCTTCGCGGTGCGCATGACCGCGGCCGCGGCGGCGCCGCGCGGCGGTATGGTCGACGGCGACATCTGGATCAGCAACGACGCCTACGACGGCGGCACGCACGCCAACGACTTCAAGCTGGTGCGGCCCTTCTTCCGCAGCGGCAAGCTCTATTGCTACATGGCCTCGGCCGCGCACTGGCACGACGTCGGCGGCGCGGTGCCCGGCAACTACAACCCGGCGGCCACCGAGTGCTGGCAGGAGGCGGTGCAGATCCCACCGGTGCGCATCGTGCGCGGCGGCGAGCTCGACGCCGACGTGCTGGCGATCCTGCGCGCCAACACGCGCCTGCCCGAAAGCCTGTGGGGCGACTTGAACGGCCAGCTCGCCGCGCTGGAGCTCGGCACGAAGCGGCTGCACGGACTGCTCGACGAGTACGGCGATGCGCTGGTGCTGCAGGCCATGGGCGAGCTGCGCAGCCGCGCGCTCAAGCTGATGCGCGCGCACATCGCCTCGCTGCCCGACGGCCGCTACAGCTTCGAGGACCTGCTCGACAACGACGGCATCACCAGCGAGCCGCTCACCATCGCGCTCGACATGACGGTGGCCGGCGAGCGGCTCCTGCTCGACTTCTCGCGCAGCTCGCCACAGTGCGCGGGGCCGGTCAACATCTCGCGCGCCACGGCGGTCGCGGCCTGCTACGTCGCGCTCAAGCACCTGTTCCCCGATGTGCCGGCCAATGCCGGTGTGCTCGACGCGGTGGACTTCGAGATCCCCGACCGGCTGGTGATCAGCGCCGAGCGGCCACGTCCGATGGGCGGCTATACCGAGACCATCCTGCGCATGATCGACGTGATCTTCAGCGCCGCGGCGCAGGCCGATCCGGCGCGCGCCGTCGCGCAGGCCTACGGCACCATCAATGCGCTGTCGATCGCGGGCCACCGCAGCGACGCGGGGCGCGAGGGGCAGCGCTGGGTGATGTTCAGCTTCTTCGGCGGCGGGCATGGCGGGCACTCGGGCGGCGACGGCCTCTCGCACGGCAACGCGCCGATCTCCACCGCCACCATCCCGCCGCTGGAGATCCTCGAGGCCGCCTACCCGGTGCGCTTCACCGAATGGTCGCTGCGCGCCGACTCGGGCGGCGACGGGCAGTTCCGCGGCGGCCTCGGCGCGGTCTACGAGATCGAGCTGCTCGAGAAGGATGCCGAGGTCTTCGTCTTCGGCGAGCGCGGCAGCTCGCCGCCCAAGGGCATCGCGGGCGGCGGCGCGGGTGCGCTCAATGTCTTTCGCTACGAGAACGAAGGCGCCTGGCACGTGCCGCCGATGGTGTCGAAGATGCGCGGCATCCGGCTCGCGCGCGGCGAACGCGTGCGGCTCGAAACGCCCGGCGGCGGCGGCTGGGGCGATGCGGCGGAACGCCGGCCAGAACAGCGCGCGCAGGACAGGGCGATGGGCTACGTGAGCGTCGAGCCCGCGAAGAAGAAAGATCAGCAATGACAGCAGCAATCAAATCCGCTGAAGGCGGCTCGCTGGTCGTCGGCGTCGACGTCGGCGGCACCTTCACCGACCTCTTCGTGCTCGACGAGTCGGCCGGCACGGCGCGCATCGTCAAGGTGCCTTCCACCCGCGGCGAGGAAGCGCGCGGCTTCATGAACGGCGTGGCGCGCGTGACCGATTCGGCCGCGGCCATCGCCACCATCGTGCACGGCACCACGGTCGGCACCAACGCGCTGCTCGAACGCAAGGTGGCGAAAACCGGCATCCTCACCACGCGCGGCTTCCGCGACGTGCTGGAAATGCGCCGCCGCGACCGCCCGCAGACCTGGGGCCTGCGCGGCAGCTTCACGCCGGTGGTGCCGCGCAACCTGCGACGTGAGGTCGACGAGCGCGTGCTGGCCGACGGCACGCTGCACACGCCGGTCGACCTCGACCAAGTGCGCGTTGAAGCGCGCGCGCTGCTGGCCGAGGGCTGCGAGGCCGTGTGCGTGTTCTTCATCAACACCTATGCGAACCCGGAGAACGAGCGTCTCGCCGTCGCCGCGGTGCGCGAGATCTGGCCCAACGCGCACGTGACCTCGGCCAGCGAGGTGCTGCCCGAGATCCGCGAGTTCGAGCGCTGCTCCACCGCCACGCTCAATGCCGCGCTGCAGCCGGTGGTCGGCAGCTACCTCGAACGGCTCGAATCCGATCTGCGCGGCCAGGGCTTCGCCGGCGAGCTGCTGGTGGTGCAGAGCAACGGCGGCGTGATGTCGCGCGCCACCGCGAGCGAGCTGCCGGTGCGCACTGCGCTCTCGGGCCCGGCGGCCGGCGTGATCGCCTGCGCCGAGATCGCGCGCGCGGCGGGCTTCCCCAACGCGATCACCGGCGACATGGGCGGCACCTCCTTCGATGTCTCGCTGGTGGCGAACGGCGAGGCGGCGCTGGCGGCGCAGACCGCGATCGAGTTTGGCATGGTGATCCGCTCGCCGATGATCCAGATCGAGACCATCGGCGCCGGCGGCGGCTCGATCGCCTCGGTGGATGCGAGCGGCATGCTGCAGGTCGGGCCCGAGTCGGCCGGCAGCGTTCCCGGCCCGGCCTGCTACGGCCGCGGCAACATGCGCCCGACGGTGACCGATGCCAACGTGCTGCTGGGCCGCATTGCGGCCGACCGGCCGCTCGGTGGCGGCCTGCTGGCGGCGCTCGACGCGGAGAAGTCCTATCAGGCCATCGAGGCGCACGTGGCGAAGCCGCTGGGGCTCGACGTCCATGCGGCGGCCGAGGCCATCCTTACGGTCGCGAACGCGCGCATGGCCGGCGCGATCCGGCTGGTGTCGATCGAGCGCGGCCACGACCCGCGCCGCTTCGCCTACATGCCCTTCGGCGGCGGCGGCGCCCTGCACGTGTGCGCGATGATGCGCGAGGTCGGCGTGGCCACCGGCATCGTGCCGCGCTATCCCGGCGTCACTTCGGCGCTGGGCTGCGTGATCGCCGACATGCGGCACGACGCGGTGCAGACCCTCAATCGGCCGCTGGCCGATCTCGACGTCGATTCCATGCGGCAGCGCATCGCGCAGCTGGCCGAGACCTGCCAGCAGCGCCTCGATTCCGCCGGCGTGCGCTTCGACGAGGTGCGCGAGATCGTCGCGCTCGACATGCTCTATGCGGGCCAGACCCATACGCTGCCGGTGCCGTTGCCGCCGGGCAGCGGCGCGACGCTCACGCGAGAGACGATCCGCGCCGCTTTCGAAGCGAGCTACGAGGCCACCTTCGGCCGCGTGCTCGACGGCATCGGCATCCGCGTGATGAACCTGCGCTACGCGCGCATCGGCGTGCGGCCCAAGTTCGACCTGGCCGTGCTGGCGCCGGAAGGCGAGGGCAGCATCGCCCCGCTGGGCACGCAGCGCGTGTTCCACCAAGGGCGCTGGCACGAGGCGCAGCGCTTCGCGCGCCTCGACCTGCCGGTGGGCGCGCGCGTCGAAGGGCCTGCGATCCTGGAGCAGGTCGACACCACCGTGTGGCTCGAGCCCGGCTTCCAGGCTGAGGTCGATGCCTTCGGCAACCTGCTGGTGAGTTCACATGGACGCTGATACACGCATTGCGGCTGCGAAGACCGCGCTGGTCATCATCGACCTGCAGAACGACTTCCTCGACCCGAAGGGTGCCTATGCGCGCGGCGGCGACACCAACCCACCTGCCTTGCTGCTGCCGGCGCGCGTGGCCGGCGTGGCGCGTGCGCTCAAGAGCGCCGGCGGCATGGTGGTCGCGAGCCAGTTCACGCTGTGGCCCGATGCGGCCGGCGAGCCCATGGTGTCGCCGCACCTGAAGGCGCTGCGGCCCTACCTGACGAAGGGCGACTTCGCGCCGGGCAGTTGGGGGCAGGCGAACGTCGACGAACTGGCAGGACTCATCGACGTGACGGTCAGCAAGGTCGCCTACTCGGCCTTCTTCAACACCCAGCTCGACTGGGTGCTGCGCCGCGCCGGCATCGATACCGTGGCCGTCTGCGGCATCGTGACCAACGGCGGCGTCGCCAGCACGGTGCGCGACGCCCACATGCGCGACTACCGCACGCTGGTGCTGGCCGACGGCTGCGCGGCCTTCGGCGAGGAGCGGCACCAGACCTCGCTGGCCGACATGCGCAACGTGGCCGAAGTCACCGACTGCGCGGCCTTCATCCAGTCGCTGGCATGACGCTGCAGCGAAACATCCGTCGCGCATCGGCCATCGATGCGGAGGCGCACACCGGCGTCGCCATCGTCGGCGCCGGCGCCTGCGGCCTCACCGCGGCGCTGATGCTGCACGACGCGGGCATCGACTGCGTGCTGCTCGAACGCGATGCGACGCCCAGTGGATCGACCGCGCTCTCTTCGGGCTTCATCCCCGCGCCGAGCACCCGCGTGCAGCGCGCGCAGGGCGTGCACGATGACAGCGCCGAACGCTTCGCCGCCGACATCCAGGCCAAGGCCCACGGCCGCGCCGCGCCTGCGCTGGTGCGGGCCTATGCCGAAGCCATCGGTCCCGCGCTCGACGCATTGCAGGCGCGGCACGGGCTCGGTTGGATCCTGCTCGACGGCTTTCTCTATCCGGGCCACAGCGCCCATCGCATGCATGCGCTGCCGCAGAAGACCGGCGCTGCGCTCATGGCCGCGCTGCAGGCGGCGGTAGAGACGGCAGGCATCCCGGTGCTTACCCAGGCACTGGTCGAAACGCTGTGCTTCGATGAAGAGGACCGTGCGATCGGCATCGGCTACCGCCGGCCCGACGGCCGCGAAGAATTGCTCGGCTGCGATGCGCTGCTGCTGGCCTGCAACGGCTTCGGCGGCAACGCGGAGATGGTGCGCGCGCTGCTGCCCGAGATGGCGGATGCCGCTTTCGGCGGCCACACCGGCAACGATGGCAGCGCCATCCTCTGGGGCCGGGCACTGGGCGCGCGGCTGCGCGACCTCGGCGGTTACCAGGGACACGGCTCCTGGGTCACGCCGCAGGGCGCGCTGATGTCCTGGGCCGTGATGATGGAAGGCGGCGTGCAGATCAACCGCGAAGGGCGGCGCTTCCATAACGAGACCCAGGGCTATTCCGAGGCCGCGGTGAAGGTGCTCGCGCAGCCGGGCGGCGTCGCCTGGAATGTGTTCGATGCGCCGCTGCTCGCGCTGGCGCACGAGTTCCCGGATTTCTGCGAGGCCGAGGCGGCCGGCGCGCTGCGCCGCTGCGACACGGTGGCGCAGCTCGCCGCGTGCATCGGCTGCGACGTGCCCACCTTGCAAGCCACGCTCGATGCCTTGCGCGCCATCGGTCCGCAACCCGACGGCCGCGTGTTCAAGCGCGGGCTGGCCGCGCCGTACTTCGCGGTCAAGGTGTCGGGCGCGCTGTTCCACACTCAGGGCGGCCTCGACATCGGGCCGGACATGCGCGTGCTGCGCGAGGACGGCACGGCGTTGCCCAACCTGATCGCGGCGGGCGGCGCAGCCGGCGGCGTTTCGGGCGATGCGGTGTGGGGCTATCTCTCGGGCAACGGCCTCCTGAGTGCCGTGGCCGGCGGCGCCATCGCGGCGCGCACGGCGGCGGCGCTCGTCAAGGCAGGAAGGAACCAACATGGCGAATGACACTTCAATGAAGGAACGGCTCGCGTCCAGCGAGATCGTGCTCGCACCCGGCGTCTACGACGCCGTGAGCGCGCTGGTGGCCGAGCTGGCCGGCTTCGAGGCGCTCTACCTCTCGGGCGCTTCGATCGCCTACACGCGGCTGGGCCGTTCGGACGTCGGCCTCACCACCTTCACCGAGGTGGCCGACACGCTGGCGCGCATCTGCGAGCGCGTGAACCTGCCGGTGATCGTCGATGCCGACACCGGCTTCGGCAATGCGCTCAACACGCAGCGCACGGTGCGCGGCTTCGAGCGTGCCGGCGCGGCCATGGTGCAGATCGAGGACCAGGGCTTTCCCAAGCGCTGCGGTCACCTGGACGGAAAGACGGTCGTGCCTGCGCGCGAAATGGCGGGCAAGCTCAAGGCTGCGCTGGATGCGCGTGCCTCGGCCGAGACGCTGATCCTCGCGCGCACCGACGCCGTCGCCGTCGAGGGGCTGGACGCGGCGCTCGACCGCGCCGAGGCGTACCTGGAATGCGGCGTCGATGCGCTCTTCATCGAGGCCTTGCGTTCGCCCGCGCAGATGGAGGCCGCCTGCAAGCGTTTCGCCCACCGCGTGCCGCTCCTGGCCAATATGGTCGAAGGCGGCAAGACGCCGATCCAGGATGCCGATGCGCTGCAGGCCCACGGCTTTCGCATCGCGATCTTTCCCGGCGGCACGGCGCGCGCGGTGGTCCACACGCTGCAGGGCTACTACGCGAGCCTCGCGCAGCACCGCACGACCGAGCCATGGCGCGACCGCATGCTGGACTTCGACGGCCTCAACGAAGTGATCGGCACGCCGGAGCTGATGGCGCTGGGCAAGCGCTACGAATAGGCGCGCATGCACACCGCCCTCGCGCGGCCTCATTCCGGCTTGAGAATGGTCTCGCCCTTGAGCTGCCCCATGTCGCGAATGTTGTAGCGATGGCGCCGCCAGCCGCGCCAGGTGCGGCGCAGGTAGCGCAGCGAGACGAGGTAGTAGACGAACTTGAACATGCGCAGCGCGCCCCACATCGGCGTGCTGCCGTAGATGTCGCCGGCCAGGAGCGACATCAGCGCCTCCTTGATGCGCAAGGGGTTGGCCGGATGCATGAACATGTCGCGGATGGTCGGGTTGGTCACGCGGTAGATGAACCACGAATACTCGCGCGGCCCCTTGCGCATCATGGCCTCGAAGGCCTTGCGTTCGGCTGCCAGCGCGTCCGGCCGGTCGAGCGCGGTGGAGACCAGCTCGGCGCCGTCGAAGGCGCTGTGCATGGCCAGGTAGACGCCCGAGGAGAACATCGGATCGATGAAGGTGAAGGCATCGCCGAGCATCAGGTAGCGCTCGCCCGTGGCATGGGTGCTGCTGTAGGAGAAATTGCCGGTGGCATGCACCGCGCCGTCGACCAGCATGGCCTCTTTCAGGCGGTCGGCCAGCTCGGGGCACAGCGCGATGGTGTCGCGGAAGAATTCCGCCAGCGGCTTGTCGCGCGACTTCAGGTAGTAGGGCCAGCAGACCGCGCCCACACTGGTGGTGCCGTCGGCCAGCGGAATGAACCAGAACCAGCCGTGGGGAAACCAGCAGATGCTGATGTTGCCCTCGCGCTTGCCTTCGAGCCGCCGCACGTTGCGGAAATGCCCGAACAGCGCGGTGCTGTTGTGCGCCGGGTTCTTCTCCTTGCTGCGGAACTTGTTCGCGAGCAGGGTGTCGCGGCCGGTGGCGTCGACCACGAAGCGCGCGCGCCAGCTGCGCTGCGAGCCGTCTTCCAGCTGCGCCTGCGCGGTCGCGCCCGCGTTGTCGAAGCGCACGTCGCGCACCTTGCAGCCTTCGAGCGTGCGCGCGCCGCGCGCGGCGGCATTGCGGAACAGCAGCTCGTCGAGCTCGGAGCGGCGCACCTGCCAGGCGGAGGGCATGGTCTTGTCCCAGGCTTCGGCGAACTCGACGTAGCTGCAGTGGTCGTGCTCGGGCGAAACGAACTCGATGCCCCACTTGGTCATGCCGATCCTGTCGACCTGCTCGCGCACGCCGAGGCGCTCGAACAGGGCGACGTTGGCCGGCAGCAGCGACTCGCCGATGTGGAAGCGCGGGTGGTGTTCCTTCTCGAGCAGCACGACATCGCGGCCCTGCTGCGCCAGCAGCGCCGCGATGGTGGAGCCGGCCGGGCCGCCGCCGATGACGAGCACGTCGCAGTTTTCTTCGTTCGACGCTGTTTCATGCGCGGTGGGGGAGGGGCTTGGCAGGGGCACGGCGAATCAGTCCAGGAAAGTCGGGATGCGCAGGATAGCGCCGTCCGCGAGCAGGCCTGCAAGCCCTGCCGAACCGTCGATAACCTTCCTCCGCCGTAGGTCTTTGCACGGGCCGGGCGCCAAAGGACTGCAAAATAGAACGACCGTTCGTTTTATTCGAAGCCCTTCCCCATGCCCGCCACCGACCTTCCCCCCAAGGCCACCCGTGCGCCCCAGAAAGGCCAGCAGACCAAGGCCGTCATCGTCGATGCGGCGCTGAACCTGGCCGCGCAGATCGGGCTGGAGGGCCTGTCGATCGGCGCGCTGGCCGAGGTCACGCAGATGAGCAAGTCGGGCGTGTTCGCCCACTTCGGCTCGCGCGAGGAACTGCAGATCTCGGTGGTGCGCGAGTACCACGCGCGCTTCGAGCAGGAAGTCTTCTATACCGCCCTGCAGGCGCCGCGCGGCCTGCCGCGGCTGCGCGCGCTGTTCGCCAACTGGATGAAGCGCACCTCGGCCGAGATCGACTCGGGCTGCATCTACATCAGCGGCGCGGTCGAATTCGACGACCGGCCCGGCCCGGTGCGCGACGCGCTGGCCGAGTCGGTGAACATCTGGCTCGCGGCCATGCTGCGCGCCGTGATGCAGGCCCAGGAAGAAGGCCACCTGCACGCCGATGCCGATGCGAAGCAGATCTCCTTCGAGATCCACGCGCTGATCCTGGCCCTGCACTACGAAGCGCGCTTCCTGCGCTCGCCCGATTCGCTCTCGCGCGCCAACGTGGGCTTCGACAACATCCTGGCGCGCTGCGCCACGCCGGAGGCCCTGGCCGGCGACACCGCGCCGTCTACGCGCCGGCTCAAGACCGTGCGCTGAAGCAGCCGCTCACCCTCTCCCCTTTTTCTTTCTATTCCCTGGAGACCTTTCCATGCCCGCCTACACCCCGCCCCTTCGCGACATGCAGTTCGTGATGCACGAAGTGCTCAAGGTCACCGAAGAACTCAAGGTTCTCCCGAAGCACGCTGACGTCGATGCCGAGACCATCAACGCGGTGCTCGAAGAGGGCGGCAAGTTCGCCGCCGAAGTGACTTTCCCGCTCAACATCAACGGCGACGAGGAGGGCTGCGTGCTCGACAAGAGCACGCATGAAGTGAAGACGCCCAAGGGCTTCAAGGAGGCCTACGCCAAGTACGTCGAAGGCGGCTGGGCGGCGCTGTCGTGCGATCCGCAATACGGCGGCCAGGGCCTGCCTTTCGTGGTGAACCAGTGCTTCTACGAAATGCTCAACTCGGCCAACCAGGCCTGGACCATGTACCCGGGCCTCTCGCACGGCGCGTACGAGGCGCTGGTGGCGCACGGCACCGACGAGCAGAAGAAGACCTACCTGCCCAAGCTCACCAGCGGCGAATGGACCGGCACCATGTGCCTGACCGAGCCGCATTGCGGCACCGACCTCGGCCTGCTTCGCACCAAGGCCGAACCGCAGGCCGACGGCACCTACAAGCTGACCGGCAACAAGATCTTCATCTCGGCCGGCGAGCACGACATGGCCGGCAACATCATCCACCTGGTGCTGGGCCGCCTGCCGGACGCGCCCAAGGGCAGCAAGGGCATCAGCCTGTTCGTCGTGCCGAAGTTCAACGTCAAGGCCGACGGTTCGCTCGGCAGCCGCAACGGCATCTACTGCGGCGGCCTCGAGCACAAGATGGGCATCCACGGCAACGCCACAGCGCAGATCGTGCTCGAAGGTGCCACCGGCACGCTGGTCGGCGAGCCCAACAAGGGCCTGGCCGCGATGTTCGTGATGATGAACGCGGCTCGACTGGGCGTCGGCAACCAGTCGCTGGGCCTGACCGAAGTGGCTTTCCAGAACGCGCTGGCTTACGCGAAGGACCGCATCCAGATGCGCTCGCTCTCGGGCGTGAAGGCCAAGGACAAGGAAGCCGATCCGATCATCTTCCATCCCGACGTGCGCAAGATGCTGATGACCGCCAAGGCCTATGCCGAAGGCGGCCGCGCGCTGGCCATCTACTGCACGCTCTTGCTCGACAAGGAGCACCACCATCCCGACGAGAAGGTGCGCAAGGACTCGGGCGAGATCGTCGCCCTGCTCACGCCGATCGTGAAGGCCTTCATCACCGACAACGGCCACATCTCGACCAACGCCTGCATGCAGGTCTTCGGCGGCCACGGTTTCATCAAGGAATGGGGCATGGAGCAGTTCGTGCGCGACAACCGCATCAACATGATCTACGAGGGCACCAACACCGTTCAGTCGCTGGACCTGCTGGGCCGCAAGGTGCTGGGCAACAACGGCGCCACGCTGAAGAAGTTCGGCAAGCTGGTCGCCAAGCTGGTGGAGGAAGAAGGCGTCAACGAGAAGATGAGCGAGTTCATCACGCCGATCGCGGTGCTGGGCGAGCAGCTCACCAAGTTCACCACCGAGATCGGCTTCAAGGGTTTCCAGAATCCCGACGAGGTGGGCGCTGCGGCCGTGGACTACCTGCGCGTGGCGGGCCACTTCGTGTTCGGCTACTTCTTCGCGCTGATGGCGCGCGTGGCGCTCGCCGAGATCGCGGCCGGCAACACCGATCCGTTCTACCAGGCCAAGCTGCAGACAGCGCGCTTCTACTTCGCCAAGCTCTTCCCCGAGACCGCGACGCTGATGCGCACCGCGCGCACCGGCAGCGCGCCGCTGATGAACACCGACGCCGCCCTGGCCTAAGCATCATGAAGCGCCTTCTTGCAGCCATCGCACTCGCGTCGGCCGGCTCGGCTTTCGCGCAGATGTCGCCCGTCGGCGTCTGGCAGAGCATCGACGACAAGACGAACGAAGCCAAGTCGCAGATCCGCGTCGCGGAGTCGGGCGGCGCGCTCAACGGCCGCATCGAGAAGCTGCTGCGCAAGGATGCGAAGCAGGATGCGGTGTGCGACGAGTGCACCGACGACCGCAAGGGCAAGCCGCTGCTTGGTCTCGAGATCATCCGCGGCGCGAAGAAGGCCGAGGGCAGGGAGGTCTGGGAGGACGGCAAGATCCTCGACCCCGAAAACGGCAAGACCTACACGCTGCGGCTCACGCCGATCGACGGCGGCAAGAAGCTCGAAGTGCGCGGCTCGGTGTTCGGCATCGGCCGCACGCAGACCTGGGTTCGCGTTCAGTAAGACACCTATTTGTTGGAAATTCCATGTCCCGATTTCAAGTGAAAAAGGTCGCCGTGCTCGG
The DNA here is from genome assembly GCF_964253755.1 of Variovorax sp. LjRoot130. Lineage (NCBI taxonomy): Bacteria > Pseudomonadati > Pseudomonadota > Betaproteobacteria > Burkholderiales > Comamonadaceae > Variovorax > Variovorax sp. LjRoot130. The sequence continues at coordinate 5,082,713 of NZ_CAXURM020000001.1, read as the reverse complement.
CGCCGGCGTGATGGGCGCGCAGATCGCGGCCCATCTCGTCAATGTGCGCGTGCCGGTCGTCTTGTTCGACCTGCCTGCAAAAGAGGGTCCGAAGAACGGCATCGTGAGCCGCGCTATCGACAACCTCAAGAAGCTCAAGCCCGCACCCCTGGGCGATGCGGCCGATGCGACGCTGATCGAGCAGGCCAACTACGAAGACGACCTCGCCAAGCTCGGCGAGTGCGACCTGGTGATCGAAGCCATTGCCGAGCGCATGGACTGGAAGCTCGATCTCTACAAGAAGATCGCGCCGCATGTCGCCAAGCACGCGATCCTGGCCTCGAACACCTCGGGCCTCTCGGTCACCAAGCTCAGCGAGGCGCTGCCCGAGGCGCTGAAGCCGCGCTTCTGCGGCATCCACTTCTTCAACCCGCCGCGCTACATGTTGCTGGTCGAGCTGATCAACACGCCGACCACCGAGCCCGGGGTGCTGGACCAGTTGGAAGCCTTCGTCACCAGCACGCTCGGCAAGGGCGTGGTGCGCGCGCACGACACGCCCAACTTCATCGCGAACCGCGTCGGCATCGCCGGCATGCTCGCGACCCTGAAGGAAGTCGAGAAGTTCGACCTCACGCCCGACGTGGTAGACGACCTCACCGGCAAGAAGCTGGGCCGCGCGAGCTCGGGCACCTTCCGCACCGCCGACGTGGTGGGCCTGGACACCATGGCCCACGTGGTCAAGACGCTGCAGGACAACCTGAGTGCGGAGACCGATCCCTTCTACGGCAACTTCGCGACGCCGCCGGTGCTGGCCAAGCTGCTGGAACTCGGCAACCTGGGGCAGAAGACCAAGGCCGGCTTCTACAAGAAGGCCGGTCGCGACATCCTGCGCTTCGACCTCGCCAAGGGCGAGTACGTGCCTTCGGGCGACAAGGCCGACGAGGTCTACGGCCGCATGCTCAAGAAGCCGGCGCCGGAGCGCCTGAAGCTGCTGCGCGAAAGCGAAGGCGCGCAGGGCCGCTTCCTCTGGGCCATCCTGCGCGACAGCTTCCACTACGCGGCCGTGCACCTCGCGACCATCGCCGAGAGTGCGCGCGACGTCGACTTCGCGATGCGCTGGGGCTTCGGCATGAAGCAGGGCCCCTTCGAGCTGTGGCAGGAGGCCGGCTGGGCGCAGGTCGCCAAGTGGATCCAGGAAGACATCGATGCCGGCGAGGCGCTCGCCACTGCGCCGCTGCCCTCCTGGGTGTTCGAAGGTCCGGTCGCACAAGCGGGTGGCGTGCACACGCCCGAAGGTTCGTGGAGCGCATCGCAGAGCAAGTTCATCGCGCCGCGCCGCCTGCCCGTGCATGAACGCCAGCTGTTCCCCGAGAGCGTGCTGGGCAGCAATGCGCCGGACGCCAGCAAGGCCGGCACGACGATCCAGGACGAAGGCGACGTGCGCCTCTGGACGCTCGACGGCGAGGTGCTGATCGCGAGCATCCATTCGAAGATGCACGCCATCAGCCCCGACGTCGCCGATGCGCTGGCCGCGGGCGTCGATCTCGCCGAGCGCGAATACAAGGCGATGGTGATCTGGTCCCCCGACGAGATGTTCTCGGTCGGCGCCGACCTGCAGGCGATGCTGCCGGCCTTCGTGGTCGCGGGCATCGGCGCGGTCGAGGGGGCGGAAGAAGAGCTGCAGAACGTGATGCTCAAGATCCGCTATGCCGGCGTGCCGGTCGTCTCGGCCGTGCGCGGCATGGCGCTGGGCGGCGGCTGCGAGCTGGCCATCCACTCGGCCAAGCGCGTCGCGGCGATGGAAAGCTACATCGGCCTGGTCGAAGTCGGCGTGGGCCTGGTGCCCGGCGCCGGCGGCCTGACCTACATCGCGCGCCGTGCGGCCGAGAACGCCGAAGCCTCCACCGGCACCGACCTGCTGCCCTTCCTGACCGAAGGCTTCACCGCCGCGGCCATGGCCAAGGTCGGCACCAGCGCGCTGGAATCGAAGAAGCTGGGCTATCTGCTCGAGAGCGACGTGATCGTGCCCAACAAGGACGAGCTGCTCTACGTCGCATTGCAGCAGGCCAAGGCCATGGCCGACGCCGGCTGGCGCGCGCCGCTGCGCCGTCAATTCAAGGTCGCGGGCCGCAGCGGCGCCGCCACCATCAAGGGGCAACTGGTCAACATGCGCGACGGCGGCTTCATCAGCGAGCACGACTTCCACATCGCGGGCCTGATCGCAGGCGTGGTGACCGGTGGCGACGTCGATGCCGGCAGCCTGGTCACGGAGGAATACCTGATGGCGCTGGAGCGCAAGGCCTTCTGCTCGCTGATCCTGCATCCGAAGACGCAGGAGCGAATCATGGGGATGCTTTCGACGGGCAAGCCGCTACGCAACTAAGTAATACCCAGAAGGAGCATCCTCCATGAAACAACTTCAAGACGCCTACATCGTCTCCGCCACCCGCACCCCCATCGGCCGCTCGCACCGCGGCTTCTTCCGCAACATGCGTCCCGACGATCTGCTCGCGACCACCCTGAAGGCGGCGCTCGCGGCGGTGCCGGGGCTCGATCCGAAGGCGATCGAGGACATCATCTGCGGCTGTGCGATTCCCGAGGCGCAGCAGGGCCTCAACGTCGCGCGCATCGGCGCCGTGCTCGCGGGCCTGCCGACCAGCATCGGCGGCATCACGGTCAACCGTTTCTGCGCCTCCGGCCTGTCGGCGGTGCAGATGGCGGCCGACCGCATCCGCGTCGGCGAGGCCGAGGTGATGATCGCGGCCGGCGTCGAGAGCATGAGCATGGTGCCGATGATGGGCAACTCGCCCTCGCTGTCGCCATCGATCTTCGAGCGCGACGGCGACGTCGGCATCGCCTACGGCATGGGCCTCACGGCCGAGAAGGTGGCGCAGCAGTGGAAGGTGAGCCGCGAGGCGCAGGATGCCTTCGCGCTGCAGTCGCACCAGCGTGCGCTGGCCGCGCAGCAGGCCGGCGAGTTCGCTGCCGAGATCACGCCCATTGAGGTGACGGACCGCGCGCCGAACCTCGAGACCGGCGAGGCCACGCCCAAAACCCGCACGGTGAACCTCGACGAAGGCGCGCGCCCCGACACCAGCCTCGAAGGCCTGGCCAAACTGCGCACCGTGTTCGCCGCGCGCGGCTCGGTCACGGCGGGCAACAGCTCGCAGACTTCCGACGGCGCGGGCGCGCTGATCCTCGCGAGCGAGAAGGCCTGCAAGCAGTTCGACCTCAAGCCGCTCGCGCGCTTCGTGAGCTTCGCGAGCAAGGGCGTGCCGCCGCACATCATGGGCATCGGCCCGATCGAGGCGATTCCGGCGGCGCTGCGCTATGCCGGACTCACGCAGGACGCGATCGACTGGATCGAGCTCAACGAAGCCTTCGCCGCGCAGTCGCTGGCGGTGATCAACACGCTGGGCCTGGACCCGGCCAAGGTCAATCCGATGGGCGGCGCGATCGCGCTGGGCCATCCGTTGGGCGCGACCGGCGCCATCCGGTCGGCGACCGTGGTCCATGCGCTGCAGCGCAAGAAACTCAAGTACGGCATGGTCACGATGTGCGTGGGCATGGGGCAGGGCGCTGCCGGGATTTTTGAACGCGTCTGACGTCCGGGCCGGTGCTTGCTCGAAAAGAAAACAAGGAGACAAGCGTGAGACAAGAGACATTGCAGCTTGACGACGGCACGCAGCTCGCGCTGCGGATCTACGAGCCCATCGGCCCGCAGCGCGCCAGCGTCGTGATCGGCGGCGCGATGGGCGTGCGCCAGGCCTTCTATGAACCTTTTGCCCGCTGGCTGACGCAGGAGGGCCTCAGCGTCTGGACCTTCGACTACCGCGGCTCGGGCGATTCGCGGCCGGCGACGGCCGGCGGCTCGTTGCGCGGTTTCGAGGCCGACCTGTTCGATTGGGCGCGCGACTACGAGGCCGTGATCGACGCCGCCAAGGCCGCGCGCTCCGACCGGCCGCTCTACCTGCTGGGCCACAGCCTGGGCGCGCAGCTGCCGGGTTTTCTCGAGCGGCCGCAGCAGGTCGACGGCCTCATCAGCATCGCGGCGGGCAGCGGCTACTGGCGCGAGAACGCGCCGCGCCTCAAGCGCAGCATCCTCTACTTCTGGTTCTTCCTGGTGCCGCTGGCCACGCGGCTCTGGGGCTACTTTCCCGGTCGCAAGCTCAAGAAGGTGGGCGACCTGCCGCGCGGCGTGATCCTGCAATGGCGGCGCTGGTGCCTGAACCCGCGCTACAGCGTCGGCGCCGAAGGCGCTGCGGCCGCCCGCAGCTACGAGCGCGTGCGCTTCCCGGTGCTGGCCCTGTCGATGACCGACGATGAACTCATGACGCTCGAAGGCACCGAGAGCCTGCTGAGCTTCTACGCTGGCGCGCCGCGCGCGATGCAGCGCATCGCGCCGGCCGACGTGCAGGCCCGCCACATCGGGCATTTCGGCTTCTTCCGCGAGCAGTTCAGCCTGAGCCTGTGGCCGCGCCTGGCCGACAGCCTGCACCGGCTCGCGGCGCTGACTTCTACAGCGCCATCGGGCGTCCCGCACACGACTGCATAAGCCAAGGTCACGGAGGCACACTGCGACGATCATGAGCACACATCCTCTGGACAAGGCCCTCGCGCTCGCGCACAGCGACATCCGCGCCGGGCTTTTCACCGGTGCCACGAGCCCGGACTACTGGAACATGGTCGGGCCCTTCGGCGGCACGACCGCGGCGGTGATGCTGCAGTCGGTGCTGAAGCATCCCGAACTGCTGGGCGCGCCGGTGGCGCTCACGGTGAACTACGCCGCGGCGCTGGAGGCGGGCGCTTTCGAGGTGCTGGCGATACCGGTGCGCACCAACCGCTCGACGCAGCACTGGACCATGCAGATGTCGCAGGCCGGCGCCGACGGCCAGCCGCATGTCACGACCACCGCGACCGCGGTCACGGCACTGCGCCGCGAGACCTGGGGCGCCAACGATCTGCCGATGCCCGAGGTGCCGTCGCCCGAAGAGGTCGAGCGCCTGAGCATCGGCCCCGCGCGCGTGGCCTGGATCTCGCAGTACGAAATGCGTCCGATCAGCGGCGCGATTCCAGCCAAGTGGGACGGCAGCGGCGATCACAGCGAAACGCGCATGTGGCTGCGGGATGCAGAGCCGCGTCCGCTCGACTTCGCCTCGCTCGCAGCCTTGAGCGACACCTTCTACCCGCGCGTCTGGCTGCGCCGCGCCAAGCCGGTGCCGATCGGCACGGTGTCGATCACGACCTACTTCCATGCCGACGCGAGGCACCTGGCGGAGGTAGGCCACGGCTACCTGCTGGGCCGCGCGACGGGGCAACAGTTCCAGAACGGCTATTTCGACCAGTCGGCGCAGCTGTGGAGCGAAGCGGGCGCGCTGCTCGCCACCAGCAATCAGATCGTCTACTTCAAGGAATGACTGAATGACGGCCAGCAGAGCAGCCTTGATCGTCGGCGCTGGCGATGCCACCGGCGGCGCGATCGCCCGCCGCTTCGCGCGCGCGGGCTATGCGGCCTGCGTCACGCGCCGCAGCCTCGACAAACTGCAGCCGCTGGTCGCGCAGATCGAAGCCGAAGGCGGCACTGCGCATGCCTTTGCCAGCGATGCGCGCAAGGAAGAGGAGGTCGTCGCGCTGGTCGAGCAGATCGAGTCGAGCATCGGGCCGATCGAGGTGCTGGTGTTCAACATCGGCGCCAACGTGCCCGAGAGCATCCTGACCGAGACCGCGCGCAAGTACTTCAAGGTCTGGGAGATGGCCTGCTTCTCCGGTTTCCTGAACGGACGCGAAGTCGCCAAGCGCATGGTGGCGCGCGGGCGCGGCACCATCCTCTTCACCGGCGCCACGGCCTCGCTGCGCGGCAGCGCCAACTTCGCCGCCTTCTCCGGTGCCAAGATGGCGCTGCGCGCGCTGGCCCAGAGCATGGCGCGCGAGCTCGGGCCGCGCGGCATCCACGTTGCGCACACGGTGATCGACGGCGCCATCGACACCGAGTTCATCCGCAGCAATTTCCCCGAGCGCTATGCGTTGAAGACGGAAGACGGCATCCTCAACCCCGAGCACATCGCCGATGCCTACTGGATGCTGCACGCGCAGCCGCGCGATGCCTGGACCCACGAGCTCGATCTGCGCCCGTGGTCCGAGAAGTTCTGAGGAGACCGGTATGACGACGACGCGATCGGTTGAGTTCTATTTCGACTTCGGCAGCCCCGCCTCGTACCTGGCCGCCACCCAGTTGCCGCACCTGTGCGCCGACGCCGGCGCCGAACTGGTGTGGAAGCCGATGCTGCTGGGCGGCGTGTTCCAGGCCACCGGCAACCAGTCGCCGGCCGCCATTCCGGCCAAGGGCCCCTACGTGTTCGAGGACCTGGCACGTTTCGCTCGGCGCTACGGCGTGCCGCTGCAGCACAACCCTTATTTCCCGATCAACACGCTGCTGCTGATGCGCGGCGCCACCGGCATGCAGATGCGCGAGCCGGAGCGCTTTCGCGCGTACGTCGATGCCGTGTACCACGCGATGTGGGTCGAGCCGCGCAATCTCAACGACCCGGCCACGCTCGCTGCCGCCCTGGCCGAGGCCGGCTTCGACCCGGCATCGATGATCGCGCTGGCCAATGCACAGGAGGTCAAGGACCGCCTCAAGGCCCAGACCGAAGAAGCTGTGCGGCGCGGGGTCTTCGGCGCGCCCACCATGTTCGTCGGCGACCAGATGTTCTGGGGCCAGGACCGGCTCGATTTCGTCCGTGAAGCACTCGGCGCCTGATCGCCCGATACTTTCATTTCTTTGCAGCAAGGAACTCCCATGAGCGACATCCTCGTCCACACCGAAGCGGGTGTGATGACCCTCACCTTCAACCGTCTCGACAAGAAGAATTCCATCACCCGCGCGATGTACGCCGAGCTCGCCGATGCGCTGGCCAAGGCTGAGCAAGACGGCGCGGTGCGCGCCGTGCTGATCCAGGGCGACGCCACCATCTTCAGCGCCGGCAATGACATCGGCGATTTCCTGGACGCCCCGCCCTCGACGCCGGATTCGCCCGTGTTTCGCTTCCTGCACGGCATCGCAACCTTCCCGAAGCCGATCGTGGCCGCGGTCTGCGGTCCGGCCGTGGGCATCGGCACCACGATGCTGTTCCATTGCGACTTGGTCTACGCGGGCGACAACGCGGCCTTCTCGATGCCCTTCGTCAACCTGGGCCTGTGCCCCGAGGCGGCCTCTAGCCTGCTGGTGCCGCAGATGCTGGGCTACCACCGCGCGGCCGAGGCGCTGCTCCTGGGCGAGCCCTTCATGGCCGAGGCGGCGCTCGAAGTCGGCCTGATCAACCGCGTGGTCCCGCCCACCGAGGCCAACGCCATCGCCCAGGCGCAGACGCGCAAGCTGGCGGCCAAGCCGCTCACGGCGCTGATCGAAACCAAGCGCCTGATGAAGAAGTCGCAGCAGTCGGCCGTGCTCGAACGCATGGGCGAAGAAGGCCAGAGCTTCGGCCGCATGCTGCGCGAGCCGGCGGCGCGAGAGGCCTTCACGGCCTTCATGGAAAAGCGGCGGCCGGATTTCTCGAAGATCTGAGGTCAGGCGACCTCTGGTGCGCTGTCGTGTCTGTGAGGTGGTCACAGTCCGTGACCACCTCGTAGCGTTGCCGATCAGTCCTTGACGATCGGCCTCGGTCGCCCGTTGTCGTCGATCGCGACGTAAGTGAAGGTGGCCTCGGTCACCTTGATGTACTCGCCCTGCGCCTTGAAGCGCTCGGCGAACACCTCGACCGTGACGGTGACCGAGGTGCGACCGATGCGCACCAGCTTCGAATAGAAGGACAGGATGTCGCCCAGCCGCACCGGCTGCTTGAAGATGAACTCGTTGACCGCGACGGTGGCCATCCGGCCCTTGGCGTAGCGGGCCGGGATGACGGAGCCGGCCAGGTCGCACTGGGCCATGACCCAGCCGCCGAAGATGTCGCCGTTGGCGTTGACGTCGGCCGGCAGCGGAATCACCTTGAGCACCAGCTCCATGTCGGCGGGCAGGCTCTTGAGGGTGGCGGCCACATTGGCACTTGGAGATTCGGACATGGGCACAATCTGAGAACAACAAACAGCCACGATTGTCTCCGATGCGCCGCAGCGGCGAAGCCCTTTCCTCTCCCCACCCCGTCTCTGCGGGCCAGCCCGCGCGCGGCGACCGCTCCGACTGGGCCACGCTGCGCCGCCTGTTCCCCTACCTCTGGCGCTACAAGTGGCGCGTGATGGCCGCGCTCGCCTTCATGGTGGGCGCCAAGGTGGCCAACGTCGGCGTGCCGGTGCTGCTCAAGAACCTGGTCGACACCATGACGCCCAAGCCCGACATGGCGCAGGCGCTGCTGGTGGTGCCGATCGCCCTGCTGGGGGCCTACGGATTGCTGCGCTTCTCGACCTCGCTGTTCGGCGAGCTGCGCGAGCTGGTCTTCGCCAAGGCGACCGAGGGCGCGGCGCGCAGCATCTCGCTGGAGGTGTTCCGCCACCTGCATGCGCTCTCGCTGCGCTTCCACCTCGAGCGGCAGACCGGCGGCATGACGCGCGACATCGAGCGCGGCACGCGCGGCGTGCATTCGCTGATCTCGATGTCGCTCTACAGCATCGTGCCGACCATCATCGAGCTGACGCTGGTGCTGACCATCCTGGGCGTCAAGTTCGACGCGCTCTTCGTCTGGATCACCGCGGTCGCGCTGGTGATCTACATCGTCTTCACCGTCACGGTGACGGAATGGCGCACGCAGTTCCGCAAGACCATGAACGAGCTCGACTCGGTGGCGCAGAGCCGTGCCGTCGATTCGCTCTTGAACTACGAGACCGTCAAGTACTTCAACAACGAGGAGTTCGAGGCCGGACGTTACGACGCCAGCCTCGACCGCTATCGGAAGGCGGCCATCAAGAGCCAGCGCACGCTCTCCATGCTCAACACCGGCCAGCAGCTGCTGATCGCGGTCAGCCTCGTGCTGATGCTGTGGCGCGCGACGGCCGGTGTGGTCGACGGGCGCATGACCTTGGGCGACCTGGTGATGGTCAACGCCTTCATGATCCAGCTCTACATCCCGCTGAACTTCCTGGGCGTGATCTACCGCGAGATCAAGCAGAGCCTGACCGACCTCGACAAGATGTTCGTGCTGATGGAAAAGGAGCGCGAGGTGCGCGATGCGCCCGACGCGAAGCCCCTGGCCGGCACCGATTCGACCGTGCGCTTCGAGGACGTGAGTTTCGCCTACGAAGCCGCGCGGCCGATCTTGAAGCATGTGAGCTTCGAGATCCCGGCGGGCAAGACTGTGGCCGTGGTCGGTCCCTCGGGCTCGGGCAAGTCGACGCTGGCTCGACTCCTCTACCGCTTCTACGACGTACAGCAGGGGCGAATTTGCATCGGCGGCGAAGACATCCGCCAGGTCACGCAGGCCAGCGTGCGGCAGGCCATCGGCATCGTGCCGCAGGACACCGTCCTCTTCAACGACACCGTCGAATACAACATCGCCTACGGCCGGCCGGGCGCAAGCCGCGTCGAGGTCGAGGAGGCCGCCCGCGCGGCGCGTATCCACGACTTCATCGCCGCCACGCCCAAGGGCTACGAAACCACCGTCGGCGAGCGCGGCCTCAAGCTCTCGGGCGGCGAGAAGCAGCGCGTGGCGATCGCGCGCACGCTGCTGAAGAACCCGCCGATCGTGATCTTCGACGAGGCCACCTCGGCGCTCGATTCGGCCAACGAGCGCGCGATCCAGTCCGAGCTCAAGAGCGCGGCGCAGAACAAGACCACGCTGGTGATCGCGCACCGTCTTTCGACGGTGGTCGATGCGCACGAGATCCTCGTGCTCGAGGGCGGCGTGATCGTCGAGCGCGGCACGCATGCGGCCTTGCTCGCGCAGCAGGGCAAGTACGCGCAGATGTGGACCTTGCAGAAGATCGAGGCCCAGCCCGTTCTTTGAACTCTTTTTACTGACCCAGGAGCGATTCGAGAGTGTCCGAGAAGATTCCCCTGCTGGTGCTCAACAGCCTTTCGAGCGCCCACCAGGCCCAGATTGCCGCGGTCTACGACATGAGCTACGCGCCCACCAAGGCCGAGCGCGCGGCCGCCATCGCCGCGCAGGGCGCGGAGTTCCGCGCCGTGCTGACCATCGGCGTGATCGGCCTCACGCCCCAGGAGCTGGCGGCGATGCCGAAGGTCGAGCTCATCTGCGCGATGGGCGCCGGCTACGAGGGCCTCCCGCTCGAGGCGGCCCGTGCGCGCGGCATTGCGCTCGCCAACGGCGCCGGCACCAACGACGACTGCGTGGCCGACCACGCCTTCGGCCTCTTGATCGGTGCGGTGCGCGGCATCCGCACGCTCGACCGGCAATGCCGCGAAGGCATATGGCGCGAAGAGATTCCGCAGCCGCCCAATGTCTCGGGCAAGCGTCTCGGCATCCTGGGCCTGGGCACCATCGGCCAGAAGATCGCCAAGCGCGCCGCGGGCTTCGACATGGAGATCGGCTACCACAACCGCAAGCCGCGCGAGGGGGCGGCGCACCGTTACTTCGACAGCCTGAAGGCGCTGGCCGCCTGGGCCGACGTGCTGATGGTCGCGACGCCGGGCGGGCCGGGCACGCGGCACATGGTCGATGCCGAAATCCTCGACGTGCTCGGCCCTCAGGGCTTCCTGGTCAACATCTCGCGCGGCAGCGTGATCGACACCGAGGCGCTCGCCAAGGCGCTGCGCGAAAAGCGCATCGCGGGCGCCGGCCTCGATGTCTACGAAAGCGAGCCGAAGCGTCCCGAGCCGCTGATCGGGCTCGACAACGTGCTGCTCACGCCGCACATGGCGGGCTGGTCGCCCGAGGCGACGCAGGCCTCGGTGAACCGCTTCATGGCCAATGCCGAAGGGCACTTCGCGCGGCGCGGCGTGGTGTCGCCTATTTAGGGAAAGACATAATCAGCCTTCATGGAAACCAAGTGGCTTGAAGACTTCGTCAGCCTTGCCGAGACCCGCAGCTTCAGCCGCTCGGCCCAATTGCGCCACGTGACCCAGCCCGCCTTCTCGCGCCGCATCCAGGCGCTCGAAGGCTGGGCCGGCACCGACCTGGTCGACCGCAGCTCCTACCCCACGCGCCTCACGCCCGCCGGCCAGACCTTGTACGGCCAGGCCATCGAGATGCTGCAGGCGCTGCAAAGCACGCGCGCCATGCTGCGCGGCCACTCGGCCGCGGCGCAGGACGTGATCGAGTTCGCGGTGCCGCACACGCTGGCCTTCACCTTTTTTCCGGCCTGGGTCACGAGTCTGCGCGAACAGTTCGGGCCGATGAAGAGCCGGCTCATTGCGCTCAACGTGCACGATGCGGTGTTGCGGCTGGTCGAAGGCAGCTGCGATCTGCTGATCGCCTACAACCATCCCTCGCAGCCGCTGCCGCTGGACGCCACCCGCTACGAGATGGTGAGCCTTGGCCAGGAGGTGGTCGCGCCCTGGGTCAAGCCCGATGCCGACGGCGCGCCGCGCTACCGCCTGCCGGGCCGGCCCGGCCAGCCGCTGCCTTACCTGGGCTATGCGCCCGGCGCCTACCTGGGCCGCGTGGTCGACCAGCTGCTCAAGGAATCCGACACCGCCATCCACCTCGATCGCGTCTACGAGACCGACATGGCCGAGGGTCTCAAGGTGATGGCGCTCGAAGGCCACGGCATCGCCTTCCTGCCGCAGAGCGCGGTGCGAAGGGAAGTGCGCGCCCGCACGCTGGTGAGTGCCTTGCCGCCGGAGATCGAGAGCCTGGAGGCGACGATGGAGATCCGCGCCTATCGCGAGCGGCCCGCCGCATCGGCGCCGGCCAAGGCTGGTGCGCGCAGCGCCAAGAGCGAGGCCGCCGGCCCGCGGGCCAAGGGCACGGTCGAAGCGCTGTGGGCCTATCTGGTCGGGACCCAGCCGGCGCCTTGAACGAGGCCCGGGTTATTTGTGCACTGCACAATCTATGACGCTGCGGCATGCCGATCTCCGCATTGCGCATTTGCCTGCGCGCGATGCCGGCCCTACAGTCTGGCCCCAAGTTTTGCTGTCGCACACGGTTTTGACGCACGCCCACGCGCGTGCTTTTTTTTAGCCGTGCCTTCGGGCACAAAGGCTGCTTAGTCGAATGCGCTCAAGACGAATGCGATGCGGCGCACCAGTGCGGTACTCCTGCCACACTCGGCGTGTCCGTCATCGGTGCAGGGCGCACCGGGTTGGCCCGGGTACCCCGCAGAATGCGAGTGTCTAGAATTTCGGCGTATCTCTCTCAGTCACACAGGAGTTTTCCAAATGAAGAAGCAAGTATTGGCAATGGCAGTGATGGCGTTGGCCGCCGGCGGCGCTTTCGCGCAAGCCAATGACACCCTAGCGAAGATCAAGGCCGCCGGCAGCATCACCGAAGGGGTGCGCGAATCTTCCGGACTTTCCTACACGCTGGGCGGCGGCCAGTACACCGGCTTCCACTACGACATCTGCGCCAACATCATCAAGGACCTCGAGAAGGCTGTCGGCAAGAAGCTGGAAACCAAGTACCAGCCCGTGACCTCGCAGAACCGCATTCCCCTGGTGCAGAACGGCACCGTCGACCTCGAGTGCGGCTCCACTACCAACAATGCCACGCGCCAGAAGGACGTCGCTTTCGCCGTCACCACCTACGTCGAGGAAGTGCGCATCGCCGTCAAGGCCACCTCGGGCATCACCAAGATCGCCGACCTGAACGGCAAGACCGTCGCCACCACCACCGGCACCACCTCGGTCCAGACGCTGCGCAAGAACGAGCGCGCCACCGGCGTCGACTTCAAGGAGCTCTACGGCAAGGACCACTCCGACAGCTTCCTTCTGCTCGAATCGGGCCGCGCCGATGCCTTCGTGATGGATGGCTCGATCCTCGCCTCCAACATCGCCAAGGCGAAGACGCCGGCCGACTTCAAGATCGTCGGCGAAGTGCTGAGCGTCGAGCCGATCGCGATCATGATCCGCAAGGACGACCCGGCATTCAAGAAGGCGGTCGACGACAGCATCAAGGCGCAGATCAAGTCGGGCGAGCTCAACAAGCTCTGGGACAAGTGGTTCCTGCAGCCGATTCCGCCATCGAACGTCAAGATCGGCCTGGCCTTGTCGGACGCCACCAAGAACGCGTGGGCGAATCCGAACGACAAGCCGATGGAAGACTACGCGGTGAAGAAGTAAATCCCGCGCCCGTCGCCGCGCAACGCCCGCCGCACCCGGCGGGCGTTTGTTTTAACGCCCAACATAACAATCAGGTAGAGAAGGAGAGTCCCGATGGGATCGAACTGGGATTGGCAGGTCTTCTTGCAAGACCCCGGGGGGAAGTACCCGACGTACTGGGAATGGATGCTGTCGGCCTGGGGCTGGACCGTGTCCGTGGCCCTCTTGGCATTGATCGTCGCGCTCGTGCTGGGCTCGCTGATCGGCATCATCCGCACTTTGCCCGACAGCCCCTGGCTGATCCGCTTCGGCAACGCGTGGGTCGAGCTCTTTCGCAACATTCCGCTCCTGGTGCAGATCTTCCTCTGGTACCACGTCATACCGGCCATGATTCCGGTCTTGAAGGATGTGCCCAGCTTCATCCTGGTGGTGCTCGCGCTGGGCTTCTTCACCTCGGCGCGGATCGCCGAGCAGGTGCGCTCCGGCATCCAGGCGCTGCCCAAGGGCCAGCGCTACGCGGGCATGGCGGTGGGCTTCACCACGCCACAGTACTACCGCTACGTGATCCTGCCGATGGCCTACCGCATCATCATTCCGCCGCTCACGAGCGAGACGATGAACATCTTCAAGAACTCGTCGGTGGCTTTCGCGGTGTCGGTGGCCGAACTCACCATGTTCGCGATGCAGGCGCAGGAAGAAACCTCGCGCGGCATCGAGGTCTACCTGGCCGTCACGGGGCTGTATGTGATCTCGGCCTTCGCGATCAACCGGCTGATGGCGTACATCGAGAAGAAGACCCGCGTGCCGGGCTTCATCGTCTCGGCCAACGCCGGCGGCGGAGGACACTGACATGATGAATCTCGACCTGTCCTTCTACAACTGGGACGTCATCAGCAACTTCGTCGTCAAGGGCTTCTACTTCAGCATCATGCTGACCATCATCGCCACCATCGGCGGCGTGATCTTCGGCACCATCCTGGCGTTGATGCGGCTGTCGGGCAAGAAGTGGCTCGATGCGCCCGCCGCCGTCTACGTCAACGGCATGCGCAGCATTCCGCTGGTGATGGTGATCCTGTGGTTCTTCCTGCTGGTGCCGGGCTCGTTCTACGCCTCCTTCGGCTCGGTGGGCAGCAACTATCGCTCCGAGATCTCGGCCGTGATCACCTTCATCGCGTTCGAGGCCGCCTACTTCAGCGAGATCATGCGCGCGGGCATCCAGTCGATCCCGCGCGGCCAGGTCTACGCGGGCCAGGCGGTGGGCATGACCTACGGCCAAAACATGAAGCTGGTGGTGCTGCCGCAGGCCTTCCGCAACATGCTGCCGGTGCTGCTCACGCAGACCATCATCCTGTTCCAGGACACCTCGCTGGTCTACGCCATCGGCGCCTACGACATGCTCAAGGGCTTCGAGACCGCGGGCAAGAACTTCGGCCGTCCGATCGAGGCTTACCTGCTCGCGGCGGTCGTGTACTTCATCATGTGTTATGCCTTGTCCTGGCTCGTCAAACGCCTGCACAAGAAAATCGCCATCATCCGCTGAAGGAGAAAAAAGATGTCCGACAAAATGATCGAAATCAAGAACGTTTCCAAGTGGTATGGCCCGGTGCAGGTGCTCCAGGACTGCTCGGTCGACATCGCCAAGGGCGACGTGGTGGTGGTGTGCGGGCCCTCGGGTTCCGGCAAGTCCACGCTCATCAAGACGGTGAATGCGCTCGAGCCCTTCCAGAAGGGCGAGATCACGGTCAATGGCATCCCGCTGCATGACCCGAAGACCAACCTGCCGAAGCTGCGCTCCAAGGTCGGCATGGTGTTCCAGCACTTCGAGCTGTTCCCGCATCTTTCGGTGACTGAGAACCTCACGATCGCGCAGATCAAGGTGCTGGGCCGCAGCGCCGACGAGGCCAAGACCCGCGGCTTGAAGATGCTCGACCGCGTGGGCCTGATGGCGCACAAGGACAAGTACCCTGGCCAGCTCTCCGGCGGCCAGCAGCAGCGCGTGGCGATCGCCCGCGCGCTGAGCATGGACCCGATGGTGATGCTGTTCGACGAGCCGACCTCGGCGCTCGACCCCGAGATGGTCGGCGAAGTGCTGGACGTGATGGTGGCGCTGGCCAAGGAAGGCATGACCATGATGGTGGTCACCCACGAGATGGGCTTTGCGCGCAAGGTGGCCAACCGGGTGATCTTCATCGACGTCGGCGGCCGCATCCTCGAGGACTGCTCGAAGGACGAGTTCTTCAGCCATCCGGAGAACCGTCAACCGCGGACCAAGGACTTCCTGAACAAGATCCTGGCGCATTAGGCTCGCCCCCAGGCTTCGCGCACTTCGTGTCGCGCGCGCCAACCCCTTACCAGGGGCGGCGCCAGCCGACCGGCGAAGCCGGATCGGCGGCACCCCACGAACAAAAAAGCCCCGCATCGGTTTAGCCGTTGGCTTAAAGTGTTGATCCCGACGGCTTGGTTTCGTTGACTGCCCTCCCTGCCCATTCGGGCTCGGAGGGTTTTTTCTGGACAAGATTTCTCCGTCAGGTTTTCGGTTTCCCGATGCCGTTGATGGCATCCAAGTCAACTTCTGCAAGACGATCAGGTGTGGCTCCTTTGGCGTCGCCGAGTCGCCCGATCAAAGGCGACGCGCACCTGAGTCCGATCCGAACCCTGGCGACTACGCGCGCCACGGTGCCAACGACTCCACTTTGATGAAATGTGCGCTCTGCAAGGCGCACATGCCAATTCGTAGCAACCAAGCTGTGGTCGAGGAGCTACATCGCTACATCGGCTCAGCTCGCACATTCTTGGTCGTACCGCTGCGTCGTGCCCGAATGAGAAGTGCGAGAACGACGGCAAAGCCATTGGCGAACCCGGTCACTACGCCCGCTTCGGAAAGACTCGCTTTGGCACGGCCAGATGGCGTTGCAATTCCTGCGGAAAGACGTTCACAGACGGAGGCAACCCGCTCCTAATAAGGCAGCGAAAGACTCACAAGAACCGCGACGTGTTCATGATGTTGATGGGCCTATTCAGCTTGAGGAGGTGCTGTACTTTCAAGGAAGGCCTCACTCTGAAAGCAGCCCCGCGCGGCGCCATCAAGCTTAGAGCCACCTGTGGCCGGTGGTCGGCGGCTCGCATGGCTGGACTGTGGGTGCCGAGCTACACTAGCGGTGCATAAGGCGCGGGCAGACAGCTTTGAAAGGCTACAGTCGCCGCCAACACCGGTCGTTCGACGCCCGAGCCCAATCGAGGCAATATCGTTGCCCGCTCAGGGCGCGTGCCGTTCGAAGTACTCTGCAAAGCGGCTGTTGACGGTCGCCTCCATGCGTTCGACCTCGGCATCGCTCAGTCCTTCAGCCAGCTTGCGCTTGTTCGTGGACAACTTGCCGTGTCCTTGGACGATAACGTCGATGAGTGTGTTGAGCTGCGACTGGCGCATGTCGAGCCAGTTTCCCATCTCGCGCACGGTAAGGTCATGGGCGCGAAGGTAGGCCACCTCGTCCAGCAGGTCCTCTTCGACGCATAGCTTCACACACTCGAGGATGAACTCGCACATCTCGGTGGCGTCGAAGTAGGCGTACAGCCATGCTGGTTGCGGAGACCGTACCAAGATGGTGGCGCTTTCTGCATCCAGCAGGTAGTCGAGAAGCTCCGTGCGCGGCCGCGAGTAGCTCTTGAGCAGGGCGGAGTAGCGAGGCAAGTCCTTGAGCATGCGCGCAGACAGTGGCAGTACCACACCGGCAGGCGTGAAGCCGGCCTGTCGCAGCACATGGTGCAGCAAGAAACGATGTAGCCGCCCATTGCCATCTAGAAACGGATGCACGTAGACCAGGCCGAACGAGGAACAAGCAGCAGCCAGTACCGGATGAAGGCCCCGCCCCGCGGCCAACGCAGCGACCTCGGCCACTGAGTCCATCATCGAGTCCACGAGCGTCGGCGGCGGAGGTATGAAGTCAGCGATGTTCCGCAGGCGTCCTCCGGGGCGCGAAAGCCAGTTCTGACTATTGCGATAAGACGCTTCAATGGACAAGGGGCCAACAATCTGTGACTGCCATTGCACCAGCTGCTCTTCGCTGAGCGCGCCGGGCTCGCCGGCCTGTTCCAGCAGGCGTCGGAACTTGGCCGAGCGATTGTTGTCGGGAATTTCGTCCTCGATGTTGTAGGTCGAGCGCGTCTCCGATAGGTACAGGAAGTCCACGGCTCGTGCCAACATTTGCGGCTCGAGGTTGCTCAGGGCGTTCGCCACCTTTGCGCCGAGGTCCTCAGCGAGTAGCGCGTCGAGCCTTTCAGTACGCCGAATCAGAGGGCTGAAGAAGCGGCCTCCCACCAGGTTGTGCGTCACGCCAAACTTGGTGTCCGGCACGGCTGGGCCGGTGATGTACTCCTTTGGGTCGAGCACAGGCACGCGTGGGGTGCCCGGCGGCAACTTGTATGCAAATTCGTGTCCCGTCAACCACTGGGCCAAATGTCCCGCCATTCGGGCGTACTTCGACGAGGGCTTGTCCTCTAGCCAAGCCTGCACACCCTCTAAAGTCTCCCTGTGCTCGAAGAGGGCGCCCAACACGGTGAGGTTCAGTCGCTCGCGCTTGAGTGCGAAGGTCAGTTGGCCCACCAAGCTGTTGGTGTCGGTCAGTCGTGGAAGAGGCAATTCGACGCGCTCGTCTCCGTCTGCTGCGATGATATGGCGCTCGACAGCACGGTCCACGCCTACGCTCACCGTGCGTAGCGGCGGCACCTGCAGTTGATAGCGCCGAATGAGGGCTTCGTAGCCCAGGTAGACCGGCGCGACGCGCGGGCTACCAGTGGCGGGTTCGGCAAGCGAATTCATCTACTCGAGCAGCGTCTAGGTCCGGATTTGTCTAGGTGGGTTGAAAAACCATCTACTTCACGGGCCATTCTACCAAATTCGTCTACATTTGTTGGTGTGATATCTACTTTTTGGCCATCAACCAGAAAACAATCTACAAGGCCAGCGTTCCAGAAATGACAGACACTTCCCCCTTCGGCCTTCTGAGCGGCGCCGCCCTGCAAGCGGCCCTGAAACCCCTCCGCGTAGTTCGCCACGTTCAGCGCTGGCGAGCGAGCAACCGAAGTCCGCACGGGAACCTCTGCCGGATGCCTGAAGGCGGCGATGAACGGTCGGCCGCGACTGTCAGCTTGCAAGCGAACCAGGCGAATCAAACGAACGTGGTGCCCGTTTGGATCGGAATCGGGTGCGGGTGTGAATGGGAATGACGTGGCGGTTTGAGCGGACTGCCCACCCTGGATTCACCGCTCCATCGAGGTCGACGGTGAGCCGTACTGGGATGGCGGTACGCAGCCAACCCCGCCGTCCGGTGCAGGCCGCTCACGCCTTGTAGCTTTGCCCGCCGCCGTCCTGCGAGCTGGCGCAGGTGCGGCCTCGCATCGTCTGTGACGGCAATTCTCCGAACAGCGCCTTGTACCGTTGAGCAAAGTGGCTCAGATGGTTGAATCCTCTGTCTGCGGCCGCCTGCGCAATGTTCAGGTCCACCGCTCGTGTCGACATCAACTGCCGACGCACGGCGTTCAGCCTCACGCAGCGCAGATAGTGCACAGGCGTCGCGTCGGCGACCTGCCTGAAGCTGTTCTGCAAGGTGCGCCGGCTCGTGCGAAGGCGCAGGCACAGTTCCTCTACGCTAGGTGGGGAATCCCCGCTGCCTGCCACCATCCAATGGCATTGCGCGACGATGAAACTGGCCGAAGCGCTCCCGACGGGCTGCCTCGCGTCGGCGGCACCATCGAACAGTTCGCAAAGCGCTTCGAACACGCCTCGGGACACTGACTGGTCGTTGATCGCTTCCGACTTGCATGGATCGGTTGTCGACGTCTCATCGAACAACGAAAGAAGGTCGTACCGCAATCGCTGCATCGCGCGACCCGGGGCTCGCAGCACGGAGCGGGACAGTAGAGCCCGGGCGCCCGGTGCCCACGGCCGTTCGTCAGACAGGCGACGAAATTCGTCGAGCTCGAACGTCACCGCCATCAGCTCCATCCCTTTCGGCCGTTGTAGCGTGAACTCGTCGCCGCCGCGAAGAACGACGACGCTGTCCTCGTGCATTTCGTGCCCTTGCATTCGGGGCGTTCCAGCGAACTTCCCAAGTGGGATCGCGAAGCAGATCTTGCCGTTGGGTAGACAGCCCTGTTGAATCACCCGCTCACTCATCCACTTGCGAAAGACATGGATGCTGTCCGTCGTCACCTCGGCGAGCGAACTGTGCATGGCCCCCGGCGATACCTGCAGATAGCGTTGATTCCACTCCGGCGCCGAGGCGCCATGCACGTGGAAGTCGTCGAATACGTCCAGTTTGAGTGTCATGCGGTGTTCGGTGGCGGCGCTGCAATCGAAGAATAGCCTAGGCTGGCACGCTGTGTCGCTTTGCCGATTTGGGCTAACGGAGCAGGGCGCTCGCGCTTCATAATTTGCGCACCTTCTCAGGCGAGGACTCTTTCCAGATGTGGACACGACGCATTTCGCGCCTCTTGGCGCTCGTGCTGGCGTTGACTCTCGCAGCCTGTGCGTCATCGACCGAATCGCCCTCCCGCAAACCCGAAGGACAGACCGTCATGAACGTGGAACAGATCAAGGAGGCCCTCGTCGGTGATTGGGCCAGCATCGCCCCGGAGGTCCGCCCGAGCGCCAGCAAGAATCCCGACGGCACGCTGAAGCCGTTCTATCTGAAGCGTGAATTCAAGTACTTGGCCGGGGATCGATTCGAGCTGAACATCGTCAATTCGGCAGACCCGAACGGTGCGGTGCCCATCGCCCGAATCGCCATCCGGGGTCACATGATCTGGCGCGGCCCTCACTCGATCGCTCCAGGGGCGCAAAAGGTGGACTTCGTCGCTGACGAGGGATACGAGGTCGCGCCGCTGATCCAGGGGTTTGCCGATCTGCTGAATCAGGTGGCCGCCACTGGCTACGGAAAGTGGCAAGTCAACGACACGCAAAGTGTGTTCGGCAAGGCGTTTCCCCCGTTCGGGTTGACCGAAGGGAAGAACTTCATGGAATTCGATCTGGTCTACCTGAGCCACGACATGCTGTTCTGGGGCGCGCGCAACGTGGACGGTCGTGGGTTCGACAAGGAAGAGAACCGGCCGACGAACCTGCAGATCCCGCTTGCGCGCAAGTAGGTCTGGAGAACGAAAGTGAGTCTGTCCATCGAAGCGAGAAACAAAGCTCTGGTCCTCGAGGCCTTCGACGCATTGTTCAACCAGCGCGACTACGCGAAGGCCGAACGCTACTGGTCGCCGAACTACATCCAGCACAGTGCTCACATTTCGCCGGGCCGCGACGGGCTTTTCAACCTGATCAAGAGCCTGCCGGCGTCGCTGCGCTACGAGCCGGGCCTGATCATGGCCGAGGGCGACCACGTGATGATCCACGGCCGTTTCTGGGGTGAACACCGTCCGGTGAACTGGATCGGGGTGGACATCCTGCGCATCGCCGACGGAGTTCTGGCCGAGCACTGGGATGTGCTGCAGGACGAGGCGACTCGGGCCGAATCGAAGAGCGGGCTGCCGATGTTCGGCGACGAGTTCCTTGCGTGAGAACCGGAAGCACTGACGCCGCGCCGACAACCCACCCGGCGCGGGCGACGGCTTTCTGGCCACGAATCCAGCGATGCGACCTGCCGGTTTGGGCCCTAACCGGCTGTTCGCCCTTGCTTCATTGCGGACCTACGGGTCGCGCACAAAAGAAACGATCCCCGGGCAGCAAGTGACTCGGAGATCGTTGGCGTTTAGGGCTTCAGCGTCAACACTTTAAGCCAACCCCTAGCCGCATCGCGGGGCTTTTTTATTGCATGTGAGCCCTACTTCTTCCGACTGGCAATCGCCTGCTCTGCCTTCGCCACCAGATCGTTGCCGATCGTCGGCTTCCACTTCGCATACACCGGCCGTGTCGCCTTCACAAAGGCTTCGCGCTCGGCCGGGGATAGCTTGGTGACCGTCACGCCGAGCGCGGCGATGTCCTTGAGCAGGGGCTGGTCGGCCTCGGCGAGTCCCTTGCGCGCGATGACGATCTCTTGCTTGCCGGCGTCGATCGCCGCCTGGCGCACGATCGCCTGGTCGGCCGGCGTCCACGAATTCCAGATCTCCTTGTTGACCACGAAGACCAGCGGATCGGCCACGTAGCCCCACATCGTCACGTTCTTCTGGCCCACGGTGTGCAGCTTGGCCGCGGTGAAGATCGACATCGGGTTTTCCTGCCCGTCGACCGCGCCGCTGGCGAAGGCGGGCTGCGCGTCGGCCCAGCTCATCTGCGTGGGATTGGCGCCCAGCGCGGTGAAGGTGTCGACGAAGAGCGGCGAGCCCACCACGCGGATCTTCAGGCCCTTCAGATCTTCCGGCGTCTTGATGGGCCGCTTGGAGTTCGTGATCTCGCGGTAGCCGTTCTCGCCCCAGGCCAGCGGCACCACGCCGGCCTTCTCGAGTGTCGCGAAGATCTCCTTGCCCACCTGGCCCTGAGTCAGCGCATCCACCGCCGCGTAGTCGGGCATCAGGAAGGGCAGCGAGAACAGGTTGAGCTGCTTGACCTGCGGCGACCAATTGATGGTCGAGCCGATGGCCATGTCGATCACGCCCTGTCGCAGCGCGCTGAATTCGCGCGTCTGGTCGCCCTGGATCAGCGAGACGCCGGGATAGAGCTTGATGTTGATGCGCCCCTGGGTCCGCTCGCGAACCAGATTGGCCCAGATCTCTCCGCCCTTGCCCCAAGGGAAGGCGGTGCCGACCACGAGCGACATCTTGTATTCGGGCTTGTAGGTCTGCGCGGGCGCGGCCGCCGAGAAGCCGCCGAGCGCGGCGGCGACGGCCATCAGGCCGAGCAGGGAACGACGGAATTTCATGGGTCAGTCTCCTTTGGAAAAATCTAATAACCTAGTTTTCGGGGCAACCACAGCGCCAATTCGGGCCAGGCAATCACCGCCACCATCACGAGGAACATCGCAACGAGCATCCAGCCGACCCAGCGCACGGTCTCTTCCATGCGCACGCCGGCGATGCGGCACGAGACCATCAGGTTCACCGCCAGCGGCGGCGTGAACTGACCCAGCGCCACCTTGAGCGTGAGGATGACGCCGAACCACACCGGGTCCCACTTGTAGTACTGCACGATCGGCCACAAGAGCGGCACGAAAATCAGGAAGATCGACACGCCGTCGAGGAACATGCCGACTGTGATCAAGAGCAGGATCAGCAGCGACAGCACGCCGTACTCGCCCAGCCCCGAATTCACGATCGCGCGCGTGACCGGATCGATCACGCCCAGCGTCGAGAGCGAGTAGGCGAAGATGCCCGCGAGCGACACCACCAGCAGGATCACGGCCGAGAGCTCGCCCGATTCACGCAGGATCACGAACAGGTCGCGGACCTTGATCGTGCGGTGGATCGCCATGCCGACGAAGAGCCCGTAGAACACCGCGACCACGGCCGCCTCGGTGGGCGTGAACCAGCCGGCGCGCATGCCGCCCAGGATGAGCACCGGCGCCGCCAGGCCCCAGACCGCATCGCGCAGGCTCTTCCAGAAAGGTGGGCGCGGCAGGGTGGATTCGAGCGCGCCCATCTTGTGCTTGCGCGCCAGCCACACGGCCGGGACGATCAGCGCGATGCCGGCCAGCACGCCCGGCACCATGCCGGCGGCGAACAGCGCCGGCACCGAGGCGCCCGGCACCAGCACCGAGTAGACGATGAAGGCCACCGAGGGCGGGATCAGGATGTCGGTGGCCGCAGCCGCGCCGACCACGCTGGCCGAGTACGCATTGGGGTAGCCCGCGCGCGACATCGCGCCGATCATCACCGCGCCCACGGCCGCCGCGTTGGCCGGGCCCGAGCCCGAGATGCCGCCGAGAAACATCGCCACCACGATCGCCACCAGCGGCAGCATGCCGGGCCCGCGCCCGACGATCGCGATCGCGAAATTGACGAGCCTGAGCGCCACGCCCGAGCGGTCGAAGATCGAGCCCACCAGCACGAACATCGGGATCGCGAGCAGCGGGTATTTGCCCAGGCCGGCATAGAAGTTCTGCGGCACGGCGAGCAGGCCGAACCACTGCGCGTCGGCATTGGCGAGCCCGATGGCGACCGCGCCCGCGAGGCCGAGCGCCGCGCCGATCGGCACGCCGACCAGCATCATCAGGATGAAGGCGACGAAGAGCAGCGTCGGGATCATTCGCCCGAGCCCCCGGCGCGCATCTCGCGGCCGCGCCGGACGAACAGGCCTACCGCGCGCAGCGCGATCGCGGAGCACACGATCGGCAGCCAGATCGAGTACCACCACTGCGGCACGCCGATGCCGGGCGAGGTTTCCTCGAAACGGTAGTTGTCCCAGACCACGCGCACGCTGAGCGCGGCGATCAGGAAGAACAAGAGCGCCACCATCAGCGCGCCGAACTGCGCGAGCCGCTTACGCCTTGCCATCGACCCGCCCTCGGCGAAGTACTCGATGCGGATGTGGCGGTCGCGCGCGACGGCGGCCGAGCCCGCGACCATGGCCAGCAGGATCATGAGGAAGACCGAGAACTCCTCGGTCCATGCGAAGGAGGAGTCGGTGAAGTAGCGCACCAGCACGTTGGCGAAGGTGATGCAGGCCAAGAGGCCCATGATGATCACCGTGGCCCAGTCCTCGATGGCGAGCGGCACGCGCGTGGGCTCGTCGGCGGCTTCGATTTCGGGGGGCAGGGGACTGGCGGCGTCCAGCAAAGGGCCGGACTCAGGGGGAGAGGACATCGGGGGAACGGGTCAGCGGCCGGAATTCGGCCAGCGCAGATCGTAACGATCCATAACCGCTCGCCCCATCGGGGCTTTCCTTGAGCCCCGGTCCTCGTCGTTCACTCGAGCTTGGCGCCCGACTGCTTGATCAGCCGCTCCCACACCGGGCGCTCGGCCTTGTAGGCCGCGGTAAAAGCTTCGGGCGAGCTGTCCTTGAGCTCGAAGCCCATGGCCGCGACCTTCTGCTGCACGTCTGGCTGCTGCGTGGCCTTGCGGATCTCGTCGGCGAGCCGCTGCACGATCGGCTTGGGCGTTCCGGCGGGCGCTGCGACGGCCAGCCAGCCGGTCAGGCGATAGGCCTCGTCCTTCAGGCCCTGCTCGGCCAGCGTGGGCACGTTGGGCAGGGTGCTCATGCGGCGTTCGCCGGTCACGCCGATGGCCTTGAGCTTGCCGGCCTCGATGTGCGGCTTGGCCTGCAGCGCGCTCGCGTAGGCCATCTGGATCTGGCCGCCGATCAGGTCCTGCACCATCGGCGCCTCGCCCTTGTAGGCCACGTGGTTCATGTCGGCGTCTTGCGTGAGGCTCATGTGCGCGCCGGCCAGGTGCGGGTAGGCGCCCAGGCCGTAGGAGCCGTAGGCCAGCTTGCCCTTGTTGGCGGCCACGTACTTCAGCAGCTCGGGCGCGGTCTTGACCGGCACGCCGGGATGCACCACCAGCACCAGCGGGCCCATCGCGACCTGGTAGACCAGCGTCAGGTCGCGCTCCGGGTGGTAGGGCAGCTTCTCGTAGAGGAACTGGTTGGTGAGCAGCGCGTTGGAGAGCGACATCACGATGGTGTAGCCGTCGGGCGCCGCCTTGGCGACCGCGTCGGTGCCGATGATGCCGGCCGCGCCGGGCTTGTTGTCGATGACGACCGGCTGGCCCAGGCCGGCCGCCAGCTTCTCGCCGATCACGCGCGCCAGCACGTCGGTGCCGCCACCGGCGGCGAAGGGCACCACCATCTTGATCGGCTTGTTCGGGTAGGCCTGGGCGTGCGCAACGCTGCCCGCGCCCAGCGCGAGGGCCGAGGCCGCGGCGCAGAGCCAGGCGCGGCGGTTCAGGGAGTGGATGTTCATGTGTGTCTCCTGTACGGTTTTTTTTTGGAATGGGGGGCTTATCGCAGGACGACCTGCGTCTTGAAGGGCAGGCGTCCGAGCGCCTCCGTAAGCCGCGCCTGCAGCGGCGCGGCCTGCGCCCCGGCCGCGGCCGCATCGATCACGACCTTGAGCGCGCTCTCGCCATCGGCCTGCACCTCGGGCCGTGCCGCCAGGCCGAGCGCGGCGCAGGCCTCGCCGACCAGCGCCTCCGCCACCTTGCGCGCGGCCAGGGCACGCAGCTCGGGCTTGTAGATCTTGCCGACGTTGGTCATCGGCATGTGCTCGATCACGACCACCGACTTCGGCTTGGCCGGCGCTTCGTCGACGCGCGCGGCGGTGAAGGCCAGCAGTTCGGCTTCGCTGGCCGTCATGCCGGGCACCAGCGTGGCGAAGGCCACAGGCAGCTCGCCTGCGTAGGCATCGGGTGCGCCGACCGCGGCGCACAGTTGCACCGCCGGGTGCGCGCCCAGCGCGTCCTCGATGGTCTTGGGGTCGATGTTGTGGCCGCTGCGGATGATCAGGTCCTTGGAGCGGCCACTCAGGTTGAGCCGCTCCTCGCCGTCGAGCCAGCCCAGGTCGCCGGTGGCGAGCCAGCCGTCGGCGGTGAAGGCCTTGGCCGTGTCGGCTGGATCGACGAAGCCCGAGAACAGATTGGGCGACTTGAAGAGCACCATGCCCTGCTCGCCCGCCGGCAGTTCGCGATCGCTCGGGTTGCCGTGCTCGTCGAGCGCGACGATGCGCAGCTGCGAATACGGAAGCCTGAAACCCACGCAGCCCGCCGGCCCGATCACGCCCGGCGGCGTGATGGTCGAGATGCCGGCCATCTCGGTCATGCCCAGGCTTTCATGCACGTGCAGGCCGAACAGGCGCTCGAAGCGCGCCGCGAGTTCGGGCGCCAGCACGGCGGCGCCGGTGCGGCAGTAGTGGATGGAGGAAATGTCGGCGCCGTCCAGCGGCACGTTGGCGAGTGCCGCCAGCACCGTGGGCACGGCCGACAGCGAAGTCGGCCGGTACTTCTCCACCAGCCGCCAGTAGTTGGCCAGTACCTGCCTGTTGCGCAGCAGCGCCGTGGTCGGAATGATCACCTCCACGCCGGCCGACAGCGCCGACAGCGAAGCCGGCAGCACGCCCGCCACGTGGAACAGCGGATAGCCGTTGATGGTGACGTCGCTGCTCTTCAGTCCTTGCAGCTTCACGCTGGCCCAGGCGGTGAAGACCTGCGCGCCATGGCTGTGGCGCGCGAGCTTGGGCGCGCCGGTGGTGCCGCCGGTATGGAAGTAGGCGGCGATGTCGGCAGGCGCGATGTCGCGGCCGCTCGCGAGGCGGTCGGCCGGCACGTGCGCGCACATCGCGTTGAAGTCCGCCACGCCCTCGGGCAGCTCGCCGGCGCTGCCCACGGGCTCGTCGTGCGGCGCCACGCGCAGCACGGTGGTGAGCGTGGGCACCTGGCCGCGCAGGCGCATCGCCTTCGACCACATGCCCGATTCCTCGTCCGAGCCGTAGGCGATCAGCACCTTGGCGCGGCCGGCCGTCATCAGCGAGACCAGCTTCTCGTCGGCGAGCAGCGGGTTGAGCGGCTGCACGATGCCGGCCGCTTCTCCGCCCCACAGGGCCAGGTGGTACTCGAGGCAGCCCGGCAGCAGCACGGCCACCGCATCATCCGGCCCGACGCCCAGCGCGTGCAGCACGTTCGCGGTCTGGTGGATGCCGGCCAAGAGCTCGGCGTAGGACCAGCGGATCGGCTCGTCGGCCGGATCGGCCGTGCGCAGGAAGGTCAGCGCCGTCTTGTCGCCGAAGGCCGCGGCGGCATTGCGGAAGATCTCGTAGGTGCTGCGCACGGTCAGCGCCTCGGAAAGCGGCGTCTCCTCGAGCCTTCGCACGTCCTCGATGCTGCGGACGGGGAACGACGGGCTGAAGGGCGCGGTGCTCATCTTGCCTGCCTGCCGAAGGCGATGAAGCGCTGCAGGTGATGGTCCTCGTCGCCCAGCTGGTGGTCGATCATCACGAGGCGCTTGGCATAGTGGGCCAGCGGCAGCTCCCAGGTCATGCCGATGCCGCCGTGCATCTGGATGCTTTCCTCGGCCACCAGCGCGCCGATGCGGCCGATGCTGGCCTTGGCCGCCGACAGCGCGCGCTCGCGTGTGGCGCGGTCGGTGTCGTCGATGGCGGCGGCCGCATTGATCACGGCCGAGCGGGCCTGCTCGATCTCGAGCAGCAGCTCCGCCATGCGGTGCTGCAGCGCCTGGAAGCTGCCGATGAGCGTGCCGAACTGCTTGCGCGTGCGCAGGTACTCCAGCGTCGCCGTCTTGGCGGCTTCCATCGCGCCCAGGCTTTCGGCGCACAGGGCCAGCACGCCACGCCCGACGGCGCGTTCCAGCACGGCATGGCCCTGGCCTTCGGCGCCGAGCAACGCATCGGCGGGGAGCGTCACGCCGTCCAGCACCACTTCGGCCACGCGGCCGCCGTCGATGGCCGGGGCGCCGCGCACGTAGACGCCTTTTGTCTTCGCGGGCACCAGGAACAGCGAGATGCCGGCCTCGTCGTCCGGCGCGCCCGAGCTGCGGGCCGAGACCAGGAACAGATCCGCCTGCTCGCCCTGCGGCACCACGGCCTTGGCGCCGTTCAGCAGCCAGCGGTCGCCGCTGCGGTCGGCGCGGGTCTGCACGTGCGCCAGTTCGTAGTGCGTGCCGGGTTCGTCGTGCGCGAGCGCCGCGATGGTGCCGCCGCCGATGATCTCGGCCAGCGTTTCCTTCTGCGCCTCGCTGCCGGCGGCTGCGATGGCGTCGCCGACCATGACCGCGCCGAGCAGGGGCTCGACCACCAGGCCGCGGCCCAGCGCCTCGAAGACCACGGCCAGGTCGAAGCCGCCGCCGCCGAAGCCGCCGTCTTCTTCGCGAAACAGTGCGCCGATCACGCCGAGCTCGGCGAACTGCTGCCAGATCTCGGTGCTGAAGCCCTGGGCCGACTTCGCGATCCGGTCGCGCGTCTCGAAGGCGTACTGCTCGGCGATGAAGCGGTTCAGGCTGTCGGCGAGCATGCGCCGGTCTTCGGTGTGTTCGAAGTTCATGGCAGTTTCCTCACAGGCCCAGGATCATCTTGGAGATGATGTTTTTCTGAATCTCGTTCGAGCCGCCGAAGATCGACAGCTTGCGGTTGTTGAAGTACTTGGCCGCTGCGGGTGCGGCATAGTCCGGGCCGATCGGTACGCCGTCGAAGCCCTCTTCGAGCGCCTCGGCGACGAAGGGCCGCGCGTAGGGCCCCATCGCGCGCCGGTTCAGCGACGAGATCTCCTGCCGGATCTCGGTGCCGCGGATCTTGAGCATCGAGCTCTCGGCGCCCGGCACGCCGCCGCCGGCCACGGCCGCGATCACGCGCAGGTTGGTGGTCAACATGTTCTCCAGGTCGATCTCCACCCGCGCCATGCGCGCGGCGAAGGCCGGGTCTTCGGCGAGCGGCTTGCCGTTCTTCGTCTGCTTCGCGGCGATGGCCTTGAGCTGCTCCAGCGCAGCCACCGAGAAGCCCACGCCCGCGATGTTGGTGCGCTCGTAGGTCAAGAGGTACTTGGCGCAGGTCCAGCCCTTGTTCTCCTCGCCCACCAGGTTCTCGGCCGGCACGCGCACGTCGGAGAAGAAGACTTCGTTGACCTCGTGCTCGCCCTCGAGCGTGATGATCGGCCGCACTTCGACGCCGGGCGTCTTCATGTCGATCAGGAGGAAGCTGATGCCTTCCTGCTTCTTGGCCTCGCGGTTGGTGCGCACCAGGCAGAAGATCATGTTGGCGTGCTGGCCCAGCGTGGTCCAGGTCTTCTGGCCGTTGACGATGTAGTGATCGCCCTGGGCATCGGTGCCGCGCACCGCGGAGGTCTTGACCGAGGCGAGATCGGAGCCCGCGCCGGGTTCCGAATAACCCTGGCACCACCAGTCGGAGCCATCGAGGATGCGCGGCAGCCAGCGGCGCTTCTGTGCCTCGCTGCCGTACTTGATCAGCACCGGCCCGAGCATGTTCACGCCGAAGGGCACGATGCGCGGCGCATGGGCCAGCGCGCATTCGTTCTCGAAGATAAATTTTTCCACTGCGGTCCAGCCGGGGCCGCCGTACTGCTCGGGCCAGTGGTTGGCGAGCCAGCCGCGCGCGTGGAGGATGGCATGCCATTCCTCCATGTCGGCCTTGCCCAGGTGCTTGCCGCTCGCGACCTTGTCGGAGAGGCGCTTGGGCAGCTTCTCGGCCAGGAAGGCTTGCACTTCGTCGCGAAAGGCTTCTTCTTCGGAGGTGAAGTTCAGGTCCATGTCCGTGCTCCTCAGTAGATTTCGAACAGCCCGGCAGCGCCCATGCCGCCCGCGATGCACATCGTGACCACGGCGTACTTGGCGCCGCGCCGCTTGCCTTCGATCAGCACATGGCCCGTGAGCCGCGCGCCGGTCATGCCGAAGGGGTGGCCGATGGAGATCGCGCCGCCGTCGACATTGAGCCGCTCGGCCGGAATGCCCAGCTTCTGCTGGCAGTAGATGGACTGCGAAGCAAAGGCTTCGTTGAGTTCCCAGAGATCGATATCGTCGACCTTCAGGCCGTTGCGCGCCAGCAGTTTCGGCACCGCGAACACCGGGCCGATGCCCATCTCGTCGGGCTCGCAGCCCGCGATCGCGAGGCCGCGGAAGGCGCCCAGCGGCTTGAGGTTGGCGCGCTCGGCGTCCTTGGCCTCCATCAGCACGCAGGCCGAGGCGCCGTCGGACAGCTGCGAGGCGTTGCCGGCGGTGACGAACTTGTCCGCGCCCATCACCGGCTGCAGCTTGGCCAGCGCCTCGTAGGTGGTGCCGCGGCGGTTGCAGGTGTCGACGTCGATCGTCACCTCGCGATGGCTCACTTCCTTGGTGTCCTTGTCGGTCACGGCCATGGTGGTGGTGCAGGCCACGATTTCCTCGCGGTAGCGGCCGGCGAGCTGCGCTTCCTCGGTCTTGCGCTGGCTCTCGGCCGAGAAGCGGTCCTGCGCCTCGCGGCCGATGCCGTAGCGTTGGGCGACGATGTCGGCGGTCTCGATCATCGCCATGTAGAGCGCGGGCTTGTGCTCGACGATCCACGGGTCCATGCCGCTGTCACCGCTGTCGGTGGCGCTGCGGGTGCGTATCTGCGAGATGCTCTCCACGCCGCCCGCGATCATGGCCGGCGCGCCCTCGACCACGATGCGGCCCGCGGCCATCGCGATGGCCTGCAGGCCCGAGGCGCAGAAGCGGTTGACCGTGGTGCCGGCGATGCTGATGGGCAGCCCCGCGCGCACGATGCTCTGGCGCGCCACGTTGCGGCCGGTGGTGCCCTCGGGGTAGCCGCAGCCGAGGATGGCGTCCTCGATCAGCGCCGGGTCCAGGCCCGAGCGTTCCACCGCGGCGCGCACCGCGAAGGCGGCCAGCGTGGGGCCGGGTGTGATGTTGAACTCGCCGCGGTGCGCCTTGGTGAGCGGCGTGCGGGCGGTGGAAACGATGACGGCTTCGCGCATGGTGTTTGTCTCCTGGTTCGGCTTACTCGGATTGATTGAGGCTCGCGAAATCGGCGCCGCGTTCGACCAGCTCCACCAAGAGCGGCGAAGGCTGCCAGAACAGCGGGTCTTCCTTGGCGAACTCGCGGATGTCGGCCAGCACCTTGGCGAGGCCCACCGTGTCGGCGTACTTCATCGGCCCGCCGCGATGGCGCGGAAAGCCGTAGCCGTAGAGAAAGGTCACGTCGACGTCCAGCGGACGCAGCGCGATGCGCTGGTGCACGACGTTGGCACCCTCGTTGATCATCGCGGCCATGTAGCGGCGCATGATTTCTTCGTCGCTGAACTTGCGCGGCGCGACGCCCGCGCGCTGGCGCTCGGCATCGATGATGGCCTCGACCTCGGGGTCCGGCGTGCCGGTGCGCGCGCCCTCGGGGTAGAGGTAGTAGCCGCGGCCGGTCTTCTGGCCGAACCAGCCGCGCTCGCAGATGCGGTCGGCGATCTGCACGTAGCGCGCCTTCGGGTCGCGGGTGGCGGCCTTGCGCTTGCGCGTGGCCCAGCCGATGTCGCCGCCGGCCAGGTCGGACACCTGGAACGGGCCCATCGGGTAGCCGAAGTCGCGCACCGCCTTGTCGATCTGGTAGGGCGAGGCGCCGTCCTCCATCATGTGGTCGGCCGCCTGGCGATACACCGCGAGGATGCGGTTGCCGATGAAGCCGTCGCAGACGCCCGCGCGCACCGGCGTCTTCTTCAGCTTCTTCGCGAGCTCGAAGCCGGTCGCGACCACGTCGGCGCTGACCTTCGCCGGCACCACGATCTCCAGCAGCTTCATGATGTTGGCCGGTGAGAAGAAATGCAGGCCCAGCACGTCGGCCGGGCGCGAGATGCCGGACGCGATCTCGTCGATGTCGAGGTAGGAGGTGTTGGTGGCGAGCACCGCCCCCTTCTTGCACACGCGGTCGAGTTCGGCGAAGACGGCCTTCTTGACCGCCATGTCCTCGAACACGGCTTCGACCACGAGGTCGACGTTGGCCAGCGCGTCGTAGGCCGTCGAGCCCGAGAAGCGCGCCATCACCGCGGTCTTGGCCTCGGCCGTCATGCGGCCCTTCTGGATCAGGCCGTCGTAGACCTTTTCGACATGGGCCCGGCCGCGCGCGAGGCTGGGCTCGTCGCGCTCGATCATGGTCACTGGCAGCCCGGCGTCGAGCATCGCGACCGCGATGCCGGCGCCCATGGTGCCGCCGCCGACGATGCCGCAGGATACGATGGGCCGCGGCTTGGCGGCCTTGGTCTCGGGCGCCTTCAGCACTTCGCGTTCGGCGAAGAAGGCATGGATCAGGCCGGCGCGCTGCGGGCTCTCGATGCACTGCAGGAAGAGCTTGCGCTCCAGCGCCATGCCTTCGTCGAAGGGCAGCGTGAGCGCGGCCTCGGTGGCCTCGACGATCTTCATCGGCGAGAAGAGGCCGCGGCTTTTCTTGGCGGTGTCGGCGCGCGCGGCTTCGAGTGCGGCGCGTTGCGCCTCTAGCTCGGCCAGCGCGTTCGCGTCGCGCGTGCGGCGCACCGGCGCCTTGGCCGCGACCAGTTCCTTTGCATGGGCCAGGCCTTCGGCCAGCGCGTCGGTACCTTCGCCCAGGCGATCGACCAGGCCCAGGGCCAACGCTTCCTTGGCACCCGCATGGCGGCCGCTCAACATCAGATCGAGTGCGGCTTTCACGCCGATCAGGCGCGGCGCACGCTGCGTGCCACCGGAGCCGGGCATCAGCCCGAGCTGCACCTCCGGCAGGCCCAGCTTGGCGGAAGGCACGGCCAGGCGGTAGTGCGCCGACAGTGCGATCTCCAGCCCGCCGCCGAGCGCGGCGCCATGGATCGCGGCCAGCACCGGCTTGCTGCAGTTCTCGATGCGGCTGCACACCTCGGGCAGCGAGGGCGGCAGCGGTGGCTTGCCGAATTCGCGGATGTCGGCGCCGGCGATGAAGTTGCGGCCGGCGCCGACGACCAGCACCGCGGCCACGGCGCCGTCGGCCTCGGCGGCGTCGATGGCCTCGACCAAGCCGCGGCGCACATCCACGCCCAGGGCGTTGACCGGCGGGTTGTCGATGGTGACGACCAGCACATCGGCCTGGCGCTGGAAGGTGACGGGATCGGACGCAGGAAGGGTGTCAGTCGTGGCCATGGTCTTTGTCTCCGGGTGAACCCAGCATTCTTGGCCCGGCTCGCCGCTTTGACAATTGCATTGGCGATTGACAGACTGTCAAAGAATTTTTGACACAATGCCCGCCTCATCATGGATTTGCAATCGCTGACCCTGCTGGTCGAGATCCTCGATGCCGGCAACCTGAGCGAGGCCGCGCGCCGGCTCAAGATGAGCCGCGCCAACGTGAGCTACCACCTGAACCAGCTCGAGCGCTCGGTCGGCGCGCAGCTCGTGCGGCGCACCACGCGGCGCGCCGAAGCCACCGAGATCGGCCAGCGCCTCTACCAGCACGGCCTCGCCATCCAGAGCGAGCTCCAGGCCGCGCGCGAGTCGGCGTCGGCGCTGGGCCAGGGCCTGGTCGGGCGCGTGCGGCTCAGCGTGCCCAGCGGCTACGGGCAGCTGGTCATGTCCGACTGGCTGATCGATTTCAAGCGCCAGTACCCGGGCATCGTGCTCGACGTGCTGTTCGAGAACCGCATCGAGGACCTGCTGCGCGACGAGGTCGACATCGCGATCCGCGTAATCCCCGAGCCGCCGCTCAATCTGGTGGCGCGAGCGCTGGGCCCGGTGCGCTATGTCGCCTGCGCTTCGCGTGCCTACGCGCAGGAGCACGGCCTGCCCACCCAGCTCGACCAGCTGACGGCCGCGCCCGTGGTCACCGCGGCGGTCATCGGCCGGCAACTGCGCATCTCGGCCTACCAGGGCGAGGAGCGGCGCGAGGTGCTGCTGGAGCCGACGCTGATCTCCGAGAACTTCCTGTTCCTGCGCCAGGCCATCCTGGCCGGCCTCGGCATCGGGCTGGTGCCCGACTACGTGGTGCAGGAGGACGTGCGGCGCGGCGAAGTCCTGACCACGCTGGACGACTGGCGGCTCAGCATCTTCGGCACGCAGATGTTCATGCTCTACATGCCGAACCGCCAGCACACGCGGGCGACGCGGACCTTCATCGATTTCATCCTCGAGCGGGCGCGGGGCACACCGGACGAGGGATCGCGCTGAGGCAGGGCCGCCTCAGGGCGCACGCTGGCCGATCCAGCGGTCGACGATCTGCGCGATCTGGTCGCTGTTCCTGTCCATCATCAGCATGTGCGAATTGCCGTGCAGGCCGGTTGCCGGCAGGTCGATCCAGTCCGAGACGCCGCCCGCGGCCCGGTGCGCATCCCGGAAGCGCCGGACGGCAGGCAGGACCTGCTGGTTCCAGTACACGCTGGTGTCCAGGCGATCGCCCCAGACGTAGAGGATCGGCGTGTGCTTCAGCGCGGTCATGTCCTGGGTCGCCGCCTCGGGCGCCCCGCTGGGCTCGACCAGCACCAGCGCCCGGACCTTGGCCGGCGCCCGCAGCGCGGCCTGGAACGCGAAGTTGGCGCCCTGGCTGTGCGCCAGGATCACGCAGGGACACGCCTTGTCGACCAGGGCGTCATAGGCCTGTTGGGTGACCGCGTCCGTGGTCGTCCAGCGCGGGACGCTCTGCTTCATGAACTGATCGAAGGCGCCGACCGGAAACTGGGTGCCTGGGAAGGCGGTACGTCCCTGCGGGCCGCCGTCGAACGCAGGCCCGATGCGGAACACCTCCCATGCCTCCTTCTTGGTCCTGAACAGCGGCTCGCCGGCAAAGATCTCCGGATAGCGGGACCAGGACGCCCGGCCGCGCTCCATCGCGTCGCTGACATAGGTGTCGTAGCCGGCGCGCATGAAGAAGTCCTGCCAGCCGCGCTGGCCGTCGGGCTTGGTCTCCCAGGTCACGCCGCTCAGGCCGCCGCCATGCCACAGGAGCAGAGGCAGGCTGCGCGCCGGCGAGGCCAGCCGCACGTATTGCACATACATCTGGCCCGACTCGAAGTCCCCGTTCGGATCGCGACGAACGGGCGGCGTGGATGGTGTGAAGCGGATCTCGCGTGCAGGCAGGCCGGACAGCGTCACCTGTTGGCCACCGACGTGGAAGCTGCCGATCTCGCGCACCCGGATGGCGTCCGTGCTCGTACAGCCCATCGAGGTCAGCGCGACAAGGATCGCGGCCGGGATTCCTTTCATGGCTTGGCTTCGCGCGCCGGCGGCGGCAGTACCTCCTCGGGAATCGGACAGCGGTAGGCTGCGCCACCGCGCTTGGCGCGCAGCTCGTTCTCCGCCTCGCACAGCAGCTCGGGACGCCCGGCCAGCGCGACGCCGGTCGCGGCCAGGCACTTGGCGGCCAGCAGCATGCCCTTGTGCGCCAGCGAGGTCTTGCCCTGCGCGACCATCTGCCACGAATGGAAGGCCGTGCCCCACGCGAAGCAGGCGGTCAGGCACTGGGTGGTCGGCGCGGCCCAGCTCACGTCGCCCATGTCGGTGGAGCCGGTCACCGGGCGCGCGGCGTCGGGCCGGTAGGGCTGGATGCCGGTGGCGATGGGCTGCGGGTCGCGCAGCGCGGCGGCGAAATGCTTGGCGCTGCTGGCCAGCTCCTCGCCCGAGATCGTGGCCTGCATCTTGGCGGCGAAGCGGCGCTCGTCTTCGCTGACCTCGAGCGCGCCCACGGCCTCCATCTGCTCGGCCATGACGCGGTCGAGCGTGTCGTTGTGCAGCACATTGGAGACTGCCTTGTCGAACACCATCTCGACCGTGGTGCCGGTCATCATCGCCGCGCCGCGCGCCACCTGCTCGACGCGCTCGAACAGCGCCAGCGCCTCGTCGATGCGTGTCGCCCGCACGGTGTAGAGCAGCTCGGCATGGGCCGGAATCACGTTGGTCGACGGACCGCCCGAGTCGATGTAGGCGAAGTGCACGCGCGCCTGCTCGGGCATGTGCTCGCGCAGGTAGTTGACGCCGACGTTCATCAGCTCAGCCGCGTCGAGCGCGCTGCGTCCCAGGTGCGGCGCGAGTGCGGCATGCGCCGACTTGCCGCGGAAGCGGAAGTAGGCCTGCACGTTGGCCAGCGTGGCGTTCATGAACACCGAATTGGCCACCGACGGGTGCCAGGACAGCGCGGCATCGAGATCGTCGAAGAGCCCGGCGCGCGCCATGAAGGTCTTGCCGGCGGCAGCCTCCTCGGCCGGACAGCCGTAGAAGCGCACCGTGCCGGGCAGGTCATGGCGCCTCAGGTGGTCGCGCGCGACCACCGCCGCCAAGTGCGCTGCCGTGCCCAGCAGATGGTGGCCGCAGCCATGGCCCTGGTTGAGCGCGCGTTCCGGATCGGGCCGGCACTCGAGCGCGCCGCTGGCCTGGTTCAGGCCCGCGAGCGCGTCGTACTCGCCGAGAAAGCCGATCACCGGGCCGCCGCTGCCGGCCTCGGCGACGAAGGCGGTGGGCATCCCGGCCACGCCGCGCGTGACGCGGAAGCCCTCGGCCTCGAGGGCCGCCGCGTGCAGCTCGGCCGACTCGAACTCGCGGTAGCGCATTTCGGCCAGGCCCCAGATGCGGTCGGCGATCTCGATGTAGGGGCGGCGCCGCGCCTCGACGGCGGCGGCGATCTCGGCGACGGCGGAGGCGGGCTTCACTTCTGCGTCTCCAGCTGGGCGGTCGCCACGAACTTCCGATAGCGTGCGTCCTCCGCGCGCATCAGCGCCGGCAGGTCCTCGTCCTCGACCATCGGCAGCCCGCCCAGGTCGTTGAAGGTCTGGCGCAGGCGGGCGTCTTTCAAGGTTTCCTTCAGCGCCGCCTTGAGCTTCGCGATCACCGGCTCCGGCACCGCCTTGGGTGCCATCAGCGCGAACCAGCCTGTGAGCTCATAGCCCTTGAGCTCCGGATGCTCGGCCAGCGCGGGCACGTTGGGATAGATCGGCGCCCGCGTGCCGCTGGTGACGGCGATCGGCACCACCACGCCGGCGTCGATCAGCGGCTTGGCCGGCCCGGTGCCCATGTAGCCGAACTCCACCGCGCCGCCGGCCAGGTCGTTGCCCAGCGCCGGGACGCCGCGATAGGCCACGTGTGTGATCCGGGTGCCGGTGCGTTCGCGCACCAGCTCGCCGGCGAAGTGGAACATCGAGCCGGTGCCCGAGCTGCCGTAGTTGTACTTGTCCGGGTTCTTGCGCAGCAGCTGGATGAACTGGTCGGTAGTCTTGACGCCCGACTGGCGCGACGCCAGCAGCATGCCGCCCTGGTGGTTGACCACGCCGATCGGCGCCAGGTCCTTCTGGCCGTCGTAGCGCTGCTTCGGATTGATCAGCTTGGTCGCGATCAGCTCGCTGTTGCCGCCCATCAGGAGCGTGTAGCCGTCCGGCTTTGCGGTGACCACCTTCAGCGCCCCCAGCGCGCCGCCGGCGCCGCTGAAGTTTTCGACGATCACGCGGGTCTTCAGCACGCGGCCGAACACCTCGGCGAAGGGCCGTGCGACGCTGTCGGTCGAGCCGCCGGCGGAATAGCCGACGACCAGCGTGATCGGCCGCGAGGGGTAGTCGTCCTGGGCGGGGGCCACGGTCGCGACCGTGCCTGCGAACACGGCCGCGAAGAGGCGCGGGAGAGGGGATCGGCAATGGGCCATCATGGTCGGGAAGGGCGTGGGGATGAATCTGGCCCGATCCTAGGATTTGCCGCCCGTGTGCAACAGTCCTGCAACGGTGGCGCTGTTGAGCGCCGGTTGCCGGGTACGCATCTTGCGGCCCGCGCCTCACATTTTTCGGAGACGCGCATGAAGGTTCACCAGTTGAAGGCCCTCGTCGCCGTCGGCGACCACGGCAGCATTCGCGCTGCGTCGCGCGCCGCCGGGCTGTCGCCGGCGGCGGTGACCAAGGCGGTGCGCGAGCTCGAGGAAGATGTCAGGACGCTGCTCATCACGCGCGAGGCCAAGGGCGTGACCTTCACCGATGCCGGCCGGGCGCTGCTGGTGCACGCGCGGCTGGTCGTGGGCCAGCTGGCGCGTGCCGAGGAAGAGATGGCGCAGCTATCGGGCCGCGGGCGGGCGCCGCTGCGCATCGGCGTGAATTCGTGGCTCGCCCTGACCTGCCTGGGCGACGTCGTCAAGCTGTTCCAGCAGCGCATGCCGACGGTGCGCCTGGAGTTGATGGAAAGCGTGCTGACGGTCTCGATCCCGAAGCTGCGCGACGGCACGCTGGACTTCTGCATCGGCCGCGCCGGCCCGGCGTCCACCCATGAGGACATGGCTCACGTGCCGCTGTTCCGCACCAGCTCGGCGGTGGTGGGGCGCGAAGGCCATCCGCTCGCGCACAGCCGATCGCTGGCCGAGCTGCGCGATGCGCAGTGGCTCTTGAACTGGACGCCCGGCGACGACCCGGCAGACCCGCATGAGGACGTGTTCGCCCGCTACCTGCGCGAATGCGCGCCGACTGTCCACGTGGCGCATTCGACGGTGATCGTCACCAGCCTGATCCGCAGCACCGACATGCTGACGCTGATGCCTTGGCCCCTGGTGGAGGCGATCGCCGGCCGCGAGCAGCTCTGCGTGCTGCCGCTGGCCGAGCGCCTCAACGAGACGACGGTGAGCCTGATCTCGCGCCGCGGCGACCCGATGAGCGCGGCCGCGCGCTGCTTCATCGAATGCTTCAACGCGGTGGTTTACCGCGCGCTCGGCTCCGACGATCCTGCGCGCCGTCGCTTGTTCCATTCGATCGACGGACTGGCGCTGAACGACCAGGCCTTGAGCGAGATGGCGCGCGCGCAGGGGTGGGACAGCCGGGTGCTGCTCGGCCCCGGTGCGACGATGCTGCCGCCCGACCCGGGCAGCGCGGCGGCGCACTGAGATCTCACGCCTGCCGATCAGCCGCGCTTGGCGAACTTGAGGTGCGTGACGCCCGGCGCGGCCACCGTCCGCACGAGCTCGAGGCCACGGAGCTGGTCGCCGACGTTCTCGAACAGCCTTTCGCCGCTGCCGAGCAGCGTCGGCACCAGGCTGATCTCCATCTCGTCGACGAGACCGGCTGCCAGATACTGCTGCGCGGCCCTGGCGCCGCCGGCGAGCGATACGTCCTTGCCTCCGGCGGCGCGCTTCGCCATCTCCAGCGCGTCCTCGATGTCGGTGGTGACGAAGGTGAAGCGCGTTCCGCCCTCGCATTCGAGCGGCTCGCGCGCGTGATGCGTGAGAACGAAGACGGGATGATGGAAGGGCGGGCTGTCTCCCCACCAGCCCTTCCACGGCGTGTTCGCATCCCAGGAGCCGGGATGCCCGCCGAACATGTTGCGTCCCATGATCGTCGCGCCGATGTTGGCCAGCGATTCCTCGACGACCGCCGCGCTTGCATTGACTTCCCCGCCTTCCTGGCCATGGAGCCTGCGAAACACCTCGAGCTGGAAGGCCCATTCGTGCAGGCGCGTGCCGCCGATGCCGAGCGGGTTCTGCACGCTCTGATCGGGACCGGCCACGAAGCCGTCGAGTGACATGGCAATCTTGAAGCGCAGTTTGGGCATGTCGCGTCTCCTGGTGATCCTGCATTGTCAGCCCACCAACATCACGCTGGAGGCGATGGGGGGCTAACCCGGCGCTAGCAGCTAGCGCGCGATGCCGATGGTCGCGGTCGCGGTGTAGCCGGCCGTGATACTGCCGGTCATGGCGGGCGTCATGGCGGCGATCTGCGCCGCGGTGTTGTCGCTGAACACGTTGTCGGTCGTGAGCGAGACGGCGGCGAAGTTGTTCACGCTCGTGGTGTAGCCGGTGGCGTAGGGGTAGACCGCGCTGCACGCCGCGCTCGGCATCGCCAGCTGCGAGGTCAGCACCGCGTTGCGGCCGGTGGTGGCCGTGGCGAGGCTCGCGAACACCTCGAAGTGCATGTGCGGCCAGCGGCCGGCGTAGCAGCCGGGGAAGATCGTCGTGAAAGTGACCTGGCTGTTGGCATCGGTGACCTGCACACCGCGCAGGTAGCTTTCGGCCGCGGCCGTGTACAGCGAGTAGTTGCCGTCGCGGTCGCAGTGCCAGAGGTAGATCGCGTAGCCGGCCAGCGGAGCACAGCTCGAATTGGTGTTGACCAGCGTCAGCGTGAGCGTGGTCAGCACGCCGGGTGCCTGCGTCGTCGTGCTGATGAAGCTGCTGCGGATGTCGCTGCGGACGATGCCGCTGGCCCGCGAGGCTGCTCCCGTCGGAGCCGCCGCCACCGCAGCCGGCCAGCAGGAGTGCCGAGCCGGCGGTGGTGGAGCCCAGCCATGCCAGCGCTCTGCGGCGCTGAAGGAGCTGCGCCGAGATCAGCGGAAGATCGTCGGCCAGATGGTGGCCATGCGACGGTTCGGTGAAAGCGTGGCTGTTGTTGTTCCGCGTGGGGTGTGAATCGTGGACTGACACTGTGGCTCCGTGGGTGGGTGGAGCCCCGAGCTTCGAGCCACGATGTTGCCGGCGGATTTCGCCGCCTTGCGGCTTTGTTGCGAAGCCGGCGGAACTAGCCGCGCGTCACGGCAGGCACGAACATGTAGCCCTCGTTGCGCACCGTGCGGATCAGGTCGGCGCGTGCATCGCCGAAGCTGAGCTTGCGCCGCAGGCGGCTGACCTGAACGTCGATCGCCCGGTCGTAGGAGTCGCTGTCCGAGCCCAGCGCGTAGTCCACCAGCTGGTCGCGCTGCAGCACGCGCCGCGGATGCTGCGTGAAGGCGCGCAGCAGGCGGAATTCGCCGTCCGACAGGCTGACGACCGCGTTCGCCGGGTCGTACAGCACCCGCCTCCCACGGCGGCACCGGTACCGGTATCCTCACGCAAGGCCCTCCCCCTTCCTGCCGACACGCCGCAACCGGCGGCCGCCGAGCCAGTGGCGCTCGTCCCACCCGCTGCATCCGTTCCGTCCGTCCCGGCGGCGCCTTCCGCGCTGCAGCGCGTGCCGGCGGCGCGGCCCGCCCAGCGGCCGGTGCCCGAGGAAAAGAGCGTGTCCGTCAACCCGCCGGCGCGCGGCCTGTTCGGCCTGGCGCCGGCGCCCTTCGTCGAGGGCGACTTCATTGCTGCGATGCGGGTCGGCGATGGCAACTGGGCCACGGTGCAGCCCGTGCCCGAGCCCTTTCCGAACGCCTGGCAGCGCCGCGTGCTGCTGTGGTTCCTGATCGCCGCGGCCGTGGTCGCGCCCGCGGGCTGGATGTTCTCGCGCCGGCTGGTGCGGCCGATCGCCGGCTTCGCCCATGCCGCCGAGCGGCTCGGCCGCGACCCGGCGGCGCCGGTCCTCGCGCTCGAGGGGCCGGCGGAGCTCGGCCGTGCGGCGCAGGCCTTCAACCTCATGCAGAGCCGGCTGCGCAGCTTCGTCGATGACCGCACCGCGATGATCGGCGCCATCAGCCACGACCTGCGCACGCCGCTCACGCGCATGCGCTTCCGCATCGAGGACGTGCCGGACGACATGCGCACCGGCATGCTGCAGGACGTGGAGGAGATGGAGCGGATGATCAGCTCGGTGCTGGCCTTCATCCGCGATGCCTCGGAGCCGGGTTCGCGCGAGCGGCTGGACCTGTCGAGCCTGCTCAAGGACGTGGTGGACGACGCGGCCTTCGTCGGCAAGGACGTGCGCCTGGAGCGCAGCGAGCAGGCCGCGGTCGAGGTCGACGCGATCGGCGTTCGCCGGCTGCTCGACAACCTGATCGAGAACGCGGTGAAGTACGGCGAGCAGGCGCGGGTTCGACTGTTCATCGACGAGGACAACGCGGTGGCCGAGGTCAGCGACAGCGGACCGGGGCTGCCGGACGATGAGCTGCAGCGGGTCTTCCAGCCCTTCTACCGCGCGCCCGCCGCGCGTGCGTCCGGCAAGCAGGGCAGCGGGCTGGGCCTGGCTGTCTGCCGCTCCATCGCACGCGCGCATGGCGGCGAAGTGCAGCTCAAGCGCGGGCCGCGCGGGCTGGTGGCGCAGCTGCGGCTTCCGCTGGCCTATCGCGAGGCTCTGGTCTAGCGACATGCTTGGACGCTGGGCACGCTTTCTGCTGTACTCGCGGCATGAATGATGTCGCCTTGAGCACCCCCACACCTGCGGCCGGCCGCGCCGCCGCTCCACTTTCGATCGACCCAGAGCGCCTCTGGGATTCGCTGATGCAGCTCGCGAAGCTCGGTGCTACCGAGAAGGGCGGCGTCTGCCGCCTCGCGTTGACCGATCTTGACCGCCAGGGCCGCGAGCTCTTCGTGCGCTGGATGAAGGAAGCCGGCTGCAGCGTGCGCGTCGATGCGATCGGCAACCTGTTCGCGCGCCGCGAAGGGCAGGACGCGAACCTGCCGGCCGTGGCCACCGGCAGCCACATCGACACGCAGCCGACCGGCGGCAAGTTCGACGGCAACTACGGCGTGCTCGCGGGCCTGGAGGTGCTGCGCACCTTGAACGATGCCGGCATCCGCACTCTGGCGCCGCTCGAGGTCTGTGTCTGGACCAATGAAGAAGGCTCGCGCTTCGTGCCGGTGATGATGGGCTCGGGCGTCTATGCGGGCGCCTTCACGCTCGCGCATGCGCTCGCCGCCACCGACCGCGAAGGCGTGACGGTTGCTGATGCGCTCCAAGCCATCGGCTTCGCGGGCGACACGCCGGCCGCCGTGGACGACGGCGCACCGCGCTTCGGCGCCTACTTCGAGGCCCACATCGAGCAGGGCCCGGTGCTGGAAGATGCCGACATTCCGCTCGGCGTGGTCACCGGAGCGCTGGGCCAGCGCTGGTACGACGTGGTCGTGACGGGCCAGGAAGCGCATGCCGGCCCCACGCCGATGCAGTTGCGCCGCGACGCGCTGCAGGGCGCCACCGGCCTCATGCAGACCGTGCATCAGATCGCGATGGGCGAGCAGCCCAACGCCCGCGGCACCGTCGGCTATGTGCAGGTGCATCCCAATTCGCGCAACGTGATTCCCGGCCGCGTGACCTTCACGGTCGATTTGCGGCACACGGACGACGAGGGCCTCGACCGCATGGACGCGCAGCTGCGCGCGGCCTGCGCGGCCCTGCAGGCACAGGGCGGGCTCACGGTCGAGGTCGAGCAGACCGTCTACTTCCCGCCGGCCCACTTCGCGGAGCCGCTGGTGCGCGCGGTGCGCGAAGGTGCCGAGCGTGCCGGTCTTGCGCATCTCGACATCGTGAGCGGCGCCGGGCACGACGCGGTGTACGTCGCGCGCACTGCGCCCACAGCGATGATCTTCGTGCCCTGCAAGGACGGCATCTCGCACAACGAGATCGAGGATGCCAAGCCCGAGCACCTCGCGGCCGGCGCCAACGTGCTGCTGCACGCGATGCTGGACCGCGCGGGGATCGCGCAGTGATGCTGCTTGCGCAGCCGCTTACCGCAGAAGCCTTTGCGCCTTACGGCACCGTGCTCGCGGCCCCCGCGGGCGAGGGGCGTCTCATCAACGGCGGCAATGCCGAACGCTTCGATCTGGTCGACGACCTGCAGCTCGGCGCCGAGGGCGGCCGGCCGATGCTCGCGCTGTTCCGCGCGCAGGCGCGCCGCTTTCCACATGCAGTGACCGAGATGGAACGGCACGCGCTGGGCAGCCAGAGCTTCGTGCCGCTCGGCGAGCGCCGCTTCGTGATCGTGGTGGCGCCCGCGGGCCCTGCGCCCGCCGGCGAGGCGCTCGCCGCCTTCGTCACCGACGGCCGCCAGGGCGTGACGCTCGCGCCCGGCACCTGGCATCACGCGCTGCTGGCGGTGGATGCGGGCGACTTCGTGGTGGTGGAGCGGGTGGGCGCCGCGGTCGACTGCGACACCATGGCCTTGGCAGTGCCGGCAGACGTCGGGTTCATTCCACGTTGAGTACCTCGGTGGCGAGGCGATCGAGGTTCTGTTCGTTCGCCTCGACCACGACCTTGGCAATGCGCTGCCGTTCAGCCTCGGTGTCGAACACTTGGTGCCATCCGACCAGTGTCTTGGCTCCTCGCGCCTCAAATGTGATGGTCAATTGGAAGTGATGCTGAGACATGTGCTCGAAGACGATTCGCTCCGGCGCAACGACTTCGACGAAGACGCTCTCGTTGGGGTAGTTCGCACCGTCAGGCCCGTGCATGACGAAGCGCCAATTGCCACCGGGGCGCAGATCGAACTCGTGAAACGTGCTGGTGAATCCGTTCGGACCCCACCAGCGCGCCAGGTGGGCGGGATCGCTGAAGGCCTTGAAGACCCGCTCGCGTGGCGCGTCGATCAAGCGCGAGTGGACGAACGCGCGGTCCACGGTGGATTCGGCATGGGCATGGGGCTTTTCGTTCATGTGCAGCGTCCTCAATTGGAGCCGTTTGCCTTGGTGGCTACGGCGGAACTGCTCGTTGGAAAGCCCGGCAACGCGTCGTCGATTCGAAACCATGGGACCTGCTGCCGGGTCCACACATGATCGTCGATACGCACGCGCTGCGGTTCGTCCAGGCTGCCGACAGTGATCTGAACACGGTCCGCCAGCACTTCCTCGTGCATGCTGAGGGTGCTTCCGCATACCGGGCAGAAGCCGCGTTCCGCGAATGCCGAAGATCGATAGCGGGCGGGCTCGCCATGTAGCCAGCTGAAGTCCTGCGTGCGGAAATGAACGAAGGCCAATGCCGGCG
Organism: Variovorax sp. LjRoot130; assembly: GCF_964253755.1. NCBI lineage: Bacteria > Pseudomonadati > Pseudomonadota > Betaproteobacteria > Burkholderiales > Comamonadaceae > Variovorax > Variovorax sp. LjRoot130. The sequence goes on along the minus strand of NZ_CAXURM020000001.1, from coordinate 5,038,687 downwards.
CGCCGGAGTGCTTGCGGCACATGGCGCAGTGGCAGATGACGCCACGGATAGGCGCCGAGATGGCGCGATACCGGATCGCGCCGCAGAGGCAGCCGCCTTCGAAGACCGTCGCTTCGCTCATGGTTGCCCCCTTGTGCGTCGTTGCGTTCAAAATCCAGCCCATCCCCAAACCGAGGTTCCCATGACCCGCACTGTCGCCGAAAAACGCGCCGCCTTTCGCGCCCTCCATGCCGAAGGCTGCTTCGTGCTGCCGAATCCCTGGGATCTGGGCAGCGCCCGTTTCCTGCAAGGCCTGGGCTTCAAGGCGCTGGCCACGACGAGCTCGGGCTTCGCCTGGTCGCGGGGCCAGGCCGATGGCGCGCTTTCGCGGGAGACCATCCTCGCCCATCTGCGCGAGATCGTCGCTGCAACCGATCTGCCGGTGAACGCGGATTTCGAGAGCGGCTTCGCCCCTGATCCGCAAGGCGTTGCCGAAAGCGTGCGGATGGCCGTCGAGACCGGCGTGGCCGGGCTGTCGATCGAGGATTCGACAGGCGACCCGGCGCATCCGCTTCATGCCATCGACGTCGCGGTCGCAAGGCTTCGCGCTGCACGCGGGGCGATCGACGAGGCGGGCGGCGACACCTTGCTGGTGGGACGCGCGGAGAACTTCTTTCAAGGCCGGCCGGACCTCGACGACACGATCGCCAGGCTCAAGGCCTATGCGGAGGCGGGCGCCGACTGCCTCTACGCGCCGGGCATCCGCACGCGCGAGCAGATCGCCGCCGTGGTGGCTGCCGTCGCACCCAAGCCGGTCAATCTGCTCGTCGGATCGACCAGCGAGCTCACCCTGCAGGACATTGCCGAACTCGGCGTGCGGCGCGTCAGCGTCGGCGGTGCGCTGGCGCGAGCGGCATGGGGTGGATTCATGCGCGCGGCCCGCACGCTTTCGGAAGAGGGGCGTTTCGACGGCTTCGCGGACGCCGCCTCGGGCAAGGAACTCGATGCGTTTTTCAGTGGGCGCTAGCCCGCCTGCTGCGCCCGCGTCAGCACCGTTCGCACGGCGTAGCCGTCGCGGTACACGCCCTCGATGGTTCCCATGACGGGATCATTCATGGCCGCCGTCACGAACTTTTCGTCATCGGTCCTGTAGACGACGATGGTTCGCGCCGAACGCGCGCTGAGCGTGCGAGCGACTCCGGTGGCCTGATTCAGCGTGCGATAGGTGTTCATGCAAGTCCCCTTTGGCGCGCGAATGCTAACGCGAAGGTACTCAATGCGACACGGTGTCGAGCGTGGGATCTGGCCTCAATACGGCAAAAGGCCACATTTTCCGAAGGTATCTGAGCCGGGCGGCTATCCCGCGATGCGCTCCGCCAACGCGATCAAGGAACGATCCGACCCCGCCGGCCCGAGCAGCGACATGCCCAGCGGCGCGCCCTCGCGCTGCGCCAGCGGCATCGAGAGTTGCGGAAAACCGCTGAGTCCGGCCACGCACAGCATGCGGATCGCGCGGTTGCGATAGTCCTCGAGGCTGCTGTCGGCGGCATCGCGCCGCGGCGCGATGTCGGGCATGGTGGGCATCAGCAGGACGCCGTCGGTGCCGAGCAATTCTGCGAGTTGAGTGCGGAAGGCGATGCGGAAGGCGCGCGCGGCGTTGACCTGCGCGTCCGTCACGTCGCGCGACCAGGCGAAGCGCTCGGCGACGCCGGGGCCGAGCGGCGGCGCGTAGCGCTCGATCAGCGGGCCGTCGGTGAGCCAGGACTCGCGTCCCTGCACGTAGCGGAAGTTCCAGTACATCGCGTCCCAGGATTCGAGCGCGACCTCGACCGGCGACGCCTTGCCGAGCAGCGATTGCACGCGCTGGGCGGCGCCGTCGAGCGCGTCCTTGACCGGCGCCTCCAGCATCGCCCACAGGTCCGTCGGCCACAGCAGCCGAAGCCTGGCCGGCAGCGGGTTGGCATCGGCCTCGAGCAGCACGTCGGCCACGCGCGCGAAGGTGCCGATGTCGCGCGCAAACCAGCCGCAGGTGTCGAGGCTGGGCGCAAGGTCGAGCGCGCTTTCGAGGCTGACGCGGCCGTGCGTGGGGCGCAGGCCGTACAGGCCGCAATGGTTGGCCGGCGCGCGTACCGAGCCGCCGGTGTCGGTGCCGAGCGCGAAGTCGCACAGGCCCGAGGACACGGCCGAGGCCGAGCCCGAGGACGATCCGCCCGTGATGCGGTCCTTGGCCGCGCCGTTGATCGGCGCGCCGAAATGCGCGTTGTTGCCGTTCATCGAGAACGCGAGCTCATCGGTCACGGTCTTGCCCGCGAAACGGGCGCCGGCGTCGAGCAGCTTCTGCACGGTCGGCGCGGTGCGCGTCTTGATGCCCGACATCGCGAGCACCGTGGGGCTGCCGCCGCCCGTGGGGTAGCCCGCGACATCGAACAGGTCCTTGACGCCGAAGCTCAGGTCGGCCAGCGGGCCGGTCGGCGCGCCGCGGACGGGCACGTCGGGGTAGGGGACGAAGGCGTGGGCGGGGTCGTGCAATGGCATGGTGGCGTGTTGAGTGAGGTTCAGGCGACGACCACCGGCGCGATGGCCGCGGCGGCGCCGGTATGGATGCAGCGCGCGCGATGGCCCGGTGCGAGTTCGACCACCGGCGGCTGCGCCGCGCGGCAGGCTTCGCTCGCGAGCGCGCAGCGTTCGGCAAAGGCGCAGCCCGGCGATAGCGCCGACAGGTCGGGCGGCGCACCGCCGATGGTTTCGAGCCGGCTGCCGCGCGCCAGCGCGCCGTGGGCGCGGCTCTTCAGCAGCGCGATCGTGTACGGGTGGCGCGGCGAGCGGATCAGCTCGCGCGCCGTACCCTCCTCGACGATGCGCCCGGCATACATCACGGCGATGCGATCGGCCACCTCGACGGCGGCGCCGATGTCGTGCGTGACGAACACCACCGAGAGGCCCAGGTCGCGCTGCAGTTCGCGCAGGAGCAGCAGGATCTGGATCTGCACCGTGGCGTCGAGCGCGGTGGTGGGCTCGTCGGCCAAGAGCAGCTGCGGCCGGCAGGCCAGGGCCAGCGCGATCATCGCGCGCTGCCGCATGCCGCCCGACATCTCGTGCGGATAGGCCGCAAGCCGGCGCTCCGGGCTCGGGATGCGCACGCGCTCGAACAGTTCCAGCGCGCGCCGGCGCGCCTCGGCGGCGGACACCGGCTCGTGCCGGCGGATCGATTCGACGATCTGCGCGCCGACCGAGTAGACCGGGTCCAGCGCCAGCAGCGGCTCCTGGAAGATCATCGAGGCCACCTTGCCGCGGAAATCCGTGAGCTCGGCCTGCGTCATCGCCAGCACGTCGCGCCCGGCCACGCGGACCTGGCCGCCCATGCGCGTGCGGCGCTCGGGGTGCAGGCGCAGCAGGGTGCGCATGGTCACGCTCTTGCCCGAGCCCGATTCGCCGATCAGCGCGACCACTTCGCCGCGCTGCACCTCGAGGCTCACGCCGCTCACCGCATGCACGGGCTTGCGGCCACCAGAGAAGGTGACACTGAGCTCGCGCAGGCTCACCATGGGTTCGGGCGCGCAGGAGGGTGTTGATGAGGTGTCGGACATGGAAGTCATGCGGCCTGCGCCAGCGCTTGAGCCATCGGATGCCCGCTGCCCGGCTCGTGGATCAGGCAGCTCACGGCCTGCTGGGCGCCGGCGATCACGCGCGCCGGTACCTGCTGGCTGCACACCGGCGCGGCCAGCGCACAGCGCGGGTGGAAGCGGCAGCCCGAGGGCGGGTTGATCGGGTTCGGCGGGTCGCCGGCCAGCGCCGCCTCCTCGGTGCGGTGGTCGGGGTCCATCGAGGGCATCGACGAGAGCAGGGCGCGCGTGTAGGGATGCGCCGGCGCTTCGTAGAGCGCGTTCGAGGGGCCGATCTCGGCCACCTGGCCCAGGTACATCACCATCACGCGGTCGCTCATGTAGCGCACCACGTTCAGGTCGTGGCTGATGAAGACGTAGGTCAAGCCGAACTCGGCCTTCAGGTCCAGGAGCAGGTTGATCACTTGCGCCTCGACCGACTTGTCGAGCGCGGACACGGCCTCGTCGAGGATCACCATGCGCGGCTGCAGGGCCAGTGCGCGCGCGATGTTGACGCGCTGGCGCTGGCCGCCGGAGAGCTCGTGCGGATAGCGCTCGGCAAAGCGCTGCGGCTCCAGGCCCACCCGCGCGAGCAGGTCGCGCGCGCGATGCACCGCCTCGTTGCGCGCCACGCCGTGCACCTGCGGGCCGAAGGCGACCGAGTCCTCGATCGTGAGGCGCGGGTTCAGCGAGGCATAGCTGTCCTGGAACACCATCTGCACCTGGCGGCGGAATTCCTTCAGCGGCAGGTCGCGGCTGCCCACGGCGCGGCCGTCGAAGATCACCTCGCCGGCCGTCGGCGCGATGAGCTGCATCAAGAGCCGCGCGGTGGTCGACTTGCCGCAGCCCGATTCGCCGACCACGCCGAGCGTTTCGCCCTTGAGTACCTCGAAGTCCACGCCGTCGACCGCGCGCACCACGCCGCCGCCGCGGCCCAGCGGGTCTTTCTTGAGCGGGAAGTGCTTCTGCAGTCCGCGGATCGCGAGCAGGGGCTGTGCGGGGCCGCCGATGTCGTTGATTGCTTCCATCGGATCAGCCCTTGTTGTCCATCGCCGAGCGCAGGCCGTCGGAGAGCAGGTTGAAGGAGATCGAGGTGATGAAGATCATCACGCCCGGCAGCGCCGCCACCCAGGGCTGCACGTAGATCGCGGTGCGCAGGGTGTTGAGCATCAGGCCCCACTCGGGCTCCGGCGGCTTCACGCCCAGGCCCAGGAAGGAGAGGCCCGAGGCCAGGATCATCGAGACCGCGATCAGGCTGGTCGCGTAGACGAAGATCGGCCCCAGCACATTGCCCAGCACGTGCACGCGCACGATGGTGAAGGCGTTGGCGCCCGAAGCCCGCGCGGCCTCCACGTAGTCGCGCCCGCGCACCTGCGTGGTCACGCTCTCGGCCACGCGCGCGATCTGCGGGATGAACACGATGGTCAGCGAGATCAGCGAATTGACCACGCCCGCACCCAGCACGCCCGACAGCGCGATCGCCAGCAGCACCGAGGGGAAGGCATAGAACACGTCGATGGTGCGCATGATCGCGGTGTTGACGATGCCGCCCGCATAGCCCGCGAGGATGCCGATCGCCGCGCCGAGGACGAAGGCGCAGATGACGGGCGTGATGCCGATGAAGAGCGACAGGCGCGCGCCGACAATCAGGCGCGAGAGCATGTCGCGGCCCAGCTCGTCGCTGCCCAGCGGCAGGCCTTCGGTGCCGATCGGCTTGAGCCGCTTCAGCATCGACGACTGGTACGGGTCCGCCGGCGCAAGCCACGGGCCGAAGACGGCCAGCGCGATCAAGAGCAGCACGACCAGCGCCGCGCCCATCGCGACCGGGTCGCGCGTGAAGCGCAGCATGGCCGAAGTCCAGTAGCCGCGCGAGCGCTGCATGGGCAGCGACGAAACAGTCGAAGCAGAGAGGGGAGCTGGCAGAGCCGACATGGTCGTCCTCGTTTCAGGCGCGAGCTATTCGGGGGTCGAGCAGCGTCTGCAGCACGTCGACCACCAGGTTGAGCAGCACGAAGAACAGCGCGAGCACGAGGATCGTGCCTTGCAGCAGCGGCAGGTCGCGCTGGAAGATCGCGGAGTTCAGCAGGAAGCCGGTGCCGGGCCAGGAGAACACGGTCTCGATCAGGATCGAGCCGCCCAACAGGTAGCCCAGCTGCAGGCCCATCACGGCCAGCGCGGTGGGCGCCGCGTTCTTCACCATGTGGCGGAACACGCCGAAGTGCGTGAGCCCCTTGGCGCGCAGGCCGACGATGAACTCCTGCTCGAGGATCTCGGCCACCAGCGCGCGCACGGTGCGCGCGATGATGCCCATCGGGATCACCGACATCGTGAGCGCGGGCAGCACGAGGAACTGCAGGTGCTCCCAGTCCCAGGCCCAGTCGTTCGAGCCGCCCGGGCCGGCGCCGGTGGCGGGCAGCCACATGAGCTGCGAGGAGAACACGATCACCATCACCATGCCCAGCCAGTAGTGCGGCACGCTCACGCCCAGCACCGACAGCATGGAGGCCGCGCGGTCGAGCCAGGAGTTGCGGAAGTAGCCGGCGACGAAGCCGAACAGGCAGCCCAGCACGAAGCCGATCGCGGTCGCGACCACCGCCAGGCGCAGCGTGTTGCCGACCGCAGTCAGCACCTCGCCGGCCACCGCGCGGTTGCTCGCGATCGAGACGCCCAGGTCGCCGTGCATCGCGCGCCACACCCACAGCACGAACTGCTCGGGCAGCGAGCGGTTGAAGCCGTAGAGCTCGCGCAGCTGCGCCTGCAGGTCGGCCGAGGCATCGGGCGGCAGGATCGACACCAGCGGATCGCCCGGCGCCAGGTGCACGAGCGCAAAGCACACGAAGGCCACGCCGATCATGATCGGGATGGCATAGAAGACGCGGCGCAGGAGGTAGGCGAGCATTGAATGGGTTCTCCAAACCCCGTTCGCCCTGAGCTTGTCGAAGGGCTCGCCCCAGCGGGGTCCGGCTTCGGCAGGCTCAGCCCGAACGGTTGGGCGGTCTCAGTCCATGCTCATGGTTGCAATATCGATGAACCAGCTCTTCGGCTGCACCACGTTCTTGACCTTGGCCGACAGCGCGCGCGGGCCGACGTCATGCGCGATCCAGACGAAGGGCGCGTCGTCCACGATGTACGCATGCAGCTTGGCGAGCGCGGCGTCGCGCGCCTTGTCGTCGAAGCTGGTGCGGGCGTCGGCCACCAGCTTGTCGACCTCGGGGCTGCCGTAGTAGCCCCAATTGTTCGACACCGGCGGGAAGGCCTTGGTGCTCACGAAGCGCACCATCGCGAAGAAGGGGTCCATCGCCGCGAAGCTCACGTTGGTGGCATTGGCGCCGTTGGCCGATGCGTCCTTGGCGCCCTTGCGCCAGTTGGTGAACAGCGTGTTCCATTCGATCACGTCGAACTGCACGTCGAAGAAGCATTGCTTCAGCGACTGCTGCACGAACTCGTTCATCGGCAGCGGCTGCATCTGGCCCGAGCCCGAGGCCGAGATCTGGACCTTGACCTTCACCGGCTTGGCGGCCGAGAAGCCGGCTTGCGTCATGAGCGCCTGCGCGGCCTTCACGTCGTACTTCATGTCGAACTTGGGGTTGCCCCACCACGGGTGGCCCGGCGCCACCGTGCCCTTGGGCTCGGCCATCATGCCGCCCAGCAGCTGCTTCAGGCCGCCGCGGTCGACGCAGAGGTTGGCCGCCTGGCGCACGCGCTTGTCGAGCCAGGGCGAGCCTTCGACGAAGGAGAGCTGCCAGGGCCAGACGTGCGGCTGCGCGTTCGAGTAGATCTTGAAGCCGCGCTGCGTGATCTGCGGCATCGCATCGGGCGCGGGCGCCTCGATCCAGTCGACCTGGCCGCCCAGCAGCGCAGCCGTGCGTGCATTGGCCTCGGGCATCGGCAGCATCACGACCTTGTCGATCTTGGGCACGCGCTTGGCATCCCAGTAGCTCTTGTTGGCGGCCAGCTCTAGGCGCTCGCGCGCGACGAAGCGCGTGACCTTGAAGGGACCCGAGCCCGCGGGGTCGGCCGCGAAGGCGGTCCATGCGGCCTTCGAGCGCTCGGCCGGCACCGTCACGCTGGCCGGCACGGCCTTCAGCTTGGCATCCCACTGGGCCGACGAGGCCATGAACAGGTTGGTGAGGTTGATCGGCAGGAAGGCGTCGGGCTCGCTGGTCGTGAGCTCGATCGTCAGGTCGTCGATCTTGCGGGCGCTCTTGAGCGTCGGCATGCGCGAGGCCGTCACGCCGACCTGGCTGGGGTCGAACTGCGGCGCTTCCTTGTCGAGCACCTTGGCCACGTTCCAGACCACCGCGTCGGCATTGAAGGCCGAGCCGTCATGGAACTTGACGCCGGGACGCAGCTTGAAGACCCACTTGGTCTTGTCCTTCGCGTCCACCGCCCAGGAAGTCGCGAGCGCGGGAATCACCACGCTGGGCGAATCCGCCTTCGAGAGGTCCCACTGCGTGAGCGAGTCGTAGATCGGGATGCCGGTGAAGCGGTTGCCCTCGAAGCCCTGGTCGGGCTGGCCCAGCGTGCGCGGAATGTCGGCGGCGGTCATCGCGATGCGCAGCGTTTTCTCCTGCGCGAAGGCGGCGGGTTGCGCCAGCGCCAGCGTCAGCAGCGCCGCGCAGGCGGCCAGGGGTTTCAGGGGCAGAGACGGAACGACACGCTTCACGGAGAACTCCTGTTCAGGGCAACAAAAATGGATTCGATGAGAAGTCATGCACGAGCCGTGCCAGTGCGGCTTTTCACGGGCGCGACCACAGCCGTTCGCAGCGCACGCGGCGCAGGTCCATCTCGACTTCCATGTCGACGATCGGCGGGCGCGTGAGCTGCCAGGTCAGCCCGCAGCCCAGCTCGCCGCGCCGGACGATCTCGTCGAACGCCAGCGCGCCGATGTCGTGCACGGTGTAGGCCTGCACGGCGCTGGCGTCGGCCCAGCCGAAGCCGAGCGCGGTGGTGCGCCGCTCCATCTCGCCCATGACGTAGCGCAGCTTCTCGCGCAGGCCGTCGCGGCTGGTGTCGCCGAGCCGCACCATGCCTTCGCGGTAGCTGGCCTGGCCGTCGCGCGCCTCGCCGCCGCCCGAGACCACGAAGCCGGCCTGGCCGGGCGCGTCGCCGGTCTCGACGGTGTAGGAGAAGGCATGGAAGGCCGGCGCGGCGGGCACCCTCACGAGCGGGCAGACGTTGGTGCGCGCCACCGGATTGCGCTCTCCGCGCGCCAGCCCCCAGCGTTCGAGCGTGCCCGCGTAGTGGCGGTTGAAAGCCTCGAAACCCGCTTCGGAGAACGGCGCGGGCGAACGCAGCTCGCAGGCACACAGCGCCGCGAGCGGGCGCCCCAGCGCGGCCAGGTGGGCTGCGATCGCCTCGAAGCCCTCGGCCAGCGGCAGCGCCTCGGGAAACACCATGCGCTCGATCGCGTAGCCGGGCAGCGCAGCCACGCCGCCCGAGTACTGGAACACGCCCTTCAAATAGCGATAGCCCCCTTCGGGGAAGTCCTCCAGCTCAGCTGCTGCTGCCATTCGGTTCCTCCAGATCAGCAGCCACTCTAGGCAAGGGCTGCGCCGGAGAGAAGGCCGATTCAGGCATGCGCATGTTGCCGAAATCAGAACGCCCGCCGGCCTTGCCGCCGTAGCGGCCCATGGCGGTGGCCAGCAGTTCCAGCAGCGAGCGCGCGGCCGGCGAGAGGCGCTGCGTCGGCAGGGTGACGAGGCTGGTCGCGGTCTGCGCGAAGTCGCGCTCCTTGAGCGGCACGGCGCAGAGGTCGCCGTTCGACACCTCGTGCAGCGCGGCATAGCGCGGCATCAGCGTGACCAGGTCGCCGTTGCGCACCACGCCGCGCGCCATCTCGAGCGTGTTGGTCTCGACCGCGAGCTCGAGTTCCACGCCCAGCTTGGCCGCGATGCGATCGACCAGGTGGCGGATCTGGAAGCTGCGGTCGGGCAGCGCCACGCGCTGCCCGGCGAGTTCGAGAAAAGACACCGAGCGCCGCTGCGCCAGCGCATGCGTGGGCGCGACCAGCGCGCAGAGCGGTTGTTCCAGCCGCGCATGCTCGCGAAACGGATGGCGCTCGGCCAGGTTGAAGGCCAGCGCCATGTCGATGCGGCATTCCTGCAGCGCTTCGAGCACCGCCCGCGAGCCCACCACCGAGACCTGTACTTTCACTTCCGGGTGGCGCTTCTGGTAGCGCGCCAGGTTGCAGGACAGGAAGTGCCCGACCATGCCCTCGATGCTGCCGATGCGCACCGTGCCCGAGGGCTTGCCGACCAGCTCCTGCAAGGCGGCGCGCAGGGCCGTGCTTTCCTGCAGGGCCGATTCGGCATGCGCGAGCACCAGTTCGCCGGCCGGCGTCAGGGTCGTGCGGTTGGCGCGCCGGTCGAGCAGCAGGATCTTGAGCTCGGTCTCGAGGTTGGCGATCTGCCGGCTGACCGCGCTGGGTGCGATGCCGAGGATTTCGGCCGCGCGGCGCAACGACCCGGCGCGCGCCGTTTCGCGAAAGTAGAGCATCGAAGTGGACAGCATCGTGGGGGTCTTCCTGTGGGTCCTCGCGGGCAAGCAATTGGCATGCCCTCGGGCCTGCGGCGCAATGGGACAATCCCGCCATGACAAGACCTGCAGACACCCTCACCATCACCCGCCCGGACGACTGGCATCTGCACGTGCGCGACGGCGCCGCGCTCGGGGCCGTGGTGCCGCATTCGGCGCGCCAGTTCGGCCGCGCGCTGATCATGCCCAACCTGCGCCCGCCGGTGACGAGCGCCGACCAGGCCATCGCCTACCGCGATCGCATCCGCGCTGCCGTGCCCGAGGGCTTGAGCTTCGAGCCGGTCATGTCGCTCTATCTCACCGACAAGCTGCCGCCCGAGGAAATCGCACGCGCCGCCGCGGCCAGCGTGTGCGCCCTCAAGCTCTATCCTGCCGGCGCCACCACCAACAGCGATGCCGGCGTGACCGACATCCGCAAGACCTACAAGACGCTGGAAGCGATGCAGAAGCACGGCCTGCTGCTGCTGGTGCACGGCGAGGTGACGGACCCCGCGGTCGACCTCTTCGACCGCGAGGCCGTGTTCATCGATCGCGTGATGATCCCGCTGCGCCGAGACTTCCCCGAGCTCAAGGTGGTGTTCGAGCACCTGACGACGAAGGAGGGCGCCCACTACGTGCGCGATGCCGGCCGCTTCACCGCCGCCACCATCACCGCCCACCATCTGCTCTACAACCGCAACGCCATCTTCACCGGCGGCATCCGGCCGCACTACTACTGCCTGCCGGTGCTCAAGCGCGAGACGCACCGCGTGGCGCTGGTCGAGGCCGCCACCAGCGGCAGCGACCGCTTTTTCCTCGGCACCGACAGCGCGCCGCATCCGGCGCACCTCAAGGAGCATGCACTGGGCTGCGCCGGCTGCTACACCGCGCTGACCGCGCTCGAGCTCTACGCCGAAGCCTTCGACAATGCCGGCGCGCTCGACAAGCTCGAAGGCTTTGCGAGCTTCCACGGCGCCGACTTCTATGGCCTGCCGCGCAACACCGACACCGTGACCCTGAAGCGCGAAAGCTGGACCGTGCCGGAAACGGTGCCTTACGGCGATGCAACCTTGAAACCCTTGCGCGGCGGCGAAACCGTGGCGTGGAGACTGACATGATCCCCACCCCGTGTGTGATGCTGCTGATCGACGCCGACAACGTCTCGTCCGACGTGATCGAGCAGGCCGTGCAGCGCACGATGGCCGAGCACGGCGCGATCCACGTGCGGCGCGCGTATTGCAATGCCGAGACCGCGTTTAAGCAGCAGGCGCTCTTCAAGCGGCTCTCGGTGCGGCCCATGGTCAACCTGTCGGCCGGCAAGAACAGCACCGACATCGCGCTCGCAGTCGATGCCATGGATCTCGCGGTGGCCGAGCGTCCCGACATCGTGGTGCTGGTGTCCTCCGATTCCGACTTCGCGCCGCTGGTGATCCGGCTGCGCGAAAAAGGCTGCCGCGTCTGCGGCATCGGGCAGCAGGGCAAGACCGGCGACGAGACCGTCGCGGTCTACGACAGCTTCATCGACCTCCAGCACCATCAATCCGAGCGGCCGGCCGTCGCCAAGCCGGCGGCCAAGCGGGCGGCGCGCGCACCGCGCCGCACCAAGGCCCCGGCACCCCCGGTGGCGCGCATGCCGGCGCTGCCCGAGGACGTGCTGCGCATCCTCGACGCCGTTCCCGAACTGGGTGCGGGCGGCAAGATCGAGCTCAACCACGCGGCCGAGCGGCTGCGCGGCGCCAAGCTGCTGGGCAAGAGCGCGAGCTCGCCCAAGCTGTTCAAGAAATACCCCGAGCTGTTCGCGCTGACGCCGGAGAAGACGCCCAACAAGGTGCAGTACGTCGGCCCGCTGCCGTCGTGAACCCCGCCTGGCCCGTCGATACGGCGCGGCCATGGCTGGCGCCCTATGCGCTGCGGGCGGCCGCCGCGGGTGCGACGCTTGCCCAAGGCCTCGGCGTGGCAGAGGCGCTGTCGAACCAACCCGTGCCCATCGGGCTGCCGGCCGGCCCCTTGCGCTTCGTGACCGCGCACACGGCGCCGGCCGATGAGGCCTACGAAGCCTTCATCTTCCGGACCGCGCAGGTGCCCACGCGCGACAACCTGCACGACTTCTTCAACGGCCTCGTGTGGCTGCATTTCCCCGCGACCAAGCGGCGCCTCAACGAACTGCAGGCGGCCGAGATCGCGCGCGCCGGCATCGGCGCCGAGCGCGGGCCGCTGCGCGATGCGCTCACGCTCTTCGACGAGAACGGAGCCGTGCTCGATGCGCCGCCTGCCTTGTGGGAAGCCTTGCTCGCGCGCGACTGGCAGCGGCTGTTCGTGGCCGAGCGGGCCTTGTGGCGGCAGGCGCGTCTCCTGGTCTTCGGCCATGCGCTGCTCGAAAAGCTGAGTTCGCCACGCAAGCCGATGACCGCGCATGTGCTCTGTGCGCCGGGCGCCAGCCGATCGGTCGCGATCGACGATGCGGCGATCGCAGCAGCGCTGGACGCTGCCCATCTCGCGAGCAAGCCCTTCGCCCCGCTGCCCGTGCTCGGCGTGCCCGGCTGGTGGGCGCCGAACGAGGCACCCGGCTTCTATGACGATACCGAAGTCCTCAGGCCACCGCGGCCGGCGGGCCGGCTTTACCCGGAGTGAGCGTGGTGGCGTGCGCTTGACGCAGAACTTTTGCTCCTATCATCACTCTGTACGCCTGAGCCACGCGGGGCTCCACAACCAAGAACAACTGCCTGCCCCCGACCGTCCACCGCTTGAAACCAGGGTGGCGGCCCTCATTTGCTCGCCACGGCGAGCCATCGTCTGTACCCACGGAGAAATCAACTTGAAACGCATCCTTCTGTTCGTCCTGACCAACGTCCTGGTGGTCGCGGTGCTCGGCGTCGTCGCCAGCCTGCTTGGCGTCAACCGCTACCTCACGGCCAATGGTCTCAATCTCACAGCGTTGTTGGGCTTTGCGCTGGTCATGGGCTTCGGCGGCGCGATCATCTCGCTGCTGATCAGCAAGCCGATGGCCAAGTGGAGCGCCGGCGTGCGCATCATCAACGAGCCGCAGTCGCCCGACGAGGCCTGGATCGTGCAGACCGTGCGCAAGTTCGCCGACAAGGCCGGCATCGGCATGCCCGAGGTCGGCATCTTCGAGGGCGACCCCAATGCCTTCGCCACCGGCGCGTTCAAGAACTCCTCGCTGGTCGCGGTGTCGACGGGCCTCTTGGCCAACATGACGCGCGAAGAAGTCGAGGCCGTGATCGGCCACGAAGTGGCGCACGTGGCCAACGGCGACATGGTCACCATGACGCTGATCCAGGGCGTGATGAACACCTTCGTCGTGTTCCTTTCGCGCGTGATCGGCTATGTGGTCGACGGCTTCCTGCGCCGCGGCAGCGACAGCACCGGCCCGGGGATCGGCTACATGATCACCACGCTGGTGCTCGACATCGTGCTCGGCTTCGCCGCCGCGATCGTGGTGGCCTGGTTCTCGCGCCAGCGCGAGTTCCGCGCCGACGCCGGCGCGGCCCAGCTGATGGGCCGCAAGCAGCCGATGATGAATGCGCTCGCGCGCCTGGGCGGCCTGTCGCCCGGCGAACTGCCGAAGGCGGTTGAGGCCATGGGCATCACGGGCAGCATCGGCAAGCTCTTTGCAACGCACCCGCCGATCGAGGAGCGCATTGCTGCGCTCCAAAACGCACCGGCCTGAGCTTCAGTGCCTGCATCAAAGCCGCCTTCGGGCGGTTTTTTTGAGCCGATCAAACACCCCCGTTCGCCCTGAGCTTGTCGAAGGGCCGGCCCCGGCTTCGACAAGCTCAGCCCGAACGGTTGTGAGGGGGCTCAGGCCCGCGCAAGCACGCTGCGCGCGACCGCTTCCGCCACCTTGATGCCGTCGACGCCGGCCGAAAGAATGCCGCCCGCATAGCTTGCGCCCTCGCCGGCGGGGTAGAGGCCGCGCACATTGAGGCTTTGAAGATCGTCGCCGCGCGTGATCCTGATCGGCGAGGATGTGCGCGTCTCGACGCCGGTCAGCACCGCGTCGTGCAGATCGAAGCCCTGAATCTTTCGGCCGAAAGCGGGGAAGGCCTCGCGCATCGCCTCGATCGCGTAGCCGGGCAGGGCGGCGTGCAGGTCGGTCGGCGTCACGCCCGGCTTGTACGAAGGCTCGACGCTTCCGAGCGCGGTCGAGGGCTTGCCGGCGACGAAATCGCCGACCAGTTGGCCGGGCGCGCGGTAGTCGCCGCCGCCGAGCACGAAGGCATTGGATTCGAGTTCGCGCTGCAGGGCGATGCCGGCGAGCGCGTCACCAGGGAAGTCGCGCGGATCGATGCCCACCACGATGCCCGCGTTCGCATTGCGCTCGTTGCGCGAGTACTGGCTCATGCCGTTGGTCACCACGCGGCCCGGCTCGCTGGTGGCGGCGACCACCGTGCCGCCCGGGCACATGCAGAAGCTGTAGACCGAGCGGCCATTGCTCGCGTGGTGCACCAGCTTGTAGTCGGCCGCGCCCAGCAGCGGATGGCCGGCATGCCGGCCCCAGCGCGCGCGGTCGATCAGGCCCTGCGGATGCTCGACGCGAAAGCCGATCGAGAAGGGCTTGGCTTCGATGTGCACGCCGCGCGCATGCAGCATCTCGAAGGTGTCGCGCGAGCTGTGGCCGAGCGCCATCACCACGTGGTCGGCGCGCAGCTCGCTGCTCTCGCCTGTGCGCTGGTCGAGCACGGTCAGGCCGCGCAGCTGCCCGTCCTCGATCAGCACATCGGTCACGCGTTGCTCGAAGCGGATCTCGCCGCCCAACGCAGTGATCTGCTCGCGCATGTTCTCGACCACCTTCACCAGCTTGAAGGTGCCGATGTGCGGATGCGCGACGTAGAGAATCTCGGGCGGTGCGCCGGCCTTGACGAACTCCTCCATCACCTTGCGGCCGAGGAAGCGCGGGTCCTTGATCTGGCTGTAGAGCTTGCCGTCCGAGAAAGTGCCGGCGCCGCCCTCGCCGAACTGCACGTTCGACTCGGGGTTCAGCACGCTCTTGCGCCACAGGCCCCAGGTGTCCTTGGTGCGCTGGCGCACGGTCTTGCCGCGCTCCAGCACGATCGGCTTGAAGCCCATCTGCGCAAGCATCAGCGCGCAGAAGATGCCGCAGGGGCCGAAGCCGACCACCACGGGGCGCAGCGGCAACCCGGCCGGCGCCTGGACCGGGGCGCGCCACACCATGTCGGGCGCAGCGCCGATGTGCGGATGTCCGGCGAACTTCGCGAGCAGCGCGGCTTCGAGCGCCGGGTCCGTGATCGTCGCGTCGACGATGTAGACCTGCAGGAGTTGCGGCTTGCGCGCATCGAAACTGCGCTTGAAGACCTTGAAGCCGGCGATCGCCGCGGCAGGCGTGCCGAGGGCCGTTGCGATGGCTTCAGGGAGTGCCGCATCGCCGTGGTCGAGCGGCAGCTTGATTTCGGAGATTCGGAGCATGGCTTTGAGGCCCGTGTCGATCGGGCAAAGGCTGTGGCCGGAATCTTGGATTGTAATACAATTCTGTATTACAGGAGCCTGATCATGACACTGTCGATTCGATTGCCTGCGGAAGACGAGACCCTGCTGGAGCGCGCGGCGGCTGCATTGCACATCAGCAAGTCGGAGTTCATCCGCCGCAGCATCGCTGCCTACGCGGGCAAAGTGATGCCGGTCGAGCGCGCGGCGGCAGAGATCGATGCGCTCTATATCGGCAAGGGTGGTGGCCTGCGCCGTCCTGAAAGCGTTGCCAACCTGGCCAAGCGAGCGATCCTGGAGCGGCTGCGTGAAAAGCACGGATACGCTCGCTGACACGGGTTTCCTGGTCGCGCTGTTCAACGACGGCGATACGCACCACGCGGGCGCCGTCGGCATGTTGCAGCAACTCGCCGGCCAGCGTCTCTACACGGTCTGGGAGGTGCTCACCGAGGCCGGCCACCTGCTCGACGACACGGCTTGGCTCAATCTGCTGCGCTGGGCTGCCGCCGGTCGGCTGACGGTGCTGTCGAGCGACCCTGCCGATCTTTCGGAGATCGCCGACTTCACCGAGCGCTATACCGACGGCGGTGCGGACCTCGCCGATGTCGCGCTGGTCTTCGCGGCCGATCGCACCGGCATCTACAACGTGCTGACTGTGGATCGCAAAGACTTCGATCGCTATCGCAGCCCGCGCGGAAAGCGGCTCAAGCGGCTCTGGCTGAAGGACTGAATCAGACTTCGACATCCCGCGAATTTCGGCGACCTTCCTGTGAACGATTGCACAAGTTGCGGAACCGACTACCGATAGCCGACCAGACAATCGCGTCGCTTCAACAAAGGGAGGATGGCATGCGCCATCGACGCACGGCGCTTTGCGCCACCTTGATCCTGGCCCATGCGATGGTGTTCGCGCAACCGGCCGACACCCTGCCGGCCGATGCAAGCTCGGCGATGCCCGAGGTCGTGGCGCCATTGCCGGCAGCCGGCGAAGGCGCCTCCGCTCCGAGCGCCGACCCCATTCAGGCGACACCCCCGAAGGTCGAGATCTCGCGCGGCAGCTACCCAAGGCGCTCGCTACCTGCGATCGGCCGCTCGACGAGGGGTTGAAAGACATGCTCTGAGGCTTCAAGCCGGCAGGAAGCCGTCGACCGACAGATAGCGCTCGCCGGTGTCGTAGTTGAAGCCCAGCACCACCGCGTTGGGTGCCAGTTCGGGCAGCTTCTGCGCAATCGCGGTGAGCGTGGCACCCGAGGAAATGCCCACCAGCATGCCTTCTTCAGCCGCGCAGCGGCGCGCCATCTCGCGCGCCGGTTCGGCATCGACCTGGATCACGCCGTCGAGCAGTTCGGTGTCGAGATTCTTCGGAATGAAGCCGGCGCCGATGCCCTGGATCGGGTGCGGCGACGGCGCGCCGCCCGAGATCACGGGCGAGGCGACCGGCTCCACCGCGAACACCTTGAGCTTCGGCCATTTCTTCTTGAGCACCCGCGCGCAGCCCGTGATGTGACCGCCGGTACCCACGCCGGTGATGAGCACGTCCAGCCCATCGGGAAAGTCGGCCGCGATCTCCTCGGCCGTGGTGCGCACATGCACCTCGACGTTGGCCGGGTTGTTGAACTGCTGCGGCATCCAGGCGCCGGGCGTGCCGGCGACGATCTCCTCGGCGCGCGCGATCGAGCCCTTCATGCCCTTCTCGCGCGGCGTGAGGTCGAAGCTTGCGCCGTAGGCGAGCATGAGGCGGCGGCGTTCGACCGACATGCTGTCGGGCATCACGAGGATCAGCTTGTAGCCCTTGACGGCCGCGACCATCGCGAGCCCGATGCCGGTGTTGCCCGAGGTGGGCTCGACGATGGTGCCGCCGGGCTTCAGCGCGCCGGACTTCTCGGCGTCCTCGACCATCGAGAGCGCAATGCGGTCCTTGATCGAGCCGCCGGGATTGGCGCGCTCGGACTTGATCCACACCTGCTGCGTCGCTCGGCCGAACAGGCGCTGGATGCGGATATGCGGCGTGTTGCCGATGGTCTGCAGGATGCTCTGAGCTTTCATGGGTGATTCTTTCGTGGCGCGCGAAGCGGGCTGCCATTGTCGCGATAATCCATGGTGTGAAGCGCGCCAGACCGCCGCTGGTGCAAGTCTCGAAAGAGCGCACTGGAGGAAGGTCCGGACTGCACAGGACAGCGCAGGAGCTAACGGCTCTCCACCGCGAGGTGAGGATCAGAGCAACAGAGACGAGTCGGCTGGGGGCAACCCCGGTCGGGTGAAACGGGCAATCTCTGCGCGCAGCAACACCAAGTAGGCCAGCGTCGATGTGGTTCCGCAGAGCTGGCGGGTAGGTGGCACCGAGCCGTTTGGCGACAAACGGCCCAGAGTAATGGCGGTCACGTTGGGGGCAACCTCAACGCACAGAATCCGGCCTACAGGCGCGCTTCACACTTTTTTCGGGGTCGGCTTCTTGCGGCCGATCGCCACCAGCAGCGCGGCGACCAGCGAGAAGCCGATCAGCACGCCCACCGCATTGAGCGCGGTGCGGCCATAGCCCAGCGCACCCACGTCGATGAAGGGGTACGGATAGACCCCGGCGATCGCGCCGCGCACCAGTGCATAGACAAGATAGCCCAGCGGATAGGTCCACCAGTACGGGATGTCGCCCCCGCGCAGGCCGTGCGCGGGCACCGCGATCCACCAGTAGACGAGAAAGAGCACCGGCATCAGGTAGTGCAGCAGCACGTCGGCCAGCCACAGCAGGCCCTGCGGATTCCAGATGTGGCGCAGCACGAAAAAGTAGACCAGGCCCACCACCGCGATGTTGGCGCCGATCGCGCTCGCCACGCCGGGCCTTCGGAAGAAGCGCCACAACGCGCCTTGCGCAACGGTTGCCGCGGCCGTCAGTGCCAGCGCGGCGAGCAGGTTGGTCAGGATGGTGAAGTAACCGAGGTACATGAAGACGCCCCAGCCGGCCGGCCTCCCGCCGGCCGTGGCCAGCCCGATCGACAGCACCAGCTGCAGCGCGAGTGCGGCCCAGCCGATGAGTGCGGCTGCGGCGGCGAACCGGCGCACGGGCGTGGGCATCAGAAGCGCTCGTTCGGCAGCAGATAGCGCCACTGGCCGGGCAGCAGGCCCGCGAGCGGCACGCGGCCGATGCGGATGCGCTTCATCGCGAGGATGCGCAGGCCCGCCTCGTCGCACAGGTGAGCGATCTGCCCCGGCCGCGGACCTTTGATCGCAAAGCGCAGGCCGGTGTGGCCTTCGGCCTGCTGGCCGATGCTGACGCGCGCCGCAGAGGCGCGTTCGAGCCGCGCCAGCACATCGGGCCCGACCGGCCCGGCCACGTCGACCATCACTTCGTTCTCGAGGATGCCCGCGTCTTCCTGCAGCTTGCGCTCGATGCGCCACTCCTGCGTGAAGACCACGAGCCCGCTGGCGCCGGTTTCGAGCGGCGTCATGCAGCGCTGGGCCGCCACGTGGCGCGGCAGGAAGCGCAGGCCCGCGCGCTCGGGCTCGTGGTGGTTGGCGGGCACCAGCAGACGGTGCGCGTTGTCGGTCGGCGTGCCGGCCGGCTTGTGCAGCAGCAGCGTGACCGGCACCACCGGCTCGGGCCGCGCACCGGGCTCGATCTCGACCTGCTGGTGCGCGTGCACGCGCGTCTGCGGCAGCAGTGCCGGTTCGCCGTCGATGCGCACCGCGCCGTTCTCGATCAGCAGCTCTGCTTCGCGCCGCGAGCAAC
Organism: Variovorax sp. LjRoot130; assembly: GCF_964253755.1. Classification (NCBI taxonomy): domain Bacteria; kingdom Pseudomonadati; phylum Pseudomonadota; class Betaproteobacteria; order Burkholderiales; family Comamonadaceae; genus Variovorax; species Variovorax sp. LjRoot130. Next base: position 5,019,403 of record NZ_CAXURM020000001.1, on the reverse strand, counting down.
CGGCCATCGCGGCCACGCGCTTGGCCAGGCGGATGCCTTCGTCGCTATCGGTCATCGAGCTTGCGCCAGTTGCCGGATGCGTTCCACATGCGCGGCCAGGGAACGCGCGGCCACCGGCCACATGCGTTCGGGCACGTCGTCGTAGGCGAGCGGCAGCCAGTCCTCGGGTGTGCCCTGCGGCAGGCGCTGCATCGCGGCGGCGATCTTGGCCTCGCGCTTCAGGCGGTGCGCCTTCAGATACGCGATGGCGGCACGCGCCTCGCCGAGCACGTAGCCGTGCGCCGGCAGGATGAAGCGCACCTCGCCCTCGGCGCAGAGCGCATCCAGCCTGTCGAGCGAATCGAGGTACGCGTTCATGTTGCCGTCCGGCGGATCGACCACCGTGGTGCTGCCGTTGAGCACGTGGTCGCCGGAGAACAGGAGTCCGTCCTCCTCCAGCACCAGGCACAGGTGGTTGGCCGCGTGGCCGGGGGTGTGGACGGCGCGCAGCGTGTGCGTGGTGCCGTCCAGGCCGTGCAGCACCAGGCGTTCCTGGTCCTGCAGCGTGCGGTCCGGTGCGAAGCGCGCCGAGGCGCGTGCCGTCGGCGCCGAGGGCAGGCCGAGGATGGCCGGCTTCGATGCTGCGCACAACGCCTGCAGCGGCGCCGCGCCCGGCGAGTGGTCGGCATGCGAATGGGTGCAGACGATCATGCGGATGTCGTCGCCGGTCGCGCGGTGCAGCCGCTCGATGTGGCCCGCGTCGTTCGGTCCCGGGTCGATCACGATGTAGCCGCTGGCCGCATCGCCCACGATGTAGCTGTTGGTGCCGGGCCCGGTCATCGCGCCGGGGTTCGGCGCGGTCAGCCGCTGCACGTTCTTCAAGAGCGGCACCAGCGCCTCGCTTTGCCAGTCGAGCGCATGCACGATCTGGCCGTCGGGGCAGACCAGCGCCAGTTCCCCGTAGGGCGAGTCGTGCTCCATGTAGCGCGCCTCCTGGCCGCGCAGCAGGCCGGCGCGCGGACAGCTGGTGAACAGCGGGCCTTCGCCGTCTGCACGGTGGGCGCAGGCGTCGAGCAGGGCGTCGACCGAGTCGTAGGCGGCCATGCGCTCCAGCGTGCGCACGGTCGGGAAGATCATGAGGAAGCCGCCCGCCTTGTGGCGCGCGAGCGCATCGGCCGGCCGCACCCAGCAGGGCTCGAACTGCTCGGTCTCGTCGGCCGTCGGCGTCTGGCCCTCGGGCATGCGCGCCACCAGGAAGGGCACGTCGAAGCGCTTGGGCAGGTCGCGGTCGGTGATCCAATGCGCGAAGGTGAAGAGCTCGTCGGTCGCCAGCCGCAGTCCGCGCGTCGCGCACTGGTCGGCCAGGGCGATGGCGCTGGCGGCCGTGCTGCGGTCCATCGCCGCCACCTCGTCGGCGCTCACCGGGCGGCCGTCCTCGTGGCGCGCGAGCAGCACGCCGAGCTCCTCGAAGCTCTCGCGGACCGCGGCCACGGCCTGCGTGAGCTGCTGTTCGCTTTGCGTGGGCCGGCGCAAAGCGATGCGGTGCGCGGCGCGGTCGCCTTCATCGATGCGGCCGCCGGGGAACACATAGGCGCCGGGCGCGAAGCTCGCGCTGGCGGAGCGCCGCGTCATCAGGACCTCGATGCCTTCGGGCGTGTCGCGCAGGAGCAGCACGGTGGCGGCGGCGAGCGGCGGCGCCGGTTCGCGCGGGGGATGGAGCTGTTGGGTGGGGCGGACCATGGGGCGCAATTATCGAGAGGCGATCAGAGAGCTGTGCTGCATAAGCTTCGACAGGGTTTCGCATGAGCCTCGCGCCACAATCGGCGCTTGCTCCATCCGCTTCGAAGGACAGTCATGCCCCATTCTCTCTCCAGCCGTTCGCGCCGTCTGTTCGCTGCCGCCGGCCTCGCCCTCGGCGCCTGCGCCGCGCCCGCTGCTCTTGCCCAGGCCGACTGGCCGCAGCAACCCGTCACGCTGATCATGGGCTTCCCGGCCGGCTCGGGCGTCGACGTGGTGGCGCGCACGATCCAGGAGCCCTTGCAGCAGAAGCTCGGCCAGCCGGTGGTGATCGACTACAAGTCCGGCGCCGCCGGCAACATCGCGAGCGAGTACGTGGCGCGCGCCAGGCCCGACGGCTACACGCTTGCCTTCGGCACCGCCGCCACGCACGGCAGCAATGCGGCGCTCTACAAGAAGCTGCCCTTCGACGTCGAGGCCGACTTCGTGCCCGTGGCGCCGGTGCTCGACGTCTCCAACGTCCTCACGATCAATCCCGAGGTGATCAACGTCAAGACGCTCAAGGAGTTCGTCGAACTCGTGAAGGCCAACCCCGGCAAGTACAACTATGCCTCCACCGGCAACGGCGCCGGCACCCACATGGCTTTTGCCGAACTCAACTCGCGCCTCGGCCTGCAGATGGTGCACGTGCCCTACAAGGGCGGGCCGGAGGCCATCGCTTCGGTGGTGCGCGGCGAGACCTGCTGCATCATGAACCAGGTGCAGACCGTGCTGCCGCAGTACAAGGCGGGCAAGGTACGGCTGCTGGGCGTCACCACCGCCAAGCCGGTGGCGGCGGTGAAGGAAGTGCCGACCATTGCCGCGAGCGGCATCGCCGGCACCCAGGGCTTCGACAGCTCGATCTGGTTCGGCGTCTTCGCGCCCAAGGGCACGGATGCGCGCATCGTCGACAAGCTCAATGCCGCGATCAAGGCCGTGCTCGAACAGCCCGAGATCCGCGAGAAGTTCGAGGGCCAGGGCAACACGGTGCGCATCGAAACGCCCGCGCAGTTCAAGGCCACCGTTCACGCCAACCGGGTGAAGTGGGCCGAGGTGGCGAAGGCGGCGAACGTGAGTATCGACTGAGGAGGCGCCAGCCCCTTGGACGCATGCCGGGCTTCGGGGGTGGGATGCGACCCAGGCTCCTCCACGGCTGCGGGCGGTGTGCCCTGGGCCGGCCGTTGAGGCACTGCCGAGCAGCGCAGGGAAGCCCGAAGGGCCGGTGACGTCGGCCGGCACAGGGCACACCGCCCGCCTCCGCGCCCCCACATCGTCAACAGAACCTATTCCCCGGCGCGCGAGCGCTTGAACTTCGCGATCTTCTCCTTCAGCTCCGTGTACTGCTCGCAGGGGAACCAGCAGAGCTTGTCGAGCGCCTTCAGGTGCTTCTCCGCGCCTTCGAGCTGGCCGATCTGCAGATAGGCCTCGCCCACGTACTCGTGCGCGTCGCGGTGGCCGGGGTTGAGCTGCAGGGCGCGCTCGTAGTGCTCGAAGGAGTTGTCCATGTCGCCCAGGTGGCGATAGGCGAAGCCCAGCAGGTTCCAGGCATCGGCATTCCTGGGATCGGTCCGGATGGCCGCCTGGAGCGGGGGCAGGGCTTCGGCCCATTGCTCGGCCTTGACGGCGGCCTGGCCGGCGCGGTAGTCGGGGTCCAGCTCCTGCTGCGACGGGCCGCCACCGCCCCCGCCTCCACCTCCACCGCCCGCGGGCCATGCGGGCAGGCTCAGGCAAGCGAGACAGGCCATCGTCGCCAGGATCTTCTTGCGCATGATGTGCTCCTGATGAGTGCTCCGCCGCTCTCTCTCCCGATCGAATTCGAGTCCTGCCGGCCCCGCGTGTCAAGCGAGATACGCGCGATTGACCGGCTGCGCCGGAGCCTGAAATTCGCTAGGCTTTGCTGGCGAGCGATCCCATCGAGCGCGGAGACAACGCGATGAGCCAGGGCGCACCTCTTCGTCTGCATGTGCCGGAGCCCACCGGGCGGCCGGGCCATGAGACCGATTTTTCCTACCTGCATATTTCGCGCGCCGGCCAGGTGCGGCGGCCGCCGCTGGACGCATCGCCGGCCGACACCAGCGACCTCGCCTACACACTGGTGCGCGTGCTCGACGACGAGGGCCGTGCCGTCGGCCCGTGGGTGCCGGAGGCGGATGCAGCCTTGCTGCGCCGCGGCCTCGTCTCGATGCTGAAGACGCGCATCTTCGACGCCCGCATGCTGATCGCGCAGCGCCAGAAGAAGATCTCCTTCTACATGCAGTGCCTGGGCGAAGAGGCCATCGCCATTGGCCATGCGCTGGCGCTGCAGCAGGGCGATATGTGCTTTCCCACCTACCGCCAACAGGGCCTGCTGCTGGCGCGCGAGGACGTGTCGATGGTGGACATGATCTGCGAACTGATGTCCAACGAGCGCGACCCGCTCAAGGGGCGGCAGTTGCCGGTGTGCTATTCGATGAAGCGCGTCGGCTTCTTCTCGATCTCGGGCAACCTGGCCACGCAGTTCATCCAGGCGGTGGGCTGGGGCATGGCCTCGGCGATCAAGGGCGACACCCGGATCGCCTCGGGATGGATCGGCGACGGCGCCACCGCCGAGTCCGACTTCCACACGGCGCTGACCTTTGCCCACGTCTACCGAGCGCCGGTGATCCTCAACGTGGTCAACAACCAGTGGGCGATCTCGACCTTCCAGGCCATCGCCGGCGGCGAGGCCACCACCTTCGCGGCGCGCGGCGTGGGTTGCGGCATCGCCTCGCTGCGCGTCGACGGCAACGACTTCCTCGCCGTGCTGGCCGCCTCGCGCTGGGCCGCGCAGCGCGCCCGCAGCAACCTCGGGCCGACGCTGATCGAGTGGGTCACCTACCGCGCCGGGGCGCATTCGACCTCGGACGATCCCTCGCGCTACCGGCCGGCCGACGACTGGGCGCACTTCCCGCTCGGCGATCCGATCGCGCGGCTGGCGCAGCACCTGACGGGCATCGGCGCCTGGTCGCAGCAGGAGCACGAGGAGACGCAGGCGAAACTGGAGGCCGAGGTCAACGCCGCGCTGAAGGAAGCCGAGCGCTACGGCTCGCTGGCCGATGGGCACCTGTTCAGCGCCGCGGCGATGTTCGAGGATGTCTACAAGGACATGCCGGAGCACCTGAAGCGGCAGCGCGAGCAGATGCAGTCCGGAGCAGCGTCATGAGCGCCATGACCATGATCCAGGCCTTGCGCTCCGCCATGGACGTGATGCTCGAGCGCGACGACAACGTCGTCATCTATGGCCAGGACGTGGGCTACTTCGGCGGCGTTTTCCGCTGCACCGAGGGCCTGCAGGCCAAGTACGGCCGCTCGCGCGTGTTCGATGCGCCGATCTCCGAAGGCGGCATCGTCGGCTCGGCCATCGGCATGGGCGCCTACGGCTTGCGCCCGGTGGTCGAGGTGCAGTTCGCCGACTACTTCTATCCGGCCTACGACCAGATCGTTTCCGAAGCGGCGCGGCTGCGCTACCGCTCGGCCGGCGACTTCAGCGCGCCGATCACCATCCGCATGCCCTGCGGCGGCGGCATCTACGGCGGCCAGACGCACAGCCAGAGCCCGGAGGCGCTGTTCACGCACGTCTGCGGCGTGCGCACGGTGATGCCCTCGAATCCGCGCGATGCCAAGGGCCTGCTGATCGCCTCGATCGAGAACGACGACCCGGTGATCTTCCTGGAGCCCAAGCGCCTCTACAACGGCCCCTTCGACGGCCACCACGACCGGCCGCTGGTGTCCTGGTCGGCCCATCCGCTGGGCGAGGTGCCCGAGGGCTACTACACGGTGCCGCTCGAATCGGCCACCGTGTTCCGCCCCGGCGCCGACCTGACGGTGATCAGCTACGGCACCATGGTCTTCGTCTCGGAGGCGGCCGCGCGCGAAGCCGGCATCGATGCCGAGATCATCGACCTGCGCAGCCTGTGGCCGCTGGACCTGGAGACCCTCGTCGCCTCGGTCAAGAAGACCGGCCGTTGCGTGATCGTGCACGAGGCCACGCGCACCAGCGGCTTCGGCGCCGAGCTGACGGCGCTGGTGCAGGAGCACTGCTTTCATCACCTCGAGGCGCCGATCGAGCGCGTGACCGGCTGGGACACGCCCTATCCGCATGCGCAGGAGTGGGCCTACTTCCCGGGCCCGGCACGCGTGGGCGCGGCCTTCCGGCGCGTCATGGAGAACTGAATGGGCACGCATGCGATCAAGGTGCCGGACATCGGCGAAGGCATCGCCGAAGTGGAACTGGTGGCATGGCGGGTCCAGCCCGGCGACACGGTGGCCGAAGACCAGGTGCTGGCCGACGTGATGACCGACAAGGCGACCGTCGAGATCCCGTCGCCGGTCGCGGGCAAGGTGCTTGCGCTCGGCGGCGAAGTGGGGCAGCAGATGGCGGTGGGTGCGGAGCTGATCCGCATCGATGTGGAGGGTGGCGACAACACCGGCGCGGCGCCGCCCACGCCCACGCCCGCGGCCACGCCTGCGCCTGCGCCTGCACCAGCACCAGCACCAGCACCGGCACCGGCACCAGCACCAGCGCCTGAGACCGCGCCGGCCGAACGCACGAGCCTGCCATCCACCGGCAAGCCGACTGCCTCGCCCGCGGTGCGCCATCGGGCCGCGGCGCTCGGCATCGATCTGCAGCAGGTGCCGGGCAGCGGCGTGGACGGCCGCATCCTGCACGAGGACCTCGACGCCTGGCTGGTCCGGCGGCCCGGTCCGCAGGCGGCGAGTGCGGCGCACTACGCGCAGCGGGACGACGAGGAAGCCGTGCCCGTGACCGGCGTGCGCCGCCGCATCGCCCAGCGCATGCAGGATGCGATGCGCCGCATCCCGCACTTCACCTACGTCGAGGAGATCGACGTGACCGAACTGGAGCTGCTGCGCGCGCGGCTCAACGAACGCTGGGGCAGCGAGCGGGCCCACCTGACGCTGCTTCCGCTGCTCGTGCGTGCCGTCGTGCTGGCGGTGCCGCGCTTCCCGCAGATCAATGCCCGCTTCGACGACGAGGCGGGCGTGCTCACGCGTCACGGCGCAGTGCACGTCGGCATCGCGACCCAGACCGCGGCCGGCCTCATGGTGCCGGTGCTGCGCCACGCGGAAGCGCGCGACCTGTGGTCCAGCGCGGCCGAGATCGCGCGCCTGGCCGAGGCCGCGCGCGCGGGCCGGGCCACGCGCGACGAACTGAGCGGCTCGACCATCAGCATCACCAGCCTCGGCGCCCTGGGCGGCATCGCCTCCACGCCGATCATCAACGCGCCCGAGGTGGCGATCGTCGGCGTCAACCGCATCGCGCTGCGCCCGGTGATGCAGGACGGCGCGGTGGTCGCGCGCCGGATGATGAACCTGTCTTCCTCCTTCGACCACCGCGTGGTCGACGGCCAGCTTGCGGCCGAGTTCGTGCAGGCCGTGCGGGCCTTGCTCGAATGCCCCGCCTTGCTCTTTTTCGACCAGGGCCTGTTGCAGGGTGTGACAGCGGCGCCCGCGACTCCTAGAATCCAGCTATGAGGTCCGCCAGAACATGGTTGATGGGACTGGTCCTCCTGGCCCAAGCTGCGGCTGTGGCCAGCGCCGAAGCTGTGTCTGCCGCGGCTCCCGAGGCGCCCCGCATCGTGGTCCTGATGCAGGTCGAGGGCGCCATCGGGCCCGCTTCCGCAGACTATGTGCGCCGTGGCCTCGCGCTGGCTGCCAAGGAACAGGCGCAGCTCGCTGTGCTGCAGCTCGACACGCCGGGCGGGCTCGACGCCTCGATGCGCAACATCATCAAGGACATCCTCGCTTCGCCCGTGCCGGTGGCGACCTTCGTGGCGCCCAGCGGCGCCCGCGCCGCGAGTGCCGGCACCTACATCCTCTACGCGAGCCACATCGCAGCCATGGCACCGGCCTCCAACCTCGGCGCGGCGACGCCGGTGGCCATCGGCATGCCGACGCCGGGCCGGCCGGAGCCGAAGCCGCCGTCCTCTTCCGAGAAGGGTGCCGAGCCCGCTCCCGATGCGATGAGCGCCAAGCGGCTGGCCGATGCCTCGGCCTACATCCGCAGCCTGGCGCAGCTGCGCGGGCGCAATGCCGACTGGGCCGAGCAGGCGGTGCGCGAGTCGGTGAGCCTGTCGGCGCAAGAGGCGCTGGAGAAAAAGGTCATCACCCTGGTCGCGCGCGACGTGGCCGACCTGCTGATGCAGGTGCATGGGCGCGAAGTGAGCCTGGCGCATGGCACCGTGCGGCTGGCCACCCAGCGCGCGCAGCTGCTCGCCTTCGACGCCGATTGGCGCAGCCGGCTGCTGTCGGTGATCACCGAGCCCAGCCTGGCGCTGATCCTGCTGATGATCGGCATCTACGGCCTCCTGTTCGAGTTCTCCAACCCCGGCTTCGTGCTGCCCGGCGTGGTGGGCGCCATCTGCCTGACGCTGGCGCTGTTCGGCCTGCAGATGCTGCCGGTCAACTACGCGGGACTGGCGCTGATCCTGCTGGGGGTGGCCTTCCTCATCGCCGAGGCCTTTCTGCCGAGCTTCGGCGTGCTGGGGCTGGGCGGCATCGCGGCCTTCGCGATCGGCGCCGTGCTCCTGATCGACAGCGACGCGCCGGGCTTCGGCGTGCCGCTGTGGGTGGTGGCGGTGATCAGCGCGGTCTCGGCCCTGTTCATCCTCGCGGTCGCCGGCATGGCCGCGAAGGCGCGCCGGCGGCCGGTGAAGAGCGGCATCTCGGCCCTCGTGGGCACCACCGGCGAACTGGTCGAGTTCTCGGACGGCGAGGGCTGGGCGCAGATCCAGGGCGACTACTGGCGCGTGACCGGCGCGGGTGACCTGCATACCGGCGGACGAGTCCGGGTCAGTGGCGTGCAAGGCGTCGTGCTGCAGGTGGCCCCGGACGGCCAATGACCATGTTCTTCAATTTCAGCGTCGCGCTCATCGCTCTGCTCCTGGTGCTGGCGGTGATGCTCGCCGCGGCGTCGCTGCGCATCCTGCGCGAGTACGAGCGAGGCGTGGTGTTCCAGCTCGGCCGCTTCTGGAAGGTCAAGGGACCGGGCCTGGTGATCCTGATCCCCGGCATCCAGCAGATGGTGCGCGTGGGGCTGCGCGTGATGGTGCTCGACATCCCGAGCCAGGACGTGATCACGCGCGACAACGTGTCGGTGAAGGTGAACGCGGTGCTCTACTTCCGCGTGATCGATGCGGAGAAAGCGATCATCCAGGTCGAGAAGTACCTCGAGGCCACCAGCCAGCTGGCGCAGACCACGCTGCGTGCCGTGCTCGGCAAGCACGAGCTCGACGACTTGCTGTCCGAGCGCGAGCGCCTCAATCTCGACATCCAGAAGATCCTCGAGGCGCAGACCGACATCTGGGGCATCAAGGTGACCAACGTCGAGATCAAGCACGTCGACCTCAACGAGAACATGGTGCGCGCCATCGCGCGGCAGGCCGAGGCCGAGCGCGAACGGCGCGCCAAGGTGATCCATGCAGAGGGCGAACTGCAGGCCTCGGTCAAGCTGGCCGAAGCGGCCGAGATTCTGGGGCGCCAGCCGCAGGCGCTGCAGTTGCGCTATCTGGAAACCCTGACCGTGATCGCCGCCGACAAGAATTCGACCATCGTGTTTCCCTTGCCGCTGGAGGTCATCGGACCCTTGCTGCAATGGATCAAGAAGAAGGCCGACGCGCCGTAGCGCCGGCGCCCGGGCGACCTACAGCGTCTTGGTCAGCGTGACGATCAGCGGTTGCGCGTAAAGACTTGCGCGCCCTTGCGACGCCGCTCGCGCGTGGCAAGATGCCTCGTCTTCCCTATTGCCCCGGCGCCCCGCATGCTCATCAACTGCGTTGTCTACGAAGACGGCACCAAGCTGGCCGACATTCCCGTTTCCGAAATCAGCGAGTACGCGTCGCTGCCGCGTTGCTTCGTCTGGGTGGCGCTGCGCGACGCCACGCCCGAAGAGCTGGCCGAAGTGCAGGCCGAGTTCGGTCTTCATCCGCTGTCCGTGGAAGATGCCCACAACGGCCACCAGCGGCCGAAGGTGGAGGAGTACGCCGATTCGCTCTTCGTCGTCATGCACCTGCTCGAAGCGGGTGCCGGCGAGCCCGCCACGCTCACGGTCGGCGAGCTCGATGTCTTCGTCGGGCGCAACTACGTGGTGTCGGTGCGCAACCGCAGCGATCACGGCTTCACCGAAGTGCGCGAGCGCTGCGAGCGCGAGCCCGAGCTGCTCAAGAACGGTCCGGGCTTCGTGCTCTACGCGCTGATGGATGCCGTGGTCGACCGCTACTTTCCGATCATCGATGCGTTCGAGGACGAACTCGACACCATCGAGCAGCGCATCTTCACCAAGGGCGCCGCGCGCGACAGCATCAAGCGCCTGTACGAACTGAAGCAGCGGCTGACGCTGCTCAAGCACGCGGTCGCGCCGCTGCTTGAAGGCACCGGCAAGCTGCACGGCGGCCGCGTGCCGCAGATCTGCGTTAGCACGCAGGAGTACTTCCGCGACGTGGTCGACCACCTGAGCCGCATCAACAACACCATCGACTCGATCCGCGACACCATCGGCATCGCGATCCACGTCAACCTCTCGATGGTCACCATCGAGGACGGCGAAGTGACCAAGCGCCTCGCGGCCTGGGCCGCCATCTTCGCCGTGTGCACCGCCTTCGCCGGCCTCTGGGGCATGAACTTCGAGCACATGCCCGAGCTGAAATGGCGCTACGGCTATGCGGCCGCGCTGGCGCTCATCGCGAGCCTTTGCGCCTACGTGTACTACCGCTTCCGGCGTGCGGGCTGGGTGTGAGCATGCTTCTGATCCGCCATGTGCGCCCCATGGGCGCCGCCCCTGCCGACGTGCTGGTGCAGGACGGCCGCATCGCGGCCCTCGGCCCGGCCTTGCACGCCGCAGCCGGCTGCGCGGTGGAGGAGGGCGGCGGCGCGCTCCTGCTGCCCGGCCTGGTCGAAGGCCACACGCACCTGGACAAGACGCTGTGGGGCATGGACTGGTACCGCAACGAGGTCGGCACCCGGCTCATCGACAGGATCGACAACGAGCGCGCCTTTCGCCAGGCCAGCGGCCATGACGCGGCCGCGCAGTCGCTGGCATTGGCCCGGGCCTTCCTGGCGCGCGGCACGACGCGGCTGCGCACCCACGTGGACATCGACACTCAGGCAGGGCTGCGCCATCTCGAAGGCGTGCTGCAGACGCGCGACACGATGCAGGCGCTGCAGCAGATCCAGATCGTCGCCTTCCCGCAATCGGGCCTCCTGGGCCGGCCCGGCACGGCCGAGCTGCTGGACCAGGCCATCGCCCGCGGCGCCGACGTGCTTGGCGGCCTGGACCCGTGCGCGATCGACGGCGATCCGGTGCGCTCGCTCGACGCGCTCTTCGCCATCGCCGAGCGCCGCGGCTGCCCGCTCGACATCCATCTGCACGAGCCCGGCGCCATGGGCGCCTTTTCGCTCGACCTGATCCTCGCGCGCACGGCAGCGCTCGGCATGCAAGGCAAGGTCGCGATCAGCCACGGCTTCTGCCTGGGCGACCTGCCCGAGCGCGAATGCGAGGCGCTGCTGGCGCGCATGGCCGCGCTCGGCGTGGTGCTGGTCACCAGTGCGCCGCCTTCGCGCAGCGTGCCGCCGCTCATGGCCTGCCGCCGCGCCGGCGTCACCGTGCTCGGCGGCAACGACGGCATCCGCGACACCTGGACGCCCTACGGCAGCCCCGACATGCTGGAGCGCGCGATGCTGATCGGCCTGCGCTACAACCTGCGGCGCGACGACGAGATCGAGGTCGCGCTCGACTGCGTCACCCATGCGGGCGCGCGCGGCTTGCGCTTCGAAGCCTATGGCCTGGCGCCGGACTGCCGGGCCGACCTGGTGCTGGTCGATGCGCAGACCGTCGCCGAGGCGGTGGTGGCGCGGCCGGCGCGGCGGCTCGTGGTGGCGGGCGGCCGCATCGTGGCGCGCGATGGGGCGCTGCTGTCGGATGCGGTTCCCGTGTGAAGGAGCAGACGACGATGTACCAGGAAGAATTCATGCGGCGCGCCATCGCGCTCTCGGCGCAGGCGCTGCACACACCGGGCACCGAACCCTTCGGCGCCGTCGTCGTGCAGGACGCCCGCGTGGTGGGTGAGGGCTTCAACCACTCGGTGGCCCATTTCGACCCGACCTCGCACGGCGAGGTGGAGGCCATCCGCGATGCCTGCCGCAATCTGCAGCGCGTGGACCTGAGCGGCTGCGAGCTCTACACCTCGTGCGAGCCCTGCGCCCTGTGTGTGGCCGCCATGCGCATCGCGGGCATCGCCAGGCTCTACTACGCGGCCTCCCTTGCGCAGTCGGGCCAGGCCTTCGCCGGGCTGCCGACAGAGGCGCGCCACCCGATCGACATCGAAGACCTGCGTGCCGAGGCCGGTGCGCCGATCGAGCGGCGGACGCTGCCCGCGGAGCAGAAGATGGATCGCGAAGCGGTGCAGATCCTGGCGACCTGGGCCGCGTCGAAAAAGGCTTGAGCACCGGTGGGCGTGCGGGCCCGACGAAGCATTTGGTTGTCTTGCGCCGGAAGACGGTGTCGCGTAACGTCGTGTTACTTATTTTTGCAACATCCGCCGCTTCATGATCTCCAAACGCCGCTTGCTCCAAAGCCTCGCCGCCTCGGCCTGTGCCCCGGCCGCGTGGGCCCAACAGGCAACGTCTTCCACCGCGCCGCGCGCCGCGCGCCCCGCCGGTTCCGCCGCCCCCGGCGCCTGGCCGACCCAGCCGGTGCGCATCCTGGTCGGCTTCCCGGCCGGCGCCTCGCCCGACCTCGCGGCGCGTGCCATCGCCGAGCCGCTCTCCAGGCTGCTGGGCCAACCGGTGACGGTGGAGAACAAGCCCGGCGCCAGCGGCAACCTCGCGGCCGACCTGGTGGCCAAGGCGCAGGACGATCACACCATCGGCGCACTGATCAACGGCAACCTGACGATCGCCAAGCTGCTGAATCCCGCCACGCCCTTCGACCCCGAGAAAGACTTCGCGCCCGTGGGCCTGATCGGCACCGCGCCGCTGGTGCTCGCGGTCTCGGGCGACGCCGTGGGCAAGAACGCCACCGAGCTGTTGCTGTGGGCGCGCAACCTCGGCGACAAGGGCAAGTACGGCACGCCCGGCGTCGGGACCGTGGGCCACCTGGGCATGGAACTGCTGAAGACCCGCACCAGCATCTCGCCGCAGCACGCGCCCTTCAACGGCAATCCGCAGGTCATCGCCGCCATGCTGGCGGGACAGATCCAGATGGCGCTGCTGCCGCCGGGCCTCGCGAAGCCTCATGTGGCCTCGGGCAAGTTCAAGGCCCTCGGCGTCACTTCTCCCCTGCGCAGCCCGCTGTTCAGCGAGCTGCCCACGCTGCGCGAAGCCGACGTGCGCGGCGCCGACCTCGAGATCTGGACCGCGCTCGCGGCCCCGGCCAGCCTGCCCAAGCCGGCGGTGGCCAGGCTCAACGCGGCGCTGGGCGAGGTGCTTCGCTCCGCCGAGGTGCAGCAGCAACTGCTGAAGGCGGGCTGGCAAGCGCAGGCCGGCACGCCACAAGCGCTGGCCTACCGGATGCGCTCCGACACCTCGCAGTTGGGCGGCGTGATCCTGATGCGGGGCATCCGTTCGGAGACTTGAACTCCCCCCAGGCTTCGCGCACTTCGTGTCGCTACGCCAACACCCTCCCCGGAGGCAACACCGACGGCCCGGCAAAGCCGGTTCCGTGGTGTTTCTGGAACGGGCTTCGATTAAGAGCCGCTGCACTGCCCCTCAGACACTGGCGGCCTCCTCTTGTGCGGCTTACGCAGACGGCGCTCGGGCACTGACCATCCAGCAGGCGGCGGCGAAGCGAACCTCGGTTCCGTGCACATAGGGATCGAAGGCGGCGCGGACGGTGTCGATGACTTGCGCGCGCGTCCGCTCGTCCACCTCCTGAAGGATCAGGCCGACGGGACCGAGCCGGGTGAAGTAGCCGACCAACTCCTTCTCGGGCAGGGTGCAGTCGACATCGATCGGCCGGATGTCGATCCCGGCCCAGCCGCTCTCTTGCAGGATGGCAGCGACCCGATGCCGGTCTGCGAAGGAGAACTGTCCCGGCGCGCCCGGCTGGCGGGCGGGCATGTTCGGCAGCAGCGGTGCCGCCGCGCGCTCGGCCGTCGTCATGAACGGGTTCTCCGCGGCACTCCGCCAGACGATGAAGCGGAGCCTGGCGTCGTCCCGTGCGGCGCGCCGCAGGTTCGCGAAGGCCAGGACCGGGTGGTCGAAGAACATGACGCCGAAGCGCGACATGATCAGGTCGAAGCTTGCGGGCTCGAAGGCGTGGATTTGCGCGTCGGCACGGATGAAGCTTGTCGGCGTGTCTTCCCGTTCGGCGCGTGCCCGGGCGGCGGCGATCAGCGGATCCGAAATGTCGACGCCGATGCAGTGGCCCGTCGCGCCGAGCAGCCGCGCAACGGCGAGCGTCGTGCTGCCGGTACCGCAGCCGACGTCGAGCACCTGCTGCCCGGGGCCGGCGCGGACCGCTTCGACGAGCAGGTCTTCGAAGGGCTCGAGCACCTGGTCGATCACCTCCTGTGCCTCGACCCAGGCACGCCCTGCGCGGCCGTTCCAAAGCGCCGTCTGCTCGTTGTTGTCGGTCTGGAGTGTGGCATCCATGGTCGTTTTCCTTTGCTTGCCCTCGAGAGGCGGAAGCTAGACTGTGCAACTTCAAGTCGACTTGAGGTCAAGAGAATGATGCACCTGGACATCGCCGAGGTGGCGCAGCGATCCGGCGTTCCCGCGTCGACGCTGCGCTTCTATGACGAAAAGGGGCTGATCGCCTCCACCGGCAGGCGCGGCCTGCGCCGCCTGTTCGATCCCGGCGTGCTGGAGCGGCTGGCGCTGATCGCGCTGGGGCGCGCGGCCGGCTTCTCGCTCGATGAGATCGCGCTCCTGTTCACGCGCGAGGCGCAGCCGCGCATCGACCGCCAGATGCTCGCGGCCAAGGCGCAGGAGCTGGACAAGACGATCCGCAAACTGAGCGCCATGCGCGACGGCCTGCTGCACGCCGCTGCCTGCCCCGCACCGAGCCACATGGAATGCCCCACCTTCCGTCGCATCCTGCAGGCCGCCGCGACCGGCGCTGTCGGAGCGCGAAAGAAGAGGGCTCCGCAGCCACCGGCACGCATCGCCTGATTCTGCGCAGCGCCGCGCGCCCATAAGCCGCGCTTATGTAAAAGCAACGCAAAACGGCGTTCCCTTCAGTACTGTGCGTGTCGATACTTGCCGCCAGCCACGCTGCGGCATCCCTCACAACACGTACCTGGAGACATCGCCATGCATCTTTCTTCCCGACTCGTCCTGCTCGCCGGCCTGGCAGCCGCGCTGGCCTGCGGGACTGTGTCCGCCCAGACCTGGCCCGCCAAGCCGATCCGACTGGTCGTGCCCTTCGCGGCCGGCGGCGCCAACGACCTGATGGCGCGCGCTGCGGCCGAAGGCGCATCGAAGGCGCTGGGCCAGCCCATCGTGGTCGACAACAAGCCCGGCGCCGGCGCCACGCTGGGCGCGGACATCGTCGCCAAGAGCGCGCCCGACGGCTACACCTTCCTGGTGAGCGCGGCCGGCGTGATCTCCAACAGCATGATCAAGAAGCACCTGCCCTACAAGGACAGCGACCTGGTGCCGGTCGGCATGATCGGCCTCGCGCCCTCGGTGATCCTGGTGCCGGCCGACGCGCCCTACAAGGACCTGAAGGAATTCATCGCGGCCTCCAAGACGGGCGCCGGCTTCCACTGGGCGACCGCCGGCACCGGCAGCACGCCGCATTTCGTCGAGGGCATGCTGGAGACGAAGTACGGCGCCAAGCTCGACGTGGTGCCCTACAAGAGCGGCTCGGAGTCGATCACCGCGGTGCTCGGCAAGCAGGTCGAGGCGACGTCGGAGGCCAGCATCGTCGCGCTGCCCTACCTCAGGAGCGGCAAGCTGAAGGCGCTGGCCAACACCTGGACCACGCGCATCTCGGCCTATCCGGAGCTCTCCACGGCCTCGGAGCAAGGCTTCCCGGACGTGCGCATCGCCCACTGGGCCGGCGTGCATGCGCCGCACGGCACGCCCGAGGCGGTGCTCGACAAGATGAGCGCCGCCATCGACGCGGCCATGAAGACCCCGGCCATCGCCGACAAGCTCAAGGGGATGGGGATCGAGCCGGTCGGCGGCACGCGCGCCTCCTTCGTGCAGTTCGTCGATGCCGAGCGCGCGCGCCTGGGCGCGGTGGTCAAGGCCACGGGCATGAAGGACGAATGACGATGACGAAGGCCATCCATCCCGGCACGCTGTTGCGGCAAAAGGTCGAAGCCAAGCGCGGCCTGCTGGTGCCGGGCGCGGCCAACGCGCTGGCCGCGCGCGTCATCGAGGAGCTCGGTTTCGAGGCCGTCTACCTGAGCGGCGCCGGGCTCACCAACACCTTCTACGGCATCCCCGACCTGGGCTTCGTCCACCTGGGCGATCTCGCGCAGCACACGGCCGCGCTGCGCGATGCGGTGAAGCTGCCCATCATCGTCGACGCCGACACCGGCTTCGGCAATGCGCTCAACGTGCAGCACACGGTGCGCACGCTGGAGCGCGCCGGCGCCAACGCGATCCAGCTGGAAGATCAGGTGAGCCCCAAGAAGTGCGGGCATTTCGAGGGCAAGGCGGTGATCGCGCAGGGCGAGATGCTCGGCAAGGTGAAGGCGGCGGTCGATGCCCGGGTGCATGCCGACTTCCTGGTGATCGCGCGCACCGACGCGGCCGCGGTCGAAGGCATCGACGCTGCGATCGCGCGCGCCGCGGCCTATGCCGAGGCCGGGGCCGACATCACCTTCGTGGAGGCGCCCGAGTCGCTGGAAGCGCTGCGCCGCATTCCGCGCGAGCTGGCCTGCCCGCAGGTGGTCAACGTGGTGATCGGCGGCAAGACGCCGACGCTGGACGCGGCCGAGTTCGGCGCCATGGGCTTCGGCCTGGTGCTCTATGCCAACGCGGCGCTGCAGGGCGCGGTGCGCGGCATGACGCTGGCGCTGCAAGGCCTGCGCGAGCGCGGCCGGTTGGACGAGGCGAGCGGCCTGGTCGCGACTTTCGCCGAGCGTCAGGCGCTGGTGCGCAAGAAGGAATTCGATGAGCTCGATGCGCGCTATGCCTGAGGCGATCGCCGCGATCGACAGCCACGCCCACGTGTTCCGGCGCGGCCTGCGGCTGGCGCCGGTGCATCGCCACGCGCCCGACTACGACGCGCTCTTGCCCGACTACCTCGCGCTGCTCGACGCGCATGCGGTCTCGCATGCGGTGCTGGTGCAGCCGAGCTTCCTGGGCACCGACAACAGCTTCCTGCTCGATGCGCTGCGCGCCTGTCCAGAGCGGCTGCGCGGCGTCGTGATCGTCGAGCCGAGCATCGGCGAGAACGAATTGGCGGCGCTGGACCGGCAAGGCGTCTGCGGCATCCGGCTCAACCTCGTCGGGCTGCCCATTCCCGACTTCGCGCTTGCCGAATGGCAGCGCCTGTTCGAGCGTGTGCGTGTGCTCGACTGGCATGTGGAGCTGCATCGCGAATCGCGCGACCTGCCGCTGGCCGGGCAGTCCATCCTCGATGCCGGCTGCAAGCTGGTGGTGGACCACTTCGGCCGGCCCGGCCCGGCGCCCGGCGACGACGAAGGCTTCGCCTGGCTGCTGCGCAGCGCTTCGACCGGGCGCGTGTGGGTCAAGCTCTCCGCGGCCTACCGCAACTGGCCCGACCAGCGCGGCAGCGCGGCCCGCGCCGCTGCACAGGCCCTGCTGCAGGCGCTGGGTGCCGGCCGCCTGCTGTGGGGCAGCGACTGGCCGCACACGCAACACCAGGATCTGGCCGATTACGGATCCACCCAGGCGGCGCTGGCCGACTGGGTGCCGGATGCCGAGGCGCGCCGGCGCATCCTGGTCGACACACCGGCCGCGCTGTTCCGTTTCGCCTGAGTCATCAACAGAAAAGGGGTGCCGGCATCGGCGCCCGAAGGAGACACCGATGTTCCATCCCTCGCGCCTCGTGCGCGCCATCTTCCGTGCCGCGGGCGGCGCGACCTTGCTGCTCGCAGCCCTCGGCGCACAGGCGCAAGCCTGGCCGGCCAAGCCGGTGCGCCTGGTCGTGACCTATCCGCCGGGCGGCACGGTCGATGCGGTGGCGCGCATCATCGGGCCCAAGCTCTCGGCCCGGCTCGGCCAGCCGGTGGTGATCGACAACCGCGGCGGCGCCGGCGGCGCGATCGGCGGCGACATCGTCGCCAAGAGCCCGGCCGACGGCTATACCTTGATGCTCGATGCCTCCAACCATGCGCAGAACCCGGCGCTGCGCAGCAAGATGCCCTTCGACACGCTGCGCGACTTCGCGCCGGTCTCGCTCTTGGTCAAGGTGCCCAACATCCTCGTGGTGCATCCCGGTGCGCCGATCGCGAGCATCAAGGACCTGATCGCCCAAGCCAAGGCGCGGCCGGGGGAGATCAACTACGCCTCCTCGGGCAACGGCTCCTCGCCGCACCTGGCGGCCGAGCTCTTCGATTCGATGGCCAAGACGCGCATGACGCACGTGGCCTACAAGGGCGGCGGCCCGGCGCTCACCGACGTCATGGCGGGCCAGGTGCCGGTGTTCTTCGCCAGCCTGGGTTCGGGCATGCCCTACATCCAGAGCGGCAAGCTGCGGCCGCTCGCAATCGGCGGCAAGACGCGCTCGCCGGTGCTGCCCGAGGTGCCGACCCTCGCGGAGTCGGGCCTGCCGGGCTACGAGATGTACGAGTGGAATGCGGTCTTCGTGCCGGCGGGCACGCCGGCTGCGGTGATCGCGCGGCTCTCGAAGGAGATCGCCGCCACCGTCAAGGACCCGGAGGTGCGCCAGCGGCTGGAGGCCATGGGCGCCGAGGTGATCGGCTCCGATCCGTCAGAGCTCGATGCGTTCCGCCGCGCCGAGCTCGCGAAGTGGAGCCGGCTCGCCAAGGAGAACAAGCTTCAGCTCGATTGAGGTACGGGGCCCAGCAATTCGGCGAACGCATCGGCAAAGGTGGGTCGCGAGCGCGCCAGCCACATCGCCGACAGCTCGAAGGCGGGCAGGTCCGCGCCGTCGCGCACCTCGGCATAGCGCACGCCTTCATGGCGCAGCGCATGCACCGAGCGCGGCAGCAGCGACCAGCCGAGGCCTGCGGCCACGCAGGCCAGCACGGTCAGCGTGCGGTTGGCGTCCTGCACCACCTGCACCTGATGGCCGGCGCGGCGGATCGCGCCCAGCAGCTGGCTGCGCAAGGCCGGAATCTGCTGCTCGGGAAACCAGACCAGCCCATGCTGCGCGATCTCGGCCAGGGACACGCAACCGTCGGCTGCCACCTCGTAGCCGGCGGGCAGTGCGGCCACCATCGGCTCCTCGCCCAGGCGCAGCTCGTTCACCTTGGCATTGAAGGACACGGGCGGATGCAGCAGCGCGATGTCGATGCGGCCGCCCGCCAGCGCGTCGACCTGCTCGGCATTGCTCATCTCGCGCAGCACCACGTCGAGCTGCGGATGGGCGGCGCGCAGCAGGCGCAGCGCGCGCGGCAACACCTCGTAGATGGCATGGGTCACGAAGCCGATGGTGAGCCGGCCTGCGCGGCCCGCCGCCATGGCCCGTGCGCGCTCGGCCGCCGCGTCGGCGTGGGCCAGGCTGGCGCGAACGTCCTCCACGATCGCGAGGCCGGCCTCGGTCAGCGTGGCGCCGCGCCGCGTGCGCGTGAAGAGCGGCGTGCCGATCTCGCGCTCGAGCCGGTTCAGCGTCTGCGTGAGCGCCGGCTGCGCGAGGCCCAATTGCTCGGCCGCGCGCGTGAGGCTGCCGGCCTCGCTGACCGCGAGGATGCAGCGCATCTGGCGGGTGTCCATCAGCTTCGCTTGTCCGGCGCGTACCAGCGGGTCGCGATCAGTTCCGGCTCATCGTGTGCCAGCAGGCGCGCCCAGTGGCGGTCGGCGTCCTCGACGAACAGGTCGCGCGCGATCGCGTGGGCCAGGCGCGTGGCACCGATCGCGAGGCCGGGGATGTCACCCGCCAGCGCGCCGTGGCTCATGGTGGCGCCCCAGTTGAACAGGCGCATGCGCGAGAGCGCCTCGGCCTCGGTGCTGCCGGCGACGCCCGTGCGGCCGCGCAGTTCGAAGCCCGCACCCAGGTAGGGGAAGCGCGCCGGCTCGGGATAGCGCTGCGCCTCCTCGGGCAGCACGTGCTGGGCCCAGGTGTCGACCAGCGGCGTGTAGCGCGCGATCTCGGGGCGGTCGAGCAGGTCGACGTCGAAGCCGGTGCCGAAGATCACGGCGTCGAAGCGTTCGCTGCCGCCGTTCGGCGTGCTGACCTCCACGCCTTGCGCATCGGGCGCCACGTCCAGCCAGGGCGTGCCGAGCAGCAGCGTGAAGGCCGCATGCGCATCGCAGCGGCGCACGGTTTCCCAGGGCGGCGGCACCTGCTCGTCGAAGATGTAGGTGTAGACGCGCCACTTGCGCGCATCGTCCAGACCTTCGAAGCCGCGCAGGAAGCCGTGGCTTGATGCGGCCTTGCTCTTGTTGACCTGCGGCAATTGCGGCCGGCGCGCGAACAGCACGACCTCCGCGGCACCGGCCTCCAGCGCGCAGGCCGCGTTGTCGAAGGCCGAGGCGCCGGCGCCCAGCACGCCGATGCGCTTGCCGGCGAGCGAGGCGAAGTCGATCGCGTCGGCCGAATGGAACACCCGGCCGGCCGCGTGCGGGTCGTCGCGCCGCAAGGACGGAAAAGACGGCCAGCGCGGCGCGCCGCTGCCGTCGCGGCCCAGCGCCAGCACCAGCTGCCGCGTGCGCACGGTTTCGCGCCGGCCCTGCGGGTCCGTGAGTTCGACCGCGAGCAGCCGCCCATCGTCGCTGTGCGACACGGAGCGCAGCGCGACGCCGTTGTCCACCGGCAGGCCGACGGTGTCGCGCACCCACAGCAGGTAGTCGCGCCAGTCGATGCGGCCTATCTTGTGCAGCGCAGCCCAGCCTTCGATGCCGTGCTGCGCCTCGTACCAGGCGCGGAAAGACAGCGATGGCACGCCGAGCTCGGGGCCGCCGACCTGCTTGGGGCTGCGCAGCGTGAGCATGCGCGCATAGGTGCCCCATGGGCCTTCGTCGCCGCGCGCGGCGCGGTCGATCACGCGGATGTGGGTCACGCCTTCCTTGCGCAATGCGAAGGCGGCGGTCTGGCCGCACATGCCGGCGCCGGCCACCAGCACGTCGAGCACTGGCGTGTCGGCATCGGCCGATTCGGCCGGCAGCACCCAGGCGGGCGGCGGCAGGTTGATGCGCTCGAGATCGGCGCGCACTTGCTCAGCCAGCTTTTCGAGCGCCGCCGCATCGCGCGGGCTCGCGGTGAATTGCACAGGCACCGGCGGCAGGGCGTCGGAAGAGAGGTCGTCAGGCATCGCCTGAAGATAATCCAGAACATGATCGAACTCGACTGCTACTACAGCCTCTCTTCGCCCTGGGCGTATCTCGGCGGTCCGCAACTGCAGGACATCGTGCGCCGCCACCACGTGCGGCTCGTGCTCAAGCCCTACGATTTCCAGGCCGTGGTGCCGCACACCGGCGGCATTCCGCTCAAGACGCGGCCCGAGCCGCGCCGCACCTACCATGCGCTCGAACTCGCGCGCTGGCGCGAGTACCTGGGCATGCCGCTCAACCTGGAGCCGAAGCACTATCCCAAGGGCCCGCCGGCCGATCCGAACTGGAACAAGTACCCGGGCTGGATGGTGATCGCCGCCCAGCTGCAGGGGCTCGATGCGCAGCCGCTCTCGCATGCGCTCTTGCGCGCGCTGTGGGCCGAGGAACGCGACACCTCGGATGCCGCGGTGCGCATCGCGGTCGCCGACGAGAACGGCTACGACGGCGCCGCGCTGCAGGCGTTGGAGCAGGGGCCCGAAACTCAGGCCCGCTACCGTGCCAACAGCGCCGAGGCGGTGGAGAAGGGCGTGTTCGGCGCGCCGACCTTCATCCTCGAGGGCGAGCGCTTCTGGGGGCAGGACCGGTTGGCCTTCCTCGACCGGGCGCTCGACCGGATCAGGGCTGGCCGCGGCGGATAATCCCCCGATGCGAATCCGCTTCACCAAGATGCAGGGCGCCGGCAACGACTTCGTCGTGCTGGACGAAACCCGTGGCGCGCTGGGCCTGAGTGCGGCGCAGTACCGCTTCCTGGCCGACCGCCACTTCGGCGTCGGCGCCGACCAGATCCTCACCGTGCGGCCTTCGCCGGCGGCGGGCATCGATTTCCAATACGTGATCCACAACGCCGACGGCGGCGAGGTCGAGCAGTGCGGCAACGGCGCGCGCTGCTTCATGCGCTTCGTGCGCGAGCACGGCCTCACGCCGAAGGACACGGTGCGCGTGCAGACGCTCTCGGGCGTGATCGAGCCGCACATGGGTGCCGACGGCCGCGTGACGGTCGACATGGGCGCGCCGATCTTCGAGCCCGCACGCGTGCCCTTCGACACCGCCGGCCTCGACCCGCAGCACGACGGCGCCTGGCACACCTGGCACCTGACCCTGGGCACGCACGCCGAAAGCGCCAAGGTGTCGGTGGCCGTGCTGTCGATGGGCAACCCGCATGCGGTGCAGATCGTGCCGGACGTCGAGACGGCGCCGGTGGCCACCCAGGGTCCGGCGATCGAGCACCATCCGCGCTTCCCGCAGCGCGTCAACGCCGGCTTCATGCAGGTCGTCGACCGCACGCACGTGCGCCTGCGCGTGTTCGAGCGCGGCGCCGGCGAAACGCTGGCCTGCGGCACCGGCGCCTGCGCCGCGGTGGTCGCGGGCATCCGTCTCGGCCGGCTCGACACCGGGGTCGACGTCCAGACCCGCGGCGGACTGCTCACCATCGAATGGGCCGGCGACGGCGCTCCGGTGCTGATGACCGGGCCCGCCGACACCGTGTTCGAAGGCGAAATCGAAGTGCCATGAACAAATTCAACTCCAACGCCATGAACCCGATCACCGAAGACGACATCGCCAACTACCTCTCGAACACGCCGGACTTCTTCGAACGCCATGCGCAGCTGCTGGGCCAGGTGCAGCTCACCAGCCCGCACGGCAACCGCGCGGTGAGCCTGCAGGAACGGCAGGCCGAGATGCTGCGCGAGAAGATCAAGGCGCTGGAGCACCGGGTGATGGACATGGTGCGCCATGGCACCGAGAACGTGGTCACGGCCGACCGGCTGCAGCGCTGGACGCGAGGCCTCCTGACCACGCGCGACCCGCGCGGGCTGCCGACCCAGATCGCGGAGCAGCTGCAGACGCTGTTCCTGGTGCCGCAGACCGCGATCAAGATCTGGGACTGCGACAGCAGCTACCTCAACGAGCCGTACGCGCAGTGGGTCAGCGACGACGTGAAGGCGCTGGCCACCTCGCTGACGGCGCCGTACTGCGGCCTGAATGCTGGCTTCGAAGCCGCCAACTGGCTGGCCGAGCCGCGTGCCGCGGTGTCGATCGCGCTGATTCCGCTGCGGCCCGACGCCGAAGCGCCGGCCTTCGGCCTGCTGGTGCTGGCATCGCCCGACGCGCAGCGCTTCAATGCCGAGATGGGCACCGACTTCCTGGAGCGCATCGCCGAGCTGGCCTCGGGCGCGCTCTCGCGGCTGCGGCCTTGATCCGCGGCTTCAGGCGCGCGGTACTCGGCGCGCTGGGGGTCCTGCTGCTGGGCTATGCAGCCATCGCGATCACGATCTGGCTGCATGCGCTCGACCTGCTGGGCCATCCGCCCCAGCGCGCGGCCGATGCGGCACTGATCCTCGGCAACCGCGCGTATCGCGACGGCAAGCCCAACCCCTGCCTCACCGGCCGTGTCGACACCGGCATCGCGCTGGCGCGGGAGGGGCGTGTGCGCCAGCTCGTGCTGTCCGGCGGCATCGACCGCGAGGACGGGCGCGTCGAGGCCGAGGTGATGCAGCAGCATGCGCGCGACGCCGGGTACACGGGCACGCTGCTGTTGGAGCCCGTGTCGTCGACGACGCGCGAGAACCTCTCGATGTCGCGCGCCGTGCTGCAGGCAGCCGGCGTGAAGAGCGTGATCATCGTGTCCGAGCCCTACCACCTGTGGCGCGTGGAGCGCCTGGCGCGCGCGGCCGGCTTCGACCGGATGTTCGAGCTGCAATACGCCGCGGCGCCGACCTCCTGCTGGCGCCGCTGGGGCATGCTCTTCAAGGGCGCGTTGCGCGAGCCGCTTGCCATCGTGAACAATGCCTCCAATGGATACCTCCACTGAGTCGCAGATCGCGACCCCGGCACTGGTCGAGAAGTACCTCGAGCACGTGCGCGTGGAACGCCGGCTCGCGGCGCGCACCGTCGAGCTCTACGCCATCCATCTGAAGACGCTGGCCGAGAAGACCCAGGCGGGTGGTCTGGCGCTCGACAAGGTCCAGACCGCCCACGTGCGGCGCTGGATGGCGCAGCTGCACAGCGCCGGCCGCGAAGCGCGCGGCATCGCGCTGGTGCTCTCGTGCTGGCGCGGCTTCTACCGCTGGCTCGGCAACGAGGGGTTGGTGGGCGCGAACCCGGTGCAGGACGTTCATGCGCCCAAGGCAGCTCGGCCCTTGCCGAAGGCGCTGGCGGTCGACGAGGCCGTGCAGCTCGCCGACCTGCACGACGCCGATGCCGACCCCTGGGCCGAGGCGCGCGATCGCGCGATCGTCGAACTGCTCTACGGCTGCGGCCTGCGCGTCGGCGAACTGACCGGATTGGACGTGCGCGCCAGCAACACCGCGCGCGGCTGGGTCGATCTCGATGCGCAGGAAGCCAGCGTGCTCGGCAAGGGCAGCAAGCGCCGCATCGTGCCGGTGGGCGCCAAGGCGGCCGAGGCGCTTGCGGCCTGGCTCGCGGTGCGCGACGAATGCAGCGCGCTCGAGGCCGCCCGACTGCGCGATCCGGCGAATGCCGCCGCGCTATTCATCGGCCGCAACGGCCTGCGTTTCTCCCCCCATTCGGTCTGGAAGCAGCTGCGCCAGCGCAGCCTCAAGGCCGGCCTGGCCGCGCCGGTGCATCCGCACATGCTGCGCCATTCCTTTGCCAGCCACGTGCTGCAGTCCAGCAGCGACCTGCGCGCGGTGCAGGAGCTGCTGGGCCACGCCAACATCGCAACCACGCAGGTCTACACGCGGCTGGATTTCCAGCACCTGGCCAAGGCCTACGATGCGGCGCATCCGCGGGCGCACGCGCGCGACGAGGGCGCATCGGTGCGCGCCCATAAAAGCAAGAACAAGCCATGAAACTTCTGCGTCTTCGGCCCGGCAAGGAGCGCTCGCTGCAGCGCCGCCATCCATGGGTCTTCGAATCGGCGATCGCCAAAGGCGGCGGCGATGCGGGCGAGACGGTGCGCATCGAATCGGACGAGGGCAAGTTCCTCGCCTGGGCGGCCTTCAGCCCGCATTCGAAGATTCGCGCCCGCGCCTGGAGCTTCGACGAGAAGCAGCGCATCGACGCGGCCTTTTTTGCGGCGCGTGTCGCGAGTGCGGTCGCAGCCCGGCAGCTCTTCGACCTGCAGAGCGACGGCGTGCGGCTGGTTCACGGCGAGGCCGACGGTCTGCCGGGTCTGATCGTCGACCGCTATGGCGACACGCTGGTGGCGCAGTTCCTGTCGGCCGGCGTGGAGCGCTGGAAGGAGGTGCTGGCCGATGCTTTGCTGGCTGCCACCGGTCTTGCAAAACTTTACGAACGCTCCGACGCGAGCGGCCGCGAGCGCGAGGGCCTCGCGCCGCAGACCGGCTGGCTGCGCGGCAGCGGTCCCACAGAGCTCACGATCCGCGAGCACGACTGGCAGCTCACGCTCGACATCGCGACCGGCCACAAGACCGGCTTCTACCTGGACCAGCGCGACAGCCGCCGGCGCTTTGCCGAACTGGCCCGGCATCGCCGCTTTCGCCGCGTGCTCAACTGCTTCTGCTACACCGGCGGCTTCACGGTCGCGGCGCTCGCGGGCTTGAAGGCGGCCGGCGCGGTCGAGGGCGCCGAGCTGGTGTCCATCGATTCCTCGCTGCCGGCGCTGGAGCGTGCGCGTGCGCATGTCGCCTTGAATGGCTTCGAAGGCGCGCGCACCGAGTTCCTCGATGCCGACGTCAATGCCGCGCTGCGCCGCTTCATCGAGGAGGGACGGGTGTTCGACGCCATCGTGCTCGATCCGCCCAAGTTCGCGCCCACCGTCGCCCACGCCGAGCGCGCCGCGCGGGCCTACAAGGACATCAACCGGCTGGCGCTCAAGCTGCTGGCGCCGGGCGGCGTGCTCTTGACTTTTTCGTGCTCGGGCGGCATCGGCGCCGACCTGTTCCACAAGATCGTGGCCGGCGCCGGCATCGATGCCGGCGTCGACGGCTACATCAGCGAGCGCCTGGGCGCCGCGCCGGACCACCCGATGACCATCGAGTTCCCCGAGGGCGAGTACCTGAAGGGCCTGGTGGTGGTGCGCAAATAGCTTTTGCCCTTGCCGGAGCGCGGCCGGACCGCCGTCGCTAAACTTTCCGCCTTTCCCCGATTCCACCCCCGGAGCACTTCATGGCCCTCATTCCCGCCACCATCCTGACCGGCTTCCTCGGCGCCGGCAAGACGACCTTGCTGAAGCGCATCCTGAACGAGGCGCACGGACAGAAGATCGCGGTGATCGAGAACGAATTCGGCGAAGAGAACATCGACACCGACATCCTGGTCACCGAGTCGAAGGAGCAGATCGTGCAGATGAGCAACGGCTGCATCTGCTGCACCATCCGCGAGGACCTGCGCGAGGCGCTGCAACTGCTGGCGGCCAAGAAGCGCAAGGGCTTGCTCGATTTCGACCGCGTGGTGATCGAGACCACCGGCCTGGCCGACCCCGGCCCGGTGGCCCAGACCTTCTTCATGGACGACGAGATCGCCGAGAGCTACCTGCTCGACTCGATCCTCACGCTGGTGGACGCCAAGCATGCGCCGCAGCAGCTCAACGACCGCCAGGAGGCGCGCCGCCAGGTCGGCTTTGCCGACCAGATCTTCATCAGCAAGAGCGACCTGGTCGCCGCCGACGAGACCGAGGCGCTGATCCACCGGCTCAAGCACATGAACCCGCGCGCGCCGCAGCAGAAGGTGCATTTCGGCGAGGTGCCGCTGAAAGACGTGTTCGATCTGCGCGGCTTCAACCTCAACGCCAAGCTGGACATCGACCCGGACTTTCTCAAGGAAGACGAGCACGAGCACCACGACCACGAACACGGCGAGGATTGCGACCACCCTTCGCATGCGAACGAGGGCCACGGCCACCACCATCACCATGACGACGACGTGAAAAGCTTCGTCTACCGCGCCGACCGGCCCTTCGACCCGGCGCGGCTGGAGGATTTCCTGGGCGCCATCGTCAACATCTACGGCCCGCGCATGCTGCGCTACAAGGGCGTGCTCCACATGCAGGGCACCGAGCGCAAGGTGATCTTCCAGGGCGTGCACCAGCTGATGGGCAGCGACCTCGGCCCGGCCTGGGGCGCGGACGAAAAACGCAACAGCCGCATGGTCTTCATCGGCATCGACCTGCCGCGCGAAATCCTGGAGCAGGGCCTGGAGCAGTGCCTGGTCTGATGATCGAGTGCGAGGCGGCCGCCGACGGGGCGCCCCAAGGCGAGCTGCGCCTCCCCCTCGGGGGGTGGAGTTACACGCAGCGTAGCGAAGTGAAAAGCCGGGGGCCAACATTCTTTGTCTATACAATCGCGCGCCTGTTCCGGGAGCGCACCTGTCCTGTCTTTATGGGGATGTGTGACTTTCGGCATAGGACTGCGCACGTTTCTGGCCTGCTTTCGGGGGTATAACCCCGGGGTTCGCCACCGGCGAGCACCCTGACAACGTTCGTCGAAGGAGCCAGTCACCGTGAAGAAACCCGTCGCCAAAGCCAAGCCCGTGACCAAGCCGGCGGTCAAGAAGACACCGGCTGCCAAGAAGGCTGTGCCCGCGGCGAAGAAGGTTTCTCCGGTCAAGCCAGTCAAGTCTGCCGCGCCGTCGAAGGCCCCTGCCAAGAGCAAGACCACGACGGCGAGTGCAGGCGCTTCGTCAACCAAGGCGGCCGGCCCTCGTGCCACCGCACATGCTGCATCACCGACTCCCGTGAAAAAAGCGGCTGCCGCCTCCACTCCCGCCACGGCGACACCTTCCATGACCACTCCGACCACCCCCACCAATACCCCCGCCGCCACGCCTGCCCCCGCACGCGGCGGACGCGTTTCGCGGCTGTCGCAGCTGACCGTGCCCTCCATGCCCCAGTCGGTGGCCTCCACCGCGGCCAAATCGAGCTTCGTCCAGATCACGACGAACCCGCTGGTGCCGCCGCCGCCCATCGCCGTCAAGAAGGACCCGAAGCTGGCCAACAACTGGAAGAGCAAGCCGGCCCACGAACTCACCGATGCCGAGGTGATCGCGATGCCGGATTCGGAGTACATGAACGAGAAGCAGATGGCCTTCTTCCGCCTCAAGCTGCAGGAGCTCAAGCGCGGCATCCTCGAGAACGCCGGCGAGACCACCGAGCATCTGCGCGAAGACACGGTGGTCGTGCCGGACCCGGCCGACCGCGCCACCATCGAGGAAGAGCACGCGCTCGAACTGCGCACGCGCGACCGCGAGCGCAAGCTGCTCAAGAAGATCGAGCAGTCGATCCAGCGCATCGACGCCGGCGACTACGGCTACTGCGACGAAACCGGCGAGCCGATCGGTGTCGGCCGCCTGCTGGCCCGGCCGACCGCCACACTGTCCCTGGAGGCGCAACAGCGTCGTGAACTGAAGCAGAAGATGTTCGGCGACTGATCTTTCACGAAGCCGAAGGGGAGACGCTGCGCATGGCCAAGGAAGATTCCGGTCGCTTGTTGTCGAAGGTTGCGAAGTTCGTTCGCAATCCGCTCAAGGATTGGTCCGAGCTCGACGCCGAGGAGTCGTCGCAGCTCGAGAACGGCTACAGCCGCGAGATGCTCAAGGAAATGATCGAGCGGCGGCAGCGCAACGACTTCGTGCGCCGCCGTGAGTTCGACATGCTGCGCAAGTTGCGCCAGCGCGAGGCGGCCGGCGGCCGGGATGCCGCGGCCACGCCGTCCTCCTTCAACGTCAGCAGCACCTCGGGCAAGACCGAGGGCCGGGCGCTCACGCTCAAGAAGATCGACGAGATCGAAGAGCAGATGTCGCAGCAATGGTGGAAGAACCGCGGGCCTGGAGGCGCAGCCGGCCCCGACGGCGCGGCTTCCCGGAACTCCGACATGGCCGCTCAGCATGCGCGCGCCTATGCCGACACCGTACCCGGCGTGCCGCCGCCCCCCGGGGCGACCGGGCAGCAGGGCGCACGCTCCGTCTACGACGGCAGCATCGAGGAAGCCGCCATCCGCTTCGCCCACGGCGACGATGCCGGCGCCGAAGCCATCCTGTTGCAGACGCTGGCACCGGACAGCCCGAGCGCCGATCACGACGACACCTGGCTCGCCTTGCTCGACCTTTACCGGGCCACCGGCGATGCCGAGAAGTTCGCGGCCGCCGGCGTTCGCTATGCGCAGCACATGAAGCGGGCTGCGCCCGAATGGATTTCGCTGCGCGCGCTGGCGCGCAATGTCCAGGCCTCGGCGGCTGCCGATAGCGAATCGGCGCCGAGGGCGGCACCGGTCGGCGGCGCCGACTGGGCGAGCCCCGCGCGGCTGACGCGCGAAAGCCTGCTCGGCCTCACCCGTGCGCTCGCCGCGGCCGGCGCGTCGTGGAAGCTCGACTGGAATGCGCTCGACGCCATCGAAGCCGATGCCGCCGGGCCGCTGCGCGCCTTGTTCAACCACTGGGCCGATTCGGCGGTGCAACTGCGCTTTGCCGGCAGCGATCGCCTGCTGATCGTGCTCACCGAGGCCACGCCCGTCAACAACCGCCAGGTCGATGCGGTTTGGTGGCAGCTGCACATGGCCGCCTTGCGTGTCATGCACCGGGCCGACGAATTCGAACTGCTGGCGCTCAACTACTGCATCACCTACGAGGTGTCGCCGCCGCCCTGGGAAGACCCGAAGGGCGATTTCGGCGAGCTCGAAGCACAGCCGCAGGGGCCCGCACCGGAGGCGGCGTCCGGATTCGCGATCTCGGCCATCGACGACGAGCCCGGCGACGACCTGGCGCCGGCCGGACCCATCGGCCACAGCACGCTGGCGGGGGAGCTCGTGGGCGAGTCGCTCTCGACCTGGGAGCGACTCGATGCGGAGCTGGTCGGCGCACCGAACTTGTCGGTGTCGTGCGCAGCGCTGGTGCGCATCGATTTCGTGGCGGCCGGCACGCTCCTGAACTGGGTCACGGCCCGCGATGCGCGCGAACAGCGCGTGGCCTTCGTGGACGCGCACCGGCTAATCGCGGCCTTCTTCGGCGTGATCGGCATTGCCGACCACGCCGAGGTCGCAGTCAGAACGAACTAGGCCCCCGGCTTTTCACTTCGCTTCGCTGCGTGTTTTTCTCTCCACCCCCCGAGGGGGGCTCGGCCGCCTTGGGGCGGCCCGGCGGCGGCCGATATAGTCTCTCAAGCTCACGAGGGCACTACGCTTATTCGGCTTGCATTCGCGCCAGCCGTCGCCATATTGCTTCGATGGAACAATTTCACGGAACCACGATCATCAGCGTGCGGCGCAAGACCCCGAACGGCGACCAGGTCGCAATCGGCGGCGACGGCCAGGTCACCCTCGGCAACATCGTCATCAAGGGCAGCGCACGCAAGGTGCGCCGGCTCTATCACGGCAAGGTGCTCGCCGGTTTTGCCGGCGCGACCGCCGATGCCTTCACCCTCTTCGAGCGTTTCGAGGCCAAGCTCGAAAAGCATCAGGGCCACCTGGCGCGCGCCGCCATCGAGCTCACCAAGGACTGGCGTACCGATCGCGTGCTGCGCCGGCTCGAGGCGATGCTGGCGGTGGCCGACGCCACCACCTCGCTGATCATCACCGGCAGCGGCGATGTGCTGGAGCCCGAGAACGGCATCATCGCGATCGGCTCCGGCGGCGCCTACGCGCAGGCCGCGGCCAAGGCGCTGGTCGACCACACCGAGATGAGCGCCGCCGACATCGTCAAGAAATCGCTCGAGATCGCGGGCGAACTCTGCATTTACACCAATATGCATCACACGGTAGAGACCCTGTGAGGCCGCTCCGAGTCCATCCATGTCCATGACCCCCCAGGAAATCGTTTCCGAACTCGACCACCACATCGTCGGCCAGCCCGACGCCAAGCGCGCGGTGGCGATCGCGCTGCGCAATCGCTGGCGCCGCCAGCAGGTCGAGGAAAAGCTGCGCGCCGAGATCACGCCCAAGAACATCCTCATGATCGGCCCCACCGGCGTGGGCAAGACCGAGATCGCGCGCCGGCTTGCGCGCCTGGCCGATGCGCCCTTCATCAAGGTCGAGGCGACCAAGTTCACCGAGGTCGGCTACGTCGGCAAGGACGTCGATTCGATCATCCGCGACTTGGCCGAAATCGCCGTCAAGCAGACGCGCGAAAGCGAGAGCGCCAAGGTGCGCATGCGCGCCGAGGACGGGGCGGAAGAGCGCATCCTCGACGTGCTGCTGCCGCCGGCGCGTTTGGCCGATGGCGCCGCCACAGACGGCAGCGGCAATGCCACGCGGCAGGCCTTCCGCAAGAAGCTGCGCGAACACCAGCTCGACGACAAGGAGATCGAGATCGACCTGGCCGAAGCGCGCGCGCCGCTCGAGATCATGGGCCCCGCCGGCATGGAGGACATGACCGAACAGCTGCGCGGCATGTTCGGCCAGCTGAGTCAGGGCCGGCGCAAGACGCGCAAGCTCAAGATCGGCGAGGCGATGCATTTGCTGATCGACGAGGAGTCCGCCAAGCTGGTCAACGAGGACGAGATCCGCACCCAGGCGATCCACAACGCCGAGCAGAACGGCATCGTCTTCATCGACGAGATCGACAAGGTCGCCACGCGCACCGAGGCGCAGGGCGCCGACGTGTCGCGCCAGGGCGTGCAGCGCGACCTGCTGCCGCTGGTCGAAGGCACGTCCGTGACCACCAAGTACGGCGTGGTGCGCACCGACCACATCCTTTTCATCGCGAGCGGTGCCTTTCACCTGAGCAAGCCGAGCGACCTGATCCCCGAATTGCAGGGCCGCTTCCCGATCCGCGTCGAGTTGCAGTCGCTCTCGGTGGCGGATTTCGAGAGCATCCTGACCCAGACCCAGGCCTCGCTGGTGAAGCAGTACCAGGCGCTGTTGGCGACCGAGGGCGTGACGCTGGAATTCGCGCCCGACAGCATCACGCGGCTGGCGAGCATCGCCTACGATGTCAACGAGCGCACCGAGAACATCGGCGCGCGGCGCCTGTCGACCGTCATGGAGCGGCTGCTCGACGAAGTGAGCTTCGACGCCACCAAGCTCGAAGGCCAGGCGATCCGCATCGATGCCGCCTACGTGGACGCACGCCTCTCGGCACTAAGTCACGACGAAGACCTCTCTCGATTCATCCTCTGATCGGCGCTTTTCACTTGTACGGTTCACGCATCACATTCATTGCGTGAGCTAAGTGCTTCATCTGCAACGAAATTCGGTGTTCTTGGAATTGCAAAAACACCGCTAAGTCGTTGATTCCATTACAAAAAATACCTGCGACGGCCCGTTGCGCGCTAAGTGTTTCCTGCTACAGTGCAAAAAAGTGCAGTTAAGTGGGAAAAAGTGTCGAGCGGTGCCTCTTTTGGGTGCGCGACGCCTCCCACCACAGGGGTTCGTGGTCGTGTTTCAAGGCGCTTCATCGCTCAGTCTGGATGCCAAGGGGCGGCTCTCCGTGCCGACCCGGCATCGTGACGTCCTGAGCGCCACCGCGGCCGGTCAGCTCACGATCACCAAGCATCCGCACGGATGCCTGATGCTGTTCCCTCGTCCCGAGTGGGAGAAATTCCGCGAGCGCATCGCCGCGCTGCCGATGTCGGCACAGTGGTGGAAGCGCGTTTTCCTGGGCAATGCGATGGATGTCGAAATGGACGGCACCGGCCGTGTGCTGATCTCGCCCGAGCTGCGCTCGGCGGCGGGGATCACGCGCGACGTTCTGTTGCTGGGCATGGGCAACAACTTCGAGCTCTGGGACAAGGCCACCTACGACGCCAAGGAGGCCGAAGCCACGCAGGGCGAGATGCCCGATGTTTTCCAGGACTTTTCGTTCTGAGGCCGGCAGTGGAACAGGCATGGACCCATACGACGGTTTTGTTGAAGGAAGCGGTGGAAGCCCTCCTTCCCGATGCGTCGCGGGCCTCCGGCACCTATGTGGATGCCACCTTCGGCCGCGGCGGCCATTCGCGCGCCATCCTCGAGAGGCTGGCGCCGGCCGGCCGGCTGATCGCGTACGACAAGGACGCGGAAGCGGTGGCCGAAGCAGCGCGCATCGAGGATGCGCGTTTTTCCATCCGGCACCAGGGTTTCAAGGACGTGGGGGAACTGCCGCCGGCGAGTGTGGCCGGCCTGCTGATGGACCTCGGCATCAGCTCCCCCCAGATCGACAACCCCGCACGGGGTTTTTCTTTTCGTTTCGACGGCCCGCTCGACATGCGCATGGACACCACGCGCGGCGAGAGCGTGGCCGAATGGCTGGCAACGGCCGAACCACAGCAGATTGCGGAGGTGATTCGTGACTATGGCGAGGAACGGTTTGCTGTTCAGATTGCAAAGGCGATTGCAGCTCGCCGACAAGAACGGGGCGCAATTTCAACCACCGCCGAGCTGGCCGAGCTCGTGGCTGGCGCGGTCAAAACCCGCGAGCCGGGCCAGAACCCTGCAACGCGCACATTTCAGGCTCTTCGGATTTTCATCAACGCCGAGCTTGAAGAGCTGCAACAGGCGCTAGAAGCGAGCCTTACCGT
Organism: Variovorax sp. LjRoot130; assembly: GCF_964253755.1. Classification (NCBI taxonomy): domain Bacteria; kingdom Pseudomonadati; phylum Pseudomonadota; class Betaproteobacteria; order Burkholderiales; family Comamonadaceae; genus Variovorax; species Variovorax sp. LjRoot130. The sequence continues at coordinate 4,985,832 of NZ_CAXURM020000001.1, read as the reverse complement.
GCTGCAACCCCAAGGCCGGCTCGCGGTGATCAGCTTCCACTCGCTGGAAGACCGCATCGTGAAGCAGTTCATCGCCAAGCATTCGCGCGAGATCTACGACCGCCGCGCGCCCTTTGCTGCACCGAAGGCGATGAAGCTGAAGGCTTTGGGACGCGTCAAGCCGTCGAAGGCCGAGGTGGACGGCAACCCCCGCGCGCGCAGCGCGATCCTGCGCGTCGCCGAGCGCACGGAAGCCTGAACATGGCCCGCCTCAACCTGCTCCTGCTCATGGCCGTGCTGGCCTCGGCGATCTACCTGGTGCACACGCAGTACCTGTCGCGCCAGCTGTTCACCGAGCTGCACCGCGTGCAGAACGAGGCGCGCCGGCTCGAGCTCGACCACGACCGGCTGCAGGTCGAGAAGCGCGCGCAGGCAACGCCGCTGCGCGTGGAGAAGCTGGCCAAGGAGCAGCTCAGGATGCGCACGACCACGCCGGCCATCACCCAGTACGTGCGGCAGGACGGCACCGTGATCCCGGCGGTTGCAGCGGTGCCCGCGGCTGCAGCCGCGCCAACGCCGGCCTCGCCGGCGCGTGCGGCGACGACGCGGAGGGCCACGCCATGAGTCGCCGCAGCAGCCGCAGCGTGCAATACACGACCAGCCCGCTGCTCGCGAGCAAGACCCCGGTCTGGCGCAGCAAGTTCATCGTGGCCGGCATCGCCTTCGGCTTCCTGGTGCTGGCCGGCCGCGCGGCCTACGTGCAGGTGATCGGCAACGATTTCTTCCAGCGCCAGGGCGAGGTGCGCTTCACGCGCACGCTGGAGCTGCCGGCCAACCGCGGCCGCATCCTCGATCGCAACGGGCTCTTGCTCGCCTCCAGCGTGGTGGCGCCCAGCATCTGGGCGATTCCGGAGGACATCGAGCGCGACGACCCCGAGGTCAAGGCCAAGCTCAAACAAGTCGCCAGGCTGCTGGAGATGACGCAGAAGGACTTCGACAAGAAGCTGGAGGACGAGGACAAGACCTTCGTCTGGATCAAGCGGCAGGTTGACGAGCCCATCGCCAAGCGCATCGCCGAGCTCAACATCAAGGGCATCTACCAGCGCAAGGAATACAAGCGCCAGTACCCCGAGGGCGAGGCGGCCGCGCACGTGGTGGGCTTCACCAACGTCGAGGACAACGGCCAGGAAGGCATCGAGCTCGCGTTCAACAAGGAGCTGGCCGGCAAGGCGGGCGCGCGCCGCGTCATCAAGGACCGGCTCGGTCGCGTGGTCGAGGGCGTGGGCGAGCAGATCCCGCCGGTCGACGGCCGCGACATCCAGTTGAGCGTCGACAGCAAGGTGCAGTTCTTCGCCTACCAGAAGCTGCGCGATGCGGTGACGGCCAACAAGGCCAAGGCCGGCAGCGTGGTGGTGCTCGACGCCGTCACCGGCGAGGTGCTGGCGCTGGCCAACTACCCGAGCTACGTGCCCGACAAGCGGCAGAACCTCACTGGCGAGCAGCTGCGCAACCGCGCGCTCACCGACACCTTCGAGCCCGGCTCGACGATGAAGCCGATCACGGTCGCGATGGCGCTCGAAGCCGGCCGCATCAAGCCGCAGACGCTGATCGAAACTGGCCCCGGCCGATTCAGCATCGGCGGCTTCACCATCAGCGACACCCACAACTACGGCACGCTGACGGTCGAGGGCGTGATCCAGAAGTCGAGCAACGTCGGCGCGCTCAAGATCGCGCAGAAGATGAGCCCGCACGAGATGTGGGACACCTACACGGCGCTCGGCTACGGCCAGAAGCCCCAGCTGCAGTTCCCCGGTGCGGTGACGGGGCGGCTGCGGCCCTGGAAGAGCTGGCGCCCGGTCGAGCAGGCCACCATGGCCTACGGCTACGGCCTGTCGGCCTCGCTGTTCCAGATGGCGCATTCCTACACCTCCTTCGCGCACGACGGCCAGCTCATTCCCGCGACCATCCTCAAGAGTCCCGACCCGGCGGTGGGCGTGAAGGTGTTCTCGCCGCAGAACGCGCTCGCGGTGCGCAAGATGCTGCAGATGGCGGCCGGTCCCGGCGGCACCGGCCAGCGCGCGCAGACCATCGGCTACTCGGTGGGCGGCAAGTCCGGCACCGCGCACAAGCAGGTCGGCAAGGGCTATGCGAGCAACAAGTACCGTTCCTGGTTCACCGGCATGGCGCCGATCGAGAAACCGCGCATCATCGTGGCGGTGATGATCGACGAGCCGAGCGCCGGCCAGTATTTCGGCGGCCTGGTGGCAGCGCCCGTGTTCAGCGAGGTCGTGCAGCAGACGCTGCGCATGATGAACGTCCCGCCCGACATGGCAGTCAAACCGCTGGTCGTGACCAACGGCGTGGAAGAGAGCTTCTGATGCTGACGCTGCACAGTCCCCTCGAGGCCGCCGGCTGGCTCAAGGCCCGCGTGCGCGGCGTGCTGCATGCCGACAGCCGGCCGGTGGGCGCGGGCGACGGTTTCGTCGCCTGGCCTGGCGCGGCCACCGACGGCCGGCGCCATGTCGCGGCCGCGCTGGCGCAGGGCGCCGCGGCCTGCCTGGTCGAAGCCGAGGGCGTCGAGGCCTTCGGCTTCGAAGGCGAGACCATTGCGCGCTACGTCGGCCTCAAGGCCGCGACCGGGCCGATCGCCGCGGCCTACCACGACGATCCTTCGACCCGGCTCGACGTGCTTGCTGTCACCGGCACCAACGGCAAGACCTCCACCGCCTGGTGGCTGGCGCAGGCGCTCGCGGGGCGCTCGCCCTGTGCCGTGATGGGCACGCTGGGCATCGGCGTGCCGCCGGACCTGAGCTATACCGGCCTGACCACGCCCGACCCGGTGATGCTGCAGCGCGAGCTGCGCAACTACGCGGACCGCGGCTTCGGCGCCTGTGCGATCGAGGCCTCCTCGATCGGCATCGCGGAGCGCCGGCTCGACGGCACGCGGATCGCGGTCGCGGTGTTCACCAATTTCACGCAGGACCATCTCGACTACCACGGCAGCATGGATGCCTACTGGCGGGCCAAGGCCGAGCTGTTCGGCTGGCCGGGCCTGCGCGCCGCGGTGGTCAACATCGACGACGTGCACGGCGCCAGCCTGGTCGCGAACCTGATCGAGCGCGGCGTCGGCGCACTCGACGTCTGGACCGTGTCGGCCGCCGGCGCGCCGGCCCGCCTCCGGGCGACGGAGATCGGCTACGACGCGCAGGGCCTGCAGTTCTCGGTGGTCGAGCAGGGCGTGCCGGCCGAACACCTGAAGACGCAGCTGATCGGCCAGTACAACGTCGCGAACCTGCTGGGCGTGCTGGGCACGCTGCGCGCGCTCGGGCTGTCGCTGAAGGAAGCGGTGGCGGCCTGCGCGCGGCTCGACAGCGTGCCGGGCCGCATGGAGCGCGTCGCCATCGCGGGCCAGCCGCTGGCGGTGGTCGACTACGCGCACACGCCCGACGCGCTCGACAAGGCGCTGGCTGGCCTGCGTCCGCTGGCGCGGCTGCGCGGCGGGCAGCTCTGGTGCATGTTCGGCTGCGGCGGCGACCGCGACACCGCCAAGCGGCCCATGATGGCCGCGGTGGCCGAAAAGCAGGCCGACCGCCTGGTCCTGACCAGCGACAACCCGCGCAGCGAGAAGCCCAACGCCATCATCAGCCAGATCCTCCTCGGGCTCGCGCGTCCCGAGGCAGCCCAGGTCGAGCCCGACCGCGCGAAGGCGATCCGCGAGACGCTGGCTCAGGCCGCGCCCGAAGACGTGGTGCTGCTGGCCGGGCGCGGCCACGAGGCCTGGCAGGAAATCGCCGGCGAGCGCATCGCGTTTTCCGATCGAACGCATGCGATCGAAGCCTTGACGCTAAGGAGTGGCGCATGAGCGTTCATCAGCCAGGAACACCCATGATGACGCTCGGCCAGGCACAGGCCTGGATTCCGGGCGCGCGCCTGGTCGGCGATCCCGTCACGCCCATCTCGCGCGTGCACACCGACACGCGCACGCTGGCGGCCGGCGACCTGTTCGTCGCCCTCAAGGGCGAACGCTTCGACGCCAACGACTTCCTGGCCGATGCGCGCGCGCGCGGCGCGGTCGCTGCGATCGCGCACCGCGGACTGGCGGCCGCCGGGCTGCCGGGGCTCGAGGTGCCGGACACGCTGGCTGCGCTCGGCGCCCTGGCTGCGGGCTGGCGCGCGCAGTTCGAGCTGCCGCTGGTCGCGGTCACCGGCAGCAACGGTAAGACCACCGTCACGCAGATGATTGCGTCGATCCTGCGCGCCGCCGGTGCCGAGCGCGCGCTCGCGACGGCCGGCAACTACAACAACGAGATCGGCGTGCCACTGACGCTGCTGCGCCTGCGCGAACAGCACCAGCTCGCGGTGGTCGAGCTCGGCATGAATCACCCGGGCGAGATCGCGCGGCTGGCGGCGATTGCGCGTCCCACCATCGCGCTGGTCAACAACGCGCAGCGCGAGCACCTGGAGTTCATGGCGAGCGTCGACGCGGTGGCGCGCGAGAACGGCGCCGCGATCAGCGCGCTGCCGGACAGCGGCACCGCCGTGTTCCCCTACGGCGACGCCTTCACCTCGCTGTGGAACGAAATGGCGCACGAGGGTGCATCGCGCCGCTGCCTGACCTTCGGCGAGCGGCCCGACGCGGACATCGCGCTGGCCGGCGCCGAATGGCGGGGCGACGCCTGGCGCTTCGAGGCGCGCACGCCGCTCGGCGACATCAAGTCCACCCTGCGGATCGCCGGCCGGCACAACGTGGTCAATGCGCTCGCCGCCGTGGCCTGCTCGCTCGCCAGCGGCGTGTCGCTCGAGAAGATTGCCGAGGGGCTGGCCGCGTTCGAGCCGGTCAAGGGGCGTTCGAAGGCCACCGAGCTGCGTTTCGCGGGTCGGCACACGATCACGCTGGTCGACGACAGCTACAACGCCAACCCCGACTCGGTGCGCGCCGCGATCGATGTGTTGAGCGGCCTGCCGGGCCCGCGCCTCCTGGTGCTGGGCGACATGGGCGAGGTCGGCGACCAGGGACCGCAATTCCACGCCGAGGTCGGTGCATGGGCGAGCCAGCGCGGCATCGAAACACTTTTCGCGCTCGGCCGCGAATCGGCGCACGGCATCGCGGCCTTCAAGGCCGCCGGCGGCGCCGAGGCCCGGCATTTCGACGACATCGCGGCACTCAACGCGGCGGTCCTGGCGCAGGTGCCGCGCACGGCCAGCATGCTGGTCAAGGGCTCGCGCTTCATGCAGATGGAGCGTGTGGTGCAGGCCGTCGCGGCGGCTGCCAAAGAACAACAAGACAAGGAGGGCAGCCAATGAACCCGGCCTGCGCATCATGCTAGTGAGCCTCGCCCTGTGGCTGCAGACGCTCTCGCCGGAGTTCGGCTTCCTGCGCGTCTTCCAGTATCTGACCTTCCGCGCGCTGATGGCCGCGCTGACCGCGCTGCTGGTCGGCCTCCTGGCCGGGCCCTACGTGATCCGCCGCCTTGCCGCGCTCAAGATCGGCCAGCCGATACGCGGCTACGGCATGGAGACGCACCTGACCAAGAGCGGCACGCCCACCATGGGCGGCGTGCTGGTGCTGTTCTCGATCGCCTTCGCGACGCTGCTGTGGTTCGACCCGTCCAACCGCTTCGTCTGGATCGTGCTGTGGGTCACGCTGGGCTTCGGCGCCATCGGCTGGGTCGACGACTGGCGCAAGGTGGTGCGCAAAGATCCGGAAGGCATGCGTTCGCGCGAGAAGTACTTCTGGCAATCGGTGGTCGGGCTGGTGGCGGGCTTCTACCTGCTGTTCAGCATCTCCGAAAGCTCCAACTGGCGCGTGCTCGAGCTGTTCTACAGCTGGGTCGGCTCGGGCTTCGACCTCGACTTTCCGCCCAAGATCAACCTCCTGGTGCCCTTCTTCAAGGAAGTGAGCTACCCGCTCGGCGGCATCGGCTTCGTGATCCTGACCTACCTCGTGATCGTCGGCGCCAGCAACGCGGTGAACCTGACCGACGGGCTCGACGGCCTGGCGATCATGCCGGTGGTGATGGTCGGCTCCGCCCTGGGCGTGTTCGCCTACGTGACCGGCAGCGCGGTCTATTCCAAGTACCTGCTGTTCCCGCACATCCCGGGCTCGGGCGAACTGCTGGTGTTCTGCTCGGCCATGGCCGGCGCCGGGCTCGCATTCCTCTGGTTCAACACCCATCCGGCGCAGGTCTTCATGGGCGACGTGGGCGCGCTCGCGCTGGGCGGCGCGCTCGGCACCATCGCGGTGATCGTGCGCCAGGAAATCGTGTTCTTCGTCATGGGCGGCATCTTCGTGGTCGAGGCGATCTCGGTGATGGCGCAGGTGACCTACTTCAAGTACACCAAGAAGCGCTTCGGCGAAGGCCGCCGCGTGCTCAAGATGGCGCCCTTGCACCACCACTTCGAGAAGAGCGGCTGGCGCGAGACGCAGGTCGTGGTGCGTTTCTGGATCATCACCATGCTGTTGTGCCTGGTGGGTCTTTCCACCTTGAAGCTGCGGTAGGACACATGCGGCATCTTCAAGACCAACACGTGCTGATCCTGGGCCTGGGCGCCTCGGGACTGGCGATGGCGCGCTGGTGCGCGCGCCATGGCGCCAGGCTGACCGTGGCCGACACGCGCGAGGCGCCGCCGCAGCGCGATGCGCTGCTTGCCGAGCTGCCCGAAGCGGATTTTGTCGGCGGGCCGTTCTCGGCCGCACTGGTCGAAGGCACGTCGGTGCGCGCCGTCTATCGCTCGCCGGGCCTGTCGCCGGCTTCGATCGCGGTGGTGGTCGATGCGGCGCGCGCCATGGGCCTTCCCGTGGGCGGCGAGCTCGATCTGTTCGCGCAGGCGCTGGCGGACCTGCGCACCGTGGAAGCTGCCCACGCAGTTGATGCGCCGGTGGAAGAGGCCGAGCCGGCGCCGGTGTCGCCGCCGCAGGAGCAGGAAGCCGAATCCGCCGCTATCGAGGACGACGACGACGACGCCGAAGCGCCGACCCCGATCCTCGTGCCCGTCCCGCCGGCGCCCCAGGGCTACACGCCGGCGGTGCTGGCCGTGACCGGCACCAATGGCAAGACGACGGTCACCGCGCTCGCCGGCCAACTGGTGGAACGCGCCGGCAAGACGGTCGCGGTGGCCGGCAACATCGGCCCCACCTTGCTCGACACGCTGGCCGCGCACCTCGACGCCGGCACGCTGCCCGAGGTGTGGGTGCTCGAGCTCTCGAGCTTCCAGCTCGACGGCGTGCAGGGCTTCGAGCCGACCGCGGCCGCGGTGCTCAACCTGACGCAGGACCACCTCGACTGGCATGGCGACATGGCTTCTTACGCAGCGGCCAAGGCGCGTATCTTCGGCGCCAAGGGCACCATGGTGCTCAATCGCGAGGACGAGGCGGTGATGGCGATGCAGCCCGCGCCGGTGAAGCTGGCGAAGGGCCAGTCGCCGCGCAGCATCGTCACGTTCGGCGCCGGCATGCCGCTGCGTCCCGGCGACTACGGGCTCGAACGGCTGAATGGAATGCCCTGGCTGGTGCGCGCGCTGGAAGCCGACGAGACGCAGAAGCGCAAGCGCGGCGCCGCGGCCGAAGAGGAAGAGATCCACATCCAGCGCCTGATGCCGGCCGATGCGCTGCGCATCCGCGGCCGGCACAACGCCCTCAACGCCCTGGCGGCGCTCGCGCTCGCCGCCGCGGCCGGCTGCCAGCTCGCGCCCATGCTCTACGGCCTGCGCGAATACCGTGGCGAGCCGCATCGGGTCGAGCCGGTCATGATCGTCGACGAGGTCGAGTATTTCGACGACAGCAAGGGCACCAACGTGGGCGCGACGGTCGCGGCCCTGATCGGGCTGGGCGAAGAGCGCCGCCTGGTCGTGATCCTCGGCGGCGAGGGCAAGGGCCAGGACTTCGCGCCGCTCGCGGAACCGGTGCGCCAGTACGTGCGCGCCGTGGTGTTGATCGGCCGCGACGCGCCGCTGATCGAGGCGGCGCTGGCATCGACCGGCGTGCCGCTGCTGCCCGCCGCCTCGCTGCCCGAGGCCGTGACGCTGGCCGCCGGCCGCGCGCATCCCGGCGATGCCGTGCTGCTGTCGCCGGCCTGCGCGAGCTTCGACATGTTCAAGGACTACGAACACCGCGCGACGGTGTTCTGCGAGGCGGTGCAGGAACTCGCCGAGGCACCGCGTGGCACCGGCGGGGAGGAGCTCGCATGAGCACGACCGCCGCAGCCACCCCCAACAAGACGAGCCGCTTCGCCGGCTGGTTCAGCCGCGCCACGAGCGGCATCGACGCGTTGCCCATGCACCTGCCGGTGCGTCTCGGCAATGCCGGGATGACGCAGACCAAGGCGGCGCCGGTGCGCGTGCTGGGCTTCGACCAGGCGCTGGTCTGGGTCACGGTCGCCTTGCTCGCCTGGGGCCTGGTGATGGTCTATTCGGCCTCCATCGCATTGCCGGACAACCCGCGCTTCGCGCGCCAGGGCTACGGCCCGGCCTTCTTCCTCACGCGCCATGCGGCCTCGGTGGTGATCGCCTTCATCGCCGCGCTCTTGGCCTTCCAGATCCCGATGGCGATCTGGGAGCGCGCGGCGCCCTGGCTCTTCGTCGCCTCGCTGCTGCTGCTGGTCGCGGTGCTGATTCCGCACATCGGCATCAACGTCAACGGCGCGCGCCGCTGGCTGCCGATGGGCTTCATGCGCTTCCAGCCTTCCGAGCTGGCCAAGCTCGCGATGATCCTCTACGCCGCCAGCTACATGGTGCGCAAGATGGAAATCAAGGAGCGCTTCTTCCGCGCCGTGCTGCCGATGGGCATCGCGGTGGTGGTGGTCGGCATGCTGGTGATGGCGGAGCCCGACATGGGCGCCTTCATGGTGATCGCGGTGATCGCGATGGGCATCCTGTTCCTCGGCGGCGTCAACGCGCGCATGTTCTTCGTGATCGCCGCGCTGGTGGTCGTCGCGTTCGGCACCATCGTGGCCACCAGTCCGTGGCGGCGCGAGCGCATCTTCGCCTACCTCGATCCGTGGAGCGAAGAGCATGCGCTGGGCAAGGGCTATCAGCTGTCGCATTCGCTGATCGCGATCGGCCGCGGCGAGATCTTCGGCGTCGGCCTCGGTGGCAGCGTCGAGAAGCTGCACTGGCTGCCCGAGGCGCACACCGACTTCCTGCTCGCGGTGATCGGCGAGGAGTTCGGCCTGGTCGGCGTGCTGCTCGCGATCGGCCTCTTCCTCTGGCTCACGCGCCGCATCATGCACATCGGCCGCCAGGCGATCGCGCTCGACCGCGTGTTCTCCGGCCTCGTGGCGCAGGGCGTCGGCATCTGGATCGGCTTCCAGGCCTTCATCAACATGGGCGTGAACCTGGGTGCGCTGCCGACCAAGGGGCTGACCTTGCCGCTGATGAGCTTCGGGGGCTCGGCCATCCTGATGAACGTAGTCGCGCTCGCGATCGTGCTGCGCATCGACTATGAGAACCGGGTTCTCATGCGCGGAGGCCGCGTATGAGCAGGACGGCACTGGTCATGGCGGGCGGCACGGGCGGGCATATCTTCCCGGGACTGGCCGTGGCCGAGGCCCTGCGCGAGCGCGGCTGGCGCGTGCACTGGCTGGGCGCGCCCGGCAGCATGGAAGAAAAGCTGGTGCCGCCGCGCGGCTTCGCCTTCGAGCCGGTGCATTTCGGCGGCGTGCGCGGCAAGGGGCCGATCACGCTGTTCCTGCTGCCGATGCGCCTCTTGCGCGCGTTTTTGCAGAGCATCGCCGTCGTTCGCCGCGTCAAGCCCGATGTGGTGGTTGGCCTCGGCGGCTACATCACCTTTCCGGGCGGCATGATGAGCGTGCTGCTCAACAAGCCGCTGGTGCTGCACGAGCAGAACTCGGTCGCCGGGCTCGCCAACAAGGTGCTTGCCAGCGTCGCGGACCGCGTCTTCACCGCGTTCCCGAACGTGATGAAGAAAGCCCAGTGGGTCGGCAACCCGCTGCGCGCGGCCTTCACTTCGCAGCCCGACCCGGCCACGCGCTTCGCGGGCCGCAGCGGTCCGCTCAAGCTGCTGGTCGTCGGCGGCAGCCTGGGCGCGAAGGCGCTCAACGCCGTCGTGCCGAAGGCGCTCGCGCGCATCGCACCCGAGCAGCGTCCGACGGTCACGCACCAGAGCGGCGCCAAGCAGATCGACGAGCTGCGCGCCAACTATGCGGCTGCCGGCGTCGAAGGCGAGCTCACCCCTTTCATCGAAGACACCGCAAGCGCCTATGCCGACGCCGACCTGATCGTCGCGCGCGCCGGCGCGAGCACCGTCACCGAAATCGCGGCCGTCGGCGCAGCAGCGCTGTTCGTGCCATTTCCATCCGCCGTGGACGACCACCAGACCACCAATGCGCGCTTTCTTGTCGACGCAGGCGGCGGCTGGCTCGTTCAGCAAACCGAATTGACTCCCGAATTGTTGGCCGACTTGCTACAGAAAACCGGGCGCCCTGCGCTCATGGAACGCGCCGTGAAGGCCAAGACGATGCAGAAAACCGAGGCGGTCAACGTGCTCGTGCAGGCCTGTGAGGAGCTTGTCAAATGAAGCACGCAATTCGTCATATCCACTTCGTCGGCATCGGCGGCTCCGGCATGAGCGGCATCGCCGAGGTGTTGTTCAACCTGGGCTACAAGATCACCGGCTCCGACCTGGCCGACAGCGCGACGCTCAAGCGGCTCGCGGGGCTGGGCATCACCACCTTCGTGGGCCACGACGCGGCGAACATCGCGGGCGCCGACGCGGTCGTGACTTCCACCGCCGTGAATGCCGACAACCCCGAGGTGGTCGCCGCGCGCGAGAAGCGCATCCCTGTCGTGCCGCGGGCGCTGATGCTGGCCGAGCTGATGCGGCTCAAGCAGGGCATCGCGATCGCCGGCACGCACGGCAAGACCACGACGACCAGCCTGGTCGCGAGCGTGCTCGCGGCGGCAGGGCTCGATCCGACCTTCGTCATCGGCGGCCGGCTCAACAGCGCGGGCGCCAATGCGCAGCTCGGCAGCGGCGACTACATCGTGGTCGAGGCCGACGAGTCGGACGCTTCCTTCCTGAACCTGCTGCCGGTGATGGCGGTGGTCACGAACATCGATGCCGACCACATGGAGACCTACGGGCACGATTTCGCGAAGCTCAAGAAGGCTTTCGTCGATTTCCTGCATCGCATGCCTTTCTATGGCACGGCGATCCTCTGCACCGACGATCCGGCGGTGCGCGAGATCGTGACCGAGGTGTCCTGCCCGGTCACCAGCTACGGCTTCAGCGAGGACGCGCAGGTGCGTGCGGTCAACGTGCGCGCGGTCGGCGCGCAGATGCACTTCACCGCGCAGCGGCGCAACGGCGTTACGCTGCCGGACCTGGACATCGTGCTGAACCTGCCCGGCGAGCACAACGTGCGCAATGCGCTGTCAGTGATCGCGGTGGCGGTCGAGCTCAACGTGCCCGACGAGGCGGTGCAGCGCGGCCTGGCTGACTTCAAGGGCGTGGGCCGGCGCTTCCAGCGCTACGGCGAGGTCAAGCTGCCGCGCGCACACGGGCCCGGCAGCTTCACGCTGATCGACGATTACGGCCACCACCCGGTCGAGATGGCGGCCACCATCGCCGCCGCGCGCGGCGCTTTCCCGGGGCGGCGCCTGGTGCTGGCTTTCCAGCCGCACCGCTTCACGCGCACGCGCGACTGCTTCGAGGATTTCGTCAAGGTCATCGGCGCGGCCGACGCGGTGCTGCTGGGCGAGGTCTATGCGGCCGGTGAAGCGCCGATCGTGGCCGCCGACGGCCGCTCGCTGGCACGCGCGCTGCGCGTGGCGGGCAAAGTGGAGCCGGTGTTCGTCGACGAGATCGCGGACATGCCGCAGGCCATCCTCGACAACGCGCGCGAGGGCGACGTGGTGATCTGCATGGGTGCGGGCTCGATCGGAGCCGTGCCCGCCAAGGTGGTCGAGCTCGGCGGCGCGGCCTCTTCCAAGAAATCGGAGCGCTTCACGCGCGAAGGGAGAGCACTGTGAACCCGCAGGACTTCGGCAAGGTGGCCGTGCTTTTCGGCGGCACGTCGGCCGAACGCGAGATTTCCATCATGTCGGGCACCGGCGTGCTGGAGGCACTGCGCTCGCGCGGCGTCGACGCCCACGCCTTCGATCCGGCCGAGCGCGAGCTGGTCGAGCTCAAGCACGAAGGCTTCGCACGCTGCTTCGTCGTGCTGCATGGCCGACACGGCGAGGACGGCACGGTGCAGGGCGCGCTGGAACTGCTCGGCATTCCCTACACCGGCTCCGGCGTGATGGCCTCGAGCGTGGCGATGGACAAGGTCATGACCAAGCGCATCTGGCAGGCCGACGGCCTGCCGACGCCGCGCTATGTGCGCCTGGCCTTCGACCAGCAGAGCCGCGAGCAGGTGCTGGCCGTGCCCGACGTGCTGGGGCTGCCGCTGATCGTGAAGCCGCCGCGCGAGGGTTCCTCCATCGGCGTGACCAAGGTCGAGGGCTACTCGCAGATGCAGGACGCCGTGACGCTGGCCGTCGGCTACGACACCGACGTGCTCTGCGAGGAGTTCATCGAGGGCGAGGAAGTCACCTGCGCCGTGCTCGGCGGCGGCCTCGGCGCCGAGGCGCTGCCGGTGGTGCGCATCGCCGCGCCCGAGGGCGCCTACGACTACCAGAACAAGTACTTCACCGACGACGTGAAGTACCACTGCCCGAGCGGCCTGCCCGATGCGGAGGAGCAGGAGATCCGGCGCATCACGCTGGCGGCCTACCACCAGCTCGGCTGCCGCGGCTGGGGCCGCGCCGACCTGATGATCCGCGCCAGCGACCGCAAGCCCTTCCTACTGGAGATGAACACCTCGCCCGGTATGACCACCCATTCGCTGGTGCCCATGTCGGCGCGCGCGGCCGGCATCTCCTACGAGGACCTGTGCCTGCGCGTGCTGGCATCGGCCACCCTGGACTCGAAAGCGGAGGTCTGATGGCTGCCAGCATCCCCGTGCCCTTCGACGTCAAGCTCATGAACGTGACCGCGACCCTGGTGTACGCGTTGTTCGCGCTCGTGTTGCTGGCGGCGGGCGCATGGTGGGTGCTGCGCCAGCCCTTCTTCCCGCTGGCCGGCATCAAGGTCGACGGCGAGGTCACGCACAACAACGCGGTCACGTTGCGCGCCAACGTCGCGCCGCAGCTGGCGGGCAACTTCTTCACGGTCGACCTGGCGCGCGCGCGTGTCGCCTTCGAGGCCGTACCCTGGGTGCGCAAGGCGGTGGTGCGGCGCGAGTTCCCGAACAAGCTGCGCGCCACCCTCACCGAGCATGTGCCGGTGGCGCACTGGGGCGATGAGGCGCAATCGCGCCTCATCAACGGCTTCGGCGAAGTGTTCGAGGCCAACGTGGCCGAGGTCGACGACAGCCTGCCGCGGCTGGACGGGCCGACCGAGCAGTCCGGCCAGGTGCTGGGCATGTACCGCGTGCTGCAGCCGCTGTTTGCGCCCTACGAGCTGTCGCTCGACGCGCTCACGCTGTCGAGCCGCGGCAGCTGGCGCGCGGTGCTGGACACCGGCGCCGCGATCGAACTCGGCCGCGGGCAGAGCGAGGAAGTGGCGGCGCGCACGCAGCGTTTTCTGGTCACGGTGGCGCCGGTCGCGCGGCAGTACGGGCGCACGGTCGCTTCGGTCGAGGGCGCCGACCTGCGGCACAACGAAGGCTACGCGCTGCGCTTGCGCGGTGTCACCACGGTCGTCACCGACCCCAAGAAGAAATAGGAACTGAGGAAGCTTCATGTCCAAGGAATACAAAGACCTGGTTGTCGGACTCGACATCGGCACCGCCAAGGTGATGGCGGTGGTGGCCGAAGTGCTGCCCAACGGCGAGCTCAAGCTGGCCGGGCTCGGCATTGCGCCCAGCAACGGGCTCAAGCGCGGCGTGGTGGTGAACATCGACGCCACCGTGCAGAGCATCCAGCAGGCGCTCAAGGAAGCCGAGCTGATGGCCGACTGCAAGATCAGCCGCGTCTACACCGGCATCACCGGCAGCCACATCCGCGGCATCAACTCGAGCGGCATGGTCGCGGTCAAGGACAAGGAAGTCACGCAGGCGGACGTGGCCCGCGTGGTGGAGACGGCGCGCGCGATCAACATCTCGAGCGACCAGCGCCTGCTCTTGGTGGAGCCGCAGGAGTTCGTGATCGACGGCCAGGACGTGAAGGAGCCGATCGGCATGAGCGGCATGCGTCTCGAGGCCAAGGTGCACATCGTCACCGGCGCCCAGAGCGCGGCCGAGAACATCATCAAGTGCGTGCGCCGCTGCGGCCTGGAGGTCGACCAGCTGATGCTGAACCCGCTGGCCTCCAGCCTGGCGGTGCTGACCGAGGACGAGCGCGAGCTGGGCGTGGTGCTGGTCGATATCGGCGCCGGCACCACCGACGTCGCGATCTTCACCAACGGTGCGATCCGCCACACGGCGGTGATCCCGATCGCCGGCGACCTGATCACCAGCGACATCGCGATGGCGCTGCGCACGCCGACCAAGGACGCCGAGGACATCAAGGTCGAGAACGGCTATGCCAAGCAGCTATTGGCCGATCCGGACACGCAGGTCGAGGTGCCCGGCCTGGGCGACCGCGGGCCGCGCATGCTGAGCAAGCAGGCGCTGGCCGGCGTGATCGAGCCGCGGGTGGAAGAGATCTTCTCGCTGGTGCAGCAGGTGGTGCGCGAGTCGGGCTACGAAGAGGTGCTCTCCTCGGGCGTGGTGCTGACCGGCGGCAGCGCCGTGATGCCCGGCATGGTCGAGCTCGGCGAAGACATCTTCCTGAAGCCGGTGCGGCGCGGCATCCCGAAGTATTCGAGCGCGTTGTCGGACATGGTGGCGCAGCCGCGCGCCGCGACCGTGATGGGCCTGCTCGAGGAGGCGCGCTATGCGCGGCTGCGCGGCTTCAAGGTGGCGCAGAAGAACGGCTCTGTCAAGACGGCCTTCGGACGCTTCAAGGACTTCATTGTGGGGAACTTCTGATCATGAACTTCTACCCACTTTGGTTGGCACGCGGAAGTCCTCAACGTCATTTCAACGAGCGATGGCGACGAACCGGCCCACCGCTCGATCGTTGACGGTTCCCTAGAAAAAATTCACTGATACATACACGGCAACTGCAAATATTCAAGGAGTCAGAAATGGCCATCGAAATGATCGAAATCGAAGAGTTCAACCTAGGCACGCAGATCAAGGTGATCGGCGTCGGCGGCGGCGGCGGCAATGCGGTCGCGCACATGATGGAGCGCGGCGTGCAGGGCGTTCAGTTCGTCTGCGCCAACACCGACGCGCAGGCGCTCTCGCGCAGCAACGCGCACAAGACCATCCAGCTCGGTACCAACGGGCTGGGCGCCGGCAGCAAGCCCGAGAAGGGGCGCGATGCCGCGGAAGCCGCGATCGACGACATCCGCGAAGCCATCGCCGGCGCGCACATGCTGTTCATCACGGCCGGCATGGGCGGCGGCACCGGCACCGGCGCGGCGCCGGTGATCGCGCGCGTGGCCAAGGAGATGGGCATTCTCACCGTGGGCGTGGTGACCAAGCCCTTCGACTGGGAAGGCGGCCGCCGCATGACCAACGCCGATGCCGGCCTGGCCGAGCTCGAGGCGAATGTCGATTCGCTGATCGTGGTGCTCAATGAGAAGCTGCTCGACGTGCTGGGCGAGGACGTCACGCAGGACGAGGCCTTTGCGCATGCCAACGACGTGCTCAAGAACGCGGTCGGCGGCATCTCGGAAATCATCAACGAGTACGGCGGCGTGAACGTCGACTTCGAAGACGTGCGCACCGTGATGGGCGAGCCCGGCAAGGCCATGATGGGCACCGCCGCGGCCGCCGGCCCGGACCGCGCGCGCATCGCCGCCGAACAGGCCGTGGCCTGCCCGCTGCTCGAAGGCATCGACCTCTCGGGCGCCAAGGGCGTGCTGGTGCTGGTGACGGCGTCGAAGTCCTCGTTGAAGCTCAGCGAATCGAAGCTCGCGATGAACACCATCCGTGCCTACGCTTCGCCGGACGCGCACGTGATCTACGGCGCTGCCTACGACGACAACCTGGGCGACGAGATGCGCGTGACCGTGGTCGCGACCGGCCTCTCGCGCGCGGATGCGCGCCGCCAGGCGCCGACGCTGGAAGTGATCCGCACCGGCACCGACAACATCCCGTTCAACGTGCCGACGCTCGGCGGCGCGGGCCACGGGCATGCGAGCGGCCAGCCCAACTACGACGGCATGGCGGTGCCCAGCGTGTGGCGCACCAACCGCACCATGGCCGCTGCCAAAGTGGATGCGCTGTCCTCGGGTGGGATGGATGATTTCGAGATCCCGGCCTTTCTCCGCCGCCAGGCCGATTGACCGTCCCAGATGGCAGCTATCACGGACATAGCGAGGCGCACGGCACGCCGGGCGCCTCGCCCTCCTAAAATCGCTGCCGTGCTCCAACAACGTACCCTCAAATCCATCACCCGCGCGGTCGGCGTGGGGCTGCACAGCGGGCAGCGCGTGGAACTCACGCTCAGGCCGGCGCCCATCGATGCCGGCATCGTGTTCCGCCGCGTCGACCTGCCGGAACCGGTCGAGATCGCGATGACGGCCGAGGCCGTCACCGACACGCGGCTCGCGTCCACCGTGTCGTCCAAGGGTGCCAAGGTCCAGACCGTCGAGCACCTGATGTCGGCCTGCGCGGGCCTCGGCATCGACAACCTCCTGATCGACATCACGGCCGACGAGGTGCCGATCCTCGACGGCTCGGCATCGTCCTTCGTGTTCCTGCTGCAAAGCGCGGGCATCGAGCTGCAGAAGGCGCCGCGCCGCTTCATCCGCGTCACCAAGCCGGTCGAGGTGCGCGAAGGCGAGGGGGCCGATACCAAGTGGGCGCGGCTTTCGCCCTACCACGGCTACAAGCTCAGCTTCGAGATCGACTTCGATCATCGCGTGGTCAATTCGACCGGCCAGCGCGTCGAGTTCGACCTGGGGTCGGGCTCGTACAGCCGCGACATCGCGCGCGCGCGCACCTTCGGCTTCACCAAGGAGGTCGAGTACATGCGCTCCAAGGGCCTGGCGCTCGGCGGCGGGCTCGACAACGCGATCGTGATGGACGACACCAAGGTGCTGAATGCGGGCGGACTGCGCTACGACGACGAGTTCGTCAAGCACAAGATTCTGGACGCCATGGGCGACCTCTACGTCATCGGCCGGCCGCTGCTCGCGGCCTACAGCGCGTTCCGCTCGGGCCACGCGCTCAACAACAAGCTGCTGCGCGAACTGCTCGCGCACGAAGACGCCTACGAGATCGTCACTTTCGACGACCAGAGTCGCGCGCCGGCTGGCTTCGCCGAAGTCGCGCGCGCCTGGTAGCGCGGGGCCTTCCAGACGATGCTGCTGTTTCGCTGGGCCATCCTGCTGCTTCTGCTGGTGGCCGGCATCTCTTTCGCCTTCTTCGCCGGCACCGGGCAGCCCAAGTACAAGCGCTTCGGCTGGATCGTGCTCAAGTGGACGCTGTTCGCGGCCTTCGGCTTCTTCGCGGTGCTGATCGCGGAGCGCGTGGTTTGACGTGATATCCTTACCTTTTGGTAAGGAAGGTTAGCATGCAAACCACCCTGACATCAAAGGGCCAGATGACGCTGCCAAGTGCCGCCAGGGCGCGGCTAGGCCTGGAGGCAGGCGATCGGCTTCTGGTGACGGTGGTGGACGACGACACCATCGTTCTGAAAAGGCCGACACCAACGCCTGTCAAGGCGCTGCGGGGTCTGCTGGCGCGGCCCAAGCGGGCGCTGACCGTCGAAGAGATGGACGTTGGGGTTGCGGCCCACCTGGGCGAGAAACATCGCCCCGGCACGGCGAAGTGATCGCGCTCGATACCAACCTGTTGGTGAGGCTCCTCACCAACGACGATGCGCGGCAGGCGGCCAAAGCCGAAGCTTGGCTTCGCGACAACGCCAGCGCGCGTTCACCGGCTTACGTCGATCACGTCGTTCTTTGCGAGCTGAGTTGGGTCTTGGAGCGCAGCTATGGCTACGCGCGTGATGCTGTTCACCAAGCCATGAGCGCATTGCTGAACCATGATCAACTCAAGGTCGAATCACCGGGCCTGGTTCGGCAGGCGCTTGGCCTGTACGAAGCTGGTCCGGCCGACTTTTCGGACTACCTGCTGGCCGTGCGTGCGCAGGCCGCCGGCTACGCGCCGGTGCTGACCTTCGATAAGAAGGCGGCCAAAACACCAACGCATCGGTTGCTGCGCTGACGCGTCCGAATCAGCGCGTCCGCCCCTGCCTGTACATCCCGCTGGTGCTGCGTGCGAGCACCGCGGCCTGGCCGAGCCGGGCCATCGAGCTGCCGACATGGGCGTGCGTGATCGCGATGCCGAGCGCATCGGCCGCGTCGCTGCCGGGCAGGCCGGGTAGTTGCAGCAAGCGCTTGACCATCTCCTGCACCTGCGCCTTCGCGGCCTTGCCGTGGCCCGCGACCGCCTGCTTCATCTGCAGCGCGGTGTATTCGGCGACCGACAGGTTGCTCGTCACCAGCGCCGTGAGGCAGGCGCCGCGCGCCTGCCCGAGCAGCAGGGTCGATTGCGGATTGACGTTGACGAACACGATCTCCACCGCTGCTGCATCGGGCTTGTAGCGCTCGACGACTTCGCAGATGCCGTCGAACAGCACCTTCAGCCGGGCCGGCAGCTCGCCCTGCGCGACGCGCTTGGTGCTGATGGTGCCGCTCGCGACATAGCGCAGCGTGTGGCCGTCCATGTCCACCACGCCGAAGCCGGTGGTCTGCAAGCCGGGGTCGATGCCGAGGATGCGCATGCGAGCCTTATGCGCCGAAATACCAGCGCACCGAATGGAAGAACACGGGTGCCGCGAAGCAGAGCGCATCGACGCGGTCCAGCAGGCCGTTGGCGCCCGTCACGCCGACGCCGCGTTGCCCCCAGTTGGGAATGCCGCGGTCACGCTTGAGCGCCTTCATCACGAGGTGGCCCATCGAGCCGGCGACGCAGGCGATCAGCGACACCGCGAGCGCCTGGGCGAACTTGAAGGGCGTGATGAAGGAGAACAGCGCGCCGACCAGGCTCGCGATGCCCATGCCGATCGCCCAGCTGGTCCAGTTGAAGCTGCGGCTCACGTGGGGTGCGACGGGTTCCTGCCGGAACAGCCAGTGCCCGAGCTTGCCGAGCCGGGCCTTGGCCTGTTCCTCGGGCGCCGGTGCGGAAGCATCCCCGGGCATGGTGCTGCGCCGCGAGATCAAATGCTGCGTCAGCACGCAGGTCTGGACCACGAACACCAGGAAGAACACGAGGAAGGCGCTCTTACCCTCGTAGCCCGGAAAGGACAGCAGGAGCAGCGCCGGCACATGGCTCATGCCGTAGACGCAGACCATGATGCCCCACTGCAGCTTGGCGTTGCGTTCCAGGAAGTGGTTGGGGTCGTCGGCCAGCGCGCTCACCACGGGAATCGCGATGAACACATAGACCGGGATGAACACGGTGAACAGGTCGAAGTGCGCGGTTGCGACCAGCCAGAACTGGATTGGCAGTACGACGAAGAAGGCCAGGATCAGGCTGCGATGGTCGCCGCGCCGCGTCGGCGAGAGCGTGATGAACTCGCGCAGCGCGAAGAAAGAGATCAGCGCGAACAGCACGGTGGCGACCGTTTCGCCCAGCGCCCAGCCGATCCAGAAGATCACCACCATGACCCAGGTGGTGCGCAGCAGGGTGAGGAAGTGCAGCAGTTCGCGTTGCCAGGTCTCGTCGTGCACCGGGTTGCGGCGCTCCCTGAAGGTCAGCAGGAAGGCCACGGTGCTGACGATGACGAGCAGGCCGAAGACGATCAGGAACAGGGCCGCGACCTGGTGGTTCGGCGCGAGATGGCGCAGGTATTCGTTCATACGTAGCGCAGCGCGACGACCGCTTCGCGCGCCCGATCGAGGAAGGGCCGGCGCTCTTCACCTTCTTCGAGGCGAACCGGCTCGCCGAAAGTGACCGAGCAAAGAATGGGCACCGGCACGACCTCGCCCTTGGGCATCACGCGCTGCACGTTGTCGATCCAGGCCGGCACCAGCACCGCCTCCGGGAACATCTGGGCCAGCGCGAAGAGGCCCGACTTGAACTTCTGCGGCTCGCCCGTGTGGCCGCGCGTGCCCTCGGGAAAGATGATGATCGAGTCGCCGCTCTGCAGCGCCTCGATCAGGGGCTGCAGCGGCGCGAGGGCTTCGGCGCTGCCGGGCACTACCGCAGCCGCCGGTTCCGCGATCTCGGCCGCCGGCGGCGCGAGCGGCAGTTCCGTTTGCACCACCCCGTCGAACGAGGGCTCGATGCGCTCCGCGGGCCCTGGCGCCGCGGTGGGCGGCGGAACCGGCGCACTGCCGCCACGCTCCACATAGATCGCATTGAACACCTCGGTCGTGATCCAGCGCTTGAAGGGCGTCGTGGCCCAGTAGTCGCGCGCCGCGATCGGCCGCGTGATGCTGCGCAGTTCCTCGGGCAGCGCGGCCCAGATCATCACCAGGTCGAGATGGCTCTGGTGGTTGGCGAAATAGATGCGCTGCTCGGCCTTGGGCGGGCAGCCCCACCAGCGCGCCTGGGCGCCGGTGAGGAGCCGGATCACGACCAGCAGGGCCCACCCCGTGAACTTTGCAAGCATGGCGGCGATGATACGGGCCCGAACCCGTTCACTCTGAGCTTGGCCTGTCCTGAGCTTGTCGAAGGGTCGAAGGGCTGCGCAAGGCTTCGACAGGCTCAGCCCGAACGGTTTGGGGAACTCAGGGCAGTTCCGCCGACGGCATGCGCGCCGCGATCGTGGCCGCGCGGCCCGAGAGATAGGCCGAGCCGGACCGGCGTTCGTAGGACTTGGGGCTCGGCAGCATCACCGCGAGCCGCGCCGCTTCGCCGGCGCTAAGCCGCGCGGCCGGCTTCCTGAAGTAGTGCTGTGCGGCCGCTTCGGCGCCGAACACGCCTTCGCCCCATTCCACGCTGTTGAGGTAGATCTCGAGGATGCGTTCCTTGTCGAGCAGAAGCTCCAGTGCCGTGGCCAGCACCAGCTCCTGGCCCTTGCGCAGCAGCGTGCGCTCGCCCGAGAGCAGCAGGTTCTTCGCGAGCTGCTGGGTGATGGTCGAACCGCCGCGCAGCTGGGGCGGGCGCGGTTCCTTGCCGCGTGCCCGCATCTTGGCAGCACGCCGCGCGGCGATCTGCTCGGCCTTGGCATTGCGCTGGCGCGCGCGCTCGATCGCTTCCCACTCGACACCCTGGTGGTAGATGAACTGGTCGTCTTCGCTGGCGATCACCGCGCGCTTGAGCGTGTCGGAGATCTGCGTGTAGGGGACCCAGCGCTGCTTCCAGTCCCGCTCCCCATTGCTGCGCCCCTCGGTGGCGAGTTGCCAGGCCTCGGAGCGCTGGAAGGCGGTGGACTGCGGATCGATCGCCGCCATCGCGGCGATGCGCGCGATGAAAAAGACTTCGAGCGCGAAGCCCGCGACGATCAGGCACAGCGCCCAGCGAAGAAGCGCTTTCACGTCCGATCAACAATGGCGCGCAGCTCGGCCAGCACCTGTGCCGCGGGCGGCCGCACGCCGCGCCAGAGCGCAAAGGCCTCGGCCGCCTGCTCGACCAGCATGCCGAGGCCGTCGCGCGGCACGGCGCCGTGGTCGCGCGCCCAGTTCATGAAGCCCGCGGCGGCGGGGCCGTACATCATGTCGACCGCCAGCGCGCCGCGCTTCAGCACGCTCGCCGCGACCGGCACTTCGCCGCCCGCCAGGCTCGAGGCCGTGGCGTTCACCACGATGTCGAAGTTGCCGGGCACCGCGTGCAGTTCCTGTGCTTCCAGCGTGACGTGGTGCGCAAGCGCGAGCGCCGCATGGCGCTGCACCAGCGTGATGGCCTTGGCCAGCGTGCGGTTGGCGACCACCACGCGGCGCGGGCCGCCTTCCAGCAGCGGGCCCAGCACGCCGGCCGCGGCACCGCCGGCGCCGAGCAGCAGCAGCTCGCTGCCGGCGAGCGACACCCCTGCATGGACCGTGATGTCGTTGACGAGGCCGGCGCCGTCGCTGTTGTCGCCATGAATGCCGTCTTCCTCGAAGCTCAGCACATTGACGGCGCGCGCCAGCGCGGCGCGCGGGCTCAGGTGCTGGGCGAGTGCCGCCGCGTCGAACTTGAAGGGCACGGTGATGTTGCAGCCGCGCGCGGTGCCGGCCGGTTCGGCGCGGAAGGCCGCCACCGCTTCATCGAAGCCGTCGATCGGCACCAGCCGGCGGCCGTAGTCCAGCGTCTGGCCCGTCAGTTCGGCAAAGCGCGCATGGATCCATGGCGAGCGGCTGTGCTCCACCGGATTGCCCATCACGCAGTACTGGTCCATGCTCATTGCCTCGATGAAGAAGACACCTGGGTTTCGAGCGTCTCGTCGCGGGTGAACTTGAAGCGCGAGGGCAGCACGATCTGGTCGGTCTGGCGGCGCATCGCGTCGGTGAACTTGCCGAAATTGCCGATGCTGCGCACGATCGCCTGGGCGCGCCGGTCCAAGGCCTGGTTGCCCGAACCTTCGATGACCTCGGTGCCGAGGATCGAGCCGTCGAAGTTGACGGTCACCATCATCGTGAGCTCGCCGTACAGTTTTTTGCCGGCGAGCTCGGGGAAGTTCTCGGTGCCGCGTTGCTCGATGCGCCTGCGCAGCGCGTCGACGTAGACGGCATACGTGGCTTCGCGGGTCGCCGGGCTCAGATAGCGCTTCTTGGGCCGCGCGTTCTCTTCGTTCACGCGGCGTTCGATCTCGGCCAGCATCTTGATCAGCTGGCGGCGCTTTTCCTCGCGCGCCGCGTTCTCGCTCGGGCTGCCCTGGTTGCGCGGGTCGGGCATCGGCATGGCGGCGAGCTGCTGCTTGATCTGCGCCAAAAGCAGCATCTGCTGCGCCTGCATCGCCTCCACCTGGCGCTGCGCGTCTTCCATCGAGTCGCCGACGGCGGTGAAGGTGGAGGGCGGCAGCGGGCTGGTGGCGCGGCCGCGTTCGAGATCGCCGCCGCCGGCCAGCGAGGTCTGGGCGATGGCCCGGGCCTTGTCGGGGCGCTCGTTGGTCTTGGCGTTGACCAGGATGACCTCGAGCGGCGTTTCGGTGAACACGCGGTTGAAAGTCTCCGGGTCGGCAAAGCGCAGCCCGAGCAGCAGCGCGTGCGCCGCGACCGACAGGCCGAGCGCGATCTGCAGGCTGCTCAGGTCGCGCAGGTTCATGCTGTTACCTTCTCCGGGGCAGCCTCGTCGCTGTCGGCGAGGTCGACCGCAATGGCGATCGGCCCGGCCACTTCTTCCTCGTCCTCGCCGCTCTCGTCTTCCGCGGCAGCCTCGGCCGGCGCCGCATCGAGGCGCTCGATGACGGTGCCGTGCACGTCGAGCGCGATCTCGTCGATCTCACCGAGCCTGACGCGCACGCGAGCGCCGCGCATCAAGCCTTGCGTGCCGGTGACCTGGAACACCAGCGGCAGCGTGTCGGCGCGCACCAGGGCGCCGTTGCCCACGTCCTTGATCAGGGTCGCGTCGAGTTCGGCGATGCCCCGCTGCTGGAGGTACTTGAGCGTCCAGAAGCGCTCCATGCCGCCCTGGTGGGCGTTGTAGGCGGCGTAGGCCGCGTCGAAACCCGAGAGGATCGAGAACAGGTCGGCGTCCTTGGGCTTGAAAGGCGCAGCCAACGCCGCGGTCTTGCCGTGGCGCGCGGCCGCGATGATCTGCCACTGGTTCACGAGGTCGGTGTAGCGGCGCAGCGGCGAGGTGCTCCAGGCGTAGCTCTTCACGCCGAGGCCGGCATGCGGCAGGGCCCGCGTGCCCATGCGCACCTTGATGCCGGGCGCCAGGCTGGCCTGGCTGCGGTAGAGGCCGGGCACGCCGAGTTCGCCGAGCCAGCCGCCCCAGCTGCTGTTGGCCAGGATCATGGCCTCGGAAACGATCAGGTCGAGCGGTGCGCCGCGCTGGCGGGTGCTGATCTGCACCTGCTCGTTGCCGGTGGGTTCGCTGTCGTTGCCGATCAGTCGGAAGTTGTAGTCGGGCCGGTTGAAGCTCTCGGGCTTGCCGCGCACCACTTCGCGCTGCGCTTTCAGCTGCTTCGCGAGGCGGAACAGGAAGGACAGCGGGGCGCGCGCGCGTTTCGCGACCTCGGGCGTGTTCTCGCCGTCCACCGAGGCATCTTCGAGCCAGCCCTGCGTGACGACGCCGTCGAGCTGGTCATGGCGCAGGTTGGCCACGATCGGCACGCGCTCGAGCTGGGTCTCTGCGCCTTTCAGTTCCAGCGTCGCTTCGTCGAAGCTGGCGTAGAGCGAGACGGCCGGGCAGTCGCGCCCTTCCTGCAGGGTGTAGGCCTCCACCACGTCGTCGGGCAGCATGGTGATCTTGTGGCCCGGCATGTAGACCGTCGACATGCGCGCGCGCGCCACTTGGTCGATCGGGCTGCCCGGCGCCAGCGCCAGGCCGGGCGCCGCGATGTGGATGCCGACGCGCACCGTGCCGCTGCCGAGGCCCGTGACCGAGAGCGCATCGTCGATCTCGGTGGTCTGCGAATCGTCGATCGAGAAGGCCTGCACCTCGGCGAGCGGCAGTTCGTCGGTGATGGCTGGCGCTTGCAGGGCCGGGAAGCCGGTGCCCTTGGGGAAGTTCTCGAACAGGAAGCGGCGCCAGTGGAACTGGTAGGGCGAATCGATCGCGCCCGCCTGCTTGAGCAACTCGAGCGGCGGTCGCTGCGTCGCACGCGCGGCTTCGACCACGGCCTTGTACTCGGGCGCGTTCTTGTCGGGCCGGAAGAGGATCTTGAAGAGCTGCTCGCGCACCGGCGCCGGGCAAACGCCTTCCGCCAGCTGCGCGGACCATTCGGCGATCTGCGCCTGTACCGCTTTTTTCTTCTCGATAGCGGCCAACGCCTGCTGCACGATCTCGGCCGGCGCCTTCTTGAAGCGGCCCTTGCCCGCGCGGCGGAAATAGTGCGGCGCCTCGAACAGCGCCAGCAGCGCGGCGGCCTGCTGCGCCAGCGTCGGATGAGCCTGAAAGTAGTCAACCGCGAGCTCGGCAAAGGCGAACTCGCCTTCGGGCGCGAATTCCCAGGCCAGGTCGAGATCCATGCCGGCGGCCAGGGTGCGCGCTTCGGCCAGCAATTCGGCCGGAGCCGGCTTCTCGAAGCGCAGCACGATGTTGGCGCCCTTGACCTTGACGCGTTTGCCGGACTCGAGCTCGACCTGCGCCGAGGCCTCGGCCTCCGACAACACGCGGCCGCCGAGGTACTTGCCGGCTTCTTCGAACAAAACAAACATGACGCGGATTGTCCCATGCGCGGCGATGAACGCCGGCCGCGGACCGCGTTCAGGCCGGGTCGATGAAGGCCATCACATCGTCCAGGTGATGGCGCTCGAAATCGGACAGCGCATGGTCACTGCCCTCGAGCAGCTTGATGCGGCTTCCGGGGTAGCGGGCCGACATCTCGCGCCAGTCCAGGAGCTCGTCGCCCTTGGCGATGACGGCGAAGACCTGCTCGGGCTGTGCCAGCGGCCCGAGTTCGAGCGCACGCAGTTGATCGATGTACTCGGGCCGGAAAAAAAAGTGCCCGGCCGGGTCGTGCCAGGAGCTCTGCTCGCCGATGTAGTTCGCCAGGTCGCGTGCCGGATGGACCGCGGGGTTCAGCAGCACGGCGCGGCAGCCTGTCATGCCGGTCACATGGGTGGCATAGAAGCCGCCGAGCGAGGAACCCACGACCGCCATCGAGCTGCGCGGCCATTGCGCGATGCCGTTCATCACGAGATCGATGGCCTCGCGGGGGGAGGGCGGCAGTTGCGGGCACCACCACTGCAGTTGCGGGTGCCGTTCGGCCACGCGCTGCGCCATCTGCCGCGCCTTGGTCGACAGCGGCGAGGAGCGAAAGCCATGGAGATACAACAAATGGGTGGCGGGCAACGGGTTCATGCTGCTGGATTGTTACGGAAGCGCGCCGGGACGCGGATAATCCGCGCCCATGTCAGCCGTGTTCAACCAGCCGTCGCTCGCGCGTCGCATCGTCCCCGTGTTCCAGGGCTTCGACGGCTTTCTCGCTTTCGCCGTGCTGCTGCTGGCCTGCGCCGGCATGCTGACCATGTATTCGTCGGGTTTCGACCACGGCTCGCGCTTCGCGGACCACGGCCGCAACATGCTCCTGGCCGGCTTCATCATGTTCGTGGTGGCGCAGGTGCCGCCGCAGCGCCTGATGTTCTTTGCCGTGCCGCTCTACGCCCTGGGCGTGGGGCTGCTGATCGCGGTGGCGCTGTTCGGCATCACCAAGAAGGGCGCCACGCGCTGGATCAATGTCGGCATGGTGATCCAGCCGAGCGAAATCCTGAAGATCGCGATGCCCCTGATGCTGGCCTGGTGGTTCCAGCGCCGCGAGGGCCAGTTGCGCACGCTCGACTTCGTGGTCGCCACCGTGCTCTTGGCGGTGCCGATCGGCCTGATCATGAAGCAGCCCGACCTGGGCACCTCGCTGCTGGTGCTGGCGGCCGGCCTGTCGGTGATCTTCTTCGCCGGGCTCTCGTGGAAACTGATCGTGCCGCCGGTGGTGATCGGGCTGGTCGCGGTGGCGCTGATCGTCGGCTTCGAGTCGCAGCTGTGCGCCGACGGCGTCGACTGGCGCGTGCTGCACGACTACCAGAAGCAGCGCATCTGCACGCTGCTCGACCCGACCAAAGACCCGCTGGGCAAGGGCTTCCACATCATCCAGGGCATGATCGCCATCGGCTCCGGCGGCGTCGGCGGCAAGGGTTTCATGCAGGGCACGCAGACGCACCTGGAGTTCATTCCCGAGCGCACCACCGACTTCATCTTCGCGGCTTATTCCGAGGAATTCGGTCTCATCGGCAATCTGGCGCTGATCGCGGCCTTCGTCTTCCTGATCTTTCGCGGCCTCGCGATCGCGCTGGATGCGCCGACGCTGTTCTCCCGCCTGCTGGCCGGCGCGATGACGATGATCTTCTTCACCTACGCCTTCGTGAACATGGGCATGGTGAGCGGCATCCTGCCCGTGGTCGGCGTGCCTTTGCCCTTCATCAGCTATGGCGGCACCGCGATGGTGACGCTCGGCCTGGGGCTCGGCATCCTGATGTCCATTTCGCGCGCCAAGCGGCTGATGCAGTCCTGAGCGCCATTCGGGGTGCGAGCCTAGAATCCTTCGATGATTTCACGCGAACCCACCATCGAGCGCCTCGCCACGGCGCAGCAGCTCCTGCTCACGCCCTTCGGCCTCGACGAGTCGCACCTGTCGCGCGCCCTGGCCGAAATCACCGCCCACAAGGTGGACGACGCCGACCTCTACTTCCAGTACACGCGCAGCGAGGGCTGGAGCCTGGAGGAGGGCATCGTCAAGACCGGCAGCTTCAGCATCGACCAGGGCGTCGGCGTTCGCGCGGTCAGCGGCGAGAAGACGGCCTTCGCCTATTCGGACGACATCTCCGAGGCCTCGCTGCTCGATGCGGCGCGCACCGTGCGCACCATTTCCGCTGCCGGGCGCAACGGGCGGGTGAAGGCTCCGGTGCGCAAGGTTGCAACGAGCCGTTCGCTCTATGGCGGCGTGGACCCGATCTCGACGCTTGACAGCACCGCCAAGGTCGAGTTGCTCGGCAAGGTCGAGAAGCTCGCGCGTTCCAGGGATCCGCGCGTCGCGCAGGTGATGGCCGGCCTCGCGAGCGAATACGACGTGGTGCTGGTCGCGCGCGCCGACGGCACGCTGGCGGCCGACGTGCGGCCGCTGGTGCGGCTGTCGGTCACGGTGATCGCCGAGCAGAACGGCCGCCGCGAGATGGGCTCGGGCGGCGGCGGCGGCCGCTTCGGCCTCGCCTATTTCGACGATGCGCAGATTGCCGAGTACGTCGACCAGGCCGTCCAGCAGGCGCTCACCAACCTGGAATCGCGTCCCGCGCCCGCGGGCGAGATGACCGTGGTGCTCGGCCCGGGCTGGCCCGGCATCCTGCTGCACGAGGCCATCGGCCACGGGCTGGAAGGCGACTTCAACCGCAAGGGGTCGAGCGCCTTCTCGGGCCGCATCGGCGAGCGCGTGGCGGCCAAGGGCGTGACCGTGCTGGACGACGGCACCATCGCCGACCGCCGCGGCTCGCTCAACGTCGACGACGAAGGCAACGCGACGCAGCGCAATGTGCTGATCGAGGACGGCATCCTGAAGGGCTACATCCAGGATTCGCTCAATGCGCGCCTGATGAAGGTCCCGCCCACCGGCAACGGCCGCCGCGAGAGCTACGCGCACGTACCGATGCCGCGCATGACCAACACCTACATGCTGGGCGGCGACAGGGTGCCGGAAGAAATCGTCGCCAGCATCAAGAAAGGCCTCTACGCCACCAACTTCGGCGGCGGCCAGGTCGACATCACGAGCGGCAAGTTCGTGTTCTCGGCCAGCGAAGCCTACTGGGTCGAGAACGGCAAGATCCAGTATCCGGTGAAGGGCGCCACCCTGGTCGGCAACGGTCCCGATGCGCTGACGCGCGTGACGATGATCGGCAACGACATGGCGCTCGATACGGGCGTCGGCACCTGCGGCAAGGAAGGCCAGAGCGTGCCGGTCGGCGTCGGCCAGCCCACGCTGCGCATCGACGGCCTGACCGTCGGCGGCACCGCCTGACGCCCGCAAACAACAGCCGAGCCCAAAACCCTGTGCTACATTCGGCCCCTATGTCTTCGCGCGTCGCGTTTTTCTTTTCGTACTTTTGGTTCCCGGTTTCCGGCGGACGAGAGGCGAGCGCGTAAAGCACACTGACACACCCTCCCAGAACCGCCGGCGCCTCGAGCCCCGGCGGTTTTTTTATGCCCCGATGATTTTCAAAGTGAAGGAAGAAGCGATGAGCACGAACACTGCCCCGGCCACCGAGAACTGGTATGCGAGCGTCGAGAAAACCAGCCGAACCGACGACGAACGCATCAAGGACATCACCGTGCTGCCCCCTCCCGAACATCTGATCCGTTTCTTCCCGATCCGCGGCACGCCGGTCGAATCGCTGATCACCGGCACCCGCCGCGCCATCCACAACATCATGGCCGGCAAGGACGACCGGCTACTGGTCGTGATGGGCCCGTGCTCGATCCACGACCCGGCCGCCGCGCTCGAATACGCAAGGCGCCTGAAGGCCGAGCGCGAGAAGTACGCCGGCACACTGGAGATCGTGATGCGGGTCTACTTCGAAAAGCCGCGCACGACGGTGGGCTGGAAGGGGCTCATCAACGACCCCTACCTCGACGAGAGCTTCCGCATCGACGAGGGCCTGCGCATCGCGCGCCAACTGCTCATCGACATCAACCGGCTGGGGCTGCCGGCCGGCAGCGAGTTCCTCGACGTGATCTCGCCGCAGTACATCGGCGACCTGATCTCCTGGGGCGCGATCGGCGCCCGCACCACCGAGAGCCAGGTGCACCGCGAACTGGCTTCTGGCCTGTCGGCGCCGATCGGCTTCAAGAACGGCACCGACGGCAACATCCGCATTGCGACCGACGCCATCCAGGCGGCGGCGCGCGGGCACCACTTCCTCTCGGTGCACAAGAACGGACAGGTGGCGATCGTGCAGACCAACGGCAACAAGGACTGCCACGTGATTCTGCGCGGCGGCAAGGCGCCC
Source organism: Variovorax sp. LjRoot130 (assembly GCF_964253755.1). Taxonomy (NCBI): domain Bacteria; kingdom Pseudomonadati; phylum Pseudomonadota; class Betaproteobacteria; order Burkholderiales; family Comamonadaceae; genus Variovorax; species Variovorax sp. LjRoot130. Next base: position 4,956,269 of record NZ_CAXURM020000001.1, on the reverse strand, counting down.
AACTACGACGCCGCGAGCGTGGCCGCCGCCTGCGAGGACCTCGAAGCCGCCAAGCTGCCGCCGACGCTGATGGTCGACTGCAGCCACGCCAACAGCAGCAAGCAGCACCAGAAGCAGATCGACGTGGCGAAGGACATCGCCGCGCAGATTGCGGGCGGCAGCAAGAGGGTGTTCGGCCTGATGGTCGAGAGCCACCTGAGCGCGGGCGCCCAGAAGTTCAGCGCCGGCAAGGACCGCGTGGCCGATCTGGAATACGGCAAGAGCATCACCGATGCCTGCCTGGGCTGGGACGATTCGGCCCAGGTGCTGGAGCTGCTGTCGCAAGCGGTGAAACAGCGCCGCGGCTGAATCGGTGCGACGGCGCTCAGATCAGCGCCGCCAGCTCCGGCCAGTGGTGGCGCAGCAGCGCCGCCTCGTCGCCCTCGGGTTGCATGAACGAGAAATCGCTGAAGTCGAAACCGGGTCCCACGGTGCAACTGACCAGCGTGTAGTCGTCGGTGGCCTGCGACACGATGGGCCGGGCTGCTTGCCACTGGCCTGCCGGAACGGTGTGCTGCGGTCGCGTGCCGTGGACATCGACCGGGCCCAGCCGCAGGTGGACCGGCGGCGTGCGCAGCGCCCCATCGCTGGTCCAGAGCGCGAGCGGAACCCCTTCGAGATGGATCCACACTTCGTCGGACGCCACACGGTGCCAGCGCGAATGCTGGTGGGCTTCCAGCAGGAAATAGATGGTAGTGAGCGCCTGGCGGGCCGGCCGCCCATCGGCGGGCATGACCTGCGCTGTCGAGCGGAACACCTCGCGGAACCAGCCGCCCTCGGGATGAGGCTGCAGATTCAGGGTATCGATGAGCTCCTGTGCGCGCATGAGCCTATTCTGCCGCGCCTGTCGCGCGCAAGGCGGAAAGAAGCTTCTCGTGCACGCCTCCGAAACCGCCGTTGCTCATGCAGACGATGTGATCGCCCGGCCGCGCTGCCGCGACGATCTGCGCCACCAGCGGCTCGATTGCGCCGGCCACCTGCGCCCGGTCGCCCATCGGCGCGAGCGCTGCGGCAGCGTCCCATTCCAGTCCGCCGCTATGGCAGAAAGCGAGGTCGGCCGCTTCGAGGCTCCAGGGCAGCTGGGCCGCCATGGTGCCCAGCTTCATGGTGTTGCTGCGCGGTTCGAAGGCGGCCAGGATGCGCTCGCCCTGGTGGCCGTCGGCGTCGAGCTTCTTTCGCAGGCCGTCGAGCGTGGTGCGGATCGCCGTCGGGTGGTGCGCGAAGTCGTCGTAGACCGTGATCGCTGCGCCCGCGCGCGCGACGGTGCCGCGCAGCTCCATGCGGCGGCGCACGTTGCGGAAGCTGGCCAGAAAGCCGGCCGCTTCGGCCGGCGCCACGCCCACGTGCTCCGCGGCGGCGATCGCGGCGAGCGCATTCATCTGGTTGTGCAGACCGGACAGCGCCCATTCGACGCGGCCGACCCGCTCGCCTTGGCGCAGCACCTCGAACGCGTCGTGCGGCCCATGGGCCTGCCATTCGCCGCCGGCGCCGAAGCGGGCCAGTTCGCTCCAGCAGCCCTGGGCCAGCACGCGCTGCAGACTTTCCTCGGTGGCGTTGACGACCACACGGCCCGTCCCCGGCACGATGCGGACGAGGTGGTGGAATTGCCGTTCGATCGCCCCCAGGTCGTCGAAGATGTCGGCGTGGTCGAACTCCAGGTTGTTCAGGATCGCGGTGCGCGGGCGGTAATGGACGAACTTGCTGCGCTTGTCGAAGAAGGCCGTGTCATATTCGTCGGCTTCGATCACGAACTTGTTCTTGCCGAGCCGGGCCGAGACGCCGAAGTCGAGCGGCACACCGCCCACCAGGAAACCCGGCGCCAGGCCGGCGCGTTCGAGGATCCAGGCCAACATCGAAGTGGTGGTGGTCTTGCCGTGCGTGCCGGCCACCGCCATCACATGCCGGCCCTGCAGCACGTGTTCTGCCAGCCATTGCGGGCCGCTGGTGTAGCTGGCGCCGGCGTCGAGGATGGCTTCCATCAGCGGGAACTTGGGTGTGCCGTCGGCGAGCCGGGCGCGGGACACCACGTTGCCGATGACGAAGACATCGGGCCGCAGCGCCATCTGGTCGGCGTCGTAGCCTTCGATCAGCTCGATGCCGAGCGAGCGCAGTTGGTCGCTCATCGGCGGATAGACGCCGGCATCGCAACCGGTCACCCGATGGCCGGCTTCGCGCGCCAATGCGGCGACACCGCCCATGAAGGTGCCGCAGATGCCGAGGATGTGAATATGCATCGGTCGATTCTAGGGACGCAGGGCGGCCGGTCTTCTGCCGGTGCCTTACTGCGGGCAAAATGGGCCGATGGACACGTCCAAGCAGGAAATTGCCGCCGCTGCGGCCCGCCTCGTCGTCGAGGAAGGGCTGGAGTACGGCCCCGCCAAGCGCCGCGCGCTGCGCGACCTGGGTCTGCCTGTGCGTACGCCGCTGCCGAACAACGACGAGATCGAGGCCGAGGTGCGGGATTACATCCGGCTCTATTGCGCGGACACCCAGCCCAAGGAATTGCACGCGCTGCGCCAGCTGGCGCTCGAATGGATGGAGCGGATGGCGCAGTTCCGGCCTCACATCGGTGGCGCCGTGTGGCACGGCACGGCGACGCGCCTGTCGGACATCTACATCCAGCTCTTCTGCGACGACCCGAAGTCCGCCGAGATCGCGCTCATCGACCACCATGTCGATTACGAGCCGCGCATGGTCACCGGCTTCCATGGCGAGCAGGTCGAAGCCCTCAGCGTTCATGTGGCGAGCCGGGCACTCGGCGAGGAGATTGGCGTGCACCTGCTGGTGTACGACCTCGACGATCTGCGAGGCGCGCTCAAGCCTGACGCGCAGGGCCGCATCCCGCGTGGCAACCTGGCCGCGCTCAGGCGGCTGATAGAAAAGGACAGTGGATGACTTCGAGCCCCACGCGCCGGGCCTGGCTCTATGGCGGCGTCGCCGCGGTGGCGGCCGTTGCCGGTCTGGGCGGTGCTCTGTGGCACCGCCGGGGCGGCGCGGCCGGCGGCGAGCAGCTGGACGCCGCATTCTGGGCGCAGCGCTTCGATCGGCCCGAAGGTGGCGAACTGGTGTTCGAGAGTCTGCGGGGCAAGCCGCTGTTGCTCAACTTCTGGGCCACCTGGTGTCCTCCTTGCGTCGAGGAGATGCCCATGCTCGATGCGTTCTTTCGCGAAAATGCGGCCAACGGCTGGCAAGTTGTCGGTCTGGCGATCGATCAGCCCACCGCGGTTCGCAAGTTCCTGACCAAGACGCCGGTCAGCTACCCCATCGGTCTGGCGGGGCTGCAAGGCACGGAACTGGTCAAGAATCTGGGCAACACGGCCGGCGGTCTGCCCTTCACCTTGGTGCTCGATGCGGGTGGCGCAGTGGCGGCGCGTAAAATGGGCAAGCTCGAGCCGGGTGATCTCCAGGCATGGCGACGGGCCTAGTTCACGGCTAGAATCGCTCGCCCGTTCGGGCAGTTGATGGCGAAACGCCGAAATACGCCGAAAAACACCGATTTTTAGGCGAGTTAAATCCTAATAGCCGGCAAAGCCGGCGCTGGAGTCCCATGGATCTGCGCAAGCTCAAGACACTGATCGATCTGGTGTCCGAATCGAATATTTCCGAACTGGAAATCACTGAAACCGAAGGCAAGGTCCGCATCGTCAAGGGCGGCGTCGCCGCACCGGTTCAATACATTCAAACCGTCGCCGCGCCGGCTCCGGCCATCGGCGCTGCAGCACCGGCCGGTGCCATCGCCGCGCCAGTCGCGGCGGCGCCGGCCGCAGAGGCGGCGCCCGTCGGCCATGCCATCAAGTCGCCGATGGTCGGCACCTTCTACCGCTCCTCCAGCCCCGGTGCACCCGCATTCGTCGAGATCGGCAGCCAGGTCAAGGAAGGCGACACGGTCTGCATCATCGAGGCGATGAAGATCCTCAACGAGATCGAGGCCGACAAGGCCGGCACCATCACACAGATCCTCGGCGAAAACGGTCAGGCGGTCGAATACGGCCAGCCGCTGTTCATCATCGAGTGACCATGTTCAAGAAGATACTGGTCGCCAACCGCGGCGAAATCGCGCTGCGCATCCAGCGCGCCTGCAGCGAGTTGGGTATCAAGGCCGTGATGGTCTATTCCGAGGCCGATCGCGATGCCAAATACGTGAAGCTGGCCGAGGAAGCGGTATGCATCGGCCCGGCCCCTTCCTCGCAGAGCTATCTGAACATGCCGGCGATCATCTCGGCGGCCGAAGTGACGGACTCCGAGGCGATCCACCCGGGTTACGGCTTTCTGAGCGAGAACGCCAACTTCGCCGAACGCGTGGAGCAGAGCGGTTTTCAATTCATCGGCCCCACGCCCGAATCGATCCGCATCATGGGCGACAAGGTCTCGGCCAAGCAGGCCATGATCAAGGCTGGCGTCCCCTGCGTGCCCGGCTCGGAGGGCGAACTGTCCGACGATTCCTCGACCAACAAGCGCATCGCCCGGGCGATCGGCTATCCGGTCATCATCAAGGCGGCGGGCGGCGGCGGCGGGCGCGGCATGCGCGTGGTGCACACCGAGGCGGCGCTGGTCAATGCGATCCAGATGACCAAGGCGGAGGCCGGCGCGGCCTTCAACAATCCATCGGTCTACATGGAGAAGTTTCTCCAGAACCCGCGCCACATCGAGATCCAGATCCTCGCCGACAAGCACAAGAACGCGGTCTACCTGGGCGAGCGCGACTGCTCGATGCAGCGGCGCCACCAGAAGGTGATCGAGGAATCGCCCGCACCGGGCATCCCGCGCAAGTTGATCGAGAAGATCGGCGAGCGCTGCGCGGCCGCCTGCAAGAAGATCGGCTACCGCGGCGCCGGAACCTTCGAGTTTCTCTACGAAAACGGCGAGTTCTACTTCATCGAGATGAACACGCGCGTGCAGGTGGAGCACCCGGTCACCGAATTCACGACCGGCATCGACATCGTGAAGACGCAGATCATGGTCGCCGCCGGCGAGAAGCTGCCGTTCACGCAGCGCCAGATCGAGATGCGCGGCCACTCGATCGAGTGCCGCATCAATGCCGAAGACGCCTACAAGTTCACGCCCTCGCCGGGCCGCATCACGATGTGGCATCCGCCGGGCGGGCCGGGGGTGCGCGTGGATTCGCACGTCTACACCAACTACTTCGTGCCGCCGAACTACGACTCGATGGTTGGCAAGATCATCGTTCACGGCGATACCCGCGACCAGGCCTTGGCGCGCATGCGCACGGCGTTGAGCGAAACGGTGATCGAGGGTATCCAGACCAACATCCCGCTGCACCGCGAGTTGATGGTCGACGCCAAGTTCATGAGCGGCGGCACCAACATCCACTACCTCGAAGAGTGGCTCGCGGCCCACAAGCGCTGAGCGGGACCGCGGCACCGTGTTCGAACTCCGCCTGCTCGCGCCGGAAGATCGCGTCGAAACCGTCAGCGATGCGCTCGAGGCGCTCGACGCGCTGAGCGTTTCGGTCGAGGACGCGGATGCCCAGACCGATGCCGAGCAGGCCCTGTTCGGCGAGCCGGGCATGCCGCCGCCCAAGGGAGGCTGGCAGCGCTCCCGGGTGATCGCCTTGTTTGCCGCCGAGGCGCAGGCGCGGGAGGCTGCTGCGGTGCTGGCCGCGCAGGACTTCTTTGTGGATTGCGAGGTGCTTGGATTGACCGAGGTGCCCGAGCAGGACTGGGTGCGGCTGACGCAGTCCCAGTTCGCACCGGTCGAAATCACCCCCGAGTTCTGGATCGTGCCCACCTGGCACGATCCGCCGGCGCAAGCGCAGCAGGTCATCCGGCTGGACCCGGGTCTTGCCTTCGGCACCGGCACGCACCCGACCACGCGCATGTGCCTGCGCTGGATCGCAACGCGCGGGGAGCTCCGTGGGAAGCGCGTGCTCGACTACGGTTGCGGCTCCGGCATCCTGGCGATCGGCGCGGCCAAGTTCGGCGCGACCGACATCGACGCCGTCGACATCGACGAAGCCGCCGTGGATTCGACGCGGCTCAACGCTGAGGCGAACGAGGTGCAACTGAAGGCCGGCCTGTCCGACTTGGCAACTGGCCGCTACGACATCGTGCTCGCCAACATCCTCGCCACGCCGCTGAAGGTGCTTGCGCCTTTGCTGTGCGAGCACGTCGCAGCGGGCGGTTCGCTGGTGCTGGCGGGCATCCTCGAGCGCCAGGCCGACGAACTGAAGCTCGCCTATGCGCCCTATGCAGCGCTGGAAGTGAGCGACAGCGAGGACGGCTGGATTCTGATGACCGCGGCCCTCTAGATCGTCCTCGACGCTGGAGGTCGACCCTACAATCGGCGCCTCATGAGCCTGGTCACTCGCTGCCCCGCCTGCGCCACCACTTTCAAGGTGGTGAGGGACCAGCTTCGCATCTCCGACGGGTGGGTGCGCTGCGGCCGGTGCAGCGAGGTGTTCGACGCGACCGTCGATCTGCATGAAGCGCCCGATTCGGCGCCTGGACCCGCGGCAGTCGCACCGACGTCGGCGCCCGACGAAGGCACCAGCAGCGTGCCGCCCGACGCCGATCCGCCGATCGAAACTGAGCTGGACGAAGTGGCAGAGTGGCCCGCGGACGAGGAACCCGTGCGGAACCTCGAGGAGGCGGACTTCCTCGACGACGAACAAGAGATCGAACCACCGGTCGCCGAGCCGCCCGTCGCCGTGCCGCCGCCGCCTGCGTCCAAGACCTCGGCGCCATCCGATCCGCTGTCGTTCGCTGTCGGCGTCGTTGCGGACGAGCCCTGGCCCCAGCGCTCGCAGCCGATGCGTGCAGCCGAAGCGCAAGTGATTCCGCCTTATCCCTCGCTTCCGCCATTCCCGAACATCGACCTGAACCTGCCGGCCGCCCCGCCCATCGGCCGCGAGCCGCCACCGCCACGGCCGTCGCCGCCACCTCCGCCGGCGGCTGAAGAAGACACCGGCAACGCGCAACTGCAGAAGGCGCTGCGCCGTGCGCGTGCCAAGTCCGCCAAGATCGCCAGGGCGAAGGCGCGCGGAGAAGAGCGGGCGGCGCGCGAATCGGCGCCCGTGGTGCTGGCCGCTAGCGAGCCTGAGCCTGCTATCGAGCTCGCTCGGCGCAGCCCTCGGTTTTTGGGCGCCGCCGCCGAGGGATCGGCATTCTGGCAGCGGCCAGCGGTGCGGCGCTCCCTGATCGTCGTGGCCGCGCTGGCTGCGCTTCTTCTGCTCGTGCAGGTATTGCATCAGGAGCGCGACCTCATCGCCGCTCGCCAGCCGGGGCTGCGTCCCGCGCTCGCGGCGCTGTGCAGCCTGACGGGCTGCGAGCTCTCGGCGCTGCGCCAGATCGGCGACATCACGATCGATGGCGCCTCCTTCGCGCGCGAGAAAAGCGGCGATGCCTACCGCCTCAGCTTCACCTTGCGCAATGCCGCCACCGTGCCGCTCGCGATGCCCGCGGTCGAGTTGTCCTTGCTCGACATGCAGGAGCGTGCCGTGATCCGGCGCGTGCTCATGCCGGCCGAGTTCGGCGCGCCGCCCGTCCTGCCCGCCCGTGCCGAGCGCGCGGCGTCGTTGCCGCTGGCGCTGACCGGGCCCGAGGCCGCGGCACTGGCGCCGATCGCAGGCTACCGGGTGCTGGCCTTCTATCCTTGAGCCGCGCGCTCTTTTCTTTTTTCAATCAACCAACGGTTCATCCATGGCAGCAGTGATTTGCGGTTCCCTCGCGTTCGACACCATCATGACTTTCGAGGGACGGTTCGCCGATCAGATCCTTCCGGACCAGTTGCACATCCTCAACGTGTCCTTTCTCGTGCCCGGCCTCAGGCGCGACTTCGGCGGTTGTGCGGGCAACATCGCCTACAGCCTCAACGCGCTAGGCGGCACGGCACTGCCGATGGCGACGGTCGGCAGCGACGGCGTCGACTACCTGGAGCGGCTGCGAACGCTGGGCATCAGCACCGAGTTCGTGCGGCAGGTGGACGACAGCTTCACCGCGCAGGCCATGATCATGAACGACCGCGACAACAACCAGATCACGGCCTTCCACCCGGGCGCGATGCAGCAGGCGCACATCACGCGCATCGCGGCGCGCGAGGACATCCGGCTCGGCATCATCGCGCCCGACGGCCGCGAGGCGATGCTGCAGCATGCCGAGCAGCTCAAGGCTGCGGACATCCCTTTCGTGTTCGATCCCGGCCAGGGCCTGCCGATGTTCGACGGCAAGGAACTCGCGCATTTCGTCGACTTGGCCAGCTGGGTGGTGGTCAACGACTACGAGGGAAAGATGCTCTCGCAGCGCACGGGCTGGAGCCTTGCTGAGATCTCGAAGCGTGTGCGCGGACTGGTTGTGACGCTGGCTGCCGAAGGCTGCGAAGTGTGGACCGAAGGCGAGCGCGAGCACGTGCCCGGCGTGAAGCCGACGGCCGTGGTCGAGCCGACGGGTTGCGGCGATGCATGGCGCGGCGCGCTGCTGTTCGGGCTGGAGCAGGGCTGGCCGCTCGCGCGTTGCGCTGCGTTGGGCAACCGCATCGGCGCGCTCAAGATCGCGCAACGCGGGCCGCAGAATTACCAGGTGGATCGGAAGGCGCTCGGCCTCTGAGCCCATAAAAAAGCCCAGCACCTGTCTTCGGTGCCGGGCCAACCATAAAAAAAGCCCAGCACCTTGCGGTGCCGGGCTTTGTGCCTTCAAGGCCGCTGAACGACTCAGGGCTTGCTGGCCGTCGGAAACGGCCAGGCTGCCTGGGGGTTCAGCGTCGTTTGCGCTGCAGGAGCAGGCACTACGGCTGCCTTGGCGGGCGCTTTCGCGGCCTTCTTGGCAGCAGGCTTTTTCGCTGCTTTCTTGGCAGCAGGCTTCTTGGCTGCAGCCTTTTTCGCAGGCGCTTTCTTGGCAGGCGCCTTTTTCGCGGCGGCCTTCTTCGCCGGCGCCTTCTTGGCTGCTGCCTTCTTCGCAGGCGCCTTTTTCGCGGCGGCCTTCTTCGCCGGCGCCTTCTTCGCTGCTACCTTCTTGGCAGGAGCCTTCTTCGCAGCGGCCTTCTTCGCCGGTGCCTTCTTGGCTGCTACCTTCTTGGCAGGAGCCTTCTTCGCAGCGACCTTCTTGGCCGGTGCCTTCTTGGCGGCGACCTTCTTAGCCGGAGCCTTCTTTGCAGCGGCTTTCTTGGCCGGCGCTTTCTTTGCAGTTGCCATTTCTATTTTCTCCTTGATCAAGTTGAAAAAATCAACCTTTTGAAGCACTCCACGCATGTTGGTAGCGTGAAGCGATTCATGGCGTTGGAGCAAGCCCCAGCACCATGAACACCTGAGCTTTTCACCGCCGCACTCTTCGGTGCGTGTAGCCGGCGAAAGCAATTCTTGAACTCACTTTATTTGTCGGAACGATTCAATCCCAGGAGAGCGCACCACCCGACTGATACTCGATCACGCGGGTTTCGAAGAAGTTGCGCTCCTTCTTCAGGTCAATCATTTCGCTCATCCAGGGGAACGGGTTTTCCTCGTTCGGGAAGAGCGTTTCCAGGCCGATCTGCTGCGCGCGCCGGTTGGCGATGTAGCGCAGGTAGCCCTTGAACATGGAGGCATTCATGCCGAGCACGCCGCGAGGCATGGTGTCTTCGGCGTAGCGGTACTCGAGCTCGACGGCCTTCAGGAAGAGGGCCTTGATCTCGGCCTTGAACTCCGCGGTCCAGAGGTGCGGATTCTCGAGTTTCAGTTGGTTGATCAGGTCGATGCCGAAGTTGCAGTGCATCGACTCGTCGCGCAGGATGTACTGGTACTGCTCGGCGGCGCCGGTCATCTTGTTCTGGCGGCCCAGCGCGAGGATCTGGGTGAAGCCGACGTAGAAGAACAGCCCCTCCATCAGGCAGGCGAAGACGATCAGCGACTTGAGCAGGGTCTGGTCGTTCTCGTGCGTGCCGGTGTGGAAGTGCGGGTCGCTGATGGCTTCGATGAAGGGGATCAGGAACTGGTCCTTCTCGCGGATCGACGGCACCTCGTTGTAGGCGTTGAAGATCTCGCTCTCATCCAGGCCGAGCGACTCGACGATGTACTGGTAGGCGTGCGTGTGGATCGCTTCCTCGAAGGCCTGGCGCAGCAGGAACTGGCGGCACTCGGGGGCCGTGATGTGGCGGTAGGTGCCCAGCACGATGTTGTTGGCGGCCAGCGAATCGGCGGTCACGAAGAAGCCGAGGTTGCGCTTGACGATGCGGCGCTCGTCTTCGGTCAGGCCGTTCGGGTCTTTCCAGAGCGCGATGTCGCGCGTCATGTTCACTTCCTGCGGCATCCAGTGATTGGCGCAGGTGGCGAGGTACTTCTCCCAGGCCCACTTGTACTTGAACGGAACCAACTGGTTGACGTCGGTCTGGCCGTTGATGATGCGCTTGTCGGCGGCCTTCACGCGGCGCGCGGCCTGCGCTTGCGGCATGGAAGCCGGAGCAGGCCGCAGTGCGACGCCATCATCGAGTGTGCGGAAAGTCGGGGCGATAGGAGCAATTTGCGAAGTCGGGAACTCCGACGAGCGACCGACGGTCGCGTCGTTGTTTGATGAGTGCCGCAATCCTTGTTGCAGATCCTTTGGCAAGGAGGGCTTGACTTCTTCGTCCCAGGTCAACATAGAAAAATCCAATGCTCAAATTATGTGAGCAACGATGTGAGTTGCAAAGTGCTGCTTCACATCGCGCTCCAATTATGTTGCCGTTATGTTGTTCGCATGCATCGCCATTTGTCAGGCGATGCCGCGAATCACGGCAACTTCACGCTGACATCACTGGCACGCTTCGCACGTCGGATCGTCGACGCCGCAGAACGCGATGTCGGTCGCCGGCATCGCACTCAGCTGCGCTTGCGCTGCGAGCGCAGCCGCTTCGAGCGCGCTCATGCCCGACGAAGATGCGTCGCCACTGCCATTGCTTCCCGAGGACACCGCGTTGAGCCGGCCCGATTGCACCGTCGATTTCTCGGCGTGCGTCGCGCTCTGCGTGCGCAGGTAGTAAGTGGTCTTCAGGCCGCGCAGCCACGCGAGCTTGTAGGTGTCGTCGAGCTTCTTGCCCGACGCGCCGGCCATGTAGATGTTGAGCGACTGCGCCTGGTCGATCCACTTCTGGCGACGCGCGGCGGCTTCCACCAGCCAGGTGGTTTCGACCTCGAACGCGGTGGCATAGAGCGCCTTGACGTCCTGCGGTACGCGGTCGATCGGGCGCAGCGAGCCGTCGAAGTGCTTGAGGTCCATCACCATCACGTCGTCCCACAGGCCCAGGCGCTTGAGGTCTCGCACCAGGTAGTGGTTGATGACGGTGAACTCGCCGGAGAGGTTCGACTTGACCGACAGGTTGCCGAAGCAGGGCTCGATCGAGGCGTCGACGCCGATGATGTTCGAGATGGTCGCCGTCGGCGCGATGGCGACGCAGTTCGAGTTGCGCATGCCGTCGGCCTTGATCTTCTGGCGCAGCGCATTCCAGTCGAGCGTGGACGAGCGGTCGACGTCGACGTAGCCGCCGCGCGCCTTCTCGAGCAGGTCGAGCGTGTCCGGCGGAAGCACTCCCTTGTCCCACAGCGAGCCCTTGTAGCTCGAATACTTGCCGCGCTCGCGCGCCAGTTCGGTCGAGGCCCAGTAGGCGTGGTAGCAGATCGCTTCCATCGACTCGTCGGCGAACTGCACCGCTTCCTGCGAGGCGTAGGGAATGCGCAGCTCGTACAGCGCGTCCTGGAAACCCATCACGCCGAGGCCGACCGGGCGATGGCGCAGGTTGGAGTCGCGCGCCTTCTTGACCGCGTAGTAGTTGATGTCGATCACGTTGTCGAGCATGCGCATCGCGGTCGAGATCGTGCGCTGGAGCTTTTCCTGGTCGACCTTGCCGTCCTTCAGATGCTGCAGCAGGTTGACCGAGCCGAGGTTGCAGACCGCGGTTTCGGTGTCGCTGGTGTTGAGCGTGATCTCGGTGCACAGGTTCGACGAATGGACCACGCCGGCATGCTGCTGGGGCGAGCGCACGTTGCAGGCATCCTTGAAGGTGATCCACGGATGCCCGGTCTCGAACAGCATCGTGAGCATCTTGCGCCAGAGATCGGTGGCCTGGACCGTGCGGCTCGGCTTGATTTCGCCGCGCGCGGCCTTCTCTTCGTAGGCGGCGTAGGCGGTCTCGAAGTCGGTGCCGAACTTGTCGTGCAGGTCGGGCACGTTGGAGGGCGAGAACAGCGTCCAGCTGCCCTTTTCCATCACGCGGCGCATGAACAGGTCGGGAATCCAGTTCGCCGTGTTCATGTCGTGCGTGCGGCGGCGGTCGTCGCCGGTGTTCTTGCGCAGTTCGAGGAACTCCTCGATGTCGAGGTGCCAGCTTTCCAGGTAGGTGCAGACCGCGCCCTTGCGCTTGCCGCCCTGGTTGACCGCCACCGCGGTGTCGTTCACCACCTTGAGGAAGGGCACCACGCCCTGCGACTCGCCGTTGGTGCCCTTGATGTGGCTGCCGAGCGCGCGCACACGGGTCCAGTCGTTGCCCAGGCCGCCCGCGAACTTGGACAGCAGGGCGTTTTCCTTGATCGACTCGTAGATGCCGTCGAGGTCGTCGGGCACCGTGGTCAGGTAGCAGCTCGAGAGCTGCGAGCGCAGCGTGCCGCTGTTGAACAGGGTGGGCGTGCTCGACATGAAGTCGAAGGAGGACAGCACTTCGTAGAACTCGATCGCGCGGGCTTCGCGGTCGATTTCATTGAGGGCCAGCCCCATCGCCACGCGCATGAAGAAAGCCTGCGGCAGTTCGATGCGGGTCTTGCGCACGTGCAGGAAGTAGCGGTCGTAGAGGGTCTGCAGGCCGAGGTAGTCGAACTGCAGGTCGCGCTGGGGCTTGAGCGCGGCGCCGAGGCGGTTCAGGTCGTACTGCAGCAGCTTCTCGTCGAGCAGCTCGTTGTCGACGCCCTTCTTGACGAACTGCGGGAAGTAGTCGGCGTAGGCCTGGGCACGTTCGGCCGGCATCACCTCGCGGCCGATGATCTCCTTGAAGATCGTGTGCAGCAGCAGGCGCGCGGTGGCGAAGGTGTAGTCGGGGTCCTTCTCGATCAGCGTGCGAGCCGCCAGGATCGACGCCTTGTAGACCTCGTCGAGCGGCACGCCGTCGTAGAGGTTGCGCATCGTTTCGGCCACGATCGGGCCGGCCGTGATGCTGTCGCCCAGGCCTTCGCAGGCGGATTCGATCAGGCCCTTGAGTTCGTTGAGGTCGAGCGCGACGCGCTCGCCGCGGTCGAGCACGTGCAGCGTCGAAACGGCGATCTGCGCGTCCTGTTCGCCCGACTTCGAGCGTTCCTGCGAGCGGCGCTCGCGGTACAGCACGTAGGCGCGCGCGATCTCGTGGTGGCCGCCGCGCATCAGGCCGAGTTCGACCTGGTCCTGCACGTCCTCGATGTGGAAGGTGCCGCCGCCCGGACGCGAGCGCACCATAGCGCGGACCACGCCCTGGGTCAGGTTGTCGACCGTCTCGCGCACGCTGGCGGAAGCCGCGCCCTGGGTGCCGTGCACCGCGAGGAAGGCCTTCATCATCGCGATCGCGATCTTGTTGGGCTCGAAGGGCACGACCGCGCCGTTGCGGCGAATGATCTGGTAGTGGGCGAGCGCGTTGCTGGCGGGCGAGCCTGCGACATCGTTTTTTTGCGGCGTCGAGGGTACGGCGCGAGGTGTGGCGGGGGTGTTCAGGGCAGTTTGCATTCGTTCCTCTGTTGGCAATTCTTGTTGGGGCGGTGGTGCCGCTTGCGGCCGGTTGCTCGGCATGAAGCACGGGGCAGGGCACACTATATCTAGGGTCTCGCGGGTCTACAACCCACTAGATGTAGTGTTTTCCCAATGGTTCAAGGAACAAGTTCACAGCGAAGAGCTCTCAGATGAAGAGCTATGCCGCGCCGTTGCTGACCCACCTTAGCGCCTGCCGCTGTCCATGGGCCTTGCAGGCGTTTTTGGGCCTGAAAGGCGCATGGTTGCTGCGCCGCCGGGGTTGCGCGATCGGCGTTGTTGCGCTGCATCCGCTGCGCATCGCGGGATGCATCGCGATTGAAAAATTTCAGCTCACCGCGACGTCGTCGGGGAACATCGCGCGGTCCCAGCCCAGTTGCTCCTGCAGCAGGCGCCAGTCGAAGCCGCTGCCTGGGTCCGCCTTGCGGCCCGGCGCTATATGTTCATGGCCCGCGATGAACGCGATCGCATGGCGCTGCGCGAGCGCCGGGCAAAGGCTCGCGAGGGTCTCGTATTGGGCGGGCTCGAAGCCTTCGCCCTCCAGGCCTTCCAGCTCGATGCCGATCGAGTCGTCGTTGCAGTTGGCGCGGCCGCGCCACGATGAAGGACCGGCATGCCAGGCGCGGTCGTCGCAACTCACGAACTGCCACAGCTCGCCGCTGCGGCGCACATAGAAATGGGCCGAGACCTCGATGCCGCGGATGGTCTGGAAGTAGGGATGCGCATCCCAGTCCAGCTGGTTCGTGAAAAGCTGCTGGACCTCGTCGCCGCCATAGCGTCCCGGCGGCAGGCTGATCGAATGCAGCACGATCAGATCGATCTGCGCGCCCTCGGGGCGCGGCCCGAAATTCGGCGAGCGCAGTTGCCGGGCGAAGCGGTACCAGCCGGCCTGCCAAAGGCCTGCGTTGTCTTCAGTCGTCGGCACCGTTGCCACTCGCCTCGTCGCCGCTGGGGGTCGCGATGCCCAGGCGCGCGATCCGGTAGCGAATCTGCCTGAGGCTCAGGCCGAGCCGCGCCGCGGCAGCGGTCCGGTTGAAGCCGCTCTCCTGCAGCGCACGCACGAGGATCTCGCGCTCCTGCTGGTCGAGATAACTCTGCAGGTCGCTCGGTACCGCGGGTGCCGGCTTTGCTTCGGAGGGCGCTGCTGTCGTGCTGGCTGCGGGCTGCTGTTCCGGAGTTGCCGGCGCCGGGGCCACAGGCAGTGCCATGCTGGCGCTGCCCACGAAATCGAGATGGAGCACGTCGCCATCGCTCAAGGCCACGGCGCGATGCAAAAGGTTTTCGAGCTCACGCACGTTGCCGTGCAGCGGATGCTCCGCGAGGCGCTGCAGCACCTCGGGCGAAAGAACGGGCACCGGCATGCCGGCATCGCGCGCGATGCGTGCGAGCAGGGCCTCGCAGAGTGCGGGCAGGTCTTCGCGCCGCTCGCGCAAGGCCGGCACCGCGATCTCGATCACGTTGAGGCGATAGAACAGGTCCTGGCGGAAGCGGCCGGCTTGCACCTCGGCCTGCAGATCCTTGTGGGTCGCGCTCACGATGCGCACGTCGACCGCATCTTCCTGGGTCGAACCGATCGGGCGCACGCTGCGCTCCTGGATCGCGCGCAGCAACTTGGATTGCATCGGAAGCGGCAGGTCGCCGATCTCGTCGAGGAACAGCGTGCCGCCGCGGGCGGCCTGGAAGTAGCCGTCGCGGTCCTGCGAGGAGCCGGTGTAGGAGCCTTTTCTCGCACCGAAGAATTCGGCCTCGAGCAGATTCTCGGGAATCGCGCCGCAGTTGACGGCGACGAAAGGACCGTCGCTGCGCTGGCTGCAGGCATGCACCGCGCGTGCCACCAGTTCCTTGCCGGTGCCGGACTCGCCGCGCACCAGCACCGGCGCCATGCCGCGCGCCACCTTGGCGATGCGGGACTTGACGAGGCGCATCGGCTCGGAAGCGCCAACCAGCCGTTCGAGCGCAGCCAAGCCGGCGTTGCTGGTCGTCGCCGCGACCTTGCTGCTGCCCTCGTCGGCCTGGCGCATGGGCCGTGCAGGCGCAGCCTGGGCCTGCACGGCAGAGGCGACGACGGCGCGGAACTGCTTGAGGTCCACCGGCTTGGTGAGGTAGTCGAAGGCGCCGGCCTTGAGGGCCTCGACCGCGTTCTCGGCCGAGCCGTAGGCCGTCATCACCACGCAGCGCTCGCTGCGCTGGTCCTGCTGGATGCGCTGCAGGATCTCCATGCCGAGCCCGTCGGGCAGGCGCATGTCGGTGATCACGGCATCGAAGCGGCCCGCGTCCAGGTGCTCGCGGGCTTCCGACACGCTGCCGGCCGCCTCGACCCGGTAGCCCTCGCGCAGCAGCGTGAGTTCATAGAGCGTGCGCAGGTCGGGCTCGTCGTCGACGACCAGGATCTGGGCAGGGGGCCGAGGTGCTGAGGAGGTGGGGGTGCTCACGGCGCTATTGTGTCAGCCGGGTCTCGCCCGCAGCGAAGGAGACGAAGAATTCGTTGCCTTCCGGCCCCGCGGCGTAAAGGGCGCGGCGCTCGTAGCCGATCGTCGCGCCGTGCCGCTCGCACAGCTCGCGGCAGAGGAAGAGGCCGAGGCCGCTGGAGCGGCTTTCGGAGGAGAAGAAGGGTTCGAACAGATGGCGCTGCACCGCAGGTTCGAGCGGTGCGCCGTCGCTCCACACCTGCAGGCTGGCGCGGCCGGCCGCGTTCTGGCGCGTCGTCACCTGGATCGAGCCTTCGCGATCGCCGGCATAGCGCGCGGCGTTGTCGAGCAGGTTCACGAGGATGCGCCGCAGATGTTCGATGTCGAAGCGCACCACGCTGCCGGCCGCTTCGAGAACCAGCAGCACGCCCTGGCGCTGCGAGTGCCGCACCCACTCCTCGGCGAGCGTGCGCACGGTCGAATCGAGGGCCAGCTGTTCGCCCAGCGGCAGCACCCGCTGCTGGCGGGCCCGCGCGACATCGAGCACTTCGTCGACGATGCGCGAGAGCCGCTGTGCGTTCTGCTGCACCATCGTCGTCAATTGGCGGTGCGCCGGGTCGACCAGGTCCTCGCCCAGCAGCGCGCTGGCCTGGGTGATGGCGGCCAGCGGGTTGCGGATCTCGTGCGCGACGGCCGCCGACATGCGGCCCATGGCCGCCAGCTTCTCGGTGCGGATGCGCGCCTGGAGCTCGCGCAGGTCCTGCAGGAACATCACGCACAGGCTCTCGGTGTGGCGGTCGGTGCCCGGCGTGAGCCGCGTGCGGACCCGCACTTCGCGCGGCGCGCCCTGCGCCTGCGCGACCGGAATTTCCTTCGATTGCGGCGTGCGCCGCGCGAAGGTCTGGCGCGCAATCGCGGCCAGGGCGGCCCAGGCCGGATAGGTGCTCAGCGCGAAGGGCAGTGCGAGTTCTGCCAGCCCCTGCCCGAGAATCGCGTTGGCGGCGGGGTTGGCGGCATGCACCTGCCCTCGCTCGTCGATCACGAGCACGCCTTCGCTGAGGGTCTCGATCACGAGGTCGTTCACCAGCGCGTGCATCTGGGCGGTGCTTCGATTGCGCTGCGCCAGCGCTTCTTCGCGCGTGAGCCGCCGCGCCAGCTCGTGCGCGAGCAGCGCCACCACGAACAAGCCGGTGCCGGTCAGCGCCGCCTGCACGAAACGCGGCGATGCGTCGCCCGGCTGCTGCAGCCAGTACCAGCCCGCATGCACCAGCAGCAGCAGCGTGACGGCCGCGGTGGTGCCCAGGCCCACCATGCCCGAGCCCAGCACCGCGCCCATCAGCACCGGCAAGGCAAAGAGCGGCGTGTAGTTGATGCTGCCGATCTGCAGCAGTTGCAGCGCGGTGAAGGTGATCAGGTCGATGCCGATGGTCGAAAGCCAGGCGGCGCCGAAGCCGCGCACCGGCAGCTGGAAGAGCGCATAGCGTGCCGCCAGCAAGGCCGCCCCCAGGTAGCCGACGGACAGCGCGATCGCCGCCGGCTCCAGCGGCTGCCCGAGCGCGAAGGTCACCGCCTGCAACAGCAGCAGCACGACGGCGACGAAGCAGCGCGCGGTCATGAAGCCGCGCCACAGGCGCAGCAGCGCCGAGCTTTCGCGGCCGAACTGATCGAGCAGGCTCCAGTCCGTCGCCGGCTCGCCACGCGACCAGAGGAATGTGCTCATCGGCAATGCGCCTCAGTGCGCAGCCGCCTGGCGGTGCGCAGCGCTGCAATACACCGCGCCGTCGGGTCCGCTGATGGCATCCGCTGCCGGCAGATGCAGCCCGCAATGGGCGCAGCGCACCATGGCCTGCGGCGCCCCGACGGCCGGCGTGGCGGGCGGCGGCGGGCGCGAGCGCATCTCGTCGCGCCGATTCTTGCGCCAGAGCCAGATCGCCACGAAGACCACGGCGAGGACGAGCAGGTATTTCATGGTGTCGCGCGCGCCAGCACCACTTCGAGCACGAAGCGCGATCCGACGTAGGCCAGCAGCAGCAGGGCGGAGCCCGCGTAGAGCACGCGCCGGGCCGTGCGGCCGCGCCAGCCGAAGCGAGCGCGCCCGATCAGCAGCACCGCGAAACTGAGCCAGGCCAGCACCGAGAACACGGTCTTGTGGTCCCATTTCCAGGCCCGCGCACTGGCGCCGTACAGCGTCTCGCTGAACAGCAGGCCGGCGAGCAGCGTGGCCGACAGCAGCACGAAGCCGGCGGTGACGAAGCGGAAGGTGAGGCGCTCCATCGTCAGCAGCGGCACACCGCCCTGCGGCTCGGCCGCGAGCCGGATCTGCTTTTCGGCACGGGTCATGAGCCAGGCATGCACCACCGCCGCGGCGAACAGGCCGTATGAGGCGATGCCGAGCGCCAGGTGCAGCGGCAGCCAGGGCGAGGCCGACACATGCAGCGGCGTGCCGGGGAACAGCACGGCGAGCAGCACCGCCGCCGCGCCCAGCGCCGCAAGCACGCGCCGCACCTTGAGCTGCGGGTACATGCGGCTTTCGATCGCGTACACCGTCAGCACCAGCCAGGCCGTGACCGACAGCGCCGGCGCGAAGCCGAAGCGCGGATCGCCGCCGACCAGCCCGACGCCCAGTGCGCAGGCGTGCAGCAGCCAGGCCAGCCCGAGCAGCCATTGCATGGAGGGGCGGCCCAGCCAGGAAGAGGCAGCGGCGGTCGTGCCATAGGCGGCGGCGGTGGCGATGCCCAGCGCCACGCCGAGTGGGGAGGGGATCGCTAAAATCATCGGTCGGAGTTTAGCGTCTCGCCTTGGCGAGACGCCTCTCGCTCCCGTCTATATACCGGTCCCGCCGAGCGGGAAGCACCATGGCCACCGCCCTCACCGAAAAATTCTCCCGCCTCGTCAAGCAGGTCAGCGGCCAGGCCCGCATCACCGAAAGCAATGTGCAGGACATGCTGCGCGAAGTGCGCATGGCCTTGCTCGAAGCCGACGTCGCTCTGCCCGTGGTGCGCGATTTCGTCGCCCGCGTGAAAGAAAAAGCGCTTGGCCAGGAGGTGCTCGGCTCGCTGAAACCCGGCCAGGCGCTGGTCGGCATCGTCAACCGCGAACTCGCCGCGACCATGGGCGAAGGCGTGGCCGACATCAACCTGGTGGCCCAGCCGCCGGCCGTGATCCTGATGGCTGGCCTGCAGGGCGCCGGCAAGACCACCACCACCGCCAAACTGGCCAAGCACCTGATCGAAAAGCGCAAGAAGAAGGTGCTGACCGTGTCGGGCGACGTCTACCGTCCGGCGGCCATCGAGCAGCTCAAGACGGTCACGAAGCAGGCCGGGGCCGAATGGTTCCCGAGCACGCCCGACCAGAAGCCGCTCGACATCGCACGCGCCGCGCTCGACCATGCCAAGCGCCATTTCTTCGACGTGCTGCTGGTCGACACGGCCGGCCGTCTCGCGATCGACGAGGTGCTGATGACCGAGATCCAGCAGCTGCACACCGCACTGAACCCGGTCGAAACCCTGTTCGTGGTCGATGCGATGCAAGGCCAGGATGCGATCAATACGGCCAAGGCCTTCAAGGAAGCGCTGCCGCTGACCGGCATCATCCTGACCAAGACCGACGGCGATTCGCGCGGCGGCGCGGCGCTGTCGGTGCGGCAGGTGACGGGCGTGCCGATCAAGTTCGCCGGTGTCAGCGAGAAGATCGACGGGCTGGAGGTGTTCGATGCCGAGCGCCATGCCGGACGCATCCTCGGCATGGGCGACATCGTCGCGCTGGTCGAGCAGGTCACGGCCGGCGTTGACGTCGCGGCCGCGCAGAAGCTGGCGGCCAAGGTCAAGAGCGGCGCTGGCTTCGACCTCAACGACTTCCTCGGCCAGCTGCAGCAGATGAAGCAGATGGGTGGCCTCTCCAGCATCATGGACAAGCTGCCCGCGCAGATGGCGGCCAAGGCCACCGAGGCCGACATGACGCGCGCCGAGCGCGACATCCGGCGCAAGGAAGGGATCATCAACAGCATGACGCCGCTGGAACGGCGCAAACCCGAGCTGCTCAAGGCCACGCGCAAGCGCCGCATCGCGGCCGGCGCCGGTGTGCAGGTTCAGGAAGTGAACCGACTGCTCAACGAGTTCGAGCAGATGCAAGGGATGATGAAGAAGATGAAGGGCGGCGGCCTCATGAAGATGATGAAGCGTATGGGCGGCATGAAGGGGATGCCCGGAATGGGCGGAGGCGGGATGCCGCGCTTCTGACCGCAATAAAAAAAGCCCGCTGACAGCGGGCTTTTTTTTCGGCGAGATCAGCGCGTCACACGCGTGCCAGTCTTACTGCATGCATCCACGCCCTGCGCAGCACGGCCGGCGAGCGCGACTCTTCGGGAATCAGCAGGAAGCCGCGATCGCGCAGCGAGTTGCCCAGTGCAATCTGGCTGGTCAGCACGGTCAGCGGGATCGCCAGCAGCAGCGGCAGGCCGACCGGCATCAGCCAGGCCAGCGCACCGGCGTCGATCAGCGCGATACCGACCGCCAGCGCCGCGATCACCAGGGTCATCGGCGCCAGCTGGGCGGCGGCGATGCGCCACGGCACAGCGGCCGCTTCGCGCGGAGGCGACTTCCAGTCCAGCTTGATGCCGGTGAGCGCCACGATCACGAACAGCGAGTGGGCCAGCATGCGGACCGGCGCTTGCACGATGGCCAGCGCGCTTTCGAGCGCGGCGCTCTTGAGCAGGCTGCCGATGCCGCCGTACTGGCGCTGCTCGCCGCGCATCAGCACGGCCGCGATGCCCAGGATGCGGGGCAGGAACAAGAGGCACAGCGTCCACAGCCAGAGGCCGGCCAGTTCCATCGGCATCACCAGCCAGTGGGCGACCACGCTGGAGCCGGTGAGCCACAGGGCCGTGCCCAGCGTCAGGAAGGCGAGCCACAGCGGCGCCGAGACATAGGCCATGGTGCCGGTGACGAACATCGCGCGGTGCACGGAATGCAGGCCCGGTTCGGCCATCAGGCGCGCGTTCTGCAGGTTGCCCTGGCACCAGCGGCGGTCGCGCTGCAGTTCGGCCAGGAGGTCCGGCGGCTGCTGCTCGTAGCTGCCGACCAGGTCGGCCACCAGCCACACGTGGTAGCCGGCGCGGCGCATCAGCGCGGCCTCGACGAAGTCGTGCGACATGATGCCGCCCGACATGCCTCCGGTGCCCTTGATCGGCGCCAGCGCGCAGTGTTCCATGAAGGGCTCGACGCGGAGGATCGCGTTGTGGCCCCAGTAGTGCGATTCGCCGAGCTGCCAGAACTGCATGCCGAGCGTGAACAGCCGGCCCGTCATGCGCGATGCGAACTGCTGGGCGCGGGCATGCAGCGTGACGTGGCCGATGGCCTGCGTCGCTGTCTGGATGATGCCGGCCGTCGGGTTGGCTTCCATCAGCTTGACCATCGAGGTCAGGCAGTCGCCGCTCATCACGCTGTCGGCATCGAGGACCACCATGTAGCGGTAGTCCTTGCCCCAGCGGCGGCAGAAGTCGGCCACGTTGCCGGCCTTGCGATGGGTGCGGCGCTTGCGCAGGCGGTAGTAGACCTCGACCTGCGGCTGGTTCGGGCTCTCGGCCAGCGCGGCGCGCAGCTCTTCCCAGGCGGCGCGTTCGGCGGCGGCAACCTCGGGCGTGTAGCTGTCGGACAGCACGAACACGTCGAACTGCCGCGCATGGCCGGTCGCGGCCACCGATTCGCAGGTCGCGCGCAGGCCGGCGAACACCGTGGCCACGTCCTCGTTGCAGATCGGCATGATGATCGCCGTGCGCGCTTCCGGATTCATCGGGTGGTCGGCCACCTGCTTGGCCGAGAGCGCGTGCTTGTCGCCGCGCACCGAGACGTAGAAGCCCATCAGCGCGGTCA
The DNA here is from genome assembly GCF_964253755.1 of Variovorax sp. LjRoot130. NCBI lineage: Bacteria > Pseudomonadati > Pseudomonadota > Betaproteobacteria > Burkholderiales > Comamonadaceae > Variovorax > Variovorax sp. LjRoot130. The sequence continues at coordinate 4,934,288 of NZ_CAXURM020000001.1, read as the reverse complement.
CGAAACCGGTCACGACCCAGCCCGAGAGCAGGCCGTAGAGGGCGATCTGGCTGTACTCGAGCCAGAGATTGTCGTAGTCGGGCTGCACGCGGGCGAACAGCGTCGAGGCGATCAGCGTGCTGAAGACGGTGAGCGCCATGAAGGCCAGGCGCCGCTGCGTGGCGGCACGCTGCCAGGGCTGCTTGGCCGCCCGGGCCGGCGCCGCGCTGCGCGCCGCCTGGGCTGCGCTGCCGGCGCCGAGCTTGACCAAGAGGGCCGTGCCGATGCTGTTCCAGAAGCCGCGCCAGGGGCGGGGCGCCATCGAACCGCGGTTGATCGGGGGCGCCGTCACCGAATTGGGATGGCGCTCTTCGCGGATCGGGCTGCGGTGCGAAAAATCCGCGGCCGTCAGCACTTTCAGTTGGGAGAAATCGTTGGGCTTCATATGCGACTCACCACCGTTGCTTCTGGACGGATGGCGTGTCGCCGATTGCCGGAAAGCGCTTGAACACGCAGTCCGGTGCGGCACCGCCGGCGTTTGCCAGCGCGGCCGCTGAATGACCCGCGGCACGGGGCCGCGAGAGGGAAAACTGCTTTTGACGCAGGCCGTCGCGCTGCGGACGCAGTGCGAAAGATGGGCTGTTGTGTGCTGTCATGCCTCTACAGGGGCAAACCCTGTGCCAGCATGGAAAAACGCTTTCAGATCAAGCGCTTAGATCGCTTCGGTGGCCTTTCGACTGACCGTGAACCCCGCGAGGGCTCCAAAACCCCCGAATTTGTCGCCGAATCCCGACAAGCTCTGGAGTAGCACTGAGGATGTTCAATCGAATCAACGACTTAGCTGCGTCGCTCGTCGGCGACAGGATCGCCGCCGGGCGACGCCGCGTCGGCCTTGAAGTGGCCGGGCGTGAGTTCGTGCTTCTGCAGCAGCCGGTAGAACTCGGTGCGGTTGCGGTCGGCCAGGCGCGCCGCGTCGGCCACGTTGCCGTCGGTCAGCTTGAGCAGGCCGACCAGGTAATCGCGCTCGAAACGCTGCTTGGCTTCGGCGTAGGTCTGGACCTCGACGCTCGGCACGCGCAGTGCGCGCTGCACCAGCGCCAGCGGGATCAGCGGCGAGCTCGAAAGCGCGCAGACCTGCTCGACCACGTTGAACAGCTGCCGCACATTGCCCGGCCACGAGGCGGTGGTCAGCGCCTTCAGCGCCTCGGGCGCGAAGCCGGAGAGGCGCTTGCCGTACTTGGTCGAGAGCCGCTGGAGGAAATGGTTGGCCAGAAGCGGAATGTCTTCGCGCCGCGCCGCGAGCGTCGGCAGGTTCAGCGTGACGACATTGAGCCGGTAATAGAGATCTTCCCGGAACTGCCCGGCTTCCATGGCCGCATCGAGATCGCGGTGGGTGGCGGAGATGATCCGCACATCGACCGTGATCGACTGGGTTGCGCCCACCGGCCGCACCGCGCGCTCCTGCAGCACCCGCAGCAGCTTGACCTGCAGGGCCGGCGGCATGTCGCCGATCTCGTCGAGCAGCAGCGTACCGCCGTCGGCCTGCTGGAACAGGCCCTTGTGGTTGGCGACCGCGTCGGTGAAAGCGCCCTTCATGTGGCCGAAGAGCTCCGACTCCAGCAGCGCCTCGGGGATGGCCCCGCAATTGACCGCCACGAAGGGCTTGTCGGCACGCGCGCTGGCGCGGTGGATGGCACGCGCCAGCAGCTCCTTGCCGGCGCCGCTGTCGCCGCGCAGCAGCACGCTGGCGTCCGACTTGGCCACCATGCGGGCCTCGGCCAGCAGCTCGGACATGCGGTTGCTCCGGCTCACGATCTCCGAGCGCCAGCTTTCGTCGCCGCCCTTGCCGCTGCCGGTCGTCGGCGCGCCGAGCGCCAGCGCCTGGGCGATCTTGTCGAGCAGCTCGCGCGCGTCGTAGGGCTTGGTCAGGTAGGTGAAGACGCCGCGCGCCGTGGCCTCGACCGCGTCGGGAATGGTGCCGTGCGCGGTCAACAGGATCACCGGCAGCGTCGGATGGCGCTTGCGGATCTCGTCGAACAGCGCCAGGCCGTCGCGGCCCGGCAGCCGCACGTCGCTCAGGACCAGCTGCGGATGCTCGATCTCGAGCTGCGTCAGCGCCGATTCCGCCGAGGTCACGGCCGTGACCTGGTAGCCGGCCCCGGTGAGCCGCATCGACAGCAGCCGCAGCATGTCCGCGTCGTCGTCGACGACGAGGAGGCGGGCGCCGCTGCTGCTGTTGCTCATGGTGCGGGCTTGGGCGTGCTCGGCACCGGGGCCGCCGGTGGCGGGCTGTTGGGCCGTGAAAAGCTGCGCTCGATCGCGCGCAGCGCCTCGATGCGGTCGTTCAACTGGTCGATGCGCCGCTGGCTGTCGCGCAGCTGTTGGGCCTGCCGTTCGCGGTCGTCCTCGACGCGGCGCTGCTCCTGGTAGCGGGCAGCGAGCGCGCGGGCCAGCGGCTGCAAGGGCTGGGCATCGGCCGAGGGGTTGGCGGCCACGCGCTGCATCAGGCCGATGGCGCGTACGAGGTCGGCCGGAACGCGGGTCTGCGCCAGAACCAGCGCGACCTGCATCTGCGTCAGGGGGACGTCGCCGGGCTCGCCGAGGCGCGCGAGTTCGCCCGCGAGTTCGTTGCCGCCGAGCGGCCGCACCCTGTCGGCGTAGGCGAGCAGGGCGGCCACCGGGCCCTGCGTGAGCTGCGTGAACACCAGGGCCGGCTGCGTGGCCGGAGCCATCGGCTCGGCTTCGACCGGCATGACGGGCGGGGGCGGCGGCGGCGCGGGCACCACGGCGACGGCTTCGGCCGGCGGCTTGGGAGGTGCGCTGCACGCGGCGAGCAGCATCGGCACGACGAGCGTCATGACGAAAGCGGATCTGCGGACGATCGGAGAAAAAAGCATGGGTCGGAAGTAGCGCGTGGAGCGGCAGAGTTCAGGCGGAGCGCGGCAGTTCGATGCGGAAGCGTGCGCCGGGCCCCTCCGGCAGCAGCGTGATGCGGCCGCCATGAGCCGCAATGTACTCCTGCACGATCGACAGCCCGATCCCGGTGCCCTTGACCGAATGCTGGGGTTGCCGCTCGCCGCGGAAGAAAGGTTCGAAGATGCGGTCGCGATCGCCCTCGGCGATGCCGGGGCCGGCGTCCTCGATGTCGATGCGCGCGGTGTCGGCCGTGCTCGAGACGGCGATCGCGATGGTGCCTCCGCGAGTCGAAAAACGGATCGCGTTCGACAGCAGGTTGGCCAGCGCGGTGCCCAGCTTCACCGGGTCCACCACCACTGCGATCGGCTCGCCTTCCGCCCGCACCGTGAGGCCGTTGGCCTGCCACTGCAGGCGCTGGGCCTCGATCTGTTCCTCGATCAGCGGCAACAGCGGCGTGCGCTGGCGGCGCAGCTCGCGCGCCTCGAAGGCCGCCGCGTTGAAGCGCAGCAAGGCCTCGATCTGTCCCTGCAGCGCGATGGTGTTCTGCTGCAGGATCTGCGCGACCTCGCGCTGCGCCGGGTTCAAGGCGCCGGTCACGCCGTCTTCCAGCAGCGAGACGCCTTCGCGCAGCGCGGCCAGCGGTGTCTTGAGTTCATGCGACACGTGACGCAGGAAGCGTGCCTTGTCGGCGTCCAGCTCGGTGAGCCGCAGCCGCAGCCATTCGAGTTGCTGCGATACGCGGCGCACGTCGGCCGGGCCGCGGATATCGATCGGCTCGTCGAGCCGATTTTCCCCGAGCCCGACGATGGCGTGCTCCAACCGCTTGAAGGGCCGCGCCAGCCAGATGCCGAAGGCGAGCGCGAGCGATACCGCCAGCGCGCTGGCGGCCAGCACCTCGCGCATCAGCCGCCGGCGCGCGTTCTCGATGCGCTGCGCGAGCGCGTTGTTCTGCGTCTCGATCAGGAACTGGACCTGCTGCGCGATGTTGGTGTTCAGCGCGTCGAGGTCTCGGAATTGCATCGCCATCGAGCTCTCGCGCGCAAGCGCGGTCTCGGGAGCGCCGCCCATCAGGCCCTCGATCACGCTCATCTGGGCCCGCCACTGGTCGGGGCCGGCGGACGGCAGGCCGTTGACGCCGAGGCGATCGAGCACGTGGCGGGCGTCGCGCGCGGCCTCGTCGAAACGGCGGCGCAGCACCGCATCGTTGAGCACCAGCGACTGGCGCCCCGCGCGCTCCATCGCGGCGCTGCGCTCGGCCAGGGACTGCGCCGCGCCCGACAGCGTGAGGGCGCGCGCGGCCGCGTCGCGGCTCTGCGTCACCAGCGCGTCGTACTGGAACACCGAACGCAGCGCGACGCCCACGAGCAGCGCCGTGATCAGCAGGAACGCGAACAGCAGCAGCTGCCGGAACGAGCCGCGCGCCGACTTCAGTTTCGCCATCAGGCCGCCGGCACCGCGGCTTCGCGGGCCGATGCCTGGGGCGATTCGGCGGTCGGGACCTCGCCGCGCAGCGTGTAGGCCAGCGAGCGGGTGATGCGCACGTCGATCATGCGGCCGACCAGCCGCGCATCGCCTTCGAAATTGACCACCCGGTTGCACTCGGTGCGGCCCATCAGCTCGTGCGCATCCTTGCGCGAAGGTCCTTCGACCAGCACGCGCTGCAGCGTGCCGACGTGGCTTTCGCCGAAGCGCTTGACGTTGCCGTCGATCACGGCCTGCAGCCGCTGCAGCCGTGCGAGCTTGACCGCATGCGGCGTGTCGTCGGGCAGGGCGGCCGCCGGCGTGCCGGGGCGCGGGCTGAAGATGAAGCTGAAGCTGTTGTCGAACTCGAGATCGTCGATCAGCTTCATCATCTTGTCGAAATCGGCATCGGTCTCGCCCGGGAAGCCGACGATGAAGTCGCTGCTGAGCGAAAGGCCGGGGCGGATGGCGCGCAGCTTGCGCACCGTGCTCTTGTATTCCATCGCCGTGTAGCCGCGCTTCATCGCCATCAGGATGCGGTCGCTGCCGTGCTGCACCGGCAGGTGCAGGTGGCTCACGAGCTGCGGCACGCGGGCATAGGCCTCGATCAGCCGCGGCGTGAACTCGTTCGGGTGGCTGGTGGTGTAGCGGATGCGCTCGATGCCGGGAATCTCCGCGATGTATTCGATGAGCAGGGCGAAGTCGGCGATCTCCGCTGTGCCGCCCATCCTGCCGCGGTAGGCATTGACGTTCTGGCCCAGCAGCGTGACTTCGCGCACGCCCTGGTCGGCCAGGCCCGCGACCTCGACCAGCACGTCGTCGAGCGGGCGGTTCACTTCCTCGCCGCGCGTGTAGGGCACCACGCAGTAGCTGCAGTACTTGGAGCAGCCTTCCATGATCGAGACGAAGGCGGTCACGCCCTCGACCCGCGCCGGCGGCAGGTGGTCGAACTTCTCGATCTCGGGGAAGCTGATGTCGACCTGCGGCCGGCCTTCGCGCTCGCGCTGGTTCAGCATCTCGGGCAGGCGGTGCAGGGTCTGCGGGCCGAAGACCACGTCGACGTAGGGCGCACGCGCGATGATGGCCGCGCCCTCCTGGCTCGCCACGCAGCCGCCGACGCCGATCTTCACGCCGCGGGCCTTGAGATGCTTGACGCGGCCCAGGTCGGAGAACACCTTCTCCTGCGCCTTCTCGCGCACCGAGCAGGTGTTGAAGAGGATCAGGTCGGCCTCGTCCACGTTGGTGGTCGGCTCGTAGCCCTGGGCGGCGTGCAGCACGTCGGCCATCTTGTCCGAGTCGTACTCGTTCATTTGGCAGCCGAAGGTCTTGATGAAAACTTTGGGGGTCATGGGGTGCTCCCGGTGAGGTCCGGTTGGCCTTGCTCTTTCGTCATGGCGCGCCTGGCCGGCGGCAAGGCGGCCGGGCCCTGGCGTCGAAGGCGGGCGCTTTTCTACTGCCCGTAGCGGGGCAGCTGGTCAAACGGCGTCTTGCCGTCGTCGCGCGGGCCGGTGTCGGCCACGAAGGGCCAGAAGTTCAGAAGCGGCTTCTCTGCCGATTCGCGCTTGGCCTGCGCCTCCTCGGGCGTGAGGATCCAGACTTCGCGCACCAGGCCGGCGGCATCGCGCGTGTAGTTGACCAGCAGGTTCTGGCCGGTGATGGAGGCCGGCATCACCAGCATGTGCTGGGCGCTGCGGATGCGCGCGCCCGGCGAGAGCCGCTCGGGCTGGCCGTCGAGCTGGATCTCGGGCGGGTTCACCACCATGAATTTGCCGCGCAGCGTGCCGACGGGGAAATTGCGGCCGCCTGCGGCGGCTTCGTTCTGGGTTTGCGGCACGGGCGCGTCCTGGGCCCAGGCGGGCGCCATTACTGCGCCGAGCGCTACTAAAATGAGAGCATTCCAGGGGGTGATGCAGCGGTTCATGGTGTTCATCCAGAGGCTGTGGGAGCGGGGATTCTAGCGGCCCGTTCCCTGTCGGCCCACGCCGGAGCCGCGTCCATGGCGTGCGGTCCCTCATGGTCGCTTTACTTATCTTTACGGGGGTGATGGACTCTTGCAGTGCACCCCTGCTCCAATGGTTGCTGTCAGGTAAAAGTGCACCCACTGCGCCTGCGATCCGCCCACGATCCAACGTATACGCCCCATGAAGAAGAACCTCGTCCTCACCTTTGCGGGCGTGTTGATCGTCGCCGCCGCAGCCGGCACCTGGTGGTGGTCCGGCGCCAAGACGCGCAGCGCGCCAGAGGCCGGCGCGCCGACCGCGGGCAAGGGTGCGGCGCCCAACGGGGGCGCGGTGGCGCTGGTCACGCTGGCCGCCGCGCAGCGGCAGGACGTGCCGGTCACGGTGCAGGTCAACGGCAGCGTGGTTTCTCTCAACAGTGTGGACCTGCGCCCGCAGGTGACCAACACGGTGCGCGAGGTGCATGTGAAGGAAGGGCAGTTCGTGAAGGAGGGCCAATTGCTCTTCACGCTCGACGACCGTCCCGACCAGGCCAACCTCGCCAAGGCGCGGGCGCAGCAGCAGAGGGACGAGGCCACGATGGCCGATCTCGAGCGCCAGCACAAGCGCAGCCAGGAGCTCGTGGCGCAGAACTTCATCGCCAAGGCTGCGGCCGACGCGACGCTGTCGCAGCTCGAGGCGCAGCGCGCCGCGGTGGCGGCCGATCGCGCGGCGGTGCAATCGGCGCAGGTGGCGCTGGGCTATGCGACGCTGCGCGCCCCGATCGCCGGGCGCATCGGCGCCGTCAACATCTATCCGGGCACGCTGGTGCAGCCCAGCCTGTCGCTGGTCACGATCACGCAGCTCGACCCGATCGCGGTGAGCTTCCCGGTGCCCGAAGGAAAGCTGCAGGACCTGCTGGCCGCGGCCCGTTCGCACACGCCGGTCGAGGCGCTCGTGACCGGGCGCAAGGCGCCGATGAAGGGCGCGCTGAATTTCGTCGACAACACGGTCGACCCGCTGATCGGTACGGTGCGCGCCAAGGCGGTGTTCGACAACGCCGACCAGGGCCTCTGGCCCGGCCAGTTCGTCGAGACCCGCGTCACCGTGCGCACCATCGAGGGCGCGACGGTGGTGCCGGCGGCCGCGATCATGATGCTGACCGAGGGCAGCTCGGTCTACGTGGTCGATGCCAACAAGACGGCCGCGCGCCGCAAGGTCGAGACGCTCCACAGCTTCGGCACGCAGGTCGCGGTGCGCGGCGTCGAGCCGGGCGAGCAGGTGGTCATCGAAGGCAAGCAGAACGTGCGTCCCGGCGGCAAGGTGCGCCTCGACGCAGCGGCCACGCCACAGCAACAGCAGCGGCCCGGCGGCACGACGCCCGAGGCCACGCCCGGCAGCGCGGCCTCGGTCGCGCCCTCCAACGCCAGCCTGGTCGCGGAGCGGGAGCGCTCATGAACATCTCCGAGCTTTGCATCCGTCGTCCGGCGATGACGGTGCTGCTCTCTGCCGCCGCGGTGGTGGCCGGCATCTTTGCCTATTTCCAGATCCCGGTCGCGGCGCTGCCGAGCTACAACACGCCGGTCATCAACGTCAACGCGCAGCTGCCGGGCGCCAGTCCGGACACCATGGCTTCCTCGGTCGCGCTGCCGCTCGAAAAACAGTTCTCCACCATCCCCGGGCTGCAGATCATCAGCTCGGTCAACACCCAGGGCGTGACCTCGATCACGCTCGAGTTCGTGAGCAGCCGCGACATCGATGCGGCCGCGGTCGACGTCCAGGCTGCGCTGCTGCGCGCGCAGCGGCAGCTGCCGATCGAACTCACCCAGCTGCCGTCCTATCGCAAGGTCAACCCGGCCGACGCGCCGGTGCTGTTCATCGCGATGGTGTCGCAGTCGATGAGCCCGGCCGAGCTCAACGACTATGCCGAGAACCTGATCTCGCCGACGCTGTCGACCATCGACGGCGTGGCCCAGGTCGTGGTCTACGGGCGCAAGGCCTTCGCGGTGCGCGTCAAGGCCAACGCCGACCTGCTCAACGCGCGCAACATCACGCTCGACGAGCTGGCCGACGCGGTGCGCTCGGCCAATGCCAATACCCCGGTCGGCGTGCTCGACGGCCCGCGCCAGACGCTCACGATCCAGGCCAACGAGCAACTGATGAAGGCCGCCGACTTCGCCAAGCTGATCGTCGGCCAGCGCAATGGGGCGCCGGTGCGTCTGGACGAGGTCGCAACCGTCGAAGACAGCTTCGAGTCGGTCAAGACCGGGAGCAGCTTCAACGGCCAGAACTCGATCTCGCTGGCGGTGCAGCGGCAGCCCAACGCCAACACGGTGCAGGTGGTGGACGCAGTGCGCGCGCTGATGCCGCGCTTCAAGGAAGAGCTGCCGCAGTCGGTCGAGATCAACATGGTCAACGACCGCTCGATCTCGATCCGCGAGGCCGTGCACGACGTGCAGCTGACGCTGCTCGGCACCGTGCTGCTGGTGGTGCTGGTGATCTTCCTGTTCCTGCACCGCGTGGTGGCCACGCTGATTCCGGCCGCCACGATCCCGATCTCGCTGATCGGCGCGGTGGCGCTGCTCGCCGCCTTCGGCTACAGCCTGGACAACGTGTCGCTGCTGGGCATCACGCTGGCGGTCGGGCTGGTGGTGGACGACGCGATCGTGGTGCTCGAGAACATCATGCGCTACGTCGAGAAGGGCATGGAGCCGATGGCCGCCGCGCTGCGCGGCGCGCGCGAGGTGGGCTTCACCATCATCTCGATCTCGATCTCGCTGGTGGCGGTGTTCATCCCGATCTTCTTCATGCCGGGCGTGATCGGCCTGCTGTTCCACGAGTTCGCGGTGGTGGTGGGCCTCGCGGTCATGGTCTCGGCCGTGGTGTCGCTCACGCTGGTGCCGATGCTCGCGAGCCGGCTGCTCCGGCATACGCCGCGTGCCCACGGCGCCCTGGACCATGAGGAAGGCCACCCGGAGCCGGGCACTGCAATCGGGCGCGGCTTCGAGCGGGGCTACCGCTGGGTCCACGGCAGCTACCTGCGCTCGCTCGACTGGACACTGCATCATCGCAAGCTCATGCTGGTCGTCGCCGCATCGACCTTCGCGCTGACGGCGTGGCTGTTCATCGTCATCCCGAAGGGCTTCTTCCCGGAGGAAGATATCGGGCAGATCTTCATCACGACCGAAGCCGCCGAGGACATCTCGTTCCCGGCGATGAAGGTCTTGCAGGATCGCGTGGCCGAGGCCGTACAGGCCGATCCGAACGTGGCCTATGTCAACTCCTTCGTCGGCGTCGGCGGTTCGAGCTCCACGCAGAATGCCGGCCGATTGTTCGTGGTGCTCAAGCCGCGCAAAGAACGCGCCGCCATGGCGCAGGTGATGGAGTCCCTGCGCACGCGCTTTCGCGAGATCGCGGGCATCACCGCCTACATGCAGCCGCTGCAGAACCTGCGCCTGGGCGGCCGGCAGAGCAAGGCGCGCTTCCAGTACACGCTGCAAAGCGTGAGCGCCGGCACCATGAACGTCTGGGCCGACCGGCTGATGGAGCGCATGCGCGCCGACCCGGCCTTCCGCGACGTGACCAGCGATTCGCAGAACCGCGGCCTTCAGGCCACCATCGACATCGACCGCGACAAGGCCGGCGTGCTCGGCGTCGAGGTCGGCGACCTGCGCACCGCGCTCTACAACGCCTATGGCGACCGGCAGATCGGCAGCATCTACGGCCCCAGCAACACCTACCAGGTGATCCTCTCGGCGGCCGACGACGACCGCCAGTTCGAGGAGGACATGACACGCCTCTCGGTGCGCAACAAGGCCGGGCAGCTGGTGCCGCTGTCGGCCTTTTCGACGGTCAAGCGCACCGTCGGCCCGACCTCGGTCAACCACCAGGGGCAGCTGCAGGCCGTGACGGTGTCCTTCAACCTCGCGCCCGACGTGCCGCTGGGCAATGCGACCGCCAAGGTCGACCAGTTCAAGGCCGAGCTCAAGATGCCGGCCTCGATCATCACGAGCTACGGCGGCGACGCTGCGGTGTTCCAGAGCTCGCAGGCCAGCCAGGCGGTGCTGCTGATCCTGGCCGTGCTGGTGATCTACGTGCTCCTGGGCGTGCTCTACGAGAGCTACATCCATCCGCTGACCATCCTGGCCGGCCTGCCTTCGGCGGCGGTCGGGGCGCTGTTGTCGCTCAAGCTCTTCGGCTTCGACCTGACGCTGATCGCGACCATCGGCATCCTGCTTCTGATCGGCATCGTCAAGAAGAACGCGATCATGATGATCGACTTCGCGCTCGATGCGCAGCGCACCCAGGGCATGCAGCCGGTCGATGCGATCCGCGAGGCCTGCCGGCTGCGCTTCCGCCCGATCATGATGACCACGCTGGCGGCCATGATGGGTGCACTGCCGCTCGCGCTGGGCCTGGGCGCCGGCGCCGAACTGCGCCAGCCGCTGGGCGTGGCGGTGGTCGGCGGGCTGATCTTCTCGCAGGTGATCACGCTCTACATCACGCCGGCGATCTACCTCGCGCTGGACCGCTACAGCGGCAGCGGGCCGATGCAGGAGCTGCCTGAGGAAAAGCTGGCGCACGTGGCGCCGGGGGCGGCTGGATAGCGCCGCGGGGAGCCATCCGCCCTGGCCGGCCCAGTCTCGTAGCCGCCATCTAAGTTGTTGATTTATATCGATTCACCGCATCAATTCAGATTTCTGTATTTTTGCGGTGATGAACTACCTCCCCCTTCCCGACAACGCGGCCGCCAGGTCATCGACTCGATGACCGTCTTCGGCGAGTTTCGACGCGTCAAGCGCCAGGTCGAGGCCTACGCCGGCAGCATGTATTGGAAGCGGGAGGGAGCGTATGAGTACTTGGTGAAGACCAAGCCGCGCCGCCGCATCCAAGAGCGGCTGGGCGCCCGCTCGGAGCAAACCGAACGCACCTTCATGGAGTACATATCGCGTAAGAAGGCGCTCGAGTCGCGCTTGCAATCGCTGCGTGAAGCGCTCACCGAGGCTGAGCCCATGAACAAGGCGCTGAAGACGGGCCGTACCCCTGATCTGGTCGTTCGGCTGCTTCAGGCGCTTGAGATGCAGGGCTGTTCAAGCACTTTACCGTCGTGGGCACATACGCCTTGTATGCCTACGAAACGGCCGCGAGTGTTCGCGTCGCGCCGGGCGCACTGGCCACGCAAGACGTCGACCTGTTGTGGGATGCGCGCAGGGTGCAATTCATGACTGACCTCGAGCAGTCGGACTCCTCGGTACTGAAGGTGCTCAAGAGAGCCGACCCGAGCTTCGAGCGCAAGGAAGGGCACAACAAAACGGCCATCAACGCCCGTGGCTTCGAAGTCGACTTCCTGCGTCGCCAACCCGTGGAGGATGACCCTCACCCTTTCCGGTTCTCTGCCGACGAAGGCGACCTGTGGCCGGTCCAGGCTGTCCGCGCGTCGGTACTCACGAGCGCACCGCGCTTCGAGCACGTGGTCATTTCGCCCACTGGCCGCATGGCGCTCATGAGCACTATCGCGCCGGCGACCTTCGTGGAGTTCAAGCGCTGGCTGGCAGAAGCGGCTCTGCAGCGCGAGGTCGCCAAGCGCCGCCGCGACCGATTGCAGGCGGACATCGTGCAGGACTTGCTGGACCAAGGACTGCTGGTGGTCTGAGCACCGGAAACGGACGAAGAAGGGGGCGTTCAATGCACCGGATCGCGCTGCCAGGCCGCGGCGCTGCGCGCTGCGCCCGCATGCGTGCCGGCGCGACCCGTTGCAGCGGAATGGGCCGAGGCCGTACCGCCATGCGTCACGCGCAGCGCCCAATCGCACACCACCTTCATGAAGATCTGCTGCGAGGCCATCGAGGTGAGGCTGTGGTCGATCTCGCCGATGAACTCGTATTCGAACTGCTGCATGAAGGGCTCGTCGGCAAAGGGCCCCAACTGGTCGCGGTGGCGGTCCGTCACGTGCATGGTGCCGGTGTAGAAAAGCAGCACCGCCACGTTGCGCTCCGCCAGCTGCGTCATCGAGCGGCGGAACAGCGCGGCCGTGACCTCCGGCGGTTCGGGCTCGAAGATGCTGGGCGAGGCGGCGGCCGCGGCGCTGGCCGAGAACTTGCGCTGCAGCCAGCGCACCGTCTTGCCGATCACGGCCGGATTGGTCGGCACCGCCAGCGCGCGGTGCAAGGTGCGCTCCCAGCGCGCGCGGCGGCCGGGGAAGGCGTAGCCGTCGAACATCAGGAGCCCGATCACGCGCGCATCGGCAACGGCGAGCGAAAGCCCGTTGGTGGCGCCCGAGCACAGGCCGATCGCAATGAAGCGTCGGATGCCGAGCATGGTCTGGATCAGGTTCATCGCCGCCTGCAGATCGAACACCGCCTGCGTGAGGAAATGCTCGGAGCCGCCGGCCGGGCCGCTGTCGCCCAGGCCCGCGAGGTCGAAGCGGATGCTGCTGATGCCGCGTGCGGCCATCTGCCGCGCCAGCTTCACGTTGATGCGCCGAGGCCCGATCCGGTGGTTCGCGCCCATGTTGAGCATGAGGCAGGCGACGGGCGCCAGCGAGCCCTCTGAGGGCGTCGTGATGACGCCGATCAGCGAGCCGTCGGGCCCGAACTGGACGGGGATTTCCTTGTAGTCATTCATGGACTTCTGCCAGCAAGCGTTGCAGGGCCTCGGTGGGGACCATCGCGTTATTGGGATGCGGATCGGAGGTCCAGATCAGGGGATGCTGGAACGGCGTGACGCGCAGCGGCATGTGGCGGGCCGTCTCCTTGCCCGCCCATTGATGGGCAATATGGTCATCGGCATCGGCGAGCACCACCGTTTCGTGCAGCGCCGTGAGCTGCAGGGCTTCCGGGCCGAGCGCACGCAACTGCTGGCGCAGGATCGGCGACACGCCGAAGCCGAAGATCTCGTCGGTGAAGGAATCGCCGTCCTTCGCCAGCCGGCGCCGCCATGCCGGGTCAGGCACGCAGAAGGAACGTTCGAGCGCATCCACGTGGCCGGCGCGCAGCTCCTCGACGTAGCGCGCACCGTCGACGATCGGGTCCCACAGGATCAGCCGGGCCGGATCGCAGCGCCCACTCTTGGCCGCCAGCACCGCCAGCGCGGCGCCCAGGCGCGCGCCGAGCCAAACGATGCGCCGGCTGCCGGCGCGGCGCCGCAACTCCTCGTGCGCGGTGCAGACGTCGCGCCGCCAGCCTTCGAGATCGCCGTCGGTGTCCTCGCCGGGCGAATCGCCGCTGCCGTGGTAGTCGAAGCGCAGCACCGCCACGCCGGAACGCGCGAGCCGGTCGGACAGCACGCGGAACAGGCGATGCGCGCGGACCGCCTCCTGCCCGAGGGGCGGGCAGATCAGCACCGCGATGCCGCTCTCGCGCTCAGGCGAATGGAAGAGCCCGAAGAGCTGCCGCGAGGCTGGGCCGAAGAGCATCGGAGTCATGCGTAAGTCTCGCTTTCGACGGCGGGCAGGCGCTGTACGACAACCGCCTCTTCGCATATCAGCACCCGTGCCACTGCACACAGGGCGCCCTGGACATCATGGAAGGAAGACAGCGCCAGGCGCACCACGCCATCGGCGGAGGTGATCTTCACTTCGCGCGAATCGGGCACCACGCCCACGTCGAAGCTGCGCGTGTCGACCGAGAGGCCCATGCCGGTGGCCTTCAGGCAGGCCTCCTTGCGGGTCCAGCAAGCGAGGAAGGCGCGGTCGCGCGCGCTGGGTTCGAGCTGGGCCAGCGCATGCCGCTCGGCCTCGGTGAAGTAGCTGGCGGCCAGCGCCGCTGCGTCCGGCATCGGGCGCAGCAGTTCGACATCGACGCCCACTTCGGCCTCGTCGCAGACCGCGATCAAGGCCACCGACTGGCTGTGGCTCAGGTTGAAGCGCAGCTGCGCATGCTCGACCAGCGTGGGCTTGCCGAAGGCGCCGTGGTCGAACTCCAGCAGGCTCGCGGGAATGCCGCATTGCGCGGACAGCGTCTCGCGCAGGGCTGCATGGGCGGCGACGAAACGGTTGCGGTCACGCCGGAAGACGAAGCGCCGGGCGCGCTCCCACTCGGCCTCCGACAAGGAAGCCACCGCCTGCGGCGCCGGCGTGGCGTCCAGGTCGACCTGCCAGAGGCGGCAATGTGCCGAGGAGGGGAGTTGTGTGATCGTCATGGTGGCCTCGTCAGCTCTTGCGGCTCCAGCCGGAGAATACGCGGCCGAGCAGGCCGCCGCGCCGCGACTCGCCCTCCGCCGGCGCCGCGGCCAAGGCGTCGAGCGCGATGCCGGCAGCGGCCGACGCCAGCTGCCCCAGGCCTTCGAACACATAGCGGCGCGGTTCCACGCGGAAGCCCATCACCTGTTCGGCCTGCTGGATCACGCGCATCGCGAGCAGCGAGTCGCCGCCCAGGTCGAAGAAGTTGTCGTGGGCATGGATGTCGTTGACGTCGATGCTGAGCGCGCTGGCCCAGATCTGGGCCAGCTTCGCCTGTTCGGGCAACAGCAGCACCTGCGGCTGCGCCTGCCGCGGTCGCGCGGCCACGGTTTGCGCTGCGGTGGGCGCCGGCGCCGCGTCGGCCGCGAGCCGCTGCAGGTAGCTCGCGCTGTTCGAGCCGGCCGGCGCCGCGATGGTTTCCAGCGTGGCGTCCGGCTGCTGCGCGACCAGGCGCAGCAGCTCGAGGTAGCGCTCCTTGAAGGCGGCGCCGGTCTCGCGCTTGTAGATGTCGGCGTTGTAGACCACCGCGCCTTCGAGGCCGTCGGGCTTGTCCATCAGCCAGATGCCGAGATCGTCGGTCGCGCCGCGCTGCGGCAGGTGCATCTGGCGGTGCTGGAGGCCGCCGATGTCGCGCGGCCGCTCGCGCGCATCCTGGAACGAGAACAGGGCCTGGTAGAGCCCCACGCCCTGCGCGCGCTCCACGAACTCCGGCTCGCTGACCAGGCGCTCGAAGGGGATCTGCTGGTGGCTCATCACCGCGATCAGCTCCTGCTTGACATAGCGCATGAACTCGCCGAAGCGCAGCGAGCGGTCGATCTGGAAGGACAGCGGCAGCACGTTGTTGAAGAAGCCCATCACCGGCTCGAGCTCGGGCGCCTCGCGGCCGCGCACCGGCGTGGCGATGACGATCGAGCGGCTGTCGATGATGCTGCTCATCATGAGAATATAGACGCCCAGGGTCAGCATGTTGAGCGTGACGTCGTGGCGCTGGCCGGTCTCGCGCAGCCGCTCGGTGAGCGCCTTGTCGACATTGATCCAGTGCGCGCCACCCTGACCGCTCATGCCGGCGCGGCGCGGCATGTCGGTGCGCGGCGCCTTCGGCGTCGGCGAGTTCGCGAAGCGGTCCTTCCAGTAGCGCAGCTGGAGTTCGGCCTCGGGCTCGGTGAGCCAGCGCGCATACCAGTCGGCATAGTCGCCGTGGGTCACGGCCAGTTCGGGCAGGCCGTGCGCCTCGCCGCGCACCAGCGCGCCGTAGATGGCCGACAGCTCGCTCTGCAGGATGTCGAAGGACCAGCCGTCCCAGATCAGGTGGTGCGGCACGAACACGAAGGCATGATCGTCGGCTGCGATCTTGTAGAGCGCCGCGTGGAACATCGGTGCGCGATGGATGTCGATCGGCTGGTCGGCCATTTCGTGCATGCGCTCGATCAGCTCGGCTTCGCGCTGGTCTTCGGGCAGGTGGCCGAGGTCGATCACCGGCAGCTCGTAGGCCAGCTCCTTCGCGATCAGCGCGGCCGGTGCGCCGGTGGCCGCATCGGCACCGATAGCGGTGCGCAGCGATGGTTGCCGCTCGATCATCACGCGCAGCGCCGCCTTGAACTTCTCGATGTCCAGCGGCCCGCCGAGCCGGTGCGCGGACGGGGCGTTGTAGGTCGAACGCCCCGGATGCAGCTCCTCCACGAAGCGGATGCGCTCCTGCATCGGCGTGAGCGGTGCGCTCCTGCGGTCCGCGACATGCGCGATGGGTGCGCTGCGCGGCGCGTTGCTGCCGTCGAGGCCTTCGATCGCCGCGGCCAGCCGTTCGGCCGTCGGCGCCTCGAACAGCATGCGCAGCGGCACCGTGAGCTCGAACTCGCGGCTCAGCAGGGTCGCCAGGCGCGCCGCCAGCAGCGAATGGCCGCCCAGCGAGAAGAAGTCGTCGCGGATGCCGAGGCCTGGCAGGTTGAGCACGCGCTCCATCGTTTCCATCACGATGCGTTCGCGCTCGTTGCGCGGCGCCAGCCGCTCGCTCGTCTCCTGCCGCGTCGCGCTGGGCTTGGGCAGCGCCTTGCGGTCCACCTTGCCGTTGGGCAAGAGCGGAATGGCGTCGAGGCCGACCACATGCTGCGGCACCATGTACTGCGGCAGGCGGCTGCGCAGATGGCGGTCGAGCGCGGCCAGGTCGACCGTGGCGCCCGGCGAGGCCGCGAGGTAGGCCACCAGGCGCACGTCGCCCGGCTGGTCTTCGCGCGTGACGACCACGCTGCGCGCCACGCCCGGCGCCTCGTTGCAGCGCGCCTCGATCTCGCCGAGCTCGATGCGGTAGCCGCGCACCTTGACCTGGAAGTCGAAGCGGCCCAAGTGTTCCAAGAGGCCGTCGTTGCGCCAGCGGCCGCGGTCGCCGCTGCGGTAGATCAGCGTGTGAACGCCGTCGATGGCGGTCGTCACGAAGCGCTCGGCCGTGAGCTCGGGCCGGTCGAGGTAGCCCAGTGTCACGCCCATGCCGCTGATGCAGATCTCGCCCGGCACGCCGATCGGGCAGGGCTGCAGGTTGCTGTCGAGGATCCAGACGCCGGTGTTCGCCATCGGGCGGCCGATCGAGACGCCGCGCGCCGCGACGATCGGGCGCTCCATGCGCCAGACGGTCGACCACACGGTGGTTTCCGTCGGTCCGTAGAGGTTCCAGAGCTCGCTCGTGCGGCCCATCAATTCGAGCGAGAGATCCGCCGGCACCGGCTCCGCGCCGATCCAGGCGCGGAAGCCGCGCGGACCCGACCACTCTGCATCGAGCAGCAACCGCCACATGCCGGGCGTGGCCTGCAGGATGGTGATGGCTTCGGACTCGAGCAGCGCGCGCAGCCGGTTGCCGTCCATCGCGACCTCGCGCTGCACGATCACGATCTCGGCGCCCGCCGCCAGCGGCAGCATCACCTCGGGCACCGCCATGTCGAAGGACAGCGTGGTCACTGCGGCCATGCGATCGCTCGCGCCGATGCCCGGCTCGCGCTGCATGGTCTGCATCAGGTTCGCCGCCGCGCGGTGCGGCACGCAAACGCCCTTGGGCTTGCCGGTCGAGCCGGAGGTGTAGATCACATAGGCCGTGTCTTCGCCCTGTGCATCCTGCGCGCCGGGCACGAGCGGCGTGGGCGCTTCGTTCTGCCAGCTGGTGTCCAAGTCGAGCAGCAGCACGCGGTCAGCCGCGTCTTCGCGCCACATCTTCGGCGCCGCGGCGATCGAGGAGCTGGTCAGCAGCAGCCCGAGCTTCGCGTCTTCGGCGTAGTAGTCCAGCCGCGCCTGCGGGAAGGCGGGGTCGAGCGGCACATAGGCGGCGCCGCTCTTGAGCACCGCGAGCAGGGCCACGAACATGTCGAAGCCACGGTCCAGGCACAGGCCGACGCGTTCGCCGCGGCCCATGCCGCGCGCACGCAGCGCATGGGCCAATTGGTTCGAGCGTTCGTCGAGTTCGCGGTAGCTCATGCGCTGGGCGCCATCGCGCAAGGCCGGCTGTGCGGGCTGTGTCGCTGCATGCGTCATGAAGCCCGCATGCATCAGCGGCGCGCCTTCCAGCGGCGTCGGCGCCGGCTGCAGAGCCGCGAGAGCATGCGCTTCGGCGGGCGACAGGAGGTCGAGCCGGCCGACCGGCCGCGTCGGATCGCGCACCACGGCGCGCAGCAGGGATTCATACATGCCGAGCCAGCGGCGCACGGTCGCGTCGTCGTAGAGGTCGGCGTTGTACTGCGCCTCCATCTGCATGCCGCCCACCACGGGCGTCACGTTGAGGAAGAGCTCGAAGTTCTCGTAGCGGCGCGCGATGGTGCTCTGCTCGACCTGCAGGTCGGGAAAGTTGCCTTCGTTGGGCGCGGCATCGCGGTCCACGTTGAACAGCACGTTCACCAGCGGCAGCCGGCTGGGGTCGCGCGGCACGGGCAGCTTCTTGAGCAGCGCGCCGTAGGTCAGGGTCTGGTGTTCGAAGGCGTCGAGCAGGGCGCTGCCCGACTGGCGCGCCAGCGCATCGAAGCGAGCCTGGGCGTCGACCGCCACGCGGATCGGCAGCAGGTTGACGCAGTGGCCCACCAGCGAGGGCATGTCGCTGGGCATCTGGCCCGCGGCGGCGATGCCGATCACCAGGTCGTCCTGCGCCGTGAGGCGGTGCAGGGTCGCGGCGAAGGCGCCGAACATGGTCGCGAACAGGCTGGTGCCCGAGACGGCGCCGACCTTGCGCAGACCGTCGATCAGGTCCTGGCTCAGCACGTGGTCGATGCGGTAGGCATTGAAGGTGCGCACGGCAGGCCGCGGGCGGTCCAGCGGCAGCTCCAGCACCGGCAGGCTGCCGCCGGCGAAGCGCGAGAGCCAGTAGCCGACGTGGGCATCCATCTCGGGGCTGTTCGCCTCTTGCGCCTCCCAGGTGGCGTAGTCGGAGTACTGGGCCGCCGGCTCCAATGCCGGACCGGCGCCGATCTGCTCCGCATAGAGACTGCCGAGGTCTTGGCTGATCACGCCCCAGGACCAGCCGTCGCAGACCGCGTGGTGCGCGCTCATCACGAGCACATGGTCGATCGGCGACAGCCGGTAGAGCGCGGCCCTGAAGAGCGGACCCTGTTCGAGCTGGAAGGGCTCGAGCACGGCGGCCACGCCGTCTTCCTCGAGCCTGCGCTTCTGCGCCGCCGCATCGAGCGCGCCGAGGTCGTGTTCGGCCATGTGGACCGGAGCGGCCTCGCCGATCAGCAACTGCGTGCCATCGGGCGAGATGGTGGCGCGCAGCGATTCGTGGCGCGCGACCAGCCGGTCGAGTGCGCTGGCGAGTGCACGCGTGTCCAGCGTGCCCTTGAGCCGCAGCCGGAGCGTCTCGTTGTAGGCGAGCGAGGCTTCCGGACTCAGGCGATCGCCGAGCCAGACTTCGCGTTGCGCCTCGGTGGTCGAGACGACCCGCTCGATCTGGCCCGAGGCGAAGGGATCGAAATCCTCGGTGGCGTCCTCGGCGGACAGGGTGGCGACTGCGTCGATCATGCTTTGTACTTCGTGAATTTGCCTTGGGCGTTCGGATCGGGCACGAACCAGGCGGGTTGGCCATCCTTGTCGCGGCCCAGCCGCGCATCGGGTGCGGGCGGATGCGAGGGGTCGAGCACCGTCTTGGGCGCGGCGCGGCGCGGCAGCAGCTCGGCTTCCTGCATCTCGGCGATCGATTCCTTGAAGGCGGACTTGATGGTCGCGATGTCCTGCTGCGAATGCGCGGCCGTCATGAAGCAGGGGAAGTTGTCGAGGATGTGCACGCCGCGGCTGCGCATCATCGCGAACAGCAGGTCCTGCAGCGGATGGTCTTCCAGCCAGCTCACGCGCCACAGCGAGGAGAAGTAGCGGATCTCGACCGGCGCGCCGACCTCGCGGCAGAAGGCCGAGAGCTCATCGGCCATGGCCGCGGTGTGCAGGTTGAGCTGGGTCTGCAGCTTGTTGTTGTCTGCCTTCAGGTGCTCGAGCGCGGCCTTGGCCGCGGCCAGCGCAAGCGGATGCCGCACGAAGGTGCCGGCGAAGTAGGTCACGCCCACGGTGGGCACCGAATCGTCGCCGTACTGCCAGGGGCCGCCGTCGAGCGCATCCATGTACTGCCGCCTGCCGGCGATCACGCCGACGGGGAAGCCGCCGCCCAGCACCTTGCCGTAGGTGGCGAGATCGGCGCGGATGCCGAACAGCGCCTGCGCACCGCCCAGGTCGCAGCGGAAGCCGGTGATGACCTCGTCGAAGATCAGGCAGGTGTCGGATTTTTCGGTGATCGCGCGCACCTCGCGCAGGAACTCGCGCGGCTGGAAGTCGGGCCGGCGGCTCTGCACCGGCTCGACCAGCACGGCGGCCAGGTCCTCGGCGTTGGCGCGGATGAATTCGAGCGCCTCGGGCGTGCCGTAGTCCAGCACGCGCACGTCGCCGAACATGCCTTGCAGCACGCCGGGCGCGGCCGACATGCCCTTGGCGTTGCGGCCCGCGCGCACCAGCACTTCGTCGAAGGTGCCGTGGTAGGAGCCGGTGAAGAGCACCACGGTGCTGCGGCCGGTGACGGTGCGCGCGATGCGCAGCGCCGCCATCACCGCCTCGGAACCGGTGTTGCACAGGCCCGCGCGGTCGAAGCCGGTGAGCTCGCACAGCAGCCGGGTCACGTCGGCGGCCAGCGGATGCTGCGGGCCGATCTCGTAGCCGAGCTCGAGCTGCTTCTTCACCGCCTCGTTGATGAAGTCGGGTGTCCAGCCGAAGAGGTTCATGCCGAAGCCGTTGAGCGTGTCGACGTACTCGTTGCCGTCGATGTCCCACATGCGCGAGCCCTTGGAGCGCTCGATCACGATCTGGTAGGTGATCTCCTTGGTCGCGGGCCGGAAGCCGTTGACCACGCGCGGGTCGGCCATGTGCGGGCGGTTGCGCTCGGTGAAGGCCTTGCTCTTCTGCGTGCGCTCGACGTAGCGGCGCATGAAGGCCGCGAGCCGCGCCTTCTGGCGCTCGGTCGGCTCCTTGCTCTGCGTGTGGATGCGCGCGATGGCGCCGAAGGCTTTCTTGACGTCGTACTTCGGCGCGACGGGCGGCTCCTCGGCAGCCGGCTCGGGGGTGTTGGACGCCGTGGCCGCGGCGGTGGCCATGGGCGTGGGTTGCTCCACCGCCGGGGCCGGCAGCACGGGGCTGGCCGGAACCGTCGGCGCCGCCGACAGCAATGCGAGTTGCTGTTGCATCAATTGCATCTGTTGCGCGATGACCTGCTGCACCAGGCTGCTGTTGCCGCCCGCCATGGCCGCCGCGGGCTGCATGGCCGGCAGCGCTGCCGGCAGCGCCGCAAGCACCGGCTGCTGCGGCACGGCGGCGGGCATCGCCGGCGCGGCCTGTGGCACCACCGCTGCTGCAGCATCCGGCGGCAACGTGGCGTCGAGGAACTCGGCCAGCGCGTCGAAGCTGCGATAGCTCTCCATCAGCTGCCGGAAAGTCAGGTTGACCTTGAAGGTCTTCTTGACCTGCAGCGCGGCCTGCGTGAGCGTGAGCGAGTCGAGGCCGATCTCGACGAAGGGCGCGGCGCCGTCGACGTCGGCCATGTCGGCGCCCGAGAGGTTCTCGAACAGCTCGCGCAGGCGCGTGACGAGGGAGGCGCGGCGCGCGGGTAGCGCGGAAGTGGCGACGGTCATTGTCAACTCCGGAATCGATGGGGTCAGGGGCACGTATGGGGCAGGAATTTCGGCGGGCAGTGCAACGGCGGCCGGCGCCGACGCGATGTCGACCCAGAAGCGCTTGCGTTCGAAGGGATAGGTGGGCAGGCGCACGCGCTGCTTGCGTGCGCGCGTATCGAGGGCGGCCAGGTCTATCTCCACGCCCTGGGCCCAGAGCCGGCCGGCGCCGAGCCGCCAGGCGGCGCTCTCGCTGCTCGTCTGGTCGGCAAGCAGCGAGGCCGCCGGCGCGGGCAAGGCCTTGCTCGCGTGCTGGCGCACCAGGGTGGCCAGCGTGTTGCGCGGGCCGATCTCGACGAAGAGCGGATGCGCGAGCTGGGCCAGCACTTCGCGCACGGCGGGCGAGAAGCGCACCGTCTCGCGCAGGTGGCGCGCCCAATAGTGCGGGTCGGTCGCTTCCTCGGCGCTCAGGAGGCGGCCGGTGAGGGTCGAGTAGATCGGGAGGCGGGGCAGGGCGAGCGGCGTCTCGCGCACCAGCGCCTCGAAGGGCGCGACCGCCGCGTCCATCATCGCCGAGTGGAAGGCATGCGAGGTCTGCAGCGTCTTGGCGACGATGCCCCTGGCTTCGAGCTCGGCGCGCAGCTTCTCGATGGCCTCGCTCGGGCCCGCGGCCACGCAGACCGCCGGGCCGTTGTCGGCCGCGAGCGAAATCCCTTCGGGCAGGAGCGGCTGCAGCTCGGCGGCCGGCAGGCGCACCGAGAGCATGGTGCCGGCGGGCAATGCCTGCATCAGCGCGCCGCGCCGCGCGACCAGGCGGGCCGCATCCTCGAGACGCATCACGCCGGCCAGCACGGCGGCGGCGAACTCGCCGACGCTGTGGCCGATCATCGCGGCCGGCTTCACATCGAGCGCCATGAGCTGGCGCGCCAGCGCGTATTCGAGCGCGAAGGTCGCCGGCTGCGTGACCGAGGTCGGCGCCAGCGCGGCTGCATCGTCCGAGAACATGCGCTCGCGCAGGTCGAAGCCGAGCACGCCCTCGAAGGCCTGCAGGCATTCGTCGAAGGCGGCGCGGAAGACGGCATCGCCGGCATACAGCGTGCGACCCATGCCGGCGTATTGCGCACCTTGGCCGGGGAACATGAAGACCGGCTGCGGCACCCAGGCATTGACCGCGGCGCCGGCGCGGGCGGCCGAGTCGGCGCTGCGCAAGGCCGTCACGGCTTCGTCGATGGATTCGGCGACCACGCAGGCGCGCTGCGCGAACTGCTTGCGTCCCACGCGCAGCGTGTGGGCGACGTCGGCCAACGAGAGTTCGCGGTGCGCATCGAGGTGATCGGCCAGCCGGGCGGCGGCGGCGGCGAGCGCCGCCGGCGTCCGCGCAGAGAGCGTGAGCAGTTGCGGGCCGTTCGCCGGATCGGAAGGCGCGGCGAGCGGCGCTTCCTCGACGATCACGTGCGCATTCGTGCCGCCGACGCCGAAGCTGCTGACGCCGGCACGTCGCGGCGCGGCCTCGCGCGGCCAGGGGCGAAGCTGGCTGTTCACGCGGAAGGGCGTGGCCTCGAAATCGATGGCCGGGTTCGGCGCGTCGTAGTGCAGGCTGGCCGGGATCGCCTCGCAGTGCAGCGCGAGGGCGGTCTTGATGAGGCCGGCCGCACCCGCAGCGGTGACCATGTGGCCGACATTGCTCTTCAGCGAGCCGATGGTGCAGAAGTCGATGTCGGCGGTGTGCGCGGCAAAGGCGCGCGTCAAGCCTTCGACCTCGATCGGATCGCCCATCGGCGTCGCCGTGCCGTGCGTCTCGACATAGGAGATGCTGCGCGCCTCGACGCCGGCCGAGGCGAGCGCCGCTTCGACCACCGCGGCCTGGCCGTCCACGCTGGGCGCGGTGAAGCTGGCCTTGGCGCCGCCGTCGTTGTTGATGCCGGCGCCGCGCAGCACCGCGTAGATGGTGTCGCCGTCGGCGATCGCGTCGGAGAGACGCTTGAGCAGCACGACCGTCGCGCCGTCGCTGAACACCGTGCCTTTGGCCTTGGCGTCGAAGCTGCGCGTATGGCCGTCGGGCGACAGCATCGAGCCTTCGTTGTAGAGATAGCCGCTCTTCGGCGGGCAGGTAACGGAGGCGCCGCCCGCCAGCGCCATGCGGCACTGGCCGGTGCGCAGCGCGAAGAAGGCCTGGGCGATCGCCACCAGCGAGGTCGAGCAGGCGGTGTGCACGCTCACGGCCGGGCCGGTCAGGTTGAGCTTGTTCGCCACGCGGGTGGTGATGTAGTCCTTCTCGTTGGCCAGCATCACCTGGAACTCGCCGATCATCTCGACCAGGTCGGGCCGCGTCGAGACGTGGCGCTGGAAGTAGCTGGCGTTGTACATGCCGCCGTACACGCCGACCGGGCCGGGCGCCTGGTCGGGCACGTAGCCGCCGCGTTCCAGGCATTCCCAGCAGATCTCGAGGAACACGCGCTGCTGCGGGTCCATCAGCTCCGCTTCCTTCGGGTTGATGCCGAAGAAGGCAGCGTCGAACTGATCGATGTCGTCGATCACGCCGCGGGCGCGCACGTAGAGCGGGTCGGCGCGCAGCGCGGCGCTGACGCCGGCGTCCAGCGTCGCATCGTCGAAGAAGCTGATCGACTCGCGGCCGGCCATCAGGTTGTCCCAGAACTGTTCGACATCGGCGGCGCCCGGGAAGCGGCCGGCCATGGCGATCAGCGCCACCGGCTCCATGTCGCTGCCGGTGGCAGGCTTTGCTGCCGGTGTGCGCTCGCGCTGCGGCGGTGCGGGCTCGTCGTCCTGCGCCTGCATGTCGGCGGCCAGGGCCGCGGGCGTCGGCTGGCGGAAGAACAGGTTGCTCGAGAGGCGGCGTTCGCTGCCCTGCTGCAGATCGCGCAACACCCTGAGCACCAAGAGCGAATCGCCGCCGAGGTCGAAGAAGTTGTCGCTGCGGCCGACCTGGTCGAGGCCCAGGGCGCGCGCGAAGGCGGCGCAGACGCGGCGCTCCGTGTCGCTGCGCGCTTCCTCGAAGGGCTGTGCGAGCTCGGGCCGTTGCCGCGGCGGCTCGGGCAGTGCGCGGCGGTCCAGCTTGCCGTTGGTCGTGACCGGCAGCTGTTCGAGCCAGACCTGGGCCGCGGGCAGCATGGCTTCGGGCAGGCGATCGGCGAGATGCTGGCGCAGCGTGGTCCAGGGCAGCTCGGCGCCGCGCGCCACGAGGTAGGCGACGAGACGCAGCCGGCCTGCCGCTTCCGCGCGCGGCACGACCGCACAGGACTTGATGCCGGGATGGGCGAGCAGCGCGGCCTCGACCTCGCCGATCTCGATGCGATGGCCGCGGATCTTCACCTGGCCGTCGATGCGGCCGATGTATTCGATGCTGCCGTCGGGCAGCCAGCGCGCCTGGTCGCCGGTGCGGTAGAGGCGCTCGCTGGGCCCGCCGAAGGGATCGGCCACGAAGCGTTCGGCGCTCAGGTCGGGGCGCTGCAGGTAGCCGCGCGCCAGGCCGCGCCCGCCGATGCAGAGCTCGCCGACCAGGCCGGCGGGCAACATCGCCATCGAGGGGCTCAGCACGCGCAGCACGGTGTCGTTGATCGGGCGGCCGATGGGCACCGAGCGCGCGTCGGCCGCGAGGTCCTGCGCAATCCGGTGGGTGGCCGCGAAGGTGGTGCACTCGGTCGGTCCGTAACCGTTGATCAGCGTGAGCCCGGGCAACGCCGCGAGCGCGCGCCGCACGTGCGGCACCGACAGCGCCTCGCCGCCCGTGAGCAGCTGGCGCAGGCCTGCGAGCTGCGCGGGATCGTCGTCGACCACCGCATTGAACAGGCCGGCGGTGAGCCAGGCGGTCTTCACCGAGTGTTGGGCGATGGTGCGTGCGAGGCCGGCGCCCGTGGGCACCTTCTCGTCATGCACCACGCAGATGCCACCATTGAGCAACGGGCCCCAGATCTCCAGCGTCGAGGCATCGAAGCCCAGCGGCGCCGCATGCAGCATGGCCTCGCCCGGACGGAGTTCGACATAGTGCGCGTCGACCACGAGGCGCAGGATCGAGCGATGGCAGATCTCGATGCCCTTGGGCGTGCCGGTCGAGCCGGAGGTGTACATCACGTAGGCCACCGATTCGCCGTCGGCCGCAGCCGGTGCGAGCGGCGGCAGCGCGGCATCTTGGCCGGCATCGTCGTCGATGGACAGCAGCGCCCGCTCGCTCGGCACCAGCTGCCGGTACGCGGCCTGCGTCACGACCAGGCCGACGTCGGAATGCGAGAACATGAAGGCGATGCGCTCGACCGGGAAATCCGGCTGGACCGGCACATAGACGGCGCCTGCCTTCAGGATGCCGAGCATCACGATCACGGCCGCGCTCGAGCGGTCGAGCATCACGCCCACGGTGTCGCCGGCACGGATGCCGTGCGCCTGCAGGCGGCGCGCCATCCGTTCGGCGCGCTCGGCCAGCTCGCGGTAGCTCAGCGCGCCTGCGTCGCCGACGAGCGCGATCGCATCGGGCCGGCGGGCGACCTGGCGGTCGAACATGGCGTGGACGGTCAGCGCCGCGTCATAGGCCGAGGCGGCGCTGTTCCATGTTTCCAATTGGCGCTGGCTGTCGAGGGCCGGCAGCGTGCGGATCTCGCGCAGGCTCGCGGCGGGGCGATCGAGCAGATCCGAGGCGGTGTCGGCGATGGCCAGCAGCAGGCCGACTTCGATCGCGCTGTCCATCAGCGAAGCGGTGGCGGCCAGTCGGAGCGTCGCCGGCCGGCCCGCGGGCGCATGGAATTCCAGCTGAAGCGAAGGCGCGTCGGCCTGGCCGGCGCTCACGCCATCACGGAGCCAGAGCGCAAAAGGGGGCGGCGATCCGGCCGTCGATGCGACGACGCTGTTGCGACGTGCGCTGTCGATCGCGGCCAGCCATTGCTGCGCTGTCGTGGTGTCGTCGCAGTTCACCGCGACGCCGGCACCCGGTGCCTCGTGAAACTCCACCGCCGCCAGGCCCAGCCAGCGGGATTGAAGCAGGATCCATGAAGCGGCGAAGAGCGTGTCCGGCAGAAAGCCGGACGCCTGCGCCTGCGCGGCCCACCGGGTCGCGAGTGCCGGCGGGATATCGAGGCTTGAGACTTGCACCGCGGCTTGCCCCGCTGCGCCGGCACGGGGTACGAACAGGTCCCCCAGCGAAAGCGCCGTCGCGTCGGTCGAGGAATTGGGTTGAGGTCCTTGTTCCATGAACTGGTGGCTCCGCTGTTAGCGCTGTTGCTTCCTTGCCTCGTACGCCGGCCTATATGTATCTATTAAGAGTAACTACAAAGCATTCACTCCATGTGCCGGATATTGCCCCTTGACGATGCGTCGCGCCACCGTACAAAAGGCTATGTGCCCAGCCTATGTCGTTTGGATGCTCTGCAACATTCGACGCATTTGGTTGCGACTGCTGTAGGACGGCGTGGACACGATTCTGCCTCCCTTTTTACATTTTGAATACAAAGGAAGTACAAGAAACGCCGCGTAGACGGCGAGAACTCATAGAAAAGTTCTATTTTTAACGGATCAGGCCTGGTTCAGGCCGCGGCTTCGTCGAGCGACCCCTCGCTCAGGTGTCCGGTATCGCCCCAGCCCACGAGCGTGAAGCCTTGGGGCGTCCAGAGCAGGCGGTTGATGGCGGCATTGCCCAGGTGCCAGGTGCGCGGAGCCTGCAGTTCCTGCCCGGTGGCCGCGCGGTAGAGAACGTCCATCACGCCGCCGTGCGCCACCATCACCACCAGTTCGCCCGGGTGCCGCGCTGCGAGCCCCGCCGCCACGCCGGTCACGCGCTCCCTGAAGGTCAGCAGTGATTCACCGCCATTCGGCGCGAAGGCCGGATCGCGAGTGCGCCAGAGCCGGGCCTGGTCGGGGAGGGTGGCATCGATGTCGGCGAAGGTGCGGCCTTCGAAGTGACCGAAGGCCCGCTCGCGCAGCCCCGGCTCCGCCTTCACCTCGATGCCGCGCGGCGCTGCGATTTCGAGCGCGGTTTGCCATGCGCGCGCGAGGTCGCTGGCATAGATGGCGGCGATGGGTTCTTCCGCGAGCGCCTGCCCGACGCGCCGGGCCTGCCAAAGGCCCGTGTCGTTGAGGGCGATGTCGAGATGCCCCTGGATGCGGGTGTCGACATTCCATGCGGTTTCGCCGTGGCGCACGGCAATCAGGCGGGTGACCTCCATCCGAGGCGATTCTAGGGGTGAACCCTAGGGCCTGCTAACAGACTCTAGTTCTTGGCGGTCGAGACCTCGATGTCCACCCGGCGTTCGCCCTTCGGCGGATTCGGAAAGCCCTGCAAGGCAGCCTGGAACATCACCGGCAGCACCGTCGCGCTGGCCGTGTAGGGGCCGTCGTTGCGCGCATGGGTTTCGTACACCACGCGGTTGGACGGCAGTTCGCGCAG
Organism: Variovorax sp. LjRoot130; assembly: GCF_964253755.1. Lineage (NCBI taxonomy): Bacteria > Pseudomonadati > Pseudomonadota > Betaproteobacteria > Burkholderiales > Comamonadaceae > Variovorax > Variovorax sp. LjRoot130. Next base: position 4,906,319 of record NZ_CAXURM020000001.1, on the reverse strand, counting down.
CACGATGCTGACCTCGCGCGCATACCAGGGGTTCGAGGCGGGCGGGAAGGCCGGTCCGTACCAGCCGCCGCCATACCAGCCCCGGCCGTACCAGGGCGAGCCGTAGCGGCCGTAGCGGTAGGGCCCCCATGGCCCGCCGCCGTAGAACCAGGGGTCGGCCCAGGGCGAGAGCTCGGCTGTCACGCGGGCGCCGATCTGTGCCGTGTAGCGGGGGGTGGCGTCGTCGCGGCGCAGGCCGACGCGTTCGAGCGCGGCGCCCGCCATCGCTTCGAGCTGTTGCTGCGAAGCCTCGCTGGCCTGCTGCGAGGGCAGGCGCTCGAAGCGGTAGTTGGCACCGGCCGGAACCGCGCTGATGGTGGAGAAACTTTTCACCTCGCTGTCGACCACCCAGCGGGTGGCGCAGCCGGTGAGGCCGACGGTCAGCACCAGGGCGGTGAGCGCAAGTTTCATGCGGATCTCCTCGTGGAAGCGCCGTCCCTCAAAGTTGCACGATGCGCAGCGCAGACGGCGCCGGGAACTCGGGTGCGTCGAATGCCTTGTCGCCTTCGGCATCGGCCACGCCGGTGGCCTTGAGACCCTTGAAATCGAAGGACGTTCCGTCCAGCAGATGCGAAGGCACCACGTTCTGCAGCGCATTGAACATGTTCTCGACGCGCCCCGGGTGCTTGCGGTCCCATTCGCGCAGCATCTCGCCCACCTGCTTGCGCTGCAGGTTCTCCTGGCTGCCGCAGAGCGTGCACGGAATGATCGGGAACTCGCGGTGCTGGGCCCAGCGAACCAGGTCCTTCTCGGCCACATAGGCCAGCGGCCGGATCACGATGTGGCGGCCGTCGTCGCTCACCAGCTTGGGCGGCATCGACTTGAGCTTGCCCGCGAAGAACATGTTGAGAAAGAAGGTCTGCAGCATGTCGTCGCGGTGGTGGCCCAGCGCGACCTTGGTGGCGCCGAGCTCGTCGGCCACGCGGTACAGGATGCCGCGGCGCAGACGGCTGCACAGGCCGCAGGTGGTCTTGCCCTCGGGGATCACGCGCTTCACGATCGAGTACGTGTCCTGCTCCTCGATGTGGAAGGGCACGCCGAGCGCAGTGAGGTAGCCCGGCAGCACATCTTCGGGAAAGCCGGGCTGCTTCTGGTCGAGGTTGACCGCGACGATGTCGAAGTGGATCGGCGCGCGGGCCCGCAACTTGAGCAGGATGTCGAGCAGCGCGTAGCTGTCCTTGCCGCCCGAGACGCAGACCATGACCTTGTCGCCTTCCTCGATCATGTTGTAGTCGACGATCGCGCGGCCGACCTCGCGGCACAGGCGCTTTTCGAGCTTGTGGGTCTCGCGCTCGATCTTCACGTTGTTGTTGGTGGACGAAGGGGCTTCGTCGATCCATACCGCACTCATCATTTGCTCCTGAAAACTTCAACGCCGACGGCCTCGCAGTCGGGGTACACATCCGGCTTGGCCGTCGACACCCGCGCGGCCTGCACCTTGGGATGCGCGAGCACCTGCGTCAGGATGTCGTCGCACAGCGTTTCCTGCAAGTGGATGTGGCCCTTGGAGAGGCGCGTGGCGACGGTGCGGCGGATGAAGTCGTAGTCGACCACTTCGTCGAGATCGTCCGACTTCGGCGTCGAGACGTCCAGCGGCACGTAGAGATCGACATTGATGATGACGCGCTGCTCGGCGCGCTTCTCGAACTCGTGCACGCCGATGTTGATCCAGACCTCGTAGTTGCGCAGGAAGACGCGCCGGCACGAGAGCAGAAGAGGGTCGAGGGCGGCAGTGGTCATGGTGTGGAGCCTTTTTTCAGCAGCTCGTCGACGACGAACATGATGTCGCGTGCCAGCGGCACCAGGTGCTGGCCGTTGTCGACGCAAAGGGTGGTGCCGGTCACGCTGGGCGTGCCGGCGAGGAAGACGCAGGCGCGGGCGACGTCGGCCGGATCGATGGGCCGGCGCAGCAGGTTGGCGCGCGAGGCCTTTTCGAAGTTGGCCTGGTTCTGCGGCCCGCTGGTGTAGAGGATGCCGGGCGCCACGCCGCACACCCGCACCGCGGGCGCCAGCGACTGGGCCTGCAACGCCACGGCGCGCTCCAGCGCCAGCTTGGACACCGTGTAGGAGAAGTAATCGGGGTTCAGGTTGTAGACCTTCTGGTCCAGGATGTGGATGGCCGAACGGTCGATGCCGTCGCCGGGCGCGGCGCTCTTCGCGAGCAGCCGTGCCAGGGACAGCGGCGCGACCAGGTTCACGCCGAGCTGGCGCAGCGCGGCATCGGCGTCGAAATCCAGGCCGGTGTCGGGCTCGAAGGCCGAGGCGTTGTTGACGATGCAGCCCAGCGGGCCGTCGGCCGTGACCTTGGCGATCAGCGCGCGCCGTCCCTCTTCGCTCGCGATGTCGGCTTCGATGGCCGTGGTACGGTGTCCCTCGTCGCGCAGGCGCGCGCACAGTGCCTCGGCCTGCGCGCGCGAGGCGCGGTACTGGCACCACACCGTCCAGCCCGTGCGCGCGAAGGCCTCGCAGACCGCGGCGCCGAGCCGCTGGCCGCCGCCGGTCACGAGCACGCCGGGGCGTGGGGTCGATTCAGCCATCCTGATAGATTTCCCGTATGAACCAGGAGCACAGCGCGCAACGCGCCACCCCCTTGACCCGGATTATCGATGCCACCCTGCAGCGCGCCGGAGGCTGGCTGCCATTTGACCGTTTCATGGCCCTGGCTCTTTATGCGCCGGGCCTGGGCTACTACGCCAACGCGAGCCGCAAGTTCGGCCAGATGCCCGCCTCGGGCAGCGACTTCGTGACCGCGCCCGAGCTCACGCCGCTGTTCGGCCGCGCCCTGGCCGTGCAGGTGGCCGAGGCGCTGGCGAAGACCGGCACCGACGAGCTCTGGGAGTTCGGCGCCGGCTCGGGCGCGCTCGCGCTGCAGCTGCTCGACGCTTTGGGCGATCGCGTCGAGCGCTATCGCATCGTCGACCTGTCCGGCACGCTGCGTGAGCGCCAGCAGCAGGCGCTGGCGCGCCACGCCGGCAAGGTCGAGTGGCTGGCCGAGCTGCCGGAGACGATGCGCGGCGTGGTGGTCGGCAACGAGGTGCTCGATGCGATGCCGGTGCAGCTGCTGGCGCGCAGCGGCGGTGCGTGGTTCGAACGCGGCGTGGTGCGCCGGGGCGAGGGCTTCGTCTGGGAAGACCGTCCGACCGAACTGCGGCCGCCGGTGGAGGTGGAGGGCGCGCACGACTACCTGACCGAAATCCATCCGCAGGCCCAGGCCTTCATTGCCACGCTGGCCGACAGGCTGAAAGAGGGCGCGGCCTTCTTCATCGACTATGGCTTTCCCGAAGCCGAGTACTACCACCCGCAGCGCCACATGGGCACCGTGATGTGCCACCGCGGCCACCAGGCGGACGGCGATCCGCTGGCGGAGGTGGGGGAGAAGGACATCACGGCCCACGTCGACTTCACCGGTGTGGCGCTCGCGGGCCAGGAGGCCGGCCTCGAGGTGCTGGGCTACACGAGCCAGGCGAGGTTTCTGCTCAACGCGGGCATCCTGCCGATGATGGAGCAGGCGTCCCTGGCGGAGCGCACGCTGGCCGCGCGCCTGATCCACGAGCACGAGATGGGCGAGCTGTTCAAGGTGATCGGCTTCGCGGCCGGCGAGCCCTGGGACGCCCTGGGCTTTGCCGAGGGCGACCGCAGCCACACGCTCTGAAGCGGTTGGACAATTCGTCGAGAATGGGCCGCATGACTGCCGCCCCGACCGCAGATACCGCGCCGCATCAGGACTTCGAGGTGCGCCCCTTCGATGCACCGGTCGGCGCCGAGATCGTCGGCCTCGACATCGGAAGGCCAATCAACGAAGCCGATTTCAGGCGCATCCACCGCGCGCACCTGGACCACCACGTGCTCGTGTTCCGCGACCAGCAGATCACGCCGGACCAGCACATCGCCTTCAGCCGCCGCTTCGGCCCGCTCGAGATCCATGTGCTGCACCAGTTTCATCTCGAGGGCCATCCCGAGATCCTGATCGTCTCCAACATCAAGAAGGCAGACGGCGAGCCGCTCGGCCTCGGCGACGCAGGCGCCTATTGGCATTCCGACATTTCCTACAAGCCCCATCCCAGCCTCGGCTCGCTGCTGCACGCGCAGGAACTGCCGAGCGAAGGCGGCGACACGCTCTTCGCCGACCAGCATCTCGCCTGGGAGGGCCTGAGCCTCGGGATGCAGCAACGCATCCTGCCGTTGAAGGCCGAGCACAGCTACCTCGCCAAGTACGAGGAACTGCGCGCCAAGAATCCGTGGCGCCCCAAGCTCTCGCAGGCCCAGATCGACAAGGTCGCGCCCGCGGTTCAGCCCGTGGTGCGCACCCATCCCGAAACCGGCCGCAAGGCGCTGTTCGTCAGCGAACATTTCACGACCCGCATCGTCGGCTTGCCGCAGGAGGAAAGCGATGCGTTGCTGGCCGAGCTGTTCGCGCACAGCGTGAAGCCCGAGTACGTGTACCGCCACCGCTGGGCGCCGCACGACCTGGTGTTCTGGGACAACCGCTCGCTGATGCACCTGGCCGCGGGCACGCCCGACGAACTGCGACGCAAGCTCTACCGAACGACCATCGAGGGCGATCTGCCGTTCTGAAGCCTGGCCGCGACGAAGCGCTTCAGGCCTTGGCCTGACGTCTCACCAGGCGAAGCTCGTCCTTCAGGAAATCGCTCGAGTTGCGCGTGCGCTTGTCCGCCGTTCGGACCTTGTAGGGCACCTTCGTCACTTCGGAGCGCGTGCCGCACAGCCGGATGAAGTCCTCGGCGGTCACGATCTTGTCCTTGAAGTGGTCGTACTTGGCGCGCAGGTGCTGCGCCGCTTCCGTGGCATCGTGCTCCTCGCCATTGCGCATGAACTTCATCGATTTTTGGCTGGCAACGCGCTGGATCAGGGTCTCGATCACCCTCTGCTCAGAGGCCGAGGGGGTGGCGTGGGTCGGGCTGGCCGCACACAGCCCAAAAGCCATCGCGGCCAGCAGGGCTTGCAGGAATCGAAGTGTGTTCATTGGCATCGGACTCCAAAGAGCGGGTCACGCAAGTCCAGCCGATGCTAGCGGCGCTGGGCGTGGGGCGTCAAAGCAGCCTGCTGTCAGGTTTAATCTATTTTTTTGCCTTCTCGCGCCATGAGCTCCCACCTCCCTTCGCAAGACGATCTGCGCATCGCCAACGCGCTGGCCGACGCCGCGGCCGCGCATTCGCTGCGCCTGTTCCGCACGCCGCTCGACATCATTGCCAAGGCCGACGAGAGTCCGGTCACCCAGGCCGACCGCGCGGCCGAGACCGCGATGCGCGAGATCCTCGGCCGGGAGCGCCCGGCCGACGGCATCTTCGGCGAGGAGCACGGCCTGGAGCGCGTGGATGCCGCGAGCGTCTGGGTGCTGGACCCGATCGACGGCACGCGCAGCTTCATCACCGGTTCGCCGCTCTGGGGCACGCTGATCGCGCTGGTGCGCGGCGGCCGCGTCGAGCTCGGCATGATCGACATGCCGGTGCTCGGCGAACGCTGGGTCGGCCTGCACAGCCTCGGTGCCGAGCGCAATGGGCAGGCGGTGCGCGCGAGCAGCTGCAGCGCTGTTGCCGAGGCGCGCATCGTCACCACCTCGCCCGACATCTTCAATGCCGCCGACTGGCAGGCCTTCGACACGCTGAGCCGCCGCTGCGCGATGCGCCGCTTCGGCGGCGACTGCTACGGCTACGCGCAGCTCGCGGGCGGCACCATCGACCTGGTGGTCGAGACCGGCCTGCAGCCCTACGACTACCTGGGCCCCGCCGGGCTGATCGAGGCGGCCGGCGGCGTGATCACCGACTGGCAGGGCCAGCCGCTGGGCCTGCAGTCCGACGGCCGCGTGATCGCCGCGGCCACGCCGGCGCTGCACCGGGAGGCGCTCGCGGTGCTGGGCGCGGCAGGCGGCCGCTGAAGCAAGCAGTCGACGCGGGACCTTTGTCCCGCCCGATCACCCGTCCGGCGCACCCGCAGCGCTCGAACCGGGACAGTCGCCCCACGACAACCCGCACCGTGATCCGAACAATCGATGCTCCCCTCACTGTCTCGCGGAAGTTCTTTCGATGTCAGTTCACGCCATCCACGCGGCGATCGCGCCCTCGCGGCATCCGGCCTTGCTGGGCCTGATTGCGCTGATCGATGCGACGTCCGGCGAGGAGCGCGGTGCGGTCCTCGGACGCTGGCTCGAAACCCGCTTTGGCGAACGCCGCCCGCTGGGCTGGCAGGTCGAGCGCGCGGCCGCCGCGGCGATGTCGCTGCTCGACGCGGCCGACACGCCGATCGACGAGCTGGCGCGCCGGCACCGCGTGAGCCGGCGCCAGCTCGAGCGCGATTTCCGGCGTTGTCTCGGCGTGGCGCCGCGCACCTACGCGCGCCTGGTGCGCTTCCAGCGCGCGGCCTGCGCGATCGCCGACGGCATGCCGCTGGCGCAGGTGGCCGCGGAACACGGCTTTGCGGACCAGGCGCACATGACGCGCGTTTTCGGCGAAACCGCCGGCGTGACGCCGCGCCATCTGCGCGACGGCGACGGGGCTGCGGCCGCGCTGCGTTCGGCGTTCGCGCATCGCACGGTCATGCCGCCGGCCTTGCGGCTGGCGGCCTGAGAAGCCGGCTGCGGCCACCGCGCCTTCCTCACAGATCGTTGACAGGGCCACCCGCGCCTTCGGTCCGCGCGGCGGATGTGCGTTCGCGCGGCTCCTCCATGCCCTGCCAGACGATGACCTTGCCGTGGTCGCTCCAGGCCTCGGTGGCCTGGGCTGCCGAATGAATGGCGCCCCGCGCATCGCAACCGCCGATGCCGGCGGCCAGCACGCACAGCAGGCCGGCCAGCCCGGCGCGGGGGGTGGGGTCGAACATGATGTGCTCCTCGAATTGGAAAGAGCTTCGATGATCCGCAGACGCGGCCCCGCGGTCTTGGAGTTTTGCGTCATGCGTTCGGGCGGCCTGTCGCTGGCAGAGCTAGACTCTTCGTATGATTCGCTGGCTGATCGTCGTCGTGCTTGCACTGGTCCTGATGAGCGGGCTCACCGAGTGGCTGCGGCGCTACGGCTTCGGGCGCCTGCCCGGCGACTTCGAGTTCCGCGCCTTCGGGCGCGAATGGCAGCTGCCGATCGGAAGCACGGTGGTGCTCAGCACGATCGCAGCCTTGATCGCAAAGTGGATTTGATTCGATGAGAGCTTGTGTCGATATCGGCGGCACCAAGGTGGCCGTGAGCCTGTCGGCCGACAGCGCATCCCCGCTGATCGGCCGGCGCAGCGAACCGACCGCCAAGACCGGCGACAACGATGCGGTGGCGCTGCAGATCCTGCGGCTCATCGACGAGATCTGCGCCGAGCAGGGCATCGCCGCCGATTCGATCGACCGCGTGGGCGTGTCCTCGGCCGGTCCCTTCGTGCTGCGCGACGGCATGGTCGAACTCGCCACGCCCAATATCTGCGGCGGCATCGCGGGTCCGGCGCGCGGCCTGCCCAACCAATGGATGACGGCGATCGTCGAGGCGCCGCTCAAGCGGCGCTTCGACCACGTGCGGGTCGAGAACGACGCGGTGGCCGCGCTCGAGGCCGAGCGCCGCTGGGGCGCGCTGCAGGGCGCCGATCATTGCGCCTACGTCACCTGGAGCACCGGCGTCGGCGTCGGCCTGTGCGTCGACGGCCGCATCCTGCACGGCAAGAACGGCAATGCGGGCCATGCGGGCCACAGTTTCGTGGTCGACGACGACAGCAACGCGCTGTGCGGCTGCGGCAATGTCGGCGACGTCGAGGGCCTGGCCGCCGGCAACTCGATCGCGCGCCGCTTCGCGCATTCGGCCCTCGAGCTCTTCGCCGCGGCGGCCGCGGGCGATCCGCAGGCGCTGGCCACCACCGATGCGCTGTGCCGTGTGATGGGCCGCATGCTCTACAACCTGGTCGCCACGCTCGATCTGCAGCGCATCAGCCTGGGCGGCAGCGTGTTCTGGAACAACCGCGATTTCCTGCTGCCGCGCCTGCAGGCGCAGGTCGACGGCAAGCTGGTCGCTTTGACGCGCGGTGCAGTGCTGGTGCCCGCGGGGCTGGGCGACAAGGTGGGTGATTACGCGGCGCTGGCGCTGCTCGACTGAAGCCGGCGCGCCTCAGGCGACCAGGCGGGTGCAGGCGATGGCCGAGTCGTCTGTGCCTTCCCTGCGCCCCGGCTCAACGTCTCGACGATCTGGCCCAGGCGGCGCAGGGCGGCATCGACCGTCTCGCCGTAGGGCCAACCGCAGTTGATGCGCATGTAGTGGTCGAAGCGCGAGGAGTTCGAGAACAGCGTGCCGGGCGCCACCACGATCCGCTCGGCCAGCGCCGCATCGAAGACCCGCGACGAGGAGAGGCGCTCGGGCAGCTCGACCCACAGCTGCAGCCCGCCGGGTGGCAGGTTGATGCGGGTCCCTGCAGGAAAGTAGCCCGCGATCGCATCGGCGGTCTGCTCGCGCTGCGTCTTCAGGCAGTTGCGCAGATGGCGCAGGTGGCGATCGTAGGCGCCGGTGGCCATGAACAGGCCGGCCGCGCCTTGCGAGAGTCCCTCGTTGTTGCGCGTCTGCGCGAACTTGAGCATCTCCACGCGCGCCTGCCAGCGCCCGGCCGCGATCCAGCCCAGCCGCAGGCCGGGCGCGAGGATCTTGTGCAGCGAGGCGCAATGGATCACGTTGCCGCTGGCATCCCAGGACTTGAGCGCGCGCGGCGGCATCTGCGCATCGATGAGCTCGCTGTAGGTGTCGTCCTCGATCAAGGGAATCGCGTGCTGCTCGCACAGCTGCGCGAGCCGCGCCTTGTGGGCATCGGGCATCACGCTGCCCAGCGGGTTCTGCAGGTGAGGCACCACCACCACGGCCTTGATGTTGTCGTAGGTGCGGATCGCGAGTTCCAGCGCCTCGATCGAGATGCCGGTCTGCGGGCTGGTCGGGATCTCCAGCGCGCGCATGCCCAGGCTCTCGAGCACCTGCAGCAGGCCGTAGAAGGTGGGCGACTCCACGGCCACCGTGTCGCCCGGCTGCGCCACGGCACGCAGCGCGAGGTTGAGCGCCTCGATGCAGCCGTTGGTCACCAGGATGTCCTCCGGCGAGATCGTCATGCCCACGCGCAGGCTGCGCTGGGCGAGCACCTCCCGGAACTGGCGATGGCCCTTCAGCGGCGCGGCGACCGCCAGCATGCCGGGGTGCTGGCGCAGCATGCGCGTCATGGCGCTGCGCAGCGCCTCGGCCGGATAGAGCTCCGGCGCGCCGCGCGCGATGGAGAGGTTGAGCTTCTCGGGGATCTGCCGGCGGCGCGCCACGAAGTCCGACACCTTGGCGTGGATGCCGACGTACTGCGCCGGGTCGGGCGCCCGGTCGGCCGCGGGCTCGTCCATGGCCGCGATCGACAGGCGCCGCGGGCGCCGCACGAAGTAGCCCGAGCGCTCGCGCGCCTCGACCCAGCCTTCGCTCTCCATCGCGCGGCACAGCTGCAGCGCGGTCGAGAGGCTGATGTCGTGCTGGCGCATCAGGCGCCGCAGCGAGGGCAGCTTGTCGCCGGGCTTGAGCGAGCCGGCGCGGATCGCGTCGAGGTAGTGCGTGGCCAGCTGCCGGTAGAGCGGGGGTGAGTCCATGGCTTCGATGCTCCGGCAATGAGGGCAGGGAAAACAGATGCAGATGCGGGGGAAAACGACCATAACAGATGGGTTCGGAGCGCCACTGTTGCGCTTCCGATTGCCCTTGGCTGTGCCTGTTTTTGCGGCAGCCCGCTGCCTACGATTCAGCCATCCCCACTCTGCATCGAAAGAGGCCAGCCATGACCAGCGATCTTTCCGAAACCACGCGGCTCGAGCCCGGCCAATCGCTGCGCTTGGCGGTCGATGCGGGCGCCTCGCTGCTGGTCATGGAAGGCCGCGTGCGCATCGTGTCGCCGCCGTCCTGGTTCGGCGACACCGTGTTCAGCGTGGAGAACAGCTTCGACGAAGGCGAGGCCTACCTTGCCGGGCGCGGCGGCTGGATCGAGGTCACCGCGCTGGCGCCGGCGCGCCTCAGGGGCGTGCCGCAAGCGGCGCCCGCGGTGCCGGCCGTGAGTTCGCGCGTCGCGCGGCTGGTGCAGTTGCTCTTCGCGAGCTAGCGCACGCTCTCGGCCGCGCGCAGCGCCTCGAGAAAGCTGCGCCGCCACCAGTGCACGTCCTGCTCGCGGATGCGCGCCAGCAGCTTCTGGTGGCGTTCGCGGCGCTCTTCCAGCGGCATCTGCAGCGCCTGTTGCACGGTCTCGGCGGTGCCGTGCGTGTCGTAGGGGTTCACCAGCAGCGCTTCCTTCAACTGTTCGGCCGCACCGGCGAAGCGCGAGAGCACCAGCACGCCCGGATCGGCCGGGTCCTGCGCGGCGATGTATTCCTTGGCCACCAGGTTCATGCCGTCGCGCAGCGGCGTCACCAGTCCGACCGCGGCCGCACGGCACAGCCCCGGCACGCGCTTGCGCGCCACCATGCGGTGGATGTAGCGCACCGGCATCCAGTCGAGCTCGCCGTAGTCGCCGTTGATGGCGCCGCACAGCGATTCGAGCTCGCGCCGGATGTCGGCGTAGGCGTCGACCGTCTCGCGCGTGGGCGAGGCGATCTGGATCAGGGTCGCGCTGCGGCGGTTCTCGGGGTAGTTGGCCAGCAGTTCGCGGAAGGAGCGCACGCGGTTCGGGATGCCCTTGGAATAGTCGAGCCGGTCGATGCCCAGCAGCAGGCGCCGGCTCGAGTACTCGCGCTTCATGGTCTCGTACATGTCGCGCGATTCCTTGGCATGCGTGAGCGCGGCGAACTCGTCGACGTCGATGCCGATCGGGAAGGCGCCGCAGCGCACGGTCTGGCCGTACGCACGGTAGATGCTGTTGCCCATGAAGGCGCCGTTGGCCTCGTTGCGCACGTACTGCTCGAAATGCTGCACGTCCTGCTGGGCCTGGAAGCCGATCAGGTCGTAAGCGAAGAGCGAGCGCATGAGCCATTCGTGCTGCGGGACCGCCGCCATGATGATGTGCGGCGGCAGCGGGATGTGCAGGAAGAAGCCGATGCGCTGCCTGCACCCCATCGCGCGCAGCTCGGCCGCGAGCGGGATCAGGTGATAGTCGTGCACCCAGATGATGTCGTCGTCCTGCAGCAGCGGCAGCAGCTTGCGCGCGAACAGCTGGTTCACACGCCGGTAGCCGCCGATGAAGCTGGCCTCGAAGTTGGCCAGGTCCAGCCGGTCGTGGAACACCGGCCACAGCACGTCGTTGCTGTAGCCGAGGTAGTAGCTGTCGTGGTCTTCGCGGCCGAGGTCGAGGGTGGCGAGCGTGACCTTGCCGGCCTGCTGCCGGTGCATATCGCCTTCGCCGGTCGGGCCGTTCTCGACAATGGTGCCGCTCCAGCCGAACCACAGGCCGCCGGTCAGCTGCAGGCTTTCGCCGAGCGCCACGGCCAGCCCGCCGGCCGCGGGCTTGCGCGGATCGGCAACGCGATTGGAAATGACGACGAGACGGCTCATGGGCTCCTTGTGATCGCGGCCGGTTTCAAATGCACGAATCCCAGGGAGCCGACAGCCGCACCGCCGCATTGATGATGCCGACCATCGAATAGGTCTGCGGGAAGTTGCCCCACATCTCGCCCGTGACCGGGTGCGTGTCTTCCGACAGCAGGCCCAGTGGATTGCGTGCCGCCAGCATGGTCTCGAAGATCTGCCGCGCCTCGGCCTTGCGGCCGATCTTGGCCAGGGCGTCGATGCGCCAGAAAGTGCAGATGTTGAAGGCCGTCTCGGGCTTGCCGAAATCGTCGGCCGCCTCGTAGCGGCGCATGTAGGGACCGTCGCAGAGCGACTTCTCCATGGCCTCGACGGTCGAGATGAAGCGCGGGTCGCGCGCATCGATCAGGCCGACCTCGGCCATCAGCAGGATGCTCGCATCGAGCTCGTGGCCGCCGAAGCTCTCGGCGAAGGCCTGGCGCTCCTCGCACCAGGACTTGGTGAGGATCTCCTCGTGCATGCGCGAGGAGTGGCCGTGCCAGTAGGCCGCGCGCTCCGGCAGGCCGAGCGCGCGCGCCACCTTCGCGAGCCGGTCGCAGGCGGCCCAGCTCATCAGCGCCGAGCTGGTGTGCACGCGCGCGCGCGTGCGCAGCTCCCACATGCCGGCATCGGGCGTACCGTAGACGCGGATGGCCTGCTCGCCCACGGCTTCGAGGTGGGGGAACTCGGCCACGCCGGCGCGGCTGAGCAGCCGGTGGTCGTGGAAGGCCTGCGAGGCGCCGAGCACGATGTTGCCGTAGACGTCGTGCTGGAAGTGCTCCTGCGCCTGGTTGCCCACGCGCACCGGCCCCATGCCGCGGTAGCCGGCCAGCCCTTCGACGAAGGACTCGGGCAGTTCGCGCTCCAGGCCGATGCCGTAGAGCGGCTGGATGTGCTGGCCGTGCGAGCCGATCACGACGTTGCTGAGCCAGCGCAGGTAGTCCTCCATGGTGCCGACCTCGGACAGGCTGTTGAGCGCGCGCACCACGAAGAAGGCGTCGCGCAGCCAGCAGAAGCGGTAGTCCCAATTGCGCTGGCTGCCCGGCGCCTCGGGAATGCTGGTGGTCATGGCGGCGACGATGGCGCCGGTGTCCTCGTAGAGCGAGAGCTTGAGCGTGATCGCGGCGCGGATCACCGCGTCCTGCCACTCGAAGGGGATCGCGAGCCGCTTGCTCCAGGTGCGCCAGTAGGCGATGGTTTCCTGCTCGAAATGGCGCGCCGTGTCGGCGATGCCGTCGGTCAGCGTCTCGTCGGCGCCGAACACGAAGTTGTGCTCGCGCGACAGCACGAAGGGCTGGCGCGAGAGCACGTGCGAGACCGGGGCGTCGGTGTTGAGACGCAACGCGAAGTCGGGCCCCACATAGCGGATGTGGTTGCTGCCGCGCGTCATGGTCGGCGCCGTCGCGCCCCACTGGAAGCGAGGGGCCAGCGAGACGCGGATGCGCGGTGTGCCCTGGATCGGCCTGACGCGGCGAACGATTGTGAGCGGCCTGAAATAACGCGAGCGGCTGTGAAAGCGCGGCGCCAGGTCGGTGATCTCGAGGCCCTGGCCCGCACTGTCGAAGAGCTGGGTGCGCAGCACGGCGGTGTTCGGCTCGTACCACTGCTTGGCCGATGCGAAGTCCTCGATTTCGATGGCCCATGCGCTCGCATCCTCGGCCGGATGCAGCAGCGCGTTGAACACCGGCTCGCCGTCGAAACGCGGCAGGCAGCACCAGACGATGCGCCCGCGCTCGTCGACCAGCGCGCTGAAGGCGCAGTTGCCGATCACGCCCAGCTTCAGCGAGGGGTTGGCCGGCGCAACGAAGCCGCGGCGGGCAGCGGGTGCGTCCAGCACCTCGGGATGCGGCGCTGCCTTGTCGCTCGCGCCGGCGGCGCCGGCAATCGACTCGCCGGCGCGGTCTTCGGGCGCGGCGACCTCTTTCAGATTCGTCGTCATGCAGGTTTTCCTTCCGTGTCGGATTCCGGTCCCGCGAGCAGATCGCGTGCCTGGACCAGCCATTCGAACACGGCGCGCGGGGAATCCAGCCGGTGCAGCGCCAGGCTGGGGCCCGATCCGACCTTGATCGCCACGCCGCCGCGCGGCTGCACGATGGCGAAGCCGCTTTCGTCGGTGGTGTCGTCGCCGGCGAAGACCGGCATGCGGCCGGCGAAGGGCGCTTCGCGCAGGAAGGCGTCGATCGCGACGCCCTTGTTGATGCCCGCGGGCTTGACCTCGAACACGAACTTGCCGTGCAGCAGCTCCAGCTGCGGCTGGCCGTCGATCGCGCGCAGCAGCGCGTCGCGGCAGACGGCTTCGAGCTGGGGCGCGAGCCGGTAGTGCAGGGCGATCGCGGCATGCTTGCGTTCCACCAGCAGGCCTTCGTAGACGCGCGCGAGCTCGTTGACGACGTCCAGCACCATCCTGAGGTCGGGTGCGCGCTGCTCCTGCATCCGGCCCTCGGCATCGCGGCGCTGCACGCCGTGCTCGCCGGCGGCCGGCAGGCGCAGCGGTGCAAGGAAGCGGTCGAGCACGTCGATCTGCCGGCCAGACACGACCGCCAGCGCGCCGCCCAGCAGGTCGTGCAGGTCGTCGAGCAGAGCGACCAGGGAGGTCGGCACCTCGATCGCTTCGGGCGTCTCGGCAATGGCCACGAGCGTGCCGTCGAAATCGAGGAACAGGGCAGCGTCTGGCGTGAGGCGGGGGGGCGTCTGCATTTAGGGGAAAACCATAGCAGACTCGGGCAGTGGGGGGCGTCGGCCAAGACCGCAAATCGGTCTTCTAGGCGCGCGGCGGAAGCGCAGCTGCAACGGCGGCAACCCGCGCACGGGCGATTGCCTCGCCGATTTTCGGGCCCGCTGCACCCGCCAGCTGTGCGTCGCGTGCAATGGGCTCCGTTTCGACCGATTGCGCCGCGCCGAGTGCCGCCAGCAGGCGCTCGCGCTGCGGGTAGGCGCTGTCCTCGAGCCCGAGCCGCCCGCGCGCGTCGCATTCGCAGGCCAGCAGCGCCTGTTCGAAGCGCTCCGGCTTGCGAAATGCATCGCAGCGTTCGAGCAGCCGCACCAGCGCCGTCGCATTGAGTTCGCCGCTGCGATGGATGTTGCCGTGCTCGCGCGCCACCACCTCGGCCAGTTCGCGCAGCTCGACCGGCACGCGCCAGCGCTCGCACACAGCCTGCAGCAGCGCCGCGCCGCGCTGCTCGTGGCCGATGTGGCGCGGCAGTACCTCGGGCGGCGTGCTGCCCTTGCCGAGGTCGTGCACCAGGCAGGCGAAGCGCACCGCCAGCGGCGCCTCGAGCCGCGCCGCCATGTCGAGCACCATCATGAGGTGCAGGCCGGTGTCGACCTCGGGGTGATGGGCTTCGGGCTGCGGCACGCCCCACAGCCGGTCGAGCTCGGGCAGCAGCACGGCCAATGCCCCGCAATCGCGCAACAGCTCGAACATGCGCGAGGGCCTGGCTTCCATCAGCCCGCGCGCGAGCTCCTGCCAGACGCGCTCGGGCACCAGCGCATCGACTTCGCCGGCCGCGACCATCTCGCGCATCAGCGCCATGGTCTCGGGGGCGACCTCGAAGTCGGTGAAGCGGGCCGCGAAGCGTGCGACGCGCAGGATGCGCACCGGGTCCTCGCGGAAGGCATCGGTCACGTGGCGCAGCAGCTTCTGCGCAAGGTCGTGCCGGCCGTGGAAGGGGTCGATCAGGTGCGCTGTGTCGATGGCGCTGGCGGCCTTGTTTGCCGGCAGCGCGATCGCGTTGACCGTCAGGTCGCGCCGGGCCAGGTCCTGCTCGAGCGTGACGTCGGGCGCGGCATGGATGGTGAAGCCGCGATAGCCGGGCGCGCTCTTGCGTTCGGTGCGCGCCAGCGCGTATTCCTCGCGCGTCTTGGGGTGCAGGAACACCGGGAAGTCGCGGCCCACCGGCAGAAAGCCCTTGGCCACCATCTCTTCGGGCGTGGCGCCGACCACGACCCAGTCGCGATCGCTGCCGGGCCGACCCAGCAGCGCATCGCGGATCGCGCCGCCGACGAGATAGGTTTGCATGGGACGCAGTTTAGGTGCTGGCCCCTCATGCCGGATCTCGCTCAGCGCTCGATTCGGTAGGGTTCGTCGATGACGACGAAGCGCTTCTCGACCAGCGCCTCATCGATCCAGGCCTTCACGCCGGGAAGCTGCTGTACGCGCTCGATATAGGCTGTGATCGCGGCAGGCACCGGCAGGCCGAAGGTCCTGATGCGCACGCCGACCGGCGCGAAGTACGCATCCGCGATGCCGAACTCGCCGAACAGCATCGGCCCGCCATGGGTTTCCAGGAGGCCGCTCCACATCTGCACGATGCGCGCGAGGTCGACACCCACCTCCGGCTTGTCGCGCAGGATGATCCGGCCCTGCTCACGCAGGTCCGCCTCGATGTTCATTCCGCAGTGGGTGCGCAGTGCGCCGAAACCTGCGTGCATCTCGGCGCAGATGCTGCGCGCATGCGCGCGCTGGGCCATGTCGCGCGGCCAGAGGGCCTTGTCGGGATGGCTCTCGGCGAGGTATTCGCAGATCGCCAGCGTGTCGTAGACGATGGTGGCGCCGTCCACGAGCACTGGCACGCGGCCGGTCGGGTTGATCGCGTGGATGGTCTTCTTGAAGTGCGAGTCGGCATCGAAGTCGTCGAAGGGCACCATGACTTCCTCGAACGCGATGCCGGCCTGCTTCATGAGCACCCAGGGCCGCATCGACCAGGACGAGTAGTTCTTGTTGCCGATGTAGAGCTTGGGCATCGCGGTCCTCCAGGTTGCTGCAAAGCCCTCGATGCTAGCGGCTGGGCAGCGCGCGATTGATGCCGAAGGCGTGCGCCATTGATGCTCAGCGCCTGGTTTCGTCGTCGGGCGAGGCGATCACGCGGGGTTTCCCGTTCGCACCGCCGCCGGGAGGCGGGCCGATCATCCGCTCGATCAGCTCCACCAGTCGCGGCACCAGCGCAAGCACGGCCAGCGCCAGCAGGGCGCTGAGTATCGCGGTCACCTCGCGTCCGAGTCCGCTGGCCATGCCGATGGCGGCCGTCATCCAGAGGCCGGCCGCGGTGGTGAGGCCCTCCACGTGCCGTTCGTCCCGGCCCTGCTTGAGAATGGTCCCGGCGCAGAGAAAACCCACGCCCGCCACCAGACCCTGGATCACGCGGCTCATGTCGGCCGGCACGATGCCGGTCTGCTGAGGCACGAGCACGAAGAGCGCGGAGCCGATCGCCACCAGCATGTGGGTGCGCACCCCGGCGGCCTTGCCGTGCTGTTCGCGCTCGAAACCGAGCGCGAAGCCCAGCACCGCCGCGAGAAAGAGGCGCACCAGGATGCGCGTGAACTGGGCGACGTCGCCGACGTCCGAGAACTCGGCCGCGATGGTGCTCGCGGCTTCGTCCCACCAGGCCATCAGGGCAGGTCCTTGTTGGGCTCGGGCTCGGCGGCGTCGCGTGGGCCCACGTTGCCGAGGCGGTCCTTGATCGATTGCGGCCGGCCGGTGATCAGGGCCGCGTAGTTGGTGGCGTTGGCGAGCACCTTCTTGACGTAGTCGCGGGTCTCGTTGAAGGGCACGTTCTCGGCCCAGATGGCCGCTTCCATCACCGGCCCGTTGCGCCAGTTGCGCGGCCGGCCCGGGCCGGCGTTGTAGGCCGCGGCGGCCAGCGCCATCGAGCCGTCGAAGTCGTCGAGCGCGAGCTTGAGGTAGTTGGTGCCGATGGTGATGTTGGTGTCTCGGTCGTTGATCTGGCCGGGCGTGAAGCCCGCGAGGCCGATCTTGTTGGCAGTCCAGCGCGCAGTGGCGGGCATCACCTGCATCAGGCCCGAGGCGCCGACGCCCGAGCGCGCGTCCATGATGAAGCGGCTTTCCTGCCGGATCAGGCCGTAGACGTAGGCCGGGTCGAGGCCGATTTCCTCGCTCTTGCGCACCACGGTGTCGCGAAAGGGCATCGGGTAGCGCTGCTCGACATCGATCATGCCCTTGGTGCGCTCGCTGGTGTTGATGCAGCGGTCCCACACTTCGCGCTGGCAGGCGAGGTCGGCCGCGGCCAGCAGTTCGCGGTCGCCCATGCCGCCCTTGTCGTGCAGGTTGGTCGCGTAGTTCCACTCGCGCGTGCCCTCGGGGCGCAGGCCGATCGCGATCGCGTTGAGAGCGCGGTTGAGCGCCGGGTTGTTGCGTGCCGCGTCCTTTTCTTCGGCCGTGAGCGGCGCCGGGCGGGTCGGCACGGTGGCGCGCTCGCCCAGCTCTTCGAGTGCCAGCAGTTCGTAGAAGCCGCGCGTGCCGGCAATGCTTTCGAACAGCGCGCGCGCCTGGGCGCGGCGCTCGTCACCGCCCTGGGCGTGGAGGGCGCGCGCCTTCCAGTAGATCCAGGTCGGATCCTGCTGCGTCGATTCGCTCATGGCATCGATCGCGGCCTGCACGTTCTTCCAGTGGCCGCTGCGCAGCGCGGCGCGCGTCTTCCAGGCCAGCATGTCGTCGGAGAGGTCGCCGTTCTTCGTGACGTTCGCGAAGGCGCCGCCCGCCGCCGGCGAGAGCTTGACGGCGTACTGGCGGCCGATCGCGCCCCAGAGCCAGTTGCGCTCCTCCGACGTCAGCATCGGGCCCCACTTGCTCTCGAGCTGGGAGGCCGCCATGTCCGGGTCGGCGATGGTCATCTTGATCAGCGCGAGCACCACGAGTTCCTTGCGCGCCTTGGTGGCGACGAAGGCGCGGCCGGTCAGGAACTTGGCCATGCTGGCATTCAGCTCGTCGAACTGCGCGACGGCATCGGGCGCGGCAAGGAGGATCGCGGCGCGGGCCGCCTGCGGCCGGTTGGCCTCGATGGAAAGGCGCGCCTTTTTCCATGCGTCGTTGGGCGACATCTGGCCGGCCGCGATCATGCGGTCGGCCGCGGTCAGGCAGCCGTCGTCGAGCTCGCGCTGGCCCAGCCAGTTGCGGCGGACTTCGTCGGCCTGCGCCTTGGTGGCGTTGCCGCCGCGCAGCGTTTCGACAAGGATGGCGTAGCAGCGCACCTGGGCATCGTCGTTCATGCGGTAGGCCGGGTGCAGCGTGGCGAAGCCGTCCCAGTCGCGGCGCTGGCCGAGCAGCATCAGCCAGTCGTTGCGCAGGCGGTCTTCCTGGTAGGTGCCGGCGTAGCGCGAGAAGAAGTCCTGCACCTCGGAGGCGCTCGCTTCCTGAAGGCGCGCCTTGAGCTCCCAGTAGGCGGCCCAGGGTTCCAGCGCGTGGCCTCTTGCCTGCGGCAGCAGGGCCGCGAGACGCGCCTTGTCGCCGCGCTGGAAGGCCTGCTTCATTTGCACCAGCACGTCGTCGTCGCGGTTTTGCGCGCAGGCCGGCTGCAGCAGTGCCGCGGTGGCGAGGACGAGCGAAAGAACGAGGGTGGAGAAGGGCGCGCGGGGCCGGCGGGGCGCGGGTGCCAAAATGCTTGCAAACTGCATCGGGCGATTATGGACAAGTCAAAGGGTGCCGACACCTCGGCAACTGCCAACTTTCTCAAGCAACAGCTGCGAAAAGCGCTGATCGAGCAGCGCCTCGCCATGCCCGACCGCCTCGCGCGCGCCGACCTGCTGCAGCGCGTGATGCGGATCTGGCTGGTCGGCCGGCCCGACACCGTGATCGGCGCCTACTGGCCGATCAAGGGCGAGTTCGATCCCTTGCCCGCGCTGCACCGCTGGAAGGAAGACGGGGAATTGCTGGACGAGCCGCACCGCCGGCGCATCGGCCTGCCGGTGGTCGACCGCGTCCACAAGATCCTGACCTTTCGCGCGTGGTATCCGGGCTGCCCGATGGAGAACGACGCCTTCAACATTCCGAAGCCGAAGGACACCGAGCTGATCGTGCCCACGCTGCTGTTCGTGCCCTGTCTGGGCTACAGCGCCGGCGGCTACCGCCTGGGCTACGGCGGCGGCTTCTACGACCGCACGCTGGCGGCGCTGGAGCCGCGGCCTTTCACCGTGGGGCTCGGCTTCACGAACGGCTACATCGAGGAGTTCGAGCCTGAGGCGCACGATCTGCCGCTCGACGCCATCCTCAACGACAACGGCGTAGTCTGGCCGGCGGGCTGATTCAGTCCAGCTGATCGACGGTGTCGGGGTCTGGCACTTCGCCGATGGTCTCGCGCGTGACCGCGGCCTGCGATTGCAGCCAGTCGCAGAAGTCCCTGATCTCGGGCCGCTGCGCGTTGCGCGGACCGACGATCAGCCAGTAGGCCATCGGTGAATCCATGCGGTGCTGCGGCAGCACCTCGACCAGGTCGCCGTTGGCCAGGCTCTCGGCGATCAGCGAGCTGCGTGCCAGCACCAGGCCCTGGCCGGTGAGCGCGGCCTGCACCATCTGGTAGGCGTAGTTGAAATAGAGCCAGCGCTTGGGCTGCGCCCGATGCAGGTCGTTGACTTCGAACCAGCGGCGCCAGGTGAGCCATTCGAGGTGCGTGCGGTGCGCATCGCCGGCCTCGATCAGCGCGAAACGCGCGATGTCGGCCGGCGCCTTGATCGCGGGGTTGCTCTTGATCAGCCAGGGGCTCGCCACCGGCGTCAGCGTTTCGCCGAAGAGCCGCACCGCGCCGGCCGGCATGCTCTCGCCGGGGCCGTAGCGCAGCGCGATGTCGATGTCCGCGAGGTCCATGTCCAGCGCCGTGTCGGTGGCGTCGATGCGGATGTCGATCTCGGGGTTGTCGCGCTGGAAGGCCTCGAGCCGCGGGATCAGCCACATCGAGGCGAAGGAGGCAAAAGTCGTGAGCGACACGCTCTTGCGGCCCGCGCTCTGCCGGATTTGGCGCACCGCGCCGTCGATGCGTGGCAGCGACTGCTGCACCGCCAGCAGCAACTGGGCGCCGGCGCTCGTGAGCTCGACCGCGCGCGTATGGCGCAGGAACAGGCTCACGCCCACCTCTTCTTCCAGCGACTGGATCTGCCGGCTCACGGCCGACTGGGTCAGCGCCATTTCTTCCGCCGCGGCGCGGAAGTTCAGGTGCCGCGCCACGGCCTCGAAGGCGCGCAGGTGACCGGCCGAGATCGGGCGGGAGCGCAGATGGGTCTGGGAATGCTGCATGGGGTGGGGCTGGATTGATGCGAAAGCGGAATCAGTAGGCTACCGCGTTTTCATTGGACCGCCAACGGGGAAGCGCCGATCATTCATTCCCGAAGCGCGCAATTGCGTTTCGGAGAAAACCCTCTACAGGAGTCTCACATGTCCGCCGCTTGCACCACCACCTCTACGTTCCCGTCCCCGGCCCTGGCACGTCCGGCTGCCGTACCGCCGGCCGTGCGCCGGGGTGCATGGCAGCTGTCCGCGGGCGAGGCGACCAGTCTCAGAGCCTCCAGCGCGAGCATCCTGCGCATCCGGCAAGGCCGGGTGTGGGTCACGCGCGATGCCACCGATGTCTGGGGCAGCGAAGACCTGGTGCTCGCACCGGGCGAAACGCTGGCCGTCGCCGCCGGCGAGCGCATCGTGATGGAGCCCTGGGACAGCCGCGGCGCCACTTACAGCTGGGATGTCGCGACGGCCTAGCCCGTCGGGGTTTGCCGGCTATCCAGCAATGTCGAGGCGGGGGCGCAGCGCCAGAAAGCGCTCCAGCGCCTCGGCCCCGTCGAGTTGCTGAAGGATGGCGAGGTCTTCGCCTTCCTCATCGTCCTCGGTCTGGGCCAGGCCCATCTCGAAGCGCTGGTAGCGGCGTTTCGAGAGTCCGCCTTCATAGACCACGCGCATCTCGATGTGCCGCGGGTCGGCCTCCAGGCGGTTCAGCAGGCCCAGCACCTGCTTTCGCGGGCCTTCGAAATGCTGGCAGAAGCGCATGCCGTCGAACACCAGCAGTCCCGTGATTCCCTCCGTTGCGTTGCGGGCTCGCGCCCGAGTCACGATTTGGCCCACGACTTCGGTGGGTTGGCCGGGTGCCAGCAGGCTGCAATAGAGGATCTCGTGGAGTTCGGTCATTCGGTCGCGGGTTGGAAGCGAGCGCAGTGTAGGTGCGCCGAACAGCGCGCGAAATGTGAAAAGACATAGGCGCAAGGCCTATAGTGGGTCGGTGAAATTCGAGGACTATCCGGCCCCTGTCCATCCGCCGCGCTGCGCCCATCCGTGCGAGGAGTGCGGCCTGCGCCGCAACCCCGCTTTCCTGCCCGTATCACCCGAGGAACTGCATGCCATCCAGTCCTTCCGCACGGGCACGCGCGTCGTCGATGCCGGCCGGCCCGTGGTCGAGGAAGACCGACCCAGCGCGCAGCTGTTCACGCTCTATTCCGGTTGGGCCTTTCGCTTCAAGACGCTCAGCGACGGCCGGCGGCAGATCCTGAGCTTCCTGCTGCCGGGCGACTTCATCGGGCTGCAGGACGAGTTTGCCGAGAGTCACACGCACGGCGTCGAGGCGGTGACCGCGGTCACGCTGTGCGTCTTTGCGCGCGACCAGCTCTGGGACCTGTTTCACAGCCAGCCCAAGCTGGGCTACGACATCACGTGGCTGGCGGCGCGCGAGGAAAAGATGGTGGACGACAACCTCGTGACCGCCGGCCGGCGCAACGCGGCCGAGCGGGTCGCGATGCTGCTGATGCATCTTTACCGCCGCGCCGAACGCGTCGACATGGCCCGCGAGGGCTGGGTCGTGTTTCCGTTCAACCAGCAGCACATCGCCGATGCACTGGGCCTGTCGCTGGTGCACACCAACAAGACTTTGCGGCGGCTGCAGCAGCTCGGGCTCTACAAGCTCGACAGCGGATGGCTGCGCATCCTCGAGCCGCAAGTGCTCGAGACGCTGGGCGACTATTTCGAGCGGCCGCTGCGGCCCACGCCGCTGATCTAGGGCCTGTTAACAGGCCTTGGTCACGGCCATCGCGTATCGTAGAGGCCCCGCCCGGAAATCCCGGGCACGAGCCCCGACCCGGCAGCCGCCGGCCAACCCCCTGACTGCGCTGCCTCTGTGAAACTCCTGTCCCGTCTGCGCCAGGTCGCCATGGTTGGCGGCGTCGAAACTTTCGGGGTGGCCATCGGCGGCATTGCCGGCCTGCTCATCGTCAACGTGATGCCGAAGGACCAGTACGCGGCCTACACCTTCCTGGTCGCGTGCATGACGCTGATCCTGGGCATCACCGACCTCGGGCTCGCCCATTGCACCCTGCCCATCGTCGGCCAGCGCGCGGGCGAAGTGCCGTGGGTCGTGGGCGTCTGCCACCAGGTGTTCCGCAAGCGCTGGCTGTTGCTGGCGCTGGGCCTGGCCGTGATCGGGCCCTACTGGTTCTACACCTCGCAGCAGCATGCGTGGGCCGGGTGGGCCTATCTCACAGCGTCGCTGCTCATGGTCGCCGTCGTCCTGCTGGCGCTCAGGGAGCACTACGCCAACACGGTGCTGCTGATCCTTGGCCAGATCCCGACCCTGAACCGGATCGCCTTCTCGTCCCATTGCGTGCGCATCGCTTTCGTCGGCGTGGTGCTCCTGCTGCCCGCGACGTCCTGGTCGGTGACCGGCATCGTGGCGGCGACCGCCGCGGCGAGCTTCGTCAGCGTGATGCTGTACCGCAAGGCCTTCAGGACACAGCAGTTGCCGGATGCCCATCTCGATGCGGCCGACACGAAGAAGGTGGACGCCCAGGTGCTGCGGATCGCGAAGCCGCTGGTGCTGCCGGCCATCTTCTACCAGGTGCAGGGCGTGATCACCGTGTTCCTGGTGTCCTTGTTCGGCACCGCCAGCATGATGGCCGAGGTCGGCGCCTTCGGCCGCTTGGCCATGGTGCTGATCGTGGTCGACCGGGTGACCAACACCCTGCTGTTCCCGGCCATCGCGCGGGCGCCGGTGGGCGCGCGCCTCGGCGCGATCGTGGCACAGGCCCATGTGGCCTATTTCGCCATGGGCGCCCTGGTCCTGCTGACTTCCTTCTTCTTCCCGCAGTACTGGATCCTGCTCCTGGGCAAGCAGTACACCAGCATGACGCCGCTGGTGTGGATGGTGTTCCTGGCCTCGATCCTGATGAACGCCTCGGGTTTTGCCTTCCGCACCCTGTCGGTCCGCGGCGCGACCGCGGGCCAGACCTACAGCATCGCGGTGACGCTGATCACCCAGATCCTCTATCTGTGGCTGGTGGGCGTGAGCGATCTGCGCTCGGTGCTCGGCTTCGGCATTGCCACCAGCCTGGCTAATTTCGGCTACCAGTACTTCCTCCTGGCCGTGCGCTGGCTGGAGTGGCGCAAGGACGCCGTCGACGAGGCTCAGGCGCGCTTGTAGACCCGGCCGATGGCGGCGGCGATCTTCAGCGAGAGCTGGCGCTTGGCGAGCTCGCCGTCCGAATACGCCTTGATCGGCGCGTTGGCGAAGCGGTAGTACCACTTGCTCGCGGCCGAGGGCGGCATTCCGCGCAGGGCCTGGCGGATGTGGCCGCCATGCCAGGGCTTGACCGAGCCGACCGCGTGCGAAAGGTAGTAGCCGCCGGGCGCGAAATCCATGGCTTCCGGCCCGGCCGTGTTCAGCGGCGCCTCGCAGACGGTGAGGGCGAAGTTCAGCGCGTCCTGGTCGGTCGAATGGAACAGGGCGGCGGAACCGCCGGCCTTGAGCTCCTTGGCATGCTCGTTGTAGGCCACCACCAGGTCGCACAGGCGGCGCCACAGGTCCAGGAACTCGAGATGCGCGCGCGAGACCGCGATGAAGCCCGCGTTGTAGTAGCGGTCGAGCCCGCGCCGCGGCGTGGCGCCGTGCGGTTCGAAGAAGCGCGCCCACAGCAGCCGCTTGGGATGCCGCGCAGGGAGGCACCAGTTGACGTCTTCGGCCAGCGAGATCCCGTCTTCGGTGAACCAGCCGGTCAGCGCGGGCCAGTCGCACTTCACGACGATGTCCGGATCGATGTAGGCCACGACATCCGATTGCGGCGCATGCTTCTCCAGCATCTCGCGGATGAAGGTCGGCTTGTAGTAGGTGAAGTGCAGCGGGGTGTCGAGCTCCAGCATGCACAGCACCAGCCCGGGCGCTGCCTGCAGGCGGCCGGTGGCGCGGTCGAAGGCCGGCGAATCGACGATCCAGCCCGGCAGGGCACCGCGGTAGCCGACCCACAGCTCGCCGGTGTAGCCCGCGGCGATCAGCGAATTCGCCAGCGCCGCGACGCCGAAGTGGTAGTTCCGTTCGAAAAGCGTGCAGAGCGTGATGTTCATGGAGGGTCGCAGTTGATCGCGCTCGAGTGTAAACAAATGTTCTATAGGTCGATGCGGCAAGACATCACGGCGCGGCCATCAGCTCGACCAGGTCGCGTTCGTAGGCCTTGAGCCGCCGTGCCGCCTGCTCGCGCTGGGACGCGCTGGTGCGCTCGTGCAGCGCCGCCATGTTGCGGCAGCCCTCCTGCAGCAGCGCCCGTTGCCGGTCGCGAGCCGGCCCGGGCGGTGGGTCGGCGATGCGCTGCACGTAGGCATGGATGGCTGCGCGCGCTTCGGCCGGCGGCGTCTTCTCGGCCTGGAAGCGGCGCAACAGGGCAAGCGTCTCCTGCTGGCGCTTCCTGCGCTGGCTGTCGATGAAGCGCGGATCGAACGCCGACTGCGCCACCTGCTGCCTCAGCAGCTCGCGCTGGGACGGATCGAGCCGGCCATAGAAGTCCTCGTTGCGATCCAGAAGCAGCTCGTAGCGCTTCTCCTGCCAGCGGGCGGGGCTGCGTTCGAGCCAGTCCTTGCCGTAGTCGGCATTGATCTTGGCGTACTTGCGCTCGAGCTGCTGCAACTGCGCGTCGCCCAGGCGCAGGGCGAGATCGGCGCCGGCGGGCTCGGCATGCTCCGCTACTGCCACCATGCGCGCTCGGACCTCATCGCCCATCTCGCAGGCCTGCGCCGGCGTGAAATCGCCGGGCGCGAGGGCCTGGGCCTTCTGCAGCAGCGCGACGATCTTCGGCAACTCGTTTTGGCGATGCCAGGCCAGGAGCTGCACGAGCTCGTCGCGCACGCGCGGCGACTGCGCGCCGTCGAAGTCGAGGTAGCCGTCGAGCCACCAGTAGCTGAATGCGGGCAGGTTGTTGTAGGCCAGCTTGATCGCGCTGCAGGCGGCCAGCGCGGAGGCGACGAGCAGCACGCCGATAATTCGCGCCAGCTTTGCGCAACGCATCCGCATTCGGGAAAGAGGCATGAACAAGACTCCGCAGGACAACCAGGAACCGGTCGACGTCGTCATCATGGCGGCCGGAAAGGGCACGCGCATGAAGAGCAGCTTGCCCAAAGTGTTGCATCGATTGGGCGGGCGCGCACTCGTCTCGCACGTGGTCGACACCGCCCAGCGCATCGGCGCGCGCCACGTGGTGGTCGTGACGGGGCATGGCGCGACCGATGTCGAAGCCGCGCTAGAAAGCGGCGCGAGCGGCAGGGTGCCCCTGTTCGCGCGCCAGGTGCCGCAGCTCGGCACCGGCCACGCGATGCAGCAGGCCGCACCGCTCCTGCCCGACGACGGCACGGTGGTGGTGCTGTCGGGCGACGTGCCGCTGATCGGCGAGGCCACCCTGCGCGCGCTGGTGGCGCAAAGCGGCGGGCGCCGGCTCGCGCTGCTCACGATCCGGGTCGACGATCCGACCGGCTACGGCCGCATCGTGCGGGCCCCTGCGGCCCAGGACGGCGACGGCGAAGTCCTGGCGATCGTCGAAGAGAAGGACGCGAACGAGGCGCAGCGCGCGATCCGCGAGATCTACAGCGGCGTGATGGCGGTGCCGGCCCAGCTGCTGAAGACCTGGCTCGCACGCCTGGACAACAAGAACGCGCAGGGGGAGTACTACCTGACCGACGTGGTCGGCTTCGCCACCATCGATGGCGTGCCCGTGGTCGCGCACCGTACCGACGACGCGTTGCAGGTGGCCGGTGTCAACAGCCCGGCGCAGCTTGCCGCGCTCGAGCGGGCCTATCAGCTTCGCCAGGCCGATGCGCTGATGGCGCAGGGCGTGCGGCTCGCGGACCCGGCGCGCTTCGACCTGCGCGGCACCCTGGCTTGCGAGTCGGATGTGGAGATCGACGTCAACTGCGTCTTCGAAGGCGCGGTGTCGCTGGGGGCGGGCGTGCGCGTGGGTGCCAATTGCGTGATCGCCAACGCGCGCGTCGAGACCGGCGCGGTGATCCATCCCTTCACCCACATCGACGGCGAGAAGGCCGGCGTGACGGTCGGCGAGGGTTCGCGCATCGGCCCCTTCGCGCGGCTGCGGCCCGGGGCCCGCCTGGGCGCCGAAGTGCACATCGGCAACTTCGTCGAAGTGAAGAACTCGACCCTGGCTGCCGGTGCCAAGGCCAACCACCTGGCCTACCTGGGCGACGCCACGGTCGGCGCGCGCGTCAACTACGGTGCCGGCAGCATCACGGCCAACTACGACGGCGCCAACAAGCACCGCACGGTGATCGGTGACGACGTGCACGTGGGGAGCAACTGCGTGCTGGTGGCGCCGGTCACGATCGGCGCCGGCGGCACGGTGGGCGGCGGCTCGACCGTGACCAAGAGCACCGAGCCGGGCGCCTTGACGGTGGCGCGCGCGCGGCAGGTCAGCTTCGCGAACTGGCAGCGCCCGACGAAGCCGCCGAAGGACTGATCGGCAGAGGCACGCGCGAAGTGAATTTCGCCCGCTTCAAGCTGAAGAAGGCCTTCACGTTGCGCACATTGGCATCGATGGTGAAGAGGCGCTGCGCGAGCGCCTGGTAGCCGGGCATGTCGCGCACGGTGGCAATCAACACGAAATCCGGCCCCGGCGAAACCCGGTAGCACTGCTGCACGGCATCGTCCGGCGTCACGCGCGCTTCGAACGCGTCGAGGGCAGCGGCGTCCTGGCGATCCAGCGAGACCTCGATCACGGCGGTGAGCAGTGCGCCGACGCGCTCTGTGCTGAGGATCGCGACCTCGCGCTCGATCCAGCCAGCCTCGCGCAGCCGCCGCACGCGCCGGAGGCAGGTGGGGGCGGAGATGTTGAAGCGCTCGGCCAGCGACTGGTTGCTTTGGGAGGCATCCTGCTGCTGGGCATCCAGAAGCTGCAGGTCGATTTGATCTATGTCGATTGATTTCACATTGACGATAATAATGAAATAATAGTTTGTCCGTGAATGGTGGTGAAATATTCAGTCAAATTCAATTGAATATTGATCTCAAGTTTCGCTACAAGACGCCTACGATCCCACCCGACTTCAATTCCGTAGGAGCTTCTCCATGTGTGGCATCGTCGGCGCCGTTTCTGCTCGCAACATCGTTCCCGTCCTCGTGCAAGGCTTGCAGCGCCTTGAATACCGCGGCTACGACTCCTGCGGCGTGGCCGTGCATGCGAAGGGCCTGCAGCGCGCCCGCACCACGGCGCGCGTGGCCGACCTGCTGGCCCAGGTGCGCGACGACCATATCGAGGGCACGACCGGCATCGCCCACACGCGCTGGGCCACGCACGGTGCGCCGGTGGTGCATAACGCGCATCCGCATTTCAGCCATGGGCCCGGCGCCGACGCGGAATCCGCGCGGCCCGGCCGCGTGGCGCTGGTGCACAACGGCATCATCGAGAACCACGAGGCGCTGCGCGCGGCCCTGCAGGCCAAGGGCTATGTGTTCGCAAGCCAGACCGACACCGAGGCCATCGCGCACCTGATCGACAGCCACTACGACGGCGATCTGTTCGAGGCCGTCAAGACCAGCGTGCGGCAACTGCAGGGCGCCTATGCGATCGCGGCGATCTGCCGCGACGAGCCGCATCGCGTGGTCGGCGCGCGCGCCGGTTCGCCGCTGATCCTCGGCGCCGGCAAGGAAGACGGCGAGAACTTCCTCGCCAGTGACGCGATGGCGCTGGCCGGCGTAACCGACCAGATCGTCTATCTCGAGGAGGGCGATGTGGTCGACATCCAGCCGGGCAAGTACTGGATCGTCGACCGTGCCCACAAGCCGGTCACGCGGCCGGTGCGCACCGTGCTCGCGCACAGCGGCGCCGCGGAGCTGGGCCCGTACCGCCACTACATGCAGAAGGAAATCTTCGAGCAGCCGCGCGCAATTTCGGACACGCTCGAAGGCATCGAGGGCATCGTGCCCGAACTCTTCGACGGCGCCGGCAGCGATGGCGCGCCGGGCGCCGCTGCCTGGCGCGTATTCCAGGACATCGACAAGCTGTTGATCCTGGCTTGCGGCACCAGCTACTACAGCGGTTGCGTCGCCAAGTACTGGCTCGAAAGCATCGCGAAGATCCCGACCCAGGTCGAAATCGCGAGCGAGTACCGCTACCGCGATTCCGTACCGGACCCGAAGACGCTGGTCGTCACCATCAGCCAGTCGGGCGAAACCGCCGACACGCTGGCGGCACTGAAGCACGCGCGCTCACTGGGCATGGAGCAGACCCTGACCATCTGCAACGTCGCGACCAGCGCGATGGTGCGCGAATGCAAGCTGGCCTACATCACGCGCGCCGGCGTCGAGATCGGCGTGGCTTCGACCAAGGCCTTCACGACGCAACTGGCGGGGCTCTTCCTGCTCACGCTCGCACTGGCGCAAGCCAAGGGTCGTTTGAGCGAAGCGGAGGAAGCGCGCTACCTGAAGGAGATGCGGCACATGCCGGTGGCGCTGCAGTCGGTGCTGGCGCTGGAGCCGCAGATCATCAGCTGGGCCGAAGACTTTGCGCGCAAGGAGAACGCGCTCTTCCTCGGCCGCGGGCTGCACTATCCGATCGCGCTCGAAGGCGCGCTCAAGCTCAAGGAAGTGACCTACATCCACGCCGAGGCCTATGCCGCCGGCGAGCTCAAGCACGGCCCGCTCGCGCTGGTCACCAGCGAGATGCCGGTGGTGGCCGTGGCGCCCAACGATGCGCTGCTGGAAAAACTCAAGAGCAACCTGCAGGAAGTGCGCGCGCGCGGCGGCGTGCTCTACGTGCTGGCCGACGGCGACACGCACATCGAGAGCGGCGAAGACCTGCACGTGATCCGCATGCCCGAGCACTACGGCGCGCTGTCACCGATGCTGCACGTGGTGCCGCTGCAGCTGCTGGCCTATCACACGGCCTGCGCGCGCGGGACCGATGTCGACAAGCCGCGGAATCTGGCGAAGAGTGTGACGGTGGAGTAGGGGCGGACGTGGCGCCCGGTACTGAGTAGGTAGTAGTCGCCGCGGTTCCTCGATGCCGGCGACTGTCTCCATGGAAACAGCGTGATGGGCGCGCGCTCTGTCCCAGGGCGAGCTCAGGACGCGCGTGCATGCGCCGGCGGCTTTCGTGCGGGCTTCGCCTTCGCTGGCTTTGGCGGTGCCCTTGCTGGGGCAGTTTTGGCAAGGACCTTGGCATCGTCCAGGGTCGGCACTACAATACAGAAATCTGTACTCGCGTCCTGCGACTCGCCAGCCCATGAAGACCACGCTCAACCTCAACGACACATTGCTGACTGAAGCCAAGGCGCTGGCGGTGCAGCAGCGTACGAGTCTGACGCGCCTGATTGAAGAAGGGCTCCAACTGCGCCTGCGCTCATGCCCGCCTCAAAAGAAATCCGTGCGCCTTCCCGTCTACCGAGGAAAGGGCGGCCTGGCCTCAGGGCTCGACGGATTGAGCAACAAGGCAATGTTGGACGCCGCCGACAGTGACGCCTGACGTTAACGTGCTGGTCGCTGCATCGCGTAGCGATCATCCGCACCATGCAGTGGCCCGCAGCTGGTTGGAAGCAGCCGTCGCCAGCGCAACTCAAGGAAAGCCACTGAAGCTGCAGCCGATGGTGATCGCGAGCTTTCTGCGGCTTGTGACGCATCCGAAGATATTCGTGAACCCGACGCCGACGACCGAAGCCTTGCGCTTCGTGGACGTGCTGTTGGCCGCACCGGGTGTCGAGCAATCCGCACTCGGCGCCGAGTGGACTGCGCTCCGCAAGCTGTGCGCTGACAAGGCACTCGGTGCGAACGACATACCGGATGCGTGGCTGGCTGCTGCGGTCATCCATCAAGGCGAGCATTTGGTCACGTTCGACGGCGACTTCAAGCGGCTGCTATCGAGAGCGCAGTTCACACGACTCGCGGCGTAGCGTGGCCGCCAAGCCAATCTTGCTATGTCGGAGGAGCGAGGATGCTTCTATGTGCAGGCTCGAAAATATCCACAACCTGCTGTTGCTTAGTCAAAAATATCCGCAACCTTAGGAAAATTACGACTGTGACTGGGAAGAATAAAGTTCGTCGATGACCATAAAGTGGTCGGGAAAGGCCTAAATCTGGCCAGCAACTTCTACGAGCCGGTCACCGTTTGAGAAACGGCGGAACACTTGCCAAAGGCGCAGACAGGGCACGCTGAGCGTCGCAGGTTTACTAGAGTTGTGGTCAATTTCTCCCCGTGAGACCCCCCAGATTTACCAAAACAATGAGTTGTGGTCATTTTGAGAGAACTCGATTGGAGTTCCGCACGACGGGTTTGCGCCAATACGACAGAAAGGGTGCGCCAGGCCAGACGAACGAAACGGATGGCAGGATCCAGCCATCATCTGACGCTCGTCTTCGTGCTCGATATCGGAGCCCGGAATAGGGCGCCGGTTCAAGTTCGGCGTGCCTCCCGAACTCGACGTCCCAAAGCGGACGTCTATCGTCGCTTGCCCTGGTCGCGCGGTCGCCAGTACCCCACCTGTTCCATCATGCCAGCCGAATAGCGATCGCCGACCGCGGCGCCCATTGGGGCAGCATCGTCCAGCATCTTCAAGTCTTCCCGCGTGAGATTGATTCCGGCCGCAGCGACGTTCTCTTCGAGGACCTGATGCGTCGGGTGCCGGGAATCGGCCCCGTTTCGCGACTCATCGTCCGCGCAGCGAAAGGCCTGAAGGCAGCCTGCGCCGGCGCCGGTACCGGCACTGTTCCATTTGGCAGTCTTCTTGACCGCGCGGTGACGCGGCTTGTGTCAGGCCCGAAAGATGCTTTTGACTTCGCGGGTTTCAAAACTCATCACAACTTCAACCAAGCACTTCACCATGCATCCAGAAGAACAGAGTTTTCTCAGTCGGCGGGCCCTGCTCGCGACGATTGGCAAAGTGGCCGGCGGCGCGGCCATGTACCAGGCCATGAGCTCCATGGGCTACGCCGCCGAATCGGACTATCGAGGGCCGGTGAAACTGTCACCGGCCAAGCCGGGCGCCACGGTCCTGGTGCTGGGTGCGGGCCTGGCGGGCATGACGGCGGCCTATGAGCTGCGCGCGGCCGGCTACCAGGTGCAGATTCTCGAGTTCAACGACCGCGCGGGCGGGCGCAACTGGACGCTGCGCGGCGGCGACCGCTACACCGAGCTGGGCGGCTTCACGCAGAACGTGGACTTCGCCCCAGGCAACTACATCAACCCCGGCCCCTGGCGCATTCCCTACCACCACTACGCGGTTCTGGACTACTGCAAGCGGCTGGGCGTGGCGCTGGAGCCGTTCATCCAGATCAATTACAACGCCTACGTCCACAACACCAATGCCTTCGGCGGCAAGCCGCAGCGCTTCCGTCACATCCAGACCGATGTGCATGGCCATGTGGCCGAGCTGCTGGCCAAGGCAGCCAACCAGGGCGCGTTGGACCAGTCCGTCACGCGCGAGGACCGCCAGCGCCTGCTCGAAGGCCTGAAGGCTTGGGGTGCGCTGGACAAGGACTACCGCTTCGCTGCCGGCACGATCTCCAGCGACCGGCGCGGCTACGACATTGACCCGGGCGGCGGCCTGATGCCGCTGGCCAAGCCCTCGCAGCCCATGGGCCTGAAGGACGTGCTGAGCTCCGAGATGTGGGGCCAGGTCGCGCTGGGCAACATCTACGAGTTCCACAGCGCGATCTTCCAGCCGGTGGGCGGCATGGACAACATCGGCAAGGCCTTCGAGCGCGAGCTCAAGTCGCTGATCCGCTACAACACCAAGATCACGAAGATCGAGCAGTCGGCGAGCAAGGTCACCGTCACCTATGTCGACGCCAAGGGAGGCGGCGCTGCGCGCCAGGCGAGCGCCGACTGGTGCGTGTGCACGATCCCGCTGTCGATCCTAAGCCAGATCGAGGTGCAGGTCGGCGACGCGATGAAGCAGGCCATCTCAGCCGTGCCCTACGGCGCGTCGGTCAAGGTGGGCCTGGAGTTCAAACGCCGCTTCTGGGAAGAGGACGAGCAGATCTTCGGCGGCATCACGCAGACCAACCTGCCGATCCGCAACATTTCCTATCCGTCCAACGGCTTCCTTTCCAAGGGCCCGGGTGTGCTGCTGGGCTGCTACATGTTCGACAACGTGCACGCCTTTCGCATGACGGGCCTGTCGCCGGAGGAGCGCGTGCGCGCCGCGCTGGAGATGGGGTCGCAGATCCACCCGCAGTACAAGCAGGAGTTCAAGACCGGCGTGGCGGTGGCCTGGAACCGCGTGCCGTTCATCAACGGCTGCTACGGCCGGTGGACCGACGCCCTGCGGGCGCAGCACTACAAGAACCTGTGCGAGATCGATGACCGCATCGTGCTGGCCGGCGAGCATGCCTCGTACATCCCGGCGTGGATGGAAGGCGCGATCCTGTCCTCGCTCGATGCCATCCAGCGCCTGCACCGCAAGGCGCTGGCGGCCTGACCCCCAACGGCGAACCTTATCCCATCGTCCAGATTCACGGAGTAACTCATGATCAAACCCGCATTGATCGGCGCCGTCGGCGCGGTGGCCGTCCTGATGCTCGCGGCCTGCGCGCAGCAGCGGCCGGCACCGCAGGGCACAGCCGCCGCACCCGACGCCGCGCCGGCCCTGTCCAACGCGCAGCTCGTGGCCAGCTTCTCCACCAACCCCGCCCGCTTTACCCAGCAGGGCGGCGAGACGCTATATCGCTCCATCTGCCAGGGCTGCCACATGCCGGGCGGCCAGGGCGCCAACGCCGGCGCCGGCTTCTTCCCCGACCTGCGCAGCAACCAGAAATTTGCCGCGGGCGCCTACCCGGTGCTGGTGGTGATGAATGGCCTGAACGGCATGCCGCCCTTCGGCCACCAACTCAACGATCAACAGATCGCTGATGTGGTCAACTACGTGCGGACCCATTTCGGCAACCAGTACGCCGATGCAGTCACCGCCCAGTCCGTGACTGCCATGCGGCCGGTTGCCAAGTAGCCTCGCTGAACCCATGTCCCAAGGAAAGGAACAGATCTTGACTTCGTCGCCCATGAATTCGCTCGCTGCCTGTCTCGGCGCGGCCGCCCTGGTGGCCCTGACCGGCTGCGCCTCTTCGATGGCGGGTTCCTCCGCCAGCGTGGTCCGCCACAAGATCCCGGGCTCCAACTTCCCGATCTCGGCCGCAGTCGAAGTGCCCGCGGGCGCCACGCGCGTGTACCTGTCGGGTAAGGTGCCGCCAGTGGTCGACAAGACCAAGGCCACGACCGACCCGGCAGCCTATGGCGGCGACACGCGAGCCCAGACCGTCGGGGTGCTCAAGGCCATCGAGGCGCAGCTGACCGACATGGGTCTGTCGCTCAGGGACGTGGTGAAGATGCAGGTGTTCCTCGTGGGCGATCCGGCCAAGGGCGGCAAGATGGACTTCGCCGGTTTCATGGAGGGCTACACCCAGTTCTTCGGCACGGCGGCGCAGCCTAACTTGCCCGTGCGCTCGGCCTTCCAGGTGGCGGCGCTGGCCAACCCGGCCTACCTGGTCGAGATTGAGGTCGAGGCCGTGCGCCCGGCCAAGTAGCAGTCGCCGTCCGCTGGCCGCCGGCGGCTCCATGCTCGCGCGCGGGGGGTGCCGGGGCCGGCCCCGATCAATCGGCCTTGATGCCTTCTTGCCGGATCACCTCGCGCAGGCGTGTCACGTCGGCCTGCACGCGCTGGGCGAATTCCGCCGGGCCTTCGAAGTCCGGGTACATCGCCGAGCGTGCCCCGCCGCTACTTCATCTGGCAAGGCTTTGGTTGTCGCCATGTCTTTAAGCGAGACTAGATGCATGTGCGAACCTCGACAAGCTACCACTATCCCCGACTGACTTTCCAGGATTGACAACCATCGATCTCCCGCGCCTCGCGTAGTTCTCGACGAACTTTCGGTCAAAGTACGTGTCGGGACGGGTCTCGACGATCTTTATTCCAAGCCTTCAACTGCTGCTGCTGCTGCTGCTGCTGCTGTGTGTTCCTTGCCATTAATGTCTGAGACATGCCATTAAAGTCTGAGACGCGGCATTAAAGTCTGAGACATCGAGCCGCAGCGAAGGACCGCTTTGCTGGCGGCATGCTCCGGTTGCCTCTCCGTCAGGCAGGCCCACACACTTCAGGAGAACTCATGTTTGACCACGTCAAATTCGGAGTCAGCGATTATGCAGCGAGCAAAGCGTTCTTCCTCAAGGCACTCGAACCGCTCGGCGTAGCTGTTGTCTCGGAGGGGCCCCCGACGTACGGTGTCGAGCTTAGCCCAAAGGGTAAGGCTTCATTGTGCCTGTACCAAACCGAGGAGAAGCCGGCGCATCTTCACCTGGCGTTCACGGCCGAGAATCGCCAGCAAGTCGAAGCTTTCTATCGCGCGGCTCTGGAGGCGGGTGGCAAGGACCATGGTGCGCCTGGTCTGCGCCCGCACTACCACGCGAACTACTTTGCAGCTTTCGTCATTGGTCCGGACGGGCACAACATCGAAGTGGTTTGCAACGAACCCGAGGCCTAACCCTTTATCGAGGGGACGTCCACAAGCGGGCTTCGTTCATCGCCCACTTGTGGACGTCCCCTCATGTCAAACGTTGAAAGTCTGCTTCCAGCCTGCGGACAATCCGCTCTCTGGCTCGGCTTGTCTCAAACATTGGTGCACACCTCGGCATCCGGGGCGTCGAATGGCAAAGCCTGTCCCAGACTTTCGCAGCGAAACCTGGCCCGGCACTGCCCCACGTCCGTGTCTCAGACTTCATTGGCGCGGAACAGGAGGGCAGATTTCAACGTGAGGCTGAAGTTCGCGGATGAGAACTGGATTCTTTCACAGGAATGCGGCTCGCTCATCCATGGTCACAGTCCACGCTTCTGGAATTCCTCGCCCGCAATCCGCATCGCGCCTTGCACCGCCGGAAAGCCGAAGTAAGCCACCATGTTCAGGAGCGTCTCGACGATTTCCTCGCGGCTGGCGCCGACGTTGAGCGCAGCATTGATGTGCACACGCAAGGGCGTTTCCGTCGTCTGGGTCGCGCGACCTGCCAGCGCGGCGCAGGCCGTCAGCTCACGCGTCTTGGGGTCGAGTGCGGGACGACAGAAGATGTCGCCATAGGAATGCTCGACGATCATCTGGCCGATCTCGGGCGCCACGTCCTCGAAG
The DNA here is from genome assembly GCF_964253755.1 of Variovorax sp. LjRoot130. Lineage (NCBI taxonomy): Bacteria > Pseudomonadati > Pseudomonadota > Betaproteobacteria > Burkholderiales > Comamonadaceae > Variovorax > Variovorax sp. LjRoot130. The sequence continues at coordinate 4,870,672 of NZ_CAXURM020000001.1, read as the reverse complement.
CTGCGGACAACGGCTTCGCCTGATCCACCCGAGGTCGCGGCGAGCGCGGCAAGCCCGCGCTCCCTTCTGCGGGTGCCGCTCTCCGAACCGGGCTTCGAACTCCGGACGGCAGAATCGACAGCGGGCAGCTCATCACGCTCCTCGAATGCTTGTGCGGCGACACCGAATGCGTTCAGCGCGGCAGGGAAGCCGGCATAGACGCTGACCTGGATCAGCGCTTCGATGATTTCGTCCTTTGTGGTGCCGACCTTGAGGGCGCTCTCGAGATGGAGGCGCAACGCATCCTGGCGGTTGCCGACCGTTGCCAGCATGGTCGCGATAACGAGATGCTTGGTCTTGTTCTCGAGCCCGCCGCGCGCCAGCACATCTCCAAAGGCGAACTCGATCGACCATTGCGCCAGTTCGGGCGAGATGGCCTCGAACGACGCAAGATAGTCCGAGGGCGGACCTTGCATGAGCTCGCCGAACGCCTTGAGACCGCGCGCGTACCGGCTGCTGCCCGCATCGGGTTCCGGCAGCATCGGAGAGAACGGGATGGACCGATCCGCAAGGATCTGGCAAACGATCCCGATCGTGTTGATCGCCGCCGGAAAACCAAGGATCGCCGTGGCGATGAACATGACTTCCACGAGATCCTGAGCGCTGCCTCCGACGTTCAGCAGACCTTCCATGTGAAATCGCAGCTGAGGCTGAGCGGATCCCTGGGCGATGAGCGAGCCCACGTTGCAGAGCTGTCGAAGCCGAAGATCGAGCCCGGGGCGCGAGAGAACGTCGCCGTAGGGATAGTCGACAGTGAAGCGCGCCATGTCCGGCGACACGCGTCCAAGGCGGCCGATGGGGCCGTCGTACTCGGGCCCGCCGATCTGCCGAAGAATGGCCAGGCCCCGCGCGTGGCGCGCTTCTGCATCATCGGAACGCGGCGCATCGTTGTCCGATGCGGTCTTGCCGTTGTCGTTGGTCATCGAGATTCCTTTGTGATCAGCTCGTCACTTGCCTTCGAGCATCCGAACAGATGTCAACGCAACAATGGCGGAGCAAGTTGAAATGCGGCGGGCGGCCGAGCAAGTTCAATAGGGACTTGCCGTTGGCCGAACGATGATCTCGCTGGTGTCGACGTCATCGGGTTGCTCGATGGCGAAGGCCACGGCTCTCGCGATCGCATAGGGCGAGATCGAGATCTGCCTGTAGCCGCGCATGACTTCGCGCGCGCTCGCGTCGGAGATACTTTCGGCAAGCTCCGACTCGGTGACGCCGGGAGATACCACCGTCACGCGGATGTCACCACCGACCTCCTGGCGAAGGCCCTCCGAGATCGCCCGCACGGCGAACTTGGTCGCGCAGTACACCGCGGCCGTCGGAGACACCGTGTGCGCCCCGATCGAAGCCATGTTGATGAACTGTCCGCTGCCTTGCGCCCGCATCCGGGGCAGGCCCGCGGCGATGCCATGCAGGACGCCGCGGATGTTCACGTCGATCATCCGGTCCCATTCGTTGACCTTGGTCTCTTCCAGGGGCGACAGCGGCATGACCCCCGCGTTGTTCACGATGACATCGACGCGGCCGAATTCGCGCGCGGCGAATTCAACGAACGAATCGACGTCCTCGCGCTTCGTCACGTCGACAGCGCGAAAGCGGGCCTGTCCGCCTTCGCGGGTGATCGCCCCGGCGATGGATTCCAGCTTTTCGGTTCGGCGAGCGCCCAGCACGACGCGAGCGCCGCGCTCGGACAGCAAACGCGCGGTGGCCTCGCCGATTCCGCTGCTGGCGCCCGTGATGACGACGACTTTTCCTTCAATTCCAGACATGACTGCTCCTAGGGTGGTGGGTTGAATCCTTGCGCTGTTGCAGGGATGAGATGAAGTCTAGGAACGAGGGGCGGGGGAGTGGTATGCCAATTCGGGCGCATCCTTGCCTAATCCTCGCCAGTGCGAGCCTCGCCCGTGAAAGCCGGCGACAGCGGCCTTGCCGCGCATCGAAGCGGTGGTCTTGGCAGCCCGGAATGCGGCTCGGCTGACCGAAAGCGGGACTGGCGCCGAGGTGGCGGGGTTGGGGCCATGTCCTGGTCGGATTGCCAGCACACGGGCACCGTGGCGAGATAGTGCGTGCGCGGTTCGATGTCGCGCAGTGCGGATTCGAGCGTCGGATAGACGTCGCCCGCATGCAGATCGAAGGCGCCCGGTTTTCCTTGGCGGTGAAACCAGCCGCTGCGATAAAGGTTGATGTAGCCGGTGATCTTCACGGTTCGTCCTCAGTGGCGGAATGCCCGGTGTTGCGAGCACCGCAGGGGTGGATTGCTGTCGGCCAGCCTGCTGCCGCGGATGAATCCAGCGGTGGCAGGGCTGGCCGGCGGGCTTACCAGGGTTGCGTGGTGGGCAGCACGAAGACCTCCGCCACATTCACGTGCTTCGGCGCCTTCAGCGCGAACAGGATCGTGTCGGCGATGTCCTCGGCCTTGAGGAAGGTCATCTGGTCCTTCAGCTGCTCCATCTGCTCGCGGTACTTCTCGTCGGAGATGTGCTCGAACAGCTCGGACTCGACCGCGCCCGGTTGAATGCAGGTGACGCGGATGTTGTGCTTGGGCGCAACCTCCAGCCGCAGACCCTCCGAGAACGCGGTCACCGCGTGCTTGCTGGAGCAGTACACCGACAGGCCCGGGAACACCTTGCGCCCGGCGATCGACGAGGTGTTGACGATGTGCCCGCCACCCTGCTTCTTCATGTACGGCAGGACCTCTGCCGTCGTGTTCAGCAGGCCCTTGACGTTGACGTCCATCATGCGGTGCCATTCGTCCGTCTTCAGGCTCTCGACGTCCGAGATCGGCATCAGGCCGGCGTTGTTGAACGCGATGTCGATCGCACCATAGGTGTCGGCCAGCTTCTTGACGCCGGCGGCGACTGCCGCAGGATCGGTGACGTCCATGGCGATCGCCACGGCCTCGCCACCTGCAGCGCGGATCTCGGCAACGAGTTGCTCCAGACGGTCCAGACGGCGAGCGGCAACGCCCACCTTCACGCCGTTGGCCGCCAGCTTGCGCGCGGTTGCGGCGCCGATGCCGCTCGAGGCGCCAGACACCAGTGCAACTTTTCCATTGAGTTCCATGACAGTTCCTTTTCCATTCATCAAAGTTGAGGTTTGCGTGCCTCAACGATCAAGCTGTTGAGAAGCGTTGAACTTCGCCGGGCACGGGATGAATGGTCGCGGCGATGCGCTTTTCGAGCGCTCGCTGCGTTGCGGACCCTGTCGGGGTTTTGCTGTCGGAGCAGCGGCAGTCAGGCTTGCCCGCGGTACTCGCTCGGCGCGACGCCGACTTCGCGCTTGAATACCTGTGCGAAGTGGCTCGGACTGGCGTAGCCCACATCGAGTCCCACCTCGATCACCGGCTTGCCGGTCTCGCGAAGAAGGCGGCGTGCCCTGTCGACGCGCAGGCGAATGAAGTATCGGGAGGGGGAGAAACCAGTGGTCTTCTTGAACGCTCTGCAGAAGTGGAACTCGCTCAGCCCTGCGGCGCGTGCCAGGGGCTGCAGGCGGAATTCCTCGTCCAGGTGCTCTTCGAGCATGGCGATGATGCGATGGAGCTTGAATGCGGGCAGCCCGCCGCGTGGGGCGGATGGGCGCCGGCCGGCGTCGGGATAGGCGCGAACCAGGTGCACGGCCAGGCCCTGCGCCAGGCCCTGGACCATCAGCGTGCTCGGCTGACGGTGGGCCATGAGCTCGCTGCGAATCTGCCCGAGAAACATCGAGAGTGTTGGATCGTTCGCCCCGGACACCTCCCTCAGGGCAAGCTCAACTTGGTCTGCGCCGTGGACGTCGCGCACTGCGCGTTTCATGACGTCCAATCCCAGGTAGATGTGCATCACCTGGAAGGGCTCCTTTCCTTCGGTCGTCCATCGCAGCTCGCAAGGCTTCGGCGAGGTGGTCAGGAAGAAGTCTCCGGCGCGCACCCGGCTGGCCATCCACCGCCCCCCGAGTTCGCGCTCCTCGACGACAGCGCTTCCCGACAGCACCCACACGATCAGCGGCTCGGGAACCGCCGGGATGATCAGGCTCTCCTGGACGGGCCGGCGAAGGAAGACCTGCACCAACAGGTCTTTCCACGGCCGCCCCTTGCTGCTGGCGAGCAGCTCGCCGGGGACGCGTTCGTCGAGCGCTTCGGCGGAGGATCGTTCCTGCAGGGGCATCGTTCGGTGAAGGGTGAGTGCTGCCAGCGCCCTTCGAATCGGCCAGGCGCGCCGGGAATAGGCGAATGCTACTTCCGAGCGCCGAATGAGCGGTGAGCTACGGCACCAGAATGGCCGAGCCCGAGCGACGACGAGCGGCAATGTCTTCATGCGCGCGGGCCGCCTCTGACAGCGGGTATCGCGTGATGTCGATCTGTCCGAACGTACCGGCTCGAAGCGCGTGGAACGGATACACCGAAGAGCCTGCCGGCCGCATCGGCCGATCCGCGCTGGCTGGTGGACAGCGCGGTGATCTCGAAGTCGTCCGCGAGCGACTTCAAGGCCGGGATGTGCGCCTGCGCCGCCCATCCGCGAACCGGACTGGCGCCGATGATGCCGACGCGAATCTTCTTGCTTGCGTCGTTGGTCATGGTGGTCAACCGAGATCACTTCGCGCGCGGCAGAACTGACGAGAAGCTGTAGCGGGCGATCTTCCATTGCCCGCCCGTCTTGCGCAGCAGGAACAGCTCCTGGTTGCTGCCCGGAATCTCGGCGCCGTTGGCAACGATCTTGACGGTACCGCTCGAGGTCGTGCGCAGCATGGCCCACTCCGGCGACAGCAGCTTCGCCTCGGCGATCTGGAACTTCAGCTTCAGCGCGATCGCCTGGAAGACGCCGGCATAGGCCTCGCGCAGCACCTTGGTGCCGATGGCCGTCGGGCTCTCCGGCGCCATGAACACGCCATCGTCCGTGTAGAGCTGCACGGCAGCATTCACATCGCCGGTGTTCAGCGCGTGCTCGTACCTGTTCAGCAACTGCTCGATTTCGGCCCGCTGGCCGGCCTGCGCCGTGCTCGACGGCTGGGCCTGGGCGCTGGGCGCCACGGCTTGAAGAGCAAGGCAAGCGGCTGCGACAGCCCAAGAGGTCTTCATCATGTTCAATCCTTGTGTTGACGCGGCGATTCGCGCGGAATGAACAATAGGGATCTAGCCTCGGTCGCACTAGCCGGTGCGAGCTCAAATCACTTTCTCGCCAGTGAGAAGCTGGCAGCCGGGTCGCCGTGCCGGGCTTGCCTTCACGCCAGGGGATGGGCTTCGAAGTAGCTCACGCAAAAGTCCTTGAAGGCACGCACCAGCGGCGACAGGTTTCTATTGCTGGGGAACGCGACGCTCAGCTTGGCGCTGGCGAACTGCCACTCGGGCAGCAGCTCCACCAACCGGCCTTGCTGCAGCGCCGCCTGGCACAGAAAGCTGGGCAACTCCGAGATGCCCCGCCCGCCGACCAGGCCCTGCAGCACGCCCGCATAGTCGTTGATCACCAGCCGCGGCTCGGGCTCGATGCGCACCGACTCGTGCTCGCGGCTCAGCGTCCACGCCAGCGGCCGCTCCCAGCGGGCGAACGCGAGCTGTACATGCGAAGCCACGTCTTCCGGTCGCGTCACCGGCTCGATGCGCGCCAGGTAGTCCGGCGAGGCCAGCAGCCGCGGTCGCTGGACGGCGACGGTGCTGGCGACGACGCTGCTGTCGCGATTGCTCGGCTGACCGCCGCGGATCGACAGGTCGATGCCGTCGGCGATGTAGTCGATGTAGCGCTCGGTGACCAGGCAATGCACCGTCACCTTGGGATAGCGCTGCTGGAAGGCGCTGACCAACGGAACGACCGCCAAGTCGGACATGCTCGGCGGGATCGAGATTCGCAGCCGGCCCGAGATTTCGGCTTGGCGCTGCGTCACCAGCGAATCGGCCGCCTCGAACTCGGTCAGGCCGCGGCGGCAGGACTCGAAGTAGCCCTGGCCGATCTCGGTCATGCGCAGTTGCCGCGTCGAGCGCTCGAGCAAACGAACGCCCAGCGCCTTTTCCAACTCGGCAATCTTGCGACTGACCGTGGACACCGGCACGCCCTCACGCGCCGCCGCTTTGGAGAAGCTCCCCGCTTCGACCACCCGCACGTAGAGGGCCATCGCGTTCTTGTCAGTGTTCATCGGCCTTCTTGCAGTTTCGTACGATCAGCGTACCGGTTTGAGGCGGTAGTCGTCGCTACCATGCCGAGACGCGACGGCGAACTCAACTACGCCAACGCTCGTGAATTCAGTGGCAGGTGTCGCGCCGGCCGCGCATCGGGACGGAGTTTGTCTACCGATACTGGTCGCTCGGAGAGTCTAGACATACCGGGCCCAGCTTTGCCCCCTGAGTACGCGCTCGATGTCGCGCGTCGCTACCGTCAGGCTCTGCATGAGGGTAGTCTGCCGCGCCTTCGTCATACGGGCATTGACCCCTGCCACGCTGATGGCGCCCAGCACGTGGCCAAGACTGTCTCTGAAACTTCGGCCAACCGCCGTGACCCCTGGGGTAATGCGGTTGCGAATCAGGGAGCACCCAGTCTCTCGCGCCGTCTGCAGCGATTCGCGCAGGATGTGCTCGGGGAAGTCCCACTCCTTGGCGATGCGTTCTTGCACCTGCGCCAAGGTGGCCTGCTGCTCGTCATCGTCCAGTGCTGCAAGGATGGCCAGTCCGCCGGCCCCTAAGCCGAGCGGACGGCGGCTGCCCACATGCAGCGTGACAACTCTGACCGGCGTAGGCCCTTCGACCAGGTCGATGCAAACGGCCTCGATTCCACTGCGCTGGATCAGATAGACCGTCTCTGCGGTTTCACTCGCCAACTGCTCGATCAAGGGACGGCATAGGCTCCGAATGTCGAACTGGTGGGTAGCCGCAAGCCCCAGCTCATAGGCCAATGGACCCAGCGCGTACCGCTTCGAGTCCTCCATCTTCATTGCCAAACGCTCGGCGATCAGTTGGGCGAGCAGCCGGTGAACCGTGCTGTTGGAGAGTCCGGTGTCGCGTGCCAATGCGGTCAGCGCCGCACCCCGCCGGCCCGCTGTAGCCAGCACACGCAGCAGTGCGACAGAGCGCTGTAGCAATCCCGCTCCTGCCGCTCCTGCCGCTCCTGCCGCGCCGGCCTTCACATCATGCATTTCCATTGAATGGAAATTCAAGGCGGAAGCGTCGATCAAAGTCCAAGAATTGACGTCAATGCAAACCGCCTTGCTGGCGGCCCTAGGAAAGACATGGAGCGTCAAACATGAAACTCGCCACCCTGAAGCGCGGAGGCCGCGACGGCACCCTGATCGTCGTCAACAAGGCCCTGACCCGAGCCGCGTCGGCGCGGGAGATTGCCCCAACGCTTCAGTACGCCCTTGAGCGTTGGGCGACCGTTGCGCCTCAGCTGCAGGAGTTGCATGAGCGCCTTGAGCAGGGGGAGCTCACCGATGTGTTCGATCTGAACATCGACGCGCTGGCCAGCCCACTTCCTCGGAGCTATCAGTTCCTGGACGGGTCCGTGTACCTCCATCACATGGAGAAGGCGCGCAAAGCGCGCGGCGCTGACATGCCGCCGAACTACAAGACCGATCCGCTGATGTATCAGGGCCTGTCGGACCGCTTCGACGGCCCGCGCGACCCGATGCGCCTACCCGATGAAAGCCTGGGCATTGACTACGAGGCCGAGGTCGCGGTGGTGGTTGATGACGTGCCCATGGGGACGACCGCTGACGAAGGCGCGTCCCACATCAAGCTGGTGATGCTGCTCAACGACTTCACCCTTCGCACCCTGACACGAAGCGAGTTGCCGAAGCAGTTCGGCTTCGTGCAAGCCAAGCCCACGAGCTCGTTCTCGCCTGTTGCCGTGACGCCGGAGGAGCTGGGCGACGCTTGGGATGGGCGAAAGCTCAGCCTCCCAATCCTGTCCTTCATCAACGGACGCGCGATGGGTCGTGCCAACACCGGGCGAGATATGTTTTTCGACTATCCGCAGCTGATCGCCCATGCGGCGCGCACGCGCTCGCTGAGCGCCGGCACCATCATCGGGGCCGGTGCCGTATCGAACCTCGATCCAGAAGCCGGGTACGCATGCATCGCTGAAGCGCGCGCTGACGAGGAGCTCAGGCACGGGCAGGCCAGCACACCCTGGTTCAGGTTTGGCGACACGGTGCGCATCGAGATGTTGGATGGCGCGGGCCAAACGATCTTCGGCGCCATCGAACAGCGCATCCAGAAGGCCTGACGCGCCATGCTGGTCGAGCAACGCACCTACACAACGCATCCCGGCAAGGTACGGGAGTATCTTGCGCTGTATGAGACGGAAGGCCTCGCCGTGCAGCGCCGCATCCTCGGGCGCATGGTGGGCTATTACCGCTCCGAAATCGGTGAACTGAATCAGGTGGTTCACCTGTGGGCCTATGTCGATCTGTCGGAACGCGGGCAGCGCCGCGCCGCGCTGCTTGCAGACCCACAGTTCAAAGCCTACGTACAGAAGATGCTGCCACTGCTCGTGCGCCAAGAGTCGCGACTTCTCATTCCCGCCTCCTTCTTCACCCCCACATGGCAGGACTGAGCCACTGAAGCTCTTCCAGCCTCCGTCATCAGGAGTTCAAACATGCTTTGCAAGAAACTGCACCACGCCGCCTACCGTTGCAAGGACGCGGACGAGACCACCAAGTTCTACACCGAGATGCTGGGTCTGAAGTTCGCCCATGCCATGGGTGAGGACCATGTGCCGTCAACGGGGAAATACAGCCCCCACGTGCACATCTTCTTCGAGCTCGAGGATGGCAGTTCCATCGCTTTCTTTGAGTGCCCTAAGGACCCGGGTGAGATCAAGGACATGGCTTCCCCAGACTGGATTCAGCACTTCGCCTTCGAGGTAGAGAGCGTGGAGGTCCTGATGCGTGCAAAGGAGGATTTGCAGGCGAAGGGGTTGAAGGTCGTAGGGCCGACAAATCATGATGACTTCATCACCTCGATCTACTTCTTCGATCCCTCAGGGCACCGACTAGAGCTGACCGCACGCACGTGCCACGACCCAGCTCGGCTGCAGAGCTTCGCCGACGAGGCACCGGAGGTTCTTGCGCTTTGGTCCGAGACCCATGACTGGTCGCAACGCGCCAAACTGTTCGGCAGCAGTTCCGGCTACCAGCGCTCCTGAGCGACCAGCCCCTCACACCGAGGTGTGACGTGACATCCCTTCCGAGGTGTGACGCGACATCCTTTCCAACTACAAGCACGAGACAAGCCATGATTCGACGCCAACTATTCGCAGCCATTCTTGCCGCCCCGCTCGTCGCTCAAGCTGCGGGCTACCCCGACCGGCCCATCACGCTTGTCCACGGGTTCAACGCCGGCGGCAACGCGGACGTGGTCGCACGCATCATCGCGCTGCCGCTGTCCAAGGAGTTGGGGCAGTCAGTCCTCGTCGACCCCAAGGCCGGTGCGGGCGGCAACCTGGCATCGGGACAGGTCGCCAAGGCCCCCGCCGATGGCTACACGCTCATCCTGCAGACGGGCGGACATGCAGTGTCGGCCGCGATGATGAAGAAGCAGCCTTTTGACCCGTTGGAGAGCTTCGACTGGGTCTCCGTGGTCACCAAGTTCCCATTGGTGCTGGCGGTCAATGCGGAGAGCAGGTTCAAGAACATAAAGGATGTACTTGTTGCTGCGAAGGCCGCGCCTGGCACCATCTCGTTCAGCTCCGTGGGCATCGGCTCGACTCAGCACCTATCAGGTGAACTGTTCCAGGCCGCCGCAGGCATCGAGCTCATCCACATCCCCTACAAAGGAGGGGCGGCCCCGCTCCAGGATGTATTGGGTGGGCGTGTTGACCTGATGTTCGACTCCGTGACGGTGACCCGGACCCATATCGAGTCGGGCAAGCTCCGTGGCCTCGGCGTGACATCGACTAACAGCGCTCCGCAGCTGCCGAGTGTGCCTCCGATGAAAGACTCGGTGCCAGGTTTCGAAGTGACATCCTGGACCGGTGTTGCCGCACCGAGGGGCCTTCCGCCTGCAGTGGCGCAGCGCCTGCACGAGGCCTTGGTCAAGGTGTTGGCTCAGCCAGATGTCGTCAAGCAGCTCGAGGCGACTGGCGGTGTCGCCAGCCCTTCGTCGAGCGGTGCTGAGATGAAGACTTTTGTTCAGGCGCAAGTCAGTAGGTGGTCCAAGGTGGTGAAGGATGCGAACATTCCCATGCAATAGCCAGCATGAACAACAGCTTCATTGACGTCGTTGGTCTGTGTGGCGGCCTGCGCGCCGCCTCCATCAATCGCATGGCTCTCGACCTGGCTGGCCAGGTAATGCCTGCGGGGATGGAGGCATGCTCAAGAACATGCTCGACTGGCTGTCGCGCGTTGATGCCCAGCCCTTCGCCTACAAGCCCGTGGCGATGATGTCGGCATCTACCGGAGCCCGGCGCACTGCGCGCCTTGATAAGATTTGGGAGTTGTTGGGCCTTGAAAGCCCCGTGAGCGAGGCTAAGCCTTATGCGCTGCGCAAGCTGCGGGTTCGAGAATCCGGCAGGCGCCAAGTTCTGCGAGGAATGCGGCGCCAAGCTGGTACGCGTCTGCCCGGCCTGTGGGCACGAGGCAAGCGCGAGCGCCAGTTTCTGCAGCGAATGCGGCGCTCCATTGAGCGGGCCGCCCGCGGGCGCGGCGCTTGCGGCCGGCGCCCCCATCGACTACACGCCCCCCTATCTGGCCGAGCGCATCCGCGCGGCGCAGGTGGATATGGAAGCCCGCGGCGCGGCGGACGGCGAGCGCAAGACGATCACCGCGTTGTTCGCCGACATGGCCGGTTCGACCGCGCTGATCCACGACCTCGATCCCGAAGACGCCCGCCGCCTGATCGACCCGGTGCTGGCGTTGATGATGGAGGCCGTGCATCACTACGAAGGCTATGTGGCCAGGTCGATGGGCGATGGCATCCTGGCGCTGTTCGGCGCGCCGATCGCGCACGAAGACCATTCGCAGCGCGCCCTCTATGCTGCACTGCGCATGCAAGACGAGATGCGCCGCTACGCCGACCGTGTGCGTCTGGCACAGGGGATCGCGCTGCAGCTGCGCGTCGGCGTGAACTCCGGCGAAGTCGTGGTGCGCGCGATCCGCACCGAGGACTTGCACACCGACTACGACCCGGTGGGGAACTCTATCCACATCGCCTCGCGCATGGAAGGCATTGCGGTGCCCGGTTCGATCGTCGCAAGCGAACGCACGCGCAAGCTGAGCGAGGGCTATTTCGCATTCAAGGCGCTCGGCGCGACGCCGATCAAGGGGCTGCCCGAGCCGCTCGCCGTCTTCGAAGTGCTCGGCCTCGGCCCGCTGCGCACCCGGTTGCAGGTGGCTGCCAGCCGCGGGGTGGCGCGCTTTGTCGGCCGTGCCCGCGAGCTCGAGCAAATGCGAGAAGCGCGGGCGCAGGCGCAGGCCGGGCATGGGCAGATCGTCGGCGTGGTCGGCGAGCCGGGGGTCGGCAAGTCGCGGCTGTGCCACGAGTTCAAGCTAGGCGCGCCGCGCGATGGCCTGGTGCTGGAGACCTTCTCGGTCTCGCACGGCAAGGCCTATCCTTATCTGCCGCTGATCGAACTGCTGGAGAACTACTGCCAGATCACTGCGCAGGACGATGAGCGCCGGCGGCGCGAGAAGCTCACCGGCAAGGTGCTGACCCTCGACCGCGCGCTGGAAGACAGCCTGCCCTATCTGTTCCACCTGCTGGGGGCGACCGAGCCGAGCTCGGCGCTGGCGCAGACGAACCCTCAGATCCGCCGGCAGCGCACTTTCGAGGCGATCCAGCGACTCCTGGTGCGCGAGAGCCAGGCGCAGCCGCTGGAGCTGATCGTAGAGGATCTGCAATGGCTCGACAGCGAGACCGACGCCTTCCTCGGCGTTCTCGCCGAGAGCGTGGCCGACGCCCGCATCCTTCTGCTGGTCAATTACAGGCCCGAGTACCAGCACGACTGGAGTCGCAAGGGCTACTACACCCAGTTGCGGCTGGATCCCCTGGGCGAAGCCGAAGCCCGGGAACTGCTTCGGGGCCTGCTGGGCGACGCCGCCGGGCTCGGCCCGCTCGAGGAGCTGATCCTGGAGCAGACCGAAGGCAACCCATTCTTCATGGAGGAAGTGGTGCAGACGCTGGTCGAGGAGCAGGTACTGCGCGGCGAGCGCGGGCACTACCGCCTCGAGCAGGTTCCGACCACGCTGCATATCCCGACCACCGTGCAAGGCGTGCTCGCCGCCCGCATCGACCGCTTGGAGCCGGCCGAGAAGGCGCTGCTGCAGACCTTGGCGGTGATCGGCAAGTCATTTGCATGGAGCCTGCTCGCACGCGTCGTCGATCAGCCCGAAGACATGCTGAAGAGCCTGCTGGCGCGGCTGCAGGCAGGGGAGTTCATTTACCAGCAGCCGGCATTTCCGGAGGTGGAGTACAGCTTCGTGCATGGGCTGACCCAGGAGGTGAGCTACGGCTCGCTGCTGAGCGAGCGGCGCCGCGCACTGCATGAGCGCACGGCGCAGGCGATCGAGGCCCTGTTCGCCTCCCAGCTCGAGGAGCACTGCAGCGAGCTGGCGCATCATTTCAGCCGCAGCGGCAACGCGCCGAAGGCGGTGGAATACCTGCACTGCGCCGCGCGCCAGGCGCTGCAGCGCTCCGCCGATGCAGAGGCAATCGCGCACCTCACCACGGCCCTGGCGCTGCTCGAGACCCTGCCCGATGCGCCCGAGCGCGCACGGCAGGAACTCGCGCTCCAGATCACCCTCGGTCCGGCCTGGATGGCCGCCAAGGGGCTCGCTGCACCGGAAGTGGAGGCGACCTATACCCGGGCGCTGATGCTGTGCCGACAGCTCGGGGAGACGGTCCATCTCTTCCCCGCGCTGATGGGGCTGCGGACCTTCTACATGGTCCGGGGGGAACTGCCGACCGCGCGCGAGCTGGCGGAGCAGCTCGTCACGCTGGCCCAGAAGGCGCAAGACCCGGCCTTGCTCGTGCACGCCCATCGGGCGTTGGGAACTGCCCTGTTCGGTCTCGGCGAGCTCGACCCTGCTCGCGCGCATCTGGAACAGGCCTTGGCCCTTCACGACCCTGCGCGGCACCCGTCGCCGGCCTACTTCTTTGTCTTCGAGCCCGGCGTGCTGGGGCTGGCCTTCGTCGCCATGGACCTGTGGCTTCTGGGCTATCCGGACCAAGCCCTCGCACGCAGCCAGGCGATGCTCGCCCGGGCTCAGACCCTGTCCCATCCTCCGGACTCCGCCAGCGCCTTGACCTTCGCCGCCGAGCTCCATTTGTTCCGCCGCGAGGCGCAGCCCGCCCGCGAGCTGACGGAGGCCGTCCTTGCGCTCGCGACCGAGCACGGCTTCCCGTTCTGGCTGGGTTGGGGAACCATCCTCTCGGGCTGGGCGCTGGTCGAGCAGGGACGTGCAGCAGAAGGGATGGAAAGGATGCAACAGGGCTTGAGCGCCTACCAGACCACGGGCGCGGGGCTATGGCGCACGCGCTTCCTGGCCTTGCTGGCCGAAGCCTACGGAAGAGCGGGGCAGGCCGAGGCAGGGCTGAAGACACTGGCCGAGGCCTTGGCCTTGGTGGAGCTCACGCAGGAGCGTGTTTACGAGGCGGAGCTTTATCGACTCAAGGGCGAGCTGATGTTGCTGCAGCCGGGCCGCGAGGGCGAGGAGGCCGGCGGCGAGGTCGAGGCCTGCTTCCTGCAGGCGATCACCATCGCTCGCCGGCAGAGCGCCCGATCGCTGGAGCTGCGCGCGGTGATGGCCTTGAGCCGGCTGTGGCGGCAGCAGGGCAAGTCGGCGGAGGCCCGCCAGATGTTGGCCGAGAGCTATGGCTGGTTCACCGAGGGCTTCGACACTGCGGACCTGCAGGAGGCCAGGTCGCTGCTTGCCGAGCTCCACTGAAGGGTGCGTCATGTCAGCGCCATGTTCAGCGCATGACCTTTCTCTTCGAGGGAGGTTGCGGAAGTCAAAATTGATCGCCGAGTCTCAACAATGGCCGATGCCGCTAACCGGCGCGCGCCGCCTTTGCGCGCGTCCGAGTTGAGCGGCGCAAGGTCTGCGTACCTGGTATGTGTCTCTTGCCCCATCGCACCAGCGCGAGCAGAACGTCACCCATGGCAGTTCCTTTCTTGCTGAGCGCATAGGCGTAACGAATCGGACGCTCCTGGTACGCGGCGCTCACGACAATCCCAGCCTCTTCGAGGCGCTTCAGGCGATCGGCGAGTGTGTTGGTTGGGATTCCTTCGGGCGAGTCCAGCAGTTCCCCAAAGGTGCGTTTCCCGTGGAGCATGTCCCGAATGACGAGCAACGACCATTTGTCACCCACCAGGTCAAGCGTATTTGCAATAGGGCAGGCGGATCTTCGAAAACCTTCAGGCTTGTTCATCTTCGCTTCCATCAGTCGCGGGTGTCGACCGCGCGAGAAACTTGCAAAATGCAAGTAAGTATGCTACGGTTATCAGTAACTTGCAAAGTGCAAGCGACTGTGCAAAGGAGACGCCATGTCGAACCCTGTCCTGTCGCAATCCGCTCAGCCGAGGTCGCCAGCCCTTCGGGGCACAAAGCTAGTCGCCGCAGTCGTGCTTGCCGTCTGGTTCACGCTCGTCATTCTGCAGGGCGCGAGTGGAGCGTTCGTCACGCCGCCCGGGACGTCGCCGCTGCCGATCCTGATCGGGGTCACGGCGCCCATCATCGTGTTTCTCGCCGCTTTCTGGATGTCGCGCCTATTCCGCGAACTTGTTCTGACGGCTGACCTCCGCCTCATGATGGCGATACAGGCATGGAGATTTGCGGGGCTGGGCTTTTTGGCGCTGTACGCCCACGGCGTCTTGCCTGGCAGCTTCGCCTGGCCCGCAGGACTTGGCGACATCGCGATCGGAGTGACCGCGCCTTGGCTACTGGTTGCCCTGATACACCGGCCAAGCTTCGCTGCCAGCAAGACCTTCGTGGTGTGGAATGCGCTCGGGGTGTTGGACCTCGTTGTGGCCCTCGGTACCGGGGCACTCAGTTCGGCCCTCGCCGTCGGCGTCGCCGGGGAGATCACGACCGGCCCGATGGCACTGTTGCCGCTCGTGCTCATCCCCGCTTACTTTGTGCCCATTTTCATCATGCTCCATATGGCAGCGCTCTTTCAGGCGCGACATCTTGCGGGATACCTGAGAGAGCAAGCCTGATCAAGTGCGCCGGACCACTCGGACCTGTGCATGGTGTCGGCAGAAAAGTAGCCCCGTTGCAATCCGGGCTCAGTGTTTTCCTGAGCGGGGGTGATGAGAAAGCTCGCTACAGTGAACAGCGCCGGTTCAGGTTCGTCCACTTCAAGGAACGCGCATGAGCAAGAAAGTCGCATACGTCACCGGGGGCATGGGAGGCATCGGAACCGCCATCTGCCAGCGCCTGCACAAGGATGGTTTCACGGTCATCGCCGGCTGCGGTCCCACGCGGGACCATGCCAAGTGGCTGGCCGAGCAGAAAGCCTTGGGCTACGAATTCCACGCGTCGGTCGGCAATGTCGGCGACTGGCAGTCGACGGTCGAGGCCTTCACCAAGGCCAAGGCCGAACACGGCAGCATCGACGTGTTGGTCAACAACGCGGGCATCACGCGGGACCGCATGTTCCTCAAGATGACGCCCGAGGACTGGAGCGCGGTGATCGAGACCAACCTCAACAGCATGTTCAACGTCACCAAGCAGGTGGTCGCGGACATGGTCGAAAAGGGCTGGGGCCGCATCATCAACATCAGCTCGGTCAACGGCGCCAAGGGCCAGGCCGGCCAGACCAACTACTCGGCCGCCAAGGCCGGCATGCACGGCTTCACGATGGCGCTGGCGCAGGAGCTGGCGGCCAAGGGCGTGACGGTGAACACCGTGAGCCCGGGCTACATCGGCACCGACATGGTCAAGGCGATCCGCCAGGAAGTGCTCGACAAGATCGTGGGCACCATCCCCGTCAAGCGGCTCGGCGAGCCGAGCGAAATCGCCTCGATCGTCGCCTGGCTCGCGACCGACGAAAGCGGCTACTCCACCGGGGCCGATTTCTCGGTCAACGGCGGCTTGCACATGCGCTGAGGGCGCTCGCGCCCTCGACGTGCGGCGCTCGGGGATCGAGGCACTCGGACGCGGAGCGACCCTGCGCGACATGAAAACTTTGGACTTCATGCCGCCACGAGTCCCTCCACTGCACGAAAACTAGCAATGCCGACTTCGTCAGAAATGCACGTTTCCTTCGTAGGACCGCACCCCGGAATACGGATCCGCCACCGCTCGCAAACGTACGATATCGCCGTGCTCAACGAGGAAGTGAAGGACTTGAACCATGAGCAAACGCAGCGATGAAATCGAGACGGTGCCCCATTGCCTGGATGCCTGGCCGTCACGGCCTAGAGCCCAAGGGGACTCCCGGCCGTTCGCAAGCACCGTGGCCAACTTCTTCCGCAGAAATGGCAGCGCGGACGCTCCAGAGTCAATGGTCGCCAAGGTCCAGCCATTCGGGTCGGCATCGGAGATCGTCCGGCGCGAGCAGACGGGCGCGAAGTCGAATCTCTTCAAGCACTGGGATGCAATCAGGGCCGAAGGCATCACGGCATCGCAGTTCATCGCGTTCTTGCAGCCTCTCGCCGACCTGGACGGCATCACGGTCTCGTACACCTACAGCGATGAAGATGGCACGGAGCACGTCTACAACCACAGGCGCGGTGAGCTCGGGAGTGCGAATCCGCTTTCCCGAGCAATTCAGGAAAAGAAGCTATCCAAAGAGAAGGCACTGACCTTCGCGCTGAATGAAGAGGGACGCGTCTGGATCGAGAGCAACTTCATCGAGCTCAGCGACCTGACGTAGGCGTTCGAGATTCCGGCCGGCCAGCTCCGAGGAGTCAGCCACCGGCTCATGTGAACGAGGCGACCCAGTCCCAGACCCGCGCGGGTGCCTCGACCATCACATTGTGACCATGCGGCCCAAGGTCCGAGGCATTGGGATCGAGCGCACGGATCTGCCCCATCGTCACCAGCGCGTCATCGCGCCCGCGGCCGAGATGGACGGGGCAGCGAGCCAGAGCCGCCAATTCGGACAGCGGCGGCTTGCCGACGGCATTGGCTCGAGGATCCATCGCGAGACGCCACCCATCGGCGCCGCGCTGGATGCCCCGCGTGACGACAGGTGTCGCTGCGTTGGCGATCCCGCCAAGGCCGGAGACCTTCAGGTACCGCTCCCACGCGTCTTCTTCCGTGGAAAACGTTTTGGCGGGCTGGGAAGCCAGCGTGTCCATGCGGCGGAGTTCATCGTCACTCCACGCGATCTTGATGCCGGCCCCGAAGACCTGATGCGGTGTGACACCGAACCAACCCGTCGCCAGGGCGAGACCGATCACCCCGCCCAGCGAGTGTCCGAGAACCACGAGCCGGCCTGCGGGATTGACGTGCGGCAGCGCGGCGCGTCCAACGGTTGCGGCGTACTGCCCGATGGCATAGGAGTCTTGTCGGCCGGATTGGCCGTGGCCGGGCAAGTCCAGGACGACCCAGCGGCCGGCCCAGCGAATGCCGGCCCCTGCGCACATGGGCGACCACACGGCCCCCGTCGCGCCCATCCCATGCAGCATGAGGAGCAGGTCCGGGCCTTCGCCGCCTTGTTCCATGTCCCCGGCGGCCACCCAAAGTGCCCCACTTATGGCCACCCAAACTGCTCCACCCTGGCCACGGTGATCTGACGCATTGAACACGGTGCGTCGGGCGCCGCGAAGCTCGACAGGCAGGACGTTACTTTCCACCCCCTCTGAGCGAGGGGAACAACGGAGTGAACGTCTTGAAGCCACATCTGCAAACCACCATCTGGACGCTGCTCAAGGGCGGCGCCACCCAGCGCGAGATCGCGCGAATCACCGGCATCTCGCGCCACACCATCCGGGCGTATCAGCAGCGCTTCGCCGCCGATCCGGCAAACTGCCCCGGGGTGGCCACCGACTCCGGTGGTCAAACTGCTCCACCCTGGCCACCGACTTCCAGGTCGGTAGCGCCGCCGCTGGCCACCTCCAAGTGCGAACCCCACCGCGCTTTCATCGACGCCCAGTTGCGCCTGGGCCGCAACGCCACGGCCATCTACCAGGACCTGGTCGACCAACATGGCTTTGACGGCGCCTACAACTCCGTCAAGCGCTTCTGCGCCCAGCTTCGCCACAAGGAGCCCGAGCAGTTCGATCGTCTGAGCTTTGCGCCCGGCGAGGAGATGCAGGTCGACTACGGTGAAGGCGCCCCCACCCGGGTGCCGAGCACCGAGCGCTGGCGCAAACCCCGCCTGTTCGTGGCCACGCTGCGCTACTCGCGGCGCAGCTTCCGCCGCGTGATCTGGAAGTCCAGCCAGCAAGTCTGGGCTGAGTTGCACGAGCAGGCCTGGGCCTACTTTGGCGGGTCGACCCACTACGTCGTGCTGGACAATTTGAAGGAGGGCGTCTTGAAGCCCGACCTGTACGAGCCTGCGCTCAATCCGGTCTACGCCGCCACACTGGCCCACTACGAGGTGGTGGCCGACCCGGCTCGGGTCCGGGATCCGAATCGCAAGGGGACGGTCGAGAACGCGATCCAACATACCCAGTCCACCGCGCTCAAGGGGCGGCGCTTCGAGACCATCGAAGAGCAGAACGCCTTCCTGGAACACTGGGAGTCCAAGTGGGCCGCCTCGCGCATCCACGGCGCCGAGCGGCGTCAGGTGCAGGCCATGTTCGAGGAGGAGCGCGCCCACCTGCAGCCGCTGCCAGCCACGCGCATGCAGTACTTCACCGAGGTGCAGCGCACGGTCTGCGACGACAGCTGCGTGCGCATCGACCACAGCAGCTACGCCGCGCGCCCGGCCCCGATTGGCACCAAGGTGCTGGTGCGGCTGTTCGAGCGGCGCATCGAGATCCGCGAGCTGCGCACCCAGGCCTTGCTGCGCACCCACGCCCGGGTTGATCGCCCCGGCACCGTGGTGTTGCCCATGGCCGAGCGGGTGTTCAACCCCTCTCGCGAGACGCGCTTCATCCTGGCCCAGGCCCGAGCCATCGGGCCGCAGGCCTCTCGGCTGTGCCAGATGCTGTTCGCCATCGAGGGGCGCGTGGGCCAGCGCAAGCTCTGGGGCATCGTCAATCTGGCCAAGCGCTACCCCAATCACTTCATCGACGCGGCCTGCGCTGCCGCCATGGAGCAAGGCGTACACAGCTACCGCCACGTCAAGGCACTCACCGAGCGGCTGGTGGCCGACGCGCTGGCCGCCCTGCAGGCCGGCACGCCGACACAGTCGGCGTCAACGCTCACCCAGCAGCACGAGCTCATTCGCAGCGCCGACGAATACGGCGATCTGTTCGCCCACGCCGCCACCGCCACCTCGGGCGGCACAACCTCCCACCCCACTGAGATCGCCCAGCCATGAACATGACCGAGATCGAACGCGCCCTGCGCGAGCTGCGCCTGTCCGGCATCGCCGACACCCTGTCCACCCGCGTGATGCAGGCCCAGGCCGCCCAGCAGCCCTTCCTGGAGACGTTGGCCGCCATGCTGCAAGACGAGCTCGACCGGCGCCGCTCACGATTGATGGAGCGCCGCTTCAAGCGCTCAGGCCTGGCCGAGCGCCTGACGCTGGCGGACTTCGACTGGCGCTTCAATCCCAAGCTGCCGCGCAACGCCTGCTTCGAGCTGCACACCCTGAAGTTCATCGGCGAGGGGGCCAACGCATTGATCGTCGGCAAGCCCGGCACCGGAAAGAGCCACGTGGCCAAGGCGGTGGCCTACCAGGCCACGTTGCAGGGCTATGACGTGCGCTACGTGGAGGCCGACTCCGAGTTCGCCCGCTACGGGCTGGCCAGCACGGCGGAACAGGCCGAACAGCTCAAGGGCTGGATCGAGCCAGACCTGTTGGTCCTTGATGACATGTTCCTGGCCCGGCGCATTGCCGACGTGAGCGCCGAACTGCTGCAGGCCATCGTGCACCAGCGCTACAAGCTGCGCCGCGCCATCGTCATCACCTCCAACCGGGTGGTGCAGGACTGGGGCAAGTACCTCGCCGACGCCACCATGGCCACCACCATCCTGGACCGGCTCATGCACCGCTGCGCAATGCTGGAGTTCGAGGGCAAGAGCTACCGTCTGAAGGAGGCCGCCGCGCGCATCGCCATCACACCCGAATCGTCATAATCCGACCGTCCTGCCTGGAGCAGTTTGACCGGCCATAAGTGGAGCAGTTTGGGGTGGCCATCGGGGATGTACATGTCCACTGCCTCCATCGCAACTTCGATGGCGCAAGATTACTCGACAGCGCCCCTGCAGCGGGGGCTGCGAACACCTTCAGACATGCGCAGCAGGCCGGTGCAAGGTGGCGCTAAGCGGACTTCTCGAACTCTTCGAGCGCGACCTCGATGGGATCGCGGCGAGCGTTGGCGTCGTATAGCTCGATACCCCGGTCTGCCAGTTGCTCGAGTGTGATCTCGCCCTTCGCGAGGCTGGAGAACTCCTGTGTGAAGCAACGCAGCCAAGCTTCCGCTGGCGTGAGGGTGTAGCCGGCGATGACGACGGGTTGTTCAGGTTTCCAGATTGCAGTCATTCCAAAGCGCAGTTCGTCAAAAGGTGCCGGCGATCGCACGATCTCCACCGGCCCGATCCCGCTGTAGACGGTATCGCCGGTCTTCAACGATGTCACGGTCCAGCGCTCACCCGGTGTCACTTTGTAGTCGCCTGGCGCCAGAGGTAACTCGCGTGGTCCTCGCTCTGCAATTCGCGCCTCGCGCTTCGACTGTCCCATCCGTGACCGAGCGGACACCGTGCCGGGCCTAGAGTGCGTTGCATAAACCATCGAGCGGAGACATTCATGCACAGGTCCGGATTCGTGCGCGCCGCCCGCGCATCCCTTTGCGTCAGCGCCCTCGCGGCCGGTCTCGCGACCCACGCTGCGGAGACGGTGAAGATCGCATTCATCGATGTGTTGTCGGGACCCTTCGCGCTCAGTGGCCAAGGCTCGCTCAACCAACTGCGCGAGGTGGTGAGCCAGCTCAATTCCACGGCGGGCGCGGCTGATCCGAAGTTCGAGGTCGTCCCCTTCGACGGCAAGGGCACGCCGCAGGAGAGCACGAACGTGCTGAAGGCGGCGTTCGACCAGAACATTCGCTACGTGACGCAGGGCGGCGGCTCGGGAGTCGCCTTCGCCCTGGTCGACGCCATCAACAAGCAGGCCCAGCGCGATGTGAACGGAGCAATGGTGTACCTGAACTATTCGGCGATGGACCCGGGCCTCACGAACGACCGCTGCAGCTTCTGGCACTTCCGGTTCTATCCGTCGAGCGAGATGAAGATCGAAGCCCTGACGACCTACCTGAAGACGAAGCCGGATGTGAAGAAGGTGTTCCTGTTCAACCAGAACTACACGCACGGCCAGCAGGTGGCCAAGGCCTCGCGCGCCTATCTCGCGAAGAAGCGTCCGGATATCGAGGTGGTCGGCGAGGACTACATACCGATCGCCTCGACGCGTGACTTCGCGCCCTACGTGGCGAAGATCGCGTCGTCGGGCGCGGACACGGTCATTACCTCGAACTGGGGCAGCGATCTCGGGCTGTTCCTGAAGGCGGCGCGCGATTTCGGCCTGAACATCAACTTCTACACGATGAACGCCAACAACCCGGGCGTGCCGGCGCAGATGGGCTCCTGGGGCGCCGACAAAGTGAGCGTGATCTGGAACTGGGGCAGCAATGCGCCGACACCGGCGCTGGAGAAGATCGCGGTCGGCTACAAGCAGAAGTCGGGCGAGGACTTCATCTTCGCCGCGCACTGGAACACGATGAACATGCTGCGTGCGGCGATGCAGAAGGCGAAGTCGACCGACCCCAAGAAGGTCGCCTACGCGCTCGAAGGCATGAAGTACCAGAGCCCGTTGGGCGAGGTCGAGATGCGCTCGACCGACCACCAGTTGCAAGCGCCGATCTACCTTGGCGTATGGGCCAAGAAGGGCAGCCCAGGCGTCAAATATGACGCCGAGAACACCGGCTACGGCTTTCGCTCCGAGGTGGTGTGGAGCCCGGCCGAGAGCACGCAGCCCACGACTTGCCAGATGAATCGGCCTCCGGCCTGAGCGCTTGGT
This sequence comes from Variovorax sp. LjRoot130, assembly GCF_964253755.1. Taxonomy (NCBI): domain Bacteria; kingdom Pseudomonadati; phylum Pseudomonadota; class Betaproteobacteria; order Burkholderiales; family Comamonadaceae; genus Variovorax; species Variovorax sp. LjRoot130. The sequence goes on along the minus strand of NZ_CAXURM020000001.1, from coordinate 4,848,609 downwards.
CTCGTCTTGCGGCTTAGCGTCCAACCGAAGCGACGATCAAGAGGGCCAGCGCCAAGAAAACGCCCCCGACGAATCCGGCTTCTATCAAGAGCTCGCGCAAGGGAGCGTTCGTCCCGGGTGTACTAGCCGGTTCAGGCCGAACATCGTTCTGAGCTGCGTCCTCGCTCCCTAACCCCTGTCCGATCATTTGCATGGTTGGCGCTCCTCAGCCAGTGGCTTGTCTCAAAGGTGCGGGCACTATAAAACAATAGTACAAAAATGGGAATTTTTCACATTTTGTGACTGCGTGATGCGTTACAAGAAGTACAAAAGTACTACATGTGACCGAAGATTTCGGTCATGAGAGACACACAAGACATAAATATCGGCTGGCGGACCGAGCCGCCGCCGGCGACGTATCACGTGAGGGCAGACGATCCTGCGAACTTCTCCACGCACCGGATCACCGCCCTGCATCACAACTTTCACGAGCATCCGCTCTTCCAGGTGCCTGAACTCGTGAAGCTCGGCAAGGAGCTCGCTCCCCTGGGGCAGTGTCGATTCATGAGGCCTGGCCTCACAGTCGCTTCCACCATCGCGCACGACAGCCGGCATCCGGACGGGCGCAGCATCGACGAACACTTCGAGCGCATGGAGGAGCCGGGTTCGTCGGTGGCCCTCTACAACATCGAAGCCATTCCGCGCTACCAGGCCTTGCTGTTCGACATCGTCGGCACCATGCGCGCGGATGTCGAACGCGAGCAGCCGGGCATCTTTCGGGTGAACGGTTTCGTCTTCATCTCGGCACCGCCTTCGGTGACGCCCTTCCACATCGATCGCGAGAACAACTTCTGGCTGCAGTTGCACGGGCGCAAGATCCTGAGCGTCTGGGACCATGCGGATCGCAGCATCGTGCCGGCCGAGGCGGTGGAGGATTTCATCGTCACCCAGTCGCTCAGGAAGGTGCGCTTCAAGGAGGAGTTCAGGCCTCTCAGCCACGAGTTCAACGCCCGTCCGGGAGACGGCGTCTATTTCCCGAGCACCTCGCCGCACATGACGCGTTCCGAGCCTGATTGGACGGCCCCCGGCGATCGCGTGTCGATCTCGATCGGAGTGACCTTCTACACCTCCGTCACGCGCAGGACCGCTCGCGTCTACCAGGTGAACCGGGTCTTGCGCAAATGTGGGTTGTCGCCCGCCTACCCCGGCGAGTCGCCCGCGGCGGACGCACTCAAGGCGTCGGTGGGCGGGCTGGTCGGCGCGACGCGATCCTGCCTCGTCGACATGACCGCATCGGCGCGGCGCTTCAAGCCGGTGACGACACCGCCGCCGGGCTCCTATTGAACCCAGGCGGCGCATGAACTCGGAAAACGGCCCTCACTTTCTGACCTTGGCAATCTCCGACTGCAGCTCCTTGACCGTTGCCTCGCCCACAGCTGCCGTTTGCTTCTCGATCACCGGCTTCACCTTCTCGCGCAGCTTGGCCAGTTCGGCCGCAGGCAGCTCGGTGACCGTCATGCCGGCCTGCTTGAGCGCCTGCAGCGCGCTGTCGGCGGCGCCGCGCGAGGCCTGGCGCTGGAAAGCCGTCGCCTCCACAGCCGCGTCTGCAACGATCTTCTTCTCCTCTGCGCTCAAGCCGTCCCAGGTCTTCTTGCTGATGATGAGCGCCTGCGGGTTGTAGATGTGCCGCGTTTCGGTGAGGTGCTTCTGCACCTCGGCGAACTTGGAAGCAAGAATCGTCGTGTTCGGATTCTCCTGGCCGTCGACCGCCTTCTGGTCCAGCGCCGAATAGAGCTCGGGAAAGGGCAGCGGCACCGCGTTCGCGCCCAGCGCGCTGAACAGGTCAATGTAGATCGGCGACTGGATCACGCGGATCTTCAGGCCCGCGATGTCCTCGGCCTTGGCGATCGGCCGCTTGCTGTTGGTGAGGTTGCGAAAGCCCAGGTCCCAGTAGCCGAGGCCGTGCAGTCCCTTCTCGTCGAGCCTGGCCAACAGCTTCCGGCCGAAGGGGCCGTCCGTCACTGCATCGGCTTCCTGCGTGTTGCCGAAGAGAAAGGGGAAGTCGAGCACGGCGAACTCCTTCACCTGCGCCGCGAGGATGCCGGCGTTCAGCACCGTCATCTCGACCGTGCCTCCCTGCAGCGCGGAGACGGTCTGCAGATCGCCGCCGAGCGTGCCGCCCGGGAACAGCTTCACCGTGATCTTCTTGCCGGACTTCTCGGCCACGAGATCGGCGAACTTCTGCGCGCCCTGGGCCTGCGGATGGCCGCTCTGGTTCTGGAACGCGAATTTGAGCGTGCGCTCCTTGATCTGCGCCGCGGCGCCGGTGACGGCCAGCGCCGCCACCGCGGCGAGCAGGACCTTGTGCATCGATAGCTTCATGGTTCGTGTCTCCTTGTGATCAACCGTGGAAAAACTTCGCGGGCCAGGTGACGAGCCAGGGGAACAGCACCATGAGGAACAGAATCGCGAACTCCGCGATCATGAAAGGCACCACGCCCTTGGTGACGTCGTCCATCGAGATCCGGCCCACGCCCGCCACCACGTTGAGCACGGTGCCCACCGGCGGGGTGATCAGGCCGATCGAGTTGTTGATGATGAACATCACGCCGAAGTAGACCGGGTCGATGCCGGCGGCCTTGACGATCGGCATCAGCACCGGGGTCAGGATCAGGATGGTCGGCGTCATGTCCATCGCGGTGCCGACGATCATCACCAGCACCATGATCGCGAACATCAGCAGGATCTTGTTGTCCATGAAGGGCTGCAGCAGGCCGACCACCTTCGACGGCAGGTCGGCCACGGTGATGAGCCAGGCGCTCACCATCGCGGCCGCGATCAGGAACATCACGATCGCACTGGTCTTCGCGGCGTTCACGAACACCGCGTAGAGATCCTTCCAGCTGAGCTCGCGGTAGATCGCCATCGAGACGAAGAGCGCATACACCGCGGCCACCACCGCCGCCTCGGTGGGCGTGAAGACACCCATGCGCAGCCCGACCAGGATGATCACCGGCAGCATCAGCGCCCACAGTGCCTGGCGAAAGGTCGCGAGCATTTCCGCGGTCGACCTGGCAGGTGGCGGCACGATCTTCTCGCGCCGCACGAGCCAGGCCCAGGTGAGCCAGAGCGCGCCGCCGATCAGGAGGCCCGGCACGATCGCCGCAAGGAAGAGCTTGGAGATCGAGACGTTGGCTGCGACGCCGAAGATGACGAGCCCGATGCTCGGCGGAATCACCGGCCCGATGACGCCGGTGGCGGCGATCAGCCCGCCGGCGCGCGCCTTGTCGTGGCCGGCGCTCACCATCATCGGCAGGAGCAGCGCAGTCAGCGCGGCCGCATCGGCAACCGCCGACCCCGAGAGCGCCGACAGCAGGCAGCCGGCCATGATCGTCACGTAGCCCAGCCCGCCCTTCACGTGGCCGACGAGCGCGAGCGCAAAGTCGACGATGCGCCTGGACAAGCCGCCGGCGTTCATGATCTCGCCGGCCAGCATGAAGAAGGGTACGGCCAGCAGCGGAAAGCTGTCGGCGCCGCCGATGACGTTCTGCGCCAGGATCTGCGCATCGAAGAGGTCGAGGTGCCACATCAGCGCCACGCCGCTGGCGAGCAACGCGAACGCGATCGGGATGCCCATCGCCATCGCGGCGAGCAGGGAGCCGACGAAGACGAAGATCGTCATGGCCGCGCTCCAGCTTGCGGGCGGTCCGCCGGCGCGGCATCGGCCTGCTCGCCCAGGATCTGCTTCAGCTGCACGGCTTCCTCGGATTCCTGGATCATGACCAGGTCCTCGTCGGCGATGCGACCGGACACCAGGCGAAGCAGGTCGAGCGCAAGAAGGAATGCGGCAAGCACGGCGAAGACCACGCCCGACAGGTAGACCACGGCCATGGATGCGCCCGTGACCGGTGCGACGACGTCCCAGTTGATCTTCGTTTGGGCCACGCTGCCCTGGAACAGCAGCCACACGATGTAGAGCATCACGACATGCCCCACCGCCAGGCAGAACTTCTTGGCCGAAGGCGGCAGCCTCCGGACCACCATGTCGACGCCGAGGTGCCCGTGCTCCTTCAGCGCGACGACGGCGCCCAGAAAGGTCATCCAGATGAAGAGCCAGCGCGAGACCTCCTCCGACACCGTGATGCCCGAGTTGAAGCCGTAGCGAAGCACCACGTTGCCGAAGACCAGCACCACCATCAATGCCAGCGCCGCGGCGATCAGCGCCTCAATGCAGGCGCAGCAGCGGTCGATCCATCGATTCATGTTGATCAGGCCGCCTGCGCGCGCTGCATCTCGACCAGCGCACGCAGGCCGGCCAGGTACGAATGCGGACCGAGCCCCTGGATCGTGCCCTTGACCGCCGGCGAGATGATCGAGTGCGCGCGCCAGCTTTCCCGCGCCGCGATGTTCGACATGTGGACCTCGAAGACCGGGAACGGCATGGCCTTGATGGCGTCGTGCAAGGGAACGCCGTGCTGGGTCAGGCCGGCAGGGTTGACCAGTGCGCCTTGCGCCTCGTCGATGTGCTGGTGGAGGAAGTCGATCAGCTCGCCTTCGTGGTTCGACTGGATGGTCTCCAGCTCGACGCCGAGCTCGGCCGCGAGCTTGCCGAGGCGTTCGTTGATCTCGGCCAGGGTGGTCGAGCCGTAGATGTGGGGTTCTCGGCGGCCGAACAGGTTGAGGTTCGGGCCGTGCAGGACGAGGATCTTCATGGTGCCGCTTCGATTCAAGGATGGGACTTGCGCACGCGTGCCAGCTCGTCGTTGTAGAGCTTGACGATGCCCGGGTCGTAGCTGGCGGCGAAACGCTCGGTGACCGGCTTGGCGATCTGGCGCATGCGCGCCTGCTCGGGCGGCGCGAGCTCGTTGAACTGGATGCCCTTGGCCTGGAGATCGCCGATGGATTTCTGCGCCGCCGCGCGGCTGACCTGGCGCTGGTAGCCGCGGGCTTCGTCGGCCGCTTCGCGCATCATCTTCTGTTCTGCCGCGCTCAGCGAGTCCCAGAACTTCTTGCTCACCAGCATGATGTTCGCGGCATAGACGTGGTTGGTGGCGCTCACGAACTTCTGCACCTCGAAGAACTTGTTCGACAGGATCACCGCGTAGGGATTCTCCTGGCCGTCGACGGCCTTCGATTCGAGCGCCCCATAGAGCTCGGCGAAGGGCATGGGCACCGGATTGGCCTTGAAGGCCTTGAAGGTGTCGAGGAACACCGGGTTGGGAATGACGCGGATCTTTAGGCCCTCGAGGTCCTCGGGTTTCGCGATCGGGCGCTTGCTGTTCGTGACGTTGCGAAAGCCCAGATCCCAGTAGCCCAGCGCGACCAGGCCCTTCTCGGGCAGCTTGGCGATGAGCGCCTGGCCGAGCGGCCCGTCGAGGAGGGCATCGGCCTGCGCGAAAGAGCTCACGGCAAACGGGAAGTCGACCAGGCCGAACTCCTTCACGATGCCGGCCAGGGAGGTGGTGGCGGGCGCCGACATCTGCTGCACGCCGCCTTGCAGCGCCGACTGCTGCTGCATCTCGTTGCCGAGCTGCGACGCAGGGAACTCCTGCACCTTGAGCTTGCCGCTGCTCTTCGCCGCGAGCAGTTCGCCGAAGCGCTTGACGCCGAAGCTCACGGGATGGTCCGGGTTGTTCAGGTGGCCGAAGCGGATGACGCGCTCCTGCACGTCCTGGGCCAGGGCCGGCAGCGTCAGGGCCAATGTCGCGCCGAGAAGGGCGAGCGTTCGGTAGAGGGTTCTCAAGTTGGGACTCCGGTGGATGAGGGCCGATGCGCCCGCAGGTCTGGCAGGCGACGCAAGACGCGCCGCATCATAGGTAGAAAGTGGAAAACATTTCCACTAGGGAAAGCACTTGGCAAAACTCGGGTAGAGTTGCTCTGCCATGACCGCCATACTCGAACGCAGCTTCAAGGTGCTCGAACACCTTGTCGCCTACCCGGAAGGGCGAGCACTTTCTGCACTCGCCTCCGATCTCCAGATGCCGCTGAGCGCGACGCATCGACTGCTTTCCGAACTGATCCGCTGCGGTTACGTGCGCCAGGATCAGAGCCACGGCAACTACATGCTGACGATCAAGCTGGTCTCGCTGGGCTTGAGCTTCCTGAGCAACAGCGGCGTCGTCGACGTGGCCCAGCCGCTGCTCGATCGCCTGGCGGCCGAATCGGGGGAGCTCGTCCGGCTGGCGGTCGTCGACGGCGACGAGCTCACCTTCGTGGCCAAGGCACAGGGCGCGACCCGGGGCCTGCGCTACGACCCCGACATGGGCTTGTCGGTGAACCTGTCCTGCAGTTCGGCTGGGCACGCGTGGCTGTCCACCATGCCGGAGGAGCAGGCGCTCCAGCTGGTTGCGAAACAGGGGTTCGGCACGCCTGCCGATTTCGGGCCCAAGGCCGTGACCTCGGTGAAATCGCTGCTGGCCTATCTGCGCGCGGCGCGCAAGCGCGGCTTCGCGATGATCAACGAGGTCTTCGCGCCGGCCATGACTGCGATGGCGGCACCGGTGCGCATCGGCAACGGCGCCGTCATCGGCGTCATCACCATCGCAGGCCCGCTCGTGCGACTGACGGAAGAGCGCATGCTGGCCTTGGGGCCCACGCTTCTCGCGACCGCCGAAGAGGTGGCCTATGCGAGCGGGGCGTCGGCGATGTTCAAACGGAGAGCTTGACCGGCCGGCGCTCGCTCGCAAAGCAAGACGAGCTTCGGGACAATGAGCAGGATGAAACTCGCACTCGCCCTGATCGCTTCCCTGGTGCTCCTTTCCGGCAAGAGCCCTGCCGCCGCGGCGGTCCAGGCGCAGGAGGGCGAGAACTTCGTCGTCCCCGCGTCGGCGCGGGTTCGCTATGGCGCCGGCGATCGCTGGGTAGAGAAGATCGTTCGCGGTCCGGCAAGCTGCACCAACGAGTTCTTCGGCACCGATCCGGCACCGCATGTGCGCAAGTCATGCACCATCATCGGTCCCGCCCCTGCGGCGGCGGCCAGGTCGATGGAGGCTTCGTCGAAGCCCGCGGCGAGCGGCATCGCCGACGTGGTGGATCGCGCAGGCAAGATCGTTCCCGCGGCCTACCGGGCCATGGCTGCGGCCATGAGCGAGGCCGAGGGCATCGCCTACCGCTACGGCCCGGACGCCGCGCACTACGGCAGCGCCAACGCGAAGCTTCCCACCCTGTACGAGCGCGAGGACCATCTCGCGCGTTGCAACGAAAAGGGCGTCTGCATCACCTCATGGCAGGTCGGCGGTCCGCGCAAGGAGGTTGATTTTTCCTACTCGACCAACCAGTCCAGCGTCGTCTTCCTGGCCGACGATCCGGTCCAGCGCGCCGGTGTCGGCGACCTGCAGGCATCGGCCTTCGAGGTCAACACCTATGCACAGAAGCCGCAATTGCCCTGGCAGCTCGGGGGCGGCGGCCTCGACAGCGTGAATGTCGTGCAGTACCGCTCCGCCGGCCTGCTGCCGAACGACGGCAGCGCCCGCCCCGTCGCGGCCGGGCGCTGCAGCGGCCCGGCGGGCAACTGCCCGACCTCCGTCATCGCTTTCCAGAACGGCCTGCTCGCCACCACCGGCAGCAACACCGCCCACAACCTCGCCACCGCGCGGCTGGCGCCGAACAAGGTGCCGACCGCCGTCGCCATGACGAGCAACAGCGAGTTCGCCTTCGTGACCGTCTGGGACACGGCCGAGCTGAAGGGCCAGGTGGCGGTGGTCGCGCTGGCCGGCTTGTGCGATGGCTGCAAGCTCGAAGGGCCGTACTACGAGTGGTGGTCCGAATGGCAGGGCGTCTACCCGGGCTTGCCGAACATGGGCAACATCGCCTTCATGAAAGTGCTGGGCTACGTGGACCTGCCGGCCGACATGAAGGCGCCGACCGAGATCGCGGTCACCACCGGCATGCATCCTTTCAACACGGTGCTGGGCGGCGGCCTCTTCATGGGCCAAACCCACTCGCCGCTCAGCAGGCACTGGCAGTCCTTCACCCCGTCGGGCAGCAACTACAAGCGCTATGCCAAGGGCGGCGTGGCGGTGGTCGTGTCCAAGTCCGAGCAGAAGGCGGCCTTCATCGATCTGAAGCCGCTCTTCGGCTACATCAACGGCGTCTACTTCAGCGAGGCCGTCGGCAGCATCGGCCCGGTGGGGCAGGACGAGCGCCAGTGGCCGCATGCCTTCAGCTTCAAGCCGCAGGCGCGGCCGGTGGTGGTGAAGACGATCGCGCTCGATGCGCGGCCCACGGCGGTCAAGACGACCGTCACCCGCACGAAGGATGCCCGCGCCTGGATCGCGACGCAGGAGGGCAGCCTGCGCATCTTCAGCCTGGGCGGCTACGCGCCGGGTGCCGAGCTCCGGTCGGGATCGCCGAACGGGATCGCGGCAGAGGGCAGGGTCGCCGTCGGCCGCAACCCGAGTTCGCTCGCGCATTCGAAGGACGACCCCGACCGGCGGCTGGATGCGCTCAACAGCCAGGTGATCGTGACTTCGCGCGGCGATCGCAAGATCCAGTGGGTCCGTTTCTCGGAAGACGGGAAGAGCGCCCGCGTGGTGCGTACGCTGCAGGACAGCCGCATCGTCGACCCGGTCGCGACCGAGGACATCGACAACTTCGCCAACCTCGGCCTGACGCTCAGCGTGGCGGACTACGGCGGCCGTGCGGTGCTCAACTACCGCTACGGCCCGGTGGTGTTCGCCGACCGCGGCGCGGAATGGGCCTGCCAGCCGCCGCGCGGCTGCCCGGTGAAGCCCACGGGCGATGTGGACATCGAATTCGGAGGCGGCTTCAAGATGCAGGGGCGGCCTTACCAGATCAACACCTCGAACGTGCCCTGAGCGCCGCTGACTTCGAGGGCGATGGCCGCCAGCGGCGGGCAACCCATGTGCCCCGATGACGAAAGCGGAGCACGTGAAATGCACAGGGGCGTTCGTTAGAACTAGGTTATCTTCCGCCGCTACAAGCCCCCATCTTTTTTGCAGACGGCACTTCCGACCATGTTTCGTACCCTGCTCAAGTCCAAGATCCACCGCGCAACCGTCACCGATTGCGAATTGCATTACGAAGGCTCATGTGCCATCGATGAAGACCTGCTGGATGCCGCCAATCTGGGCGAGAACGAACAGGTTCACATCTGGAACATCAACAACGGCGAACGCTTCGTGACCTATGCGATCCGAGGCCAGCGCGGCACCGGCATCATCTCGGTCAACGGTTCTGCCGCGCGTCGGGCGTCGGTGGGCGACCTGATCATCATCGCCGCCTTCGGCCTCGTCCCCGAGGATCGGGTCAGCGGCTTTCGGCCGAAGCTGGTGTTCGTGGACGACGCCAACCGCATCAAGGAAGAGCGCGCCCATATCCCCGTGCAGACCGCTTCGATAGCCGCCGCTGCGGCCTGAGCGCTGGCGGTTCCTGCACTGGCCCGCTTCGGGCAGGCCGACCGATCGGGGCGCCACGCGCAGCACTCTCCACATCCATCGCATGCACACATCCGTCGGCGCCAACCATTCCTGGCAGCAGCGCAGCCTGCGCAGCGTCTGGCACCCCTGCACGCAGATGCAGCGCGCGGCCGCGGTGCCGCCGCTGCCGATCGCGCGGGGCGTTGGCCCGTGGCTTTTCGACCACGAAGGACAGCGCTACTTCGACGCCACGAGTTCCTGGTGGGTCAACCTGTTCGGCCACGCCGATGCGCGCATCAACGCAGCACTGAGGGACCAGCTCGACCGCCTGCCGCACGTGATGCTCGCCGGCTGCACGCACGCACCGGCCGTGGAACTGGCCGAACGCCTGTCGGCCTTGACCGGCGGCGTGCTCGGCCATTGCTTCTTCGCCAGTGACGGCGCCTCGGCGGTCGAGATCGCGCTGAAGATGAGCTTCCATCATTGGCGCAACCGCGGGCGCCCGAACAAGCGGGAGTTCGTCTGCCTGCGCCAGGGCTACCACGGCGAAACGCTGGGTGCCCTGGCGGTCACCGACGTGGCGGTGTTCCGCGATGCCTACGACCCGCTGCTGATGCGCGCGCACCAGGTGATGTCGCCCGACGCGCGCCAGGCCGCAGCCGGGGAGACCGCGGTGGACGTCGCTGCGCGGGCCGCGGCCGACTTGCAGGCGCTGTTCGAGTCGCGCCATGAACACATCGCGGCGCTGATCATCGAGCCGCTGGTGCAGGGCGCTGCCGGCATGGCGATGCACGATGCGGCTTACCTGCGCACCGTGCGTGCGCTGTGCGAGCGCTACGAGGTGAGCCTGATCGCCGACGAGATCGCGGTCGGCTGCGGGCGCACCGGCACCTTCTTCGCCTGCGAGCAGGCCGGCATCTGGCCGGACTTCGTCTGCCTGTCCAAGGGCATCAGCGGCGGCACGCTGCCGCTGTCGCTGGTGATGACGCGCGACGCGATCTACGAGGCCTTTCTCGACGACGACGTGGCGCGTGGCTTCCTGCATTCGCATTCCTACACCGGCAACGCGCTGGCCTGCCGCGCCGCGCTGGCGGTGCTGGACCGCTTCGAAGAGGACGACGTGCTGCAGCACAACCGGCAGCGCGCCGCCGCACTGAGCGCGGCGCTCGCGCCATTGCAGGCCGACCCGCGCATCGAGCACTTCCGCCAGCGCGGGATGATCTGGGCCTTCGATGTGCGCGAGGCCTTCGTCGGCGAGCGCTTCGCCGAACGCTTTCATCTCGCCGGCCGCGAGCGCGAACTGCTCATTCGGCCGATCGGCCGCACCGTCTACCTGATGCCGCCCTACGTGCTGGACGACGGGCTCGCAGCCTGGCTCGCGCAGCGGGTGATGCAAACGCTGGATGACGTGGCCTTTGCAGAAAGCGCCCATGCTGATCGAACACCTGAACCACCGACTGCGTGAGCTCGAGGCCGAGGCGCTGCGCCGGCAGCGGCGCACGGCCGAGTCGCCCTGCGCGCCGCACCAGCGGGTGTCCGGGCGCGACATGCTGGCCTTCTGCAGCAACGACTACCTGGGGCTCGCGAACCATCCGGCGCTGATCGAGGCGCTGGCCAAAGGGGCGCGCCTCCATGGCGCCGGCAGCGGCGCATCGCATCTGATCAGCGGCCATTCGCGCGCCCATGCACTGCTCGAGGACGAGCTCGCGCGGTGGATGTCGCCCTCCATCCCCGACGCGCGCGTGCTGAGCTTCTGCACCGGCTACATGGCCAACCTGGCGTTGCTCACCGCGCTGGGCGATGCGAGCGCGACGATCTTTGCCGACAAGCTCAACCATGCCTCGCTGGTTGACGGCGCGCTGCTGGCCAAGGCGCCGCTGCAGCGCTACCCGCACGGCCGGCTCGACCTGCTGGCGAGCCAGCTCGGGCGTTGCAGCACGCTGATCAAGCTGATCGTGAGCGATGCCGTCTTCAGCATGGACGGCGACCTGGCCGACCTGCCCGCGCTGCTGGCGCTCGCCGAGGCGCACGACGCCTGGCTGGTGGTCGACGATGCCCATGGTTTCGGCGCGCTCGGCGAAGGCGGCCGCGGCAGCCTGTCGCACTTCGGCCTGCGCAGCGAGCGCCTGATCTACATGGGCACGCTCGGCAAGGCCGCAGGCCTGGGCGGCGCCTTCGTGGCCGCGCACCCGAGCATCATCGAGTGGCTGGTGCAGTCGGCGCGCAGCTACATCTACACGACCGCGGCGCCGCCGGCGATCGCGCATGCGCTGTGCGCGAGCCTGCGCCTGATCGGCGGCGACGAGGGCGAAGCGCGGCGTGCGCGACTGCGGCAACTGATCGGCATGCTGCGCGATCGGCTGGGCGCACTGATGCAGCACAACCCCCGGCTCGGCTGGCGCCTGGCCGATTCCGCCACCGCGATCCAGCCCTTGATCGTCGGCGACAACGCGGCGGCGCTGGCCTTGTCCGCCGCGCTCGATGCACAAGGCCTGTGGGTGCCGGCGATCCGACCGCCGACCGTGCCTGCGGGCACCGCGCGGCTGCGCATCACGCTGAGCGCAGCGCACACGCCGCAGGACGTGCAGACCCTGATCGATGGCCTGGCGCGGGCCGCCGGGAGCCTGCGATGAGGGCCGCAGCGATGCACGGCTGCTTCGTCACCGGCACCGACACCGAGGTCGGCAAGACGCGCGTCAGCGCCGCCTTGCTGCACTGGCTCGGCGAGCGGGGCCTGCGTTGCGCCGGCTACAAGCCGGTGGCCGCCGGCATCGAGACGATCGATGGCGAGAACGTCAACGAGGATGTGCGCGCATTGCGCGACGCGAGCTCGGTGGTGATGACCGATGCCGAGGTCGGCCCCTGTCAGTTCGAAGCCGCCTGCGCCCCGCACATCGCGGCAGCGCTCGAAGGCCGCACCATCGAGCGTGCCGTCCTGCTGCAAGGAGCCAGGACGCTCGCGGCGCGCGCCGAGTACCTGATCGTCGAAGGCGTCGGCGGGTTCTGCGTGCCGCTCGGCGCGGACTTCGACAGCGCCGACTTCGCCGTGGAGCTGCAGTTGCCGGTGGTGCTGGTGGTCGGACTGCGCCTGGGATGCATTAACCATGCGCTGCTGAGTGCCGAGGCGATCCGCGCGCGCGGCCTGCGGCTTGCGGGCTGGATCGCGAACACCGTCGACACGGGAATGCCGCACCGCGATGCCAATCTCGCCACCCTGCGCGATGAACTGGGGCGGCGCCACCAGGCGCCTTGCCTGGGCATGGTTCCCCGTATGAGCAGCCCTGACCCGGCGGCTGTCGCAGCCTGCTTCGACGATGCGGCGTTGCGCGCGCTGTTCGGGCTGGCATAAGACAAGCTTTCACTCCGATCCCCCGCATGGCGCAATTTGCAACCAGATTGGCTGCCCTTGTGACTGGCTCCTGGCTATCCTGACTCGGATGGCCATCCCACCCGAAGGACGACATGACCACCACAGCCACCGTTTCCCTGTCATCTTTGCGCACCAAGACGTCGCGCCCCGAGCCTCGCCCGGATCAGCGCTGGGGCGTCGCCGACGTCGAAGCCCTGTTCGCGCTTCCGTTCATGGACCTGCTGTTTCGCGCCCAGCAGGTGCACCGCCAGCACTTCGATGCCAACGAGGTCCAGCTGTCCACGCTGCTCTCGATCAAGACCGGCGGCTGCGCGGAGGACTGCGGCTACTGCCCGCAGTCCTCGCATTTCGACACCGGTGTGGAGGCGAGCAAGCTCATGCCGCTGCAAGAGGTGGTCGAAGCCGCACAGGCGGCGAAGGCCCAGGGCGCCACGCGCTTCTGCATGGGCGCCGCCTGGCGCAGCCCCAAGGCGCGCGACATGGAGCGCGTGACCGACATGGTGCGCGAGGTCCGGGCGCTGGGCCTGGAAACCTGCATGACGCTGGGCATGCTCGAAGCCGAGCAGGCCCAGGCGCTGAAGGACGCGGGGCTGGACTACTACAACCACAACCTCGACAGCGCTCCCGCGTTCTACGGAAGCATCATCAGCACCCGCACCTACCAGGACCGGCTCGACACGCTGGCCCATGTGCGGGACGTGGGCATCCATGTCTGCTGCGGCGGCATTGTCGGCATGGGCGAAAACCGCACGCAGCGCGCCGGGCTGATCGCGCAGCTGGCCAACCTCGATCCGTACCCCGAGTCGGTGCCGATCAACAACCTGGTGCAGGTCGCGGGCACGCCGCTGGCCGGCACCGAGCCGATCGACCCCTTCGAGTTCGTGCGCACCATCGCGGTCGCGCGCATCACGATGCCGACGACCATGGTGCGGCTGTCGGCCGGGCGCGAGCAGATGGATGAGGCGCTGCAGGCGCTGTGCTTCGCCGCCGGCGCCAATTCGATCTTCTACGGCGACAAGCTGCTGACCACGAGCAACCCGCAGGCCGAGCGCGACCGGGCGCTGTTCGAGCGCCTGGGCCTGAAGGCGCAGCGCAGGCAATGAGTGCGCTGCCGATGCCGGCGGCTGCGCCGAGCCCGCTCGGCCGCCCGATCATCGACGCGGCGTTCCGCGCCGATCCCTATCCGGCCTATGCCGCGCTGCGCGAGGCCGGGCCGATCCACTGGAGCGAGGAGTTCTTCGGTGGTGCGTGGCTCCTGACCCGCCATGCCGACGTGGAGGCGGTGCTTCGCGATTCCGTACGCTTTTCGGCGCAGCGCACCGGCGGCTGGGTCATGCAAAGCCGTGCCGCGCGCGGTGAGCTGAAAGACTTCCAGCAGCTCTTCGCGCGCGCGATGCTGTTCGTCGATGCGCCGGACCACACGCGCATTCGCAGCGTGCTCAACGCGGGCTTTCGCAATGACGTCCTGCAGCAGTTCGTGCCGGCCATCGCGCAGCGCGTCGATGCCTTGCTCGATGCGGTGGACGCCGACGCGGGCTTCGATTTCATGCAGGCGCTGGCGCGGCCGCTGCCGGCCGAGGTGATGGCGATGCTGATGGACATCCCCGCGGCCGATCGTGGCGACTTCATCGCCTGGTCGGACGATCTGGCGGCTTTCATCGGTGCGCCGATGCCCTCGCTCGATGAGGCACGGCGCGCGCGCACCAGCCTGCTGGCGATGAGCGGCTACTTCGAGCAGCTCGTGCCGCAGCGCAGGCGCGCGCTGGGCGACGACCTCGTGAGCCGGCTGCTGCGAGCCGAGGCGGCGGGCGACATCCAGCCCGGCGCCGAGCTGCTCGCCCAATGCGCGATGCTGCTGTTCGCCGGCCACGAGACCACGCGCAACCTGCTGGGCAACGGCCTGCAGGCGCTGCTTGCCGATGCGGCGTCGTGGCAGCGCCTGCAGCGCGAGCCCGCGCTGTTGCCGGGCGCGGTGCGCGAACTGCTTCGCTTCGACAGCCCGGTGCAGTACACCGGCCGTCGCGTGGCGGCCGATCTCGTGCTGCATGGCCAGCCACTGCGCCGCGGCGAGCTGGTCGTTGCGCTCATCGCCTCTGCCAACCGGGATCCGGCGCGCCACGCCGAACCCGATCGCCTGGACGTCGCGCGCCGCCCCGGCGGCCTGCTGTCCTTCGGCGCCGGAGCGCATGTGTGCATCGGCGCGAGCCTGACGCTGATGGAGGCCGAGATCGTCTTCGGCCGGCTGCTGCGCCGATTCCCGGCCCTGCAGCGGCTCGATGCGCAACCGCGCTGGAGCGGCAATGCGGTGTACCGCGGCCTGAGCGTGCTGCCGGTGCAAGCCCGCAGCCGAGTGGGGGGAGACGGTGGCCAAAGGGGTTCGCATGATCGAGACCTTGAGCAGAGGGTGCAGGGACGCCCGGCGAGTGTCGATGGCCTTGACGGTTGATGGCGTCATACTGCCGGCCATCGATCTTCTCAGGAGCTTTCAAATGCAGGCCGTTTCCATCCACGTCGTCGATGTAGCCCATGGCGTTGTCGCTCAAGGCATGCGGGTCGACATCGCCCGGTTCGAGGGCGAAGGCTGGACGGATGTGGCGTCGGGCAAGGTCGGCAGCAATGGCGTGGTCGACGGCATCGAAAGCCGCGAGTCCTTGTTCGAGATCGGTTTCTACGAGCTGCGCCTGCACGTGGCCGAGTACTACCGCGCAAGAGGCGTCAAGCTGCCCGAGCCCGCGTTCATGGGCGTGCAGGTCTTCCGCTTCGGCCTGGCCGATATGTCGCAGCACTACCACCTGCCCGTGAAGCTGACGCCGTGGGGCCTGTCCTGCTTCCGCGGCGGCGCCTAGGATTCACGCCGGCGCGCGCAAGGCCCGCGCTTCGTCGCGAAACTGCCGCGGCGTCATGCCGGTCCATTGCCGGAACCGGCGGCTGAAGTAGACCGCATCGCCGAAGCCGCATTGGTGCGCGACGTCGCCGATGCGAATGCCGGAGCTGAGGAGCAGTTCCTTGGCGTGTTCGAGGCGCCGCTCGGTCACGAGCTCGGTGAATGTGCGGTCGGTCTGCTTCTTCAGCAGGTGCGCGAGGTAGTTCGGCGACAACATGGCCGTGGCGGCCGCATCGTTGAGCGACATCTCCTCGTGCAGGTGTTCGCGCACGTAGCGCATCACGCGCTGCAGCGCATCGTGCCGCGAGCTGCCGCCGCTGCTGTGCCGCCCCGCCTGCTCCTGCAGCCGCGCCTCGTGCCGCTGGCAGGCCAGCCCCAGCAGTTGCAGCACGATGCCGCGGATCGCGCTTCGCGTTGCGAGGCGCCGCGCCCGGTTCAGCGCCGACATCTCGTCCAGCCAGCCGAGGATGCGGGTGAAATCCGCATCGTCGAAGTGGAAGTCGACGTACTCCTGAAAGAGAAACGGAGCCAGCTCGGGCTGGCGGGCGATCGAGACTTCTTCCAGGTCGAGTGGCTCCACATCGAGCTCCGGCCAGAGAAAGCCCTGGTCGAAATTGACGATGGCATAGCGCGCGCCGACGGGATGGGGAACCACGTGCACGCGGTAGGGCAGCACGAAGCTCAAGTACCCGGCGCCGAACGGCCGCACCGCGCCGCCGATGAGCTGCTGCGAGCCGCCTTCGATGCCCACCTGGATCTGGAAGTACTCGTGCCGATGGGGCTGCGCGAGGACATCGCGCGCACCCTCGAAGCGGATGTCGAAGTCGAGGTGGTCGGCGCGCTCCTGCATGCCGTAGAGGCGGAGGCTGGAAGGGCGGGGCGAGGTGGTCGGCATCGCGCCATCGTAGACGCGTCCTCGTTCTGCGTAGATGCGTGCGGAATGATGGCGGCATCCCGGCCAAGAATGGCTCGCGCTCAAACTATGAAGGAGAACAAACCATGTCCAGTTCACGTCGCAACCTGTTGGCAAGCTCCGCCGCCATGGCCAGCGGGGCCATCGCCGGCTGTGCCCTGCCGGCCGGCGCCACGCGCTCCCCGAGCACGCCATTCGATATCGCCTCGTCGTCGATTCCGATCGTCGGCAGCGAACAGGTGTTCCCGGTGCGGCGCATCTATTGCATCGGCCGCAACTACGCCGCCCATGCGCGCGAGATGGGATCCGATCCGACCCGCGAGCCGCCCTTCTTCTTCCAGAAGCCGGCCGACGCGATCCAGGTCGTCATGCCCGGCGCCGTGGCCGACCATCCCTATCCGAGCCTGACGAAGAACTACCACTACGAAGTGGAACTGGTCGTCGCCTTGTCCAGGGGCGGCAGCAACATCGCGATCGACAAGGCGCTGGCTCACGTGTACGGCTATTCCCTCGGCCTGGACATGACGCGGCGCGACCTGCAGCGCGAGATGGGCGACCAGAAGAAGCCCTGGGAGATCGGCAAGAGCTTCGATCACTCCGCGCCGGTCGGCCCGATCCATCCCGTCGCGAAAGTCGGCCACTTCGCCGATGGGGCGATCTGGCTCAAGGTCAACGGCCAGACCAAGCAGAGCGCGACGCTCAAGCACATGATCTGGTCGGTCGCGGAGCAGATCAGCCGCCTGTCGCAGGCCTTCGAGCTGATGCCCGGCGACATCATCTATTCGGGCACGCCGGAAAACGTCGGTCCCGTGGTGCGCGGCGACCTGATCGAGATTCACATCGACGGCTTGCCCAACCTCTCGGTGCGCGTGGTCTGAGTGACTTCGCTCACGCTGCCGTCTGGCCGGCGGTGTAGCGTTCGGCCGGCCGCGCGCGCGAGAGCTTCGGCACCATTTCGCGCCGCGCCGCCTCGAAGCGCTGCCAGTCGCCGGCATCCGGCAGCGAGGGGATCGTCACCAGCTCGCGCGCATCGAGGCCGGCCAGTGCCGCATCGACCAGGTCGTCGGCCGACATCACCATCTCCTGCGGCAGGTTCGACACCGGCATGCCCGCCACGTCCCAGAACTCGGTGCGGATCGCGCCGGGCAGGACGGCCTGCACCTGCACGCCCTTGTCGCCCAGCTCGTGGTGCAGGGACTGGCTGAGGTTGAGCACGTAGGCCTTGGTCCCGCTGTAGCTGCCGTTCAGCAGCTCCGGCGACAGCGCGACGATCGACGCGATGTTGATCACCGTGCCGCTGCCGCGCGCAACGAACGCGGGCGCGGCGGCGCGCGCCAGGCGGGTGAGCGCAATCACGTTCAACCGGATCATCATCTCCAGCTCGTCCGGGTCGGACTCGATCAGAGATGCGGTGGCGCCGATGCCGGCGTTGTTGATCAGCATGGTGATCGAGGGATCGGTGCGCAGGCGTTCCTCGACACGCCGCTGGTCGGCCGCTGCGCCCAGGTCGGCGACCATGACCTCGACGCGGCGCCCGGTCTCGCGCCCCAGCCTTTCGGCGAGCGCGTCGAGCCGCGAGCGGTTGCGCGCCACGAGGATGAGGTCGTGGCCGCGCCGCGCGAGCCTGTCGGCGTAGACCGCGCCGATGCCGGATGACGCGCCGGTGATCAGCGCGGTGCTTTGGGATGCCTGCTTGCTCATGATGTGTGTCCTTGGGGTTCGAAAAAACGGCGGATTGACAAGACGAACATTAGGTCGCAGACTTGCGACTTAAAAGTCATGTTTCCCTCGTTTTAGGACAAAGTGATGAAACGCGTCGGATTGCTGGTTTTTCCGGGCTTCCAGATCCTGGACATGGTGGTGGTCTCGGTCTTCGAGCTCGCCAACGCGGCCGCGACCAGGCCTGCGTACGCCTTGGAGGTGGTGTCGGAAGAGGGCGGGCCGGTGAAGAGCTCCTCCGGCGTGCAGGTCGAGACCCGTGCCTTCGGCAGCGCGAAGTTCGACACGTTGCTGGTCGCCGGCACCATGGACATCGCGCCCTCATCGCCGGCACTGCTGGCCTTCCTGCGCGACGCGGCGAAGAAGTCGCGCCGCGTCGGCAGCATCTGCACCGGCGCCTTCGTGCTGGCCGAGGCCGGGCTGCTCAACGGCCGGCGCGCGACCACGCACTGGCACTTCGCGCGGGAGCTGCAGCGAAATTTCCCGCACGTGAAAGTGGAGGAGGACTGCATCTACATCATCGACGGCACGGTGTGGACATCGGCCGGCATGACGGCCTGCATTGATCTCTCGCTGGCGCTGGTCGAAGGCGATCTCGGCACCGAGGTCTCACGCGCGGTGGCGCGCAAGCTCGTCGTCCACTCGCACCGCACCGGCGGGCAGTCGCAGTTCTCCGCCTTCCTCGAACTCGAGCCGAGATCGGAGCGCATCCACGACGCGTTGAACTACGCCAAGAAGAACCTGCATCTCGCGCTGTCGGTCGAACAGCTGGCGGACGTGGCCCATCTGAGCCCGCGGCAGTTCAGCCGCGCCTTCCTCGCCGAGACGGGCCAGTCGCCGGCCCGCGCGGTCGAGAAGCTGCGCGTGGAAACTGCCCGCGCGCTGATCGAGGACGGGCACTCGATCGACCGGGTCGCGGAAAAGGCGGGATTCGCCGACCCGGAACGCATGCGCCGCGCATTCCATCGCGCCTTCGGGCAGCCGCCGCAGGCGCTCAAGCGGGCGGCGCGGCTGCAGGTGGCGGCCTGACGGCCTGGGGCAAAACTCAGAACGTTTCCCAGTCTCCGCCACCGGTGGCCGTGCCCGCTGCGGCGAGCTGCTTGCGTTGCGGCGCGGCGATGGCTTGTCGGGCCCGGGCCGGTTGCGCTGCTGCCTTGCGCGGGAGGGGAACCACGGGCCGGATGACTTGCTGCTGCCCGTCGAGCTTGAACACGCTGACGGCCTGCGACAGGCTGCCGGCCTGCTCCTGAAGCGACTGCGCCGCAGCCGCGGCCTCTTCCACCAGCGCCGCATTCTGCTGCGTCACCTGGTCCATCTGCGTGATCGCCTGGTTGATCTGCTCGATGCCCTGCGTCTGCTCGTGGCTCGCCGCCGTGATCTCGCCGATGATGTCGGTCACCCGCTTCACGCTGCCCACGATCTCTTCCATGGTCCTGCCGGCTTCGCCGACCAGTTGGCTACCGGCATCGACCTTGCCCACCGAGTCGTCGATCAGGCCCTTGATTTCCTTGGCCGCGGCGGCCGAGCGTTGCGCCAGGTTGCGCACTTCGGAAGCCACCACCGCAAAGCCCCTGCCCTGCTCGCCGGCACGCGCGGCTTCGACCGCTGCATTCAACGCGAGGATGTTGGTCTGGAAGGCGATGCCGTCGATCACGCCGATGATGTCGACGATCTTCTTGGAGGAGGCATTGATCGAGGCCATGGTGTGGACCACCTGGCTGACCACGTCGCCGCCCTTGACCGCCACCTCGGAGGCCGAGAGCGCCAGCTGATTGGCTTGGCGTGCGTTGTCGGCGTTCTGCTTCACCGTGCTGGTGAGTTCTTCCATCGACGCCGCGGTCTGCTCCAGCGAGCTGGCTTGCTCCTCGGTGCGCGAAGAAAGATCCTGGTTGCCCGAAGCAATCTGGCTCGAGGCCGTCGAGACATTCACCACCACGCCTTGCACCTGCTGCAGCGACTTCTGCAATGCCGTGCGCATCAGGTCGATGGCGCGCAGAAGACGGCCGGTCTCGTCGTTGGCATAGCTTGCCTGCGGCGCACCGGTCAGGTCCATGTCGGCGATCGACTGCGCCATGGTCTCCGCCCGGCGCAGCGGATGCGTGATGCTGCGCGCCAGGAACCAGGCCAGCAGGGTGCCGAAGATCAGCGACAGCGTGGAGCAGACGATCAGCAGCATCGTGGTCTGGGCGCGCAGGCCCTCGGCACGTTGCGCCGCGGCATCGAGCCCTGCACGCTGCAGGTCGACCATCTGCTTCACGCCCGCCAGGTAGCTGACCGAAGTCGGTTCGAAGCGCGCGCTGAAGACGCGGCCGGCACCTTCGAGGTCGCCGGCCAGCTTGAGCTTGCTGACTTCCTCGCGCGCCGCGAGGTAGTCCTTGCGCAGTTCGCCCACCTTCTGGAACAGCTCGCGTTCCTCGGACTTAACCATCTGTCCTTCGATGAACTTCTGCAGCTCGTTGGTTTCCTTGATCGACGCCGCCGTGGCGGGTGCGAAGTAGGCGATCAGGCTGGCGTCGCTGCTCTTGGCGATGGCAGCAGCCCGCTGCACGCCCGATGTGGTGTGGCGCAGCCAGTCGGCGCCGGCGCGTTCGGTTCTGACGTTGTCCTGGACCATGCCGGTGATCTCGACGCCCAGCTGCCGCAGCTTCAATGCCGCAATCACGCTGCTTGCCAGGAAAAGGGCGAGGATCACGCCCAGCACGATGGCCAATCGCTTGGCTATCGAGATAGTGCTCAGAAACATGGGAGGCTCCGGAAGACGAGAAGGTCAAAAAAGAGAAAAGACAGACCTATATCGGCAGTCGGTCCGAAAAATTAAGGGAAGACCCGCATGTTCGAGCGCGACCAAAGCCAGATCGCTAAACTCTCTGCAGTTATGTGCCGCCGCTCGCTCCATCGCCGCATGACCGCGTTCTTCGTGGTCCTGTCACTGCTGTTCTCACAGCTGGCGCTCGCGAACTACGTCTGCCCTGGCGCCGCGGACGCAGTCGCGATGGCGGAAATGATGGCCGCAGGCGAACCCTGTGAAGGCATGGATTCGGCGCAGCCGGTGCTCTGCCACCAGCACGCAGCCGACATGTCGCTGTCGTTCGAGCCGGTGAAGCTGGCCACCCCGTCGCTCCCGGCCATCGTGCAGGTGCTGGTCGTGCCTGTTGTGATGGAGGCACAGCTCGCGGCGGCGATTCCCGTCGCAGCGACGCCGGAGGTCCGACCTCCGCCCGACCCCGTTTTTCTTTCCACTCGCAGACTCCGAGTCTGAAATCTCCGTCGACTGACCGGCGCTGGCGCGGCTCGTCCGCTCGCCAGCTGATGCCTCATTCGTCTTCGGAGTTTTCATGCCATCCCACCTCCTGCGTGCAGCCGCCTTGGCCGCCGCACTGCTTCCCTGCCTGGTAGCGGCAGCACCCCTGACCCTCGAGACGGCGATCGACCTGGCCGTCAAACGCTCCGAATCCGCTCGCGCCGCGCGAGCTGGGGTGACGAGCGCGTCGGAGGCCGCCCGAGCGGCCGGCCAGCTTCCGGACCCGATGCTGCGCGCCGGCGTCGACAACCTGCCGGTGACCGGGGGCGACCGGTTCAGCACTGCGCGCGATTCGATGACGATGAAGCGCGTCGGCATCAGTCAGGAATGGCTGTCGAGCGACAAGCGAGCCGCTCGCCAGGCGGCGGCCGAGGCCGCCGTCGCCCGCGAAGGAATCCAGTCTCGGACAGCAGTCGCCGAAACCCGGCTGAACACCGCGCTCGCCTACCTCGACGCTTTCTACGCCGGCGAGGCGCAGAAGCTGACGACGCTCATGGAGCATCACGCGCGTGAGGAGTTGGAGGCGGCGCGTGCCCGCTTGGCGTCCTCAGCGGGCAGCAGCCAGGAAGTGCTTGCTCTGACCGGCGCGCGAGGTACGGCGGAGGACGAATCGGCCGAAGTGCGCCAGCAGCAAGGCGTGGCCAAGCTGTCGTTGCAGCGTTGGGTCGGCACCCAGGCCGACGAGTTGGCACCCGTGAGCGCGCTGTCATTGCTTACGGAGCAAGCGTACGTCGCAGGGCATCCGACTGTCGTGACGAAGCAGCTCGACATCGAAGTGGCCAAGCAGGTTGCCGCCGTCGCCGCCTCGGAGCGCAAGCCCAACTGGACTTGGGAGCTTTCCTATGGACAGCGCACCGGCTACTCGGACATGGTGTCGTTCGGAGTGAGCATTCCGCTTCGAGTGGCCCCTTCGGAGCGCCAGGACCGAGAGACCGCAGCGAAGCTCGCGCTGGCCGACAAGGCCGAGGCAGAGCTATCCGAGGCCACCCGCGCAGCCACCGCCGAATACCGAACGCTTGCCAGCGATGCCCAACGGCTGCTCGAACGCATCGAGCGATATCGCACCGGCGTCGTGACCCCAGCCCGGCAACGGACCACCGTGGCCACTGCCGCATATCGATCGAATCAGGGCACGCTCATGACGCTGTTCGAGGCGAGGCACGCCGAAGTGGACGCGCAGCGGAAGCTCCTGGCACTTCAACGCGACCTCGCCAAGGCTCAAGCGCAGCTTGCATTCAAGCCACTCGCACAAGGAGCCGACCAATGAAAGGCACTCGCGTCACCGCGCTTCTCATCGTCGCCGGTGCGGTCCTCGCCGGCGCCGGCTTCTTCCTGGGACGGCACACCGGCAACGAAGGCCTGAGTGCCGAAGCAAGCGGCGCCGCTTCGTCTCCGGACGGCCGCAAGGTCCTCTACTGGCACGACCCGATGGTTCCGGGCCCGCGCTTCGACAAGCCGGGCAAGTCGCCGTTCATGAACATGCAGCTCGTTCCGGTCTACGCCGACAGTGACCAAAGCACCTCTGGTGTCAAAGTGAGCCCCACTGTGCAACAGAACCTGGGCATCCGCTACGCCACCGTGCGACGTGCAGAGACCTCGAGCTCGTTCGACGCCATAGGTGCGGTGCAGTTCGACGAGCGCTTGAACGTGGCCGTCCAGACGCGGGTCGCGGGATACGTCGAACGCCTGGCTGTACGTGCGCCGATGGAGCGCGTACGCAAAGGCCAGGCCTTGGCCACCATCTTCGCGCCGGACTGGCTCGGGCCGCAGAACGAGCTGCTTGCGCTCAAGCGCGCCGGGGTCGCGCCCGACCTCATCGCTGCAGCGCGCGAACGGATGCGTGCCATGTCGATTCCGGCCGAACTCATTCGCCAGAGCGAAGAGATCGGGGCCGCGCAGGCGCGCTTCACCCTGAGCGCGCCAACAGGCGGGGTCGTCGCCGAACTGGGTGTCCGGGAAGGCGTTGCCGTCACGCCCGGCATGACCTTGTTTCGCATCGCCGGCCTTGAGAAGGTCTGGGCCGTGGCCGAGGTTCCGGAAGCTCAGGCGGTGCGCTTGAGCCGTGGTCAGAAGGTCAAGGCGGCGCTTCAGGCGGATGCCACTCAAACCTTCGAGGGCGAGCTCAAGGAAATACTTCCAGAGCTCAATGCGAACACGCGCACGCTGAAGGCGCGCTTCGAGGTCGACAACAAGGACGGCAAGCTCACGCCCGGCATGCTGCTGCGTCTGCAGGTGGCGGGACCGACGAGCATCCGGCGGGTCGTACCGGCCGAGGCGGTCATCCGCACCGGCAAGCGCGCGGTGGTCATCGTCCGCAAGGACGACGGCGCATTCGAACCGCGTGATGTAGCACTCGGCTTGGACCTGGGTGACGATGTCGAGGTCGTCCAAGGACTGAACGAAGGGGACCAGGTGGTCGCGAGCGGTCAGTTCCTGATCGACTCCGAGGCCCGGCTGCGCTCGGTGCTGGGGAGCATGTCGGCACCTGCCGCGCCGCCCGCATCCACCACCCCATCGCCGGGTGGGAAAGCATCCCAGACCCACGTGGCGGACGGCAAGGTCGAGAGCGTTGAACCGGACGGCATCACGATCTCCCATGGCCCCGTGCCGTCCCTCAACTGGCCGGCCATGACGATGGGCTTCTCCAAGCCGAATCCCCAGGCGTTCGCGGACGTGAGGCGAGGCGATGCCGTCCGATTCGAGTTCAAGGAGGGCGGGCCCATGGGCTATGAGCTGCTCTCGGTGCAGCGCGTGCAACCGGGCATGAAGAAATGATTGCCGCGCTCATTCGATGGTCGATCGGCAATCGATTCCTGGTGCTCATCGCCACGCTGTTCCTGACGGTCGCCGGTGTCTGGTCGGCTGCCCGCATACCGGTGGACGCATTGCCGGACCTGTCGGACGTACAGGTCATCATCCGGACGCCATTTCC
The DNA here is from genome assembly GCF_964253755.1 of Variovorax sp. LjRoot130. Lineage (NCBI taxonomy): Bacteria > Pseudomonadati > Pseudomonadota > Betaproteobacteria > Burkholderiales > Comamonadaceae > Variovorax > Variovorax sp. LjRoot130. Next base: position 4,824,134 of record NZ_CAXURM020000001.1, on the reverse strand, counting down.
CGGCAAGGCGCCACAGGTGGTGGAGGACATCGTCACCTATCCGCTGACGACGACGATGCTCAGCGTGCCGGGCGCCAGGACCGTTCGCGGCTACTCCTTCTTCGGGGACTCGTTCGTCTACGTGCTCTTCGACGACAAGACGGACCCGTACTGGGCCCGCTCGCGCGTCGTGGAGTACCTCAACCAGGTACAGAGCAGGTTGCCCGCAGGGGCGAATGCATCTCTGGGACCCGATGCAACGGGGGTCGGATGGGTTTACGAATACGCGCTCGTGGACCGCTCGGGCAAGCATGACATCGGACAGCTGCGTGCGTTCAACGACTGGTTCCTGAAGTTCGAGCTGAAGACCATCCCGGACGTGGCCGAGGTCGCGAGCATCGGTGGCATGGTGCGGCAGTACCAAGTGGTGCTCGACCCCGACCGCATGCGTGCCCTTGGCATCACGCAAGCGACGGTCGTCGCTGCCTTGCAGAAAGCCAACCAGGCGTCGGGCGGCTCGGTCGTGGAGCTTGCAGAAGCCGAGTACATGGTGCGCTCGCGCGGCTACCTGAAGTCGCTGAGCGACTTCCGCACGATTCCGCTCGCAGTTTCGGGCACGACTCCGGTGCTCTTGCGCGACGTGGCCACGGTGCAGATCGGCCCGGAGATGCGCCGCGGCATTGCCGAGCTGGACGGCCAGGGGGAGGTCACAGGCGGTGTGGTCGTCATGCGCTCGGGCAAGAACGCGCGCACGACCATCGAGGCCGTCAAGGCGAAGCTCGAGACGCTCAAGCCGAGTCTCCCGGCCGGCGTCGAGGTGGTGCCGACGTACGACCGGTCCCTGCTCATCGACCGCGCCGTCGAGAACCTGCGCTTCAAGCTGCTGGAAGAGTTCGCCGTGGTCGCGCTGGTCTGTGCCATCTTCCTGTTCCACCTGCGCTCGGCGCTCGTAGCGGTGGTCGCGCTTCCGATTGGCGTGCTCGCCGCGTTCATCGTCATGCATTGGCAAGGTGTCAACGCGAACATCATGTCGCTCGGGGGCATCGCCATCAGCATCGGGGCGATGGTCGACGGAGCCATCGTGATGGTCGAGAACGTCCACAAGCACCTTGAGGCATTCGAGTCGAAGCATGGCAGGAATCCGACAACGCCTGAGCGATGGCAACTGGTCGGCTCGGCGTCCATCGAGGTCGGTCCGGCTCTCTTCTTTTCGCTGGTGGTCATCGCGCTTTCCTTCGTGCCCGTGTTCTCACTCGAAGCGCAGGAGGGCCGCCTCTTCTCGCCATTGGCGTTCACGAAGACCTATGCGATGGCGGCGGCGGCCGGCTTGTCGGTGACGCTGGTACCTGTGCTGATGGGCTACCTGATCCGCGGGCGCATCCCTCACGAGTCGGCGAATCCTGTGAACCGCTTCCTCATGGCGGCATATCGACCCGCGCTTGAAGCTGTGCTTCGCTTTCCCAAAGCCACGCTGATGGTCGCGGCGCTGTTGCTGGCCCTGACGGCCATACCCGCCATGCGCCTCGGCGGCGAGTTCATGCCGCCGCTGGACGAGGGGGACCTGCTCTACATGCCATCGGCCTTCCCGGGACTTTCAGTTTCCAAAGCGTCGGAACTCCTGCAGCAGACGGACCGCCTCATCAAGACGGTGCCTGAGGTCGAACGCGTCTTCGGGAAGGCCGGTCGCGCCGACACCGCGACCGACCCGGCTCCGCTCGAGATGTTCGAGACGACCATCCAGTTCAAGCCGCGCGAACAGTGGCGACCCGGCATGACGCCCGACAAGCTGGTCGAAGAACTGGACCGCGTCGTGAAGGTGCCCGGACTGACCAATGTCTGGGTGCCACCCATCCGCAACCGCATCGACATGCTGGCAACCGGCATCAAGAGCCCTGTCGGCATCAAGGTGGCCGGTGCGGACCTGGCCACCATCGACCGCCTGACGACGGAAATTGAAGCCGCAGTCGGGGGCGTCTCGGGCGTGTCCTCGGCATTGGCCGAGCGACTGACTGGCGGCCGGTACATCGATGTCGACGTGGACCGGCTCGCCGCAGCTCGCTACGGACTGTCCGTGGCGGACGTTCAGGCCATCGTCTCGACCGCTGTCGGCGGCGACAACGTCGGCGAAGTGATCCAGGGCCGGGAACGCTATCCCATCAATGTCCGCTACCCCCGAGAGATTCGCGACTCGCTGCAGCGCCTGCGAGAGCTGCCCTTCGTGACAGACAAGGGTGCGCAGTTGCTCCTGCAGGACGTGGCGAAGGTCAGCATCGAGGAAGGCCCGCCGATGCTGCGGAGCGAGAACGCGCGCCTGTCCGGTTGGGTCTATGTGGATGTCCGGGGCCGAGACCTCAGGTCGGTCGTCAATGACATGCAGGTTGCAGTGGCCAGATCGGTGACGATGCCTGCCGGCTACGCAGTGTCCTGGTCCGGGCAGTTCGAGTATCTGGAGCGCGCCACGCAGCGGCTCAAACTCGTGGTGCCCGCCACCTTGGCGGTAATCTTCATGTTGCTGTACTTGCTGTTCAGGTCCTTCGGTGATGCTGCGCTGGTCATGGCGGCGGTGCCGTTCTCGCTCATCGGTGGGTTCTGGCTGGTCTGGGCGCTGGATCACTCCATCTCGGTAGCCACGGCCGTCGGATTCATCGCGCTCGCCGGCGTGGCCGCCGAGTTCGGCGTCGTCATGCTCATCTACCTCAAGAATTCCCTTGCACGACGCATCGAGGCTGGAGCGCCGATGAACGACGAGACCTTGCTTGCCGCCATCCGCGAGGGAGCGGTGCTGCGCGTTCGTCCCAAGGCGATGACAGTGGCCGTGGTCATGGCAGGTCTGCTACCCATCATGTGGGGAAGCGGAACCGGCTCGGAAGTCATGACTCGAATCGCTGCGCCCATGGTGGGAGGCATGGTGACGGCTCCCCTGCTGAGCATGCTGGTGATTCCAGCTGCCTGGTACCTGGCGCACCGGCGCCGAGCCGGCGGCCGTGAGACCGCGTTCGCGAGCCATCCCGCGCAGAACGCCATCACTTCAGAGTGAAGCGCGCTGTCCCCAAGGTCTTGCCCGAGTTCGTCACCACGGCCACCGCCTTCGTGCCGGCAGCCACCTTGAAGCTGCCTTTGGCTTCCAGCTTGTCGCCGGCGGGCTTGAGCTCGACCTCCGTCTTCTCGGCGTCTTCGAGCAAGGTGACTTTGGCCGAGGCCTTGGAAAGGTCCATCGGCTTGCCGTGGTCGCTGAGGTACAGCTGCAGCGTGTCGGGCTTGGCCACCAGCTCGAAGTCCGCTTCTTTCCCCGGAGCGACCAGGCCTCCATGCCGCGGCGTGTGGTCGTCGTGTTTGTGGTCGCCCGCAGCAAAAGCGCCGCCGGCAACAGCCAGGGCCAGGGCGGCCATCCATGCTTGCTTTTTCATGAAGAATCCTTTTCTTGGTTGGTTGAATAAAGACGGTTACAGAGCATCCTGACCCTTGGTCTCCGCAAGCCGCTCTGCAGCATTGCGGCCGAAGAGCCAGAACATCGCCGGCGTCAGGAAGGTGTCCAGAAGCGTCGAACTGATCAGGCCGGAAAAGATGACGACAGCGACCGGATGAAGAACCTCGGTGCCCGGCTGCTCGGCTTCGAACAGCAGCGGAGCCAGCGCAAATGCAGTCACGAGCGCAGTCATCAGCACCGGCGCCAGCCGCTCGAGCGAGCCGCGAACAATCATCTTCTGGTCGAAGCTTTCACCTTCGAAACGCATCAGATTGACGTAGTGGCTGACTTTCAGGATGCCGTTGCGGACCGAAATGCCAGCCAGCGTGATGAAGCCCACAAGTGCCGCCACGGAAAGCGGCTGACCCGAGAGCCACAAGCCCACGACCGCACCCACAAGGGCCAACGGAATGTTCGCCATGATGAGCAGCGAGAGCTTGGTCGACTGGTAGCGGCTGTAGAGCACCACGAACATCAAGGTCAGGGAAACCAGCGACAGCAGGCCGACCAGCCGGGAAGCTTCTTCCTGCGCCTGGAACTGGCCGCCGAGCGTCACGAAGTAGCCTTCGGGCAGCCGGGTCTGCGCCACGACGCGCCGCATGTCCGTCACGATGTCGGAAAGCGCACGTCCCTGCGCGTTGGCCGACAGGACGATGCGCCGCTTGCCGTCGTCGCGGCTGATTTGATTCGGACCGTCGCCTTCTTCGATGGAGGCAAGCTTCGACAGCGGAACACGGCCGGACGGCGTCTCGATGAGGATGTGCTGCAGCCCTTCTGCGGAGCGTGCGGATTCCGGCAGCTTCACGACCAGCGCGAAACGGCGGCCGCCCTCGACGATCTGCGTGACCTTCTCGCCCTCCACCAGGCTTTGCAGCGCCTTCAGTACCTGGGGCGCCGGGACGCCATACTGCGCCGCGGCCGCATAGTCCACCCGGACCTTGATCTGGGGCGCCAGGACCTGCTTCTCGATCTCCAGGTCAGCGATTCCCGGGATGGCCGCCAGCTTGGCGCGCAACACATCGGCCTGGCCGCGAAGCGTGTCCAGGTCTTCACCAAAGATCTTGATGGCAATCTGCGAGCGCACGCCCGAAAGCATGTGGTCGATGCGGTGCGAGATGGGCTGCCCGATGCCGATCGCGGCCGGCAGGTTCACAAGCCGAGCGCGAATATCGGCGGATATGTCCCCCATCGACCGTGTCAGCTCGCCCGGCGGCTTCAGTCCCACGTCCAGTTCGCTGACGTGCACACCCTCGGCATGCTCGTCGAGTTCGGCGCGCCCGCTTCGGCGCCCGACGTGCGTCACCTCAGGCACCTGCTTGATCAGCACTTCGGCCCGGCGTGCCAGCGCCGCGGTCTCGGCCAGCGTGACGCCCGGGTTCAAGCGCATTCCGACAAGCAAGGTCCCCTCGTTGAAGGGAGGCAGGAATGTCGTCGGGAAGAAGGGCACCGCCGCGAGCGACACCAGCACCGCGATGCAGCCGGCAGCGATGGCGCCCTTGGGTTGGCCGAGCACCTTCTGCAGGCCGCGCGCATACCGCGTCTTCAACCAGGCCAACAGCTTCGTGTCGCCATGGTCGAGCGACTTCATCCGTGGCAGCAGGTAGTACGACAGCACCGGCGTCACGGTCACCGACACGACGAGGCTGGCGAGCGTCGAGACGATGAACGCGACGCCCAGCGGAACGAACAGCCTGCCTTCCATGCCCGGCAAGGCGAACAGCGGCACAAAGACGAGAACGATGATGATGGTGGCGTAGAGGATGGATGAGCGAACTTCCATGGTCGCTCGCGCAACGACTTCGACTGGATTGAGACGATGATCCGGATGCCTGGCCCGGTCTTCCCTCAAGCGACGGATGGCGTTCTCCAGCCCGACCACCGCGTCGTCGACCAGGCCGCCGACCGCGACGGCCAGGCCTCCCAGCGTCATGGTGTTGATGGAGAGGCCGAAGTACCTGAACACCAGCGCCGCCATCAGGATCGAGACCGGGATGGCGGTGAGAGCGATGACGGTCGGCCGCAGCGTGCCCAGGAAGAAGTACAGAATCACCGCGACGAACACCGACGCCCCGACGAGCTTCCACTGGAGGTTGTCGATCGAAGCCTCGATGAAACTGGCCTGTCTGAAGGTCACTCTCGGCGCGTCCATGCCTGCGGGCAGGGACGCCTTCATGCCGTCCAGGGCGGCCTCGATGGATTGGGTGAGCGAAATGGTGTCCGCCGTGGGCTGCTTCTGGATGCCCAGGATCACGGCGGGCTTGCCCTCGAAGCCCGCGTCGCCGCGCTTGAGCGCGGCAGCGAAGCTGACGTCTGCAATCTGGCGCAGCAGGATGGCCTGGCCATTGCGCGACGTGAGTGCCAGGTTCTTGAGGTCGTCGAGCAGCGAGGTGCGGCCCAGATGCCGGATGAGGTACTCGCGGCCGTTGAGCTCCAGGAAGCCGCCCGAGGTGTTGGATGAAAAGCCCTTGAGCGCGGCCTCCAGCTGATCGTGCGTGATGCCCAGCTCTGCCATGCGCGTGGTGTTGGGCTGTACCTGGAACTGCCGTACCTCGCCGCCGATGGGAATCACCTGAGCAACGCCGGGAATCGCCATCAACCGAGGCCGGAGTATCCAGTCCGCGTACTCGCGCACCGCCATCGGCGAGATCTTCCCGGTGTCCACCGGGATCGCGATCTGCATGATCTCGCCCATGATGGAACTGATGGGTCCCATCCGGGGCACCACACCCTCCGCCAAGCCTTCTTCCATCGACGCCAGGCGCTCCGACACCATCTGCCTGGCGCGGAATATCTCGGTGTCCCAGCCAAAGGTCACATAGAGGAACGACAGCCCGGCCGAGGACACCGAGCGAACGGTCTCGACACCGGGCAGCCCGTTCATCGTTGTCTCGAGCGGGAAGGTGATGAGCTGTTCCACCTCCTCGGCGGCCATGCCGCCCGCCTCGGTCATGATGGTGACCGTCGGCTTGTTGAGGTCGGGAAACACATCCACCGGTGTGCGCGACAGGGTCCACGCACCATAGGCCATCAACACGACGCTCGTGATCAGCACCAGCAGCCGATTGGACAGGCTGCTACTCAGTAGCCACTTGAACATGCGTGGCTCCCGTCAGCGGACTTGGTTGATGAGGCTTGCGCCTTGCGTCGCCACACGGTCGCCTGCCTTCAGGCCTGAAGTGACCGCTACCGACACGCCGTCGAGCGGCAGGGCGCTCACGACGCGCGGCTCGAACTTCTCCGGCGCGGTCTTGACCCACACGATGGTCTGGTTCGACGGGTTCTTCATCAGCGAGGCCGCCGGAACGGCAATGCCTTCCACCTTCGACCGCGTCTGCACATAGACCTTGACGGGTTGCCCGACCGCCAGCTTGGCCAGCGCCGCGCCGCGGGCCGTGAAACTCAGCGGCAGCGCCTGTTCGCGCAGCGTGCGAGCGGCGCCGAGGAACTGAAGCGGTACGCGCTCGTTGCCGATGGCGAGCGTTGCACCTCCGACATTCGCCCCGAGCTCAGCGTCGAAGGAGAGCGCCTCGATGCTCAGCCGACCGGGGTCGACGATGTCATAGATGAGCTCTCTCGCATCGACCACCTGGCCTGCGACCACGTGGGACGAGGCAATGACGCCGGCCACCGGTGCAACCAGTGCTTCCCGTCCGGTCAGGCCAGCACTCACGGCGCTGGCTCGCGCACCCAGGCTGGCGAGTTCTGCCTCGGCTGCTTCGATTTCCTTTCGTGGGACTGTGTCCGACAGCTCCTTGAGCCTGGCCAGGCGCTTTTCAGCAAGTGCCCGAGAGGACCGCAGTTCCGCCAGTTGAGCGGATTGGACCGAGCGCTCCAGCGGGGCCGTGGACGGAACCACGTATGACAGAACCTCGCCTTTGCGAACCGGCTGACCGGCCGTGGGCAAGCCTTGCGGACCCGGCTCGACGCGGCCGGCCGTCGTTGCTTGCACCTTGCCCCCGGCGTTCGGGTCCATCGTGACCTTGCCAGCCAGTTCGACGGTGCGCGCCAGTTCCTCGGTTTTGGCCACTGCGGTTCGCACGGAGAGCTGCCGCTGCGCCGACTTCGGAAGGAAGACGCTGCCGTCGGGTTGCCGGCTGGGGCCGTTCGAGCTTGCCGCCGGAGAGGACTCACCGTGATTGTGGCCATGTTCGTCTGCAGCCCAGGCGGACGCGGCGCAGCCGACAAGGGCAGCGAATATGAACTTTGCAATCACGCTTCACCTCCCACGCGCGCACGTTGAGCGCCGGCGGCGCGTTGCCCGAGCCAGGCAAGCGCTGCGAGTACCAGAACGGCGCCGGTGGCCCACGCCGCGTACTGTGGCCATCCGCGCTTGCGCGCGTCGTGAGCGGCAGCCTCCTCGTGCAAGCCCAACTCTCCCGCCAGAAGGTCGGCGTCCTTGCCTGCCACGATGGAGGCGGTGACCGCGATGACGCCAGGCTTGAGTTCTTGCGCAAGAGCGCCCTCGTACTGGCCTTCGGCGTGCTGTTGGAGCGCGACTTTCGCGCCACCGATTTCAAGCTCGACCTTTGCATCTTTCACGGGAGCGTTGTTCTCGAAGCTGTCGAGGTAGACGGTCAGCTGCTTGCCGTTGACCACGCCCACCAGTTCGAAGACTTCGGAGACGGCCGAAAAGCGCGGCAAGGCCGGGCCGCTGGGTGCGGTTGGCGCGCCATGGTCGTGCCCGTGTTCGTCGGCTGCCGGGGCCGGCATGGCGCACACGGCGGCCACAAGGCCCAGGCCCGCCAGCATGTTTCTTGGATTCATTGCTTGTTCTTTCATGACTTACTCGGGCAACAGGCCGAGCGATTGGCGCCATTGCGAGATGGCTGCTGCGAGTTCGATGCGGCTGCGAGTCGCCTGGCGTTCGGCGTCGGTGGCCTCCTGTTCGACACGCAGGCGGGTTGGCAGGTCCGTTTCGCCGAGGCGGAAGGACTTCGCGAAGAAGGCGCGTGATTCGCCGGCAAGCCGACTGCGACGCTCCGCCGCCGCGACCGCTGTCGTGAGCGCAGCGACGCGCTCTCTTGCGGCTTGGACCTCCGCCTCGATGCGCGCTTGCTCCAATGAAAGCTGGGTCTCGGCTTCGAGCTGTTCGGCACCGGCGGTCGCGATCTTCGATTCGCTGCGGCTGTGAGAACCGAGCGGAATGCGCACACCGACGACGAGCGCTTGGGCGTATCGCTCTCCGAGCTCTGCGCGTTCCCTGGAGACGCCGAGCCTCAACTCGGGATTGGCGCGTGTCTGTGCGCCGGCGAGTTCAGCCTGTCGTCGTGCGACGTCGGCCCGTGCCGCCAGTTCCCGCAGGGTTGGATGCGTGGCATCGGGCATTGCCGCCGGCGGGGCTACTTCAGATATGACCTCATCCCTGGCGGGCGCCGCCTTGCCGGTCAGGGAAGTCCAGCGTTGGGCCGCCTGCGACAACGCGACGGTCGCTTCGGCGACCGCGCTGTCGGCCGCAGCCACCGCGCCCTCCGCCTGGTGGCCATCGGAGCGCGCCAGGTCGCCCGCCTTGACGCGCCGAGCGACGTCCGCAGCAAGCTGCTGCGCATTCTCCAGTCGCTGCTGTGCCAGCGAACGCTCAAGGCGAGCGCGTTGATGGGCCCAGTGGGCTTCGCGAACCTCTGCGGCCAGTCGCCACTGCGTTGCGAGCAGCCGCGCCTCCACTGCCACGGATTCGGCCGAGGCAGCGGCCAGTGAACGCGAGCGTTCGCGCGGCAACCATAGTGGCATAGCGACAGTGGCTTCGTACTCGCGGGCACCGCTGTTGTTCGTTGTTCGGTCGCTCTTGGCGGTCAAGTCCAAGGCAGGCGGCTCTGGGCTCCAGCGCTGCGCCGCACGCTCGCCGGCGACTGCAGCGTCGCGGCGCAACGCTGCGGCGCGCTGTTCGGGCTGACGCGCCCATGCGGCTTCAAAGCCTTGCTTGATGGTTTCACCACCCGTCGGGGGCAGTTGCGCTTGCGCGGGCAAGCCGTAGGCCAGAAAGGCAGCTGCCAGCGCACCGGGAATATCCCAGCGTCTTCTTTTCATGTGAAATCTCGTCGCGATGACGGGCGCATGGGCCCGCTGGTTCATGAACCCGACGAGGGGCGGCGCACCCAGAGGGCGCCGAAGGAAGCACCGCCTCGTCAGCCTGTCAGCTGACGAGCGTCAATGGCGGTCTGAGGAGCGTTTCGACGAAGCGGTCAGGCACTGCTGACGCATAAGGCACATAGAAGGTGCGATGGGCAGAAGGTCCCGGGCCACTGTCCGAGGCGGGGACAACGGCGGAGGTCAACCCGTGGCAGACGCCGCAATCGGGGTGGTCCGCGAGCGAGCCGGCCTGACTGTCACCTGTTGGCTCATCGGCATGTGCCGCCCCCTGATGGGCGTGCTCATGATGGCCGAAGTGGGTAGCTTGACCCTGCTCTTCATGCGCGCAGACGCTCGCCGCCGAGGCCCAGGACCACTGGAGCGGCAGCAAGAGCATCAACACGATGTAGAGGATGCGGCGCATGAAGGGCGCGAGTCTAGCAAAGCAGCTGATAGCGCCGGTCGCGAAGGGTTGTGGTCAGCTTCGATCGACGTGGGGCGGATCAGGTGTCGGTTTTCAACCTAACCTGAATTTTTTCAGCTTGGTTTGAACTGGCGCCCACGCGGGCGCGCCATGGCCTCCGGCAGTGAACGCTAGGAGGAGTGGCCAATGGAGTCGGCGTGAGGGCTCGGCGGCAGCATGGAAGGGCAGAATGCGGGCAACAGCCGGAATCGGGCCATGAGCCGTCATACGGGGTTTTCGTACTTCACACCAGAACGCCACATGCAGATTGAGCGATTCGACGAAGGACTTGAGCATCGGAACATCGTGCCGTATGACCCCGCCTACGCCGAAATCTTTACCAAGGTGCAGGGGTACGCGCGGGTGCGCCTAGCAGGTGTTGAATTCGTTCATATCGGTAGTACGGCCGTGGCCGGGCTACGCGGAAAGCCCATGATCGACGTTGCGGCGATCACGGCCCGCGAGGATCTTCGGGAGGAGCAGAAGGCGTTCGAGCATGCTGGTTTTCACCGTCGGTCGGTGTGGGTGGACAGGGATGAGAAGCCGTACGTCTGCGCGTCGGTCTTGCATGATGGGCGGCGTTTCAACATCAACATTCACATCTGCCATCGAGGCGATCCAGTTCACAAGGACTCTGTGGCCTTTATGGACGTCCTCAATCGCCGCCCGGATTTGCGCAGGAAGTACGAGGAAGCCAAGGATCGAGCTCACGCTGCGGACCCCGCCAACCCTCAGGTCTACAACCGAGAGAAAGAGACTGTGATCAAGGAGATCGAGGCGCAGATTCCAACCCAATAGGGAGACGGGTGCGAGCGCTCCGGGAGATCTGCTTCGAGTTCGTGCGGCAGAATCCGCAGCCAGTAGCCGTCATTCGCGCTCAACGTTCGGTTTGCCCGCAAGCAGAGCGAGACCCTGGGACTGCATCGGCTGTCGCGCCTGTCTTTGGAGTGACTGGTGAACTGCAAGGCGCATTGGCGGTGTCTGGGCCCGAGAGCGGCTTGCCCCGCCAGAAGCAATGCTCGACGCATGCCGCCAGTTCTCGAGGCTGCGCGCGACGCAACGCTAGTCTCGGGAAGAAGTACCCCTCACTAGCCGCAGAGTCTCGAACGCCTTTCAACAACGCAGTTTGGCGGACGTATGCAAACTGCGGAACAGACTGGTTGACAAGTGGGCTATCCGCGATGAACAGCGATCGGCCCGTGGGACGGATTCGTCGCGATGACTGGGCGCCGGTGCACGCTTCGCGCATGCACCAGCTGCCCGTCCGCCTTCCGCCCGGCTGCGATCTCAGGCTCGCCCTGGAGTCACTGGGTCGTGATCAATTTCAGGATGGTGCCTTCGTCCTTTGCGGGATCGGCAGTCTCATCGATCCAAGACTTCGACTCGCCGGAGAGAGCGAGGAGGCTCGTTACGAGGGGCCATTCGAGATCCTCACGCTGTCTGGCACAGTGACTCGTCAGGGCGCCCATCTGCACATGAGCATCGCGTCTTCAGAAGGACATGTGAGGGGCGGACACGTCGTGTATGGCAACGTGGTGAGGACCACCGCCGAACTGCTTCTTGTGCAGGCACCGGAATGGGAGTTGCTGCGCGAGCGTGATGCGGCGACTGGATTCCTCGAACTGGTTGCGAGTCGTCGGCAAGTCAAGGACAAGCCTTGACCAGTCGGTGTCATTCGTTCAATTGCGCGTCGTGACCGAGTCAACTGCAGAGTTCATGCGATGGCTCCGTGAGGAGTCTTCAGAAAAACGGGTACGGCCCCTCGAACTCACCGATGTAACTGATGTGGCTGACCAGACCCTCTGCCGTCCACAGATGGAGGAGGCACGCCGGAGGGCCAGCATATGAACACGGCTCTGCGCCAGGGGCCAAGCGCAAGGCAATTTGCGTCGTGGTGCTTGGGCACGCCATTACAACCGTGCCGGCCCATCGACGAACCATAGAGCGGTGAACGTGGCCGCAAAGCACAGCTTCGATGTTTTTTCGTCCCTCGATGACCGAAGCCAGTAGACCGCCCTCGAAGTATCGATAGTCGTCCAGATAGGGGATGCCGGAAGTGAACGGCGGGTGGTGCATCAGCACCAGCGTCGGCTTTTCCAGGTCGGCATCCAGCGTGGCCCGAAGCCATTCCAGCCCATCGGCTGTCACGTCCCCGTGGTGCTCGCCCGGTGGGCATGAGTCCAGTGCAACGATTCGCACCGGAAACTCGTCAACACAGTAGTGCAGTGGACCTTCCGCAGGCAGGTAGGCGTGGTTGTAGAACGCCGTGGTGAAGTTCACCCGTTCATCATGGTTCCCAGGAACAATCAGGTAGGGCAAGTCCAGCGCCTTGAGCAACTCGCACACGTTCGCGTACTCGTCGGCGTGCCCCTCGTCCACGAGATCCCCGGTCAGCAGCACGAGGTCGGGACGGCGATCCAGGCCTCGCAGGTGCTCGATGGCTTCGGCGAACATCCGATTGGAGTCCACGAGGCCTTTGTAAAGCTCGCCCTTTCGGCGCACATGCACATCAGACAGTTGGGCGATCAGCATCGGGGGCCTTGTTGCTGCAGATTGGTCATCCTATCGCCCTACGGACGAACCAGCGTTTGAGTCTGTCAGAACGTCCAAGTCCTTGATGCGCAACGCCCCGGCCTTCGATCCTGGCCGCCGATCGACATCAGGCGTCGCGACGCACGCGCTGGCCCTGCGCATCGATGACTGCTTCTCCGTCTTCCTTCGTGAACGCACCGCGTTGCGGCGACGGAAGAATGTCCAGCACGAGTTCCGACGGCCGGCACAGCCTGGTGCCCAGCGGCGTCACGACGATCGGGCGGTTGATGAGGATCGGGTGCTCCAACATCAGCTCGATCAGCTGCTCGTCGGTCCATTTCGGGTCGTCGAGGCCGAGCTCGCCGTAGGGCGTTCCTTTCTGGCGCAGCAGTTCGCGTGGCGTGATCCCCATCGCCTTGATCAGGCCGATCAGGGTATCGCGGCTCGGCGGCGTCTTGAGATATTCGACGACGTGCGGCTCGGCGCCGCTGTTGCGGATCAGGGCCAGCGCGTTGCGCGAGGTGCCGCAGGACGGGTTGTGAAAGATGGTGATTTCAGGGTCTTGGGATTGCATGTATGCGATTATGCAAATATTATTGAACTATGGAAGAGAATGATGTCGTCAGGTCCCTGGCTGCGCTGGCCCAGCCGGTGCGTTTGCAGGTTTTCCGCGCGCTGGTCGTGGCGGGCCCCGGGGGAATGACGCCCGGCACGCTGGTCGAAAGCCTGAACGTGGCGGCGACCAGCCTGTCCTTCCATCTCAAGGAGCTGATGCATTCGGGGCTGGTCTCGCAGGAGCGCAACGGTCGCAACCTGATCTATCGCGCTTCCTTCCAGCAGATGAATGCGCTGCTCGGCTATCTCACCGAGAACTGCTGCCAGGGCGAGCAGTGCCTCACTCCGGCGGAACAGGACTGTTCGTGTTGAAGGAGACCCCATGAAGCGATTCCATGTGCACCTCAACGTGCAAGACCTCGAGGCGAGCATCGCCTTCTATTCCAGGCTGTTCGCGTCCGAACCGGCGCGCGTCGAAAGCGACTATGCGAAATGGATGCTCGCGGATCCGCCGCTGAATTTCGCGGTCTCGACCCGCGGCGGCGCGTTGGGCGTCGATCATCTGGGCCTTCAGGCGGAGAGCCCGGAAGAGTTGGCCGAGCTGAAGGCCCGCGCGCAAGCCGCGGACACGCAGCTCCTCGACGAAGGGGCCACCACCTGCTGCTATGCGCGCAGCGAGAAGCACTGGGTCACCGATCCGCAAGGCGTGGCTTGGGAGCAGTTCCATACGCTCGGCAACATCCCCGTGTTCCGGGAGGCAAAAGCGACGGAAACAACCGCCGCCGCGTGCTGCGCTTCGACCTCTTCTTCCTCCTGCTGCTGAGGCCATCCATGACTGAAAAGATCTACAACGTGCTCTTCATCTGCACGGGCAATTCGGCGCGTTCCATCATGGCCGAGGCCCTGATGAACCGTGCCGGCGGCGGCCGCTTCAAGGCCTTCTCTGCCGGCAGCCATCCGACGGGCAAGGTGAACCGGCTGGCGCTGCAGGCGCTCACGTGGCTGCACCTGCCGACCGAAGGCTATCGCAGCAAGAGCTGGGACGAGTTCGCCCAGCCCGACTCGCCGCGGCTCGACTTCGTGCTCACCGTCTGCGACAACGCTGCCGGCGAGCTGTGCCCGGTATGGCCGGGCCAGCCGATGAGCGCCCATTGGGGTGTGCCCGATCCCGCCGCCGTCGAAGGCTCGGAAGAGGAGAGGCTGCGGCATTTCCACGATGCGGCGCTCACGCTCAAGCGGCGCATCGAGCTGATGCTCGCGCTGCCGCTGGCGCGGCTCGATGCAATGTCGCTCCAGCATGAAATGCGCGAAATCGGCAAGACCGGAAAGACCGCCGCAGCATGAGCGCCGCCCGGCCGCCCGAAGGCGCTCGCACCGCAGTGCGCAGCACGGAGGTTAGCCAATGACCACCAACGTGCTGATCCTCTGCACGCACAACTCGGCGCGCAGCGTGCTTGCCGAGGGCATGCTCAACCACTTGGCCAAGAAGGCCGGCAAGGACGTGCGGGCGTTCAGCGCCGGCAGCGCTCCGAGTGGTCGGCTCAATCCGTTCGCGCTGGAAGCGTTGACCCATGTCGATGTGGATGTGTCGTCCTATCGCAGCAAGAGCTGGGACGAATTCGTCGGCGACGACAAGCCGGCGATGCGCATCGTCATCACGGTGTGCGACAGCGCGGCGCAGGAGACCTGCCCGTACTGGCCCGGTAGCCCCGTCAAGGTGCACTGGGGGTATCCCGATCCTTCCAACGCGCTCGGCGACGACGAGGGCAAACGCGTGGCCTTCGAGCTGACACGGCAGGCCATCGCCTACCGCATGACCCAACTGCTGGCCCTGCCGCTGGAATCCATGAGCAACGCAGATCTGCAGCAGGCTCTCACCGCGATCTCGCAGAGGTGACGACATGACGGATCTTCCTCGCAAGCTGCTGGCCGAGATGCTGGGGACGGCGCTCCTGCTCGCCGTGGTGATCGGCTCCGGCATCATGGCCGAGCGCCTGTCCGGCGGAAACACCGCCGTGGCCTTGCTGGCCAATACCCTGGCCACCGTCGGCGGCCTGTACATCCTGATCGAGGTCTTCGGCCCGATCAGCGGCGCGCACTTCAATCCGGCCGTCAGCGCAGTGATGGCCATGCGCCGCGAGCTTCCCGCATCGAGCCTGGTGCCCTACGTGGCAGCGCAGCTCGTGGGCGCGATGCTCGGCGCCTGGCTGGCCCACGCGATGTTCGACATGAGCATCCTGCAGTTCTCGACCAAGCTGCGAAGCGGAACGGGGCAATGGATCGCCGAAGCCGTGGCCACGGCGGGGCTGCTGCTGGTCATCCTGCGCGCCCCGGCAGGCCGTGCGCCGGCCATGGTCGCGGCCTACATCGGCGCTGCCTACTGGTTCACCGCGTCAACTTCGTTCGCCAATCCGGCGGCGGTGTTCGGCCGGATGTTCAGCGACAGCTTTGCCGGCATCGCGCCCGCCAGCGCGCCGGGCTTCGTGCTCGCAGAGTTGATCGGGGCGCTCATCGGCCTGGCCGTCCACAACGCCTTCGAGCCGCGCCTGCATCCTGCCGGCCACCCCAACGTGATCGAATCCTCGGGCCAGCAGAAGAATCAGATCGCTGAATGAGCCGGCTCACGACAGTGGCAGCCTTGGGCACCGCGCAGACGCTGGCCTGGGCTTCGTCGTACTACCTGCCCGCCATGCTGGCGGTGCCCATGGCGCTCGATCTGGGCATGGCCCCCTCGACGGTCTTCGCCGCGTTCTCGGTGGCGCTGATCGTCTCTGCCGCGCTCGGGCCCTATGCGGGCCGCGCGATCGACCGCTTCGGCGGGCGACCGGTGTTGATCGCGAGCAATCTCGTGTTCGCTGCCGGCCTGGCTGCGCTGGGATGGGCCGACAGCACGCCGCAGCTGTTCCTGGCCTGGGCGCTCATGGGCATCGCGATGGGCAGCGGGCTCTACGAAGCCGCCTTCGCCACCGTGGTGCGCCTGCACGGCCAGGAGGCGCGCAGCGCCATCACCGGCATCACCTTGTTCGCCGGCTTCGCGAGTACCGTCGGCTGGCCCGTGTCGGCGGCGCTCGAATCGCACTTCGGCTGGCGCGGCGCCTGCATGGCCTGGGCCGGGCTGCACCTGCTGATCGGCTTGCCGCTCAATGCCTGCCTGCCCAGGCTGCCGCGCGCGAACGCGGCGGATGCGGCTGCACCGGCGAAGCCGGAGCCCGCTGCGCCGCTTTCAGAAGCCGAGGCGCGGCGCGCCGCTTTCCTGATGGCCTACGTGTTTGCCGTCACCTGGTTCATCAGCACCGCGATGGCCGCGCACCTGCCGAGCGTGCTGCAAGCGGCCGGTGTGGGCTTCGCGCTGGCCGTGTCCTTCGCCGCGCTGGTCGGGCCGGCGCAGGTGGCGGGACGCGTGCTGGAGTTCACGGTGCTGCAGCGCTTTCATCCGCTGCTGTCGGCGCGCCTGGCTGCCATGGCGCATCCGCTCGGCGCAGTGGCGATCGGGCTCGCGGGCGCGCCGGCCGCGGCGGTGTTCACGGCGCTGCATGGTGCGGGCAACGGCATCCTCACGATCGCGATCGGCACCTTGCCGCTGCTGTTGTTCGGTTCGCAGGGCTACGGCCGGCGGCAGGGGCTGCTCATGGTGCCCGCGCGCCTGGTGCAGGCAGGCGCACCCTTTCTCTTCGGCCTGAGCCTGGACCGCTGGGGCGCCGGTGCGCTGTGGCTGTCGGCCTTGCTGGGGCTCTCGGCCTGTGCTGCGCTGTGGTGGATGCCGGCGGGAGC
This sequence comes from Variovorax sp. LjRoot130, assembly GCF_964253755.1. Taxonomy (NCBI): domain Bacteria; kingdom Pseudomonadati; phylum Pseudomonadota; class Betaproteobacteria; order Burkholderiales; family Comamonadaceae; genus Variovorax; species Variovorax sp. LjRoot130. Next base: position 4,807,302 of record NZ_CAXURM020000001.1, on the reverse strand, counting down.
GCGGAGCAGCCCGGCCGGCGGTGCGCGCTGAGTTCAACCCGCTGTGGAAAGCTTCCACAGCGCTGCACCCGGAAAGCGGCCCAGGGCGGCAGAGAGGCGGATGGCTCCGCCCTGCACGACGATCGTCTCGCCGGTCAGCACGTTCGCGAAAGCAGCACCGTCGGCCGCGTCCGGCAGGCGCACGCTCGTGTCCTGCCACACCTCGCCGAGCGGCGGTTCGCCCTCGGCGCTGTCGAGGCCGGTGAAAAGCCGCCCTGCGATCACAACCAGCGTCTGCTCTTCGTGACGGCGCGCGAAAGCGACCACATGCGCGGCCTGCACGCCGCTGGCGCCCAGGGGCTCGTAGCGTCCCTCCCGGAACAGCACAGGCTGTGCGCGCCGAAGCGACAGCATGCGCCAGACGAGCCAGAGCTTGGCCCGGCCGTCGTGGGGCTCGCGCGCGAGCGCATTCACGCGCGCCGGCATGTCGGGCGCCTTCGCCAGCGCCTCGAGCTCGTTCAGGCGCTGCTCGCGAAGGCGGAAATCCACCGGACGGCGGTTGTCGGGATCGACCAGGCTCAGGTCCATCAGTTCATTGCCCTGGTACAGGTCGGGCACGCCGGGCGACCCGTACTTCAGCAGGGCGAGCGAGAGGCTGTTCAACGCGCCGAACCAGGCGAGCCTGGCGCCCATGATCTTCAGCTCGTCGAGAAAACGGTTGTCGGCTCCAGGCCTGAACAGCGCGCGCACGAAGCCCTCGAGGGCGCGCTCGTAGCCTTCGTTGGGATAGGTCCATCGGGTGTTGAGCTTGGACTCGCGTGCCGCCTTCTGCATGTAGCGCACGATGCGTTCGACATAAGGCTCGCGCGCCGCGTCGTCCAGTCCGCCCGGTGGCAGCGTGCCCAGCAGCGTTTGGTAGAGCAGGTACTCGTCGGCGGCCGAAGGCGCGCCGGCGGGTGCGCCCCGGGCTTCCAGCCGCCTGCGTACCGGCCGGGTGAAGCCGTGCCAGCGTCGCAGCGCCAGGCGCCAGGCGGCCGGCATCTCCGACAGCACGTCGATGCGGCAGCGCACGTCCTCGGAGCGCTTGTTGTCGTGCGTGGAGGTGGCCAGCATGGTGTGCGGCCAGCGCCGGCCGCGATCGGCGCTGGCCTCGTGGAACTCGGCAACCGTCCTGCCGAAGCGCGCCGGCTCGCCGCCGACTTCGTTGAGCGAGCTCAAGGGAAAGTAGCGATAGAAGGCGGTGTCCTCCACGCCCTTGGCCGTGACCGGTGAAGTGAACTGCTGGAAACGGATCGCCAGGCGCAGCACGCGCTGCTGGAGTTCGTCATCGGCGCCGGATACCGCGCGTCCGAGCAGCATCTGCTGCACGAAGTCATAGATCGTGAGATCGGCATCCTGGCTGCCGCGCTCCGCCTCGCGCCGGGCCCAGGCGATGAAGCGCTCGTCCTGCGCGGAGGGCGCATCGATGATGTAGGTCCGGTAGACCGGGAGGCAGGCCGCGATCTCGCCGAGCGCACGGCGCAGCGCATTGAAGGTGTAGTCGCGCGTGCGCCGATCGGCCCGCGCGATGCGCAGCAGTTCGGTGGCCAGCACGGTGAGCTCCGAGGCCAGCGCGCTCTGCATGATGTCGCGCTTGCCGTCGCGCGCCAGGGCCTCGAAGTCTTTCTCGACGCCGGTGAAATTGCGCCAGATCTTCTCGAACTTCGTGGCCGCGGCAGTGTCGACGAACAGGCCGTTGGCCACGTTGGCGAAGCGGTAGCCGGTGGTGCCGTGCACATGCCAGTCTTCGGGCACCTCCTCGTCTTCGGCGACGATCTTTTCCGCCACCACGTAGAGCGGGCGCGCGGGCCGGCCTGCCTCATCGTGCGCTGTCAGCAGCAGGCCAGCGCGCCGCGCATAGCCTTCCTGGAGCTGGCGGAAGTAGCGCGCCGGATCGTAGAGGCCGTCCGGATGATCGATGCGCAAGCCCTCCACGCGGCCGGACGCGGCCAGATCGAGCGCGAAGGACTGCGTGGCCTCGAACACCTCGTCGCGTTCCATGCGCAGCCCGGCGAGTGAATTGATGTCGAAGAAGCGGCGGTAGTTGATCTCGTCCGCGGCCACGCGCCAATAGGCGAGCCGCCAGGCCTGCGTTTCGATCAGCGCATGCAGCTCGTCGCGCATGACCGGCAGGTTGAGCTCGGCCACCCGCGCCGTGATCGCGCGTGCCACGTCCGGATTGCGGGCGGCAAGAAGGGACAGATCGGCCTTGAGCAGTTCCTTGTCGCGTGCGCGCTCGGCGCGGGCGACGGGATCCTCGGCATCGCGGCCCGGCAGCCGGCCGAAGGCGGAGGCCGTGCTGGCCAGGCGCGCCGCGAGCTCCGCATCGCCCTGCTGCGTCTCGGCGCCCGCGAGCACGCGCGGATAGCTCTCCGGCGCCAGCGGAAAGCGGTGTTCGAAGTAGTGCAGCGCCAGGCTTCCGGCTTCCTCGTCGAAGCGCAGCACCAGATCGCCGCTGGTGAGCACGTCGCCATAGTGGTCGCCCAGCACCGGCACCAGCACCTTGCCCGCGAGCTCGGGATTGAGCGGCTGCCAGTCGATGTCGAAGTGCTGCGCGAACAGCGAGGCGGGTCCGTTCTCCAGCACGTCCATCCACCATGCATTGTCGGCGCCCATCACGCCCATGTGGTTGGGCACCAGGTCCAGCAGCTGGCCCATGCCGTGTTCGCGCAAGGCCGCGACGAAGCGATCGAAGCCTTCGCGCCCGCCGAGTTCGGGGTTGATCTCGTCGTGCGCGACGACGTCGTAGCCATGCATGCTGCCGGCGCGGGCGCGCTGGATCGGCGAGCAGTAGATGTGGCTCACGCCCAGGCGGGCGAGGTAGGGGAGGATGCGAATGGCATCGTCGAAGCCGAAGTCCTTGTGGAACTGGAGCCGGTAGGTGGCGCGCGGCACCAATGTGCGGGCGGTGCCGCGGCGCTCGATGTCGGGCGCGCGGCGCGGCCGCGATGCGGCCATGGTGGTGCACAGGCCCGAGACTTCATCGCTCGCCGCCAGCGCCTGCAGATCCAGCGGCAGCTTGCGCTGCCAGTTCGGCTGCTCCGCGGTGGTGCCGGGCATGTTGACCTGGTCGCAGACGCCGAGCGCGTCCTCGAACTGGACCATCATGATCGCCGAGGGTGCGGCGGCAAGAAAGGCGTGGATCGCCTCCACCGTGCGCGGCGCCGGCGTTGGGCGGCCCGTGGCCTCGGCGACTTCCTCGGCCGACAGCAGACCCGCGTGCTCGAGCTGCAGAAGCAGCCCCACGCGCTCCCGCGCGCGATCGCGGAGCTGCTTCTCGAACAGCGCCAGCTCGGGAAACAGGCCGAGCTGCAGCCGCAACCGCAGGTCCTCTCCGCTCCACCATCCGGCGAGGGTCGGCAGATCGTGCGTGCCGATCGCGGCCAGCGCGTCGGGCGGGTAGTCGGCCGCGGACTTGAATTCGCCGTCGTCGGTGCGTTCGAAGAACAGCACGCGGTAGGACAGCACGTCCACGCGCGCCAGCGCCTCGCGCATCTCCGGCGCCACCGTGCCCAGGTCCTCGCCGATCACCATGCAGCGGTTGCGCCGGCTCTCCAGCGCGACGATCGCGAGCAGCTCGGCCAGCGCGTAGTGCACGTAAGCGCCATCGGTGGCGCTTCGTCCGGGCGGTATCCAGAACAGGCGCATCAGCCCCATCACGTGGTCGATGCGCAGCGCGCCGGCGCTCTTCATATTGGCGCGCAGCGTGTCGATGAAGAGGCGGTAGTGATCGGCGCGCAGGCGATCCGGCCGGAGCGGCGGCAGGCCCCAGCCCTGGCCACCGGGATTGAACTCGTCCGGCGGCGCGCCCACGCTGGCTTCGGCAGCAAAGCAAGTGCGTTCGCTCCAGACCTCGGAGCCCGCGCGGTCCACCGACACCGCCAGATCGAGGTACAGGCCGACGCCCAGCCCCAGCTCCTTGCAGCGCGCGTTGGCGCGCTCGAGCTGGCATTCGGCCAGCCATTGCAGGTACTGGTGGTACTGCACGCGCTCGGCATGCTGCTGTGCGAAGGCGGCGACCTCGGCGCCGGCCGGATTGCGGTAAGCCTCGGGCCATGCCGGCCAGCCCCAGACCGCGTCGTCGGCCGCGTGGAAGTGGGCCTGCAGCGCCTCGAACAGGGCGTGGCCGTGCAGCGCTTCGCCGCCTTCGGCCACGAAGGCCAGGAAGGCGCGGCCCGCATCGTCGCGCGCGTTGCGGCCGTCGGCCGACAGATGCTGTTCGCGAAACTGCGCGTAAAGAAGCTTCAGCACCTCGAACTTCGCTGCGGCCACGGCCGCGTAGTCGACCAGCGGCGCTTCGCGCAGGCGCGCGAGCCGGGTCTGGAATTCGAGCGAGTGCACGAGCTGCCGGGCCGCGTCGCAGGCAGCGAAGCCATCGACCGCCTCGACGTCGATGTAGAGCACATTGAGATGCCGGCGCGAGGACGGGCTGTAGGGACTCGCATGGGCCGGGTTGTGCGGGAAGAGGGCGTGCAGCGGATTGAGTCCGACGATGTCGGCGCCGCGCGCGACCATCTGCGTGACCAGCTGCTCAAGATCGCCGAAGTCGCCGATGCCCCAGTTGCGCGCAGAACGCAGCGCATACAGCTGCACCGCAGGCCCCCAGATGCGGCCGCCGTCCTGCAATGCCGCCGGGCGCCAGCAGCGTGCGGGGGCGCTCACGATCAGCATCTCGCCGACCGGGCCGGCCAGGCCCTCGATGCTGAGGCGGTGGTAGCCGGCCGGCAGCGCAAGCGAAAACGAGAGCTCGCGCTCGCACCAGCGCACGCCATCGAGCTCGGCGTGCGCAAGCTCGGGCAGGGCCAGCGCGTCGAGTTCGCCCTGGTGCCGCGGGCCGGATTCCTCGTCCAGCTGCCAGCGCAGCCGGCCTGTCGTTGCGGGAAGGCGCAAGTGCAGTTGCCACGTCGGCGCCGCAGCTTGGATCGCATGCACCGGCGGCAGGCCTTGCGTCCATGCGGCGCGGCGGGCCGCGGCGAGCGCGTCCTCGGCCGTCGTGGTGGCATCGATGCGGACGTCGAGCTCTGCCAGCAAGGCGACCAGGCTGTTGCGCGGCACCGGACGGCGCGTTCGCCAGACGTCCTCGTAGTCGGTGGCGATGCCGAAGTGTGCACACAGCGGGCCCAGCGCTTCGTCGTCGTCGACGATGCGCGCGGGCTCAGTCAAGGCGGACCTCCTCCTGCAGTGTCGCATGCACCGCGCCGGGCGCCAGGTTCAGCGGCGTGGCATTCGTGGTCTGCGCCGCACCGATGGACCAGAGCAGGTCGCCGGGCGGCGCCGCGCATGCCATTTCCTCGAGGCCGAAGTTCGCGAGCAGATGCAGCGCTGCCGCCGACCCGAGCGTCCAGTCGACCTGCAGCAACGCGCCCTCGCAGTGGAAACGGCCAGCGCCGCGCTGGCCGGCCAGCAGGGGCACCAGGCGCTGCTGGCGCAGGGCCAGCAGTTCGCGCAGCTCGGCGAGGCGGGCGCTGTGATGGGGGACATCCCGCTCCTCCCAGCGCAGCTTGGAGGCCATGAAGGTGGACTCGGCATTGGGATCGGGAATGCGCGAGCGCGCCGCCTCGTCCTTGAAGGCGGCGAAGCGGCCGAACTCCTCGCGCCGGCCGCGCGAGACGGCGGCGGCGAGCTCGGGTCCGAAGTCGCAGAAGTACTGGAACGGCGTCGACGCCGCGAATTCCTCGCCCATGAACAGCATCGGCACATGCGGCGACAGCAGCACGCAGGCCATGGCCGCGCGCAGCATCGCCGCGTCGCCCAGCCTGTGGATGCGTTCGCCGAAGGCGCGGTTGCCGACCTGGTCGTGCGTTTGCAAGAAGGAAACGAAAGCGGCGAGCGGCAGGTGCGTGGACGGCTCGCCGCGCGGCTCGCCGTTGCGAAAGTGCGAAGGCTGGCCCTGGTAGATGAAGCCTTCGGCCAGCGCGCGCCCGAAGCGCGCCACCGGCGCATCGGCATAGTCGGTGTAGTAGCCGTCGGCCTCGCCGGTGACCAGCACGTGGGCCGCATGGTGGAGGTCGTCGTTCCATTGGGCCGTGCCCGCGAGTGGAACGCCGCGGGCGTCGCGCTCGAGCAGCGAAGCCTGGTTCGCATCGTTCTCCAGCACCACGTGCACATGCCGCTCGCTGCCCGGCCCGTCGTGCAGCGCCTCGCAAATCTCGCGCACGATGTGCTTGCCGGAATCGTCACGTATGGCGTGGATCGCGTCCATCCGCAGGCCGTCGAAGCCGAACTCCTCGACCCAGTAGAGCGCGTTGTGGATGAAGAAATCGCGCACCGTGCGGGACGCCTCGCCGTCGTAGTTGATGGCCGAACCCCACGGCGTCTGGTGCGCGGGGTTGAAGAACTGCGGGCAGTAGGCGTGCAGGTAGTTGCCCTCGGGGCCGAAGTGGTTGTAGACCACGTCGATCAGCACCATCAGGCCGAGCCCGTGGGCGTCGTCGACCAGCGCCTTGAGCTCGTCCGGCGTGCCGTAGGCGGCGTCCGGCGCGAAGGGCAGCACGCCGTCGTAGCCCCAGTTGCGCTGGCCCGGAAAGTCGGCCAGCGGCATGAGCTCGACCGCGGTGATGCCCAGCTCGGCCAACGCGTGAAGGCGTTGCCGCGCGGCCGCGAAAGTGCCTTCGGCCGTGAAGGTGCCGACGTGCAGTTCGTAGACCACCGCCTCCTCCCACGGCCGGCCGCGCCAGGCCCGGTGCTGCCATGCATAGGCCGCCGGGTCGACGATGCGGCTCGCGCCGTGCACGTCCTCCGGGTTGAAGCGCGAGGCCGGGTCCGGCACGCGCAGGCCGTCCGGCAAGCGGAAGCGATAGCTGTCGCCGGGCCGCGCCTCGTCCAGGTCGAGGCGGTGCCAGCCTTCCGCGTCGTGCAGCATGCGATGCGTGCGCGCGCCGGCGTCGGGCCCGTGCTCCAGCATCACCAGTTCGACGGCCGGCGCCCACAGTGCGAAGCGTACGCCGCCCTCGGGCAAGACGCCGGCGCCGAAGGGCATGGGATGCACGCGCTTCACTCGGTGTTCTCCGCAGGGCGCGCGGCGCGGCTCAGCAGCACGAAGGACCGTCCTTGCAGCGGGTAGCTCGGCGAGGTCCAGGCCGGTGCTTCGCCGCGGGCGGCCTCGTTCTCGTCGGGCGGCAGGGCCTGCGTCGCGGTGTCGAGCATGAGGCGCCATGCGCCCTGGCCCCCGGACGGCAGCGTGAACGCGATCTCGTCGTGGTGGGCGTTGAAGAGCAGCAGGAAGTCGTCGTCGCGCAGCGCCTCGCCGCGCGGTCCACGCTCGGTGATGCCGTTGCCGGAGATCAGCATCGCGAAGCATCTCGCATGGGCATCGTTCCAGTCTTCCGGCGTCATTTCGAGGCCGTCCGGCTTGAGCCAGCACACGTCCTTGACCGCGCTGCCTTCCAGCGGCTTGCCATGAAAAAAATTGCGGCGGCGAAAGGAGGGATGCGCGCGCCGCAGCGCGATCACGCGCTGCATGAAGGCGAACAGCGCGTCGCCCTCCGGCGTCGGATTCCAGTCCAGCCAGGCCGTTTCGTTGTCCTGGCAGTAGACGTTGTTGTTGCCGTTCTGGGTGTGGCCGCGCTCGTCGCCGGCCAGGATCATCGGCACGCCCTGGGACAGCAGCAGCGTGGCGATGAGGTTGCGCTTCTGCCGCTCGCGCAGCGCCTGGATCTCCGGATCGCCGCTCGGCCCTTCGACGCCGCAGTTCCAAGACAGGTTGTGGTTGTTGCCGTCGCGGTTGTCCTCGCCGTTGGCCTCGTTGTGCTTCTCGTTGTAGGAGACCAGGTCCTGCAGCGTGAAGCCGTCGTGCGCGGTGACGAAGTTGATGCTGGCATGCGGCCGCCGGCCCGACCAGCCGTACAGGTCCTGCGAGCCCGTGAGGCGTTGCGCAAGATCGCCCATCACGCCGTCGTCGCCCTTCCAGTAGCCGCGCACGCCGTCGCGGAAGCGGTCGTTCCACTCGGCCCAGCCGTAGGGGAAGTTGCCGACCCGGTAGCCCCCGTGGCCGAGGTCCCAGGGTTCGGCGATCAGCTTCACGCGGTTGAGCGTGGGGTCCTGGCGGATCGCATCGAAGAAGCCGCCGAGATTTTCGACCTTGCCGGATTCGCGCGCCAGCGCCGCGGCGAGGTCGAAGCGGAAGCCGTCCACGTGCATCTCCTCGACCCAGTAGCGCAGCGAGTCCATCACCAGCTGCAGCGCGCGCGGATGCTCCAGGTTCACGGTGTTGCCGCAGCCGGTGAAGTCGTCGTAGAAGCGGCGGTTGTCGGCGGTGGTGATGTAGTAGGAGGCGTTGTCGACGCCGCGCATGGACAGCGTCGGCCCCAGATGGTTGCCCTCGCAGCTGTGGTTGTAGACCACGTCGAGGATGACCTCGATGCCTGCCGAGTGCAGCGTCTTCACCATGGTCTTGAACTCCTTGACCTTGAGCGAGGCGCAATAGCGCATCTCGGGCGCGAAGTAGGCCAGGGTGTTGTAGCCCCAGTAGTTCTGCAGCCCTTTCTCCGCCAGGTGGTGGTCGTTCAGGAAGCTGTGCACCGGCAGCAGCTCGACGGTGGTCACGCCGAGGCGCTTCAGGTAGTCGACCACCGGCGCCGAACCGAGTGCCGCATAGGTGCCGCGCAGCTCCGGTGGCACCTCGGGGTGGGTCATCGTGAAGCCGCGCACGTGCAGTTCGTAGATCACCATGTCCTGCCACGAGATGTGCGGGCGGCGGTCGTCGCCCCAGGTGAATGCGGGCTCGAGCACGCGCCCCTTGGGCATCAGCGGCGCGCTGTCGCGGCGGTCGAAGGAGAGGTCCTCGCGCTTGCTCCCGACGGTGTAGCCGTACAGCGCGTCGCCCCAGCGCAGTTGCCCGATCGTGTCCTTGGCATAGGGGTCGAGCACCAGCTTGTGCGGATTGAAGCGATGCCCCTCCTCGGGCTTGTAGGGCCCGTGCACGCGGTAGCCGTAGGCCAGCCCCGGGCGCGCCTCGGGCAGGTAGCAGTGCCAGATGTCGTCGGTTCGCTCGCGCATCGCGATGCGCAGCCGCTCGTGGCGGCCCTTCTCGTCGAAGAGGCAGAGTTCGACCTTGTGCGCATGCTGCGAGAAGAGCGCGAAGTTGACGCCCTGGCCGTCCCAGTGGGCGCCGGGCGGATAGGGGCGGCCGGGCCAGACTGCGGTGATCTGATCGTTGGTCTTCATCTAGGGAGCTTGTCGTCCGGGCCGTCGCCGGGGTTCTTGCGCTCGCGCGGCCACCATTGCTCGATGCGCTCCGCGGCCCAGTCCTTGCCGCCCAGACCGAAGGCGAGCGCCAGCGCGAAGACCACGCCGGCCAGGATCACGAGAAAGCTTTCGCGAACGATGTCGCCGCCAACCTTGATCTGGTCGAGCGCGATCAGCACCACGAACACCATGATCGCGTACTGCGCGAGCTTGCCGAGGAACACGGCGTCCTGCAGCTTGATGTTGCGGCCATAGGTGGCGACGCTGTCGCCGACGAAGCGCGCAAAGTAGGAGCCGAAGGCCAGCACCAGCAGGGCCACGAAGATGTTGGGAACGAACCAGACCACGCGGCCCAGCAGGTCGGTGATGTAGGTCAGGCCGAGGCCGTTGAAGGCGATCAGGAGCGCGGCGAGGATCACCAGCCAGTACACCAGCACGCCGAACAGGCTGGTGGTGTCGCCGGGCATTCCGCCCTGCCGCAGGAAGTTGTCGAGGCCGGCGCGTTCGGTGAGCACGTTGAAGTTGATCGCGCGCAGGGCCTTGACGACCGTGAAGCGCGCCAGCTTGGCGAGCAGCCAGCCGCCGAGCACCACGATCAGCGCGATCAGAAGACGCGGCAGGAATGCGCCGATCTGGAACAGGATGGCCCGCAAGGGCTCCAGGTGGATTCCGAAGCTTTCCATGATGCGTTTCTCCAGTCGCTCGATCAGCGCGATGAGCCGGCACCGTTCAATGCCAGCAGGCCCTGCAGCGGGACCTGGACCCAGTCGGTGCGATTGTTGAGTTCGTAGCGCAGCTCGTACAGCGCCTTTTCAAGTTCGAACAATTCGAGAAGATTCGCGTCGATCGGTGCCGCCGTTCCAGCCGAAGCCATCGTCGCCCGATAGGCCGAGAGGAAGGCATCCCGCGCGGCAAGCTCCCAGTCGCGCGCCGGTGCGTCGAGCCGCTGGAGCTCGTCGGCGTTCTGCGCCACGCGCCGCAAAGCCGACCAGCGCGCGTAGTTGAACGAGCGCAGCATGCCCGCGACGTCGCGCAGCGGCGAGCCCTTGGCGCGGCGCTCCTCGAAGCTGCGCGTGGGTTCGCCTTCGAAATCGATGATGACGAAATCGTTGTCGGCCACCAGCACTTGGCCCAGGTGGTAGTCGCCGTGGTAGCGGGTCTTGATGCCGCCTTCGACGTTCCCGGCTGCCGCGCTGATGCGCCTTTGCAGCGCCTCGTGGCGCGACAGAAGGGCTTGCGCGTCCTCTTGCGCGGCCGGGGGAAGCAGCAGCAGGCGATCGCGCAGCAAGGCCAGCGTGGCGGTGGCGTCATCGAGTGCGCGCTCGCGCATCGCCTCGACGTCGCCCGGCTCGAACGGCTCGGGATCGAAGGCCGCGTCGCCCGTGCGTGCGGCCAGCGCCAAATGGAGCTCGGCGGTGCGCCGGCCGAGCACCACCATCAGCGCGAGGAAGCCGCCGTGGGCCTGGGCCGGTGCGGCCGCGGCGAAGGTATCGGCGCCCGCCGTACGCAGCTCTTCGAGGAAGCGCTCCAGATAGCCGAGCGTGTAGACCCAGCCGTCGCCCTGGTTGGTCACGTAGGCCTGGACCATCGCCAGCGTCACCACGCGGCCGTCGTCGCCGAGGTATTCGAGTGCGCCCAGGACCGGAACGCAATGCGGAAAGCGTGCGACGCTGGTCAGGAACCAACCCATCTCGAGCTCGGGATTCACGCCGTCGCGCAGGTTGCGATAGCCCTTGAGGAACAGGGTCTCGTCGAAGGTGACGACGGTGTTGCTGCTCACCGCGCTGGGGCGGGCCACGGGCAGCGCAGCGAGGGCTACGGGAAGGTCGCTGAATGCGTCGGTGGCCGTGAAGCGCAACCGGCCGGCGTTGGTGGCGATCTCCTCGCCGGCGCGGATGGCCTCGACCACCGCGCGGCAGAAGGCCTCGTCATAGAAGGCGTCGGCCATCACGCCCACGTTGGACTGCTGCCGCACCTTGGCCAGCGCGGCCGGCGTGAGGCGGTTGAAGCGCTCCTCGTCCTGCTCTTCCCATGCCAGCGCCAGCGGCACGAAGTAGGTCGACGCTTCGGGCGGGCCGTCGAGCTGCAGCAACGGCAGCATCCAGCTGAATTCGCCGGCGTCCCACACCGCATGGTCGACCAGCCGCGCGCGCTCGATCGGCGTGCCCTTGGAGGCGTACCAGCGCTGGATCTCCAGAAAGCGCGGCAGCGTGTCGGTCTCGAACTGCGTCAGCATCCGTTCGGCCATGCCGATGCGCCACGGCATCACGCGGTCGCGGAAAAAGCTGGTCCAGCCGTCGAACAGCACCAGCGTCGGCCGGTCCTGCAGCCCGACGCCTTCCTGGTGCCAGCTCGGCATCTCGGCATCGGCCGCGAGGCGGAACCAATAGAAGCCGTACGAGGGCAAGGTCAGCAGGTAGGGCAGCTCGCCGATGGGCGGGAAGGAGGTGCGGCCCAGCATCTCGACCGGCACCTTGCCCTTGTAGGCCGACAGGTTGAGCTCCACCGGCTGCGCCGCGCGCGAGAGGTTGAAGACCGTGAGGATGGTGTCCTCGTCGTACTCGCTCAGGTAGGCCAGGATCTTGCGGTTGCCGGGCTTCAGGAAGATGCGCTTGCCGCGCCCGAAGGCGTGGCTGGTCTTGCGCACGGCCAGCATGCGTCGCGTCCAGTTGAGCAGCGAGCTGGCGTCGCGCGCCTGCGCCTCCACGTTGAGCGCCTCGAAGCCGTACATCGGGTCCATGATCGGCTGCAGATAGAGGCGCTGCGGGTCGGCGCGCGAGAAGCCGGCGTTGCGATCGGGGCTCCACTGCATCGGCGTGCGCACGCCGTTGCGGTCGCCGACGAACACGTTGTCGCCCATGCCGATCTCGTCGCCGTAGTAGATGATCGGCGAGCCCGGCATCGACAGCAGCATGCCGTTCATGAGCTTGACGCGGTCGAGGTCGTTCTCCATCAGCGGCGCGAGCCGGCGCCGGATGCCGACGTTGATGCGCGCGCGCAGGTCGGCGGCATACATGAGGTACATGTAGTCGCGTTCCTTGCTGGTCACCATCTCCAGCGTCAGCTCGTCATGGTTGCGCAGGAAGATGGCCCATTGGCAACCTTCGGGAATCTCGGGCGTCTGCTGGATGATCTCGACGATCGGATGGCGGTCTTCCTGTGCGATCGCCATGTACATGCGCGGCATCAAGGGGAAGTGGTAGGCCATGTGGCACTCGTTGCCCTCGCCGAAGTACTCGCGCACGTCCTCGGGCCACATGTTGGCCTCGGCCAGCAGGAAGCGGTTCTTGTAGCGCGCGTCGATGGCGGCGCGCAGCTTCTTGATCACCGCGTGCGTCTCCGGCAGGTTCTCGTTGCTGGTGCCGTCGCGCTCGACCAGGTAGGGAATCGCGTCCAGCCGGAAGCCGTCGACGCCCATGTCGAGCCAGAAGCGCATGGTCTTGAACACGGCCTCCAGCACCTGAGGATTGTCGAAGTTCAGGTCCGGCTGGTGGCTGAAGAAGCGGTGCCAGTAGTAGGCCTTTGCGAGCGGGTCCCAGCTCCAGTTGGAGGTCTCGGTGTCGGTGAAGATGATGCGCGTGCCCTGGTAGAGCTGGTCGCTGTCGCTCCAGACGTAGAAGTCGCGCTCCGGCGAGCCGGGCGGCGCGCGGCGTGCGGCCTGGAACCACGGGTGGTCGCTCGAGGTGTGGTTGATGACGAGCTCGGTGATCACGCGCAGGCCGCGGCGGTGCGCCGCATCCAGCATCTCGCGGAAATCGTCCAGCGTGCCGTACTGGGGGTGCACGTTCTCGTACTCGGCGATGTCGTAGCCGTCGTCGCGCAAGGGCGAGGGGTAGAAGGGCATCAGCCAGATGGTGTTGACGCCGAGGTCCTTCACGTAGTCGAGCTTGGCCGTGACGCCCTTGAAGTCGCCGACGCCGTCATCGTTGGAATCGAAGAAGGCCTTGACGTTGAGCTGGTAGATGACCGCATCGCGGTACCACAGCGGATCGTCGCTGCTGTCGATCTCGACGGTTTCGAGAGCAATGTGCGGTACCGGAGCGTTCATGGGCGCAAGACCTCACTGGAAATAGTCGAACTCGCGCTCGTCGCGAACCCGGCGCCGCACCCGGAAGATGTGGGCCGGCACGCTGTGCGGATCGAGCCGGACGAAGTGGCGATCTCCCTGCCACACGAAGCGCTGGTTGCTCAGCAGGTCGTGCATCTGGAACGGATGCCCGGCCTCGCAATCGATGGACGCGGGATCGAGCGCGAGCCAGCCGGACTGCACGTTGTGCGGGTCGAGGTTCACCACCGTCACCACCACGTTGACGCCGTCGTCCGAGCGCTTGGCGTAGGCCAGCAGCTGGTCGTTGTCGATCGCGAGGAAGCGCAGGCCGCGGTCGGCATGGAGCGCGGGGTTGTCGCGCCGGATGCCGTTGACGCGGGCGATGAAGGGCGCGAGGCTTCCCGGATCGTCGTGGTTCCAGGCGCGCAGCTGGTACTTCTCGGAATGCAGGTACTCCTCGCTGCCCGGCTCGCGCGGCAGGTGCTCGCGCAGTTCGAAGGCGGGGCCGTAGATGCCGTAGTTGGCGGCCAGCGTCGCGGCGAGAACCAGGCGCGCCATGAAGACCGCGGGCTCGCCGCCCTGCAAGCGCTCGTGCAGGATGTCGGGCGTGTTGGGCCAGACGTTGGGGCGGAAATATTCGCTGCCCGGTCCCGCCGAGAGTTCGGTGAAGTACTCGATCAGTTCCTGCTTGTCGTTGCGCCAGGTGAAGTAGGTGTAGGACTGCGTGAAGCCCAGCTTGGCCAGCCGGTGCATCACCTTGGGCCGCGTGAAGGCTTCGGCCAGGAAGATGACCTCGGGATGCTGGCGCTTGATCTCGCCGATCGCCCATTCCCAGAAAGGAAATGCCTTGGTGTGCGGGTTGTCGACCCGGAAGATCTTGACGCCCTCGGCGATCCAGTGGTCGAAGACGCTCTTGAGCTCGGCCCACAGCGCGGGCCAGTCCTCGCTCTCGAAGTTGAAGGGATAGATGTCCTGGTATTTCTTCGGCGGGTTCTCGGCGTACTGCACGCTGCCGTCCGGCCGCCAGCGGAACCAGCTGGGATGCGCCTTCACGTACGGATGGTCCGGCGCGCACTGGAAGGCGATGTCGAGTGCGATCTCGAGCCCGTGGCCGGCCGCCTGCGCGATCAGATGCCGGAAGTCCTCGGCCGTGCCGAGTTCGGGCAGGATGGACTTGTGGCCGCCTTCGGCCGCGCCGATGGCCCACGGGCTGCCGACGTCGTCCGCCTTGGCGACCAGCGCATTGTTCTTGCCCTTGCGCTGCACGCGGCCGATCGGATGGATCGGCGGGAAGTACAGCACGTCGAAGCCCATGGCCGCGATCGCGGGCAGGCGCGCTGCCACGTCCTTGAAGCTGCCGTGGCGTCCGGTCTCGGTCGCCGTCGAGCGCGGGAACAGCTCGTACCAGCTACTGAAGCGGGCGCGATCGCGATCGGCCACCAGCGGCAGCTCCAACGGATACTGCGCCGCGAGGCGGCGGTCCGGGTAGCGGGCTGCGAGCGCGGCCAGGGCTTCGTCCAGCGCCAGCGCCTTGAGCACCGTCGCATCGGCCGCGTCGGCGACGGCGGCGCTGTGCAGTTCCATGCCCCAGCGGGCCAGCGTCTTGCGCTCCACGCCATTGGCGCGTTCGGCGGCCGCCGCGATCTCGAGCGCGCCGATCTGCGATGCGATGCGGATGTCGTCGAGCTCGACGCGGCGCGCCATGTCGTGGCGCCAGGACTCGAAGGCATCGACCCAGGCCGCGACGGTGTAGCGGTAGCGGCCGATCGCGGGCGGCGTGAACTCGGCCTGCCAAACGTCGTTGCCCAGCGGCTTCATCGGCAGCTCGGCGCCGTGGGCGTCGTCCTCGCTGCGCCAGCGCAGCATGACCCGCAGCATGTCGTGCCCGTCGGCGAAGCAGTGGGCCTGAACGCGCAGCGCTTCCCCGGCCACGCGCTTCACGGGAAAGCGCCCGCCGTCCACGATGGGCAGGACGGCGTCGATGACGGCGCGTACGCGGCCGTCCGCGCCGTCCGGATGGGTGGGGGGGCGGACCGGGGTATTTTTCTCAGCCATGGGGGGGGTGCTCGAGGAACAGGGTCGAAAGCGGCGGCAAGGTGAGGCACACGGAGTGCATGCGGCCATGGGCGCGCACCGGCGCCGACTCGATGCCGCCGAGGTTGCCCCAGCCCGCGCCGCCGAACTCGCCGGCGTCGCTGTTGACGAGCTCGCGCCAGAAGCCGGGTGCCGGCACGCCGAGCAGGTAGTTGGTGCGCGGCACCGGTGTCATGTTGCTGACGACCAGGAGCGGCGCGCCGCCGTCGCGCGGCTTGCGCAGGAAGGCGAACACGCTGCGGTCCGCGTCGTCGGCCGCGACCCATTCGAAGCCGGTGGCGGAGAAGTCGAGCTGGTGCAGCGCGGGCGTGGCGCGGTAGACGCGGTTGAGTTCCTTCACGAAACGCTGCAGGCCTGCATGGCCCTCGAGCGCGGCGACCCACCATTCGAGTTCGTCGTCATGGTTCCATTCGCGCCGCTGGCCGAACTCGCCGCCCATGAACAGCAGCTTCTTGCCCGGATGCCCCCACATGAAGCCGAGCAGCGCGCGCAGGTTGGCGAACTGCTGCCATGCATCGCCCGGCATCTTGTTGAGCAGCGAGCCCTTGCCATGCACCACCTCATCGTGCGACAGCGGCAGCACGAAGTTCTCGTTGAAGGCATACACCAGCGAGAAGGTGAGCTTGTGGTGGTGGTACTTGCGATGGACCGCGTCTTCCTTCATGTAGGCCAGGCTGTCGTGCATCCAGCCCATGTTCCATTTCATGCCGAAGCCCAGGCCGTCCATGTCGGTCGGGCGCGAGACGCGCGGCCAGGCGGTCGATTCCTCGGCGATGGTGAGCGTGTCGGGATGCTCGCGGTACACGGCCCGGTTCAGGGTCTGCAGGAACTCGACGGCTTCCAGGTTCTCGCGGCCGCCGTAGCGGTTGGGAATCCAGCCGCCGTGCTGACGCGCGTAGTCGAGGTAGAGCATCGAAGCGACCGCGTCGACGCGCAGGCCGTCCAGGTGGTATTTGTCGAGCCAGAACAGGGCCGACGAAATGAGGAAGCTGCGAACCTCGTTGCGGCCGTAGTTGAAGATGCTCGAGTTCCATTCAGGATGGAAGCCCTGTCGCGGATCGGCATGCTCGTAGAGATGGGTGCCGTCGAAGTAGCCGAGGCCGTGCTCGTCGGTCGGGAAGTGCGAGGGCACCCAGTCCAGCAGCACACCGATGCCGCGCTGGTGCAGGTGGTCGACGAAATACATGAAATCCTGCGGCGTGCCGAAGCGCGCGGTGGGGGCGAAGTAGCCGGTGGTCTGGTAGCCCCAGGAGCCGTAGAACGGATGCTCGGTCACCGGCATGAGCTCGACATGGGTGAAGCCCATCTCGGTCACATAGTTGGCCAGCTCGTGCGCGAGTTCGCGGTAGCCGAAAAAGTGGCCCTCCTTGCGCCGCCAGGAGCCGAGGTGCAACTCGTAGACGGACATCGGCGCATCCAGCGCATTCTTCGGTGCACGCGCGGACATCCATTCGCGGTCGCTCCACGCGTAGTCGAGTGTCCAGATGCGGGAGGCCGTGGCCGGCGGCAGCTCGGCGCAGAAGGCGAAGGGGTCGGCCTTGTCGACCTGCCAGCCGCCATGGCGTGACCGGATGCGGTACTTGTAGGCCTGCCCTGGCGCGGCATCGGGGGCGTGGCCCTGCCAGATGCCGAGCTCGCCGCGCGACTCGAGCAGGTCGACTTCGGCCGACCAGCCGTTCCAGTCCCCGATCACGCTCACGGATTCGGCGTTCGGCGCCCAGACCGCAAAGTCCGCGCCTCCCGTCGCCCGGAGGTGGCAGCCGAGGCGCTCGTAGAGCCGCGAGTGGGTGCCTTCCGCGAACAGGTAGCCGTCTTGTGGACCGATGAATTGGTTTTGCTTTTGGGTATGCACAGCCCGCCATTGAAGTGCTGGCCGGGCCGTGCGCAAGCGCGGCGCATGCGCTTCAGGATGTCGGACAGCAACTCGTTCGTCGGTCCCTGTAAGTCTTTTCGGGAACAGGAGCGGGTGCTGCTCCTACGCCGGCTGGTGGCGGTCTTCGCGAAGTTCGGGAAAACTCTGCAGGAGACGCGCGATGCCCGTCAGCTCTTCCGATCTCAAGCTTCCCGGCCATCACTTCGTGATCGAGAACTCGCAGGGAAAGGTGACGGTTCGCGTGAACAACGAAGCCTTGATCGCGCTCGGCGCAACGCCCGACGAAGAGAGCCTGTCGGCCACCCTCGAACGCCACATGCCGCGGCTGCGCGCCCTTGCGATGCAACTGGCGGGAGGCAGCCGCTGCAGCGAAATCACCATTCGCAGCGCAGACATCTGGTGGTCTTCCTGGCGACGCTAGCGCAACGAAGAAGCGCCCGGCTTACATTGCCGCGTAGGCGCCGGCGAACTCCTCGGCGAAGTCCTCGAAGCGCGTGGCCGTGGTGTTGGCGGCGTTTCGCCCCGCGCTCGGGCCGACCCGGCCTTCGTTGAAGGCGCGCGTCATCTCGATGTACAGCCCGGCAAAGCTCGGCGACAGACCGGCATCGACCATGGCGCCGGTCATGTCGGCCTCGGAGAGCTGCACATAGGCGAGCTCCCGCTTGCCAATGCGCTCGCCGAGGATGCGTGCCACCTCGGTGTGGCTCAGATCGCGCTGGCCGAGCAGCTCGCGCACGGCGACGCCGCTCCAGTCGCGCGCCAGCAGCGCCTGGGCCGCGACCGCGGCGATGTCATCGGCTGCGATCATGGGCACGGCGATGTCCGCCTCGACGGTGTCCGCCATCAGGCCCGCTTCCTTGATCTGCCCCAGCGCGTCGTAAAAATTCTCGAAGAAGGAGACCGGGCGCAGCAGCAGCAGGTGGACGCCGGCGATCCGCTTCAGCCGCTCTTCCTGCGCGTGCAGGCCGGCGATCACGCCCGTGCCTTCGCCCTGGTCCGCGCCCAGGCTGCTGAGCGCGACGACATGGCGCACGCCGCTCGCGCGCAGGGCTTCGGCGATGGCCTCGCCTTCCTGGTCCTGCCGGGCCCGGTAGTCGGGCGCGCGGCGATCGGTGGCCAGCAGCGTGTAGACGGCATCGGCACCGCGAAAGGCCTGCGCGAGAAAAGCCGGGTCGCAGGTGTCGCCCGCCAGCACTTCGGCGCCGGCGCGTTCGAGCGCGGCCAGCTTGGCCGGGTTGCGGCCGAGGGCGCGCACCTTGGCGCCGGCGGCCAGCAGACGCCTGGCAATCTTGCCGCCGGTGTGGCCGGTGGCGCCCATGACGGTGATGGTGGGGATGGTGTTGCTCATGTCCGTTGCTCCTTGGGTTGGGGTTGACATGGCGTCTACTATCGTCGGCGAGAACAGGCTTATCAATGCCAGAAGATCGATTTTTCTTGCTCATTCGTCCAGGCGAGCTGGACGATCGCATCCAGGCTTCGCATACTGCCCGCATGAAGCTCAAAGACGTCCTGGTGCCCGTGGATCCGCTCGGCGAGGCGCTGCACTTCCTGCGGATGAGCGGCATCTTCTATTGCCGCTCCGAGTTCACCGCGCCCTGGGGCTTGACGCTGCCGCCGATGGCGGACAGCTTGATGTTCCATGCCGTGACCTCCGGCCCCTGTTGGCTCGAGGTCGAGGGCAGCGAGCCGCAATTGCTGCAGCCGGGCGATTTCGCGCTGGTGCCACATGGTGCGGGTCATCGGCTGGTGAGCGAACCGGGCGCCGAGGCGCCCGGGCTTTTCGATCTTCCGCGCGAGCAGCAGAGCGACCGCTACGAGGTGCTGCGGCACGGCGGCGGCGGCGCGGCCACCAGCCTGGTCTGCGGCGCGGTGCGCTTCGATCACCCGGCCGCGCACCGGCTGGCCAAGCTGCTGCCCAGCGTGATCCGCATCGATGCTTCGGCGTCGCCCGAGGCCGACTGGCTCGGCAGCACGCTGCGCTTCATGGCCGCCGAAGCGCATGCCATGCAGCCGGGCGGCGAAACTATCATCACGCGGCTGGCCGACATCCTCGTAATCCAGGCGATCCGCTCGTGGATGGCGCGCGATCCCGCGGCCCGCACGGGATGGCTGGGCGCGCTGCAGGACCGGCAGATCGGCCGCGCCATCTCGCTCATCCACCGCGATCCCGCGCGGCGGTGGACGGTGGCCTCGCTGGCGGCCGAGGTCGCGATGTCGCGCTCGGCCTTCGCGGCACGCTTCACGGCGCTGGTCGGCGAGCCGGCGATGCATTACGTGGCGCGTTGGCGCATGCATGTCGCGCTGACCCTGCTGCAGGAGAAGAACGCGCGGCCGGTCGAACTCGCGAGCCAGCTCGGCTACCAGTCCGAGGCGGCCTTCAGCCGTTCCTTCAAGCGCTTCATCGGCGTGTCGCCGGGGGCGGCGCGGCGCCAGCGCGACATCGTGCTGCCCGACTTCTGACTTCTGATCAGCCGCCGAACAGCGGCGCCGGCAGGCCGGGGCTGTCGATGCGCACCGCGAACAGTGCGCCGGCCTCGGGCTCGGCTTCGCGCTGCGCGGGTGTCAGGCCGCTGGTTGCGCTCGTGATGTAGAGCGTGCACAGGTCCGCATCGCCGAAAGCGCAGTTGGTGATGTGGCTGGTGGGCAGCTTCACGCGGCAGAGTTCTTCGGCGCTGAGCGGGTCGTGGCAGCTCACGCAGGCGCCGCCCCAGTGCGCGATCCAGAGCCGGCCGGCGGCGTCGGTGGTCATGCCGTCGGGCAGGCCGTCGCCGCGCGCGAAACGCAGCCACTGGCGCTTGTTGGCGAGCGTTCCGGCGGCCATGTCGAAGTCGTAGGCGTAGATGCGGCCGGTGACGGTGTCGTTGAAGTACATCGTCCCTCCGCCCTGCGACCAGGTCGGGCCGTTGGTCACGGCGAAGCCCTGGTCGTGGCGGCTGCAGCGGCCGTCGGGGTCGAAGCGGTAGAGCGCACCGGTCGGCGCCTCGCAGGCGAAGTCCATGGTGCCGCCCCAGAAGCGGCCTTCTGCATCGCATTTGCCATCGTTGAAACGGTTGGCGGGCAGTTCCGGCTCGGGCTGGTGCAGGTATTTGGGCGGCACCTCGCTCGCCGCCGGATCGAAGAGCGCGAAGCCGCGGCGCAGCGTGACGATCAGGCCCGGCGTGTTGGCCCGCTCGGCCAGCGCCGAGATCTCCTCGTCGAAATCCCAACTCTTGCGCTCGCCGCCGGCGGGGTCGAAGCGATGCAGCCGGCGCTCGACGATGTCGACCCAGTAGAGCGCCTGTTCGCGCACCGACCACAGCGTGCCTTCGCCGAGTGTGGCACCGGCCGGCCAGACGCAGCGGGGGGCTTCGAGGACCGTGGGCGGGGATGTCTTGTTCAAGCTTGTCTCATGCGGTGTCCCTTGACGCGGCGGATCGTATCAAGGCATATTGATATTAGAAATCAATTATTTTCTTATTGATTGATACGCAAATTGCAATCTCATATTTTGGAGACACCTGATGAATCCCGCCCCCGCACTTTCCACCTATCCGAGCCTGAAGGGAAGGCCGGTTTTCATCACCGGCGGCGGCAGCGGCATTGGCGCCGCAATGGTGAGCGCCTTCGTCGAACAAGGCGCGCGCGTGGCTTTCGTCGACATCGCCGAGGGCGCGAGCCAGGCGCTCGCGCGGCAACTGGCGGAGGCGGGCCATGCCGCCCCGTGGTGGCGCGTGTGCGACGTGCGCGACGTGGCGGCGCTGCAGTCGTGCATCGCCGAGGCCGCGGCGGCGCTGGGCGATTTCGCGGTGCTGGTCAACAACGTCGCGAGCGACGATCGCCATACGCTGGAATCTGTGACACCGGCCTACTACGAGGAGCGCATGGCGATCAACGAGCGGCCCGCCTTCTTCGCCATCCAGTCGGTGGTGCCGGGCATGCGGCGCCTGGGCTTTGGCTCGATCGTCAATCTCGGCTCGACCGGCTGGCAGGGCAAGGGCGGCGCCTACCCCTGCTATGCGATCGCGAAGTCGTCGGTCAACGGCCTCACGCGCGGGCTCGCCAAGCCGCTGGGCGAGGACCGCATCCGCATCAACACGGTGTCGCCGGGTTGGGTGATGACCGAGCGCCAGATCAAGCTCTGGCTCGACGCTGAGGGCGAGCGCGAGATCAAGCGCAACCAGTGCCTGCCCGACAAGCTGCAGCCGCAGGACATCGCGCGCATGGTGCTGTTCCTTGCCTCGGACGATGCGGCGATGTGCACGGCGCAGGAGTTCAAGGTGGATGCGGGCTGGGTGTAGGGGGTCGACGTACCGTTGGTTTGGACGCCCACCCGGCATGCGCTGCGGGCCGGTCGACCCCACTGCGCCGGCCCTTCGGGCTTCCCTGCAGTGCTCGCCTTTCGCGGGGTCTCGCTCGAACTCGCCTTCGGCTCAGACAATCGCGAGCCCTGATCCGCGAAAGGCTGCGCGCTTCGGCGACGCAGAGGGGATCGCCCGACCCGCAGCGCATACCGGGCTTGATGGGTGATCGAGACTTGCGTGCGCGCCCCCCGGACTAATCCGCCTCCAGCCGCCGCCCGTACACCGCCAGGCATTGCGCCTTCAACGCCTTCATCATCACCTTGGCCGCCGGAGAGGGCAGCCGGTCGGTGCGCGTGATGAGGCCGAAGGCGTCCATGTGGCAGGGCATGTCGACCGGCAGCACGGCCCCGATGCCGTGCGCGGCGTAGTAGCGGGCCACGTCGGTCGCGAGCACGGCCACCATGTCGCTCTGCTGCAGCATGCGCGTGATGAAGAGCAGTGCCGCGGTCTCGATCACGTTGAGCGGCGGCGCGAGGCCTTCCTCCTGGAACATCAGGTCGAAGCGGTGGCGCAGCACGCTGCCCGCGGGCGGCACGATCCAGCCGGCGGACACCAGGTCGCGCAGGCCGAGGCCGGTCATGCCGAGCAGCGGATGCCCGGGGCGCACGAGCGCGCACACCGGCTCCTCGACCAGCGCCTCGTAGCGCAGGTTCGACTTGTCGTGCTCCGCGAAAAGGCGCGCGACCAGGATGTCGAGCTTGCCCTGCTCGAGCCGTTCGAACAGCACCGGGCTGGTCTCGATATCGAGCGAGATGCGCAGGTTCGGCTGCTCGCGCTTCACGGCCGCCATCGCCGGCGGCAGCAGAACCAGGCCGGGCGAGGTGACCGCGCCGATGCCGACCTGGCCGAAGCTGCCGGCCTTGAGCGCGACGAGCTCGTCGTGCGCCTGGTTGAGGCTCGCCAGCGCTTCGCGCGCGTGGCGGATCATGGTCTCGCCGTACCAGGTCGGCCGCATGCCGCGCGGCAGGCGCTCGAACAGCGAGACCTCCAGCACGTCCTCCAGATCCTTGAGCAGCTTCGAGGCCGCGGGCTGCGTCATGTTGAGCACCTGGGCTGCGCGATGGATGTTGCCTTCCTCGGCCAGGGCCACGAGCAACAGCAGCTGGCGGGTCTTGAGGCGCGCACGGATGAACCAGTGCGTGTAGTTGGTCATGGGGTTTTCCTGAATGCTTCTTCTGATATCGATTCAATCCAAATATTGATTGGAAAGATATTGGTGTGATTCCTAAACTCGCCGCACCTTGAAGCGCAGCCACCTCCAACAGAACGCCAGGCAGTACATCAACGGCCGCTGGGAGACCGGCGTGACCAGCGGCCTGAGCGAAAACCCGTCCGACACGCGCGAGGTGGTCGCCGAGTACGCCCGCGCCGACCGCAGCCAGACCGAATCGGCGATCCGGGCGGCGGTCGATGCCTTCCCGCACTGGAGCCGGACCACGCCGCAGCGCCGCGCCGACGTGCTCGACCAGATCGGCAGCGAGCTGCTGGCGCGCCGCGAAGAGCTCGGCGTGCTGCTGGCGCGCGAGGAAGGCAAGACCCTGGCCGAGGCCATCGCCGAAGCGACGCGCGCGGGCCAGATCTTCAAGTTCTTCGCCGGCGAGGCGCTGCGCGCCGGGGGCGAAACGATGTCCTCGATGCGGCCCGGCGTGCAGGTCGACGTCACGCGCGAGCCCGTGGGGGTGGTCGGGCTGATCGCGCCCTGGAACTTTCCGCTCGCGATTCCCGCCTGGAAGATCGCGCCCGCACTCGCCTGCGGCAACAGCGTGGTGTTCAAGCCGGCCGAACTGGTGCCGGCCTGCGGCTGGGCCTTGAGCGAGATCATCAGCCGCGCGGCGCTGCCGGCCGGCACCTTCAACCTCGTGATGGGCAGCGGCCGCGAGGTCGGCCAGACGATCGTCGACAGCCCCCTGGTCGATGCGATCAGCTTCACCGGCTCGGTCGAGACCGGCGAGCGCATCCTGCGGGCCGCATCGGCGCGCCATGCCAAGGTGCAGCTCGAGATGGGCGGCAAGAATCCGCTCGTGGTGCTGGCCGACGCCGACCTCGAGCTTGCCGTCGACTGCGCGGTGCAGGGCGCCTATTTCTCGACCGGGCAGCGTTGCACCGCGTCGAGCCGGCTGATCGTCGAAGCGCCGGTGCACGATGCCTTCGTCGCGCGCCTGCGCCGCCGCATGGCCGCGCTCCAGGTCGGGCATGCGCTGGAGCGCGGCATCGACATCGGTCCGGTGGTCGACCGCCGCCAGCTCGGGCAGAACATGGCCTCGATCGCGGCCGCGATCGAGGAGGGCGCCGAGCACGTGTGGGGCGGCGAGCTGCTGGAGCGGCCGACCGCCGGCCACTACATGAGCCCGGCGCTCTTCTTGGCCCGGCCCCATCAGCGCGTGGCGCGCGAGGAGATCTTCGGGCCGGTCGCCTGCGTGCTGCGCGCCGACGACTACGAGCATGCGCTGGTGCTGGCCAACGACACGCCCTTCGGCCTGTGTGCCGGCATCTGCACCGGCTCGCTGCAGCGCGCCATGCATTTCAAGCGCCATGCCAAGGTGGGCATGACCATGGTCAACCTGCCGACCGCCGGCGTCGACTACCACGTGCCCTTCGGCGGCCGCAAGGCCTCGAGCTACGGGCCGCGGGAGCAGGGGCGCTACGCGGCCGAGTTCTACACCACGGTCAAGACGGGGTACGTGATGGCCTGACGCACGCACCCCGGGGCCTCAAGTTTTTTCACCACGACAACCACAGGAGACAGACCATGAAACTGAACCGTCGCACGCTCACCACCCTTGCTCTCGCAGCCGCGTCGCTGGCTTCGCTGCTGCCGGGCACGGCGCTGGCGCAGAAGAAGATCGTTCTCGGCTTCGCCCAGGTCGGCGCCGAAAGCGAGTGGCGCACCGCCAACACCGAGTCGATCAAGTCGGCCGCCAAGGAGTCCGGCATCGAGCTCAAGTTCTCCGACGGGCAGCAGAAGCAGGAGAACCAGATCAAGGCGATCCGCTCCTACATCGCGCAGAAGGTCGACGTCATCGCGTTCTCGCCGGTGGTCGAGTCGGGCTGGGAGACGGTGCTGCGCGAAGCCAAGGCCGCCAAGATCCCGGTGGTGCTGACCGACCGCTCCGTCAACACCAAGGACGACTCGCTCTACGTCACCTTCATGGGCTCCGACTTCGTCGAGGAAGGCCGCAAGGCCGGGCGCTGGCTGGTCGAGAAGATGAAGGACCAGAAGGGCGAGGTCAACATCGTCGAGCTGCAGGGCACCGTGGGCTCGGCGCCGGCGATCGACCGCAAGAAGGGTTTCGAGGAAATCATCAAGGCCGACCCGAAGTTCAAGATCATCCGCTCGCAGACCGGCGACTTCACGCGCGCCAAGGGCAAGGAAGTGATGGAAGCCTTCCTCAAGGCCGAGGGCAAGAAGATCAACGTGCTCTATGCGCACAACGACGACATGGCGATCGGCGCGATCCAGGCCATCGAGGAAGCGGGCCTGAAGCCGGCCAAGGACATCACGATCATCTCGATCGACGCGGTCAAGGGCGCCTTCGAGGCCATGATGGCCGGCAAGCTCAACGTGTCGGTCGAATGCAGCCCGCTCCTGGGTCCGCAACTGATGACGGCCGTGAAGGACATCAAGGCCGGCAAGACGATTCCGAAGCGCATCGTGACCGAGGAGGGGATCTTCCCGATGGAAGTAGCCAAGACCGAATTCCCCAAGCGCAAATACTGAGCGCACAACGAAGGAGATATCCCAATGAAACGCATTTTTCTCAAGACCCTGCTCGCCGGCGCCGCCATGGGCCTGATCGGCATCACTTCGCTGGCCCAGGCGCAGGACAAGGGCCCGATCGCGATCTCGATGCCGACCAAGTCGTCGGCGCGCTGGATCGCCGACGGCGCCAACATGGTCAAGTACTTCAAGGAGAAGGGCTACAAGACCGATCTCCAGTACGCCGACGACGACATCCCGAACCAGCTCGCGCAGATCGAGAACATGGTGACCAAGGGCTCCAAGGTGCTGGTGATCGCCGCGATCGACGGCAGCACCTTGTCGGACGTGTTGCAGAAGGCGGCCGACAAGGGCGTCAAGGTGATTGCCTACGACCGGCTCATCAAGGGCTCGAAGAACGTCGACTACTACGCGACCTTCGACAACTTCCAGGTCGGCGTGCTGCAGGCGGGCTACATCGAGCAGGCGCTCAAGCTGAAGGAAGGCAAGGGCCCGTACAACATCGAGCTCTTCGGCGGCTCGCCGGACGACAACAACGCCTTCTTCTTCTACAACGGCGCGATGTCGGTGCTGAAGCCCTACATCGACAGCGGCAAGCTGGTGGTGCGCAGCAAGCAGCTGGGCATGGACAAGGTCTCCACGCTGCGCTGGGACGGCGCGGTGGCGCAGGCGCGCATGGACAACCTGCTGTCGGCCTACTACACCAAGGACCGGGTCGATGCGGTGCTGTCGCCCTACGACGGCCTGTCGATCGGCATCATCTCCTCGCTCAAGGGCGTGGGCTACGGCTCGGCCCAGCAGCCGATGCCGGTGGTGACGGGGCAGGATGCCGAAGTGCCCTCGGTCAAGTCGATCCTGCGCAAGGAGCAGACGGCGACCGTGTTCAAGGACACGCGCGAGCTGGCCAAGGTGACGGTGAACATGGTGGACGCGATGCTCGCGGGCAAGACGCCGGAAGTGAACGACACCAAGACCTACAACAACGGCGTCAAGGTCGTGCCCTCCTACCTGCTCAAGCCGATCAGCGTCGACGCATCGAACTGGAAGCAGGCACTGGTCGACAGCGGCTACTACAAGGAAAGCCAGATCAAGTAGTCGCGATGGTGGGGCGGAGGTTCGAAGGAGACAGGGTGAACGATGTGATTCTGGAGATGCGCGGCATCACCAAGACCTTTCCGGGGGTGAACGCGCTGGACAACGTCAACCTCGCGGTGCGCGCGGGCGAGATCCACGCAGTGGTGGGCGAGAACGGCGCGGGCAAGTCGACGCTGATGAAGGTGCTCAGCGGGGTCTATCCCTGCGACTCCTACACCGGCGAGATCCGCTTCGAGGGCGAGCTGCGCCGCTTCCGGGACATTGCCGACAGCGAGAAGCTCGGCATCATCATCATCCACCAGGAGCTCGCGCTGGTGCCGCTGTTGTCGATCGCCGAGAACATCTTTCTCGGCAATGAGACGGCGCGCGGCGGCGTGATCGACTGGTTCGCGGCCTATGCCCAGACGCGCGAGCTGCTGGCCAAGGTCGGCTTGAAGGAGCCGCCGACTGCCCTGATCACCGACCTCGGCGTCGGCAAGCAGCAGCTGGTCGAGATCGCGAAGGCGCTCTCGAAGGAGGTCAAGCTGCTGATCCTCGACGAGCCGACGGCGAGCCTGAACGAGAGCGACAGCGATGCGCTGCTGGCGCTCTTGCTCGGGCTCAAGAAGCAGGGCATCTCCTCGATCCTCATCTCGCACAAGCTCAACGAGATCGCCAAGGTGGCCGATTCGATCACCGTGCTGCGCGACGGCGCCACGGTCGAGACCATGGACTGCCGCACCGCGCCGATCAGCGAGGACCGGATCATCCGCGGCATGGTGGGGCGCGACATGGCGCACCGCTATCCCGAGCGCTCGCCGCGCATCGGCGAGACCGTGTTCGAGGTGCGCGACTGGCGCGTGCACCACGCGCTGCATGCCGAGCGCGAGCAGATCAAGGGCGTCAACCTGCACGTGCGGCGCGGCGAGATCGTCGGCATCGCCGGGCTCATGGGCGCCGGCCGCACCGAGTTCGCGATGAGCGTGTTCGGGCGCGCCTACGGCCAGCGCATCAGCGGCTCGGTTTTCATGCACGGCAAGGAAGTGGACGTTTCCACCATCGGCCGGGCGATCGACCACGGCATCGCCTACGTCACCGAGGACCGCAAGGGCGCGGGCTTGGTGCTGGAAGAAGACATCCGCAAGAACCTGAGCCTGGCCAACCTGGCCGCCGTCTCGGACCGCGGCGTGATCGACGACGGGCGCGAATTCAAGGTGGCGAACGAGTACCGCCGCGCGCTCGGCATCCGCTGCGCCGGCGTCGGCCAGCAGGTGCTCAACCTTTCGGGCGGCAACCAGCAGAAGGTGGTGCTCGCCAAGTGGCTGTTCGCGAAGCCCGAACTGCTGATCCTCGACGAGCCCACGCGCGGCATCGACGTCGGCGCCAAGTATGAGATCTACACCATCATCGACCAGCTTGCGAGCCAGGGCAAAGGCATTCTCATGATTTCTTCCGAACTGCCCGAACTGCTGGGCATGTGCGACCGCATCTATGTGATGAACGAAGGGCGATTCGTCGCCGAGTTTCCTGCCGCCGAGGCTTCGCAGGAAAAGATCATGCGGGCCATCGTGGCCTCGGGGAGCAGCGTCCATGCCGCCTGAAGTCGATACCGTCACGCCGGCGCAGCCCGTCGCGCCGCTCGCGGAGTACGCGGGCTTCCTCAAGAACAACCTGCGCGAATACGGCATGCTGATCTCGCTGGTCGCGATCATGGTGCTGTTCCAGGTGCTGACCGACGGCACGCTGATGCGGCCGCTGAACCTCACCAACCTGCTGCTGCAGAACAGCTACATCGTGATCATGGCGCTCGGCATGCTGCTGGTGATCGTGGCCGGGCACATCGATCTGTCGGTCGGCTCGGTGTGCGGCTTCATCGGCGCGCTGGCCGCGGTGCTGATGGTGGAATATGAATGGCATTTCGTGCCCACCTTCATCGTCTGCCTGCTCGCCGGCGGACTGATCGGCGCATCGCAGGGCTGGTTCGTGGCCTTCTTCCGGATTCCGTCCTTCATCGTCACGCTGGCCGGCATGCTGGTGTTCAAGGGGCTGACGCTGGCGCTACTCGCGGGGCAGTCGGTGGGACCCTTTCCCGAGGCCTTCCAGAAGCTGAGCTCGGGCTTCGTGCCCGACCTGGCGGGCGGCGGCAGCCTGCACCTGAGCTCGCTCGTGCTCGGCGCGCTGGCCGCCGCGGCGCTGGTGTTCTTCAAGCTGCGCGGCCGCGCCAAGCTGGCGCAGCACGGCATGGAGCAGGAGCCCTACGCCTTCTTCCTGGTCAAGAACCTGTTCTTCGCCGCGGTCATCCTGCTGCTGAGCTACCTGCTGGCGACCTACAAGGGCCTGCCGAACGTGCTGATCGTGATGGCGGTGCTGATCGTGGCCTACGACTTCGTGACCAGCCGCACCACGGTCGGCCGCCGCATCTACGCGCTGGGCGGCAACGAGAAGGCGGCGCGGCTGTCGGGCATCAAGACGCAGCGGCTCGCCTTCCTGACCTTCGTCAACATGGGCGTGCTGGCGGCGCTGGCCGGGCTGGTGTTCGCGGCCCGGCTCAATACGGCCACGCCGAAGGCGGGGCTCGGCTTCGAGCTCGACGTGATCGCGGCCTGCTTCATCGGCGGCGCTTCGGCCTCGGGCGGCGTCGGCAAGGTGATGGGTGCGGTCATCGGCGCCTTCGTCATGGGCGTGATGAACAACGGCATGTCGATCCTCGGCATCGGCATCGACTACCAGCAGGTGATCAAGGGCCTGGTGCTGCTGGCCGCGGTGTTCGTGGACGTCTACAACAAGAACAAATGAACCCCGCCGCATCGTCCGAGATGCCGGTGCTCGAGCTCACCGGCATCGACAAGCAGTTCAACGGCGTGCCGGCGCTGCGCGGTGTGGCGCTCCGGCTCCGGCCGGGCGAGATCCATGCGCTGATGGGGCAGAACGGCGCGGGCAAGTCGACGCTCATCAAGGTGCTGACCGGCGTGCATGCCGCCGACGCCGGCGAGATGCGGCTCGCGGGGGAGCCGATCCGGCCGGGCTCGCCGCTCGAGGCACAGCGCATGGGCATCAGCACGGTCTACCAGGAAGTCAATCTCTGCCCCAACCTGTCGGTGGCCGAGAACATGTTCTCGGGGCGCTATCCGCGCTGCGGCGCGGCGCAGGGCTTTCGCATCGACTGGGCGAAGGTGAACCGCGATGCGCGCGCGCTGCTGGCGCGGCTGGATGTGGACATCGATGTCTCGCAGCTGCTGTCGAGCTACTCGGTGGCGGTGCAGCAGATGGTGGCGATCGCGCGCGCCCTCGGCCTCTCGTCCCGCGTGCTGATCCTCGACGAGCCGACCTCGAGCCTCGACGACGAGGAAGTGAAGAGCCTGTTCGCGGTGCTGCGACGGCTGCGCAGCGAGGGCCTGGCCATCCTGTTCATCACGCATTTCCTGAACCAGGTCTATGCGGTGTCGGACCGCATCACCGTGCTGCGCAACGGCAGCTGGGTGGGCGAGTGGCGCGCGAGCGAGCTCGGTCCGCAGGCGCTCATTTCCGCTATGGTGGGGCGCGAGTTCGCGGCGCAGGCCGCGGGCCATGCAGAGCTGCCCGCCCTCGAGGAGTTCGCGCCCGCGGTGCTGCAGGCCGAGGGCCTGGGCCAGCGCGGGCAGCTGCAGCCGATCGACCTCAGCGTGCGCGCGGGCGAGGTGGTGGGGCTGGCCGGCCTGCTGGGCGCCGGCCGTACCGAGCTGGCGCGGCTGCTGTTCGGCCTGGCGAAGCCGGATTGCGGCCGCCTGCGCGTGGATGGCGTCGCCGTCGACCTGACGAGCCCGGCCGATGCGGTGAAGCACGGGCTCGCGCTGTGCCCCGAGGAGCGCAAGACCGACGGCATCGTGGCCGAGCTCTCGCTGCGCGAGAACATCGCGCTGGCGCTGCAGGCGCGGATGGGGCTGCGCCGCACGCTCTCGCGCGCCGAGCAGACGGCGCTGGCGGAGCGCTTCGTCCAGGCGCTGGGCATCAAGACCGCGAGCATCGACACGCCGATCGGCCTGCTGTCGGGCGGCAACCAGCAGAAGGCGGTGCTCGCGCGCTGGCTGGCGACCCGGCCGCGCCTCTTGATCCTCGACGAGCCGACGCGCGGCATCGACGTCGCGGCCAAGCAGGAAATCATGGACGAGATCCTGCGGCTCGCGCGCGAGGGGATGGCGGTGCTGTTCATCTCTTCCGAGATGAACGAGGTGGTGCGCGTGTCGCACCGCATCGCGGTGCTGCGCGAGCGGCGCAAGGTGGGCGAGCTGCCCGCGGGCAGCAGCGAGGACGCGGTCTACGAACTGATCGCGGCGGAATCATGAGCGCATCGTTTCCCGAATCCTTGAGGCGGGTGTTCAGTCACCGCCTCGCATGGCCGGTGGTCACGCTGCTTCTGCTGCTGGCCGTCAACGCGGCCTTCAATCCGAGCTTCCTGCACCTGGAATGGCGCGACGGCCATCTCTACGGCAGCCTGATCGACATCCTCAACCGCGCGGCGCCGCTGGTGCTGGTGTCGCTCGGCATGACGCTGGTGATCGCGACGCGCGGCATCGACATCTCGGTCGGCGCGGTCGTGGCGATCGCAGCGGCGCTGGCGGCCTGGCTGATCGGCGGATCGCTGGTGGTCGCGAACGGCGCCGCCGCGGAGGTCAGCCGCTTCCCGATGTGGCTGGCCATTCTCGTGGCGCTCGGCGCGGCCGCGGCGTGCGGGCTGTGGAACGGCCTCCTGGTGGCGCGCGTCGGCATGCAGCCGATCATCGCGACGCTGATCCTCATGGTGGCGGGGCGCGGCATCGCGCAGCTGATCACGGGTGGCCAGATCATCACGATCTACTACGCCCCCTTCTTCTTCATCGGCAGCGGCTACCTGTTCGGGCTGCCCTTCTCGGTGTACATCGCGGCGCTGGTGCTGGCGGTGGTCTATTTCGGCATCACGCGCAGCGCGCTGGGCCTCTTCATCCAGGCGGTGGGCATCAACCCGAGCGCGGCGCGCGTGGCCGGCGTGCGCGCCCGCCGCATCATCGTCTGCGCCTACATGTTCTGCGGCTTCTGCGCGGGTGTCGCGGGGCTCCTTATCAGCTCCAACGTCAAGAGCGCCGATGGCAACAACGCGGGCCAGCTGCTGGAGCTCGACGCGATCCTGGCGGTCACGCTCGGCGGCACCGCGCTCACCGGCGGGCGCTTCAGCCTGGTCGGCAGCGTGATCGGCGCGCTGATCATCCAGACCCTGACCTATGCCATCTATTCGCTGGGCGTGCCGCCGGAGATCAACCTGGTGGTGAAGGCGGTGGTGGTGTTCGCGGTCATGCTGCTGCAGTCGGCGGAATTCCGCGCCAGCATGCGGCAACTGGTGCGGCGCGCGCCGAGCGGCGAGGTTGCGCGATGAGCGCCGTCGTCTCGCGCCCGCCCGAAGCCGCTGCGCCTGCGGCGGTGCCCAGGCCCCCGCGCACGCGCCTGAACCCCAAGTACCTGCCGCTGGCCGCGACCATCTCGCTCTTCATGCTGATGGCGACGCTGGGCTCGGTGTTCTACGACGGCTTCTTCTCGCCGCAGGTGTTCCTGAACCTGCTGATCGACAACGCCTTCCTGTGCATCGTCGCCGTCGGCATGACCTTCGTGATCCTGTCGGGCGGCATCGACCTGTCGGTGGGATCGGTGATCGCGCTGACCACCATGGTCTCGGCCTCGCTGGTCGAGAAGCATGGATGGAGCCCGGGCGTCGTGATCCCGCTGGCGCTCGTCATGGGCACGCTGTTCGGTGCCGGCATGGGCCTGCTGATCGAGCGCTTCCGGCTCCAGCCTTTCATCGTGACGCTGGCCGGCATGTTCCTCGCACGCGGCCTCTGCTACCTGATCAGCATCGACTCGATCAGCATCACCAACGCGTTCTACTCCGAGGTGTCGCAGTGGCGCATGCCGGTCTGGGGCGAGGCCTCGATCTCGGCAAGCGCCCTGATCGCGCTGGCGGTGGTCGCGCTCGCGGTCTTCGTCGCGCACTACACGCCCTTCGGCCGGACGGTCTACGCGATCGGCGGCAACGAGCAGTCGGCCCTGCTGATGGGGCTGCCGGTGCGCTCCACGGTGATCGGCGTCTATACGCTGTCGGGCTTCTGCTCGGCGCTGGCCGGCGTGGTGTTCACCTTCTACATGCTGTCGGGCTACGGTCTGCACGCGGTCGGGCTCGAGCTGGATGCCATCGCGGCGGTGGTGATCGGCGGCACGCTGCTGACCGGCGGCGTCGGCTACGTCGTCGGCACGATGTTCGGCGTGCTGATGCTGGGCATCATCCAGACCCTCATCTCCTTCGACGGCACGCTGAGCTCCTGGTGGACGCGCATCGTGGTCGGCGCGCTCCTGTTCGTCTTCTGTCTCCTGCAACGCCTGTTCGCCGCGCGCAGGCCCTAGTCCCGAAAGCCCCCGCATGCCCCAGATCCCCAAGAAACTGCGCTCGACCGAATGGTTCGGTTCGGCCGACAAGAACGGCTTCATGTACCGAAGCTGGATGAAGAACCAGGGCATCCCGGACCACGAGTTCGACGGCCGGCCGATCATCGGCATCTGCAACACCTGGTCGGAGCTGACGCCCTGCAACGCGCACTTCCGCAAGATCGCCGAGCACGTGAAACGCGGCGTGTCGGAAGCGGGCGGATTTCCGGTCGAGTTCCCGGTGTTCTCCAACGGCGAGTCGAACCTGCGCCCGACCGCGATGCTCACGCGCAACCTCGCGAGCATGGACGTGGAGGAGGCGATCCGCGGCAACCCGATCGATGCGGTGGTGCTGCTCACCGGCTGCGACAAGACCACGCCCGCGCTGCTGATGGGCGCGGCGAGCTGCGACATCCCGGCGATCGTGGTCACGGGCGGGCCGATGCTCAACGGCAAGCTGGAAGGCCGCGACATCGGATCCGGCACGGCCGTATGGCGGCTGCACGAGGCGATGAAGGCCGGCGAGATCGACGTGCACCAGTTCCTGTCGGCCGAGGCCGGCATGTCGCGCTCCGCCGGCACCTGCAACACCATGGGCACGGCGTCCACGATGGCCTGTATGGCCGAAGCGCTCGGCACTTCGCTGCCGCACAACGCCGCCATCCCCGCGGTCGACGCGCGCCGCTATGTGCTGGCGCAGATGTCGGGCATGCGGGCGGTCGAGATGGCACGCGAAGGCCTGACGCTGTCGAAGATCCTCACGCGCGAGGCCTTCGAGAACGCGATCCGCACCAACGCGGCGATCGGCGGCTCGACCAATGCCGTGATCCATCTGAAAGCCATCGCAGGGCGGATGGGCGTGCCGCTCGAACTCGAGGACTGGACGCGCATCGGCCGCGGCACGCCGACGCTGGTCGACCTGATGCCCTCGGGCCGTTTCCTGATGGAGGAGTTCTACTACGCGGGCGGCCTGCCGGCCGTGCTGCGCCGGCTCGGCGAGAACGGCCTGCTGCCGCATCCCGATGCGCTCACGGTCAACGGCAAGTCGCTGTGGGAGAACGTGCGCGATGCGCCCGGCTACGACGACGAGGTGATCCGCCCGCTCGATCGGCCGCTGGTCGAAGACGGCGGCATCTGCATCCTGCGCGGCAACCTGTCGCCGCGCGGCGCGGTGCTGAAGCCTTCGGCCGCCTCGCCGGAACTGCTCAAGCACCGCGGCCGCGCCGTGGTGTTCGAGAACCTGGAGCACTACAAGGAACGCATCGTCGACGAGGCGCTGGAGGTGGACGCGAGCTCCGTGCTGGTGATGAAAAACTGCGGCCCCAAGGGCTATCCCGGCATGGCCGAGGTCGGCAACATGGGCCTGCCGCCCAAGTTGCTGCGCCAGGGCATCAAGGACATGGTGCGCATTTCCGACGCGCGCATGAGCGGCACCGCCTACGGCACCGTGGTGCTGCACGTGGCGCCGGAAGCCGCCGACGGCGGCCCGCTGGCAGCCGTGCGCGACGGCGACTGGATCGAGCTCGACTGCGAGCAGGGCCGCCTTCACCTGGACATCAGCGATGCCGAGCTGGCCGAGCGCCTGCGTGCCGTCGCCGTGCAGGAAGCGCCCGAGAAGGGCGGCGGCTACCGGCGCCTTTACGTCGAGCACGTGCTGCAGGCGGACGAGGGCTGCGACTTCGACTTCCTCGTCGGCTGCCGCGGCGCCGCGGTGCCGCGCCATTCGCATTGATCCATTGAAACCTGGAGCCCGCATGACCTCTTCCAAGCAACGCCGCTACCAGGGCATCTTCCCGGTAGCGCCCACCACCTTCACCGAATCGGGCGAGCTGGACCTCGCGAGCCAGAAGCGCTGCATCGATTTCATGATCGAGTCGGGCTCGGACGGCATCTGCATCCTGGCGAATTTTTCCGAGCAGTTCGTGCTCGCGGACGACGAGCGCGAGCTCCTGACCCGCACCATCCTCGAACACGTGGCCGGGCGCGTGCCGGTGATCGTGACCACCACCCATTTCAGTACCAAGGTCTGCGCCGAGCGCAGCCGTCGTGCGCAGGACATGGGCGCCGCGATGCTGATGGTGATGCCGCCCTACCACGGCGCCACCTTTCGCGTGCCCGAGTCGCAGATCTACGACTTCTATGCGCGGCTGTCCGACGCGGTGGACATCCCGATCATGGTCCAGGACGCGCCGGCCAGCGGCACCGTGCTGTCGGCGCCCTTTCTCGCCTGCATGGCGACGGAGATCGAGCACGTCGCCTACTTCAAGATCGAGACCGCGGGCGCCGCATCGAAGCTGCGCGAACTCATCCGCCTGGGCGGCGACGCAATCGAAGGTCCGTGGGATGGCGAGGAAGCGATCACCTTGATGCCCGATCTCGACGCCGGCGCCACCGGCTCGATGACGGGCGGCGCCTACGCCGACGGCTTGCGGCCGATCATCATGGACCACCTGGCCGGCCGCCGCGAGGCGGCCTTCGCGCGCTACCAGCAATGGCTGCCGCTGATCAACTACGAGAACCGGCAGGCCGGCCTGCTCGCCTGCAAGGCGCTGATGAAGGAGGGCGGGGTGATCAACTGCGAGGCCCCGCGCCATCCCTTGCCGGCGATGCACCCCGACACGCGCGCCGGCCTGATCGAAACGGCGCGGCGCCTCGATCCGCTCGTGCTGCGCTGGGGCCGCTGAGGGCGCGGCTCAGCGCTTCGAGCGCTTCTTCCAGAACGGGTGCACGTCCGCGATCTTGCCGAGCGCGTCGCGGCATTCCAGCGCGCTTGCGGGCTGGCGCGCGGAAAGCCAGCCGACCGCGAACCATGCCCGTCCGTCACGGTTGGCCGCGTCGCGGTAGGCGGCGATGGCCATGGCGGCATCGTTGTGCGTGCCGAGCGCGTCCTGCGCCGGGCGCAGTTCCTTCAGGTAGCGCTTTGCGCCCTGGTCGAACAAGGGGGCGACGAACTCGCCCAGGTAGCGCAGCCGCTTGAGGCGCTTGCGCACGCGATGTTGTTCCTCGACCTCCAGCGCATCGAAGCGCCGGCCGTCGCGAACCACTTGCCGGTGCAGCTTGGACAGACGAGCGCGCAGCGGCTTGCGGGCCGGAACGCCTGGTTCCAGCTGCTCGCCGGAGGGCTCTTCTTCGGGCAGCGAGGCCTCGATCAGGCTCATCAGCACGAGCTGGAAGGCCGCCGAACGCACCACCTCGGCCGGAGCCGGCGATGAACCCTCCGACGCGCCCTCGTGCCAATCCACCGACGGCCCGCCGACGGCTTCGATCTGCGGCTGCACGGTCTGCTGCAGGTGCTCGCGATCGCGCTGGCGGCCCAGGGCGCGGAATGCGTCCACCAGCGCGGGCTCCCATGCCGGGTCGATCGAAGGCGCGAGCTCGGCCATCTCGCGCAAAGCGGTCCGCAGGCGACGGATGCCGACGCGCAGTTGATGCACGTGCTCGGGATCGGTGCTGCCGGCCGCGACCTCGCTGGCATTGGGCAGGATTTGCGCCAGGCAGCTGTTCAGCACCGCGCGAAAAACCTGCACACCGCTCGGATCGTCGCCCAGCTTCGGCGCTTCGGCCTTGACCGGCTCGCCGTATTCGATGCCCTTGGCCAGCCGCTCTCCGCGCGCCGATTTGGAGACGGTGTCGAGCCACAGGCCGTAGCGCATGCGCCAGCGCCGTGCGAGCTCCAGCATCGACCGCGGGCTGCCGCTCTTCAGCTCGATCTCGAGTTCGCACACCGCGTGCGAATGCTCGCCGGCGCGCACTTCGCCGCGGTCGAAAGCGAGCTCGACCAGCGCATCGCCGGTGCGCATTTCGCGCGTGGTGCGGCGGATGTCGGTGAGGTAGAGCGGCACCAGCACGGCATCGGCCGGTTCATGCCCGGCCGCTCGCAAGGCCTTCGCGATCAGCTCGCCGACGGGCGTGCCTTCATGGCGCTCGATGCGCGGAAGGGGCACCTCGCTCGCGCGCTCGGTGCTCAATTCGACGTTGTCCTCGTGGCGCTGCAGGGGCCCATCTGCCGGGGCCTTGGCGGTCTGTACCCAGTTCTTGCCTTCCTTGCGCACGCGCAGCACGAGACGCTGCGCGGCTAGCGCACCGTCGGCAGTGTCGAAATAGCGGGCTTGGAGTTGGGTGCGGCGAGAGCGGCCGCGCGCCACGGCCGCTTCCACGGCAGCCCGATGCTGGGCGTCGACCTGGAACTTGAGTTCGAACTCGGTCACTGCGGGGGCGTCAACCCGGCAGCTCGCTGATCTGCAGCGACAGGTCGAACAGCTTGGACTTGCTGGCGTAGTAGCGGTCGAGCCGCCATTCCTTCAGGATGTCCATGGCCAGCTGGAAGCTCTTGTAGTCGAGGTCGTAGAGCGTGACCAGCTCGAAGCTGCGCTCCGATTCGAGAGCCAGGACGAGCCGGGCCAGAATCTGGGCCGACTCGTTGGCCGGGTCCGTTTCGATGAATCGGCGTGCGACCTTGATGGCGTTCATGGGGGTGGGCTTCGGAGTTGACGGGCCCACGACTATAGCCAGCACCCCCGGGGCCTTTTATGACAGCCGCGTGACAATGTAGGGCTTTGGTCTTCGTCTCAACGAAGCGGGAGTGGCGCCATCGGTGCCGGCGCTGTCATCGGCGCCGGCGCGGTCATCGGCGCCGGCGCGGTCATCGGCTCCGGCCGGGTCATCGGCGCTGGCGGCGGCGCGGTCATCGGCATCGGCGCCACGATCGGCGTCACGGTTTCGCGGATCACGCCGCCACCCAGCACGCTGCCTTCCATGGTGGTCCTGCCGGTGCCGAGCACGCGCGCCTCGCAGTCGGCCCGGTCGGCCGGCGGCTGCAGGCTGCAGCGTGCCAATGCGTTCTGTTCGTAGTTGATGGGCGCGGCGCTGGTCAATCCGCCTCGCCGCGCCTCGTAGCGTGCCGCTCCGGCTTCTCGAAGACAGGCGGTGCGATCCTGCAGAACGCCGTCGCAGACAGCGCGCTCGCGCATCAGGGTGGCATCGGAGCCGGCTGCCTGGGCCATGGCCGACGAGGCGCCGATCAGGCCGCCCGCGGCGAGCAGGATGGCAAGGCTCGAACG
Organism: Variovorax sp. LjRoot130; assembly: GCF_964253755.1. Taxonomy (NCBI): domain Bacteria; kingdom Pseudomonadati; phylum Pseudomonadota; class Betaproteobacteria; order Burkholderiales; family Comamonadaceae; genus Variovorax; species Variovorax sp. LjRoot130. The sequence goes on along the minus strand of NZ_CAXURM020000001.1, from coordinate 4,769,465 downwards.
AATGACTGTTTTCATGAATCACTCCTTTCGGGCAGCGCAGTTCGCGCTGCCGGTCAGGCAGTGTGTTGGCGCTCAGCACCGCAGGCTGTGGGACAGCGTGGCCGCGATCTGGCGCAGGCGCCGCAGCTTCGTGTGGGACAGGTCTGTCACGGCGGCTGCGGCGCCGCGCTTTCAGCCAGCGGCGATGCGCTTCGCCAGGTGAGCGAGCGCTTCCTCAACCTGGTCGACCAGGATCAGCGAGAGGTCGCCCGGCTGGAGCCGATCGAGTGCGGTGTCGATGGCGATGAATTCGCCGCGGATCTCGTCGATGGTGCGGGTGCGCTGCGCGCCTTCGAGCCCCTGCCGCAGCAGCGCCATGACTTCGCCGTCGGCGCGGCCGCGCTGGGCCGCGTCCTGGTAGAGGATCACGTCGTCGAAGGCCTGGCCGAGGATCGCGGTCTGGTCGCGGATGTCGCAGTCGCGGCGGTCGCCGGCGCCGCTGATCACCACCGAGCGCTTCTTCGCCGGCATGGTGTCGACCGCGGCCACCAGCGCGCGCATGGCGTCGGTGTTGTGGCCATAGTCGGCGATCACGGTGGCGCCGCGGTAGTCCATCACGTTGAAGCGGCCCGGCACGCCCGCGGCATCGTTGTTGAAGCTCGCGAGACCGCTGCGGATGGTGTCCCAGTCCAGGCCCACGGCCCAGGCGGCCGCGACCGAGGCCATCACGTTGTCGACCTGGAAGCCGATGGTGCCGTTGCGCGTGATCTGCACGTCGCGCAGCGCAATGCGCTCGCGCCACGAGCCCTCGGCGGCGACCAGCGTGTCCTGGTCGACGTAGACGGTGCGCTTGCCTTGCGCGCGGTGCGTGGCCATCACTGGATGCTGGCGGTCGGCGGTGAAGAAGATCACGCTTCCGGGGCAGGTGGCGGCCATCGCGGCCACGTTGGGGTCGGCCGCGTTGAGCACTGCATAGCCGCCGGGCGCCACGTTGCGCACGATCACGCGCTTGAGCACCGCGAGGTCTTCGACCGTGGTGATGTAGTTGAGGCCCAGGTGGTCGCCGCTGCCGATGTTGGTGACCACCGCCACCTGGCAGCGGTCGAAGCCCAGGCCCTCGCGCAGCACGCCGCCGCGCGCCACTTCGAACACGGCCGCGTCGACGTCCGGGTGCAGCAGCACATTGCGCGCGCTCTTGGGGCCGCTGCAGTCGCCGCTGTCGGTCTGGCGGCCGTCGACGTAGACGCCGTCGGTGTTGGTCATGCCGGTGCGCAGGCCGCTGGAGGCGAGCAGGTGGTTGATGAGGCGCGCGGTGGTGGTCTTGCCATTGGTGCCGGTCACGGCCACCACCGGGATGCGGCCGTCGTCGCCGTGCGCGAACAGCGTGTCCATCACTGCCTCGCCGACCGCGCGGCCGCGGCCGAAGGAGGGCGAGATGTGCATGCGCAGGCCCGGCGCGGCATTGACCTCGACCACGCCGCCGTGCTGCTCCTCGAGCGGGCGCAGCACGTTCTCGCAGACCATGTCGACGCCGCAGATGTGCAGGCCGACCATCTGGGCCGCGTCGACCGCGCGCGCCGCGACTTCGGGATGCACGGTGTCGGTCACGTCGGTGGCGGTGCCGCCGGTCGAGAGGTTGGCGTTGTTGCGCAGCACCACGCGCTGGCCGAGCGCGGGCACGCTGTCGGGCGCGAGGCCCTGCGATTCGAGGCGGCCGATGGCGATGTCGTCGAGCCGGATCTTGGTGAGCGAGGTCGCGTGGCCAACGCCCCGGCGCGGGTCCTGGTTCACCAGGTCGACCAGCTGGCGCACGGTCTGTCTGCCGTCGCCGATCACCTGGGGCGGATCGCGCCGCGCCGCCGCCACCAGCTTGTCGCCCACCACCAGCAGGCGGAAGTCGAAGCCCGGCAGGAATTTCTCGACCATCACTTCGCCGTAGGCTGCAGCCGAGTCGTAGGCGGCGAGCAGCTGCTCGCGCGTCGTGATGTTGACCGTGACGCCCTTGCCCTGGTTGCCGTCCTGCGGCTTCACGACCACCGGCAGGCCGATCTCGTGGGCCGCGGCCCAGCCGTCGTCGGCATCGCTGACCGGGCGGCCCAGCGGCACCGGCACGCCGGCGGCGTTGAGCAGCTGCTTGGTGAGCTCCTTGTCCTGCGCGATCGATTCGGCCACGCCGCTGGTGCTGTCGACCTCGGCGGCCTGGATGCGGCGCTGCTTCGAACCCCAGCCGAACTGCACCAGGCTGCCGCTGGTGAGACGGCGGTAAGGGATGCCGCGCGCCACGGCGGCGTCGACGATCGAGCCGGTGCTCGGGCCCAGGCGTTCGGATTCGTCGAGGTCGCGCAGTTCGGTGATGGCGGCGTGCGCATCGAATTCGGTGCCGGCCTGTGCGGCCGCGATCAGCTGCTCGGCCAGTTCGAGCGCGCGCCGGCCGACCGGTTCTTCGCTGTACTGGAAGGTGACCTGGTAGACGCCTTCATCGACCGTGCGCGCGGTGTGGCCGAAGTTCACCGCGCAGCCGGCCTGCGCCTGCAGCGCCACGGCCGCGTTCTCGAGCACATGCGCCAGCGCGAGCGGCTGGCCGAGCACGATCGGGTGCAGTTCGCCGATGTTCGGGAACAGCGCGCGCAGCCGGGCTTCGAAGCCGGGCAGCCGCCTGATCGCGTTCTCGTCGCCCGTGCAGGTGACGATTGCCTCGATGCAGGTGTGGCGGCTCCAGAGATTGGGCCCGCGCAGGGCGCGGATGCGGGTGACTTCCATGGCGGTGATGCAGTAGGGTGCCGGCGAACCTGAGGGTTGCGCCGGTCAGGCCAGTTGGGGTTCGGGCGAAAGCAGGGTTTGGGACAGCTGCAGCGAGGCGAGCGCCGCCTGCAGATCGGCTTCGAAGGCTTCGACGCCGGCGCCGATCAGGCTCAGCGGAATGCCCAGGGCCCAGGCCGCGGCAACCGCGGCCAGCAGGCTCTCGAGGCCGACGCCCGCATGCGTGGCGCGCCAGATGGTCAGCCGGCCGAGGCCGGGCAGGAAGGACTCGCTGCTGCCGTTGGCCAGCACCACGCGGTCCTGCCGCACCAGCACGGCCTTGCCGCCGGCGCTCTGGTGCTTGGCCAGCGCCTCGGCTTGCGGGTCGACCGAATAGAGGATCACATCGCCATCGCACAGCGGCGCGAGGCCGGCGACGCGCATGTCCGCCGCATTCAGCACCGCAGTGCCTTCGGGCAGCACCACATCGACCTGGGTGCGCAGCACCCTGACCATCTGGTCGCTCTCGGTGATGTCGAACTCCGCCAGGTCTTCGGCGCCATCGAGATCGGTCACGATGCCGACCTCGCAGCGGTCGTAGGCCAGGCCGTCGCGCAGGATGGTCTGGGCGCCGTTCTCGATCACGACTGCCTGCACGGCGCGGTTCACCAGCAGGCGGCGGCCGGCTTCCCAGGTGGCGCTGTCGCGCGCATCGACGCGGCGGCGTTCGAGGAACAGGCCGTCGCGGCAGGCCAGGCCGGTGTGGCGCCCGCCCAGCCCGACGAGCCAGGCGACCAGGCGCGAGAGCACGGCGGTGCCGCGCGAGCCGGCCACGCCGACCACGGGGATGCGGCCCGGCGCGTCGTCGGGAAAGAGGTGGTCGCAGATCGCGCGGCCCACCGGCCGCGGCGAGCCGACGGCCGGCTTCAGGTGCATCAGCAAGCCGGGGCCGGCGTTGACTTCGACGATGGCGCCGCCTTGCTGCGCCAGGGGGCGGCCGATGTCCTGGGCCACCAGGTCGACGCCGGCGATGTCGAGGCCGACCACGCGGGCCGCCAGCACGGCCGCATGCGCGACTTCGGGATGCACATGATCGGTGCAGTCGATGGCCATGTTGCCGTTGCGCTGGATTGTGACGACTCGGCTAGCGGCGGGCACGGCGGCCGCGTCCAGCTCCTGGCGCTTGAGTTCGAGCTGCAGCTTGGCGTCGGTCGCGATGTCGATCACGTCGAGCGGGAATTCTTCTTCGGCGCCGCGCCGCGGATCGCTGTTGAGCTGGCTCTCGATCAGCTGGGCCACGGTCGACGTGCCGTCGCCGGTCACCGTGATGATCTCGCCGCGCGCGGCAGCGACCACCTGGCCGCCGACCACCAGCAGGCGGTGCTCGTGGCCGCGGATGAAGCGCTCGACCATCACATCGCTGCCCTCGGGCTCGGCGACGGCGAAGGCGGCTTCCACTTCCTCGCGGGTATTCAACTCCAGCGAGACGCCGCGGCCGTGGTTGGCGTCCGAGGGCTTGACCACCACCGGCAGGCCGATGTCTTCGGCGGCTTCCCAGGCTTCTTGCGCGTTGGCCACCACCTGGCCTTCGGGCACCGGCACGCCGCAGCCGGCCAGGAGCGACTTGGTGAGCTCCTTGTCGCTGGCGATCGATTCGCCGATCGCGCTGGTGTAGTCGGTCTCGGCGGTCCAGATGCGCTGCTGGTTGGCGCCGTAGCCGAGCTGCACCAGGTTGCCGCTGTTGAGCCGCATGTGCGGAATGCCGCGGTCGGTGGCGGCGCCGACGATGCACGCAGTGCTCGGGCCGAGGTAGCAGTCCTCGACCTTGGCCTTGACCGCATCGACCGCGCGCTGCACGCCAGCGGCGTCGAAGGGGTCGTTGTTGATGGCGGCCATCAGGAGTCGGTGGCCCTCGGCCAGGGCGACGCGGGCGACCTGCTCGTCGCGGGCGCGAAACACCATGCGGTAGACGCCGTACTTGGAGGTGCTGCGCGTCTGGCCGAAACCGGTCGGCATGCCGGCCAGGTTGAGCAGCTCGATCACGACGTGCTCCAGCACGTGGCCCGACCAGGTGCCCTCGGTCAGGCGCTGGATGAAGCCGCCGCGCTCGCCGACGCCGCAGTGGTGCTCGATCAGGGCCGGCAGCAGCGTGGTCAGGCGGTCGGTGAAGCCGTCGATCTTGTTGGAGGGGTAGTCCTCGAGCGCGCCGAGGTCGAGCCAGACTTCCAGCACGGGCCGGTAGGTCCAGAGGTTGGGACCGCGCAAATAGTTGACGCGCAGCAGGCGGATGTCGTCGAAACGGGTCATGAGAACGTTCGTTGTGCTTTGGCCGAGCACGGGGCTGACTTCAAGCGCGCCCATGGTCATCGGTCAGAATCGGCGCCCGGCAGGCGCCATGAAGGGCCCCTTCGCGGGCCAGAGACACAGAAACACAATGCAACATCACGATCCAGTCGGCACCCCGGGGGGCGAAGAAGAGGAGGCTTCAGAGGCTCTGAAAAGCCGGCTCAGAGCCGCGGAAAACGTTCTGGCGACCGTGCCGGTTGACCTCGATGGCGAACTTCGGTTTGCTTCCGGCCTGCTGGCGCTGACCGATCGGCGCCTGCTGGCGCGCAATTCCGAAGGCGCCTGGGCCGAATGGCCGCTCGGCGCGCCGGGGCTGGACCTGCAACTGGCCGACCATGCCGGCATCGGCACCCTCGACCTGCTGGACGCCCGCGGGCGGCTGGCGCGCTGGCGCTACACCCTGCGCCACCAGGCGGCCGCGCTGCGGCTGCAGAAGCTGTTCGGCCAGCAGGCGGCCGGAGTCGCGCAGGCGACAGCGGTGGCCGCCGAGGCGGACGAGGCGGCGCTCGCCGAGCCCGAGCTCCAGACCCCGCCCTCGACCTGGGTCCTGCTGCGGCTGGGCCGCTTCGCCAAGCCCTACCGCAAGCAGCTGATCGCCGGCTTCCTGCTCACCCTGGCCTCGACCGCCGCCACGCTGGTGCCGCCGTACCTGACCATTCCGCTGATGGACGACATCCTGATCCCGTTCCAGAACGGGCAGCAGATCGCCTTCGGCAAGGTCGCGATGTTCCTTGGCGCGCTGCTGGCCGCGGCGCTGGCCGGCTGGGCGCTGGGCTGGGCCCGCACCTACCTGCTGGCGCTGGTTTCGGAGCGCATCGGCGCCGACCTGCGCACCACCACTTACGAACACTTGCTCACCTTGCCGCTCGATTACTTCGGCGGCAAGCGCACCGGCGACCTGATGGCGCGCATCGGCTCGGAGACCGATCGCATCAACGTTTTCCTCTCGTTGCATGCGCTGGACTTCCTGACCGACGTGCTGATGATCGCCATGACCGCCGTGATCCTGGTCTCGATCAATCCGCTCTTGGCCGTGGTCACGCTGGTGCCGCTGCCTTTCATCGCCTGGATGATCCACGTGGTGCGCGACCGGCTGCGCACCGGCTTCGAGAAGATCGACCGCGTCTGGAGCGAGGTGACCAACGTGCTGGCCGACACCATCCCCGGCATCCGCGTGGTCAAGGCCTTCGCGCAGGAAAAGCGCGAGGCCAGCCGCTTCCACGCCGCCAATGCCTACAACCTGCAGGTCAACGACAAGCTCAACAAGACCTGGTCGCTGTTCACGCCCAGCGTGTCGCTGCTCACCGAAATCGGCCTGCTGGTGGTCTGGGGCTTCGGCATCTGGCAGGTGGCACGCGGCCGCATCACGGTCGGCGTGCTCACCGCCTTCATCGCCTACATCGGGCGCTTCTACACGCGGCTCGATTCGATGAGCCGCATCGTCTCGGTCACGCAGAAGGCGGCGGCTGGCGCCAAGCGCATCTTCGACATCCTCGACCATGTGAGCAACGTGCCGGAGCCGGCGAACCCGGTGAAGGTCGAGCGCGTGCAGGGGCGCATCGAGATGGCCGACGTCGGCTTCCGCTACGGCAGCCGGGCCGTGATCCGCGACCTCGACCTCGTGATCGAGCCGGGCGAGATGATCGGCCTCGTCGGCCACAGCGGCTCGGGCAAGAGCACGCTGGTCAACCTGATCTGCCGCTTCTACGACGTGACCGACGGCGCCATCCTGGTCGACGGCACCGACATCCGCCGCTTCGCGGTGGCCGACTACCGGCGCCACGTCGGGCTGGTGCTGCAGGAGCCCTTCCTGTTCTTCGGCACCATCGCCCAGAACATCGCCTACGGCAAGCCCGAAGCCACGCGCGAGGAGATCGTGGCCGCCGCGCGCGCCGCCCATGCGCACGACTTCATCCTGCGGCTCGCGCACGGCTACGACTCGCTGGTCGGCGAGCGCGGGCAGGGTTTGTCGGGCGGCGAGCGGCAGCGCATCAGCATTGCGCGCGCCTTGCTGATCGACCCGCGCATCCTGATCCTCGACGAGGCCACCTCGGCGGTCGACACCGAAACCGAGAAGGAAATCCAGAAGGCGCTCGACAACCTGGTGCAGGGCCGCACCACCATCGCCATCGCGCACCGGCTTTCCACGCTGCGCAAGGCCGACCGGCTGGTCGTGATGGACCGCGGCGAGATCGTCGAGGTCGGCCCGCACGACGCGCTGATGGAAAAGCAGGGCGCCTACTGGCGGCTCTACCAGGCGCAGCTGCGCCAGGCCGACGACGAAAGCCCAGGCTTCGCGGCCGAGCGCGCCTCGGTCGCGCTGGTGCTTGGCGGCCATGCGGCGCATCCGGCGGGTGAGGCATGAACGATTGCCAATTGGAACGTGACGGCTTCGGCCGATTGGTGGTGGTCGACGCCGAGGGCGTCCGCCATGCCGGCGTGGTGCCGGTGCGCGCCTTCCCGCTCAGCGCGCCGGGCGATGGCCTGTCGCTGGTCGGCGGCGACGGCCGCGAGCTGCTGTGGATCGACCGCGTCGATGACTTGCCCGAAGAAGTACGTGCCTTGCTCGCGCAGGACTTGGCCGCGCGCGACTTCGCGCCCACCTTGCGGAAGCTGCACAAGGTGTCGAGCTTCGGCGTGCCCAGCACCTGGCAGGTGAGCACCGACCGCGGCGAAACCAGTTTCGTGCTCAAGGCCGAAGAAGACATCCGCCGGCTCGAAGGCGGTGCGTTGCTGATCGCGAGCGCGCACGGCGTGCAGTTCCGCATTCCCGATGTGAGGGCGCTGGACCGGGGGTCGCGCAAGTTGCTGGAGCGTTTTCTATGAAGTTCGATGCCCCTTCTGCAGCAATAAGCCGAACGCGTGCGCGCCCCCTGCCGCCCGGGGCTTCAGGACCGGTCTCTGATGATGGGCGGCACTTGCTGATGCGAAAGAAGGCGGGTTTCTGGATCTTCGTCTTGCCGTCCCACACGCCACACGTGACGTCTCGCCAGGTCAAGAACTTGCTGGAAGGCCGGCCCTGACAAACTTGAACCCTCGCCCGACACGCCGACCACCCCCATGCACACCACCGCCCTAGTCCTCTTCTCCGGCGGCCAGGACTCCACCACCTGCCTGGCCGAGGCGCTGGCCAAATACGAGCGCGTCGAGACCATCGGCTTCGACTACGGGCAGCGCCACCGCGTCGAGCTCGAGGCGCGCACCACCGTGCTTGCGCACCTGCGCGCGCGCTTCCCGCATTGGGCGCCGCGGCTGGGTGAAGACCACCTGTTGAGCGTCGACGTGCTGGGCCAGGTCAGCAGTTCATCGCTCACGCAGGACATCGCCTTCGAGATGCAGGCCAACGGCTTGCCCAACACCTTCGTGCCCGGCCGCAACCTGCTGTTCCTCACGCTGGCCGGCGCGCTGGCCTACCGGCGCGGGCTGGAGGTGATCGTCACCGGCGTGTGCGAGACCGATTTCTCGGGCTATCCCGATTGCCGCGACGACACCATGAAGGCGATGCAGCTCGCGCTCTCGCTCGGCATGGATCGGCGTTTCCTGATCGAGACGCCGTTGATGTGGATCGACAAGGCCGCGACCTGGGCCATGGCGCACCGGCTGGGCGGCGAGCCGCTTATCGAGCTGATCGTCGAGGACACGCACACCTGCTACCTCGGCGACCGCACGCAGCGCCATGCCTGGGGCTATGGCTGCGGCAGCTGCCCGGCCTGCGGGCTGCGCGCGCGGGGATGGGAGCGCTACGCCGCCTCGAGCCGGTAGCGCGCGCCTGCGCCTTCGGGCGCCGGCACCAGGGTCCAGCGCTTGTCGTGGAAAGCCGCCGCCGAGGCGCGGTGCGCGATCGACACCATCGCCCCGCCCGCCGAGCGCACGCCTTCTGCCAGGCGCTTGTAGAGCGTCTCCTCGGCCTGCGCATCGAGCGCGCTTGTGGCCTCGTCGGCAAACAGCCAGGCCGGCTTCTTGAGCAGCACGCGCGCGATCGCCAGGCGTTGCTGTTCGCCGCCGGAAAGCTTCTGTGTCCATGCATCGCTGTCGTCCAGGCGGTCGCCCAGGTCCGGCAGCAGGGCATCCTCGAGCGCCTGCTTCAGCTGCGCGTCGCTGTATTCGCTCGCCGGCTGCGGATAGGCCAGCGCGTCGCGCAGGCGGCCGTCGGGCACATAAGGCCGCTGCGGGATGAACATCGCGTTCTCGGGCATCGACACGCGGCCGCGGGCAAAGGGCCAGATACCGGCGAAGGCGCGGAACAGCGTCGACTTGCCGCTGCCCGAGGGGCCTTGCAGGAGCACGCTGTCGCCGGGCTTGACCATGAGCGCGGCATTCTGGATCAACGACGTTCCGCCCGGCAGCGCAACCGTGAGGTCGTCGACGCGCAAGCCTTCGTCGCCGCCGGCGGGCGCGCGCTCCACCGCGCTGGCCGCGCCGGCATGGGCTCGCATCGCGGTCTCGAAGGAGGTGAGCCGGTCCGCGGTGGCGCGCCAGACGGCGACGCGGTCGTAGTTGTCGACGAACCAGCTGAGCGAATCCTGCACGCGTCCGAAGGCCGAATTGACCTGCATCAGCTGACCGAGCTGGATGGCGCCGCTGAAGAAGCGCGGCGCCTGCACGATGAAGGCGAAGATCACCGAGGCTTGCCCAAAGGAGGCCGTGAAGGCAACCAGGTTCTTCTGCTTGCCGATCAACTTCAGGTAGTTCTTCAGCACCGAGCCGAAGCGCAGCTGGAGCTGGCCGTGTTCGACCTGTTCGCCGCGGTCGAGCGCAATGGCCTCGCTGTATTCGCGAACCCGCATCAGATGGTGCCGGAAGTCGGCCTCGTAGCGCTGCTGCTGGAAGTTCAGGCCGATCAGCGGGCGCCCGATGAAGTGCGTGATCACGGTACCGGCTGCGCAGTAGGCCAGCGCAATCCAGACCATCGAGCCCGGCACCGTATAGCTGCTGCCGAAGAACGGGACGCTGACCACGCCGCTGAGCGCCCAGAGGATGCCGATGAAGCTCACCAGGGTCACCACCGCATTGAGCAGGCCCATCGACAGCGTCATCGTGTAGTCGGTGAAGAGCTGCATGTCTTCCTGGATGCGCTGGTCGGGGTTGTCGGGCGTCTGGCCGTCCTGTTGCCCGTAGCGCGCGAGTTCGAGGCGGTAGAAGGTCCGGTCGGCCATCCAGCGCGCGAGATAGCTGCGCGTCATCCAGGCGCGCCAGCGCAGCTGCAGGAGCTGCGTCAGATAGAACTTGAAGATGGCGATCACGATATAGCCGGCCGCGATCCAGCAGAAAAAGACGATCTCCCTCCAGAACACCACCTGGTCCTTGTTCTGCAGCGCGTCGTAGAAGCGTGCGAACCACTGGTTGTTCAGCACCAGCATGTAGACCGTGCCGAGATTGAGCGCCACGATCGTCGCAAGAAGCCCGCGCGCCCTCCATTTTTCTTCGGAGTGGAAGTAGGGCGCTGCCAGCGCGCCGATGCGGCGCAGCGTCGAGAGCAGGCTCGTGGAACCGTTGGGAGTGGTCATGGGATGAGCGTGGGTTGGCTGGCGCGCGAAGCGGCGCCTTTGCGCTCATCGTAGCGCCCGGGCGCGCCGCATTCTTAAACGGCGCTGAAGCGCCCGATCAGCGCAGGTTGCTGATGCCGCTCGCCACGTGACCCGAAGGCACATGGCGTGCAGCCGCGTCCACGTGGCCGGTCTGGTCGTCGAAGAAGAAGTCGGGTTCGAATTCGCGCAGGAATTCGCCCTTGGGCAGGCCGCCGAGGAACATGGCTTCGTCGACCTTGATGTTCCAGTTCATCAGCGTGCGGATCGCGCGCTCGTGCGCCGGCGCGCTGCGTGCCGTGACCAGCGCGGTACGGATGCGCATGCTGGGATTGCTCGCGAGCTGAAGCCGATGCAGTGCGGTGAGCAGCGGCTTGAACGGCCCCTCGGGCAGCGGCAGCTGGGCCTTGCTGGATTCGTGCAGCTGGAAGGCGTCGAGCCCCTCGGCCTGGTACACGCGCTCGGCCTCGTCGCTGAAGAGCACCGCGTCGCCGTCGAAGGCGATGCGCACCTCGTTGGGATAGGCATCGCTCGCATGCACCGACTCGACCAGCACGCGCGCGGCCGGGAAGCCCGCGTTGAGCGCTTCGCGCACGTCCTCGGCATTGACCGAGAGGAACAGGTGCGCGCGCAGCGGCCGCAGATAGCCGAAGGGCGGGCGGCCCTGCGTGAACACGCCGCGCTGCAGCGAGATGCCGTTGGCCACGCCCGAGCGGAACACGCGCATCCCCGAGACCGGATCGTTGCGCGAGAGGATCACGACCTCGACGCGCTGCATGCCGTCGTCGTTGAAGCGCAGCAGCTTGCGCACCAGCGAGTAGGCGATGCCGGGCTGGGCCGGTACGTCGAGCCGTTCGAGCTGGAGCTTCATGTAGCCCGCGTCGTCGCCGGATTCGAAGATCCGGTTTTCCTCTTCGAGGTTGAAGAGGGCGCGGGACGAGATGGCGACTACCAGCTTGTCGTCCAAGGACACGGGCATAGGCGGCTACTTCACGAACTGATTGAGTTGGATGATCGGCATCAGCACCGCCAGCACGATCAGCATGACGACGCCGCCCATCGCCACGATCAGCAGAGGCTCGAGGATGGTCGCCAGGTGCATCGCGCGGCGTTGCACCTCGGCGCCCAGCTGGGACGCCGCGCGCTGCAGCATCAGCGGCAGGGTGCCGGTCTGTTCGCCGAGGCGCGCGAACATCGCGACGATGCCGGGGAATCTTTTCTTTTGTGCCAGCGCGGAAGCGAGCGGTGCGCCTTCGCGCACCAGCACCAGCGCATCGAGCGCGTCGGCGCGCATGGCGCGGTTGCTCAGCGTTTCGGACGCGGCCTGCAGCGCGCGCAGGATGGGCACGCCGGCCGTGGCCAGCATCGCGAGCGTGCTCGCGAAGCGCGCCGCGTTGTAGCCGCGGGACAGCCGGCCGACCAGCGGCAATTCGAGCCAGGCGGCGTCGAAGCGCTCGCGCACGGCGGCACGTGCCAACGCCATGCGCGCGCCGAGGGTCGCCAGCACGATGGCGCCGAGCATCAGCCAGCCGTAGTTGCGCACGAAGTCGCTTAAGCCCAGCATCGCCACGGTGAGGATGGGCAGCGCCCGTTTCGTGCCCGCGAACACGTTGGCCACCTGCGGCACCACGTAGCTGACGAGGAAGATCACGATCACGATCGCGACCAGGGTCACGATCGCCGGGTACAGGGCCGCACCGACCAGTTTCTGCTGCAGCGCTTGCCGCTGTTCGAGGTCGTCGGCCAGGCGCTCGAGCACCAGGCCAAGATTGCCGCTCTGCTCGCCGGCGCCGATCACCGCGGTGTAGATGGGCGAGAACTCGCGCGGATGCTGGGCCAGCGCACGCCCGAAGGGCGAGCCCGCATTGACCTCGGCGCGCAGGGATGCGACGAGGTTGCGCTGCTGCTCGGTCTCGGCCTCGTCGGTCAGCGCAGTGAGCGCGCGTTCGAGCGGCAGGCCGGAGGACACGAGGCCGGCGATCTGCCGCGTCCAGACCGCGAGGGTGGTCGAATTGAAGACGCGCTTGCCGCCGAGCAGGCGGCGCAAGCTCCGGTCCGGGGCGGCGCCGCTCTCGACGCTGCCGACGGCGGTCACCGACAGCGGAATCAGCGCTTGCGCACGCAGCAGCCCGCGGGCGCTGCGCGCGGTGTCGGCTTCGAGCACGCCCTTGCGAGGCTGGCCCGATTGGTCTATGGCTTCAAAGGAATAGGCGGGCATGGGGAGTGGCGACAAAATGCGCGAGCCCGCATTGTCGGCGTTTGGCGTTGCCTTTTCGTCGTGCGGCTTCCACAACACCACACAGAGGAGTCTTCATGTCGGCTCGCACCACTGCTGTTGCTGTTGCCGCCCTCTTGGGCGCGCTGTCTCTTCCCGCCGCGGCCCAGCCCACTTTCGACGGCTTTCTGTGCTGCAACATGCGCACCGACGGCAGCTGGATCAGCGACGCCAACTATGCCGAAAGCGGTAAGCGGATCATCCCGGCCGGCACGCCGACCCGCGTCACGGGCTATGGCCGCATGCGCGTGCTGGTCGAACTCAATGGCGGCAAGCAGGCCCTCGGCAACGACTACAGCCGCGACCTCGACCTCGGCACTTTCGCCAAGCGCTATGTGGTCAGCGAAGACCCGGCGCGCAAGATCGCCGGCTATCCACCCAAGATCCGCGACGCGATCAAGTCGGCGCGCGTCGCCAAGGGCATGACGCGCGAGCAGGTGGCGATGGCGGTGGGCTATCCGATGAGCAGCGAGAACCCGAACCTCGACGCACCGATCTGGCGCATGTGGCTCAGCAGCTTCAGCGAGTTCCAGGTGCTGTTCGACAATGCCGGCCGCGTGCGCCAGGTGGAGACCGATCCGCAGACGCGCAACCTGGTGGTGATGGATTGACTGTCTTGGCCCCCCCCGGCTTTTCACTCCGCTTCGCCGCGCGTAACTCCACCCCCCCGAGGGGGCGGCTCGGCCGCCTTGGGGCGGCCCGGCGGCGGCCGATTAGCCGATCAGTCTCTCGTCACGCGCAGCAGCTCGGCCCGCGAGGTCACGCCGGTCTTGACCAGCCGCTCGCCGTCCTCGCGCATCGAACGCAGGCCGCCGCGTTCGGCCGCCACGAAGAGCTGGCTTTCGGGTGCGCGGTTGTGGATCAGCGATTGCACCGTGTCGTCGGCCACCAGCAGCTCGAAGATGCCGGTGCGGCCCTGGTAGCCGGTCTGGCCGCAGGCGTCGCAGCCCACGGGCTCGGCCTCGTCGCCGGCGGCCGAGGGCACGGCGCAGACCGGGCAGAGCCTGCGCACCAGGCGCTGCGCCAGCACGCCGAGCAACGAGGAGCTCAGCAGGAAGGGCTCCACGCCCATATCGGTCAGGCGCGTCACGGCGCTGACCGAATCGTTGGTGTGCAGCGTGGCCAGCACCAGGTGGCCGGTGAGCGAAGCCTGGATCGCGATCTGCGCGGTCTCGAAATCGCGGATCTCGCCGATCATGATCACGTCCGGGTCCTGCCGCAGGATCGCGCGCAGCGCCTTCGCGAAGGTCAGCTCGATCTTGGCGTTGACCTGGGTCTGGCCGACGCCCGGCAGCTCGTACTCGATCGGATCCTCGACCGTCATGATGTTGCTGCTGCTGGCGTCGAGCCGGCTGAGCGCGGCGTAGAGCGTGGTGGTCTTGCCCGAGCCGGTCGGCCCGGTGACCAGGATGATGCCGTGCGGCTGGCTGATGAGGTGCTCGAAGCGCGCCAGCGTGTCGCCCTGCATGCCGACGGATTCGAGCGTGAGCTTGCTTTCGGACTTGTCGAGCAGGCGCAGCACCGCGCGCTCGCCGTGCGCCGAGGGCAGGGTCGAGACCCGCACGTCGACCGCGCGCGTGCCGATGCGCAGGCTGATGCGCCCGTCCTGCGGCAGCCGCTTCTCGGCGATGTCGAGGTCGGCCATGATCTTCAGGCGCGAGATCAGCGCCGCATGCAGCGCCCGGTTGGGCTGCACCACTTCGCGCAGCGTGCCGTCGATGCGAAAGCGCACCGAGGAGGTCCGCTCGTAGGGCTCGATGTGGATGTCGCTGGCGCCGTCGCGCGCGGCCTGCGTGAGCAGCGCGTTGAGCATGCGGATGATGGGCGCATCGCCGGCGCTTTCCAGCAGGTCTTCGACCGCCGGCAGCTCCTGCATCATGCGCGAGAGGTCGGCGTCGCCCTGGACCTCGCTCACGACCGCGGCGGCGTTCGATTCGCCTTGCGCATAGGCGGCGCTGATGCGCTGCGCCAGCTCATTGGGTGCCAGCGCCTCGAAGGCCTTGACCGGGTACTTGCGGGCCACCTCGCCGAGCGCGCTGCGCGGCGGCACCTGGGGCATCCAGAGCGTGAAGGCGCCTTCGTCCGTTTCTTCGAGCAGCAGTTGCTGGCTGCGTGCGAAGGCGTAGGGCAGGGGATAGCGCACGGCAGGATCCTTAAGGCAGTTCGCGCGCCGTGGACGGGTCGGCGGTCGGCGGCAGCGCGCCCTTCATCGGGCCCGGCGGCAGCGGTGCGTGCTGCGGCGGCAGCGGCGGCGGGATCAGGCGCGTGCCGTCGATGCGGCGCGACGGGTCGCCGCGCACGGTGTCGCTCAGCGGTGGCAGCACCGGCGCCCCGCGCACCGAATTGAGCATCGGGTTGTCGGTCGAAGGCTGGATGTTCTGCTGCATCGCGCGCAGCGCATCGTAGCGGTCGGCCGTGATCGTGTCGCCGGAGAGCTGGTCGCGCACGATGGTCGGCCGCAGAAACACCATGAGGTTGGTCTTGCGGCGGCTGCGGACCTCGCTCTTGAACAGGTTGCCGAGCACCGGGATGTCGCCGAGCCCGGGCACTTTTTCCTCGGAGGTCGAATACTCGTCGGACAGCAGGCCGCCGAGCACGATGATGTTGCCGTCGTCGACCAGCACGTTCGATTCGATCGATCGCTTGCTCGTGGTGGGGCCGTTCAGGTTGTTCACCGTGGATGCGACGACGCTGGAGACCTCCTGGAAGATCTGCATCTTGACCGTGCCGGTCTCGCTGATCTGCGGGCGCACGCGCAGCGTCAGGCCGACGTCCTTGCGCTCGATGGTCTGGAACGGGTTGACGGTGTTGGTATTGCCGCCGGCGCTGGTGTACTGGCCAGTGACGAAGGGCACGTTCTGGCCCACGACGATCTTGGCTTCCTCGTTGTCGAGCGTCAGCAGATTGGGGGTGGACAGCACGTTGCCCTCGCCGTTGCTGGCCAGGAAGCGGGCCAGGAAGCCCAGCACGTACTGGCCGTCGCTGCCGTAGCGGTGGCCGATGCCGAAGTTGAAGCCGGTCGAGGGCCGCGTCGCGGCGTTGCCGGTCGCCAGGCCGACGGCCAGGTCGATGATGTTGGCGCCGCCCAGGCTCGAGTTGGTGCCGAGCACGCCGACGTTGCGGTCGCCGCTGCTGCCGATGCCGGCTTGCCATTGGATGCCGAACTCGGCCGCCTTGTCGGCGTTGACCTCGACGATCAGGCTTTCGATCAGCACCTGCGCGCGGCGGCTGTCGAGACGGTCGATCACCGCGCGCAGCTGCCGGTAAAGCGGCTCGGCCGCGCTGATGATCAGCGAGTTGGTCGCCGGGTCGGCCTGGATCTGTCCGCCGGTGGAGGGCTGCGCCGTCCCGCTGATCGGCGCCGTGGCGGCGCTCATTCCGCCTTGCGCACTCGCGCCGAGCTGGCTGAACTGTTGCTGCTGCTGCTGGGCGGCGGGCGTGGTTCCGGCGGTACTGAGGGCGCCGGCCGCGCCGCCCAGCGCGCCGGTGGTGCTCGGCTGCGAGCTCGCGAGCGCGGCGCGCAAAGTGACCGCCATCCGCACCGCGTCGGCGTTCTTGAGGTAGACGACGTAGATATTGCCGGCCGCGCCATTGCCGCTGTCGATCGGCGCGCGGTCGAGGCGGTCGATCAGCGTGCGGACCAGCTGCGAACGTGCCGGATTGGCCGCGCGCAGGATAACGGCGTTGCTGCGCGGCTCGGCCAGGAGCGTGGTGCGGAACGAGGCGTCGGTGGTGCCGGGCGCGGCGCCCGGCACCGGCCCGGTGGCGGATCCGCCTTCGACCAGGCGCGTGAGCACCGGCACCAGGTCGGTGGCGACCGAGTGCTTCAACGGGATGACCTCGATGTCGGAGGCGTTCGGCACGTCGAGCGCGGCAATGATGCGCGCCAGCCGCCGCATGTTCTCGGCATAGTCGGTGATCACCAGCGAGTTGTTGCCCGGGTTCACGTTGATCGTGTTGTTGGGCGCGATCAGCGGGCGCAGCACCGGCAGCAGGTTGTTGGCCGACTCGTAGTTGAGCTTGAAGACCTGGGTCACGATCTGGTTGCCGCTCAGCGTCGCGGTGGCGGGCGTCGAGGTGCTGACCGCGCTGCTCTGCAGCTTGGCGTCGGCCTCCGGCACCACCTTGTAGAGCCCTTCGGATTGCACGACCGCGAAGCCCTGCAGGCGCAGCGCCGCGGCGAACTGGTTGAAGGCCGCGGCCGGGGAGATCGGACGGTCGGTCTGCAGGTTCATCGTGCCCTTCACGCGCGGGTCGACCACCACGTCGCGACCGGTCACGACCGCCATGGTGCGCGCGACGGATTCGATCTCGGCATTGGTGAAGTTCAGCGTGATCGGCTCGCCGCGTCGCGGCGGCGCTGCGGCTTCCTGCGCGAACGCGGCCGGAATGCAGGCGGTGATCAGCATCTGTGCCGCGAGGGCGACGGTGCCGATGCGTGTCGCGTACGAAGACTGTTGCTTCATGGTCAACCCAGTGTGATGAGTGAGCGCGCGCCTTCGCGTCGCCCAATGATATTCAACAAATTCGAGAGCGCATCTTCGCGCCCCGGGGCGGCGCTGGCTTCGCCGTCGAAGCGCAGCGCACTTCCGTTCCATCGGCCGCTGCCGCTGAGCTGGAGACTGCCTTCGCGGGTTGTCAGCAGGAGGGTCGGCGTCGGCCCGCCCTCGAGCGTGATGCGGTAGCTGCCCATCGGCTTGAGCGTCGAGAGGCTGGACGAGATGTCGGTCGCGTCGAGCGTGGCGCGGCCGGCGAGCCCCAGTTGCGGGCCGTTCCATTGCATCGCGAAGGCCTGCAGGGAGATGTCGAGCACGCCTTCGGGCTTGAGCGTGTTCCAGGGCGCGCCGAAACCGCTGAGCAGCGCGGCGGGCCAGCGGGACTGGCCGTCGCGCCATTCGAGCTGCATTCCGCTGGGCCGCGGGCGCGCCTTGAACTGCAGCGCTTGCGGCGCGCAGCAAGGGATGTCGAGCGCGGCGACGATGCCGTCCCAGCGCGGGCGCAATGTCCAGCCCAGTGTGCCAGGCAGCGAAATCGATTCGGCACCGCTCCCGCCGCTGGAGAACACGACACCCGCGCTGCCGTTCCAGACCGTTCCGCGCGCATTGACCAGTTGCAGGTGGCCATCGCTCTGCTGCGCCAGCCAGGCGGCCAGCCAGCGTGCCGGCGCGTACACCGAGAGCGCCAGCACCGCGCCGATCAGCGCGCCAAGAGCGGCCCAGCGCCGGCCGGTCGATGTGCCGAGGACGGGAGAGCTTCGGGTGGCCATGGCAGTGACGGTGCTCAACGTGCCGGCAGGCTCATGACCAGCGTGCCGTCCCAGCGCACGGCGGAAGGCTCGGCACCTCTGGCGGCTGCGGCGGCGGGGGAAGAGGCGGCCGGCGCGCCTTGCGCGGTACGCGTCAGATGCGCTTCGCGCGGCACGGCGCGCGCATTGCTGCGCGCCTGTGCCAGCCATTGGGCGAGCGTGTCGGCGGGAGTGGCGCGCATGGCGATCGTCACGCCTTCGCCGGCAGCAGCGGGTTGCATCTGGGCATTGGGTCCGAGGCTCTGGCGCACCGCGGCTTCGAGTGCACGCATGGCGTCGTCGCGGCTGGCGCGTGGCTGGGACTGCAGGGCCTTGGCTTGCGTCTGCAGGCTGGTCATTTGCTGCAGCTGCGTATCGAGCCTGGCGTGCTCGGCCGGCGCCGACGACAGCGTGCGCAGCGCGGGCGCCAGCATCACCCACCAGAGCAGCGCCAGCACCACCAGCGCGGCGGCGATCACGATCATGCGCTGCTCGCGCGGTTCGAGTTCGGGCCACCAGGCCTGCCAGCGTGCTTCGAGGGATTCGAGCCAGTTGTTCATCGCGCGGTCTCCGCCTGAACCAGCAACAGATCGCCTTCGCTGCGCGCGCTGTAGCCGCGCGCGGACAGCGTGGCCGCGACGCTGTCTGCCTCGGCGGGCTGCAAGCCCAGGCCGCGCAACCGCAATTGGCCGGCGCTGTAGTCGATGGCGCTGGGCAGACGGCCGGGCGGCAGGCTGCTTGCGAGCACGCCCAGCATGGGTTCGAAATCGGCCGCGGCGACGCCGCCGGTGGCCTGCTGCAGCGAGGCGACTTCGCGTGCCATCTGCACCGGGGCATCGACCACCAGTTGCACCGAGGGAAAAGTCTGCTTGAGGATGCTGTTCACCGCGGCCCGCTTGCTGTCGAGCGCGCCGCGCTCCTTCCAGGCCCAGGCATTGAGGCCGATGAGCTGGGCCAGCACCAGGATCAGCGCGCCCCAGCGTGCCGCGCGCCACTCGGGCCCGTGCCACACGGCGCGCCAGATCGCCGCGAGCTTCTTGCTCGCGCGGGCACGGCCGGTGGACGCGAGGTCGAACTGCGCAAGATCCCAGGGCGATCGGCTCGCTTGCAGCCAGCGCGCGGCCGGCTTGACGATCGGCACGCGGCGCCCGAGCAGGCTTTCCGCCAGTTCGGCCACTGCGGGCTCGGCCAGCATCGTCGTGCCTTCGGGCGGCGTGCCGAGCAGCGCGATGCCGGCGCTGTCGAGGGGGAGTGCGGTCACACCCTGGGTGTCGCAGATCACGAGCCGCGCGGCGTCCGGCTCGCCGATCGCGAGGACCATCGGAGCGGCACCGGCCGGCTGCGGCGCGAATTCGGGAATGATCCGCGTGACGCGACGGCCCGCGGCTTCGAGGGCCTGCACCGCGCTGCGCAGCCAGATCCGGTTGCAGGCCGCCACCCACGCGGGCGCACCGGCGCGGGCGCCGGGCTCCAGCGCGAAGTGCAGCAGCTCCGGGTCGTCGAGCAGCCGGTCTTCGAGCAGGCCGTTGAGCACCGAGCGCACGCGCACGGCGCCGCTCATGCTGCCCTGCGGCATCGTGACCTGGTGCCAGGAGAGGGCGGCCGCGGGCACGCCCAGGATCACTTCGTCCCCGCTCGGCAGCAGGGCCGGCGGCGCGCTTCCCTGAGAGCGCAGCTTGCGGCCGTCGCTGGACCAGACCGCCCAACCGTATTCGCCGCCGGCGGGAACGGGCGGGAGCGGGACGGTGACGAGCAGTAGGGCCATGGCAATCGATGAGGGGTCGTCATTGTAGGAGGATGGTTCACATCCGCCGCTACAGATTTGATAGCGTCTTTCGCACGTGGCGTGGGCGCTCCAGTGCTTTTTATCCTATAAGCGTGACTAAAAGTTTCCGCTTCAGGGCTTCGGTGCCGCCGGCGTGGCGCCCGCACCACGTTCGCGCCACACGATGCGCACCTCGATGCCGTCGCGGCGCAGCAGCGACTGCTCCTCGACCCAGGTGCGGTCCAGCCGCAGCCGCCCATGCACTTCGAAGTAGTTGCTGCCCACGCTGTGCTGTTCGCCGAACTGCGTCGAGCTGTCCTGCAAGAGACGGTTCGCGTCGCTCAGGGAGCGGAAGTGGCTGCGTGTGCGCTGCGCCACCAGACGCTTGGCACCCGCCAGATCGAGCGCGGAAACACTGGCGAACAAGGCTTCGGCGCTGGCGGTGTTGATGTTGAGCTTCGTGCCCGCCGGCAGCACGGTGACGTAGGGCTGCAGCGCGGCCACCGTGGTGGGCGAGAGGCCGAGCCAGACCAGCTGGGAAGTGCGCTGCGGCATCAGCGGGCCGGTGGCCGAGGTGTCGGGGGTCACGGCGGGGGGCGTGGTGCCAGTTCCTGTGCCAGTTCCTGTGCCTGTGCCTGTGCCTGTGCCTGTGCCTGTGCCTGTGCCTGTGCCTGTGCCTGTGCCTGTGCCGGTCGTCGCGGCGGCCGGCAGGGCGCGTTGCAGGTTGGCGGTCAGCGCCGCCAGTTCCTGCGCGGGCAGGCCCAGCAACTCGAACAGCTTGGTGAAGGCGGCGACCGATGCGGCCACGGGCTTGCCGCCCTCCACCAGGTTCAGCACGTTGAGCTTGGACTGGGCATCGACGATGCGGCCCGAAAGAAAGGCATCGGGCAGGCCTTCGAGCACATCGCTGGCGATGTTCTTCTCGGCCGAGAGAAAGCTCGTCAGCTTGGCTTCCTCCAGCGGCACGGCCCAGGGCTCGGCCAGGTGGTCCACGCCGGTGCCGCCGCCGGCGCGAGCGTCCTCGCGCAGGATCAGGCGCGACCAGTCGAGCGCGCCGATCAGCACCCAGGCCGACTGCACCCGCGCCCGCTCGGCCGCCTCGACTTCGACCGCGCGCCACTGCTGCCAGAGCGCCGCGGCGGCGAAGGTGGCGACCAGCGTGACGGTCAGCATGGCGGCCAGCAATGCGGCGCCGCGCGTGTCTCTGGCGGACTTCGATCGCGTCTTCTTCATGACTTGGGCACCGTTGCGGTGGGCCGCACCCAGTCGCGGGTCAGCAGCCCCGCGAGCGCCGGGCCGGGCGGCAGGCTCAGCACCAGGCGCACGCCTTCGGGCAAGGGCGTGCTTGTGCCGAGCACCTCGGCGCCGACCGCCGGGCTCCAGCTGTCGTTGCGGAAGTAGTAGAGCTGCCAGGCCTCGACCGGCATCAGCCCGAGCTCGGCGCCGCGCAACTCGCTGCTGGAACTCGTGCTGGCGCTGCCGTCCTGGCCCCATGCGGCGGCGCGGTCCCAGGCTTGTTGCCAATCGGCGCGGGTGGTGATGCCGGGCGATTGCCAGCGCTGCCAGCGCGCACCCACGGCGGCATCGGCGCGCAGGGTCCAGGCGACCACATAGACCACCGACTGGGCGCTGTCGGTGCTGCGCCGCGTGAGGCGCAGCACGCGGCCGTCCCAGTCCATGGGCCGGATCTGCGCCAGCGCCGTCGTGGCATCGAGATCCGCGTTCCATTGCGACAGCGCAGCCTGCAGCGTGAGCATGGCATCGCCTCGTTCGCGGTTCAGGGCCTGCGCGCGCGCCATGCTCTCCAGGCCGCGCCAGCTCAACAGCGCGAGCAGCGCCATCACCGCGATCGCGACCAGCAGCTCGATCAGCGTGAAGCCTCTGGACCTGCGCATCAATAGCGTCCCACGACAGTGGACAAGCGCAGCACCGGCGCCTCGGCCGCATCGCGCACCTGGACGTCGACGCGGCGGAAGTTCGGGTTCAGCGTGGGCGTGGTCGAGACGGTGACGGCGAAGCTCACGTTGGCCTGGGTGCAGACCAGGCCTGCATCGCCGACCGCCGGCAACTGACGCGCGAGCCGGGCCTTGATCAGTTCGTTCTCGGCGCAGAGCTGCGCCAGCAACATGTCCGATTGGCGTTGCGCGTTGCGCGTGAGCGCCATCGTGGCCTGCGAGCCGGCCATCAATGCGATCGCGACGATGCCCAGCGCGACCAGCACTTCGATCAGCGTGAAACCTGCCTGCTTCACGGCGCAACCACCGCGAAAGGCCGCAGCCCGTCGGTGCCGATGCGCAGGCTGCGTGCCGGCGGGCCATCCATGGTGAGCAGCACCTGCTGCGCCGCGATGATCGGTTCGGGCCCCAGCTGCAGCGCCGGGATCGCCGAGCCGTCGGCGGCCAGCGGTTGCGCGGCGATGCCGTCGGCAAGCCAGGCGATCGGCAAGGTGCCGGGCTGCAGGCCGTCGAAGATGAAGTTCCCGGGGCCTTGCGGCGTCGGACGCCAGCGCACCGCGATGCCGCTGGCACGGGATTGCGCGCGTGCCGATTCGAAGAGCGCCGCGAGCCGCTCGGCTTCGCGGTCGAGCGTGGCCTGGCCCGAATCGCGCAGCGCGAGCCCGACGCCGGCCGTGGCGAGCGCGATGATCGCGATCACCACCAGCAGTTCGAGCAGCGTGAAACCGCCGGTGCGGCGGCGGGCGCGATCGGAGCGGGGGCCGCAGCGCCTATTGCCAGCTGCCGATGTCGGCATTTTTGCCTTCGCCACCGGGCTGGCCGTCGGCGCCGAGCGAAAGCACGTCGATCTCGCCCTTGAGGCCCGGGTTCATGTACTGGTAGGGCCGGCCCCAGGGGTCGTTCGGCAGCTTCTCGACGTAGGGTTTCCAGTTGGGTGCGGCAGGGCCGCTGGTGGGACGGGCGAGCAGCGCCTGCAGGCCTTGCTCGGACGTGGGGTAGCGCTGGTTGTCGAGCCGGTAGAGCTTGAGCGCCTGCATCAGGTTGTTGACGTCGGTCTTGGCGGCGGTGACGCGTGCATCGTCGGCACGCTCGATCACGTTCGGCACGATCAAGGCAGCCAGCACGCCGATGATGACCAGCACGACCATCAGCTCGATCAGCGTGAAGCCGCGTTGCAGGGCGCGCACAAGAGGGCGGTGGGAAAGGGGCATGAAAGGTGGGGAGGAGATCAAAAGAAGCGGGCCTTGCGGCATTCACTGAATGATAATCCGGCCCCATGTCAGTTCCCTACGCACCCGCCCGCTGGCCCTCGGCCACTGCGACGACCGGCCTTTGGGCGCTTGCGGCTGCGAGCATCGTGTTCTGGGGGCTGCGGCTGATGTCGCCGTCCGACGCGGTCGCGCCGCCCGCGGTGAACAGCGGCGCGACCGTGACCGTGGACTCGACAGCGGTGGCGCAAATGCTGGGTGCGGTGCCCAGCCAGGCCGTGGTCGCGGCAACGCCCGATGCGGCAAGCCGCTTCGTGCTGCAGGGGGTGGTGGCCGACACCGAGCAGCAGGGCGCAGCACTGATTGCCGTCGACGGCAAGCCGGCGCGGCCGTTCCGTGTCGGGGCCAAGGTGGCGGACGGCTATGTGCTGCAGTCCGTGAGCACGCGCGCCGCATCACTGGGCGCGAGCCTCGACTCGGCGCCGGCCTTCACGCTGCAGCTGCCGGTGCGACCGCTCGCCGCGAATCCGCCGCCTGCCGTGCCCGGCGCTCCGCCGCCGGTGGTGGCGCCGCCCCCGCCGCGCTGAGGCGTCGGCCGCTTCAGGCCTGCAGGAACAATCGATAGACCGGGTTGGCGGTTTCTTCCACGAAGGGATAGCCGAGCGTCCGCAGGAACTCGTCGAACGCTGCATGGTCGGCCGCCGGCACCTGCAGCCCGACCAGGATGCGGCCGTAATCGGCACCCTGGTTGCGGTAGTGGAAGAGGCTGATGTTCCAGGTCGGCCCCATGAGGCTCAGGAATTTCAGCAGCGCGCCGGGCCGTTCGGGGAACACGAAGCGCAGCAGCCTTTCGTCGTGCGCCAGGCCGGTGCGGCCGCCGACCATGTGGCGGATGTGCTCCTTCGCGAGCTCGTCGTGCGTGAGGTCGATCGCGCCGAAACCGTGCGCAACGAAGGTGTCGGCGATCGTCTTCGATTCGCCGCGCGCCGTCGTGGTCAGTCCCACGAACACGTGCGCCTCCCTGGCGTCGCTGATGCGGTAGTTGAACTCGGTCACGCTGCGCGATGCGCCCGGCAGCTGGCCGACCAATTCGCAGAAGCGGCGGAAGCTGCCGCGTTCCTCGGGAATCGTCACCGCGAACAGCGCTTCGCGCTCCTCGCCCACCTCGGCGCGCTCGGCCACGAAGCGCAGCCGGTCGAAGTTCATGTTGGCGCCGCAGAGGATGGCCGCGTAGGTCTCGCCGCGCGTGCCGTGCGCCTCGACATACTGCTTGATCGCGGCTACCGCGAGCGCGCCGGCAGGCTCGACGATGCTGCGCGTGTCGATGAACACGTCCTTGATGCCGGCGCATACGGCATCGGTGTCGACCGTGATGAACTCGTCCACCAGGTCGCTGGCGACCCGGAAGGTTTCTTCGCCGACCAGCTTGACCGCGGTGCCGTCGGAAAACAGGCCGACGTCGGGGAGCGTCACGCGTTGACGGGCCGCGACCGATTGCATCATCGCGTCCGAGTCGTTCATCTGGACGCCGATCACCTTGATCTCGGGCCGCACGGCCTTGATGTAGTTGGCGACGCCCGCGATCAACCCGCCGCCGCCGATGGCGACGAACACGGCATCGAGCGGGCCCTGGTGCTGGCGCAGGATCTCCATCGCGATCGTGCCCTGGCCGGCGATCACGTCGGGGTCGTCGAAGGGGTGCACGAAGGTCAGCCCGTGCATCTTCTGCTGTTCGAGCGCGTACACGTAGGCATCGGAATAGCTGTCGCCGTGCAATTGCACTTCGCCGCCGAGCGCGCGCACCGCATCGATCTTGAGCTGAGGCGTGGTCACCGGCATCACCACCACGGCCCGCGTGCCCAGCTTGTGGGCGCCGAGCGCCACGCCCTGGGCATGGTTGCCGGCCGATGCGCAGATCACGCCCTTGGCGAGCTGCTCGGCGCTCAAGTGCGCCAGCTTGTTGTAGGCGCCGCGCAGCTTGAAGCTGAAGACGGGTTGCTGGTCTTCTCGCTTGAGCAGCACCGTGTTGCCCAGCCGCGCGCTCAAGGCGCGCGCCGGCTCGAGCGCGGACTCGACCGCGACGTCGTAGACGCGGGCGGTGAGGATCTTCTTCAGGTAATCGGCGGGGGTGAGCGGCGCTGTCGGCTTGGGCATAGGGCCGCGATCATAGGCCTGCGGGCACCGCGCCAGGCAGCCCCAAGAAAAAAGCCCCGGGCCTTGCGGCCCGGGGCTAAATCCACCAATTGGGAGGGTGGAGGAGACAACCGGTGCACACGCGTTCGTGTGCGATGAAATAAAGTATATCGGTTGTTTGTTGCATTGCAACAAGCGGGTGACGCTTTTCCAACACAAATCCACGCCGGCGTGATTTTTTGCCCCGTCGTGACCCTGGAGTCTGCAAAAAAATGGAATGCACAGTGAGCTGGACCGGCAACGCGGGTGCGCGATCGGCGATGGGCTTCGTTGCCGAGACCGGTAGCGGCCACGTCCTGATGATGGACGGGGCGCCGGATGCGGCCAAGCCGGAGAACGGCGGACAGAACCTCGCAGCCCGGCCGATGGAAACCGTGCTCGCCGGCACCGGCGGCTGCACCGCCTACGACGTGGTGCTGATCCTGAAGCGCGGGCGGCACCAGGTCGAGCGCTGCAGCGTCAAGCTGACCAGCGAGAGGGCGGAAAAGGATCCCAAGGTTTTCACCAGGATCCACATGCACTTCACGGTGGCGGGCAAGGCAATCCCGGCGGCCGCCGTGGAACGCGCGATCGCGCTGAGCCACGACACCTATTGCTCGGCCACCATCATGCTGGCGAAGACCGCCGAGATCACGACCAGCTTCGATCTGATCGAAACTTGAATGCAGCCCGGGCCCGCCCGCTCAGATGCGGTGGGCAACTGTCGTCATCACCCGGGAGGCCAGGCGCATCAGGGCCTTGGTCGGTGCCGGCAATTCCTGGGCGCCGGCGCTCCATGCCTGCGCTGCGTGGCGCGCTTCGTCCAGCTTCATTTGGTTGATCACGGCCCGCGATGCGGTGTCACCCGCCGGCAGGCGGTCGAGGTGCCCGTCCAGGTGCGCCTCCACCTGGCGCTCGGTTTCGGCCACGAAGCCCAGGCTCAGCGGATCGCCGAGCCGGCCGGCAATGAGGCCCAGGCCGAATGCGCCCAGATACCAGACGGGATTCAGCACCGAGGGGTGGGCTCCCAATTCGTCGAGGCGCTGTCGCGTCCAGGCGAGGTGGTCGGCTTCTTCGCGCGCTGCCGCGTCGAAATGCGCCCGCAGCACCGGATCCCGCGCAACGGCAGCCTGCGCTGTATACAAGGCCTGGGCGCACACTTCCCCGACATGATTCACGCGCATCAACGCGCCCGCTTCCCGGCGCTCGGCCTCGCTGAGCTCGCCTGCGGGATCCGCCGGTGGCGGGGCGGCCCGCGTTGCATGCGGCTTGGCGAACAAGGTACGCAAGGCCGCGTCTGCGACGGCCAGGGCGGAGTCGAGCGAAGGATTCATGGGGCGATTGGAACCGATCCGAAATAGAGCTCATGCAGGGCAGGTCTTGTTTCGCATGGTGGTGTCGTGATGACTGCTAAAGCTTTGTTGCACTGCTGCAACGAAACGCCGAGCCCGGCCGCGATTTCGGGCGATTTGTTTTGCCCTGGTGAGGCGGCTCTGGTGCAATAGCGACAACTTCCCAAAAGGAGGTTGGCCCGGGGTCCGGTAGGAGCACAAATGTGCCAGTCACGGTGAGCCCTTCGCACCGGAGCCCTATGTTTAACCTTGGAGAAACTTGCAATGAAAAAATCTCTAGTTGCTCTGGCTGCCCTGGCTGTTGCCGGTGTTGCCTCGGCTCAGTCGTCGGTCACGCTGTTCGGTGTGGTTGACGCTGCCATCAGCGGCTATTCGAATAAGTCGGAGAACGTCGGCTTCCCGACCCTCGCCAATCCCTTCTTCGTTGATAGCATCAAGGCCAGCCGCACCGCGCTGACGAACTCGGGCTACAACTCCAGCCGTATCGGCTTCCGTGGTACGGAAGACCTCGGTGGCGGCCTGGCTGCCAGCTTCTGGCTCGAAGCCCCGATCAGCAATGACGACGGCCAAACCGGTATCTCGACGTTCCGTCGTCGTTCGACCGTGAGCCTGTCGGGTGGTTTCGGTGAAGTCCGCCTGGGTCGCGACTACACCCCGACCTTCTGGAACGACACCGTGTTCGATCCGTTCGGCACCAACGGCGTGGGTACCAACCTGGTTTCGACCGCCAACGACGCGTTCGGTACCTTCAACGGCGCTGCTCCCCCGGTGGTCGCCGGCGTCCCCAACGTTGGCGGCAACAACTACGTTCGCGCCAGCAACACCATCGGCTACTTCCTGCCCCCGAACCTCGGTGGCTTCTATGGCCAGGTGCAGTACGGCTTCCACGAGCAGAACAAGTTCGATCCGGGTACCGTCACGCCGACCGCGCTGAACAACTCGCGCACTGGTCGTTACGTCGGCGGCCGCGTCGGCTATGCCAATGGCCCGCTGGACGTCGCTACCTCGTATGGCAACAGCACGATCGGTGACAACTACTATGTCGGCACCACCACCTCGGTGAAGACCTTCAACCTCGGCGCCTCGTACGACTTCGGCGTCGTGAAGCTCTTCGGTGAAGTGTCGCGCGCCAAGAACGAAATCGACGTCGATACGCCGTTCGTCACTGGCACCATCGGCAACGACATCGACCTCAAGGGTTACCTGATCGGCGTGACCGTGCCGGTGGGCGCTGGCCTCATCCGCGCGGCCTACTCGGCTGTCAAGTACGACCTGAACGTGCCGTTCTCGGCGCTCGAAGACCCGAAGGCCAACAAGTTCGCCATCGGCTACGTGCACAACCTGTCGAAGCGCACGGCTCTGTACGCGACGGTGGCTCGCATCCGCAACAAGGATGGCGCAGCTTTGACCTTGGGTGGCCCGTCGTTCGTGACCACCACGACCCTGCTCCCGGGTCAGGCCTTCCTGCCGAAGACCTCGACCGGCTACGACGTCGGTATTCGTCACGCTTTCTGATTTGACGCTGGCGCAAGCCAGCTTTGATGGGAAGTCTTAAAGGCCACCCGACGCAAGTCGGGTGGCTTTTTTCATTGCTCGGGCTTTCTCGAACAGGGATATCCCTTGGGTCGGCGTTCTCCCGTGTCCGAAGCTGGCCCGGCTGTTGCATAGTCCGCGTTTTGACTTTGTGACGGATGGTTAACCATGGATTCCAAGCGCGTATTGATTCCCGTCGCCCTCGCGGCCTTTGTGTTGGCAGCGCCCGCACAGCAGGCAAAGACTTTCAAATGGACGAGCGCGAGCGACATTCCGACGCTCGACATCCATTCTCAGAACAACGCACTGGGCAATGGCGTCCATGCCGCCATCTACGACTCGCTGGTCTACTACAACAGCAAGACATTCAAACCTGAGCCCCAACTCGCGTCCAGCTGGAAGCTCGTGACACCGACCCAGATGCGCTTCACCCTGCGCAGCGGCGTCAAGTTCAGCGACGGCTCGACGCTGACGCCCGAGGACGTGGTGTATTCGCTGACCCGCGCGATGGCCAAGACTTCCAACTACGCGGTCTACGCCCAGGGCATCGACAAGGTGGTCAAGATCGATGCGAATACGGTCGATGTCCTCCTCAAGGGCCCCAATCCCGTGCTGCTGAATCAGCTGACGGAGCTTCGCATCATGAGCAAGGCCTGGGCGGAGAAGAACAAGTCGGTCGAGCCGAAGGACATCAAGACGCCTGAGGAAAGCTACGCCCACCGCAACGCCATGGGCACCGGCCCGTACATGGTCAAGGAATGGCAGCCGGACCAGCGCCTGGTTCTTGTGCAGAACCCCAACTACTGGGGCAAGAACGATACGAACGTGACAGAGGTGATCTACAGCCCGATCAAGTCCGAGGCCACGCGTGTCGCGGCGCTGCTTTCGGGCGAGATCGACTTCGTACTGGATCCGAGCCCGCAGGATCTGGGGCGCCTGCGCCAGAGCGGCAACCTGAAGGTCATCGATGGCGTCGAAAACCGCACCATCTTCTTCGGCATGGACCAGTTCCGCGACGAGTTGCCCGGCTCCAACGTGAAGGGCAAGAATCCACTGAAAGACCAGCGCGTCCGCAAGGCGCTCTACCAGGCTATCGACAGCGCGAGCCTCAATCGCGTGACGATGCGGGGCCTGAGCCAGCCTACCGGCGGGCTGGTGGCGCCGCAGGTCAACGGCTGGAGCGAAGGCGTGCACAAGCGCCATCCCTACGATGTGGAGGCCGCCAAGAAGCTGCTGGCCGATGCGGGGTACCCCAACGGCTTCGAGGTCGATTTCGCCTGCCCCAACAACCGCTACATCAACGATGAGGAAATCTGCCAGGCCGTGACCGCGATGTGGGCGCGCGTGGGCGTCAAGGCGAAGCTCCGCACGCTGCCGCTGGTGACCTATTTCCCGATGATCCAGCGCTACGAAGCCAGCATCTACATGCTGGGCTGGGGCGTGCCGACCTTCGATGCTCTCTACAGCCTGCAGTCGCTCACGCGCACCGTGGGCAGCGGAGGCGACGGCAACTACAACGTCGGCCGCTACAGCAATCCGAAGATGGACCAGATCATCGATCGCGTGAAGACGGAAACCGATCTCCCGGTGCGCGACCGGCTGCTGACCGAGGCGCTGCAGTTGCAGAACGACGACGTGTCCCACATTCCGCTGCACAACCAGATCATTCCCTGGGCCATGAAGAAGAACATCGACGTGATCCATCGCGCCGACAACCGGCTCGACTGGCGCGTCATCAAGGTGAACTGACGCGCTCCAAAGCGTTTGCTGCAGGCGCCTCGTCGCGCCTCGTTTTTGGCTCGGCTTCGAGCAAGGCGCAACCCGGGGAACCACCTCTTGGGCACGCACCTTGCTCTGCTAGCATCGTTGAACACATGCTTTGCTGAATGATTGCTTTCGTACTGCGCCGCCTGATCCAGGCCGTGATCGTCATGATCACGGTCGCCTTCTTCGCCTTCCTCCTTTTCCAGTACGTGGGCGATCCCGTGGTGTTCCTGCTCGGTCAGGACGCAACGCCCGAGCAGGTTCGTGAACTGCGTATTGGCCTCGGGCTCGACAAGCCCTTTTTCGTGCAGTTCTGGCATTTCCTCGTCAATGCCGCGCAAGGCGAATTCGGGTTGAGCCTGCGGCAAGGCAGCAAGGTCTCGCGGCTGATCGGCGAACGCTTCCCGGCCACGCTCGAACTGGCGCTGGCTGCGGCCTTCCTGGCCTTGCTGATCGGTATCCCGATGGGGGTCTATACGGCGCTGCGCCGCGGCACCTTCATGAGCCAGGTGTTCATGACGATCTCCCTGCTTGGCGTCTCGCTGCCCACCTTCCTGATCGGCATCCTGCTGATTCTTGTCTTTGCCGTCCTGCTCGGCTGGTTCCCGAGCTTCGGGCGCGGAGAAACGGTGCAGATCGGCTGGTGGAGCACAGGCCTTCTGCGAGTCGACGGCTGGCACCACATCGTGCTGCCGGCGGTCACGCTCGCCATCTTCCAGCTCACCCTGATCATGCGGCTGGTGCGCGCCGAAATGCTCGAGGTGCTGCGCACCGACTACATCAAGTTCGCACGCGCCCGCGGCCTGTCGGATCGGGTCATCCATTTCGGCCACGCGCTCAAGAACACGCTGGTGCCGGTGATGACCATCACGGGCCTCCAACTGGGCGGTCTGATCGCTTTCGCGATCATCACCGAGTCCGTCTTCCAATGGCCCGGCATGGGGCTGCTGTTCATCCAAGCCGTGACCTTCGCCGACATTCCGGTGATGGCCGCCTACCTGTGTCTGATCGCGCTGATTTTCGTCGTCATCAACCTGGTGGTCGACCTGCTCTATTTCGTGGTCGATCCGCGCCTGCGCATCGGCCGCGCGGGAGGCCACTGATGAGCGAGGCACGTCTGCAGGCGAACGGCAGGGCGTTCGCGCACATCGCGCGCTTCTATCCGGAGATCACCGCCTTCCGGCGCGACCTGCATGCGCATCCCGAACTCGGCTTCGAGGAGGTCTACACGGCCGGCCGCGTCCAGGAAGCGCTTCGGGCCTGCGGCGTCGACGAGATCCATCCCGGCATCGGGAAGACCGGCGTGGTCGGCGTGATCCGCGGCCGGTCCACGGCCAGCCGCCGCATGATCGGCCTTCGCGCAGACATGGACGCCTTGCCGATGCGGGAGGAAAACGACTTCGCTTGGGCGTCGGCCAAGCAGGGCTTGATGCACGGCTGCGGGCATGACGGCCACACCGCCATGTTGGTCGGGGCAGCGCGCTACCTCGCCGAAACTCGCGACTTCGACGGCACCGCGATCCTGATCTTCCAGCCGGGCGAGGAGGGCTTTGCCGGCGCGCGCGCAATGATCGAAGAGGGCCTGTTCGACCGTTTCCCCGTGCAGTCGGTCTATGCGATGCACAACTGGCCCGGCCTGCCGGCCGGCACGGTGGGCATCAACCGCGGCGCGATGATGGCGGCCGCCGATCGCATCACGATCGAAATCGCCGGCAAGGGCGGCCACGGCGCGCATGCCTATCTCACGGTCGATCCGGTGCTGGTGTCCGCACACATCATCACCGCGGTGCAGAGCATCGTGTCGCGCAACGTGCGCCCGATCGACGCGGCAGTGATCAGCATCTGCGCCGTCCAGGCCGGCGACCTCGGCGCCATGAGCGTGGTGCCGGGCAAGGCCATGCTGGTGGGCACCGTGCGGACCTTCAGCGCCCGGGTGCAGGCGCAGGTCGAGCAAAGGCTCGTGGAGCTGTGCGCCGCGGTCGCTTCCGGCTTCGGTGCCACGGCGCAGGTGAAGTTCGAACGCATCTATCCCGCCACCATCAACACGGCGCCCGAAGCGATGTTCGCCGGCGACGTCGCGCAATCGCTGGTGGGCGCGCACAACGTCGAGCGCAACATGGAGCCCAGCATGGGCGCCGAAGATTTCTCCTTCATGTTGCAGAAGAAGGCGGGCGCCTACATGCGCATCGGGCAGGACGCCCGCGGCGGCGCTTTCCTGCACAACAGCAAATACGATTTCAACGACGAGATCCTGCCGCTCGGTGCCGCATTGCATGCCGGCCTGATCGAGCAGGGCATGCCACTGGCCGCTGCCGGCAAATCCACCAAGAACAAAGTCGCCTCGACGGCGTCCTGATCCCTTCAACCCGAGGAGTGCTTCTCATGAATCTGAAGAAACAACTGGCCGCAGCGGCCGTGCTGAGCGCCTTGAGCCTGGTGGCCAGCGCACAGACCATCCGGATCGCGAACCAAGGCGACGCGCTCTCGCTCGATCCGCATTCGCTCAACGAATCGTTGCAGCTCTCCGTCACTTCCAACGTCTACGAGACCCTGGTCGGACGCAACAAGGACCTGAGCCTGGCGCCCTTGCTGGCCACGTCCTGGAAGCAGAGCTCGCCGACCGTCTGGCGTTTCGAGCTGCGCAAGGGCGTGCAGTTCCACGACGGCACGCCGTTCACCGCCGACGACGTGGTGTTCAGCTTCCGCCGCGCCGCGGGCGAAGGCTCCGACATGAAGGCCCACGTGAGCGAGATCAAGGAAGTCCGCAAGGCGGGCGACTCCGCCATCGAGATCGAGACCATGGGAGCGTTTCCGATCCTGCCCGACGTGATCACCAATATCATGATCATGAGCAAGAAGTGGTGCGAGACCAACCAGGCGACCAACCCGGTCGATCGCCGCAAGGGCATCGAGAACACGGCCTCGTTCAAGGCCAACGGAACCGGCCCGTTCCGCGTGCGCGAGCGCCAGCCGAACGTGCGCACCGTCTTCGTTCGCAACGCAAGCTACTGGGGCAAGATCGACGGCAACGCGCAGGAGATCGTCTTCACGCCCATCGCCAACCCCGCAACGCGCGTTGCGGCGCTGGTCTCGGGCGAGGTCGACGTGATGGAGCCGGTGCCGGTTCAGGACGTGGCGCGCATCAACAGCAGCCCCAGTGCCCGCGTGATCGCGGGCCCGGAACTGCGCACCATCTTCCTGGGTATGGACCAGAAGCGCGACGAGTTGCAGTACTCCAGCGTCAAGGGCAAGAACCCGTTCAAGGACAAGCGCGTGCGCCAGGCTTTCTACGAGGCCATCGACATCAATGGCATCCAGCGCACCGTGATGCGCGGCGCTTCGCGTCCCACCGGGCTGATGGTCGGCCCCGGCGTCAACGGCTGGACCGCCGAGCAGGACAAGCGCCTGCCCTACGACACAGAGGCAGCCAAGAAGCTCCTGGCCGATGCCGGCTACCCGAACGGCTTCGAGGTCACGATGAACTGCCCGAACGACCGCTACGTGAACGACGGCCAGATCTGCCAGAGCGTGGCTGCGAGCCTGGCGCGCATCGGCGTCAAGATCAACCTCGCCACCGAAACCAAGGGCACCTACTTCCCCAAGATCCTGCGCCGCGACACCAGCTTCTACCTGCTGGGCTGGACGCCGACCACCTACGATGCCCACAACGCCTTGAGTTCGTTGACGGCCTGTCCCGACGACAAGGGCACCGGGCAGTTCAACCTCGGCGCCTACTGCAATCCGAAGCTCGACGAGGTCACCAAGAAGATCCAGTCCGAGACCGACAAGGCCAAGCGCAACGAACTGATCAAGGAGGCTTTCAAGATCCATTCGGACGACATTGGCCACCTTCCGCTGCACCAGCAGTCGCTCGCCTGGGGCGTGAGCAAGAAGGTCGAGCTCACCCAGCTGGCCGACAACTTCATGTTCTTCAAGTGGATGAGCATCAAGCCCTGAAAAAATGACGGCCCCCCCGGCTTGCCACTTCGTGTGCTTCGCCACCGCCCGAGGGGGAGGCTCGGCCGCCTTGGGGCGGCCCGGCGGCGGCCTAGTCTGCGCCCCGCGGAATTCGCTCCCACAACCCGATGAAAAAAACCTTAGCCCGCTGGCTGGACAGTGATGTCGGCCACAGCTTTCGCAGCTCGCCGGTCGCGATGCTGGCCGCCGCGATCGCCTTCGTCTGCATCTTCTGCTCGGTGTTCGCCGGCTGGGTGTCGCCGCACAACCCCTTCGACCTGGCCGCGCTCGAGCTCGGCGATGCGCGCCTTCCGCCCGCCTGGGAGTCCGAGGGCACACGCAAGTACCTGCTCGGCACCGACGACCAGGGCCGCGACATCCTTTCTGCGCTGATCTACGGTGCGCGCATCTCGCTGGTCGTCGGCCTCGTGTCGGTGATGCTCTCGGTCATCGTCGGCGTGCTGTTCGGACTCCTGGCCGGCTTCTGGGGCGGCTGGCTCGACGCCTTCCTGATGCGGGTGTGCGACGTGATGCTGTCCTTCCCGCCGATCCTGGTCGCCTTGCTGATCGCCGGCGTCGGCCGTGCCTTGTTTCCGAATGCGCACGACTCGGTGGCCTTCGGCGTCCTGATCATTTCGATCTCGCTCACCGGCTGGGTGCAGTACGCGCGCACCGTGCGCGGTTCCACGCTGGTCGAGCGCAACAAGGAATACGTGCAGGCGGCCCGCGTGACCGGCGTGTCCCCCTGGCGCATCATGGTGCGCCACGTGCTGCCGAACGTGATGGGCCCGGTGCTGGTGCTGGCGACCATCCAGGTCGCCACGGCCATCATCACCGAGGCCACGCTGTCCTTCCTGGGCGTCGGCGTACCGCCGACTTCGCCCTCGCTGGGCACGCTGATCCGCGTCGGCAACGACTACCTGTTCTCGGGCGAATGGTGGATCACCGTGTTCCCGGGCGCGATGCTGGTCCTGATCGCGCTCAGCGTGAACCTGCTGGGCGACTGGTTGCGCGACGCCCTCAACCCACGCTTGCGCTGAAGAAGGTGGAGCACCGCACATGAGCCTTCTGCAAGTCAACCATCTGGTCGTCGAATTCCCGCACCGGCGCGGCACGCTGCGCGCGCTGGACGACATCTCCTTCGAGATCGCACCCGGCGAAATCCTCGGCGTGGTCGGCGAATCCGGCGCCGGAAAATCGCTCACCGGCGCGGCCATCATCGGCCTGCTCGAGCCGCCGGGGCGCATCGCCAGCGGCGAGATCCGGCTCGAAGGGCAGCGCATCGACAACCTGGGCCACGAGGCCATGCGCCACATCCGCGGCCGCAAGATCGGCGCCATCTTCCAGGACCCGCTGACCTCGCTGAACCCGCTCTACACCATCGGGCGGCAATTGACGGAGACCATCCGCACCCACCTGCCCGTGAGCGAGCAAGAAGCGCGCCGGCGCGCCATCGGCCTCTTGCAGGACACCGGCATCCCGGGTGCCGAGCAGCGCATCGACCACTATCCGCACCAGTTCTCCGGCGGAATGCGCCAGCGCGTGGTGATTGCGCTCGCGCTGGCGGCCGAGCCGAAGCTGATCGTCGCCGACGAGCCCACCACCGCGCTGGACGTGTCGATCCAGGCGCAGATCATCCAGTTGCTCAAGAAGATCTGCAAGGACCGCGGCGCCGCCGTCATGCTGATCACCCACGACATGGGCGTGATCGCCGAGACCTGCGATCGCGTGGCGGTGATGTACGCCGGCCGCGTGGCCGAGATAGGACCGGTGCAGGAGGTGATCCACCAGCCCGCGCATCCCTACACCTCGGGCCTCATGGCCGCCATCCCCGACATGACGATGGACCGCGAACGCCTCAACCAGATCGACGGCGCCATGCCCCGCCTCAATGCCATCCCGCGCGGATGCGCCTACAACCCGCGCTGCCCGCGCGTCTTCGACCGCTGCCTGCAAGAGCGGCCCGACCTGCTCAACGCGGGCGCGACCCGCGCTGCCTGCTGGCTGCACGCTGCGCACAGCGCGGCGCCGATCGACGGGATTGCGGCATGAGCGCCCCGATGAGCGCACTGGTCCAGGCGAACGATCTCGCCAAGAGCTTCGACGTCTCGCCGCCCTGGCTCAACCGCGTGCTCGAACGCAAGCCGCGGGTGCTGCTCAACGCCGTCGACGGCGTGAGCTTCTCCATCGAGCGCGGCAAGACGCTCGCGCTGGTGGGCGAATCGGGCTGCGGCAAGAGCACCGTCGCGCGCCTGCTGGTGGGCCTGTACGAGCCCACCCGCGGCGGCATGCACTTCGACGGCCAGGACGCGCATGCCGCCTTCAAGACCGCCGAGGGGCGCAAGCTGCGCCGGCGCATCCAGATGATCTTCCAGGATCCCTACGCGAGCCTCAACCCGCGCTGGATCGTCGAGGACATCGTCGGCGAGCCGCTGCGCGAGCACGAGATCCTCAAGGAAGGCCCGGCGCTCAAGGCGCGCGTGGGCGAACTGCTGCAGTCGGTCGGCCTGAGCCCGCTGGACATGGTGAAGTACCCGCACCAGTTCTCCGGCGGCCAGCGCCAGCGCATCTCGATCGCGCGGGCGCTCGCCACCCAGCCCGAATTCCTGGTGTGCGACGAGCCCACCTCGGCGCTGGACGTGAGCGTGCAGGCCCAGGTGCTCAACATCATGAAGGACCTGCAGCGCGAGCGCGGCCTGACCTACCTCTTCATCTCGCATAACCTCGCGGTGGTGCGCCACGTGGCCGACCAGGTCGGCGTGATGTACCTGGGCCGGCTGGTCGAGGTGGCGGACAAGGCCAAGCTCTTCAGCGACCCGCAGCACCCCTACACGCGCATGCTGCTGGAGGCGATTCCGAAGATGAAGCACGCCGGCGAGCGGCGCACGCCGGTGCAGGGCGAGGTGCCGAACCCGCTCAATCCGCCCACCGGCTGCACCTTCCATCCGCGCTGTCCGCATGCCAACGCGCGCTGCAAGGCCGAGCGGCCGCCGCTGCAGATGCTGCGTGGCGTGCAGGTGGCCTGCCACGCCGTCGAAGAAGGCCGGATCTAGCGCCCCATTCCAGAAACACCGCGGAACCGGCTGCGCCGGGTCGCTGGTGTTGCCCCCTGCAAGGGGGTTGGCGAAGCGACACGAAGTGCGCGCAGCCTGGGGGTGTGCTCAGCTACTGCTCTTCGCTCCAGGCGAAGCCGTCGCGCGCGATCATCGCGCTCGATGCACTCGGCCCCCAAGTGCCCGCTGCGTAAGGGCGCGGCACGCCGTCCGAGGCCCAGCTGTCGATCAGCGGCTCGACCCAGCGCCACGCCTCTTCCTGCTCGTCGCTGCGCACGAACAGGTTGAGCCGGCCGTCGATCACGTCGAGCAGCAGGCGTTCGTAGGCACCCACGCGCTCGGCGCCGAAGCGCTTGTCGAAGTCGAGGTCCAGTTGCACCGGCGCCAGCTGTGGGCCGGCGCGGCGGTTGCCGTTGCGCTGGCGGTTGTCCTGCGCCTGCGCGAGCATGTGCAGCTCCAGGCCGTCCTTGGGCTGGAGGTTGATCACGAGCTTGTTGACCGCGCTGGGCGGCGCGCGAAAGATCGCATGCGGCGTCGGCCTGAAGTTGACCTCGATGCGCGCATCGCGCGAGGCCAGCCGCTTGCCGGTGCGGATGTAGAGCGGCACGCCGGCCCAGCGCCAGTTGGCGATCTCGGTGCGCAGCGCGACGAAGGTCTCGGTGCGGCTCTCGGGGTCCACGCCAGGCTCGTCGCGGTAGCCCGGCACGCGCTCGCCGTAGGCCGTGCCCGAGGTGTATTGCCCGCGGATCGCGTGCAGGCCGATCGACTCCGCGGTCCACGGCTTCAGCGCGCGCAGCACCTTCAGTTTTTCGTCGCGGATCGCGTCGGCGTGCGCATTGATCGGCGGCTCCATGCCGATCGCGCAGACCAGCTGCAGCGCGTGGTTCTGCACCATGTCGCGCAACGCGCCGGTCTGGTCGTAGAAGGCGCCGCGCTTCTCGACGCCGAGGTCTTCGGCGATCGTGATCTGGATGTTGGCGATGTGCTCGCGGCGCCAGATCGGCTCGAACAGCGCGTTGCCGAAGCGCATCGCGAACAGGTTCTGCACCGAGGGCTTGCCCAGGTAGTGGTCGATGCGGAACACCTGGTGCTCGTCCAGCACCTTGCACACCGCCTTGTTGATGGCCCGGTTCGACGCCAGGTCGTGGCCCAGCGGCTTTTCGAGCACGACGCGCGTCTGCGGGCCGTTGAGCCCGGCCGCGGCGATCTGTTGCACCACCTGCGTGAAGAGCGCCGGAGCCGTCGCGAGATACATCACGACGGTGGTGGCGTCGCGGGTCTTCAGCAGGTCGGCGAGCTTGGCGTAGTCCTCGGCCTTCGACAGGTCCATGCGCAGGTAGTACAGCATCGAGGCGAACTTCTTGAACTCCTCGGGCGACGGCCGCTTGGCACCCTCGACCGCCTCGAAGCGCGACTGGATCAGCTCGCGATAGCCGTCGTCGGAAAGATCGTCGCGCGCGACGCCGATGATGCGGCCGTCTTCGGGCAGGCTGCCGTGCCGGAAGGCCTGGAACAGCGCCGGCATCAGCTTGCGCCATGCAAGGTCGCCGGTACCGCCGAAGAGGACGAGGTCAAAACTCATGGATACATCCGTGTTGTTGCGTGAAATGCCGAGCACGAAGCTTGACCTCGAATGGTACTTGTACCGATCCGACAACGGCACCGGCGCGCTAAGCTGAAGGTCGGCCCGCGGGGCCCTTTTTTGTTTTTCGAGCGAGGTTCCCATGAAAAAGCTTTTCGCCGTCGCGGCATTGATGGGCCTGTCGGCCGCGGTGTCGGCACAGACCGTCAACGTCATCTGCTCGGTCCAGGCCGAGTGGTGCAACGTGATCTCGACGGTCTATGCGCGCACGACGGGCGTCAAGATCAACATGGCGCTCAAGGGTTCGGGTGAAGCGCTCGCGCAGCTCATCGCGGAAAAGGACAACCCCAAGACCGACATCTGGTTCGGCGGCACTGGTGATCCGCACCTGCAGGCGGCCGAACAAGGCCTTACGCTCGAATACAAATCGCCCACGCTGGCGCAGCTGCATCCCTGGGCACAGCAGCAGGCCAAGCAGTCCGGCTACAAGACCGTCGGGATCTATTCCGGGCCTCTGGGATTCGGCTACAACCCGGAACTCCTGGCCAAGAAGAAGCTGCCGGTGCCCAAGACCTGGGCCGATCTGCTCAAGCCTGAATACAAGGGCGACATCCAGGTGGCCAATCCGGCTTCCAGCGGCACCGCCTACACCATGATCGCGACGCTCGTGCAACTGATGGGCGAAGACAAGGCCTATGAATACCTCAAGGCGCTGCACAGGAACGTGGGTCAATACACGCGCTCGGGCACTGGTCCCATCAAGGCCGTGGCGCGCGGCGAAACGGCGGTCTCCATCAGCTTCGTGCATGACGGCCCCGGCGAGAAGATGCAGGGCTTTCCAGTGGAAACCATCACCCCGTCCGATGGCACCGGCGCCGAGATCGGCTCGATGAGCATCATCAAGGGCTCGCGAAACCTCGATGCAGCCAAGAAGTTCTACGAATGGGCGCTGACGCCTTCCGCGCAGGAGCTCGGCGCCGCGAACAAGCAGTTTCAGTTGCCGAGCAACATGAACGCGAAGCTCGACCCGCGGATTCCTGACTTCAAGAAGATCAAGTTCATCGACTACGACTATGCGAAGTACGGCGCGAGCGCCGAGCGCCGGCGCCTAATAGCGCGCTGGGAAAAGGACGTCAACTCGCTGCCGCGCTAGCGTGCAGTCCGCTTCCACGGCGGGGCGCCGGCCGAACGCGCCTATCTGGGCATGCATTGCGGTGGGGTTGGTCGGCTACCTTGCGTTGCCTTGGTACGCGATCCAGGACACCGCTTGGTACGAGGCTCTTGGGCAGATCTTCGGCCAAGCCGAGGGCGCGAACGGTGTGATGCATGCCTGGCTGCAGGGCCGCAGCTGGCTCCTTGTTGGCCTCTTCGGGCTCGGCGTGTGCGTCTTGGGCGGCTTGCTGCGTCCCGGCCGAGCCCAGGGCCGTTTGCTGATCGTGGGCGGGTTCACGGGTGCGGTCGGCTTGGTGGCGAGCGGCTTTTTGATCGGCGCGCGCGGCTGGAGCTTCGCCGCCCTCAACACCTACCTTGGTGAGCTGCCGATCAACCAGTTCGGTATCGGCGCGGGCGGCTTCATCGCCTTGGCGGCGCTGGCAATGCTTTTCGCCTTCGGGCTGGCGCGGCTGGGCTTCTTCAAGGGCGATCTGTTCGTCTCGGCGTCGGTAATCGGCTGCGGCGTGCTGATGGCGCTCTTCATCGCGTACCCCGTGAGCAAGGCGCTTGCAGGCGCTTTCTTCGACGAAGACGGCCGCTGGTCGCTGGCCGCATTCGGCGCTCGCATCGGCACCGAGCGCGTCTGGGGGTTGAACTGCCTCTCCGGCGGCGTGCGCTGCGGCGTGGCGTGGAACACGCTGGTCCTTGCGCTGCTCACGGCCGCCGGCACCACTTTTCTCGGGACCTTGATGGCGTTGATGGCCGAGCGCGGCGGCAAGCGCTGGCAGGGTCCGTTGCGCGTGCTGGCCCTGTTGCCCATCATCACGCCGCCCTTCGTCGTCGGGCTCGGCCTGATCCTGCTGTTCGGTCGTGCAGGTGTCGTGAATCAGGCGCTCGAGAGCAGCTTCGGCATCGAGCCGACGCGCTGGTTCTACGGCATGCCGGGCGTGCTCGTGGCCCAGCTGTTTGCCTTCACCCCGATCGCATTCATGATCATGCGGGGCGTGGTGCAGGGCGTGGCGCCGAGCCTGGAAGAGGCCGCGCAGATGCTGCGCGCCAACCGCCGGCGCACCTTCTTCACCGTCACGCTGCCTTTGCTCAAGCCGGGACTGGCCAACGCATTTCTCGTGGGTTTCATCGAGAGCATTGCGGATTTCGGCAACCCGGTGGTGGTGGGCGGGCAATTCTCGGTGCTGTCGACCGACATTTTCTTCGCGATCGTCGGCGCACAGTATGACCAGGGCCGCGCCGCCTCGCTGGCCTGGGTACTCACGATCTTCGCGCTCGGCGTGTTCGCGATCCAGCGCGGCGTGCTCGGCAAGCAGAACTACACCACCGTGAGCGGCAAGGGCGACGCCGGGATCGCCATGGCACTGCCCGATGGCGTGCGTCGCACGATCTATTGCATCGCGCTGCCGTGGATCGCTTTCACGGTGGTCGTCTACCTGTTCGCCTTCGCGGGCGGCTTCGTCCAGACCTGGGGGCGCGACTACACCTTCACACTCGTTCACTTCAAGACCGCGTTTGCGCTGGAGTGGGGGCAGTTCGGTCTCGTCTGGGCAGGTACGGCCTGGAACTCGTTGCTCACGACGCTCAAGCTCGCGGGCATCTCGGCGCCGTTGACGGCGGGCCTTGGACTGCTGATCGCGTGGCTGCTGGCACGCAACGAATTCCGGGGACAGGGTGCCTTCGAGTTCGCAGCCTTGCTCGCTTTCGCCATTCCGGGCACGGTGCTCGGCGTGAGCTACATTCTCGCCTTCAACGTGCCGCCGCTCGAGCTGACCGGCACCGGTCTCATCATCGTGCTGTGCTTCATGTTCAGGAACCTTCCCGTCGGCGTGCGTGCGGGCACGGCGGCTTTCAAGCAGCTCGATCGCTCGCTCGACGAGGCGTCGCTGATGCTGCGCGCGTCCACGTCGCAGACCCTCATCAAGGTCGTGCTGCCGCTGTTGAAGCCGGCGCTGGTTGCTGCGCTGATTTACAGCTTCGTCCGCGCGATGACGACCGTGAGCGCGGTCATCTTCCTCGTCACGGCCGAGAACGAACTCGCCACCACGTACATCATCGGCCGCGTCGGCAACGGCGATTACGGCATTGCCCTGGCCTACTGCACGGTGCTGATGATCCTGATGTCGCTCGCGATTGCGCTCGTGCAGTTCGTCGTCGGCGAGCGCAAACTGGGGCGGCGCAAGGCGGGCGTGCCGACCATCGCGGTCGCGGCGCCTTGAACACGGACCGACACATGAGCAACGGCATCGAACTCCACAACGTCACCAAGCGCTATGGCAGCGACGCGAACGCGCCGCTCGCCGTGAAGGGCATCAGCTTCGAAGTGCCCGAAGGCACCCTGACCACCATCCTCGGCCCCTCCGGCTGCGGCAAGACGACGACTCTGCGCATGATCGCCGGGCTGGAGTCGCCGAGTTTTGGCTCGATCATCATGGGCGGCCGCGATGTCACCACGCTCGGTCCGGCCGATCGGAATGTGAGCATGATGTTCCAGAGCTACGCGCTGTTCCCTCACATGAACGTGATCGAGAACGTGAGCTACGGCCTGAAGATGAGCGGCGTCAGGAAAAACGAGGCGATGGCGCGCGCACGTGACGCGCTCAAGGGAGTCGGCCTGGTCGGTTTCGACGAACGGCTGCCGAGCGAGCTTTCCGGCGGCCAGCAGCAGCGCGTGGCGCTCGCGCGTGCGCTGGTGCTGGAACCCGCGGTGCTGCTTTTCGACGAACCCTTGTCGAACCTCGACGCGCGGCTGCGGCGCGAGATGCGCGAGGAAATTCGCAGCCTGCAGCAGCGGCTCGGCTTGACGGTCGCTTATGTCACGCACGACCAGAGCGAGGCCCTCGCGGTCAGCGACCAGATCATCGTGATGGATCATGGCGTGATCGCGCAGCGCGGCACCCCCCAGCAGCTTTACGGCCATCCGGAAAGCGAGTTCGTGGCTGGTTTCATGGGCGAGGCCATGGTGTTTCCCGCCGTGGCACAGCCCGAAGGCCGCGTCGAGCTCGGGCCGCTGACGCTGCCATTGCGCTATGACATCGCGCCGGGCGTCGTGAAGGTCGCCGTCAGGCCCGAAGCGTGGCAGATCGGCGCTGCCGTCGGCCTGCCTGCGACCTTGCGCAAGGCTGCCTATCTGGGCAGCGTCTACGAATACGCCTTCGACACTGCGCTCGGTTCTGTGTTCGTGGTTTCCGCGGATCTGTCCCGTCCGCTGACCGCCGGCGCCCATACGACGCTGTCCCTCGCCATGCATGGCGTTTCCGTCGTACCGGCCGCCGCATGAACGTGGTCTTCGATCTGGGCGCTGTATTACTGACCTGGGAGCCGGTGCTGCTCGTCCAGTCCCAGTTCATGCGTCACGCGCCCACCGCCGAAGCCGCACATGCGCTCGCGCGCGAGATGTTCCACCACGAGGACTGGCTGGGTTTCGACCGCGGCACGCACAGCCTCGACGACGCCATCGGGCGGATGGCGCTGCGGCTGTCGCTGCCGGTCGGCCGGCTCAACGAGGCGCTGGCGCCCATGGGCGAGCGCCTGGAGCCGATTGCCGTCACCATCGATCTGCTCGACGGGCTGCGTGCGCGCCGCGATGCGGGGGAGGAGCTGCGGCTCTACTACCTCTCCAACATGCCGGTGCCCTATGCGCGCGTGCTCGAAGAGCGCCACGCCTTTTTCCGTTGGTTTGACGGCGGCATCTTTTCGGGCGACGTGCGCATGATCAAGCCGCAGCGCGAGATCTACGAGCTGCTGACCGCGCGCTACCGCCTGGCGGCTGCGGACACCGTCTTCATCGACGACTCGCTGGCCAATGTGGTGGCGGCGCGCGAACTCGGGTGGCAGGCCATCCATTGCGAGCGGCCCAGCGCCTTGCCGGCGCAGCTCGCGGCCTACCTGCCGGTCAACTCGACCTTGTCGACGTCGAAGCCCAGCGAGCGCGCGTAGTCGAGCTCGGCATCGAGCGCGGCGTCGTCCAGCCGCGGCGCACGCGACAGCACCCAGAGGTACTTGCGGTCCGGCGTACCGACCAGCGCCACCTGGTAGTCGCGGTCGAGCTTCAGGATCCAGTAGTCGCCCCAGACTGCGGGCAGCCAGCCGAGCCATTCAGGCGCGAAGCGCACTTCGAGGCGGCCTGCGCCCGGCTGGCCGGCAACCGGTGCCACGCGCGCCACGCCGACCGCTTCGTCGAAGCTGCCGTCGTCCAGGATGCAGCGGTTGCGAACCTCCATCTGGCCATCACCCAGCAGCGTGTACTCGGCCGTGGCCGGGCCCGCGCACTGCTTCTGGAAGCGGTTGGGCAGGCGGGCCTGTTCGTGCCACAGGCCGGCGTAGCGCTGCAGGTCGACTGGCGCCACCACCTGGAGCGGCGCGCGCATCAGCGGCGCGCCATCGGCGGGGCCGCCCACGCGTTCGGTGCGGGTCGCCCGGGCGGTCGCGAGCGCGAGCAGGGTCAGCACACCGCCCACGCAAAAAGCCGTGGCCAGCGTGCCGATCGACGCGCTGTGCGCGCGGTCATCGAACGCAGCGGCTGATGGCGACGCATGGTGGTGTCTGCGAAAAGGCATGGGAATTCCTCCGGAGGCGATCAGCGAAGGCTAGTCGCGGCCCTCGCCAGGCCCCGTCAGCCGAGGACCACACGGACTGTAGTTTTGCGGCGGGATAATGGCCGCATGAACCAACTCGATGCCCTCCGTCAATGGACCACCGTGGTGGCCGACACCGGCGATTTCCGCCAGCTGGCGCAGTTCAAGCCCCAGGACGCCACCACCAACCCCTCGCTGATCCTCAAGGCCGTGCAGAAGGCCGAGTACCGGCCGCTGCTCGACGAAGCGGTGAAGAAGCACGGCAGCCTGCCCGTCGACGAGGTGATCGACCGGATGCTGGTGCGCTTCGGCACCGAGATCCTCTCCCTCATCCCGGGCCGCGTCTCGACCGAGGTCGATGCGCGCCTGAGCTTCGACACGGCCGCCACCATCGAGCGCGCTGAGCGCATCGTGGCGCTCTACCGGGCCGAGGACGTCGAGGTCGAGAAGCGCGTTCTGATCAAGATCGCCGCCACCTGGGAAGGCATCGAAGCCGCGCGCCGGCTCGAAGCGAAGGGCATCCACACCAACCTGACCTTGCTGTTCTCGTTCGCCCAGGCGGTGGCCTGCGGCGCGGCGGGCGTCAAGCTGATCTCGCCCTTCGTCGGGCGCATCTACGACTGGCACAAGAAAGCGGCCGGCGGCAGCTGGGACGAAGCGGCGCGTTCGGGCGCCAACGATCCGGGCGTGC
Organism: Variovorax sp. LjRoot130; assembly: GCF_964253755.1. NCBI lineage: Bacteria > Pseudomonadati > Pseudomonadota > Betaproteobacteria > Burkholderiales > Comamonadaceae > Variovorax > Variovorax sp. LjRoot130. The sequence continues at coordinate 4,724,547 of NZ_CAXURM020000001.1, read as the reverse complement.
AATCGGTGCGCCAGATCTTCGACTACTACAAGAAGCACGGCATCGCGACCGAGGTGATGGGCGCGAGCTTCCGCAACGTGGGGCAGATCGCCGCACTCGCAGGCTGCGACCTCCTGACCATCAGCCCCGAGTTGCTGGCCGAGCTCGCGGCCAGCGAAGCGCCGCTCGCGCATGCGCTCGACGCCGAGGCCGCGAAGGCGCTCGACATTCCCCAGCTCAGGCTCGACGAGCCGGCGTTCCGCTTCGCCCTCAACGAGGACGCCATGGCCACCGAGAAGCTGGCCGAAGGCATTCGCGCCTTCGCGGCCGATGCGGTGAAGCTGGAGAAACTGATGGAGGAGGTCGCATGACGATGAAGACACGTTGCGATCGCACGGCGGCCTGGGGCCGGCTGCAGGCGCATTACGACGCTGGCGGCCGCGACTTCGACCTGCGGCAGGCTTTTGCCGCCGATCCGCAGCGTTTCGGCGCGTTCAGCCAATCGGCGCCCCATCTCTTCGCCGACCTGTCGAAGAACCTGATCGACGCGAAGACCGAGGAACTGCTGCTGGCACTTGCGCAGGAGGCTGGACTGGAAGCGCACCGCGACGCGATGTTCGCCGGCGCGCACATCAATGCGACCGAAGACCGCGCCGTACTCCACACCCTGCTGAGAAGTCCCGCCTCCGCACCGGCGCCCGAGCAGCTCGCCGGCGCGCTGGCCGATGTCCATGCCACGCTGGCCGCGATGCTGGCCTACGCCGAAGCGGTCCGCGCCGACCACACGATCACCGACGTGGTCAACATCGGCATCGGCGGCTCCGATCTCGGCCCGCAGATGGCGGTGCGCGCCCTCGACCAGTTCGTGGCGCCGGGCAAGCGCTTCCATTTCGTCTCCAACGTGGACGGCCACGAACTCGCGCGCGTGCTGCGCGACCTGGCGCCCGAGCACACGCTGTTCCTCGTCGCCTCGAAGACCTTCACCACGGCCGAGACCATGGCCAACGCGCAGTCGGCCAAGCGCTGGTTCGAGCAGTCGGGCAGCGTCGACATCGCGCGTCATTTCGCGGCGCTCACCACCAACGTCGAGGCCGCGCGCGCCTTCGGCATCGAGACGACTTTCGGCTTCTGGGACTGGGTCGGCGGGCGCTATTCGCTGTGGTCGGCCATCGGGCTGCCGATCGCGCTGGCGATCGGCGCCGACGGCTTCCGCCGCCTGCTGGCCGGGGCCCACGCGATGGACGAGCATTTCCGCACCGCCCCGCTGGCGCAGAACCTGCCGGTGCGTCTCGGCCTGCTCGATGTCTGGTACCGCAACTTCCACCGCTTCGCAAGCCGCAGCATCGCCCCCTACCACAGCGCGCTGCAGCGGCTGCCGGCCTACCTGCAGCAGCTCGAGATGGAAAGCAACGGCAAGCGTGTCGATGCCGGCGGCCAGGCGTTGCCCTTCGGCACCTCGCCCGTGCTGTGGGGCGAGCCCGGCACCAACGGGCAGCACGCCTATTTCCAGATGCTGCACCAGGGCACGGACGTGATCCCGCTGGAATTCATCGCCGTGCGCGATGCGGCGCACGAGCTCGAGGGCCATCATCCCAAGCTGCTGGCCAATGCACTGGCGCAGGCGCAGGCGCTCATGGTGGGGCAGCGCGACGAGGGCGGGCATCGCAATTTCCCGGGCAATCGGCCGAGCAGCTTCTTCGTCTTCGACCAGCTCGCGCCCGAGGCACTCGGCGCCTTCCTCGCACTCTACGAGCACCGGGTGTTCACCAGCGGCGCGCTTTGGGGCATCAACAGCTTCGACCAATGGGGCGTCGAGCTCGGCAAGGTGCTGGCGCGGGACATCGAACCCCGCCTGGCCTCGGGCGACACGCAGGGTCTGGACGCTTCCACGGCCGGCTTGCTCGCCCGCCTGCGCTAGCGAAGAAGGTCACCAAAGCCGGCGAACCGCCCTTTATGATGGCCGCGGGAGTTTTCCCGGGGAACTATCGAGAGGAGTTGTTCGATGAATTTTCAACAAGCCATTCAGACCTGCTTCAGCAAGTACGTCGACTTTTCGGGTCGCGGATCACGCTCCGAGTACTGGTGGTTCGTGCTCGCCTACGTCATCGTGGCCGTCGTGGCAGGCTTCATTCACGAGATCGTCTATTTCGTCGTCATCCTGGCCTTCCTGCTGCCGCTGCTGTCGGCCGGCGCGCGCCGCCTGCACGACATTGGCAAGAGTGGCTGGTGGCTGCTGATCGGCCTGATTCCGCTGGTGGGCCTGGTGCTGCTGTACTTCATGGTCCAGCCCAGCCAGCCCGAGGGCAACGAGTACGGCGCGCCGCCGCTCGCCGCTGCCTGAGTCCAGCCTCGCAAGCGTAAAAAAAACCCCGCGGCTTGCGCTGCGGGGTTTTTCTATTTGGCCGGAGGCCGGGCAGACATTACATGCCCATGCCGCCCATTCCACCCATGCCGCCCATGTCGGGCATGCCGCCGCCGGCGCCGGACTCGTCCTTCGGTGCGTCGGCGACCATCGCTTCGGTCGTCAGCAGCAGGGAAGCGACCGAGGCTGCGTTCTGCAGCGCGGTGCGGGTCACCTTGGTCGGGTCCAGGATGCCCAGCTCGAGCATGTCGCCGTAGGTGTCGTTCTGGGCATTGAAGCCGTAGTTGCCCTTGCCGGCCAACACGGCGTTCACCACCACGCTGGCTTCGCCGCCGGCGTTGTTGACGATCTCGCGCAGCGGCGCTTCGATGGCGCGCAGCACCAGCTTGATGCCGGCGTCCTGGTCGGCGTTGTCGCCCTTGAGCTTGTCGCCCACGGCTTGCTTGGCGCGCAGCAGCGCCACGCCGCCGCCGGCCACCACGCCTTCTTCCACAGCAGCGCGGGTGGCGTGCAGGGCGTCTTCGACGCGAGCCTTCTTTTCCTTCATTTCGACTTCGGTGGCAGCGCCGACCTTGATCACGGCCACGCCGCCGGCCAGCTTGGCCACGCGCTCTTGCAGCTTCTCGCGGTCGTAGTCGCTGGTGGCTTCCTCGATCTGCACGCGCACTTGCTTCACGCGGGCTTCGATGTCGGCGGGAGCGCCGGCGCCGTCGATGATGATGGTGTTTTCCTTGCCCACTTCGATGCGCTTGGCTTGGCCCAGGTCGGCCAGCGTCACCTTCTCGAGCGTCAGGCCCACTTCTTCAGCGATGACCTTGCCGCCCGTCAGGATGGCGATGTCTTCCAGCATGGCCTTGCGGCGGTCGCCGAAGCCCGGTGCCTTGACGGCCACGACCTTCAGGATGCCGCGGATGGTGTTGACCACCAGCGTCGCCAGGGCTTCGCCCTCGACTTCTTCGGCAATGATCAAGAGCGGACGGCCGGCCTTGGCGACTTGCTCCAGCGTGGGCAGCAGGTCGCGGATGTTGCTGATCTTCTTGTCGAACAGCAGCACGAAGGGGTTTTCCAGCAACGCCGATTGCTTCTCGGGGTTGTTGATGAAGTAGGGCGACAGGTAGCCGCGGTCGAACTGCATGCCTTCAACGACGTCGAGTTCGCTGTCGAGCGACTTGCCGTCTTCGACGGTGATAACGCCTTCCTTGCCGACCTTGTCCATCGCGTCGGCGATGAGCTTGCCGATGGTGTCGTCGCTGTTGGCCGAGATCGAGCCGACTTGCGCGATTTCCTTCGAGGTGGTGGTGGCCTTGGAAGCCTTCTTCAGCTCTTCGACCAGGGCAGTGACCGCCTTGTCGATGCCGCGCTTCAGGTCCATCGGGTTGATGCCGGCGGCCACGTACTTGAAGCCTTCGCGAACGATGGCCTGGGCCAGCACGGTCGCGGTGGTGGTGCCGTCGCCGGCGTTGTCCGAAGTCTTGGAAGCCACTTCCTTCACGAGCTGGGCGCCCATGTTCTGGAGCTTGTCCTTGAGTTCGATTTCCTTGGCCACGGACACGCCGTCCTTGGTCACGGTCGGGGCGCCGAAGGAGCGCTCGAGCACCACGTTGCGGCCCTTGGGGCCCAGGGTCACTTTGACTGCGTTGGCCAGGATGTTGACACCCTCGACCATGCGTGCGCGGGCTTCACCGCCGAAGACTACGTCTTTTGCTGCCATGAGATTTCTCCGAATTCAGATAGAGGGGTTGATTACTTCTCGACGACCGCGAACAGGTCGTCTTCCTTCATGACCAGCAGCTCGTCGCCATCGACCTTGACGGTCTGGCCGCTGTACTTGCCGAACAGGACGCGGTCGCCGACCTTGACGCTCATCGCGCCGAGTTCGCCCTTGTCGTTCTTCTTGCCAGGGCCGACGGCCAGCACTTCGCCCTGGTCGGGCTTCTCGGCGGCGTTGTCGGGGATCACGATGCCCGAGGCGGTCTTGGTTTCGCTTTCAATGCGCTTGACGATCACGCGATCGTGCAAAGGACGAAGTTTCATTGCATCTCCTGGATAAGAAACGGGGTTTGGTTCGGGCGCTGGCATGGTTGCCGGCTGCCCAGCCACTGGAAGCGGGGGGTTGTTAGCACTCCTCTTCAGCGAGTGCTAATCATAAGGGCATTTGGCGGGGTTTCAAGGCCCGGCGGTCCAAGGAGAGTCGAGAACGAAGCCATGCTCAGGTGACGCTCGCGCGAACTGCACACACGCTGGCGGCACACCTTTCGAGGGCCAACCTAGGCCAACACTGAGAGGGAAGGAGGGCGCACCGCCCCTTGATGCGGCGGAGTTCTAGCCGTAAAAAATCGTGGCGTTCCGCGTGCGTGCTGTCGCGGCGACGGGGGCTGGGCCGGCATCGGGAGCGTCAGCCGCGCCGAGCCGCTTCGATCGCAGCGATGTCGATCTTTCTCATCCCCATCATGGCTTCGAACGTGCGCTTGGCCGCCGCTCGATCAGGATCGGCGATCGCGGCCGTCAGGGCGCGTGGCGTGATCTGCCACGACAGTCCCCACTTGTCCTTGCACCAGCCGCATGCGCTTTCCTGGCCGCCGTTTCCGACAATCGCGTTCCACAAGCGGTCCGTTTCGGCCTGGTTGTCGGTCGCAACCTGGAACGAGAAAGCCTCGTTGTGCTTGAACGCCGGGCCCCCGTTCAGTCCGAGACAAGGGATGCCCATCACCGTGAACTCGACCGTCAAGACATCGCCCTGCTTGCCCGCGGGATAGTCGCCAGGCGCGCGATGGACAGCTCCCACCGCGCTGTCCGGGAACGTCTCGGCGTAGAACTTCGCGGCGTCCAACGCGGTGCCGTCGTACCAGAGACAAATCGTGTTCTTGCTGACCATCTTGGTTCTCCTAGATTGGGACAGGTACGTGCATTCAAGCCGCCGAAGAAGTGATTCGTCGGCAAGCACGTAGCCGCCAAATTCTGCCCCTATGGCTCCGGGCCGGAGCGAAAAATTCAATGTTCGGAGGCGTGAAGACCACAGGATCGAATGTCTAGCGGCGCATGAGCTGAACGATCAACGGCGCAGTTCCCCGGTGCGCCCTTTCGGATCAATGACTTAAGCCGTCTTGGTGCTCAATCTCCAGTGGCGTTCCACAGTCGGCGGTTTTCAACTTTAGCCTGAATTTTTTGCAGCTTAGTTTGAACTCGCCGCGCCCCCAGTGGGGGAGGAGGCGCCCGGCCGGGGGGCCGTCTTCTGCTGCGGGATCAGCCGTCAAACCCATGACATTGCCCCCGTTGCGTCCGAGCAGGAGTGGCGCATACTGGGCTGCAGAAGTCTCACCATTGACCACCGATGAACATTTCCCCGGCGCGCGACCACGCCGATCCGCCTGCTGCTCCGCCAGACTGGACGATCGAGTTTGGATCTGAGCCCGTAGGCGAAGGCAATTATTTTTTTGCCGATGTAAAGCGGGCCGGGAAAGTGATGTTCCGAATCGGAGTTGGCGGCGTATCCGAAGAGGCAAAAGCAAGGAAGCTGCTTGCGGCCAAGGCGCGCGCCTGGATCGACGAGTTCCTGATCCGAGAACAGCAATCTGGCGCTTCGTCCCAAGGCAACTGAGCTGGTCAGCCGCTGCTCAGTCCTCGTCGTCGAGTAGGTCCAGTTTTGGATCGTCCATGCGGGATTGAAGTGCCACGCACCCGGCTTCCCAGGCGCTCTTGTATGTTGGGAAGCTGAGATCTGAGCGTGCCAAGGGCTCAAAGCCAGGCACGTCATCGAAGGATTCGAACAGCACCCATTCGAACGCTCCAGACCGGAGTGCTTCAACCATCGATACAAGAAAGCGGAAGCGGCTCATGCAAGCAATGCTGGGCGTGTGCATTGCCCTTGCCGTAAGCCGGCGCCTTCGTTTGATGGAAGGAAAGCTCGCCGCGCTTCCTAAGTCGTTCGATCCTGAGTGTGCAGTGCCACCAAGTCCCTGACCCCGATCGAAGATGCCCTCAGCGCCCTTAGCGGACCTAGGCGAAGTGATCTGCCTCCCGAAGGCAAGGCCGGGCCGCTCAAGGCTCCATGGTCGTGCACGGCTCGCGGGGACTGCGTATTTCAGGGCATCGTGGACGGCGTTTCAGGCTGATCGTGGACGCGATTTCAGCGTGATCGTGGACGATTTGGGGAGCGCGCAAGTGATCTTTTGACCGGGCCTAGGCTCACCGCTTTTTGTGGTTCAAGCCGATGCAGCGGGGGCGGACGACTTCATGGTCAAACCCATGCGGGTAGGCGAGCTGGCCGCTCGCGTGCGCGCGCTGCTGCGGCGCGCCTACCTGGACACGCAGCCCGAAGAGCAGGTCTGGGGACGCTACCGCTTCGTGCTTGCGACCCGGCAACTGGAGATCGACGGCAGGCCTGTTGCGCTGACGCAGAAGGAGTTCGATCTCGCCTTGTTCGCCGGCGGGCTCGTCGATCACCTGCGCGGTCGAATCGCTTCCGCGTGCATGGGCCGTGCTGGTGAAGGACGAAGGACCCGGCATCGCCGAAGAACTCCGGACGCAGGTGTTCGAGCCCTTCGTTCGAGGCAGCGCCACAGCAAACATCGACGGGGCCGGGCTCGGGTTGGCCTTTGTCAAGACCGTGGCCCAGCGGCACGGCGGCAAGGCGCTGCTCGACAGCGCACTGGGGCGCGGCAGTGCCTTTCGGCTCGTGTTGCCCCGCGCTTGAAAGTTCTTGACGGTGCTTTCACGATGAGACGCTGGCGATGGATCGGCCGCCGGGCTTCGCCCGGCGGAGGTGCGCCAATAGCTCCTCGCGAACCACGCCCGTGATGTGGCTGCGCCGGCCGCTCTCCAGCATGCCCAGGCGACGGGCAATCGGCCGGCCGGGCAGCTGCAGCACGCGCAGTCCGGGGTCGCTTTCCCAATCGAAGTTATTGAGCAGCGGCGCCATGGTGAAGCCCACGTTCTTTCGCACCAGTTCGACGATCGAGAGCAGCGAATTGAGCTCCAGGAACTCCCTGGGAACCAACTGCAGCCGGCGCAGGATCCGGTCGATGCGTGCACCCGTCGGCGTGCGCCGGTCGAAGCGGATGAAGGGATGGTTTGCGAACAAGCCCGCAATGGGGGTGTCGAGCGCGGCGATGCTCGAATTCGCGATCACAGTGAGCGTCTCTTCGTAGCAGGGCGTCCACAGCAAGCCGGGCTTGTCCGGCCATGGGCGCTCAACGACCACCGCGGCATCGAGTTCTCCACTCATCACGTCCTCCGCCAGTCGCGACTGCTCCCGGACTCTGAGCTCGACCTCGAGGTTGGGATGGAGCGATTTGAGCGTTGCCAGCGTGCTCGAGAGCAATCCCATGGCCGAGATCAGCGAGCCGAGCTTGATGGTTCCGGCGATCTGCCGCTGGTCCTGCAGGTCCTGCCGCATCGCCTCGTAGTGCGCGAGCAGTGCCTCGGCCCGTGGCAGCAGCAGATGGCCCGCAGGGCTCAGCGTCATGGTGCGGCCGGTCTTGTCGAAGAGCGTTTTCTTCAGCTCCGCCTCCAGCGCGCGCATCTGCTGGCCGACGGCCGCCTGCGTCAACGCGACCTGATCGGCTGCCGCGGCAAAGGAACCGCCTCGCGCTGCGGCCACGAAGGTGCGAAGAAAGCGGATGGTGCTCATGGCCGAGGCACGGATGAAGACAGCTTCAAGATAAACAATTTCTTTATTGATGCTAAATGATTTTTAAATTTATCTTTTTCTGTTCTTGCAAAACAATCCACCCCCATCGCTACCCGCTCGCGGCGACAAGCGAATGACAAAGTGGCTCAAGCAACATGACAACCCCCCGATACTTTCCCCTTGTCGATGTTTCCGGCACGCCGCATGCGCGTGGCGTGCAGCATGGCCGCGCCGTGCCTGAGCGCGTGGCGCGCAGCATCGCGCTCTACAAGTCGCAGCTCGGCAAACGCGGCGTCGACGAGGCCACGCTGCGGCGCCTCGCGCAATCGATGGCCCAGGTCATCGAGGCCTATGACGCCACCTATCTCGAGGAACTGCGCGGCATCGCCGAAGGCGCGGGTGCGACGCTGGAGGACGTCATCACGATCAACTGCCGCACCGAGATGATGTTCGGCCATGCCGACCTCCAGCAGTCGCTCGAAGCACCGGCCAAGGCCCCGTCGTCGGAAGACGGCGACTGCACCGGCCTGCTCGTGCTGCCCGGCCGCTCAGCCACCGGCCGCCTCATGCATGCCCATAACTGGGACTGGCGCGAAGAATGCGTGGACACCGGCATCGTGTTGCGCATCCGCCGAGAAGAGGGTCCCGACATCCTGAGCTTCACCGAGGCCGGCGCGCTTGCGCGCCATGGCTTCAATGCCAATGGCGTCTCGCTGACCGGCAACTCCCTCTCCAGCGACGAAGACTTCCGCAAGGGCGCCGGCGTGCCGCTGGTGCTGCTGCGCCGTCGCGTGCTCGAAGCCGCCAACCTGGCGCAGGCCATGCGGGCGATCTGGGACTCGCGGCGCTATTGCGCCAACAACATGATCCTGGCGCAGGCCGGTGCCGGCGACGGCGCAGGCATGAGCCTCGAAACCTCGCCGGGCGAGATCTTCTGGGTCATGCCCGAGGACGACCTGCTGGTGCATACCAACCACTGGCTCTGCCCGGCCGCGCGCGTCAAGCTGCGCGACCCGTACATGGGCGAGCGGGTCGACAGCCTCTACCGCCAGCACCGGGTCGAGAACGCGCTGCGCCGCGTCTCGGGCCCGATCGGCTGGGACCATGTGAAGGCGATCCTCGCCGATGAATTCGGCAAGCCCGACGGCGTGCTGCGCTCGCCCAAACCCGCGAGCTTCGCCAGCATCTCCGCCACCGTGGCGACCACCCTGATCGACGCCGGCAACAAGACGATGTGGATCGCGCGCAAGCCCTACGAGGCACGCAACTTCCAGGAATACACGTTGTAGCCCGCCGCCGGCGCATACCCTTTCATACGCACCTACACACCGCCATGCTCGAAACCCCCGAGGCTTCTTTCGTTCAGGCCGAACAGCGCGCACGCGCCATCTACGACCTGGGTCCCAGCACCATCTACGCCTCGCGCAGCGATCCGCGCTTCTCGTACTGCACCTACGTGCCGCACCACATCGGCAGCGCCGGCACGCGGCCCATGCAACTGATCGTCGTGATGCACGGCACCGGCCGCGCCTTCGTCAACTACCGGGAGGCCTTCAGCGGCTTCGCCAAGTGGAACGACTGCATCGTGCTGTGCCCGCTGTTTCCGGTCGGCGTGCGCGGCGACGGCAACCGCGACGGCTTCAAGCAGCTGATCGAGGCCGACATCCGCTACGACCGGATCCTGCTCGACATGGTGGCCGAGGTGGGCGAGAAGTTCGATTGCGACTTCAACCGCTTCGCGCTCTTCGGCTACTCGGGCGGCGGGCAGTTCGCCAACCGCTTCGCGCTGCTGCACCCGGAGCGCCTGTGGGCCGTGTCCATCGGCGCACCCGGTTCGGTGACGCAGATCGATCCGCAGCAGGGCTGGTGGGTCGGCACGCAGGATTTCGACACCCGCTTCGGCAAGCCGCTCGACCTCGAGGCGCTGCGCCGCGTGCCGGTCCACATGGTGGCCGGCAAGGCCGACATCGAGACCTGGGAGATCACCCACAGGCCCGGCGGAAAGCACTTCATGCCGGGCGCCAACGACGCGGGCCCCACGCGACCCGAGCGGCTGCAAACCCTGCGCCGCTCCTTCGAAGCGGCCGGCGTGCAGGTCGTCTTCGACCTGCTGGACAACGTGCCGCACAACGGCCTGGCCTGCGTCGGGCGGGTGCAGGACTTCCTCGCCCGCGTGCTGCGCGAGCTTCGCGCCACGCCGTCCCCGTCGCCATCGTCGATCCCGGGCTGAGAACGCGCAAGGAGACAGGCCCATGTTCCGTTTCGCTGCGGCCCGCATCGCGATGGCGATTCCCACACTGCTCATCGTGGCGGTGTCGGTCTTCATCCTGATACGGCTCATTCCCGGCGACCCCGCGCAATTGCTGCTCGGCGACCTGGCCACGCCCGCCAGCCTTGCGGACCTGCGCGCCCGTCTGGGTCTGGACCGCTCGGTGCCGGCCCAGTTCGGCATCTGGTTCGGCCGCGTGCTACAGGGCGACCTCGGCACCTCGATCAACAGCGGCCAGGACGTGCTGCCGCTGGTGGCCGAGCGCTTCCTCATCAGCGGCCGCATCGTGCTGGCCGCGGTGGCGCTGGCCGCGCTGGTGGCGGTGCCCGCCGGCATGATCGCCGCCTGGAAGCAGAACCGCGCACCCGACCTGCTGCTCGTCGGCTCGGCCACGCTGCTGGTGTCGATCCCGACGTTCTGGCTCGGCCTGCTGCTGTTGCTGCTGTTCGGCCTCAAGCTGGGCTGGCTGCCGGTGGTCGGCTACGTGTCGCTCGCCGAAGACTGGAGGGCCGGCCTGCTTTACCTGGTGCTGCCAGTGCTCACGCTTTTCCTGCATGAGATCGGCGTGCTGATGCGCATGGCGCGCGCCAGCACGCTCGAGGTGCTGCGCCTCGACTACATCACCCACGCGCGCGCCAAGGGCCTGTCGGAGCGTGCGGTGCTGATGCGCCATGCCTTCAAGAACGCATTCGGCCCGACCTGGACGCTGATCGGGCTCGTGCTCGGCAACCTGCTCGGCGGCATCGCGGTGGTCGAGACGGTGTTCACCATTCCCGGCCTCGGCCGGCTGCTGGTGGACGCGATCTTCGCGCGCGACTACCCGGTGATCCAGGGCTGCCTGCTGTTCGTCGCCGCGGTCTACGTGTCGGTGAACCTCGTCATCGACCTTTGCTATCCGATCTTCGACCCACGGGTGGCTGTCGAATGAAATTCCGCAAGCAACGCATTCCCCTCAATGCCCTGGTGGGCATCCTGATCGTCGGCGCCGTCGCACTCGCGGCGGTATTGAGTCAGTTCTGGACGCCGCACGATCCGCTGCGAATCAACTTCGGTTCCCGCCTCAGGCCGCCGGGCGGCAGCTACCTGCTGGGCACCGACGAATTCGGCCGCGACGAATTCTCGCGCCTCATGGCCGGCGCCTCGACGAGCGTCTGGATCAGCCTGCTGACGGTGAGCTTCTCCATCGTCGCGGGCAGCATCGTCGGCGTGCTGACCGGCTTCCTGCGCGGCTGGACCGACCGCATCGTGATGGCCTTCAACAATGCGCTGCTGGCCTTCCCCGGCCTGCTGCTGGCGCTGGGCCTGCTCGCGGTGGTCGGCGCCAACCAGTACGGCATCATCCTCGCGCTGGGCCTGGCCTACACGCCCTCGGTCACCCGCATCGTGCGCGGCACGGTGCTGTCGCTGCGCGAGAAGGAGTTCATCGAATCCTCGCGCGTGCTCGGCAACTCCGAGCTCTACACCATGTTCCGGCACGTGCTGCCCAACTGCACCGCGCCGCTGACGGTGCTGGCCACCTCGATGTTCGGCTGGGTGATCCTGGCCGAGAGCGCTCTCTCGTTCCTGGGCCTCGGCGTGCCGCCGCCGGCGCCCACATGGGGCAACATGCTCTCCTCGGCGCGGCCCTTCATGGCGCAGGCCAGCCATCTTTCGATTCTTCCCGGCCTGTGCATCGCGCTGACGCTGCTCGGCATCAACCTGCTAGGCGATGCGGTGCGCGACTGGCTCGATCCGCGCATGAAAGGCGTGCAATGACGACGACACCTCTGGTCAGCGTGGAGGGCCTCACGCTCGCCGTCGGCGCGGGCGGCCGCGAGATCGTGCGCAAGGTCTCGTTCGACATCGCGCCCGGCGAGATGGTCGGCATCGTCGGCGAATCCGGCAGCGGCAAGACGCAGGCCGCGCGCGCCATCATGGGCCTCACGCCGCCGCCGCTGGTGCGCACCGCAGGCCGCATCCTCTTCGAGGGTGAAGACCTTGCGCAGGCAAGGCCGCAGCGGTTGCGCGAGCTGCGCGGCCTGCGGGTCGGCATGGTGTTCCAGGAGCCCATGACCTCGCTCAACCCGTCGATGACCATCGGCCGCCAGCTCGGCGAGGCGCTGGCGCTGCACCGGCGCGAGCTGCCGCCGGATGCGCGCCGCGCGCTGATCCTCGACATGCTCGCGCGCGTCGGCATTCGCGATCCGCAGGCCGCGCTCGGTGCGTGGCCGCACGAGTTCTCGGGCGGCATGCGACAGCGGATGATGCTGGCCTCGGTGATGCTGCTGCAGCCCGCGCTGCTGATCGCCGACGAGCCCACCACCGCGCTCGACGCCGTGGTGCAGCGCGACGTGCTGGAGCTGATGGTCGGCCTCACGCGCGAGCACCGCACCGCCGTGCTGATGATCAGCCACGACCTGCCGATGGTGGCCCGCTTCACCCAGCGCGTGGTCGTGATGCGGCACGGCGAGGTGAAGGAGATCGGCAACACCGACGACCTGCTTGCGCGCCCGCAACACCCCTACACGCGCGAGCTGCTCGAGGCCATGCCGCGGCGCCTACCCGCGCGGCCGGTGGCGGAGGAAGCGCCGGTGGTCGAGGTGCGCAACCTCGTCGTCGACTATCCCGGTCATCGCCGGCTCTTCGCCAAGGCGGTACCCAAGCGCGCGCTGCACGGCATCGACCTGGCGGTGCGCCCGCGCGAGGTGGTGGCGGTCGTCGGCGGCTCGGGCTCGGGCAAGACCACGCTGGGGCGCGCCATCGCCGGGCTGCTGCGGCCCAGCGGCGGCGAGATCCTGTTCCGCGGCCGGCAGATCGCGCGCTCGGACCCCCGCTGGTTCGACTACCGGCTGCAGTGCCAGATGGTTTTCCAGGACCCGTACGCCTCGCTCGACCCGCGCATGACCATCGGCCAGCTGGTGGGCGAAGGCCTGCGGTTGCTGCGGAACATGTCTGCCGTCGACAAGGGGCGGCGCGTGCAGGAAGTGCTCGACGAGGTGGGCCTCGGATCGGGCTTCGCGCCGCGCCACGCGCACGAGCTCTCGGGTGGCCAGCGGCAGCGCGTGGCGATCGCGCGCGCGGTCGTGCGCCGGCCCGAATTCGTGATCGCCGACGAGCCGGTCTCGGCGCTCGACGTGACGGTGCGCGCGCAGGTGCTCGCACTGTTCGCCGAACTGCAGAAGCGCCACGGCTTCTCGTGCCTCTTCATCAGCCACGACCTCGGCGTGGTGGAGCAGGTGGCCGACCGGGTGATCGTGATGCAGGACGGACGCATCGTCGAGCAGGGCACGCGCGACGCGGTGTTCGACCATCCGCAGCAGGACTACACGCGCAAGCTGCTCTCGGCCATTCCGGCACTCGAGTCCACCGACAGCGGCGGCGTGCGGCTGCGCTGGCGCTTCGGCGCCGCCGTTGCGGCCTGAGAGCCCTTTTCCCATACTGACTTCGCAGGAGTACGCCACCATGCCCCGTCTTCTCATCCGTCTCGCTGCCATCGGCGGCGCATCCATCGCCTGCGCCACCGCCTTCGCCCAGACCTCCGTGACGGTCGCGCAGCCGGCCGACATCCGCTCCACCAACCCCGGCGTCAACCGCGACAACACCACCGACGGCATCGTGCTGCACATGGTCGAGGGGCTGGTGGGCTACCGCCAGGACGGCAGCGTGGGCCCGCTGCTCGCGCAGTCGGTGGAGATGTCGAAGGACGGCCTGACCTACACCTTTCGCCTGCGCAAGGGCGTGAAGTTCCACAACGACGCGCCGCTCACCTCGGCCGACGTGGACTGGAGCTGGAAGCGCTACATGGACCCGAAGACCGACTGGCGCTGCCTCAGCGAGTTCGACGGCCGCGGTGGCCTCAAAGTGGTCGAAACCTCGACACCCGACGCCGCCACCTTCGTCATGAAGATCAACAAGCCCTCGGCGATCTTTCTCGACACGCTGTCGCGCACCGATTGCGGCATGACGGCCATTCTTCATCGCAGCTCGGTCAAGGCCGACGGCAGCTGGGACAAGCCGGTGGGCACCGGCCCCTTCAAGCTCGGCGAATGGAAACGCGGCGAGTACGTCACCGTCACGGCCTTCAAGGGCTACACCTCGCCGCCCGGCAGCAAGGCCGACGGCTACGTTGGCCTGAAGGCGCCGCTGGTGGACACGGTGCGCTTCCTCGTCGTGCCCGATGGGTCCACTGCCACCGCAGGTTTGAAGTCCGGCGCCATCGATGCGGGCCAGATCACCGCGAGCGACGTGCAGGAACTCAAGACCGACAGCAAGCTCGCCGTGCAGACGCCCGGCCAGGCCACCAAGAACGTGCTGCTGATCCAGACCCGCGACCCGCTACTGAAGAACGAGAAACTGCGCCAGGCCATCGCCGCCTCCTTCGACATGGAGCAGATCGTGGCGGCGGCTTCCGAGGGCCTCGGCTCGGTCAACAACTCGGCGATCCACAAGGGGTCGGCCTTTTACGGCGCGGCGCAGAAGAAGGGCTACCGCTACGACCCGGCGCTGGCGGCGAAGCTGCTGCGCGAAGCAGGCTACAAGGGCGAGAAGATCACCATCCAGACCAACAAGCGCGCTCACGTGCCGAGCTACACCGTGGCGGTGCTCGCGCAGGCCATGATGCAGTCTGTCGGCATCAACGCGCAGATCGAGGTGCTGGAGTGGGCCACGCAGCTCGACCGCTACAACAGTGGCAACTACCAGATCAGCTCGTTCACGTACTCGTCGCGCCTCGATCCGGCGCTGAGCTACGAGCAGTTCGCGGGCCCCAAGGACAAGCAGTCGCGCAAGGTCTGGGAAGATCCGCAGGCGCTCAAGCTGATCGACGAGAGCTTTGCCGAAGCCGACCCAAAGAAGCGCCAGGCACTGTTCGATCAGATCCACGCGCAGATGATCCGGCAGGTGCCGCTGATCATGCTGTACAACGGCCTCGACGCCTGGGCGGTGCGCAAGCGCATCAGCGGCTTCTCGGTCTGGGAAGGCAAGCCGCGCCTATGGGGCGCATCGGTTGCCACGAGCGCATCGAAGGCCGGCTGACCAAGGGTTTGCAGACCTCGGCTACACTCCGCGCCGCTTGCAGCCAGTCTGGTTGGCTGCGCCGCCTTTGGCAACAAGGCGAACTACTCCAAGGAAATCTGTGAATCGTATTGAACTGGTCGAGAAAATCGCGACCGCACACACCGTCAGCAAGGCCGAGGCTGCGCGCATTCTTGAGACCGTCACTGGCTCCATCGTCGCGGCTGTCAAGAAGGGTGATCCCGTCCAACTCGTTGGTTTTGGAACGTTCAAGCAAGTCGCTCGTGCAGCCCGCACGGGCTTGAATCCCAGCACTGGCGAAAAAATCAAGATTGCTGCGGCAAAGCTTCCGAAGTTCGTTCCCGGCTCCGCGTTCAAAGCCGCCATCGACCCCAAGGCAGCAAAACGCAAGGCTGACAAGGCTGCAGCGAAGCCGGTCGCCAAGAAAGCTGCACCTACCAAGAAGACCAAGAAGTAAGTGCCCCGCGGCGGCGCCGCGGCTCTCACGGACAACGGCCCCGAGGGGCCGTTTCGTTTGGTGCAACGGGTTAGCGGTGAGCTACAGGCTGCCGCTGTAGGCCGCGCAGACCAACTGCGCCAGCAGGCTCGCGGACCCGGTCAGATTGCGGCTCGAGCGATGCACCAGCCCGATGTCGCGGTGGAATGTGTGGCGGCCGAGATCGATGGCGCGTACCGCGGCAGGCCAGCGCCGGTGCGTAGCGGTCTGCGGCACCAAGGCCACCCCCAGGCCGTTGGCCACCAGCCGCACGATCGCGTCCAACTCATCGAGCTCGCAGATCTCCTGCACGCTCAAGTGCGCGGCGCGCAGAAAGCGGTCGACCTGCCGACCGCCGAAAGAAGCGCGGTCGTAGCGCACGAAGGGCTGGCTGGACAGCAGTTCCGCCCAGTCGCTCCCCTCGACATGTCGCGGCACCAGCAGGCGGAATGGTTCATGCGCCAGCGTGGTCCAGCGCAGGTCGCTTTGCAGGGCGAACGGTGGACGGATGACGATGGCCATGTCGATCTCGCCTGCATCGACCAGGTTCAGCAGCGCCATCGACAGGCCGGGAATCACGCGCGTGCGGCAGTCCGGCGACTGCTTGTGGAGGCTGGTCAGCGCCTCGGCCAACAGCAGGCGCTGCGCCGACGCGATCGCGCCGATGCTGACGGGCACAGTCGCGCGCGGGCCGGCATGGCGCGAACCCAGATTGGCGTAGAGGCGAATCAGCTCCGTGGCCTGCTCCAGGGTCTCCTGGCCCATGGCGTTCAGGCGGGCCGAACGGCCGGTGCGGTCGAAAAGCGCGAAACCAAGTTCGGCCTCCAGCCGCTGCATCTGCGCGCTGACCGCCGCTTGCGTCAGGCCGATCTTTTGGCCGGCAGCGGCGAAGGTGCCTTCCCGGGCCACGGCGACGAAGGTCTTCAGCTCGCGGATCATTCACAAATTCCATTGATGCATCTGTCAAATATATATTGATTTTTCTTTTCCTCATCCGACCCTAGGATCACGCATCCTCATCCACACCAAGCCCCACCACCATGCTGACTCCGACCACCAACCCGGCCATGATGTCCCCCTTTCACCTGGCCTTTCCGGTGCACGACATCGCGCTGGCCCGCAAGTTCTACGGCGAGCTGCTGGGCTGCCCCGAAGGCCGCAGCGCGGACGACTGGGTCGACTTCAACTTCTACGGCCACCAGATCGTCGCCCACCTGGCGCCCGACGAGACGGGTGTGGCGCAGCGCAACGCAGTCGACGGCCATGGCGTGCCGGTACGCCACTTCGGCATCGTGCTGCCGATGTCCGAATGGGAAGCGATGGCGGCTCGCCTGAGGGCGCAGGGCGTCGAGTTCGTGATCGAGCCGTACATCCGCTTCAAGGGCGAGCCCGGCGAGCAGGCCACGATGTTCTTCCTCGATCCCTCCGGCAATGCGCTGGAGCTCAAGGCCTTCGCCAACATCGAAATGCTCTTCGCCAAATGAAGAAAGCGATACTCGCCATCGTTGCCGCCGCGTGCGCCTGCGCAGCCCAGGCCGATACGTTGCAGAAGATCAGGGAGACGGGGGTTGTCAGGATGGGCGTTCGCGAGTCGTCGGGTGCGCTGTCGTACACGACCGGCTACGGAAAGTACGTCGGCTTCCATATCGACCTGTGCCAGCGTGCCCTGGCCGACATTCAGAAGCAGCTGGGTCTGCCCCAGCTCGATATCAAGTACGCGCCGGTGTCGTCTTCGAATCGCATCCCGCTGCTGCAGAACGGCACGATCGATATCGAGTGTGGCTCGACGACGAACAATGCCGCGCGGCAGCAGCAGGTGGCGTTCGCCCTCACGACATTCGTCGAAGAAGTCCGCATGGCAGTCAAGGCCAGCTCGGGCATCCAGTCGATCAACCAGCTGCGTGGCCGCGGAGTGGCAACAACGACCGGAACGACGAGTGTGCAATTGCTGCGCAAGCATGAGAAGGCCGCGGGAGTCGACTTCCAGGAAATCTTCGGCAAGGACCACACCGACAGCATGCTCAACCTCGACTCGGGCCGGGCGGACGCCTTTGTGATGGACAGCCAGGTACTGGCCGGCAATATCGCCAAGGCGCGCAATCCTGCGGACTACAAGATCGTGGGCGAGGTTCTTGGCGTGGAGCCGATCGCCATCATGCTTCGCAAGGACGACCCTGCCTTCAAGCAAAGCATCGACAACACGCTGCGGGGGATGATGAAGTCCGGCGAGATCGCGCAGCTCTACGACAAGTGGTTCATGAAGCCCATTCCCCCTGCCGGCGCGATCGTCAACTTGCCGGCATCGGAGGCGACGAAGGCTGTCTGGGCGATCCCGAACGACAAGCCCACGGAAGAGTTCACGCTGACGAGCGCCGGGGCCCGCAAGTAACTGGATGCCTGTCATGAATCATTTTCAGCCTGTCGCGCTCGAACACGCGAGCCGCCTCGTCAACCATGGCCCGACCGTGCTGGTGACGAGTGCCGACGGCGCCCGCCGCAACGTCATGGCCGCCGCCTGGTCGATGCCGGTAGAGTTCACGCCGCCGCGTATCGCGGTGGTGATCGACAAGCGGACCTACACGCGCGAGCTCGTCGCCGCCAGTGGCGCGTTCGGCATCTGCCTGCCCGGCACGGCGCTGGTCGACCTCACCTACGCGCTCGGCAACACGAGCGGCCGCACGCTCGACAAGTTCGAGCGCCACGGCATCGCGGCGAGCCGCGGGCCCGTGCTGGGCATGCCCCTGCTCGAGGCGGGCTGCGCCGCCTGGCTGGAATGCAGGCTGATCCGCGAGCCGCATACCGAAGATGCCTACGACACCTGCTTCGGCGAGGTGGTCGCCGCGGCGGCCGACGCGCGCATCTTCGCCGGCGGGCATTGGTTGTTTCACGAGGACAACGCCGACTTGCAGACCATCCATCACCTCGGCGGAGGCAACTTCGTGCGTGCCGGCGGCATGCTGCGGGCTGAACCGCTGTAGCGCAGCGGTGCGGCGGGCCGACGAAGACTTGGTCGCGCCGTCGTCTTCACGGCCTTCCTTGCGGATAGCCCCACAAGTATCGGCGGCATCGATATGTCGCATTCGACACAATCAATTTTACTAGTGGGCTCGGCGCTCATAGGCTCCACCGCTTCTTCGAGTCACCCGAGTCATATGACTTCTCGCGCCGTGTCCTTGTTTTGTATTCGTCCCACACTTGCCTGACCCCGCATTCCGCTTCAACCCAGCGCAGTGCGGCCTCGAGGGCAACGCATGTCCACGCTGAGGCTTGGCGTCCATCGGCTGCCCGCCGCCGAAGTCGTCGTGATTCAAACGATCGTGCGGCTGTCTGCGCACGACGGCGCCTTCCCATGGAAGCTGGTCGATGTGCCGCCGTACGACGCGCTGCTGGTCGACGGGACCACGACCGAAGGCGGGTGTCCCGAGGCCGCTGCCATGGCAAGAGCGGTGCTCACGCTCACTCGCATGAGTTCAGGCGATCTGCCGAATACGCTCGAACGGCCGATTCGCGCCGAAAAGCTTCAGCAATGGTTGAAGAACACCGAACGTGAGCTGCTCGCAGCGCAACCGGCGCTCCCGACCACGGATGAGCAGACTGCAATGGAGATGGAAGTCTCCGATTCGGTCCGCTTCATGCTTCGCCGCTGGCCTCCAGCCGCGCTGCGGGGCAACGACTCCGGCAATGTTCGGATGGCGAGCCTGCTTTCGCGGTGCGAATTGAACGCGAGCGAGCTGGCTGATCTGAGTCAGCAGTCGTTTTCTCGATGCGTCGGGTTCTTGCAAGCCTTGCGCAGGGCAGGCGTGCTGGAGGTGCATCCCGAGTCGATCCTGCCGCGCGAGACGGAACTGCCGATCGTCCCGAAGCTGACCGGCGCGGTCCGCTCAGCCCTTGAAGCTGCATGCGTTGCCCGTACCGATGCCCAGGATGGAGCAGGCGATGCAATGGCACAAGTACCGCACCCACGACCCGGGACTGGTCTGGCTGCGCGGGCTGCTGCACGAAGCCGCCTGGTTGATGGATGCGGAACAGACTGCAGGCGCTCGACCTACAGCTTCTCGTTTTCCTTGAGCACACCCGCGTTGCGCAGCGCGGAGTCCAGCCACTTGGCAGCCGTATCTCCTTTCTTGATGGCATCGATGCGCGCGGCTTCGTCCGCAACTTTCCTTCTTGCCGCCTGAAGAAGCGCCTCTACCTTCTCCCGCTCGACCACGACCACGCCGTCGGCATCGCCAACAACAAGATCACCCGGACGGACGGCCACGCCGCCGACGGACACTGGATGTCCGATCCGCCCCGACGCCAGCTTCGTCGGGCCATTGGGATTGGTGCCGACCGAGAAAACGGGAAAGTCCATCTCTTCGATCTCGACGCTGTCGCGCACCGCGCCGTCGATCACCACGCCGGCGATGCCGACCTGCCTGCAGGCGTTCATCATGATGGTGCCCATCAGGGCAGCGCTCTGGTCGCCCTTGCCGTCGATCACCAGCACGTCGCCGGGCTTGGCCAGCGCGATGGCGGCGTGGATCATCAGGTTGTCGCCCGGCCGCACTTCCACCGTGAGCGCGCTGCCGGCCAGCTTCATCCGGTGACGCAAGGCCTGGATGCGGCCGTGCAGGGCACCTCGGCGGCCTGCAACGTCGGCCAGGATGGCGGGCTGGAAGGCCGAAGCCTGCTGGACCAGATCAGGCGGAACGCGCTGGAAGTCGCGAACGATATCGGGGAGATGGCTCATCGTCTTGTTCTCACTCGGCCTTGACGTCGGCGTCCTTCACCACGCGGCCCCATTTGCGCTTGTCGGCAACCAGGAACGCACGAAACTGCTCGGGGGTGCTCCCAACCGGTTCCAGGCCGTCGGCGGCGAGCCGCTTGGCGATCTCGGGCATCGCGAGCACCTTGGCGACTTCGCGCTGGATGCGCTCGACGATGGCGGGCGGCGTGTTCCTGGCCGCGCAAATGCCTGCCCACGTCACGGGTTCGAAGTCCGGAACGCCGGCTTCCATCACGGTCGGAATGTCAGGGAAGGCCGTCAACCGGCGCGCACTGGCCACCGCCAAGGCGCGGAGCTTGCCCGAGCGCGCGTACTGCATCGAGCTGACGGGCTGGTCGAAGATCATCGAGACCTGGCCTGCCAGCAGATCCGTCATCGCCTGGCCGGTGCCTTTGTAGGCCACGTGGACGATGTCGATGCCTGCGCGCGTCTTCAGCATCTCGCCTGCCAAGTGGCCCCCGGTTGCCGTTCCCGAAGAAGCGAAGTTGATTTCGCCGGGCTTCTGCTTGGCGTAGGCGACGAGTTCCTTGACGCTCTTCACGGGCAGGGTCGCGTTGACCATCAGCATGTAGGGCGCGTTGGTGACCTGCGTGACCGGCACGATGTCCTTCTCTGGATCGAAGGGCATGCTCTTGAGCACATGCGGCTGGATCGACAGGGTCCCCGTGGTGCACATCAGCAGCGTGTGTCCGTCCGCGGGTGCGGCGAGCATCGCCGATGCCGCGATGTTGCCGCCGGCGCCGGGCCGGTTGTCGACCACGACTTGCGCGCCGAGCCCTTCCGCCAGCTTCGGCGCGATCAGGCGTGCGACGACGTCGTTGGAGCCGCCGGGCGAGAAGCCGACCAGGATCTTCACCGGCTTCGACGGGAAAGGATCGGTCGCCCACGCCCGGGTGGCGCCCAGCCAGGCGATGCTTGCGGCGAGGGCCGGCAAGAGCTTCAGAAGCGATCGGAGTTTCATGGCGGTTCCTGGTTCAATTCGACATGGAGGCAAGGATGAGGTGATGGCTTAGCCCGAGAGTTCGTCGCGCGCCCGTGCAATGCGCCGGCAACCCTCCAGCAGCTGTTCGGTGCTGGCGGCAAAGGAGAGGCGGAAGTGCGTCGGCACGCCGTAGGCGCTGCCTTGCAGCGCCGCCAGATCCTGCGAATCGAGCAGGTGCATCACCCAGTCGTCGCTGCTGTCGATCGTTGCCCCCTTGCGCGTGCGAAGGCCGAACAGCGCGCTGCATGAAGCGAAGACGTAGAACGCGCCATCGGGCACTTCGCAATGGATGCCGTCGATGGCGTTGAGCGCCGCCACCACCGTGTCGCGTCGCTTCTGATATTCGCGCCGATTCGTGGCCACGATGTCCTGCGGTCCCGTGAGTGCTGCGACGGCCGCAGCCTGGGCGATCGAGTTTGGGCCGGAGGTGCTCTGCGACTGGAGCTTGACCATCGCCTTGATCAGCTCCGAAGGCCCGGCGCCGTAGCCGATGCGCCAACCCGTCATCGCATAGGCCTTGGAAACGCCATTCACCGTGAGGGTGCGGTCCTTGAGATCGGGCGCCGCCTGGGCCATGGTGGCGAACTCGACATCGCCGTAGATGAGGTGCTCGTAGATGTCGTCGGTCAGTATCCAGACGTGGGGATGGCGCCGGAGCACCTCGGCCAGCGCCTGAAGCTCGGCGCGCGTGTAGGTCGCTCCGCTCGGATTGTTCGGCGAGTTGAGCATCAGCCACCGTGTCTGGCCGGTGATGGCACGCTCGAGATCCGCGGGCCGGAGCTTGAAGCCGTTTTCGGCCGAACAGTCGACGAACACCGGAACGCCACCGGCCAGCAGCGCGATGTCCGGGTACGACACCCAGTAGGGCGCCGGCACGATGACCTCGTCGCCCGCCGCCACCGTGCACATGAGGGCGTTGAAGATCACCTGCTTGGCGCCGCTGCCGACGATGATCTCGCTCGGCGCGTAAGCCAGCCTGTTCTCGTTTCGGAACTTGCCGGCGATCGCCTCCTTCAGCGCCGGCGTGCCGCCCACATCCGTATACCGGGTCTGGCCGGCAGCCATGGCACGGATGGCCGCCTCCTTGATGTGCTGGGGTGTCTCGAAATCGGGTTCGCCCGCAGTCAAGCCCAGGATGTCCCGGCCCATCGCGCGCAGCTCGCGCGCTCTCTGGCCGGCCATGGAACTGGGAGACGGCTTGATTCGATTCAGGCGTGGCGCGATGTGGAGCATGGACGCAGTATCAAAGGCCATGCGCCGCAGGACAAACGAGAAATCGGAGGATCCGGCTATTCCTTTTATTCCTGCGATGGACCTTGGGCGTACATTCCGCTGGAATGAACTTCACCTTCAAGCAGCTGGAGGCCTTTCTCTTCAGCGCCAAGCTTCAGAGCTTCAGCGCCGCGGCGGTGAAGCTGCACACCACGCAGTCGGCCATCTCCAAGAGGTTGGCGGAACTCGAGGCGTCGCTGGGTGGGCCCTTGCTGCACCGCACCTCCCACGGGCTGGAGCTGGCCCAGGCCGGCCGAGAGTTGCTGCCGCTCGCGGAAGAAGCCCAGCGCCTGTGGCAGCGCATTCAACATGACATCAGCGTGGACAAGACGCTGCGCGGCACCTTCCGCGTGGGCGTGACGGAGCTGATCGCGATGACATGGCTCACGCGCCTGATCCAGCTTCTTCAGAAGCTGCATCCCCATGTGACGCTCGAGCCGGTGGTGGATGCGGGCCTGACGCTGTTCGAACGCCTCGAAGCCAACAAGCTCGATCTGTCCATCATGCCCGGCACCTTCTGGGGCCAGGCCTTCGAGACGATCAAGGTCGGGCAGGTCGACCAGGCCTGGATCGCGAGTCCGCGACTCGGCATCCCGAACCGGGCCCTGAAGCCGCACGAGTTTGCCGACTACCCCGTGATCGAGCAGCCCGCCGGCGCCTCGAAGAACAAGTTCTATGAGGCCTGGCGCGCGGAGCACGGCTTCCGCTTCGGCAAGGTTCTGCTGACCAACAGTACGACCGTCTTGCGCGAACTGACCATCAGCGGCTTCGGCATCAGCCAACAGGCGCTCGACTATGTGCGGCCGGACATCAAGAGCGGTTTGCTGCGCGTCGTCAAGAGCGACCCCATGCCGCCGCCGCTGGTCTACAGCGCGGTCTATCGAAGCGACGATGCCAGCCCTGCACTGGCGCGCATTGTCGAGTTGGCCGTCGAGACCTGCGATTTCAAGCTGCGGGCCAGCCAGCACGATGTGGCCCCGGCACGTGCGTTGCGCGGCTCGGGCTCAACCGTGCGGCAACGCTCGGTGCGCCGAGGCGCGAAGAAGCCTGCCAGGAGATAGCCGCTCCTGACGCTTTTCGCCAATCGACGCGACCGGTGCCGCCATTGCCGGGGTGTTGGGCGCCGTTTAGATTGCAGACCTCATGAGCTCTTCCCCTGAATCCCCGGCGCGCGCACCCGGCGGCGCACCGCTGGCAGGCGTGCGCGTGCTGGACCTGACCCGGCTGCTGCCGGGCCCGCTCGGCGCGATGCACCTCGCCGACCTCGGCGCCGACGTCGTCAAGATCGAGGACACCGGCGCCGGCGACTACGCCAGCCCCGCCGTGCGCGCGCTCGTCAACCGCAACAAGCGCGCGATCCGCATCGACCTCAAGCACGCCGATGGCGTGGCCACGCTGCTGCGCCTGTGCCGCGATGCCGACGTGCTGGTGGAAGGCTTCCGGCCCGGCGTGATGCAGCGGCTGGGAGTGGGCTACGAAGCGGTGGCGGCCGTCAACCCGCGCATCGTCTACTGCAGCATCAGCGGCTTCGGCCAGACCGGGCCGTTGCGCGACACGCCGGGACACGACCTGAACTACGCGGCGCTGGCCGGCGTGGCCGACCAGATCGGCAACGCCGCGGGGCCGGCCCTTTCGAACCTGCCGGTGGCCGATCTGCTGGGAGGCACCATGACGGCGGTGGCAGGGATTCTCGCCGCGCTGTTCGATGCCGCACGCAGCGGCCGCGGACGGCATGTGGACATCGCCATGGCCGATGGCGTGCTCGCCCACGCGGTGCTGCCGCTGGCCGGCCTGCACCAGCACGGCCAGGTGCCGCAGACCGGCCACAGCGCGCTGACGGGTGCGCTCGCCTGCTACGGCTTCTATCGCACCGCCGACGACCGGCAGCTCGCGGTCGGCGCGCTGGAACCGAAGTTCTGGGAGGAGCTCTGCCGCACGCTGGAGCGCCCCGATCTCGCGCCGCTGCACCGCAGCGGCGACCCCGCGACCGAGGAAGGCCTGCGCGCCGAGCTGGCCGCCATCTTCGGTGCGCGGCCGCTCGCGCACTGGCGCAGCCTGTTCCACGACGGCGCCGGCTGCGTGACGCCGGTGCTGCGCATCGACGAGGCCCTCGCCCATCCGCACTTCCGCGCGCGCGGCATGCGCGTTGCGGGCGGCGATGCGGCAGCGCCGCAGCTCGGCTGTCCCGTCAAGATGACCGGCTTCGAGCCGTCCGCTCCGCGGCCGGCCCCGCACGCCGGGGAGCACACCGAGGAGATCCTGCGCGAGGCAGGACTGGACGCCTCGGCCGTGGCTGCGCTGCGGGCGGCAGGCGCCGTTGACTGAATGGCGCTGCCTACAATCGTCGGCCGAGCCGCGGCGGCCGCCATCGATGACGCTCACCCACCACACCGTTGCCATCCAGCAGGTGCACAGCATCCTGATGGGCGCGCGCCATCGCGGGCTCGATGCGGCACCCCTGCTGGCACGGGCGGGCATCGCCCCCTCGCTGCTGGAGTCGCCGCTGGCGCGCATCTCGCAGCGCCAGTACGCGCTGCTGATCCGCGCCTTGCGGCGCGAACTGCGCGACGAGATCTGGGGCCTGCTGAGCCACCCGCTGCCGCCCGGAAGCTTCGGCCAGTGCATGCGCCAACTGGTGCGCTGCGCCACGCTCGGCGATGCGTTGCGCGACGGCTTCGCCATGTATCACCTGCTCCTGCATGACTTCGTGCCGCGCCTCACGGTCCGCGAGGGCAGCGCACACGTTCAGTTCGTGCTGCGGTGCGCCTCCGACGCGCGGCTGGACTATGCGGTCAAGGCCTTCATGCTGCTCGCCTTCAACGCCTTCTCCTGGCTGGTGGCGCGCCGCATCCCGCTGCTGGAAGTGGACTACACGGCGGAGCAGACGAGCACCGACACCTCACGCGTCTACCAGGTGCCGATCCGCTATGGCCAGCCCCACGTCGGCCTGTGGTTCGATGCGCGCTGGCTGGCGCTGCCGGTCGTGCAGTCGCCGCAGAGCCTGCGCGAATTCCTCGCCGGCTCGCCCGCCAACCTGATCGTGAAGTACCGCGACACCAGCAGCCTCACCGAACGCATTCGCCGGCTGCTGCGCAAGCAGCTGGGCAACGAGCTGCCGTCGCTGGAGGAGGTGGGCGAGGCGCTCGCGGTGACGCCGCAGACGCTGCGCCGCCGGCTGCGCGAGGAGGGCCGCGGCTTCCAGCAGATCAAGGACGAGCTGCGCCGCGATGCCGCCATCGAATACCTGCTGCACACGCCGCTGCCGCTCCTGGACATCGCCAACCGCGTGGGCTTCTCAGAAGCCAGCACCTTCCATCGCGCCTTCAAGCAGTGGACCGGCGTGGCCCCGGGCGAGTACCGCCTGGTGCACGGGCCGGAACGCTGATGGAGGCAAGCACAGTTGCCAACGCCTATTTCGCGCGCCCGTACTTCGCTGTGAAAGTGGCCGCGGCAAGCTTGTTGGCGTTGATCATGTAGCCCACCAGCGCCGCGGTACCGTCGGGTGGAATGTCGAGCTTGTCAGTCTTCAGCGCGTAGACCGTAAAGACATAGCGGTGCGGCTTGTCGCCCTTCGGCGGACACGCACCGCCGAATCCCGGTGCCCCGAAGTCGGTACGTCCCTGCACGCTTCCGGCAGGCAGTTGTTTACCGTCGGGCAACCCGGCTCCTTCCGGCAACTCGACAGCCGTCGCCGGGATGTTGTAGACCACCCAATGCCACCAACCCGACCCGGTGGGTGCATCCGGGTCGTACACCGTCACCGCGAAGCTCTTGGTGTCCTTGGGCGCGCCGCTCCACTTCAGCGCGGGCGACACGTTCTTGCCCGTGCAGCCGAAGCCGTTGAAGACCTGGGCCTCGGTGAGCATGCTGCCGGGCTTGATGCTCGGACTGGTCAACACAAAGCCGGCACCGTGCGCGAGCGATACGCACATTGCCAACACGGCGGCAAGAGAGGTCGAACGCAACGTCGAATGCATCATCATTTTTCCTTTTCTCGAGCAAAGCAGCTTCATGCAGCCGAGGAGTCTTGAAGTATGAGCTCGTCTCAGTCGTCCTTGCCCCTGGAGATGCGGTCGTCCAGGAACTCGAACGCGGCCTGCCAGGTCTGCGGCGAGTTCAGGATGCCGAGGTGCCCGGTGCGCAGGATGGGATCGTAGGCGCCCTGGCCCGTGAGCACGATCTCGCGCGCGCCGCGCAGGCTGGCGCTCCTGGAGAAGTCCGTCGGCCTGCCGAACGAATCCACGGCGGGCACCGGCGCAACCGAGCCGTCCTGCACCGGGAAGTAGACGAAGCTGGCATCGCCGTTGCGGATCACCAGCACGCGCGTGGGCCCGTCGTTCTCGTTGCGCCCGTTGCGGCCATTGAGCAGGCGCAGGAAGGGCGAGTCGGGCGAGCCCAGTTCCTGGCACACGTCGCTCGCAGGCGTGAAGCCGCCCGCCGCCGGGACCTGCCAGTAGTTGGCGGGGTCGGGCGAGCAGTTGATGATGCCGTGGTTGGGCCCGTCGATCGCGACGAAGCGGCGCACCATGTGTTGCACCTCGTCCTGCCGCATCCATTCACGCGCGAGCGTGACGCCCAGGCTGTGCCCGACGATGTCCACCCGCTTGGCGCCCGTGAAGTCCATCACCGCGCGCACGAAGCGGCGCAGGTCGGGCACGTTGGCCGCATTGGTGTGGGCGATGCTCGAACGGCGTGTCTGGTCCGCGGCCAGGTCGCACTGGTCGCCCTGGTAGCCCACGCCCCAGAGTTCGCTGGTGGAATAGCCGTTGTCGGCGAAGTATTGCGCCATCGCCTGAACGCGCCCGTAGGGGTTGCAGGCGGTGGGGAACGGCGTGTCGTTGTTGCCGTGAATGAAGATGACCGGCGTTCGCGTCACCGGCCCGGCGGCGCCGAAGCCAATGAGCGGCCGGGCGAGCGAGGTGTCTTCGATCGAAGGAAGGCCCGGTGGCAGCGTGTTGCCCACGAGGCCCGCTGCCTGCGCGGCGGCGGCCGCGGTCACGAAGGTGGCGAGAGCGGCGGCATAGCGAATCCACGGTTTCATCAGCAGGCTCCTTCTTCAGCGCTCGCGATGATGCCGACCAAAGCCGTCGCTGGCAAGGTTCGCCGCGCCTTGGCGACGCGACGCTGGATCGGGCGCGAGTGCGCGAGCTGGACCAGGTCGCCGAACTACGCATTCAACGCTCAAGTCACGAATCACCTCGGCCGGTGACAGGCGCATGTTGTGCCATCAGCTCAGCGACCCAACGCTTGAGCAGCTCGTGCATGGCTACGCCACGCTGGCCAGCCTGGTGCGCCCGGCCAAGATCGCGCCCACCATCAAGGATGACCCCGACGACGATGCCGTGCTGGCCGCCGCCGTGGCCGCACGCGCCCGGCTCATCGTCTCGGGCGATCGGCATTTGCTCACGCTCGGGCAGTTTCAGGGCATCGCCATCCTGACCGTGCGCCAGCCATGGAGCAACTGGCGCAACAGCCATAGCGCGCACACGATGCACCGCAGTCCCCGCGCTGGCAGCTGCAGCCGTGAGTACCGACGAACGCCCCCAGGAAGCCGGTAACACCTCAGGGTCAAGGCTGCATGCGGCCTTGCGCCCGATCGGTGTGACCTCTTGCCGAGCAAGTAACACCGAACAATCGAGCAACCGTGCGGGTTGCCGGGCACCTGGTAGGTGCGTATGGCGTATGGGGGTTGGGCTGCTTAACAATTAAGCAAACGCATTCGGCGCCGCGCCTTCGAGCACCCCGTTCGAGCGATCGGCACGATCGCTTCGAGAGCGTCACATCACGACGCGCATGCGTCCAGGGGTGTAGCCCAACTGCATCTTTTGTGTACCCTTTCTGTACCCCTGCGGCCGTGCTTCGCACGATCATGAGCGCCCCCCAGTCGTCGCGCTCCTGCACGTTATCAATCTAATCGCGCAGACGTGGCTGCAGGCTGCACGTTCGACGACGAGATCGACGTAACCGTCTTCATCGTCGATCCCGAATCGAAGTTCGAAACGATCTGGAAGGTGGTGCCGGAGTATTGGGGCAACGCGCCGCACCCGACGCTGACTCGCGTCGGCGTGACGTGGCTCTATGGCTTCCAGTTCGAGATCAAGGTGATCGCGAAGCTTCCAGAGACCAGTGATGGCTGATCTGACCGGCGGAATCCCCTAGGACTTCGCTTTCTTCGAAGGTTTCGACTTGCCAGAACTGTTGAGGGCGATCGCTTGGCCAACGAGCGCCTTGAAGGCGGACTCGTCAACTTCTTCTCCTTCGTGGATGTCGATCGCGCGGCGTACGTTTCCGTCGAGACTCGAGTTGAAGAGACGGGCCGGATCCATCAGAGACGCGCCCTTGGCGAAGGTGAGCTTCACGACATTCTTGTAGGGCTCGCCAGTGCAGATGATGCCGTCGTGCGACCAAATCGGAGTGCCCATCCACTTCCACTCCTCGACGACGTCCGGGTCTGCTTCCTTGATGAGCTTGCGCATTCTGCCAAGGGTTTCCCCGCGCCAGTCCCCGAGTTCGGCGATTCTTTTCGAGATGAGCTCCGATGCCGAATGGCCTTGGCTCGCGCCCGACTTATTCATGCTTTCATCCTAGTTCCAATCGTGGACCGCTCTGGGTACGCGCGGTCTTGCGAACGTGCGCAGCTCGCTCAATAACTGTGACTCCCTCCAGCTGAGCGGTTTCGCCAAGCCCTTTGGCGCTTCTCGCCATGGGTCCGGGCCGCGGCCCGTCCTAAGCTTTGCCGCATCGTTCATCAAGCAAGCGGCTCCATCGTGTACCTCACCCAAGGCCTGCATCGCGCGCTGCAGCGCGACCCGGACAAGACCACGCTCACCCACCTGGGCGAGGCTGGTACTCGCCGCCACACCCATGCGCAACTGGTGAAGGGCGTGGCCCTGCATGCGGCCGCGCTGGCGAAGCGCGGCATCGGGCGCGGCGACCGCGTGGCGCTGCTCGCGCCCAACAGCGACCGGCTGGTGCGCGCCATCCTCGCCTGCTGGTGGCTGGGCGCCGTCGCCTGCCCGCTGAACATCCGCTGGAGCACACCCGAACTGGCGCACGCGCTGCAGGACAGCGAAACCTCGCTGCTGCTCGTCGACGAAACGCTGCTGGCGCACGCGCCCCAGGGCGGGCCTGCGCTGGTGCCACTGGGCGCACTGGAAGAAGAGGGCGCCAGGCTGGATCCGCTGGCCGACACGCGCACCGGCGGCGACGCGCTCGCCGCCATCCTCTACACCGGCGGGACCACCGGCCGGTCCAAGGGCGTGATGCTGAGTCATGCGAACTTCTGGACCGCATCGATCGCGAGAGCCGCCGAGTTGAACAATGCGCCGGACTCGGTGTCGCTGCTGGTGGCACCGCTGTTCCACGTCGCCGGGCTCGGCCGCCTGGTGGGCCAGCTGATCGCCGGCGGCCACTGCGTGACGATGGCGCAGTTCCGTCCCG
Organism: Variovorax sp. LjRoot130; assembly: GCF_964253755.1. Classification (NCBI taxonomy): domain Bacteria; kingdom Pseudomonadati; phylum Pseudomonadota; class Betaproteobacteria; order Burkholderiales; family Comamonadaceae; genus Variovorax; species Variovorax sp. LjRoot130. The sequence continues at coordinate 4,694,358 of NZ_CAXURM020000001.1, read as the reverse complement.
CTTCGGTGATCGAGGCGATCGCGGAGCACCGCATCGGCGACATCATCGTCGTGCCGACCATGCTGCAGGCGCTGCTCGAGGATCCCTCGTTCGCGCCCGAGCGCGTGCGCAGCCTGAATCGCATCGCCTTCGGTGCCGCGCCGATGCCGCCCGACCTGCTGGATCGCGCCCTGGCCGCCTGGCCGCACGCCGAGTTCTTCCAGGCCTATGGCCTCACCGAAACCGCGGGCGCCGTGTGCATCAACCTGCCGGCGAACCACCGGCCCGAGGCGCGCGCGCTCGGCCGCCTGAACTCCGTCGGCCGCGCCGGTCTCGGCGCCGAGATCATCGTTGCGGACGAGAGCGGCCGCGAGCTGCCGCGTGGCGAAGTGGGCGAGGTGCTGGCGCGCGGGCCGATGATCATGCAGGGCTACTGGCGCAATCCCGAGGCGACGGCCAACGCCTTGCGCGACGGCTGGCTGCACACCGGCGATGCGGGCCGCATGCTGCCCGACGGCCATCTCTTCATCGTCGATCGCCTGAAGGACATGATCATCACCGGCGGCGAGAACGTGTACTGCGCCGAGGTGGAGGCCGCGCTGCGCAACCATCCGCAGGTCCTGCACGCGGCGGTCATCGGCCTGCCGGACGCGCGCTGGGGCGAGGCGGTGCATGCGGCGGTGGTGATGGCCGGCGATGCCGGCGCCAGCGCCGACGAACTCCGCGCCTGGTGCCGCGAGCGCCTGGCCGGCTACAAGTGCCCGCGCGGCATCAGCTTCCTGCGCGAGCTGCCGCTGTCGGCCGCCGGCAAAGTGCTGAAGAACGTGCTGCGCGAGCAGTTGCGCGGATGAAGCCGGTCGTGGGCGGGGACCGCCGCAACCTGTTCGGCCGCGTGCCCTTCATGCGGCTGCTGGACGCGCGGCGCGAGTTCGCCGAAGCGGGACGCGCGCGCGTCGTCATCGACGAGCGGCCGGAGCTCGGCAACGTCGTCGGCGCGGTGCATGGCGGGGTGCTGGTCACGCTGCTCGACGTGGTCATGGCCAGCGCCGCCGTGTCGCTGTTCGACTTCGCCCGCACGGCGGTCACGCTCAACCTCAACACCAGTTTTCTCGAACCGGGCCGCGGCCGGCTCACGGCCGACGGCGAGGTCGTGCAGCACGACGCCGGCGTGGCCTGGTGCCGCGCCTCGATTACCGATGCCGGTGGGCGCATCGTCGCGCAGGCCCAGGGAACGTTCCGCTACCTGCCGCTGCCGCAGGCTTCCTGAACCGCCAATCCCACACAAAGGAGACACCATGAACATGCTCACCCGCTCCCTGCACAGGCGCTCGGCCCTCGGCGCCTTGTTCGCGCTCGGCGCCGCAGCCGCGGCCGGTCCCGCGCTCGCCGCCGACCCGTTTCCCGCCAAGCCGATCACGCTGGTGATGCCGTTCCCGCCGGGCGGCTCCTTCGACCCGATCTTCCGCCCGCTGGCCGACGCCGCTTCGCGCGAGCTCGGGCAGCCGATCGTGCTGATGCACCGGCCGGGCGCAGGCGGCATCAACGGCCCGGGCTCGGTGGCGGTGATGAACGAATCCGACGGCTACACGCTGGCCGTGATCCACAACTCCGTGATCCGCGCACCGCTCTTGCACAAGATCAATTGGCATCCGCTGCGCGACTTCACGTACCTCGCCGGCCTGTTCGGCATGGTCACCGGCATCGTCGTCGCCCACGACGCGCCGTGGAAGACGCTGGACGAGCTGCTTGCCGATGCGAAGAAGCGCCCCGGCGCGATCAGCTGGGGCACCGTGGGCGCCACCAGCATCAACCGCATCTACGGCGAGCGGCTCGCGCGCATGAACGGCACCACCTTCAACATGGTTCCCTTCAAGGGCGGCGGCGAAGCCTTCACCGCCGTGGTCGGCCGCCACCTCGACGTCTACGGCGACCCCGGCTTCGGCGCGCAGGTGCAGGGCGGCAAGGTGCGGCTCTTGGCCACCTTCACCGCCGAGCGCCTCCCGCGCTATCCCGGCGTGCCGACGGTGAAGGAGCTCGGCTACGACCTCGTCATCGATTCGCCGGTCGGACTCGCCGCGCCGAAGAACCTGGACCCGAAGATCGCTGCCCGCCTGGCCGCTGCCTTCCGCAAGGCCGCTGCCGATCCGGTCTACCAGAGTCAGCTGGAGCAGTTCGACATGCAGCCGAAATGGATCGATGGCGAGGCCTACGCCGCTTATGCGAAGGCGCAGTTCGAGCGCGATACGAAGATGCTGACCGAGCTCGGCTTCAAGCCGGAATGAACGCCATGGATTTTTCCGCCTTCGACTTCAAGGGCCGCCACGTGTTCGCCGCCGGCGGCTCCAGCGGCATCAACTTCGGCATCGCGCAGGCCTTCGCGCGCGCCGGTGCGCGCATCACGGTGCTCAGCCGCTCGGACTACAAGGTGGCGACGGCCGCGCAGCAGCTCGAAGCCCTCGGCACCGAGGCGCTCGGCATCCCGGCGGACGTGCGCCAGCCCGAGGCGCTGGAACGTGCCTTCGCGCAGGCGGCGGAGCGTTTCGGCCCGATCGACGTGCTGGTCTCGGGCGCCGCGGGCAACTTCCTCGCGAGCGCGCTCGACATGTCGCCCAACGCCTTCAAGACGGTGGTCGACATCGACCTGCTGGGCAGCTTCAATGTCGCCCGGCTGGCGTACGCGCATCTGCGCCAACCCGGCGCCTGCGTGATCCAGATCTCCGCCGGGCAGGCCTTCATTCCCACGCCCTTCCAGGCCCACGTGTGCGCGGCCAAGGCGGGCGTGGACATGCTGACGCAGGTGCTGGCGCTGGAGTGGGGGGCGCAGGGCATCCGCATCAACTCCATCGTGCCCGGACCGATCGCCGACACCGAGGGCCTGAAGCGCCTCGCGCCCACCGACGAGACGATGGTCGCCATGGCGCAGCGCGTGCCGCTCAAGCGCCTGGGCCGCATCGAGGACATCAGCCGCATGGCCATGCTGCTGGCCAGCGACTGGGGCTCGTACATCACGGGCGCGGTCATTCCGGTCGATGGCGGCCTCGCGTTGACCGGCCCGCGCGACTTCACCGCGGCGGCTGCGGCATCGAAGCGGGAGAAGGCATGAGTCTGCACCTGGCAAGCGCGCAGCGTGAGGAGGGCGACAGGCCGCGCAGCGGCCCGCAGCGCTACGTCCCCTTTTCCGAGCATCTGGGCCTGCGGGTCGAACGCGCCGAGGGCGGCGAATCCGTGGTGTCGGTGGAACTGCGCCCCGAGCTGCTGAACAACCACGCGAGCGGCCACGGTGGCGTGCTGATGACCCTGCTCGACAGCGCGATGGCGCATGCCGCGCTCTCGCGCATGGCTTACGCGCGCGAGGTCGTCACCGTCGACATGCACATCGCCTTCATGCGGCCCACCAGCGGGCGGCTGCAGGCAGAGGGGCGCGCCACCGGCGGCGGCCGCTCGGTGTGCTTCTGCGAAGCCACCGTCACCGACGCGAGCGGCGAGGTGGCGGCACGCGCCATGGGCACCTTCCGCTACCGCGACCCTGCTTGAGCGTTTCGGCCAATCGTTTTGGGCCGATCGGCGATTGTTGAATTGCACGCGGCGGCCGAGACTTCTCTCCATCGTCACACATCTCATCCAGGAGTTTTCATGACACGTATGCAGCGCCCCGTCCATGTGGTCGGCGTGGGCATGATCCCCTTCACCAAGCCCGGCGCCAGCGACCCGTACACCGTGATGGGTGCGCGCGCCGCGAAGCTCGCACTCGACGACGCCGGCGTCGACTACCAACTGGTGCAGCAGGCCTACGTGGGCTACGTCTACGGCGACTCCACCGCGGGCCAGGCGGCCCTCTACGGCGTTGGGCTCACCGGCATCCCGGTCTTCAACCTCAACAACAACTGCTCCACCGGTTCGAGCGCGCTGTTCCTCGCGCGCCAGGCGGTCGAAAGCGGCGTGGTCGAATGCGCCATCGCGCTCGGCTTCGAGCAGATGCAGCCCGGCGCGCTCAAGGGCGCCTACGACGACCGGCCCTCGCCGATGGCGCGCTTCGCCGAGGTGATGACGCAGAAGCAGGGTTTCGTCCCCGAAGCGCCGCGCGCCGCGCAGTTCTTCGGCGGCGCCGGCCGCGACTACATGGCGCAGCACGGCATCCGCCGCGACACCTTCGGCCGCATCTCGGTGAAGGCGCGCCAGCACGCGGCCCGCAATCCGCTGGCGGTGTTCCGCCAGACGCTGACGCTGGACGAGGTGATGGCCGCGCCCCTGGTGTTCGATCCGCTCACCCGTTTCCAGTGCTGCCCGCCCACCTGCGGCGCGGCCGCGGCGATCGTCTGCTCGGCCGAGTTCGCGAAGAAGCACGGACTGGACATGCGCGTCGTGATCGCGGCGCAGGCGATGACCACCGACACGCCATCCACCTTCGAGAGCCAGGACATGCGCAAGCTGGTGGGCTACGACATGAGCGCGGCCGCGGCGAAGCAGGTGTACGAAGCCGCCGGCATCGGCCCCGAGGAACTGGACGTGGTGGAACTGCATGACTGCTTCACCGCCAACGAGCTGATCACCTATGAGGCGCTGGGCCTCACGCCCGAGGGCACGGCGGAGCGCTTCATCGTCGAGGGCGAGAACACCTACGGCGGCCGCGTGGTGACCAACCCGTCCGGCGGCCTGCTCTCAAAGGGCCATCCGCTCGGCGCCACCGGCCTCGCGCAATGCGCGGAGCTGGTGTGGCAACTGCGCGGCCGGGCCGAGCAGCGCCAGGTGGAAGGCGCGCGCCTCGCGCTGCAGCACAACCTGGGCCTCGGTGGCGCCTGCGTCGTCACGCTCTATCAGAGACAGTGATGATCGATCGCCGCCACATCGGCCACACGCTGCCACCTTTCAAGGTGGAAGTGGAAGCGGGCCGCTTGCGCTTCTTCGCCAAGGCCACCGGCCAGACCGATCCCGTCTACATCGACGAAGCCGCGGCCCGCGACGCGGGGCATCCGGGCCTGCCGGTGCCGCCCACCTTCCTCTTCTGCCTGGAGATGGAATCGCCCAACCCGGCCGCCATCCGCGAGCTGCTGGGCATGGACTACCGCAGCCTGTTGCACGGAGAGCAAGGCTTCGGCTACCACGCGATGGCTTATGCAGGCGACACGCTGCGCTTCTCGCAGCGCATCGACGACATCTACGACAAGAAGGGCGGCGCGCTGGAGTTCGTGGTGCGCAAGACGCGTGTGAGCAATCAGCGCGACGAACTGGTGGCGGAACTGCGTTGCGTGACGGTGGTGCGCAATGGCTGACCGGGTTCCGGGGCGGGATCAGGCCGGCGGGGCGCGCTGCTCCGCTCATGTCCCCCGGCGGCCTGCGGCCGCCTCCTCCTTTACTTCGCTCCGCAGCGCGCCCCACCCGCCGCCCTCGGCCCGCCCCCCGCACTCAACCCAAAGGCCTTCAGCAATGACGACCCCAACCCTCCCCGCCTGGGACACCCTGCAACCGGGCGACACGCTCCCCGTGCTGGAGCTGCCACCGATCACCCGCCTCGCGCTGGCGCTGTACTGCGGTGCTTCCGGCGACCACAACCCGATCCACGTGGACACCGACTTCGCTAAGTCCGCCGGCATGCCGGACGTGTTCGCGCACGGCATGCTGTCGGCCGCCTGGCTGGGACGGCTGTTGACGAACTGGGTGCCGCAGTCGGCGATCCGTTCGCTCGATGTGCGCTTCGCCGCCATCACCCATGTGGGCGAGCGCATCCGCTGCACCGGCAGGATCGCCGAGAAGTTCGAACACGAGGGCCGGCGCTGCGTGCGGCTGCACATCGCGACCGCCAACCAGGACGGCATCACGAAATTGAGTGGCGAGGCGCTGGTCGCCTGGCACTGACACAGGAACAAGGAGACAACACATGAACCGCAAACTCGAAGGCAAAGTCGCCATCGTCTCCGGCTCCGGCCGTGGCATCGGACGCGAGATCGCGCTCAAGCTGGCGAGCGAAGGGGCCAGCGTCGTCATCAACGACCTCGACGCCGAACCGGCCGCGCAGACCGTCGCCGACATCGTGGCCGCGGGCGGCAGCGCAATCGCCTGCGCCGGCAGCGTGACGGACAGCGGCTTTGCCGACCGCTTCGTGCGCACCGCCGTCGACAGCTACGGCGGCCTGGACATCATCGTCAACAACGCCGGCTACACCTGGGACAACGTGGTGCAGAAGATGACCGACGAGCAGTGGGAAGCCATGCTCGCCGTGCACCTGACCGCGCCCTTCCGCATCCTGCGCGCGGCCTCCAACTTCATCCGCGATGCCGCCAAGCGCGAGGCCGACGAAGGCCGCGAAGTGTTCCGCAAGGTGGTCAACATTTCCTCCACCTCCGGCGTCTACGGCAACGCTGGACAGGCCAACTACGCGGCCGCCAAGGCCGGCATCAACGGCCTGACCAAGGCCATGGCCAAGGAATGGGGCCGCTACAAGGTCAACGTCAACAGCGTCGCCTTCGGCCTGATCAAGACCCGCCTGACCGAAGCGGATGCCAGCGCCGGCGCCAGCATCGACATCGAGGGCCGGCAGATCAAGGTCGGCGTCAATCCGCAGATCCTGAAGAACGCGGAAGCCATGATCCCGCTGGGCCGCGGCGGCACGCCGCAGGAAGCGGCCGGCGCGGTCTACCTGTTCTGCATCCCGGAGTCCAACTACCTCAGCGGGCAGGTGCTGGTTTGCGGAGGCGGCCGGCCGTGATGAACCCCACCCGGCCGTGGATGACAGAGGAGCTGGAGATGCTGCGCGACAGCGCGCGCCGCTTCTTCGAGCGTGAATGCGTTCCCAACGAAACACGCTGGCGCGCGCAGCACCACGCCGACCGCGACATCTGGACCAAGGCCGGTGCCGCCGGGCTGCTGTGCGCCAGCATCCCGGAGGAATACGGCGGCGGCGGTGGCAGCTTCCTGCACGAGGCGGTGATCTGCGAGGAGCAGATGCGCGCCATGGCGCAGAGCTTCAGCAACAACGTGCACAGCGGCATCGTCGCCCACTACCTGCTGGCCTACGGCACCGAGGAACAGAAGCGCCGCTGGCTGCCGCGCATGGCCAGCGGCGAACTGGTGGCCGCCATCGCGATGACCGAGCCCGGCGCGGGCACCGACCTGCAGCGCATCAAGACGCAGGCGCGGCGCGATGGCGACCATTGGCGCATCAGCGGCAGCAAGACCTTCATCACCAACGGCATGCATGCCGGCCTCGTCTGCGTCGCAGCGAAGACGGATGCCGCGGGTGGCGCCAAGGGCATCTCGCTGCTGATGGTGGAGACCGAAGGCACGGCGGGCTTTCGCCGCGGGCCGCTCTTGGACAAGATGGGCCAGAAGACGCTGGACACCACCGAGCTCTTCTTCGACGACGTGCGCGTGCCCGCCGAGAATCTGCTCGGCGCCGAGGAGGGCCGCGGCTTCCCGCAGCTGATGGCGCAGCTGCCGCGCGAGCGCATGCTGATCGCCGTCGGTGCGGTGGCGAGCATGCAGCGCGCGATCGGCGAGACGCTGGAATACGTGCGCGACCGCCAGGTGTTCGGCGAACCACTGCTGAAGATGCAGAACACCCGCTTCACGCTGGCCGAGTGCGAGACGCAGGCGCAGGTGGCGCGCGCCTTCGTCGACGACTGCATCGCCCGCTTGATGCGCAACGACTTGGACGTGCCGACCGCAGCGATGGCCAAGTGGTGGACCACCGACGCCTGCTGCCGCATCGTCGACGAATGCCTGCAGCTGCACGGCGGCTACGGCTTCATGAACGAATACGCTATCGCGCGGCTCTATGCCGACGTGCGCGTCGGCCGCATCTATGGCGGCGCCAACGAGGTGATGAAGGAGATCATCGCCCGGGCCATGGAGAAGCAATGATGGCCCAGGGCGAAGGTCCGCACTTCCGCTTCTGGCCGAAGGGCGTCGCGCGCGAGCTGGTCGTGCCGCAGGCGACGCTGCCGGAGTACCTCGAGGTCGCGGCGCGGCGGTATCCGGAGAAGGCCGCGATCGTCTACTGCGGCAGCGTCATCCGCTATGCCGAGCTCCAGCAGCGCGTGGCTGCGATGGCAGCGTGGCTGCGCGACACGCTCAAGCTGCAGCGCGGCGACCGCGTGCTGGTGGCCAGCCAGAACTGCCCGCAGTTCGTGGTCGCCTGCTACGCAATCCTGCGCGCGGGCGGCGTCGTGGTGCCCGTGAATCCCATGAGCAAGGCCCGGGAGGTCCGCTACTACGCCGAGAACAGCGGCGCGCGCATCGCGTTCGTGGCGCAGGAGCTGCTGGAGCACTTCGAGCCGGGCTTGTTCGACCGGATTGTCGTGCACGCGTACGCCGAGGCCGTGGGGGACACCCCCGACGAGATCCCGGACTGGGTGCTTGCTCCGCTGCGTCCGATCTCGCGCCCGGATTGCGAAGGCTGGGCTTGCGTGCCCGCCGCCGGCGATGGCGCCGACCCGGGTGTGCGCCCCGCGGACCTCGCCATCCTTCCCTACACCTCGGGCACCACCGGCCATCCCAAGGGCTGCATGCACACCCACCGAACGGTGATCGCCTCGCTGGCCGCCTCGCACGTCTGGAAGGGCCTGCATTGCGAGACGGTGGTGCTCGCGGTCGCACCGCTGTTCCACATGCTCGGCCTGCAGAACGGCATGAACATGCCGATCTTCCTGGGCGGCACCTCGGTGATGCTCCCACGCTGGAATCCGGCCCTGGCCGCCCGGCTGATCGAGCGCCACCGCGTCAGCGCGTGGACGGCCCCGCCGGCGATGATCCTGGACTTCTTCTCGAATCCCGAGGTGGCGCAGCGCGACATCTCCAGCCTGACCCTGCTCTCCGGCGGCGCTGCGGCGATGCCGGAAGCGGTGGCGACGATGATGCAGCAGCGCCACGGCATCACCTACAACGAGGGCTACGGCCTGACCGAGACGGCCTCCTTCCTGCAGGCCAACCCGCTCGCGCGCGGCAAGCGCCAGTGCCTGGGCATCCCGGCGCAGGGGGTGGACACCCGCATCGTGGACCCGGAGACGCTGAAGGAACTTCCGCAGGGCGAGCTGGGCGAGCTGGTCACCCACGCGCCGCAGAACACCGTCGGCTACTGGCGCAACCCGCAGGCCGACCGCGAAGCCTTCTTCGAGCTGGAGGGCAAGCGCTTCTTCCGTACCGGCGACCTGGCCTACATGGACGAGGAAGGCTACTTCTTCATGCGCGACCGCCTCAAACGGATGATCAACACCTCGGGCTACAAGGTCTGGCCGGCCGAGGTGGAGAACATGATGTACGAGCACCCGGCGATCCACGAGGCCTGCATCATCGGCGTGCCCGACGCCAGGCAGGGCGAGGCAGTGAAGGCGATCGTCTCGCTCAAGCCCGCCTTCCGCGGCGAGGTGACCGAGCAGGACATCGTCGATTGGGCACGCGGCCGCATGGCGGTCTACAAGGCGCCCCGTCTCGTGGAATTCGTGGACGCCTTGCCCAAGTCGGGCACCGGCAAGATCCTCTGGCGCGAGCTGCAGCAGCAGCATCGCGCCGCGGCAAGGAAGGAATCCGAATGAGCGACAACCCCGTTCGCTACGAACGCCGCGGCACCACGGCCGTGGTGACCCTCGACGACGCCGCCACCCGCAACTCGCTCACCCCCGACCTGAAGGAGGGCCTGGCGGCCGCCATCGCGCGGGTCAAGGCGGACAGCGGCATCCGCGCCGTGGTGATCACCGGCGCCAACGGCGCCTTCTGCGCGGGCGGCGACCTGCGCGGCATCGCCGCCGCCGGCGCGCTCGAAAGCGACGGCTTGCGAGCCCGCATGCACGGCGCGCACGCGATCTTCCGCGAGCTGCTGTCCCTGGACCGCCCCGTCATCGCCGCGGTGGACGGTGCGGCCTACGGTGCCGGCTTCAGCCTGGCGCTGGCGGCGGACTTCGTGCTGGTGACGCCGCGTGCCCGCTTCTGCATGGTCTTCATGCGGGTCGGGGTCATCCCGGACTGCGGCGCCACCTACACGCTGCCGCGCATCGTCGGCGCGCAGCGCGCCCGCGAGCTGTTCCTCTCGGCCAGGGAGGTGGACGCGCGGGAGGCGCTGGCGCTCGGCATCGCCATGGAGCAGCACGAGCAGGCCGCGCTGCTGCCGCGGGCGCTGGCCCTGGCGGACAGCTTTGCCGGCGCCTCGCCGCTGGCCGTGGGCCTGGTCAAGCGCATCGCGCTCGACGCGGGCGCCATGGAAGCCGCCTTCGAGGCCGAGGCCGACGGCCAGGCGCTGTGCTTCCAGACCACGCTGCATCGTAAGGCCCTGCAGCGGTTTTTCGACAAGGAGCCGCCGGCCTTCCAGTGGCCGGCGCGCACGGACAAGGAGTGAAACGCATGAACAGGATGGTGGAGAACAAGGTCGTCGTGGTCACCGGTGCCGGCGGCGGCATCGGCCGCGACATCGCGCTGGCCATGGCACGCGAAGGCGCCCGGGTGGTGGTCAACGACATCGGCGCCTCGGTGGGCGGCGAGGGCCAGGACGCGGGCCCGGCGCAAGCCGTGGTCAACGAGATCAGGGCCTTCGGCGGCCAGGCGGTGGCCAACACCGACAGCGTGTCGGAGCCGGCCGCCGCGGCACGCATCGTCGGCACGGCGGTGGAGGCCTTCGGCCGCATCGATGTTGTCGTCAACAACGCCGGCATCCTGCGCGACCGCTTCTTCCACAAGATGAGCGCGGAAGAGTGGGATGCGGTCATCAAGGTGCACCTGTACGGCAGCTTCTATGTGAGCCGGGCTGCGGCCACGCACTTCAAGGAGCAGGAGAGCGGCTGCTACGTGCACATGACCTCCACCTCCGGGTTGGTCGGCAACTTCGGCCAGGCCAACTACAGCGCGGCGAAGCTCGGCATTGCCGCGCTGTCGAAGTCCATCGCGCTCGACATGCAGAAGTTCCATGTGCGCTCCAACTGCATCTCGCCCTTTGCCTGGAGCCGGATGATCGGCTCCATCCCGACCGAGACGCCCGAGGAGCAGGCGCGCGTCGATCGCCTGAAGCAGATGACGCCCGCCAAGATCGCGCCGCTGGCCGTCTGCCTGGCCAGCGACGCCGCCAAGGATGTCAACGGCCAGATCTTCGCCGTTCGCAACAACGAGATCTTCCTCATGAGCCAGCCGCGGCCGGTGCGCTCGGTGCACCGCAGCGAGGGCTGGACCCCGCAGACGGTGGCCAGCCAGGCGTTGCCGGCGCTGAAGGCGAGCTTCTACGAGCTGGAGCGTTCGGCCGACGTGTTCAGCTGGGACCCGATCTGAGGACGCGCATGACGACACCGACCATCGAAGAAGGCGCCGGCAGCGTGCAGGCCTTCCACCAGGGCGAACTGGACGCCGGCCGCTTCCTCGTGCAGCGCTGCAGCGAGTGCAGCCGCCATGTGTACTACCCGCGCGCGAGCTGCCCGCACTGCGGCAGCGCGGCGCTGGAATGGAAGATGCCCAGCGGCCTCGGCACCGTGCATGCCGTCACCACCGTGCGGCGCAAACCCGCGGATGGAGGCGACCTCAACGTCAGCCTGATCGATCTCGACGAAGGCGTGCGGCTCATGAGCCGCGTGGACAACCTTGCGCCCGAAGCGGTGCGCATCGGCCAGCGCGTCAGGGCGCGGGTGCAGGTGAAGGACGGCCGCGGGCTGGTGCTGTTCGACGTCGTCGAAGGAGCCGCTGCATGAGCGTCGGACTCAAAGCCCTGCGCGGCAGCGCCGCGATCGCCGGCGTCGCCACCTTCGGCTGCGGCGAGACGCCCGGCTTCACCGACATGGAACTGCTGGCGCGCTCGGCACGCGCGGCCGTGGCGGATGCGGGTCTCGCAATGAGCGATATCGACGGCCTGTGCACCGCGAGCGCGTCGGCCGCGATGTGGGCCCTGCCGGTGGTCGAATACCTCGGCCTCAACCCGCGCTACATCGACGGCACCATGCTGGGCGGCAGCAGCTTCATCGCGCACCTGCTGCCTGCGATGCAGGCGATCCGCTCCGGCCAGTGCAGCGCAGTGCTCATCTGCTATGGCAGCGCCCAGCGCAGCGCCGCCTTCGGCCGGCGCGAGATCGTGGCGGCACGCCGCTTCCTCGACCCGCAGCCCTACGAGCATCCCTACGAGCCGATGCTGCCGGTGTCGGCCTATGCGCTGGCCGCCTCGCGCCACATGCACGAGTTCGGCACCACGCGCGAGCAGCTCGCCGACGTGGCCGTGGCGGCGCGTGCGTGGGCCCGGCTCAACCCCGAGGCCTTCATGCGCGAGCCGCTCACGCGCGAGGAGGTGCTGGGCGCCCGCATGGTGTCGGATCCGCTGACCGTGCGCGACTGCTGCCTGGTCACCGACGGCGGCGGCGCCTGCGTGCTGGTGAGCGCCGAGCGCGCGCGCGACCTGTCGAAGAAGCCGGTCTACGTGCTGGGCAATGCGACCGCGGTGTGGAACCGGCAGATCTCCTCGATGGCGGATCTCACCGTCACCGCGGCCAGCCAGTCGGGCCGCGAGGCCTTCGCGATGGCGGGGCTCGCGCCCAAGAACATCGACGTCGTGCAGCTCTACGACGCCTTCACCATCAACACGCTGCTGTTCCTGGAAGACCTGGGCTTCTGTCCCAAGGGCGAGGGCGGCCGCTTCGTTGCCGGCGGCGCCATCGCGCCGGGCGGCCGCCTGCCGGTCAACACCAACGGCGGCGGCCTGTCCTGCGTGCACCCCGGCATGTACGGCATCTTCGCGCTGATCGAAGCCGTGCGGCAGCTGCGCGGCGAATGCGGCGAGCGCCAGGTGAAGAACGCGCACACCGCCATCGCCCATGGCAACGGCGGCATGTTGTCCAGCCAGGCCACCGCCGTTCTCGGCACGGCCGAAGCGCTCTGAGGAACCGACCATGATTCGCGACCCGCAAACCCTGCAAGCCCTGCTCGACGCCGTCGAGCGCTTCGTGCGCGAACGGCTGGTGCCGGCCGAAGCGCAGGTGGCCGAGACCGACGAGATCCCCGACGACATCGTGCGCGAGATGAAGGCGCTCGGCCTGTTCGGCCTGACCGTGCCCGAGGAGTTCGGCGGCCTCGGCGTGACGATGGAAGAGGAGGTGATGGTGATGCTGGCCATGGGCCAGACCTCGCCCTGCTTCCGTTCGCTCTTCGGCACCACGGTGGGCATCGGCTCGCAGGGCATTCTGTTGGACGGCACCGAGGCGCAGAAGAAGAAGTACCTGCCGCTGCTCGCGACCGGCGAGCTGATCGCCTCCTTCGCGCTGACCGAGCCCGATGCCGGCTCCGACGCGGCCTCGCTGCGCACCACGGCCATCCGCGAGGGCGACCACTACATCGTCAACGGCACCAAGCGCTTCATCACCAACGCGCCGCATGCCGGCATCTTCACGCTGATGGCGCGCACCGATCCGCAAGACAAGGGCGCGGGCGGCGTCTCGGCCTTCATCGTGGAGGCGAACACACCGGGCATCAGCATCGGCCGCAAGGACCGCAAGATGGGCCAGCGCGGCGCCCACACGGCCGACGTCATCTTCGAGAACTGCAAGGTGCCTGCCGGGCAGCTGATCGGCGGCCGCGAAGGCCAGGGCTTCAAGACCGCGATGAAGGTGCTGGAGAAGGGCCGCATCCACATCGCCGCCATCTGCGTCGGCGTGGCCGAGCGCATGCTGCGCGACGCGCTGAACTACGCCATCGAGCGCAAGCAGTTCGGCCAGCCCATTGCCGAGTTCCAGTTGGTGCAGGCGATGCTGGCCGACAGCCAGGCCGAGATTTACGCCGCGCGCTGCATGGTGATCGATGCGGCGCGCCGGCGCGACGAGGGCCGCAACGTCTCGACCGAGGCCTCCTGCTGCAAGCTGTTCGCCTCCGAGATGTGCGGCCGCGTCGCGGACCGCGCGGTGCAGATCTTCGGCGGCGCCGGCTACATCGCCGACTACGGCATCGAGCGCTTCTACCGCGATGTGCGCCTGTTCCGCCTGTACGAAGGCACGACGCAGATCCAGCAGATCGTCATCGCCCGCAACCTGGTGCGCGAAGCGATGCGTTGAGTTTTTCCCCACCCACCCGAGGAGACAAGACCATGAAGACATCGAAGATGCGAAGACTCTGCATTGCCGCCGGCCTGGCCGCGCTGCTGGCCGCGCCGGCCGTGGCGCAAACGGCCTATCCGAGCCAGCCGCTGAAGCTGATCGTGCCGTACCCCGCCGGCGGCGCCACCGACACGCTGGCGCGCACCATCGGGCAGAAGCTGCAGGAAGCATGGGGACAGCCCACGCTGGTGGAGAACCGGCCCGGCGCCGGCGGCACCATCGGCAACGCTTTTGTCGCCAAGGCGCCGGCCGACGGCCACACCCTGCTCATCGCCATCACCGCGCTGATCCAGCAGCCGATGCTGATGGAGAAGCTCCCCTACGATCCGCTGAAGGACCTGGCGCCCGTCACCATGATCGCGCGCAGCCCGAGCATGCTGGCCGTGCCGCTGGACTCGCCCGCCAAGAACCTGAAGGACTTCATCGCGATGGTGAAGGCCAGCCCCGGCAAGTACAACTTCGGCAGCTACGGCGCCGGCACCTCCTCGCATATCCAGGGTGCGCTCCTGAACATGCAGGCCGGCATCGACCTGGTGCACGTGCCCTTCCAGGGCGCCGCACCGCTGGCGACCAACCTGGTCGGCGGCCAGCTGGCCTCGGCCTTCATCGACAGCGCCAGCGCCCGGCCGCACCTCAAATCCATGCGCCCGCTGGCAGTGACCGGCACGCAGCGCATGCCCGGGCTGCCGGAGGTGCCCACCTTCGCCGAGCTGGGCTACCACTCCTTCGATCCCTACGGCTGGTTCGGCGTGTTCCTGCCGGCCGCGACGCCGGCGCCGGTGGTGCACAAGCTCTCGGACGAGATCGACCGCATCCTGCGCCTGCCGGAGGTCACGGCCAAGATCGAGGCGCTGGGCCTGCAGGTGGGCGGTGGCAAGCCGGAAGAGTTCCAGAAGCTCGTGCGCACGGATGCCGCCATCTACGCCAAGATCATCAAGGACGCCAATATCCGGCTCGCGCCCTAAGCCTGCGCGCGCGGCGCCGAGGCGCCTACGATCTGCCCGCATGAAGAACGCATACGACTGCGAGTGTCACAAACCCGCGCTGCGAGACGTCTTATAAACATGGACGGCCGCATGGGGCGACCGTCCAGTGGGTTGACAGACAAGATGAACGGAAAGGACTTCATCATGAAAATCGCAGTCATCGGCGGCAGCGGGCTCATCGGAACAAAGCTGGTGAAAAAGCTGCGCGAGCGAGGCCACGAGGCAGTCGCCGCCTCGCCCTCGGAAGGCGTCAATACCCTGACCGGAGAGGGCTTGGCCCAGGCCCTGGCAGGCGCGCAAGTTGTCGTGGATGTGGCGAACTCGCCCTCGTTCGAGGACGCCGCGGTCCTGAACTTCTTCGAGACCTCGGGCCGCAACCTCCTTGCTGCGGAAGAGGCGGCCGGCGTCGGCCACCACGTTGCGCTGTCGGTCGTGGGCACCGAACGGCTGCTTGAAAGCGGCTACTTCCGCGCCAAGATGGCGCAAGAGAACCTGATCAAGGCGTCGCCTGTCCCCTACACCATCGTGCGTGCGACGCAGTTCTTCGAGTTCGCCGGAAGCATCGCCCACACGAGCGCCGAAGGAGAGACGGTCCGGCTCTCGCCGGCGCTCGTGCAGCCCATGGCGGCGGAGGACGTTGCAGAGGCGCTGTCGGAGGTTGCGCTCGAAGCGCCGATCAACGGCATGCTCGAGATCGCCGGGCCTGCGCCGTTGGGCCTGGACAAATTCGTCGGCCAGTTCCTGAGCGCCACCGGAGAGGCTCGCAAGGTGGTCACCGATCCCGCCGCGCTCTACTTCGGCACGGCGCTGGACGATCGATCGCTCACCCCGGGCAAGAGCCCGCGCCTCGGCAAGACCACCTTCGCGGACTGGCTCAGCCGGCCCAAGGAAGCGCGATAGGGCGGCCGACGGCGATCACGTTTCTTGTGTGATGCTCATCTCGAGCGGCGTGGTCTGGAATGCCAGCTGCCGCCACTGGCCGTCCTCCTGGACCCAGACCTGCATCACGCGCGAGTCGATGCGCACGGTACCGCTGCCATCCTTGCGCACAGCGACCAGCAGTTGGCGGCCCGTCATCAGGGCGGTGCTGCCCAGCACCTGGACCTTGAGCTCCGACCGGTCGATCTGCCGGTAGTCGACGTGCGTGCCGCCGGCGCGGAAATAGCTTTCGTAGCTGTCGGTCTGGCCCTTGGCGTGGACGTGCGTGAGTCCAGGATGAAGGATCTCGCGCAGCCGTGCGAAGTCGGCTCGCTTCATCGCCTCGCAGCGCTGGGTTTCGAGATCCAGCAGCAGCGACGCGGTATCGGAGGGCGTGAGTGGGTTCTGGGTCATGGTCAATCCAGCATCAAGGCGTGGGTGGCGGTCGAAGCGATTGCTAGCGCGATGCGGGCGCGTTCGAGCAGCGCCTGCGCGCCGTCGAGATCGGCGGCGACGCCGTAGACGATGTGGTCCGGGCGCACGAGCGCCGCGCCGCAGTCCTGCGTTTCGAACCAACGCGCGATGACGCCATCGGCCTCTGCGAGGCCAACCAGGCCCTCGACATCGTCGGCATCGCACAGGCAGACCGCTTTCGCATGCAGGGCCCGGAGACCGGCGGCCAGGCGGTCGAACTGTTCGTGGGAAGGCGCATCGCGCAGGAACAGCAGGAAGCCGCGGGGCAGCAGGTCGTCCATCATCTGCGCGGCGCCCTGCGGGCCGAGCCGTCCCACCGCCTGAGGGAAAGGCGTGCCTGCGGCGCCGTGTTCGCCGTCGATCAGGCCGTGGCGCACGCCGGGCAGAAGGCTCTGGCGCAACTGCATCCTGACCTGGCCGCCTTGCTGCTCGCGCAGGCCGCGATCGCGCTGGGCGGCGCGTTCGGCGTCGCGCTCGCAGATGATCTGGCCCAGGCGCTTGACCGTCCGGGTGGTTTCCTCGACCTGCGGGCCGCGCTCCGTGCCGTAGCTGTCCAGCAGCGTGTCAGGCGCATCGCCCTGCAGCACCCAGTCGAGCTTCCACGCCAGGTTGACGGCGTCGCGCAGGCCTTGGCACATGCCCTGCGCCAGGAAGGGCGGCATCTGGTGCGCCGCGTCGCCGGCCAGCAGCACGCGTCCCTGCCGCCACTGCTCGAGGACGACCGCGTGGAAGCGGTAGGTCGCGGCCCGCCAGATGCGCGCCTCGTGCGGCGCGAGCCAGGGCGAGAGCAGGGTCCAGATCGCGTCGTGCGGCATCTCGCGCTGCCCCGCCTCGTGCGGCAGCAGCAGGAATTCCCAGCGCCGGTGCGTGCCCGGCCCCACCACGTAGGTGCAGGGGCGAGCCGGGTCGCAGTACTGGATGTTGGTGGCCGGCAGGCGATCGAGCGTGTCCTCGTTGACGTGCATGTCGACCACGATCCAGGGCTCGTCGAACTCCAGGCTCTTCAGGCCGAGGCCGAGCTGCTTGCGCATGGGGCTGGTGCCGCCGTCGCAGGCGACCACGTAGCGCGCCCGCAGCTGTGCCGGCGTGCCGTCCGGCGCCCGCGCGGACAGCATCGCGTACCCGCCTTCTTCCTGCACCGACGTGACTTCATGGCCCAGGTGGACCGACACCGACGGCATCTCGCCCACGGCGCGGCGCAAGGAGGCTTCGAGCGCCGGCTGGTTGAAGGTGTACGAAGGCGCCCAGGCCAAGGGGTAGGGCGAGGGGCCCATGTCGAAATGCTGGATCGGCTTGCCATCCGCGCCCTGATAAATCGTGGGGCGATAGGGCGTCATGTGGGGCGCCAGCGCGCCCGCGATGCCGATCTCCTGGAAGGTGCGCAGCGCCTCGTGGTCCAGCGCGAAGGCGCGCGGCAGCGGATAGATCTGATCGGACTTGTCGAAGACGGCCACGCGCCGGCCACGCCGGCCGAGCAGCGCGGCCAGCGATGCGCCGACCGGGCCGAAGCCGATGACGGCGACATCGACGGGCTCGCCGAAGGATTGATTCACTCGTTGTCTCCAAATGCAGGAAGACAAAATTGTGCATAAAAATAGATATTATGCACCGAGGGTTCTCCCGGATGGCATTCGTCATCGCGACGCAGAAAAATGCACAAAACCAGATTTGTGCATTCAACAAGGAGACGCCAATGTCGATGATGAAAGCCGCCCGACTTCACAAGGTCGGCGCACCGATGGAGATCGAGCAACTGCCCATTCCACAGCCCGCCGCCAACGACGTGCAGGTGAGGGTGCATGCCTGCGGCATCGTGCCGAACTTGGGCAACATCCTGGCGAACTGGACCACCTGGTTCCCCGAGCTGCCGCTGCCGCCGCTGCCCGCCGTGTTCGGGCTGGATCCTGCCGGCGAGGTGACGGCCGTCGGCTCCCACGTCCATACCTGGAAGCCGGGCGACCGCGTGTACGTGAACCCGAGCCTGTACTGCGGCGGCTGCCGCGCCTGCCGCAACGGCGACCTGATCAACTGCACGCACTACGCCTTCAGCGGCTACTTCGGCTTTTCGCAGAACTCGCTCAAGCTCTACAAGAACTATCCCTATGGCGGCCTGTGCGAGTACATGATCGCGCCCCAGTACGCGCTGGTGAAGCTGCCCGACAACGTGAGCTTCAACCAGGCCGCGCGCTTCGGCTACCTGGGCACCATGTACTCGGCGATGCGCAAGGCGAAGGTGGGGCCCGGCCGCAGCGTGCTGATCAACGGCATCAGCGGCACGCTGGGCATCGGCGGCGCGCTGTTCGGCCTGGCGATGGGCGCCACGCGCATCCTCGGCACCGGCCGCAACAAGGAACTGCTCGAGCGCGTGAAGGCGCTGGCGCCGGACCGCATCGAGGTCTTCTCGAACGCCGACGGCGAGGCCATCGACACGTGGGCCAAGGCGCGCACCGACGGCCTGGGCGTGGACACCTTCATCGACGCGCTGGGCCCGGGCGCGCCACACGAGACCCTGCAGCAGGGCATTCGCGCGCTCAAGCGGGGCGGTCGCGCCTTCAACATCGGTGCCATCGCGGGCATGGTGGGCATGGACCTGCACACCATGATGGACGAGCAGCAGAGCATCGAGGGTTCGGCCTGGTTCACGGCCGGCGAAGGCCAGGACATGGCCGACATGGCCGAAGCCGGAACGCTCGACCTCTCGGTGTTCGAGCATGTCTGCTATCCGCTGGACCGCATCAACGAGGCGATCTCGGGCATCGCGACGCGCAACGGCGGCTTCAGCAACTTCGTCATCAACCCCTGAACGGCGGCGCACCATGAAGATCAGACGCGTAGTGGCCGGCACCGGCGCCGGCGGCAAGTCCCAGCTGTTCTCGGACGCGGCGGCGCCGCGCAGCTTCGAGTTCGATTCGGTTCCAGGCTTTGCGGCGGCACTGCTGTGGTCCACCGAGGCGGGCGACACGGTGGGCCTGGGCGTTGCCGCCGATCGCAGTCCGCAGGTCGGCTTCGTTCCTGCGGAGGGCGGGACGCGGCTGATGTTCGTCACCTTTCCGCCCGACGCGGTCATGATGCGCGCGGACTTCGATGCGGCGGCCTTCGGCGCCGAGTTCGCGGCGCGCGTGCCGGGCCTGGCCGAAACCTTCGAGCCCGAGCATCCCGGCATGCACACCACCGACAGCATCGACTACGACGTGGTGCTGGAAGGCGAGATCACGCTGGAACTCGACGACGGCGTGCAGGTGCCGCTGCGCCGGCACGACGTGGTCGTGCAGCACGGCAACCGGCATGCGTGGCGCAATCCCGGCGACCGGCCGGCGACGATGCTCTTCGTGCTGATCGGCACGCGGCGCAAGGAGTGATCTATGCATAACATCGCCGCCATGCACAAAAACGAATCCATGGACTACACCCCCACCCTCGTCGAACAGGCCTTCGGGCGCTTGCGCCAGGACGTGCTTACGGGAACCTTCGCCGCGGGCGCCAAGCTCAAGCTCGACGAGCTGCAGACCGTCTACGGCTTCTCGAGCAGCCCCTTGCGCGAAGCGCTCAGCCGCCTCGCGCAGGAGGGCCTGGTGCGCGCCGACGAGCGCCGGGGCTTCCGCGTCGCGGCGATATCCGCCGAGGACCTGGCCGACATCACCCGCATGCGCGTGATGCTGGACGTGCCGGCGCTGCGCGAAGCGATCGCGCACGGCGACGATGCGTGGGAAGCCAGCATCCTGGCCGCCTTCCACCGCCTGGAGAAGGTGGAGTCGCGCCTCGGCGATGGCCCGGTGGTGCTCGACGACGCATGGAGCGAGCTGCACCGCGCCTTCCATCTCGCGCTGGTCGCCGCCTGCCCCTCGGAGCGCCAGCTCAGCTGGAGCGCCAGCCTGTTCGACCAGGCCGAGCGCTACAGGCGCTTCTCCGCGCGCTTTCGCAAGACGGCGCGCCGCAAGTCGAACGAGCACCGCAAGATCATGGACGCGACCCTGCGGCGCGACGCCGACACCGCCTGCGCGATGCTGGAGGAACACATCCTCAGCACGCAACGCAACGTGCAGGCCGCCCTGAAGGCGGCGGAAGCCGAGGCCTAGGATGCTCAAGGTCAGCCGGCCCACGCCCTCGCATTTCGGCATCTTCGTTACCGACCTGGAACGGATGGTGGCCTTCTATACCGAGACCTTCGAGCTCACGATCACGGATCGCGGCGTAGGCAGGACGTTCAAGAACGAGCTGGTCTTCACCAGTGCCAGCCCCGACCAGCACCACCAGCTGGTGCTCGCCTCCGGCCGCCCCGCGGAAGCGACCTTCAGCACCGTGATGCAGATCTCCTTCGTGGTGCCGAGCATCCAGCATCTGCGCGACATCTCTGCGCGTGCCGAAGCGCGGGGCGCGACCCAGATCCGCGGCCTCAACCACGGCAATGCGCTGTCGGTGTACATGCTCGATCCCGAAGGCAACACGGTCGAGATCTACATCGACACGCCGTTCTACGTCTCGCAGCCGCATGGCGATCCGCTGGACCTGTCCAAGGACGACGAGACGCTGATGAGCGAGACCGAAGCGATCTGCCGCCGCGACCCCAGCTTCATGCCGCTGGCGCAATGGCAGGCGCAGTTCCAGGCGAAGGCGCCGGCCGCGGCCTGAGCGCGCCGTTCCACCTCTCTTTTTTTCCTCTCTTCTTCTTGGAGTTCCTATGAAGCTTTTGTCCTTTGTTCTGCAAGGCCGCGAAACCTGGGGCGCCGTCGTCGGCGACAGCGTCGTCGACCTGGGCCGGGCGATGCCGCAGCATGCGAGCCTCGCCGACTACATCGCCTCGGGCGAATACACGCAGGCCTCGCAGCATGTCGAGGGCCTGGCCCCGGCCGCGAAGCTGGCCGACATCCGCTTCCTGCCGGTGATCCCGCGCTCCGAGAAGATCATCTGCGCCGTGCGCAACTACATGGACCATCACCAAGAGGTGCTGGCCGCGGGCATGCAGCGCGAACTCTCCGAGCAGCCGCCCATCTTCCTGCGCGTGTGGCGATCGCAGTGCGCGCACAACGAGCCCATCGTGCGGCCGCGGGTGTCGGAGTCGCTCGATTGGGAAGGCGAGCTCGCGGTCATCATCGGCAAGGGTGGGCGCGACATCGCCGAAGCGGACGCCTTCGACCATGTGGCCGGCTATGCCTGCTACAACGACGGCAGCGTTCGCGAATGGCAGTTCCACGCCAAGCAGATCGCCTCGGGCAAGAACTTCGAATCCACCGGCGGCTTCGGCCCCTGGATGGTGACCGCGGACGAGATCGAGCCCGGCCGCCAGCTCAAGCTCGAGACGCGGCTCAACGGCGAGGTGGTGCAGTCCAGCCACACGGGGCACATGATCTTCAGCATCCCGAGGCTGATCAACTACGCCTCGACGATCTTCACCCTCACGCCCGGCGACGTGATCGCGACCGGCACGCCGGCCGGCGTCGGCTGGAGCAAGAAGCCGCCGCGCTTCATGAAGGCCGGCGACGTCTGCGAGGTCGAGATCGAGGGCATCGGCGTGCTGCGCAACCCGATCGTCGACCAAGACTGACGCGCGGCGTCCGACCACTGCTACCGCCAAGCACGGCAGCGACCCCACAACAAGACGGAGACACACCCATGCGGCGCAGACAGCTGGTCGGCGCGGGCCTTGCCTTGGCCTGCGCGGCACCTTTCACGGTTCACTCGCAGGACTTCCCGGATCGGCCGATCAAGATCGTCCAGGGCTTCGCAGCCGGCGGCAATGCCGACACCATCGCCCGCGTGGTCAGCACGGAGATGAGCAAGGGCCTGGGCCAGCCCTTCGTCGTGGACGCGCAGACAGGGGCCGGCGGCACCATCGCGGCGGCCACCGTCGCGCGCGCCAAGCCCGATGGCTACACGCTGCTGCTGGCCACCGGCGGACATGCGGTGGCGGGGGCACTCTACGGCAAGCTGGGCTACCAGACCGTGTCCGATTTCCAGATGATCTCCACCATCACCTACTTTCCCTTCCTGCTGGTGGTGCGCGCCGATTCGCCGTATCGCAGCCTCACGGAGCTGCTCGCCGCCGCGCGTGCCGACGCGCGCAGCCTGTCGTACGGCTCTGCCGGCATCGGCTCGACGCACCACCTGGCGGGGGAGCTGCTGGTCAAGAGCGCGAAGGTCGAGCTGCTGCACGTGCCCTACCGCGGCGACGCCGCCTCGGTGACCGCGCTGCTCGGCGGTGAAGTGCCGCTCATCGTCGCGCCGCCGACGGCCGTGATGGCCAATATCAAAGCCGGCAAGCTGAGGGCGCTGGCGACCACCGGTGCGCAGCGCTGGGCCGCGATGCCGGAGCTGCCCACGGCGGCGGAGCAGGGCGTCGCCGGCTACGACGTGCGCTCGTGGGCCGGCTTCATGGCGCCCGCCGGCACGCCGCGCCCGGTGGTCGAGCGCCTGCGCGCCGAGACCCTCAAGGCGCTGCAGGTCCCGGGCGTTCGCGCGCGCCTGGAAGACATGGGCGGCGAGGCGCGCGCAAGCACGCCGGAAGAAATGACGGCGATGGTGAGTTCCGAACTCAAGAAATGGACCGCCGTCGTCAACGAAGCACAGATTCCCAAGCAGTGAGGTTCGTATGTCCCTGATCGAAATCCGCAAGCGCAGTCTCACCATCGAGACCATCCATCACGAGGGCGGCCCGCCGGTCGACGAGCCGCTGAAACTGGCCGCGGCCTGCGCGGTGATCCGCAACCCCTACGCCGGGCGCTATGAGCCCGACCTGATGCCCTTCATGGCCGAGCTCCGCACGCTGGGGACTTCGCTGGCGACGGAGCTGGTCGAGGTGCTGGGCCGCGACAAGGTGGAGGTCTACAGCAAGGCCGCCATCGTGGGTGTCAACGGCGAGCTGGAGCATGGCGCCGTGTGGCATGAGGCGGGTGGCTGGGCCATGCGCTCGGTGCTGGGCGAGCCGAAGGCGATCGTGCCCTCGGCCAAGGCGGTGGCCGCCACCGGCTACCGGCTGATGGTGCCGCTGCACTACATCCACGCGGCCTATGTGCGCAGCCACTACAACAGCATGGAAGTCGGCATCCAGGATGCGCCGCGGCCCAACGAGATCCTGTTCGCGCTGGTGATGGGCACGGGTGGCCGGGTGCATGCCCGGCTGGGCGGCCTGAGCAAGGAAACCGTGACCGTGCACGACGGCCAACGCTGAGATGCAAAGCCTCATGCGCGCCGTGCAAGTCAGAAACCCCGGCGGTCCGGAGGCGCTGGAACTGGTCGAGCTGCCGATGCCGGTGTGCAAGCCCGGCGAGGTGAGAGTCCGCGCCGAGGCGATCGGCGCCGGCGGACCCGACGTGCTGATCCGCAACGGCACCTACAAGTGGATGCCGCCGCTGCCGGCCATTCCCGGCAACGAGATGGCCGGTACCGTCGAGGCGCTGGGCCCCGGCGTGACGACGCTGCAGGTCGGCCAGCGCGTGCTGGTCAGTTCGCGCGAGCTGCCGCAGCGCGGCGGCTGCTATGCGGAGTTCATCTGCGTGCCCGAGGAAGCGCCTTTCGTCCTGCCGGACAGCATCGCGTTCCAGGACGCGGTCAGCCTCGGCAATGTGCAACTGGCGCAGGCGATGCTATTGGCCTGCAACGGCGGCCTGCCGGTGCGCTCGATCCTCGTGCCGGGCGCGGCCGGCGGCGTGGCCACCGCGCTCGTTCAACTCGCGGCGCACCACGGCATGACCGTGATCGGCACCGCCTCCACGCCCGAGAAGCGGGCGCATGCGCTGGCGCACGGCGCCAGCGCCATCGTCGACGGCGATCCGGCAGGGCTGCCCGATCGCGTCTTCGAGCGGACCGAGGGGCGTGGCGTGGACTTGGCTTTCGACCACGTGGGCGGCGAGCTGCTGATCGCCTGCATCCGCTCGCTGGCGCCGCTGGGCACCGCGATCTCCTACAACATCGCGGGCGGGCCGCCGGCGCGCGATGTGTTCATGGAACTGCGCTCGCTGTTGAGCAAGAGCCTGGCGGTCAGGACCTTCTCCATCCACACCTTCGACGCCGACCGGCAGCAGCGGCGCGCGCTGATGGACAAGGCCATCGGGCTCATGAGCCAGGGGGCGGTGCGGGCTCCGCCGACTCGCGTGTTCCCGATGGGCGAGGTTCAAAAAGTGCATCGCATGCTCGATGCCGGCGAGTCGCTGGGCAAGCTGGTGCTCGCGCCGCGATAGGCCCCGGCTCACGCAAGCCAGGCCGGAACCGGAAGATTCTTCTCGCGCAGGAAGGCCGGGTTGTACAGCTTCGACTGGTAGCGCGAACCGGAGTCGGCCAGGATCGTCACGATCGTGTGCCCCGGCCCGAGCTCGCGTGCCAGGCGGATCGCGCCGGCCACGTTGATGCCGCTGGAACCGCCCAGGCACAGGCCTTCCTCGCGCAGCAGGTCGAACAGCACGGGCAGCGCCTCCTGGTCCTCGATCTGGTAGGCGTCGTCGAACGAGGTGCCTTCCAGGTTGCCCGTGATGCGGTTCTGGCCGATGCCTTCGGTGATCGAGCTGCCGGTGCTGCGCAATTCGCCGTGCTTGATGTAGTGGTACATCGCCGCGCCCATCGGATCGGCGGCGGCGATCACCACACCCGGCTTGCGTTCCTTCAGGTACTGGCCGACGCCGGCCAGCGTGCCGCCGGTGCCGATGGAGCAGATGAAGCCGTCGATACGGCCGTCCGTCTGCTGCCAGATCTCGGGGCCGGTCGAGCGGAAGTGGCCGTCGCGGTTGGACAGGTTGTCCCACTGGTTCGCATAGAGCACGCCACGGGGCTCGCTGCGCGCGAGCTCGGCGGCGAGGCGTTCGGCCACGTGCACGTAGTTGTTCGGATCGCTGTAGGGCACCGCGGGCACCTCGCGCAGCTCGGCGCCGTACAGGCGAAGCGCATCCTTCTTTTCCTGGCTCTGTGTCTGCGGGATCACGATCACCGTGCGGTAGCCGCGCGCGTTGCCCACCAGCGCGAGGCCGATGCCGGTGTTGCCGGCCGTGCCCTCGACGATCACGCCGCCCGGCTGCAGGTCGCCGCGCGCCTCGGCATCGAGCACGATATAGAGCGCCGCGCGATCCTTCACCGATCCGCCGGGATTCATGAACTCGGCCTTGCCGAGGATCTCGCAGCCGGTCAGCTCGGAGGCCTTGCGCAACCTGATGAGCGGTGTATGGCCCACCGCGTGGGTGAAGCTTTCACGCACGTCCATGATGAACGAGGATATTCCGCGCTTCCGGCCTTTCCGGTTCGCGCGGCCTGCATCGGACTACGTGCAGAAAGGTCTTTCGCTAGAGCTGCCCCTGGCACAGGTACTTGATGTGCATGTAGTCGTCCAGCCCGTGCACCGAGCCCTCGCGGCCGTAGCCGGACTCCTTCACGCCGCCGAAGGGCGCGGCCTCTGCCGCCAGGGCGCCTTCGTTGATGCCGACGATGCCTGATTCCAGCGCCTCGGCCACGCGCCAGATGCGGCGCACGTCGGTCGAGTAGAAGTAGGCCGCGAGCCCGAAGGGCGTGTCGTTGGCGGCGGCGATCACCTCGGCTTCGCTGTCGAAGCGCGTGACCGGCACCACCGGTCCGAAGGTCTCTTCGCAGCTGCATTCCATGGATGCGTCGGCGTTCACCAGCACGGTGGGGGCGAAATAGTTGGGGCCGTCGCAGCGCGCCGAGCGCAGCCGCTTGCCGCCGACGACGACGCGCGCGCCCTTCTCGACGGCATCGCGCACATGGCGCTCGATCTTCTCGACCGCACGCGCGTTGATCATCGGGCCGATCTGCGAATCGGGCTCGGTGGCCGGGCCGACCTTGAGTGCGCCGACCCGTGCGGCCAGCTTGTCGACGAAGGCGTCATGCACCTTGGCTTGCACGAACACGCGGTTCGGGCAGACGCAGGTCTGGCCGCCGTTGCGGAACTTGGCCGCCATCAGGCCTTCGACGGCGGCATCGATGTCGGCGTCTTCGAAGACGATGAAGGGCGCATTGCCGCCGAGCTCGAGCGACAGCTTCTTCAGCGTGTCGGCCGAGGCGCGCGCGAGATGCTTGCCCACCGGCGTGGAGCCGGTGAAGCTGATCTTGCGCACGCGCGCATCGGCCAGCCACACGTCCACCACCTCGGGCGTGCGTTCGCGCGAGGCGGTGACGATGTTGAGCACGCCCGCCGGCACGCCGGCCTCCTCGGCCAGCTTGACGAGCGCGAGCGAGGTGAGCGGCGTGTCCTCGGCGGGCTTGCACACCACGGTGCAGCCGGCCGCGAGCGCGGGGGCGATCTTGCGGGCGATCATCGCGGCCGGAAAGTTCCACGGCGTGATCGCGGCGACCACGCCGACTGGCTCCTTCAGCGCGAGCATGCGGCGGCCCGTCACCGGCGCGGGGATCACATCGCCGTTGGCGCGCGTGGCCTCCTCGGCGAACCATTCGACATAGCTGGCCGCATACGCCACTTCGCCGCGCCCCTCGGCCAGCGGCTTGCCCTGTTCGCGCGAGACCAGGCGGCCCAGGTCTTCCTGGTGCGCCAGCATGAGGTCGTTCCAGCGCTTGAGGATCTGGGCGCGCTGCTTCGCCGGCACCGCGCGCCAGGCGGGGAAGGCGGCATGCGCGGCATCGACCGCGGCGCGCGCGTCGGCGGCGGTGCCGTCGGGCACGCTGGCGAAGACGGCATCGGTGGCGGGGTCCGTCACGTCGAGGCGGCGTCCATCGCTCGCCGCGCGCCATTCGGCGCCGATGAGGTGGGTGCCGGGCATCAGGTCCTGGCGTTCGAGGGTCAGTGTCATGGTCATGATCAGGAAGCTGAAACACGCTCGGCGATCGCCATGCCGAGCTCGGTGGTGGATGCCGTGCCGCCGAGGTCGCGCGTGCGCGGGCCCTCGCGCAGCACCGCCTCGATGGCGCCGAGGATCGCATCGTGGGCGGCGCGGCCCGCGCCCTGGCCTTGGGTGAGGAAGTCCAGCATCAGCGCCCCCGACCAGATCATCGCGATCGGGTTGGCGATGTTCTGGCCGTAGATGTCGGGCGCCGAGCCGTGCACCGGCTCGAACAGCGACGGGAACCTGCGGTCCGGGTTGAGGTTGGCCGAAGGCGCGAGGCCGATGGTGCCGGTGGTCGCGGGGCCGAGGTCGGAGAGGATGTCGCCGAACAGGTTGCTCGCCACCACCACGTCGAAGCGCGTGGGCTGCAGCACGAAGCGCGCGGACAGGATGTCGATGTGCTGCTTGTCGACCGTCACCTCGGGGTAGTCGCGGCCGATCGCGTCGGCGCGGCCGTCCCACCAGGGCATGCTGATCGCGATGCCGTTGCTCTTGGTGGCCACCGTCAGGTGCTTTCTCTTGCGCGCCTGGGCGAGCTCGTAGGCGTACCTCAGCACGCGGTCGGTGCCGTGGCGCGAGAAGACCGATTCCTGGATCACGATCTCGCGCTCGGTGCCCTCGTACATCACGCCGCCGAGCGAGGTGTATTCGCCCTCGGTGTTCTCGCGCACCACGAGGTAGTCGATGTCGCCGGGCTTGCGGCCGGCCAGCGGGCAGGGCACGCCTTCGAACAGGCGCACCGGGCGCAGGTTGATGTACTGGTCGAATTCGCGGCGGAACTTCAGAAGCGACCCCCACAGCGAGACGTGGTCCGGCACGGTGGCGGGCCAGCCGACGGCGCCGAAGTACAGCGCGTCGACGCCCTTCAGTTGCTCCTTCCAGTCGTCCGGCATCATCTGGCCGTGCGCGGCGTAGTAGTCGCAGCTGGCCCAGTCGATGGTGCGGCAGTCGAGCTCGAAGCCGAAGCGCTCCGCCGCGGCCTGCACCACGCGCAGGCCTTCGGGCATCACTTCCTTGCCGATGCCGTCGCCGGCGATCAGTGCGATGCGGAATGTGGGTGTCATGTCTGTCTCTTTCATGTTGCGAGGGCCGTCTTGCGGTCCATGTCGTCCAGCCAGCCCTGGCGCAGCTCGGGCACCGAACGGGCCAGCAGTTCGTAGTAGGGGTGGTGCGGCCCGCGCTCGTAGTCGCAGCGCGCCACCTGCGCGAGCTTGCGGCCGTGCTGCATCACGACGATCTCGTCGCACACCGCGCGCACCGTGTGCAGGTCGTGGCTGATGAACAGGTAGGACACGCCGAGCTCGCGCCTGAGCTCCGCCATCAGGTCGAGCACCGCCGCGGCGACCACCGTGTCGAGCGCGGAGGTCACCTCGTCGCACAGGATCAGGTCCGGCTCGGCCGCGAGCGCGCGTGCGAGGTTGACGCGCTGCTTCTGCCCGCCCGAGAGGCCGCCCGGCA
Organism: Variovorax sp. LjRoot130; assembly: GCF_964253755.1. Lineage (NCBI taxonomy): Bacteria > Pseudomonadati > Pseudomonadota > Betaproteobacteria > Burkholderiales > Comamonadaceae > Variovorax > Variovorax sp. LjRoot130. The sequence continues at coordinate 4,665,729 of NZ_CAXURM020000001.1, read as the reverse complement.
GGCGGCCGGCCACCGAGTGCGGCAGCTGCACGAGCTCCAGCAGTTCGCGGATGCGGCGTTTCAGCGGCTCGCCGCGCATGCCCTTGTAGAACTCGAGCGGGCGCGCCAGGATGCGCTCGATGGTCTGCGACGGGTTGAGCGCCGTGTCGGCCATCTGGAACACGATCTGGATGCGGCGCAGCTCGTCGCGGTCGCGCTGCTGCAGCGTCGGCTTGAGCTCGCGGCCGCGGAACAGCACGCTGCCATGGCTGGGCTTCAAGAGGCCGGCGACGGCCCGCGCCAGCGTGGTTTTGCCCGAGCCCGACTCGCCGATCACGCCGATCGCCTGGCCGCGGTGGAGCTTGAGGTCGATGTCCTGCAGGATCGGCATGGCCGGACGCCCCTGCGCATCCACCGGGCCGTAGCCGGCCGAGAGCTGCTGCACATGGAGCAGCAGCTCGGGGTCGTCGTTCGCCGCCTTGCCCGATTCGCGCGTTGCCGGCCGCGCCGCGGCCAGCAGGCACTTCGTGTACTCGTCGGCCGGCGCCGTGAGGATGGCTCCGGTCGCATTCAGCTCGCGCATGTGGCCGTTGCGCAGCACCAGGATGTGGTCCGCCATCTGCGCCACCACAGCGAGATCGTGGCTCACGTACACCGCGGTGGCGCGGCGCTCGCGCACCACGCGGCGGAAGGCGCGCAGCACCTCGATCTGCGTGGTCACGTCGAGCGCGGTGGTCGGCTCGTCGAGGATCACGAGCTCGGGGTCGCCGATCAGCGCCATCGCGGCCATCAGCCGCTGCAGCTGGCCGCCGGAGACCTGGTGCGGGTAGCGCGCGCCGATGGTTTCCGGATCGGGCAGCGCCAGCTCGCGGAAGAGCTGCACCGCCTTCGCCTCGGCCTCGGCCCGCTTGCACAGGCCGTGGATGACGGTCGGCTCGACCACCTGGTCCATGATCGTGCGCGAGGGATTGAAGGAGGCGGCCGCGCTCTGCGCGATGTAGGAGACGGTGCGGCCGCGCAGCGCGCGCTGCTGCGCCGCATCGAGCGCCAGCACGTCGGTGTCGCCGATCTGCACGCGGCCGGCCGAGATGCGGCAGCCGTGGCGCGCATAGCCCATCAGCGCCAGCGCGGTGGTGGTCTTGCCGGAGCCCGACTCGCCGATCAGCGCCAGCACCTCGCCGGGCTGCACGGAGAAGCTCAGGCTGTCGACCAGCGTGTTCGCGCCGGCGCAGATGCTCAAGCCCTGGACGGTGAGTGGTGCGCCCATCAGCGTGCTCCTCTTTCGCGGGCGGTGCGCCCCGGCAGGTTGTCGATGACGAGGTTGACCGCGATGGTCAGGCTCGCGATGGCCAGTGCCGGCACGATCACCGAGGCGCCGCCCATGGCCAGCGCGCCGATGTTCTCGCGCACCAGCGAGCCCCAGTCGGCCGCCGGCGGCTGGATGCCCAGGCCGAGGAAGCTCAGGCTCGCCAGCAGCAGCACGACGTAGACGAAGCGCAGGCCCAGGTCGGCCAGCATCGGTCCGACGATGTTGGGCAGGATCTCGCGCAGCATGATGTAGAGCGTGCCTTCGCCGCGCGTGCGCGCCACGGTCACGTAGTCGAGCGCATTGATGTTGACGGCCAGCGAGCGCGCCATGCGGTAGGCGCCCGGCACGTAGATGATGCCCGCCGTGACGACCAGCATCGGCACCGAGGAGCCGAAGCCCGCCACCATGATGAGCGCGAACATCTTGCTCGGGATCGCGGTCAGCGTGTCCAGGCCGCGGCTGAGCACCGCGTCGATCCAGCGGCCGCTGGCGGCGGCCAGCAGCGCCAGCGTGGTGCCGGTGCCGCTGGCCAGCAGCGTGGCAAACAGCGCGACGCCGATCGTGTAGCGCGCCCCCTCGATGATGAGTGCCAGCATGTCGCGGCCCAGGTAGTCGGTGCCGAGCCAGTGCTTCGCGCTGATCGGCGCGAAGACGTTCGAGGTGCCCATGGCCGCCGTGCTGTGCGAGAGCAGCCAGGGGCCGAGCAGCGCTGCGAGCAGCCAGAACAGCAGTACCGCGAGGCCGAGCAGGCCGGAGGGGCCGAAGCCGCCGAGCCGGCGCAGCGGGTTGCTTCGACGCTCGGGTGGCGGGGCCGCGACGGAAGCCATGGCGTTCACGGCCGAGGTGGAGGTGGAGGTGGAGGTTTCCATGGAACTGGCCTCAACGGTGCCGCAGCCGCGGGTTGGCGAGGATGCCGCAGATGTCGGCCGTCGTCACCAGGATCAGGTAGGCGCAGCAGAAGATCATGGCGCAGGTCTGCACCAGCGGCATGTCGCGCTGCGAGACGCCGTCGACCATCAGCTTGGCGATGCCCGGGTAGTTGAAGATGGTCTCGACGATGATCACGCCGCCGAGCAGGTACGACAGGCTCAGCGCCACGGCGTTGGCGATCGGCCCTACCGCATTGGGCAGCGCATGCGCCAGCACCATGCGCATCGGCGAGGCGCCCTTGAGCCGCACCATCTCGATGTAGGGCGCCTCGAGCTGGTCGATCACCGCGGCGCGGGTCATGCGCATCATCTGCGCGACGATCACGCAGCACAGCACCAGCACTGGCATGGCGAAGGCGCGCAGCATCTGCCCGACCGACTCGATGTCGTTGACGAAGGAGAGCGCCGGCAGCCAGCGCAGCTGGACCGCGAACACCAGCACCGCCAGCGTCGCGACCAGGAACTCCGGCACCGACACCACGCCGACCGCCGAGGTCGAGGCCACGCGGTCGAACCATGAGCCGCGCCACATCGCCGAGGCGATGCCGAGCGCGAGCGCGATCGGCACCGAAAAGAGGGCGGCGACCGCTGCGAGCAGCAGCGAGTTGGGCAGCCGGCTGGCGACCAGCTCGGCCACCGGCATCTGCGTGGCCGTCGAACGGCCTGGGTCACCCGTCACCATACCGAGCAGCCACTTCGCGTAGCGTTGGGGCGCCGGCACGTCCAGGCCCATCTGCGCGCGCAGCGCGGCGACGGCCTCGGGCGTGGCGTCCTGCCCGAGCTGTTCCTGCGCGGCATCGCCGGGCAGCACCGCGGTGATCGAGAAGACGATCACCGACACCGCCAGCAACGACAGCAGCGCCAGCGCGATGCGCTGGGCAAGAAGCTTGAGGATTACATGGTTCATCTCGGTGCTCCGTGGGGCGAGGCGAACGGCCGGGGAGGCGTCATGCCTCCAGCCATACGTTCTCGGCGAAGTTGTAGCCCATCAGGCCGCCCAGAGGGATGGGCGACAGGCCCTTGAGCTTGGACGTGTGGCCGTCGATGCTGGCGAGGAACAGCGGGATGCCGATGCCGGCATCCTGGTGGATCATGGTCTGCATGTCGGCGTACATCTGCTTGCGCTTGGCCAGGTCGGTCTCGGCGCGCGAAGCCAAGAGCAGCTGGTCGAACTTCTCGTTCTTCCAGCGCGACTCGTTCCAGGCCGCGCCCGACTGGAAGAACTGCGTCAGCAGCACGTCGGCGCTCGGGCGCGGGTTGACGTTGCCGAAGCCCACATGGCTGTTGAGCCAGTGGTTCGACCAGTAGCCGTCGGCCGGCATTCGCTTGATGTCGATCTCCAACCCCGCGCGCTGCGCCGTCTGCTGCAGCAACAAGGCCATCTCCACCGAGTAGAGCGCGGCTGGCGATGCCACCATCGGCACCTTGCCGGTGACGCCGGACTTCTGCAGGTGGAACTTGGCCTTGTCAAGATCGAAAGGACGCTGCGGCAGGCCGGCAAAATGGAACCGGTTGGTCGGGTCGATCGGCTGGTCGTTGGCAACCACCGCGTAGTCGAGCGCAATGGTCTTCTTCATTTGCTCGCGGTCGAACAGGTGCTTCATCCCAAGCACGAAGTCCGCATTGGTGCCGGGCCCCACGTCCTTGCGCATCACGAGATCGGAGTACTGGCCGGACTGGGTGACGAAGATGCCGAAGCCGGGCGTGCCCTTCACGCGCTCGACCGAGCGCGGATTGACTGAGCCCACAAGGTCCATGCCGCCCGACAGCAGCGCGTTGACGCGCGCGCTCTCGTCGCCGATGCCAACGAACTCGATCTCGTCCAGATAAGGCTTTCCGGGCTTCCAGTAGGCGTCGTTGCGCACCACCAGCGAACGCACGCCGGGCTTGAACTCCTTGAGCTTGTAGGGGCCGGTGCCGATGCCGGCGTTGAAGTCGGTGGTGCCTTCCTTGACGATGTGGAAGTGGAAGGTGCCCAGGATCACCGGCAGGTCCGCGTTCGGCGCGCTGAGCACGAAGGTCACTTCGTTCGGGCCGGTGGCCTTGGCGCTGTCGATCTGGTCGGCGAGCACCTTGGCCTTCGACGCCGTGGCCGGGTCCTTGTGGCGCATGACCGAGAACACCACGTCGGCCGGCGAGAGCGGCTTGCCGTCGTGGAAGGTCACGCCCTTGCGCAGCGTGAAGACCCAGGTCTTGGCGTCCTTGGTCGTGAACGATTCGGCCAGCGCGGGCTGCGGCGTCAGGCTGCCGTCCAGCGAGGTCAGGCCGTTGTAGATCATGTTGCCGCGCGAGTAGTCGGTCTGGTTCGACTGCTTGGCCGGATCGAGCGTGTCGGTCGCGGCGGCGGTCGCGCCGGCCACGCGGATGCGCCCGCCCTTCCTGGGCGTCTGCGCATGCGCGGACATCGCCGCGCCCGCAATGCCGCCGGCCAGCGTGGCCTGCATGCCGCCGGCCATCAGCATCGCGAGGATGTCGCGCCGCGAGGCGCCGCGCTTCAGCGACTCCATCACGCGAAGGCTTTCGCTGGGACCGACGAGGTTTTCGAAGCTTTTGTTGCTGCTGCTGTCGCTCATGGTGGGGTACTCCTCTGGTTGTCGATGAAGAAAAGGCGCTCAGGCCAACCTGTCCTTGAGCGTGTAGTAGAGGCCGATCGCCGGCAGGAACCACGGCGGGCCGAAGTGGCCGGGAATGGCGGGCCAGTCGCGGCCCCGCCAGGGGTTGGCGAGCGCGTCGCCGCCCATCACGGCGGCCATGCGCTCGCCCATGTGGACCGACATCTGCGTGCCGTGGCCGCTGTAGCCCATCGCGTAGTAGAGGCCGTTGCGCTCGCCGGCGTGGGGCAGGCGGTCCTGCGTCATGTCGACCAGGCCGCCCCAGCAGTAGTCGAGCCTCACGGCGCCGAGCTGCGGGAAGGTCTCGGCCAGTCCCGCGCGCAGGATCTCGCCGCTTGCGGCATCGGTCTGCGGGCTCGAGACCGCGAAGCGCGCGCGCCCGCCGAACACCAGCCGGTGGTCGGCGGTGAGCCGGAAATAGTGGTGGATGTTGGCCACCGTCACGTAGGTGCGCCGGGCCGAGAGCAGGGCCTGCGCGCGGTCGGCGCCGAGCGGCTCGGTGACGACGATGAAGCTGCCGATCGGCACGATGCGGCGGCGCAGCCAGCCGAAGCTGCCATAGCCGCCGTGGCGCGTGGCGCCCGTGGCCAGCAGCACCTGCTGCGCGCTGACGGTGCCGCGCTCGGTGTGCAGCCGGTGCGCATGGCCTTGGCCCAGGCGCTCGAGGCGGCGCACGCTGGTGCCGGTGTGGATCTGCGCGCCGCTGCGCTCGGCCGCCGCGGCCAGGCCCTGGGCGAAGCGGCCCATGTGCATCTGGCCGCTGCGTTTGTAGAGCAGGCCGCCGTGGAAGCGCTCGCTCTGCACCTCGGCGTGCACGCGCGCCGCGCCGAGGATCTCGACCTCGCTGTCCACGCCGTCGGCGATGAGGCGCTCGGCACTGCGTTCGAGCGCGGCCATCTGGTTCGGCCGCGTCGCGAGCTTGAGCTTGCCGTTTCGCAGGAAGTCGCAGGCTATGGCCTCGTCGCGCACCAGCCGCGCCACCGTGTCCACCGCGTCGTCGTAGGCGCGGTACCAGGCACGGGCGCGCTCGACGCCGACCTTGGCGGCGACATCGGCGTAGTCCACCGCCAGTCCGTTGTTGACATGCCCGCCATTGCGGCCCGAGGCTTCGGCCGCCACGCGCTCGCCGGCCTCCAGCACCGCCACGGTGGCGCCGCGCTTGGCCAGCGCCAGCGCCGCCGACAGGCCCGTGAAGCCGCCGCCCACGATCGCAACGTCGACCTGCGCCGGCAGCTCGCACGAGCGCGGAACGAAGGCGGGCGCCGAATCGGTCCAGTAGGAGTCGAGCTTCATGGCGTGCGGCGGCTGGAGAAGATCAGAGACCCACGACGCCGGGCAGGCCGCCGATGTCCTTGATCTCGACGTAGCGGTAGGCCGGATTGCCCGGGCCGTGGCCGCGGTTGACGAACACCTTGTTGACGATGCCCAGGTCGTCCGCCGACATCAGGTCGTAGCGCAGGCTGGAGGACACGTGCAGCACGTCTTCGGGGTTGCAGCCCAGCGAGTCGAGCATGTATTCGAAGGCCTGCAGGCGCGGCTTGTAGGCCTGGGCCTGCTGCGCGGTGTAGACGCGATGGAAGGGCGCGCCGAGCATGGCCACGTTCTTCTGGATCTGGTTGTCCGATGCGTTCGACAGGATCACCAGCGGGATCTCCTTGGCAATCTTGGCCAGGCCGGCGGGTACGTCCTCGTGCGGAGTCCAGGTCGGCACCGCGTCGTAGTACTTCTGCGCTTCGTGGTCGAAGTACTGGATCTTCCACTTCTTGCACAGCCGCCGCACCGCGTTCTTCAGCACCACCTCGTAGGGCTGCCAGTCGCCCAGCACCTCGTCGAAACGGTAGGCGGTGAAGTCGGCGATGAACTGCTCCATCTGTTCGGCCGGAATGCGGTCAGCAAAGATGTCGCGCGTAAGTTCGCCCATGCGAAAGCGCGTGAGGGTGCCGTAGCAGTCGAAGGTGATGTACTTGGGACGGAAGCTCATGATGGTCTCGGTTCCTTGGATGGCAAATGCGACAAACTCATTACGAAGCGATTGCAGCACGCACAAGCGCTCGGGTTGTAGGGAAATGGGGCGCCAGGCGCACGAAAGCTGCGGTTTGGAGGGGGTGCGGCGGCATGCCGTGCGGTCTGCCCCTCGCGTGTGCAGCCGCGCACCTCAGTGCGTCGCGGCGAAGTCGATCAGCACGCTTTTGAAGCGGAGGTTGGCCTCGACCGCCTGGCGGCCCAGGTCCTTGCCGATGCCCGACTGGTGGTAGCCGCCGGTGGGGATGACGAAGTCGGCGCTGCGCCCGTAGCGGTTGATCCAGACGGTGCCGGCGGAGATGCCGCGCATCGCGCGCAGCGCGCGGCCGATGTCGGCGGTGTGCACGCCGGCCGCCAGGCCGTAGTGTTCGTGGGCGGCCAGCGCCAGGCCTTCCTCTTCGTCGCCGAAGGTCTGCACCGTGAGCACCGGCCCGAAGATCTCTTCCTGCACGGCCGGGTTGGCCGCGTCCACGCCCTCGATCAGCGTGGGCCGGAAGTAGGCGCCGCCGGGGCCGCCGTCGAACAGGCCGCCGCCGCAGCGCATGCGGCCGCCGGCCTCGCGCGAGCGATCGACGACGTCCTGGATGCGCCCGGCCTGCAGCGCCGAGATGATGGGCGGCAGCGTGGCCGCGTCGTCCCAGGTCGCGCCCGGGCGCAGCGCTTCGAAGCGCGCGGCGATGCCTTCGACCAGCGCATCGGCGATGCCGCGCTGCACGATCAGCCGCGAACCGGCCACGCACACCTGGCCCGCGTTGCCGGTGATCGCGCCGGCGATCATGCCGGCCAGGCGGTCCACATCGGGCGCATCGTCGAACACCAGCTGCGGGCTCTTGCCGCCCAGCTCCAGCGTCACCGGCTTGGGGCCGGTCAGGGCGCAGGCGGCCATGATGGCGGCGCCCGTGCGGGTGGAGCCGGTGAAGGTCATTTTCGAGATCAGCGGATGCCGCGAGAGCGCGTCGCCCGTGGTGCGGCCATCGCCCTGCACGACGTTGAAGAGGCCGGGCGGCACGCCGGCCTCGACGGCCAGCTCGGCCAGCCGCAGAGCGGAGAAGGGCGTCAGTTCCGAGGGCTTGAGCACCACCGCGTTGCCGGCGGCCAGCGCGGCGCCGACCTTCCACGACACCATGACCAGCGGGAAATTCCACGGCGTGATGGCGCCGACCACACCATAGGGTTCGGCCACCACCATCCCCAGATGATCGTGGCGCGTGGCCGCGACCTCGCCGCCGAGCTTGTCCGCGTACTCGGCGAAGAAGCGCAGGCCTTCGGCCGTGAACGGTACGTCCCAGGCGATGGCGTCGCGCACCGGCCGCGTGGAGCACACGGCCTCCAGCGGCCCGAGCCGCGCCGCGTCGGCTTCGATCAGATCGGCCCAGCGGCGCAGCACGCGCGCGCGTTCGCGCGGCGCGCGGCGTGCCCAGTCGCTCGCGCGCCACGCGCTCCAGGCATCGTGCACGGCAGCGTCCACGGTGGCCGCATCGGCCAGCGGAAGCTCGGCATGCGGCTGGCCGTCGGAGGGCCGCTGCACGACCATGCGGCCGCCATCGGGGACCAGGCGTCCGCCGATGAAATGGCCCGAGGGCAGGTGGATCTGTCGCGGGTCGAAGACTTGCATGGTGGACTTTCGATGGCAATCTGTTGCCGAAACGCGAGGTCGCGAAACGGCGCTCGATGCTAGGCAGGTTGGCGCGGCATTTGTGTGCGTAAGCGCGCGCGCTGCCGCATCGAATTGCGAAACCCGGGGCCGCGACAGGCGAAGCTTGCAAGTTGCGGCGAAGCGCGAATTGGGTCTGGCGAAAGGCGCGGATGTCGTCCAAGATGACCTGCCTTTTCGCTGCAAAAAGACCTTCCCGATGCCTGCCCAGACACCGAATGCACCTGCTCTCGACGGCGTGGTGCTGAGACCAATGACCGCCGCGGACCTGCCGCTCGCACATGCACTGACGGCGGAGCTGCGCTGGCCGCACCGCCCCGCGGACTGGGAGCAGGTGTTCGCGCATGCCGAGGGCATCGTCGCCGAGCGCGACGGCGAGCTCGTCGCCACCGCGCTGCGCTGGCGCTGGGGCGAGCGTCACGCCACCATCGGCCTCGTGATCGTGGCGCCGGCCTGCCAGGGTCGCCGCCTCGGCCACCGGCTCATGAGCGCGCTGCTCGAAGGCCTGGACGCGCACACGGTGCTGCTGCATGCGACCGCCGACGGGCGCGGCCTGTACGAACGGCTGGGCTTCGTGCGCACCGGCGAGCTGCGCCAGCACCAGGGCACAGCGCAGCCGGCGCCGCTGGTCGCGCTGCCGCCCGGCTGGCGCCTGCGGCCCGCCGGCCTGCACGAGGCGCCGGCCTTGCAGGCGCTCGACGCAGCGGCACGCGGCATGCCGCGGGATGCGCTGATCGCCGATCTGCTGGCCAGCGCCGACGCCTGCGTGGTGCTCGACCATGACAACGAGCCGCGCGGCTTCGCGATGCTGCGCCGCTTCGGGCGCGGGCATGCGATCGGCCCCGTGGTCGCGCCCGATGCCGAAGGCGCGAAGGCGCTGATCGCGCATCTCGCCGGCCTGAACGCCGGCCACTTCACGCGCATCGACATCGACTTCGCGAGCGGGCTGGCCGAATGGCTCGAGAGCATCGGCCTCTTGCGCGTGGACGCGCCGACGACGATGGTGCGCGGTGCGCCGCTCGCCACGCCGCCGGGCGGGCCGGCGCTGTTCGCGATCGTGACCCAAGCCGTCGGTTGATGGCGATGGGCGCGACCACCTTCCTCTACAAGTCCGACCCGGTGCGCGGCCGCCAGTGGGCCGAGGTGTTCCGGCGCCGCGCACCCGAGATCGACTTCCGCATCTGGCCCGACATCGGCGAACCCGCGCAGGTGCGCTTTCTTGCGGCCTGGGAGCCGCCGGAGGATCTGGCCGAGCGCTTTCCGAATCTCGAGGTGCTGTTCTCCTCCAGCGCAGGCGTCGACCAGTTCGACTTCGCGGCATTGCCGGCCGCACTGCCGGTGGTGCGCATGGTGGAGCCCGGCATCCTGCGCGGCATGGTGGAGTACGTCACGCATGCGGTGCTCGGCCTGCATCGCGACATGCCGCGCTACCGTCGCCAGCAGCAGGAGGCCCAGTGGCGCCCGCTGCCAGTGCGGCCCGCTGGCGAGCGGCGCATCGGCGTGCTCGGGCTCGGCTCGCTCGGCCAGGCCGTGCTGGCGCAGCTCGTCGGCCTGGGTTTCGATTGCGCGGGATGGAGCCGCTCGCGGCATGCGCTCGACGGCGTACGCTGCCATGCGGGCACCGACGAGCTGCAGTCCTTCCTCGCGCGCACCGAGATCCTCGTGTGCCTGCTGCCGCTCACCGATTCGACGCGCGGTTTTCTCGATGCCCGGCTGTTCTCGATGCTGCCTGAAGGCGCAGGGCTGGTGCACGTGGGCCGCGGGCCGCAGCTGATCGATGCCGATCTGCTGGCCGCATTGGCCAACGGGCAGATCGGCGATGCCGTGCTCGACGTGACCGACCCCGAGCCGCTGCCGCCGGAGCATGCTTTCTGGCGCCATCCGAACATCCAGCTCACGCCGCACATCGCGAGCATGACGCAGCCGCTGAGTGCGGCAGAGGTGGTGCTCGACAACCTGCAGCGCTTCGAGGCAGGCGAACCGATGCTCGGCCTGGTCGATCGGGCTCGCGGGTATTGAGATTCACCCGCACCGTTCGAGATGCACGTTCGCCCTGAGATCCACCCACACCGCTCGCCCTGAGCTTGTCGAAGGGCTTGCGTTGAACCGGCTTCGACAAGCTCAGCCCGAACGGTTCTCGGTGCGCACCGCAGGATCTGCTGTAGCAACTCGCACAACCGCAGCCTGCTTTGCGCGAGGACCCCAAAGCAGCACCACCCGATGCGGTGCGCCGCCTAAGCTGATGGCCATCGAAAGCCTCTTCGCTCTCGCTCCATCCGACACCGACATGACGCATCCCACCGCATTGCCCCACCACGCCGCGCTCGACGCGATCGACCGCGCGCATCTGATCCATCCCGTCTCGCCCTGGCGCGTGCACGAGCAGCGCGGCCCCACCGTGCTCGCCTCGGGCCGCGGCGCGTGGCTCACCGATGCCGACGGCCACGAACTGCTCGACGCCTTCGCCGGCCTGTGGTGCGTGAACGTGGGCTACGGGCAGGAGAGCGTGGTGCAGGCTGCGGCCGAGCAGATGCGCCGCCTTCCCTATGCGACGGGCTACTTCCACTTCAGCAGCGAGCCGGCCATCCGCCTGGCCGAGAAGCTGGTGCAGATCACGCCGGCATCGCTGACCCGCGTGTACCTGACGCTCGGCGGCTCCGAGGCGATCGATGCCGCGGTGCGCTTCATCGTGCAGTACCACAACGCGATCGGCAAACCGGCGAAGAAGCAGTTCATCTCGCTGGAGCGCGGCTACCACGGCTCTTCGTCCACCGGCGCCGGCCTGACCGCATTGCCGGCCTTCCACCGCGGCTTCGACCTGCCGCTGCCCACGCAGCACTACATCCCGTCGCCCTACGCGTATCGCCATGCGGACGGCGCCGACCCGCAGGCGCTGATCGCAGCATCGGTTGCCGCATTGCGCGCCAAGGTGGCCGAGCTGGGCGCCGACAACGTGGCCGCCTTCTTCTGCGAGCCGATCCAGGGTTCGGGCGGCGTCATCGTGCCGCCCAAGGGCTGGCTGAGGGCGATGCGCGAGGCCACGCGCGAGCTCGGCATCCTCTTCGTCGTGGACGAGGTCATCACCGGCTTCGGCCGCACCGGCCCGATGTTCGCGTGCGAGGCCGAGGGCGTGGAGCCCGACCTGATGACCATGGCCAAGGGCCTGACCGCGGGCTACGTGCCGATGGGCGCGACGATGATGTCGGAGCAGGTCTATGCCGGCATCGCCGACGGCGCGCCCGCGGGCGCGTCGGTCGGCCATGGCGCCACATACTCGGCGCATCCGGTCGGCGCCGCGGTCGCGCTGGAGGTGCTGCGCCTTTACGAGGAAGGTGGCGTGCTCGCCAATGGCCAGCGCGGCGCGGCCCATTTCGCGGCCGGGCTCGACGCGCTCTCCGCGCACCCGCTGGTGGGCGATGCGCGCCACCGCGGTCTGCTGGGTGCCCTGGAGCTGGTAAGCGACAAGGCGAGCAAGCGCGGCTTCGATGCCGGGCTGGGCCTGTCCGAGCGCATCTTCGCCGCCGGCTATCGCAACGGCCTGGTGTTCCGCTCCTTCGGCGACCACATCCTCGGTTTTGCGCCGGCGCTCACCTTCACCGAGGACGAGTTCGCGCAGATGTTCGCGCGCCTGAAGAAGACGCTCGACGAGGTGCTCGACGCGCCCGACGTTCGCGCTGCATTGACGGCCTGAGCGAAAGCCCGCGCGCCGCCCCGCAACCCATCGAGACAGACGCAGAATCGGGCTCTCTTCGTTTTTCGGCGCCGCCATGTCAGAAGCCTTCAAGATCGACCGACTCGACCTGCGCATCCTGGCGCAGTTGCAAAAGAACGGGCGCATGACCAACGTGGACCTGGCGGACGCGGTGGGCCTCTCGCCCAGCCCCTGCCTGATCCGCGTGAAGCGGCTGGAGCAGGCCGGCTACATCGCCGGCTACGGAGCGCACCTGCGGCTCGAGAAGCTCGGCGATACGCTGACCGTGTTCACCGAGGTCACGCTGTCCGACCACCACCGCGAGGACTTCGTGCGCTTCGAGGCCGCCATCCGCGAGGTCGACGAGGTGCTCGAATGCCACCTGGTGAGCGGCGGCTACGACTACCTGCTGCGCTTCCTGACGCGCGGCGTCAACCACTACCAGGAAGTGATCGAGGAACTGCTCGAACGCAACATCGGCATTGCGAAGTACTTCAGCTACATCGTCATCAAGTCGCCGTTCATCAAGACGCACTGTCCGATCGAACGGCTGTTTCCCAACCAGCGCTGACGGCGCTTCCGTTTCGTCCATGCCCGACACCCCGCCTCGCTTTTATCCGCCCGCCCGCTTCGTGCGGCTGGCCGAAACCGACAGACCCACGCTGATGCTGCAGATCGACGGCCAGCCGGCCACCGCGCTGGCCGGCGATACCCTGCTGGTGGCGCTGCTCGCCCACGGCCGGCGCGTGCGCGACAGCGAGTTCGGCGACGGGGCGCGGGCCGGCTTCTGCCTGATGGGCGCCTGCCAGGACTGCTGGGTGTGGACGCCGGCCGGCGAGCGCCTGCGCGCCTGCTCCACCCCCGTGACGGCGGGCATGTCGGTGTGCACGCGGCCGCCCGCGCAGCACTGGCCGGCGACGCCGGACCTGCTGCAATCCCTGCAGCGCCATGCCCCGGGGGCGGCAGCATGAGCCCTGCATCGCTCGCTCATCTCGCACGCATCGTCGTGGTCGGCGCCGGCCCCGCCGGCGTGCGCGCGGCGCAGGCCCTTGTGCAGGCCGGGCTGCGGCCCATCGTCATCGACGAAGGCCGGCGCGACGGCGGCCAGATCTACCGCCGCCAGCCCGAAGGCTTCAAGCGCCCCTACGCCAAGCTCTACGGCACCGAAGCCGAGAAGGCGCAGGCCTTGCATCGCGATTTCGATGCGCTGCGCGGACAAATCGACTACCGCAGCGATACGCTGGCCTGGAATGTGAGCGAAGGCGCGCTGCACGTGGTGCGCGAGGGCGAGCCGCAGACGCTGCCCTTCGATGCGCTGCTGGTGTGTTCCGGCGCCACCGACCGCCTGATGCCCGTGCCCGGCTGGCAGCGCGCCGGCTGCTACAGCCTGGGCGCCTCGCAGATCGCACTGAAGGCGCAGGCCTGCGCGATCGGCGCGCGCGTCGTCTTCCTCGGCAGCGGACCGCTGCTGTACCTGGTCGCGTCGCAGTACGTGCAGGCCGGTGCGCAGGTGGCGGCGGTGCTCGACACTGCGCCGGCCGCCAAGCCCTGGGGCGCCGTGGCCGGCCTCTTCGCGCGGCCACGGCTCGCGCTGCGCGGCCTCGCGCTGATCCGCGGCCTGCGCCGTGCCGGCGTGCCGGTGCTGCAGGGCGTGACGCCGCTTCGCATCGACGGCGACGATGACCTCGGCGTGCAGGCCGTGGCCGTGCGAGATGCCCAAGGACGCGAGCAGCGCTTCGAATGCGATGCGGTCGGTCTGGGCTGGCATCTGCGCGCCGAGACGCAACTGGCCGATCTCGCGCGCTGCGAGTTCGACTTCGAGCCGCTGAGCCGGCAGTGGCTGCCGCGCATCGATGCCGACGGACGCAGCAGCACGCCGGGCGTCTTCCTCGCCGGCGACGGCGCCCGCATCCTCGGGGCCGACGGCGCCGAGGCCGCCGGCCGGCTGGCCGCGCTGGCGGCGCTCGCCGACCTGAGTCACGCGCCGGGCCGCGTGCTGTACGACGCCGAGTCCGCCGCGCTGCGCCGCACGCTGGCGCAGATGGACCGCTTCCGCGAAGGCCTGGCGCGCGCCTTTCCCTGGCCGCACGCGCAGGCCGCGGCACTGCCCGACGATGCGGTGGTGTGCCGCTGCGAAGCCGTGACGGCCGGCGAACTGCGGCGTTGCGTCAACGAGATGGACAGCCGCGAAGTCAACCGCGCCAAGGCCTTCAGCCGCGTCGGCATGGGCCGCTGCCAGGGCCGCTTCTGCGGCCATGCGTCGGCCGAGATCGTGGCGCAGGCCTGCGGTATTCCTGTCGAGCAAGTGGGACGGCTGCGCACGCAGGCGCCGGTCAAGCCCCTGATGATGAATACGCGCGAGGTGCAGGCATGAGCCCGGGAACACATGACACCGACGTGCTGATACTGGGCGGCGGCCTGATGGGCACCACCGCCGCCTTCTTCCTGCGCCGCGAGCACGGCCTGTCGGTCACGCTGCTCGAGCGCGAGCTGGTGGGCCGCCAGGCCAGCGGCACCAACTTCGGCAATGTGCGGCGCCAGGGCCGCGCGCTGGCGCAGATGCCGCTGGCCAATCGCGCGCGCGCCGTCTGGGGCCGCGTGAAGGAACTGCTGGGCGAGGACCTGGAGTTCGTGCCCTACGGCCATCTGCGCGTCTGCTACACCGAGAAGCAGGCCGCGGTGCTGGAGCAGCATGCGAAGGACGTGAAGCCGCTGGGCCTCGACCTGGAGCTCTTCAGTGCCGGGCAGCTGCGCCGGCGCTGGGGCATCTTCGCGCCCGAGGTGGTGAGCGGTTCGCTCTCGCCGAACGATGGCCATGCCAACCCGCGTCTGGCCGGCCCGGCCTTCGCGCGCGCGGCGCGGCGCGCCGGCGCGAACATCGTCGAGCATGCCGAGGTGATGCACGTCGAGCGCGACGGCACCGGCTTCGTCGCGCACACGGCAGACGGCCGGCGCTTTCGCGCGCCGCAACTGCTGGTGGCCTGCGGTGCCTGGTCGAACCGCATGGCCGAGCAGTTCGGCGAAGCCGTGCCGATGGACGCGCGCGGCCCGCAGATGGGCGTGACGGAGCCGCTGCCCTATGCCATCGGCCCGTCGATCGGCGTCTCATCGCCCATCGAGCACGAAGGCCTGTACTTCCGCCAGATCGCGCGCGGCAACATCGTCTTCGGCGGCGGGCTCAAGGGGCCGGCCCATGCCGACCTGATCCGGGCCTACGTGAAACCGGACAACGTGCTGCGCCAGCTGCGCGAGCTGCGACGCCTGGTGCCGGCCTTCGAGCACGTGCAGCTGATCCGCGTGTGGAGCGGCATCGAGGGCTACACCGGCGACTGGCAGCCGGTGATCGGCCCCAGCGCCCGCGTGCCGGGCCTGCACTACGCCTTCGGCTTCAATGGCGAGGGTTTCGCGATCAGCCCGGGCGTGGGCGAGACGATGGCCGAGCTGATCGCGACCGGGCACACTTCGACGCCGATCGAGAGCTTCTCGATCGGCAGGTTCGCTTCCGAGTTGGCGAAGCAGGTGGCCTGAAGCGGCTTGGCTGGAGCGTCCGGGTGCGGTGGTGAGCGGTGTGCCCTGTGCCGGCCGACGTCACCGGCCCTTCGGGCTTCCCTGCGCTGCTCGCGCCGGGCGGGGTCTCGCTCAAACTCGCTTCGCTCAAACAGCCGCGAGCCCTGATCCGCCTGCCGCTGCGCTGCTCGGCAGTGCCTCAACGGCCGGCACAGGGCATACCGCCCACCACCGTGGACACGCTGCTGCCTTGCTCCCTCTCCCTCCGGGAGAGGGCTGGGTTGGGGTCGCACGGCCCGTACCGCGTACCGGGCGTGCGTCCAGAGCCAAGATCCTATGCACTCCGGGCCTGGCGGGCCCTACATCGCCATCACGACAAACACCTTGCGCAGGGTCTCATGCACATGCCATTCGCCAGTGGTGTGCTGCGGAAAGAACAGCGTGTCACCCGCGCGGATCCGAAGCGGCTCGCCGCCGGTCGGCGTGAAGGTGCAGGCGCCCGCGAGGATGTGCATGACCTCGGCGTTGGGCAGCTGGCGCTCGAAGCGGCCCGGTTCGCATTCCCAGATGCCGCTGTTGTTGCCGCCGGCGCCTGCCAGCTCGACGTCGATGCCGCGCAGGCGGCACGGCGGCTGGCTCAGCGGGCGCGCGGGCGTGCCCTGGTCTTGCAGGCCGCCGATGGTGGCCGATTGGTGCAGAACGGTGATGCTCATGAGGATGAAGAGGAAAGAGGAGGAGGGGATGCGGGTTCGGCTGCCGGGGCAAGGGCGCGCTCGGCCACCTCGCAGAACCAGCGCACGCCCAGCGGCAGCGCATCGTCGTTGAAGTCGTAGCAGGGGTGGTGCAGCGCGCGATCGCCCTCCGGGCCCGGATCGGCGCGGCCCTGGCCCAGCCACAGGTAGGCGCCGGGCCGGCGCTTCAGCATGAAGGCGAAGTCCTCCGAGGTGAAGGCCGCGCGCGGCGCCGTGTCGGCTTGCAGGCCGATGGCGTTGGCCGCGGCGAGCGCGAGGGCGGCCTCGTCGCTGGTATTGACCGTGGCCGGGTAGTAGCGCACGTAGTTGACTTCGGCCTGGGTGCCGCTGGCCAGCGCCACACCGTCGACGGTGGCGCGCAGCGCCGCCTCGATGCGGTCCTGCGATGCGGCGTCGAAGCTGCGCACGGTGCCGGTGATCGACACCTGCGCGGGCAGCACGTTGTGGCTGTGGCCGCCTTCGATGCGTGTCACCGACAGCACCGCCGATTCGCCGGGGTCGATGCGGCGCGAGACGATGGTGTGCAACTGGGCGACGAGCTGGCTCGCGGCGAGGATCGCGTCGGGCGTGTGATGCGGCTGCGCCGCATGGCCGCCGCGGCCGCGCAGCACGATGTCGAAGCGGTCGGCCGCGGCCATGATCGGGCCGGCCCGCGTCTGCGCGTGGCCCAGCGGCAGGTCGGGCCAGTTGTGCAGCGCATAGACGCTGTCGCAGGGGAAGCGCTCGAACAGGCCGTCATCGATCATCGCGCGCGCACCGCCCTTGCCCTCTTCGGCCGGCTGGAAGATGAAGTGCACCGTGCCGTCGAAGCGGCGCGAGCGCGCCAGCTGGCGCGCGGCGCCGATCAGCATGCTGGTGTGGCCGTCGTGCCCGCAGCCGTGGTGCACGCCCGGCGTGCGGCTGGCGTGGGCGGCGCGCCCGAGCTCGACCATCGGCAGCGCGTCCATGTCGGCGCGCAGGCCCACGCTGCGCACGCCGCTGCCGCAGCGCAGCGTGCCGACCACGCCGGTGCCTCCGACCCCTTCATGCACTTCGAGGCCGAGGAGCCGCAAGGCCGCAGCCACCACGCCGGCCGTGCGCCTTTCCTCGAACGCGAGTTCCGGATGCGCATGCAGGTCGCGCCGCAGCGCGACCAGTTCTGGCAGCAGGTCGGCGACCGGCGCGGCGATCGCCTGCAGCGTCAACGCCCGGCCTCGACGGCATCGGCCAGCTCGGCCAGCGTGTGGAAGTGGTAGTCGGGCTGGGTGTGCTTGGACTCGAGCGTGCCGCCCGAACCCTTCTGCCCATGGCGCCGTTCGATCCAGCAGGTGGTGATGCCCAGCTGCTTGGAGATGCCGATGTCGTGGTACTGGCTTTGCGCCACGTGCAGGTTGTCCGCCTGCTTGTAACCCCAGGCGCCTTCGAAGCGGCCGCGGGCGTAGGCGAAGTAGCGTGCATCGGGCTTCTCGCACAACGCGTCGTCGCAGCTCAGCAGCATGTCGAAGGGAGAGCCCAGCGTCTTGTCGAAATGGGCCAGCGCCCACTGCTGCGCGTTGGTCATGGTCACCAGCTTGAAGCGCTTGCCGAGCCGCTTCAGTGCTTCCACCGAATCGGGGAACGCCGGCCACTGCGCCACCGAATCGCGCAGGCCCTGCGCGAGCGCGTCGGTGTCGGGCAGGCCGAGTTTCGGCGCGATGGCGTGCCAGCAGCGCTCCAGATCGTCGGGGTACCAGCCGGCCTTGCCGTCGGCGCGCGCATAGCGGTAGGCGGCGAGGAAGTCCTCGTCCGTCACGCGGGCCTCGGGCACGGCAGAGCGCAGGTAGGCGAGCATGCCGCCCTCGAAATCGATCAGCGTGCCGACGACGTCGAAGGTGAGCACCTTGAAATCTTGCAGGGACATGGTGAAAGCTCCAGTGATGACGGCAATGCCGGTTGCCATGAGCATAGGGGCCGCTTTCTGCATGGCCGAACCGAACTGGGTCTGCGCCGCGGCACAGGATTTCGTTGTCCGCGCCTTGCCGGCATCTTCTTCTGCCGCGTGCGACCCGCCGACGCCGGCAGGCCGCGACGAGGGCCTTCAGATCAGCGCGCTGATCGCCTCACCCATCTCGATCGTCGTCGCCTTGCCGCCCAAGTCGCCCGTGCGCGGGCCCGCCGCCAGCACTTGCTCGATGGCTCGCACGATCGCATCGTGCGCTTCGCGATGTCCGAGGAAATCGAGCATCAGCGCGCCCGACCAGATCATCGCCACCGGGTTGGCAATGCCCTTGCCGTAGATGTCGGGCGCAGACCCGTGAACCGGCTCGAACAACGAAGGAAACTTGCGGTCCGGATTGAGATTGGCCGACGGCGCCAGGCCGATCGTGCCGGTGCAGGCCGGTCCCAGGTCGGACAGGATGTCGCCGAACAGGTTGCTGGCCACCACCACGTCGAAGCGCTGCGGCTGCAGCACGAAGCGCGCCGACAGGATGTCGATATGCTGCTTGTCCACCTTCACTTCGGGATAGCCGCTGCCGACCGCGTCCGCGCGACCGTCCCACCACGGCATGCTGATCGCGATGCCGTTGCTCTTGGTCGCCACCGTGAGCTGCTTGCGCGGCCGGGACTGCGCGAGGTCGAACGCGTACTTCAGCACCCGGTCGGCGCCGAAGCGGCTGAACACCGATTCCTGCACGACCACTTCGCGCTCCGTTCCCTCGAACATCACGCCACCGAGATTGGTGTATTCGCCCTCGGTGTTCTCGCGCACGATGTAGAAGTCGATGTCGCCGGGCTTGCGGCCGGCCAGCGGCCCGGGCACCCCTTCGAACAGACGCACCGGCCGCAGGTTCACGTACTGGTCGAACTCGCGCCGGAACTTCAGCAACGAGCCCCACAACGAAATGTGATCCGGCACCGTGTCCGGCCAGCCGACCGCGCCGAAGTAGACGGCGTCCATGCCTTCGAGCCGGGACTTCCAGTCGTCGGGCATCATCTGCCCGGTCTTGACGTAGTAGTCGCAACTGGCCCAGTCGATGTGCGTCACGGCCAGTTCGATGCCGAAGCGGCGCGCGGCCTTCTCGAGGGCGCGCAGGCCCTCGGGCATCACTTCCTTGCCGATACCGTCGCCCGGAATGGCGGCGATGCGAAGCGTCTTGCTCATGGTGTCTGCCTTCTTGTCGATGTTCAGTACGCGGATGCGCCGGCGGCGCTCATGGCGCTCTCGGTGCCGAGGCCGAACTCGCCGGCCAGGCGACGCGCGGCCTGTGCGAGCAGCGTGACGTCGATGCCGACCGCCACGAAGGTGGCACCGAGCTCGAGGTACTTGCGTGCCAGCGCGAGGTCCGCGGTCAGCGTGCCGGCCGCCTTGCCGCTCGCGACGATGGTGCGGATGGCGCGGTCGATGGCGGCCTGGACCTCGGGATGCCCCGGTGCGCCGCGGTGGCCCATCGACGCCGCCAGGTCGGCGGGGCCGATGAACACGCCGTGCACCCCGTCGACGGCGCAGATCTCTTCGAGGTTGTCGAGGGCGGTGACGGTCTCGGCCTGCAGCAGCAGGCAGACCTCGTCGTTGGCAGCGCCCAGGTAGTCGCGCCGGGCACCCCAGCGCGAGGCCCGCGCCACGGCAGCGCCGACGCCGCGCACGCCCTCCGGCGGATAGCGGGTGGCCGCCACCAGCGCGCGCGCCTGTGCAGCCGTGTCGACCATGGGCACCAGCAGGTTCTGCACCCCGATGTCGAGCAACTGCTTGATCAGCGCGGTGTCGCCGCTGACGGCGCGCACGACCGGCTGGCCGGGATAGGCCGCGACCGCCTGCAGCTGCGCCAGGGTGCTGCGCACATCGTTGGGTGCATGCTCGCCGTCGATCAGCAGCCACTGGAAGCCGGCGGTTGCGCAGACTTCCGCGCTGTAGGGCTGCGCCATCGACAGCCAGAGACCGATCTGCGGCTGTTTGGCGAGCAGTGCGTGCTTGAAGGAATTATTCATGACCGTTGCTTCCATTCAGTCCAGCCCGCCCTGGCACACGTACTTGGTGTGCAGGTAGTCGTCCAGGCCGTGGACCGAGCCCTCGCGGCCATAGCCCGACTCCTTCACGCCGCCGAAGGGCGCGGCCTCGGCGGCCAATGCGCCTTCGTTGATGCCGACGATGCCCGACTCCAGCGCATCGGCCACGCGCCAGATGCGACGCAGGTCTTGCGAGTAGAAGTACGCGGCCAATCCGAACGGCGTGTCGTTGGCCTGCGCGATCACGTCCGCCTCGGTGTCGAAGCGCGTGATCGGTGCCACGGGCCCGAAGGTTTCCTCGCAGGCGCAGGCCATCGTCGCGTCGACGTCGACGAGCACCGTGGGCGCGTAGTAGTGGGGTCCCAGCGCCGCCAGGCGCTCGCCGCCGGCGAGCACGCGCGCGCCCCGGGCGACGGCGTCGCGGACATGGCGCTCGATCTTCTCGACCGCGCGGACATTGATCATCGGGCCGATCTGCGAGGCGGCATCGGTGGCGGGCCCGACCTTGAGCGCCGCGACGCGCGCGCCGAGCTTGTCGGCGAAGGCGTCGTGCACGCTGCTGTGCACGAACACGCGGTTGGGGCACACGCAGGTCTGTCCGCCGTTGCGGAACTTAGCGGCCATCAGCCCTTCGACCGCAGCATCGAGGTCGGCATCCTCGAACACGATGAAGGGCGCGTTGCCGCCCAGCTCCAGGGACAGCTTCTTCAGCGTGTCGGCCGAACGACGGGCGAGGTGCTTGCCCACCGGCGTGGAGCCGGTGAAGGTGATCTTGCGCACGCGCGGGTCGTCCAGCCAGACGTCCACCACCTCGGGCGTGCGTTCGCGCGAGGCGGTGACGATGTTGAGCACACCGGGCGGCACGCCGGCCTGTTCGGCCAGCGCAACCAGCGCCAGCGAGGTCAGCGGCGTGTCCTCGGCCGGCTTGCAGACCACGGTGCAGCCGGCGGCCAGCGCCGGGGCGATCTTGCGCGCGATCATCGCGGCGGGAAAATTCCACGGCGTGATCGCAGCGACCACGCCCACCGGCTCCCTGAGCGCGAACATGCGGCGCCCCGGCAGCGGGGCGGGAATGACGTCGCCGTTGGCGCGCACGGCCTCTTCGGCGAACCACTCGATGTAGCTGGCGGCGTAGGCGATCTCGCCCTTTCCCTCCGCCAGCGGCTTGCCCTGCTCGCGCGAGACCAGGCGCCCCAGGTCGTCCTGGTTCGCCATCACGAGGTCGTTCCAGCGCTTGATGATCTGCGAGCGCTGCTTGGCGGGAACCTTGCGCCAGGCGGCGAACGCGCTGTGCGCGGCGTCGACGGCGGCGCGCGCCTCATCGGCGCCGCTGTCCGGCACCTGGGCGATCCGTCCTCCGGTGGCGGGATCCGTCACGTCGAGCGTGCGGCCGGTGGCGGCGCGCCACTCGCCGGCAATGAAATTGGCGCTGCGCAGCAGGCCGGGTTGGGAAAGCGTCAGGGGCATGGTTCCGGGAATCGGTGGGTTCGGCTAACGAAGGAAGGCTCAGCTCACGATGCCCATGTGCCAGGGCACGAACTCGTGATCGCCCAGGCCCAGCAACTCGCTCTTGGTCGGTTCACCCGAAGCGGCGCGCAGGATGTGCTGGAAGATGCGCTCGCCCATCTGCTGCACGTCGAGTTCGCCGTCCAGGATCAGGCCGCAGTTGATGTCCATGTCGTCCTCGAGACGGGTGAACATGGCCGTGTTGCTCGCGAGCTTGATGGTCGGCGACGGCTTGGAGCCGAACATCGAGCCGCGGCCGGTCGTGAAGCAGATCAGGTTTGCGCCGCTGGCGATCTGGCCGGTCGAGGCCACCGGGTCGTAGCCGGGCGAGTCCATGAACACGAAGCCGGACTTGTCGATAGTCTCGGCATATTCGTACACCGCCTGCAGCGGCGTGGTGCCGCCCTTCATCGCAGACCCGAGGGACTTCTCGAAGATGTTGGCCAGCCCGCCGGCCTGGTTGCCGGGGCCCACAACGCCATTGAACTGCCCGTTGTGGCCGCGTGTGTACTCCTCCCACCAGGCGAGGCGGTCGAGCAGTTTTTGCCCCACTGCCGGGCTCACGGCGCGGCGCGTGAGCATGAACTCCACGCCATGGATTTCCGGGGTCTCCGAGAGGATGGCGGTGCCGCCGTGGCGCACCAGGATGTCCATCGCCGCGCCCAGCGCCGGATTGGCGGTGATGCCGGAGAAGCCGTCCGAGCCGCCGCATTCCAGGCCGATCTTCAGGTGCGCCGCGCTGACCGGCTGGCGCTTCACGTCGTTCGCGGCGGGCAGCATGGACTCGATGGCCGCAATGCCCGCGGCGATGGTGGCGCGGGTGCCGCCGGTGTCCTGCATCACGAAGGTTCGCACATGCGGGCCGGGCACGAGACCCTGCGATGCCACGAGGTCGGCGACCTGGTTGCGTTCGCAGCCGAGGCCGACGATCAGCACGCCGGCGAGGTTCGGATGGCGCGCATAGCCGGCAATGGTCCGGCGCAGCACGTCGAAGTGCTCGCTCGGCGACGACATGCCGCAGCCGCTGGTCTGCGCGAAGGCCACCACGCCGTCGACATTCGGGTACGGCGCCAGGCGCTCCGGCGTGAAGTGGGCGGCGATCTGCTTGATGACGGTGGCCGAGCAATTGACCGACGAGATCAGGCCGACGAAGTTGCGCGTGGCGACGCTGCCGTCCGGGCGCACGATGCCCATGAACGTGGCGCGCTCGGCCTCCGGGACGTAGTCGACGGGGCGCACGTCCTCGCAGAAGCCCGGGTCGCGGTCGAAGTCGACCAGCTCGAGGTTGTGCGTGTGCACGTGCTCGCCGGGCTCGATGTCGCGCATGGCTGCGCCGATGACGGTGTCGTACTTCCTGACCTTCTCGCCGGCGGCGATCCGGCTCGCCGCGATCTTGTGGCCGGCAGGCACCTGCGCGCGCACGCGCAGGCCCAGCTCCGGCAATGCCTGGCCCAGCGCGATGGGGGCGCGGGCGATCAGCACGTTGTCGTTCTCGTGCAGCCGGATGAGCGGCGAAGGGGCGGCGACGGCAGCGGTGGCAACAGCGGTCATGCAGATCTCCTGGCGGGTTCGCCTCAGTTCTTGCTCATCAGCTCCTTGAGCTTGAGCCTCTCGATGAGCAACTTTTCCTTGGCCACGCTGGCGCTCACGTATTTCTCGTAGTCCGGCGCGTCGAGGTACATGAGCGGCGCGTCGATCCTGGCGCAGGCGGCGGCGAATTCCGGACTCGCGACGGCGACCTTGAAGGCCGCGCGCAGCCGGGCGGCGACGTCCGCGGGCAGGCCCTTCGGCGCGCCGATGCCGTTGGGTGCATCCACCACGACGTTGTAGCCGGCCTCTTTCAAAGTGGGCGCGTCCTTGAACTCCGTCGTGCGCTGCTCGCCCCACGTGGCCAGGAGGCGCAGCTTGCCCGACTTGACATGCGGCGCCCAGGAGCTGGAATCGGCCAGCACATCGACGTGGCCGCCCATCAGCGCCTGCAGCGCCTCCGCACCGCCCTTGAAGGGAATGGCGTTGAACTTCACGCCGGCGGCGATGGCGAACTCCTCCATGCCGACATGCGTCGCGCCGCCCAGGCCGGCGGTGCCGTAGGTGATCTTGTCGGGGTTGGCCTTGGCGTCGGCCACCAGGTCCTTGAGCGTCTTCCAGGGCGCTTCGGCACGCACCGCGATGCCGAAGGTCTGGCCCGAAACGCGCGCGATGTAGCTGAGGTCCTTGAGGGGATCGACCTGCACCATGCCGAGCTGCGAAAAGCGCGTCACCGAGATCGGGATCTGGCCGATCGTGTAGCCGTCGGGCTTGGCGCTCGCCAGCGCCTTCAGGCCGATCATCCCGGAGGCGCCGGCCTTGTTGTCCACCACGACCGACTGCCCGAGCTCCCTGGCCGCGGCGGTGCACAGCGCGCGCATGGTCACGTCCGCAGTGCCGCCGGCGGGCCAGGGGCAGATGAAGGTGACGGGACGATCGGGGTAGCCGGCCGCGACAGCGTGCGTGGCGGCGAATGGAAGCATGGCGGCGCCGAGGCTGCCCAGCATGAACTGGCGGCGATTGGATCGCATTGTCTTGTCTCCTGATTGCATCGTGGGAAGCGCCGATTGTTCAGGGTCTCATCATTACAATCCAATGAAGTTACCGACTCTCTTCTTTCCTATTGGGTTATGAACGATGCCTGCCATCGATCGCGTGCTTCGCTCCAACCTGAAGCTGCGGCATCTGCAGTTGCTGGTGTCGCTCGACGAGTTCCGCCATCTCGGCCGTGCGGCCGAATTCCTGTCGGTCACTCAGCCGGCGGTATCGAAGACGCTGGCGGAGATCGAACGCATGTTCGACCTCGAACTCTTCGTGCGTTCGACACGCGGGACGGAACCGACCGCCTACGGATCGGCCGTGGTGCGATTCGCGCGGTCGGTGCTGGCCGACTACGGCCGCACGCGCGACGAGATCGCTGCCGTGGCGAGCGGCGCGGCAGGCCGGACCAGCGTCGGCGCCATGGTGGTCGCCACGCCCTCCTTGCTGATGCGTGCCGTCGCGTTGCTGAAGGAGCGTTCGACACAGACCACCGTCATGATCGAGGAGGGAGATCTCACCCGCCTGCTGCCGCGCTTGCGCGTCGGCGAGCTGGATCTCTTCGTCGGGCGGCTCGAGCCGGGGTATGCGGCGCCGGACCTGAAAACCGAAGCCTTGTACGCCGAGCCCATGTGCGTCGTGGTGCGGCCCGACCATGAACTGGCGTCCGCCGCCAGGCCGACCTGGCGCCAGCTTGTCCAACTGCCGTGGGTGGTGCCTCCGCCCTGGGCGTCGTCGCGCATGAAGCTCGAGCAGATGTTCTACAAGCATCGCCTGGTGCCGCCTGTGGACATCGTCGAGACGGCATCCTTTCTCGTGACGCTCAGCTGCATCCGGGAGCGATCCGCGGCCGGCTTTCTTGCGCTCGGCGTGGCGCGGCATTTCGAAGGCGAGGGCCTCGTCAAGGCGCTCAGGCTGCCGGTCCCGATCGAGCTGCCGCCGGTTGGCATGATCACGATGCACGGGCGCAACCCGACGCCGGCTACCGAGCAACTGATGCGATGCCTGCGGGCCGCCGCGGCCGAGCGCATGTCGACCGAAGCTGCCCTGTAGCGGCCTGTCAGCGCTTCTTCCCGTCGAGCGCCTGCATCGACTTCATCGAGGAGCGGCGAGCAGATCGCCCCCCAGGGCGGAGGCGGCCGAAACGGGATAAGGGCCTTTGCGCCGCACTGCCCGGACGAACTCCATGGCCTGCACCTGCTGCGCGCTGTACTCGGCCGCGGGGCCGGCCGGGAAATGCTTCGGATCCTTGTCCATGGCGATCAGCAGCAGATCGTCCGTCGTCAATGGATCCGAGCCTTGGGCGCGGTCCGCCAGGCCGACCTCGAGCGCGAAGGCCCATTCCGCCGGCGCCGCTGGATCCTTGCGCAGCATGCGCGCCGCGAGCTTCGCGGCGTTGGGACTCAGCCGGGCGATCATTGCAAAACATTCATCCAGATGCACGCAGACCTCCAAAGTTGGCCGGGGGATGCTGCCAGCGCCAGCGAAATTGGCTGTAGGCGGCTTGCGTTATCCGGCGTCGGCCTTGCACGCGCCACGGCTGTGCAGGCCCGGAAAACTGATTTCCGCTCGCGTCCTTGCGCCGGCCGGCCGCCTTGCGCAAACTCCGGCGCCACCAAGGAGACGACATGGACGAGACACTGCAGCAGGAACTCCTGATCCGCCGGCTGGTCGAGCGCTGGGCGGTCTGGCGCGACGCCGGCGACTGGGAGCGCTTCGCCACCGTGTGGCATCCCGAGGGCGTGATGATGGCCACCTGGTTCCAGGGCCCGTTCCGCGAGTTCATCCGCGTCACGCAGGAGGGTTGGGCCAAGGGCGTGAGCATCCTGCACTTCCTGGGCGGCTCGGCCATCGAGGTGGCGGGCGAGCGCGCCATCGCGCAGACCAAGATGACCATCTCGCAGCGCGGCATGGTCGAGGGCGTGCTCTGCGACGTGGTGTGCACCGGCCGCTTCTACGACTTCATCGTCAGGCACGAAGGCGAATGGAAGCTGCTGCATCGGCAGCCGATCTATGAGAAGGACCGCATCGATCCCGTCGACCCGGCCGCAACCGTCGAGCTCGATGCCGAAGCGCTGGCGAAGTTTCCCGAGGGCTATCGCCATCTCGCCTACATCCAGACCCGCATCGGTTACACGGTCAAGCTCGACATGCCGATGCTGAAGGGCGAGGCGGTCGAGGCGCTGTACCGTCGCGGCACCGCGTGGCTGGCCGGCGGTGCGCTCGAGCGCTGAGCCCGGCAGCGCGCCATGGACCATTGCCTCACCCGCCGCGCGGCGCTCGGCGCCGCGCTGGCCTTCACCGCATGCGCTGCCATCGCGCAGGGCGGCTACCCCGACCATCCGCTGCGCATCGTCGTGCCCCAGCCGGCAGGCGGCGGCTTCGACTTCGTCGCCCGCACGCTGGCCGACCGCCTGGGCAAGCAACTGGGCCAGCCGGTGGTGGTCGAGAACCGGCCGGGCTCGGGCACGGTCGTCGGCACCGACCTGGTCGCCAAGGCGTCGGCCGACGGCTACACGCTGCTGCTGGGCTCGGTATCGAACCTGGCCTTGAACATGGGCATGTATCGCAACCTGCCCTATGACAGCCTGCGCGACTTCGAGCCGCTGGGCCTGGCCGTGGCCTACAGCTACACGCTGATGGCGCGCAAGGACCTGCCGCAAGCCACGCTGAAGGAAGTGATCGGCTACGCCAAGGCCAACCCGAAGAAGCTCAACTACGCATCGGCCGGCAACGGCTCGGGCCAGCACGTGATTGCCGCGGCGCTGTGGCATGCGGCGGGCGTGGAGCTGACCCACGTGCCCTACCGCGGCGCACAGGCGGCCTACCAGGACCTGATCGGCGGCCGCGTCGATCTGTTCTTCGATCTCTCGTCGACCGCGCGCACCCAGATCGATGCCGGCACGGTGCGCGCGCTCGCGGTTTCCGGTGCGGCGCGCATCCCGACGCAGCCGGACATCCCGACCATCGCGCAGACCGGCGCGGCGCCGCTGGAACTGGAATCGTGGTTCGGCCTGTTCGCGCCGGCGAAGACGCCGCCCGCCATCCTGGAGCGCTTGCGAACCGAACTCGCACGCGTGATCGCGATGCCGGAGGTGACCGAGACCTTCCGCAAGGCCGGCGGCAAGCCGCTCGCGCTTTCGGTCGCCGACACGCGTGCGCTGGTGCAGAAGGACGTGGAGCGCTGGAGCCGGACCGTGCGCGAGCTCGACATCCGGCCCGAGTGAGCGCTCAGCCGTTGCGGAACAGGAAGCTGTAGGCATTGAGCGCCGGCACGCCGCCCAGGTGGGCATAGAGCACCTTCGAGCCCGGTGCGAACTCTCCACGGCGCACCCTGTCGATCATTCCGTGCATCGACTTGCCCTCGTACACCGGGTCGGTCAGCATGCCTTCCTGCCGCGCGCAGAGACGGATGGCTTCCAGCGTGCCTTCGTTGGGAAGCCCGTATTCGGGGCCGCCGTAGCGCGTGTCGAGAATCACGTCCTGTTCGGTGATGTCGCGGCCCAGCCCGACGAGCTCGGCGGTGCTGCGCGCGATGCGCAGGATCTGCGCCCGCGTCTGCTCGGGCTTGGCCGATGCGTCGATGCCGATGACGCGGTCGGCGCGGCCGTCGGCCGCGAAGCCGACCACCATGCCGGCCTGCGTGCTGCCGGTGACCGAGCAGACCACGATGTAGTCGAACTTGAAGCCCAGTTCGGCCTCCTGTGCGCGCACCTCTTCGGCGAAGCCGACGAAGCCCAGCCCGCCGAAAGGATGCTCGGAGCAGCCGGCCGGAATCGGGAAGGGCTTGCCGCCGGCCTTGCGCACATCGTCCATGGCCTGCTCCCAGCTCGGGCGGATGCCGATGTCGAAGCCGGCCGCGTCCAGGCGCACATCGGCACCGAGGATGCGCGACATCTCGATGTTGCCCACGCGGTCGTAGACGGCATCCGAATAGTTGACCCAGTTCTCCTGCACCAGCACGCACTTGAGCCCCAGGTGCGCGGCCACGGCGGCGACCTGGCGCGTCTGGTTCGACTGGATGCCGCCGATGGACACCAGCGTGTCGCAGCCCTGGGCCAGCGCCTCGGGAATCAGGTACTCGAGCTTGCGCGTCTTGTTGCCGCCGAAGGCCAGGCCGCTGTTGCAGTCCTCGCGCTTGGCATAGAGATCGACCTTGCCGCCCAGGTGTGCGCTCAGGCGCTTGAGCGGGTGGATCGGCGTGGGGCCGAAGGTCAGCGGATAACGGGGGTAGCGGCTCAGGTTCATGGCGATGCTCCTTGGGTGCGGCGATGGGGCCATCGTAGGAAGAAGTGCGGTTCACAGGGTTGTGAAAACTTGGCTTTCAACGCACCATGAGCATCCTGCTGATCAGTTCGTCAGCGTTTCATTTCACGATGGCCAGAAATCAAGCAACAAAAGTTCGTAGCGCGCCGGAAGCGGCGTCTCTGCTCGATCGCACCGACAAATCGATTCTTCGGGCACTGCAGCGCGATGCCTCGATCTCCAACGTGGCGCTGGCCGCCAAGGTCCATCTGAGCCCGCCGGCCTGCCTGCGCCGCGTCGAGCGTCTGAAGCGCTCGGGAATGATCGGCGCCACGGTCGCGCTCCTGAATCCGCAGGCGCTCGGCGCCGGCATGCTGGTGATGATCGGTGTGGTGCTCGACCGCTCGACGCCCGAATCCTTCAACGACTTCGAGAAGGCCGCGGTGAAGATCTCCGGCTGCATGGAGTGCCACGTCGTGACCGGCGAGTTCGACTACTTCATGCTGGTGCGCACCGCCGACAGCGAGAGCTTCAACCGGCTGCACGCCGAGCAGCTGCTCTACCTGCCAGGCGTGCGGCAGATCCGGTCCTTCATTGTGATCAAGCAGGTGCTGTCGACGACGCAGATCCCGCTGGCCTGAGCATGAACACCTTCACCACTTCGGCCAGCCCCGTCGCCTGCTCGCGCAGCGACCGCGAGGCTGCGGCCGATTGCTCGACCAGGCTGGCGTTCTGCTGCGTCATCTGGTCGAGCTGGGAGATGGCCTGGGTCACCTGGCCGATGCTGTCGCTTTGCTCGGCCGTGGAGGCATTGAGCTCGGCCATCAGGCCCGTCACGCGTTCCACGGCGGCGACGATCTCGGCCATCGTGCGTCCCGCATCCTCGACCAGCTGAGCGCCCGAGGCCACGCGCAGCACCGAGTCGCCGATCAGGCCCTTGATCTCGCGCGCGGCCTGCGCGCTGCGCTGCGCGAGGTTGCGCACCTCCGCCGCCACCACCGCGAAGCCGCGGCCCTGTTCGCCCGCGCGCGCCGCCTCGACCGCGGCATTGAGCGCGAGGATGTTGGTCTGGAAGGCGATGCCGTCAATCACGCCGATGATGTCGCCGATCTTCTTCGACGCGGCCGTGATCTCGTCCATGTTGGCGACCACCTGGCCCACCACCGCGCCGCCGCGCGTGGCGGCCTGCGCGGCGGAGCCCACGAGCGCGTGGGCCTGGCGCACGGCATCGGCGTTCTGCTGCACGGTCTCGGTGAGCTGGTGCATCGAGGCCGAGGTCTGCTGCAGGCTGGAGGCGGTGGACTCGGTTCGCTTCGACAAATCCTGCTGCCCGCTTGCGATCTCGAGCGCGGCGGTGCCGATGGTGCTCGACGCATGGTCCACATGGCCGATCGCGCCGGCGATGCGTTGCAGCGCCGATTGCAGCAGGCGCGCGGCCGGCGAACGCGCTTCGATGTTCACGCCGTCGAGCGCGAGGCGTTCGCCCTGTTCCAGCCGACTGACCAGCTGGTGCAGCTCGTGCCCCTGGACCGCATCGCGGCGCATGCGCTCGCCGATCAGGATCTCGAAGCCGGTCTGCACCACCACGTAGCCGGCGTGCAGCAGCACGATCGCGAAGTCCGGCTCGGTCGTGCAGTAGACCGGAAAGCCCAGCGCCTGCAGGCGGTCGAAGGCCACGTGGTGCACGGCGATCGCGCCGGCGCCGATGACCAGCGGCTTCCAGTCGCGGTAGAGGAGGAGAAAGGCCAGCGTGACGAAGACGCCGAAGTGGTATTCGACGCGCCCCATGCCGAGCTGGATCTGCAGCGCCACGGTGGCCATCAGCAGCACCGGGAACGTGCAGCGCGCCAACAGGGTGCCGCGCGCGAGCGCATGGAGCGCGAGGCCGACCGCCATGAGCAGGCCAGCGGCGCCCAGCGCCGGTCCGAAGCTCCCCTGGACGAAACCGAGGCCTGCGGCCATCAGGCACCCCAGGGTCAGCGCGCCCATCATCCACGAGTCGGCCTGTCGTCTCAGGCTGGCCAGGTCCAGCGAGGCCGAGGCCCCGGCGAGCGATGTATTCATCTTTGATCTCCGCAGTTGGTGGAGGGAGTACGGATGAATATCGGCAGGAGAAGGGGCTTTGTTTAGAGCTGGTCGGTCGGTACAAACCACGAGAACAGCAGCAACTGCAGCCGCGTCAGCATGCTCGAGTCGGGCTCGTCGTCGAGCACCTCGTTGGTCTCGTCTCCGGTGCCCACCCATTGCACGCTCTGGCCGTCGGGCTTGAGGACCACGCGGTAGACGCCCTCGATGTCGTCCAGCAGGTAGGCATAGAGCAGCGCCTGCGTGAGCTCGAAGCTGTGCACGCGCACGCCGAACTCGGTGTTGAGCCGCTCGGAGCGCGGATCGAGGTTCATCGAGCCGAGCAGCACCCACTCGCGGTCGATCAGGGCCAGCTTGGCATGCAGGCGGCCGCGGGCCTGGCGCAGCAGGCGGCGGATCTGCGTGTTGCGCTTCAACTGCTGCGTGCTGACCTCGAGCAGTTCCACGCCGGTCTGAAGCAGCGCGACGCGAAAGCGGTTGTAGTTGACGTTGACCAGCGGTTCGTCGCTGTCGGCCAGCGAGTTGGTGATGATGGTGATGCGCAGGCCGCGCGCGCGGGCGGCGCGGATCCGCTCCATGCCCTCGTCGCCGGGGATGAAGTAGGGCGAGATCACCAGCACTTGCGACTTGGCAGTCGCCATCGTGGCGTACCAGCGGCGCGCCAGCGTCTCCATGCCGGGCGGCCGGGTGCCGAGCGCCTTGTTCGGGCTGTCGGCCAGGGCTTGGGCCTCGGCGCGCATCCAGAGCAGCTCGCCGCGCGCGAGCTGCTCGGCGAGGCGCGGCTCGCTGAGGATGTCGCTCTCCGGCGGCGCATCGGGCCAGGGCGCATGGGCCTCCGAGGTGGCGAGGTCGAACTCCGCCACCAGTTGTTCGGTCGGGTCGGCCGCGCGCACCATGCGCTGCAAGGGGTAGACCACGTCGCTGTTCCAGTAGTCGTCGAAGATGCGCGCGGACTGCGGCACCACCGGGCCGGCCATCAGCAGCTCGAAGTCGATGAAGTTCGCGCCTTCGCTGCGCAGGAAGTACTCGTCTGCGAGGTTGCGCCCGCCCGCGATCGCGATGGCGCCGTCCGCGATGAAGAGCTTGTTGTGCATGCGGTGGTTGAGCCGCTTGAAGTCGGTGAAGAAATCCAGCCAGCGCGTGGCCGTGTGCTCGCGCCCGTTCACGAAAGGGTTGAACAGGCGCACCTCGGCCTTCGGCTCGGCGGCCAGCGCCAGCAGTAGGCGGTCGAGCCCGCCCGTATAGAAGTCGTCGAGCAACAGGCGCACCCGCACGCCGCGCCGCGCGGCATCGCGCAGCTCGCGCAGGATCAGGAGGCCGGTCTTGTCCTTGCCGAGCTGGTAGGTCTGCACGTCCAGCGAAGCCTGCGCGCGGCGGATCAGTTCGAGCCTGGCGTCCAGCGCGAAGCTGGCCTGCGGCAGGGGCCGCACGGCCGACAGCTCATCGGGCTGGGTGTTGAAGGGGGCGACGATGCGGCCGAGCTCGGTCTGCGCGGAGACGGGTATCGCCAGCTCGGGCGGCTGGGGCTCCCGCGGCGGCAGGCCGGCACAGCCCGCCGCAAGACATGCCAGGCCCATGGCGGCACGCCGCAGCAACGGAAGAAGACGGGCGAAAAGGTCTGGCATGGCGCGGGACGGATGGTAGCCGCGCGACCCTGCCTCGAAGGAGCGGCCTGTCTACGGGATTGTTGAGTTTTCATTTAATTCACCAATAGAATGCGAATCACTCTTAACAAGATTTCGGGATGAGGGTTTGAACTCCAGTTTTTCCGCGCGGCGCAAGGCCGCATCGCTCCTGGCCGGATGCCTGGCCGTGTCTGCGCAATCGCAGGTTTTTGCCCAAGCGGGCAGCGGCGCCGTTCTGCCGGAGGTGCGGGTCGACGCCAGCGCCGAAACCGAATCCGCCACCAGTCCGGTGATCGGCTATCGCGCGAAGAACGCCGCCACGGCGACCAAGACCGACACGCCGCTTTCCGAAACGCCGCAGGCGGTGACGGTGATCACGCGCGACCAGATCGTGGACCAGGGCGCGACCAACCTGCAGGATGCGCTGGGCTACGCGGCCGGCGTGCGTTCCGACGCCTACGGCCTCGACGCGCGCACCGATTCTTTTCGCGTTCGCGGCGCGTATCCCGACGTCTACCTCGACGGCCTGCGCCAGGCCTACGGCTACTACACCAGCACCACGCGCACCGAGCCCTACACGCTCGAGCGCCTCGAGGTGCTGCGCGGGCCCTCGGGCATGCTGTTCGGATCCGGTACCGCGGCCGGCATCGTCAACATGGTGAGCAAGCGACCCTTGCTCGAAACCCAGCGCGAAGTGGGCATCCAGTACGGCAGCTGGAACCGAAAGCAGATCCAGGCCGACCTGACCGGGCCGCTGACCGAGGACGGCCAGTGGTCCTACCGGCTGATCGCGGTGCAGCGCAAGGCCGACACGCAGGTCGATTTCGTGCCCGACGACCGCAGCCTGATCGCGCCCTCGCTGACCTGGCGCCCGAGCGCGGCGACCTCGCTCACGCTGCAGGGCCTCTACCAGAAGGACAAGAGCGGCTCGAGCTCGCAATTCTTCCCGTGGGAAGGCACGATCCTCCCGAACCCGAACGGGCGCCTGCCGACCAGCCGCTTCATCGGCGAGCCGGGCGACTACTACAACAGCGAGCGCAAGACCTTCGGCTGGCTGTTCGAGCACAAGTTCAACGAGAACTTCACTTTCCGCCAGAACTTCCGCCACGCGCAAAACGAGAACGACAACAGCTACCACTGGGGCGACTTCTTCACCATCACCGGCGGCTGGGGCGCCGATCCGGTCGGCAAGAGGCGCCTGTCGCGCTCGCTCGACAGCTCGCTCACGCGCAATCGCATCGACACGCTGGACAACCATCTCGAGAGCCACTTCGACACCGGCGCGCTCAAGCACACGCTGCTGGTCGGCGCCGACTACCAGCGCCATCGCGAGAACGTGTGGGGCGGGATCTCCACCAGCGAGATCGACGCCTATGCCCCGGTCTACGGCAATCGGCTGGAACCGGAACGCACGGCGCGGCCGCGCACCACGCAGCGCGCCGCCGGCGTCTACCTGCAGGACCAGATCAAGCTGGGAAACTGGAACTTCATCGCCGGCTTGCGGCACGACCGCGTCGTCGCCGGCGCCGAGGGCAGCGAGGATTCGAGGGACAGCGCCACCAGCAAGCGCTTCGGCGTGCTGTATGCCTTCGCGTCGGGCTGGTCGCCGTACGTGAGCTATGCCGAGTCCTTCACGCCGCAGTCGCCGCGTGACGGTCAGGTGTTCAAGCCGCTGCGCGGCGAGCAGTGGGAAGTCGGCGTCAAGTACGAGCCCGCGGGCCGCAGCCTCGCCTTCAATGCCGCGGTCTACGACCTGCGCGAGAAGAACCAGATCGCCCAACCGCTGCCCAACGTCTACGCGCAGATCGGCCAGACCAAGACGCGCGGCGTCGAGCTCGAGGCCAAGGGCTCGATCACGCCGAACCTGGATGTCACGGCGCACTACAACTACACCGACCTCGACCCGCAGCTCGAGGGCCTGCCACGCCACCAGGCGGCGCTCTGGGCCAAGTACCGCTTCGCCATCGCTGGCACGCCGGGCTTCTCGGCCGGCGCGGGCGTGCGCTACATGGGCGCCTTCCGCGATGTCTCCTTCGGCGGCTACGGCCCGCGCATCCCCAGCGTCGCGCTGCTGGACCTCGTGTTCGCCTACGAGACCGCGAAGTGGCGCTATGCGCTGAACATCAACAACGCGACGGACAAGGAGTACTTCAGCACCTGCCTCGCGCGCGGCGACTGCTGGTGGGGTACGCGCCGCAACGTGGTGGCCAGCGCCACCTACCGCTTCTGAACCCCTGAGAAAAAACCGCGATGAACAGCCGACGAATCAAGGCCTGGGCCTGGGTGCACAAGTGGAGCAGCCTGGTCTGCACCGTGTTCATGCTGCTCCTGTGCATCACCGGGCTGCCGCTGATCTTCCATCACGAGATCGGCCACTTGCTGGGCACCGAGGTCGATGCGCCGAAGATGCCCGCCGGCACGCCGCGCGCAAGCCTGGACCGCGTGATCGAGGTCGCGCATGCGCTGCATCCGGAGCGCGTGGTGCAGTTCGTCTCGCAGCCGGAGGATGACGACGGCCTGTGGTTCGTCACGCTCACGCCCACGCCGGCGCCGACCGAGGACTTCAAGTCGGTTGCGGTCGATGCGCGCACGGCCAAGGTGCTGGCGCAGCCCAAGTTCGACGAGGGCTTCATGTACGTGATGTTCAAGCTGCACGTCGACCTGTTCGCCGGCCTGCCCGGCAAGCTGTTCCTCGGCTTCATGGGCTTGCTGCTGCTGGTGGCGATCGTCTCCGGCGTGGTGCTCTATTCACCCTTCATGCGCAAGCTGGACTTCGGCACCGTGCGGCGCGAGCGCCGGCCGCGTCTCAAGTGGCTGGACCTGCACAACCTGCTGGGCATCGTGACGCTGGTGTGGGCCTTCACGGTCGGCGCCACCGGCATGATCAACACCTGGGCCGACCTGATCATCAAGTACTGGCAGTACGACCAGCTGAGCACGCTGCTCGCGCCCTACCAGGGGCAGCCCGAAGTGCCGAAGGCCGAGCGCGGCTCGGTGCAGCGCTCGCTGGACGTGGCGCTCGAGCGTGCGCCGGGCAACAAGGTTTCCTTCATCGCCTTCCCGGGCACGGCCTTCTCGAGCCCGCATCACAACACCGTGTTCCTGCGCGGCAGCGAACCCTTCACTTCGCGCCTGCTGCAGCCGGTGCTGGTCGACGCCAAGACCAATGCGATCACGGCCAGCCCCGAGCTGCCCTGGTACCTGACAGGACTCCTGGTCTCGCAGCCGCTTCACTTCGGCGACTACGGCGGCATGCCGATGCAGATCCTCTGGGCGCTGCTCGACATCGCGACCATCATCGTGCTGGGCAGCGGGCTCTATCTGTGGCTCAAGCGCGGCAACGCCGTGCCGGCCACAGCGCGTGCCGACGAAGCGGCACATCAGGCGGCCGTTCCGCTGGCGCAGCCCACGGCGACGGCGACGGCGACGGCGAAGGCGGGCTCATGACGAAGCACCACCATCGCCCCCGCTTCTGGCCCATGTGGGGCTGGCCGATCGTGCTGGGCGTGCTCACCTGCATCGGGCTGGTGTCCGCGCTCTTCAGCGACGGCGGTGCCGGCGATGCGCTGGCATGGGTCGCGCTCGGCATTCCGTGCGCGGTGGGCGCCTGGTACGGCTGGCGCCGGCCTCGGCGTTCGTAGACGCGGCCTCGATCCGGCGCCATAGGGTCTTGCCCGTCGTGGCGGCGCGGCGGCTGGCCGCAGAATCGCCGCGATGAAATCCTCCGTCGCCACGGCCTGCCTGCTGCTTGCCGCGTCTTCCGCCTCGGCGCAGGATGCCGAGTCCGCACCCACGCTGCGCGAGATCACGGTCTCCACGCCGCGCGGCGCGGCGCGGCCCTTCGATGTGCCCGGTTCGGTCGACCGCGTGGAAGGCAATGAGATGCGCGACGCGCGCCTGCAGGTGAACCTGTCCGAAGGCCTGGGTAGCGTGCCCGGGCTGCAGATCCAGAACCGCCAGAACTACGCGCAGGATCTGCAGTTGTCGATACGCGGCTTCGGCGCGCGCTCCACCTTCGGCGTGCGCGGCGTGCGGCTCTATGTCGACGGCATCCCGGCCACGCTGCCCGACGGCCAGGGCCAGACCTCCAACATCGACATCGGCTCGGCCGACCGTGTCGAGATCCTGCGCGGGCCTTTCTCGGCGCTCTACGGCAATTCGTCGGGCGGCGTGGTGCAGGTCTTCACCGAGGACGGGCAGGGGCCGCCGCTGCTCGGCTTCTCGCTCGCCGGTGGCAGCTTCGGCACTGCGCGCGTCGGCAGCAAGCTCAGCGGTTCCTCGGGCGCTATCGACTACCTGCTGAGCGCCAGCCGCTTCCACACCGACGGCTGGCGCGAGCACAGCGCGGCGGATCGCGAGATCCAGAACGGCAAGCTGGGCTTCCGGCTCGACGACGGCAGCAAGCTCACGCTGGTCTTCAACAGCGTGCATCTTTATGCGCAGGACCCCCTGGGGCTGTCGGCCAGCCAGTACGCGCTGAACCCGCGCGGCGTCGATCCGGTCGCCACGCAGTTCGATACGCGCAAGACCGTGGACCAGCAGCAGCTCGGCCTGAGCTACGAGCGCCGCATCGATGCCGCGAACACGCTGCGCCTGATGGTCTACGGCGGCCAGCGCAGCACCGTCCAGTTCCAGGCGATCCCGCCCGCGGTGCAGCAGAACCCGCTGCATGCCGGCGGCGTGATCGACCTGGCGCGCGACTACGGCGGCGTGGACCTGCGCTGGAGCGCCAGGCTGCAGCTGGCCGATAGGCCCTTCGACCTGGTCGCCGGCCTGGCCTACGACGGCCTGCGCGAGCGCCGCCGCGGCTGGGAGAACTTCGTCGGCCGGTCCAGTGCGCCACTGGCCCTGGGCGTGCTGGGCCGCTTGCGCCGCAACGAGCGCAACGAGGTGCGCAACCTCGATCCCTACGTGCAGGGCAGCTGGCGCTTCGCCGATCGATGGACGCTCGAAGCCGGCGTGCGACGCAGCAACGTGCGCTTCTCCTCGCACGATCTCTACATCGTCGGCCCGAACCGCGACGACAGCGGCAGCGCGCGCTACCGCAAGACCCTGCCGATGGCTTCGCTGCGCTACGAGGCCACGCCCGATCTGGCGCTCTACGCCTCCGTCGGCCGCGGCTTCGAGACGCCGACGCTCAACGAGCTCTCCTACCGCGCGGACGGCATCGGCGGGCTCAACTTCGCTCTGCAGCCTTCGGTGAACACCAGCGTCGAGGTCGGCGCCAAGGCGCGCCTGGGTGGCGGCCTGCTCACAGCGGCGCTGTTCCAGACACGGACGCGCGACGAGATCGTGACCAACACCAACTTCGGAGGCCGCGCCACCTTTCAGAACGCCGGCCGCACCCAGCGCGACGGCTTCGAGCTCTCCTGGCAGCACGAGACGGCGAACCATTGGCGCACCCAGCTCGCCTACACCTGGCTCGATGCGCGCTACCGCGACGGCTTCTGCTCGCCGACGCCTTGCAGCGCGATCAGCACGGTGCCGGCGGGCAACCGCATCCCTGGGATCGCGGAGCATGCGCTTTTCGCGTCCTTCGGCTGGGTGCCGCCCGAAGGCTGGCGCGCCGGTACCGAGCTGCGCGCACTTGGGCGCATCCAGGCCAACGACCGCAACGACGCTGCAGCACCCGGCTACGCGGTGGTGGCGCTCTATGCGGGCTACCTCAAGCGCTGGGAGCGTTGGGAGTTCAACGCCTTCGCGCGCGTGGACAACGTCTTCGACCGGCGCTACATCGGCTCGGTGATCGTCAACGAGTCGAACATGCGCTATTTCGAACCCTCCCCGGGCCGCAACTGGACGATCGGCATGGGAGCGGCGTATCGTTTCTGAATGGATTTCAGGGACCGACGCGATGCGGGCCGCAAGCTCGCCAAGGCACTGGACGCGTGGCGTGGGCGCCCCGATGTCGTTGTGCTCGCGCTGCCGCGCGGCGGCGTGCCGGTGGCCTGGGAGGTTGCGCATTTCCTGCACGCGCCGCTCGATGTGCTGGTGGTGCGCAAGCTCGGCTTTCCGGGCCAGGAAGAATTCGCGATGGGCGCCATCGCATCGGGCGGCGTGCGCGTGATGTCGGAGCTGCCCGGCTTCTGGCCGGTGTCGGAGCGGGCCATGGAAGCTGTGGTCGCGCGCGAAACGGTAGAGCTGGCACGGCGCGAGCAGCTCTACCGCGGCCAGCGCGCGCCGCTCGCACTCGCGGGGCATGTCGTCATCCTGGTCGACGACGGCCTCGCCACCGGCGCCACCATGCATGCAGCCGTGCTGGCGGCCCGTGCCGCAGAGCCGCAGCGCATCATCGTGGCCGTGCCGGTGGCCTCGCGCGAGGCGGTCCAGTTGCTGAGCACCGTGGCCGACGAGGTGCTGAGCGTGTTCACGCCCGAGCATTTCCGGGCGGTCGGCCTCTGGTATGCGGACTTCGCGCAGACCAGCGACGAAGAGGTTAGAGAACTGTTGCGCCAGCGGCGCTGACGCTCAGAGTCCGGCGGCCGCGCGCAGCGCCGCTGCCTGGCTCGTGTTCTCCCAGGTGAACTCGGGCTCTTCGCGGCCGAAGTGGCCGTAGGCAGCGGTCTTGCCGTAGATCGGGCGCAGCAGATCGAGCATCTGGATGATGCCCTTGGGGCGCAGGTCGAAGTGCTCCTGCACCAGCGCGGCGATCTTCTCGTCGGAGATCACGCCCGTGCCTTCGGTGTAGACCGTCACGTTCATCGGCTTGGCCACGCCGATCGCATAGGCGACCTGGATCTGGCACTGGCGCGCGAGGCCGGCGGCGACGATGTTCTTGGCCACGTAGCGCGCCGCGTAGGCGGCCGAGCGGTCCACCTTGCTCGGGTCCTTGCCCGAGAATGCGCCGCCGCCGTGCGGGCAGGCGCCGCCGTAGGTGTCGACGATGATCTTGCGGCCCGTGAGGCCGCAGTCGCCCTGCGGGCCGCCGATGACGAAGCGGCCGGTCGGGTTGATCAGGTACTTGGTTTCCTTCAACCACTCCTTGGGGAGCACCGGCTTGATGATCTCCTCGATCACGGCCTCGATGAAGCTGCCCTTCATCTTGGTCGGCGTTTCGCTCTGGTCGGGGTGGTGCTGCGTGGAGAGCACGACGGTGTCGATGCTGTGCGGCTTGCCGTCCACGTAGCGCATCGTGACCTGGCTCTTGGCGTCCGGGCGCAGGAAGGGCAGGCGGCCGTCCTTGCGCAGCTGGGCCTGGCGCTCCACCAGGCGGTGGGCGTAGTAGATCGGCGCGGGCATCAGCTCGGGCGTTTCGTCGCAGGCATAGCCGAACATCAGGCCCTGGTCGCCGGCACCGGTGTTGAGGTGGTCGTCGCTCGCATGGTCCACGCCCTGCGCGATGTCGTTGGACTGCTTGTCATAGCAGACCATCACGGCGCAACCCTTGTAGTCGATGCCGTAGTCGGTGTTGTCGTAGCCGATGCGCTTGATGGTGTCGCGCGCCACCTGGATGTAGTCGACGTGCGCATTGGTCGTGATCTCGCCGGCGAGCACCACGAGGCCGGTGTTGGTCAGCGTCTCGGCGGCCACGCGGCTGCGCGGGTCCTGCGCGAAGATCGCGTCCAGAATTGCGTCCGAGATCTGGTCCGCCACCTTGTCGGGGTGGCCTTCGGAAACCGATTCGGAAGTGAAGAGAAAGTCGTTCGCCATTTCGGTAAAACTCCATGCAAGTGAATTGGCGCGTTGCCAACCCATCAGGAGCTTTGGCGAACGCTTTAGCAGTGATGTTTAACGTCGCCCTGCAAGTAGTTCCATAACTCAGCGACAATTTGCATTCTATTCGAGCCGCGTTACCCTGCGCGCGCGTCCTGGTTTTCACCCCCCCTCCGTGTCGATGATTGCTTTGTTTCGATTGCTCGCCCGTGTGCCGCTGCCCTTGATGCATGCGGTCGGCGGCTGGCTGGGCTGGCTGGTCTGGTGGCTGGCGCCGACCTACCGAAAGCGCTTCAAGGACAACGCCGAGAGCGCCGGCTTCAGCCCTGCGCAATACCGGCCTGCCATTGCCGCGGCAGGCGCCATGGCGGCCGAGTTGCCGTGGCTGTGGGCGCGGCCGCAGGGCGAGAGCGTGCTGCCGCGCATCGTCCGGTGGGATGGCGTCGCCGAATTGGAGGCCGCATTGGACGCGCGCAAGGGCGTGATCCTGGTCTCGCCGCACATCGGCAGCTGGGAGACCCTGGGGCAGGCGGTCGGCGAACGCTTCGTCGATGCCTACGGGCCGATCACGGCCTTGTTCAGGCCGGCCCGCAAGAAATGGATGGCCGAACTGATCGCCGGTTCGCGCGACCGGCGCGGTCTGCAGACGCTGCCGACCAGCGTGGGCGGCGTGCGCGGGTTGATGCGCACGCTGCGCGCCGGCGGCTACACCGGCATCCTGCCGGACCAGGTGCCGCCGCTGGGGCAGGGCGTGTGGGCGCCTTTCTTCGGCCGGCCCGCCTACACGATGACCTTGCTGCCGCGTCTCGCGCAGCAGACCGGTTCGCGCGTGTTCCTTGCCGTCTGCGAGCGGCTGCCGCGGGGCGCGGGCTATGCGATCCGCATCGAAGCCTTCGATGGCACCGCGCTGAACGATCCGAAGGCCACGCCCGAAGCCGCCGCCACCGCCATGAACGAAGGCATCGAACGGCTCATCCGCCGGCTGCCGGGCCAGTACGTCTGGGACTATGCGCGCTACAAGCAGCCGCGCGGCGAGGCGGCACCGGGGGCGGCAGTGGAGGCGGCACCATGAGCCTGTCGTCCCAGCTCGGCATCGGCTTCATGCGCACGCTGGCCCATGTGCCGCTGCCTCTGGCGCGCGGCTTCGGGGCTTTTCTGGGCCGGGTGCTGCATACCGTCGCAGCGCGGCGCCGGCGCGTGGTCGATACCAACCTCGCGCTGTGCTTCCCGGACAAGTCGCCCGAGGAGCGACGCCGCATCGCACGCGAAACCTTCGTCTATGTGGCGCAGTCCTGGCTCGACCGCAGCTGGCTCTGGCATGCGCCGGAAGCAACGGTGGCCGCCCGGCTCACGGTGAAGGGATCGGCCCGGGAGATCGACGAGATCGCCAACGGGAGCGAGCCGATGATCCTGTTCGCGCCGCACTTCTACGGCCTCGATGCGGCGGCCACCGCGTTGACCATGCACACGGCCCGGCCCTCGACCACCATCTACACCACGCAGCGCGATCCGATGGTGGACGAGTGGATTCGCGAGGGGCGCAAACGCTTCGGCAACGTGGTCGCGCTGAACCGGGTCGACGGCATCAAGCCGATCGTGGCCGGGCTGCGCAAGGGCGGCTTGCTGTACCTGCTGCCCGACATGGACTTCGGCCGCGACCAGACGGTCTTCGTGCCCTTCTACGGCGTGCCGGCCTCCACCGTGCCCTCGCTGTCGCGCTTCGCCCGCCTGGGCCGGGCCAAGGTCGTGCCGGTGGTCTCGAAGCTCACCAGGGACGGCTACGAGATCGAGGTGCTGCCGGCCTGGCAGGACTTCCCGAGCGAGGACGTGGTGGCCGACACCGCCTTGATGAACGAGCGCCTGCAAGGCTACATCGACACGATGCCCTCGCAGTACTACTGGGTGCACCGCCGCTTCAAGACGCGGCCGGATGGTGCGGCGCCGGTGTACTGAGCCCCCGGCTTGCCACTTCGTGTGCTTCGCCACCCCCCGAGGGGCTGAAGCCCGCGGCTCCAAGCCTGCCTGCGCAGGCTTGGACGGGCTGAAGGGGTGCTGCCTCTGGCGGCGACTCGGGGCGCGGCCCGCCTTGGGGCGGCCCGGCGGCGGCCGCAGTCTATTGATTGCGCTGCAGGAAGGCCTCGATCTCGCTCGCGACGTACTGCGGCTGCTCGTGCACGATCCAGTGCGTGGCGCCGGGCACCTTCTTGATCTCGAGCTTCGGCACGTACTCTTCGAGTCCTTCGAGCAGTCCCGGCAATAGCGCGGCGTCATCGAGTGCCCAGAAGACGAAAGTGGGCACCTCCACAACGAGGCGCTCACGTGGCAGCGTCGGAATCTCGGACGGCTTGCCGGGCAAGGCCGGCTTCATCGGCGTGACCCGATAGAGGTTGCAGGCGCCGGTGAGGCCCGCGTCCCACACCTCGCGGTACTTGTTCTTGACTTCTTCGGTCAGCCAGCCGAAACCGTCGGCACCGGCCTTCATCTGCGTGAAGGAGAGCCACATGCGCTTGTAGTCGTCGGCAGAAAGCAGCGCTTCGGCATCGGGCCGCGCGAGGAAGTTCATGTAGGCGCTCGCGGCCTGCTGCGCGGGATTGTTCAGCAGCTCGCGCGTGAAGGTGCCCGGATGCGGCGAATTGATGATGACCAGGCGGCCGAGCTTGTCCGGGTGCTGGTTGGCATAGCCCCAGCCGAAGGCGCCGCCCCAGTCGTGCGCCACCAGGGCCTCGATGCGACCGTCCGCGTTTTCGCTTTGGGCGA
The DNA here is from genome assembly GCF_964253755.1 of Variovorax sp. LjRoot130. Lineage (NCBI taxonomy): Bacteria > Pseudomonadati > Pseudomonadota > Betaproteobacteria > Burkholderiales > Comamonadaceae > Variovorax > Variovorax sp. LjRoot130. Next base: position 4,622,875 of record NZ_CAXURM020000001.1, on the reverse strand, counting down.
GCTGCTCGATGTCCTGCACCAGCAGGTGCGCGCGGTAGGCCGATACCTCGGTGGGCGAGCTCGATTTCTCGAAGCCGCGCAGGTTCGGCGCCACGCAGCGGTAGCCGCCGTGCTCGGGGCTCGCGAAGTATTCGAGCAGCTCGTCCCAGATGAAGGCGGCCTCGGGAAAGCCGTGCAGGAACATCATCAGGGGGCGGCCGGGTGCGCCCGCGGCGCGGCAGCTGAGCGTGGTGCCGTTGGGCAGCGCGCGCGCAAAGGTTTCGATCATGGCTCGTTGTCTCCTTCTTCTGTCGGTTCTGCGGGCTGCTCGTTCTGCGGATGGGCCCAGCGCCACAGCAGTTCGGCCGCCTCGTCGACTCCCTGTTGCTTCAAGGCCGAGAACAGTTTGACCTCGCCGCCGCCGGCCTGCAGTCGCGCAATCGACAGCGCCTTGGCGCCTTCGGAGCGCGTGAGCTTGTCGGCCTTGGTCAGGAGCACCAGGAACTTGAGGCCTTGCTCGACCCGCGGGCGGATGACTTCCAGCAGGATGTCGTCGAGCTCGGTGAGGCCGTGGCGCGGGTCGCACATCAGCACCACGCCGCGCAGGTTCTCGCGCGTCATCAGGTAGTTGCCCATGACGCGCTGCCAGCGCAGCTTGGCCTCGCGCGGCACGGCTGCGTAGCCGTAGCCGGGCAGGTCGGCCAGCACGGCGTCGTCGACCTTCTGCTTGCCGACGCCGAACAGGTTGATGTGCTGGGTACGGCCTGGCGTCTTGGAGGCGAAGGCCAGGCGCGTCTGCTGGGTGAGCGTGTTGATGGCGGTCGACTTGCCGGCGTTCGAGCGCCCGACGAAGGCAATCTCCGGCAGGTCGAAGGCCGGCAGGTGTTCCAGCTGGGGCGCACTCGTGAGGAAGTGCGCAGTGTGCAGCCAACCGCGTGCGACGCGGATGCGTTCGGCGGCCGCGGCATCGACGACAGGGGCCTTGCGGGAAGGGGGAGTGGCCGGCAGGCGCCGCGGGGTGGTCATCGATGAGCTTTCGGAACGGGGCGCCATTGTAGAATCGCGCGGTTTTGCGCCATAAATCCAAGCCCCCCGCTATGAAGTTGTTCGCTCATTTTCTGCTCGCAGCCCTCATGGGCGCCGCCGCCAGTACCAGCTTCGCGGCCGATGAGCCCGGGGCCAAGCCGGCTGCCGAGGCGCCTGCCAAGGCGCCCAAGCCCGATCCCGCCAAGGGCGACACCATCTTCAATGCCGCGCCGGCCAACAGCCAAAGCTGCGCCTCGTGCCACAACGCGGACGGCAACTCGGCCATCCCGGCCAATCCCAAGCTGGCGCAGCAGCACCCCGAATACATCCTCAAGCAGTTGCAGGACTTCAAGTCCGGCAAGCGCAAGAGCGCCATCATGAAGCCGCTGGCTTCGGCGCTGTCCGACGAAGACATGCGCAACATCGCCTGGTTCGTCGGTTCCAAGAAGGTCAAGACCGGTTTCTCGAAGGAGAAGGACCTGGTGTCGCTCGGCGAGAAGATCTACCGCGGCGGCCTGGGCGATCGCCAGATCCCGGCCTGCGCCGGCTGCCACAGCCCCAACGGTGCCGGCATCCCGGCCCAGTACCCGCGCCTGGGTGGCCAGCATGCCGACTACATCGTGCAGCAGCTCACCCTGTTCCGCGACGGCGGGCGCCTGAATGCTGCGCAGATGACCGGTGTGGCCGCCAAGCTCAACGACCGCGAGATCAAGGCTGTGGCCGACTACATTGCCGGGCTGCGTTGATTTCCGGCGCGCAAGCGTGAACTAACCGCCGATAACAAACCCAAACAAGGCGGGCCGATCCAGCGAGGATGGCCCGCCTTTTTGCTTTCCACGATTCCCCTTCATGTCAGTTTCCACCCACGGCCTTCGAGTCCGGCGCGGCCCCCACGTGGTCCGCGCGGCGGTGGAGCTCATGTCGTCGATGCGCTTCGCGATCGCGCTGCTCACGGTCATCTGCATTGCATCGATCATCGGCACCGTGCTCAAGCAGCACGAGCCGATCAACAACTACGTCAACCAGTTCGGGCCTTTCTGGGCCGAGGTGTTCCGCGCGGCCAGGCTCGATTCGATCTACAGCGCCTGGTGGTTCCTGCTGATCCTGGCCTTTCTGGTGATCAGCACCTCGCTGTGCATCGCGCGCAATACGCCGCACATCTTCAAGGACCTGAGGACTCTCAAGGAAGGCATCCGCGCGCAAAGCCTCAAGGCTTTCGGCCAGCGGGCCGAAACGGTTCTCGACGAAAGCCCGGACGCCGCGGCCAACCGCATCGGCCAGTTGCTGGCGGGCGGCGGCTGGAAGGTCAAGCTGCAGCACCGCGACGGCGACGGCTGGATGGTGGCCGCGCGCGCAGGCGGCGCCCACAAGCTCGGCTACATCGCGGCGCACAGTGCGATCGTGCTGGTGTGCCTCGGCGGCCTGCTCGACGGCGACCTGATCGTGCGCGCCCAGACCTGGTTCAACGGCAAGAGCGTCTACACCGGCGGCGGCCTGATCGCGGACGTTGCGCCACGGCACCGCCTGTCGCCCAGCAACCCGACCTTTCGCGGCAACATCCTGGTGCCCGAAGGCGGACAGGGCAGCGTCGCGATCCTGAACCAGGCCGACGGCGTGCTGCTGCAGGACCTTCCGTTCTCGATCGAGCTCAAGAAATTCATCGTCGACTATTACTCGACCGGCATGCCCAAGCTGTTCGCCAGCGAGGTGGTGCTGCACGACCGCGAGACCGGCGCGCAGGTGCCGGCGCGCATCGAGGTGAACCACCCGGCCAGCTACAAGGGCATCGAGATCTACCAGTCGAGTTTCGACGACGGCGGCTCCAGCGTGAAGCTCAAGGCGGTGCCGATGGCGGCTGCGGCCAAGCCTTTCGAAGTGGAGGGCATCATCGGCAACAGCTCGGAGATCACCAACGGCACCGACCGGCTGACGCTCGAGTACACGGCGCTGCGCGTGATCAACGTCGAGAACTTCGGCGAGAGCGCCGGCGGTGCGATGACCAGCGGCGCCGACGTGCGCAAGGTCGACCTGACGAGCGGCATCGAATCGCGCCTGGGCGCGGCCAACAAGACCAACAAGCCCAAGGTGCTGCGCAACATCGGCCCGAGCATCGGCTACAAGCTGCGCGACGCGGCGGGGCAGGCGCGCGAGTACCAGAACTACATGGTGCCGGTCGATACCGGCGACGGCCAGCCGGTCTTTTTGCTCGGCATGCGCGAGCGGCCGGAGGAGCCCTTCCGCTATTTGCGCGTACCGGCCGACGACCAGGGCTCGATGGACGGCTTCGTGCGCATGCGCGCCGCGTTGGCCGATGCCGACACGCGCACGCGCGCCATCGAGCGCTACATCGCGCGCGCGGCCGATTCCAAGCGGCCCGAGCTGGCCGAGCAGCTGCGCATCTCGGCCGGCCGCGCGCTGGCGCTGTTCGCGGGCACCGAGCGGGCCAAGGCCGACGCGGTGAGCGCCGGCGGCTGGCAGGCGATCGCCGAATTCATGGAAGCGAACGTGCCCGAGGCCGACCGGGAGCGCGCCGGCGCGGTGCTGGTGCGCATCCTCAACGACGTGCTGTTCGAGGTGCTCAATCTGAGCCGCGAGAAGGCGGGGTTGACGGCCTTGCCGGCCGACGAGAAGTCGCAAGCCTTCCTGACCCAGGCGGTGCTCGCCATCAGCGACGCGTATTTCTACCCCGCGCCGGTGGCGATGATGATGACCGACTTCAAGCAGGTGCAGGCCAGCGTGTTCCAGGTCGCTCGCGCGCCGGGCAAGAACGTGGTCTATCTGGGTTGCCTGTTGCTGATCGTGGGCATTTTTGCGATGCTGTACGTGCGCGAGCGCAGGCTGTGGGTGTGGCTCGCCAAGGACGCGAGCGCCAGTGGCACGGCGGCCACCATGGCTTTTTCGGTCAACCGCAAGACCATCGACAGCGATCGCGAATTCGAGCGTCTCAAAGACAAGCTGCTCGCCAGCAGGAAAGACACCGCCCCATGAGCACCACCACCCTCACACTGAACGACGGCTGGCTTTCGCGCCGCAACGCCTTCGACTGGGTGTTTGCCGCGCTGGTACTGGCCGGCGGACTGTTCGCGTTCTCGCGCTATGTCGGCGCGATGGACATCTACGAGAAGATCATCCTGCTGGCGGCGATGCCCGCCGCCATCTGGCTCGGCTGGTTCTGGCGGCCGCTGCGCGTGCTGGCGATCGTGGTGGCGGCAGCCGCGCTGCTGGGCATCGCCTCCTACCAGGGCGACCTGGCGCGTGCCGACACGGTGTTCTGGCTCAAGTACTTGCTGTCCAGCCAGTCGGCCATCCTGTGGATGAGCGTGCTCTTCTTCATGAGCACGTTGTTCTACTGGATCGGCTTCTTTGCGGCCAAGCAGGCCGACACCATGGACCTCATCGGCTCGCGCCTCGCATGGGCGGCCGTCACGATGGCGCTGATCGGCTCCATGGTGCGCTGGTACGAAAGCCACCAGCTCGGGCCGGACATCGGCCATATCCCGGTCAGCAACCTCTACGAGGTGTTCGTGCTGTTCTGCTGGCTGACGGCGACCTTCTATCTCTACTTCGAATCGCGCTACGGCACGCGAGCCTTGGGTGCCTTCGTGATGCTGGTGGTCAGCGCCGCGGTCGGCTTCCTGCTCTGGTACACGCTGGTGCGTGAAGCCCACGAAATCCAGCCGCTGGTGCCGGCTTTGCAGAGCTGGTGGATGAAGCTGCATGTGCCGGCCAATTTCATCGGCTACGGCACCTTTGCGCTGGCGGCGATGGTGGCCTTCGCCTACCTCATCAAGGAGCAGGCGCAGGAGACCCGCTGGTACAAGCTCACGCCGATGTGGCTGCTTGGCGTGGCGCTGTGCTTCGTGCCCGTGGCGTTCCGCCAGCGCGTGCAGGAAGCCGGCGGCAGCTACTGGTTCGCCTATGCGGCCATCTCGGCATTGATCGCCGCCGGCATCCTGCTGGGCCGCAAGCGCATCGCCGCGCGGCTGCCGGCCAACGAGGTGTTGGACGACGTGATGTACAAGTCCATCACGGTCGGCTTTGCCTTCTTCACCATCGCCACCGTGCTCGGCGCCCTGTGGGCGGCCGACGCCTGGGGCGGCTACTGGAGCTGGGACCCGAAGGAAACCTGGGCGCTGATCGTCTGGCTCAACTACGCGGCCTGGCTGCACATGCGGCTGGTCAAGGGCCTGCGAGGCACGGTGGCAGCCTGGTGGGCGCTGGGCGGGCTGGCGGTGACGACCTTCGCCTTCCTGGGGGTCAACATGTTCCTGAGCGGATTGCACAGCTACGGCACCTTGTAGGAGCGACCCGCGGGTTTTCGCGGTGAAGTGAAACCGGATGAACGCCTGGCGCGTAACCGAATCAGCATTGGGAACGAACTCCCTCAAGCACAACCATCCAGGCGAAAGGCGATCCATGTTGATTCACTCCCGCGACAAGGGCTTCATTCACCCGCATTCCAGCGAGATCACGCCGCGCAGCGTCTACGAAGGGCGGCGCGACATGCTCAAGCTGCTGGCGAGCGGCGTCGCCGGAGCGGCCCTGGCCTCGTGGGCCGCGCGCGACGCCCTGGCGCAGGCCACCGCGCCGGGCAAGCTGGCGGCGCTGAAGGGCGCGAAGTCGGCGGTGCCGGGTGCGCAGACCATGGAAAAGCTCACCGACTACAAGGACGCGACGAGCTACAACAACTACTACGAGTTCGGCACCGACAAGGCAGATCCGGCCAAGAACGCCGGCACCCTGAAGACCCGGCCCTGGACCGTGGAGGTCGAAGGCCTGGTCAAGAAGCCGGGCAAGTACGACATCGAGGACCTGATCAAGCTCAGCGCGCAGGAAGAACGCATCTACCGCTTGCGCTGCGTCGAAGGCTGGTCGATGGTGATTCCGTGGGTCGGTTACTCGCTGGCCGAACTCATCAAGAAGGTCGAGCCGCAGGGCAACGCCAGGTACGTGGAATTCGTCACGCTGGCCGATCCCAAGACCATGCCCTTCGTCGGCTCGCGCGTGCTCGACTGGCCCTACGTCGAGGGCTTGCGCATGGACGAAGCAATGCACCCGCTCACGCTGCTGACTTTAGGCATGTACGGCGAAGTGCTGCCCAACCAGAACGGCGCGCCGGTTCGCATCGTCGTGCCCTGGAAGTACGGCTTCAAGAGCGGCAAGTCGATCGTCAAGATCCGCTTTGTCGAGAAGGAGCCCGGCACGGCCTGGAACAAGGCCGCGGCGCAGGAATACGGCTTCTATTCGAACGTGAACCCGAACGTCGATCATCCGCGCTGGAGCCAGGCGACCGAGCGGCGCATCGGCGACGGCGGGGGCTTGTTCGCCAAGCGCCACAAGACGCAGATCTTCAACGGCTACGAGCCCCAGGTCGGCCAGCTCTATGCTGGCATGGACCTCAAGAAGCTCTATTGAAATGGCTGCCCCCATGCTCGGCACTGACGTGTCCTCGCTGCCCCCGAAGGGGGCGCGAGCCGCCTTGGGGCGGCCCGGCGGCGGCTTCGTGAACAAGCTTCTGATGCACCCGGCGGTCAAGCCGCTGGTGTTCGTGCTCTCATTGCTGCCCTTCGCATGGCTGGTCTATGGTGCGTTCACCGATGGCCTGGGCGCCAATCCCGCCGAGTACCTGATCCGCTCGACCGGCGACTGGACGCTGCGCTTCATCTGCATCGTGCTCGCCGTGACGCCGCTGCGGGTGATCACCAAGACCAATGCGCTGGCGCGCTTTCGCCGCATGCTGGGCTTGTTCGCCTATTTCTATGTCGTGGTCCATCTGCTGAGCTACAGCTGGTTCGACATGGGCTTCGACGTTCCGGAGATCGCCAAGGACATCGCGAAGCGCCCGTTCATCCTGGTGGGCTTCTCGGCCTTCGTGCTGCTCACGCCGCTGGCCGCGACCTCGTTCAACCGGGCCATCAAGGCGCTGGGCGCGAAGCGCTGGCAGACGCTGCACAAGCTGGTCTATGTGATCGCCGGGCTGGGCCTGCTGCACTTCTTCTGGATGCGCGCGGGCAAGAACGACTTCGCGGAAGTGTTCGTCTATGCCGCGATCATCGCGCTGCTGCTGGGCTGGCGCGCCTGGAACTTCGCGAGCGGCAAGAAGAGGGTGCAGCGCCCTGCGCTGCGCCCGGTCAGTCGCTGAGCTGTTCGCTGCGCAGCTGGTCCTCGATGCTTTCACGCCGGCGGATCAAGGCGGCACGCTCACCGCTGACCAGCACTTCGGCGGCACGCCCGCGCGTGTTGTAGTTGCTCGCCATGGCCATGGAGTAGGCGCCGGCCGAAAGCACGGCCAGCAGGTCGCCTGCTTCCACCGCGAGCGCGCGGTCGCGGCCGATCCAGTCGCCGCTCTCGCAGACCGGGCCCACGACGTCGTAGCTGACCGTCTCGCCCTGGCGCTCAGCCACCGGAACGATTCGGTGAAAAGCCTGGTACATCGCGGGCCGCGGCAGATCGTTCATCGCCGCATCGACGATGCAGAAGTTCTTGTCCTCGCCTGGCTTGGTGTAGAGCACTTCCGTCACGCAAACCCCGGCGTTGCCGACCAGCGAACGTCCGGGCTCGACGATGAGCCGGCGCCGTCCGAAGCCGCGCGCATCGAGGCGCGCGAGCAGCTGCTGCCACAGCGCATCGGCCGCCGGCGGCGTGTCGCCGTTGTAGTCGATGCCCAGCCCGCCTCCGAAGTCGAGGTGATGCAGTGCAATGCCGGCCTTCTCGATCGCCTCGACCAGGTCGAGCACGCGCTCCAGCGCTTCGAGGTAGGGCGAGGCGTCGGTGATCTGCGAACCGATGTGGCAGTCGATGCCGACGATCTGCAGCCCCTTCAACGACGCGGCGTGCTGGTAGATCGCGACCGCGCGGTCGTGCGCCACGCCGAACTTGTTGCCCTTGAGGCCGGTCGAGATGTAGGGATGCGTCTTCGGGTCGACGTTGGGATTGATGCGCACGCTGATCGATGCGCGCCGGCCTTCTTCGAGCGCGACGGCGTTGAGCACATCGATCTCGGCCTCGCTTTCCACATTGAAGCAGCCGATGCCGGCCGCGAGCGCCTGGCGCATTTCGCTCTTCGTCTTGCCGACGCCGGAGAAGATCACCTTGGCAGGGTCGGCGCCCGCGGCGAGCACGCGCGCGAGCTCGCCGCCGGAGACGATGTCGAAGCCGCAGCCCGCTTCGGCAAAGACGCGCAGCACGCCCAGCGAGGAGTTGGCCTTGATGGCATAGCAGACCAGCGCGTCGCGGCCGTCGAAGCCGCGCTGGTAGGCGCCGAGCGCATCGAGCATCCATTGCTTCGAATAGACGAACAGCGGCGTGCCATGCTCGCGCGCCAGGGTCGAAAGCGGCACGCCTTCGACGTGCAAGGTGCCGTTCTTGCGTGCGATGTGGGGATGTCCCGGAAGGCGCGGGTCGCTGCTCACTTCGTTCCTTCGGTCGTTGCCGGCGCCTGTGGGGGCGAATTGGCGGGCTCGTTGCGCGACGATTCGGGAATCAGCAAACCCGGCAGCGTGGCGCGATTCTTTGCGGCCGGATCGGTCGGAAGATAGAGCGGGCCCTTCTGGCCGCAGCCGGTCAGCGCGACCCCAACGATTGCGAGGCCAATCGCGCTCACTAGAATTTGATGAACATTCAACATGGTGAAATTGTACTTTTCGACCATTGGTCGCTTGGCGGACCTCCTGACCTTCGGGGTTCCAACCAGTGCACCGGGTCAAGTGGCGGTTGAGCATATTTTTTGTAGTAACAAATAATCCTTGCGCAAGGGCACTGACGGTCTGCGCAAGGTCCGTTGGACCCGTCCCGGCATGGGGAAGCGCGGCGGCGTCCGCGTGATCTATTTCAACCGCAACGACCAGGGTGATCTGGTGTTGTTGCTGGTCTATACGAAGGCCAAGCTCGACAACATTGCACCGGCCTTTCTGGTGAAACTGAAGGAGGCGATCAATGCCTAAGATCAAAGACCCCGACGTGATGCAGTTCGAGCAAGATCTGCTCAAGTCCATCGACGAAATGAAGCGCGGCGAACATGCCGCTGTGCATACGCCGGCACAGATCGCTGCGCGCAAGCGTGGCCGACCGGCAGGCAGCGTGAAGGCGGATGTCAAGGTGTCCACCACCATCCGCTTCGATGCGGACGTGCTGGAGGCGCTCAAGGCCTCCGGCCCGGGCTGGCAGACGCGAGCGAACGACGCCCTACGAGCAGACATCCAGGCGGGCCGGCTGTAACGCCCGCTCGTCAGGCCCGGTGGCATGGCTTGGTCACCGTCGAGTTGCGATCGCCAAGCCCACTGCTGCACGACGGATTCGGATTCACGGCAATATCGTGCTTGGAAGCGGTGCCGGAAAGCCCGCTACGAGACCCCTCATCAAGCGCCTGAGCGCGAAGGTACAAGAACTGTAATGGCCGACCCCGAGTACATGGACCGCGCGGAAGCGGCGCTGGCCGCCATCGAGCGCAGCTGCGACCGCATCAACGACGCGACCGACGCCGATATCGACAACCAGCGCGTGGGCGGCATGATCACGATCACCTTTCGCAACCGTAGCCAGTTGGTCGTCAACCTGCAGCCGCCGTTGCGTGAAATCTGGCTGGCGGCCAAGTCCGGCGGCTACCACTACCGGCACGACGGCCGTGCGTGGGTCGACACCAAGACCGGGGAAGAGCTCTTCGGCAACCTGTCGCGCGAAGCGACTGCGCAAGCCGGGCAGCCCTTGCAGTTCGTGGCCGGCTGACGATCAGTTGCGGAAGAGCTCGAGGATGCGGTTGCGCTCTTCCGGCGGAGGTGCCGGACTGACTGGCACGCCCGAGATCGCTTCGGCCGGCGGCGTCGGGCCGGCCTCGACGCCCAGGGTCGCGACGCCTCGGCCCGGTGCATAGTCGTCGTAGTACCACTCGCCGCCGACGTTGACCACGCCGGACGGCGCCGTGTTCAATTCGGCCACCGGCACGCCCTTGATGGCGGTCTCCATGAAGCTGATCCAGATGGGCAGGCTCAGGCCGCCGCCGGTCTCGCGATCGCCGAGCTTGCGCGGTGTGTCGTAGCCCATCCACGCCACCGCGGCCATCGTGGGCTGGAAGCCGGCGAACCATGCGTCCAGCGAGTCGTTGGTGGTGCCGGTCTTGCCGTAGAGGTCGGGGCGCTTCAGCGTGGCTTGCGCCTTGGCGGCCGTGCCGCTGCGCGCCACCTCCTGCAGCAGGCTGTCCATGATGAAGGCATTGCGCTGGGGAATCGCGCGCATGGCTTCGTTGAGCAGCGGAGGCTGCGTCTCCACCAGGACCTTGTCCTTGTGATCGGTGATGCGCGTCACGAGGTAGGGATTGACGCGGTAGCCGCCATTGGCGAACACCGAGTAGGCGGTGGCCATCTGCATCGGCGTGACCGATCCGGCGCCCAACGCCATCGGCAGGTAGGCGGGATGCTTCTCGCGCTCGAAGCCGAAGTTGCTGATCCAGTCCTGCGCGTAGCGCGTGCCGATCGACTGCAGCACGCGGATCGACACCATGTTCTTGGAGCGGGCGAGCGCGCGGCGCAGCGACATCGGTCCTTCGAAAGTGCCGTCGTAGTTCTTGGGCTCCCACGGTTGTCCGCCGGTGGTGCCGGCGTCGAAGAAGAGCGGCGCATCGTTGACGACCGTGCCGGGCGTGAAGCCCTTTTCGAGCGCGGCCGAGTAGATGAAGGGCTTGAAGCTCGAACCCGGCTGGCGCCAGGCCTGCGTGACGTGGTTGAACTTGTTCTTGTCGAAGTCGAAGCCGCCGACCATGGCCTTGACCGCGCCGTCGCGCGGGTCGAGCGCGATGAAAGCACCCTCGACCTCGGGCAGCTGGGTGATCTCCCAGGTATTTTTCGGGGTCTTCACGACACGGATCACCGCGCCGCGGCGGATCCTGATGTTGGGCGGCGCCTTGTCCGAGAGCCCGGACTGCGCGGGCCGCAAGCCGTCGCCGATGATCTGCAGCGTGTCGCCGTTGCCGCGCACGGCGTTGATTTCCTTGGCGCTGGCCCTGAGCACCACGGCTGACATCACATCGCCATTGTCCGGATGATCGGCCAGGGCGTCGTCGACTGCCTCGTCGAGCTCCTTGGGGTCGCTCGGCAGGTCGACGAACTTCTCGGGGCCGCGATAGATCTGGCGGCGCTCGTAGTCCATGATGCCTTTGCGCAAAGCGCGATACGCGGCGGCCTGGTCGGCGGCCACCAGCGTGGTGTAGACCTTGAGGCCGCGCGTGTAGGTGCTGTCGCCATACTGTGCGTACATCAGCTGGCGCACGGTTTCGGCCACGTATTCGGCATGCAGCCGCGTCGGATCCGCGGCGTCGCGCAGGTGCAGCTCTTCCTTCTTGGCTTCTGCTGCCTGTTCGGCCGTGATGAAGCCGGCTTCCTGCATGCGGTCGATCACATAGAGCTGGCGCCCTCGTGCACGAGCAGGGTTGTTGACCGGGTTGTTGGCGCCGGGCGCCTTCGGCAGCCCGGCCAGCATCGCCGCCTGGGCGATCGTGATGTCCTTGAGGGGCTTGCCGAAATAGGCTTCGGATGCCGCCGCGAAACCGTAGGCCCGGTTGCCGAGATAGATCTGGTTCAGATAGATCTCGAAGATCTGGTCCTTGGAGAGCAGGTGCTCGAGCTTGAAGGTCAGCAGCACCTCGTAGATCTTGCGGGTCAGCGTTTTTTCCGAGCTCAGGTAGACATTGCGCGCCACCTGCATGGTGATGGTGGAGGCGCCCTGGCTCTTGACGCGATTCATATTGGCCAGGCCGGCGCGGACCAGGCCCTTGTAATCAACCCCGCCGTGGTCGTAGAAGCGCGCATCCTCCGCCGCCAGCACGGCGTCCTTCATCACCTTCGGGATGGTCGCGATCGGGGTGAGGTTGCGGCGCTCTTCGCCGAATTCGCCGATCAGAGTGCCTTCCGAGGAAAAAACCCGCAGTGGCAGCTTGGGGCGATAGTCGGCGAGCTCGGAGATGTCCGGCAGGTTCGGATAGGCGACGGCCAGCGCGACGGCAATCACACAGACCAGGGATGCCGCCCCGGCCGCAGCGATACCCAAGCCCCACAGCACGATGCGCATGAGCCATGAAAGCCAGGCCGGGCGCGTGGGAGGAGGGGTTCTGGCGGGCCCGTTGGGGCGAGTTTTTTCGGGCATGAAAGGTGGAGAAGTCAGCGCTCATTATAAAAAGGCGACCCCTTCGGACGGCTCTCGGGGCGCGCATAAAACCCAAGTACTCGCATTTGTGACCAAAGTTGCAGAACCGTACTGTTACGTCCCCTTTTGACAACGCTTGTCGCTGGAGTGAGGATTCGCCGCTTGGTTGCCCGTGCACCTCCTGCTAGCATGCAACCACTCGCAAATATTTCCAATCGTTACAAACGGATGGGATCGAACTTGACTGCTTTGGGATCGTTGTTTCGCCGTCAGCCCGCGCCACTGCTCGGGTTGGACGTCAGTTCGTCCAGTGTGAAGCTGGTCGAGCTCGGCCGCGATGCCAGCGGCAAGCTGGTATTGGAGCGTTGTGCGATCGAGCCTCTGGAACGGGGATGGATCACCGACGGCAACGTCGAGAAATTCGACGAGGTCGCCGAAGCGGTGCGGCGCGTTGTCCGCAAGAGCGGCACCCGCACCAAAAACGCCGCTTTGGCGTTGCCGCCTTCGGCCGTCATCACCAAGAAGATCGTTCTGCCGGGCGGCATGAGCGAGCAGGAGCTCGAGATCCAGGTCGAGTCCGAGGCCAATCAATACATCCCCTTTTCGCTGGACGAAGTGAGCCTGGACTTTTGCGTCATCGGGCAGAGCGCCAATTCGGCAGGCGATGTCGAGGTTCTGATCGCCGCGTCGCGCAAGGAAAAGGTGCAGGACCGCCAAGGTTTGGCCGAGGCGGCAGGGCTGAAGGCCATGATTCTCGATGTCGAATCCTATGCTTCGCGCTTGGCCACGGCGCGGCTCATCGAGCAACTCCCCGGCCAAGGCCGCGATGCCGTGGTCGCGCTGTTCGAGGTGGGAGCGTTCACCACGAGCATGCAGGTCTTGCGCAACCAGGAAGTGCTTTACGACCGCGACCAGGCTTTTGGCGGCGCCCAGCTCACCCAGCTGATCGTTCGGCAGTACGGCTTTTCCGCGGAAGAGGCGGAAGCCAAGAAGCGCAGCGGCGATTTGCCCGACGACTACGGTTCGGGTGTGCTGAAGCCCTTCGTGGCAAGCATCGCCCAGGAGATCGCCAGGGCGCTGCAGTTCTTCTTTACCAGCACGCCGCACAACCGCGTCGACTACGTGTTGCTGGCGGGCGGCTCGGCATCGCTCCCGGGGCTGACCAGCGCCGTGACGCGGCAGACTTCATTTGCCTGTTCGCTCGTCAATCCCTTCGACGGGATGGAGATCGGCAGTGGAATCCGGGAGAAGAAGGTGCGCCGTGAGGCCCCGTCCTATCTGACATCGTGCGGCTTGGCGATGCGGAGGTTTCTGCAGTGATTCTGATCAATCTGCTCCCGCACAGGGAGGCTTCGCGCAAGCGCAGGCGAGAGGCCTTCTATGCGACTTTGGGCGCCTCGGCGGTCCTCGGCTGCCTGATCGCAGGTGCGGCATTCCTCTGGTACCAGGCCCAGATTTCCGGCCAGCAAGCGAAGAACAGCTTTCTGCAGTCCGAGATCACCAAGCTCGAAGCGGAGATCAAGGAAATCTCGACCTTGCAGGCCGAAATTGCGGCCTTGCGTGCACGGCAACAGGCGGTCGAAGACCTGCAGGGCGATCGGAATCTGCCGGTGCATCTGCTCAACGAGCTCGTTCGCCAGCTGCCGGACGGTGTCTATCTGACGAGCATGAAACAGGACAACCAGACGGTCACGCTTCAAGGCATGGCGCAGTCCAACGAACGCGTGTCGGAACTGCTGCGCAATCTTGGCAACAACAGCCCGTGGCTGGTCAAGCCGGAACTGGTCGAAATCACGTCCGCGAATATCAATCTGAGTCCGCGTGACCAGCGCCGGGTTGCGAACTTCACCATGCGCATCGGCCTCAAGCGGCCCACGGATGCTCAGAAGGCCGCGGCCGGTGCGGCCACGGCGGCATCGGCTGCAGTCAAGGGATAGGCGTCATCATGGCAACAACGCGCGCTTCCCAAAAGATCGACATCGCTGCCGCCGCGCAGCGCTTCGGGGATCAGTTCCGGGGTCTCAATCCGAACGACCCATCCGTCTGGCCGCCGGTGCCGCGCTACGCCTTGTGCGTCGCCGTCACGGCCATTGTGCTGGTGGCACTGTGGTTCGTGTGGCTCACCAATTCGAACGACGAACTCGAAGCCGAGCGCGCGAAGGAAGTCACGCTCAAAGCGGACTATCAGAAGAAGGTTGCGCAGGCCGCCAACCTCGACTTGCTGAAGAAGCAGCGCGAGCAGGTGCAGCAGTATGTGACCCTGCTCGAAAAGCAGCTGCCGAGCAAAGCGGAAATGGACGCATTGCTCTCCGACATCAACCAGGCCGGGCTGGGCCGCAGTCTCCAGTTCGAATTGTTCCGTCCGGGGCAGGTTTCGGTGAAGGACTATTACGCCGAGCTGCCGATCGCCGTGCGGGTGACGGGTCGCTACCACGACATGGGCGCCTTCGCCGCGGACGTCGCCAACCTTTCCCGCATCGTGACCTTGAACAACTTGTCGGTGACGCCGCAAAAGGATGGCGCTCTGACCTTGGATGCCACGGCGCGGACCTTCCGCTATCTGGACGATGAAGAGCAGGCGGCGCAGAAACGCGCCGCGGCGGGGGCGAAGAAGAAATGAGAACGCTCGGTTTTCTGTGGCTCGGCATTGCTGCCGTCGGCCTCAGCGGTTGCATGGGGTCGGAGCAGGAGGACCTTCAGCGCTGGATGGCGGAGCAGAGGGCGCAAGTGCGCCCCAACGTTCCGCCCATCACGGAGCCGAAGAAGTTCACGCCCCAGGCCTACACCGAGGCCAGTGCCTTCGAGCCCTTCAACATGCAGAAGCTGACGCAGGCTCTGCGGCGCGACTCGAACCAGCCGAGCACGTCGGGGCTCATCGCGCCCGAATTGGCTCGCCGCAAGGAGGCCCTCGAGGCTTTCCCGCTCGATTCGATGGCCATGGTCGGCAGCATGAACCGCAAGGGCGAGCCGGTGGCCCTGGTCACGGTCGACAAGCTGCTGTACCAAGTGCGCGTCGGCAACTATCTGGGACTCAACTACGGGCGCATCACCCGTATCAGTGAAACCGAACTCGGCTTGCGTGAAATCGTGCAGGACGCCGCCGGTGAATGGATCGAACGCGTGGCGACGCTGCAGTTGCAAGAGAGGTCGAAATGAATTCCAAGAAAACAATGTTCGCGCAGTGGCTGCGCGCTGTTGGCGTGAGCCTGCTTGCATTCGGCACGATCGCCGTCGCGCAGGCGCAGAACGCCATCGAATCGGTGACGAGTTCGATGCAATCCGGCGCCGAAGTCATTCGGGTCGACCTGACGCAACCGCTGTCTGCCGTGCCAACCGGCTTCGCGATTCAGACACCGGCGCGCATCGCGCTCGATTTCCCGGGTGTGACGAATGCCATCGGCCGTTCGGCGATCGATGTCAACCAGGGCAATCTGCGCTCGGTCAACGTGGTGCAGGCCGGTGAACGCACGCGCCTGGTCCTGAACCTGAAGCAGGCGACCGCGTACAAGGCTGAGATCCAGGGCAAGTCCTTGTTGATTTCGCTGGAGCCCGTTCCGGGCGCCGCATTGGTTGCTTCCACGCCTTCCGCATTTGCCGAGAACCGCAACCGGGACACCTTGCCCTTGCGCGACGTCGATTTCCGCCTGGGCTCGGACAACACCGGCCGCGTGATCGTCGACCTGGCCAACAACCAGGTGGGCGTCGACATTCGCCAGCAAGGCAAGAACCTGGTGGTCGAATTCACCAAGTCGACCCTGCCCGAGGGCCTGCGCCGCCGTCTGGACGTTTCGGATTTCGGCACGCCCGTCCAGTTGGTGACGACGCAGCAGTCCGGCGACCGCGTGCGCATGACCATCGAGCCCAAGGGCGACTGGGAGCACAGCGCCTACCAGAGCGAGAACCAGTTCGTCGTCGAAGTGCGCCCGCGCAAGGTCGACCCGACCAAGCTCACCCAAGGCGCCGGCTACAGCGGCGAGAAGCTCTCGCTGAACTTCCAGAACATCGAAATCCGCTCGCTGCTGCAGGTGATCGCCGACTTCACGAATTTCAACATCGTGACCTCGGACTCGGTGACCGGCGCGCTGACCCTGCGCCTGAAGGATGTGCCCTGGGACCAGGCACTGGACATCATCATGCAGGCGAAGAACCTGGGCATGCGCAAGAACGGCAGCGTTCTGTGGATCGCACCCAAGGACGAAATCAACGCCAAGGAAAAGCTCGAATTCGAAGCCCAGGCTGCCATCCAGAACCTGGAGCCTCTGCGGACCCAATCGTTCCAGCTGAACTACACCAAGGCCATTGCCATCGCACAGGGCCTGACCGGCACGGGCGCATCGAGCGGCGGTGGCGGCGGTTCGGGAACGACGACGCGCATCCTGAGCCCGCGCGGCAGCGTGATCGCCGAATCGCGCACCAACCAGCTCTTCGTTTCGGACATCCCCTCGCGCCTTGCGCAGGTGGCCGAGCTGATCCAGAAGCTCGACGTGCCGGTTCGCCAGGTGCTGATCGAGGCGCGCATCGTCGAGGCTTCGGACACCTTCGGCAAATCCCTGGGCGTGCGGCTCGGCGGCGGCGTCGCCGGCGGCACGGTGGGCTCGAACAGCGGCCGCCCGATTTTCGGCAACGTCGGCGTCATGCCGGTCGTCACGCCGGCAACGGCAACCACGACGGGCAGCGCGTTGACGACTTTCACCAATTCGAACTTCGTGAACCTGCCGTCGACCGGCGTTTCCGGCAACGGCAATGCGCCGGGCACTTTCGCGATCTCGCTCTTCAACTCCAGCTTCTCGCGCATGCTGAACCTGGAAATCTCCGCGCTCGAAGCCGACGGCAAGGGCAAGGTGGTGTCGAGCCCGCGCGTGGTGACTGCAGACCAGACCAAGGCATTGATCGAGCAGGGCACTGAACTGCCCTACCAGGTCGCCACCTCCAGCGGCGCCACCTCGATCGCGTTCCGCAAGGCCAACCTCAAGCTCGAGGTCACGCCGCAGATCACGCCCGAGGGCAACATCATCCTGACGCTCGACGTCAACAAGGACACGGTCGGCCAGGCCACCACGGCCGGTTTCGCGATCAACACCAAGCACGTGCAAACCGAGGTGCTGGTCGAAAACGGCGGCACGGTGGTCATCGGTGGTATCTTCGAGCTCACCGAAACCAACGATGAATCGCGCGTGCCGGTGCTCGGTGAAGTGCCCTATGTCGGGGCGCTGTTCCGTACGCGCAATCGCGTTGCCAACAAGACCGAAATGCTCGTCTTTATCACCCCGAAGATGATTACCGACCGCAACGCCGCGCGCTGAACGCGCGGGCGTTCGTAGCACCGCGTGGCGGTCGCGCTCGTCGGCTTGCCCGGCGCCGGAAAATCAGCAGTGGGCCGGCGCCTTGGCCAGCGCCTGCAGCTTCCCTTCATCGACAGCGACGAGGTGGTCGAGCGCCGGATCGGCTGCTCCATCCGCGACTACTTCGAACGCGAAGGCGAAGAAAGCTTCCGCAATGTCGAAGAAGCCGTGATCGCCGATCTCGCGGCGACGGCCCATGGCGTCGTGGCGACCGGCGGCGGCGCCGTACTGCGGGAGGCCAACCGGATCCAGCTGCGCACGCACTTCCACGTGATCTACCTGCGATCCTCGCCCGAGGATCTGTTCCGGCGGCTGCGCCACGACGTCAAGCGCCCCCTGCTGCAGGTGGCCGATCCCCTGGGTCGCCTGCATGAGCTTTACAGTGCGCGCGACCCGTTCTATCGCGAGACGGCCCACGACGTGGTCGAGACCGGCCGGCCCTCGGTCGCGATGCTGGTGAACATCATCGTGATGCAGCTCGAACTTGCCGGCGCGGTCTCCGCCGAAACCCGGAGCCACCCACCGGACTGAGGCAAGCCCTTGCGGCATGCGCCTAAACTCGGGGCCATGCGATTGCCTGCCTCCCCCGAATCCGTCGAGATCCAGCTCGGCGAACGCAGCTATCCGATCCTGATCGGCAGCGACCTGCTCGGCGAACCGAAGAATTTTGCAGCGGTACCCGCAGCCGCCACGGCCCTGATCGTCACCAACACCACCGTGGCGCCGCTCTATGCGGCTGCATTGCGCCGGACGCTGGCCGGACGCTTCCATGCCGTGCACGTGCTCGAACTGCCCGACGGCGAAGCGCACAAGGACTGGCAGACGCTGAACCTGATCTTCGATGCCCTGCTCGGCCATGGCTGCGACCGCAAGACGGTGCTGTTCGCGCTCGGCGGCGGGGTGGTGGGCGACATGACCGGCTTCGCCGCAGCGAGCTACATGCGCGGCGTGCCCTTCGTGCAGGTGCCGACCACCTTGCTGGCCCAGGTCGACTCGTCGGTGGGCGGCAAGACCGCGATCAATCACCCGCTCGGCAAGAACATGATCGGCGCCTTCTATCAGCCGCAACTGGTGCTGTGCGACCTCGCCACGCTCGGTACGCTGGCGCCGCGCGAACTCAGCGCCGGCCTGGCCGAGGTCATCAAGTACGGCCCCATCTACGACATGCGCTTCCTCGACTGGATCGAGTCGAACATCGACGCGCTGGTGGCCAGAGAACCGGGTGCGCTGGCATACGCCGTCAAGCGCAGCTGCGAGATCAAAGCCGCGGTGGTGGGGCAGGACGAGCGCGAAACCGGCCTGCGGGCGATCCTCAATTTCGGCCACACCTTCGGGCACGCGATCGAGTCGGGCCTGGGCTACGGCAAGTGGCTGCATGGCGAGGCAGTCGGCTTCGGCATGGTCCTGGCCGCGCATCTGTCGCAGCGCCTGGGTGGCGTCGACGCTGCCTTCGTGCAGCGTCTCACGGCCTTGATCGAGCGCGCGGGCCTGCCCGTGGTCGCGCCTGCGCTCGGCGCGGAGCGCTATCTCGAACTGATGCGTATCGACAAGAAGTCGGAGGCGGGCGAGATCCGCTTCGTCGTGATCGACAAGCCCGGCTCGGCCGTCATGCGCAGCGCACCCGAGGCGATGGTGCGCGAGGTGCTGGCGCAATGCTGCGCGGCCTGAATCGGAAGGCTTGGCGATGAGCCTGGCGCGCCATGCCAGCGATCCGGCGCGCTCGCGCGGGCGGCGGCATCCCGAGCCGCCTGCGCCCACGCGCGATGCCTTTCAGCGCGACCGCGACCGCATCGTGCATTCGACCGCGTTCCGGCGCCTGGTCTACAAGACCCAGGTATTCCTGAACCACGAGGGCGACCTGTTTCGCACCCGCCTGACCCATTCGCTCGAGGTCGCGCAGCTCGGTCGTTCCATCGCCCGCGCGCTGCGGCTCAACGAAGACCTGGTGGAAGCCGTCGCGCTGGCGCACGACCTCGGCCACACGCCTTTCGGCCATGCGGGCCAGGACGCGCTCAATGCCTGCATGACGGAGCACGGGGGCTTCGAGCACAACCTGCAGAGCCTGCGTGTCGTGGACGAACTCGAACACCGCTATCCGCAGTACGACGGCCTCAACCTGAGCTTCGAGACCCGTGAAGGCATCCTCAAGCACTGCTCCCGAACGAATGCGAAGCGCATCGAGGCGAGCGAGCCGGGCGGCGTGGCGCGGCGTTTCTGCGACGGCACGCAGCCTTCGCTCGAAGCGCAGCTGTGCAACCTCGCGGACGAGATCGCCTACAACGCCCACGACATCGACGACGGCGTGAGGTCGGGGCTGATCAGCATCGAGCGCGTGAGCGAGGTCGGCCTGTTCGACCGCTATCGCCGCGAAGCGCTGGCCGAGTATCCGCAACTGCAGGGGCGGCGCGTGCTCTATGAGGCGATCCGCCGGATGCTGAGCGCGCAGGTCTACGACGTGATCGATGCCACCCGCGCCGCGCTCGAGGCGGCCGCGCCGGCCGATGCCGACGCCGCGCGCAGGGCCGGGCCGCTGGTGCTCTTCAGCGAGGCCATGCGCGCGCAATCCATCGAGCTCAAGCAGTTCCTTTTTCGCAATCTCTACCGGCATCCGCGCGTCACGCAGACCACCGACCGGGCGCAGCAGGTCGTGCGCGAGCTGTTCGCCGCCTATCTGGCCCGCGCCGAAGAGATGCCCGACTCCTATGCGCAGCGTGCGGGCCGGCATCGCGCGGTGGCCGACTACATCGCCGGCATGACCGATCGCTTCGCGATGCGGGAACACGAGCGCCTCACTGGACGGCGGTGGACCGAAGAATGAGCCGCAGCCAAGCGCATGCACGCATACCCGCCGCTGCGCTCGCCGTGGTCGTGGCGGGCGTCGCGGCCGCCTTGCATCTCGGCAAGCTGGCGCCGGCCGTCCCGGCCTTGCAGGCCTCTCTGGGCATCGGCTTGGTCGAAGCAGGCTTTCTGCTGTCGTTGGTGCAGGTCGCCGGCATGACCCTCGGCCTCGTGGTCGGCCTCGCGGCGGACACGATCGGCCTGCGCCGCAGCATGCTCGCGGGCCTGGCCGTGATCACAGGCGCGAGCGTGCTCGGCGGGCTGGTCGGGAGCTCGGGCGAGGGCGGGGCGAAGGCCATTCACCTGCTGCTGGTGCTGCGTGCGCTCGAAGGCGTCGGCTTTCTCCTGGTGGTGATGCCGGGGCCCGGGCTGATCCGTGCCATGTCGCAACCGAGCACCGAGAAGGCGGCGATGGGTCTTTGGGGCGCCTACATGCCGCTCGGCGTCGCCTTGGCGCTACTGCTCGGACCCGCGTTCATCGCGTGGGCGGGCTGGCCGGGCTGGTGGTGGGCGCTGTCGCTGGTGTCGGCGGCCGCGGCGGCGTGGGTCGTGCTCGGCGTGCCCGCGGACAACAAGCGCATGGCATCGCCTGCCGCCATCTCGCCGGAGAACTGGTCGGGACGCCTGCTCGATACCGTGCGCGCAGGCGGACCCTGGACGCTCGCGCTGGCGTTCGCGGTGTACTCGGCGCAATGGATGGCGGTGATCGGCTTCCTGCCCGCCATCTACACCGACGCTGGCGTCCCGGATGCCTGGAGCGCAGCGCTGACAGCGCTCGCGGCGGCGATGAACATCGTCGGCAACGTCGCCGGCGGCCGCTTCCTGCAGCACGGCATCGCGCCCGAACGCCTGCTGCGCGTGGGCTTCGTCGTGATGGCGCTCGGCGGCGTCGCGGCCTTTGCGCAGATCGGCCAGGCCGCCGATGCCGCCAGCCTGCCGCCCGCGCTGCGCTATCTCGCGATCTGCATGTTCTCGCTCGGCGGCGGGGTGGTGCCGGCCACGCTCTTCATGCTCGCGGTCCGGCTGGCGCCCGGGCCTTCCACCGTGTCAACGACGGTGGGGATGATGCAGCAGGCCTCGTCGCTCGGGCAGTTCATCGCGCCGCCGGTCGTCGCCTGGATCGCCCACCGCGCCGGGGGCTGGCAATGGACCTGGGTCGTGACCTTGGCCTGCTCGCTGGCGGGGATGGCCCTCGTATCCCGCGTGTCGCCTTCAAGTCCCCGCACGGGCACGGCATGAACACAGGTGCCACAATTTCGGCAGCACAGGCGCAGGCCGACACGCAACGCTGGCTCGAGCGCGCGGTCATCGGTCTCAACCTATGCCCCTTTGCGAAGGCGGTGCATGTGCGAGGACAGATTCACTATGCCGTCTATCTGCCGGGCGCAGAGGCCGACCTGATCGATACGCTGCTTCTTGAAGCGCACGAGCTCGCGGCCCGGGACCCTTCCGAACGCGACACCACACTCTTGATCGCACCGAACACCTTGGCCGACTTTCTGGACTTCAACGATTTCACGGCGCGCGCTGAGCGTCGGCTGATGCGCGCGGGTTTCGACGGCCAGTTCCAACTGGCGAGCTTCCATCCGCACTACCAGTTCGCCGGCACGGAGGCCGAGGACATCACCAACGCGACCAATCGTGCGCCGTACCCCACGCTGCACCTGCTGCGCGAAGACAGCGTGAGCCGCGCCGTCGAAGCCTTCCCGGATGCCGAGGCCATTTTCGGGCGCAACATCCAGACGCTCGAAGCGCTTGGTGCGCAAGGATGGGCGGCGCTGGACGTCGGTCCGGGCGGAGCGGCGCGATGAGCAGCAAGACCGTCGCCCGCGCGTCGAAAGCCGAAGCCGACCTGCAAAGCGAGTTGCGTCCGGGCCAGTCGGTCGAGCTGTTGAAGGAACTACACATCCTCACGCGCGAAGGCCGGCTCAACCAGGATTCGCGCCGCAAGCTCAAGCAGGTCTATCACCTGTTCCAGTTCATCGAGAAGCTGCTGTACGAATTGCCGAACGAGGGCGCCCAGGCCACGCTGGCCGACCATGGCGCGGGCAAGTCCTACCTCGGTTTCATCATCTACGACCTGTTCTTCAACCAGTGCGGCGGTGGGCACGTATACGGCATCGAAACCCGGGCCGAACTGGTCGACCGGTCGCGCGCGCTTGCTGCACGGCTCGGTTTCGAGCGCATGTCCTTCCTCAATCTCACCGTGGCCGAATCTGCCGGCGCCAGCGAACTGCCGGCGCGGATCGACATCGTGACCGCGCTGCATGCCTGCGATACCGCCACCGACGACGCGATCGCTTTCGGCCTCGCGAAAGAAGCGCGTTTCATGGTGCTGGTTCCCTGCTGCCAGGCCGAGATTGCCGCCTGCCTGCGGCAGACCAAGGCGCTGGCGCTGTCGCGCACACCGCTGGCCGAGCTCTGGCGCCACCCGCTGCACACGCGCGAAATCGGCAGCCAGCTCACCAACGTGCTGCGCTGCCTCTACCTGGAGGCGAACGGCTACCAGGTCACGGTGACCGAGCTGGTGGGCTGGGAGCACAGCATGAAGAACGAGCTGATCATCGCGCGCCATACCGGCCAGCGCAAAGCCAGCGCCGCGGCGCGGCTGCGCGAGCTGCTGGAGCAGTTCGGGCTCGAGTCCTTGCTGGCGACGCGCTTTCGCCTGCCCTGATCGATGCGCTGAATCCGCGCCATGGCACGCCTGCCCCGCCTCACGCTGGCCGACCAGCCGCACCACGTGATCCAGCGCGGGAACAACCGCCAAGCCGTCTTCATCGACCGCGCCGACCGCGAGATGCTGCTGGGCCTGCTGGGCGAGAACGCCGCGCGCTTCGGCATCGCCTTGCACGCCTATGTGCTGATGGACAACCATTTCCACCTGCTCGCCACGCCTTCGAGCGCCGACGGACTGCCGCAGTGGATGCAGGCGATCGGGCGGCGCTACGTGCGCTACTTCAACGACCGGCATGGACGCAGCGGTACCTTGTGGGAAGGGCGCTACAAGTCGACGCTGATCCAGACCGATCGCTACTTGCTGGCCTGCATGGCCTACATCGACCTGAACCCGGTGCGGGCCGGCATCGCCGCGGAGGCGCGCGACTACCCGTGGTCGAGCCATGCGCACTATGCCGGGCTGCGACACGACAAGCTGCTGACGCCGCATCCTTTGTACTGGGCGCTGGGCAACACGCCGTTCGCCCGCGAAGCCGCGTATGCCGATTTGGTGCGCGCGGGCGTTCCGGCCACCGATCAAGCGGAGTTGACCGAGGCCACGCTGCATGGCTGGGCTGTGGGGGATCGCGACTTTCTGGAGTCGTTACAAAAAGCCACGCCGCGGCGTGTGCTCAAGGCCCGCCCTGGCCGCCCGCCGGCCGCCCAGAGCTGATCGAAAAAATGCCGGTGCCCGCGCAGGATACAGTCCATTTGCTATCAATTTTGATGTGTCCCTTAATTAAGTTGTTCCTATGGGTATGGAATGAAATTGGAATCTGACCCCAAATAAAGTGTTTGGCATTATTTGTGCAACGCAATATGCTCCTTTTCCCTGCGAAAAATTGAAGGAGCACGCCCATGACAACGGCTGCCGAGATCGAGCATCTCCAACAACACGGCCTTTACTCCGGTGCCGACGAGCACGACGCCTGCGGCGTCGGCTTCGTGGCCCACATCAAGGGCGAAAAGAGCCATGCCATCGTGCTGCAGGGCTTGAAGACTCTCGAGAATCTGGACCATCGCGGCGCAGTGGGCGCTGACAAGCTGATGGGCGACGGCGCCGGCATCCTGATCCAGCTGCCCGATCTGTTGTACCGCGAAGAGATGGCCAAGCAGGGCGTCACGCTGCCGCCGCCCGGCGAGTACGGCGTCGGCATGATCTTCCTGCCCAAGGAGCATGCTTCCCGCGAGGCCTGCGAGCAGGAGATGGAACGCGCCATCAAGGCCGAAGGCCAGGTGCTCCTGGGCTGGCGCGACGTGCCGGTGAATCGCGAGATGCCGATGTCGCCGACCGTGCGCAAGAAGGAACCGCTCCTGCGCCAGGTCTTCATCGGCCGCGGCAACGACGTGATCGTGCAGGACGCGCTGGAGCGCAAGCTCTACGTGATCCGCAAGACCGCCAGTGCCAGCATCCAGCGCCTGAAGCTCAAGCACAGCAAGGAGTACTACGTTCCGAGCATGTCGAGCCGCACGGTGGTCTACAAGGGTCTGCTCTTGGCCGATCAGGTCGGCACCTACTACCTCGACCTGCAGGACAAGCGCTGCATCTCGGCCCTGGGCCTGGTGCACCAGCGCTTCTCGACCAACACCTTCCCCGAGTGGCCGCTGGCCCACCCGTACCGCTATGTCGCGCACAACGGCGAGATCAATACGGTCAAGGGCAACTACAACTGGATGAAGGCGCGCGAAGGCGTGATGTCCTCGCCGGTGCTGGGTGCAGATCTGCAGAAGCTCTATCCGATCAGCTTCGCCGACCAGTCCGACACCGCTACTTTCGACAACTGCCTCGAACTGCTCACGATGGCCGGCTACCCGATCAGCCAGGCCGTGATGATGATGATTCCCGAGCCCTGGGAGCAGCACGCGACCATGGACACGCGTCGCCGCGCCTTCTACGAATACCACGCCGCGATGCTGGAGCCCTGGGACGGCCCGGCCTCGATCGTCTTCACCGACGGCCGCCAGATCGGCGCCACGCTCGACCGCAACGGCCTGCGGCCCTCGCGTTACTGCGTGACCGACGACGACCTGGTGATCATGGCCTCCGAATCCGGCGTGCTCCCCGTGCCCGAGCAGAAGATCGTGCGCAAGTGGCGCCTGCAGCCCGGCAAGATGTTCTTGATCGACCTGGAACAAGGCCGCATGATCGACGACGAGGAGGTCAAGGCCACCCTCGCGAACAGCAAGCCCTACAAGCAGTGGATCGAGAACCTGCGCATCAAGCTCGACAGCGTCGAGGCCGAGGCCGTGCAGGCGCCGGTGAGCCAGGTCGCGCTGCTCGATCGCCAGCAGGCCTTCGGCTACACGCAGGAAGACATCAAGTTCCTCATGAGCCCGATGGCTGCGGCCGGCGAGGAGGGCATCGGCTCCATGGGCAACGACAGCCCGCTGGCCGTGCTGTCCAACAAGAACAAGCCGCTCTACAACTACTTCAAGCAGCTGTTCGCGCAGGTCACGAACCCGCCGATCGATCCGATCCGCGAGGCGATCGTGATGTCGCTGGTGTCCTTCATCGGTCCGAAGCCGAACCTGCTCGACATCAACCAGGTCAACCCGCCGATGCGGCTCGAGGTGAGCCAGCCGATCCTCGACTTCGGCGACATGGCGAAGCTGCGCGACATCGGCAAATACACGCAGGGCAAGTTCAAGAGCTACACGCTCGACATCACCTATCCGCTCGCTTGGGGCGAGGAGGGCGTCGAGGCCAAGCTGGCCTCGCTGTGCGCCGAAGCGGTCGATGCGATCAAGGGCGGCCACAACATCCTGATCGTGAGCGACCGCGCGGTGAGCCCGACCCAGATCGCGATCCCCGCGCTGCTGGCGCTGTCGGCCATCCACCAGTACCTGGTGCGCGAAGGCCTGCGGACCACCGCCGGCCTGGTGGTCGAGACCGGCTCGGCGCGCGAGGTGCATCACTTCGGCGTGCTGGCGGGCTATGGCGCCGAGGCCGTGCACCCGTACCTCGCGATGGAAACCCTGGCCGCGATGCATGAAGACCTGTCGGGCGACCTGAGCGCCGAGAAGGCGATCTACAACTACGTCAAGGCGATCGGCAAGGGTCTGTCCAAGATCATGTCGAAGATGGGCGTCAGCACCTACATGAGCTACTGCGGCGCGCAGCTCTTCGAAGCCATCGGGCTCAACAGCGAAACGATCGTCAAGTACTTCACCGGCACTGCCAGCCGCGTCGAGGGCATCGGCGTGTTCGAGATCGCGCAGGAAGCCATCCGCATGCACAAGGCGGCCTTCAGCGACGACCCGGTGCTCGCCCACATGCTGGACGCCGGCGGCGAATACGCCTGGCGCACGCGCGGCGAGGAGCACATGTGGACGCCCGACGCGATCGCCAAGCTGCAGCACAGCACGCGCGCCAACAACTTCAACACCTACAAGGAATACGCGCAGCTCATCAACGACCAGAACCGCCGCCATCTCACGCTGCGCGGGCTGTTCGAGTTCAGGATAGATCCGGCCAAGGCGATTTCCGTGGACGAGGTCGAGCCGGCGAGCGAGATCGTCAAGCGCTTCGCGACCGGCGCCATGTCGCTGGGCTCGATCAGCACCGAAGCGCATTCGACGCTCGCCGTCGCGATGAACCGCATCGGCGGCAAGAGCAATACCGGCGAGGGCGGTGAAGACCCGGCGCGCTATCGCAACGAGCTCAAGGGCATCCCGATCAAGGTGGGCGACACGCTCAAGAGCGTGATCGGCGAAGCCAACGTCGAGGTCGACCTGCCTCTGCAGGACGGCGACTCGCTGCGTTCGAAGATCAAGCAGGTCGCCTCGGGCCGCTTCGGCGTCACCGCCGAGTACCTCTCGTCGGCCGACCAGCTGCAGATCAAGATGGCGCAGGGCGCGAAGCCTGGCGAAGGCGGCCAGCTGCCGGGCGGCAAGGTGTCCAACTACATCGGCGCGCTGCGCTACTCGGTGCCGGGCGTGGGCCTCATTTCTCCCCCCCCGCACCACGACATCTATTCGATCGAGGATCTGGCGCAGCTGATCCACGACCTGAAGAACGTCGCGCCGCACGCGAGCGTGAGCGTCAAGCTGGTGAGCGAAGTCGGCGTCGGCACGATCGCGGCCGGCGTCGCCAAGTGCAAGAGCGACCACGTCGTGATCGCGGGCCATGACGGCGGCACCGGCGCGTCGCCATGGTCGTCGATCAAGCACGCGGGCAGCCCGTGGGAGATCGGCCTGGCCGAGACCCAGCAGACCCTGGTGCTCAACCGCCTGCGCGGGCGCATCCGCGTGCAGGCCGACGGCCAGATGAAGACCGGCCGCGACGTCGCCATCGGCGCACTGCTTGGCGCCGATGAGTTCGGCTTCGCGACCGCGCCGCTGGTGGTCGAGGGCTGCATCATGATGCGCAAGTGCCACCTCAACACCTGCCCGGTCGGCGTGGCCACGCAGGACCCGGTGCTGCGCAAGAAGTTCACCGGCAAGCCCGAGCACGTGGTGAACTACTTCTTCTTCGTTGCCGAGGAAGTGCGCCAGATCATGGCGCAGCTGGGCATCCGCAAGTTCGACGAGCTGATCGGCCGCGCCGACCTGCTCGACACCAAGAAGGGCATCGAGCACTGGAAGGCCCGCGGCCTGGACTTCAGCCGCCTGTTCGCGCAGCCGAACGTGCCGGCCGACGTGCCGCGCTACCACGTCGAGGCGCAGGACCACGGCCTCGCGAAGAGCCTCGACAACAAGCTGATCGAGAAGTCGCGCCCGGCGATCGAGAAGGGCGAGAAGGTGCAGTTCATCGAGGTGGCGCGCAACGTCAACCGATCGGTCGGCGCCATGCTCTCGGGCGCGCTGACCAAGGTGCATCCGCAAGGCCTGCCTGACGATTCGATCCGCATCCAGCTCGAAGGCACGGGCGGCCAGTCCTTCGGCGCCTTCCTGGCGCGCGGCATCACGCTCTACCTGATCGGCGATGCCAACGACTACACCGGCAAGGGCCTCTCGGGCGGCCGCGTGGTGGTGCGTCCCAGCCTCGACTTCCGCGGTGAAGCGATACGCAACACCATCGTCGGCAACACCGCGCTCTACGGCGCGACCACCGGCGAGGCCTACTTGTGCGGCGTGGCCGGCGAGCGCTTCGCGGTGCGCCTGTCGGGCGCCACCGCGGTGGTCGAAGGCACCGGCGATCACGGCTGCGAATACATGACCGGCGGCACGGTCGCGGTGCTCGGCAAGACCGGGCGCAACTTCGCGGCCGGCATGAGCGGCGGTGTCGCCTTCGTCTATGACGAGGACGGCCAGTTCGCGTCGCGCTGCAACCTCTCGATGGTCTCGCTCGACAAGGTGCTGACCTCCGCCGAGCAGATCGCGAGCGTGCACCGCAAGATCTGGCACGACGGCGAGACCGACGAGGCGCAGCTCAGGAAGCTCCTGGAAGACCACCATCGCTGGACCGGCAGCAAGCGCGCGCGCGAACTGCTCGACACCTGGGCGGTCTCGCGCACCAAGTTCGTCAAGGTCTTCCCGAACGAATACAAGCGCGCGCTGGCCGAGATCCACGACCGCCAGGTCGAGCTCACGAGCAGCGGCAACAACGCCCACGTGGGCATGGAGCCGCACGCGGTCGTCAACAAACCGGTCACGGCCTGATCAAGCAACAACTCTTCATACGCCGTGCAGCTTCTTTAGGTGTGCCATCTCAACCCTTCGGGGAGCACCGCGGATCCGGCTTTGCCGGGCCGCTGGTGCTGCCCCCTGAAGGGGGCAGGAGGCTACACGAAGTGAGCAAGCAACGGGGGTGAGCAAAGGAATCACGATGGGAAAAATCACCGGCTTCATGGAGCATGAGCGCATCGAGGAGGGCTACAAGCCCGTCAAGGAGCGCGTCAAGCATCACAAGGAATTCGTTGTCGGGCTCGACGAGGCCCAGGCCAAGGTGCAGGGTGCGCGCTGCATGGACTGCGGCACGCCCTTCTGCAACAGCGGTTGCCCGGTCAACAACATCATTCCGGACTTCAACGACCTGGTCTACCAAAGCGACTGGCAGAGCGCCTTCGTGGTGCTCGATTCGACCAACAACTTCCCGGAGTTCACCGGCCGCATCTGCCCCGCGCCCTGCGAGGCCGCCTGCGTGCTCAATGTGAACGACGACCCGGTGGGCATCAAGTCGATCGAGCACGCAATCATCGATCGCGCGTGGGAAGAAAAATGGGTCGCACCGCGGCCGGCCAAGCACAAGACCGGCAAGAAGGTCGCGGTGGTCGGCTCCGGCCCGGCCGGCATGGCGGCCGCGCAGCAGCTCGCGCGCGTCGGCCACGACGTCACCTTGTTCGAGAAGAACGACCGCATCGGTGGCCTGCTGCGCTACGGCATCCCCGACTTCAAGATGGAGAAGGTGCACATCGATCGCCGTGTCGAGCAGATGAAGGCCGAAGGCGTGGTCTTCCGCACCGGCGTGATGGTCGGCGCCGCCAAGGATCCGCTCGGCAAGGGCTCCAAGGTCACGAACTGGGCCAAGGAAATCGTCACGCCCGAGCAGCTCGACCGCGAGTTCGATGCGGTTATCTTGACCGGTGGCGCCGAGCAGTCGCGCGACCTGCCGGTGCCGGGCCGCGATCTCGATGGCATCTATTTCGCCATGGAGTTCCTGCCGCAGCAGAACAAGGTCAACGCCGGCGACAAGGTGAAGGGCCAGATCTCTGCCTCCGGCAAGCACGTGATCGTGATCGGCGGCGGCGACACCGGCTCCGACTGCGTGGGCACCAGCAACCGCCACGGCGCCGCCAGCGTCACGCAGTTCGAACTGATGCCGCAGCCGCCCGAGGAAGAAAACCGCCCGCTGACCTGGCCCTACTGGCCCTACAAGCTGCGCACCAGCTCCAGCCACGAAGAGGGCTGCGAGCGCGAGTTCGCGATCTCGACCAAGGAGTTTATCGGCGAGAAGGGCAAGCTCACCGGCCTCAAGACCGTTCGCGTGGAGTGGAAGGACGGCAAGATGGTCGAGGTCCCCGGCACCGAAGAAGTGCTGAAGGCCGATCTGGTGCTCCTGGCCATGGGCTTCGTGAGCCCGGTCGGCAACGTGCTCGATGCCTTCGGCGTGGAGAAAGATGCGCGCGGCAATGCCAGGGCCAGCGTCGACTTCGTCGGCGGCTACGCAACCAACGTGCCCAAGGTGTTTGCCGCGGGCGACATCCGCCGTGGCCAGTCGCTGGTGGTGTGGGCGATCCGCGAAGGGCGCCAGGCGGCGCGCTCCGTCGACGAATTCCTGATGGGATTCAGCGATCTGCCGCGCTGAATTAGGCCTGGATTAGGCCCCCACTTCGGGGCATGGGCATGACCCGTGCTTCATTTATCATGGGTGCAACCGCGAGCCGGGATGCCTGAAGGCGCCCCGGCTTTTCTGTTTGATATGGACCCATCCACCACCTCCCTCGTTGAATTTCGCGACCTCGGCTTCGGCTACGGCGAGCGGCCCATCCTCGATGGCGTCTCGTTCTCGGTGCCGCGCGGAAAGGTGACGGCGCTGATGGGGGCCTCCGGCGGCGGCAAGACCACCGTGCTGCGGCTGATCGGCGGCCAGCTGCGTGCGCAGCGCGGCGAGGTGCTGGTGGACGGACAGGATGTCGGCAAGCTCGGGACCGATGCGCTCTACGCCGCGCGGCGCCGCATGGGCATGCTGTTCCAGTTCGGCGCGCTGTTCACCGACATGAGCGTGTTCGACAACGTCGCCTTTCCGCTGCGCGAGCACACGCAGTTGCCCGAAGCCCTGGTGCGCGACATCGTGCTCATGAAGCTCGATGCGGTGGGCTTGCGCGGCGCGCGGCACCTGATGCCCAGCGAGGTCTCGGGCGGCATGGCGCGGCGCGTGGCGCTGGCCCGTGCGATCGCGCTCGACCCGGATCTCGTGATGTACGACGAGCCCTTCGCCGGTCTCGATCCGATCTCGCTCGGCACCGCGGCGCGCCTGATCCGCCAGCTCAACGACACGCTGGGGCTGACCAGCGTCGTGGTCTCGCACGATCTCGAAGAGACCTTTCGCATCGCCGACCACGTGATCATCCTGGCCAACGGCGGCATTGCCGCCCAGGGTACGCCGCAGGAGGTGCGCCAGAGCGGCGATCCTCTGGTGCACCAGTTCGTCAACGCGCTGCCCGACGGGCCGGTGCATTTCCACTATCCCGGCGTCGGCGTCGAGGACGATTTCGGCAACACCCACGGAGAGCGCGAATGAGCTGGTACCGGCCCGCCGACGTGGGTTTTGCCGTGCGCTCCAAGCTCGCCGACCTGGGGCTGGGCGCCCACCTGTTCCTGCGCCTGGTGTTCCGGGGCGCGCGCAGCCTGCGCCGCTTCGGCCTGGTGCGCGACCAGATCCACTTCCTCGGCAACTACTCGCTCGCGATCATTGCGGTCTCGGGGCTGTTCGTGGGCTTCGTGCTCGGGCTGCAGGGGTACTACACGCTGCAGCGCTACGGCTCTTCGGAAGCGCTCGGCCTGCTGGTCGCGCTGAGCCTGGTGCGCGAACTCGGTCCGGTGGTCGCGGCCTTGCTGTTCGCGGGCCGCGCGGGCACCTCGTTGACGGCGGAGATCGGCCTCATGAAGGCCGGCGAACAACTAAGCGCGATGGAGATGATGGCGGTCGATCCCGTGCAGCGCATCCTCGCGCCGCGCTTCTGGGCCGGCGTGATCACCATGCCCCTGCTGGCGGCCGTGTTCAGCGCAGTCGGCGTGAGCGGCGGCTACGTGGTCGGCGTGCTGATGCTCGGCGTCGATCCGGGCGCCTTCTGGGGTCAGATGCAAGGCGGCGTCGATGTCTGGCGCGACGTCGGCAACGGCGTGGTCAAGAGCATCGTCTTCGGCTTCACGGTGACCTTCATCGCACTGCTGCAGGGTTACGAATCCCAGCCGACGCCCGAGGGCGTGTCTCGCGCCACCACCCGCACTGTGGTCGCCGCCTCGCTCGCAGTGCTCGGGCTCGATTTCCTGCTGACCGCAATGATGTTCAGTATCTAGCTAAGACGGAAGGCACATACATGCAACGTTCCAACAACGACATCTGGGTCGGCCTGTTCGTGCTGATCGGCGCGGCGGCGCTGCTCTTTCTTGCGCTGCAATCAGCCAACCTGCTGAGCCTCAGCTTCCAGAGGACCTATCCCGTCACTGCGCGCTTCGACAACATCGGCGGACTCAAGCCGCAAACCGCGGTCAAGAGCGCGGGCGTGGTGGTCGGGCGTGTCGAATCGATCACGTTCGACGACAAGAACTTTCAGGCCAGCGTCACGCTCGCTTTGCAAAGCCGTTACAGTTTCCCCAAGGACAGCTCCCTCAAGATCCTGACCAGCGGCTTGCTCGGCGAGCAGTACATCGGGATCGAAGCTGGGGCTGAGGAGAAGAACCTTCAAGCCGGTGACACCATCACCGCAACGCAATCGGCCGTCGTGCTGGAGAACCTGATCGGTCAGTTTCTCTACAACAAGGCGTCCGAGGGCAGCACGCCATCGGGCAACGCCAACAAGAAATGAAACCGCGATCCACTTCCAACTTTTCGTCCGCGATCCGCGGCGCTTCTGTTCTGCGCCGCCTCGGCGCGCTTGCCCTTCTCGCCATCGCGAGCGGCTGCGCGACCGGTCCCCACCCCAATCCGGCCGATCCCTTCGAGCCTTTCAATCGCGGGGTTTCACGCTTCAACGACGTCGTCGACGACGCAGTGCTGCGTCCCGCCGCGACGGCCTACCGCGAAGTGCTGCCCTCGCCGGTGCGCACGGGCGTCAACAACTTCTTTGGCAACCTGTCCGACGTCTGGAGCTTCGTCAACAGCGTGCTGCAGCTGAAGCTGCAGAACAGCGCCGAGACCTTCATGCGCGTGAACGTCAACACCGTCTTCGGACTGGGCGGCCTGCTCGACATCGCCACCGAGGTCGGCATCGACCGCCACAGCGAAGACTTCGGCCAGACCCTGGGCCGCTGGGGTGTGCCGAGCGGTCCTTACGTGGTGCTGCCGCTGTTCGGATCGTCGACCTTGCGCGACACGGCGGCGTGGCCGATCGATCGGCGGGGCGATCTGCTGCGCGCGTTGAACGACATTCCGGTGCGCAACTCGCTGTATGTGCTGCGCGTGATCGATGGCCGGGCCAACCTGCTTCGTGCAGGCCAGCTGCTCGATGATGCCGCGCTCGACAAGTATTCGTTCACCCGCGATGCCTTCCTGCAGCGCCGGCGCAACGAAGTGCACGACGGCAACCTGCCGAATGATGGCAACGAGTGAGTCCGGCGCTTGCATCCCGTTGCGGCCCTTTACCTCCGAGCGGGAACCGTGCAGGCGAACCGTTTCTCCAATTTGCCACGGTCGTCTGACCTGAAACTTCAAACAAGGGACTTATCGATGAACCAGATCCTGCAACGCCGCTCCTTCGGACGCCTGATGCTGGCCGGCCTGCTGCTCGCGGGCGCCGCCGCCTTCGTGCGGCCTGTCCACGCTGCCGACGAAGCGCCCGACGCGCTGGTGAAGCGCCTCTCGACCGATGTGCTCGATACCATCAAGGCCGACAAGACGATCAAGGCGGGCGACGTCAACAAGATCATGGTCCTGGTCGACACCAAGATCATGCCGAACGTGAACTTCCAGCGCATGACCGCTTCGGCGGTGGGCCCGGCCTGGCGCCAGGCCACGCCCGAGCAGCAACAGCGCCTCCAGGAAGAATTCAAGAAGCTGCTGGTGCGCACCTATGCGGGCGCGCTCGACCAGGTGAGCGACCAGACCGTGACCGTGCGCCCCTTCCGCGGCTCGCCCGACGACAAGGAAGTGCTGGTGCGCAGCGAGGTCCGCGGCAGCGGCGACCCGGTGCAACTCGATTACCGGCTCGAGAAGACGCCCGGCGAGGCCGGCGGCTGGAAGATCTACAACCTGAACGTGCTCGGCGTGTGGCTGGTCGATACCTACCGCAGCCAGTTCGCGCAGGAAATCAACGCCAAGGGCATCGACGGCCTGATCGCCAAGCTGGTGGAGCGCAACAAGCTCAACGGCAAGAAGTGACAGGAAAGAGCGCCCGATGCTGGTCCTGCCGCCCAAGCTGACGCACGACGACGCGCCCGCGTGCGTGCTTATGCTCCGGCAGGGGCTCGCAGGGCAGACGGGTTCGTCCACCGTGGTCGATGCCACCGCGCTGGCGCAGTTCGATTCGTCGGCACTCGCGGTGCTGCTCGAATGCCGGCGCGAGTCGAGTGCGCTCGGTCGCGGCTTCGCGGTGAAGGGCTTGCCGTCGCGCCTGCGCGAGCTCGCGTCGCTGTACGGTGTGGCAGGCCTTTTGCCGGCCGCACCGTAGAAGATGTCAGCCCCTCGGCTTTTCACTCCGCTTCGCTGCGTGTAATTCGCCACCCCCCGAGGGGGAGGCGCGGCTCGCCCTGGGGCGGCCCGGCGGCGGCCGCATCCGGCAATAAGACCGTTGCGAGGCAGCTTGCGACGTCGCCCCGTAAAATCGCGGGTTCCCATGCCCGCGATCTCCTTCCAATCGGTCTCCAAGACCTATCCTGCCTCACGCCAGCAACGCGCCCAGGGAAAGCCCGGCTTGCGCGCGGTCGACGAGGTCACGTTCCAGATCGAAGAGGGCGAGTTCTTCGGCCTGCTGGGCCCCAACGGTGCCGGCAAGACCACCTTGATCAGCATGCTCGCCGGCCTCTCGCGGCCGAGCTCGGGCGCCATCAGCGTCCATGGTTTCGACGTCCAGCGCGACTACGCCCAAGCGCGCCGCCAGCTCGGCGTGGTGCCGCAGGAACTGGTGTTCGACCCTTTCTTCAACGTTCGCGAGTCGCTGCGCATCCAGTCGGGTTACTTCGGCATCAAGAACAACGACGACTGGATTGACGAACTCCTGCACAGCCTCGGCCTCGCCGACAAGGCCGGCGCCAACATGCGCCAGCTCTCCGGCGGCATGAAGCGCCGCGTACTGGTGGCGCAGGCGCTGGTGCACAAGCCGCCCGTGATCGTGCTCGACGAGCCGACCGCCGGCGTCGATGTCGAGCTGCGCCAGACCCTGTGGCAGTTTGTCGCCAAGCTCAACAAGCAGGGCAGCACGGTGCTGCTGACCACCCACTACCTCGAAGAAGCCGAGGCGCTGTGCCATCGCATCGCGATGCTCAAGCAGGGCCGCGTGATCGCGCTGGACCGCACGAGCGAGCTGCTGCGTTCGGCCGCCAGCAACGTGCTGCGCTTCAAGACCGACGGCATGCTGCCCTGGGCTCTCGCGCAGCACGCCCGCATCACCGGCCGCATCGTGCAACTGCCGGCGCAGAACGCCCGCGAGGTCGAACAGATGCTCGCCGCCATTCGCGAGGCCGGGCTCGACGTGGAAGACGTCGAGATGCGCAAGGCCGATCTCGAAGACGTGTTCATCGACCTGATGGCCGGCGAGCAGACTCCCTTGGAGGTGGCGCGATGATGGTCGGTGCGCTCGGCTGGCGTGCCTTGCTCTACAAGGAAACGCTGCGCTTCTGGAAGGTCGGCTTCCAGACCGTCGGTGCCCCGGTGCTGACCGCGGTGCTCTACCTGATGGTGTTCGGCCATGTGCTCGAAGACCACGTCAAGGTCTACGGGACGGTGAGCTACACCGCCTTCCTGGTGCCCGGCCTCGTGATGATGAGCGTGCTTCAGAACGCATTTGCCAACAGCTCCTCGTCCATCATCCAGAGCAAGATCATGGGCAGCCTGGTGTTCGTGCTGCTGACGCCGTTGTCGCATTGGGGCTGGTTCTTCGCCTACGTGGGTTCCTCGATCCTGCGCGGCCTGGCGGTGGGTGTGGGCGTGTTCTCGGTGACCGCACTGTTTGCCATGCCGAGCTTCGTCGCCCCGCTGTGGATCCTCGTGTTCGCCTTCCTGGGTGCCGCCATGCTCGGCACGCTGGGCCTGATCGCCGGGCTCTGGGCCGAGAAGTTCGACCAGATGGCCGTTTTCCAGAACTTCCTGATCATGCCGATGACTTTTCTCTCCGGCGTGTTCTATTCGATCAACTCGCTGCCGCCGTTCTGGCAGACCGTGAGCCACCTGAATCCCTTCTTCTACATGATCGACGGCTTCCGCTACGGCTTCTTCGGCGTCAGCGACGCCTCGCCCTGGCTGAGCCTGGCGATCGTCGGCAGCGCCTGGCTCGTCGTCAGCGCCATCGCCGTTCACTTGCTTCGCATCGGCTACAAGATCCGAGGATGACCATGACTGCCGAAGAGCTCCAATCAATCATCCAGGCCGGCCTGCCCTGCCAGCACATCGCGCTCGAGGGCGATGGTCGCCATTGGTACGCCACCATCGTTTCTACCGAGTTCGAGGGCAAGCGCGCGATCCAGCGACATCAGCGGGTCTACGCCACCCTCGGTGCCAAAATGCACACCGACGAAGTGCATGCGCTTTCGATGAAGACCTACACGCCCGCCGAATGGGCGGACCAAAACTCCTAGTTCTCTCGCTGGATCTTTCATGGACAAACTTCTGATTCGCGGCGGGCGCACGCTTCGCGGCGAGGTGCTCATTTCCGGCGCGAAGAATGCTGCGCTGCCCGAACTCTGCGCCGCCCTCCTGACCGACCGGCCCGTCACGCTGCACAACGTGCCGCGCCTGAACGACGTCACGACCATGCTCAAGCTGATCCGCAACATGGGCGTGGCGGCCGAGCGCGACGACAAAGGCACCGTGCGCATCGACGCCGGACCGCTGCACACGGCCGAGGCGCCTTACGAGCTCGTGAAGACCATGCGCGCGTCGGTGCTCGCGCTCGGACCGCTCCTGACGCGCTTCGGCAAGGCCAGGGTGTCGCTGCCGGGCGGCTGTGCCATCGGTTCGCGGCCGGTCGATCAGCACATCAAGGGCCTGCAGGCCATGGGTGCCGAGATCGTGGTCGAGCACGGCTATATGGTGGCCAGCCTCGCGGGCGGCGCCAAGCGCCTGCACGGCGCGCGCATCACGACGGACATGGTGACCGTCACTGGCACCGAGAACTTCCTCATGGCCGCCGCGCTGGCCGACGGCGAGACCGTGCTGGAAAACGCGGCCCAGGAGCCCGAGATCTCCGACCTGGCCGAGATGCTGATCGAGATGGGCGCGAAGATCGAAGGGCACGGCACCAGCCGCATCCGCATCCAGGGCGTCGACAAGCTCAACGGCTGCACGCACCAGGTGGTGGCCGACCGCATCGAGGCCGGCACTTTCCTGTGCGCCGTCGCGGCCACCGGTGGCGATGTCGTGCTGAAGCATGGCCGCGCCGACCACCTCGATGCGGTGATCGAGAAACTGCGCGAGGCGGGTGCCCAGGTGGCTGCGGTGGACGGCGGCATCCGCGTCCAGAGCCAGGGCCGCCTCAAGGCGCAGAGCTTCCGCACCACCGAATACCCGGGTTTTCCGACCGACATGCAGGCCCAGTTCATGGCGCTCAACGTGATCGCCGAAGGCACCTCGACCGTGACCGAGACGATCTTCGAGAACCGCTTCATGCACGTCGACGAGATGCTGCGCCTGGGCGCCAAGATCCAGACCGACGGCAAGGTGGCCGTGATCGAAGGCGTTGCGCAGCTCTCGGGCGCGACCGTGATGGCGACCGACCTGCGCGCCTCGGCCAGCCTCGTGATCGCCGGGCTGGTGGCCGACGGCGAAACGCTGGTCGACCGCATCTACCACCTGGACCGCGGCTATGACCGCATGGAAAGCAAGCTGCGCGGCCTCGGCGCCGACATCGAGCGCGTGGCCGGGCCGGCGGAGATGCAGCCGTGATCACGCTCGCCCTGTCCAAGGGCCGCATCTTCGAGGAAACGCTGCCGCTCCTGGCCGCGGCCGGCATCGAGGTGACCGAGGACCCCGAGAAATCGCGCAAGCTGATTCTCGCGACCACGCGGCCCGACGTGCGCGTGGTGCTGGTGCGCGCCTCGGACGTGCCGACCTACGTGCAGTACGGCGGCGCCGATCTCGGCGTGACCGGGCTCGACGTGCTGCTCGAGCACGGCAACCAGGGCCTCTACCAGCCGCTCGACCTGCGCATCGCGGCCTGCCGCCTGAGCGTGGCCGTGCGCGCCGACTACGACTACGAATCGGCCGTCAAGCAGGGCTCGCGCATCAAGGTCGCGACCAAGTACGTCGGCCTGGCGCGCGAGTTCTTCGCCAGCAAGGGCGTGCACGTCGACCTGATCAAGCTCTACGGCAGCATGGAGCTCGCGCCGCTCACCGGCCTGGCCGACGCCATCGTCGACCTGGTGTCGACCGGCAACACGCTCAAGGCCAACCATCTGGTGGAGGTCGAGCGCATCATGGACATCAGCGCGCGTCTGGTGGTCAACCAGGCCGCGCTCAAGCTCAAGCAAGCGCCGATCCGCCGCATCATCGACGCCTTCGCCTCGGCCATTCCTTCCGCCTGACGATGAACCTGAAAGCCTCTCCCGCACGCCTGTCGACCGCCTCGGCCGGCTTCGAAGCCGATTTCAAGGCGCGGCTGCACTGGTCGGCCGAAGCGGATGCCGCCATCGAGCAGGTGGTCGCGGACATCCTGGCCGACGTCCAGCGGCGCGGCGACACGGCGGTGCTCGAGTACACGCGCCGCTTCGACCGGCTCGACGTGGCCGGCATGGAAACGCTGGAACTCAAGGCCGACGAATTGCGCGCCGCCTTCGATGCATTGCCCGCAGTGCAGCGCGAAGCGCTCGAAGCCGCGGCCCGCCGCGTGCGCAGCTACCACGAGGCGCAGAAGAAGGCCAGCGGCGAAAGCTGGAGCTACCGCGATGCCGACGGCACGCTGCTGGGCCAGAAGGTCACGCCACTGGATCGCGTCGGCATCTACGTGCCGGGCGGCAAGGCCGCCTACCCGTCGAGCGTGCTCATGAACGCCATTCCCGCGCACGTGGCGGGAGTCGGCGAAATCATCATGGTCGTGCCCACGCCCGGCGGCGAGAAGAATCCGCTGGTGCTGGCTGCGGCGCACGTGGCCGGCGTGACGCGCGCCTTCACCATCGGCGGCGCGCAGGCGGTGGCCGCACTGGCCTATGGCACGGAAACCATCCCGAAGGTCGACAAGATCACCGGCCCCGGCAATGCCTATGTCGCCAGTGCCAAGAAGCGCGTCTTCGGCACCGTCGGCATCGACATGATCGCCGGCCCGAGCGAGATCCTGGTGCTGGCCGACGGCAGCACGCCGGCCGACTGGGTGGCGATGGACCTCTTCAGCCAGGCCGAGCACGACGAACTCGCGCAGAGCATCCTGCTCAGCCCCGACGCGGCCTACATCGATCGCGTGCAGCAGGAAATCGACCGCCTGCTGCCCTCGATGCCGCGCGCCGAGATCATCGCGGCCTCGCTCAACGGCCGCGGCGCGCTGATCCACACGCGCAGCATGGAAGAGGCCTGCGAAATCAGCAACCGCATCGCGCCGGAACACCTGGAAGTCAGCAGCCGCGAACCGCAGCGCTGGGAGCCGCTGCTCAAGCATGCCGGCGCGATCTTTCTCGGCGCCTACACCAGCGAAAGCCTGGGCGATTACTGCGCCGGTCCCAACCACGTGCTGCCCACCAGCGGCACCGCGCGTTTCAGCTCGCCGCTGGGAGTCTACGATTTCCAGAAGCGCTCGAGCCTGATCGAGGTCAGCGAAGAGGGGGCGCAAGCCCTGGGCCGCATCGCCGTGACCTTGGCCGAAGGCGAGGGCTTGCCCGCGCACGCCGAAGCGGCCCGCCTGCGCCTGCGCTGAAGGGGGCGAAGCGATGCGAATGCTATCGTTCGGGCCTGGCCTGGCCCTCGCGCTGCTGACCTTCGGCGCCGCCTGCCAGGCCATGAGCATCCGCGAGCTGCGCACGCTGGAAGCCAATGAAAAGGACGGCAAGCTCTACGCCAACTACTATCTCGTCGGCGTGGTCGAGGGCCTGCGCGAGGCCGGCGACATGGCCCAGCGCGCGGGCCAGAAGCCACCGTTCTGCATCAACGGCCGCCGTCTCGAGCCCGCGATGGCGCGCTCGCTCTACCAAACCGAACTGACGCGCAATGCCGACAGCTATGAGGCCGATATGCCGGTGCAACTCGTGCTTTCGGCTGCGTTGCGCAACAGCTACCGCTGCGCGCCTTGAACCGAATGACCTCTTCGACCGCCACCACAGCCCGCGCATTGGGCCGCATCCGCACCGACGTCCAGTCCATGCATGCCTACGCCGTGCAGGATGCGCGCGGGCTGATCAAGCTCGACGCCATGGAGAACCCCTTCGGCCTGCCGCCCGCGCTGCAGGCCGCGCTGGGCCAGCGGCTGGGCGCACTCGCGCTGAACCGCTATCCCGGGGCGCGCGGCGCCGACCTGCAGCGCGCGCTGGCGGCCTATGCCGCCATACCCGAGGGCTTCGGGCTGATGCTCGGCAACGGTTCGGACGAACTGATCTCGCTGCTCGCCATGGCCTGCGACCTGCCGGGGGCGGCCATCCTGGCGCCGGTGCCCGGCTTCGTGATGTACGCGATCAGCGCCCAACTGCAGGGCCTGCGCTTCGCCGGCGTGCCGCTGACGGCCGATTTCGAGCTCGACGAGGCCGCCATGCTCGAGGCCATCGCGCGCGAGAAGCCGGCCATCGTCTACCTCGCCTATCCCAACAACCCGACCGCCAACCTCTGGGACGATGCCGTGATCGAAAAGATCATCGAGGCCCAGGGCGCGCAGGGCGGCCTGGTGGTGATCGACGAGGCCTACCAGCCCTTCGCCGGCCGCAGCTGGATCGGCCGCATCGCGCGCCACGGCCACGTGCTCCTGATGCGCACGCTCAGCAAGTTCGGCCTGGCGGGCGTCCGGCTGGGCTACCTGATCGGCCCCCAGGCCCTGATCGCCGAGATCGACAAGGTGCGGCCGCCCTACAACATCAGCGTGCTGAATTGCGAGTGCGCGCTGTTCGCGCTGGAGCACGCCGAGGTGTTTGCCGG
This sequence comes from Variovorax sp. LjRoot130, assembly GCF_964253755.1. Classification (NCBI taxonomy): domain Bacteria; kingdom Pseudomonadati; phylum Pseudomonadota; class Betaproteobacteria; order Burkholderiales; family Comamonadaceae; genus Variovorax; species Variovorax sp. LjRoot130. The sequence goes on along the minus strand of NZ_CAXURM020000001.1, from coordinate 4,581,982 downwards.
GCAGGCGGCGGAGATCCGCGCCCAGCGCCAGCGCATCTTCGAGGCGCTGGCCCGGCTGCCTGCGGTGAAGAGCTGGCCCAGCGACGCCAACATGATCCTGGTGCGCGTGCCCGATGCCACCCGGACCTTCGAGGGAATGAAGGCGCGCGGCGTGCTGGTCAAGAACGTTTCTAAAATGCACCCATTGCTCGCGAACTGCCTGCGCCTGACCGTCGGAACCATCGACGAGAATGCGCAGATGCTTGCGGCCCTCGAAGCATCCCTATGAACACCCCCTCGGCACCCGAAGCAGTCGTCGCCGCCGGCGCGCGCACCGCCACCGTCACGCGCAACACCGCGGAGACGAAGATCACGGTCCGCGTCGACCTCGACGGCAGCGGCCGCTCGAAGCTGTCCACCGGCATCGGCTTCTTCGACCACATGCTCGACCAGATCGCCCGCCACGGCCTGATCGACCTCGACATCGATTGCCAGGGCGACCTGCACATCGACGGCCACCACACGGTGGAAGACGTGGGCATCACCCTCGGCCAGGCGGTCGCGAAAGCGGTCGGCGACAAGAAGGGCATCCGGCGCTATGGCCACGCCTACGTGCCGCTCGACGAGGCGCTGAGCCGCGTCGTGATCGATTTCTCGGGCCGTCCGGGCCTGGTCATGCACGTGCCCTTCACCAGCGGCATGATCGGCACTTTCGACAGCCAGCTCACCTACGAGTTCTTCCAGGGCTTCGTCAACCACGCCTTCGTGACCCTGCACATCGACAACCTCAAGGGCGTCAACGCCCACCACCAGTGCGAAACCGTGTTCAAGGCCTTCGCGCGCGCGCTGCGCGCGGCGCTCGAACTCGATCCGCGCTCGGCCGGCGTCATTCCCTCGACGAAGGGATCGCTCTGACCAAGAATACCGTCGCCGTCGTCGACTACGGCATGGGCAACCTGCGCTCGGTATCGCAGGCCGTCCAGCACGCGGCCGACCAGGTCGGGGTCGAGGTTTTCGTGACCTCCGACCCGGAAGTGGTGCGCCGCGCCACGCGCGTCGTGCTGCCGGGGCAGGGCGCCATGCCCGACTGCATGCGCGAACTGCGCGACTCGGGCCTGCAGGAATCGGTGCTCGAAGCGGCCGCCGCCAAGCCGCTCTTCGGCGTCTGCGTCGGCATGCAGATGCTGCTGTCGACGAGCGACGAGGGGCCGACCGAGGGCCTGGGCCTGATTCCCGGCGAAGTGCGCAAGTTCGAGCTGGCGGGCCGTCTCCAGCCGGACGGCAGCCGCTACAAGGTGCCGCAGATGGGCTGGAACCAGGTCATGCAGATGCGGCCGCACCCGGTATGGGCCGGCGTGCCGGACCAGAGCTATTTCTACTTCGTGCACAGCTTCTACGCGCGGCCGGCGGATGCCCGCCACAGCGCGGGCGAAGCGGAATACGGCGAGCGCTTTACCGCCGCCATTGCACGCGATAATATTTTTGCGACCCAGTTCCACCCCGAGAAGAGTGCGGACCACGGGCTGCAGCTCTATAGAAACTTTCTCCACTGGAATCCCTGAAGAAGCAGTTCCTGCGCTTCATCGCTCGTTCCACGCAATCCCGCACCATGCTCCTTATTCCTGCGATCGATCTCAAGGACGGCCATTGTGTTCGCCTCAAGCAAGGCGACATGGACCAGTCCACCACCTTCAGCGAAGACCCGGCCGCGATGGCGCGCAGATGGATCGAAGCCGGCGCACGGCGGCTGCACCTGGTCGACCTGAACGGCGCTTTTGCCGGCAAGCCGCAGAACCATGCGGCGATCAAGGCGATCCTGAAGGAGGTCGGCGACGACATCCCGGTGCAGCTCGGTGGCGGCATCCGCGACCTCGACACCATCGAGCGCTACATCGACGACGGCCTGCGCTACGTGATCATCGGCACGGCTGCGGTCAAGAACCCCGGCTTCCTCAAGGATGCCTGCAGTGCCTTCGGCGGCCACATCATCGTCGGCCTCGACGCCAAGGACGGCAAGGTCGCGACCGACGGCTGGAGCAAGCTCACGGGCCATGAGGTGGCCGACCTGGGCAAGAAGTTCGAGGACTACGGCGTCGAATCGATCATCTACACCGACATCGGCCGCGACGGCATGCTCTCGGGCATCAACATCGAGGCCACGGTGAAGCTGGCCCAGGCGCTCACCATCCCGGTGATCGCATCGGGCGGGCTCTCGAACATGGCCGACATCGACAAGCTCTGCGCGGTCGAATCGGACGGCATCGAGGGCGTGATCTGCGGTCGGGCCATCTACTCGGGCGACCTCGATTTCGCCGCTGCGCAAGCGCGCGCCGACGAACTCGCAGAGCAATAGCTCGCCTATTCTGTTTTTACCGCCAGCGTCTGGATGATGGTCTCCAGCTGCGGGCTCATCGGCAGATTGATGCTGGTGCTCGAAAGAGGCAGCTTCTGCAGGAACCAGCGCTTGTACTGGCGCTCGATCTCGCCGTCGATGGCCAGCGCCTGGAAGCTGTCGTTCACCACCTTGGCCAGCTGCGCATCGCCCTTGCGGTACATGATGCCGTAGGGGTCGTAGGAGAGGAAGTCGCCGACCACCTGGTACTCGCCCTGCACCTTGCCCTTGTTCTGCGCGATCAGGCCATAGAGCAGCACGTCGTCGGTCGCAAAGGCATCGGCCTGGCCGGCCACCACCTGCGCGAAAGACTCCGCATGGTCGCGCATCACGATCAGGTTCAGGTTGAGCTTGAATTTCTGCGACAGGTCCTGCATCGTCTTCTCGTTGGTCGTGCCGCGCGTCACGGCCACTTTTTTGCCGGCCAGGTCGCGAAATCCCTTGATCGGCGAACCTTTCTTCACCAGCACCTTGGTGCCCGAAACGAAGATCGTGGGTGAGAAGGCCACGCGCTTCTGGCGCTCGAGGTTGTTGGTGGTGGAGCCGCATTCGAGATCGACCTGGCCCTTTTCCACCGCATCGATGCGCGACTCGGAGGTGACGGGCGCCCACTTGATCTCCAGGCTCTTGTGCACCGCCTCCTCGATCGCGGCCACCAGCGCGCGGCACAGCTCGATCGAGTAGCCGATCGGTTCGTTGCGCGGCGACAGGTAGGAGAACGGGATCGACGATTCGCGGTAGCCGATCGTGATGGCGCCGGTGTCGCGCACCTTGGCCAGCGTGCCCGTCAGCGCTGCGGGCGCCGCCGGGGCGGGCTCGGGTTGCGCGCGGGCCATTGCAGACATGCCGAGTGCTGCCGCGAACAGCGCAACAGCGAGCGACGATTTCCAGGTGGGCTTCATGGCCGTGCCTCAGGCATGAACCGGGTGGGCCAGCGTGGCCTTCAATTCCTCGTCGATCTTGCTGGCGTTGGCCGCGGCATCGCTCTCCGAAAGCAGCTCGCCCTCCCACTTGGCCACCACCGCCGTGGCGATCGAGTTGCCCACCGCGTTGGTGGCCGAGCGGCCCATGTCGAGGAAAGTGTCCACGCCCAGGATCAGCAGCAGCCCGGCCTCGGGGATGTTGAACTGGTTCAGTGTGGCGGCGATCACCACCAGCGAGGCGCGCGGCACGCCGGCCATGCCCTTGGAGGTGAGCATCAGGATCAGCAGCATCGTGATCTGGGTGCCCAGCGACAGCTCGATGCCGTAGGCCTGGGCGATGAAAAGCACGGCGAAGGTGCAGTACATCATCGAGCCGTCGAGGTTGAAGGAGTAGCCCATGGGCATCACGAAGCTCGAGATCTTGCGCTTGACGCCGAAGCGGTCGAGCGCGTCCAGGATCTTCGGATAGGCCGCTTCCGAGCTCGCCGTCGCAAAGGACAGCAGGAAGGCCTCCTTGATCAGCACCAGCAGCTTGAACACGCGCGGGCCGAGGAAGGCGAAGCCGGCGAAGATCAGGACGCCCCACAGCAGGAACAGGCCGATGTAGAAGTCGCCCATGAAGACCGCGAACTTGAGCAGGATCTCCAGCCCGTTCACCGCCACGGTGGCGGCCATGGCGGCCATCACGGCCAGCGGCGCCAGCTTCATGACGTAGCCGGTGATCTTCAGCATGGCGTGGGAGAGCTCGTCGATCGCGTTGACCAGGGTCTTGGCCTTGTCACCGAGCGAGGCGAGCGCGACGCCGAAGAACATGGAGAACACCACGATCTGCAGGATCTCGTTGTTGGCCATGGCCTCGGCGAAGGACTTGGGCACCAGGTGGCTGACGAAGTCCTTCAGGGTGAACTTGGAGGTCGCGAGGTTGGCCGAGGCGCCGATGTCGGGCAGCGGCAGGCCCAGGTTGAGGCCCGGCTGCAGCAGATTGGCCATGATCAGGCCCAGCACCAGCGAGACCAGGGACGCGGTGATGAACCAGCCCAGCGCCTTGCCGAAGACGCGCCCCACCGAGGCCGCGTCGCCCATGTGGGCGATGCCCACCACCAGGGTGGAGAACACCAGCGGGCCGATGAGCATCTTGATCAGCCGCAGGAACACGTCCGACATGATCGAGATGTAGCCTGCGATCTGCGTGGCCACCTTCTTGTCGGGAAAGTTGATGAAGATCATGTAGCCGATCAAGATGCCGATCACCATCGCGATCAGGATCCAGGCTGCCGGCGGCAATTTCCTTTTCATGTGCGAGCCCCTTCTTGTCGAACAAGTGATGTGGAGATGACGTCCCTCACCGCCAATCCGCATGCCGCGGCCGCCGGTTGTCGCGATTTCATGCCAAAACCATGCCGGCTGCAATGCGAATTCGGCCTGCGGCCATGCCGTTGCGGCCTGGGGTGACACGGGCCAAACCTAGAATCGGGTCATGTCCTTCAAAGAGATCGTCTTCCGCGGCCAGCCTGCACTGCACCTCGCCCTGCCGGGGGGCAGCGCCTGCACCGTGGCGAGGCACGGCGCCCACCTGCTGTCGTGGACCACGGCCGACGGCGTCGAGCGTCTCTACCTGAGCCCCGAGGCGCGCTTCGACGGCCAGAGCGCGATCCGCGGCGGCGTGCCGATCTGCTGGCCGCAGTTCAACCAGCGCGGGCCGCTGCCCAAGCACGGTTTCGTGCGCAACCTCGCATGGCAGGCCGAGGCGCCCACCGCCGGCGGCAAGGGGGACACGCTCGTTCTCTCGCTGCATGACAACGAGGCCACCCGCGCCATCTGGCCGCACGCCTTTCACGCACGGCTGGCTGTGACGCTGGCGCCGCATTCGCTGCGCATCGCGCTGTCGATCGACAACACCGGCCGCGGGCCCTGGTCCTTTGCGGCCGCGCTGCACAGCTACCTGCGCGTGGACGACATTGCCGCCGCCTCGCTGGAAGGGCTGCAGGGCGCCAATCGCTGGGACGCGGTGCGCGACGACCGGCATGTCGACCTGGCGCCCGCGCTGCGCTTCGGCACCGAATTCGACAGCGTCTACACGGCGCCCGCGCGGCCGCTGCGGCTGGTACAGCCTTCCGGCACGCTCGAGATCGCGCAAAGCGCGAGCTGCACCGAAACGGTGGTGTGGAACCCCGGCCCGGCGCTGAGCGCCCAGCTGGCCGACCTGCCCGACGACGGCTGGCGCCACATGCTCTGCGTCGAGGCGGCGCGCATCGACGAGCCCGTGCTGCTCGCGCCGGGTGCCGCATGGCAGGGCTGGCAGCAGCTCACCATCCTTTGAATCCCGCAAACCCTGAACCCGCCATGCTCGCCAAACGCATCATTCCCTGTCTCGACGTCACCGGCGGCCGCGTCGTCAAAGGCGTCAACTTCGTCGAGCTGCGCGATGCCGGCGATCCGGTCGAGATCGCGGCGCGCTACAACGCGCAGGGCGCCGACGAGCTGACCTTTCTCGACATCACGGCCACCAGCGACGGCCGCGACCTGATCCTGCCGATCATCGAGGCGGTGGCCTCGCAGGTCTTCATTCCGCTGACCGTCGGCGGCGGCGTGCGCACCGTCGAGGACGTGCGCCGCCTGCTCAACGCGGGCGCCGACAAGACCAGCTTCAACTCGGCCGCCATCGCGAACCCGCAGGTGATCGACGACGCGTCGCGCAAGTACGGTGCCCAGTGCATCGTGGTCGCGATCGACGCCAAGCGGCGCTCGGCCGAGGATGCGGCCTTGCGCGGGCCCGGCTGGGACGTCTACAGCCATGGCGGCCGCAAGAACACGGGGCTCGACGCGGTGCGATGGGCTGTCGAAATGGCGCGCCGCGGCGCCGGCGAGATTCTCTTGACCAGCATGGACCGGGATGGCACCAAGAGCGGCTTCGACCTCGAGCTCACGCGAGCTGTCAGCGATGCGGTCAGCGTGCCGGTGATCGCCTCCGGCGGTGTCGGCAATCTCGAGCACCTGGCCGACGGCATCCAGGCCGGCGGCGCCGATGCCGTGCTGGCGGCCAGCATCTTCCACTACGGCGAATACACCGTCGGCGAGGCCAAGGCCTGCATGGCGGCGCGCGGCATTCCTGTGCGCCTGTGACCGACAATACCCCGATGAACTGGCTCGACGAAGTGAAGTGGGATGCGAACGGCCTGGTGCCCGTGATCGCGCAGGAACAGGGCAGCAAGGACGTGCTGATGTTCGCCTGGATGAACCGCGAGGCGCTGGCCAGGACGGCCGAGCTGGGCCGCGCTGTGTATTTCAGCCGCTCGCGCGGCAAGCTCTGGTTCAAGGGCGAGGAATCGGGCCACGTGCAGACCGTGCACGAGATCCGGCTCGACTGCGACAACGACGTGGTGCTGCTCCAGGTCACCCAGCTCGGCCACGAGCCCGGCATCGCCTGCCATACCGGGCGCCACAGCTGCTTTTTCAGCAAGTACGAGAACGGCCAGTGGACCGTGACCGAGCCGGTCTTGAAAGACCCCGAATCGATCTACACATCGTCCCCAAGATGAGCGCCGACGCCCCCGAACGCAATGCCGAAGACGCGCTCGCGCGACTGGCCGCCGTGATCGAAAGCCGGCTGCCCGCGCGCGGCGGCGACCCCGAGAAGAGCTACGTGGCACGCTTGCTGCACCGCGGCCCCGACGCCTTTCTCAAGAAGATCGGCGAGGAAGCGACCGAGGTGGTGATGGCCGCGAAGGACGCCGACCATGGCGGCGAGCGCACGAAAATAGTGAACGAAGTGGCCGATCTCTGGTTCCACAGCATGGTGGCGCTGGCCCACTACGGCTTTTCGCCGCGCGACGTGGTGGCCGAGCTCGAGCGTCGCGAAGGCTTGAGCGGCATCGAGGAAAAGGCCCTGCGCAAGGCGCAGGATCGCGAAGCTTCCAACGACTGAGAGGACGCCATGCCCAACGACATCGTGACCGTGGAGCCCGACAGCTCGCTCAAGACCTGGGGCTGGATCAGTTACATCCTGCATCTGGTGGTGGCCGTCGGCGCCGTGTTGCCCGGCGCGCAGGCTTCCATCGCGCTGCTCCTGATCGCGCTGGTGATCGATCTGGTCAAGCGCGACGATGCCGCCGGCACCTGGCAGGCGACGCATTTCAGCTGGCGCATCCGCTCGGTGCTGTGGGCCGGCGTGTTGTACCTGCTGACCTCCTGGCTCTGGCTGCTGCTGCTCCTGCCGGGCTGGATCGCCTGGGCGCTGATTTCCCTCTGGTTCCTCTATCGCATCGTCAAGGGGATGGTGCGCATGAATGCCGGACGACCGATGGAGCCTGCGAATGTCCTCTGATCCGAACTGCATCTTCTGCAAGATCATCGAGGGCAAGATTCCCTCGCGAAAGATGTACGAGGACGACGATCTTTTCGGCTTCCACGACATCGCGCCCTGGGCGCCCGTGCATTTCATGCTGGTGCCCAAGCGCCACATCCCGTCGATGGCGCAGGTCACGCCGGACGACGCGGCGCTCCTGGGAAAAATCATGACGCTGGCGCCCAGGCTGGCCATCGAGCAGGGCTGCCGGCCCTATCCGCGGGGCGGCTTCCGCATCGTCGTCAACACCGGTGCCGAGGGCGGGCAGGAGGTCCACCATCTCCATGTCCACGTCATGGGTGGCCCCCGGCCCTGGCTCAAGGGTTGATATTCGCCATTGCCGCGGGTTGTGACATCTGCGCCGACTAAAATCAAACACATTCTTCAGGAGTAATCCATGGGTTCACTTTCCATCTGGCACTGGCTGATCGTGCTGCTCGTCGTCGTGATGATCTTCGGCACCAAGAAGCTCCGCAACATGGGCTCCGACCTCGGCGGCGCCGTCAAGGGCTTCAAGGACGGCATGAAGGACGGTTCGGCAACCGCCGAATCGCCCGCCGCCCCGAATCCGCAGGTGACCGGCAACACCACCGCCGCTGACAAGTCGACGATCGACGTCGAAGCGCGTCAAAAGTCTTGAGACGCATCCGTCCGTGATCGACCTCGGCATCTCGAAAATCGCGCTGATTGGCGCGGTGGCGCTGATCGTCATCGGCCCTGAGAAGCTGCCGCGCGTGGCACGCACCGTCGGCACCCTGCTGGGCAAGGCGCAGCGCTATGTGAACGACGTCAAGGCCGAGGTCAACCGGTCGATGGACCTGGACGAACTGCGCAAGATGAAGGACACGGTGCAGGAAGCCGCCCGCGACGTCGAGCACAGCATCCAGACCGGCGCGAGCGAGTTCGAGAAGCAGTTCTCCGAAAGCGGCCAGACCCTGTCGGAACTGGCCGAGCCCACACCGTCCTACCCCGAGTACAAGCATCCCGGCAAGAACTGGCGCCTGAAGCAGGGCGCTACGCCGCAGTGGTACAAGGCGCGCAACGGCGTTCGCACCCGGGCGCTTTCGGGCGCAGCGCGCGTGGCCCGCTACCGTCCCCACAAAATCAACTAGCCGCAACGCCGATCCGGCCGCGCGCAGCGCATGCCGGACGCCCGCCCGCAGCGCTCCCACATGGCCGATTCCCCCGACAAGAACAAAGAAGACGAACTGGCCGGCACCGAGCAGCCTTTCGTTCAGCACCTGATGGAGCTGCGCGACCGCCTGCTCTATTGCGTCTACGGCCTCGCGGTGGCGGGCATCCTGCTGGCGATCTGGCCCGGCCCGAGCGGGCTGATCGACCTGATCGCGGTGCCGATCCGCGCCCACATGCCTCCCGATGCCAAGCTGATCGCGGTCGGCGTGTTCTCGCCTTTCTTCGTGCCGCTGAAGGCGCTGATGATGGCCGCCGTGCTGCTGACCCTGCCCTGGCTCATGTACCAGTGCTGGATGTTCGTGGCGCCCGGCCTCTACAGCCACGAGAAGAAGTTCGCGCTGCCGCTCATCATCTTCGGCAGCTTCCTGGCCTACGCGGGCATCGCCTTCGTGCAGTTTTTCGTGCTCGACAAGATGTTCGGCTTCATCCAGAAGTTCACGCCCGAAGCGGTGGCGGCGACGCCCGACATCGCGTCCTACGTCGAGGCGATCCTGTCGCTCTATCTCGCCTTCGGCGTCGCCTTCCAGGTGCCGATCGTCGTGATGCTGCTGGTGCGCTTCGAGATGGTCACGATCGAGAAGCTGAAGAGCTTCCGCGGCTATTTCATCGTGCTGGCCTTCGTCGTGGCGGCGGTGCTCACGCCGCCCGACGTGGTCTCGCAGCTCGCGCTGGCGATACCGATGTGCCTGCTCTACGAAGTCGGCATCGTGGCCGCGCGCTACTTCGTGAAACACAGCAAGGCGCCCGAGGAAAACGAGAGCGCCGATTCCGCGCAGCCCTGAGCGGGCGGCGCGACAGCAGCAGCTCGCCGCCTATTCGGGCTCGCCCGGGGCGCGGCGGATCGGGCTCCGCGGCCGCGGGCCCGGCGTGACGTTGAGTTCCATCTTGTCCCTGCCGCGCTGAAGCGCAAATCGCGCCGCATTGCCGGGCTTGAGCCCCGCCACCGCGGTCAGCAGTTCCTGCACGTTGTCGATGCTCTGGTCGCCGACGCCGGTGATCACGTCGCCGGGGCGGATGCCGGCCTGGGCGGCCGGGCCGTTCTGCAGCACGCCCGTGATGATGACCCCCTTGTTCGCCTTGATGCCGAAGGTCTCCGCCAGTTCGGGCGAGAGGTTGTTGGGTTCCACGCCGATCCAGCCGCGCGTGACCTTGCCTTCCTTGACGATGTCTTCCAGCACCTGCTTGGCGGTCGAAACCGGAATCGCGAAGCCGATGCCCAGACTGCCGCCGGAGCGCGAGTAGATCGCGGTGTTGATCCCTTCGAGGTTGCCGTTGACGTCGACCAGCGCACCGCCCGAATTGCCGGGATTGATGGCCGCATCGGTCTGGATGAAGTTCTCGAAGGTGTTGATGCCGAGCTGGTTGCGCCCCAGCGCCGAGACGATGCCGCTGGTGACGGTCTGGCCGACGCCGAAGGGATTGCCGATGGCAAGCACCTGGTCGCCGACCTGCAGGTTGTCGGAGTTGCCCAGCACGACCACCGGCAGCTTGTCGAGCTCGATCTTGAGCACGGCGAGGTCGGTGTCGGGGTCGGTGCCGATCACCTTGCCGCGCGCGTGACGGCTGTCGTTGAGCGTGACGTCGATTTCGTCCGCCCCCTCCACCACATGGTTGTTGGTGAGGATGTAGCCGTCCGTGCTGACGATGACGCCGCTGCCCAGGCCGACCTGGGGCTGGTCGACGCCCTGGTCGCCGAAGAAGAAGCGGAACCACGGGTCGTCGCTGCGCGGACTGCGCCGCGCCGCCTTGCTGGTGTTGATGCTGACCACCGCCGGCGAGGCCTTCTTGGCGGCGGCGCTCAGGCTCCCGGGCGCGATCGCCGTCGGATTGGCGGCTGGCGCCTCGATCACCGAGACCACGCCGCCGAGCGAGGTGGTGCGCTGGCCGACCCACTCGGGCTTGAGCGTCGCGACGACGAAATAGGCCGCGAGCATGACGGTCACGGTCTGGGCGAACAGCAGCCAGGTGCGTTTCATGAAAAACAAGAAAAGAAGGACGTTGAAGTGGGGGGGGCAGCGCGGCTGGCGCCGAAGACTGCATTGTCCCTCAATGGATCTGCTGCCTCGTTCCGCAGACTCGCGCCTGAGTGAATCGGACTGTTTCCGTCTATATGGTGAAAACCCTGAGGCCTGCGACCTTGACCGGGCTCTCCGGGCGCAGCTGTGCGAGACGGCCGGCGCCGCTCGGGTCCACAATGGCGCGATGAGTACGACCCGCCACGAGCTGCTGCATGCGTTCGATCTCCTGCTCGCGCCCGAGCGTTTCAAGGACTACGGCCCCAACGGCTTGCAGGTCGAAGGCCGCACCACGGTGCGCAAGATCGTCTCGGGCGTCACCGCGAGCCGCGCGCTGATCGAGGCCGCGATCCACGCCGAGGCCGATGCGATCTTCGTGCACCATGGCCTGTTCTGGCGTGGCCAGGACGGCCGCGTGACCGGCTGGATGAAGCAGCGGCTCAGCCTGCTGCTCGGGGACGACGTGAGCCTGTTCGCCTATCACCTGCCGCTCGATGCGCATCCGGAGCTCGGCAACAACGCGCAGCTCGGTCTCAAGCTGGGCCTGGTCGCGCACGCCGGTTCGACCGGGCGCTTCGGCGAGCAGGAGATCGGCTTCCTGGGCGCGCGCGACAACGGCGAGAGCTTCGCGAGCGCGAAGGCGCTGGCCGCCCACGTCGAGAAGGCGCTCGGCAAGCCGGTCGTCCTGCTCGACACGGCGCATCGCCCGATCCGCAACATCGCCTGGTGCACGGGCGGCGCGCAGGGCTATTTCGAGGCGGCCATCGCGGCCGGCGCCGATGCCTTCATCACCGGCGAGATCTCGGAGCCGCAGGCGCACTACGCGAGAGAAATGGGCGTCGCCTTCCTCGCCTGCGGCCACCATGCCACCGAGCGCTACGGCGCACCCGCGGTGGCGGCGCACGTGGCCGCGCAGCTGGGCCTGGCGCACCAGTTCATCGACATCGACAACCCGGCGTGAAGCGCGACACCGCCCCGATCGCGATCACGCTCGGCGATCCCGCGGGCATCGGGCCCGAGATCATCGTCAAGTCTTTTCGCGATGCGCCCGGCATCACGCAGGGCTGCTTCGTCGCAGGCGACGTGGACACCGTGCGCCGCGCAGCGCAGGCGCTCGCAGCGCCGGGCAGCCCGGCGCTGCCCGTGGCGCTGATCGATGCGCCGGCAGACCTGGCCGCGATGCCGCCGCGCTGCATCCCCGTGTTGCAGGCTGCGAGCCCGCCGCCGTCGCCCATCGCGCTCGGCGAGATCAGCGCCGCCGCCGGCCGCATCGCCGGCGACTGTGTGCTGTGGGCGGCGCGCGCCGCGCTGCGCGGCGAACTCGCGGCCATCGTCACCGCGCCGCTGCACAAGGAGGCGCTGGCAGCGGCCGGCTTCGCCTTTCCCGGCCACACCGAACTGCTGCAGGCCGAAGCCGCGGCCCATCTGGGCCGGTCGCCGGCCGAGCTGCCGGTGCGCATGATGTTGGCCAACGACGAGCTGCGCACGGTGCTCGTGAGCATCCACATGTCGCTGCGCGATGCGATCGAGGCGGTGACGGTCGACAGCGTGCTGCAGACGCTGCGCATCGCGCACCGCGCACTGGCGGCGGTGCTGGGGCGCGCGCCGAAGATCGGCGTCGCGGGGCTCAACCCGCATGCGGGGGAGGGCGGCCTGTTCGGCTCGGAAGAGCGCGAGATCATCGCGCCGGCCATCGCGGCCGCGCGCGCCGAAGGCATCGATGCCGACGGACCCCATGCGCCAGACACCGTCTTCATGCGCGCCCGCGCAAAGCGCCAAGGGGCGGGCGAGTTCGACGTGGTGATCGCGATGTACCACGACCAGGGCCTGATCCCGGTCAAGTACCTGGGCGTGGAGAAGGGGGTGAACGTGACGCTGGGCCTGCCGCTGGTGCGCACCAGTCCCGATCACGGCACGGCGTTCGACATCGCGGGCCAGGGCATGGCCGATGCCTCCAGCCTGATCGAGGCGATCCGGATGGCGCGCGCGCTGGCGTTCAGGAGCGCTTGAGGCTGTCGCGGATCTCGCGCAGGAGCGCGATGTCCTCCGGCGGCGCGGCTTCAGCGGGTGCTGCTTCCTGCGTTTTGCGCAGCTTGTTGATCTGCTTGACCATCATGAAGATGATGAAGGCCAGGATCACGAAGTTGACCGCGATGGTGATGAAGTTGCCATACGCCAGCACCGGCACGCCGGCCTTCTTGAGCTCGGCCAGGTTGCTGGCCACGCCGGCCGGCGCGGTGCCCAGCACGATGTAGAGGTTCGAGAAGTCGAGCTTGCCGAACACGATGCCGACCAGCGGCATGATGACGTCTGCGACCAGCGAGTCGACGATCTTGCCGAAGGCCGCGCCGATGATCACGCCGACCGCGAGGTCGATCACGTTGCCCTTGACCGCGAACTCGCGAAATTCCTTCAGAACGCTCATGTCGCTTACCTCGCGTCTTTGTTGTTGGACCGCGGCAGTATAGAGGCCGCGTTGCCCTGCATGCGGGGCCTTCGCTCGCGTTGAATTCGCTTGTGACGCTCCGCTACAATCGCCGGTTGACTCCAAGCCCCCAGCGAAGAAGATTTGAGGACCCCCATGAGTGACATCCCCGTCGGCCAACAACGGATCGACAGCAGCAAGCGGACGTGGTTGATCGCATCCGGCTGTGCCGGCGCAGTGGGAGGCGTGGCAACCGCCATCCCGTTCGTGAGCACTTTCCAGCCCTCGGAGAAAGCCAAGGCGGCCGGTGCGCCGGTCGAGGTCGATATCGGTGGCTTGCAGCCCGGCGAGAAGCTTACCGTCGAATGGCGCGGCAAGCCGGTATGGATCCTCAAGCGCACACCGGCCCAGATCGCCGAACTGCCCAAGCTCGACGGCCAGCTCGCCGATCCGCAATCCAAACGCAACCCTGACGAGTTCACCCCGGAATACGCGCGCAACGAAGGCCGCTCGATCAAGCCCGAAGTGCTGGTGGTCGTCGGCATCTGCACCCATCTCGGCTGCTCGCCGATCGACAAGCTGCAGGCCGGTCCGCAGCCCTCGCTGCCCGACAACTGGGAAGGCGGCTTCCTCTGCCCCTGCCACGGCTCGACCTTCGACCTGGCCGGTCGCGTCTTCAAGAACAAGCCCGCGCCCGACAACCTCCCGGTACCGCCGCACATGTACCTCTCCGACACGCGCCTGCTGATCGGCGAAGACAAGAAGGCCTGAGAGGAACAAGAACATGGCTGAATTCAAGGAAATCTCGCCCAATGCCCCCACCGGCGAGAAGCTGCTCAACTGGGTCGACAACCGCTTCCCGCTGACCAAGCTCTGGAACGACCAGTGGGGCAAGTACTACGCGCCGAAAAACTTCAACATCTGGTACATCTTCGGCTCGCTCGCGATGCTGGTGCTCGTGATCCAGATCGTGACCGGCATCTTCCTGACGATGCACTACAAGCCCGACGCAGCGCAGGCCTTCGCGTCGGTCGAGTACATCATGCGCGACGTGCCCTGGGGCTGGCTGATCCGCTACATGCACTCGACGGGCGCCTCGGCCTTCTTCATCGTGGTGTACCTGCACATGTTCCGCGGCCTCATCTACGGCAGCTACCGCAAGCCGCGCGAGCTGATCTGGATCTTCGGCTGCGCGATCTTCCTGTGCCTGATGGCCGAAGCCTTCATGGGCTACCTGCTGCCCTGGGGCCAGATGAGCTACTGGGGCGCGCAGGTGATCGTGAACCTGTTCGCGGCGATCCCCTTCGTCGGCCCTGATCTCGCGCTCCTGATCCGCGGCGACTACGTGGTGAGCGACGCCACCCTCAACCGCTTCTTCAGCTTCCACGTGATCGCGGTGCCGCTGGTGCTGCTGGGCCTGGTGGTCGCCCACCTGATCGCGCTGCACGAAGTGGGTTCGAACAACCCCGACGGCATCGAGATCAAGGCCAAGCTCGACGCCGACGGCCATCCGCTGGACGGCATTCCGTCGCATCCGTACTACACGGTGCACGACATCTTCGGCGTGGTGGTGTTCCTCACGATCTTCTCGGCCGTGATCTTCTTCGCGCCCGAAGCCGGCGGCTACTTCCTCGAGTACAACAACTTCATCCCGGCCGATTCGCTGAAGACGCCGAACCACATCGCACCGGTCTGGTACTTCACGCCCTACTATTCGATGCTGCGCGCGATCACCAGCGAGATGATGTATGTGCTGATCGCCTGCGTCGTGGCCGGCGCCGTCTTCGGCGTCTGGAAGGCGCGCGTCATCGCCTTGATCAAGGGCGCGATCGTGATCGCGGCGGTCATCGTCGCGGTGATGATGCTGCGCGTCGACGCCAAGTTCTGGGGCGTTCTCGTGATGGGCGGCGCCGTCATCATCCTGTTCTTCCTGCCCTGGCTGGACAACAGCCCGGTCAAGTCGATCCGCTACCGTCCGGGCTGGCACTGGTTCGTGTACGGCGTGTTCGTCGTCAACTTCGTGATCCTCGCCTACCTCGGCGTGCAGCCGCCGTCGCCGATCGGCGAGCGCGTGTCGCAGGTCGGAACGCTCTTCTATTTCGGTTTCTTCCTCCTGATGCCGTGGTGGAGCCGCCTCGGCGAATTCAAGCCGGTCCCCGAGCGCGTGACCTTCAGCGCGCACTGACCGGGAGCACACAAGAATGAAGAAACTGATCCTCACGTTGATTGCAGCGCTCGGCTTCGTGGCCGGTGCACATGCCGCCGAGGGCGGCATCGCCTGGGACAAGGCACCGAACAAGACCAACGACCTGGCCGCGCTGCAGAACGGCGCCAAGCTGTTCGTCAACTACTGCCTCAACTGCCATTCGGCGGCGTTCATGCGCTACAACCGGCTGCAGGACATCGGCATCACCGAGCAGCAGATCAAGGACAACCTCCTGTTCACGACCGACAAGGTCGGCGAGACGATGAAGGCCAACCTCGATCCGCGCCAGGCCAAGGAATGGTTCGGCGGCATTCCGCCCGACCTCACGCTGGTCGCCCGTTCGCGCGCCGGCCACGGCGGCACGGGGGCCGACTACCTCTACACCTACCTGCGCACCTTCTACCGCGACGACACCAAGGCGACCGGCTGGAACAATCTCGTGTTCCCGAGTGTCGGCATGCCGCACGTGATGTGGGAGCTGCAGGGTGACCGCCGGCCGGTGTTCGACAAGATCGAATCGCACGGCCACGCCGCCGAGGTATTCAAGGGCTGGGAGCAGGTCGCGCCCGGGACGATGACGCCGCTGCAGTACGACCAGGCGATCGGCGACCTCGTGAGCTACCTTCAATGGATGGCCGAACCCGCGCAGAACACCCGCATCCGCGTCGGCGTCTGGGTGCTGCTGTTTCTCGTCATGGCGTTGGTCTTCGTATGGCGCTTGAACGCCTCGTACTGGAAAGACGTGAAGTAACGAAGCTGAGAACGCGGTCCGGCTTCGCCGGGCGCGCGTCCTTGTGGAGTGGGTTGCCGCCCGGCATGCCCACTCTTTTTAATTTTTAGGAGTCTTTCGCCATGATGGTTTTGTATTCAGGAACGACCTGCCCCTTTTCCCATCGCTGCCGCTTCGTGCTGTTCGAAAAGGGCATGGATTTCGAGATCCGCGACGTCGATCTCTACAACAAGCCCGAAGACATCAGCGTGATGAACCCGTACGGCCAGGTGCCGATCCTGGTCGAGCGCGACCTGATCCTGTACGAGTCGAACATCATCAACGAGTACATCGACGAGCGCTTCCCGCATCCGCAATTGATGCCCGGCGACCCGGTCGACCGCGCGCGCGTGCGCCTGTTCCTGCTCAATTTCGAGAAGGAACTGTTTGTGCACGTCTCCACGCTGGAAAACCGCACCGCCAAGGGCAACGAGAAGGCGATCGAGAAGGCGCGCTCGCACATCCGCGACCGGCTCACGCAGCTCGCGCCCGTGTTTCTCAAGAACAAATACATGCTTGGCGACAATTTCTCGATGCTCGACGTCGCGATCGCGCCGCTGCTCTGGCGCCTGGACTACTATGGCATCGACCTCAGCAAGAACGCCGCGCCGCTCCTGAAGTACGCTGAACGCATCTTCTCGCGCCCGGCCTACATCGAAGCGCTGACGCCGTCCGAAAAGGTGATGCGCAAGTAGTACCTGCAGCTTCGTTTCTCATGATCAACGCGCTCGAGTCTTCTTCCACCCGCCCCTACCTGATACGGGCCCTGTACGAGTGGTGCACCGACAACGGTTTCACCCCCTACGTGGCGGTGCAGGTCGACGATACCGTGCAGGTGCCGCGCGAGTACGTGAAGAACGGCGAGATTGTGCTGAACATCAGCTTCGATGCGACCAGTTCACTCAAGCTGGGCAACGACTTCATCGAGTTCAAGGCCCGCTTCGCCGGCACCGCGCGCGAGATCAGCGTGCCGGTGGGCCGCGTGATCGCGATCTATGCGCGCGAGAACGGGCAGGGCATGGCTTTTCCGGCGCCCGCACCCGCCGCAGTGCCGGCCATCGAGGACCACAGCACGGCCACGACGTCGCCCGCGGCGCGCACGCCCTTGCGAGACGCGTCCCGCGGCACCGAAGGCGATGCGAGCAAGGTCGTCCATCTGGTCGGCGGCGAGGCTTCCGCGGATGACGCGGCGGCAACGACGACGGCGGGCGCCACGCCTTCGGACCCCGAAGACCCGCCGAGGCCCCCGACCAACGGCGGCGCCCGGCCCTCGCTCAAGCGCATCAAGTAGCGGGCCGAGCGGCAGGCGCCGCACCGCTAAAATCCATCCGTACCCCCACGCCGCTTTAGCTCAGTTGGTAGAGCAACCGCCTTGTAAGCGGTAGGTCGTCAGTTCGATTCCGACAAGCGGCACCACTTCCACTCGATTCTCCAGCGGGCAGGGCAAATCCGAGCACGCGACACGATTGCTCAAGATAATTGTCGCTGGCCAGCGGATCAAAGAAGACATCTGCACGGCGCTCGGAGACATTTGGGGACATGGCCCTGCGATATGCAAGCGAAGAGGCTGCTGCATGTGGGCGGCGCGGAATGTCGCGTGCGAAGGATTGCGAAGCACGTCTGCTGCTGCTGCGCGGGTCTGCCTTGTGGAAGACAGAGTAGGGCAGGCGGGTGGAGCGGCGAAGTTGCCCTTTGCAGTAGGCAGAAACCGGCTTCGCCATGTTCGGAACTGAACAAGCGACGTGTTTCAGTCAGGGTCGCAGCTTACGCTGCCGTCGAAGTTCCTGCGGCACGTCAGGCCACGCGGTTGCGCAGCCCGCTTCAAGTGCGCATTTGGATCTTCCCTTTTCCTGGACGCATTTTGCGAAGGTGTCTGTCCCTTGGCGGAATCCGTAACGCGAACAGAGCTCCCGCGCCGCAGCCCCGGCGCCTGGAGCGTCCAGCACCTGGCCCGGCTCGCGGCTCCGTAGTCGGAGCCTCTCCGCTTACGCGCCAGGCGGCTGACGGTCGGTGAGCGTCGACGTCCTGGACGTCTGCGGACGTCAGATTGGCTGAGGCGGCTGCTCCAGAAAGAACGACGGCGGCAGCATCGCGCCCTCGAGGTATTCAAGCGCAGCGCGGTCGACCCCGGCGCGTTCAAAGAACTCTCGCCAGCCGCTGACAACCTTCAGCATGGAGTCGATTTCGTGTTCTGCTTCCGCAGGCGAGAGCCCAAACACGTCGCATTGCGACAGCAGGTTGTAGCGGCTCGCTGCCCGGCCAAATCTCCCAACCTCCAGTGCAAGATCCCGACGTTCCTGAGACACCAGTGGCTTCGGCACGATGTCGTAGGCCGGTGATAACCGCCATCCTCCGGGTCGATGAAGCACCGCGTGATTGCGCGGGTGATCGTCGTTGTTGGTGACCATTGCATTGAAGACCATTCGCTTGAAGAGCTCGCGCCGATCGTCTTCACTTCGAACAGACCAGCGGCGCAGTTCATCGGCGAGCAGAGGGTAAGACCAGCGCGCACGACCTGCATAACCATCTTCTGCGTCAAGCACCGTCAAGCCCGAGATAAGCCCGTAGCGAAGGTAGGCGCCCTTGTCTTCTCGCCACTCCCTGTCGAAACGCTCCAGCATCAGGGCATCCTTTCCGCCGATTGGTTCCAGTCGCGTGCCGCACACTCGAATTCCTGCCGCATCGGCAAGGCGGAGGGTTGCGAACTCAATTCGCTGCATGTTGACCGGGTCGTTTTTCTCGGGGAGCTTGGCCAGCCAGATTTTTTTGCCATCCTCGATAGTCACCTTCGGCCTGGCTCCGCCCATGCTGGTGCCTGGTTCAAGCTCTTCCAGCACTTCGTGGGGAAGCCGACCATCCTCCTCTAGCTTCTCCGCGGCCTCGCAGAGAGCCTCGAGCTGGTGAGTGCGATTGAACGGACGGCGAGTGGCTGGAGGCTCAATAGTCCTGCCGAAGCTCAGGTTGCCGCCACCGTCGTCCGGACCATTAAGCAGGTAGTCCATCTCCTGCAGATCCTCCTCCTTGCGCTGGAGCTTCGCCTGTATGACACGGCGGCCCCAAGCGTCGGGGCTGGCGTCTCGCACGGCGCCAGGAATTCCTTTCAGTTTCGTAAATCGATGCGGGCGTGGGCCGAGCGAAAGGTGGTATTGGTCTAGCGCGACAACATCCTTGCGATCCAAGTAGCGCCGCCCGTAGGTAAAGGTGCCCTCGTAGGAGCCAGAGCCAACCTCGCGAACGCGCAAAGACGCACAGGGCACCGTCTCGAAGGTGCCTGGAAGCTGGATGTAGATGTAGCAGTGCTGGTCAGGGGTGGCCATAAGGGATCAGAAGTCGTTGTCCAGATTCGCCGTGCTGTGGCGAACCCTGGTCGGCCGTCGAGCCGCCTCAAGCACTTTGCCGTGCTCGTCCTGGTCGGGATCGGCCAAGCCCGCCGCCGTCCCCAGAAGGCCAAGCTTCCATAGCACCGACAACACGGTACCAAGCGAGGCTGCGGTTGAGCCGTTCTCGAGCGCGTAGAGGGTCTTGCGAGTGATGCCGCTGGCGCTCGCAAGCTCGTCCTGGGTCATGCGTCGGCGCATGCGAGCAGTGCGCAGACGCTCACCGAAGGTGCGTGCGGCCTGAGAGACTTCGAGAGGTGGGGCGCTTTGTGTGTTCATTTAGAAACTCACTATCCAGCTTAATGAGCAGCATATTACCCGTACCGAGGACTGATGTCGAGGCTGCTTAGCTCATTAAGCACCCGTTATACAGTATATTGGGTATCACTTTACCCAATTAGGCAATGGCCGTGGGCTGGGGCGGCTGCGGATTCGCCGATCAAGTGCCCACGCCAAGAGGGCCACCAGCCCCTGCGCCATAAAGCCGCCGCCCGCGGGGGGATCCGCGTCGGCCGCGGGGGGCCCGGGGATGCATCCGGCACCGGAACCGAGCCCCGCTACCGAACATCATCCGATGACGGAAATGTGTTCGCTTGCGGAAATGCTGGGAGCGCAGCGAAGGGTGGGGCGCCGGCCGTCCTTCGTGAGTGGTAGTAGTCGACGATGCGCGCGGACCACGTTTATCTGAAGTGCCGTCCACGATCGCGATGGGCTGAGTTACGCAGGTGGTCATCGAATGGACTGGCAGTAACACCAGCCGGCAAGGGAAGGGCGGCCTGCATGCCGGTGCGCACGCACGGCGGTTCGGCGTCAAAGCGGCCGAGGCGTCGCCTCGTTTTCGAGTCGGGCGTCCCCTAAGCGTGTGCCCCTGCGCGGATGTAGTTCTGAAAACGGGTATTTCAGAACCCCAAGATGGAGGAGTTCACGCGAACGCGTTACGCGGTTCGTCGGTGACGCTCGCAGCTTGAGGGCTGATACTGGTCGGCCGCCGTGGGTCCATCGAATACCGTCCGGCTCAGCGCTCTCCTGGCTGTGGACCTATGCCCACGGAACGGGAAAGGGGGGCAGAAAGGGGGCAGAAGGGGGCGTTGCACCTTTATCGTCGAGCCCGTTTAAATGAACTTCGCCGCCCTCGCTGGGAAGAGAGCTTGACTTTCCGCCATCCCCCGGCATGTTCGATCCCGACGTCCGGCTTCGCAAGAACCGCCAAAACGCCCAAATTTGATGCCGACAAGCGGCACCACCAGACAGTCCGGAGGTGCTGCGCTGCGCGCCGTGTCCGGAGATGCAAAGTCATTGCTGCTTCAGGCAGCGCCCGCAGGACGCTGGTGTCCTTGCACGAGCAAGGCATCGAGCAGCAGCATCATCAGCAGCGAAGCGCCGACCAGCGGAAACACGACGCCGCCCACAGCCAGCAATGCCACGACGGCGCGCAACGCGCGGCGGTCGGCGGGCATCGGAGGTACGCCCAGGCCACCGGCCGGCCGGCGCTTCCACCACATCAAGCCGGCGCTCACGCACAGCAGCACGATCGCCAGGCAGACCACCACCAGCACGACCTTGTTGGGCACGCCGAACTCCCGGCCCATGTGGACGTTGATGCCCCACTCCAGCCTGCGGCCCAGCGGCCCGTAGTCGGCATAGCGCATGTCGATGAGCCGCCGGCCGCTGTACTGGTCGAGGTGGATGACGCGCTGCTGCGACAGATCGTCGGGATAGACCGAAGCCGTGTAGATGCCGGTGGGCCCGCGCGGCGGGCTGATGGTGTAGCCGCGGGCGATGCCCAGCCCTTCGACGATCGCGATGGCAGCGTCGAGGCCGATGGCCTGGGGCGAAGCCGCCGTCGCAGCCGGCTGCGGCGGCGCGCCATGCCCTGCGTGATCCTCATGTCCGTCCGGTGCGGACCGAGGCAGGCGGGCCTGCTCGAGCGACCAGGCGGTGGGCGCTTGGTCGCCGAGCCGCTGCGTGGACATCGGCACCTGCACGCGCACGCCGGCGGGATAGCCGAAGTTGTGCCCGTTGGCCCACTGGTTGACCTTCGCGCCCCACAGCACCGACCAGGGCATGCCGGTGAAGGCCAGAAAGGCCAGCGCGCTGCCGACCACCAGGCCCGTCACGGCATGCAGGTCGCGCCAGAACACGCGTTGGCGCGGCCGGCCGCGCACAGAGAGCACCCCGCCGCTGCGCCCGCGCGGCCACCAGAGATAGATGCCGGTGAGCACCAGCAGGATGGCCCAGCCGCCCGCGATCTCGATCGCCCCGCGCGCCACCGGCCCGAAGTACTTCAGGCTGTGGAGTCGGCGGATGGTCCAGGCCACCGTCGCGCGATCGGGCAAGGCGCCCAGCACCGCGGCGCGATAAGGGTCGACGAACACCGCGAGCTGTTCGCCCTGGGCGGTCGCGATGCCGACTTCCGCCGAGTCGGTCGCTGCGCTTGCGGGCGTGTACTTGAGCAGCCGCCCGGGATGTGCCGCCAAGGCTGCGGCGACCACCTCCCCATGGGGCCGCATGGACCCCCTGGCGACCGGCACGGTCTTCAGCTCGCGATGAAAGAAGCCATCGACCTCTGCCTTGAAGACGTACAGGCCGCCTGTGATGGTCAGCCAGATCAGAAAGGGCAGCACCAGCAGGCCGGCATAGAAGTGCCAGCGCCATACGGCGCGATAGAGGCCGTCGGCAGCACCGGCGCGCGCGGGTGCCTCATGGGTCATTGAATTCATGGAAGGGCTCTTCGGCGCCGTGGAGCGCCGATGCATGGCAAGCAAGGAAGTCCGGGCGCCAGCGCCCGTCCTGCGGGGCGCGGTGCGCTACCGGTTCGAAGGCAGGCTCAGAGCGCTGGCGGCCCGCGCGCGGGCAGCGGCGCGGCGGTGGCCGCGGCGATGCGTGCGGCCGGAATGGGCTGGACCGCATGGGCCAGCGGGAGAGGACTCGGCAGCGCAACCGCTGCTGCGGGTGGCGGCGCGCCGGTCAACACGCACAGCGGGCAGTCCATGTGGCTCATGCCCAGCTCCTGCGCGCCGTCGTCGGTCTGCACAACCATCTTGACGGCGCCGGCACTGGAACAGACCAGCTCCACCGCCTACGGATTCACGATCGGCGAGGCGACCGCCACGCCCAGCGACAGCGCGAACCACAGCAGCACGAAGCGGCCGAGCTTGAGCAGGCGGATCCGGGGTACGCAGGACATGGGAGGCGCGATGCTCCGTTGGAGCACGGCGTCGACGACACGCGCGAGTGGCGGCGGCTGACGCTCTTGCTTTCAGCGGCGCGCGAGCACCTTGATGCGAAGCGTCACGTCGTCCCAGCCTCTGGATTTCAGCCGCGTCTGAAGCAAAGGCACCAGCTGGCGCAGTTTGGCCGCGGCGGCGCTGCCCTGCACCAGCAGGCACCAGGTGCCGCCTTCGACGGGACCGGCCTGCACGGCGGGGCGCAGCTCGGGCGGAATCAGTTCCTGCACCGCCTGCAATCGCTCGCTCGCGTCGCGCGCGCGCGCGGCGAGGCTGGCCAGGGTGGGCGAATCCTGTGCGGCCTGCTGCAAACTGACGGGATTGAAACGGCGGTTCATCGGGGAAGAAGGGGGGGAGCCTCAGAGTGGCAACGCGGCTAAAATGCCCGGTTTGCCGGCGTTCGCGCCGGCGGGGTCCGTTTGCCTTGGCGTGTTGATTTTGCGCCAGGCGCGCCCACCTGCTTTCACCTATCTTAGGAATTTCGGTCGCGGTGCCCGCATGCGTTGGGGTTCCTGTCGACCCTGCTCGCATGGCCACCAACTTCCTGACCCAGATTTTCGGCAGTCGCAACGACCGGCTCCTCAAGCAGTATCGCAAGACGGTCGAACGCATCAATGCGCTCGAACCCGACTTCGAGAAGCTCAGCGACGATGCGCTGCGTGCCAAGACCCAGGAGTTCAAGGACCGGCTGGGGCGCGGCGAGACGCTGGACGACCTGCTGCCCGAGGCTTTTGCGACGGTGCGCGAAGGCTCCAAGCGCGTCATGAAGATGCGCCACTTCGACGTGCAGCTGCTCGGCGGCATGGCGCTTCACAACGGCAAGATCTCCGAAATGCGCACCGGCGAGGGCAAGACGCTCACCGCGACGTTGCCGGTGTACCTGAATGCGCTGACCGGCAAGGGCGTGCACGTGGTGACGGTGAACGACTACCTCGCCAACCGCGACGCCCGCTGGATGGGCCGCCTCTACAACTTCCTCGGGCTCTCGGTCGGCATCAACCTGCCGCAGATGCCGCGCGAGGAGAAGCAGCAGGCCTACGGCAGCGACATCACCTACGGCACCAACAACGAGTACGGCTTCGACTACCTGCGCGACAACATGGTCTACGAGACGCAGGACCGGGTGCAGCGCGGGCTGAACTACGCCATCGTCGACGAGGTGGACTCGATCCTGATCGACGAGGCGCGCACGCCGCTCATCATCAGCGGCCAGGCCGAGGACCATACCGAGCTGTACCTCGCGATCAACAAGGTCGTGCCGCTCTTGACCAAGCAAGAGGGCGAGGCCGATCCGCGCACCGGCGAGGGCGTCACGAAGCCGGGCGACTTCACGGTCGACGAGAAGACGCACCAGGTGTTCATGACCGAAGACGGCCACGAGAAGGCGGAGCAAATCCTCTCCGAATTCAAGCTGCTGCCCGAGGGCGCTTCGCTCTACGATCCGGCCAACATCACGCTGATGCATCACCTCAATGCCGCGCTGCGTGCGCGGCATCTCTACCACCGCGACCAGCACTACGTGGTGCAGCAGGGCGAAGTGGTGATCGTCGACGAGTTCACAGGCCGCCTGATGACCGGCCGGCGCTGGAGCGACGGCCTGCACCAGGCCGTCGAAGCCAAGGAAGGCGTGGAGATCCAGGCCGAAAACCAGACGCTCGCCTCGATCACCTTCCAGAACTATTTCCGCCTCTACGCCAAGCTGGCGGGCATGACGGGCACGGCCGACACCGAGGCCTACGAGTTCCAGGAGATCTACGGTCTGGAGACCACGATCATTCCGCCCAACCGCCCGAGCCGGCGCGAGGACCAGCTGGACCGCGTCTACAAGACCACGCGCGAGAAGTACGACGCGGCCATCGAGGACATCCGCGAGTGCTACGAGCGCGGCCAGCCGGTGCTGGTCGGTACCTCGTCGATCGAGAACTCCGAAATCATCGACGGCCTGCTCGCCAAGGTCGACCTGCCGCACCAGGTGCTCAACGCCAAACAGCATGCGCGCGAGGCCGAGATCGTCGCGCAGGCGGGCCGGACCAAGATGATCACGATCGCGACCAACATGGCGGGTCGCGGTACCGACATCGTGCTCGGCGGCAACGTCGAGAAGGCGATCGAGGCGGTGGAGGCCGACGAGGCGCTCGATCCTTCGGCCAAGGCGGCCGAAATTGCACGCCTGCGCACCGAGTGGGACAAGGACCACGAGTTCGTGAAGTCGGTCGGTGGCCTGCGCATCATCGCCACCGAGCGGCACGAGTCGCGGCGCATCGACAACCAGCTGCGCGGCCGCTCGGGCCGGCAGGGCGACACGGGCTCTTCGCGCTTCTACCTGAGCCTGGACGATCCGCTGATGCGCATCTTCGCGGGCGACCGCGTCAAGGCGATCATGGACCGCCTCAAGATGCCGGACGGCGAAGCCATCGAAGCCGGCATCGTCACGCGCAGCATCGAGAGCGCGCAGCGCAAGGTCGAGGCGCGCAATTTCGACATCCGCAAGCAGCTGCTGGAGTACGACGACGTCTCCAACGACCAGCGCAAGGTGATCTACCAGCAGCGCAACGACATCCTCGACGCGGGCGATCTCACGGCGCAGATCGAGGCGCTGCGCGAAGGCTGCTTCAGCGACCTGGTTCGCCAGTACGTGCCGGCCGAATCGGTCGAAGAGCAATGGGACCTCGCCGGCCTCGAGAAGGTGCTGGCGGCCGAGTGGGGCATCGACATCCCGCTGCAGAAAGACGTGGAGGCTTCGAGTGCCATAGGCGATGAGGACATCGTCGAGAAGGTGGTCGCCGCGGCCAACGAAGCCTTCAACGCCAAGGTGGCGCTGATCGGCCAGGAGAACTTCACCCAGTTCGAGCGCATGGTGCTGCTGCAGAGCATCGACACGCATTGGCGCGAGCACCTGGCTTCGCTGGATTACCTGCGCCAGGGCATCCACCTGCGCGGCTACGCGCAGAAGCAGCCCAAGCAGGAATACAAGCGCGAGGCCTTCGAGCTCTTCGGCCAGTTGCTCGACTCGGTGAAGAACGAGGTCACGCGCCAGCTCATGACGGTGCGCGTGCAGACCGGCGAGCAGTTCGAGGAAGCGGCGGAGGAGCTGGGAAGCCGCGGCGAGAACCTGTCCAACATCACCTACACCGCGCCGACCGAGACCGGCGAGGTCGAAGTGCGGGTCGACGAAGAAAGCCTGCGCCGCCAGGCCACCTCGGGCCTGAGCGTTGGTGCCGCCGCCTTTGCGCGCGTCGGCCGCAACGACCCCTGCCCCTGCGGCAGCGGCAAGAAGTTCAAGCATTGCCACGGCAAACTCAATTGATGCACAGCAGGACCTCGCCATGCCAGTGAATCTCTCCGCTCCCGATCCCGCCGAGCTGCATGCGGTGCCCGGCATCCGCATCGGCGTGGCCGAGGCGGGCGTGCGCAAGGCCAACCGCAAGGACCTGACGGTCGTGCTGATCGACGAAGGCGCCGCCGTCGGCGGCGTGTTCACGCAGAACCGCTTCTGTGCTGCACCCGTGCAGGTGTGCCGCGAGCACCTGGCCCGGGACTTCGGCATTCGCGCCATGCTGATCAACACCGGCAATGCGAATGCCGGTACCGGCGAGGACGGCCTGGCGCGCACGCGCGCGACCTGCATCGCGCTGGCGCGCAAGCTGAACCTCGCGCCCGAGCAGATCCTGCCCTTTTCCACCGGCGTGATCATGGAGCCGCTGCCGATCGACCGCATCGAGGCCGGGCTGCCGGCCGCGCTGGCCGACGCGGCGCCCGCCAACTGGGCGCGCGCGGCCGAAGGCATCATGACCACCGACACCGTGCCCAAGGCCTTCAGCCGGCAGCTGCAGATCGGCGGCGTCACGGTCACCGTCACCGGCATCAGCAAGGGCGCCGGCATGATCCGGCCGAACATGGCGACCATGCTCGGCTTCATGGCGACCGACGCGAAGATCGATCCGTCGCTGATCCAGCCGCTGGCCAAGGCCCTGGCCGAGGCCTCGTTCAACCGGGTGACCATCGACGGCGACACCTCGACCAACGATTCCTTCGTGGTGATTGCCACGCAGAAAGCCGAGCACGGCACCGTCACCTCACTCGATTCCGTGGAAGGCCGCGCCTTGCTGGACGCGATGCAGGCGGTCGCGCTCCAGCTGGCCCAGGCCATCGTGCGCGACGGCGAGGGCGCGACCAAGTTCATCACCATCCGCGTCGAAGGCGGGCGCGACGCCGCCGAGTGCCGCCAGGTGGCTTATGCGGTCGCGCATTCGCCGCTGGTCAAGACCGCGTTCTACGCGAGCGACCCCAACCTCGGGCGCATCCTCGCGGCAGTCGGCTACGCGGGCATCGCCGACCTCGACCAGACCGGCATCGACCTCCATCTCGACGACGTGCACGTCGCGGTCAAGGGCGGGCGCAATCCGAGCTACCGCGAAGAAGACGGCCAGCGCGTGATGAAGCAGAGCGAGATCATGGTGCGCATCGGCCTCGGCCGCGGCGAGGCCGCGGATACGGTGTGGACCTGCGACCTGAGCCACGACTACGTTTCCATCAACGCCGACTACAGATCTTGACCTCCCCCAGGCTTCGCGCACTTCGTGTCGCTTCGCCAACCCCCTCAGCGGGGGGCGACACCAGCGGCCCGGCAAGGCCGGTTCCGCGGTGTCCCCCCGAACAGACAAGCTTCATAGCTAATCGATATGAACGAGAAGTTTGAAAGGCTGATCGAGCGTGCCGAACAGCTGATCGGCCGCATCGAGTCGATCCTTCCCCAGCCGCTGGCGGCGCCCGCCGACTGGAACGCCTCGATCGCCTGGCGCTACCGCCGTCGCAGTTCGGGGCACGGCACGCTAGAGCCGGTGCGCCATGTGGCGGGCATGTCGCTGGACGCATTGAAGGAAATCGACCTCCAGAAGGAAAAGATCGAGCGCAACACGCGCCAGTTCGTCGAGGGCAAGCCGGCCAACAACGTGCTCTTGACCGGGGCCCGTGGCACCGGCAAGTCCTCGCTGATCCGTGCCTGCCTGCAGGCCTATGCGCCGCAGGGCTTGCGCCTGATCGAGGTCGACAAGGCGGAGCTGACCGACCTGCCGGACATCGTCGAGGTGGTTTCACAGCGGCCCGAGAAGTTCATCGTGTTCAGCGACGACCTGAGTTTCGACGAGGGCGAGCCGGGTTACAAGGCGCTCAAGTCGATCCTCGACGGGTCGATCGCCGCGGCGACACCCAATGTGCTGATCTACGCGACCAGCAACCGGCGCCATCTGCTGCCCGAGTACATGAAGGACAACCTGAGCTACACCCACACCGAGGACGGCGAGGTGCATCCCGGCGAGGTGATCGAGGAGAAGACTTCGCTGTCGGAGCGCTTCGGCCTCTGGGTCAGCTTCTATCCCTTCAGCCAGAACGAATACCTGACGATCGTCGCGCAATGGCTCTCGTCCTTCGGCGTCGATGCGAAGGCGATCGAGGCGGCGCGCCCCGCGGCGCTGGTGTGGGCGCTCGAGCGGGGTTCGCGCAGCGGCCGCGTGGCCTACCAGTTCGCGCGCGACTACGCGGGCCGCAGCTGAACCCGGCCATGACGGACACGCGCAAACACACCGAGGTGGCGGTCGGCATCCTGATCCGCGAAGACGACGCCCTGCTTCTCTCGACGCGGCCCGAGGGCAAGCCTTACGCGGGCTATTGGGAGTTTCCGGGCGGCAAGATCGAGACCGGCGAGACGGTGGAGGAAGCGCTCCGGCGCGAACTGCACGAGGAGCTCGGCATCACGATCGCCGGCGCCGAAGTCTGGAAGACCACCGAACACGACTACCCGCATGCGCTGGTGCGCCTGCACTGGTGCAAGGTCCGAGCGTGGCGGGGCGAGTTCGAAATGCGCGAAGGCCAGTCCATGCGCTGGCAGCAGCTGCCGCTCGATGTGACGCCGGTGCTGCCGGGCGCGCTGCCGGTGCTCGGATGGCTGGCCGAAGAGCGCGGCCAGCCGGACGGTCACTGAAGCTTCGGGTCGCCGAAAGGCTCGTCGTCGGGCGGCGCCTCGGCCGGCATCCTGAATTCTTCGCTGGCCCAGGCGCCGAGGTCGATGCCCTTGCAGCGCGCGCTGCAGAAGGGCCGGTACGGGTTGCTGGGCGCGTAGACGCTGTCTTTCCCGCACGCCGGACACCGGACGATGCGCTCGCCGGCTGCATTGACCTTGGTCATCATGCGCAGAGGGTCAGCTCGAACGGCGTGTCGTCTGCGCTCTGGTGCAGGCGATCGGCCTCCTGCCGCATCAGCCGCACCGACACCATGAGCCGATTGCCGCTGATCTCGGGAATGAGTCCGAGTTTCGGGTCGATGCGCAGGCGCAGCAGCTGGAAGCTGCGGCCCTGGGGCAGGTTCTGCTGGAACTGGCCGCCCGCGGCCATGACCTTGTAAGGCACGTCGGCGTCGCGCAACAGCTTCAGCAGCAGGTAGATCGATTCGGCCAGCGGCGCGAGCGTGGAGGACCAGCGTTCCAGGTCGGCGCGCCGATCGGAGGCCCTGCCGTTCTGCCAGGCGTAGTAGGCCGGCAGGTCGAATTCGCAGGTGCCGCCGGGAATGCCCGCGCGGCTGCGGATGCTCATCAGCCACTCGTTCTCGGTCAATGCCTGGCCGGCTTTGCCAGGCACCGTGTTGAGGGTCGTGAAATTGCTTTCGAGCTTGCCGACGACCTGGTCGAGCACGGCTTCGGAGATGGCCGGATTGCCGCGATAGCTGTTGAAGACATTCTTGTGCTTGTCGAGGTCCCGCATCACGTCGGCCTTGAGGTCGGCGCGCGCCGCCACGTCCATGATCTCGAAGATCGTGACGAGGGCGTAGTGGTGGGAGAGCGCCGAATCGGCAGGCACCAATTCGCCGAGACGGCGAAACAGGTGCTCCAGCCGCAGGTAGGTCCGGATGCGCTCGTTGAAGGGGTACTCGTACAGAATCACGCGTCGGCTTCCAGTCGCACGATGATAGCCGGAAGACTCGCTGCCGCGCCGCAGCGGATGGGAACTGGCATCCGTCCTACGGCGCGTTGTGTCGACCGGGAGAGAGGAACTCGCGCACCTGCGTCAGCATCAGGTCGCCGACCCACAGCTGACCGTGCATCGACAGGTGCGTGTCGTTGGGGAAATACAGATCGCGCACGGTCGTGCGGGCCTCCCTCGCCGCGGTGAACAAGTCGGGGCCGAGTTTGGTCTTGTTGAGCGCGGCCACGAAACTGGCCGAGTGCTTCGGTTCCACGTAGGTCGTCGTCTTGTCGGGCAACACCATCCATAGGATCGGCAACGACGGGTGCGCCTGGTTGATCGCTTCCATCTGCCTGAGCGTCCGCTCGGACAATTCGGCCGCCTTGGTGTCATCGGGAAAAAACAGCGCCTTGTCGCAGAGCCTGTGGCTGAAATAGGCGCAGCCGTCGGGCACGGTGCGCACCCGCGCGCGCTCGCCGAACTGGACGTCGGGCGATGCGATCGCACGCTGCGTGTTGCGATAGGTGTTCAGGCCGGCGGTCAGCTTGGCGTTGGTGTTGAGTTCGAAGCCCGGAACCTGGGCGAGGGGCGGCACGAAGGGCTCCTTCTTGACCGACAGGGGCTTCTTCGACATCGCGCTGCAGTTCTCGCTGTCGTCGAGGCGCTCGGCAAGCAGGCGCTCGATGCTCTCGATCACGATCAGCTTGCCGCGGAAGCCGGTGCCCTCGACCCATTGGCTGAAATTCTTGCAGATGAAGGGAAGTTGTCCCCAGTAGATCGTCGTGACGCGGTAGCCGGCCTTCACCAGCACGCTCTGCCATGTGAAGGTCATCGAGAAGCTGTCGCCGATGACGAGGATGTCGGCCTGGTCCATCGGGACACTGCGCATGGACTCGAGCGGAAGAGGAGGTGGCGGTTTGCGCCACCCGAATTCGTGATCGGATACCCGCCCGATGCGCGACAGGTCGCCGTAGGGAACCGGTGTGAACAGGGTGACCAGCAGCAGGGCCACGATCACCGCAAAGCCCGCGAAAAAGATCCGCAGCCAGAGTTTCGCTGGGGTCATGTCAGAACTGGAAATAAAGGAAGGGACTGTAGACGCCCAGTTGGGACACGCACATGCCGAACAGCACGACCACGAAAGCGGCGATCAGTGCCGTGACCGCCCGCATCGAGCGCGGACGCCCCGCCAGCGCGATCGGACCAGGCACCCAGCGCTCCAACGCGATCGTGGGAGGCAATGCCAGGCAGATGAACAGGCCGAGCAGCAAGGTCTGGAAGAACTCGGGCTTGCGATACGGGACCGCGAATTCGCCGAATGCGCTCGGCGGCGTTCCGTGCATGCCGAGCATGCCCTTGTAGATTTCGAGCGCCGTGGCGACGCTCTCGGCGCGGAACACGACCCAGGCGATCATCACGCACAGGAAGGTCAGCAACCAGCCGGCCGCGCGCCTCAAGCGGCTCGGTGTGGCATTGCGCAGCACCTTGGCGTTCCACAGGTGGTTGATCATCAGGAATGCGCCGTGCAACGCACCCCAGATCACGAAGGTCCACGCCGCGCCATGCCAGAGGCCGCCGAGCAGCATGGTGAGAAACAGATTGAGGTAGCGGCGCGCCTCACCCTTGCGGTTGCCGCCCAGCGGCACGTACAGGTAGTCGCGCAGGAAGGTCGACAGCGAAATGTGCCAGCGCCGCCAGAACTCGATGATGTTGGTCGACTTGTAGGGCGATCGGAAATTGAGCGGCAACTGCACGCCCAGGCACAAGGACAGCCCCACCGCCATGTCCGAATAGCCCGAGAAGTCGAAGTAGATCTGCAGCGTGTAGGCCAGCACACCGAACCATGCCGTGTAGAGCGAGGGCGCGATGCCGTTGTGCACGCCGTTGAACATCAGGTCGGCGTACTGTCCCATCTTGTCGCCGATCAGCAGCTTCTTCGCGAGACCGAAGCTAAAGATCGCAATGCCGAGCGCGAGCTTGTTCGCATCGATCCGGTAGATGGCTGGGTTGGCGAACTGCGGCATCATCTGCGCGTGATGCAGCACCGGACCCGCGATCAGATGCGGGAAGTAGGTGACGAACAGCACATAGTGAATGAAGCTGCGCTCGTGAACTTTGCCCTGCCAGCAGTCGACCAGGAAGGCAATTTGCGTGAAGGTATAGAACGAAATCCCGATCGGCAGTGCGATATGGAGCAGCGGAATCGGCGCCAGTCCTGCGGCAGCCAGCCCCTCGTTCACGTTCGAGACGAAGAAGTTGGCGTACTTGAAGACCGCCAGCACCCCGAGGTTGACGACGAGCGCAGCGATCAGCATGCGCTTGCGCTGACGGTCGTCGCGTCCCGGGTTCGGCGTGAGGCGCAGTCCGAACCAGTAGTTGACGCAGATCGAGCCCACCAGCAGCGGCAAGGCCATGACGCTCCACCAGCCATAGAAGAACAGCGATGCGAGCGCAAGAAAGCCGGCGGCCGCACGCGCGTTGCGCTTTGCGATCAGGAAGAACCCGACAAGAACTATCGGGAAATAGAGAAAGATGAATGCGTACGAATTGAAAAGCATCTTGGGGAGGGCTGCGTCGCATGGCCCATTCGAGCGCGCCGCCTTGTTGTTGTTTCGCGCGTGTGGCGGCAGTCAGCCCGGGATTATCGCGTGCCTGCGCCGGTCCACCGTTCCCACAGATTTCGGACGTCGGCGGAGAGTTCCGCCAGCGACATTTTCTCGTTGAAGATCACCGCATCGGCTGCGGCGCGGCGCTGCGCGCGGTCGGCCTGCTGAGCAATTACGGCGCGAACGGCTTCGGGCGTCCAGCCCGAACGCGCCACCACGCGCTGCACCTGGGTTTCTTCGGTCGCGTCGACGACCAGCACGCGATCGACCAGGGCGCGCCAACGCTTCGATTCGACCAACAGCGGCACATCGAAGACGATTAACTGCCCGGCCGCGGCCGACGCCTGGCGTTCGCACTCCGCGCTGATCAAGGGATGCAGGATTGCCTCGAGCCGTTTCCTGGCGCCGGTGTCGGCAAACACCAGGTCCCGCATGCGCGCCCGGTCCAGACCGCCATCCGCAGCGATGACTGCGGGGCCGAATTCGGCTTCGATTGCGGGCATGGCGGCCCCATGAGGCTGGGCGATCGCACGTGCAATGGCGTCGGTGTCGATCAGCGTGGCGCCGGCGCTGACCAGTATGGACGCGACAGTGCTCTTGCCGCTGCCGATGCCGCCGGTCAGTCCGATGCGCATGGCACGCGCGCCTTTGCTTGTCAGAGGCCGGCCACGCGAAGGATCGCGTCCGGGCCGAAGAGCATGGCCGTGAAGCCCGCACCCGCGAGGAAAGGGCCGAAGGGCACGTAGCCGCCTTCGCGCAATCCGCTGTTGAGCTTGAGTGCAATGCCGACGATCACACCGATCACCGATGCCATCAGGATGATGGGCACCAGTGCTTGCCATCCGAACCATGCGCCGAAGGCGGCGAACAGCTTGAAGTCGCCGTAACCCATGCCTTCCTTGCCGGTGCTCAGCTTGAACAGCCAATAGACCGCCCACAGCGAGACATAGCCCGCCACGGTGCCCCAGACGGCGTTGGTCAGGCTCACGCCCGTGAAACCCGCGAGGGCAGCGAGCAGGCCGGCCCAAAGCAAGGGCAGCGTGATGTCGTCGGGCAAGAGGGTGGTGTCCCAGTCGATCAGCGCGAGCGCGATCAGCGCGGCCGCGAAGCCGCACCAGGCCAGGCCGCCGAACTGGCCCGGCATGCGCCATACGCACCAGGCGAACAGGGCGCCGGTCGCCAGCTCGACCAGCGGATAGCGCAGGCTGATCGGCGTCTTGCACGCCGAGCACTTGCCGCGAAGAAACAGGTAGCTCAAGATGGGCACGTTCTCGTACCAGCGGATCGCGTGGCCGCACTGCTGGCAGCGCGAATGCGGCACCATCAGATTGAAGGCCTCGGCAGCAGCGGGTTCCGCGCCGTTGAGGCTCGCGCATTCGGCGGCCCATTGGCGCTCCAGCATTTTCGGCAGGCGATAGATCACGACGTTGAGGAAGCTGCCGATCAACAACCCCAGCACGCCGGCCAATGCGGCGTCCACCCCCTGCGAAACCAGCATCAGACGACCTGGCCGAGCTTGAAGATGGGCAGATACATCGAGACCACGATGCCGCCGATGATCACGCCGAGGAACACGATGATGATGGGCTCCATCAGGCTCGAGAGGCCGGCCACCATGTCGTCGACTTCCGACTCGTAGAAATCGGCGGCCTTGCCCAGCATGTGGTCGATCGACCCGGACTCCTCGCCGATCGCGGTCATCTGCAGGACCATGGAGGGGAACAGGTTGGCGTTGGTCATGGCCGACGTCAGGCTGGTGCCGGTCGAGACCTCCTGCTGGATCTTGGCCGTGGCGTCGGCGTACACCGAATTGCCGGATGCGCCGCCGACCGAGTCGAGCGCCTCGACCAGCGGCACGCCGGCGGCAAACATGGTGGCCAAGGTGCGGGTCCAGCGCGCGACGCAGGACTTGTCGATCAGCGTGCCGAAGATCGGCAGGCGCAGCAGCAGCCGGTCCATGACCCGCTGAACGCGCTCGTTGCGCTTCCAGGCCTGCATGAAGAAGTAGAGGCCGCCGCCGATCACGCCGAAGATCAGCCACCAGTACGCGACGAAGAATTCGCTGATGGCCATGACGATCAGCGTCGGGGCCGGCAGGTCGGCGCCGAAGGAGGTGAACACCTGCTTGAAGGCCGGAATCACGAAGATCATGATGATCGCCACCACGACGAACGCGACGACGACCACGGAGGTCGGGTACATCAGCGCCGACTTGATCTTCGACTTGATCGCCTCGGTCTTTTCCATGTAGGTGGCCAGGCGATCGAGCAGTTCTTCCAGGATACCTGCGGCTTCGCCGGCTTCGACCAGGTTGCAGTAGAGGTTGTCGAAGTACTTGGGAAACTTGCGGAAAGCGGCGGACAGCGAGGTACCCGTTTCCACGTCGCTGCGAACGTCGTTGAGCAGCTTGGCCACGCTCGGATTCGCGTTGCCGCGGCCCACGATGTCGAAGGCCTGCAACAGCGGAACGCCGGCCTTCATCATCGTCGCCAGCTGGCGCGTGAAGATGGCGATGTCCTTTGGCTTGATGGCCTTGCCGGAGCGCATGCGCCGCTTCTTGATCTTCGTGGCGAGCACGCCCTGGCGCCGCAGCGCCGCCTGGACCTGGTTTTCGCCGGCAGCGCGGACCTCGCCGCGTACCGCCTTGCCGTTGCGATCCTTGCCTTCCCACTCGAAAACGAATTCCTTGAGGGTTCGGGTTGATGCTGCTGCTGCCGTTGCCATTCGAGCTCCGCTTCTCAATGCTATTCGTTGGTGACCGCGAGCACTTCTTCAAGTGAGGTCAGGCCCTGCATGACCTTCTTCAGTCCCGATTGACGTAGCGAGCGCACGCCTTCGGCTTCGGACTGCTTCGCGATATCGAGGGCGCTGCCATCGCGCAGAATGATCTTCTGGATCTCTTCGGAGATCGGCATCACCTGGTAGATGCCAACGCGCCCCTTGTATCCGCCGTTGCAGGCCGAGCAGCCGACCGGGCGATAGGGCTTCCAGGTACCGTCCACATCGCTTTCCTTGAAGCCGGCATCGAGCAGCGCCTCCTTCGGCACATCCATGGCCGGCACCTTGCAAACCGTGCAGAGGCGGCGCGCAAGCCGCTGCGCGGTGATCAGGATGACGCTCGACGCGATGTTGAACGGCGCGATGCCCATGTTGCGCATGCGCGTGAGTGTCGTGGGGGCGTCGTTGGTGTGCAGGGTCGACAAGACCAGGTGGCCCGTCTGCGCAGCCTTGATCGAGATGTCGGCGGTTTCGAGGTCGCGGATTTCGCCGACCATGATGATGTCCGGATCCTGGCGCAGGAAGGCGCGCAGCGCGGTCGCGAAGGTCAGCCCCGCCTTTTCGTTGACGTTGACCTGGTTCACGCCGGGCAGGTTGATTTCCGACGGGTCTTCCGCCGTGGCGATGTTGACGCCGGCCTTGTTGAGCAGGTTCAGGCAGGTGTAGAGCGACACCGTCTTGCCGGAGCCGGTCGGGCCCGTGACCAGCACCATGCCGTAGGGACGCCCGATGGCAGTGAGCAATCGTTCCTTTTCATCCGCGTCGTAACCCAGTGCGTCGATGCCCAGGCGTGCACTGCTCGGATCGAGAATACGGATCACGATCTTTTCGCCGAACAGGGTGGGCAAGGTGCTCACGCGGAAATCGATCACGCGGTCGGGACCGATCTTGAGCTTCATGCGGCCGTCCTGCGGCACCCGCTTTTCGGAGATGTCCAGCCGCGAAATCACCTTGATGCGCGACGCCAGCTTGTCCTTGATGACCGTGGGCGGGCTTGCGATTTCGCGCAGTTCGCCGTCGACGCGGAAGCGCACGCGGTATTGATGCTCGTAGGGTTCGAAGTGGATGTCCGACGCGCGCATGCTGAATGCGTCGAGCAGCATCTTGTGCAGAAAGCGAACGACCGGCGCGTCTTCGACCTCGGCCACCGCCGGGTCGTTGTTGTCGCTCGAGGTATCCGCCGAAATTTCGTCGAATTCGAACTCGGCACCGACGATGCTGTCGATGGTTTCGGACGCGCTCACTGCGGCCGCCTCGATCATGCGCGAGAGCTTGTCGTACTCGGCGATGACCCAGTCCACGCCCATCTGGGACGCGAACTTGATCTTTTCGGCTGCCTGCTGATCCGAAGGATCGGCTGTTGCAACAATGAGACGATTGTTGCGCTTGCTCAGGACGACGACCCGATAGGCCTGGCACAGCTTGGGATCGAGCAGGTCCTTGGGAAGGCGCTGCGGGTCGATCGCATCGAGGTCGAGCAGCGGCGCACCGAAGGCGCTCGACAGGGTGTGCGCGAGGTCGGCGGCCGAGACGGCGCCCGTGCCGGTCAGCTCCGCGATGAAGCTGGTCCGCCCGCTGAGCGACTTCTGATAGATGTCTTCGGCTGCTTTTGCCGGAAGCTTGCCGGCCGAAATCAAGGCCCGCGCGAGTCCCGGCAGGGCGATCGACGAGCTTTCTTTGACGAGGGGTTCAGCAGCGGC
Source organism: Variovorax sp. LjRoot130 (assembly GCF_964253755.1). Taxonomy (NCBI): domain Bacteria; kingdom Pseudomonadati; phylum Pseudomonadota; class Betaproteobacteria; order Burkholderiales; family Comamonadaceae; genus Variovorax; species Variovorax sp. LjRoot130. Next base: position 4,545,090 of record NZ_CAXURM020000001.1, on the reverse strand, counting down.
CATTCAACGAATGTAACAAGACGTGAAAAATTGCTTCACGATCATCGCTGATCCCCCAAGGGCTGTAAATCGCTTCGCAGCAACAGACCGCGGAGCATTTTGCATTTACAGCCGAAAAGGCTGGTCGGGGTGAGAGGATTCGAACCTCCTCCGCTACCTACTCCTCCCGAGGGCGCGCGATCTATGCGTCAACCGGGATCACTGCGCCAAATTGACGCGCGAGCGCCCAGTCTACACCGAGGCGCTCTATCGTTCTGAGGCTGCTCGTCACATGCGTGTGCCGGGGCAACAGGCCCGGCCCCAAGGCCATGTTTTCGGCGGTGCTCGATGCCCTTAATAGACACCTGTCGGGAATTTCTCGCCAGACGGTCGAAAGACCGCTTTAGAAGTCGTGCTCGCTTTCGAGCTTGGTCAGGTCGATCGTGTTGCCCTCCGATTGGCCCATGTTGTGCTCGACGGCCGCCCGCCTCAGCACTTGGTGATAGGCGCCCTTAAGTACTGCAAGCTCCAGCCGCCAATCCGGTGTCCCCTTGTTGACCTTGGAGGTCGCTTTGGTTGTCTCAGCCATGACCTTCCCAAACAGGGCGGCGTGGGACTGTTCGACCTCCTTGAGGTCATAAAGCTCGGGCAACTCCGCGAGCGTCTCGGTCCATTCCCTTTTCGCTGGGCTGATCCGCTTACCCTTGCGTTTCTGCCAAGCCCCATAGGCGCTCAGCAGGGAGCGGGGGCTGAACATCATGGGCGCCACTCCCATCTTGGACTCGATCTCTGCCCGCCCGGCTGTCCATCTGGCAGCCATACGCTGATCGTCGTTGTCCCCTAACAAGGGCAGCCCGGCCTTCTCGCGCCACTCGTATCGCTTGGGGATCGGCAGGATTCCCTTGGAGTACGTGTACCCCTTGCCGACCACGTCGAACAGTTCCCGGGCTTCCGCCGCGATCTCTCGAAGGCGCTCGGCCGCAGCCCTCGTTGTTTCGGCCAGCGCATGCGGGTCAATTGCCTTCTCAGGTGCTTCGTCGTCAAAGGTGTCGCTCTGGTCTGCCTTGCTTGTCACTCGCTGTCTTCCTCTTTCGATCTTTGGTTGCGCTGAGCCGCCTCGGCGGCGTGCTGTGCCCGAAGGCGTGCAAGCATCTGTGCTGATTCGCTCGCTCTTGCTTCTCGCCCGGTCTCTGCGAGTCCCGTTGCCTCCAAGTGGCCCGTGGAGTCCTGGGGCTCTTCGCGGGTTCCATGGTCTGCCTGCCCCCTCATGGCGTCCAGGGAGCCGCTCCTGCTGGCCTGCTGTCTTCGCTGTCGGTACATGGCTGACCTCTCCCGGATCATCAACTTGATGCCGTCCCGCTCGGGGCTGTATCCGCCACGCGCTCGGACGTTCTGCCGCCGGTAGAGCGCAATCCGCTCCTTGCGGTCTCGCTGCTCCGCTGCCTTGCGCTCGCGGATCGCGACCTGAGGCGGTGTGTAGAAGATCGCCGCGTGTAGCTTGCTCAGCTTCACGATGCGGCGCCTCGCCACGCTGCGGGCGTTGCGGGCCTCAGCGTTCGCCGCGTACCCGGCGGCGGCAAACTCTCGATGGCAATCACGGCATTGGCTTGTGAAGCGGCTGAGGTTCCATGGGAAGCGGGTCTTGCGCTCGTAGAAGTTCGCTACATCCAAGGGGTGCACATCTGCCCCGGGTTTGCAGGTGGGGCAGCGCCTGTGCGTGGGCAAGGCGTCAGGGTGAAAGCGCCGGCAGCGCGGGTCGGGATCCTGTTGGATCGCCTCGGGTCGTGGCATGGGAAGAAGTCTGTTGTACAGAAACCACAGGTGCGCAGGTGCACGCAGGTGGGTCGGGGCTACTGGGGATGGCGATCAGGGGGCGACTGCGGAAGGCGCCTGAGCCTCGGAGCGGCGCAGGTAGGAGTACACACTGCCACGCGACACGCCCAGCCGGTCGGCGACGCGGGCCTTGGGCACGCCCTCCGCGACCAGTCGGCGAAGTTCTGATGCCTGCTCGTCTGACAGCTTGGGTTCACTGCCCCGGTACTTCCCGGCAGCCTTGGCGAGTGCGATGCCTTCGCGCTGGCGCTCGCGGATCATGGCACGCTCAAACTGGGCGAACGCCGCCATCATCTGGCGCATGAGGACCGCTGTCGGTGCGTCGTCCCCGGTGTATTCCTGGCCTTCCCTCAGGAAACGCACCGCCACGCCGCGAGCCGTCAGGGTCGAGACGATCCGCTCAAGATCGACAAGGGAGCGGGCGAGTCGGTCAGTGCTGTGCACCACAAGCACGTCGCCCCGTCGGACGAACTTCATCATCGCCTCGAAGGCTGGGCGATCCGTGTTCTTGCCGCTGGCCTTATCGGTAAACCAGTGGTGGTCTTCCTCGATGTTGGTGGCTTGCGCGATTGCCTCGCGCTGGCGGGCTTCGTTCTGGTCTTCGCTGCTGACGCGCAGGTAGGCGATGGTTGGCATGGGACGCTCCGAATGTGTTCATTTGGAGTCTAGACATGTATTAAGTAGTGTTCAAGTGAAATAATTCACACTTCATCTGAACTGGCAATGGGGCTATGCCGGCACTGTGCAGCCACGGTATACCTGACTGCAACACTTCCTCCCGCATCGGGGCCGAAGATTTCAGATGTCGGTAAGAATGGAATTTGCCGCCCAACCTCCTTGTTCTCCTGCGCGAGACGCCCTATGCCAAATAAGCCCTTCTCTTGGCTGCATCTGACTGACCTGCACTACGGATTGAAGGGGCAGGGCCATCTGTGGCCCACGCTGCGAGGCCCATTTCTTGACAGCCTAGCCTCACTACATGAAAAGTGTGGTCCGTGGGATGCGGTGCTGTTCACGGGCGACTTGGTGCAGGGAGGCAAAGCGGACGAGTTCACCAGAATGCAGGCCGAGGTGCTGGAACCGCTGTGGCGCAAGCTAGGGGATCTCGGATCGAGCAACGCCGTGCTGTTGGCGGTGCCCGGCAATCACGATCTTTTTCGTCCCAACCCCGACGACGACGACCCGGCGGCGGAGCGACTCTTGGAGGAAGGCGGCTTCCAGCGCATCCAGCAGAAATTCTGGGACCAACCTGACGGCTCCTACCGCCGCGTGATCAACAACGCCTTCGCCGCATACAGCGGATGGTGGAAGGGAACTCAGCATCGCCCTGACTCAATCAGAGAGGGGATCTTGCCCGGTGACTTCTCGACCACGCTGCAGTGTGGCTCGCGGCGGATAGGGATCGTCGGGTTGAACACGGCGTTCCTGCAACTCGCGGGTGGCGACTATAAAGGGAGATTGGTTTGGGACTCGCGGCAGGTTCATGCCCTTTGCGAGGGGGGCGTCGATGTTTGGGCGAAGCAGCACGATGTTTGCCTGATGCTGACGCATCAAGGGCCGGACTGGTTGACGCCGGAAGCGCGTAAGGATGGCGAATCCGAGATTGTCCCGGCGGGGCGGTTCGCCGTGCAACTCTTCGGGCACCAGCACGAGCTTGAGATCCAATACACGCGTAAAGGCGGGGGCGCCAACCCCATCCTGCTCTGCCAGGGCTGTTCCGTCTTCGGCATGGATCGCTACGGTGAGCCACCCACAATTCAGCGCTCGCATGGCTACTCAGCCGGCCGAATTGAATTCGACAGCGAGGCAACGACGCTTCGAATCTGGCCGCGCGTCGCGACTAACAAAACTGGCCCTTGGCGATTCGTGCCCGATCACGAGCATGCCGAGTTGACCGATGACGGCGGGACCTCCCCGGAGCGGGTTGTCGCGCAGAAAGACACGTCGAGTGCGAATCGATCGCCCTTGAAGACCGATGAAGATCTCGCCGATGTTCCGCAGCTTGGCTCCACGAAATTTGTGCCGCATTCCACACTGCCTTCGCGTCGGCCGTTCTTCGGGCGGAAGCCGGATCTGGAAAAGATTGCTAAGTGTTTGTCGCCGGAGCATCGCGGTTGGGGCGTGGTCCTGGATGGTCCTGGCGGCGTCGGCAAGACTTCGTTGGCATTGGAAGCAGCTCATCGCGCACCGGCGGAACACTATCCGCTAAAGCTCTGGGTCACAGCGAAGGGCCGGGAACTGCTACCCAACGGCCTACATACGCTGACGGATCACCGTGTCGGAGACTTCCACGATGTCCTCAATGAGCTTGCTCTGGCGCTCGGCCGAGATGACATCCCACGCGCTAGTCCGCTCGACCGCCCGGATCTGTTCCGCCATGCCTTGGCGAACCATCGGGCGCTGCTTGTGCTGGATAACTTAGAGACCTTCAGCCCTGCGGAGCGGCGGAGATTGTTTGAGTTGCTGGACAGCCTGCCTGCCGGCTGCCGTGCCATCGTGACGAGCCGCCGCCGCACTGACGGCTCTTTGGCTTCGCACGTGATGCGCCTAGACATGTTGGAACGCGATGCGGCTGACGAACTGCTGAACGAGTTGGGGCAACGTTGGGAGCCGGCCGCCCGCCTTACCCCCGCAGAGCGCGATCAACTTTATAGCGAGACAGGGGGGAATCCGCTTCTGTTGACTTGGACGGTCGGTCAACTGGGCCTCACCACCGGCAGATGCCGGACAGTGGCCGCAGCGATCTCGCGGCTTCAGGAGGCACATCGGGTCCAGTCCCTCGATCAAAAAAACGATCCACTTGACTTCATCTTTGGTGACTTGCTAGAGACCTTCTCGACTAGTGAATCCGCGGTGTTGGCCGCTTTGGTGCACTTCACGCAGCCGGCAAAACTTGACTGGTTGATTCCCATGACCGATCTCAGCTCCAAGGCGGTGGAAACGGCGCTTGACGGTCTACGCGATCGTTCTCTGCTGGAAGAAGATGAAGTGGCTGGGACGTGGATGCTGCCGCCGTTAGCCGCGCTGTTTTTACGTCGGGCCTCACCTGCGGCGATAGCGATCAGTGGCGACCGCCTCGCGAGCTGGGCGTACGCTCAAGTGGTCCAGAACGGCTTCCAAAACTACGCCCGTTTTCCCGTTCTGGAGGCGACTTGGCCGCAGGTCGCCGCCGCGCTGCCAGTGCTGGTCGCGGGTGACACTAGGCGTCTGCAGCACGTGTGCGCAGCGTTGAATGACTTCCTCGATTTCACCGGACGGTGGGATGAGCTTCTCGCACTCGAATCCGAGGCTGAAGCAAAGGCTGTACTGGCCCAGGACTTCACAAATGCTGGTTGGCGTGCCTTTAGGGTGGGCTATTGTCATCGCGCCCGCGGCGAGGCTGTCGAGGTGCTCGCCTGCGCCGACAGGGCCGCCGCCCATTGGAAAGCAGCCCGCGCTGATCCGTGCACACAGGCTTTAGCCTTTCAACTGCGCGGTTGGGGGCATGAGTTGGGAGGGGACTACGCCGCCGCTGTCACCGCTCACCGCGAATCGATACGGATGTGCCGTAGTCTGTCACCTAAGAGCGTGCGGACGGCGAACTACATACTATCCCTTGGCATTGCGCTGATGGCGTCCGATGCTTCAGAGGCGGACACGTGCTTCCATGAGGCGCTCGCGATTGCCACGACCTCTCGGGAGCCTGAAGCGGAACACGTAGTCGCAATCTGCACCGCAAATCTCGCCATTTCGGCCTTGAAACGAGAGCAGTGGCCCGAAGCCGAAGAGATTGCCCGCCGCTCCTTAGAGCTAGCCGAGAATGTCGGTCGCAAGGTACTAATCGCAAGAAGCTGTTTGAGTTTGGCTCGGGCCTTGGCTCGCCAAAACCGCGCCAGCGAGGGCCGCAGCTACGCCGAACGCGCGGTGAAGATGTTCACTGAGCTCCGATCACCAGAGTTGGGTGAAGCCCAAGTGGCCTTGGCGGAAAGCCGCCGATAAAGCCCTCATGAATTCTTTGCTCGCCCCGGCCGCTCTTTGGGCGCGGTTGGCCGTTCCACCCGGGTGGCGACTAGAGGTCATCGTCCGCTTCATCGTCTTCCGTCAGCAAGAGGTCTATCTGCGCCTTGAGTCGCTTCTTGTCCGCTTCGAAGAACGGCTCCGGAATAACCAACCAAGCTCGCCTATTTCCCGATAGGCGAACGGGTATGCGATCGTGTGTTGCTTCAACCTCGATTGAAGGGGGACCAACTGGGGGAACTGGTGCAACTGGGCTGGCACTTTGAACGGCCGGAGGAGGTGATTGATGGTTCTGAATCCCCGGTGCGGCGGCGTCGTTCATGGCTTCCGGTGCATCTGCTACAGCCGGTGCCGATGGGGGGGCCTGCTGCGTGTCCGCGAACTCAGCTGAGCGCTTTAGTACTGCCACGAGGGCCGCGGCCGGTTGGGGCAGAAAGCCACGCTGAATTAGTTCGTACTTAAGCGTGGCGTCCGAGGGAAAGCCGCTATCGTACTGCTCTAGAAGTTCTCTGAAGAGCGGGGGCGTCTGAAAGAACTTTTGAACCAACGCGCGTTTGACGCCTTCATTTGGTGCGAACCGGTAGTTTTCAAAGTCTTTGGACACCGCAAGCACGCCCTCGCGAGGTCGCTCCATCAGTCCGTAGTAGCGAAGCGATGCCAACGCGGCAAGCGCAGAGCCGTTGTTTGCCCCTCTGTAGCCAATGTTCTGGGCTACCACGTCTGTAGGCGCAGGGTGAAGGCGTTCCTTGTCATAGGCTTTCCCCGTACGCTCTAGGGCTTCCTGGAGGTCCATGGAAGGGGCTCGGGGACTCTTCTTGCGCGGCGCTTCAGCCATGGTCTACTCCTAGGCGATGAATTGATGGGTTTAGATTGTACGCGCTGGAGTTTTTCTTATACTTTCAGACCATGAGGCTAAGGTGTTTGCTGTCGCAAGTTCGGCTGCCCTTGCTCGGATCCGATCCCTTGCGCAGGTTACGGCTAGTCTTCACATTCATGAAATCTGAAACTAAGGCCTAAGCGGGTATCCTAGGCATAAATTCGACTTTCAGGAAACTTGAAAATGGCTCTTGTAGTGGGGCAAATGACTCTTAAACCTCAGGACCTAGTTGTTGCCCTCAAGCTGGCTGTCAACCGTAGCCGAGACTTTGTGCTTGCTGACCTAGCCGGGGAACTGGGCATGGCGCTCTCATCTGTTCACGGCGCGGTGACGCGGGCGGAGCAAGCGAGATTATTGAGTCGCTCCGCAGGCAGCGTGCGGGCCCTTCGATCGGCTGTCCTCGAATTTGCGCTGCACGGAGCGAGGTATGCCTACCCCGCCCAACTTGGCCCGATGACAAGGGGGATGCCGACAGCTATAGGCGGACCAGTCCTGCGCCCTCACTTTGAAGAGTCGGTTGAAACCCCGGTTTGGCCGGATCCCGAGGGCAAGGTGCGAGGACCAGGATTGCAGCCCCTTTACCCATGCGTGCTGGAGGCGTCGAGAAATGACGCGGCGCTCTATGAAGTCTTGACCTTGGTCGATGCATTGCGCGTGGGAGCCGCTCGCGAACGCAAGATCGCGTCTGAAGAGCTTGAGGGGCGGCTGTCATGAACACACGCGATCCAAACGTCTCGATCGTGGAGTTGGTAGCTGAGGCGCTCGGCGATCTTCGATCCGAGCTGGTGTTAGTTGGTGGGTGCTCAGTGGGGCTTCTTATTACCGATCGCGCTCGGCCGGCGGTTCGGCAGACAGTCGATGTGGATCTTGTGGCCGAGGTTGCTTCACTTGGTGACTACTACGAGGGACTTTCGCCTCGGCTACGGGCCTGTGGGTTCCTTGAAAACGGAGATCACATGTGCCGCTGGACTAAGGGGGGCCTAATCATCGACGTGATGCCGACCAAAGAGATTCTTGGGCATTCCGTGAATCGCTGGTATGAAGTCGCCGTCGAGAGTGCCCAAAAGCAGACGCTGCCGAGTGGCCTGGAAATCCTAGTCGTCTCTGCGCCCATGTTCCTGTCAACTAAGCTGGAAGCATTCCACAGCCGGGGGAATGGGGACTATCTGGGAAGCACAGACATGGAGGACATCATCAACGTGATAGACGGGCGGCCAGAGCTGATCGACGAGGTGCGGCGATGTCCTTCTGATGTCCGAGAGTTCCTCGAAGACGAATTTGACCGCTTGCTGGCCGACGAAGCGTTCACCGAGCAGTTGCCGGGTCACCTGCCCGGAGATGAGGCAAGCCAGGGACGGGTGCCTTTGATCATCGAACGGCTTCGACAACTGGCCGGCCTCTGAACAGCTAGTCTGGGAATCTAGGTAAGAGCAGCAGGTGAAGTTTGTGTTCGCCCGGGGGACGGACTCTCGCCGTCTCAATAGATCAACGAGAGTGGACTCCCGTTCCGCTATGGTCTGCTTTGGTTGACTTACACGCGCCGTTGCGGCCGGCGCCGCTTTGTCGCCCAGTGGGCCCCCGGCAGGGGGGAAGTCAGTTGATGGGCGGCGCGGTACGCGGCGCGAATCTTTCGGGAAAAATCAAGCCGGCTGTCTGAACCACTTGCCGAGCACATCGCCCGGGCTTGTCTTGCCTCGGTGCAGCGATGGGAACAACTTGATCGCTCCGGCCTGTCGCTGGGCCTCCGCAAATTCGACGAGTCCCAGTGCGACCAAGTCACCCGCGATCGGCACATTCCGCACGCTGGCGGCGGTCTTGACCGTGCCGGCCTTGCGGTGAATAGACAGCGCGTGAATCCCGTTGCGGACGATGACATCCGCAACCTCCAACTGCGCGACTTCGCCGATACGGGCGCCGGTGAATAGGAGGATCAAGAGAGCGAAGTAAGCCTCGGTCGGATCTGTTGATCGGAGGACCGGGAACTCGCCAGGGTCCTTGAACAGCGCGGACCCATAGAGGCGCGTCAACTCCTCATTGGTCCACTCTTCGCGCTCTTGGGCGTCGCGGACCTCGAACTTCAGATCGAAGGGGTTGCGTTCGATCAGGTCCGCCTTGACCGCTGCATTCAGCAGCGCATTGATGGCTGCCGCGTGGTTCGCCGCAGTGCTGTCCCCGAAGCCTCTGGCCTTCCTGTCAAGCAGGTAGGTCACAAACGCGCTCCCGTGGGCCTTCGTGAGTCTTCTTAAACCCACCCTACCCACCGCGGCTTCGAAGTGCGTAAGGGCCTTCCTGGTCCGCTTGATGGCGTCCTCCTTTGGGCGGTTCCGCGCCGTCCAGGTCGGCACAACGTCCTCAAGGAACAGCGGAGGTTCCTCGGAGAGCGCCGGCGCCGGCTTGAACTGCTCTGAGGTCTTGGGGGTCGGCGGCGTCTCAACGTCTTCGCCACGGCTGCGCCGCGCCACATCTGCATAAGCTCTCGCCAGCTCTCGGGCCACGCGCGATAGCTCGGGACCTCGGCCGGCCCAGTCCACGGGAGGCAGGCCCATCGCGTCCGTCTCGAACTTGGCGAACTGCTCTGCCATACGGAAATCGCCGATGACATTCAACTGCGTCAAGGCCCCGGCCCAGACTTCGCAGGCATCGGCGATCTGGTCAGCTCGTTCGTATGGGTCATCGCTCAGTTCACCGAAGTCGTCCGGCAATACGGGAATTCCAGCGAGCACTTGCCCCGCAGCGCGGCGCTCGTCGTCCTCATACAGCACGGTGTGTCTGATGCGCTCGCATAACTCCGCCACCAACTGGGACGTAGGGGAGAGCTTCTGGGGCTTCAGCTCACGCCTTACGCGCTCGAAGTCAGCTTGGACCTCTGCGATCTTGGCATGGGCAAGTCTGACCGCCGTTGTGCGTTCGCTGGTCTTCAGGCTTTCCCGGAACGCATCGGTCGCCAGCTTGCCTGACTTGGTCCGTGGGTAGTGGGGCTTCAGGTCATCGGGCAAGCCGATTCGGAGGTGGTACACGCCGCCGCGAAGGTGGCAGCCGGTGGGCAATGGCAACTCGTCGTCCTTCATCTCGAAGGGGTCCGTCAAATCGTCAAATTGACACAGTGAATTGCCGCAGGCTCTCGGGCTCGTGGCCGGTTCTCACTTGGAGAACCCGGCTTTAGAGGAGAAAGCGGGCCTAAAACTGGTCGGGGTGAGAGGATTCGAACCTCCGGCCTCTACGTCCCGAACGTAGCGCTCTACCAGGCTAAGCTACACCCCGATGGTTGCAAGAAAAAGATTCGTCCCGGGTGCCCCTGTCGTGAGGTGTCTAGGCGCGTCGCTCAAGCAACTGAGCCGCCAATTGTAGCAAACCGGCAGAGTGCGAATTCGTGGGAAAGCCGGCAAGCGCATCCATCGCGCGTTGCGCTTCGGCCGCTGCTGCTGCCCGCGTAGCGTCCAACGCACCCGTCTCTCGCACGATGGCGACGATCTGCGGCAGTTGCGCCGTATCGCCCGCCTCGATGGCGGCGCGAATGAGTTCGCGCTGTGCCGGGGTGCCGCGCTGCATGGCCAGAATCAGCGGCAGCGTCGTCTTGCCTTCGCGCAAGTCGTCGCCGACGTTCTTGCCGGTCTCGTTCGCATCGCCTGCATAGTCGAGCACGTCGTCGATCACCTGGAAGGCGGTGCCCAGCGCCTGTCCATAGGCGGCACATGCTGCTTCCACCTCCGGCGTCGCGCCCGCCAATACCGCGGCGAGCCGGGTGCTGGCTTCGAACAGCTTGGCCGTCTTCGAGCGGATCACCCGAAGGTAAGCCTCCTCATCGAGCGAGGCGTCGTGCATGTTCATGAGCTGCAGTACCTCCCCCTCGGCGATCACGTTGGTCGCCTCGGCCAGGATTTCCATGACCCGGACGTTGTTGGCATCCAACATCATCTGGAATGCGCGAGAGTAGAGGAAGTCGCCGACCAGCACGCTGGCCGGATTGCCGAAGGACTCGTTGGCCGTCGGGCGGCCGCGCCGGAGCGTGGATTCGTCGACGACGTCGTCGTGCAGCAAGGTCGCGGTGTGGATGAATTCCACCACGGCGGCCAGGTTGAAGCGCTGTTCTCCGCGATAGCCCAAAGCGCCGGCCATGAGCAGCAGCAGCGCGGGGCGCAGCCTCTTGCCGCCGGCCGAGATGATGTACTTGGAGACTTGGCGCACCAGCGGGACGCCGGTATCGAGGCGGCGGGCGATCACGAGGTCGACCCCTGCCATGTCCTCTGCAATCAGGCTGAGTACGGCGGCAGCGGGGGAGGTGTCGGCGGGGGGGACTGACAAGGCAGGGGCGCTTTGTGCGCTGCGTGAGGGACGACGATGGCGCAGGGCCGGAAGGCGCAGATTATAGGGAGCCGGGTGCCCAGACAATGCGGCGCGGCGTCGCTCTATGCCGGCAGGTGGCCTCCGTGCTAGAATCTTGGGCTCTGCGGAATTCGCCGTAGAACCATCTTATTCCAAGAGGTCCACATGTACGCGGTCATAAAAACCGGTGGCAAGCAGTATCGCGTTGCTTCCGGCGAGAAAATTAAAGTAGAACAGATTGCTGCGGACGTAGGCCAGGAAATCGTGATCGACCAAGTGCTCGCAGTCGGCGACGGCAGCGCAATCAAGGTCGGTACGCCCCTGGTGTCCGGCGCATCTGTGACAGCCACTGTGCTGTCGCACGGCAAGCACGACAAGGTTCGCATCTTCAAGATGCGCCGTCGCAAGCACTATCAGAAACGTCAAGGCCATCGCCAGCAGTTCACAGAGCTGCAAATCGGTGCGATCGCCGGCTAAGGAGCGAACACCATGGCACAGAAAAAAGGCGGCGGCTCAACGCGAAACGGGCGCGATTCCAAGCCCAAGATGCTCGGCGTGAAGGCTTTCGGCGGCGAACTGATCAGCGCCGGTTCGATCATCGTGCGCCAGCGCGGCACCCAGTTCCACCCCGGCGTCAACGTCGGCGTGGGCAAGGACCACACGCTGTTCGCCCTGGTCGACGGCCAAGTGTCCTTCGGCACCAAGGGCGCGCTCAACAAGCACACGGTCAACGTGACCCCGGCGTAAGCCAGTCACTTCGATCTGCTCGAAGCCCCGCTTTGCCGGGGCTTCTTCATTTGTAAACTGGACATCTCATGAAGTTCGTGGACGAAGCCTTCATCGACATCGCCGCCGGCGATGGCGGCAACGGCTGCGTGTCGTTCCGGCATGAGAAGTACAAGGAGTTCGGCGGCCCGAACGGCGGCGACGGCGGGCGCGGCGGCCATGTGTTCGCCGTGGCCGATCCGAGCCTGAACACCCTGGTGGATTTCCGCTTTTCGCGCCGCCACGATGCCAAGCGCGGGCAGCACGGCATGGGCTCGGACATGTTCGGTGCCGCCGGCGACGACATCACGCTCAAGATGCCGGTCGGCACCATCATCACCGACGCCGAAACTGGCGAGGTGCTGTACGAACTGCTGACGCCGGGCGAGGTGATCACTATCGCCAAGGGCGGCGACGGCGGTTTCGGCAACATGCGCTTCAAGAGCGCCATCAACCGCGCACCGCGCCAGAAGACACCCGGCTGGCCCGGCGAGAAGAAGAGCCTCAAGCTCGAACTGAAGGTGCTGGCCGACGTGGGGCTGCTGGGCATGCCGAACGCCGGCAAGTCCACCCTCATCAGTGCGATTTCCAATGCGCGCCCGCGCATCGCCGACTACCCCTTCACCACGCTGCATCCGAACCTCGGCGTGGTGCGCGTCGGTCCGGAGCAGAGTTTCGTCGTCGCCGATCTCCCGGGCCTGATCGAGGGTGCCTCCGAAGGCGCCGGCCTCGGCCATCTGTTCCTGCGCCACCTGCAGCGCACCCGGCTGCTGCTGCACGTGGTCGACATCGCGCCCTTCGACGACGCCGATCCGGTCGCGCAGGCCAAGGCGATCGTCGGTGAGCTCAAGAAATACGATGCAGCCTTGTACGAAAAGCCGCGCTGGCTGGTGCTGAACAAGCTCGACATGGTGCAGGACGACGAGCGCGCCGCGCGTGTGAAGGACTTCGTCAAGCGGCTGCGCTTCAAGGGTCCGGTATTCGAGATCTCCGCGCTCACGCGCGAAGGCTGCGAGCCCTTGGTGCAGGCGATCTACCAGCACGTCAAGGCGCAACAGGTCGCCGAGCAACCGCCGACCGAGATCGATCCGCGTTTTGCCTGACATGACTTCAAGCTCGACCACCGGTTCCACCGCCCTGCGCGACGCGCGCCGCATCGTCGTCAAGGTGGGCTCCAGCCTCGTCACCAACGAGGGCCGGGGCCTGGATGAAAACGCCATCGGTGAATGGTGCCGGCAGCTCGCGACGCTGGTGCGCGACGGCCGCGAGGTCGTGATGGTGTCCAGCGGTGCCATCGCCGAAGGCATGAAGCGGCTCGGCTGGCGCACGCGCCCGCACGAGATCCACGAACTGCAGGCCGCCGCGGCGGTCGGGCAGATGGGCTTGGCGCAGATCTACGAGACCAAGCTGCGCGAGAACGGCATGGGCAGTGCTCAGGTGCTGCTGACACACGCCGACCTGGCCGACCGCGAGCGCTACCTGAATGCGCGCTCGACGCTGGTGACCCTGCTCGCGCTCGGCGTGGTGCCGGTCATCAACGAGAACGACACGGTGGTCAACGACGAGATCAAGTTCGGCGACAACGATACGCTGGGCGCGCTGGTCGCCAACCTGGTGGAAGCCGACGCGCTGGTGATCCTGACCGACCAGAAGGGCCTCTACACCGCCGATCCGCGCAAGAATCCCGACGCGCGCTTCGTGCACGAGGCGGCCGCGGGCGATCCCGCGCTCGAAGCCATGGCCGGCGGCGCCGGCAGCAGCATCGGCCGCGGCGGCATGATCACGAAGATCCTGGCGGCCAAGCGCGCCGCAGGTTCCGGTGCCTCGACAGTGATCGCTTGGGGCCGCGAGCACGACGCATTGCTGCGCCTTGCGCACGGCGAAGCGATCGGCACGCTGCTGCTGGCGCAGACCGCCAAGCACCAGGCGCGCAAGCGCTGGATGGCCGATCACCTGCAGTTGCGCGGCGCGGTCACGGTGGACGCCGGTGCCGCCGCCAAGGTGCGGGGCGAGGGCAAGAGCCTGCTGCCGATCGGCATGACCAGCGTCGAGGGCGAGTTCTCGCGCGGCGACGTCATCGCCGTGCGGGACGCGCAGGGCATCGAACTGGCGCGCGGGCTGGCCAACTACTCGAGCGCCGAAGCCAGGCTGCTGTGCCGCAAGCCCTCAATCGAGTTCGAGCGGCTGCTGGGCTACGTGGCGGAGCCGGAGATGGTGCACCGCGATAACATGGTGCTGATGCCCGACAGCCGCTGAGGCCTCAGGGGAGCTCGCGCAGCGGGTTCTTGATCTGCTGAACCATCTCCCTCACAGAGGCACGCGGCGCGTGGCCGCGGCACAGGGCCTGCGCAGACAGCTCCTTGGCATAACGCGAGTTGCGATCGTCGATGCGCTTCCATTCCGGTTTGGGCACGTGGTGCCAGGCGCCCTGGTTGTAGCGGGCGTACTGCTTCACCTCCTCGGACGCACAGCGCACGCCTTCGTAGAAGGCATTGGTGGCCCCCCCAGCCTTGTTGCTGGCCACGACCACGTAGCGCACCATGCCGTCGCCGCCCAGGGTGATGGTGGCCGGATCGACGCCGTACTTGAGGCTCAGGTAGGGCGGCATCTCGATCGGGAGCAGCCGCTTTTCGTCGAAAGCGGGGGGTGGCGGCACTTCGCCTTCCTTCCACTCGTCAGCCTGAGCCGTCACCTTTGGCGGCGGCGGCATGCCGGCTTGTGCCCAGTCCGGATTGTCGGTGTCTCTCGGACCCGAGCCGCATGCGGTGAGCACGCATGCGAAGGTGAAGGCAAGAACGTGCCTAGCGCGGCACATGAAGAGGATCGGTTGGGTCGGGCGCTTGATGAGGGGCATTGGGATTCGGGTCGAAACTCGCCCCGGGGGGCAGTTCGAAGTTGGGTTCATGGCCTGCAGCGGGCGGGTGGCGCTCGAATTCGCGAGCGCGCACATTGCTGCGCAGGAAGCGGTTGCGGAAATCCTGCCGAGGCAGGTAGCGTGCGAGTTCGGTCAGCGCCATTTCATAGACGCCGCGCTTGAATTCGACCACCACGTCCAGCGGGACCCAGTAGTCGTGCCAGCGCCAGGCGTCGAACTCCGGATGGTCGGTGGCGCGAAGATTGAGATCCCAGTCGTGGCCGATCAGCTGCAGCAGGTACCAGATCTGCTTCTGGCCCTTGTAGTGGCCCCGTGCGTCACGGCGGATGAACCGATCCGGCACCTCGTAGCGCAACCAGTCGCGGGTACGGGCCACGATGCGCACATGCTCCGGCTGGAGACCCACCTCTTCGTGCAGTTCCCGGAACATGGCCTGTTCGGGACTCTCGCCGCGATCGATGCCGCCTTGCGGGAACTGCCAGGAATGGGTGCGGATGCGTTTGCCCCAGAAAACCTGGTTTCTCTGGTTGAGCAAGATGATGCCGACGTTGGGCCTGAAGCCGTCCCGGTCGAGCATAATCAAACCCCAATTTTTTGAACTGAGTCGATTATGCATGCCGGGTTGCACTCGGCAAGCGACCGGTTCCGGGCCCTCTCGTGGCTCGCCCCTTGCCCCTGTACCTGGAACCCTCTCTCGCGACCGATGAAAGCTTCCCGATTCTTTATCTCCACCCTCAAGGAAGCGCCGGCCGATGCCGAGGTCGCGAGCCACCGGCTCATGATGCGCGCCGGCATGATCAAGAAGCTCGGCACGGGCATCTACACCTACATGCCGATGGGCCTGCGCGTGATCCGCAAGGTCGAGGCGATCGTGCGCGAGGAGATGAACCGCGCCGGTGCCGTCGAGCTCGCAATGCCGGTGGTGCAGCCGGCAGAACTCTGGGAGGAGAGCGGCCGCTTCCAGGGCTACGGGCCCGAGCTGCTGCGTATCAAGGACCGCCATGAGCGCGGCTTCGTCGTGCAGCCGACCAGCGAAGAGGTCGTGACCGACATCGCGCGGCAGGAAATCCGCAGCTACAAGCAGCTGCCGAAGAACCTCTACCAGATCCAGACCAAGTTCCGCGACGAGCGCCGGCCGCGCTTCGGCCTGATGCGCGGGCGCGAGTTCGTCATGAAGGACGCCTACAGCTTCGACCGCGACCTCGAAGGCGCGAAGGCCAGCTACCAGGTGATGGCGGACGCCTACCGCAAGATCTTCGACCGCTTCGGCCTGCGCTACCGTGCCGTTGCGGCCGACAGCGGCGCGATCGGCGGCGACGTGAGCCAGGAGTTCCAGGTCATCGCGGCGACCGGGGAAGATGCGATCGTCTATTGCCCCGACAGCGACTACGCGGCCAACATGGAGAAGGCCGAGGCGCTCGCGCCCGCCGTGCCGCGCGGTCCGGCGACCGAGCCGCTCGCCAAGACGCCCACGCCGGGCAAGAGCACCTGCGAGGATGTGGCGCTGCTGCTGGGCGTACCGCTTTCGACCACGGTGAAGTCGCTGGTGCTCGCGACCGACATCGTCGATGCTGCCGGCAATCCCAAGGGTTCCCAGGTCTGGCTGCTGCTGGTGCGCGGCGATCACGACATGAACGAGATCAAGGTGAGCAAGGTGCCGGGGCTGGACAACGGCTTCCGCTTCGCGACGAATGCCGAGATCGAGGATCACTTCGGCTGCAAGCCCGGCTACCTCGGGCCGCTCGCGCTGAAGCAGCCGGTGAAGATCGTCGCCGACCGCGAAGTGGCGGTGATGGCCGACTGGATCACCGGCGCCAACGAAGTCGACTTTCACATGACCGGCGTCAATTGGGGCCGCGACCTGCCCGAGCCCGACGCGGTGGCCGACATCCGCAACGTGGTCGCCGGCGACGCCTCGCCCGACGGCAAGGGCGTGCTGGCGATCGAGCGCGGCATCGAGGTCGGCCACGTGTTCGTGCTCGGCACCAAGTACAGCAAGCCGATGAACGCCACCTTCCTCGACGAGGCCGGCAAGCCGCAGTTCCTCGAGATGGGCTGCTACGGCATCGGCATCACGCGGCTGCCCGCGGCGGCCATCGAGCAGAACAACGACGAGCGCGGGATCATCTGGCCCGATGCCATCGCCCCTTTCACCGTGGTGGTCTGCCCGATCGGCATGGACCGCAGCGCCGAGGTCAAGACGGCTGCCGAAGCGCTCTACGAGGAACTGCTCGCGGCCGGCGTCGACGTATTGCTCGACGACCGCGGCGAGCGCCCCGGCGCGATGTTTGCCGACTGGGAGCTGATCGGCGTGCCGCACCGCGTCGTCATTTCCGACCGCGGCCTGAAGGAAGGCCAGCTCGAATACCAGCATCGCCGCGACACGGCCGCGACCAAGGTGCCGGCGGCCGGCATCGCGGAGTTCATCAAAGGCAAGCTCGCGATATGAGCTTGTCGCGCCGCGCGTACCTGTGCGGCGCCGCCGCCGGAACCCTGTCGCTGGTGCTGCCGCAGCCGGCGCTGGCGGGCGCGCAGATCGAAGAGCCCTTGATCGATTCGGTGCGCACCGCGCTGAGCTCGGCCATTCACAACAAGGCGCCGCCGATCCCCGAGTTCAGCAACACCGAGGCGCGACTCGCCTACCTGCGCTGGCTCGGCGCCATGAGCGAACGCCTCAAGAAGAAGCTGGTCGACTGGCCGACGCGCAAGGAATTCCTCCAGACGGTCTGGTACGAATCGCGCCGCGCCGGCCTCGACGTCAGCCTGGTGCTGGGCCTGGTCCAGGTCGAGAGCAATTTTCGCAAGTACGCGGTTTCGAGCGCCGGTGCGCGCGGCTACATGCAGGTGATGCCCTTCTGGACGCGCGTGATCGGCGACAGCGACCCGGCCAAGCTGTTCCACATGCAGACCAACCTGCGCTTCGGATGCGTGATCCTGCGCCACTACCTCGACCGCGAGGCCGGCGACCTGTTCATGACGCTGGGCCGCTACAACGGCAGCCGGGGCAGGGCGCCGTACCCGAATGCGGTGTTCGCCAACCAGCGGCTCTGGGCCTTCGACGACCGGCGTTCGGACTCGGCTTCAGCCTGAGGCCGCCGCGCCTGCGCCGGCGCGGGTGACCATCACCTGGTCGATGCGGTGGCTGTCGACGTCCATCACCTCGAAGGTGTAACCGCTCCAGCTCACGCTGTCGGTACGCTTGGGCACGCGGCGCAGCATCACCATCAGGAAGCCGGCCAGCGTTTCGTACTCGTCGGCGTGCGGCAGCGCATCGATATCGAGCGCGCGCTGCACGTCCTGGATCGGCGTCACGCCGTCGATCAGCCAGGAGTTCTCGTCGCGCCTGACGATCTGCTGCTCTTCGTCCTGCGGCCCGACCAGGTCGCCCATCACCGTGCTCATCACATCGTTGAGCGTGATCACGCCGACCACCAGGCTGTATTCGTTGACGATGATCGCGAAGTCCTCGTGCGCCTGCTGGAACTGCTCGAGCACCTCGGTGAGCGAGAGCCGGTCGGGGATGACCAGCGCCTTGTGCAGCGGCAGCCCCTGGTCGAAGGAGAGCGGCTGGCCACTCAGTACGCGCTGAAACATGTCTTTCGCGTCGACGTAGCCCAGCACGTGGTCGATGTCGCCCTCGCACACCGGATAGGCCGAAAAGGGCTCCGCCACGATGCGTGCGCGCAGCACCGCCTCGGAATCGTCTTTCAGGAACCAGGCGATGCGGTCGCGCGAGGTCATCACGCTGCTGACCAGCCGCGTGTCGAGCTCGAACACGTTGGCGATCACCTGCTGCTCGCGCACCGCGAGCACGCCGGCGCGCGCACCGGCCTCGGTCATGGCGAGGATGTCGGCCGAGGTGATCTTGTCGTCGCGCTGCATCGGCATGCGCAGCAGCTTGAAGAGCAGGTCGGTGCAGTGCGTGAACAGCCAGACCAGCGGCTTGAAGGTGGTGATGAGCACCTGCATCGGCCCGACCATGCGCACCGCGAGCCGCTCCGGATCGTTCATGCCCAGCCGCTTGGGAAACAGGTCGGCGAACACCAGGAATACCGCGATGATCGTGATGAAGGAGGCCAGGAAGGCCATGGTCTGCGCGGCCTCGGATCCGAGCCACAGCTCGAACAGCCGTGCGTAGTAGGGACTCAGCGAACCTTCGCCGACCACGCCGCCGAGGATCGCGACCGCATTGAGTCCGATCTGCACCACCGTGAAGTAGGGGCCGGGCTGCTCCTGCATGCGCATCACGCGGTCGGCACGTGCGTCGCCCTCGTCGGCCATCTGGCGCAGGCGCAGGCGGCGCGAGGCGGCCAGCGCGATCTCGGCCAGGGAAAAGAAAGCGCTCGTCGCAATCAGGGCGACGATGACAAGCAGGCTTTGGGTCAGGGTCACAGAATCATGGATCGGTCGACGAGGACCGCCATGGTGCCATGACCGCAGGACTTACTGGACGAAGCCGATCCGGCTGCGCCCGGCGCTCGCACGCGGCAGGTCGTCGATGCGCACCTCGTCGCGGCCGGCCAGCCGGGCGTTGCCGAAGCCGGTCATCAGCGCGCGGCGCATCTCGCGCGGCGCGAGCGTCGCCAGGTGGTCGAGCACGTCGCCGGAAGGCTCTTCGGCCAGGAGCCGGCCCCAGTCGTGCTCCTTGCGGATCGAGGCATAGAGCTGGCGCGCGATCTGCCGCGCCGCCTCGGGTGAGGGCGCATCGACCTCGAACACGTTCATGCGGTTGAGGATGGGCTCGGGGATGCCGCGCAAGTCGTTCGCCGTCGTGATCCAGATCACCTGGCTGGCATCGATCGGCACTTCGGCGAACTCGTCGACGAAGGCATGGGCGGTGTCGTGCTCGAGCAGGCTGTAGAGCGCGCCCAGCGGGTCGTACTGGGCGTCGGCGCCGGCCTTGTCGATCTCGTCGATCACCATCACCGGGTTGGCGTACTGCCCGTCGACCAGCGTCTCGAACACCTTGCCCGGCTTGGAACCCTTCCATTGGGACGATGCGCCGGAGAGCAGCCAGCCGGCGGTCATCGAGTTCATCGGCACCAGCGACATGCCGGTGCCTAGCAGTTCGGCCAGCTTCTTCGCGAAGTGGGTCTTGCCGATGCCGGGCGGGCCGAGCAGCAGCATCGGCGTGACTTCGAGCCCGTCGCGGCTGTCCTGGGCCAGCGCGACATGGCGGCGCACGTCGTCGAGCACTTCGGTGAAGTTGGGCAACTGGGCGTAGAGCGCAGCCATCTCGGGGACGCCGCTGGGCTTGACCTGGAAGCGTTCGGGGCCGCGTTCGAGCATGCGCTCGTAGGTGGTCCGCAGGTGTTCGTGGTCGCGCTCGGGGAGCTTGGCGAGTTTGCGCTCGACGTCGTGCGTGCGGAAGACGCTGCGCAGGTGGGCCACCGGCAGCTGGAAGGACGCGGGAACCAGATCGCGAGACATGCGGGAATCCATGGGACACCTCCGACTTCGAACACTCGGGTACAGCATAAGCCGTGCCCGATGTCCGTGCGTGTCTACGTTTTCTCGCTTTTGGGGTTTTGTGGCCGGGACTTCAGACGCCACCGTGCGGGTGTGTCGGGTCGACCCACAGCACCGACTCGGGCTTCTCGACCGGTTCGATGTCGAGATTGACCGCCACCGCCTCGCCATCGCTGCGGCAGAGCACGCATTCGAGCGCCTCGGTCGTGCTGGCGTTGATTTCCTGATGCGGCACGTAGGGCGGCACGTAGATGAAATCGCCCGGCCCGGCCTCGGCCGTGAATTCGAGGTGCTCGCCCCAGCGCATGCGCGCGCGCCCGCGCACGACGTAGATCACGGATTCGAGGTGCCCGTGGTGGTGGGCGCCGGTCTTCGCATTGGCATGGATGGTCACCGTGCCGGCCCAGAGCTTCTGGGCGCCGACGCGCGCGAAGTTGATCGCTGCGGCCCGGTTCATGCCGGGCGTCTGGGCCGTATTGGTATCGAGCTGGTTGCCTGGAATCACGCGTACGCCGTCGTGCTTCCAGGCGGGATCGCCGTGATCGGCGTGATCGTGGCTCATGGACCGGTCGAGAAAGAGCTCAGGCCGGGCTGCCGTTGAGCATCTGCTGCAGTTCGCCCGACTCGTACATCTCCATCAGGATGTCCGAGCCGCCGACGAATTCACCCTTCACGTACAGCTGCGGAATCGTCGGCCAGTTGCTGTATTCCTTGATGCCCTGGCGAATGGCGTCGTCCTCGAGCACGTTGACGGTCTTGAGCGTGCGCGTGTCGACGCCCACGGCCTTGAGAATCTGGATCGCGCGGCCGGAGAAGCCGCACATGGGAAAACTGGCGTTGCCCTTCATGAAGAGCACAAGATCGTTGGTCTTGACGAGATCGTCGATACGTTGCTGGGCGTCGGTCATGGGGGACTCCAAAAAGTAAGCTGGGCGGATTATTTCACCGTGCGCCAGATCCCGCCGGAGCAGCGCGCGATGCCGGCGAGGTCGTCGCGGCTTTGAACTTCGGCGAAACCGCGGACTGCCAGCAGTTCCCGGACCGGGGCGGGCTGGTCGTAGCCGTGCTCGAGCAGCAGCCAGCCGCCGTCGCGCAGGTGCTCGGGCGCCGCCTGGACGATGCGGCGGATGTCGGCTAGACCGTCCGGCCCCGAAACCAGGGCGCCCTGCGGTTCGTGGCGCAGGGCGGCCAGATGGGCATCATCGGCCGCGACGTAGGGCGGGTTCGAAACCACCAGGTCGTAGCTGGTGCCGGCGCCGTCCAGCCAGTCGGCTTCGACGAAGCGGACGGCCAAGTCGAGCCGCTGCGCGTTGGCGCGGGCAACGGCCAGGGCATCCGCGCTGGCGTCGACCGCCGTGACCTGCGCATCGGGGCGGGCGTGCCGGATGGCCAGCGCGATCGCGCCGCTGCCCGTGCCGAGGTCGATCACCGACGGCGCTGCGCGGCCTTCCAGGCATTGCAGTGCCCAGTCGACCAGGGTTTCGGTGTCCGGCCGCGGCACCAGGACGCGCGCGTCGACCTGCAGGCCGAGCCCGTGGAACTCCTTCTCGCCGACCAGGTAGGCGACCGGTTCGCCGGCCACGCGGCGGGCACAGAGTTCGGCGAAGCGCAGCCAGGCGCTTTCCGGCAGCGCATCCGTGTCGTGCGCCAGCAGCCAGGCACGGTCGTCCAAGGGCCGGCCCAGCACATGCAGCAGCAGCAGCTGGGCATCGAGCCGCTCCACGCCCAGCGCCGCGGCCGCGGCGAGCATCTCTGCCGCGGTGGAGGGCGAATTCGGGACCGGCGGCATCACGCGGGCAGGCTCGCTTCCAGCTCCGCCAGCTGTTCGGCCTCGCGCGCCGACTGCAGCGCTGCCAGCACGTCGCCCAGGTCGCCTTCCATGATCGCCTGCAGCTTGTAGAGCGTGAGGTTGATGCGGTGGTCGGTGAGCCGGCCCTGCGGGAAGTTGTAGGTGCGGATGCGGTCGGAGCGGTCGCCGCTGCCGATCAGGCCCTTGCGCAGCGCGGCGTCCTTGGCCGCGCGCTCGCTGCGGTCTTTTTCCTGGATGCGGGCCGACAGCACCTGCAGCGCCTTGGCCTTGTTGCGATGCTGGCTGCGGTCGTCCTGGCACTCGGCGACGATGCCGGTGGGGATGTGCGTGATGCGCACCGCTGAATCGGTCTTGTTGATGTGCTGGCCGCCGGCGCCGCTGGCGCGGTAGGTGTCGATGCGCAGGTCGGCGGGGTTGATCTGCACGGCCTGCGTTTCGTCGGGCTCGGCCAGCACGGCGACCGTGCAGGCGCTGGTGTGGATGCGGCCCTGGGTCTCGGTCGCGGGCACGCGCTGCACGCGATGACCGCCGGACTCGAAGCGCAGCTTGCCGAAGACCTCGTCGCCCGCGATGCGCACCACCACCTCCTTGTAGCCGCCGAGCTCGCTCTCGCTTTCGCTCACGATCTCGCAGCGCCAGCCGGTGCGCTCGGCGTAGCGTGTGTACATGCGCAGCAGGTCGCCGGCGAACAGCGCCGACTCGTCGCCGCCGGTGCCGGCGCGGATTTCGAGGAAGGCGTTGCGCGCGTCGTCAGGGTCCTTGGGAAGCAGCAGGCGCTGGAGTTCGTCCTCGAGCTGCCGCAGCTCGGCTTCGGCGCTCGCGATCTCCTCCTGCGCCATCTCGGCCATGTCGGGATCGTCCTGCATCTCGCGCGCGCCAGCCAGGTCCGACTCGCGCTGCAGGTAGCGCGCGTAGCGGCCCGCGATCTGCGTCACCTCGGCGTGCTCGCGCGAGATGGTCCGGTACTGTGCCATGTCGGACATGATGTCTTCGCGCGAGAGCAGGAAGTCGAGTTCGCCGAGGCGTTGCGCGTAGCGCTCGAGTTGGTGGCGGAGAAAGGGTTTCAAGGGAGGCGGGCGGAAAGCGGGAAGAACAGGCCGCGCGATGCGCACGGCGACGGGGCGTGGGTTGCGGCGTGCGCAACCGGGCACGGCCGGCGTCGCTAACGCTCTTTGCGCAGGAACAGCCGCGAAATGGCCTGCGCCGTGTGCTCGCGGGCGCTGGCGTCGCCGGCATGCAGCTCGGCCATCGCGCCGTGCAGCATCTTTTGCGTGAGGCCGCGCGACAGCGCCTCCAGCACGGCCTCGACCGGCTCGCCCTTGGCCAGCAGCTTGCGCGCGCGGGCCAGTTCCATGGCGCGCCATTCGTCCGTCTGGGCATTGAGCTGCTGGATCAGCGGCACGGTGCCGCGCTGATCCAGCCAGTGCATGAAGCTGCGCACGCCGGCGTCGATGATGACTTCGGCCTCCGCCACCGCGGCCTGGCGGCTGGCGTGGCCTTGCTGCACGACCTGCGCCAGGTCGTCGACCGTGTAGAGATAGATGTCTTCGAGCGCCTTGACCTCGGGCTCGATGTCGCGCGGCACCGCGAGGTCGACCATGAACATCGGGCGGTGCTTGCGCAGCTTCAGCGCGCGTTCGACCGCGCCGAGCCCGATCAGCGGCAAGGTGCTCGCGGTGCAGCTCACGACGATGTCGAATTCGGCCAGGCGCGCGGGCAGATCGGCCAGCCGCATGGCTTCGCCGCCGAAGCGCGAGGCCAGCTTTTCGCCGCGCTCCAGCGTGCGGTTGGCGATGACGATGGATTTCGGCTCCTTGGCCGCGAAATGCGTCACCGCCAAGTCGATCATTTCGCCGGCGCCCACGAACAGCACGCGCGTCTGCTTCAGATCCTCGAACAGCTGCGCGGCCAGCCGGACGGCCGCGGCCGCCATGCTGATCGAATGGGCACCGATCTCGGTGGCGGTGCGCACTTCCTTGGCGACGGCGAAGGAGCGCTGGAACAGCTGGTTCAACGTGCTGCCCAGCGAGCCGGCCGTCTCGGCGGCGCGCACGGCGTCCTTCATCTGGCCGAGGATCTGGGCCTCGCCCAGCACCATCGAATCGAGGCCGGCAGCGACGCGGAAGGCGTGGCGGGCAGCCTGGTCGTCGTGCAGCGTGTAGGCATGCGAGCGCAGCAGGGCCGGGGCGACGCCGCCGCTCTCGGCCAGCCATTCGACCGTGTGGTCGAGCGCCGGGTGCTCGGCCGCGCAGTAGATCTCGGTGCGGTTGCAGGTCGAGATGATGGCGGCCTCCACGTCGGGATGCCGGTGGGAGCCGAAGGAATGCCGCAGGCTCTGCAGCGTGGGGGCTATCTGGTCGATCGCGAACGCGAACCGACCGCGCAGGTCGAGCGGCGCGGTCGTGTGGTTCAAGCCGAGAGCCCAGACTGTCATAACGGCTGATTATAAAATCCGCCGCCGCCATGGGCCGCCGCATTTGCGGATGGCCCTCAAAACCCGCGGCGCCTTTGCCTTCCATGCCCGCGCTCGATTTCCTGATTCACCTGCTCAACTTCGCGGCGCCGGCCTTCTTCGTCGCGCTCCTGCTCGCGTTGCTGTTTCGGCTTGCCATGCACAAGCGCAGCGCCGCGACCGGGCTGTGGACGCAGCTTGCCGTCAACTTCGCTGCCGGTCTGGCCGTGCTGATCGCCGGCCTGATCTTCTTCGGCCGTGACGGGCAGATCGCGACCTATGCCGCGCTGGTGGCGGTCTGCGGCACCGTCCAGTGGTGGCTCCTGCGCGGCTGGCGCGGCTGGCGCGGCTGAACCGGCCTTTGGCTCAAACCGGCAAGGGCGGCGTCGGCGCGGGCGGCGCCGGCGGCTCTGTCGGCGACATCACCATGGTGGGCACCGCCAGCGGCAGCCCGGCCTCCTTGAGCAGGTCGAGAATGGCGAAGAGCAGGTCGCTGCGTACCCCGCCGGCGAGGCGCGGGCTCTGCACGTAGGCGATCGCCTGGAAGATCAGCATGCCGTTCTCGATGCCTTCGAGCGTGACCGTGGGCGCGGGCGAGAGCAGCACGCCGGCATGATCGGCGCAGGCCGCCAGCATCAGCTCGCGCGTGCGCTGGGCGTCGGTGTTGAGCGGCATCGGCAGGCGGATCAGCACGCGGCCCTCGGCGTTGGCCAGCGTCATGTTGCGCACGGTCTTGGTGATGAACTCCGAGTTCGGCACGATCAGCGTGGAGCGGTCGCCCAGCTGGATTTCGGTGGCGCGCACGTTGATGCGCCGCACATCTCCTTCGGCATTGCCCAGCACCACCCAGTCGCCGACCTTGACCGGGCGCTCGGCCAGCAGAATCAACCCGGAGATGAAATTCTGGACGATCGCCTGCAGCCCGAAGCCGATGCCGACCGACAGCGCGCTCGCCACCCAGGCGATGCGTTCGATGCCGATGCCCAGCGCCGACAGCGCGAAGGCGACCACCAGGATGCCGCCCACATAGCCGAGCAGCGTCGTGATCGAGCTCTGCATGCCGGGCTCGAGCGCGGTCTGCGGCAGGTAGTGGGCCTCCAGCCACTTCTTGATCACGCGCAGCGCGACGAAGCCGACCGCCAGCACCGCGACCGCGCTGAAGATCGCGCCCGGGACGAGCTCGAACTCGCCGATCTTCACGCCGGTGCCGAACTTGCCGCTGCGCTGGAACACCTCGCCCGGGCTGGTGCCCAGCGGCGTGGCCAGCGCGATCACCATGTAGAAGAACAATGCGACGCGGCTGAGGCCCGAGAGCACCACGGCCGCCTGGTCCAGCGTGCGCGGCGCGAAGCCGAAGCTCTTCTGCAGCTTCTGGCCGAAGTCGCTGCGCGAAGACACCAGCGCCATGAACAGGTCGTCGGCGAGCTTGAACAGCACGTAGAAGGCCGATGCGACGATGCCGGTCCAGGTGAGCTGGCTGGCGAGGAAACTCGCCATCGCGACGTAGCCGACCGCCACCAGGATCCAGATCACGATCACCGCCAGCGCCACGGCGCTCAGCAGGAAGCTGATCCACATCGGTCGTTCGGGCTCGGCGGGCGGCGGCTGGGCCGCCTCCGTCGTGGGGGCGGCCGCGGGCGCAGCCTGCGGCTCGCGCAGGCGCCAGAGCATCGTGCCGATCAGCGCGGTCAGTGCCAGCGCGGTGACCACGTGCGTCGCGACCACCGCCGCGAAGCTGGCGTCCACCACCGCATTGATCTGGGTCGGTGCCCAGACCAGCACGGCGATCAGCGCGGTGAGCCAGGGGAAGGGCGCCAGGCGCCGGGCCATCTCGTCGGGGATCGGCGGCAGCCGCCAGGAGGGCCGGCCGTTGGACAGCAGCGCGCGGCCCAGGCCGACCACGAAGGCGATGAAGATGATGGACTGCACCACCGCCTGGGCCAGCTTGCGGATCTGTGGTCCCCATATGCCGTGGCGGTCGAGCGTGGCGAACACGCCCTGCGCCGCCAGCGCCACCAGCAGCACGTTGACGGCCACGATCGCGAGCACCAGCAGCGAGCGGCGCAGCCGCCCGGCCGGCAGCACGCGCGCCGCCAGTTGCGCCAGCCCGCGCTCGGCGGCCCAGTTGCCCAGCAGCACGAGCAGCAGCGCCACGGTCATGCTCGCCAGCGCTGCCGTTCGGTGCGCCGGCTCCAGCGCGGTGTCGAAGCTGGCTCGGAGCTCGTCGCCGAGCGTGGCCAGGCGTTCCACGTCGGCAGGCCAGGCGTCGCTGATGTCGAACCAGAACTGGCGGCCGAGCGGCGAGGGCGCGCGCTCGGTGAGCTGAGCCTCGAACAGCGCGCGGCGCTTGGCCAGTAGCTCGCTGCCGCGCTGCTGCGCATCGACCGTGACCAGGCGCGCCAGGCGGATGTCGGCGTCGAGCGCGTTGCGATCCTTCAGCAGCGCCGCGCGCTGGCGCGTGATGTCGGGATCTTCGGCCGCGGCGCCTTCGGCCGGCGGGTTGCCCAGCTCGCCCAGGCGCGCGTTGAGGTCGTTGAGCTGCCCGGTGCGCGAGGCGATGAACTTGTCGGCCTGGACACCGATGGCGTTGATGCGGGCGATGAGCTCGCGCACCTCGGCGTTGCTCTCGACGGAGTCGGGAATGCGGTCGAGCTGGGCCCGCAGATCGGCCACCGTGGCTTCCGGCGGGGCGGCGGTGCTCTGTGCAAAGGCGCCGCCGCAGAGGACGGCGGCCAGCAGCAGGGCCGCGAGGCGGTGCATCCAACTCATGGCTTCATCATAGAAGGGCTTCGCATCCGCCCCGCGCACGGACTCAGGCCGCAGGACTGAATCGATCGACGCGGTCGGTGATGATGCCGTCGGTGCCGAGCCCGATCAGCCGCTTCGCCAACCACTCGTCGTTGACGGTATAGCTCAGCGCGCGCAAGCCGGCGGCATGCACCAGCGCCACGGTGGCAGCGTCCCACAGCGCATAGTTGCAGACGATCGCCGCGCAATCGAGTCGGCGCGCGGTGTCGAGCCAGCCCTCCCGCAGCGTGTCGAGCAGCAAGCCGCGCGGCAGTTCGGGCTGGGCCGACCGCGCACCCTCCAGGGATTCGGGCGCGAAGGAGGTCAGGAGGGGCGGCGCGACGGCCGAGCCGGCCCACAGCCGAGCGGCGAGCTGCGCGACGCGTCCGCCGGTGTTCAGTTCGACGCCCGGCGTCGGCTTGATCTCGATGTTGAGCGCGTAGCCGTTGGCGAGGCAGAAGCGGATCAGGGCTTCGAGGCTGGCAAGCGGCTCGCCGGCGTAGCGGCGCGAATGCCAGGCGCCGGCGTCGAGCTGAGTCAGCTCCGACCACGCACGCTCACCGGCGACGCCATGACCGTTGCTGGTGCGTTGCAGCGTGCTGTCGTGCAACAGAAAAGGGACGCCGTCGGCGCTGAGCTTCGCATCGCACTCGAACATGCGGTAGCCGTACTCGGCACCGAGGCGGAAGGCGGCGAGCGTGTTCTCGGGGGCCAGCTTGCCGGCGCCGCGGTGGGCGATCCAGCGGGGATAGGGCCAATCCTGCATGCTCATTCGGTGCGCTTGCCGGAACCGGAGTCGAACCAGTGGAGTTTGTCCTGGCGCGCGGCGATTTTCACGGTGTCGCCGGTGGTCGGCGGGGTGTTGCCCTCGTCGACGCGCATGATCAACTGCTCGTCGCCGATGCGGCCGTAGATCAGCCGCTCGGCGCCCAGCAGTTCGACATGCTCGACCTGCACCGACCAGCCCTCCGCATCGAGGACCAGGTGCTCGGGCCGAATGCCGAGGATGGTGCCCGGCCGCACGCCCGGTGCGTGCTTCAGCAGATTCATCGGCGGCGAACCGATGAAGCTCGCGACGAAGGTGGTGGCCGGGCGCGAATAGACCTCTTCGGGCGTGGCGAACTGGTCCATCACGCCGGCGTTCATCACGATGATGCGTTGCGCGAGCGTCATGGCCTCGACCTGGTCGTGGGTGACGAACAGCGAGGTGATGCCGAGCTCGCGGTGCAGCTTCTGGATCTCGATGCGGGTCTGCGCGCGCAGCTTGGCGTCGAGGTTGGACAGCGGCTCGTCGAACAGGAACACCTGCGGCTGCCGCACGATCGCGCGGCCCATGGCCACGCGCTGGCGCTGACCGCCGGAGAGTTCGCGCGGCTTGCGCGCGAGCAGGTGGCCGAGCTCGAGGATCTTGGCCGCCTTGTCGACTCGCGTCTTGATCTCGGGAACCGGCACCTTGGCGATCTTCAGGCCGTAGGCCATGTTGTCGAACACCGACATGTGCGGGTAGAGCGCGTAGTTCTGGAACACCATCGCGATGTCGCGCTCGGCCGGCTCGAGGTTGTTCACCACGCGATTGCCGATGGAGATTTCGCCGGCGCTGATCTCCTCGAGGCCCGCGACCATGCGCAGCAGCGTGGATTTGCCGCAGCCCGAGGGCCCGACGATGACGATGAATTCGTGGTCACCGATCTCGGCACTAACGCCGTGGATGACCTGGTTCGACTTCGGCCCGTGGCCGTAGCGCTTGATGACGTTGCGAATGGATAGAGCTGCCATGTCTTGTTTCTTTATTTCTCGGTGTCCACGAGGCCCTTGACGAACCACTTCTGCATCAGCACCACGACGATGGCCGGCGGCAGCATGGCGAGGATGGCCGTGGCCATCACGACATTCCATTCGTTGGCGGCATCGCCGCCGGCGATCATCCGCTTGATGCCGATCACCACCGGGTACATGTCCTCGCTGGTGGTCGCGAGCAGCGGCCAGAGGTACTGGTTCCATCCGTAGATGAACTGGATCACGAACAGCGCCGCGATCGAGGTCTTCGACAGCGGCACCAGCACGTCCTTGAAGAAGCGCATGGGCCCGGCGCCGTCCATGCGCGCAGCTTCGATCAGTTCATCGGGCACCGTCAGGAAGAACTGGCGAAACAGGAAGGTGGCGGTTGCCGAGGCGATCAGCGGCACCGTGAGGCCAGCGTAGCTGTTGAGCATGCCGAGGTCCGACACCACCTGGTAGGTCGGGCCGATCCGCACTTCCACGGGCAGCATCAGCGTGACGAAGATCGCCCAGAAGCACAGGCCCTTCAAGGGAAAACGGAAGTACACGACCGCGAAGGCCGAGAGCAGCGAGATTGCGATCTTGCCGAAGGTGATAACCAGCGCCGAGACCAGGCTCACCCACATCATGCGGGCCACCGGCGCAGTGGAGCCGGCGCCGGCATCGCGGCCGAACAAGGCGGCCTTGTAGGTTTCCCACAGGTGCGAGCCGGGAAGGAGCGGCATCGGTGCCTGCACGATCTCCTGCGCGGTGTGGCTGGAAGCCACGAATGCGAGGTAGAGCGGAAAGGCGACGATCAGGACGCCGAAGATCATCACGGCGTGCGCCAGGATGCCGAGGGTCGGGCTTCTTTCAACCATGTCAGTAGTTCACTTTTTTCTCTACATAGCGGAACTGAATCACCGTCAACGCGATGACGATCACCATCAGCACCACGGACTGCGCGGCCGAGCCGCCCAGGTCCATGGCCTTGAAGCCGTCGTAGTACACCTTGTAGACCAGGATCGCCGTGTCCTTGCCCGGCCCGCCCTGGGTCGCC
Organism: Variovorax sp. LjRoot130; assembly: GCF_964253755.1. NCBI lineage: Bacteria > Pseudomonadati > Pseudomonadota > Betaproteobacteria > Burkholderiales > Comamonadaceae > Variovorax > Variovorax sp. LjRoot130. The sequence continues at coordinate 4,515,106 of NZ_CAXURM020000001.1, read as the reverse complement.
GCATCGACGATCGCGAAGGTGTCGAAGAAGGCGTAGACCACGTTGATCACGAGCAGGAAGAAGGTGGTGGGCGAGAGCAGTGGGAACTGCACCGTCCAGAAGCGGCGCCAGGGCCGCGCCCCGTCGATCGCGGCCGCCTCGATCAGCGACTTCGGGATCGACTGCAGGCCGGCCAGGAAGAACAGGAAGTTGTAGGAGATCTGCTTCCAGACTGAGGCCATCACGATCAGTGTCATCGCGTGCGTCGAATTGAGCAGGTGGTTCCAGTCGATGCCGATCTTGCCGAGCGCATAGGACACCACGCCCAGCGCCGGCGAGAACATGAAGACCCACAGCACGGCAGCCACCGCCGGCGCCACGGCGTAAGGAAGGATCAAGAGGGTCTTGTAGAGCATCGCGCCGCGCACGATGCGGTCCGCGAAGACGGCCAAGAGCAACGAGAGGCTGATGCCGATCACCGCCACCAGCACAGAGAAGAGGGCAGTGGTCTTGAAGGACTCCACATAGCTCGGGTCGTCGAACAGCTGCCTGAAGTTCTGCAGGCCGACCCACTCGGTCGAACTGCCGAAGGCATCCTGCACCTGCATCGATTGCATCAGCGCCTGGCTGGCCGGCCAGAAGAAGAACACGGCGATGACGACCAGCTGCGGCGCGAGCAGCGCCCACGGCAGCCAGCCCGATCGAAAGACGACGCGTTTTTCCATGAGCGATACCTGATAAAAGTTCCGCCCCGGCTGCACGGCAGGCGGGGCGGTGGATGTTAGCCGCTCAGACGCGACAACAAGCGCGTCAGCTCTTGTTTGCCTTCTGGAACCGCTCCAGCAGTTCGTCCCCCCGCTTCACGATCGAATCGAGCGCTTCCTTCGGCGCCTTCTTGCCGGACCAGACCTGTTCGAGCTCCTCGTCCTCGATGGCACGGATCTGCACGTAGTTGCCCAGGCGGATGCCGCGGCTCTTGTCGGTCACCTTGCGGATCATCTGGGTCACGGCCACGTCGGTTCCGGGGTTCTGCTTGTAGAAGCCCGACTTCTCGGTGAGCTGGTAGGCCGCGGTGGTCACCGGCAGATAGCCGGTGCGCTTGTGGCTGGCGGACTGGACTTCAGGCGTCGAAACGAACTTGAAGAACTCGGCCACGCCCTTGTACTCGGCCGGCTTCTTGCCCGACATCACCCAGAGGCTGGCGCCGCCGATCACCGTGTTCTGCGGCGCGCCCTGTACGTCAGGGTAGTAGGGCAGCGGTGCCAGACCGTAGCTGAACTTGGCGTTCTTGGCCACGTTGCCGTAGAAGCCCGAGGAGGTGTTGATCATCGCGCACTCGCCGGAGACGAAGCTCGCTTCGGGCACGTTACCGCGGCCCTTGTAGATGAACAGGCCCTGCTTGGACATGTTCGAGAGGTTCTCGATGTGGCGCACGTGCAGCGGCGAGTTGATCTTCATGCGCGCGTCCAGGCCCGACAGGCCGTTGTTCTTGGTCGCGAACTCGACGTTGTGCCAGGCGGAGAAGCTCTCGAGCTGGGTCCAGCCCTGCCAGGCGGTCGTGAACGGACACTTGTGGCCGGCCGCCTTCAGCTTGGCGGCGGCGGCGACCACCTCGGGCCAGGTGCTCGGCGCCTTCTCGGTGTCGAGGCCGGCGGCCTTGAAGGCGTCCTTGTTGAAGTAGAAGATGGTGGTCGAGCTGTTGAAGGGGAAGCTCAGCATCTGGCCGTTCGGCGCCGTGTAGTAGCCGGCCACGGCGGAGATGTAGGCGCTCGGGTCGAACTTGGCGCCCGCGTCCTTCATGACCTGGGCCACCGGGATGATCGCGCCCTTGCTGGCCATCATGGTGGCGGTGCCCACTTCGAACACCTGCAGGATGTGGGGCGCATTGCCGGCGCGGAAGGCCGCGATCGACGCCGTCATCGATTCGTCGTAGGTGCCCTTGTAGGTGGGTACCACCTTGTATTCCTTCTGGCTCTCGTTGAACTGCTTGGCCAGGTCGTTGACCCATTCGCCGTTGACGGCGGTCATGGAATGCCACCACTGGATCTCGGTCTGTGCCATCGCCGGTGTGAAGAGCGTTGCGGCAAGGGCCGAGGCCAAGGCGAGCGTATTGAATCGCATGAAGACTCCTGAGGGGAAAGAAAAGCGCGGATGCTAGGCGGCGCGTATGACACGGCTGCGTCACATTTGTCGCACGGCGAGGGGGCTCGTCCAACCGGGGAAACCCTTTTGGCGCATGGCCGCACACCCCGCTTGCTGCGCCGCACCATGCTAGCATCGCCCTCCGATTTTTCAGCCCGTCGCCGGGGCTTCCATGAGCAAGACCTCCCTCGACAAAAGCAAGATCAAGTTCCTTCTGCTCGAAGGCATCCACCCCTCGGCGGTCGAGGTGCTGCGGGCCGCGGGCTACACGAGCATCGAGACGCTCGCCGGCGCGCTGCCGGAGGCGGAGCTCAAGGCCCGCGTCGCCGACGTGCACTTCCTGGGCATCCGCTCGCGCACGCAGCTGACGGCCGACGTGTTTGCCGCTGCGCAGAAGCTGGTCGCAGTCGGCGCCTTCTGCATCGGCACCAACCAGGTCGATCTGGATGCGGCGCGCGAGCACGGCGTGGCGGTCTTCAACGCGCCTTACTCCAACACGCGCTCGGTGGCCGAGCTGGTACTGGCCGAGGCCATCCTGCTCTTGCGCGGCGTGCCCGAGAAGAGTGCGGTGGCGCATCGCGGCGGCTGGCTCAAGTCGGCCGAGAACGCCTTCGAGATCCGCGGCAAGACGCTGGGCATCGTGGGCTACGGCTCCATCGGCGCGCAGCTGTCGGTGCTGGCCGAGGCGCTCGGCATGCAGGTGGCTTTCTTCGACGTCGTCACCAAGCTGCCGCTGGGCAACGCGCGCCAGGTGCGCGAGCTGCACGATCTGCTGGCGCAAAGCGACATCGTGAGCCTGCACGTTCCGGAGACCCAGGCCACGCAGTGGATGATCGGCGCGGCCGAACTCGCGGCCATGAAGCCGGGCGCGATCCTGATCAACGCCTCGCGCGGCACCGTGGTCGAGATCGATGCGCTGGCCGAATCGCTCAAGCAAAAGAAGCTGCTGGGCGCCGCGATCGACGTGTTCCCGGTCGAGCCGCGCAGCAACAAGGACGAATTCCAGTCGCCGCTGCGCGGGCTGGACAACGTGATCCTCACGCCGCACATCGGCGGCTCGACGATGGAGGCGCAGGCCAACATCGGCGTCGAAGTGGCCGAGAAACTGGTGAAGTACAGCGACAACGGCACCTCGACCTCCTCGGTCAACTTCCCCGAGGTGGCGCTGCCGGCGCACCCGGGCAAGCACCGGCTGCTGCACATCCACCGCAACGTGCCGGGCGTGCTGTCCGACATCAACCGCGTGTTCGCCGAGAACAACATCAACATCGCCTCGCAGTTCCTGCAGACCAACGAGAAGGTGGGCTACGTGGTGACCGACATCGATGCCGCGTACTCCGATCTCGCGCTCGAAAAGCTGGCGAAGGTGCCCGGCACCATTCGCAGCCGGGTCCTCTTCTAGACTCCCGGGCAAGGTGCGCGGGGCTGACTTAAAATTCATGCCCCTGGTTCATGGGCGCGCAGCGCCCGACCGAGGCCACTCCCCGATGAATGCTCCGACCGCGTTGACGGCGTTGTTGTCGCAGGCCGAAGAGCCCGCGCGATTGCGTGAGATCCCTTACAACTACACGAGTTTTTCCGATCGTGAGATCGTGATCCGCCTCCTGGGCGAGCGCGGCTGGGAACTGCTGCAGACGCTCCGGGCCGAGCGCCGCACCGGTCGTTCGGCGCGCATGCTCTACGAGGTGCTGGGCGACATCTGGGTGGTGCAGCGCAATCCCTACCTGGTCGACGATCTGCTGGACAACCCGCGCCGGCGCGGCCAGCTGGTCGATGCGCTCAACCACCGCCTGTCCGAGGTGCAGAAGCGCCGCACGCCGGACGCGGCCGCGCAGCGCGACGCGCTGGTCGGCGAGCTGACCGCGCTGGTGGCCCAGGCGGTGCAGGCCTTCGACACCATGTTCCGCGATGTGGCGGCGCTCCGGCGCAAGGCCACGCGGGCGCTGGGCCGGCTCACGGCCAAGGACAACATCAAGTTCGACGGCCTCTCGCGCGTGTCGCACGTGACGGATGCGACCGACTGGCGGGTCGAATACCCCTTCGTCGTGCTCACGCCCGACACCGAGGTCGAGATGGCCGGGCTGGTCAAGGGCTGCATCGAGCTGGGGCTCACCATCATTCCGCGCGGCGGCGGCACCGGCTACACCGGCGGCGCGATCCCGCTGACCTGGAACAGCGCCGTCATCAACACCGAGAAGCTCGAGGCGATGACCGAGGTCGAAATGGTCTCGCTGCCCGGGCTGGATGCGCCGGTGCCCACCGTCTGGACCGAAGCCGGCGTGGTCACCCAGCGCGTGGCCGATGCGGCCGAGCGCGCGGGCTTCGTGTTCGCGGTCGACCCCACCTCGGCCGAAGCCTCCTGCGTCGGCGGCAACGTCGCGATGAACGCGGGCGGCAAGAAGGCGGTGCTCTGGGGCACCGCGCTCGACAACCTGGCCTCCTGGCGCATGGTGACGCCCGAGGCCGAGTGGCTCGAAGTCACGCGCATCGGCCACAACCTCGGCAAGATCCACGACGCCGACAGCGCGGTCTTCGATCTGCAGTACTTCGCGGCCGACGGGAAGACCAAGCTGCGCAACGAGCGGCTCGAGATCGTCGGCAAGACCTTCCGCAAGGAAGGCCTCGGCAAGGACGTGACCGACAAGTTCCTCTCGGGTCTGCCCGGCATCCAGAAGGAGGGTTGCGACGGCCTCATCACCAGCGCGCGCTGGGTGGTGCATCGCATGCCGGCGCACACGCGCACTGTCTGCCTGGAGTTCTTCGGCAATGCCAAGGACGCGGTGCCCAGCATCGTCGAGATCAAGGATTTCATGTTCGCGGAGCAGAAGCGCTCCGGGGTGCTGCTGGCCGGTCTCGAACATCTGGACGACCGCTACCTGAAGGCAGTGGGCTACGCGACCAAGTCCAAGAAGCACGGTGGCCTGCCGAAGATGGTGCTGTTCGGCGACATCGCCGGCGACGATGCCGATGCGGTCGCGCGCGTGACCTCCGAGGTGGTGCGCATCGCCAACTCGCGCAGCGGCGAAGGCTTCATCGCGATCAGCCCCGAGGCGCGCAAGAAGTTCTGGCTCGACCGCAAGCGCACGGCCGCCATCAGCAAACACACCAACGCCTTCAAGATCAACGAGGACGTGGTGATCCCGCTGCCGCGCATGGCCGAGTACACCGACGGCATCGAGCGCATCAACATCGAGCTCTCGCTTCAGAACAAGCTTGCGCTCGCCGACGAGCTCGAAGCCTTCTTCGTGCGCGGCAATCTGCCGCTGGGCAGAAGCGACGATGCCAGCGAGATTGCGTCGGCCGAGCTGCTGGAAGACCGCGCCGCCCAGGCCGCGGCGCTGGTGCGCGAGGTGCGGGCGATGTGGCAGGGCTGGCTCGATGACATCGAAGCGCTGTTCCCGCAGCTGCAGGACCACTCGCTGCGCGCGAGCTGGAAGACGCAGATCCGTGCGCCGCTTGCGGCCATCTTCAGCGGCGCCGAGTTCGCGCCGATCCTGGCCGAGTGCAATGCCATCCACCAGCGCGTGCTCAAGGGCCGCGTCTGGATCGCGCTGCACATGCACGCGGGCGACGGCAACGTGCACACCAACATCCCGGTCAACAGCGACAACTACGAGATGCTGCAGACCGCGCATGCCGCGGTGGCACGCATCATGGTGCTGGCACGCAGCCTCGACGGCGTGATCTCGGGCGAGCACGGCATCGGCATCACCAAGCTCGAATTCCTTTCCGACGCGGAGCTGCAGCCCTTCACCGACTACAAGAAGCGGGTCGACCCGGAAGGGCGCTTCAACAAGGGCAAGCTGCTGCGTCCCGTGCTCGGCGATGGCGGCCCGCTGCATGCCGACTTGACCAACGCCTACACGCCCAGCTTCGGCCTCATGGGCCACGAATCGCTGATCATGCAGCAGAGCGACATCGGCGCCATTGCCGACAGCGTGAAGGACTGCCTGCGCTGCGGCAAGTGCAAGCCGGTGTGCGCGACGCACGTGCCGCGCGCCAACCTGCTCTACTCGCCGCGCAACAAGATCCTCGCGACCTCGCTCCTGGTGGAGGCTTTCCTCTACGAGGAGCAGACCCGGCGCGGCGTCAGCATTAAGCACTGGGAAGAGTTTGAGGACGTGGCCGACCACTGCACGGTGTGCCACAAGTGCCTGACGCCTTGCCCGGTCGACATCGACTTCGGCGACGTGTCGATGAACATGCGCAACCTGCTGCGCAAGATGGGCCAGAAGTCCTTCCGGCCCGGCAATGCGGCGGCGATGTTCTTCCTCAACGCCACCAATCCGCAGACCATCAAGATGATGCGCACCGGCATGGTCGATATCGGCTTCAAGGCCCAACGCCTGGCCAACGACCTGCTGCGGGGCCTGGCGAAGAAGCAGACCGCGGCCCCGCCGGCCACGCTGGGCCCGGCGCCGGTCAAGGAGCAGGTGATCCACTTCATCAACAAGAAGATGCCGGGCGGGCTGCCCAAGCAGACCGCGCGCGCGCTGCTGGACATCGAGGATGCCGACTACGTGCCGATCATCCGCAACCCGAAGGCGACCACCTCCGAGACCGAGGCCGTGTTCTATTTCCCGGGCTGCGGCTCGGAGCGTCTCTTTTCGCAGGTGGGCCTGGCCACGCAGGCGATGCTGTGGCATGCGGGCGTGCAGACCGTGCTGCCGCCCGGCTATCTGTGCTGCGGCTACCCGCAGCGCGGCAGCGGCCAGTACGACAAGGCGGAGAAGATGATCACCGACAACCGCGTGCTGTTCCACCGCGTGGCCAACACGCTGAACTACCTCGACATCAAGACGGTGGTGGTGAGCTGCGGCACCTGCTACGACCAGCTGCAGGGCTATCAGTTCGACAAGATCTTCCCGGGCTGCAGGATCATCGACATCCACGAGTACCTGCTCGAGAAGGGCATCACGCTAGGTGACGCCGCTGGTGGCGGCTACCTGTACCACGACCCCTGCCACAGCCCGATGAAGCTGCAGGATCCGATGAAGACCGTCAAGGCGCTGGTCGGCGACAACGTGCTCAAGAACGACCGCTGCTGCGGCGAGTCCGGCACGCTGGGCGTGACGCGCCCGGACATCTCGACGCAGATCCGCTTCCGCAAGGAAGAGGAGCTGAAGAAGGGCGAGGCCGCGCTGCGCGACAGCGGCATGGTGGGGCCCAAGGCCAACGTCAAGATCCTCACCAGCTGCCCGAGCTGCCTGCAGGGCCTGAGCCGCTACGGCAACGACCTGAACAACGGCCTGCTCGAAGCCGACTACATCGTGGTCGAGATGGCGAACAAGATCCTCGGCGACGACTGGATGCCCGAGTACGTGGCCGCGGCCAATCAGGGCGGCATCGAACGCGTGCTGGTATGACGCGCGCGGCTGGCTGCCCTTTGTGCGACGAGCCTGGCGGACGTCTGGTCTTCGAGGCTGCGAAGTTTCGCGTCATCCATGCGGCGGAAACGGGCTTTCCCGCGTTCTATCGCGTCGTCTGGAAAGACCACGTGGCCGAGTGGTCCGATCTGGGGCCGGAAGACCGCGCGTTGTGCATGGATGCGGTGGTCGCCGTGGAGCAAAGCCTGCGCAACGCCCTGGCGCCGGCCAAGATCAACCTCGCGGCGCTGGGCAACATGGTTCCCCACCTGCACTGGCACGTGATCGCGCGCTTCGATTGGGACCCGCGTTTCCCGGGGTCGGTCTGGGCCGAAGTGCAGCGCGAGCGCGATCCGGAACGCGAGGCCGGGATCGAGGTCAAACTGCCATCGCTGGAACGCGAGATGATCCAGCGTCTGGCGACTAGGAGTTTCTGATGGCAGGTTTGCAAGCCGGCGCGCCGACGCCGCAATCGATCACCGTGCACAACCAGTCGCGCGTGCTCGAAGTGGGCTTTTCCGACGGTGCCACCTTCCGCATCCCCTTCGAGCTGATGCGCATCTATTCGCCCTCGGCGGAGGTGCAGGGACACGGGCCGGGCCAGGAAGTGCTGCAGACCGGCAAGCGCAACGTCGGTCTGCTGGACCTGCAGCCGGTCGGCAACTACGCGGTTCAACCGAGCTTCTCCGACGGCCACGATACCGGCATCTTCTCGTGGGACCTGCTGTACGAACTCGGCGCCAAGCAGGACGAACTCTGGGCCGAGTACGAGCGGCGCCTGGCCGCTGCGGGCGTCGACCGCGATGCGCCGATGGCCGAGAAGGGCGGCCACGCCTGTGGCAGCCACTGAGCGCCGCGTTCTTTGGCCCAAAGCAACGAATGACCGCCGTCCCTGCGGGGTCGTCGGCTTGATGTGAACGCTTCCGGCCTAACATCGGGTGCATGAGCAGTACCCATTTCGGTTTCGAATCGGTCGAGGAAAGCGACAAGGCACGGCGCGTGCGCGGCGTGTTCGACTCGGTCGCAACACGCTACGACCTCATGAACGACCTGATGTCGGCGGGCCTGCATCGTGCCTGGAAGGCCTACACGGTGATGGTCGCCAACGTGGGCGAGGGCTCGAAGGTGCTCGACATCGCGGGCGGCACGGGCGACCTCGCACTGGCCTTCGCGAAGAAGGTGGGCGCAAGCGGCGAGGTGGTGCATACGGACATCAACGAAGCCATGCTGCGCACCGGCCGCGACCGGCTGCTCGATGGCGGCGTCGCGCTGCCCACGCTGGTGTGCGATGCCGAGAAGCTGCCCTTCCCGGATGATCACTTCGATGTCGTGTGCGTCGCCTTCGGCCTGCGCAACATGACGCACAAGGACCTCGCACTGAAGGAAATGAACCGCGTGCTGAAGCCGCGCGGCAAGCTCCTGGTGCTCGAGTTCTCCAAGGTCGCCAAGCCGCTTTCCAAGGTCTACGACTGGTATTCGTTCAAGGTGCTGCCGATGCTCGGCAAGGTGGTGGCGGGCGACGATGCGAGCTATCGCTACCTGGCCGAGTCGATCCGGATGCATCCCTCGCAAGAGGAGCTCAAGACCCTCATGAAAGAGGGCGGTTTCGGACATGTGGACTATCACAACATGACCGGTGGCGTTGTCGCCCTGCATGTTGGAATCAAGTGCTGATGAAGAAATTTTTTGCCGAAAGAGGAGACGTCATGAAGAGTTTTTGGTCCGTTTTGCTGGTGTGCGCGCTGGCCGCTGTGAGCATCGACGCCGACGCACGCCGCCTGGGCGGCGGAACGTCGATCGGCAAGCAGTCGGGCAACGTGACGCAGCGCGAGGCAACGCCCACTGCGCCGGCCGCGCCCGGCGCCCCCGCACAGAACGTGAACAGCGCTGCGGCCAAGCCGGCCGCGGCCGCGCCCGCTGCGGCGGCGCCCAAGCGTCCGTGGGCCGGCATGCTCGGCGGCCTGGCCGCGGGCCTCGGCCTGGCCTGGCTTGCGCATTCGCTCGGCCTCGGCGCAGCCTTCGGCAACATCCTGCTGATCCTCCTGCTGGTGGTCGCGGCCGTGGTCGTGTGGCGCATCTTCGCGGCGCGTTCGCGCGCCAACGGCGCGTCCCGCAGCGGCGGCTTCGCGTTCCAGGGCGCAGGCCATCCCGCTGACGCCACGGCGCCTTCGCAGTACAGCCCGAACAACGTCGGCAACGACGCCTCGGCCCGTCCGTGGGAGCGCAACACCGCGGCCTTCGACGCCAGCCCGGCGCAGCAGCCCGATCACCCGGCCGAGCGCAGCACCGGCGGTTCGTCGATGGCGGGCGCGGCAGCGGCCGGTGGCAGCCTGATCGGTTCGGCCTTGGGCGGCTCGCAGTCCTGGGGCATCCCGGCCGGCTTCGATGTCGACGGTTTCCTCGCCGCTGCCAAGCGCAACTTCGTGACCCTGCAGGACGCCTGGGACCGCGCCGACATCGGCACCCTGCGTTCGATGATGACCGACGGCATGGTCGGCGAGATCCGCCAGCAGCTGGCCGAGCGCGAGAACCACACCGGCGGCCAGCCGAACAAGACCGAGGTCGTGATGCTGGATGCCAAGCTGCTGGGCATCGAGGAACTGCCCGATGCCTACCTGGCCAGCGTCGAGTTTTCCGGCATGATCCGCGAGGACGTGTCCTCCGGCCCGAGCCCCTTCCGCGAAGTCTGGAACATGACCAAGCCGACCAGCGGCACGAGCGGCTGGCTGGTGGCCGGCGTGCAAGCTCTGCAGTAAAAGCACGCAGCGCCGCGGCCGGGAGGCCGACGGCTCAGGAATAATGGGGACATGGTCACACCATCGTCCCCATTTTCTTTTCTCGACGACTTCGTCAACCGCGTCGGCAGCCGCCTGCAGCCGCCCGATTGGGTCGTCCACGAGGTCCAGCACCGCGCCGTGCTGTTTCTCAACCACGTGCTGCAGCAGGAACCCGAGGCCCAGCAGCGGCTGATGCGCCAGCAGGGGCGGGTGGTCCAGTTCGAATGGCGCTTCGTCACGATGAAGTTCGTGGCCACGCCGGCCGGCCTGCTCGACCTGGCGCCCGAGGACGCCCTCTCCGAGCTCACGCTCGCGGTGACCGAGGAATCCCCGTTCGGCCTCGCGCGGGCCGCGTTCCGCGGCGACAAGCCGCCGGTGCGCATCGAAGGCGACGTGCAACTGGCGGCCGAGGTCAACTGGCTGGTCGACCACGTGCGCTGGGACGTCGAGGATGACTTGGCGCGCGTGATCGGCGATGTTCCCGCCCACACCATTGCCACCGGCGCCCGGCGCGTGGTGGCGGCACTGCGGCAGTTCGTCGGTGAGCGCGGCGGCAAGGCCGCCGGGCCCGCAGGCCCCGAATGAGGCGTTTCTACCGCGGCATCGTCATCGTCCTGGTCGCGCTGCGCTACGGCCTCGACGAGCTCGTGCTCACGAGCTTCCAAAAGCCCTGGCTGCGCGTGGTGGCGCGCGTCGTCTCGATCGGCCGCAATCTCGACGCGCCGCGCGGCCAGCGCCTGCGCGAAGCACTGGAGAGCCTGGGGCCGATCTTCGTGAAGTTCGGGCAGGTGCTGTCGACGCGGCGCGACCTGCTGCCTGCCGACATCGCGGACGAGCTGGCCTGGCTGCAGGACCGCGTGCCGCCCTTCGATTCGAAGGTCGCGATCGCGACCATCGAGCGCGCCTTCCGCCGGCCGGTGGGCGAGATCTTCGTGCAGTTCGACGAGACGCCGGTGGCCAGCGCGTCGATCGCGCAGGTGCATTTCGCGACCATCCGCGACCCCGGCGGCGCCGTGCGCGAGGTCGCGGTCAAGGTACTGCGGCCCGGCATGCGCGGCGTGATCGAGAAGGACCTGGAACTCATGGCCATGATGGCCGCCTGGGTGGAGGGATTGTCGACCGATGCCAAGCGGCTCAAGCCGCGCGAGGTGGTGGCCGAGTTCGACAAGTACCTGCACGACGAGCTCGACCTGGTGCGCGAGGCCGCCAACGCCGCCCAGTTGCGGCGCAACATGAGCAAGCTCGAACTGGTGATGATCCCCGAGATGCTCTGGGACTTCTGCCATCCCGAGGTGATCGTGATGGAGCGCATGAAGGGCGTGCCCATCGCCCAGCTCGACCGCCTGCGGGCGGCCGGGGTCGACATCCCGAAGCTGGCGCGCGACGGCGTCACCATCTTCTTCACGCAGGTGTTTCGCGACGGCTTCTTCCATGCCGACATGCATCCGGGCAACATCCAGGTCAGCCTGGACCCGGCCACTTTCGGGCGCTACATCTCGCTGGACTTCGGCATCATCGGCACGCTGACCGAGTCCGACAAGGAGTACCTGGCGCAGAACTTCGCCGCCTTCTTCAGGCGCGACTACAAGCGCGTGGCCGAGCTGCACCTCGAAAGCGGCTGGGTTCCCGAAGGCACGCGCATCGACGAGCTCGAGGGCGCGATCCGCACCGTGTGCGAGCCTTACTTCGACCGGCCGCTGAAGGAGATCTCGCTCGGCATGGTCCTGATGCGCCTGTTCCAGACCTCGCGCCGTTTCCACGTCGAGATCCAGCCGCAGCTGGTGCTGTTGCAGAAGACCCTGCTCAACATCGAGGGTCTGGGCCGCCAACTCGATCCCGAACTCGACCTCTGGCACACGGCCAAGCCTTTCCTCGAGAAGTGGATGAGCGACCAGATCGGCCCGCGCAAGCTGCTGGAGCAGCTGCGCGCCGAGGCGCCGCGCTACGCCAAGCTGCTGCCCCAATTGCCTCGGCTTCTGCACGATTTCCTCGAAAATCGGCCGGCCGACCACCGGCGCGAACTGATGGAACTGCTGGCCGCTCAAAAGCGGACCAACCGGCTCCTGCAGTCCATCATCTACGGTGGCATAGGTTTTGTATTGGGGTTGATCGCGATGCAGGTGCTGGTGCGCGTGCGTCTTTTCTGAAAGGAGATTTCGTCGTGCTGCTGACCCTGGTCATCATCTACCTGCTGCTCACGATCGCCGTCGGCCTGTACGCGGCCAAGCGCGTGAAGAACACCACCGATTTCGCAATCGCCGGGCGCCATCTGCCGCTCTACATGATCGTGACGACCACTTTCGCCACCTGGTTCGGCTCCGAAACGGTGCTCGGCATCCCGGCCAAGTTCATCGAAGGGGGCCTGAACGGCGTGGTCGAGGATCCTTTCGGCGCCGGCACCTGCCTGATCCTGGTCGGGCTCTTCTTCGCCGGCAAGCTGTACCGCATGACGCTGCTCACCATCAGCGACTATTACCGGGAGCGCTTCGGCCGCACCATCGAGATCGCCTGCTCGCTGATCATCATGCTGAGCTACCTCGGCTGGGTGTCGGCTCAGGTCACGGCGCTCGGGCTGGTGTTCAACCTGCTGTCGGGCGGCGTCATCAGCATCCCGATCGGCATGGTGATCGGCGTGGTCTCGATCCTGGCCTACACGCTGTTCGGCGGCATGTGGTCGGTGGCGGTGACCGATTTCATCCAGATGATCATCCTGGTGCTGGGCCTGGCGGTGATCGCGATGTTCGCGGGCAACATGGCCGGCGGCGCCGACAAGGTGATCGCATTCGCCGCCAGCAAGGACCTGTTCCGGTTCTGGCCGGAGCCGAACTTCAAGGACATCATCTTCTTCTTCGCCGCCGCGATCACCATGATGCTCGGCTCGATCCCGCAGCAGGACGTGTTTCAGCGCGTCATGTCGGCCAACAGCGTGAAGGCCTCGACGCGCGGGCCCGTGATCGGCGGCGTCGCGTACATCCTGTTCGCCGCCGTGCCGATGTTCCTGGTGGCGAGCGCGCTCCTGATCATGCCGGAGCAGACTGCGACGCTGCTGAAGGAAGACCCGCAAAAGGTGCTGCCCATGCTGGTGCTCGAGAAGATGCCCTTCGTGATGCAGGTGTTCTTCTTCGGCGCGCTGCTGTCGGCCATCAAGTCGACGGCCTCGGCCACGCTGCTGGCGCCGAGCGTGACCTTCACCGAGAACATCTGGCGCCAGTTCCGGCCGGCCGGCAGCGACAAATCCAACCTGATGACGATGCGCATCACGGTGCTGCTCTTCAGCGTCGCCGTGCTCGCCTATGCGATCCGCATGCAGGGCACGCCGATCTACGAGCTGGTCTCGGGCGCCTACCAGGTGCCGCTGGTGGGCGCCTTCGTGCCGCTGGTCTGCGGCCTGTACTGGCAGCGCGCGACGACCCAGGGCGCCATTGCGGCGGTCGTGCTGGGCATCGGGGTCTGGCTGCTGTTCCTGGCCATGCCTTGGGGCGAGCAGTTCCCGGCACAACTGGCCGGTGTGCTGGCGGCCTTCGCCGGCATGTTCGCCGGCTCGCTGGCGCCACAGTGGGTCTCCAACACCCGCACGCCGCATCGTCCGCTGGCCGTCGACCCCGCCTGAGCGGGGTGGGGCGGCGCTTATAATCGAGAGCTTTGCGAGCGGCCGCCGGCCGCTCATCCGCCCCCCGACCCCATGCCTATCTACGCCTACAAGTGCAGCGCCTGCGGCTTTGCCAAGGACGTGCTGCAGAAATTGTCCGATGCGCCCTTGACCGAGTGCCCGAGCTGCGGCGTGGGTGCGTTCAGCAAGCAGCTCACCGCCGCCGGCTTCCAGCTCAAGGGATCGGGCTGGTACGTGACCGATTTCCGCGACGGCGGCGGCAAGAAGGGCGCTGAAAAGGGCGCTGACGGTGCGGGCGCGCCGGCCGACGGAACTGCCGCGAAGCCGGCCGAAACTGCGGGCGCGCCGGCACCGTCCGCTGCGCCTGCCGCATCCCCCGCGCCGGCGCCTGCCGCTGCCGCGGCCAAGAACGACTGATCGAGCCGCACACGCCATGCTCGCGCTGCGCAAATGGGTGCTTTCCGGCTTGCTGGTCATCGTGCCGCTGGTCATCACGCTGGGCGTGCTGAACTGGATCATCGGCACGCTCGACCAGACGCTGTGGCTGCTGCCGGAAGATTGGCAGAAGTGGCTCAACGACCACAGGGTGCGCGGGCTGGGCGTGCTCTTGACGCTGGCGATCCTGCTGGCGGTCGGCGCGATCGCCAGCAATTTCGTCGGCAAGCGCCTGCTGGGATGGGGCGATGCCGTGGTGCGCCGCATTCCGGTGGTCCGCTCGATCTACTCCAGCGTCAAGCAGGTGTCGGACACGCTGTTCTCCGAGAACGGCAATGCGTTCCGCACCGCGGTGCTGGTCGAGTGGCCGCGCGAAGGCGTGTGGACCATCGCGTTCGTGACCGGTGCGCCCGGCAGCGACGTGGTGGAGCACCTCGGCGGCGGCGACTACCTCAGCGTCTACGTGCCGACCACGCCCAACCCGACGGGCGGCTATTTCGTGATGCTCAAGCGCAGCGACTGCATCGAACTCAAGATGAGCGTGGACGACGCGCTCAAGTACATCGTGTCGATGGGCGTGGTCGTTCCCGGCGGCCCCGCAACCATCGCGATCAAATAAAACGCGCCACTGTCGGCGCCGGAATCCACCTATGGCCATGCGTTCTCACTACAGCGGTCTCGTGACCGAAGCCCTGCTGGGCCAAACCGTCACCCTGTGCGGGTGGGTCAACCGCCGCCGCGACCATGGCGGCGTGATCTTCATCGACCTGCGCGACCGCGAAGGGTACGTGCAGGTGGTGTGCGATCCCGATCGCGCCGCCACCTTTGCCACGGCCGAGGGCCTGCGCAACGAGTTCTGCGTACAGGTCACCGGCCTGGTTCGCGCGCGGCCCGAGGGCACGGTCAACGAGAACCTGAAGAGCGGCAAGGTCGAAGTGCTGTGCCAGGAGATGAAGGTGCTCAATCCTTCCGTCACGCCGCCCTTTCTGCTGGACGACGACAACCTCTCGGAAACCACCCGCCTCACGCACCGCGTGCTGGACCTGCGCCGCCCCGCGATGCAGCGCAACATGATGCTGCGCTACAAGGTCACGATGGAGGTGCGCAAGTTCCTCGACGCCAACGGCTTCATCGACATCGAGACGCCGATGCTCGGCAAGTCCACGCCCGAAGGCGCGCGCGACTACCTGGTGCCGAGCCGCGTGCACGACGGCTGCTTCTTCGCGCTGCCGCAGTCGCCCCAGCTCTTCAAGCAGCTGCTGATGGTGGCCGGCTACGACCGCTACTACCAGATCGTCAAGTGCTTCCGCGACGAGGACCTGCGCGCCGACCGCCAGCCCGAGTTCACGCAGATCGACATCGAAACCTCGTTCATGGCCGAGGAAGAGATTCGCGAGATGTTCGAAGGCATGATCCGCAAGGTGTTTCGCGCGGCGGCCGCAGTCGAGCTGCCGCCGTTCCCGGTCATGAGCTATGCGGACGCGATGTTCAAGTACGGCTCCGACAAGCCCGACCTGCGCGTCAAGCTCGAGTTCACCGAACTGACCGACGTGATGCGCAACGTCGAGTTCAAGGTCTTCGCGCAGGCCGCCAGCACCCCCGGCGGCCGCGTGGTGGCGCTGCGCGTGCCCGGCGGCGGCGCCGAAGGCGGCCTGTCGCGCGGCGACATCGATGCCTACACCGAGTTCGTCAAGATCTACGGCGCCAAGGGCTTGGCCTACATCAAGGTCAACGACGCGGCGCAGGGGCGCGAGGGCCTGCAGAGCCCGATCGTCAAGAACCTCAACGATGCCTCGCTGGCGGAAATCATTGCGCGCACCGGTGCGCGCAACGGCGACATCCTGTTCTTCGGCGCCGACAAGGAAAAGATCGTCAACGACGCCATCGGCGCGCTGCGCGTGAAGATCGGCCACAGCGCCTTCGGCCGCAAGAACGGCCTGTTCGAGGACCGCTGGGCGCCGCTCTGGGTCGTCGACTTCCCGATGTTCGAGTTCGACGAGGAAGGCCAGCGCTGGTCGGCCGTGCACCATCCCTTCACCGCGCCCAAGGACGGCCATGAAGACCTCATGGACACCGCGCCCGAGAAGTGCATCGCCAAGGCCTACGACATGGTGCTCAACGGCATCGAGATGGGCGGCGGCTCGGTGCGTATCCACCGCGAGGAGGTGCAGAGCAAGGTGTTCCGCGCGCTCAAGATCAGTGCCGAGGACGCCCAGAACAAGTTCGGCTTCCTGCTCGACGCGCTGCAGTACGGCGCACCGCCGCACGGCGGCATCGCGATCGGCCTGGACCGGCTGGTGATGCTCCTGAGCGGTGCGGAGTCGATCCGCGACGTGATCGCCTTCCCCAAGACCCAGCGCGCGCAGGACCTGCTGACGCAGGCGCCGAGCCCGGTCGACGAGAAGCAGCTGCGCGAGCTGCACATCCGGTTGCGCAACGCCCAGCTGGCCGCCTGAGCGGGCCGGGGCCAAGCATGAGCCGCCGGGCCGCCCCCAAGGCGAATACCGAAGCGCGCGGCGCGAAGGTTGGTTAGTGAGCGGGCGGCCCTGGAAGATTCCCGAGTCGGTGCTGGTCGTGATCCACACGCCGGCGCTCGACGTGCTGCTGATCCGGCGTGCCGATGCCGAGGACTTCTGGCAGTCGGTCACCGGCAGCAAGGATGACATCGACGAACCGCTGGCGCTGACCGCGGCGCGCGAGGTCGCGGAGGAGACCGGCATCGACTGCCGCGAGGGCAGCGCGCTGGCCTGCTGGCTGCGCGACTGGGGCCTGCAGAACATCTACGAGATCTACCCCCGCTGGCGCGCCCGCTATGCGCCGGGCGTCACCCACAACACCGAGCACCTGTTCGGCCTCTGCGTGCCCGAGCGCCTGACGCCGCGCCTGGACCCGCGCGAACACACGGCCTGGCGCTGGCTGCCCTACCGCGAGGCGGCCGACGCCTGCTTTTCCCCTTCGAACGCCGAAGCGATCCTGCTGCTGCCACAATTTGCGCAATGAACGCGCCGACCAACAGCATCCGGGTGGCGACCTACAACATCCACAAGGGTGTGCAAGGCATCGGCCCCGCACGGCGCCTCGAAATCCACAACCTGGGCCATGCCATCGAGCAGCTCGATGCCGACATCGTCTGCCTGCAGGAAGTGCGCAAGATGAATCGGCAGGCCGCCGCCCGCTTCAGGCACTGGCCCGAGCTGCCGCAGGCCGACTTTCTCGCGCCCGAGGGCTACACGGCCGTCTACGAGACCAACGCCATCACGCGGCACGGCGAGCATGGCAACGCGCTGCTCACGCGCTGGCCGGTGCTGCGCAAGACTCATCAGGACATCTCCGACCATCGCTTCGAGCAGCGGGGGCTGCTGCACGTGGCGATCGACGTCGAGGGCCAGCCGGTGCATGCGATCGTGGTGCACCTGGGCCTCATCAAGGGCAGCCGTGTGCGCCAGGTCGCGCTGCTGCGGGAATTCATCGAGCGCGAGATCCCGCCCGGCGAGGCGCTGGTTGTGGCCGGCGATTTCAACGACTGGGGCGCGCGCATGCGCTACGCGATGAACGCCATGGGGCTGCGCGACACCGGCGACCTGCGCGGACCGCGCACGCTGACCTATCCCTCGCGCCTGCCGGTGACCCAGCTCGACTTCATCTACGGCCGCCAGGTCGAGCCGGTCGCCACCACGGTGCCGCGCGGTCCGATCTGGGCGCGCATGTCCGATCACCTGCCGCTGGTGACGGATTTCGTGCTATCAAAACAATAGCTTTGCGCGCAGGCGGGAAGCGCGCTGCAGGGTCATTCGCCCTGAATACATTCACTGTTAGGATGCTCTCATGCTAAGGAAAACCGACGCCGTAGAGCGCCCCGACGAAGGGGCCGAGGACGAGGGCACGCCGGTGTCCGTGAAGATCCGCGAGCGCCTTCTGGCCGCCCGCAAGCGCTTCCATGCCAACGACAATATCGCGGAGTTCATCGAGCCCGGCGAACTCGAGCGCCTGCTCGACGAGGTCGAAGGCAAGATGAAGCATGTGCTCGAGAGCCTGGTGATCGACCTGGACAACGACCACAACACCGACAACACGGCCCGCCGCGTCGCGAAGATGTACGTCAACGAGGTGTTCAAGGGGCGTTACGTGGCCCAGCCCTCGCTCACCGAATTCCCGAACGCCGAGCACCTCAACGAGCTCATGATCGTCGGCCCGATCACGGTGCGCAGCGCCTGCTCGCACCATTTCTGCCCGATCATCGGCAAGCTCTGGATCGGCGTCATGCCCAACGAGCAGACCAACGTGATCGGCCTGTCGAAGTACGCGCGGCTGGCCGAGTGGGTGATGAGCCGGCCCCAGATCCAGGAAGAAGCCGTGGTTCAGCTGGCCGACCTGATTCAGGAGCGCACGCAGCCCGACGGCCTGGCGCTGGTGGTCGAGGCCGAGCATTTCTGCATGCAGTGGCGCGGCGTCAAGGAGATGGACAGCAAGATGATCAATTCGGTGATGCGCGGCGCGTTCCTGAAAGACTCCAACCTGCGCCGCGAATTCCTTTCCCTTCTTCCCCGCCGGAGTTGAACGCCATGCTCGTACGACTTCTCTATGTGAGCCGCGCCGTCGATACCAGCTCTGACGCCATCGAAGCGATCCTCGCGCAATCGCGCTCGCACAACACTGCGTGCGGCATCACCGGCATCCTTTGCTATGGCGCAGGCGTGTTCCTCCAGGCCATCGAAGGCGGCCGCACGGCGATCAGCGAGCTGTACGGCCACATCCAGCGGGATCCCCGCCACAAGGACGTGGTGCTGCTGCACTACGAAGAAATCTCCGAGCGCCGCTTCGGCGGCTGGACGATGGGGCAGGTCAATCTGTCCAAGCTCAATATCTCGACCTTGCTCAAGTACTCGGAGAAGCCGGAGCTCGATCCGTATTCGGTCTCCGGGAAGGTATCGCTCGCGCTGCTCGAGGAACTGATGGCCACCGCCGCCATCGTCGGCCGGCACTGAGTCGCGCGCGGCGGCCGAGGCTGCATCGGCCATGCTGCTGCTGGGCTGCGATTTCTCGAGCGCGCCGACTTCGCGCAAGCCCATCGTGCTCGCGCTCGGGGCCGCGCAGGAGGGCGGCGTCCGGCTCTCGCGGCTCGAACGCTTCGCGACTCTCGACGCCTGGCGCCAATGGCTGGCGGATACGCCCGAATGGGTCGGCGCCTTCGACTTCCCCTTCGGCTTGCCGCGCGAACTGGTCGCACAGCTCGGATGGCCGCCGCAATGGCGGGCGCTCATCGCGCACTATGCCGGCTTGAGCCGCGACAGCATCCGCGAGACTTTCGCTGCCTTCTGCGCGGCGCGCCCCGCCGGCGGGAAGTTCGCGCACCGCGCAACGGACGGCCCGGCGGGCTCCAGTCCCTCGATGAAATGGATCAACCCACCGGTCGCCTTCATGCTGCACGCCGGCGTGCCGCGGCTGCTCGCGGCAGGTGCCGCATTGCCGGGACTGCACGCGCCGGCCGGCGGCGGCATGGCGCGTGTTGCGCTGGAAGGCTATCCGGGGCTTCTTGCGCGCGAGCTGATCGGGCGGCGCAGCTACAAGAGCGACGATGCCGCTGCCCAGAGCGCGCAGCGGCGCGCGGCGAGGATCGATCTGCTCGCCGCGCTCGAAAGAGGTTCCACGCGTCTCGGCCTGCGTTTCTTTCTCGGCGATGCCGAGCGCGATCAGCTGCTGGCCGATGCCAAGGGCGATTGCATCGACGCGGTGCTCTGCCTCGTGCAGGCCGCCTGGGGTGCGGCCCGCAAGTCGAGCGCCGGTCCGGGCTATGGCCTGCCGGCGGCGATGGACCCGATGGAGGGCTGGATTCTCACCGCCTGAAGTCCTGCAGCAGATCAAACCGGCTTCGGCACGCGGGGCCTATGCGGGCTCGCTAGATTGGTTTTCAGTGGTTCGGTCGAACCACCAGTATTGAGGCTAGCCGGGCTTTTTCTTTGGGTAGTTGGACTTCGTTCAATGGCCGAGCCAGTCCTTCAACTCGTCGGCGTGCTCTTCCTCGTCGGTGAGGATTTCTTCGAGCATGCGGCGCGTCGTTGGGTCCTTGTCGCCGATGAGCGAGATCATCTGCCGGTAGGTCTCGATGGCAATGCGTTCGGCCACGAGGTTGGCGCGCACCATGGCCTGCAGCTGCGTCGCCTCGTCGTAGTCCGCATGACTGCGGTCGAGCAATGTCTTCGGATTGAAGTCGGGCTGGCCTCCGAGCTGCACGATGCGTTCCGCGATCTTGTCGGAATGGGCGGACTCTTCGTTCGCATGCACGAGGAACTCGTCGGCGATCGCCGGCGAGGCCACGCCGTTGGCGGTGAAGTAGTGGCGCTTGTAGCGCAGCACGCAGACCAGCTCGGTGGCCAGCGCGTCATTGAGCAGCTTGACGATGTCGTCGCGCCACGGCCCGTAGCTGGGCGTCACGGCGCCGTCGTCGAGGTGCTTGGACGCCGCGTCGATGGCGGTCTGGTCGAGCGTCAGATGTTACGGGCGCTCCTTGACTGCGGTATTCATGGGGAATCCTTTCGTGAGGGGCTGGGGTTCTTGTGCATCAGCGTGGTCACGAGATCGGCCACGTCCGATGTCTTGAGGGCCGCGGCGAGCACTGCCGTGATCGACAGCAATCGCCAGGGCTTGACCAGCACGACCAGCGCACCCGCCGCCGCTGCCGCCGCCATCAGCTTGGCGGGCTGTTCGCGCGCATAGCGGTCGAGCAGCGGTCGCGCCAATTGGCCGACGGCGTTGGCGGGGTGCCTGCGCCACCAGCGCCGGGTCGCATTGCGCGCGACCGACGCCCAGTCGACCCGGTCGAGCACGCTTTCGCGCTGCGCCGGGCGCCGCCCCGAGGCTGGCCGTGGTGCATCGGCTGCGGCTTCGCTCCCTCGCAGCTGCTGCACCAGCGCCCGGCGGGAGATCGCGAGCCGTTGCTGCGGCGTCAGGTCCTGGCGCTCAATGGCCACGACCTTCTCCCGCCAGATGCAGCGCCTGGACGTCCGCGTCGAGCTGGGCGCGGATATCGCTGAAAGCATGAAATTCGCTCGGGCGCGAAGCAACATAGGCCGAGACGAGCGCGACCAGTACCGCGATGCCCGGAACGACGACCAGCACCCAGTGAAAGCTTCCGTGCAGCGCGCCGAGCATGGCGGCGACGCCGATCAGCCCCAGGGCGAGCATCGCGCTGGCGGCTGCGAGCGCGCCTGCCACGACCCGCGCGATCAGGCCCCGGCTCGCCTGCGCCGTTTCCAGCCTGGCCAGCGCAGCGTAGTTGGCGACGTGATCCGCGATCAGCTCCGGATGCCCGAGCACCGTGGAGAAAATGGGATGAAGCATGGTGCGGCAGGCAGCGGGAAGCGGAATTTCAGATCAATAGTCGTCGCGGCTGCTGCGACGGCTGGCGAGGACGATCAGCGCCGTGATGGCGGCACCGGCCGCGGCGGCGACGAGCACGGAGCGAACCGGCTGGTCGGCGATGTACTTGCCCGTGACGTCGGCAGCCTGCTCGAAGCGGCGTTGCGCACGCGCGCTGGTCGTCGAGGCGGCATCCAGGCCGCGCTGTACCGCCTGCTGCACACGTGCCGCGATCTGCTCCACGGCGGGCTCCGCGTCGCGGCGCAGGTCACGAACCTTCTCTCCGGCGGCGTTCACTGCGTTCTGCGCGTAGGCGCGCGTGGTGTCGATCGCGTCAGCGGCGGTCTGGCGCGCCTCTTCGGCGATCTGCGAAGGGGTCTTGGTGGTCGTGTTCATGAAAATAGTCCTTCCGGAGATTGTTGTGAGAACCTGCTCATCGTAACGAGGCTGTCATCGTCGCATCAAGCCCGCGATGAAGCTGGCGAGGGCCAGCACGATGAAGATCACGAAAAGTATTTTCGCGATGCCGACGGCGCTGGCCGCGATGCCGCCGAAGCCGAACAGCGCGGCGATCAGGGCGATGACCAGGAATACGACTGCGTAATACAACATGCTGAACTCCTTTGGAGGATGGTCTCGTCGTTGTGAATGGCGGCCGGCCGGTTCAGAGGGTGAAACCGCGTGGGATTCACGTTAAGTGGGGGGGCGCCGAAGCCCTGTCAGCAGCAGCGGCCTGGGGGCGTAGGAGAGGGTCGAATCACGGTCGGGCCGCTCCCGAGCCGCGTATTCAGGCTGCTTTGGAGGAGGGAGGCGGGGAGGCGGGGAGCATCGCGCTCAGGCGCGTTCCCTGGCCGGGCGCCGACGAAATGGTGAGCTTGCCCTTGGCGGCTTCCACGCGATGCCGCATGCCTGCCAGGCCATGGGATGAAGGCCGGGTGCTGCGGGCGTCGAAGCCCTTGCCGTTGTCGGCGACTTCCACGATCACGTGGTTGCCGTAGTTCTTCATGACGATGCTGGCTTCGGTCGCCTGCGCGTACTTGCTGATGTTGGTCAGGCTTTCCTGGACCATGCGATAGATGGTGAGCTGGTCGGCTTCGTTGAGCGCCACCGGCTCGAGCACCATCTCGATTTCCATTCCCGAGCGCTCGGCGAATTCGCGGCCGAGGATTTCGAGCGAAGCGATGAGCCCGAGGTTGGCCAGCGACGAGGGCCTCAGGTCTTCGATGATGCGGCGCTTGAGCGCGATGCCGCTGTTGAGGAGCTCGTTCAGATGCTGCAGCCGCTGGATCGCGTCCGGCGAATCGATGAGGCGCGACTTCAGGCGTGCGACGTCCAGCTTGGCCGCGGTCAGCAGCGAGCCCAGCTCGTCGTGCAGCTCGCGCGCCAGGAAGCCGCGCTCGCTTTCCCGCACCTGCTGCAGGTGGGTGGCGAGCTCGGCCAGCGTCGCGGTGCGTTCGCGGACCTCGTCCTCCAGGGCATTGCGTTCGCGTTGCAGCGCCTCCTGCTGCCGCTCGCCGGCCGAGCGCAGCACATGGGCCTGGCGCAAATACAGGTAGAAGGCCAGCAGGCCCGCCAATGCCACCAGCCCGATGCCGATGCGCGCAAAGCGCAGCGACTTCGCGATCTGGACCTGGCCCAGCATCAGCGCCTCGTTGCTGATCGAAATCAGTTCGCCGGCCTGCTGGCGGATGGCCTCCATCTCCTCGCGGCCGACGTCGGTCGTGATCACGAACTTCCAGGCGTCGTCGTTGCCGTCGCGTCGCAGCCGCACGCTCATGTCCATCTCCGCGAGCTTGCGCGAGACGTGCTTCGAGAGCTGGGTCAGGCGCGCCGTCTCGACGGGCTTTCCGGCATAGAGCACCTGCAGGGCGGCCAGTTGACCATCCACCTGCTTCACGGCAACGTCATACGGCTCGCGGTAGCGCGCCTCGCCCGTCAACAGATAGCCGCGCTGACCCGTTTCGGCATCGATGATGTTCTGCAGCAGCATGTTGAGCACCAGGCGCACGCGCTGCGCCTCGCCGACTTCGGTCAGGGCCCGGGTGGACTGGCGGTAGCCGGCCTCGTTGATGCCCACGAGCACGAGCGCGGCGAGCGTCGCGAGCGTGAGGCCGAGGGCCATCTTCGGGAAAGCTAACCAGCGCATGGGGTCTCCGCGGGATGCGGGCAGTTCAAATTCGGGAATAATCGACGTGGATCAGGGGGCGGCATGCCGCGACGCAAGAAACCGCGATACGACAAAGAAGGTACCAGATGATCAAGATCGGAATTGTGGACGACCACGCCATCGTGCGCTCCGGCTTGCGCCAGTTCTTCTCGGAACACGTCGACCTGCGCGTGGCGGGCGAGGCGGCCAGCGGACGCGAAGCGATCGAGCTGGTGCGCACCACGGAGCTGGATGTGCTCGTGATGGATCTCTCGATGCCCGGACAGAGCGGGATCGATGCGCTGGCGATGATCCGCGCCAAAGCGCCGGACGTGGGCATCCTCATCTTGAGCGGCTACCCCGAGGAGCACTACGCGATGAACCTGATCCGCCAGGGCGCGAGCGGCTATCTCAACAAGGAGTGCGAGCCGATGGAGATCGTGAACGCGATCCGCACCATCTCGCTGGGCCGCCGCTACATCACGCCGGCGGTGGCCGAGCTGCTGGCGCGCCAGCTCGACCGCAAGGACGACGCGGCGCCGCACGAGCAATTGTCCGAGCGCGAGTTTCAGGTGTTTCTCAAGCTGGCCAAGGGTGAGACGGCGGGCGATATTGCCAAGACGCTTTCGCTTTCGGTCAAGACCGTCAGTACTTACCGCACGCGCCTGATGGAGAAGATGAATCTCTCTTCCAACAGCGACCTGACGTACTACGCGCTGAAGAACAAGTTGATCGATTGAGATTCCGGCGGCGGCTCCATCCCTGCGGGGCTGCCGCATGCTGGAAAAGACCATCGTTCGCGATGCGGGGCGTCAGCTCGAGCTGGACGGCTGGCGAAGCGCGGAGGACTGCCCGATGCAGAAGTCGATCAGCGCGTCGATCTCGTTCGATTTGTCGAACACGGCATCGACACCGAACTGGGCGCAGCGTTTGCGTATGTCGGGGGTGGCGTAGTTGCTGAGCACCACCACTTTCTGGTCGGGCCGGCGCGCCACGCAAGCCTGCAGCACGCCCAGGCCGCTGCCTTGTTTCAGGAACAGATCGACGATGGCCAGTTCCCACTGGTCGCTGTTCTCGGTCAGCCAGCGGACGGCTTCCGTCTCGGTTTCGGCGAAACCGACGGCTGAGATGCAGGTGAGCTCCTCCAGAGTACCGACGAGATTCTCGCGGATCGTGACGTTGTCTTCGACGATGTAAGTGTTCAATCTGGGGTCCATTGGAGAACCGGCGCGTCTCTCTGGCGATCGAGCTCCGTGGACCGTGGGTCCCCGCGAAAGCCGTTTCGCAAAATGCTACAAATCAACAGCCCCGCATCATGCAGCGTTCGACGCCCTGCGGCTGTAGGTTTGTTCTTACGACAGTGAACGATTTGCGGCCGTAGGCTTTGCCCCACAGCGGCTGCGGTCGAGCGCCGACCCTGGCGCCGGATGCGCCCCCTTACCCTCGATCCCGATGCGGATCGCTCCATGCCTTCGCATCCTTTCTCCAACGGAAGGCGCCGAGATGAACATCGTGTGGAACTACGTGGCCGTCGGCCTCTTGACCTTGGCGGCCGCCGCAGTCGTGGTGATCGGCGAGTCCGCGAACGCCGAGCTGAAGCTCGCCGAAGCGGCGAAAAACGCGGCCGCGGTCGGCATCACCGCCATCTGCTTCCTCGCATCCCCTGCATCCCCTGCATCCATCACCTCGACGCCGGACAAGAAGATGCCGGCACCGTGACCCCGACCACCGCCCACACGCCGCGCCGCTCGATCTGGATCAAGCTCGGCGCGGTGCTGCTGGGGCTGTTCGTGGCCCTCCTGCTGGTGCTGGCTTTCTTTCCCTGGGACGCGCTGCGGGAGCCGATCAACCGCTACGTCAGCGACAAGACCGGCCGCAAGTTCGAGATCACGCGGCGGCTGGATGTCGACCTCGGCTGGCGCGGCGCCACCGTCAAGCTCGACGGCATCGAATTCGCGAATCCTTCCTGGGCCCGCGACCCCTATCTCGTGCGTGCGCAGAGCGCCGAACTGGACCTCCGGCTGTGGCCGCTCCTGGCGCGCAAGGTCGTGATTCCGCGCCTGGCCCTGGTTTCGCCGTCGCTGGGCCTTCAGATGGAAGAGGACGGGCGGCGCACCTGGGCGCTGGGCAAGGACACTTCGGACGAAGCGACAGTGCCGACGATCGGCCTCCTGCAGATCGACGGCGGCGGGCTCGACTTCCTTGCGGAGCATTGGGGCGTGGACCTGCACGCCGATTTCAGCTTCGACACCAGCCGCGGCGACATGCCGCTCAGCTACCGCATCAAGGGCCGCTACCAGCGCCAGCCGCTCACGGCGGAGGGCCGTACCGGCAACGTGCTGCAGCTCAACGCGGCGGGCCAGCCGCCGTTCCCGCTCGAGATCAGTGCGGCCGCGGGTCACACCCGGCTGAAGGCGCAAGGCACGGTGACCGAACTCGCCAGCCTGGATGGCGTTGACGCCCGCTTCGAACTCAAGGGCCAGAACCTCGGCGATCTGTACCGGTTGCTGGGCATCGCGCTGCCCCAGACTTCCCCTTACGCCCTCAGCGGCGAGCTGAAAAAGCGCGCGAAGCTGTGGGAGGTGCAAGGCCTCAAGGGCAAGCTGGGCCTCTCCGACATCGGCGGCGACATGCGGTTCGACCAGTCGCAGAAGCCGCCTTATCTCGCGGGCAGCCTCCGCTCGCGCGTGATGGACATGGACGACCTCGGCCCGCTGATCGGCTTGCCGCCGACGGCCCGTTCGGCCAATGCAGTCGAAGGTGTGGCGCCGCCGCCCAGCGTTGCCCAAGTCAAGCGCGCGCGGCGCGATCCCGGGCGCAAGGTGCTGCCCACCGCCACGCTGGACTTCGAGCGCCTGCGCGCCATGAATGCCGAGGTGAAGTACGTGGCCGAGCGCATCCGGAACGTGCGCGAGCTGCCGCTCGACAAGGGCAGCGTGCAGGTGAAGCTGAAGGATGGCGTGCTGACGCTCGACCCGCTTGATGTGGGCGTCGCCAACGGCAGGCTGGCCGGCGCGATCCGCATCGATGCCACCCAGAATCCGGCCGACATCCGAGCGGCGCTGGACGTGCGCGCCATGCAGCTCAACCGCCTGATTCCCAAGGTCGAGACCCTGCGCACCAGCTTCGGAAAACTCGATGGGCGGATCAACCTGTCCGGGCGCGGAAACTCGGTCGCGGGCTGGCTGGGCAGCGCCTCCGGGGATGTGGCCGCTCTCACGGGCCGCGGGGAGTTCAGCAACCTGCTGCTGGAATTCATGGGCCTGGACGGCGGCGAGATCATCAAGTTCTTGCTGCGCGGCGACCGGAACGTCGTGTTGCGCTGCGCGGCGCTCGCCTTCGATGTCGACAAGGGCACGATGAACGGCCGCAGCCTGGTGTTCGACACCGAAGACACGGTCTTCAACGTGAGTGGCCATGCCAGCCTCGCGAACGAGACGCTGGATTTCGTGATCCGGCCGCAACCCAAGGACAAGAGCATCCTCTCGCTGCGCGGTCCGCTGGTTGTCGGCGGCACCTTTGCATCGCCGTCGGCGGGCGTCCAGGCCGGCCCGTTGGCGACGCGCGGCATCGCTGCGCTGGCGCTGGGCGCGATCAACCCCTTGCTCGCGCTCGCCGCGACCGTCGAAACCGGCCCCGGCGTCGATGCCGATTGCCAGGAGGTGCTGGCCCAGGCGAAGCGGCCGGTATCCCGGGAGGCAGCCGCTGGCGCTGCCAAGGCAAAGAAGCAGTAGCTTTTCTTCAGCCGGCACCCGGCCGGTGCCCGCACACGCTGCAGCCCGGATCGCGGGCGACGCGCAGGGTGTCGAAAGCCGTCCGGCGCCCGTCGAACATCAGCAGGCTGCCGGCCAGCGAGGGGCCGATGCCGGCCAGCAGCTTCAGTGCCTCGCCGGCCTGCAAGGTGCCAATGGTGCCGACCACCGGCGCGAACACGCCGAGCACGGCGCAGCGCGTTTCCTCGAAGTGGGCATCGGGCGGAAACAGGCAGGCATAGCAGGGCGAGGCCGGATCTCGCGCGTCGTACACGCTCAGCTGGCCGTCGAAGCGGATCGCCGCGCCGGCCACCAGCGGCCTGGCATGGGCGACGCAGGCCCGGTTCACCGCATGCCGGGTGCTGAAGTTGTCGCTGCAATCGATCACCACGTCGGCCTCGGCGACCAGCCGCGCGAGCAGCGCATCGTCGGCGCGCAGGCGGTGCGTCTCGATGCGGATGTCCGGATTGATGCCGCGCATCGCCTCGGCGGCCGATTCGACCTTGGCCATGCCCACCCGCTCCGTGCCGTGGGCGATCTGGCGCTGAAGGTTGGTGAGATCGACCTCGTCGTCGTCGACCAGCGTGATGCGGCCGACGCCGGCCGCGGCGAGATAGAGCAGCACCGGAGAGCCGAGCCCGCCGGCACCGATCACCAGCGCATGGCCCGCACTGACGCGCGCCTGGCCGTCGATGCCGAACTCTTCGAGCAGGATGTGGCGCGAATAGCGCAGCAGGTCTTGGTCTTCCATGCGCTGCGCGGTCGATCGCCGGGGGGCGGTGGCTCCCGCGGGGAGCCGCCCGGGATCAGTTTTCCTTCTTTTCTTCCTTGTTCTCGACGATCACCTGCGTCTTGCTCACCAGCACGGGCTGACCCTTGAGCCGGTTGAAGGCCTGCATGAGCGGGAAGTCCTTGTCGGTGCCGAACTCGGGCACCTTGCGGTCCTGCGGCGGCTTCTTGGCTTCTTCCTCGAGCCGCTTACGGGCCTCGTCGCGGGCTTTTTCGCGCTCGGGGTCCTTGCTCTCCGGGCCCTGGCCGCTCGCCAGGTGCTTTTCGAGGTCGGCCTCGCGCATGCGCAGCGCGGCGAAGGGGCTGCCCTCGGCGCTTTCGTCGACCAGCACGTTCGGCACGATGCCCTTGGCCTGGATCGAGGTGCCGCTCGGCGTGTAGTAGCGCGCCGTCGTGATCTTGAGGCCGGTGTCGGGGCCGAGCGGGCGCACCGTCTGCACCGAACCCTTGCCGAAGGTCTGGCTGCCCATCACGACGGCACGCTTGTGGTCCTGCAGGGCGCCGGCCACGATTTCGCTGGCGGAAGCCGAGCCTTCGTTCACGAGCACCACCAGCGGCACCGTCTTGAGCGCCGCAGGGAGGGTGCGCAGCGGATCGCTGCCCGCGCGCCGCTGGTAGAACTCGGGCGCGGCCTTGTAGACCGACTTGCTCTCGGACAGCTGGCCGTCGGTGGAGACGACGGTGACGTTCTCGGGCAGGAAGGCGGCCGAGATGGCCACCGCCGCATCGAGCAGGCCGCCCGGATCGTTGCGCAGGTCGAGCACCAGGCCCTTCAGGTTGGGTTCCTGCTTGTAGATCTCGTCGACCTTCTTGACGAAGTCGTCGACCGTGCGTTCCTGGAACTGCGACAGGCGGATCCAGCCGTAGCCCGGCTCCATCACCTTGCCGCGCACCGACTGCGTGCGAATCTCCTCGCGCGTGATGGTCACCGGGAAGGTGCGGTTCTCGTCCTTGCGGAAGATCGTGAGCAGCACCTTGGTGTTGGCCTCGCCGCGCATGCGCTTGACGGCCTCGTTGAGCGAGAGGCCGCGCACCGCGGTGTCGTCGATCTTAGTGATCAGGTCGTTCGGCTTGAGGCCGGCGCGGAAGGCGGGGGAGCCCTCGATCGGCGACACCACCTTGATCAGGTTGTCCTCCTGCGAAATCTCGATGCCCACGCCGACGAAGCGGCCGGTGGTGCCCTCGCGAAATTCCTTGAAGGACTTCTTGTCGAAATACTGCGAATGCGGATCGAGCCCGGCGACCATGCCCGAAATCGCATCCGAGATGAGCTTTTTCTCGTCGACCGGCTCGACATAGTCGCTCTTCACCATGCCGAACACCGCAGCGAGCTGCTGCAGTTCTTCGAGAGGGAGAGGGGCCAGGGAGCCTCGTGCAACGGTTTGCAACGAGACGGTGGTCAGCGCGCCGGCCACGGCGCCGGCTGCAACCCAGCCGGTGATTTTCAATTTCTGGCCCATGTGTAAACGTCCTTGTCGCCTGTCAATCCAATATACACAGCTTGGAAGCAAGTTGTCTGCCGGGGTTCCGCGTACCCGTCGAAGCTGGAGCGGTTTTCGTCATGCCTTGCCTTGCGCAGCCACCGCGGCCACGGCTTTTTCGGCCGCCGCGGCGTCGCCGAGGTAGTAGTGCCGCAGCGGCTTGAGCTCGTCGTCCAGCTCGTAGACCAGCGGAATGCCGTTCGGGATATTGAGGCCCACGATGTCGTCGTCGGAGATGCCGTCGAGGTATTTCACCAGCGCCCGGATCGAATTCCCGTGCGCCGACACCACCAGCCGGCGCCCGGCGCGGATCGCCGGCGCCATCGATTCGTTCCAGAAGGGCAGCACGCGCGCCACGGTGTCCTTGAGGCATTCGGTCAGCGGTACCTGCTCCGGCGGCAGCTTGGCGTAGCGCACGTCGGCGCGTTCGCAGCGCGGATCGTTCGGCTCCAGCGGCGGCGGCGGGGTGCTGTAGCTGCGGCGCCAGACCAGCACCTGCTCGTCGCCGTACTTCTTGGCGGTTTCGGCCTTGTTGAGGCCCTGCAGCGCGCCGTAGTGGCGCTCGTTGAGGCGCCAGGAGTGCACCACCGGCAGCCAGGTGCGGTCGAGTTCGTCCAGCGTATGCCAGAGCGTGCGGGTGGCGCGCTTGAGCACGCTGGTGTAGGCGACGTCGAAGTCGTAACCCTCGGCCTTCAGGAGCCGCCCGGACTGCTTGGCCTGCTCGATGCCGGTGGCCGTCAGGTCGACGTCGGTCCAGCCGGTGAAGCGGTTTTCGAGATTCCAGGTCGATTCGCCGTGGCGGATCAGTACCAGTTTGTGCATGGGGGAAGGCCTTTGGAACGCAAGCGAAAAGTCGACATTCTAAAATCCGGGGTTTGCTACTCAAGGAACACCGTGAAATTCATCGTCGACAACTGGATGCTGATCCTGATCGCGCTCAGCTCGGGCGGCATGCTGGCCTGGCCGCTGCTGCGCGGGGCCAACGCCGGATCGCTCACGGCGCAGGGCGCGGTGCAGCTCATCAACCGCGAACGCGCGGTGGTGGTCGACGTGCGCGAACCCGAGGAGTATGCAGCCGGTCATGTGACCGGCGCGAAGAACGTGCCGCTCAACCAGCTCGACGAAAAACTCGCTGCCGCGGTCAAGAACAAATCGGTGCCGCTGCTTCTGATCTGCGCCACCGGTGCGCGGGCCCAGCGCGCGGTGGCCACGGCCAAGAAACTCGGCTACGAGCAAGCGCAAGCGGTGGCCGGCGGACTCAAATCCTGGAAAGAGGCTAACCTGCCGATTGAAAAAGCCTGAACTTCCCGGATATACGCATGATGCAAGCCGTCAAGATGTACACCACCGCCGTTTGCCCCTATTGCATTCGAGCCAAGCAAATCCTCAAGGCCAAGGGCGTCGATCAGATCGAGGAGATCCGCGTCGACAGCGACCCCCAGGCCCGCGTCGCGATGATGAACACCACCCAGCGGCGCACCGTGCCGCAGATCTTCATCGGCGACACCCACGTCGGCGGCTGCGATGACCTGATCGCGCTCGACGGCCGCGGCGGCCTCATCCCGCTGCTGCAGGGCGCCTGAAGCCGCGGGGCGATAATCGCCCCTTTCGCATCCTCGCAGACCCATCCTCCAGCCCGCTCTCGGGACCTTCTCCCCGGCGGGCGTTGTTTTGACCCTCGAAAGTTCAGCCATGGCCGACCAGCAAGCCCAAGATCCCGTCTTCCAGATCCAGCGCGTCTATCTGAAAGACCTGTCGCTCGAGCAGCCCAATTCGCCTGCCATCCTGCTGGAGCAGGAGCAGCCGACCGTCGACATCCAACTCGGCGTCGATGCCCAGCCCGTGACCGACGGCATCTTCGAGATCACCGTCTCGGCCACCGTGCAGACCAAGATCCAGGACAAGACCGTGTTCCTGGTCGAGGCCAAGCAGGCCGGCATCTTCGAGATCCGCAACCTGCCCGAAGACCAGATGGGCCCGATCCTGGGCATCGCCTGCCCGCAGATCGTCTACCCCTACCTGCGCGGCAACGTGGCCGACGTGATCCAGCGCGGCGGTTTCCCGCCGGTTCACCTGGCCGAAATCAACTTCCAGGCCATGTTCGAACAGCAGCAGGCCCAGGCGGCGGGCCAGCCCTCGCCGATCGTCACGCAGTAAGCGCAACGCAACTGCGCCGCCGCCGATGAAGATCTGCGTGCTCGGCGCCGGTGCCTGGGGCACGGCGCTGGCGGTCAATGCGGCCGGCCGCCATCCGGTCACCCTGTGGGCGCGCGATGCAGCCCAGGCCGAGGCCATGTCGGCGGCGCGCGAGAACCAGCGCTATCTGCCCGGCATTGCGCTGCCGCCCTCACTCACCATTCGCGCCGGCGATGCGCTCGCCGCGCTCGAGGGCGCCGATCTCGCGATCGTCGCGACGCCGATGGCGGCCTTGCGCGAACAGCTCGTTCTTTTGCGCGACGCCGCCTACCCGGTGGCCTGGCTTTGCAAAGGCGTCGAGCCGGCGCGCGCGGACCCGGGCGCCGTGGGGCTGCTGGGCCACGAGATCCAGGCCGTCGTCGCGCCCGATCTGATGGCCGGCGTGCTGAGCGGCCCGAGCTTTGCGCAGGAAGTCGCGCAAGGCCGGCCCACGGCGCTGGTTGCCGCCAGTCTCCATACGCAGCTGCGCGATGCGCTGGTCGCGGCCTTCCACGGCCCGACCCTGCGCGTTTATGCCAACGACGACATCGTGGGCGTCGAGGTCGGCGGCGCCGTCAAGAACGTGCTGGCGATCGCGACCGGCCTGGCCGACGGCCTGGCGCTCGGCCTCAATGCGCGCGCCGCGCTGATCACGCGCGGCCTGGCCGAAATGACGCGCCTCGGCGTCGCCCTCGGCGCCCGGGCCGATACCTTCATGGGGCTCTCCGGCCTCGGCGACCTCGTGCTCACGGCCACCGGCGATCTCTCGCGCAACCGCAAGGTCGGCCTGCTGCTGGCCCAGGGCCGGACGCTGGCCCAGGCGGTGGATTCGCTGGGCCACGTGGCCGAGGGCGTCTACTGCGCGCGCACCGTGGTGCAGCGCGCGCGCCATCTGGGCGTCGAAATGCCGATCGCCGACAGCGTGGTGGCGCTGCTTGACGGCCGCGTGCGGCCTGCGGAGGCGGTCGCTGAACTGATGGGGCGCGAGCCGGGCGTGGAATCCGGATGAAACCCATGTGACCCCGCTAAGCAAACAGAACAATGGACGACAACTTTTTCGATTTTTCCCCGGCCCGCGTGGCCGAGCTCGCGCAGACCGATGCCGCGCGGGCGTTGCGCGAGGACGCCGGCGACGGCGACCTCACGGCCGGCCTGGTGCCCGCCGGCGGGCGCGCCACGGCGCGAGTGCTGCTGCGCGAGCCCGCCGTGCTGTGCGGCGCACCGTGGGTGGAGGCGGTCGTGCGGCAGCTCGATCCGCAGGCCCGCATCGTGTGGCATGGTGCAGAAGGCACACAGTGCGCGGCCGAGCAGACCGTGCTCGAAATTTCGGGCGATGCGCGGGCCCTGCTCACTGCCGAACGCACCGCGCTCAACTTCCTGCAGCTGCTGAGCGCCGTCGCGACGCGCACCGCCGCCTACGTCGAAGCGGTCCGCGGCACGCGCGCCGCCATCGTCGACACCCGCAAGACCCTGCCGGGCCTGCGTCTGGCGCAGAAATACGCGGTGCGCGTCGGCGGCGGTACCAACCACCGCATCGGCTTGTACGACGCCATCCTGATCAAGGAGAACCACATCGCCGCCGCGGGTGGCGTCAGCGCCGCGCTGCAAGCCGCCGCGCGCGTGGCCGGCCAGGCAAAGTTCGTCGAAATCGAAGTCGAGACGCTGGACCAGCTCGACGAGGCGCTGGCCCAGGGCGCGCGGATGGTGCTGCTGGACAACATGGACCTGCCGACCTTGCGCGAAGCCGTGCGCCGCAACGAGGCGGCCGGAAAGACCCGCGCGGTGTTGGAGATCTCCGGCGGCGTCACACTCGAGAGCGTGCGTGCCCTGGCCGAGACCGGCGTCGATCGCGTCTCGGTGGGCGCGCTGACCAAGGACATCAAGGCCATCGATTTTTCGATGCGCTTCCAGGAGGGCTGAGCCGTGGCGACTTCCGTCATCAGCGTCGACTACGAGCAGCCGGCCGAAGCCGGTGCCGCCTGCGACACGCGCCATGCCTGGGCGCGCGTCCCGCCCGAGCCGTCGCCAACCGAACGCGCAGCGCTGAAGCAGCGTATCCGCCGCCTGCTGCGCGAGCGCGATGCGGTGATGGTGTCGCACTACTACGTGCATCCCGACCTGCAGGACCTGGCCGAGGAAACCGGCGGCCTGGTGAGCGATTCGCTCGAGATGGCACGCTTCGGCCGCGACCATGCGGCAAGGACGCTGGTGGTTTCGGGCGTGCGCTTCATGGGCGAGACCGCCAAGATCCTGTCGCCCGAAAAGCGTGTGCTGATGCCCGATCTCGACGCCACCTGTTCGCTCGATCTCGGCTGCCCGGCCGATGCCTTCAGCGCCTTCTGCGACCGGCATCCGGACCGCACGGTGGTCGTCTACGCCAACACCAGCGCGGCCGTGAAGGCGCGCGCCGACTGGCTGGTGACTTCAAGCTGCGCGCTCGACGTGGTGCGTGCGCTGGCGGCGCAGGGCCGCAAGATCCTCTGGGCGCCCGACCGGCACCTGGGCGACTACATCCGGCGCGAAACCGGCGCCGACATGGTGAGCTGGGAAGGCGCCTGCATCGTGCACGACGAATTCAAGGCGCTCGAGCTGGAACTGCTGAAAGAGGCCCATCCGCGGGCCAAGGTACTGGTGCACCCGGAAGCGCCGGCCGACGTGATTGCGCTGGCCGATGCGGTGGGCTCGACCTCCGGCATCCTGAATGCGGCGCAGCGCATGGATGCTGCCGAGTTCATCGTCGCCACCGACAGCGGCATGCTGCACAAGCTGCGCACGCTCAATCCCGGCAAGATCTTCATCGAGGCGCCCACGGCCGGCAACGGCGCCACCTGCAAGAGCTGCGCGCACTGCCCCTGGATGGCCATGAACGGCCTGGCCGACCTGGCGCGCGTGCTCGAAACGGGCGCCGGCGAGATCCATGTCGACCCGGCGCTGGGCCTTCGCGCACGCGTGCCGATCGATCGCATGCTGGCTTTCACGGCGGGGCTGAAAAACGGCCAGCCGGCCGGCAGCTTGGTCGCCGGCATCGGCGCGGCCTGAGCCGAGCCTCCGGCGTCAGGCGCCGAGCTCCAGCACGCACTCGTCGCCCAGCGCATCGCGCCAGACGCGCACCCGCGAGGGCAGCGGCCGCATGCCGGCCAGGGCCTTGGCGATGAACAGGCAAAGATTTTCCAGCGTGGGGATGCCCAGGCCCGGCACATCGTCGAGCAGGTGATGGTCGAGTCGCTCGCGTACGGCATTCAGATGTCCGCGCAACACGCCGAGGTCGATGACCATGCCGGTTTCGACATTGAGCGGGCCGCGTACGGCGACCTCCGCGTGGTAGGTGTGGCCGTGGATGCGGCGGCTGCCTTCGGCGTCGATCTCGCGCCGCAGGGTGTGGGCAGCGTCGAAAAAGAAGCGCTGGCTGATGGTGAGTTGGGTGGACATTGGCGTCAGTCGGGGAACACCGCGGAACCGGCTTTGCCGGGCCGCTGGTGTTGCCCCCGGAGAGAGGGTTGGCGGACCACACGAAGTGGGGGAGCCTGGGGGAGAGCTAAATTTCAGCGGATCCCGGTCAGTTTGTGGGTCTGCAGGCTGAGCCGCCAGCCGGGGCGGTGCATGCAGGTGTCGATGCACAGGGCCGTGTTCTCGGTCTGTGCCGGACCGTCCATCGGCTGCAGGAAGCGGTGCGCGAAGTGGCTGTCGGCCTGCAGCGCGTCCAGGTCGAGGCCGGGCTGCGGCCACACCACCTTGAGCTCCTGCCCCGTGCGCTGGACCCAGGGCGCGCCGGCCTTCGGGCTGATGCAAAGCCAGTCGATGCCTTCGGGCGCAAGGACAGTGCCGTTGCTTTCCACCGCGATCCGGAAGCGGCACGCATGCAGCGCGGCGATGAGCGCCGCATCCACTTGCAGCAGCGGTTCGCCGCCGGTGAGCACGACCATCCGGTGCTTGGCGTCGCCGGCCGGCCATTGCGCGGCGATGGTGTCGGCAAGCAGCTCGGCGTTGGCGAACTTGCCGCCCAGCGTGCCGTCGGTGCCGACGAAATCGGTGTCGCAGAAGCGGCAGATGGCGCTCTCGCGGTCGCTCTCGCGGCCGCTCCACAGGTTGCAGCCGGCAAAGCGGCAGAACACGGCCGGCATGCCGGCCTGGGCGCCTTCGCCTTGCAGGGTGTAGAAGATTTCCTTGACGCTGTAACTCATGAAGACTCAGAGGTCGATTTCCAGGTTGTCGATCAGCCGCGTGGCACCCAGGCGCGCCGCGGCCAGCGCAACCAGCGGCTCGCCGGGCGCCGGCGCCTGCAGGTCGGCGCGGCGGCGCAGTACCAGGTAGTCGGGCTGCCAGCCGCGCTCTTTCAATGACTGCATCGCGCGCGCTTCGATCGCAGCCAAGTCGCGCTCGCCCGAACGCAGCGCGCTGTCCATGGCTTGCAACGCCTTCGACAGCTGCACCGCTTCCGCGCGCTCGGTCTCGCTCAGGTAGCCGTTGCGCGAGGACAGCGCGAGGCCGTCTTCGGCGCGCCGGGTCTCGCTGCCCACGATCTCGATCGGCAGCGCGAACTGCCGCACCATGTGGCGGATGACCATCAGCTGCTGGTAGTCCTTCTTGCCGAACACCGCGACGCGCGGCTGCACGCAGCTGAAGAGCTTCATCACCACGGTGCAGACGCCGACGAAGAAGCCGGGCCGGAAATGGCCTTCGAGGATGTCGGCCAGCACCGGGTCCGGATGCACCTTGCAGGTCTGCGGCTCGGGGTAGAGCGCCTTTTCGTCGGGCGCGAACAGAAGGTCGCAACCGGCCGAGCGCAGCTTCTCGCAGTCGCTGTCCCAGGTGCGCGGATAGGTGTCGAAGTCCTCGTGCGGCAGGAACTGCAGCCGGTTGACGAAGATGCTGGCCACCGTGACGTCGCCCAGCGGCTTGGCCTGGCGCACCAGGGCCAGGTGGCCCTCGTGCAGGTTGCCCATGGTGGGAACGAAGGCCGGGCGCTGGAAGTGGCTCAGGTGTTCGCGCAGTTCGGGGAGGGTGCGGGCGATGTGCATGGTCGTGATCTGCCTACCAGGCGTGGAGTTGGTCGTCGGGGAAGCTGCCGTCCTTCACCGCACGCACATAAGCTGCAAGAGCCTCTGCGATGCCGGGCGCATCGGCCATGAAGTTGCGCACGAACTTCGGCATCTTGCCGAGGTTGATGCCCAGCATGTCGTGCAACACCAGCACCTGGCCGGCGGTGCCGCGGCCGGCGCCGATGCCGATGGTGGCGCAGTGCTTCAGCTCGCCTGTGAGCTCGGCGGCCAGGGCGGCCGGCACCATCTCCAGCACCAGCATCGCCGCGCCCGCATCCTGCAGCGCATGGGCCTGCTGTTTCAGCAGGGCCGCCGCTTGCTCGCCCTTGCCCTGCACGCGGTAGCCGCCCAGCGCATGCACCGTCTGCGGCGTGAGGCCGAGGTGCGCGCACACCGGGATGCCGCGCTCGACCAGGAAGCGCACGGTCTCGGTGGTCCAGCCCCCGCCTTCGAGCTTGACCATGTGGGCGCCGGCCTGCATCAGTACCGCGGCGCTGGCGAGCGCCTGCTCGCGCGATTCCTGGTAGCTGGCGAAGGGCAGGTCGGCGACCAGCCAGGCCGTGCCCTGCACGCGGTGCAGCCCCCGAAAGACGCTCTCGGTGTGGTAGCGCATCGTGTCCAACGTCACGCCCACGGTGCTGTGAAGGCCCTGGCAGACCATGCCCACGGAGTCGCCGACCAGGAGGCATTCGACGCCCGCCGCATCGGCCATGGCGGCGAAGGTGGCGTCGTAGGCGGTCAGCATGGTGATCTTCTCGCCGCGCGCATGCAGGTCCGCCAGGCGCGGCAGGCTGAGCGGCTTGCGCAGCGAGGGCGGGGAGGTGGGCGGCAGGGTGCCGTAGGGAGTGGCGGAGCCGGCGGCGTTCGACATGGTGGGCTTCTTCAACAGTGGCGCAGCGCGCCGTAGGTTCGAACCGGGCGGCGCCTCAGGCGGCCGGCGGTACCAGGATGGTCGGTGCCGCGGGCGCGGCGAGCGATGGATAGTCGCGGCTGAAATGCAGGCCGCGGCTCTCGCGCCGCGCCTGCGCCGAGCGCACGATGAGCTCGGCCACCTGCACCAGGTTGCGCAGCTCCAGCAGGTCGCGCGTGACGTGGAAGTGGGCGTAGAACTCCTGGATCTCGCTGTTCAGCAGCGCGATGCGATGGGCGGCGCGCTCCAGCCGCTTGTTGGTGCGCACGATGCCCACGTAGTCCCACATGAAGCGGCGCAGCTCGTCCCAGTTGTGCGAGATGACCACGGTCTCGTCGGCATCGGTGACGCGGCTGTCGTCCCAGGGCGGCAGCTCGGCGCCGGCGTGCGCCGGCGCCTCCGCGATGGCCTGTGCGGCCGCGCGTGCGAACACCATGCATTCGACCAATGAGTTGCTGGCCAGGCGGTTGGCGCCGTGCAGGCCGGTGCAGGCGGTCTCGCCGATGGCGTAGAGGCCCGGCACGTCGGTGCGGCCGGCGAGGTCGCTCAGCACGCCGCCGCAGGTGTAGTGCGCGGCCGGCACCACGGGAATGGGCTCGCGCGTGATGTCGATGCCCAGTTCGGCGCAGCGCGCGAGGATGTTGGGAAAGTGTTCCTGCAGGAAGGCCGGGCTCTGGTGCGAGATGTCCAGGTGCACGCAGTCCAGCCCGTGCTTCTTCATCTCGAAGTCGATGGCGCGCGCCACCACGTCGCGCGGCGCCAGCTCGGCGCGCGCATCGTGCGCGGGCATGAAGCGGGTCCCGTCGGGCAGCTTGAGCAGTCCGCCCTCGCCGCGCACCGCCTCGCTGATGAGGAAGGACTTGGCATGCGGGTGGTAGAGGCAGGTTGGGTGGAACTGGATGAACTCCATGTTCGCCACCTGGCAGCCCGCGCGCCAGGCCGCGGCGATGCCGTCGCCGGTGGCCGTGTCGGGGTTGGTGGTGTAGAGATAGACCTTGCCGGCGCCGCCGGTGGCCAGGATGGTGTGGGGCGCGCGGAAGGTGACCACCTCGTCGGTCGCTGCGTTCAGCGCATAGAGGCCCAGGCAGGCCGGGTCGGCCAGTCCGAGCTTGCGGCCCGTGATGACGTCGACCAGCGTGTGTTCTTCGAACAGTGTGATGCCGGGCGTGCGGCGCACGACCTCGATCAACGTGCGCTGCACTGCGGCGCCGGTGGCGTCGGTCACGTGCACGATGCGGCGCTGGCTGTGGCCGCCTTCGCGCGTCAGGTGCAGTTCGCCGTTCTCGAGCGAGAAGGGCACGCCGAGTTCGCGCAGCCAGGCGATGGCCTCGGGCGCGTGCTCGACCACGAAGCGGGTGGCGGCCAGGTCGCAGAGCCCGGCGCCGGCGACCAGCGTGTCGTCCACGTGGGACTGCAGGCTGTCGTCTTCGCCCAGCACCGCCGCGATCCCGCCCTGCGCCCACTGGCTGGAACCGTCGTTCAGCGCGCGCTTGGTGAGCACGGCCACGCGGTGCGTGGGCGCCAGGTGCAGCGCGGCACTGAGGCCGGCCAGACCGCTGCCGACGATGAGGACGTCGAACTCATGCATATATCGCTCACCCCCAGGCTTGCCCACTTCGTGTGGCCGCCACCGCCCTCACCGGGGGCGCCACCAGCGGCCCGGCGAAGCCGGTTCCGCGGTGTCTCCCGAATGGGCCTGGCTTCGCCGGCCTCGAATTGATGACCACGCGTCGGGCAACGGCCGGCCGGCGCGCTGAATAGAGCAACATCATGCCGGGGCGTAGGCCAGCCGCACGTAGATCGGCGCGAAGGCCTCGGCCTGCGTGATGTCGATCAGCGTTTCCTTCGCGAGTTCGAGCATCGCGATGAAGGTGACGATCAGCACCGGCACGCCGCGCGTGACGTCGAACAGCTTCTCGAACTCGACGAACTGCCGCCCCTGCAGGTGGCGCAGCACGATGCTCATGTGCTCGCGCACGCTGAGCTCCTCGCGCGAGATCTTGTGGTGCTGCACGAGCTTGGCGCGCTTCAGGATGTCGGCCCAGGCCTCGCGCAGGTCGACCACGTTCACGTCGGGAAAGCGCGGCTTGAGCGACTGCTCGATGTAGACCTGCGCCTTCCAGAAATCGCGCCCGGCCTGCGGCATCGCGCTGATCGAAGCGGCCTGCAGCTTGGCCTGCTCGTACTCGAGCAGGCGGCGCACCAGTTCCGCGCGCGGGTCCTCGACCTCCTCGCCCTCGGCCGTCTTCTTGGGTGGCAGCAGCATGCGCGACTTGATCTCGATCAGCATCGCGGCCATCAGCAGGTACTCGGCCGCGAGCTCGAGGTTGGTCTGGCGCACCTGGTCCACATAGGTCAGGTACTGCCGCGTCAGTCCTGCCATCGGGATGTCGAGGATGTTGAAGTTCTGCTTGCGGATCAGGTAGAGCAGCAGGTCCAGCGGCCCTTCGAAGGCTTCGAGGAAGACCTGCAGCGCCTCGGGCGGGATGTAGAGGTCGTTGGGCAGCGCGAACAGCGGCTCGCCGTAGAGCCGCGCGAGCGCGACCTGGTCGATCACCTCGGGCATGGCCGCGATCGGCGGCGCGTCGTCGTCGACGACGTCCTCTGCCTCCAGGGCACGGGCATCGTCGCCCGCCATGGTGGCCCGGG
This sequence comes from Variovorax sp. LjRoot130, assembly GCF_964253755.1. Taxonomy (NCBI): domain Bacteria; kingdom Pseudomonadati; phylum Pseudomonadota; class Betaproteobacteria; order Burkholderiales; family Comamonadaceae; genus Variovorax; species Variovorax sp. LjRoot130. The sequence goes on along the minus strand of NZ_CAXURM020000001.1, from coordinate 4,474,500 downwards.
AGTGCGCTACAGGCCGGATGGGCACTTGTTACTTCACGCGCGTCTGGTAGACGTAGGGCTGCTGCGGCACATTGGCCTGGCCGTACTCCTCGAGCGCGTCGCGGTCGAGGTGCTTGTCCCACAGGAGTGCGCGGCCGGCGCGCTGTTCGGCTTCGAGCGTCGGCTTCTTTTCCTTCATCTCTTCGATGAAGTTCGTGATCTCGGAGGTGTAGTGAGGGCGGGCGAAGATGGACATGGGGGTTTGGACCTTTGCGGCGAATTTTACCGGGGCTCAATCCCGGCCATCCGGCACCGGTGGATTCCTCATTGTTGGAGGGGTCGCCATGCGCTAGCGTGGCGGCTCCCAAACACCACAAGGAGACTGCTCATGCGCCGACTTTCGCTGTACCTCGCTTCGATGGCCGCGACGGCCATTGCACTGGCGGCCTGCAGCGGCATGACCGGTACGCCGCAAAGCAAGATGAGCTTCTTCCTGACCAGCACGAACCCCGGCAAGGGCGCCGACTTCGGCGGCCTCGCGGGCGCCGACCGCTACTGCCAGAGCCTGGCGGCGAGCGCGGGCGCCGGCGGCCGGACCTGGCGCGCCTACCTGAGCAACAGCGCCTTGGCCGGCAGCCCGGCGGTGAATGCGCGCGACCGGATCGGCAGCGGCCCGTGGCTCAACGCCAAGGGCGAGTTGATCGCCAGCAATGTCGACGGGCTGCACGGTCCCGACAACAAGCTCAACAAGCAGACGGCGCTGACCGAAAAGGGCGAAACCATCAGCGGAAGCGGCGACGCGGTCACCCTGCACGACATCCTGACCGGCTCCTCGCCCGACGGCCGTGCCGTGAGCGACGGCAAGGACAACACTTGCGGCAACTGGACCAAGGGTGGCGAGGGCTCGGCCATCGTGGGTCACCACGACCGCAGGGGGCTGGACGACAGTGCGCCCGCGAAGTCCTGGAACTCCTCGCACCCCACCCGCGGCTGCAGCCTGGACGCTCTCAAGTCAACCGGCGGCGGCGGCTTGATGTATTGCTTCGCACAATAAATGAGGCTCACCCCCAGGCTTGCCCACTTCGCCGCTTTGGCGGCGGTGCTGTGCCTGGGGGGCTGCGATCGACAGCGCATCAGTGAGCTTGAAGAAGGTGTCTCGACCGAGGCCGATGTGCGGACCCGCTTCGGCCAGCCGGAAAACATCTGGGACGCGCCGGGCGGCCGTGTCTTCGAGTACAACCGCCAGCCCCAGGGCCAGAAGAACTACATGATCACTATCGGCCCCGACGGCAAGATGAGCGCGCTGCGCCAGGTGCTCACGCCCGAGAACTTCGCCCGGGTGCAGCCCGGCATGGCGATGGAAGATCTGCGCCGGCTGCTGGGCAAGCCGGCCAGGCGCACGCCGTACCCGCTCAAGAACGAGACCGCCTGGGAATGGCGCTGGCTCCAGCCGCCGAATTCGCCGATGGTGTTCGTCGCCACGCTCAATGACGACCAGCGCGTGGTGCGCACCGGTTCTTCGCCCGACCGCAGCACCGAAGCCAATTCGAACTAGTGCGCGGCCTGGCCCGGCGCGCCCGAGGTGATCTCGTCCGCGAAGCCCGAGCGCACGATCACTTCGAGCGGTTGCGGCTGCAGCGACTCGATGCGCAGCACGCCGTCGCGCGCCAGCACCGCCTTGTGCAGCTGGCGCAGCGCGTCCAGGCCGGTGGCGTCGAGCGAAATCAGCTGCATCGCATCGAGCACCACCGTCATGCCGCGCGGGGCCCGCTCGACGGCCTGCACGGTCGGGTCCAGCTTGGCTGCGGCGCCGAAGAACAGCGCACCGTAGAGCCTGAAGGTCAGCACCGGCGGCTGCAGCGACACCATCTCGATGCTGAACAGCGTGCTCATGCGCCGGATGAACAAGGCACAGGCCAGCACGATGCCCGCCTGCACCGCCACCGTGAGGTCGAACACCACGGTGAGGAAGAAGGTGCCGAGCATCAGGAACCGGTAATGCTGGCTGAAGCGGCGCAGCATGTAGGGGGAGAACTCGTGCCATTCGCCCATGTTCCAGGCCACGAAGACCAGGATGCCGGCCAGCACCGCCAGCGGCACGTGCTGCGCGAGCGGCGCTGCCACCAGCACCACCACCAGCAGCGTGAGCGCGTGCACGATGCCGGCGATGGGCGAGCTGGCGCCGGCGCGCACGTTGGTCACGGTGCGCGCGATGGTGCCGGTGGCCGGCATGCCGCCGAAGAAAGGCGTGACCAGGTTGGCGATGCCCTGCGCCATCAGTTCCTGGTTGGGATCGTGGCGCGGCTGGCCGCTGGCCTGGTCGGCCACGCGCGCGCACAGCAGCGACTCGATCGCGCCGAGCAGCGCGATGGTGATCGTGGGCGTCACCAACTGCTTGACGGTTTCCCACGAGAAATCGGGCAGTGCGAAGCCCGGCGCGCCCTCGGGAATGCCGCCGAAGCGCGTGCCGATGGTCTCCACCGGCAGGCTGAAGCCCCAGGACACCAGCGTCAGCGTGACCAGCGCGACGATCGGCCCCGGCATGCGCGAGCCGGCGCGCACGGCGCGCAGCTCGGTCATGCGGCCCAGCACCAGGTGCACCGCGTAGCCGAAGCGCGTCTTGTCGTGCAGGAGCTTCGGCCAGGCGAACAGGCCGATGAGGCAGACCAGGCCGAGCCCGAAGGCGTAGGGATTGAAGCTGCCGAGGTTCTTGGCCAGCGTGTGCAGCTGGGAGAACATGTCGGCCGGCATCTTGGCGATCGAGAGGCCGAGCCAGTCCTTGAGCTGCGAGATCAGGATCAGCGCCGCGATGCCGTTGGTGAAGCCGATCACGATCGACACCGGCACGTAGCGGATCAGGTTGCCGAGCCGGAACAGCCCCATCAGCAGCAGCAGCAGGCCCGCGCAAGCGGTGGCGATCAACAGGTTCGCCACGCCGTAGCGCTCGACGATGCCGTAGACGATCACGATGAAGGCGCCGGCCGGCCCGCCGATCTGCACCGCCGAGCCGCCCAGGGCCGAGATCAGGAAGCCGGCGATGATCGCGGTCCAGATGCCGGCCTCGGGCTTGAGGCCGGAGGCGATCGCGAAAGCCATTGCGAGCGGCAGCGCCACGATGCCCACCGTGGCGCCGGCGCCGAGGTCCTTGAAGAAGCGTTCCCTGTCGTAGCCGGCCAGCGCGTCGATCAGTCGGGGGCGGAAGGGCGCAAGCTTCAATGGCGAGGTCATGACGCTATTGTGGATGCGCCTTTTTCGCTCAACGGTCTTCGCTGTCGGGCAGCACGGCATCGGCCGCGGCGCCTACTGCCTTGCCCGTGATGCGGGCGGTGCCGATCGCGGCATCGGCCGCCAGGCCGACCGCGCCGGCGCCCACGCTCACCACCGTGCTGGCGACCGTGACCACCGCGCAGCCGCCAAGCGGCAGGCCGAGGGCCAGGGTCAGAGCGGCGATGAGGGCGCAGCGGTTCATGAGCGGCGCTAGCGTACCCGCATGCCGGGCGTTGCGCCACTCGTCGGCTCGAGCACGTAGATGCCGGGCTGGGCCTTCTCGTCGGCATGGCTGGCGGCCAGCACCATGCCTTCGGAGATGCCGAACTTCATCTTGCGCGGCGCCAGGTTGGCGACCAGCACCGTGAGCTTGCCGACCAGCTGCTCGGGCTCGTAGGCCGAGGCGATGCCGGAGAAGACGTTGCGGGTCTTGCCCTCGCCGGCATCGAGCGTCAGGTGCAGCAGCTTGGTCGAGCCTTCGACCTTCTGGCAGGCCACGATCTTCGCGATGCGCAGGTCGATCTTTGCGAAGTCGTCGATGGTGATGGTCGGGGCGATGCCTTCGCCGCCGGGGAGGGCGGTGGCGGGAGCGGCTTCCGGGGCCGGCTCGGGCGGCTCGAACAGCTGGTCGAGCTGCTTGGCGTCGACGCGCTGCATCAGGTGCTTGTATTCGCCGATCGGGTGGCCTGAAGGCAAGGGTGCATGAACGTCGCTCCACGCCAGCGGATCGATCTTCAGGAATTCTTCGACCTTGCTTGCGAGCGTCGGCAAGACGGGCTTGAGGTAGAGCGTCAGCAGGCGGAAGGCCTCGATGCAGGCCGAGCACACGTCGTGCAGCCGCGCCTCCTGGCCTGCCTGCTTCGCGAGCTCCCACGGCTTGTTGGCGTCGACGTACGCGTTCACATGGTCGGCCAGCGCCATGATCTCGCGCAGCGCGCGTGCGAAGTCGCGGCTGTCGTAGAGGGCGCGGATGTTCTCCGCTTCGAGGCGCAGCACCTCCAGCACATGCAGGCCGTCGCTGCTGACCTGCCCCAGATGGCCGCCGAAGCGCTTGGCGACGAAGCCGGCCGCACGGCTGGCGATGTTGATGTACTTGCCGATCAGGTCGGCGTTCACGCGTGCGATGAAGTCGTCGGGATTGAAGTCGACGTCTTCCACCTTGGCGTTGAGCTTGGCCGCGATGTAGTAGCGCAGCCATTCGGGGTTCATGCCGATCGAGAGGTACTTGAGCGGGTCGATGCCGGTGCCGCGGCTCTTGCTCATCTTCTCGCCCGAGACCGTGATGAAGCCGTGCACGTTGACCTGGCTCGGCGTCTTGCGGCCGCTGAACTGCAGCATCGCGGGCCAGAAGAGCGTGTGGAAGTAGACGATGTCCTTGCCGATGAAGTGCACCTGCTCCACCGCCGGATCGGCGACGAATTCGTCGAAGCTTTGCGATGTGCGCGAAGCCTCGTGCCAGTGGGCGGCGGCCTGGCCCTTGTCGAAGTGGTTCTTCAGGCTCGCGAGGTAGCCCACGGGCGCATCGAGCCAGACGTAGAAGTACTTGCCCGGCGCATCGGGAATCTCGATGCCGAAGTAGGGCGCCTCGCGCGAGATGTCCCAGTCGGCCATGCCGGCCTCGAACCACTCGCTGGCCTTCTTCGCCATCTCGGGCTGCAGCTTGCCGTCCTGCGTCCACGTCTTCAGGAAGTCGACCACCTTCGGGTCGGAGAGCTTGAAGAAGAAGTGCTCGGAGCTGCGCAGCTCGGGCGTTGCGCCGGTGAGCGTCGAATAGGGGTTGATCAGCTCGGTCGGTGCATAGACGCTGCTGCAGACCTCGCAGGCGTCGCCGTACTGGTCCTTGGCGTGGCACACCGGGCATTCGCCCTTGATGTAGCGATCGGGCAGGAACATGCCCTTCACCGGGTCGTAGAACTGCTCGATGGTGCGCGTGGCGATCATGCCGCCCGCCTTGAGCTTCCTGTAGATGCCCTGCGCCAGCTCGGTGTTCTCGGCGCTGTCGGTCGAGTGCCAGTTGTCGAAGCGGATGTGGAAGCCGTCGAGGTATTCCTTGCGGCCCGCGGCGATCTCGCCGACGAATTCCTGCGGCGTCTTGCCGGCCTTTTCGGCCGCGATCATGATCGGCGCGCCATGCGCGTCGTCGGCGCCCACGAAGTGCACCATGTGGCCCTGCATGCGCTGGAACCGCACCCAGATGTCGGCCTGGATGTATTCCATGATGTGGCCGACGTGGAACTTGCCGTTGGCATACGGCAGGGCGGTGGTGACGAAAAGCTTGCGCTGGGACATCGGGGAGGCGCTTTCTGGGGGAACGGAGGAGCCGGCGGGAGGGGCATTTTAGGCGCCGGGCGCGACTGATAGATTCCGCGGGACATGAAGCACGCCGTCTTCTTCCGCAACCTCAACCTGGGCCGGCCGAACTGCCCGACCCGGGCGCAGTTCGAGGCCGCCTTCCTGGCGGCTGGTGCCGGGTCGGCTTCCTCCTTCCTCACCAACGGCACGCTGGTCTTCGAAGCGCGAAACAAGACCGAGGCGCGCAAGGTGCTGGCGCAGGCCTGCGAAGCGCTTGCGGCCGAGTGCGGATTGCGCGAGCCGGCCTTCCTGCGCAGCGTGGACCGCCTGGCCGAGCTCGTGGCTCTCGATCCCTTCGCAGCCGTCGATCGCGGCAGCGTCTACGAAGTCTGCGTGTCCTTCCTCGGCGCCAGGCGCGGGGCGCTGCCCGCGCTGCCGCTGGTCTCGAAGCGCCAGGACGTCGAAGTCCTTCACGCCACCGAGGGCGAGGCCTTCAGCATCAGCCGCGTGGTCGGCAACACGCCGGGCAGCCCGAACGCCTTCCTCGAAAAACTGCTGGGCGCACCGGCGAGCACGCGGGCCTGGAACACGGTCGTGCGGCTGGTCGAGAAGCATTGCTGAGCCGCCTAGCAAACCAACCGTGGGTGCGGTGTGGTGACAAAAGGCACACAGCAGGTTAGGATGCCGGCATGAAGTCTTTTCGGTGGAGCCCGGAGAAAAACGACATGCTCAGGGCAGATCGAGGAGTCTCTTTCGAGAGCGTTGTTGTCGCTATCGAATCGGGCGGCTTGCTGGATATCCTGGCCCACCCCGATCAGGTGAAATATCCGAGGCGGCGAGTACTCGTCGTGGCTTATGACGGCTATGCGTATTTGGTGCCGTTTGTCGAAGAGGAAGACTATTTCTTCTTGAAGACCGTCATCCCGAGCCGCAAAGCGACACGCGACTATTTGAATACGGGTGAATCAGATGCAGAACATTGACGACAACGAAAGCGAAATTTCCAGCGCCTACGACAAGGGAAAACTCAAGTCGGTCGCCACCAAGAGCGAGCTTGCCAAGTTCAAGGCGGTGGCGCGGGCCACCGCCATCAAGGATCGGCGCGTCAATATCCGCCTTTCCTCCGGCGACTTGAACGACATCCAGGTCAAGGCCCTCGAAGAAGGCATGCCCTATCAAACCTTGATTGCCAGCGTGCTTCACAAGTACGTCACGGGCCGCCTGGCAGAGCAGCCCGAACGCACCACTCCCTCGCCGCGCGCCGCCGCGCGCAAGCGGCGTCCCAGCTCCGCGAGTTGACTCGGTCATGACTCCGACCCTCCCCACCCTCTCCCTGATCGAAACCCGCGTGCTCGGCGTGCTGGCCGAGAAGCAGCGCACCGTGCCCGACAGCTATCCGCTGACCTTGAATGCGCTGGTGGCCGGCTGCAACCAGAAGACCAGCCGCAATCCGCTGATGGAGGCCTCGGACACCGACGTGCAGGCCGCGCTCGACAGCCTCAAGGGCTACAGCCTGGTGATGGAGACGAGCGGCGGGCGCGTTTCGCGCTACGAGCACAACATCGAGCGGGTGCTGCGCGTGCCCTCGCAGTCGGCCATCCTGCTGACGGTGCTGATGCTGCGCGGCCCGCAGACCGCCGGCGAGCTGCGCATCGCCTGCGAGCGCATGCACAACTTCGCCGACATCTCCTCGGTCGAGGCTTTCCTCGACGAGCTCGCGGCCCGGCCGGCCGGCGCGCTGGTGCTGAAGATGTCGCGCCTGCCCGGAGCACGCGAGAGCCGCTGGGCCCATCTGCTCGCCGGCGAGCCGCCCGAGAGCACGCCGGAGACCCGCACCGCGAGCGGTCCTCAGGATGCCTCGCTCGGTGAAGTGGCGGCGCTGAAACTCAACGTGGCGCGGCTCGAGGCGGAGGTTGCCGCGCTCAAGACCCTGACGGCGCGGATCTGCTCCGAGCTCGGCATCGCCAACGACGGCTGATCAGGCCGGCGCCCAGCCGAAGAAGCGACGCACTTCGTTGCGCTGCTTCAGCGTATCGGCCCGCCCGAGCGCCATCAGCTCGCGCGTGAAGCCCTGATCGAAGAGCAGGTAGCTCGCGAGCGCCGCACCCTTGACCTCGTTGTGGCCCGAGAGCGCGTCGCGGCCGCCGAACAGGCGGCGCACCGCGCCGGGCAAGGCGCCCACATGGCGCGCGGCGATTGCGTCGATGCGCTCCGAGGGCGAGATCAGCAGCAGCTCGACCGGCCGCAGGCTCGTGCTCTGCCGCGCATCGGGCGGGATCAGCGCGAGCGTCTGGTTGATGCGCCGCAGGCGCTCGACGTCGACCGCCAGCGCATCAAGGAAGATGCTCGACAGTGCATGGCCCGCGATCTGCGCCATGGTCGGATAGCCTTGAAGGTGTTGGGTGCGGGTGCTTCGCGCGGCTCGCTCATGCGGCCGGCGCCCACGGCGAGGATGCGCTGCGCGCCCAGGTGGATGGCGGCCGCGATCGGCGCCGACTGGCGCATCGAGCCGTCGCCGAAGTACTCGGTATGGCCGCCCAGGTCCAGGCCGGTGGACGGGAATACGAAGGGAATGGCCGAGGAGGCCAGCAGATGCGCGTGCGTGATGCGCCCCGGCACCGCGATGCGCTGCGAGCGCACCCAGGGTTCCATCGGTGCGGCCGCGTCGAAGAAGGTGACGTGCTCGCCCGAGCTGTAGCTCGACGCGGTCACGGCCAGTGCCTGCAGGTGGCCGTCGCGCATCAGTTGCGGCAGGCGCTCGAGCGGCACCATGCGCTCGAGCAGCTCGGCCAGCGGCGCGTTGTCCAGCAGCGAGCGCGGCGCGAGGCGCAGCCACTTGCGCAGCAACTGGCCCACGCCCAGCAGCAGGCGCCAGCGCGCGCCGGCATCGAGCATGGCCAGCGAATCGGCGCGGTACACCTGCTCGGTGCGAAAGCCCTGCCACACGTCGGCGATGCGCCGCACGGTGGCGTCGAAGTCGTCGCTGCCGCAGGCCAGCGCCGCGGCGTTGATGGCGCCGGCCGAGGTGCCGGTGATCACGGCGAAGGGATTGCCCTGCGTCCCCGCACCCGCAGCGAGCCGCAGGTCGGCAATGGCTTCGAGCACGCCGACCTGGTAGGCGGCGCGGGCGCCGCCGCCGGTCAGCAGCAGGCCGGTGGCGGGCAGGGGGGCGGATTCGGGCGGTGGTGGCATGAAGGGCGCCCAAGCGTACCCGCCCTTCGGCCCTTCCGCACGGTCCTAGGCTTCGTCGAGCACCGGCGAATCCGAAGCCAGCGCCTGCTCCACCACCTCGCGCGTCAGCGTCGGCGCAAAGGATTCGATGAAGGCATGCACATAGCCGCGCAGGTAGCTGCCGCGCCGCACCGCGAGCTTGGTGAGGTTGATGCCGAACAGCGGGCCGGCATCCAGCGCGCGCAGCTGCGTGTCGCGCTCGGCCTCGTAGGCAATGCCGGCGACGATGCCCACGCCCATGCCGAGCTGCACATAGGTCTTGATCACGTCGGCGTCCATCGCGGTCAGCACGATGCCGGGCGCGAGGCCCTGTTCCTCGAAAGCGTCGTCGATCTTCGTGCGGCCGGTGAAGCCGGTGTCGTAGGTGATCAGCGGATAACGGGCCAGCGCCTCCAGCGTGAGCGCTGCATCGAGCAGCGCATGCCCCGGCGGCACGATCACCGAATGCGTCCAGCGGTAGCAGGGCAGGGCCACGAGCTGTGGATAGTCGCCCAGCGCCTCGGTCGCGATGCCGACGTCCGCCTCGCCGTCGATCAGCATTTGCGCGATCTGCTTGGGCGAGCCCTGGTGCAGATGGAGCTTGACGTCGGGGAAGTGGCTGCGGAACTCCTGCACCGCCACCGGCAGCGCATAGCGCGCCTGCGAATGCGTGGCTGCGATGGAGAGCAGGCCGCTTTGCCGCGCGACGAATTCCTGCCCCGCATGCCGCAGGTTGCTGCTCTCCATCAGCATGCGCTCGATGATCGGCAGCACATGGCCGCCGGGTTCGGTCAGGCCGGTCAGGCGCTTGCCGGCGCGCACGAAGAGCTCGATGCCGAGTTCTTCCTCGAGTTCGCGGATCTGCCGGCTCACGCCGGGCTGGGAGGTGTGGAGCGTGTGAGCGACTTCGGTGAGGTTGAAGCCGCAGCGCACGGCTTCGCGCACCGAGCGCAGTTGTTGGAAATTCATAGGGCTCGAACGGAGAACGGCGCCGCAAAGGGCGTGGCGCGCCATTGTCCGCAGGGGCCTCGGATCTGGGAACGACCGATTCGTTGATTCCAAATAATCAACTCATCTAACCGTTCGCAGAGAAGGACAGGTCGAAGGTGGAACGTACATCCAGCGGCTGCTTGATGAGCCCGACCTGGCTGTAGAAATCGGCGGTGCCCTGCTGGTCGGCAATCACCCGCGCATCGATGGCCACCCATTTCTGCTGGCGACGCTCGAACTGCAGCTTCGCGGCGTCGGCCGGGATGCCGATGATGCGTGCCAGCGTGGCCGAGAAGGCATCGACATTGCGGTACGACCAGCGCTGCGCGCGCACCACGCGCTGCAGGAAGTCCTGCAGCACCGGCCGCTTGGCGGCGATCGCTGCATCGGTGGCGGCCAGGTAGCTCAGGCCCGGCAGCAGGCCGCGGCCGCTCGCCAGCACCCGCGCATGCCCGCTGGTTTCGGCCTGCGCGGTGTAGGGCTCCCAGGTGGCCCAGGCGTCGACCGAGCCTTGCGTCAGCGCGAGCTTGGCATCGGCCGGGGCGAGGAAGCGCAGGTTCACGTCCTCCGGCTTGAGGCCGGCCGTCGTGATGGCCTTCAGCGTGATGTAGTGGCCGATCGAGCCGCGGTTGGTCGCGATGCTCTTGCCCTTGAGGTCGGCGGCGGTCTTCAGCTGCGAGTCGGGCCGCACCAGCACGGCCGTGCCGTAGGCATCGGAACGGTTGGCGCCGATCGCCTTGACGCGCGTGCCGGCCGCGAGCGCGAAGATCAGCGGCGCATCGCCGATCGGCCCCGAGTCCACGGCTTCTGCATTGAGCGCTTCGGCCAGCGGCGCGGCGGCCGGGAACTCGGACCACTGGATGTCGTAGCTCAGGCCTTCGAGGCTGCCGGCCGCTTCGAGCAGCGCGCGCAGGCCGCCTTTCTGGTCGCCGGCCTTGAGCACGGGGCGCGATTGCGCATGCAGCGCGGGGGCCGGCAGCGCGAGGCTGGTGGCGCCGGCGAGCGTGTGGGTGATGAAGCGACGGCGGGATGCTTGGGTCATGAAGAAGACTCCTTGAATGTGATGAAAGAGGGCGGGCTCAGTGCACGAAGCCGCCCTTGACGAAGCGCACCGGCTCGGCGTCCATGCGCGCGATCAGGGCGCCGAGGCCGTCGGTGAGCGAAGCGTCTTGCGCGTCATGCGGCACCGCCTCGGTGCGGCACAGCAGGTCGTCCTCCGACCAGCCGGCCTGGCCCGGCGCGCTGCGAGCACGCAGCCAGCCGCCGCGGTCCGCCAGCAGTTGCGTGCCGGCCAGTTGTTCCGTGCCTGCGACCAGTGCAAAGGCGTCCCAGGCATTTGGGTCGGCGATGCAGTCGATGCCGGACTGCGAGGAGGTGTCGCCCGGAGGTCGCAACAGCACGGTCACCAACCGCGGGTCTTCGAGCAAAGGCGCCGCCGCGGCCGAAGCCACGATGCGCAGGCGCTGGCCGCGCCAGCTCGCGAGCGTGCGCGGTGTGCGGCCTTCGCAGCGCACCGCGACATCGGGCAGACCGATGGGCTGGGCCCAGAGGCCGGTCGCGCGCAGGCTCTGTCCCGCGCCCTGGGCCTTCATGAAATCGATCAGCGCCCAGGCCTCGCGCGCACCGAACAGCCCGTCGAAGGCCGGCATGGTGGGCGCGCCGCGCCTGTCCTGCATGCCGTGGAGCACGCGCCACAGCAGGTCGCCATCGGCGCGCCGCCACAGGAGCGGGCCGCTGAGGTTCGGCGGCCACACGGGCTGTGCGGCTGCCAGCGGACCCTGGCCGCGGCCGTCCGCGCCATGGCAGCCGATGCAGTGCTGCGCATAGAGCGCGCGTCCCTGCGCGATGGAGGCCGCGCTGAAGCCGGTGGGCGAGCGATGGAAGCTCGCGGGATAGGCCGGCACCAGCACCACATGGGCCTCGGGCCAGGGTGCGACGGCCAGCAGCAGCGGAACCATCGCGACGAGCACGATCCGCCGCCGGCGCCAGACCAGCGCGAGCAACAAGGCAAGCAGCGCAGCCGCGAGCACCAGCAGCGTGAGCGCGAGCCGCCGTGCCTGGCCGAGATCGATCAACAGGTTCTCGCCCGACAGGCGCAACGCCCATGGCCAAGCCGGCTGGCCATGGCTGGTGCCCGCGAGTCCGAGCCACGCGAGCAGCCGCAGCAGGCCGAGTTGCGCAGCCTGCAGAAAACCGATCAGCGCGTTGAGCCCATCGGCCTCGGCCAGCGGTGTCATCGGGATCTACCAGGTCGCATCCAAACCTAGATGACGCAGTGCTTCGTGCCGGAGTTCGGCCAGCCTCGGATGGCCGCGATGACGCGGGTAGGGCAGGTCGACTTCGAGCTGCGCCGTGATGCGCGCCGGCCGGTCGCTCAGCACGATCACCCGATTGGCGAGGAACAACGCCTCTTCGACGTCGTGCGTGACCAGCAGCGCCGAGAAGCCCGTCCGCTGCCACAGGTTGACCAGCTCGCTCTGCATCGCGATGCGCGTCAGCGAGTCGAGCTTGCCCAGCGGCTCGTCGAGCACCAGCAGCTGCGGATCGTTGACCAGCGCCCGCGCCAGCGCGACGCGTTGCGCCATGCCCCCCGAGAGCTGATGGGGAAAGCTCTTCGCGAAGTCGGCAAGGCCCACGAGCCTGAGCGCATCGTCGACGCGCGAACGCTGCGTCTTCAGCAGGCCGCGCGCCTGCAGCCCGAGCGCCACGTTGTCCCACACGTTGCGCCACGGATAGAGCGTCGGGTCTTGGAACACCACGATGCGCGAGGGACCGGGTCGCGCGATGCGCTCGCCGTCCTGCGTGATGCTGCCGGTGGTGGCTGGCTCCAGCCCGGCCACCAGCCGCAGCAGCGTCGACTTGCCGCAGCCGCTGGGCCCCAGCAGCGCGACGAACTCGCCCGGCTGCACCGTGAGGTCGATGCCGTCTAGCACCTGCAGCACGCCGGCCGACAGCTGGAACCAGTGGCCGACGTTGCGCACCTCGATGCGTGCGCCGGCGGTTGTCGTCGCTGCGGCTACCACTTGACCGTCCCCTTCTGCCACGAGAGCGCGCGGTCGCGCACCGCGAACAGCAGCGTGATGAGGCCCGAGCACAGCACCGCCATCAGCAGCAGCGCCGCATACATGTTGGCGTAGGCGGCCCAGCCCTGGGCCCACTGCAGGTACCAGCCGAGGCCGGCCTTCACGCCCATCATCTCGGCCGTGACCAGCACCGAGAACGAAGCGCCGAGCCCCATGAAGAGGCCGACGAAGACCTGCGGCAGGGCAGCCGGCACCGCCACGCGCAGCACCAGGAACCATTCGGGCGCGCCCAGCGTGCGCGCCACGTCGTAGTAGCTCTTGTTGACCGAGGCCACGCCCGACCAGCTCAGCACCGCCACCGGGAAGAAGGTCGCGAGCCCGATCAGGAACACCGCGGCCGCATAGCTCGAGGGCGCGAAGAAGAAGGCCAGCGGCAGCAGCGCCGAGGCCGGCACCGGCCCGAGAAAGCGCAGCAGCGGATGCACCCAGTAGCCGGCGATGCGCGACCAGCCGATCCAGACGCCGGTCGCGAAGCCGACCCCCGCGCCGAGCACGAAGCCGTGCGCCAGCAGGCGCGCCGAATGCGCGGTCGAGAGGCCGAGCCGGCGCCAGTCCTCGTAGGCGACGTCGATCAGGCTTTGCGGCGGGGCGAAGAAGGGCGGTGGCAGCAGGCCCAGCTTGGCGGTCGCCACCTCCCACAGCGCGAGCAGCAGCGGGGCCGCGACCAGCCACTGGCCGGCCGGGCGAAGCACGCGTCCGATGCGGCCGGCGCGCGCGCCGAGCAGCGCGATCGCGAGCAGCAGCAGCGCCACCGCGATCGCGGCGCCGCCGAATTCGGTGGTGAAATTCCAGTCGCTGAAGCCGACCTCCTTGTTGGGCCAGATCAGCGTGACTGCACCGAGCGCGAGCCACGCGGCCGCCGCGACGGTGCCGATGCGCCAAACGCCGGCGAGTACCGGTTCGCGCAACGCACGCGGCTGCGCCGGCGGCGCGTCCAGTACCTGCTCGGCCGTGGTCATGCGAGCACATCCACCGACACGTGGTTCGCGAGCCGCGCCGGATCGGTGTTCTGCTTCAGCACGCCGACCGAGCGGAAGTCGCGCGCATAGAACTCGACCTCGTCGCGCAGGCTTTTGCCCACGGGGTGGTGCCCGTGCGTCAGCGTCCCCAGCAACGCCTGCAGATCCTCGAGCGGCACCTTGGGCGAGTACTTGGCGAAGAGCTTGGCCGACTCGTTCGGGTTCTCGGCCACGAAGTCCGAGGCCTGCACGATCGCACGCACCAATGCCGCGACCACCGGCTTCTCCTTGCGCACCAGCTCGCCGCGCGCGCCGACGATGCAGCAGACCTTGTCCTTGTATTCGCCCGAGAGGTTGGAGGCCAGCTGGACGTAGCGGTCCTTGTTGCGCTTCTCGATCAGGTAGAGCGTCGGGTCGCCGTCGGCGATCGCCTGGATCTCGCCCTTGTTGACCGCGATGTCGAGCAGGTCGGCCGGGTACTGGCGCCAGGTCACATCGCGGTCCGCATCGATGCCGTTCTTCTTCAGCAGGATCGAGAAGAAGTTCTTGCCCGGGCTCGCGATGTCCGAGACGCCGATGGTCTTGCCCTTGAGCTTCTGCAGGTCGGTGATGCCGGCTTCCTTGACGCCCACCAGGCGCACGCAGCCGCCGTGCGAGCTGCCGACGATCTTGACGTCGAAGCCCGACTCGAGCGGCTTCAGCCAGCGATGGATCATGCCCACCGCGGCGTCGGCCTTGGCGGTGGCGAGCGATTCGAGCAGCTGGTCGGTGGAGCCGGTGTAGTTGACCAGGTCCACCTGCAGGCCGTTCTTCTCGAAGAAGCCGCGCTCCTGCGCCACCACCACCGGCGAGAGGCAGAAGGCGGTGGCGTTCCAGGCGAAGCTGAGCTTGCGCGGCTGCGACCAGGCGCGCGAGGCGAGCAGGCCGCTGGATGCGATGGCGGCAGCGGCGCCGCCGGCGCGCAGCACGCGGCGGCGCGAAAAGGATGTGTTCATGGCGAAGGGCCTCGGATCAAAGAAGAAGTTCAGGCTCGGCCTCGACCAGCCCTTCGTAGAGGCTTTCGAAGGCATGCAGCGCGCCTTCGGGCCCGCCGATCTGGCCGTGCGTGTGGCGCGCGACCGCTTCGTCGATGGGATGCGGCGTGCCGGCGGCCTCGGCCAGGAGCTGCGTGTGGCAGGCGTTGTCGAGCGCGATGTACCACCAGGCCGCGGCCTCGACGGTCGGGCCGGCCGTCAGGATGCCGTGGTTCTTGAGGATCGCGCCCTTGCGATCGCCCAGCGCCTTCGCGATGCGCAGCCCCTCGCTCTCGTCGACCACCATGCCGGTGAAATCGTCGAAGAGCGCATGGTCGTCATGGAAGACGCAACTGTCCTGCGTCAGCGTGTCCAGCTTGCGGCCCAGCGTCGACCAGGCCTTGCCGTAGGTCGAATGCGTGTGCGCGGCCGCGATGATCTTCGGGTTGTATTCGTGGATCGCCGCATGGATCGCGAAGGCCGCCTTGTTGAGCGGGCGCTCGCCGATCACTGTCTCGCCCTTCGAATTGACCAGCAGCAGGTCCGACACCTTGATGCGCGAGAAGTGCACGCCCAGCGGGTTGACCCAGAAATGGTCCGTGAGCTGCGGGTCGCGTGCCGTGATGTGGCCTGCCAGCCCCTGCGCAAAGCCGAAGCGCGCGAACAGGCGGAAGGCGCCGGCCAGCCGCTCCTGGCGATGGCGGCGCTCGGCTTCGATGCTGGGGCGTTGCGCAGGCGGATCGAACCAGTATTTCTGCTGCGGGTTCGGATTGAGTTGAAGTTGCTGCGACCTGGCGGCCGGGCGGTCGATGGAAAGAACGGCGCTCATGGCTCAGGCCGCCTTGCGCTGCGCGGCCACACGCTGCGCCACCAGTTCGCGCGTGCGCGGAATCAATTCGCGGCCGTAGTCGATCGCGTCCTCGAGCGGATCGAAGCCGCGGATCAGGAAGGTGGTGACGCCGAGCGCGTGATAGTCGAGTAGCGCATCGGCCACCTGCTCCGGCGTGCCGACCAGCGCGGTGCTGTTCGAGCGTCCGCCGATCTCCTGCGCGACCGCGGTCCACAGCCGCTTGTCGAGCCGCGTGCCATGCTCGGCCGCGGCCAAGAGGCGCTTCGCACCCTCGCTCTGCTGCGGACCGCCGCGGCCGAAGCCCTGCACCACGCGCAGCCGCCGGGTTTCGGTCAGGATGTTGTCGGCGCGCTCCCAGGCCTTGGCTTCGGTCTCGGCCAGGATCGGCCGGAACGAGACCGAGAAGCGCACGTTGCGCCCCTGCTTCGCGGCCTCGGCGCGCACGCGGCCCGTGAGCTCGGCCGCCTGGGCCAGCGATTCGCCCCACAGCGCATAGACGTCGGCATGCTTGCCGGCCACCGGGATCGCGGCTTCCGAGGCGCCGCCGAAATACACCGGCACGTGCGGCCGGCCGTTCAGTGTCTGCACCGGCTTCACTTCGGAGAACGCATCCTTGAAGCGGTAGTGCGCGCCCTCATGGTCGAAAGGCTTGTCGCTGGTCCACACCTTGCGCAGCAGCTCGAGGTACTCGTCGGTGCGCGCATAGCGCTGGTCGTGGTCGAGCCAGTCGCCGTCGCGCTTCTGCTCTTCGTCGGAGCCGCCCGAGATGTAGTGCACGCCAAGCCGTCCGCCGCTGAACTGGTCGAGCGAGGCGAACTGGCGCGCCGCCAGCGTCGGCGCCACGAAGCCGGGGCGGTGCGCCAGCATGAAGTGGATACGCTCGGTGACCGAGGCCGCATAGGCCACGGTCAGCGTGGCGTCGGGGCTGGTCGAGTGGTGCGGCACCAGCACGCGGTCGAAGCCGGCCGCTTCGTGCGCCTGCGCGAAGGCGCGCACGTAGTCGCGGTCGATCGCCGGGCCGCGCGCGGGATGGATTTCCGAGACCTTCTGGGCCTGGATCATGCCGATGAATTCGATGCTGTCGCTCATGGGTGTTTCTTCCTTCGATGCAAAAAGTGGTCAGGCCGGGTTGTTGTTGCGCGAGAGGGCGGCGCCGAAGCTGCGGTCCCACAGCGGCGCCACCTCGGCCGGGCCGTCGAGCACGCCGAGCTTCTGGAAGGTGTCGGCCACCTCCTGGTGGCTGCGCACCGCGGCGCTGGTGACCGGGCCCAGCGCGTAGTCGTTGCTGCGGCCGTTGAAGAGCTCGATCAGGTCGCCCACCGGCACCCGCGTCTCTGCCGACTGCGCCTTCGCGTACTCGAGGTAGTTGCCGTTGGCCCAGGCGTAGGCGCGCTGCAGCCGCAGCAGGAAGTCGGTGATGGCGGCATGGCGCAGCGGCTCGTCCACCGCGCGCGGATTGGCATAGACCGGGAAGTTGCCCGAGAGATAGCCCTTGCCGGTCTTGATGGTGCGCGCGCCGTACTGGGTGCGGGCCAGCTGCCCGTTGTAGCCGTAGATGGCCCAGGCATCGAGGTCGCCGCGCGCGAAGGCCGAGAGGCCGTCCGCCGGACTCAGGTTGATGGGCTGGATGTCGTTGAAGCTGAGCCCGACCTCGGCCAGCTGTTTGCTCAGGTAGTAGTGCGCGGTGGTGGCGCGCACGTAGCCGACGCGCTTGCCCTTGAAGTCGGCGATGGTCTTGATCGGTGCGTCCTTGCGCGCCAGCGTCGCCTGGTTGTTCAGGTCTTCATGGATCACGGCGACGAAGCGCACCTTGGCCTTCTGGCGCGCCGCGAAGGTGGCCGGGATCTCGCTGCCCGAGCCCAGATCCAGCGCATCGCCCTGGATGGCCTCGATGTGGAGCACGCCGTTGTTGAGTTCGCGCCAGTCGATCCTGTAGGGTGTCTTGCCCTGGCCCGATGCCTCGAGCAGCGGGCGCCACAGGCCCTTGTAGGTGCCGATGCGCAGCGTGAGGCCGGAGAGATCGGTGGGCGCGGCGGCCTGTGCCCACGGGCCGGCGGCGCCGAAGGCCGCGGCCGTGCCGGCGGCTTGCAGCCATTGCCGGCGCGACCAGGCAGAAAGGA
Organism: Variovorax sp. LjRoot130; assembly: GCF_964253755.1. Taxonomy (NCBI): domain Bacteria; kingdom Pseudomonadati; phylum Pseudomonadota; class Betaproteobacteria; order Burkholderiales; family Comamonadaceae; genus Variovorax; species Variovorax sp. LjRoot130. Next base: position 4,456,737 of record NZ_CAXURM020000001.1, on the reverse strand, counting down.
TGGATGTCATGGAAAGCGCTCTTCTCGTGGACCTTGGGGAGGCGTGACCGTAATGCGCGCCGCGGCCGAAGAGAACGCAGAAATGCGAGTTTGGATATGCGGGATTCGTCGTTCCCCGCACGCGGCGCGGCCTTTAAGGTGCCGCACCATGAGTTCTCAAGTCCTGCGCCGCCTGCCGGCCGACCCCGCAACGGACGCCGCGCTGCTGGCCCGCCTGTCCGCCCTGTTTGCCGAGACCGCGGCCGACCACGATAGGAGCGGCGCCTTCCCGCGCGAGAACTTCGCCGAGTTGCAGGCGCAGGGGCTGATCGGCCTGGTCGCGCCGCAGGCGCATGGCGGCGGCGGCGCCTCGCTGGCGGCGGCGCGCCGCGTGCTCGCGGCCGTGGCCTGGGGCGAGCCCGCGACCGCGCTGATCCTCACCATGAGCTGGCTGCAGCAGCATGCGATCGGCCGCACCGACAGCCGCTGGCCGGCCCGCCTGCGCGAGCGCGTGCTGCGCGATGCGGTGCGTGAGGGCGCGCTGATCAATGCCTTGCGCGTGGAGCCTGTACTCGGGTCGCCGGCACGCGGCGGCCTGCCCGCCACCACGGCGCGGCGCGAAGGCGCCCAGTGGAAGATCAACGGCCACAAGCTCTACACCACCGGCATCGAGGGGCTGACGTGGCTCGCCGTCTGGGCCCGCACCGACGACGAGGCGGCGCCGCGCACCGGCTTCTTCCTGGTGCCGCGCGGCGCGCCCGGCATTCGCGTGGTGGCCAGCTGGGACCACCTGGGCCTGCGCGCCTCGGGCAGCCACGAGGTGCTGTTCGAGGAGGTCGCGATCCCGCTCGATCACGCGGTCGATCTGCGCGCGCCGGCCGAGTGGGCGCCCGATGCCGGCAGCCAGACCGACATCGACGCTCATGCCACGCAGCACGCCTGGATGGTGGTGCTCTTGGGCACGCTCTACGACGCCGCGGCGCGTGCCGCGCGCGACTGGCTCGTCGGCTTCCTGAACCGGCGCGCGCCGAGCTCGCTGGGCGCCTCGCTCGCCAGCCTGCCGCGCGTGCAGGAACACGTGGGCGAGATCGAGGCCCTGCTGCGCAGCAACCGCGTGCTGCTTGATCAGGCCACGGCCGAGGTCGACGCCGGCCATGCGCCGGCCGCCACCGACAGCGGCCTCTTGAAGTACACGGTCACGAACAACGCCATCCGCGCCGTCGAGCTGGCGCTGCAGCTCACCGGCAACCACGGCCTGGCGCGGCAGAACCCGCTGGAGCGCCACTACCGCGACGTGCTGTGCAGCCGCATCCATACGCCGCAGAACGATGCGATCCTGGTGGGCGCGGGCAAGGCGGCGCTGGGAGTGCGTTCATGAGCTCGCGCCGTCACTTGCTCAAGCAGGGCGTCGCACTCTCGCTGGCCGGCCCGCTGAGCGCGCTGGCGCAAGGCAGCGCGCCCACGACCCTGGTGCTCGGCGACCAGGCCGGCGGCCTGCGTGCCTTGTTCGAAGCTTCGCGTGCACTCGAAGGCGCACCCTTCCAGTACCGCTGGGCCAACTTCCAGGGCGCCGCGCCGCTGTTCGAAGCCCAGCGCAGCGCGGCCGTCGACACGGCGGTCGCGGGCGACCTGCCGGTGCTCGCCGCGGCTGTGGGCAGGACGCCGCTCAAGATCGTCGCCACGCGCGTCGGCAAGCCCGAGGCGCTGGGGATCGTGGTGCAGCCCGACTCGCCGCTGCGCCGCGTGGCCGACCTGCGCGGCCAGAGCGTGGTGGTGTCGTCCGCGCGCGGCAGCATCTCGCAGTACCAGCTCTACGGCGCACTCGAAGAGGCGGGCGTGAAGCGCGAGGAGGCCAACCTGCGCTTCGTGCTGCCGACCGATGCGGCGGCCGCCTTCGCCTCGCGCCAGATCGACGCCTGGGCCATCTTCGATCCCTACTACGCGATCGCGCTGCAGCAGGGCGGGCGCATCCTGCGCGACGGCCGCGGCATCAACACCGCGCTGGCCTTCATCACCGCGAGCGAGTCGGCGCTGGCCGACGCCGCCAAGCGCGCGGCCATCGCCGATTTCCTGCAGCGGCTGGGCCGCGCCGGCGAATGGGCCAAGGCCAACGCCGAGGCCTATGCCAAGGTCTATGCGGAACTCACGCGGCTGCCGCTGGAGACCTCGCGCACCATCACCGCGCGCGCGGCCGTGACGGGCCGGCCCGTCAGCGAGGCCGACATCGTCGCGCTGCAGGCCGTGGCCGACCGCTCGGCGCGCGACGGCATCCTGCCGCTGCGCGTGGACGTGCGGGCCATCACCGACACGCGGGTCTGGAAGCCGGCAGCGTGAGCGCGCTGGCGCCGCTGCGCGAGTTCGTGGTCGATTTCGGCCGCCTGCTCGATACGCATCCCGGCGAACCGCGCATCCTGGAGGAGGGCGGTGCGCTGCTGCGCCGGCTGGTGGCGCGCGACGACTGGCTGCCCGATGCCTATGCCCGGCCGCACCCCGAGCGCTACCAGCAGTTCCTGCTGCATGCCGACTCGACCGAGCGCTTCTCGGTCGTCAGCTTCGTCTGGGGCCCGGGCCAGGCCACGCCGGTGCACGACCACACGGTGTGGGGGCTGATCGGCATGCTGCGCGGGGCCGAGTACAGCCAGGCCTACCGCGAGCGACATGGCGAGCTGCGCCCCGAGGGCGAGCCCTCGTGGCTTGCGCCGGGCGACGTGGAGGCCGTGTCGCCTCGCATCGGCGACGTGCACCGCGTGCACAACGCCTACGACGACCGCGTGTCGATCAGCATCCATGTCTACGGCGCCAACATCGGTGCGGTGCGGCGCCATACTTACCCTGCGGGCGGCGGGCGCAAGCCCTTCGTCTCCGGCTACTCGAATACGCAACTGCCCAATCTCTGGGACCGATCCGCCGAACTTCACCATCCATGACTGCCACGCTGTCCTTTGTCGCCGTGCGCGCCCACCTGCTTGCGGGCGACGAGATCGCCTTGCTCGACGTGCGCGAGGAAGACCCCTTCGCACAGGCCCATCCGCTGTGGGCCGCGAACCTGCCGCTGTCGCGCATCGAGCTCGATGCCTGGCGCCGCATTCCGCGCCGCGACACGCTGATCGTGGTCTATGGCGAGCACGAGGGCATCGACCTCGCGCCGCTCGCGGACGAGCGACTGCAAGCGCTCGGCTACACGCGCGTGCATTTGCTTGAAGGCGGACTCGAGGGTTGGCGCCAAGCCGGCGGCGAGCTGTTCCGCGACGTCAACGTGCCGAGCAAGGCCTTCGGCGAACTGGTCGAGCATGAGCGCCATACGCCCTCGCTCGCGGCCGAGGAGGTGAAGGCGCTGATCGATGCCAAGGCCGACGTGGTGGTGCTGGACGCGCGCCGCTTCGACGAATACCAGACCATGAGCATCCCCACCGCGACCAGCGTGCCCGGCGCCGAACTCGTGCTGCGCGTGCGCGAGCTCGCCCCCGATCCGGCCACGCGCGTGATCGTCAACTGCGCGGGCCGCACGCGCAGCATCATCGGCACCCAGTCGCTGGTGAATGCGGGCATCCCCAATCCGGTGGCGGCGCTGCGCAACGGGACGATTGGCTGGAAGCTGGCAGGGCAGGTGCTCGACCACGGCGCCACGCGCCGGGCGCCCGAAGCAGGTGAAGCGAACCGTGCCGCGGCGCGGGCTTCGGCGAAAGACGTGGCACGGCGTGCCGGCGTGCGTTGGGTCGATCTCCACGCGCTCGCCACCCTCGAAGCGCCTGGCCGCACGCTCTACCGCTTCGACGTGCGCACGCCCGAGGAGTACGAGGCCGGCCACCTGCCCGGCTTCGCGAGCGCGCCGGGCGGGCAGCTGGTGCAGGAGACCGATCACCACGTGCCGGTGCGCGGCGCGCGCATCGTGCTGGCCGATGACGACGGCGTGCGGGCGCCGATGACGGCCTCGTGGCTGGCGCAGATGGGGTGGGAGGTGCATGTGCTGGCGCCGCAGGCCGCGTCGGCGCGCCGTGACAAGGGTCCGGCACCGGCCAAGGCCGCGACGCCTGCGACCGGCCGCTACCGCCGGCCCTACGAAGGCACCGACGCGCCGCCCGAGGCGATGCAGGCCTACCTCGACTGGGAGTTCGGCCTGGTGGCGCAGCTGGAGTCCGACGGCACGCACGGCTTTCGCGTGCTCTGAATAGGCGCCGCGACGCGGCGGACTAGACTATCTGTCATTAGGAGTTACCAATGGCAGTTACCCAGGCGGCGCTCACCGAAGCGCTCAAGACCGTCCTCGACCCCAACACGGGCAAGGACTTCGTCAGCACCAAGGCGCTGAAAAACCTGCAGATCCAGGAGGGCGACGTCTCCTTCGACATCGAGCTCGGCTACCCGGCCAAGAGCCAGATGCCGGCGATGCGCAAGGCGCTGGTGGCCGCGGCCAAGGGCGTGGCCGGCGTGGAGAACGTGTCGGTCAACATCGCGACCAAGGTCATCAGCCATGCCGTGCAGCGCGGCGTGCAGCTGATGCCCAACGTCAAGAACATCATCGCCGTGGCTTCGGGCAAGGGCGGCGTGGGCAAGAGCACCACCGCGGCCAACCTGGCGCTGGCGCTGGCGGCCGAGGGGGCCAGCGTCGGCCTGCTCGATGCCGACATCTACGGCCCGAGCCTGCCCATGATGCTGGGCATCGACCGCCGTCCCGAGAGCGAGGACGGCAAGACCATGGAGCCGCTGGAAAACCACGGCGTGCAGGTGATGTCGATCGGCTTCCTGGTCGACCAGGACGAGGCCATGATCTGGCGCGGCCCGATGGCCACCCAGGCGCTGGAGCAGCTCCTGCGCCAGACCAACTGGAAAGAGCTCGACTACCTGATCGTCGACCTGCCGCCCGGCACCGGCGACATCCAGCTGACGCTCTCGCAGCGCGTGCCGATGACCGGCGCAGTGATCGTGACCACGCCGCAGGACATCGCGCTGCTCGACGCCAAGAAGGGCATCAAGATGTTCGAGAAGGTCGGCGTGCCGATCCTCGGCATCGTCGAGAACATGGCGGTGCACGTGTGCTCGAACTGCGGCCACGTCGAGCACATCTTCGGCGCCGAGGGCGGCAAGAAGATGGCCGCGCAATACAACATGGAGTACCTCGGCGCGCTGCCGCTGGACATCAACATCCGCCTGCAGGCCGACAGCGGCAAGCCGACGGTGGTGGCCGATCCCGACGGCGAGGTGGCGGGCATCTACAAGTCGGTGGCGCGCCGCGTGGCGGTCGGCATTGCCGAAAAGGCGAAGGATTTCTCGGCCAAGTTCCCGACCATCACGGTCAGCAAGAACACCTGATCAAGCGCTCATGAACCTGCTCGCGTCCATGCGCTACCTCAGCGCGCTGCACGAGCACCGCCACTTCGGCCGCGCCGCGCAGGCCTGCCACATCACGCAGCCGGCCTTGTCGAACGCGCTGCGTGCGCTGGAGGCCGAGTTCGGCGTGGTGATCGTCAAGCGCGGGCGCACCTATTCCGGGCTGACGCACGAGGGCGAGGCCGTGCTGGCCGCGGCCCACCGCATGCTGCACGAGAACGAGGTGTTGCAGCAGCTGCTCAAGAGCGAAGAAGACCGTCCGCGCGGCAACCTGCGCATGGCCGCGGTGCCGACCGCGATGCCGATGCTGGCGCGCTTCGCGGGACGGCTGCGGGCGCGCCATCCGGGCATCGTGCCGACGGTGCTGTCGATGAGTTCGCTCGAGCTCGAAACCGGGCTGGAAAACCTGTCGCTCGACCTGGCCCTCGGCTACACCGAGCGCATGCGAAGCGGCGAGGTCAAGCTCACGGCCTGGCCGCAGAGCATCGAGCACTATTACCTGGTGCGCCGGTCGGCGAGCGCCGACCAGCCGGCGCTGCAGTTCGGCGCGCCCATCGCCTGGGCAGAAGCGGGGCGGCTGCCCCTGTGCCTGCTGACGCCGGAAATGCACAACCGCTCCATCGTCGACCAGGCCTTCGCCGATGCCGGCGTCACCGTGAAGCCGGCCATCGAGACCAATTCGGTGCTGACGCTGGCGCTCAGCGTGAGCGCCGGGGACGTTTGCGCCGTGCTGCCCGGCGGCATGGTCGATGCCGTGCGCAGCCACGGCGAACTGGAGGCGCTGCCGCTGGTGGCGCCGGAGGTGCGCACGCCGATCGGCTTCATGACGCAGACGGCCGTGCGGCCCTCGCGCGCCCTCGATGCGGCGCTGGCGCTGGTCCAGAGCCCGGCCTGGCAGCAGGAAGTCGCGGCGCACAGCGGAGCACTGCGCGGCTGATATGGCTTGATCCTGTCAAGAGCGCAAGCCCATCTCTCCGGGTTCCGGATTGCAGAATTCGTTCGCGAATGCCGGATGGGGAACGCGACGGAGCCGGGTGCGTGAGCGACGGTTGATCATGCTGATATGCGTGGATTGGCTACCGACAGTTCATGTATTCGTCGCGGGGCTGCCTGCTTTCTAGGGTCTGCGGTTGGTCACTTGCGTGGCTGCGCAATAGCCGCGCCGAGGATTCCCCTGTGGCCGTGGCTGCGCCGCGTTCCCGATCCGGCCTCAAAGAGGTTGTTCGATAGGCGCCTCCTTCGCGTTGCTTGCCATGTCATCGCGGGTTCACGTCGAGGCAGGCGGCGTCACCTCGCGCGCAATGGCCCACACGAAGCCCGAGAGTTCGCGCGCGATGGCCACCACGATCTTGTTGTGCGGCATGCGCCGCGCGGCCAGCCGCTTGAAGCGCGCGCACAGCCGCAACTGCGCCGTCCAGGCGATGTCGGTCACGGCCTTGGGCAACTCCGACTGGCGCCTGGCGATGACCGCACTGACCCGCGCCGGGTAGCGGTACTGGTGCGCCACTTCCACCAGCATGCGCCGCGCCGCCGAGTTGCCGGCCTTGGTGATGGCACCCTGTCGGCGGCGCTGGCCGCTGGAACTCTCGCTGGGCACCAGGCCCAGGTAGGCCATCAACAGGCGCGGGTTGGCGAAGCGGTGGAAGTCCTGGATCTCGGCCACCAGCGTGATCGCGGCGATGAGCTGCACACCGCGCAGCGCCTGCAGCGCGGCCACCACCGGCGCCAGCGACCAGCCCGCCAGCGCATCGCGCAGCGACTGCTCCAGGCGTGCGATGCGCGCCCCCGACTCGCTCACCGCGTGCAGGTACTCCTGGAAGGCGATCTGCTGCGCGGCGTGCGGCAGCGCCATGCTGGCCAGCCAGCGCAGATGCGCCGCCGTCCAGGCGCTCTTGCCCGCGTACACCACGCCGCTGCGCAACAGCAGCGCCTTCAGGCGGTGGCGCGCGTTGCGCTGTTCCCGCACCGCGTCCTCGCGGGCGCGCACCAGATCGCGCAGCGCCTCGTCCACGGCGTCCGGCACGCGCACGGCACTGAGTTCACCTGCGCGTGCCAGGCGCGCCAGCATCAAGGCGTCGCGGCGGTCGGTCTTCACCCGATCACCCGAGCGCTTGGGGATGGACGAGGGCGCCACCACCTCGCAGTGGTAGCCCAGTGCGGCGAGGTGGCGCTGCAGCACGAAGCCGCAGGGGCCCGCTTCGTAGACGACATGTAGGCAATGGCCCCGGCTGACCAGGCGGCGCAGGGCCTTGGTGACGGCACCGACGCCGCCGGCGACCGCGCCCAAATGGCGCACTTCGCCGTCACGGCCGGCCTCGGCCAGGGCGATGTCGATACTGTCCTTGTGGACGTCTAGGCCAACGTAAACGGTGGCCGCAGTGGTGGTAGATTGACTCATGGCCCGTCTCCTTGCTCGTTGACACGCTGTCCGCCCCTCGGGGTGCAGCGTTGTGGCTCGGCGCACCCACGGTGCGCAACCCACGGTAGTCCTGGAGACGGGCCACCTCAACGGCTCAAGCCATTCTGTCTAGTTAAGTAGTTAGGTGCTTAGGTGCGCCGCATCATTTCTTTATTGAATCGCCCCATGTGCGGATTCAATTTGCCGAAAACCGCAAGCGGGGCGACAGTCGGGCAGGCCGTGCCTTCGCGCGGCCGGACAGTCCGCAACAACGGCCGAGGCAATGAACTACCCAGGCACCCACAACGCCGTCCAGGCGATCCCGCTCGCGACCCCCGATCAACTGCGCGAGCGCATCCGCCGCAAGAGCAAGCTCAAGGGCCGGCAGCCCGAGACCGAAGCGCTGGCGGAGGTGCGCGCACTCATCGGCCCGCGGCCCGATGACGGCTGGCGGCGCGACCTGCTGATCGAGCAGCTGCACCTGCTCAACGATGCGCACGGCGGGCTGCACGACCGCCACCTGGTGGCGCTGGCCTCGCTCATCAACGTTCCGATGGCCGAGGTCTACGAGGTTGCGACCTTCTATCACCACTTCGAAGTGCTGCGCGGCGACGAGCAGGCACCCGGGCTCACGATCCGCGTGTGCGATGGCCTGGCCTGCGAGCTGGCCGGCGCACAGGACCTGCTCGCGCGGCTGCCTGCGCTGCTGGGCGCGGCGGGCCGCGACGACGTGCGCGTGATCTCCGCGCCCTGCATCGGCCGCTGCGAGCAGGCGCCGGCCGCGGCGGTGCACCAGCGCGCCGTGCCGCTGGCGACCACCGACCGGCTGCTGCAGGCGCTGGACGCCAGGCCGTCAGCGCCCGAGACCTTCAACTTCGTGCCGGCGGCGCTGGCCGAGAAAAGCGTCTCGCCGCCGCCCGAAGGGATCGCGGAGATCCCCGCCTTCACGGACTACGCCACCTACCGCGCCAACGGCGGCTATGCGCTCGCGGCCGCGCTGGTCAACGGCGAAGAGGACGCCGAGGCCGTGCTCCGCGCGATGGAAGACTCGGGCCTGCGCGGCCTCGGCGGCGCGGGCTTTCCGGCCGGGCGCAAGTGGCGCATCGTGCGCGAGCAGCCGGCGCCGAAACTCATGGCGGTGAACATCGACGAGGGCGAGCCCGGTACCTTCAAGGACCGTACCTACCTCGAGCGCGATCCGCATCGCTTCCTCGAAGGGCTGCTGGTGGCCGCGCAGGTCGTGGGCACCGAGGCCTGCTACATCTACCTGCGCGACGAATACCACGACTGCCGCCGGCTGCTCGAGGCCGAGCTGGCCAAGCTCAAGGCCGACCCGCCCTGCACGCTGCCGCGCATCGAGCTGCGGCGCGGCGCCGGCGCCTACATCTGCGGCGAGGAGTCCGCGATGATCGAGAGCATCGAAGGCAAGCGTGGTGAGCCGCGCATGCGCCCGCCCTACATCGCGCAGGTCGGCCTGTTCGGCCGGCCGACGCTGGAGCACAACTTCGAGACGCTCTACTGGGTGCGCGACATCGTCGAGAAAGGCCCGCAGTGGTTCAGCGGCTTCGGCCGCCACGGGCGCAAGGGGCTGCGCAGCTTCAGCGTGAGCGGGCGCGTCAAGAACCCCGGCGTCAAGCTCGCACCGGCGGGCATCACGGTGCAGGAGCTGATCGACGAATACTGCGGTGGCATGCTGCACGGCCACACGCTTTACGGCTATCTGCCCGGCGGCGCCTCGGGCGGCATCCTGCCGGCGCGCATGAACGACATCCCGCTGGATTTCGACACGCTGCAGCCTTACGGCTGCTTCATCGGCTCGGCCGCCGTGATGGTGCTGAGCCAGCACGATCGCGCGCGCGATGCGGCGCTGAACATGATGCGCTTCTTCGAACACGAGAGCTGCGGCCAGTGCACGCCCTGCCGCGTCGGCACCGCCAAGGCGGCGGCGCTGATGCAGGCGCCGGTGTGGGACAACGCCACGCTGGAAGACCTCGCGCAGGTCATGGGAGATGCATCGATCTGCGGGCTGGGGCAGGCCGCGCCCAATCCGATCCGCTGCATCCAGAAGTACTTCCCCGAGGAGATCGCGTGAACGCTCCCACACGACTTGCCGAAGTGATTCCGCAGACCATCGAGTTCAAGCTCGACGGCCGCGCCGTCCAGGCCTTCGAAGGCGAAACCATTCTTCAGGCCGCGCAGCGCCACGGCGTCGATATCCCGCACCTTTGCTACAAGGAGGGCCTGCGCCCCGACGGCAACTGCCGCGCCTGCGTGGTCGAGGTGAAGGGCGAGCGCACGCTCGCGCCGAGCTGCTGCCGCAATGCGACGGCGGGCATGGAGGTGCAGGCCCGCAGCGAGCGGGCGCTGAAGAGCCAGAAGATGGTGGTCGAGATGCTCTTGTCCGATATGCCGGACCGCGGGTACAAGTGGAACGACGAGGCGGCGGCGAAGGCTGCGAGCCCCCACCCCAACCCTCCCCCAAAGGGGGAGGGGGCGAGTCCGGAGTTGCTCCCTTCCCCTCTGGGGGAGGGTGGGGGCTTCCCCGTCGGCCAGCACGGCGAGCTCAGCGAATGGGCCGAACGCCTCGGAATCTCCGTCCGCCCCGAGCTCAAGGCCCTGCGCCGCGAGCAACCGAAGGCCGATGTCTCGCACCCCGCGATGGCCGTCAACCTCGACGCCTGCATCCAGTGCAACCGCTGCGTGCGTGCCTGCCGCGAGGAGCAGGTCAACGACGTGATCGGCTACGCGATGCGCGGCGGGGATTCGAAGATCGTGTTCGACCTCGACGACCCGATGGGCGACAGCACCTGCGTGGCCTGCGGCGAATGCGTGCAGGCCTGCCCGACCGGCGCCTTGATGCCCAAGAGCCAGATCGGCTCGCAGCAGGTCGACCGCAAGGTCGATTCGGTCTGCCCCTTCTGCGGCGTGGGTTGCCTGATCACCTACAACGTCAAGGACGAGAAGATCGTCAGCGTCGACGGCCGCGACGGCCCGGCCAACCACAGCCGACTCTGCGTCAAGGGCCGCTTCGGCTTCGACTATGCGCACCATCCGCAGCGCCTGACCAAGCCGCTGATCCGCAAGCCCGGCGTGCCCAAGGACTTCAACGACGCACCGCGGCCCGGCGACTGGCACGACGCCTTCCGCGAGGCCAGCTGGGAAGAGGCGCTCGCGCTCACCGCGGGCAAGCTCAAGAGCCTGCGCGACACGCACGGCAAGAAGGCGCTGGCCGGCTTCGGCTCGGCCAAGGGCAGCAACGAAGAGGCCTACCTGTTCCAGAAGCTGGTGCGCACCGGCTTCGGCAGCAACAACGTCGACCATTGCACGCGGCTGTGCCATGCCTCCAGCGTGGCGGCGCTGCTCGAAGGCGTGGGTTCGGGCGCGGTGAGCAACCAGGTCAACGACGTGGAGCATGCGGACCTGATCTTCATCATCGGCTCCAACCCGACCGCCAACCATCCGGTGGCCGCCACCTGGATGAAGAACGCCGCCAAGCGCGGCGCGAAGATCGTGCTGGCCGACCCGCGCGTCACCGACATCGGCCGACACGCCTGGCGCACGCTGCAGTTCAAGGCCGACACCGACGTCGCGATGCTCAATGCGCTGATCCACGCGGTGATCGACGAGGGCCTGGTCGACGAGGCCTTCGTGCGCGACCGCGCCAGCAACTTCGAGGCGCTGCGCGAGAACGTCAAGGGCTACAGCCCCGAGGCGATGGCGCCGATCTGCGGCATTCCGGCCGAGACGCTGCGCGAAGTGGCGCGGGCCTTCGCCAAGGCCAAGGGCGCGATGGTGTTGTGGGGCATGGGCATCAGCCAGCACGTGCACGGCACCGACAACGCGCGCTGCCTGATCGCGCTGGTCACGGTCACCGGCCAGATCGGCAAGCCCGGCTCGGGCCTGCATCCGCTGCGCGGGCAGAACAACGTGCAGGGCGCGAGCGATGCGGGGCTGATCCCGATGATGTTCCCCAACTACCAGCGCGTCGACAACCCGGGCGTGCACGCTTGGTTCGAGAACTTCTGGGGCATGCCGCTCGACGAGAAGCCGGGCTACACGGTGGTCGAGATCATGCACAAGGCGCTGGCGCCGGACAGCGATCCGCACAAGATCCGCGGCATGTACATCATGGGCGAGAACCCCGCGATGAGCGACCCGGACCTCAACCATGCGCGCCATGCGCTCGCGAGCCTGGAACACCTGGTGGTGCAGGACATCTTCATGACCGAGACCGCGTGGCTGGCCGACGTGGTGCTGCCGGCCACTGCCTGGCCCGAGAAGACCGGCACCGTGAGCAACACCGATCGCATGGTGCAGCTTGGCAAGAAGGCGCTCAACCCGCCCGGCGAGGCGAAGCCCGATCTCTGGATCATCCAGCAGATCGCAAAACGCATGGGCTTGGCCTGGAACTACGAGGGCGAGGAGTCCGGCGTGGCCGCCGTCTACGAAGAGATGCGCCAGGCCATGCATGCGGCCATCAGTGGCATCACCTGGGAGCGGCTGCAGCGCGAATCCAGCGTGACCTACCCCTGCCTGGACGCGGACGATCCGGGCCAGCCGACTGTCTTCATCGACGACTTCCCGACCGCCGACGGCCGCGTGAAGCTGGTGCCGGCCGACATCATCCCGGCCGACGAGCGGCCCGATGCCAAGTACCCCTTCGTGCTGATCACCGGGCGCCAGCTCGAGCACTGGCACACCGGCAGCATGACGCGCCGCGCCACCGTGCTCGATGCGCTGGAGCCGATGGCCACGGCGTCGATGAACCAGAGCGACCTGGAGACCCTGGGCCTCCAGGCGGGCGACGTGGTCACGATCCGCTCGCGCCGCGGCGAGGTGGCGATCCACGTGCGCCGCGACGACGGCACGCCGAACGGCGCGGTGTTCGTGCCCTTCGCCTACTACGAGGCGGCAGCCAACCTGATGACCAATGCGGCGCTCGATCCCATGGGCAAGATCCCGGAGTTCAAGTACTGCGCGGTGCAGGTGCTGCGCGGCGGCGTGCCGGTGGCGGCCGCGGGCTATGGAACCGGGGCGGTGGCAACGGTGGAAACGGCGACGGCGCATTGAAAAGCGGCATCGTGATGTGACATTTTTGGCATAGCGAGCGTCTTTCTGACGCCGGACGTCGCACTGCGGGCACGCATGCCAGGCGCGGCCCTGCGCGAGGACCTGGCTCGAGTGACTGGCATATATGTTGCTGGCCGTAACTTATCCAGCACATCACAACGCCAAGTCAAACGTGGACCAGCCAAAAAACGACAACGACATTTCATTGGATCGCCGCCTCTTCTGCGTGGGCGCAGTGAGCTTCGCAGCCCTGGGAACCGCGGCCTGCGGAGACGGTGGAAGCAGCGGCTTCGGCAGCGCCGGTGCGCTCGGCACCACGCAACAGAATGCGGCGACTTCGACGGCCACGTCCACCGAAGTCGCTGCGACCGAGCCTGTCACCAACTCCACCTTGACGTCGCAAGCGCGAAAGTTCACGCATCCCGGTCTGCTGCACACCGAGGCCGATTTCGAGCGCATGCGAACCAAGATCGCGGCCGGCGCCCAACCCTGGGTCGACGGCTGGAATGCGCTCACCTCCAGCAGCCGTGCCCAGCTCGGCCGCGCGCCCGTGCCGCTGGCAACGGTGGTGCGCGGCGGCGACGGCGAGAACCACCGCACCATGGTCGAGGACATGGAGCGCGCCTACCAGTTCGCGCTGCGCTGGAAGGTCTCCGGCAACACCGCCTACGCGGACCTGGCGGTGCAATACCTCGACGCATGGTCGTCGACGATGACGGCACTCAATGGCAACTCCGACCGCTTCCTGGCCGCCGGCATCTACGGCTACCAATGGGCCAATGCGGCCGAGATGATGCGCAGCTATCCGGGCTGGTCGTCCGAAGGCATCGCGCGCTTCCAGAAGCTGCTGCTGGAGGTGTTCTATCCGCTCAGCCACAGTTTCCTGATCAGGCACAACGACGCGAACATCACCAACTACTGGGCCAACTGGGATCTGTGCAACATCTGCGCCATCCTGGCCATCGGCATCTTCTGCGATCGCACCGATCTTTATGACGAGGCCATCGCCTACTACAAGACCGGCCGCGGCAACGGGGCGGCGGCACACAACGTCTACATGCTCCACCCCGGCTACCTGGGGCAATGGCAGGAAAGCGGCCGGGACCAGGGACACTCCACGCTCGGCATGGCGCTCACCGGCCTGCTGTGCGAAATGGCCTGGAGCCAGGGCGAGGACCTCTACGGCTACGGCAACAACCGCTTCCTCGCCGCCGCCGAGTACGTGGCCATGTCGAACCTGCAGGACGGCAACGGCCAGTACTACTCGCCGCCGTTCTCGACCTATGTCAACAGGCAGGGGACTTTCACCGTGGTGTCGACGGCCGGGCAGCCCAACCTGCGCCCGTGCTGGGAGTCGATCTACAACCACTACGTCAATCGCAAGGGGCTTGCGGCGCCCTGGGTGGCGACCATCGCCGCCCAGCTACGCCCCGAGCGCAGCGAATGGGGCGGCGACCAGCCGAGCTTCGGCACGCTGACCTACAGCCGCGATCCCGTAGCCGCGGGCACGCCGCCGAGCGGCCTCACGGCCTACGTCACTGCTGGCCAGGTACTGCTGTCGTGGTGGGGCAGCGCAGGCGCGACGAGCTACAAGGTCAAGCGAGGCACTTCGGCGAACGGGCCTTTCGCCACCGTCGCCAGCGTCACCGACCCTCGCACCTACACCGACACGCCGGGCAACGGCATCTGGCACTACGTCGTCACCGCGGTGAGCGCAAGCGGCGAGAGCAGCGTCTCCAACGTGGCGCGCGTGGCCTTGCCCGGCGAGCTGCGCGCGCAACTGCCGCTGGATGCGGCGAGCGGAACCACGGCCACCGATGGCAGCGGCAACGGCCAAAGCGGCACGCTGCAGGGCGGCGCCAGCTGGGGCGAAGGCCGCAGCGGCGGCCGCGCGCTGGCGCTCGACGGCAGCAGCGGCCACCTCGCGCTGCCCGCCGGTGTGCTCTCCAGCCTGGGCGACTTCACGATCGCGGTATGGGTGTACTGGAACGCCGCCGTCACCAACACACGCGTGTTCGACTTCGGCTCCAGCGACATCGCCTACCTCGCACTGCTGCCGCGCGATGCCGGCGGCTCGATGCGCTTCACGGTGACCGGCACCACCTGGTACGGTGAGCAGAGCATCGTGGCGAGCGCGTTGCCCACCGGCCGCTGGGTGCACCTGGCGGTCACCCTGTCGGGCACCACCGGCACGCTGTACGTTGACGGCGTGGCTGCCGGCAGCAACAACGCGATTGCGCTCGCGCCCTTCCAGCTCGGCGACACCACCCAGAACTGGCTCGGCCGCTCGCAGTACCCGGCCGACCCTTGCTTCAACGGGCGCATGCAGGACCTTCGCATCTATAGCGGCGCGTTGAGCGCAGCCGAGATCGCGGCGCTCGCGGCCTGAGGCGTCGGACGACGCCTGCCGTTGATCTAGGGTTAACCCCTAGGTCTCATCGATTTTAAGTTACAGTAAGTCACTACTAGTTACATGAGCGCCTGACTCACTTACTCGATGGAAAAACCGATTCAACGCCGGCACGCGATCCAACGCCTTGCCGCCGCGAGCGCCGCGCTGGCACTTCCGGCTTGGGCCCAACCGGCGCGCATCGTGCTCGGGCAATCGGCCGCATTCAGCGGCCCGGCCGAGCAGCTGGGCATTCAGATGAACAAGGGCGCGCGCATCTTCTTCGATGCGCTCAATGCCTCGGGCGGCATCAACGGCCGCAGCGTCGAACTGCGCACGCTCGATGACGGCTACGAGCCCGAACGCTGCAAGGCGAACACCGACAAGCTCATCAAGGACGAGGTCTTCGCGCTCTTCGGCTACGTGGGCACGCCCACCTGCCTGGCGGCGATGCCGCTGGTCGACGCGGCGAAGATTCCGTTCTTCGGCCCGTTCACCGGTGCCGAGGCCCTGCGCGAGCCGTTGCGCAAGACGGTGTTCCATGTCCGTGCCTCGTACTACGACGAGACCGCGCTGATCGTGAAGCAGCTCACCTCGCTGGGTCTCAGGAAGATCGCGGTGTTCCACCAGAACGATGCCTACGGCCAGGCCGGGCTGGAGGGCGTGAAGCGTGCGCTCAAGCCGCTCGCCCTGGACCCGGTGGCCGTGGGCAAGGTCGAGCGCAATTCGGTGAACGTCGCGCAGGCGGTAAAAGACATCACTGCCGCCGGCCCCACGGCCG
Source organism: Variovorax sp. LjRoot130 (assembly GCF_964253755.1). Classification (NCBI taxonomy): domain Bacteria; kingdom Pseudomonadati; phylum Pseudomonadota; class Betaproteobacteria; order Burkholderiales; family Comamonadaceae; genus Variovorax; species Variovorax sp. LjRoot130. The sequence goes on along the minus strand of NZ_CAXURM020000001.1, from coordinate 4,440,792 downwards.
TGGTGCAGATCGGCGCCTACAAGGCCTGCGCGGCCTTCATCCGCGAAGCGCGCAAGGCCGGCTACGGCGGCACCTTCTTCAACGTGTCCTTCGTCGGCACCGAGGCGCTGGGCGACGAGCTCGGCAAGGACGCCCGCGGCATCATGGTCAGCCAGGTGATGCCCTCTCCGTTCTCGACCAACACGCCGATCTCGCGCGAATACCTGGAGGCCACGCGCAAGGCCGGCCCTGAGGCCAAGCCCAACTATTCGAGCATGGAAGGCTACGTGGCCGCCAAGGTGCTGGCCGAGGGACTTCGCCGCGCGGGCCGCGCGCCGACGCGCGATTCGCTGGTCGCCGGCCTGGAGTCGATCCAGAACGCCGACTTCGGCGGCTTCCGCGTCGACTTCAGTGCCCGCAATCACGCGGCATCGAGCTACGTCGATCTGTCGATGCTGACGCAGGACGGCAAGGTTCGCCTTTGAGCTTGGGAAGCGGCTGCGCCGGCGCGAAACCCCGCTTGCGTGTCGCCGGCGGTGCATCGGCTATCGTCCGCCGCATGGTCCCATCCGAAACTCCATCCGGGGGCGCACACCCTTGTCTCGCCGTGGCGGTCGTGATGCGGCGCGAGCGGCTCCATGGCCCGTCGAGCCATTGGCAGCCCTGGCGCTGGACGCTCGACGAGGTGGTGCCCGACGAGCCGGGCTTCGGCGACGCGCCGCGGCTCTTGCGCGACGACGAGGGCGCGCAGCGCTGGCTGCACCCGGGCTTCCAGGTCGAACTGTTTCGCGATGAAGCAGAGGGTTACCAGCTCAACGCAACAACGCCCGCGCCCTGCTGGTTCGTGATGTGGCGCATGGAAGAAGAGGCGACCCTCGCGCCGGAGCCGATCGCGCGGCCGCTGACGGTGACGCTGAGCTACAACGAAGCGGGCCGCTGGCTCGATGCGCAGGAGAACGTCGAGCAGGTGCCGGCGCCCGAGGAGGTGGTGGCGTGGCTGCGCGCCTTCGTCGAAGAACACTACGTGGTCGAGCCCAAGCGCCGCAAGCGGCCGGAGAGCTTCAAGCCGCTGGTCGACCGCTTCGGCAATGCGGCCAGCGTGTCGACCGAGAAGAAGCGCGGCCGGGGAGCGGGCGATGTCTGAGGGCTTCTTCGATCGCTGGTCGCGGCGCAAGCAGCAGGTGCGCGAAGGGGAGGTGCCGCCGCCGGAGCCGGTGGCGGCCGTTCCGGTTGAACCGGCTGCGCTGGTCGAGACGCCCAGCCCCCATCCCGGCCTTCCGCCAGAGGGGGAAGGAGAAATACCGCCGCCCACGCTGGCTGATGCCGAAGCGTTGACCATCGACTCCGACTTCAAGCCCTTCGTCGCGAAGAACGTCGCGCCCGAGGTCAAGAACGCGGCCTTCAAGAAGCTGTTCGCCGATCCGCATTTCAATGTGATGGACGGGCTGGACACCTACATCGACGACTACTCCCAGTCGACCCCGGTGCCCGAGAGCGTGCTGCGCCAGATGGCGAGCGCGAAGTTCCTGAACCTGTTCGAGGAAGAAGAATCGAAAGAAGACCCTGAGGCCCACGCACCCCCGGACGTGGCACAGTCGATGCCTCCCGAGGAAGTTCCCAGCCCGCCGGTTGCCGATGCGCAACCCGCCAGCCAAGAGACCGATGACCACCACGCTGATCTGCGACTGCAACAAGACGATGCCCCTCGAGCCGAAGACGCTCGGGACGGCACTGGCTGAGACCCTGCCTCTCCATTCGGCACTGTGCCGGCGCGAGGCGCCGGCCTTCCAGCGCGCGATCCAGTCCGGCGACGAGGTGGTGGTGGCCTGTACGCAGGAGAAGCGCTTGTTCGGCGAGCTCGCGCAACAGACCCCGGATGCGGTGTCTCCGATCCGCTTCGTCAACATCCGCGAAACCGGCGGCTGGAGCCGCGACGCGAAGAGCGCGATGCCGAAGATCGCCGCGCTGCTCGCCGCCGCCAGCCTGCCCGAGCCTGATCCCGTGTCGACGGTCAGCTATGCGAGCCAGGGCCGCTTGCTGATCGTCGGTGCGCTCGACGAAGCGGAGAAGGCGGCTGCGCTGGTGGGCGACGCGCTGGACGTCACGATCTTTTCGCAGGGCCCCGGCATGTTCGGCGGTGCGCAGGAGCGCCGCTGGCCGGTGATCGCGGGCCGCATCGATTCGCTCGCCGGCTGGCTCGGCGCCTTCAAGCTGCAGTGGACGCGCGACAACGCGATCGACCTCGATCTCTGCACGCGCTGCAACGCCTGCCTCGCGGTCTGCCCGGAACAGGCCATCGGCTTCGACTACCAGATCGACAACGCCAAGTGCACCTCGCACCGCGACTGCGAACGCGCCTGTACGGTGGCCGGCGCGATCGATTTCAGCCGCGCGCCCGCGCAACTCGACGGCGCCTTCGACCTGGTGCTCGATCTCGGCGCCGCGCCGCTCATCGACTGGCATGCGCCGCCGCAGGGCTATTTCCACCTGGCCGGCGGCCTCGCGCATGCGCAGGGCCTGCAAACCCTGCTGCGCTTGCGCGAGCTGGTCGGCGAGTTCGAGAAGCCGAAGTTCTTCGACTACAAGCAGAAGCTTTGCGCGCACAGCCGCAACGAAGTGGTCGGCTGCAATGCCTGCATCGAGGTCTGCTCCGCGCACGCGGTGGCGAGCGACAAGGAACGCCAGCGCATCGTCGTCAACCCGAACCTCTGCGTCGGCTGCGGCGCCTGCACCACCGTCTGCCCGACCGGAGCGCTCGGCTACACCTATCCGCGCACGCCCGACCAAGGCCTGAAGCTGCGCACGCTGCTTTCCACCTATGCAGGCGCGGGCGGGCGCGATGCCGTGCTGCTGCTGCACAGCCAGGAAGGCGGGCAGGCGCTGGTCGAACGGCTCGGGCGCGACGCGCAGCTCGGCCGCGCGCAGGGCGTGCCCGCGAACGTGATCCCGGTTGGCCTCTGGCATGCCGCAAGCACCGGCATCGACCTCTGGCTCAGCGCGGTCGCCTTCGGCGCTTCGCAGGTGGCCGTGCTCGCGACCGGTGAGGAGGCGCCGGCCTACCTCGATGCGCTGCGCAAGCAGATGGCGATCGCGCAGGCGCTGCTGCTGGGGCTGGGCTACACGGGAACTCACTTCCGGTTGATCGAGGCGGCGACGCCCGCGGCCCTGGATGCCGCGCTGGCCGCCTTGCGCGACACGCGCCAGCAGCGGCCGGCCACGGCGGCGCGCTTCGCGGTCGGCACCGAGAAACGCAGCACGCTCGAACTCGCGCTCGACCACCTGATCGACGCGGCGCCGGCGCTGAAGGCGGCGCCCGAAGCGCCACTCGCGATTCCGCTGCCGGCAGGCTCGCCCTTCGGCACGATCGAGGTCGACAAGAACAAGTGCACGATGTGCTTGGCCTGCGTCAGCGCCTGCCCGGCCAGTGCGCTGCAGGACAACCCGAACGCGCCGCAGCTGCGCTTCGTCGAGAAGAACTGCGTGCAGTGCGGTCTTTGCGAAACCACCTGCCCCGAGGACGCGATCTCGCTGGTGCCGCGGCTGCTGGTCGCGGCCGAGCGCAAGCAGCCGGTGGTGCTCAACGAAGCCAAGCCTTGGAGCTGCATCCGCTGCGGCAAGCCCTTCGGCACGCAGAAGGCGATCGAGGCCATGCTCGGCAAGCTCGCGGGCCATGCGATGTTCCAGGGCGAGGCGCTCGAGCGGCTCAAGATGTGCAGCGACTGCCGGGTCATCGACCTGTACAGCGCGCAGAACGAAATGAAGATCACGCAGTTATGAGCGATAGTTTTCCGGTTTCCTCCGCGCTCGACGAGGAGCTTGCGCGCGCCGAGCTCTACGGCCTGCTGGCGCGGCTCTGGTATGCGGCGCCCGATGCCGAGTTGCTCGGCGTCTTCCAGGTCGCGCCGACCGAGGCGCCGGCCGCGGGCGCCTTTCTCGAGGAGCCCTGGCGCCAGCTCGTGGGCGTGGCGCGCGGCCTCGACGCCGCCGCGGCGAAGAGCGAGTACGACGCGCTCTTCGGCGGCATCGGCAAGCCCGAGGTCTACCTGTTCGGTTCGCACTACCTGAGCGGCTTTCTCAACGACAAGCCGCTGGCCCAGCTGCGTACCGACCTCGACCGGCTCGGCCTGGCGCGCGAGCAGGCGGTCTCCGAGACCGAGGACCACATCGCCTGCCTGTTCGAAGTGATGCGCTACCTGATCGCGGGCGAGGACGTCGCGGTCGCCAATCTCACGCAGCAGCAGGCCTTCTTCTCGACCCATGTTCAGTCTTGGCTGCCCGCCATGTGCGATGCGGTGGCGCAGCATCCGAAGGCGAACTTCTATGCCGCGTTGGCGGTGCTGACGCGCGCATTCGCAGAGGTCGAAGCGCAGGGCTTCGACATGCTGAACTGAGTCTGAGGGAAATAGATTTACGAAATATCAGGGTCTCGACTAGTATCCAAATATATGTAACTGGTTTCATATCTAGTTCCACCCAGCCACTCCTGGAGTTGTTAATGCAGGACAGCCAATCCGCCGGTCCCAAGCCGGCGTCCCGCCGCGGGTTCTTTTTCGGCGCCGCCTCGGTCGGCGCAGCTGCAGCAGCCGTCACGGTGCTGCCCAAAGTCGCGCCGGAGCCTGTTTCCGCCGCCACACCCGTTCCGAAGCCTGCGCCCGAGAAGGGCGGCGGCTACACGCTGAGCGAGCACGTCAAGCACTACTACAAGACCACTTCGGCCTGAGGACGAACACCACCATGTTGTTGACCCGGAAAGCGACCGGCGCTGCGCTCGACAGTGCCTCTTCCCGTTCCTCTTCTTCCTCCTCCTCGCCCTTCGTCCACAGCCTGCGGCGCGGCCTCGCCAATGCGTTGCCGACCATGGACCGGCGCGCCTTCCTGCGGCGCTCCGGGCTGGGTGTCGGCGTGGGTCTGGCCGCGGGCCAGCTCACGCTGATGCGCAAGGCCGAAGCCGCCGGGGATGGCAAGCCGGCTGCGGTCGGCGCCGGCAAGATCGAGATCAAGCGCACGGTCTGCACGCACTGCTCGGTCGGCTGCGCCTCGGACGCGGTGGTCGAGAACGGCGTCTGGGTGCGGCAGGAGCCGGTGTTCGATTCGCCGCTCAACCTGGGTGCGCACTGCGCCAAGGGCGCGGCGCTGCGCGAGCACGGCCACGGCGAGTACCGGCTGCGCTATCCGATGAAGCTGGTGAACGGCAAGTACGAACGCATCAGCTGGGACACGGCGCTCGACGAGATCAGCGCCAGGCTCAAGGAGCTGACCAAGGCCAGCGGCCCCGATTCGATCTACTGGATCGGCTCCAGCAAGCACAACAACGAGCAGGCCTATCTGCTGCGCAAGTTCGTGAGCTTCTTCGGCAGCAACAACTGCGACCACCAGGCGCGCATCTGCCACTCGACCACGGTCGCCGGCGTGGCGAACACATGGGGCTACGGCGCCATGACGAACTCGTACAACGACATGCGCAATTCGAAGGTTGCGCTCTACATCGGCTCGAACGCGGCCGAGGCCCATCCGGTGAGCATGCTGCACATGCTGCATGCCAAGGAAAACGGCTGCAAGATGATCGTGGTCGACCCGCGCTTCACCCGCACCGCGGCCAAGGCCGACGAGTACGTGCGCATCCGTTCGGGTTCGGATATTCCCTTCCTCTTCGGCATCCTGTACCACATCTTCAAGAACGGCTGGGAAGACAAGAAGTACATCAACGATCGCGTCTTCGGCATGGACGAGGTGCGCGCCGACGTGATGGCCAAGTGGACGCCCGACAAGGTCGAGGAAGCCTGCGGCGTCAAGGAAGCCCAGGTGCTGAAGGTCGCAACCTGGCTCAACGAGAACCGCCCCGGCACCATCGTCTGGTGCATGGGCCAGACCCAGCACACCATCGGCAACGCGATCGTGCGCGCCTCCTGCATCCTGCAGCTGGCGCTGGGCAACGTGGGCAAGTCGGGCGGCGGCACCAACATCTTCCGCGGCCACGACAACGTGCAGGGCGCTACCGACGTCGGCCCCAACCCCGATTCGCTGCCCGGTTACTACGGCCTGGCCGAAGGCTCGTGGAAGCATTTCGCCGCCACCTGGGGCGTGGACTTCGAGTGGATCAAGGGCCGCTTCGCTTCGCCCGCGATGATGGCCAAGCCGGGCCTCACGGTCTCGCGCTGGATCGACGGCGTGCTCGAGAAGAACGAGCTGATCGACCAGGATTCGAATCTGCGCGGCGTCTTCTACTGGGGCCATGCGCCCAATTCGCAGACCCGCGGCCTCGAGATGAAGCGGGCCATGGACAAGCTGGACCTGCTGGTGGTGGTGGACCCGTACCCCTCGGCCACCGCGGCGATGGCGGCGATGCCGGGCCGCTCGGAAGACCTGAATCCGAATCGCGCGGTGTATCTGCTGCCGGCCTGCACGCAGTTCGAAACCAGCGGCTCCGTCACCGCCTCGAACCGCTCGCTGCAATGGCGCGAAAAAGTGATCGAGCCGCTGTGGGAAAGCCGCAGCGACCACATGATCATGCAGCAGTTCGCCGACCGGCTCGGCTTCGGCAAGGAGCTCAGCAAGAACTACAAGATGCAGAAGGTCAAGGGCATGGACGAGCCCGTGCCGGACGACATCCTGCGCGAGATCAACAAGTGCGTCTGGACCATCGGCTACACCGGGCAGAGCCCCGAGCGGCTGCAGGCCCACATGCGCAACATGGGCGCCTTCGACGTGCGCACGCTCAGGGCCAAGTCGGGCAAGGACAAGGTCAACGGCTACGACCTCTCGGGCGACTACTTCGGGCTGCCGTGGCCCTGCTATGGCACCCCCGAGCTCAAGCATCCGGGCAGCGCGAACCTCTACGACACCACGCGGCACGTGATGGACGGCGGCGGCAACTTCCGCGCGAACTTCGGCGTCGAGCGCAACGGCAAGAACCTGCTGGCCGAGGACGGCTCGCATTCGCTGGGCGCCGAGATCACCACCGGTTATCCGGAATTCGACCACCTGCTGCTCAAGAAGCTCGGCTGGTGGGACGAGCTCACCGCGGCCGAGAAGGCCAAGGCCGAGGGCAAGAACTGGAAGACCGACAGCTCGGGCGGCATCATCCGCGTGACCATGAAGAACCATGGCTGCCACCCCTTCGGCAACGCCAAGGCGCGCGCGCTGGTGTGGAACTTCCCCGATGCCATCCCGCAGCACCGCGAGCCGCTCTACGGCACGCGGCCGGACCTGATGGCCAAGTACCCGACGCACGACGACAAGATGGCCTTCTGGCGCCTGCCCACGCTCTACAAGAGCGTGCAGCAGAAGAACATCGCCGACAAGGTGGCCGAGAAGTTCCCCTTCATCATGACCTCGGGCCGGCTGGTCGAGTACGAGGGCGGCGGCGAGGAAACCCGCTCCAACCCCTGGCTCGCCGAGCTGCAGCAGGAGATGTTCATCGAGATCAACCCCAAGGTAGCGGCCGAGAAGAACATCCGCAACGGCGAGCGCGCCTGGGTGCACACGCCCACCGGCGCCAAGCTCAACGTGCAGGCGCTGGTCACCGAGCGCGTGGGTCCCGACACCGTGTTCATGCCCTTCCACTTCTCCGGCCACTGGCAGGGGGCGGACATGCTCGCCTATTACCCCAAGGGCGCGGCGCCGGTGGTGCGCGGCGAGGCGATCAACACCTCGACCACCTACGGCTACGACAGCGTGACCATGATGCAAGAGACCAAGACCACGGTCTGCAACATCGAGAAAGCATAAAGAGGAATCGATATGGCAAGAATGAAGTTCGTCTGCGATTCCGAGCGCTGCATCGAGTGCAACGGTTGCGTCACGGCCTGCAAGAACGAGAACGAGGTGCCGTGGGGCGTGAACCGCCGCCGCGTGGTGACGCTCAACGACGGCGTGCCGGGCGAGAAGTCGATCTCGGTGGCCTGCATGCACTGCTCCGACGCGCCCTGCATGGCGGTGTGCCCGGTGCAATGCTTCTACCGCACCGAAGAAGGCGTGGTGCTGCACGACAAGGATGTCTGCATCGGCTGCGGCTACTGCTCCTACGCCTGCCCCTTCGGCGCGCCGCAGTTCCCCTCGCAAGGCACCTTCGGTGCGCGCGGCAAGATGGACAAGTGCACTTTCTGCGCCGGCGGCCCCGAGGCCAACGGCTCGCAGGCCGAGTTCGAGAAGTACGGGCGCAACCGCCTGGCCGAAGGGAAGCTTCCGGCCTGCGCCGAGATGTGCTCGACCAAGGCGCTGCTGGCCGGCGACGGCGACGTGGTGGCCGACATCTTCCGCACCCGCGTGCTGCATCGCGGCAAGGGCGCCGAAGTCTGGGGCTGGGGCACGGCCTACGGCTCGAAGCAGGCCGGCACGCCGACCAACGGAGGCACGAAATGAGGCGCGCACTGGCATTGACGATGGCGCTCGGCTCGGCCGCGGTGCTGCTGGCGGCCTGTGGCGAGAAGCCGCAGACCAACGCCGAGGGCGTCAAGCTCGATGCCGCGCCCTGGACCGGCACCGGCACGCAGCAGAACGCGGGCACGGCATTCACCGCGTCGGGTTGGCAGGTCGGCGACAAGAACGCCTGGCAGCAGCAGCTCAAGACGCGCGCGCAGAACGGCCAGAACGACTACGTCCGAGACAACTGAGCGGAAGGAAGGCTGCATGAACAAGGCTCTTCTGAACGCCCTGGTGCTCATCGCCGCGCTGGCCGCCGGCCCGGCCCTGGCCCAGGCGCCGAACCCGGCTGCCGGCGGCGCGGTCGCCGAGCCGCCTGCCGCCGCTGCGGCGCCGCAGCAGCAGCAGGCCGGCGGCATCAAAAGCCAGAACATCTTCGAGGTCAAGCCCGAGGCGAGCGCCGATCCCAACTACCTGCAGCAAAGCAATGCCGAGCGCGCGAAGGTGCAGCCCGGCAACAACGCGCCGATGTGGCGCCAGGTGGGCGAAGGCGTGACGGGCTACAGCAGCCTGCCGAAGTCTCAGGCGCCCGAAGCCGGCAACCTGATCCAGCGCTTCGTGCAGTACCCGGGCTCGCGCTATACCAACGCCGGCGAGGCCTGGCGCCAGGTGCGCAACGACTGGATCATTCCCTACGGTGCGGCGCTGCTCTTCGTGATGCTGCTGGCGATCGCGATCTTCTATTTCACGCGCGGCGCGATCGGCCTGCACGGCACCGAAACCGGCCGCAAGATCGAGCGCTTCACGCCCTTCGAGCGCGCCACCCACTGGTCGAACGCGATCGCCTTCGTCACGCTGGCCGTCTCGGGTCTGGTGATGGCCTTCGGCAAGTTCTTGCTGCTGCCCATCATCGGCGCCGCGTTGTTCGGCTGGCTGACCTATGCGCTGAAGACCGTGCACAACTTCGTCGGCCCGCTGTTCGTCGTCACGCTCATCCTGATGTTCATCACCTTCGTGCGCGACAACTTCCCGACGAGGATGGACCTCAAGTGGCTAGCCCACTTCGGCGGCTTGTTCGGCGGCAAGGAAGTGCCTTCGCACCGCTTCAACGCCGGCGAGAAGGTGGTGTTCTGGGGCGGCATCCTCGTGCTCGGCAGCATCGTGGCCGGCTCGGGCCTGTTCCTCGACAAGCTGCTGCCGGGCTTCGTCTACACGCGCGGCGAGATGCAGATCGCGCACATGGTCCACGCGGTGGCCACGCTGCTCATGATGGCGATGATCATGGGTCACATCTACATCGGCACGCTGGGCATGAAGGGCGCCTTCAGCGCCATGCGCCACGGCTATGTCGACGAGACCTGGGCCCGCGAACATCACGAGCTCTGGTACGACGACATCGCTGCCGGCAAGATTCCCGTCCAGCGCAGCGCCGAGGTCTCGGGCGCCGCGCCCGCGAAGACCGTCCGGGTCGAAGGAAGCCCCTCATGAAGAAGATGCTGATCGTCTGCGGCCTGGCCCTGGGCCTGGCCTCCACCGCTTTCGCCAAGCTGCCGGCGCCGCCTTCCACGCCCGAGGCCAAGCTCAAGGCCGCGGAGACCGCGGCCAAGACCGCATGGACAGGCAAGGTCGATGCCTACCAGCTCTGCCAGGCGCAGGACAAGGTGACGGCCAAATACCGCGCCAGCGCGGCAGCGGCCGGCAAGCAGTTGCCACCGGCGCCGGCGACGCCCGCCTGCACCGACCCCGGCCCCTTCGCCTTCGTGCCGCCGGCCGAGCAGAAGCCGATCGAGGCCGCTGGTGCCCATTCGCCGGCCGCCACGGCAGCTGCGCCGCCGAGCACCGCCCAGCCAGCGGCGGCGACGAATCCCACGCCGAAACAGTGACGACTGCCTTGCCGCTTCCGCGCCTGACTTCGGCCCGCGCCGAACTCACGCGCGAAGTGGAGATCGTCGACGAGCACGGCGAACGCGGCGTCGTCTCGATCCCGGCCGAACGCGACCTGACGGTCTACGTCGACCGCCGCGAACTGGTCACGCTGATGACGCTCGGCGCCCAGCCCGAGCTGCTGGTGCTGGGCTACCTGCTGAACCAGCGGCTCATCGAGTCCGCGGCCGACGTCGAATCGATCACGGTCGACTGGGAGGTGGGTGCGGCGGCCGTGAAGACCCATGCCGGCATCGACCGCATCGAGGAGCGCACCGCCAAGAAGGTGGTGACCACGGGCTGCGGCCAGGGCAGCGTGTTCGGCGAGCTGATGGCCGGCATCGACAAGCTCGAGCTGCCCGGCACGCGCATGCGGCAGGCGCAGCTCTATGCGCTCGTCAACGTCATCCGGCTCCAGGAGAGCACCTACAAGTCGGCCGGCTCGGTGCATGGCTGCGCGCTGTTCACGCTCGGCCAGGGTGATGAAGCGCACATGCAGTGCTTCGTCGAGGACGTGGGGCGCCACAACGCGATCGACACCATCGCCGGCTGGATCGCGATGCAGCCCGCAGAAAGGCTTACGGGCGGCCGCGTGTTCTACACCACCGGGCGCCTCACGAGCGAGATGGTGATCAAGTCGGCCCAGATGGGCGTGGCCATCGTGGTCTCGCGCAGCGGCATCACGCAGATGGGTCATGAGGTCGCGATGCGCGTGGGCTTGTGCGCGATCGGGCGCGCGACCAACAAGCGCTTCGTCTGTTATGCCGGTGCCGAGCGGCTGGTGTTGCAGCCTGAGCTCGCGGGCGCCCGCGTCACGAGCGCCGCCTAAGCCCTTCGGTTTGGCCGGGCCTTGCGGCTCGGCTATCGTCTCGCCCATGAATGCTTCTCTTCGCCTAGGCTGGCGCACCCTCTGGCGCGACTTGCGCGCCGGCGAACTGCGGCTCCTCATCGTGGCCGTGCTGCTTGCCGTGGCGGCGCTCACCGCGGTCGGTTTCTTCGCCGACCGGCTCAAGGGCGGACTGCAGCGCGATGCGCGCCAGCTGCTCGGCGGCGATGCGGTGCTCGCGAGCGACAACCCGACGCCGAAGGCTTTCGTCGAGCGTGCACGTGCGCTCGGGCTGCAGGACGCGAGCACCTACGGTTTTCCGACCATGGCACGCGCCGGCGAGGAGCAGGGCGGCGCCAGCAAGCTGGTCGCGCTCAAGGCGGTGGAGGACGGCTATCCGCTGCGCGGCAGCCTGCAGGTGAGCACCGAGCCCGGCGTGCCGGGCCGGCCGACGCGGGACGTGCCGGCGCCGGGCGACGCCTGGGTCGATGCGTCGCTGCTCGAATCGCTGGCGCTCAAGGTGGGCGACACGCTGCTTTTGGGCGATGCCGGCCTGCGCATCGCGCGCGTGATCACGCTCGAGCCCGACCGCGGCGCTGGCTTCATGAGCTTCGCGCCGCGCGTGATGCTCAACCAGGCCGACGTGCCGCGCACCGGCCTCGTGCAACCGGCCAGCCGCGTCAGCTACCGCTTTGCCGTGGCCGGCGAGGCGCGCGCCGTCAAGACCTTCAGCGACTGGGCCGACGCGGCGATCAAGAAGGGCGAGCTGCGTGGCCTGCGCCTCGACTCCTTCGAAAGCGGCCGCCCCGAGATGCGCCAGACGCTGGACCGGGCCGAGAAATTCCTCAACCTGGTGGCGCTGCTGGCGGCGCTGCTGTCGGCCGTGGCGGTGGCGCTGGCCGCGCGCGGCTTCGCGGCCAGCCACCTGGACGATTGCGCCATGCTGCGCGTGCTGGGCCAGAGCCAGCGCACCATCGCGCAGGCCTATGCCTTCGAGTTCGCCGCCATCGGCCTCTTTGCCAGCGCGCTCGGCGTGGCCATCGGCTACAGCGTGCACTATGTCTTCGTGCTGCTGCTCGCGGGCCTGGTCGAGACCGCATTGCCCGCGGCCACCCTCTGGCCCGTGGCCTTCGGCCTTGGCATGGGACTCACGCTGCTGTTCGCCTTCGGGCTGCCGCCGGTGCTGCAGCTCGCGCAGGTGCCGCCGCTGCGCGTGATCCGGCGTGACGTCGGCAACCTGAAGCCGGCCTCGATCGCGGTGCTGGCGCTCGGCGTGGCCGGCTTTGCCGCCTTGCTGGTGGCGGCCAGCAGCGACCTGAAGCTGGGGCTGATCGCGGTCGGCGGCTTCGCGGCGGCGGTGGCGGTGTTCGCGCTCCTGAGCTGGATCGCGGTGCTGCTCTTGCGCCGCAGCGTCAACGAAACGACGGCGCCGCGCTGGCTGGTGCTGGCGACGCGCCAGATCTCGGCGCGGCCGGCCTATGCGGTGGTGCAGGTCAGCGCGCTGGCGGTGGGCCTGCTGGCGCTGGTGCTGCTGGTGCTGCTGCGCACCGATCTCGTGGCCAGCTGGCGCAAGGCGACGCCGCCCGACGCGCCGAACCGCTTCGTGATCAACGTCATGCCCGACCAGAGCGAGGGCTTCCAGAAGACCCTGCGCGACAACGGCGTGAGGAAGTTCGACTGGTATCCCATGATCCGCGGGCGCCTCGTCGCCATCAACGGCAAGTCGGTCTCGCCCGACGACTACGCGGACGACCGCGCGAAGCGGCTGGTCGACCGCGAGTTCAACCTGAGCACCAGCGCCGAGGCGCCGGCGCACAACGTCGTCACGGCCGGCGCATGGAAGCCCGGCGCCGCCGGCGAGCTGAGCGTCGAGGAAGGGCTGGCCGAGACCCTGGGGATGAAGCTCGGCGACAGCCTGCGCTTCGACATCGGTGGAATGCAGAACGATGCGCGCATCACCTCCCTGCGCAAGGTCGACTGGGGTTCGCTGCATGCCAACTTCTTCGTCATGTACACCGTGGATGCGCTGCCCGAGGTGCCCCTCACCTACATGGGCGCGTTCCGCGCGCCGGACGTGAAGGGCTTCGACAACGCGCTGGTGCGCAGCTACCCCAACGTGACCAACGTCGACATGAGCGCCACCATCGGCCAGGTGCAGCGCGTGCTCGACCAGGTGATCCGCGCGGTGGAGTTCCTGTTCGGCTTCACGCTCGCGGCCGGCCTCGTGGTGCTGTTCGCGGCGGTCACCGCCACGCGCGAGGAGCGCGCGCGCGAATTCGCCGTGATGCGCGCGGTCGGCGCGCGCGGCAGCCTGCTGCGCCAGGTGCAGCGCGCCGAACTCGTGGGCGTGGGCCTGCTGGCCGGCTTCCTCGCGAGCATCGTCGCCTCGCTGATCGGCTGGGGCCTGGCGCGCTATGTGTTCGACTTCACCTGGACCGCTTCGCCGCTGGTGCCCATCGCCGGCTCGCTGGCCGGCGCCGTGCTCGCGCTCGCGGCTGGCTGGTGGGGCCTGCGCGAAGTGCTGCGCCGGCCGGTGGTCGACACGCTGCGGCGGGCAGCGGAGTAGGCGCAGGGCGACTACGATCATGTCGACTGCACAAGGTGGACGACATGACGACTGAAACCCGACCCGCGGTGCTGGACCTGATCGGCAACACGCCGCTGGTGCAGGTCACGCGGCTGGACACCGGCCCCTGCACGCTGTTCCTCAAGCTCGAGTCGCAGAATCCCGGCGGCTCGATCAAGGACCGCGTCGGCCTCTCGATGATCGATGCGGCCGAGCGCGACGGCCGCCTCCAACCCGGCGGCACCGTGGTCGAGGCGACGGCCGGCAACACCGGCCTGGGCCTGGCGCTGGTGGCGCGCGCCAAGGGCTATCGCGTGGTGCTGGTGGTGCCCGACAAGATGTCGACCGAGAAGGTGCTGCACCTCAAGGCGCTCGGCGCCGAGGTGCACACCACGCGCTCGGACGTGGGCAAGGGCCATCCCGACTACTACCAGGATTACGCCGCGCGGCTCGCGAAGGAGATCCCCGGCGCCTTTTTCGCCGACCAGTTCAACAACCCCGACAACCCGCTCGCGCACCAGTCCAGCACCGGCCCCGAGATCTGGCAGCAATGCGGGCACGACGTGGATGCGATCGTGGTCGGCGTCGGCTCGGGTGGCACCATCACCGGGCTCACGCGCTACTTCCGCGAACTGCAGCCGCAGCTCTTCTTCGTGCTGGCCGATCCGGCGGGCTCGGTGGTCGCGGAGTACACGCGAAGCGGCACGGTGGGCGAAGCCGGATCGTGGGCGGTCGAGGGCATCGGCGAGGACTTCATCCCGGGCATCGCCGATCTGTCGGGCGTGAAGCATGCGTATTCGATCTCCGACCTGGAAAGCTTCGGCACCGCGCGCGAGCTGCTGCGTGCCGAGGGCATCCTCGCCGGCTCCTCCACCGGCACGCTGCTGGCTGCAGCGCTGCGCTTCTGCCGCGCGCAGACGCGGCCGCTGCGCGTCGTCACCTTCGTCTGCGACACCGGCACGCGCTATCTCTCGAAGGTCTACAACGACCAGTGGATGCTCGACCAGGGCCTGCTCGTGCGCGAGCACCATGGCGATCTGCGCGACGTGGTCTCGCGCCGCTTCGAGGACGGCAGCGTGATCAGCGTCGGCCCCGAGGACACGCTGCTCACCGCCTTCCAGCGCATGCGGCTGGCCGACGTGTCGCAGCTGCCGGTGCTCGAAGGCGCGCAACTGGTCGGCGTGATCGACGAATCCGATCTGCTGCTGGCCGTGCATGCGGACGCCGGCCGCTTCCGTTCGAGCGTGAAGAGCGCGATGACCGACGTGCCCGAGACTCTGCCGTCCGGCGCCAGCCTGGCCGAGCTCGAGGCCGTGCTCGACCGCGGCCTGGTGGCGATGATCGCGGACGAGTCCGGATTCCACGGCCTCATCACCCGCGTCGACCTGTTGAATCACCTGCGGAGAAGCTTGAAATGACCCAGGACCCACCCAACACCCCGAAGAAGGGTTTCGCCACCCGCGTGATCCATGCCGGCCAGTCGCCCGACCCCTCGACCGGCGCGATCATGCAACCCATCTATGCGACCTCGACCTATGTGCAGCAGAGCCCCGGCGTGCACAAGGGGCTGGACTACGGCCGCTCGCACAACCCCACGCGCTGGGCGCTGGAGCGCTGCATCGCCGACCTCGAAGGCGGCTCGGCGGCCTTCGCCTTCGCCTCCGGCCTGGCCGCGATCTCGACCACGCTCGAATTGCTGGACGCCAATTCGCACATCGTCTCGGGCGACGACGTCTACGGCGGCACCTTTCGCCTGTTCGAGCGCGTACGGGCGCGCAGCGCGGGGCATCGCTTCAGCTTCGTCGACCTCACCGATCCCGCCAGGCTCGTCGCCGCGCTGCGGCCGGACACGCGCATGGTCTGGGTCGAAACGCCGACCAACCCGCTCTTGCGCCTGGCCGACCTGCGCGCCATCGCCGAGATCTGCCGCGAACGCGGGATCTTGAGCGTGGCCGACAACACCTTCGCGAGCCCGTGGGTGCAGCGTCCGCTGGAGGCGGGCTTCGACGTCGTGGTGCACTCGACCACCAAGTACCTCAACGGCCATTCGGATGTGATCGGCGGCGTTGCCATCGTCGGCCGGGAAGCGCGGCACGAGGCGCTGCGCGAGCGCCTGGGCTTCCTGCAGAACTCGGTGGGTGCGATCGCCGGGCCCTTCGACAGCTTCCTCACGCTGCGCGGCGTGAAGACGCTGGCGCTGCGCATGGAGCGCCATTGCAGCAGCGCGCTGGTGCTGGCGCAGTGGCTCGAACGGCAGGCGCAGGTCGCGCGGGTGCACTACCCGGGCCTGCCTTCGCATCCGCAGCACGAGCTGGCGCGGCGCCAGATGGAGGGCTTCGGCGGCATGATCTCGATCGACCTGCGCTGCGACCTGGCCGGCACGCGGCGCTTTCTCGAGGCGGTGCAGATCTTCTCGCTGGCCGAAAGCCTGGGCGGCGTCGAGAGCCTGATCGAGCACCCGGCCATCATGACCCACGCCACCATTCCAGCCGAGACGCGCGCGCGGCTGGGTATCGGCGATGGGCTGGTGCGGCTGTCGGTGGGCGTGGAAGACCTGGACGATCTGCGCACCGATCTGCAGCAGGCGCTGGCGAAGATCTGAGTCCGGACTGCCGCGCGCCTACAGCACCGCGCTGCGCAGTTGCGGGAACACCTTCGACACCTTGTCGAGCAGGTAGTCGCCATAGATGCCGTTGAAGGCATGCACGTTGGCGCGGTCCCAGCGCGTGGCGCTGTCGTCGACCACGGCGGGCTTCGGCAGGCCTTCGATCGGCCGCACGCGCGCATGGAAGTTGGGGTCGAAGAAGAGAGGGAACGAAAGCCGGTCGCGTCCCGAGGTGTTGCGGATCACGCGATGCGGCGTCGAGCGGTAGAGGCCGCCGGTCATGCGGTCGAGCATGTCGCCGATGTTGATGACGAAGGCATCGGGCACCGGCGCGGCATCGATCCAGCCCTGGCCCGTGCGCACCTGCAGTCCGCCGATGTCGTCCTGCCGCAAGATGGTGAGCAGGCCGTAGTCGGTGTGCTCGCCCACGCCCCATTGCACGTCGAGGTTCGCTGGCACCGGCTGCGTCGGGTAGTTGAAGATGCGGAACAGGATCAGCGGGTCGGCCGTGTAGCGCTCGGCGAAGTAGGAGGCGGGCAGACCCAGGCTCAACGCGATGCCTTCCATCAGCGTGTGGCCGAGCCTTGTGGCTGCCGCCATGTAGTCGAGGATGGTCTGCTTGAAGCCCGGCAGGTCGGGGAACACGTTGCGCCCGTGCACCGGCGTGCGCGCCAGCACCAGCGGATCGTCGTCGGGCAGCTCGGTGCCGAGGTAGAGCCCTTCCTTCCAGTCGGGCCGGCCCGAGGTGAGTTCTCCCGCGACTGGAAAGTAGCCGCGCCAGGCACGGCCGCCGAGTTCCATGCGCCATTGCATCTTGGTTGCTTCGCCCCGCGCGAAGAAGGCGCGGCTCAGGTCTTCGAGCCGCTGCGTCAGCGCGGGGTCGATGCCGTGGCCGGTGATGTAGAAGAAGCCGTGCGCGCGGCAGGCCTCACCGATCTGCGCGGCGACCGCGGCGCGCTCGCGCGTCGATGCGGTGAGCGGCGCGATGTCGATCAGGGGCAGCGAAGTCATGGCGATGTCCAGGGTATCAAACGGCATGCGCGAAGGGCGTGCGGATGTCGGCAAGAAACTGCTGGGCGCGCGGGTGTTGCGGCCGGTTGAAGAAGTCGTCGGGCGTCGCGCGTTCGAGCACGCGGCCGGCGTCCATGAAGAGCACGCGATCGGCCACGTCGCGCGCGAAGCCCATCTCGTGCGTCACGACCACCATGGTCATGCCTTCGCGCGTGAGGTCGCGCATCACCAGCAGCACCTCGCCGACCATCTCGGGGTCGAGCGCGCTGGTGGGCTCGTCGAAGAGCATCAGCGGCGGTTGCATGGCCAGCGCGCGTGCGATCGCCACGCGCTGCTGCTGGCCGCCCGAGAGTTCGGACGGAAAGGCGCTCGCCTTGTGGGCCAGGCCGACGCGATCGAGCAGGGCCATCGCGCGTTCCGTCGCCTCGGCGCGCGAAAGGCCGCGCAGCTGGATCGGCGCCAGCGTGCAGTTGCCGAGCACCGTGAGATGCGGGAACAGGTTGAACTGCTGGAACACGAAGCCGATGTGCGAGCGGAAGTCGTTGAGGTCGATGCCGCGCGCATGGATGTCGCGGCCATCGACCGTGATGTGGCCCGACTGGATCGGCTCGAGCCGGTTGATGGTGCGGATCAGCGTGGACTTGCCCGAGCCCGAAGGCCCGCAGACCACCACGACCTCGCCGCGGGCGATGGTCTCGTTCACCTCGACCAGCGCCTGGTAGTCGCCGTACCACTTGTTGACGTTGTCGAACTGGATCATGCGGGTGCTTTCGGTGCAGAGCGGACGAGCGTGCGCCGGCTGGTGCGCGCCTCCAGCCAGTAGGCGAAGCGCGAGAGGCCGAAGCACATGACGAAGTACGTGAAGCCGAGCACCAGGTAGACCTGTACCGGCTTGGTGAAGACCTGGGTGTTGATCTGCGAGGCGATGAAGGACACCTCCGCCAGCCCGATGATGTAGCCCAGCGAGGTCTCCTTGATGGTGGAGACGAACTGGTTCACCAGCGATGGCAGCATGCTGCGCAGCGCCTGCGGCAGCACCACGAAGCGCATCGCGCGGCCGTAGCCCAGGCCCAGCGAACGCGCGCTCTCGACCTGGCCGCGCGGCACGCCCAGGATGCCGGCGCGCACGATCTCGCCGATGTAGATGCCGTCGAACACCACCAGCGCGATCAGCATGGTGCTGAACTGGTCGGTCTTGACGCCGGTCACGCTGGGCAGGAAGAAGTAGGCCCAGAACACCACCATGAGCAGCGGCGTGCCGCGCACCACGAAGGCCACGGTGGTGACCGGCCAGCGCAGCCAGCGCCAGGGGGCGACGCGCGCCAGGCCCAGCAGCAGGCCGAAGGGCAGGGCGAGCACCAGCCCCAGCGCGGCCAGCAGCACGGTGAGTGCGAGGCCGCCCAGCGGGCCGTTGGGGTATTGGCCGATCAGGAAGTAGATCCAGTAGGTCTGGACCAGCTCGATCATGCGGCCCTCGGCGGAAAGCGGTGCTGGTACCAGCTGGCCGCGCCGGTGATGATCATCGACACCGTGAGATAGGCCGCCGTGGCGAAGGCGAAGGATTCGGCGCTGCGGAAGGTCGCGCTCTCGACCTGCCCGGCCTGGTACATGAGCTCGGCCACGCCGATCACGGTCGCGATGCTGGTGCCTTTCCAGAGATTGAGCGTCTGCGAGATGAGGGGCGGGATCGTGACGCGCAGCGCCTGCGGCAGGATGATGCGGCGCATGGTCGCGAGAAAGCCGAAGCCGAGCGCCCGGCCGGCTTCCATCTGCACCGCGGGGATCGCGCGGATGCCGCTGCGGATGTCTTCGGCCATGTAGGCCGCGGCGTAGAGGCCCAGCGCGACCACCGCGCTCATCGCCTCGATGCGGCCGGCGTAGAGGCGCTGCTTGATGTCCTCGGGCAGGAGCTCGGGCGCACCGAAGTACCAGAAGAGCATATGCGCGAGCAGCGGGATGTTGCGTATCGACTCGACATAGGCGAAGCCCAGCCAGCGCAGCGGCGCGGCCGGCGCCAGGCGCAGCAGCGCCACCACCAGCGCGATGGGCAGCGCCAGCATCAGCGAGGCGGCCAGCAGTTGCAGCGACAGCAGGAAGCCCGCGACGAGCATGTCGTGGTACTTCCCCGTGATGAGCAGGGAGTAGTCGAAGGGCAGCATGAACGGATACGTCGGCGCCCGCGTCGTACGGGCGCGGGGCACATCCTACGCATCCGGCGCCGCGGATGCCCGGCGCGGGCTCAGCTGTCGATCTTGTCGGTCTCGATCTTGAAGCTGCGCTTGTCGAAGCCCGACTTGGTCTTCGGGCCGTACCACTTGAAGAAGATCTTCTCGGCCTCGCCCGATTTCTCGAGCTCGCGCAGCGTGTCGTCGACCACCGCCTTGAGGCCGGTCTCGCCCTTCCTGATGCCGATGGCCAGCGCCTCGGTGCTGAGGTTCTGCGGCAGCACCACGTACTGCGCCTTCTGCGGGCCGAGCTTGGCGTAGCTGTTGAGCAGCGCGGCCTCGTCGTCGACATAGCCCACGCCCTTGCCCTGCTGCAGCGCCTGGAAGGCCTGCTGGCTGGTGTCGAAGGTCACGACCTCGGCGCCGGGCACGGCCTTCTTGATATTGGGCTCCTGCGTGCCGCCGCGGATGGTCAGCACCTTCTTGCCCGAGAGCTGCGGCACCGCGGTGATGCCGCTGTCCTTCTTGACGATGGCCTTCTGGCCGGTGACGAAGGTGGTGAGCGAGAAGTCGATCTGCGCCTCGCGCTCCTTGTTGTGCGTGAGGCCGGCGGCCACCAGGTCGACATGGCCCTGCTGCAGCTCGGGAATGCGCGCCGCGACGGCGATCTGCTTCAGCACCGGCTTGACGCCGATCTTCTTGGCGATCGCGTTCACCAGATCGACCTCGTAGCCGATGATCTCGCGCGTCTTGGGATCGATGAAGGTGGCGGGCTCGTCGGTGCCGAGCACGCCGACGACCAGTTGGCCCTTTTTCTTGATATCGGCGAGTTGGTCGGCATGGACGGCGGTGCCCAGGAGCAGGGCGGCCGCGGCGAAGGCGGAAGCGGCGATTCGGAAACGCATGTTGTTATCTCCAGTGGAAGTCGGCCCGCACCATAGCAACAAAAGCCTGCGCCGAGAAATAGCTCTTTCGCATATGCATACTGCCGGCATGCAGATTCAAGACAAGCCGCCCTTCGACACGCCCTTCGAATGGATCGGCGGCGAAGCCAAGGTCCACGCGCTGGTCGAGCGCTTCTACGACCTGATGGAGCTGGAACCGGCCTATGCGCAACTGCGCGCCGTGCATGGCACGACGCTCGACAACGCGCGCCAGCGGCTGTTCTGGTTTCTCTGCGGCTGGCTCGGCGGCCCGCAGCACTACACCGACCGATTCGGCCATCCGATGCTGCGCGCGCGGCACCTGCCGCAGAGCATCGGCGGGCATTCGATCGGCATCAAGGAGCGCGACCAGTGGCTGGCCTGCATGGACCAGGCGATGGGGGAGACAGGGGTGCCGGAAGCCTTGCGTGCCCGGCTTCGTGACTCTTTCTTCCAGACCGCCGACTGGATGCGAAACAGAAGCGGCTAGCGCCGCGCCGGCGCCAGCAGCACCAGCAGCGCGCCGGCTCCACCCTCGGCCGGCTTGGCCTGCACGAAAGCCAGCGTCTCGCTCTTCTGGATCAGCCAGCGCTGCACCTTGGCCTTGAGGACCGGCTGGCGTCCCGGCGAGCCCAGCCCCTTGCCGTGCACCACGCGCACGCAGCGCAGGCCCTGCTTGTAGGCATCGCGGATGAAGGCACCGAGCGCCTCGCGGGCCTCGTCGCTGCGCATGCCGTGCAGGTCGATCTGGCGCTGGATCGACCATTCGCCCGCGCGCAATTTGCGCGTCACGTCGGTGTGGATGCCCGGGCGGCGAAAGCTCATCGCATCGTCGGCATCGAGCAGCGTGGTGACGTCGAACTCGTCGGACAGCGATTCGCGCAGCACGCGCTCTTCGTCCAGTTGATGCTGCACCGGGATCGGCGCCGGCGGCTCGGGCGCCAGCGGCACGGCGGCCTTGCGGCGCAGCGGCTGGGTGGCGCCGATCGCGCGGGCGAACAGGTCCTGTTCGGCCAGGCGCTTCTTCTCGGCGGCCGCGCGCGCAGCGGCCGCGGCGGCTTCGCGCTCGCGCTGTTCGGCCAGCTTGTGCTGCAGCGTTTTCAGGTCGGCGAGGCTCTTGATGGCTTTGGGTGGGAGAGGCATGGGGCTCAGGATAAGGCTTCGTCGTCTCTTGCTCAGACCAGGCCGCGCTCGGCCATCGACAGGGTCTGGCCACGGGCCCAGGCCCTTGATGCGTTTGAGGTCGTCGAGCCCGGCATGGAGGAGCCCGGCCAGCCCGCCGAAGCTGTCGCGCAGCTCCTGGGCGAGCTGCAGCACGTTCTTGCCCGCCACGCCGGTGCGCAGCAGCAGGGCCAGCAACTCGGCATCGCCGAGCGCAGCGGCGCCCTGCGCGATGAGCTTTTCGCGCGGGCGCGCCGCGGCCGGCAGATCCTTGAAAGACATGATTTATGCGGGCTCAAGGGCCCCTCCTTAAAATACAGGCCCAGTCTCTAGCGATCCCCCATCTTGTCCTCCACCACCACCGTCGTCACGCCCGGCTCCTTTCTCACGCTGCACTACCGGCTGGCCGGGCCGGCGGGCGACATCATCAACACTTTCAACGACAAGCCCGCCACGCTGTCGCTGGGCACCGGCGAGCTCTCGCCCGCGGTCGAGCAGCGGCTGCTGGGGCTGGAAGAAGGCACGCACGCCACCTTCGAGCTGCCGGCCGGCGACGCCTTCGGCGAGCGCAACCCCGAGATGCAGCAGTGGGTGGCGCGCAAGCTGCTCGCTCAGATGGGCGACCCCGACGAGCAGTACGCGGTCGGCGACGTGGTGCAGTTCCCCACGCCCGATGGCAGCGGCAGCTACGCCGGCGCGGTGATCGAGTCGAACGAGACCGCGGTGCGCTTCGACTTCAACCATCCGCTCGCAGGTCAGCCCGTGACCTTCGAGGTCCGACTGATCGGCGTGTTGTGAGCACCGCCGGGCCGCCCCAAGGTGCGAAGGCCCCCTCGGGGGGCAGCGAGGACACGCCAGTGCCGAGCGTGGGGGCCAGTTCAACCGGCGTGCAAGAGGTCATCCTGGCCGAACCGCGCGGCTTCTGCGCCGGCGTCGACCGCGCGATCGAGATCGTCGAGCGCGCGCTCGCCAAGTTCGGCGCGCCGATCTACGTGCGCCACGAGATCGTGCACAACACCTACGTGGTCAACGAGCTCAAGGCCAAGGGCGCGATCTTCATCGAGGACCTGGCCGAGGTGCCGCCGGGCTCTACGCTGGTGTTCAGCGCGCACGGCGTCAGCAAGGCGGTGCAGGCCGAGGCGCGCGAGCGCGGCTTCGAGGTCTTCGATGCCACCTGCCCGCTGGTGACCAAGGTGCACGTCGAGGTCGCCAAGCTCGCGAAGGAAGGCTACGAGTTCATCATGATCGGCCACAAGGGCCACCCCGAGGTCGAAGGCACGATGGGGCAGCTGTCGAGCGGCATCCACCTGGTGGAAGACGTGGATGACGTCGCGCACGTATCGCCCGCGCAGACCGACAAGCTGGCCGTCGTCACGCAGACCACGCTGTCGGTCGACGATGCGGCCGAGATCTCGGCCGCGGTGCGCGCGCGTTTTCCGAACGTGCGCGAGCCCAAGCAGCAGGACATCTGCTATGCCACCCAGAACCGGCAGGACGCCGTGAAGCTGCTGAGCCCGCAGGTTGACCTGGTGATCGTGGTGGGCAGCCCGACCAGCTCCAACAGCAACCGGCTGCGCGAGCTGGCGCAACGGCTGGGCACCGAGAGCTACATGGTCGATTCGGCCGCTGAGCTCCAGCCCGAATGGTTCGAGGGCAAGAGCCGTGTCGGCTTGACGGCCGGCGCTTCGGCGCCCGAGGTGCTGGTGCGCGAGGTGATCGAGCGCGTCAAGGCGCTGGGGGCGGTGTCGGTGCGCAAGATGGACGGCATCGAGGAGACGCTCAAGTTCCCGCTGCCCAAGGGCCTGAAGCTCGACGACATTCCCGCACCGGGTCATATCTCGTGAGCGGCGCCGCAACCATCGACTGGCGCTGCGACATCGAGGCCGCCGCCCGCCGCCTGCACGAGCGCGCGCCGCATTTTTTGCGCGAGACGCCGCTGTGGAAGCTGTCAGGCCGTGCGCTGGGTGTGGAAGTGCCGGGCGTCGAAGTCTGGCTCAAGCTCGAGCATCTGCAGGCCAGCGGCAGCTTCAAGGCGCGCGGCATGATGAATCGTTTGCTGGCCAACGAGATTCCGGAAAGCGGCGCGATCGTGGCTTCTGGCGGCAATGCCGGCATTGCCACAGCGGCGGCCGCGCACGCGCTCGGCGTGCATTGCGAGGTGTTCCTGCCCACGGTGTCGCCCGAAGCCAAGCGCGCGCGCCTGCGTGCGCTGGGCGCGACGGTGGTGGTGGGCGGCGAGATGTACGGCGATGCGCTGGCCGCCTGCCTCGAACGGCAGCGCGAAAGCGGTGCGCTGCTCACCCATGCCTACGACCAGCCCGAGGTGGTGGCCGGCGCCGGTACGCTCGGTCGCGAGATCGAGCAGCAGGGCGGCCTGCCGGACGCGGTGCTGGTCAGCGTCGGCGGCGGCGGGCTGATCGGCGGGCTGGCGGCCTGGTTCGAGCAGCGCAGCCGCGTGGTCGCGCTCGAGCCGGAGCGCGCGCCGACGCTGTATCGGGCGCGCGAAGCGGGCGAGCCGGTCGATGTCGAGGTCGGCGGCGTCGCGGCCGATTCGCTCGGCGCAAGGCGCATCGGCGCGATCGCCTGGGACATCACGCAGCGCCATGTGCGCGATGCGCTGCTCCTGCCCGACGAGGCGATCCGCGCGGCGCAGCTGTGGCTCTGGAAGGAGCTCAAGCTGGCCGTCGAGCCGGCGGCCGCCTTGCCGCTGGCCGCGCTGCAAAGCGGCGCCTATGTACCGCGCGAAGGCGAGAAGCTCTGCCTGATCGTCTGCGGCGCGAACGTGGACCCGGCGAGCCTGGCTTAGGGACTGAACAGGCCCTCAGGCCGGCGGCTGGTCGACGTTGACCATCCACGGCACGCCGAACTTGTCTTCCAGCATGCCGAAGCCGGGGGACCAGAAAGTGGCGGCGTAGGGCATGGTGACTTTCCCGCCCTCGGACAGCGCCTTGAAGAGCTGTTCGCCTTCTTTCACATCCTTGGCCTGCACCGAGAGCGAAAAGCCCTTGTAGCCGTCGAAGGCCATGCCGGGCGGCAAGTCCGAGGCCATGATCTGCTTGCCGCGGGCTTCGAGGGTGGCATGCATGATCTTGTTCTTGTGGTCGGCCGGCGTTTCGGCGCCCATCGGGCTTTCGCCGAAGCTCATGCTGAAGAGGATCTTTCCGCCCAGGCTCTTGGCGTAGAAGGCCAGTGCCTCGGCCGCATTTCCGTTGAAGGACAGATAGGCTTCCATCGAATCTCCTTGAGTCAGTTGAAAGGGGGAGAGCGATCCTACGCCCCGCCTAAAATCGCCCGATGCTCGATATCACTCTGTTACGCAAGGACCTCGCCTCGGTCGTTGCCCGCCTCGAAACCCGCAAGAAGAACCAGACCTTTCTCGACGTGGCCAGCTTCAGCGCACTCGAGGCCGAGCGCAAGACCCTGCAGACCCGCACCGAGGAGCTGCAGGCGCGCCGCAACGCGCTCAACAAGCAGATCGGGCCCCTGAAGGCCAAGGGCGAATCGGTCGATGCGCTGATGACCGAGGTCAATGCGCTCAAGGCCGAACAGGAGTCGTCGGCGGTGCGGCTCGATGCCATCCAGCCCGAACTTCAGGCTCTGCTGCTCGCGGTCCCGAATCTGCCGCATCCGAGTGTGCCGGTCGGAGATGACGAAACGGCGAATCTCGAGGTCCGGCGCTGGAGCCCGAAGGGCGGCGGCGGCGCCGATGCGCCCGCGCTCGGCTTCGAGGCCAGGGACCATGTGGACCTCGGCACGCCGCTGGGACTGGACTTCGAGACCGGCGTCAAGCTCGCAGGTTCGCGCTTCACCGTGATGAAGGGGCCGATCGCGCGCCTGCACCGGGCGCTCGCCCAGTTCATGCTCGACATCCAGACCGAGCAGCACGGCTACACCGAGTGCTACGTGCCCTACATCGTCAACGCCGAAACGCTGCGCGGCACCGGCCAGCTGCCCAAGTTCGAAGGCGACCTGTTCGCCGCCAAGAAGGGCGGGCAGGACGGCGAGCCGGCGCCCGATCATTCGGCGCTCTATCTCATCCCGACCAGCGAAGTGCCGCTCACGAATTTCGTGCGCGACGAGATCGTGGCCGAGTCGCAACTGCCCATCAAGCTCACCGCGCACACGCCGTGCTTTCGCTCCGAGGCCGGCAGCGCGGGCCGCGACACGCGCGGCATGATCCGCCAGCACCAGTTCGACAAGGTCGAGATGGTGCAGATCACGCATCCCGAAAAAAGCTACGAGGCGCTCGAAACCATGACCGGCCATGCCGAGGCCGTGCTGCAGGCGCTGGAACTGCCCTATCGGGTGGTGCTGCTGTGCACCGGCGACATGAGTTTCGGTTCCACCAAGACCTACGACCTCGAGGTCTGGCTGCCGGCGCAGAACACCTACCGCGAGATCAGCTCGGTCTCGAACTGCGAGGCCTTCCAGGCCCGCCGCCTGCAGGCCCGCTTCAAGAACGCACAGGGCAAGAACGAGCTGGTGCACACCCTCAACGGCTCGGGCCTGGCGGTCGGCCGCACGCTGGTTGCGGTGCTGGAGAACCACCAGAACGCGGATGGCTCGATCACCGTGCCCGAGGCGCTTCGACCCTATCTGGGCGGATTGGGCGTGCTGCGGGCCTGAAAAGCGCCCAAAGCCTCTGCTAGAATCGCGGGCTCGACAGACACCGGAGAGGTGGCAGAGTGGTCGAATGTACCTGACTCGAAATCAGGCGTCCGTGCGAACGGACCGAGGGTTCGAATCCCTCCCTCTCCTCCAGTGACGGATTTCAAGCTGTCTCAGGAAGCTTCAGAAAACCCCGCAAACCCCGCGTCAAGCCTAGGTTTCCGGGGTTTTTTCTTGCCCGGGCGGTCCCACTCGGTTTCTTGGAACCTCGATTTCTTGGAAAGCGGGCGTGGGAAACAGATGCTGATGATCGGCATTGCCTTGCCGAGTTGGGTTGTGCAAGCGGTTCGTCGGTTCAGTTTTCATGCGTTGTCTCTCGCGGCCGCAGGCAACCGCAGTGGTCAAATCCACTCGTCATGATCAACCTGAATCGTTTCGATCTCGTCTCCCTGCGCCTTTTCGTCGCGGTCGTCGATGCAGGAAGCCTGACCGCGGGCGCAGATCGCTTCGGCGTTTCGCTCCCAGCGGCCAGCAAGCGCATCGCCGATCTCGAACGGCATTGCGGCATCGCCCTGCTCCAGCGGGGGCAGCGCGGCGTGACCGCTACGCCGGAGGGACAGACCCTGCACCGACACGCGATCGAGGTGATCGCGCGCCTGGAACAGCTCGTGCAGGCCGTCGACGATTTCCGCTCGGGTGCCACCGGTCACCTGCGGTTGTGCGCCAATCCTTCCGCTTTCGGAGGCTTCCTGCCAAGCGTGCTGGCAGAGTACGCCCGTCGCTACCCCCATGTCGTGATCGACATGGAAGATGCCCTGAGCGAGGACGGTATCCGCGCCGTGCAGAAAGGTTTGGCGGAGCTTGCCGTCATTGGCGACAACGTGCCGCACGAAGGCCTCGAGACAATCGTCTGCAATGTCGACCAGCTGGTCCTGCTCGTGCCGGCAGGTCACGCGCTGGGCAGTCAGCAGAACGCCTCCACAGTGAACGTGTTCGACTATGACCTGGTCACTCTGGCGCGAAGCGCATCGCTCACGCGCAAGGTGATGGCGGCGGCCGACGCGGTGAAGCGCACACCACGCATCCGGGTGCAGGTGCGCAGCTTCGATTCGATGTGCCGCATGGTCGCATGCGGGCTCGGCCTGGCGATCCTGCCACGCGCGGCTGCCGCTCTCTATGCCCAAGCTCTCAACCTCGTGCAGGTCGGCCTCGAAGGCATCGAGATGGAACGCGTGCTGCTGCTGGCAATGCGGAGCCGCCCGGAACTGTCGACGTCCGCAGCCGCGCTCGTGGAAATGATCGAGAGCGCGGCTTCGCTCAGCAGCGTCTCCGCCAGCACTTCATGAATCCTGAGAAGGCGATGCTGGTAGCGCATTTCTCTCCTCGTCAGCGGAGCACAGCGCTGTCGGACGCCTGACGGATGAGACGCTCACGGTCCGCGGGGAGAAGGAAGCCCTCGGCGAACGCCTTCTCGGCGGCGGCTCGCACCGCGGCCACGTAGCCCTCGTGATTGCCGTAGCGCTCCTCGAGCGAGAGGCGCGGGTCGCCACGGGCGATCCGCTCGGCACGCGTCCGGGCGAACGGCACATAGCCGCCCACATAGTTGCACACCTGCCCCTGATGGAAACCCGCAGCGGTGATGTTGAAGCCCAGGTAGGTGCCCAGCGGAGCCATCACGAGCACGGTGGGTACGCCCGCGATCTCGTTGCCGTCGGCGTCGACCTTCGGTACCTTCATCGGGATGACCTTCTTGATGGGCGGCGGCACGTTGGTGGGCACGCCGGAAGCTTCCGCGTGGTTGAATTGCGGGCCCCAGTCGTAGTCGAACACCGGAAACGCAAAGTTCTCCGGCAGGAAGATCGAATCCGGGATGCCGGGCACGCCGTCCGGGAAGCCCATCGCCTCCTTGTTCGCCTCGACCAGCGTCTTGCCCGCGAGCGTGGGCCACCGGCTCGGCGGCGGCGGCGTACCCTTAAGCACCCAGTCGCGCATGGCCAGGCGCAGCACGTTGGTGATCTCCGTGTGCGGCACCGGGTTCGCCGCCAACGTGGCGCGACCAAAGTTGTTGCCGGGACAGGTGGGGCCGGTGGTGGTCGTCGGGATGTGCGTGAAGCTGCCTGCGCCGCCGCCGTGGTTGGTGCTCGGCACGTAGTAGCGGCGAACGTTGCGAGTCAGCGGGATGTCCGCGTCGCCGGCCGTGCCGATCCACTCGGGCGTCAGCTTCAGTGCGTACACCTCGGCCGACCCGAAATGCTCGATCACCTTCGGGCAGGTGTTGTTCGTGTTGCAACGCGAGAAGATGCTGCCGGCGGGCTGGTTGCGCACCGGGTCCGCCCAGTCCACCCACCACTGCGGGCCTTCGCTGCCCTGCTGGTAGAGTTCCAGCACGCCGTCCGGCTGGGCCCAGCGCGAGTTGGCGGCCACCCGGCGGCCCGCGATGATCGGCCAGGCCCCGTCGTAGACCTTGCGCTTGCGTTCGTCCTGGTTCAGGCCCATGGAGATGAACTGCCGCACCATGTTTCCGGACTGCGACACGCCCCGCACCGCCGTGCCCTTGACGAAGCCGGCGATCGGATTTCGCGTGCCGAAGTCGTCGGCGGTCTCGTAGCGGAAGAAGGTCCCGACGTCGCGGAATGCCGCCATGCCCACGCCCAGGATGTAAGCGTTTTGCGCCGGGTACACCACCTGGTACAGCAGGTTGGGATCGAAGCCGTTCCGCAAACAGATGTGCACGGGCAGATTGCCGGGCGCGTTGGCGGGGTTGTTGTCGATCGGAGTACCGGGGAACGGATTGCTGGCGTCGCATTTCGCGAACGCCCAGTCGCCCGCGGCGATGCTCGGACCCTCGGTGATGACGCCGTCGACGGTTTCCTTGGTGTGCGTCTTCAGTGTCGCCTTGGTCGTGTCCAGCGTTGCTGGAAGGTAGGGCATAGGGTTCGATTGCACCGTCAGCGGCTTGGAGTCCGCACCGCTCTGGTTGACGATGCGCGCGAAGACGTTGCCGGTGACCGCCGTGCCGTCGATCTTCGCGATGGGCACTGCCACCCAGTGATTGGTACCCGCCGCGCGATTGGCGGCAATGCCTGTATTGCCGGCGTTGTCGGCCTGCCAGCCGCTGCGCAAGCCGATATCGCCCAGCTCGCGTTCGTCGACGACGATGGTGCCGGCGCCGCCACGGTTGGGCACGTCATGCCAGAGGAAGCCACTGGAGCGGTTCATGTCGACCGGCTTCACCAGATTGAATGTGGTCTCGTAGCGCACCTTGCCATCGGCGTCCGTTCCCAGCTTGATGTCGGTGATGACGCTGTTGTGCGGATCGTTCGGGTCGAGCTCGCCGAAGGCGCGGCCGCGGATTTGCTCGTACAGGATCGCCTGCCCCGTGAGTGGCGTGACACTGTCGATCACGATGCGAGTGACACGGGCCTCGGCCGGCGCGGCAGCAACGGTCGCCGCCGTGGCCGCAGCCGCGAGCCAGGGCAGGCGCGACTGACGCCCGATCAGGCTTCTGGGGTGCATGCTGTCTCCTGCTTTTTGTGGTGGTCCGACGGCGTCGGCGCCTTGCATCCTCACGATTCGGAGGCACGCCGACAATTCGCATCTTGTTTAGTCGGTCTTAACTGATGGTTAAGGGTGACAGTCTCACTAGGATCAACTCGCACGCATGCATCCAGCAATGACGCTACGCCATCCCGCAAGGTAGTCCGTCGGTGATTCGTGCCATGCGCCAGGGGTGTTGTCGCGGTCGGACATGAGCGGACTTGTTTCTGATGGAATGCGTTCGGGGCCCTTGACCGACCCTGTGACGCAAGTTTCCTGGTTGCCGCGGTGGCTGAAAAATGCGAAATGTGGATATGTCCATAGGCTGAGCCTATGTCTTCTCCGCAAGCAACGGCTTGCGCGCGATCAGCATCTCGTAGAACCCGGGCGGCACCTCATCGAGGGGGCGAACTTCAATGCGCATGCCCCGCACCAGCGAGCATGCGAAGAACCAGAGCTTCCCGAGCTTCCCCGCATTGTGCGTTGAGGGTATGCGATCGATGGAATGGAACTCCGTGTAGCCATAGCTGCGCAGCAGTTCCACTACCTTCGACTTGCCATCCACGAACTCGCCGAAGTGCTGCTCGAAGACCAATATGGGCGAGTCGCGGTCCAGAATGCCCTTCATTCCCTGGATTGCTGCATATTCGTGGCCTTCGACGTCGATCTTGACGAGCCGAATGTCGCGCACGTCCGCCACTTCCTCGTCAAGCCGGCGGCAGGGCAACTCCATCGCCTTTCCTGTGGGCTGCCAGCCCTCTGGAAGCACGTACGTGCCTCCAATATTTCCCGCCTCCTGCTCGAAGCGCAGCGTCCCGTTTGTGTCCGATGCTGCAACCTGGTGGCAGTGAATGTTCTCTGCCAAGTTTGAGTTGAGGGCAAGGACCTCGTACGACCTGGGGTTCGGCTCGATCGCGTGAACGGCTTCGAAGTACCGCGACATGAAGATGCTGTGGTTGCCAATGTTCGCGCCGACGTCGAGCATCGCACCGCCTACGTGGCCGTTCGCCTTGAGCCACTGCGCGAGGACCTCGAGTTCCTCAAACTCCCAGTAGCCGTACATATTGATGCCCTGGCCGATCAGGTCCGACGAGAAGACCACCATCTGGGGATGGTTCGCCGCAGCACGCTGTGAGAACTCCGGCACCAGCACCTTGTTCATGATCAGGCTCTTCAAGATCCGCGATGCGGCATAACGCCTTCCGAAGTTCAACATGTCCTTCTCCGCCTGTCGTGGTGACTGGTGAAGGCTCCTTTTCCGGGGGAAACCTGGTTCTCTCAAGGCACCTGTGTCAAATTGCGTCCGGGTAAAATGCCGCATGTCCAACACCCAACTCACGCAGGATGGCCTGCGCTACGTCAAGAAGGCGCCAGGCTCCATCATCACCACGCCGCGCGCCGAAGCCATGATGTCCTGCTTCAAGTGCGGGAAGTTCGTTCTTCGCACCGGGATGACTTCGCGGCGCTTTCTCGGCAAGAACCATCTCGTCTGTGCGCCCAAGTGCCCATAGGAAGCGCACCGCGGCGTTGCCCACCAAACTCCGCGGCCTCGGCCACCTGCTGAAGTGAACGCGCGCCGCTCAGCTCAACCTCGCCAGCAAGCACGCGCTCCAGCGACCAATACATCGAACGCCAGGCACAGGGCATTCGCCTGAAGGGACGCGAAGCTTGAGAAGCTCAGGTTCGAATTCGTCGGCAACTGACTGTCGGTAACACCTGGGCGGCGGATGTGGGTTGGTTCGCAGACCGCGGTGTTTCACAATCGGAGGCCGAAGAGAACGGGGTGCCTCCATGAATGAACCCTCCGACAGTGAGGCACTTGCACTGCTGAACGAGCGCCGCGACCTGTTGCGCCGTATGTGGGCGCTTGCGATGGTCAGCATGGCATCTGGAAGTGCGGCGCTCACGGCCTGCGGCGGAGGCTCCGGCGCCCAGACAACAGTAGCTGCAGCTGCAATTGCAGCCGCTCCTGCTCCTGCACCTGCACCTGCACCTGCACCTGCTCCTGCTCCTGCTCCTGCTCCAACGGCGCCAGCCCTGGGCGCCCACGCGCTCGACTTCAACCGTGACGGCGTGTCGTCCTCATCGCTGTCCACTTCCGGCATGTCCACGCGCACGACCGGAAGCACCCTGTTGGCCTGCGTCGGGCGGGGTTTGCTTTCTGCCATCGCGCCGACGGACAACGTGGGCAATGCCTTCGTTCAGCTCGATGTGGCGCACACCTACACCCTCTGGCCAAACTCAGGGACGGCTTTGTATGCCTGCGAGCAGGCCCGGGGCATGGTCAGCCACGCGGTCACCGTGGTGAAGCCTAAAGTCACCGACGAAACGACCCTGAGCGTTGTCGAGATCACCGGAGGCGGCTTCGTGCGCGATGTGCAGTGGCGCGAGGTGCTGTCTGGCCAGCCCTTGACCAGCGCCAGTGTCACCACCACCGGCCCTGCGCTGCTCGTCGCATGGTGGTGGGGCGATGCAGGTGTCGACCTGGACAAGACGGCCGTGCCCGACAGCGGCTTCACGGTGGTCGATTCGGTACTGGCTTCTGGTGCATTGGTGCAGTGCGCCGTTGCCGTCAGGCAGGTGAGCGTGGCCGGTACCTACAACGTGACCTGGGCGTCGACGCCGCAGCAAGGAGCGCAGCTCTGGCTCGCTGCCGTGCAGGCGGCCTAGCCCGTCTCAACAGCAGCCTGCACGAACTCCTGGGTGATCCTTAGATCCGCGCGTCTACCAAGTGGAATGCGCGGGCGCCCGCCTCATAGCCCAGCGCCTTCGCGTTGCGCCACAGCGTGGGGGCCACTTGTGTCACCGGCAACGGCAGGTCATCGCGGCGGACCGCGCCCAGCACGAGCTTCGCGAGTTCCCTGCCGAACACCGTTCCCGGTGCGATACCCCGGCCATTGAAACCGTTGAACGAAACCACGTTGTGGTCAAGCTCGTGAAATCGGGGGAGGGCGTTGCTCGTCATGCCGATCGTTCCATACCACTCATGCTCGAACGGCACGTCCTTCAGCTGCGGAAAGATCCTGGCGAGCGCGCGTCGCGCCCAGTCGTGGTGGATCTCCCGTCCCATCCCCCGCAAAGCGCCGACGCTGCCGAAGACGAGCCGCCCCGCGGCGTCGAGACGGAACGAGGACAGAACCTGGCGTGTATCCCATGCGCCTTGGCGTTCGGGCAGGATGCTTTCTGCGCTTGCCCGCGGCAGCGGCGCCGTGGCGAAGTTGAAATAGGGCAATCGCACCTGCTCTGCCTGGATGCCGGGCCACAGCCCGTCGCTCCCGGTGTAAGCATCGGTGGCAACGATGACCCATCTCGCGGACACCATTCCGCCGCTGCTCGTTGCCAATTGCCACCGGGACCCGACACGCTCGGCCGCTGTCACGCGCGTCTGCGTGTGGATGCGCGCACCCGCACGCAGTGCGGCATCGGCGAGGCCTCGCACATAGGCGAGCGGTTGGACGGTGCCGGCCCGGCGGTCCAGCAACGAAGCCGGATAGGCCCGAGTTCCGGTGAGTTCCAGGGTCCGCTGCGCATCGAGGACTTCCACCGGGGCGCCGAGTTCCAGCCACTGGCGCGCGCGCTCGGCAATCTCGGCGAGGCCGCGTTTACCCGCTGCGCAATGCAACGTTCCGTTGTGGACGGCCTCGCACTCGATGCCATGGCGGGCAATCAGATCGAAAACGATGGAAGGCCCATTGCCCAGGATGTCCAGCAGGCGCTGGCCGTGCGACTTGCCGAGCTCACCCAGCAGCACGGATGGCATGACCCACATGCCGGCATTCACGAGGCCCACGTTCCTGCCGGAGGCGCCAAAGCCGATGTCGAACGCCTCGAGCACCGCGGCGCTCGCGCCGCCCTCGGCGAGGTGAAGTGCCGCCGATGATCCGGTATACCCCCCGCCGATGATCGCGACGTCGACCGTTATCCGCTCCGTCAGCGGTTGCGTCCTCGGCGCCAGCGGCGCCGAGGCCTCCCACAGGCCGTGCGAAAGCCGATCGCCGTTCATTGGGAACCTCCGCATTGCTACTGGGCGCGATTGGTGAAGTTCAGCATTCTGCCGGCAAAGACGGCGTTCGCTGCTGAAGAGACGGTCCTGCAATGAGCGAGGAGTTCGCGATCATGTGGTGGATACAAGCGGAAAGGCGCCCGAAGATGTCCTCGAAGCGATCCTTGCCGCGGGAGCCCGGGACTCGTAGTGAAAGACGAGGGCGGTCGCCTCCGCCTGCGACGCAGGCGGGGCTGCCATGCGTGAAGATTTGGCCGCGCTTGGATCCGCAACCAGCCACATTCAACGCTTTGTGCCGACGAGGGCCGGTGGCGAAGGTCCTGGGTGAAACCCCTCGGGAGAGGTGGCAGCGACAGAGGAGCGGGGGCTCGTGCGTTCAGGCCGCCAACCCGGCCTTGCGCAGGCCCGCCACGAACTGCTCAAGAGGCGCCGGGCTGCTGTAGGGCAGAACGCGCAGCGTGAGTTCGATTGCATATTCGGGATGGATGTCCATCAGCTCGCTCCAGATTTGGCGCGCCTCCTCATGGCGACCGGTATGACCGTAGAGCGAGGCCAGGTAGGCGCGCGTGACGTCCGAACCCGGCATGTGGATGAGGCGACGCTTAAAGCTCGCTTCGGCCTCTGCATAGCGTGCGAGGACGAATTGGGCCCGCCCCTGCGCATGCCGCCACAGGCTGAATTGCGGGTCGAGGCGCAACGCCTTCGAGAGCGATTCGATCGCCTCCTCGTGGCGCCCGGCGAAATCCAGGATGATGCCCAGCGTCCCATAGCTCTGGGAGGAATTCGGGTCGAGCGCGACCGAGCGCCGTGCGGCGCGCTCGGCATCGTCCAGCCTGCGTAGCCACATCAGCGCGTTGGAAAGCGCATGGTGTGCCATGGGCTCAAGAGGGTCGCACTCGCACGCCTTGCGCGCCAACGCCAGGTTCTCTTGCAGATCGTCGGCTGTCCGGCCGTTCCAGGCGTTGGCGTACTCGACGCCGCCGGCGATCGCCAGGTAGGCATAGGCCAGCGCCATGCCCGGATCGATCGCCAGTGCGCGCTCCAGCATCTCGCGTGTCTCGGTCAGGGCTGGCGCCGTGAATTGCACGATGCAGCTCTTCGCGCGAATTAGATAGTCGTAGGCCTCGCCGTTGACCTTGCCGCGTTCCTGCCGGCGCTCCTCCTCGTTGCCGGTGAGCCTTACCTCGAGCGTCTCCACGATCTTGCGAGTGACCTCGTCCTGTACCAGGAAGATGTCCTCGAGCTCGCGGTCATAGCGGTCGGCCCAGACATGCCCGCCGGATTCGGCATCGATGAGCTGCACGTTGATGCGCACTCTCATGCCGGCGCGCCGCACGCTGCCCTCAAGCACGTGCCGCACGCCCAACTTGCGCCCGACCTCCTGGATGTCGACGTTCTGCTTCTTGAAAGTAAATGTCGAGTTGCGCGCGATCACGAACAGGCCCGAAATCTTGGAGCAGTCGGTGATGATGTCCTCGGTGATGCCGTCCGCGAAGTACTCCTGCTCTGGGTCTCCACTCATGTTGGTGAACGGCAGCACCGCCAGCGAAGGCCGATCCGGCAAGCGCAGTGCCGGCGTTCGCGAGGACAACGGCGCGGCGGGCGTCAGCTTGAAGGCGTGGACCGGGTGCGAAATGTTCTTCATCGGCTGCTCGCCCTGGTCGACGAAGCTCGCGCCGATCCTGTCCCGCACGGCGCCGTACACCGCGTCGGACACGAAGATGCCGCCCGGCTCGGCCACGCCGCACAGCCGGGAGGCGATGTTCACGCCATCGCCGTACACCGTGCCGTCCGCCTTCTCGATCACGTCGCCCATGTGGATGCCGATGCGAAAGAGCATTCGCCGGTCCTGCGGCAGGACGTCGATGGACGCGCCCAGCTCCCGCTGGACGACGATCGCCGCCGCCACCGCGCCGGTCGCCGTTCCGAATACGGCGAGTACTGAGTCCCCGGCCATGTCGATCACGCGGCCATGATTGGCCTCGATGCGGCTGCGGAACACGGCACGAGCCGCGTCGAGGGCGGCCACGGTAGCGCGGTCGTCTACGGCCATCAGGCGCGAATAGCCCGCGGCGTCCGCTGCGAGGATCGCCACCAAGTGCTGCCTGAGATCAGCCGAGTTCACCTGCGCCGACTCCATAGGGGAAGGATGGCCGGTGCATATTACGCTTCTCGCGGGCAATCAGCGGCTCGATTGGGCAGCCCTGGCTTCGCCTGAAGGACGTGCGCACATGCGGGCGTTCCGGATCTATGACGCGGCTGGACCTTCGATGCCTTCAGTCCAGGGTTGGGACCGGCTTGTTAGGCCCAGTAGCCGTGCGAGCCGCCGCCGGCTCAAGTGGCTCGCGGCTCCATCCGCTCATCACTGAAGGGGGTCAGACCAGTCGGGGTCAGCTCTTGGGCTTTGCGTATTCCTCTGCGCTCATCATCTCGAAGCCAACGAACGGGTCGTTGCCTTCGACCCATGCGTCGTGGCCCGGAGGAATGGTGTACGACATGCCTTCCTCAATTGCGGTCTTCGAGCCGTCATTCATTTGCACGGTGATTCGACCGGAAACCGCATACCCAACGTGAGCTACTTGGCAACTATCCGTGCCGACGACCGGCTTGATGCACTTCGACCAGCGCCACCCGGGCTGAAACTTGAAGCGTCCAAGCGTGTACCCCTCGAGGCGGACCACTTCGACCCGAGTCTTTTCCGGCTCCCGAACCTCATCCGGTTCGTCATGGGATTTCGTCTGGAGCTTGGTGACATTCATCGGGCTTGCCATCACTACTCTCCTTGAACGAGTGAGCAATTAGTCCGCGGCAGCCTCGTGTTAAGCCGCGCGTCGGACGATTGAATATTAGTCCCGGGCCACGCTTCCGGCGACCCATTTTTCGCCCGATCCAAAAGATCAACTGGGTGCGAGCCTGGAAAATGTCCGCTCACGCTGCAAGCCAGCCGCTCGAGAATACGATTTCACCGCTCAGCGATGTAGTGCTGGGTCGTCACCGCCTCGCCGTCGCGCAAGAATACCCGTACACGAGCCTCCACCTCCTGGTCGGCCAGCGTGGCCCGGGCGCGCTGGTGCAGGTAGTCGGCCCAGGAGGCGACGATGAATCGCTCGACATAGCGCGACGGATCGCCGAGGTCTCGATAGACGCGCCATAGGGTGGCGCCGTCGCGGCGCCGCGAGGCGCGCAGCTGGGTCACGGCGTTCAAGAACTCCTCGGCTTCGCCAACGCGAATGCGATAGCCGATCTCCACCGACACCGGGCCATCGTCCTGAAGCGGCTGATCCTTGATGAAAAGATCTTCCCAGAGCGCGACGGGCGTGACCTCCGGCGAAGCGCCCATCCGCAGCGGCAGCCAGCGGGCGAGAAAGATGCCTCCTGTCATGGTGAGAGCTGCGATGCTCAAAGCAATCGGCAGCCCGGTGATGCCGGAAACCGCGCCCCAAAATGCCGAGCCGATGGCGAACGAGCCCAGCGCGCTGACCGTGTGCAGTGCCACGGCGCGCGAACGGACCCAGGGCGGCGCGCTGGACTGCGTGGCCGTGTTGAAGGTGGCCATGACCGCCATCCAGGCGGCGCCGCCGATGGCAAGCGCCACGAATACCACGGTGGGAATGCGCACGAACGCAGCGATAAGCATCACAGCGGCGAAGACCATGCACCCCAGGGCGACGAGGCGCTCAAGCCCCAGGTGCGCACGCAACTTGCCCAGTACCAGGCCCGCAGCAACCGCGCCTGTGCCCAGGCATCCCATGAGAAAACCGAATCCGGCGGCGCCCAACTTCAGTTGTTGCGCCGCGATGGCCGGCAACAGCGCCCACAGCGCCGAGCCCGCGCCGCTGTAGGCGACGGTGCGCAGTAACTGAGCCAGGATCATCGGCGAGTGCCTTGCATAGCGCAGGCCCGCGACGGTGCCGCTCCAGAGGCGCTCCGCCGGCAGGGGCGACTTCGCATGTGGGGCAGGGGGCCAGCGCCGCACCGCTTGCATCATCACCAGTGCGCTCACCACCGCGACCACGAAGACCCAGCCTGCACCGAGCCATGCGAACACGAAGCCCGCGACTGACGGCCCCAATGCCCGCGCGCTGTTCCAGGCGATCGACATCGCCGTGATGGCCTGTGGCATGTCTTCGCGCGGCACCGTGTCCGCCACGCTGGTGTTCCAGGCTGGTGACAGCAGCGCCGTGCAGCAGCCGGCGGCAAAGGTGAACAGCAGCAAGGTCGCCGGTCCCGCCCACCCCCCCAATGCGAGCAGGGACAGGACAACGACGACGGCCACCTGAACGGCCAGCGCATTCAGGATCAGCCGCCGCCGGTCCGTGGTGTCGGCCAGCACGCCGGCCGGCAGTGCCAGCAGGAACATTGGCAGGAACACGGCGGTCTGCACCAACGCTGCGAGGAAAGAGGAGCCCGTGAGCTCCACCATGAGCCATGAAGCCGCCATGACCTGCATGGCGTTTCCGGTGAAATAGATCGCGCTGCCGGTCCACAGGCCCCGGAATGCGGGCAGACGCAACGGGGACCAAAGGGAGTGGGATGCGGAGGACACGAAGGAAGCTTTGCCCGATTATGGTCGGGGCGTTCGCACGTCTTCCATGGGGGCAACTGGCGCGCTGCGAGGTTGAGGGCCGCGAGAGAGGCCCGCAGACGTTACGTACCCTCGCTCAGCAGTTGGAACAACTCAGGATGCGAGCTGGCCGCTGTCTGGCGGCTGCAACTTCGTTGCGATGCCGTAGAGCGCAAGCATGCCCAGCACGTGCCCGATCGCGACGCCTGGTTCACCTGATTCAATCCGGGCGATCGTCTGGACGTGCACGCCCAATCGGGCGGCAGCGGCGGCTTGGCCGTCGCCGGCACTGGTGCGGGCCAGCTTGGCCGCGGCACCCATGTCCTTGATCGCCTGCAGGGCGTCGCCACCAATGTCTGCCGAGATGCGCTTGCCTTGGGCCATCCGCGGATTGTCGCTGCACAATCGAACTCCCGGTCCAGGTGTGGCCAGCTGGTCACCATGAAGAACCTTCGACTTTCGCTTCTTCGTTGTGCAGACTTGCCAGGGCCATGGCGTCGAGCAACAAGCGTCCGGCCAGGGAGACGTTGGGAACTTGGGCTCAGTTAGAAAGCCTAAGGGAGATACCGTTCTCCAAGGTCGACCACCGACCTTCTTGCCCTGACTGGAAACAGCCAGGGCTTTTTCGTTTCAACGGTGGGTCAGAGTAGGTTCTTGGCCGCCGCGGCCGTGACCTTGCTGCTCTACGCGGCAGCGACCGTAGGCTTGCCTGCGACCGCCCTCGGCGCGCTTGTTCTCTTTCTCCTGGCGGCAGCGGGGGGTGCCGTCCTCAACCTGAACTACCACTGGAAGCAGTTGCCGCTGTCGAAATGGCTTGTCGTCGTCCATGGGCTGGCCGCCGTGGCCGGATTCCTATTGCTGCTGAGCGCGACGCGGGCGACCCGCGCCGCATGAACCCCACTCGAGCTGCCGTGCACAATCTGTCGCATGTCGACCATCACTCTCTGTACGTCCTGGACGCCAGCACGACTGGATCACTGATGTGTCCAGGAGTCCATTTGCCCTAGGCAGTGCATGCGAATCCACGAACTAAAACGGCGACTGCGGGAAGCCGGAGCGGGCCCCATCCACGAGCACCGGATCTTGCGGCTGTGGTCCCATGCTCTACCCCGAAACAGCGGCAAGCGTCGACCAGAGAGCTTTTTTCCGTCGTCGCTGCTGGCTGCCCTGCCGTCCATTGAAGCTGAGCTTGCGGGACTGGCGCGCATCCACGCGGTCCATCGCGGCGCCGATGGTTCCGAGCGGCTGCTCGTTGCCCTCGCGGACGGTCAGACCGTGGAGAGCGTGTTGCTGCCTCGGGACGGTCTGTGCATCTCGTCGCAGGTCGGGTGCGCCGTCGGGTGCCAGTTCTGCATGACGGGCCGCGAGGGATTGCTGCGCCAACTGGGAAGCGCCGAAATCATTGCCCAGGTCGCCCTCGCGCGCCTGCGTCGGCCGGTACGCAAGGTCGTGTTCATGGGCATGGGCGAACCGGCCCATAACCTGGACAACGTGATGGAGGCGATCGACCTGCTCGGCACGGCGGGCAACATCGGCCACAAGAACCTGGTGTTCTCCACCGTGGGCGATCCACGCGTGTTCGAGAGGCTGCACCAGGGAAGCGTCAGACCTGCGCTGGCACTCTCGTTGCACACGACCAAGGCTGAGCTGCGCAGAAAGCTCCTTCCGCGCGCGCCGAACATGACCCCCGAGGAACTGGTCACCGCATGCGAACGCTATGCCCGGGCCACCGGCTACCCGATTCAGTACCAGTGGACGCTGCTGGAAGGTGTGAACGACGGGGAAGAGGAGATTGAAGG
The DNA here is from genome assembly GCF_964253755.1 of Variovorax sp. LjRoot130. Lineage (NCBI taxonomy): Bacteria > Pseudomonadati > Pseudomonadota > Betaproteobacteria > Burkholderiales > Comamonadaceae > Variovorax > Variovorax sp. LjRoot130. The sequence continues at coordinate 4,400,761 of NZ_CAXURM020000001.1, read as the reverse complement.
CATCGTCAGACTGCTCTCCGGCAGGTACGGCGTGCTGAACATGATCCCCTTCAACGCGGTGGATGGCGTGGCGTTCAGTCGCCCGTCGTGGGAGCGCTGCGAACAGATTGCTCGCACGCTGCACCAGCGGGGCATTCTGACGAAGCTGCGCTATTCAGCCGGCCAGGATGTCGACGGCGGGTGCGGTCAGTTGAGGGCGCGCGCAGCCGAAGTACAGGTGCCGCTTCGAAGGGCCGAAGACTGGCGTTAGGTCACATTCGACACCTGCTGGCAGGCAGCAGTGGGGGGGCGATGCACACGTCGGTCAAATGTCCCGGAACAATGCGTACTGCTGCGTGATGGTCGCAACGTCTTCGCGCATTTCGCTGACGAGCCAATCCAGCACGCGGCGCACTTCTTGTCGAATCGACCCGGGCCTTGCCACCAGCCGGTACTCCTTTTCGGTGCGGATCAGGCGGCTGGAGGCCGGCACCAGAAGGCCCTCGCGCAGCGCACCGGATACCGCCGACACCCAACCGAGCGCAATCCCTTGACCGAGCAAGGCGGCCTGCAGCACGAGTGCCGAATCGGAGAAGCTGAGGGAGTTGCCGGGGCGCCGGCAGTCCAGGCCGGTGCGAGCCCCGTATTCTTCCCAATCCATGGTCGTCGTGGTCAGATGGATCAGGGTGTGCTGGCTCACATCGGCAGATTCACCGACGGCACCCACCCGATGCAGGTATTCCGGGCTGCAGACCGGGAGCACCACTTCCGGAAAGAACTCCCAGCTCTGCCACTTCCTCGTGGGGTCGTACAAGCGCAATCCCAGGTCCACCTCGTCGACATCGCCACGGAGAACGCCGCTGATCACCTCGAAGCGCAGGTTGATGTGCGGGACGGCCTGTTGAAAACGTGCGTACCGCGGCATCAACCAGTGCGAGATGAACGCGCTCGACAACGACAGCGTGACGGTGCCCCGATCTGCACGGCGGCGCCTGATCTCGCGCAGCGCCGCCTCCATCTGGCTGAAGCCGGCCGACACCGCCGAATGCAAGACCTCACCTTCTTCAGTGAGTTGAACGCCCAGCCGAGAGCGCGTGAACAAACGAATGCCCAAGGTGTCTTCGAGCCGGCTCACCATGCGACTGACCGCCACGGGCGTCACGTGGAGCTCGGAGGCGGCCAGCGTGAAGTTCGCACAGCGTGCGGCGGCTTCAAACACGCGCAAGGCATTGGCGGAGCGTATCGTCTGCTGCGCTTCCATAACATCATGTTAGCGATCTCTGCCTAAGATGTAAATGGACCGGCCTCGTGTTCGATTACACAATGTCCATGCAGGCCGGACTCAACCGAGCGCGTTAAGGAGAGGATGTGCAGCGGTTTGCCCACTCCGTTGATGATGAGAAATCGGTGCGGCGACAGGACCCGCTGCTGACCCCGTTCGCCATCAAGAGGGTCATCCTCAAGAACCGCATCATCAGCACCAGCCACGCCAGCGGCCTGACGGAGGGTGACTTTCCCCGGGAACGCTATCAGCGGTACCACGAAGAAAAAGCCATTGGCGGGATCGCGATGAGCATGTTCGGCGGCTCGTCCAACGTCGGCATCGACAGCCCGAGTGTCTTCCGGCAGATCAACATGGGCGTCGACGAGGTGGTTCCCCATCTCCAGCAGTTTTCCGCGCGGATGCACGCCCATGGCACGGCACTCATGTGCCAGCTCACTCACATGGGCCGACGCGGGAGCCCGTATGAAGGCGCCTGGTTGCCGACCATCGCGCCATCTGCCAGGCGCGAAACATTGCATCGCAGCATTCCGCGTGAAATGACGGAGCGGGACATCCACCGGGTGATCCGCTATTTCGGGCAGGCGGCATCGCGCTGCCGGCAGGCAGGCCTGGACGGGCTGGAAACGCTGGCGGGCGGCCATCTGCTTGGCCAGTTCCTGAGCCCATCGGTCAACGTGCGAACCGACAGATACGGCGGTTCGCTGGAAAACCGCTGCCGGTTCATCCTGATGGTGCACGAGGAGATCCGAAAACAGGTCGGCGAGGATTTCGTCGTCGGGATCCGCTATGCCATCGAGGACGGACTGGATTTCGAGGAGAGCGTTCGCGCCGCCGGCATTCTCGAACGCTCCGGGCTCTTCGATTTCTTCAATGTGGTCTACGGGCGCATGGACACTGCCCAAGCCCTGATCACCGACAACATGCCGACCATGTCGATGCCCTCGTCGCCCTGGCTGCAAAAGGCGGCCGCGTTCAAGAAGGAGGTGAGGCTGCCGGTCTTTCATGCGGCCAAGATCGCCGATCTGGCCACCGCGCGCTATGCGATCAGCGAAGGTCTGCTCGACCTGGTTGGGATGACGCGCGCCCACATGGCCGACCCGCACCTGGTTCGAAAGCTGATGGAAGGCCGGGAGCACGAAGTGCGCCCCTGTGTGGGTGCCTCGTTCTGCCGCAGTCATGAGACCGCATGCATCCACAACCCGTCCACGGGGCGGGAGACCTGGCTGCCTCACGAAGTCGATCGCTCGCCCGGTCCATGCAGGAAAGTGGTTGTCGTGGGCGCGGGTCCCGCGGGACTGGAGGCGGCCCGGGTGGCCGCACTGCGCGGACACGAGGTCGTCCTGCTCGAGGCCGGATCGCGGCCTGGCGGCCAGGTGCTGCTGGCGGCGCTTGCGTCATGGCGCAAGGACATCCTCGGCGTGATCCAGTGGCGGGTGGACGCCCTGACTCGCCTCGGCGTGGACATCAGACTCAACAGCTACGCGGACGCTGCCGATGTTACCGGGCTGGAGCCCGACACCGTGATTGTCGCGACGGGAGGCATCCCGTGGCTCGATGAACTTGAGGGCCATGAGCACGGTCTTTCGGTGGTGGACGCGCTGACCCAGCAGCCACCTTCCGGCGGCGAGGTACTGGTCTATGACGGGACCGGACGCCACAACGCCTATGTCTGCGCCGAACGCCATGCGCTCGCCGGCCGTCAAGTGACCCTGGTCACCCTGGATGGCCAGCTCGGCATGGAACTGGGCGGACGAGGAGACGACATCGTGTGGCGCCGCAAGCTGACCGAGCTGGGCGTTCATGTCCGCCACGATCTCAGGCTGATCAGTGTGTCGGCCGTATCGGGTCGGCGCCGCGCAGCATTCGTGCACGAGTTGACCGGCGCAACCATTGCGCTCGAGGCGGACCACGTGGTGGTGGAACTGGGCGTGCTCCCGGTGTGCGATGTCTACGATGACCTGAAGCCCGCATCGGTCAATGACGGGGAACTGGATCTGGACAAGTTCGCCAAGGGTGTTCCGCAGGCTTGGCCCGCGGCCGGACCCGGCAAGCGCTTCGAGCTCTATCGGATCGGCGATGCGCATGCTTCGCGCGACATCCACGCCTCCATCTACGAGGCATTCCGCTTGTGCCGGCTCTTTTGATTCGCAACCCCGCCTCTCGAGGAAATCGCCATGAACCTCAGCGGTGCTGATGGATTTGCGCTTTCGGACACGTGGGGACCACAAGTCGCCTTGCTGGGCGAAACGATAGGTCGAGTGGAATGGGTCGTCCATGCGAAGCGCCCCTTCGCCGGACCCGAGGCGGTGCTGGCCTACCTGTCTCGCTACACCCATCGCGTGGCGATCTCCAACAGTCGCCTGATCGCGTTGGATGAACGCGGTGCCTATCGTGGATTCAAATGGAAGGGCAAAAGTGGTTGCTCAACGAATGAGTCCAGCGGAAGCCAAAGGCGGTCCACTGCAACGCTTGGTTAGGCCGATTCATTTGAATACAGGCCTGAAAAAGCTGCGTTCATAGCTGAGGATGCAGCGAGTGTCCTGCGCATACTTGAACGCAGCTTGGCACTCTGGGTCTGTGGCAGACAACGCGCGATATTCCTCGTATGCCGCAAGACTTGGGAACGTGAACATAGCCAGCGCAATGTTGTTCGCGCCTTCCGAGGGCAAAAAGTAGCCATGGTGCTGCCCTCCAAACCTTTCGACGAGAGGAATCCAGATCTTTCCGTAGTGCTCGAACTCCTTGAGCTTGAACGGATCGATGACATAGCGCAGGTAGCAGGTGACCATGGTAGTTCCGAGAGTCTGAGCGTTTGACATGAGGGCTGGCCAGGCCAGTCCGTTCTGTCTGCTTGCGGGCAAACTTTAGCCGACCGCGAGCGGCTGCTAGCGGCCCAGCCGCCGCTTCATTTGCTTTGGCGCCAAAGTGAGATGGCGTTTAGCGACGCCGGAAGTCCAGCTCTTGCAGGATTTGCGCAGTACCCCGGATCAGACGCGTTGCCGGACGTGCCATCGGTGTCGCAAGCACCAGCACATTCCAGATGCTGGGCGGCCCGATCGGTGCGCGTGGCAGGGCTTCGTCGCCGGTCGCGCCCAGGGCGCTCTCCGGAAGGATCGTGCATCCGATCCCGGTCGCCACGAGCGCGAGCACGGTGTGGACGGCGCCCACCTCTGCGAGCACCTGGAGTTCAATGTGACGCGGCCCCAGGACGGAGTCGAGCAAGTGGCGAATCGCATTTGGCGCACTCGGCAGCACCATGGGGTAGTTCGCAAGCGCCGACAATCCGACACGGGCTGGTAGCTTGCTCTTCGGCGGCGCCACCAGCAGCAGCTTTTCCCGCATCAGAGGCTGAAAGGCCAGCTGGGGAGAGGCTGCAGGATCGAAGAGCAGCGCCAGATCCAGCCGCCCCGCGATCAGGGATTCGCGCAGTGCGACGCTCAGGCCTTCGAGGACCGTGATGACGGCGCGCGGAAACTTTTCCCTGAACCGCTGGATGAGGGCCGTGCTCAAGCCCAGCGCCACCCGCGGCGGCATGCCGACCACGATCCGCCCGCCGGGACTTTCGTCCATCTCTCGCAATTCGTCCCGGGCGCGACGGGAGATCTCCAGCATCGCGCGCGCATGAACGAGCAGGGCTTCCCCTGCGTCCGTCGTGGTCACGCCGCGTCCGGTTCTCACCAGCAACCGTTGCCCGAGATCCGCCTCCAGCAAGGCGATCTGCCTGCTCAGACTGGGTTGCGCCAGATCCAGCGCCACGGCACCGCGACTGAAGCTTCCCGCATCGACCACGGTGACGAAGTACAGGAGTTGTCGCAATTCCATAGCCAATAAGCATAGCTGATATAGGAATAATGTCATTACGGAGGGCAGCTGCGATGGGGACACTGCCTTCATGACCTCAACCCTTCCCCCGGGGGCCTGCAACGCCCACTGCCATGTGTTCGGGCCCGGCATGCGCTTCCCGTACGCCCCTGACGCCACCTTCGTTCCCCAAGCAGATGCGCCGAAGGAGGCCCTGTACGCGTTGAACGACCGACTCGGCTTGCAACGCTGCGTGGTCGTGCAGTCGGCCTGCCATGGCTTCGACAACCGCGCCACCGAGGACGCCGTCGCGCCGCGGCCCTCGAGCTACCGCGCGATCGCCCTGCTGCCGACCGACGTCGGCGACGCAGAACTCAAGCGGCTCGACGCCGCGGGCTTCCGTGGCGTCCGCTTCAACTTCATGGGCCACCTCGGCCGGCACGCACCCATCGAGGAGGTCCTGTCGTTGGCGGGCCGCTTCGCGCCGCTCGGCTGGCATCTGCAGATTCACGGCGATCCCGCGCTGCTCACGGACCTGGCGCCCGCGCTGCGTCGCTCGCCCACGCCGGTGGTGATCGACCACATCGGTCGCATCGATGCAGCGCTGGGTCTTGACCAGCCGGACTTCCAGGCGCTGCTCCGGCTGATGGCGGACGAGCGCTTCTGGGTCAAGGTGAGCGGAATGGACCGCATCACGCGGCTGGGCCCGCCCTACACCGACGCCCAACCCTTCGCTCGAACGCTGGTCGCCGAGTTCGGCGACCGGGTCGTATGGGGCAACGACTGGCCCCACCCGAACCACGCCGGACCCGTACCCGACGAGCAGCAGCTCGTCGACCTCATTGCCGAGATCGCACCCACGGAATCCGCGCGCCATGCGCTGCTGGTCGGCAACCCGGAGCGTCTTTATCAATTTGGAGACAGGACATGAGCCTGCGATTCGAGAACAAGGTAGCCATCGTGACCGGCGCCGGTTGCGTCGGCGCCGGCTGGGGGAATGGCCGCGCCATCGCCGTGCGCCTCGCCGAGGAGGGCGCCAGGGTCTTGGCGGTCGATCGCGATGGCGCCCGACTCGACGAGACACTCGAGCTGGCCGGTGCCGCCCGCGCGTCGATCACGCCGTGGGTCTGCGACGTCACGAACAGCGAGAGCGTGGCGGCCATGGCGGCTGCCTGCCTGAACGCCTACGGGACGATCGACATCCTCGTCAACAACGTGGGGGGGTCCGCGGCGGGCGGGCCGGTGGAGCTGGCCGAAGAGACATGGGATTTGCAGATCGACATCAACCTCAAGAGCGTGTTTCTGACCTGCAAGCATGTGCTTCCCACGATGCTGGCGAAGGGCGGGGGTTCAATCGTCAACATCTCTTCGACATCGGGCCTGCGCTGGACCGGCAGTGCGCAGGTGGCGTACGCCGCGACCAAGGCTGGCGTCATCCAGATGTCGCGCGTGATCGCGGTGCAGCACGCGGCCAAGGGGGTCAGGGTCAATAGCGTCGTGCCGGGACAGCTGCACACGCCGATGGTCGAAACACGCCTGGCGAAGCAGCGCGCGGGCGGCGACGTCGACGCACTGCTGGCCCAGCGCCAGAAACGCATTCCACTCGGTTTCATGGGCGACGGCCGCGACACGGCGAGCGCGGTGCTGTTCCTGGCCAGCGACGAGGCGCGGTTCATCACCGGCACCGAACTGATCGTCGACGGCGGCATGACCGCGCGCTGCGACTGAGATTCGAGTTATTGCAAGACGGAGACATTCATGACCATTCAACGCATCCTGCTCACGGCCGCGTTCGCCATCGCGCTGATGCCCGCAGTCCACGCACAGCCGAAGACGACGCGGATCGTCGTTTCCTTCACCTCCGGGGGACCTGTCGACTCGGTCGCCCGGACCCTGTCCGAGCAGCTCGGCAAGGAGCTGGGCCGTACGGTCATCGTCGACAACAAGCCGGGCGCCAACGGCGCGATCGGTGCCGTCGATGTCATGAAGTCGGCCCCGGACGGCGGCACGCTATGGTTCACCAGCGTCGGCGCGGCTGCGATCAATTCTTCGCTGTACGAGAAGCTCCCCTACGATATGCAGCGTGACTTCGCGCCGGTCTCGCTGGTCGTCAACAACGTCGAGTTGCTGGTGACCCAGCAGACCAGCCCGGCCAAGGATGCGGCCGACTTCGTGGCGGCGACGAAGAAACGCGCCGAGCCAACGCCGATGGGCTCCTCCGGCACAGGAAGCATTCCGCATCTGGCGATCGAGCAGTTGGCCGATTCGAGCGGCGCCAAGCTGCTTCATGTCCCCTACAAAGGCGCAGCGCCGGCCATCACGGACCTGATGGGAGGCCAGATCAGCGGATTCTTCGGTGATGTGCCCGGGTTGCTCGGGCACCTGCAAGGTGGACGGCTCAAGGCGCTGGGCGTGGCGTCGAGCAAGCGACATCCTTCGCTGCCGGACGTGAAGACGCTGGAAGAGCAAGGCATCAAGGGCGTCGACACCAACAACTGGTACGCGCTGTTTGCGCCTGCCAAGACGCCGCCCGAGATCATCGAGGCGCTCAACAGGGCGGTGCGCAACACATTGGCCAACCCAGGCGTGCGCGAGAAGTTGTTGAAGACGGGCACCGAGCCTGCCGGATCCACGCCCCTGGAACTGGCGACCATCCAGAAGCGGGACACCGAGAAGTGGGCGAAGCTGATCCGCGCCAAGAACATCAAGGCCGAGTGATGACGACTGCCCGTATCCGCGTACCCCTCGTGCAGCCCGGCACACGCCCCGAGCTGGCCGAAGTCGAGTCCCGCATCATGGCGCAGCGCGGCCGCGTGTCGCTGCTCTACCAGGTGCTCCTCAACAGCGGGCCGATCGCCTCAGGCTGGGAGCGCATGCTCACGGCGGTTCGCAACCAGACCGGCGTACCCGCCGATCTTCGCGAGCTGATGATCCTTCGGGTCGCTGTCCTCAACGGCGCCGGATTCGAGTACGACGCGCACGTGCCGCATGCGCAGAAGGCCGGCGTCGGCGCCGAGAAGATCGACGCCGTCCGGCAGGACGGATTGTCCGACGTGTTTGCGCCGCCGGAGCGCCTGGTGCTGGAGCTGACCGATGCCATGACCCGTCAGGTCGTGGTTCCGGAAGAGCTCATGGATCGGATCCAGCAGCACTTCGACCCCAAGGGCGTGGTGGAAGTCGTGGCGACCGTGGCGGCCTACAACATGGTGTCGCGCCTGCTGGTTGCCCTGAACGTCGCACATTGACGGGGAGCCGCGAATGCAAGATTTATGGCTTCTCAAGTACGACGCATCCGTGGTCGATCAGCCGCTCGCGCCGGTCCACGCGCTGCCGCCTGAAGTTCAGACGTGGCACGCGATGGATGGCCCTTTGATCTACTTCTACGGATCGGGGAGTGCGTCGCCGACGCTCACCCCAGGTGGTGCCAGCGAATGGAGACGGCTCGCCTGCCTGCAAGAGGTGCGGGGTGCCTCTGCCGGCCAAGTCGCCTCGCACCACTACGTTGTGGAGACGGACGTGCTTCCCGAGTTCGAGGACGACCTCAATGCCTGGTACGCGCAGGAACATCTGCCCGGACTGGCTGCCGTGCCGGGGACCGTCCGAGCGGCCCGGTATATCGACGCCGCAGGCTCGCCGCGCTATTACGCCTGCTACGACCTCGCGGGCGCTGAAACCTTGGGCAGCCCCGAGTGGCTGGCCGTGCGTGCGACGCCCTGGAGCTCGCGGGTTCGACCCGCTTTCCGGAACACAAGGCGAACCATGTTTCGCCGGGCGGCGGCAGCGCAGGCCCCCTCGCGGCCCGTTTTGCATTTCTGCGCCATGCCCCGTCAAAGTGAGCCGTAGGCGCTGTCGGCAAGCGACGGACGAGGGGCTTTCCGCGCCTCCTGGCGAAGACTCGTCACCCAAAGTCGAGCATGGCGTTGCTCGCGGCTTTCGAAGCGTTCGGTGAAGCGACGGATGGCGGGGCGCTCGATCGCAGCGATCGTCATCCAATCGGTGGTTCCGAAAGACTGCGATTCGCTGCATCGCTCAACCAGGGCAGGGCGCAGCGCCAGGATTGATTCGGCAGGAATGTTGGGGTCAGCGTCCAGTATCCGCAATGCGATCTTTGCTGCCTTCGGGCTGAGCGTTTGTACCTTGCGAAGATGAAAATCCGAGTCCATCGCGTGGCTCCTTAATGGCTTTGGCGTACAGCGGCGTATCAATATACAAGAAGTGGTTAAGAAATGTGAATATTTCACATGCCTGCAGCCGAGTCGGTTGGCGCTGAGGCAAAAAAAAGCCCGCCGAAGCGGGCCAAGGTCAGCCCTTCACAGATGAAAGGAGGGTTTGGAGGAACCAGGGCTGACAGGTGTCAATGTAGGCCCCGAGTTGGGAGTAATTTGGGAGTAATTTGGGAGGGAGGCCAAGGGCCACGTGTTGCTTTTGCAGGCACAGCATCGTGACGCCCGCGTGGCAACGGTCTGCAGCGATGCGCACATCCTTTTCCACAGTCTTGTCCACTGCCGCGGTGGAGAATCTTCCACTCGGTTTTTGACGCAACCAACACAACGCGCGGCAAAGTTGTACACATTTCGTAGTACATGCGGCGTGTGCGCGCACGGTCCGAGCGGCGGCCTGTTCTCAGGGCATGAAAAAGCCCGCGCGGAGGCGGGCTTTGGATGTTGGCCGTGGGCACTTACGCGGCCCACGTTACGGCACATTCACATGCAGGAGTCACCGTTTGTTTTTTTCGTCGTGGTGGCTCTGGTTCGACGTGCCGCCGTGAGATTCGGCGTTGCCTGCGCAGGCGATCCCGAAAGAGGCCAGGGCGTTTCGGGGAGGCGGGATTCTAGCAGAGCCGCCGCGCGATGCCGGCGACTATCGCGATATTGTGATTCGACACAGTCCGGCGGTTGGTGCTTACTTTGTCTGACATCCACCTCGCCACCTCGCACCATCGAGCTTCCGTCGAGCAGAGCGCGCAATGGATTCACCCGTGGTGGTGCGCAAGAGGTACCAGCGATTTTTCGCCTGGACGTTCGTGTTCGCGACGATGCTGGCGCTTGGCATGTTCTGGGTAGAGCTTGCCTTCCCGCCCCCGCCTGTTCCGCCCGCTGTTCCGGCGGGGACCGTGAATCCCAGCGCTTTCGACCTGCACGACCTGCAACTGCTGGTGGTGGTTGCCGCGCTGGTGGCGGCGCTCGCGTCCTTCGCGGGCCTCGTCATCGCGACGCCGCTGGCTTGGCTCGAAATTCGAAGAGAGCGCACGCGGGCCGCAATCGAGTCCGCGCTGAAGCGGCAGGACCGGATCGACAGGCTGGCCGCAGCGCGCGTCGCCAATTGGCCGGGTGGCAGGGCCTCCCGGACCGTCGGCCACTTGCACGACCTTCACGGCCACCTCTCCGGCAGATGAAGGGCGGCTCTCCAATTAGTCACATCTTCCGACTTGGCGTTCGAGCCGCGTTCCGCTATTGTTGCGCCTCGCCAGGGAGATCCCAGTCCCGCAGCCCGCCTCACCGGGTTGTCGTGTACGCAAGCGTCGAAAAGCCAGGACGGAGATACACATGCGATTCCCCTATCTGGGCGCGGCACGCGTCAAGTACCTGCTCTCCATGTTCGAGCACCGTCGTCTGATGAGTCGGAGCCCCGGATGGCCGGCGGTGCCGATGGCTGATTTCGCAGACACGCGGAAGGCCGGCGAGCCGGTCGACTGGCTCATCGAAACACGGCCCGCGACCAAGGACGCCGGATCGTTCCAGGGGTTGCGTTAGCCGCCTCGGCTCTTCCTTCAAACCACCATCGGCGTCGCAGCGCCATCCATCGGGCCGAGCTCCGCTTCCGCAGCGTCGAGCATGGCCAGCGCGGCGCCTGCGTCGCTCAGATTCGCGCTGTGGCCGCGAACCTCGGTGTGCCCTTCCGTTCGCAGCTGGGCCACCGCGTCGTCCAGATCGGCCGCGGTGCGGCCGACCAGGCTGACCTTCGCACCCTCGCGAAGGAACTCGCGCGCGCAGGCCAGGCCGATGCCGCGGTCGCCGCCGGTGATGCGTACATGCTTGCCGTTCAATTGAAGATCCATGAAGCCTCCGTGCATTGATTTCGAGCTTGGAGTAGTCTGAGGCGCAACGCCCTTTGCGGAGAAATGACCTATGAAGACCGTGGCAGAAATCCTCAAGGAAAAAGGCGACCGGACGGTTCACACCATCGAACCCACGGCCTCGGTGTTCGAAGCCGTCGAGCGGATGGCGCAGAAGAACATCGGGGCGCTGCTGGTCCTGGAGCAGGGCCGCATCGTCGGCATGCTGACCGAGCGCGACTATGCGCGCAAGGTCGTGCTGATGGCGCGCTCGTCCAAGGACACGCCGCTGCGCGAGATCATGACGACCTCGGTCATCTACGTGCGCCCCGACCAGACCAGCGAGGAGTGCATGGCCCTGATGACCCAGAGCCGTGTGCGCCACCTGCCGGTCATCGACGAGGGGAAGCTTGCCGGTCTGATCTCGATCGGCGACCTGGTGAAGGGCATCATCTCGGAGCAGAAGTTCATCATCGAACAGCTGCAGCACTACATCACCGGGGAGCGCGCCTGATCTCCGGCCGCGTTGCGACGCTGTGACCCTGACGGCCGAAGACCTCGAACGGATCGCCGCGTCGACGCTCTCGCACTACGACCGGCGGGCCGAAGATTTCTGGGCCGCCACGCGCGATCACGACGTGAGCCAGAACATCGCGGCGCTGCTCGGGGCGATCGAGGCGCCGCCGCCGTTCGAGATACTCGACTTCGGCTGCGGGCCTGGGCGCGATCTGCTGGCCTTCAAGCGGCTCGGGCATCTCGCGACCGGGCTGGAGGGAGCGCCGCGGTTGGCGGAGATGGCACGCGCCTACAGCGGCTGCGAGGTGCTGCAGCAGAATTTTCTTGCGCTGGATTTGCCGCCAGGCCGCTTCGACGGCGTGTTCGCGAATGCAGCGCTGTTCCATGTCCCCACGCAGGAGTTGCCGCGCGTGCTGCGGGAGTTGCACGCGACGCTGAAGCCGGGCGGCGTGCTGTTCAGCTCGAACCCGCGCGGCGTTGGCGAGGAAGGCTGGAGCGGTGCGCGCTACAGCGCCTTTCATGATCTGGAGGCGTGGCGTAGCCACATGTCGGTCGCCGGATTCGCCGAAGTCGCTCACTACTACCGTCCCGCCGGCCTGCCGATCGAACAGCAGCCGTGGCTGGCGAGCGTTTGGCGCAAGCCCTAGTCGGTGCTTTCCATCGAAGCGCTGTACTTTCCCATGGATGCCGCGGCGTTCAATCGCGCGCGCTTCTGCAGCGCATCCTGAGCCCGGCGTTCATTGGCCGGCTGTCCTTGCCAGGCCTGCATCGCGGTGTCCTGCAATGCACGTCCGTATGAGAAGCTCAGATGCCAAGGCTGGGCGCCCATGCGGTTCATCGCGTCCAGGTTGGCCGTCGCTTCGGCCGGCGACTGGCCCCCGGAAAGAAAGTTGATGCCCGGCACCGCCGCCGGCACCGTGCGCCGCAGGACGCGGAGCGTCTCGGCCGCAACTTCATCCGGCGCAGCCTGCTGCGCATGGGCCTTGCCCGGCACCACCATGCTCGGCTTCAGCAGCATGTGCTCGAGCGCCACCCGGTGGCGGTAGAGCGCGTGGAAGACCTCGAGCAGCACGGCCTGCGTAACCTCGGCGCAGCGCGCCAGCGTGTGATCGCCGTCGATCAGCACTTCGGGTTCGACGATCGGGACCACGTCCTGGGCCTGGCAGATCGCCGCGTAGCGCGCGAGCGCTTCGGCATTGGCCTCGATCGCCGCCCGGCTCGGCAGCACGTCGGAGACGTTGTAGACCGCGCGCCATTTGGCGAAGCGCGCGCCGTGCTGCTTGTAGCCGTCGAGGCGCTGCGCGAGCCCGTCCAGGCCCTGCGTGATCTCGTCGCCCGGCGCCAGCGCCAATGGAATCTTGCCGGCATCGACCTTGATGCCCGGCACGATCCCTTGCCGGGCGGCCAGCTGCGGCAGCGCTTCGCCTTCGCCGCTGCGCTGGGTCAGCGTCTCCTCGTAGAGGATGACGCCGCTGATGTACTGGCCCAGCCCCGGCGCCGCCAGGATCAGGCCGCGCCAGGCGCGCCGGTTCTCCTCCGTCGACTCGACGCCGATCGCTTTGAAGCGCTTGGCGATCGTCGGCCCGCTTTCGTCGGCGGCAAGAATGCCCTTGCCCTTCTGAACCAGCGCGTCCACAGTGGCTTGAAGTTCGGTGCTCATGGCGTGGCCCTCCGTTCGAGTTTTCCAGTCTCCAACGCCGGCCGCGGCAGCGCAAGTCATTCTTTTGCCCGCATTGCGATGTAGATTTACGACGCCAACCCGGAGACAAGCATGCTGATGACCACCCAGACAGTCGAATCAGGGCGCAGGGACGAGCGCCTCGAAGAAGTGGTGCAACTGATTCGGGCCAAGGTCCCGGCCGAGGCGGCGGACGAACTCGCCGCCTTCGCGCGCCAGTACTTCGGCCAGGTCGATCCCGAGGACCTGGCCGAGCGCCAGGTGGCCGATCTGTACGGCGCGGCGCTCTCGCATTGGAGCTTCGCGCGAAAGCGCGAGCCGGGGCGCGCGAAGCTTCGGGTGTTCAACCCGACGATCGCGGAGCATGGGTGGCAGTCCACGCACACCATCATCGAGATCGTCAACGACGACATGCCTTTTCTCGTCGATTCGGTGACGATGGAAGTCAACCGAAACGGGCTGACGCTGCACCTGATCATTCATCCGCTGGTGGCCGTGAACCGCGGCAGCGACGGTACGCTTCAGGGGCTGGCAGGCGAGGGCGCGTCGCCCGATGCGCGGCGCGAATCCTTCATCCATGTCGAGGTCGACCGCGTGCCCGAGCCGGCCCGACTCGAGGCGCTGGCCGCCGACCTGGCGCGCGTGCTCGGCGACGTTCGCCTGGCCGTGGTCGACTGGAAGAAGATGCAGGAGCGCGTGCTGGACATCGTCCGCGGCCTCGACGAGCGCGCGCCGCCGATTCCGCCGCAGGAGCTTGCCGAAGGCCAGGCCTTCCTGCGCTGGCTGGCCGACAACCACTTCACCTTTCTCGGCTGCCGCAGCCATGAGCTGGACAAGATCGATGGCGAGGACGTGCTGAAGATCGTGCCCGATTCGAGCCTGGGCATCCTGCGCGACGGCCCGACGCCGAGCGCCAACGCCGCCTTCGCCGCGCTGCCGCCCGAGGTGCGCGCCCATGCGCGCCGTCCCGACCTGCTGGTGGTGACCAAATCCACCTCGCGCTCCACCGTGCATCGCCCCGGCCACCTCGACTACGTGGCCGTCAAGCGCTTCGACGACGCGGGCCAGGTGTGCGGCGAAGACCGCTTCCTGGGCCTCTTCACCTCCACCGCCTACAGCGCCAACCCGGCCGAGATTCCGCTCTTGCGGCGCAAGGTCGCCGACGTGGTCGAGCGCGCCGGCCTGGCCGCGGGCAGCCACTCGGGCAAGGCGCTGATCAATATCCTCGAGACCTATCCGCGCGACGAGCTGTTCCAGACCAGCGACGACGATTTGCTGCACACCGCGACCGGCATCCTGCACCTGGGCGAGCGCCAGCGCTTCCGTCTGTTCGTGCGGCGCGATCCCTTCGAGCGCTTCCTCTCCTGCCTGATCTACGCGCCGCGCGAGAACTACACCACCGAGCTGCGTCAGAAGTGGCAGGACATCCTGATGCGCGAGTTCAACGGCATCGGCTCCGAGTTCAACGTGCACTTGTCCGAGTCGGTGCTGGCGCGCATCCACATCACCGTGCGCACCAAGCCCGGCAGCATCCCGCCCTTCGATGTGCGCGAGGTCGAGCAGCGCTTGGTGGCCGCGGCGCGGCGCTGGGACGACGACCTGAAGTCGGCCTTGATCGAATCGGCCGGCGAGGCGCGCGGCAACGAATTGCTGCGCCGCTTCGGCGGCGCCTTCCCCGCCGGCTACCGCGACGAGTTCGCGGCGCGCGCCGCGGTGTACGACATCGAGCTGATGGCGCAGCTGAGCGACGCGCAGCCGCTCGGCATGAACCTCTACCGGCCGCTCGAGGCGCCGCCCGGCACGCTGCGCTTCAAGCTGCTGCGGCGCGGCGAGCCGCTCACGCTCTCGGCCAGCCTGCCGATGCTCGAGCACCTGGGCATGAAGGTGCTCGACGAGCATCCGCACCGGCTCGCGCCGCAGGGCGCAGCGCCGATCTGGATCCACGATTTCGGCCTGCAGAGCACGATCGGCGATGCCGACATCGAGATCGACGCGCTGCGCCCGGTGTTCGAGGAAGCCTTCGGCGCGGTGCTGGGCGGCGAGGTCGAGAACGACGATTTCAACCGCCTGGTGCTCGCGGCGCGTCTGCCGGCGCACGAGATCGTGGTGCTGCGCGCCTATGCCAAGTACATGCGGCAGATCGGCTTCGCGCTCTCGCAGTCCTTCATCGAAGGCACGCTGGTCGCCAATGGGCCGATCGCGCGCGCGCTGGTCGAGCTGTTCAAGCTGCGCTTCGATCCGGCGCAGGCCGACGGCGCCGATGACAAGGTGCGCGAGATCGAGGCCGCGCTCGAGCAGGTGGCCAACCTCTCGGAAGACCGCGTGCTGCGCCAGTACCTGGCGCTGATCCTGGCCACCACGCGCACCAACTTCTGGCGCCGCGATGCGGCAGGGAAGCGGCGCAGCTTCGTCTCGTTCAAGTTCGATTCGTCGAAGGTGCCCGACCTGCCGGCGCCGAAGCCCATGTTCGAGATCTTCGCCTACTCGACGCGCTTCGAAGGCGTGCATCTGCGCGGCGGCCGCGTCGCGCGCGGCGGGCTGCGCTGGTCGGACCGGCCGGAAGACTTCCGCACCGAGGTGCTGGGCCTGGTCAAGGCGCAGATGGTCAAGAACACGGTGATCGTGCCGGTGGGCTCCAAGGGCGGCTTCGTGCTCAAGCGCGCGCCCGCTGCGGGCGACCGCGATGCCTTCATGCGCGAAGGCGTGGCCTGCTACCAGGACTACCTGCGCGGCCTGCTCGACATCACCGACAACCGGGTCGGCGACGCGATCGTGCCGCCGCCGCAGGTGCGCCGGCACGACGAGGACGACCCCTACCTCGTGGTCGCGGCCGACAAGGGCACGGCCACCTTCAGCGACTACGCCAACGGCATCAGCAAGGAATACGGCTTCTGGCTCGGCGACGCCTTCGCCTCCGGCGGCTCGGTGGGCTACGACCACAAGGTCATGGGCATCACCGCGCGTGGCGCCTGGGAGTCGGTGAAGCGGCACTTCCGCGAGATGGGCATCGACACGCAATCGACCGAGTTCACGGTCGCCGGCATCGGCGACATGTCGGGCGACGTGTTCGGCAACGGCATGCTGCTGTCGCCGCACATCCTGCTGGTGGCGGCTTTCGACCACCGGCACATCTTTCTCGACCCGAGCCCCGACGCGGCCAAGAGCTTCGCCGAGCGCGAGCGCCTGTTCAAGCTGCCGCGCTCTTCGTGGGCTGACTACGACGCCAAGCTGATCTCCGAGGGCGGCGGCATCCATGCGCGCAGCGCCAAGTCGATTCCGATCACGCGCGAGGTGAAACAGGTGCTCGGCATCACGGCCGATGCGCTCACGCCCACCGAGCTCGTCAATGCGATCCTGAAAGCGCCGGTGGCGCTGATCTACAACGGCGGCATCGGCACCTACGTGAAGGCGACGAGCGAGAGCCACGCGCAGGTCGGCGACCGTGCCAACGACGCGCTGCGCGTCAACGGCCGCGAGCTGCGCTGCAAGGTCTTCGCCGAGGGCGGCAACCTCGGCTGCACGCAGCTCGGGCGCATCGAGTACGCGCTTGCCGGCGGACGCATCAACACCGACGCGATCGACAACTCGGCCGGCGTCGACACCTCCGACCACGAGGTCAACATCAAGATCCTGCTCGGCCTGCCGGTCACCGAGGGCGAGCTCACCGAGAAGCAGCGCAACACGCTGTTGCCGGAGATGACCGACGATGTCGCCGCGCTGGTGCTGCGCGACAACATCTTCCAGACCCAGGTGCTGTCGGTCACCGGCCGCATCGCGCCGCAGCTGCTCGATGCGCAGACGCGTTTCATGCAGTACCTCGAGAAGGGCGGGCGCTTGAACCGCGCGATCGAGTACCTGCCCTCCGACGAGGAACTGGCCGAGCGCCGCGCCCAAGGCCAGGGCCTGACCAGCCCCGAGCGCGCGGTGCTGCTGGCCTACAGCAAGATCTGGCTCTACGACGAGCTGCTGGCCTCGACGCTGCCCGACGACCCCTGGGTCGCGACGGCACTCGAACGCTACTTCCCGGCGCTGCTGGCGACCAAGTTCGCCGGCTACATGCCGCGCCATCCGCTCAAGCGCGAGATCATCGCCACCCACGTGACCAACAGCACGGTTAACCGCGTCGGCAGCACCTTCGTGCACCGGCTGGCCGAGACCACCGGCGCGCGCGCCTTCGAGATCGTGCGCGCCTACCTGATGAACCGCGAGATCTTCGGCATGGTGCCGCTGTGGCTGGCGATCGAGGCGCTGGACAACCAGGTCGACGACGAGGTGCAGTCGAGCATGCTGATCGACACCAGCCGGCAGCTCGAACGCGGCACCATGTGGTTCCTGCGCTCGCGGCGCCTGGCCGAGGACATGTCCGCGACCATCGAGCACTTCAAGCCCAACGTCGAGGCGCTGTCGGCGCGGCTGCCGCAGCTGCTCGACGCCGACGAACGCAGCCGCGTCGATGCGGCGATGGCGCACTACGTTGCCAAGGGCGTGCCGCGCGAACTGGCCGAGCGCGTGGTCACCTTCGGCACGCTCTACGCCACGCTCGACATCGCCGAGATCGCCGGCAGCGCGCGCTGGCCGGTGGAACTGGTGGCGGCGATCTACTTCGATCTTGCCAACCGGTTGGGCATGCCCTGGCTGCGCGACCGGATTGCGGCGCTCCCGGGCGACCAGCACTGGCAGGCCTTGGCCAAGGGCGCGATGCAGGACGATCTGTCGGGCCTGCAGCGCTCGATCACCGGCGCGGTGCTGGCCGGCGGCGGCGAGGGCGAGTCGCCGGCGGCGCTGGTTGAGGCCTGGCAGGCCAGCAACGGGCGCACGCTCGAGCGCGCGGCGCAGCTGCTGGGCGAACTGCGCGCCGTGGCGGCGCCCGATGCGGCGATGCTGGCGGTGGCGTTGCGGGAGCTGCGGGCGCTGGGATAGCAGGGCACGCCAGGCGAGGGGGTCCCCCAAACGCAGGATGGCAGCCATCCTGTCGGCGGCCTAAGCTTCGACCGCCGGCCCCATCCAAGGAGCATCCATGCGCATCGCCTTCGCCTCCTGCATGACTTCTTTCCGCTTCCCCGATCAATCTGCATGGGACGAGATCGCGGCGCGCCAGCCGGACGTGCTGGTGCTCCTGGGCGACTCCGCCTACTACGATGCCGACGGCGCCAGCATGTCGCAGGTGAAGAGCATGAGCGCGCACGATTTCGCCGTGCACGCTCATGGGCGGCTCGCGCGGCAAATCGCGCGGCCCAGCTTTCAGGCGCTCGTTGCCCAACCCCAGCTCACGACCCACGCGATCTGGGACGACCACGACTTTCTCTGGAACGGCGCCTGCGGCGCCGAGATCGCTGGCCAGCCGCACCTCAGCCACCTGATCCCGCCGAGCCGGGCCGTGTTCGCGGCCTACCGCAAGGCGCTGGCGGCACGCCTGGCCCCGGGCAGCTTCCCGCCCGCGCCATTCATATGGGATGCCACGACCCCCGAGCCCGGCTACAGCAATGTCGCGCTCGGCCAGAACGTGCTGCTGCACCTCACCGACGGACGCAGCTACAAGACGCGGCGCGGCCGCAAGGCCTTGCTGGGTGCCGCCCAGATGAGTGCGATCGAGGCGGCCTGCAACGCCGCCGATCCGTCCACCGTTCACCTCATCGCATCGGGCATCGTGTTCGATGCGCGCAATGGCGAAACCTGGCTCGACTGCAAGGACGAGTACGGGCGGATGCAGGCGCTGGCCATGAACCATCGCATCCTCATCCTGAGCGGCGACATTCACGACAACAACCTGGCCTCCTATCGCCTGACCAACGGGCGGTTCCTATTCGAGGCCACCTCGTCGGGCGCCGCGGTGTGCACGGCCGTCACCGTCGGCGCCGAGCAGCGCAACTGGGGCTTGCTGAACGTCGACGCGAATCGCGTGGGCATCGAGATCTTCAAATCGGGCGTGACTCAGTACGCCGGCAGCATCGACCGCGCCACGTGGACCTAGTCTTGCCGCCCGGTGCCGGCGTACGGGTGTCATGCCATTTCTGATGCAACAATCCGCCGCATCGAGCGTTCCGCCCACCATGCCCCAGACACGAATTGCCCTCGTCGAAGACGACTTCAGCATGCGCGAGCGCATTGCGCGCGTGGTCAGGGCCGACCCGTCCCTCGAGCTGGCCCACAGTGCCGGCACGGCGCGGGAGATCTTCGAATGGCTGGCCGAGAATCCGGTCGACGTGCTGCTGGTGGACCTGGGCCTTCCGGATCGATCCGGCCTCGACGTGATCCGCGACTGCCGGCGCACGCAGCCCGCTTGCGCGGTGATGGTGGTCTCGATCTTCGGCGACGAGGGCAACATGGTTCAGGCCTTCGAGGCCGGCGCGAGCGGCTACCTGCTGAAGGACGGCACCGAAGCCGATCTTGCCACCCACATCCGCAACCTGCGCGCCGGCGGATCGCCGATGTCGCCCGTCATCGCGCGGCAGCTGCTGCGCCGCTGGCAGGCCCATCAGCAGCAGGAGCGGCCGGCGGCCGTCGCGCCCCAGGCCGCCGCAGCCTCCTCTCCGCACGAGCGCCTGTCGCCGCGGGAGTTCGAGGTGCTCGACCTGGTGTCCCGAGGCTTTCCCTATGCGGAAGTGGCGGTGCGCATGGGCGTATCGGTCTCCACCGTGCAGACCCACATCCGCAACATCTATGGAAAGCTGGATGTCCACAACAAGTCGGAAGCAGTGTTCGAGGCGCGAAGCCTGGGCTGGCTTCCGTAGCCGCGGCGCCATGCAGGGCGCCATCCGCGCCGTGACGCGCTGCCTCGCCTTGGCGATCGCCGCGCTGACGGCGGTCGCTGCCGGCCCCGCCGCCGCCGAGATCCACAGCGTGAGCGCGGCCACGGCGACCCTCCGGCCCGAGGGACTGCCGTCCGCCAGTCGGGAGGTCGAGCTTCCGTTTCGCTGGGACCGCGAATACCCGGGGCGCGGTGGAACGGTCAGCTACCGGATCACGCTGCCTCCCGGCGCCACGCTGGACGGCGGGCCGCTGGCACTGCTGCTGTCCGGTGTCGGCAACCAGGCTGCCATCTCCCTGAACGGGACCGTCGTCGCCCGCCTCGGCATCCTCGGCGAGCGCGGGTACGACGCCTCCAAGGCGAGCCACCTGATCCGGATTCCCGCGGCGCTGCTGCATGCCGGCCAGCCCGACGAGTTGCTGATCGAGGCGACGGTACAGCGCCAGCGGGGCGCCGGGCTGAGCGCGGTCAGGTACGGCTCCGAAGCCGCGATCGAGCCCCTCGAGGCGGCGCAGCGGCGATGGCGGCACACCTCGTCCATCGTCTACGCCGTGAGCCTGCTGCTCATGGGCGGGCTGGCGGCGGGCCTCTGGTGGCGGCAGCGCGATGCACTCTACGGCTGCTTCAGCCTGGCGGCCTTCTCGGGCGTGATCCGCAACCTCGATCGCGCCTGGCTCGACGTTCCCGTGCCTTGGCCGCTCTGGGGCGCGATGGTGGCGGTGGGCTATGCGTGCCACATCGGCTTCATCGCCCGCTTCGTGCTGCTGGTCCTGGACCGCAATCCGCCCTGGCTCGTCAGGACCATCCACACGGTGCTGGGCACCGCCGTCGTGCTGGCCTGCGCTTCCTTCGGGCTCGCGCGGCCGGCCCTCTGGACCGCCAGCCTCATCCTGCTCCAGCTCACCAGCATGGCCTGTCTGCCGCTGGTGCTGCGCGAGGCCTTCGTCGCGCGCCGGCGCATCGCGTGGGTGCTGGTGGCGGCCGGCACCCTGGCCGTCACGGCGGGTGCCCACGATCTGCTCGCCGTGCGCATCGGCCTCTTCGGTGGCGCCGAATTCACGCTGACCTCGCACGCCATGTTCTTCTTCGTGCTGATCCTGGCTGGCGTGGTGATCGAGCGTTACAGCCGCTCCGTGACCGACTACCGGGCGCTGAACGCCAACCTGGCGGAACGCGTGGCCGAGCGCGAGCAGCAGTTGCGGGGTGCGTTCGACAAGCTGCGTGCGCAGCAGCAGGAGCAGGCGGTGTTGATCGAGCGGCAGCGCATCATGCGGGAGATCCACGACGGCGTCGGCTCGCAACTGGTCGGCCTGCTCAACATGGTGACGCAGCGCGGCTCCAGCACGGCGGTGCTGGAGGAGCACGTGAAGCTGGCGCTGGACGAGATGCGCATGGCCGTCGATTCCCTGCAACCCACGCACGACGACCTCGCGACGATGCTGGCCACGCTGCGCTACCGGTTGCAGCCCCGCCTCGACGCGGCTGGCATTGCACTGGACTGGGATGTCGCGGCGATTCCACCGGTCGCCTCGTTCACGGCCCAGGTGGCGCTTCAGTTCCAGCGCATTCTGCTGGAAGCCTTCACCAACGTGCTGAAGCACGCGCGGGCCTCGCGGATCTTCATGCATGCGAGCTGGCGCGACGGCGCGCCGCCCCGCGTGCGCATCGTGCTCACGGACAACGGCGTGGGCATCCAGGGCGCGCCGGCAATGCTCGGCGCCACGGGCCACGGCACGGCGAACATGCGGGCGCGAGCGATGGCGATCGGCGCCACGCTGCAAATCGAAGCGGGTGCCGACGGCGGCACGTCGGTGGTCCTCGACTGGCCTTGCCACCCGGCCTGACGATCAGGGTAAGGCCCGATCACCGCTTGCGGCTTCACGCATTCCGATGCCGCACAATCCCGTCAAGAAGAGAAACAACAGCGGGTAAGGAGGAGAGATGGCGTACGAGCTGCTGAGGAGGATCATCGCGGGCGGGCTGCCGATGACGGTCACGCACGCGGAGGACATCGAACACCTGCGCATCCTGCGCGACGCGGGCTACGTCAAGGCAGACATCCCGATGGACGACGGGGCGGCCGCGGTCGTCAACGCGGTCACGCCGCTCGGTCGCACGGCGCTGCGCTACTTCGGCGGCGGATAGCGGATCCTCCTTCGTGCGCAGTTAAGATCGCTTGTCACCGCCGACCGCCGCAGGCGGTGGGATGCAGGGCCCCTCGCGAGGGGCTTTTTAATGGCCGGACTGACAGTGGGAGAGGGCAGTGAGCCATGATGGGTAATTCGTCATTCGCAGGGTTGGGCAACTCGTCATTCGCGAGCCTCACGCCGGCACCGGCATCCGCCGACGAAGCCGAACCGTGGGTGCGCGGCGAGTTGATCCGCAGCCTGATGCGGGCGTCCCGCGGCTCCTACCTGCTGGCCGCGGCGCTGATGCCGGCCATGGTCGGCCTGAGCTGGGGCCATGTGCCGCCCTGGCAGCTGTTCGCCTGGCTCGCCATCGGCATCGGCGCCACCGCCTGCCGCATCTGGGGCG
This sequence comes from Variovorax sp. LjRoot130, assembly GCF_964253755.1. NCBI lineage: Bacteria > Pseudomonadati > Pseudomonadota > Betaproteobacteria > Burkholderiales > Comamonadaceae > Variovorax > Variovorax sp. LjRoot130. The sequence goes on along the minus strand of NZ_CAXURM020000001.1, from coordinate 4,378,164 downwards.
AGCAGCTCTACGGGCGGCACTACGCCGACCGCGACTCGGCCGCCCAGCAGTACTTCGTCGAGCGCTACCGCTTTCTCTGGAGCGCCAGCGCCTTCGCCTGGGGCCTGTCGATCCTGATCTTCTTCGAGCGCACGCCGCTGGTGAACCAGTTCATGAGCTGGCTGATCGTCGCCGGCGTGGCGACCTTTCCGCTCAACGGGCTGGCGCTGCATCCGCCGCTGCTCAAGCGCTACGTCAACACGCTGTTCGTCACCATGCTGCTGGCGGTCGTCTTCCGCGTGATCGAACTCAAGTTCGAACGGCCGCATTTCCACTACGGTTTCCTGCTCTTGCCGGGGCTGCACTGGTGGCTGCTGCTGCGCGCGGGGCGGCGCATCCACGAGACGGCGCGCAACAGCTTCGAACTGCTGTTCCACAACCACATTCTGATCAACTCGCTCACGCAGCAACGGCAGGCGGCGGTGTCGGCGGTGGCCATGAAGAACCGCTTTCTCGCCAGTGCCGCGCACGACATGCGCCAGCCCGTGCTGGCGCTCTCGCTCTACGCCGACTGGCTGCGCAACGAGCCCGAGCTGGTGGCCGAGATCGCGCCGAAGATCGTGCGCGCGACGCATGCAGTCAATGCGCTGTTCGACTCGCTGTTCGACCTCGCGCGCATCGATTCCGGCCAGGTGCGGCTGCACATCGAGCGGGTGGATGTCGCCCAGCTGCTGCACGATCTCGAACTGCAGTACCGGCCGGTGGCCGAGGCCAAGGGATTGACCTTTCGCATGCACGTGAGCTCCGGCACCGTGCTGACCGACCCGATCCGCGTGCGCCGCATGATCGGCAACCTGCTGGCCAACGCGATCAAGTACACCGCCGAGGGCGGCGTCCTGCTGGCCTCGCGGCACACGCGCGACGGTCTGCGCGTGGAAGTGTGGGACACCGGCATCGGCATCGCGCGCGAACACTTGCGCGACGTGTTCCTGGAGTTCTACAAGGTGGCCGACCATGCCGGCACGTCCGATGGCTTCGGCCTGGGCCTGGCGATCGTGGCGCGGCTGTCGCATGCGCTCGGGCATCCGGTCAGCGTGCGCTCCAGGCTGGGCCGGGGGAGCGTGTTCCGAGTCGCCTTGCACGACGCCGACGAATCCCAGGCGCAGACGCGTATTTCGGGCGCCGTAGGATAAAAAAACCGGGCCACGAGCCTAGCCGTTGGCTTAAAGTGCTGATCCCGACGACTTGGTCTCGTAGACTGCCCTCCCTGCCCGTTCGGGCTCGGAGGGATTTTTCTGGCCAGGATTTCTCTGTCAGGTTTTCGGTTTCCCGAGGCCGTTGCGGGTCTACATGGACCAAGACAGTGGCATCCGGGCGGCCTTCCTGGCAGCCTTTGTCGACCGGATCAAAGAGCGAACCGCTGATGGCTGGTACGTGTCGGTGCTCAAGGAAACCACCATCCACGACAAGGAGGCCGCGGTCAAGCTGGCTCGTGATCGCCTAAAGGCGGAGGCGGAGGTGCGCCCAGGTCTGGCCCAAGACGAACTGCTTGTTGAACTGATGAAGCGGGAAATGCGTTGTGCAACGTGGGCGTCTTTTGGGTCAGTCGTCCCAGCGAAGTTCGCCTCCAATGCCTCGCTGCCTGCCGAGATTTCTGAGGGCTTCGAGGCCCTCGCAGAGCATCGCGGCGGCAAGCGCACGCTGCGCACGCATGAAGTTCAGGACATGCCGGCGCCAGCGATCCCGGCGAGCGAGTTGATCGCCCTGCGCGAAAGCCGCCATTTGTCCCGTCCTGTATTCGCCCGCTACTTGCGAACCAATCCGAGGACGCTGGAGAACTGGGAACAGGGCCGCGCCAGGCCGAATGCGCAGGCTGCACTTTTGATCCGTCTTGTCCAGCGCTTCCCTGATACGGTGGATCGGCTCGCATCCGTTTGAGTCTTGTCGATAAACGATGGCTGATGTCCGTCGCCGGCCCAACACCGGTCGTTCGACGCCCGAGCCCAATCGAGGCAATATCGTTGCCCGCTCAGGGCGCGTGCCGTTCGAAGTACTCTGCAAAGCGGCTGTTGACGGTCGCCTCCATGCGTTCGACCTCGGCATCGCTCAGTCTTTCAGCCAGCTTGCGCTTGTTCCTGGACAACTTGCCGTGTCCTTGGACGATAACGTCGATGAGTGTGTTGAGCTGCGACTGGCGCATGTCGAGCCAGTTTCCCAACTCGCGCACGGTAAGGTCATGGGCGCGAAGGTAGGCCACCTCGTCCAGCAGGTCCTCTTCGACGCATAGCTTCACACACTCGAGGATGAACTCGCACATCTCGGTGGCGTCGAAGTAGGCGTACAGCCATGCCGGTTGCGGAGACCGTACCAAGATGGTGGCGCTTTCTGCATCCAACAGGTAGTCGAGAAGCTCCGTGCGCGGCCGCGAGTAGCTCTTGAGCAGGGCGGAGTAGCGAGGCAAGTCCTTGAGCATGCGCGCAGACAGTGGCAGTACCACACCGGCAGGCGTGAAGCCGGCCTGTCGCAGCACATGGTGCAGCAAGAAACGATGTAGCCGCCCATTGCCATCTAGAAACGGATGCACGTAGACCAGGCCGAACGAGGAACAAGCAGCAGCCAGTACCGGATGAAGGCCCCGCCCCGCGGCCAACGCAGCGACCTCGGCCACTGAGTCCATCATCGAGTCCACGAGCGTCGGCGGCGGAGGTATGAAGTCAGCGATGTTCCGCAGGCGTCCTCCGGGGCGCGAAAGCCAGTTCTGACTATTGCGATAAGACGCTTCAATGGACAAGGGGCCAACAATCTGTGACTGCCATTGCACCAGCTGCTCTTCGCTGAGCGCGCCGGGCTCGCCGGCCTGTTCCAGCAGGCGTCGGAACTTGGCCGAGCGATTGTTGTCGGGAATTTCGTCCTCGATGTTGTAGGTCGAGCGCGTCTCCGATAGGTACAGGAAGTCCACGGCTCGTGCCAACATTTCCGGCTCGAGGTTGCTCAGGGCGTTCGCCACCTTTGCGCCGAGGTCCTCAGCGAGTAGCGCGTCGAGCCTTTCAGTACGCCGAATCAGAGGGCCCAAATTTGTCTACGTTTGTTGGTGTGATATCTACTTTTTGGCCATCAACCAGAAAACAATCTACAAGGCCAGCGTTCCAGAAATGACAGACACTTCCCCCTTCGGCCTTCTGAGCGGCGCCGCCCTGCAAGCGGTCCTGAAACCCCTCCGCGTAGTTCGCCACGTTCAGCGCTGGCGAGCGAGCAACCGAAGTCCGCACGGGAACCTCTGCCGGATGCCTGAAGGCGGCCAGAACCGGACATCCGCAACGTATCGGCAAACGAATCACCCATCGGACATGTCCCGTCCTATGACGAAGGCAGAGCGAGTATTGTGAAAAATTAAACTACCTTTCAATAATTATGAAAGTTGACTATAATTTTTCGTATGGAGCTGAACCAGATTTGGCACTGCCCCCGACCGGAGCTCGCAAAGCGCTACCTAGCCCTGCTGCAAGCCGGGCCGGTTGTGAGCACGACCATTTTCGCGCCCCGGCGCACTGGGAAGACGGTGTTTCTGCGCAAAGACCTGACGCCAGCAGCCGACGCTGCCGGCTTCACCGTCGCGTACGTGGACCTTTGGCAGACGAGGTTGAACCCCGGCATCGCGATTGTTCGGGGACTGGAGGAAGCGCTCACGCCGAGGACGTTGGCACAAAAGGCGCTCCACAAGCTGCATGAGCCGGTCAAGAAGGTCAAGGCATCCGGCAGCGCGGGTGAGTTGAAGGGCGCCATCGAGGTTGAGTTGGGCGACGCGAAAAAGGAAGCCACTGAACTCGCCCTGCGTATCGAAGAACTCGTTGTCAAGCTTGTTTCCAAGAAGAAGCTTCTGCTCTTGGTCGATGAAGCTCAGGAACTTGCACGAAACAAGGAGAATGAGCTGATGGCAATGGCACTGCGCACCGCCATCACCAAAAATAGCGACAAGCTGCGAGTCGTATTCACCGGCTCATCGCGCACGCAGCTCGCCAACGTCTTCTCCAACAGCACCGCGCCACTCTTCTCGGTGGGCGCCGCTGTTCAAGAGTTCCCGCTGCTTGGCAGAGAACTAGTCGAATTCGTCGCAAAGAAGTTCCAGGTCGCCAGCGGACGAACCCTGGACGTCGCCGCAGGGTGGACGGCCTTCCAAGAATTCCACCAGCAGCCCGAGCCATTCCTCTCGGTGGTCGTGGCCATGCTCATGGACCCATCGCTCACCTTAGAGCGCGCAGTGGCAACCGAAAAGGCAGAGCAGGACAAGGAGGAAAACCACGAAGGAACCTGGGCGTCGCTCGATGCGATGCAGCGCCAGCTCCTTTTGCTCTTCGTCAACGACCCGCATGCCAAACCATTCGGAAAGGCGGCGCTTGCGAAGCTTGCCAAAGCTCTCGGCGTTCCTTCGCTCGCGCCGTCCGACGTGCAGTATTCGCTCAACAACTTGAAGTCCAAGACCATCATCTCGAAGGCGCCAGGCGGTGTGCACACGTTCGAAAGCGCGGCGTTCGAGCGCTGGGTCAGAACGTTGGCGCCCGTTAATCCCTAACCGGCGCCAAACCGGCTGTGGCGTGTGGCAGCATCCGGCCAGAAGCGGTAGTTGGGCCAGCTGCTCTAAAGCGGTCAGTGAACGGGTACATGGCCACTCAACAGATACCACAGAGCGGCCGTCATCGGCAGATCAGCATCGCATCCCGCAGGCGCCGAAAGAAATCTATTGCAGCAGCGCGGCCGCGGCGGCGCGCGCATCCGCCACCACGTCGTAGGCATAGAGGCGCTTGCGGAATTCGGCGTGTGCGGCGAGCGCCGCGTCACGGGCACTGAGATCGATGTCGGTCGAGTCGAGACGCAGTCCATTCTGTCGGGCACCAAGCTGAATCTCCGCCACGCGCTTGCGACGCAATCGCTCGTAGGCAAGTAGCGACGCCGGTACTCCCGATGTGTCCACCTGGGCCAGGATCGTGGCGAGCGCCATGCCGTCCTCGATTGCCTGGTTGGCCCCCTGACCCAGATGCGGAAGCATCGGATGTGCCGCGTCGCCGAGCAGCGTCAACCGGCCCTTGGTCCAGGTCGGTAACGGCTCGCGGTCGTAGAGTGCCCAGCGAAATGTCTTGTCGACCTGCTTAAGGACATTGGCGATGCGCGGGTCCCAGCCTTCGAACTCGCGGCGCAGCACCGCTGGATCGCCGGGCGCGGACCACGATTCCTTCATTTCCTCATCGGTCGGCACGAACCCGACGTAGTTGACCATCGTTCCGTGACGAACAGGGAAGACCAGGAAATGCCTGGACGGACCGGCCCACATTTGCCAGCGGTCCATCGGCCAGTTCGGCAGGCGCTCCCGCGAGACCAGACCTCGATAAGAAATGGTGCCGTGAAAGACGGGCTTCGAGGGCGGAAAGACGTAGGAACGCAGTTCGGAATGTATTCCGTCGGCGGCAACCACAACGTCGGCCTCGGCGATGGCGCCGTTGGCAAATTCGACGCGGGCTACGTCGTCGGTCTGCTCGAAGGCGATAGCACGATGGCTGGTATGGACGATCCCGGCGGGCAGGTTGGCAGCGAGGAAATCGACAACGTCGGCGCGGTGCATGCCAAAGGTCGCGTTCCAGCCGGAGGCATCCGACACCTGCACCGGGGCGATCGGCGTACCGTCGTGGCGAAAGTAGTAGGAGCCGGGACCGACTCGCGCACCCCATCTCTCGACGGCGGGCCCGAGGCCCAAACGCTCCAAGTGGCGCACCGCATTCGGTGTCACAAACACACCAGCGCCGATCTCGCCCAGTGCGGACGCCTGTTCATAAACCGAAACACGCAGCCCCTGTCCGATCAGCGCATTGGCGGCGAACAAGCCGCCAATTCCGCCTCCGATGATCAGGACGTTTGGTCGAGATGCCATTTCAACCCAATCGAAAATCCTTCAACAGGGCATTGTGCGAGCGTGACGGGCAGAGGGCAACGGCAATTGACGAGGAGCTGATTCTCGCTATGCCGGGTGAGCGCGACTGAGGTGGGTCGGGAAGATCGCGAATGGCCGCTCTGATCCGCCGCCCTTGACTGTTTTGGGCCCTAACCGGCTGTTCCCCTTTGCTCCATTGCGGGCCTACGGCTCTTGCACAAAAAGGAACGACCCCCGGCAGCAAGTGACTCGGAGGTCGTTTGGCGTCTTGGGCTTTGGCGTCAACACTTTAAGCCAACCCCTAGGGCCACGAGCCCGGTTTTTTTAGGGGTTGCTGGAGAGCAATCCGTTCGTGCGGGCGTGGTGCAGCGCCTGCGTCCGGCTCTTCACGCCGAGGCGCCGGAACAGGCGCCACAGGTGCACTTTCACCGTGTGCTCGCTGATGTCGAGCTCGGTCGCGATGTCGCGGTTGCTCATGCCCTGGTCGAGCATGGCGATCAGCTGGGTCTGGCGCTTCGACAGCTTGCTGTTGGCGGCGGCCACCGGCTCCTCGGCCTCGGTGTCGGCCATCAGGAGGCCGCGCAGCGCGGCGGTGAGTTCGGCGGAACTGGCCGACTTCTCGATGTAGGTGTCGGCACCGGCCTCGATGCAGGCCTCTTCCATATCGGCTGCCGGCGAGGCCGAGTAGACCGCAACCGGAACGTCGGGGTAGATCTGCTTCACCGCGATCACGCCTGAAACGCCTGTCACATCGGGCAGTTTCAGGTCGAGGCAGAACAGCCCCGGCGCACCGTGCTGCTTGACGGCGCTGGCCAGCTTGTCGAGCCGTTCCAGCTCCACGATGTTCTCGGCCGGCCGCAGGCGCCGCAGCACCATCACGATGGCGTCGCGCATCAAGGGGTGATCGTCGATGACATAAATACTCATAACTTTTTTCTCACTGTGTGCGCGCTGGCCGGCGGTGCCGGTCGTCATCGCGCGGAATCTTCCCTAGTTCTTCTCGTTTGCAGCCTCGGATGCAAGCGCTTCCAGGGCCTCCGTTGTCGTTCGCATGCCCGCATTGTCGATGGGTTCGAGTTGCGCGGCGATCAGGGTCAGTCCGGCGCCGCGCTGCTCGCGCAGCGTGGCGATGGCCCGGCCCGCCTCCTGCGGCGACGCGAAACCTAGACTTTGTATCAGTTGTGCACCGTTCGCGTCGAGCAGCTTGAAATAAAAAAGCCCGTCTTTTTCGCGGTATTGCTTGAAACTCGGACGCGCGGCCTTGGCTGCCTTGCGGGCCGTGCCCTGGCTCCCGGTCCCCAGATTGCGCAGGCCGACGGCATGGCGCAGCTCGGCCATGAAGGGGCGGGAGAGCGCTCGCGCCTTGTCGGCGCCGGCCAGGAGGATCTGCTCGATCTGCGCCGGGTCATTGAGCAGGGCATCGTAGTGTTCGCGCATCGGCGCGACCTCGCGGTCGATGCGCTCGAACAGGATCTGCTTGGCATCGCCCCAGCCGATGCCGTCGGCGTAGGCTTTGCGCAACGCTTCGGTTTCCTCGCCGTCGGCGAAGGCCTGGTAGATCTGGAACAGCGCCGAGCCCTCGGTGTCCTTGGGCTCGCCGGGTGCGCGCGAGTCGGTCACGATGCCGGCAATCAGCTTCTGCAGCTGGGCGCGCGGGGTGAAGAGCGGGATCGTGTTGTCGTAGCTCTTGCTCATCTTGCGGCCGTCGAGGCCCGGCAGCGTGGCCACCGCGTCGTCGATCTCGGCCTCGGGCAGCGTGAAGTGCTCGCCATAGAGATGGTTGAAGCGCTGCGCCATGTCGCGCGCCATCTCGATGTGCTGCACCTGGTCGCGGCCCACCGGCACCTTGTGGGCGTTGAACAACAGGATGTCGGCGCCCATCAGCACCGGGTACATGAAGAGGCCGGCGCTCACGTCGGCGTCCGGGTCCTCGCCGCGCGCGATGTTCTTGTCCATCTGCGCCTTGTAGGCATGGGCGCGGTTCAGCATGCCCTTGCCGGTGACGCAGGTCAGGAGCCAGGTGAGCTCGGGAATCTCGACAATGTCGGACTGGCGGTAGAAGGTGACGCGCTCCGGATCGAGCCCGCAGGCCAGCCAGGTGGCGGCGATCTCGAGGGTCGAGCGCTGGATGCGCGCCGGCTCGTCGACCTTGATCAGCGCGTGGTAGTCGGCCAGGAAGTAGAAGCTCTGCACATGGGCCTGGCGGCTGAAGCGCACCGAATGCCGCACCGAGCCGACGTAGTTGCCCAGATGCGGCGTGCCGCTGGTGGTGATGCCGGTGAGGAAGCGGACGGGAGCGGTGGAGGACGTTGCCATGGGGGAAAACTCAGCGCAGCAGGGCCGTGAGGGGGGAGATCAGCAGGTTGATCGCCTGGTAGCCGAAGCTCATCAGCGGGCGCAGCCACCAGGTGCTGACGATGCCGGCGATGACCAGGCCCATCACGATGAAGAAGCCGTAGGGTTCGATGCGCGCGAGGAACTCCTGCGCGCCGCCGCGCGGCAGGAGGCCGGCCAGCACCCGGCCGCCGTCGAGCGGGGGCAGCGGAAACAGATTGAAGGCCCACATCACGAGATTGACCAGCACGCCGCCTTGGGCCATCTTGATGAAAAAGGTTTCGTCGACGCCCGCGGCGACCAGGCCGACCAGCAAGAGCGCCCACAGGATGGCCTGGATGAAATTCGAGACCGGCCCCGCCAGCGCCACCCAGATCATGTCGCGCTTCGGATTGCGCAACTGGCCGAAATTGACCGGCACCGGCTTGGCATAGCCGAACAGGAAGGCGCCGGAGGTCGCGAAGTACAGCAGGAGCGGCATCAGGATGGTGCCGATGGGGTCGATGTGCTTGACCGGGTTGAGCGTCACGCGCCCCAGCACGTAGGCCGTGTTGTCGCCGAGGTAGCGTGCCACGTAACCGTGGGCCGCCTCGTGCACCGTGATCGCGAAGACCACGGGCAGTGCGTAGATCAGCACGGTTTGAATCAGGTTTGAAATATCCACCAACCCATTGTCTCAGACCGGCCAGGGAGGCCGGGCTCAAAGGCCGAGCACCGCCAGCGCGCCGCGGCCCTGCCGCACCAGGACCGGATCGCCGCCCATGCCCATCGGCGTGAGGTCGACCACCGTGGTCGGCTCCGAAGGGCAGGCGCCGGCGTCGATCACGGCGCCGATCTGCTTTTCGAAGCGTTCGCGGATCAGCTGCGCATCGTTGAGCGCCTCGGTCTCGCCGGGCGGGATCAGCGTGGTGGCCAGGAGCGGCTCGCCGTGCAGCATGAGCAGTTCACCCAGCACCCTGTGGTCGGGCACGCGCAGGCCGATGGTCTTGCGCTGCGGATGGCTGACGCGCCGCGGCACTTCCTTGGTGGCTTCGAGCAGGAAGGTGTAGGGCCCGGGCGTGGCCGCCTTGAGCAGCCGGTACTGCTTGTTGTCGACCCGCGCATAGGCGGCGAGCTCGCTCAGGTCGCGGCAGATCAGCGTCAGGTGGTGCTTCTCGTCGACCTGGCGGATGCGACGCAGCTGGTCCACCGCATCCTTGTCGTCCAGGTGACAGGCCAGCGCATAGCTCGAATCGGTCGGCACCGCGACGATCTCGCCGCGCGCCAGCAGGGCGGCGGCCTGCTTGAGAAGGCGCTGCTGCGGGTTGTCGGGGTGGAGTTCGAAGTACTGGGCCATGGCCTTGCGCATTCTGCCTAGGATTCGGCCGGCTCGATCGGCACGCGGCGCTCGCGCACCGTGAGCCAGGCGCCGGCCGCGCCGCAGATCGCGATCGTCGCGATGCCGATCAGCGAGAGCCGGTCCGGCACCTGCGAGAACATGAGCCAGCCGCCCAGCATCGCAAAGGCGATCTGCGCGTAGAGGTAGGGCGTGAGGGTGGAGGCTGGCGCGCGCTGGTAGGCCAGGATCAGGATGAAATGGCCGACCGTGCCCATGAAGCCCATCAGGCACAGCAAGGCCCACCAGTGCCATCCCGGCAGTGCCGCCCACGCGAAGGGCAGGGTGAGCGAGGCGATCAGCGTGCCGACCCAGCCGGTATAGAAGTGCATCGTGAGCGGGTTCTCGGTCTGCGCCAGCTTGCTGGTCAGCACCTGGAACCAGGCGTTGGTGAGCACCAGTCCGATCGGCAGCAGCACGGCCCAGCTGAAGGCTTCGCCACCCGGGCGCAGGATGACCAGCGTGCCGGCGAAGCCGCCCGCCACCAGCGCCCAGCGCAGTGGCGACACCTGTTCCTTGAGCGTGGTCGCGGCCAGGAGCGTGATGACCAGCGGCGCGATCAGTACCACCGAGGTGAATTCGGCCAGCGGCATGTAGCGCAGGCTGAGGAAGGCCAGCGTGCTCGACGCGAGCAGCAGGGCGCCGCGCAGCAGCTGGTACTTGGGATGCTGGGTGCGCAGCAGCGCGGGGCCGTGCTTGGGCAGCAGCACGACCGTGGTCGCGACCGCCTGGAAGGCATAGCGGAACCACACGCCCATCAGGATCGGCACGCCGGCGGTCGAGAGCTTGGTGGCGGTGTCCAGCGTTGCGAAGCAGGCGACGGCCAAGAGCACCAGGCCGATGCCGGCCAGGATGCGCTCGGATGCGATGTCGCGCGTGCTCTTCCGGACGGCCAGGCCGCCGCTCGTCGACGGCCCGGTCACTGGATGCGGTGCTCCAGCAGCTCCCACACCGGTGTCAGTTTGCCGGGGAGCCAGGGAAGTTTGCCCAGGTCGCAGTGACTCTCGTCGGGGCTGTGGAAGTCGCTGCCGCGCGAGGCGGCGAAGCCGAACTCCAGCGCCTTGTCGGCGTACTCCTCGTATTCGGCCGGCGAGTGGCTGCCGGTGACGACCTCGATCGCCCGGCCGCCGTGCTCCTTGAATTCGAGGAACAGGGCGTACTCCTCGTTGGCAGTGAACCGGTAGCGGCCGGGGTGCGCGATCACGGCCAGCCCCTTGGCGCCGGTAATCCATCGCACCGCGTCCTTCAGCGCGGCCCAGCGGTGCGGCACGTAGCCGGGCTTGCCTTCGGTGAGGAACTTGCGGAACACCTCGTTGGTGTCGCGGCAGTGGCCCTGCTCGACCAGGAAGCGTGCGAAATGCGTGCGCGAGATGAGCTCGGGATTGCCGACGAACTTGAGCGCACCTTCGTAGGCGCCATGGATGCCGACCTTGGCCAGGCCTTCGGACATCTCCATGGCGCGTTTGCCGCGGCCGCCGCGCGTGTCGTAGAGGCCCTCGGTTATCGCCGCGTCCTCGGGGTCGAAGCCCAGGCCCACGATGTGCACCGTTTCATTGGCGAAAGTGACCGAGATCTCGGTGCCCGTGAGGTACTTCATGCCCTGCTCGCGGGCCGCCGCGGCTGCGCGGTGCTGGCCGCCGATTTCGTCATGGTCGGTCAGGGCCCAGAGTTCGACGCCGTTGGCGGCGGCCCGGGCGGCCAGCTCTTCGGGGGTCAGGGTGCCGTCGGACACCACGGAGTGACAGTGCAGGTCTGCATTGAGGATGGAAGACACGCCACGATCTTATTCTTTTCGTCTTTTCAGCGTTTCTTGCGGAATGCCACCCAGGCCGCGATCGCGGTGAAGCTCAGCACGATCGCCACCACCACCCAGAAGCCGTGCTTGTCCTCGGCCAGCGGGATGCCGCCCACGTTCATGCCGAACAGGCCGGCCAGGATGTTGATCGGCAGCGCCAGCACGGTCACCACCGTCAGCACGAACAGGCTGCGGTTGTTGTCCTCGTTGACGTTGGCCGCGATCTCTTCCTGCAGCAGCTTGATGCGCTCCTGCAGCGCACCCATGTCGCGCAGCACCACCGAGAACTCCTCGGTCGAGCCGCGCAGTTCCTGGGCATCGGCTTCGGCCATCCAGGAGGGCGGGCGCTGCAGCAGCCGGAACAGCGCCGCCGGTTCGGGCGCCAGCAGGCGCTGCAGCCGCACCAGCAGGCGGCGCATCGCGCCGAGCCGGGCGCGCTTGTGGTCGAGTCGGCCGGCCAGGAGTTCGTCCTCGATCGTGTCGATGCGCGCCGTCACGCCGCGCACGATGTTCACCAGCACCTCGGCCTGCGCGCGCAGCAGGTGTTCGAGCAGCTCGGTGGTGGAGCGCGGCGCATCGCCGGCCTTCACCGCCGTGCGCAGCGCGTCGACCGAGCGCAGCGGCTTGGCGCGCGCCGTCACCACCAGGCGCGGGCCGACGCTGATCCACAGGGTGGAGATGTCCGAGGGCTCGAAGCTGAACTCGAAATGCACGTCGTTGATGACCGCGATCAGCGAATCGTCGGCGCGCTCGATGCGGGTCGAATGCAGGCCTTCCTTCAGCGTCTCGAAGAAGGTGTCGGACAGGTCCGCATGCCGCTGCAGCCAGCGCTCGGCCTGCGCGTGGCTCAGGTTGAAGTGCAGCCACAGGAAGGCGCCGGCCGGCGGCTCGGCCTGCTGCAGCCAATCGGCCGCAGCGGCGGAATCGATGGCGCTCGCCGGCTCTTCGGCCGCTGCGTCGAAGAGATAGCCGCAGATCAGGCCTGCTTCGTCCCCGCCATACGATGCGGTGGCGATATCCCGGGGTGAGGGCAAGGCGGAGCGGTTCAGAACGTCAGAGGGTCGGAAGGCAGGCGAATCCCGCCAATGCTGTGCGTCTCTTATGTCAGTATCGTGACGACACGCCGAAAGCGCCTTTTCTGTCACATGTTCGTCATGCAGGCGGGGCAGCATGGTCTTTTCCCCTGATTCGAGCCGACCATGACGCTGCCCAGCACCCTCAGCGACCACAACGACCTGATGGAGCGCATCGCGCGCGACCTGGTCGACAGCTACGACGAGGAGTTCGAGCTCGAGATCGAGGATCGCAATCTCGAGGAGCTCGAATCGGGCCGCACCGCCGACAAGGCTGAGCGCCAAGCCTATTTCAAGGAGCTCTTCCGCCTGCAGGGCGAACTGGTCAAGCTGCAGGACTGGGTGCAGCACAGCCGGCAGAAGGTGGTGATCCTGTTCGAGGGCCGCGACGCGGCGGGCAAGGGCGGCGTGATCAAGCGCATCACCCAGCGGCTCAATCCGCGCGTGGCCCGCGTGGCGGCGCTGCCGGCGCCCAACGACCGCGAGCGCACGCAGTGGTACTTCCAGCGCTATGTGGCCCATCTGCCGGCCGCGGGCGAGATCGTGCTGTTCGACCGCAGCTGGTACAACCGCGCCGGCGTCGAGCGCGTGATGGGCTTCTGCACCGACGACGAGTACGAGGAGTTCTTCCGCACCGTCCCGGACTTCGAGCGCATGCTGGTGCGTTCGGGCATCAAGCTCATCAAGTACTGGTTCTCGATTACCGACGAAGAGCAGCACATGCGCTTCCTGGGCCGCATCCACGACCCGCTCAAGCAGTGGAAACTGAGCCCGATGGACCTGGAATCCCGCCGCCGCTGGGAGGAATACACCAAGGCCAAGGAAACCATGCTCGAGCGCACCCATATCGAGGAGGCGCCCTGGTGGGTGGTGCAGGCGGTCGACAAGAAGAAGGCGCGCCTGAACTGCATCAGCCACCTGCTGGGCCAGCTGCCCTATCACGAGGTGCCGCACCCGCCCATCGAACTGCCGGCTCGGGTGCGCAATGCCGACTACCTGCGCCAGCCGGTGCCGGAGTCGATGTACGTGCCCGAGGTGTACTAGCCCAGGCCGGGCGCGGAAGCTGCTAAGGTGTACCGGGCCGGTGAATCCGGCCCACGCATTCACCATGGCCCGTCGTCCCCCGACCTTCGCTGCTTCGGCATTCACGCGCGCCTACCAGCGCGGCCTGAAAGCGCTCACCAATGCCACGCTGCGCAGCGGCACGCGCATCGCGGGCGAGGTGACGCGCGCCGCCGCCAAGCAGCTCAAGCCGCCGCGCGGCCCCGGCGACTGGCTGTCCGGCATGGCCATCGGCCCCGGTGGCGCGCGCCGCTATCACCTGTACCGGCCGCCTGATATCCAGCCCGGTGAACGCCTGCCGCTGCTGGTGATGCTGCACGGCTGCGGGCAGACCGGGCGCGACTTCGCGGTCAGCACGCGCATGAACGTGCTCGCGGCGCGCGAGCGCTTCTTCGTGCTCTACCCCGAGCAGGACCGGCTCGCTCATCCGCAGGGCTGCTGGAACTGGTACGACCGGCGTTCCGGCAAGGCCGACGCGGAAGCCGCGACCCTGATGTCCGCGCTCGACCAGGCCTGCACGCTCTATCCGGTGGACGGCGAGCGTGTCGCCGTGGCCGGCCTCTCCGCCGGCGCCAGCATGGCCGCCTTGCTGGCCACGCGCTACCCGGTGCGCTTCAAGGCGGTAGCCATGCACTCCGGCGTGGCGCCCGGCGCCGCCAGATCGCCGGCCACCGCGCTGGGCGCCATGCGCGGGCGCCACGTGCCGCCCATGCCGGCGACCGCCGTCGGCAAGGCCATGGGCGCCGCCGCCGTCTTCACCACGCTGCCGCCCCTGCTGGTGCTTCACGGCGATGCCGACGTCGTGGTCTCGGCCAGCAATGCGGGCAGCACGGCGGAGGTCTGGGCCACGGCCACCGGCGCCAAGCCCGGCGCGGAGCGTACGCTGCAGCGCGGCAAGCGGCATGCGATGCGCGTGACCGAATTCAAGCGCGGCGGCCGCACCTTCGTGATGCTGTGCGAAGTGGCCGGCCTGGGCCATGCATGGAGCGGCGGGGCGCCGCGGCTGCCCTTCAGCGATGCAGCCGGGCCGAGCGCCACGCGCCTGATCTGGGCCTTCGCGGCCAAGCAGTTCAAGGTGGCCGCGGCGGTCTGAGGCCATGCCTGGCGTTCCGTACGACCCCAGTCGCACCGCGCTCTACTCGCCCGAGCGGCACGAGACGCTGTTCGAGCCCGGCCAGAGCTACACGCCCGCGCAGTGGGCCGTCGAGTCCGCACGGCTGGCCTACTACCGCGCCGAGACTTCGGAGGCCGAGCGGCTGCGTTTGACCGAGGCGCTGCGCCACGCCGGCTTCGGCGCGCCGAAGCTCATCGTGCACGCCGAGACCCACGGCTTCGCCTTTGCCGCCCTGCATGCCGACGGCAGCGCGCTGCTCGCATTCCGCGGCACGCAGCCCGACGAGATTCGCGATCACGCGACCAACCTGCAGGCGCACCAGGTCGACTGGGCCGAAGCCGGCGGCCGTGTGCACGCGGGCTTCGCGCGTTCGGCGCGCGCCCTGTGGCCCGCGGTGCGCGAGTGGGCGGAAGGCGAGGCCGCCGGCCGCAGCGCCTTGATCATGACCGGCCACAGCCTCGGCGGGGCGCTCGCGACGCTGATCGCGACCCTTCTGCCGCCGACCCTGCTGGTCACGCTGGGCTCGCCGCGCGTGGGCAACACCGAGTTCGTCGCGGCCCTCGCCGGGGTCGAGATCGTGCGCCTGGTCGACGGCTGCGATCTCGTGACGCAGCTGCCGCCTGCCTTCTCGCTCTATGCGCATGCGGGGGCCACCAGCTATATCACCTGCGCCGGCGAGTGCCTGCACAACCCCGACGCCAGCTTCATCGAGGCCGACCGCACCCAGGGCCGCGCCCGCTACGTGATCGACCATGCATGGCGCCGCGGCGCCGTGCTGCTGCGCGACCTGGCGGATCATGCGCCGATCAACTATGCGAGGGCGTTCTTCGCGTGATGCTGGAAAATTCGTTCTCATAATTGCTACAATTGAAGCAAAATTGAGAACATGCCCGGTATTGCCGAATATCTGCTGGGCCAGACACGCTCGCGCGTGTTGGCCGCCCTGTTACTGCACCCGGAGAAGGCGCTGCACGTGCGAGAGCTGGCACGCCTGACAGGCGCATCGGCCGGCTCGCTGCATCGAGAGTTGCGCGGCCTGAGCGACGCCGGGCTGTTACTGCGCAGCGAGGTCGGCCGCCAGGTTCACTACCAGGCGAACACGCAAAGCCCGGTGTTCAATGACCTCGCCGGTTTGCTTCGGAAGACGGTCGGGGTCGCCGACGTACTGCGTGACGCACTTTTTCCTCTAGGCGAATCCGTGTCGCTGGCCTTCGTCTACGGTTCGATGGCCTCGGGCACGGAGAGCCCACGCAGCGACGTCGACGTGATGGTGCTGGGAAGCGCACGATTCGCGGATGTCGCGTTGGCCTTGACCGAAGCCCAGGCGACATTGGGCCGAGAGGTGAATCCCACGCCCATGAGCGTGGCGGATTTCGCAAGGAAGCTGAAGGAAGGGCAGAGCTTCGCGGTCAACGTCGCCGCCGGCCCCAAGATATGGCTGAAGGGGAAAGAAAATGACTTTGCAGAACTTGTTGAGCATCGGGAGGCTCAAGGCGCACGTCGCCACCGCGCTTGAGATGGTGTCCCTGAAGAAGCATCCGAAAAGAAATCATCCGGATCTTCTGCGCGGCTGAGGCCTCGTACGCCACCCGGCGTATTCCCGCTCCGTGACCGATTCCGCAGACTCCCCTCCATCGTTCAAACCACCAGGAGAAGGAGTCTTCATGCAACAACGTCGTTTCACCCTCAAGGCGCTCACCGCCGCCGTGGCGCTTGCCAGCCTGTCCGCCGTGCCGGCCTTCGCGGCCGACACCATCAAGGTCGGCGTGCTGCACTCGCTGTCGGGCACGATGGCGATCTCGGAAACCGTGCTCAAGGACACCGTGCTCATGGCGATCGACGAGATCAACGCCAAGGGCGGCGTGCTCGGCAAGAAGCTCGAGCCCGTGGTGGTCGATCCGGCCTCCAACTGGCCACTCTTCGCCGAGAAGACCAAGCAGCTGCTCGGCCAGGACAAGGTCTCGGTGATCTTCGGCTGCTGGACCTCGGTGTCGCGCAAGTCGGTGCTGCCGGTGGTCGAGGAAATGAACGGCCTCCTGTTCTACCCCGTGCAGTACGAGGGTGAAGAGCTCAGCAAGAACGTGTTCTATACCGGCGCCGCGCCCAACCAGCAGGCCATTCCCGCGGTCGACTACCTGATGAGCAAGGACGGCGGCGGCGCCAAGCGCTGGGTGCTACTGGGCACCGACTACGTCTATCCGCGCACCACCAACAAGATCCTGCGCGCCTACCTGAAGAGCAAGGGCGTGAAGGACACCGACATCGACGAGAAGTACACGCCCTTCGGCCACAGCGACTACCAGACCATCGTGGCCGACATCAAGAAGTTTTCTTCCGGCGGCAAGACGGCCGTGGTGTCGACCATCAACGGCGACTCCAACGTGCCCTTCTACAAGGAACTCGGCAACGCCGGCCTGAAGGCCAAGGACGTGCCGGTGGTCGCCTTCTCGGTCGGCGAGGAAGAGCTGCGCGGCGTCGACACCAAGCCGCTGGTCGGCCACCTGGCCGCATGGAACTACTTCATGTCGATCAAGAACCCGACCAACACCGCCTTCATCAAGCAGTGGAGCGACTACGCCAAGGCCAAGAACATCGCCGGCCACAAGGACAAGCCGCTCACCAACGACCCGATGGAAGCCACCTACATCGGCATCCACATGTGGAAGCAGGCGGTCGAGAAGGCCAAGAGCACCGACACCGACAAGGTGATCGCGGCGATGGCCGGCCAGACCTTCACCGCGCCTTCGGGCATCGTCTCGAAGATGGACGAGAAGAACCACCACCTGCACAAGAGCGTGTTCATCGGCGAGATCAAGGCCGACGGCCAGTTCGGCGTGGTGTGGAAGACGCCGGGTCCGGTCAAGGCCAAGCCGTGGAGCCCGTACATCGAAGGCAACGACAAGAAGCCGGACCAGCCGGCAGGGAAATCCTTGTAACACCCTCAGGCTGCGCGCACTTCGTGTCGCTACGCCAACCCCCTTGCAGGGGGCAACACCAGCGGACCGGCGGAGCCGGATCCGCGGTGTTCCTGGAACAGAGAACGCCGTGTACACATTCTTGCGCTCCATCTACTGCTGCGCGGCGGCGCTCGCGCTGCTCGCCGCCGCTCCTGCCCACGCGCTGACCGCCGACGAGGCGAAGGCCATCGCTTCGGGCGATTCCGAAAACCGCATTGCCGCGCTCAACAAGGCCGTCGCCACGGCCGACGAGAAGACTTCGGCCTTCATTCAGGCCATGGCCGACGATGCGGTCAAGTACACCGAAAACCGCGTGTTCCTCATCAGGAACGACAAGGCCTTCGACCCTGTCACCGGCGCCGAGCAGAAGCTGCCCGACAACGCCGAGGACGTGGTCAACAACAACCTGATGCGCGGCGCGCTCGATGCCGCGCAGGCCGCACTCAAGCTCACCAGCAAGGACGAAGCGGTGCGTGCCGAAGCGGCGCAGGCCCTCTTCAAGGAGCCCGACGAGTCGCGCCTCCCATTGGTCGAGAAGGCGCTGGCCGCCGAGACCAACGCCAAGATCAAGGCCCAGCTCGAACTGGTGCGCGCCGCCAGCATGCTGAGCAGCGCCGACAAGGCCAAGCGCATCGCCGCGGCCAAGGCGCTCGGCGAGAGCCGCAACCCCGACACCAAGCTGCTGCTCAACCAGCGCCTTGCTGACGAGACCGACCCCGAGGTCAAGGCCGTCATCGACGCGTCCATCCGCAGCATCGACGGCGCGCTGGTCTGGGGCGACCGCATCAACGCGATCTTCAGCGGCATCAGCCTCGGTTCGGTGCTGCTGCTCGCCGCGCTGGGCCTCGCCATCACCTACGGGCTGATGGGCGTGATCAACATGGCGCACGGCGAGCTGATGATGATCGGCGCCTACGCCACCTACGTGATGCAGGGCATCTTCCAGCGCTACATGCCCGAGGCGGCCTTCGGCTGGTACCTGGTGGCTGCGATTCCGGTCGCCTTTCTCGCCTCGGCGCTGGTCGGCGCGGTGCTGGAACGCGGCGTGATCCGCTTCCTCTACGGCCGGCCGCTCGAGACCCTGCTCGCCACCTGGGGCATCAGCCTGATGCTGCAGCAGCTGGTGCGCTCGCTCTTCGGCGCCCAGAACGTCGGTGTCGAGAACCCGGCCTGGATGAGCGGCGGCTTCACGATGCTGAGCAACGTCACGCTGCCGTGGAACCGTATCTGCATCGTCATCTTCGCGGGGTTGGTGCTGCTGGCGATGGGCTGGCTCATCGGCAAGACGCGCCTGGGCCTCTTCGTGCGCGGCGTCACCCAGAACCGGCCGATCGCCTCCTGCATGGGCGTGAACACGGCGCGCATCGACACCTATGCCTTCGCGCTCGGCTCCGGCATCGCGGGGCTCGCGGGTTGCGCGCTCTCGCAGATCGGCAACGTCGGCCCCGACCTCGGCCAGAGCTACATCGTCGATTCCTTCATGGTGGTGGTGATGGGCGGCGTCGGCCAGCTCGCCGGCACCGTGTATGCGGCCATGGGGCTGGGCGTGCTCAACAAGTTCATCGAAGGCTGGGCCGGCGCGGTGCTCGCGAAGATCGCGGTGCTGGTCTTCATCATCATCTTCATCCAGAAGCGGCCGCAGGGCATCTTCGCAGTCAAAGGCCGGAGCGCCGAGGCATGACCCGAGTCGCACTTCCTTCCAAGGGCCCGCTCCTGAGCGGCAAGGGCTGGACCGCCTTCTTCATCGCATTGATCGCCGTCTGCGCGCTGGCGCCGGTGCTCAACCTGCTGGTGCCCGCGGGCAGCCCGCTGCACATGAGCGACTACGCGGTGGCGCTGGTCGGCAAGATCATGTGCTACGCCATCTGTGCGCTGGCCATGGACCTGATCTGGGGCTACACCGGCATCCTCTCGCTGGGCCACGGCCTTTTCTTCGCATTGGGCGGCTACATGATGGGCATGTACCTCATGCGCCAGATCGGCCGCGACGGCAACTACAAGAGCGAGCTGCCGGACTTCATGGTCTTCCTCGACTGGAAGACGCTGCCCTGGCACTGGAGCTTGAGCGACAGCTTCGTCGCCACGCTGATCCTGATCGTCGCGGTGCCGGGCCTGATCGCCTTCGTGTTCGGCTTCTTCGCCTTCCGCTCGCGCATCAAGGGCGTGTACTTCTCGATCATCACGCAGGCCATGACTTTCGCGGCGATGCTGCTGTTCTTCCGCAACGAGACCGGCTTCGGCGGCAACAACGGCTTCACCGATTTCAAGCGCATCCTCGGCGTGCCGATCGCGACGCAGGAGATGCGCATGACGCTCTTCGCGCTCACCGGCCTCACGCTGCTCGGCTTCTTCCTGTTCGCCAGGTGGCTGATCGGCAGCAAGTTCGGCCGCGTGCTGCAGGCGATTCGCGATGCCGAGTCGCGCGTGATGTTCTCGGGCTACAACCCGCTGCCCTACAAGCTCACGATCTGGGTCATCTCGGCCATCATGTGCGGCGTGGCCGGTGCGCTCTATGTGCCGCAGGTGGGCATCATCAATCCCGGCGAAATGAGCGCCGCCAACTCGATCGAGATCGCGATCTGGGCCGCGGTCGGCGGCCGCGCCACGCTGATCGGCCCGATCCTCGGCGCCTTCATCGTCAACGGCGCCAAGAGCTGGCTCACGGTGGCCTACCCGGAATACTGGCTCTATTTCCTGGGTGCACTTTTCATTGCTGTCACGCTGTTCCTGCCGAACGGCATCGTGGGCTTGGTCAAGAAATGGGCGGCCAGGGAGAAGGCGCCGGCGAGCGAAGGCCGGCGCGAGGCGCAACGTGCCATGGCTGCGGAGCAGGGCGTCGAGCCCTCTGCGCTCGCGCCGCTGGTGGTGGAAGCGAAGGGAGCCCGCGCATGACGCCCGATCTGATGGAAGCGGGCGCGGAGCGCATCGCGCGGCACGGCCACGGCGACCGCGCCAGCCTGACCGAATCGGGCGGCCGCGAAGCCGGCTACGGTCGCCATGCGACGGCGGGCGAGGTCGACATCACGCACGGCCGCATCCTCTACCTCGAGGACGTGAGCGTGAGCTTCGACGGCTTCAAGGCCATCAACAAGCTCTCGCTCGACATCGCGCCGGGCGAGCTGCGCTGCATCATCGGCCCCAACGGCGCCGGCAAGACCACGATGATGGACATCGTCACCGGCAAGACCCGGCCCGACGAAGGCACCGTCTTCTTCGGCAGCACCATCGACCTGCTGCGCCACAAGGAAGCCGAGATCGCGCAGCTCGGCATCGGCCGCAAGTTCCAGAAGC
This sequence comes from Variovorax sp. LjRoot130, assembly GCF_964253755.1. Taxonomy (NCBI): domain Bacteria; kingdom Pseudomonadati; phylum Pseudomonadota; class Betaproteobacteria; order Burkholderiales; family Comamonadaceae; genus Variovorax; species Variovorax sp. LjRoot130. The sequence goes on along the minus strand of NZ_CAXURM020000001.1, from coordinate 4,357,264 downwards.
CGACCGTGTTCGAACACCTCACCGTGTTCGAGAACCTCGAGCTTGCGCTCAAGACCGACAAGGGCGTGAAGGCCTCGATGCTGTTCAAGCTCGATTCGGCGCAGAGCGACCGGCTGGCCGAGGTGCTGCACACCATCCATCTCGAAGGCAGCGTGCTGCGCCTGGCGGGCAACCTGAGCCACGGGCAGAAGCAGTGGCTCGAGATCGGCATGCTGCTGATGCAGGATCCGAAGCTGCTGCTGCTGGATGAGCCGGTGGCGGGCATGACCGACGAGGAGACCGCGCGCACCGCCGAGCTCTTCCTCAAGCTCAAGGGCCAGCACTCGCTGATGGTGGTGGAGCACGACATGAGCTTCATCCGCACCATCTCCGAGATCGTGACCGTGCTGTGCGACGGCTCGGTGCTGGCGCAGGGGACGCTGGACGAGGTGCAGGCGGACGAGCGCGTCATTGAGGTCTATCTGGGAAGGTGACCATGCTTTCAGTCAAGAATATCCACCAGTACTACGGCGGCTCCCACATCCTTCGCGATGTGAGCTTCGAAGCCCACGCCGGCAAGGTCACCGTGCTGCTCGGCCGCAACGGCGTCGGCAAGACCACGCTGCTCAAGTCGCTGATGGGCCTGGTCCCGATCAAGAGCGGCAGCATCGAGTTCGACGGCGCGCCTATCCACAAGAAGACGCCCTACGACCGCGCCCGTGCCGGCATGGGCTTCGTGCCGCAGGGCCGCGAGATCTTCGCGCGGCTCACGGTCGAGGAGAACCTGCGCATGGGCCTGGCCTACAGGCCGGGCTCGACGCCGGTGCCGCCCGAACTCTACGAAGTCTTCCCGGTGCTCAAGCAGATGCTCAACCGCCGCGGCGGCGATCTCTCGGGCGGGCAGCAGCAGCAGCTCGCGATCGCGCGCGCGCTCGCGCCCAACCCGAAGCTCCTGATCCTCGATGAGCCGACCGAAGGCATCCAGCCCAGCATCATCAAGGACATCGGCCGCGTGATCCGCATGCTGGCCCAGCGCGGCGACATGGCCATCGTGCTGTGCGAGCAGTACTACGACTTCGCGCAGGACCTGGCCGACGACTACCTCGTGATGGAGCGCGGCGAAGTGATCGCGCGCGGTCTCGGCAAGGACATGGAAGCGCAGGGCGTGCGCCAGCTGGTCGCGATCTGAGTGCGCCCGCGGGCCGGCCGCGCCCGTTGGCGGTACGCTCCGGGCATGCAGGAATTGATAGCTCTGATGGTCGACCACGCGATCGCCGTGGTGTTCCTCGTGAGCTTCGCGGCCCGCGTCGGGCTGCCGGTGCCGGCAGCGCCGGTGCTGGTGGTGGCCGGCGGATTGGCGGCCGTGGCGGAGCCGGCCCTCCTCGCAACCATGGTGCTGGCCGCGGTGCTCGCCAACGTGCTGGGCGACGGCGTCTGGTTCTATACCGGCCGCACCTACGGCTACCGCTTCATGCGCCTGCTCTGCAAGATCTCGATCTCGCCGGACTCCTGCGTGCGGCGCAGCGAAACGCTGATCGGCCGCTGGGGTGGCATGTCGTTGGTGGCTGCCAAGTTCGTGCCCGGCGTCTCGGTGGTGGCGCCGCCGATGGCGGGTGCGCTGGGCATGTCGACGCCGCGCTTCCTCGCCTTCGAGACGGCGGCCGCGCTGCTGTGGGCCGGCGTGTTCCTGGGCCTGGGCTGGCTGTTTCGCGAGCAGATCCAGGCGGTGCTCGATGCCCTGGCCAATGCCGGCAGCGTCGCGACCGCGGCGCTGGTGATCGTGCTGGCCGCCATGCTGGCGCTGCGCTGGTGGCGCCGTCGCGCCATGCTGCGCATCACCAGCATGCCGCGCGCCACCATCGACGAACTGTTTGCCCTGATGGAAGGCGAGGCGCCGCCGATCGTGGTCGACGTGCGCGGCGAGGCCGGCGTCCAGGTCGATCCGCGACGCATCCCGGGCGCGCTGCCGATCCCGCTGAAGGCGCTGCAGCAGCGGCGAGCGGACCTGCCCTTCGAGGACAGGGGGCGCGAGATCATCCTGTACTGCAGCTGCCCCAACGAGGTGTCGGCCGCGTTGGCCGCGCAGGCCTTGATGGCGCGCGGCTTCGTGCGCGCGCGGCCGCTGGCCGGCGGACTCGAAGCCTGGGTGGAGGCCGGGCGGCCGACCACGCAGCACTGAAATTCAGGGGGCCAGCAGCCGCAGCAGGGTGTTGGCGACCACCAGCGTCGCCTTGTGCAGTTCGTCCAGCGGAACGCGCTCGTCGGCGCGGTGGCCGTTGGCTTCGAGCAGCGTCTGCGGGCCGGCGCCGTACATCACGGTGGGGATGCCGGCCTCGCTGTAGAGGCGCGCATCGGTATAGAGCGGCACGCCGATCGGCGTCACCGGCTTGCCCATCACGGCGCCGGCCTCGCGGCACACGAGATCGGCCAGCGCCTGGGCGCCGGGCGCCGGTGCGAACGGCCGGGCCAGCAGGATCTGCCTGATCTCGACCGAGATGCCCGGCAGCGCGCGGCAGGCGTCCTCGATCACGCTGCGCAGCTCGGCCTCCGCGGCTTCAGGCACTTCCTCCGGAACGATGCGCCGGTCGATTCGCAAGCTCAGCGTGTCGGCGACCACGTTGGTGTTGATGCCGCCGTCGATGAGGCCGACCACCATCGTCGGATGCGTGATGCCGGGTGTTTGCGAAGGCCGGCCGGCGAGTGCATCGCGGTAGCGGTAGAGCGCGGGCAGGAGCGTCGCCGCGGCCTCGATGGCATCGTGGCCGGTGTCGGGGCGCGCGGCATGGGCCGACTTGCCGCGCACCGTCACCTCGAGGTGCAGGCAGCCGTTGTGGGCCACCACCACGTGGTGCGAGAAGGCTGCCGAGAGCACGTAGTCGGGACGACTCAGGCCTTGCGAAAGAATCCAGCCCGGCCCGGTCATGCCGCCAGTTTCCTCGTCGTAGGTGAAGTGCAGTTCGACCGTGCCGGCCAGCGGCATGCCGGATGCGTGCAGCTGCTTCAGCGCGCGCAGGGCAAAGGCATAGGTCGTGAAGTCGGACTTCGATACCGCTGCACCGCGGCCGTAGAGCCAGCCGTCCCGCACTTCGCCGCCATAAGGGTCGACGCTCCAGCCCGAGCCCGGCGGCACGACGTCGCCGTGGGCGTTGAGCGCCACCACGGGACCGTCGCCGAAGCGTTCGCGCACGATCAGGTTGGTGATGCTTCGCATGCCGTGCGCCGCTGCGAATTCGGCCGGCACCGCATGCCTTTCGACCTCGAAATCCATGGCCTCGAGCAGGCGGGCCGTGAGCTCCGCATGCGGCGCGCAGTCGCCGGGCGGATTGTCGGAAGGGCATTGCACCAGTTGCGCGAGCATGCGCACCTGCCCGTCGAAATGCGTGTCGATGAACTGGCGCAGTGTGTCGCGCGCGGAAGAAGAGTCGGTCATGGTGGGGAGGTCAGAGAAAACGGTCGATGCGAAACGGGGTGATGTCGATCTCGGTGCGGCCGAGCACGATCAGCTCGGTGACGAGGCGCGCAACGACGGGCGCCAGCGTGTAGCCGTTGGAGCTGACGGCGTTGTAGAAGCCGGGCACGCCGGGCACCTCGCCGAGGATCGGCGCGCCGTCGATGTTGACGTTCATGCCGGCCCAGCAGCGCACCATGTGCAGACCGCTCACGGCGGGCAGCACCCGGCGCGCCACCCACAGGCTGCCCTCGATGCTGGCGCGCTCGGCGCGGTTCAGGCGCATGCCTTCGTGGAAGGCAGCGGTCCAGCCGCCGCCGATGATGAGTCCGCCGCTGGCCGCCTGCTTGAGGCTCAGGTGCCGGTCGGCATGCGCGATCAGGTGGTCCACCAGCGGCGGCGCCGGCTCGGTGACGATCATCTGCAGCGGCGCGCCCTTGACGGGGATCTTCACGCCCAGCATGTCGCCGACGGTGCTCGACCAGGCGCCGCTCGCGTTGACGATGCGGCCCGCATGAATGGTGCCGCGCGAGGTGTGGACCGTGAAGCCGGCGCCATCGCCGGGCAGGCGCTCGATGTCCTGCACGTTGCAGCCGCGCAGCATGCGCGCGCCTTGCTGTTGCGCGCGCGTCGCCACCGCATAGGTCGCGCGCAGCGGGTTGATCTTGCCTTCCATCGGGCACAGTTCCGCACCCAGCAGCTGTTCCGAAAGCGCGGGCGAGAGCCGCCGCAGTTCGGCGCCGTCGATCACCTGCGCATCGATGCCATGGCTGCGCTCCAGCGCGGCCTTGGCCTCGATGAAGCGCATGCCGGCCACGCTGTCGGCCACCATCAGGCCGCCGGTGATCTTGATCTCGAGGTCCTCGCCGCAGTCGGCCTCGATCTGCTGCCAGAGGCGCACCGACATCGGCCCGAGCGGCAACGTGGCCGCGGCCGGGCCGCCACCTTCCTGTGCCTTGGCGCCGAAGTCGAAGGACAGCAGCTGCACGTGCAGGCTGCCCGCGTTGGCGCCGGAGGCCTGCAGGTTGATGTCGTCGCGCTCCACCACCGTCACGTCCCGGCCGGCCTTCGACAGGTAGTAGCCGAGGCACGATCCGAGCACGCCGGCGCCGATCACCAGCACCTCGGTGTGCAGCGGCGCGAATGGCGCGTGCTCCACGGGCCGGGCGAGGTTGGGGGTGATGGCAGGCTTATGGCCGCCCCATTCGGGCTTCTCGAAGCCCAGCGCACCGGCCGGCACCGGCTTGGCCGGCGGGCGTGGCGCGAAGTACTGCTCGACCTCGGGCGGCCGCCCCGTCAGCTCGCTCACGAGCTTCGCGGCGGTCACTGCGCAGTAGCGGCCCTGGCAGCGGCCCATGCCCAGGCGCGTGTTGCGCTTGAGTGCGGCCAGTGTGTCGCGGCCGGCGCGGATTTGTTCGCGCACCGAGCCGAAAGTGATTTCCTCGCAGCGGCACAGCAGCGTGTCGTCGGGTGTCGTGGACAGCGAGACCGGTGGTGCCTGGTAGAGCGACCACAGCGCCTGCTGGAAGCGCTCGGCCTTCCGCAATTGGCCGAGCTCCTTGCGCGGCTCAGGCGCGGGCAGGTTGAGGTTGCGTGCTGCCGCCGTGCCGGCCAGGGTGCCGCGTGCCAGAGCGACGCGCGAGCCGCCCGTGTCGGCGCCGTCGCCCACGACGAACACGCCGGGCAGGCTGGTGGCGCCGTCTTCGCGCGTCACCGTGGCGAGGTAGCCGAGATGGCGATCCACCGCGCGGTGTTCGCAGCCCAGCATGCGTGCGAGCTCGGTGGAGGGAATGAAGCCGTAGCCCAGGCACAGCGTGTCGGCCTCGAAGCGCAGCGTCGCCGATTGCCCATCGATCGCCGCGGCCTGCACGGCGCGCAGTTCGTCCTCGCCTTCGGCTGAGACCACCGCGTGGCCCCACAACAATGGAACGCGATGGGCGCGCAGTTGCCGCATGTAGCGCCAGCCATCGCGCAGCAGATCGGGTGCGGTGCGCGCGGCCGTCCACAGTTGCCGCCATTGGGCCAGGGAAGGGCGCATGGCCGATTCGAGCACCGCGACGACCTCGGCGCCGCCGGCCAGCAGCTCCGCGGCCAGCTGCAGGTTGAGCGGCCCGTTGCCCGCAATCACCACCCGCTGGCCCGGCGCCACGCGGTAGGCCCGCGCCAGCGTCTGGGCGGCGCCGGTGCTCATCACGCCCGGCAGCGTCCAGCCGGGAAAAGGCACCGGGCGCTCGTAGGCGCCGGGTGCGATCACGAGCTGCCTGCAGCCGATGACGGTCGCGTGCCCGTCGATCAGCGCGCCGACCTGCTGCGGCGAGAACGCCGCCCATACCTGCGCGCCTTGCTGCACCGTGACGCCGGCCGCCCGCACCTGCTGTTCGAGCGCGCGGCCATCCGCGAACTGGCGATCGATCGGCGCGGCCACCTGGTGGGAGGGCGCCAGCGGCTTGTAGAACTGGCCGCCTGACTGAAGGCGCTCGTCGAGCACCAGCACCTCGGCCCCGGCGCGCCGCGCCGCGAGCGCCGCCGACAGGCCCGCCGGCCCGGCGCCGATCACCAGCAGGTCGACCTGCCGGCTTGCCGGCTCGGCGGCTGCTTCGGGCGCGAGCGGGCGCAGCGGATCCGCCGGCGTTCCCGCCGGCATGGCGGAGCGCACCTGCTGGCCCTTGGCCACCTTGGTGAGGCAGGCGCGCTGGCTGGCTTGGCCATCCACCGTCACCAGGCAATCGAAGCAAGCGCCCATGCCGCAGTACAGGCCGCGGCGCTCGCCGCCGCGGGTATGGCGCAGCTGCCGGATGCCGCCGGCGGCCAGGGCGGCGGCGATCGTTTCGCCCTCCAGGCCGTCGATGGGCCGGCCGTCGTACCAAAAGCGCACGGGGCGCCCGCTGGCGGTGATGGAGGGGTGGGTCAGTCTGGCGCTCATTGCAGATCGAAGCAAAAAACCGCATTGACGCGATTCAATGTATACGTATACTACACGTATACATATACTTCGTCATTCGATTTTCACCGAGGACCGAGCAATGACAGCGTTCCGAGGCACCTATACGGTGCTCATCACCCCCATGACCGCCGACGGCAAGCACGTGGACGTGCCGGCACTGAAGAAGCTGGTCGACTGGCAGATCGAGGAGGGCATCCACGGGCTCATCCCCTTGGGAAGCACCGGCGAATTCCTGTCGCTGACGGCCGAAGAGCGGCAGCTGGTGATCGAAACCTGCGTGAGCACGGCAGCAAAACGCGTGCCCGTGCTGATCGGCACCGGCGCGGAGTGGACCGACGAGTGCGTGCGGCTGAGCCGCGAGGCCGAGACCATGGGCGCCGACGGCGTCATGATCATTCCGCCCTTCTACAGCACGCCCACCGACGACGAGCTGTTCGCGCACTACCGCAAGGTGGGCGAGGCGATCGGCATTCCGATCATGGTCTACAACAATCCGGCCACGGCCAACGTCGACCTCAAGCCCGAGCTGGTGGCGCGGCTCTCGCGCATCGACAACTGCAAGTACATCAAGGAGTCGACGCTCGAGGTCACGCGCGTGCGCGACATCATCGAACTCTGCGGCGATCGCATGACGGTGTTCGCCGGCATCCTCGGCTACGAGTCCTTCTGGCTTGGCGCGCAGGGTTGGGTGGCGGTGTGCTCCAACCTGATCCCGAAGATGTCGGCGCGCCTGTTCGAGCTGGTCGCCGACGAGAGCGACATGCCTGCCGCGCTTGCGCTCTACAAGAAGATGCTGCCGATCGTGCGCTGGGTCGGTGGCCACCGCTACGTCGCCGCCTCCAAGGACGGCCTCTCGATGATGGGCCTGCCGGTCGGCAAGCCCCGCGCGCCGCGCCTGCCGCTGCCCGAGGCCGACGCGGTCGACCTACGGCGCGCGCTCGACCAGCTCGGCCTGCTCGACTCGATCCGCGCCTGAGCGCCTTCGCCGCCCCCCCGTTCCCCTTTCTCGTCTCGTCCATCTCCTGAAGGAATCCATCATGAAATTGCTTCCCGCTCTCGCATCGGCAACGGCTCTCTTCGTCTTCGGCATGGGCGGGGTTCAAGCTCAAGCCCAGGCCCAGGCCTGCAAGTCGCCGGTGCCCGACTCGGCGCTGGTCAAGAAAGGCACGCTGGTGATGTCGGTCAACCCGACCTTGCCGCCGATGCAGTTCGTCGACCAGTCCGGCGCGCTCAAGGGCATGCGCGTGGAGCTCGGCGAAGCCATCGCCAAGCGCCTGTGCCTCACGCCCGAATACGTACGCATCGAGTTCTCGGCCATGATCCCGGGCCTGCAGGCCGGCCGCTGGGACGTCATCAACACCGGCATCTTCTACACCGAGGAGCGCGCCAAGCTGATGCAGATGCTGCAGTACGAAGACCAGGCCATCAGCATCAGCACGGCCAAGGGCAACCCGCTGAAGATCGCCAAGCCCGACGACCTCTCCGGCAAGAGCATCGGCGTGGAGATCGGCGGCTTCGAGGAGCGCAAGGCGCGCGAGCTCGACAAGCAGCTCACCGACAAGGGCATGAAGGGCATGACCATCCGCACCTTCGAGAACTTCGCGATGGCCTTCCAGGCGCTGCGCGCGGGCCAGGTCGAGGTGGCGCTGTCGATCGACTCCACCGGCGCCGAGTACCAGAAGCGCGGCGATTTCGACCGCGTGCTCAATGGCCTGTTCCCGACGCCGGTGGCGCTGGCCACGCGCAACAAGGAACTTGCGGTCGCGATGGCCAAGGCGCTCAACGACATGAAGGCCGACGGCAGCTTCCAGAAGCTCTTCGACCAGTACGGCGTGAAGGCGATCGACGGCGCCGTGACCGTCAAGGGGCCCGCGAGCTGATCGCGCCGCGGTCCCTGAGTACACGAAGGAAAGTCCATGGGACAAGGCTGGAACTGGTCGGGGTTCGCCGACTACCTGTTCAATCCGTACATCCTGAGCGGCGCCGTGACCACGCTGTGGCTCACGCTCGCGGCGATCGCCGGCGGGCTGGTCGTCGGATGCGCGCTGGCCTTGGCCAGGCTCTCCAGCCAGCGCTGGCTGGCCGGGCCGGCGCACTTCTACATCTGGGTGTTCCGCGGCACGCCGCTCCTGGTGCAGCTGATCATCATCTACACCGGCCTGCCGCAGCTCGGGCTCAAGCTTTCGGTGATCGAGTCGGCGCTGCTCGGGCTGATCCTCAACGAAGCGGCCTATCTCGCGGAGATCATTCGCGGCGGCATCCAGTCGGTGCCGGTGGGCCAGACCAACGCGGCGCGCGCGGTCGGTTTCAGCAACGCGCAGACCATGCGCTACATCGTCATGCCGCAGGCCATGCGGCTCATCATCCCGACGCTGGGCAACAGCATCAACGGCCTGCTCAAGACCACCTCGATCACCTCGGTGATCTCGATGGAGGAGCTGCTGCGCCGCACGCAGGTGCTGATCCAGGAGAAGTTCATGGTGCTCGAGCTCTTCCTCGTCGCCGCCATCTACTACCTGCTGATGACCACCGCCTGGGACTTCGTGCAGCGCCGCATCGAGCGCCACTACGGCCGCGCCTACGGCAACGCGAGCGCGCCGGTCGTGGCTGCGGACGTCGTGCTCGAGCAGCGCTAGCCGGAGATTCATCATGAGCAGCTACGACCTGATCCTTCGCAACGCCGACATCGCCACCGTCGGCGACCGCTACCGCGCCGACATCGGCGTGCGCGACGGCCGCATCTGCGCCATCGCGCAAGGGCTCGATGCCTCGGCCGCACGCGAGATCGACGCGGCCGGCCGCCTGGTCACGCCCGGCGGCGTCGACGGCCATTGCCACTTCGACCAGCCGACCAGCGACGGCTCGCGCTTCGCCGACGACTTCTTCACCGGCACGCGCTCCGCGGCCTGCGGCGGCACCACCACCGTGCTGCCCTTCGCGGCCCAGCAGAAGGGGCGCAGCATCCAGGAAGCGGTCGACGACTACCACCGGCGCGCCGAGGGCAAGGCGGTGATCGACTACGCCTTCCACCTGATCGTCGCCGACGCCACCAAGGACGTGACGCAGCGCGAACTCCCCGCGTTGATCGAGAAGGGCTACACCTCCTTCAAGATCTACATGACCTACGACGATCTGAAGCTGAACGACCGGCAGATCATCGAGGTGCTCGCGGCCGCGCGCCGGCATGGCGCGATGACCATGATCCATGCCGAGAACAGCGACTGCATCGCCTGGCTCACCGAGCAGCTGCTCGATGCCGGCCTCACGGCCCCGCGCTACCACGGCAGCTCGCGGCCGATGGCGGTGGAGCGCGAGGCCACGCACCGGGCCATCGCGTTGGCCGAGCTGGTCGACACGCCGATCCTGATCGTGCACGTGTCGGGCCGCGAAGCGGTCGAGCAGATCCACTGGGCGCGCGGGCGCGGCCTGCCGATCCACGCGGAGACCTGCCCGCAGTACCTGTTCCTGAGCGCCGAGGATCTGGGCATCGATCCCGACGACCCGATGCACGGCGCGCGCTGCATCTGCAGCCCGCCGCCGCGCGACAAGGCCAATCAGCAGTTCATCTGGAACGGGCTCGCGAGCGGGCTTTTCACGATCTTCTCGTCCGACCACGCACCCTTCAACATGAACGGCGCCGACGGCAAGCGCGTGGCCGGCGACCAGCCTTCCTTCGACCGCATCCCCAACGGCATTCCGGGCGTGGAGACGCGCCTGCCGCTGCTGATGAGCGAAGGCGTGCTCGCGGGCCGCATCGACATCCATCGCTTCGTCGAACTCACCGCCACCAACCCGGCGCGCCTCTACGGTCTGTACCCGAAGAAGGGAACGATCGCGGTCGGCAGCGATGCCGACTTCGTGGTGTGGGACGTCTTCGCCTCGGGGCAGGAGAAGCGGATCTCCAACGACATGCTCCATCACGCGGCCGACTACACGCCCTACGAGGGCATGGCGCTGCGCGCCTGGCCCGGCGTCACCGTTTCGCGCGGGCGCGTGGTCTGGCAGGACGGCGTGTTCTCGGCCGAGGCCGGCTCGGGCCGCTTCCAGCCCTGCCTGCGGCCGCGCGCGCCGAACGACGGCAACCCGTTGGACAAGTGGCTGTGAAGATCACCGCCCTCGCAATGCCGGCCTGATAAGCTTTTCCCCGCCCCCTCGTGGAAATCGCCTCCCCTCGCATGCCAAGCCTCCCCAGTCCGGCGCAACCCGCCACCATCACGATCGCACCGCTCGAGGTGCGCTCTGCCAGCCTTGCCGAGCAGGCCTACGAACGGTTGCGCACGCTGATCCTCGACCGCCAGATCTCGGCCGGCAGCCCGCTGCAGGAAGCGCGCCTGGCTGAAGACCTGCGCATCTCGCGCACGCCGATGCGCGAAGCGCTGGTGCGCCTGGCCGGCGAGGGGCTGCTGGTGCGGCGCGACGCGCGCTCCTATGCCGTGCGCGCGCTGGGCACCAAGGAATACTTCGACTGCATGCGTGCGCGCGAGGTGATCGAGTGCGAGGCCATCGCGCTCGCCGTCGGCAAGATCACGGATGCGGAGATCGACACGCTCGAGGCGGACATCCGCGCGCTCGACAGCGGCGAGCACAACGAAACCGAGCACTGGCACTTCGACGACCGCTTCCATTTGCTGATCGCCACCGCCAGCGGCAACGTGGTGTTCCCGCGGCTGGTGGAGGAACTGCGCGTGAATGCGCGGCTGTTCCGCCTGCACAGTCCGCTGCATCGGCAGCGCGAGAACCACGACGAGCACGGCGAGATCGTCCGCGCGCTGCGCGCCCGGGATCCGGAGCGGGCGAGGGCGGCGATGCGCGAGCACCTGCGCAGCTTGCAGGAAGACGTCAAGCGCGCTCTTGTCGAGTGATGGCGGAGGCGTCGCCGTCCGTATGCAATCCGAGCGGCGGCGCCACGTCCTCGAGCGGCCTGCGCTCCGCATCCACCGCCCAGCGCAGCGCGAGCAGTCCGGCCACGATGACCAGCGCGGCGCCGATCGCATAGCCGATGGCCACGGCGCCGCGGTTGCCGGTTTCGATCAAGGCGCCGAACAGCACCGGCGCCACGAAGCCGCCGGCCCCGGTGCCCACGGCATAGAAGATCGCGATCGCGATCGCGCGCATCTCCAGCGGAAACACCTCGCTCACCGTGAGGTAGGCCGAGCTGGCCGCGGCCGATGCGAGAAAGAACACCGCCGACCAGCACAGCGCCTGGCTGCGCGCATCGAGCCAGCCCTGCATGAAGGCCCAGCCGGTCAGCGCCAGGCCCACGCCCGAGAGCACGTAGGTCAGCGCGATCATGCGGCGCCGGCCCACGTGGTCGAACAGCGGACCCAGGAGCAGCGGCCCCAGCACGTTGCCGAGCGCGAACGGAAAGATGTAGAGCGCCACCTTGCCCTCGGCCACGCCGTGGAAGCGCGTCAGCACCAGCGCGTAGGTGAAGAAGATCGCGTTGTAGAAGAAGGCCTGCGAAATCATCAGCGCCAGCGCCACCATGCTGCGCTGCGGGTAGCGCGAGAGCAGCACCTGCGCGACCTCGCGCCAGCCGGGGCTCGCGCGGTCGCCATAGTGCACCCGGCCGGAAGCCGAAGGCAGTGCGCCCTGCTGCGCAACGATCTCGGCCTCGATGCCCGCAACGATGAGCTTGGCCTCTTCGGCCCGGCCATGCGCCATCAGCCAGCGCGGGCTCTCGGGCACGTTGCGCCGCACCAGCAGGATCGCCACGGCCAGCAGCGCGCCGAGCCCGAAGCCCGCGCGCCAGCCCCACACGGGGCCCAGCACCCCCGGATCGAGCAGCCACAGGCTCAACCCGGCGCCGAGCGCCGCGCCGACCCAGAAGCTGCCGTTGATGGCCAGGTTCACGCGCCCGCGCACGCGCGCCGGGATCAGCTCGTCGATGGCCGAATTGATGGCCGCGTACTCGCCGCCGATGCCCAGGCCGGTGAGAAAGCGGCACAGCGCGAAGAAGGCGAAGTCGGGCGAGAAGGCGGTCGCCAGCGTGGCCAGCGCATAGACCGCCAGCGTGATCAGGAACAGCTTCTTGCGGCCCAGGCGGTCGGTGAGCCTGCCGAAGAGCAGCGCGCCGATCACCGCGCCGCCGACGTAGAGCGAGCCCGACCAGCCGATCTGCGCCGCGCTCAAGCCCAGCGTGTCGGGCCGCTCCAGCACGCCGCCGATCGAGCCCACCAGCGTGACCTCGAGACCGTCGAGCACCCAGGCCACGCCGAGCGCGATCACCACCCGCCAATGCCAGCGCGACCAGGGCAGGCGGTCGAGGCGGGCCGGGATGTCGCTGCCGGCCGGGGTCGTGCTTTGTTGTTGCATCGCCCGGCAGTCTAGCCCGGAAATTTCACCAGTAGAGGGTCGGCAGCCTCGTGCCGGAGCGCGTTGACATTGGTATCTGACGCCAATTTCAACCGAGGACTGCCGATGCCAAAGTGTACCGATGGGACGATTGATTTGGGGCGTGTGGGTCGGCGGGTCATCGAGGCCAACTTCGAGGGCGGGGACATCGGTTCGGACGGCGGGGTCTTGCTGCTGCGTCGCGTTGACGAACGTATCGGTCTGAGCCGAGCGGCTGCGGCCGTGCTCAGTGATGCACGCGATCCGGCACGCATCACGCACAGCCTGCGCGACCTGCTCGCCCAACGCATCTACGGCTTGTGCTGCGGCTACGAAGACCTCAACGACCACGACACCTTGAGAGACGATCTGCTGATGCAGACCGCTGTGGGCCGGGTCGATGCGCTGGCGAGTTCGCCCACGCTCAGCCGCTTGGAGACCGGGGCCACGCGAGCGCAGGCAGTGGCGCTGCATGGCGTGCTCATCGAGCAGTTCATCGCCAGCCACAAGAGCCCGCCCGAAGAACTGGTGCTGGACATCGACGCCTCGGATGTGCCCTTGCACGGCGACCAGGAGCGCTGCGAGTTCCATGCCTACTACGACCACCACTGCTATCTGCCGCTGTACGTGTTCTGCGGCCAAGCCATGCTCGCATGCGTCTTGCGGCGCAGCCGCATCGATGGCGCCAAGAACGCCGCGGCGGTGATCAAGCTGCTGGTGCAGCGGCTGCGCCAGGCGTGGCCCGACGCGCGGATCATCGTGCGCGGTGACTCGGGCTTCTGTCGCCAGAGATTGCTGCGCTGGTGCGAGCGCTCGGGCGTGAACTACATCATCGGGCTGGCGCGCAACGCGCGGCTGGAGGCGACCGTGCAGTACGCCGAGGCGATGCTCGCCGACGAGTACGCGCGCACCGGCGCCAAGCAGCGGTTGATCGACGAGTTCGTCTACGCGGCCGACAGCTGGGACATCGAACGGCGCGTGATCACGCGCCTGGAGCACGGCAGCCAGGGCAACAACCCGCGCTTCGTGGTGACCGATCTTCAGGGCGATGCCATACAGCTGTATGAGCGGCTGTACTGCGCCCGCGGCGAGGCCGAGAACCGCATCAAGGAGGCTCAGCTCGATCTGTTTGGCACGCGGGCAAGTTGCCACCGCTTCGCGGCCAACCAGCTGCGCTTGCTGCTGGCCGCATTGGCCTACACGCTGATGCAACGGCTGCGCGAGTTCGCTCTCAAGGACACCGAGCTGGAACGCGCCGCCGCGGCCACGATCCGCGTGCGCCTGCTGAAGATCGGCGCGGCCATCGTGCGCAACACGCGCCGTGTGCGGGTACTGCTGGCTTCGCACCACCCCCTGCGCAGCGTCTTCCTGAGCGCAGCGCAGGCCCTCGCCCCCTGAAATCCATCCAGTGCTGTCCCCGGCACGCTGACAAACAACGGGGGTAAGGGGGTCGTGTGCCCAAAAACAGCCGCCACTCCATCCAGTAGCTCACACTGCACGCAAGACCACGCTCAATGGCCCTCAGCAGGCTCGGTCGACGGCACATCGGCCTGCTGGTGAAATATCCGGGCTAGGCAGACCCGCCGGGCCGCCTCGTCGGACGAGGCCCCTACATCGCCCAGATGCGCGGCGGCGTACCCGTCATGTGCCAGAGCTCGGCCCGCCATGCCTTCCACACCTGCCGCAGCAGCTGCATGGCCGGCTCGACCACCGGTGCGAGCGCGCGCAGCACGATGATCCCGGCATGCGGGCTGGTCGCGCCGGCGCTCTCGCGCAGGCCGTGCGCATCGATCAGCGCGCGCGCGACCTCGAGCGCCGCGTCGCGCCGCGCACGCGCGATCGGCGAGCCCGCGACGAAGAAGATCGAGGCGAGGCAGCGGTGTCCGGCCAGGCCGATCGGGCTTTGCAGCAGGCGCGTGTCCGCGGCATCGATGCGCCCGCGTTCCAGCCACACGCCCGGCACCTCGATGTGCTGCTGCAGGCTGCCGAGCTCGAAGGGCTTGCCGGCGCCGGGCAGGCCCAACGCCGTCACGTCCCAGCCGATCAGCTCGGCGCCCTCGGCCGCGCGCAGTGTCAGCCGATTCTCGGCGCGGCAGCCGCTGTAGCAGATGGCTTCGAGCGGCAGCCATTCGAGCCGCGCGCCAGCCTCGAGCGTGAGCTCGGTGCGCTGCAGCGCCAGCTCGCCTTCGGAGCGGTAGAAGCGCGTGGCGCCCGGCGTGGTGATGAGGCCGTGGCTGCCCGCCGCGGCGCGCACCGCGATGTCCAGTGTGTCGCCGCCGACCAGCCCGCCGGGCGGATGCACCAGCACGTTGTGGCAGACGGCGTCGCCTTCGGGGTAGAGGCTTTGCAGGATGCGCAGCGGGCCTTCATGGCGAAAGCGGGCGACGCTGCGCTGGTTTTCTAGGTTGTAGGCGAGGGCTAGTCGCGCGTGCCATGGCATGGGGCTAGTGTAGGGATGCGGATCGGACGCGATCCATCGCGTCGACCACGGCGTCCACCGCGCTCTGCGGGCTCAGCAGTGCGGTATCGATGATCAGGTGGTCGCTGGTCCAGCGTACATAGTCGTGCCTCGTCACCGACGACCATGTCGGCAGGGCCAGTCCGTCGATGTCGCCGATGCGGCCTTCGACGCGGCGCCGATGCTCGTTCGCGTCCGAGCAGATCACTTCGACCTCGACCAGCGCCACTCCGACCTCGCGCGCCACCGACTGCCAGGCCGCGCGCGTGATCGGCAGCGGGTTGACGCAGTCGGCGACCACCATCCGGCCCAGCTCGAGATTCGATCTGGCGAGTGAATAGGCCACCATGTAGCCGGCCGGGCCGATGTCCGCGGCCAGCACCTTCGAATCCCTGATGGCCTGCTCGATCGCATCGATCCGCAGGTAGGCGGCCTGGCACCGGCGCACGAGCTCGCGTGCGATGGTCGACTTGCCGACCCCCGGCAATCCCCCGAATACGACCAGCATCGGTTCTCCGTCGCCTTCAGTAGTGAGGCGGCAGCTCGTCGCGCAGGTTGCGCGTCGCGCCGGCTCCGGGGTCGGGACTCTGCTGCCGAAGCTGTGTGACCTGAAGGGCCAGGCTGTCGATCTGCTGCTGTTGTCTGTAGATGGCCAGGTTCAACTGGTCCAGCAGGTCTTCGGTGAAACTGGCCTTGATCTCCAGTTCGTTGAGGCGGCGTTCTGTGTCGTGCGGGCTTTGCATGCCGCTATTGGACAGCAAGAGCAGGCTCAGTCCTTCCACGCCCCCACGTGCGCCGCAATGGCTTCGTCGAGCAGCGCCGGGCCGATGCATTCGATGGGATGCGACGAGGCTTGGAACACATCGCGGCACGAGAGCTCGGCATCGCGCTGCTCGGGGCGCTCGCCGCGGAACATGCGCAGCCGCTCGGCGTCGATGCCGAACACCACGCGGCCGATGTTGGACCAGAAGATCGCGCCGGCGCACATCACGCAGGGTTCGGCGGACGAATAGAGGGTGGCGCCCGCCAGCTCTTCGCGCGACAGCCCGCGCTCGCCGAGCGCGCGCACGGCATTGGTTTCGGCATGGCCGGTGACGTCGCCGGTCTCGGCCGTGTTGCAGTAGGTCTCGGCCAGCACCTCGCCGGCGGCCGACACCACGATGGCGCCGAAGGGCCGGTTGCCGCGGCGACGTGCTGCATGCGACCAGACGATGGCCTTGCGCAGGTAGCGGCCGTCGCGCTCGTCGAGTTCGATTTCGCTGGAAAGGGAAAGGGGGCTCATGCTGGGATGTTAGGGCCTGTTAACGCCATTTTCGACCCCGCAAATAGCGTTAACAGGCCCTCGTGCGATGCACTGCGGCGGTGCGCGCACTGTGAAATGCCTAATGGTTTGGTATGACAAATGCATGACGCATGCCGGCGTCTGCGAGACAATCCGGGCGCGCAACTTGCATGAGATCTGCGCAGAGTAGAAGCGTTCAGTCCGGCGTCCTGATTTCGACGGGAGCCGCGGCGGGAAATTGCTCTTTCATGTGTTCCCACGCAACCGAAGGAGTTCTTTCATGCTCGTCACGCAGCAACCCGTTTTCCGCAAGTTCTGGCATGCCGTCATGCCGCTGGCCGATCTGCAGCAGGGGCCCAGGCCCTTCACGCTGCTGGGCGAGAACATCGTTCTTTTTCTCGATGCAAAAGGCCAGCCCGCCGCTTTGCGCGACCGCTGCTGCCACCGCACCGCCCGGTTGTCGAAGGGCTGGTGCGTCGATGCCGAAGGCAAGGCCTGCGCCCAGGGCGCCATCCAGTGCGGCTACCACGGCTGGACCTACGACCGCAGCGGCCAGGTGATCCGCATCCCGCAGTACGAGGCCGAGCGCAGGATCTCGCCCGAATATCGAACCACGGCCTACCACTGCACGGCGCGCTACGGCTATGCCTGGGTCGCGCTGGAAGACCCCATCGCGGAGATCCCGCAGATTCCCGAGTTCGACGACCCTGGCTACCGCACCATCTTCCAGTTCCACGAAGAGTGGCAGACCAGCCCGATGCGCGCGCTCGAGAACTCCTTCGACAACTCGCACTTCAGCTTCGTGCACCGCGCGACCTTCGGCGTGGCCGCGAGTCCGAAGCCGAGCAAGTACGAGCTGGTCGAGAACGAGAGCGGCTTCCATGCCGAGACCGTGATCGAGGCGACCAACCCGGCCAAGTTCCACGCCATCAGCGGCGTCGTCGACCCGATCACCACGCGCCACATGCGCAACGCCTACTTCCTGCCCTTCTCGCGCCGGCTCGACATCGAATATCCCTCGGGCATCCGACACATCATCATCAACTGCTTCACGCCCATCGACGATGGTCGCATGCAGCTGTGCCAATGGCTGTTTCGCAACGACACCGAGGCCGACTGCGCGGCGCAGATGCTGATCGACTTCGACGCGGAGATCACGCGCGAGGACAAGGACATCCTCGAATCGACCGACCCTGATGCGCTGGTCGACACGCGCCGCCGCGGTGTCGAGTACTCGATGGAGTCCGACCGGCCCGGCATGCTGATCCGCAAGCACTTGATGCAGCTGCTCGCGAAGCATGGCGAATCGGAGGTGCACCGCGGGATGCGCGTCGAGCCGCTGGTGCGAGCGGCCTGAGGTTTGCTGTCTGCCGACCGGTGGCGCCCGCCGGCCGTCAATGCAGCCGGTAGTCGCGGATCACATCAGCGCTCGGCTCGATGCCGAGCCCGGGGCCCTGAGGCACGGCCATCATCCCGTTCTTCGGAACGATGGCGTCGCCATAGAGCTGCGCTTCCAGATCGAAGAAACGCCACTCGACCAACGCATTGGCGCCGCCCAGCGCTGCGCTGCCGTGAATGCTGGCCAGAAGCCCGGGCCCGTCGTAGAACGCGTGCACCATGACCGTCGTGTTGTTCGCATTCGCCAGCGCGAAGACCTTGCGCAGTTCCGTGATCCCGCCCATCTTGGCGGGGCTGGGCTGAATGAAATCCACCGCCTGCGCCTGCAGCATGTGCGCGAAGTCCATCAGGGTCGATGCGTTCTCTCCCGCGGCGATCGGAATGCCGCCCTCGCGGCGCAATCGCGCCAGGCCCGCGTGGTTCTCCGGCGGCCACACCGGCTCTTCCAGCCACCGCAGGTTGTACTGTTGCAGCCGTCGGGCCATGTCCAGTGCCTCGCGCACGGACCACGGGCAATTGACGTCCAGCGTGATTTCTACCTCGTCGCCGGCCGCTTCGCGCGCGGCGCGCACGCAGGCCGGGTCGATCTCGTGAAGCTTGAGACGCCGGTACCCGAGGTCCAGGGCGCGCCTCACGTTGTCGGCAACCAGTTCCGGATCGGTGTAGCGGATCAGGCTGGCGTAGCAGGACAGCGCGCTCGCGTCGCTGCCGCCGAGCAGCCGGTGCACGGGTTGCCCGGCAGCCTTGCCGGCAATGTCCCAGAGCGCGATGTCGAGGGCCGAAAGGCCGAACATGAGGGCGCCGCTGCGCCCGAAGATGTGCAAGGTGCGCTGCAGCTCCTGCATCAACTTCTCGATCAGCGCCGGATCGCGGCCGATGCACAGCGGCGCGACGACGGCGTCGATGGCCGCCTTGACGATCGGAACGGCCGTGAAGCCGAAGCTCTCGCCCCAGCCGACCAGCCCGTCGTCGGTGCTGACCTTGAGCAGGAGCGAATCCACGGTCTTCAGGTCTTTGCCGCCCCAGGCGCCTGCATCGGACTTGCCGCCCACCGTGAACGGGATGCGCAAGGGAATCGCCTCGATGTGCTGAATCTTCATTCAAAGCGCTCCTGAAGGCGGTGGCCGCCGCTTTGGCGGCCGGCCATCGATGTCATCCCTTGGGGAGAACGAGTCTACGGCGTTCTCGACCGCAGCCCGTGCCGGAAGTGCTACAAACTGCCCGGATCGACCGGTTCGCCGCGCGCCCGCGCGGAGCCGATGGATTCACCCCCATGAGCGAGCGCCTCTATCTCCGCCTCGACGACGACCCCTTGCACGGGCCGGAAGCGAGCGCTCCCGCCGGCACGCTGCAGTCCTTCGACGTGGCCGCGCCGCTGCGCCGGCACGTTTCGCACATCCTCCTGTGCCGCGAGACCATTCCCGAGGGGCACGAGGTGTTGGAGCGCGTGCTGCCCGACGGCGCGGTGCGCCTCATCTTCAACCTGGGCGATGCGCCGTCGGCGAGCGAGGGCGCCGGCGAGCCCGTCGAGGCGATAGGCGCATCCACGGCGCCGGCCATGGTGCGCGCCCCGGCGCGGCGGCGGCCCTGCTGGGCATGCCGGCCGGCGAGATCGGCGGCACGGCCGTGCATCTGGACGCGTTGTGGCGTGGCGAGGGTGCCGAGCTGCTGGAGCGCATCGCCGAGGCGCGCGACGATGCCGCGCGGATCGCGCTGCTCGGCGCCGCGCTGCAACGCCGCCTGCTCGCGAGCGAGGCATCGCCGCAGCTTTCGGCCGCCATGCATGCGGCACAGCGCATCGCCGCTTCGGGCGGCCGGCTTCCGCTGCGCGAAGTGGCCGCCGCACTGGGCATCGGCGAGCGTCGATTGCAGCAGCTCTTCCACGAACACGTGGGACTCTCGCCGCGCGCCTGGAGCCGGCTGGCGCGGCTTCACGCCTGCCTGCGCGCGCTTCGCCAACAGCAGACGCCGGCCTGGGCGGAGCTCGCGCTCGATGGCGGCTTCTACGATCAATCGCATTTGGTGAACGAGTTCCGGGCGCTCTGCGGCATCACGCCGACCGAGTTCCTCGGCCACCGCATTTCGGGTTCTTCCAAGACGGCGGCTTGAGTCCGCACTACCGTAGGCCCTAAAGCCAACGAAAGGAGAACGAATGCAGGACAAGAACACGGACCGGCCACTGAAGGGAAGCGTCGCCATCGTGACGGGTGCCAGCCGGGGCGCCGGGCGCGGCATCGCCGTCGAGCTGGGCGCCGCCGGGGCCACGGTGTACGTCACCGGGCGCAGCACGCGGGCGCAACCCGCCGACACCTACGGAGACATCCTCGCGCTGTCGGGGCTCGCCGCGGTGCCGGGCAGCATCGATGCGACGGCCGAGGAGGTCACGGCAGGCGGCGGCCACGGCATCGCGGTGCGATGCGATCACACGCGCGAAGACGAGGTGGCGAAGCTGTTCGCACAGGTGCAGCGCGACGAAGGCAAGCTCGACCTGCTCGTGAACAACGCCTGGGGCGGCCACGAGACCTTCAACGGCGTGTTCGAGGCGCCCTTCTGGGAGCACTCGCTCGCGCAATGGGATTCGATGTTCGACCGCGGCGTGCGCAACCACCTGCTGGCCAGCCGCTTTGCCGCGCCGATGATGGTCGGCCAGGGCCGGGGGCTGATCGTGACCACCACCTTCTGGGACCGCGATCGCTACCTGCGCGGCAATCTCTTCTACGACCTGGCAAAAGCCGCGATGAGCCGCCTGGCCTTCGGCATGGCGCAGGAGCTGCGCCCGCACGGCGTCGCTTCGCTGGCCGTGTCACCAGGCTGGATGCGCACCGAATTCGTTCTGACCGGGCACAAGACCGACGAGGCGCATTGGACCGAGCGCCCGGCACTGGCGCGTACCGAGTCGCCGCGCTACCTGGGCCGCGCGGTGGCCGCGCTGGCGGGCGACCCGAAGGTGCTGGACAAGAGCGGCGCGGTGCATCGCGTGGCGGACCTGGCGCGCGAATACGGCTTCACCGACATCGACGGCCGCCAGGTCGAGGCCTTCGAGATGTAGGGCCTGTTAACAGGCCCTCAGCGACTACCATCGGGCGCTGTCACCAGCAGGAGCGCCCGATGGCAACGCCTGGATTCACAGGCGGCGCCGGCCGAATCTCTCACCCTTCAAAGGAAATTCCATGAGCATCACGGTCCGCCGCGACGGCACCACCGGCACCCGCCACATCCTCAAGGTTCGTGCCCACGAGATCGCGGTCGACACCTCGCCCAATGCAGGCGGCACCGACGCGGGCCCCTCGCCGCACGACCTCTACGATTCCGCGCTGGCCGCCTGCAAGGCGCTGACCGTGCTGGTCTATGCCCAGCACAAGGGCATTCCGGTGGAAGACATCGAAGTCGTGGTGAACCGCGACGACAGCGAGGAACGCAAAGGCGTCTACAGGCTCGACTCCACCCTGCGCGTCACCGGCCCGCTCAGCGACGAACAGCGCGCCTCGCTGCTGCGGGTGGCGGGCAAGTGCCCGCTGCATCGGCTGATGACCGAGGTCAAGACGGAGATCGAGACGCGGCTGGTGTGATCAGCCCACCACCACCTCGCTGATCTGCATCACCGGCTTCAGGTCGGTGTAGTTCCGGATGTCGCCAAGGATCTCCTTGGCGTGCGGGCCGAATGCCGTCTGGAAAGCCTCCGCCGAGTCGCAGAAGATGTGGCAAGACGCGACGTAGGTGGGCGGTTCGCCAGGTGCCCCGCCGGCCAGCCCTTTATCGATCGTGTAGGACTTGCAGGCGTCGCCCATCCTGCTCTTGAGCAGCGGCATGTGCTTGTCGCGGTAGTAGTCGTGGTCGAATCGCGCTCCGGGCGTATGGGGGTACATCACGCTGACCTTGATCATTGCTTATCTCCTTGTTGGGGGGCCGCCAGCATAGGAGAAGGCGCAGCGGGAAACAACCGGCCGTATGGCCGGCTATGCAACCGCCGCGCCGGATTTCAGTCCGTAGGTCTTGCGGTACATCTCGCGCAGGTGCTCCCCGGCCGTGCACGGAGCGTAGCGCGGCGCCTCGCCGGCCGGCACCGTGCCCGGCACAGCTTCGATGCGTGCGAAGTAGTCGGGCTCGTAGAAGAAGGGGATCGAATAGCGCGGCGCGCCGCCCGAATGCAGGTTGCGCACGCGGTGCGGGTTGGAGTGGTAGAGGCCGTTGGTCCAGCGCGGGACCATGTCGCCGAGGTTGACGACGAAGCAGCCCTCGATGGGTGTCGCGGGCACCCAGCTGCCGTCGGGCATGCAGACTTCCAGGCCGCCGTGGGCGTCCTGCGCAAGGATCGTGACGGCGCCCCAGTCGGTGTGCGCGCCGGCGCCGAAGGTGCGCTCGTCGGCATCGGCCGGATGGGCGGGGTAGCGGATCATGCGCAGCGTGAGCATCGGGCTTTCGCTGCTTGCGTCGAAGTAGCCCTCGGGCAGGCCCAGCGACAGCGCCATGAGCTGCATGAGTCGCGTCGCGAGTGCGAGCATCGTGCGGATGTAGCGCTCGCACTGCGCCGGCGCATCGGGCAGTTCGCTCGGCCACTGGTTGTGGCCGTAGGTCTGGTAGCCGGCTCGCACGTAGGGGTGTTCGTCGGGATAGGCCATCCCGCAATAGAAGCTCTCCTTCAGGTCGGGGCGAGCCTCGGCGTCGAGCGTCTGCGCGCCGATGTTCTCGAAGCCGCGCATCGTTGGCGAGTGCTGCATCGACAACGCCTCCCGTGTCTCCTCCGGAAGCGCCATCAGCCGGTGCGCGACGTCGAATTGGCGTGCCACGAGCTCGGCGTCGACGCCATGGTTGCGCACATAGAAGAAGCCGGAGGCCATGGCAGCGGCGCGCAGTTGCGCAGCGGCCTCCGCGCTGCGCGCGCCGCCGGGCGCCAGCGCGTGCTGCAGGTCGATGACGGGGATCGCCACGGCGCGCCCTTGTGTCTCGTCAGGCCTTGAGCTTGCGGTCTGCCGCCAGCGGCAGGAAGCGCTCGGTCCAGAGGTCCGCGACCGCCGGACTGCTCTTCAGGCCGAAGGCTCCCACCGTCTCGTCGATCGTGGCCTGCAGCCGCGCGGTCGTGGCGGCGCCCCAGCCGTTGCTGCGCGTGTCGGGTGTCTTCATGGTGCCGTCGACGATCAGCTTCAGGCGCTCGAACTCGATCTCCTCGTTGGCGAGCGGCTCGCGCGTCTTGATGGCGCCGGCGCCTGCCTTCGGGTCGGCGATCGCCTCGATCCAGCCGCGCGTCGATGCCTTGACGAAAGCCTTCATGGCATCGCCCTGTTCCTGCATGCTCTTCGCGTTGACCACCAGGCCGTTGCCATAGGACTTCATGCCGTGATCGGAAAAGCGGAACACGGTGATCTGCTCCGGCCCCATGCCGCGGGCCTTGAGGTTGAGCAGGCCGGTGAAGAAGAAGTAGGCCGAGGCGTCGAAGTCGCCCTTGACGAAGCGCGTGTCGCCGATGTCGGGCGCGACGTTCTCCCACTTGACGCCCGAGGGGTCGAAGCCCTGGGCCTTGGCGAAGGCGGGAAAGAGCTTGCGCGAGGCGTTGAAGGGCTGGCCCAGGATGCTCTTGCCGGCCAGGTCGGCCGGCTTGGCGATCGGGCCGCCCTTGCGCACCAGGATCGCGTTGGGATTCAGGTCGTACTGGATCGCGACGGCCTTGAGCCCGGCAGTGGGGTTGTTCACGTTGAACTCGATCATCGTCGCGAGGTCGGCCGAGGCGCAGTCGTAGGCGCCGCTGCCGACCAGGCTGATCGCCGACGCCGAGCCGTTGCCGGTGTCGATCGCCACCTCGAGACCCACATCCTTGTAGTAGCCGCGCTGCTGCGCGAGCAGGAAGCCGGCACCGGAAGCCTCGACCTTCCAGCCGAGGTTGAACTTGAACTTCTGGAGCGAGCCCTGGGCGCGTACGAAGGGCGCGGCGGTGACGAGGGCGCTGGCGCCGGCGGCGCGCAGAAGAGAACGACGTTGCATGGATGAAAACTCCGTGGGCGGTTGGAAACAGGACACCGGAGGCAGCGCTGGCGTGCGCTGCCTTCGGAGCAATTTCCGGCCGACACGCCGCAGAAGCCGCACCGTCGTTGGGCGTCTTCACGGCGAAACGGTGAACGCTTCTACTCCGCGGAGTCTGGTGCAGGTTCCGTGCCAGTAGCGCTCGAGCGCCTGCGGCGGAGGCCCTCGACCAGACTGAATGCGAGCATCCCGGCCAGCATGGCCGCCACGAAGATCAGCGCCTGCGCACTGCCGCCGGCCGCGCTCACGAGCGCCGGTCCCGGGCAGAAGCCGGCCAGACCCCAGCCGGCGCCGAAGGCCAGGCTGCCGAGCAGGAGCCGCCGGTCGATGCGGGTGGCGGCGGGCAGTTGCATCGCTTGCCCAAGCCAACTCCGGCGGCGCCGTTTCGCCAGCGCGAAGGCGCCCGCGCCGAGCGCGACCGCACCGCCCATCACGAGGGCGAGCGACGGATCCCAGCTGCCCGCAAGATCGAGGAAGCCGAGTACCTTCGCCGGGTCGGTCATGCCCGAGAGCATCAGGCCCAGGCCGAACAGAAGTCCGGCCAGCGCTGCGCTTGCATTCAACATCGTTCAGGCTCCCAGCAGGTGACGCACGAGGTAGACGGTTGCGAAGCCCGCGCCCATGAAGGCGGCCGTGGCCACCAGCGAACGCGGCGAGCCACGCGACAGGCCGCAGACGCCGTGGCCGCTGGTGCAACCGCTCGCGTAGCGCGTGCCGACGCCGACCAGCAGCCCGGCCGCGATCAGCACCGGCGTGCTCGCGGCGATGGCGACCGGCGGCAGTGCGCCTGCGAGCTGCCAGACCCACGGTGCCGCCAGCAAGCCGGCGACGAAAGCCAGCCGCCAGCCCCGGCCGCCGCCTCGTTGCAGCAGGCCCCCGACGATGCCGCTGATGCCGGCGACGCGGCCGTTGAGCAGCAGGAACAGCGCGGCCGCGAGCCCGATCAACAGGCCGCCGGCCAGAGCGCTCCACGGCGTGAAGTGGGACCAGTCGATGCTCATCGCGACTTCGCCGCGGTCTTGCGCGCGGGCGCCTTCTTCGTGCGGGCGGGCTTGGCGCAGAAGATGCCGTAGAGCGTTTGCATCACTGCCATGACCTCTGCGCTGGCGAGGCTGTAGTAGACGAACTTGCCCTCGCGGCGCGCGGTCAGCAGCCCCTCGTCGCGCAGCACGCCGAGCTGCTGCGACAGCGAGGGCTGCACGATGCCGGAGAGCGCCTGCAGCTCGCCGACGTTGCGCTCGCCGCCGATCAGCTGGCACAGCAGCAGCAGGCGCGTCTCGTTCGCCATGGCCCTGAGCAGCGAACAGGCCTCGGTGGCGGCCGAATGCAACTGCGCCATCGCCTCGGTGGATGGCGGCGCGGGGAGGACGGAGTCGAATTCCATGCTTACAGTTTATTGAAAAACATAATGTATATCAATAGAATGTTAAAATATAGAACGTTGGAGCGATGCATCCCATGGACGCGCAGGTACAGGCCTTTTTCGACGACGACACGTCGACCATCACCTACGTGGTGTTCGAGGCCGATGGCGGCGAATGCGCCGTCGTCGACCCGGTGCTCGACTACGACCCCGGGTCCGGCCGCACCTCCACCGTGTCGGCCGACCGGGTGATCGCCTTCGTGCAGGCCCATGGCCTGAAGCTGTCGTGGCTGCTGGAGACACATGCCCATGCCGACCACCTGTCGGCGGCGCCCTATCTGCGTCAGCGACTCGGCGGCACCATCGCCATCGGCGGGGCGATCCGCGCCGTGCAGGGTGTGTTCAAGACCGTGTTCAACCTCGAACCCGAATTCCGGCTCGATGGCTCGCAGTTCGGCCACCTGTTCGCGCCCGACGAGGTGTTCCATGTCGGCCGCCTGCGCATGAGGGCCCTGCATGTGCCGGGCCACACGCCGGCCGACATGGCCTACGTGCTGGAGAGCGAGGCGGGGGAGACCCGGCTCGCTTTCGTCGGCGACACCTTGTTCATGCCCGACGTGGGCAGTGCGCGCTGCGACTTTCCGGGCGGCGACGCCCGCGCGCTGTACCGCTCGGTGCAGAAGCTGCTGGCCTTGCCGGCGCAGACCCGTCTTTTCATGTGCCACGACTATCCGCCCGACGGGCGCGCACCGAACTGGGAGACCACGGTGGCAGCGCAGCGCGAGAAGAACATCCATCTGCACGACGGCGTCGACGAAGAGGCCTTCGTCGCCATGCGCGAGAAGCGCGATGCCACCCTGGCCATGCCGGCGCTGATCCTGCCCGCGATCCAGGTCAACATCCGAGCCGGCGAGCTGCCGCCGTCGGAATCCAATGGCGTGCGCTACCTGAAGATTCCGGTGAACACGTTGTAGTGCGGCGGCCGGTTCATTTGGCCGGCGGCTCAGGCGCCCCGGCTTTGCCAGAAGCCGCGGTGCGTGGCGATCATCTCGTCGGCCACTTCCGGTACCGGCCCAACGACCTCGATCTGCTTCTGCCCGCGCGCGAAGACTTCGCGGCAGGGCAGCGAGAGCGTCGGGTTCTCGGGGTGGTCGCCGGTCAGCGCGAGCAGCGCGCTTTCTTCGGCGCCGTAGACCACGCGGCCGATATGGGCCCAGTAGATGGTGCCGGCGCACATCGCGCAGGGTTCGAAGGTCGTGACCAGCGTGCACTGCGCGAGGTACTCGGCGGGGTAGTTGAGCGAGGCGTTTCGCGCCAGCGTGGCCTCGGCGTGCTGCACGGTGTCGATGTTGCCCTGCTCGGCCAACACCGTTTCGCCGTCCGGCGCGACGAGCACCGCGCCGAAGGGATGGCGGCCCATGGCCATCGCGCGCCGCGCGACCTCGTCGGCGCGGCGCAGAGCCTTGACGATCTGCTCAGGGGTCATTCGTTTTGAGAGCCTCGATGCGCCCAGCCGGTCGTGTGCTTCTCGATCGCACTGAAGAGCTCGTACATCCCCATCGCCATCGCGCCCACCACCATCAGGCCCGCGAAGGCCAGGCCCATCTGCATGGCCGAGCCGGCCGAGATCAGCAGGTAGCCGATGCCTTCGTTGGCGGCCGTCATCTCGCTCACCGTGGTGCCGACGAAAGCCAGCGTGATCGCGACCTTGAGCGAGCCGTAGAAGTAGGGCATGGAGCGCGGCAGGCCTATCTTGACGAGCACGTCCCAGCGCTTGGCGCCCAGCACGCGCAGCACGTCCTCGAGCTCGGGCTCGAGCGTGGCCAGGCCGGTCGCGATGTTGACCATGATCGGGAAGAAGCTGATCAGGAAGGCCGTGAGGATCGCCGGCCCGATGCCGATGCCGAACCACACCACGAGGATGGGCACGAAGGCCGCCTTGGGCAGCGCGTTGAAGGCGGTCATCAGCGGATACACCGCCGCGTAGGCCAGGCGCGAGCTGCCGATCACGAAGCCCAGCAGCACGCCGACCACGATCGCCAGGCCGAAGCCCGCCATCGTGACCCAGAAGGTGCGCCAGGCGTGGCCCGCGATGATTTCCTTGAACTCCCAGAACTGGGTCCAGATGCGCCACGGGCTCGGGAAGATGAAATCCGAGACGCCGAAGCCCGCGCAGATGATCTGCCACAGCACGAGCACCGCGACCAGCAGCAGCCAGGGCGACCAGCGTTCGATCTGTTTGCCGTTCTTCATGCCGGGCTCGCTGCGGCGGCGGCCGCGATGGCATTGCTTCGGATGGCACCGATGTGGCCGCGCAGCTCCAGCACGATGTCGGTGAATTCCTTGGTGTAGGTCAGTTCCAGCTCGCGCGGCCGCGGCAGCTCGATCTCGCGCTTGACCACGAAGCGGCCCGGGCTCTTGCTCATCACGTAGACCGTGTCGGCCAGGAACACCGATTCGCGCAGGTCGTGCGTGACCAGGATCACGTTGAACTGCTGCTCGGTCCAGAGGTCGCGCAGGATGCACCAGAGCTCCTCGCGCGTGAAGGCGTCGAGCGCGCCGAAGGGCTCGTCGAGCAGCAGCATCTTGGGCTCGTGGATCAGCGCGCGGCAGATGCTGGCGCGCTGCTGCATGCCGCCCGAGAGCTGCCACGGGAACTTGTCTTCATAGCCGGCGAGGCCCACCTTCTGCAAGAGCTTGCGCGCGCGCTGCACGTATTCGCGGCGCTTGGCCTTGAAGGTGGAGCGGTAGGGCTCGACGATCTCCAGCGGCAAGAGCACGTTGTCGACCGTGGTGCGCCAGGGCAAGAGCGAGGGCGCCTGGAAGGCCATGCCCGAGATCTTGAGCGGGCCGTTCACGGGCTGGCCGTCGATGCGGATCTTGCCCATCGAGGGCATCTTCAGGCCTGTGGTGAGCTTCATGAAGGTGGACTTGCCGCAGCCCGAGGGCCCGACGATGGCGATGAACTCGCCGCGCTTCACCTTCAGGTCGATGGCCTCGACCGCGAAGTGGTTGGCGGCGAGCAGCTCCTCGTTGTAGGCGAGCCAGACGTCCTGGAAGTCGACGAAGGGCGTGGTCTCCGCGACCGCCATCACTTCTTCAGGATGTTCAGTTCGGCCGTAGGGGGCAGCAGCGCGGCGGTCCACACCGCGTCGGGGCTCACGCGCGTCTTGGTGTTGAAGGCGTCCGACACCTGCGAGGCCATCAGCGAGAGCCGGCCCGCGTTCACCGCGCCGAAGCCTTCGGCGCGCGCGTCGGGGCTGTTGATCACGGTGTCGATCGCCAGCTTGAGGCGGCGCGTCTCGAGCGCGCTGTCGATGATGCCGTCGCGCTTCTTGACCGATTCGATGGCCACGGTCGGATTGGCGATCACTTCCTTCGCGCCCTTGGCGAAGGCCGAGAGGAAGGCCTTGACCGCCGCCGGGTTCTCCTTGATCAGCTTGGGCGAGGCGATGATCACGTTGCCGTAGAGCTTCACGCCGTAGTCGGGGTAGGGCAGCACCACGATATCGGCCGCCTTGGCGCCGCGCGCCTCGAGGTTGAGCAGCGAGGTGAAGGTGAAGCCGGTGATGGCGTCGATGTCGCCGCGGATCAGCATGGTCTCGCGCAGCGTCGGGTCCATCGCGGTCCAGTTGACCGCGCCGATGTTGTTGGCCTTGGCGAAGATCGGGAAGGCGCGGCGGCCGGCGTCGAACACGGGTGCGCCGAGCTTCTTGCCGGCCAGGTCGGCCGGCTTGGCGATGCCGCTCTTCTTGAGCGCCATGACCGAGGCCGGCGTGTTGTTGTAGACCATCATCACCGCGACCGGCTTGTTCGGGCTGTCGGGGTTGTTGGCATGGAACTCCATCAGCGCGGCCAGGTCGGCGAAGCCCATGTCGTAGGCGCCCGAGGCCACCCGCGTGACCGTGCCGCCCGAACCGTTGCCGGCGTCGATCGTCACGTCGAGCTTGGCATCCTTGAAGTAGCCCTTGGCGGCCGGATGGAGGAACAGCGCCGCCGGACCTTCGAAGCGCCAGTCGAGCTGGAACTTGATCGGCGTGAGCGCTTGGGCGTGGGCGGTGACTAGGCCGAAGCTGAGCGCCGAAGTGGCAAGAAAGGTCTGGAGCAGTTGGCGCTTGTTCATGGGAGTCCGTGAAAGGTGATGCACGGGATTCAAGCAAAAACGGTGCCGGCACGCACTTGGTGCGAACCCTCCCGATGAGCCAATGGGGTGCATGGCCGATGGCCATTGCCACTCGGAGCGGGCGTGAAAACGCCCCGTCGCATGCACTGCGGCGGGGCGTCGATCGTGGTGCGCTGCCTACTTGGACGAGGTGGCGTTGGCCACGGCGAGCGCCGTCATGTTGAGCACGCGGCGCACGGTGGCCGAGGGGGTCAGGATGTGGGCCGAGCCGGCCGCGCCCATCAGGATCGGACCCACCGTCACGCCGTTGCCGCCGGTCATCTTCAGCACGTTGAACAGGATGTTGGCGGCATCGAGGTTCGGGCAGATCAGCAGGTTGGCCTCGCCGTTCAGCGAGGTCTCCGGCAGGGCGTTGTGCCGCACCGTGTCCGACAGCGCGGCATCGCCGTGCATCTCGCCGTCGCATTCGATGTCGGGCGCCATCTTGGCGAACAGGTCGCGCGCCACCCGCATCTTGCGCGCCGAAGCGCGCTCGGAGGAGCCGAAGTTGGAGTGCGACAGGAAGGCCACCTTGGGCGGCAGGCCGAAGCGGCGCACTTCCTCGGCCGCCATGACCGCGATCTCGGCCAGCGTCTCGGCGCTCGGGTCTTCGTGCACGTTGGTGTCGGCGATGAAGAGGGTGTACTTCTCGAGCGTGAGCGCGTTGAGGGTGGCGAAGCCCGGGGCGCCGCGCTTCAGGCCCAGCACGTTGTGCAGGATGCGCAGGTGGCTGTCGAAGCGGCCCACCAGGCCGCACAGCATCGCGTCGGCGTCGCCCAGCTGGACCATCAGCGAGCCGATGGTGGTGTTGGAGCGCCGCACCATCGCCTTCGAGGCCTCGGGCGTGATGCCGCGCCGGCCCATGATCCGGTGGTAGGCCTCCCAGTAGGTGCGAAAGCGCGGGTCGTCCTCGGGGTCGACCACGTCCACGTCCACGCCGGGCTTGATGCGCAGGCCGGCCTTCTTGATGCGCGTCTCGATCACCGCCGGGCGCCCGATCAGGATGGGCTTGGCCAGGCCTTCGTCCACCGCCAGTTGCGCGGCGCGCAGCACGCGGTCGTCCTCGCCCTCGCAGTAGGCCACGCGCTTGGCGCTCGCGAGCTTGGCGGCGCTGAACACCGGGCGCATGAACATGCCGGTCTGGTAGACGAAGCGTGCCAGGTTCTGGCGGTAGGCCTCGAGATCCTCGATCGGGCGCGCGGCCACGCCCGAGGCGGCCGCGGCCTTGGCCACCGCCGGCGCGATGCGCAGGATCAGGCGCGAGTCGAAGGGCTTGGGGATGATGTAGTCGGGGCCGAAGGCGAGCTCCTGGCCCGCATAGGCGGTGGCCACCTCCTCGCTGATGTCGGCCTTGGTGAGGTCGGCGATCTCGTGCACGCAGGCCAGCTTCATTTCTTCCGTGATCTTGCTTGCGCCGCAGTCGAGCGCGCCGCGGAAGATGTAGGGGAAGCAGAGGACGTTGTTGACCTGGTTCGGGTAGTCCGAGCGGCCGGTCGCGATGATGCAGTCGGGGCGGACTGCCTTGGCGAGCTCGGGCCGGATCTCGGGCTCGGGATTGGCCAGCGCCAGGATGATCGGCTGGCTGCCCATGCTCTTGACCATGTCCTGCGTGACCACGCCGGGCGCCGAGCAGCCGAGGAACACGTCGGCGTTCTTCATCACGTCGGCCAGCGTGCGCGCGCCGGTGTCCTTCTGCGCGTAGCGCGATTTCGAGTCGTCGAAGCCGCCCGGGCGGCCGATGTAGATCAGGCCCTTGGAGTCGACCGCGTAGATGTTGGCCGCTTTCGCACCGAGGCCGATCATCACGTCCAGGCAGGCGATCGCGGCGGCGCCGGCGCCCGAGACGGCGATTTTCACTTCCTCGATCTTCTTGCCGACCAGTTCGAGCCCGTTGATCAGCGCCGCTGCCGAGATGATGGCCGTGCCGTGCTGGTCGTCGTGGAACACCGGGATGTTCATGCGCTCGCGCAGCTTCTTCTCGATGTAGAAGCACTCGGGCGCCTTGATGTCCTCGAGGTTGATGCCGCCCAGCGTGGGCTCGAGCGCGGCGATGATCTCGACCAGCTTGTCGGGGTCGGTTTCGGCGAGTTCGATGTCGAACACGTCGATGCCGGCGAACTTCTTGAACAGGCAGCCCTTGCCTTCCATCACCGGCTTGGCGGCCAGCGGGCCGATGTTGCCCAGGCCCAGCACCGCGGTGCCGTTGGTGACCACGCCGACCAGGTTGCCGCGCGAGGTGTATTCGGCCGCCTTCGACGGGTCGGCCTCGATGTCGAGGCAGGGGTAGGCGACGCCCGGCGAGTAGGCCAGCGAGAGGTCGCGCTGGTTCAGCAGCGGTTTGGTCGGCGAGATGGAAATCTTGCCCCGGACGGGGCTGCGGTGGTATTCGCGGGCGGCTTCGCGCAATGCTTCTTCTGCCGGTGACAGGGTGTCGGCCATGAAAAATCTCCTTGTTTCTGACGACCAATGAGGCTACTCCAAAAGCGCGTGCCCTTCGTGTAGTGGGAACCACGAGGGGGCCATGGCGCGATCGCTACACTCGGGCCGCATTCGCGCTCCAACCGAGCACATAACCACGACCGAGGGCCCGCCATTCATGGCAGTTCAGCAATTCACAACCATGGATCCAGATGTCGTCGTCATCGGCGGCGGGCCTGCCGGCTCGACCGTCGCCGCACTGCTCGCGGACAAGGGCCACGACGTGGTGCTTCTCGAAAAGGCACATCACCCGCGCTTTCACATCGGTGAATCGCTGTTGCCGATGAACATGCCGCTCTTCGACCGGCTGGGCGTGCGCACCGAGGTCGAAGCCATCGGCATCGCCAAGCACGGCGCCGAGTTCGTCTCGCCCTGGCACGACCACACCAGCCTGTTCTTCTTCGGCGAGGCGATGGACAAGTCCTTTCCGTACGCCGTGCACGTGCGCCGTTCGGAGTTCGACGAGCTGCTGTTCCGCCACGCCGCCAAGCGCGGCACGCGCACCTTCGAAGGCCACAAGGTCACGCAGGTTGACATGGACGCCGGCAAGGGCAGCGACCGCCGTGCGCTGGTGGCGGTGAAAGCTGAAGACGGCACCGAGACCGCCTGGCGCCCGCGTTTCGTGATCGATGCCAGCGGACGCGACACCGTGCTGTCGAACCGCTTCGACGCCAAGCAGCGCAACCGCAGGCACGCGAGCGCCGCGCTGTTCGGCCACTTCGCGAACGCCCGGCGTACGCCCGGCCGCTACGAAGGCAACATCACGCTGTTCTGGTTCGACCACGGCTGGTTCTGGTTCATCCCCTTGCTCGATGGCACCACCAGCGTGGGCGCGGTCGCCTCGCCGGCCTACTTCAAGCAGCGCAAGGGCGATCTCACCAGCTTCCTGATGGAAACCATCGCGCTCGCGCCCAAGCTGGCCGAGCGGTTGAAGGATGCCACCCTGATCGAGGGCGCGACGACCACCGGCAACTATGCCTACGACTCGAAGTTCTGCCGCGGCGACCGCTTTGCCATGATCGGCGACGCCTATGCCTTCGTCGACCCGATGTTTTCGTCCGGCGTCTACCTGGCGATGAACAGCGCCTTCGAGAGCGCCACGGCGGTCGATCACTGGCTCAGGGGCGAGGCCAGCCAGGCGGAGCGGGCCTTCCGCCGCTTCGAGAAGGTCATGAAGCACGGGCCCCGGATGTTCTCGTGGTTCATCTACCGCATCACCTCGCCGGCCATCCGCCGGCTCTTCATGCAGCCGGAGAACAACGTCTGGCGCATGCGGGAAGCGCTGCTGTCGATCCTGGCGGGCGACCTGTTCCGCGGCACGCCGGTCGGCCCGCGGCTGCTGGGCTTCAAGGTGATCTACTACCTCTCGTGCATCACGATCCTGCCGCAGGCCTTCAAGACCTGGGCCTGGCGGCGCCGGAACCTGAAGGAGGCGCTGGCAACCGCTGGTCAGAACCCGGCGGAGAACCTCAACATTCGCGGCTGATCGCTCAGTCCGGCTGAACCGGATGCTGCGCCAGCGCTTCCAGAGCCTTCACCAGCGCCGAATGGTCGGACTGGCCATGGCCCAGGGCGGCGCAGGCGTTCATCAGTTGCGCAGCACCCGCCGTCTGCGGCAACGCCACGCCCAGAGAACGTGCGCTCTGCATCGCAAGGTTCAGGTCCTTCTGGTGCAGCGCGATGCGGAAGCCCGGCGCGAAGGTGCGCTTGATCATGCGCTCGCCGTGCACTTCGAGGATGCGCGAGGACGCGAAGCCGCCCATCAGCGCCTGCCGCACCTTGGCCGGGTCGGCGCCGGCCTTGCTGGCGAACACCAGCGCCTCGCCGACGGCCGCGATGTTGAGCGCCACGATGATCTGGTTGGCCACCTTGCAGACCTGGCCGTCGCCCGCGCCGCCGACCAGCGTGACGTTCTTGCCCATCTTCTCGAGCAGCGGCCGCACGCGGCCGAAGGTGCCCTCGTCGCCGCCGCACATGATGGTCAGGCTGGCCGCCTTGGCACCCACTTCGCCGCCCGAGACCGGCGCGTCGATGTAGCCGCAGCCGAGGTCGACGATTTTCTGCGCGAAGCCCTTGGTCGCGATCGGATCGATGGAGCTGCAGTCGACCACCGTCTTGCCCTTGGTCAGTGCGCCCGCGACGCCGTTCTCGCCGAACAGCACTTTCTCCACGTCGGGTGTGTCCGGCACCATGATGAAGACGATGTCGGCCTGCTTCGTCACCTCGGCCGCCGAGGCGCATACCGTGGCCTTGGAAACGAAGAGCTCAGGCACCGGGCCTTGGGTGTTGACGAAGAGCTGGTGGCCGGCATCGAGCAGGTGGCCGGCCATGGGCGCGCCCATGATGCCGAGGCCGATGAAACCGATCTTCTGGGGTGCCGTGTTGGACATTCGCTGAGTTCCTTGTCTGTGTGTATTTATTGCGTGAGGGCGGTGCGCCAGCCGAGGCCGTTGACGGTGTCGCTCTTCGGCTTGTATTCGCAGCCGATCCAGCCCGTGTAGCCGGCGGCATCGATGTGCTTGAAGAGCCACGGGTAGTTGATCTCGCCGGTGCCGGGCTCGCCGCGGCCCGGGTTGTCGGCCAGCTGGATGTGGCCGATCTTGGCCATGTTCTTCGCGATCGTCGCGCCCAGTTCGCCTTCCATGCGCTGCGCGTGGTAGATGTCGTACTGCAGCAGCAGGTTGGCCGAGCCGACTTCCTCGATCAGCGCCAGCGCCTGGTCGGTGCGGGTCAGGAAGAAGCCGGGAATGTCGAAGTGGTTGATCGGCTCGATCAGCAGCATGATGCCGGCCGCCTGCAGCTCGCGGGCCGCGAAACGCAGATTCTCTACCGCGACCTTGCGTGCTTCTTCCGCGCCCACCCCTTGCGGCAGCTTGCCCAGCAGGCAGTTGAGCTTGGGGCAGCCCAGCGCCGTTGCGTAGTCGATCGCCATGCCCACGCCTTCGCGGAACTCGCTCACCCGGTCGGGATGGCAGCCGATGCCGCGCTCGCCGCCGTCCCAGTTGCCGGCGGGCAGGTTGTGCAGCACCTGCTGCAGGCCGTTGGCACGCAGGGCGGCGGTCAGTTCCTTCTTGTCGTAGGCATAGGGGAACAGGTATTCGACCGCCTTGAAGCCGGCCTTGGCGGCGGCCTCGAAGCGTTCCATGAACGGCAGCTCGGTGAAGAGCATCGTGAGATTCGCTGCGAATCGGGGCATCTGTGTTGTCTCCTCGGGAATCAGTCGAGCATTGCCACGCCAACGGCCGTGGGCGCGTCTTCGCGGTTTTCGGCCAGCGGCTCGAATTCGTTGATGGCGTCGATCTCGGTGCCCATCGAGATGTTGGTCACGCGCTCCAGCATCACCTCGATCACCACCGGTACGCTGAACTCGGCCATCAACGCTTCGGCGCGCTGGATGGCGGGCTTCATCTCTTCCTGCTTGTAGACGCGGATCGCCTTGCAGCCCAGGCCCTCGATCACCTTGAGATGGTCCACGCCGTAGCTGCGCTCGACGCCGCTGTCAACGCCCGCGTTGATGTTTTCGAAGCCGAGCTGCACGCAGTAGTCCATCTCGAAACCGCGCTGCGCCTGGCGGATCAGGCCGAGGTAGGAGTTGTTGACCACGATGTGGATGTAGGGCAGCTTGAACTGTGCGCCCACGGCCAGCTCCTCGATCATGAACTGGAAGTCGTAGTCGCCCGAGAGCGCGACGATCTTGCGCGTCGGGTCCGCGGCGCGCACGCCGAGCGCGGCGGGAATGGTCCAGCCCAGCGGGCCGGCCTGGCCGCAGTTGATCCAGTTGCGCGGGTTGTAGACGTGCAGGAACTGCGCGCCGGCGATCTGCGAAAGCCCGATGGTGCTCACGTAGCAGGTGTCGCGGCTGAAGTTGCGGTTCATGCACTGGTAGACGCGCTGCGGCTTCATCGGCACGTCGCCGAAGTTGGTCTTGCGCAGCATCGTCTTCTTGCGCTCCAGGCATTCGCCGGCCCACGTGCCGCGGTTCGGCAGCTGGCCCTTGGCCTTCATGGCCTCTGCGACCTCGACGAAGAGCTCGAGCGCGGCCTTGGCGTCCGACACGATGCCGAGGTCGGGCGTGAAGACGCGGCCGATCTGCGTCGGCTCGATGTCGACGTGCACGAAGGTGCGGCCCTTGGTGTAGACCTCGACCGAGCCGGTGTGGCGATTCGCCCAGCGGTTGCCGATGCCGAGCACGAAGTCGGAGGCGAGCATGGTCGCGTTGCCGTAGCGGTGGCTGGTCTGCAGGCCGCACATGCCGGCCATCAGCGGGTGGTCGTCGGGGATGGTGCCCCAGCCCATCAGGGTCGGGATCACCGGCACGCCGGTGGCCTCGGCGAAGCGCACCAGCAAGTCGCTGGCGTCGGCATTGATGATGCCGCCGCCGGCCACGATCAGCGGGCGCTCGGCCGCGTTCAACATCGCGATCGCCTTCTCGATCTGCGCGCGCGTGGCGGCCGGCTTGTAGGGGGTGAGCGGCTGGTAGGTGTCGATGTCGAATTCGATCTGCGCCATCTGCACGTCGAACGGCAGGTCGATCAGCACCGGGCCCGGGCGGCCCGAGCGCATCAGGTGGAAGGCCTGCTGGAACACCTGCGGCACCTGGCCCGGCTCGCGCACCGTGACCGACCACTTGGTGACCGGCTTGGAGATCGACTCGATGTCCACCGCCTGGAAGTCTTCCTTGTAGAGCCGCGCGCGCGGCGCCTGGCCGGTGATGCACAGGATCGGGATCGAATCGGCCCACGCCGAGTAGAGGCCGGTGATCATGTCGGTGCCGGCCGGCCCCGAGGTGCCGATGCACACGCCGATGTTGCCGGCGATGGCGCGGGTGTAGCCCTCGGCCATGTGCGAGGCGCCTTCGACGTGGCGCGCCAGGATGTGGGCGATGCTGCCGTGCTTGCGCAGCGCCGAGTAGAGCGGATTGATGGCGGCGCCGGGCACGCCGAAGGCCTGGGTCACGCCTTCTTTTTCCATCACCAGAACGGCGGCCTGGGCCGCGGTCATCTTTGCCATGTTGCTTGTCTCCTTCAGAGGCCTCGACTGTAGGAATTCGAGGCCTCGTGCAGAAGGCGGCGCCGGACCATAAAAGCTATTCCAGGGCGGAATAACTGGCTACGATCCAGGGCATGGATCGACTGTTGGCAATGGAGATGTTCGTGCGCGTGGTGGAGACCGGCAGCTTCTCCAAGGCGGCGCGCGAGTTCAACACCACCCAGCCCACCGTGACCAAGCAGGTCGCGGCCACCGAGGCGCGGCTCAAGGTACGCCTGCTCAACCGCAACACGCGCGGCGTGAGCCTCACCGAATCGGGCGCGCTCTACTACGAGAAGTGCAAGTCCATCGTGCGCGAGACCGAGGAGGCCGAGAGCGTGGTGCGGCGGCGCGAATCGCAGGCGCAGGGGCTGTTGCGTGTCGGCACCTCGGTCGCCTTCGGCCGGCGCGTCGTGGTGCCGCTGGCGCTGGAGTACATGGCGCGCAACCCGCAGGTGCAGGTGGATCTCAGCTTCGAGGACCGCTACGTCGACCTGATAGCGCAGGGCATCGACGTCGCGGTGCGCATGGGCAAGCTGGCCGATTCCTCGCTGGGCGCGCGCTTTCTCGGCATGAACCCGTGGGTCATGGTGGCGGCGCCGGGCTACTTGAAGAAGCACGGCACGCCGAAGCGTGCGCAGGACCTGAGTGCGCACGTGGCGCTGATCTACAGCAGCGTGGTGGGCGACGACGTCTGGCGCATGCACACGCCCAAGGGGGAGCCGGTCACGGTGCCGGTCACGGGCCGGCTGCGCTCCAACAATCTTTCGGCCGTACTCGCCGCGGCACGCGAGGGGCTCGGCATCGCGCTGATGCCGCGCTACGTGGCGAGCGATTCGCTGGCCGCGGGCAAGGTGGTCGAGGTGCTGCCGGGCCATGCACTGCCCGAGCAGGAGATCCACGCCGTGTTCCCTTCGCCCAAGCTGGTGCCGGGGAAGGTGTCGAGCTTCGTGGCCTTTCTGCAGGGGCGCTTTGAGGAAGGGTGGTGGGAACGGTAGGGCGACGTCGCTGTGCAGCAATGTTTCACATCGGTGGCATCTTGTCGAATTTCGGCAGGGCCGGATCGAGGTGGTCCCAAACGTAACCGCGCACGCCATAAGTCACCATTTGCGGCTTGTATCGGCTTGGATCGTCGAGGCTCGC
Organism: Variovorax sp. LjRoot130; assembly: GCF_964253755.1. Classification (NCBI taxonomy): domain Bacteria; kingdom Pseudomonadati; phylum Pseudomonadota; class Betaproteobacteria; order Burkholderiales; family Comamonadaceae; genus Variovorax; species Variovorax sp. LjRoot130. The sequence continues at coordinate 4,319,233 of NZ_CAXURM020000001.1, read as the reverse complement.
AGCGCGCACGGTGAAAAAATCAGGCATCGCCGCGAACGTCATATACACCGGTGATCCGCAGGCGGGGCAGAAGGCACGAGTCTTCACATTGCCGCTATCGCCAACCATGTCCCAGTGGCTCGCTTCGCCCTTGAGTTTCACGCCCGTGCGCACGAAGGTCAGATGGGATCCGTGCCCGGTGCCGCTCTCGCGCTGACAGTCGCGACACTGGCAGTCGTTCGTCACCACCGGCTCGCCGGAGATTTCATAACGGATCGCCCCGCAGGCGCATCCGCCGGTATATGCCTCGGTCATGCTTTCTCTCCTTCAAGTGATCAGGGGCCCAACGTCACGCCGGCGCCGATCAGCACGAACACCGCGCCGAAGATCTGGTTGAAGCGCTTGCCGCTGCGGTGCAGCCAGCCGCGCATGCTGCTGGCCAGCAAGGTCATCAGAAGTTCGACAAAGAACTCGATCACTGCGAATGTCGCGGCCATCACGACGAACTGCGTCCCGAGGTCGCGATGCGGGTCGATGAAGGGCGGCAGGAACGCGACGAAAAACAGAACCGCCTTGGGGTTGGTCACCGCAGACAGGAAGCCCTGGCTGAAGAGGCTCCATCCGTGGCGCGGCCGCTGCCGCTGCGAAGCGACCTCGAGTGCAGGCGGCGGTGAACGCCACACCTGGATACCCAGCCACACGAGGTAGGCACCGCCCATCCACTTCATCACCGTGAGCGCCTGTGCCGAAGCGCCCAGCACGGCACCGATGCCGAACATCGACAGCGCGAGCACGAGCACGAAGCCGAGCACGCCTCCGCAAATCGTGAACAGGGTGATGCGCCGCCCGTAGAGCGCGCCGTGCGTCAGCGCGAGCAAGCCGTTGGGGCCGGGCATCAAGGCCAGGCCGGTGGCCGCTGCCAGATAGATCAACCAAGTGCCGAGCGCCATGATTGCGAATCCGTACGAGTGAAGGAAAGTGGATGCACTGTCACACACCGTGGGTCAAACACCGAAGTAAGATTTGGACGTGTTACCAGCCGATTTGGACATCGCCAGAACCGCGGTTCGCAAGCGACCCGGCCGCGTCGTGCTGCCGCCTGCGCAGGTGAAGCCCATCGCGCCGGACGTGCGCGTGCTCATCCTTCCGCTGCCGGATTTCGCGCTGCTGCCCTTTGGCGGCTTTCTCGACAAGCTGCGCTTCTCGGCCGACGATGAGGACTACAGCCGGCAGCGCCATTGCCGCTGGGACATCGTGGGCCTCAAGGCCGGCACTGTCACTTCGAACAGCGGCGTGGAGATCTCGATCCAGCTCACGCCGCAGCAGGTGCGCTGGTCCGACTACGACTACCTCGTCGTCTTTGGCGGCCGCAGCGCCACCGACACGCGGCGCCGGGCGCGGGCCTACGCGTCGCTTGTCAAGGGCGCGGTGCGGCATGGGCTCACGCTCCTGAGCATGGACAACGGCTGCTTCCTGCTCGCAGAGCTTGGGCTGTTGGACGGGCACAAGGTCGCGCTGCATCCGCGGCACGCACTGGAATTCGAGGCCGCATTCCCGCGCATCCCCATCAAAACCGAGCAGCTCTATCTCTTTGATGGCAAGCGCATCACCTGCGCAGGCGGCAGCGCCGCGATCGACGTGGCCGTGGAGCTGCTGGTGCAGCACTGCGGCCGCGCACGCGCGCTCAAGGGCCTGGCTGACATGCTGGTTGACGAGCCGCGCGCAAGCCGCCATCTGCTCAAGTCGCAAAGTGCCGAGCCGCAGGTCGGCCGCTACGTCGGTCGCGCCATCGGCCTGATGCGCAAAAGGCTCGCCAGCACGTGTTCGGTCGCTGATATCGCGAGCAGCGTGGGCATCAGCCGGCGCCAGCTCGACCGCCGCTTCCTGCAGCAGTTCGAGCAGACCGCGCAAGCGTACTGGCAGGAGATGCGGCTGCAGCACCTTCGCTGGCGCTTGCTCAACGCCGATAGCAGTCTTGCCGCGCTGGCCGACGAAATCGGCGTGCGAGACGCAAGCTATGCCGGCAAGCTTTTCAGGCGTCGCTTCGGCATGAGCACGGGGGACTTCAGGAAAGAGGCCGAGAGGCAAAGAGTCGAGGCGGCGAATGCATCGCCTGCGCATTCGCGACGCGTGAGGCAGCGCTGAGGCCTGCAGGCCCTTCGCGGATCGGTCATACGGATCGTCCATAATGAGAATGACTCTCATTTGCTCTCCATTGCCAAAGTCGATTTGTGCTCGAGCGCTACTACCAGGAACTGCTGAATTTCTGCTCCCGCACGGCGCGCAGCCGCGATGCCGCGGCCGATCTGGTGCAGGAAAGCTATGCGCGCGTCCTCGCGGTGCAGCGCTCGGGCCAGGCGGTGCCCGAGCCGCGCGCGCTGCTCTATCGCACGGCGCGCAACCTGCAGATCGACCAGTACCGCCGCAGCGAAGTGCGCGGCGAGGCGCTGCAGCCGGATGCCGAGGAGGCCGCCCTCGATCTCGACGAACTGGCCGCGCCGCGGGCCTTCGAGCCCGACATGGCCGCCGCCTCGGGCCAGGCGGTGAGCGCCATGCTCGCCACCATCGACGCGCTGCCGCTGCGCTGCCGCGAGGCTTTCATCCTGCACAAGTTCGACGGCCTGCCGCATGTAGAGGTGGCCGAGCGCATGGGCATTTCGCGCAAGATGGTCGAGCAGCACATTCAACTGGCCATGCAGGCCTGCCGGCGCTGCAAGAACGCGCTCGATGGCACGGCATAGGGTTTCAGGCCGCTCGTGCGTCTACATGAAGGAGCCGAATACTGCGCCATGACCACACAGCCGCCAGCCGAACCGCCAGCCGCGTCATCCCCAGAGCCCGAGAGCACGGCTCTGGATTGGCTCGTGCGCCAAAGGGGCGGGGGCTTCGGTGCCGCCGACGAAGCCGCGCTCCAGGCCTGGCTGGCTGCGGATGAGGCCCACGGCAAGGCCTTCGCGCGCTGGCAGCGCGACTGGGATGCGCTCGATGCGCTGCCGGCGGAGGGCGTGCGCAGCCTGCGGAAGAAGCTGGCCGGGGACAAGGCCGCGGCGCAGGCGCGATCGCATCGCCGCGCCTGGTGGCACCAGCTGACTGCCCTGGCGCCGCAAGGGGCCGTCGCCGCAGCGGCGCTCGTGGTGTGCTGCGGCGGCTACCTGGCCTGGAACCACTGGCAGCAGCCGGTGTTCGCCCAGAGCTTTGCCACCGCGCGCGGCCAGCAGCTCGAGCTGACATTGCCTGACGCCACCCACCTGCGGCTCGACACCGCGAGCCGTGCCGAGGTGATCTTCCATCGCCGGCGCCGCGAGCTGCGTTTGCCCGAGGGCCAGACCGAGCTTCAGGTCAAGTCCGATCCCTCGCGTCCTTTCGACGTGTGGGCGGGGCCGCTGCGCATCACGGTCGTCGGCACCCGTTTCTCGGTGCGCCACACACCCGGCATCGCGGGCAACCAGAACGTGCGCGTGGCGGTGGAGGAGGGCCGCGTGCGCGTGGCCGGCGATGGCGCCGCCGTAGAACTGAGGGGCGGCCAGCAGATCGTCAGCGATGCGGCAGGCCGGCTCGGCGCTGTGACTGCCGTGCCGGCCGCCGGCATCGCCCCCTGGCGCGACAGCCGCGTGAGCTTCGACAACGCGTCGGTGGCGCAGGCGCTGGCCGAATTCGAGCGCTATGGCCCCGCGAAGCTGATCGTGCGCGACCGGGCTGTGGCTGCGCTGCGGGTCACCGGCACTTTCGATCCGCGCCGGCTCGACAACTTCTCGCGCGCACTGCCGCAGGTGCTGCCGGTGCGGCTGCGCGAGCACGACGGCATGACGGAGATCGTTTCGGCCAAGTAATCGCGAAGCGAAAAAAACTTTGCGGCCCACCTGGGGTTTCGCAAAGCCGGTGCGTCTACATGGGAAGGATTCTTATTTACCTTTCCCGTAAACGAACGCATGCCCCGCCCCCGCCCCCGCTTCCACGCCGCGCCGCTGGCTCTGTTCGCGGCATTCGTCTTTGCCGCTACCGCCGCGCACAGCCAAGCCTCCACCCCGGTGCCGATCAGCATCGCGGCGCAGCCGCTGGCGCAGGCGCTCAACGACGTGGCGCGCCAGACCGGGCTTGAACTGATGGTGCCGCCCGCGCTGGTGGCGGGCAAGACGGCGCCGGCCGTCTCGGGCCGGCTGACGCCCCGGCAGGCGCTGGACCGCGTGCTGGCCGGCAGCGGGCTGACGGCGTCTGTCGACGGCAATGCCGTGGTCGTCAAGGCAGCGCCGCCGACATCGGATGCCGCGGGCTTGCCGGTGGTGACGGTCAGCGCCAACGCGGAGCAGGACAGCGCCACCGGCGTGAACGGCTACGTCGCCAGGCGCAGCGCTTCGGGCTCCAAGACCGATACGCCCATCATCGAGACGCCGCAGTCCATCTCCGTGGTGACCAAGCAGCAGCTGGAAGACCAGAAGCCGCGCGCCATCAACGAGGCGCTCAACTACACGCCGGGCGCCTTCACCGGCCTCGTGGGCTCCTCCAACCGCTACGACTACGTGGCCCTGCGCGGCTTCAAGGACAGCAGCGTCGACAGCACCCTGCTCGACGGGCTGCGCATGCTGAGCGATCAGGGCAGCTACACCTCGATGCAGGTCGACCCCTATTTCCTGGAGCGCATCGACGTCGTGCGCGGGCCGGCCTCGGTGCTCTACGGGCGCGCGTCGCCGGGCGGTGTGGTGGCCCTGACCAGCATGACGCCGCAATTCGAGCCCCACCGCGAAGTCCAGCTCACCGTCGGCAACCGCAATCGCCTGGAGGGTGCGGTCGACGTCACGGGGCCTGTCGATTCCAACGGCGTGGCTGCGTTTCGCGTGACGGCGCTGGCGCGCAAGCTGGACTCGCAGTTCGACCACGTGAAGGAGGAGCGGCGCGCCATCGCGCCTTCGCTCTTGATCAAACCCTCGAAGGACACGCGCCTCTTGCTGCAGGCCTACCTCCAGGACGATCCGGATGGCAGCTACCACAGCGGCGTGCCGGCGGACGGCAGCATCAACGCCCACCACAACGGCCGCCGGATCTCGCGCTACTTCTTCGATGGCGATCCGAGCATCGAGAAATACCATCGCACCCAGCGTTTCGTCGGCTACCAGTTCGAGCATGCTTTCAGCGAGCAGCTGAAGTTCCGGCAGAACTTCCGCTACGTCACGGCGGACACCACGCTGCGCCAGGTCTACGGCTACGGCTGGGCGAGCGCCGACGAGTTGACGCGCTTCTACTCCGGCGCCCGCGAATCGACGCGCGGCCACACGATCGACAACCAGCTCGAAGGCCGCTTCCAGACGGGCGCGGTCGAGCACACGCTGCTCGCGGGCCTGGACTACCAGAAGCGCCAGGTCGACGGCAGTTGGGAGTCGGGAGGCGCGTTGCCGATCAACGTGTTCGCCCCCGTCTATGGCTTCCCCGGCCTGAGCGACGTGACGAGCTTCCCGATCGACCGCCGCTTCGAGCAGACCGGCTTCTACCTGCAGGACCAGATGGCACTGGGCCGCTGGCGCCTCACGCTGGGCGGCCGCGAGGACCGGGCGAAGGCGTCGAACCAGATGGGCGCCGGCGCCCCGGCGCAATGGAGCGGCTCCAAGTTCACCAAGCGCGTTGGCGCCGTCTACCTGTTCGACAACGGCGTCGCGCCCTACGTCGGCTATTCGGACGGCTTCAATCCGAGCCTGCGCAACGACCGGCAGGGCAACATCCTGCCGCCGGCCGAAACCGAGCAGGTGGAGGCCGGCGTCCGCTGGCAGCCCAAGGATTCGAACACGCTGCTCTCGGCGGCCGTGTACGACCTGGAGCAGAAGAACGTCGCCACGCGCCCGGTGGGCGCCGCCTACTTCGAGGCTGCCGGCAAGGTGCGCTCGCGCGGACTGGAGCTGGAAGCGCGCTCGCAGCTGACGCGCGACCTGTCGGTGCTGGCGACCTACACCTACACCGACATGAAGTACATCGAGTCGCCGGACGGCTTCACGGGCAAGACGCCCTACCAGGCGCCGCGCCACATGGCTTCGGTGTGGGGCGACTGGAGCTTCGCGCCGGGCTACACGGTGGGCGGCGGCGTGCGCTATGTGGGCACCAGCTGGGTCGACAACGCCAACAGCTTCAAGGTGCCCTCGTACCTGCTGGTGGACCTGATGCTGCGCATCGATCTCGGTCGCCTGAACCCGTCGCTCAAGGGCTCCAACCTGCGCCTGGCCGCGAACAACCTTTTCAACAAGTCGTATGTGGCGTCGTGCATGAACCAGGACTACTGCTACTGGGGCGACACCCGCAACGTGACTGCAACCTTCACCTACCAGTGGTAGGGGAAACAAGGAGATGGCGTGCAATGAGACAAGACATTCATGAATTCATCGGAATCGGGCTCGGGCCCTTCAATCTGAGCCTGGCCTGCCTGGCGCAGCCCATTGCCGATCTGAACGGCATCTTCCTCGAGCGCAACTCGGAGTTCAGCTGGCATCCGGGGATGCTGATCGACAACACCACGCTGCAGAACCCCTTTCTGGCCGACCTGGTGAGCCTGGCGGACCCGAAGAGCCGCTTCAGCTTCCTCAACTACTGCAAGGAAGAGGGCAAGATCTACTCGTACTACTTCCGCGAGAGCTTCTACCTGACGCGCGCCGAGTACAACCGCTACTGCCGATGGGCCGCGGCGCAGTTGAGCAACGTGCGCTTCGAGTACGAGGTGCAGGAAGTCGTCCACGACGCCGAGCGCAACTGCTATGTCGTGACCGGCGTGCGCGGGCCGAAGCGCGAGCCTTTCGTCCTGCGCGGCCGCAAGCTGGTGCTGGGCGTGGGTTCCAAGCCGCTGTTCCCCGCCTGCTGCAAGCCGAGCGAGCACCGCTATCTGCACACCGCCGACTACATCGAGAGCAAGGCGCAGCTGCAGCAGAAGCGCTCCATCACCATCGTCGGCAGCGGCCAGAGCGCGGCCGAGGTCTATCACGACCTGCTCAAGGAAGCCGAGGCGCACGACTACAGCCTGACCTGGATCACGCGCTCGCCGCGCTTCTTCCAGATGGAGACCACCAAGCTCACGCTGGAGATGTTCTCGCCGGACTACATCGACTACTTCTACAACCTCGACGAAGAGAAGAAGGAGCGCATCGTCCGCACGCAGGACAGCCTCTACAAGGGCGTCAACGCCAGCCTGATCAACCAGATCTACGACCTGCTCGACGACCGCCGCACGCGCGGGCGGCTCCGCACGCACCTCATCACCAACTGCGAGCTGCAGGACTGCCGCTACGACGCCGCCGGCGGCAGCTACGAGATCGAATTCCGCCAGCTCGATTGCGAGGCGCGCTATGCGCACCGCACCGAGGGCCTGGTCTTCGCCACCGGCTACCGCGAGAACATCCCGCCCTTCATCGAGGGCATCCGCCATCGCCTGCGCTGGGACGAGAAGGGCCGTTACCGGCTGGCGCGCAACTACGCGGCGGACTTCAACGGCAACGAGATCTTCGTGCAGAACGCCGGCCAGCACACCCACGGCATGACCAACCAGGACCTCGGCATGAGCTGCTGGCGCAACTCGCTCATCCTGCGCGAGCTGACGGGCGTGGAGCACTACCGCATCGAGCGGCGCATCGCGATCCAGGATTTTTCGATTCCCGCGAGCGCGGACTTCGTCAGGCTCTGAAGCGGAACACCATGAGCCTCAGATTTCACATCATCGCGATGACGGTGCTGGCCGTCATCAGCGACGCCATCCTGATTCCCTTCTATCCGCAGTTCTTCAGTGAACGCTACGGGCTGGACAGCGCGGTCCACGTGGGCGCCTACGTGGCGGCCATCTCGATCGCCGTGATGTGCACGCTGCCGATCTGGGCGCGCGTGGCGCGCCGCGTCGAGCCTCTGTACCTGCTGGTCTACACGCAGTTCGCCGCCGGCACTTTCAGCCTGCTCTGCGACTGGGCGCCCGACGTCGAGACGTACTGGATGCTGTCGATGCTGATGTTCATGTGCAAGAGCAGCTACCTGCTGATGTACCCGTACATGATGCGCCTCACGCCCAAGGACGAGCACGCGGCCACCATCGGCGTGCTGTCGGTGGTGGTGCACTTCGGCGCCATCTTCGGCGCCGTGGTGGGCGGCCTGGTGCTGGAGGCCTGGGGGCCGCGCGCCAGCATCTATGCGATGGCCGCCGGCGACTTCTTCCAGATGGCGGTCTGCATGTACCTGATCCGGAGCGGCAAGATCGTGCGCGTCAACAGCGGCGAGCATGCGCAGGCGGCCGCCGCCGCTGCTGCTGCCGCGCCGCGCCGCTTCGACTGGCGTGCCCGGCTGCCGATCCTGCGGCTGGCGCTGGTGATGCTGCTGTTCGACTTCAGCGCCTACCTGATCCGCCCCTTCTTCTCGGTCTACTGGCAGAAGACGACCGGCTACGACAGCGAGCTGATCTCCGGCATGGCCTTCGCCATCCCCGGCGTGGTCGCCATCGTCGCGCTGCGCCTGCATGCCCGCATCCGCGCGCGCGGAGGCCGGCTGCCCGACCACACCGTGGGCAACCTGCTGCTGGGCATGGTCGGCCTGCTGCTGCATGCCGCGCCGGACCCGGTGTGGATCGTGCTGGGGCGCGTGCTGTACGGCTGGGCGCTGTTCCAGATCATCGTCAAGCTCGAAGTCAACCTGTTTCGCCTGTCGACGCCTGAGCGCTATGCGCACGACTACAGCATCACCAACTTCTTCCAGAACCTGGGGGTGCTGCTGTCCTCGTTCGCGGCCGGCGCCATCGTCGATCGCTACGGGCTGCACCTGCCCTTCCTGCTGGCGGCGGGTGGCTTCGTGCTGACCGCGCTGCTGGATCGCCTGATCCTCAACGTGCCCAGCGCCGATCATGTGGCCAAGCTGGAGGTGCCGGCCCATGCGAATTGACAGCGTCCACCGCCGCGCCGAGGCCGCGCTGGCGTCGTACCGCGATGCGGAGGGCTTCGTGTTCCGAGCGCTGCGCATTCCGCAGGACGTGCCGATGCTGCACCGCTGGTTCACGCAGGAACGCGCCGCCTTCTGGTTGATGCAGGACAAGACCGAAGACGAAGTCCGCGAGGCCTACCAGGCCTTGATGGATTCCGGCACCGCCACCGCCTACATCGGCCTGCACGAGGGCCGGCCCGCCTTCCTGGCCGAATGCTACGACCCCGCGCACGACCGCATCCGCAGCTTCTACGAGGTGCGGCCCGGCGACCTGGGCATGCACATCTTCGTCGGGCCGTCGGATGTGCGCATTCGCGGCTTCACGCGCGCCGTTTTCCACGCGCTGATGCGCTTCATGTTCGCCCACCTGGGCGCCGAGCGCATCGTGGTGGAGCCGGACGCCACCAACCAAAAGATCCACGCACTGAACCGGTCGGCAGGCTTCGTCTACGACCGCGACGTTGTCTTCACCGAGAAGATCGCCAGCCTCGCCTTCTGCACCCGGCGAGATTTTGAACAGGCCACGGCCGCCACCCTGGAGGAAATCCATCCATGAACCTCACCCTCGTGAACCAACTCTCGCAACGCCCGGCCGAGGCCGCCGCACACCTGACGCCGGAGGTGTGGGCCCAGGCCAATCGCCTGCTGCTGCGCAAGGCGATCGCCGAATACGCGCACGAGCTGATCGTCGAGCCGGAGCAGCTGAAGCCGACCACCGGCGGCTTCGCGCTCTACGAGCTGCTGTCGGACGACGGCGCCGTGCGCTATCTGTTCGAGGCGCAATGCCTGGCACTGCGCCATTGGCATATCAAGCCGGAGTCGATCCGCAAGCTGGTGGGCGACGTCGACGAGCCGCTCGATGCGTTGCGGTTCATCATCGAATGCCGCCAGCGCCTGGGTATCCGCGAGGACCTGCTGCCGATCTACCTCGACGAGATCAGCAGCACGCTGTTCGGCAGCGCCTTCAAGCGCATGAAGGCCGATGCGCCCAGCAGCGCCGAGCTCGCCGACGCCACGGACTTCCAGACCATCGAGGTCGGCATGACCGAAGGTCACCCGGGCTTCGTCGCCAACAACGGGCGGCTGGGCTTCAATGCGGTCGACTACCGCGCCTATGCGCCGGAGGCCGGCTCCGACATCCGCGTGATCTGGCTGGCCGTGCACAAGGACAACGCCGCCTTCGCCAGCATCTCCACGCTGAGCTACGAGCAGCTGCTGGCCGAGGAACTGGGTGCCGAGACGGTCGGGCGCTTCACCGCCCGGCTGCACGAACTGGAGGTCGACCCGGCCGACTACTACCTGATGCCCGCGCATCCGTGGCAGTGGTTCAACAAGCTGTCGATCGCCTTTGCCGGCTACGTGGCGCGGCGCAAGATCATCTGCCTGGACTACGGCGACGACCGCTACATCGCCCAGCAGTCGATCCGCACCTTCTTCAACACCAGCGACCGTTCCAAGCGCTATGTGAAGACCTCGCTGTCGATCCTGAACATGGGCTTCATGCGCGGCCTCTCGCCTTACTACATGTCGGGCACGCCGGCCATCAACGAGTTCATCAAGAAGCTGGTGACGGACGACGAGTTCCTGCGCGCGAACGGATTCACCATCCTGCAGGAGGTCGCCTCGATGGGCTTCCGCAACCACTACTACGAGGCCGCGATCCCGCTCGATACGCCCTACAAGAAGATGTTCTCGGCGCTGTGGCGCGAGAGCCCGCTGCCGCTGCTGCAGCCGGGCGAGCGCCTGATGACCATGGCCGCGCTGCTGCATGTCGACAAGGACGGCCATGCGCTGCTGCCCGAGCTGATTCGCCGCTCCGGCCTCCCCACCGTGGCCTGGCTGGGCCGCTATCTGCAGGCCTACCTGACGCCGCTGCTGCATTGCTTCTATGCGCACGACCTGACCTTCATGCCGCACGGCGAGAACCTGATACTGGTGCTCTCCGGCCAAGTGCCGGTGCGTGCCATCATGAAGGACATCGCCGAGGAATGCGCCATCCTCGACATCGCGGCCAAGGCAGGCCTGCCGGAGCGCGTCGATCGCATCGCGGTGGATGTGCCGGACCATTTCAAGCTGCTCGCCATCTTCATCGACGTGTTCGACGGCGTGCTGCGCCATATCAACCAGGTGCTGGTGGAAAACGACTGCTGCAGCGAAGACGAGTTCTGGCGCGCCGTGGCCGACTGCGTGCACGACTATCAGGATGCGCACCCGGAGCGCGCCGCCAAGTACGCGCACTACGACATGTTCGTGCCCGAGTTCCTGCATTCCTGTCTGAACCGCCTGCAGCTCGGCAACAACGTGCAGATGGTGAACCTGTCCGACCCGGCCTCCAGCCTGAAGATGGCGGGCAACCTCGCGAACCCCATCGCCAAGTTCCGCCGCCGCCCGGCGGCGCAGGCGTCATCGGCCGCGCTGGCGGAAAGCGTGGCGTGACCCTCGGCATGCAGGCGAGCGTGAGCGGTTCCGTCGTTGCCGGCGCGATGCCGGCCGCGCGGCCCGATCCGGATCTCGCCCGCATGCTGCGGCTGGCGCAGCGCATCGTTCCCGGGCTGTGCGGCACGCAGGGCTGCGAAGCCTTGCCCGGCGCGCTGCGCGAAGCCGACCAGACAAGCCTGCGCGCGCTGTGCCGCCACTGGGCCGAGGCCTATCCGGAGGCCGGCGCGCACTACCGGGCGCTGCGCTGCTGGGGGCTGGCGATCTGGCAGCCGGTCTATCTGAGCGTGATCGCCGCGCACCTGGACACGCACGTGCCGCGGCTCGCCGGTCTCGCGCAGCCGGTGGCCGAGGGTTTTCCGCGCGGCTTCCAGCTGCCCGTCCATGCGCCGGTCACAGGGAGCGCATCGGCGCGCATGGATGCCGCGGCCGCCGAGCTGCGCGTGTTCTGCGATTCGATGCGCGCGGCGCTGGCACCCTCGGTGGCGCTGCATGCGCGCGCGGCCGATCGCCTGCGGGCCGAATGCGTGCTCGGCGCCTTGCTGCTGGTGCATCGCCACGCGCCGGCCTGCAGCGACAGCGAGCTCGCCGCACTCGGCGCGGCCTGGCTTGCGCGCCTCGGCATCGCCGGCGGCTGCGGTTTCTTCGCCTACCGGGCGCGCGACGGCACGCCCGCGCTTGCGCTCGACCGCAAGGTGTGCTGCCACCACTTCCGCCGCCGCGACGGCGAGCAGTGCAGCACCTGTCCCAAGCTCCCGCTCGACACGCGAATCGCCCGCCTGCTGGCCGATTCCTGATCCATTCCCGCGATGCGCCGCCGCCGGCAAAGGCCCGGTGCATCCCGTCACGCCTTGGAGATTCCGATGAACGATGTCGCACGCCTCACGCATGTTCTGCCGGCGTCCACGCAGCTGCCCGTCGATGCCTACTTCGACCCAGCCCTGTTCGCACGCGAGCAGGAACTGATCTTCGATCGATCGGCCCGCTATGTCGGGCACGAGAAGACCGTCCCGCAGGTCGGCGACTGGCGCCGGCTCGCGCAGGAGGGCGGCGGCCGCGTGCTGGTGCGCAACGCCGAGGGGGTGACGCTGATGTCCAACGTCTGCCGGCACCGGCAGGCGCTGATCCTCGGCGGCGAGACCGGCGACGTGCGCGGGCTCGCCAACCCCAGCGGCAACCTGGGCGCGACCGGCGGCCACATCGTCTGCCCGCTGCACCGATGGACCTACGACGACCGCGGCGAGCTGCTGGGCGCGCCGCAGTTCGAGCCCAAACCCTGCAAGAACCTGCAGCGCTTCGGCTTGCGCAACTGCCAGGGCCTGCTGTTCGAAGGCGCACGCGATCCGGCGCAGGACATGGCGGCGCTGTTCGCGCGGCCCGAGTTCGACTTCTCGGACTACGTGCTCGACCATGTCGAGGTTCATCAGTGCAACTACAACTGGAAGACCTTCATCGAGGTGTACCTGGAGGACTACCACGTCGCGCCTTTCCATCCCGGCCTCGGCGCTTTCGTCAGCTGCAGCGAGCTGCACTGGGATTTCGCCGACTGGTACAGCATGCAGCGCGTCGGCGTGCATCAATCGCTGAGCCAGCCCGGCACGGAGGTCTATCGCACCTGGCACGAGCGCCTGCTGGACTATCGCACCGGCGCCGCGCCCGATTTCGGCGCCGTGTGGGTGACCTATTTCCCGACCCACATGATCGAGCTCTATCCGCACGTGCTGGTGCTGTCGACGCTCTATCCGAAGGGGCCGCAGGACACGGTCAATGTCGTCGAGTTCTACTACCCGGAGGAGATCGCTGCCTTCGAACGCGAGTTCGTCGAGGCGCAACGCGCCGCCTACATGGAAACCGCCAGGGAAGACGACGAGATCGGCGAGCGCATGGACGCGGGCCGCCGCGCGCTGCTCGAGCGCGGCGTCTCGGAGGTGGGGCCCTACCAGTCGCCTTTGGAGGACGGCATGTGGCACTTCCATGCCTGGTATCGGCAGATGATGGGGCCCCGCCTTCCTTCAGGCCGGCACGAAAGCCCCGTGCAAGCCTAGCGGCAACGCATAGGGCAGCGTCGCCTGCGCCACCGGCCCGGCAGCCAGCCGATCGGCCGCAAAGCACGACAACAGCGTTCGCTTCTGCGCGACGTCGAGCACGGTGCCGAGGATCCAGCCCGGGCCCGTGCCGTCGGGCACGAACAGGTGTTCCTCCACCATCGCCTGCGGGCCGTAGGCGAAGCGCTGGCTGCGGCCGGTTTCGACATCGGTGCGCGCGACGGCGCCGAAGCCGGGCTGCTCGCGCTTGCCCTGCGTCGCATGCACCACGCTGCGATGGCGCAGGCCGACGCGGCGCGGGTCGATGCGCGGGAACTCGGCGTCCAGCGGCAGCGCCTCTTGCGTGGCCTGTCCGGTGGCGAGATTCAGCGTGGCCACGGTCAGGTACGCATCGGTGCTCTTCACTCGGCGAGCGCGCATCAGCTCGCGGTTGGTGGTGAACACCGAGCTGGCGTTCTCCGAGCGCACGTAGTCGATGTGGATCCGCGTGCCGCGCGGCGTGTTCTCTTCCCACGCATTGCCGACGTGGAACAGAAAACCCGCCGGCAGCGTGAGCAGCTGGCGCCGGTCCCAATTCTTCTTGTCGATCACCAGCGCGCGCATGCCGAGCTCCGGGCGCCACACGTGCGCATCGAGAAAGTTCGCGCCGGCCTCCTTGCGCTTGACGTCGTAGACCAGCGGCGGCATCAGGAAGACCAGGTGCTGCTCGGTGACGGCGAAGTCGTGGACCATCGGCAGGTCGGTCACCGGCACCACGGCCGCTCGGCGCAGCGCGCCGTCGGGTGCGATCTCGTAGAGCGCCAGCAGCCCCTGGCCGGAGCCGACGCCGAAGTTCCAGATCGTGCCGTCCGGGTCCACCCTGGGATGGGCCGAGAAGGGCATGCCGGCGAGGTCGGGGCGCCAGGTCTTCAGGCCCAGGGTGTCGAGCGTGCGTGCGTCGATGCGCGTGGCCGATCCGCCTTCCCACAGCGCGAGCACTTCGCCCGCGAGCGGCAGCACGCTGGTGTTGGCGACATTGATGCTGTCGGCCGAGGCCGGCGGCTCGACGCCCGGCGGGATCGTGCCGAAGGCCTCGGTCAGCCGGCGGCCAGCGCGCACTTCGGCCACGCGCTTGGGCGTCTGGACGTAGCGGCCCTGGTGATGGACCTGCGTGCCTTCGATGACGAAGCGATGCACCATGCCGTCGCCGTCGAACCAGTGGTGGTAGCGCTCACCGCCCAGGTCGTGGCCCGTCGGACCGATGCGAAAGAGCGTGCCCGCGACCGCGTCGGGAAAGCGTCCGCGCACCGCGGTGCGGGCGAGCGGCAGGTCGGCCGGTGGCGTGGCGAAGCCGATCTTCCAAGGCGCATCGGAGGCTTCGAAGTCGGCTTGCCAGCTGTCGGTGCCGGCATGCACGATAGAGGTCAGCAGGGGAGTGGCGCCGGCCGATGCGAGCAGGCGCAGGAGTTCGCGTCTTAGCATCTCCGCCTCAGCGCAGGTGGATGACGGTCTTGAGATCGGCATCGACGCTGAACGACGCGGCATCGAAGCCCGGCGCAGCGCGGTTGCCCTTGGCGTCGTTCGAGAAGCCGTAGCGTTCGGTCGGCATGCCCATGGGGTTGGTGTCGAGCTTGCCGTTTCCGTTCTCGTCCGCGAACACTCGCAGCGCATAGCGTCCGGGCGCCAGGCCAGGGAAAGCGAGCCGGGCCGCGCCGGCGCGCAGCGGCACGGTCTGGGCCGCCAGCGCCTTGTTGCCGGCGTAGCCTTCGGCGCTGTCGAAGAGCGCGACATAGAGCGTGGCTTCGGTCGCCGGACCGTCCACGACGCTCAGGGTCAGGTCGGCGGCGAGCGCGCCCAGCGGGGCGAGCAGGGCGGCGGCGCACAGGGCGCGCGTGCCGCGGCGGGGCAGGGGAGCAGAAGGATTCATGAGGGCCTCGTCGGAAGTGGAGGCCCGAAGATCGCGCGGCCGCCGGCTGCTGCCCAGCGCCATGCGACGGAATGCAAAATGCGCGCGCCAAATGCGCGAGCGGCGGGCGAAGCGCGTCCGGATTCAGGTCGGCGGCTCGTCCTGCTCCTCGTTCGACGAGGAGAACAGGTCCCAGGCGGCCAGGAACAGCGCGGCGATCACCGGCCCGATCACGAAGCCGTTGATGCCGAAGAGTGCCATGCCGCCGATGGTGGAGAGCAGCACGATGTAGTCGGGCATCTGGGTGTCCTTGCCGACCAGGAGCGGCCGCAAGATGTTGTCAACCAGCCCGATCACGACCACGCCGAAGACGATCAGGAACACGCCCTGCCAGATCTCGCCGGTGGCCAGGAAGTAGAGCGCCACGGGCAGCCAGATCAGCGCCGCGCCCACCGCCGGCAGCAGCGAGAGAAAGGCCATCAGCACGGCCCACAGCAGCGCGCCCTGCACGTCCAGGAACCAGAACGCGAGGCCGCCCAGCGCGCCCTGCACGGCCGCGACCGCCACGTTGCCCTTGATGGTGGCGCGGATCACGGTGGTGAACTTGTTGAGCAGGTAGTGCGTGTGCGGCCGCGCCAGCGGCAGCGCCTCGCGCACCGACTTCGACAGCTCGGTGCCGTCGCGCAGCAGGAAGTACAGCAGGTACAGCATGACCGCGAAGCTGACCAGGAACTCGAAGGTGTTCTGCCCGATGTTGACCGCCTGTGTCGCGATCTGCTGGGTGCCCTGGGCCGCGCCCTGCGAGAGCTTGGCCAGCAGCGCTTCGATGTTGCCGAGGCCGAATCGATCCAGCAGGTTGAGCAGCCATTGCGGCAAGGCGGCCGCGATCTGCTGCAGGTAGCGCACGAAGTTGATCTCGCCCGAGCGGATCTTCTGCGCCACCAGCGACACCTCCTGCACCAGCGAGGCGGTGACCATCGAGAGCGGGATGATCACGATCACCAGGCAGATCGTGAGCGTGGCGAGCGCCGCGAGGTTGCGCCGCGTGGGCATCTTCCTGAGCAGCCGCTTGTAGAGCGGCGTGAACAGGATGGCCAGCGCCACGCCCCAGAGCACCGCGCCGGAGAAGGGGGCCAGGATCGCGAGGAAGGCGGCCGTGACGGACGCCAGCAGGAGCAGGAAGACGCCGCGCTGGAGTTGGGGTGAATTCATACGCCGGCTACTGTAGCCGACCGGGTTTGCCGCTCCCTCAGCGCGACGCCCTTGGGAGCGCCACCGGCGCCAGCGTGGCGCGCAGGCGCTCGTCGGCGCCCGGTGCGGCCTCGGCTTCGACCTGCAGCGCCTGCTCGACGTTGCCGATGTGGTCGAGCATCAGCTGCCGCGCGCGCTTCGTGTCGCCAGCCTCCAGCGCGGCCACGATCGCCGCATGCTCGGCGCACGATTGCCCGGCCTCGTGCTTCGACTGGAACAGCGTGGCCGCGAGCGTGGTGCGGGCCGTGAGGTCGCGCAGTACGTCGACCAGCAGGCGGTGGCCCATCTGGTCGGCCAGGCAGACATGGAAGTCGGCCAAGAGGAAGGCGCGCGTCGCGGCATCCGCGCCGGCGATGGCGCGCTTCTCGTCGGCGATGTGCTCGCGCAGCTTGCGGATCACCTTCGAGAGCGGCCGTCCCGCCTCGGCCAGGATGCCGGCCTCGACGATGCGGCGCGCGGCGAAGGCATCGCGCGCCTCTTCGGCCGAAGGCTGCACCACGTACCAGCCGCGGCGCGACTGCACCTCGACGAAGCCGCGCGCCTGCAGCTGCATCAGCGCCTCGCGCACCATGGTGCGGCTGACGCCGAAGTTCTCCGCCAGGTCCTGCTCGCCGAGGCGCTCGCCGGGCGCGAGCTTCTGCGCCAGGATGGCTTCGACCACGCGCTCGGCGATGGTGGTGGGCGTGACGTCGGTCATGGCGAGGGCTTGTGAATGAGCCCTAGTGTGCCGCGTGTGCCGCGTGGGCGGCGTGCGCCGCGGCGACCGGGGAGTCGGGCTCTGCCAGCGGCTCGTCCTCGGGCGAGTGGGTGCCGTTCAGCACCGCATGGGCGCGCTCGCGGTCGATGTCGCCTTCCCAGGCCGCGATCGCGACGGTGGCGACACAGTTGCCGATCAGGTTGCCCAGGGCGCGTGCGATGCCCATGAACCAGTCGACCGAGAGCACCAGCACCAGCCCGATGGCCGGGATGGCGGGAATCGCATGCAGCGTGGCGGCCAGCACCACGATCGCTGAACCCGGCACGCCGTGCGCGCCCTTGGATGTGACCAGCGCGATCGCCAGGATGGTCAAGAGGTCGGTCATCGAGACCGGCGTGTTGGTCGCCTGCGCAATAAACACGGCCGCCAGCGTGATGTAGATCGAGAAGGCGTCGAGGTTGAAGGAGTAGCCGGTCGGGATCACCAAGCCGACGGTCGAGTCGCGGATGCCCATGTGGCGCAGCTTGGCCATGATCTGCGGCAGCACGCTGTCCGACGAGGTGGTAGCGAACACGATGGTCAGTTCCTCGCGCAGGTAGCGCAGCAGCTTGACGAGGCTGAAGCCCGAGAGCCGCATCACGAAGCCCAGCACCACGAACACGAAGACGATGACGGAAGCGTAGAACAGCGCCACCAGCATGCCCAGCTGCTTGAGCGAGCCGATGCCGTACTTGCCCACCGTGAAGGCGATGGCGCCCAGCACGCCCAGCGGTGCCAGCTTGATGATGATGCCCATGATCTTGAACAGCACCAGCGAGAGCGTGTCGACGAAATCGCCGACCGGCTTGCCGCGCGGGCCCAGGAGCGCCAGCGCGCAGCCGAACAGCACCGCGAACAGCAGCACCTGCAGCACGTCGCCGGTGGCGAAGGCGTTGACCACCGTGGTCGGGATCAGCTTCATGAGGAAGTCGACCGTGCCGCCGCTGGTGAGCTTGTCGGCGTTCGAGGCATAGGCGCTCATGGCCGCGGCGTCGAGCGCGCCGGGGTCCACGTTCATGCCCACGCCGGGCTTGAACACGAAGGCCAGCACCAGGCCCATGGCCAGCGCGATGGTGGTCAGCACCTCGAAGTAGATCAGCGACTTGACGCCGACCCGGCCCACGCGCTTCAGGTCGCCTGCGCCGGCGATGCCGTGCACCACCACGCAGAACACCAGCACCGGGATGATCATCTTGATCAGCTTGATGAAGCCGTCGCCCAGCGGCTTGAGCTTGACGGCGAAGTCGGGAAAGAACAGGCCCGCCAGCACGCCGAGCACCAGCGCGATGACCACCTGACCGAAGAGCGATTTGGCGAAACGGGGCATGGGGGATCTCCGTGTTTGGTTGCATGCAAGAGATCAGTAATCTTGCATACAAGCAATGTAGGCAAGATCCGGCGTTTTTCTGTGGGGGTATTCCCGGGGTTGGGGTGCACCTGAAGAAGTTGTTCTAGGTCAATAAATGCACGAACAGGTCAATAAATGCGCAAACAAGCTAATAAATGCGCAAACAGTCGGGGCCCGGACCTAGCCGGCCTGAGGCGAGAGCAGCGAACATGACGATGAGCCGCGTCATGGACATCGAAAGTAGTCGGAGGTCGGACGGGACCAGCGCTGTGCCGAGTCACTTGCTGCAGGCCGGGGGCACGCTGTCGCTTAACCGTATGCCTGCTTCCGGCCAGGAGCGGACCGTCGCGGCTGGCCGCTCTCGGAAACTGGAGTCCTGGATGATGTGATTTGACGGCTGCCCGCCGCGATGCGCGGCTTGCGTCAGAGAACCGTGATTTCAGAGGAGCACACCATGCAAATACGTGACTGGATACGGGCAGCGGTGGTCGGGCTGTGCATCGGCGGCTGTGCGGGAATGCAGGGGGGAGTGAACCAGGAGACGAGAGCCGCCGTGGCACCAACGGGCACGCTTCGAGTCGCATTTCTCCTGGGGCCGATTTATGCGACCAAGGATTCAGCGACCGGCGAACTCAAAGGCGTTGCAGTCGATCTCGGAAAGGAGCTCGCGCGCCGCGTTGGCGTGCCATTCCAAGCGGTCGTGTATTCCAACCCTCCCGCGCTGATCGGCGGTGCGAAGTCCGGCGAATGGGACGTCGCACTGGCCGGAATCAATGCCGAGCGGGCGGCGGCGATGGATTTCTCAGCGCCTTACATGGAAGTCGAACAGGGTTACCTCGTCCGCGCCGGTGTCCCTGTCGCCACGGCCGCGGACGTGGACAAGGCGGGGATCCGGATCGGAGTGCTCGAAAAATCCGGCGCAGAGCTCCACCTGTCGAAGACCTTGAAACACGCCGAGCTGGTCCGAGTCAATAGCCCTGCTGAAAACTTAGCCTTGCTGGATACCGGAAAGGTCGAAGTGATTGCCGCCACCAAGACGGCCCTCTTCGCCGGAGCGATGAGCCGGCCAGGCTCGCGAGTTCTCGACGGCCGGATCGTCGTCGAGCCGATCGGCATGGGCGTGCCCAAGGGGCGCAATGCTGCCGCGGCCATGTACGTCGCCAAATACGTCGAGGAGGCGAAGTCAGCGAACCTGGTGGCGGCCGCGATCAAGGGGGCTGGGCTGCGCGGAGTCGCCGTTGCTCCACCCAAGTAGATGCTCTCTAACGGCGGCTTCCCGGAGGTCGAATGTGAGTCGCAGGAAGTCCGGATCGGCCCCGAAGCGCCAGAGGGGCGCAACCGGCTACAGTCGGCCATAACCCCAGGACCGGTCGTTCGTCCGACGGTGTGCCCTCAGGCCAGTGGGAGCTGAATTCCTGTCTCTGCGAAAACCTCCCGCACGACGAACAGTCCGTTCAGCGCCGCCGGAAAACCCGCGTAGACCGCCATCTGCATCACGACCTCGACCACCTCCTCCGGTTTGCAGCCGACGTGCAATGCAGCATGCACGTGCACACGCAGTTGGGGCGACGCATGGCCAAGTGCGCACAACGCTGCCACCGTCGCCAGTTCGCGTTCACGCAAGCCCAGCCCGTTCCGTGCGTAGATGTCGCCAAACGGGAATTCAAGCACATAGCGCGCGAAGTCCGGGAACGACTTCGCGAGCCCTTCGACCACCGCCAGGCCCGCAGGGCCATCCACGGCAGTCAACATGCGCGAACCGCGTTCGTAACGTTCGGAGCTCATTGACCATCTCCTTTGCGGTACCGCCGCACAGTGCCGTCGCCCCAGTTGCCCACGGCGACTTCCGAGCCGTCGGCGGACCGGGCCATGGCCACAGGGCTTCGGAGGTCTTGAATCACTGTCGAGGCTGAGCCGCTGCGGGTCACGCGCCATACCGAAGTGCCTGCATAGTCGGACACCAGTACCGCGTCGGCCCCATCCGCCACGATGCCGACCGCTGGTGCACCGAGTTTTCTAGTCAGCTCACTCTGCGTGCCGTCGGGCCGAACCTCGACAACGCTGCCGGCAAAGTTCGAAATGACCAGCGTCCCATCAGCGAGCTCGACTGCACCGACGGGTGTCGGAAGCCCATCCGCCAATACTCGCGTCGTGCCAGATGTGTCTGCCCGCAAGACCTGATTGAGGCCCCGGTCGGCAATGAGCAGGTTGCCATCCCTGTCGATGGAGAGACCTGCCGGAGTGCGCAAACCGCGTACAAACACCTGGGGTCTGCCGTCGGGGGAAAGGCGATGGACCACTCCGTCCGAGTAGGACGACACGTAGACGACGCCGTCGCGCCCTACTGCGATGCCCGAGGGCGAACGGACCAAGTCGGTTACGAGCTTTCTTGCGCCAGTCCTGTCGATGTGGGTCACCCGATGGGCCGACCATTCGGTCACGTACAGGCTGCCGCTGGCGTCATACGCGAGGCCGGTCGGCGCTGAAAACGTACCTGGTATGGATTCGGCGCTCCATGGTTTCACTGGCTGCCCGGCGATAGCAGATACCGCGGCGAGGGCGGCGAGGCCGGCCGCTGCAACGTGGCGAGAAAGGGTCATGAAGTCCTCCAAGAAGTCGACGTAGGTCACTGTAGAGATGACCTGCAGCATGCGGAATGACCAAGTTCGTGATACCTTTTTGATATGTCAACCCGCCTGGATTCCCGCTCACTCGCGTTCTTCCTTGCCGTCGCGGATGCGCTGAGCTTTCGTCAGGCGGCCGAGACATTGCACCTGTCGCAGCCGCCGCTGAGCCGGGCGATTCGGGAACTCGAGGAGCGGTTGGGAACACGGCTGTTCGATCGCAACACGAAGGGCGTGAACCTCACCGACGCTGGGCACAGACTGCTGCCCTATGCGCGCAGCATCGGGAAGTTGCTTCGCGAGGCCGAAGCGGAGCTCGCGACCCAGGGCTTGCCGGCCACGCTTCGGCTAGGCCTGACTAGCGCAGTGGAGCCGACCTGGTTCCGTGGGCTGGCACAACGAGTGCAAGCAACTCATCCCGGAACGGCCGTGTCAACCTTTTCCGATACCTCGCCGAGGCTTGTACGCCAGCTTCGCGCCGGCAAATTGGATGCGGCGTTCGTAGCACTCCCTACAGATGCACATGGGTTGGATGTCTTGGAACTCGACCGCCTGCCGATGGTGGTCGCGATGCAGTCTTCCCATCAGTTGGCGAAGCGCAAGGCGGTTCGTCTCGCGGACCTGGCGCGTGAATCGGTCTTTTGGTTCGAGCGCGCGCGGCAGCCCGCGTTTTACGACCACTGCCAGAAGGTCTTCTCGCGCCATGGCTTTGCCCCGCCAAAGCTGAGGGAACCGACCGACCACCACGTTCTGTTGGGTGAAGTGGCTAGTGGACGTGGTGTGGCCCTACTGCCCAAATCGTTCACTGGCTTAAGACGGGCGGGCGTTGCCTACCGGTCTCTAGTCGAGGGCGACGAACTGGCTGTCGGCATCGGGCTGGCTACGCTCAGGGACCGGCAAGCAATGCGCGACATGCTGACCGTAGTGGCAGGCATAACTAGCGCCTCGCACTAGCCCCCAAGGGCGCCATGGGCCTTCTGGCCAAGTTCGAGGATTGACAACGGCCCCGAGACCAACTTGTCGCTTCAAGAGCACTGGCGTTCGCACTTGGACATCCGGACTTCGCATCGAGGCCAGCGCTCTACGGCAGAATGCGGCCAAGAGCAGCCCTTCGTTCTGAGCACCCCCATTGCGCGTCTTCCTTCCCTGTCTCCCAATCGCGCACTGGCGCGAGCTTGTCTTGTCCGCGGGTACTAAAGAGGGAAAGAGGGCGCGTCCCGCAGCTGCCGCTCAAACACCTTCGATGATGCGAATCTCGCGGTCGGCTCCGTCGCCCAGCGCAGCCAGTGCTGCCTGGTACGCCGGGCTGTCGTGCGCGGCGATTGCTTGTTCAACGCTGTCAAACTCAATCAGTACAGTGCGTTGCATCAGGCCGAGTTCATAGACCTTGGACGGTTCGCCACGCGCCAGGAAGCGTGCACCGTTGGCAGTGAGTGCCGGGCCGGCCAGCTTCGCATACGCGGCAAGCTTGTCGGAATCGTTGACCGCGCGATACGCGCTTACCCAGTAGGCTTTTGGCATCTGATTTTCTCTTCGGTGCGACTGAACACGTAAACGTGTGACTGTGCCGCGTGCCTTGATTTGCAGCAAGCCCCGTCGAGCATCTCCGCTGCGAAGGACGGCATTGGGACTGCCGACGCCGGTGCACGTGCGGCAGAATGCGGCCAGAACCAGCCACTCAGCCATCGCCGCAAAATCACAACAGGAGCGAACGTGGTCTTCCTCGCAATCACCCCCGATGGCCTGAAAGATGCGCTGCGCTTAGCGGTGAGTTCGGGCACCACGGTTTGGTGTGGCGCTGATGCCCCTTGCGATCCGTCGCCCTCGATCGCTCAACGGCAGATATGCAGTGCGGGCACGGCTGCTCCGGCGATCAGGTGATCGCTCCAGACCTCGCAAGCCGCTCGCCTGCAATCGCGCGGACCAACTTGCCTTCAATCGACCAACTGAGCCAGCGCCGACTCAGCTCTTGTCTGGTAGACCGTCGCACCCTGCTCCGAGGCGATGCGCACGGCGGTACGCAGCCAACCTTCGGCGAGTGCCGCGTTCACCGCCGAGTCCGCCAGCGCAAGCTCTGCACGCAGCCGCCACATCTCCGGAACATGGATGCCGACTTCCGGCGAAATCAGCGTGTCGAAGGTGCGCGTGACGAGCGCCAACGCCTCCTTGCCGCGGCCGCCCCACCTCAGCGCTTCGATCATGACCAAATGCGGATACACGCCGAGGAAACTGTGCCTGACCGCCGTGTCGTAGTTCGCCTCCATCATGACCAGCCCGGCGGCGATGTCCCCTTGCCGTGCGCGCGCCAGGCCGAGCATGAACTGCCCGAGCCCGCGCTGCAGCGGCAAGTCGTACTTCATTGCCACCTGCATCTCGCGCTCAGCCATGTTCTGGCAGGCTTCGATGTCGCCGGCCAGTTGCAGGGCGACGCTTCCGACCCCCAGTGCGAACGTCAGGCTGAGCGGATGCTGCACCGACTCCGCAAGCGCCAGCGCGGAGTCGAGGCTGGTGGCGGCATCTTGCGCCAGACCCCCCAGGCCCAGCCCGATGGCAGTGCAGCAATGGGCACAGACACCCAGGTCATGGCCCGCATACACCTGGGACAGGCGGTGGTGGCGCTGCGCATCGTAGCGGCGAACGCCTTCACGAGACGCCTCCAGCATCTTCGCGGTCTGGCCCGTGAAGTACCAGATGCCCCAGCGGTGATGCAGGCCTTCCATCTGCAGATCGTCATCGCCGAGCTTGCGGCTGATCGCTGTCAGTTCATCGCCCAAGATGCGGGCATCGTCGAACTGGCGCGAGTTGACCTTGGTGATGTACAGCCCCCATGTCGCCTGGAACAGTTGCCGTTCGGAGTCGGCCTTCTTGGCCAGCGCATAGGCCTGCGTCAGCGCCGCTGCCATGTCATGGCTCAGCGGCCCGGACTGGATGTTGAAGGTCGCACCCAGTTTGAGCTTTGCTTCGATCGTGCAGCGCGCACGCGTCGCGGCGTCGGTGATTCGTTCTGCTTGCGCAAGCGCGGCATTCAGGTTGGCGATCGCCTCGGCATGGGCCGAGCGCCACCCCGACCTTTCCGCGGCAAGCATCCAATACGCGCACGATCGCTCTGGCTGCGCCGCGCGGTCGAAATGGTGGGCAACAATCTCGGGCGCGCTGGCGGCCGAGGTGTCCTGCTGCGATGCCAGCAGTTCGGCAATTCTCAGGTGCAAGGCCTGGCGACGGCTGCGCGACAGGCTTTCATACGCCGCCTCCTGCACCAGAGAATGGTTGAAGCTGTAGCCATCCTGTTGCGAGTCCTCGGTGGCGAATACGAGGCCTGCACCGAGCAGCCGATCCAAGCCCGCGCGCAGCGTGGCCTCCTGCACGCCGGCAATGGCCGCCAGGAGCGGGTAGGAGAAATGGCGCCCGATCACGGAGGCTACCAGCGCAATGTCCTCGGCTTCGCCCAGACGATCCAGCCGGGACATCAGGGAATCCTGCAGCGTCGAAGGCACGACAACGGCGTGCGCAGCCTGCATGTCGATCACCGCCTTGGTGAGTTCTTCGACATACAACGGTACGCCGTCGCTGCGCTCCACGATCTGCTGGATCAGCGCCTCATCGATCGGCCAATCTCCAGCGGCGCGGCGGGCTATGGCAGCACTTTGGTCGTGTCCCAGCGGCTTGCATGAAATGGCCGTGGCGTTCATGTGCTCGCTCCAGGGTTTGCGGAATTCGGGCCGGTGGCTGACAAGGGCGAGCACCTTGCGCGACCCGATGCGCGACAGCAGCCGTTCCACCAGGCTTTGTGTCGTGGGGTCGCTCCAGTGCGCGTCCTCCAACAACAACAGCACCGGCACATCGTCGGGCGTGGCGAGCACGAAGTCTTCGAGGATGGCGAGTATTTCCAGGTTGCGCTGTGCCGTGGTCATCTCCATCGGCGACAGGCGGTCGGGCGTGGGAAGGTCGAGCAACTCCGCGATCAAAAGCAGGTCCCGGCGCGATGTCCGGCCGAGGCGCGGCAGCAGGGCTTCGAGCTTGCCCAGGTTCTCTTCTGTTGCGCGCTCGGTCTGAATCGCCGCTTCGTGCCGCAGCAACTGGGTCAGCGGGTACAACGCGCTGTTGCTGTGATAGGGAGAGCAATGGCAGCGCAGCAGCCGATGCGGCGTGTCGCGTATTCGCTCGGCGAGCGCCTCGACCAACCGCGACTTGCCCATTCCTGCATCGCCGCCGAGCAACACGAGGTGGCCGTTGCCCTGGACCGCACGTTGCCATGAATCGAGAAGAAGGACCTGTTCCCGCTCTCGCGCAACGATCGGCCCGGCAAGTCTGCCGCGCGACGCGGCGAACCGACTCTCCACGCTGCGTTCGCGCACCACCTTCCAGACGGGGACAGGCTTGTCAAAGCCCTTCAGCGCGTGTTCGCCGGCGGACACGTACTCGAAGAATTCGCCACTGAGTTGCCGTGTCATCGGGCTCACCAGCACGCTGCCGGGTTCGGCAAGCGCTTGCAGACGGGCTGCCAAATTCGGCGTATCGCCGACCACTGTCTGTTCGCGTCCGTCACCGGCAGCGTGCCCGACGACCAGGCCCGTGGCGACGCCGACGCGGGCCTGCAGCGCCTGGCCATCGGGGCGCTGCAGACGAGCGACCGCCATCACCATCTCGAGTGCCGATCGGATCGCGCGCTCAGTCGACTGTTCCTGTGCCTGCGGATAGCCGAAGTAGGCCAGTACGCCGTCCCCCAGGTATTGGGCGATGTGGCCGTCGAAGCTCTCAATCACGCGGGCGCAGGCATCGCGATACCTGCGCAACAACTGGTCGAGGTCCTCGGGGTCGAGCTGGCTGGCGATCGCGGTCGAGCCCACCAGGTCCGTGAACACCACGGTGACCTGGCGGCGTTCGACCTCCTTGGCGGCCGGAGCAGGCGCAACGGGGCCGGCAGGCATGGTGGTGGCTTGCCGCAGCTTGGACGCTGCGGCGAGGAGCTTGCGGCGGTGGCCGAGCGACAGCCCCAGCTTTTCAAGGTCCTGTTCGGTCAGGTCCGGCACGACCGTCACGTCGATGTCGTTGCTGGCGAAGACTTCGCAATACCTCTCAAGGCCAAGACCTTGGAGCCACGAGCTGATGTCTGACATTCGAGGACCTCACGACGGTTCGTAAGCGCTCCTTGATTTCCTTGGGAAACAGGAGCCCAAGTTGCCTTTCGTGCGCGACTTGACCCAGTGTCGGCCGTCTCGATACCGGCTGCAAGCCCGTGCTGTCTGCACGAACCTGCAAAGGATACGATCTGCCGCATCCACCGGTGTGCTTGATGCCCAGCGCGGCGAAGCGCTCGCATGCCGAGCATTGACGGTCAGCATCTTATCGGCAGCGAACTGCCAAGAGTCGGTAGTCGGTGGTCGGCCCAGCGCCGCTGAATGACAGCTCCCAAGTCTTGAGCTGCCGCCCGATTGGCGCGGCCCAAGGACCGGTGATGGCCGCATGTTGCCATGGCCAGCGGCCCGTCTAAACGGCCAAGAGCCCCGGGTCATACCAGACCTCAGCCTGCCCAGTGGCAAGTAGCACGCGCCAACCGCGCGCCAGCGCGAGGTACGGCAGGAGGACTGGGGCATGTAAACCGAGATGGCTTACGTGGAGCGGCTGAAAGAACCTCGGGTTGCCGGACAGTTCGCCACCCCAGATGTACCAACCGCATGTGCCGCCTTCTCGTGGGTGACGAAGCGCGTTGAGCGGCAATCGAGAGAGCGTAGGGAGGGCGACACGTTCAAGGTCGGTCTTGTGGCTGCTGTTCTGACTGGCCACTCGCTATCGTGAGCGTGGTACCAGGGATGCGAGACAGCCGCAGGCATCGAAGAACCACCCGGTATGGGCGAGCACCGAAGCAACCTCTACCAGCGCCTGTCGGCTGTCAGGATGCATTCTGAGGTGCGACGGTGAAGCAACGATTACAAGACCAAACACCCCTTGCAGCTGCAGTCGGGTTAGGGCGCCGGCACCGCCTCGCGGTTGCCGGGCACGATCATCGGCTGGTAAGAGAAGACATCGCGGCTCTTCGGATCCACCACGACCTTCAGCCACTGGACGTCATTGTTGCCGTTGGCCGCGTTGTCGCCGAAAGTCTCGACGCGGGTGAAGTTCTCGAGACGGCGGCCGCGGGCGTCCAGGAAGGGCTTGTCGATGCGGAAGTAGTGCGAATCGCCATGCACGTACGCCACCGGGCGCCGGAACGCGATCACGTGTTCGCGCAGGGCCAGAAGGTATTCCTTGTAGCCGTCGGGTGCTCCGTCGGTCTGTTCCAGCGTCAGCGGGTCCCGCAGCGGCGCGCGCGTGGGGTCGCTCTTGTCCCAGCCGGGGTTGGCCTGGGCAATGATCATGAGCGCCACCGAGCCCGTTTGCGCCGCCGCCGCGAAGGACTCGCGCAGCCACTTGATGTTCGCCGCATTGCGTGCCTGGAACTCCGCCGGGTCCGGGGCCGTGTCGCACAGGTTGTTGCAGGAGCCTGGGATGTTCAGCGTGACGTAGGTGACCCGACCCACTTTCCAGCGTCGATTCTCGACGCATGGCACGGCGCCGGCCTGGCCGAGGCACAGGACTTCGGTCTGGACTTCCTGCACGGTCGGATCGCGGCCCATCGAGAGCGGCGTAGAGAAGAACACCTGGCGCTCGCGGTCGAGCCGTTCGCGCGAGCTGAAACCGCCGTTGGCCGGCCGGTCGCAATCGGTCCAGTCGTTGTCGCCCGGCGTGAACATGGCCGCGCCCTGCAGCGCATTGAACCAGCCCACGGCACGGTGGTAGAGGCCGTCGTCGCACAGGCTTCCCGAGCCCTGCTTGAGGTCGCCGTTATGCACGGTGAACGTGAGCTTCTGCGCGTTCATGTCGGCCAGCAGGTTGGGCAATCCGACGGCTTCCTGGACTGGGGAGTAGGGGAGGTCGCCCCAGAGCCCGATCGCATACGCCGCGTTCGCCTCGCCCTGGTCGGCGTGGGCTGGCAGCTGGATGCAGGCGACGAGGCCGAGGGTGACCAGTCCCGCACCCAGCTGCGTGGCGGAGCTGTGCAGGCGTCGAAGCAGCGAGCGGGTCATCGGGTGTTCTCCCTCAGCGGGCCGGCAGGATCGCCGGGGCGCATCTTGGGCTTCACTCGGTGACGCGCCGATGACATCGATCAGTACCCGTCGGCGTCGACGATCGCCGTGCTCGGGATCTGCATGCAAGAGTCGACACGCTGGCGTGGGTGGCGAGCCGTCAAATGATGCTTACCGCCGAGCGTTGTGTGCGCAGCTGAATGGAAAAGCAAGGCTTGGGGATTCAGTCTTCGGAACTTTTGACACTTTGGCGGCCTCTGGCGAAAACGCATCGCGCCTCGTTTGCGGATTCGCATTCCTGTCGGCAGCAGCAAGGCATTTGCCTAGCCGCCCAGAGCGCAGAGGTCTGTTTGCGAATATTTTGTCCACGAACAAAGAAGATCGGACGCCCGGCGTCGCAAGGCTGGAGTCAAGGCGGCCCCGGCGGTCGCAGCGGGATTGACGGGACCGGCCGAAGCGAGGTTCGCGGCCCTGAAAGCTTGGCGCGCCGAAGTGGCGCGTGCCACAACCTCCCGGCCTATGTCATTTTCCATGATGCGACGCTGGGGACGGTGGCGGCAGTGGCGCCGCAATCGCTCAGCGACCTTCAAGGCATCAGCGGAATCGGCGCGGCCAAGCTGGAGAAGTACGGCAGCGGGGTGTTGTGGGTGGTAGCCACCTGGTTCGCCGGGGCTATTCGAGGTCGACGTGGAGGCGAGGGAGCTCGCCGTCGAACTCGCAGTCATCGAGGCCGTAGTCGGGAGACACGGGACTCACGGCGTCCCCTCCGACGTTGAAGCCATTCTGGTTCAGGAATGTCTTCAGGGTCCTGTCAATGCGCCCCCTTGCGACGACATGTCCATCGGCTTCGATGGACAGTGACGCAGCCGAGCCCGGTCTTCTTTCTTCCAGATCGACTTTCGCGACCAGTAGGTGCCGGCCAGGTGAAAGCGCGGCTCCCGCGATGCGGCAACTTACCGGATGGATGGCGTTGTAGTAGAGGACCGGGACACCCTCCAGGAGATAGAAGGCGTAGCCATTGATGCAACTGCCGTGGGAGGCAAGCACGCCATGCCCCCCGTTGGGGCCGACGACCACTTCGCAACTGATGCGGAAGGAGCGGCCCACGGTGTGCGGTGCGGCGTCGGAGTGCAGATTCCGCAAGCGGCGGCGATATTGGAACGAGTTGCGCGCCGCGCCATGGCTGGGTCGTCCCGCGGCCGCTTCTCCGGGTGGATGAATGGGGAGAATCTTTCCGTCCGACGCCAGCTTCCAGAAAAGCTCCTTGAGCGCCTGGAGTTTTTGGGGCTGCTGCTCGGCCAGATCGATTGACTGGCTGAAGTCGTTGTGCAATTCATAGAGTTCCCATCGCCGCCCCTCGGGAATGCTCGCTTTTCTGAGTGCAAAGCTTTCCCATGGATCATTCTCGGGCGTGGTGCATGCCATCCAGCCTTCGTGATAGATGCCGAAGTTCTGCATCGATTCGAAGACCTGGGTTCTTCGATTGGAGGCTGCCTGTGTGCTGTCGAAGGCGTAGAGCATGCTCACCCCGTCCACAGGGTCCTGGGCGATGCCGTTGACCACTGCGGGCGCCTCGATGCCGGCCGCATCGAGAACCGTCGGGAAAATGTCGACGACGTGGTGGAACTGTGTCCGGACTTCCGCGCGCTCGCGCAGTCGGTCTGGCCATGAGACCACGAGGCCGTTTCGCGTACCGCCAAAGTGGGATGCCACCTGCTTGTAGTACTGGAACGGGCTGTTGATAGCCCATCCCCAGGCCGCGGGGAAATGGTTGTATGCAGCCGGCCCCCCGATCCTGTCGATGATCTTGATCTGGTCTTCGAGCTTCTCCTCGAACCCGTTCGCCCAGGATTGCTCGAACAGCAGGCCATTGAATCCTCCTTCCGCGCTGCCACCGTTATCGCCCTGGATGAACAGGATCAATGTGTTGTCGAATTCGTCCCAATCTTTCAGCGCATTGATGATGCGACCCGCCTGGTGGTCGAAATGATCCAACGCGGCAGCGTATGCCTCCATCAGCCGGGCGGCGAGCGTCCTGTGATCGGCTGAGATGGAGGTCCATGCAGGCAAGTTGCCGGGCCGCGGCGTGAGGACAGTGTCCCTGGGGATCAGTCCCGCGACCTTCTGCCGCTCGAAGGTCTGCGAACGGATGGCATCCCACCCCTCGTCGAATCTGCCGCGGTATTTCTGGAGCCATTCATGCGGCGCGTGATGGGGTGAGTGCGCCGTGCCGGTCGCGTAGTAGATGAAGAATGGCTTATCCGCAGCGACGGCCTTCTGCTGCGCGATCCAGTCGATGGTGCGGTCCGCCATGATTCCATCGAAGTGGCGGCCACCCTCCGGAGGGCGCACATGCGACGTGTTCTCCACTAGGTCCGGTGACCACATGTTCGTGTCGAAACCGAGGAATCCGTAGAAGTAATCGAATCCCATGCCGGTCGGCCATCTGTCGAATGGCCCCAACGGGCTCATCTCCCATTCCGGCGTGATGTGACCCTTCCCGAACATGGCGGTGGCATAGCCGTTGGCCCGAAGCACGTCAGCCATGGTTCCCGCGGACTTTGGGATCACGCTGGTATAGCCGTCGTAACTCGAGGGGCGGGCGGTCACCCTGCCCATGCCCACCCGATGCGGGTTGCGGCCCGTGAGGAGCGCCGCGCGTGTTGGCGAGCACATGGCGGTGGTATGGAACTGGGTGAATCGCAACCCGCCCATCGCCAGGCTGTCCAGGTTCTGCGTGTCGATCGGGCCGCCGAAAGTGCTGCATGCCCCATATCCGACGTCATCGGTCAGAAACACGATGATGTTGGGGGCGCCCTTCATGGCCCTTCCCAGGGCAGGCCATTTGCCGGTTTTGTGATTCATGTTCGCATCCCCAATAATTTGGAATGCAAATTCTAATTCTAAAAATGGCAAGGTAGCCGCGTTGCGGCTGCCGCTTCTGTCTAGGGAGCAATCAGATAGGCCTTCATCAGGCGAACGAGCTCATCGCGTATCTGGTCGTCCTCAAGTGCCAGGGGCCCCGGGTTGTTGAGCACCGCATGCACCAGCACCCCCGCGAGCGCCTGGTAGGCGAACAGGATCCGCAGGCGCCGCTGGTCCAGCGGCACCGAGGACAGGTACGGGCCAATGAGATCGACGAGCATCACGCGGTACCGATCCCCGGACTTCTTGATCACTTCCCACATGCCCTCCTTGCTGTGCTGCAAGGAAGCACGCATAACGCCGAGGTTTGAGCGGAAGTTTCCGATGGCCTCGTCCACGATGTCGCGGCAAAGTGCATCGATCGAGGACGCATCCGGAGGGTGCCGCGCGACGAATTCCCGGATCGATTGTTCTGTGCGCATCGTCTGAACGCGCTGCAGCGTCAGGAAGAAGTGCTGCTTGTTCTCGAATCGACCATAGAACGCCCCTACGGTCGTCTTGGCGTCTGCGCAAATCGCTTCGATGGAGAGGTCCTCCAGCGAGCGATCGTGAAGCAACCTTCGCCCCGCTTCTATCAATGCGGCAGCGGTACTTGCACTGCGTTTTTGGCGCGACGGCTTCATCTCCGGCAGGTAGCCCCCGCAAGCCCAGGCTTCAACCTCGGCAAAAGAAACTTGGGTTCGCATGGTGTTGACCATCGGTAATTATTGTTGTATCAGCCGTCGCCCTGCATAACGGCCAAAGGAGAGGCGTTGACATGGATAGAAAACAGAATAAGAATTCTACTTCCTTAATGGTGATGCACTTGTCGGAGAAACCATGTTGTACAACCGTCGCAGCATACTGATCGCGGTCACCGGCGCCGCCTTTTGGCCCGCTGCGTGGGCAGAGGGATGGCCTCGCAAACCCGTCCGGGTCATCCTGAACTTTCCTGCCGGCGGGCCCGGCGACGTGGTGACCCGCTATGTTGCCCAGCGAATGAGCGCCCTCCTTGGCCAACAAGTGATCGTCGAAAACCGAAGTGGCGGTGCCGGCGCGGTCGGCATACTCGCCGTCGCGAACGCGCAGGCCGACGGCTACACTTTCCTGTACACAACGGTCACTGGCGTGGTCCAGGTGCCGCTGATAACCAAGGATCAGACATTCGATCCCTTGAGATCCGTGATCCCGGTCATGGGTGTGGGAAGCACACCCATGGGACTATTCGTTCATGCCGGCAGTCCGGCCACCGATTTCCCCAGTTTCCTCGATTGGGCACGAAAGCAAGCGGCCGGGCTGGACATCGGAGGGGGTGGCCCCATCGTCGAGATCGCAACGGCCGTGCTTGCGCGAAGCGCGAACACGAAGCTCGTGTATGTGCCATTTCGGGGAACCGCACCGGTGGTCCAGGCCGCGCTGGCCGGCGACATCAAGGCCTTCTTCAGCACGCCGTCGCCCGTGATTGCCGAGAGCATCAAGGCAGGAAAGCTCAGGGCCATCGCCGTGACCTCGGCAACCGCATCCCATCTGATTCCAGGGGTGGAACCGATCGCCAGGTTCATCCCGGGCTATGTCCAGGACATCAACTTTGGATTTTTCGCGCCTCCCGGGATTCCGGCGGAAGCGGCCACCCGGTTCGGCAGCACGCTGACGACCGTTCTGGCCGAGCCCGGAATGAGGGAGCGACTTGCGGTTTTCGGGCTCAGCCTTCAGCCGGCAGGTGCCGAGGAAATCGCGCGGATCACGGCTCGCGACGTGGAAACCATCCGCAAGACGCTCGAAACGACGCCGGTGAAATTCGGTGAGTGAACACCCAGGAACAAGTGCATGACATTCGCCATCGTTGCGCGTGACCCGCAGACAGGTCACTTCGGAATCGCAAAGACAACCCGAACGATCGCGGCGGGAGGGCTCGATCTCTACCGCCATGTGCCCATGATGGGGTTCTGCCTGGGCATCAGCACCGTCGGCCGATGCCAGAAGGTCGGCGCGCTAATGATTCAGAACGGGCTGGATGCCGAGGCGGCCATGAAGGCCATGATCGGCAGCGACGAATTCTTCGCGAATCGCCAACTCGCCGCGATCGACAACAAGGGACGGATCGCCGCATTCACCGGCGAGAGCTGTCTCCCCTACGCGGGTCACATCGTCGGCGACAACTTTGCCGTGCTCGGCAACGTCCTCACCAGTTCCGCGACCGTCGAGGCCATGGCGGCCGCCTATAAGGATTCCAATGGCCTGCCGTTCGCGCGGAGGCTGCTCGCAAGCCTGGAGGCAGGCCGGGATGCAGGAGGCCAGCACGGCGGACAAAGGTCTTCGGACATGGCGGTGTTCGGCGACCGCGAAGGGCCGCTGATCGACCTGCGCATCGACCTGAACGAAGACCCCGTCGCCGAGCTGGTTCGTCTGTACGAGATCTTCAATCCACTGGTCCCTTACTACGAGCTGCATCGATCGAATCCGCGAGGGCTGCCTCGCGCGGACGATTGGCTCAAGGCCCGGGCGGCTTGAATCACGAAGCAGCCCTGCGAGTCTGTCACTCCACACCT
Organism: Variovorax sp. LjRoot130; assembly: GCF_964253755.1. Lineage (NCBI taxonomy): Bacteria > Pseudomonadati > Pseudomonadota > Betaproteobacteria > Burkholderiales > Comamonadaceae > Variovorax > Variovorax sp. LjRoot130. The sequence goes on along the minus strand of NZ_CAXURM020000001.1, from coordinate 4,285,487 downwards.
GATCGCCATGCCCAAAGAAATTCTCGTTCCCTCGGCGCGCGGAATTCTTTCCCGGCGAGAAGCCCGCGCGCTTCTGCATTCAGTGCGGGCTGGTCAGGCCGGACGCACTGGTCGAGATCGCATCGATCGCCCATCTGCCTGCCTGATGGCCCGGAACGCAGTCGTGAAGGAACGAGTCGGTGTCCGCGCCGAAGTAAAACTGAGCCACCGGGTGGACTGAACCCCATCGGACTGGACCACTGGGGCCATCAGAACTAAGCCGCCTGCTGAGCGAGATGGGATTCGAATTCGTTGGGTGAGCGATAGCCGAGTGCGATCCACTGCGCATCAACGAGGCCATCGCCAGAATTCTTGCGTCGCGTCACCGGCACGAGCTTGATTCACACCGACCGAATCCCCATAGCTTCGTAGCCTTCTCGGTCCTCGGTGGCGCTTTCCGCGGTTTCCTCCATGGAGACTTGTCCAACTCCTGCCCTCGGGCCGTTCTCGCGCTCGGCGCTGTCGTGTCGCACGGACAGGTATCAGACGACCCTAGACCAAGGCGACCAGTTGGTACGCTCCGAATCGGCCGTAGCAATCACAAGGTTGCCTTGATGCGAGGCGTCCCCGCGAGGGCAGAGCGCACCGCGTCCACGAAGGGCTCGATCAAGGGACTTGGGAGGTCGCTTCTCCAGCAGACTGCGACATCGAACTGGTCCTCGACACCTGCCAGCGGCCTGAACTCCAGGCCGGGCGGACTGCCGTAGGCCGCGCAGGCAGGCAGGATCGCCACACCTTCGCCGGCCATGATCAGGGGGTAGGCCGCATGGATGGTCTCGACGCGGTGCGCGATCGTCATGCTGATGTGCTCGCGCCGTAGAAGTCTGGCTACCAGAGAGTGGTCGACGCCTTCCACCGGCCCCGGCAGACTAATGAGACTGTGGCCACACAAAGTCGCGAGAGGGATGTGGCGAAGCTGCGCGAGCGGCGAGTCTGCTGCCATTGCCACGCACAAGGGCTCGGATGCGACTATCGAGGTCGCGATGCCGTCGCGGATCGCCGGTGGCATGCACACAGCGACTGTGACCTTGAGTTCAGAGATCATGGCTTCGTAATTGGCCGCGCTCATCTCCACGAGCTGGAGTTCGACGTCCGGCATTTCGGCCCGCAGCTGCGGCACGAGCTTCGGCAAGAGCGAATAGCCCAGCGCGAACATGTAGCCGACCGTGAGACGGCCGCTCCGGCCTGCGGCCACGGCACGCGCCGCCTCAAAGCCGTCCTGCGCGAGCGCGAGCGCCGATCGCGCCCGCACCAGCATCGCCTGGCCGGCATCAGTCAGCTGCATGCCGCCTGACAAGCGGCGAAACAGCTGCGCCCCAAGTTGGGTCTCCAGTGCACGGATCTGCACCGACAGCGGCGGCTGCGCCATGTGCAGCCGCAGCGCCGCTTTGCCGACGCTCTGCGCATCGGCCACGGCGACGAAGTAGCGAAGGCTTCGCAGGTCGATCCTGCTCATACGACTCTCATATGGCTGTGTTGTGTCTCGGTATTGGACGGCAAGCACCCTCCATGCCAACCTTCATGCATCGCCTGCCAGGTGGCAGCAGAGACGAAGGGAATCGAGGACATGAGCGACGAGTTGTGTTTCATGACAGCGACTGAACTGCGCAGGCATATCGCGCACAGAGAGCTGTCCCCGGTCGAGGTGACGAGGGCGGTGCTCGAGCGAGCCGAGCGGCTGCAACCCGGGCTCAACTGCTTCATCACCATCTGTGCCGACGAGGCCCTGGCACAGGCCAAAGACGCCGAAAAAGCTCTCATGCGAGGCGAACCGCTGGGCCTGCTGCACGGCGTGCCCTACACCTGCAAGGACGTGATCGATACGCAGGGCATTCGCACCACCTATGGTTCGCTGCTGCACGCACAGCACGTTCCCGCACAAGATGCGGAGGTGGTAGCACGGCTGCGCCGACAAGGTGCGGTTCTTGTGGGTAAGACCACGACCCCCGAATTCGCCGCCAAGTGCCTGACCGACGCGCCGCTTTTCGGTCGCACGCGCAACGCCTGGAGCGCCGCACATTCAAGCGGCGGGTCGAGCGGCGGCACAGCCGTCGCGGTCGCGGCATCGATCGCGCCCATCGGTGCCGCAACCGATGGCGGTGGCTCCACGCGCATCCCAGCCGCCTGCAACAGCATCGTCGGTCTCAAGCAGAGCAGCGGACTGGTGCCCCACAGCCAGGCCGACGACGTCTACGGCAACGTGACCTTCGTCACTCCGATGTCCCGCACGGTGGCCGACACCGCACTTATGCTGCAGGCCATGGCCGGCGAGGATGCGGGCGAGCCATGGTCCACCGGCGTCGAGGTGCCAGACTACGCAAAGGCTTCCGCACCGCAGGGCGACTTGCGCGGCAAGCGCGTGCTGTACTGCTTGGCACCCGAAGGGCGCATTGTGTCGGCCGAGGTGGAAAAAGCCTTCCGCACATCGCTCGCTCACTTGCAGGGCCTGGGCGCGAACCTGATCGAGATGCCTGGAAATGGGTTCGACATCGAGCCGATTTGGCGCGTGATCAACCACACAGTCTGGCGAACCTGCTATGCCGACATGGCGCGAGAGCATCCGCAGATGCTGAGCACAACCTTCCAGAAGCAGATGGCCTTGGTCACTTCCGTGAGCGGCGTCGACTACCAGAAAGCCATGATCGAGCGGACTCGCCTGTTCCGCTTCGTCCAGTCGCTCTTGGATGGCAACGACCTCCTCGCGATGCCGACCTTGACGCGCACGGCCCTGCCCATCGAGCAGGACTTGTTCGGCAGCCTCGAGATCGACGGTCAGGTGTTTCCAGATGTCCGCCGCAACTGGTTCCCCTGGACCATGCCCTTCAACCTGACCGGGCATCCAGCTATCAGCCTGTCGAACGGCTTCGGCGCCTTCGGTCTGCCCATCGGCATCCAGCTTGTCGGCCGCCTCCGTAAGGATGCCGAACTGCTGCGCTGCGCGGCGTTGCTGGAGCGATCACAGGGCCTGGTGGACCGCAGGCCAGCGATCGGCTGATTCACCGACCAGCCGCTGCGCGCGCCTATCGAATTTCACTCTCCGTTCGTTCCATCCTTTCGCCCGATCATGACCAAATCATCTTCCTGCCTCGACCTTGAGGTTCCCGCGCTGTTCCCGCTACGGCGCTCACTCGTCGCAGGCGCGGCCTTCGCGACCCTGGCCCTTGCAATGGCGCCATTGCAATCAGCAGGCGCCGCCACCTATCCGGACCGGCCTGTGACAATCGTCTCGGCGTTTCCCGCAGGCGGCATCGTTGACGTCATCGCGAGGCGAATCGCACAAGGCATGTCCGATCGCCTCAACACCGCCTTTGTGGTTGAGAACCGCACAGGCGCGGCAGGCAGCATTGGCTATTCCTATGCCTCGCGCGCCAAGGCAGATGGCTACACCCTGGTGCTCGCAAGTGGACCGACGACGATGGTGCCGCCCGGCGCGACGTCCTCGACCTGGAACCCGATGACTGGCTTCAGCGCGATTGGGATGATCGGCACCATCCCGCAAGCCTTTGTGGTCCCTCCCAAGACCCCGTCACGTGACCTGCGCGATTTCGTCAAGTCTGCGAAGGCTGAGGCTGCGCACTTCAATTACGGATCGCCGGGCACCGGGACCACTCCCTTCTTCACGCTCGAACTGCTCAAGAAGCAGCAAGGCATTGCTCTCACGCACGTCAGCTACCGCGGGCAACCCGACGTGATGATCGACCTGATGCGCGGAGACCTGAACATCGCGGCCGTGACGCTGCCGCTGGTGTTACCGAACGTGCAAGCCGGAAAGATGACGGCCATTGCCGTGACTTCCCAGACGCGCTCGCCATCACTGCCCGGCGTACCGACAGTGCACGAGCTCGGCATGCCCGAGCTTGGCATCTCGAACTGGTTTGCACTGCTGGGGCCTGCCAACCTGCCGCCCGACATCGTGAACACGCTTTCAAGGACACTGGGGGAGGTCCTGAAGGCGCCACAGATCCAGGCTGAGATGAAAGAGATCGGCTTGCTGATCCAACCGAGCCCGCCGGCAGAGACGATGGACTTCGTCAAGTCTGACATCGCTCGATGGACCGCGATGATGGCCAACTTCGGCGAGGCCGACTCGCAGCAGGCCAAGAAGTGAGATGGGCCCCGGACGGAGCGAATCGTGATCGGCAAGACCACCAGCGCCAAGTGCCTGACGGATGCACCACTGTTCGGCAGCACCGCCAACGCCTGGGATGCCACGCGGACCTCGGGCGGCTCCAGCGGCGGTGCCGCGGCCTCGGTGGCCGCGGGCGTCACTCTGAGGTACGGCCCAACTGGTTCCCCTGGACCATGCCCTTCAACCTGACGGGCCACCCGGCCATCAGCCTGCCCAGCGGTGCGGCCAGCGACGCCCTGCCCATCGGCCTGCAGCTGGTGGGCCGCTTCAAGCAGGACCTGCCCCTGCTGCAGGCAGCCACGCAGTTCATGGCCGCGCACACACCCAGCCGGTCGCTGCCCCTCATCGCGGACTGATCCGGTCCGCGCCCATCTCTCACTCCATTCTGGACCCCCTTCCTATGCGCTTCCCCATCTGTTCCTTCCTGGTGGCCCTGGCCGCCGCCTGCGCGCTGGTGCCCGCCCATGCCGACGAAGAGCACATGCCCTACAGGCTGGTGCTGGGTTTCCCGGCCGGCGGCGCACTGGACGTGCTGGCCCGCTCGGTGGCCGAAGAGATGAAGCACACGCTCAAGGCCCCCGTGCTGGTGGAGAACAAGCCCGGTGCCTCAACGCAGATCGCCATCGTCACCGTCAAGAACGCCAAGCCGGATGGCCGCACCATCCTGCTGGCGCACACGCCGGCCTTCGTCCTCTTTCCCATGACCTTTGCGCGGCTGAGCTATGAGCCGCAGAAGGACTTCGTCCCGGTCGCCCATCTGGCCAATGTGCCCAGCGCCCTGTCCACCGGGCCGGCCACGCCCTACAAGACACTGCCCGAGTATGTGCAGTGGGTCAAGACCAACCCGGCCCAGGCCAGCGTGGGCATGGCCAATTTGGGCGGCACCCTGCACTTCGCTTTGCTGAAGCTGGCGCAGGAAACCGGCGTGGACTTGCAGCCTGTGGTCTACAAGGGCGGCGCCCCGCTGGCCACCGACATCATGGGCGGCCACATTCCGCTGAGCATCGACGCCGTGGCCAGTCAGCTGGAGCTGCACCGCTCGGGCAAGCTGCGCATCCTGGCCGTGACGGGGACACAGCGCACCGCTTGGCTGCCCGATGTGCCGACGGCCAAGGAGGCCGGCTTCGCGGCCTTCGACAAGGCCGTGACCACCTACGGCGCCTATGTGCCGGCCGGCACGCCCAAGGCCGCTGTGCAGAAGCTGGAAGCGGCCTTCATCGCCGCGATGAAGACCGACAGCGTGAAGAAGCGCCTGGACCATGTGGGCCTGGAGGCCACCGGCCTGGGCAGTGCCGAACTGAGCCGCACCATGGATGAGGAGCGCAGCTACTGGACGCCCGTGGTGAAGGCCTCGGGCTTCAAAGTAGCGCCGTGAGCGGCGGGCAGCGGCTGGCCATGACCAGCTACGTGACGGCGCAATGAGCGACTCTTCTTCGGCGCAGGCGATGCCCGGCCAGCCGGCGGGCGTCGCGCCCTGGCGCGTGCTGATCAGCTCCTGCCTGGCCGTGGCGCTGTGCTTCTTCAGTGCCACGGCCATGGGCCGAATGCGCCGCTGATGCTGATCCTGCGGGCGCTGCAGGGCGTGGCGGCCGCCGCCATCTTCGCCAATACGGCCACGATGGTGGCCCATGCCTACGCCGACGACGCCCGTCCGCGACCCAGGACACCACCTTTGACGCTTTCGGCGCGCTGCTGTGCCGCGTGGCGCTGGGGGCCCTTTGCTGGGGGCTGACGCTGGCCGGCCGTAGGCAGGCGGGGGGCCAGGCCGCTCTCTTCGCTGGGTTCAGGCACGTTGGGGCGTCTACGCCAGCACCTTCGCCGTGGCGCTGGCCCAGCAAGGACCGCTGGTGGTGCTGGCGCTTTACAGCCAGCTCGCGCTGGGCCGTTCATTCCAGCAGAGCAGGGGGCCTTGTTCAAGCAATTGTTGGCGCACGGGAGCGCTCCGTCCGTGCTCATGCTGGCGTTGTTCGGGATTTCTCGCGCCTTGCTGCCTTGAAAACGTCCTTGGCGGGCCTTGCCTGGCCTGGGTGGCCGTTTGCGCTTGTTTTGAGCCGGAACAGAAGTAGACCGATCAGTGAAGTGGTGTTCTAGGTCAATAAATGCGCAAACAAAGCCAATAGATGCGCAAACAGCCGAGGGGCTCGGACCTCGCCGGCTGCCCATCATGTGTAGGTCGGGGTCAGACTGGTTGCGGACTTTGAACTTGCTTGGGCGAATGCGTACAGTCGGCCCTATGCAGCCGCCCAGCGCCGACTCAAGTAGCCGAATCCCTCTCAGGCAGCAACGCCTCCAAGACGAAACGTGTCGGGCCGCTGGCGCCTCGGTCACTGACCGCGAGACCCAGCTGCCGCCATAGAGCCGGGCTGAGCGGGCGGACGGCGATGCGAGGATCACGCGCGGGCTCGTGCGATTCCTCCGGCAGCAAGGCCGCTCCGTAGCCGGCGGCGACCAGTGTCCTGATCGCATCGTTGTAGTTGAGCTCGACGCACGGCCGGCAATGGACGCCAGCCGTAGAGAACCATTCCGCGGTCAGCCGGTAAAGACGTGTAGTGGAGTCGTTCATGATCAGCGGTCGCTGGGCCAGCCACTGCGGGGTAAGCCGCTTGGGTGCTTTCCAGGCCGCCGGCAGAAAGGCGACGACAGCCTCGCGCCGCAGGGCAGTGACATGAACGCCGCGCACAGGCGCCTGCGGCAGCGCCACGACCGCCAGGTCCAGGCTACCTGCGGCGAGCCGGGCCATGCTGTCGTTGGACGTCAGCACCTGCACGTTCACGTCGATGCCGGGATGGTTCCGGGCAAGACGTTCGAGCGCGGGCGGCAGCAGGTGCGCAATGGCGCCTGTCGAGGCACCCACCCGCACGCGGCCCGTTTGGCCTGCGAGCTGACGTCGAACGTCCTCCACTGCGTCGTCCGCGTCCGCCAGCAGCCTGCGGGCACGCACGATGAAGCGCTCACCCAAGGCGGTCGCTTGCGCGGGCCCCCGCCCACGAACGAGCAAGCGGCCACCCAATCGCGACTCCAGTTCCGCGATCTGAACGGTGACGGTGGGTGCCGCCAGGTGAAGGGCGCGTGCGGCATTGGCCAGGGACCCAAGGTCGGCGATGGCGACGAGGGTGCGCAGATGGTCAAGGCTCAATTCCCGCATCTCGCTAATTTAACTTTTCTTAATCCTGCGTTCCGTATATTTAGCTGGAGCCATGGAAGTCGTATCCCTACGATTGCGCTCCATGGACCTCAATATTTTCATCGACGGCGACCAGGGCACCACCGGCCTTGACCTGCAGAACCGACTCCGGGGTGGGGAATTTCGCATCCGCACATTACCGACAAGCCTGCGCAAGGATGCGGCTGCCCGCCGGGCCGCTCTCAACGAGAGCGACATCGCAATCCTTTGCCTGCCCGATGCCGCGGCGCGAGATGCGGTGGCGATGATCGAGAACCCTTCGGTGCGTGTCATCGATGCCAGCTCGGCGCACCGCACCAGCCCGGGTTGGGTCTACGGCCTGCCGGAGCTCGATGCACGGCAAGGCGAACGTATCGCCTCGGCACTGCGGGTCACAAATCCGGGCTGTTATCCCTCGGCCGCGGTCGCCCTGCTGCGACCGCTGACGGATGCGGGCCTGTTGCCCGCCGACTATCCGCTTGTCATCCACGCCGTCTCAGGCTATTCGGGTCAGGGCAGGGCGGGGGCGGAAGCGCACGAGGCCAAGGCGGGGGCGCATTCACTGAAGGTCTATGGCCTTGCACTCGAGCACAAGCACGTGCCGGAAATTGAGGCCTACGCCGGCTTGGCGGACCGGCCTATCTTCGTGCCGGCCTATGGCAGCTACCGGCAGGGCATTGTGCTCACCATTGGACTGCACACGCGAATGCTTCCCGCCGATGTTTCTGGCGTGCGCATCCACGAATGCCTCAGGGAACGATACCGCGATGCGGCGCATGTGCGTGTAATGCCGATGTCTTCCGCCGCGCCGATGACCGAACTGGACCCGCAAGTCCACAACGGCTCAAACGACATGAGTCTGGCCGTTGCATGCAATGAACGCACAGGTCAGATCGTCTTGAGCGCGGTTCTCGACAATCTGGGCAAAGGTGCCGCAGGCGCGGCCGTGCAGAACCTGCGCCTGATGACGAGGGCTTCGTAGCCCACGTTGTGAATCCGAAGCGTTGATGGGGAGAGGGCACTTTTCTGAAGTTAAAGCCCAACCTTGGCGTGGCGAGCTTCCGCTGCATAAGCGAACCTTGGGCATGTTGTCCACCGGCGGCTCTGCTTCTTGAATTCGACAAGCGGCCGTCCGACGATCCTCATCAGCACCTGCGCCAACGGCATGTCGGGCCAGAAGAACGTTGCAGACGGCTGTCGCGGGCGGGTGCTCTCCGTCCGTCCTACCTTGCATGCAGTCGGACCGGTTGGTTGCTTCGGCAGTCGCTTCGAATGTGAGTCGAAGAGCTCGCTGATTGCGAGCCGGAAGGATTCGGATTCCAACCCGCTACAGGTAGCTTTAATACTCGTCTCGCGCCTCAGTCTGGCCGCATTCCGACCTTTGCACCGCATCATTCCCGGACGTTGGTCCGCTTGAGTCGAGCACTCGGGATGTCTAGATCAATGCCCGCAGTCGGCGCTGGGCGCGGTCGAGTCCGACGACTAAGGCAAGGCTGATCAAGCCACTCTTTTTGTTGAACAGTGGTACTGGCTTGCCGGCGACATGAATTCCGTCGATTTCATGGGACTGTGATCGATTGTGGGGCGCAATCGAAGGCAAATCAGCCCGTTCGGGCTCTGACTGCGGGCCATTGGCCCGCTCCTGGTTCGCTATGCACGCATTTGTGCCAACAGTGGTCGCCTCGTGAGATAGATGTTGGCCATCGCCAGCGTCACGAACGCCCGGGTCGCGTTCTTCGCCAGTCCGCGATACCGAACCTTGTCGAAGCCCCACAACCGCTTGACCACCGCGAAGACATGTTCGACCCGGGCGCGAATCCTGGACTTGTTGCGGTTCTTCGCCTTCTTCACCTCATCGACTTCGCACCCCGCCTTGCGCGTGCGCTGGTTGGTGAAGTCCAGTGCGTTCGGCGCCTTGCCTCGAATCAGGTTCTTCTGGCTCGCATACGCGCTGTCGCCGTAGACGCGGCGCTCGTTGCCGTGCAGCAGGTCAGGCAGCGGGTGTTTGTCGTGCATGTTGGCCGCCGTCACCACGGCGCTGTGCACCAGCCCGCTCTGACTGTCCACGCCGATGTGCAGCTTCATGCCGAAATACCATTGCTTGCCCTTGCGCGTCTGGTGCATCTCGGGGTCTCGCGCCTTGTCGGCGTTCTTGGTCGAGCTCGGTGCGCCAATCAGCGTAGCGTCCACGATGGTCCCGGTCTTGATTTGGAAGCCGCTGGACTGCAGCACCTTGCCGACCTCGGCAAACAGCTGCTTGCCCAGGTCGTGCTTTTCCAGCAGATGGCGAAACTTCAGCACCGTGGTCTCGTCAGGCACCCGCTCCACACCCAGGTCGATGCCCACGAAGCTACGCAGGCTGGCAATGTCGTACAACGCCTCCTCTACCGCGTTGTCGGCCAGATTGAACCAGTGCTGCAGCAGATGAATGCGCAGCATGCGCTCCAGTCCGATCGGACGACGCCCATTGCCGGCCTTGGGATAGTGCGGCTCGATCACTGCGCACAACGCAGCCCACGGCACGATCGCGTCCATCGCATCCAGAAAGTCTTCACGCTTGGTGCGACGGCGAAATCGCTCGAATCCCGCACCCTGGTCCGCCGCCATCGCCAATGTCTGCTGCTTCATTTTCGGCACTCACGCTGTGACTGTGCCTTCGACACAGCAATCGCCGGGCCAGGGGACTTGATCAGTCTTGCCCTAAGCGATTCTCGATACTTTCCGCCTCCGTGATTCGCTCGTCGAGCCATGCTGCATCCGTGCATCCGACTTGGGACATCTTCTGCATCATGACGCCGATGAGGGCGTTTTGATCCGTGATCAACCCATCCCAGAGGTCAATATCCGCCTGGGCGCCTTGTATTTCTACGTAGCTGGCCGTCATCGTTGTCTCCTGCGCACTTGGCTGCATAGGCGTAGCGGCGTTAATTTGCGAATAGGCCGTGTCCGGACATACGGGGCAAGACCATTTTGTTCGTGAAAATCGCGACCAGACATAGCTTCCGCCTGGCGATCGGCAGGCCGCGCTTGAGGAGGCCATCGTTCGTTGGCCTCCTGCAAGCTCCAGTTGGCGAAGGTCCAGCACCACGGCGTTGCATGCGATGGCGTCGCCGGGCGCTCGCAACGGCGACTGCCTTGAAGCTACGTCGAATCGGCAACCATGAGGATTGTCTAGACCATGTCGAACCGGCCAAGGTTCATCACCTTGGTCCACGCCGCGATGAAGTCCTTCACGAACTTCTCCTGCGCGTCCGAACTGCCGTAGACCTCGGCCAGGGCGCGCAGCACTGAATTGGAGCCGATCGCCAGGTCCACGCGAGTCGCGGTTCCCTTGCGCTCGCCTGTCTTGCGTTCAACTCCCTCGTACAGGTTGTACTCGCCGGGCACAGCCTTCCAGGTCGTGTTCAGGTCGAGCAGGCGCACGAAGAACTCGTTGGTCAGCGCGTGCTCCTTCTGGCTGAAGATGCCGTGCTTGGTGGCACCGACGTTGGCGCCCAGCGCGCGCATGCCGCCCACCAGCACCGTCATCTCGGGCGCTGTCAGCGTCAGCAGTTGGGCCTTGTCGATCAGTAGCGCGTCGGCGGGAACCGCATAGTCCTTCTTCAGGTAGTTGCGGAAGCCGTCAGCCACCGGCTCGAGCACCGCCATGGCTTGCACATCGGTCTGCTCCTGCGACGCGTCCATGCGGCCCGGGGTGAAGGGCACCGTCACGTTGTGACCGGTGTTCTTGGCCCCCTGCTCGACGCCGGCGCAGCCGGCCAGGACGATCAGGTCGGCCATCGAGACCTTCTTGCCGCCCGATTGCGCCTTGTTGAACTCGCCCTGGATTCCTTCCAGCGTCTTGAGCACCTTGGCCAGCTTCGTCGGCTCGTTGACTTCCCAGTCCTTTTGAGGCGCGAGGCGGATGCGGCCGCCGTCGGAGCCGCCCCGCATGTCGGAGCCGCGGAAGGTGGAGGCCGAGGCCCAGGCCGTCAGCACCAGGTCGGACACCGACAGGCCCGAGGCCAGCACCTTGGTCTTGAGCGCCGCGATGTCCTTGTCGTCGATGAGGGGATGGTCGACCTTCGGAATCGGGTCTTGCCAGATCAGCTCTTCGGCGGGCACTTCCGGGCCGAGGTAGCGCGAGCGCGGGCCCATGTCGCGATGCGTCAGCTTGAACCAGGCACGCGCAAACGCGTCGGCAAGCTGCTCGGGGTGCTCGAGGAAGCGCCGCGAGATCTTTTCGTAGGCAGGGTCGATGCGCAGTGAAAGATCGGTGGTCAGCATGGTGGGCACGCGCTTCTTCGACTTGTCGTGGGCATCCGGAATGTCCGCCGCAGCGCCCTTGGCCTGCCACTGTCCCGCGCCGGCCGGGCTCTTGACCGGTTCCCACTCGAACTTGAACAGGTTCTCGAAGAAGTGGTTGCTCCACTGCGTCGGCGTCTGTGACCAGGTGACTTCCAGGCCGCTGCTGATCGCATCGCCGGCGATGCCGCTGGCGTGAGTGCTCTTCCAGCCCATGCCCATCTCCTCCAGGTCGGCCGCTTCCGGGGTCGAGCCGACGAGGTCTGCCGGGCCGGCGCCGTGGGTCTTGCCGAAGGTGTGGCCGCCGGCGATCAGGGCGACGGTTTCCTCGTCGTTCATAGCCATGCGGGCGAAGGTTTCGCGGATGTCCCTGGCCGCCGAGACCGGGTCCGCGTTGCCGTTCGGGCCTTCCGGGTTGACGTAGATCAGGCCCATCTGCACCGCAGCGAGCGGGTTTTCCAGGTCGCGGTCGCCGGTGTAGCGCTTGTCCTCCAGCCACGTCGTCTCTTTGCCCCAGTAGACGTCCTGGTCGGGCTCCCAGGTGTCCGGACGGCCGCCGCCGAAGCCGAAGGTCTTGAAGCCCATCGATTCCAGGGCCACGTTGCCGGTCAGAATCATCAGGTCGGCCCAGGAGATCTTGCGGCCGTACTTCTGCTTGATCGGCCACAGCAGTCGGCGCGCCTTGTCGAGGTTGACGTTGTCAGGCCAGCTGTTGAGCGGCGCAAAGCGCTGCTGGCCCCGGCCGCCGCCACCACGCCCGTCGCCGGTACGGTAGGTACCGGCGCTGTGCCAGGCCATCCGAATGAACAGAGGCCCGTAGTGGCCGAAGTCCGCCGGCCACCAGTCCTGTGAGTCCGTCATCAGCGCACGCAGATCCTTCTTCAGCGACTCGTAGTCGAGGCTCTTGAACTCCTTCGCGTAGTCGAAGTCCTTGCCCATCGGATCGGACTTGGAGGAATGTTGGTGAAGCAGGTCCACCCGCAACTGGTTGGGCCACCAGTCACGATTGACAGTGCCGCGGGCCACCGCATGGTGGAACGGGCACTTGGCTTCCGCTTGATTCTGGCTCATGGGGAGTCTCCAGTTTTTTGATTGAGACGTAAGCATTCTGGATCCGCACGGACGAATAGGTCAAACGCTTTGCCTATGACGGTGATAGCCCATTGCCACGTTGACGGACCGCGGTCGCAACCATGGCAGGTAGGCGGGGTGGGGACTCAGAAGGCGGTGGACGGATTTTGGGTGCTGGCGGTGAAATCACGTCTGTCGCAACGAGGAGGTTGTAACGAGCGAAGGCGGCTGCGAGGCACTGGGCTCAAAACGCCAGGCTGCAGAACTGGTTGGCAGCGGCCGTGACTTGGCCTTTGGGATACGCCAACTGCCCCATGTTGACCATGTGCATGGCTTCGATGCCGGCGATGTCGATTCTCGGCAATCGCTGCATAGCCGCTGAGAGAAGCGCCCGCTTCGCTTCCACGCTTCCTTCTGTTCAATGCCATCAGCATCACTCCGTCGAAGCAGGGGGCGCGCTTCGGATCTCGAACGCGCAGCAGGCGGGTGGGTGCGGCCGGCGGGCCGCGAGCGCCCTGCGCCTTGGAAATCCAGGGCGGCGGAGCCTTTGCCATTCCGGCTGTGGAGGCTGGGGGCTCGATCTTGGCAGCGCCTGGGGCCTCCCAGGCGGCCGAGATGGCGGTTGCACGGTGCCTCGCACGGGCGGCGCTGCGGGCTTGATATGCCTCATCGATCTCAAGGCCCTCAGCGATGCATGGCCTAGGTACCCACCAAGGAGCCGGCAGCTGCGTACACGGAGGTCCAGCCCTCCCACGTCAGGACACTGGCTACAAGGCTGATGGCCACGATGAAGAGGAACGCCAGCAGCCGTGTCCTCGAGCTGCGCGACTGAACAACTTCTGCCGAGGCCTGCCGACCGATCGGTTGCATCCGGTGCAGTAGGTGCCAAAGAAGGTTGTCTGGTCGGTCCGCGCGCGCCTCGGCGATGGGCCATGAATTGGTCGAGGGTGCTGTTCTTTCCCGGGGGGCGAAGCTCCCTAAAGCAGGCCTCTTTCGGCCTATTTCCTTGACAAGCGGTCAGTAATCCCAGTTGACGGGTATCCAACGAAAGACGTCGCCGGCGACCGCCACCCGGCCGACGGACGGGAACGACAGGTGAGCGGCCACCAGCGGCTCGCGGGTCGCCGCCAGCTCCCGCAAGAGACGGACCCGGACGCGGACCGCCTCCTCGGGGTCGTGGTCGAAAGCGTTGTACCAGTCGGGTCGGTCGAAATGGTCCGGGAACACGGCATCGCCGAGGAACGTCAGCCGGTCGCCGCCGGACGCGAGGCGGACCACGCTGTGCCCGGGGGTGTGGCCGCCGGTGCGACAGACGACCACCCCCGGCGCCACCTCGTACTCCGCCTCGAACAGCCGCAGCTGGCTGCGGTACTCGTCCATGACCCGCCCGGCGGCCGACCGAAGCACGTCCGGCATCCGCGGCGGAAAAGAGTTGCGGGAGAAATCGGGCGACGCCCAGAACTCGGCCTCGGCGGCCGCCAGGTGGATCGGCACGTCCGGACGCAGCCTGCCCTTCAGCCCGTCGGCGAGCAGCCCGCCAACGTGGTCCACGTGCAGGTGGGTAAGCACCACGTCGGTCACGGATGCGGGATCGATGCCGGCGGCCTCCAGTCGCATGGCCAGAAGCCCCCCGGCCCGCGGGAAGTCCGGGTACTCCGCCCCCATCCCGGCGTCGATGAGTACGGTCCGGCCGCCGCTACGCACCACGACCACGTTCAGCGGCCACTTGTACACGTCCGACGGCTGGAGCCTGTCGTCCAGCCAGGCCGCCAGGTCGGCCGGGGCGGCATTGGTGGCCAACGTCGTGGCTGGCAGCGGAAACACCCCATCGCTGATCACCAGCACGTCAATCTCGCCGACCCGCAGCGCGTAACGGGACGGAACCAGCTCGTCGGGCCTCTGGCTACCGGGGCGCAAGGTGTCATCTACAGAAAACATAATGAAATCTCCAATAGACGGCCCGATTGCCCGGGCCAAACCAGTCGGACGACTGGCAGCAAGTCTCCGTTCAACACCTCAGGGTTGTCGGGCACGGATCACGGCAGAAGGCCGTATGTGTTCCATCGTAGATAGGGAGGGGGCACGAGCGGTAGGCCTGCAAGCGGGCGCACAGTGGTGCCTGAGACGCACCAATCAGCACCATGAAGGAGGACTGAGCCCGAAGGCCGCAGAGATCATCCAATTCACGCCGACCTACAGTTCCTGGCTCAACCAGGTTGAGCGATCGTTCGCGCTGATCACCGAGCGCGCCATCCGACGCAACTCGTTTATGGCCAGACCCGCCGCTTCGTGTTGTTTGGGGTCCCAGGAGGAACCGACACGTCTGTCGCACGCTTCGCGCAGATAGCCGGAACCCACCGACGCCGAGAACGGGGCCTCCACCCGAGGGGGCTGCAGGGCCGGATCGCTCCAATATGCGGCCGACACGATCGGCGACGGGACGCGCCTCGTTCGAGCAATTATTTGCTTATGCGCGCCTTCCGTTCCTGCCCGGGCGGATGTTGTTTGTGAATTTGTTTCGCCTACCTTCAAGCTCGAGAGGCCTGGCGTGCCCCGCGCTGCCTGGGTCGCAGTCTGTGCATTTATTTGCCCGGAATACCGCCGACGATGTTGTGTTCTAAGTCAATAAATTCGAGAACAAACCAATAAATCCGCAGACAACGCCAATAGATCCGCAGACAGCCGCTCAAGGCCAAAAGGACACTGGCGGCTGGTTGCCGGCGGGCGATGAAAGGGCGTCAGGAGGCTCGCATAGTCTCGCTTGGCAGTCGGCTCCGAAGCGCCGAAAAAGACTTGACTGGTTGCTGACCTCCGCACAGCCTACTATCAAGGCCTGCTGTCGGCCACAACCGGCCCTTCGTTAGGCCAGTTGCGGCGCCAAGACATTTACGAGGTGCTGGAGGAAGTTCGCTTGAGGCTGGGTGGACTCGTTATCGCGGCTGAAGGCACCGACATCTACGCCAGCAAGGCGTGTATCCCCGCAAGCCCGAGGAGCATGGCCGTGCCAAGGAAGCCGAGCGCTGCCGGCGTTCGCGACGCGGGCTGTAGGGCCAGCGTTCCCAGGCAGCCCAGGAAGAGGAATGGCAGCGGGACAATGACTGGAAGTGAAAACACCAGGGCGTCCGCGAAGGAAGACCATGTCGCCATACCCTCCGGCGTGGTCCAGCGAGTGCCTATCAACGGCAGAGCGGTTACCGCCATGCACAGGAAGAAGCTCGGAAAGACCCAATCACCGGGCGTCTGCCGCTCGCTTTTGCTAGCCGACGCGCAGCCCCAGTCCACTTCATCGAGCTCGTCCAGCGCCTCCACCCTGCTGGCAGCACCGCGACGGCGGTAACTGCGGCCGCGCAGAACAGGGGCTGCGAGCACGTGGAACCCGAGCACCAAGAGCTTGAACCAGGCAGGCGGTCGTCGCGAGCTGCGGTGATGAACGTCCTCGTCAATGCCGTCGGCGCGCTGGAAGGCCTTTTCCTCGGTAGCTCGTTGGGTATGCGATGTCATGCTGCGCAATGTACTGAGGGCGGTCTAGCCTGCCATCGTCCGAGTTGTGCAGTATCGGCTGGCGCTACCGGGCGTTGCAACGCATGGGTCCTCTCGGGAGGCCGCCTACTCCCCTCCGGTTCAGCGGGAAGGGCAGAATGCGGGCCAGGACCGGACGTTCAACCCAAGCCCCAATCGAGAAGCGACCCAGCAAGATGACGCAAGCTGCGCTGGCACGGCAGCGGCGGCGTCGGCCACCGCACGCTCTACGTCGACAGCCTCGACGCCCGTGTACTCGGCGAGCGCGAACCGTGGAAGGGCACGGCCGCCGACCTCTTCGTGCAGGCCCAGTTCCCGATCCATTCGGGCCGCCTCCTCGGGCTGCCCGTCCGCATCCTGATCTCGGCCATGGGCCTGGTGGTCACGATGCTCAGCGTCTCCGGCGTGGTCATCTGGCGGCGCAAGCGCTGCGCGCAGGCCGAGGCGAGCCGGCTGCAGCGCGGTGCGCGGGCGATGTCGCCTCCCTAGGCTTCGATCTGCATCGAGGGCCGCGCCTGCACCTTCTGCAGCCACGCCTGCACGTGCGGGTGCGAGGACACCGGCGCACCGATGTAGACGCTGTAGCCGATCACCGAGCCGACCACGAGGTCCACGAGCGAGTAGTCCGCGCCCAGCATCCAGGGCTGCTTCGCCAGGCGTGCGTCGAGCAGCGCAAGCAACTGGCTCAGCCCTTCGCGCGCGGCTTCCTCATGGGCCGCGCTGCGCAGCGCTTCCTCGCCATGCGCCGCGACCTGCAGGCGCACCAGCACCGCGCCGTAGGTGACGTAGGACCATGCGCACCAGGACGTCGCCTGCAGCCGCTCAGCCGTGTCCGCCTTCGGCCACAGGCCACGCGCCACGCCGTAGCGCTCGCCTAGCCACAGGTGGATCGCGAGCGCCTCGAACATCGACGCGCCGTCTACCGTGAGCGTGGGCACCTTGCCGTTGGGATTGAGCGCGAGGTAGTCGGGCTTGCGCTGCTCGCCGTTGCGGATGTCGATCTTGACGCGCTCGTGCGGCACGCCGAGCTCGGCGAGGGCGCAAGCGATGGGGGTGGCGCTGGACATGGGGTGCCAGTAGAGGACGAGGGACATGGTGGGCTCCTGGTTGGGTTGGGGTTTCGGGGGACTGTCGCGGCCGCAGCTGCGATGTCGTGAACTCTAGATGTCATTGCGGACAGATTCCGCCCTCGATGCGAGCTACAGTCCTGCTGCCATGCTGACCGCCTCCTCGCGTCTTCTTCGCCTGCTCTCCCTGCTGCAGACCCGCCGCCACTGGGCCGGCGCCGAGCTCGCCGAGCGGCTGGAGATCCACCCGCGCACGCTGCGCCGGGACATCGACCGCCTGCGCGAACTGGGCTACCCCGTGCATGCCAGCAGCGGCGTGGCGGGCGGCTACGCGTTCCGCCCGGGCCACGCGCTGCCGCCGCTGCTGCTCGATGACGAGGAGGCGCTCGCCACTGCGATCGCGCTGCGCACCGCGACGGCCGGGGCCGTCACCGGCATCGAGGAGGCGTCGCTGCGCGCGCTCGTCAAGCTCGAGCAGGTGATGCCGTCGCGCCTGCACCGCCGGATCGACGCGCTGCGCTCCGCCATCGTCCCGCTCGATCGGGCCGGGCCGGTGGTCGACGCGGCCCAGCTCGCGCAACTAGCGGCCGCCTGCCGCGAGCAGTTGCGCCTGTCCTTCGACTACGCCGACAGCCAGGGCCGCGCCAGCGCCCGCACCGTGGAGCCGCAAGGCGTGGTGCACACCGGCCAGCGCTGGTACCTCGTGGCCTGGGACCCGGCGCGCCAGGACTGGCGCACCTTCCGCATCGATCGCATCGCGGGCACGCTCGCCATCGGCGCCCATTTCGCGCCGCGCCCCGCACCCGAGGGCGGCGACTTGCGCGCCTATGTGTCGCGCTCGCTCGCGGTCAACCCCTACTCCGAGCAGGCGCGCGTGGTGCTCCACGCGCCGCGCGCGGCGATGGCGCGGCGCATTCCGCCATCGGCCGGCTTGCTGGAGGAGATCGATGCGAAGCGATGCCTCCTCCAGTGCGGCGCGAACGGGCTCGATTCGCTGGTCTACTGGCTGATGGCGCTCGACGTGGACTACGAGGTGCTGGAGCCCGCCGCGCTGAAGCAGCGGCTGCGCGTCGCGAGCGAGCGTCTCGCGCGCTGCCTTGCGGCCGGCGAGAAGCCGAGGAAGAAGAACAGGAAGATGGCAGGGCCCGCCTGAGCGTCAGGCTTCTCGCAGCAGCGCCATCGCGTAGGCATCGTGGTACGGTGCCATCGACCCGGAAAGGCCTGCGCTTGACGCCCTCCATCTGGAATCCCAGGCGTTCGTAGGCCACAAAGCGGTCGCTCAATGTTCGAGGCGCGGACTTCTGCTGCTAGACGATCGCCCTCGCCGGAGGGCCAGCGGACGGAACCTGATGCGTGGCTATGGGCGTCTTAGCCCCTCGTTTTGTGGCAAGCTCCCGCTCGTGGACAAGTGCAAGTGGACCGGCGTGCGGAGGCTCAACCTTCTATGGTTCCCGAAACCCGATATGCGAGGAGCGGTGGCGTCAACATCGCCTACCAGGCGATCGGCAACGGTCCGCGTGATCTGGTGCTGGTTCCCGGCTGGGTGTCGAATATCGACGTCTTCTGGGAGGAGCCGACGCTGGCCCGGCTGCTGACGCGGCTGGCCTCGTTCTCCCGCCTGATCCTGTTCGACAAGCGGGGCACCGGCCTGTCCGACCGCGTCAACGACATGCCAAGCCTCGAGGTTCGCATGGACGACGTGCGCGCGGTGATGGATGCGGTCGGCTCGCAGCGTGCGGCCTTGTTCGGCTATTCCGAGGGGGGCGCGATGTGCGCTCTGTTCGCCGCCACGTATCCGGAACGGTCTTCGGCGCTCATCATGGGCGGCGCTTTCGCGCGACGCACACGGGCGCCCGACTACCCCTGGGGGCCGACGGCCGAGCAGCACCTGGCATTTGCCAACCAGATCGAACGAGACTGGGGCGGACCGGTAGGCATCGATGCCCGGTGCCCTAGTCTGGCCCAAGACGAGCGCTACCGACGGTGGTGGGCCCGCTGGTTGCGCGCCAGCGCCAGCCCGGCGGCCGCGGCAACGCTGGTGCGCATGAACATGGAGATCGATATCCGGCATGTCCTGCCGGCCGTGCGCGTGCCCACGCTGCTGCTGCACAGCAGCAACGACCGCACGATCGAATTCGGCGCAAGCCGCTACATGGCCGATCACATCCCCGGAGCCAAGCTGGTCGAACTGCACGGCATCGATCACGTTCCCTGGGGCTGCGACTGCGACGCTATCGTCGACGAGATCGAAGAATTCCTCACCGGCGCTCGGCACGACGCGGAACCTGACCGGCTCCTGGCCACCGTCCTATTCACCGACATCGTCGGCGCCACCGAGCGCGCCGCCAGCCTCGGCGACCGCCGCTGGCACGATTTGCTCGACAGCCACCACGCATTGATTCGCCACGAGCTGGAGCACTTTCGCGGCCGCGAGATCGACACCGCCGGCGACGGCTTCCTCGCCGCCTTCGATGGGCCGGCGCGCGCCGTGCGTTGCGCCTGTGCGATCTCCGAGGAGGTGCGTGCGCTCGGGCTCGAGATCCGCGCCGGGTTACACACCGGCGAGTGCGAATGGATGGGAGGCAAGGTCGGCGGCATCGCTGTGCACACCGGCGCACGCGTTGCTGCACAGGCGCGCGCCGGCGAAGTGCTGGTCTCCGGCACGGTCAAGGATCTTGTCGCAGGTTCCGGGCTCGTGTTTCAGGATCGAGGAGTGCAAAGCCTCAAGGGTATCCCTGGCGAGTGGCGGCTGTTCGCGGTAGAGCACTGAGGCGCCTGGCAAAACCAATGAGGCTCCCGGACCGCCACCACTGACCGCGCCTGAGCTCGTTGCTCGATGAGCTGCTCGACCTGGACGCGCGCGGACAGGCACATCGGATGGTGCTGCTGCGTACACCGCTCATGTCATGAGTTAACCACCAACGACTGCTTGGAGCGGCGAATTCGGGTGTGCGAAAGGCTGGAACGGGTTGAGAGCGGCGCCGAGCGGCTGCTTTCTGGCATCCACATTGATTGGCTGGTCATGGCCGGCTTGCGCCTTACGAACTAGGCATACTGCCGACCCAAGATCGAACGTCAGGCGCCGCGAATGCGGCTGTTCGGCGCACACAGCTAAGCTGCGGGTCTGCTGCAGGCGGACACTCCGGATCACCCCAGACAGCGCGGAACGTTCCAGGCTGCGCGTGCGCGAGATCTTCGAGGAAGTCGACGAACGCATGGTAAAGGAGCGGTGTGTGATGGCGGAGCTGGACGCGGGTTTTAGCGCGCACTCGCTAAGAGCGGGCTTCGTGACGGAAGCCGGCCGACAGAACATGCCGCTGCCCGAGACGATGGCGATGACGGGCCACCAGAGCGTCGCGACCGTCATGGGGTACTTCCGGGCCGAGAGCGCACTGGGCAGCAGGGTCAGCCGGATGCTTGACGAAGATTGAATGCCTGCAAGCTGGGGTAATCGTTCCGTCGGTGCAAGAGCCCCGAAGATGTCCTGTCAGTAACTACCCGGATGTGAGCTTCTTGTCTGGGCACTATGTTTGAACATCCTTGCCGACAGGGGCCCGACCATGAAGTCCCATCCAGATCTCGCCCGTCGCAGCTTGCTTGCCGGGACCGCGAGCGCTTTGGCTGCAGCTAGCTTCCCAAGGCTGGCGCAAGCGCAGTCTGGTCCGGCATCTGCGCGCGCCAGCCTGCCGCCGTACGTCGCCTGGAAGAATGCCGACCACCTGATCGTACATACCGCTACGACGATCGAGACGAAGCGATCCGCCTACGGCACGAGCATCATCACCCCGGCGGACCGGCTGTACATCCGGAACAACTTGCCGGCGCCGGACGCCTCCATCGTCGCCAATCGCGACGCCTGGTCGGTATCGGTTGAAGGAGTCAGGCAGCCGCGCACGCTGACGGTTGCGGAACTGAAGATTGTGGGGTTGGAGACCGTGGCCGCGGTGCTGCAATGCTCCGGTAACGGACGCGGCTACTTTGCCGACAAGCCGAGCGGCACGAAGTGGACCATTGGAGCCGCCGGCTGCGTGATCTGGAGCGGGGTGCCGGTGCGAGACGTGGTGGCCGCGCTGGGCGGTATTGCGGAAGGAGCGCAGTTCATGACCGGCACAGGTGGCGAGATGCTGCCTGCGGGCCTGGATCCGAATTCCATCATCGTCGAGCGTTCCGTGCCGCTGCGCGCCTTCGAAGACGCGCTGCTGGCCTGGGAGATGAACGGCGAGCCGGTTCCACACGCCCATGGTGGACCGTTGCGCCTGGTTGTGCCCGGCTACAGCGGCGTGAACAACATCAAGTACATCAAGCGGCTCGCATTCACTCAGGCGCAGACCGAGGCGGCGATCCAGAAGACAGGTTACCGCATCTCTCCACCTGGCGCGAAGGGAGATCCCAGCCATCCTTCGGTCTGGGAGATGGACGTCAAGTCCTGGATCAATGGGCCGGGGCCCGAGACGGGGCCCGTCAGGGCCGGATGGATCCAGATCCATGGTGTGGCCATGGGCGCGACTCGCGCGTTGCGGCGGGTGGATGTTTCACTAGATGGCGGGCAAACCTGGCGGGAGGCGCGCTTGGTGGGCCCCGACCTGGGCCCATTTGCGTGGAGGCAGTTCGTTCTGCCGGTGCGTCTCCAGCCGGGGCAGTATCTGCTCGCGTCGCGTGCTCAAGACGTCCAGTTCAACTGGCAGGTCGAAGCCACGCCGTCGAACGGCGGCGGATACTTGAACAGTGGGTGGCGCGTACATGCCTTGCCCATCACCGTCGTGTGATGCGACCCGCACTGTGGCACTTGACGCTCAGCGCGTATTTGGCAGGTGTCGCGCTGGCAGCCCATGCGGACGAGGAAGGTCGCCAACTGTTCATCTCGGTCGTGCCGGCATGCGCCCTCTGTCACACCCTGAAGGACGCCGGTGCGACTGGCGCGGTGGGGCCTTCGCTGGATGAGTTGAAGCCCGACGCACAGAGGGTTGCAAAAGCCGTACGCAACGGCATCGGCCAGATGCCTGCTTTTCCCCAGCTCACGGAAGCGCAGGTTCAGGCACTGGCCCGTTACGTCGAAGAAGCGACCAGGTCATCGGCCCCGACGGCGGGCGAGCATCGGCGACCGCATCAGAAGATGACCGATGACATCGGGAGTCATTGTCGAAATCCAGGGCAACGCGGATGCGCCGCATTGCCCTCCCTGCCATATCCATGCACCGCTAAGAAGAAGCAGGCGGCCATCTTCGACACTTCAGTTGAACGGCCCACCTCGGGTGGGATCAAGTTCTGCAGACCATCCTTAGCTACTTTGCGGCGCAAAAATCCGAGCGGTCGCTGAGGGGCTGAGCGGGGACAGGTGAAGGCAGCCATCGGAGGGCTGGATCGGGAGTCGGGATGGTTGGGGGCCGGTGCGATGACGGCCGTCTATGGCGCGGCCGGCGATGCCAGAGCGATGCCGATATTGATCAGGTTGTCGGCGATGACGCCAAGTCCGACCCATCGCTTGATGCCGGCGGCCCCCTTGTAGCGACATCGGTTCAAGCCGTGGCGGCGCTTGAGCAGGCTGATGCGCCCCTCGCAGCCGGTGCGCCACTTCTGCGCGCTGCGGAACCAACGCTTTTTGTGCAGCCTGCGACGGTCGGCGCTCTTGGTGCACGAGGTTGGGGATCGCCACGCGCTTGACGCCGCGCTCGCGCGCGACAACCTCATTGCGCAGCGAGAAGAAGCCGGCGTCGGCGGTGACCAATCGCGGCGGTCAGCCGTTCGATCTACTTCATGGTGCGCGTGAGCACGCGCACGCCGTCGCCCAGCAGCGAGCCGTCCGTCGGGTAGTGGATGTTGGTCTCCACGACGGTGGTGTCCACGCGCATGCGCCGGCCCTGGACGATCTTGTGCTCCTGAGCGATGGCCACTACACGCCGATGTATCTGCTCGACCACATCTGGCCCCAGCGCCACCCCCAGCTTGCCCAGGGTCTTCGCGTCAGGGACTTTGCACGCACCAACCCGGGTGAAGTGGCGGTACACGAGATTGGCCCGCACCTCGCGCTCGAGAACGGCGTAACTCCAGTTGCGCATGTGCTTGAGCAGCAGCAGTCGCAGCACCACCTCCGCGGGCGTGCCCTTGCGCCCGCGCGTGAGGCTGTGCGTCCAGCGGCGCGCCAGCACCTCGTAGACCAGTTGCACCAGCCGCGCGTCGGCAAGCACCTGGTCGACCTGGCGCATCCAATCTTCCCACAGCCCGGCGGCCTGCTCAGCGATCCAGTCATCGGCGGTGCTGGACGGGCGACGGTGCCGTTCGATCACGTCAGGCCTTCTTGGATGCCTTGGCCCGGCGCGCCCGGCTCTTGTCCTTCTCGCGTGCCAACGCACGCAAGAACTGCTCGCGGTTGTCCGCCGCCACTTCGGTGGCGACCTCCTGGAATCGCACCCACGCGCGGTGCGCGTCCTTGAGCGACTGCGCTTGCCCCGGGGGCACGTAGACCGAATTCGCCTTGCCGTCGGCCGTGAACTTCAGGTACAGGTGCGGCCCGTGACGACGAGCCGGATCCGTCGCGCAGGCGCGCGCCACGCCCCACGCAGAAGTCGTAAATCACGCCCGGCACCGGATCGAAGGCTCCGCGTGCGTAGGCCCAGACGTAGGCCTTCCTAGTCTTGCCCCGGCCCGGGTCGAGCAGGGCCACCGGCGTCTCGTCGGCATGCAGCACCCGGGCCGAGAGTACGAAGCGCTTGTGTGCGTCGTACAGCGGCTCCAATGCCGCGCCGCCGCGGCCGGACCAGGCCGCCAATGTCGAGCGCGGCGTGTGCACGCCCGAGCGTGCGTTGATGGCCTCCTGGCGGTAGTAAGGCAGGTGATCAACGAAGCGGCTGATCAGCGTATGCGCCACCAGGCCAGCCGCGGGCATGCCGCCATCAATGAGCTGCGGCTCGACGGCTTCCTGCACCAGGCGCTGACAGCAGCGGCACGCCCACTTGCCGTAGACGCGCCGGTGCACGAAGAACTCCGCCGGCACGATGTCCAGCTTCTCGCTGATGTCCTCGCCCACGCGCACCATTGGCTTGCCGCAGCCCGGGCTTGGGCAGGCGGTGTCTTCGGGCTCGTGGTTGTGCTGCACGCGGCGCAGATGGCCCGGCAGAGGCTGGCGTCGTGGCTTGCGCTTGGACGAGGCGTTGTCGTCCGGCGGAGGCGTGCCCTTCGCCTGCTCCAGTAAAGCCTGCAGAGCGGCCTCGTCTTCGGCCAGCGTCTCCTCGAACAGCCGGCGCTGCTCGGCGCTCATCGCCTCGGACTTCACACCGAACTTCCATGCCTTGTGACGTGCCAGTTCGAACGTGAGCTTCTCGAGCTTGGCGTCCTTCAGGCGAATGTCCTGCGCCTGGCGCTGGATGTGCTGCAGCATCTGCTGGGCGAGCGCCGTGACCGCTTCGGGCGTCAGATCTTGAAGGTCTTCATCCTTGAGGTCGCGCAGGTCCTGCATGGGTACGCATCGTGCAGGTCCGGCGGCTTCGCGTCATTGGGAGTTGCGCTGTCAACGCGCGGCATGCCGATGCAGGCTTCCTTCACCGCTGCGAGCCTACAGCCGCGTGATCGCACTCATCTCCGGTAGTCGCTCCCAGGGCAGTCCCACCACCAGCGCATCGAACTGCGCCTGCGTCAACGACAGTGGGGTCGCAGCGCAGCTTTCGCTGGGCCACACGAAGCGGCCGGCGTTGAGCCTCCTGGCCGCACACCACACGCCGAAGCCGTCGTGCACGAGCAGCTTGATGCGAGTGGCCCGCACGTTGGCAAACAAATAGCCGTGGTGCGCACGAGCGCTGCCGAGGGCGTGCACGACATGAGCCATCAAGCGCTCGGCGCCGGCACGCATGTCCAGTGGCTGGGTGCACAGCCACAGAGCGTCGATGCGGATCATCGCAACACTTCGCGAAGCCACGCTGCGCAGTCGGCTGCCGCTGAGATCGGCCACACGACGCTCACGCCGAGAGCGCCGCGCTTGAGCTCGAGCCGGATCGTCTCGGCGGGTACGGCCGCCGCACGTGATGACGCCGGTGAAGGAGGCGGCGCCGGCAACGACAGCGCAACGAACTCGGGCGCAGACTCGGCAACCGTCGTCGATGCTGCCGATCGTACGGGACTGGCCCCGCGACCGCGACGCCATTGATGCACGAGGTTGTCGTTCAGCCCGAACGACAGCGCAACCGCAGCGACTGAGGCACCAGGTTCGGCGCATGCCGCCAGAACCTGCGCCTTGAACGCTGCGCTGTGACGCCGGCGTTGCTTCGGATTGACGTCCATAGATGTCCAGCTAACTTAGATGGACAGCATGGTCTCCGGCTTGGCTTCAGATCTCAAGGTGGGGCGGCCGGCCGCTTACAACGCATGCGCGAGGGGCGACGGTACTTGGTCGGCGATCGGTTCAGGGCTGCGGATCTCACGTTTGCCGCGCTCGCGTCACCGATGCTGCTTCCTGCAGGATGCGGTGCCGCTTACCCTGTGCTCGACGAAGTGCCGCCTGCCGTGCGCGAGGAGGTTCGGGGCCCGCGCGACACCGAAGCAGGGCGATTCGTACTCCGCCTGTACTCGGAAGAGCGCGTCCGCGCTCCGCGCGGTGCCTGAGAGCCTTCTCAGGTCTTCGCCGACTTCTTCGGCGCTCTACTCGCGGCCTGCAGGGCCGCCGCCTGCGCAGCGTGCTTCTCGGCACGCGAGGGCCTGTGGGCCTTGCCAGCCTTGGCCTCCTTGGGCTCCTTTTTTTCCTTGGGCTTCTCCTTGGCCTGCGGGTGGTGCGTCCTCACCAGCTTGTCGACGGCCTTCGCCCTCGGCTGCTGCGCTTGCGCTTGGCGCTTCGCACGCTCCTCCTTGAGCAGGCGGCGCTCCTCGGCCAGCGCCTGTTCGGCTTCGGACGGCTCATGGTCTGCCCCCAGCGAGTGGACGCGGTCCATCTTCGCCTGGTGAAGCATCGCGCCGTTCTTCGCGATGCGGTGGGTCAGCGATGCGATGCGGATGGGCATGTTGCGATCCTCATGGTGGGTGGAAGACCAATGTAGGCCAGTGCGCCGCGTCCTGCCAATCGATTTGTGTGGCTTCGCCCTTGCGGCAGTGAATTTCTGCTGCCGGAGAACGGACTGTCGCCAATACCTGCTTCTGGCCGGCGACGGACATCAGCCATCGTTTATCGACAAGACTCAAACGGATGCGAGCCGATCCACCGTATCAGGGAAGCGCTGGACAAGCGCCAACGGCGCGCGCGCCGGGATGTCCGAACGGTCACGTCCACTGCGTTTGGCGCGAAGTGTCGGTGGGTGATTCTTGCCTGCTCTACCAACGGAGCCCTCGCCAGTTCGTCAGTCCTAGCCGCCCGGGGTGCCCGCAGCAGCCGCAACGCGCTGATGGGCTTTGCGATGTTCTTTACCTTCTGTTGGCCGATGTCCTCGAAGGCAGCGCCTGTGCGGTCTGAGGCGAACTCCTGCACAGCGTGGGAGACGACAACGCCTCCCGGCTCCGCCACCGCCTGCAGGCGCGACGCGATGTTGACGCCATCGCCATAGACCGTGCCGTCCGGCTTCTCGATCAGGTCGCCGACGTGGATGCCGATGCGAAACAGCAATCGAAGGTGCTCGGGCGCAGCGTCGGCCCGTGTCGCGAGATCTTCCTGGATCTCAACGGCCGCCCGCACTGCGCCAATCGCCGTGTCGAACACAGCCAGCACCGAATCTCCGGATGTGTCGACCACTCGTCCGCTGGCCGCCTCGACATGGCTTCGAAAGACCTGGCGGGCCTCATCCAGCGCGCTCAACGTGCCCAAGTCGTCGAAAGACATCGATTGCGAATAGCCGACCGCATCCGCTGCCAGGATCGCCAGGAGTCGATGTCGGATGCCGTTTTGCATGGCAGCTTGCGTCTAAGCAACCCTTACTGCGTCTGCGCCATTGTCAAGCCCGAGCGCCGAAACGCCAAATGAGCACCGTGGCTTTAGCGCCCTGCATGGTCGTCGAAGACTTGATGATCATCCCGCTCGCGCTTGTGATGGCGGACAGCGGCGGCGCAGGCTGGGGCAAGTGATACCGCATCCTGATGAAGTCGCATTGGCAGTTGGGATGCAATCTGATCATTCTGGCCAGGGCCGCATGCTGCTTTGGCGCTCGGAATGGAAGGGATTGCTAAATACACGCACAACCGTGTCGACAAGCTTCTATGAGTGGCAAATGATCCCCCGTGCTTCTTGGTCGACGCAAAACGTGATGCGGGTCGGACTCGTCAAGACGCCGTTGGATCCGTTGTCTTTCGCCGTGTGCCGCGACTACGCTCACCTCGCAGCAGTGCGGCGCGCGGCGCATAATTTGCTCCCCCTCCATCCGGAAGCGCTGACATGGAACAGTTCGATCAAGCGAAGGTCGTCTCCGTGCTCAACCGGCTACTTGAAGCCGAGCTGGCCGGCGTGGTGCGCTACACGCACTACTCCTTCTTGGTGTTCGGCTTCGGCCGCATTCCCATCGTCTCGTGGCTGCGCGAACAGGCCAGCGAATCGCTGCTGCACGCGCAGCAGGTCGGCGAGTGGATCACCACGCTCGGCGACTACCCCTCGCTCGCGATCGGGCCACTGCTCGATTCGCACCAGCACGACATCGCCGCCATGCTG
The DNA here is from genome assembly GCF_964253755.1 of Variovorax sp. LjRoot130. Lineage (NCBI taxonomy): Bacteria > Pseudomonadati > Pseudomonadota > Betaproteobacteria > Burkholderiales > Comamonadaceae > Variovorax > Variovorax sp. LjRoot130. The sequence goes on along the minus strand of NZ_CAXURM020000001.1, from coordinate 4,257,603 downwards.
CGCGAATCGCTCGACACCGAGGCGCGCGCGCTGGCCCTGTACCGCGAGCTGCTGTCGCATGTGGAAGGCCGCTCGGTGGCGCTGGAGGAGTTCGCGCGGCAGATGATCCACGCCGAGGAGTTGCACGCCGCGGACGTCGACAAGATGCTGCGCAAGCCAGGCGACGTGGCGGCGTTCTCGTCGAAGCCGGTGCCCTGAGCGTTCTGCCGCCCGCAGTCGGCAGCATGAATGGCGTACTGGCCCCGCGCCGGAGCCGAAGCAGGCGCGACCCTCCCCAGCGTTTCGGCCGGTGGACTGCCTTGCGAAACGCTTGGGCCATCCGGGCGTGTGCAAGAAGCTCATCCGTTCATCGAGCCCGAGTATGTGGCTGACCGCATCGAGCGCATCCAGCACATGAAGGCAAGCATCATGGCGAGCACAGAGAAGGGTTCGCGGTGCCTATCTCAATGACAGCCTCCGCTGCATATCGGATCCTCACTGCCGCACCCGCCTTTGTGCCGCGTGAGTCGCAAGTGCTATGACCCCCAACTCGACTCGCCACCCCAACTCAGGCATTCTTGCACCTGTTCATTGGTCATTTCAGGTAGAAGACCAACCATGCTGCTGCGCACTCTCTCCGCCTGGATGACCTGCTGGACCTTGTTCGCCGTGGTGCCCCTTGCCGCCGCCGCGGCCGACACCAGCCGCGCGGCGCAGGCGATGACGGCCGCGGCGCGGGCGCTGCTGGAGGCGACGCCGGCGGGACAGCGGCCAGAGCTGCTGCGGCCGTTCACGCTGGAGGCGCGCGGCGATTGGAACTACACGCCGCGTAGCCGGCCCGGCATTGCGTTCAAGACCATGGAGGATGCACAGCGCCAGGCAGCGCAGCAGTTGCTGGCCGCGGCCTTGTCGGAGCCGGGGCTGGTCAAGGTGCAGGCCATCATCGCCTTGGAGATCGCGCTGCGCGAGATCGAATCCTTCGGCCTCTCGCGCGATCCGGAGAACTACGCCATCGCGTTGTTCGGCACGCCGGACTCCACTTCGCCCTGGGGCTGGCGTATTGAAGGGCACCATCTCTCGCTGCACTTCACGCTGGCCGACGGCCAGGTAGTGGCCACGCTGCCGCAGTTTTTGGGTGCCAATCCGGCGCAGGTGCCGCGCGACATCGCCAACAAGGGCCCGCGCAAGGGCCAGCGCGCGCTGGGCGAGGAGGAAGACCGCGCCTTTGCGCTGCTGGCCGTGCTCTCGCCGGCGCAGCGCCAGCAGGCCATCTTCAGTGCCCGGCCGTTCGGTGACATCGTCACGCGCAATGCCGCCCAGCCGGACCCGTTGGCACCTGTGGGTGTGGCCTTCAGCGCCATGGACGCAGCGCAGCAAGCCTTGCTGCTGCGCATCATCGAGTCGCAGGCCTCGGTGGCCGAATCGTCGTTGGCGCAGCAGCGACTGGAACGCGTGCGTGCGGGCGGCCTGGACGGCATCCGCTTCGGATGGGCCGGCGCCACCGAGCGCGGCCAGCCGCACTACTGGCGCATCCAGGGCGCGCGCTTTTTGATCGAATGGGACAACTCGGGCGGCAACCACATCCACAGCGTGTGGCGCGACTTCCAGGGTGACTGGGGGCGCGACGTGCTCGGCGAACACTACCGCCGCGCGCGTGCAAGCAGCCAACGGCACTGAATGTCGCGTTCTGCCAACGGCATCGAACGCAGGCTGCAGGTCGAAACGCAGGTGTCGGTCGGCGTCTGCGCCATGGTGGCCGCCGGCCTCAGCGTGTCGCTGGTCGATCCCATCACCGCTCTGGAGCATCGCGGCGGGGGCCTGACCTTCCTGCCGTTCGAACCCGTCATGGTCATGGACCATGGGAGCGGGAGAAGCGAATAGGCCGCTGCTTCATACTGTGACTCCAACTGCAGGAGGCACGACATGGCGGACACGAGCTTCGAACACCACGGGCACCAGGTCGATATCAAAGTCTGGCAAACTGAATCGCGTTGGGGGTGGTCGTTCCAGATCGATGATCGATTGCCGGTTGAGAATGTTCAAACCGGTACGCACTCGGAGGAACAGGCGCTCATCGAGGCCAGGCACGAGGCAATCGCGGCGATCAAGGCGCTTGACGCAGCACCCTAGTCTGGCGAAGGGGATGGGGCGTTGCTTCATTTCACGCTGGCTTGTGTCAGCGCATGCGTTGGATCGGACGCGGAGTCGATGCACCCAAGGCGGCAACGCGCTGGAACTTCGCGCAAGGCGGCAATCGCTATCTTTTCGAGAGCGCCATGGTGGATCAGAATGGGCTGACCCTAACGACGCCTTGGGCGCGCGCCCCATGTCGACGTCTTTCTCAAACCCGTGGACTGCGACGCATTCGAAGGAGACTCATGAAGAAGATTCTCCTTCTCATCGTTTCGCACGCTGTCGTGGCCGCTACGGGCTTCGGCGTGGGTATCTATGCCTTACCCATTCTCACGGCTCCGCCCGCGCCTGCGCAGGCCGAGGTCGCGGCACTGGCCGCGCAAGCGCAGTTCACCGGCCGGTTCAGGCGCGACCTGACAGACAGCGATGCCCTGCACTGGGGTGAGGGCACGGTGGCGGTGAGCCGCAGCGCGGTATCGTTGCAAGGCAAGATCGCGCCCGGGCCTGACTACAAGCTCTATCTCGCTCCGGAGTTCGTTCAGACCGAAGCCGACTTCCTGCGGCTGAAGCCGAAGATGCTGCGCGTAGGCGATGTGAAAACCTTCGAGAACTTCATCGTGCCGATGCCGGCATCTGCCGATCCGACGGCCTACAACACAGTCATCGTCTGGTGCGAATCGTTCGGCCAGTTCATCACTGCGGCCCAGTACCGATGACGCGGATGCGCCAACGCGCGAGAGTGGCGTGAAGGCCGCCTGTCTGAAAGTCCGACGAATCCCTCGCCGCTGCATGCATGGACACCGTAAGCGTCGTGGCGCCGGGTCCTTCGCCAACAGGCTCTCCAGCACATCGACGTGCGGCGGTCTCGAGTTCATGACACTGCGTAATGCGATGTTGGCGCCGTCATTCGCTTGCGCGGCCGGGCGCTGCAGGCGACCGGCGTGGGCTTCGCGCTGGCAGTATCCGTTGCGGCCCTGGTGGGACCGGCGCAGGTAGCGGGGCGCGTGCTGGAGTTCAGCGTGTTGCAGCGTTTCCATGCGCTGCTGTCGGCGCGGTTGGCCGCGATGGCGCATTCCCTTGGCGCTGCGGCATGCTGCTGTCCCGGTCGAACCCAAGCGGGAGGACTTGGCCGAACAAGGCGTCTCACCCTTGAGACGCGCCTGCGCGCTCCCACAAGAAGGGGGATCGATGATGAGCGGCTTCTGAGCTGGCGCCGGGGGTGCTCAGCCAGCGCTGACATGCCTGACCCGGCATTTCCGCTTCAATTTCAGCGGACGATCGAAAAAGGCCGCGGTCGTTTCGGGTCGGGGCAAGAGCCCTGTTGATTGGCGTTTTTCTTACGGGCTCCCGCTGCTCTGACCCACTGCCTACGGTGAACTGGGCAGTGACATTTGACGCCCGATCATTCTCAAAGGATCTCAGATGAAACTGAAGCGACGGGCCATTGCACCTGCTCTCATTGCCCTTGCTCTTGGCGCTAGCATCGCGCCCTCGATCTACGCAGCCGGGGGCGGAGGTGGAGGCGGGGGTGGCTCCGGCGGTGGGGCCGGCAGCGGGGCTGGCGGCGGTGGAGGCTCCGGCGGGGGCGCATCTGGCGGCGGGTCTGGAGCGGCCTCGGCCTCCGGAAGCGGCCCCGGCAACTCATCGACCTCCAATGCGAGTGCCACCGGATCAGCCAACGCGGCGACACCGGCCACCCCAGCGACCCCTGCGACCCCGGCGACTCCTGCGACGGCAACTTCCCCAGCTGCACCCGCCACCCCTGCGACACCGGCAACGCCGGCAACGCCGGCAACCCCCTCAGCTGCATCAACGAAGAAATAGCTGCGGCGCACCCGCAAAGACAGCCGTTGGCGCGATGCAAGGCGGATCGGCGGAAATGGGCGCCAGGCCCGCACAAGGCACTTCGCAGGGTAGGGCAGGGCAGCGTCGAGAAAAAGGCCTGCGCGAGGCGGGCTTTGAAGGGGGATAGTGAAACGGCGTGGTTCGGGCCGTAGCCGGGATTCGCGAACTTTAGCGTCGACCCAGGACAACCTGTGACGCCTCGGCGAATCGATCGATGACGAAGTCGATTCCGCGCACCTCCCATGCCACACCGAACCACACGTTGTCGGTCCCCGACCAGCGCCGAATTCGGATTTCGTAGGTCTCGCCACGTCGCGCCGCGAACTCGGCGATCTCATAGCTGTTGTCCCACGTATCGCTCGAGGCCACCGTCGCGCCGGTTGAATCCCGCACGTGCAGATCAAGGTCGACCGCCAGGACCGATGCGATCGGCAATTTGATGCCAAGGATGCTGAGCATCGTGATCTTCGAATCCCATGCCAGTGCGACCTTGACGGTGGGCGACAGCAGCACGCGGGGCACGCTGATGCGGTAAACATAGGTCAGGAAGCCGTCGGCGCCGACATCAGCCGACACTACCGTGCCGACGTCAAAGCCGCGGCGCGCCGGCGTATTGTTGCGGCCGCGGCGGGCGCGAGCGATCTGCACAGCGGCGTTCGTGTCGATGGCTCCGGCGCCGTCGGACGCGTCGACGCCAGCCACCACATCGTTTCGCCACGTGCTCCCGGCGGGGTTGCGCCAGGCGGCGGCCATCATGATGGCGCGGCAGCCTTCGGGCCACGAGCGCAGGGTCGCGTTCGCTTGCTGAATCAGTGCCACGCCGCCGGCCACGGCCGGGGCTGCCATGCTCGTGCCGCCGAGGGTCAGCTCTACGGCAGTGACACCGGTGCCGTTGGCGGCGATCTCGGGCAACTCGCGGTCACCGTGCGAAGAACCGGGGTTGCGGAACACCGAATCCGAGGCCATTCCGCCGGCCGCGTCGTTGTGGTTACCCACGGCCAGGCGGTTGAAGCCTTTGTGGTTGACGAACTCGGTGTCCGCGCCGTTGCCAGCCGCTTCGCAAATGGTCGGATAGGGCCAGTGGAGCGCCAGATGGTCCTTGTAGACGTCATCGAACGACAGGCCGGCAGAAGTCTGCTCGTCGGGACGATGGAAGCTCTGGCTGATCACCGTGCACTCGCGGTCCTGCACTGCCCAGCGGAGCGCGTCAAGGTCGCGGCTGTTGGCGGAATGCAGGTTGCAGTCGGGTGCGTGGCCATGGGGCGCGTTGCGCTCGACGTTCTTGATGATGCCGTGTGTATGTCGCGAATGCTGGCTCGTCGCCGGGCTGCTGTCGAATTGATCGGTGATATCCAGGAGGCTGGTGTCGTCGGGGCCCAGCTCGTAGACGGCCACGTTGATGCCGGTGCCGGTGAAGCCCAAGGCATGCGCATCGTCGGCGTTGGCGATGCCTATGGAAGTACCGAGATCATCAATACCTTCTGTCTGGTGCAGGAACACCGCGGCCACCTCGGGCAAAGTAGCGAGCTCGGCCACGCGGTCGGCGGCGACGGTACCGAAGACCACCGGCGCAGCGCTGTCGATGCGGTCTATCTTCATGCCTTGTCGCTCCGCTACCTTCGTGAAGCGGGCAGCCGCAGCCTGCCCTTCCTCTAGTGCCTTGGCCTCTGCAGGGAGGCGGCGGCGGACCACGCCCCGCGCTGGCTTGTCCGGAAGTTCGGCCTCCGGACTGTCCAGCCAAACCGCCACGGGTACTTTGCGTGCCGGCTGAGCCTCGATGCGCGCGTGCAGTGCGGGGTGCAGCTTGCCGTAGACCTTGTGCTGACGCCGTGCAAGCTCGGCAAACTCGCGGTCGATGTCGATGCGCTTGCCTTGTGCATCGAAAGCCAGTTGCGCGGGCTTGCGCGACTTGCGGTCCTCGGACTTGAAGACTTCGACCATGCCCGCCGCACAGGGGCCGATCAGTGGGCTGCGGCTGACCTTGAGATCGTCAAAGCGCAGACGTACCGCATGGCGGATCACGGCGTCGCGCGGCAGCGGGGCGCTTGTGTCGACCACGACAAATGGGATCTCGGAGTCCGGCAAGCTCTTGCCTGAGCGTTTGGACCACAGTTCCTCCACCCGCAGCATGTGCGAGCCTGGCGTGAGTGTCGACGTGTCGATCGCTGCACCGCGGCCGTCGGCCTGCGCTTTGACGTTGACACGTTGGCCTGCTACCGCGACGCCGCGCCAAGCCTCGGGCGAGACTGCAGCGTCAGCGCTAATCACGATCGCTCGTCCGCGCGGCACCACCTCGCCAGCTTGAAGTTCGACGGCATAGCCGGGTCTGCGATTGACCGTGTCAGTCTTGGACATGGGATCCCTTTCGAGAATGCGGACCGGCGCATCGTACATAGGGGTCGGTGATCTCGACATCCCCAGTAAGCAATAGACCGTGACCTATGCATGTCGAACAAGTTGGCGGAGCCCGCCCAGCGGCAGAAGGTCGGAGGGAGCCGTCCTGATGAGCGACTCTGTGAAAGTTTGGAATAGGTATGCAGCGAGGTTGGGGGAAACTCCTTGATGGTCGCCTATTGACCTCTGGCTGCAGCCCGGTCGCGCATCTCCGGAGTGACTTCGAACAATCGGGCAAGAAATTCAGACGGGCTTGCGCTGGCCTCGTGCGCGCCAACCGCCGGCTTCAGCAAGCCCTGGGGTTCCATAGGAATGTGGCTGCTGATCCGGATCTCGGCGAGTTCGCGTGCTGAATCAGTGGACCTTAAGACTGCATCCGGCGGGAGTACGATGCGGAACCAACGGGAACTAAAGTTGTCCTCCCCAAAGACTCCGGCGCTGACGCGTCGCAGGCGTCGAACTCCAGCACCGAACAGGCATTCTGGGGGGGTGTCCGATGCGCATCGCGATCGACACACAGTCCCGGCGGGCGAGCCACTCGGAACGGCTGGCAAGGGTCCCTGGCAAGTCGCTTGGGTGTTGCTCGTTCCCTTGGCACTTTGGTTGGGTCTCGCCAAGACCGCATTGGTCATGGATGCACTGCTCGCGGCGCCGGAAGATGGCGCCGGATGGGTGGCGCTGTTGAAATGGCTCTGGTGGTTCGTTTCCCTGCGCTTCCTGCTCGCGTTGCTCGCGGGCTATGCGATCCAGAGACTGGTGATGCCGCGACACCGATGGGTGTTCTTGCCGATCGCCGCCGCTATCTCGGTCACACTCGCGCTCGCGTTTCCGCAAACAAGTCCCGACGAGACCCTGGACCGGACGTTGCGCGTGTGGGCAATCATCGCGGCCGGCCAGGTGACGGGCCTGGCCGCCTGCTTGTGGCGCGACGCCATCTCCATCGGCTTGACGGCGCTCGCGATGGGGCTGGTGCTCGCACTCACGCCGAGGCGGGCTCAGCGCGGCATCGTGCACTTGCTGCAGTTGCTCGTGCTGCTGCTGTGCGCTTTGGTCGGCATCGACCTGGCCTATCAGCTCGCCACCGGGCAGCCCGGCAGTTTGAGGGTTCTGTTGTTCGCCGTTTTGAACGCCAAGGAACTGGCGCCGCTTGTTGCGTCGGAAGCGACTCCCTTCCGGGTGCTGGCCATCGCGGGTGGCATCCTCGTCGCCGCGGCCTGGGCTTGGCGCCAACGTGCGCTGGCCAGCACGCCCTTGTTCGGTGGGCCGCGCGCGTTCTTGGGTGGCGCGGTAGCGCTGGCGCTCTCGTTGGCGATCGTGCTGCCGACCCCGGCCCATGGCGTGCTGCCGCTGCTGCGGCACACCGAGGGCACGCTCATCACGTTGGCCATGACCGCCGCCCCTACGCTCGCCCACGATGTTCAAGTGAAAGTGGCACAAGAGTTCGAACGGACGCACAAGCCGCGCTGGCACAGCGCCCACATGGCGCTCAAGGAGACCGAGAAGACGAATCGCCGCAACGTTGTGATCGTGATGCTGGAGTCTGTGCGCGCGGAGTCGACGACTCTGCACACGCCGGCGCTGCAGACGACGCCGTTTCTATGGAATCTGGCCAGCAAGAGCCTCGTGGTCGAGGACATGACCGCAGTCATTCCGCGCACCGCGGCGGCGTGGATGGCTGTGCTCGGCGGCCAGTATCCGTTGGCCAACGAGGGCACCCAAAGCTGGGCCAACGAGAACCGCAAGCAACCTCGCATTCGCTCGCTGCCCTCCGTTCTGCGCGACGTGGGCTATGCGACCAGCTTCTTCACCCCCACGGATTTGCGATTCCAGAATGACCTCGACGTCATCGACACTTTCAACTTCGAGTTCATCCAGACCGAACAGGAGCTCATTCACCCAGAGGCCGAACGCGTCACCTATTTCGGCATCGCGGACGAGTGGATGGTCCAGCCCATCCTTGACTGGACAGCTGCTCAATCCAGGGCCAAGCGTCCGTTCTTTACCGCCATCATGACCAACGTGGGCCACCACAATTTCGAGACGCCCTCGACGTGGCTGAAGATGAGGTTCGAAGGTGTTTCCAATCCCAAGCTGGAGGCCTACTACAACTGCCTGCGTTATATCGATGGCGTGCTCTCGACCCTCATCGAGGGCTACCGGCGCCTGGGGGTGCTCGACGACACCATCCTCATCATCGTAGGCGATCACGGACAGATGTTCGACGAACATGGCGCCAGGCAGATTCACAACGCCATTTATCAAGAGGGCCTGCATGTCCCGGCGCTGATCTACGCGCCCGGGATGGCACTGCAGCCCGGTACGGTACGCGGTCCCCGCCAGCAGATCGACATCCTCCCGACCATCGTCGAACTGCTCGGTTATCGCGTCGAAGGCGCGGAGCTGCCTGGCCAGTCGCTTCTGCATGCGGTCGATGCGAGTCGGAAGCTTTTTTACACGAGCAGCATCGACTGGTCGTTTCTGAGCGCCCGACGCGGTCAGCGCAAATACATCTACAGCTTCGACCGCCAGCCGATGGAGGTGTTCGACCTCGACAAGGATCCCAAGGAACTGGTCGCGCTCGCCGATGTCGACGCTCAAGAGTTGGCGAGCACGAAGCAGGACATGCTCGAGTGGCGCATGCATGCGGAACTGTCGATGCTTGCCCGTCCCAGCGATGGCGCCGATCCGTTGAGTCCTTGGCTTCGCCAATGATGGATTGGTCCTGGGCGGCTTGAGACCGCTTGAGTCAGATTGCCGCAAGCACGCCGGACTCCGTCTACTGCCCGGTCGCTTCGTGGTGATCCAGCAAGCCATGGGGGTGCCAAAAACAAGAGGAGCGGGCGCCGCGCGTGCACTTCACGTTTTCGTCGAAGAGATGAAGGACAGCGGGTTCGTCGCCGACGCATTGCAACGTCACGGCATTGAGGGCGCCTCAGTTGCGCCGAATGAGGCATAGGTCAAGGCTTGCCGTCCGCGGCGTCATGTTGCCGCTTCACGCGGCGGTGCGCGCCTTGAGGTTGGCGACGTAGCTGTTGCGCGTGCCGGTGACGTGGGCGCGCATCAGCGCTTCGAAGGCGGCGAAGTCGCCGGCACGAAACAGCGCCAGCAGATTCGAGTGCTGCTCGAAGCCGGCCGTGTGCAGCACGTCGGCCGGCGCCGACAGGTGCGTGCGCAGCGCCGCGATCTTGGTCGCGGCGGTGGCGTAGGCGGCCTGCATGTACGGGTTGCCGCAATGCTCGAAGAAGGCCTCGTGCAGCCGCGTGTCAGCGCGGCCGTAGCGCACTGCGTCGCGCGCGGCGCGCGCCTCCTCCATCTCGTCGATCGCCGCCTGCAGCGCCGCGGCGGTGGCTTCGCGCCCGTTCTGGTAGGCGAGCTCGGCCGCGCGCGGCTCCAGCAGGCAACGGAATTCGCAGATCGCGGCGATGTCGGCCTCGCTGGGCTCGAACACATAGCTGCCACGTTGCGGCCGGATCACCACCAGGCCGGCCAGCTGCAGTTGGTTCAGCGCTTCGCGCACCGGGGTGCGGCTGACGCCGAAGGAGCTCGCCAGCGACTCCTCCGGAATCATCTCCCCCAGCGCGAACTCGCCGTCGATGATGGCTTCGCGCAGGCGCTGTGCCACGAGGGCCGCGAGTGATTTGGGAGCTTCGATCTTGAATCGGTTGGATGCAGACACGGTGCGATGGAGGCTGATGGAGTCGGGCAGGGCACCCAGGGGCTTATAGCCGACCTGCGGGCGCAGGGAGTAGCCCGGGGAAATACTAATGCCCTAGTGCCTTACATACAAGATGATGCGCTCATCTCTTTCGAACGGATGCCCATGACGCTCACGCTTTCGACCGCCGTGCCGCCGTCCTTGCTCGCGCTGCGCGAGGTGCTCGGCGCCTCCGCCGTGCTCTTTGGCGACGAGGTGCCGCAGCGCAACCGCAACGACTGGAGCACCCAGCCGCCGACGCGCCCGCTGGCGGTGGTGCGGCCGGTGGATGCGGCGGGCGTCTCGGCTGCCCTGGTCGCCTGCCGCGAAGCCGGCGTGCCGGTGGTGCCGCAAGGCGGCTTGACCGGCCTGTGCGGCGGTGCGCGGCCGGAAGACGGCTGGGTGGCACTGTCACTGGAGCGCATGGTCGGCGTCGAGGAGATCGACCCCGCGAGCGCCACCATGACGGTGTGGGCCGGAACGCCGCTCGAACTGGTGCAGCGCGCAGCCGCCGAAGCCGGCTTCTATTTCGCGCTCGACCTCGGCGCGCGCGGCTCCTGCGCCATCGGCGGCAACCTGTCGACCAACGCGGGCGGCAACCGCGTGATCCGCTACGGCATGGCACGCGAGCTGGTGCTCGGCCTGGAGGTGGTGCTGCCCGACGGCACGGTGATGACCAGCCTCAACAAGATGCTGAAGAACAACGCCGGCTACGACCTCAAACACCTGTTCATTGGCAGCGAGGGGACGCTGGGCATCATCACCCGCATCGTGCTGCGTCTGCACCCGCAGCCGGGCTGCACGCTGTCGGCGCTGTGCGCCGTGCCTGACTACGACAGCGTGGTGCGCCTGCTGGGCGCCGCGCGCGGCGGACTGGGGCCGTTGCTTTCGGCCTTCGAGGTCATGTGGCCCGACTACTGGCAGGTGGTGACCGAGCGGGTGGGCGTGCGCGATCCGCTGACCGGCGGCGCACCGCACGGACACTATGTGCTGGTGGAGGCCCAGGGCACCGACGAGGCGATCGACGGCCCGCGTTTCCAGCGCTGGCTCGAGCGCCTGATGGAAGAGGGCGTGCTGGCCGACGCGGTGGTTGCGCAGTCGATGGCCGATACGCAGTCGTTCTGGGCGCTGCGCGATGCCTGCGCCGAGTTCTTCCCCACCTTGGGCCCGCACGTCTCCTACGACGTCGGCCTGGCGGTGAAGTCGATGGATGCCTACGTGCGTGCCTGCAAGGCGGCGCTGGCCGCGCGCATCCCCGGCTGCGAGAGCGTCTATTACGGGCACATCGGCGACGGCAACCTGCACCTGGTGGCGTGGGTTCGCGGCCTGTCGATCGAGCAGCAGCCCAAGGATGCGATGGACGAGGTGATCTACGGCCTGGTGCGCGAGTTCGGCGGCACGGTATCGGCCGAGCATGGCATCGGCACGGCGAAGAAGCGCTGGCTCGGCCACGCGCGCAGCGCCGTGGAGATCGCGCTGATGAAGACGCTGAAGGCGGCCCTCGACCCCGCGGGCCTGCTCAACCCCGGCAAGGTGGTGTGAGCATGGGCCGCGTCTGGGTCGACCGCCTGTTCAAGGGCATCGAGGCGGTGCTTGCGGCCTTGCTGCTGGGCATGGTGCTGATGGTGTTCGGCAACGTGGTGCTGCGCTACGCGTTCAACTCCGGCATCCAGGTGTCCGAGGAGCTGTCGCGCTTCTTCTTCGTCTGGCTCACCTTCATCGGCGCCATCGTCGCGATGCGCGACGGCGCCCACCTGGGCATGGACGGCTTCGTCAGCCGCCTGTCGCGGCGCGGCAAGCTGGCCTGCCTGGCGGCCAGCCAGGCGATCGTGCTGATTTGCTGCGTGATGCTGTTCTGGGGCACCTGGCAGCAGCACGAGGTCAATGCCACCACCAAGGCGCCGGTCACCGAGATCTCGATGATCTGGGTCTTCGGCGTCGGCTACCTGACCAGCGTGGCGATCGGCGCCCACGCGCTGCACGCGCTGTGGCGCATCGCCACCGGCCGACTGCGCGACGACGAACTGGTGCAGGTGACGGAGAGCGAGGAAATCCCGCACGAGGTCGCTCATCCGGGAGCCCGGCCATGACGATCGCCGTCTTCACCATCTCGCTGCTCGGCGCCATGATGCTGGGCGCGCCGATTGCCTTCGCGCTGCTGATCTGCGGCGGCGCCCTGATGGTCGCCCAGGGCCAGATCGACACCACCATCCTGTCGCAGAAGCTGGTGGAGGGCGCGGACAGTTTCCCGCTGCTGGCGATCCCCTTCTTCATACTGGCCGGCGAGCTGATGAACGCCGGCGGCATCTCGCGGCGCATCGTCAACTTCGCGCTGGCCTGGGTCGGCCACCTGCGCGGCGGCCTCGGGCTGGTGGCGATCTTCGCCTCGGTGGTGATGGCGGCGATCTCCGGCAGCGCCGCCGCCGACGCCGCGGCCATCGGGGCGATGCTGATTCCGATGATGCGACAGGCCGGCTACGACGTGCCGCGCTCGGCCGGGCTGATCGCCGCCGGCGGCGTGATCGCGCCGGTGATTCCGCCGTCGATCGGACTGATCGTGTTCGGCGTCATCGCCAACGTGTCGATCGGCAAGCTGTTCCTCGCCGGCATCGTGCCGGGGCTGATGATGGGCCTGTCGCTGGTCATCGCCTGGCAGTGGGTGGCGCGGCGCGACAAGGTGGCGGTGCAGCCGCGCCAGTCGATGGCCGCGCGCGGCCGCGCCGCGGTCGACGGCATCTGGGCGCTGCTGATGCCGCTGGGGATCATCGGGGGGCTCAAGTTCGGCATCTTCACGCCCACCGAAGCCGGCGTGGCGGCCTGCGTCTACGCCTTCGTGCTCGGCGCCTTTGTCTATCGCGAACTGAGCGCGCGCCAGTGCTACGGCCTGCTCGTGGCGGCCGCGAAGAGCACCGCCGTGGTGGTGTTCCTGATCGCAGCGGCGCTGGTGTCGGCCTGGCTGATCACCACCTCCGAGGTGCCGGCGCAGGTGGCAGCGATGCTCGAACCCTTCATGGGCAACAAGATCCTCCTGATGCTGGTGATCATGGTCATCGTGGTGATCGTCGGCACCGCGCTCGACTTCGCGCCCACGCTGATGATCCTCACGCCCGTGCTGATGCCGGTGGTGAAGCAGGCGGGCATCGATCCGGTGTACTTCGGCGTGCTGTTCATCATGAACAACGCCATCGGCCTGATCACGCCGCCGGTGGGCATCGTGCTCAACGTGATGTGCGGCGTGGCCAAGATCTCGATGCGGGACCTGATGCGCGGCCTGTGGCCCTTCCTCTGGGCCGAACTCATCGTGCTGCTGCTGCTGGTGCTGTTTCCGGCGCTGGTGCTGGTGCCGCTCAAGTGGCTGAGCTGATTTTTCACACATAAAGGAGACATACGATGACGATCCGTTCTTCCCGCCTTTCCCGATTCGTTGCCGTGGCCCTGGCCGCCGGTGTTGCAGCCGGGGCCGCACAGGCCCAGTTCAAGGAGCGCAACTTCCGCGTCTCCAACGGCGTGAGCAAGGAGCACCCGATGGGCAACGGCCTCGCCAAGATGGGCGCCTGCACGCTCGAGAAGAGCGGCGGCAAGATGAAGATCCAGCCCTTCTGGGACGGCGCATTGGGCAACGACCTCACCGGCACGCAGAGCGTGCGCACGGGCTCGCTCGAGATGGTGATCACCTCGACCGCGCCGGTGGTCTCGATCGTGCCGGAGCTGGGCGTGTTCGATCTGCCCTTCCTCTTCAACACTTCCAGCGAGGCCGACAAGCTGCTCGACGGCAAGGTCGGCGACTGGTTCGCTGCCAAGCTGCCGGCGGTCGGCCTGGTCAATCTCGCCTGGTGGGAGAACGGCTTTCGCCACACGACCAACTCGAAGCGGCCGATCAACAAGGTCGAGGATTTCGACGGCGTGAAGATGCGCGTGATGCAGAACACCATCTTCCTCGACACCTTCAAGACCCTGGGCAGCAACGCGGTGCCGATGGCCTTCACCGAGGTCTACTCGGCGCTCGAGACCAAGACGGTGGACGGCCAGGAGAACCCCTTCACCAACATCGAGAACATGAAGTTCTACGAGGTGCAGAAGTACCTCACGCTGACCAAGCACGCCTACAGCCCGACGCTGGTGCTGTTCTCCCGCAAGATCTGGGACACGCTCTCGCCGCAGGAGCAGACCACGCTGCGCGAATGCGCGCTGCAAGGCCGCGACGAGCAGCGCCGCGCCAACCGCGCCATGGAAGCGCGCAGCGTGGACAACCTCAAGGCGAAGGGCATGGCGGTCAACGAGATCGCGCCGGCCGAGATGCAGCGCATCCGCGATCGCTCGAGCGTGATCTACGAGCGCCACGCCAAGGCCATCGGCGGCGAGGCGATCACCATGGTCACCTCCGAGCTCAAGCGCATCCGCGGCAACTGAGGCGAGGGTGTCGACGATGAGTCTTTCCGGAAAGGTCGCCTGGGTCACGGGCGGCGGCAGCGGCATCGGATGGGCCGGCGCGACCGAACTGGCCCTTGCCGGTTGCCGGGTCGTCATCTCCGGGCGCGAGGCGCCCAAGCTCGACGCGGGCGTCGAGGCCGCCGAGCGCCTCGGCGCGCCGCGTGGCGCCATCACGGCCGCGCCGCTGGACGTGGCGGATGCGACGGCCGTCGCGGTGGTGGCGCGGACGATCGAGGCCGAGCTAGGCCGCATCGACATCCTCGTCAACAGCGCCGGCATCAACTTCCCCAAGCGCTACTGGTGCGAAACCGACGCGGCCACCTTCGAGCAGGTGGTCGCCGTCAACCTGAACGGCGCCACCTACTGCACGCTGGCGGCGGCCAAGGGCATGCGCGCGCGCCGCGAGGGCACGGTGATCAACGTCGCCTCCTTCGCGGGCTGGCACTACGAGTACCTGACCGGACCGGCCTACACCGCCAGCAAGGCCGCGCTGATGGCGCTCACGCATTCCTTCAACATTGAGGAGTGCGTCAACGGCCTGCGCGCCACCGCGCTGTGCCCGGGCGAAGTCGCCACGCCGATCCTGAAGAAGCGGCCGGTGCAGCCGACCGACGCGGAGAAGGCGCGCATGCTCCAGGAGGCGGACCTGGGGCGCACGATCCGCTTCATCGCCGAGATGCCGCCGCACGTCTGCATCAACGAGCTGGTGATCTCTCCGGTGTGGAACCGCACCTACGTTGCCGGCGAAGCGCTGCAGCGCAAGGTGGCGCCGTGATGCAGGCCGCGAGCGGCGGGCCGGTGGTGGCCGTCACCGGCGCCGGGCAGGGCATCGGCCGTGCGCTGGCGCGGGCTTTCGCAGGACAGGGTGCACGGGTCGTGGTTTCCGATATCGACGTCGGCTCCTGCGCTGACGCGGCGGCCGAACTCGACACGCTCGGCGTGCCGGCCGACGTGACGCGTGCCGAGGATTGCGCGGCACTGGTCGGGCGCGCGGTCGACGCATTCGGCCGCCTCGACGTGATGGTCTGCAACGCCGGCATCATGCAGCTCAAGCCGCTGCTCGAACTGGATGGCAGCGACTGGGACCGCATGCTCGGCGTCAACGTGAAGGGCAGCTTCCTCACGCTGCAGGCGGCGGCGCGGCAGATGCTGGCGCAGCCGCCGCTGGCCGAAGGCAGGCCGCGCGGCAAGATCCTGCTGATGGCGTCGATCGCCGGCCGCAGCGGCGCCGGCGCGATCGCGGCGGTGATCCCGCACTACCGCGCCAGCAAGGCGGCGGTGATCAGCCTCACCCAGTCGGCGGCCATCGCCTTCGCGCCGCAGATCACCGTCAACGCGATCTGCCCCGGGCTGGTGGAGACCGACATGTGGCAGCGCATGGACCGCGACTGGACCGCGCTGCAGGGCGTGCCCCGGGGCCAGGCGTGGCAGCAGCGCGTGGCGGCCGTGCCCATGGGCCGGGCGCAGACCCCCGAGGATGTGGCCGACCTGGCGACGTTTCTCGCTTCGCAGGCAGCCGACTACATGACGGGCCAGTCGATCAACATCGACGGCGGCCTGATGATGAATTGAGATGACCCCACATCCCGCACTGTCCCTCAAGGCGCTGCTTGCCGGCGGCTCCATCGTCCAGGCGCCCGGCGCCTACGACGCGCTGAGCGCGCGGCAGATCGAGCGCGCCGGCTTCCCGGCCATCTACATGACCGGCTTCGGCGCCACCGCGTCGCGGCTGGGCCAGCCCGACATCGGCCTCTTAACCCAGACCGAAATGACCGGCCACGCGCGCGACATGGTGCGCGCCGTCGGCGTGCCGGTGATCGCCGACGCCGACACCGGTTACGGCGGCCCGTCGAACATCGAGCGCACGGTGCGCGAGTACGTCCAGTCCGGCGTGGCCGCCATCCACCTCGAGGACCAGGTGGCGCCGAAGCGCTGCGGCCAGATGGCCGGCATCCGCCTGATCGATGCGCGCGAGAACGAGCGTCGGCTGCGCTGCGCGGTCGCTGCGCGCGGCAGCGATCCCATGCTGATCATCGGGCGCACCGATGCGCTGCCCGCCGCCGGCATCGACGAAGCGCTGGCGCGCGCCCGGCGCTGGCAGGACGCCGGCGTCGACCTGGTCTTCGTCGACGGCATCAAGAAGATCGCCGAGGTGGAGGCCGTGGCGCGGCAGCTGCCCGGGCCGAAGATCGTCTCCATCGTCGACGGCAACGAGACCACTGCGCTGAGCGCGTCCGATCTGCAGGCCATGGGCTTTGCCGTGGTGCTGTACGCCGTGACCGCGCTCTTCAGCGCGGCGCTGGCCGTCGAGCAGGCGCTGGCCCGCCTGCGGCAGGACGGCACGCCGCGCGATGTTCCCTCGCTGGCCTATGCCGACTTCACCCGCATCGTCGGCCTCGCGGCCCACCAGCGGCTCGACGAGCAGTTCGGTGCCGATGGCTGAAACGCATTTCTTCCCTGGCCTTGTCTCTTCCCATTTGCGAAAGTCCCGACCTTGAACACCGCCTCTCCCATTCCCTATGCCGGCATCTGGCCCGCGCTGCTGACCCCGCTCGATGCGAAGCTCGACATCGACATTCCGCGCTTCGCCTCGCACGCGCTGCGCCTGATCGACGCCGGCTGCACCGGCGTCACGCCCTTCGGCACCACCGGCGAAGGGCCTTCCTTCAGCGTGGCCGAGCGCATGGATGCATTGGCTGGCCTGGTGGCGCGGGGCGTACCGGCGGGGCGCATCCTGGTCTCCACCAGCTGCGCCGCACTGCCGGATGCGCTGGCGCTGACCCGGCACGCGGTCGAGCTGGGTGCCTATGGCTGCCTGCTGCTGCCGCCCTTCTTTCTGAAGGGCGTGTCCGACCAGGGCGTGATCGACGCCTACCGGTGGATCATCGACGGCGTCGGCGATGCACGGCTGCGCATCGTGCTCTATCACATCCCGCAAGTATCGGGCGTGGGGTTGAGCCACCACGTGATCCGCACGCTGAAGACGCTGTACCCGGACACGATCGTGGGTCTCAAGGACAGCGGCTGCCGGCGCGAGGATTCGCTGGCCTACGCCGAGGCGTTCATGCCGCCGATGCAGGTGTGGGTGGGCAACGAGCCCGATCTCCAGACCCTGGCCGCACGCGGCAGCGTCGGCGCCGTCAGCGGCATCGCCAACGTCATGCCGCGCCTCGTGCAACGCCTGGTGAAGGGCTCCGGCGAGCCGGCCGCCGATCAGCAGCGCGTGCTCGCGCTGCTCCAGATCCTCGGCGGCTACGGCCTGACGGCGGCCTTCAAGGGTGTGATGGCGCTGCAGGGCGATGCGCCGGGCTGGATGCGCGTGCGTGCGCCGCTGGTGGCGCTGGACGCGGCCGAATACGAGCGGCTGGCGGCGCAGTTGCGCGCCTTCGGCATCGACCGCGACCGGGACTGAGCGCATGGCTGCCACGGTAGTCTGCATCGCGAGCTGGAATGCCGACCTCGTGTCGCGCATCCCGCGGCCGTTGGCGCGCGGCGAGACGCTGATGGCGGACAGCTTCGAGATCAGCCCCGGCGGCAAGGGCTCGAACGCCGCGGTCGCGGCGGCGCGCCAGGGCGCTGCCGTGGCCGTCGTGGCCCGCATCGGCGACGACGATTTCGGCCGCATGGCGCTCGAGCTGTGGCAGGCCGAAGGCATCGACGTGCGTCACGTGGAGCGCGCCGCCGGCGAGCGCAGTGGTGTCGCGCAGATCCACGTTTTCGACGACGGCGACAACGCGATCTCCGTGTTTCGCGGCGCCGGTGCCGGCCTCGGCGCGGCGCATGCACGGGCCGCGGCCGGCACCATGGCGGTCTGCCGGGTGGTGATGGCCTCGTGCGAGGTGCCGCTCGGCTGCACGCTCCAGGCCTTCCGGCAGGCGCGCAGCCTCGGTGCACTGACGCTGCTCAATCCGGCGCCGGCCATGCCCTTGCCCGACGAACTGCTGCCGCTGGTCGACGTGCTCACGCCCAATGAAGGCGAGCTGGCCGCGCTGGCCGGTCCGGCCGCGGCCTCCGTCGACGAGGCGGCGGCGCTGCTGCTGGCACGCGGCGTGGGCGCCATCGTGGTCACGCTCGGCGGCGCCGGCTGCCGTCTCTATCGGCGTGGTGAGTCCCCGCAGCAGGAGCCGGGGCATCGCGTGCCGGTGGTGGACACCATCGGCGCGGGCGACACCTTCACCGGGGCATTGGCCGCCGCGCTGGCGCGCGGCGAGCTGCTGCCCTCGGCGATGCGACTTGCCAACGCTGCGGCGGCGCTATCGGCAAGTGGCCGTGGAGCGATCGATGGCATGCCTCGGCGGCACGAATCGGACGCACTGCTGGCCAGGCGCACTGCGTAGAAGCGTATGCGCGCGAACCGGGATTGCCGAGTGATCGAAGGGCTGCCTACTTGCGCGCGATCACTTCATGCGTGGTCCGGGCAAGCACAAGGTGTTGTTCGGCACGAACTACCCCATGCTCACGCCCGCCGAATGCCTCGCCGGCATCGATGCGCTTCAGTTGGGAGATGAAGTGCTGCCTTTGTTCCTGTCAGGCAACGCGCGACGGGCGTTCAAGCTGCAAGCTTGATATTTGCATGACAGTCTCACTTCAGTGACTGGGGTGGGAGTGGGGCGATAGTTGCGAGCGCAACCACGCGGCCAGGTCGGCCATCACCTGGGTGCCCAGCGTCGATACCGCGGTGAAGTGAATGCAGGCGTGGATGGCACCGGGGTAGTGGCGGTGCTCGGTCGGCACGCCGGCCTGCGCGATGCGCAGCGCCAGCGCATGGCCTTCGTCACGCAGCGGGTCGTGGCCCATGGTGGCCAGCCAGGTGGGCGGCAGCGTGTCCAGTGCCTGCGAGTGCAACAAGGCGAAATCGGAGTGCCGCGCCAGCTCTTGGCGCCCGCCGAGGTAGCAGTCGACAAACCATTGCATGACGCCGGTGGTGAGGAACTTGCCCTCGCCGTTCTCGACCATCGAAGGGCTCGGTTCGCTGTAGTGCTGGGCGACGGGATAGATGAGGCCCAGCGCACGCGGCGCGATCGCGCCGGCCGCACGCAGCGCCGCCACGGTGGCGAGCTGCGCGCCCGCGCTGTCGCCGGCCAGCGCGATGCGCGACGGATCGGCGCCGAGCTCGCGCGCGTGCGCGGCCACCCAGCGCAGCGCACAGGCCACGTCGTCCACCGCCGCTGGAAACGGATGCTCGGGCGCTAGCCGGTAGTCCACCGCCACCACCACGGCGGCCACGTCATGGCACAAAGTGCGGCAAACCTTGTCGTGGGTTTCGAGGTCGCCGATCACGAAGCCGCCACCGTGCACGTAGAGCAGCAAGGGAAGCGGCCCCTCCGCGTCGGGCTGGTAGATACGCAGCATCAAAAGGCTGCAAGGTCCGTCGATGGCACAGTCGTTCGCCGACGCGATGGTGGGTGCCTGCAGGCCCAACTGGGCGGCCAGGTCACGGTAGATCTGGCGTGCCACCAGCGGGGGCAGCGTCTCGAGCGGCGGGTTGCCTTGGGCGGCGGCTTGCGCCAGAAAGCCGGCCAGCGCCGGGTCGAGAGGCGCCGTGGCGAGCACGGTGGGGATGGAGGTGTGGGTCATTGCGATCGTCCAGGTGTTGATCTCGGTTCTCAAGCGGGCACGGATGCCGGTTCGGCCGCAGGCCGCAGCACCGGTGCGGCGGGCTGCAACAGGAAATAGCCCAGCGCGGGCAACAGCACCAACGCGCCGACCATGTTCCACACGAACATGAAAGCCAGCAGGATGCCCATGTCGGCCTGGAACTTGATGGGCGAGAACGCCCAGGTGCCCACTGCCAGCGCCAGCGTGATGCCGGTGAGCATGACCACCCGGCCGGTGAAGCGCAGCGCGTGCGCATAGGCGTCGGCCAGGCTCGCGCCTTCGCGCATGCGCGTCAGTGTGACGCTGAGCACGTACAGCGCGTAGTCCACGCCGATGCCCACGCCCAGCGCGATCACCGGCAGCGTGGCGACTTTCACGCCCATGCCCAGGCCCACCATCAGTGCCTCGCACAGCACCGAGGTCAGCACCAGCGGCAGCACCGCCACCACCACGGCGCGCCAGGAACGGAATGTCACCCAGCACAGCAACACCACGGCGGCGTAAACCCACAGCAGCATCTCGCGCATCGCCTGGTGCACCACGATGTTGGTGGCCGCGGCAATGCCCGCGCTGCCGGCCGCCAGCTTGAAGGTGACCTCGGGCGTGTTGTTGGCGGCGGCAAAGCGCTCGACTTCGGCCGTCACCCGCGACAGCGTCTCGGCCTTGTGGTCCTTCAGATAGACGTACAGCGCCAGGAACGAGCAGTTCTGGTTGAACAGCTCGCGCGGCGCGCGCGTCTGAACGCCGCCCAGCGCGCCCTCGTTGGGCAGCAGGTCGAACCACTTGAGGTTGCCCTCGTTGTAGCCCACCATTGCCAGCTTGGACAGCGCCGCCATCGAGTTGGTGGACTCCACGCCGGGCAATTGCTCCAGCCGCCAGGCCAGTGCGTCCATTTTCGCCAGCGTGCCGTAACGCGTGCACTGGTCCACTGGTGTGGTGGCCATCACGGTGAGGATGTCGGTGCTGGCGGCATAGTGGCCGATCAGGTAGTCGTTGTCTAGGTTGTAGCGCGCCTCGCGCCGCAGCTCGGGCGCACCCGGATCCAGGTCACCGATGGACAGGTGCAGGCTCATCGCGAAACCGGCGGCGGCGAGCAGCCCTCCCACGGCGACTGCGCCAACGGCCCAGCGCCTCGTGGTGAAGCGCTCCAGCAGCGACCACAGGCGCGAGCGCTGCGCATCGGACGCGGTTTCCAGGCGCAAGCTGCGCGCGGCTGCCTTGGGGCTCACGCCCAGGTAGGACAGCAGCACCGGCAGCAGCACGAGATTGGTGAAGATCAGCGCGGCCACGCCGATGCTGGCGATCAAGGCGAGGTCCTGGATGACCTTGATGCGGATGATGACCAGCACCGCGAAGCCCACCGCGTCGCACAGCAGCGCGGTGAGGCCGGCCACGAACAGACGCCGGAAGGTGTAGCGTGCCGCCACCAGCCGATGCGTGCCGCGGCCCACGTCCTGCATGATGCCGTTCATCTTCTGCGCGCCGTGGCTCATGCCGATGGCGAACACCAGGAAAGGCACCAGCACCGAATAGGGATCGAGCTCGTAGCCCAGCAGCGCCAGCAGCCCGAACTGCCACACCACCGCCACCAGCGAGCAGGCCACCACCAGCGCCGTGCTGCGCGCGCAGCGCGTGTAGCCGTATAGCACGGCACTGCAGATCGCCAACGCCAGCAGGAAGAACAGTAGCACCTGATGCAGGCCTTCGATCAGGTCGCCCACCACCTTGGCGAACCCGGTCACGCGGATCTGCAGCGCATCGTTGCCGTATTTGCCGCGCAGCGCTTCGATTCGGCGCGACAGCTCGCCGTAGTCGAGCGCCTGGCCGGTCTGCGGATGACGGTCCAGCAGCGGCACGAACACGATGCTGGACTGGAAGTCGGCGGCCACCAGCTGGCCGATCTCGCCCGAGCGTTCGACGTTGGCGCGCAGCTCGGCCAGGCTCGCGGGCGAGCCGTCGTAGGCGTTGGGAATCACCGGTCCGCCATCCAGCCCCTCTTCGGTCACCGCCACCCAGCGCGTGTTGGAAGTCCACAGCGACTTCATGAAGGGCCGGTCCACGCCCGGCATCAGGAAGATCTCGTCGTTGATCTTCTGCAGCGTGTCGAGGTAGACCTTGTCGAAGATGGTGCCCTGGCGGGCCTGCACGACCACGCGCATCGCATTGGCCTGGCCGCCCAGGTCGCCCTTGTGGGCCAGGTAGTTGACGATGTAGGGGTGGCCAGTGGGCAGCGTCTTTTCGAAGCTGGCATTGAGCTGCAGCTTGAGCGCCTGCCAGCCCAGCGTCACGGTGAGCAACAGGCACAGGGCCAGCACCCAAGGGCGGTGATTGAACAAGGCGCGTTCGACGGCCGAGCCGGAGCGCGCGTCGAAGTCTTCGATGCGCGCCACGACGGCCTGCGCGCTGGAGGGAGAGTCGGTATGCATGAGGCGTTAAAGCGGTTTTTTTTTCAGTCGAGCGGCGGCGCGGGCAGCCGGCGCATGCCGCGCAGGCTGGCCAGCACGAGGGCGCCGTCGGCGGCCACGGCGATACCGGCCACGGGCACGGGCTCGCGCGAGGGGATGCGGCGCAGCGCGGCCGTGTCCTGGCGCGCCAGCAGCAAATCGCCGGCCTGCGTCACCAGCGCGAAGCCGCCGCCCGGCAAGGCCGTGCCCGCGCCCACGGTCATGGGCGTGGTGCTGTCCAGCTTGTCCCAGTGCGCGCCATCGTCGCTGGAGCGAAAGGCCGAACCGCGCAGGCCGTAGGCCACCAGCGCACCTCCACGCGTGCGCAGCAGGCCGAAGAAGCTGCCCTTGTAGGGCGAAGGCAGTGGCGCGAAGGTGGCGCCGCCATCGACGGAGCGCAGCAGCAGGCCCTGCTCGCCCGCCACCACCAGCGTGCCGCCGGCCGCGCGCACGCCGTACAGGTGCAGGCTCTTGGGGTTGGGCAGCCGCCCGAGCCAGGGCTCCCAACTCTGGCCGCCGTCCGCCGTGGCGAACATCAGGCCGTACGCGCCGGTGGCGAAACCGCGCTCCGCGTCGGTGAATTCCAGGTCGAAGAAGGGCTTGTCCGCGCCCTCCGTCACCAGCTGCTGCGCATGCTTGATCGCGGTAGCGTCGCCCGTGCGCTGCGCCGCCGCGGCGACCAGTGCCGCCGCGGCCATGCCATCGAGTTGCTTGTGCCAGCTCTGCCCGCCGTCATCGCTGCACAGGATGGTGCCCAGGTGGCCCGCCGCCCAGCCGGTGCGCTCATTGACGAAGCACACGCTGGTGAGCGTGGCCTGCAGCGGCACCCGGGCCTGTGCCCAGCGCGCGCCGTGGTCGTCCGACAGCAGCACCGTGCCGCGTTCGCCCACCGCCACCAGGCGCGTGCCTGCACGGCCCACTGCCAGCATGGCGGCGCCCAGCGCCTTGGGTGTGACCACCGCCGGCAACGACAGCACCGCGGGCGCGGCCGGTGCGGCACGGGCGCGCATCGGCAGCAGCGCGGGCACCGCACAACCGGCCAGCCCCACCACGGCCGCGCGCCGTGTCAGCCCGATGGGTGCCGCATCGGCCATCAGCGTCCGCCCTCGTTGGCCAGGGCTTCCGGGCTGAAGAATGTGCGCGGAATCGGCGGCAACAGCTCGTACTGCTTGCGCAGCTCGTTGGAGGCCATGTTCAGGTAATAGGCGCCGGTCTGCATGTCATAGCCGCCCCACAGCACGAAGCTGGTCACCGCCGGGATGTCCGGCGCGGTGAGCATCAGCGAATAGTTGGTGCGCCACAACTGGCCGTTGGCGTCCCAGCCGTCGAACAGCACGATCTGCCAGGAGTCTTCGTCGATGTAGTACTTGCGCTTGGGCACGACGTGGCGCTTGCCCGCAGCCAGCGTGGCCTCCACTTCCCACACGCGGTGCAGCTCCCAGCGCACCTGCGCCGGGTTGAGCGTATTGGGCGTGACCAGCTCGTCCACCTTGGCGGCGGCCGCGCGGTTGTTGTTGTAGGGGATGTAGATCTCCTTCTTGCCCACCAGTTTCAGCTCGTGCTTGTCGATCGGGCCGAACAGGTTGAAGGCTTCGTCGAACAGGCCAATGCCCGAGGTCACCGAGTCGGGCGTGTCGTAGGCGACCGAAGGCGCCTTGCGCACGCGGCGCTGGCCCACCAGGTATTGCCACAGGCCGCGCGGCACCGACTCGTTCATGCCGTCGTGCGCCAGGATGGCCTCGCCGGCCTTGGAGCCGGGCTCGGTCACGAGGAACTTGCCGAACTGGTAGTAGCCGTCGAACTTCTCGGCGCTGCCGTCCTTGTCGTAATAGGCTTGGCGCACCGTCTGCACACCGCCCGAAGCCATTGCACGCCGACCGTCGGACGTCACCACCCACACGCGAACGGGCATGGCGTAGTTGCCGCCCTTCCACGCCAGGCGGTGGTTCCAGATCGCCTCGTAGCCGTCCTTCGGAACGGGGAACGGAATGCCGCCCCAGGCGCCCTCCACGCCGTGGCCTCCATCCACCGTCTTGGCATGCGTCGCGTTCTTGAAGGTGTTGTCGTACACCGATTGCGGAGCCGCCGCGGTGCGATGCGTGGGATAGACGTCGATGCGGAAGTCGGGGTACTTCTTCATCAGCGCCTGCACGCCGTCGGTCAACTTGTCGGCGTACTGCGCCATGTTCTTGGCGTTGATCGACAGCACGGGCTTCTCGCCCGCGAACGGGTCGGGCCGCACGTCGCCGTTCTTGTAGCCGGGTGGCGCCTTGGCCAGGCCGCCGTCCCAGGTAGGGATGGTGCCGGCCTTGTTGCCGGCCTTCTCCGCGCCTACCGGGGTCAGCGTGGACTTGAGCTTTGCGGCCTCATCCGCGCTGACGGCGGCCTGCGCCGAAGCGGCGGATGCCAGCAAGGCGGCCAGCAGCAATGATTGTTTTGCGATGTGCATCATGGTGTGTCTCGATGAGTTTTTTTCAGAAAGTGCGGGAGACGGTGAACGACAGGTAGTTGCGGTCCTTCAGCGTCTGGCCATAGGACAACATGCGCGTGGGCGTGCGCGCGTCGGCGACCGTGAAGGTGTTCTCGCTGCCGAAGAAGGCGGTGTAGCTCAGGCCGATGTTCCAGGTGTTCTGGTACTTGCCCTTGATGCCGAGGGTCACATCGCCCGCATTGGTGGCGCCGCCCGCGAAGTTGAAGATCGCCGAGGAGCGGCCGCCGAAGTTGTAGCCCAGGCCCATCGGGATCGACAGGTCCAGGCCGGGCAGCACCTGGAAGTACTGCGGCTCGAAGATCATGCGGAAGGCGGCGGCCGAACGCGTGGTGTTGGGGTCCAGCCCGCCGAAGCCGGTCGTGCCCGGGTTCTTGGTGACGCTCATCACGCGGTTCCACGCCAGCTCGGCCAGCACCACGCCGCCGTCCCACAGGCCGGACTTCTTCAGCACGTAAATGCCCGACAGGTTCAGGTGGGCCGTCTTGCCGATGGCATAGCACGGGTTCGCCGCCGTACCATCGCAATTGACCGGCGGCATGAAGGGCGCGCCGCCCAGCACGGCCGGGTCGCTGGTGAGCGGCGCGTCGGCGCGCATCGAGCCTTCGAGCGCCCAGTTCAGCTGGCCGATCGACGACGTGACGCTGGCGCCCACGGTCTTGATGCCCTTGGCGTAAACGGTGTGCGCGTTGCCGTTGATCAGGTCGAACACCGGCACGGCCGGCGTCTTGTCGTTGTAGCGCGCCGCATAGACGCCGTACTCGAAGGCACTGCCGGTCGGCGACCAGCGCAACTGCGCGCCGAACTGGCCGTTGTTGCCGGGCGTTTGGTTCTTGCTGTCGTCGGTGACCAGCACCGGCGGCAGCGGCGGGCCGAAGTACACGCGGCCGCCGCCGATGTAGTCCTGATTGGAGAAGTAGCTGCCGACCCCGGGGATCTTGCTGGGCCGCCACTTGAGCTGGTAGTAGCCGCCCAGCGTCACGCCTTCGGCCACCTGCAGCGTGCCGGAGATCTGCTCCACCGGCAGCAACACTTCCTTGAACTGCCAGTTGGGCACCGAGGCAATCTTGGCGATGTCCACCGGCCCTTGCGCCGCTGCAATGCCGTTCTGGCCGAAGAACAGGCTCTCGCCGTATTGCAGCGCGTGCTTGCCCACGCGAATGGAGGCGGGCATGTCGCCGAGCGATCCCTTGGCATAGACGAATGCATCGAGGAACTGTTGGCCCCGGCCGTGCTGGCTTCGCGTAGCGGGAATGAACTCGTTGGCCGCCTGGCCCAGCTGGTTGCTCACGCCCAGCGAGCCGTCGTTGGCGTTGGTGCCCAGGTACTTGGAGTCGTACCAGGCCGCGTGACTCAGGCGCACGCCCCAGTTGCGGTGGTTGAAGTCGAACTCGGTCAGCAGATCGAAGCGGTTGGAGACCACGCCTTTCCTGAAGTTGGCGTCGCCATCGTTCTCGTTGGTCACGCCGCCGTCGCCCCGCGCCGCGGGCGAGGTCAGCACGGCCGAAGGCTCCTTCAGCCGAGATGCCAGGCTGTACTTGGGCGTGAAGTCCAGCCGGATCTTGGCGTCGGGGTCGCTGGACTCCAGTTCCATCGACAGCGCCGGCAAGGCGCAAGCCAGGGAGATTGCCAGGACCAGCGCTCGCGGGCGGAAGGGAATGAATGCAGATGTCATCGTGTCTCCTCGTCTCTCTATTTGTTGTGTGGATTGCGGCTCAGATGTAGGTCGATGCCAGTCCGCCGTCGACCGGGATGTTGGCGCCGCTGATCCAGCGCGCTTGGTCGCAGCACAGCCACGCGATCACCGGCGCGATCTCGTCGGTGAAGCCGGGGCGCAGCATGCGGTGCGCATCGGCCTGCACCCGCTCCTGGCCGAGCATGCTCACGAAGTCGCCCAGGATCGGCGTGAACACCGGACCGGGCGCGACGCAGTTCATGCGCACGCCGTGTTCCAGAAACCATTTCTGCGACTGCGTGGCGCTCCAGACGATCAGCGCTTCCTTGAAGTACTGGTAGCAGGTCTCCTGCGGCACGGGGTGGTCGCGCAGCCAATGGGCGCCGGCCTCGAAGCCTTGCGCGGCGGCGAGGGCCTTGTGCGGCTCCAATCGCTGCGGCCATTCGGCGCCGAGGATGGAGGCCACGTTGACGATGGAACCACCACGCGGGATGCGTGGCAGCGCCTGTTCAGTCAGATGGCGCAGCCCCAGGTAGTTGATGTCGGCGACCAGCTCGACTGGCGCCGTGCCGGGCACACCGGCGATGTTGCACAGCGCGTCGAAGCGATCGGGCAATTGCGCCACAGCCGCATCGATGGCGGCGACAGAACTCAAGTCGGCCTTGACGAAGCCGTCGAGCGTGAGGCTGGGGTCGTTGCGGTCCATGCCGATGACGCGGGCGCCGGCAAAGCGCGCGACGCGTACCACCTCGGCGCCAATGCCCGACGACACGCCGGTGACGACGATGGTCTTTCCTTGAAGCTGCATGAAATGTCTCCTCGGGGGTTCAGTCGATAACACTCAGAACGGATAGGGATGCGGCGCCTGCTTGATGGTCAGCCACTGCCACTGGGTGTATTCCTCCCAGTCGGCCGGGCCGCCCACGCTGCTGCCGTTGCCGGCGATGCCAGGGCCGCCGAAGGGGTTGACGCACTCGTCGTTGACGGTCTGGTCGTTGATGTGGACCATGCCGGAGTTCAACTGCGCGGCAATCGCCATGGCCCGTCCGATCGAGGGCGAGATCACCGCCGAGGCCAGGCTGCCCTGGTGGTTGTTGGCCAGGGCCACGGCCTCGTCGTCGGTCTTGAAGGTGATGATGTTGGCGACGGGGCCGAACACCTCTTCGTCGTACACGCGCATGCCGGCCCTCACGCCCGCCAGCACCGTGGGTTTGTAGAACAGGCCGTCGCTGCTGCCGCCGGCCAGCAACTGCGCGCCGGCCGCGATGCTGTCCTGCACGATGGCGTGCACGCGGTCGCGCTGCCTGGCGTCGATCAGCGGCCCCAGGGCCACCTGGCCGCTGGCGCCGTCGCCCACCGGCAGGTGCTGGGCCTTCGCGACCAGCCGCTGGGTCAAGGCAGCGGCGATGCTCTCGTGCACGATGATGCGATTGGTCGCCATGCAGATCTGCCCCTGATGCAGGTAGGCGCCCCAGGCGGCATTGCTGGCCGCGATGTCGAGGTCGGCGTCTTCCAGAATGATCAGCGAGTTGGCGCCGCCCAGCTCCAGCGTGACCTTCTTCAGATGACGCCCCGCCAGTTCGCCGATGCGCCGGCCCACGGCGGGCGAGCCGGTGAAAGCGATCATCGGCACGTGCGCATCGGTCACCAGGGCTTCACCGGCGGCGGCGTCACCGGGCAGCACCTGCAGCAGGCCGGCGGGCAGGCCTGCCGCTTCGAACACGCGGGCGATCATGAAGCCGCCGCTCACCGGCGTGCGCGAGTCGGGCTTGATCACCACGCCGTTACCGGCCGCGAGGGCCGGCGCCACGGCGCGAATGGTGAGGATGAGCGGAAAGTTGAAGGGCGAGATCACGCCCACCACGCCACGCGGCACGCGCCGCGCCAGGCTGGTGGTGCCGCTCGCGCTCGGCAGGATCTGCCCCTGCGCCTGCAGGGGCATGGCCGCCGCCAGATGGCACAGGGTGATGGCCTCGCGCACCTCATGCTGTCCTTTGGGCAGGATGGCGCCGCTCTCTCGGGCGACATAGAGCGCCAGCTCGTCGAAGTGCTGCTGGAACAACGCCGCGGCCCGTTGGAACACCGCGGCCTTCTCACGCGGCGCAACCTGCGTCCAGCTTTTCTGCGCTTGCGCCGCGGCGGCCGTGGCCAGCCCCACGTCCTGCGCGTCGGCGATGCCGACGGCCGCCATCACCTTGCCCGTGGCCGGCTCGACGACGTCGCGCACACCGCCTGCGGATGCGACCCACCCGCCGTTGAACACCTTGCCGGTCCAGGCCGCCGCGTCCAGGAACGCCGGCTTCTCCGAAACACCCATGACTCACCCCTTGCGAAAAAAGTTGATCGGCTGGCCGCGGGTGGAAATGCCCGCGGCACTGCCTTCTTTTCGCAACGGGCATACCAGCGGCGCCGCGGCGGGGTGGGCCGACGCCGCTGCGCGACGCTGTTTTTCATTTGAGGATTAGGGGAATTCCCGGAGTCTTGATAGTTATCTTGAATAACTGGTTTACCCTGATCAGCGCTTTCATCAAATGATGAAAAATCGGTCACGCGTTTCACCAAACGATGAGCTCGAAATTGACCAAAGCCACTGCCTCACCGGTCCCGGAGCGGATCTCGCTGGCCGAGGTGGCGCGCGCCACCGGCGCCGCGCTGGGCCGTTTCGACGGCGCCGAAGTGGCGCGTGCGATGAGCCGCTTCGAGGCCTCGCATGTGAGCAGCGAAGAGCACCCGACGATTGCCGACATCAGCGAATGCCTGTTCTTTTCGCCCGGTGACGGCCGCATCTGGCTGCAGGATCAGCGCATGGTGCTTCTGCATACCGAGGCGCTGGGCTCCCTGCGGCGCGAGCTGATCGACAGCCTGGGCCAGGAGAAGGCCCGCGGCCTGTTCACGCGCGCGGGCTACGTCAGCGGCGCGCGCGACGCGCGGCTGGTGCGCGAACATTGGCCCGAGGCCGAGCCGGCCGCGGCCGCGATGGCCGGCACCCGCCTGCATGCCCTGGAAGGCCTGGTGAAGGTCGAGCTGGTGCACGCGCGCTATGACCCCGAGACCTCGGACTACGAGGGCGAATTCGTCTGGCACCACTCGAGCGAAGACGACGAGCACATCGCGGCCTACGGCATCGGCGGCTCGCCGGCCTGCTGGATGCAGGTGGGCTATGCCACCGGCTACGTCAGCACCCTGTTCGGGCGGCTGGTGGTGTTCCGTGAAGTCGCCTGTCGCTCGATGGGCGAGAGCCAGTGCCGCGTGATCGGAAAATCGGCGGAGCGCTGGGACGATGTGGAAGAAGACATGCGCTACCTGCGCGCGCGCGACTTCGTCGGAGTGTCGCAGTACGGCGACGCGGCGCCGCAGGCCGCGGAGTTGCCCACGCCGCCGCGCAAAAGCGACGCGATGGTGGGCGCGTCATCGGCTTTCAACGCGGCCTGCCACCTGTTGCATCGCGTTGCGCCGACCACAGCCACTGTGCTTTTTACCGGTGAGTCCGGCGTCGGCAAGGAAAAGTTCGCCAGCATGCTGCATAGCATCAGCCCGCGGCGCGACAAGCCCTTCGTCGCGGTGAATTGCGCGGCCATTCCGGAGACGCTGATCGAGTCCGAGCTGTTCGGAGTGGAGCGCGGCGCTTACACCGGCGCCGGCGCGGCGCGGCCGGGACGCTTCGAGCGCGCCCACGGCGGCACACTGTTTCTGGACGAGATCGGCACGCTGAGCTACGCGGCCCAGGGCAAACTACTGCGCACGCTGCAGGAGGGCGAAGTCGAGCGCGTGGGTGGCACGCGCAGCGTACAGGTGGACACGCGCGTCATCGCGGCCACCAACGTCGATCTGCGCCAGGCTGTGCGCGAGGGCAAGTTTCGCGACGACCTGTTCTTCCGGCTCAATGTCTTTCCCATTCACCTGCCGCCGCTGCGCGAGCGACGCGATGACGTGCCTCTCTTGATGAGCCATTTTCTGCAGCACTACGGCCGCAAGCACGACCGGCAGGTCACTGGCTTCACGCAAGCCGCTGTCAAGGCGCTTCTGAACTACGACTACCCCGGCAACATCCGCGAACTGCAAAACCTGATCGAGCGCGCCTTGATCGTCGCCCCCGAGGGCGGCCTGCTCGAAGTTCACCACCTGTTCACAAGCGGCGAGACGCTGGACAAGAACGTGCTGTCGGTACGACCGGATGGCCACTTGGCGGGCGTGGGCGCTGCCGGTGCCCCGACCCCGCAGGCCACGCCTGCAGGCCACGCCGTGCCAGACCGCGCCGGCTCCAGTTCATTGGGGCAAGCGGAAGAGGCGCTGATACGCCGTGCGCTGGAACAATGCGGGGGCAACCTCTCCGCGGCAGCGCGTGTGCTGGGCGTCACGCGTCCCCAACTGGCCTACCGTGCGCGCAAGCGCGGCATAACAAGCTGACGACCGCTTGCTCCTGTCGGCTCTGTGCCACTGAATACTTGCTAGACCACCATCGGCGTCAGAGCGCCGTCCATCGTGATGAGCGCCCCCGTCACATAGCTGGCACAGTCCGATGCGAGAAAGACGGCCGCGTTGGCAATCTCCTGAGGATGCGCGTAGCGACCCAACGGGATTCGGGCTTCGTTGGCCTTCAGCAGTTCTTCCTCGGGCTTGCCGGTCAGACGCGATTCCGTCTCGAGCGAGTTCTTCACGCGGTCGGTATAGGTCGCCCCCGGATTGATGGCGTTCACGCGAATGCCGTGACCGCCCCATGCGTTGGCCAGGCCCGCGGATACCAGCATCAAGGCCGCATTGGCCGCCCCGCCCGGCAGGTGCATCGCGCTCGCGACCTTGCCACCCGTTCCGATGATGTTGACGATCGATCCCGCGCGCCGCGCGACCATCGACTTCAGCGCCGCGTCCATCGCGTGCACGTAGCTGAAGTATTTGGCGTCCATCGCGGTTCGCCAGGCCTGCGCGTTCAGTTCCGCCGGCACGACGCGCTTTGCGCCGCCGGCCGAGTTGACCAGCACGTCGATCGGGCCGAGCGCCTCTTCCACCTGCGCGACTGCCGCGAAGGCGCTGCGCGGGTCGATGAAGTCCGCCACGGCGCAAAGTACGTCGAAGCCTTCCCTGGCCAGTTCGGCAGCGGCGGCGCGCAGGTTCTCCTCGCTTCGCGAAGCGATCGCCACGCGCGCGCCCTCGGCCGCAAAGGCCCGCGCGCATGCCAAGCCGATGCCTTTGCTGCCGCCCGTCACCAGGACCACCTTGCCTTGCAGATTCAGATTCATCTCGATTCTCCTCATTGAACGCGCCGCACCGGCACCGCACTGCGGCGCCTATTACTCGGCCTTGATGTTCGCCTCTTTGACCACCCGGGCCCAGCTTCTCAGATCGGATTCGATGACGGTCGCCATCGCTTCCGGCGTGCTCGAACGAACCTCGATTCCTTGCTTGGCAAGCACTGCCTGGACGTCCGGCATGGCGAGGACGCGC
Organism: Variovorax sp. LjRoot130; assembly: GCF_964253755.1. NCBI lineage: Bacteria > Pseudomonadati > Pseudomonadota > Betaproteobacteria > Burkholderiales > Comamonadaceae > Variovorax > Variovorax sp. LjRoot130. Next base: position 4,225,480 of record NZ_CAXURM020000001.1, on the reverse strand, counting down.
ATGACATCGGCATTCGCCTTGCGGATCACATCCGCAGGCGTCTTCGCCGGCGCGACGAAACCCGCCCAGATGTCGACGGAAAAACCGGGCAGGGCTTCGCCCACCGTCGGCAGCTGCGGCAGCGACGCATAGCGCGTTGCGCCCGTACCGGCAAGCAGCCGCAGGCGCCCGGACTCGATATGCGGCAGCAACGCATTCGCCTGGCCAAGGAACAGATCCACGCGCCCCGCGAGCAGGTCCGGCAGCGCGGCCTGTGCGCCCTTGTAGGGAACGTGCTGGATCGATGTTCCGCTCATGCTCTTGAGCAACTCGAGCGAGAAGTTCTGCGGCGAACCCGGTCCGCCGGAGGCGTAGGTGAGTTGTCCCGGCCGCGCCTTCGCAAGCGCCAACAATTCCTTGACGTTCTTGGCCGGCAGTGCCGGATGGACCACGAGCAGGTTCTGCACGGAGATCGCAAGACCAAAGGGGGCGAAGTCCTTGACGGGGTCGTAAGGGACCGCGCCGAGCAACGGCGCGAAGACCAGCACGCTGTTCGGGGCTACCAGCCAGGTGTAGCCGTCCGCGGGCGCGTGCGCCACGGCCTTGGCCGCAATCGCCCCGCCGGCGCCCGGCTGGTTCTCCACGATCACCGGCTGTCCCCAGATTTCCTGGAGCTTCTGCGCCACGGTGCGGGCGAGCACGTCGGGACTGCCGCCTGGCGTGAACGGCACGACGATCTTGACGGGCTTGTTCGGATAGGGCTGCGCAACGGCAAACCCAGGGATGAGGCTCGACAAGGCAAACGCTACGAAAGCGCAGAAGCGCCATGAGCACATGTGTATGTCTCCCAATCAATTCGGCCGTACGGCGAGCATCCGGTCGATCAGGCCCGGAGTGTGCGCAGCACCTCGGGGTTGTGAACGGCGATCGGCTCGCCGGCCTCGAAGGCCAGGATTTGCCGAAACGCGTTCCCGTAGGCGATCTCGTGATTGTCGATCTCGACGTAGCCGATGTGCGGGGTGCACACTGCATTGGGAAGCGATAGCAACGGGTCGGCGGCGCCGAGGACTGGTTCGTGGTCCAGCACGTCGACCGCCGCCATCCCCGGCCTGCCTGCCTTCAATGCAGCCACCAGCGCGCCAGGGTCGATCAGTTCCGCACGGCTGGTGTTGACCAGCAGCGATGTGGGTTTCATGCGTGCCAGGTCGTCGGCCGTGACTCTCCCGCGCGTGTCGTCGTTGAGCCGCAAGTGCAGCGAGATCACGTCGCAGCGCTGGAAGAAGTCGGCGCGGTCTCTTGCCATCGCGAGCCCATCGCCCTCGGCCGCGATGCGGCTGCCTTCGCGCCCCCACACGAGCACCGGCATCTCGAAAGCCTTGGCGTAGCCGGCGATCACTTTTCCGATGCGGCCGTAGCCGAGGATGCCCAGCGTGCGGCCCCGCAGCCCCCGTCCTATCGTGCTCTGCCAGCGCCCCTGCTTCAGCGCTTCGACTTCAAACGGAATGTGGCGCAGGGCCGCAATCATCAAGCCCCATGTCAGCTCCGCTGCCGCGTAGGAGGGCCGCGACGTCAAGGTCGCACTGACGAGCACGCCATGACGCGTGCATGCCGCAAGGTCGATGTGCGGAACATGGCCGTTCTGGCTGATCAGCTTGAGCTTCGGCAGGCGTTGCAGCAGCGCCTCGCCGACCGGCGTTCTCTCGCGCAGCAGCACGATCGCTTCCGCGTCCTGGAGCCGATCGGCGAGCACATCGAGGTCGCTCACGTAGTCGGTGTAGATGGTGACGGCCTTGTCCGCGATCAGGCTGAAGCAGTCCAGCTTGCGGACAACGTCTGCGTAGTCGTCGAGGATGGCGATGTTCATGGGTGATCCGCTTCAGGCGTTCGTCGGCAGGTCCGCGACGGGGAGGCCTTCGTCGATGAGCCGGCATTTGCGCTCCTCGGCGGCGGCCTTCTTCAGGGCGAGTTCCAGCACTTCGCGCGCCCTGGCTCGAGGAATGAAGCAGACGCCGGTGTCGTCGGCGAATGCGATGTCCCCCGGAGAAACGCGAACGCCGCCGATGTTCACGTCGCCGTTGATCTCGACCGTCTCGATGCGCCACTTGCCTGTCATCGGCGTCACTTCGGTGGCCCACACCGGGTAGCCGACGTTTCGCGAGTGCGGCACGTCGCGGATGCCGCCGCTGACGATCGCGCCAGCCTCGCCCTGGCGCTTCCCGGTCTGCGCCGAGATGCCGCCCATGTTCGACACACCCGCCACGCCGTCAATCACGATGACATCGCCCGACTCGGCCAGGTTGTGCGCTTCGAACTCGGCCATCCCGTTGACCTTTGCGCGGGCAGCTTCATACGGGTGCTCGCGCAACGCGATGTTGCGCACTGTCAATGCAGGGCCGACGATGCACGCGCCTGCCATCGTCGGCCTGAACCAGCTGGCGGGCAGCACGCCCGTGATGCCGAGTTCGTCCATGATGTCCGACAGGATGCCGCTTGCGTCGCCCAGCGAGAGGAAGCCGGCGATCAGATCTGGATCGGGTCTCGGGAGCGCCGTCATGAGGATGCGCTCGGGCGCGATCTTTCCAGTGAGCTTTCGTTCTGCCATTGCGCGTCCTATCGGGTTGTGCGGCCGCGCGGCTCGGCCGGTGCGACGTCGAGTCCATCCACGCCGCTGCGCAACACCGAATCCGCCAGGAAGCCGCTCGCGCGCAGGTCGTCCAGCGCCGCGTTGATCCACTTCAGTCGATCACTGCGGTCTAGAGGAACTGCGATCGCTTGCGGTACGCCATAGAAGTTGTCGGGCAGCAGCCGAAGTCCCGATGCGTCTCGCGTATTGGCTGCCAGTCGCTGCCGGTTGCCGGCAAAGGCAATCACGCTTCCGTCCGTGAGCCATTGGACGGCCTCTCGCAGCGTGTAGTCGGGCGTTGCACGAACACGCGCGGCGCCCAGCCGCTCTTGCAGCCATACGCCCACACTGTCGTCCGTGTTCACGCCAACTGCTTGTGTGGCACCGTCCAGGTCCCGGACCGACTGCATCTTCGAGTCGGCGCGCACCAGTGCACTCTGTTGCACCAGCATGTACGTCTGGGAGTAGAGCGCCGTGCCCTTTCGCTGCGGATTCGGGGCTACGAATCCGATGTCGGCCGATCCGCTTCGCACTGCTTCCAGGACATCAGCCGCCGTCGCGAGAGGTGCAATGGCCGTCGGCACGCCCGCTCTGCGACCCAGCTCACGGGTGAGATCGGCCACCACGCCCGAGACGACGCCGGTGGCGGGATCGCGGCGCGCCTGCGCCAGGTTGGCGACGATGTATGCAGCTCGCAGCTGGCCCGTGGGTGCCATGACCGGTTCGGCGGCCATGACGGTTCCAGCGAGCAGCGACATAAACAATGGAGAGTAAGTAGCCAGCCTGATCATGCAATATCGCGCTTTCAGCGTCCGCCGTATTTCTTGCACGCATCTTCACCCGCATGGATGCACGCGTCCAATTTAGAATTCGCCGGTATCGTCATCATTCCAGTGAATAACGTGCGGCTGGATCTCAATCTGGTTTCCATCTTGGAAGCCGTCATGCTCGAACGCAACGTCACGCGCGCAGCGGCCAGTCTCGCGATGACCCAGCCCGCCGTCAGCAACGCGCTTCGTCGCGCCCGCCGACTGACCAACGACGATTTGTTCATCAAGGTCCCCGATGGCGTTCGGCCGACGGCGCGGATGATGGCGATGTGGCCTGAGATCCATCGGTCGCTTGCCGTCTTGCGCGCCTCGATCGCGCCGCAGCACTTCGATCCTCGTGCGGACTCCACCACCTTTCGCATCGCGGTGACCGACAGCCTTGCATCCCAGGCGGTCTCCGGCATCACGCTGAAGCTGAGCGAAGCCTCACCTTTCGGACGCGTCGTGTTCTCCCGCCACACGAATGCCAGTTCACTCGAGGCGATCGAACTCGGCACGCTGGACTGCGCAGTCGGGATGTTTCCAACGCTGCCCCACAGCGTCCACGTGCACAGTCTTCGCGCGGACCACTACGTCTGCGTCATGAGGCGAGGGCACGAACTCGGTCGCGCGATGTCTCTGGATGCGTTTGCCGAAGCGCGGCATGTGCTTGTATCGCCGTCGGGCCAGGACATGGGCATCGTCGACAGCTGGCTCAGCCTGCATGGCCGCGGCCGCAGCGTGGTCGCGGTCGTCAACCGCTTCGCCGACGCACTGCGGATCGTGGCCGACAGTGACTTGCTGGTCTGCATTCCCAACGACCTTCTCCATGACCAGTCTCGCAAGCTCATGGTCAAGAACAAATTTGTGACACGGGACCTGCCGTTCGAAGTGGAGAAGCTCCTGTACAAGTTGATCTGGCACGAGCGCCTGCATGCTCACCCTGCTCATCAATGGTTCCGCTCGCTCGTGGCGGAGGTCTGTGGCGCAACCGTGCGCGATCGTTGAACAACCCTGGCCGGCGCACGGCTCGTCAATGAGCGGACCCAATGAGTTCATTTGCTTTCCTCGTTGGACGCGTCGCATTCGAAGACCTCTAATTCGTGGACTACCACGAACACGACGGAGACTCTTCATGCTTCACATGTCCGGAAAGATCGCCGCCGCGGCCTGCGCGCTTGTGGTCGGATGCGGGAGCATCGGGGCCGCCGCCGCGGCCTCGATCGGCGGGCCCCTGAACCTGGCCGACGAAGGAATGTTCTTCGTCAATGGGAAGGCAGTCACTTCCAAACATGCGGGGGTTTCGCCTGCCGGTCCGGTTCGCCCAGGGACGGTGACCGTCAACCAGATGTACGTGCACTACCGCGTCCCCGCAAGCAGAACCAGCGCCATCCCCATCGTGCTGGTGCATGGCGGTGGGCTGACCGGCATGAGCTACGAGACCACTCCCGACGGACGGGAGGGGTGGGCAACCTACCTCGTGCGCAAGGGTCATGCCGTCTACGTCGTCGACACGCCCGGGCGCGGACGCTCCGGCTTCAACTCGACAGCCATCAACGAGGCCAAGGCCGAGGGAAGCGTCTCGGGGCTGCCCGCCAGTGTGTTGATGGTGACTGCCGAACTTGCCTGGCCTCTCTTTCGCTTCGGGCCTTCGCACGGAACGGCGTATCCGGATACCCAGTTCCCGGTCGAGGCGTTCCCGCGATTCGCTTCCCAGGGCGTGCCTTTTGCCGAGGCCATGCTCGAGGGAGGTGGCATGGGCACGGCCCCGCAGGCGCTCGCGGCGCTGCTGGACGATATCGGGCCCGCGATCGTCGTGGTGCACTCGCTGGCGGGGCCCTTTGCCGATGCCTTGGTCGGTCTGCGTCCCGCCCTGGTCAAGGCGGTCGTCAACATCGAGGGTGCGCAGTCGGTCGTTCCCACCGACGCGCAGATCGCGGCCTACAGAGGTGTCCCCGTGCTGGAACTGTTCGGCGACCATCTCGACGCTCCCGTGTTCACGGGCCAGCCTCGCTACGAGGCACGCAAGGCCGTGGTCGAGCGGATCAATCGCCTCGAGGCAGGCAGGGCGAGCCTGGTGCGGCTTCCCGACGTGGGCATCAAAGGCAACTCGCACATGATGATGCAGGACAAGAACAACCTAGAGGTGGCTGACTTCATCCTGCGCTGGATCGCGGACAAGGTGCGCTGAGTCATCCTCCGGCGTTGTGTGACGGCAATGACGAGGCCGAACCAGCTCCTGTCCGACCGCGGGACCGGCCGTTCGCTACGAACGCGGCGCGTTGCCGCGATCCTCCGCCACGACATCGTTGCGCAGGATGCCAATGCCCTCGATCTCGACTTCGATGGTGTCGCCCACCTGGATCGGGCCGACGCCCGCGGGGGTGCCGGTCATGATCATGTCGCCCGGCAGCAGGGTCATGTACCTGCTGAGGTAGGAGACGATGGCAGGCACCGAGAAGAGAAGATCCGCGGTCGTGCCGTCCTGGCGCACGGCGCCGTTGACCCGCGTGATGATTCCGAGCCTGGAAGGGTCCAGTGCGGTGGCGATCACCGGCCCCATCGGCGCGAAGGTGTCATAACCCTTGCCTGCCAGCAGGCAGCCGAATTCGCTTTCGCGGCGCTGCAGCACCCGATCGCTCACGTCGTTGCCGCAGGTGTAGCCGAGCACATGGTCCAGCGCATTCGCCGGGGACACGTGGCGCGCTTGTTTGCCGATGACGACAGTGAGCTCGCCCTCGAAGTGGATGTTCTGTCCATCGTCGGGGTAGACGATCGACTCGTTCGGACCAATGACCGTCGTGCTCGGCTTCATGAACAGCACGGGCAACTGAGGAACCGCCTTCCCGACCTCGTTCGAATGCGCGGTGTAGTTGTAGCCGAGCCCGAACACGCGCGGCCGCTCGATGGGGGCGAGAAGGCACACAGCCGCAAGCGCATCGATGGCCCCGCTGCGCTTCAGGCCGTCAAGCGGCGAACCCTCCAGTCGAACGATCGTTGTCTCGTTCTCGATGACTCCGTAGTGGACGCATTCGTCCAACGCGTATCTGGCGATGTGCATGGGTGTGGTTCCGTTTTCTTCCGTTGAGACCGATATCTAGTGCTAACGTTAGCCTGAGAGGCATTGATTGTCAACGAAGGCTATCTACAAGTAATAATTTTCGAAAGATCGTTGACAAGCCGATTGCGCGTTTGCAAGAATATGCGCAAACGTTAGCACAAGCAAGGAGACATTCGCTCATGAGCAAAGTTGGACACCATCTGCGGTTCGCCCCTGTCGGCGCCGCATCGCCCGGACGGGATCCCGAGTCGGGCGCGCGCGCATCATGAGCCTGACGCTGCTCGCACAATCGGCCATCGGCGGCTTGTTGCTCGGTGGCATCTACGGGTTGCTCGCGCTCGGACTCAGCTTGAGCTGGGGCTTGCTGCGCCTGGTGAACCTGAGCCACTTCGCCTTGGCCTTCCTGGGTGCCTACCTCACCTATCAGCTGGGAACGCAGTTCGGCATTGCGCCGTGGTTGTCGGCGCTCGTCGTGGTGCCTGCGTTCTTCGTCGCCGGGCTCGCCTTGCACGCGCTCTTCGTGCGCTTTCAGGTCAGCGAGTTCGCGTCGATGCTGGTCACCTTCGGGATCACGATCCTGATCGAGTCCCTGATTCAATGGATCTGGTCTGCGGACTTCCGGAAGTTCGAGTCCGGCTACGCCCAGGAATCGCTGCGGATCGGAGCAGTGTTCGTGCCCGTGCCCGAGCTCGCCGCCTTCGCTTGCGCGGCGCTCCTTGCAGTCGCCGCGTGGGCAGGGCTGAACCGGACCTTGCTCGGCAAGGCATTGCGCGCCGCCGCCCACGATGGCGCTATCGCGGCAGCCTTCGGCATCAACGCCAGGCGGCTGTCGTACCTTCTTGCCGGCCTGTGCGCCGCCTCGGCCGGCGTCGCCGGTGTGTTCATCGCGCTGACCTCGACGCTCGCGCCCTCTCAGATAGAGGCCTGGATCGGCGTCGTCTTTGCGGTCGTGATCATCGGCGGGCTGGCCAGGCCGCTCGGCGCTCTTGCCGCCGGCTGTCTGATCGGCGTGTCCGAGTCGGTCACCATGGCGGCGGTCAATCCCGCCTGGGCGCCGCTGGTCGCTTTCTCGATCCTGATCGTCCTCCTGCTGTGGAGGCCCAAATGGCTCTGACCCGACAGCCTGCCCGGACGGCGGCAGTTGCGGCCGTCGCGCTTCTGGTCGCGCTTCCCTACTCGGGCGTCGCCGACTTCTACCTGTCGTACCTCTATGTCGTTTTCTTCTGGATTGCGCTCGCCACGAGCTGGGGAATCTTGAGCGGCTATTCGGGGTACTGGAGTTTCGGCCACGCGGCATTCTTCGGTGCCGGCGTCTATACGACGGCCACGCTGGCCGGCAAATGGGGCGTGCCCTTTCTGCTGACAGTTCCCGCGGCGGCGGCGATCGCGGCCGCGCTGGCGCTCGGCATCGGGCTCGTGGTGTTCCGCATCAAGACCCTGCGCGCCGAGTTCTTCGCGCTGCTGACGCTCTCCGTCACCTTCGTGCTGGCCGCGATCATCTCCAACACGCCGCTCGACGGCGGCGGCGGGATCTACCTGAGCAACGTCTCCGTCCCGCAGTTCGGCACGACGGTACCCGGCGCCATCTATCTCCTGGGGCTCGCGCTTGCGCTTGCCGCGCTCGCCGTTTCGCGCCGGGTCCTTCGCTCGCGCCTGGGGGCGGGTCTGCTGGCGATCCATGACGACGAGGACGTGGCGGAAGTCAAGGGCGTGCCGACCTTGCACTACAAGCTCATCGCCTTTGCCATCTCCTCGGCGATTGCCGGTGCGGCGGGGGCGATCCAGGCCGCTTACGTGGGCTACGTCACCGTCGGGGAGACCTTCTCGATCACCGTGCCGCTGTACGTCGTGCTCATGAGCATCCTCGGTGGCGCCCGTCATTGGGCCGGGCCCGCCATCGGCGCCACCTTGATCACCGTCGCGTTGAGCATCTTCATCGGCGGCGGGCACGCCGAACTGGGTCGTGCCGGCGTCGCGCTCGCGCTCGTGGTGGTGATTCTGGTCCTGCCCCGAGGGATCGCCCCCAGCCTGCTGGGTCGTCTGGTGCGCCGGAAGGACGCCGCGCCTGCGGCTGCGCAAGAGCTTCGCAACGTGGTTGTGATGAAGTCGCCTGCAATCCAGACTGCCACCGGACGGCCGCTGCTGATATGCCGCGGCGTCACAAAGTCCTTCGGTGGCATCCGGGCGCTGCAGGGTGTTCATCTGCAGGTCTACGAGGGGGAGATCCTGGCGCTTGTCGGGCCGAACGGCTCCGGCAAGTCGACGCTGATCAACATGATCAGCGGGCACTTCTCGCTCACCTCCGGCTCCATCCAGCTTGCGGGCGCGGCCATCGACGGCCTGGCACCCCATGAGATCGCGCGCCGCGGCATCGCGCGCACCTATCAGATTCCCCGCCTCTTCGACCACCTGACGGTGCTGGAGAACGTGCGGCTGTGCGCCTTCTTCGGTGGTGCGCGCGAGACGGCAGGGGAGAGCAGTCCGGACGCGCTGGCCCGTCGCTGGCTTGCATTCACTGGACTGGAGGCCAAGGCAGACGCGCTGCCGCCCGCGCTTAATCTGCATGAACGCAAGTTCGTCGAATTCGCCCGCGCGCTGGCGGCTCGGCCACGGCTTCTGCTGCTGGACGAGGTGCTTTGCGGCTTGACGCCGACCGAAGTCGACCAGGCCATCACGATGATCCGGAAGATCAGGGCGGGCGGCACGACCATCGTCTTCGTCGAGCACCTGATGCGCGCCGTGGTCGCTCTCGCCGATCGCATCGCGGTGCTCGACCAGGGGACGCTGCTCGCCCTGGGGCCACCGCGTGAAACGATGCAGGATCCCCGCGTCGTGGGCGCCTACCTGGGGACCGCCCATGCTGCTTGAAGTGCGAAACCTTCACGTGTCCTACGGCGATGCGCCGGCTCTCTGGGATGCGACCCTCGACATCGGCGCCGGCCAGATCGTCGCGGTGGTCGGACCGAACGGCGCGGGCAAGAGCACGCTGATCAACGCCATCGCGGGCATCCTGCGCCCGAGGCAGGGTGAGGTCCGGCTCGACGGCACGGACATCGCGCGGATTCCGGGCCATCGCGTGTGCGACCACGGCATCGCCATCGTCCCGGAAGGAAGGCGCCTGTTCACCCACATGACCGTTCTCGAGAATCTCGAGCTCGGCAGCTATCGCGCCGAAGCGCGTGCCTCGGGGGAAGGCTCGCTCGACAAGGTGTTCTCGCTCTTTCCGATCCTCAAGGAGCGGAGACACCAGATTGCCGGCTCGATGTCCGGGGGGCAGCAGCAGATGGTGGCGATCGGCCGCGCGCTCATGGCGCGCCCCCGGCTGTTGCTGATGGACGAACCCTCGCTCGGCCTCTCGCCGGCTGTGGTCGACGACATGTTCCGGATCATCCGCACGATCAACGAGCGTGGCGTCGCCGTGCTGCTGGTCGAGCAGAACATCCACAAGGCGCTCGAGATGGCGCACCACGCCTATGTCATCGAGCAAGGTCGGATCGTGACCTCGGGCAAACCCGACACGCTGCTCAGCAACCCTCGCATCCGGGAGGCCTATCTTGGCGTCTGATTTCTCACATGACGAAGGGGTGCCGCTTGCCGTCCGCCGGCTCGTCACCGGGCACGATGGGGGCGGCGCGTCGGCGGTGACGCTCGACACGACGGTCCCGCGTTCCAACGCCTTCCAGCACATTCCGGGCATGGTGTCCCGGCTCGTGTGGGCCACCGCGCCGGTGCCCGGCTTGCCTTTCGACGGCGCGGACCCGACGCCAGCCGTCGCCGACATCGTTCCGGCATCCGGTGCGACGCGCTTTCTGATCGTCACCTTCCCGCCGGACAGCGTGTTCTCGGCGCCGGGCTTCGATCCGGCCGCCGCTGCCGCAGAAAACCTGGCGATCAGCCCGGGGCTGGCCGAGCGCTTCGAACCCGATGGCATGCACACCACCGAGACCGTGGACTACGGCATCGTGCTCGACGGCGAGATCTGGCTCGAGCTCGACGAGGGGCGCTCGGCACATCTTCGGCGCCATGACGTGGTGGTTCAGAACGGAACCCGCCATGCGTGGCGAAACAAGAGCGAGCGCTGCGCGACGCTCGCCTTCGTGCTGATCGGGGCTTCGGCTGCGGCACGGGACAACACGCCATTCGACACAGGACATTCTCATGACTGATACAAGAATCACGCGGCTGCACGGGCGGCGCGTGTGGGATTCGCGCGGACGCCCGACGGTGGAGGCGGAGGTCGCCCTGGCGTGCGGAACCGTGGCTCGCGCCATCGCGCCCGCTGGCGCTTCCACCGGCAGCGGCGAGGCGCTCGAGTTGCGTGACGGCGGCACGCGCTTCGGCGGCCTGGATGTGACGAAGGCGCTCACCTCGATCCGGGAAATCGCGGCATCCCTCGTTGGGCTCGATGCACGCGACCAGGCCGGAATCGACGCGCGTCTGGTGACACTCGACGGCACCCCGGACCGCAGCCGCCTGGGCGGCAACGCGATCGTGGCCACCTCGATGTCGGTGCTGCACGCCGCAGCTTCGGCGGCGGGGCAGCCCTTGTGGCGTTATCTCGCCGGCGAACGGCCGGTGCGCATGCCGCTGCCCGAAGTGCAGATCTTTGGCGGTGGCGCGCATGCAGCGCGGCGCGTCGATGTGCAGGACTTCATGGTGATGTGTCCCGCTGCCGGCAGCTTCAGCGAGGCGCTCGAATGGACCGCGGAGATCTACCGCGCCGCCGGCGCCCTGATGAAGAAGGCAGGCAAGCTCCAGGGGGTCGCCGACGAAGGAGGCTACTGGCCAGCCTTCGACTGCAACGAACAGGCGCTGGACATGCTGATGCAGGCCATCGCCGATGCCGGCCTGCGCCCGGGCGAGCAGGTCGGCATTTCCCTCGACATCGCAGCCTCCGAATTCGGCCGCGACGGGCGCTACGCGCTTGCGCTCGATGGCCGCAGCCTCGACACCGGCGAAATGATCGCGATGCTCGGCGCTTGGCTCGACGCGTATCCGATCCTGTCGATCGAGGACCCGCTCGCCGAGGATGACCCGGCGGGTTTCCGTCAGTTCACCGAAGCCTATGGCGCCCGCTGCCAGATCATCGGCGACGATTTTCTCGTGACGAACGCGGCCCGCGTGGCGGCCTCCGCCGCCGAAGGATGCACGAACGCGGTGCTGATCAAACCCAACCAGGCCGGCACCATCACCGAGACGCACGCGGCGCTGGCCGCCGGCAAGCAGGCGGGCTTTGGAACCATCGTTTCGGCGCGCTCGGGCGAAACCGAGGACGTGACCATCGCGCATCTCTGCGTCGGCTGGGACGCCGGCCAGCTCAAGGTGGGTTCGTTCTCCCGCTCGGAGCGCATGGCCAAGTGGAACGAGGTCCTGCGCATCGAGGAATCGCTGGGCCGCGACGCGGTGTTCAGCGGGTGGTCCGCATTGCCGTTCCTCGTTCCATCAACACGGCGCAAGCCACACTAGAAGGCAGTCATTCCCATGAATACGATCCGGCTGGCAGGCATTTCGGGCAGCCTGCGACAAGCTTCCAGCAACACGTCCATTCTCCGCACGCTCCAGGCATCGCTGCCATCGGGCGTGGAGATGACGCTGCTGCCGCTCGACGGCATTCCCCTGTACAACCAGGACCTCGACGGGCCCGGGCTTCCCGACTCCGTGCGGGAATTCAAGGCGGCGATCGATTCAAGCCACGGTGTCGTGATGTGCTCCCCGGAGTACAACTTCGGAATGCCGGGCGTCCTGAAGAACGCGATCGACTGGGCGTCGCGACCGGCATTTGCTTCCCCGCTGAAAGGCAAGCCGGTGCTGGTCATGACCAGCTCGCCGGCATTCACCGGCGGCGTGCGCGCGCAAGCCCAGCTGCGCGAAGCGCTGGGTGGCACCCTGTCGCGCGTCATCTCGAGACCGCAGGTCGTGATCGCCGGCGTCAACGGAAAGATCGAAGGCGGGCGACTGACAGACCCCGCGAGCCTGACATTCGCGCTCGAAGCCATCGACGACCTGATCGCTGAAATCGGCCTGCTTCGTACGGCACAAGCGCTGTCAACGCAGCGCGCCGAAGCCTGAGCAACAAGTCCATCCCTCTTCAACAACCCATCCGCGAGGTCCTTTATGCTGCCCGCCGTCAACCTTCGTCCGCCGTTCAACATCACGCGTGCCAGCCACGTCGTCCTCCATGTCTCGGACCTCGCAAAGAGCCGGGACTTCTACGTCAACATCGTCGGACTCGTCGTCTCGGAGGAGGGCGCAGGCATTTGCTACCTCCGAGGCTTGGCTGAAGCCTGCCATCACAGCCTGGTGCTGGTGCAGTCGCGCGGCGAGCAGACCTGCAAGCGAATCGGCTTTCGCGTCTTCTTCGAGGAAGACCTCGACAGCGCCTACCAGTTCTTCAGGGCCGAGGGACTCTCTGCCGAATGGGTCGATGTTCCGCACCAGGGGCGAACGCTCCACGTAGAGGATCCGATCGGGACCAGGATCGAGCTGTGCGCCCAGATGAAGACGCTGCCGCGGATGTATCTCAAGCGCGAGAGCTTCACCGGCGCGCATGCGCAGCGTCTCGATCACTATCAGCTGCTGGCGCCGGATACCTATGCGCTGTGCGAGTTCTACAGCCGGCTGGGCTTTCGAAACTCCGAGTACATCGCCCATGGCGACAAGCTGCTGGGCGCTTTCATGTACCGAAAGGGCACCTGCCTCGATCTGGCGATCGTGCAGGGCGAGGGGCCTCGCTTGCACCACTTCGCCTACACCGTCCCGGAGTCGCACCAGATCTTTACCGCCTGCGATCTGGCAGGCAACTACGGCTACTCCGCTTCGGTGGAGCGGGGGCCGGGCCGACATGGGCCGGGCGGGATGCTGTTCGTCTATCTGCGGGATCCGGATGGCCACCGCGTGGAACTGTTCAACAGCCACTACCAGACGATCGACATCGAGATCGAGCCCGTCCGGTGGGAGGCCGCTTCGCTGAGCACCAACGTGCGCTGGGGACTGCCGGCCCCGGCTCGCTGGTACTTCGAGGCGACCGACTTCGCGGGTGCCTCCCTCATCGAACCAGCCGAGAAACCCAATCCCGAAACGCTGGAGAGCTATGCGCTGAAGCTCTCCTCTCAGAAGTAAAGACGAGAAAGGTCAAAGCCATGGCGCGAGTCAAATATCTCCAACGTTCGGACACCGACGCCGATCAGGCCCTGTTCGACAGGCTGGAACGTGAGCGCAAGGTGCCCACCGCCAACATCTTCAGGGCGCTGGCGCACGCTCCGCAGATCCTGGATGGGTTCATCTCCTATGCCAACACGCTGCGCGGCTCCAAGCTGAGCCCGAAGCTGCGCGAACTGGCGATCCTCACCGTCGGCCACTGCACCTCGTCGGCGTACGAGATCGCACATCACCAGTCTCACGGACTGAAGGCAGGCATCAGTGCCGAACAACTCCGGGCCGTGCCCGCATTCGAAAGCTCCCCGCTCTTCGACGAAGAGGAACGCGCCGTCATGGCGCTGGCGCGCGAGTCCACCCTGCGCGTCGATGTGAGCGAGCCCACGTGGCGCAAGGCCGCCGCCTTCCTGTCCGAGCGCGAGCAGGTGGAGCTGGTCCTCACGATCGGCTGGTACAACTCCGGCGTTCGCATCATGGGAGCGCTCTCCATCGAGCTGGAAGACGGATACCGATGAAGCCCGCCGCACACCGCGCCGGCATCGTCCAAGCCGTTCATCCGCGTTCAAGGAGACAACCATGAGCACAACGAAATCCCAATTGCAGCGTCGCGCCTTTCTTGCAGTCGCAGGCAGCCTGGCGCTCGCACATGGCCTGCCGGCGCGCGCACAGCAGGGCGGCGTCGGGCCGATCCGCGTCGGCGGCACGCTGCCTCTCACCGGACCGCTCGCGCCGGTGGGCGGCATCCACAAGGTCGCCGGCGAGGTGTTCGTCGACGCGCTGAACAAACGGGGTGGATTGCTGGGGCGCAAGCTGGAGTTGATGCTGCTGGACGATCAGTCGCAGCCAGCCAACACGCGCACCTTGTACGAGCGCCTCATCACGGCCGAAAAGGTCGATCTGCTGATGGGGCCCTATGGCACCAGCTCGATCATCGCGGCGATGGGCGTGGCACAGCGCTTCGGCAAGCTATTCATCCAAAGCAGCCTCGGCGACCCGAGCCTGGCACCTTACGACATGCAGTTTCCCGCGCTTCCGCTGGGGCCGGAGCCGCGGACGGCCGATACCGAGGTGCTGCTCGACGCCTATGCCGGTACCGCCACGCCGCCCAGAACCATCGCCTTCGTCACAAGCAAGTTTCCGTCGGCCCTCGATCTCGCCAAAGGCGGACAGGAGGTCGCGGCCAGGCGGGGTTTGAAGGTCGTGCTGTCGCTCGAGTACGAGTTCGGCACGCGCGACTTCGGCGGCATCGCGGCCCGCATCAAGGACGCCAAGCCGGACCTGCTGTGGTCGGGAGCGCTGGGACTGGAGGCCACGCAGTTGCTCGACGCCATGAAGCGCATCGACTATCAGCCTGCGCGCCAGTTCCACCTATTTCCCGCGCCGGGGCCGACCGTGTCGAATCCGCAGGCGGGCGGCCTGACCACGCTCACCTGGTTCGAGGACCACGCACCCTTCACGCAGAACGCGGGGGCGGCCGAGTTCGTCGCTTCCTACAGCGAACGTGCGAAGGCGGCAGGGCTGTCTTGGCCGCACGTCGACTACCAGGCCGCAGCGGAGTTCGCGGCCTGGCAGATCCTGGAGGCTGCAGCGACCGCCGTGGGCCGCCTCGAAGACAAGGCCATGGCCGCCTGGCTCAGGGCCAATGCAGTCAACACCGTGCTGGGAACGCGTCGCTTCGACGGCAGGTTCAACAGCGGCGTGGCCGACACCAAGGTCAAGCAGGCCCAGAACGGCAAGTGGGTCACCGTCTGGCCGCCCAAGTTTCGCCCTCCGGGGGCGGCATTCGTCGCACCCTGAGGTCTTCACGCAAGAGATCCATATGAACAGAACCATGATCGCAGCAAGGCTGCACGCGCTCGCCACCCCGATGTCGCTCGACACGATCCCGATTCCCAAACCCCGTCCCACGGACGTGCTGGTGAAGGTGATGGCGTGCGGCATCGTCCCCAACATGGCCAACGTCATCAACAACTGGCCGACCTGGTTCCCTCACCAGCCCTTGCCGCGGTTTCCGGCGGTCTTCGGGCTGGATCCGGTGGGGGTCATCGAAGAAGTCGGCGAAGCCGTGATCAATGCCAAGCCCGGGGACCGCGTCTACGTGAGTCCGCTGCGTTCCTGCGGCTCCTGCAAGGCATGCCGCGCCGGCCAGCGCAGCCACTGCCGCTACTTCACCCTCAATGGCTACTTCAGCACGAGCCGGGACGGCCAGCGCATCTTCGACCTGTATCCGTACGGCGGCTTCAGCCAATACATGACGGCGCCGGAGTACGCGATCGTCAACATTCCGGACAACCTGAGCTTCGAGCAGGCGGGGCGGTTCGGCTATCTGGGAACTTCCTACGGCGCCCTGAAGAATGCGGGCGCAGGCCCCGGCCAAGTCGCCCTGATCGACGGCATCACGGGCACCCTGGGCGTCGCAGCCACGGTGCTGGGGCTGGCCATGGGCCTGTCGCAGATCCTCGGCACCGGGCGCGACGAACGGCTGCTGAGCAGGATCAAGGCGCTTGCGCCCGAACGCATCCAGGTGATGAAGCTCGGCGAAGGGTCCAGCGGCGAATGGGCCAAGTCGCTCACGGGCGGGGAGGGCGTCGACTTCACCATCAGCGCATTGGGCGCGAAGGCGCCTGCAGCCACCATGCTCGACTCGATGAAGGGTGTGCGCCGTGGCGGCAAGGTGGTCAATGTGGGCGGCGTGGCGGAAGACCTGCCGATCGACGTGAAGTGGCTGATGGACGAACAGATCCAGTTGATCGGATCGAACTGGTTCACGACGGCACAGGGCCAGGAGATGGCGGAGATGGTCCGAACGGGCACGATCGACCTGTCGTACCTGGAGCACCGAACGTTCCCGCTCTCGCGCGTGAACGAGGCCATCTCCGGCCTGAAGGACCGCGACGGCGGCTTCAGCAACTACGTCGTGCTTCCCCAGGTTTCGGACGCGGCGTGAACAGTCCGGAATCTTCGCTCGGCGCATTCCTGGTGTCGCAGGGCCTTGCAAGTCCGCAAGAACCGGCGCGTTGGCATTCGCTTGCGGGCGGGGTGTCGTCCGATATCTGGCGCGTCGAGCTCCCTGGTCGATCGCTCTGCATCAAGCGCGCGCTTGCCAAGCTCAAGGTTTCAGCAGACTGGCACGCCCCGGTGTCGCGCAACGCGTACGAATGGGCATGGTTGCAGTTCGCGGCATGCCACGCGCCCGACAGCGTGCCGCGTCCGCTCGCCCATGATCCCGAGGCAGGCCTCTTCGCCATGTCCTTTCTCGCACCTGAAGAACATCCGGTCTGGAAAGAACAACTGATGGCCGGCGATGTCTCGACGAGCACGGCGCGTGCTGTCGGGCATGTTCTCGGCGAGCTGCATGCGGCAAGTGCGGGAAAGGCCGAGCTCGCAGCCGCGTTCGACACCACGGACAACTTCCGGGCGCTGCGTATCGAGCCCTACTTCGTCGCGACGGCGCACCGGCATCCGGCGCTCTCCGCTCGGCTGATGGAGCTGGCGGAGCGCACGGCCGGGCTGCACATCGCGCTTGTGCACGGCGACGTCAGTCCGAAGAACATCCTGGTCGGCCCTCGCGGGCCCGTGCTGCTCGACGCGGAGTGCGCCTGGTACGGAGACCCCGCCTTCGACCTCGCTTTCTGCCTGAACCACCTCATGCTGAAGTGCCTCGTCCGTCCGGACCGTTGCGCGGCCCTGCTTGCGGCCTTCACGGCGCTGACCGATGCCTACTTCGAGCAGGCCAGCTGGGAGCCGCGCGGGGATCTGGAAGAACGTGCCGCTCGCTTGCTGCCCGCCCTGCTGCTGGCCCGCATCGACGGCAAGTCGCCGGTCGAGTACGTGAGCGATGAAGCCCGGCGGGAAGTGGTGCGTGAGTTCGCCCGCCCGCTGGTGCTTCGTCCCGTGAACCGACTCTCGCTTATCGCAAGAGAGTGGACCTTTGCAGTGCTTCGCTGATCTCCATCGGCGAGCGAGGCGCGCCGGAGCTATCGTTGCGCCGGCGCGTTGCGTGCTTGCTGCGGTGCTTCGCCGCGCAGCACTCTCACGACTTCCTCGGCCGCGCGCCTGCGCAGCTCGACCAGCGATGCGTCCGACGAGAAGGCGACATGCGGCGTGAGCATCGCGCCGGGGTGGGTGCGGAGCTGAGCAGGAACATCGGGTTCGGACTCGAGAACGTCCAGTGCGGCGGCGGAGAGCTGACCGCTGCCGAGTGCTTCGATCACGGCGTCCGTATCGACGACGGCGCCGCGGCTGACATTGATCAGCAGGCCACCGGGAGGCATCTGCGCGATCCGCTCGCGGTTGATCAGATGCCGTGTCGTTTCCGTCAGCGGCGCGTGCACGATCACGATGTCGCTGCGTGAGAGCAGGGTGCCGAGATCCACGCTCTGAACGCCCTCGCCGCCGTCGGCAAGGTGGGGATCGTGTGCCAACACCCTGCAGCCGAAGGCGCCGAGCTTGCGCGCGGTCGCGCGGCCTATGCGCCCGAAACCGACGATCCCGCACGTGAGCGCGGCAAGGCGGCGCAGCCTGGCCGTCGCGGGATCCCAGCGACCGGCGCGCACTTCGCGGTCGAAGCGAACCAGACCGCGCGTCCACGCGAGCGCGAAGCCGACCGCATGGTCGGACACTTCCTCCACGCAATAGTCCGGCACGTTGGTGACCCAGATGCCCCGCGCGGTCGCGGCATCGACCGCGATGTTGTCGAGCCCTACGCCAAGCCTGGCAACGATCTTGAGATCCGGCGCAGCGGCGATGGCGCCAGCCGATACAGGAGCCCAGCAAGTGAGGATGGCCGAAGGCCGATGCTCGCGCGCCAGCACTTCAATGCCATCCGCAGGCAACGGCGTCGCCGGACCGCTCACGAGGCGCATGCCGGCGGCTTCGACAATGTTCCGCTCGATGCTGTCGTCGGGCCAGGCGTAGTCGGTGAGCAGGACGGTGTGATTCATGGTCTGGATGGATCGGACGGTGGAGTGCCTAGCCCGGAAATTTCACCAGTAGAGGGTCGGCAGCCTCGTGCCGGAGCGCGTTGACATTGGTATCTGACGCCAATTTCAACCGAGGACTGCCGATGCCAAAGTGTACCGATGGGACGATTGATTTGGGGCGTGTGGGTCGGCGGGTCATCGAGGCCAACTTCGAGGGCGGGGACATCGGTTCGGACGGCGGGGTCTTGCTGCTGCGTCGCGTTGACGAACGTATCGGTCTGAGCCGAGCGGCTGCGGCCGTGCTCAGTGATGCACGCGATCCGGCACGCATCACGCACAGCCTGCGCGACCTGCTCGCCCAACGCATCTACGGCTTGTGCTGCGGCTACGAAGACCTCAACGACCACGACACCTTGAGAGACGATCTGCTGATGCAGACCGCTGTGGGCCGGGTCGATGCGCTGGCGAGTTCGCCCACGCTCAGCCGCTTGGAGACCGGGGCCACGCGAGCGCAGGCAGTGGCGCTGCATGGCGTGCTCATCGAGCAGTTCATCGCCAGCCACAAGAGCCCGCCCGAAGAACTGGTGCTGGACATCGACGCCTCGGATGTGCCCTTGCACGGCGACCAGGAGCGCTGCGAGTTCCATGCCTACTACGACCACCACTGCTATCTGCCGCTGTACGTGTTCTGCGGCCAAGCCATGCTCGCATGCGTCTTGCGGCGCAGTCGCATCGATGGCGCCAAGAACGCCGCGGCGGTGATCAAGCTGCTGGTGCAGCGGCTGCGCCAGGCGTGGCCCGACGCGCGGATCATCGTGCGCGGTGACTCGGGCTTCTGTCGCCAGAGATTGCTGCGCTGGTGCGAGCGCTCGGGCGTGAACTACATCATCGGGCTGGCGCGCAACGCGCGGCTGGAGGCGACCGTGCAGTACGCCGAGGCGATGCTCGCCGACGAGTACGCGCGCACCGGCGCCAAGCAGCGGTTGATCGACGAGTTCGTCTACGCGGCCGACAGCTGGGACATCGAACGGCGCGTGATCACGCGCCTGGAGCACGGCAGCCAGGGCAACAACCCGCGCTTCGTGGTGACCGATCTTCAGGGCGATGCCATACAGCTGTATGAGCGGCTGTACTGCGCCCGCGGCGAGGCCGAGAACCGCATCAAGGAGGCTCAGCTCGATCTGTTTGGCACGCGGGCAAGTTGCCACCGCTTCGCGGCCAACCAGCTGCGCTTGCTGCTGGCCGCATTGGCCTACACGCTGATGCAACGGCTGCGCGAGTTCGCTCTCAAGGACACCGAGCTGGAACGCGCCGCCGCGGCCACGATCCGCGTGCGCCTGCTGAAGATCGGCGCGGCCATCGTGCGCAACACGCGCCGTGTGCGGGTACTGCTGGCTTCGCACCACCCGCTGCGCAGCGTCTTCCTGAGCGCAGCGCAGGCCCTCGCCCCCTGAAATCCATCCAGTGCTGTCCCCGGCACGCTGACAAACAACGGGGGTAAGGGGGTCGTGTGCCCAAAAACAGCCGCCACTCCATCCAGTAGCTCACACTGCACGCAAGACCACGCTCAATGGCCCTCAGCAGGCTCGGTCGACGGCACATCGGCCTGCTGGTGAAATATCCGGGCTAGCCGGCGAGCTGACGTGCTTGGCCGCGCTTGGCGTTTGCCGCGTCCACCGGCCGGGTGCTGCCGCGCACAACGAGCGTGGGGGGTGAGACGGAGCTGTAAGGCGCCGCGCTTGCAGGCTTCTGCTTCAACTGATGGATGAACCAGAGCCCGCACGCGGTGGCCAACTCGGAGACAGGAAGGCTCATGGTCGTGAGACCAGGTCCCCACCATCTGAAGCCCAACTCGTCTCCGAACCCGACGACGGACAACTGTTCGGGCACGCGTACGCCGCTTGCCAGCAGTTCCTCCAGCACGCCCTGCGTGTTCTGGACCGAACCCAGGACCACCGCCGTAGGCGGGCTGCGCAGTGCGAGCAGGCGCCGTATCGCATCACGGCCGAAGTCCGTCGATGACGGCACTCCGAGTTCCTCGCGCGCATGCGTGGCCGCCTTGCTGCCGGCGAGGGCGTTGTGAAAGCCTTGCAGCCGCGCGGCTCCGGTGGGCAGGTCCGTGGTGCCGCCGATATAGGCGATGCGCTGATGGCCGAGTTCGACCAGGTGACGGGTCGCCTGGAAGAGCGCCTGCGTGTCGTCGATGCCGAACCAGTGCTCGCCCAGCGAGGCATGCCTGCGCAGCAACTGGATGCGCGGCGTCATCTTGAGAAGGCGCACCGACTCCGGATGCGGCCGGGCCGTGGGCACGATGATGATGCCGGCCACGTTGACGCTGGTGAGTTCGCGGATATGGCGCAGCTCGACCAGGCGGTCGTCGTCAGTCTCGGACAGCGTGAGTTGCAGGTCCGCGCTCTCCAGGCATTTCGACAGCGCATGCGCGATGGTCGAGTAGAAGCTGTTGCGGATATCCGGAACGACCAGGCCCACCAGATTGCTGGAGACGCCGCGCATCATGCGCGCTGCACGGTTGGCGACATAGCCCAACTCGTTCGCGATCTCGAGCACCTTCTGCTTCATGGCGGAGCTGATGCGCGGGTCGTCGGCCAAGGCCCGCCCGACGGTGGACGCGGAAACCTCGAGGCGGGCGGCAATGTCTTTGATCGTGACCATCGAATGAGATGAATGCAGGAATGCACTAACGATAGCACAGCGTAGGCAGCTTGCCAAGCCGCGCCACCCCTGCCAAACGTCGCGCGCTCTCACCAGAAAGTCGTCGCATCTCTGACGAAAACGCACATCGAAGTCGTTGACTTTCTCGAAGCAGTCTTCATAGAATTTATGCTAACGATAGCACAAACCGGATCGGCCTGATCCACCGGCCGGCCAACCCGCCCGGATCACAACGAAAACAGGAGACAACAACGTGAAGCGCAACCCTTGTGTACGTCATGCAGACAAATTGAAGAGCTCATTGCTTGGCATGCTCGCCCTCGGCTCGAGCGGCGTTGCATGCGCCCAGTCGTCCGTCACGATCTTCGGCGTCGTCGATGCGTCGATCAGCCACTACGCCAGCAAGTCGGAGGACCGGAACTCCGCAACGCCGGCGTCGCCGCTCTACGTCAACCAAGGGTCGCGCTCCGTCAGCCGCACCGCGCTGGCGAACTCGGCATACAACAACAGCCGCCTGGGCTTCCGAGGAACGGAGGATCTTGGCGGCGGGCTCGCAGCCGGCTTCTGGCTCGAAAGCCCTATCACCAACGACGACGGCGCGACCGGCCTCGCGAACTTCAGCCGGCGTTCCACCGTGAGCCTCATGGGCGGATTCGGCGAAATTCGCTTGGGGCGCGACTTCACGCCGACCTTCTGGAACGACACGGTGTACGACCCTTTTGCCGCGGTCGGCGTCGGCGCCAACCTGATCTCTTCAGCCAGCCTTTTCAATCCCACCGGTGGTGCCGGCGGTTTTGGCGGCAATGCCAACTACATACGTGCCAGCAACTCGATCGGCTACTTCCTGCCCCCCGCGCTCGGCGGGTTCTACAGCCAGTTCATGTATGCGCTGCACGAGAACAACACCTACGATCCAGGCACCGCGACGCCGCCGGGCGTGAACCCTCTCACCGGCCAGGTGAACGCCGGCCCTGTCGCAAACACCCGCGCCGGCCGCTATGTGGGAGGCCGCATCGGCTATGCCAACGGCCCCTTGGACATTGCACTCGCCTATGGCAGCAGCACTGCGGGCGACGACTATTTCGCGGGCACCACCGACTATGTGAAGACGGCCAATCTGGGCGCGTCGTACGACTTCGGCATCGTCAAGCTTTTCGGCGAACTGTCTCGCGTCAGCAGAACGCGCGACTATGCAGTCGCGCCCTTGGTCCCTTTGCCCGATACCGACCTCAAGGGCTATCTGATCGGAGCCACCGTCCCCGTGGGTCCGGGCCTCATTCGCGCCGCCTATTCGCGCGTTAGGTACGACATGAATTCGGCGCCCACAGCCTTAGCGCCGGTGCCCAATCCGGAAGCCAGCAAGTTCAGCCTCAGCTATGTGCACAACCTGTCCAAGCGCACAGCGCTGTATGCAACTGTCGCTCGCGTCAGCAACAAGAACGGCGCTGCACTGACGGTGGGCGGGCCGGCGTTCATCAGCACGAGCGTGTTTGCGCCGCGAACTTCAAGTGGGTACGACCTCGGCATCCGCCACGCGTTCTAGCGCACCTTGCTTCGAACCCGTTTGGTCGGTGTTGGTTGCTGCGCAGCCCGCGGCGCGACGATGAAGTCGACGAAGCCTTGCGCCGCGTGGGAGAGTGAAACGCCCGCGCGTTGCACGAGCGAGACCTCGCGGTCGATCAGGGGGTTTTCTACACGGCGCCAGCCGATGCGCGCAGGGTCCGTCAGCTTCACCGCATAGCCAGGGAGGATCGCGACGCCGAGCCCGGCGTCAACCATCCCGATGAGCGAGCCTGCATAGTTGGCCTCCCTTGCGGGCTTCAGCATCAGCCCGGCAGCCGCAAAGCCCGCTTCGGTGAGGTCGCGGAACACGCTGCCGCGGCTCAATGCGAGCACCGGCTCCTGCGCGACATCCGCCCAGGTCAGTTGCTGCAAGCGGCTGAACGCATGCCCCGCCGGGAATGCGGCTGCCATGGCTTCCGAGAAGAGAAGCGTGCGCTGGATGTCGGCTTCATCCGAGGCGAAGGTGCCGATACCGACGTCGGCCGCACCGCTGCGCACCAGCGGCAACACCTGATTGGGCAGCGTGTCCTGCAGTACGACTTCGATGCCCGGGTACTGCGCGCCGAAGGCGGCGAGGATCGGCGGTAGATAGGTGCTGGACAGAATCAGCGGCGCCGCCACCACCACGCGCCCGCGTTCCCTCGCCACGAGCTTGTCCACGCCCGCGAGCGCCGACTCGAGCTCGGCCAGCACCCGTTCCGCGCGCGGGAAGAAGTCGCTGCCCGCCGCCGTCAGGGCCACGGCTCGCGTGGTGCGGTCGAACAGCCGGCTGTCGATGGCTCCTTCGAGTTCGCGCACAAGCAGGCTGAGTGCCGATTGCGTGAGGTGCATGGCCTGCGCGGCACGGGTGAAGTTGCCAAGCCGCGCGACCAGCACGAAAGCTCGGAGCTGGCGGAGAGTCACATTCATGAGCGGAGCCAATCATTCGATTGGAAAGTCTCGATTGAATCATAGCCACGCGCGTCTTCTAATCACTGCCATGCAAGCCGATGGAGAGACCCGGTCTGCACCCTCAACAGAAAGACAGAGACATGAAACGCCGTGAACTCCTCGCCGCCGTGCCAGCGTTTGCTGCCACCGCCTTGCCGTCATGGACCGCAGCGCAACCTGTTTATCCGAGCGCGCCCGTCAAGGTGCTGGTGGGTTTCCCGCCCGGCACAGCAACTGACGTGGCGGTGCGTGCCGTCGTGGAGCAGATGTCCAGGCGCCTGGGCCAGCCCTTCGTCGTGGACAACAAGCCCGGCGCCGGCAGCAACATCGCCGCCAAGGCCGTGGCCACGGCGCAGCCCGATGGCTACACCGTCTTCGCGATCACGATCGCCAACATCATCAACGCTGCGTTCCCGGGCGCCAATGCGGTCGATCCACTGAAAGACTTCAAGCCGATCACGCTGATCGGGAACGTTCCCAATGTCCTGGTGGTTCATCCCTCGCTGAAGGTCGCGACCGTTGCCGAACTCATCGCACTCGCGAAGGCCAAGCCGGGCTCTCTGGCCTATGCATCATCCGGCGTCGGCACCTCGCCCCACCTGTCTGGCGAACTGTTCGCACTGATGGCCGACGTCAAGATGGTCCACGTTCCGTACCGGGGCAGCACGCCCGCGGTGACCGACTTGCTCGGCGGCCAGGTGCAGCTCATGTTCTCGCCGGCTTCGACCGTGCTGCCGCACGTGCGCGCGAACAAGCTGGTGGCGCTGGCCGTCACCAGCCCTCGCAGGACCTCGAGCGCGCCGGATCTGCACACGCTCGACGAGCTGGGGTTGAAGGGCTTCGACACCTCGGTGTGGATGGGGCTGGTGGCCCCGGCCCAGACGCCATCCAGCGTCATCGGCAAGCTGCGCACCACGGCCCACGCGGCGCTCGATTCGAGCGAGATCCAGGCGATCTACAAGGCGCAGGCGATCGACGTTCTCAAGACCAGCGACGAAGCGCTGTCCCGCTTCCTGCAGAGCGAGGGCGCGCGGTGGTCGAAGTTCATTCAGCAGACGGGCATCAAGCCCGAGTGAGAGAAGCATTTTCTTCAGAAAGGAATATCGAAATGTCCAAACTGCGCGCTACCGAGTGCCGCGAGTTCATCGCGGCGGTCACCGAGAAGGCTGCCGAGATGGGGGTGCCCATCTCCGTTGCCATCGTCGGGCCCGAAGGCCATCTGATCGCGCTCGAGCGCATGGACGACGCGGGCTTCATCACCCCGGACACGGCCCGCGCGAAGGCATTCACCGTCGCCGCTTTCCGCTCGATGAGCCCGCGTTTCAGCGACGGCCTGGTCATTCAACAATGGTTCAAGGAGCGCAACCCGCAGATGCTGGCCAACGCATCGGTCTTCACCAACGGCCAGGTGGTTGCCTCCGGTGGCTGTGCGCCCGTGTTCAAGGGCAACGAGATGGTCGGCGCCTACGGCATCAGCGGTGCGACGGGCGACCAGGACGAGGAGATCGGCCAGCACGCCCGCGCGAAGGTGGGTTGGGCACACATGCCGGTCGACGACACCACGCCCGAAAGCGTGAAGAAGCACGTGAACGAGATCTACAGCAAGGTGGGCCTGAAGGACCGCGCCCTCTGAGCACCGTGGCCGGCGGCTGAGTCTGCCCGGTATCCCCATCCGAGAATTTTCAATCTGCCCGCCGCGCGCGGGCAACGGAGAACCCATGCCTTCCCAACCCGCCGTGCTGGCTGAAGCAGCCGACGCCCTATGGAACGCCGGCAGGACCGGCAACTACATCCAGCCGTTGAGAGTCTCCTACCCGGAGTTGGATGCGGCCGATGCATACGCCATCCAGCGGATGAACACCGAGCGCAGACTGGCCGAAGGCCGTCGCGTGGTCGGATGCAAGATCGGCCTGACGGCGCGCGCCGTCCAGGCGCAGCTCGGCGTCGATCAGCCCGATTTCGGCGTGCTCTTCGATGACATGAGCTTCGGGGACGCTGAGCCGATTCCCATGCAGAAGCTCCAGCAGCCGAAGGTCGAGGCAGAGATTGCTTTCGTGCTCGGCCGAGACCTTGACATGGGCAACCCCGGGCACGCGGACGTCATCAAGGCGGTGGACCACGTCCTTCCGGCGATCGAAATCGTGGGTAGCCGCATCGCGGGCTGGGACATCCGGTTCGTCGACACGGTCGCGGACAACGCATCGTCTGGCGCCTTCGTCCTGGGCGGAAGCCCGCGGCTTCTCAGGGAGCTGGACCTCAGGTTGTGCGGCATGGTCATGAACCGCCGCGGCGAGCCGGTGTCGGTCGGCGCGGGTGCGGCATGCCTGGGCAACCCGATCAATGCGGTGGTCTGGCTGGCCCGCACCATGGCCGCGCTCGGCCAGCCGCTGCGCGCCGGCGACCTGGTGCTCTCGGGGGCACTCGGCCCGATGGTGCCGGTCGCGCCGGGCGACGTGTTCGAAACCCACATCAACGGCCTCGGAGGCGTCAAGGCCGTATTCGAAGCCGCTGCCGCCGCGAAGGAATGCAAATGAGCCAGACACCCGAATTCGCGCAACTGCTGGACGATGCGGCCCGTCACGCCAAAGCGGTGCCGCAGATCGACCCGAAGGGCGAGCTCTCGCTGGCCGAGGCCTACGCGATCCAATCCGCCTCCGTTCAGCGACGCGTTGCGCGCGGCGAGCGCCGCGTCGGCGTGAAGATGGGCTTCACCAGCCGCGCCAAGATGGTTCAGATGGGCATCGACGACCTCATCTGGGGGCGCCTGTCGAGCGGCATGCAGGTGGAGGAGGGCACGCCGGTGAAGTTTGCGCGCTTCGTGCATCCGCGCGTCGAGCCGGAACTGGCCTTCGTGCTGAAGAAAGCGCTGGCCGGCGACGTCACCGCGGCCGAGGCGCTCGCCGCGGTCGAAGCCGTGGCGCCGGCGCTCGAGATCATCGACTCGCGCTACCAGGACTTCAAGTTCAGCCTGCCCGACGTGATCGCGGACAACGCATCGTCGAGCGGCTTCGTGATCGGTGCCTGGAGCGACCCGCACCAGGATTTCAGCAATCTGGGCCTGACGATGAGCATCGACGGGCGCGTGGTGCAGGTCGGTTCCACCGCCGCCATCCTGGGCCATCCGCTGCGCTCCTTGGTCGCCGCGGCGCGCCTCTCGGCGGCGGCCGGCGAGCCGCTGCAGGCCGGCTGGGTGGTGATGGCTGGCGGCGCCACGCCCGCCGAGTGGATCAAGCCGGGCCAGTACATCTCGATCGAGATGGAGCGCCTCGGAACCGCCGGCTTCCACGTCGAGGAGTGAACCGTGCCCATTGCCTTGATCAAGATCATTGAGGGGCGCAGCCCCGAGAAGAAGCGCCGGCTGATAGAGAGCGTTTCGCAGGCCATGGCAGACAGCCTCGAGATGCCGCTCGACGCAGTGCGGGTCCTTCTCCACGAATACCCGTCAGGCCATTGGGGACGCGGGGGCCGCCTGGTGTCCGACATCCAGGCGAAAACGCCCTCCGAATCACCCAGTGCACAGGTGGCCGACGCGACGGCCAAGCTGCTCGCGAACTGAAAGAAGCAACATGACGAACAAACTGAAGGTCGCAATCATCGGCCCGGGCAATATCGGCACCGACCTGATGATCAAGGTCATGCGCAACAGCAAGCACCTCGAGATGGGTGCGATGGTCGGGGTCGACCCGAAGTCCGATGGGCTGGCCCGCGCCGAGCGCTTCGGCATCGCCACTACCGCAGAGGGCATCGAAGGGTTGGTGCAGCTCGGCGTGTTCCGCGACATCGACATCGTGTTCGATGCCACCTCGGCCGGTGCCCACAAGCGCCACAACGAGGTGCTGCAGGCCCATGGCGTGCAGGTCATCGACCTGACACCCGCTGCCATCGGCCCCTACGTGATCCCCGCGATCAACCTCGATGCCGAGAACGCCAGCAACATGAACATGGTGACCTGCGGTGGGCAGGCGACCATCCCCATGGTGGCCGCCGTGTCGCGCGTTGCCAAGGTGCACTATGCCGAGATCGTCGCATCGATCTCGAGCAAGAGCGCCGGCCCCGGCACGCGCGCCAACATCGACGAGTTCACCGAAACCACCCGGGCCGCGATCGAGAAGCTCGGCGGCGCAGAGCGCGGCAAGGCGATCATCGTGCTGAACCCGGCGGAGCCGCCGCTGATCATGCGCGACACGGTGCTCGTACTGTCCGAAGCGGCCGACCAGGCGGCGGTGGAAGCCAGCATCGCGCAGATGGTGGCGAGTGTGCAGACCTACGTGCCTGGTTACCGCCTGAAGCAGCGCGTGCAGTTCGACGTGATCCCCGCCGACCGGCCGCTCAACCTGCCCAAGCTTGGCTTGCGCCATGGGCTCAAGACCTCGGTGTACCTCGAGGTCGAAGGCGCCGCGCACTACCTGCCGGCTTACGCCGGCAACCTCGACATCATGACCTCGGCCGCGCTCGCGTGCGCCGACCTGATGGCGCAACGACGCATCGCCAGCGGCATCGCTCGCGGCCTGAAGGAGATCGCATGACGCCGGGCAACAAGCTCTATATCAGCGACGTCACCCTGCGTGACGGCAGCCATGCCGTTCGCCACCAGTACAGCATCGCGGACGTCAAGGCGATATCCGCGGCACTGGACGCTGCCGGCGTCGATAGCATCGAGGTCGCGCATGGCGACGGGCTGGAAGGCTCCAGTTTCAACTACGGCTTCGGTGCGCATACCGATGTCGAATGGATCGCGGCAGCGGCCGAAACGGTCAAGACCGCAAAGGTCGCAACCTTGCTGTTGCCCGGCATCGGCACCACGCACGACCTGCGCAACGCCTACGATGCAGGCGCGCGCATCGTGCGCGTCGCAACGCACTGCACCGAGGCCGACGTGTCTCGCCAGCATCTGGAATACGCGCGCGAGCTCGGCATGGACCCGGTGGGTTTCCTGATGATGAGCCACATGACCACGCCGAAGAAGCTGGCCGAGCAGGCGCTGCTGATGGAAAGCTATGGCGCAAGCTGCGTCTACGTGGTCGACTCCGGCGGCGCGCTCGGCATGGACGACGTGCGGGACCGGTTCCGAGCGTTCAAGGAGGTGCTGAGAGCCGATACGCAGACCGGCATCCACGCGCACCACAACCTGGGCCTTGGCGTGGCGAACTCGATCGTGGCCGTGGAAGAGGGCTGCGATCGCATCGACGCCAGCCTGGCCGGCATGGGCGCCGGTGCCGGCAACGCGCCGCTCGAGGTGTTCATCGCGGCGGCCGAGCGCCAGGGCTGGCGTCACGGCACCGATCTCTACAAGCTGATGGACGCGGCCGACGACCTGGTGCGCCCGCTGCAGGACCGTCCGGTGCGCGTCGATCGCGAGACGCTGGCACTGGGCTATGCGGGCGTCTATTCGAGCTTCCTGCGCCATGCTGAAGCGGCCGCGAAGAAGTATGACCTGAAGACCGTGGACATCCTCGTCGAGCTGGGCGCACGCAAGATGGTGGGCGGCCAGGAAGACATGATCGTCGACGTGGCGCTCGATCTGCTTCGCAGGTCCGAGCACGACCGTGTGCAGTCCGGACTCGCGGTGAGCTAGGCAGCGAGGTGCAAGCTGAGGCGATGAGTGCGCCCAGCTCGGCACTCCACTGCGGTGCGCTCCTACATGCATTGCCGAGAGGCGCGGTGTACGTTGTCATTCCAACCGAAGGAGGCACGTCATGGCCACTCAGCAGACACCGTCCCGTCCACGGTCCACTGACAAATCGAAGGTTCTTCCCGAGAGCCCGGCAACCATTGTCCCTGCGGAAGCCGATAGTGACAGCGAGTATGCCGACGCGACCGAATCCACGGGCGGCAGCGCCGCCGACCAGGCAGACGCGGTCAAGCCGGTCGGGGATCAGAACGCCCCAGGTTCCGTCAAGCGCAAGGAGGCCTCGATGGAGCCGGGCCACCGTGGCTTGGGAGGCTTTTGACGCACGTCCGTCTGATCGGCGTGAGTGCACGTTCGCCTCTGGGTCGCAGGGCGGAAGTCCTTGATGTCAAGGATTGCCATCCGCCTCGGTGCGGCGTATCTTGGCTGCCGAGAAGGAGCGATCCATGCCTTCACCAACAAGCTTCGTACGAAGAGACAAGCGCGGCGCGCCCCCGATGCGCTCGAGCTCATCGAGCTACGCCGGAGCAATGACGCCGCCATCGGATGCCGAGTTGTGCGAGCGCGCCGTGCTGGCGATTTGGCGCAGTTTGGACGAGCACGATCTCGTGGACGAGCGGGTACGAGCCGACCTGGCAGGTGTCCTTGAGCCGTTGATCGCTCTTGCCCTGGGAGATCGTCCGCAACGGTTGATCAGCACGCTCAGGTTGCCAAACCCGATCGATGCGTCCCACCTGTATTGGCTCACTCGCCGGCTCCTGACTTTCGTCCCCGAACTGCAAGCCATGGCCGCCAAGCCGGGAGGCGATGGACCTCCGCCCCTCGCCTGACGCGATGTCGTTCGAGGCGTCTTCGACCGAAGCATCGGCCCCTGCGCCGTGAGATCGGGTTGGCGTGCGCCGTGACAGCGGTCACGCGGGCGTTCAGAATAGCGTTCGCCGCTACCCAAGGAGGAGCCGGCCCTACCACCGGCGCTGCGCGACATGCTGCGGCTCACATGCCGCGACGCCTATCGGAGTCGCTCGTGACGAAACGTAAAGACGACGAAACGCTGTCGCGCCCGGCGCGTCAGCCTTTCGAGCGGCAGGTCGAAGCCTCGCTGCGCGAGCACGCCGACCTGCTGAATCTCACGCACGACGCCATGTTCGTGCGCGACATGGAAGCAGCGATCAAGTACTGGAACCGCGGCGCCGAGGAGATGTATGGATGGACGGCTGAAGAGGCGCTCGGCAAGTCCGCGCCCGAGCTGCTGAAGACCGTCTCCACCGTGCCGCTCGAGCAGATCGAATCGCAGGTGCTGAGCACCGGACGCTGGGAAGGCGAGCTGGTGCATCACAGGCGAAACGGAACGCCGGTGGTCGTGGCGAGCCGCCTGGCATTGCAGCGAGACGAGCAGGGCGAGCCGGTGGCGATCCTCGCGACCAATACCGACATCACGCAGCACAAGCGGGCCGAGGAGGCCCGGCAGGATCTCGAGGAGCAATGGAGAGCGGCCTTCGAAGCCAATCCCACGATGTACTTCATCATCGATGCGGCCGGCGCGATCCTGTCGGTGAATCCTGTCGGCGCAGAGCAGTTGGGTTGGCACGTGAGCCAGCTGATCGGCCAGCCGGTGCTGAACGTGTTCTACGAAGCCGATCGGGCGTTCGTCCAGGGAAACGCCGAGCAGGCTTTCCGGCAGCCGGGGCGCGTGATGCGCTGGAAGGCGCGCAAGGTCCGCAAGGACGGCACGATGCTGTGGGTCCGGGAGTCGGCGAACGCGGTCGTGCTGAGGGGCGGGCCGGTGCTGCTCGTGGCGTGCGAGGACATTACCGAGCGCAAGCACGCCGAGGAGGCGTTGCGCGAGAGCGAGGAGCGCTTTCGCACGCTTGTGAAATTCTCTTTCGACGTGTACTGGGAGAGCGACGCCCAGCATCGCTTCACCCGGCAGGAGTATTCCGCCCAGTTCGACCGTGCGCCGGCGCCGCGCTCGGAGATCGGCAAGACGCGGTGGGAAGTGCCCTATCTGGAGCCGGACGAGGAGGCTTGGCGCCAGCACCGCTCAGCGCTCGATGCCCATGTCCCGTTCCGCGACTTCGAGCTCGCCCGGGCGACGTCCGACGGCGGCATACGCCATGTGTCGGTATCCGGGCTGCCGATGTTCGACGAGGCGGGGCGCTTCACGGGCTACCGGGGCGTCGGGCGGGACATCACCGAGCGCAAGCGCGCTGAAGATGCGCTGCGCCGGAGCGAGAAGGAGCTTCGGGAGGTGCTCGAGACGATGCCGGCGATTGCCTTCGTCACCAACGCCGATGGCTCCGGTGTGCTCGTCAACCGGCGCGGGAGCGAATACACCGGCTTCTCGCTCACCGGGGCGAACTGGCTGGCTGCAATTCATCCCGAAGATCTGCCCGGCTACGTGCAAGCGCGGGCGCATCACATGGCGACCGGCGAGCCTTTCGAGCAGGAAACGCGTGTTCGTCGCGCGGACGGCGAATACCGCTGGTTCCTGAGCCGCGCCGTGCCGATGCGCGGCGAAGGTGGAAGGATTCTGAAGTGGTATGGAATCCTTACCGACATCGAAGACCGGAAGCGCGCGGAAGAGGAACGCCGCGCGCATCTGTGGTTCCTGGAAAGCATGAACCGCGTCAACCGCGCCATGCAGGGAACCAACGACCTCGAGAAGATGATGAGCGATGTGCTCGATGCAGTCCTCGACATCTTTGCTTGCGACCGGGCATGGCTCACCTATCCGTGCGATCCGGAAGCTGGCTGCTGGCGCGCGGTCATGGAACAGACGCGGCCTGAGTTTCCCGGCGCGTTCAGCCTGGGCGCCGAGCTGCCCCTCGATGCGGATGTCGCCACGGTGTTCCGGACAGCGCGCGCTGCGAGCGGAGCCGTGTCATTCGGTCCTGGCTGCGAGCTCCAGGTGCCGGCGCAGCTCGCGGAGAGTTTCAGCATCAGATCCGTGCTCGCCATGGCGCTGTACCCCAAGGCCGATCAACCTTACCTCTTCGGGCTGCACCAGTGCTCGCGCCCGCGCGCCTGGACGGCGCAGGAAACGCGGCTGTTCGAGGAGATCGGACATCGGCTTGCCGACGCGCTCACCAGTCTTCTCATCTTCCGCAGCCTGCGCGAAAGCGAGCGCAAGCTCGAAGAGGCGCAGCGCATGGCGCATCTCGGTCATTGGGAAGCCGACCTGGACAGCGGTCGCGTGACCGCCTCGGAAGAAGCCTACCGCATCCACGGCCTTAAGCGGCCCGAGTCCGGGCAATTGGAAGGCCGGTTGCTGGACCTCGTCCATCCGGACGACCGGGAACGGGTGAAGCAGGCCAATGAGGCCGGCGTGCAGGGCGGTCCGCGCTTCGACATGGAATACCGGGTGGTGCGTCCGGACGGTGAGGTGCGCGTGGTCCACAACAGCGCCGACGTGGCGCGCGATCCCTCCGGCCGGCCTCGGCGCTTCTTCGGCATCGTGCAGGACATGACGGAGCTCAGGCATGCGGAAGAGGAGCTGCGCGAAAGCGAAAGCCGATACCGGCACATTTTCCAGGGCGCGAGCGTTTCGATCTGGGAAGAGGACTTGTCCGCGGTCGAGGCGGCCATCGACG
Organism: Variovorax sp. LjRoot130; assembly: GCF_964253755.1. Classification (NCBI taxonomy): domain Bacteria; kingdom Pseudomonadati; phylum Pseudomonadota; class Betaproteobacteria; order Burkholderiales; family Comamonadaceae; genus Variovorax; species Variovorax sp. LjRoot130. Next base: position 4,192,546 of record NZ_CAXURM020000001.1, on the reverse strand, counting down.
GACTCAAGGCGCAGGGCGTGCGCGACTTGCGCCGGCACCTGGCCACGCATCCCGAGTTCGTCCGGCAGGCCCTCGCCCTGGTGAAGGTGCTCGACGTCAACGACGCAACCATCGAGCTGTTCGGGGCGCGGAGCAAGGAGGAGCTCATGGTGTCGCTCCCCAAGCTCGTCCTGCCGGAGACCGATCAGGTGTTCGCAGAAGAGCTGTGCGCCCTGGCAGAGGGCCGGACTTCCTTTACGGCCGAGACGGTGCGCGGAACGCTGAAGGGAGACAAGTTGTCCGTCCTCCTCACGATCGCGTTTCCGCCTCAGCCGGCCAAGTTCGGCAGCACGCTCGTGAGCATCATGGACATCACCGAGCGCAAGCGGGCCGAGTACTTGACGCGGCAGATGTTCGAGAGTGCCTCCGATGGCGTGGCCGTGATCGGCCGGGATTACCGCTATCAAAGGGTCAATGCGGTCTACGAGCGCAACTGGAGGATGCCGGCCGAGAAGATCGTCGGCATGCATGTCGCCGATCTCCTCGGGACCGACGTCTTCGAGCGCACCGTGAAGCCGAGTCTCGACCGCTGTCTCGCCGGAGAGCAGTTCACCGTCGCAGAATGGTTCACGACCGAACTGGGGCGCTTCTACCTGTCGGTGTCCTACTCGCCGCTGCGGCTCGATTCGGAGCGCCTGGAGGCAGCGCTTGTGATCACGCGCGATCTCACTGACCACGTCCTCGCGTCGGAAGCCCTGCGCGAGGCGCAGGCGGCGCTTGCGCGAGTGAACCGCGTGACCACGCTCGGCGTGCTGGCGGCCTCGATCGCGCACGAGGTCAACCAGCCGCTCGGAGCCATGGTCGCAAGCGCGGGGTCCTGCGCGCGCTGGCTCGCGGCCCAGCCGCCCGAGCTCGAAAAGGCCCAGCGCTCGCTCGGACGCATTGCCAGGGACGGCAAGCGCGCGAGCGAAGTCATCGACCGCATCCGCGCCCTGGTCATGCGCCAGCCGCCGCACCGGGACCGCGTCGACGTCAACCAGACCATCCTCGACGTGATTGCGCTCACGCGTGACCAGATGCGTCGCAACGACATTGCGCTCGAGAAGACGCTTGCCGACGGCCTGCCGCCCGTATGGGGCGACAGGGTGCAGCTCCAGCAGGTGATCCTCAATCTGATCGTCAACGCCATCGAGGCCATGAGCGCGACCGGCAATCGCCCGCGACAGCTGGTCATCGGCGCGAGCGAAGCGGAGGGCGGCGTGTGCATCGAGGTGCGCGACTCGGGCCCCGGCATCGCGCCCGAGATCGCGGACAAGCTCTTCGAGCCCTTCCATACCTCCAAGGCGCAGGGCATCGGCATGGGGCTTTCGATCAGCCGGTCGATCGTCGAGGCCCATGGCGGCCAGCTCCGGACCGCGCCGAACCTGCCCCACGGCGCCGTGTTCCGGTTTTCGCTGCCGACCGGGGAACGGGAGCCGTAATGGCAACCGAGCGGCCCGTCGTCTTCGTGGTCGATGACGACCTGGCCATGCGCGAGGCGCTTCAGGACCTCCTCGCCTCCGTCGGCATGGACGTGCGCCTTTTCGCCTCGACGCAGGACTTCCTGCAGGCGCAGCGCCCGGACGCGCCCGGCTGCCTGGTGCTCGACGTGCGGCTGCCCGGCGCAAGCGGATTGAGCTTCCAGGAAGAACTCCCGCGAGCGGGCGTCGATCTGCCGGTGATCTTCATCACCGGGCACGGCGACATTCCGATGACGGTGCGCGCCATGAAGGCCGGCGCGGTCGAGTTCCTGAGCAAGCCCTTCCGCGACCAGGAGCTTCTCGATGCGATCGATGCTGCGGTCGAGCGGCACCGCGCGCAGCGCCGCGAGACGGCGCTCGTCGCGGAGCTCCGGCAACGTTTCGCCGCGCTCACCCAGCGCGAGCGCGAAGTCATGGCGCTGGTGAGCACCGGGCGCGTGAACAAGCAGATCGCGGCCGAGCTGGGCATCAGCGAGGCCACCGTCAAGGTCCACCGCGGGCAGATCATGCGCAAGATGCAGGCGAAATCCCTGGCGCAGCTCGTGCGCATCGCGGACACGCTCGGCCTCTCCAACCCGAGGCCTTAGGCGCCTAAACCAAAGTCGTAGCGCACGTGACGCACGTGCAATGGTCTTGCGCGCGCAATCGGCCTAGTCTTGCGTCAACGTTCAAGAAGACCTGCAAGGAGATCCAAGTGCGCAACAACCCGACCGTAGCGATCGTGGACGACGATGAATCGGTTCGAGACACCACGAAGGACCTGCTCGACTCTGCCGGCCTGTCCGCCGCCACCTTCGACTCGGCCGAGAGCTTCCTGCAATCGAAGGGCACGTGCGCCATCCAATGCCTCATCGCCGACATGCGCATGCCGGGGATGACCGGGCTCGAGCTGCACGGCCGCCTGGCCGCCGCCGGCACCCCGATTCCTACGGTCCTCATCACCGCCTACCCCGACGAACGGGAGCGCGCGCGCGCCTTGAAGACGGGCGTGATCTGCTTTCTCGCAAAGCCCTTCAGTGCGGAAGACCTCCTCGCCTGCATCCAGACCGCCCTGCGCGGACGCGATCCTGCGTGAGGCGCACGACCATGCTTCCCGGAGCTGCTTCATCGAAATGAACCACGAGGACACCGCCATGCACGCCGCGCGCCATTCATCCGCTGCACAGTCCGCCTTCGAGCTGCGCTTTCCCTCGCTCAGCGGCACGGGCCGCGCCCTGTCATTTCCCTGCGATGCCAGCGGCTCGGTGCAAATGGACAGCTTGAGCGAGCGCGCGCTGAACAACTACCTTCTTGCGCGCGCACTGACGGGCCGCGACTACGGGTGGCCCAGCGTGCAGGCCTCGTGCCAAGTGCAAAGCTGAAGCGAAGGAGCAAAGCCATGAGCGATCGATCTGCCGAAATCCCGGACGGCGAGGTGCCGTTCCAGGATCCGACTCCCCACGCGTCGCTCGGCGGCGAAGGAGTCGCAGCGAAGGCCGACAGCGCAGTGAAGGTCATCATCGGCGTAGCCTCGCCCGCGCTTCTGTGCGGCCTCGAATCGCTGGTGAGCGGCACCGCGGGCCTCGCTTTCGGGCGCTCGGCGCCCACACTGGACCGTTTGCTCGTCTGCTGCATGGAGGCCGAGGACTGCATCGCTCTGGTGGATCCGACCCTCGGTCCGCAGGGGCTGCGCGCATTCATGCAATTGCTCCGCATGATGGCTGCCAGGGTGCGCGTCGTGCTCATCAGCGACATGCATTCGCCGCACATGGTGCGCGAGGCGATCCGGTGGGGCGCCAGCGGATTCGTCGAGAAGACGGCCCAGCCCGCCGAGATCCGCGCCGCGCTGGTCGCGGCCGCCCGCTCGCAACGCTACCTTTCGCCGCGGATGGCGGCGGACCTGGCCGATTCCTTCGTGCTGCAGGACCTGACCCCACGCGAGATGGATGTGCTCGCCCTCCTCACGCGCGGCGACTGCAACAAGCTCATTAGCTCATTGCACCCGAACTGGCGGTGACCGGAGCTTTCACGATATTCCGCCCGCCGCACGGCCGGAGGACCCACATGCAATCGCTGCAAGACCTCCTCTATGAAAAGAGGGCGGGGATCGCCTACGTCACGATCAACCGCCCGCAGGCGATGAACGCGCTGAGCCACACGGCGCTCGACGAGTTGAGATCGGTGATGGAGGACGCGCGAGGGGACCCCGTCGTCCATGGCGTGATCGTGACCGGCGCGGGCGACAAGGCCTTCGTCACCGGGGCCGACATCACCGCGGGCGCGTCGATTTCCGCCATCGACGCGCACGCGTTCACGCGCAGCGGCCGGCTTGCGTTCGATCTGATCGAGCAGCTCGGCAAGCCGGTCATCGCCGCTGTGAATGGCTGCGCGTCGGGCGAAGGGTGCGAACTGGCGATGGCTTGCACCTTGCGTCTTGCAACGGCGCATGCGAGATTCGGCAGCCCGGAAGCGAAGCCCGGTTTCGTTCGCGGCTTCGGCGGGACGCAGCGCCTCCTGCGTCTCGTCGGCAAGGGCCGTGCGCTGCAGCTCATTCTCACGGCGGACACGATCGACGCGACAGAAGCGCACCGGAACGGCCTCGTCAACGAGATTGTCGATGCAGACCAGCTCATCCCCCGTGCGGAAACGATCCTCAGCCGAATGGGGCCTCATCGAACTGGAACAGGGGAAGCAGCGTCTGCGAGCGCCAGCCGAAGCTGATCACCGTGCGCGAGATGATCCATCGCGCGACCAGCGAGATGGGTTTCGCAGGCGGATCTGCCACCGGTCGCAGAGAATCTTCATCCTTCTACGACTTTGTTCCCGGCAAACAATGAAGACGCTTCAACTTGCAACAGGCACTCCGCTGCCCGTGCTCGGCCTGGGCACCTGGCGCCTGGGCGAAGACCGCGCGCTGCGCCGCACCGAGATCGCCGCCGTGCGCGCGGCCATCGAGATGGGCTACCGCCTCATCGACACCGCCGAGATGTACGGCGAGGGCGGCGCCGAAGAAGTGGTCGGGCAGGCGATCGCAGAGGCGCTGCGCGCCGGCGACGTGACGCGCGGCGAGCTCTTCGTCGTCAGCAAGGTCTATCCACACAACGCGAGCCGCAAGGGCACGCCGGCCGCTTGCGCGCGCAGCCTGGCGCGGCTGGGGCTGGAGCAGATCGACCTCTATCTGCTGCACTGGCGCGGCGAATACACGCTTGCCGAAACCTGCGAGGCGATGCGCGCGCTGGTCGACGGCGGGCGCATCCGGCATTGGGGCGTCAGCAACTTCGACACCGGCGACATGGACGAACTGGCCGCCGTGTGCGGCGAGCCGCTGGACTGCACGGCGAACCAGGTCTATTACTCGGTGCGCGAGCGCGGGCCCGAGTTCAGCCTGCTGCCCTGGCAGCGTGCCCGCGGCATGCCGCTGATGGCCTACAGCCCGATCGACCAGGGCGCGCTGGCGGGCGATGCGGCATTGAAGAAGACGGCGCAGCGGCTCGGCGTCACGGCGGCGCAGCTTGCGCTGGCCTGGGTCATTGCACAGCCCGGCGTCGTCGCCATTCCGAAGGCGGTGCGCGAGGCGCATCTGCGTGACAACCTCGCTGCTGCCGAACTGCAGCTCGGCGACGAAGATCTCGCCGAGATCGATAGACTCCATCCCCCGCCGCGGCGCAAGAAGCCGCTTTCGATGATTTGATCCCGACGACCCAGTACGCAACTACCGAAACCCCGATGACTCCTTCCGTACGCCCCGTCACGCAGAACGACCACGCCGCCTGGCGGCCGCTTTGGGACGGCTACAACGCCTTCTACGGCCGCCATGGCGCGACTGCGCTGGCCGAGCACGTGACGCAGACGACCTGGCAGCGCTTCCTGGATCCGGAGGAGCCGATGTTCGCGCTGGTCGCGGAAGACGAGGGGCAGCTCGTCGGGCTGGCCCATTGCGTCATCCATCGCAGCATGACCCGTGTCGAGCCGGTGTGCTATCTCTCCGACCTGTTCACGCTCGAATCCCGGCGCGGGCGCGGCATCGGCCGCCTGCTCATCGAGGCGGTCTACGTGCAGGCGAAATCGGCCGGCGCCTCGCGGGTCTACTGGCAGACGCACGAATCGAACGCCGCGGGCAGGCTGCTCTACGACAAGGTCGCGAAGCACCTTGGATTCATCGTGTACGCGAGGGAGTTTTGATCACCATGCCCACGGAGAATCCGATGCAGTTCGTCGCATGCACGCACGACACCCACGCCGTTGCGATCCTGGAGATCTTCAACGATGCCATCGTCAGCTCGACCGCCCTCTACGACTACAAGCCCCGCACGCCGGAGAGCATGGTCGGCTGGTTCAAGACCAAGGAGGCGGGCGGGTTCCCCGTGATCGGCGCCATCGGAGAAGACGGCGGGCTCCTCGGCTTTGCCAGTTACGGCACTTTCCGCGCCTGGCCCGCGTACAAGTACTCGGTCGAGCACTCGGTCTACGTTCACAAGGACCACCGGGGAAAAGGCCTGGGCCAGCTGCTCATGCAGGAACTGATCGCGGCTGCCAGGGCGCAGCATTATCACGTCATGGTCGGCGCCATCGACCTGGCCAACAAGGGCAGCATCGCCCTGCACCAGAGGCTAGGCTTCGAGCATGCCGGAACCATCAGGCAGGCCGGATTCAAGTTCGGCCGATGGCTCGACGTGGACTTCTGGCAGCTGGTGCTCGAAACGCCGGCGAATCCGGTCGACGGCTAGCCTGCGTCCTTCAGGCCAGCAAGGCCTTCACCAGATCGAGCTGCCGGTCCGGCACCCCGCTCGTGAGCTGCAGATTCGCCTCGATGCGCGACAGGTGATCCGTCATGCAGGCCACGGCAGCCTCCACGTCGCCGCTGCGGCATACGCGCAGGAAGTCCGAATGCTCGTCCGAAGAGCAGTGCGGATCGTTGGAGGAGTGGTAGAGCATCGCGATCAGCGAGCTGCGCGCGACCAGTTCGCGCACCAGCTCGGCCAGCGTGCCGTTGCCCGCGGCCTCGGCGAGCGCGACGTGGAAATCGCCCAGCAGCTTTTCGCGCACGGTGCCCGTGGTCGTGGAGCGCAGCGCGCTGCGCTCGAACTGGATGTGCTGCTCCAGCGCGCGGTAGTCCGCGGGCCGGGCCTTGGCGATGAAGAGGCGCACCACTTCGCTCTCGAGGATGCGGCGCACGCCGAAGACCTCGCGCGCTTCCTGCACGCTGGGCTTGCTGACGAAGGCGCCCTTGTCCGGAATCATCTCGATCAGCTTGTCCTTGGAAAGCGTCAAGAGCGCCGCGCGGATCTTGGTGCGGCTCACGGCGTAGACGCGCCCCAGCGCCTCCTCGCGCAGCCAGGTGCCGGGCGGCAGGCGCTTCTCGACGATGGCGGTGGCGATGTCCTGCGCGATGCTTTCGATGGTCGCGCTCTTGTCGGGCGCGGCGGCCGCTTCGGGAACGGCCGCCGGCGTGGTCGTGGTTGCTTTGGTGACGCGGGGCATGGCGCGATTGTGGACGAGCGGCGCCGCATCGCGCGCGGGCTTCAGGCCGCGCGTTTCAGCGCCGGCGCCGGAGACGGCAGCGTGAAGCCTTCCAGCAAGCCGGCGACCGGCTTCGGCAGCGGCTGCGCCAGCTCGCCGCGCTTGCTGGTGCAAAGCCGCAGGTTCACGAGCGATTCGATCAGCTGCGTACTGGCTGCCACGCCGTCGACCACCGGCACGCCCAGCACCTGGCCGATGTGTGCGCACAGGTCGGCCATGCCGGCGCAGCCGAGCACGATGGTGTCGGAGCCGTCTTCGTCGAGCGCACGCCGGCATTCGTCGACGATGCGCTCGCGCGCCTTCGAGCCCGGCGCCTCCAGCTCGAGCACCGGAATTTCGCAGGCCCGCACGTTGGCGCAGAAGCGCTTCATGCCGTAGGCCTCGGCCAGGTGCCAGGCCTGGCCCGTCGTGCGGCCCAGCGTGGTCACCACGCTGAAGCGAGTGCCGACCAGGCTGGCCAGGTGCATGGCCGCCTGCGCGATGCCCACCACCGGCCCGCGCGCCAGCTCGCGCGCGGCCGCAAGGCCCGGATCGCCGAAGCAGGCGATCACATAGCCGTCGATGCCTTCGCGTTCGCCGGCGGCGATCTCCTGCAGCAGGCCGGGCACCGCCAGCGCCTCGTCGTAGTGGCTCTCGATCGAGGCCGGGCCCATCGAGGGGCTGACCGCCACGATCTCGGTGCCGGGCCGCGCGACCGAGCGCGCGCAGGCGCCGATCTTCTCGGTCATGCTCCAGGTGGTGTTGGGGTTGATGATCTTGATGCGCATGAAAGTTCAGGGCTTGCGGTTGAGGAGGGCGTAGATCACGAAGCCGAGGCCCATGCCGATGAACCAGGCGTAATTGGCGGCGCCGCGCCAGGCCGGGATCAGCACGCACAGGATCGGGATCAGCGCCGAAGGGATCATGGTCCACACGGCCTTCAGGTTGTAGCCCTTGCTGTACCAGTAGCGGCCCTTGGGGCTCAGCGTGTAGAGATCGTCCACCACCACCTGCTGCTTGCGCACCAGGTAGAAGTCGGCGATCAGGATGCCGAACAGCGGGCCGATGAAGGAGCCCAGGATGTCCAGTGTGTAGTGGATCACCTCGGGGTTGTTGTAGAGGTTCCAGGGCGTGAGGAAGATCGAGCCCACCGCGGCGATCATGCCGCCGGTGCGCCAGCTGATGTGCTGCGGCGCGACGTTCGAGAAGTCGAAGGCCGGCGAGACGAAGTTGGCGACGATGTTGATGCCGATGGTGGCGATCATGAAGGTCAGCGCGCCCAGCACGACGGCGGTGGTGCTGTCGATCTTGCCGACCGTGTGCACCGGGTCGGTGATCAGCTCGCCGAAAACCGGCAGCGTCGCGGCCGTGGTGATCACGGTGAGCAGCGAGAAGAACACGAAGTTGACCGGCAGGCCCCAGAAGTTGCCCTTTTTCACCGCGTCGAAGCTCTTGCTGTAGCGCGAGAAGTCGCCGAAGTTGAGCATCGGGCCGCTGAAGTAGCTCACCACCAGCGCAATCGCCGAGAGCATCACCGGCAGCGCGTCCCAGCCCTGGAACTTGACGCCGCCCAGGTTGAGGTCGATGCGGCTCCAGCCGGCCTTCCATACCAGCCAGCCGCACAGGATCGTCATCACCACGTAGACCCCCGGGCCGGCCCAATCGATGAACTTGCGGATCGCTTCCATGCCGTGCCAGAACACGAAGGCCTGCAGCACCCACATCACCATGAAGGCCAGCCAGCCCAGCGCCGACAGGCCTGCGAAGCCGTGCAGCTTGACGTCGGCGTACGGCGCGAGGTTGGGGAACAGGTGCAGCGCGAGCACCATGAAGGCGGCCGAGGCCAGGTAGGTCTGGATGCCGTACCAGGCCACCGCGATCAGGCCGCGGATGATGGCCGGGATGTTGGCGCCGCGCACGCCGAAGGAGGCGCGGCAGATCACGGGGTAGGGCGTGCCGGTCAGCTGGCTCGGCTTGGCCACCAGGTTGCAGAAGAACTGCACGATGCAGATGCCCACCAGCAGCGCCACCAGCACCTGCCAGCTCGACAGGCCGAGCGCGAACAGGCTGCCCGCGGTGATGTAGCCGCCGACGCTGTGCACGTCGGACATCCAGAAGGCGAAGATGTTGTATTGGCCCCAGGTCTGCTGCCTGAGCGGCGCGAGGTCTTCGTTGGTGAGGGCGGGGTCGTAGCCCGGCTTGATGAGTGCGTTGGATTCGGTATGCGGCGCATGGCCGGCGATCGGCAGGTCCATGCTTCCTGGGCTGACGGCTGTGTTCACGGGTGTCTCCTCGTGGGGGATGGGCGGATGTCCGAACGGCATGTTCGGTTCGTTGATTGCACCCTATATTTGTATACAAAAAATGGGTGCAATCAAGGTCGATCTGCGGCCTGATGGTTGGTGTTTACCCTTGCTTGAGGAACAATCGCGCCATGAACCCTGGCGACAAGAACGAGGCGATCGAGTGCCGGCTGGTGCGCTTGCGCGGCCGAGTGCAGGGCGTCGGCTACCGGGATGCCTGCCTGCACCACGCGCGCGCCAAGGGCATCACCGGTTGGGTCCGCAACCGCGCCGATGGGTCGGTCGAAGCCATGCTGCAGGGCTCTCGCCGTGAACTGGATGCCATGTGCAATTGGCTGCGCGACGGCGTGCCCGGCGCATGGGTCGACGCGCTCGAGCTCACGCAGGTGCCGCCGCCTTTCGATCGCCTCGATCGTTTCGAACGGCTGCCCAGCTTGTAGAGCAGACGCAAAAGAATCTATCTTTTGTCCTTGTCGAAGCCGCTTCAACCGGCGCGCCCGGCTGGCCACACTCCGGGCCAAAGGAGACAAAGCATGAAAGCCAGCCACTACTTCGCGCGTCGCGCGATTCTTCGGGCCTGCCTGGCCTGCGGCATAGCCCTCGGCGCCCCCTTGGCCATCGCCGCCTACCCCGACAAGCCCATCAAGCTGGTCGTTCCCTATCCGCCCGGCGGCGCCACCGACGTGATCGGGCGCATCGTCGCGCTCAAGCTCGGCGAACTGCTCGGGCAGCAGGTCGTCGTGGACAACCGCGGCGGCGCCGGCGGCAACATCGGCGCCGAGGCGGTCGCGAAGGCAGCGCCGGACGGCTACACCCTGCTGATGGGCGCGCTGACTTCGCACGCGACGATGGCGACGCTGGAGAAAGGGCGCCTGCGCTACGACATCTCGAAGGACTTTGCGCCCGTCATGATCGTCGGGTCGGTGCCGCTGGTCGTGGTGGTCAATCCGCAGGTTCCGGTCAAGACGCTGAAGGAACTCATCGCCTACGCCAAGGCCAATCCCGACAAGTTGAACTACGCCTCGTCCGGCGCCGGCGCGCCCCAGCGCATGGCCGCCGAAATCCTCCAGCGCGAGACCGGCATCAAGATGACGCACATCGCCTACAAGGGCAGCGGTCCGGCGATGACCGACGTGGTCGGCGGCCAGGTCGGCCTGATGGTCGAGACGCCGCCGGCCTCGCTTCCCTTCATCACTTCGGCCAAGCTTCGTGCGCTGGCGGTCACGACGCCGCAGCGGATCTCGATGCTGCCCGATGTGCCCTCGGCGGCCGAGGCGGGCGTGCCGAACCTCGAAGTCAGTTCCACCTTCGGCGTCCTGGCGCCGGCTGGCACTCCCGCGGCCATCGTGGCGCGCCTCAACGAGGCGCTCGCGAAACTCGTGCAATCGCCCGAGGCCAGGGAGATGCTGCTCAAGCAGGGCGTCTATGCGGCGGCGCCGACGACGCCGGCGAAGTCGGACGAGCAGATCCGGGCCGAGATTGCCCGCTGGAAAAAAGTCATTGCCGACGCCAATATCAAGTCCGACGAATGAGGGCCCACTGAACATGTCCAAAGCCTCCTCCAAGCCCGACGGCACCGATGAACCCTCGGGCATGCGCAAAGGCCTGACCAGCTACGGCGACCAGGGCTTCTCGCTCTTCCTGCGCAAGGCCTTCATCAAGGGCGCCGGCTATACCGACGCGGCGCTCGACCGCCCCGTGGTCGGCATCGCGAACACCGGCAGCGCCTACAACCCCTGCCACGGCAATGCGCCGCAGCTCATCGAAGCGGTGAAGCGCGGCGTCATGCTCGCCGGCGGACTGCCGATGGACTTTCCGACGATCTCGATCCATGAGAGCTTCGCGGCGCCGACGAGCATGTACTTGCGCAACCTCATGTCGATGGACACCGAGGAGATGGTCCGCGCACAGCCGATGGATGCCGTGGTCCTGATCGGCGGCTGCGACAAGACGGTGCCGGCGCAGCTCATGGGCGCGGCCTCGGCCGGCATTCCCTCGATCCAGCTGATTACCGGTTCCATGCTGACGGGCAGCCATCGCGGCGAGCGCGTCGGCGCATGCACCGACTGCCGGCGCTACTGGGGCAAATACCGCGCGGGCGAAATCGACGACGAGGAAACCGCCGACGTGAACAACCAGCTGGTGGCGAGCGTGGGGACCTGCTCGGTCATGGGCACGGCCAGCACCATGGCCTGCATTGCCGAAGCGCTGGGCATGACGATGCCGGGCGGCGCCTCGCCGCCGGCCGTCACGGCCGACCGCATCCGCATCGCGGAGCAGACCGGCGCGCAGGCTGTTCAGATCGCGCGCGACGGCCTGACCATCGACAAGGTGCTCACACCCGCTGCCTTCGAGAACGCGATGCGGGTGCTGCTCGCGATCGGCGGCTCGACCAACGGCATCGTGCACCTCGCCGCGATCGCGGGCCGGATGGGCCTGGACATCGATCTGCACGCGCTCGACCGCATGGGGCGCGAGACGCCCGTGCTGTTGGACCTGAAGCCCTCGGGCCAGCACTACATGGAAGACTTCCACAAGGCCGGCGGCATGGCGACGCTGCTGCGCGAACTCCAACCCTTGCTGCGGCTCGAGGCCATGACCGTCACCGGCAGGACGCTGGGCGAAGAGATCGAACGCGCGGGGCCGGGATTCGCGCAGGACGTGGTGCGCACCGTGGACAACCCGATCTATCCGCAGGGCGGCATCGCGGTGCTGCGCGGCAACCTGGCGCCGGGCGGGGCCATCATCAAGCAGTCCGCGGCGGATGCGGGGCTGATGGAGCACGAAGGCCGCGCCGTGGTCTTCGAGAACATCGAGGACCTGGTCCTTCGCATCGACAGCGACGATCTCGACGTCGCGCGCGAGGACGTGCTGGTGCTCAAGAACATCGGCCCCAAGGGCGCGCCGGGCATGCCCGAGGCAGGCTACATCCCGATCCCGCGCAAGCTCGCGCGCGCGGGCGTGAAGGACATCGTGCGCATCTCCGACGGCCGCATGAGCGGCACGGCCTTCGGCACCATCGTGCTGCACGTGACGCCGGAGTCGGCCATCGGCGGTCCGCTCGCGCATGTCCGCAACGGCGACCGCATCCGGCTGAGCGTGGCGAAGCGCGAAATATCGCTGCTGGTATCGGACGACGAACTGGCGCGCCGCGCGAAGGAGTCGCCGGTGGTCGAACCGACGGCCGAACGAGGCTATCGAAGGCTCTTTCTGCAGACCGTGATGCAGGCCGACAAGGGCGTCGACTTCGACTTTCTTCGCGCGCCGAAACCTTAGGCACGCGCTTTGCAGACGGCCTGCGCCTCGGCAAGAAGGGCCTTCGCCAGCCCGGCGCGCGGCCCGTGCGTGGCCCAGATCAGGCCCACGCGTCGCACCGGCGCGCGCGCCGGCAGCGCCACGCGTGCGATCGCGAATCCGCTGTTCCACATCGGCGCCCAATCCGGCAGCAAGGCCACGCCCAGCCCCTGGCCGACCAGTGCCGCGACAGCCATCAGGTTGTCGATCTCCAGCCGCTGCCGCACGCCGATGCCGTGGTCGCGCAGGTAGCGGTCGGCCAGTTGTCCGCCCACCACCGAGCGGTCATAGCGGATGAAGGGCTCGGTCGCGAGCAGCTCATGGGCCTTGCGCCGGGCCAGGGCCTTGGGCGCAACCACGACCAGGCGCTCCTCGAACAGCGCCTGGAAGGTGCAGCCCTTGCCGATGGCGAATTGCGGCTCGACCACGATGGCGGCGTCGAGCGCGCCGGTCGTCACCTGCCGGCACAGTTCCACGGAGCTGCCGGGCGCGACGAAGACCGACAGATCGGGAAAGCGCGCGTACAGCCGCTTGAGCACCAGCGGCAGCACGCTGGTCATGGCCGAGACGAACACGCCCAGGCGCAACTCGCCCAGCGACGCGCCGTCGCTGGTGACCGCCCGCAGGTCGCGCACGTCGCGCAGCACGTTGCGGGCGCGATCGAGCATCTTGAGCCCCGCCTCCGTGGGGCGCACGGAGCGGCCGGAGCGTTGGACCAGCGGCAGGCCGATGTCTTCCTCGAGGGCCTTGACGCGCGCGGCGATCGCGGCGGGCGTGAGGTCGAGCCGGCGCGCCGCCTCGGCCATCGAGCCCAGTTCGGCGACGGCGACAAAGCTCTGGAGGTAGCGTGTATCCATCGGCGCGAATGTACAGGCCGCCTTCGATCAAACCCAAAAAATCTTTTGCTTTGACCGTGCTGGCTTCTTGCCCTCGAGAACACCCGTCATTCGATACTTCATCCGCATGAACTCCCACATGACGAAGCGGCTGCACGGCGTGATCGCGCCGGTGCTCACGCCTTTCAACGACAAGCTCGAGCCCGACGTCGAGCGCTTCATCGCCCACTGCCGCTGGCTGGTGGACAACCATGCGGGGCTGGCGATCTTCGGCACCAATTCGGAGGCGGCATCGCTTTCCGTCGGCGAGCGGCTGTCGTTGGCGCAGGCCCTGGTGGAGGCAGGCATTCCCGCCGCGATGCTCATGCCGGGAACGGGCGCCTGCGCATTGCCGGACGCGGTGGAACTGACCCGCCACGCCACCCGGATCGGCGCCTCGGGCGCGCTGGTGCTGCCGCCCTTCTATTTCAAGGGCGTGTCCGACGATGGCGTGTTCGCCTATTACGCGGAGATCATCGAGCGGGTGGGAAGCGGCTGCGTGCCCATCTACCTCTATCACATCCCGCAGCTCAGCCAGGTGCCCATCACGCTCGACCTGATCGAGCGTCTTCTCGAGCGCTACCCGGGCACGATCGCGGGCGCCAAGGATTCCTCGGGCGACTGGAAAAATTCCAAGGCCATGATCGACAACTTCGCCACTGCAGGCTTCGACGTGTTCCCGGCCAGCGAGTCCTTGCTCTCCCAGGCCTTGCCGATCGGCGGCGCGGGTTGCATCAGCGCGACGGTGAACATGAATCCGGCCGGCATCCATCGCCTGTTCGAAGGCTGGCAAGGTCCCGAAGCCGCCAAGCTGCAAGCCAAGGCGGACGCCATTCGCACGATCTTCCAGGCCGCGCCGATGATCCCGGCGATGAAGCACGTGGTCTCCAGCTTCGCTGCGCATCCATCATGGCGCAGGGTGCGTCCGCCGCTCGTCGCGCTGGGCGACGCCGCGGGCGGCGAGGTCCTGGCCCGGCTGGACGCCGTCGGGTTCGACATGCCCGGCTACCCGCGACGCCCTCAGTGAAGCTCTGCACGTTCGCGCCGCGATCACTATGATGGCCTGCCGCCACCGCATCACAGCAAACCCATGAGCATTCCCACCACCCGCCTGGGCCGCACCGGCCTGACCGTGTCGCGGCTCGCGCTCGGCACCATGACCTTCGGGCTGCAGACCGACGAAGCGGTATCGCAGCGCATCCTCGACAAGGCGACCGAGGCCGGCATCAACTTCCTGGACACCGCCGACGTCTACCCGCTCGGCGGCACGGTCGAGACCACTGGCCGCACCGAAGAGATCATCGGCCGCTGGCTGCAAGCTAAAGGGCCGGGCGCGCGCCGCCGCTTCGTGCTCGCCACCAAGGCGGTCGGCAAGGTCGGCCCGAACCCCTGGGACCAGGGCGCATCGCGCAAGCATTTGCTCGATGCCATCGACGCCTCGCTCAAACGGCTGCAGACCGACCATGTCGACCTGTACCAGCTCCACAGCGACGACCGCGAGACGCCGCTCGACGAGAGCCTGGAGGCGCTCGATGTCATCGTCAGGTCGGGACGCGCGCGCTACATCGGCGTCTCCAACTTCCTGGCCTACCGGCTGGCGCGTGCGCTGGGCCGCTCCGAGCTGCACAAGCTCACGCGCTTCGTCTCGGTGCAGCCGCGTTACAGCCTCTTGTTCCGCGAGATCGAGCGCGAGCTGCTGCCGCTCTGCGGCGAAGAGGGCCTGGGCGTGATTCCCTACAACCCTCTCGCGGGCGGTCTGCTGACCGGCAAGTACAAGGCCGGCGCCAAGCCCGAGGACAACACGCGCTTCACGCTCGGCACCGCGGGCACGATGTACCAGGACCGCTACTGGAACGAGCGCAGCTTCGCGAGCGTCGCGCAATTGCATGCGCTGGCCGACGAAGCGGGCGTGCCGCTCGCGACCCTGGCCGTCGCGTGGGTGATGGCCAATCCGCTGATCACCGCGCCGCTGCTCGGCGCCAGCCGGCCGGAGCAGCTCGATGCCACGCTCGCGGCGGCCGACTACAAGCTCGATGCGGGGCTCAAGCAGCGGTTCGACGAACTCACGGCCGACTATCGCAAGGGCGACGCGCCGCGCTGACACAAGAGACAAGAGGGCACGCCATCACTGGATCACCTTGTCCGCCCGGTTCAGCACCGAGCGCGGGATGGTGAAACCGATGCGCTTGGCGGTCTTCAGGTTGATCAGCAGCTCGAACTTTGTCGGCTGTTCAATGGGAAGATCCGCCGGCTTGGCGCCTTTCAGGATCCTGTCGACGTAGCGGGCGCCGTCCTTGCCTTCCATGCCGTAGCCGGGTCCGTAGGCCATGAGGCATCCGTTTTCCGCATAGTCGCCCCGTGCGCAGATCGACGGCAACCCGCTGGCGATGGCCAGCTCGGCAATGAGCTTCTGGTTCGAATTGGCGACCGGGTTGAGCGTGATCCAGACGGCGCTGCTGCGCGCCTTGACGGCTTGCGTGAACGCAGACACGTACTCGTCGACGCTGCTCACCTCCATCGAATAAAGCTGCAGACCCAGCTTCTCCGCGGGCGCCTGGCTGGCTTCCCACTGTGGAATGGAGCCCGGCGCCTTGCGGTCCCAGAGCACCGCGACCCGGCTGGCCTTGGGCATGGTTTCCTTCAGCAGCTCCAGCCTCTTGCCGGCCAGGACCGCCGCCACGTTGGTGATCCCCGTGCTGTTGCCGCCCGGCCGCGCCAGGGTTTCGGCCAGGCCGGTGGTGATCGGGTCGGTGACGCCCATGAAGACGATGGGAATGGTGCCGGTCGTCTTCTTGGCAGCCAGGGCTGCGTTGGTCGTGACCGTGACGAGGACGTCGACGTCCAGTCGGACCAGCTCGGCCGCATGGCCGGGAAGCCGCTCGAAATCCAGGCTTTCGTGGCGGTAGTCGATCTGGATGTTCTGTCCTTCGACATAGCCGAGGTCGCGCAGGCCTTGCCGGAATGCCTCGAGCCGGGGTGCGTCCGCGCTGGCCGAAACGGCCGCCAGATAGCCCACGCGCGGCACCTTCCTGGGCTGCTGGGCCTCGGCGACGGGGCCGGCGGCAAGCATCAGCGCGCAAAGAAGAAGCCGCAGGTTCTTGCCGTTCATCAGGTTTCTCCTTCGGAGCTTCCGTCTTCCATAGGCTGATTGGTGGATTTCGCCGAGTCCGCAAAGGCGGAAAATCGGCGCCGCGCCGCTGTGAATGGCGCAGCCAATCGACGACAAAGTGATCGAATCATGAAAGCCCCGGCCGCGTGGACCTCGCTGGGCTTCCGTGGCAACGCGCCATCAGCAGTTGAAATGAAAGCAGCCGAGGAAGATGGCCGTGCCATGCCCGATGTCGCTCTGCCGGCAGAGTCCACGCGCGACATCCACCGCGGGCACCTGTTCCGCAAGTACCTGCTGCTGATCCTCTCCTTGGTCATGACTGTGCTGCTGGCGTCGGGCGCGATCAGTCTCTACTTTTCCTATCAGGAAAACAAGGCGGCGCTGGCCAGCCTGCAGCAAGTCAAGGCCGTCGGCGCGGCGTCGCGGATCGAGCAATACATCCAGCAGCTCACCGAACAGCTGAGCTTCGCGTCGGTTCCGCTGTTCGACGAAGCGGACCTGGAAGCGCGCCGCATCGAGTTCCTGCGGTTGCTGCGCCAGGTTCCCGAGGTGACCGACGTGGCGCAGCTCGATGGCAGCGGCCTCGAACGGGTTGCGGTGTCGCGCCTTGGCATGGACTCGGTGGGCTCCGGAAAGGATCGCTCGTCGGAAGCGCCGTTCCAGCATGCCCGGGCCGGCTCGCCCTGGTTCGGGCCGGTGTACTTCCACAAGGACACCGAGCCCTACATGACCGTGGCGATCCGGTCGGAAGGCGACAAGAGCGCCGTGACGGTGGCCGACCTCAATCTCAAGTTCATCTGGGACGTGATCTCGCGCATCAGCACCGACGACGCGGGCAAGGCCTACGTGGTGGACCGCAACGGCCTGCTCGTGGCGGACCCGGACATCGGCCTGGTGCTGCGCAAGACCAGCCTGGCATCGTTGCCGCACGTCCGGGCGGCGGCGGCGGCGAAGGCGCCGGGCCCGCAGGCCATGGTGACGCACGACCTGCAGGGCGCGCAAGTGCTGGTTTCGGTGGCGCCGATCGAGCCGCTGGGCTGGAACGTGTTCGTCGAGCGGCCGATGGCCGAGGTGTATGCCAAGCTGAACGCCTCGATCCTGCGCACCGGCCTGCTGTTGCTGGCCGGCCTGATGGTCTCCGCCGTGGCGGCATGGGTGTTGGCGCGCAACATGGTGCGGCCGATCCGCACGCTCGCCGCGGGCGCGCGGCGCATCGGCGAGGGCGAACTGGACGCGCAGATCGTCGTCAAGACCGGCGACGAGCTGGAAGCCTTGGCCGATCAGTTCAACCGCATGTCGGCGCAGCTGCGCGAGTCGTACGGAGAGCTGGAGCGCAAGGTCGAACAGCGCACGGCGGAACTGACGGCGTCGCTCGAATTCCAGACCGCGGCGGCGGAAGTCCTGCGGGTGCTCAGCCACACGCCGTCGGATCTGCAACCGGCCTTGCAGGCGATCGCCGAGCGCTCCGTGCTGCGCTGCCGCGCCGATGCCAGCAAGATCTGGCTGCAGGAGGGCGATCACTTCCGGGCTGTCACCGGCTATCCGGTCAAGGGCGGTTCCGGGCCGGGCCGCGACGATGCCCTGCCGATGAGCGCCAGGTCGGTGGTCGGCCGGGCATTCGTCGAAGGCCGGACGGTGCATGTCGAGGATGTCGCCCAGTTGGTCGATTGGAGGCCCCCGGCATCGCGCAAGGCGCCGAAGCGCAACGACGTTCACACGGTGCTTGCCGTGCCGATGGTGCGCGAGGGCGCGTCGATCGGGATCATCGCCGTCCTTCGCAAGGAAGTGCAGCCCTTTTCGGATGCGGAAGTCCGCCTGGTCGAGACCTTTGCCGACCAGGCCGTGATCGCGATCCAGAACGCGCGGCTGTTCCGCGAGATCGAGAACAAGGGCCGCGAGCTCGAGGTGGCCAACCGCCACAAGTCGGAATTCCTGGCCAACATGTCGCACGAGCTGCGCACGCCCTTGAACGCCATCATCGGCTTCTCGGAGGTGCTGACCGAGCGGATGTTCGGCGAGGTCAACGACAAGCAGATGGAATACCTGCAGGACATCCATTCGTCCGGCCAGCACCTGCTGACGCTGATCAACGACGTGCTCGACCTGTCGAAGATCGAGGCGGGCCGGATGGAACTGGACCTGAGCTGCATCGACCTCGGCCTGCTCATGGACGACGCACTGACCCTGGTGCGCGAGCGCGCGCAGCGCGACGGTGTGCTGATCTCCCTCGAGATCGGCGATGGACTGACGGAATGGGTGGCCGATGCCCGAAAGGTCAAACAGGTGGTCGTGAACCTGCTGTCGAATGCGGTGAAGTTCACGCCGGCCGGCGGCAGCGTGCGCCTCTGCGCCCGGCGCCTCGATGCGGCCGGCCAAAGCGTCGCCGAGGTCAGCGTGGCCGACACCGGCGTGGGCATCGCCCCGGAGGACCAGGCCCTGGTGTTCGACGAGTTCCGCCAGGCCGGCAGCGACGCTTTGCGCAGGGCGGAAGGTACCGGCCTGGGCCTGGCGCTGGCCAAGCGCTTCGTCGAACTCCACGGCGGAACGATCCGCGTCGAAAGCCGGCCCGGCGAAGGCGCGACCTTCAGCTTCCTGTTGCCGATGCAGGTTCCGGAGGCTGTGATATGAGACGTCGGGCCGCTCCCAAGTCGAATAGCACCGCAGCGCATGGCGCGGAGGTTATCGAATGAGCACCATCCTGATCATCGAAGACAACGAGAAGAACATGAAGCTGATGCGCGATGTCCTGCAGCACGCGGGCCACGCCACGCTGGAGGCGAGGACCGGGGAGGCGGGCGTGCAGCTGGCCATCGACCACCCGCCCGACCTGATCCTGATGGACGTGCAGCTGCCGGGCATGGGCGGCATCGCGGCCCTGCAGAAGATTCGCGAGCAGCCGGCATTGCAGGCGGTGCCGGTCATCGCGGTGTCGGCCTCGGTCATGCCCGAAGACCATCGCAGCATCGTGAACTCGGGATTCGACGCCTTCATGACCAAGCCGATCGCCCTGAAGACCCTGCGCGCGACCGTCGATCGCTTCCTGAAACAGAAGGGACCGCGATGAGTGCCCACATCCTGGTCGTCGACGATGTCGAAAAGAACGTCAGGCTGCTCGCCGACGTCCTGACGGCGCGCGGCTATCGAACGAGCACCGCGGCCTCCGGCGAGGAAGCGCTGGCACGCATCGCGGCCGACCTGCCCGACCTGGTCTTGCTGGACGTGATGATGCCGGGGATGAACGGCTACGACGTGTGCCGCGCGATCCGTGCCGATCCGGCTTGCGCGGTGCTGCCGGTGGTGCTGGTGACCGCGCTGGACCCGGAACACGAGCGCGTGAAGGGGCTGGAGGCGGGCGCGGACGACTTTCTGAGCAAGCCCATCCACCAGGCCGAGTTGATGGCGCGTGTGCGTTCGTTGCTGCGCGTCAAGGCCTTGTACGACGAGGTCCAGCGGCAGAGGGCCGAGCTGCAGGCCTGGAACCTCACGCTCGAACAGCGCGTGGCCGATGCCGTAGAGCAGCTCGAACGCGTCGGGCAGCTCAAGCGCTTCTTCTCGCCGCAACTGGCCCAGGCGATCCTGGCCGGCGGCGCCGACGATCCGCTCAAGAGCCATCGGCGCGAGATCACCGTCGTCTTTCTGGACCTGCGCGGCTTCACCGCCTTCACCGAGACGGCCGATCCCGAGGAGGTGATGGCCGTGCTGGGCCAATACCATGCGGCGATGGGCCGGCTGGTGCTGGCCCACGAGGGGACGCTGGAGCGCTTTTCCGGCGACGGCATGATGATCTTCTTCAACGATCCGCAGCCGGTGCCCGATGCGCCGGTGCGCGCGGTGCGAATGGCCGTCCGGATGCAGGAGGAGATGCGCCACCTCAGCGGCCAGTGGCTCCGGCGCGGCTACGACTTGCACATGGGCATCGGCATCGCCCAGGGCTTCGCGACGATCGGCAGCATCGGTTTCGAAGGGCGTATCGACTATGGAGCCATCGGAACCGTGACCAACCTGGCCGCACGGCTGTGCGGAGAAGCGGAGGGTGGCGAGATCCTGCTGTCGCAGCGCGTCCAGGCCGCCTTGCAGGAGGCGCGGCCGGAAGGCGAGTGGTCGATCCAGCAGGCCGGCGAACTGGCGCTCAAAGGCTTCCAGCGCAAGGTGCCCGTATGGCGCGTCGTGCCGGATTCCTGAACTGGGGCTGTTAGCAGGCCCCGCTACCAGGCGGCCGGCAGCTTGCGCAGGATCACCAGGCGGCCGTCGCGCTGGGTGACATAGCCGCCGGCGGTGAGTTCCTTCATGACCCGGTTCACCATCTCGCGCGAGGAGCCGATGCGATCGGCGATGTCCTGCTGCGTCACCTTGTGGCGCAGCACGCGCTCCTCGCCGGCCGGCTCGGACAGCTCGATCAGCACCCGCACCATGCGGCCGTAGACGTCCTGCAGCGCAATGCTGCGAACCTGCTCGGTCAGGCGCCGCACCATGCGGATCAGCTTGCGGGTCAGGTGCACCGCGAAGTCAGGGTGCTCCGCGAGGAACTGGCGCAACTCCGAACCCTGGACCACGCGGCAGCTGCACGCCGTGAGCGCCTTGATCGACGCCGAGCGCTTCTCGCCGTCGATCGAGAGTTCGCCGAAATACTCGCCGGGACCGTACTCGGCGAGCACCACCTCGCGGCCGTCCTCCGAACTGGCGTAGACCTTCACCCGTCCGCTCAGCAGGATGTAGAGCGAGTCGGTCGCGTCGCCCTCGTTGATCAGGATCGCGTGGGCCGCGAACGAGCGCGTCGACCCGTGCGGCGCGATGGCATCGAGCAGAGGCTGCGGCAGGCGGTCATTGGCGTCGGCGGAATTCATCGGTCACTCCGGGTGCTGCGCAGGGGCACGGCCAGGCGGCTGCATGGCGGCAAACGATTATCGGGCGCGCCGCCGCCTGTGACCAATGTCACATCCGTGCGGCGCACTGCGCACTCGTGACAAAGGGGGGCTCTGCCTAGATTAGAGGCCTACCAGAGAGAGCCCGCCATGACCTCCCTTTTCCCTCGCTCCCCCCTGCTGATCGCCCATTGCGTCGGCCTGCGCCTGATCGCGCTCGCCCAAGCCAAGGCCGACCCGCGCCTGGCGGTGTGGGCCTTCGTCGTGGTGCTGTTCGGGATGCTGACGGCCTGTGCCGGCTTGCCGAGCGGCGTGCAGCGCCCGAACTCGCAAGCCCGCATCGACGTGGCCGACACCCGCCTCGCCGCGGTGGCCGCCGCATCGATGCCGGCCGGCAACGGGCAGCTGTCGGGCATGCGCCTGCTGCCCGCCGGCGACCAGGCTTTCGAGGCCCGCCTCGCGCTGGCCCGTGGCGCCGAGAAGAGCGTCGACGCGCAGTACTACCAGATCGCCGACGACCTGTCCGGGCGGCAGTTCCTGCGTGCGCTGGCCGACGCCGCCGCCCGCGGCGTGCGCGTGCGCCTCCTGGTGGACGACCTGCACGCAGCCGGCCAGGACGCGCTGCTGGCCGGTCTCGCCGCCCGCCCGAACCTCGAAGTGCGCATGTTCAACCCCTTGGCGGTGCGCGACGGCAGTGTCGCCTCGCGCGTGCTGTTCTCGCTGCACGAGTTCTCGCGCGTCAACCGGCGCATGCACAACAAGCTGTTGGTCGCCGACAACGTGTTCGCGATCACCGGCGGCCGCAACATCGCCAACGAGTACTTCGGCCGCAGCGAGCCCGCCAACTTCATCGACATGGACATGTTCGCGGCCGGATCGGTGGTGCGTGAGCTGTCGGCGGTGTTCGACGGCTACTGGAACAGCGAGCATGCCTATCCGATCCAGAGCCTCGCGGCACCGGAGTTCTCGTCGGAAGCCGCCCGGCGCCAGTTCGACGACACCGTGCGTGCAGCCGGCGCCGCCGACCTGACGGTGGCGGCGCGCGACCCGCTCGGCCAGAGCAGCGTCGGCTCGCAGCTGGCCAATGGGCGCCTCGAACTGCACATCGCCGCCGCCCGCGTGATCGCCGATGCGCCGGCCAAGGCCGCGCCGGGCGATGCGTCGCTCGCCTACGGCGCCGTCATGAACGGCAAGCTCGAGCTGATGCAGTCGGCGCGTTCCGAGGTGCTCGTCGCCTCGCCCTACTTCGTTCCGGGTCGGCGCACGATGGAGATCCTCAAGCAGGCCACCGACAACCGGGTGCGCGTGTCGGTCATCACCAACTCGCTGGCCACGACGGACGAGCCGCTGGTGCATTTCGGCTACGCGCGCTACCGCGGCGCCTTGCTGCAGATGGGCGTCTCGCTGTTCGAGCTGATGCCCGGCGCCGAGACGCGGGACAGCGCCGCCGGCGAACTGCGCGGCTCGCTCGGCCGCCTGCATGCCAAGGTGGCGGTGGTGGACCAGCGCTGGCTCTACATCGGCTCGCTGAACATGGACCACCGCTCGGCCCACTCCAACACCGAGATGGGGCTGATCGTCGACAGCCCGGAGCTGGCCGGCCAGGTGGCGAGCCTGCTGCAAGGTGAACGGCTGCCCAGGAGCTACCAGGTTCGCAGCACCGCCGACCAGCCGGGACTCCAGTGGGTCGCGCAGGACGGACAGGACAAGGTCGTGTTCGCAGACGAGCCGAACTCGAACTGGGGAATGCGGCTGCGCTTGTCGGTGGTGTCCATGTTCGTGGACGAAGAGCTCCTCTGAAGACGACGGCGGCGCCTCAGCGGCGCCGCTGTTCTCAGTTCTCGCCGTAGGTGGCTGCGCCGTTGGCCGCAATGGCCCGTGCGCCCGCGCGGACCGTGGCGCGGTCGGCCACGCTGATGGGAGCCCGCACGCCGGTGCCGCCATTGCTGATCTGGACGGGGGTTCTGGCCTGCGCCTGAACCGCGGCCCGCGTCATCGTCGACTGGAAGGGCGGTGGCGGCAGGGGGTTTTGCTCGCCCTGGAAGGCTTGCGCAGCAAAGGCTGCGAGGCTGCCAAGGGCGGCGATGGCGATGAGCTTCGTATTCATGGCGGGACTCCAAAAAAAGGGTGGGTCGGGCCGCCTGGAAATGCTGCTGCATCGCCGGCGGCTGCCAGATATACGCCGCCGTGCACGCATTGGATTCATGCGGGGCGCACCCGCTCGGGCTCAGTTCAGCAGGTCGCTGAGCGTGCGCGCGATCACCTTGGTCGCGCGCCGCAGGTCTTCGAGCACCACGCGCTCGTCGTTGCGCTTGGCGTGCGATTCGAGCACGGTGCGCGGTCCGGCGCCGTAGATCACGCCCGGGATGCCGGCTTCGCCGTAGAGCCGCACGTCGGTATAGAGCGGCGTGCCCATGGCCTTGATCGGCTCGCCGAAGATCGCCTGGCCGTGCTGCTGGATCGCCTCGACCAGCGGCTTGTTGCCCGGCAGCGGCTTCATCGAATTGGCCAGCAGCAGGCGCTTGATCTCGACCGTGATGCCGGGCAGCGCTTCCGCCGCGTCGGCGATCACCTTTCGGATCGTGGCCTCGACCTCGACCGGGTTCTCTTCCGGGATCATGCGGCGATCCAGCTTGAAGACCACCTTGCCGGGCACGACATTGGTGTTGGTGCCGCCCTCGATGCGGCCGACGTTGAGATACGGGTGCGTGATGCCCTCGACCTTGGACGTGACCTGCCGGTAGAGCGTGTTCTGCGCATAGAGCGCGTTCAGGATCTGCACCGCGCCCTGCAGCGCGTCGACGCCGGTCGTCGGGATCGCGGCATGCGCCATCTTGCCGTGCACCGTGACTTCCATCTGCAGGCAGCCGTTGTGCGCCGTCACCACCTCGTAGCTGAAGCCGGCCGCGATCATCAGGTCGGGCTTGGTGAGGCCGTTCTTGAGCAGCCAGCCCGGGCCCAGGATGCCGCCGAATTCCTCGTCGTAGGTGAAGTGCAGTTCGACGCTGCCGCGCGCCGGCCTGGCCACCGCTTCGAGCGCGCGCAGCGCAAAGGTGAAGCTCGCGAAGTCGCTCTTGCTGACCGCGGCGGCGCGGCCGTAGAGGCTGCCGCCCTCGATCTCGCCGCCGTAGGGGTCGTGCGTCCAGCCTTCGCCGGGCGGCACCACGTCGCCGTGGGCATTCAATGCCACGGTGCGGCCCTCGCTTCCGTACTTGCGCCGCACGATCAGGTTGGTGATCGATTCGAGGCCGTAGTCCTTCACCTCCTGCTCGGGCACGGCATGCTTCTCGGCCTCGAAGCCGAAGTCCTTCAGCAGCTCGGCCGTGCGTTCGGCGTGCGGGGCGTTGTTGCCCGGGGGCGTATCGGTCGGCACGCGCACCAGCTGTTGCAGGAACTGCACTTCCTCGTCGAAGTGGGCGTCGATCCAGGCGTCGAGTTTGTTGTAGTCGGTCATGAGGGTGCTTGTTCGGTGGCGAGGTTGTTCAGCAGCAGCTGGAAGGCTTCCACCGCCAGCTGCATGTCGTCGTTGGTGCTCGATTCGAGCGGGTTGTGGCTGATGCCGGAGTTGATGCCGCGCACGAAGAGCATGGCCTGCGGCATCACCTCGTGCAGCTTCATCGCGTCGTGGCCGGCGCCGCTGGGCATGCGGAACAGCGGTACGCCGAGCGTGTCCACCGCCTTCTCCCAGCGCTGCTGCCATTCGGGCGCGCTCGGCGCGGCCGAGGCCCGCATGCTTTCTTCCAGCGTGTAGCGCACGCCGCGGCGCTCGCAGATGGCCTTGAGCTCGGCGAGCACATCGGCCGTCAGCGCGTCACGCTGCGGGTTGTTCGGTGCGCGCATGTCCAGGCTGAACTTGCAGAGGCCGGGCACCACGTTGATCGAGCCGCTCGGCACTTCGAGCATGCCGACGGTGGCGACCGAGTCGCCGTCCCTCGCGGCGCGCTGCTCGGCGAAGAGGATCAGCTCGGCCACCGCGGCGGCGGCATCGCGGCGGCGGTCCATCGGCGTGGTGCCGGCGTGGCTGGCCATGCCGATCACCTCGCCCACGTAGCGCACGCCGCCGTTGATCGAGGTCACGATGCCGAGCGGGATGTCGAGCTCGTTGAGCACCGGGCCCTGCTCGATGTGCACTTCGATGAAGCCGAGGTACTTGGCCGGATCGCGCTGCAGCTTGGCGATGTCTTCTTCCTTGAGGCCGGCGATCTGCCGTGCCTCGCGCATGGTGATGCCGTCGGCGTCCTTCTGGTCCAGCCACTTGGGATCGAAATGGCCGATCAGCGCGCCCGAGCCCAGGAAGGTAGCCTTGTAGCGCTGGCCTTCCTCTTCGGCAAAGCCCACCACCTCGAAGGCAAAGGGCAGGCGGCGGTTCTGGCGCTTGAGCTCACGCACGCAAGCCATGGGCACGAAGATGCCCAGCCGCCCGTCGTACTTGCCGCCATTGCGCACGGTGTCGTAGTGCGAGCCGGTGAGCAGCGTCTTGGCGCCGGGCGTGGCGCCCTCGTAGCGGCCGACCACGTTGCCGACGGCATCGATGTTCACAGTGTCGAAGCCCGCTTCGCGCATCCCGTCGGCGATCTGCCGCGCGCAGGCGCGGTGTGCCTCGGTCAGGTAGGTCACGGTGAGCTGGCCCTTTTCGGCGTAGCCCGGGTCGGTGTGCACCGAGAGTTGTTCCTGCCAGTCCCACACCTCGTTGCCGAGCGCGGGTAGGGCGCCGAACTTGTCGTCGAGACGGATCTCGGCGATGCGGTGGATGTTGCGCAGCGCCTCGCCCAGCTCGAAGCCCGGATGGTTGTGCAGACGGCGCTCGAAGGTGTCGATGATCTCGCGCTTGCTCAAACCGGTGCCGCGCGGCCCGCGCACCGCGAGGATGAAGGGGAAGCCGAACTTCGCGTTGTAGTCGGCGTTGAGCTGCTGGATCTTCGCGAACTCCTCGGGCGTGCAATCGGTCAGGCCGGCCTTGCCCTGCTCGTT
Source organism: Variovorax sp. LjRoot130 (assembly GCF_964253755.1). NCBI lineage: Bacteria > Pseudomonadati > Pseudomonadota > Betaproteobacteria > Burkholderiales > Comamonadaceae > Variovorax > Variovorax sp. LjRoot130. The sequence continues at coordinate 4,166,155 of NZ_CAXURM020000001.1, read as the reverse complement.
GGTGGATTCGGCGGTGAGCGTCTTGCTGACCATGGCCTTGCCCGCGAGCTCGGGATGGGCGCGGATCAGGCCCAGCTGCTCGTCGGCGGAGGCGCCAGCGACGACCTGCACCAGCGCGTGCTTGAGGTGCGCGAGCGAGCGGAAGGGGCGGGTGGCGGCGGCACGTTTCGCGATCCACGGCGAATGCTCGTAGGTGCCGTCGAGCAGGGCGGTGAACTCGTCCGGCGTGACAGTGTTGAGCTGTTCGATAGTCAGTTGCATATCAGTGACTCCATGGCGCCATAGCGCAGGACATGAAAAGAGCGGCCGGCGCAGCCAGGCCCGTTCGGGGGACACCGCGGAACCGGCTTTGCCGGCCCGCTGGTGTCGCCCCCGGTGAGGGGGTTGGCGTAGCGACACGAAGTGCGCGAAGCCTGGGGGGAGTCATGTGCATGGGTGCGTCGCCTTCCAGTGGCGCGCGATATCGAGGCGGCGGCACACCCACACGCGGTCGTGCTTCGCGATGTGGTCCAGGAAGCGCTGCAGCGCCGTGATGCGGCCGGGGCGGCCGAGCAGGCGGCAGTGCATGCCGATGCTCATCATCTTCGGCGCCTCGTCGCCCTCGGCGTAGAGCGCGTCGAAGCTGTCCTTCATGTACTGGAAGAAGGGGTCGGCGTGCGAGTAGCCCTGCGGCAGCGCGAAGCGCATGTCGTTGCAGTCCAGCGTGTAGGGCACGATGAGCTGCGGCACGACGTTGCCGTCGGTCTTCTGCACCTTCATCCAGAAGGGCAGGTCGTCGCCGTAGTAGTCGCTGTCGTATTCGAAGCCGCCATAGTCGGCGACCAGGCGGCGCGTGCGCGGGCTGTCGCGGCCGGTGTACCAGCCGAGCGCGCGCTCGCCGGTGAGCTTCTGGATCGCTTCCATGCCCAGGCGCATGTGCTCGCGCTCGGTGGCCTCGTCGAGGTTCTGGTAGTGGATCCAGCGCCAGCCGTGGCAGGCGATCTCGTGGCCCAGTTCCTTGAAGGCGGCCGCGACCTCGGGGTAGCGCTCGAGCGCCATGCCGACGCCGAACACGGTGAGCGGCAGGCCGCGCTTCTCGAACTCGCGCAGGATGCGCCAGACGCCCGCGCGCGAGCCGTATTCGTAGATGCCCTCCATGCTGATGTGCCGGTCGGGGAAGCTCGCCGGGTTGAACATCTCGGAGAGAAATTGCTCGGAACCCGCGTCGCCATGCAGCACGCAGTTCTCGCCGCCTTCCTCGTAGTTGAGGACGAACTGCACCGCGATGCGCGCGCGGCCGGGCCATTGCGCATGGGGCGGGTTGCGGCCGTAGCCGACCAGGTCGCGCGGGTAGGGCAGGGTGGTGTCGTAAGTGCTCATGCGCTTCAGGCTAATGCGAGGCTGATGTCGTGGGTGGGGACCTTGCGGTCGAAAACGAGGTTGGCCTCGACGTTCAGCAGGTGCTCGGTCATGAGCTGCACCGCGAGCTCTTCGTCCTTGGCGGCCAGCGCCTTCACGATGTCGGCATGCTCGTCGTTCGAGTGCTCGGCCGCGCTCGCGCTCTGGTACATCAGCGTGATGAGGGCGCAGCGCGAGATCAGCTCGCCGAGGATCTGCGCCAGCACCGCATTGCCCATGAGCTCCGCCATGCGCACGTGGAAGTCGCCGAGCAGCTCGGTGCGGCCCGAAACGTCTTCGCCCGAGACCGCGGCTTTCTCGAGCGCCACATGCTCCCTGAGCGCCTTGATCTTGGCCGGTGTCACGCTGCGCACGAAGGCGCGCGTCATCTCGGCTTCCAGCATGCGGCGCACCGCGAACACCTGCTTCGCCTCGTCGACCGCCGGCGCCGCGACGAAGGCGCCGCGCGCGGGCTCGAGCCGGATCAGCTTGTTCTGCGACAACTGGAACAGCGCCTGGCGCACCAGCGTGCGCGAGACGCCGAAGTGGTCGGCCAGCTTCTGTTCCGCCAGCTTGCTGCCGGGCTGCAGCCGGTGTTCCACAATGGCTTTGGTGAGTGCGTCGACGATGGCGCGGGTGGTGGTCGAGTCCATGTTTTTCATGATAGACCCAAAGCCGAGAACTGTATACACTTTTGTCGACCGGAATTTCCCGAATGCCTTGAAGGAGCACAACCATGGGCTTGAGCACCCACGTACTGGACACCATGCACGGCGGCCCCGCGGCCGGCATGGAGGTCGCGCTGTTCACCACCGACGGCGAGCAGGCGACGCTCGTCAAGCGCTTCACGCTCAATTCGGATGGCCGCAGCGACGCACCGCTCTACGACAACAGCACGCTGAAGGTCGGCACCTACCGGCTGGTGTTCGACGTGGCGGGGTACTTCAAGGCCAAGGGTGTGAAGCTGCCCGAGCCCAACTTCCTCAATCGCGTGTCGCTGGATTTCGGCGTGGCCCACACCGACCAGCACTACCACGTGCCGCTGCTGGTGAGCCCTTGGAGCTACTCCACCTACCGCGGATCTTGAAACGAAGAGAGCTGGCCTTCGGTCAACGTATCGAGCTGGAAATGCCCACCCTTGTCCCACAGCCAGGTGTCGGTCCAGACCAGCTTGCCGATGCGGCTGGCGGCCGGGTAGGGCGAGGCTTCGAGCACGGTGCGCTCGATCTCCGCGATCACTTCGGGCGCGTGCTTCGGCGCGCGCATCCAGTGCATCGAGACGACCTTGCCGTTGGCGTCGAGGCTGACCTGCAGCGTGCCGACCGCATAGAGCAGCGGCGGCAGCTTGCCGCTGTAGATGCGTGCGCCGTTGCGCGCATAGATGTGGCGCGCGGCGTCCTGGCGGTACTCGCGGGCGTTGGCTGCGTTCGACGACCTAGGCATCGCGTGGGCCGTCGAGCCATCGGGAACGGCGCGGGTCAATTGGCCGGGCACCGTCGAAGTGATCGGCGCCGTGGGGCTGGGCGTGCCGCAGCCGGCCAGGCCGAGTGCGGTCGTCAGGGTGGCCGCGAGGGCGCGGCGCAGCGGCGTGAAAAGTTGCAGATCCATCGGTGGATTTATACCTTGCGCACAAGGCTCTCCCACTACAGAGGGTATCGCTCATGAACGGCATGGTCGACGAACTGCTCGCACGGCTCGCGCGCGAAGAGGGCGTGCTGGTGCGCGTCGAGAAGACGCAAGGCTCGGCACCGCGCGAAGCCGGCACCTGGATGGCGGTCTGGGCCGAGGGACTCACGGCCACCATCGGCGGCGGCCAGCTCGAGTTCCAGGCCACCGAGGAAGCGCGCGCCTGGCTTGCCGGCGGCGCGGCCATCGAAGGCGTGCGGCGCTATCCGCTGGGCCCGAGCCTGGGCCAGTGCTGCGGCGGCGTGGTGTTCCTCTCGTTCCGCCGCATCGCGGCATCGGACGCGAAGGCGCTGCAGGGCGAGCTGCTCGCGCACCTGGAGCCGGTGGCGCTGTTCGGCGGCGGCCACGTGGGCGCGGCGCTGGCGCGGCTGCTGTCGACCCTGCCCTTCACCGTGCGCTGGATCGACAGCCGCGACGGCGTGTTCCCCGATGCGCTGCCGGCGCAGATCGAGACCGAGCATTCGGAGCCGGTGCAGGACGCGGTGGCGCAGCTCGCGCCGGGTTCGCGGGTGCTGATCATGAGCTTCAGCCATGCCGAGGACCTGGACATCGTGATCGCCTGCTTGAAGCGCCTGCGCGCGCGCAACGACCTGCCTTACGTCGGCCTGATTGGCAGCAAGACCAAGTGGGCGACCTTCAGCCATCGGCTGGAGGCGAGGGGCTTCACGGCCGACGAGCTGGCGCGCATCACCTGCCCGATCGGCGTGCCGGGCATCACGGGCAAGGAGCCGGAAGTCATTGCCGTGGCAGTGGCGGCACAGTTGTTGCAATCGCTGAGCTAGGGTTTTCCAGCACGGCTGCGTGAAGAAAACCCTCGAACTCCAGCTAAAAAGTGTATACACTCCAGTCCACAAGCCGCAGCGGAGCGAGGCCCCCACGAGGGTCTGCGTTCGCGGCACTCTCTCTGCTTACAGCGCCCGCAGTGGTGAGCAGGCCAATGCAAGGTTGAGCACATGGAAAGCTACTACCTCGACTGGGCCAATCTGCTGCTGCGCTGGGTCCACGTCATCACCGCCATCGCCTGGATCGGCGCGTCCTTCTACTTCGTGATGCTGGACAACAGCCTCGAGAAGCCGCAGGACCAGGAATCATTGGACAAGGGCGTCGGCGGCGAGCAGTGGGCGGTGCATGGCGGCGGCTTCTACAACATGCAGAAGTACGCGCTGGCGCCGAAGAAGCTGCCGGACCACCTGCACTGGTCCTACTGGGAGAGCTACTCCACCTGGATCACCGGCTTCGCGCTCTTCACCATGTCCTACCTGTGGAACGCGAGCACCTACCTGATCGACAAGTCCAAGATGGACTGGCAGCCCGGCGCCGCAATCGGCGTGGCGCTGGCCTTCTTCGTCGTCTTCTGGATGGTTTACGACGGCATCTGCCAGCTCTTCGGCCGGCGCAAGAACGGCGACACCATCGTCGGCGTGCTGGTCGCGCTCTTCATCGTATTCGCGACCTGGCTGGCCTGCCAGTGGTTCGCGGGCCGCGCGGCCTTCCTGCTGGTGGGCGCGATGATGGCCACGACCATGAGCGGCAACGTGTTCTTCTGGATCATCCCGGGCCAGCGCAAGAACGTGGCGGCGCTGCGTGCCGGCCTGCCGGTCGATCCGATCCACGGCGAGCGCGGCAAGCAGCGCAGCGTGCACAACACCTACTTCACGCTGCCGGTGCTGTTCGCGATGCTGAGCAATCACTACAGCTTCACCTACACGCACAAGTACAACTGGATCGTGCTGCTGCTCATCATGCTCGGCGGCGCGGCGATCCGGCAGTTCTTCGTGGTGCGGCACCGCTTCAAGCTCGGCAACGCGGGCAATCCGCTGCCCTATGCGATGGTCGGCGTCGTGGTGCTGGGCCTTTCCATCGTCTGGATGCGGCCCGAGCCCGCGGCCGCGCCGGTGGCGGGCGCCGCGGCACCGAAGGTGGCCTTCGGCGACGTCAAGAAGGTGCTGGAGCAACGCTGCTACATGTGCCACGGCGCGCAGGTGCAGATGAAGAACGTGCGGCTCGACACGCCCGACCAGGTGGCGGCGCATGCGCAGGGCGTCTACCAGCAGGTGGTGGTGACCAAGATCATGCCGATGAACAATTCCACCGGCATCACCGACGCGGAGCGCGCGCTGATCGGCAAGTGGTTCGAGACCGGCGCAAAGACGAATTAGCGCCTGTGGACAATCGGGCCTGGAGACACTCGCAATGAAGCCAACAAATCCCGTACCCGATCCCCATTCCGCGCCGCGCGAATTCCTCGAACATCTCTACCGTGCCGCGGTCGAACGCGCGCTGCCGCTCGCCAGCATGGGCCCCTACCTGCCCAAGCCGCCGAAGGGCCGCACGCTGGTGCTCGGCGCCGGCAAGGCCGGCGGCTCGATGGCGCAGGCGCTCGAGGCGCTGTGGCCGGCCGACGCGAAGCTCGAAGGCCTGGTCGTCACGCGCTACCACCACATTCCGCCACGTCCCGAAGGCCTGGCGCAGCGCATCGAGATCGTCGAGGCCGCGCATCCGGTGCCCGACGAGGCCGGGCTCAAGGCGGCCGAGCGCATCCTCGCGCTGACCGAAGGCCTCACGGCCGACGACCTGGTGCTGTGCCTGATCTCGGGCGGCGGCTCGGCCCTGCTCACGCTGCCGGCCGAAGGACTCACGCTGGCCGACAAGCAGCGCATCAACAAGCAACTGCTCGAATCGGGTGCCCACATCGGCGAGATGAACTGCGTGCGCAAGCATCTCTCGCGCATCAAGGGCGGCCGGCTCGCCGCGGCCTGCGCGCCGGCGCAGGTGGTCACGCTCACCATCAGCGACGTGCCGGGCGACGACCCGGCCGTGATCGCGAGCGGGCCCACGGTGCCCGATGCGACGACCTGCGCCGACGCCTTGGCCATCCTCGACCGCTACGGCATCGAGGTGCCGGCCGCCGTGCGTGCGCAGCTCGAAAACGGCGCGCTCGAGACGCCCAAGCCCGCCGACGCGGTGTTCAAGGGCCATGCCACGCATCTGATCGCCACGCCGCAGCAATCGCTCGAAGCCGCTGCCGCCGTGGCGCGTGCGGCAGGCATCGAGGCCCACATCCTGAGCGACGAGATGGAGGGCGAATCGCGCGAGGTCGGCAAGGTGCACGGCGCGCTGGCGCGCGCGGTGGCGTTGCGCGGTGCGCCCTTCGCCAGGCCCTGCGTGATTCTTTCGGGCGGCGAGACGACCGTCACGATCCGGCCGCGCCAGCCGGGCCAGGCCAAGGGCCGCGGCGGCCGTGCGGGCGAGTTCTGCCTCGGGCTCGCGGGCGCGCTGGCCGGGCAGAAAAATGTGTGGGCTCTTGCCGCCGACACCGATGGCATCGACGGCGTCGAAGACAATGCCGGCGCCTTCGTCACCCCCGACACGCTGGCGCGCGCCGAGGCCGCAGGCCGCAAGCTCGCCGACCACCTGGACCGCAACGACGCCTACGGCTACTTCGATGCCATCGGCGACCTCTGCGTGACGGGACCGACGCACACCAACGTCAACGACTTCCGGGCCTTGCTGGTGTTGTAGGCCGCTTTGTGGACCGAGCCGTCATCGCGCGTACCTCGGACATCACTTTGATCGCCCGATTTGGTACACCGCGATGAGCACGCTGAACAAGGCAGCGGTCAGAAGTGCAAGAGACACGACGTAGTGCCGCACCAGCCGCATCTCCGTCTCCTTCTGCGACTGCTCTGTCCACAGGAGTTGATTGTTCCTGGCCATGTCGAGTCCGCCAACGCTGTTGAGCGCAGCAGCGACGCTCATGTCCTTGGTGATGGTGGCGCCAAGTTCGGTGTATTGCCCGCGAATGTATCGTTGCGGCTTCTGGCCAGCCGTGCTGGAGTCCGGATATCTGAACACGAATGTGTTGAGGGTGCCCACGTAGCTCAACAAGGCGTAGAACGCCGCCACGCTGAGTACCGCAGTGAATGCGACGATCCATCGTCTCTGTCGAAGCGTCAGTCGAGCAGGCATCAGCAAGACGATGCCCAGCAGTATGAGGAGTGCGGCCAGCGAGGCTATGCCGGCGTACAAGGTCGAGGCGAGTTCCCGGGATGGCGGCACCAATTCGTGCAAGACAGAGCCGAACAGGCCAAAGACAGTGCCAACGACTCCTGCGGCGGCAAGAAGAAGTGCCCCGAGCGGCTTGAGATCAATGGCCATGACTCTCAGGGCGCCCGGATTTGATCGGCCTCGTCGAAGATGACGTCAGCCAGACTGGCGGGTGTTGCATCCACCGGAACGTACTTTTTCACAGAGCCGTTCTTGACAAGCTTCGCCATCAGATCGACCGAGTGCCGTGGGCCGACCCATACTGCGTATTTCACGCCAGGCTCGACATCCCCTAAGGAGGGCGACGTGGGCTGAGAAAAAGTCAGTACGCCGATGAGATTGCGCAGCTTCGTCTCGTCGGTTGAAGGGCCGTACCTGACGAGGCCGAGCGGCAGGACGTAGACGGCCAACGGTTCAGCTGCTTTTCCAGAGGGGGCGGAACGCACCACGACCCTGAGCTTGCGTGGCCCGGAGGAAAGAAGTTTGGCGAATGTCTCTGCGTCTGCCGCGATCGCCGCGCTTGCCAACACTGCGTCGGGGCGGTCGACGGAAGCTGAGACCGCTGCTGTACGAATCTGCGCCGTCGCAGCCTCAATCTGAACGGCTGCAAGAGCTTGCTGCCGTGGAGACATCGTCGTTGCTCTCGCTTCGAACACCGCGTTTGCTCGCTCAATCTTGTCCGTGGCAACCTGAAGTCTTTGGTGTTGTTGGGCCGAAAGCTGCGGCTGGCCATACGTTTTTTGGACCTCCATCCGCACTTTTGCAATCTCGGCTCGTTGGGTTGTGAACACAAGGGGAGTGAGCGGGCGGGCTCCCGGGACAACGGCCAGCTTGGCATCGGGCTCGACGTTCTCTACAGGGCGGACGAAAGTAAGGGTCTCGCCTGCGCGGAGTGGATTGATCGTAGACTCCACCTTCGGGTTCCACTTTCGGACAGCTTCCACCGTTCCGGGGTCGACGGCATATCCCTTGCGCCGTGTCACGTCCAACAGCGACTCGCCGGACCTGGATGCCTCATGATCCAGTTTGAAGTTCTTGGACGGCGCGATCGGCGTTCGTTTGCCATCCTGGCCGACAACCTCCATCCCACGAAATTCTCGCGACGCAGTCGCCATCTTGCCGGTGTGTGTGGCCGGCGCTGCTTGCGCACGGCTGTCCAGAGCAAGTGCGCACAGCAGCACAAGAGCGCACGTCGAGGTTGATGCATGCATGTTGTTCCTCCAGGACCGGATTGGCGACTGGCCGCGATCGCAATACTCCGAGCAACCAGTGGACGGCGCAATCCCCGATCGTCGGATTCCAGTGATGCTTGGTCGCCCTTAGGACGCGCACTGGGGGCTACTTGAATCATTTATACGCGCGGCGTCTTCTGTGCGCATCACACATTCGGCCTAGGCATATCGGGCGGCATGCGCGCGGGCTTCGAGTACTTCAAGGCCTTCGAGCGCGACGCCGACGATTTCGCGAAGCTCGCGGCCACGCCGCTCAAGATGCCGATGCTGGTGCTGTCGGGCGAGAAGGCCGGCGGCAGCTTCCTGATCGAGCAGGGCAAGCTGGTCGCCACCGATGTCAAGGGCGTGGTGGTGAAGGGCTCGGGCCACTGGCTAATGGAGGAGGCGCCCGATCAGGTCATCCCGGCGCTGGTGGAGTTTCTTGCCCCAACGAAGTCATGATGCTTCCTGAGGCAGGCCGCTAGGCTCGGTAGCTGCGCGCGGGCTTGCGGTGCGCGCCCGCGAGCGCATCCAGCCCGGCGAACATGTAGCGCATCAGGTCTTCGAGCAGCCCCTCGCTGTCTTTGGCGATCGCGGGCAGGACCTTGCTCGGTATCTCCTTCGGCGCGACCAGCATCACGATGCAGGGCAGCACCGAGAACACGAGGGCGCGCTGCACCGCGGGATGGTCCGGCGGCAGTTCCAGGATTTCCGAGATCAGGCCCAGCAGCAGCTTGGCCTTGGGCCGCACCGCCTTGTCGACCAGCGCCGGCGCCAACGGCCCCGGCGACATGATCTCGCGCAGCATGACGCGAAAACCCCAGGGCGCGGCCTCGCGCGAGGAGGGCGCCAGCATGTGCGCGAGCAGCGCGCGCAGCTTCTGCCGCGGATCGCCGAGCGAGCGCGTCATCTCGATCAGCTCGTCCACGCTCACGATCTGGCGGTGCGCCTCGACCAGCACCTCTTCATACAAGGCCTCGCGACTGCCGAAGTGGTAGTTGACCGAGGCCATCGGCGTGCCGGCGCGCTCGCAGATCTCCTTGCTGGTGGCATCGGCATAGCCGCGCTCGGCGAACACCTGGCCCGCGGTCTCGAGCAGATGTGATCGGGTAGCGGCACCGTCGGGGCGCGGGGCGCGCCTGGCGAGCGCGATGGAAGCTTTCTTTTTCGCAGTGGATGGCATATGACAGGCCTATGGAAAGGCCGGGATTAGTTTGAATGTGAATTCAAATTCGTTATCATCCAGTCTACTTCATCGACGACGCACCGGCGAGAAAGCAAGAGCAAACCCATGAACAAGAAACCCCTCATCGTTGGCGCCATCGTCCTGCTGGCGGCCGTCGCGTCGGCCGCCTGGTACTTCAACCGCAAGCCCGTGGACAGCGACAGCCTGGTGCTCTACGGCAACGTCGACGTGCGCCAGGTCTCGCTGGCCTTCAACGGCAGCGAGCGCATCGGCAGGCTCGAGGTGCAGGAGGGCGACCATGTGAAGGCCGGCCAGGTGCTGGGCATGCTGGACACGCGCACGCTCGAGTTGCGCGCGGCCCAGGCGCAGGCGCAGATCGGCGTGCAGCAGCAGGCGCTGCAGCGCCTGAAGACCGGCAGCCGCCCCGAGGAAGTGGCGCAGGCCCGCGCCGGCGTGTCGGCCGCCCAGGCCGATGCCGAGCTCGCACGACAGCAGCTCGACAGGCTGCAGGGCATCCGCCAGACCACCGCCGGCCGCGCGGTGAGCCAGCAGGATCTCGACAGCGCGCAGGCCCGCCGCAAGGTGGCCGAGGCGCAGCTCGAGAATGCGCGCAAGGCGCAGCAGCTGGTCGTGACCGGGCCGCGCAAGGAAGACATCGCGCAGGCCCAGGCCCAGCTCGAAGTGGCGCGTGCCGAACTCGCACTGCTCAACCACCAGCTCGCGCAAGCCGAGCTCAAGGCGCCCATCGATGCCGTGGTGCGCGCGCGCCTGATGGAGCCGGGTGACATGGCCTCGCCGCAGCGCCCGGTGTTCACGCTCGCGATCACCGATCCCAAGTGGGTTCGCGCCTACGTGACGGAGGTCGATCTCGGACGCATCAAGCCCGGCATGGCGGCCACGCTCACGACCGACAGCCACCCCAGCCAGCCGCTCGCCGGCAAGGTGGGCTACATCTCCTCAGTGGCCGAGTTCACGCCCAAGACCGTGCAGACCGAGGAGCTGCGCAGCAGCCTGGTCTACGAGATCCGCGTGCTGGCCGACGACAAGGAAGACCGGCTCCGGCTGGGCATGCCGGTCACGGTCCGGCTGTCGCTCGACGGCGCCAAGCTCGCGGCGGCCGGAGGCGCGCGCTGATGAACGCCGCGGCGCCGGCGCTCGCCGGGCAGGGGCTGCACAAGGGCTTCGAAGTCAAGGGCTCCAAGCTGCTGGTGCAGGCCCTCGGCGACGTGTCGCTGCAGGTTCCCGCCGGCACGCTTTGCGCGCTGGTCGGCCCCGACGGCGCGGGCAAGACCACGCTGCTGCGCCTCGCGGCCGGACTGCTGCGCGCCGACCGTGGAACGCTGCACGTGCTGGGCATCGACGTGGCGGCCGATCCGCAGGCCGTTCAGGACCGCATCAGCTACATGCCGCAGCGCTTCGGGCTCTACGAAGACCTGAGCGTGCAGGAGAACCTCGACCTCTATGCCGATCTGCACGGCGTGCCGAAGAATGTGCGGCGCGAGCGCTATGCGCGGCTGATGGAGATGACCGACCTGGGCCGTTTCACCGCGCGCCCGGCCGGCAAGCTCTCGGGCGGCATGAAGCAGAAGCTGGGCCTGGCCTGCACGCTGGTGCGCTCGCCCGAACTGCTGCTGCTCGACGAGCCCACGGTCGGCGTCGATCCGCTGTCGCGGCGCGAGCTCTGGGAGATCGTGCGGCAGCTGGTCGACGACGAGCGGCTTTCCGTGATCGTGAGCACCGCCTACCTCGACGAGGCCGAACGCTGCGCCCAGGTCTTCGTGATGCACGAAGGCCGACTGATCGCGCAGGGCGCACCGGAGCAGATCCGCGACAACGCGCGCGATCTGTGCTTCATCGCCAGGCCGCCCGAGGGTGTGCCGGCGCGCACGCTGCAGGCGAAGCTCTTGGATGCGCCGGCGTCGATCGTCGATGCCGTGCCGCAAGGCGGCGAGGTGCGCTTCATCCGCCGGCCCGATGCCGACGAGCAGGCGCTGGCCGCGCTGTTCGACGGCGCGCCCGTCGAGCCGGTGCCGGCGCGCCTGGAAGACGGCTTCATGGTGCTGCTGCGCGCGAAGCAGAAGAAGGAGAAGGAAAAGGGCGCTGCCGCAGCGCAACCGCAGATCGCGACCGTTGCCGTCGCGGGCGAGCCCGACGAGGTCGTGATCGAAGTGAAGGAGCTGGTGCGCAAGTTCGGCGACTTCACGGCTGTCGCGAGCACCAGTTTCGATGTGCGGCGCGGGGAGATCTTCGGCCTGCTCGGCCCCAACGGCGCCGGCAAGACCACCACCTTCCGCATGCTCTGCGGCCTGCTGCCCGCGACCAGCGGCTTCCTGCAGGTGGCGGGCGTCAATCTGCGCCATGCGCGTGCACAGGCCCGCAGCCGGATCGGCTACGTCTCGCAGAAGTTCGCGCTCTACGGCAACCTCACCGTCGCCGAGAACCTCGAGTTCTTCGGCGGCGCCTACGGCTTGCGCGGGCAGCGCCTGCGGGATCGCATGCAGACGGTGCTGCAGCAGTTCGACCTGCTGGGCCAGGAGAAGGCCACCAGCGGACTCCTGCCCGGCGGCTTCAAGCAGCGCCTGGCCATGGCCACGGGCCTCTTGCACGAGCCGGAGATCCTGTTTCTCGACGAACCCACCAGCGGCACCGATCCGCTGGCGCGGCGTGAGTTCTGGCGCCGCATCACCGCGCTGTCCGAAGCCGGCGTGACGGTCATCATCACCACCCACTTCATGGAGGAGGCCGAGTACTGCGACCGCATCGTGATCCAGGACGCCGGCAAGCTGCTGGCCATCGGCACGCCGCAAGAGGTGCGGGTGCAGGCGGGCAGCGCGCCGGACATGGAAGAGGCTTTCATCGGCATCGTCACGCAGTCACGCGAGGCAAGGGCATGAGCGGTTTCTGGCGCCGACTCATCGCACTCACGCGCAAGGAAACGCGGCAGCTCGTGCGCGATCCGAGCAGCATCGCCATCGGCATCCTGCTGCCGATCATCCTGATCCTGATCTTCGGCTTCGGCCTCTCGCTCGACGTCAAGAACGCGCCGCTCGCGGTGGTGATGGAGGACAGCTCGCCCACGGCCGCCGATGCGGTGGCCGGCCTGCAGCTTACGCCCTACATCGCGCCCGTCATGCTGAGCTCGATGCGCGAGGCCGAGCTGCTGATGCGCGAGCGCCGGGTCGACGGCATCGTGCGCGTGCCCGGCGACTTCTCGCGCCGTCTCGCGGCCGGCGATGCGCGCATCCAGGTCATCGTGCACGGCGCCGATGCGGGCCGCGCCAGCATCGTGCTGCGCTACGCCACGGCCGCGCTCGGGGGCAACGCACAGCGGCAAGCCGACCGCGGACAACCCGGCACCGGCATCGGCGCGGTCAGCATCGAGCAGCGCATGTGGTTCAACAGCGCCAACACCAGCACCTGGTACCTGGTGCCGGGCCTGATCGTGCTGATCATGACGCTGGTCGGCGCCTTCCTCACCGCGCTGGTGATGGCGCGTGAGTGGGAGCGCGGCACGCTGGAGGCGCTGTTCGTCACGCCGGTGCGGCCGGTCGAGATCCTGCTGGCGAAGATCATTCCCTACTTCGGCATCGGCATGGTCGGGCTCGCGCTGTGCCTGGTCGCCGCGCGCTTCCTGTTCGAGGTGCCGATGGTCGGCTCGCTCGCGCTGCTGATCCTCGCCGCCATGCTCTACATGCTGGTCGCGGTCGGCATCGGGCTGGTCATCTCCTCGGTCACGCGCAACCAGTTCCTCGCGAGCCAGGTCGCGCTGCTCGCGAGCTTCCTGCCCTCGCTGATGCTGTCGGGCTTTCTGTTCGACCTGCGCAACGTGCCGACGGCGGTGCGCATCGTGGGCCAGGCGCTGCCGGCCACCTACTTCATGGAGCTGATCCGCACGCTCTTCCTCGCCGGCGACGTCTGGCCGCTGGTGCTGCGCAACTGCGCGATCCTGGTTGTCTATGCCGTGCTGCTGCTCGGCCTGGCGCGCTTCGTCACGCGCAAGAAACTCGACTGAAGGCTTCGCCATGCACGCTTCGTTCATCGCGCTACTGCTCCGTATCGCCAACCTCTGCCGCAAGGAGTTCCTGGCGATCCTGAAGGACCCGTCCAGCCGCGCCATCCTGGTCGTGCCTGCGCTCATGCAGAGCCTGCTGTTCGGCTATGCGGCCACCTACGACCTGAGCAACGTCGACTATGCCCTGCTCGACCAGAGCAGGAGCGGCGCCTCGACGGCGCTGGTCGCGAAGCTCGACGGCACCGGCGTCTTCCGCCGCGCCGCGACGCTCGCCACCCAGGCCGACATCGCGCGCGTGATCGAATCGCAGCAGGCGCTGCTGGTGCTCCAGATCGGCCCGCAGTTCGAAGAGCAGCTGCAGGCCGGCGAGAGCGCGCCGATCCAGCTCGTCATCGATGCCCGCAACTCCAACACGGCGGGCTCTGCCGGCGGCTACATCGCTTCCGTGGTCGCGGATTTCAACGACGAGTGGCGGCTGCAGCACGGCGGCGCGAAGGCGCCGGTGACCATCGCCTCGCGCGCCTGGTACAACCCGAACCTCGAGACGCGCTGGAACCTGATGCCCGGCATGATCGCCGCGCTCAGCATGCTGCAGACGCTGCTGCTGACGGCTCTGTCGGTGGCGCGCGAACGCGAGCAGGGCACCTTCGACCAACTGCTGGTTACGCCGCTGTCGCCGATGGAGATCATGGTCGGCAAGGCGGTGCCGCCGGTGCTGATTGGGCTCGTGCAGTCCACCATCGTGCTCTTGGTCACGCTCCTGTGGTTCAAGGTGCCGATGGCCGGCTCCTTCGTCACGCTCTACACCGGCCTTGCCTGCTTCACCATCGCAAGCGTGGGCATCGGGCTGTCGATCTCGGCGGTGTCGGCCAGCATGCAGCAGGCCATGCTCTACACCTTCGTGCTGATCATGCCGCTGATGCTGCTGTCGGGCCTGGTCACGCCGGTGCGCAACATGCCGGAGGTGCTGCAGATCGCGACGCTGGCGAATCCGCTGCGTTTCGCCATCGACCTGGTGCAGCGCGTCTACCTCGAGGGCGTGGGCCTCTTGACCGTCTGGCACAACCTCATTCCGCTGCTCGTCATCGCGGTCATCACGCTGCCGCTCGCCGCCTGGCTTTTCCGCAACCGTCTTGTCTGAAACGGAACGCGACATGAAGAACTCGCAACACCTTCGCTTTTCCCGTCTGCTGACGGTGCTCGCGGCGCTGATGCTCGCCGGCTGCGCCGTCGGGCCCGATTTCAAGGCCCCGATGCGCGAGGCGCCCGCCGACTTCTCGGCCTGGCATGGCGGTTCGCCGGAACTGGCCGACCCGCAGCTTCGAAGCACGGCGAGCATGCCGATCGGCTGGTCCGTTTTCGCCGACCCGGTGCTCGACGCGCTGCAGGCCAAGGCGCTCGCCGCCAACCACGATCTGCAGACGGCAGCGCTGCGCTTCGCGCAAAGCCGAACGCAAAGGCAAGCGGCGGAGGCCCAGCGCGGCCCGCAGCTCAACGCCAGCGCGGCGGCGACGCGCCAGCGGCAGAGCGAGTTCGGTTCGGGCACGCGCCTGATCGACGCGCTCAATCCTTCGAACCGCGAGGAGCTGATCGGCGTGCTGAGCGAACCGCACAACCTCTACCAAGCCGGCTTCGATGCCGCCTGGGAGCTCGATCTCTGGGGCCGCGTGCGGCGCTCGATCGAGGCCGCCGATGCCAACCTCGCGGCCTCGCAGGCGATGCTGGCGCAGGTGCAACTGAGCGTGCAGTCCGAGCTGGCGCGCAACTACTTCGAGCTGCGCACCGCGCAGCGCCAGCTGCGCATCGCGCGCGCCGAGATCGCCGCGGCCGAGGAGACGCTCGAGCTGGTCAAGGCGCGCGCCGACGGCGGCCTCACGACCGACCTCGACGTGACGCGCCAGCGCGCGCAAACGGCCGATCTGCGCGCGCGGCTGCCGCAATTGCTGGCGCAGGAGGCACAGGCCATCAACCAGATCACGCTGCTGGTCGGCGAACGGCCCGGCGCGCTCCAAGCGCAGTTGACCGAGCGCGCCGATGCGCGGGCGAGCGCATTGCCCGACCTCTCGCCCGGCCTGCCCTCGGAAGCGGCGCTGCGCCGGCCCGACATCCAGCGCGCACAGGCGCAACTGCATGCGGCCACCGCCAGCATCGGCGTCGCCGTCGCCGACCTGTACCCGCGCATCACGCTGGGCGCGAACTTCGGCTTTGAATCGGTCGGAAGCCGCAGCTTCGGCGAATGGGGCAGCCGGCAGTGGGCGATCGGCCCGAGCTTGCAGCTGCCGATCTTCGACGGCGGCCGGCGTCGCAGCACCGTGACCCTGCGCGAGCTGCAGCAGCAGGAGGCCGCGGTGGCCTGGCAGCAGACGGTGCTGAAGGCCTGGCACGAGATCGACGATGCCTTGAGCGCCTACACGGCAGACCGGCAGCGCCATCTGCAATTGGTGGAGAAGGAGCGCCACAGCCGCGACGCCTGGGAATTGGCGCGCGTGCGCTACGACAACGGCTTGACCGATTTCCTGGTCCAGCTCGATGCCCAGCGCACGCTGCTGCAGGCGCAGCGCGACGAGGTCGCCAGCAGCGGGCGGCTGGCGCTGGACCTCGTGATGCTGACCAAGGCCCTCGGCGGGGCGGCGCACTAGGCCCTCCGGGCGGCCTCGCGCGTCTCGGCGAAAGCGCTGCGGCCCAGCCAGCGCCACAGGTCGCGCGCATCGCGCGCGGTGCCCGTGACGCGCAACCGGCGTTCGCGGATCAGGTCGTCGGCGTCCCGGTCACCGGTCCAGACTTCGGTCAGTGCCAGCACCGTCGATTCGACGATCAGCGTGGCGTCCTCGCCGGGATCGTCGCGGCACAGGTCGGCGCTGCCCTTGTCCACCACCAGCCACCAGCGGCGCTCGCCCTCGGGCGCATCGGTGAAGCGGAAGTGGACGACGATGCAGCGCCCGCGCGGGCATTCGTCGGGCCGCACGAAGCGGCGGATGTCCCACATCAGAAAGCCGGCATCGAGCTGGCCGCGCTTCAGGCGGCTGCCGATCCAGCGTGCGCCCCAGTGGCCGAGCGCCATCACGATCGGCCGCAACTCCTCGCCGGCACCGGTGAGGTGGTACTCCGCCGACACGCCGGTGCCCTGCACGCGCTTGACGACGCCGACCTCCTCGAGCTTGCGCAGCCGCTGCGCGAGCAGCGAGCCCGACATGCGCGGCACGCCGCGCCGGATGTCGTTGAAGCGGGTGCTGCCGCACATCAGCTCGCGCACGACCAAGGGCGTCCAGCGCTCGCAGAGCACTTCGGCGCCGCGCGCGACGGTGCAGAACTGGCCGTAGTCGATCATGGAGCGAATCTATTCCTCTCGCCCCGGCAAGGCCAGTTCTAATTCTGGACTGGCGCGCAGGGCCACGCGCAGCGATGCTTCGTGCACCTTCTTTCCTCTGGAGACGCACCATGAACACCGTTCTGCAGCCGGCATTCGATGCCGCCGCCTTCAAGACCACGACACGCGCGCAGTGGCAGGCCGCCGCCGAGGCCTGGCACCGCTGGGGCCCCTTCCTCGGCGACTGGCTCGGCGAGGCGACCGAGACCATGTTCGACCTGGCCCGCATCGGCCCGGGATCCCGCGTGCTCGACATCGCCGCGGGCGCAGGCGAACAGTCGATCTCGGTAGCACGGCGCGTGGGCGAGAGCGGCCATGTGCTGGCCACCGACATTGCGCCCGCCTTGCTTGAACGCGCGGCGGCCGACGCCAAGGAAGCCGGGCTCTCCAACGTCGAAACGCGCGAGCTCGACGGCGAGGCGCTCGACGTGCTGCCCGCCGGCTCCTTCGACGCCGCGATCAGCCGCGTCGGCCTGATCTACTTTCCCGACCAGCAGCGCGCGCTCGCGGGCATGTGCCGCGCGTTGCGGCCGGGCGGGCGCGTGGCGGCCATCGTCTACTCGACACCCGAGCGCAATGCCTTCTTCTCCATTCCCGTGAAGATCATCCGCGAGCGCGCCAAGCTGCCACCGCCGCTGCCTGGCCAGCCGGGCCCGTTCTCGCTCGGTGCCGAGGGCGTGCTCGAAGCCGCCTTCGCCAAGGCCGGCTTGCGCGACATCGAGGTGCGCAAGGTGCCATCGCCGGTCAAGCTGCCGAGTGCGGCGGAATGCGTGCGCTTCGAGCGCGAGTCCTTCGGTGCCTTGCACCAGATGATGGTGGGCCTGAGCGAGACCGAGCGCGCGCAGGCCTGGCAAGCCATCGAGGAAGCCTTGCGCGCCTTCGAAACCGGCGATGGCTTCGTCGGGCCGTGCGAGATGCTGGTGGGCGCAGGAACGGTCTAGCTGCTCAGCGCGAGGCCGTCAGCTCCCCGTTCGGCCGGGTCGTCATGTAGGCCAGCGTGCTGCCCACCAGGGCGCGCACGCCTAGGCGCAAGGCCTTCTCGTCGATCACGAACTCGGACGAATGGTTGGGCGCGCCCGGCCTGTCGCCGAAGGGCGAGGCATTCAGGTTCCAGAACACCACCGGCCGGTTCTTGCCGAAGGAGCCGAAGTCCTCCGAGCCCATGCGCGGCCCGATCTCGCGCGCCTGCGCGCCGGGGCCGGCCGCCGCCTCCAGCGCGTTCACCACCACCTGGGTGGCGCCCGGGTCGCTCACCAGCACCTCGTAGCCGGTGTCGATCTCCACCTTGGCCGTCAGGCCGTGCTGCTCGGCGATCTTCTGCGCCTTCAGGCGGATGTTCTCGTGCGCCACCTTCTGGTTCTTGGCCGACAGCGAACGCACCGTGCCGGCCACTTCCGCGGTGTCGGGCAGGATGTTCACGCGGTTGCCGCTCTGCAGCATGCCCACGGTGACCACGGTGGGGCCGTCCAGCGGGTCGATGCGATGGCTCACGATGTTCTGCAGTGCCAGCACGATCTCGGCCGCCGCCACCGTCGGCTCCTTCGCGGTCCAGGGCGAGGAGCCGTGGCCGCCTTGCCCCTTGAGCGAGATCTTGAACACGTCGCCGCTCGCCATCAGGCTGCCGCGCCGGTAGCCGATGCCCAGCGGGCCGCCGGCGTTGATGTGCTGGCCCATCACCACATCCACCTTCGGGTTGTCCAGAACGCCGGCCTGCACCATCGCGGGCGCGCCGCTGAGCACCGGGCCGGGGCCCTGCTCCTCGGCCGGCTGGAACAGGAAGACCACCGTGCCTGGCAGTTCGGCACGCATGCTCCACAGCGCCTGCGCCGCGCCCAGCAACATCGCGACGTGGGTGTCGTGGCCGCAGGCGTGCGAGACCGGTACTTCCTTGCCCAGCCAGTCGCCCTTGGCGGTGGACTTGAAGGGCAGGTCGTTGCGTTCCTCCACCGGCAGCGCGTCCATGTCGGCGCGCAGGGCCACCACCGGTCCGGGCTTGCCGCCGCGCAGCACGGCCTTGATGCCGGTCTTGGCGATGCCGGTCTGCACCTCGATGCCCGGCATCCGGGCCAGCGCCTCGGCCACGTAGGCAGCGGTGCGTTTCTCCTGGAACGACAGCTCGGGGTTCTGGTGGATGTGGCGCCGCCACGCGATCACCTGCGCCTCGGTGGCGTCGGCCAGGGACAGTCCGCGCTGCTGCAGCGCGTCAGGGGCCGCGGCGGTGCCGCTTTGGGCCAGGGCGTTCAGGCTCAACAGGCTGGCCGCGGCCAGGGTGGCGAGGGAATGCAGACGCTTCATGCAGGTTCTCTGGAATGGTTCGAAGAGGAGGGAGGGGAATGGCCGCCCAAGGCCATGGGGCCGCCGGGTCCGCGCGACGGTAGTGCATGCCGGGATAAAAGAAAAGACACGGGATTCTTGCAAGCGATCAAAATTCTTGTTCACCATCATTCCAACCAACCGATGCCTTCCCCGATGAACCTGCGACACCTGGAGATCTTCCGCCGCGTGGCCGAGGCCGGCGGCATCCGTGCCGCGGCGCGCGATGCTGCGCTGACGCAGCCGGCCATGACCTACGCGATCCGCGAGCTGGAGCGCACGGTCGGCGTTGCGCTGTTCGTGCGCAGTGCCCGGGGCGTCGTGCCGACCGAGATCGGCCAGGCCCTGCTGCGGCGCGCCGCGGTGCTGTTCGACGAGGTCCGGCGCACCGAGGACGAGATTGCGCAGCTGCGCGACGGCGGCGGCCACCTGCGCGCCGCGTTCAGCTCGCTGGCGGCGGCACGGCTGCTGCCCGATGCGCTGCTGGCCTTCCGCCGGCGCTGCCCCGGCGTCGCGCTGGAGCTGGTGGAGATCACCAGTCCCGAGGCGACCGGCCCGGGATCGGGCCACGACCTGGCGGTGCTGAGCGAGCTGGAGGGGACGGCGGAAAAGGACGGCCTGGAGCGCGAGGTGCTGCTGCAGGCCCCGCTGGCGGCCATCGCGCGCGCCGGCCATCCGCTGGCGCGGGTGCGCACCCTGCGCCGTCTGGCCGAAGCGCTGTGGGCGGTTCCGGCCTACGGCGTGCAAGCCCTGCAGCAGGCCGGGCTCGCGGCCCCGCGCAACACCGTGGTGTGCCAGTCGATCCAGTTCGGCCTTTCGCTGGTGCGCAACGCCGACGCGCTGACCCTGGTCGCCGCGTCGCTGGCGGAGGACCCCGTCGCCTCCCGCGGCCTGGTGCGCCTGCGCCTGGCGGAGCCGCTGCCGCGCGTGCAGGTGTCGGTGCGCCTGCAGGCCTGGTCGCGGCTGACGCCGGCGGCGCGGGCCTTCGTCGAGTGCCTGCGCGAGGCCGCGGCCGGCCCGGCGCGTCGGCGGCGCGCGCCGGGCTGACGCGTTCGACGAACGAGATCCAGCCTGGATCCGACCTTCGTCAGGACCGGCGGTCTCGAGGCGCGGGCAACGATGCGCCCGCAACCGACGTCGGCGCCTGGCTCGAAGCCGCGAGATGCTGCAGCAGCAGGCCGGCTGCGGGCGACAGCTGCTCGCCGGTCTTGGTCGCCATCAGCAGCCGCCGCACCGCCCACGCGTCCTTGAGCCGCACGACCCGCAGATCGAGCGCGCTCACCTGCGCCTTGCAAGCCGCGAAGGGCACCACGCCGATGCCGAGGTTGGCCGCGATCATGTGGCACATGGCGTCGAAGCTGCGCACCTGCACGCGCAGGCGCATCGGGATGCCGGCCTGCTCGGCGGCGCGCGAGGTCAGCTCCAGCAATGAGCTGCTGCGGTTCAGGCCGACGAATTCGTGCGCGAGACAGGTCTTGAAGTCGGCGCGCCGCGTGCGCGCCAGCGGATGCTGCTTGGCGCACAGCACGACCAGCTCGTCGGTCTGGAAGGGCGCCACGTTCAGGCCGTAGGTGGGCGTGTTCTCGGCGAACACGCCGACGTCCGCGAGGCCATCGACGAGCGCGCGGACGATGTCGCCGCTCAACTGTTCCTCGACCTCGACGCGGATGTCGGGATGCCGCTCCAGGAAGGTCGCCAGTGCCGCCGGCAGGAACTCGGTGAGCGCCGACATGTTGGCCCACAGGCGCACATGGCCGCGCACGCCGCTCGAATAGTCCTTGAGCTCGGTGCTGAACTGCTCGAAGCCCTGGAACAGCCGCATCGCATGCTGCATCGCGACGTGGCCGGCCGGCGTCAGCGCAATGCCCTGCGGGCTGCGGTCGAGCAGCTTCGAGCCGGTGGCATTCTCGAAATCCGACAGGCGCCGGCTCGCGGCCGACAAGGCGAGGTGGCAGGCCTCCGCGCCCTTGGTGATGCTGCCCGACTGGGCCACCGCGCAGAACAGACGCAGCGTGACGAAGTCGACGCGGGCCGGATTGATGGTGCTGGCCATCGGGCCATTCTAGGCCGGGGCTTCGCGTTTCGCGAAGGGGTGCTGCCGTCATGGCAATTCCGCGAATCGTGATGTTTTTCTACAGTGCAGCCATCGAACAGCAAAGAGAGACAAGCAAGCCATGAATGCACTCGAAGGCCTCAAGGTCCTGGAGCTCGGCCAGCTCATTGCCGGCCCTTTCGCCGGCAAGACGCTGGCCGAATTCGGCGCCGACGTGATCAAGGTCGAACCGGCCGAGGTCGGCGATCCGCTGCGCAAGTGGCGCATGCTGCGCGACGGCAGCTCGGTGTGGTGGGAAGTGCAGTCGCGCAACAAGCGCTCGGTCTGCCTGGACCTGCGCAGCGAAGAGGGGCAGGAAGCGGCCCGCGCGCTGGCGCTCGAGGCCGATGTGCTGATCGAGAACTTCAAGCCCGGCACGCTGGAAGGCTGGGGCCTCGGCTGGGAGCAGCTGCATGCGCTCAACCCACGCCTCATCATGCTGCGCATCTCGGGCTACGGCCAGACCGGCCCCTACCGCGACAAGCCGGGCTTCGGTGTGCTCGGCGAATCGATGGGCGGGCTGCGCTACCTGAGCGGCGAACCGGGCCGCGTGCCGGTGCGGGTGGGCATCTCGCTCGGCGACACGCTCGCGGCGCTGCACGGCGTGATCGGCGTGCTGACCGCGCTGCACCACCGCACGGCCCACGGCGGCGAGGGCCAGTTCATCGACGTGGCGCTCTACGAGTCGGTCTTCAACGTGATGGAAAGCCTGGTGCCCGAGTACGACGCCTTCGGTGCCGTGCGCGAGCGCGCCGGCAGCGCGTTGCCCGGCATCGCGCCGACCAACGCCTACCGCTGCAACGACGGCCACTACGTGCTGGTCGCCGGCAATGGCGACAGCATCTTCCGCCGCCTGATGCGTGCCATCGGCCGGCCGGACCTCGAGGAAGACCCGGCCCTGCGCCACAACGACGGCCGCGTACAGCAGGCCGAGGCGCTCGATGCCGCCATCGAGGCCTGGACCAGCCGGCGCAGCCGCGACGAGGCGCTCGCGGCGCTCGATGCGGCCGGCGTGCCGGTCGGTCGCATCTACTCGGTGGCCGACATCGCGACCGACCCGCAGTACCTGGCGCGCGAAATGATCGTGGAGGCCCCCACCTCCGACGGCCGCACGCTCAAGGTGCCGGGCGTGGTGCCCAAGCTCAGCGCGACGCCGGGCCGCATCGCGTACCCCGCGCCGCGGCTCGGTGAACACGACGACGACCTGCGCTCGGGCGGCTGGCCCGCGCGTTCACGCTGAAGGAGCAAGAACATGAACACCGGCAACGGCACGCGCCTCCTCGTCAACGAGGTCGCCACGCGCGACGGCTTCCAGATGGAAAGCCGCTTTATTCCTACGGAAGACAAGATCGCGCTGGTCGATCGGCTCAGCGGCCTCGGCTACGCGAAGATCGAGGTCACTTCATTCACTTCGCCCAAGGCCATTCCCGCCCTGCGCGACGGCGAGGAGGTGATGATGCGCATCGCGCGCCAACCTGGCGTGGTCTACACCGCGCTGGTGCCCAACCTGCGCGGCGCCGAGCGTGCGCTCGACAGCCACGTCGACGAGTTCAACATCGTCATGTCGGCGAGCGAAAGCCACAACCTCAGCAATCTGCGCATGACGCGCGAGCAGTCCTTCTCGCAGCTGTCGGATGTGATCGCGCTGGCGCGGCAGGCCGCGGTGCCGGTCAACGTGTCGCTGTCCTGCGTGTTCGGCTGCCCCATGGAAGGCGAGGTGGCGCTTTCCACGGTGCTGGGCTGGATCGAGCGCTTCGCCGCGCTGAACGTGCGCGGCATCACCCTGTGCGACACGACCGGCATGGCTTATCCCACCCAGGTGCAGGCCGTCTGCGCCGCCGCGTCGGAGCGCTTCCCGGCGCTGGACTTCACCGCCCATTTCCACAACACGCGCGGCATGGGGCTCGTCAACACCGTGGCGGCAGTCGAGGCGGGCATCCGCCGCCTCGACATGTCGCTCGGCGGCGTCGGCGGCTGCCCCTATGCGCCGGGTGCGACCGGCAACGTCGCGACCGAGGACGTGGTCCACATGCTGCAGTGCATGGGCTACGACACCGGCATGGACCTCGACGGCCTGATCGGCGCCGCGGCGCAGCTCGAAGACCTGGTGCAGCACGAACTGTCGAGCCAGGTGTCGCGCGCCGGCCATCGCCTGACGCGCCATGCGCCGCCGGCGGATTTCGACGACATCGTTGCGCGCGCGAAGGCGCGCGAAGAAAAGGAGCAAGCATGATCGACCATCTGGACCACCTGGTGCTCACCACCGCCAACGAGGAAGCCTGCGTGCGCTTCTATGTCGAGGTGATGGGGATGTCGCTCGAGACCTTCGGCGGCGGCCGCAAGGCCTTTCGCTTCGGCAACCAGAAGATCAACCTGCATCTGAAGGGGCACGAGTTCGAGCCCAAGGCAGAGGTGCCGATGCCGGGCGCGCTGGACCTGTGCTTCATCGCCGCGGTGCCGCTCGACGCAGTCATCGCGCGCCTGAACGAGAAGCAGGTGCCGATCCTCGAAGGGCCGGTGATGCGCACCGGCGCCACTTCGCGCATCCGCTCCGTCTACCTGCGCGACCCCGACCTGAATCTCATCGAGATCTCGGAGCTCGCGCCCTGAAGGGCCGGGCGCCGCGACACGTTCACACACTACAGGAGACAAACATGAAACCTCTTCGCTGCCTTCTCGCAGCCTGCCTTGCCTTGGCCGCCGCCGCATCGCACGCCGACACCTGGCCCTCGAAGCCGATCACCATGATCGTGCCGACTGCGCCCGCCGGCTCCACCGACATCATGGCGCGCATGGTCGCCGATCCGCTGCAGCGCGCGCTGGGCCAGCCGGTGGTGGTCGACAACAAGCCGGGCGCCAGCGGCAACATCGGCGCCGAGGCCGTGGCCCGCGCCGCGCCCGACGGCTACACGCTCCTGATGCAGTACTCGGGCTACCACGTCGGCAACCCTTCGCTGTTCCAGCAGATGAAATGGAGTCCGACCAAGGACTTCGTTCCGGTCGCGCTGGTGATGCGCGCGCCGCACGTGGTGGCCGTCAGCGGCAAGCTGCCGGTGAACTCGATGAAGGAGCTCGTCGAGTACGGCCAGAAGAAGGGCGGCGGCGGCCTTTTCTATGCCTCCTCGGGCAACGGCTCGATCCAGCACATCGCGGGCGAACTGCTCTCGCGCCAGGCCAAGCAGCCGATGACCCACGTGCCCTACAAGGGTTCGGGTCCGGCGATCAACGACCTGATCGCGGGCAACGTCGACATGTTCATCACCACGCCGCCTTCGGTCATCGGCCACATCGCGAGCGGAAAGCTCAAGGCGCTGGCCTACACCGGCAGCAAGCGGCACCCGTCGATGCCCAATGTGCCGACCTCGGCCGAGGCGGGCTTCCCGGGCTACGAGGTCGAGTCGTGGTTCGCCGTCTTCGCGCCGGCCAAGACGCCGCCCGAGATCGTCGCCAGGCTCAGCACCGAGATTCGCAAGATCGTCGAAAGCGAAGCCTTCCGCAAGAAGGTCGACGACCAGGGCGCCTTCGCGGTCTACATGGACCCGCCGGCGCTCGGCAAGTTCGTCGACCAGGAACTGGCCCTGTGGTCGCGCGTGATCAAGGCGGCGGACATCAAGGCGGACTGAGCAGCAGGCGAAGAAGCTCGCTCGCGACATCTCCTTGGCCGGAGCGCTCAGTGGAGCGGCAGGTCTTTGTACGGGCTGCGCGGGTCGCTGAACAGCATCGCATTCGTGCGCACCAGCGCTTCCTGCCGTGCTTCCGAATAGTTCCAGATCAGGCCGGCTGCCACATAGGCAGCGCTGACCTGGGCCCAGTTGCCGTAGGCGGCGCGCACCGGCCCGACCAGCCCGGAGGCAAAGCCCGTGAACTCGCCGCGGTCGATGTAGCCCAGGTCCACCGCCCAGCGCGACAGGCTGGCCAGCCGCACGGCGTCCCATGCGACCAGGTCGGTGATCTCCGCGGGCTGTACCCCCAGCGGCTTGCGCAGATCGTCCATCCAGTCACTGTAGGAACCCATCAAGGTGGCGATGTCGGCGACGCTCTTGCCGGTCTGGTTGGCAAAGGCCTCGTAGTCCAGCTCGCCCCGCAGTTTCAGCATGAACAGGCCGGGGAAGACCAGCGAGGCTACGGAGCGCAGCAGCAGAGGGGCGGACCGGTGGGCGGTGTCGAGCTTGACCAGGCCGTGCCACACGCCCCGGTATTTCTCGCGATGTCCCTCGTCGACGATCCAACGGGCCGTCTGCTCGAAGCTCTTGCGGTCCTGGACGCCCCACATGCCGGCGACACCTTCGCGCAGCGCCTCCGGGCTCTGGCCGGTCTCGACTGCGTTGACGAAGTTGCCGTTGAAGGCGGAGAGCGGCGCGCTCAACGCCACCAGCCATCGCTCCTCGGGCGAGCACCGGCTCTCGGTGGCGAAGTGAAGTTCGTCGTTGTCCATCAGCGCATGGCCGATCTGGTCCATCAAACCCATGGGTACTCCTGTTGCGAAGAAGTGATCGGCCGCGAGTCTATGCGCAGGACTGGCCTCTTGCCAGATCGAAAAAGGTTCACATGTCCATGGCCAACCGGCGACGCGCTCCGCGGCGCGCGTTACGGTGCGACAGGAGACTCTTGGCCGAACTTGATGAGATTGCCGTCCGGATCGATCACATAAAGCTCGTCCATGCCCCAAGCCGTGCGGACCACGCCTTGGATCGAAGGCAACTGGGCACTGAGCTCCGTGTGCACAGCGGCGATGTCCGCGACGCGGATGTAGCACGAGGTGTTCTCAGCGATGTGCTTGTCGTCGCAGGCCCAGAAGTGCAACTCCGTTTCGCCGCGCATTGCCATGCCATAGGAAAAGTCCTCGAAGTGCCGCGTTTGGAAGCCGAGCACGTTCTTGTAGAAATCCAAAGTGCGTGCCAGATCGAGTGAGGCGAGTACTGGGATTGCCTTGCCGAAGCTTGCTTGATTCATTGCGAGGTCCAGTTCCTTGATGAAGCAATTGTGCGATGGCTGGTCTGGCGTCTGCTGAAGTCCGGGCGCGTCGCCAAGTCCTACACGGCGATCCCATCGACGACGGCGCGACCATGAAGCGCAGCAGCTATGCTCGAATGCCAACGATAGAAGGACCACGCCATGAAGAAGCTAGTCGCTGCACTTCTCGCAACAGCCATGCTCGGGGGCTGCGTTGTCTACCCCGACGGTCCGGGATATCCCGGTGGCGGATACGGGAAACAATGCCCGCCGGGACAGGCAAAAAAGGGCAACTGCTAATCCCGGCTTCGCCCTCGGCCCGGCTCGGCACGAATGGCCAAGGGCAATCGCCCTTCGCGACATCGCCAGAGTCCGGCCGACCGCCCGTATTCCTTGGTAGCCTCTGGCCCTTCTGGCCGGGCGCACGGTAGGACGGCCCTCGGCCAGGAGCAGACGGTCGCAAGTGGATGCCGGGACACGTCTTAGGCGCTCATTTTTCAGCATGGGAGTTCTGATGCCTGTACCCAGTGACCTGCGCCCCTTTGCGTACGTGCTCGCGGTGCCCGACCTCGAGCGAAATACGGCGTACTTCCGTGATGCACTCGGCTTCAGCGTCCAGTGGGGAGGCCGGTCGGACTGGCAACTGGTTTGCAGGGGGAGTGTCAGCGTCATGCTCGGTCACTGTCCAGACGCGCTTCTGCCCTCGGCGACAGGCGACCACAGCTACTTTGCTTACCTGCATGTCGACGATGCGCAGGCGCTGCACGACGAGTGGGTCGGTCGAGGGGCTATCGTGATACATCCACCCATCGACCGAGACTGGGGTATGCGTGAGTTCGCCGTCACTACGCCTGACGGACATCGACTTATGGTCGGGCAAGTGCTGCCGGCGGACTGAGGCCGATCACTGCCGCAATAGCAGCGCCGCGCAACACCACTTCGCTGGCCGCTGGATGGCATGATGGCGAAACCAGCGAGGTACAGCCATGACTGATCACCAGACTTACTTGGGCAGCTGTCACTGCGGAAGAGTCAAGTTCGAACTGCAAGCCACGGTCGCATACGCCATGGAATGTAATTGCTCCCTTTGTCGTCGCAAGGGTGCGCTGTGGCATGGCGCGTCAGACAAGACTCTGCGTATTGTTTCAGGTGAACAGGATCTGACCCTGTACCAGTTCGGAACGTTGACCGCCAAGCACTACTCCTGCAGGCATTGCGGCATTTCGCCGTTCACTCGTCCGCGGCTGGACCCGGCTCGATGGGCCGTCAACCTCCGGTGCATCGATGCACTGGATCTCTCGTCGCTCGAGATTCGAAAATTCGACGGCGTGAACTGGGAAGAGGCGGCGAAAGCCATTTATGCGAAACCGAAATAGCGCCAAAGACGACCGTTCGCGGGCCAAGACCGGACATTCCCTCGCTCCTCCCAGTGCCAGATGACCCGTGAAATTCCAGAACTGCAGACACCGCGGCTTCGTCTTAGGGCGTGGCGAGACGAGGACCTGCCTCTTTTCGCGGAACTGAACGCTGACGAGCAGGTGAACCAGTACCTGCTCGGCCCGCTCACGCGAACGCAAAGTGACGCACTCGTCGGACGCATCACCGAGCACTTCCTCCGTGAAGGCTTTGGCTTCTGGGCGGTCGAAGCGCCGGGCGTCGCCAGCTTCATCGGAATGGTCGGCATTGCGATCCCCAGCTACACGGCACCTTTTGCACCGTGCGTCGAAGTGGGCTGGCGCTTGGGTTGCCAGTACTGGGGGCAAGGCTTCGCCACCAAGGCAGCTCGAGCAGCCCTGGAGTTCGGTTTCGAAAGCGTTGGCCTATCGGAAATCGTGGCGCTTACCGTGCCCGGCAACGCGCGTTCTCGTGCGGTGATGTCCAAGCTCGGGATGACGCGAACGGCCTCCGATGACTTCGAGCATCCACTTGTCCCTGCCGGTCACCAGCTGACAAGGCATGTCCTATATCGCTTGTCCAAAGAAGCATGGCTACGGACGCGCGGGCGCGCCGAAGAATTTGAGCGCACCGCTGCTCGAACAGGTCCGTGAGCTGCTGGTCCTGAGCATCGGCCTGTCGGCCTCGCTCCCCTGAAACTTTAGACTTCAGGCCCTGCAGCACACCGGAACGTGAATCAGCCCCCACCGCCCAGATTCGCGAGAAACGAACTCTTTCAGCGTAGGACCGAACCGCGATTTGCCGGCATGCCTGCGCTGCCGACCCTACGATAGCGCCCGGAGTCTAGTGAGAACTCCCAGGAGGTTCGGCCATGGATCATCGCGATGAGGGCCTCGAGATGGTGCCTCGCAATCTGGATGCCTGTCCTACGGGATCTTGCGCCCCGAAGGATCGAACGACGCTCGCGGCGGCGAACTTGCTTCGCCAAAACGGTAGCGCAGACATCCCCCCTTCCATGATCGACAAGCCTTGGTCACCCGCAAACGATGCAGAAGCGCAGCAAGCTGCGCTGAGGTCCATCCTGTTCAAGCATTGGGACGTAATCAAGGCCGAAGGCATCACGGCATCGCAGTTTGTCGACTTCCTGCAGCCACTTGCCGACCTCGACGGAATCACTGTCTCATATATTGACGGCGACGAAGATAACAACGAACGCGTGTACGACCACCGCCGCAGAGAGCCCGACGTTCACAGCCCGCGTTCGCAGGCTATCCCGTAGAAAAAACTGTCCAAAGAAGGCGCTGAACTTCGCGCTCGACGACCAGGGTCGCGTCCTGGATCGGGAGCGACTTCCTCGGACTGCGAACGCAGCCAGTGATCGGACGGCTTCCGTGCGCGCAGGCAGGGGCAAGCACAACGCCCCCTAGGGCCCCGTCTTGGTGGTCTTGCAGTTCTTCTGATCAGCGATCACGTCCGATAGATAGCTGACCGTACCCTCGCCTGCGACGCGATCAATTCTCAAATCGGCACGACCGGCTTCCTCTTGCCACTTGAGCTCAGTGTCGGAGATCGTGCATGGCTGCCCGTTGCAAGTTCGTGCGTCCAGGTCAATGCGGTTCGTTTTGTCGTCAAGCTGACCCAAGCGCTTGTGCCAATACTCACATTTCACTTCAAGCTTCTCGGCGCTCACCGTGGGCACCCCAAATGCCAGCACTGCGACCGTCAACAAAACCCGAGCGTTAGTCATTGAGGCCTCCTTAGCGCTTTGTAGATCGGCCATAGCCCGACGGGCACACGATCAGTCTAGTCATGAGTCGCGAGCGACGCAAAAGCCGTAGTCGAGGGCGACGATGCGTAGCTTCGAGCGGCTACAGTCGGCCCCGTGCACACGAAGTGGACTGAAGCGAGCAGGCCGTTGCCGCGACCGCAGAAGCTCGAGTTCGATGGGCATTCATGATGGACTTCCTCGCGCATGGGTGCGGAGCCAGTTTGCCTGCCCGAAGGCGGCCTTGACATCCTCCATCTTGGGCTTGCGTTGGAGCGCGGACCTGCAAAATACTGGACGATCACCCAGGGCGGCCCCGAGCCGGATGCTTTCGCTTCAGTTCGGAATCACCATGGCTACCGACGCTAAGCTCGGCCGCATGGCGAGAAACATCGAAAGCACCGCGTGAATGGAAAGGACGAATCCCGATGACGGTGATCCAGCACAACCCGGAGGGCGTGTTTCCTCCCTACCGCTGCTACAGCCATGCCATGGAGATCGGGGGCGATTCGCGCCTTCTGGTCATCAGCGGACTCAACGGCTACCTCGCAGACGGGATCACCATGCCCGAGTCCTTCGAGGAGCAGGGCGATCTGATCTGGACCCACATGGGGACCATCCTGCGATCGGCCGGCATGGACTACCGGGACCTGGTCTCCGTTCGCACCTACCTGGCCGCGCCCGAGTTCGACGAGGCGAACGTGCGCCTGCGCGTCAAATACCTGGGCGACCATCGCGTGTCGCTGACGGTGGTCTGTTCGCAGTTGCTCGATCCGCGCTGGAAGCTCGAGATCGAGGCAATGGCTGCAAAATAGCCGGTATCGCGCTCTTTCAGGAGACACCCGTGGCCGTTGCTCCCCGCGCCCAGCCGGAAGACTTCTTCAGCACCGAGGAATGGCAGGCGCTGACCGCGCGCTCGTCGTGGAGAGGGCTGTGGGTGGTGGCGCACTGCTGGGCGGTGATCGGTGCGGCGATGGTGGCGCACCGGTTGCTCGAGCGCCGGGGTGTGACCGCACGAATGGAAACGCAGCCCGGCTACGCGAGCGTGCTGACGCTGGCCGCGGCCGCCTGAACCCGGCTTCGCGCGATGGCAGTGACCACCGAGAAAGTCACTCTCACCCGGGAGAAAGAAACCCTCCTCATCACGCTCTATGCCAAGGGCGAGGAGAGTCGGCTGCCCGATTCGCTGCTGCACGACCACTTCGCGGCCGAGGCAATGAGCCGCATCGACTACGACTTTTCCAAACTGCAGGTCAGTCGCGACGACATGATCGGGCTTGCGATGCGCGCCCACATCCTCGATGGCTGGACCCGCGAATTCATTGCGAAGTATCCGAGAGCGACGGTGCTGCATCTGGGCTGCGGCCTGGACAGCCGCGTGTTCCGGATCAACCCGCCGCCCACCATCCGATGGATCGACGTCGACTATCCGGAGGTCATCGCGCTGCGCCGGCGCCTCTATCCGGAGCGCGAGAACTACGCCCTGATCGGCGCGTCGGTCACCGAGCCCGGCTGGCTGGCCTCGGTGCCCTCGTACCGTCCGGCCATGGTCGTCGCCGAAGGGCTTTTCATGTACCTCGCCGAAGACGCGGTGCCGCAACTGCTCGCGCGGCTCACGCGGCATTTTCCGGGCGGCCATGTGGCCTTCGACAGCTTCAGCCGGCTCGGCCTGCAACTCGTGCGCTACCACCGGTCGGTGCGAGCCACCGGCGCCACCCTGCGCTGGAGCATCGACGATCCGCACGAGCTCGAACGCCGCATCCCCAAGATGAAACTGCTGACCGATCTGACGGCCTATGGCCCGAGCGGCTATGACCCGCAGCAGATCGCCAGGATGTCGTGGCCGGCGCGGATGGCGGTGCGGGTGTTTGCCATGGTCCCGCCCCTGGGCAGGCTCGGCCGGCTGCTGCGCTACAGCTTCTGAGGGTCATTGCGCGGCGACCACGCGCGACCAGCGCTGCGTCTTGCCGAAGAGCGGAATGCCGACATACGCGTGCAGCACCAGTTCGCCCGCGGGCTGCTCGGCGGTGCTGACCGTCATGTGGCAGCGGTAGGTCTTGCCGTTCTCGCGGTTGTAGATCTCGCCGCTCCATTCCGTGGGCGGCCGGGCGGCATCGCCGCCGTCGACCGGCGCGAAATCGCGCAGGATCGTCATGCCCAGCGCGGGGCGTGCATCGGCGGCTTCCATGGCCGCGCCCTCGCGGCTCATGGAGCGGTTGCCCAGCACCTGGGTGACCGTGCCGCAAAGTGCGGCGCCGCAGGGCGCGACCTCGACTTCGAGGTTGCCGTTGGCGGTGATCCAGCGGCCGCGCGGGTCGGCAGCCGCGGCGGGTTGCGCAGCTGCGTGCATGACGGTCAAGGCCAGGCTCAGTGCGAGAAAGGCAGGGCGGGAGAAGAGAGTCATGTCGGGCTCCGGAGTGTTGGAAGACGAGGGTTATTGGAGAGTGCGGTCGTATCGCGCGTGTGTCTCCCGCGAGGCGTTTCGTCACCTTGCATGTCCAGCCGGCCCCCAGACAAAGAGCGATACAAACGCGCATCGCGAGGGCTACGTGTTCTGCGCCGAAGCCCACGCGGCCCTAGAATCGTTACGGTCATCGACAGCAAAGGATTCGGTGTGAGAAGGTGGTTTGTGTTGCTCGCCCTGACTCCTGCCGCCGCGCAGGCCCAGACCGCTTGGTTCACTGTGACAGGCAATCCGGACGATGCCTCCGTCAACACGGTCCAGGTCGACCCGGTGGCGATCAAGACCGCGGGTGACTTCAAGACCATGCACGTGCGCGTGAGCCGCTCGGAGCCGCGGATCAACTGGGACGGCGTTCCCTACCGCTCCTACGAGTCGCGGGTTGTCTTCGATTGCCGGGCCGGCAAGGCCAGCTACCTGTACGCGAGCTACTACCTGGAGCCGCTGTGGCAGGGCGCGTCGCACAAGACCGTGGACTATGTGGGCAATCCGCGTCCCATGCTGTTTCGCAACATCGAGCCGAATCCCACCCAGCGCATCGTCCGCGCGGCCTGTCGCCCCAGCATCTAGGCAGCACACCCCGAACTGCGCAAGATTCGTCAAGCGCAGCGCAAGAGGGATCAAGCCGGACAGCGAAGGCCGGCGCACCATGGGGCCATGTGCGACTCATCCGGCAGGCGACCCATGGACTACTACCAAAGCACTCGCGAAACCGCCGCCGCCCTGCAGGCGCGGCAGGTGTCGGCCGTCGAACTGCTCGAGCGGTCGATTGCGCGCATCGAGCGCTTCGACCGCCAGATCAATGCCGTCGCCGTGCGCGACTTCGAACGCGCGCGTGCCGCGGCACAAGCGGCCGATGCGGCGCTGGCGCGCGGCGAGCGGCGTCCGCTGCTGGGCGTGCCGTTCACCGTCAAGGAGGCCTTCAACGTCGCGGGCCTGCCGACGACCTGGGGCATTTCCGGCACCGGGAAGGCGCTGGCGCCCGAGGATGCGGTGGTGGTCCGGCGCCTCAAGGCCGCGGGTGCCGTGCTGATCGGCAAGACCAACCTCGCGCTGCATCTGGCGGACTGGCAGAGCGACAACCCGCTCTACGGCTTCACGCGCAATCCCTGGGACGAGGGCCGCACGCCCGGCGGCTCGTCCGGCGGTTCGGCCGCGGCGCTGGCGGCAGGCTACGTGTCGCTCGAATTCGGTTCGGACCTGGCCGGGTCGCTGCGCGTGCCGGCGCATTGCTGC
Organism: Variovorax sp. LjRoot130; assembly: GCF_964253755.1. Taxonomy (NCBI): domain Bacteria; kingdom Pseudomonadati; phylum Pseudomonadota; class Betaproteobacteria; order Burkholderiales; family Comamonadaceae; genus Variovorax; species Variovorax sp. LjRoot130. The sequence continues at coordinate 4,133,054 of NZ_CAXURM020000001.1, read as the reverse complement.
GGCATCTTCGCGCACAAGCCGACGCACGCCCTGGTGCCGATGCGCGGCTTCGCGCCGCCGGGCACGCCTGTGCTGTCGGTGAGCGCCGATGTCGATCTTGCCGTGGTCGGCCCCATGGCCCGGAGCGCGGGCGACCTGGCGCTGGCGCTCGACCTCACGGCCGGCCCGGACGATGACCGGGCCGCGGCCTGGCGGCTCGCGCTGCCGGCCGCGCGCCACGGCGCGCTGGCGGATTTCCGCGTGCTGGTGCTCGACACCCATCCGCAACTGCCCGCTTCGCAGGCCGTGCGCGCCGCGCTGGACCGCATGGCGGAGCGGCTCGCCAAAGCCGGCTGCAGGATCGCGCGCACGAGTCCGCTGCTGCCGGACCTGGCGCGGCTGGCCGCCACCTGGGGCACGCTGGTGGAGGCCCTGGTCGGCGCCGACATGCCCGATGCCGACTCGATCAGCCATCGCGATTGGGTGCATGCCGACCGCGCACGTGCCGTCTTCGCGCACCAGTGGCGGCAGTTCTTCGTGGAATTCGACGTGATCCTCTGCCCCGTGCTGCCCACCACCGCATTTGCGCACGACCACGGCGAGATGGAGAAGCGGCGCATCGTGGTCGACGGGCAAGCGATCCCCTACGGCGCCCAGTCGGTCTGGGCCAGCGTCGCCACGCTCACCGGCTTGCCGGCGACCGCGATGCCGATCGGGCTGGCCGAAGACGGCCTGCCGGTCGGCATGCAGATCGTCGGGCCGTACCTCGAGGACCGCACGACCCTTGCCTTTGCCGAACTGGTGGAGCGCGAGTTCGGCGGCTTTGTTGTGCCGCCGGGATTCGAGGGCTGATCCGGCATCGCGTCACGGCCGTTACACGTTCATCTGGTGGAATCACGGCCACTCCGCAACCCGGTAAGAACCAAGTGATGGTGAGGCAGCCAATCGTGAATCAATCTTCGGCGTGCGTGGACGCGTCCTTCGAACAGTGGACGCGCCTGACGGACGCCTATGCCAAGCAGTTCTTCCTGCTGCAGCGCGGCGTCCGCTCCGCGCGCGCCGAGGCCATGCGGCTGGCCCAGGAGCTTCAGCGCGTCAACCAGGCGATGCAGAGCGGCGCCTAGGGAGATCCGCGACCCGCACAATGGGTCCATGAAATCCGCAGCCCCCGCGCACATCGAACCGGCCGCGCTGGCGCACTGCCGCGAGATCGCGGAAGTCCACGTTCTTTCCTGGCAGCAGGCCTACGCCGGACTGATTTCCGCCGAGTATCTGGCGGGGCTCTCGGTCGACGGGCGCGAGACCGCTTGGCGCGAGGCCGTGGTCAAGGGCGCGCCGCAACTGCTCGTGGCCATGGCCGACGGCCGGGTGGCGGGCTTCGTCGCCTTCGGCCCTTCGCGCGACAAGGACGCGGCGCCCGGCACTGCCGAGGTCTGGGCGCTCTACCTGGCGCCCGCCTGCTGGTCGCAGGGCACCGGCCGTGCGCTGTGGCTCGCCGCGCTGGAGCGCATGCGTGCCGAGACCTGCACCTCGGTCAGCCTGTGGGTGCTGGCCGGCAACGAGCGCGCCCGGCGCTTCTATGCCGCCGCGGGCTTCACGCCGGACCCGGCCGCGGCGCGCGAGTTCACGATCGGCGGCGCGCGCGTGAGCGAGCTGCGCTATGTTCTGGCGCTGATGCCGGCGCCGCCGGATGGAAACATGACATGAGCACCTCCGCGACACCACCACGCCCACGCCCCTTGATCCTGCGCCATGCCGAGGTGCTGGTCACCATGGACGCCGCGCGGCGCGAGATCGCCGACGGCGCGGTGGTGATCGAAGGCCCCGCGGTCGCCTGGGTGGGCGCTACGGCCGAGTTGCCCGCAGCCTACGTCGATGCGCTGCGAAGCGGCCAGGCTGAAGCCATCGACCTGCACGGCCACGTCGTGATGCCCGGCCTGGTCAACACGCACCACCACATGTACCAGAGCCTCACGCGCGCCGTGCCCGAGGCGCAGGACGCCGAGCTCTTCGGCTGGCTCACGAATCTCTATCTGCTGTGGGCCCGGATCACACCCGAGATGATCCGCGTCTCCACGCAGACCGCGATGGCCGAGCTGATGCTCTCGGGCTGCACCACCACCAGCGACCACCTCTATCTCTTTCCCAACGGCTCGCGCCTCGACGATTCGATAGCGGCGGCCGAGGCGATGGGCATGCGCTTCCATGCCGCGCGCGGCAGCATGAGCGTGGGCAGGAGCCTCGGCGGCCTCCCGCCCGACGAGCTGGTCGAGAGCGAGGAGGCGATCCTCGCCGACAGCGAACGGCTCATCGGCCGGTACCACGACGCGGGGCGCCATGCGATGCGCCGCATCGTGCTCGCGCCCTGTTCGCCGTTCTCGGTCTCGCGCGAGCTGATGCGCCTGTCGGCGGAACTCGCGCGCGAGCGCGGCGTCTCGCTGCACACGCACCTGGCGGAGAACGACAACGACGTCGCCTACTCGCGCGAGAAGTTCGGCATGACGCCGGCCCAGTACGCCGAAGACCTCGGCTGGGTCGGCCGCGACGTCTGGCACGCGCACTGCGTGAAGCTGGACGAGGCGGGCATCGCGCTCTTCGGCCGCACCGGCACCGGCGTGGCGCACTGCCCCTGTTCCAACATGCGGCTCGCCTCGGGCATCGCGCCGATCGGCGCCATGCGCCGCGCCGACGTGCCGGTGGGCCTGGGCGTGGACGGCAGCGCCTCCAACGACGGCGCCCACCTGCTGGGAGAGGCGCGCCAGGCCATGCTGCTGCAGCGCGTGGGCTACGGCCCCGCAGCCATGACGGCGCGCGAGGCGCTGGAGATCGCCACCCTTGGCGGCGCCCGCGTGCTGGGCCGCGACGACATCGGTGCGCTGGCGCCCGGCATGTCGGCCGACATCGTGGCCTTCGATCTGCAGGACGTCGGGCATGCCGGCGCGGGGCACGATCCGGTGGCGGCGCTGGTGTTCTGCCAGCCGGGCTCGGTGGCGCTGAGCGTGATCAACGGCCTTGTCGTCATCCGCGAAGGGGCGTTCGAGAAGCTCGAACTGAAACCCCTGCTGGCGCGGCACCGCAAGCTGGCGCGTGCGCTGTTCGAACGTGCGCGTCATCCGCATATTGCATAGGCAGGCGCTCAGTGCCGTTTCAGTTACCTGATTGCACTCGCGACAGCCGCTGTAACGGCGCTGACACCGCGACACTCTCCAATGCGGGAACCCCACACCCCCAGGAGCTCTCATGTCGTTAAATTCCCGCCGCGGTTTTCTGCGCGGCTCGACTTCGGTTGCGGTCCTCTCGTTCATCGGCACCATGCAGGCGCTGCAGGCTCGAAACGCCAACGCCGCCACCGGCAGCACCGGCCTCGTCGCCAGCCCGTACGGTCCAGTCGCGCCGGCGCTCGACGAAGCCACGGGCCTGCCGCTGCTGCAGCTGCCTGAAGGCTTCGCCTACCGTTCCTACGGCTGGACCGGCGACCAGATGGACAACGGCCAGCCCTGCCCGAGCAACCACGACGGCATGGCGGTGATCGCCTCGTACGGTCGCGGCAACAGCGTCGACGTGGTGCTGGTGCGCAACCACGAGCGCGGCCAGTCGACGAGCCTGATCCAGGCGCCGGCAATGTACGACACCGCCTCGAGCAGCGTGAACGGCCGATTTGCCGGCGGCGGAACCACCAACCTGCGCTTCAAGGGCCGCCAGTGGCTCGGCATGGAGGCGAGCCTGGGCGGCACCCTCACCAACTGCGCCGGCGGCCCCACGCCCTGGGGCACCTGGCTCACCTGCGAAGAGACCGGCAGCAATCTCGAGTCGCAAGGCGGCAAGAAGCACGGCTACGTGTTCGAGGTGCGCGCCAACGCGGCCGAGACGACGGGCAAGCCGATCGTCGCGATGGGCCGGTTCAGCCACGAGGCCGTCGCCGTCGACCCGAAGACGCGCTTCGCCTACCTCACCGAGGACAACCGCAACAAGTCGGGCTTCTATCGTTTCATCCCCAGCGATGCGAGCGGCCGCCCGGGCAGCTATGAAGCGGGCGGCAAGCTGCAGATGGCCAAGGTGGTCGGCAAGGCCAACGCCGACCTCAATGTCGCCTCGACCGGTGACACGCACAGCCTCGAATGGGTGGACATCGCCGATCCCGATGCGAACCCGGCGTCGATTGCGCTGCCCGGCTTTGTGGGCACCACTCCGGTGGCCGGCCCGTTCGCGCAGGGCTGGGCGCAAGGCGGCTTGCGCATGGCGCGCGGCGAAGGCATCTGGTATCGCGACGGCAAGCTGTTCATCGTCGACACCGCCACCGGCGTGAACGCCGCCGGCGCGGGCGGCAACGGCGAAGGCGCGGTGTGGGAGTACGACCTGGCCACGGGCATGCTCAAGGCGGTCTTCGTGTCGCTCGACGCGGTGGCCGCCAACAACCCCGACAACATCACGATCAGCCCGCGCGGCGGCGTGCTGCTTTGCGAGGACGGCGGCGGCGTCGACGACCAAGGCCAGGGTCGCATCGAGCGCCTGGTCGGCCTGACGCCCGACGGCGCCAGCTTCGTGTTCGCGCGCCACAACGTGAACCTCGGCGCCGATCAGATCGCTTCGGCCGGCAAGATGGTCGCGCCGGGCGACTACCGCAGCAGCGAGTTCTGCGGAGCCTGCTTCGATCCGGCGGGCAAGGTACTGTTTGTGAACGTGCAATCGCCCGGTATCACGTTCGCGATCTGGGGGCCTTGGGCACGCGGCCCGCTTTGATGCCGCTATCCGGCTTGGCGCGGAGCTGTTCGCGCCTGCTCGCAACTCACTCGAGGTAATCGAGAAACAGCGGCGTCACTTGCTGGAGAAACGAGACCTCCTGCGCGTCGATGCTGCGAGGCTCCAGATCGAAATGGATGAACGTGCCATAGGGCGTCCCGGAATCGCGTATCAGCAACCGCCCGTAGTACGACTCGACAAGACCGACATAAGGGCGGTAGCTCATCAAGGACTTGTCTTTGGAGACGTGGCTGGTCGTGAATTCGCCCTCCTCGATCGCGTGTTGGCAAAAGCTCTTGTCCAGGGGAACGGCTTTCAACCAGGTGCGGTATTCAGAGGAGCGATCGAAGACGTGCTCTGCCCGCAATGCATTGCCGCTCAACTTGTAGATGGCCGTGTATCGGTACTGCGTCCTGTCATTGAGCAGCGCCAATGCGCGGCGAATTCCATGGGTGGCTAGAACACTGCGAACCGCTGCTGTTTGCGCAGTCAAGTCAATCTCGGGCATTGGGGATCAAAGTTAGGCGAAGTGCGCAGCTCTTGGCGGGGGTCGTCGACACGGATTTTATTGACGTCCCCAAAGACCTGGGGGGCCAGGGGATGAATTCCCTCGCTCTGCCCAAGCGATTGACCGTCGAGGGGCCGAGTCTGGCGTTGTCGGGTATTCGTTTTGCAGTTTAGGCGGCACATCCGCGGCAGCGAATGGCCAAAACGATGAATCCGATTGGCACGAAATCATTACGCGAGGCCCATGCGCTTGGCGCAGTGGCCGAGCGCATCCGTCTGCTTGAGCTGGGCGCGGGGCCTACTCGCAGAGCCGTCGGATCTCCGGCGGGATCGGCACCGCGCGGATGCCGCCGCCTTCGCGCGTGGCGGCGAAGATGCGCACCTCTTCGCATTCGAGGATCAGATCTTCGCCGCGCTTCATGCGGTAGGTCTGCAGGAAGCTCTTGTCGCGCCACTCGGGAATGGCCACCGCGATCGACAGCGTGTCGCCATAGCTCGCGCTCTTGACGAAGCGCGTGTGGGTATCGACCAGCGGCGTGCCGATCACGCCGAGGGTCTGTGCCGTCTCTTCCCAGCGCGGCACGCCGCGCTCGGCAAAGAAGTGGCGCGAGGCCGCATCGATCCAGCGGAAGAAATTGGGAAACCAGACGATGCCGGCCGGGTCGCAGTCCCCGAACTCGACGCGCACGGTGTAGATGACTTGGGGGCTCATGCGGTGAAGGCTCAGGCGGGGTTCTAGTCCGCAAGTATCTTGCGCTCGCGGATGATGGCAGCGAAGCGCGTGGAATCCGCTGCGATGCGCTCCTGAAAAGCGGCCGGCGTGCCGGGCAGCGCTTCGCCGCCCAGGCTGGCGATACGTTCCCTGACTGCCGGCATCGCGAGGATGCGGTTGATCTCGCGGTTGAGCCGGGTCACGATCTCGGGCGGCGTTCGGGCCGGCGCGTAGAAGCCGAACACCGTGTCGGCATCGAAGCCCTTGAGGCCGGCTTCGTCCAGCGTCGGCACATCGGGGAACAGCGGCGAGCGCTTGGGGCTGCCCACGGCCAGCAGGCGCAGCTTGCCGGCGCGCACCTGGGCGAGCCCGATGCCCGGGTCGAAGTAGTAGTCGAGCTGGCCGGCCAGCAGGTCCTGCAGCGCCGGCGCCGCGCCGCGGTAAGGCACATGGACCGCGTACAGGCCCGTCTGGCTCTTGAACATCTCGCCCGCGAGGTGCGGCGAGCTGCCGGTGCCGGGCGAGCCGTAGGAGAGTTTGCCGGGGCGCTCCTTCACGTAGGCGATGAAGTCCTTGATGTTCTCCGGCGGCAGCGAGGGCTTGGTCACCAGGAACACCAGCACGCGCGCAGCCGCGGCGACCGGCATCAGGTCCTTGGCGGGGTCGAAGGCCATCTTCGGATAGATGTGCGGGTTGACCGACACCATGCCGCCCGAACTCATGAGCAGCGTGTAGCCATCGGCCGGCGCCCGCGCCGCGACCTCGCCGCCGATGTTGCCGTTGGCGCCGCCGCGGTTCTCGATCAGCACCGGCTGCCCGAGCGCTTCCTGCAGCGGCAGCGATACCGCGCGTGCGATCTGGTCGGCCGCGCCGCCGGGCGGGAAGTTCACGACGATCTTGATCGGCTTCGAAGGCCAGGCGCTGCCTTGCGCGTAGGCCGCGGGCGCCGCGGCGGCGGTGGCCAGCAGCAGGGCGAGCAGGGCGCGCCGGGATCTTGGTGTTGTCATCGTTCGTCTCCTCATGTTGTTCAGGGGGTCGCCGCCGGCGGGCGCTTCATCCAGCGGATCGGCTGCGCGATCACCGGCCTGGGCGGCGCGCCGTGGCGCACCAGCGTGGCGTCGAGCGCGGTGCCGGCCTCGTCGGCCAATGCCGCTTCGCGCGCCGCGGCGATCGCGGCCGCGCGCGCGGCCGGCGAGCCGTCGGGCAGCGGCGCCACGGCCAGATGATCGATCACGTGCAGCAGATTGCGCTTGCCGCGCTCGTTGGTGCTGCCGTAGCCCTTGATGAGCCGGCCGCACAGCGCGATGTCGTGGCCGAGACGCCAATCGGTGCGGGTGCCCTGCACGACGGCAGCCAGCCAGCGTTCGATCAGCGCCTGTTCTTCGGCGAAGCGGCTGCCGCGCTTGCGCAGCCAGCGCAGCGAGGCCAGCACGCGCAGCGAGGCCATGCCGGCGACCGAGTGGCTGCCGACCTTGAGCGGCAGGGCGAAGGGCGTCTTCCTTCGCCGGTCCCAGGCCGCGACGCGGTGCGCCAGCGAGGCCGGCAGCAGCGCCGCGAATTCGGGTGCGCCGGGCTTGAAGTGGTCATACACCTTGACGATGTCGTCCTCGCCGGCCTTGACCTCGTTGCGCACGCGCTGCGTGCGGCTGGCGCGGCTCTTGAGCTCGGCCACGCGCACGATGTCGTCGAAGGCCATCCACAGCGCGAGCCAGCGCGCCATCTCGCGCGTGACCGCGAAGCCGTTGGCGCCCGCAGGGTCGGACGCGCGCTCGGCGGCCAGCACCTGCTGCAGGCGTTCGAGGTAGAGCCCGGCATAGGCGTCGTCCTGGTAGTCGACGAGCCGTGCATGGCCGAGCGCGAGCATGTCGTGCACCGGCGGCGGGAAGGCGCGTGCCAACTCGGCGCTCAGCGTGGGCTGCACTGGCGCTTCGTCGCCTCCGCTCGACAGCAGTCGCGTCACCAGCGCGGCCTGCGCGCGCGGCATGCCGACGATGTCGAAGGCCTTCGCGAAACCGCGCAGGCTGGCCGTCGCCATCTTGTTGAGCTTCTCGGGCGCGCTGGTGTCGCCGCCGCGCACCACCTGCTCGTAGGCCTCGCGCGGGAACGGGAACAGCCCGCTGCCCGCGATCGCGCCGAGCATCACCGCGCTGACCACCGTGCCGGCCTCGCGCGCCGCGGTGCCCATGTCGAACACATGGTGCTCGCGGCTGAAGGCCTTGACCACATCGAGCAGCCGCTGGGCATCGGCGCGCCCGTCACCGGGCTGCATGCGCTCGGCCGTGGTCAGCGTGCGGCCCGAGGAGGTGATGACCAGCGTGCGCTGCGGTGCGCTCATGCCATTGCCGATCTGGCGCGTGGTCTCCAGCAGCTCCGAGGAGACGATGGCGTCGAGCGCGCCCGGCACCGGGCTCAGGCTGAACACCGGCCGGCGCCCGCCGAGTTCGGCCAGCGGCACCGGAAAGACCTCGATGTAGTAGGTGGTGGCGCCGGTGCGCTGCGCGACGCCGGGGATGGAGGTGCTCTGCGCGGCGTAGCCGGCATGACGCGCCGTATCGACCAGCCATTCGGTGAGCACGCCGCCGCCTTCGCCGCCGAGGGCGCAGACGAGCAGGGTGATGGGTTGGGTTCGGTTCATCGTGGTCATGTGGAGCTCACGCGGGTTGCAATGCGCGAACGATGGCACCGCGCAGCGAGTGCAGCAGCCGCTCGTGCCACTTCGGGTTCTGCACCACCTCGGCGCGGTAGAAGCTGGGACACAGCGTGGCCGCATGCGCGTTCTCGCCGCACAGGCCGCAGCCGACGCAGCCGTCGATCACCACCGCGACCGGGTCGACCTTGAGCGGATCGGGGTTGTCCTTGATGGTGAGCGTGGGGCAGCCCGAGAGCCGGATGCAGGCATGGTCGCCGTTGCACACGTCCTCGTCGACGCCGTACTTCACGCGCACCACGCGCTCGCCCTTCTTCAACAGGCTGGCGATCCAGGGCTTGATGCGGCGCTGCCGCTCGAGCTGGCATTCGCCCTCGGCGATGATCACCTTGAGGCCGTTGAAGTCGCTCGTGAAGGCGTCGTTGAGCGTCTTGCGCATCTTCTCGACGTGGTAGGTGTGCACGGTGCGCAGCCACTGCACGCCCAGGCCCTTGAGGGTCGATTCGATGGTCTGGTTCTTGTCGACCAGGCTCTGCTGCTTGTCGACCGCATGCGCCTTCATCTCGTCATCGGGCGTGGAGATGATGTCCTGCGTGCCGGTGGCCGAGGTGTAGCCGTTCTTGAAGATCAGGAGCACCGCGTCGTCGCCGTTGAAGAGCGCGCTCTGCACGCCGGTGAGCAGCCCGTTGTGCCAGAAGCCGCCGTCGCCCATGATCGACAGCGCCCGGCGCTGCATCATCGGCGACACGCCCGCGCGGCTCGCCAGGCTCATGCCGTAGCCCAGGATCGAGTGGCCCATCGAGAAGGGCTCGAAGGTGCCGAAGGCGTGGCAGCCGATGTCGGCCGCGATGTGCACCGGCCCGCTGTCCTGCTGCGCGAGCTTGAGCGCGGCGAACACGGGCCGCTCGGGGCAGCCGATGCAGAAGCTCGGCGGGCGGGCCGGCAGCGGCGCCTCGAGTTGCGTGGCCACCGCGGCGCGGCGGTCGCGGTTGCCCATGAGCCAGCCCTGGGCCGAGTCCTGTGCATGCTGCGGCAGGTAGCGTTGCGCGAACCGGCCGAGGCCGGTCGCCAGCACCTCGACGCCATATTCGCCGGCGGCCGGCAGCATGTCGCAGCCGTGCAGCGGCGTCTGGATGTCGCGCCGGCGCAAGAGCGTCGCGATCTCCTGCTCGATGTACTCGGGCTGGCCTTCTTCCACCACCAGCACCGCGCGCTTGCCCACGCAGAAGTCGGCCACCTGTTCGGGTACCAGCGGGTAGGCGACGTTGAGCACCAGCAGGGGAATGTCGGTCGCGCCGAAGGCGTCGGCCAGGCCGAGCTGCTGCAGGCTGCGGATCAGCGCGTTGTAGAGCCCGCCCTGCACCACGATGCCGAGGTCGGCATGCGTGCCGGGGATCAGCTCGTTGAGCTGGTTCTCGGCGATGTAGCGGCGCGCGGCCGGCAAGCGCTCGTCGCCCTTCAGCTTCTCGTGGCGGAAGGTGACGGGCGGATGCGCGAGCCGCATGTAGTCGAAGCCGGCCGGCTCTTCCATCAGCGCGCGCGTCGAGATCAGCGGCGGCAGGTTGTTCTTGCACTCGAAGCTGCCGCGCACGTGGCAGGTACGGATGCGCAGCTCCATCATGCAGGGCATGTTGGAGTATTCCGAGAGCCGGAAGCCGTGCTCCACCATGTTGACCATCACGCCCAGGTCGGGCCGCGGATCGAGCAGGCACATGCTGGACTTGAGCGCATAGGCATGGGTGCGCTCCTGAATGACGCTGGCGCCTTCGCCGTAGTCCTCGCCCACCACGATCAGCACGCCGCCCTTGACGCCGGGCGAAGACAGGTTGGACAGCGCATCGGCCGCCACGTTGGTGCCGACGATGGACTTCCAGGTTACGGCGCCGCGCAGCGGGTAGTGGATGGAGGCGCCGAGCATCGCCGCGGCGGAGGCCTCGTTGGAACAGGCCTCAACGTGCACGCCCAGCTCGTCCATGTAGGGCTTGGCCTGCACCATCACGTCGAGCAGGTGCGAGACCGGCGCGCCCTGGTAGCCGCCGACGTAGGCCACGCCCGACTGCAGCAGGCCCTTGGTGATCGCGAGGATGCCCTCGCCATGAAAGGTGTCGCCGGCGCCGAGGCGCAGGGCCTCGATCTCTTTGCTGAATGAAACTTCCAAAGGTCTTCTCTCGTGGGGATTACTTGCGGCCCGGGAAGCGGGCCAGGTAGTAGGCGAGGGTGTCCAGGTCCTCGTTCGGGATGCGGCCGACCGCCTCGGCCATGGCCATCGTGTAGCCGACGCGCTTGCCGGACTTGAATTCGCGCAGCGTGAGTTGCAGGTAGTCCTCGCGCTGCTGCGCGATGCGCGGAACCTGCTGGCCGCCGCTGAAATCGGCACCATGGCAGAACACGCATTTGTGTTCCTGCGCCAGGGCCTGGCCACGGGTCATGCGCGCCGCATCGGGCGGCGTCGCCGGTGCCGGCACAGGCACTGGCGGCAGCGTGGCGATGAAATCGGAGAAGCCGCGCAGGTCATCGTCCTTCATGGTCTTGGCCACCGCGGTCATGGCCTCGTTCGCGCGCCGGCCTTCGCGAAACAGGAACAGCTGCGTGATCGCGTAGAAGGAGTGCTGGCCGGCCAGCACCGGCGTGCCCGGCATCTCGCTGCGCCCGTTGGCGCCGTGGCAGGCCACGCACAGCGCCGCGTAGCGCTGCGCGTACGCGCCCGCCGAAGGGGCCTGGGCGCCGGCCGGCGCCGCGAGCCAGAGAAACGCTGTCGCTGCTGCCGTGAATGCGAAGGTTCGCGTTCCTCTCATCACTTGCCGTAGCTGATGCGGTAGATGGCGCCCGCGTGGTCGTCGCTCACCAGCAGCGAGCCGTCCTTCAGCACCAGGAAATCGGCCGGGCGCCCGAGGTAGCTGTTGTTCTCGACGAAGCCGGTCATGAAGGGCTCGACCTTGGCGCCGCCCTTGCCGTCGGGCCAGGCGACCGCGACGTCGGCGTACTTGATCGTGCGGTTCCACGGGCCGTGGCGGGCGATGAACATCGCGCCCTGGTACTTGGCCGGGAACATCTTGCCGCGGTAGAAGTTGAGGCCCAGCGAACCGGCATGCGGCCCGAGCAGCGCGGCGGGCTTCGTGTAGTCGCCGCAGGACTTGCCCCAGCCGAATTCCGGATCGGCGATGTTGCCCTGGTGGCAAAACGGATAGCCGAAGTGCTGGTTCGGCCCGGTGACGACGTTGAGCTCGTCGTTGGGCAGGTCCTCGCTCATCCAGTCGCGGCCGTTGTCGGTGAACCAGAGCCGGTCGGTCTTCGGGTCGAAGTCGAAACCCACCGTATTGCGCACGCCGCTCGCGATGGTCTCCATGCCGCTGCCGTCGAGGTTCATGCGATAGATCTTGGCGTACTCGCCGGGGTCGCAGATGTTGCAGGGCGCGCCGATCGCGAAGTAGAGCTTGTCCTTGTGGATGCGCAGGTACTTCCAGCTGTGGTCCTCGCCGCCGGGCAGCTTGTCGTAGAGCACGACCGGCGTGCCGGGGTTGTCCAGCTTCGAATCGATGTTGTCGTAGCGCAGGATCTGCTTGTGCGTGGCCAGGTAGAGCGCGCCCTTGTGGTACTCGAGGCCGGTGGCCTTCTCCATCTTGTCGATGATGGTCTTGACCTCGCGCGCGTTGCCCTTGGGAGTGATCGCATAGACCTTGTTGGCGACGAACAGCGTGCTCACGAACACGGTGTCGTTGGCGCCCTGGCGGAGTTCGCGGGCGTCGAGCACGCCCGAGGCCCAGGTCTCGACCTTGAAGCCCGGCGGCAGCTTGAACTTGGCGGTCGGCAGCTTGTCGGCCGGGGTCGGAATCGGGAAGGCCGGCACCGGCGCCATGCGCGTGGCGGCCTCGGTCTTCGGGCGGCCCTTGGCCCAACCCGGCTCTTCGGCGGGCGGCTGCTGGGCCGTGGCGGAGAGGGCGGCGCACAGCAGCGCGGCCATTGCACAGAACGAGCGGGTCTTCGGCATGGCGATGTCTCCTTTCTACGTTGTTCGAAGCGGCGAGTGTGGGACGCATGCGGCCCGGGTTCAATAAAATAATCGAGCTAAGCGACATGAATGCCATGCATATCGACACCATCGACCTGAACCTGCTGCGCCTGTTCGACGCCGTCTACCGCGCGCGCAGCGTGAGCCGCGCCGCCGATTCGCTCGGCCTCACCCAGCCGGCCGCGAGCCACGGCCTGGGCCGGCTGCGGCTGCTGCTGGAGGACGCGCTGTTCACGCGCACCGCCGGCGGCGTGGCGCCGACGCCGCGCGCCGAGCGGCTGGCGATCGCCGTGCAGTCGGCGCTCGGCACGCTGGAGGAGGCGCTCAACGAGCCCGACCGCTTCGAGCCCACGGCCTCGCGCAAGACCTTCCGCATCCACATGAGCGACATCGGCGAGGGCCGCTTCCTGCCCGCGCTGATGGCGCGCCTGGGCGAGCTCGCGCCCGGCGTGCGGCTGGAGACCCTGCCGCTCGCGCCGACCGAGATCGCGCCCGCGCTCGACAGCGGCCGCATCGACTTCGCCTTCGGCTTCCTGCCCAAGGTGCGCGACACGCAGCGCGTCCATCTGCTGAAGGACCGCTACATCGTGCTGCTGCGCAAGGGCCATCCTTTCACGCGCGGGCGGCGCAGCGGCAAAGCGCTGCTGGAGGCGCTGCAGAAGCTGGAGTACGTGGCGGTGCGCACGCATGCCGAAACGCTGCGCATCCTGCAACTGCTCAACCTCGAGGACCGCGTGCGCCTGACCACCGAGCACTTCATGGTGCTGCCGGCCATCGTGCGCGCCACCGACCTGGCGGTCGTGATGCCGCGCAACATCGCGCGCGGCTTCGCGGAAGAGGGCGGCTACGCCATCGTCGAGCCGGCCTTTCCGCTGCGCGACTTCACCGTGTCGCTGCACTGGAGCAAGCGCTTCGAGGCGGATCCGGCGAACAGCTGGCTCAGGGGGGTGATGAGGGAGTTGTTCGGGGAGGGGTGAGGCGGGCTTGCCGCTATGCTCGGACCTGCGCGATTTCAGACGGCAGGGAGTAAAGAAAAATGACTGTTGTCACCGGAAAGCGTTTGTCCGTTGTCAGGGCGGCCTCATGAGCGCCGCGGGGCCGTCGCTTGCGCTCGAAGCTATCACGCAGCGCATCTTCGTCTTGCGCGGGCAGAAGGTGCTGCTCGACAGCGATCTGGCCGATTTGTATGGCGTAGACACGCGCCGCCTCAATGAGCAGGTGCGCCGCAATCGAGAGCGCTTCCCGAAGGATTTCATTTTCGAGCTGACGCGTGAGGAGTACACCAGCTTGAAGTCGCAATTTGCGACATCAAGCTGGGGTGGCCGGCGCAAGTTGCCGCTGGCGTTCACGGAACACGGCGCGATCATGACCGCGACCTTGCTGAGCAGCCCGCGTGCGGTGGACGTATCGGTCTATGTGGTGCGGGCGTTTGTGCAATTGCGCGAACTGGCTCGCAGTCACGCAGACTTGGCCAAACGCCTCGATGCGTTGGAGGAAAAAACCGAGTTGATCGCGATGCAGCATGACGCCTTTAGTCGTAACACGCGCGTTCAACTGCGCCAGCTTTTCGATGCGTTGCGCGAACTTACCGCCCACCCTGAACCGCCGAAACGGACCATCGGATTTGTGCCGCCCCAGGAGAAGAAGAACGCGAAGAGTTCGCGAGGCAAAAGCAAGAGGTAGAGCCAAACCCGCCTCCTCAAGGCAGGTTCTCCCTGAAGATCACCGGGCTGCGCGTGCGCTCCACGCCGGCCAGCACCTCGCGCTGGTCGCGCAGGTTGGTGAAGATCGTGCTCAAGGGCGGGCAGATGGGGGGAGAGGCGTGTTCGAGCGTCTCACGAACGCTTCGTCGTCAGCATCCGCCCCAGCGCGAAGACCGAGTTGGGCGTGTCCGGAAGCAGTGGCTTGGCTCGCGCGGAAGAGGCCGGGGCCCGCCGCTCGGCCTGCTTGCTTTCGGGCTGCACGCCGCTCGCGATCTGTTCGTCGACCAGGCTTTGGAGTGTGACGGCATCGAGGAACTCGACGGCGCAACGGTTCACCGAGGCCCAGAGTTGGTCCGTCGCATAGCGGCTCGGGTGGCCGGGAGCTGCGGCTCGCCCTTGCTTCGCCGCCTCGGCGGCGGCAGGGTCGTCGATCGCAAAGATGATGTCCGCCACGCTGATGTCCGCAGCCTTGCGGCCGAGCGAGTAGCCGCCGCCGGGCCCGCGCGTCGACACCACCAGACCGTGGCGGCGCAGCTTGCCGAACAGCTGTTCCAGATGGGAGAGGGACACCTGCTGGCGGCGGCTGATGCTGGCCAGGTTGACCGGGTCCGCCTGTCCGTGGAGGGCCACGTCGATCATCGCGCTGACGGCGAAACGACCTCGGGTGGTGAGTCGCATCGAATGTTCTTCTTTCGTTTGCGTTCGACCCTTGGAGGCCGAAGTGTCCCGGCGGGACGTGGAGCGCGGATCTTAGCCGTCGGCTCGGCTGGCTCGCGCCTCGACCAAGGGTTTTCCCGGGCGTCACATACCGGCCCCCACATAGGCCATATGGGCACGATGGTATGCATGCGGCTTGTGAAAGGACTAACTTCGCAGGCACGGTTTTTGATCGCCACCACGAGTTGCCTCCCACGAGCATGAGCATGACCCCGAGCACCCAACCCATCCGCTTCTTCCACCGCGGCCGGATCGTCGACGTGAGCGGCGTGCATCCGACGCGTTCGGTGCTCGACTGGCTGCGCGAGGACGCACGCTGCACCGGCACCAAGGAAGGATGCAACGAGGGCGACTGCGGTGCCTGCACCGTGGTGATCGGCGAACTGGCCGAAGCCGGCGAGGCGAATGCGGTGGGCGGACTGCGCCTCTCGACGGTGAATGCCTGCATCCAGTTCCTGCCCACGCTGCACGGCAAGGCGCTGTTCACGGTCGAAGACCTCAAGGCGCAATGCAGCAAGGGCCGCGACACCGCGCAGCACGACAAGCACGCGGTGACGCGCCTGCATCCGGTGCAGCAGGCCATGGTCGACTGCCACGGCTCGCAGTGCGGCTTCTGCACGCCGGGCTTCGTGATGTCGCTGTGGTCCACCTACGAACACCACCAGGCCGGGGGCACGCGGCCGACGCGCCAGCAGCTGGCCGACGATCTCTCGGGCAACCTGTGCCGCTGCACCGGCTACCGCCCGATTCTCGATGCCGGCCAGCGCATGTTCGACCTGCCCGGCGTGCGGCTCGACGCCGAGCCGGTCGTCACCGCGCTCGCCAGCCTCAAGCACGAAAACAGCTTCGACTACGCCGCGCCGCTGGGCCAGCGCATGGACCACTTCCACGCCCCGACCACGTTGGCCGACCTGGCCGCGCTGCGCGAAGCCAAGCCCGCGGCGCAGCTGCTCGCGGGCTCGACCGACGTCGGCCTGTGGGTCAACAAGCAGTTCCGCGACCTGGGCGACATCATCTTCGTCGGTGACGTCGCGGAGATGAAGGTGGTGGAAGAGCGCGGGGATGCGCTCTACATCGGCGCCGGCGCTTCGCTCGAGGCCGCCTTCGGCGCGCTGGCACGACGCCTGCCCAGCCTGACCGACGTCTGGCTGCGCTTTGCCTCGCCGCCCATACGCAACGCCGGCACCATGGGCGGCAACGTCGCCAACGGTTCGCCGATCGGCGATTCGCCGCCGGTGTTGATGTCGCTCGACGCCGAGATCGAGCTGCGCCGCGGCGAGCGGGTGCGCCGCATGCCGTTGCCCGACTTCTATGTCGACTACATGAAGAACCGCCTGGAGCCCGGCGAGTTCGTGCAAGGGCTCGTGGTGCCGCTCGCAGCCATGCAGCGCCAGGTGCGCGCCTACAAGATCAGCAAGCGTTTCGACTGCGACATCTCGGCCCTGTGCGGCGGTTTTTCCATCGCGCTCGACGGTGACGTGGTGAAGGAGGTGCGCCTGGCCTTCGGCGGCATGGCTGCGGTCGTCAAGCGTGCCGCGCAGGCCGAGGCGGCACTGGTCGGCAAACCCTGGACGCAGGCCAGCGTCAACGCGGCCAAGCTTGCGCTGGCGCAGGACTTCAAGCCGCTGACCGACATGCGCGCCAGTGCCGACTATCGCCTGCAGGTGGCGCAGAACCTGCTGCAGCGGCTGTGGCTCGAAACGCGTACCACCGACCCGCTGCCGGTGGAAGCCACCAGCGTCTGGAGCGTGATGCCCCATGCGGCCCTGCAAGGAGTCTGAGATGAACAAGCCCATCGACCTCGCCCTGCTGCAATCGGCAGAGGCCTTTGCCGACTACCTGAAGAACACCGCCGCGCGCATCGATGCGCGCGCCGAGGCCAAGGCGCACGACGACGGTGCGCGCGTCGGCATCAGCCGGCCGCACGAATCGGCCCACCTGCACGTGGCCGGCGAGGCCACCTACATCGACGACATCCCCGAACTCGCGGGCACGCTGCACTGCGCGCTGGGGCTGTCGCCGGTGGCCAATGGCCGGCTCCAGAACATGAAGCTCGAAGCCATCTGCGCCATGCCCGGTGTGGTGGCGGTGCTGACGGCGGCCGACATTCCGGGCAGCAACGACTGCGGCTCGATCATCCACGACGACCCCATCCTCTGCAGCGGCGACATCCGCTACCTGGGCCAGCCCGTGTTTGCCGTGATCGCCGAGACGCGCGACGCCGCGCGCCGCGCCGCGGCCTGCGCCAAGGACGCGCTGGACATCGAGGCCGAGCCGCCGGTGATCACGCCGCAGCAGGCGCATGAGAAGGGCCAGTACGTGCTGCCGCCGATGCATCTCGTGCGCAGCACGAACGAGGGCGGCGCACAGGCCGCGATCGCGAAGGCGCCGCACCGGCTGAAGGCCACGCTCGACGTCGGCGGGCAGGAGCAGTTCTACCTCGAGGGCCAGATCAGCTACGCGATCCCGAAGGAGGGCGGCACGATGCACGTGCACTGCTCGACCCAGCATCCGAGCGAGATGCAGCACCTGGTGGCGCATGCGCTGCACCTGCATGCGAACGAAGTGCACGTCGAGTGCCGGCGCATGGGCGGCGGCTTCGGCGGCAAGGAGTCGCAGTCGGCGCTCTTCGCCTGCGTGGCGGCGGTGGCGGCGAACAAGCTGCAGCGCCCGGTCAAGCTCAGGCTCGACCGCGACGACGACTTCCTGATCACCGGCCGGCGCCACTGCTTCTGGTACGAGTACGAGGTCGGCTACGACGACGAGGGCCGCATCCTCGGCGCGGAAATCTCGATGGTCTCGCGCGCCGGCCACTCCGCCGATCTTTCGGGCCCGGTGATGACGCGCGCGCTGTGCCACTTCGACAACGCCTACTGGCTGCCCGACGTGGCGATGCACGGCTATTCGGGCCGCACCAACACGCAGAGCAACACGGCGTTCCGCGGCTTCGGCGGCCCGCAGGGCGCGATCGCGATCGAGAACATCCTCGACACCGTGGCGCGCGAGCTGAGCCGCGACCCGCTCGACGTGCGGCGCATCAACTTCTACGGCAAGACGCAGCACAACGTCACGCCCTACGGCCAGCTCGTCAGCGACAACATCATCCACGAGCTGGTGGCCGAGCTCGAAGGCACCAGCGGCTACCGCGCGCGGCGCGAGGAGATCGCGGGCTTCAATGCCAAGAGCCCGGTGCTCAAGCGCGGCATCGCGCTGGCGCCGCTGAAATTCGGCATCTCCTTCAACGTCAAGCACTTCAACCAGGCCGGCGCGCTGGTCCATGTCTACACCGACGGCTCGATCCTCGTGAACCACGGCGGCACCGAGATGGGGCAGGGGCTCAACACCAAGGTGGCGCAGGTGGTGGCGCACGAGCTCGGCGTGAGCTTCGAGAGCGTGCGCGTCACGGCCACCGACACGCAGAAGGTGGCCAACACCTCGGCCACCGCCGCATCGACCGGGGCCGACCTCAACGGCAAGGCTGCGCAGGACGCCGCGCGCCAGATCCGCGATCGCCTGGCCGCCTGCGCGGCGGCGCGCCACGGCGGCGAGGCGAGCGCGGTGCGCTTCGCCAACGACCAGGTCGAAGTCAACGGCCGCTCGCTGTCGTTCAGCACGGTCGTCGGCGAGGCCTACCTCGACCGCGTGCAGCTCTGGTCCGACGGCTTCTATGCCACGCCGGGCCTCAGCTGGGACAAGGACCGGATGCAGGGCCGCCCCTTCTTCTACTACGCCTACGGCGCTGCCGTGAGCGAGGTGATCGTCGATACGCTCACCGGCGAGTGGAAGCTGCTGCGCGCCGACATCCTGCACGACGCCGGCAAGTCGCTGAACCCGGCGGTCGACATCGGCCAGGTCGAAGGCGCCTTTATCCAGGGCATGGGCTGGCTCACGACCGAGGAGCTGGTGTGGCATCCGAAGACCGGCCTGCTCACCACGCACGCGCCCAGCACCTACAAGATCCCGACGGCCAACGATTGCCCGCCGGTGTTCAACGTGCGCCTGTTCGAAGGCCAGAACTTCGAGGACTCGATCCATCGCAGCAAGGCGGTGGGCGAGCCGC
Organism: Variovorax sp. LjRoot130; assembly: GCF_964253755.1. Taxonomy (NCBI): domain Bacteria; kingdom Pseudomonadati; phylum Pseudomonadota; class Betaproteobacteria; order Burkholderiales; family Comamonadaceae; genus Variovorax; species Variovorax sp. LjRoot130. Next base: position 4,113,980 of record NZ_CAXURM020000001.1, on the reverse strand, counting down.
CGCTCCTGCTGCCCTTCTCGGTCTTCTTCGCGATCCGCGATGCCGTGTCGGCCGTGGGCAAGCACAAGGTGGACCCGCCGCTGACCGCGCCGGCCACCAGCGAGTCGATTCTCCGAGCGATCACTGCGGTGCAGAACGCATCCGCATAACCCAACCCGTTCGCCCTGAGCCTGTCGAAGGGCCGCGCAAGGCTTCGACCCTTCGTCAAGCTCAGGACAGGCCAAGCTCAGCCCGAACGGACTTAACGTGAATTCAGCGCTGTATAACTGCCCACACATTCAGCAACATGCGGGCAGCTTATGAGAGACCAGGCGCTTCTCGACAAGATCGATCTTCATCTCATCAGGGTTCTACATACCGTGTTGACCGACCGCAGCGTCTCGCGCGCCGCCATCCGCCTGGGCATGTACCAGCCTGCAGTTTCTGCAGCGCTGAAGCGCCTGCGCGAGCTCTCGGGCGACCCATTGCTGGTGCGCTCGGGCTCGGGCATGGTGCCGACCGATGCGGGGCTGCGCATGATCGATCCGGCCGCCAGCATCCTGCGCGCCGCGGAGATGCTGTTCTCCGATGCGCGCGGCTTCGATCCCCAGACCGCGTCCACTACCTTCCGCATCGCGGCCAGCGACTACCTCGATCCTTTGTTCCTGCCGATGCTGGTGGCGCAGGTCAAGGCGCAGGCGCCGTTGTGCCACATCGAGATCCATTCGCTCTCGTCCGATTCGGACTATCACGCGCACCTGTCGCTCGGCCAGGTCGACCTGGTGATCGGCAACTGGCTCAAGCCGCCGGAAGACCTGCACATGGCGCGGCTCTTCGCCGACGACATCGTCTCGCTGGTCAACAAGGACCATCCGGCCGTGCGCCGCGGCTGGGAGCTCGAGACCTGGCTCGCGGCCGAGCACGTGGCGCCGACCCCCATGCACCCCGGCGCGCGCGGCATCATCGACCAGATGCTCGACGAGCTGGGCCGGCAGCGCAACATCACGGCGCGCTGCGCGCACTTCAGCCTGATCCCCGACATGGTGGCCTCGAGCCTGCTGGTGCTGACCACCGGCCGCCAGTACTGCGAGCGTTTTGTCGACCGCCTGCCGGTCGCGATCCTCGAGTGCCCGATCGCACTGCCGCGCCTCATGTACTACCAGCTCTGGCATGAGCGCACCCATTCATCGAGCTCCGCGCGCTGGCTGCGCGAGCGAACCAAAGCCGTGGCGGCCTCGCTGAGGCCGTCGCTTCCCGCTGCCGGCTAGGCAGTTCTTCCACTCGCGCCGGGCGTCGCGACTTCGACCCACGCCATCTACATAAGAGAGACGGAGACAACGCGATGAACCGCACACAACAGATGCTCGACATCAGCGAGCACGACACCAGCTCTGCACGCCCGGCCACCGGCTGGGCCGAGCGCATGTTCAAGCTCAAGGAGCACAACACGACAGTGCGCACCGAGCTGGTGGCAGGCCTCACGACCTTCCTGACGATGGCCTACATCATCTTCGTCAACCCGTCGATCCTCGGCGATGCGGGCATGCCGAAGGACGCGGTGTTCGTCGCCACCTGCCTGATCGCCGCGCTCGGCACCGCGATCATGGCCTTCTACGCCAACTACCCGATCGCGCTGGCGCCCGGCATGGGGCTCAATGCCTACTTCGCCTACGTGGTCGTGCTGCAGATGGGCTTCACCTGGCAGGCGGCGCTCGGCGCGGTCTTCGTCTCGGGCTGCCTGTTCCTGCTGGTCACGCTCTTCAAGCTGCGAGAGCTGATCATCCGCGGCATCCCGCAGTCGATAAGGCTGGCCATCACGGTCGGCATCGGCCTCTTCCTCGCGATCATCGCGCTCAAGAGCGCGGGCATCGTCGCGCCGTCGAAGGCCACCTACATCACGCTGGGCGACCTGCACACGCCGCAGGTGGTGCTGGCGACGCTGGGCTTCTTCACGATCGTGGTGCTCGACCGGCTCAAGGTGCCCGGCGCGATCCTGATCGGCATCATCGCGGTGACGGTGCTGTCCTTCTTCTTCGGTGGCAACACCTTCCACGGCGTGTTCTCGGCGCCGCCCTCGATCGCGCCCACCTTCTTGCAGCTGGACATCAAGTCGGCGCTCTCGGGCGGCATCCTGAACGTGATCCTGGTCTTCTTCCTGGTCGAGCTCTTCGACGCCACCGGCACGCTGATGGGCGTGGCCCGGCGCGCCGGCCTCCTGGTGCCGGGCAAGATGGACCGGCTCAACAAGTCGCTCTTGGCCGACAGCGGCGCGATCTTCGCGGGCTCGCTGCTGGGCACCTCGAGCACCACGGCCTACGTGGAAAGCGCGGCCGGCGTACAGGCGGGCGGGCGCACCGGCCTCACGGCGCTCACGGTGGCGGTGCTGTTCCTGGCCGCTCTGGTGATCTCGCCCCTGGCCGGCTCGGTGCCGGCCTATGCGACCGCACCGGCGCTTTTCTTCGTGGCCTGTTTGATGCTTAGGGACATCACCGAGCTCGACTGGGACGACACGACCGAAGTGATCCCGGCCGCCGTTACGGCGCTGGCGATGCCCTTCACGTACTCGATCGCCAACGGCCTGGCCTTCGGCTTCATCACCTATGCGGTGCTGAAGCTGTTCACCGGCCGCGCCAGGCAGGTGCACTGGATGGTGTGGCTCATTGGCGGCGTGTTCCTTTTCAAGTTCATCTATATCGGCGGACACTGACGAAAATACGGCGATCGTCCCAAGGGCGGTTCAGGGCAACAACAACCCAAAGGCCAGGCACAGGCATGACAATCCAAAGACTTCAGCTCGCGCACATTACGAAGCGCTATCCCGCGGTGGTCGCCAACAGCGGCGTCTCGCTCACGGTGGCGCCGGGCGAAACCCATGCCGTGCTCGGCGAGAACGGCGCCGGCAAGTCCACGCTGATGAAGATCATCTACGGTTCCGTGAAGCCGGACGAAGGCAGCGTGACCTTCAACGGCCAGCCGGTCACCGTGCGCAACCCGCAGGAGGCGAGGGCGCTGGGCATCAGCATGGTGTTCCAGCACTTCAGCCTGTTCGACACGCTCACCGTGGCCGAGAACGTCTGGCTCGGGCTCGACAAGAGCCTGGCGCTGGCCGAGGTCACGCGCCGCATCACGGCCAAGGCGAGCGAGTACGGGCTCGACATCGACCCGTCGCGGCCGGTGCACACGCTCTCGGTCGGCGAGATGCAGCGGGTGGAGATCATCCGCGCGCTGCTCACCGACCCCAAGCTCCTGATCCTCGACGAGCCCACCTCGGTGCTGACCCCGCAAGCAGTGGTCAAGCTCTTCGTGGTGCTCAAGAAGCTGGCCTCTGAAGGCTGCAGCATCCTCTACATCAGCCACAAGCTGCACGAGATCCGCGAGCTTTGCACCGCCTGTACGGTGCTGCGCGGCGGCAAGGTCACGGGCGTGTGCAACCCGCAGAACGAAAGCAATGAATCGCTGTCGCGCCTGATGATCGGCGCCGAGCCGCCGCCCCTGCAGCACCGGCCGGTGCATGCGGGCGCGGTGGCCTTGCGGGTCAAGGGCCTGACGCTGGCGCGCGAAGACCAGTTCGGCGTCGACCTCGACGGCATCTCGCTCGACGTGCGGGCCGGCGAGGTGGTGGGCATCGCGGGCGTGTCGGGCAACGGCCAGAAAGAGCTGCTCTACGCGCTCTCCGGCGAGGACACGCGCGCCGAGGCGCCGATGATCGAGGTCTTCGGCCAGCCGGCCGCGCATTTCAGGCCGCGCAGGCGGCGCGCGCTGGGCCTGCATTTCGTGCCCGAGGAAAGGCTGGGCCGCGGCGCGGTGCCGACGCTGAGCCTCGCGCACAACATGCTGCTCACCCGCAGCAACGCGGTGGGCCAGGGCGGCTGGATCCGCACCGGTGCGCTGCAGCAGCATGCCGGCGAGATCATCCGGCGCTTCAACGTCAAGGCCGGCGGGCCCGGCGCGGCGGCGCGTTCGCTCTCGGGCGGCAATCTGCAGAAGTTCATCGTCGGGCGCGAGATCGACGCCAATCCGAAGATCTTCATCGTCTCGCAGCCGACCTGGGGCGTGGACGTGGGCGCCGCGGCGCTGATCCGAGGCGAGATCCTGGCGCTGCGCGACGCCGGCTGCGCGGTGCTGGTGGTGAGCGAAGAGCTCGACGAGCTGTTCGAGATCAGCGACCGGCTGCACGTGATCGCCAAGGGCCGGCTCTCGCCCTCGATCGACCGCGCGGCGGCCACCGTGCCGCAGATCGGCGAATGGATGAGCGGCCTGTGGAACGCCCCCCAGGCTGCAGCGAAGGAGGTGGCCCATGCTTAAGCTCGAACCCCGCCCGCAGCTCTCGCGCTTCTGGAGCTACGGCTCGCCGATCCTGGCCCTGCTCATCACGGTGCTGATCGGCATGGTGCTCTTCGCGCTGCTGGGCAAGGACCCGGTCAAGGGCCTCGCGGTCTTCTTCTGGGAGCCGATCAAGAGCGGCTATGCGCTGGGCGAGCTGATGGTCAAGGCCACGCCCTTGCTCATCATCGCGCTCGGCCTGGCCGTGTGCTTCCGCTCCAACGTCTGGAACATCGGTGCCGAAGGGCAGTTCGTGTTCGGCGCGATCGCGGCCGGCGGCGTGGCGCTGCTGGCCGACAAGACCACGGGCTCGTGGATCGTGGCTGCGATCCTGGTGGCCGGCATCTTCGGCGGCATGGTCTGGGCCGGCATCGTGGCCTTCCTGCGCGACAAGTTCAACGCCAACGAGATCCTCGTGAGCCTGATGCTGGTCTACGTCGCGACGCTGCTCCTGGGCTACATGGTCTACGGACCCTGGAAAGACCCGATGGGCTACAACTTCCCGCAGACCAAGACTTTCGAGGCGGTGACGCAGATCCCGCGGCTCATGAAGGGCTCGCGCGTGAGCATCGGTCTGGTCATCGCGCTGATCGGCGCGGCGGCCCTGTGGGTGTTCCTGTTCCGCACGCGCTCGGGCTTCGCGCAGCAGGTCGGCGGCCTGGCGCCGGCCGCCGCGCGCTATGCCGGCTTCTCGGCGCGGCGCGCGGTGTGGATCGCGCTGCTCACCTCGGGCGGCGCGGCCGGCCTCGCGGGCGCGCTCGAAGTGGCGGGCCCGATCGGCCAGCTCACGCCCTATGTGCCGGCGGGCTACGGCTTCGCCGCGATCATCGTGGCCTTCGTCGGCCGGCTGCATCCGGTGGGCATGATCTTCTCGGCCATCCTGATGAGCATGTTCTACATCGGCGGCGAGCTCGCGCAGTCGCGCCTGGGCCTGCCCAAGTCGCTGACCGGCGTGTTCCAGGGCCTGCTGCTCTTCACGCTGCTGGCGTGCGACACGCTGATCGCCTACCGCATCCGGCGCAAGTCGGCGCCCAAGGCGGTGGCTGCGCCGGCCGGCACCTCGTCGCTGCAGGCCAGCACGCCACTGACCGCACCCGTCGCCGTCCAAGCCACCGAAGGAGCAATTTAATGAACCCCCACGCTCATCACTTCGTGTATTCGCTGCCCCCCGAGGGGACGCATGCCGCCCTTGGGGCGGCCCGGCGGGAGGCATGATGGAAAGCTACGCACTCCTCCTGGGCTCCACGCTCAGCGCCGGCACCGTGCTCGCGATCGCGGCGCTGGGCTTGCTGATCAACGAAAAGGCCGGCATCGTGAACCTCGGCGCCGAGGGCATGATGCTGTGCGCCGCGATCGCCGGCTTCGCCACGGTGGTGGTCACGCACAACACCTGGCTCGGCTTTCTTGCCGGCGCTGCGGCCGGCGCGCTGCTGGCGGCCTTCTTCGGCGTGCTGGTGATCTGGCTCAACACCAACCAGTACGCGACCGGGCTCGCGCTGAGCCTGTTCGGCGTCGGCTTCTCGGCCTTCGCGGGCATCAACTTCGTGCAGGCCAAGCTGCCCGAGAGCACGAACTACGCGCTGCCGGTGCTGGGCGACATTCCGCTCATCGGGTCGGCCTTGTTCCGGCACCACCCCATGGTCTACTTCGCGGTGCTGCTCACCATCGGCCTCATCTGGTTCCTCTATCGCACCCGCGCCGGACTGGTGCTGCGCTCGGTCGGCGAGTCGCCCGAGTCCTCGCATGCGCTGGGCTATCCGGTGCGGCGCATCCGCTTCCTGGCGGTGATCGCGGGCGGTGCGCTGTGCGGCCTTGCAGGCGCCTATTTGTCGACGGTCTACACGCCGCTTTGGGTCGAAGGCATGGTGGCGGGCCGCGGCTGGATCGCGCTGGCGCTCACCACCTTTGCGACCTGGCGGCCGGTGCGCGTGCTGCTCGGCGCCTACCTGTTCGGCGGCGTCTCGATGCTGGGTTTTCACCTGCAGAGCACGGGCGTCGACGTGCCCAGCCAGTTCCTCAGCATGCTGCAGTACATCGCGCCGATCGTGGTGCTGGCGCTGATCTCGCGCAACCCGGCCTTCATCCGCGTCAACATGCCGGCATCGATCGGGAAACCCTTCTACCCCGGCTCATAATTGAGTTTCGTTTTGTTTCTCTGCCAACCTGTCCTTTTGAGGATTTCGACAATGAATGATCTGAACAAGCGTTCCCTGCTCAAGCTGGCTGCCGTCACTGCGGTCGCTTCGGCCGCCCTCATCGGCTGCGGCAAGAAGGAAGAAGCGCCGGCGCCTGCACCTGCTGCACCGGCACCGGCTCCGAGCGCCGCGGCGCCCGCGCCCGCAGCGCCACTGAACGTCGCGTTCGCCTATGTCGGGCCGGTGGGTGACGGCGGCTGGACCTTTGCGCACGACAACGCGCGCAAGGCGGTCGAGAAGGAATTCGGCGCCAAGATCAAGACCACTTTCGTCGAGAGCGTGCCCGAGTCGGCGGACGCCGAGCGCGTGTTCCGCGACATGGTGGGCCAGGGCAACAAGCTGATCTTCGGCACCACCTTCGGCTACATGGAGCCGATGCTCAAGGTCGCCGGCGACAACAAGGATGTCAAGTTCGAACATGCCACCGGCTACAAGACGGCCGAGAACATGCGCACCTACGACAGCCGCACCTACGAAGGCGCGTACATGGCCGGCATCATCGCGGGCGCGATGACCAAGAGCAACACGTTGGGCGTGGTCGGCTCGGTGCCGATCCCCGAGGTGCTGCGCAACATCAACTCCTTCACGCTGGGTGCGCAATCGGTCAATCCGAAGGTCACGACCAAGGTGGTTTGGGTCAACGAGTGGTTCAGCCCGCCGAAGGAGACCGAGGCCGCCACCGCGCTGATCAACGGCGGCGCCGACGTGCTGTTCCAGAACACCGACTCGCCGGCCGTGCTCAAGACCGCGCAGGAAAAAGGCAAGCGCGCCTTCGGCTGGGATTCGGACATGACCGCCTACGGTCCCAAGGCCCACCTGGCCTCGGCCGTCATCAACTGGACGCCGTACTACACCAAGGCCGTGCAGGACGCGCTCGACGGCAAGTGGGCCACCGGCCAGACCTGGTGGGGCGTGAAGGAAGGCGCGATCGACATCGTGTCGCTGGCCGAAGACGTGCCGGCCCCGATCAAGACCAAGGTCGAGGAAGTCAAGAAGGGCCTGAAGGACGGCAGCTTCTCGATCTGGAAGGGCCCGATCGTCGCGCAGGACGGCAAAGAACTGGTTGCCAAGGACGCAGTCGCCGACGACAAGTTCCTCTCGGGTGTGAACTTCTACGTCAAGGGCGTCGAGGGCAAGGTGCCGGGCGGCGACAAGAAGTAAGCCGTCGGAGTTTTCGTTCTGAAGGGTTGCCGATCGGCAACCCTTTTTCGTTTCCCAACGCTCACGATGATCGAAAAAGAACTCTGGCATCCCGTTGCGCTCACCGATGAAGTAGCTGGCGCACCGTTCGCCGCGCGCCTGCTCGGCGAAAACCTCGTGCTGTGGCGCGACGCCGCCGGTGCGGTGCAGGCCTGGGCCGACCGCTGTCCGCACCGGGGCGCGCAGCTCTCGCTGGGCCGCGTGGTGGCCTGCGAAGGCGGCACGAGGCTGGAGTGCCCGTATCACGGCTGGCAGTTCGCGACCGGTGGGCGGTGCGCACACGTGCCCGCGCTGCCAGACTTCCAGCCGCCGGCCACGCACCGCGCGACGATGCATGCGGCGCAGGAAGCCCATGGCCTGGTCTGGGTGCGCTTGCAAGGCGAGGGTGGCGCGCTGCCGGCCTTCGCGGCCGAGCACGACGTGCAGCTGCGCAAGCTCAACTGCGGCCCTTACGACGTCGAGACCAGCGCGCCGCGCCTGGTTGAGAACTTCCTCGACATGGCGCACTTCGGCTTCGTGCACGAAGGCTGGCTCGGCGCGCGCGACATGACGGCCATCGACGACTACCGCGTCGAGGCCACGCCCGACGGCCTGCTCGCGACCGGCTGCAAGGCCTGGCAGCCGCAGTCCACGATCAATTCCACGGCGCCGGCGAAGGTGGAGTACAGCTACGAGGTGACCGCGCCCTATGCCGCGGTGCTGACCAAGATCCCCGAAGCGGCGAGCGTGGGCATCGACGGCTACCAGGAATCGATCGCGCTCTTCATCTGCCCCGTCGATGCGGAGTGCAGCCGGGTGTGGTTCCGTCTCGCCACCGCCGACTTTGCGCGCGATGATGCGCAACTGCGCGCATTCCAGGACACCATCTTCCTGCAGGACAAACCGGTGCTCGAATCGCAGCAGCCCAAGCGCCTGCCGCTGGAGCTGCGCGCCGAGCTGCACACCGCGGCCGACAAGGCCTCGTCTTTCTACCGCCGGCACCTCTTGGCGCGCGGCATCACTTTCGGAGTCTGCTGATGACCTACACCGTTCCTCCCGTTGCCGCCGACCGCCTGCCCGCGCTGCTGCGCGCCATGCCCAAGGCCGAGCTGCACATGCACATCGAAGGCTCGCTCGAGCCCGAGCTGATCTTCGCGCTCGCGCAGCGCAACAGCGTGGCCATTCCCTACGCCAGCGTGGAAGAGCTGCGCCGCGCCTACGCCTTCACCAACCTGCAGAGCTTCCTCGACATCTACTACGCGGGCGCCAGCGTGCTGCTTGCGGAGCAGGACTTCTACGACATGGCCTGGGCGTACCTCGAACGTGCCGCGGCCGACAACGTGGTCCATACCGAGATGTTCTTCGACCCGCAGACGCACACGGTGCGCGGCGTCGCGATGCAGACCGTGATCGACGGCCTGCACCGCGCCTGCGTCGACGCGAAGAGCAAGCTCGGCGTGAGCGCGGCGCTGATCCTGTGCTTCCTGCGCCACCTGAGCGAGGAAGACGCCTTCGCCACGCTCGAACAGGCGCTGCCGTTTCGCGACCGCTTCATCGGCGTTGGCCTCGATTCCAGCGAGCTCGGCCATCCGCCCGAGAAGTTCGCGCGCGTGTTCGCGCGTTGCCGCGCGCTCGGCTTCCACCTGGTCGCGCACGCGGGCGAAGAGGGTCCGCCGGCCTACGTGTGGAGCGCGCTCGACGTGCTCAAGGTCGAGCGCATCGACCACGGCGTGCAGAGCACCAAGGACGCCGCGCTGATGAAGCGCCTGGCAGCGGACCGCATCCCGCTCACCGTCTGCCCGCTGTCCAACCTCAAGCTCTGCGTGTTTCCCGATCTCGCGCAGCACAACCTCGGCGCCTTGCTCGACGCCGGCCTGGTCGCGACCGTGAACTCGGACGACCCGGCCTACTTCGGCGGCTACATGAACGAGAACTTCGTCCAGACCTTCGCGGCGACCGGCCTGACGGCGCAGCATGCGTGGCAGCTGGCGGCCAACAGCTTCGAGGGGAGTTTTGTCGACGCGGCGACGAAGGGGCGCTGGATGGATCGGCTGAACGAGGCCTTTGCGCGGGCTTGACGCAGGGCTGTGATGAGATTTCGCTAGGCGGGCATCGGGACCCGGTCCGGTTGATAGCACATAGGTCGCTCGTCGAACGCCAGCCAACCAAGCTGGTCGCACAGGCGCTGAACGATCGCTGAGTGGTCCGCTCGCAGCGAGCATCGCAGGCTGAGTGTGCCCTTTGCCGCAGGAACGTGAAGTTCAATCCATTGACCGTCGATCTGGGTGCGACCGACATGATCACTGTCCCAATCGATGGCATGAATCGCGCGTGCCAGTGCTGCCCGAATTGCAACACCGTTGTTCAACGGAAGGACCGTAGCTTCGCCAAGTTCGTGCGGCTCGAGTGGCAGACGCGTGGGTTGGAAGAAGAGATACGTGTACGCCATGGGCTTCGCGCGTTTGACATGAACGGCAGCTGGAGGCTCTTGCTCTGGCTTCCTGTTGACCCTGAATTCACAGCACTATTCTGCCGATGTCTGTGGGTCGGATTCTGCCTTTGTACTGATTGCGGCACTTGTACCTCTTACGGTCGTACGCCCACGGCCTCGACCCGGGTCCTCTGTATTGGTACGAGCAGCGGCAGCGCCATCAACGCGCAGGCGCTGGCCGCAAACCACACCAGTGGCCAGCCCTGCAAGGCCTGCAGGTGCGGAATCGACAAGGGTGTGAGAAAGCAGACCGCGAACACGCTGGTGTTGGCCATGCCCAGCGCGGTGCCGGCGCGCGCAGCGCCCGCGAGCACGGCGAGCTCGGTGTAGGCCACGCCGTGCCAGGCCGAGACGCAGACGCCGCAAGCGGCCAGCAAGACGATCAGCACGATGCGCAGCGTCGATGAATCGACAACCGTCGCATCGCCGGCCAGCGACACTGCGCCGAGCGCGGCGAACAGCAGCACGCTGAGCATGCTGCAAGCGCGCAGGTAGGCCGGCCGGTTCCTGCGGCGGTCGGTCCAGCGGCCGCTCCAGACGCGCATCGCCATCGCGCCCACCTGTACCGTCACCATGGTGGCGGTGATCGCGGCGAGGCCGGCATGGCCGAAGTCGTGCAGGAACACGGTGCCGAAGGACAGCACCGCGAACTGCGGCGCACAGAGGATGCCGATGCCGGCAACGATGCGCCAGACGCGCGGGTCGCGCAGCGGGCCGTTGTGTGGCGCGGCAACGTGCGCTGCGGGTGTTGCGCGCGGCGCGGCCGGCGGCTCATGCACCCAGGCCCGGCAGAGCAGGGCGCTCAGTGCGCACAGCGCGGCCAGCAATCCGTACAGCGCCGCGAAACCGAAGTGCAGCGCGACCACGGGCAGCACCAGCGCGCCGATGCCGCCGCCCAGCGGCACGGCCGTCTGCCGGATGCTCATCGCAAGGCCGCGCTCGCCGTCCGCGAACCAGGTCATCACGGCGCGCCCGCTGGCGCCGTTGACGCTGCCGCCGAGCAGGCCGACAAGGAGCAGGCCCGCACCGAGCCAGCCGAGGCCCGGCACTTGCTGCGCCGTGGGCGCGGCGAACAGCGCCATTGCGACGAGCGCCGCCGTCGTGGCGCCGAGCCCGGTCAGCAGCACGGGCCGATCGCCCCAGCGGTCGGTGAGCAGGCCCCAGGGCAGTTCGCTGACGGCGATGCCCAGGCCCATGAGGCCGAGCACCAGGCCCAGCGTCGCGTTGTCGAGCCGGTAGCCCGAGCGCATGAGCACGGCGGTCATCGGAATGCCGCTGAAGGCGACCGAGAAGGCGGCGTTGGCGGCCACGCCGGCGGCGAGCACCTTCCAGCGGTGCCGGGGAGAGAAATGAGGATCGGATGACATCGTGCGACGCAGTGTCGGCTGTTGCCAGAGTTCTGAAAATCAGAAAATAATCAACCAATCATCCCAAAAAACAGGATCGTCATGGCCCAGGTGATGTTCGACCTCGATGTGCTGCGCAGCTTCTCCACCGGCATCGCGCTCGGCAGTTTTGCGCGCGCGGCCGACAAGCTGGGGCGCTCCACCTCGGCCGTGAGCGCGCAGCTCAAGAAGCTGGAGTCGCAGGCCGGCACGCCGTTGTTCCGCAAGGCCGGGCGCGGCCTCGACCTGACGGACGCGGGCCAGACCATGCTGGCCTATGCGCACCGCCTGCTCGAGATCAACGACGAAGCGGCGGCTGCGATGCGCGGCGTCGATCTGCAGGGCTGGGTGCGCCTGGGCCTGCAGGAGGACCTGGGCGAGACGCTGCTGCCCGGCGTGCTCGGCCGTTTTTCGCGCGCGCATCCCAAGGTGCGCATCGAGGCTTGCGTGGCACGCAGCGCCGAGTTGCGCGAGCGGCTCGACCTGGGCCAGCTCGACCTGGCGCTGATCTGGGAGGTGGAGGGCAGGCTCTCGCTGGCGCACGGCGAGCGCCTGGTGCGCCTTCCGCTGCAATGGGTGGGCCCGGCGGCGCCCGAGGCGCTCGATGCGCCGTGGTGGATCGAGCGCCAGCGGCCCGGCGCGCGCAAGTCGAAGGAGGCGCTGCCGCTGGTGCTGCTCGACGCGCCATGTCCGTTGCGCGAGATCGTCACCACCGTGCTCGACCGCGCGGGCATCCCGTGGCGGCATGCGTTCACCAGCGCCAGCCTCGCGGCGCTGTGGGCCGCGACCTCGGCGGGGCTCGGCCTGTCGGCGCGAACGCCCTTCGGATTGCCTTCGCATGTGCGCGTGCTCGATCGCGCCGGCACCGGCCTGCCGGCCTTGCCGCAGATGGCGCTGGCCATGTACCGCGCGCAGGCCGAGCCCGAAGCGCCGGTGGCGCGGCTGGCGGAGCTGTTGCGCGAGGCAGTGCGCGCGGGTGTGCCCGGCGCGTGAGCATGTCAGTACAGCGTGCGTTCCTGGCGCGCCGGCAGTTCGCGGTCGTAGGTCGCGCCATCGAACTCGCCGGCGGTGAGCGCGGCCAGGATGGCGCCCGGCGTCGGTACCGACCGCTTTGCATCGACCGGCAACGGCGCCCACAGCCGGGAACGTTGAATGGCTCGCGCGCACTGGAAGAACACCGACTCCACGCGGATGACGACCACGCACTGCGGCTCTTTGCCATCGACCGCGAAGCGCTCCAACAGATCGGGCGCGACCGTGATGCCGGCGCGGCCGTTCACGCGCAGCGTTTCGCCGACGCCCGGGATGAGGAACAGCAAGGCCACGCGCGGATCGGCCACGATGTTGCGCAGGCTGTCGATGCGGTTGTTGCCGCGGCGCTCGGGCATGAGCAGCGTCTTCTCGTCCTGCACTGCGACGAAGCCCGGCGGGTCGCCGCGCGGCGAAGCGTCGAGGCCGCCCGGATTGCAGGTGGCAAACACGGCGAAGGGCGAGGCCGCAATCAGCGCCTGGTAAGAGGGATGCAGATAGGGCACTTCTTTCTTGATCGAGGCCTCGCCGGCATGGCCGAACAGCGCTTCGAGCTGGGCCAGGGTTTCGATGGCATGGGGCTGGGTCATGGAGATCATTTCCTCGTGGCAGTGGATGGGAGGTACACGGCTGGCTTCGACTCTCGCCCGCACGCCAGTGCGGCCAGTGCCAGCAGCAGCGCCGGAAGGCCGTAGAGCCACAGCGGGGAAGCGACCGGCAGCAGGAGCCCCGCGAGCAGGGGCCCGGTGCCGGCGCCGATGTCGCGCCACACCGAGCGTGCGGCCAGCGCCTGAACACGCCCGGGCCCCGGTGTGCGCCGCGCCACGATGGGCGGCAGCAGCGGCAGTTGCAAGGCGCGCAGCACGACGATGGCGGCAGCGCAACTCCACAGCCAGCCGGCGCCGAAACCCGCCAGCGCAACGGCGGTGAGCAGCGACAGGATGACCAGCAGGCGCTCGGCGCCCAGCCGCTCGGCCATGCGGCCGCCGACCGGGCTCAGAAGGATTTCCGCCAGGTAGCGCAAGGCCATCAGCAGGCCGGCCACAACCACCGCGCCGCCCGGCAGAAGATCCTTGCCGAGGTAGGACAGGCCGACGATGAAGAGCCCGTCCAGCGTCAACCCTTCCATGAAGGACCAGGCATCCAGGCTGTTGGGCCGCTGGAAGCGCCGCACCGGCGTCGCAATGCGGTGCGGTGCAGAGGGCAGCCTGCGTGCCGCGCAAAGGCCGAGGAGCGACACCGCAGCGAGCACGAAGAAGATCGGCCGCGGCCCGGTCGATTGCGCGAGCAGCGCGCCCACGGGCAGCGCGAGCACCGGCCCGATGGCGATGAAGGCGCGCGAGCGTCCGCTGCGGCGAGACGCGCCGACCGGATCTGCCGTTGCCAGCGACTGGGTCGAAAGGTTGAGGCCCGCGAAGCACAGGCCCCACAGCAGCCGCAGCGGCAGCAGCGCCCAGAAGCCCGAGAGCGTTGCGTAGCCCAGCGCGCAGAGCGCCGCCGTCGCCACGGCCAGCGTGCAGGTCGGGCGGTCGCCGCGCTGCGCATAGAGGCGCGCCACCTGGCCATAGCCGGCGATGCGCACCAGCCGGTTCGCCGCGAGCAGCATGCCGGCTTCCGCCAGTGTCAGGCCGAACTGCGCCGCGTACATGGGCAGCAGCAGGTACAGCACGGTGTCCGCCGGCAGCGAAAGCGCCAGCGCGAGGGCGGCGTGGCGCGAGTTCAGGTCGGCGGCGGCGGGCGGGGTTCGAGGCATCAGGACCCGATGGTGCGTTGCGCGGGCTTGCCCTGACAAACGACATTCGCGCGCCGGCATGCGTGAGAAAATCGCACGCATGCCGACCCGCGAACCGCCACTGAACGCCATCCGCGTTTTCGTCGCGGCGGCGCGGCACCAGAGCTTCACGCGCGCGGCGGTCGAGCTTCATGTCACGCACGGCGCGGTGAGCCGGCAGATTCGCAGCCTCGAAGAATTTCTCGGCGTCGCCCTGTTCGAGCGGCGCATCCGGCAGGTCACGCTGAGCGCGGAAGGACAGCAGTTCTTCGCCGAGGTCGGCCCTGCGCTCGAGCAGATCGGCGCCGCGGCGCGGGCGCTCGGCAGAGAGGCGCCCGTCCGCGCGGTGCGGATCAACGTGCGGCCGTCCTTCGCGGTGCGCTGGCTGATCCCGCGGCTGCCTTCTTTCGTCGAGCGCCATCCGGACATCGAGCCCCAGGTCGTCACCAGCACGGTCGCGCCGGCGCAGGCCGCCGACGGCTTCGACATCGCGGTGCGGCGCGGACTCGAGGGCTGGCCGCCTTCCATGCGGGTGAGTCCCTTCCTCGAAGACGAGGTGCTGGTCGTCGGCGCGCCGGCGCTCTTCAGATCGCAGCCTCTGGCCGATCTGCGCGCGCTGGCATCGCACGTGCTGCTGTCGGCGAAGACGCGCAAGAGCGACTGGGACGATTGGAAGAAGCAGGTCGGCGCACCGCGGACGAAGCCGGCCGGCCGGCTGCAGTTCGACCACCTGCATTTCGTGCTGCAGGCGGCGGTCGACGGGCTGGGCATTGCGCTGGCGCCGACCTCGCTGCTCGCGCATGACCTCGTCTCGGGGCGATTGCAGCCGGCCCTGCCTGCGCTGCGCATGCCCTTGACGCGCTACTACTACGGCCTCGCGCCCGATGCCGTGCCCGAAGCGCGGTGCGTTGCCGAATGGTTCGAAGAAGAGATGCGGCGCGCGCAATAGTTCACGCAAACGGTCCCCCCAAAAAGCCGGCGCGGACGTACGATGAAGCGCTGAACACATTCGTGTTGAGACGGGGCGGAACATGAAAGCGCGTTGGGAATTTGCTGCACTCGCATCGGCAGCCGTCGTGGGCATCTGCCTTCCGGCCAGTGCCCAGAGCGCAAGAGAACTCGCCTTGGCGGCGCCCAACGAACAGCAGGAGGCGGACTATCGCGTGATCGCCGCGCGCTGCGGCACGCCGGCCTTCGAGAAAGCCTTCTTCCTGCATTCCAGGGCCGCGGTTGCTGCCGGCCTGGTCTCGAAGGGCCGCGACCCGGCGGACGTCGAGAAATCCATCGCAGCGCGGCGGCGCAGCCCGCTCGTCCTGGTCGCCACGCCTTCGGACTGCCCGAGCCAGCTGGCGCAGTTGAAGGAACTGCAGAAGCAGCGCAGCGACGCCATGAGAAGCACGCGCGGAAGCCGGTCGCGTAGCGGCTGAGCGCGCGCCGGTAAAATACCGCCCGGCGCTGCTGCCCCGCAGCGCCCTTTTCTTTCTGGGGCCATGTAGAGGAACACCATGTACAAAAACCTCGCGGGCAGCGCCGTTGCGGCGCTCGCAGCCGCCTGTTTTCTATCGCCTTCATTCTCCCAACCGAAGCCCGCGGCCGATCCGCTCAAGATCGGCTTCGTGTATGTCGCGCCCATCACCGATGCCGGCTGGGTGCGCCAGCATGAAGAGGGCCGCAAGGCCGTCGAGGCCGCGTTGCCCGGCAAGGTGAAGACCACTTTCGTCGAGAACGTGCCCGAGGGCGCCGATGCCGAGCGCGTGATCCGCGATCTTGCGCAGCAGGGCAACAAGCTCATCTTCACGCCCAGCTTCGGCTACATGGAGCCGACGCTCAAGGTGGCGCGCGATTTCCCGGACGTGAAGTTCGAATCCATCACCGGCTACAAGGCCGCGTCCAACGTCGCGACCGCGAACGCGCGCTACTACCAGGGTCGCTACCTCGCCGGCGTCGCGGCCGGCCGCATGACGAAGACCCATATCGCGGGCTACGTGGCCGGCTTCGCGATCCCCGAAGTGCTGCAGGGCATCAACGCCTTCACGCTCGGCATGCGCTCGGTCGATCCGCAGGCCCAGGTCAAGGTCGTCTGGCTCGATGCGTGGTTCGACCCGCCGAAGGAGCGCGATGCCGCGATGACGCTGTTCAACCAGGGCGTGGACGTGATCGCCTTCCACACCGGCTCCACCGCCGTCATGGCCGCGGCGCAGGAGCGCGGCAAGATGGCCGTGGCCTACCACTCCGACATGCGCAAGGTCGCGCCCGATGCGCAGATCGTCGCCGTCACGCACCAGTGGGGCGCCTACTACACGCAGCGCGCGCAGGCCGTGCTCGACGGCAGCTGGAAGGCCACCAGCGTCTGGGGCGGCGTCAAGGAAGGGATGATCCGCGTCGGCGACTTCGGGCCCAAGGTGCCGAAGGCGGTGCAGGAGGAGGTGCTGGCGCGCCAGCAGGACATCGCCAGCGGCAAGCTGCAGGTCTTTCGCGCGGTCGAGGACGTGCGCGACAACGAGGGCAAGCTCGCCATCGCCAAGGGCACGAGCCTGCGCGACGACCAGATCCTCACGATGAACTGGCTGGCCGAGGGCGTGCAGGGGCGCATCGCGCGCTGAGCGCCTGAACAGGCCCTCCCTCAGCCGAGGCGTTCCACCACGAACTCGACGAAGCTGCGCAGCTTGGCGCTGGGCCGGGCCTCCGGCAGCCGCACGATGTGCACCTCGCGCGTCGGCAAGTCCCAGTCCGGCAGCAGCTGCACCACCTGGCCCGAGGCCAGTGCCGGCGCGAGCAGCGGATCGGCCTGCACGATCACGCCGACGCCGGCCAGGGCCGCCGCGAGCAAGGCCTGCCCATTGTTGGTGGCCAGCGGGCCGCGCACCGGCACGTGCGCCGTCTCGCCGCCGCGCGTGAAGCGCCATGAATGATCGGGCCCCCAGGCGGCGAAGCCGAGCAGCGGCAGCGCCTCGAGCTCGCGCGGATGGGCCGGCATGCCATGGCGCGCGACGAAGGCCGGGCTCGCGACCGCGAACATGCGCGAGCGCGCCAGCGGCCGCGCGATCAGGCGTTCGTCCATCGGCGTGCCCGAGCGCACGCCGCAGTCGAAGCCTTCCTCGGCCAGGTCGACCATGCGGTCATTGAGATTCAGTTCCACCTTCACTTGCGGGTGCGCCGCCAGGTAGTCGCCGATCACCGGCGTCAGGCGGTGCGCGCCGTAGGCCACCGGCGCCGTGACGCGCAGCGTGCCCTGCGGCACGGCCCTGAGCGCTTCGGCCACGCCGTCGGCCGTGCGCACGCTCGCAATCACGTCGCGGCAGCGCTCGAGGTAAGCGGCGCCGATCTCGGTCAGCGTGTGGCGGCGCGTGGTGCGTTGGAGCAGGCGCGCGCCCAGCTCGGTTTCGAGCGCGCGGATGTGCTTGCCGACCATCACGGCAGAGATGTCCAGCGCTTCCGCCGCAGCCGCGAAGCTGCCGGCATCGATCGTCGCGACGAACACTTCCATGGCGCGCAGCTTGTCCATATTGCTAACCGTTGCTTTCGAATGGACGAAGCGTAGCGTCATTTATCGATCGAGCGATGCACGGAAGAATCTGCTTCTTTCAATCGATGGAGCAGGTCATGAAGATTCTTGTGGTGGGCGCGAACGGCGCGGTGGGCAGTGCGGTGGTGGAGGCGCTGGCCGAACGCCACGAGGTGCTGAGCGCAGGCCGCCAGCACGGCGACTGGCGCGTCGACATCACCAGCGATGCCAGTGTCGAGGCGCTGTTCGCCGCCGTCGGCCCGCTGGATGCCATCGTCTCGGCGGCCGGCAACCTTTTCTTCGGGCCGCTGGCCTCGATGCGGCCGGCCGATTTCAATGTGGGCCTGCAGGACAAGCTGCTCGGCCAGGTGCGGCTCGCCTTGCTGGGCCAGCACGTGCTGTGCGACGGCGGCTCGATCACGCTGACCACCGGCATCGTGGCCGAGGAGCCGATCCGCCAGGGCGCCAACGCGACCGCGGTCAATTCGGCGGTCGAAGGCTTCGTGCGCGCGGCCGCCACCGAGCTGCCGCGCGGGCTGCGCATCAATGCGGTGAGCCCGACGGTGCTGACCGAATCGCTGCCAAGCTACGGCTCCTTCTTTCCCGGCTTCGAATCGGTGCCGGCCGCGCGGGCGGCGCTGGGCTATGTGCGCAGCGTCGAAGGCTCGCAGACGGGGCGCGTGTACCGCGTGTGGCAATGAGCCGCGCCGGGATGGGCGATGTTCATCAGACGGCAACGGCAACGGCGGCCGGCTCAGTGCACGAAGCCGCGCTCGCGGTGGAAGTACTTGGCGTCGCGATCGAGCGTCTTGACCTGCACCGCCGGCGAGCCCGCATAGACCGCGTACTCCTCGGTGTGCGCCTTGTTGAGCACCGAGCCCGCGCCCAGCATCGAACGGTCGGGCAGGGCGGCGCCGCCCAGCACCGTGACGCGCGTGCCGACCAGGCAATAGGCGCCGATGCGGATCGGCTTGCAGTCCTGCCGGTTGTCCACCACGTTGATGCCGTGCGTGATCAGCTGCGAGCGGTAGCCCGCGATGGTGGTGAAGGCACCGATGTCGACGCGATCGGTGCAGTCGATGATGTGCTGCTTGGTGACGGCCGCGTGCTCGCCCAGCGTCAGGGTCGGATCGCGATCGGCGCGATGGGTGAAGTGGGCGCCTTTCGGCGGATGGCCGGTGATCCAGTTGGAGCGGTCGATCACCGAATGCGCGCCGCATTCGAGCCGGCCCAGGTGGATGGCAACGTTGAAGTGGCCGATGTAGGCCCCTTCGCCCATGACCAGCTGCCCCGGAAAGACATAGGACATCCCGATGCGCGCGCCGTCGGCGATCTGGTAGCCCCAGAAGCGGCGCAGCACCCGGCGCTTGAGCGCCCAGGGCAGGAACACCACGGCCAGCGCCAGCAGCTTCTTCACCGGGCGGTCTTTCGCTCTTCGATCACCCGCCGGTAGGCCGCCACGTAGTTCGATGCCATCTGCGCCGCGCTGTAGTGCGTGGCGTTTTCGATGCCGAGCCGGCGCATCTCTTCGAAGCGCGGCGCCGCCTGCTCGATGGCCGCCGCGATGGCGGCGGGATCGTGGGGGTTCACGTAGACCGCGCCCGGCCCCCCGATCTCGTTCATCGGTGCGAGGTCGGAAGTGAAGACCGGGCAGCCGCAGGCCTGGGCTTCGATGATCGGCCAGCCGAAGCCTTCCTGCAGCGAGGGGAAGAGCAGCGCCGTCGCGCCGGCGTAGAGGGCGCGCAGCTGCTCGTGCGAGACGCCTTGCACTGTCTTGACGCGGTCGGCCACGTCGCGCTTGTGCGCCAGCTCGGCCATCTCCGGCACCAGCTCGGGCCCGACGAACAGCAGCTGCCGCACCGGCGCCTCGACGCCGCTCGCGGCCGCGCGCTCCTGCAGCGCGATGAAGGCCTCGAGCACCGTGCGGCGGTTCTTGCGCGCCAGGTCCCAGCCGACATGGATCAGGTACTTGTCGTGCACCGAGATCCCGAGGCCTTCGACGAGGGGCTGCGCCTCCTCGGGCGGCACGGGCCGGAAATCGTCGTTCAAGCCGTTGAGCACCACGCTGACCCTGGGCTCCTGCGCGAGACCCAGCGCCAGCAGCTCGCGCCGGGTCAGATCCGATACGCAGGTGACCAGATCGGCCGCCGCCAGCCCCTTGACGATGAGCCGCTGGAACAGCCGCCCGGTCCAGCTCACGTTCCAGCCTTCGACCATGCCCTTGGCGGCCTGCACGGCGATCACGTCGTGGCAGGTGATGACATTGGGCTTTTTCTTGACCCAGGGGATGTACATGCCGTTGGAGTGGTCGGTCACGTGCACCACGTCGGCCCAGCGCAGATGGCGCCCGATCGAGGGGATGAACAGGATGAACTTGTCCACGTAGCCCAGCCACTTCCACAGGCGCGAAGTGGTCGGCACCCGCTGCACCCGCCGGGGCGGCGTGAGCACGCGCAGCTCGCAGCCGTTGCGGGGGAGTTCACGTTCCAGGATGCGTTTGAAGGCCAGCATGCTGGTCTGGCCGTCGGGGACGTAGTTCCCGATGAGAAGCACTTTCATGTTAGGGACAATACCTGCATGCGCGGCGGTCGGCGTCGCGTGGATTCATCGCTGTTCCTGTTGGGATTGAAGGCGGATTATGTTCGAGCGGCTGGTGCGGCCCTAGGATGTGCCACTGCCGAGCGCGGCTGTCATATAGCCTCCATATGCGCTCGCACATTCCGTACCGGCTTCGCTGCCTTACCCTCCCAGCCCATGCAAGCGTACCGTGCCTCCCTTTTGCGATTCGATGCCGCCGGCCAGCCGGTTTTCGATCAAGACGGCCTGTTGGTGGTCGGCCCCGATGCCGCCGGCCGCCAGCGCGTGCTGGACGCCGGCGCCCATGCGTCGGTGGCGGCCCGCCATCCGGGCGTGGACGTCACGCACTGGCCGGGGCGCATCCTGGCGCCGGGCTTCGTCGACATGCACGTCCACTTTCCGCAGACCGACATCATCGGCGCGCCCTCGGAAGGCCTTCTGCCCTGGCTCGAGAACTACACCTTCCCGGCCGAGAGCCGCTTTGCCGACCCGGCGCACGCGGCGGAGGTGGCCGAGGTCTTCTTCGACGAGCTGCTGCGCAACGGCGTCACGACCTCGCTGACCTTCGCGACCTCGCATCCGCAGTCGGTGCAGGCCTTCTTCGAGGCGGCGCAGCGCCGCCGGCTGCGCATGATCACCGGCAAGGTGCTGCAGGACCGGCATTCGCCCGACGGCGTGCGCGACCAGACGGAACAGAGCCTGATCGACACCGAGTCGCTGATCCGCCAGTGGCACAACGTCGATCGCCTGGGCTATGCGATCACGCCGCGCTTCGCGCCGACCAGCACCGACGCCCAGCTGCGCGGCGCCGGCGAGCTGGCCGCGAAATACCCGGACACCTGGATCCATTCGCACGTGGCCGAGAACAAGGACGAAGTGAAGTGGGCGCGCGAGCTGTTCCCCGGCGCGCGCTCCTACCTCGACGTCTATGCCGGCTTCGGCCTGATGCGCGAGCGCGCCGTCTACGCCCACTGCATCCACTTCGACGACGACGACCGGCGCCTGATGCGCGACACCGGCACCGCTTCGGCCGTGAGCCCGACCAGCAACTTGTTCCTCGGCAGCGGTTTCTTCGACTTCGAGGGCGCCGACCGCATCGGCTATGCCTACGGCCTGGCCAGCGACGTCGGCGGCGGCACCAGCTTCAGCCCCTTCTCGACCATGATGGCCGCCTATTACGTGGGCCGCGAGGGCCAGACCAAGCCGGGCATCAGCATCCCGCCTTCGCAGCTCTGGTGGCGCCACACCGCAGGCGCGGCGCGCGCGCTGGGGCTCGAAGGCGTCATCGGCAACCTGCAGCCGGGCTGCGAGGCGGACTTCCTGGTGATCGATCCGAAGGCCACGCCCTTGCTCGCGCGCAAGACCTCGCTCGCCAACAACCTCGAAGAGCTGCTGTTCGCGATGATCGTGCTGGGCGACGACCGGCTGATCGAGCGGACCGTCATTTCGCAGGCCTAGCCGCGCCGGGTCGCGATCAGCGAGCGCACGTCCGGTGACTTGAGCCGCGGCCGATCGGCCTCCACCGCACGCAAAGGCTCGGCCTCCACCAGGCTGTCCAGGCAGCGGCGCGTGAGGTCCTGGTAGATCTCGGTGCCTTCGCGCTTCCACGCGATCTCGTCGTCGCCGAGCTCGCGCCGCACCGTGGCGGGAATGCCGGCCACCAGGCTCTTCGCCGGCACCCGCATGCCTGCCGGCACGAAGGCGCAGGCGGCGACGAAGGCGAAGGCGCCGATCTCGGCCTCGTCCATCACCACCGCGTTCATGCCCACCAGCGCATCGTGCTTCACCACGCAGCTGTGGAGCACGGCGCCGTGGCCGATGTGGCCGTTTTCCTCGACCACCGTGTCCTGGTCCGGGAAGCCGTGGATCGTGCAGTTGTCCTGCACGTTGGCGCCGCGCTCCAGCAGGATGCGGCCGAAGTCGCCACGCAGGCTCGCGCAGGGGCCGACATAGCAGCCGGGGCCGACGATCACGTCGCCGATCAGCACGGCCGTGGGATGGACGTAGGCGCTGGGGTCGACCACCGGCACGACGCCTTCGAGTGCGTAGCAGGGCATGGCAGCTCCCGGTTGATCAAGCGTGGCGGCGGTGCTGCACGACCACGAAGCGGTCGGCCACGAAGGCGAGGGTGGTGTAGGCCGCATTGGCCGCCGGATTGCCGCCGGTGGCGTGGAAGTCGGAGAAGCCGGCCGACTGGTTGACCATCACGCTTTGGGTGAGATTGATCGATAGCGCGACGCGTGCGCGCCGCGCGGCGTTCACCATGTCGTCGATGTACGCCGGGTCGTCGGAGTAGAGACCCAAGGTCATGGCGCCATGTCGGCGGACGCTGCGCTCGGCGATTTCGAGCGCGGCCTCGCGCGAAGGCACGGCCACCAGATAGGACACCGGGCCGAAGCACTCCTGCTCGTAGATGTCGGCATCGTCCACGCCCAAGGCGGCGATCGCCGGCGTGCGCACCTCGGCCTGCGGGTACTCGGGGTGCTCGAGCTTGCGCGAGGCCAGCACCGTGCGGCCGACCTTCGCGGCCTTGTCCAGCCGTTCGAGGGTCTGGGGCGAGCCGATGGCGCCGAGCACCGTCAGCGCCACCTTCGGATCGGCCAGCAGTTGGTCGATCGCCTGCGCGAGATCGGAGCCGACCTGTTCGAAGCTCTTGTGTCCCTGGTCGGTCCGGATGCCCTCAGCCGGCACCAGCAGGTTCTGCGTGGTGGTGCACATCTGGCCGCTGTAGAGCGAGAGCGACAGCGCGAGGTTGCGCAGCATCGCGGCATAGGCATCGGTCGATTTGATGACGAGCAGGTTCACGCCGGCCATCTCGGCATAGAGGCGGGCCTGCGTCGCATGCGTCTGCAGCCAACGGCCGAAGACATTGCCGCCGGTGTAGTCGATGGAGGCCACCGCATGGTGCGTGGCCAGCATCTGCGCCAGTTGCGGTTCGGCGCTGACCGCGAGCGTCACGAGGTTCGGATCCAGCCCCTCTTCGGCCAGCACCTCGCGCAGCACGCTGACCGTGATGGCCGCAGGCAGCACGGCGTTGGGATGGGGCTTGACGATCACCGGGTTGCCGGTAGCCAGCGCCGCGAAGAGGCCGGGGTAGGTGTTCCAGGTCGGGAAGGTCGCGCAGCCGATCACCAGCGCGATGCCGCGGCCCACGACTTCGAAGCGTTTCTTCAGCACCGCGGGCGGGTTCTTGCCCTGCGGCTTTTCCCAGGTGGCCTCGGCCGGCACGTCGGCCATGGCTTTCCAGGCGGTGGCGATGGCTTCGAGCGCGCGATCCTGGGCATGGGGGCCTCCGGCCTGGAAAGCCATCATCGGCCCCTGGCCTGTGGTCAGCATCACGGCATGCGCGATCTCGAAGCTGCGTGCATGGATGCGCTTCAAGGCTTCGAGCACGACGCCCACGCGGCCTTCGGGGCCGATGGCCTGCCAGGCGGGCTCGGCCGCCAGCGCGGCGGCGACCAGCGCTTCACCTTCGCATTCGGGATAGCGGATGTCGAGCGTGGCGCCGAAGGGCGAACGCTCGGTGGCGACGCGCGCGCGTTCGCCGGGCTGGTCCAGCGGGTAGTCCTTGCCGCAGAGCGCGAGCGCGGCGTTGCGGCCCTCGGCCTGCGCGCTATCCCCATAGACCTTGGGCGAAGGGGCTTCCGGAAAAGGGGACCAATGGCCGCGGTGGGTGAGGGCGCGCAGGGCGTCGTCGAGCAGCGTGCGATGGCGATCGAACAGGGTGGTCATGGGTGAAGGTCTCCGGCGATGTTGGAAAAAGGAGTGCCGCGAGCTAGGCTTAAGGGTTAGTACCAAAGGACAAGGCTTGCGGCAGCAAGACCGCGAATCCTATAATCAACCGAACGGTCGGTCAATTATTGAACTCGCCCTTTTGGCCGATCAATCCTCACACCTCAGAACCACGATGGACGAACCCCTGGTACGCATCACACAGTCTGGCGCCGTGCGCACGCTCCAGCTCAACCGGCCGGAAGCGCTCAACAGCTTCAACTCCCAACTGCATGCCGCGCTCATGGCGGCGCTCGACGAGGCGGCGGCCGACAGTGCCGTGCGCTGCGTGGTGCTCGGCGGCGCAGGGCGTGCCTTCTGCGCCGGCCAGGACCTGGCCGACCCGATGGTCGCGCCCGACTACACGCCCGGTGCGCCGCCCAAGGACCTGGCCCACGTCATCGAATCGCTCTACGCACCGCTGGTGCTGCGCCTGCGCTCGATGCCGGTGCCGGTGATCGCCGAGGTCCACGGCGTCGCAGCCGGTGCGGGCGCCAACCTCGCGCTGGCCTGCGATCTCGTCGTGGCCGGGCGCTCCGCGAGCTTCATCCAGGCCTTTACCAAGATCGGGCTGGTGCCCGACACCGGCGGCAGCTGGCTGCTGCCGCGGCTCGTGGGCCAAGCGCGTGCGCTCGGCCTCGCCCTGCTGGGCGAGAAACTGCCGGCCGCCGAGGCCGCCCAGATGGGCCTGATCTGGAAGTGCGTGGAAGACGCCGAGCTGGCGCTCACGGTCGAGACCCTGGCCACGCGCCTGGCCGACATGCCGATTGCCGCACTGGTCGCCACGCGCCAGGCGCTGGCCGATGCGCAGCAGCTCGATCTGGAGTCCGCGCTCGCGATGGAAGCCAGGCTGCAAGGCGGCCTCGGTGCCGCCAACGACTACCGCGAGGGCGTCGAAGCCTTCCGCGCCAAGCGCCCGCCGCGCTTCACCGACCGCTGAGGAGTTCCGTCGATGAGCGAGACCCATCCCCAACACACCGCCGAACGCGTGCGCGATGCCATGTTCGCCAACGACCGCGCCGTGCGCGGCCTCGGCATGGAGGTCGAGGCCATCGGGCCAGGCCGCGCCGACATTGCCATGACCGTGCGCGAAGACATGCTCAACGGCCACGACATCTGCCACGGCGGCTTCATCTCGACCCTGGCCGATTCGGCCTTCGCCTATGCCTGCAACTCCTACAACGAGGTGACCGTCGCCTCGGGCTTCGGCATCGATTTCGTCGCGCCGGCGCGCCACGGCGACCGGCTGGTTGCGCGCTGCGTCGAAGTGTCGAAGGCGGGCCGCATGGGCGTCTACGACACCGAGGTCCTGAATCAGCGCGGCGAGCGGATCGCGGTGTTCCGCGGACGCTCCTACACGATCAAAGGCAAGCCCGTCGTTGCGGCTTGAAGAGAAGGAGACACCCCCATGCCCGTTCAACGCCCGGCACCCGGCGACCTCGAGGCGATCGAGAAGGCCAGTCGCGACGAGATCGCCGCGCTGCAGCTGCAGCGCCTGCAGTCCAGCCTGCAGCGCGCCTACGACAAGGTGCCGCACTACCGCAAGGCCTTCGATGAAAAAGGCGTGCACCCCGGCGACCTCAAGCAATTGAGCGACCTCGCGAAGTTTCCGTTCACCGTCAAGAAGGACTTGCGCGACAACTACCCCTTCGGCCTCTTCGCCGTGCCGCGAGAACAGGTCGCGCGCATCCATGCGTCTTCCGGCACCACCGGCAAGCCGACGGTGGTGGGCTACACCTTGAAGGACATCGACAACTGGGCCGACCTGGTGGCGCGCTCGATCCGCGCGGCGGGCGGACGGCCCGGCGACATCGTGCACGTGGCCTACGGCTACGGCCTCTTCACCGGCGGACTGGGCGCGCACTACGGCGCCGAGCGCGCGGGCTGCACCGTGATCCCGATGTCGGGCGGCCAGACCGAGAAGCAAGTGCAGCTGATCCGCGACCTTCGGCCCGACATCATCATGGTCACGCCCAGCTACATGCAGGTGATCATCGAGGAGTTTCAGCGCCAGGGGCTGGACCCGCGCGAGAACTCGCTCAAGGTCGGCATCTTCGGCGCCGAACCATGGACCGAGGCGATGCGCCGCGAGATCGAGGCCAAGGGCGGCATGGACGCGGTCGACATCTACGGCCTCTCGGAAGTGATGGGTCCCGGCGTCGCCAGCGAGTGCATCGAGAGCAAGGACGGGCCCGTGGTCTGGGAAGACCATTTCTATCCCGAGATCATCGATCCCGAGACCGGCAAGGTGCTGCCGGACGGCGAAGAGGGCGAGCTCGTCTTCACCTCGCTGACCAAGGAAGCGCTGCCCATCGTGCGCTACCGCACGCGCGACCTCACGCGCCTCTTGCCGCCCACCTCGCGCAGCTTCCGCCGCATGGGAAAGATCGTCGGGCGCAGCGACGACATGCTGATCATCCGCGGCGTCAACGTGTTCCCGACGCAGATCGAGGAGATCGTGCTCGCGCACGAGAAGCTCTCGGGCCAGTACCTGATCAAGGTCGGGCGCGAGGGCCATCTCGACAGCGTGGAGCTGCATTGCGAAGTGCAGGCCGGCGCCGGCGACCTCGGCGACGCCGAACGCGAGCAGATCGCGCAATGGGTGCAGCAGCGCGTGAAGACCATGGTCGGCATCTCGACCACCGTGCTGGTGAAACGCCCCGACTCGATCGAACGCACGCTGACCGGCAAGGCCCGGCGCGTGGTCGACGAGCGCCCCAAGACCTGAAAGGAAAGCGTCATGTACACCCAAGCCATGGACACCATGGGCAAGGAATCCGGCGACGGCAAGAAGGTCGTCCGGTCGGCGGAGGAAATGGTTCTCGAGCAGCGCTTCGACGAACGCATCGATGCCGGCGGCTTCATCGAGGCCAAGGACTGGATGCCCGAGCACTACCGCAAGACGCTGGTGCGCCAGATCAGCCAGCATGCGCATTCCGAGATCGTCGGCATGCTGCCCGAAGGCAACTGGATCAGCCGCGCGCCCACGCTCAAGCGCAAGGCCATCCTCTTGGCCAAGGTGCAGGACGAGGGCGGCCACGGCCTGTACCTCTATGCCGCGGCCGAGACGCTCGGCACCAGCCGCGACCAGATGCTCGATGCGCTGCACACGGGAAAGGCCAAGTACAGCTCGATCTTCAACTACCCCACGCTGACCTGGGCCGACATGGGCACCATCGGCTGGCTGGTCGACGGCGCGGCGATCATGAACCAGGTGCCGATCTGTCGCTGCTCCTACGCGCCCTATGCGCGCGCGATGATCCGCATCTGCCGCGAGGAGAGCTTTCACCAGCGCCAGGGCTACGAGGCGCTGCTCACGATGATGCAGCACGGCACCGAGGCGCAGAAGGCCATGGTGCAGGACGCGGTGAACCGCTGGTGGTGGCCGTCCGTGATGATGTTCGGCCCGCCCGACGAGCAGTCGCCCAACAGTGCGCAATCGATGCGCTGGGGCATCAAGCGTTTCTCCAACGACGACCTGCGCCAGAAGTTCATTGATGCCGCGGTCGAACAGGCCAAGGTGCTCGGCGTGACCTTGCCCGACCCCGATCTCAAGTGGAACGAGGAGCGCCAGGCGCACGACCATGGGCCGATCGACTGGAACGAGTTCTGGCGCGTGATCGGCGGCGACGGCCCGTGCAACCGCGAGCGCCTCGGCGCCCGCGTGAAGGCCTGGGAAGAGGGCGCCTGGGTGCGCGAAGCGGCGCTGGCGCATGCGCGAAAACAGAATCACCTGAAGGAGGCCGCATGACGACCGATCAAGAGTGGCCGCTGTGGGAAGTGTTCGTGCGCAGCAAGGCGGGCCTGGACCACAAGCATTGCGGCAGCCTGCACGCACCCGACCCCAAGATGGCGCTGCAGATGGCGCGCGACGTCTACACCCGGCGCCAGGAAGGCGTGAGCGTGTGGGTGGTGCGCTCCGACCAGATCGTGGCCAGCGATCCGGGCGACAAGGACATGTTCTTCGATCCGGCGGAAGACAAGGTCTACCGCCATCCCACCTTCTACGTGCTGCCCAAGTCCGTCGACCACATGTGAACTGAGGCCCCATGCAAGCATCCATCGAACTCGACCGCAGCCCCGCCGTGCAGTACCTGCTGCGCATCGCCGACACCTGCCTGATCCTGGCCCAACGCCTTGGCGAGTGGTGCGGCCACGCGCCGGCGCTCGAAGAAGACATCGCCATGAGCAACATGGCGCTCGATCTCGTAGGCCAGGCGCGTGCGCTGCTCACCCGGGCCGGCCAGATCGAAGGCCGCGCGCATGACGAAGACCAGCTCGCCTTCCTGCGCGACGAGCGCGACTATTTCAATCTCACGCTGGTCGAGCTGCCGCGCGGCGACTTCGCCTTCAGCGTGCTGCGCAACGCGATGGTCGCGACGCTGCTCAAGCTGCTGTGGGAGCGCCTGGCATCGTCGAGCGACGAGGAGGTCGCCGCCATCGCGGGCAAGGCGATCAAGGAAGCGCGCTACCACCAGCAGCATTCGGCCGACTGGGTGGTGCGCCTGGGCGACGGCACGGACGAATCGCATGCGCGCATGGAGGCTGCGCTGAAGGAGCTGTGGCGCTTCGTGCCCGAACTGTTCGCCTCGGACGCCGTGGACGAGGAAGCCAGCGCCAGCGGCCTGGGCCCGGCGTGGGCGGTGTTGCGCGAAGCCTGGTTCGCCGAGATGGGCGCCGTGCTCGACGAGGCCTTGCTCGTGCCGCCGGCCGAGTCGGCCTTCCTGAGTACCGGCAAGCACGGCGTGCACAGCGAGCACATGGGCTACATCCTGGCCGAGATGCAGCATCTGCAGCGCGCTTATCCGGGGGGTGTATGGTGAATGTTGCCGCCTTCGCCCCGACGCGTTGCGAGCAGGCGCGGGAGGTGCTCGCCACCGTGCTCGATCCCGAAGTGCCGGCCCTTTCGGTGTGCGATCTCGGCATCGTGCGCGACGTGATCGAGCGGGGCGATGCACTCGAAGTCGTGCTGACGCCGACCTACTCCGGCTGCCCCGCCACCGAAGTGATCGAGCGCGACGTGCTCGAAGCCATCGAGAAAGCAGGCCTCGGTCCGGCCCATGTCACGCTGCAGCGCGCGCCGGCCTGGACCACCGACTGGATCAGCGCGGAAGGCCGGCGCAAGCTCTCCGAATACGGCATTGCACCGCCCGGACCGGTGGCGCCGGGCGATGCCGTCCCGATCCGCATCTTCGGACGCGGGACCGGCGCGGCCGTTGCCTGCCCGCGCTGCGGCAGCCGGCACACCGAGCGCCTGTCTGCCTTCGGCGCCACCGCCTGCAAGTCGCTCTATCGCTGCCTTGCCTGCCGGGAACCGTTCGAACACTTCAAGCCGATATGAGCGTCATCTTCCACCCCCTGCGCGTGCGCAGGATCGAGCCCGACACCTCCGAGGCCGTGATCGTCTCCTTCGACGTGCCGGAGGAATTGCGCGAGGTCTTCGGCTTCACGCAGGGCCAGTACCTCACGCTGCGCAAGGAGATCGACGGCCAGGACCTGCGGCGCTCCTATTCGATCTGCGCCGGCGTCGACGACGGCGAGCTGCGCGTCGGCGTGCGCAAGGTACAGGGCGGCACCTTCTCCAACTGGATCAACAGCGCGCTCCAGCCGGGCGACACGCTGCAGGTCATGGCGCCGGAGGGGCGCTTCTTCGTGCCGATCGAGCCCGAGGCCCACCGCCACCACGTGGGCATCGCGGGCGGCAGCGGCATCACGCCCATCCTCTCGATCATGAAGACCGTGCTGGCGCGCGAGCCCTTCGCCCGCTTCACGCTGATCTACGGCAACCGTTCACTCAAGTCCACGATGTTCAAGGAGGAGATCGAGGACCTCAAGAACCGCTACATGACGCGGGTCGCGCTGCAGCACGTGTTCTCCGACGAGCACACCGACGTGCCGATCAACATGGGCGTGATGAACCGCGAGAAGATCGCCGAGTTCCTCGAAGGCCTGGTGCCCGCCGGGCAGATCGACCACGTCTACATCTGCGGGCCCTTCCAGATGAACGACGAGGCCGAGGCGGCACTGCTCGCGGCCGGCGTGCCCGAGGAGCGCATCCATATCGAGCGCTTCGGCATCGCCCAACCCGCCGGGCCGGTCGGCGCCGTGGTGCACGAGGCGCAGCCCGGCGATGCCGAGCAGGCGCGCATCACCATCGTGCGCGACGGACTCAGCCGCGAAATCCCGTTCGCCAAGGGCCAGCCGAGTATCCTCGACGCCGCCTCTTCGGCGGGCCTGGAGGTGCCGTATTCATGCACTTCGGGCGTGTGCGGCACCTGCCGTGCCAAGCTGCTGGAAGGGGAAGTGCGGATGGAGCGCAACTTCGCGCTCGACAAGAATGAGGTGGCGGGCGGCTTCATCCTGACCTGCCAGGCGCATCCCTTGACCGAGCGCGTGGTGTTGTCCTTCGACGAACGCTGAAGCGGCCGCAACCTTTTAACCAACGGAGACCTTCATGAAATCATTCACCCGCCTCGGCGTGGCGCTCCTGTGCGCCATGGCCTTTGCCGCGCAGGCCGACGTCAACGTCGGCGTCACGCTGTCGGCGACGGGCCCGGCCGCTTCGCTCGGCATCCCCGAGAAGAACACCATCGGCCTGATGCCCAAGACCATCGGCGGCCAGAAGATCAACTACATCGTGCTCGACGACGCATCCGACACCACCGCGGCGGTGTCGAACACGCGCAAGCTGATCAGCGAGAACAAGGTCGACATCGTGATCGGATCGACCGTCACGCCCAACTCGCTGGCCATGATCGACGTGGTGGCCGAGGAGAAGGTGCCGATGATCTCGATGGCGGCCTCGGCGCGCATCGTCGAGCCCGTGGACGAGAAGCGCAAGTGGGTCTTCAAGACGCCGCAGAACGACATCATGATGTCGCTCGCCATCGCCGAGCACATGGCGGCCAACGGCGTCAAGACGGTCGGCTTCATCGGCTTCTCCGACGCCTACGGCGAAGGCTGGTTCCAGGAGTTCGGCAAGGCCGCCGCGCTCAAGAAGCTGCAGGTGACGGCGAACGAGCGCTACGCGCGCAGCGACACCTCGGTCACGGGCCAGACGCTGAAGCTGATCTCTGCCAAGCCCGATGCGGTGCTGATCGCCGGCTCCGGCACGCCGGCCGCGCTGCCGCAGAAGACGCTCAAGGAGCGCGGCTATGCCGGCAAGATCTACCAGACCCACGGCGTCGCGAACGCCGACTTCCTGCGCGTCGGCGGCAAGGACGTCGAAGGCACGCTGCTGCCCTCCGGCCCGATGCTGGTGGCGGCGCAACTGCCCGATTCGCATCCGCTGAAGAAGTCGGCGCTGGCCTACGTCAACGCCTACGAGGCGGCCAACGGCAAGGGCAGCGTCTCGACCTTCGGCGGCCACGCCTGGGATGCAGGCCTGCTGATGAGCGCCGCGATTCCGGCCGCGCTCAAGAAGGCGCAGCCCGGCACGCCGGCTTTCCGCGCCGCCTTGCGCGACGCGCTCGAGTCGGTGAAGGACGTTCCCGGCGCCCATGGCATCTTCACCATGTCGCCCACGGACCATCTGGGTCTGGACCAGCGCGCGCGCGTGATGGTCAAGATCGAGAACGGTACCTGGAAATACCAGCCTCAAGACTGACCTTCAACCGGAGCGTGCGTGCGAGCGCGTACGCGGGCCGGGGGCCTGCGTGCGCCACGCCGGAGTGGATGCATGGACATGCAAATCGCCCTGATACTGGGGCAGGACGGTATCGTGAACGGGGCGATCTACGGGCTCATGGCGCTGGCGCTGGTGCTCGTGTTCTCGGTCACCCGCGTCATCTTCATTCCCCAGGGCGAGTTCGTCGCCTTCAGCGCCCTGTCGGTGGTTGCCTTGCAGGCCGGCCGCGTGCCGGCCACGCTGTGGCTGCTGGTGGCGCTGGCCGCGATGGCGCTGGTGGTGGAGCTGTGGCGATGGAAGCGGGGTGCCGCGGTCGACTGGGCTTCGACCCTCGCCTGGTGCGTGGTGCTGCCGCTGGTGGCTTGCGCGCTGGTGCTGCTGCTGCGCCCGGAATCGCTGGTGATGCAGACGTTGACGGCGCTCGCGGTGATCGTGCCGCTCGGCCCGCTGCTCTATCGGCTGGCCTACCGGCCACTGGCCGATGCCACCGTGCTCACGCTCTTGATCGTATCGGTGGCGCTGCACGGTGTGCTGGTCGGCCTGGGCCTGCTCTTCTTCGGCGCCGAGGGTTCGCGCACGCCGGCCTTCTCGGACCTGCGGCTCGACCTCGGCGGCGTGGCGTTGACGGGCCAATCGCTGGTGGTGGTCGCGGTCACCGCCGCGCTGGTGGTGCTGATGTTTCTTTTCTTCGAACGCTCGATCGTCGGCAAGGCGCTGCGCGCCACCGCGATCAACCGCGTCGGCGCGCGGCTGATGGGCATTCCCACCGGCCTCTCGGGTGACCTGAGCTTCGCGCTGGCGGCGGCGATCGGCGCGGTCTCGGGCCTCCTGATCGCGCCGCTGACCACCATCTACTACGACACCGGCTTCCTGATCGGCCTCAAGGGCTTCGTGGCTGCCATCGTCGGCGGCCTGGCCAGCTATCCGCTGGCGCTGGTGGGCGCGCTGATCGTGGGCCAGCTCGAGGCCTTCTCGTCCTTCTGGGCCAGCGCCTTCAAGGAGGTCTTCGTCTTCACGCTGATCATCCCGGTGCTCTGGTGGCGCTCGCTGAGCAGCCGCCATGTGGAGGACGAGGAATGACGCGCCGGCATATGGCCATCGCCTTCGTCGTCCTGCTCGCGGCGGTGTGGGGTTTCCTGCCGGACTTTTCGGTCACCGTGCTCAGCTACATCGGCCTCTACGCGCTGGTCGCGGCCGGCCTCGTGATGCTGACCGGCGTGGGCGGCATGACTTCCTTCGGCCAGGCCGCCTTCGTCGGCACCGGCGCCTACGCGACCGCCTGGGTCTGCACCTCGCCCGCGGTCGCCGCCGCGATCGGCACGGTCGTGAGCCCCGCGCTGCTGCCGTGGATCGGGCTCCTGTTCGGCATCCTCGTGACCTTCTTCGTGGCCTGGGGGCTGGGCGCGATCACGCTGCGCCTTTCCGGGCACTACTTGCCGCTGTGCACCATCGCCTGGGGCCTGAGCTTCTACTTCCTGTTCGGCAACCTGGAATTCCTGGGCGGCCACACCGGCGTGGCCGGCGTGCCGCCGATCGTGGTGGCCGGCCTGTCCTTCGCATCGCCGCGCTCGTTGGGCCTGGTGATCTGGGGCGTGCTGCTGCTCGCGCTGTGGGCGTTGCACAACCTGCTGGATTCGCGCGAGGGCCGTGCCATCCGCGCGCTGAAGGGTGGCCGCGTCATGGCCGAATCGATGGGCGTGGACACCGCGCGCTACCGCATCAAGGTCTTCGTGCTGGCAGCGCTGCTGGCGGCGGTGTCGGGCTGGCTCTATGCGCACATGCAGCGCTTCATCAACCCCACGCCCTTCAACCTCAACATCGGCATCGAGTACCTCTTCATGGCGGTGGTCGGCGGCGCCGGCCATCTCTGGGGCGCGGTGCTCGGCGCCGCGCTGATCACCTTGTTGAAAGAGCAGCTGCAGGACATCCTGCCGCGCCTGCTGGGCTCCAGCGGCAACTTCGAGGTGATCGTGTTCGGCCTCCTGATGCTGGTGGTGCTGCAGCGCTTTGCCGACGGCCTGTGGCCGACCGTGGCGCGCCTGGGCGGGCGCTTCCTGAAGCCGGTGAAGCCGCGTGCTCCGCGCCAGACCCTCACGTTGCCCGAGGCCACCTTGCCCCCGCGCGGGCAGGTCGTGCTGCAGGCCGACGCCGTGACCAAGCGCTTCGGCGGCCTGGTCGCCAACGACGCGGTCAGCATGGATGTGAAGGCGGGCGAGATCCACGCGCTGATCGGTCCCAACGGCGCCGGCAAGAGCACCTTCTTCAACATGATTTCGGGCGTGGACGATCCCACCTCGGGCGAGGTGCGGCTGATGGACCGGCCGATGACCGGCCAGCCCTCGCGCGCCTTCGCCGCGCTGGGCCTGGGTCGGACCTTCCAGCACGTGCGTCTGCTGGGCCAGCGCCGGGTGATCGAGAACGTCGCGCTCGGCGCGCACCGCCGCGGGCGGCGCGGATGGATCGCCTCCATGCTGCGCCTGGATCGCGCGGAAGAGGCCGCCTTGCTCGCGCAGGCGCGGCGCCAGCTCGAGCGCTGCGGGCTCGGCGAGTTCGTGGAAGTGCCGGCGGGCTCGCTGGCGCTGGGCCAGCAGCGCGTGATCGAGATCGCACGCGCATTGGCGGGCCATCCCGCGGTGCTGCTGCTCGACGAGCCGGCCGCGGGCCTGCGCCACCTGGAAAAGCGCGCGCTCGCCACCCTGCTCGACCAGCTGCGCGCCGAGGGTCTGGCGATCCTGGTGGTCGAGCACGACATGGAGTTCGTCATGAACCTGGCCGACCGCGTGACCGTGCTGGAGTTCGGCGCCGTCATCGCACGCGGAACGCCGCTCGAAGTGCAGGCCGATCCGAAGGTGCTGGACGCCTATCTCGGTGGCGTCGACGAGCCGGCGGAGCAAAAGCTGATGGAGCAGGTGGCATGAGCAAGGCACTCCTCCAACTCGAAGACTTCTGCGTCTCCTACGGCGCGGTGGAAGCCGTGCACCACATCGACCTGCGCGTCGACGCGGGCGAGATCGTCACGGTGATCGGGCCCAACGGCGCGGGCAAGACCACGCTGCTGTGCGCCGCGATGGGCTTGCTTCCTTCGCGCGGCGGCGTGCTGCTCGACGGCGAGCGCATGGCGCGCACCAGCGTGGAAGCGATGGTGGCGCGTGGCGTAGGCCTGGTGCCGGAAAAGCGCGAGCTCTTCGGCGAGATGTCGGTCGAGGACAACCTGCTCCTGGGCGGCTTCTCGCGCTGGTGGCGCGGCGAGCGCGACCAGCGCCAGCGCATGACGGAAGTCTTCGGCATCTTCCCGCGCCTGCAGGAGCGTCGCGCGCAGCTCGCGTCCACGCTGTCCGGCGGCGAGCGGCAGATGCTCGCGATCGGCCGCGCGCTGATGGCGCGGCCGCGCCTGCTGATGCTCGACGAGCCCTCGCTCGGCCTCGCGCCGCTGATCGTGCGCGAGGTGCTGCAGGTGGTGTCCTCGCTGCGCCAGCATGGCGTCTCGGTGCTGCTGGTGGAGCAGAACGCCCGCGCCGCGCTGCAGGTGGCGGACCGTGCCTACGTGCTCGAAATGGGCGCGGTCGCGCTGCAGGGACCGGCCAAGGAGCTGCTGCACGACCGCCGCATCATCGACACCTACCTGGGGCTGGGCGCGCGTGCCGAAGCCTAGGCCAGCAGCGCCTTCAGCTTCGCACTGGTGAAGGGCACGCTGCGCAGCCGCACGCCGGTGGCGTCGAACACCGCGTTGGCCAGCGCCGCCGGCACCGGGCTGGAAGCCGCTTCGCCGGCACCCAGCGGCGGCTCTTCGCGCCGTTCGATCAGTTCGATCTCCAGCCGCGGCACTTCGGTGAAGTTCAGCAGCGGGTAGCTGACCCAGTCGACGCTGGTGACGCGCGAGCGGTCGAAGGTGGTCTCCTCGTGCAGCGTGCGCGATAGCGTCTGCAGGATGTTGCCCTCGACCTGGGCGCGCACGGCGTCGGGGTTGATCATCAGCCCGCAGTCGTGGGCGCAGCAGACCCGGCGCACCGCGATCTCGCCGTTCTTGCGGTCGACCTCGACCTCCATCGCGATGGCGACATAGGTCTCGTTGTTCTTGTAGTGGATATAGGCCATGCCGCGGCCCCTCGCGATGCCGCCGCCGCGCGTGGCGGCAGGCGAGGGCCGGGCCTGCCAGCCGATCATCCGGCCCGCGCGCCGGATCACCTCGGCGCCGCGCGGGTTCGCGGTGTCGCGCAGGCGGAAGGCCAGCGGGTCCATGCGCGCCTTCGCCGCCAGTTCGTCGACGAAGCTCTCGACCGCGAAGCAGTTCGCGACCTTGCCCGGCGCGCGGATGTTGGAAGGCCTGAGCGGCGCCGGCCCCAGCCAGTGTGCCGTGACCTTGACCGCGTTCGCGCCGTAGGGCGGATCGCCGTTCTGCGACACCAGCCCGACGGACTGGCCCACCGGCTGGCGCAGGCCGGCCGCGAGCGGCGACAGCAGCGGTATCCATTCGAGGTTGGCCGTGGCGCGCGGCACCCACATGTCGGTTTCCCAGGCGTCGATGCGGCCCTCCGGCGTCAGCGTGGCCTTCATGTCGAGCAGCTGCGGCGGGCCCTTCGGGTCCCAGCCCAGCTCGTCCTCGCGGCTCCACTGCACGCGCACCGGCCGGCCGACCGCCTTCGACAGCAGCACCGCATCGGCCGCCGCGTCGTCGTGCCCGTTCATGCCGTAGCAGCCGGCGCCGTCGAGGTAGACCACGCGCAGCTTGTCGCGCGGCAGCTCGACCAGTGCCGCGAAGACGTTGAGGAAGCGATGGCTGGCCTGCGACGCCGTCCACACCGTGCCGCCGTCGGGGCGCACGTCGGCCACGGCGCACGAGGGGTCGATCGAGCCGTGCGACTGGATCGGCCACGCATAGCTCGCGCGCAGCACGTCCGCCGCATCGCGCAGGCCGGCCAGGCGTTGCGCGTCGCCCTTCGACGCGATGACTTCCTCGGCCACGAAGGGGCCGCTGCGGGCCCAGTCGACCAGCGCCGCGTGGCCGATCAGCGGCGCGCTGTCGCTCCATCGCAGCTCGAGTTCGCGCGCCGCGCGCACCGCGGCCCATTCGTCGGGGCTCACGACGCCGACGAAATCGGCGATGCGCACCACGCGCACGCCGGGCAGCCGAGCCACCGGAGCCTCGTTGACCGACAACAGCTTCGCGCCCACCGCCGGCGGCCGCAGCACGCGGCCGTGCAGCATGCCGGGCACCACGTGGTCGTGCACGTAGACATGGCGGCCGGTCACCTTGGCCGGCACGTCGGGCCGCGGCAGCGAGCGGCCCACCAGCACGTACTGCGAAGGCCGCTTGAGCGGTGCCTTCGGATTCATCTTCAGCTCGAAGCCGCGGCCGCCCAGGAGGACGGAGCAGCCGATGCTGCGGCCGTCGGCCGCGCGCACCGCGCCGTCGGCGAGCGTGAGCTGTTCGGGCGGCAGTTGCAGCTGCTGTGCCGCCGCCGCAATCAGCGCCTCGCGCGCCGTCGCCGCGGCCTGGCGCAGCTCGACGCCGCCGCGCATCACGCCGGTGCTGCCGGCCGTGGGCCCCTGGTTGGGCGTTAGCGCCGTGTCGCCCTCGATGAGCTCGATGCGCTCGACACCCACGCCGAGTTCCTCGCCTACCATCTGCCGCATTGCGATGCGGTGGCCGGTGCCGAGGTCGACCTTGCCCGAGTAGACGACCACGGTGCCGTCGGCACGCAGCGCCAGGAAGGAATCGACCTCGCCGAGCGCGAGCGAGCGTTGCGCGCCGGCGATCGGCTGTGCATGCGCGGGCTGAATGGGCACGAGCCCGCAGCCCACGACCAGTGCGCCGGCTTCGAGCAGGGCGCGGCGTGTCAGCATGAGCGTCTCCATGCTCAGGCCCTCCCTGAATCGGCAGCGCGCTGCACGGCGCGCAACACCCGCTCGTGCGAGCCGCAGCGGCAGAGGTTGCCGGCGAGCGCCTGCTTGGCCTCGTCGCGGCTCGGCCGCGGCACGGCGCGCAGCAGCGCGACGGCCGTCATCACCATGCCGTTGGTGCAGTAGCCGCACTGCGCGGCCTGCTCGGCGATGAAGGCAGCCTGCACGGCGTGCGGCTTCTCGGGCGAACCCAGCCCTTCGGCCGTGACGACGCGGCGCCCGGCCGCATCGGCGATGCGAATGCTGCACGAGCGCACAGGCATGTCGTCGAGCAGCACGGTGCAGGCGCCGCACTGCGCGAGCCCGCAGCCGAACTTGGCCGCATGCAGGCCCAGGTCGTTGCGCAGCGCGTAGAGCAGCGGCATGTCCGGATCCCAGGCCTCGATGCTTTTCGAGGCGCCATTGACGATGAGGGTGATGCTGGGCATGCGGACCTCCTTGGGCGGCGGTGCAGATTGCCACAGCGTGCCCATCGCATCAAGCGACGTCCGGCATCGGGTCCATGACGAATTCTTTCAGGCTAATACCTTCGTAAGCCGCGCCAGATATGCGTTTGTCGCTATGGATTTGATAGCCAATTTGTCATCGACTCGCCTTAACATCGGCCGGTTTTTTCAACTCGCAAGAAAGGCGAACAACATGAGTGAATGGCTCTATCAGGTCACCGGCAAGGCTTGGCTCGCGCTGCTGTTCGGCATCGGCATCCTCGGGTGGGCCGGCTATGCACAGTGGAAGGCCTCCGCCGACACGCACGGCACCGCGGTCGAAGACCTGGTCGTGCGCAGCGGCTCGATCACCGGCGGCAGCGAGGTCACCGAAACGTCCAAGCGCCGCCGCGGCGGCACGACGACCCGCCGCTACTTCGTGCTCGATGCCAAGCTGGCCAACGGCGGCACCGAGAAATGGCGCGTCGACAACGCGGTCGGGCGCAGCAAGCTCGAACCGCTGATCGACGAGGCCATCGAGGTCGGGCTCGATCCGTCGGACAACAACATGGTCTACGAGATCAAGCACAAGGGCCGCACCGTGGTCTCCCTCGCCGACGTCCAGAAGATCATGGAATCGAAGGACAAGGTGGCCGCCACGATGGCCAGCGACAAGGTGACGCTGGTCCTCGGCCTGATTGCCTTGCTGCTGGGCATCGTCGGCCTGGTGATCCGCCAGCGCCTGAACAAGGGCCTCGCCGCGGCGCAGGCCGCTGCCGTGCCCACGCCGGCCATCGGCGAAAAAACCTAGTTGTCGATCACCCTGCGGGCGAAGCGTTCCAGGTAGTCGAGCAGCCTGTTCGCGCCCGCGACGGCTGCCGCCTCGTCGCCGGTGGCGATGCCCTGGGCGAGTTCCATGTGGGCCTTGGCGGCTTCGACGATCTCGCCCTCGTGCTGGTAGGCGTACCAGAAGCGGCGGCACTGCACGATCAGCGGCGCCACGCTCTTGACGGCGGAGTGGTTCTGGCTGGCCTGGTGATTCACGCGGTCGAGCTCGTGGTCGGCCTGCATGTAGTCGTCCAGGTGGCCGCGTGCGGCTGCCTTGACCATCTTTTCGGCGCAACGCAGGATTTCCTTGCGCTGCGCGGCGGTGGCCCGGCGTGCCGAGCAGCAGGCGATGAGTATTTCCAGCACGCGCCGCGTCTGCAGCACATCGAGATGGTCGGCCAGGTCGATGCTGGAGACCAGCAGGCCGCGCCGCGGCTGCTGCACGATCAGGCCGATCGAGCTCATGCGCAGCAGCGCCTCCCGCACCGGCGTGCGGCCGAGCCCGGTACGTTCGGCGATCTCGGCCTCGACCACCTGGCTGCCGGGTTCGAGTTGCAGCGTGCATATCAACGCCTCTATCGCGTCGTAGGCGATGTCGGCGGCGCGCCGCGGGGCGGCGGCACTTGGGAAAGACGTGGCTGCAACGGGCATCGTGGAGGGCTGAGGCTGGGGTCGGAAAGGCGGTCGCATTCTCCCATCGGCAGCGACCGGGTGGCGAAGGGGGCCTGGCTTACAGTGCGGCGCCGATCTTGCGCAGTTCGGCGATCTGCGGCGCCTTGGGCAACCAGAGCTTGTCGAACTCCCGGATGACCGGCGCAGGGTCGAAGCCGCTGTCGCTCTTGAAGGCGATGCCGCTCGCCTTGAACTTGTCGATCAGCCCGAGCTCCGTGGTCACGATGTCCTTGATCTGCGCGTCGAGCGATTGCTTGATCAGGTCGCGGATCAGCTCCTTGTCCTTCGCATCCAGCGTCTGCCAGATCCGGCCC
This sequence comes from Variovorax sp. LjRoot130, assembly GCF_964253755.1. Lineage (NCBI taxonomy): Bacteria > Pseudomonadati > Pseudomonadota > Betaproteobacteria > Burkholderiales > Comamonadaceae > Variovorax > Variovorax sp. LjRoot130. Next base: position 4,074,008 of record NZ_CAXURM020000001.1, on the reverse strand, counting down.
GACACCAGCGGCGCGAAGGGCATGAAGAGCGCGTTCATCGGAAGCAGCACCTTCGACACCCGGTCGAAGCGCTGGTTCCACGAGAACTCGATGTCGGCCTCGAGGCCGTCCACCTGGCCGTTGGACATGGCATCGAACACGGCGGGCGTGGGAATGGGCGTCGGCGCCGCGCCCAGCAACTGATAGAAGTCGCGGTACACCGGCGTCGGGTTGATGCGCAGCTTCAGGCCCTTGAGCTCAGTCGGGGTCGAGATGTTCTTGGTCGAGAACACCACGCGCATGCCGGTGATGCCCCAGCCCAGGCCGATGGTCCCGGTTTCGCGCGGCAGCACCTCGAGCAGCTTCAGCGCGGCCGGCGTGCGCACCAGCGTGGCGACGTTGGTGGTCGAACGCACCAGGTAGGGCGCATTGATGGCTGCCACGCTCGCGACGCGCGAGCCCAGCTCGGCCGCCTGGATCCAGCCCATGTCCAGTGCGCCCGATTGCAGCTGCTGCATCATGGCCGACTCGTTGCCCAGCTGGCCCGAGTGGAACACCGTGGCGCTCAGGCGGCCGTCGGTGGCCTTCTTCAGCGCCTCGCCGAAGCCCAGCGCCGCGCGGTTCCACGAATGGCCCCCCGGCGTGATGAGGCCGAGTCGGAAATCCTTGGCCGCGGCCGCGCGCGACGGCGTACTGAAGAGAAGGGACGAGGCGGCGGTGCCGGCCGCAGCCTGGACGAAGTGTCGGCGTGAGAGGGACATGCAATGCTCCGGTTGGGGGGAAGAAAAGAGGCCTACTTGAGAAGACCGAGCGACAGGCTCGGGAAGATCGACAACAGCACCAGCGCCACGCAGCAGATGAGGAAGAAGGGCAGCGTGACGATGAACATCTTTCCGGGCTTGGCGCCGGTGACCGCGGCGGCGACGAAGAAGCTCAGGCCGACGGGCGGCGTCATCAGCCCCAGCACGAGGTTCACCACCACCACCACGCCGAAGTGGCGCGGGTCGATGCCGTAGATCTCGGTGGCGATCGGCAGCAGGATCGGCACCGTCATGATCAGGCCGGGAATGCCGTCGATCACCGTGCCGATCACCAGCAGGATCGCGTTCGCGAGCAGCAGGAAGGTGACCGGGTCTTTGGCGACGGTCTGGATCCATGCCGCGATGGCCTGCGGCACCTTGCCGTAGATCAAGAGCCAGGAGAACACCGCCGCGGCGGCCACCAGGAACAGCACGACCGCCGAGTAGATCGCCGACTTGAGCAGGATCTCCGGCATCGTCCTGAAGCTGAATTCCTTCGTCACGTAACGCCCGACCAGGGCCGCGGCCAGCGCGCCGACGGCCGCGGCCTCGGTGGGGTTGGCGAAGCCGGTGAGGATGGAGCCGACGATCACGATCGGGATCAAGAGCGTGGGGCAGGCCGTCGCAATGGTGTGCAGCCGCTGCCGGAGGGTCCGCTTCTCGGTGCGCGGATAGTTGTAGATCACGCCCATGCAGGCGATCACGACGAAGAACAGCAGCGTGAGCACGATGCCGGGCAGGATGCCGGCGATCAGCATGTCGCCGACCGCGACCTGCGCCAGCACGCTGTAGACCACGAACATCACCGAAGGCGGGATGATCGGGCCGAGCATGCCGCCATACACGGTGAGGCCGGCGGCGAAGGTCTTGTCGTAGCCCTTCTTCTCCATCTCCGGCACCATGATCTGGCTCATGATGGCCACCTGCGCAGTGGCCGAGCCGATGATCGAGGACACCAGCATGTTGGCGAGGATGTTCACGTAGGCGAGGCCGCCCTTGACCGAGCCGATGAAGGCCAGAGCCAGGTCGACCAGGCGCCTGGTGATGCCGCCGCCGTTCATGATTTCGCCGATCAGGATGAACAGCGGAATCGCGATCAGGCCGTAGCTGTCGATCCCCGAGAACATCTGCAGGGGATAGGACAGGAACAGCACCGTGTCCCCGGAATTCAGGATGTAGACGATGCCGGCCAGGCACAGGCAGGCGCCGATGGGCACGCCGATCAGCATCACGACGAGGAAGAATGCGGAGGTCAGCATCTCAGTTCACTGCGTCGGCGTTGAGCACGTGGAACTCGCGGTGCACGCGCTTGGGCTGCAGGCCGAGGTCTTCCAGCAGGTTGGCCAGCGCATGCACGCTGAGCGTGAGCGAGAAGATCGGCAGGATCAGCTGCACGACCCAGGTCGGCCAGTTCAGCGTCTGCGTGGTCTCGGTGTAGAGGAAGTTGAAGGACTCGGCCGCGTAGTCCTTCGCATCGAAGCCGTGGCGCGCGATGCCCACCGGGTCCATCCAGACCCAGCACATCGCCAGCAGCCCGAAGCCGAGCAGCAGCACGCCGCCGGAGGCGCAGGCCTTGGCGGCCGCCGCTGCCTTGGCGCCGAGCTTGTCGGTCAAGAGCGTCACGGCGAAGTCCAGCCGCAGCCGGGTCATCGCCGAGGCGCCGATGAAGGTGAGCCAGACCACCGAGTACACCGATGCCTCGTCCACCCAGTAGAGCGGTACGCCCGTGTAGCGCGTGACCACGTTCAGCAGGATCAGCGCGACGAGCAGGCCCATGAGGCCGGTGAGCAGATAGCGTTCGCAGCGCAGGATCGCGTCCGAGGCATCGAGCACGAAGCGGCTGATGCCCGGCGGTCCGAGGGCGTTGTTGTTCATGGCGTTCTTGCGGCCTGGCGGTGCTGCGGCCCGGATCAGGCGACCGACCGGTACTGCGACGGGCGGGTCGCGAGCGCCTTGCCAACGATGGCTTCGATCGCTGCGCGTTCCTCGCCGACGAGCGGCAGGCGCGGGCGGCGCATGTGCTCGGTGCCGACGCCGACCAGCAGGTCGATGAGCTTCAGGTTCTGCACCAGCTTGGTCGACACGTCGAGATGGAGCATCGGCGTCATCCACTGATAGAGCTTGAGCGCTTCGGCGAACTGGCCGGCCTTCATCAGGTCGTAGAGCGCCACGGTCTCGCGCGGAAAGGCGCAGCCGACGCCGGCGAGCAGGCCGTCGCAACCCAGCGCCAGGCCTTCGTAGGCCAGGTCGTCCACGCCCAGGAAGAGCTGGTAGCGGTCGCCCACGGTGTTGCGCAGGTCGGTGATGCGGCGGATGTTGTCGGTGCTCTCCTTGATGGCGACGATCCATTCGCAATCGGCCAGCTCGACCATGTGTTCGGGCTTCAGGTCGACGCGATAGGCGACCGGGTTGTTGTAGACCATCACCGGCTTCTGCGCGGCTTCGGCCATGGTGCGCACGTTGAGCATCGCCTCTCGCGCGTCGGCCACGTAGATCACGGAGGGCATCACCATGTAGCCGGCGACGCCGAGCTTGTTGGCGCCGTCGATGTAGCGCAGCGCTTCGCGCGTGCTGGTCTCCGAGACATTGGCCAGCACCGGCACACGGCCGGCGCTGGCTTCCAGCGCGATCCTGGCGACCTCCAGCTTTTCCTCCAGCGTCAGCGTGCTGGCCTCGCCGAGCGAGCCGCAAGTGACGAGGCCGTGAATGCCGTTCCTGATCTGGAAGTCGATGTGCTTCGCGGTGCCTTCGGCATCGATGCGCTCGTCGGCGTGGAATTTGGTGGTGATGGCGGGGAAGATGCCTTGCCAGCGGGGGTTGCTCACGTGCTTGCTCCTGGGGATGGAAGGGGTTGGAAGTGTCTTTTAAATATATTAGGGAGATATTAGAAATATCTTGTCAGGGTATTTAGCAGGTTGCATGCCAGGCTGTTTTGATGGAAATGGCGGGTACGGAGGGCCGCGGCGCGGCATGGCGATGCAAGGCGCATCGTTGAAGTGCGCGGCGCGCACTTGTTTGGTCCGTCAGGGATGCAGCGTCACTTCGGCCGCTTGAAGCTCCACCAGGGCAGCAGGGCGTTCAGCGACTGCACCTCGCCGCTGCCGGCGCTCTCGTAGCCGGCGAGCGTGCCGAGGCGGTGCTGCCACGCTGCGCCGCGCAGCAGCGTGAGCAGGGCCAGGATCGCGGGCTGGTCGAGCGCCGACTTGAGGCAGGCCAGGTGATAGCGCTCGTGGACCAGCGGCACGAAGCCCAGGCCCGCGCTGCGCGCGACCGATTCGATCCCGAGCCCGGCGTCGGCTTGGCCGGCCGCCACCGCGTGGGCGACGGCCGCATGCGAAGGCTCGCAGTGCGCATAGCCTTCGAGCGCATCGGCGTCGAGCTTCTGCGCTTCGAGCAGCTCGTCGAGCAGCACGCGCGTGCCGGTGCCGAGCGCGCGGTTCACGTAGCGTGCGCGCCGGCTCGCGACATCGGCCAGGCTGCGCAGGCCCAGCGGATTGCCCGGCGCGACGATCAGGCCCTGCGTGCGCCGCGCGAAGCCGATGATCTTGTGCAGCCCGGGCTTGAGCAGCGGCTTGTAGGTGCGCTGCGCCAGCGAGCCGCGCGGCGGCCGCTCCAGCGTGTGGAAGCCCGCCATCACGCAACGCCCCTCATTGAGCGCGCTGATCGCGTCCACGCTGCCGGTGAAGCGAATGTCGAGCTGCAGGTGCGCGCTCTCGGCCGCGTGCGCGCGCAGCAGCACCAGCGCATCGTCATGGCTCGCATGCAGGCTCAGCACGTGGATGCTGTCGTCGAAGGCGAGCGCGAAGGCGCGTTCGAGATCGGCATGCAGCGCCTCGATCTGCGGTGCGAGCCGGGCCTGCGCCTGGCGCTCGGCCCACAGGAGCTTGTCGCCGAACTCGGAGAGCTGCGCCGAGCGGCCCTGCGCGCCGGTCACGAGCGGATGGCCCAGCGTCTGCTCCCAGCGCTTGAGCTCGCCCCACACATGGCGGTACGACAGGCCCAGCACCCGTGACGCGGCCGAGATGGAGCCGTGCTCGCGCACCGCGTGCAGCAGCTCCATGAGCGGATTGCGGATCAGCGTCCGGCCGTTGCGGCGCGGTGCGATGGCATAGGAAAGTTCGATCTGTTGCACGAAGAAAAGAGGAGGGCGGGATGCCGCGAAGGATTATGCAGAGGCCGACCCTGACCTATGCATGCGATTGCATAAGTTGGCTCCCTGCGTTTGCCCATACTGCCCCGGCTTCCGAACTCCACCACCTGCATGAACACCTTCACCGACAGCGCCGCCGCGGCCTGGCAGCTCGTCGTCTCGGCCGATCCTGTGCTGCTCGCCATCGTCGGGCGCTCGCTGGCCGTCAGCGGCACCGCCTGCGCGCTGGCCTGCGGCTTCGGCCTGCTTCTGGGGGCCTGGCTCGCGGTGGCCCGCTTCCCCGGCCGCGGCCTGCTGCTCACGCTGCTCAACACGCTGCTGGCGCTGCCCTCGGTGGTGGTAGGGCTGGTGATCTACCTGCTGCTCTCGCGCTCGGGGCCGCTGGGCTTCCTGGGCTGGCTGTTCACCTTCAAGGCCATGGTGCTGGCACAGGCGCTGCTGGTGCTGCCGGTGGTCACGGCCCTCACGCGCCAGACCGTCGAGGACGCCGATCGCGCACATGGCGAGCAGCTGCGCTCGCTCGGCGCCGGCGGGCTGGTGCGCGCGCTGCTCCTGGTGTGGGACGAGCGCTATGCGTTGATCACGGTGCTGATCGCTGCCTTCGGCCGCGCGGTGTCCGAAGTCGGCGCCGTGATGATCGTCGGCGGCAACATCGACGGCTTCACGCGCGTGATGACCACCGCGATCGCGCTCGAGACCAGCAAGGGCGACCTGCCGCTCGCGCTTGCGCTCGGGCTGGTGCTGCTGGGCGTGGTGCTGCTGCTCAACCTCGCGATCTCGGCCGTGCGCGGCTGGCGCGAGCGCGTCGACGGCGGCGCGGCCGATGCAGCAGCGGCTCGGCGGGTGGAGGTGCTGTCGTGAGCGAAGCGCTCTTCAGCCTGCACGAGATCGACGTGCATTACGGCCGTGTGCCGGCGCTGGTCCGCGCCACGCTGTCCATCCATGCCGGCGAGCGCGTCGCGCTGATCGGCGCCAACGGCAGCGGCAAGAGCACGCTGCTGCGCGTGCTGCACGGCCTGGTGCCGCATGCGTCCGGCGCCTTCGTCGGCAAGGTGCCGCTGCGTGCGCAGGCCATGCTGTTCCAGCGGCCGCACATGCTGCGCATGAGCGTGCGCAACAACGTCGCGCTCGCGCTCTGGCTGCATGGCGCGCCATGGCGCAGCGCGCAGCGCGAGGCCACGGCGGCGCTCGGGCGCGTCGGCCTTGCCGCGCTGGCCGGCCGCAACGCCCGCACGCTGTCGGGCGGCCAGCAGCAGCGCATGGCGCTGGCGCGCGCCTGGGCGTTGAAGCCGGCCGTGCTGCTGCTCGACGAACCGACGGCGAGCCTGGATCCCACCGCCAAGCGCGAGGTCGAAGCCCTGATCGCCGATGCGGCGCACGGCCGCACGCTGGTGTTCGCAAGTCACAACCTCGGCCAGGTCAAGCGGCTCGCGAGCCGCGTGATCTATCTGGAGCACGGCCGCGTGCTGGCCGACCTGCCGGTACACGATTTCTTCAATGGGCCGTTGCCGGAAGAGGCCCGTCTGTTCGTCAAAGGAGAGTTGGTATGAAGTCATTCAAGTTTCTTGCGCTCGCGCTCGTCCTCTCGGCCGGCGCCTTCTCGGCGAATGCCGAGACCATCACCATGGCGTCCACCACCTCGACCGAGCAGTCGGGCCTGTTCTCGCACCTGCTGCCGGCCTTCAAGCAGGCCAGCAACATCGACATCAAGGTGGTCGCGGTCGGCACGGGCCAGGCGATCGACATGGCCAGGCGCGGCGATGCCGACGTGCTCTTCGTGCACGACAACGCGGCCGAGGAGAAGTTCGTTGCCGAGGGCTTTGCGGCGAAGCGCTTCCCGGTCATGTACAACGACTTCGTGCTGGTCGGGCCGAAGAACGACCCGGCCGTGGTGAAAGGCAAGGACATCGCCGTCGCGCTCAAGAAGGTCGCGACCAGCAATGCGGCCTTCGTCTCGCGCGGCGACAAGAGCGGCACCGATGCCGCCGAGCGCCGGCTGTGGACGCAGGCTGGCGTGGCCGACGCAGGCCCGCAAGTGCCCAACGACAGGAAGGGCACGGGCTACAGGGAATGCGGCTGCGGGATGGGCCCGGCGCTCAACATCGCGGCCTCGAGCAATGCTTACGTGCTGGCCGACCGCGGCACTTGGCTGAGCTTCAAGAATCGCGCCGACCTGGCGGTGCTGGTGGAAGGTGACAAACGCCTCTTCAACCAGTACGGCGTGATGGTCGTGAGCCCGGCGAAGTTTCCGCAACTCAACAGCGCCGGCGCGCAGAAGTTTGTCGACTGGGTGATCTCGCCGGCCGGGCAGTCGACCATCGCGAGCTACAAGATCGGCGGCGAGCAGCTGTTCTTTCCCAATGCGGGCCAGTAGGGCCTGGCGCGCGGTGGCTCTCGCCTCGGGTCTGGTCGCCGGCGCGGCCGCTGCACAGCAGCAGACGCTCGCGGTCCATGCGGCGGGCAGCCTGCGCGCGCCGATCACGCAGGCGGCGCAAGCTTTCGAACAGGCGAACCCGGGCACGCGAATCGCGCTGACTTTCGGTGCCTCGGGCCTTCTGCGCGACCGCATCGCGGCCGGAGAAAAAGCCGATGTGTTCGCCTCGGCCAACATGGCGCATCCGCAATCTCTCGGCGCCGACGGCGCATGGGGGCCGACCCGTGCCTTCGCTCGCAATGCGCTGTGCGCGCTCGCGCGACCCGGGCTGGCGGTGACGCGCGACACGCTGGTCAAGACGATGCTCGACCCGGCGATCAAGCTCGGTACCTCGACGCCCAAGGCAGATCCCTCGGGTGACTATGCCTTCGAACTGTTCGAGCGTGTCGAGCGCACGGGCGCGGCGCCTGCAGGTTCGGCGCGTGCGCTGGCTGCCAAGGCGCTGCAACTGACCGGTGGCCCGAACTCGCCGGCGCCGCCGCCGGGACGCAATGTCTACGGCATGCTGGTCGCGAGCGGGCAGGCCGATGTGTTCCTGACCTATTGCACCAACGCGGTGGTGGCCATCGCCGAGGCGCCGGGGCTTCAACTTGTCGAGGTGCCTGCGGCCATCAACGTGAGCGCGGAATACGGGCTGGCCGTGCGCAGCGGCGCGGCCCCGGCGGCGCAGGCTTTTGCGGACGACCTGGTCCATGGCGCCGGGCAGGGCGCATTGCGCAAGGCCGGCTTCCTCGCGCCCTGATATCGACAACCGGTCTTGCCCTAAAGGGGGCTGTGCGCGGCCGCGGTGGCTTCGAGCCTCAGCAATTTCCTCTTGCGCCGCACGCCCCAGCGATAGCCCGAGATCGATCCATCGGCCTTGAGCACGCGGTGGCAGGGGATGGCAACCGCGAGCACGTTGGCGGCACAGGCGGCGCCGACTTCCTGCGCGGTCGCAGTCACGGGCAAGGCCTTGGCGATCCGGCCGTAGGTGATGGTCTCGCCGGCAGACACGGCGCGCAAGGCTTGCCAGACCGCCAGCTCCAGTGCCGAGCCGCGGATGTCCAGCGGCAGATCCAGGCCCTCTTCCGGCGCTTCGAGAAAGGCGACGACCTTCGCCGCCGAATCCTCGAGCCCGGCTTCATCGAGCACGAGCCGCGCATCCGGAAACGCGCTCGCCAGCTCGCGGCGCAGCACGTGCCGGTCGTCACCCATCAGGATGGCGGCGACGCCCGTGGCGCTGGCAGCGATCAGTGCGCTGCCCAGCGAGAAGGTTCCGTACGCGAAACGGAGTTCTTCCATTGCGCCTTCCCGGTGATCAACAGTTGTGTTCATTGCGATGTCCTCATTGCTTCCTGTGAGGATTCACTGTGGCATCGCGTCAGCCTGATCGCACTCCGGTCCTTGCTTTCGAATCGCCGCTTCCTTGTGCCCTGCGCGGTGAGCGCTCAATCGAGCGCGCGCACCTCGATGCGCATCAGGTTGCGCACGTGCCGTGCGCCCAGCCGATGGTCGGCCGCGGAGATCAGTGCGATGCGTCCCTCGCGTTCGTCGAGCGCCTTGCCGTCGCGTTCGAACAGCACCAGCACGCCTTCGCCCACCGCGGTGTTGCTGATCTCCGGCCAGGAGAAGAGGGCGCGGTAGCCGTCGGTTGCCGTCGCGACGACGACGAGGGTCTTCCAGTCGTTGCGCCCGGGTGCGGCGAGACCTGCGCGAGCGACCAGTGCGGAAAGCTTGACCCCGCGCACCGAGCTGCGCGTTTCGGTGCCTTGCCCGCTGCGCGATTGCGTGAACTGGCCGATCTCCGCAGCCGGGAAGGCTGCGAGCGCTGCGGCGTCGAGCCGGAGTTGCTGCCGCACCGCGCCCGCCACTTCAAGCTGCTGGCTGGGCTGCGCCGTCGCGATTGCAGGGGCGGTGAACAGCGTCAGGCAAAGGATCAGACGGAGAAGGAGGTGCATCAGGGCTCCAGGGAGTCATCGATCCATCGGAAGGTACAGGCTTTCCTTGACCTCTTCCGTCACGACATAGCTGTGCGACTCGGCCGTCACCGGCAGCTTCTTCGGCAGGTCGTCGAAGCCACCCGACACGAGGTGCATTCCATCACCTCGGGCACGTGCAGCGGCTCATGCGCGACCCATGACGTGCAGCAATGCGCCGGGGCCTGGCTTTTTGTCCATCGGCCGGGTTTCCAGAAATCCCTGAACGCCAGACCAGATCAGGAGTCCTGATGTAAGTATTTGCGTTTAACAGGTTACCAAATGAAACATACGTAACGCAAGCGGCGATAAAAGGGTGCAAACGAAACAAAATGCAAGCATTGTTGGAACGCGTGTCAGACCGCTCCTGCACCCCGGCCTCGATCCTTTTTGGAAGGTATTGGATGAAATCCACTGGAAAAAGCGCGCTTCTGCTTGTTACTGCAGCAGCCGCGCTCGCAGCGTGTGGGGGTGGAGGAGGCGGTGGAAGTGGATTTCCGGTGATGCAAGGGATGGCATCGGATACGACTGCAGCACCGTCCACCTCTGCTGCGCCAACCGACCCTGCCGTCGAAAAAGAAGCGGCACCGGTCGAGAAGGCGCTTGATTCGAGCTGGACCAAGGTGGCTGTCGAGAATCAGCGATTCACACTGGCTTCGGCGACGACCGTGCAGTACGGGGCCAACTCGACCTGGAGGAAGAGATTGCTCTCGGGTTCGGTCGAGTGCAGCAATGCGACCTTTGGCGATCCGCTGCCCTATGTGGCGAAGGCGTGTTACATCCAAGGCCCCGCGCCCGCGCCTGCACCTGCACCTGCACCTGCACCTGCACCTGCACCTGCACCTGCACCTGCACCTGCACCTGCGCCCGCGCCCGCGCCCGCGCCCACCGCGCCTGCAGCAGGCACGCTGCTCGCGGGCGAGGGCTCGTCGTTCACCGTCGCTGCTGCCACCCTTGTGCAGTACGGGTCCGGTTCATTGTGGGTTCAAAAGACAGTCAGCGGCACCGGCCAGTGCACGAACGAATTCTTCGGCAAAGACCCTTCGCCCTTTGTCGTGAAGGCTTGCTATTCCCTCGGTGCAGCACCCGGCACCGCTCCCGCTCCCGCGCCGGCTCCGGCACCCGCCCCGGCTCCAGCGCCAGCGCCAGCCCCGGCGCCCGCGCCCGCACCCGCACCCGCACCCGCACTCGTCTCCGGCGATGTCGTCGACAGCGCCGGCCGAGTGGTGGCCGATAGCTACCGCGCCCTGGCGCTCAAGTTGGCCACGGCGGAGGGCATCGCCTACCGCTACGGCAATGCGCCGTCCGTGAACAACACCGGCATCCCGACGCTGTTCAAGCGTGCGGACCAGACCATGAGTTACCACGGAGGCACCTGGCAACTGGGGGGACCTCTTCTCGAAGATCCCGGCCTCTACATGACCAACCAGGCCCACGTCGGTTTTGTCGCCGACAACACCGCGGTGCGCATGGGGGTGGGCGATCTGCAGATCTCCGCCATCGACCACAACACCTTCGCGCAAGCGCCGCAATTGCCCTGGCAGGAAGCGGCCGCGTGGGACGGCAGCGCCGGACGCACCAACTACAACGTCAGCACCTACAAGACCGCCGGCCTCACGACCGGCGAGCCGGTGGCGGTGGCGCGTTGCGGCGGCCGCGTAGGCTTCTGCGCCACCTCGCTGGTGGCTTTCCAGAACGGCCTGATCGGCACCGCGGGCAGCAACACGGCGAACAACCGGGGCTCGGTGAAACTGCCCGCCGACAAGGTGCCGACCGGCATGGCCATCACCAACACCAGCGAATACGCGCTGGTGACGGTGTGGGACACGACGGCGCTGAAGGGCCAGGTGGCGGTGATCTCGCTGGCCGGCTTGTGCAACAACTGCAACCCCTACAACTCGGCGAAGAACGGCAGCTACGACGCCTGGTACGACTGGTGGCATGAGTGGATGGGCGTGTACCCCGGCCTGCCGAACATGGGCAACATCGCCTTCATGAAGGTGCTGGGCTACATCGACCTGCCGGGCATGAACGCACCGACCGAGATCGCCGTTACCACGGGCTTCGACCAGTTCCAGACGGCGCTGCCGGAAAAGTACGGCGAGTTCATGGGCCAGACCTACTCGCCGCTGACCGATCCGGCCAAGCGTGCGACGTTCTCGGGTTCCGGCACGAACGCCAACCGGTACGCCAAGTCGGGTGTGGCGGTGGTCATCTCCAAGTCGGAGAAGAAGGCCGCCTTCATCGACCTGAAGCCGTTGTTCAGCTACGTCAACAGCGTCTACTTCGGTACCGGTCCGACGGAGTTCACCAACCTGGGTCAGGCCGACAACCAGTGGCCGTACACCTTCGCGTACAAGCCGCAGCAGACGCCGACGGTGATCACGACGGTGGCGCTGGACAGCAAGCCGACCGCGGTGAAGACGACCATCTTCGGCAACGTGCACCGTGCCTGGATCGCCACCGAAGAAGGCTCGCTGCGCATCTACGGCCTGGGCAACGTGCCCACCGGCACCACGGTCACGGACGTCGTCGAGAAGGGCCGTGTCGCGATCGGGAAGAACCCGACCTCGCTGGCGATCTCGAAGATCGACCCGGAGAACAGGACCTTCGAGCCCTTGAACGAGCAGGTGCTGGTGGCTTCGCGCGGTGATCGCAAGATCCAGTGGGTGAGGTTCGCAGGCGACGGCAACAGCGGCAGCGTGGTTCGCACCCTGCAGGACTCGCGCATCGTCGACCCGATCGCGGTCGAGGATGCCGACAACTTCGCAAGCGACAACATGGTCTTGAGCATTGCGGACTACACCGGCAAGGCGGTGTCGAACTACCGCTACGGCTCGGTGATCTTCGCGAACCGCGGCGGCTCCTGGGCCTGCCAGCCGCCGGGCGGCTGTCCGGTGCAGGGCACCGGCGGCATGAACATGGAGTTCGGCGGCAGCTTCACGATGGAGGGCCGGCCGTTTCATCTCAGGACAGCCAACGTGCCCTGATCCGCCCGAAGCCTCAGCGATCCAGCGGCAGGTACAGGCTTTCCTTGACCTCTTCCATCACCACATAGCTGTTCGACTCGGCCGGCACCGGCAGCTTCTTCAGCAGGTCGCCCAGCAGGCGGCGGTAGTCGCTCATGGCGCGCAGGCGCGCCTTCACCAGGTAGTCGAAGCCACCCGACACCAGGTGGCATTCCATCACCTCGGGCACGTGCAGCAATTCCTTCCTCACCTTGTCGAAGACGTCGGCCGACTTGGAGGACAGCGTGATTTCCACGAACACCAGGAGCGTCTTGCCGATCGCCTGCGGATCGATGCGCGCGTGGTAGCCGGTGATCACGCCTTCGCGTTCCATGCGCCGCACGCGCTCGGAGCAGGGCGAGGTCGAGAGGCCGATCTGCTCGGCCAGTTCGGTCATGGAGATGCGGCCCTGGCGCTGCAGGATGTCGAGGATCTTGCGGTCGGTGCGGTCGAGTTCGGTCATGGGCAGCAAAAAGCACTGGAACGTGTCGATATTTCAGTGGAGTTTATGGCAGATGAATGAATACGCTTGACCCTTCTCTCGCAGCGAAGGTGTCTTGCCATGAAAGTGATCGTTCTGGGCGGCGGTGTCATCGGTGTCACGACCGCCTATTACCTGGCCCGTGCCGGCGCGGAAGTGACGCTCGTCGATCGGCAGAGCGGCCCCGCGGAAGAAACCAGCTTCGCCAACGCCGGCCAGGTGTCGCCCGGCTATTCCACGCCCTGGGCCGCGCCGGGCATTCCCTTCAAGGCCTTGAAGTGGATGTTCCAGAAGCACGCGCCGCTCTCGATCCGACCCGACGGCAGCCTGTTCCAGCTGCGCTGGATGGCGGCGATGCTGAAGAACTGCTCGCCCGAGCGCTATGCGGTCAACAAGGAACGCATGATGCGCGTGGCTGAATACAGCCGCGACTGTCTGCGCGAGCTGCGCGCCGAAACCGGCATCAGCTACGAACATCGCACCCAGGGCACGCTGCAGCTGTTCCGCACGCAGGCCCAGCTCGACGCCGTGCAACGCGACGTGGCCGTGCTGCAGGAGTGCGGCGTTCCCTACCAGTTGCTCGATCGCAGCCAGCTGGCGACGGTCGAGCCGGCGCTCGCGCGCACGGGCGACCTGCTGGCCGGCGGCCTGCGTTTGCCGAACGACGAGACCGGTGACTGCCACCTGTTCACGCGCGCCCTGGCCGACGTCGCGCGCGGGCTGGGCGTGGATTTCCGTTTCGAACAAGACGTCGAAGGGCTCGCCACCGAAGGCGGCCGAATCACCGGCGTGCGCCTGGGCGGGCCGGCGCGCGAAGTGCTCACGGCCGATCGCTACGTGCTCGCCTTCGGCAGCTATTCGCGCGACTTCGCAGCCAAGCTGGGCCTGGACATCCCGGTCTACCCGGTCAAGGGCTATTCGATGACCGTACCGCTCGTCGACCCGGCCGCGGCGCCGCAGTCCACCGTGCTCGACGAAACCTACAAGGTCGCGGTCACGCGCTTCGACGACCGCATCCGCGTCGGCGGCATGGCCGAGCTCGGCGGCTTCGACCTGCGCCTGAATCCGCGCCGGCGCGAGACGCTGGAGCGCGTGATCACCGACCTGTTCCCCTGCGGCGACCTGCCGCGCGCCACTTTCTGGACCGGCCTCAGGCCGATGACGCCCGACAGCACGCCGATCGTCGGTGCCACGCCGTATGCCAACCTGTTCCTCAACACCGGCCACGGCACGCTGGGTTGGACCATGGCCTGCGGCTCGGGCAAGCTGGTGGCCGACCAGGTGATGGGGCGGCGGCCCGACATCCGCACCGACGGCCTGGCGATGGACCGCTACCTTTCGCCCGCGCCGCGTGGTCCTGTCGGCGCGTTGCCGAGCGGCGCCTCGGCCTGAGCCTTCGGGTTTTTCCCTAGAGGGATAGCCTGGATGCGTCGTGGTTTTGCCGCTGGTAAAACCACGGCATGACAAGAAAGATCCAGCCACCCTCGATCACGCGGACGCAAGAGGCCGAAGGCACCGGCTTCTCCAAGGTGTTCGCCTTCCTGCGCGACAAGCTGCTCGAAGGCAGCATCCGTTCGGGAGATCGGCTGGTGCCCGAACGCGAACTCGCGCTGCAGCTGGGCGTGAGCCGGCCCATCGTGCGCGAGGCGCTGCGCGCGCTGTCGATGATGGGCGTGGTCGAGATCCGCGAGCGCGTGGGCACCATCGTCCGCAAGCCCGACGTGTCGGTGCTCGGCGACTTCTTCGCGTTCTCGATGGCGCAGCAGGCCGACATCGTGGACGACGTGATGCAGGCGCGCATCGCGATCGAGGTGCAGGCCGTGCGCCTGGCCTGCCGGCACGCGTCGACATCCGACCTGGAGCGCATCGCCGCGGCGGTCGACCGGATCGAGGCGACAGTCGACGACTCCGAAGAGGGCAGCCGCGCCGACTACGAGTTCCACACCGCATTGGTGCGGGCAAGCCGCTCCGAGACCTTGATGCAGCTGTATGCCGCGATGTCGACGCTCCTGATGCGCTCGCACCATGAGCGCCGCGACGTGGTCGGCGGCGATCCGGCGGTCAAGCAGTACCTGGTCGAAGACCATGCGCGCATCTTTCAGGCGCTGGTCGCGCGCGACGAAGACCGAGCCGACCAGGTGCTGCGCAAGCACTTCAGCATCGGCGACGAATACCGGCGCAAGGCCGCCACCGGGCCTGCCGCGCGCGGCCGGCCGCCGACGCGCGAGGAGGTGGCGTGATCGATTTCGACTTCGGGGTCGTGCTCGAACGCTGGCCGCTGTTCGTCGAGGGCGCGTGGCTGACCGTGCGCCTGGCATTGGTCGCCACGCTCTCGGGCTTTGCGATCGGCACGCTGTGCGCGGCCGGCAGGCGAAGCAGCCACCGGCTGCTGGCGCGTGCCTGCGGCGCGTATGTGGAACTGATCCGCAACACGCCGCTCCTGGTCCAGATCTTTCTCGTCTACTTCGGCCTGTCGAGTCTCGGCCTGTCGCTGTCGGCGTTCACCGTCGCGGTGATCGCGCTCGCGGTCAATGCCGGCGCCTATGCGACGGAAATCATGCGCGCCGGTTTCGATTCGGTGAACCGCAGCCAGATCGAGGCTGCCGAATGCCTCGGGCTTTCGCGGCTGCAGGTGTACTGGCACGTCGTGCTGCTGCCCGCGATGGAACGCGTGTACCCGGCGCTGACCAGCCAGTTCGTGCTGCTGATGCTGGCCTCGTCGATCTGCTCGCAGATCTCGGCCGAAGAGCTCACCGCGATCGCCAACCACGTGCAGTCGGACACCTACCGGCCCTTCGAGACCTTCATCCTCGTCGGCGCCGCCTACATCCTGCTGTCGCTGCTGATGCGCCTCGGCTTCTGGGGTCTGGGCGCGCTGCTGTTCCCGCGCCGCCGCAGACTGGGCACCGCGCTGTGATGACCGGCACCGCGTTCAACGCCAACCACCTGCTGTTCCTGCTGCAGGGCGCCGGGTGGACCGCGATCCTCTCGCTCATCGCCTTCGTCGGCGGCGGGCTGTGCGCGTTCATCGTCGCGCTGGCGCGGGTCTCGCCCCATCGCTGGGTTCGCGCGGCGACGGGGCTGTGGGTCCAGCTGGTGCAGGGCTCGCCGCTCCTGGTCATCATGTTCCTGGCCTTCTTCGGGCTGCCGACCCTGGGCATCAAGGTCTCCGCACTCGCCGCGGCCGGCGTGTCCCTGACGATCTACGTGTCGGCCTATCTCGGCGAGATCTGGCGCGGCGCCATCCAGGCGGTGCCGCGCGCGCAATGGGAGGCTGCGGAATGCCTGGCGCTCGGCCGCACGCAGCGCATGTTCAAGGTCGTGCTGCCGCAGGCCGTGCGGCTGGCCACGCCGCCCACGGTCGGCTTCATGGTGCAGATCGTGAAGAACACCTCGCTGGCGTCGGTGGTCGGCTTCGTCGAACTCGCGCGCTCGGGCCAGATCATCAACAACTCGATCTTCGAGCCCTTCATCGTCTACCTCTTCATCGCGGCGATCTACTTCGCGTTGTGCTATCCGCTCTCGGTCTGGAGCCGCCGGCTCGAGCGCAGGGCCGTCGCGTCTCCCACTGCGGCGAAAGCCGTCTTCACCCATGACCCAGTCCTCGCCCAATCCTGAGCGCGCTTCGGCGCCGGTCGTGCGCCTGCACGACGTGCACAAGAGTTTCGGCGCACTGAAAGTGCTCGAAGGCGTCGGCTTCGAAGTCGGCCGCGGCGAGGTCACGGCGATCATCGGCCGCAGCGGCTCGGGCAAGAGCACGGCCTTGCGCTGCATCGATCGCCTCGAGCGCATCGACAGCGGCGAGATCGTGGTCTGCGGCCACCGCGTCGACGACGCGGGCATCGACCTCAAGGCGCTGCGGCTCGATGTCGGCATCGTGTTCCAGAGCTACAACCTCTTTCCGCACCTGACCATCGAGCAGAACATCATGCTCGCGCCGCGCTCGGCCAAGGGCGTGGCCAAGCCGGCGGCGCGCGCGCTGGCACACGAGGTGCTGGCCAAGGTCGGCCTTGCGGAGAAGGCGTCCTGTTATCCCGAGCAGCTCTCGGGCGGCCAGCAGCAGCGGGTTGCCATTGCGCGCTCGCTGGCGATGCAGCCGAAGGTGATGCTGTTCGACGAGGTGACCTCGGCGCTCGACCCGGAGCTCACAGGCGAAGTGCTGCACGTCATCGAGGACCTCGCGGCCGGCGGCATGACCATGGTCATGGTCACGCACGAGATGGCCTTTGCACGCAAGGTCGCGGACCAGGTGCTATTCATGCACCGCGGCAGGGTCTGGGAGCGCGGCGGCCCCGAGATCCTGTCATCCCCGCAAACCGCCGAGCTTCGGCAGTTCGTGGCCAGCGAGCTCTGAAGGCTGGCCTTCTTTCGAAAACATGGAGACAACACCGTCATGAAGCTTTTCCGTTCACTGCCCACCCTGTTGGCCGCCGCCTGCCTCACGCTGGCGGCTGCCGCGCACGCCGACGTGCTCGACGACGTGATGAAGGCGAAGAAGATCCGCATCGCAACGGACTTCTCGATTCCACCGTCCGGCATGCTCGACAAGGACCTCAAGCCGACCGGCTCCGACGTCGAAACCGCGCAGCTGCTCGCCAAGGACTGGGGGCTCGAACTGGAGTTCGTGCAGACCACCGGCGCCACGCGCATTCCGAACCTGCAGACCGGCAAGGCCGACATCGTGGTCTCGACGCTGTCGGTGACCCCGGAGCGCCAGAAGGTCATCGACTTCTCGAAGCCGTATGCGGCGCTGGTCTCCGTCATCGGCGCGCGCAAGGATCTGGCGATCAAGGACTGGCCCGACCTGAAGGGCAAGTCGGTCACCGTCACGCGCGGCACCACGCAGGACACCGAACTCACCCAGCTGGCGAAGGATAGGGAGTTCAAGGTGGTGCGCTACGACGACGATGCGACCATGGTCACCGCCGGCGTCAGCGGCCAGGCCGACATCGTCTCCACCTCGGTCACGATCATGAATCAGATCACCGCGAAGAACCCGCAACGCCCGTTCGAGCAGAAGATCGTGCTGCGCAATCTCGATCTCGCCATCGGCGTCAAGAAGGGCGAGGAGCGCATGGTCGCCAAGCTCAACGAGTGGGTCACGGCCAATCTCCAGAACGGCAAGCTCAACGCCATCTACAAGAAGTTCCACGGCAGCGATCTGCCCGCGAACATGCGTCCCTGATCATCCACAACCCGAAGAGGAATTCATGCGTCTCGTCATCGGTTCGGACCACGCCGGCTGGGTGCTCAAAAGCGCCGTGGTCGACCACATCAGGAAGCTCGGCCACGAGGTCGTCGACGTCGGCAGCCATGACGACCGACCGGTCGACTTTCCGGATGTGGCGCGCGCGGTGGCCGCCAAGATCGTCGCCGGCGAGGTCGAGCGCGGCATCATGGTGTGCGGCACCGGCGTCGGCGCGTCGATCGCCGCCAACAAGATGAAGGGTATCCGCGCGGCGGTCTGCCACGACGTGCATTCGGCGCACCAGTCGGTCGAGCACGACGACGTGAACGTCATGTGCATCGGCGCGCAGATCGTCGGCCCCTGGCTCGCCGCCGACCTCGTCACCTCCTACCTGGGGGCGCGCTTCGCGGCGGAGGACGAGGATTTTCGCCGCCGCGTCGAGAAGCTCCACCAGATGGACGCCGAGTCTTGAACTCCGACCACGCCACGCCCGAGGTCGTGGTGTTCGGCAGCCTCAACATGGACCTGGTGCTCCGTGTGCCGCGCGTGCCGGATGCCGGCGAAACCCTCGAGGCTCGTTCCTTCATGAGCAATCCGGGCGGCAAGGGTGCCAACCAGGCCGTGGCGTGCGCGCGGCAGGGCGCCCGTGTGGCCATGGTCGGTCGCGTGGGCGACGACGCCTTCGGGCGCGCCCTGAAGGCATCGCTCGAAGCGGACGGTGTGGAGACGCGCCATGTGGCCACCGATGCGGCGTCGACCGGCGTGGCCCTGATCATGGTCGACGACGGCGCGCAGAACCGCATTGCGCTGAGTCCCGGCGCGAACGCATCCGTCGGCACCGAAGACATCGGCCGGCTGCGCAACGCTCTCGCGGCGGCGCGCATCGTGTCGCTGCAGCTCGAAGTGCCCATGCCGGCGGTGTGCGAAGCGGCGGCGATCGCGCATGCCCGCGGTTGCACGGTAGTGCTGAATCCTGCTCCCGCGCAGCCGCTGCCTGACGCGCTGTGGCCGCTGGTGAGCATCCTCGTGCTGAACGAGACCGAGGCCGCGATGTTGAGCGGCATGACCGTCTGCGACACGGCGAGTGCCGCCCGCGCGGCCGATGCCCTGCGACAGCGCGGACCCGCTCACGTGATCCTGACGATGGGCGGCGACGGCGTCGTGTCCGCCAACGCCGAGGGCTGCCGCCACTTCGCGGCATTGGCGGTCCAGGCGGTCGACACCACGGCCGCGGGCGACACCTTCATCGGCGCGCTGTGTGCCGCGCTCGCGAACAAGGAATCCATCGATGCAGGCATCGCGCTTGGCATCCAGGCCGCGGCGCTCAGCGTGACGAAGGCGGGCGCGCAGGTGTCGATGCCGCATCGGCAAGACCTCGCGGCACTGCCTGCGGTTCCGCGGCCGAGCCCGGTGGCACTGGGCTGATGCGGCTCAGGCCGGGGCCTCGGCCGACCGTCCCTCGATCAGCTTCACCAGCGTGTGCAGCACGCGATTGGCCGGCGTCGCGATGCCCAGCGCTTCACCCTTGCGCAGCACGTAGCCGTTGAGGTGGTCGATTTCGCTGCGTTTGCCGCGCGCCAGGTCCTGCGCGGTGGAGGAGAACTGGGTTGGCATCGATTGCGCGATGCGCTCGACGGCGGCCCAGCTGTCGCCGGGCACGGTCACGCCGCTGGCCTCGGCGACGGCCAGGCATTCCTGCACCACGTCCCGCATCACGGCGTCCACGCCGACGCCCTGCACGAGCCGGCCGTAAGGCACCTGCGAGATCGCCGACAGCGCGTTGTAGGCGCAGTTGAGAATCAGCTTGGCCCACAGCGCGCCCGCCACGTTGTCGGAGATCTGCGTCGGCACGCCGGCCTCGATGAAGAGGCGCGCGGCCTCATCGCTGCGGGGCGACGGCGCGATGACCAGCTCGCCGCGGCCGTGGTGCTTCACGTGGCCCGGCCCCGCCATCTCGGTGGCGACATACACCACCGTCGCCGCGACCTGCTGGCGCAGCGCCGCCTGCAGCCGGTCGGCGTTGTCGACGCCGTTCTGCAGCGTGAGCACCAGCGCATCCGGCATCAGGTGCGGACCCATCTGCGCGGCAGCGCTCTCGGTGTCGGTGGACTTGACGCAGAACAGCACCAGCTGCGCGCCCTGCACGGCGCTGACTTCCGTGCTGGCCTCGATCGGCACATGCGCCTTGAAGGACTGCGTATCGAGCAGCAGGCCGTCGCGGCGTATCGCCTCGACGTGCTGCGCCCTGCCGATCAGCACCACCGAATGGCCGGCGCGCGCCAGCATGCCGCCGTAGTAGCAACCCACTGCGCCCGCACCCATCACCGCGATCTTCATGACCTGCTCCGAAAAAGTCCTCCCTGCATGGTAGTGCCGTTGCGCCCATGACCTCTCACGTCATCGACCCGCGGCGCGCTCGCGGGGACCATTCATTCACCCCGCGCCGTTGCGGGCCCTGAACAGAAAGGAAACGCCATGAACACCGCCGCCCCCGATGCCGCGCGCATTGCCGAACACTACATCGCCGTCTGGAACGAGACCGACGCCGAGCGCCGCCTCGCGCTGCTCGAAAGCCATTGGACCGCCGACGCGCGCTACGTCGATCCGATCATGCAGGGCAGTGGCCGCGCGCAGATCAGCGCACTGGTCGGCGGCGTGCACCAGCGCTATCCGGGCTTCCGCTTCAGACTCAAGGGCGAGGCCGATGCGCACGGCGACCACCTGCGCTTCTCGTGGACCCTGGGCCCGAGCGGCGCCGAAGACCTGATCGAAGGCACCGATTTCGTCCAGCTCGAAGCGGGCAAGCTGCAGTCGGTCACGGGCTTCCTCGACAAGGTGCCGGTCGGCGCCTGAGGCCTATTCGAGAATCGCGACGCCCTTGACCTGCGCATGCACGGCCGAGCCCACGCCAAGCCGCAGCAGCTCGGCCGACTTGCGCGTGATGCGCGCGAGCAGGCGTGCGCCGCCGAGGTCCAGCCCGACCATGACCTGGGCCGGCCCGTCTTCGGCCAGGTCGGCCACGGTCGCGGGCAGGATGTTGAGCACGCTGGTCGCGGCTTGGTGCTGCAGCGTGAGGCTGACGTCGCGCGCCTGGATGCGAACCCGCACCGCCTGCCCCACGCGCGCGCCGCTGTGCGGCAGGCAGAGCGTGCCGCCCGCGAACGCGAGCTGCGTCAGGCCGTAGGCGGCGTCGTAGCCCGTCACCACCGCGGCGACCACCGCACCCGCCGCATCGCCGTGCGCCAGCGGCAGGTCGAGCCGGGTCATCAACTCGTTGGCCGGGCCGCTCGCAGTCACGCGTCCGGCGTCGAGCAGCACCAGGTGGTCGGCCAGGCGCGCGACCTCGTCGGGCGCGTGGCTCACATAGATCACCGGCATGTCGAGCTCGGCATGCAGCCGCTCGAGGTAGGGGAGGATCTCGCGCTTGCGCTGCAGGTCCAGCGAGGCGAGCGGTTCGTCCATCAGCAGCAGCCGCGGACTGGTGGCCAGTGCACGCGCGATGCCCACGCGCTGGCGTTCGCCGCCCGAGAGCGTGTCGGGCCGGCGCGCGAGCAGGTGGCCGATGCCCAGCAGTTCCACCGCCTGCGCGAGCGACACGCGCCGATCGGCTGTGGCGACCCGCTTCATGCCGTATTCGAGGTTGCGCCGAACGTCCAGGTGCGCGAAGAGCCGCGTCTCCTGGAACACATAGCCCAGCGGCCGCCGGTGCGTGGGCAGGAACATGTCGCCGTCCTGCCAGGCCTCGCCATTGACCGTCACCTGCGCACCGGGTGCGCGTTGCAGCCCCGCGATGGCGCGCAGGCAAGTGGTCTTGCCGCAGCCCGAGGGGCCGAAGAGCGCGCTCACGCCGCGGCCCGGCAGGTCGAGCTCGACCTGGAGCGAGAAGCCGGGGTGGTCGACCTTCAACCGCGCATACACGCCATCGCTCATCGCCGCTGTCCCGTCGGATTGAGCACATAGAGCGCCAGCAGCACGAGGAATGAGAACGCCACCATGCCGGCCGCCAGCCAGTGCGCCTGCGTGTATTCGAGCGCCTCGACGTGGTCGTAGATCCGCACCGACACCACGCGCGTCTTGTCGGGGATGTTGCCGCCGATCATCAGCACCACGCCGAACTCGCCCACCGTGTGGGCGAAGCCCATCACGACCGCGGTGAGGTAGCCCGGCCGCGCGAGCGGCAGCACCACGCTGAAGAAGGAGTCGAGCGGCGAGGCCCTGAGCGTTGCCGCCGCCTCGAGCGGCTCCTGGCCGATGGCCTCGAAGGCGTTCTGGATTGGCTGCACCACGAAGGGCATCGAATAGACCACCGAGCCGATCACCAGCCCCGCGAAGGTGAAGGGAAGCACCCCGATACCGAGCCATTGCGTCAACGCGCCGATCGGCCCGTTGGGCCCCATCGTCACCAGGAAGTAGAAGCCCAGTACCGTGGGCGGCAGCACCAGCGGCAAGGCCACCAGCGCACCGACCGGCCCCTTCCATGCCGAGCGCGTGCGCGCCAGCCACCAGGCCAGCGGCGAGCCCACCAGCAGCAGGATCAGCGTGGTCAGCGCCGCGAGCTTCAGCGTGAGGACGATGGCGCCGAGGTCGGAGGCTGTGGGCATGCAGGATCGGCGCTCAGACGTCGTAGCCGAAGGACCGGATCACGGCCTTGGCTGCATCCGATTTGAGATACGCGATGAGCGCAGCGGCGGCCGCGTTGTCCTTGCCGCGGGCGAGCAGCACAGCGTCTTGCCGGATGGGGCCGTGCAGTTCAGCGGGCACGATCCAGGCCGAGCCGCTCTTGAGCTTGCCGTTCTCCCAGACTTGCGAGAGCGCGACGAAGCCGAGTTCCGCATTGCCGGTGGAGACGAAACTGAAGGCCTGCCCGATGCTCTCGCCCTGCACGAACTTGGGTTCGAGCTGTGCCAGCAGGCCGAGGCGCGTGAGCGTTTCCACCGCCGCCGCTCCGTAGGGTGCGAGCTTGGGCGCGGCCAGCGCGATGTGGGCGAACTTCGTGCTCCTGAGCACCTCGCCCTTGGCATCCACCAGATCGGGTTTGGCCGACCACAGCACCAGCTTGCCGGTGGCGTAGGTGAAGCGACTGCCCGGCACAGTAGCGCCTTCCTTGTCGAGCTTGGCCGGCGTCTCGTCGTCGGCCGCGAGGAACACGTCGAAAGGCGCGCCGCTCTGGATCTGCGCATAGAACTTGCCCGTCGCGCCCGAGGAGAGCACGGCCTTGTGGCCGGTCGTCTTCTCGAACTCGGCGGCGATCGCCTTCATGGGCGCGAAGAAGTTGGCCGCGACCGCGACCTGGACTTCCCCCGCCTGGCTGACGAGCGACGCACCGAGCGTGAGCAGCGTGGCGGCGGCGAGGCGAAAGGCGAGTGGGAGCTTCATGGAGCGCTATTCATCAACGGAATAGCGCGAGTGTAGAGCCAACGGCACAATCCGCGCATGGCATCTCCCCGTTTCGGCGACGCGCTCGGCCATGGCATGAGCGACAAGCGCATCGACATCCTGCGCGGCATCGGCCGCACCGGCAGCATCTCCCAGGCCGCGCGCGAGGCGGCCGTGAGCTACAAGGCGGCCTGGCAGGCGGTCGCCACGCTCACCAACCTGGCCGGCGTGCCGCTGGTGGCGCGCGCGGTGGGCGGCGCGGGCGGCGGCGGCGCCGTGCTCACCGCGCACGGGGCGCAACTGCTCGAACTGGCGGAGGCGCTGGATGCGGCGCGCCGTGCCGTTCAGTCGCGGGCAGGCGCCAGTGCCGGCACGGCGGCGGCGCGGCTCTCGATCCGCACCAGCATGCGCAACCAGCTGCCGGCGATCGTGGCCGCGCTCGAATCCACCGGCCGCATCGTGCGCGTGCACATGAGGCTCGGCGGCGATGCGCAGCAGCCCATCGCCGCGCGCATCACGCAGGAGAGCGCGGAACTGCTGGGGCTGGCAGAAGGCATGCCGGCGATCGCGCTGTGCAAGGCGACCGCGGTACGCGTGGAGCGCGTTGCGGCGGCGCGAAGGACCCGTGGCAATCAGCTCGGCGGCCTGGTGCAGGGCGCGGCGCGCGGCGAGGATGGCGACGAGATCGCGATCACGCTCGACAGCGGCCTGCAACTGGTCGGCTTCGCGCCGGCCGGCTCGGGGCTGCGCACGCGGCAGCGCGTGGTGGCCACCATCGACGAAGCGGCGGTGGTGGTGGCGCTGCCGGGGTGAGGGCGAGGGCCTGAACAGGCCCTAGAGTCCGAGGTCGCTCAAACCCGGGTGATCGTCCGGCCGGCGGCCCAGCGGCCAGAAGAACTTGCGTTCGCTTTCCTTGATCGGCAGGTCGTTGATGCTCGCGTGGCGATGCGTCATCAGGCCGTGCTCGTTGAATTCCCAGTTCTCGTTGCCGTAGCTGCGAAACCAGTTGCCGGCGTCGTCGTGCCACTCGTAGCCGAAGCGCACGCCGATGCGCGGGCCGCCGAAGGCCCACAGCTCCTTGATCAGCCGGTAGTCGAGTTCGCGCGCCCACTTGCGCTCGAGCAGCGCCTGCGCGGCCGCCCGGCCGACCGGGAACTCGGCGCGGTTGCGCCAGCGCGTGTCTTCGCTGTAGGCCAGCGCGACGCGGGCCGGGTCGCGCGAGTTCCAGCCGTCTTCGGCCAGGCGAACCTTCTGGGTTGCGGTTTCGAATGTGAAGGGGGGCAGGGGCGGGCGTCTTTCCATGGCGGCGGGTTCCCGAGGGGTGATTGGAAGAAGGTAGACAGAGCTGTCTACGTCGCCAGTCTAATGCACGTAGACAGACCTGTCTACAATGGCGTCATGCCAAGCCCCGTCGCTCCCGAGCTCAAGGACCGCCCTGCCAACGAGCGCATCCTGCTGACCGCGCACGACCTGTTCTACCGCGAAGGCATCCGCGCCACCGGCATCGACCGCGTGATCGCCGAGTCGGGCGTGACCAAGGTCACCTTCTACCGCCACTTCCCGAGCAAGAACGAGCTGATCCGCACCTTCCTGGCCTACCGCCACGAGCGCTGGATGACGTGGTTCGTCGATGCGCTGGAGCGCCACGGCGCGAAGCGCGGCAAGGGCATCGATGCGCTGGTGCCCGCGCTGCGCGACTGGTTTGCGGATGCCGGCTATCGCGGCTGCGCCTTCCTCAACAGCGTGAGCGAGCTCGGCGGCGCCTTGCCGGAGGTGGTGGAGATCGCGCGCAGCCACAAGCGCGACATGACGGCGGAGATCGAGAAGCTGCTGCCGCCGTCGCGCCAGCGCGCGAAGGACGCGCAGCTCATCGCGCTGGCGGTCGACGGCGCCATCGTTCACGCGCAGTTCGACGAAACGCCGGACGCAGCGCTGAAGACGCTGGACCGGCTCGTGAAGCTGCTGCGAAGCAGCGGCGAAGCCTGATTTACAGGCCGGCCTGGCGCGTGAACGACACCTTCGGCTTCTTGTAGGCGGCCGGCACCTCGTCGCGATAGAAGGCACGGCGATCCAGGCTCTCGAACGGGTCGTGCGCCTTGGCGACCGCCTCCGCGCGAATAGTGGCGCGGTCGGCGGTGGACGTGAAGGTCTGCGCACCGGCGCTGGCGCCATCGGCGTACTGATTGCCGGCGCGTGCGGCGGCGACGCCTTCGGCGGCCACTTCCGAGCGGCTGGCCGCCGAGGTCAGGGTGTGCACGCCGTCATAGGTTTCCGCTTGCGCGCCGGCGGCGGCCACGAGCGAGAAGGCAGCAGCGGCGATGATCTTCGAGGCATTCATTTCGGTTCCTTCAAATCGGTTGGTTGGTGAGATGAAGTGTGGGTGCGAAGGCCCTCGAAAAAACGCCGCGAAAAGAACCGCGGCGTTTGCGACTTGGAAACAATGGGACGCGCGGTCCCTCGAGCGGCGCTACCTGGCGCGAGGCGCGCGGACCGGATTGGCCAGCGGTCCGGGGCCGATGGCGATCGGCGGCCCCGCGTCGTCGGCGGCCCATGCGGGCGCGCGGGACGAGCTGACGAGTGGGCCTGGACCGGGGACGACCGGTGGTCCCGGGTCGTCGAAGGTCGGTGTGGTCGCGCGAGAAGAGCTGACCAGCGGGCCGGGACCCGGCACGACCGGTGGACCCGGGTCGCGCAGCAACGCCGGTGCGGATACCGAGCCCACCAGCGGTCCGGGACCGGGCGCGATCGGCGGCCCCAGGTCGTCACGGTTCCATGCCGGAGCGCGCGCCTGCCGCGGGGCCATCGGCGGATTCGCGCGAGTGCGCTCCGAGAGCGCGGCGGAGCGAGAGGGGGCGGCTGGTGCCGCCGAGGATTTTTCTTCGTTGGACTGGGACGGCGCCGCAGCGACGGGCGTTGCAGGTGCAGCGGGTGCAGGTGCAGCGGGTGGTGCAGCGGCAGGTGCAGCGGGTGCAGCGGGTGCAGCCGCGACGGGCACAGCTGGCGCAACGGGTGCAACGGGCGCAACGGGCGCAGGCGCCGCGGCCTGCGGCGGTGCTGGTGTCGATGCTGGCGCTGGCACCACCACTGCAGCTTTTTCCGATGGCGGCGCCTTGGCTTCAGGTGCCGCCACCGCCGCGTTCAGTTTCGGCCACCACGACGGTTCCGCGACATCGCGCGTGACATACAGATACCAGCCGATGAAAACCACGCTCATGGCCAATGCCGACAGTAACAGGCGAAGCCAGAAGGCTGCCGTCTCGGCCGGCAGCAGCGCCAGCGAAGCGGCGCGGGGCCGCGAAAACGGCGCGTCCAAGGGGGACATCGGCGCGTCGAATGGCGAGATCGGCGCGGCGCGGCTGGTCTTGACGGCATCGAGGGCCGAAGGGCCGGTCGGCATGAAGCCGGGCAAGCGGCCCGCGCAGCCGCTGCAGAACATCGCCTTGTCGCGGTTCCGGCTTCCGCAAGTCCTACACACCACCGACATGAGCAAACTCCCTGAATAGCAAACAGTACCTCCGCACTGTCCACACCGGCAGCCGTCTGTCTGTCAGCCGTTTCCCACGCAGCGCTTCGGAACGCGCGCGTCTTCGCCGCGTTATTTGCACAGCTTATGGATCCAACAGCCGGTTGCGGCCTCAACTGAACAGAGAAAGCAACGCGTAGAGCGCCGCGAAAAACCAGTTCACTGCCTTTGCCGCGTCCGCGTTCTCCTTCGGCTGTAGGCCGCCGCTTCTCGCTGGCCGGTGGATTCGTCCTACGCTCGAAGACTTGTTTGCAGCGCATGACGCTTCAGACGCGCTGTCGCGGCTGCCGGGATAGAAGCGGGAGACATCATGCAAGCAAACAGCCGATTCGATTTGCGGACGAAGGCGCTGATTCGCGCAGCGTGCATCGCGGCTGCTGCAGGGCTCGCAGGATGCGGCGGTGGAGGCGGCGGTCATGGCGGCGGCGTGGTCTTCCCCCCGGGCCAGACGAAACTGAGCTGCGACGACTCGATCAAGAGCGCCTTCAAGCCGGATGCCAACACCAGCGTGCTGCTGGTCAAGGCCTTCAAGACAGGCGACCCGCTGCTCTTGTCCGGCACGCCGACGCCCACCACACCCACGGCGACCACCGACGTCTGCGTGGTGAAACTGCTGGTCGGACCGGGCAACTCCGGCCCGGCGGATGCCCCATCGACCTCGCTCGGCATCGGCATCGAAGTCTGGCTGCCCAACGAGGCGAAGTGGAACAAGCGGGTGCACGTGAAGGGCGGCGGCGGCTGGGCCGGCGGCGTCCACACCTCCTTGACGGCGCTCGCGGGCGTCACGGGCGGCAGCGCCGGCGCGCCGGCGGAAACCGCGATGGTCGAAGGCGCGGTCTCGGCCAGCACCGACACCGGCCATGCCAACACGGCCAACGGCGGCTCCTTCGCGATGAAGCCGGACGGCACCATCAACACGGCGCTGTGGAGCGATTTCGCCCAGCGCGGCATCCACGAGATGGCGGTCAAGACCAAGGCGCTGGCCGCCGCTTTCTACGGCACGCCGGCCAGGTTCGCCTACTGGAACGGCTTCTCCACCGGCGGCCGCCAGGGCCACATGGAGGCGCAGGCAAATCCGGCCGACTTCGACGGCATCCTCGCCGGCGCGCCGGCCATCAACTGGACCAAGTTCATCACGGCCGAGCTGTACCCGCAGATCGTCTACCAGCGCGACCTGGGCGGCGTGCCGCTCACGCAGGCCCAGCTCACGCTGATGGGCAATGCCGCCATCAACGCCTGCGACGTGGTGAACGGGCAGCATCTCGGCTACATCCCCGACCTCACGCAATGCCGCTACGACCCGCTGCTGGACGCCAGCGTGCTGTGCGCGAGCAGCGGCGGGACGGGCCCCGCCGGCAGCTGCGTCACGGCCGCCCAGGCGCTGGCGATGAACAAGATCTGGTACGGCCAGACCAGCAACGGCTCCGTGCCTTCGCCCTCGGCGGACAACGGCTTCGCGACCTCGCCCTCCGCCTCGGCCAACCAGCGCTGGTACGGGCTCACGCGCGGCACCAACCCGATCGGGCTCGCGGGACCCACACCCTTCACCATCGCGAGCGACATGGTTGCGCTCGAGCTGCAGGACCCGACCTGGGCCCAGCCCAACTTCATCAACGCGACCGGCAACGGCGTGGACCGGTGGAAGACGCTGTCTTACGCGAATCTCTCGAACGCCTTCGACCAGGGCGTCGCCCTGCAATTCGCGTTCGCCAACATCAATACCGACGACCCGGACCTCGGCCGTTTCGCCTTGCGCGGCGGAAAGATGCTGGTCTACCACGGCCTGGCGGACACGCTGATCCCGCCGCAGGGCACCATCAACTACTACACGCGGTTGTCGGATCGGATGGGCGGCGATGCAGTGGTCCGCAACTTCTACCGGCTCTTCCTGGTGCCGGGCATGGCCCACGGTTTCAGCAACGGCACCACCAACGCGGCCGCGAATCCGCCGCTGCCGACGATCAACCTGCTCTACACGGCGCTCACGGCCTGGGTGGAGGGCGGCAACTCGCCGGAGCGCATCGACATCTCGGCCCCCGCCAGCGGTGGCACGCCGGCCAGTTCGCGGCCGATCTGCATGCATCCGACCAAGGCGACGCTGACCGGCGGCGATCCGCGATCGGCGGCTTCGTACGTCTGCTCCTGAACAGAGGCCCTAGCGCCGCGGTAGCTCCGACGTCCTGCGCATCGCCGGCCAGGCGCCGACCGTGAAAGCGCGCAGCGCCCATTCCACCGGGCCGTAGCCGAAGCGGCGCAGCCACAGGCGGCTGGCCGCCAGCTGGCCCGCGAAGATGATCGACGCGATCAGCACGCAGGCCGCCGGCGAGACGCGGCCCATCCAGCCCAGCCCGTAGGCCGTGAAGATCAGCGCGCACAGGAGCGACTGCATGAGGTAGTTGGTCAGCGCCATGCGCCCCGCGGGCGCCAGCAGCCCGGCGATGCGCATGCCGCCCGCGCCCTCGAACAGCATCATCGCCATCCCGACATAGGCGGCGCTCAGGAAGGGCGCGGTCAGGAGGCTCGCGCCCAAGCCCGCGATCTCCCAGCCCGAGCCGACCCCGTAGACCGTGGCCGTTGCATAGAACAGCGCGCCGGGCAGGCCCACCGCCAGGCCCCAGACGGCCAGGCGTCGCCAGAGGCCGCGGTACCGGTCGTGTTGCGCGAACAGGTGGCGCTTGCCGGCCACCAGGCCGAGCATGAACATGGCCAGCGCGCATGGCCCCTGGATCAGCACCACGATCCACCAGGTTTGGCCCAAGTCCCGCAGGCGCTGCGCGACCACGGTGGCCGGCGTGCCCAGCCAGGCCTGCTGCGCGGCGCTCGCGCGGGCCATGGTGCTGGCGATGTCGGCCGTCTCGCCGGCGAGGAGCTGGAGTCCGCCCAGCGAGGCCAGGATGGCGGCGGGCAGCAGCGTGAGCACGCAGGCGAGCACCGTCGCCTGGGCGTCGGTCCGATGCCGCAACCGGAGCAGGATCAGGCCCAGCACGGCATAGGTGCAGAGGATGTCGCCGTGGAACAGCCAGACGGCATGCGCGGCGCCGATGAGCCAGAGCCCGAACAGGCGCCGCAGAATCCTCGGCACGAAGGCCTTGCCGCTGCGCTCGGCCGCGTTCATCTGCAAGGTGAAGCTGTAGCCGAACAGGAAGGAGAAGAGCAGGTAGAACTTGGTCTCGAACAGGCAGGCCACGAGCCACCGCACGGCGCGGTCGATCGGCCGGGCGAAGGCCGGGTCGGGCACGGCCATGCCGAAGTAGGCCGAAGCGAAGGTCGCGATGTTGACCATCAGGATGCCCAGGAGCGCGAAGCCGCGCAGCGCATCCAGGTGCAACAACCTCGGTGGCTGGAGCGCGCGGGCCCCGTATGAAGATGCGTCGACCATGACGCATCCTAGAGCCCGCGCTTGACGAAAGTGACTACACCTTCTCAGGCACCGGATTGCGGAAGCTCACGTTGAGCAGGTTCCAGGCATTGATGACCGCGATGGTGAAGCCGAGTTCGACGATCTCGACGTCGGTGAAGTGCGCCTTCAGCCGCGCGAACTCCTCGTCGCTCGCGTCGCTGTGCGGCGTGGCGTTGACGAGCTCCGCCCAGCGCAGTGCGGCGCGCTCGCGTTCGCTGAAGAAGGGCGCCTCGCGCCAGCCGGCCAGGGCATTGAGATGGCGCGGATCGATCTCCTGCCGGATCAGGTCGCGCCAGTGCATGTCGATGCAGTAGCCGCAGCCGTTGATCTGCGAGAGCCGCAGCAGCACGAGGTCGACGAGACGGCTGCCGAGCGCGCCCTTGTGGACGGCGGCAGAGGCGTCGAGCAGCCCCTGGAAAGCCTTGGGCGCGAGTTGATGGTAGGGAAGACGGGCGGTGTGAGCCATGAAAAGGTCCTTGGTTGCATCAGGACGGCCGCCCCATGCGGCCTTCCATGCATTCAAGACGCAGGAAGGCCTGCGTTTGTGACAGCGGTGGGAGTACGCTGTTGCGGGCGCGACCCGATCCGCCGACCATCGCCTTCAATTCCATTCACCGAGGAACAAGCCATGAGCCAGAAGATGCGCATCGAACACGACCTGCTGGGTGATCGCGAGGTGCCCGACGAGGTCTACTACGGCGTCCATACGCTGCGCGCCAAGGAGAACTTCCAGATCTCGGGCACGACCATCTCGGCCTACCCGGAGCTGGTGGTCGCGCTCGCCTCGGTCAAGCAGGCGGCCGCCGAAGCCAACACCGAGCTGGGCCTCCTGCCCGCCGAGCTGCGCGACGCGATCGTCGCGGCCTGCAAGGAAATCCGCGGCGGCGCGCTGCACGAGCAGTTCGTGGTCGACGTGATCCAGGGCGGCGCCGGCACCTCGACCAACATGAACGCCAACGAGGTGGTCTGCAACCGCGCGCTCGAGATCATGGGCCACCGCAGGGGCGAGTACCAGTACCTGCATCCCAACGAGCACGTCAACATGGCGCAGAGCACCAACGACGTCTACCCGACCGCGATCCGCATCGCCACCTGCTTCGCGATCGAAGAGCTGCTCGCGGCCATGGAGCATCTGCGCGAAGCCTTCGACGCCAAGGCCAAGGAGTTCGCGCACCTGCTGAAGATCGGCCGCACCCAGCTGCAGGACGCGGTGCCGATGACGCTCGGCCAGGAGTTCTCGACCTATGCGGTGATGGTCGAGGAAGACATCGCGCGCCTGACCGAGGCCTCGGCCTTGATCCGCGAAGTCAACCTCGGTGCCACGGCCATCGGCACCGGCATCACCGCGCATCCCGAGTACGCGGGCAAGGCGCTGGCCGCGCTGCGCGGCATCACCGGCCTCGACCTCTCCACCGCACCCAATCTGATCGAGGCGACCCAGGACTGCGGCGCCTTCGTGCAGCTGTCGGGCGTGTTGAAGCGCATCGCGGTCAAGCTGTCGAAGACCTGCAACGACCTGCGGCTGCTCTCCAGCGGCCCGCGCTCGGGCTTCGGCGAAATCAACCTGCCGCCGATGCAGGCCGGCTCGTCGATCATGCCGGGCAAGGTCAACCCGGTGATTCCGGAGGTCGTCAACCAGGTCGCCTTCGAGGTGTTCGGCAACGACCTGACCGTGACCTTCGCGGCCGAGGCCGGGCAGCTGCAGCTGAACGCTTTCGAGCCGATCATCGCGAGCGCGCTGTTCCGCAGCTTCAAGCACCTGACCAACGGCTGCATGACGCTGGCCGACCTCTGCGTGAAGGGCATCACCGCCAACCCGGACCGGCTGCGCGAGAGCATCGAGCGCTCGATCTCGCTGGTGACCGCGCTGAATCCGATCATCGGCTACAAGGAAGCGACCGAGGTCGCGGCCGAGGCCTTCGCCAACGGAACCAACGTGCGCGAGGTGGTGCTGCGCCGCAAGCTGATGACCGAGGCCGAGCTCGAAGACGCGCTGCGCCACGAGGTGCTGACGCAGCCGCGCGCCTACGAGAAGGCGCAGAAGGCCGGCTGAAGCGGCTTTCTGCGCGCGCGCCTCACGGCATCAGGCCGATGATCTTCTTGATTTCCGAGGCCGAGTAGGCGCGCAGCGTTTGCGAACGCACATTACCGAGCGAGCCGACGCTGAGCAGCGTGGCCATCGCCGCTTCGTCGCTGCCTTCGGTCGTGACCACCAGGTCGTAGCTGCCGGAGGTCCAGTGGATGCTCTTGACGTTCAGGCCCAGCTTGCTTGCCAGGGCCGTGAACGCCTCGGCGCGGTTCGGCGACTCCTTGACATTGCGGATGCCCTGGTCCGTGAAGTTGATGAGCGAGATGTAGGTGGCCATGGCGCTTTCCCTCGTTGCAGGTGGAGGCCTGGCCGCCGCGGCCGCGGCACAAAGCCCTGGAGGGGATGACATCGAGCCGCGATCCCCGGAGACGGATCGCTGAAACTCAATATAGGCGGCGTGCCCGCCGAAGTCCATTCAGCAACCGTTCATCGCCGAGCGGAATGGAGGAGCTCCCCGAGCTCGCGCCGGATCGCATCCGCGCTGTCGGGCCGCACCAGGCGCGCCAGTTCCTTGCCGTCGCGCATGAAGATCAGCGTCGGCCACAGCTTGATGCCGAAGGAGCGGCCCAGCGGCCGGCCGCTGGCGTCCTCGATCTTGAGGTGGCGCAGCGGCGGCACCTCGGCCAGCGCCTTGGCGAGCAGCGGCTGCGCCATCTTGCAGATGCCGCACCACGGTGCGCCGAATTCGATGAGCGTGGGGCCGGAGAGACTGTCGACTTCGCTGCGGGAGGGCTCGACCGGGGCGTAGGAATCGTTCATCGCCCGGATTTTGCGTCGGCCCGCAATTTATTGCCGGCGGCGCGCCAGCTTGCGGTACACCGTGGCGCGGCTGATCCCGAGCGCGCGCGCCGCCTCGGCCACGTTGCCGCGCGCGTCGTCCACCGCGCGGCGGATCAGTGCCGTCTCGACGTCGCGCAGCCGCGGGCGCTCCTGGCTTGCGCCACGCGGCGCGCGGTCGGCGAGCTGCGGCCGGGCCTGCACGCGGAGGCCGGACCACAGCGGCACGTCCAGCGCGTCACCGCGGCGTGCCGCATCGAAGAGCATCTGCGGCGGCAGCGCGAACAGATCGTTGCAGTGCAGCGTCGGATCGGTGCCGAGCGGTTGGTGGAGCATCTGGCGTGCCGCGGTATTGGCGCCGGTCACGCGGCCGTCGGCGTCGATGCACAGCAAGCCCTCGGTGCCCGGCCCTGCGGCATAGCCAGGCCAATCGATGCGCAGCAGCAACTCGCAAGGATGGTTCTGCATCAGCGCGTCCTCGATGCTGCGCGCCGAGAGCGCGGCCAGGTGCCTCAGCTCGGGGCGTTCGACCACTTGCACGCCGGTCAGGTCCAGCATGCCGACGCATTCGCCCCGCGGGCCGAAGAGCGGCGCACCGGCACAGCTGTAGACGCTGGTGTCGTCGAAGAAATGTTCGCCGCGGTGCAGCCATACCGATTCGTGTTCGGCCAGCGCGGCACCGATGGCCGTGGTGCCCACCGCGCGCTCCGACAGGTCGACGCCGATGCGCGCGATGTCACGCGCGTGCCTGGCTGTGGCATCGCTGCCGCCGGGCAGGGCGCCCACATCGACCACGATGCCATCGGCATCGGTCAGGATCGCGAAATAGCGCGTGTCGGCGATGGCGCGCGACAGCTTGTCGAGCACCGGCCGCGCGGCCGAGACCAGGGCCCGGTTGCGCTCCGCGGCATGGCGGGCCGCCGGCGCCGAGACTGGATCGAAGCAGACGCGCTGCTGCGGCTGGTGGCCGGCGGCGAGGCAGCGCTGCCAGGAGCGCGCGAGCCAGGGCTCGATGCGCGCGCCCTGCGGACCCGCGTCATCGCCGTCGAGCCATTCGCGCCGCGCCTGCGCGATGGAGAGGGAGCGCTCGGTCGGCGGCGTGGCGTGGGGGGCGGTCATCGTGTTTCATTTTGAGAATTTCAAGCGCGCGCTGCAAGCGCCTAGGGTTTTGCCTAGGATGGTGCCCCTGTCCGGCGTCCAAGATTCCAGTTGCCGATCCTAGCCATCTCACCCACAACGGAGACAGCCACATGCAGGTTCCATTCACGGTCAACGGCCGCGCGGTCACGGTCGACGCGCCCCCCAACACCTTTCTCGTGCAGGCGCTGCGCGAGCATCTCCACCTGACCGGAACGCATGTGGGCTGCGACACCGCGCAGTGCGGTGCCTGCACCGTCCAGGTCAACGGCCGCGCGGTCAAGTCGTGCAACGTGCTGGTGGCGCAGGTGACCGGCGCGAAGATCACGACCATCGAAGGCATCGCCCAGCCCGACGGCACCATGCATCCGATGCAGGCGGCCTTCAAGGAGTGCCACGGCCTGCAATGCGGCTTCTGCACGCCGGGCATGGTGATGAGCGCGATCGACCTGTGCACGCACCATCCCAAGGCGAGCGAAACCGAAATCCGCGAACTGCTCGACGGCAACATGTGCCGCTGCACGGGCTACCAGAACATCGTCAAGGCCGTGCAGATGGGCGGCGAGGCCATGGCCGCCGCACCGGCCAAAGCCGCTGCCACGGCATAAGGAGCACCATCATGGGCGCACCCGATTTCGCCAGCCTGCCGCACATCGGCGAGGCACTCAAGCGCAAGGAAGACTACCGCTTCCTGACCGGCGCCGGCCAGTACACCGACGACGTGACGATGGCCAACCAGAGCCACGCCATCTTCCTGCGTTCGCCGCATGCGCACGCCAACATCAAGTCGATCGACACCGCCGCCGCCGAGAAGATGCCCGGCGTGGTCGGCATCTTCAGCGGCAAGGACATCGAAGGCAAGATGGGCGGGCTGCCCTGCGGCTGGCTCATCAACAACCCCGACGGCACGCCGATGAAGGAGCCGCCGCATCCGATCCTCGCGATCGGAAAGGTGCGCTATGTCGGCGACCACGTCGCGATGGTGGTGGCCGAGACGGTGGAGCAGGCGAAGAATGCGGCCGAAGCGATCGTGGTCGACTACGAGGAACTGCCCGCGCTGGTGAGCGTGGCCGATGCCGCGAAGAAGGCAGGCGGCGTCACGCTCCACGAGGCCGCGCCGGACAACCAATGCTACAAGTGGGCGCTGGGCGACAAGGCGGCGGTCGACGCGGCCTTCGCCAAGGCGGCGCATGTCACGAAGCTCGACCTGGTGAACAACCGGCTGGTGCCGAACCCGATGGAGCCGCGCGTCGCGATCGGCAGCTACAGCCGCGCGACCGAGGAATACACGCTCTACGTCGCCAATCAGAATCCGCACGTCGAACGCCTGTTGATGACGGCCTTCGTGCTCGGCCTGCCCGAGCACAAGGTGCGCGTGATCGCACCCGACGTGGGCGGCGGCTTCGGCTCCAAGATCTTCCTCTATGCCGAGGACGTGGCGCTGACCTGGGCCGCCAAGCAGCTCAATCGCAGCATCAAGTGGACCGGCGATCGTTCCGAGTGCTTCCTGTCCGACGCGCACGGCCGCGACCATGTGAGCCATGCCGAGATGGCGATGGACAAGGATGGCAAGTTCCTCGCGCTGCGCGTGCACACCGACGCCAACCTGGGCGCCTATCTGTCGACCTTCTCGACCGCGGTGCCGACCATCTTGTACGCCACGCTGCTCGCGGGCCAGTACACGACGCCGCAGATCTACGTCGAGGTCGATGCCTGGTTCACCAACACCGCGCCGGTCGATGCCTACCGCGGCGCGGGGCGGCCCGAGGCCACCTACCTGCTGGAGCGCCTGGTCTCGCGCTGCGCCTGGGAAATGAACCTGGGCCAGGACGAGATTCGCAAGCGCAACTTCATCACCACCTTCCCGTACCAGACGCCGGTGGCGCTGCAGTACGACACGGGCGACTTCCACGCCTCGATGGACAAGGCCAAGGAACTGGCCGAGGTGGCCAGCTTCGCCGAGCGCAAGGCAGCGACCGAAGCCGAGGGCAAGCTGCGCGGCATTGGCTACTCGAGCTACATCGAGGCCTGCGGCATCGCGCCCTCGAACATCGCGGGTGCGCTCGGCGCGCGCGCCGGCCTGTTCGAGTGCGGCGAGATCCGCGTGCATCCGACCGGCAGCGTGACCGTGTTCACCGGCTCGCACAGCCACGGGCAAGGCCACGAGACCACCTTCGCGCAGGTGGTGGCCGCGCGCCTGGGCATTCCGGTCGAGTCCGTCGACGTGGTGCACGGCGACACCGGCCGCGTGCCCTTCGGCATGGGCACCTACGGCTCGCGCTCGATCTCGGTCGGCGGCGCGGCGATCATGAAGGCGCTCGACAAGATCGAGACCAAGGCCAAGAAGATCGCGGCCCACCTGATGGAGGCGAGCGACGCCGACGTCGAGTTCGCCAACGGCGAGTTCACCGTCAAGGGCACCGACAAGAAGATCCCCTTCGGGCAGGTCGCGCTCACCGCCTACGTGCCGCACAACTACCCGCTCGACAAGCTGGAGCCCGGGCTCAACGAAACCGCGTTCTACGACCCGACCAACTTCACCTTCCCGGGCGGCACCTACATCTGCGAGGTCGAGATCGACAAGGGCACCGGCGAAGTGAAGATCGACCGCTTCACCGCGGTCGACGACTTCGGCACCATCATCAATCCGATGATCGTCGAAGGCCAGGTGCACGGTGGGATCGTGCAGGGCCTCGGCCAGGCGCTGATGGAGAACTGCGTCTACGACAAGGAGAGCGGCCAGTTGCTCACCGGCAGCTTCATGGACTACGCGATGCCGCGCGCCGACGACTTCCCGACCTTCAAGGTGGCCACCACCTGCACGCCCTGCACGCACAACCCGCTGGGCACCAAGGGGTGCGGCGAGGCGGGCGCCATCGGCTCGCCGCCGGCCCTGATCAATGCCGTGCTGGACGCGCTGGCGCCGCTGGGCGTCAAGGACCTCGACATGCCGGCCTCGCCCCACCGCGTGTGGGAAGCGATGCAGGCCGTGGCCAAGTAGAACCAAACGAGAAGGAAATCGCCATGTACGCCTTCACCCTCGAACGTCCCGCCACCGTCGCCGATGCGGCCAAGCTGGCTGCCGCCGGCGGCAAGGTCCTCGCCGGCGGCCAGACGCTGCTGGCTTCGATGAAGCTGCGCCTGTCGGCGCCCGAGCAGCTGGTCGACCTCGGCGGCATCAAGGAGCTCGCCGGCATCAAGAAGGACGGCAATGCCTTCGTGATCGGCGCGATGACGCGCCACCTCGACGTCGGCGCCAACGCCGAGATCAAGGCGGGCTTCCCCGCGCTGGCCTGGCTGGCCGACCACATCGGCGACCGGCAGGTGCGTGCCATGGGCACCATCGGCGGCTCGGTGGCCAACAACGATCCGGCGGCCTGCTACCCGAGCGCGGTGCTGGCCTCGGGCGCGACCATCGTCACCGACAAGCGCGAGATCGCGGCCGACGATTTCTTCCTCGGCCTCTTCACCACCGCGCTGGAGGAGGGCGAGCTGATCACCGCGATCCGCTTCCCGATCCCGAAGCGGGCTGCCTACGAGAAGCTGCGCCAGAAGGCCTCGAACTTCCCGCTGGTCGGCGTGTTCGTCACGCAAGGCGACAGCGGCGTGCGCGTCGCGGTTACCGGTGCCGGCAATGGCGTGTTCCGGCACAAGGGGCTGGAAGATGCGCTCGCGAAGAGCTTCACCCCCGAGGCCGCGGCCGGCGTGAAGATCGACGCCAGCGATCTCAACAGCGACCTGCATGCCTCGGCGACCTACCGCGCCAACCTGATCAACGTACTCACACAGCGCGCGGTGAAAAAGGCGCTGGGCTAAGCTTCGGAGATGACCGACACCACGCCTGCCGCGACCTCCCCGTTCAACACCATCGACGCGGTCGTGCGGGCGCTGGAAGGCGCCGCCTACTACGCCGACCGGCGGCTCGCGACGGCGGTGTTTCTCGCGCTCAAGCTCCAGCGTCCGCTGCTGCTGGAGGGCGAACCCGGCGTCGGCAAGACCGAGCTGGCCAAGGCGCTGGCGACCGCGCTCGCGCGCGAGTTGCTGCGCTTGCAGTGCTACGACGGCCTGGAGCAGCGCGAGGCGCTCTACGAATGGAACTATGCGGCGCAGCTGCTGCACATGCGCGCGGCCGAGGCGCACGGGGCTTCGAGCGACGTCGAATCGGAGGTCTACCAGCCGCGCTACCTGATCCGCCGGCCGCTCTTGCAGGCCCTGCAGGCGCCGGCGCCCGGTGCCGTGCTGCTGATCGACGAGGTCGATCGCGCCGACGAGCCCTTCGAGGCGTTCTTGCTCGAGTACCTGGGCGAATACCAGGTCAGCATTCCCGAGCTGGGCACGGTGCAGGCGCTGGTGCCGCCGGTCACCATCCTGACCAGCAATCGCACGCGCGAACTCAACGATGCCGTCAAGCGGCGCTGCCTCTACCACTGGCTGGACTACCCGGAGCGCGATCGCGAGCTGGCCATCGTGCGTGCGCAGGTGCCGAAGGCGGGCGCCGTTCTTTCCGAGCAGGTCGCAGCCTTCGTCGGGCGCTTGCGTAGCGCGCCCTTTGCAAGCGCCTTCCAGCGCGCACCGGGCATTGCGGAAAGCGTCGAATGGGCAAGGGCGCTGATCGCGCTCGACACCGTCGAGCTCGACCCCGAGATCGTGGTCGATACCGCGGGCATTCTCTTCAAGCAGCGCGACGATGTGGCGGCGCTGACGCACGAGCTGGCCTCCGATCTGCTGAAGCCCGAGGAGGAGTCGGCGTCGTGAGCGTTCCGCAACTCGGCGACGCGCGGCGCGGCAAGCTGGCCGGCAACATGATGGGCTTCGGCCGGGCGCTGCGCCGCGCCGGCGTGCGGACCGATTCGGCACGCATCGCGCTCGCTGCCGAAGCCGCTGCGCTGGTCGGGGTCGACAGCCGGCTCGACCTGGCGGCCGCGATGGAAGCCGTGATGATCAGCCGCGAACAGGATCGCCTGGTGTTCCGAGAACTCTTCGATGCCTGGTTCCGCGATCCCGAGCTTGCCAACAAGCTGCTCGCGCAGATGCTGCCGAGCGCCGAAGGCAAGGCCGAGCCCTCGAAGCGCCGGCCACGCGTGCGCGAGGCACTTGCGGCGCCGCGCGATGCGGTGAAGCCCGCGCAGACCGAGCGCGAGGTCGACTTCGATGCCGCGATGACGGCAAGCGATCGCCAGCGGGTGCACCACGCCGACTTCAACGCGCTGGGCGCCGCCGAGTACCGCCTGGTGGAGCGACTGGCCCGCGACATCGCGCTGCCGGTGCCGGCGCTGCCCTCGCGCCGCCTGCGCGTGACCGGCGATGCGGGAGCGCATTCGCGCATGCACTGGCCCGGCGTCTGGCACGAGGCCGGGCGCACCGGCGGCGAGATGCTGCTTCTGCCGCGGCTCTCGCGGCAGAAGCAGCCGCTGCCCTTGCTGGTGCTGGTCGACGTCTCCGGATCGATGGAGCGTTATGCGCGCCTGCTGCTGGCCTTTCTGCATGCGTCGACGCGGCGCGCCGGCCGGCGCGACGTGTTCGCCTTCGGCACCCAGTTGACCGACCTGACGCCGGCCTTCCGGCTGGCCGACACCGATCTGATGCTGGCCGCAGCCAGCGAGGCCATCGCCGATTTCGCCGGCGGCACGCGTTTCGGCGCCTCGCTCGGCGAACTGCGCGAGCGCCATGCGCGTCGCCTGACCGGCCGCCGCACGCTGGTGCTGGTGATCAGCGACGGCCTGGACACCGGCGAACCCGAAACCCTGGAGCGCGAACTGCTGTGGCTCAAGCGCCATTCGCGGCGGGTGCTGTGGCTCAACCCGCTGCTGCGCTACGAGGGCTATGCGCCGCTCGCGCGCGGGGCGGCCGTTCTGCACCGCCATGCAGACGCGATGCTCGCGGTCCACAATCTCCTGGCACTCGAACAACTGGCCGCGAGTCTCGCGGCCCTGATGCGGTCCGGCCGCTAGAAGGAACCTCACGATGGAAATGCTCGGCAACCGCCGGCTCGGCATCACGCAGCAGCAAGCCTGGGAGGCGCTCAACGATCCCGAGACGCTGAAGAAATGCATCCCCGGCTGCGACAA
This sequence comes from Variovorax sp. LjRoot130, assembly GCF_964253755.1. Taxonomy (NCBI): domain Bacteria; kingdom Pseudomonadati; phylum Pseudomonadota; class Betaproteobacteria; order Burkholderiales; family Comamonadaceae; genus Variovorax; species Variovorax sp. LjRoot130. The sequence goes on along the minus strand of NZ_CAXURM020000001.1, from coordinate 4,033,643 downwards.
GTTCGAGGCCGTAGGCGACAACCAGTACGCGGTGGCGCTGGCCGTCAAGATCGGCCCGGTGTCGGCCAAGTTCAATGGCAAGGTCGCGCTGGCCGACATCTCGCCGCCGGACAGCTACAAGCTGTCCTTCGAAGGGCAGGGCGGCGTTGCCGGATTCGCCAAGGGTTCGTCGAGCGTGACGCTCAAGCCGGTCGCCGATGCGAGCCCCGGCTGCGAGCTCGACTACACGGTGCAGGCGCAGGTGGGCGGCAAGATCGCGCAGTTGGGGCAGCGCTTGATCGACGGCGCCGCCAAGTCGACGGCCGACGATTTCTTCAAGCGCTTCGAGGTCGAGATGCAAAGCCGCTACGGCCCGCCGCCGGCCGCGGTGGCCGAGAGCGCCGAGGCGCCCGCTGCCGCCGAGCCGTCCGAGAAGACCGGCGCGATGGCGGGCTTCATGCGCAAGATCGGCATCGGCAGGAAGTCCGACAAATCGGCGAGCGATACGGAAGAGCCGGCCGACTAGGAAGACGAACATCATGGAGAACCTCGACGTCATGGTTCTGCGCACGCTGCGCGACTGGCGGCTCGCGGGCCGCCGCGCGCTGCTCACGACGGTGGTGCGCACCTGGGGATCTTCGCCGCGGCCGATCGGCTCGATCATGGCGCTGGCGGAAGACGGCGCCGTGATCGGCTCGGTCTCGGGCGGCTGCATCGAAGACGACCTGATCGCGCGCTACAGCCGTGCCCACGGCGCGCCGGGCGAGATGCCTTCGGGCGCGCCGGCGCTGGTCAAGTACGGCATCACGGCGGATGAGGCGCACCGCTTCGGCCTGCCCTGCGGCGGCACGCTGGAACTGCTGCTCGAATACGACCCGGACGCCGCCTCGCTCGAGACGCTGGTGGCCGCGCTCGAAAAAGGGCGGCTGATGCAGCGCACCGTGTCGCTGGCCGATGGCACCGTCAGCGTGGCCGAGGCGAGCGCGCCGGCCGAGCTCTCGATCAGCGACACCGAGCTGGTCAACACCTTCGGGCCCGAATACCGCATGCTTCTGATCGGCGCCGGCCAGCTGGCCGAGTACCTGTCGACGATGGCGAAGTTCAGCGGTTTCGCGGTGACGCTGTGCGATCCGCGCACCGAGTACCGCACCGCCTGGGCCGTGCCGGGCGTGACGCTCAGCACCGAGATGCCCGACGACGCGGTGAGCGCCTTCAAGCCCGACCGCCGCAGCTGCGTTGTCGCGCTCACGCACGACCCGAAGCTCGACGACCTGGCCCTGCTCGAGGCCCTGCAAAGCGAAGCCTTCTACGTCGGCGCGATCGGCTCGCGCCGCAATGCCCAGGCGCGGCGCGAACGCATGATCGAGCACTTCGAGCAGACCGAGGCATCGCTTTCGCGCCTGCGCGGCCCGATCGGCATCTACATCGGCAGCAAGACGCCGCCCGAGATCGCGGTGAGCGTGATGGCCGAAATCCTGGCGGTGAAGAACGGCGTCAGGCTGCCGCGCGAGACCGAGGTCGCGCATGCCAAGGAGGCCGCGGGCGCCGGCAAGTAGCAGCGGGTGAGCCGCCGTCAGTGCCTGCGCAGGCCGGCGAGGAAGGTGGTGCTGCGGCCGAAGGCGCGCTGCATCTCCTTGGATTCGCGGGCTTCCTTGCGGGCCCTGGAGAAGATGAAACTCGCAGCCGCCAGTGCGAAGCACGCGCCGATCGCGATCAGCAATCCGACGAAGGATCCCAGCCACCAGGCGAGGCCGAGGATCACGATGCTGGCGAGAAGAAGAATGGCGCGCATGGGAGAGAGGCTAGCAGAGCCCTGGCCGAACAGGGTATGAACTATTGCTCGGAAGCTGTGGGCGCGCCAGCTTTCATTCTGCGCTGCCCAACGGTGCGTCGGCAGTCGCGTCGAATGCGGCGATCAGCACCGGCGTCAGGTCATGCATACCTGCGGTTGAGGGCCGCATCGGCAGCAGACCCGGCGTGAAGCCGAGGGCCTCGAAGCGTTTGAGCAGTTGCGTGTCCGTGCTGATGATGTGGACCGGTACGTCCCACGAAGCGCCCGCGCCGCTCACGCCCGCCATCGGCTGATGGTCGCCGATCACGATGGTGAGCAGCTGCCGCGGTGCGCGACCCGAGAGGTAGTCGCCCAGCCAGTGGAAGGTGTAGGCCAGCGATTCGAGGTACGCGGGCACGGGCTGCAGCCACGAACCCGGTTGCGCGACGGCCTGTGCGACTTCCGCCGCCGTGTAGGCGTCGGCGCGCAGCAGCCGCTGCCAGTCCGGCACGTAGGGCGCGATCGGGCGGAAGGGCGCATGGCTCGTCAGGGTCGGAAAGACGATGAAGCGCGGCGCGCGTTCCTCGCGCGGCTCGGCCAGTTCCTGCGCGTGCAGCAGTGCCATCGAGGCCTGGTCGGGAACGCGCCAGTAGCCGAAGGGCGGCCCGCGATAGCCGATGCGGTCGGCGTCGGCATAGCGGTCGAAGCCGTAGAAGCTGCCTTCGGGCCAGGGCTTCTGCAGGCCCGGCATCCAGTTCACGGTACGCCAGCCATGGGCCTTGAAATGGCGCACCAGCGTCGAACGATCAGTGGTCAGCAGCAGTTCGTAGGCGCCGGGGTCCTGCATGTCGACGCCGCTGAGCAGCGCCGCATGGGCCAGCCAGGAGGCGCCGCCGAAAGTGGGGGAGCGCACGCGCGCCGAGACCGCCTGCCGGCCGCGGGCCGCGAGCGCCTGCATCAGCTGCGCGCGCGCCGGCGCGAGCGCGGCGGCCTGCTGCGGGTCGTCCAGCGCGGTGACGCCGTAGGACTCGGCAAAGATCAGCAGCACGTCGGCGCCGCGGAGGCCTGCGAGCGAGCTGTGCTCGAAGGCCGGGCTGGGCGAGAGCTGCGAAGCCGCGTGGCCGGGCAGCAGCTGGCCGGCCAGGATTGCGGCCTGCTGCGCAAGAATGGGCGCGACCGGCATCGAGAAGAACCAGCGCGTGTCGCGCCCCCCGATGCCATGCGCGGCAAAGTTCGCGAAGAGCAGAAGGCCGATGAGGCCGATCGCGGGCCGCGGCGTGGGCCAAGCCAGCTCGCGCGCAATCGCAAGCCAGCATCGCCATGCCAGGCCGTACAGCAGCACAGGGATGGCCAGCGCGGCGAGCGCTGCCAAGCCGATCTGCCAAGCTGCGAGCTCGCCCATGCGCAGCACGTCCAGCGCGTGCCTGCTGTCCCAGTAGAGGTTGATCTGCCGGCCGAATACGGCCGACACCGTCACGTCGAGGTAGCGAGCGAGGATCCAGAAGGCGGTGACGCTCGCCAGCAAACGCAGCATGCGTGCGCCCGGCTGCCCGCGCCAGGCGATCCAGGCCGTGAGCATCACCAGAACCATGACGAGTTCGAAGGACACGCGCAGCGCCAGGCGCGGCCACAGCCCCGGCCCGTGGTTCTCCATCGTCAGCAGCGCATTGAGCAGCAGCAGGGGCAGGGCGAAGCGCGGCAGCCACCCGCCCCATGCGGCGGGCCTCATTTGCGCTTGGCCTCGAACTCGATGATGAGCGGCACCTCGTCGCCGACCCAGCCGTTGCCGACAGCGTAGTTCATGCCGTAGCTGCTGCGCTTGAAGCTGCCGCGCGCCGACACGCCCATCACGTAGCTCTTCTCGATCGGCGAGGGCCCGCTCTTGTTCCAGGTCGCGGCGAGCGTCAGCGGCTGGGAGCGGCCCAGCAGCTCGAGCTGGCCGGCGATCTCGAAGGTGCGCTCGCCGGTGCGCTTGGCTCCGGCCGCGGTGAACACCATGCGCGGGAACTCGGCCGTGTTGAGGAAGTCGGCGCTCTTCAGGTGCTGGTCGCGCTTGGCGAAATTGCTGAAGACGCTCTGGGTGTCGACCTCGATGCGCACGTTGCCGAGCGTGGCCGTGGCCTCATCGAAGCTGTAGCTGCCGCGCGCGGCGCGGAACATGCCCAGCACCTTGGCGTAGCCGATGTGATCGACCAGGAAGGCGATGGTGAGATGTTCGGGGTCGAGCTCGTAGCGTGTGGCCTCGGCGCGCGCGGGCAGGGCGTTCGCCATGAGGCATGACACGATCAGGGCGTACGGCAAGCGGGCCGCGAGTGCTTTCATGAGGCAGGCTCCAGTGGGGATGCGCGATGACGGATCAACCACGCGATGTCGATCGCGAAAGACGCAGTGAGCGCGGCCAGGCTCGCGGCCGCGATGGCCTGGCTCCAGGTCAGCGAGATGATCGGACCGAGGCAGACGAGCAGGCTGGTGATCTGCGCCACGCACACCGCCTTGCGCCGCTGGCTCGGCGCGAGCGGCCGCGCCAGCCAGGGCCAGGGCTTCATCGCCAGCACGAAGGCGTAGCGCATCAGGCCCGCGGCAAGGATCCATGAGCCGGCCTTGTCGAAATGAAAGACCAGCAGGCAGAGCGCGAAGGTCAGCAACGCATCGGTCTCCATGTCGAAGCGCGCGCCGAATTCGCTGGCCAGCCCGCTGCGGCGCGCGAGCGGGCCATCGAGGGCATCGAGCAGCGCGGCGGTCGTGCCCACGACGATGGCGCTCCACGCCATCGCTTCGGCATCGGCCAGGGGCTCGCCGATGCCCGCCGCGAGCAATGCGGCGAGCGCCAGGCGCGCCAGCGTCACGCGGTTGGCGGCACCGAAGCGCGCATTCGGCGCATGCGCCGCAAGGCCATGCAGCACCCACGCGAAGGCTGCCGCAAAGACGGCGGCTGCCTTGAGCTTGAACCAGGGACTGAGCTCGCCCAGCACCGTCAGCCCGCCAGCCGCCACGGCGAGCAGCAGGAAGCAGGGCACGGCCTCGCGCCAGGCATCGCGCCGGAGCGCCGCGAGCCGGCCCGCGCTGCGTGCGGGGCCATCGGCAGGAGGATGGGTGAGCATCGTCATAAGATCCGTTGCATGCCAGCATATCCCTCCCGTGTTGCTTCTGCCGAGTCCTGGGCCTGCTGGATCGAAGCCCCGGGCCGGGCCGGCATCCGGCGCGCTGCATTCGATGCGCCCGGTCCCGAGGAGGTGCAGGTTCGTGCGCTGCACAGCGGCATCAGCCGCGGCACCGAGCTGCTGGTGTTCGGCGGCGAGGTGCCTGCCAGCGAATTCGAACGCATGCGCGCGCCCTTCCAGGAAGGCGAATTTCCAGCGCCGGTGAAGTACGGCTATGCGAGTGTCGGCACGGTCGAGCGGGGGGGCGAGGCGCTTCTCGGCCGCGAGGTGTTCTGCCTCTATCCGCACCAGACCCGCTACGTGGTGCCGGCCGATGCCGTGCACCTGCTGCCCGAGGGCCTGCCGCCCGCGCGCGCGGTGCTGGCCGCCAACCTGGAGACCGCAGTCAATGCGCTGTGGGATGCGGCACCGCGCGTCGGCGACCGCATCGCCGTCGTGGGCGCAGGTGTGGTCGGCCTGCTGGTGGCCTGGCTGGCCGGGCGCATCCCCGGTTGCACGGTCGAGGTGATCGACACGAATCCCGCGCGCCGTGCGGTGGCGGAACGGCTGGGCCTCGTCTTTGCGAGTCCGGAGGCTGCGAGTCTCGAGGCCGATCTGGTGCTGCATGCCAGCGGCAGCCCAGCAGGCCTGGCCACGGCGCTGCGGCTGGCCGCCTTCGAGGCCACGGTGCTGGAACTGAGCTGGTACGGGCAGCGCGCGGTGACGCTGCCGTTGGGCGAAGCCTTCCATTCGCGGCGCCTCACGCTCAGGAGTTCGCAGGTCGGCCAGGTGGCCACCGCGCAGCGCGCGCGCTGGAGCCATCGGCGCCGGATGGCGCTGGCGTTGTCGCTGCTGCGCGATCCGGTGCTCGATGCGCTCATCACCGACAGTGCGCCTTTCGCCGAACTGCCGGCGGTGCTCGGCCGGCTCGCCGCGGGCGCGCCGAACACCTTGTGCCACCGCATCGACTATCCCTGACCCCTTCACCCTGGAAAGACTTCGCATGTACAGCGTCAACGTCCGCGACCATTTCATGATTGCCCACAGCTTTCGCGGCCAGGTCTTCGGCCCCGCGCAGCGCCTGCATGGCGCGACCTATGTGGTGGATCTCGAACTGCGCCGCGCCGAGCTCGATGCCGACGGCGTGGTGGTCGACATCGCGCTCGCCACCGAGGTGCTGCGCAGCGTGCTGGGCGAACTCAACCTGCGCAACCTCGACGACGATCCGGCCTTCGAGGGGCGCAACACCACCACGGAATTCATGGCGCGCGTGATCTTCGATCGCGTTGCCGCGCGCATCGCGGCCGGCGAACTCGGGCCCCACGCAAGCGGCCTCGCGAGCATGCGCGTGAAGTTGAACGAATCGCATGTGGCCTGGGCGGCCTACGAGGGCGCACTTTGACAGCGAGGCGCTGCAGCTTCCTGGTGCCGGGGGACCTGAACACCCGCACCGGCGGCTACACGTACGACCGCCGCATCATCGATGGCCTGCGCGCGCAGCAGTGGGAGGTCGAGGTCCAGACCTTGGGCGAAGGCTATCCGGCGCCCGCTGCGGCAGCGCTCGCGCAGGCCGGCCGCGTGGCCGATGCCTTGCCCGATGGCGCGCTGGCGGTGGTCGACGGCCTCGCCTTCGGCGTGCTGCCCGATCTGGCGCAAAGGCATGCAGAGCGGCTTTGCTGGATCGCGCTGGTGCATCACCCGTTGTCGCTGGAGACCGGCCTCGACGCGGCGCAGCAGCGCGCCTTGTTCGAGAGCGAGCGGCGCGCGCTGGCCAGTGCGCGCGGCGTGATCGTCACCAGCTCTTCCACGGCTCGAGCGCTGGCAGCCTTCGACGTTCCGGATTCGCGCATCGTCGTGGTCGAGCCCGGGACCGAGCCGGCCCCCTTGGCCGCAGGCTCGGGCACCGATGCCTTGTCGCTGCTGTGCGTGGCGACCGTGACGCCGCGCAAGGGGCATGCCCTGCTGATCGAAGCGCTGGCCGGGTTGAAGGACCGGCGCTGGACGCTGCATTGCGCAGGCAGCCTGGTCATGGACGCCGCATGCGCATCGGCATTGATGCAGGCCATCGAACGTCACGGCCTGCGCGAACGCGTGGTGCTGCATGGCGAGCAGGACGAGGTGGGCCTGTGCGCGCTCTATGCGAAGGCCGATGCCTTCGTGCTGCCCTCGTTCCATGAGGGTTACGGCATGGCCCTGGCCGAGGCGCTGGCGTACGGCCTGCCGGTGATCAGCACCCGCGCGGGCGCCATTCCGGACACGGTGCCGGCCGATGCGGGCCTGCTGGTGTCGCCCGGCGACGCGATCGCGCTGCGTGCCGCGTTGCAGCGGCTGATGGACGATGCTGCGTGGCGGGCGCAACTGAAGGCCGGCGCGCAAAGAGCGCGAGGCCGCCTGCCGACATGGCAGCAGAGCGGCGCGCGCTTTGCATCGGTGCTCGCCGATTTCCGGCAGCCGGCAGGAGGCGCATGACAGGCTTCAGCGCCGACTGGCTCGCCCTGCGCGAGCCCTTCGATCGCGCGGCGCGCAGTGCGTCGGCTGCGCTGCTGGATCTGCACGCGATGGCGGCCCGGCTGCGCGGCGACGATCCGGTCCTGCGCGTGATCGACCTGGGCTGCGGCACCGGCGCCAATCTGCGCGACCTGGCACCGCGGCTGGGCGGCGCCCAGCAGTGGCTGATGGTCGACCACGACCCGCGCCTGCTGGCGGCGTTGCCGGAATCGCTCGAAGGCCCGGGGTGGCATGCGAAGGCGCGTCCGCTCCGCATCGATCTGGCGGCGGCGCTTGATGCCGTGCCCTATGGCGCGGCGCGGCTCGTCACGGCCTCGGCGCTGCTGGACCTCGTGTCCGCATCGTGGCTCGACGCGCTATTGAACCATGTGCGAATGGCGAGTGCGGCCGTGCTCTTCGCACTGACTGTCGATGGCCGTGTCGCGTGGGCGCCTGGTCTTGCAGGCGACGCGGAGGTCCACGAACTGTTCGCCACCCATCAACAGCGCGACAAGGGTTTCGGACCCGCGCTCGGCGGCGAAGCGGTTGCGCTGGCGGTCGCCCGCCTCGATGCGATGGGCTACAGCGTCACGCAGGCGCGAAGCGATTGGTGCATCGAGGAGGCGGCGATGCTGCGCGCGATGATCGAAGGCATGGCTCATGCCACGCTGGAACAGGAACCGGCTGCGCACGAGCTCGTCGGCGCATGGAAGGCGCGGCGGTTAGCGCTTGTCGATCGCACCTGCCTGCGCGTGGGGCACGTGGATCTTCTGGCGATGCCTTAGCGAGGTTTTCGTGTCTTGGGTGCCACGAAACCTATGGGGCGCTTGGCTGGCTCGGGTGGTGTCATCAATTCGCGCAGCGCATCGAAAAACCTGCCGAAGCTGGTTGCGCGTGTTGCGGCTGAAGGACTCATGCTGCATCGCCACAAGCTCCGTCTTCTTTTCGAGTTCGGCCAGCCGCTACTTTGCTACATACAAGGGTTAGGGTGAGGGCTCAGCAACCGGCGCCATCGCCACCACGGCCGCTGCCCTCACCCCTGCCCTCTCCCAGAGGGAGAGGGAGCAAGGCGCAGATCCAGATCCCACATCACATCCGCCCCCATGCGAAAGACGCGGCTTGCGGGACGCGGGCAATCGCGCATCGCCGCGCTTTGCGGCAGCAGCAGCCCGGGACGCCCGCCGCCGATCAGCACCGGCGCGACGCTGAGGTGCAGGCGGTCCATGCACCCCTGCGCGATGAAGCGCGAGATCGTGATACCCCCGCCCTCGACGAACAGCACGCGCAGGCCGCGCTGCTGCAGCGCGGCCTGCAGGGCGCGCAAGTCCATTGCGCCCTTGGCGTCCACCAGGCCCGGCACGCCCAGCACCTGATCGGCACCCACGCGCTGCGCTGCTTCGGCTTCACGTGCCGCGTCGCACACGAGCAGGGTCGGCGCCTGGCGATCGGTGAAGACGCGCAGCGTCGGCGTCAGGCGCAGGGCCGGGTCGAGCACGACGCGCACCGGGTTGTCGCCCGCCACGCGGCGCGTGGTGAGCTGCGGGTTGTCGATGGCCGCGCTGCCGGCGCCCACGATGACTGCATCGCTGAGTGCGCGCAGCCGGTGCAGGTGCAGCAGCACCTGCTCGCCGTTCACGTAGTTGGAGTCGCCGCCCCGCGTGGCGATACAGCCGTCGAGGCTCTGGCCCAACTGGCCGATCACCCAGGGCGTGGCCTCGGCCGTCCGCTCGAGCAGGGGCTGTAGCAGTGCCAGGAGCTCGACAGCTTCGTCGTCCCAATCCTCGCCCGGCACCAGTGGCGTCGCCGGCGGCTCTCCGCTGCGGCGACGCCGGACGATGTCCAGACACAGCGGCCACAGCGCTTCCATGCCGAAGCTGCGGGGTTGGGTCGAGCTCATGAGCGGGCGCGGGTTGCGGGCATTCACCACCTGGGCTTGTAGTAGGGATCGTCCATGTTAGCGGCGGGCCCGTCGACCCCGCCGCCCCAATGCGCCAATGCCAGCGCGGCTGCAACCCACAAGGCGGCCACCGCGGCCACGATCAGCGTTTCGGCCCAGGGGCGGCCCTCGCCGCGCCGCAGGCGCCGATGTCCCCATCGCACCAGCGAGCCGGAGGTGAAGGACGCAGCCAGCAGCAGCAACGCGCCCGGCCGGGCCGGCGTCAGCAATGCCGTGGCCTGTGCCAGCGCCAGCCAGGCCAGCAGCGCGACGACCGCGCCGCTGGCGCCGAAAGCGATGCGCCCCACAGGCCAGAGCCACAGCGCGCAGCCCGCCAGCGCGGCGCCCAGCCCGAGGCTCAGCTCGAACAGCAGGGCAGAGCCGGACATCATCGCGAGCGCCGCGAGCCCGAAGCTCGCGAGCACGAGCATCGCGATCGCATCGGCGCGCCGCGGGGTTTCCTTCAACACGGCGCGGATCACCGCCAGACCCAGCAGCCAGATGCCGATCTTGAGCGGCAGCGGCTGCCAGGCCAGGATCGCCAGCACCAGGGCCCACAGGATGCCGGCTGCCAGCCACTGCACGCGCCGGCCGGCGCGCATGGCTTCGAGGCCGAGGCCAAGCAGCGCAGCAGCCGCATAGACCCACGGCAGCTTCTCGGTCAGCGCGCCCGGCATCAGCCGCCAGCCCAGCACCCACAGCACCGTGCCGACGATCGCCACCGCGACGCCCACTGCGGCCCAGCGCGCGCCCTGAACCGGGCCCAGCACGCCGCGCAGAAACCCCGTCGCCGCGAATGCAATGCAAAGCGGCAGCGCCAGGCTCTGGAACAGCGGGTGGTGGAAGTCCATCCCTACGGTTATGCAGGTGCAATGCCGATTCAGTCAACGCTGGCATCTTGGGGCGAAACGCCCTGTGCCAGGGCCGCATCGTGCTGCGCGACGAGGGCGCGCCTGAAGCCGTCGCGCTGCTGCAGGCGTTGCCAGTAGGCGGCAACGGCGGCCGGAAGCTGCGCAACCAGGTCCAGCTTGCTGGCCAGCATCAGCGCATAGCCGACCGAGATGTCGGCGGCGGTGAAGCGTCCCGCGCTGAGGAAGTCTTCCTGCTGCAGCACCGCATCGATGCCGCGCAGCCGTGCCAGGAACCATCGCGTGTAGTCCTCGGCCGCCTGCGGCAGCTTGCGCTCGTCGGGCTCGAAGCGGCCGTAGCGCAGCACGATGGTCTGGGGGAAGGTCAGCGTGGCTTCGCCCTGGTGCAACCCATTGAGCCAGGCGCCGAAGCCGGGCTCGTGGGGTCGAACGGCCAGGCCGTGCAGGTTGTCCGGGTCGAAGCGCTCGGCCAGGTACTGGCAGATCGCGGCTGACTCCGTCATCCGCGTCTCGCCGTCGATGAGGTAGGGAATGGTGCCGAGCGGATTGATCTCGAGGTAGCTGCGCTTGAGCGCGCGCGGCGGGAAGGGCAGCATGCGCAGCTCGTAAGGTGCGCCCAACTCTTCGAGCATCCACAGCGGGCGGAAGGAGCGGGCGCTGACGCAGTGGTAGAGGACGACCATTTGGGCCGACTCTACCCGCGTCCGCAGGCCATTCAATCGAGCGTTGCTCCCGATTGCTTTACCAGCTTCTGGTGCTTGCTCAGCTCGGCCTGGAAGAAGGCCGGCGCCGCGTCGGGGCCGGTGTTCAGCACCATGAGCCCCTGGCCGGCGATCGCGTTCTGCGCCTCGGGCGAGGCCAGCGCGATCTTTATCGCGCCGCTGTAGCCGTCGACGATGTTCTTCGGCAGCTCCGCCGGCCCGATCAGCGCGATCCACGCGTCGAAGCTGTAGCCGGGCACGCCGGCCTCCGCCGCGGTCGGGACCTCGAGCAGCGCGCCGGAACGCGTAGGCGTCGACACGGCCAGCGCGCGCAGCGTGCCGGCCTTGATCTGCGGCGCCACCTGCGACACCGACACGAAGCCCAACTGCACCTGGCCACCGATCAGGTCGGTGACGAGCGGGCCGGTGCCGCGGTAGGGCACATGCTTCATATCGATGCCGGTCTCGCTGACCAGCAGCTCGCCGGCCAGGTGCAGCGTGCTGCCGTTGCCGGCCGAGCCGAAGTTGAGCGTGCCGGGCTTGGCCTTGGCGAGCGCGATCAGTTCCTTGACGTTCTTCGCCGGTACCGAGGGGTGCACCACCAGCACCAGCGGCACGGTGGCGATCACCGCGATCGGCGTGATGTCCTTCAGCGTGTCGTAGGGCACGGTCTTGTAGATGCCCGGGTTGATCACGTGGTTCGACGAGATCATGCCGAGCGTGAGGCCGTCCTTCGGCGCCCTCACGATCTGCGTGGTGCCTGGGATGCCGCCGGCGCCGGCGATGTTCTCGACCACGACCGGATGGCCCGCGGCCTTGCCGAAGGACGGGCCGATGGCGCGCGCGACCGCGTCCACGGTGGAGCCGGCCGCCAGCGGCACGACCATGCGGATCGGCTTGTCGGAGGCCGGTGCCTGGGCGAGCGCTGCGGTCGCCAAGGCGGCGCTGGCGAGCGATGCCGCGATGCGGCGGATCAGGGGGGCTTTCATCATCGTCACGTGTGTCTCCTTGTCTTGTTTCATGGATGCCGGCGTCGCAGTTCCTCGAAGGACAGCAGCTCGCCTGCGATGGCGCTCGCGGCCACGGTCGGCGGGCTCGCGAGCCAGACCTGGCCCGGTCCGCCGCGGCCCGGAAAGTTGCGGTTGATCGCGCTCACGGTGACCTCTTCCTTGCGCACCGAGGTGCCCGGGCCGCAGTTGCCGCAGGCGCCGCACGACGGTTGCAGGATGCGCGCACCGACCCGCTCGAAGGCATCGAGGTAGCCGCGCGCCGCGCAGTGGTCGCGCACCGCGGTCGTGCCGAATTGGAGGTAGAGCGACACGCGATCCGGCACGCGCAGGCCGCGGTCGGCCGCCCAGCGCAGCACCTCGTGATAGTGGTCGAAGTCTTCGCGCTTGCCCGCGGTGCAGGAGCCGCCGTAGGCGATGTCGATGCGCACCGGTTCCTCGAGCGCCGCCAGCGGCAGCCCGTTGCCGGGGTCGCCAGGGCGGGCCACCATCGGCGGCACCGCGGTGCAATCGACGCGGATCGTCTCCGCATAGACCGCGTCCGCGTCGCTGCGCATCCACGGCTCGAGCACGAAGTCGATGCCGCGCCGCTCGCGCAGGAAGCGCACCGTTTCCGCGTCGGGCGCGACGATGCCGGTGAAGCCTCCGAGCTCGGCCGTCATGTTGGTGAGCGTCGCGCGCTCGTCGGTCGACAGCTGCGCGACCACCTCGCCGGTGAATTCGAACACCCGGCCCACGCCGCCGCCGGCGCGGATGCGCGGCTCGGCCAGCAGGTGCAGCACGATGTCCTTGGCGGTCACGCCTGGCCGCAGCGCGCCGTCGAACACGATGTGCAGCGACTGCGGCACGGTGAGCCGCAGCGCGCCGGTCACGAAGGCATTGGCCATGTCGGTAGTGCCGACGCCGAATGCCACGCAGCCCAGCGCGCCGCTGTGCGGCGTGTGCGAGTCGGTGCCGACCACGACCTGGCCCGGCAGCGCGTAGCGCTCGGCCATCATCGCGTGCGAGATGCCGGCGATGTTGCTGCTGCCGTCGGTGCGCGCCTCCTCCTCGGTCAGGGTGCGGTGCGAGCGCAGGCCGTACGCGGCCGCGAATTCGCGCTGCGCCTCGACCATGCGGTGCACGTTGGGCACCAGGCCGCCGCGCACGTGGGCCGGGCTTTCCCCGACGTAGGAGGTGTGGTCCTCGAACACCACGATCGATGCCGGCTCGTGCAGGTTCAACGGCTTGCGGAAGGTCGCATGCAGCATGTGCGCCGCCATGCCGGTGTAGTACTCGTGGATGAAGCGCCAGTCGGCACGTACGAAGGCGCCGTCGCCGGGCGCCGGGTGCGCCTCGGTGAGCTCGGTCGCGAGCGCATGGCGGGCCACGATCTTCTCGAACAGCGTGCGTGGCCGCTCGGGCGGCGCGCCCTCGGCGCTCCGGATGCGGCACATGAAGTGCTGGCCGAAGCGCAGCAGGCCGCCGCTTTGCAGGATGGCCGCGGCGAGCGCATCGCGGCCGGCGACGAGTTCGGCGAGCGGAATCGCCTCGCCGGCGCGGATGCGTTCGACCAGCCCGAAATCGGTGGAGGTGAAGAGGCCGATGTTGTCGGCGTTCTGGCGGTAGATGCGCTCGAAGCTCTCCCCGATCACGAGCCGCACGCCGGCCAGTTTCTCGGCCGCGGGGCTGTGCTCGCGCGACGAGCCCTTGCCGTAGCGCCTGCCCGCGACCACTACCTCGATGCCGCTCGCGCGGACCGCATCGGTGCCGACGGGCAGGCGGTCACCGGTCTTGAAGCCGGTGTAGGGGTAGCGGCCGAGCTTGTCGTCGTAATGGGTGAGGATGGGCAGCGGTGTGATCTCGTCGGTCGAGATGTCGTCGCGCAAGGGCATGGCTTCCGCCAGTGCCGGCGTTTCGCCGCGCAGGCATTGTTCGACGACTTCGGGTGAGCTGCTCAAGAAGAGCAGCCTGGGCGCGAAGCGAAGCGCCGGAAGATCGTCGGAAGCTGGCGCAAGGGCTGGCATGCCTGATCTTCGCGTCAGGCCCCCGGGGCCGAAAAGCGCCAAGGCGGCACAGGGGCTCTCGCGAAATGCGAGATGGGGACTTACCCGCGCAGCGCGTCGATCAATGCCGCGACCGAGCGCGGCCTTGGCGTCTTGCGCAGCGCATAGAGATGCAGCTCGCGCGCCGCCCACGCTTCGTCGAGCGGCCGGCGCACGAAGCGCGGGCTGCCGGCATAGGCCGCGGCGGCGCTTTGCGGAACCACCGCAATGCCCAGGCCCGCCTCGACCATGCGGCAGACCGCATCGAAGCTGCTGACCGACACGGTGGGCGCAAAAGGTTTTTTCTGCAGCGCCTGGGCACGTTCGTGCAGGCAGCGGTCGAGCGCGCCGCCCTGGTGGACGCCGATCAGCGGATGGTCCAGCAGCTCGGCGAAGCCGACGGCCTTTCGTTTGGCCAGCGCATGGCCGGCGGGCAGCACCACCTGCAGCGGATCGGTCGCGAAGCGCCAGGCATCGAGCCCGGCGGGTACCGGCGCCTCCACGCCCACGCCGACGTCGGCACGGTCGTCGAGGCAGGCGCGGATGACGTCGCGCGTGTCTTCTTCATGCAGCGAGATCTGGACGCGCGGATACCGGGCCATGAAGGCCTGCAGACGTTCGGGCAGGAAGCCGATCACGGCCGACATGTTGGCGTAGAGCCTGACCGTGCCGCGCACTTCGTCACCCTCGATTTGCACCTCGCGCACCAGCGACTGCAGGTCGTTGTCGATCTGCTGCCCGCGCTCGAGCACGAGGCGGCCCGCATCGGTGAGCGCGACGCCGCGCGGCGAGCGCACGAAAAGGGCAGTGCCGAAGGCGTGCTCGAGATCGGCGATGCGCCGGCTCAGCGCCGAGGGCGCGATGTGCTCGAGCGCCGCGCCGCGCACGATGGAGCCGGCGCGCGCCGTCGAGACGAAGAGTCGCAGGCTGTAGGCATCGATGCGGCGGGTCATGCCGCGCATCCTAAGGGCGCGGCCCGCCGAGCGAGAATCTGCAGGCATCAACGAAAAAGCCAACCATGCATTCAAGCAGAGACATCGTGATCATCGGCGGCGGCCATGCCGCGGCACAGCTGTGCGCCGGCCTGGCGGAGGCGGGGCAGGGCGCCCGCGTGCACCTGGTGTGCGAGGAGAGCTCGATCCCCTATCACCGGCCGCCGCTGTCCAAGACCTTCCTCAAGAGTCCGGACGAGGCGCCGCAGCTCCACCGCGCCGAGGCGTGGTATGCCGAGGCCGGGATCACGATGCACCTGGGCGACCCGGCGCTTGTGATCGATCGCGCGGCGCGCACCGTCACGCTGCGTTCAGGCACCGTGCTCGGCTGGGAGCGGCTGGTGCTCGCGACCGGCACCCGCGCACGACGGTTGCCGGCGCTGGTGGGGCTGGAGAACGTCGCGCTGCTGCGTGCCGCCGATGAGGCCGCGCAGCTGCGCTCGATGCTGATGGCGGCAGAGCACGTCACGGTGCTCGGCGGCGGGTTCATCGGCCTCGAAGTGGCGGCGACGGCGCTGGCGCTCGGCAAGCGCGCGAGCGTTCTGGAAAGCGCGCCGCGGCTCTTGAGCCGGGCCGTGTCGCCCGCCTTGTCCGAGCATGTGCTCGCGACCCATCGCGCCGCGGGCATGGACATCCGCACCGGCGTGCAATGCGGCGCCTGGCAGACCGAGGGCCGGCGTCTCGCGGCGATCGAGCTCGACGGCGTGGCGCAGCCGGTCGACCTGATGCTGCTCGGCATCGGCGCCGTGCCCGAGACCGCGCTCGCGCAGGCCGCCGGGCTGGAGTGCGCCGATGGCATCGTGGTCGACGCCTACATGCAGACCAGCGACGAGGCCGTGCTCGCGGTCGGCGACTGCACGCGCTTTCCGGATCGGCGCGCAGGCCAGGCCTTGCGGCTGGAGTCGGTGCAGAACGCCAATGACCAGGCGCGCACGGCCGTCGCCACCCTGACCGGCGCGGCCCGTCCGCACGACGCGGTGCCGTGGTTCTGGTCGGATCAGGGCAGCCTGCGCTTGCAGATGGCCGGGCTGGTCCCCGCCGAAGGCACGGCCGGCGCGAGCATGGTGCGGCGCCCGGGCGCCAATCCGGCTTCGTTCTCGCTGCTGCACTACGTGGACGGCGTGCTGCGCTGCGTCGAGTCGGTCAATGCGCCGGTAGACCACATGATGAGCCGCAAGCTGCTGGAAGCCGGACGCAGCCCGGACCCGGCGGTTGCGGCAGACTCCGCCGTGCCCCTGAAGACGCACCTGGCCTGATCAGTTCGTCATGCTGCGGCGCCGCGGGGGCGCAGCGCTCCTGCGCAGCTCGGCATCCATCACGCGGGTTCCGGCCGCTAGCGCGGCCTCGTAAGTGTCGGCGTCGTATTCCGCCGATTTCAGAACCTTCCGCGGCGCGCCGTCGGTGTCGGTTTCGAGCAGCGTCCAGACGAAGGATCCGGGCGCCGGCTCATCGATGGTGAGTTTGATCGGATTTTTCATGGCCCACTCATCCTGGGCGCCGAGGTCCTCGATTTCTGTAGGCGAAGACCGATCGTCGCGCCGGTTACATCGACTGGCGGTTCTAGCTGGTGCGTGCGGCGCCGACCGGCTCTTTTTCCTCTTCGGTTTCGGGCGACAGCGATCCGGCACGCAGCAGCAAGGCGCCGAGCAAGGCCGCCGCGGCCGCGAAGACGGCGCCGACGATGAAGGCCACGTGATAGCCGCCATTGAGCGCGGCCAGCGCATGCGCCCCGGAGCCCGTGAGGCGGTCGGTGCGCGCCGAGGCAAGGCTCGCGAGCACCGCGAGGCCCAATGCGCCGCCCATCATGAAAGCCGTGTTGACGATGCCCGAAGCCAGGCCCGATTCGCTCGGCGCGACATCGCTCATCGCGACCAGCAGCATCGGGTTGAGCGCGATGCCGGCGCCGAGGCCGAGCAGCGTCATGCCTGGCATCACGTCGAGCAGGAAGCTGCCGTCCACCGGCGCGCGCGCGAACAGCGCCAGTCCCGCGGCCGCCAGCAGCAGCCCGAACGCGAGCGGCCCGCGGTTGCCGAAGCGCATCACCAGCTTGGCCGAGAGGCCGAGCGAGAAGACTGCCATGATGAGGTTGGCCGGCAGGAAGGCGAGGCCGACCTGCATCGGGCTGTAGCCCAGCACCAGCTGCAGGTAGAGCGCCGAGATGAAGAACCACGCGAACATCGCGGCGGCCCACAGCACGCCCATCACGTTGGCGACGGCCACGTTGCGCAGGCGGAACAGGCGCAGCGGCATCAGCGGATGGCGCACGCGCGCCTCGATGGCGATGAAGACCGCCAGCAATGCCGCCGCGATGCCGAGCAGGCCCAGCGTCTGCGTCGAAGTCCAGCCGATCTCGTTGCCGTTGACGATTGCATACACCGCCAGCATCAATGAAAGCGTGACGGTCACCGCGCCGCCGACGTCGAGCTTCTCGCCGGCCGCATGCCCGGGCAGGTGCGGCAGCAGCGCGAGGCACAGCGCATAGACCGCCACACCGATCGGCAGGTTGACGAGAAAAATCCAGTGCCAGCTGAGGGCGTCGGTCAGGAGGCCGCCCAGCAGCACGCCGATGCTGCCGCCGCCGGCGCACACGAAGCCGTAGACGCCCATCGCCTTGGCGCGTTCGGCCGGTTCGGTGAACAGGTTCATGATCAGCGAGAGCGCGACCGCCGAGACCACCGCGCCGCCCAGGCCCTGCACCGCGCGCGCGGCGACCAGCAGGGCTTGCGAGTTCGAGAGACCGCAGGCCAGCGAGGCGACGGTGAACAGCGTGATGCCGAGCAGGAACAGCCGCCGATGCCCGAACAGGTCGCCCAGCCGGCCGCCCAAGAGCAGGAAGCCGCCAAAGGTGAGCATGTAGGCGTTCACCACCCAGACCAGCGAGGTCTCGGTGAAGCCGAGGTCGGTGCGGATCGAGGGCAGCGCCACGTTCACGATCGTGGTGTCCAGCACGATCATCAGGACGCCGAGGCAAAGGACCATGAGCGCCAGCCAGCGCCGGCGACCTTCGATGTGCTGGCTCATCCTTGCTTCTCCGCGGCCGTCTTGAGGTTGCCGAGGCCGGTCTCGAAGTCCTTGCCGACCATCGTGTCCATGTCGAAGAACACCTGCATGAGCTTCGCCATGTAGGGATTGGGCCCGTACATCGCCCAGGTCAGCTTGGTGGCATCGCCCTCGGGCTGCATCGTGAATTCGGCGGTGTTGTGGGACTCGAAGGGCTTGCTGAAGTCGAGCTGGATCTTGACGCGTGACGCCGGCGCGACCTCCGTGATCTCCATGCGTCCGGCGCCGGCCTTGCCTTCGCCTTCCCATGCGTACACGGCGCCCTTGCCGCTGGGCGGGCCGCTCAAGGTTCTTTTCATTCCCGGCTCCAGGTTCTCGTAGGGCGACCAGGCGCGCCAATTGCGGAAGTCGCTGATGAGGGGAAGGATTTTTCCCGGCGGCGCCTTGATGGTGGTGCTGCGCTCGACGCGGAAGGTGTCGGGCTTGGTGGCCGCCCACCCGAGCAATGCGGCCAACAGGACGACGATGGCGATGACGATGGTCTTGAGCATGAAAAAAATCTCCGTTCAATCGACGAGAAAGCCGCAGCTGAGGTTGGCGACGGTGCCGGTGATGGCGCCGGCGTAGCCGGAGGCCAGGAACACCGCCGTGTTCGCCACCTCGTCCAGCGTCGGCAGACGTTTCAGCAACGTGCCGGTGGCCGCGCCTGCGAGCATCTGGTCGATGCTGAGGCCGGCGCGTTCGGCCAGCGGACGGAACACCTCACGCGTGTGCGAAGTCGCCACCGCCTCGGGAATCGCATGGGGCCGCATGCAGACGACGCGGATGCCCTGCGCGCCGAGCTCGCCGGCCAAGTGGCGGGACAGCGCCTCGACCGCTGCGCTCGCCACGCAGTTTCCCATGTAGCCGGGCCCCGGCAGGCGGGCGCCTGGCGTCGAGAGGGTGAGGATCACGCCCGAACCCTTCTTCGCCATGTGCCGCGCCACGGCCTGCGCGGTGATGAAGTTGCTGCGCGTGTAGATGGTGATCGGGTATTCGTAGTCCTGCAGCGACAGGTCTGCGAAGGGCGTGCCCTGGACGTGTGCAACGCCGATGGCATTCAATGCGATGTCAATGCCGCCGGCCTTCTGCGCCACGGCATCGGCATGCCGGTCGACCGCTTGCGCATCGAGGGCATCGACCACCGCGCTTTCGGCCGTGCCGCCCGCGGCCTCGATGTCCGCTGCGACGCCTTCGAGGCGGGCCAGCGTGCGGCCGGCGAGAAACACCTTGGCGCCTTCTCGGGCGAAGGCGCGTGCGACGGCACCGCCGACGGCGCCTCCGGCGCCGTGGATCACTGCAGTCTTGTTGGCGAGCAGCATGCGTATCTCCTCGGGTTTGTGTACACCATCCACAAACCTTAGCAGAGATACTGGACGGTGTCCACATGCACCGTCTACGAGTATTCGGAACGCCGTCGAGCGCCGTCGCCGGCGCGAGGCTACCTAGTAGCGATAGGGGTTGTTCGGGCGGCGGTCGTAGCGATTGGGCACGCCGTCACCGTCGCGATCGCGGTCATAACGGTTCGGTATGCCGTCGCGGTCGTTGTCCCCCCAGCCGCGGCGGCGGGAATCCCAGCGATCGTCGCCGTGCCAGCGCTGCTGCGGCTGGCCGTAATAGGGCTGCCCGTAGTAAACCTGCGGCGGCGGAGGCGGCGCCGGAACCACGATCACGCGGTGCGGATAGCGCTCGCCGTATTCAGCATGGGCCGGAGCCGTGATCGCGCCGAGCGACAGCAGGGCGGCGGCGCCAAGAGTGAAAGTGATCTTTCTCATGCGAGCTCCTTGTGCTTGGAAGGAGCCTTCATCGTGCTCCTGCCATGTGAAGTAGGCGTAAGGCACGAGCGAAATCTTGTATAGCCCTGTGTCGCCCCGGTGTTGTCCCTGCCAGGCTTAACGCCGGCTCTGCAAGTTTTGCTTACATGTAGTTAGAATGTATTACATGAACACCGAGCGCGACAACTTCCACGACTGGGCACGAGACAAGCCGGACACCTCGTTCGACACGCTCGCGCGACCCGACCTGGACGATGCCCCGGAGCACCGTGCCGTGCGTTGGGGCCGGCTCGTGGTTCTGGCGCTGCTGGGGGTGGCGCTCATCGTCGGCTTCAAGTGGCTCGCGGGACTTTAAGTCTCCCCAAAGTCATAGAGCGGCACTACTCTTCCTGCGGTTCTTCTGAACCCTGTCGGCGTCTACGCTTGGCAAGGCGTCGCATCACAACCGCGGAGAGCAAACCATGAGCAACACCATCACCGTCCAAGACGGCACGCAGATCTACTACAAGGACTGGGGCACGGGCCAGCCGGTCGTTTTTTCGCACGGCTGGCCGCTGACGGCCGACGCCTGGGACGCCCAGATGGTGTTCCTCGGCGAGCGCGGCTTTCGCGTCATCGCTCACGACCGGCGCGGCCACGGCCGCTCCAGCCAGCCCTGGAACGACAACGACATGGACACCTACGCCGACGACCTGGCCGAGCTGATGAACAAGCTCGACATCAAGGACGCGGTGATGGTGGGCCATTCCACCGGCGGCGGCGAGGTGACGCGCTACCTCGGCCGCCACGGCACGAAGCGCGTCGCCAAGGCCGTGCTGCTGGGCGCCGTGCCGCCGCTGATGCTGAAGACGGCGGCCAATCCGGGCGGCCTGCCGCTCGAGGTCTTCGACGGCATCCGCGCCGGCGTCACGGCCGACCGCTCGCAGTTCTTCAAGGACCTGACCGCACCTTTCTACGGCGCCAACCGGCCCAACGCCAAGGTCTCGCAGGGCTTGCGAGATTCGTTCTGGCTGCAGGGCATGATGGGCGGGCACAAGGGCCTGCTGGATTGCATCAAGCAGTTCTCGGAAACCGACTTCACCGAAGACCTCAAGAAGATCGACGTGCCGACCCTGATCGCGCATGGCGACGACGACCAGATCGTGCCGATCGGCGCCTCGGCCATGCTGTCGTCCAAGCTGGTCAAGGGCTCGACGCTGAAGATCTACCCGGGCCTTTCGCACGGCCTGGCCAGCACGCACGCCGAGCAGTTCAACGCCGACCTGCTGGCTTTCATCAAGGGCTGAGCTCTCCGGTAGCTGCGACCGCCAGTCGGTTCGCGGCACGCAGGCGGCGCACCTGCAGGAAGGCGCCGATCAGGAACAGGATGAAGATCGGGCCGATGACCTTCTGCAGGCCGGGATCGTCGGCGTTGGCGAACACCGGAGATCCCAGTGGCACGCGCGTGAAGGTCTCGGTCACGCCGGGAATCATGTGGAAGAAGAAGGTGAGCGAATAGCTCACCACTTCCACATAGGCCGACGCCTTGCCGAAGGCACGCGAGCGGCCGGCCAGTACCGCAATGCCCAGCACCACGAGCGTGGCGATGCCCAGCACATGCGGCTTGCCGAAGCCGCCGTGCTGGAAGATGCCGAAGCCGGTCAGGCAGGTCAGGACGGTGGTCCACAGGTAGACCTGCCCCGCGCGGGTCGCCAGGGTGATTTGTTTGTAGCGGAAGAAGGCCACGATGCCCGCGGCGACCGCGAGGAGGCTGATGGCGGTGTGCACGACACCGAGCGGCGTGAGGCCGTAGAACATGGCGCGCTCCTGGGATTGAGTCCCGCGAGCGTAGCGATTAAGCCGTCCGAAGCCCAGCCCCTTGATGGAATGGCGCTAGGTGGGCGGCGGAATGTCGCCGCCCTTCTGGCGCTCGCGGAACAGCGCGGCGCGCATCAGGAAGATGGTCGTGACCGGCGCCGTGAGGGCGACGAAGAGCGCGATCAGCACCGCGTGCAGGAACAGGTTTGCGCCCTGCACGGAGAAGTAAATGATGGTGGCCAGCGTGATGCTCCACACGCCGAGCGTCGCACCGAGCGTGGGCGCATGGATGCGGTGAAAGAAGGTTGGCAGCCGCACCAGCCCGAAGGAGCCGATAGCGGCAAAGGCGGCGCCCAGCACGGTGAATACCGCGGCCAGGATCTCGGCCCAAAGCGGCAGCGGGCCCACGATGAAGTCGCTCATTCGATCACCTCGCCGCGCAGCAGGAACTTCGCGAGCGCGGTCGAGCCGACGAAGCCGAACAGCGCGATCAGCATCGCCGCCTCGAAGTAGACATTGCTCGCATAGACGATGCCGAGCACCAGCATCATCAGCATGCCGTTGATGTAGAGGCAGTCGAGCGCCATCACGCGGTCTTGCGCGGTGGGGCCGACGAGCAGGCGCGCCAGTGCGCACAGCATGGCCACCGCAAGCAGCAGCAGCGCCAGCTTGAGGGCCCAGAAGAGCACGGGGGTCATGATTCGAAGATCTCCATCAGCGGGCGCTCGTAGCGCGCCTTGATCGTGGCGACGAAGGCTGCTTCGTCCTCGACGTCAAACGCGTGGATCAGCAGCGTGGAGCGGTCGAGCGAGATCTCGCCCCAGGCCGTGCCCGGCGTGAGGCACAGGATCATCGCCAGCACCGCCAGCGCATTGGGATCGCGCAGTTGGAGCGGCACGCGCACGAAGCGTGGCGACATGCCGCTGCCGCGCCGCGTGAGCAGCAGCCGGGCCACGGTCAGGGCCGAATGGACGAGGTCCAGCGCGACGACGCCGGCGAGCCGCAGCGCCAGCCCCGGACGGCGCATGCGCACCGTGGCGGGCCTGAGGCTCTGGGTCAGGATCGGGACCGCGATCGCGAGGATGGCCGCCAGCAGCAGCGTCGCTGCATCGAGCGACTGGTTCAGCAGCAGCCACACGACGAAGAGTGCCAGCGACAGCGGCGGCGAGGGAAGCCAGCGTTTGATCATCGTGCGCTGCCTCCTGCTTGCGTGGTGGGGCCCGGGAGCTGCCGCGCGCCGAGCACGGCCTCGCGGTAGGCGGCGGGCGAACGCAGGCCTTCGGCCGTGGCGGCGGCGTGCCGCATCACCGGCTCGGCCGCGAGCGTCAGCGCGAGGCAGGCCGCCAGCAGCGCCGCCACCGGCAGCACTTCGACCGCAGGCAGCGAAGGCAGGGTGGCGTGCGGCTGGGTCCAGAAGTGGCGGATGCCGGTGCGGCTCAGGGCGATCAGCGAAAGAAAACCCGAGACGATCAAGAGCGCGATGAAGGCCCAGCCCGCCGGCGTGATGCCTTGTTCCGCGCCGAGCAGGCCCGAGAGCATCGCGAACTTGCCGACGAAACCCGACAGCGGCGGCAGTCCTGCCAGCAGCAGCGTGCAGCCGACGAAGCCGAGGCCGAGGAAGGCGATGCCGGCCGGGATGGCGCGGCCGTAAAGCGCTTGCGCATCGTCGTCGAGATTCACGTCGTCCAGGCGACTCAAGTCTTCCGAGAGAAAGGGTGCATCGCCGGCCGCCTCGTGCGGCGCGACGCTCATGCCTGCATTGCGCCAGCGCTCGATCATGTCGATCAGGAGAAAGAAGGCGCTGGCCGCCAGCGTGGACGTCAGCAGGTAGTAGAGCGCACCCGCCCACACCGCCGGCTGCCCGAGTCCGATGGCGGCCAGCAGCGTGCCGGCGGAGATCAGCACGCTGAAGCCGGCAAGGTTGGACAGCCGCTGGGTGCCGACAATGCCGAGTGCACCGACGAACAGCGTGGCCAGCCCGGTCGCGACCAGCACGGCCTGCCCGAACTGCGCCGAAGCACCGGTGTCGGGCGCGAACAGCACGGTCCAGAGCCGAAGCACCGTGTAGACGCCGAGCTTGGTGAGGAGCGCGAACACCGCGCCGACCGGCGACACGGCGGCGCTGTACGCCGGCACCAGCCAGAAGTTGAGCGGCCAGGCCCCGGCCTTGGCGAAGAAGGCGGTCGCGAGGATGGCCGCGGCCGCATGCACCAGGCCGCGATCGGCCGGCGCGAGCTGCGCAATGCGCATGCCGAGGTCGGCCATGTTGAGGGTGCCGGTCACGCCGTAGAGCAGCGCTGCGCCCACGAGGAACAGCGACGAGGCCGCGAGGTTGATGGCCACGTAGTGCAGGCCGGCCTGCACGCGCAGCCGGCCGGAGCCGTGCAGCAGCAAACCGTAGGAGGCGGCGAGCATCACTTCGAAGAAGACGAAGAGGTTGAACAGGTCGCCGGTCAGGAAAGCACCGTTGAGTCCCATGAGCTGCAGCTGCAGCAACGGATGGAAGTGCACGCCGGCCCGGTCCCAGCGCGAGGTCGAGTAGATCGAGGCGGCGAAGGCGACGACGCCGGTGAGCGCCACCATCATCGTCGAGAGCCGATCGGCCACCAGCACGATGCCGAAGGGTGCACGCCAGTTGCCCGGCAGGTAGACGCCGATCGAGCCTGCGCCGCTGCCGGTGTCGGCGGCGTTGACCCAGCGAAGCAAGGCCAGCGCGGCCAGGAGGCCGACCAGGCCGGAGACCACGCTCAGGAAAGACTTGGTGCGCCGGCGCTGTTCGCCCAGGAGCAGCATCAGCGCGGCCGTGAACAGGGGCAGCAGGATCGGCACCGCCACGAGATGCGGCATGCCGAGCTCGAGCAGGTGGTCGAGGAAGCGGAAGAGGCCTGTCATTCCTGCGGCTCCTTGCGCTCTTCGCCGTCCACGTGGTCGGTGCCGCTGAGCCCGCGCGAGGCCAGCAGCACGACCAGGAACAGCGCGGTCATCGCGAAGCCGATCACGATCGCGGTGAGCACCAGCGCCTGCGGCATCGGATCGGCGGTGTTGGCCAGCGTGGCGGCGAAGCCCGGGATCAGCACCGGTTCGCTATCGATCTTGACGCGGCCCATGCTGAAGATGAACAGGTTCACCGCATAGGAGATCAGCGTGAGGCCCATGATCACCTGGAAGGTGCGCGGGCGCAGCAGCAAGTAGACGCCGGAGCCGGCGAGTACACCGATGGCGATGGCGAGCACGGCCTCCATCAGGCGGCGCCTTTCGCATCGGCCGCGGCGCGCTCGGCTTCTTTCTCGGCTTGTTCGTCAGCCCAGCGGTGACTGCGGATGGACTGATGGGCCAGCGCGGTGAGGATCAGCATGGTCGCGCCCAGCACCAGCGCGAACACGCCGATGTCGAAGAACAATGCGCTCGGCACGTGCACCTCGCCGAGCACCGGCAGGTGCAGGTGCGCGGTGTGCGTGGTGAGGAAGGGATAGCCGAACAGCACCGCGCCCGAGCCGGTGGCCAACGCGAGCAGCAGGCCGATCGCGATCCAGCGCCGCGGGTAGATGCGCAGGTGTTCTTCCACCCACTCGGCGCCGGAGACGATGAACTGCAGCACCAGCGCCACCGACATCACCAGCCCGGCGACGAAGCCGCCACCCGGCTGGTTGTGACCGCGCATGAAGAAGTAGATCGACACCAGCACCGAGAGCGGCAGCAGGAAGCGCACGAGCACGGCCGGCACCATGAGGTAGCCGACGGCGGTGTCCTGGGCACGGCGCGGGTTCAGCAGGTCGCTGCTGCCGTCGTCGGTCTGCGCGCGCTGCTGCGCGGGCAGGGCCATGGACTCGGGCGCCGGCCGGAAGCGGCGCAGCAGTGCATAGACGGCGAGGGCGACGATGCCGAGCACTGCGATCTCGCCGAAGGTGTCGAAGCCGCGGAAGTCAACCAGCATCACGTTGACCACGTTGGTGCCGCCGCCCTCAGGCAGGGCGCGCTCGAGGAAGAAGGGCGAAATGCTTTGGGGGAAGGGGCGCGTCATCACGGTCCAGGCCAGCGCGGCCATGCCGCATCCGGACAGTGCCGCAATAGTCAAGTCGCGCCCGCGCCGCCCCCAGAGCCGGATTCGCACCAGTGCGGGCTGCGGCTTGGCGGTGCGCATCGGCAGCCAGCGCAGGCCCAACAGGATCAGCACCACGGTCACGGTCTCCACCACCAGCTGCGTGAGCGCGAGGTCGGGCGCCGAGAACCAGATGTAGGTGGTGCAGCACACCAGGCCCGCGCCCGAGGCCAGCATCAGCGAGGCCAGCCGGTGGAACTTGGCCTGCCAGGCGGCGGCCAGCGCGCAGATGCCGCCGATGACCCAGGTCATCGCGAACATGGTCGAGAAGGGCAGCAGTTCGCGCGTTCCGCGCTCGGCAGGCGTGAGCCACAGCGAGGCCGCCGCGCCGGCGAGGGCGACGACGACCAGCAGCAGCAACTGCATTTGCAGCCGCCGCGTGCCGAAGAGGCGCCGGCTGCGCCGGCCGGCTTCGCTGAGGCGCGCGAGCAGGTTCTCGAACATGCGCTGGCCGTCGAAGCGATGCAGCAGCGGCGTGTACTCGAGATCGCCGCGGGCGCGTCCGCGCCGCTGCAGCATGTAGAGTCCCGTGCCGCCCGCGAGCGCGACGAAGCTCATCAGGAGCGGCGTGTTGAAGCCGTGCCACACGGCCAGGCTGTATTCGGGCAGCACGCCGCCGACCACCGGCGTCGCTGCCGCGGCGAGGAAGGCGCCCACCGACCAGGCCGGCGCCACGCCGACCACGAGGCAGGTCAGCACCAGCAGTTCGACCGGCACGCGCATCCAGTGCGGCGGTTCGTGCGGCTGCTTCGGCACGTCGGGGCCGGGGGACGGGCCGAAGAACACGTCGAACACGAAGCGCGCCGAATAGGCCACGCTGAACACGCCAGCCAGCGTCGCGATGACCGGCAGGCTCAAGTTGACCCAGGGGGTGGCCTGGATGAACACGGTCTCGGCGAAGAACATCTCCTTGGAGAGGAAGCCGTTGAGCAGCGGCACGCCGGCCATCGAGGCGCTGGCGATGATCGCCAGCGTGCCGGTGATGGGCATCAGCCGGAGCAGGCCGCTCAGCTTGCGGATGTCGCGCGTGCCGCTCTCGTGGTCGATGATGCCGGCCGCCATGAAGAGCGAGGCCTTGAAGGTCGCGTGGTTCATGACGTGGAACACGGCCGCGACGGCGGCCAGCGGGCTGTTGAGCCCGAGCAGCAGCGTGATGAGCCCGAGGTGCGAGATGGTCGAGTAAGCGAGCAGCGCCTTGAGGTCGCGCTGGAACATCGCGACATAGCCACCCAAGAGCAGCGTGGCGGCGCCCGCACCGCTCACGAGCCAGAACCAGGCCTCGGTGCCGGAGAGCACCGGCCACAGCCGCGCCATCAGGAACACGCCCAGCTTCACCATGGTGGCCGAGTGCAGGTAGGCGGAAACGGGCGTGGGCGCCGCCATCGCGCGCGGCAGCCAGAAGTGGAAAGGGAATTGCGCGCTCTTGGTGAAGGCGCCGAGCAGCACCAGCACCAGCACCAGCGGATAGAGCCGGTGCGCACGAATCTCCTCGCCCGAGGCCAGCACCACGTCGAGTTCGTAGCTGCCGACGATGCGGCCCAGCACCAGCACGCCCGCGAGCAGGCACAGGCCGCCCGCGCCCGTGACCGTGAGCGCCATGCGCGCGCCGCGCCGCGCGTCGCGCCGGTGGTGCCAGTAGCCGATGAGCAGGAAGGAGAACAGGCTGGTGAGCTCCCAGAACAGCACCATCTGGATCAGGTTGCCCGAAAGCACCACGCCGACCATCGCGCCCATGAAGGCGAGGAAGAAGGCGAAGAAGCGCGGCACCGGGTCCGAAGGCGACATGTAGTACCGCGCGTAGAGCACGACCAGCGTGCCGATGCCGAGCACCAGCATGCAGAACAGCCAGGCGAAGCCGTCCATGCGGAACACGAGGTTGAGGCCGAGCGCGGGCAGCCACGCGATCTCCTCGCGGATCACATTGCCGTCGGCGAGTTGCGGGAAGAGCCATGCAGCCTGCACCGCGCAACCCAGCGCGACCAGGCCCGCCAGCGTCGACTCCCGGTTGCGTGCATCCGACGGCAGCAAGGCCGCGAGCACGCTGGCAACAAAGGGCAGTGCGACGAGGAGGACAAGGGGCATCGCGATCGATTCTATCGAGCGCCCCTCGGAGAAAGCCCTCGAATCAGCCGGCGAACTGCTGCACCGTGCGAATGCCCATCCAGGTGAGGACCAGCGAGCCGCAGACATGCAGCGCCGCCGTGCCGAAGGCCAGCGCGAGCCGGTCCTGCATCAGCATCGCGATCACCTCGGCGGAGAAGCTGGAGAAGGTGGTGAGCCCGCCGAGAAAGCCGGTGATCAGCAGCAGGCGCCAGACCGGGTCGAGTTGCGGTATGGCCTGGAACATGGCGACCGCAACGCCGACCAGATAGCCGCCGATGAGGTTGGAGGCAAGCGTGCCGTAGGGAATCGACGCGCCGGGGGTGCTGAGCCAGAGCCCCAGCCCCCAGCGTGCCAGTGCGCCCAGCGAGGCGCCGACGCAGATCGCGAACACCGGCAGCACGGCGCCTACTTCTCGACGCCCATCACCGCGTTGGGCAACACGGTCACGATGCCCGGGAACAGCGTGATCAGCGCGATGCACAGCACCAGGCAGAAGAAGAAGGGGATCGCGGCCTTGGCGATCACGTTGCTGTCCTTGCCGGTCATGTTCTGCAGCACGAACAGGTTGAAGCCCACCGGCGGCGTGACCTCCGCGATCTCGACCAAGAGCACCACGAAGATGCCGAACCAGACGAGGTCGAAGCCGGCCTTCTGCACCATGGGCAGCACCACGGCGGCCGTGAGCACGATCATGCTGATGCCGTCGAGCGCGGTGCCAAGCACCAGGTACACCACCACCAGCGCGCCGATCAACGCATAGGGCGAGAGGTGCATGCCGTCCACCCACTCGGCCAGCTGCATCGGGATGCCGGTGAAGGCCATGGTCTTGGTGAGGAAGGCGGCGCCGGCCAGGATGAACATGATCATGCAGCTGGTGCGCGTGGCGCCCATGATCCCGTCCTTGAAGTTCTGCCAGGTAAGGCTCTTGCCCCACGCCGCGATGGCCAGCGAACCCAGCACGCCGAAGGCCGCGCACTCGGTGGCCGTGGCCCAGCCCGCGACCAGCACCCATACGATGAAGACGATCAGCAATCCGCAGGGAATCAGGTTGCCCGAGAGGCGGATCTTTTCCCTGAAGCCGGTCGGCGGATCGGCCGGCGGCACCTTGTCGGGGTTGCGCAGGCTCCACCAGCCGATGTAGCCCGAGAACAGCAGCATCAACAGGAAGCCCGGCAGGAAGCCGGCCAGGAAGATGCGGATGATCGAGGCGTCGGCCGCCACCGCATAGACCACCATGGTGATCGAGGGCGGGATCAGGATGCCGAGCGTGCCGGCGGTCGCGAGCGAGCCGATGGCCAGCTTCTCGTTGTAGCCGCGGCGCTTGAGTTCGGGCAGCGCGACCTTGGCGATGGTCGCGCAGGTCGCGGCCGACGAACCCGAGACCGAGCCGAACACGCCGCAGCCGAGGATGGTGGTGTGCATCAAGCGGCCCGGCACGCGGTTGAGCCAGGGGCGCAGGCCTTCGAACATCTCTTCGCTGAGCTTGGTGCGAAACAGGATCTCGCCCATCCAGATGAAGAGCGGCAGCGCCGCGAGCTCCCAGCTGGCATTGCTTTCCCAGAAGGCCGAGAACAGGTTCTTGCCGGGCAGCGTGTTGGTGAAGAAGGCCTGGCCGACCCAGCCGACGATGGCCAGCGTCATCGCGATCCAGACGCCGCCGGCCAGGAGCAGCAGCATGATGGCGAGCAGCAGCGCGCCCATGAGGAGGGTATCGAGCATCTAGATATCCGAGGAGAAGTCGCCGGCCGCGTGCCGTTCTTCGACTGCGCGCTGGTAGCTCGGCTTCTCGCCGCGCACCACGCCGACCAGTTCGTCGATCATCGCGACGAGCAGCAGCCAGCAGCCGATCACGAAGGTCGATTGCGGAATCCAGATCGGGATGACCAGGAGGCCGGTCGCCATCTCGGCGAATTCGTAGCTCTCCCAGGTGAAGCTGGTGGCCCAGTAGGTGAGGTAGGCCACCGAGACCGCGGCGATCAGCAAACACGTGACGTCGAGCACGCGCCGCATCTTGAGCGGCACGGCATCGAGCAGCAGCGTCACGCGCACGAAGTCGCCGTGGCGGAAGGCATGGGCCATCGCGAAGAAGGAGGCCGCGGCGCAGAGCCAGGACACCGCATCGTTGAGCCCGCTCACATGCCAGTTCATCTGGCGGCCGACGCCGGCCACGACCATCAGCACGAAGATCAGGAACACGCAGAACGCGCCGAGCGCACCTGCGCCGCCGTACAGACGATCGAGGAATCGGCGCATGTCTTATTTCTTCTTGTAGGCGTCGACGATCGCTTGGCCATCGGCGCCGGTGGCCTTGAGCCAGTCGGCCTGCATGATGCCGCCGACCTGGCGCATGTCGGCATCGAGCTTGGGCGAAGGCTTGTGGATCTTCATGCCGCGCTCGGCCAGCAGGCGCTTGTATTCGTCGTTCTTTTCCTGGGCGACCTTCCAGCCGCGTGCCTCGGCGTCGGCCGCGACCTTGGTCACTGCGGCCTTGGTGGCGGGGTCGAGCGCGTCGAAGGCCTTGGCATTGACCAGGATCGCGTTCTTCGGGATCCAGGCCTGCGTGTCGTAGAAGTTCTTGATGTGCTCGTAGGTCTTGGTGTCGTAGCCGGTCGAGCCGGAACTCATGTAGCTTTCGATCACGCCCGTGGCCATCGCCGCGCTCAGCTCAGCCTGCTGGATCTGCACCGGCTGCGCGCCGATCAGTTCGGCGATCTTGGCCGTGGCGGGGCTGTAGGCGCGCCACTTGATGCCGCGCAGGTCGGCGACGGAGCCGATTTCCTTCTTCACGTAGATGCCCTGAGGTGCCCATGGCACCATGAACAGCACCTTGATGCCCTGTGCGGCCAGCAGCTTCTCCATGGCGGGCTTGGAAGCCTCGTAGAGTTTCTTCGCTTCGGGATAGGTGGTCGCAAGGAAGGGCACGCCGTCGAGCGCGTAGATCGGGTTCTCGTTGGCGAAATTGGCCAGCAGGATCTCGCCGGCCTGGGCCTGGCCGCTTTGCACGGCGCGCTTGATTTCGGGCGCCTTGAACAGCGATGCGTTCGCATGCACGGTGATCTTGAGCTTGCCGCCGGTGGCGGCGTCGACGTCCTTCGCGAACTGCGTGATGTTCTCGGTGTGGTAGTTGGTGGCCGGGTAGGCGGTGGGCAGGTCCCACTTGGTTTGCGCCAACGCTGCTGCGCCGAGGGTCAGGCCAGCGAGGGCAATGCCGAACTTGTGATTCATGGGCTCTCCAGAACGTACGAAAGTAAAAAGGCGACGGGGAGCATACGTGCAAATATCGGGCCATCGCGTGGGGCTTTCCCCTGCCGTAGGCGCATGGCCGACGCCTCGGCGCGAATGAAAAAGCCGCCCGTAGGCGGCTTTGGATCAGCGCGGCGAACCGCGGCGGAGATGGTTCAGGGCTTGGCGTCGGCCTTCTTGGAGGCGCCGTCGGCCTTGGGGGGCTCGGACTTCGCGACCTTGGCCGCAGGTGCCGCGGCGCCCGCGAAGCTCTGGCCATTGACGGTCAGCCCTTCGGCAGACAGCGTGGCGGCCGCCTTCTCCTTCACGCCCTTGACCCGGCTCATGAGGTCCGGCCAGTCCTTGAACGCGCCTTGCTTGCGTGCTTCGATGATGCGCTTGGAGAGCGCGGGGCCCACGCCCCTGAGCGCATCGAGCTCTGCGTCCGTCGCCTTGTTGACATCGACTGCTGCCCAGGAGGCGGTCGCAACGAGCATGGCCATGATGGCCAACATTACTTCAGCATCTTGAGATTCCCTGACATTGTTGTGAAAGGGATGCCGGGGCATCCCGCCGCACGCGGCATGCGCACGGCGCGGGTTTCAACGGCAGGTTCTGAGCTGCGGTTGACGCCTCTGCGACGAAGTCAGAATTGATCAGAGCTCTTCGACGCGCCGGGGCGGGTAGCTGTCCCAGGCCTGGCAGCCGGGGCAGTGCCAGAAATGCTGATGGGCTTCGAAGCCGCAGGCTGCGCAGCGGTAGCGCAGCAGCGGCCGCGTGGCCTGGTCGAGCGCGCGTTGCACCTGCGGATGGAACTGCTCGTGCGTGAAGTGCTCGCTCGACAGCCAGCGGGACGCCGCCACGAGGGAGGGCTGGTGGGCCAGGTGCGCGATGTAGCCGTCGCGCGGTTCCGGCGCCGCTGGCGCGCTGGACGTGGTGTCCTCCGGCAGCACCGGCGCGCCGCCCAAGGCCATGATTGCCTCGAGCACGTCGATCGAGGGCGATTCTGCATAGCGGCGCTGGAGCAGGATCAGCGCCTCGCCCGCGCGCTGCGAAGCGACCGAGGCCTGCTGCAGCATCGCCGCGTAAAGAGGCAGCGCCAGCGGCGCGTTCTCGCTGAGGGCGGCGAGCGTTTCGAAGGCCTTGGCGGAGTCGCCGTTGCGCAGTTGCAGCGTGGCCGTGTCGATGGCCGGCCGCGGCGCCTGCGGCGCCAGCGCGACCGCCTGCTCCAGCAACTGCGCTGCGGCGTTCAGGTCGCCGGCCGCCGCCTGCTCGGCGGACTGCTCGCAGAGGTGATGGGCCCGGCGCACGCCGTAGCTGGCCTGCTCGGTCTCGTCGAGCTTCTGCGCCACTGCGGCGGCTTGCGCCCATTCGCGCGAGCGTTCGTAGATGGCGAGCAGGGCGAGCCGGGCCTCGTTCTCGTAGCGCGTGCCTTCGAGCTTCTGCAGCGCGGCTTCGGCGCGGTCGAGCAGGCCGGCGCGCAGGAAGTCCTGCGCCAGCGCATGCTGCGCGCGATCGCGGTCGGCGCGGCTCAGGTCGCCGCGGCCCAGCAGGTGCTCGTGCACGCGCACAGCACGCTGGTATTCGCCGCGGCGGCGAAACAGGTTGCCCAGCGCGAAGTGCAGTTCCTGGGTGTCGGGGTCGTTCTGAACGGCTTCGATGAAGGCATCGATGGCCTGGTCCTGCTGCTCGTTGAGCAGGAAGTTGAGGCCGCGAAAGTAGGCCTTGGGCGCCTGCCGGTTCTCGATGCGCAACTGCCTGAGATCGAAACGCGAGGCCAGCCAGCCGAGGACGAAGGCGAGGGGCAGGCCGAGCAGCAGCCAGCTGAAATCAAAGTCCATGTTGGCGTACGGCGGGAAGGTCGGTGGCGGCGGCCGCCGGGGCAGGGGCTGCCGTGACGGGCGAGACCGGCGCCGCGGGCAGCTGCGCCGCGGCGCTGCGGTGCTTCCACCAGCCCGGCAGCATGCCGAGCGCGCCGACCACGAGTCCGCCGGCAAAGGCCGCAAGCACCACCAGCACGAGCGGGGCGCGCCAGTGGGTGCCGAAGAAGAAGTAGACGGTGGCGTCGTGCTGGTTGTTCAGCGCGAAGGCGAAGAGGGTAAAAAAAATGGCTGCCTTGAGCAGCCACAGGAGGTATTTCATGCGCGTCCCCGTTGGCGGGGGAATTCTATGCTTCAGGCTTCGCGTTTCTGCGCGTCGAGTTCGGCCGTGCGGGCGTCGACCGCCTCGCGCAGCGCCTTGCCCGGCTTGAAGTGCGGCACCCGCTTTTCGGGAATCTGCACGCTCTCGCCCGACCGCGGATTGCGGCCGATGCGCGGCGGACGCCGGTTCACCGTGAAGCTGCCGAAGCCGCGGATCTCGATGCGGTGCCCGCGCACCAGCGCGTCGCTCATCGCATCAAGAATGGTCTTGACGGCGTATTCGGCGTCGCGGTGCGTCAGTTGAGCGAAGCGCGCCGCCAATTCTTCGACAAGGTCAGAACGAGTCATAAACCACAGAAGGACACGGTGAGCAACGCTCACCGTGTTTTCCTCTGTTTACTTGTCGTTGTTGTCGAGCTTGGCGCGCAGCAGAGCACCCAGGCTGGTCGTGCCCGCGTTCTCGCGTGCCGACTGCTGGCTCAGGCTGGCCATCGCGCCTTGCTCGTCGACCATGTCCTTCTGCTTGATCGACAGCTGGATGTTGCGGGTCTTGCGATCCACGTTGACCACCACGGCCGTGACTTCGTCGCCTTCCTTGAGCACGTTGCGTGCATCTTCCACGCGGTCGCGGGAGATTTCGCTGGCGCGCAGATAGCCGATGATGTCCTCACCGAGGTCGATCTCGGCGCCGCGGGCGTCCACGGTCTTGACCTTGCCGGTCACGATCTGGCCCTTGTCGTTCACCGTGGTGAAGGTGGTGAACGGGTCGCTGTCGAGCTGCTTGATGCCGAGGCTGATGCGCTCGCGGTCGACGTCCACGGCCAGCACGATCGCTTCGACTTCCTGGCCCTTCTTGTAGTTGCGCACGGCGGTTTCGCCGGGCTCGTTCCACGAGAGGTCGGACAGGTGCACCAGGCCGTCGATGCCGGCAGCCAGGCCGACGAACACGCCGAAGTCGGTGATCGACTTGATCGGGCCCTTGACGCGGTCGCCGCGCTTGGTGTTCTGCGCGAATTCCTGCCACGGGTTGGCCTTGCACTGCTTCATGCCCAGGCTGATGCGGCGCTTGTCTTCGTCGATCTCGAGGACCATGACTTCGACTTCGTCGCCCAGCGAGACGATCTTGTTCGGGGCGATGTTCTTGTTGGTCCAGTCCATTTCGGAGACGTGCACCAGGCCTTCGATGCCGGGCTCGAGCTCGACGAAGGCGCCGTAGTCGGCGATGTTGGTGACCTTGCCGAACAGGCGCGTGCCTTGCGGGTAGCGGCGCGAGACGCCCATCCACGGGTCGTCGCCCATCTGCTTGAGGCCCAGCGAGACGCGGTTCTTCTCGGTGTCGAACTTGAGGATCTTGGCGGTGATTTCCTGGCCGGCCTGCACCACTTCGCTCGGGTGGCGAACGCGGCGCCATGCCATGTCGGTGATGTGCAGCAGACCGTCGATGCCGCCGAGGTCGACGAACGCACCGTATTCGGTGATGTTCTTGACGACGCCGCGCACGACTGCGCCTTCCTTCAGCGTTTCCATCAGCTTGGCGCGCTCTTCGCCCATGCTGGCTTCGACCACGGCGCGGCGCGAGAGCACCACGTTGTTGCGCTTGCGGTCGAGCTTGATGACCTTGAATTCGAGGGTCTTGTTCTCGTAGGGGGTCAGGTCCTTGATCGGACGCGTATCGATCAGCGAGCCCGGCAGGAACGCGCGGATGCCGTTGACCAGGACGGTGAGACCGCCCTTGACCTTGCCGCTGGTGGTGCCGGTGACGAAATCGCCGGATTCGAGTGCCTTCTCGAGAGCGAGCCACGAAGCCAGACGCTTGGCGGTGTCGCGCGAGAGGATGGTGTCGCCGTAGCCGTTTTCAACGCTGCCGATGGCAACGGAAACGAAATCGCCGGCCTGGACTTCGAGTTCGCCCTTGTCGTTCTTGAACTCCTCGATCGGCACGTAGGCTTCGGACTTGAGGCCTGCGTTGACCACGACGTGGTTGTGTTCGACACGCACGACTTCGGCGGTGATGACCTCGCCGGTGCGCATTTCGGAACGCTTCAGGGATTCTTCGAACAGGTCGGCAAAAGATTCAGACATTGAGTTTTCCTTCCGTCACGCAGGGTTTGCAGTCGCAAATGCAATATCGCGGGCGACTGCGTCGGATCTGGAGACGGCGGTTGTTGGGCTTGGGGCCCGGTTGAGGTTGAACAACCAGCAGGCCGGTGCGCTGTCGCGCGGCGGGGACCTGCTGGACCGAAACGCCTTTTCAAGAAGACTTGAAAGGCTGTACTTCCTGCCACCAGTCCAGCACCCGGTCGACCGATTGCTCGATCGAAAGAAGGGAGTTGTCCAGGAGGCGGGCATCAGGCGCCGGCTTCAGCGGCGCGACGCTGCGGGACGAATCCCGAAGGTCACGCGCTTCCAGGTCGGCGCGAAGACCGTCGATTGTAGTCGAAATACCCTTTGAAATCAACTGCTTATGACGCCGGTCGGCGCGCTGGGCGGCGTTCGCGGTCAGGTAGACCTTGAGCGGGGCGTCGGGGAAAACGACGGTGCCCATGTCGCGGCCGTCGGCCACCAGGCCGGGCAGGCGCCGGAAGCTCTTTTGCAGCGTCATCAGCGCATCGCGCACGGCCGGCAGCGCCGACACGCGGGAGGCGTCCATGCCGGCGGCCTCGGTGCGGATGGCATCGCTCACGTCTTCGCCGGCCAGCACGATCTTGCCTTCGCTGAAGCGAAGGGGCAGGGTGCGGGCGAGCGTGGCAATCTGTGCCTCATGCGCGGCATCTGCGCTGAGCCCCGCGCGGCGCATCGCGAGACCGGTCACGCGGTAGAGCGAACCCGAATCCAGGTAGTGATAGCCGAGCCGGTGCGCCAGCTCGAGGGCCAGCGTTCCCTTGCCGGAGGCGGTGGGGCCGTCGACGCAGATCACCGGCACTTCGACGGCCTCGGCCACCGAGAACAGGGTCTCGAAATAGTCGGGGAAGGTCTTGGCGACGCACTGCGGCTCGAGGATGCGCAGCGGTACGCGGGCCGGATTGAAGGCCGCGAGCGAGAAGCACATCGCCACGCGGTGGTCGTCGTAGGTACGGATGCTGGCCGCGCGCCAGCCGGCCGCGGCCAGCGGGTGCACGCGGATGAAGTCGGGGCCGTCCTCGACCGTGGCGCCCAGCTTGCGCAGCTCGTTGGCCATGGCGTCGATGCGGTCGGTTTCCTTGACGCGCCAGCTCGCAATGTTGCGGAGCAGGCAGGGGCCGTCGGCATAGAGCGCCATCACCGCGAGCGTCATCGCCGCGTCGGGAATATGGTTGGCGTCGATGTCGATGGCTTTGAGCGGCCAGGCGCCACGCGAGACTTCGAGCCAGTTGGGGCCGCTGTCGACGCGCGCGCCCATCTGACGGGCGGCTTCGACGAAGCGGATGTCGCCCTGGATCGAGCCGGCGCCGACGCCTTCGATGCGGATGCCCGCGCCGCTCGCGATCGCACCGAGCGCGATGAAATAGCTGGCCGAGGACGCATCGGCCTCGACGTGGATGTCGCCGGGTGAACGGTAGCGGCTGCCCGCGGGAATCGTGAAGCGCTGCCAGCCGTCGCGCCGGACCTCGATGCCGAAGCGCGCCAGCAGGTTGAGCGTGATCTCGATGTAAGGTTTGGAAATCAGCTCGCCGATCACCTCGATCACGATGTCGCGCTGCGCTGCGGCCAGCGGCAAGGCGAGCAGCAGCGCGGTGAGGAACTGGCTGGAGACGTCGCCGCGCACGCGGATCGGCGTTTCGAGCTGCAGAGCATCGAGGGCCACCGGATGAATGTGCAGCGGGGGATAGCCGGGGTTGCCGGTGTAGTCGATGCGGCAGCCGAGCTGGACCAGCGCGTCGACCAGATCGCCGATCGGCCGCTCGTGCATGCGCGGCACGCCGCGCAGTTCGAAATCGCCGCCGAGCAGGGCGAGGGCTGCGGTCAGCGG
The DNA here is from genome assembly GCF_964253755.1 of Variovorax sp. LjRoot130. Classification (NCBI taxonomy): domain Bacteria; kingdom Pseudomonadati; phylum Pseudomonadota; class Betaproteobacteria; order Burkholderiales; family Comamonadaceae; genus Variovorax; species Variovorax sp. LjRoot130. The sequence continues at coordinate 3,996,612 of NZ_CAXURM020000001.1, read as the reverse complement.
ACGCATCGCGGTACCGGCGTTGCCGAGGAACAGCGAAGCGCCCGGCGTCTGCGGCTTGCCGTCGAGGCCGTCGATGCGCAGCGCATTGCCGGTTCGCTCGATGCGGCAGCCGAGCGCGGCCAACGCATCGAGCATCACGCGGGTGTCGTCCGAATCCAGCAGGTCGTGCACCGTGGTCGTGCCGTCGGCGAGCGCCGCCAGCAGCAGCACGCGGTTGGAGATGCTCTTGGAGCCGGGAAGCCTGACGGTACCGCCGGCGGCGACGAGCGGCGGGATGTCGAGGAAAGGTGTTTCGAACATGGTCAGTCGGGCGAAGCGGCCGCGCCCGGATGCCATTTGCTGCGAACGCGGCTGGCTGCCGCGATCGCGTCTTCCAGGCCCTGCGCATCGCCCGCGTTCATCAAGGCCTCGAACTGCGACAGTGCCGCGCGAAAGGCCAGCGAATGCTGCAATACCTGATCGCGATTGGCCAGCAGGACGTCGCGCCACATGGCCGGATCGCCGGCCGCGATGCGCGTGAAGTCGCGAAAACCGGGACCCGCCAGCTCCAGAAAGCGATGGCCGTCGGGCTGGGCGGTGATGGCTTTGACGAATGCGAACGCGAGCAGGTGCGGCAGGTGGCTGACGGCCGCGAAGGCGCTGTCGTGCGCTTCGGCCGTCATCGTCACGACCTTGGCGCCCACCCCCGTCCAGACCTGCGTCGCGCGCTGCACGTTGGAGCGCCGCGTGGCCTTGATCGGCGTGAGTACGACCTGGCGCCCGGCATACAGGCCGGCATCGGCATGCTCGACGCCGGAGAGCTCCTTGCCGGCGATCGGGTGCGCGGGGACGAAGGCGCCGAGCTGGTCCTGCAGGCCGCGCCGCGCGGCCTCGATCACGTCGCCCTTGGTCGAGCCCACGTCCATCACCAGCATCTGGTCGGTGATGCCGTGGCGGATCGCCTTGAAGGTGGCTTCCGAAGCGCCCACCGGAACGGCAATCAGCACCAGGTCGGCACCCGACACCGCGAGCAGGGCGGACGGCGCGGCCACGTCGATCACGCCCAGCTGGCGCGCACGTTCCGTGGTCGATGGCGACTTGCTGTAGCCGACCACGCGCTTGACCAGCCGCGCGCGCTTGAGCGCCAGCGCGAAGGAGCCGCCCATCAGGCCGCAGCCGATCAAGCCGAGCTGTTCAAACATGGGCGGCCTCAAGCGGTGACGGGGTAGGCGCCGATGACTTTGTAGAACGCGCAAAGCTTGCGCAGTTCGGCGAGGGCGGCGGCGACATTGGGCTGTAACGGATGGCCGTCGAGGTCGATGTAGAAGTAGTACTCCCACTGGCCGGTGCGCGCCGGCCGCGACTCGAAGCGCGTCATCGAGACGTTGTTGGTCTTGAGCGGCACCAGCAGGTCGTGCACTGCGCCGGGCCGGTTGGGCACGGAAACCACCAGGCTGGTGCAGTCCTTGCCCGAGGCCGGCGGCATGGCCAGGGTCTGGGGCAGGCAGATGACGGCGAAGCGCGTGCGGTTGTACGAGTCGTCCTGGATCGCGTGGGCAACGATGTGCAGCCCGAAGCGGGTAGCGGCCCGTTCGCTCGCGAGGCCGGCCCAGGCCGGATTGCCGGCCGCGAGCCGCGCACCCTCGGCGTTGCTGGAAACGGCGCGCCGCTCGGCGTTGGGCAGATGCTTGGAGAGCCAGGTCTGGCACTGCGCGAGCGCCTGCGGATGCGCCAGCACCGCTTCGATGCCTTCGAGCTCGTTGCGCGTGCGCAGCAGGTGATGGCGCACCAACAGGCTGACCTCGCCGACCACGTGGGTGGGCGAGTGCAGGAACAGGTCGAGCGAGCGCGTGACCACGCCTTCGGTGGAGTTCTCGACGCCGACCACGCCGTACTGCGCGCTGCCGGCGGCCGTGGCGTGGAAGACCTCGTCGAAGGATGCGCAATAGATCAGGTCGGCGGCGCCGCCGAAGTATTCGATCGCGGCCTGTTCGCAGAAGGTGCCTTCGGGGCCGAGCACGGCGACGCGCTGCGGCGATTCGAGGGCCAGACAGGCCGACATGATCTCGCGCCAGATGGCCGCCACGTGCAGCGCCTTGAGCGGCCCGCCGTTGCTCTGCTGCATCTTCTCGATCACCTGCGCCACGCGATCGGGCCGGAAGTAGGGCGTGCCCTCGCGCTTCTTGACCTCGCCGACCAGCTCGGCGACGTGCGCGCGGCGGTTCAGCAGGTCGAGCAGTTGCTGGTCGAGCGAATCGATCTGCACGCGCAGATCGGCGAGGCTGGCGGAATTGTCGGAGGCAGGAGGCTGTGGGGTGGGTGCGGTCATCGGTCAGGCTCGCATGCATCTAGGCATGCGACCGCTCGAATTCTCGCATGTAGCTCACGAGTGCCTGCACGCCGGCCAGCGGCATCGCGTTGTAAATACTGGCCCGCATGCCGCCGACCGACTTGTGCCCCTTCAGCTGCAGCAGACCCGCTTCGCGCGCGCCGGCGAGGAAGGCCTCGTTGCGGCTTTCGTCCTTGAGGAAGAAGGGCACATTCATGCGCGAGCGGCAGTTGGCGGCGACCTTGTTCTCGTAGAAGCTGGAAGCGTCGATGAAGCCGTAGAGAAGCTGCGCCTTCGCGATGTTGCGCTGCTCCATCGCCTCGACGCCGCGAAGCTCGCCCTCCGTCTGCTGCAGCAGCCATTGGAAGGTCAGGCCGGCGACGTAGATGCCCCAGGTCGGCGGCGTGTTGTACATCGACTTGTTCTCTGCCACCGTCTTGTAGTTGAAGGCCGTGGGGCAGATGTCGAGCGCGCGTCCCAGCAGGTCGTCGCGCACGATCACGATCGTGAGGCCGGCCGGGCCGAGGTTCTTCTGCGCGCCGCCGAAGGCGAGGCCCACGCGGCGCCAGTCGACCGGCCGCGACGCGACATGGGAAGAGAAATCGATGACGAGCGGGGCGTCGCTGCCCAGTGCGGCGAGATCGGGCAACTCCTGGAATTCGATGCCGTGGATCGTCTCGTTGGAACAGATGTGCACGTACGACGCGTCGCGCGCGAGCTGCCAGCTCGCGGGGTCGGGCAGCCGCGTGTGCTGGCTGTCGGCATTGGACGCGGCGACGTTCGCCTTGCAGTAGCGCTGCGCTTCCTTCTGCGATTTGGCGCTCCAGCTGCCGGTGATCACGAAGTCGGCGCCGGCGCCGCGCGACAGGTTCATCGGCACGATCGCGTTCTCGCCGAGGCCGCCGCCCTGCATGAAAAGGATGTGGAAGTGCGCAGGTACCGCGAGCAGCGTCCGGATGTCGGCCTCGGCCTGCGAGCAGATCGCGCCGAACTCCTTGCCGCGATGGCTCATCTCCATCACGCTCATGCCGCTGCCTTGCCAGTCCAGCATGTCGGAGGCGGCGCGTTGCAGCACTGCCTCCGGCATCGCGGCCGGACCGGCGGAGAAGTTGTACGGGCGCGGACCCTGCGTCACTTCTTGGCGGGCGCCTTGGGCGCCGGCTTGGCCGGTGCTGCCGCGCCGTTGCCGGTCGGGGCGCCCAATGCCTTGGCAACGTTGGTGTCGAGCGTGCGCATCTTCGGTTCGATACTCGTGCGGGTCTCGGCCACGAGCTTTTCCGTGAGTGCGGTCTGCATCTTCGGATTGAGTTCCTGGTACTTCTTGCTCAAGGGCGAGCTGATCCAGGCCAGCAGCTGGCGCAGTTCTTCGTCGCTGAAGTTGTCGCGCAGGATCGGGCCCAGGGCGTCCGGCGCGAGCGCCACCGCCTTGTCGCGCACGATGGGGTAAGCCTCGTCGAAGTACTTCTTGAGCTCGGCGTCGGCGGCCTTTGCGGCGGCTTCGCGCTTGTCGGCCGGCACCTGCGTCTGCAGATACTGCGAACCCGCTTGAGCGATGGGGGCGCTGGACTGCTCGACCAGGCCGCGCGCCAGCGCTTCGATGCCGGGGCGCTGCAGATCGATGAATTGCTTGACCATCGCCGCCTTGTCCTGTGCCATGGCCATCGAGCTGCCGGCGAGCGCGACCGTCAAGAGCGCGAGTTTGAGTTTTTTCACTGAGGGTTCTCCGTTGAAGATGATGAGGAAGTGTCGTCGGCGTCGGGCTCGTTCTCCACGTTCGCGTCGTTCTCGACGATGCGCTGCAGCCCGCTGAGCTTGGCGCCTTCGTCGAGCCCGATCAGCGTGACGCCTTGCGTCGCGCGTCCGAGTTCGCGGATTTCGGAGACACGGGTGCGTACGAGCACGCCCTTGTCGGTGATGAGCATGATCTCGTCGTCGGCATGCACGAGAGTCGCGGCCACGACCTTGCCGTTGCGCTCACTTTGCTGAATCGCGATCATGCCCTTGGTTCCCCGGCCATGACGCGTGTACTCGGTAATGCTTGTGCGTTTTCCGTAACCATTTTCCGTCGCGGTCAGGACGCTCTGCTCCTCGTCCTCCGCGACCAGCATGGCGATCACGCCCTGGCCGTCCTCGAGCGTCATGCCGCGCACGCCGCGTGCGTTGCGGCCCATCGGACGCACATCGTTCTCGTCGAAACGCACGGCCTTGCCGCCGTCGGAAAACAGCATCACGTCGTGCGCGCCGTCGGTCAGCGCGGCGCCGATCAGGTAGTCGCCCGGGTCGAGATCCACTGCGATGATGCCGGCCTTGCGCGGGTTGCTGAATTCGTCGAGCGCAGTCTTCTTGACCGTGCCCATCGAGGTCGCCATGAACACGTATTGATTGGCCGGGAAGGTGCGCTTCTCGCCGGTCAGGGGCAGCACGACGTTGATCTTCTCGCCTTCCTGCAGCGGGAACATGTTGACGATCGGGCGTCCGCGCGAGCCGCGCGATCCGGCGGGCACCTCCCACACCTTGAGCCAGTACAGCCGGCCGCGGTTGGAGAAGCACAGGATGTAGTCGTGCGTGTTGGCGATGAAGAGCTGGTCGATCCAGTCGTCTTCCTTGGTCGCCGTGGCTTGCTTGCCGCGCCCGCCGCGTTTCTGGGCCCGGTATTCGCCCAGCGGCTGGCTCTTGATGTAGCCGCTGTGCGAGAGGGTCACGACCATGTCGGTGGGCGTGATCAGGTCTTCCGTCGAAAGATCGAAGGCGCTGTGCTCGACCTGGCTGCGGCGCACGCCGAGCTTGGTCTGACCGAACTCCTGTTTGATCGTCGTGAGCTCGTCGCCGATGATCACCGAGACGCGCTCGGGCTTGGCCAGGATGTCCAGCAGATCGTCGATCTCCGCCATGACTTCCTTGTACTCGGCCACGATCTTGTCCTGCTCCAGGCCGGTCAGGCGCTGCAGGCGCATCTGCAGGATTTCCTGGGCCTGCGTGTCCGACAGCTTGTAGAGCCCGTCGGCGCTCATGCCGTATTCGATCTCGAGTCCGTCGGGGCGGTAGTCGTCGGCGTTGATGACGCCGCCGTCGGCCCGCGTGCGGGTGAGCATCTCGCGCACCAGCTTGCTGTCCCAGCGGCGGTTCATCAGCTCGGCCTTGGCCACCGGCGGCGTCGGCGCGTTGCGAATGATGGCGATGAATTCGTCGATGTTGGCGAGCGCGACCGCCAGGCCCTCGAGCACGTGGCCGCGTTCGCGCGCCTTGCGCAGTGTGAACACCGTGCGGCGCGTCACGACTTCGCGGCGGTGCTGCAGGAAGACCTGGATCAGGTCTTTGAGGTTGCACAGCTTCGGCTGGCCGTCCACCAGCGCCACCATGTTGATGCCGAAGGTGTCCTGCAGTTGGGTCTGCTTGTAGAGGTTGTTGAGCACCACTTCGGGCACTTCGCCGCGCTTGAGCTCGATCACCAGCCGCATGCCCGACTTGTCGGACTCATCCTGGATGTGGCTGATGCCTTCGATCTTCTTCTCGTGCACCAGCTCGGCCATGCGCTCCTGCAGCGTCTTCTTGTTGACCTGATAGGGCAGCTCGTCGACGATGATCGCCTGCCGTTGGCCGCGGTCGATGTCCTCGAAGTGGCACTTCGCCCGCATCACCACCTTGCCGCGGCCGGTGCGATAGCCGTCCTTGATGCCGTTGATGCCATAGATGATCCCGGCCGTCGGAAAGTCGGGCGCCGGAATGATCTCCATCAGGTCGTCGATGTTGGCGTCCGGGTGGCGCAGCAGGTGCAGGCAGCCGTCGACGACTTCGTTCAGGTTGTGCGGCGGGATGTTGGTCGCCATGCCGACCGCAATGCCGCCCGAGCCATTGACCAGCAAATTGGGCAGCTTGCTCGGCAATACCAGCGGTTCTTTCTCGCTGCCGTCGTAATTCGGACCGAAATCGACGGTTTCCTTGTCAATATCGGCCAGCATTTCATGCGCAATCTTCGCGAGCCGAATTTCCGTGTAGCGCATCGCGGCCGCGTTGTCACCATCGACCGATCCGAAATTGCCCTGGCCATCGACCAGCATGTGGCGCATGGAAAAGTCCTGCGCCAGCCGCACGATGGTGTCATAGACCGACTGGTCGCCGTGCGGGTGGTACTTACCGATCACATCGCCGACGATACGGGCCGACTTCTTGTACGCCCGGTTCCAGTCATTGTTGAGCTCGTGCATCGCATACAGCACGCGCCGGTGCACCGGCTTGAGGCCGTCCCTCGCATCGGGGAGCGCACGCCCCACGATCACGCTCATCGCGTAATCGAGATAGCTGCGGCGCATTTCCTCTTCGAGGCTGATGGGTAGAGTTTCTTTGGCGAACGAGGTCATGGGCAGCAGGCTGACGGCAAGGGGCCGAATTTTACGCCGCGGAGGGTGTCGCACCGCCGCAACACAAGGCCGGTATTCCGCCTCCGTCCTACGTTTCAGGGGCGCCTCGCGGGCGGTTTGCCAAAGACCCTATGGCACAATCGCCTCAACGTTTTGGGTGGTGGTCACTTAAAGCGTCCTTGATTCGCAGCGCGGCTGCGGCTTTTTCCCCAAGAGGAGAACCATGAAGAAACTGAATAAAGTGGCGATGATGTTTGCAGTCGCTGCGCTCGCCACTGCCGCCGGCGCGCAGACCCGCGTTACCGCCGCGAACGGTGGCCCCGTGATCGACAACTGGCAAAACGGCACCAGCGAACTGGTCTGGAAAAACGGCACCAATGAACTGTGCTGGCGCGATGCCAACTGGACGCCCGCCACGGCTGCCGCTGGTTGCGACGGTGCGCTCGTTCCCGCTGCACCTCCCGCCGCTGTGGCCCCGGCTGCTCCGGCACCTGTCCCACCTGCAGCTCCGGCTGTCGCCGCTTCGAAGGTCACCTTCGCTGCCGACGCGTTCTTCGATTTCGACAAGTCGGTCCTCAAGCCTGAAGGCCGCGCCAAGCTGGACGACCTGGTCTCGAAGATCCGTGACGTGAACCTCGAAGTGATCATCGCCGTCGGCCACACCGACTCGATCGGCACCGATGCCTACAACCAGCGCCTGTCGGTTCGCCGCGCTGAAGCCGTCAAGGCCTACCTGGTCTCGAAGGGCATCGAACGCAACCGCGTTTACACCGAAGGCAAGGGCGAGAAGCAACCCGTCGCCGACAACAAGACCAAGGAAGGTCGCGCCAAGAACCGCCGCGTGGAAATCGAAGTGGTCGGTACCCGCGCCAACCGTTGATTCGCAAGAATCTTCAAAAAGAACCCCGCCTCGGCGGGGTTTTTTTATGGGCGATCGCATTGCGATTTCGCGTTGCGGGATTCCCAGCAATTCGCGTCGTTTCATAATCTGCATATGACCGATACCGTGAATGCCGATCCGGCAGAACTTGCCAAATTTTCCGAACTCGCTCACCGCTGGTGGGATCTGGAAAGCGAATTCCGACCGCTGCACGAAATTAATCCGCTGCGCCTGGAGTGGATCGAAAGCATTGCACCGATTGCAGGATGCAGGGTGCTCGATGTGGGCTGCGGCGGCGGGATTCTGGCCGACGCCATGGCGCGGCGAGGCGCCGACGTCCTGGGCATCGATCTGGCCGACAAGGCTCTCAAGGTCGCCCAACTGCATGCGCTCGAGGCAGCGACGCGTGGCGTGAAGTACCGCGAAATCAGTGTCGAAGCGCTGGCCGCCGAACAGCCTGAGAGCTTCGACGTCGTGACCTGCATGGAAATGCTCGAGCACGTGCCTCAGCCGGCCTCCGTCGTGAAGGCCTGTGCGCAGCTTGTCAAGCCCGGCGGCTGGGTGTTCTTCTCGACCATTCATCGGAACCTGAAGTCCTTCCTGTTCGCGATCGTCGGCGCCGAGTACGTGCTGGGCATGCTGCCCCGGGGCACGCACGAGTACCAGAAGCTGATCCGGCCGAGCGAGCTGGCTGCGCATTGCCGCGCTGCAAACCTCGATTTGCGCCATACGCGCGGCCTGCAGCACAACCCGGTGACGCGGCGCTACTGGCTCAGCGACGACACCAGCGTCAACTACATGTTTGCAACCCGCAAACCATCGGCGCCCCAGCCATGATGGCGGCCGATGCGACACAGGCCGTCCTGTTCGATCTGGACGGCACGCTGATCGACAGCGCTCCGGACCTGGGCGCCGCGGCCGACCAGATGCGAACGGATCGGGGCCTGGCCTCGCTGCCCCTGGAGCGCTATCGCCCCATGGCCGGCGCCGGCGCGCGCGGGATGCTGGGCGTGGCTTTCGGCATCACACCCGATGCGCCGGAGTTCGCGCCGCTGCGCGAGGAGTTCTTCGTCAACTACGAGAATCGAATGCTGCGCAACACGCAGGTCTTCGAAGGCGTGGCCGAACTGATCGAAGCGCTTTGCGCGCGCGGGCTGCAGTGGGGCGTGGTGACCAACAAGTCGGTGCGCTTCACTGGCCCGCTGACACGCGCGATACCGCTGTTCGGCACGGCGCGCGCGATCGTCAGCGGCGACACGACGCCATATGCCAAGCCGCATCCCGAACCTTTGTTCGAGGCGGCGCGACAACTGGGGGTGCCGCCCGCTCGTTGCATCTATGTGGGCGACGACCACCGGGACATCATGGCCGGCCGGGCCGCGGGTATGGGAACGGTGGCCGCCGCCTACGGCTACATGGGCGCGGAGGCGGATGTGACGCTGTGGCAGGCCGATGCCGCCATCGCATCGCCCATGGAGCTCTTGCAACTACTCAAACCGGCCTAGAATGCAGCGCTTGGGGCTGCACTGGTTTCGACGTGGGTTCGGAATCGCAGCGGGGCATGTCGAGCTGAATGCGCTCGTAAAACAGATTCAAACAAACTAACTGCAAACGACGAACGTTTCGCACTCGCCGCTTAATTGCCGGTGAGCTTTGCAACAGCAGGCCGATGGGCTGGGCAAGGGGGCGCTAGAGCAATCTGACGCCTCCCGGCTGCAAAGATAATCTACATTGGCTGGCTCCGATCCGGGTACCTTGGGTCGGAGCGAGAACATAGGGTGCTGGCGGCCGGTGTAGCGTGCGACTGCGCGACACCGGTGGCGAGACCTAAATCAGATCGCTAAACATGTAGATCTGCGCGACGAAGGCTTGCGGACGGGGGTTCAAATCCCCCCAGCTCCACCAATACATCCAGCGAGTGACACCTCGAGCGGCCCATGCGGCCGCAAGACACCGCTTCGGCGCATGCCGGCTCCGGCTTCGCGCATCAGTCAAGGTCCATTGGATTCTTCGGGCTCACGAGGTCCGCGCTGCTCCGCGCGCGAGCTATAGTCGGCGTCGCTCGCCCAGAGGACACCCATGGATTCAATGACGACCGCGCTCACGAGTTACTACGACACCGTGCCGTACGACTCGCATCCGTTTCCTCAGTCTGCGGTGGAGCACCTGGAGGCGCTGGCCTTCCTGTTCGGGCTGGAGGCGCCTGCGCCGGCGCAGGCACGCGTGCTCGAACTCGGCAGCGCGGCCGGCGGCAACCTGATCCCTTTCGCGGCACGCCACCCGGAGGCGAGAGCGCTCGGCGTGGACCTTTCGCCGGTGCAGATCCGGCAGGGCGCGGCAGCCATCGAGCACTCGGGCCTGAAGAACGTCGAACTGCGCGCTCTCGACATCGCCAGCATCGACGCCTCCTTCGGTCAGTTCGACTACATCATCTGCCACGGCGTCTACAGCTGGGTGCCGGCGCCGGTGCAGGACGCGATCCTGCGCGTGTGCTCAGAGAACCTCGCACCCAACGGCGTGGCCTACGTGAGCTACAACGTGTACCCGGGCTGGAAGGCGCGCGAGATCGTGCGCGACGCCATGATCCTGCGCGGCGCCCCGCGCGACGAGCCGGACGAGAAACTCTCCTACGCGCGCGGCATGCTCGAGTTTCTCGAACAGTCGGCGCGGCCGGACAGCGTGCTCAAGAAGACGCTCGAAGAGACCATGCCGATCGTGCGTGCCGCGAACAGCTCCTACCTGCTGCACGAGTTCCTCGAGCCCTGCAACTCGCCCTGCTACTTCAAGGAGTTCGCCGCGCGTGCGAGCACGCACGGGCTCAGCTACCTGGCGGACGCCGAGCCGTCGACCATGTTCGTCCAGAACTACGGCGAAAAAGTGCGCGATCCCTTGCTGCGCGAATGCGGAGGCAGCCAGATCATGATGGAGCAGTACCTGGACTTCCTGGTCAACCGCACCTTCCGTCAGACGCTGCTCGTGAAGCAGGAACGTGCCGCCGAGATCCGCTATCGCCTTGTCCCGGAGCGCATCCGCGCGCTCGAATTCGCCGGCGTGTTCGCAGCCGAAGGCGGTGGCGTGCTGACGCTCGATGCGCAGGAGCAGCCCTGCAATGCGATGCGCAACCTCAAGATCACGCTGCGGCTGCCGCTTCAAAAAGCGGTGGCGCAGGTGCTCGACGAGCGCTACCCGGCCACCGCCTCGGCCGACGCGCTGATTGCCGAGGTCTCGGCGCGGACCGGCGAACCGCGCGCCGCGGTCGAGCCGCTCGTCATGGCGATGCTCGAAGAGCTGCTGATCCTCGGCGCCGTCCGCATCCGGCGCGCCGCGCCGCAGGCGGGCGCGCAAGTGTCGGAGTTCCCGCGTGCGCTGGCCGCGGTGCGCAGGACTCCCGGTCTCGCGCTGAATGCCGGACCCTCGGCCATTGCCTGCAACCTGTGGCATGAGCCGGTGGGCCTTTCTTTGCTCGAGCGCTGCCTGCTGCCGCTGCTCGACGGCGAGCATTCGCACGAGTCCCTGGCATTGCACCTGGCGGTTGAAGCCCGCGCTGAGCGCCTGCGCTTCATCAAGGACGAAAAGCCGCTCACCGAAGCAGGTGCGCTGCGCGAGTTCACGCAGCAACAGGTAGCGCTTGCCCTTCGGGACTTGCGCCGCAAGGGGCTGCTTGCGGGCTGATCCATTCTTCAAAGGAGATAAAACCGTGAAACAACTTCAGTGGACTTCGGCCTTGCGAGGCGCCGTCGCGGCGGCGCTCGCGCTGGCAGGCGCGGCACAGCTTCACGCGGCCTCGCAGGCGCCCGTGGCGGCCGAGAACGGCATGGTCGTGAGCGCCCAGCATCTGGCGACCAAGATCGGCGTCGACGTGCTCAAGCGCGGCGGCAATGCGATCGATTCCGCGGTGGCGGTCGGCTATGCGCTGGCGGTGGTCTACCCGGCGGCCGGGAACCTGGGCGGCGGTGGTTTCATGACGGTGCAACTGGCCGACGGCCGCAAGTCCTTCCTCGACTTCCGCGAGAAGGCGCCGCTGGCCGCCACTGCCAACATGTACCTCGACAAGGATGGCAACGTCGTCAAGGGCCTGAGCACGAACGGCCACCTCGCCGTCGGCGTGCCCGGCACCGTCTCCGGCCTCGAGCTGGCGCGCGAGAAGTACGGCACCATGAAGCGCGATGCGCTGATCGCGCCTTCGATCGCGCTGGCCGAGCGTGGCTTCGTGCTGGAGCAGGGCGACATCGACTTGCTCGCCACCGCGACCGCCGACTTCAAGAAAGATCCGGCCTCCGGCGCGATCTTCCTGAACAAGGGCGAGCCTTTCGCGGTCGGCCAGAAGCTGGTGCAGAAAGACCTCGCGAAAACGCTCAAGGCCATCAGCCGCAACGGCGTCGACGGCTTCTACAAGGGCCCCGTAGGCGCCGCGCTCGTGGCCTCCAGCCAGGCCGGCAAGGGCATCATCACGCAGGCCGACCTGAACCAGTACACGACCCGCGAACTGGCGCCGGTCGAATGCGACTACCGCGGCTATCACGTGGTCTCGGCGCCGCCACCGAGCTCGGGTGGGGTGGTGATCTGCGAGATGCTGAACATCCTCGAGGGCTATCCGCTCAAGGACCTCGGCTTCCGCTCGGCGCAGGCCGTGCACTACCAGATCGAGGCCATGCGCCATGCCTATGTCGACCGCAACAGCTACCTCGGCGACCCCGACTTCGTGAAGAACCCGCTCGACCGGCTGCTCGACAAGGGCTATGCCGAAAAGATCCGTGCCGTGATCGACCCGAAGAAAGCCGGCGTCTCGAAGGACATCAAGCCCGGCGTCGCACCCCATGAAGGCAGCAACACCACTCACTATTCGATCATCGACCAGTGGGGCAATGCGGTCTCGGTGACCTACACGCTCAACGACTGGTTCGGCGCCAAGGTCACGGCCGCCGGCACCGGCGTGTTGCTCAACGACGAGATGGACGACTTCACCGTGAAGATTGGCGTGCCCAACCTCTACGGTCTTGTGCAGGGCGAAACCAACGCCATCGCCCCGGGCAAGCGTCCGCTCAGCTCGATGAGTCCTACCATCCTGACCAAGGACGGCAAGCCGGTCTTCATCGTCGGAACGCCGGGCGGCAGCCGCATCATCACCGCGGTGCTCCACACGATCCTCAACGTCGTCGACTACGAAATGAACGTGCAGGAGGCCGTCGACGCGCCGCGCTTCCACCAGCAATGGCTGCCCGACGTGACCAACGTCGAGACCTTCGCGCTCAGCCCCGACACGCGCAAGATCCTGACCGACATGGGCCACAACCTCGGAGTGCCGCAGCCGGCCAATCACGTGGCGGCAATCACCATCGGTGCGCCTGCGCTGGGCGGCAAGCCGGTCGGCAAGAACCGCTTCTACGGCGCCAACGATCCGCGGCGCAACACCGGCCTGGCCCTCGGGTATTGATGCGGATCGACGAGATTCTTTATACCCAGGGCTTCGGCACCCGGCGCGTCTGCGCCGGGCTGGTCCAGCAAGGGCTGGTAAGGGTGGCGGGCACCGTCGTCGCAGATCCGGCGACGGAATTCGAGGCGGAGGGCCTGCTCCTCACTGTGCAGGGCACCGAGTGGGCATATCACGAGAAGGCCTACCTGATGCTGCACAAGCCGGCCGGTACCGAGTGCTCGCAGAAGCCGTCGACCTATCCCAGCATCTACACGCTGCTGCCGTCGCCGCTGCGCCTGCGTCCCAACAAAGGCGCAGTGCAGGGCGTGCAGGCCATCGGCCGGCTAGACCAGGACACCACCGGCTTGCTGCTCCTGACCGACGACGGCCAGTTCATCCACCGCATGGGCTCGCCCAAGCATCATGTGCCGAAGGTCTATGAGGTCGGCACCAAGCATGCGATCGACGACACGCAGGTGGCCCGGCTGCTCGCCGGCGTGGTGCTCGACGACGATCCGAAGCCGGTGCGCGCGGCGGCCTGCGAGCCGGTCGGGCCGCTGCAGCTCCGACTCACGCTGACCGAAGGCAAGTACCACCAGGTCAAGCGCATGCTGGCCGCCGTGGGCAACCGGGTCGAGACCCTGCACCGCTCGCGCATCGGACCGCTCGCGCTGCCTGAAGACCTGGCGCCGGGCCAGTGGCGCTGGCTGGAGTCGGCGCAGGTCGAGGCCTTGCGAACGGCGCGCCCAAGTCAGCCAGCGAACAGGGTCGATCGTTAAAATCGCAAGCCTGCTTCTGGAACTTCCCCCTTGCGCTTCTCTTTCCCCCCGATAGGCCGCCTCGCGGCCTTTTTGTTTGCCTGTGCGGCGCTGCCGTCGCTTGCTGCCGAACCACCGCCGGTCTTCGTGCTCAATTCGCTCGATGCCACGGTGAGCGTGGTCGATCCGGTCAGCTGGACCGAGAAGCTGCGCATCCCGACCGGCAAGGAGCCGCACCATCTCTACCTGTCGCCCGACGAGAACTCGCTGATCGTCGCCAATTCGGCCGGCGACTCGCTCACCTTCCTGAACCCGCGCACGGCCGAGGTTCAGCGCGTGGTCTACGGCATCATCGACCCTTATCACCTGCGCTTCTCGCCCGACATGAAGTGGTTCGTCACCGCCGGCAACCGGCTCAACCACATCGACGTCTACCGCTGGGACGGCAAGGAGCCCAAGCTGGTCAAGCGCATCCCCTCGGGCAAGACGCCGAGCCACATCTGGATCGACGGCAAGAGCACCACGGCCTACGTCACGATGCAGGACAGCGACGAACTGGTCGCGGTCGATCTCGCCACGCAGACCATCCGCTGGCGCACGCCTACCGGCCCGATGCCGGCCGACATCTTCGGCATCCACGACGGCAAGACGCTGCTGGTCGGCCTCACGGGCAGCGACGGCGTGCAGGTCTTCGACGTGGCCGGCCGGGAGCCGAAGCTGGTCGGCAAGATTCCCACCGGCAAGGGCGCCCACGCCTTCCGCTCGGCCGGCGACGGCCGCAGCGTCTTCGTCAGCAACCGCGTGGCCAACACCATCAGCCGCATCGACCTGCAGACGCTGCAGGTCAGCGACACCTACCCGGTGGGCGGCGGACCCGACTGCATGGACGTCTCGGCCGACGGCAAGACGCTCTACGTGACCTCGCGCTGGGCCAGGAAGCTCAGCGTGGTCGATCTGGCTGCCCACAAGGTGGTGCGGCAGGTGCCAGTCGGCCGCTCGCCCCACGGCGTCTGGACCCTCGATCATGCAAAACGCTAGATACGCGCTCGCGCTGCTCTTGCTCGCTGCGGGTGCGGCGCCAATCAGCGCCGTCGCACAGGCCAGCTGCGCCAAGCCGGTCTACCTGAGCTTCGACACCGGCCACATGGGCGTGGCGCCGCTGGTGGCCGAGGTGCTCAAGCGCCAGGAGGTGCGTGTCACCTTCTTCGGCGCGGCCGAGCGCACGCTGAGCGGCGGCGACAGCCTCGACAACCAGTGGGCGCCGTGGTGGAAGGCGAGGGCGGCCGAAGGCCACGAGTTCGCGTCCCACACCTACGACCATGCCTACTGGCGCGGCGACGTGAAGGGACTCGCGCCGCGCTTCCGCATCGCACCCTCGGCCGGCGCCTTTGCCGGCCGGCAGTTCACCTGGGACGCGGAACAGTACTGCGCCAATATCACCAAGGCTTCCGAGCGCCTGCAGTACGTCACGGGCAAGAAGCCGCTGCCGCTGTTTCGCGCGCCGGGGGGCAAGACTTCGCCCAGGCTGCTGGCGGCCGCCAAGGCCTGCGGCTATGCGCACGTGGGCTGGGCGCCGGCCGGCTTGCTGGGCGACGAGCTGCCGAGCGAGAAGTTCAGCAACGAGAAGCTGCTGCAACAGGCCCTCGATCACATCCAGCCCGGCGACATCCTGATTGCGCACCTGGGCATCTGGTCGCGCAAGGACCCGTGGGCGCCGGCCGTGCTGGAGCCCTTGATCGTCGGCCTCAAGGCCAAGGGCTTCTGCTTCGAGACGCTGCGCCAGCATCCCGCGTATCGTGAATGGATCGCGTCTCATCCCTGAATCGCGCGGTGTTCCGATGGACTGGCTGACCGACCCCTTCTCCAACCTGCAGCAATGGCTTTTCGAGGCGGCCGTGCAGCCGCTGGTCTACGCCATCGGCCTCGGCGGCTGGGTCGAGGACGCCTTCGACGCCACCGGATGGCTGCTGGTCGGCCTGATCCAGATAGGGGTGCTGGTGGCCGTGTTCGGTCCGCTGCAGCGCTGGCGGCCGGCGGAGCCGGTGCTCGATCGGCCCGCCATCCGCACCGACATCCTCTACACGCTGATCCACCGGCTGGGGCTGTTCCGGCTGGCCATGTTTTTCGCGCTGGACCCGCTGTTCGACGAGATCCTCGGCACCGTGCGCGCGGCCGGCTGGGGCTCCTTCCACCTCGACCAGCTCTGGCCCGGCGTGACCGACATTCCCTGGGTCGCGTTTGCGATCTACCTGGTGGTGCTCGACCTGGTCGAGTACTTCATCCATCGCGGCCAGCACGGCTTCCAGTGGTGGTGGGCGCTGCATTCGCTGCACCATTCGCAGCGCCAGATGACGATGTGGAGCGACAACCGCAACCACCTGCTCGACGACGTGATCCACGACACGATCATCGTCGTCGTCGCCCAGCTGATCGGCGTGGCGCCGGGGCAGTTCATCGCGATCGTGGCCTTCACCCAGCTCAGCGAGAGCCTGCAGCATGCCAATCTGCGGCTCGGCTTCGGCGCGATCGGCGAACGGCTCTGGATCAGCCCGCGCTTCCACCGCGTGCACCACAGCATCGGGATCGGGCACGAGTCGCAGGGGCCTCGTACGCTCGGCGGCCACAACTTCGGCGTGCTGCTGCCGTGGTGGGACATGCTGTTTCGCACCGTCAATTTCGAGGAGCGCTACGACCCGACCGGCATCCGCGACCAGGTCGAGCCCGACGCCGGGGGCCGCGTACGCGACTACGGGCGCGGTTTCTGGGCGCAGCAGTGGCTGGGGCTCAGGCGTCTTGTCGACCGCGGCTGATCTCGATTCCACGCGACAGGGTTATCCTCGGCGCCGATGCGTCTTCTTCTCGACTCCTTCTGGCGTTCCGTGGCCTATTGCATGCACCCGCGGGTGATCGTGCTCTCGCTGCTGCCGCTCGGACTCATGGTGCTGCTGGCGGCGCTGTTCGGCTATTTCTACTGGGACGCGACCGTGGCATGGACGCGCGAGGCGCTCGACGCCTGGCCGCTTCTGTCCAGCTTCTGGGGCTGGATCGGACGCCTGTTCTCCGGTGACGTCACGGCCGTGCTGGCGCCGATGGTGGTGGTGATCGCGGCCACGCCGCTGATCGTTGTGGTGTCGCTCCTGATCGTGGCCGGGTTCATGGCGCCGCCACTCACGCGGCTGGTGGCCGACCGCCGTTTCCCGTCGCTGGAGCAGAAGAGGGGCGCCTCCTTCTTCGGCAGCGTCGTCCGCTCGCTGGGCCTCACCGTGCTGGCGCTGCTCGCGCTCGTCGTCTCGATGCCGCTATGGCTCATTCCGCCGCTGGTGCTGATCCTGCCGCCGCTGATTTGGGGCTGGCTGACCTACCGCGTGATGAGCTTCGACGCCCTGGCCGAGCATGCGAGCCCGGAGGAGCGCGAGGCCTTGCTGCGCGCCCATCGGCTGCCGCTGCTCGGCGTCGGCGTGCTGTGCGGCTACCTGGGCGCCGCCCCGAGCATCGTCTGGGCGTCGGGGCTGCTGTTCGCTGCGGCTTTCTTCGTGCTGGTGCCGCTCGCGATCTGGATCTACACGCTGGTGTTCGCCTTCTCCGCGCTCTGGTTCGCGCACTACTGCCTGGATGCCCTGGCCCAGCTGCGGGCGCAGCGCGCGGCGGCGGCCGTTTCACCTTCCGCGGCCGAGATGGCAGATGTCCATGCGGCCGCCACCCAATGGGGCGCACCATGAGCACACGTTCGTTCGGCCTTCTCGTCGTCGGCGACGAAATCCTGTCGGGCAAGCGTGTCGACAAGCACATGCCCAAGGTCATCGAGCTGCTCGCCGCGCGCGGCCTGCAGCTGGCCTGGGCCGAGTACGTCGGCGACGTGCCGGTGCGCATCACGGAAGCGCTCGCGCGCGCCTTCGCCTCGGGCGACGTCGTGTTCTCCACCGGCGGCATCGGCGCTACGCCCGACGATCACACACGCCAGTGCGCGGCCGCGGCGCTGGGCGTGCCGCTGGGGCTGCATCCGGAAGCCGAGGTGCTGATCCGCGAACGCATGCAGGACACCGCGCGCGAGCAGGGCACGGTCTACGAGCCCGACCGTCCGGACAACGTGCACCGGCTCAACATGGGCGTGTTCCCGCTCGGCGCCAACATCATCCGCAACCCCTACAACAAGATTCCGGGCTTCAGCGTCGGCGACGTGCACTTCGTGCCGGGCTTCCCGGTCATGGCCTGGCCGATGATCGAATCGGTGCTCGACGAGCGCTATGCGCACCTGTTCGCGCACGGTCGGGCGATGGAGAAATCGGTCATCGTCTACGGCGCCATGGAGGCCGCGCTCACGCCGCTGATGGAAGCCGTCGAACTCGCGCATCCCGGCATCAAGGTCTTCAGCCTGCCGAGCGTGGACCATGCCGAGCACGGCCGCCACATCGAGCTCGGCGTCAAGGGGGATGCCGAGCGCATCGATGCCGCCTACGTACAGCTGCTCGAGGGCCTGCACGCCTTTGGCGCGCGTCTTGGAACCGAATTGGTGCGTTAATCTTGATTGCACCAGTTTGGTTACAACTTGCCTGCTTTTGGGGTTTCGGCGCAGTGCCGGGTACCCCTCTTCGGCAGTGACAATGGGCACAAAAACTGCATTCCCAGTCCCGCAATTCCAACCAACCATCCAAACCAGGAGAACCTGATGGCAAAGACCGTCGCCGATGTACTCAAACTCGTCAAGGAAAACGAGGTCAAGTTCGTCGACTTCCGCTTCACCGATACCCGCGGCAAAGAGCAGCACGTGACCGTGCCCGTGTCCGCATTCGACGAGGGCAAATTCACCGACGGCCATGCCTTCGACGGCTCGTCGATTGCCGGGTGGAAGGGCATCGAGGCTTCGGACATGCTGCTCATGCCCGACCCGAACACGGCCAATATCGATCCCTTCTTCGAAGAAACGACGCTGCTTTTGACCTGCGACGTGGTCGACCCGACCGACGGCAAGCCCTACGAGCGCGATCCGCGTTCGCTCGCCAAGCGTGCCGAGGCCTACATGAAGGCCTCGGGCCTGGGCGACACGGCGTACTTCGGACCGGAGCCGGAATTCTTCGTGTTCGACGGCGTGCGCTGGCAGAACGACATGTCGGGTTGCTTCGTCAAGATCGAATCCGAAGAGGCTTCCTGGAACAGCGCCAAGGAATTCGAGCACGGCAACACCGGCCACCGTCCGGCGGTCAAGGGCGGCTACTTCCCGGTTCCCCCGGTCGACAGCTTCCAGGACATGCGCTCCGAGATGTGCCTGGTGCTCGAGTCGCTGGGCATCCCGGTCGAAGTGCATCACCATGAAGTGGCGAACGCCGGCCAGATGGAACTCGGCACCAAGTTCAGCACGCTGATCCAGCGCGCCGACTGGGTCCAGCTGCAGAAGTACGTGATCCACAACGTGGCCCACGCCTACGGCAAGACCGCGACCTTCATGCCCAAGCCGATCGTCGGCGACAACGGCTCGGGCATGCACGTCCACCAGTCGGTCTGGAAGGACGGCAAGAACCTGTTTGCCGGCGACGGCTACGCCGGCCTGAGCGACTTCGCGCTGCACTACATCGGCGGCATCATCAAGCACGCCCGTGCGTTGAACGCCATCACCAACCCGGGCACCAACAGCTACAAGCGCCTGGTCCCCGGATTCGAAGCGCCGGTGAAGCTGGCCTACTCGGCCAAGAACCGCTCGGCCTCGATCCGCATCCCCTTCGTGGCCAACCCGAAGGGCCGCCGCGTCGAAGCGCGCTTCCCCGATCCGATGATGAACCCGTACCTCGGTTTCGCCGCGATGCTGATGGCCGGCCTGGACGGCGTGGAGAACAAGATCCATCCGGGCGAAGCCGCCAGCAAGGACCTCTACCACCTGCCGCCGGAAGAAGACGCGCTGATCCCGACCGTGTGCCACAGCCTCGACCAGGCGCTCGACTACCTCGACAAGGACCGTGCCTTCCTGACCAAGGGCGGCGTGTTCACCGATGCCTACATCGACGCCTACATCGACCTCAAGATGCAGGAAGTCACGCGTTTCCGCATGGCGACGCACCCGGTCGAATTCGACATGTACTACTCCCTGTAAGCCAGCTTTTCGGCTTTGGCGTTAAAAAGGGACGGCCTTGGGCCGTCCCTTTTCCTTTTGGGGCAAGCTTGCGCGGCCGAACTCCCGAATTGCAGGAAAATGCCGGTTTGCTGCGCACTACATTCACGACCATGAAGACTTCTTCCGTTTTCCTCCTGGCCGCCTTGGCGGCGGCCGGCGTGCACCTCCAGGCCCAGGCCCAGCAGGAGCGCGTCTGGCGCTGCGGCAACGAATACACCAACAACGCGACCCTCGCCCAGCAGCGCGGCTGCAAGGTGATGGAGGGCGGCAACGTCACCGTGGTCCAGGGCACCCGCCCGATCGCGGCGGCTGCGGCAGGCAGCACCGCCGCGCGTGCGCCGGCCGGCAGCCCGCGCGTCGACGGCGCCGACCAGCGCGCACGCGACGGCGAAGCCCGCTCGGTGCTCGAGTCCGAGCTCAAGAAAGCCGAAGAGCGCCAGGCCCAACTGCTCAAGGACTACAACAACGGCGAACCCGAGAAGCAGGGCAGCGAAGCGCGCAACTATCAGAAGTACCTCGACCGCGTGGCCGAGATGAAGGCCGAGATCGCGCGCAACGAAAGCGACATCGCGGGCATCCGCCGCGAAATCGGCCGCCTGCCGGCCAATCGTTGATGGCCTTTGGCAAATCCGCCGCTGCCGCCAAGCGTTTTCAGGCCTTCGACCTTCTTTCCACGCTGATCGCGGTGGTGCGCACCGACGGCGCGGTGCTGTTCGCCAATGCCGGCCTCGAAGACGCGCTGGGCACCTCGCGCCGCACGCTCGAAGGCTCGCAGTTCGGCGCCTGCTTCCATGAGCCGCAGGTGCTGCGCACGGCGATCGACGGCGCGCGCAGCAACGACTTCGCCACGCTGCGCTACGAGGCCTTCCTGCGCCGCGTCAACCACGAGCTGATGCCGGTGCAGGTCACGCTCGCGCAGGGCGACCGCGCGGGCGAACTGATCATCGAAATGTCGCCGCTCGAGCAGCAGGTCCGGCAAGACCGCGAAGAGCGGCTGCTCGACCAGGCGCAGGCCAACAAGGAGCTGATCCGCAATCTCGCGCACGAGATCAAGAACCCGCTGGGCGGCATTCGCGGCGCGGCGCAGCTGCTGCAGATGGAAGTCGAGTCGCGCGACCTCATCGAATACACCCAGGTCATCATCCACGAGGCCGACCGCCTGCAGACGCTGGTCGATCGCCTGCTCGCGCCGCACCGCCGCCCGCACGTGGTGGGCGACGTCAACATCCACGAGGTCTGCGAGCGCGTGCGCTCGGTGATCCTTGCGGAGTTCCCGCGCGACCTGCACATCGAGCGCGACTTCGACGTCTCGATTCCCGAGTTTCGCGGCGATCGCGAGCAGCTCATCCAGGCCACGCTCAACATCGTCCACAACGCGGCGCAGGCATTGGCCGAGCGGCGTGCAGCCGGCGACGCGTGCATCACCTTCAAGACCCGCATTGCACGTCAGGTGATATTCAACAAGCAGTGGTATCGACTGGCACTGGAATTGCATGTCATCGACAATGGACCGGGTGTGCCGGACGCGATCAAGGACCGCATCTTCTACCCGCTGGTGTCGGGCAGGGAAGGCGGAACAGGCCTTGGATTGACGCTGGCACAAACTTTCGTGCAACAGCACCACGGCGTGATCGAGTGCGACAGTGTCCCGGGCCGGACCGATTTCAAGATATTGATACCGCTGCCTTAGCTAACAGGGAACAAGGAACTGCATGAAGCCGATTTGGATAGTGGATGACGACCAATCGATCCGCTTCGTGCTGGAAAAGGCGCTGTTGCGCGAAGACCTGCCGACCCGCAGCTTCACCAATACGCGCGAGGTGCTGGCCGCGCTCGAAGCCGCGGCCGACGACGAGATGCAGGGCCCGCAGGTCCTGGTGAGCGACATCCGCATGCCGGGCGGCTCCGGCCTCGACCTGCTCGACAAGATCAAGGCCAAGCATCCCGGCCTGCCGGTCATCATCATGACCGCCTTCTCCGACCTCGACAGCGCCGTCTCGGCCTTCCAGGGCGGCGCCTTCGAATACCTGCCGAAGCCCTTCGACCTGCCGCGCGCGGTGGAACTGATCCGCCGCGCGGTCGACGAAAGCCAGCGCGAGGAAGTGTCCGAGGAACGGATGGCCGCTGCGCCCGAGATGCTGGGCCAGGCGCCGGCGATGCAGGACGTGTTCCGCGCGATCGGGCGCCTGTCGCAAAGCAACGTGACGGTGCTGATCACCGGCGAATCCGGTTCCGGCAAGGAGCTGGTGGCGCGCGCGCTGCACAAGCATTCGCCGCGCGCCAGCGGCCCCTTCGTGGCGATCAACACCGCCGCCATTCCGAAAGACCTCCTCGAAAGCGAGCTCTTCGGCCACGAGCGCGGCGCCTTCACCGGTGCGCAGACCATGCGCCGCGGACGCTTCGAACAGGCCGAAGGCGGCACCCTGTTCCTCGACGAGATCGGCGACATGCCCTTCGACCTGCAGACGCGCCTTCTGCGCGTGCTGAGCGACGGCCATTTCTACCGCGTCGGCGGCCACAACTCGGTCAAGGCCAACGTGCGCGTGATCGCGGCCACCCACCAGGACCTGGAACAGCGCGTCAAGATCGGCGGCTTTCGCGAAGACCTGTTCCACCGACTCAACGTCATCCGGCTGCGGCTGCCGGCCCTGCGCGAGCGCGGCGAAGACATCCCCGCGCTCACGCGGCACTTCCTGCAGCAGAGCGCCAAGCAGCTCGGCGTCGAGCCCAAGCGCATCTCCGATGCGGCGCTCGCGCAGCTCGCGACCTTCTCTTTTCCCGGCAACGTGCGGCAGCTGGAGAACATTTGCCACTGGCTGACGGTGATGGCGCCGGCACAGCTGATCGAAGCCAAGGACCTGCCGCCCGAGGTGATGGCCGGTGCTGCTGCTGCCGTTGCAGCGCCCGGTGCCTCCGCCGCTGCCGCTGCCGCCACAGCTGAACGCGAACCCGTTGCGGCGCCTTCCACGTCTGCTGCCGCGGTCTTGGCCTCGGCTTCCCCGACGCCATCCGCGCCCGCTGCCGGCGCTGCGCCGGTCGGTTCGGGCTCGTGGGAGGCCGGGCTCGAACAGGAGGCCCAGAGCCTGCTGGCGGCCGGGCGCAACGACGTCTGGGACGTGCTGTCGCGCCGTTTCGAGTCGCGCCTGATCCTCACGGCGCTGGCCAACACGCGCGGCCGCCGCATCGAGGCCGCGCAGAAGCTCGGCATCGGCCGCAACACGATCACGCGCAAGATCCAGGAGCTCGGCCTGGAATAGCGAGTGGCGCCGGCGCTCAGCGGCTGCGCTGCCCGAGGGTCAGCGTATCGAGCTGGAACTGGCCGCTCCTGTCCCAGAGCCAGGTGTCGACGTAGGTGTGCGCACCCAGCTTGCCTGGGGCCGGCAGGGGCGAGGCCTCGCGGATCAGCTCTGCGATCTTTCCGCTCACCTCCGGCGCATGGCTCGGGGTGCGGCTGAAGTGCACGCCCGTGACGCGCCCGCTGCTGTCGACTTCGGTTTCGGTCACCACCACCGCATACACCAGCGGCGGAATCTTCCCCTTGTAGATGCGCTGGGGGTACTTGTTGTAGATGTGCCGGGCGCCGATCTTGCGGTAGGCGCGCACGGCCGGCGTCTGCACGGTGATGAGCCGCGCGGTCGGCACCTTTTCCGATGGCTGCGAGGGTTGTTCCGCGGGGGCTTTGGCGCCGGGGGAGGGCACTTCGTCGGTGGCGCTCGGCTTCAGCGCCGAGCAGGCGGAAAGGCCGAGCACGGCCGCGAGCAGGGCGAGGTGGAGGATCCGTTTCATGCGTTGAGCTCCAGGGTTACAGGTGCGTGGTCGCTGGGCTTGTCCCACTTGCGCGGCACGCGGTCGATCGTGCAGCCCTTTGCATGCGGCACCAGCGGCTCGCTCACCAGGATGTGATCGATGCGCAGCCCCCGGTTTTTCTGGTAGCCCAGCATGCGGTAGTCCCACCACGAGTAGCTCTTCTCGGGCTGCTCGAAGAGGCGGAAGCTGTCGGCGAGGCCGAGCCCCAGCAGAGCCTTGAAATGGTCGCGCTCCTCGGTCGTGTGATGAATGGTCTCGGCCAGCCCGACGGGGTCGAAGCTGTCGCGGTCCTCCGGCGCGATGTTGAAGTCGCCGAGCAGCACCAGCCTCGGATGCGCCGCGAGCTCCTCGCGCAGCCACTCGCGCATGGCGCGCAGCCAGCTCATCTTGTAGGCGAACTTCTCGGTGCCCGGCGCCTGGCCGTTGACGAAGTAGCCGTTGACGACGCGCAGCTCGCCGGCCGGCGTGTCGATGGTGGCACTGATCACGCGCGAATGATCGTCGGCAAAGCCACCGATGTTCTTCGCGATATCGCGCACCGGAGCGAGGCTCAGGATCGCGACGCCGTTGTAGGTTTTCTGGCCGAACACCGCCGCGTGATAGCCGGCCGACTGCAGCACTTCGAGCGGGAACTTGTCGTCGCTCATCTTCAGTTCCTGCAGGCACAGCACGTCGACCGGGTTGGCGATCAGCCAGTCGAGCACGTGCTGCAGGCGAGCTGTGAGGGAATTGACGTTCCAGGTGGCAATTTTCATAAATTGCGCAAGGGTACCTGAGTTAGGGATCGCCCATGCCCGCGACAGCGCTGGTGCGCGCTTCTAGTTCGTTGGACTTGTCAAAGATCGCATCTGCGCCGACCGCCAATCAGACCAAGGTGCCTGCCGCTCATTTCTTCATGGCCTTGATGTCGGCCTTGCCCTTCGCCTGTTCCGACTGGGCCTGCTTCACGCACGCAGTCTTGGCATCGCCCTTCTGGTCATCGCATTTCTCCTTGGCGACGCTGTAGGTGGCCTCCACCTTGGCCTCGGCCACCTTGCGCGCATTGCCGTCGCTGGGCTTGCGCTGCTGGTCGAACTCGGCCTTGGCGACCTTTTCCTTGCCCTTGGCTTCCGCGATGCAGACGTCCTTGGCGTTGTCCTTCATGGCGTCGCACAGCGCCTTGGCAGCCTTGTAGTCGGCTGCGATCTTGTCGCGGGCGGCCTTGTATTCGGCGTCGACCGGATCGATCTTCCCCGGTGGCGAGGGAGTCAGCTGTGCGCTGGCCTGGACGGCAAACAGGCACAACGATGCAATGGTGAACATCGACAGAAGCTTTTTCATGGTGTCTCCTCGTCGCTATCCAGACAGGGTGCAGAGGGCTGATGCTGCGGCGTGCCTGCATGAGGTCCGGCGTCAACAGCAATGTAGAAATCGACGGGTCCCGCAAAGGTAGGACGCTCCGTGGAGCGATCGTAGGTACATGCCGACGCGAGACTTTTCTTCATCGACCTTGACGACGTTGCTCGATTCGGTGCTCAGGCCATTTCCGGTGTCTCGGGGACTTGCTCATGTCGTACTTTCCTAGAGCGGACGGTTGAGATGGCTGAGGAACCAATCGCGCGCCAGCGCGGAAACAGCGCCGAGCGCGTCGGCTCTTCGAACAGGTGGGTCGCGCCAGGCACGATCGCAAGCCGCTTCTGGCTGTGCAGCAACGCGAGCGCTTGCCGATTCAAATCGATCACCGCCCCGTCGTTGCCGCCGACGATCAGCCACGCGACTCGGCGTTGCGAACGGGCTGGGTCCCGATCGGAACTTCATCCGGCCGCCGGGGTTTGTGTCACCGCGCCGTGTGGCGTGAAGTTTCGGCTCCGTGCAGGATCAGGTGTCGGCAAAGCGGTCGAATAACACACCCCGCAGCCACTGGTTGCCCGGATCGCGGTGGAAGCGCGCATGCCAGAACGCGTTGATC
Source organism: Variovorax sp. LjRoot130 (assembly GCF_964253755.1). Lineage (NCBI taxonomy): Bacteria > Pseudomonadati > Pseudomonadota > Betaproteobacteria > Burkholderiales > Comamonadaceae > Variovorax > Variovorax sp. LjRoot130. The sequence continues at coordinate 3,971,037 of NZ_CAXURM020000001.1, read as the reverse complement.
GCGATCTGCGGCAGCGCCACCGGGTGCGTGCGCCAGACCAGCCCGAAGGGCTCGGCGATGCTTTGCGCCAGGCGCTCGGGCACGGTGGCGATCATCGGCGTGGAGCGCAGGATGTGGCCGATGGCCACGAAATGCGGCACCGTGAGCCGGATGCGCCGCGCGACGCCCTGCGCGGCCATCAGCTCGTCGACCTGGCCGTGGCCGGTGCCCGCGGCCTTGACCAGCAGGTGCTCGGCGGCGCAGAAATCCTTCAGCGTCAGCTTCGGCTTGGTCGCGAGCGCATGCGTGGCGCTGAAGAGGCACACGTAGCGCTGCTTGAACAGCCGGCGCTGGAAGATGCTGGCCTTCAACTGCGGCAAGAGGCCGATCGCGATGTCCACCTGACCGGCCTCCATGGCATCGCGCAGGTTGACGGCGGTGTTGCGCACGGTGCTGATGGTCACGCCCGGCGCAGCGCGCGACAGCACCTCCATGAGCACCGGCGCGAAATAGATCTCGCCGATGTCCGTCATCGCGAGCGTGAAGCTGCGCGTGCTGGTGGCCGGATCGAAGACGGTCTGTTGATTGAGCGCGCCGTGCAGCGTGCCCATCGCGTAGGCCACGGGCTCCGCGAGCTGCAGCGCGAAGGGCGTGGGTTCCATGCCGCGCGCGGTGCGCAGGAACAGCTCGTCGCCGAAAGCCCGGCGCAGACGCGCCAGCGCATTGCTGATGGCAGGCTGCGAGAGGCCGAGCGATTCCGCCACGGCCGAGACGCGCTTCTCGGCCAGCATCCGGTCGAAGACCAGCAGCAGGTTGAGGTCGATGTCCCGAAGCTCCATGCCGCACCTTTATTCACAACGGTGATTCGATGAATTCACGAGATTCTATTGGCCAATGTGAGAAGGATGCCGATGATCGGCGCCATGGAACTGCATATCCGCCCCTTCGCACGCACCATCGAGGTCCGCCCGGGCGCGAACCTGTTGGAGGTGCTGCGCGAGCACCAGGTGCCGGTCTCCTACAGTTGCATGGCCGGGCGCTGCGGCACCTGCCGCTGCAAGGTGGTCGAAGGGCGGGTGCTGGACGCAGGGCAGGGGCAGGACGCGATGCGGCCCGAGGGCCTGCGCGAAAGCCATGTGCTGGCCTGCCAGAGCACACTGACCGAGAACTGCACCATCGAGATTCCCGAGCCTGACGAAGTGGTCGTGCACCCGGCGCGCATCGTCAAGGCCACTATTGCGGAGATCGAGACGCTCACGCACGACATCCGCCGGCTGCGCCTGAAGCCGGCCAAGCCCTTGTCGTTCTCGCCGGGCCAGTACGCCCAGCTGCAGTTCGCGCCCGAGCATGTGCGGCCTTATTCGATGGCCCGGCTCAGCGGCGACGCGGAGCTGGAGTTCCACGTGCGGCGCGTGCCCGGCGGCCGCGTGACCGACTATGTGTTCGAGCAACTGAAGCCCGGCGACGCGGTCCGTGTCAGCGGCCCGATGGGCGCCGCCTACCTTCGCACGCGGCACACCGGCCCGATCCTGTGCGCGGCCGGCGGCACGGGGCTGGCGCCCGTGCTCGCCATCGTGCGCGGCGCCATCGAGGCCGGCATGCCCAACCCGATCCACCTCTATTTCGGCGTGCGATCGGACGCCGACGTCTACGGCCTCGAAGAATTGCGCGAGCTCCAGGCGCTGCATGCGGGACTCAAGGTGCACGTGGTCGGCGTGTCGGGCGCGATGCGCCCGGGCTCGCGCCAGGGGCTGATCACCGACGCCATCCGGTCCGACTGGCCCGGCGGCTTCGAGGGCTGGCGCGCCTACCTCTGCGGCTCGCCCCCGATGGTGGAGGCGGTCACGCTGCTGCTCAAGGACCGCGGCCTGGCCGCAGAGAAGATCCATGCCGATGCCTTCTACATGCAGGGCACCTGAGACAGAGAAAGCGAGAAAAGGAGACTCCCATGACCACCCCCCAATCCATCGTATTCCCCGAGAAGATCCACTGGGAGTCGGAGAAGACCAGCCGCATTCCCTTCATGGCCTACATCGGCGAGGACCAGCACAAGAAGGAGCTGGAGCGCTTTTTCTACAACAAGCACTGGTGCTACGTCGGCCTGGAAGCCGAGATCCCCAACGCCGGCGACTTCAAGCGCACCGCGATCGGCGAGCGCTCGGTGATCATGGTGCGCGATGCCGAAGGCGGCATCAACGTGGTGGAGAACGTCTGCGCCCATCGCGGCATGCGCTTCTGCCGCGAGCGGCAGGGCAATCGCAAGGAATTCGTCTGCCCCTACCACCAGTGGAACTACACACTCAAGGGCGACCTGCAGGGCGTGCCCTTCCGGCGCGGCGTCAAGCAGGACGGCAAGGTCAACGGCGGCATGCCGGCCGACTTCAAGCCTGAAGAGAACAGCCTCAACAAGCTCAAGGTGGCCACGCGCGGCGGCGTGGTGTTCGCCTCCTTCGACCACGAAGTGGAGTCGCTGGAAGACTTCATGGGGCCGGCCATCCTGCATTACTTCGACCGCCTGTTCGACGGCCGCAAGCTCAAGATCCTCGGCTACAACCGCCAGCGCATTCCGGGCAACTGGAAGCTGATGCAGGAGAACATCAAGGACCCGTACCACCCGGGCTTGCTGCACACCTGGTTCGTCACCTTCGGCCTCTGGCGCGCGGACAACAAGTCCGAACTCAAGATGGATGCGCACGGCCGTCACGCCGCGATGATCTCGACGCGCGGCAGCGCGGGCAAGGCCGCGCAGGTCACGCAGGTGTCCAGCTTCAAGGAGAGCATGCAACTCAAGGACCCGCGCTTCCTCGACATCGTGCCCGAGCCCTGGTGGGGCGGCCCGACCGCGGTGATGACCACGCTGTTCCCGAGCGTGATCTTGCAGCAGCAAGTGAACAGCGTGTCGACGCGCCACATCCAGCCGGTGGGCCACGATGCCTTCGATTTCGTCTGGACGCACTTCGGCTTCGAGGACGACAGCGAGGAGATGCAGCAGCGGCGCCTGCGCCAGGCCAACCTGTTCGGGCCGGCCGGTTTTGTCTCGGCCGACGACGGCGAGGTCATCGAGTTCTCGCAGCAGGGCTTCGAGCAGAAGCCTTATCACCGCACGCTGGCCGAGCTCGGCGGGCGCGAGGTGGAAGACACCGATCACATGGTGACCGAGACGTTGATTCGCGGCATGTACAAGTACTGGCGCAAGGTGATGGAGGCATGACCATGGCGCCGCATGACTACTTCGAGCTGAGCCAACTCTACGCCGACTACGCACGTGCCGTTGACTCGGGCAACTGGGATTTGTGGCCCGCCTTCTTCATCGACGAGTGCAGCTACCGCCTGCAGCCGCGCGAGAACCACGAGCGCGGCCTGCCGCTCGCCACCTTGTCCTTCGAGAGCAAAGGTATGCTGGAAGACCGCGTCTACGGCATTCGCGAGACGCTGTTTCACGACCCCTACTACCAGCGCCATGTAGTAGGCCTGCCGCTGGTGCATGGCGTCGACGAGGACGGCACGATCCGCAGCGAAGCCAACTACGCCGTGTTCCGCACCAAGCTCAGCGAACTCTCCACCGTCTTCAACGTGGGCCGCTACATCGACACGGTCGTGCGGCGGCCCGAAGGCCTGAAGTTCGCTTCACGCCTCGTCGTCTACGACAGCGAAATGATCCCGAACTCCATCATCTATCCGATCTGAGACGAGGCCCACGAGGATGAACATGAGCACTACTTCCTGGATCGACGCCGCCGCCGTCGACGAACTGCCGGCCGACGACGTGTTGGGCATCGAGGTCGAGGGCCGCGACCTCGCGCTCTACAGCGTGGACGGCGAGGTCTTCGCGACGAGCAACACCTGCACGCACGGCCAGGCCCGCCTGTGCGACGGCTTTCTCGAAGGCCACGAGATTGAGTGCCCCTTGCACCAGGGCAAATTCGACGTGCGCACCGGCAAGGCGATGTGCGCGCCGCTCACCGAGGACCTGCGCAGCTATCCGGTGAAGATCGAGGCCGGGCGCGTGTACGTCGCGCTCGCCGAGATCGAATGGGCGCCGTGATGTGCGGAGAGCGGTTGCCGGCCTTCAGGGCCGTTCGAGCGTGACGAAGGCGTAGGGCAGGCCGTTGGCCGCGATGTGCGACTCGCGTGCGGTCTCGCGCCAGGACACGTCGAAACGCGGCGCCCAGGCGTCGCCTTCGTAGTCGCGCCCGATCTCGGTCACGAGGGCGCGCTGCGCCAGCGGCTCGGCCTCGGCATAGATCTGTGCGCCGCCGATCACCCAGACCTCGGGCAACTGCTCGTCTTCGCAGCGGATCAAGGCCTCGCGCAGGCTGCCGGCACGCTCTGCGCCGTCGCTCTGCCAATCCGCCTGGCGCGTGATCACGATGTTGCGGCGGCCCGGCAGCGGGCGGAAGCGCGGCGGCAGCGAGTCCCAGGTCTTGCGGCCCATGATCACCGGCGCGCCGGCGGTCTGTTGCTTGAAGTGCGCCATGTCCTCGGGCAGATGCCAGGGCATCACGCCGTCGCGGCCGATCACGCCGTTGGCGGCGCGTGCGAGGATCAGGTTGATGCGCGTCATGGTTCAGACGGCCACGGGCGCCTTGATGGCCGGGTGATGCTGATAGTCGACGACCTCGAAGTCCTCGTATTCGTAGTCGAAGATCGAGGCCGGCTTGCGCTTGATGACCAGCGTCGGGTAGGGGTAGGGCGTGCGGCTCAGCTGCAGCGCCACCTGCTCGGCATGGTTGCTGTAGATGTGGCAGTCGCCGCCGGTCCAGACGAAATCGCCCACGTCCAGATCGCATTGCTGCGCGATCATGTGCGTGAGCAGCGCGTAGCTCGCGATGTTGAAGGGCACGCCGAGAAAGATGTCGGCGCTGCGCTGATAGAGCTGGCACGACAGGCGGCCCCGTCCTGAGCCTGTCGAAGGAGCCACATAGAACTGGAAGAAGGCATGGCAGGGCATCAGCGCCATCTTCGAGAGCTCGGCCACGTTCCATGCGCTCACGATGATGCGGCGCGAATCCGGGTTGGTCTTGAGCGTGTCGATCACCTGCTGGATCTGGTCGATGTGGCCGCCGTCCGGGGTCGGCCAGCTGCGCCACTGAACGCCGTAGACCGGGCCCAGGTCGCCGTCCTCGCGCGCCCATTCGTCCCAGATGGTGACGCCGCGCTCCTTCAGCCAGTTGTTGTTGCTGGAGCCGGTCAGGAACCACAGCAGCTCCTGGATGATGGACTTGAGATGCACCTTCTTCGTGGTGACCAGCGGAAAGCCTTCGTTCAGGTCGAAGCGCATCTGGTGGCCGAACACGCTCTTGGTGCCGGTGCCCGTGCGGTCGCTCTTGTGCACGCCGGTCATGTCGACGTGGCGCATGAAGTCTTCGTATTGGGAGCGGATGGGGCGGGTGGTCATGTCAGTAGCCTGCAAACAGGGTATCCAGGGCGTCTTGGATTTCGAGTTGTCTATCGGCGAGGTTGGCGACGGGGCGGCGCAGATCGCTGATCGGCACGGCGCCGATCGAAGCCGTGTCCATGATCACCGCCTTGCCCGCCACCTCGAGCTCCGGATTCAGGTTCCGGACGCGGGCGGTGAACCTGCCGCGTATATAGAGAGGCACCACCACGCGTGTTTCGAGGACATCCAGAAAGCCGTTCTGAACGTCGAGCATGAATGGAATTGTCGTGCGGTCTGCGGGATCGGGATTGGCGTAGACGTCGAAGCGAGCCATCTCAGCCTTTTTTGCCATCGCCGAGGCTGCGTGCAAAACTGCGGTACTTGGCCAATGGCAGACCCTCCTTCGCAATCCGCGCGTTGTAGGCCTCCATGGCTTCCTTGTTCTCCGCAGCCCACTTTTCCCAATAGCGGCGTTTGACTTCTTCGGCAAGCAAACCGTCCACCGTCTGCGAGACGTTCATACCCAACTCGCGCGCCATCTCGAGAACCTTGCTATTGAGCGACAGGTTGGTGGCTTTCTTGGGCGCGTTGTCGAAGCGAAGCATGGGGTTTTCCTTGCTCATGGAGTATGCGCATATTTTACGCGCACGCTTACTCTGCGCGAATCACCCGACCCGGATTCAGGATGTTCTGCGGGTCCAGCCCGCGCTTGATGGCGCGCATCATCTCGAGCGCCACCGGCGACTTGTGCTTTTCGAGCTTGTCGACCTTGAGCGAGCCGACGCCGTGCTCGGCCGAGAAGGAGCCGTCGAACTTCTCGACCGCGTCGTAGACCAGCGTGTTGATGCGCTCTTCGTGCTCGCGCAGGAAGGTGCCGTTGTCGCCGCCGGCCGGCGCCTGCACGTTGTAGTGCAGGTTGCCGTCGCCGAGGTGGCCGAAGTTCACCAGCCGTACGCCCGGTACCTCGCGTTCCAGCAGCGCGTCGGTCTCGGCCACGAAGGCCGGGATGCGCGACACCGGAATCGAGATGTCGTGCTTGATGTTGAGCCCTTCCTCGGCTTGCGCCAGCGGAATGCTTTCGCGGATGTGCCAGAGCTGGTGTGCCTGCGTGAGGTTCTCGGCCACCACCGCGTCGCTGACGCAGCCGGCCTCGAAGGCGGTTTCGAGCAGCGCCTCGAAGCGGCCACGGGCATGGTCTTCGGATTCGTTGTCGGAGTTCTCGAGCAGCACGCAGTAGGGCGTCGCCGCATCGTCGATGAAGGGCACGCGCAGCTGCGGCATGTGCTTGTCGACCAGGCTCAGCGCGAACTTGCCCATGACCTCGAAGCCCGTGAGCCCCGGGCCCAGGCGTTTGTGCGCCAGGCCGAGCAGCGTCACCGCATGTTCGAGTGAAGGCACGGCCGCCCAGGCGGTGAGCCGCGCGGCCGGCAGCGGGTAGAGCTTCAGGGTGGCGGCGGTGATGATGCCCAGCGTGCCTTCGCTGCCGATCATCAGGTCGCGCAGGTCGTAGCCGGTGTTGTCCTTGCGCAGGCCGCTGGTGCCTTCCCAGATGCCGCCCTGCGGCGTGACGACCTCGAGCCCCAGGCACAGCTCGCGCGCATTGCCGTAGCGCAGCACCTGCGTGCCACCCGCATTGGTCGCCAGGTTGCCGCCGATGGTGCAGCTGCCTTCGGCCGCCAGGCTCAGCGGGAACAGGAAGCCGGCCCTTTCGGCGGCTTCCTGCAGGGTCTGCAGCACGCAGCCGGCATCCACCGTCATCGTGAGGTTGGCGGCGTCGATGCCGCGGATCGCGTTCATGCGCTGCAGGCTCAACAGCACCTGGGTGCCGCTCTCGTCCGGGATCGAGCCGACCGCAAGCCCGGTGTTGCCGCCCTGCGGCACGATCGTCGTGCCGGCGGCCGCGCAGGCCTTGACCACCTCGGCCACCTGCTGCGTGCTGGCTGGCCGCACCACGGCCAAAGACTTGCCGCGCGAGCGCTTGCGCCAGTCCTGCTCGTAGGCGCTGAGGTCGCCCTCGGTCAGCACATGGGCGGCACCGACGATGGTGCGCAGCTTGTCGATCAACGATGCGCTCATGGCGCGGCTCCTTCCAGATTGCGGGCCCGCGCCGCGTGGCGCAGGCGAAGACGAACATGCCAGGCGCAGGCGGCGAAGAGCGCCAGGCACAGCGCCACCTCGATCAGCGCAAGGAACTGGCTCGTGCCGTCGGCGTCGCTCCAGGCGCGCACCACGCCTTCGGTGAAATAGAGCCAGACCATGAGGCTGACCCAGCGGTAGGTGTACATCCGGTTCTTGAGCAGGCCCGCGAGCGGCACCACGAGCGGCAACACCTTGAGCGCCAGCCAGGAGCCGCCCGGGCGAAGCGGCGCCAGCCACATTTCCCAGGCCAGGCCGAGCACGATCAGGCCGACCAGGCTGCCGACGGCGAGCCAGCGCGTGGCGGAAACGGAAGGAGGGGAGGCGTTGGGAGCGGTCACGGCAAGGGGAGATCGATCGGGCGGCGCCGGAGCGGCAGAGGACCCGATGGCATGATACCGGCCATGAATCGCCGGCAACTCTGGAGGGATCTTTCGCACTTTCCCTGGGGCAATACCGCCGCGGTGCTGGGCGAACGTTTTCGCGAGGACCGGCTGGGCCTCACGGCCAGCAGCCTGACCTTCACCACCACCATCGCGATGGTGCCTTTCTTCACCGTCGCGCTGGCGCTGTTCACGGTGTTCCCGATGTTCTCGGCCATGCAGGGCAGAGTGCAGCGCTGGCTGATCGAGAGCCTGATCCCGGACAACATCGCACGCCAGGTGCTGGGCTACCTCAACCAGTTCGCGAGCAAGGCCAGCGGCCTCGGCGTCGCCGGCCTGGTGCTGCTGCTGGTGACCGCCATCGCGCTGATCCTGACGATGGACAAGACGCTCAACAACATCTGGCGCGTGCGCACGCCTCGGCCCTTCGCGCAGCGGGTGCTGATCTACTGGGCCGCGATCACGCTCGGGCCGCTGGTGCTGGCCCTGAGCCTGAGCACCACGGCCTATGTCTTCTCGGTCTCGCGCGATGTGGTGGGCCGCGGCATGCTCAAGCTGGTGTTCGACACCTTCGAATTCGTGCTGCTCGCGGGCGGCATGGCCTCGCTCTACCACTACGTGCCCAACACCCACGTGAAATGGGTGCACGCCTGGGCCGGCGGCATCTTCGTGGCTGCCGCGATCGAGATCGCCAAGCGCGTCCTGGGCTACTACCTGAGCCTGGTGCCGACCTACTCGGTGCTCTACGGCGCCTTCGCCACCGTGCCGATCCTGCTGGTTTGGATCTATGTGGCCTGGGTCATCGTGCTGCTGGGCGCGGTGATCGCGGCCTACTTGCCCAGCCTGCTGACCGGCGTCGCGCGACGCGGCGGCACGGCCGGCTGGCCGCTCCAGCTTGCGGTGGAAACGCTGCAGCAGCTGGCGCGCGCGCAGACGTCGCCGGCCAAGGGGTTGGGCGCGGCCGAGCTGGTGGCGCGCATGAAGGTCGACGCCCTGCAGCTCGCGCCGGTGCTGGAAACGCTGGTTGCGCTCGACTGGATCGGTCCGCTGGCCGAGGAGCCGGCCAACGAGGATCCGCGCTACGTGCTGCTGGCCGACCCCCGCAGCACGCGGCTCGAACCCTTGCTCAAGGAATTGCTGATGCCGCAGGCGCCGGCCCTCGATAACCTGTGGCAGAAAGGTCCCTTGCGGACGTTGCTGCTGCAGGATGTGCTTCCGTATCGATAATGGCATCGCTTTCCGTTCCACCCTCATTCATTCGACCTTGAACGATTCCACAGTTCCCGCGAGGCTGGCCCTGGCCGACGATGCCCTGTGGGTGGTCTGCCTGTGCGCCGAATGGTGCGGCGCCTGCCGCGAGTACCGGCCGCTGTTCGAGCAGGTGGCGCGCGCGCATCCGCAGTTCCGCTTTGCCTGGGTCGACATCGAAGACCACGCCGACCTGGCCGACGACTTCGACGTCGAGACCTTCCCGACCATCCTGGTGGCGGGCGAGTCTGGCACCCGCTTCCTCGGCCCGCTGCTGCCGCATGCCGAAACGCTGGCGCGCATGCTCGGCGCGTTGCAGCCGGGGCACGCGTCGGCCGCCGAGGTTTCAACCCTGCTCCGCGCACTGGCGCGCGAGCCCGATACCTTCTGCGTCGGCTAGCGCCATGAACGTCCTGCTCTTCGGCGCGACCGGCATGGTGGGCCAGGGCGTGTTGCGCGAATGCCTGCTCGACGCCGGCGTGTCGCGGGTGCTGAGCGTCGGGCGCAGCACGACCGGGCAGACCCATCCGAAGCTGCGCGAACTGATCGTGGCGGACCTCTTCGACTTGAGCGCCGTCCGGGAACAGCTCACGGGCTTCGATGCCTGTTTCTTCTGCCTCGGCGTCTCGTCGGCGGGCATGAGCGAAGAGGCCTATCGGCACGTCACCTACGAGCTCACGCTGGCCGCCGCCAAGGTGCTGGTGCGGCTCAATCCGCAGATGACCTTCGTCTATGTGTCCGGCGCCGGCACCGACAGCAGCGAGCGCGGCTCCAGCATGTGGGCGCGCGTCAAGGGCGCGACCGAGAACGCACTGATGCGCCTGCCTTTCAAGGCCGCCTACATGTTCCGCCCCGGCTTCATCCAGCCCTTGCACGGCGTGCGTTCCAAGGTGGCGCTCTACCGCTGGATCTACGTGCTGGCCAGCCCGATCTTCGGCCTGATCAAGCGTCTGGCGCCGCGCCACGTGACCACCAGCGAACAGGTGGGCCGCGCGATGCTGGTCGTCGCCCGGCGCGGCGCGCCCACGCCGCTGGTCGAAACCGCGGACATCAACGCGCTGCGCTGAGAAAGTCCCGCAGCGCGAACAGCACCTCGTCCGGCGCTTCCGACATCAGCTGGTGGCCGGCCCTGACGGTGAGCACCTGGGCCCGGGGCGCTTTCGCGCTCAGCGCACGGGTCGCGCGCGCCGGCGTCATCTGGTCCGCGTCGCCGAGCAGGAACAGGATCGGGCACTGCACGGCCGCGATCGCCGCTTCGCCGTTCGCATAATCGTTGCAGGCCTTGAAGCCGATGTGGAACACGTTGGCGTCGCGGTTGCTGGCCAGCACCCGCCGCATCAGCGCGCGCGAACCGCCGTAGAGCCAGGTGCCCGGGCCCAGCGAGGACGGTGGCGGCGCCAGCAGCGAATGCGAGAAGGTGTTGACCATGTCGATCGCGCGCTGCGGATCGTTCAGTGCACCGTCGAGCAGCGCGGGTGAGACGGTCATCGGGTAGGCCGTGCCGACCAGCGCCAGGTGCGTGACCCGCTCCGGCGCGCGCGCAGCCGCTTCGAGCGCGATCAGCGAACCGAAGCTGTGGCCGACCAGAGCTGCCTTGCCGATGCCGGCCGCATCGAGCAGCGCGACGACGAATTGCGCCGCCTCCTCGACGCTCGCGGGCGGCGGGCCCTCGCTCCTGCAATGCCCGGGCAAGTCGATCGCCAGCACGTTCCAGCCGTGGTTGGCGAACCAGCGGCTTTGCAGGATCCACACGCTGTGGTCGTTGAGCACGCCATGGATGAACACCACGCTGGGCTTCGCGGCATCGAAAGTCTTGCCGCCGGTGTAGCAGTAGCTGCGATAACCGTTGACCGTGAGCTCCATCAGGCACCCGCCTTTTCTGCGGCCTTCAAGGCACGCTTGAGATCGTCGATCAGGTCGGCCGGGTCCTCGAGCCCGATCGACAGACGGATCGTGCCCTGCGAAATGCCTGCGCCGGCCAGCGCCTCGTCGGTCATGCGGAAATGCGTGGTACTCGCCGGATGGATCACCAGGCTGCGGCAGTCGCCCACGTTCGCGAGATGGCTGAAGAGCTTCAGCGCCTCGATGAACTTCTTGCCCTGCTCGCGGTTGCCCTTGAGGTCGAAGCTGAAGACCGCGCCGGCGCCCTTGGCGCCGTGGCGCAGCAGCTTGGCCGCCAGCGCATGGCTCGGATGCGTTTCGAGCAGCGGATGCCCCACGTGCGCCACGAAGGGATGCGCCGCCAGGAACTCGACGACCTTCTGCGTGTTGTCGATGTGGCGTTCCATGCGCAGCGGCAGGGTCTCGATGCCCTGCAGGATCAGCCAGGCCGTGTGCGGGCTCATCGAGGCGCCGAAGTCGCGCAGCCCCTCGCGCCGCGCGCGCAAGAGGAAGGCGCCGACCGTGCTTTCCTCGCTGAAGACCATGTTGTGGAAGCCGTCGTAGGCCTGCGTCAGCTCGGCGAACTTGCCCGAGCGTTCCCAGTCGAAACTGCCGCCGTCGACCACCACGCCGCCGATCACGGTGCCGTGGCCCGAGAGGAACTTGGTGGCCGAGTGGTAGATCAGGTCGGCGCCCCAGTCGAAGGGCTTGATCAGGTAGGGCGAGGTCAGCGTGGAATCGACCAGCAGCGGCACGCCGGCCGCGTGCGCGATCTCGCTCACCGCCGGGATGTCGAGCACGTCGAGGCCCGGGTTGCCCACGGTCTCGCCGAACAGCAGCTTGGTCTCCGGCCGGATCGCGGCGCGCCAGCCGTCGAGGTCGCCCGGCTTCACGAAGGTGGTCTGGATGCCGAAGCGCCGCAGCGTGTAGTGCAAAAGGTTTTGCGAGCCGCCGTAGAGCGCGGTGCTCGCCACGATGTGCGAGCCTGCGCCCATCAGCGTCGCGATCGAGAGGTGCAGCGCGGCCTGGCCGCTGGCGGTCGCGATCGCACCGATGCCGCCTTCGAGCGCGGCCACGCGCTGTTCGAGCACCGCGTTGGTCGGGTTGCTGATGCGCGAGTAGACATGGCCCGCGCGTTCGAGGTTGAAGAGCGCGGCCGCATGGTCGCTCGACTCGAAGACGAAGGAGGTGGTGAGGTGGATCGGCACCGCGCGTGCGCCGGTGGCGGGGTCGGGTGCGGCGCCGGCGTGCAGTGCCAGCGTATCGAAGCCGGGGTCGGAATAGCCGGGCATGGGAGCCTTTCGATGGTCGTTTCTGCAATGCCCCGTGGCGCGCGCAATGCCTGCGACGCCGACATGGGCCTGTGGACGGGCGGCCATTGTGGGCTATATTCAAATCGGCACGCCGCCGAGCAAGTGAGGAGCACCACGATGAAAGTCAGCGACATCCTGCGCGTGAAGGGCAACACGCTCTACACCGTCACGCCCGACGAACCCCTGTCCGATGCGGTCAACACCATGGCCGACAAGGACATCGGCTCGCTGGTGGTCATGGAGCATGGCGACCTGGTGGGCATGCTCACCTTCCGCGAAGTCATCGTCGCCATCGTCGGCAACGGCGGCCAGGTCGGCGGCACGCTGGTGCGCAAGGCGATGGACGACCATCCCGTCACCTGCACGGCCGAAACCGACCTCGACGAAATCCGCCGCATCATGCTCGAGCGCCATGCGCGCTATATGCCGGTGATGGACAAGCGCATGCTGATGGGCGTGATCAGCTTCTACGACGTCGCCAAGGCCGTGGTCGACAGCCAGAACTTCGAGAACAAGATGCTCAAAGCCTACATCCGCGACTGGCCGGCGGAAGACGAGTCCTCGTAGACCCTCACTCCTTGATGTTCGCCGCCTGCACGATCTTTTGATTGCGCGCGTACTCGGCGTGTACGAACTTGCCGAGTTCTTCAGCCGAACCGCTGCCCGGTAGCGCGCCTTGCTCCGTCAGCTTGGTGCGCACCTCGGGGTCCTTCAACACCGCATTGAGCTCTTGGTTGAGGCGGGTGACGATCGCCGGCGGCGTGTTGGCCGGCGCGAAGATGCCGGTCCAGCTCAGCATTGAATAGCCCTTGAGGCCCGGCATCTCGTCGAAGGCCGGCACGTTGGGCAGCGCGTCGAGACGCTTGTTGCCGGTCACGCCCAGCGCCTTCAGGCGGCCGCCGTTCACATGCGGGATCGCGCTGGTGCTGACCAGCATGGCCAGGTCGATCTGGTTGCCGATCACGTCGGTGGCGATCTGCGCGCCGCCGCGATAGGGCACATGGGTCACGTAGATGCCGCTTCTTTCCTTGAGCAGCTCCATTGCGAGCTGCAGCACCGTGCCTACGCCCGAGGTCGCGTAGTTGTACTTGCCCGGCGCGGCCTTGGCGAGCTTGACGAAGTCGGCGTAGCTCTGCGCCGGCAGGCCCGGCCGCGCGACCAGCACCATCGGCGCGGTGTTGAGCATGCCGACCGGCGCCAGGTCCTTCAGCGGGTCGAACTTGAAGGCGGCGGGGTTGATGAGCTTGCCGATCGCGATCGCGCTGTCCGGCCCCGCCACCAGCGTGTAGCCGTCGGGCGCCGCGTTGGCGGCCTTGGCCACGCCGATGGCGCCGCCGGCGCCGGTTACGTTCTCGATCACGACCGACTGCTTGAGCCGTTCGCCTAGCTTGGTGGCGACCAGGCGCGCATTGAAGTCCACGCTGCCGCCGGCAGAGTAGGGAACGATCAGCGTGATCGGCTTGGCGGCGGGCCATGCGGGCGCTTGGGCGAATGCCGCGCCGGGCAGCGCGGCCAGGAGCATCGAGGCGAGGAGCAGGGGCTTGGGTCTAGGCATGGTCAGTCTTCGGAAGTGATCTGGTCTTGCGGCAGCTGTGCGCGCAGCGCATCGAATTCGGCGCTCCATTGCACGCGCCATTCGCGGCGCGTCGTGTCGTCGATCCACGCGCCGTCGAGCCCGTTGTGCATGAAGCCGCGCAGATCGTCGAGGCCGAAGCCGAAGTCGCGCACCATCATTGCCCAGGCTTGCGTGGGCGTGACCTTGTGCAGCGTGGGGTCGTCGGTGTTGGGATGGATGCGCAGGCCCAGGCCGGGCATGCGGCGGATCGGATGGTCCAGCGCCCAGCGCTCGGGCGGCAGCGTGCGCAGGTAGTAGGAGTTGGTCGGCACCACGGTGAAGAGCACGCCGCGCTCGGCGCACTCGCGTGCGAACTCGGGCTGGTCGACCACCGTGTAGCCGTGGTCGATGCGGTCGACCTGCAACACGTCGAGCGCGGTGCGCACGTTGGTCCACGGCATGCCGAACTCGCCCGCGTGCGCGGTCGTCTTGAGGCCGGCGCGCCGCGCGTCGCGGTAGGCCTGCTGAAAGAGTTCGGGTGGCCGGTCGACCTCGCGGTAGTCGATGCCGATACCGATCACCTCCTCGCAGAGGTTGGCCGTGACCCAGCCGACCATCTCGACAGCAGCCTCGGGGCTGGCCTCGCGGTCGATGGCCGCGATCAGCCGGCCGGTGATGCCGAACTCGTCTTTTGCGTCATGGATGGCGCGCACGATGGCCTCTTGCGCGCTGCGGTAGGCGATGCCGGAGTCGCGCACCGTGCCGGTCGGGTTCCAGAAGAACTCGGCGTAGCGCACGTTGTGGGCCGCCGCGTCCTCGAGGTATTCGAAGGTGAGCCGGTGCAGGTCGTCGGGCACGCGCACCAGCCGCGCATCGAGCGCGCGCAGCACGCGAAGCACGCCGACCGGCTTCTCGCCGCGCGTGTAGAAGCCTTCGATCTCTTCATCGGCCAGCGGCCGCCCGGCGCGGCGATTGAGCGCCGCGAAGCTGTCGTGCCGCACTGTGCCGAACAGGTGGCAATGCAGCTCGAGCTTCGGGATCGCATGCAGGAAGGCATCGAGCGGGGAGGCGGGCGCGGGCGTCATCCGGGCCAGTCTAGACCAGCACCAGCCAGTGGAGTCAGTGCACCTCGGCAGCCGTGTGGATCGCCTCGCGCACCCGCGGATAGATCTGCGCATTCCACTTGCTGCCGCTGAAGACGCCGTAGTGCCCCACGCCCGCCTGCAGGTGGTGGGTCTTGAGGTAGGGGCGCACGCCGGTGCAGAGGTCTTGCGCTGCCACCGTCTGGCCGGCTGCGCAGATGTCGTCGCGCTCGCCTTCGACGGTCAGCAGTGCGGTGCGGCGGATGGCAGCGGGGTTGACCTTGCGCTCGCCCACGGTGAGCGCGCCGCGCGGCAGGTCGTAGGTCTGGAACACGCGCTCCACCGTCTCCAGGTAGAACTCGGCCGGCAGGTCGTTCACCGCCAGGTATTCGTCGTAGAAATCGCGGATGGTGGCGGCCTTCTCGGTTTCTCCTTCGACCAGGTACTCGAAAAGCTTCTGGAACTGCTGCTTGTGGCGCTCCGGGTTCATGCTCATGAAGGCGGTGAGCTGCAGGAAGCCGGGGTAGACGCGCCGCATCATGCCTGCATGCGGCCAGGGCACGCGGCTGATCAGGTTGCGTTCGAACCAGCCGATCGGGCGCTCGTTCGCAAGCTTGTTGACGGCCGTCGGGTTGATGCGGCAATCGACCGGCCCGGCCATCAAGGTGAGGCTGCGCGGCGTGGACGGGTTGTCGTCCTCGGCCATCAGCGCGGTGGCCGCCAGCGCCGCCACGCAGGGCTGGCAGACCGCAACCATGTGCACGCCGGGTCCGACGGCCTCGAGAAACTTGATGAGCTGCAGCGTGTAGTCGTCCAGGCCGAAGCCGCCATGCCAGAGCGGCACGTCGCGGGCGTTGTGCCAATCGGTCAAATAGACGTCGTGGTCCCGCAGCAAGGTGCGCACGGTTTCGCGCAGCAGGGTCGCGAAATGGCCCGAAAGTGGTGCGGCCAGCAGCACCGGCGGATGCACTGCGCTGGTGTTCTTGCGGAAGTGAAGCAAGGTGCCGAAGGGCGCGACCAGCGCAACCTCTTCATGCACGGCCACTTCTTCGCCGTCGACCGTCACGCTCTGGATGCCATAGGCCGGCCGCGTGTGGGTGAGCCGCATGCGCGAGTAGACCTCCATGGCGGCGGCGATGCGCCGCGCCGCGCTGCGCTGCGAATTCTGCTGCCACAGGGAACTGCCGAGGTACTGCGCCGCGAGCCGCGATGGCGAAAGCAGGTCGGCGCTGGTTTGGTAGGCCCTGTACAACATATATACCTCTCGCAGGCAATTTGCGGGCCAAGGCGCGCGCCGGGGTGGGTGCGACATGCACTGTTCTGGCACAGGCCTTGCACACGCTGCAGGGCCTATCCCGGCAGCCGAGGAGCGTCCCCATGGCGAGCAGCAAACCCGTTCTCACGATCAGCAGCAAGAACTACGGCGCATGGGCGCTGCGCGGCTGGCTGATGTGCCGGCTGGCGGGGCTGGACTTCGTCGAGAAGGTGATCCCGCCCGACGACCCGGCCATGAAGGCCGAGATGCTGCTGCTGTCGGCCTCGATGCTGGTGCCCTCGCTGCAGCACGGCAGTGTGAAGGTCTGGGACACGCTCGCGATCGGCGAATACCTGAACGAGATCAAGCCCAAGGCCGGGTTGCTGCCGGCCGACATCAAGGCCCGCGCCCACTGCCGCGCGATCTGCGGCGAGATGCATTCGGGCTTCGGCTCGATGCGCGGCGCCTTGCCGATGAACATCAAGGCCAGGTTTCCCAACTTCAAGATCTGGTCGCGCGCGCAGACCGACATCGATCGCATCGCCCTGATCTGGCGCGAGTGCCTCAAGGCCTACGACGGCCCCTTCCTGTTCGGCAAGGAGCCCAGCATGGCGGACGCGATGTACGCACCGGTGGTCACCCGCTTCATGACCTACGACGTCGCGCTCGACCGCGCCTGCGCCGCCTACTGCAAGCGGATCGTCGAACTGCCGGCCATGCAGGAGTGGATCGAGGCGGCCAAGCTGGAGCCCGAGGAGATCGACGAGCTCGACGCGGAGTTCTGAGCAGGATCACGCGGAAGGCGCTTCGCTGCGCGCCTTGTAGAAGCGCAGGATGTGCTCGGAGAAATCACCCAGCAGGAAGTGCGCGACCCGGTCCGCATACCAGTTGAAGCGCGTGCTGACGCGCCAGGACACGTCGATGCGCAGCTCGGTGCCGCCATCGCGCGGCGAGAGCGTATAGGCCGAATCGCGCAGGTCGAAATAGTGGCCGCCGATCACCACGTGGTCGTCGAGCGCGCCGGCGGGAAAGGAGTCGGGCGCGAAGCGGTAGCGCCACTTCACGCGCCGCGACGGTTCCCATTCGGTGATGAGCTCGTCGAAGTGCACATCCTTCTGCCAGCGCACTTTGCGTACCCGGCCTTCGGGGCTTTCCTCGGTTCGTCCTTCCATGGGCATCGGCACGCCGATCCGGTAGGCCCAGGCATCGCCGACTTCGTCCGGCCGGATGTCGCGCGCATCGTTGAGCGATTGCCAGACCCGCTCGGCCGGCGCTGCGATGAAGATCGTGCGCGAGGTGCTCGAGAGCTGCTGGGGATCGGGCAGCGAGGGCTCGATCGCGCCGAGCAGCAGTGGCAAGGCCGCGATGCCGTAGAGCGTCGGCCGCGGCCAGTCGGTGACGCGGCAGACCACGCCCATCATCAGGCCGCCCAGGCTGCCCATGAGCGCGAACAGCGGCACGATGACGATGGCGCAGATCAGGCCCTCGATGTAGATCATCAGCGTGCCGCCCACGAACAGCGCCGTGGCGCACCACGGCGCCCAGAGGTAGTACCAGAAGCTGCGCCGGCGGCTGCGCTCGGCGAGATAAACCGTGACCGCGCCGCAGAGCACCGGTGCCAGGTAGATGAAGCTGCCGAGCATGGCCGAGTAGCGTTGGCCCGGCGAGCCGCTGAAGGCCAGGCGCATGACCAGGGCCGCGGCCGCGCCCCCGAACAGCGGCAGGAGCCAATGGAAGGGCAGCTCGACCGCCGGCGGTGCGGCGACGTGGCGAGTGCTTCGCTGGTGCGCCGGATCTGCCTCCTCGCTCATGCGCGGCCCGCCTCGCTCGCGTCGCACACGGCGGTCACCATGCAGTAGTCGAAGTCGCGCCAGAACAGGCCCAGCGCGAGGGCGCAATAGCTGGCGACGATGTGCTTGCGGCGCCAGGGCGAGAGGCGGCCGCGCGCCTTCCAGAGCTCGGCCAGCGTGAAGCGCGTGGCGAGCACAGGAATGTGCAGCGCGCTCGGTGCCACGCGCCAGCGCAGCGACTTCACTTCGACTTGCGCGAAGCCGTGGCTCTGGAGCGTTGCGGCGAAGTCGTCGCGCGTGGCCAGCGTGGGCACGGCCCAGCTGTCGGCCCAGAGCCGGTGCAGCCAGCCGGCGATGCGGCCGGGCTGGCGGCGCAGCAGGAAACCGTCGATCACCACCAGCCGCGCGCCGGGCTTGAGCAGGCGCGCGGCTTCGGCGACGAAGTCGGCCTTGGTGGCGCCGCTCGCATAGCAGGCGCTCTCGACCGCCCAGGCGCCGTCGGCCTGCGCGGTGGGCAGCCCGGTGCGGGTGTAGTCGGCCTCGACGTGCGCTACGCGGTCGGCCACGCCGGCGCCGGCATCGAGCCGGGCCGCGATCGTATTCTGCACCGCCACGTTGGTCACGGTCACCGCATAGAGCTTGTGGTGCTCCATGGCCAGCGTGCGCGCGGTGGCGCCGGCACCGCAACCGAGGTCGACCACGCAGGCCGGCCGTGCGGCGTCGAGCTGCAGCGCGCGGCCCACGGCACGGTTCATCTCGACCAGCATGCTCTCGCGCCGCAACGGATTCAGGCCTGCGCGCCAGAAGCCGAAATGCATGTTGTAGCCCGGGCTCCACGCGCGGTAGTCATCGGCGACCTCGGTGAAGTAGTCCTGCGTGTCGCTCGGCGTCACGGGGGCATGCGAGGGCGCGGCAGGTGCCGGCAGCGCGATGCGTTGCGGGAGGGTGTCGCTCATGAAGTGCTTTCCTGAAGTTGATTCACAAGGTGTCGGCGAAATCGCGCAGGTCGCGCGGCTCGGTGCCCAGCCAGCCGCGCAGCGGCGCATTGCTCGCGACGTTGTCGAGCTCGAGCATCACGCGGGTGTCGGTGCACCACGGCACGCCGGGTACGAAGTCGCCGGCGCGCGAACTCAGCACGCCCACCCATGCAGGCAGGCGCAGCACGCGGGCCGGCTTCGGCGCACCGCCGCGCCGCGCGCTGCGCAAGGTGGCGATCAGCTCGGCCAGCGTCATCGCGCGTGCCCCGCCGAACTCCACCACGCCGCGGGAGGGCGAGGCCGGGTCGGCCAGCACCGCCACGGCACGTGCGAGATCCTCGACATAGACCGGCTGCAACTTGGCAGCGAGCGCGGGGGCGGGCATCGCCAGCACAGGCAGTGCGGCCAGCGTGTGGAACAGCTTGGTCGCATCGCCGCCCTGGCCGAGCACGACCGAGGGCCGCAGCGCGATCCACGAGGGGCCGCCGGCGGGCAGGGCTTGCAGTACAGCTTCGGCGGCGCGCTTGGTGCGCGCGTACTGGGTCGGGTTGTCCTTGTCGTTGCGGCCGATGCCCAGCGCCGAGATCTGGACGATGCGGCGCACGCCGGCCTGCGCGCAGGCTTGGAAGAGCGCGGCCGGCGTGTCGGTGTGCACCGCCTGCATCGGCCGGCGCGCGCTGTCGCGCAGCACGCCGACGGCGTTGATCACCGTGTCGAAGCCCGCCAGGCGCGGCAGCCAGGTCGCGGCATCGGTGTCGCGCGAGTAGTCGATCGGCAGGTGGGGCAGGTCGGTGCGCAGGCGCGTTGCGCTGCCGCAGGTCACCTGGTGTCCCGCCTTCAGCACCGCGGCGGCGATGCGGCTGCCGATGAAACCGTTGGCACCGCAGACGAGGATGTTCGATGAAGTGGTCATGGCGCTACTCCGGGTCTGAGTTCTTCTCGATGCTTCAGTCAAAACAGAAATAAACACGCAAAAAAATGTCAGAGCATGGGCAGGCTGGCATGGTGCGCGTCAGGATCGTCCTTGCCGCGGTTCGCATCGCCGCGCACGAACTTCTGCACGCTTGCGCCCAGCGTCAGCACCTTGTCGAGGGTGCCGGGCGACAGCCGCAGCATCTCGTCGGCCCAGGTGCCCAGCTTGGCCATGAGTTCCATGGTGGAGCGGATGCGGTCCTGCGCGTCGGCCGGCTCCTTGCCGAAGTCGGGGCTGGCGATGATCTCGCGCAGCACCCGCACGGTGGGGTCGAACTCGCGCTCCTTGCGCTCGCGCACCACGGTGCGGAACAGCTCCCACACGTCGACGCTGGTCTCGAAGTAGTCGCGACGGTCGCCCAGTACGTGGGTCACGCGCACCAGGTTCCAGGCCTGCAGTTCCTTCAAGCTGTTGCTCACGTTGGAGCGGGCCACGTTGAGCGTTTCGGAAAGCTCCTCGGCATGCAGCGGCTTGCCATGGGCGAAGAGCAGGGCGTGGATCTGCGACACGGTGCGATTGACACCCCACAGGGAGCCCATCTCGCCCCAGTGAAGCACGAATTTGCGTTGGATTTCGGTCAGTTGCATGGTGTGGCCTTGCAATCGAGTTTATGGTTTTCGAAATTTCTGTCAATAAAGAAATGAAAGTCTGATGCAGCGCTGGCCAATTGGTGGAATACTGTATGTTCATAGTGGGTATCCATTTAGCTCCAGTTTGACTAGGATTACTGGATGGACATCCATATATTAGTCCCCAAGGCGGGAGAAGACTACCCGGTCAACTGGAACCAGTTCCTGGACTGGTTCGCCACCGAAGAGGCCTGTCTTGGCTACCTGGAGCGGCTGCGCTGGCCGCAAGGTTTCGTGTGTCCGCGCTGCGGGGTGGCCGCTGAGCCCTATCGCTCCAGCCGCGCACGGCTGATGTGCCGAAGCTGCTCGACCCAGAGCACGGTGACCGCGGGCACCATCTTCGAGAAGACCCGCACGCCGCTGCGGGTGTGGCTGGCCGCCGCCTGGTACGTCACCAACCACAAGCATGGCGTCAGCGCGCTCGGACTGCAGCGCGTGCTCGGCCTGGGCAGCTACCAGACGGCCTGGGCGATGCTGCACCGCCTGCGCCGGGCGATGGTGCGGCCCGAGCGCGAACGGCTCAGCGGAATCGTGGAGGTCGACGAGACGTATCTGGCCCTCAGCGATCGCGAGCAGCCTGTCGCCCGCGGGCGAGGCAAGGGTCGAAAAAGCCAGACGCACCAGACACTTGTGGTGATCGCCGTGGAGCTGCACGAGCCCAAGGGCTTCGGCCGGCTGCGGCTCGAGCGCATCCAGAACGACTCGACCGAGCAGGTCATCCCCTTCGTGCTGGCCAACATCGAGCCTGGCTCACAGGTGCGCACCGACGGCTCGTCCGCCTACCGCGATCTCGCGGATCTGGGCTATGTGCACCAGCGCACTGTCCATCTGGGCTCCGACGTTCCCGCGCACGTCTCCATGGTCGGCGTTCACCGCGTGGCCGCACTGGTCAAGCGCTGGGTGCTGGGCACGCACCAGGGCGCCGTGCAGCCGGCGCACCTGGACGCCTATCTCGACGAATTCGTCTTTCGCTTCAATCGCCGGGCCTCGCGCTCGCGAGGGCTGCTGTTCTACCGGCTGCTCGAGCAGGCCGTCGTCACAGATCCACTGACCTATCGCGGTGTCGTGGACAGCATCCCCAAATCGGCGGAAGTGGCGTAGATTACTGGATGGGCATCCATATATCTCTGGGCGCTGGAGCTAAATGGATACCCCATATGTTCATACAGTTTCCAAGAGGCATTTCACCATGGCCGATGTTTTCATTCCCGTCCATGCCCTCAAGGGCCGAGGCGCGGCCACCCGCCTGCCGCACCGCTTCGAGCGCGACGTGCGCGATGCCTACGACGACGGCTGGGGCACGCTCGAAGAAGGCGCGGCCGAGCCGCTGCCGCCGCTTCAAACAGAGGTGCGTTTCGAAGACGTGAAGTCGGTGTTGTGCGAGAACGATTCGCCAGACATCTACTTCGATCGGTCGATCAATCCGTATCGCGGCTGCGAGCACGGCTGCATCTACTGCTTCGCACGGCCCACGCACAGCTACCTGAACCTGTCGCCTGGCCTGGACTTCGAGACCAAGCTGATCGCCAAGCGCAACATCGTCGAGGTGCTGCGCGCCGAGCTCGGCCGCAAGAGCTACCGGCCCAGCCACATCGCGATCGGCACCGCCACCGATTGCTACCAGCCGATCGAGCGCGAGCTGCGGCTCACGCGTTCGGTGATCGAGCTCTTGAAGGAAACGCGCCATCCCTTCGGGCTGGTCACCAAGTCGAGCGCGGTCGAGCGCGACCTCGACTTGATCGCGCCGATGGCGGCCGAGCATCTGGCGGCGGTGTACGTGACCATCACCTCGCTCGACGGCGAACTCGCGCGCAAGCTGGAGCCGCGCGCCGCGGCGCCGCACCGGCGGCTGCGCACCGTGCGCACGCTGGCCGAGGCCGGCGTGCCGGTGGGTGTGAGCGTGGCACCGCAGATTCCCTTCGTCACCGAGGACATGGAGCAGGTGCTCGAAGCCGCGTGGGAGGCCGGTGCGCGCAGCGCCTTCTACACGGTGATCCGGCTGCCCTGGGAGGTGGCGCCGCTGTTCAAGCAGTGGCTGGAGCTGCACTACCCGCAGCGTGCGGGCCGCATCATGGCGCGCATCCACGAGATGCGCGGCGGCAGGGATTACGACGCCGACTTTGCCACGCGCATGGTGGGCAGCGGCCTGTGGGCCGACCTGATCCGCCAGCGCTTCGAGAAGGCGACCCGGCGCATCGGCTTCAACCGCGAGCGCATCGCGCTCGATCTCAGCGCGTTTCGGCCGCCCGGCGAAGCGGGACAGGGCAGTCTGTTCTAAAGTCGATGCATGGATCGTTTCTGGATCGTTGTCATGGGGGTCTCGGGCTGCGGCAAGTCGAGCCTGGGTGCGGCGCTGGCCGCCGAGTTCACATTGCCGCTGATCGAGGGCGATGACTTTCATCCGCCGGCCAATGTCGAGAAGATGCGCGCCGGCATTGCGCTCGCCGATGCCGACCGCACCGGCTGGCTGGCCACGCTGGGTCGGGAACTCGCCGGCCACCGGCAGGGTGCGGTGCTGACCTGCTCGGCGCTCAAGCGCGACTACCGCGAGCGGCTGCGCGCCGCGGCCCCGGGGCTGCGCTTCGTGTTCATGGATCTGTCACGCGAGGAGGCCGAACGCCGTGTCGCGGCGCGCGCGGCGGAGCACATGTTCCCGGCCAGCCTGGTCGCCAATCAGTTCGCGACCCTCGAATCGCCGGTCGGGGAGCCGGGGGTACTGGCCGTCGATGCGTCGGCGCCGCTGGACCGGCTCGTGGAGCAGGTCCGGGCCTGGCTGCAGCAGGATCAGCGCGCCGGCGGCGTGAGCCCCAGCGCCTCGTAAACGCGGATCGCCGCGTAGGCATCGTTGGCCGCGTAGCGCAGCTGCGCATCGGTCAGCTGCTTGTGGGCCCAGTTCGAGGTGGTGGCCTTGCGCGACTTCACGAAGCGGCGGTCGAACACCAGCGCCACGGCCGTCTTCACGCCGACCGACTTTCGGTAGCCGCGGCGGCGGAACTCGGTGTCCAGATCGAAGACGGCCTGCGGCTCGATGCCGAAGCGCTGCCGGATCAGGCTCAGGTCGGAAGAGAGGCCGAAGCCGACCTTGGTCAGTTCGGTCGAGGCGAGCAGCCCGGCCAGGACCTCGTGGAACTCGCTGCGGTGCAGCTGGAAGAGCCAGGCCGCATCGCGCGTCGCGAACTGCAGCACGTGCGGGCCGCCCGAGACCTCGAACTTCGCGAAGGTTGGCTTGGATTCGGTATCGAAGCCGACCACGCCGCTGGCTCGCAGCGCCGCGACGGCCTGTTCGGCCTTTTGCGTCGTGTCGACCACGTGGATCTGCTGCAGGCCCAGGCCTTCGAAGACTTCGAGCAGCGCGATCTGCTCGCGTTCGGGCAGCGGGGGCGGCATTCCGGTCATGGTGCTTTCGATCGTTTCTTTGGCGCGGTGCCGGATCGCAAGGCGGCTTCCCAGGCGCGCCGGGCCCACAGCGCGGCCTCGTCGCGGTCGTCGAACACCTCGGCCGGCGCTTCCCGGTAGGACGTCTGCATGGTCTTCCCGTTCCTCGTGTATTCGAAAGCCGGCAATCGCAGCCGGTCGAAATGCGCGACGCTTTGCGGGTCGGCCTTGAGGTAGAGCGTGTCGCGCGCCACCAGCGCGAACATGCGCCCCTCGTGGTAGATGCCGTGGCCGCCGAACATGCGCCTGGCTTCGATGCGGCCGAAGCGCTCGAAGACCTCGTGCAGACTCCGGACGAACTCGCTCAAGTCAATGCCCCGGCATGGTGGCGCAGGTGGTCCGCCATGAAGCTCTGGATGAAGTAGTAGCCATGGTCGTAGCCGGCGTGTCGGCGCAGTTGGAGCGGCTGGCCCGCTGCGCGACAGGCGGCCTCGAACAGGTGCGGATGCAGCTGTTCTGCCAGGAATTTGTCGGCCAGGCCCTGGTCGACCAGGATGCCGGCCGGGTAGGGCGGTGCGGTCTGCGACTGCATCAGCGCGCAGGCATCGTGGGCGAGCCAGGCGCTGCGCTCGGCGCCGAGGTAGCCGCCGAAAGCCTTCTCGCCCCACGGGCACTGCGTCGGCGCGCAGATCGGCGCAAGGGCCGAGAGCGACTTGAAGCGACCCGGATGCCGCAGCGCCAGGGTGAACGCGCCATGGCCGCCCATCGAGTGGCCGAAGAGGCCGATGCGCTGCCCGTCGATCGGCAGGGCTTGCGCGATCAGCGGCAGCAGTTCATGGACCAGGTAGCTTTCCATGCGCCAGTGCTGCGCCCATGGCGCCTCGGTGGCGTCGAGGTAGAAGCCGGCGCCGATGCCGAAGTCCCAGCTCGCACTCGCGCCGGGCAGGCTCTCGACGGCGGCGCCGCGCGGGCTGGTGTCGGGCGCGATCAACGCCAGGCCCAGCTCGGCGGCCATGCGCTGCGCGCCGGCCTTGACCATGAAGGTCTCCTCGTTGCAGGTCAGGCCCGCGAGGTACATCAGGGCCGGCACCGGGCCCTGTTCCGCTTGCGGAGGCAGGAACACCGAGAAGCGCATCGGCAGCCCGATTTCGCGCGAGGCGTGCTCGTGAAAGCTTTGCATGCCGCCGAAGCAGCGGTGTTCGGAGAGGGTCTTCAGGCTGTCGGTCATCGGCCGATGTTGCCATGCACGAGATCGCGCACGGCATCGACGAAGGCCTGCGGTTTTTCCTGCGGCAGGTTGTGGCCGGCGCCCTGCACGACGCGGTGCTCGTGCCGGCCGATGAAATGGTGGCCGTGGTCGGCCGTGCCGCTGACCGGCATCACGCCGTCGTCGGTGCCGTCGAAGGTGATGCTCGGCACGCTGATGTCCGGCTGCTCTGCGAGGCGGGCCTCCAGGGCCGCGTACGCCGGGTCGCCGGCCGCCAGGCCATGGCGGTGGCAGTAGGAGTGGATCACGATGTCGACGAAATCGGGGTTGTCGAAGGCCGCCGCGCTGCGCTCGTAGGTCGCGTCGTCGAACTGCCAGATCGGCGACCACATGCGCCACAGCAGCTTGCACAGCGCGCGCCGGTTCTGCGCCAGGCCGGCGCGGCCGCGCTCGGCGTGGAAGTAATACTGGTACCAGTACCGCGCCTCGTTTTCCGGCGAGATGGGCTGCCGCGCCGCCGCGATGTTCTGGATCTTGTAGCTGTTGACCGAGATCAGGCCCGTGCAGCGCTCGGGCCACAGCGCCGCGGCCACGCAGGCCGCGGTTCCGCCCCAGTCGTAGCCCGCGAGCACCGCGCGCGGGATGGCCAGCGCATCGAGCAGGTCCCGCACGTCGGCGCCGATCGCGGCCTGCTCGCCCGATCGCGGCGTGCCCGCGTCGGCGAACTGGGTCGGGCCGAAGCCGCGCAGGTAGGGCACGACGACGCGGCAGCCCTCGGCCGCGAGCTGCGGCGCCACCTCGACGTAGGACTGCACGTCGTAGGGAAAGCCGTGCAGCAGCAGCACCGGCGGGCCATCGGCCGGACCGCTTTCGTGGAAGGCGACCTTGAGCACGCCGGCCTGCACGCGGCGCAGGCTGCCCAGAGCGTTTTCATTCATAGAGCACCACGCCCCGGATCGACTCGCCGCGCTTCATCAGGTCGAAGCCCTTGTTGATGTCCTCCAGCGGCATGGTGTGGGTGATCAGGTCGTCGATGTTGATCTTGTTCTCCATGTACCAGTCGACGATCTTCGGCACGTCGGTGCGCCCGCGCGCGCCGCCGAAGGCCGAGCCTTCCCACTTGCGGCCGGTGACCAGCTGGAAGGGTCGCGTGCTGATCTCGGCGCCGGCCTCGGCCACGCCGATGATGATGCTGCGGCCCCAGCCCTTGTGCGTGCATTCGAGCGCCTGGCGCATCACCTTCGTGTTGCCGATGCACTCGAAGCTGTAGTCGGCGCCGCCGTCGGTGAGCTGCTGAACAGCATCGACCACGTTCTCGGTGTCCTTGGGGTTGATGAAGTGCGTCATGCCGAACTTGCGCGCCATCGCCTCGCGGGCAGGGTTCAGGTCGACGCCGATGATCTTGTCGGCGCCCACCATCTTCGCGCCCTGGATCACGTTGAGCCCGATGCCGCCGAGGCCGAACACCACCACGTTGGCGCCGGCTTCCACCTTGGCGGTGAAGATCACGGCGCCGATGCCGGTGGTGACGCCGCAGCCGATGTAGCAGACCTTGTCGAAGGGCGCATCCTCACGGATCTTGGCCAGCGAGATCTCGGGCGCGACCGTGTAGTTGCTGAAGGTGCTGGTGCCCATGTAGTGGAAGATGGGCTTGCCGTCCAGGCTGAAGCGGCTGGTGGCGTCGGGCATCAGGCCCTTGCCCTGGGTGCCGCGGATCAGCTGGCACAGGTTGGTCTTGCGCGAGAGGCAGAACTTGCACTGGCGGCATTCGGGCGTGTAGAGCGGAATGACGTGATCGCCTTTCTTGAGCGTCGTGACGCCGGGGCCGACGTCGACCACGATGCCCGCGCCTTCGTGGCCGAGGATGGCCGGGAAGATGCCTTCGGGATCGGCGCCCGAGAGCGTGTAGTAGTCGGTGTGGCAGATGCCGGTGGCCTTGATCTCGACCAGCACCTCGCCGAACTTCGGACCTTCGAGGTCGACGGTTTCGATGGACAGAGGAGCGGCGGATTTCCAGGCGACGGCGGCTTTGGTTTTCATGGGGAGAGCAGGAAGTGGAGAGGCGCGGAGGACGGTCCCCGCGCGTCACTTTATGCCATAGAAGCCCGCCGCGTTCGTGCCCCATACCTGCTCTTGTTCGGATGGCGGGAGGGCTTTGAGCAATTCCCTGGACACGGCCTCCCATTGCAGGTAGTCGCCTGCCAGCTCGAGCACGGGCCAGTCGCTTCCCCACATCAGGCGCGAGGGACCGAAGCAGGCCAGCAGGTGATCGACATAGGGACGCAACGCGTCTGCGTCCCAGCCCGGCCCCGCCTCCGTGGCGAGGCCCGAGAGCTTGCAGCACGCCTGCGTCTGCTTGCCGAAACGCGCGATCTGCGTGGCCCAGGGCGCGAAGGCTCCACCAGCGATGTCGGGCTTGGCGGCGTGGTCGATGACCATGCGCAAATTCGGGTGCTGCAGCGCGAAAGCCAGTGCGGCGTCGAGCTGCTGCGGCTTGATCAGGAAGTCCAGGCTGAGATCCAGCTCGGTCATGGTCTCGATGGCAGGCTGCAACTGCGCGCCGAGGATCCAGTTCGGATCGGCGATGTCCTGCAGCATGGGGCGCAATCCCTTGAAGAGCGGCTCCTGCGCGAGGCGGCGGATGCGCTGCGGCGCGTCGGCCGCGTCCAGATCGGTCCAGCCGACGACCGCGCGCACCCGGCTGGCGGGTTGTGCGGCCAGAGCCAGCAGCCGCCAAGTTTCTGCCTCGCTCGGCGCGGCCTGGATCAGCACCGTGCCGTCGATGCCCGCGCGGTCCAGGAGCGGTGCGAGGTCTTCGGGCGAGAAGTCGCGATAGAGCGCGTGCAGCGCCGGCGTGTCCTGCAGCCAGCCGTAGTCACGATGCGCGAGCGACCAGTAATGCTGGTGGGCGTCGATGCGGATCGCCGCCATGGCTCAGTGTTCCCTGGCCAGCGCGTCCCACAGTGCCGCGGGAATGGGCACCTGGCTGTGCGCCACGCTCTGCGTGATCTCCGCGGGGCTGCGCGCACCGACCACCACGGCGGCCGCGCAAGGGCAGGCCAGCGCGAACTGCAGCGCCGCGGCCGGCAGCGCAACGCCGAAGCCTGCGCAGATGCCGGCGAGGCGCTCGACGTGCTCGCGCACGGCGGGTGGCGCAGGCCGGTAGTCGAAGTGCGCATTGGACGTGCTGCCGCTCGCGAGGATGCCGGAGTTGAAGACACCAGCCAGGATCAGGCGGACCTTGCGCGCGACGCACAGCGGAACCAATTCGCGCGCGGCCGAAGCATCGAGCAGGGTGTAGCGGCCGGCCAGCATCATGCAATCGAAGTCGCCCGCGGCCATCGCATCGCGGCACACCTCCCACTCGTTGACGCCGATGCCGATCGCGCCGAGCACGCCTTCGGCGCGCAGGCGGTCGAGCGCGCGGTAGGCGCCTGTCATCGCTTCGCGAAAGCGCTCGGGCTGCTGCTCGCCATGGGTGTGGCGGTCGATGTCGTGGATGAAGGCGATGTCGATGCGCGCCAGGCCCAGGCGCTCCAGGCTCTCTTCGATCGATCGCATCGCGCCGTCGAAGCCGTAGTCGAAGTGCGGCGCGAACGGGAGGCCTTGCACATAGCCGTCGCGCTCCTCGGGCGCGGCCGGGTCGGGACGCAGCAGGCGGCCGACCTTGGTCGACAGTGCGAAGCTGTCGCGCGGCTGCTTCCCGAGCACGCGGCCCAGGCGCTGTTCGCTGAGGCCGTGGCCGTAGAGCGGGGCGGTGTCGAAGTAGCGCAGGCCCTGTCGCCAGGCTTCCTCGATGGTGCGCTCGGCGCTTTCGTCGTCGAGCGGCGCAAAGAGATTGCCCAGCGGCGCGCCGCCCAGACCCAGGCGCAGCGGGCCGGCGAGTCGTTCGAAAAGGGTGTCGTTCACGCCTGCATTCTCGGCGGTAGCTGCCCTGGCGAACACCTGCTACAAACGGGCCATGAAAAAGATCCTCGTCCTCAACGGTCCCAATCTCAACCTGCTCGGAACGCGCGAGCCCGCGCAGTACGGCTACGAAACCCTGGCCGACGTCGAGCGCATGTGCCAGGAGGCGGGCGCGAAGCTCGGCGTCGAGATCGAGTGCCGCCAATCGAACCACGAAGGCCAGCTGATCGACTGGATCCACGAGGCCGGCCGAGAGGTTGCCGCCGGCCGCATGTTCGGCGTGGTGATGAATCCCGGCGCCTACACCCACACCTCGATCGCGCTGCACGATGCGATCAAGGGCGCGAGCGTGCCGCTGGTCGAGCTGCACATCTCGAACGTGCATGCGCGCGAGGAATTTCGCCACCATTCCTACATCTCGCCGGCGGCGCGCGGCATCATCGTCGGCTTCGGCGTCAAGGGCTATCCGCTCGCGATCGAAGCGCTGGTGCGCGTGAGCGAAGCGGCGTAGTCGCCGATGCCAGTGTCTCCGGGGCTTTTCGCCGGCGCCGACGGCACGCTGCGCTGCCGCTGGTGCGAATCCACGCCGGCCTACCAGCACTACCACGACAAGGAATGGGGCTTCCCGGTCACGGACGACCGGCGGTTGTTCGAGAAGCTGTGCCTCGAGGGTTTCCAGGCCGGGCTGAGCTGGCTCACCATCCTCAACAAGCGCGAAGCCTTCCGGCGCGGCTTCGCCGAGTTCGATGCCGAGCGCGTCGCGCGCTTCGGCCCCAAGGATGTGGAACGGCTGCTCGGCGATGCAGGCATTGTGCGGCACCGCGGCAAGATCGAGTCGGCCATCAACAACGCGCAACGCGTGCTGGAGCTGCGCGAGGAATTCGGTTCGCTGGCGGCCTACGCATGGGGCTTCGAGCCCGACCCGGCATCGCGGCCGCGCCGCATCACGCAGAAAGCCTTGCAGGCCATGAGCACGTCGCCCGAATCGGTGGCGATGTCGAAGGACCTGAAGAAGAGGGGCTGGAGCTTCGTCGGCCCGACGACGGTCTACGCCTTCATGCAGGCCATGGGGCTGGTCAACGACCACGTCGAGGATTGCCACGCGCGCGAACTGGCGCTGGCGGCGCGCGCGAAGCTTCGGATGCCGCGCCCTAGGTAGCTTGCGGGCCGGCCACTTTCCGGTGGTTCACCCGGCCCTGGCTGTCGACGCTCTCGAGATGCACGTCGAAGCCCCAGAGGCGGGCGACATGCTTGAGCACCTCCTGCGCATCGTCGTGCAGCGGGCGGTCGTTGTGCTGCGTGTGGCGCAGCGTGAGCGCGCGGTCGCCGCGCAGGTTGACGCTCCAGACCTGGATGTTGGGCTCGCGGTGGTTGAGGTCGTACTGGCGCGACAGCGATTCGCGCAGCTGGCGGTAGCCGCTGTCGTCGTGGATGGCCGACACCTCGAGCTCGGGCTCGCCCTCCTTGTCGCGGATCGCGAAAAAGCGGAAGTCGCGCATCAATTTGGGCGAAAGGAATTGGCCGACGAAGCTCTCGTCCTTGAAATTGCGCATGGCGTAATCCAGCGATGTCAGCCACGGCGAGCCGGCCATGTCGGGGAACCAGCGCTTGTCTTCCTCGGTCGGGTTTTCGCAAATGCGCCGCAAGTCGGTGTACATCGCAAAACCCAGCGCATAGGGATTGATGCCGCTGTAGGCGCGGTGGCCGACCGGCGGCTGAAACACCACATTGGTGTGCGACTGCAGCCACTCCATCATGAAACCGTCGGCCAAAAGGCCTTCGTCGTACAGCGTATTGAGCAGGGTGTAGTGCCAGAAGGTGGCCCAGCCCTCGTTCATGACCTGCGTCTGGCGCTGCGGATAGAAGTACTGCCCGATTTTGCGCACGATACGCACCACTTCGCGTTGCCAGGGGTCCAACAATGGTGCATTTTTCTCGATGAAATAGAGCAGGTTCTCCTGTGGCTCGGACGGAAAGCGCTTGGCGGCCTCTTCGTCCTCGGCGCTGCGCCCGCTTTTCCGGGGCAGGGTGCGCCAGAGGTCGTTGACCTGCTGCTGGAGATGGTGCTCGCGTTCCTCGCGGCGCACCTGTTCCTGGTTCAGCGACAGTTTCTGCGGGCGGCGATAGCGGTCCACGCCATGGTTCATCAGCGCGTGGCAGGAGTCGAGCAGGTCTTCGACAGCCGCCACGCCATGGCGCTCCTCGCATTCGCTGATGTAGTTCCTGGCGTAGACCAGGTAGTCGATGATGGACGAGGCGTCCGTCCACATCTTGAAGAGGTAGTTGCCCTTGAAGAAGCTGTTGTGGCCGTAGGCGGCATGGGCGATCACCAGGGCCTGCATCGCCATGGTGTTCTCTTCCATCAGGTAGGCGATGCAGGGGTCGGAGTTGATGACGATTTCATAGGCCAGGCCCATGTGGCCGCGACGGTAGTTCTTTTCGGTCGAGATGAACTGCTTGCCGTAGGACCAGTGGCGGTAGATGACCGGCATGCCCACCGAGGCGTAGGCGTCCATCATCTGCTCGGCCGTGATGATCTCGAGCTGGTTGGCGTAGGTGTCGAGCTTGTAACCGCGCGCCACGCGGGCGATCTCGCCGTGGTAGCGCTCGATCAGTTCGAAGGTCCAGTCCGAGGGGCTGGGCAGGGGCTCTCGTTTCTTTGCGTTCACGCCGGCACCCCCTCTTTCTTGAACAGGTCGCGGAACACCGGGTAGATGTCCTGCGCATCGGCCACCTTGCGCATCGCGAAGTTCTTGTGGGTTTCAACCAGCTGGCTGTATTCCTCCCACATGTTCTGCTCGGCGTCGGCGACCTGCACGTAGGCGTAGTAGCGCACCAGCGGCAGCAGATGATCGGTCAGCAGCTCGCGGCAGCGGCCGCTGTCTTGGTGCCAGTTGTCGCCGTCGCTGGCCTGGGCGCCGTAGATGTTCCATTCGTTGCTCGGGAACCGCGCGCGGACGATCTCGTGCATCAGCGTCAGCGCGCTGGAAACCACGGTGCCGCCGGTTTCGGTGGCATGGAAGAACTCCTCTTCGCTCACCTCGCTGGCCTGGGTGTGGTGGCGGATGAACACCAGTTCGATCTTCTCGTAGTGCCGGGTCAGGAACAGGTACAGCAGCATGAAGAAGCGCTTCGACATGTCCTTGCGCGCTTCGTCCATCGAGCCCGACACGTCCATCAG
The DNA here is from genome assembly GCF_964253755.1 of Variovorax sp. LjRoot130. Taxonomy (NCBI): domain Bacteria; kingdom Pseudomonadati; phylum Pseudomonadota; class Betaproteobacteria; order Burkholderiales; family Comamonadaceae; genus Variovorax; species Variovorax sp. LjRoot130. Next base: position 3,938,787 of record NZ_CAXURM020000001.1, on the reverse strand, counting down.
GCAGAACATCACCGCCTTGGCCGAGGGCACCGGCACCCTGACGCGGTTGCGGTAGCGCAGGTCGATCGGGTCCAGGTAGGGCACGTGCTTGGCCTTGGCGCGAAGCTCCTCGAGCAGGGCTTCGGTTTCGCGGATCTCGCGCTGCACCAGCGCATCCGCCGCGCGCGGGCTGCGCTTGAGGTGCAGCAGGTGCGCCTCGAGTTCGCGGATCTCGCGCCGCGGGGCGCCGCCGAGCGCGATGCGCCGCGCCAGCGCGCCGCGCATGGAGCGCACGACGTGCAGGTTGGTGGGCATGCCGTCGCTGGTGAAGCCGGCGCGGTGGGTCTTCCATTCCGGCACCTCGGCCAGCTGGGTGCGGATCAGGTGGGGCAGGGCGAGGTCCTCGAAGAAGACCCGCATGAACTCTTCCTTGGTGAGGCGGAAGACGAAGTCGTCTTCGCCGCCTTCGCCATCGCCGGCCTGCGAGCCGCTGCCCGCGCCGCCGCCGCCCTGCTGCGGCCGCTCGATGCGGTCGCCCTTGACGTACTCGCGATTGCCGGGATGCACGTACTCGCGGTCGCCGCCCTGGCCATGGCCGAACACTGGCTCGGAGACATCGCGCTTGGGCAAGGTGATGTCCTCGCCCTGCTCGAGATCGCGAATGCTGCGGCCGCTGACGGCGCGCCGCACGGCTTCGCCGATCTGCTCGCGATAACGCCGCAGGAAACGCTCGCGGTTGCCGATGGACTTGTTCTTCCCCGACAGACGGCGGTCGATGATCTGCTGCAGCATGGCCACGGCAGGAACTCCTTTCAGCTCATCATGAGCTCTTGCGAACGCGCAGATACCACTCACACAACAGGCGGACCTGCTTGGCGGTGTAACCCTTCTGCACCATGCGGTTGACGAAATCCTCGTGCTTCTTCAGCTCGTCGGCACTGCTCTTGGCATTGAAGCTGATGACGGGCAGGAGCTCTTCGGTGTTGGAGAACATCTTCTTCTCGATCACCGTGCGCAGCTTCTCGTAGCTGGTCCATAGCGGGTTTTTGCCCGCGTTGCCGGCGCGCGCGCGCAGCACGAAGTTGACGATCTCGTTGCGGAAGTCCTTGGGATTGCTGATGCCCGCGGGCTTTTCGATCTTCTCGAGCTCGGCGTTGAGCGAGCCGCGGTCGAAGACTTCGCCGGTGTCCTGGTCGCGGTACTCCTGGTCCTGGATCCAGTAGTCGGCGTAGGTCACGTAGCGATCGAAGATGTTCTGGCCGTACTCGGAGTAGCTTTCCAGGTAGGCGGTCTGGATCTCCTTGCCGATGAACTCCGCATAGCGCGGCGCCATCAGCTCCTTGATGTAGGAGAGGTACTTCTGCTCGGTCTCGGGCGCGAACTGCTCGCGCTCGATCTGCTGTTCGAGCACATACATGAGGTGCACCGGATTGGCGGCAACCTCGCTGCTGTCGAAGTTGAAGACCTTGGAGATGATCTTGAACGCGAAGCGGGTCGATACGCCGCTCATGCCCTCGTCGACGCCGGCGTAGTCGCGGTACTCCTGGATCGACTTGGCCTTGGGATCGGTGTCCTTGAGGTTGTCGCCGTCGTAGACCTGCATCTTGCTGAAGATGCTGGAGTTCTCCGGCTCCTTGAGCCGCGTCAGCACCGAGAACTGGGCCATCATGCGCATCGTTCCGGGCGCGCAGGGCGCCAGCGAGAGCGAGGAGTTGCGCACCAGCTTCTCGTAGATCTTGATCTCTTCGGAGACGCGCAGGCAGTACGGCACCTTGACGATGTAGATTCGGTCGAGGAAAGCCTCGTTGTTCTTGTTGTTGCGGAAGGCCTTCCATTCGCTTTCGTTGCTGTGGGCCAGCACGATGCCGTCGAAGGGAATGGCGCCGAAGCCTTCGGTGCCCTTGAAGTTGCCTTCCTGCGTGGCGGTCAGGAGCGGATGCAGCACCTTGATGGGCGCCTTGAACATCTCGACGAATTCCAGCAGGCCCTGGTTGGCCAGGCACAGGCCGCCGGAGTAGGCGTAGGCGTCGGGGTCGTCCTGCGCGAAGGTCTCGAGCTTGCGGATGTCGATCTTGCCGACCAGCGAGGAGATGTCCTGGTTGTTCTCGTCGCCCGGCTCGGTCTTGGCCACGGCGATCTGCCGCAGCACCGAGGGATAGCGCTTGACGATCTGGAACTGCCGGATGTCGCCGCCGTACTCCTCGAGCCGCTTCACGGCCCAGGGCGACAGGATGCGCTGCAGGTAGCGGCGCGGGATGCCGTATTCCTTCTCGAGGATCTCCCCGTCTTCCGCGGCGTCGAAGAGACCGAGCGGCGACTCGTTGACCGGCGATCCCTTGATCGAATAGAAGGGCACCTGCTCCATCAGCTGCTTCAGGCGCTCCGCGATCGAGCTCTTGCCCCCGCCGACGGGACCGAGCAGGTAGAGGATCTGTTTCTTCTCTTCCAGGCCCTGTGCGGCGTGCCGGAAGTACGAGACCACCTGCTCGATTGCATCTTCCATGCCATAGAACTCCCTGAACGCAGGGTAGATCTTGATGACCTTGTTGGCGAAGATGCGCGACAGGCGCGGGTCGTTGCGCGTGTCGACCAACTCGGGTTCCCCGATCGCCTGGAGCATGCGCTCGGCGGCCGTCGCGTAAGCCCCGGGCTCGCGCTTGCAGATCTCAAGATATTCCTGCAGGGACAGGACCTCTTCGCGGGTCCGCTCGTAGCGGGCGGCGAAGTTACTGACGACATCCATAGACACCTCCATCGAGTCAGCGGGGCGCTGCCCGGAGTTTCCGTGCTGCACACGTTGCATCGTTCGCAGGAATGGTGCCAGGTATGGTGTGCACGCTTCGGATTCACTCCTCAAGCAGGAACTTGGTCAAAGCATAGAACAAAGAGCGCGTCCAGCAAATTGCTTTTCAAATAAGAATTGGCGCGTTGTTTAAAAGTTCCAACGAGAAACCGGAAGCATTAGTCAGATCGACCGAAAAATGTGTGACGCGCGAAGTCGGCCCGGGGCAGGCTCTTCGTCGATCGTGCACGCAGGTTCTTTTCATATGCCTTGAAACAGCAGTCGGGATACAACGCCCCGCCCTTGGTTATAGGCTACGCGCGACGTGAAAGCATCAGTAGTAGGCCGGTTGCTCGAACGGCCGCGAGGAAAACAGCCTGCCGCTACTCGACCTTGCCGATCTTCCGGACGGCCTCGGTCATCATGGCGGCATCGGCGTTCCAGTACGACTGGAACTCCGGAGCGTCGAGGTAGGCGATGGGACTGCCCGCCTTCTCGATGACCTGCGCCACCGCCGGGTCCGCGGCGGCCTTGGCCGAGGCCGCGCGCAGCCGCCGCACGATGTCGTCCGGCGTGGCGGCGGGAACGAAAAGTCCCGACCACTGCGCGAACTTCACCCTGAACCCCGACTGCTCGAAGCTCGGTATCTCGGGCAGCGCAGCCAACGGGCGCTCGCCCCAGTGCGCGAGTGCGCGCAGCTTGCCGGCCTTGATCTGCTGGACCACGGTCGACGGTCCGCTCGCGACCGCATCGACCTGCCCCGCGAGCAGCGCGACCACGGCGGGCCCCGCGCCGGTGTAGGGGATGTGGGTCATGCGGAAGCCGGCCGCATTCTTCAGCATCTCCATCGGCACGTGCATCGTGCCGTAGTTGCCCGAGCTGCCGTAGTTGTAAGCGCCGGGCTTGGCGCGCGCGTCGGCGATGAACTCCGCCAGCGTCTTCCACGGCGCGTCCGCGCGCACGACCAGGACCGTCGGATCGGCGGTGAAGCGCGCGATCGGCTTGAACTGGCTCGTCTGGTAGGCAGGCTTGCGCTCGAGGATGGCGTCGGCCTCCGGCAGGATGGAGATCGAGGACAGGCTCAGCAGCACGGTGTAGCCGTCGGCTGGTGCGCGGGCCGCGAAGCCGATCCCTACCGCGCCGCCTGCGCCGGCCTTGTTCTCGACGATCACGGATTGTTTCAGTTCGCGCGACAAGGCCTCGGCCACGGGCCGTGCCACCGTGTCCGCAACGCCGCCCGGCGGAAAAGGCACGACCATCGTGATCGGCTTGTCGGGCCAGCCTGGCTGCGCGATCGCCGCCATGGCCGTGGCGCAGCAGGCGGCCGCGAGGAACGCGGCGCGCAGCAGCGCGTGTGGGTATGCATGCATGAGCTTGTCTCCATTTGTTGTAATGGGTACGTCCGCTTTCAGGCGAAGCGGTTTTCCAGCGTGCCGAGCCCGTCGATCTCGATGCGTACCGTGTCGCCTGCCTTCAGGTACTGCGGCGGCGACAGTCCCATGCCGACGCCGGCCGGCGTGCCGGTGGCGATCACGTCGCCGGGATACAGGGAGATGCCGCGCGAACAAGTCTCGATCAGCGACGGAATGTCGAAGATGAAGTCGGTGGTCCGCGCATCCTGGCGGAGCTCGCCGTTGACCCAGCAGCGCACGCGGGTGCGCGTGCCGTCCAGCGTGTCGGCGCTCACGATCCAGGGCCCCATGGGGCAGAAGGTGTCGAAAGACTTGCCCAGGTCCCATTGCTGGTGGCGCATCTGCACGTCGCGCGCGGTGACATCGTTGACGATGGTGTAACCGAACACGTGCGACAGCGCCTCGTCGCGCGCGATGTTGCGGCCGCCCTTGCCGATGACCACGGCCAGCTCGGCTTCGTAATCGATCTGCGCCGACACCGACTCGCCCGGCAGCCGGACCTCGTCCTCTGGCCCGATCACGCATTCCGGCACCTTGGTGAACACGATCGGCCAGGCATCGGCTTTGGCCGTGTTGTTCCTGAAGACCGAGCCCGACAGCTCCTGGGCGTGCGCGTGGTAGTTGCGTCCCACGCAGAAGATGTTGCGGCGCGGCAGAGGCAGGGGGGCTTGGAGCCTTACTTTGCTCAGGGCAAGCGGCGCACCCGCAGGAGGCAAGGCCGCGCCGGAGGCTCGGTCTTCGATCAGGGACAGTGCGCCGCGTTGCACTTGGGCGTCGCTGAGTTCGAGCGGACTGACAGTCGCTCCGTCTTCCGAGACCAGGCCGACCTGGCGCCGGCCTTGATATTGATAGGTGGCAATGCGCAAAATGATCTCCTTATGGAGACCAAATGCTACCAATCGAGTACCAAGTGCACAATAGCGTCGCGCGCGCCGCGGTTGATACGATCGGCGCACTCCTCCATTTCATCCACCCAGCTTCGCGACCGTGTACAGCGCCCTGACCCTGCGGGAAGCCATTCTCGAAAACCTGAAATCGCGCACCTGGCGAGCCGGCCATCGCCTGCCGACCGAGCGCGAACTGTGCGGGCAGTTCGGGCTCAGCCGCGGGGCGGTGCGCCGCGTGCTGGCGGACCTGAAGGGGCGGGGCTTGATCACCCAGACGGTGGGCAGCGGGACCTATGTCAGCGAAGCGGTTGCGCAGGCGCTCGCGGAGCTCAGCCATGGCGAGTCGCCGCTCGCGACCAGTCCTGCCGAACTGATGAGCGCGCGCCTGGTGCTCGAGCCCGCGATCATCGCGATGGTGGTCGGCAATGCCACGGCCGCCGATTTCGCCCGGATGGAAGAGTGCTGCGACAGGGGCGAGGCGGCCGCGAGCCTCGAGGAATTCGAGCTATGGGACGGCAGGCTGCACGAGGCCATCGCCGGCGCCGCCCACAACGCCTTCATCTCGGCCGTGTTCCAGCGCATGAACGAGGTGCGCGCGCAAAGCGAGTGGGGGATGCTCAAGCGCCGCAGCGCGACGCCGGAGCGTCGGCTCGACTACCAGCGCGAGCATCGCGAGCTGGTCGCCGCGCTCAAGGACCGCGACGGCGCGCGCGCCGTGCAGCTCTGCCTGGAGCACCTGACGCACGTGCGTCGCAACCTGCTGGGGTACTGAGGGCCCGGACAAACCCGGCCTCGCATTGACCCGCTCGCCGGCGGCCGCTATTCTGGTTTTCAATTGGCACTGTTTGGTACCAATTCTTACCAATCCTTGGAGAAGGCCGTGAAAAGACTTGCCGCAGGCTGGCTGTTCAAGAAGACGGTCTGGAGGTACGTCGCCGCGGCACTGCTCCTCGTGATCGCGCCGTGGACAGCGGCCCAGGATTACCCCTCGCGCCCCGTGCGCATCGTCGTTCCCTTCGCTGCCGGCGGGCCCGCCGACGTTTACGCGCGCTTCATCGCCACGCGGCTCCAGGAAGCGCTCGGCCAGGGTTTCGTGGTGGACAACCGGCCCGGTGCGGGCTCGGTGATCGGCACCGATGCCGTGGCCAAGAGCCCGGCGGACGGCTACACGCTGCTGTTGATGTCCAACGCGCACACGGTCAACGAGTCGCTGATCCCGAACAAGCCCTTTCAGCTGATGCGCGACTTCCTGCCGGTTGCGGCGCTCAACTATTCCGACCTCGTGCTCGTCACCCGCAGCGGCTTGCCGGTGAACGATCTGGCCCAGCTGATCGCGCTGGCGAAGTCGAAGCCCGGTGCCTTGTCCTATGCGTCGTCGGGGCCCGGGACGCCGTATCACATGGCCGGCGAACTCTTCAAGGCGATGGCCGGTGTGTCGATCCTGCACATTCCCTACCGCGGTAGCGCCGGCGCGCGCACCGATGTGCTGGGCGGCCAGGTCGACATGATGTTCGACGCCGTGCCGACGATGGTGGAGCATGCGCGCGCCGGCAAGGTGAAGGCGATCGCCACCACGGGGTTGACGCGCTCCGCCGTGACGCCCGAAGTACCGACCGTCGCCGAGGCCGGCGTTCCGCGGTACGAGGCGACCATCTGGCTCGGCCTGATGGCACCCCGGGGCACGCCTGCAGCCGTCGTCGATCGGCTGAATGCCGAGGTCGTGAAGATCGTGTCCAACCCCGAGGTCGTGCGCGCGTGGAAGGCGCAGGGTGCGACGCCGATGGCCATGAACCCGGTGGAGTTCACCCGCTACATGAACGAAGACATCGAGAAATGGGCCCACATCGTGAAGATCTCCGGCGCCAAGGCCGACCAATGAACCTTCTTTGCGCGGGCGCCGCGCAGGGCCTGGTCAAGGCCTTGCAGGATGCGTTTTTCGAGGCCACGGGCGAAAAGGTGGAAGGCCGTTTCGGCGCCGTCGGTGCGATGAAGGAGGCGCTGCTGGCGGGCGAGCCCTGCGACGTGATGATCGTCACCGCGTCGATGGTCGTGGCACTGCAGGCCGACGGCCGGCTGGTGCCGGGCAGCGAAGCGGCGCTGGGGCGCGTGCGCACCGGCGTCGCCGCGCGAAGCGGCGAGCCGCTGCCCGCCATCGCGACGCCCGAGGCGCTGAAGGCCAGCCTGCTCGCGGCCACCGCCATCTATTTCCCCGACGCCGAGCGCTCGACCGCGGGCATCCATTTCGCCTCGGTGCTGGCCAGGCTGGGGATCGCGGACATCGTGTCACCGCGCCTTCGCACCTTCCCGAACGGCGCGACGGCGATGCGCGCACTGGCTGCGGCGCCGGAGCCGGGCGCCATCGGCTGCACGCAGATCACGGAGATCAACTACACGCCCGGGATCGCGCTGGTGGGCGCCTTGCCCGAAGCCTTCGAACTCGCGACCGTCTACACCGCGGCGGCGAGCGTCAACGCCGTTGAGCCCGAGTCGGCCCGGCGCTTCATCGAATGGATCGCGGGGCCCCGCTCGCGCGCGCTGCGGGAGCAGGGCGGCTTCGAACCTTAGGCTCGAGCCGTCAGCTGAAGAACTCCTTGGCCTTGTCGAACCAGCCCTTGTCGGTTGGGCTGTGCTTGTCGCCGCCCTTCTTGAGCGATTCGTCGAGTTCTTTCAGCAACTTGCGCTGGTGCTCGGTGAGCTTGACCGGCGTCTCCACGCGGATGTGGCAGTAGAGGTCGCCCGGGTAGCTGGAGCGCACGCCCTTGACACCCTTGCCGCGCAGGCGGAACTGCTTGCCGCTCTGCGTGCCGTCGGGGATGTCGATGGCGGCCGCGCCCTTGAGCGTGGGCACGTTGATCTCGCCGCCGAGCGCGGCGGTGGTGATGCTGACCGGCACGACGCAGTGCAGGTCGTCGCCGTCGCGCTCGAACAGTTCGTGCTTCTTGAGCCGGATCTCAATATAGAGGTCGCCGGGCGGCCCGCCGTTGGTGCCGGGCTCGCCGTTGCCGGTGCTGCGGATGCGCATGCCGTCGTCGATGCCGGCCGGGATCTTGACCTCGAGCGTCTTGTTGTTCTTGATCTTTCCCTGGCCGTGGCAGGTGGTGCAGGGCTCGGGAATGATCTTGCCGGTGCCGTGGCAGGTCGGGCAGGTCTGCTGCACGCTGAAGAAACCCTGGCGCATCTGCACCGCGCCCTGGCCGTGGCAGGTGGTGCAGGTGATGGGCTTGGTGCCGGGCTTGGCGCCCGTGCCCTTGCAGGTGCCGCAGTCGTCCCAGCTCGGGATGCGGATCTGCGCTTCCTTGCCTTCGGCCGCTTCCTCGAGCGTGACTTCCATCGCGTAGCTCAGGTCGCTGCCGCGGAACACCTGGCGCCCGCCCTGGCGGCCGCCGCGGCCGCCGAACACGTCGCCGAAGATGTCGCCGAAGGCTTCCGCGAAGCCGCCGAAGCCTTCCGCGCCCGGCCCGCCGCGCATGTTGGGGTCGACGCCCGCATGGCCGTACTGGTCGTAGGCGGCGCGCTTCTGCGCGTCCGACAGCATCTCGTAGGCTTCCTTGACCTCCTTGAACTTGGCCTCGGCTTCCTTGCCGGTGTCGCCATGGTTGCGGTCGGGATGGTGCTTCATCGCGAGCTTGCGATAAGCCTTCTTGATTTCTTCCTCGCTGGCGTTCTTCGGGACGCCGAGGGTTTCGTAGTAGTCGCGTTTGGTGGCCATGGTCGGTGGGCTTGGGGGCGAAAACGGAAAAAGGCCGGACCGCCTTGTCAGGAGATCCAGCCTTGCATCAGGGTCGAAAAATCAACCCTTCTTGACTTCCTTGACCTCGGCGTCGACCACGTTGTCGTCGGCTGGAGCGCTTGCAGCTTCCGGGCCAGCGCCCGCCGCGCCGCCCGCGGCCCCGGCGGCCGCCTGGGCGTCGGCGTACATTTTCTCGCCGAGCTTCTGGCTGGCCGTCATCAGCGTGTTGGTCTTTTCCTCGATCGCTGCCTTGTCGTCGCCCTTCAGGACTTCTTCCAACTCCTTGATGGCGGTCTCGATCTTTTCCTTCTCGCCGGCATCCAGGCTCGCGCCGTGTTCGCCGAGCGACTTCTTCACGCTGTGCGCCATCGCTTCGCCCTGGTTGCGGGCCTGGGCGAGCTCGACCTTCTTCTTGTCCTCGGCGGCGTTGAGCTCGGCGTCCTTCACCATCTTCTGGATCTCGTCCTCGGAGAGGCCCGAGTTCGCCTTGATGGTGATCTTGTTTTCCTTGCCGGTGCCCTTGTCCTTGGCGCCGACGTGCAGGATGCCGTTGGCATCGATGTCGAAGCTCACCTCGATCTGCGGCGTGCCGCGCGCGGCCGGCGGAATGCCTTCGAGGTTGAATTCGCCGAGCAGCTTGTTGCCCGAGGCGATCTCGCGTTCGCCCTGGAACACCTTGATCGTCACGGCCGGCTGGTTGTCTTCCGCGGTCGAGAAGGTCTGCGCGAACTTGGTCGGGATCGTGGTGTTCTTCGTGATCATCTTGGTCATCACGCCGCCCATGGTCTCGATGCCGAGCGACAGCGGGGTCACGTCGAGCAAGAGCACGTCCTTGCGGTCGCCCGAGAGCACCTGGCCCTGGATCGCGGCGCCGACGGCCACGGCCTCGTCGGGGTTCACGTCCTTGCGCGGCTCCTTGCCGAAGAATTCCTTCACCTTCTCCTGCACCTTGGGCATGCGGGTCATGCCGCCGACCAGGATCACGTCGCTGATGTCGTTCACGCTGACGCCGGCATCCTTGATGGCGGTGCGGCAGGGCGCGATGGTGCGCTCGATCAGCTCTTCGACCAGCGATTCGAACTTGGCGCGCGTGAGCTTGATGTTCAGATGCTTCGGGCCCGAGGCATCGGCCGTGATGTAGGGCAGGTTGATGTCAGTCTGCGCGCTGTTCGAGAGTTCGATCTTGGCCTTCTCGGCCGCTTCCTTCAGGCGCTGCAGCGCGAGCACGTCCTTGCTGAGGTCGACGCCCTGGTCCTTCTTGAACTCGCCGATGATGTAGTCGATCACGCGCTGGTCGAAGTCCTCGCCGCCGAGGAAGGTGTCGCCGTTGGTCGACAGCACTTCGAACTGCTTCTCGCCGTCGACATCGGCGATCTCGATGATCGAGATGTCGAAGGTGCCGCCGCCCAGGTCGTACACGGCGATCTTGCGGTCGGCCTTGTCCTGCTTGTCGAGGCCGAAGGCGAGGGCCGCCGCGGTCGGCTCGTTGATGATGCGCTTCACGTCCAGCCCGGCGATGCGGCCGGCATCCTTGGTGGCCTGGCGCTGGCTGTCGTTGAAGTAGGCGGGGACGGTGATCACGGCCTCGGTGACGGGCTCGCCGAGGTAGTCTTCGGCGGTCTTCTTCATCTTGCGCAGGATTTCCGCGCTGATCTGCTGGGGAGCGAGCTTCTTGCCGCGCACTTCGACCCAGGCATCGCCGTTGTCGGCCTTGGTGATCGTGTAGGGCATCAGGTCGATGTCCTTCTGCACTTCCTTTTCCTCGAACTTGCGGCCGATCAGGCGCTTGACGGCGTAGATCGTGTTCTTGGGGTTGGTGACGGCCTGGCGCTTGGCCGAGGCGCCGACCAGCACTTCGCCGTCTTCCTGGTACGCAACGATCGACGGCGTGGTGCGCGCGCCTTCCGAGTTCTCGATCACGCGGGTCGTGTTGCCTTCCATGATCGACACGCACGAGTTGGTGGTGCCGAGGTCGATGCCGATGATTTTGGCCATGATGTTGTTACTCCTGAATGCGAAAAATATGTTGTTGTGAACTTGTGGATAACCCGGCTCGATTCAAGGGACGGAGCGGGGATTTCCTGTGGGTTTCGTGTGATTCAGTTAGGGGCGCTGACGGTCACCAGCGCAGGTCGCAGCACGCGGTCGGCGATGGTGTAGCCCTTCTGCAGAACGCCCACGATGGTGTTGGGCTCCTGCCCCTCGACCGGCACGACCGAGATCGCCTGATGCTGGTGCGGATCGAACTTGCTGGCCTGGGCCGGCGCGATCTCGATCACCTTGTTGCGTTCCAGCGCGCTCTTGAGCTGGCGCAGCGTGGCTTCGGCGCCTTCGCGGACCTGCTCGGGCGTGGCGTCCTTGTGGTTCAGGCCGGCTTCGAGGCTGTCCAGCACCGGCAGCAGGCTTTCGGCGAAGGACTCGATGGCGAACTTGCGGCCCTTGCTCACCTCCTCGTCGGCGCGGCGGCGCGCGTTCTGCACGTCGGCCTGCGCGCGCAGGTACTGGTCGGCCAGTTCGGCGTTCTTGGCCCGAAGCTCGGCGATCTCGGCCGTGGCGGCTGCCAGCGCGTCGGCCTCGTTGGCGGCTTGCGCGGCTTCCAGCTCTTCGGGGCTGGGCTCGCCCTGCAGGAAGTTCTCTGGATTCGATTGGGGGTTTTGCGGGTCTGACATGCTCAAAAAGCCGGCGTCCACGCCGGAAAACAAAACAATAGCGGGCCAGATGGGGCTGGGTGCGGGGTTTTCAAGGCAAAAAAATGCGCCCATCCAGGCGCATTTCGCTCGGGGCGGCGGTGCCGCCCGTTCAGTGGGCGTCGAGCAGCTCGACGTCGAACTTCAAGGTTGCATTCGGGGGAATCACGCCGCCGGCGCCGCGTGCGCCGTAGCCGAGGGCGGGCGGGATGATCAGGGTGCGCTGGCCGCCGATCTTCATGCCGGCGACGCCTTCGTCCCAGCCCTTGATGACCTGGCCGGCGCCCAGCGAGAAGGCGAAGGGGTCGTTGCGGTCGCGGCTGGAATCGAACTTGGCGCCCTGCACGCCGTCGTTGTAGAGCCAGCCGGTGTAGTGCACATGCACGTGCTGGCCGGCCTTGGCTTCGGCGCCGTCGCCGACGGTGGTGTCTTCGTACTGCAGGCCGGAGGGAGTGATGGGCATGAGATGCTCCTTTGGGGGATGAAGGAAAAAGGCCCGCAGTTTAACGAGGCGCCGGATTCGGCCCGAGTGCGGGTGCAGGCACGGCAGGCGCCGCCTTCTTGACCTGGTTCACCTGCCACTTCACGGCAAAGGCCTGGAGGTCGGACAGGCGCTTGAGCAAGTCCTGCCCGCTCAACGTGAGGCTGTAGCCCTCGCTGCCGTGGTTCACGATGCCGGCTTCGCGCAGCTCCTTGATGCGGGTGTTGAGGGTGTTGGGCGTGATGTTGCCGACGCTGTCCTGCAGCAGGCGGAAGGTCTGGGCATGGCCGTCACGCAGTGCCCAGAGCACGCGCAGTGCATAGCGGGCTTCCAGCAGCGCAAGCAATTGGTTGACGGCCGCGTTTTCCTTGCTACTCATCGAACAACATCTCCTCGGGGCGGCGGCTGCTGCACGGCGCTGTGGCGCCGCGCGTTTTTTATGTTGGGTGCTGGACCACTCGGATCGGGCCGGCGACTATATCCCAGAAGGCAGCTTGCTACAAGTTTTATAGCTATGCAATGAAGCCGGCTGCGGGTCGCAGCGGCAGCGCCTTCAGGAGGTCGAATGGTTGGCCATGAATTCGCCGAGCCGGATCGCGCCTGCCGGCGCCCATGCCGGGTTGAAGACGAGCGGCGGCGGCGGGAACAGCATCACGACCGTGGATCCGAGCAGGAAGCGGCCCATCTCTTCGCCCTTCTTGAGCACGATCTGGCGGTCGGCGTAGTCCCATTCGCGCACCTCGCCGCCGCGCGGCGGGTTGACCACGCCATGCCACACGGTCGCCATGCTGCCGACGATGGTGGCGCCGACCAGCACCAGCACGAAGGGGCCGCGCGCCGACTCGAAGACGCACACCACGCGCTCGTTGCGCGCGAAGAGGCCGGGCACGCCGCGCGCCGTGGCCGGGTTGACCGAGAACAGCTCGCCCGGCACATAGACCATGCGCAGCAGGCGCCCGTCGCAGGGCATGTGGATGCGGTGATAGTCCTTCGGGCTCAGATAGAGCGTGGCGAAACTGCCGTGCTCGAACTGCGCCGCCAGCACCGCATCGCCGCCGACCAGCGCGGTGATGGTGTAGCTGTGGCCCTTGGCCTGGAAGATCTGGTCGCCCTCGATGGGGCCGAACTGGCTGATCGCGCCGTCGACCGGCGACACCAGGTCGGCTTGCGCGATCGGGCGCGCGCCGGGCTTCAGGGCCCGGGTGAAGAACTCGTTGAAGCTCGGGTAGCTCGCGATGTCGCTGTCCAGCGCCTCGCCCATGTCGACGCCGTACTTGGCGACGAAGCGGCGGATGATCCAGGTCGTGACCGCACCGCGCTCCTTGCCCGCGACCCAGCCGGCAAACGAAGTCAGCGCCTGTTTGGGAAAGAGGTACTGCGGCAGGGCGAAGAGGCGGTCGGACAAGAAGGCGCTTCCAAAAAGGGGAAGGCGATTCTATCGAGCGCCCCGCCTGTCGCCAGTGGGACGGCGGCTACTCCGCCTTGATCGCCGCCGCCTTGATCACTTGCGCCCATTTTTCGACCTCGGCCTTCTGGAAGGCGGCGATCTGCGCGGTCGTCATGTCGGCCGGTTCCATGCCGAAGCCCTTGAGCTTGTCCTGCATCTCGGGCTGGGCGAGGATCTTGCGGATCTCGGTGTGCAGGCGATCGACCACCGGCGCCGGAGTCCCGGCCGGCACGAAGATGGCCTGCCAGGACAGCACCTCGAAGTCCTTCAGGCCCGGCAGGCCCGACTCCGCCACCGTCGGCACGTCCGGCATCGAGGCCAGCCGCTTGGCCGAGCTGACCGCGATCGCGCGCAGCTTGCCGCTCTGGATGTGCGGGCCGGCCACCACGGTGGTGTCGAACATCATGTCGACCTGGCCGCCGATCACGTCCTGGATCGCAGGGCCGCTGCCCTTGTAGGGCACGTGCGTGAACTTGACGCCCGACTTGTACGACAGCAGCTCCAGCGTCAGATGCTGCGAGGTGCCGGTGCCGGCCGAAGCGGACGAGAGCCCGCCCGACTTGGTCTTGCTGGCCTCCAGCACATCCTTCAGCGTCTTGTAGGGGCTCGCCTGGTTGACCACCAGCACCACCGGGTTGGTGCCGATCAGCGTGACCGGCGCAAAGGACTTCTGCGGGTCGTAGCCGATCTTGGGGTAGAGGCTCACGTTGATCGCGTGCGAGCTGATGGTGCCGCCCAGCATCGTGTAGCCGTCGGGCGCGGCGCGCGACGCGATCTCCGAACCGACGCTGCCGCCGGCACCGCCCTTGTTGTCGATCACGATGCTGGTGCCCAGCACGGGCCCGAGCTTCTGGCCGATCAGGCGGCCGAGCACGTCGGTGGTGCCGCCGGCCGGGAAGGGCACGAGGTAGGTGATGGCCTTGCCGCTCGGCCATTGGCCTTGAGCGAAAGCGGGCAGGGCGGGCAGGCCCGCGGCGAGCGAGGCGATGGCGGTCTGGATGAGGGTGCGGCGTTGCATGACAGTGTCTCCTTGGCGTTCAGGTGCAAAAAACTCAGCGCGAGCTCACGGCAGCTCGACGATCTCGACCCAGTTCGGGTTCTTGCCCAGCGGCAGTCGCTGGGGCGTGCCGAGGGCACCGCTCGCAGCGTCGATCGGGTGCACCGAGGCGCTGTGGGACTCCTGGCCGACGGCGATCAGGAAACGGCTGCTCGGATCGATGGCGAAGCCGCGCGGCGTCTTCTCGGTCGGTGTCTGGCCCAGCGCTTGCAGCCGGCCGGTCGAGGCGTCGACCTTGAAGCCCGACAGCGTGCTGGACGTGCGCTCCGATGCGTAGAGATAGCGGCCGTCGGGCGTGAGATGAAGATCGGCGGCCCAGGGCTTGCCGGTGAAGCCCGCGGGCAGCACGGTGGCGCTCTGCTGGAGTTGCAGCGTGCCGCGGGCGGCGTCCCAGGCATACACATGCAGGCCGGCGTCGAGCTCGTTCAGCAGGTACACGTTGCGCTGCGCCTTGTCCCAGACGAAGTGGCGCGGTCCCGACTTCGCCGCGCCGGTCGTCAGCGGCGGGTCGTTGGGCGACAAGACGCCGGTCTGGGCGTCGAAGCGCCAGCTCGAGACGTTGTCGCCGCCCAGGCTGGTCGCCAGCACGAAGCGATTGCCGGCATCGGCGTGAATCGCGTGTGCGTTGGGTGTCGTGGGAAGCAACTGCTGGATCGGGCCGACGTTGCCCGCCTTGTCGATGCTGTTGACCGTGATCTTGTGCCCTGGGTAGGAAGCCGCGAACAGCCAGCGCCCCGTGGCGTCGGTGTCGATGTTGGCCATGCTGTCGGCCAGCGGCGCCTCGCCCAGCTTCTTCAGCTTGCCGCTGGTGCCATCGATCGCGAAACTCGCGACGCGAAAGGGCTGCGAGCGAAGTGCGGCGTACAGGAAGCGCTTGTCGGGGCTCACGGCCATTGGCATCACCATGCCGCCGACGTTCACCGACTCCACAGGCTTCAGCGTGCCCTGGCCGCGGTCGAGCTCGAGCACGGAGATCTCCTGGCTGTCCGCATTGGACACGTAGACCCAGGTGGCGGCCGAAACGTTGCCGCCGATCGCGGCGAGTCCGGGCACGAGCAGCAGCGCGAGGCGGCGCAGCGCGCGAGAAGTGATGGCTGGATGCATGTTTTTCTTCCTTAGGGGTTCAGCCGGTTCAAGGCATGTACTGGCCGCCGTTGACTTCGAGAATCTGGCCCGTCACGTAGCTCGAAAGCTGCTCCGAGGCGAGGTAGAGAAAGGCGCCCACGCAGTCGTCGGGCTCGCCGATGCGGGCCATCGGGATCGTGGCCTTGAAGGACTCGAGCATCTGGGGCGTCGAGAACTGGTCGTGGAAGGGCGTCTGGATCACGCCCGGCGCCACCGCGTTGACGCGGATGCGGTCGAGTGCAAGCTCCTTGGCCAGGCCGCGGGTCGCCGTGCTGACGAAGCCCTTGGCGCCGGCATACAGGTAGGCGCCGGGCCCGCCGCCGTGGCGCGCCGCGACCGACGAGACATTGATGATGCTGCCGCCGCGGCCCTGTGCGCGCATCAGCGGCACCACTTCGCGGCAGAAGGCGAGCACCGAGCGCGCGTTGATGTGCAGCACCTCGTCGAAGAGCGCGTCGTCGAAGTCGGCGATCGGCACGCGCTTGACCAGGCTGCCGGCGTTGTTGACAAGGACGTCGATGCCGCCAAGTCGTGCGACGGTTTCGCGCACCACGCGCCGGATCGCTTCGGTGTCGCGCACGTCGCCCTGCAACGCGAAGGCTTCGCCGCCGGCGGCGGTGATCGCGTCCACCACCTCCTTCGCGGGGCCGGCCGAGCGGTTGTAGTGGACGGCCACGCGCATGCCGCGCGCCGCGTAGGCCCGTGCGACGGCGGCACCGATGCCGGTGCTGGCGCCCGTGACGAGGGCGGTCTTGCCTTTCAGATCTTCCATGCGATTCTCCTTTTCAGGTGACGGGCGCCGGGTTGAACAGCACCAGCGCGTTGTGCAGCTTCCAGTGCTCGGCCCAGGTCTTCTTGCGGCCACTTGCCACGTCGAGCATCAGCCGGAACAGCTCCCAGCCCACGTCTTCGATCGTGGCTTCGCCGTCGGCGATGCGGCCGGCGTTGACGTCCATCAGGTCGTGCCAGCGGCGCGCGAGATCGCTGCGCGTGGCGACCTTGATCACCGGCACCTCGGCCAGCCCGTAGGGCGTGCCGCGGCCGGTGGTGAACACGTGCAGGTTGATGCCGGCCGCGAGCTGCAGCGTGCCGCAAATGAAGTCGCTGGCCGGCGTGGCGGCATAGAGCAGGCCCTTCTGCCGCGCCTTCTCGCCCGGCGCGACGACGCCCGAGATCGGCGAGCTGCCCGACTTCACGATCGAGCCCATCGCCTTCTCGACGATGTTGGAGAGCCCGCCCTTCTTGTTGCCGGGCGTGGTGTTGGCGCTGCGGTCGACGCGGCCCTTGTCGAGGTAGGCGTCGTACCAGGCCATCTCGCGGATCATCGCCTCGGCCACCTCGGGCGTGGTCGCGCGCGAGGTGAGCTGGTCGATGCCGTCGCGCACCTCGGTCACCTCCGAGAACATCACGGTCGCGCCGGCGCGCACCAGCAGGTCGGTGCAGAAGCCGACCGCCGGGTTGGCCGTGACGCCCGAGAAGGCATCGCTGCCGCCGCACTGCACGCCGACCACCAGCTCGCTGGCGGGCACGGTTTCGCGCCGGCGGGCGTTGAGGCGCTCGAGATGCTCCTCGGCCTGGCGCAGGATCGAATCGACCATCGACATGAAGCCGATGTGCGCCTCGTCCTGCAGGCACACCACGTCCAGCCCGGTCTCCGCGCTGGCGCCGACGTCGGCCACGTTGCGTTCGTCGATCAAGGGAATCGTGCCGGGCGGCATCAGGCGCTCGGGCTGCAGCTTCTCGCAGCCCAGGCTCACCACCATCACCTCGCCGCCGAAGTTGGGGTTGAGGCTGATGTTGCGCAGCGTGCGGATCGGAATGATCGCGTCGGGCGCATCGATCGCAACGCCGCAGCCATAGCCGTGCTCCAGCGCCACCACGTCGTCGACGTTCGGAAACTTCGGCAGCAGCTCGGCCTTGATGCGCTGCACGGCGAACTCGGTCACGCCGGCCACGCACTGCACGGTCTGGGTGATGGCCAGGATGTTTCGGGATCCGACCGAGCCGTCGGGATTGCGGTAGCCCTCGAAGGTGTAGCCCTCGAGCGGCGCCTGCGGCGGCGGCTTGACGGTGGCGATCGGCAGGCCTTCGAGCTCCCGTGCGGCGGGCATCTTCAAGAGCCGCTCGTGCACCCAGCTGCCGGCGGCGATGGGCTTCAGCGCATAGCCGATCACGACGTCGTAGCGCCGCACCTCGCCGCCTTCGGGAATGTCGACCAGCGCCACCTTGTGCGCCTGCGGCACCTTCTCGACCAGCGCCAGGCCCGAGGGGAACACGGTGCCGGCAGGCAGCCCGCCGTCGTTGGCCACGATCGCGACGTTGTCGCGCTCGTGCATGGTGATGTAGAGGGGTTCGCTCATTTGGGTGCGGAGAAGAGCTCGGGCAGCCACAGGGAGAAGGCCGGCACGTAGGTCACGAGCATCAGGCACACCAGCAGCGCCCCGTAGAAGGGCCAGATCGATCGCATCACCTGCCCGACCGACACCCCCCCGATGGCGCAGCCGATGAACTGCGTGGTGCCGACCGGCGGCGTGTTCAGGCCGAGCGCGCAGTTGATCAGCATGACGATGCCGAACTGTACCGGGCTCATGCCGAACTGCATCGCGATCGGCAGGAAGATCGGCGTGCAGATCAGGATCGTGGCGGCCATGTCGAGGAAGGTGCCCAGCACGAACAGCAGCACGTTGATCATCAGGAAGATGACCCACGGGCTGCTCGAGACCGAGGTCATCAGTTCGCCGGTTTTCTGCGGCACCTCGTACAGCGCCATGAAGTAGCCGAAGGCCGAGGAGATGCCGATCAGCAGCAGCACCACGCCGGTGGTCTTGCAGGCCTTGGCGCAGGCCTTCAGAAAATCCTGCCAGCTGAGCGACCGGTACACCAGCACCGTGACGCCCAGCGCCCACAGCACGGCGGTGGCTGCCGACTCGGTGGCGGTGAACACCCCCGACAGGATGCCGACGAGGATGATCGCGACGATCAGCAGCCCGGGCAGCGCGCCGATGAAGGCCGCCAGCACCTCGCCCCAGCCGGGGAAAGCGCCGCGGATCGGGTAGCCGCGCTTGATCGCCACGTAATACGCCGCCCCCAGATTGCACAGCGTCAGGATCAGCGCCGGAATCATCCCCGCCAGGATCAGGCTCAGCACGCTGACCGAGGCGATGCCGGTGGTGGCCAGTGTGAAGATGATGAGGTTGTGCGAGGTCGGCATCAGCGCGCCGACCAGCGCCGCGTGCGTGGTGACGTTGACCGCATAGTCCGCGTCGTAGCCCTCGCGCTTCATCAGCGGGATCATCACCGAGCCCATGGCCGACACGTCGGCCACCGGCGAGCCCGCCACGCCGCCGAACAGCGTGCAGCCGATCACGTTGCTCATGCCGAGCCCGCCGCGCACATGGCCGATCAGGCTGTTGGCAAAGCGCACGATGCGTTGCGCGATGCCGCCGTAGAGCATCAGCTCGCCGGCGAACACGAAGAAGGGGATGGCCAGGAACGAGAAGATCTGCATCCCGCCGACCATCTTCTGGAACACCACCGCCACCGGCAGACCGGCGTAGAGCACGGTGGCGACCGAGGCGAGGCCGATCGAGAACGCGACCGGCACGCCGAGGACCAGCAGCGCGAGAAAACTAAGAGAGAGAACAATCAATTCCACGCCGGCACCACTTCCTCGTCACGCAGCAGTGCCACGATGTGTTCAACCGAAAACAGAACGATCAACATGCCCGCGATCACGAGCGCCAGGTAGTCCATGCCCACCGGAATGCCCAGCATGGGCTTGATGTCGCTCCACTTGAGCCGGGTCCAGAGCCAGCCGCTGGAAACCATGATGGCGCCGAACAGCGCCACCAGCGCGTGGATCAGGATCTCGATCTTGAGGCGCAGCGACTCCGGCAACAGGGCGACCAGCGAATCCAGGCCGATGTGGCCGGCATCGCGCACGCCGACCGCCACGCCCAGCGCGGTGACGTACAGCACCAGCTGCAGCGCGAGGCCCTCGGCCCAGACCGGCGTGTCGTTGAAGAGGTAGCGCCCGACCACCTGGTACTGCACGCACACGATGATGGCGATCAGCAGCACCACCGCCAGCATCAGGCTGGCCTTGGACAGCAGCGCGCACACGCGCGAGTACGCATGGCGCGAGGGCGGGCGCGAGGTTTCGGATTCGGCCGGCCCGTCGATCACTTGTTGTCCTGGATCGCCTTGACCAGGCGCTGCAGGTCCGGCGTGGAGATGAACTTGGCGTACACCGGTGCCATGGCGGCGCGGAACGAGGCCTTGTCGACGTCGGACACGATGGTGGCGCCGCCCTTGGTGACCACCTCGAGCGACTTGGCCTCCTGCTCGTCCCACTTCTTGCGCTGGAACGCGACCGATTCCTTGGCCGCGGCGCGGAACATGTCCTGCTCGGCCTTGGGCAGCTTGTCATAGACGGCTTTGGACATCACCAGCATCTCGGGCGCCATCGAATGCTCGGTGCGCGAATAGAACTTGACGGCCTCGTAGTGCTTGAAGCCGTCATAGGACGGGATGTTGTTCTCCGCGGCGTCGATCAGCCCGGTCTTGAGGCCGGTGTAGACCTCGCCGATCGGCACCGGCGTGGCATTGGCGCCCATGGCGTTGATCAGCGACACCCACAGGTCGGATTGCTGCACGCGGATCTTCATGCCCTTGGTGTCGGCCAGCGACTTCACCGGCTTCTTGGCGTAGATCGAGCGCGCGCCGCTGTCGTAGAAGGCCAGGCCGACCAGGCCCTCGGGCTCGCAGCTCTTCAGGATCTCCTCGCCGGCCGGGCCGTCGAGCGACTTGCGCATGTGGGCGATCGAGTCGAACAGGAAGGGCATTGTCGGCACCAGCGTCTTGGCGCACAGCGAGTTCAGCGGGCTGATGTTGACGCGGGTCATCTCCAGCGCGCCGATCTTCACCTGGTCGATGGTTTCCTTTTCGGTCCCCAGCGCGCCCTTGTTGAAGACCTTGATCTTGTATTTGCCGTTGCTGCGCTTGTCGAGCAGCTCGCTCATGTACTTGACCGCGGCCACGGTCGGGTAGTCGTCGCTGTTGTGCACATCGGCCGAACGGAATTCGACGGCGTGCGCGGCCACGCCCAAGGCGGCGGCCGCCAGGGCGATCAGGGTGCGGGTGTATGTCATTTGTCTTCCTCTTTGGTGGTGGTTTATGGAAATTGAACGTTGTCAGGTGCCGAACGCGGGCTCCGCGATGCCTTGGGTGCCGGGGCGCAGCGCGAACAGGCCGCCGGCGAGCGGCTGCTCGGAGAGATCGCCGCCCGGGCGGATCGAGGTCACGAACAGCGTGTCGAGCTTCGGGCCGCCGAAGGCGCACATCGCGGGCTTCTTCACCGGCACTTCGAGCGAGCGGTCGAGCCTGCCTGCGGGCGTGAAGCGGTGCACCAGGCCGGCGTCGTTGCCGCAGATCCAGTAGCAGCCGTCGGCGTCGACCGCGGCGCCGTCGGGCCGGCCGGGCAGCGGCTTCATATCGATGAAGACGCGGCGGTTCGTGGGCGTGCCGCTGGCCGTGTCGTAGTCGAAGGCCCAGATGGTCTGCACGCTCGGGTGCGAATCGGAGAGGTACATCGTGCGGCCGTCGGGGCTGAAGGCCAGGCCGTTGGGCACGATCAGGTCGTCGAGTTGCACGGTGGGTGCTTCGGCGCCTTTGTCATAGCGATAGAGGTGCCCGACGCGCGAGCCGGCTGCCATGTCCATCAGCATGGTGCCGGCCCAGAAGCGGCCCTGGCGGTCGCAGCGGCCGTCGTTGAAGCGCATGCCGGGCAGGGCGTGCTCCACCTGGGCGAGCCGCGTCGCGGCGAGCGTGCCGTCGTCCTGCGCTGCAATCGAGAACAGGCCGCTTTCCATGCCCGCGATCCAGGCGCCCGGCACATCGGCGCGCGGCGCGACGCAGGCCAGCATCTCCTCACCGATCCACTTCACATGGCCGGCCGCCGACCAGCGGTGCAGCGCCCGACCCGGGATGTCGACCCAATAGAGCGCTTCGTCAGCCGCCGACCACACAGGGCTCTCGCCCGTGCCGCAGCGAGCATCGACCACGAGCTCGGCTTTGCTGGACATGGCCTTCAATCGCCGAAGGGGCCCTGGGCGGTAAAGGCGCCGCCCTGGTAGATGGCGTTCGGGTCGGTCGGTGCCACGGGCGGCTGCGCCTCGATCTTGGCGCGGAAGACTTCCGAGCTGTCCTGCGGCTGGAAGCCCAGGTGCGCGGCCGCGCTGTTGTCCCACCAGACATCGCGGTTGGCCGACACGCCGTAGACCAAGGTATGGCCCACGGAGGGCGTGAAGAGTGACCTCTCGACCAGCGTCGTCAGGTCGCGGTAGCTGAGCCAGGTGCTCATCATGCGGCGGTTGGCCGGCTCGGGGAAGGAGGAGCCGATGCGGATGCTCACGGTCTCGATGCCCCAACGGTCGAAGTAGAACTGCGCCACGTCTTCGCCGAAGGATTTGGACAGGCCGTAGTAGCCGTCGGGCCGGCGCGCGGCGTGGGCGTCGATCGTTTCGCTCTGCTTGTAGAAGCCGATCACATGGTTCGAACTCGCGAACACCACGCGCTTCACGCCATGCCGGCGCGCGCCTTCATAGAGATGGAAGATGCCCTTGATGTTGGCTTCGAGGATTTCCTCGAAAGGGCGTTCGACCGAGACGCCGCCCAGGTGCACGATCGCGTCGCAGCCGGCGATCAGCGCATCGACCGCGGCCTTGTCGGCCAGATCGCAGGGCACGACTTCCTCGTGCTTGCCCTCGGCCGGCGCGAGCGCCGCGATGTCGGAGACGCGCAGCACATCCGCATAAGGACGCAGCCGTTCGCGCAGCACCTTGCCCAGGCCGCCGGCGGCGCCCGTCAGAAGCAGCCGGGCCACGCGGGGCGGATTGGCTTTGGAAATCTCGCTCATCTCTTGTTTGTCTCTGCTGGTAAGTTATCGGTTGTCGTACAACGAGATGACGATTATCATCACCGCATGACGAACCTGTCAACGGGGTCAATCGCTAGCGCCGAAGCCGCCACCTTCACCGGCAGCCCGCGCCGCCGCGGGCGCGGTTTGGCCCATGGCCTGGTCGACGATCTGGGTGAGAAGATCCGCAGCCAGCAGCTCAAGCCGGGCGACAAACTGCCGACCGAGTCGGCCATCATGCAGGCCTACGGCGTGAGCCGCACGGTGGTGCGCGAGGCGCTCTCGAAGCTGCAGGCGGGCGGGCTGGTGGAGACGCACCACGGCATCGGCACCTTCGTGCTGCAGCCCAAGGCCGCGGGCATGTTCCGGCTCGATGCCTCGGACATCGCGACCTCGGTCGACGTGCTCGCGGTGCTCGAGCTGCGCATCAGCCTGGAGACCGAATCCGCCGGCCTGGCCGCGACGCGCCGCACCGACGAGCAGCTGGCCGCGATGCGCGAGGCGCTCGACGATTTCGAGCGCAACGTGGCGGTGGCGGGGGACACGGTGGCGCCCGACTTCCGTTTCCATCTGCAGATCGCGCAGGCCACCGGCAACCCGTACTTCGCGGACATCATGAGCCACCTGGGCACCACGATCATTCCACGCACGCGCATCACCGCCATCCGCAACCACGACCGGCGCGGCGAATACCTGAGCCGCGTGAACCGCGAGCATGAAGAGATCTACGCCGCCATCGCGCGGCGCGACCCGGAGTCGGCGCGCGCGGCCATGCGCATCCACCTGACCAACAGCCGCGAGCGGCTGCGGATCGCGCAGGAAGCGGCCAAGAGCGCCGCTGCCGAAGCCGCGCCGCCTGGCAATCCGGCCGATAGCACGCCGCCGGCCTGAGCGGCCGGCGCGCAGGACTGGACAGGGCGCCCAACTAGTTGTACGATGACTGATGACCAAGCCCGAAGCCGCATGCATGTGCGTGCCTGCGCGGCAGTCGCCCATTCCCATCCTCAGGAGACACAAGACATGACCATGAATCGACGCGATCTCGTGCTCGGCGCACTCGGCACCGGGCTGCTGGCCGCAAGCGGCGCACAGGCTGCCGACGCCTGGCCCGCCAAACCCATCCGCATCGTGGTGCCGTATCCGCCCGGCGGGTCGTCCGACATCATCGCGCGCTCGATCAGCCAGCCGCTGTCGGAAGCGCTCAAGCAATCGGTCATCGTGGAGAACCGCGCCGGTGCCAACGGCAACCTCGGCGCCGACCTGGTGTCCAAGGCGTCGCCCGACGGCTACACGCTGCTCTTGTGCGACGTCGGCGCGCTCGCGATCAGCCCGTCGGTCTACACCAAGCTGCCGTTCGACCCGTCGAAGGACCTGCGCGGCGTGACCATGCTGGCCTATTCGCCGCACCTGCTGGTTGTGCATCCGTCGGTGCCGGTGAGCAACCTCAAGGAACTGGTCGCGCTGTCGAAGAAGTCCGACCTGAACTTCGCCGTCACCGCCACCGGCAGCGCGCCGCACCTCGCCGGCGTGGCGCTCGAACGCGCCAGCGGCGCGCGCTGGCAGTATGTGCCCTACAAGGGCGGCGTGCAGGCCATCCAGGACACGGTGGGCGGCCAGACCCAGGTGCTGATGAACGGCATGCTCGCGACGCTGCCGCATGTGCAGAGCGGCAAGCTCAAGATCCTCGGCGTCTCCAAGTCCACGCGCATGCCGCTGATCGGCGATGTGCCGACCATTGCCGAGCAGGGCGTGCCCGGCTTCGACTCCGGTACCTGGCAAGGCATGCTGGCGCCGCGCGGCACGCCCGAGGCGGTGATCCAGCGCCTCAACAAGGAACTGGTGTCGATCATCCGTTCGCCCGACATCCGCTCGCGCCTGGCCGGGCAGGGTGCCGAGGTTGTGACCATGGCGCCGACCGAGCAGGAGCAGTTCTTCAACAAGGAACGCGCGCGCTGGGCCAAGGTCGTCGATGCGGCCCAGATCAAGCTGGACTAGAGCAACTATCCCGGCCGTTCGGGCTGAGCTTGTCGAAGCCTGTCCTGAGCAAGGACGAGGGGCCCTTCGACAAGCTCAGGGCGAACGGAGCTGAGGACTCATCTTTTTCTTTCTTCACTTCAATCGCATGAATCCGCAAGAACTCAAATCCATCATGGGCTCCGGCCTGCTGTCCTTCCCGTTGACCGACTTCGACGCCGAAGGCAACTTCCACAAGAAGGGCTACATCGAGCGCCTCGAATGGCTGGCGCCCTACGGCGCGAGCGCGCTGTTCGCGGCCGGCGGCACCGGCGAGTTCTTCTCGCTGACCGCCGACGAATATCCCCAGATCATCCGCACCGCGGTCGACACCTGCCGCGGCAAGGTGCCGATCATCGCGGGCGCCGGCGGCCCCACGCGCTTCGCGATCCAGTGCGCGCAGGCGGCCGAGAAGGCCGGCGCCCACGGCATCCTGCTCTTGCCGCACTACCTGACCGAAGCCGGCCAGGAAGGGCTGGCCGCGCACGTGGAAGCCGTGTGCAAGAGCGTGAAGTTCGGCGTCATCGTCTACAACCGCGGCCAGAGCAAGCTCTACCCGGCCACGCTCGAGAAGCTGGCCGCGCGCTGCCCCAATCTCGTGGGCTTCAAGGACGGCATCGGCGACATCGAGCTCATGAGCTCGATCCACCTGCGCATGGGCGACCGCTTCGCCTACCTCGGTGGCCTGCCGACGGCCGAGGTCTATGCGGCGGCCTACAAGGCGCTGGGCACACCGGTGTATTCCTCGGCGGTGTTCAATTTCATCCCGAAGACCGCGATGGACTTCTACAAGGCGGTGGCCGACGACGACATGGCCACGCAGCACCGCCTGCTCAAGGAGTTCTTCATGCCCTACCTGGAGATCCGCAACAAGGGCCACGGCTACGCGGTGAGCATCGTGAAGGCCGGCGCCAGGATCGTGGGACACGACGCCGGCCCGGTGCGCACGCCGCTCACCGAGCTCAAGCTCGAGGAGTACGACGCGCTGGCGGCGCTGATCGACAAGCTCGGCCCGCAATAGGCCGTTTCCGAGTGCGCTCGTTGCAGGGAGCGTAGAGTTCCCCACTGCGCGGGGCCGCTCTTGCGGCCCTTCATTTTTTTTCCCGACCGACCTCCAAGGAACTGCCATGCAGAACTTCGACAACCTGATCAACGGCGAATGGCGCGCCGGCGCCAGCTACAGCCCGAATACCAATCCGAGCAACCTGGGCGACGTGCTCGGGCAATATGCCCAGGGCGATGCCGCCCAGGTGGATGCGGCCGTCGCGGCAGCCACCGCGGCCTTCCCGGCCTGGTCCACCGGCAGCATCCAGGCGCGCAGCGATGCGCTCGACAAGATCGGCAACGAGATCCTGGCGCGCAAGGAAGAACTCGGCACCCTGCTCGCGCGCGAGGAGGGCAAGACCAAGCCCGAAGGCATCGGCGAAGCCACGCGCGCCGGCCACATCTTCAAGTTCTTCGCCGGCGAATGCCTGCGCCTCTCGGGCGAAGTCATTCCGTCGGTGCGCCCCGGCATCGGCGTCGAGATCACGCGCGAGCCCGTGGGCGTGGTCGGCCTCATCACGCCGTGGAACTTCCCGATTGCGATCCCTGCCTGGAAGATCGCGCCGGCGCTGGCTTTCGGCAATTGCGTGGTGCTCAAGCCCGCCGACCTGGTGCCGGGCTGCGCCTGGGCGCTGGCCGAGATCATCAGCCGCTCGGGCATTCCGCCCGGCGTGTTCAACCTCGTGATGGGCCGCGGCAGCGTGATCGGCAACGCCCTGGTCGACCATCCCGGCATCCATGCCATCAGCTTCACCGGCTCGGTGGGCGTCGGCCGCAACATCGCGGTGCAGTGCGCGACGAAGCACAAGAAGGTGCAGCTCGAGATGGGTGGCAAGAACCCGCAGGTGGTGCTGGATGATGCCGACCTCAATCAGGCCGTCGAGCTCAGCGTGCAGAGTGCCTTCTATTCGACCGGCCAGCGCTGCACCGCGTCCAGCCGGCTGATCGTGACCGAGGGCATCTATCCGAAGTTCATCGAGGCGATGAAGGCGCGAATGGCGAAGATCAAGGTCGGCGACGCGCTGGCGCAGGGCACCGATATCGGCCCGGTCTCCAGCGAGAGCCAGCTGCAGCAGGACCTGAACTACATCGAGATCGGCCAGGGCGAGGGCGCCACGCTGGCCGCGGGCGGCGAGCGGCTGAAGCTGGACACCGAGGGCTACTACATGTCGCCGGCGCTCTTCAGCGAATCGGTGGCGTCGATGCGCATCAACAAGGAAGAGATCTTCGGGCCGGTGGCGAGCGTGATCCGGGTGAAGAACTACGAGGAGGCGCTGGCCACCGCCAACGACACCGAGTTCGGCCTGTCGGCGGGCATCGCGACCACGAGCCTGAAGTACGCGACGCACTTCAAGCGCCACAGCCAGGCGGGCATGGTAATGGTGAACCTGCCGACCGCGGGGGTGGACTATCACGTGCCCTTCGGCGGGCGCAAGGGGTCGAGCTATGGGCCGCGGGAGCAGGGGCGCTATGCGCAGGAGTTCTTTACCGTGGTGAAGACGGCCTACACGCTGGCTTGAGCGTCTTGTCTTGCTCCCTCTCCCTCCGGGAGAGGGTTGGGGTTAGAGGCGCCGGAGCCGGGAGTTCGCCCCGGCTCCAGGCCTCAAGATGAAGCGCGTCGTTGCCCCCTTCGCAGCCAGTATTCGATCAGCTCGAACACCCCCTCGCTCAACAGCGCCAGCACCGCCGCCGGCACCGCGCCCGCAACCAGCAACTCGCGGTCGTTGAGCGCAAGGCCGGTCACGATGCGTTCTCCAAAGCCTCCGGCTCCGATGAAGGCCGCGATGGTCGCCGTCCCGATCGCGATCGTCGTTGCCGTCCGTACACCGGCCAAGAGCGTCGGCAGCGACAGTGGCAACAGCACCAGCCGCAGGCTCTGCCTGCCGGTCATCCCGAGCGCCGTGCCAGCCTGTCGCAGGCCCACAGGCACCTCGGCCAGCCCGGTCACCGTGTTGCGCATGATCGGCAGCAGCGAATAAAGCGTGAGCGCGATCAGCGCCGGCAGGGTGCCGATCGCGCCGATCAGCGAGATCAGCACCGCCAGCATCGCGAGCGATGGCACGGTCTGCAGCAAGCCCGTGAGGCCGAGCACCACGGCGCGCAAGCGCAGGTGCGGAAACACGAGGATGCCCAAGGGCACCGCGATCAGGATCGCGAGCCCGACCGAGACCGCCACCAGCAGCAGATGCTGCCGTGCCAGCCGGCCGAGGTCGGGGCCGAAGAGCTTGGCGGCAAAGCCCCGCGCGGCGCTCTCGGCGCCCGCCGGCCCGCTGTGCTTGCCCTGCGCCAGGAAGTCGCGCGCGATCACGTCGAAAGCCACGCCCTGCAGTTCGGCGCGCGCGTTCATCGCGATCATCGCGCGCTCGTCGATGCGGCCTTCGAGCTTCTGCAGCGCGGCCCAGGCCTGCGGAAAGCGCGTGGGCACGTCCAGGCGATACAGCAGCACCGCGTCGTAGCGCGGGAAATAGCGGCGGTCGTCTTCCAGCACGCGCAGGCCGAGGTGGTCGATCTTGGCGTCGGTGGTGTAGATGTCGATCACGTCGATCTGTTTGGCTGCGATCGCGTCGTAGGCCAGGCCGTGGTCCAGGCCGGTCGGCTTCTGGCCGAAGCCGTAGCGCGCGGCCAGGCCCTGCCAGCCATCGGCACGGCCGATGAATTCGTTCGAGAGCCCGAGCCGCAGTTCAGGGTGGCGTGCCAGGTCGCTCAGGCTGCGCACGCCGAGCCGGTCCGCATCGGCCGCGCGCATCGCGAGCGCATAGCCGTCGTTGAAGCCCAGCGGGATGGCGGCGCCGAGCCCGAGCGGCGCGAGCGCGGCGTTCATGGCCTCGCGCGTCATCGGCTGCGGGTTCTTGAGGATCTCCAGACCGATGGTGCCGGTGTATTCGGTGTAGAGATCGATGCCGCCCGAGCGCAGGGCTTCGTAGACGATGGCCGTGTTGCCCAGGCCCTGCCGCACCACGGGCGGGCTCGCCGTATGAGGCGATGCGGTCTGCGCCAGCACTTCCGCCAGGATGTACGACTCGGTGAAGCGCTTGGAGCCGACGCGCAGGCTTCCCTCCTGCGCGTGCGAGGACGAGGCCGCGCAGAGCAGCAGGCCCAGGCAGGACAAGGCGGTCAGCCACGCACGGCGCGAGGGATGCATCGAGCGCAGTGTATCGGCGTGACAGGCCGGTTTCCTACAGCAGCTGGTGTGCGGGGCTGATGCTGCGCCGCACCAGATGAACGCAAGCTGAATCGGTGCTGATCAATTACGTCCGACGCGGTCAAGGAAAGCCCCTGCTGCTCGTTCATGGGCTTGGCAGCAGCTGGCGCTCGTGGCAAACCATCATGGAGCCGCTGGCTGCCAAGCGCGCGGTGGTCGCGATCGACCTGCCCGGTTTCGGCAAGAGCCCGCCGCTGGCAGGAGAAGTCTCCTTGCAGACCCTGGCCAATGCCATCACGGAGTTTCTGCGCGAGCACGACCTGATCGGCACCGACGCCGTCGGCAGTTCGATGGGCGCGCGCCTGGTGCTCGAACTGGCGCGCCGCGGCGGTGTGCTGGGTTGCGTCATCTCGCTCAACCCCGGCGGATTCTGGGCGGGCTGGGAGCGCCAGGTCTTCCACGCTTCGATCTGGCTCTCGGTGCGGCTGGTGCGTGCGCTGCAGTTCGCGATGCCCACGATCACCGCGCACGAATGGTCGCGCAGGCTTCTTCTCACGCAGTTTTCGGCGCAGTCGGCCATGCTGGCGCCGTCGCTTGTGCTCGAGGAAATGCGCAGCTGTGCTGCTGCGCGGTCCTTCAACCTGGTGTTGCGCGATCTCGTGCGCGGTGCGCCGCCGCAAGGCGCGACCATCGGCAGCATGCGCAAGCCGCTTGTGATCGGCTGGGGCCGCATGGACCGCGTCTGTTTTCCGCAGCAAGCCGCGCGGGCGCAGCGGCTTTTTCCCGACGCGCGCCTGCACTGGTTCGAGCGCTGCGGCCACTTTCCGCATTGGGACGCGCCGGAGGAAACCGCGCGCCTGATCCTCGAGACCACGGCCGACTGAATTTTTGTGAAAGACGCAATGGCATCCCACAAGAGAAAGAAAAAAGCTTCGCTTCCCCCACCCGAGATCCATGGCGCGCGAGAACTGCCTACGGTGCTGGTCGAGGGCTACAGCCTCCAGTTGCGCGACAAGGACGGCTTCATCGGCGACCAGGCCAGCCAGACGGCGTTCAGGGAACTGCTGGAGCGCTGGCGACGGCGCCGCCGGAAGAGGGGCAGGGACCCGTTGGGCGCCAAGCATTCGAAGGACCTGCCCAAGAGCACGCTGGACGCCACGCTCAAAGCCGGCCAGACCTCCGAGGCCGCCGACATGGTTCATGGCGCCATCGAGGAATTCGCCGAGGAGCTGGCCTGGGTCATCGAACGCTTCCTGCGCCAGCCGTCATGGCAGGGCGTGGAGCGCATCGTGATCGGCGGCGGCTTCCCGGAGAGCGACGTCGGCGAGCGCGCGGTGCTGCAGGCGGCGGCCATCCTCCAGGGCATGGGCATCGACGTGCAATTGGGCCGCATCGGCCACGAAACCGACGACGGCGGATTGCTCGGCTGGTTGCACCTGGCACCGCCGCCGCTGCTGAAAGGCCGTGACGCGATCCTCGCGATCGACATCGGCGGCACCAACGTGCGCTGCGGCATCGTCAAGATGCGCCGCAAGCGCGCCAAGGACCTGTCGAAGGCGAAGGTGCTGCGGCGCGAAAAGTGGCGCCATGCGGACGACGCCCCGGCGCGCAAGGTGCTGGTCGAGCGCCTGGTGGACATGCTCCACGATCAGATCCGCTACGCCACGAAGAAGGGCATCCGCCTGGCGCCCTTCATCGGCATCGGCTGCCCGGGCCTGATCCGCAAGGATGGCTCGATCGCGCGCGGCGCGCAGAACCTGCCGGGCGACTGGGAGAGCGAACACTTCCATCTGCCGACCGAGCTGGGCAAAAAAATTCCGACGATCGGCGGCGAGCCCGCCCTGGTTCTGATGCACAACGATGCCGTGGTGCAGGGCCTGAGCGAATTGCCTTTCATGCGCGACGTGAAGCGCTGGGCGATGCTGACCATCGGCACCGGACTTGGCAACGCCAGCTACACCAACAAGACCTAGAGCTGGAACGCGATGGTCAGCAGCAGTCCTTCGGCCACGTCGCGCACGATGCCCGGACGGCGCGCGCGGTAGGTCTCGCCGGCCGAGGCGATGGCCTCGATCCATTGCGCGAGCCAGTCGATTTCGTTGCGGTCGTAGAACACAACCGCCGCCTCGTGGTTCAGGAGCAGGCTGCGCATGTCGAGGTTGATCGAGCCGCACAGCGCGAGCTCTTCGTCGACCACCACCGCCTTGGCATGCGCCATGAAGGGCAGCATGCGGAAGATCACGCCGGCGCGCGCCAGGTCGCGCATGGCGCGGGCACGCACGAAATCGGCGAGCCGGTGGTTGGACTGCGCGGGAATCGCGATCGTGACCTGCACGCCGCGCCGCGCGGCCAGGCGCAGCGCATCGCGCAGGCCGTCGCCGGGCACGAAGTAGGGCGTGATCGCGAGCACGCGGTGCTCGGCGCGGAAGCAGGCGTCGATCAGGAGCGCGTGCGCCGTGTCTTCGGTCTGGTCGGGGCCGCTCGGCAGGAATTGCGCCAGGCCGCCAGCCGGCGGCGCCACCGCGGCCGCGATGGCGCGCGGCTTGCGCCCGCGCACCGAGGCCCAGTCATGGTCGAACTGGCGCGCCGCCGCGGTGGCCACGCTGCCCTTCAAATCGAAGGACAGGTCGCGCCAGCCCACCGGGTAGTCGTGGTTGCCGAGGAAGTATTCGCCCGCCATGTTGCGGCCGCCCGACCAGAGCCAGCCGTCGTCGGCGATCGTGAGCTTGCGGTGGTTGCGCAGGTTGCGCGGACCCGCGCGGCGCAGGCTGAAGATCGGGCGGAACACGGCCACCTCGGCGCCGGCATCGCGCAGCGTGTCGAAGTGGCTTCGCGGCAGCGACAAGGCGCCGAAGCCGTCGAGCAGCACCCGCACCTTGATGCCTTCGCGCGCGCGCCGCGAGAGCCGGTTGATCGCCTCGTGCCCGAGCGCGTCGTCGCCGATGATGAAGGTGCAGACGTCGATGCGCGTGCGCGCGCCCTCGATCACTTCCCACAGCGCATCGCGCGCGGCGCCGCCGTCGGCATGGAAGCGCACCGCGCAAGGTCCGGGCGCCGCGAGGCCGAAGCTTTCGACCAGGTCGGCAGCCCAGTGCCCGGCAGGTACCGAGCGCCGCGGCCGCGGCGAGCCCGCGGGCCGCAGCTTGCGCTGGCCGAACAGCAGGTAGATCGGCAGGATGAAGTAGGGCAGCAGCACGAGACCCATCACCCATGAAATGGCGGTGCTGGGCGCGCGCTGCTCGCGCCTTGCGCGCGTCGTCAGCACGTAGACGAGCAGCGCGAAGGTGACGACCAGCAAATGCTGCGACGGCGAGGGCAGCCAGTCGAGCAGGTCGTCGATGCGGTTCACGCGAGGTGCGACTGGAGGGCCAGGGGCACCGGGCGTCCTTGCGAGGCCAGGAACCTCATCATCGGGCCGACCACTTCGCGCACCGCGGGCCGCGCACCCACGCGTTCGCGCCAGACCAGAAGGCGTGGCGTGTCGCCGGTCATGCCTGCGCCCTTGCGGTCAGCGAACACCTGCGCCATGTAGAAGGCGATGTCGGCAAACGAATAGGAGCCGGCGAGGTGGTCGCCGTGCGCCAGCCGATGTTCCATCTGCACATAGAAACGGGCGCAGGCGGCGCAGGCTGCCACCGCGGCCTCGCTTTGCATGTCGTGCTGCAGGCCCATGAGCTTGATCACGTGCGGGAAGAACACCTCGTCTGACATGTGCTCGAGCTGGCGCGCCCGTGCCCGCTCGACCACGCCGCGCGGCCACAGCGGCGGATCGGGCACCCGGTCTTCGAGGTACTCGAAGATCTGCGTCGAGTCGAAGATCTCGACCTCGCCGTCGATCAATACCGGCACCTGCCGCTTGGGGTTGATGCGCAGCACCTCGGGGTGCCTGGGCTCGTAGTTGTCGTCGCGGTCGAAGGGCACCATCACGGCTTCGATCGCGATGCCTTTTTCGAGCGCCGCGATCTGCGCCTTGGCGCCGAACATGCTGAGGGGGCCGGTGAAGAGCTTCATGGAGCGCGATCATGCCCCGACTTCACCTCGCGTGCACCTCAGAGGGAGCCCCACACCTCCTGTGCGGTTTCCACGACCAGCCGCAGCTTCGCGCGCTGCGCCTCGACGGCGATGTTGTTGCCGTGCACCGTGCTCGAGAATCCGCATTGCGGCGAGAGCGCGAGCTGCTCCAGCGGCACGTATTTGGCGGCTGCCTCGATGCGCGCCTTGAGCTCGTCCTTGTCTTCCATCTCGCCGAACTTGGTGGTCACCAGGCCCAGCACCACGGTCTTGCCCTTGGGCAGGAAGCGCAGCGGCCGGAAGTCGCCCGAGCGGGCGTCGTCGTACTCGAGGAAGTAGGCGTCGAGGTCCATCTCCTTGAGCAGCGCCTCGGCCACCGGCTCGTAGTTGCCGGCCGCCGCATGCGTGCTCTTGAAGTTGCCGCGGCACAGGTGCATCGCGAGGATCATGCCCTCGGGCTTCTGCGCCACCACCTTGTTGATGAAGGCGGCGTAGCGGTGCGGCAGCTCGTTGGGGTCGTCGCCGCGCTGGCGGGCGGCTTCGCGCATCTTCTCGTCGCACAGGTAGGCGAGGTTGGTGTCGTCCATCTGCACGTAGGTGCACCCGGCCGCGGCCAGCGAGCGCAGTTCGTCGCCGTAGGCCCTGGCCACGTCGTCGTAGAACTCCGGGTCGAGTTCGGGGTAGGCCACCTTGCTGATGCCGGCGCGGCCGCCGCGGAAGTGCAGCATGGTGGGCGAGGGGATCGTGACCTTGGGCGTGTTGCCGGCCGACACCTGGCTCTTGAGGTACTCGAAGTCCGCGAGCTGGATGCACTTCGCATGCGTCACTTTGTCGATGACGCGCATCACCGGCGGTGCCAGCTCCTCGGTGCCGTCGGGCTTCTTGATGGTGACCGGGATGTCGGTCTTCACGCCGCCGAGCTGCTCGAGGAAGTCGATGTGGAAGTAGGTGCGGCGGAACTCGCCGTCGGTGATGCTCTTGAGGCCGATGTCCTCCTGGAACTTCACGATCTCGGTGATGGCCTTGTCTTCGACCCTGCGAAGCTGTTCGGGCGTGATCTCGCCCCTGGCTTTTTGCTCGCGGGCTTCGAGCAGGTATTTGGGGCGCAGGAAGCTGCCGACGTGGTCGTAGCGGGCAGGCAGGCGGGCGTGCTGGGACATGGAGTGCTCCGTCGAAATCAGAAAAAGTACGGTCGATCGTAATCTCATGCCGATGGACCGCGTTGGATACAGTGGAGTCGGTATTTACCCTCGTTTTAGCCGAAAAGTGTTGGAAATACCGGTTCAAATGTATACATTGAGTATCCCATGAGCACCTCTTCAAGCCCTTTTCCACTCAACGCCTGGTACGCGGCCGCCTACGACGTCGAGCTCAAGCACGCGCTGCTGGCACGCACCGTCTGCAACCAGAAACTGGTGCTGTATCGGCGCACCGACGGCCAGGTCGCCGCGCTGGAAGACGCCTGCTGGCACCGGCTGATGCCGCTGTCGATGGGCCGCCTCGATGGCGACGAGCTGGTCTGCGGCTACCACGGCCTGGTCTACAACAGCCAGGGTCGCTGCACCCACATGCCGAGCCAGGAGACGCTGAACCCGTCGGCCTGCGTGCGCGCCTACCCGGCGGTCGAGAAGCACCGCTTCGTCTGGGTCTGGCCCGGCGATCCGGCCAAGGCCGACCCGGCGCTGGTGCCCGACATGCACTGGAACGACGACCCGGCCTGGGCCGGCGACGGCAAGATGATCCGCGTGGCCTGCGACTACCGGCTGGTGGTCGACAACCTGATGGACCTCACGCACGAGACCTTCGTGCACGGCTCCTCGATCGGCAACCGCGCGGTGGCGGAGGCGCCCTTCGTCGCGACCCACGGCGACCGCTCGGCCACCGTCACGCGCTGGATGGAGAACATCGATGCGCCGCCCTTCTGGGCCGCGCAGATCCGGCATGCCCACGGCTACCAGGGCAAGGTCGACCGCTGGCAGATCATCCGCTTCGAGGGACCCTGCACCGTCAACATCGATGTCGGCGTGGCCGAGGCGGGCAGCGGCGCGGTGCCGCGCGACGGCGCGGCGGGCGACCGCAGCCAGGGCGTCAACGGCTACGTGCTCAACACCATCACGCCCGAGACCGACAAGAGCTGCCTCTATTTCTGGGCTTTCGCGCGCAACTACTGCATCGGCGAGCAGCGCCTCACGCACGAGCTGCGCGAAGGCGTGGCCGGCATCTTCCGCGAGGACGAGCTGGTGCTCGAAGCCCAGCAGCGCGCCATCGACGAGCGGCCCGACTACAGCTTCTACAACCTCAACATCGACGCCGGCGCGATGTGGGCGCGACGGCTCATCGACCAGATGATCGCGAAGGAAAGGCCGCGAACAGCTGCCATTCCGATCCGGCCCGCGGCCGAAGCGGCGGGGGGGCGCACGTGAGCATCGTCGCAACCGAGCCTTCGGAAGTCGGCAGCTCGCAAGCCGTCAAGGCCCAGTTGCGGCTGCGCGAGATGGTGCTGGCCGGCGAGCTGCCCGGCGGCGCGCGCATCGCCGAGGTGGCGATCTCCGAGCTGCTGGGGGTGTCGCGCACGCCGGTGCGCAGCGCGCTCATGCGGCTCGAGCAGGAAGGCCTGCTCGAAGCCCTGCCCAACGGCGGCTACGCGGTGCGCACTTTTTCCGAGCGCGACGTGTCCGACGCCATCGAGCTGCGCGGCACGCTCGAAGGCCTGTCGGCGCGGCTCGCGGCCGAGCGCGGCGCGGCGCCGGTGGTGCTGCGCGAGGCGCGTGCCTGCCTGAAGCGCATCGACGAACTGCTGAAGGAGCCCGCGCTCGACGATGCGGCCTTCTCGCGCTATGTGACTTTCAACGAGCAGTTCCACCGGCTTCTGTCCGAGATGGCGGGCAGTCCGCTGATCGCGCAGCAGCTGGAACGCGTGATCAACCTGCCTTTCGCTTCGCCCTCGGGTTTCGTGGTGGTGCAGGCGAACTCGCCGGCCGCGCGCGACATGCTGCTGATCGCGCAGGACCAGCACGGCCAGGTGCTCGATGCGATCGAGAACCGCGAAGGCTCGCGCGCCGAGGCGCTGATGCGCGAGCACAGCCGCCTCGCGCAGCGCAACCTGCGCGAGGCGCTGCACGGCGCGCAGAACCACCCCTTGCCCGGCGTGCAATTGATTCGCCGCAGAGCCTGATGAAAAGCGATACCCACTGGATGCCCGCGCGCATCACTGCCCTGCGCGACCTGACGCCGACCGTGCGCGAGTTCGAGATCACGCCCGAGTCGGGCATTGCCGCGACGCACGAGCCCGGCGCGCATCTGCAGGTGCAGGTGCTGGTCGGCGCACCGGGCTCGGGGCGCATGCAGACGCGCTCCTACTCGGTCGTCGGCGAGCCCGACGAACGTTCCTGGCGCATCGCGGTCAAGCGCCTGGACGATGGCCGCGGCGGTTCGCTCGCGATGTGGCGCTTGGCGATCGGCGACCGATTGCTCGTCGCCGAGCCGCAGAGCCACTTCGGCCTCGACACCACGGCGCCGGGCTACCTGCTGGTGGCAGGCGGCATCGGCATCACGCCGCTGGTCTTCATGGCGCGGCGCCTGGGCGCGCTGGCCGAGCGCAACGGCGTGCGTGTGCGCATGCTCTACGGGGCGCGCAGCGCCGAGGAACTGGCCTACCTGCCCACGCTGCAGGAGGCGCTGGGCGCCAACGTGCAGGCCCACACCGGCAGCGCGCCGATCGACTTCGCCGCCGAGATCGCGGCCCTGCCGGCCGGCGGCCAGCTCTACACCTGCGGGCCGGTGCCGATGCTCGAAGCCGTCAAGCGCGCCTGGGCCGCCGCCGGCCGCGTGCCGGCCGACTTGCGCTTCGAGACCTTCGGCAGCAGCGGCCGGCTGGCGGCGCAGGCCTTCGAGGTGCGCATTCCGCGCCACGACCTGGCGATCACCGTGCCGGCCGACGGCACCCTGCTCGAGGCGCTCGAAGCCGCCGGCGTGCAGACCCTCTGGGATTGCCGGCGCGGCGAATGCGGGCTGTGCGCGATGGACGTGCTTGCGGTCGAGGGCGAGATCGACCACCGCGACGTGTTCCTGAGCGAGCACGAGAAAGAGCAGGGCCAGCGCATCTGCGCCTGCGTATCGCGCGCGGTCGGAACGATCACCATCGATTCGGCATGGCGTCCCGAAAGTCCATGAAGCGCCGAAAGGCTTTGCGCGATCATCGCGCGCCCCGTTGGCTAATCGCGCAGAAACATGCAGCCCCAGCGCAGCGCTAGGTGTTTGCCTCGGCGCGATCGCAGTTTCGTTTGTTCACAATAGCCAGCATTCCGCTTTCAGCAAAAAGGAGACTTCCATGCAACGTCGCCACCTCGTCCAGGCCGCGAGCCTTGCGGCCATTGCGCTGGCCATGCCGCTGGCCCAGGCCCAGGGCAACACTTTCAAGATCGGCCTGGTGCTGCCGATGACGGGCCAGCAGGCCACCACCGGCCGCCAGATCGAGGCCGCGGCCCGGCTCTACATGGCGCAAAACGGCGACACTGTGGCGGGCAAGAAGATCGAGCTCATCGTCAAGGACGACACCAGCCTTCCCGACGTGACCAAGCGCCTCGCGCAGGAACTGGTGGTGAACGACAAGGTCAACGTGCTGGCCGGCTTCGGCATCACGCCCTCGGCCATGGCCACCGCGCCCATCGCCACCCAGTCGAAGACGCCGATGGTGGTGATGGCGGCGGCCACCTCGAGCATCACCGAGGCCTCGCCCTACATCGTGCGCACCAGCTTCACGCTGCCGCAGGTCTCGGTCGCGATGGGCGACTGGGCACCGAAGAACGGTATCAAGTCGGTCGTCACGCTGGTCACCGACTACGGCCCGGGCAACGACGCCGAGAAGTACTTCAAGGAGCGCTTCCAGCTCAACGGCGGCAAGGTGATCGATTCGCTGCGCGTGCCGCTGCGCAACCCCGACTTCGCGCCTTTCCTGCAGAAGGTGCGCGATGCCAAGCCCGATGCGTTGTTCGTCTTCGTGCCCTCGGGTGCCGGCGCGGCGGTGATGAAGCAGTTCATCGAGCGCGGCATGGACAAGGCCGGCATCAAGATGATCGCCACCGGCGACGTGACCGACGACGACCAGCTCAACGACATGGGCGAGGGCGCGCTGGGCGTGGTCACCACGCACCATTATTCGGCCGCGCACCCCTCGGCGCTCAACAAGAAGTACGTCGAGGCCTTCCAGAAGGCCAACAAGAACATGCGTCCCAACTTCATGGCCATGGGCGGCTATGACGGCATGCGCGTGATCTACGAGGCGCTCAAGACCACCAAGGGCCAGGGCGGCGGCGATGCGCTGCTCGCCGCGATGAAGGGCCAGATCTTCGAGAGCCCGCGCGGCCAGGTGCTGATCGACGCGCAGACGCGCGACATCGTGCAGGACGTGTATCTGCGCAAGGTCGAGAAGAAGGACGGACAGCTCTACAACGTGGAGTTCGACGTGATCAAGGCGGTGAAGGATCCAGGGAAGGCGAAGTGATGAATCGCCGTTCGGTCCACCACCGTTCGGCCGATCCCCGTTCGGCCTGAGCTTGTCGAAGGCTTCGACAGGCTCAGCCCGAACGGTTGCTACCCAGCTTGACCGCTTGATATGTTGACCATCCTCTTCGACGGCATCGCCTACGGCATGCTGCTGTTCGTGCTCGCGGTCGGCCTGGCCGTGACGCTGGGCCTGATGAACTTCATCAACCTCGCGCACGGCGCCTTCGCGATGGCCGGCGGCTATCTCACGGTGTTCGCGATGCAGAAGCTGGGCCTGCCCTTCCTGGCATGCCTGCCGCTTGCCTTCATCGTCGTCGGCCTGGCGGGCGCGCTGCTCGAACGCACGCTCTACCGGCCGATGTACGGCAAGCCGCACCTGGACCAGGTGCTGTTTTCGATCGGCCTGGCCTTCATGGCGGTGGCGGCCATCGACTACTTCGTCGGCTCCTCGCAGCAGAACATCCACCTGCCCGAATGGCTGCGCGGCCGCACCGAGATCGGGGCCGATCCGTGGCTGCTGGGCATGGGGCACTACCGGCTCTTCATCATCGCCGTGTGCGCGGTGCTCACCGTGGTGCTGCAGCTCATCCTGTCGAAGACGCGCTTCGGCAGCCGGCTGCGCGCGGCGGTGGACGATCCGCGCGTGGCGGCCGGGCTCGGCATCAACGTCAACGTGGTGTTCCTCTTGACCTTCGCGGTCGGCTCGGGGCTCGCGGGCCTGGGCGGCGCGCTCGGCGCCGAGATTCTCGGCATGGACCCGACCTTCCCGCTCAAGTACATGATCTATTTCCTGATCGTGGTCTCGGTCGGCGGCACCTCGTCGATCACTGGCCCCTTGCTGGCCGCGCTGCTGCTTGGCATTGCCGACGTGGCGGGCAAGTATTTCATTCCGAAGATGGGCGCCTTCACGGTCTATCTGCTGATGATCCTGATCCTGATGTGGCGGCCGCAGGGCCTGTTCACGCGCAGGGGAGGGAAGTGATGGATTTCCAGAAGTCTCTTGTGCAGAAGGCGCGCTGGCGGCCGTGGGAGTTCGCGGTCTGGGCCGTGGCCTTCGTGCTGCCGGGTATTTTTCCGTCGCACGCGCTGCTGATCAACGAGATCGCGATCGTCGCGTTGTTCGCGATGTCGCTCGACCTGATCCTGGGCTACACCGGCATCGTCTCGCTGGGGCATGCGGCCTTCTTCGGTTTCGGCGCCTACACGGCCGCGCTGTTCGCCAAGCTCGTGATGCCCGATCCGACGGTGGGCCTGGTCGTTGCGGTGCTGCTCTGCGCCGCGCTGGGCGCGCTGGCGAGCATCACGATCTTGCGCGGCAGCGATCTCACGCGGCTCATGGTCACGCTCGGCACCGCGCTGCTGCTGCTCGAGCTTGCGAACAAGCTCGACTGGCTGACCGGCGGCGCCGACGGCCTGCAGGGCGTGGTGATGGGGCCGGTGCTGGGACTGTTCGAGTTCGATCTCTACGGCCGCACGGCGGCCTGGTACTCGCTGGCCGTGATGGGGGTCTTGTTCCTGCTGATGCGGCGGATCGTGCATTCGCCCTTCGGTGCCACGCTGAAGGCCATTCGCGACAACCGCCTGCGCGCGATGGCGATCGGCGTTCCGGTCATCTCGCGCATCGCGGTGATCTATACCGTGGCCGCCGCGGTCGCCGGCGCCGCGGGTGCGCTGCTCGCGCAGACCACCGGCTTCGCCTCGCTCGACGTGCTGGCCTTCGACCGCTCGGCCGACGTGCTGCTGATGCTGGTGATCGGCGGCGTCGGCTGGCTCTATGGCGGCGTGACGGGTGCGATCGTGTTCAAGCTGCTGCAGAACTGGCTCTCGGCGGTGACGCCGCAGTACTGGATGTTCTGGATCGGGCTGATCCTGGTGCTGCTGGTGCTGGTAGGACGCGACCGCTTGTTGAAGCCCTGGACCTGGTTCGGCGCGCGCCGGAGTGCCAAGCCATGAACGACATCGTTCTCTCGGCCACCGGCCTCGTGATGCGCTTCGGCGGCATCACGGCCACCGACAACGTGACGCTGAACCTGAAGCGCGGCGCGCGCCACGCGCTGATTGGCCCCAACGGCGCCGGCAAGACCACGCTGATCAACCTCTTGACGGGCGTGCTCACGCCCACGGCCGGCCGCATCGTGCTCGAGGGCGAGGACATCACGCGCCTGGCGCCGCACCGTCGCGTGGCGCGCGGCATGGTGCGCACCTTCCAGATCAACCAGCTCTTCGACTCGATGACGCCGCTGGAAACGCTGGCGCTCGTGATCTCGCAGCAGGCCGGGCTGGCCGCGCAGTGGTGGCGGCCGCTGGGCTCTTCGTCCAGGGTGTCGGAGCGGGCTGCGCAGCTGCTGGAGCAGTTTCATCTGGGTGACGTTGCGCAGCAGCAGACGCGGCAGCTGGCCTACGGCAAGCGCCGCCTGCTCGAGATCGCGATCGCGCTGGCCTGCGAACCGCGCGTGCTGCTACTCGACGAGCCGGTGGCCGGCGTGCCGGCCGGCGAGCGCGAGGAGCTGCTGCAGACCGTGGCGGCCTTGCCGGCCGACGTGTCGGTGCTGCTGATCGAGCACGACATGGACCTGGT
Source organism: Variovorax sp. LjRoot130 (assembly GCF_964253755.1). NCBI lineage: Bacteria > Pseudomonadati > Pseudomonadota > Betaproteobacteria > Burkholderiales > Comamonadaceae > Variovorax > Variovorax sp. LjRoot130. The sequence goes on along the minus strand of NZ_CAXURM020000001.1, from coordinate 3,897,991 downwards.
GTTCAGTTTTGCCGACCGCATGACGGTGCTGGTCAACGGAGCCTTGCTCACCGAGGGTGACCCCGACACGATCGCGAACGATCCGAAGGTCAAGGAGGTCTATCTGGGTCAGGGGGCTGTCCATGTCTGAGCTGCTGCGCATCGAGAAGCTCAGTGCCGGCTACGGCGAAGCCGTGGTCCTGCACGACATCGCGCTCACCCTCGGCGAAGGCCAGACCCTGGCGCTCCTGGGCCGCAACGGCACCGGCAAGACCACGCTGATCAATACGCTGGCCGGTGCGACGCGCCAGCATGGCGGCAGCATCGCGCTCGGCGGCGTGGCGCTGCACAAGCTCTCGCCACACCAGCGCGCGGCGGCCGGCATCGGCTGGGTGCCGCAGGAGCGCAATATCTTCAAGTCGCTCACGGTGCACGAGAACCTGAGCGCAGTCGAGCGACCAGGCAAGTGGAACCCGCAACGCGTCTACGAGATGTTCCCGCGCCTGGCCGAGCGCAAGAGCAATCTCGGCACGCAGCTGTCGGGCGGCGAACAGCAGATGCTGGCGGTGGGGCGCGCGCTGGTGGTCAACCCGCGGCTGTTGCTGCTCGACGAGCCCCTGGAAGGCCTGGCGCCGATCATCGTCGAAGAGCTGCTGCGCGCGATCCGCCGCATCACGCAGGACGAAGGGCTGGCGGCGATCATCGTCGAGCAGCATCCGCAGGCCATCCTCGCGATCTCCGACGAGGCGGTGGTGCTCGACCACGGCACGGTGGTGCATGCCGATCGCGCGGCCACGCTGCGAACGCAGCCCGAGGTGCTGGAGCGGCTGCTGGGCGTCGCGCGCTGAACAATGATCGGGCCTACACTGGCTCGATCATGGTCACGACGAAGGCGCTTCACCAAGGTTCGATCTCGGTCATCGACTACCGCTGCGACGCGGGTCCATCCGACCTGGTGTTTGCCGAACTGCATTGCAACAACTCGGTCTCGTATGTGCGCAAGGGCAGCTTCGGCTACCGCTGCGGCGGCCGCTTGTTCGACATGGTCGCCGGCTCGGTGCTGGTCGGCCGCTCGGGCGACGAGTACGTCTGCACCCACGAGCACCACCAGCGCGGCGACGAGTGCCTGTCCTTTCATCTGTCGCCGGAATTGATGGACGAGATCGGTTCACGCCGCGGCATCTGGCGCACCGTCGGCTTGCCGCCGCTGCCTGAACTGATGGTGCTGGGAGAGCTGGCGCAGGCGGCGATCGAGGGCGGCAACGACCTCGGGCTCGACGAGGTCGCGCTGCTGTTCACCGCGCGCTTCGTCGCACTCGCCGGTGAACGCGAGCCCGGCGCGATTCAAGTGACTGCCCTCGACCGGCGCCGGGCGGTCGAGGCGGCGCTCTGGCTGGAGGCCCGCTCGCACGAAGCGATCGATCTCGACCAGGCAGCGCAGCAGGTCGGCCTCAGTTCCTTCCATTTCCTGCGCCTGTTCTCGCGCGTGCTCGGCGTCACGCCGCACCAGTACCTGGTGCGCACGCGCCTTCGGCATGCCGCGCAACTTCTGGCAACGGGCGCGCGGCCGGTCACGGAGGTGGCGCTCGACGTCGGCTTCAGCGATCTCTCGAACTTCGTGCGCAGCTTTCATCGCGCGGCCGGCGTGTCGCCGCGGCGCTTCAGGCAGGCGGCGCGCGGCGACCGCAAGATTTTCCAAGAACGCCTGGCCCTGCACGCCTAGGATCGGTTCATCCGTCTGGAGGATTCATGAGCTCGTCATCCGAAAGCGCGGTGCGCGAGGTTGTCAGGCGCTACGCAGACGCCTGGGCGGCCAACGATCTGAAGACCATATTCGACTGCTACCACGACGAGGTGGTCTTCCACTATTTCGGCGGCGGGCCGCTGGCTGGCGTTCACCAGGGCAAGGCGGCCTGCCTGGCCTTGCTCAAGCAGGTGAAGGAGAAGACGAACCGGCGGCTTGTGTCCATCCGCGACGTGCTCGCGGGCGAGCACTTCGGGGTGATCGTCGCGGTCGAGCAGTTCGAGCGCGACGGCGCGACGCATGTGCTGGAGCGGCTGCTGCGATACAGCGTGCGCGACGGTCGGCTCGCCGAGTGCTGGATCTACGACGAAGACCAGCGCCTGGTCGATCAACTGCTGAGGTGAGGCTCACCCCCAGGCTTGCCCACTTCGTGTGGCCGCCAACCCCCCTCACCGGGGGCAACACCAGCGGCCCGGCGGAGCCGGTTCCGCGGTGTTTCTGGAATGAGACATCCTTCGCATGCAACTGAAAGGAGAACGTCCATGGCATCCATTCGACGCGAAATACAGGTCGCGGCGAGCGCCGAGCAGATCTGGGAAGTCGTGCGCGACATCGGCGAAATTCACCACCGCCTGGTGCCGGGCTTCGTGACCGACTGCCGGCTCGAGAGCAAGGGCGAGGCCCGCATCGTCACCTTCGGCAACGGCCTGGTGGTGCGGGAGGCGATCGTCGATCTCGACGATGCCGCGCGCCGGCTGGCGTGGTCGGCGACCGGCGGCCAGCTCACGCACTACAACGCATCGATGCAGGTGTTCGCCGAGGGCGACCAGCGCAGCCGGATGGTCTGGATCGCCGATCTGCTGCCGCACGAGGCGGCAGGCGCGATCGGCGCGATGATCGACGAGGGCATGCGCGTCATGAAGATGACGCTGGAGGCTTAGCGGCGCGCTCCCATCGGGAGCCGCCGCGGAACCGGCTTCGCCGGGCCGCAGGCGGCGCCCCCTGGAAGGGGGTTGGCGGCTACGCGAAGCGAGCAAGCCTGGGGGTTAGTCAATACCCCACGGTGAACCGCTGACGCGGATGCTCCGGATTTTCGATCTCGTCGGCCATCGCGATCGCGTAGTCCTCCATCGAGATCCAGCTCTTGCCGTTGGCGTCGGCCAGCAACTGGTTGCCGCCGAGGCGGTAGCTGCCGGTGCGCTCGCCGGGCTCGAAGAACGCGGAGGGCGAGATGAAGGTCCAGTCCAGCTCCTTTTCGGCGCGCAGTGCCTCGAGAAACGCACGGCCCGCCAGCGCTTCCGTCTTGTAGATGGCGGGAAATTCGGGCGTGTCCACCAGCGCCTTGCCGGGCGCTACTTCGAGGCTGCCGGCGCCGCCGACCACCAGCAGGCGCGGCACGCCGGCCTTCTTCGCGGCAGCGATGGCGCTTGCTGCATCGATGCCGCCCGCAAAGTGGGTTGAGCTGATCACGGCGTCGTGGCCGCGCAGCAGCGGCACTAGCGCGTCGAGCTGCGTGGCGTCGGCCTGCTGGAGGCTGAGGCCCGCTTTGGCTTCGGCCTTCGCGGTGTTGCGCGCGATGCCGGTGACGGTGTGGTCGCGTTGCAGCAGTTCGGTAGCGATGCGCGAGCCGGCGCGGCCCGTGATGCCGAGGATGGCGATGTTGCTCATGAAATGACTCCTGGTTGAACGAAAACGGAAAAAGTCGAGGGCTCAGGCTGCTTGCTGCGTCATCTGCGCCAGCTGCTCTCGCCAGGCCTCGGGCCGGCCCAGCCACGCGCTGGCGTCGATGCGTTCGAGGCGGCCGTCGCCGCGCGCCAGCGCGAAGGTCGGAAAGCCGCCGCCGGCGACGCGTGCCAGCAGCGCACGGCTGTCGGCGATGTGTTGCCGGGTGCCTTCGCCCGCCTGTTGTGCGAACAGGGCCGCAAACGCGTCGCCGTCGAGCTCGATGTCGATCGCGAGTTCATGCAGCACCGCCGTGTCGGCGATGCGGCGCCCCTCGACGTAGTGGGCACGCTGCAGGCGCTGGAGCAGATCGAGCCCGCGGCCGCCGAGCGCTTCGGCCGCGAGGATGGCTGTGGTCGGCGGTTCGGAATCCATCACCGCCGTGGTGTCGCGCAGCAGCCCTTCGAAGTAGGCCTCGCCGAAGGGCTGGCCCGTGAGTTGCGCGATGCGCCGGTCGTGCGGCATCACGTAGTCGCGCCACTGGGGCGTGATCGGCCGGCGGTTGGCGCCGGTCATCATGCCGCCGCCGTGCAGCGCGATCGCGAGGCCCGGCACCGTGCGTGCCGCTTGGACCATCGGCGCGGCCGCGTAGCACCAGCCGCACAGCGGGTCGAACAGGTAGTGCAGGATGGGGCTGTCGCTCATAAGGCAACCTCTTGGTTTTTGAAGCGGCCCGAAGCGCTGCGCGCTACGGTATTCGCCTTGGGAACGGCCCGGCGGCTCATTGCGCCGGCCACTTCATCTCGCCCTTGATGACCTTGGCGCTCAGCTCGAGCGACGACTGCTGACCCAGGCCGGGGTAGTGCTTCTTCATGGCGGCGATGAGCTCTGCCGAATCCTTGGCCTTCGCGGCTTCGCGCTCGAAGGTCTCCAGGTAGCCGGCGGTGAACTTCACGGCCTGCAGCCCCTTCGGCGCATCGCCCAGGTAGTGGCCCGGCACCACGGTCACGGGCTTGAGCGCTGCAATGCTGTCGAGCGTCTTGCGCCAGGCCTGGCGCGAGGCCGGCGTCTGCGTGTCGGCCACCCACACATGGGTGTTGTGGAACACGGGCACGCCGCCGGCCACGGTCTTCTGCGAAGGAATCCAGACGTAGCTGCGCGCCGGGCTCGGGCCCTGGAGGCCCTTCACTTCGAGCTTGCGGCCTTCGAGCAGGATGGTGTCGCTTTCCAGCGGCTCGGGCAGCACCAGCGCCTTGGGCGCGTTGTCCTTGAGGATCGGCGTCCAGTACGCGAGCTTGCCGTCCATCGAGGCCTTGATCGCCGCCACCGTTTGCGGCGTGGCCACGATCTTCGCGTCGGGAAAGGCGGCCTTGATCACGTCCAGGCCGAAGTAGAAGTCGGGGTCGCTGTGGCTGATGTAGACGGTGCTGAGCTTCTTGCCGCCGGCCTTGATCTTCTGCACCAGGGCTTCGGCGTCGTTGCGCTGGAACTGCGCGTCGATCAGCACGGCCTCGTTGCGGCCGCTCACGATTTCCGAGGACACCGGGAAGATGGCCTTGTCGCCCGGGTTGTAGACCTCGAGCTGCAATGCAGCTTCGGCGGCCGAGGCCGGCAGGGTGTGAACGGCTGCGAGCGAGGCCATGCCTGCGGCGAGGAGGGTTCTGCGAATCATGTGGCGCCTGATGGGTGGGAATGGACGAAATCTTATGTTTCTTAATCCGATCAAAAAACCGCATACGATGCAAATGTTTGTTGCTTGAATCGATCAAATCATGGACCGCATCACCGCCGCCAAAGTGTTCGTGAACGTCGCCGAGCGCGCCAGCATGACGGCCACGGCCGAGGCGCTCGACATGTCGCGCGCCATGGTCACGCGCTACCTCGCGCACATGGAAACATGGGCTGGCGCGCGCCTTCTGCATCGCACGACGCGGCGGATCAGCCTCACTTCCGCAGGCGAGCAGACCCTGTCGCGTTGCCGGCAGATGCTCGAGGTCGCCGAGCAGATGCAGGTTGCCGTGGATGCGCAGGCCGATGTGCCGCAAGGCCTGCTGCGCCTGACCTGCGCCCAGTCGATCGCGCAGGACGTGCTGGCCGCGGCCGTGGCGGACTTCCTGCGCCGCCATCCGCAAACAGCCATCGACCTGCACATCAGCGACCGCACCGTCAACCTGGTGGAAGAGCGCATCGACCTCGCGATCCGCATCACGAACGACCTCGATCCCAACCTGATCGCGCGGCCGCTGGGAAGCTGCGGCTCGGTGGTGTGCGCGACGCCGGCCTACCTTGCCGAGCACGGCACGCCGCGCGCGCCGCAGGAGCTTGCCCTTCACAACTGCCTGACCTATTCGTACTTCGGCAAGAGCCTGTGGCAGTTCGAGCACAAGGGCCGGCAGATCGCGGTGCCGGTGGGCGGCAATCTCAGCGCCAACGAATCGTCGGTGCTGCTGACGGCGGTGCTCGAAGGCGCGGGCATCGCGATGCAGCCGGAGTACTCGGCCGCGCCGCTGATCGCAAGCGGCCGGCTGGTCGCGCTCCTGCCCGACTGGCGGCCCCAGACGATGGGGGTCTACGGCGTCTACAGCTCACGCCGCCAGATGCCGGCCGCGCTGCGCGCGATGCTCGACTTTCTGGCGGCGCGCTTTGCCGACGCGCGCTACTGGCCGCCGGCCGCGGGCGCGATGCTCAGGAAGAAGCGTTGAGCGCAGACGCCGCGGCGCGGTCGCGCAGATGCGCAACCAGCAGCTTGGCGGCGGGCGACAGGTTGGCCTCGCTGCGAAAGCAGATCGCGAAGCGGCGCTCGGCCCAGGCGTCGGAGAGCGGCACCACGCGCAGGCCGAAGCTGGCCGCGAGCGGATCGATCACCTCGCGCGGCACCACGGCGATGCCGAGGTTCGCGCGCACGCAGCGCAGCGCCGCGTCGAAGGTCGACACCGCCGCGCGGTAGCTGAGCGGCCGGCCGATGATCGCGGCCGCCCGCGCCAGCATGGTGTGGACCGCGGTGGAGGCGGGCAGGCCCACGTGATCGAACGCCAGCGTCTCTTCGAAGCTGCAGCGCCGCCGGCGCGCGATGGCGTGCGAAGGATGCGCAACGATGGCCAGCCGGTCGCGCCGGTAGGGCCAGGCCTGCAGCCCTTCGAGATCCGCCGCATCCCAGCACACGCCCACCGGCGCCGAGCCTTCGCGCAACGCGCGCACCAAGTCGCGGCTCAAGGCTTCTTCGATGTCGACGCGGATGTCGTGGTGCGCCGGCGTCTGGAGGAAGTCCGCGATGTCGTCGGGCAGGAACTCGGCGATCGAGGACATGCTGGCCAGCAGGCGCACCTGTCCCTTCACGCCGCGGCCATGGTCGGCCATGTCGCGCGCCACCCGGTCGGCGCTCGCGAGCATGGCACGCGCGTGTTCCAGCAGGATCTCGCCGGCGGCGGTCGGCGTCACGCCGCGGCGGCGGCGCTCGAAGAGCGTCTCGCCCACGACGTCCTCGAGCTGCGCCAGGCGCTTGCTGATCGCCGAGGCCACGATGTGCTGCTGCTCGCCGGCGCGGGCGATGTTGCGGGTTTCGCAGACCGCGACGAAGAGGCGCAGGCTGGTGAGGTCCAGGTCGCGCATGAAGTTCCAGTTCGGAATGTTGGGCGTTCCAGATTACCGCTTTTGCAAGCAATACGGAATGTCTAAAGTCCACGCATCACATCGGCGCCCGTGCCGATGCGCCTGGAGACAAGAACTCATGCCAATGCCCAACCCGCGGCTGCCGCGCGCCGCCGTCATTCGCGAAGTCGGCCTGCGCGACGGCCTGCAGAGCATCGCGACCATCCTGCCCACCGAGCACAAGCGCGAATGGATCCGCGCGGCGCATGCCGCCGGCCAGCGCGAGATCGAGGTCGGCTCCTTCGTGCCGGCGAGGCTCCTGCCGCAACTGGCCGACACGGCCGAACTGCTCGCGTTCGCGAAGACGCTGCCGGGCCTCTTCGTCTCGGTGCTGGTGCCCAACCTGCGCGGCGCCGAGGGCGCCATTGCCGGCCAGGCCGACCTGATGATCGTGCCGCTGTCGGCCAGCCATGCCCACAGCCTTGCCAACCTGCGCAAGACGCCCGACGAAGTGGTGGCGGAAGTCGCCCGCATCCGCGCGGCGCGCGACGCGGCCGGCTCGAAGACGCTGATCGAAGGCGGCGTAGGCACGGCCTTCGGCTGCACGATCCAGGGCCTGGTCGAGAAGCGCGAGGTGCTGCGCCTCATGCAGGCCCTGCTCGATGCCGGGGCCGACCGCGTGAGCCTGGCCGACACGGTCGGCTATGCCGATCCGGCCATGGTGCGCGAGCTGTTCGAGGAGGCCTTGAAGATCGCGGGCGATCGCTTCTGGTGCGGCCACTTCCACGACACGCGCGGCCTGGGCCTGGCCAACGTCTATGCGGCGCTCGAAGTCGGCGTCGCGCGCTTCGATGCCTGCCTGGCCGGCATCGGCGGCTGCCCGCATGCGCCGGGCGCCAGCGGCAATGTTTCGACCGAGGACCTGGCCTACATGCTGGGCAGCATGGGCATCGCCACCGGGGTCGACATCGACGAGCTGCTCGCGCTGCGCCAGCGCGTGGCCGAGTGGCTCGGCGGCGAGACGCTGCACGGCACGCTCTGGCGCGCCGGTCTGCCCAAGACCTTTGCCACCGAAACCGCGCTCGCCTGACCGAAAGCCCCTCATGAACGCTGAAGACAACAAGCTCCCGCTCGCCGGCGTCCGCGTCGTCGAGTTCACGCACATGGTGATGGGCCCGACCTGCGGCATGATCCTGGCCGACCTCGGCGCCGAGGTGATCAAGATCGAGCCACCCGGCGGCGACAAGACGCGCAAGCTGCCGGGTCTGGGCATCGGCTTCTTCCGCTCCTTCAATCGCAACAAGAAGAGCGTGGTGCTCGACATCACGACGGAAGAAGGCCGGGCGACCGCAACCGAGCTGATCGGCCAATGCGACGTGGTGCTGGAGAACTTCCGCCCGGGGCTGATGAGCAAGCTCGGCCTGGACTACCAGACGCTCTCGGCGAAATGCCCGCGCCTGATCTACGTCACGCACAAGGGCTTCCTGCCCGGGCCTTACGAGAACCGCCTGGCGCTCGACGAGGTGGTGCAGATGATGGGCGGACTCTCCTACATGACCGGCCCCGAAGGCCGGCCGCTGCGCGCCGGCACCTCGGTCAACGACATCATGGGCGGGATGTTCGGCGCGATCGGCGTGCTGGCCGCGCTGCGCGAGCGCGAGCGCACCGGCAGGGGGCAGGAGGTGCAGAGCGCCCTGTTCGAGAACTGCGTGTTCCTCTCCTCGCAGCACATGCAGCAGTTCGCGATGACCGGCGAGCCGCCGCCGCCGATGCCCTCGCGCGTGTCGGCCTGGAGCGTCTATGACGTCTTCACGCTGGCCGAAGGCGAACAGCTCTTCATCGGCGCGGTGAGCGACAAGCAGTTCCTGACCTTGTGCCGCGTGATCGATGCGCCTGAACTGGCGCAAGATCCGGCACTGGCCAACAACGCGTTGCGCGTCGCGGTGCGGCCGGCGCTCCTGAAGCGGCTGGGCGAGATCCTCGCGCGGCATCGCGTCGAGGAACTGGCGCCCAAGCTCGAGGAAGCCGGCATTCCCTACGCGCCGATCGTGCGGCCCGACCAGCTGATGGACGATCCGCACCTCAAGGCCAGCGGCGGCCTGGTGCCGATGGAGTGCGACGATGGCGGCATGACCGAGGTGGTGTTGCTGCCGCTCCTGATGGGCGGCCGGCGCCCCGGCGTGCGGCAAGCGCTGGCGCGCGTGGGCGAGCACACTGAGGAGGTGCTGTCGCAACTGGCGGCACGCGAAGCTGCCTGACATAGGTTTTCGAGACCAAGGAGACAAAAGATGAACCCCACCCTTTCGCGCCGCACGGTGCTCGGCCTTGGCGCTTCCGCGCTGGCGGCCGCGGCGCTTCCCGCATTCGCCCAAGGCGCCGACAAGCCGGTGCGCATCATCCTGCCGATCAGCGCCGGCTCGGGCGTGGACACCATTGCGCGCGCCGCCGCACCGGCGCTCGGCAAGGCCTTCGGCCAGCCGGTGGTGATCGAGAACCTGCCGGGCGCCGGCGGCATCACCGGCGCCTCGGTCGTCGTCAAGGCCGCGCCCGATGGCCAGACGCTCGGCATGGTGTCGAACAACCACGTGATCAACCCGAGCGTCTACAAGAAGATGCCCTTCGACGCCATCAACGACATCACGCCCATCAGCGTGGTCGGCGCGACGCCGCTGGTGCTGCTGGTGAACCCGAAGGTGCCGGCGAAGAACGTGAGGGAACTGGTCGCGCTGCTCAAGGCCAAGCCCGACGGCTACAACTACGCGTCCTCGGGCAACGGCACCATCATTCACCTGGCCGGCGAGATGTTCATGGACGAGGCCGGCGTCAAGGCGCGTCACATCCCCTACAAGGGCACCGGCCCGATGGTGACCGACATGATCGCGGGCCAGGTCGAGATCGGCGTGGTCGCGCTGCCGGCGGTGCAGCAGCACATCAAGAGCGGCGCCTTGCGCGCGATCGGCCTGTGCGGGCCCGCGCGCTCGCCGGCCGCGCCTGACATCCCGACGATTGCCGAGCAGGGGCTGCCCAACTACAGCGTCGAAGGCTGGTTCGCGCTGATCGGACCGGCCAAGCTGCCGGCGGCGGAAGTGAAGCGCGCGCACGATGCGGTGGTGGCCGCATTCTCCAGCGCCGAGGTGCAGGAGGCGATGGCCAAGCAGGGCAACATCATCAAGCCGAGCACGCCGGAAGAGGCCGCGAAGTACTTCCGCAGCGAGGCCGCCAGGTACGCTGCGCTCGTGAAGAAGGCCAACGTGACGCTGGAGTAGCCGGCTCAGCTTTCCGGGCCGACGGCGCGGTACAGCGCGCGCACGAAATCGGACTGCGTGATCATGCCGGTGAGCCGCCTTTCACCATCAATGATCGGGATATGGTGGTGGCCGCCCTCGGAGAAGAGCGGCACCAGTTCGACCATCGGCCGCTCCTCGCTCGCCACGCGCACCTGCCGCGTCATGATCTGGCCGACCACCTCGGGCTTGCTCGACATCACGGTTCGCGTCGCGCGGACGAAATCGCGCAGCCGTCCGCCCAGCCCCTCGTGATGCTCCAGGTCGATGTGGCGGAAGAAGTCGGCCTGCGTCACGATGCCGACCACGCGGCGCGTGCGGTCGATCACCGGCAGCGCCTTGATGCGCCGCTGCTGCATCAAGGACCATGCCTCCTGCAGCGGCGTGCCGAACTCGGCGATCACTGGGTCGCGCGACATGATGTCGGCGCAGCGCACGGTGCCGAGGCGGCGCTTGTACGACTCGAGCTCGGTCTGCCGGATCAGCGATTCGAGGTCGTCGCGGCTGATGTCGAGCACCTGGTTGTAGCGCGCGAGCACCGCATCGATGTCGGCCGAGCTGAAGCGCGCATCGGCCTTGGGTTCGCGCGGCGCGAGCTGCACATGCGGGTAGCGCCGGCCGGTCAGGCTGTTGTAGAGCACGCCGGCGAGCACCAGCAGCACGGAGTTGGCCAGCACCGGATAGAGCGAGAAAGGGAAATGCGTCGTGTGGCTCAGCACGGCGAACAGCGCCACCGCGCCGCCGGGCGGGTGCAGGCAGCGCATCGCGAACATCAGCGCGATGGCCAGCGCGGGCGCGAGTGCGCTGGCCCACACCGGGTCCGGCATCCAGCGTGCGCAGGCCACGCCGACGAGCGCCGAGAACGTGTTGCCGGCGATCACGGACCAGGGTTGGGCCAGCGGACTGGCCGGCAGCGCGAACACCAGCACTGCGCTGGCGCCCAGCGGGGCGACCAGCCAGCGGCTGTCGATGGAAGAGCCTGTCATCTGGGAGAGCAGCGCCGTGAGCAGAAGCCCCAGCCCCGCGCCGGCGACGGCGCGCAGCCTTTCGCGTGCGTTGACGTTGGTGCGCGCCGGCAGCCAGGCGCGCGCGAAAGTCCGCAAATCGTCCCAGCGCATCGTCGTCAGGCCACCTCGCCGGCGACCCTGCGCCCGATCTCGGGCCAGCGCCCGTGCAGCCAGACCCAGGCAACCAGGCCCACGCTCATCATGAGGAGCGAGGTCAACGCCAGCGCCAGCGTCGAATGCATCACCAGCGGCGCAATCACGCCGGCCACGATGCCATTGGCGGTCGAGCCGATCACCGCCTGCAGCGAGGAGGCCATGCCGCGGCGCTCGGGATGCAGGTCGAGTACCAGCAGCGTCACCACCGGCACCATCAGCGCCCAGCCGAAGGCGAACACCGCGATGGGCCACAGCGCCCAGGCCGGGTGCGGCGCGAACAAGGCATTGGCTACGACGTTGAGCAGCGAGGTCGCCAGCATGATCACGAAGCCGTCGCGGATCTGCCGCTTGGGCGCGACCTTGCCTGCCATGCGTCCGCTGGCCCAGGCGCCGGCCATGATGCCGCCGATGGTCAGCAGGAAGAACCAGAAGAACTGGGTGGGCGCGAGCGCCAGGTGGTCGCCGAGAAAGGCGGGCGCGGCCAGCACGTAGAGGAACATGCCGTTGAAAGGCACGCCGCTCGCGAGCGCCAGCAGCAGGAAGCGCGGATCGGAGCACAGGTCCCAGTAGCCGCGCATCAGGTGCCGCACCTCGAAGGGTTGGCGCTGGCTCTGGTGCAGCGTTTCGGGCAGCAGCTTCCAATTGGCGGCGAACAGCACCACGCCCACCGCCACCAGGAACCAGAACACGCTGTGCCAGCCCAGGTGCACGAACAGGAAGCCGCCCACGATCGGCGCGATCGCGGGCGCGATGCCGAAATAGATCGTGACCTGGCTCATCACCCGCTGCGCTTCGGCCGGCGGGAACATGTCGCGGATCACGGCGCGCGAGACCACGATGCCGGCGCCGGTCGACAGGCCCTGCAGCGCGCGGAAGAACACCAGCTGGCCGATGGTCTGCGCGAGCGCGCAGCCCAGCGAGGCGATGGTGAACACGGCCAGGCCCCACAGCACCACGGGCCGGCGGCCGAAGCTGTCCGACAGCGCGCCGTGGAACAGGTTCATGAAGGCGAAGCCGAACAGGTAGGCCGACAGCGTCTGCTGCATCTGGGCCGGCGTCGCGCCGATGCTGCTGGCGATGCCCGAGAAGGCCGGGATGTAGGTGTCGATCGAGAACGGACCGAGCATGCCCAGCACCGCCAGCAGCACGGCGAGCGCCCAGCGCGGGGCGTGCCAGAGTTTGTCTGCGTCGGGGTTCATGCGAGAGGTCTCCGTTCTTGCTTGTTGTGCGCGGGAATAGAAAACGCCCGCCGCCGGTGAAGGCAAAGCGGGCGTTCGGGCTCGAAGATCCGCTGAAGGATCAGAGCGTATCAATAAAGCTGCGCAGCTTGTCGGAACGGCTCGGATGCTTCAGCTTGCGCAGCGCCTTGGCTTCGATCTGGCGGATGCGCTCGCGCGTCACGTCGAACTGCTTGCCGACTTCTTCCAGCGTGTGGTCGGTCGACATCTCGATGCCGAAGCGCATGCGCAGCACCTTGGCTTCGCGCGGCGTCAGGCTGTCGAGGATGTCCTTGACCACGTCGCGCAGGCCGGCCTGCATCGCGGCCTCGATGGGCGCCGTGTTGCTGCTGTCCTCGATGAAGTCGCCCAGGTGCGAATCGTCGTCGTCGCCGATGGGGGTTTCCATCGAGATCGGCTCCTTGGCGATCTTCATGATCTTGCGGATCTTGTCTTCCGGGATCTCCATCTTCGCGGCCAGGATGCCGGCGTCGGGCTCGAAGCCGAACTCCTGCAGGTGCTGGCGGCTGATGCGGTTCATCTTGTTGATGGTCTCGATCATGTGCACCGGGATGCGGATGGTGCGCGCCTGGTCGGCGATCGAGCGCGTGATCGCCTGGCGGATCCACCAGGTCGCGTAGGTCGAGAACTTGTAGCCGCGGCGGTATTCGAACTTGTCGACCGCCTTCATCAGGCCGATGTTGCCTTCCTGGATCAGGTCGAGGAACTGCAGGCCGCGGTTGGTGTACTTCTTGGCGATCGAGATCACGAGGCGCAGGTTGGCCTCGATCATTTCCTTCTTGGCATCGCGCGAGGACGATTCGCCTTCGTTCATGCGCTTGTTGATGTCCTTGAGCTCGGCCAGTGGCACCACCACGCGCGACTGGATGTCGGCCAGCTTCTGTTGCAGCTCCTGCACCGGCGGGATGTTGCGTGCCAGCACCGTGCTCCAGGGCTTGCCGGCGGCCGCCTGCTTCTCGACCCACTTGAGGTTGAGCAGGTTGGAGGCCACGCGGTTGCCGTTCTTGTCGTAGCCGCTGAAGTCGCGGATGAACTCTTCCTGCGGGAAGCCGCACTTGTCCACGATGATGCGGCGCAGCTCGCGCTCCTTCTTGCGGACGTCGTCGACCTGCGTGCGCACCAGGTCGCACAGCTTCTCGATCGTGCGGGCCGTGAAGCGAATGGTCATCAGCTCTTCGGACAGCGAATGCTGCGCCTTCTGGTAGGCCGGCGTGCCGTAGCCTTCCTTGTCGTAGATCTTGTGGACCTTCTCGAACAGCGCGGCGATGCGATCGAAGCGCTCCAGCGCGTCGCGCTTGAGTTCCTCGAGCTTCTTGGTCAGCGCCTTGGAGCCGCCCTTGCCGTCGTCGTCGTCTTCCTCGTCGAACTCGTCGAAGTCTTCTTCGGCCACGTAGTCGTCGGCCTCGTTCGGGTTCGAGAAGCCGTCGACGATGGTCGAGATGACGACCTTGCCGTCACGGATCTCCTGGCCCAGGCGCAGGATCTCGGCGATGGTCGCGGGCGAAGCCGAAATGGCTTCCATCATGGCCATCAGGCCGCCCTCGATGCGCTTGGCGATCTCGATTTCGCCTTCGCGCGTCAGCAGCTCGACCGTGCCCATCTCGCGCATGTACATGCGCACGGGGTCGGTGGTGCGGCCGAATTCGCTGTCGACGGTCGAGAGGGCCGCTTCGGCTTCTTCCTCGGCTTCCTCGACCGTGGTCGCCGTCGGCGCGGTGTTGTTCAGCAGCAGGGTTTCGGCGTCCGGCGTCTGCTCGTAGACGGCCACGCCCATGTCGTTGAGCATGGTGACCACGACTTCCATGGTCTCGGCGTCGACCAGCTTGTCGGGCAGGTGGTCGGAGATTTCGCCGTGCGTCAGGTAGCCGCGCGTCTTGCCCAGCGTGATCAGGGTTTTCAGGCGCGAGCGGCGCTTGGCCAGGTCTTCCTCGGAGAGCACGGTCTCGTCGAGGCCGAACTCCTTCATCAAGGCGCGTTCCTTCGCCTTGCTGATCTTCATGCGCAGCGGCTTGACCTTTTCTTCGGTCGTCGCTGCCGGTTCGTCGCCGATCAACTCGTCTTCGATGTCGGACAGGTCGACGTCGCTCGCCGGCGCCTCGTTGCCGGCCTTGGGCTTGCGGCCGCGCTTGGCGCCGCCTGCAGCGGCGGGCGCGCCGGCGGCCTTGGGAGGACGACCGACCTTCTTGGCGGCGGGTTTCGGGGCTTCGGCGATGGGGGTCGATTTCGTGGGCACGGTTTTCACTTTCGTTGCGGCTGTCGCCTTGGACGCGGCGGCACCTGACTTAGTTGCCGCCAGGGCGGCCGCTTTCAACGGTTTTTCTGCAATGGGCTTCTTGGCGGCGGACACGGCAGGCTTCTTTGAACTGGGCATACAACCTCGGTACAACAAGAATGAACAAGCGGAATCACAGGCGCCAACAAGCCGGCGCGGGCGGGAGCACAAACAATGGAGCGAAGAGGAGGCAAATCCTCAAGCACGCTTCAAAAAGGCAAGATGTCGGGCGAACATTTGGTGTGCAGTCCTTGCGGTGTATTGACCCTTTTTCCCGTGGGGAAGTGCGTTGCGCTGGAGGGTCGGCCCGGAGGTGCTGCTGTCGCTCTTGCCGTTTCGCGTATAGCGAAGCCTCAAATTATAGCGCGTTGCGCATTTTTCAAGCAAGGTTCGATCCGGCCTGGAGCCGTGCGCGCAGCTCCAGGCGGCGCGCCTCCAACGCCTTGTACCGCTGCAGGGCACGCGGATCGCTCCCTACGGCGCCAATGGCCTCGCTTTGCTGAGCCTTGAGCAGGTCGTCCAGCATGAAGTCGAGCACGTTGCGCAGTTCCCGGGCGGCATCGGCTGCCTGTTCGCCCTCCGCCTCGCCGATGGGCCCTCCGTCGGGGCTGGTCATGACGCGCTCGGCCAAGGCCTCGAAGGCCGTGCCCCGCATGCCTTCGCGCAGCGCGGCCCAGGGCTGCACGCCGTGCTCGTGCAACTGGCTGTCGAGCCAGGCGAAGAGCTGCCCGTGCTCGCCCGGCAGGTCGCACAGCAGGCCGTGCAGCTCATGGGAAAGCCCCTCCCATTCGGCCATGTTCGACAGCAGCAGCCGCGCGGCCACATCCGCCCGGCCGGGCGGCAGCGTGCGGCCGCGGGAGGGCCGCCGGGGGGCGGAAGCGCGGCGGCCCTCCCGCGGCCGGCCATAGCCCTCGCTTTCGCCCCGCTCGCGAGGCGAGGAGGCCGGGGCGCGTGCGGCAGCCGCCGGCGTCCACAGTTCAGACAGCTCCTGGGTGCTCAACTGGACCATCTCGGCGATCTCCCCGAGCAGCTGGCGCTTGAGCGCGCCTTCCGGCAACGCGCTCCAGAGCGGCCGCGCATTGCTGGCCATGTGGGCGCGCCCCTCGGCCGTCCCGAGGTCGCAGCCTTCGCGCGCGGCTTCGAGCATGAAGCGGCTCAGCGGCGTGGCTTCGTTCACGAAGCGCGCGAAGGCATCGGCGCCGAACTCGCGGATGAAGCTGTCGGGGTCGTGCTCGGCCGGCAGAAACAAGAACTTGACGCTGCGCACGTCGCTGGCATAGGGCAGGGCGCCGTCGAGCGCCTTGCGGGCGGCGCGCCGCCCGGCCGCGTCGCCGTCGAAGCTGAACACGACCGATTCGGTGAAGCGGAACAGCTTTTGAACGTGTTCCGGCGTACAGGCGGTGCCCAGCGTCGCGACCGCGTTCGGAAAGCCCAGCTGCGCCAGCGCCACCACGTCCATGTAGCCCTCGGTCACGAGCGCGTAGCCGCGTTCGCGGAAGGCGCCGCGGGCTTCGTAGAGGCCGTAGAGCTCGCGGCCCTTGCTGAACACCGGGGTCTCGGGCGAGTTGAGGTATTTGGGCTTCTCGTCGCCGAGCACTCGCCCGCCAAAGCCGATGCACTCGCCCTTGACGTTGCGGATCGGGAACATCACGCGGTCGCGGAAGCGGTCGTAGCGCTTGCCGTCGCCGTTGTCGTCCGGCTCGCCGGCGATCACCAGCCCGCTCTCGGCGAGCAGCGGATCGTCGTAGTCGGGGAACACGCCGGCCAGCGTGCGCCAGCCCGCGGGGGCGTAGCCGATGCCGAACTGCCGGGCGATCTCGCCCGAGACGCCGCGACCTTTGAGGTAGTCGATGGCCGCGGGCGACTGGCGCAGCTGCTTCTTGTAGGCGTCGCCGGCCTTCTCGAGCACCTCGGACAGGGTGGCCTGCTTCTGGCGCTGGCCGGCAGCGCGGGCGCGCTCCTCGGGCGAGGCGTCGTCCTCGGGCACCTGCAGGCCGTACTGGCCGGCCAGGTCGTGCACCGCCTCGACGAAGCCCATGCCGGCGTGCTCCATCAGGAAGCCGATGGCGTTGCCGTGCACTCCGCAGCCGAAGCAGTGATAGAACTGCTTGGTGGGGCTGACCGAGAACGAAGGCGATTTCTCGCCATGGAACGGGCACAGGCCCATGAAGTTGGCGCCGGCCTTCTTCAACTGGACATAGCGGCCGACGATTTCCACCACGTCGGCGCGCGCGATCAGTTCCTGGATGAAAGAGGCGGGGATGGTCATGTAGGCGGAGAGCGGCAAATCATACGCAAGACCTCATGCCACCGCGGGCCGGCGGCATACTGGTCGCTTCGAATCCCGCGCCGCATCCGCATGATTCGCCACACCGTCCGCCACGCAGTGCCCTTGCTGCGCCATCCCCTCCGGTTCGCCTGGGAGGCGCTCAAGGCCTTCCGGGCCAACCAGGGCCTGCTGCTGGCCGGCGCGGTCGCCTACTACGCGCTGCTGTCGATCGTGCCGCTCCTGATCGTGAGCGTGATCGCGCTGTCGCATTTCATCGACCAGGGAGAACTGCTGAGCGCGGTCGGACGCTATCTGGAGTGGCTGTTGCCGGGCCAGTCGCGGGCCATCGTCGCCGAGCTGTCGAACTTCCTGGCCCATCGGGACGTGCTGGGGCCGGTGCTGCTGGTGACGATGATCTTCTTTAGCTCGCTCGCCTTCACCGTGCTGGAAAGTGCCATGGCGGTGATCTTCCACCACCGCAA
Source organism: Variovorax sp. LjRoot130 (assembly GCF_964253755.1). Lineage (NCBI taxonomy): Bacteria > Pseudomonadati > Pseudomonadota > Betaproteobacteria > Burkholderiales > Comamonadaceae > Variovorax > Variovorax sp. LjRoot130. Next base: position 3,880,310 of record NZ_CAXURM020000001.1, on the reverse strand, counting down.
GGCCGACCATTCCCGCCACTTCCTGATCTCGGCGGTGATGCCCTACATCTACATCCTGTGCCTGTGCGTCGGGCTGCTGCTGGTGACGCTGGTGTCCGGCGCGCTGCAGGTGATCGGGCAGGAAAGCGTCGAGCTTTTCGGCCGCAGCTGGTCGCTGTCGGGCGTGTCGGGGGTGCTGCTGTACCTGCTTGGGCTGGGCGGCGAGATCTTCATGCTGACCTCCCTTTACCTGGTGATGCCGGTGGGGCGGCTGCGGCTGCGGCACGCGCTGCTGGGCGGCGTGACTGCGGCGCTGCTGTGGGAGATCACGCGCCGCGTGCTGGTGCTCTACTTCGCCACGCTGTCGCAGGTGAACGTGGTCTACGGCTCGCTGACCACCGCGATCGTGGTGCTGCTGAGCCTGGAGATCGCCGCCACGCTGGTGCTGTTCGGTGCCCAGGTGATCGCGCAGTACGAGCGGCTGGAGCGCACCGGCAACGCGACTCCGCTGCCGGCCGAGATCTCGAAGGTCAGCGCGGCGCCAGCCGAATCGCCCCGTCGAGCCGGATCACCTCGCCGTTGAGCATGTCGTTCTCGATGATGTGCTTGGCGAGCTTCGCGTAGTCCTCGGGCGTGCCGAGGCGCGAAGGGAAGGGCACGCTGGCGGCCAGCGCGTCCTGCACCTCCTTCGGCATCCCGAACAGCATCGGCGTGCCGAAGATGCCGGGTGCGATCGTCATGTTGCGGATGCCGTTGCGCGCCAGGTCGCGTGCGATCGGCAGCGTCATTCCGACCACGCCGCCCTTGGAGGCGCTGTAGGCGGCCTGGCCGATCTGGCCGTCGTAGGCCGCGACCGAGGCGGTCGAGATCAGCACGCCGCGCTCGCCGGTGGCCTCGGGCTCGTTCTTGCTCATGGCGTCGGCCGCCAGCCGGATCATGTTGAAGCTGCCGATCAGGTTGACCGTGACGGTCTTGCTGAATACGGCGAGCGCGTGCGGACCGCTCTTGCCGACGGTTTTTTCGGCCGGCGCGATGCCTGCGCAGTTGACCAGCCCCATCAGCTTGCCCAGCTTCTGGGCGGCAGCCACCACGGCCTGGCCGTCGGCCTCCTGGCTCACGTCGCACTTGACGAAAGTGCCGCCGATTTCCTTGGCGACCGCTTCGCCCTTGTCGGCCTGCATGTCGGCGATGACCACCTTGGCGCCGTTCGCCGCCAGCATGCGTGCGGTGCCTTCGCCGAGGCCCGAAGCGCCGCCGGTGACGATGAAAACCTTGCCGTCGATCTGCATGGGATGTCTCCTGAAAAAACGTTGCCGGCGATCATAGAGCGCAAAAAAAAAGCCCCGTCCGAGAACAGGGCCCTGAATTGGATCCCGAAGGACCCAAGGAGACAATCAGCGCTTGCGGGAAGCGGTTTGAGCGGTGCTCTTGGCAGCATTCACGGCCGTGGTCGAAACGGCCTGGAAGTTGGCTTCGGCGACGTCGGACGCTTGCTTGACGGCCTTCTGGACCGATTCGAAAGCGTTGTTGGCAGCAGCCACGGCGCTCTTCATCACGGCGACGGCGGTTTCCGAACCGGCGGGGGCGTTCTTGGCAGCACTGTCGACCAGGCCGACGAAGGCTTGCTGGGCTTCAGCAGTCTTCGCTTCGAAAGCCTTGGTGAACTCGGCGCCGGTGCCTTGGGCGATGTCATACAGGTGACGGCTGTAGGCAGCGGTCTTCTCGGCGAGGGGCTGGAACAGGCCGGCTTGCAGGGCGAGCAGCTCTTGCGCGTCCTTGACGCTGAGAATCGCTTGCGTGGTGCCGGCGGCTTCGACCAGCGCAGCCTTGGAGGCGGTCACGTTCAGTTCGACCAGCTTCTCGACGCCTTCGAAGGCCTTGGTGGTCAGGCCGAACAGGGTTTCGAGGTTGGCTTTGTGGGAAGCGATGAGTTGGTCAGCGGTCAGTGCCATGTGGATGCTCCAGTTGATGAATGAAAGAGGTCGGTCGCGGATGAGCTGCCCCTCTTTATTTTGTTGCGGTGCAGCATGGCCTGAAGTATAGGCAGCCAAGCGTTTCGATCAAGTGAAAATTTGTTGCCATGCAGCAATTTAGAACGCGCTTTCTAAAAGGCAGAGGCGCCGCCGACAATGTTCCGATGCGTGCGTTTTACTCAGGCCATTTCGTGCTGCCGCTTCCCAGCGGCCACCGGTTTCCGATGGGGAAGTACGCGCTGCTGCGCGAGCGGCTCCAGCAGCATTTGCCCGCAGTGCAGATGTTCGAGGCACCGCGCGCCAGCGACGGCGAACTGGCGCTGGCCCACACGCCGCAATGGATTGCCGCCATCAGCGACGGCAGTGTCGATCCGCAGGCCATGCGCGAAATCGGTTTTCCATGGAGCGAGGCGATGGCAGAGCGCTCGCGCCGATCGGCCGGCGCCACCATCGCCGCCTGCCGGGCGGCCCTGGCGGAAGGCATCTCGGCCAACATGGCCGGCGGTACCCACCATGCGAGCGCGGACAGGGGCGGGGGTTTCTGCGTCTTCAACGATGCGGCGGTCTCCGCGCGGCTCATGCAGGCGGAGCACGGCAGGCGGGGGCGCCTGCCTTTCCAGGTGGCGGTGATCGACCTCGACGTGCACCAGGGCAACGGCACCGCGCGCATCTTCCGAGAGGATCCGAGCGTGTTCACGCTGTCGATGCATGGGCAGAAGAATTTCCCGTTCCGCAAGGAGGCGAGCGATCTCGACGTCGAACTGCCCGACGGTTGTGGCGATGCCGAGTACCTGGCAGCGCTCGAGCACGCGCTCGACGAACTCGACCGGCGCTTCTCGCCCGGCCTCGTGATCTACCTCGCGGGCGCCGATCCCTTCGAGCGCGACCGGCTGGGACGCCTCAAGCTGAGCTTCGATGGCCTGGAGGCGCGCGACCGGCGCGTGTTCGACTTTGCCTGGCAGCGCCGGATTCCGCTCGCGTTCGCGATGGCTGGCGGCTATGCGAGCGACATTGCGGAGACCGTTCAGGTGCAGCTCGGCACCTTCCGCGTGGCCTTCGACTACTGGCGGCGGTGGCAGAATGCCGCGCCGAGATCGCACCCATGAGCGCCAGACCCACGCCCCACCACCGCAGCAGCTACCGCGCTTTTCGCAGCATCCCGACGCGCTGGGCCGACAACGACATGTACGGCCATGTCAACAACGTCGTCTACTACGGCTGGTTCGACACCGCCGTCAATGCGCTCCTGATCGAGCGCGGCGCGCTCGACATCCATGGTGGCGACACCATCGGTTTCGTGGTCGAAACCCAGTGCAACTACTTTGCGCCGCTCGCGTTCCCGCAGACGGTGGAGGCGGGCGTCAGGGTGGCGCATGCGGGCGGCTCCAGCGTGCGCTACGAAATCGCGTTGTTCGCCGAGGGGGCCGAGACCGCGGCAGCGCAGGGCCACTTCATCCACGTGTACGTCGACCGGGCGACGCAACGTCCGGTCAAGCTGCCGGCGGCGCTGCTGGCTGTGGTCGACGAACTGCGCGTCTGAGTCGCCCAAAGAAAAGCGGCGTCCGCAGACGCCGCTCGGCCCGGCAACCGGCTTGAAAGCTTATTGCATCTTGGCGGGCTTCGCCATCGCGCGAATGTCGGCCTTGCCCTTGGCTTCCTCGGCCTTGGCTTCCTTCTCGCAAGCGTTCTTGGCGTCGCCCTTCTGGTCGTCGCACTTTTCCTTCGCGACTTCGTAGCGGGCCTTCACCTTCTCTTCAGCTACCTTGCGGGAATTGCTCTCGCTGGGCTTGAACTGCTGTTCGAGTTCCGCCTTGGCAACGTTCTGCTTGCCCTTGGCTTCCTTCCCGCAGACGTCCTTGGCGTTGTCCTTCATGGCATCGCACTTGGTCTTGTCGACCTTGTAGTCGGCTTCGATCTTTTCCTTGGCGACCTTGTACTCGTCCTGGCTCATCGCACCGGCTTGCGTTGCAACAAGGCAGGAGGATGCGATCGCGAGCATGAGCAGATGTTTTTTCATGGGATGTACTCCTTTGGCGTTATCGAACTCAATACTTCTCGAACCACAGCGCAGCGGGCTTGCGGCCATCGCGCGTCTCCCATTCGCTAACTTGCTTCTCGGCCTCTTCCCTGCTGATGCCGTGCCGCTCCTGAATGCGCCCCAGCAGCTGGTCGCGCTTGCCGGCGATGACGTCGAAGTCATCGTCGGTGAGCTTGCCCCACTGCTCCTTCACCTTGCCTTTGAGCTGTTTCCAGTTGCCTTCGACGGTGTCCTTGTTCATCGACGTATCTCCTTCAGATAAGCGGGTTTTGTCGCCTGCCCGAATGCTTGTGGCCGGCGTGAAATGACTCTGGCGTGGGGGGGTGGATCGAACGGTAGGACGCTCGGGGAAGGGGCCGTAGGCACATGCCGACGCGGCCCGTGATAATCGACCGCACGCCGAACCCGGACACCAGCGCGCCGCACCATGATCATTCAAAGCCTGCTCGACACCGACCTCTACAAGTTCACGATGATGCAGGTCGTGCTGCATCACTTTCCGGGCGCCCGCGTCGAGTACCGCTTCAAGTGCCGCAACCCCGGCGTCGACCTGGCGCAGTTCGCGGCACAGATCCGCGAAGAGGTCCGCGATCTCTGCTCGCTCCAGTTCAGGGATCCCGAACTGAGCTACCTGCGCTCCATGCGCTTCATCAAGAGCGACTTCGTCGACTTTCTCGGCCTGTTCCGCCTGAACGAGAAGTACATCAAGATCATCCCGCAGGCCTCGGGCGAGCTCGACATCCGCATCGAGGGGCCGTGGCTGCACACCATTCTGTTCGAGATCCCGGTGCTGGCGATCGTCAACGAGGTCTACTTCCGCAACACGCAACCGAAGCCGGACATTGCCGAAGGGCGCCGGCGCCTCGAAACCAAGATCGCGCAGTTGCAGGGTGAAGGGCTGGAGGACCTCAAGATCGCCGACTACGGCACGCGCCGGCGTTTCTCCAAGGACTGGCACGAGGAGGTGCTGCGCACCTTGAGCGCCAGGCTCGGCGCCGTGAGTTCGCCGCCCCAGCGGGCCGCCAAGCTGCCGCAGTTCGCCGGCACCAGCAACGTGCTGTACGCCATGAAGCTCGGCCTGATCCCGCTGGGCACCATGGCGCACGAGTACCTCCAGGCCTGCCAGGCGCTCGGGACCCGGCTGCGCGACAGCCAGGTCTTCGGTTTCGAGTCGTGGGCGCGCGAATACCGCGGCGACCTCGGCATCGCGCTGTCGGACGTCTACGGCATGAGCGCGTTCCTGCGCGACTTCGACCTGTACTTCTGCAAGCTGTTCGACGGCGCGCGCCATGACAGCGGCGACCCCTTCCAGTGGGGCGAGCGCATGCTGGCCCACTACATTGCGAATCGCGTCGATCCGCGCACCAAAACCCTGATCTTCAGCGACAGCCTCACCGTGCCGCGAACCATCGAGCTCTACCAGCAGTTCCGGGGCCGCTGCCAGCTGGCCTTCGGCATCGGCACCAACCTCACCAACGACCTGGGCTACGAGCCGCTGCAGATCGTGATCAAGATGGTCCGCTGCAACGACCAGCCGGTGGCCAAGCTGTCCGACACGCCTTCCAAGAACATGTGCGACGACGAGAGGTACCTGGCCTATCTGCGGCAGGTGTTCGAGATTGCCCAGCCTGCCGAGCGGCCTGGCTCGGCGCGATGAGAGGCGTTCTGCGCCGGCCGATGGCCATCGCGCTGCTGGCGCTGGCCCCCGCAACGAGCTTCGCTGCCGATTTCGACGGCAGCGTGCTGTCGCCCCTGTGGGGCCTGCCTTTCGCCGGCATCCTGCTGTCGATCGCGCTGATGCCGCTGCTGGCGCCGTCGTTCTGGCACCACCACTACGGCAAGGTTTCTGCCGGCTGGGCGCTGGCCTTCCTGCTGCCTTTTGCCGTGATCTACGGCGTCGCGCTGGCGGGGGCGCAGTTCGTCCATGCGCTGCTGGCCGAGTACATCCCGTTCGTCATCCTGCTCACTGCGCTGTTCGCCGTGGCCGGCGGCATCCATGTGCGCGGCAACCTGCACGGTGCGCCGGGGCTGAACACGGCGATCCTCGCCATCGGCGCGGTGCTTGCGAGCCTCATGGGCACGACCGGCGCCTCCATGCTGCTGATCCGCCCCCTGATCCGCGCCAACGACAACCGCCTGCACAGGGCTCATGTGATCGTGTTCTTCATCTTCATCGTGTCGAACGTCGGCGGCTCGCTGACGCCGCTGGGCGATCCGCCGCTGTTCCTGGGTTTTCTCAAGGGCGTGGACTTCTTCTGGACCGCACAGAACATCCTTGCCGACACGCTGTTCATCGTCGGCATCCTGCTCGCGTTGTTCTATGCGATCGACACCTGGTACTACCGCAAGGAAGGCGTGTTGACGATCGACCCCACGCCCGACACGCGCAAGATCGGCTTCGACGGCGCGGTCAACTTCTGGCTGTTGGCGGGCGTGATCTTCTTCGTGCTGCTCAGCGGCTTCTGGAAGTCGCCCGTCAGCTTCGACGTCCACGGCACCGAGGTCGGCCTGCCGGGCCTCGTGCGCGATGCGGGCCTGATCGCGATCACGCTGCTCTCGCTGAAGATCACGGCGCCCCAGGTGCACGCCGCCAACCAGTTCGCCTGGGAGCCGATGGCCGAGGTAGCCAAGCTGTTCGCCGGCATCTTCCTGACCATCATCCCGGTGATCGCGATGCTCAAGGCGGGCGTGAATGGACCCTTCGGCGCAGTCGTCTCCGCCGTGACCCGCCCCGACGGCCAGCCCGATCCGGCGATGTACTTCTGGGGCACCGGCGTGCTGAGCTCTTTCCTGGACAATGCACCCACCTACCTGGTGTTCTTCAATACCGCCGGCGGCGATCCGCAGGCGCTGATGACCACCTACGCCACCACGCTGGCCGCCATCTCGGCGGGCGCCGTGTTCATGGGCGCCAACACCTACATCGGCAACGCGCCCAACCTGATGGTCAAGGCCATCGCGGAAAGCCGCGGCGTGCGCATGCCGAGCTTCTTCGGCTACATGCTGTGGTCGGGTGCCATCCTGGTGCCGCTGTTCGTCGTCTCCACCTTCATCTTCTTCCGTTGATCATGAGCAAACCCAAAATCCTTGTTGCACGTTCGATCTTTCCCGAGACCATCGCACGCCTCGAAGAACACTTCGAGGTCGAGTCCAACCAGGGCGACCAGAGCTGGAGCAAGACCCAGCTGATCGACAAGCTCAGGGGCAAGCAGGGCGCTTTCACCACCGGCAGCGAGCGCATCGATGCCGAGGTGCTTGCGGCCTGCCCCGAGCTGAAGATCTGCGCCAACATGGCGGTGGGCTACAACAACTTCGACGTCGATGCGATGACCGCGTGCGGCGTGCTCGCCACCAACGCGCCGGACGTGCTGACCGAGACCACGGCCGACTTCGGCTTCGCGCTGCTGATGGCCACCGCGCGCCGCATCACCGAGAGCGAACATTTCCTGCGCGCAGGCAAGTGGGAGAAGTGGAGCTACGACATGTTCGCCGGCTCCGACATCCACGGCGCCACGCTCGGCATCGTGGGCATGGGGCGCATCGGGCAGGGCATCGCGCGTCGCGGTGCCTTGGGCTTCGGCATGAAGGTGATCTATCACAACCGTTCGCGGCTCGATGCGAAGCTCGAAGCCGAATGCAAGGCCAGCTACGTGAGCAAGGAAGAGCTGCTCAAGACCGCCGACCACGTCGTGCTGGTGGTGCCCTACACGCCGGCCTCGCACCACACCATCGGCGCCGCCGAGCTCGCGCTGATGAAGCCGACGGCCACGCTGGTGAACATCGCGCGCGGCGGCATCGTCGACGACGCGGCGCTCGCCGCTGCCTTGCGCGACAAGCGCATCGCCGCGGCGGGACTCGACGTGTTCGAGGGCGAACCCAAGGTGCATCCCGAACTGCTCCAGGTTCCGAACGTCGTGCTCACGCCGCATATCGCGAGCGCCACCGTGCCGACGCGGCGCGCGATGGCCGATCTGGCGGTGGACAACCTGATCGGCTTCCTGGTCCACAACAAGCCGGTGACGCCGCTCAACCCTGCAGTGCTTGCGAGCAAGTAGACGCAATGCCCCCGTTGGAACCCTGGATCCTCCTGGCCCTCGCGGCCCTGACTTTCATCCTCGTCGTCTGGCTGCTGCTGCGCAAGCCGCCGGCGCTCGACCACAGCACGCTGATCGCCACGCTGGGCGCGGCCAACGAACGCATCGAACGCGAGCTGCGCCACGAGATCGGCGAGTCCTCGCGCGGCGCGCGGCAGGAGACTGCCCAGTCCTTCGCGACCTTTCAGCAGGCGCTGGTGCAGCAGAGCGCCGAAGCCACGCGCACACAGAACGCCCAGATCGATGCCTTCGCGCAGCAACTCACGCTGCTGCAGAAGAGCTTGGCTGACACGCTCAATACCCAGCTGCAGGGCCTTTCCGAGTCGAATGCACGGCGGCTTGCCGAAGTCCGCGCCACCATGGAAACCCAGCTCGCGCAACTCCAGCAGAGCAACACCGCCAAGCTCGACGAGATGCGCAAGACAGTCGACGAGAAGCTGCAAAGCACGCTCGAGGCGCGCCTGGGCGAGAGCTTCAAGCAGGTGGCCGAGCGGCTCGAACAGGTGCACAAGGGCCTGGGCGAGATGCAGACCCTCGCGGTCGGCGTCGGCAGCCTGCAGCGCGTGCTGACCAACGTGAAGACGCGCGGCGTGTTCGGCGAAGTGCAGCTCGAGGCCCTGCTCGAGCAGGTGCTCACGCCCGACCAGTATGCGAAGCAGGTCGAGACCAAGCCGCGCAGCGGGCAGCGCGTGGACTTCGCGATCCGCTTTCCGGGCCGCGGCGGCGACGGCGCGCCGGTCTGGCTGCCGATCGATGCCAAGTTCCCGCGCGACGACTACGAGCGGCTGCTCGATGCCCACGAGCGCGTCGACCCTGGCGCCGCCGATCTCGCGGCCAAGGCGCTGGAGGCGCGCATCCGCAGCGAGGCGCGATCGATCGCCGAGAACTACCTGGCCGCGCCGCACACCACCGACTTCGCGATCCTGTTCCTGCCGGTGGAGAGCCTGTATGCCGAGGTGCTGCGCCGCCCCGGATTGATGGACGCGATCCAGCGCCAGCACCGCGTGACGCTGGCCGGCCCGACCACGCTGCTGGCCATGCTCAACAGCCTGCACATGGGCTTCCGCACGCTGGCGCTGGAGCAGCAGGCTTCCGAAGTGTGGAAGGTGCTCGGCGCGGTCAAGACCGAGTTCGAGCGCTATGGCGAATGGGTCGCGCGCATCAAGGAGCAGGTGGCCAAGGCCTCCGACACGCTCGACAAGGCCGACACGCGCGCCAAGCAGATGCGCCTGGCGCTGCGCAAGGTGGAGGCGCTGCCCGAGGCGCAGTCGCAGGCCTTGCTGCCATCGCCCGAGGACACCGACGACGGAGCCCCGTGAGCCCCAAGACTGCATGACCCCGGAGCTGCTGAAGCTCATCGCGGCCCAGATCTGTTTGCATGCGGCAATGACCGGCCTGCGCTTGGCGGGCCCCTTGCTCGCGCTCCAGCAGGGCTACAGCGCGGCGGCGGTGGGCCTGCTGATCGCGCTGTTCGCGCTCACGCAGGTTTTTCTGGCGCTCCCGGCCGGTCGCTTTGCCGACCGGCATGGGCTCAAGCGGCCGCTGATGCTGTCGGTGATCGCCGCCTCCGTGGGTACGGCGCTCGTGGCCGTCGTTCCGTGGTTTTCGGTGATGTGCCTCGCGGCGCTGATGACCGGCGGCGCCACCGGTGCGGCCGTCATCGCGCTGCAGCGCCATGTCGGACGGGCCGCGGCCGATCCGGTGCAGCTCAAGAAGGTGTTCAGCTGGCTCGCGATCGCGCCGGCCGTGGCCAACTTCGTGGGGCCCTTCTGCGCCGGATTGCTGATCGATCATGCAGGCCGAACCCCGGCCGACCTGCAAGGCTTTCGCATCGCATTCGCGGCGCTGGCGCTCTTGCCGCTTGCGGGCTGGTTCTTTGCGCGCAAGACCCCCGAGCTGCCGCGCGTGTCCTTGCCGGCCGGCGGCGCCAGGCCGCGCGCCTGGGATCTGTTGCGCGAGTCGATGTTCCGGCGCCTGCTGTTCGTGAACTGGCTGCAGTCTTCGGCCTGGGACGTGCATGCTTTCGTGCTGCCCATCCTCGGCCACGAGCGCGGGCTGGGCGCTTCGGTGATCGGCTCGATCCTCGGCGCCTTCGCGATCGCGGCCGCGGTGATACGGATCGTGCTGCCGCTCGTGGCCTCGCGTGCGTCGGAGCGCAGCGTGATTGCCGCGTCGACGGTCGTCACCGCGCTGGTGTTCGCGGTCTATCCGCTGTTGTCGTCGGCGCTGGCGATGGGCGTGTGCTCGGTGGTACTGGGCTTCGCGCTCGGCGCCGTGCAGCCGATGGTGATGAGCATGCTGCACCAGATCACCCCGCACGCACGCCACGGCGAAGCGCTCGGGCTGCGGCTCATGGCCATCAATGCCTCGAGCGTCGCGATGCCGATGCTGTTCGGCTCGGTCGGTGCGCTGATCGGCGTCGCGGGCGTGTTCTGGCTGGTCGGCGGGGCAGTGGCCCTGGGCGCGCGAGCGGTGTGGGGCTTGCAGCTGCCCCGGCACGATCAGAGCTTGTAGAAGCGCTTGATCGCGTCCCAGGCGTCCTGCGGCGCGTCCACGTACTCGATCAGCTTCACGTCCTCGGGCGAGATCACGCCCTCCTCGGCCAGGAAGTCGAAATTGATCAGCTGCTTCCAGTAGTCCGAGCCGAAGAGCACGATCGGCACCGGCTTGGCCTTGCGCGTCTGCACCAGCGTGATCACCTCGAACAGTTCGTCCAGGGTGCCGAAACCGCCCGGAAACGCGACCAGCGCCTTCGCCCGCATCATGAAATGCATCTTGCGGATCGCGAAGTAATGGAACTTGAAGCTGAGCGCCGGCGTGACGTAGGGATTGGCTTCCTCTTCCATTGGCAATGCGATCGCAAGACCGACCGAGAGCCCGCCGCCTTCGTAGGCGCCACGGTTGGCGGCCTGCATGATGCCGGGGCCGCCGCCGGTGCAGACGAAGAGCTTGTCCGCCGGATCCTTGTCGTCGCTGTACTGTGCGACCAGCTTGCCGAAGGCGCGCGCCTTCTCGTAGTAATGGGAGCTGCGCGCCAGCCTGCGCCAGCGGGCCGCCGCCACCGCGTCGCCGGCGGCATCGGCCTGGGCGATCAGGGCACCGGATTCCTCCTCGCTGCGAAAGCGGGCGCTGCCGAACACCACCACCGTGTTCTCGATGCCGTGCGCGCGCATCTCGAGGTCGGGTTTCATCAGCTCGAGCTGCATGCGCAGCCCGCGCGTTTCGCGGCGCAGCAGGAACTCGGGGTCGGCAAAGGCGAGGCGCGAAGGATCGGAATGGAGGGGAAGGCCCTTGTCGGCGTGGGACTGAAGGGTGGCCCAGGCGTCGGCGAGGCGTTTGTCGTGGAGGTCGTGCGTGCTGTTGTGCATGGTCTGGCGAAGGGTTTTTCTTGGATTGTGCGCGCGGTTGCTCAGAACCGGCCGTGCCGGCCCGCGCCGCCGACGAAGCGGGCCGCGCCGGCCGCACCCTCGGTGGCGACGATCGGTGCGCCCAGTCGGCCTTCCTGCTGCAAGGCTTGGGCCAGGGGCAAGTCCCACTGGGCATAGGCGGATGCGCGGTCGGCCAGCATGCATTGCTGCGGAAAGGCCGCCAGTTCGCGCGCAAGCTGTTCAGCCGTCTGCCGCGCGCCGCCGTCGGGCACCACGCGATTGACCAGGCCCATGGCGAGCGCTTCGCTGGCGGCCACGGCCCGGCCGGTAAGGATCAGGTCCAGCGCCCGCCCCATGCCGACGATGCGCGGCAGCCGCACGGTGCCGCCGTCGATCAGCGGCACGCCCCAGCGGCGGCAGAACACGCCGAGCACGGCGCTGTCTTCGGCCACGCGCAGGTCGGCCAGCAGGGCGAGTTCGAGGCCGCCGGCCACGGCATGGCCGCTGATGGCGGCGACGAGCGGTTTGGCCAGTGCCATGCGCGTCGGCCCCATCGGTCCGGTGCCGCCGCCTTCGGGATCCACCTCGTTGCGGCGCGCCGGGTCGTTCACCGCGCTCAGGTCGGCGCCGGCGCAGAACACGCCGTGATCGCCCCAGAGCACCGCCACGCGTTGGCTGTCGTCGGCCTCGAAGCGCTCGAAGGCCTCGCGCAGCTGCCTTGCCATCTCACGGTCCACCGCATTGCGCTGCCGCGGGCGGCTCATGACGATGGTGCTGACGGGGCCGTCGATCTCGGTGCGAACAGAAGCTGCGCTCATGGCACGAAGCGTACGCAAAAAAGGCTCCCTCGGGAGCCTTCCTTGTCGGCGCAGCAGGCGTTTAGACGCGTTTGCGGTATTCGCCGGTGCGGGTGTCGATTTCGATGCGGTCGCCCTGGGCAACGAACAGCGGCACGCCGATCTCGAAACCGGTTGCGATCTTGGCCGGCTTCATGACCTTGCCCGAGGTGTCGCCCTTGACGGCCGGTTCGGTCCAGGTGATTTCGCGCTCGACGCTGGTCGGCAGTTCGACCGAGATCGCCTTGCCGTCGTAGAACACCACTTCGACCGGCATACCGTCTTCGAGGTAGTTGAGCGAGTCGCCCATGTTCTCGGCTTCGACTTCATACTGGTTGTACTCGGTGTCCATGCAGACGTACATCGGGTCGGCGAAGTAGGAGTAGGTGCACTCCTTCTTGTCGAGCACGATCTGCTCCATCTTGTCGTCGGCCTTGAACACGACTTCGGTGTTGAAGTTGGCGATCAGGCTCTTGAGCTTCATGCGCACGGTTGCGGAGTTGCGGCCGCCGCGGCTGTATTCGGTCTTGAGGACGACCATCGGGTCCTTGCCGTGCATGATCACGTTGCCGGCGCGGATTTCTTGAGCGATTTTCATAATCAGGGTCTCTGGATGTTGGCCGCTCGGTGTGCCATCGGGTTCGTATATCCCTTTGACACATTCACCGCGGCGGGTTCAGCGGAAGGTGCGGCAAACGGGGCTGACCCCGGCCGGAAATCCGCAAAGCCCGCAATTTTAGCTTTTTTGGGCGACGAAGCGCAGCAAGCGGGTCAGAAGATCATCCTGCGCGAGCAGGCACGCGCGCGCGGCGGCGCAGGCGGCGCCCCAGGAAGCCAGCGCCGCATCGTCCAGCGCCGGCAGTTCGCCCTCGGCCATCCCGTTCCACAGGTGGTGGAAGCGGCGCAACGAAGGCGGGGCTTCCAGCCAGTCGAGGAAGGCGCCCAGCTTGGTGTGGTGGGCGTCGTCGTCCTGCGCATAGATCTGCCAGACGAAGGGCGACCCGGCCCAGAGAGCCCGCACCAGCGAGTCTTCGCCGCGCACGAAATTCAGGTCGCAGGCCCAGAGCAGGTGGTCGAAGTCGGTCTGCGGCAGATGCGGCAGCCAGGTGATGGAAAGCGCGCCGCGCCGGGCCGGGCCCGGCGGCAGGGCACGGGCCGCGCGGCCGGCGGTCACCAGCAGATGCGTGGGCTCGCCGGCGCTCTCGAACTGCGCGAGCAGTGCATCGAGGGCCGGTGGCTCGTAGCAGAACAGGCAGACAAGGCGCTCGCCGTGCCATGCGATGCCCTGCTGCGCGAGCCAGGCGGCGCGGTCGAAGCGCTGGCGGCGTTCGAGCAGGTCCCCTTCGCGCAGCAGCCCGCCGGTCGCGGGCGTGAAGCCGGGGTAGAAGAAGTGCTTGGTCAGGCTGGTACCTGGCCCCTTGAACACGGGGGAGGGCAGGCCGTGCAGGCGCTCGACATAGGGTTCGGCCGAAAGGTATTCGAGATTGATCCACACGCGGCGTGCGCCGCCCGGGCGCACGGGCTCGGCAAAACGCGCGATCAGCTCGGGCTCGGGATCGCAGCCGAAGGCCTCGATCAGCACATCCGGCGGTGGGCCGGCGGCGGCCCGTTGCGCGGCATCCCTCCTGTTCCAGGTGACGATTTCGACGCCCTTGCATCCCCCCGGCGCCATCCAGGCCAGCGCCGACGGGTCGTCGATCCAGAGCCGCACCGTTTCGCCCCCGGCGGCGAGTCCGCGGGCCAGCCGCCAGCAGACGCCGGCGTCGCCGTGGTTGTCGATGACCTTGCAGAAGATGTCCCAGCGCATCGCGAGATACTCTACAGATGTCCGAGACGCATTCCGATCAACTGCTCAGCGAGGTGGCGGCACTGCCGCAACTGCCGGGCGTCTACCGCTACTTCGACGCGGCAGGCGCCGTGCTGTACGTGGGCAAGGCGCGCAATCTCAAGAAGCGCGTCGCCAACTACTTTCAGAAGAACCACGCCGGCACGCGCATCGGCCACATGATCTCGAAGATCGCCCGCATGGAGACCACGGTGGTGCGCTCCGAGGCCGAGGCGCTGCTGCTCGAGAACAACCTGATCAAGACGCTCAAGCCGCGCTACAACATCCTGTTTCGCGACGACAAGAGCTACCCCTATCTCAAGATCGCATCGCACACCTTCCCGCGCCTGGCCTACTACCGCGGCGCGGTCGATCGCAAGCATCGCTACTTCGGCCCGTACCCGAGCGCCTGGGCGGTGAAGGAGTCGATCCAGCTGCTGCAGAAGGTGTTCAAGCTGCGCACTTGCGAAGACACCGTCTACGCCAACCGCACGCGGCCCTGCCTGCTCTACCAGATCAAGCGCTGCACCGGCCCCTGCGTGGGCTACATCACGCCCGAGGCCTATGCGCAGGACGTGGCCAACGCCGAGGCCTTCCTGATGGGCGACACGCAGGCCGTGCTCACCCAGCTCGAGGCACGCATGATGGCGCACGCCGAAAAGCTGGAATTCGAGCAGGCGGCCGAGCTGCGCAACCAGATGTCGGCGCTGTCGCGCGTGCTGCACCAGCAATCGGTCGAGATCGCCTCCGACAAGGACGTCGACATCCTGGCGGTCAAGGTGCAAGGCGGCAAGGCCTGCGTCAACCTCGCGATGGTGCGCGGCGGCCGGCACCTGGGCGATCGCGCTTACTTCCCGGTGCACGTCGAAGACGCGACGCAGATCCAGCATGGCGAGAGCGCCATGGAAGGCGAGGAGGCCGCGCCGCCCGCCGAATCGGTCGAGGTGCAGGTGCTCGAGGCCTTCATCGCGCAGCACTACATCGATGTGCCGGTGCCGCCAACGCTGGTGTTGAGCGAGCTCGTGAGCCGCGAGCTGATCGAGGCGGTCGCCCAGCAGGCCGGCACCCGCGTCACGGCGGTGTTCCAGCCGCGCGAGCAGCGCCGGCACTGGCTCGAAATGGCGCAGACCAATGCCGGCCTCCAGCTCGCACGCCTGCTCGCCGAGGAGGGCTCGCAGCAGGCGCGCACGCGCGCGCTGGTCGATGCGCTGGAACTCGCGCCAGACGAGCTCGACAACTTCCGCGTCGAATGCTTCGACATCTCGCACACCGCCGGCGAGGCGACCCAGGCCTCGTGCGTGGTGTTCGAGCACCACACGATGCAGAACCGCGAGTACCGCCGCTACAACATCGAGGGCATCACGCCCGGCGACGACTATGCGGCGATGCGCCAGGTGCTGCATCGCCGCTACGGCAAGCTGGCCGAGGCGATGGCAGCGGAGACGGACGCGCCACCTGCCGGCGACGCAGGCGGCGTCGGCACCGATGCGCGGCCGGGCACGCGGGCGGCGCGCATGCCCGACCTGGTGCTGGTCGACGGCGGCAAGGGCCAGGTGTCAATGGCGCGCGAGGTCTTCGGCGAGCTGGGTCTGCCGCTGTCGCTGATCGTCGGCGTGGAGAAGGGCGAGGGCCGCAAGGTCGGGCTCGAAGAGCTGGTGTTCGCCGACGGCCGCGAGAAGGTCTACCTCGGTCGCGATTCGGCGGCGCTGATGCTGGTCGCGCAGATCCGCGACGAGGCGCACCGCTTCGCGATCACCGGCATGCGCGCCAAGCGGGCCAAGGTGCGGGTGGGCGGCAGCCAGCTGGAAGACATCCCGGGCATCGGCCCCAAGCGGCGCGCGCGCCTGCTGCAGCGCTTTGGCGGCATTCGCGGGGTGGCGGCGGCCAGCGTGGAAGACATCGCCTCGGTCGACGGCATCGCGTTCGATCTGGCCGAAGAGATCTATCGCGCGCTGCATTGACCGTCGACTCGAAGGCATACCTGCCCCGTGACACAATCGCTGCAATGTTCTGGACGCTCCCAACGATCATGACCTGGACGCGCATCGTCGCGATTCCGCTGATCGTGGGCGTGTTCTACCTGCCGCTGGCAGAGCCGATGCGCAACCTCATCGCCACGGTGATGTTCATCGTGTTCGCCGCGACCGACTGGCTCGACGGCTTTCTGGCGCGCAGGCTCAACCAGACCTCGGCCTTCGGTGCCTTCCTCGATCCGGTGGCCGACAAGTTCCTCGTGTGCGCCTCGCTGCTCGTGCTGGTGCATCTGAACCGCGCCGACGTGTTCGTGGCGCTGATCATCATCGGCCGCGAGATCGCCATTTCCGCCTTGCGCGAATGGATGGCGCAGATCGGCGCCGGCAAGAGCGTGGCGGTCCACATGATCGGCAAGATCAAGACCGTGGTGCAGATGGTCGCGATCCCTTTCCTGCTTTTCAACGGCACCTTGTTCGGCCTGATCGACACCGGGGCCTGGGGGCAATGGCTGATCTGGATCTCGGCCGTGCTCACGGTCTGGTCGATGGTGTATTACCTGCAGAAGGCCATTCCCGAGATCCGGGCCCGCGCGAAATGACGGGCACAGCCCAGCCGTCGGGTTGGCTGCGCGCCATGCCCACGGTCTTCGTGCTCATCTGGAGCACCGGCTTCATCGTCGCGCGCTATGGCATGCCCTATGCCCCGCCGCTCAAGTTTCTGGCGGTGCGATATGCGCTGTCGGTGTTCTGCTTCCTCATCTGGGTGCGGCTCGCGCGCGCGAACTGGCCGGAACAGCGCACGCAGTGGCGGCACCTCGTGGTCACCGGCGTGCTGATGCAGGCGGGCTACCTCGGCGGCGTCTGGGCCGCGGTCCGGGCCGGCATGGGCTCGGGGCTCGTCGCCTTGCTGGTCGGCATTCAGCCGGTGCTCACCGCCGTCTGGTTGTCCATGTGGGGCGGCTCGATCACGCGCCGCCAGTGGGCCGGACTGGCCCTGGGCTTCGCGGGCCTGGTGCTGGTGGTGTCGCGCAAGTTCGGCGAGGGCGGGGAGGTGAGTGCGATGACCATGGGCCTGGCGCTGATGGCGCTGTTCTCCATCACGGCCGGCACGCTGTACCAGAAGCGCTTTGTCGCACCTTGCGACGTGCGGTGCGCGGGCGCCATCCAGCTCGCCGCCGCCCTGATCGTCACGATGCCCTTCGCGGCGTTGGAATCCGACAGCATCCAGTGGAACCTGTACTCGGGCGGCGCGATGGCCTGGTCGGTGCTGGCGCTGTCGCTGGGCGGCAGCTCGCTGCTCTACATGTTGATCCAGCGCGGCACGGCGACGGCGGTCACGAGCCTGCTCTATCTCGTGCCACCGTGCACCGCGGTAATGGCATGGCTTCTCTTCGCGGAGCCGATCACGGCGATGACCTTGGCAGGCATTGCGATGACGGCCATCGGCGTGAGCCTGGTCGTGCGCGGGGAAAGGTAAACCGGCTCCCACGCTCCGTCACTGCGTGTACTCGCTGCCCCCCCCGAGGGGGCCGCAGGCCGCCTTGGGGCGGCCCGGCGTCGGCCTGACTCAGCGCGAACGCTTGCCCTCGGGTTTCCACGGCTCGCCGCGAAAGCGTTCGATCAGGAAGTCGACCAGGACGCGCACTCGTTTTGGTGTCTTCGGGCGCCAGGGTGCGATCCACTGGATGTCGGCGTCCGGCATCGCGAACTGCGGCAGCAGTTGCACCAGTTCGCCCGATGCGAGCTGCGGGGCGATGTCCCACAGGCTGCGCAGCATGATGCCCTGGCCGGCGAGGCACCAGTCGCGCACCATCTCGCCCGAATTGCTCGACAGCGGGCCGCGCACGCGCACACGCGCCGTGCTGCCGTCCCTGACGTGACGCAGCGTCCAGAGCGCGGCCTCCCGTTCGCTGCCGTCGCCGTTCTCCCGCGCCACCAGGCAGTCGTGCGCGGCCAGCGCGG
This sequence comes from Variovorax sp. LjRoot130, assembly GCF_964253755.1. Taxonomy (NCBI): domain Bacteria; kingdom Pseudomonadati; phylum Pseudomonadota; class Betaproteobacteria; order Burkholderiales; family Comamonadaceae; genus Variovorax; species Variovorax sp. LjRoot130. The sequence goes on along the minus strand of NZ_CAXURM020000001.1, from coordinate 3,862,262 downwards.
CGAGATCCGCGGGCTTGTCACGCCGCTCGAGGTAGCTCGGCGCTGCGGCCAGCACGCGCTGATTGCGCGCGATCCTGCGTGTGACCCAGTCGCCGGCGTGGCGACGCTGCACCGGCCACAGCCAGAGCGCGCCGTCGTGGCCTTCGGCGCCGAGGTCGGGGAGTTGCTCCATCAGCTGCAACTGGAACTGCAGCGCGGGGTGCTGCTCGCGAAAAGCCGCGAGCGCGGGGCCGAGCCAGCGCCGGCCGAAACCGAAAGTCGCAACAAGGCGGATCGTGCCGGCCAGCTCGTTTTGGCGCTCGCCGAGCTCGTTCTCGAGCGCCGCAAAGCCGGCCAGCAGGCTCTTGGCATGCAGGCACACGGCTTCGCCTTCGGCGGTGAGGTTGAGCCGGCGCGTGGTGCGATCGAACAGGCGCTGGCCGAGCCGTGCCTCGAGCGCGCCGAGCCGCTTGGTGACGACGGAGGGCACGACGTCCAGCGCCGCCGCCGCGCCCGCGAGGCTGCCGCGATCGCGGATGGCGATCACCAGTTCCAGGTCTCCACGGTCCATTACTGCCATTTTGGAAAGTATCAATTGGCTGATTGTTGCTTGATGCTGTGCGGCACGCAACGCACAATCGGCCCGTGTTCACCTCGTTCTCCACCTTCGACCTGTCGCGCAACGGCGTGCGATTGCACGGCCGCATCGGCGGACACGGCGCGCCGCTGCTGCTGCTTCATGGCCATCCGCAGACGCATGCGATCTGGCATCGCACGGCCCCGGCGCTGGTGGAGCAGTTCACGGTCGTCATGGTCGATCTGCGCGGCTACGGCGATTCGGGCCGCCCTGCGGCGGATGCGGACCACGCGCACTACAGCAAGCGCGAGATGGCGCTCGATGCGCTGTATGCCATGCAGCAGCACGGCTTCTCACGCTTCGGCGTGCTGGCGCACGACCGCGGCGCTCGAGTGGCGCACCGGCTCGCGGCGGATCATGCGCAGGCGGTCGAACGGCTCATGCTGCTCGACATCGCACCGACCCTCGCGATGTACCAGAACACCTCGGAGGCCTTTGCGCGCGCCTACTGGCACTGGTTCTTCCTGATCCAGCCGCCGCCCTTGCCTGAAGCGCTGATCGAGTCCGATCCGGTGCGCTACGTTCGCAGCGTCATGGGCAGCCGTCATGCCGGTCTCGCGCCCTTTGCACCCGAGGCCTTGGCCGAGTACGAGCGGTGTGCGGCGATCGAGGGCACCGCGCGAGGTATCTGCGAGGACTACCGGGCCTCGGCCACGATCGATCTCGAACACGATCGCGCGGACATCGCCGCCGGCCTCAAGCTGACCCAGCCGCTGCGCGTGCTGTGGGGCGAGCATGGCGCGGTGGGCCGCTGGTTCGACGTGCTCTCGCTGTGGCGCGAACGCGCCGTCGACGTGTCGGGCGCGACCTTGCCTTGCGGTCACTACATTCCTGAGGAGGCGCCGCGCGAGCTGCTGGCCGAGGCGCTGTCTTTCTTCAACACCACTCCAAGGATCTGAGACATGAGCACCCAACGAATCGCAGTCATCGCCGGCGACGGCATCGGCAAGGAAACGATGCCCGAAGGACTGCGTGTGCTCGATGCCGCGGCACGCAAGTTCGGCATCGATCTTCATTTCGACCATTTCGATTTTTCGAGCTGGGACTACTGCGAGAAGCACGGCAAGATGCTGCCCGACGACTGGAAGGATCAGATCGGCGGGCACGACGCCATCTACTTCGGCGCGGTCGGCTGGCCCGAGAAGATTCCGGACCATGTCTCGCTCTGGGGCTCCCTGCTGCTGTTTCGCCGCGAGTTCGACCAGTACGTCAACCTGCGTCCCGCGCGCCTGATGCCGGGCATCGTGGCGCCGGTGGTCCGGCGGGACGGTACGCCGCGGCAGCCCGGCGAGATCGACATGTACATCGTGCGCGAGAACACCGAGGGCGAGTACTCGAGCATCGGCGGGCGCATGTACGAGGGAACGGCGCGCGAGATCGTCGTCCAGGAGACCGTGATGTCGCGCGTCGGCGTGGACCGTGTGCTCAAGTTCGCCTTCGAGCTCGCGCAATCGCGACCGAAGAAGCACCTCACCAGCGCGACCAAATCCAACGGCATCTCGATCACCATGCCGTACTGGGACGAGCGCGTCGCCGCGATGGCGAAGAGCTATCCGGGCGTCAAGCTCGACAAGTTCCACATCGACATCCTGACGGCGCACTTCGTGCAGCGTCCCGACTTCTTCGATGTCGTGGTGGCGAGCAATCTGTTCGGCGACATCCTGTCCGACCTCGGACCTGCATGCACCGGCACGATCGGCATCGCGCCGAGCGCGAACCTCAATCCGGATCGCACCACGCCCTCGCTGTTCGAGCCGGTGCACGGCTCGGCGCCGGACATCGCCGGCACGGGCATCGCCAATCCGATCGGGCAGATCTGGTGCGGCGCGATGATGCTGGAGTTCCTGGGCCACAAGGCTGCGCATGACGCCATCCTGGCAGCGATCGAGAAAGTACTGGCGCCGGCGAGCGGCGCACCGCGTACGCCTGACATCGGCGGCAGCGCGGGCACGACTGACCTGGGTCGTGCGGTCGCACAAGCGCTCTGAAAAGAGCCGGCGCAAAACACCACTAAAATCGCGGTCCTCGCTGGATTGCGCGGCTGAGTGTCGTATTGACACCCCGTGGACCAGTGGTTGTAATCCTTGTCGGCAGTGCGCTGCCGGCGCGTCAGAACTGCCATCCTTTTTCATTCATCACACCCCATGGCACCGTCATGGGGCCGGCATTGTTTCTGACGTTACCTGATCAACAATTTTTTCCTGCAAGGGGTCCTTGTGAACAAAACCGAACTGATTGAGCACATCGCAAAAAACGCCGATATCTCCAAAGCCGCTGCCACGCGCGCACTTGAATCGACCATCGGCGCCATTCGTACCACGCTCAAAAAGGGCGGTTCCGTATCGCTCGTCGGTTTCGGCACCTTTGCAGTCGGCAAACGCGCTGCGCGCACGGGCCGCAATCCGCGCACCGGCGACGCGATTAAAATCAAGGCCGCCAAGATCCCGAAGTTCCGTCCCGGCAAGGCGCTCAAAGACGCGCTGAACTGAGACACTGGTTCCCGGTGGGGTGCTTAGCTCAGCTGGTAGAGCGGCGCCCTTACAAGGCGTAGGTCGGGGGTTCGAACCCCTCAGCACCCACCACCCGATGCAAAGGCGAACACTCAGTTCGCCTTTTTTGTTTGCTGTTTCGTTCATCCCGCAGAGAGTGTCCAAGCATGTTTGATTCCTTCCGCAAGTACAACAAGGTCATCATGGTGCTCTTGTTCTTGCTGATCATTCCGTCCTTTGTGCTGTTCGGCGTGGATCGCTACCAGGGCGGCGGCCAAGGGGAGAAGGTTGCACGCGTGGACGGCACCGACATCACGCGGCCGGAATGGGATGCGCAGCACCGCAACGAAGTCGACAGGATCCGGCAGCAAGCACCCAACATCGAACCGGGCTTGCTCGATTCGGACGCTGCCCGCTACGCGACCCTGGAGCGGATGGTGCGCGACCGCGTGCTCGCGGCAGCCGCTTCCAAATCGAACATGACGGTGTCCGAAGAGCGGCTCGCGCGCTTGTTCGCCGAAGATACGGGCCTGGCTTCTTTCCGTACGGCCGACGGCAAGTTCGATCGCGAGCGCTTCATGCGTGCGACGGGCCGCACACCCGAGCAGTACGAAGCCTCGGTGCGCGCCGATCTGGCAACGCAGCAGGTGCTGCTGGGCATTTCGGGAACGGCATTCGCCACGCCCGCCCAGGCAGCGGCCACGCTCAATGCGTTCTATGACCGCCGCGAAGTGCAGGTCGCACGCTTCAACCCGGGGGACTTCGCAGCAAAGGTCAGCGTGAGCGATGCCGACCTCGAGGCCTATTACAAGCAGCATGTCGCGCTATTCCAGGTGCCCGAACAGGCGAGCATCGAATACCTGGTGCTCGACCTCGAAGCGGCGAAGAAGAACATCGCGATCAACGAGGCCGATCTGCGCAGCTATTACGATCAGAACGCCGCGCGCTTCGGTACCAAGGAAGAACGCCGTGCCAGCCACATCCTGATCAGTGCGCCCGCGAGTGCGCCCGCTGCCGAGCGCGAGAAGGCGCGTGCGAAGGCGCAGCAGCTGCTGGCCGAAGTCAAGAAGGCGCCTGGCACTTTCGCCGACCTCGCGCGCAAGAATTCGCAAGATCCCGGATCGGCGGAAAAGGGCGGCGACCTCGATTTCGTGACGCGCGGCGCCATGGTCAAGCCTTTCGAGGATGCGATGTTCGCGCTCAAGAAAGGCGAGGTCAGCGATGTCGTCGAAACCGAGTTCGGCTATCACATCATCCAGCTCAACGACATCAAGCCCGCGGTGATACAGCCCTTCGAGCAGGCGCGCGCCGCCATCGAGAACGAAGTGCGCGGCCAGCAGGCCACGCAGGAGTTCGCCAAGGCGGCCGAGAGTTTTACCGACATCGTCTACCAGCAGCCCGACAGCCTGAAGCCGGCCGCCGACAAGTTGAAGCTCACCATCCAGACCGCGAGCAAGATCGGCCGCATGCCGGCGCCGGGCGCCGCGGGCGCGCTGGCAAGCCGCAACTTCCTGAACGCGCTGTTTGCCGCCGATTCGCTTGAGCGCAAGCACAACACCGAGGCGATCGAGATCGGGCCCAACCAGCTCGCATCGGGGCGCGTGACGCAATACAGCCCTGCTCGGGCGTTGCCTTTCGAAGAGGTCAAGGACAAGGTTCGCACGCAGCTTGTCGCCGAGCGCGCAGCCGCGCTCGCCAAGGCCGAGGGCGAAGCCAAGCTCGCGGCGTGGCAAGCCAAGCCGGCCGACGCGAGCCTTGGTGGGCCGGTGACGGTTTCGCGGCTCGAGACCCAGTCGCAGCCGGCGCCTGTCATCGAGAGCGCATTGCGGGCCGATCCGGCCAAGCTTCCTTCACTGGTTGGTGTCGATCTCGGCGCACAGGGCTATGCCGTTGTGCGCGTCAACAAGACGGTGCCGCGGACGCCGTCCGCACCCGAGGCGGCGCAGCAGGAGACGCAGCAGGTCGCCCAGGCCGTGGCCGCGGCGGAGAATGCGGCGTACTACGACATGCTGAAGAGCAGGTTCAAGGCGCAGATCCTGGTGCCGAAACCGGTGGATCCGATCGTTGTCGGCGGGCGCTAGTTTTTTGCCGCTACAATTGCAGGCTCTGTGGTGGCTGTAGCTCAGCTGGTAGAGTCCCAGATTGTGATTCTGGTCGTCGTGGGTTCGAGTCCCATCAGCCACCCCAATAGATTCGGGCCTCTCCCGCTACAAAAAGCATAGCGCCAGAGGCCCAAAATTCCCAAATTGGGAATCTCACAGCGCCGCGCGGCGGACCTCCCGGCTACGTTCATAGACGCCTGCCGTGGTCTTCGGGTCAGCATGCAATTCGGGCAGATCGCCGAACTTCAATTTGAAGTAGGTCGTGTAGTGGCCGCGCAGATCGTGAAAAGTAAATCGCTCTTCAACGATCTTTTCGGCAATTGCTTTTGCCATCAGCCGCGCCCACATCGCTTTGAAACCGGACTCCGAATATGGATTGCCGGTCTTCGGTGCGCGGAATACGGCACCCATTGGCGAATAGCCTGGCAGCGCGCGCATCCGGTCTAAAACCTCCTTAAGGGCCTCGCTCACGCCCACCAATTCGCGCTTGTTCTTGCCCGTGCGCTGCTTCGCGCGTTGCAGCCGCACAACGTCCTCATCGACCTGGGGCCAGTGCAATTTCAGGAATTCCGCGCGGCGGTTGCCTGCCAGGGCGGCAAATTGCGCCATCGACACCAGCACCACCGCGCTCTTGCCCTGCTTCAGCGCCCAGGTCACGAAGCCCTCGAGCTCCTTCTTCTCCACCAGGCGGTCGCGCGGCGTCTCCGGGTTGCGGCTGACTTCCTTGCACGGGTTGCGGTCGATGTCGCCGCGCTCCACCGCCAGCTTGCAAAGGTTGGACAGGAGCGCGACCTCGCGGTTGGCCACCACCGGCGCGGCCTCGCGCTCGACGCGCAGGTAGCGCGCCACGTGCTTCGGCCGGAGCCCGAGCACGTGCTTCTTGGCGAACACCTTCGCGAGCTCTTCCCAGTTGTCGCGGTACTGCCCTTTGGTGCTGTCCGCAAGGCGCTTGAACGGTCGAGTCTCCTGATAGAGGCGCCACAGATGCCCGATGGTGCCCTCGTCGCGTCCCTGGCCGGTCATGTCGAGCACCTTGCGGATGGCCTCGTCCTTGTCCTGGCCAAGCGGGATCGGCTTGGCGCCGGGCGGGTGGTACCGGTAGCTGAAGCCGCCCGCCTTGCGGGGGCGCGCCTCCATGCGCGGCAGCAGGCCCATCTGTGATTGTCGGTCGCGGTGTCTCATGCTCTGACGCTCCAGTTGAAGCCTTCGTCATCGTCGTTGGCAGCCGGCATGGCCGGGTCGCGCTGGGTGGGCACGCCGGCGAGCGCCGCGCGCGCCGCCTCGCGGCCGACGATCAGGGAGCCGTCGATGGTGCGCCGCTGGTGCGGGATCTTCAGCCGCGTGAGCGCGCGCGCCTGGGCCGTGTACTGACGCAGGCCGGTCATGGCCTCGATTTCCTCCTTGGAGAGGGTCAAGGGCTCAGTGGGCATCGCGTTCACCCGTTTCAAGCGAATCGAGCTCGGGCAGCGCCGTCGCGGTGGGCGGTCGCCAGTGCTCGTCGATCCACACTTGGACCTCGGGGCCGGACCACATCTTGCGCAGCATGGTCGGGAACTTCGGCGCTCCCGTGCCCTTGGCGCGCTCGGTTGGCAGCTTGAGCACGGTGCCGACGGGGTAGTAGTCGTGAGGGCCCATGTCGGGGAAGTTGGACGCATTGAGGTCGCGAATTTCCGTCCAGCGGCTCTCGTCCTTCAACTGGCGCAAGGCGATGCCCATCAGGCTCTCGGCCGGCTGCGTCGTATGCGTCGGCAAGGCCCTCGGTGCTGCCTGCTCGTCGGGCCAGGAAGCGGCGAGCATGACCTGAAGTTGGTGCGCGACCATTGATCGACTCTGGCCCGCGACTTGGATGAGACCGCCCTGCATCAGAAGCGCGATGGCGCATCGAATCAGGTGGCGATGCTCGCGGGTCAGGGACGGTGGCTCGGTAGGTGCTGCCGGGGCAGAAGGGGAAAGAGCAGCGCCGATCACGTCGATCAGCGCCTTGGCCTGCGCGGCGCCGGCCTCGTCGGGAGTGACCCTGCTCGCCTTGGCTGCTTCCCACACGGCCTCGTGGAAGTTCGCGATCGCCACCACGATCGGCAGCAGGGCCGGGTGCATGGGGCCGTTGGAGGCCAGCGGCTCGGGCGTGTTGTTCGGTTGGTAGGTCACGTGTTGCTCTCCTTCTCTTTGATCCAGGCTTGCACCGCTTCCGCGGCTTCGATGTATGCCCGGCTGGGCGTCTTCGTCACTTCCTGGCCGGGCACGTAGGTCCGCCAGATGTCGTCGCGCAGGGCCTTCGGCAGGGTGAACCAGTGCTTGCGGCACCCCCACATGGCAGGGGGAACCTCCGTCGGGCATCCGGGCCAGTGGCAGGTATGCGCCGGCTCCGGCCGCGGGTAGCAGCGCTTCAGGTGGGCGATGAGGTTCGCGACCCCGCGCCCCTCGATGCCGCGCTTGCGGTCCTTCCACTTGCCGGTGCCGGGCCAGAAGTCCGCGACCTCGCGGCCGATGCGGATGTGGGCGCCGTTGTTGTGGATGGTGTGCTTGACGCCGGCCTCGGCCAGCACCTGGGGCGCGTGCTCGCGGTGGGCTGCCCGGCGCTCCTTCGATTCCTCGCGGATGGCTCGGAAGCCGTCGACCATGCCGTCGTCGTCTTCGGTGCTCACGGCGTCACCAGCTTGAAGTCGATCGCCCACACCCACGGGTTGGTGTCCCAGGTGCCGGCGCCGTTGATCTTCTCCCACAGGCGCCGGTAGGTGTCCACCGGGCTCTGGCGCCACTCGTGCCAGGGCCAGCCGGTGTCATCGGTGCCGGGCAGGCCGTCGGAGTCGGCGATGCCGTACTTGAAGATGTGCCCGTCCTTGGTGACCGCCCGCAAGCCTTCGGCGATGGCGTCCGCGGGGGTGATGTCCTGCAGGCGCTCGATGCGCACGCGCGTGACCTCGAGCTCAATGCGGCTCATCCAGCGGCACATGAACATGCCCGGCCGGAACTTCCCCAAGCCCTTGCCGATGATGTCTGCGAAGTCGGCCAGCGAGATGTCTTCGCCCAGGGACTCGATTCCGCCGTCGGCCTCGTAGCGCACCAGTCCGCGGGGCGCCTCGCGCGGCGGCACGCCATCGAACTCGGGCAGCAGACGGTAGTGCTCGCGGCCCCACAGCAGGTCGCCGGGCTCGCCGTAGGGGCAGGGCACCGCGAAGTCGAGCAGCGAGGCGCCGTCGAAGGCCCAGTGGTGCACGCGCGGGTCGGGATGGTGGTATGTGCAAAAGCTCTTCGTCTCCGCGGGCGGCTGCACGCGCAGCGCGCGCCGGGTCTGCGTCTTGATGCCGGCCAGGGTGGCGCACGCCATCGGCGCGCTGAAGGCAATGGAGCGCTCCTTCACAGGGGGCCTCCCTGCTGCGGCGTGTCAGGCTCATCAATGCCCGGCGCGACGGTCGGGTTCATTTCGCCGGACACGAGCATCCGGTAGATCTGCAGCGCCACGTCCTCGGACAGGCTGCCCTCGTACTCGATGCTGATGCTCGAGGCACGGATGCGAGCCTTGACGACGGCCTTGCCCGGGGGCATCTTGCGGGCGCCGGTCATACCCGCTCCAACTTCCCGGCGATCGCCATCAGTTCTTCCGACGGGTTCTCGCCCAGCTTGCGCATGAAGGCGGCGAGCTCGCGGGCCACGTAGACGTGCGGCTCGACGGCCGGCGCGCGCAGGCGCTCGGGGAGCTCGACGCCGGTGGCGGTGTAGGCCTCGCGCACGGTGCTGGGCGAGACGGTCACGCCCACCACGGGGCTCGCGCGATCGGCGATCCACTGATAGGAATGCGCTTCCTTCAGGTCAGCGGTCTGCAGCCAGGTGCAGAGCTTGAAGAACGAGATTTGGCTGATCTTGTTGATGGTCTTGGCTGGTGCGGTCATGGGTGCTGGTACTGGTGGAGGTTGGACGGGGGCGGGCGGCGGCGCCGTCAGCTCGAGCTGCGGCGGCGGCGGCGGGGGCTCGAGGTCGATCGTGATTCGCCGGCGCACACGCGGCGACTCGATGACCTTGGCTTGGGTCAGGGCGAGGCCCAGGGCTGTTTTCGGCGGCTCGACCTTGGGGTTGGCCTTGGCGAAGCGCTTCATGCGCGAACTCTCGTTGAGGTCGCCGCGCACGTCGCTCGTGCTGCCATTCGACAGACTGAAGGTCTGCTCGCGACCGTTGGGCGCCATGCCCTCGCCGCAGATGCGGCCGCGGTGCGAGTAGATCTTTCCGGGCTCCAGGCCTGCGGCGGTCAGGAGCGTGAGCATGTCCTTGTGACGCTTCTCCATCAGATGCCTCCGAGGGTGAAGGGTCGGTAGGCCTGCTGGTGCTGCTGCTGGCCGATGAACAGACCGGCAAAGCTCGGCGCCTCTTCGTAGACCATTTCATAGTCGTCCAGCATCTGGCGGGCCAGCGCCGCGACCTCGATGAGGGTTTCGGCTTGGGCAACCTGCTGCACCAGGCCGTCGGACTGCTCCTTGATGAGCGAGGCGAAGAGGTTGTCCTCGCCTTTGCACTTCACGCTGCGTAGGCGCCGCGAGAGCTTCTTCTGGCGCTCGCGGTACTCGGAAATGGCGAGCGCCGCCTCGCGCTTCAGCCTGTCGATGCAGTCGGCGACGAAAGGCAAGATCGGGCTCGGCTCGTCCAGCCCGGCGCGGAAGAAGCGCACCAGCATGCCCACAGCCTCGGCTTTCTTCTGCTGCGCGCCATCGGCGGCGCTGCCGGTGGCGTCGTAGCGCTTGCGCGCCTCCCGGTCCAGCAGCACGTCCTTGGCCTCGTTGATGGCACGCATGCGGGCCTCGCGATCGGGCTCCTTGCTGACGTCGGGGTGGTACTTGCGCGCGAGCTTCCGGTAGGCCTTGCGGATCTGGTCCTCGCTGGCCGTCGGCTCGACGCCCAGGGTCTCGTAGTGGGTCATGCGCCCGGTCCTTTCTGTTGTTCTGCTTGCTCGAGCTCGCCGATGGCCCAGCGCAGCGCCCCGAGCTCGGCGCGGTCGTGGTGGGCCTGTCGGTCGGTGTCGTCGGCGATGCGCCGCTCGAGGTGCTCGGCGCGGCGGCGCAGCAGCGCCAGCCGCCGCGCGGGCTTGCGGTTTTCGTTGGCGCTGCTGCGTGGCACGCTTAGGCCTTGCCGGTCAGGACCGTGTAGCCGCTCTCGGCGGTGACCTTCGCGACGTACTCCTTGAACGCGGCTTCGATGGCCTGCTCGTGGCGCTCCAGCTCAAACCAGAACTTCACGCTGGCAGAGTGCAGGCGGTACTTCAGGCGGGCGGTCAGCTTGAAGCCGTCACCGTTCTTGAAGAGGCGCAGGCCCAGCGTGAAGGTCTTCGGGATCTTGAATTCCCCGCTGGCGCCAGCCGTGGCGTCAATCGTCTCGTTGTAGACGAGCTGCGTCTGACCGTCCTGCAGGCGCTTGGCGGCCGAGAAGTTGATGCCGCTCGTGGCCTGGATGGTGGTGGCCACCGTCAGCAGGTTGGCGGCGTCTTCGCCTTGCAGATCCGCGAAGTTGTCCTCGATGAAGGTCGCAAACGTGGTCTGGTCCATCTGCACGGTGTTGGACGAGAGCCACTTCGTGGCTTCGGGCGTGAGCTCGGCCTTGAACGTCGCCTTGTGGTCGCGCCAGCCGGGGCCAGCCTTGGCGTCGTTGAAGACGGCCGTCAGCGTGCGCGAGTCCACGTCGGCGTAGATGTAGCCGGTTTTCTCCGCGCCCTGGTCCTTGGCGTAGGTCAGGAAGCTCGGCACATCGCCGAGCACCACCGTGCCCTTCTTGCGGTAGGGCGCGGCTTCGGCCTTCTCGACCTCCGCGGTCAGGTCGACGCGGTTGTAGCCGTTGGGCACGACGACGTGGTGGGTCTTCTCGACCTTGGTGGGCTTCAGGCCGGCGACGGCGAGGGCGGCGATGTGCTGCGCAGTGGCTTGGTTGAGTGCTTCGGTCATGGTCAGGTGGCGGTCTTGAAGGAAACGGGGGGTTGGGAGGCAACGTCGCGCAGCTCGAGGCTGTGCTGGCGCGGGTGCTGGCGGGTGGTTTCGCCGTCGTCGGTCAGCCAGAAGAAATCGGCCGGCTGTTCGGGCTTGGGCAGCTCGAGCTTCCGCTCGGCGGTGATGGTCACCTTGTCGACGCCGCCCTGGCTGCCCTTGACGGCAGGGGTGACCTTGATCTTCAGGGTCAGTGCGCCGGCTCGGCCGGTGTTCTGCACGGTCTGAAGGAGCTCCTTCAGGTCGGCAGTGAGCGCGGCATGGGTGCTGCCTTCGTTCAACTCGTTGATGAAAAGGGAGTAGGACTTCACTTCATGGTTTCCTTGGGTTGGTTGGGATGCGTGACAGCAAAAGGGATTCGGGGGCGTTGTTATTTGTTGGCGGCGCGCAGCGCCCATGTGTTGGCCGCGATGGCGTGCTCGAGCGCGGCATCGGTGGCCATCCACGCGGCGCTGCCGGGCTTGTGCTGTTCGCGCACCTTCTTGATTTCCAGCACCAGGGCGGCGGCTGCGCGCTTGATGTGCAGCGTGGTACCGGCGTCGTCATGGCGCTGGTTCACGAGGTCGCGCGCGCTGCGCTCGAGGTCCGGGCGGCAGCTGCCGCCCGCGTCGTACGTGCTGCCAGGAACCGCGTTCACCTTGTCGTCGGCAGGCGGAACGCTCGACGCCGCGGCGCCCTGGAGCGGCTTCTCGCCGACGAGCTCGCGGCGCAGGTTGCAGGCATCGCACAGCGGGTCATCGCACAGCGGGTTGGCCTTGTTGAAGGCCGCGGTTGCCTCGGCGCTGGGCGGCGGTCCCAGCAGGGCCATCAGCAGCGCAGCCGAGAGGCGCGTGGTGTCGCGGCCGGCGCCGGCGCGGGAATTGATCGAACCGAACATGAAAAACACTCCTTCGTAGAGCTGGGTTGGAAAGGGGGTCAGGCCGCGTGCGCGAACTGGGGGTTGTTGGCGGCGGCGAGTGCGCGCAGCGCACGCTCCTGGCTGTCGACCTCGGCCTTGAACTCAAGGAGGTCGGCTTCCATGGCGGCGATGTAGTTGTCGTCGCGCCTGATGCGAAGCAGATGCAGCGGGTAGCCGATCGCGCGCAGCGCGGGGCAATAGAAGCCCAGGTGCCACCAGTCGCGGCCGGTCACCCACATGCAGCCCTGCACTTGGTCCAAGACCTCATCGATGTTGTTCAGCAGCAGGACCGGGCGCAGGCTGGCCGGCGAGACGAAGCACTTGTATTCGCTGCCGCCCTTGGGGCCGATCAGGCCGTCGGCGCTGGCGCCGAATACGTTGTCCTCGGTGACCACGAACCCGGCGCGCTCGACCAGCACGCCCTCGAGGATCTGGTGCTCGGCGCGCGCCTCGGGCTCGAGCTCGTGGCCGCGCGACATCTGCCACGTCTCGTAGCCTTCGTCCATCGGCTCGCCGCTGATGCGCTCGAAGGCCACGCGGAAGGCGTAGTTCTTCGCGGTGTCGGAAATCTCGCCCACCTTCTCGCCGTCGAGCGCGCGCTTGACCGTCTCCGAAGTCGGCGCGGCCTTGTATCCGGCGATGACGCGCGCTTCTAGCTCGGACACGCCCTTGCGGATGGCGTCGACATACTTCTGCTGGCGCTCGTCCAGCCCGTTGACGCGCTGGCGGGCAATCTTGAAGTTGCTGGCGGTGATGACGCCGGCGCGGGCCTTGTGCCAGTCCTCTGAACCCTGCTCGCAGGGGATGACGCGGAAACTCATGTTGTTCTCCTGAAGTTGATGGGGATCAGCCGCCGAGCACGGCTTGGCGCTGCTCGAAGAGGGCTTCCAGGGCGGGCACCGCGTTGGCGTCCTGCACGTGGTTGATGAGGTCGGCGGCGATGTAGAGCGCGTCCAGATCCGGTGCGTCCTTCAGGCGCTGCTCGACCGTTGCGGCGGTGAAGACGGGCGCGCCGGTGGGCGCGGCCGCGGCCTGGCTGGGCGCCGGCGCCGCGGTGGGCTTCGGTGCTGGCGCTGGCGGCCGCGTGCGGCCGGTGGGCTTCGCGGGCGCATCGTTGGTCGCGGGCGCGGCGGTGGCCGGCGCAGCGGCGGGTGCCGTGGCTGCCGGCGTCTCGGTGGGGTTCTCGACGGTGCGCTTCGCATCGGCCTCGGCGCAGCGCTTCTGCAGGTCGTTGACTTCGCGCTCGAGCGCGCGGCGCGCCACGGGCAGCAGGCCCTTCCAGAAGTCGGCGAAGGCATCGCGGCCCTTGTCTGCGGCAGCGCGCGCGTCGTCGACCAGATCCTTGGGCGGCTCGGTCTGCGGCGGCACCACGTCGGCCGGGCCCATGAACACCGACGACGAAAGCTCGTCCGGCGTGTAGACGCCCAGGATCAACTCGGGGGTGTGCAGGCGGGCCCAGCGGTTGGTGCAGAGGTAGGCAATCTGCTGCCGCGGGTCTTCGGCCCACAGCGTCGAGTTGCGCGTGCGCGCCTGCGTCATCAGGATGGTGAGCTCACGCCACTCTTCCTCGCCGCGCACGAGGCCGCTCACGGTGACGCCCAGGCCCTGCTCGTCCTCGAGGCGCCAGTCCGGCACCATGTACTTCTTCGGGTTGCCGAAGTCGTCTTTCTTCGTGCGGCTCTCGACCTGCTTGAAGCGGCCGATGATCTTTTCCCACGGGCCGAACCACTGGTACTTCAGGCGCCCCTGCAGCAGGCTGCTGGTGTTGACCACGGCGGCGACGAGCTGCGCCTCGTAGCCCAGGTTGCCGTCGACCACGTAGGTCTTCTTTGCCACGACGAAGGGCGACATGCCCCAGCGCTGGGCCTGGAGCGCGACGGCCATGCAGTCGGCGATGTTGCCTTGCAGATGCTTCGGCACTGTCGCGCGACCCGACGCCATCATTTCGGCGAAGCGGTACATGGCATCCATGGCCGTGCTGTCGATCAGCGAGATACCGCTGTTCACGCGCGCCGGCGCAGGGAAGGAGGGAGCGGGGTTCAGCACTGCGGACAGATCCACGCGCTGGGCGGTTGCGGTTGTCATTTTTGGAATCTCCTGTGATGGGGGAAGGGTCAGAAGGGGAGCGGGTCGCCCGCTTCGGCGGCGACGAGGCGGTTGCCCGCGGCGATCAGGTCCAGGGTCAGCAGCCACTCGATGACCTTGCTTTCGTGCACGCGGTAGTGCAGCGACAGGACTTCGATGAGCTGGTCGTCGGTGGGGCGGAACTCGCGGCGCGGCGCGGCCGACGGGCGCAGCGGCGTGTAGCCGCCGAAGGAGCGCGGCGCGATCGCGGGCGCAGGGGCGGGAGCCGGTGCAGGCGCTTCCACGACGGCGGGGGCGCGCTCTTGCACTTCGTCCTCGTCCAGCAGGGCCTCGAGGCTGCTGGGCCCGGTGATCGTGGGCACCGGCTCGAGCTGCTGCTCGGCCTCGCTTTCCTCTTCCACCGCGGCGGTGAACAGATCCTGCAGATCGGGCAGCACCTGGGCGGTGATGCCGTAGGCCTCGCTGATGCGGTCCCCGTAGTCGTCGGCCTGCAGCTTGTTCAGCCCGTCGATGACCTCGCGCAGCACGGCCGCGCTGCTCTCCACGTGCGTGAGCGGCAGCGCGCGCAGCGCGTCGATCCGGTTGGCGATGCCCTCCCGCTTCGCCAGGGCCGCGGCACGACGGTCAAGCTCTTCCTGCTGGGCCTTCAACTGGTCGGCTAGGATCTTCGCGTTGGCGGCGGCGAGCTCGTTGGCTTCGGCCGAGGCCTGCATGCGCACCAGCCGGTCGCGCGTGCTCTGCCATGCGGTGCGTGCCTCTGCGAGCCGGGCCCCGAAGTCCTCTTCGGTCAGTTCGGTGTTGTCCAGCCACGCGATGGTTTCGCCGATGAACGAGGCCGGCTGCTCGGTGCACGCTTCGATGCGGCTGGTGATGTCGGCCAGGGCCTCATCGATGGCCTTGTTGCGCTCGGCTGCCTCGCGCTCGAGCCGCTCCTTTTCCTCGACGAGGCGCTTTTCTTCCGCCTTCACCTGGGAGTCAATCGGGTCTTCGACCGCTGCAATGCGCGCGATGATTGCCTCGCCGCGAAGTGCGATGGCTGCCTTCAGCGTGTTCAGCGGGCCCTTGGCGTTGGTGATCGCGTTCTGTGCTGCATAACGCGGCTTGCGCACTTCGGCGCGCGCCTCCTTGGCAGCCTTGAGGCCCTTGGAGGTCTGGATGTCGCCGAAGATGACGCCGCGATATTTCTTCTCGAGCGCTTGCAGGCCGGCCTCGACGGAATCGAACTCGGCGATGTTCTTGTTGACCTCGACGAGCGCCAGGGCGGTCGCTGTGGGCTTTGCTTCCACTGGAACGGCCGGTTCGTCTGCCGCAGCAGCAGGCGGGTCGACGTCGAAGGGCGGATCTTCGGCCGGGCGCGCAGTCGTGGAGTCGTAGACCACTTCGCCGTCGTCGTATTCCTGGGTGGCGAGAGTCATGCCAGTGCTCCCGGAGCGATGCGACGAAGGCGCAGCACCATGGCGGCGCCGAGCACCGTCACCAGCGCGCCGGCCAGGCCGTAGCCGCGAGCGGCGGGCACGTCGTACATGAAGGCAACGATGGGGTCGACATAGGCGCCGGCCAGGATGGCGATGCTTGCGAGAAGGGCGGCGAGGCCAATCAGGAGCACGGCAGTGCACAGGAACATCGCCACGTTCCAGTCGGTGCGCCCGTCGCTCGCGAACTCGCGGTAGCGCTGAATGTCGAGGCGTGGCTCGTTCGCTGCGCGGTGGTTGACGGCTACGAAGACGAACTCGCCTTCGCTGTGCTGGAAGGACGGCACCGCGCCCTCGATGGGCTGTAGCTCGAGAGGTTTGCTTTGGGCGTTCATGGTTGGCTCTCAGTGGTTGCGAAATGGGTGTGCTCGATGCGCTCCAGTCGGGCGCGGCTACGCGCGTCGTCGAGGGCATCGGCGGCGGCTTGTGCGGACGCCTGCGCGGCATCGGTTTCGGAGGGGGTTGCGTCGAGGTAGGCGCCAAGGCCGAGCCAAATCGCGAGGAAGAGGATGGCGAGGCAGACGTTCACGACCTGGGTGGCTATGGCTTCGAGGGCGGCTCTCACGGGGCGCCCGTCGAACTCAACACGGTCGGTGTCTTCGTCCCATACCGCGACAGCCATCAGCCGCTGCAGCGCCGTGCAAAGAGCGGCGCTCACAGCAGGCCGATTCCGTGCTGGGCATCCAAGCGCATCGCAGCGTCGGTGCACACGCGGTCATGGATGCCGTTGTTCTTGGCTTCGTTGACGGCGCGGTCGATCGCGAGAAGTTCATCTTCGGTCGACACCAACGCGGCGCACGGTCCGGTTGTTGGCACTGATCCAGCAGCCCGGGCGCGCGCGCCGCGCGGGATGCGGCGGAACGGAATTGCCATCGTTCACTCCTTACTGCGCCACGGGATGCGGCGTCGGAGTGCAGTTTAGAACAAGCTAAACAGAGAGGTCAAGCAAAACCTAAACAATTGAAGCAAGAGAAAAACCCAGCCGCAAGATGGGCAAAAAAAAGCCCGCTCGCGGCGGGTTTTTGATCGTGTGTTGCTCAGAGGTGTTTGGTATCGGCCTGCACCCGCTCAGAACTGCTCGCTCTTCCAGACAGTGAGCACCTTGCCCAGCACGGCAAAGTCCATGTCTGCGGTGATGTCGAAGGGGTCGTAATCGGGGTTCTTTGATTTCGCCCGTACGACCAAGCCGCTGGCGGTCGGAATGCGCTGGAGCGTCTTGATAAACCCATGCTTGCCGACGCGGAAAAAATACACGGCGTCGGTTTCGCAGACGGTCACGCCGCGGTCGACCAACAGAGGGTCGCCAGGGTTGAACATCGGCCGCATCGATGGGCCGAAGCCCGTGACGATGCAGAGGTTTTGCGGCCCTGTGTGGTGCCGGACATTCTGGCGTAGCCACTCATGGTCTACATGCCAGCTTTTGATTACGCCAGGCTGGTCGTCAAGTAGCAGCTTGCCGCCGCCCATCCCGCCACCGGCGTCGAATTGAGGTATCACGAGGTCACTTGAGTTCTTAGCGATGCTGGGTAGGCCTACGAGCTTCACGGGCGCTGCGCTGTCACTCGTGAACCCCAGCTCGAAATACCGAGGATCGCCAAGTTCCAGCTTGATCGCGATGCGCTTCGCTGAAAGCTCCCCGAAGGAGTCCTGCGGGTCCAGCAACTGGGTGACGCGGCCCTTGGACAAGCCGGCCGCCGCCGCAAATGCTTGTTGATTCCCCAGGTATGGCTTGGCCGAAATGAGCTCGCGCAGGCGCCGCTTACGGTGGAGTGTCATGTCGTCCATGTTGAGCAAAGCATAAACATTCATGGTTTAGGAAAGTCTTGACGGCCGGGTTTAGGCAAAGCTAAACTGCTGGTCATGAACCTCAAAACTTGGCTTGACGAAGAGCGAGGGCGCTATACGGCCCTAGCTGCTCACCTTGGTGTTTCTGTCGGCCGCGTGAGCCAGATGGCCGACAACGGATGCCCGACGAAATTCATGCTGAGCGTCCGCGATTTCACTGGTGGCGGCGTGTCGCTGGAGGAACTCGTCGAGGCGCGCACTCCCGAGCTGGCTCACAGCGACCTCTCCAGGGAGAGCGCGTAGGTGCAGATCAAGCCCATTGCCTCCCTTACCAGCCTCGAGGTCGTCGACCTCGCGCGCCAAGCGGCTGAACGCGGGGAGCGCATCAAAGACGTGAATCCATTTCCCCGGGGGACGCTCCAGCGGCGTGCCTTCACCCGCGCCTACGTCCAGCGCGCCCTCGAGCTGCGGCCGCACGCCGCGCTCTAACCCCTCGTTGTCATCGTCGAAGACGAAAGTACTCATGCCTGAATACTCATTGAGCACGCCTGAAAGGGCCAGAAAGATCGTGACGCACATCCGTCAGGCGGTGCAAGGCGCTGAAAGCCAGAAGGCGCTCGCCACTGCAATGGGAGTGAGCGAAGCGACCGTAAACCGCCTGTTGAACGATCACCTGGACAACTTCGCAGCCGTCCTCGCGCAGCTCGGCCAGAAGGTGGTCCCGGCCGACCACAAGTGCGTCGACCCCTCGACCTACGAGTTTCTGACGCGCAGCCACGCGCGAATCATGGAGCGCGCGCCCCATCTGATTTGGGACGTGGAGGAATGAGCGAGGGGAAGCCCGCAGAGCGGGCCATCAAGGTCGACCAGCCCGCGCCGGGCCCGCGTCCCCAGGTCAGCCTCTACCAGTGGTGGAAGCTGCCCTCCGGCCAGGTCGTGGAACTGCGCCGCATCGCCGGCCAGCACAACCCCGAGGTCACGGTGCGCAACGTCAACGAGAACGGCGAAATGGCGCCCGGCGAGTACGTCCTGACCCTTCGCTTTCTTGTGAACCACGGTCAGAAGGTCAAGGGATGAGGATGACCAACATCAATGGCGGATGGCGCCCGCTCGCGATCGCGCGCGAGAACGCCGATCGCTTTACGCCCGAGTTTCTGGCCTACCTGCCGGAGAACCTGCACGTCTACGAGGCCTTTGAGCGCGAGGCCTTCCGCGTCGTCGCGAAGGGCTTCCAACACTACAGCGCGCGCACCATCATCGAAGTGCTGCGGCACCACGCTGCGCTCGCCGAAGTGGGCGGGCCGTGGAAGCTCAACGACTGGCACACCCCGTACCTGGCGCGCCTGTTCGCGCTCGCGAACCCGGCTCACCGTGACCTCTTCGAGTTCCGCGAGGCGAAGGCGGTGCGCCGGCGTGAAGCCGCCAACGCCGACCACATGCACACCTCCGCAGGAGGCTCCGCATGCTGACCCCTCAGTTCCAACTCGGCCTGGCCGCGGAGCTGGTCGTGGATCTGTTCGCCGGTGGTGGCGGCGCGTCGACCGGCATCGAGCAGGCCATCGGCCGCCACGTCGACATCGCGATCAACCACGACCCGGAGGCCATCGCGCTGCACCAGGCGAACCACCCTCAGACCCGGCACTACGTCAGCGATGTGTTCGAGGTCGACCCGCTGCAGGTGACCGAAGGCCGGCCGGTGGGCCTCCTGTGGGCCAGCCCGGACTGTAAGCACTTCAGCAAGGCCAAGGGCGGCAAGCCCGTGAGCAAGAAGATCCGCAGCCTGGCCTGGGTAGTCGTGAAGTGGGCGAAGGCTGTGCGGCCGCGGATGATCTTCCTTGAGAACGTCGAAGAGTTCCAGACCTGGGGCCCGCTGACCGAGGACGGCATGCCGTGCCCGAAGCGCAAGGGCGAGACGTTCCGGGCGTGGGTCCGCGCGATGGAGCAACTGGGCGGCGTAGTCGAGTGCCGCGAGCTGCGCGCGAGCGAGTACCGGGTGCCGACCATCCGGAAGCGCCTGCTCATCATCATCCGGTTCGACGGCGAGCCGATCGTCTGGCCCGAGCCGACCAGCGCGAAGCCCGACAGCCTGCCGGTGCGCGCGAAGAAGCTGAAGCCCTGGCGCACCGCGGCCGAGTGCATCGATTGGGACCTCCCGTGCCCGTCAATCTTTGACCGCAAGCGTCCGCTGGCAGAGGCCACGCTGCGCCGAATTGCCAAGGGCGTGATGCGCTACGTTGTGGAGGCAGCCGATCCCTTCATCGTGCCGCTGACGCACCAGGGCGGCGACCGCACCGAGGACATCCGCGAGCCGCTGCGCACGGTTACCGGCGCCCAGCGCGGCGAGAAGGCGCTGATCGTGCCGACGCTGGTCCCATTCCTGACCGAGCACGCGAACGCATCGAATCAACGCACCTTTGCCGCCGACGAGCCGCTGCGCACCCAGTGCGCACAGGTGAAGGGCGGCCACTTCGCGCTCGTCTCTGCGTTTCTGGCACAGCACAACAACCACCGCGGCGTGGTGCCGAGTGACGGCCGGCCCGCGACCGCTCCGATCAGCACCATCACGGCCAAAGGCGCGCAGCAGACGCTCGTGACCAGCAACCTTGTGAAGCTGCGCGGCACCAGCACGGCGCAAGGCGTCTACGAGCCACTGCACACGATCAGCGCTCAGGGCACGCACTTTGCCGAGGTGCGCGCCTTCCTGCTGAAGTACTTCGGCACCGACCAGGATCCGCGGCTCGACGAGCCGATGCACACCGTCACAACGAAGGACCGCTTTGCGCTGGTGACCGTGCACGGCGAGGAGTACGCGATCGTCGACATCGGCCTGCGCATGCTGACGCCGCGTGAGCTCTACCGGGCCCAAGGCTTCGACGACAGCTACATCATCGACATCGAGGTCGAGGACCGACTGAAGTCGCTGCTGCTGGGCGAAAAGTTCATGAAGCGGCTCTCGAAGACGGCCCAGGTGCGCATGTGCGGGAACAGCGTGTGCCCGCCGCTGGCCGCGGCGATCGTGGCGGCGAACTATCGCGAGCTCGGGCAGGAAAGGGCGGTTGCGTGACCCAGCCAGTTCCATATCCCGCAGACGTGCGCGCCAAGGGCTGGCGCTTCGAGCTCGACCACGAGCGCATCGAGCAGTCGGACACGTGGGCGCTCGCGCCTCCCGAGCTGCGGCCGTGGCTGCTGATGCTGTGGCTGACCGCGTGGAAGCAGAGCCCGTGCGGCTCGCTGCCCGACGGCGATGACCTGATCGCCGCGCGCATCGGGATGCCGCTCAAGGCCTTCCAGAAGAACCGCGCCGTGCTGCGCCGTGGCTGGTGGCTTGCCGAGGACGGCAGGCTCTATCACGACACCATCATCAGCTTCGTGGTCGACATGATGACGCGCCGCCGCAAGGAGTCCGACCGCAAGGCGCTGGCCCGTGCAAAGACTCTCTCGGATTCCCCCGCCAATCCAGCCGGAGTCCCGCCGTTGTCCCACGGGACAGGCAAGGGACTCCACCCTGAATCCAGCACCGGAACCGGAACCGGAACCAGTACCCAAGTAGATACCCCCCCACCAGATGTTCGCGCGGAGCTGGTGGGGGTTGACGGGCAAAGCCCGACGAAAGCGGGAGCCATCTGCCGCGCCATCAAGGCCAAGGGCGTTGCCGACGTGAACCCGTCCAACCCGACCTTGCTGGCCTACATCGCCCAGGGCGTTCCCCTTGAGGTCTTCGAGGCCGCGGCGCAGACCTGCATCGATGCCAAGCCGCCGAAGGGCATGGCCTACCTGTTGGGCATCGTCAAGCGCCAGCTCGGCGAGGCAGCCGCGATCGCCTCCGGCGTCGGCATGCCCGAGAAGCCGTGGGACGAGAACCGCTCGACGATCGAGGCCAAGGGCGTTGAGCTCGGCCTGGGCAAGTGGGACGAGCACGACCTGAGCGCGAACCGCGAGACGTTCCTGGCCTACACGGCGCGCGTGCGCACTGCCGTCGAAGCCAGGGCAGGGGAGCCGGCGTGACCATGGCCCTCCTTGCCGCGCAGTTGCTGCACTCGCAGCGCCTCACCCACATGGCCGCATGCGCGGAGCGCGAGTTGCATCAGCGCGGCTTCGCCACCTATCGACCCGTGCTCAAGCAGATCGAGGACATCCGCGCGGAGGCCCGCGAGCTCGCCGGCAACTTCGCTGCCTTCGTCGACTATCACCCCGCGGCCAACGATGAGCCGCCATCACCATGACCATCGAAGTCCTAGCCCACTTCCCCCGCGTGAAGCGGGTACCGGTGCAGCTCAACCGCGAGCGCGCGCACCAGATCCTCGACGGCATGACGCGCGGCAAGTACGTCTCGCGCATCATGGTCGACCACTGTCTCCGCGCGACCGGCGACCTGCCGCCCGAGGCCTCCAAGCCGTTCACGCCGCAGCAGCGCCGCTACGCCAACTACGGGCGGACGGCATGAAGCGACAGCAACGAGGCATCAGCCTGATCGAGCGCGCTGTGATCGAGAAGGAGGTCCGCGCAACGTTCACGTCGGCGCAGTTCCACGCGCTGGCCGGCGACAACAGCAAGGAGATGGTCAACAAGGCCGGGCGCATCTTCTTCGTGGTGCTGGGCGCCGCGATCGCCGATGGCCTGGACGCCGACCTGCCCGACATCCGGATCTTGCGCGGCGCCTGCAATGCGATGTACGACCAGGCCGGCGAGACGCTCATCCCGCAGGAGCGCCGCGCGTCAATCGTGTCGGGCCTGATGGCGTGCGAGCGGCTGCTGCGCGAGCTCGACTACGACAGCGTGGTGAAGGAGGCCTACAAGCTGCACGGGCTGCTCAAGACGAGCCATGTGAACTGGCACCACTTCCAGCACCTTCTCTCCGCGGTGGCCGCATGAAGCAGGACGACCGCATTGCCGCCGTGGTGCCAGAGGGCGACAACGGCATCACCGCGCGCGAGGCCGCAACCCTGGCCGGCTTGCCTCCGGACGCCGCACAGAAGGCCATCCAGCGCCTGCTCACTGCCGGCCGCGTGCGCCGTCAGATCCCGCCGAGCTATCCGGCGCGCTACCTGCGCAACCGGGCGCCGGCGCTCGAGGCCTACGTGCCCACCACCACCGTGCAGCACGCGATGCGCACGGTGCCCAACTCCGTCTTCGCGCTCGCCAGATGATCGAGAACCACCCGAAGGACGCACACGGGAACCTGCAGATGTTCCCGGGGGCGCCGGCGCCCGACCAGCGTGCGCACTACGCCGCCACGCTGCAGCACCTGGTGCGCTTCGCCGAGCTCGACGCCGCCTATGCGCGCTGGCGCGCCCGGCAGATGTCGATGAGCGATCCGGAGTGGTTCGCCGCACTGCCTGACGCGCTCGACGCGGAGCTGGGCGCCAGGGGCGTGCGCATCCCCGGCGCCTACGTCGACCCCCGCTCCAAGTTGCCCGCGCTGCCGAAGGGCCCGCGCGGGCTGCCCAAGCACCGCTTCTTCCACGACGCCCTATGACCCTGCACCTTTCGGTCCCCCTCAAGCTCGGCAACGGGCAGAACGATCGCGAGCACTTCCGCGCGCGGCACCGCCGCGTGAAGGCCGAGCGCGATGCCGTGCAGTGGCAGCTCAACGGCAAGACACCGCCCCGCGGACCGGTGCGCGTGCTGCTCGTGCGTGTGTCGCCGCCGTCGGCCACCGGCTGGAAGGGCCTGGACGCACACGACAACCTGCGCGCATCCATGAAGGCGCCGGTCGACCAAGTGGCGCAGTGGCTCGGCCGCGACGATGCGGACCCGAGCATCACATGGGAGTACGGCCAGCGGGAAGGGGAGTGGGGGATGGAGCTTCACGTGGTGCCCCTGCCATGAAGGCGCTGGTGTTCTGTTGCCTCTACGGGGCGCTCTTCCTGGGCGCCTACACCGCCGCCAAGGTGAACCAGGCGCGCAGGCGCGCCGCCAACGCAAAACGGAAAGCACGATGAGAACGTTCACCATCACCCACGGCCGGCAATTCGAGGATCTGGCTCGATCGCTGCTGCCTTCGGTCATCGAAGAGACCCGCGACGGCGGCAAGGTCGAGCTGACCGTCAAGCGGCGCCGCGACACGAAGAGCCGGCTGCAGGAAGAGAAGTACCACGCCATGATCGGCGACATCGCCATGCAGGTCCGCATTAACGGCCGGGTTCTGCTGGCCGGCTCGTGGAAGCGCCTGCTCATCAACGCCTTCAAGCACGACACCCGGGACGACGACGACCTGCGCGAGCACTGGCTGAAGTTCGGTGATGACCTCGAGCTGCTGCCGGCGCTCAACAACGATGGCTATGTGGCGGTGGGGGAGCAAAGCCGCCGCTTCACCATGCCGCTGGGCAGCGCCTTCATCGAGTGGCTGTATGCCTTCGGCGCGGAGCATGACGTGCGCTGGTCGACGCCGAAGGCCTGGGGCCAGCGGCCGGAGCGCTGATGCAGTCGAAGAACAAGAAGGCTCCCGCCGTCGCCGAGAAGCTCCACATCGAGCGCGTGAAGCGCCTGCCGTGCTCGCTGTGCGATGCCCCGCCGCCGAGCGAGGCGCACGAGGTCAAGCAGGGCCAGTGGTTCACCAGCATCGGTCTCTGCCCCGACTGCCACCGCGGCGACCACAACGGCCTGCATGGGCGCCGGCACATGTGGCTCATCATGAAGATGGACGAAACCGACGCCCTGGCGGTGACCATCCGGCGCCTGATGGACGCGGCCAACGATGCCGCGCCAAAGTGGTCACCATGAATTTGGCGTAGAGACCAGGCGCTCATCTATGGCAAGCACACCCTGGCATACCACCGTTCGACCCCCCGACCGCCACGAGTTCCCGGCTAGATCCGGCCGCTGCCGTGGTATCCGTCCACGGTGTCGCGCGCTGGCGCGTGTCGTGAAGGTGTTTGGCGCTGCGCACCCGCACCACGCTTACCTGTTTGCCAATCGCCGGGCCAATCGCATGAAGGTCCTCGTGCAAGATGGCATCGGCATCTGGCTGTTCGCGCGTCGGCTGCACCAGGGCCGATTCCTCTGGGCGGAATACCGTCGTAGCTCGAATCGACCTCGACCAACGGAAGATCGAGGAGTAATAGCGTAGCCGCGCCTCGCGCTTGGCTCCTTCGGGTAGAAGCGCCCGCAGTCGATCAGCGTCTTGTCGGTCCAGGATGCTGTGCCGACGAGGATGGCCATGGCTGTACTTAGTCGGGAATGCTCTGAAGCTCGGCAAGGGTCGCACGAAGCTTGCCGAGCCCCTGCACCGCCGCTGCAAACTCGCCTGCCTCGACGCCTTGCTGGCTTAAGGACTCCAAGACAAACCGCTCGAAAGCATTTCCCAACTCGCCTTCGAGCATCTCATGATCTTCGAGGATGACATTCCCGAGCAGCAGGAGTTCGGCCAACGCTCGTGCTGGCCGGCGGTGCGACCGCTTGAAGTCAGCTCTCAGAGCCGTGATTTCATCACTCGTGACGGTCATGGTCGGCAGAGCTCCTCTGATGCTCAGGAAACTCATTCTGCAGGCTTCTCTACTCAGCTCAACCTACGGCTTGAGCCGCTCGATGACCCGCCTCTGCGGGAGTCGGGGCGATCTGAAGACTTTGGACTTCATGTCGGCATGCGGCCCTACCAGCATGCGCGCTGACCATGGCTGACTTCGCCAAAAACCCACGTTTTCGTTGTAGGACCGAACCCCCAATGCAGATGCGCCGCCCATCACAGCCGTACGATAAGGCCCAAGAGGCCCTGAAGGGGCGCTTCGCAGAATCCTGGGAGTACTAGCGGTTGCCGTGGACCCGATCAACGGCTCGCGACTCCCTTGACGAACAAGGGTAAGGAACTCATGGCCACATCCTCGAGCTCGCTCAATTTGTTGGCAAAGGCGGTAGATACCATTGAGCAGGCGGCCCACGATATTTTGGACAGCGAGCCCGATGTACCGTTCACTGCATCGACCGATCTGCTTTCTCTTAGCCCGAATGAAGCAGAGCGCATCCGCAGCAAGGAGGAGGCAAGCTATCGGACACGGCCCACGCTGTCGGCCATCCATTTCTGCCTGACCTCATCCATGGCAATGCTTGCCATTTGCCAGTCACTGATCGAGCAACCACCGACCCAGTCGCCGCGCGAACGCGAACGGCGGTGGAAGCAGCTGGCCTCTGATGCCAAGACGGCAGGTCGCACCGCCTACCGCGCGGCGCTCGTTCTTTCAGATCCTGCTGCGAATGAGGGCCCCGGGGGTCAAGGTGGTGCGTCCCCTAATGGCACATAGGCTATGCCGAGGTCCGAAACCCCGCGCCGCTCTTCGCGGCCACGCCAAGAGTCCGGTGCCCGGTGAAATCGGAAAGCATTAACGACGTCGCCGTTGACGGCGTCGGGCCGGCCTTCACGATGGCATTCCAGCCGATCGTGGACGTCGAGCGGCGGGAAGTATTCGCGCATGAGGCGCTCGTGCGAGGTGTTCACGGCGAAGGAGCGCTCCAGGTGCTCGGCAGTGTAGAGGCGCGTCATCGGTTTGCCTTCCACGAGGCATGCCGCGTGAAGGCAATCGAAATGGCGTCGATGCTCGGCATGCAATCCAGGCTGAGCCTCAACGTTGCTCCCAACGACGTTGCGGGGCCCACGGAGTGTTTTCATACCGCCATTCGCACGGCCGAGCGGGTCCGCTTTCCCATCGATCGCCTGATACTTGAGCTCACTGAAGGCGAACCCGTCGCCGATCTGCCCGCGCTGGCCGCGACTTTCCGAGCTTTCCAAAACTTCGGGTTCGCCTCTGCCATCGATGACTTCGGTGCTGCTTATGCAAGCTTTGAACTGCTGGCTGCTCTTCAACCGGACATCGTCAAGCTTGATAGGAGCTTTGTTCGAGACATCCATCTCAGCGCCGTGCGGTTCACCATCGTGAAGGGGGTCGTTGCGATATGCGACGAGCTTCGGATCAAGGTGATCGCAGAAGGCGTGGAAACTCCGGAAGAGGTCCAGGTGCTTCGCGGGCTCGGCGTGAGGCTGTTCCAAGGCTTCTTATTTGCCCGCCCCGGCATTGGCATGCTGCCGACTGTTGCCTGGAATGCGGCCTGACCAGACGCCCCTTCGGGGGCGTCTGTCGTTCACCGCCTCGTTGAAGTCACCCACCATCGCGTAGATCCGCTCGGCGATCCGCCGTCCCGTGCTGTTCCTGATCCTGTCCAGGGTGTTGTCCAGCGCTGGCTTCCACACATCCCCATTGGGGCCGAACATTGGACCGCGCCTAGTCAGGGCGAGAAGTATCCCCGACCACTCTTCGCGAATGCTGGGCGGCACCTCGTCTTCGGACAGCATGCGCAGATACCGGTGCGCGCCGCGCAGGCGATCGCGAACGTCTCCTTCCCCAACGGCGAGGCGGTAAAGCGCCGCGTGCAACTTCTCGCGGCATCGTTTGTAGTGGAGCACGGGCGGG
The DNA here is from genome assembly GCF_964253755.1 of Variovorax sp. LjRoot130. Lineage (NCBI taxonomy): Bacteria > Pseudomonadati > Pseudomonadota > Betaproteobacteria > Burkholderiales > Comamonadaceae > Variovorax > Variovorax sp. LjRoot130. The sequence goes on along the minus strand of NZ_CAXURM020000001.1, from coordinate 3,835,451 downwards.
AGCATCGTCGTCTTCCTTGCATCTGGTAGGTGGCGCGCACTGTACCCCGACCCCCCTTGCAACCCGCATCGCCGATTGCTGCAATCAGCCTGCGTTTTGCGAGTTGTCTCCTGTGATGTGCCGGCCGACCGGGCATCACCTTCACCCACCGGCTAATCCCCGGTGGGCTTTCTTTGCCACAGAAGAAACCGTCCCCCGCTCAAACCGAGAAAAAGGCACTGCCCCAGCCGAAGGGCAAGCCATCCCCCAAGAAGCCTGTCACCCCCGCCAAGAAGAGCCGCAAAGCCAAGGCACCAGCACCGGCACCAGCCACGCCACCAGCCACGAAGTGGCGAGTGGCGTCCCCACAGCCAGCAGCCTCTGCGGAGCCGCAGCAGACCCCCGAAGTTCCAGGAAAGCCGGAACCAGGGCGGGCTCTGATGGTCATTCCGCAGCCCGAGCCGCTGTCGCCGTGGGCGCAGTTCAAGGCTGACATGCCGGCCAGCTACGACGACTTCATCACCTTCATCGTCAAGGGCGGGCACATGGCCGCTTTCTGCGACGAGAGGGGGATCAACTACACGACGCTTTTGGGGTTCGTGAACGGCGACCCGCCCCGTTCTGAGATGTACGCGCACGCACGCGAGGCTCGGGCGGACGTGATTGCTGACGAAATCGTGGCGATCGCGGATGAGGCGGAAGTGGTCGCGGTGATGAAGGGGAACCGCATAGAGCTCGTGCTCGATGCGACCGCCGTGGCCCGCAACAAGCTGCGCGTGGATGCCCGGAAATGGACCGCCTCGAAGCTCAAGCCGCGCACCTACGGGGACAAGATCGAGCTGGGCGGCACGGTCAATCACAAGACCATGAGCGACGAGCAGCTCATCGAGCGTCTGGCCGCGTTCGGTGTGCACGTGGGCAGCGTCACGCCGCAGCAGCAGGGGCCGAGCGACGATGCTTAGCCTGGCCGCACCGACGCCGCAGCGCGGCGTATTCGACCTCACGACGCTGACGCCCGACCAGCGCCTGCAGCTCACCGGCCTGATCGATGAGCTCGAGCGCCGGCGCAAGACGCGCCTGATTGAATCGATCTTCCCGGACACGGGCCCGCTTCGCCGCGAGCTCTATCCGCGACACCTCGAGTTCTTCCTGTCGGGCGCGATCAACGACGAACGGGTGTTCATGGCGGGCAACCGCGTCGGGAAGACCGTCGCGGCCGGCACCGAGCTCTCCTACCACCTGACGGGCAAGTATCCGCACTGGTGGCGCGGCCGCCGCTTCAACCGGGCCATCCGCGCCCTGGCCAGCGGCGACACGCACGACACCACGCGGGACATCATTCAGGACAAGATGCTCGGCGGCACGACCGACGAGACGCTGTACGGCACCGGCCTGATCCCCGGGGATTGCATCGTCGGCTGGACGAAGCGCATGGGCGTGCCTGGCGCCGTCGAGAAGATCACCGTCAAGCACGTCAGCGGCGAGAACAGCGAGCTCTGGCTGCGCAGCTACGTGCAGGGCCGCAAGATCTTCCAGGGCTTCGAGCTCGACGTCTTTTGGCCGGACGAAGAGTGCCCCGAGGACGTGTACGAAGAGGGGCAGGTCCGCCTGTTGACCACGGGCGGCATCTCCATGCTGACCTTCACGCCGCTGAACGGGCTCACGACGCTCGTTCAGGCTCTGACCAGCAACGACCCCGACAAGCCGGCCATCAGCCGCGACGTGATCCAGTGCGGGTGGGACGACGTGCCCCACCTTTCGGAGGTAGCGAAGGCCAAGCTGCTGTCGAAGCTCATGCCCCACCAGCGGGACGCGCGCACGAAGGGCATTCCCGCGCTCGGATCTGGCGCCATCTACCCGGTGCCCGAGTCCGACATCGTGATTCCGGACATGGCGCTGCCGGACTACTGGCCTCGAGCCTATGGCTTCGACGTGGGCTGGAACCGCACGGCAGCCATTTGGGGTGCGCTCAACCGCGAAGCGGACGTGCTGTACCTCTACAGCGAGCACTACCGCGCCCACGCCGAGCCCAGTGTGCACGTGGCCGGCATCAAGGCCCGCGGCGACTGGATTCATGGCGCGATCGACCCCGCCAGCCGTGGCCGGCAGCAGAAGGACGGCGAGCAGCTCTTCCAGTCGTACACCGACCTGGGCTTGAACATCGCCATGGCCGACAACGGCGTGGAGTCAGGCCTCTACGACGTGTGGGAGCGCATGTCGACCGGGCGCCTGAAGGTGTTCCAGAGCTGCCGCAATTGGATCGACGAATACCGGATCTACCGCCGCGACGACAAGGGCCGGATCGTCAAAGAGCGCGACCACTTGATGGACGCAACCCGCTACCTCGTGAAGACCGGCGTGCAGCTCGCCCGCGTGAAGCCGCGCCAGCGTGATGCCACGCGCTCGGGCTCATGGAGGACGGCGTGACCAGGAAGCCGATGAAATGACCGTGACCTACTTCGAGCAACACCTACGCGGCACCCCAGCCGTGCCCCCGTCGGCCTTCGACCGGCCTGTCGTGCTGCGCCTGCCCATGCCGCCCCTTCCGCAGGACGCAGAGCAACGGCTGCTCGAGGCCAGCGAGCAGGAGCAGCGCCGCAGCGATGAGCTCGCGTGGAAGCTGACCCACAACCGCCTCTTCCCTGGATGGGCACTGCCTGTCGACCACCACTAAGGAGCCCACCGGATGAGCGACGTATCCCTACTTGGCCCCAGCGGCACGCCCTATGTCGACCTGAGCGGTGCGCGCGCGTGGCGCGAGTTCAAGAAGGGCGACATGGTGTGCAGCCTGCAATGGCTCGACCTGCAGGCCCATGACCCCAACTTCCCCGAGGACGGGCCCATCCCCTGCATGGTGCTGCACCACGCCTTCCGGCGCCTCGAGGTGGGCGCGCACGTGATCCCGCAGCGCTACGCCTACCTGTACGGCGCGCGCGAGGGAAAGCCCACCTTCCACTTCTTCCGCGGCGTCTGTGATGCCTGCGAGACGCTCGGCTTCGACAAGAACGACAAGGCCGCGCAGCACCGAATGATGGATCTGGTTATCGAGGCCATGCCTGACCTGATCTTCATGCCGCTCGAGCAGCCCCCCGCGCTCGAAATCAAGCGCCACCGCCTCGGTATCGAGGTCACGGCGCGCAACAACGGCAAGACGCTGCACAGCGAGGTCATCTGATGTTTGACGATCTTTCCAGCACCGTCTCCGCTCCCCCGGCCGAAGGCCAAGCCCGTGGCGAGGGCGACAGCCTCACCCAGTCGATCAAAGCCGCGAGCCCGCAGGACGGCACGCCCGACGCCGGCACGCAGCACCGCCACCACGTGCTCATGGACCTGCTGGAGTACGAGGCGGAGCGCCAGGCCGAAGAGCGCATCCAGATGCAGATCGATGAGGACTACTACGACCATCTGCAGTGGCGCCCGGAGGACGCGCGCGCGCTCATGGACCGCGGTCAGGCGCCGCTCGTGTTCAACGAGAGCCGGCAGACCATCGACTGGATCAGCGGCACCGAGAAGCGCATGCGCAAGGACTACAAGGTGCTGCCGCGCGAGCAGGACGACGAGCAGGGTGCCGAGCTGAAGACCAAGCTCATCAAGTTCACCGACGACGCCAACCTCACCCAGTGGCACCACTCGAAGTGCTTCAAGCAGGCCTCCACTGCTGGCCTGTCGTGGATGGAAGAGGGCATCAACCCGGACCCCGAGCAGGAAATCATCTATTCGGGCATGGAGGACTGGCGCAACGTCTACCGCGACAGCCACAGCCGCAACATCGACATGAACGTGGATGCGCGCTACCTGTTCCGGCGCCGCGTCATTGACCTCGACTATGCGATCGCGCTGCTGCCGAAGCACGAGGCGCACCTCCGCGCCATGGCCGGGCGCATGGACGAGGACCAGGAAGGCGACGACATCTGGTACTTGGGCCGAAAGCTCACCGGCGCCAGCGAGACGGAGTGGGCAGGGGAGAACCTGAACGGCTTTGGCGATCGCGCGGCCTACATGGCGCGCAACGGCTACTTCGACTACGCGCGCCGGCGCAGCGTCGAGCTGCTGGAGTGCTGGTACAAGGTGCCCCAGCGCGTGAAGGTGTTCGCCCAGTCGAAGCTGCAGGGCAAGGTGGTGAACCCGGACGACCCGGTGCACGCCGAGGCGCTGCAGGCCGGCACGCAGATCTACGAAGCGGTCAAGATGCGCATGCGCGTGATGATCGCCACGAAGGCGGCGCCCATGATCGACATGGCGAGCCCCTTCCGCCATGGCCGCTTCCTGCTGGTGCCCGTGTATGCCTACCGCCGCGCGCGCGATGGCCTCGCCTACGGGCCGATGCGCGGCATGCGCGACATTCAGGACGACCTGAACAAGCGCCGCTCGAAGGCGCTGTATGCCCTGAGCTCCAACCGCATCGTCATGGACCACGGCGCGGTGGACGACATCGAGGACGTGCGCGTGGAGGCGGCGCGCCCCGACGGCATCATCGTGAAGAACGTCGGCAAGGATCTGAAATTCGAGAAGCCGGTGGGCGACTACCAGGGCAATCTCGAGCTGGCGGCGCAGGACAGCCTGCTCCTGCGCAACGTGGGCGGCGTGACCAACGAGAACCTGGGCCAGGACACCAATGCGCAGTCCGGCAAGGCCATCGGCCTGAAGCAGGACCAGGGCAGCCTCACCACCGGCGAGCTCTTCGACAACTACCTGCTCGCAAAGCGCCAGGCCGGCCGGCTGCGCCTCTCGCACATCGAGCAGTTCTACACCGAAGAGAAGGCCATCCGGATCGTGGGCACGCGCAAGCCCATCGAGTGGCTGACCATCAACCGCTTCGACCCAGGCACGGGCCAGATCCTCGACGACGTGACCGCGCGCGAGGCGGACTTCCACATCGACACGCAGGACTACCGCGCATCCATGGCGCAGGCTGCGCTCGAGCAGATGTTTGACCTGCTCGGAAAGATCGCCCAGTTCGCGCCCCAGGTGGTGCTCAACGTGCTGGACCTGATCGTCGAAACGGCGGATCTGAAGGACAAAGACGAGTGGGTGGCGCGCATTCGCAAGCTCAATGGCCAGCGCGACCCGAGCAAGCCGCCGACGCCCGAAGAGAAGGCCGTCGAAGAGGCCACGATCGCCAAGCAGCAGGAGCAGGAGCAGCTCGCCACCGATACGGCCAAGGCCACGCTGGGCAAGATCCAGGCGGACATCGACCTCGTGCGCTCGCAGATGGCGAAGATGGACGTGGAGAGCGTGCTCAAGCGCGTCGAGTCCATGTACAGCGCGCTGCAGGCCGCTCAGATCGTGGCCCAGGTGCCCGGCGTGGTCCCGGCAGCCGACGAAATCTCGAAGAGCGCAGGCCTCGAGGACAAGAACCCGGGCGGCATCCCTGCTTCCGAGTCCATGGCGCAGGCCATCACCCCGCCGCAGCCGCAGCTCCCCGCGCCGACCGAAGGCGCACCCCCCGAGTCCCTTGCCCCCAGCCCGCCCGAAGGCGCGCAGGGCGGCATGGAGACGCTGACCGGTGCCGACAACGCGCCCCCACCCGCAGCCATTGACCCGGCCGCGCTTCCCCCGCAGTGATTCCCCCTGAAAGGCAAGACGCCATGAGCGAAAACAAGGTCATCATTCCCACCATCGGCCGGCGAGTCTGGTTCACCCCCGACCCTCGCACCGCGTTGTCGGGTTTCGTGTGCCACAACCCGGCTGCGCCGATGGACGCGGGCATCGTGTACGTGTGGGGCGACCGCTGCGTCAACCTCGACGTGACGGACCACGCCGGCAATCACCATGCGTTCACCAGCGTGGAGCTCTGGCAAGGCGACTGCGATCGCCCCAACGGCGCCTACTGCGAGTGGATGCCCTTCCAGAAGGGCCAAGCCGCGAAGCCGGACGACATCAAGGCGCTGGTGGCCACCGCGCTCGCCGAGCTGCTGAAGCCCGGCGCCATCGAGGTCGCGCGCAACCCGCCGCAGGGCCGCGCCGAGTGGGTCGAGCACATGGACGCGCTCGACCAAGCCGCGACGGCCAAGGCTCTCGACAAGCCGAAGGCGCTGCTGAAGTTCGGTGTTGCGCTCTCTCTGCTGAAGGAGGGCGTCAAGGTCGCTCGCGTGGGCTGGAACGGCAAGGGCATGTTCGTGTACCTCGTGCCGCCCGCGTCCTATCCAGCGCAGACCGGCGCCGCCAAGGAGCACTTCGGCGAGGGCGCGATGGTCCCCTACAACGCCTACCTCGCGCTCAAGACGGTGGAGGGCTCGGTCAGCACCTGGGTGCCGAGCATCAACGACTGCCTGGCTGAAGACTGGGTGGTGGTGCAATGAGCGCGTATCGCAAAAAGCCCGTCGTCATCGAGGCGGCACAGTGGTTCAAGAACGGCGACCACCCCGAGGACTATGCCAAGGACGAGCAAGGGCTCGAAGGAGGCGAACTGCGCACCTTCACCGGCGCCGATCGCAAGGCCAACGGCTGGGAGGGCTCGGTGGTGCGCTACTTCCGCCACCCTGATGTCGACGGCGAGAGCGCTTGCAAGCACTGTGGCGTTCGCATGCACGAGCACGGCTGGATCGACACGCTGGAGGGCGGGCACATCGTCTGCCCTGGCGACTTCATCATCACGGGCGTGAAGGGCGAGATGTACCCGTGCAAGCCCGACATCTTCGCCGTCACCTACGACCTCGTGCATGCCCCGCAGCCCGTGACAGAGCAGGAGCTCGCAGGCAAGGCCGTCGCGCCGCGCGTGACTGTCCCAGGCCTGGATGCCGTGATCGCCTCCACGCACTACTTCACGGCCGATGAGGGCGTCTACGGTCGCGAGGTTCTCAACAGCGAATCGGTGTCGACCCCCGAGCCGCGCGGCCCGCTCGGGCTGCTGACGTTCTGCGTGCTGGTGCTGAAGAACGGCTTCACCGTCACCGGGCAGAGCGCGTGCGCCAGCCCGGCGAACTTCGACCCGGCCATCGGTCAGCGGCTGGCATACGCCAACGCCAAGGCGAAGATTTGGGATCTGGAGGGCTACCTCCTGAAGCAGCGCCTGCACGAGCAGGCCATCTCCGACCAAGCGCGCGTGGACATCGCCGCAAGCCAGTACGAAGACCGGCAGTGACCGCGGTGATGGCGAATCACTTGATGCTGCTGGGCGCGGTCGGGCAGATGCCCGCAGAGGCCCAGCAAGCTGTCGGCGCTGCCGCTGCGGAGCTCCGCGCGGTAGTCGCGAAGTACGAGCCGGCCGGCCCCATCGCGCTTGCGCTGGTGGGCCTCGAGTTCGCAATGAAAGCCGAGGACAAGGGATGAAGTCGAGCCGCATGTCCGCCATCCTGGCCATGGCTGCGATTGCTGCCGTTGCTACCTCGAGCATGCAGCCCTCGGCTGGCTTCACCCGTGGCTCGCACACGACCCGGCGTCGCATCGATCCGGTGCAGCGCCACAAGCCGAACAACGCCGACATCGCGCAGTGGAACGCCGATGTCGAGCGCCGCAAGGCCGAACGCAAGGGAGCCCGCGCATAGGTCGCGGTGCCCCGTTCCCCAATCACCATAGGAGCCCAAGATGGCAATTTCTGAAGATGACCTCCGCGGCCTGAGCGCCGTTGAACGTGAAACCCTGCTGGCTGCCGAGGCCGACGACACCGACGGCGACATTGCGCGCGAGCTCGGCCAGCCTGCGCCGCGCGACGACGCACCGCCCGCCAAGGCCGCGAAGGAAGTGCCGGGCGACGGCGAGGAAGATCCGGATGAAGAGGCGGCCGCCGCGGCTGCTGCCGCTGCTCCGGCGCCCGCTGCCGCACCGGCCGCGCCGAAGGAAGGCGAGGGCGCTGGCGCCGAGGGCGCTGCTGCTGCCGAGGAAGAGGCCGAGCCCGATGCACCCCCGCATCGCTCGACGCCGGCTGACATCGACGACCAGCGCAAGGCCCTGCGCGCCGAGAAGGCAGAGGCCATGCAGAAGCTGCTCGATGGCGAGACGACCCAGGCCGAGTATCAGGCGGTCGAAGACCGGGTGCAGGACAAGCTCGACGCCCTGCTGCGTGCCGAAGCGTCCGACCAAGCCGCCGTGAGCATCGAGCGCGCCGGCATGATGCGCGACTACAACGCGGATCTGCGCGACACGCAGAAGGAGCTCAAGGCAGCAGGCCTCGACTGCAAGGGCGACGAGAAGCTCAAGAGCGAGTTCGACCGCGCCGTGCGCCTGTTCGCCCAGGAGGCAGAAGAGGATGGCCTGTCCGACGTGCCCGGGAACCTCGCGGCCAGCAAGCGCGCGCTGGACGAGGCCAAGGCCCTGATGTTGCGCCGCCACGGCAAGGCCGCTGCAGCGCCTGCGCCGGCACCCGTCGCGCCGAAGTCGACCACCACGACGGCAGCGGGCCCGCGTCCGCCCGCCGATCGCTCGAAGATCCCGCCGACCCTGGCCGGCGTGCCTGTTGCCTCCGACGCGCGCATCACCAGCGAGTTCGCGCACCTCGAGGGCATCGACAACCCCGCGGACCTCGAGCGCGAGCTCGCGAAGATGACGCCGCAGCAACAAGAGCGGTACCTCGACGCATGAGCCGCACGTCGACCCTCATCCGCAACCTGCGCATCGGCGAGCGCCTGTCCTTCGACAACGGGCGCATTGTGCTCGGCCTGGACGGCAACTCGCCGAAGACCGCACGCCTGCGCCTCACGCTGGCGCAGGACGTGGTGGTCGACAAGCCGCGAACTGCAGCTAATGACTCAACGGCGGCAATCGCCGAAGGCATAGCACCACCGCCTACGCAAGATTGGGTCTGATAAGCAGGGCGTTAAGGGGTCGCGATCTCGTTCACTTCAGCAGTGCCCGGTTCTCGATCAGTGTCGTCATCGCCTGAACAGCGGTGACGTACTCCCGGGCGCTTTCAACAGACGGCTTGAACGATTCATGCATCGCCTTGCCACCGAGTTCCAGCAGATTTCTGATGTTTCGGCGCATGCGCGCAGTGATGTAGCGGTCAACTTCAAGCCTGGCGATCACGTCATCTATGGGTACGAGTAGACCCGGCGCCTGACCTGTGGCCTTGGTGAAACTGTTGATCAACGTCCGCTCGAGATGGCTTCTTGCAATCCCGAATGCCGCTGCGGGACTTCCTACCATCAGCAGCTCGTTGACGATCTGTTGCTCTCGCACCCTTTCTTCGGCGGCTGGAGCTTCATGTTCTGGCGCAAGTGGGATTTTCTCTTCCACCGCTAGCTGCATGGTCTCGTCCGCGGCCAGTTCAACCTTTCGGTTGAACTTAGCCTTTGCTCCGAATACTTCGAACTCTGACATCTGATCAACGAGATCTCGAAGCTTCCTTCTGAAAAGCAGGAGTGCCAATAAGGCCACTGCTGGCCAAGCGCCGGCCTTAGCCAGCTCTGCGATGAGGGTGTTCCTGTCCATCGGCGGGAGTGTATGTCACTCATCAACGACGCCTCGTGCGTAGACAACAGAGGGCTCTCGAAGTGAGTGCATGGCCTCAACGGTGGCCGCCATAATCCGCGGGCGCCAGGAGGGCGCGCACACAACATCACAGGAGAGTCCCATGAAAGCAATCGCAATGGTCGCGCTCGCAGCGGCCGTGCTCACCGGCTGCGGCACCACCGGCGTACAGCCCATCGGCAACGGCGTGTACATGAGCTCGAAGCTCGGCGGCATGCTCACTTACAACGGCGGCGAGGTCAAAGCCGACCTCTTCCGCGAAGCCGCCGAGTTCTGCGGCAAGCAGGGCAAGAAGGTGGATCCGGTCAGCTCGACGTCGCAAGGCGCCGGCATCGGCACCTACGCATCCGCAGAGATTCAATTCCGCTGCGTGTAGCCCGTGGCGATCGCTCAAGTCGCCAGTCCGGCGCAGGGTGCTTCGGCGCCCGCTCAACCTGCTTCCGTCCCATCGTCGCCGCCATCAGCGGTGGCAGCGCAATCGTCGGCCACGGCCACGATGCCGCAGACCACAGCGCTGACAATCCAGCTCACCCCGGAACCAAAAGTTGAGCAGCCACTGCTCGACAATCCCACGTTCCTCGCTGCCACGGTGGCTTTCGGGGGTGTTGCGGTCACGGTGCTGGTCACGTCCCTCATCCGCTTCATTGAACTCAGGCAGGCAGCCAAGATAGTGAAGGGTGAGCGCGATCATTCTCGCGAGCTCGCAAACGACGAACGAGAGAACAGCAGGGCGCAAGCAAAGATCGAGCGGGAAAACGCCGCCGAGCAGGCAAAGATCGATCGCCAGCACGCCAGCGACGAAGCCCAGCGCGCGCGCCTGATGGCGGCGCGAAAGGACGTGTACGCCAGCTTGGTGGAGAACTACATCAAGACCCAGGCAATGTTTGCTGAGATGCCGCGGAAGGGTGTGCCCGACGGTGTGGCAGGTATGAAGCCGCTTCATGACCTCGCAGGCGATGTGCAGAAGACATGGCTGCTGAGCGAAGTTGACACTGCCTATCAGGCTCGCGAACTGCACTCTGAGGTCAACGAGCTGTTCTTTGCGTTGTTGGAGCGCATGTTGGCGATCGGGGCAGCCAAAACGGATGTGGAGAATGCAGAAAGAGTTCTCCATACCGGCAAGGTCGATAGAGCAACAGCCGCCCCGGAGGACCAGGCGCGAATTGACCGTGCAGTGCACCAAGCAAGTTCAGCGCTGGATCAGAAAAGGCGGAAGCTTTCGGAGCTACAGGATGCATTCATCGCCTACCACGTGCCAGAAACCCACAAGCTGTTCGCGATGGCAGAAGAATTCCTTTACCTGGCCAGGCTTGAGCTCGGTCTCGAGGGCAGCAGTGCGAAGTTGCGCCAGCAGACTATCGAGACCATGGAGCGTGCTGCCGCAGCGCTTTCAAGAGTGCAAGCAGCTATCAAAGAAGCGCGTGGCTGGTAGTTTGTAAGTTCGAGGGGTGTTGCTTTTCGAAGAGTCTGTTATAGGCTTCTCGATGTCGGGCCCGCAGACGCATTGAGTCGGGAGCAGGCCCAGCCACTGGGGGTTGTCCCAGGTTTATGCGCAAGACGCGCTACCTACGCCGCAGAGTCGGCAAGGAGCGTGTCAAGTGCGTACCTTGATCGGGGTCAACGACCCTCAAGCAGTCAAAAAGTGGGCCTCGTTGATGGCTGTTGCCATCAACAAAGCGTCCTACTGGTCCAAGAAATTTATCGGCGAAGGCAAGGACGCCCGCCTCCCCATCCAGCGCATTGACGACCTCGAGTCCGGCGCGGGTGATGAGGTCACGGTCGACCTGCTCATGCCCATGAACATGGAGCCGTTGGTGGGTGACGAAACCCTCGACGGCAAAGAGCAGGCGCTGAAGTACTTCACCGACCGCCTGCGCATCGACCAAGTTCGCGGTGGTGCCGACCTCGGTTCGCGCATGACCAAGAAGCGCACCCTGCGCAACCTGCGCCAGGATGCGAAGCGCGTGTCCACCGACTGGTGGAAGCGGCTGCAGGACGAGCTCTACTTCATCTACCTCTCGGGCTCGCGTGGCTCGGGCGGCGGCATGGTGTGGAGCGCCGGCAACCCCATCTTCAACGTCAACCCGCTGACCGCGCCGGACGCCCAGCACCAGATGTACGGTGGCGCGGCCACGTCGAAGGCCTCGCTGGTTATCGGTGACACCTTCAAGCTGCGCCTGATCGACAAGGCCGTGGCCAAGGCCGAAACGATGGGTGGCGACGGCTCCGACGAGCTCTCGATGATCCCTGTGTCCATCGAGGGTGGTGACCACTACATCTCGCTGATGCACACGTTCCAAGCGGACGCGATGCGCCAGGACGCTGGTACCGGTGGCTGGCTGGACATCCAGAAGGCCGCAGCGGCTGCCGAAGGCAACAAGAACCCGATCTTCTCGGGTGCCTTGGGTATGTACAACGACGTCGTGCTGCACAAGCACCGCAACGTGATCCGCTTCAGCGACTACGGCGCAGGCACCAACATCGCCGCAGCCCGCGCGCTGTTCCTGGGCTCCCAGGCTGCCATGGTGGCGTTCGGTGACAACGAGACGGGCACCCGTTATCGCTGGACCGAGGAAACCAAGGACCACGGCAACTCCGTCGCCATCGGCACGCACTCGATCATGGGTGTGAAGAAGGCTACCTACAAGTCCAAGGACGGCGTGACCGTCCGCGACTTCGGTGTCATCGCCATGGACACCGCCATCGTCGATCCCAACGCCTGATGACCTGACGCCCCCGCGCAAGCGGGGGTGTCGCATCGGCGCGATCGCCACACACCACCCAATCTCAGGAGCCCGAAATGGCAAAAGTCCTTTCCGAAGTGATGACCGGCAAGAAGTCGGTTCCGCAACCCGTCGACGCCACCGTGATGCAGATCCCGGTGACCCTCGTCCTCCCGGCCGCTGCACCCGTCGTCGGCGATCTGCTCGAGCTGCTCGACCTGCCGCCCGGTGTGGAGCTCGTCGACTACGACATCTTCTCGCCGCAGATCGACAGCAACGGCGCACCCACGGCTGCTTTCTCGCTCGGTAGCGAGAACGCGGGCGGCACCGACCTGGGCGTGGTCTACGAGGCCGGCCTGACGTTCGGCCGCACTGCCAACGGTTCGGTGTCCCGCGCCGCCACCGGCGCGCACCAAGCCGCGGACAAGACCACGACCCGTCGCCTCGCTCTGAAGGTGACCACGGGCTTTGCGACCTATGCCGGCGCCGGCAAGACGGTGACCGCCGTCCTGCACGTGCGCGGATAACCCGCACCGCCCCGGTTCGTGTGCAAGGGGGCCGCAGCGGTGTGGCCCCCTTTTTCTTGACCTCAACCCCCAACCCAGGACTGCAAGATGCAAATCCACGCCTACCGCCGCAACGACAAGGCCGTCGTCAACCTCTTCGGCGCTGACCTCCACTTCGTCCCTAACTCTGCCGGCCATGTGGTCGCAGAAGTCACCGATGAGCGCGCCGTCGAGCGCCTGCTCGGCATCGGCGAGGCCTACACCAAGTACACCGGCGAGGGCGTACCTGCACCCGCTCCTGCATCGCCCGTCGCCGCGCCCGTGGCGGCTGCCGCGCCCGCTGTTCCGCCTGGTGGCGGCAACGACGATGACGACGACGCCGACAAGGAATTCGACAAGGTTCTGATCGGCTCGGACACGCTGCCGCCGACCTTCGACGTGCTGGGTACCGAGTTCACGCAGGCCCAGGTGGTGGAGCTCGCCTTCGCCCGCAGCGGCATGAACCGCGAAGAGTGGAACCTCAACGACGAGGACGACCGCGAGGCCCTCATCGAGGGCGAGGTCACCAAGCTCATCCTGGCAGCCGAGGAAGCGAAGGCCAAGGCCGAAACCGCGGCCGCTACTGCGCCGGCTCCTGCCCCCGCGCCGGCACCGGCGCCGCAGCCCGAAGCCAACCCGCTGGTCATCACCAACGACAAGGGCGACACGCTGGACCTGGGCGCCATGAGCGGCCCGAAGGTGCGCGAGTTCGCCGAAGCCAACGGCATCGAGCTCCCCAAGGGCAACAGCGTGAAGGTGGGCGAGCTGCGCCTGCTGGTCGCGAAGGCCCTCACCGCCGCGGCCTGATGCGATGAAGGCCTCCCGCGTCATCACCCAGGCTCGAGTCCTGCTGAACGACCCCGACAAGGTGCGGTGGACGGACGCCGAGTTGCTGGGCTGGCTGAACGGAGGCCAGCTTCAGATCGTGGCCGTCCGGCCCGATGCGAAATCCTCGACCGTCGACCACACGCTGGTCGCGGGCGTGGAGCAGACCCTCGGCGCCACCGGCCTGCGCGTGCTCGACGTCATTCGCAACGTCGGCGGCCGCACCATCACGCTCGTGCCCCGTGACCAGCTCAACGAGTTCGATCCGGACTGGTACAGCGCGCGTGCCGGCACCGCGATCAAGCACTACACCTTCGACGCCAACGCGCCCAAGGCCTTCGAGGTCTACCCGCCCGCATCGGCCGGCATGAAGGTGCGCCTGCTGCAGTCCCTCTTGCCCACCGACTGCGCAACGCTCGATTCCGACGTGGATCTGGTCAGCGCCGAGCTCTTCGAGAGCGCGCTGATCGACTTCGTGTGCTACCGCGCATGGGCGAAGGACGGCGACGTGGCACCGGACGCCGAACGCGCAGCAAACGCCATCGCCACGTTCATGCACGCGCTCACCGGCAAGTCCGAATCCGACAAGGCCACGCGGCCCGCACGCAAATGAAGCCCTGGAGCAACTTCCTTCGTGACGTGCGCCTCTCCGCGCCAGGCACGCCCGAGCCGATCGCCGAGCACGCAGTACTGCGCGCCGCGCAGGAGTTCTGCCACGAGACGCGCGCCTGGATCGTGGAACTGGACCCCACCATCACGCAGGAGGGCGTGCTGACCTACGACCTCGAGCTGGACCAGGGCGTCGAGCTCGTGCGCATCGAGAGCGCCAAGTTCAACGGCCAGGATTACCCCGCGTGGCGACCGGGTGAAGCGACCCCGTGCGGCCGCTACGTCTACACGCCTGACGGCCGCGCCATCGCCTTCTCGGAGGGCGTGGGCGCCGGTCTGCCGCTGGTCATCCGCTGCGCCATCAAGCCAGGCGAAACCGCCACCGGGATCGATGACGTGATCTTCGCGCGCTACGTGAAGACCATCGCGCTCGGCGCGGTGGCAGAGCTCACCAGCGACCCGGCCAAGCGCGGCGACTTCGAGAACCGCATGGCCCGCATCAAGACGGATCTGTGGCGCGGCAGCGCGGCCATCCGCCCGCGCGCTCGAGCAAACCTTTTCTGACCACCACCCAAGGGAGAGCCCATGTCCTTCAATGCCACCTTCGCGAACGACCTTCTGAAGCTCGTCCTTCAGGCGGTTGCCATCGCCAACATCGCGGACAACGCGGTCACTTCGCCGCTGACTTCGCTGTACCTCGCGCTGCACACCGCTGACCCCGGCGCCGCTGGCACGCAGAGCACTAACGAAATTGCCTACACGGGCTATGCGCGCGTGGCAATCGTGCGCACGGCCGTGGGCTGGTCGGTGACCAACAACACCGCGAGCCCGGCCGCCAACATCGACTTCGGCGAGATGACCGCCGGCGCAGGCGGCACCGTCACGCACGTGTCGGTCGGCATCGCCTCGAGCGGTGCGACCAAGATCCTGCTGCGCGGCACGCTCACGCCCAACATCGTGGTTGCCAACGGCGTGACGCCGCGCGTGAAGTCGACCAGCGTCATCACGGTCCTGACCTCGTAAGGCCTGGGGCATGGTCGCTTCGGTCGCGCAATCCAGCGTTGGGCGGACCAGCGGCGGAACCACCGTAACCACCGCAGCGATGAATACCGTTGCGAGTGGTCGCACGTTCCTCATCATTTCGAGCGACACGGGGTTGATGTCCACGCCCACGGACAACAAGGGCAACACCTACACGGCTTGCGGCAGCGGCAACAGCAACGCGGGCAACTTGCTGCGCGGGTGGATCTGCGTCAACGGCACTGGCGGCGCCGGTCACACCGCGTCGGCCACAATGTCGGGCAACAGCTACCCAGTGATGGTGCTGATGGAGATTTCGGGCGCGCTGACCACCGGCGCACACGATACCGGCGCCTACAACCAGGGCCCCGACGACGCCACGCCCTACGCGCTGACGACCAGCGGCGCCAACTTGGCGCAGACCGATAACCTCGTGATCGGGGCATTCACGCACAACGCGAGCGGCACCACTGCGGCGACGGTCGGCTCCCCGTTCACGATCGTGGACCAGGAGCCGAACACCGGAAGCTGGTGGCCGCTGGCTGTTGCTGCGCGCAACACGTCGGCCGATACGCCAGTCACCGTCTCCTTCGAGCGGCCCAACCCCGGCATGCAGACCGGGCTGCTCATCATCGTCATCAAATCGTCGGCAGGCGGCAACATCGTTGAAGCGGACGCGACCATTACCGCTGCCGTCAGCGAGGCGATGGAGAGCGCCAAGATACTGGGCAGTGTGGGCGCCATCAGCGCCGACGGCACGCTGACCGGAGACGGCGCCAAGATCTTGGGCAGCGACCTCACCGCGTCGTCGGGCCAGCTCACCGGCGATTTCATCGCCACGGCCGTCGCTAGCGCTGTGGCCGCGGTCAGCGGTGGCGCGTCGACCGCGTTCGTGGGCAACACCATCCGCTCCGCGGTGTGGGCTGCGGCTGCCGACCTTCAAGCCTCCTTCGAGTCAAACGCCATCGCGAGCTCAGAGGCGGATTTCACTGTCCAAGCGGCCGCTGAAGCACTCTTCGACGGCGGCGCGGTGGCGTCGGCCGTGGGTGCTATCGACGCCGGCGCGGACCTCGATGCCACGTCCAGCGCCATCGTATCGGCTGCCTTCGACATGGAGGCGGCCGCCGACACCGAAGCCCTCGGCACGCTGGTTCTGTCCGGTGTCGCCACGGCTGTGCTCGAGCTGATCTTCGGAGCCGATGGCCAAGGGATCGATCAGCCCGGATCTGGCGGCGCACTCACGCCGGCCGCGCTGCTGCGAATCATGCGGCGCCCGGCCACCAATCGAACGATGAATCGGCCGGCAGCCTCGCGCGTGATGCGCCGCACCGGCTAAGGAGAGAGCACATGGCAATTCTCGGCAAGCAGCGCAAGCAACCCGGCGAAACCTGGGACTACGACGTGAACTACTCGGACGACATGCCCGTGGGTGATCGCGTCATTGCTGCCAGCGCATCAGTCGCGTGCATCACCGACCCGACGAACACCGCGCTCATCAAGGGCGCTGTGACCTCCACGGATCTGAGCTCGAAGGTGTGGCTCGCGGGCGGCACCGACAAGCACGACTACAAGGTGACGGTTTTCGCGACCACCGAGGGCGGGCGCCAGCTCGAGGACGAATTCATCCTCAAGATCAAGGAGGACTGAGCGATGCAGCTCACCCTCGCAGGCTTCACCGGCGCCAACCAGGCGGTGCATCCGAAGCTGCTGCCCGACACCTTGGGCGTGCAGTCCCTGAACCAGAAGCCCGGCCGCGGTGACCTGCGCCCGTGGCGTGCGCCGGCGAGCGTAGCGACTATCCCCGCAGATCGGCAGACCATCTACCGCATGGGCCGCGACGTGGCGAGCGATGCGAACTACTGGCTTTCGTGGACTGGTGTTGTGCACGCCATGCGCGGCTTCATCACCGAGGACACCACGGAGCGCACCTTCTACACGGGCGACGGCTTCCCGAAGCAGACCGACAACACCATCGCGCTCGCCGGCACGCCTTATCCGAATGCGTGGCGCGCGCTCGGCGTGCCCGTGCCCGTGGCGCCTCCCACGCTCGTGGCACTGACCGCCGGCGTGGCCGAAGACACCGAGATTCGCTACTACACGTACACCTATGTGACCGACAAGGGCGAAGAGAGCGCGCCGGCGCCGCCTTCGCTGCCCGTGAGCGGCAAGACCGATGCCACCTGGACCATCGATGACCTGGGCCCGCCACCGGCCGGGCCCTACGGCATCAACCGCATCCGGATCTATCGGACGCAGACCGGCCAGGCCGGCGACACCGAGTTCTTCTTCCTGCGGGAAATCGTGAGCACGCTTGACACGACGACCGACGACGGCCGCGCGCTGGGCGAAGTGATGGCGACCGACGGCTGGCTGCCGCCCGACCCGGACATGACCTATCTGACGCCGATGTGGAACGGCATGGCCGCAGGCATCGTGAAGGGCTCGGTGCGCTACTGCGTGGCCTACAAGCCCTATGCGTGGCCCGTCCCCTACGAAACGATGCCTCCCGACGCCCAGGCCGTGGCGCTGGGCCGCTTCGGGCAATCGCTGCTCGTGCTGACCACCGCGCGCCCGGTGTTGGTGTCCGGATCTTCGCCCGATGCCCTCACCGAGGAACCGCTCGAGTTCGCGGAGGCCTGCATCGCGCCGCGATCAGTCGCGAGCCTGGGCCACGGTGTCGTTTGGGCCTGCGAGGACGGGCTCGCCTACTTCGGCGGCGGCGGGCCCAAGATCATCACCGCGGGCATCATGACCCGCGACGACTGGCAGGCGATCAACCCCGAGACGCTGGTGGGCGGGAGCTACGAGGGCTTCTATATCGGCTTCTACACGCATGGCGGCGTGCGCAAGGGCTTCGTGATCGACCCCGTGCAACCGAGCGGCATCTACTGGCTTGAGCAGGGCTACGACGCGCTCTTCTTCGATGAGCTGCAAGACGCGCTCTACGTGGTCGACGGCACCAGCGTGAAGAAGTGGGACGCGGGCGAGCTCCTGACCGCCACCTTCCGCTCGAAGGTGTGGCGCACGCGCGATGCGAGCTTCGCCGGCGCGCGCGTGCTGGCCGACGCTTTCCCGGTGACCCTGCACTGGGAGGCGCAGAACCTCGACCCGGCGGTTGTGGTGGCGCGCATGGCCGCGCGCCCTGGCGTGTTCACCGCGCCCGCCGCGACCACGCTGCGCTACACGAAGACCGTCCAGAACCGCAAAGCCTTCCGGCTGCCGGGCGATGTCCTGGCCACGGACTGGCAACTCGAGGTGTCGAGCGTGAACGCGGTCCAGTCGGTTGTCGTCGCCACAAGCTACGGGGAGCTCGCCGACGCATGAAGCCCGACACCCGCAAGAGCCTGCCGACCGGCACGTCGGCCAATATCGTCGCCAGCATCCGCGAGGCGGTGCAGACCTACATGGGCCTGCAGGGGGACAAGCTCGACCGCGGCGTGACCGTCCGGGATCTGGCGGCTGCCGGCCTGATCGATGTCAGCAAAACCTACCTGATGGGGCAGAGCCGCAACCCCATCGGGGGGATCAACACCATCATCACGAGCCCCGGCAGCGGCGGCACCGTCATCATTCCCGGCGTCACCTACGAGCCGGACCTGACGCCGCCTCCGACGCCCAGCGGTTTTGCGGTCAGCGCCGCACTCAGCAGCATCTTCATCGAGTGCGCGCCGCAGACCTACACGCAGGGCCACGGCCATAGCGTGACCAATGTCTACGGTGTGAAGCGCACCGGCCCGGCCGTACCCGTCTTCTCCGACGCGGTGCTGCTGACCAGCTTCGCCGGCACGGTGCACGCCTACCCGACGGACCCGGCGACCACCTACCACCTATGGATCAAGTGGCAGACGAAGGATGGCGTCGAGTCAGATGCGGCTCAGGGAGGCACAAACGGGCTGGTGGCCACCACGGGCCAGGACGTGCGGACGCTCATCAACGCGCTGACCCAGGCTGCGACGAATTCGGCCGCGCAATACACCAAGTTTGCGGTGCGCGCCGGCATGTTCTACGTGACCAACGATGCCGCGCCCGACGGCACGCCGCTCTTCAGCGTCGTCTCGGCGCCGATCACCGTGGGCGGTGTGGTGGTGCCCGCGGGCGTCTACTTCTCCGACGGCTGGATTCAGAACGGGACCATCACCAACCTGAAGGTGGCGAACGGCGCGATCGACAACCTGAAGATTGCCAACGTGAGCGCGGACAAGCTCATTGCCGGCTCCATCGCCGTCGGGCAATACGTGCAGTCGACCGGCTACGTCGCGGCCGTGAGCGGCTGGCGCATCAATGGCCTGGGCAACGTCGAGTTCAACAACGCCATCTTCCGCGGGCAGGCCTTCATCGGCAACGGATCGGTGGGCGGCATATTGGTCACCGCCACGGCGGTGCAGTCGTCCAACTACGACGGTAACGGCAATGGATTCCGGCTCGGCGCCGACGGCACGCTGGATCTGCCGGGCGGCTCGGTCAGCGCGCAGCAGCTCAACGTCGGCGCCGGCGCGAACCTGCTGGCAAATTCGACCATGGTGGACCAGTCGGGCGGCACTATCTCGGTCCCCGCGGGCTGGGAATATGGTTCGAACGAGAGCGTGCAGCGCATCTATCGACTGACCGCGAACCTGCCCACGTGGGTGCCTCCCAGTATGGAAGGCATCGGCTTCAACAGCGGCGGCGCAACCCTGAACGGCTACATGCTGATCCAGGCTCCGTTTGCCGTCTTCCCCGGCCGACGCTACGAGGCGAGCGTCTACTCAGGCGCGCACCGCTGCCAGATCTACACCGACTTCGAGTGGCGAGACGCCAGCAACAACGTCATCAGCCGCACGGCCGACGCTGCGGGTCGCGTCACGAACAATCAGGAAGCCGTCGGCGGGCAGCGCCTCGACGTCTTCAAGCGCATCGGCCACTTCGGCACCGCGCCCCTCAACGCCGCGTCCGGGCGCCTGCGCATCGTCAAAGAGACGACGCTCTCTTCGGCGGACTCATACGGAATGATCGTGGCGCCCTTCGTCGGCGCGGC
This sequence comes from Variovorax sp. LjRoot130, assembly GCF_964253755.1. Taxonomy (NCBI): domain Bacteria; kingdom Pseudomonadati; phylum Pseudomonadota; class Betaproteobacteria; order Burkholderiales; family Comamonadaceae; genus Variovorax; species Variovorax sp. LjRoot130. Next base: position 3,815,328 of record NZ_CAXURM020000001.1, on the reverse strand, counting down.
GCGGGCCTCTCAGACCGCTTTCAGCGACTACAGCCCTAGTGGCATCGGCACGCGCGTGACGCCCCAGGGCATCACCACGCCGAGTCTCGCGGCTCTGAATGCCATCCTGGGCGACTGCTACGCGGGATCACTGCGAGGCGGCAGCTTCGCGGGCTACGCATGGCCGACCGATGGCGGCGGCGGCTTCTACCTCGGCCCGCCAGGGCTGCTGCTGGGCAATGCGAACACCGGGCGCTACTTTCAGGTCGACTCGGCCGGCAACGTCTATGCGCCAGGCTTCAATGTCGTGAACGGCGTCATGAGCATCGTGCAGCCCAACGTCATCAGCACGGGCAACATCCAGCAGGGCGCCGTCACGTTCGCGCTTCAGAACGCAGGCAACAACCAAGCCAACATCATCTTCGGCATCCCGGCCGGCGAGGTGTGGAACATTGCGCTGTTCGCCTCCTACAGCGCAAGCAACGTCGTGGCGGTGGGCCAAGTGGGCGACATCAACGCCGCAACGCGGACCCTGACCCTGACCGCTTCCGCCGTCGCCGACTTTCAGAACGTGCAGCAAATCACCTTCGGCTATCAGTACACAGGCGGCTCCAACCTCTTCGCGCAGCTCGTTCTCGGCCCCGGCACGCATCACCTCCAGGCCAATTGCGCCTACACGGTATATGCCTTCAACACCACCGTGAACCTGATGGCCTTCATCTTCAAGCGCTGACACCATGCAAACCTTCCCCTACAGCGTCATCGGCGACCACGGCGAGGTGCTCAACAGCGGCACCACCACCGATGTGCAGCTCATTCCCGGCGACGTGATCGAGCAGCTCGCGCCGCCGGCGCACTGGTGGAACGCTTCGAGCTCTGCATTCGTGCCCATCGGTGCGCAGCCGACGCCCTATCACACGTTCGACTGGCCCACGCACCAGTGGGTCAGCCAGCGCACGACGGAGATGCACCGAGCCGACAAGTGGAGGGAAATAAAGGCTGCGCGGGAGGCCTTCATCGCTGCCGGCGTGACGCTGCCAGGCCTGGGCCAGTTCGACGCAGACGCCGCGGCCGCGCTGAATATCACCGCGACCTACGCGGTGCTCGACGATATGCCCGATGACTGGACCATCCAGTGGACGCGCCTCGACAACAGCGCTGTGAGCCTGACAAAGGACGAGTTTCGCCGGGTCGCAATGCGGGTTCTGACTCACGCCAACTTCGCGCACTCGATCAGCCGACGGCTGCGCGATCGCATTGAGGCCTCGACCGGCGCAGCCCTCGAGGCCATCGTATGGGGCGCGTAAGCGCCAGATCGACCCCCCTTTATTTCCGGTTTTCCGTTGGGCCAAATCCTCGGATGAACCTTCTTTCGCTGGTCCTGGCAAAGCACGTGGGCGAACAGCTCACTGTGGAGCTTGCGACCGCGATTGCGCGCGAGGCATCGCCGGCGAGCCCGCTCTCACCCTTGCTGTGGGCTCGCGGCGAGTTCGGCGACTACACCTTCCAGTGCGAGCGCCTGAACAGCGCCCGCGAAGAGCTCGAGGGCCAGCGAGCGCGCTACCTCGCGGAGACGCGACCCGGCCAGCGGAACGACCTTACCGACTGGGACCGCCTGACCGAGCTGCAGCGGCTCGGCCTGCACGTCATCTACACCGCGCGCTACCGCCAAACCGGCGCCATCGTCGGCAGCCTGTGGCTTTTCGTCGGTCGCGACCTCGACAGCGGGGTCTACAGCGTGACCGACGACCTGCTGTACGTGGATCCGAACCATCGCAGCGGGCTGCTGGGCCTGCGGCTGGTGCAGTACGGCGAGCGCTGCATCTTCGCGCTGGGCGTGCGCTCGGCAACCTTCCACTTCCGGCTTGAAAACGGGGCAGACCGCATGGCGCGCTACCTCGGCTACGTGCCGGTTTCCACCAGGGTTACGAAGACCCACGCCGGCGATTCGTTCGCCGACGTGCCCACGCGGCACAAGGGGTCTACCCATGATTCTCTCGTTTGAGCAGCGGCACTCTGCCGGCATGCGCCTGACGCCTATGGGCGGTGGCGGGGGCGGCGGCGCCTCGCAACAGGCGCAGATCTACACCGCGATGGAGCAAGCCCGGCTCTCGCGCGAGCAGTTGGACTGGGCCAAGCAGGTCTATTCCAATGAGGCGCCCGACCGTGCGGAGGCGCAGCGCATCGGCTCCGAAGTGTCGAACGCGCAGATCGAGCAGATGCGCCAGCAGACGGAGCTGACGCGGCAGGCCAACGACGACTACCGCAACACCTACCGGCCGCTCGAGCAGGAGCTTGTCGCTGACGCAAAGGCCTACGACACGCCTGAGAAGCGCGCAGCGGCGGCGGCCACCGCGAGTTCCGACGTCGAGCGCAGCATCGCCGCGCAGCGTGGCGCGACCATGCGCGAGATGGAGCGCGCTGGCGTCAACCCGGCCAGCGGCAAGACCATCGCGATGCAGGGTTCGATGGACCTGGGCGCCGCGAAGATAAAGGCCGGCGCCGCGAACACCGCGTCGAAGGCCGTGGAGCAGATCGGCTACGCGCGCCGCATGGACGCCGCGAACCTGGGCCGCAACATCGCGAGCTCGCAAGGCACCACGGCAGCGCTCGCGCAGCAAGCAGGCGCCGGCGCCATGGCCGCGCAGCAAAGCATCTTGGCAGCCGGTCAAGCCGGCAACGCCAACATGAACGCCGGCTATGCGGGCGCCCAGCAGGGCCTCGCCGGCTCGGCCAACTCGTTCGGCGCAGTCGCAGGCCAGCAGGGCGCGGCAGCCGCTTCCAAGAACGCGACCACCGCGGCCGGTGTCGGCGCCGTCGCAACCATCGCAGTCGTCATCTGATGAACCTCATTGACCAGTCCCTCGTGGACGAAACCACCGCGCGCGTGCTGGAAAGCTGCGTGCGAGTCTTCAATGGAGCCCTGTTCGGCGACAACGAGGCCGAGCACGTGGCCGTGCTGCTCGAGGCGCTCGACCCGCCCGAGGGCGCGATGGTGCTGGATGCGGGCTGCGGGGTGGGCGAGATGGCGCGGCTGATGCACGAGGCTCGGCCGGATCTGCAATTCCTGCTGGTGAACACCAGCACGGTGCAGCTCGAGCACTGCCCGGAGGACTTCGACCGCCTGCACGCCGACTTCCACGAGCTCCCCGTGCTCGACGGCGTGGCCGATGTGGTGATCTTCAGCTACGCCATCTGCCAGTCCGGCGACTGGCCGCGCGTGCTGCGCGAGGCATTCCGGGTGCTCAAGCCGGGCGGCAAGCTCTTCGTCAACGACATGGCGCGCCTGGACGGCGACAACTCGCGATTCGAGCAGATCCTCGGTGCGCACGCGCACACGCCGGAGCAACTCGAGGCCTGGGCAACCGAGGCCGGCTTTCACCTGGACTTCGCCATCGCGCCGGAGGTCAAGGTCGACCGCATGCGCGCGCTGATGCAGGACGACGCGCTGGCGGACGAGCTCATGGCCGGCCTCGTTCCGACCATCTGGCGCTTCGAGTCGTTCGCCGGCCATCAACGCACCCTGCACCGCCACAAGGGCCGAGCCGCTTTCCAGTTCAGCGGCGGACGCGACAGCACCGCGGCGCTCTACGCGCTGCGCGAGTTCTGGCCGCAGATCCGCGTCTACCACGTCGACACCGGTGACCAGTTCCCCGAGACGCGCGCTGTCGTGGCCCAGCTGGAGCAGGCGCTGGCCGAGGCGGGCGTGGAGCTGGTGCGCATCGTCACCGACGTGCAGGGCAACCGCCAGGAGGCGGGCTACCCCACCGACCTCCTGCCCGTGGACAACACCGCACTGGGCCAGATGGTGTCGGGCGCGCCGCTGCGGCTCCAGGGCCGCTACGACTGCTGCGCCGCCAACCTCATGAACCCGCTGCACGAGCGCATGCAGCTTGACGGCATGACGCTGCTGATTCGGGGCCAACGCGACGACGAATACGCCACGGCGCCGACGCGCAGCGGGGACGTGCTGGACGGCTTCGAGGTTCTCTACCCGCTTCAGGACTGGCGCGCCGACAACGTGGACACGTTCATCGCCGAGATGGGCTTGCCGGTGGCTCCGTTCTACGCCGCGGGCGCGCGCCGCGCGCCGGAGTGCATGGGCTGCACCGCTTGGTGGGACGAGGGCCGGGCCGCCTACATGCGCGATCGCCACCCGAACGAGCACAAGGTTTTCATTCAACGCATGGCCGACATCCGACGCGAAATCGATCGCTCGATGTCCTGGCTGAACACCGAAACGGAGGCCTGATATGGCTGGTGGATGGGGTAACGCTCTTGCAGCGGGTGTCGATGGTTATCTCCGCGGCAAGCGTATCGTGCGCGATCAGGAAGAGGACGAAGAGAACAAGAAGTGGCGCAACGAAAGCCGCTCGCGCCAGCGCAAGGCATGGGCCGAAGAGGATGACCTCAAGTCGTCGCTGAAGAACGCCTCGCGCCCGGTCGCGCTCGAGGAAGGCGCGGGCGGCGTGCTCAAGCCCGACTACATGGACAACCGTGATGTCGGGCAGGCCGGCGAGAAGGCGCTGAAGCAGCCGGCGACGGCCGGCGACGCGGCTGCGGGTGGCGCTTCGGCGTTCTCCGGCGCGATGGGCTCGGCGGCAGAAGGCGAGTCCGATCGCGCGCAGGCCGCGGTGCAGGCGACCAGCCGGGAGGGTGCGCGCCTCGAGCAGTCCATGGCTGCGAAGGCCTCCAACGCGGTCGACCAGCAGCAGGCAGCGCAGGACGACGCATCCACACGCATCATGCAGGGCGCCACGGCCACCGTCCCCGCTGCCGCGCCGCCTCCGCTGGCGCTGCGCGTGGGAGGCAAGGACTTCACGAACCGAGCGGAGGCAGAGGCCGAGCTCGCCCGGCAGAACTCGCCCGAGGCGCAGACCCAGCGTGTTGCGCAGGCCTACCGCGGCGCCGGGCAGGTTGAGAAGGCGATGGCGATCGAAAGCGGCGACCGCCAGGGCGAACTGCAGAAGATGCAGTTGGCCGACCAGCGCTGGAAGCGCGACCTGGGAGCGGCGATGCGCAAGGGGCACGCAGGCCTTGCGGAGCTCGCGACCAACTCCGAGGCGGGCCCGATGGCCGGCCTGAAGGTGCAGCCGATCGTCAGCGAGGACGGCAAGAGCGTCACGTACGCCGCGCTCGACAAGGACGGCAAGGCGGCGCCGATCCCCGGCCTGCCGCAATTCAGCAACGACGAGCGCGGGCTGGTGCAGGCAGCGTGGATGCTGGACCGCACGATTGACCCGTCGGCGCGCCTGGCGCACTACGACCAGCAGGACCAGCGCGAGCGCGCGCAGAAGAACAGCGATCGCAGCTACGACCAGAGCGAACGGCACTTCACCACCACGTCCGCGCGCGCTGACCGCTCCGAGGATCGCCAGGGCCGGCTCGCCGAAACGCAGATCCGCACGGCCGAGCTCGCGCTGAAGGACGCCGAGCGCAACGCCAAGATCCCGGCAGCCGTGAAGATGCAGGTCGAAGGCCTGCGCAAGGAGGCGGACACGATCAACACGGCGGTCATCAAGGCGCAGGCCGATGGCACGTGGGACGTGAACAACCCGAACGCCAAGGCGCTGCTCGAGCGGCAAGCCATCGTCAATGCGCGCATCACCAAGACGCTCACGCCGTTCATCGAGCGCGATGCAGGCACCCCGGACCCGTTCGGCCTGAAGCGGCCTCAGGGCACCAACGCCGGCGCGAACGGTGGCCAGGGCGGCGGCGCAGGCCGCGGCAACACCCCCAACAGCTACAAAGATCCAGTGTGGGACGGCGCCGAAGTGGAGGCCTCGAAGAAGACGGGCGTGCCCACCGAAGTCATGCGGATCATCCGCACGGTGGGCGAGCGCAGCAACGGCGATCAGGTTTCGCCCAAGGGCGCGAAGGGCGTGTACCAGTTCATGCCGGCTACGCGCGACCTGTTTCTGAAGAAGTACGGCGTCGACGCCTACAGCAAAGACCCCGAAGAGCAGGCGCTCGCCGCGGCGTACCACCTGAAGGAAAGCTACGACCGCACCGGCTCGTGGGACAAGGCTATGGCCGGCTTCAACGGTGGTCCCACCGCCGAGAAGGGCACGAACAAGACCAGCGAGAACCGCGGCTACGCCTCGCGGACCTCCGCCGCGCTCGCTGCGCAAGACCCCATGGCCCAGGTCTACAAGAAGCAGGTCGCGGAGCTCAACCGCGGCACGCGCACCGAGCTTTCTCCGGACGTGGCCGCGTGGAAGCAGCGCTCCGACGGCGCCGCGCAGAAGGAGGGCGAGCAGCGCTTCAACGCCGCGCAACAGGCCTTCCTGCAGCAAGAAAAGCTGAAGGAACAGCGCAAGTCCAAGGAGCTCGCCGCGGCGAGCCGCACGTCCTGACCCCACCGATCAATCCAGCACCACCCCTCATGAACATCAACGAGATCCGCGCGAAAGAGCCCGACTGGGCGAACCTCGATGACCAGCAAATCGTGCGCGTGCTGCACGAGGTCCACTACCCGGACATGGCTCCGGAGGACATCGCGAAGGCCATCGGGGCGAAAACCCCCGAGGCGCCGGTAGAGCCGCGCTCGTGGGCGCGCGTGGCCGGCGACGTGGGCATCAGCGCCACCAAGGGCGTGATCGGCGCAGGCGAGGCGCTGGTGGGCGTGGCCGACCTCGCGACTGGCGGCTACGCGGGCAAGGGCATGGAGGCGGTGGGCTACCGGCCGAAAGAGGCCAAGGCCATGCTGGACGACCTCTATTCGGACCAGCAGAAGCAGGCCTTCAAGAACGTGAGCGATGCGCCGGGCTTCGGCGGCAAGTTCGTCGCGGCCCTGGAGAACCCTTCCGTCATCGGTCACGCAGCCGTCGAATCGGCTCCGAGCATGATCGGTGGCGCCGGTGTGGGCCGCGCCATCATGGCCGGCGCTCCGAAGGTGGGCGGCGCCATCGCCGCGGCTGCCGGCGAAGGCATCATGGGCGCTGGCAGCCAGGCCGAACAGATCCGCCAGGAAACCGACGACGGCCTGCTGTCCAAGGGGCAGTCTGCTGCGGCGATCGCCTCCGGTGTCGGCACCGGCGCCTTCGGGCTGCTGGGCAACAAGGTCGCGAAGTCGCTGGGCATCGCCGACGTCGACACCATGCTGGTGGGTGCCGTGCAGAGCACCGCGAAGGCCAAGGGTATTGTGCGCCGCGTGCTTGAGGGCGCGGTGGCCGAGGGCGTGCTCGAAGAGCTGCCGCAGTCCATTCAGGAGCAAGTGCTCCAGAACGCCGCGCTCGGCAAGCCGCTGGAAGAGGGCGTGGACCAAGCCGCAGTACTCGGCATGCTCACGGGCGCCGCAATGGGCGGCGGCGCGAACGCGCTGCACAGCCCGAAGGTGGTGGCGCCGGCGCAGCAGCCTGCCGCCAACGACCCGAGCGACACCGCCGTACCTGCCGCGAACGATCCGCTGGCGCTGCCGGCGCCGACCATCAACGTCGGCCCGGACGGCGCCGCCACCACCACCGAGCAGCGCAATGACGTGCTGGCCGATCGCGCCGCGCGCGCTGGCGGCATCGTGGAGAAGGGCCCGCTGTCTCGAGCTGCACAGACTGCGAACGGCGAAGTCATCGACGTGGAGCCCAAGCCCGTCGGCGCACTCGCGAAGGCCGCGGCATCGATCAACCCCGAAGGAGTCCCCAGTGAAAGTGCGAGCGATCAAGCGCCGGCTGATGAAGTCGGCGAACAGCTTCCCGGTCAGAGTGGAGCGCAGCTACCGGACGCTGCTGCCGCGGCTGCAGAACCCGGCATGGCTGGCGGCATGGCGGATAGCGTGCTGGCAGAAGGGGCGCCCGTCGTCCCTGACCAAGCTGCTGAACCTGCCGGCATCGACGCCGCTCCCGCTGCAGCCGTAGCGGCCGAGCCGCAGGGCCCGCAGAGCTTCGCCACCTACGAAGAGGCCGACGCCTACCGCAAGGCGCAGAAGTCGAGCGGATCCAGCATCACCGGCCTGCCGGTGCCCACCGAGGGCGGCTTCCGCCTCGCGACGAAGAACGATCCCGAGTTCGCCCAGGGCGAGAAGCTGCGCGACGAGCGCCGCCTCGCCAAGGAGCGCGCCGACGCCGGCGTGATCGACGGCGACATCACCAACTCGAAGGGCCTGCCCTTCACCATCAAACTGCCGGCCAGCAACGCAGCGAAGAAGGCCGGCCCCGGCCATGAAGTCGTGCCCGTCAAAAGCGGCTTCGTTGTGCGCAAGTCGGCCGTCCAACCGGAGGTCACCAGTGCGAAAGTCGAACCCCAACCCGCAGCCGAGCCCGCGCGTGCTGCTGCTGAAGCCGCACCAGAAGAAGGTAGTGGAGCAGATGCTGCGCCAGGCGGCGGTGCTGCAGCACTTCGACCAGCCGGTGATGCGGCTGCCGCGCCGGCAGTAGCGCCAGCCGATCGCGGCGAAGTCGTTGAGCACACCACCGGGCGCGGCCGCGTGCTGCGCGGCGTGTGGCGCGCCGACCTGACGAAGGAGCAGGCAGAGGCCGTCGATCCGTCCACGTGGAACGTGAAGGCCAAGGGCTACTTCATCCGCGAGGCCCACATCGAGAAGCTGCCCCCGCTGAAGAATGCACAGGCGGACGCTCCGGCGCCCGCAACTCCGGCCGCGGTGACCACCGCCGCGGCACCGAAGGGCAAGGCGGATAAGCCCAGCGCACCAGCACCGGCGCGCGAAGCCGCCCCCGAGTCCGCGCCGGCGCCGCGCGCTGACCCTGCCAAGGATCTGCGCACCCCGGGCCGGAGCGGCTACGGATTTCCGTCCAATCAGGTTGTCACCCGCGTTAAGCAGGCTTTCGACGGGATGGAGGTTGATGCCACCGCGATCGGCGAGGTCGACGGCTTCGTCAACTTCGGGCGCGACTATGCAGACGGCCGCTACTACATCGCATCGAAGGAAAAGAACATCGCCTTCGACGGCAATGGGCGCTGGTTCGTGGTGGGCGACGAGAAGCAGTCGGGCAAGTACGAGCCGGCGAACCTCGAGGCCGAAACCATCCGCGTGCTGAAGGACTTCGGCGCCAAGCCGCGCAAGGAGGCGAAGGCTCCCGCGCCCGCGCCGGCCGTCGGCGCCAACAAGATCTTCACCGAGGATGCGGCGGCCGCCGCGCGCGCCCGCATGAAGGCGAAGCTGGGCCGCGTGAGCTCGGGCATCGACCCCGAGCTCCTGCAGGACGGCATCACCCTGGCCGGCTACCACATCGAGAAGGGCGCGCGCTCGTTCGCGGCCTACGCCAAGGCCATGCTCGAGGACATGGGCGAGGGCATCCGCCCGTACCTCAAGCAGCTCTACATGGCGCTGAAGTTCGACCCGCGCGCCACGGCCATCGAAGGCCTGGACACAGCTGCAGCGGTCGAAGCTGCAGATTTGGACAGCATTGCACCCGCGGCCCCGGCCGCAGATACTGGAGCACCGAAAGATGGAAATGCAGCACGCGAACTGGATAGCCCAAGCGAGGGCGCACTGGAAGGAGCATCTGCCGAAGATGTACGCCACGCTGGAGAAGGCGGGCAAGCTCGAGCAGGCGCTGACGGAAGCCGCGGACGCGACGGCAGCGGGGATTCGCGTCCTGACGACTCAGGGCGCGACGTGGCAGGAAGCGTGGGAGCAAGTGCGGGAGACGTACCTGTTCCCGCCCGAGGAACCGGGCCAGGAGCCCAAGATGCCAAAAAGCCAAGGGTATCGCGCCCACCGCGACCTAATGCGCGGCCTGACGGATTTCGACCCCAACAGTCGGGACTGATCCCCGAGGGCGGGCCCAACGAGGCCCCCAACGCGCCCCCGATCGCGGCGCCGCAGATCAAGGCCGAAGACTTCACCATCGAGGATGACCTCGGCCTGGGTGAAGGTGGCCAGAAGACCAAGTTCAAGAACAACGTCGCGGCCATCCGGCTGCTGAACGAGCTCGAGGCGAGCGCGCGCTTGGCTACGCCGGCCGAGCAGCGCGTCCTGGCGCAATACGTCGGCTGGGGCGGGCTGCCGCAGGCCTTCGACCCGAAGAATGCCGACTGGGCCAAGGAGCACGCGGAGCTCACGGGCCTTCTGTCCGAGCAGGATCTGGCCGACGCGCGCCGCTCGACGCGCTACGCGCACTACACCAGCCGCCCGATCATCGTGGACGGGATCTACGCGGCGCTGCGCCGCTTCGGCTTCACGGGCGGCAAGACGCTCGAGGCCGGCGCCGGTGTGGGCAACTTCATCGGCCTCATGCCTGCCGACATGCGCAGCGCCGGCCGCTTCACCGCCATCGAGCGCGAGCCGTTCTCGAGCGCCATCGCCAAGCATCTGTACCCGCGCCAGATCGTGCAGCGCGCGGACTTCACCGAGTTCAAGGGCAATGACGCCTACTTCGACGCCGCGGTGGGCAACCCTCCCTTCGCCAGCGACACGCAGACCGACCGCAGCGGCCGCAAGCACCTGTCCGGCCTGAGCCTGCACAACTACTTCTTCGCCAAGGCGGTCGACATGCTGCGCGAGGGCGGCGTGATGGCCCAGGTGGTCACCAATTCTTTCCTCGACGCCAAGACCGACAGTGCCCGGAAGTACATCAGCGACCGCACGGTGTTCCTCGGCGCGATCCGGCTGCCGAACAGCGCCTTCGCGAAGAACGCGAACACCGAGGTCACCACGGACATCATCTTCCTGCAGAAGCGATCGGATGCCGACATCGGCGGCAAGGCCGCGAAGCAGGACGCCAAGCGCTGGCTGAACACCGGCAGCTACTCTGACCGCCAGGGCAAGCAGGTAGCGCTCAACCAGTACTTCATCGACAACCCGCACATGATGCTCGGCGACTTCGGCGCCTTCGGCACCATGTACGGGCCCGACCAGCCGGCGCTCGTCGCGCGCGCTGGCCAGGACACGCTCGCGATGCTGAAGGAAGCCGTCGGCAAGCTGCCCGAGGGCGTCTATCAGTCGATCGCCGACACCGGCACGGCCGACAAGACCAAGGCCGCGATCGTCGCGCTGAAGAACCCGACCGTGCAGGAGGGCGGCTTCTTCCTCGATGGCGACAAGCTCATGCAGCGGCTGCCCGACCTGGGCGGCGAGGCGCGCGGTACCGAAGTCACGCCGGCGACCCAGTGGACCGAGAAAACCACCTTGGGCGAGGCCGGATTCGCGCGCATCAAGGCGCTGGCCGGCATGCGCTCGACGCTGCGCGGCCTGATCGCCGCGGAGATGGCCGACGACGACAAGGGCATGGGGCAGCTCCGCAGCACGCTCAACCAGCAGTACGACGCCTACCGCAAGGAGCACGGGCTCATCAACGACCCGAGCACGCTGCGCGTCTTCGACGATGACCCGGACTTCCCCTTGCTGGCCTCGCTCGAGCACAACTACACGCCCGGCATCGGCCCGGCCGCGGCGAAGCGCCAGGGCATCAAGCCCACGAAGTCGACCGCGAAGAAGGCGCCGATCTTCGAGCGGCGCGTGGTCGCAGCGCGCACCCAGGTGCGCCGCGTGGATTCCGCCGCCGACGCCCTGGCCGTTTCGATGGCCGAGCGCGGCAAGCTGGACGCGGCCTACATCGGCAAGATCCTGAAGCGCGACCCGGATGACGTGCTGCGCGAGCTCTCGACCGGCGACAAGCCGCTCCTGTTCCGCGATCCGGCAACGGACGAGTTCGTGCTGCGGGACGCCTACCTCTCGGGCAACGTGCGCGCGAAGCTGGCGCAGGCCCGCGCTGCCGGCCTGTCGGCCAACGCCCGCGCCCTGGAGGAAGTGCAGCCCGAGGATGTGGGCGCCAGCCAGATCGTGGCGCGCGTGGGCTCGCCCTGGGTGCCCGAGCAGGCCTACGAGGACTTCGCGGTCAAGCTCTTCGGCGACGGCACCAAGGCGCGCGTGCGCTACATGAAGCTCAACAGCAGCTATCAGGTCGACATCACGCCGGCGAACGACGTGGCGTGGCGCACGACCTGGGGCACGCCGAAGATGAATGGCGGGGAGCTCCTGACCGCGCTGCTGAACAACCGTGCGGTGAAGGTCACGTATCGGGACAGCGAGGGCAAGACCCATACCGACGCCGAGGCGACCGAGCAGGCCAACACCAAGGCGCAGGAAATCCGCGAGGCCTTCGGGGACTGGCTCTTCGCCGATGCCGACCGCTCCGAGAAGCTGGTGCGCGCGTACAACGACACCAACAACAACTACGTCACGCGCGTCTACGACGGCTCGATGATGGAGTTCCCGGGCAAGGTGCCCGATGAGGTCATCAAGTTCCGCCGCCACCAGCGCAACGCGATCGCGCGCATGGTGCAGGACCGCACCACCCTGTTCGACCACGTAGTGGGCGCCGGCAAAACCTTCACGGTGGTGGCCGGCACGATGGAGCTCAAGCGCACGGGCCTCGCCAACAAGCCGATGGTGGCGGTGCCGAACCATCTGGTGAAGCAGTGGGCCGCGGACTTCTATCGCCTCTACCCGGGCGCCAACATCCTGACTGCGACTAAGAAGGACTTCGAGCGGGCCAACCGCCGCAAATTCCTGGCGAAGATTGCCACCGGCGACTGGGACGCTGTGGTGATCGCGCACTCGTCTTTCGGCTTCATCAAGCCCGCGCCGGAATTCGAGGCTGCCTTCAACCAGGCAGAGGTCGCGAACATCGTGGCGACCATCAAGGCGGTGGAGGACGGCGATGGCGACAAGCCGCAGAAGAAGCGCACGGTGAAGCAGCTCGAGGCGCTGAAGGAGAAGCTGGAAAACCGCATCAAGGCGCTGCGCGACAAGCCCATGGACGACCTGCTGGACTTCGAGCAGCTCGGCGTGGACCAGCTCGCCGTCGACGAGTTCCACATGTTCAAGAACCTGATGTTCAGCACGAAGATGCAGAACGTGCAGGGCCTGGGCGACTCGACCGGCAGCCAGCGCGCCTATGACATGTACGTGAAGATCAACCAGATCTTCGCGAAGAACGGCCGGGACCAGGGCTTCGTCGCCGCCACCGGCACGCCGGTGTCCAACTCGCTGGCCGAGATGTACCACATGATGCGGTACCTGATGCCAACCGCCATGAAGGAGCTGGGCTTCGAGTCGTTCGATGCCTGGGCCAACACCTTCGCGAGCGTCGAGCAGGTCTGGATGCAGAAGCCCAGCGGCGACGGCTTCAAGGCCTCGAGCCGCATGTCCAACTTCGTGAACACCCCCGAGCTCCTGAAGATGTTCGATCAGGTGTGCGACACGGTGACGATGGAGGACATCAAGACCGCCTATCGCGAAGAGAACGACGGAGCCGAGTTCCCACTGCCGAAGCTCAAGGGCGACCGCCGCGCGCCGGTGTCGCTCGACAAGACGCCGGCGCAAGTGGCCTACATGGAAGAACTCGCCCAGCGAGCGAAGATCGTTGAGGCACGCAAGGGCCCGCCGAAGAAGGGCGACGACAACGTGCTGGTCATCATGGGCGACGGCCGCAAGGCTGCCATGGACATCCGGCTGGTGGATCCGAAGGTGATCGACCGCGAGAAGGGCGGGCGCGTGGACCGCGCCTCCGATGAGATCCTGGCGCGCTACCAGCAGTACGCCGCGGTCATGGGCACGCAACTGGTGTTCTCCGACCTGGGCACGCCAGTGAAGCACGCCAAGGCCGAGCTCAAGGAATATCAGGCGCTGCAGGAGCGCGTGGCTGCCGCCAGCGAAGACATCCAGGCATCCGCGGTGCTCGGCAACGAGGCCGCGCTCGCCATCGTGGAAGACGCCGAAGCAGCTCAGGAAGAGCTCGACGCACGGGGCCCGGACTGGCTCGACGCGGTGAAGGCCGCGGAGCGCGGTTTCAGCGTCTACGACGACCTGCGCGCCGCGCTCATCGAGAAGGGAATCCCGGCCGCGGAAATCGCCTTCATCCACGACTACAACACCGACGACCAGAAGGCCAGTCTGTTCCGCAAGGTCAACGCCGGCGAGATTCGCGTGGTGGTGGGCTCGACGCCAAAGATGGGCGCCGGCACCAACGTGCAGGAGCGCCTCGTGGCGCTGCACCATCTGGACGTGCCGTGGCGCCCGTCGGACGTGGAGCAGCGCGAGGGCCGCATCATTCGCCAGGGCAATGCGCTGATGAACGAGGTGGCCGAATTCGAGGTCGAGATCCTGGCCTATGTGACCAAGGACACGCTGGACATGCGCATGTGGCAGGTCCAAGAGACGAAGCTGAAGATGATCAACCAGCTTCGCACTCGCAAGGTGGGCCGCGAAATCGACAACGCCTTTGAAGACCTCGAGCTTTCGGCCGGCGAGATGCAGGCGGCCGCCACCGGCAATATCGACCTGCTGCACGAGATTCAACTGCGCGCCGACGTCAAGAAGCTCGAGCAGCGCAAGCGCTCCTTCGACGCCAACAAGAACGAGCTCGAGTCGCGCCGCCGGCGCAACGCCGAGCGCCTGGCGGATCTGCCGCCCAAGATCAAGGCGGGCGAGGCCGGCGCCGCCAAGGTGAATGCCTACACGGCCGACGCACAGGCCCGGCTCTCCGGCTTCAAGGCGACCATCGACGGCAAGGAATACACCGACTGGCGCGAGGCCCAGGCCTACCTGCGCGCCATCGACGAAACCACGGTCAAGACCGTCAAGGACGGCAAGGAAACCGAGCGCGCTGCGCCGATTGACGTCGAAATCAACGGCGAGCGCTACACCGCGCGCGCCGCAATGGCCGAAGCCTTTTCGGATCTGCGCGGCGACGTGGACCCAATCGTGTGGCACGTCGGTGGCCAGGACTACCGCCGCCGGACGCGCGTGGGCAGCGCCATCAAGCAGGCGGTCATTGACTCCATCGCGGATCAAGTCGAGAAGCCCGTGGGCACCATTGGCGGCTACGACGTGACCGTGGAAGGCTCGTTGGACAAGGCCGGCACCGTCATGATGGACGTGGTGCTGCGCCAGGACGGCAAGGTGGTGGCCAGCCGCGACTTCTACGTGCAGGACACCGGCAAGGCGCCGGAACGAGTCGTTGCGCTGGTCGACGCGATGCTGCACAGCATCCCGGGCGAGCAGGACTTCCTGAAGAGCCAGCTTGCCCGTGCGCAGAAGGAGAAAGCCGACCTCGACGCGACCGAAGAAACTGGCGCATGGCCCGACCAGGGCAAGCTCGAGCAGGCCCGTCTCAAGCACAAGGACGTGCTGCAGCGCCTCGCCGGAAAGGGCGACAAGGCCTCTGCGGAGGTGGTTGCTCGCTCCAATCAGGCCGAGTACGATGCCGGCGATGGAAACCCTGACCAAGCAGCCTCCCAAGCCGACGCCGGCAGCCAAGCCGGAGCCGGAACTGCGGGCGTGCGGGGGGATTCAGCAGCCGTACAACGCCGGGCCAGTGTCACCGGCCTCGGAATTACCGCCCAGCTGGAAGAAGCTGGTGCCACCGCGCTCGTAGGCCGCACGGCCGGCAGCGCCGAAGAGCTCGCCGAGCTCGCTCAGGTCTACCGCAACCCCAAGTACGAGACGTTCCGCGTCTTCTTCATGAAGGGCGATGCCATCGTGCATTCGACTGGCGTCAGCGCGCGCATGCCTGGCTACGCGCCGATGATGCCGCCCGGCATGAACACCGAGCAGTACTACGAGTGGTTCTATCAAGAGATGCAGCGCACCGGCGCCGATGGCTACTACCTGCTGCACAACCACCCGAACGGCGACCCGACGCCGAGCCGCGACGACCTGAAGCTGACCGATGCCCTGGGCAATGAGGTTGGAGGCCTGCGCGCCCACGTCATCATCAACAGCGGCAAGTACGCGACCATTGAACTGTCGTCTCGCACGGGCCTCGCGCAGCCGTCGGTGCACACCAAGGACTTCGGGCCCGACAAGGTGCTCCAGGCCTCCAAGCCGAACCCTCTGCTTGGCAAGACCATTGCCGCCCTGGCCGACCTTGCGGTGATCGGCAAGAGCGCTCAGAAGCCCGGATGGATCACGCTGATCGGCACGGACGCATCGAACAACGTGCGCGTGGTCACCGAGGCGCCCAGTTCGATCCTGACGCGCAACGCGCCGTATCTCGCCGGGCTGGTGCGGCGCACGCTGCGCAACTCTGGCGCCACGCGCGTCTTCCTCGTCGGCTCCGACGAGGACATGGGCTCTGCGCCGGTCCGGGCAGCCGTCAAGGGCGGCATCGTTGAGGATGCGCTGGGCGAATCGGGCATGACGCTGCGCACCGCGGGCGTCGTGCAGCCGGACAAGCCCGGCCAACGCGCTTTCGAGCGCGTGCAGGGCCGCGTGGTGCGCACTCCGGATGCGCCGGTGGAGGGCCTGAACGACGTGCGCGAGTGGCGTGCGAAGGCCTCCGATGTGGTGGGCGACCTGTTCAAGTCGCAGGGCGTAGTGGGCTGGTGGCACAAGACCGTCGGCACCATGCACGACCTCGCGCAGCGCCGGCCGGCCTTCAAGCGCGTTTACGACGCGGTGCAAACCTTCCTGCAGGACGTGAGCCTCTACGCAACCGAAGCGGCTGACCTCGCGCCCAACATCCTGCCGAAGCTCGAGACGTTCGCGGATCTGAAGAAGGGGGCGATGTCCCTGGCCGACACCAAGGCGCTGGCCGCGCCGGTTTTCGAGGGCACGCTGACCTATGCCCGCGACCAAGACGGCCGGCTCATCAAGATGGAAGAGCTCGAGGCGCGCTACGCCGCGCTGCCAACCGAGGCCAAGGCTCAGATGCTGCTGCGCAAGCGCCTTGTGACGCCCGAGCAGCTCCAGCGCTGGCAGGCCTCCAAACTCGACGTGTACGAGGGCGCCGTGCGCAACCGCTTCGAGGCCGAATTTCTGAAGGCAGGCGTGGTGTTCACGGACGCGGAGCTCAAGACGACCTTCGGCCTGAACCCCGACCAGATCGACCTCTACCGCGAATTCCGGGCTGCCGTTGACAAGAGCCTGAACAACCTGGGCAAGGCCGAAATGCTGCGCTTCGGCGGCAAGGACACCGAGGCGCTGCGCCAGATGGTGCTCGACGCGGCGACGGCCGATGACGCTGCGGTGCTGCTGCGCGATCACCTGTTGCAGATGGCCGAGGACGACCCGTCGCGCGCTGCCGTGCTGATCGACAGCGCCAACACCATGATCGAGAAGGGCGACAAGATCAAGAGCTTGATCGAGCATGGCTACGCACCGCTCTCGCGCTACGGCTCCTACACGGTCGACGTGGTGGACGCCGACGGCGAGCGCGTGCACTTCGGGCTCTACGAGTCGCGCCTGGATCGCGGCGCGGCCGCGCGGCGCCTGCGCGAGCAGTTCCCCGGCGCCACCATCACCCAAGGCACGGTCAGCCAACAGGCCTACAAGCTCTTCAACGGCATCACGCCCGAGACGCTCGAGCTGTTTGGCGAAATGGTGGGCCTCGAGGCCGACGGCGACGAGGCGAAGAACCAGATGTTCCAGCAGTACCTCAAGCTGGCCAAGAGCAATCGCAGCGCCATGAAGCGCCTGATTCAGCGCAAGGGCATCGCCGGCTACAGCGAAGACCCGGGCCGCGTCCTGGCCGGCTTCGTCTACTCGAATGCCCGACTGACCGCGCAGAACCTGCACGCCGGCGATATCGCCCGCGCCACCCAGGACATCCCGAAGGAGGACGGCGAGCTCAAGGACATGGCGATCAAGATGGCCGACTACGTGCGCAACCCGCAGGAAGAGGCGCAGCAGATCCGCGGCCTGCTGTTCGCGCAATACATCGGCGGTTCGATCGCTTCGGCGATGGTGAACATGACGCAGCCCTTCGCTGTGACCATGCCCTACCTGAGCCAGTACGGCGGCATCGCCAAGTCGGCAGCTCGCATGAAGCAGGCCGTGGCCGACGTGATGAAGTCGACCACCGGGGACGCAAAGCTCGATGCCGCGCTGAAGCACGCCGAGGCCGAGGGCATCGTGGCGCCGCAGGAAGTGCACCAGCTCATCGCCCAGGCCCGCGGCAAGGCCGCGCTGAAGACTGGCGACGGCACGAAGCTGGGCAACACCTGGGCGGCCGCGCAAAACGCCGGCGCGAAGATCATGGTGGCGTGGGGCAAGCCCTTCAGCCTGGCCGAGCAGTTCAACCGTCGCGTGACCTTCATCGCGGCCTACCGCACGGCGGTGGAGCAGGGCATCGCGAACCCGGTGAAGTTCGCCGAGAAGGCGATCGCCGATACCCAGTTCGTCTACAACAAGGGCAACAAGCCTCAATGGGCGCGGGGCGCCGTCGGCTCTGTGATCTTCACGTTCAAGCAGTACAGCATCAGCTACGCCGAGCTCCTGCACCGGATGGCGACCCAGGGCGGGCCCGAGGGCAAGAAAGCCGCGCTCTTCGCTCTGGCGATGCTGTTCCTGTTGTCCGGGGCCGGTGGCATCCCCTTCATGTCGGACGCCGAGGACGTGATCGACGGAATCATGCAGCGCCTGGGCTACGCCTTCTCGACGAAGCAGGCGCGGCGCCAGTTCCTCATCAACACGCTGGGCGAGGGCGGTGCCAACTTCGCGGAGCGCGGAATCTCCGGCTTCCCGGGCGTGCCCATCGACGTGGCTGGCCGGCTCGGCATGGACAACATGCTGCCCGGCACCGGCCTGCTGGTGAAGAAGGCGGACCACGCCCGGGACGTTGCCGAGCTCCTGGGCCCGGCCGCGGATCTGGTGCAGCGCGGCTACGAGGGCGCCGGCAAGGTGCTGGACGGCGACGTGGTGCAGGGCGGCACGATGATGGCGCCGAAGGCAGCCGAAAACCTGCGCAAGGGCATCGAGGTCATGCTCACCGGCGAATACAAGGACACCAAGGGCCGCAAGGTGATGGATGCATCGCCGATCGACGGGCTGGTGAAGGCGATCGGCTTCCAGCCGGCCGACGTCGCGCGCGAGGCAGAGCGCAGCTTTACGACGCAGGCCATGGTGGCGCAGAATCGGCTTGCCAAGCAGGACTTAGCCGCGGACATGGCAAAAGCCGTGTACGAGAAGGACGCCGAGCAGCAGAAAGCGGTGCGCGATGCAGTGCGCGAGTGGAACCGCAAAAACCCCCACTCACCGATGACCATCGATATGGCCGGCGTCCGCCGCCGTGTGATGGCTATGCGCCAGGACCGCGCCTCGCGGGTTGCTCAAGCAGCCCCCAAGGCCATCCGGCAGGAAGTGAAACGGCAGCTTCAGGAAGGGACGAACTGATGGCAGCAGCGAGCGTGGTGCTTGGCATCCTGATGGTGGCGACGGTGGACTGGCGTGTGACCGCGGCCATGGCTGCTGCTGCTTACATCATATTTTGCTGGGCTCGACGACCGTGACGGGAAGAGCGAGCTTAAATAGCTTGCGCGCTTCAAAGTGGTCTCGGATGACTTCTGCGCTCGCGGCGAACAATTGATCGTCCGCACGTGCTGCGTGCAACGCTTCGCTGAGGTCCGAATACAGGGCCTTGATCGAAGGAAAGCTGCCTTTGAAGTTAAGTGGCAGTGTCGCCATGTACGCTTCAATGGCAGCGTCGGCAAAGTCGCCGGGCTGGGCGTGCAGCAAAGCCCATTGCTCGCAAAGTGTTCTGAGAAGAAACAGTGCCGCAAGGGTCTGCCCTGACTGAAAGGCGATCATCGCGCCAGAGTAGTACTTCGCAACTGAGTCCGGAATTGTCTTGGGCGTATCAACGTGCTCCATAGGCGCTCGTCCACACAGGGTCAGCTTGGTGCCATTTTTGCGAATCAGGAACACCTGGGGGATGGATTTGCACGATTGGCAAAGGTAAGACAGGACGAAAACTTGTACCCCGCGAATCCCGCCTGCGTAGGCATCCGCCCTGTTCAGGAAATTGGTCGCTGAAACGGAGTTGAAAGGTTCCACTCTGTCGCACTGCGGACAGTAAGTCTTAATGTCCGGCGCCACCCACAGGACGCTCTTCTGGGAGTCATTGCTGGCTTTAACTGCTGACGCCATCACCGTCAGTGGATTGTCGTCATTGACGACCCATGGCCACGTGTCCACATCACGGATAGCGTCCGCGAGAACTAGTTCGTGGGGGCCCGAGGGAACCGTATGCCGCTTGACTACGCCCGCTATGTCGACAGCTTGAGACTGATAAAGATGCTTCTTCTCCAAGAGAGTGCGCACCGCCTGTCTCACCGCTATAGGAAGCTCGTTTCTGATTGCTGTCGTGGCTTCGTAGGCCTTTTGGTGGTGCATGTTCTCGATGTGCCTAGCGGCTTGCGGTTGTTGCGACGGCCGGCCGCATTATCGGGCCGAATCGGAACGCAACCCCCCTTGATCAAGACTTAGACATCCGCCTATAAACGGCGTGCACACCTACCGGGGCAGTGCGGTCCACCAAGGACCGACATGCCCACCCAATCCAAGGCGACGGCCTTCTCCGTTGACCCCCAAGCCCTCCGACCGCGAGGGCTTTGCGCATGAGCCGCGAAGCCATCGAGGCAACCGTAGCGGCCGCGGGCAGCAAAGTCACCTACACCGGCGCCGGCGCATCCGTCGCGAGCTGGCTGCTGTCGTCGGAATTCGGCGTGGCTGCCGGCCTGCTGCTTGGCATTGCCGGCCTGCTGGTCAACATCTACTTCAAGCGTCAGGAGAACCTGCGCCAGCAGGCGCGCGACGAGCGCGAGAAGGAAGAGCACCAGGCGCGCATGCGTCGTCTCGAGCGCAGCGAGGCCGACGAGTGAACAAGGTTCGCATCCTCGTCGCGGCGCTGTCGCTCAGCGCGGCCGGCTTCATCGGCATCGTCCAGCACGAGAGCTACACCGATCGCGCCGTCATCCCGACCATGGGGGACCGCCCGACGGTGGGCTTCGGCTCCACGTTCCACGAGAACGGCGAGCCCGTGAAGCTGGGCGACACCACCACGCCGGCGCGTGCCTTGGTCAAGGCCCAGGCGCACATCAGCAAGGAAGAAGCCATCTTCCGCCGCTCGCTCGACGGCGCGAGCCTCCAACAAGAGGAATTCGACCTCTACATGGATTGGGTCTACCAGTACGGCACGGGCCGCTGGGCGAGCTCGTCCATGCGTCGCCACATCCTGGCCGGCGACTACGCCGCGGCCTGCGATGCCCTGCTGGCCTACAGGTTCGCGGCCGGCTTTGACTGTTCAACCCCCGGAAACAAGCGCTGCGCCGGCGTGTGGACGCGCCAGCTCGAGCGCCATCAGAAATGTGAGGCTGTCCAATGACTGACGACAACGAAGAGTCCCGCTACGCATCGCGCAAGTGGATCTTGGCATGCTGATCGTGGTGGCCGCCATCCTGCTGCTGCTCGGCGAGTTCATCAAGGAGGCAGCCTTCGTCGACCTAGTGAAGTGGGTCGCGGGCCTGTACTTCGGTTTCAACGTGGTCCAGAAGGGCGCGGAGTGGCTCGCCCTGGCGTTCACGCCCGTCGACAAGCAGGGCGGTGCCGAATGAAGCGCCTCGTCTTCCTCCTGGCCTTCGTCCTGGCCGCGTGTGGCGGTGGTGGTGGCGGATCCGGATCTGGCGCCGGCGCCGGCTTCGCGCTGCCGCCCGCGGCGAGCGCGCCGCCGAAGGGCGCGGGCCCGACGTATGCATGCTCCGTGGTGATCTACGGCGACAGCATCCAGGCGCTGCAGGGCGCCAAGGGCGTGATCGAAGCGAAGCGGCCAAAGTGGCGCGTCGAAGACCGCGCGGTGGCAGGCACCACGCTGATGATGCTCTCGCAAACCTTCTTCGCGGAGGCGCGATCGGCGCGCTTCGTTGTGATCGAAAACGGCGCGATCGACGCATGGCAAGGCGTGCCGATCGGCGTCGTGCTCGACTCCTACACGCGCATCGTCGACCACGTGCGCGGCGAGGAACGCACGCCCATCGTGACGGGCTTCAGCCATCAGCGGCCGCCGCTCGCGCCGGATGCGATCGCCAGGCGCGACCATTACAACGGCGCGCTCAAGACGCTCATGGCGTCGAAGAACGTGGCCTTCGCGGACTACGGCACCGTGACCTATGACCCGCTCGAGTTGTTCGACGAAGTGCACCCGGGCCCGGCCTATGCGGGGCGCCTGACCGAGCGCCTTATCGAGATCCTCGACAAGGTGGCGCCGGAGTGCAACCCATGATGATCGCCATCTTCGTGCCGCTGTGGTGGCGGCTGTGGCTCGACGCATGGGGCTGGCCCGACCTGCTGGAGCGCGATCAGTGAAAGCCATCTTCGGCGCGTTCGACATGATCCCGGGCGCGCTGTGGGCGCTGCTGCTGGCTGCCGCGGTGGGCTTCGGCCTCGTGAAGGAGGTCCAGGTGCACGCGGCGCGCGAGGCGACGGCGAACGTCCGCGCCGAGCTCGCCGACTACAAGGCCGCGAGCGCAGAGGTTGGGCGCCTGGCGGCGCGTGCTCGGCTGCTCGAGCTCGAGCGCATCAATTCCGAACAGAGAAAGGCATTCGATGATGCTGCAAAAGAAACGCGCACTGCGCTGGGCGATCTTGCTACCGCTCGCGGTGCTGGTGACCGCATGCGCAAGCAAATTGCCCGATATGCCGAAGCCGCCCGCCGAGCAAATGAACGCGCCTCCGCTATCGAGCGAAGCGCGGCAGGAGCCGATCCCATCGGAGTGCTTGCCAACGTGCTCGAGCGCTGTAGCCAGCGAGTGGAATTCCTTGCAGCCTACGCTGACCGTGCCCGAATAGCTGGCAAGCTCTGCGAGCGCAGCTACGATGCACTCATGCCTGATGGGTGACGGACTGACCTGGGACAACGCGATGGCTAGACATCGCGTGATGCCGGATCGGCGGATGCATCCTGTGATGACGCAAGCCAGGCTGCAAAGCGCCTGTTGAACAGAAACTGGTGGACCATCGCGAGCGTGCCAGATGCCGCAAAAAGCCAAAATGCGGCCGGAATAAGGAAGTAGATGACTCCACCTATCGAGGCCACTGTTGCCCACATGGCAACTTGGGATACCAGAAGCGAGTCGAAGCGTTTAAGCGTCACCTCGAAGTGAGGGTAGCTGGTGGGTCCGATAGTGATGTAGTGCTCGATGACACCGCCGATTAAAAGCCAAAGCGGCAGGGCCATCGCTGACGCATACACCGACACGGAAAGGGCCAGACTCTTAGCCCCGACTTGGGTGAGGCTCACGAGTGTGGCAATGCAAACCGCAGCGGCTCCGTAGGAAGCGTTCCTAAGAATCGTGAGGTTTTCGTGGCTCGCACTTCGAAATATGCGTTCGCTCAGTGCATCCATAGGCGATCGAGCTTTTGCCATTGGTACGAACCCGTCGGTAAATTTGTTACATGCACTATAGCTTGCGCACCCGTCCATCGGGCTGGGAACGACGCCCACCGAACCCGCATGAGCACGTAGCATACTTTGGGTCCAAAGTTCCCGCGACCACCCGGCAGGCCGCATGGATGCTGGGGATCGAGCTCAGATTGTGATTCTGGTCGTCGTGGGTTCGAGTCCCATCAGCCACCCCAAACCCCTTTGACATAAAGCGCCGATCATTCGATCGGCGCTTTTTTTTTGGAGTTGCCTCACTTGCGGCAATTGGGATTTGAATTAGAATTTTTACTTTCCAATTCGGAGGATTTCACCGATGGCCTCAACCCTTGCCGACATCAATTCCCAGATCAAGAAGCACGACGAGCAGATTGCGCAATTGCGCAAACAAGCCGAGGAGCTGCGCAATCAGGAGCGCGCGGGTGTCATCGAGGAACTGCGCAAGAAGATCGCGGAATACGGTTTGACTGCGGCCGATCTGAAACTCGGCACGCGTGGCGGCAAGCGCAGTACGGGGGTGGTCACGATCAAGGCGGCTGCAAAGTATCGCAGTCCCACCGGTGAAACATGGTCGGGCGGGCGCGGGCGCAAGCCGCGCTGGATTACGGAGGCGCTGGCCGCCGGCAAGTCGCTGTCGGACTTCGAGATCAAGTAGACGGTTTGCTTGGTCCCTCGTAAAAAAGCCCGCATGTGCGGGCTTTTTTATTGTGTGTAGCAGGCCTTAGTTGACCATCACGAGCTTGCCTTTGACGCCGCGCGAACCCATGTGTGCGTAGGCGGCCTTCAACTCCGCCATCGGCATGGTGCGGTCTATCACCGGCTTGATCTTGCCTTGGCCGTACCACTTTGCCAATTCGGCCATCATCTGCGCATTGGCTTTGGGTTCGCGCTTGGCGAAATCCCCCCAGAACACGCCAACCAGCGACGCGCCTTTGAGCAGCATCAAATTCAATGGCAGCGAGGGAATGGGACCGGCGGCGAAGCCCACGACCAGATAGCGCCCGCGCCAACCGATCGAGCGGAATGCAGGCTCCGCGAAATCGCCGCCTACCGGGTCATAAATGACATCCGGACCCTTGCCGTCGGTTGCTGCCTTGATGGCTTCGCGAAAGCCATTGGGTAGCGCATGCGTCGTGTAGTTGATAGTGAGATCGGCGCCGATGGATTTGCAGAGCTCGCATTTTTCATCGGTGGACGCGGCAGCGATCACCTTGGCGCCGGCGGCCTTGGCGATCTGGATCGCTGCCGTCCCGACGCCGCCTGCCGCACCGAGCACCAGCAAGGTTTCGCCGGCCTTGAGCTGCGCCCTGTCCATCAACGCGTGCCACGATGTCGCGTAGATCATGATGAAAGCCGCCGCATCGACATGGCCGAAGCCCTCGGGCAGCGGCATGCAAAGGGCGGCCGGCGCCAGCGTGTGGGTGCCGAAGCCGCCGGTGCCGGAAAGACAGGCGACGTTCTGGCCGACCTTCAGATGAGTCACTCCGTCGCCGACCGCCGCTACCACCCCTGCATATTCAGACCCAGGCACGAAGGGCAGCGGCGGCTTGATCTGGTACTTGTTCTGCACGATGAGCAGATCGGGGAAGTTGAGGCTGGCAGCCTTGATTTCGATCAGCACCTGACCCGGGCCGGGGGTTGGCGTCGGCAGTTCTTTCCAGGTCAGGGCGTCGACGCCGGTGGGGTTTTCGCAGAGCCATGCGTGCATGCTCGTGTCTCCTTGAGGTAGGTCTCTGGGGCAATGAATCCGGGCCATGATAGGCGGGCTGGCAGGCCGGCATTGTCCCTGCCGTGACGCATCGGCCGCCTACAATCGCGCGCACTCACAGACGACATGAAGATACTTATTTCGAACGACGATGGCTTCCAGGCTCCCGGCATCGTTGCGCTGCACGATGCGCTGAAGGAGGTGGCGGAAGTCGAAGTGGTCGCGCCCGAGCACAACAACAGCGCCAAGTCGAACGCGCTCACGCTGGCGGCGCCGCTCTACGTGCACACCGCGCACAACGGCTTTCGCTACGTGACCGGCACGCCCGCCGACTGCGTGCACATCGCACTCAAGGGGCTGCTCGACTACCGGCCCGATCTGGTGGTTTCCGGCATCAACAACGGCGCCAACATGGGCGACGACACCATCTACTCGGGCACCGTCGGCGCTGCCATGGAGGCCTACCTGTTCGGCATTCCGGCGATCGCGTTCTCGCAGATCGAGAAGGGCTGGGCCCATGTCGACGCGGCGGCCCGCGCGGCCCGGCGGCTGGTGGAGCAGATCGAGCGCGAACGCATGCTCGAGAGCGGCGCATTTCTGCTCAACGTCAACATCCCGAATCTTCCCTTCGACAAGCTGAAATCGCTCAAGGTTTGCAGGCTGGGGCGCCGCCATGCAGCCGAAAAGGTCATTACGCAGGACAGCCCGCGCGGCGAGACCATGTACTGGATCGCGGGGGCGGGCGGCGCCAAGGATAGCGGCGAGGGCACCGACTTCCATGCGACGGCGGCCGGCCACATTGCGCTCACGCCCTTGCAGATCGACCTGACCGACCATGCCAACCTCGGCCAATGGCGCGAGACGGTGGCTCGCCTGGGCGAGCCGTCCTGACATGGCGAGCCAGCGACCAGGATTCCCCGTCCGGCTCACGCCCACCGCGTCGGCTGCGACGCGCGGGCGCGCGTCGGCCGTGCCTGCCAAGCCGCTCGTTCATCACACGCCTTCGATGGCCTCCGACGCCGTGCGCGCGCGCATGGTTCAGCGGCTCGCGGCGCAGGGCATTGCCGACGCGCGGGTGCTGCGCGCCATGGGCACGGTCGAGCGTCATCTTTTCGTCGACAGCGCACTGGTCAATCAGGCCTATGAAGACACGAGCCTGCCGATCGGTCTGGGCCAGACCATCTCGAAGCCGAACGTGGTGGCCCGCATGATCGAACTCCTGCTTGGTGCGCCCGCATTGGCAAACAAGCCCGCCGACCGCCTGGGCCGCGTGCTCGAGATCGGGACCGGCTGCGGCTACCAAGCGGCGGTGTTGAGCCACATCGCGACCGAGGTCTACAGCATCGAACGCCTGCGCGGATTGCACGAGCGAGCGCGCATCAATCTCCGCTCGTTCCGGCTGGCCACGGTCCATCTGCTGCTGGGGGACGGCATGGTGGGCTATGCGAAGGGCGCACCCTACGCGGGCATCATCGCGGCGGCCGGCGGCGAAGCGGTGCCTGAGGCATGGATCGCGCAGCTGGCCGTGGGCGGCCGCATCGTCGCGCCGACACAGTCCGAGGTCGGCAAACAGGCGCTTGTCGTGATCGACAAAACAGCGCGGGGACTGGAGCGCCGCATTCTTGAGGCGGTTCACTTTGTCCCCCTAAAATCGGGAATTGCTTGAAGGAAGAACACATGCTGGGTATTGGCAATCGGGGCTGGCTTGCCGGCGTGACGCTGCTGGTCGCGCTCTTGATTGCGGGGTGTGCCGCCAGGCGCGGCCCCGTACCGGTCGAGGACCGCGGCACGATGACCAGCGCGACGGTTGCCGCGCCCAGCGCGCCCGGTGTCCCGACCATCACCACGGACGCTTCGGGCAAGCCGCTGCCGGGCAT
The DNA here is from genome assembly GCF_964253755.1 of Variovorax sp. LjRoot130. NCBI lineage: Bacteria > Pseudomonadati > Pseudomonadota > Betaproteobacteria > Burkholderiales > Comamonadaceae > Variovorax > Variovorax sp. LjRoot130. The sequence goes on along the minus strand of NZ_CAXURM020000001.1, from coordinate 3,788,647 downwards.
CGAAAACTACGGCAAGCCCGGCTATTACGCGGTGCGTCCCGGTGACACGATTCGCCGCATCGGCACCGAAACCGGCCAGAGCTGGCAGAACATCGCTCGCTGGAACAATCTCGACAATCCCGACCTGATCGAAGTCGGTCAGGTGCTGCGCGTGATCCCGCCGGTCGGCGCTACCGCAAGCGCTGCGGCACCGGCATCTGCAACTGGCACGACCGACGCCTCGAGCGCCGTGACGCGGCCGGTCACGCAGGCCGCTGTCGCACCGTCCTCCGGCGCCGCAGCGGCTCCTGCGGCCGCGGCGAGTCCGGCTGTCAAACCCACCCCGCCCATCATCACCGCTTCACCTTCCGCGCCGGCTGCCACGGCATCGGGCGATGAAGATGTGGGGTGGATCTGGCCTGCGCACGGCTCGTTGATTGCGGGCTTCGACGAAGCCAAGAACAAGGGACTCGACATCGGCGGCAAGGCCGGCGATTCGGTGCTTGCTGCAGCCGATGGACGGGTGGTGTATGCCGGCGCCGGCCTGCGCGGCTACGGCAATCTGATCATCCTCAAGCACAACAACACCTACCTGACCGCTTATGCGCACAACAGGACGCTGCTGGTGAAGGAAGACCAGTCCGTGCAGAAGGGCCAGAAGATTGCCGAGATGGGCAACAGCGACGCGGATCGCGTGAAGCTGCACTTCGAAATCCGCCGCCAGGGCAAGCCGGTCGATCCGGCGCGCTACCTGCCCGCGCGCTAGGATCATGCATGGCTGCCTCCGTCCCGCGTCGCATTCCGGTCGTGCGGCGCGCGGCGGGCAACGGCAGCATCTCGACCTTCCGGCCCTACAAGCCTGCGAGCCTGCCCGCTCCTGCGGATGACGTCGTTGATCGCGCGGACAAGGGCGCGCTGCCTGAGATTCCGCACGACGCGGTGCCGGTCGACCTAGGCGGTGAAGGCGGCGATTCGCTGACGCTCTACCTGCGCGAGATCCGGCGCACCGAACTGTTCACTCCCGACGAGGAATACCAGACCGCCTGCGCCGCCCGCAGCGGCGACTTCTCGGCGCGGCAATCGATGATCGAGCACAACCTGCGGCTCGTGGTGAACATCGCCAAGGCCTATCTCGGCCGCGGCGTTCCGCTGGCGGATCTGATCGAGGAAGGCAACCTCGGCCTGATGCATGCGATCAACAAGTTCGAGCCGGAGCGTGGTTTTCGCTTCTCCACCTATGCAACCTGGTGGATCCGCCAGTCGATCGAACGGGCGGCGATGATGCAGGCTCGCGCGATCCGGCTGCCGGTGCATGTGGTTCGCGAACTGCAACAGGTGATGCGGGCGCGCCGTGCGCTGGAAGGCGACGCCGACTTCATCTCCCGCCGGCCCGACGGCGTGCGGGTCGAAGATGTCGCGGCGCTGCTGGGCCGCGAGGTGCAGGCGGTGGCCGAGCTGATGGCGCTCTCCGAGGCGCCACGTTCGCTCGACGCGGGCAGCGAGCGCGGCGACGACAGTTTCAGCCTGGCCGATACGGTGGCTTCGGAAGACGAGGGCGGAGACCCGACGGGCGTGACGCAGACGCACGAGGTCGAGAAGCTTCTCGATCGATGGATCCTCGCACTGAGCGAACGCGAGCGCGAGGTGCTGGAAGGCCGCTACGGCCTGCACGACCGCGATCCGGAGACACTCGAGGTGTTGAGCGTGCGCCTCGGCCTGACGCGGGAACGCGTGCGGCAGATCCAGAACGAGGCGCTCGCCAAGATGCGCCGCCAGCTCGCGCGCGCCGGCGTCCAGCGCGATGCGTTTTTGTAGCGCTCGGGCCGAGGGCGCCCCGCAGCCCTGAGACAATCCGTGCATGACGGATTCGATAGAGAAGAAGGCGGCGCAGCAGCAAGCCCGCGATGAATGGCTGCACGTCGAGTCGCTCGACCTCGACGCACAAGGCGTGGCGCACAAGGCCGACGGCATGGTGGTATTCATCGAAGGCGCATTGCCTTTCGAAGAAGTGCAGTTCAGCGTGCACCGCAAGAAAAACAACTGGGAGCAAGGCACCGTGGCCGCGATCCGCCGCGAGTCGTCGCAGCGTGTGCGGCCCGGCTGTCCGCATTTTGGTCTGCACGCCGGCGCATGCGGCGGCTGCAAGATGCAGCACCTGGATGCCGCTGCGCAGGTGGCGGTGAAACAGCGCGCACTCGAGGACAACCTGTGGCATCTCGGCAAGGTGCGTCCCGAGAACATGCTGCGGCCGCTGGAAGGGCCTGCCTGGCACTACCGCTATCGCGCCCGCCTTTCGATGCGCTACGTGGCCAAGAAGGGCACCGTGCTGATCGGCTTTCACGAGCGCAAGAGCCGCTACTTGGCGGACATGCAGGTGTGTCCCGTGCTGCCGGCCCGGGTCAGCGCCATGCTCATGCCCTTGCGCGAACTCGTCGGTTCGATGGAGGCGCGCGACACCTGCCCGCAGATCGAACTGGCTTGCGGGGACGCGCCGGACGGCGCCAGCCTCGGCGTGATCGCCTTGGTGCTGAGGCATCTGGAGCCGCTGTCCGCTGCGGACATGGCGCGGCTCAAAGCGTTCGCGGCGCAGCACGCCGGCGTGCAATGGTGGCTGCAGGCCAAAGGGCCCGAGACGGTGAAGCTCCTCGAACCCGACGGTCCCGCGCTGGCTTACGAGTTGCCGGAGTTCGGCGTCACGATGCCTTTCAAGCCGACCGATTTCACGCAGGTCAATCCGCACATCAACCGCGCGCTGGTCAGCCGCGCTTTGCGCCTGCTCGACGTGCAATCGGGCGAGCGCGTGATCGACTGGTTCTGCGGACTCGGCAACTTCACCCTGCCGCTGGCGAGCCGCGCGCGCGAGGTGCTGGGCATCGAGGGCAGCGATACGCTGGTGGCGCGGGCGACCGACAACTTCGAGCGCAACCGCCCCGCCGTGCCAGGTCGAAGCGCGCTGGCCGCGACTCGCTTCGTCGCGCGCAACCTGTTCGAGATGACGCCCGCGATGCTGATGGCCGACGGCGCCGCGGACAAGTGGCTGGTCGATCCGCCGCGCGAGGGTGCGTTTGCGCTGGCCAAGGCGCTCGCCGACCTTCATCAGCAGATCGAACTGCACGAGGGCGGCTGGTCGCCGCCGAAGCGCATCGTCTACGTGAGTTGCAATCCCTCGACGCTGGCGCGCGACGCTGGCCTCCTGGTACACCAGGCGGGCTATCGCTGCACCTTCGCGGGTGTGGTCAACATGTTCCCGCACACGGCGCATGTCGAGTCGATCGCCGTGTTCGATCGACCATGAAAAAGGGCCCCGAGGGGCCCTTATTGCTTCAAGCCGAGCAGGTGCTCAGTCGCGCTCGCCGCCGAAGATGCCGAGCAAGGCCAGCAGGCTCTGGAACACGTTGAACAGGTCCAGGTAAAGCGCAAGCGTGGCGCTGATGTAGTTGGTCTCGCCGCCGTCCATGATCTGCTTCAGGTCATACAGCATGAAGGCCGAGAAGATGCCGATGGCGGCGACCGAGATCGCCATCATGCCGGCGCTGGAGCCGACGAAGACATTGATGATCGCACCGACCATCAGCACCAGTGCGCCGACGAACAGCCACTTGCCCATGCCCGACAGGTCGCGCTTGATCACCGTTGCCAGCGAGGCCATCACAAAGAACACGCCGGCGGTGCCGCCGAAGGCGGTCATGATCAATTCGGAGCCGTTCTTGAAACCCAGCACCATCGCGATCAGCCGCGACAGCATCAGGCCCATGAAGAAGGTGAACGCCAGCAGCACCGGCACGCCGGCGGCCGAGTTCTTGGTCTTCTCGATGGCGAACATGAAACCGAAGGCACCGCCCAGAAAGACCATGAGGCCGATACCGCCGCTCAGCGAGCGGGTGATGCCGGTGGCGACGCCCAGCCAGGCGCCCAGCACGGTGGGCAGCAGGCTCAGGGCGAGCAGCCAATAGGTATTGCGCAGGACGCGCTGGCGCTCTGCCTGCGGCAACGTCTGGCCGTAGCCGACGGTGGTGTCGAGGGTGTTGACGCGGTCGTTCATTGCTGAAACTCCTGATGTTCGCTGCAACGCTGCAGTTGGGGCCCATTCTAGGTGGCCGCAAGAGCCGGCCGCGACAAAAACCCGCATCCGGATGTCCCTAAAGCACTTTCTGCCATCCGTAAGGGCTCATGCAGGTGCGGGCGCTATGCTTCAGGGCTTAGTTCACTTTTTGCAAGACCATGAAGACCAAGTCCTTTCTCGAACTCGCCGATGTCAAGGCCATTGCCGCCGCGGCCGAAGCCGAAGCGCTCAAGAACAACTGGGCCGTGACCATCGCCATCGCCGACGACGCCGGCAATTTGCTCTGGCTGCAGCGGCTCGATGGGGCAGCGGCCTTGTCGTCGCACATTGCGCCTGCCAAGGCCCACACGGCCGCGATGGGAAGGCGAGAGAGCAGGATCTATGAGGACATGATCAACGGCGGGCGCCCCTCGTTTCTGACGGCGCCTGGGGTGCAAGGCCTGCTCGAAGGCGGTGTGCCGATCGTCAAGGATGGCCAGGTGATCGGTGCGGTCGGCGTCAGTGGCGTCAAGTCGAACGAGGACGCGCAGATCGCCAAGGCGGGTATCGCCGCGCTCGGCCTCTGATCGCCAGACTTCCAAAACAAAAACGCCGACTTTCGGGTCGGCGTTTTCTTTTCGGATTCAAGGCGGAAAAAAAGCTTGGCTAGTCGGCGAACCGTTGGCTAGCAAAAAACGACCCTTCGGAGATGAATCTCCTCGAGTCGCCCCACGATGAAACTTGCGCGAGGGGCGGGCTGATCTCTATTTGGTCAGGATCAGCTTGCCGAGTTTGGTGGCTTGCAGCCGATAGAGCGAGCCGTTGTGCATGATCCCGACGATCTTGCTGCCCTTGAGAAGCTCCGTGCTTTCGAAAAGGGCAGCAGGGCGGGGCGCCGCCTCGGCGGCGGCGCGGCCACCACCCGAATGATCGAGCGAGGGATGGCTCAGGACGGTGAATGCGTTGGGAGTGGCTGGCATTGGAAATCCCCTTGTCGAAGCGATGCGCGAATGATAATGATTCGCAATAAAAAGTCAATCGTCTCGATCGATCTTTTTGCCTTGAAAAGCAGGCTTTACTTCGCCTCGGGTTCCGTGATGAAGCCGATCTTGCGTACGCCGGTCTCGCGCGCCGCCGACATCGCTTGTGCAACACGCTCGTAGCGCACCGCCTTGTCGCCGCGGATGTGCAACTCGGGTTGCGGTTCCTTGGCCGCTTCGGCCGCGAGCCGTGTCTTCAGCTCAGTGTCGTCGATCTTCTGTTCGTTCCAGTAATAGCTGCCGTCGGCGGCGACGGTGAACAGGATGTTCTGCGGTTTGGTCTGCTCCGGCTCGCTGCTCGCGCGGGGCAGGTCGATGTTCACCGCGTGCTTCATCACCGGCACGGTGATGATGAAGATGATCAGGAGCACCAGCATGACGTCGACCAGCGGCGTCATGTTGATCTCGTTCATCACCTCATCGGGTTCGTCCTGGGTTCCGAAAGCCATGGTGCTCAGCCTTTCTTGAGCGGGACGACGATGGCTTCGACGCCGCTCTGGACGCGTGCGCCCGTCACGAAGTAGGCATGGAGGTCATGCGCAAAGCTGTTGAGCTTGGTCAGCACGAACTTGTTGCCGCGCACCAGCGCGTTGTAGCCCAGCACCGCGGGAATGGCGACCGCCAGGCCGAGTGCCGTCATGATCAGCGCTTCGCCGATCGGGCCGGCCACCTTGTCGATGGTGGCCTGGCCGGCCGAGCTGATGCTCATCAAGGCGTGGTAGATGCCCCAGACCGTGCCGAACAAGCCGATGAACGGGGCCGTCGAACCGACCGAGGCCAGGACGGCCAGACCAGTCTGCAGGCGCGCGGTGAATTCATCGATGCCGTTGCGCAATGCGCGTGTGATCCAGTCGCTCACGTCGAGCGCATCGTGCAGATGGGCCTTGGTGTTGCGATGATGCGCCGCGGCTTCACGGCCTTCCAGGGCGAGGGCGCGGAACGGGTTGCTGTCGTCCTTGCCGAGCTTGTTGAGCGCGGTGGCGAAGTCTTCGCTGTGCCAGAAGTCCTGCGAGTGCTTCGCGAGGCGCTTGTACTTGATGACGTCCAGCGCCTTGATCAGGATCACGATCCACGAGGCGAGCGACATGCCGATCAGCAGCAAGGCGACGGCCTTGGTGACGAAGTCGCCCTGCGCCCATACGTTCATCAAGCCAAATTGGGAATCCATAACTACTGCTCCGGGACTATTGGGAAAGTGTGAAATTGAAAGGCGCCTTCAACAAGTAGACGGTCGCCTCGTCGGCGCCCGGCTGCCTGATCGGCGTGACCTGCGATGACATGGCTGCCTCGCGCGCTGCCTGGTCGAGCCGGTCATAGCCGCTGGACTTGAAAATCTCGGCGCGCCTGGGAAGGCCCGCGCTGTTGAAATAGACCGCCACGACCACCGTGCCGGTCTCGCCCAATCGCTTGCTCATCGCCGGGTAGGTGATGCGAGGTTCGCGGATGTATTGCGTCTGGCCCTGGCTGATTTCGACGAGCTTGGGCGCCGGCGGTGCGGGTGGCGAAGCAGGAGGAGCCGGCGGCTCTGCGGGGGCGGGCGGCGCAATGGGCGCGGGTGGGGGCGGCGGCTCGATGCTCCCCGTGGGCGCATTCGGCGCTGGTGTGGGCTTCGGCTCGCGTATCGCCTGAGGCCGCGGCGGCGGAGGCGTTTTCGTCACTTCCCGCTTGGGCGGTTCGGGTGGCGGGGGCGGCGGTTCTGCCGGCTTGGGCGGCTCAATGAACTCGCTCAGGATTTCCACCGGGATGACCACCTCGGCGGCGCGGCGGAGCAGGCCGCTCTGCAGCGCCCACAGGGCAGCGACGTGAAAAAGCACCACGCCGCCTGCGATGACGGCGTTGCGTGACAGGCCTAGAACGGAGGGAGGAGGCGAGGAAAAGCGGTCAGACACGATCAACTATGGAGTGCCGGCCCTTGCGAAAGGTGCCCGGGTGCAGCGGAACCGCCAGTTACTTACGAAGAATCCACCAGACCGAGCCGGTGACGAAGATCAGGCTGCCGCCGAGTGCCGAGAAGAGTTCCATGCCCTGCTTTCCGTGATGGAATTGGCAAGCTGGATCGACCTCGGTTCCGATTCGCGGTTGAGTGCGGCAACCGGATGGGAAGCGCTGCATTGCGCGACCACGTCGCGCGCGCAGCCTTCGCACTGGCCACACTGGGTGGCCACGCCGAGCTCAAACTGCACTTCGTCGAAGGTCATGCCGGCGCGCACATGGCGTGCGATTTCGCGGTCTGACACTCGGCGACATACGCAAACGATCATGGCGGTGAGGCGGCAGTTGGCTGGCTGTTTGTAGAAGGCTCGATTATAAATACGAATTCCTCGCATTTGCAATAACTATTGCAGCTCTGGGGCCAAGCCCTTCGATAGCTGGCCCCTACACCTCGGACCACATGCGCAGCAGGTTGTGATAGTGGCCGGTCAGGGCGACCGTCTCCTCCGATTCGCCGAGCCGGGCGCGCAACTTGATGATGGTTTGGTCGAGTTCGAACAGCATGGCCCGCTGCCGGTCGTCGCGCACCATGCTCTGCAACCAGAAAAAGGAGCAGATGCGCACGCCCTGCGTCACGGGATGCACGCGGTGCAGGCTGCTCGAGGGGTAGAGGATCAGATCACCGGCCGGCAGCTTGACTTCGTGGGTGCCGTAGGTGTCCACGACTTCCAGTTCGCCCCCTTCGTAGTCCTCGGGCTCGGACAGGAACAGGGTGCACGACAGATCGGTGCGCAATTGCTCGCCGGTGCCGGGCACGGAGCGTACCGATCCGTCCACATGCAGTCCGTAGTGTTCGCCGCCTTCGTAGCGATTGAACAGCGGCGGCACGAACCGGAGCGGCAGCGCAGCGGAAAAGAGCAGGGCATTCTTGGCCAACGCGGCCAGGATGGTGCTGCCCAGCGCACGGGTCACGGGGGAGAACTCGGGCAGCTGACGATTACGCTTGACCCTGGCGCCCTGTTCCCCGACGGTTTCCCTGCCGTCCACCCAATCGGTCGTGTCGAGGGTTGCTCGCATTTCGCGCACCTGATCCCGCGTCAGGACATCGGGCACATGCAACATCATTTGCAAGATCTCCATGAAAAAAGCCCCAGCGCGACGACTGGGGCTGCGAGTTTCGCAGTCCTCGAGAGTGGGATGCCGGGGCGTGTCAGAACTTGAAGTTGGCGGTCAACGTCGCGGAGCGCGGCGTCCCCACCGTCAGCCGGTTCCCTGCGTTGTTCACCCGTGCCAGATAGAACTTGTCCGTCAGGTTGTACAGGTTGAGCTGGATCGCCACGTTCTTGTTGATTTCGTAGCCGATCATCGCGTCGAAGACCGTATAGCTCGGAATGGTCGGGAAGAAGGTGGTCGGTGTCAGCGCCGCGTTCGACGTCGCCCGCGCCTGCGTGTCGACGTAACGTGCGCCTGCGCCGACGATCAGGCCCATAGGAAACTTGTAGGTCGTCCAAAGCGTGGCCGTGAGCTTCGGCGAGAAGCGAATTTGCGCGCCGTTCTGCGTGGTGCTTGTCCGCGAACCTTCCAGGATCTCGGTGTCGATGCTGGCGATGCCTGCAATGACCTGCCATGCAGGCGTGATCTGCCCGATGGCGCTCAGTTCCACGCCTTGCACGCGCGTCTTGCCGTATTGCTCGGTGTTGCCGAAGGTATCGATCTGAACCTGTTCGTTCTCGTTGGTTGTCCGGAACAGTGCGCCGGTCACCGCGAGGCGCTTGTCGAGCAGATCCCACTTGGTGCCGACCTCGGCGGTCTTCGTCTTCTGCGGATCGAGGTTCGGATTGTTGATGTTGGTGGCCGTGCCCGACAGCGCGAAGTCGGAGCCTGGCGGTTTCGCGGAAGTGGCGTAGGCGGCATAGATGCTGCCGTTGGGGGCCGGCTTGAACACCACGCCTACCTTGCCTGTGAGAAGGTTGTCGGATTTACCGAGCCGTGTTGCGAGTTGCGTCCCGTTGGCTGCAGGTGCGTCCAGGCCGGAAAAGTCGCTCTTGTAGTGCTCGTAGCGGAGACCGCCGTTGATCAGCCATTGCTCGTTGAGCTTGATGGTGTCGAAAGCGTACAGCGCGGCCGTGGTCGTCTTGCCGGCCGTGCTGGCGCCGGTCGGCAGCACCGGAACGAAGGCGCGGTTGACATTGGGGGCGTAGAGGTTGTTGTAGGCAAGAAGCGAAGTGCCCGAGCGCACGCCGTTGAGCGCGTTGATCTGGGCCGCCACGGCGGTGTTGTCCTGCTCTTCGCGGCCCAATTCGACGCCGGCGCTGATGGAGTGCTTCAAGCCGCCCAGGGTCAGGTCCGCCGTGATGTTCGTCTGGTTCGCAAAGATCTCGTTGTCTTGAAGCTTGCCCTGCGGCGTCGTGCGCACCGACCAGCCGAGCGGATTGAACACGTTCGGGACGAGCAGCCCGTTGCTGAACACGCCCGTGAGTACCAGGTCCTGCTTGGTGCGGCCCCAGCGGGAGATGTTGCGGATGGTCACGCCGGGCGCAATATCGTGTTCGATGCGCGCCGTGAACATGTCGGCCTTCACGTCGTCATGGTCTGACAGAAAGCCGTAGTAGTTGTTGGTGTCGACCCGGGGCCCGTTGCCGCCGATGCGCGCCAGATCGGCAAGGTAGTAGCCTTCGAGGCCGACCACTGGAATACCGCCGTCAGGGCGATTCTTCTGATCCATGTGCAGATAGGACAGGTAGATGCGCGTCGGCGTACCGAGGCCGATGGCGAGCGAGGGCGCGATGCCCGATCGATTGTTTTCGACCAGGTCCCGTCCCGGCACGCCGCCGTCCTGCACCATGGCATTCAGACGAAATGCCACGGAACCAGTTTCGTTCAGCGCCCGGTTGAGGTCGACCGTCGCCCGCTTCTGGCTGGCGGAGCCCAGGCTCACGCTGCCGGCGAAGAAGTTCTCGGCGGTGGGTACTTTGGATACGAGATTGATGTAGCCGGTCGGCGATCCGCGGCCAATGTCGGCGCCCGCCGGGCCTTTGACGACCTCGACCTGCTCGATATTGAACATGTCGCGCGAGACGGTGCCCACGTCGCGGATGCCGTCTACGAAGATGCTGCCCGAGGTGTCGAAGCCGCGCATGAACACGGCGTCGCCTGTGGACGTGTTGCCGTTTTCCCCCATCTGGAAGGTAATGCCGGGCGTATTGCGCAGCGCCTCGGTCAGCGTCGTCGCGCCCTGGTCCTGCAGGACCTCCTTCTTGATGACGGTGATGGTTTGCGGCGTATCCACCAGGGGCTGGGTGAACTTGGGCGATGAAGACGTTTCGGGCTTGTAGCCATCGGCCGTCGCTTCGATCTTGACTTCGCGCAACGTATTCGCCGTGTTGGTCTGCGCCGCTACGGGCATCGATATCGCGATCAGGGTTGCGGCTGCTGCGCCAGTCAACTGGGGTGACGGTGCACGCCCGACGGCGTGCTTGCGGCTCTTGATGTAGGCCATGAAGGGTTCTCCGGGAAGGACGGCATGTGAGAACTCGACTGGCGGGTCCGAGCGCGCTCCTCCAAGAGGCGGCGGGATTGGCTGGGTGAGCTGAGTTGCGGCTGCGCGAACTCGAAGCGAATGATAATTAATCTCAATACGTTTGTTTACGTATTTCCAAAATTGAGACTAAGTGCCGCTGTGTTTGTTGCCAGTTAGCAACTGGCCTGCAGGCGCCAAAGCGTCAATAGACGTCGCGTCTATAGCGGCCGGTGGCCGCGAGTTCACGCACCAGGGCTTCACCGGCGATCTGGCGCAATGCCGCGTCGACGCCGGAGGCCATTCCCTGCAGGCTGCCGCACACATACACGGCTGCGCCGCGACCGATCCACGAGAGCACTTCCTCGGAAGCCTGCAGCAAGCGGTGCTGGACATAGAGCCGGTCGGGCTGATCGCGCGAAAAGACCATGTCGAGCCGGCGCAGAACGCCTGCGGCGTTCCAAGCTTCGATTTCGGCGCGGTAGAGAAAGTCATGCCGCGCATTGCGCTCCCCGAACACCAGCCAGTTGTCGTGCTGGCGGGCGGCGGCACGGGCTCGCAGATGGCTGCGCAGGCCGGCCAGCCCGGTGCCGTTGCCGATGAGAATCAGCGGCCGCTGCGCATTGCCTTCGAGGCGGAAATTGCGGTGGGGCCGCAGGCGCAGCGCGACCGTGTCACCGATGGCCAAGGTCGAGGTCAGCAGGCCCGATGCGGCACCCAGAGTCCCGTCGGGGTGCTGTTCCTGGCGCACCAGCAACTGGAGTTCTCCGTCGGTTTGAATCGAGGAGATCGAATAGTCGCGCGGTCGACCTGGATCGCTGGCGATGGTGATCTGCGCCACGTCTCCGGACTCCCACTGTGCTGCAGTTCCCGCCGGCGCCACGAACGCCAGGTGGTACACCGGCGCGCCGGCGCTGCCCGCATTCAAGCGCTCGCGCGCTGCGAGACGCCAGGGCATGGTCCTTGCGCTGCTGTCTTCCGCCTGCGCAACTGCGTCGCCGCCGCATCGGGCTCGCCAGACGGCGAGGCTGGCCGGGTCGGTATTGTCGACTTCAAGGCGTTCGAATGTGCGTGTGGCGCCGGCCGAGTGAAGCCATTCGTCGAGCGCGCGGCCGAAGCCGCAGAAGCTTGCGTACTGGCGGTCACCCAATGCGAGCACGGCGTAGCGCAACGAGGAGAAGTCGGCAGTGCTGCCCATCACCTGCTCGGCGAACACGCTGGCGCCGTCGGGTGCGTCGCCTTCACCGTAAGTGCTGGCGATGAAGAGCGCAGAGCTTGCGCCGCGCAAGGTCTTCGTATCGGCTTCGTTGAGCGACATGACGCGGACCGGCGACCCTGCCGCGCGCAGCCAGCCTGCGGTCTGCCAGGCGATGGCTTCGGCCTGGCCGGTCTGGCTTGCGTACAGCACCAACGCGGCCTCTTCGGCGCCATTCCCCGCGAGCGCTGCGGCAGCGCGTGCCAGGACCTGATTGCGTCGGCGTTCGCGCCAGTACACCGCGAGGCACAGGCCCGCGTAGGCGCACACGGTCGAGCCGGCTGCCAGCGCGCGCACGGTGGCTTCGGTCATGCAACTTGCGCTGTCCAGGCCTCGCTGGCCAGCGCCCGGTGCCCCGCACCTTCGCGGCCAACGAACAGGGCTGCGATTCCGTGATGCTGCGCAAAGGGCAAGCCGTCGTCCGGACCGAGCACCGTGAGGACGGTGGCGAGCGCATCGGCGTGCATGCATTGGCGATGCAGCACCGTCACCGCTGTCAGCGCATGGCCGGGCGGCTCGCCGCAGCGCGGATCGAGGGTGTGCGACCAGCTTCGACCCTCGTGTTGACGCAGGTGCCAGCGGTCGCCCGAAGTGGCAACCGCCATGTCGCTGAGCGCAATGCGTGTTGCGACACCGGGCGCGGCATCGATCTGGACTTGCCAGGGCTGCCCACCGGGGCGGCGGCCGACGCCACGCAGTTCGCCGCCCACTTCAACGAGAAAATCCCCGAGCCCGAGAATTTGTAGTTCAGCTGCTACTTGGTCGACCGCAAAGCCCTTGGCGATGCCCGAGAGATCGAGCCAGACACCGCCCGGCTGCAGGATCGAATTGGTATCGGACTCGAAGGCGATGCGCTGCCAGCCGACATGCGAGCGTGCCGCCGCGAGTTCGGCGGGCGAGGGCGGCAGTGGCGATGCATTGGCGTGCGCGCCGAAACCCCAGAGCGCCACCAGCGCCCCGATGGTCGGATCGATGGCGCCGTCGCTTGCCGCAGCCCATTGCAATGCGCAGGCAAGCACCTTGCCGAATTCGGGCGCCAGTGCATGCCGGCTGCCGGCAGCAGCGCGGTTGAAGCGGCTGAGGTCCGAGTCCGATTCCCAGGTGCTCATCTGGGCGATCACCCGGTCCAGCGCAGCCTCTGCACTCGCGCGAACGGCGTCCAGAGGAATCAAGAGCGGGTTGTCGAACCTGAGCGACCAGGTCGTGCCCATGGTCCGCCCGGCAAGTTGCTGAAGACTCGCAGGATCGGCGCGACGCGGCACGGCCGCGTTGGCATAGCCACCCGTGCGCCGGACCGCGAAAGAAGGCCGCTTGTGCGGCGTGTCCCGAGACGTGTTCAGGGCATCACTTCCAAGGTGGCGGCATAGCTCAGGCGCCGCTCCTTGGCTTGCGGCACCGTGGTCTTGCCGTCCTTGGTGCTGGCTTCGAGCCAGTACATGCCGGCTTGCGGCCAAATCACGGAGAACTGGCCCTTGGCGTCGGTCTTGGCCGTGATCTCATCCACCTTGTCGCGGTAGCGCGTGTTGCCGGGCGTGACCGTCACTTCGAGGTCCTTGGCCGGTTGCCCGTCGATCTGCAGGACGAAGCTGGCCTTCTCCCCCTTCACCAGATCTGTCGGATGGGTGGTGGTCACCAGTTCCAGGCCCTTGCCGCTCGGTTTGAGCACACCGGGCTTGCCCACGGTCACGAAGGTTTCGATGCGGCCGGCCGACTGCGTTACCTCGACCTCCTGCGCATCGGCCGGGATCTGGCTGGCAATGTTCTCCGGCGTGCCGCGTGCGCGCTTGGGTTGACCGGTGGCCTTGTCCTTCCAGCGGGCAAACACGCCGCCATTGAGCACCGCGACGCGGTAGGTGCCGGGCTGCGCGAGGTTGAGGTCGAACACGCTGCGCAACTTGCCCTTGTGGATGTTCTCGGCCTTCACGGCGCTGCCGTCTGGTGCGGTCACGGCCAAGTTGTCGAGCGCCAGCGGGTTGTGATTGAAGAAGAACAAGTCGTTCGAGACGGCCGCGTCGACCGTGATCCAGTCGCCTTTCGAGAGCACGGTGCTCGAAGGCAGCAGCCACACGTTGTGCGCCTGCACGGCAGCGGCGCCGGCGGAAAGAGCAAGGGCCAGGGCGGCGGTGCGAAAAGCAAACTTCATGGTGAGACCCGATGAGGAGGATGAAAGGGGATGGATCAGGGCTTGAGCTCGAGCCGGACTTCGCCGAGCTCGCTGTTGCCGGCGACCTGGGGCTGCTCGGCTTTGGCCGGCGGCCACTGGAACGGAATGCTCACGATCTCGCGGCCGCCGACTTCGCGTGCCGCTTCGACGTACAGCTTGTAGGCGCCCGGCGCCAGCTTCGGCAGCGCGACCGAGCCTTCGGTGAAGCTGATCTGGTGCTTGCCGGCAGGGCGGGTGGCGCTGCTCACGCCGTCGACCGGCATTTGCAGCTCGCGTCCCGTGCGCCGCCACCACTGGCGCATGTCCTTGAGCCACTTGGTGCCTTCGCCTTCCGCGTTGCCCTTGTTCTTGATGTCGTACCAGACGGCCAGCGTGGTGGCGACCGACTGGTCGGCGCGCTCGATCCACGCTGCGACGTACGGGCGGTGGTATTCGGCCACCGTCAGGCGCGGCACTTCGATGTTGACCGCGAGGCCGGCTGCGAAGGCGGGCGCGCCGAAGAGCGCTGCGAGCGCGAGCGAATAGCGAACTTGCACGGGAAAACCTCTTTCCTGGATCAATGAATGAACAACAGCGCGAGCAGCACCGGCACGACCAGACCCATGCCCACCATGGGCCAGGTGAAAGGCCGGTTGCCCGCGTGCATCTTGAGAATGAACAGGCCGGTGACCGAGAACACCAGCGTGGCGGCCGCAAAAATGTCGATGAACCAGCTCCAGGCAACGCCGGTGTGGCGGCCCTTGTGCAGGTCGTTGAAATAGGAGAGCCAGCCGCGGTCCGTGCGTTCGTATTCGATCTGCCCGTCGGACAGGCTGAGCCGCAGCCAGGCGTCGCCGCCGGGGCGCGGGAGCGAGAGATAGATTTCGTCGTCGGACCACTCGGCTTCGCGGCCCGAAGTGTCGATCGCCCATTGCTTGTGCACCCAGGCCTGAAGTTCTGCCGGGAGTTCGGCCTTGCCTTTTCGCGCCTTGGCAGCCGGCAGTTGTTGCGCGAGGTGGCCGCGCAACGCGTTGTCGATAGTGCCGGTCAGGCTGCTGACCTTCGGCTTGGCTTCGATGCCGGCGGCATGATTGAGGGTGAATCCCGTGACGCTGAACAGCGCCATGCCGATCAGGCAGAGCGCCGAGCTGACCCAATGCCATTCATGCAAGGTCTTGAGCCAGTAGGCGCGGCGGCGGTTGTCGGTGGCGGCGGGGGGCATTGGAGCCCGCGATTCTAGCCTTGCAAATGAGAATGAATGCCATTTACAAGATGCGATGCGGGCAAAAAAATGCGGGCCGCAGCCCGCCTGCATGGCGCGATGCGCCTTACTCGATCTCGCCCATTTGCGACTGCAGATAGTTCTGCAGCCCGACCTTGTCGACCAGATCGATCTGGGTTTCGAGGAAGTCGATGTGCTCTTCGGTGTCGTCCAGGATCTCTTGCAGCAGGTCGCGCGAGACATAGTCGCGCACCGATTCGCAGTGGGCGATGCCGGCCTTGATGGTGGCTTGTGCGCCGGTCTCTGCGGTGAGGTCGCACTGCAGGATCTCGGGGACGTCTTCGCCGACATTGAGCTTGGCCAGATCCTGAAGATTCGGCAGGCCGTCGAGCACAAAGATGCGATCCATGAGCTTGTCGGCGTGTTTCATTTCGCCGATCGACTCCTCGTATTCCTTCTTGGCCAGCTTGTCCAGGCCCCAGTGCTTGAGCATGCGGTAGTGCAGGAAGTACTGGTTGATCGCAGTGAGCTCGTTCTTGAGCTGCGCCTGGAGATGGTCGATGACTTGAGGGTCGCCCTTCATGGTTATTCCTTGTTCTGAAACCGTCGATTGTGTGAGCCGCTCGTGACAGCACGCAAGCAAACCCATGCGCTGGCGGTCTGCATGCGTTTGATCGTGATAGGTGTTCGCATTTGGCGGTGGCCGCCGACCTCATAGGCCACCGCAATTTTTTTCATAGTTCATAACTATGAATTCGCCTTGATTGGTAGTTATACTAATCGCTCGCCACTTTCTTTCATCAGTCACCCAAGGAAAACTGAATGTCCCTGATCAACACCGAAATCATCCCGTTCAAGGCCACCGCGTACCACAACGGCAAGTTCGTTCCGGTCAGCAACGAAAACTTCAAGGGCAAGTGGTCCGTCGTGGTGTTCTACCCGGCCGACTTCACTTTCGTGTGCCCGACCGAACTGGGCGACCTGGCCGACCACTATGCTGAATTCCAGAAGCTCGGCGTCGAGGTGTATGGCGTGTCGACCGACACCCACTTCACCCACAAGGCCTGGCACGACACCTCGGAAACCATCGGCAAGGTCCAGTACCCGCTGATCGGCGACCCGAGCCAGCAACTCGCACGTGCCTTCCAGGTCCTCATCGAAGAGGGCGAAGACGCAGGCCTCGCCTATCGCGGCACCTTCGTGATCGACCCCGAAGGCAAGATCAAGACCATCGAAGTGCACGACAACGGCATCGGCCGCGACGCCGCCGAGCTGCTGCGCCGCGTGAAGGCCGCCCAGTACGTGGCTGCCCACCCCGGTGAGGTCTGCCCGGCCAAGTGGACCGAAGGCGCCGAAACGCTCAAGCCTTCCTTCGACCTCGTCGGCAAGATCTAACTCGCCGTTTGCGCCAGGCCCGGGCGCGTTTCGCTCCCGGGCTTTTTTGTTCCCCTCGTATTTTCAAAGTGAGTTCACCATGCTCGACGCCGGCACCAAGGCACAACTGAAAAGCTATCTCGACCGCATCACGCAGCCGATCGAAATCGTCGCTTCGCTCGACGACAGCAAGGCGTCGGGCGATCTGCAATCGTTGCTGAAGGACGTAGCCGACTCGTCTTCGCTGGTGAAGGTGACCGAGAGCCGCGACGACAACCATCGCAAGCCCTCGTTCTCGATCAACCGGCCGAGCCAGAGCCATGGCCCGCGCTTCGCGGGCATTCCGATGGGCCACGAATTCACCTCGCTGGTGCTCGCGTTGCTGCAGGTCGGCGGCTATCCGCCCAAGGTCGACGAAGCCGTGCTGCAGCAGATTCGCGCGCTCGACGGCGATTTCGAGTTCGAGATCTACATCTCGCTCACTTGCCACAACTGCCCGGACGTCGTGCAGGCGCTCAATCTGATGGCGGTGCAGAACCCGCGCATCAAGACCACCATGATCGACGGCTCGCTGTTCCAGGACGAGGTGAAAGAACGCCAGATCATGGCCGTGCCGACCGTGTTCCTGAACGGCACCGAATTCGGCCAGGGCCGCATGAGCCTGGAAGAAATCCTGGCCAAGATCGACACCAGCGGCGTCGAGCGCGAGGCGAAAAAGATCGCCGGCAAGGCTCCGTTCGACGTGCTCATCGTCGGCGGCGGGCCGGCCGGCGCGGCAGCGGCCGTGTATGCGGCGCGCAAGGGCATCCGCACAGGCGTGGCGTCCGAGCGCTTCGGCGGCCAGGTGCTCGACACCATGGGCATCGAGAACTTCATCTCGATCAAGGAAACCGAAGGACCCAAGTTCGCGCTGGCGCTCGAGGAGCACGTGCGCAACTACGAGGTCGACATCATGAACCTGCAGCGCGCCGCGGCGCTGGTGCCGGGCACGGATTTCATCGAGATCAAGCTCGAGAACGGTGCTTCGCTCAAGAGCCGCTCGGTCGTGATCTCGACCGGGGCGCGCTGGCGCAACATCAACGTGCCGGGCGAGCACGAGTACAAGAACAAGGGCGTGGCCTACTGCCCGCACTGCGACGGCCCGCTCTTCAAGGGCAAGCGCGTGGCCGTGATCGGCGGCGGCAATTCGGGCGTCGAAGCGGCGATCGACCTCGCCGGCATCGTGGGCCACGTGTCGCTGATCGAGTACGACACGCAACTGCGCGCCGACGCGGTGCTGCAGCGCAAGCTGAAGAGCCTGGCGAACGTCAGGATCGTCACCAACGCACAGACGACCGAGATCACCGGCGACAAGCAGAAGGTCAACGGCCTGATCTACAAGGACCGCGCGACGGGCGAGAGCCACCAGGTGGAACTCGAAGGCGTGTTCGTGCAGATCGGACTGGTGCCCAACACCGATTGGCTCAAGGGCACGGTCGAGCTCTCGAAGCACGGCGAGATCGTGGTCGACGCGAAGGGCCAGACCTCGGTGCCCGGCGTGTTCGCGGCGGGCGATGCGACGACGGTGCCGTTCAAGCAGATCATCATTGCGGCCGGCGATGGTGCGAAGGCCGCGCTCAGCGCCTTCGATCACCTGATCCGGACCTCGGCGCCGGCAGAGGAGGCCGTGGCTGCCTGAATGCGAAGGTGGGCGAGGCCCGTCAAGTCCTGCATCAGCAGGCGGGCGGCGGGTGCGATCCACGGGATCGGCGAAGAAGGCGAGGCCGGGGCGAACCGGCGCAATGCGGCAAGATCGGGTGGAGCGCCTGCTTCCAGGCTTTCTGCGCTGCTTTCGAGCGCTCGCCCCGCGGCTTGGCCGAGTGCTGTCCATGCTGCATCGTCGCGCGCGAGCGGCGCGCTCTCGGCCAGCCGAGCGAACAGGGCGGCGTCATGCGCGATGCGTGCCACGAGCTGCGCCGTCCGGGCGCAATCCTCGGCGCCGTCCTGCGCTCTGCGGCGCAGGCAGCGCCAGAGCTTCGCTTCCCGATCGGCGCCCACCGCCATCACGGCCAAGTCGCGCAATGCGAGCCGCGCTGCGCCAGCGGCGGCCTCCTTTTCTTCCGGCGTCAAAGGCGCCGGGCCGAGATCGCGTTGCACGTCGGCCGCGATGCGCCGCAAGACCGACGCACACGCCGCATCGAAGCGCGCTTGCGTGCGCGATGCCAGCCCCAGCATGGAGATCGCCACGCCCGTCGAGATCCCGATCGCAATCTCGACCACGCGCAGGCCGGCGACCTCGAGCGCCGGGTGGCCCGCGATCCCGCCGCTGGACAGCACGATCAATGCAGCGATCGGCGCGCTGCGCATCGAAGCAATCCATGCGCTCCCCAGCGCGAGCAGTGCCACGATGCCGAGCGTGGCCGCCGTCGACCCCACCCCGATGTGATGCTGCAGCCAGACACCGGCCAGTCCCAGGCCGGTACCGGCCAGCGTGCCGCGCACCCGGTCCCAGCCCGCACCGAGCGTGGAGCCCGTGGTCGGGCGCATCACGATCAAGGCGCTCATCACGGCCCAGAAGCTCTCGGGCATATGCAGGGCATCGGACGCCAGGTAGGACAGCACTACCGCGGCCGCCAGTTGAAGGCCGTGGCGCAACGTGGCGTCGTTCATGAACGGCCGACCGGGACTGTTGAAGGCTGCGCGCCCAAGCCTTCGGCCACACGGTCGATGAGCTCGCAGGCCGCGAGCAATTGCGCGCGCTCACCGGCGCTCAGCTGTGCGCCGAGCGCGGATGCAAGCGACGCCTCCCTGCGATGCACCTCGGCGGTGAGCAGATGCGCGCCTGCGGCAGTCAGGGACAGGATCGATTTGCGCGCGTCGCCCTCGTGGGCACGACGCTCCACGAGGCCATCGGTCTCGATTTCTGCGAGCAGCCTCGTCAAGGTCTGGAGCTTGACCCGCTCGTGCAGCGCCAGTTGCGTCGGCGTCAGCGGGCCGCGCCGGTACAGCTGTCCGAGCACGCTCAGCTTGGCCGAACCCGGCTGGTCTGTACTGCCCTGCGAACGAAGATGCCGTGTCAGCTGCGAAACCGCCGCGCGCAGACGCACGGCGGTGTGCATCGCATCTGCGGGAGGTTTGGGAGCCATCCGCAGATCATAAGATCAATCTTAGTAAAAGCCAATCAGTAGGTTAGCCGCTCGGGCCGCAGCTCCTGCAGGATGGTGGTCGCGATTTCCTCGATCGACTTGGTGGTGGTCGACAGCCAGCGGATGCCGGCCCGCCGCATCATCGCCTCGGCCTCGCTCACCTCATGCCGGCAATTCTCGATGCTCGCGTAGCGCGAGTTCGGGCGCCGTTCGTTGCGGATCTCGCTCAGGCGCTCGGGCTGGATCGTGAGGCCGAAGATCTTCTTGCGATGTGGCATCAGGGCTGGCGGCAACTGCCGGCGGTCGAAGTCTTCGGGGATCAGCGGGTAGTTCGCGGCCTTCAGGCCATGCTGCATGGCGAGATAGAGCGAAGTGGGCGTCTTGCCGCTGCGGCTGACGCCGACCAGGATCACGTCGGCGCCGTCGAGGTCGCGGTTGCTCTGGCCGTCGTCGTGCGCCAGGCTGAAGTCGATGGCCTGGATCCGCGCGTTGTATTCCTTGCTCTTGCTCACGTCGCTGAAGCGGCCGATGCGATGGTTCGACTTCATCGCCAGCTCGATTTCGAGCGGCCGCACGAAGGTGCCGAACATGTCGAGCAGCATGCCCTTGCAGCCGGTCTCGATCACCTCGAGCACGTCCATGTTGGCCAGCGTCGTGAAGACGATCGGCCGCAGACCCTCGATTTCGGCCGTGTGATTGATCCGCCGCACGGCCTGGTGGGCCTTGTCGACCGTGTCGGTGAAGGGCAGCCGCACGTGGCGGGGCTTCATCTCGAACTGGGCGAGGACGGCGTTACCGAAGGTTTCGGCAGTGATGCCGGTGCCGTCGGAAACGAAGAAAACGGTGCGCGTGTGCATGGTTGGCGGCCTTGTCCTGCGGCGCGCCGAAGCGGGCGGCGCCTACAATCCGGCCCATTATCGGGAATGCGCCAGCGCCGTTCCTCAATCCCAATGCCTTCTTTCATGCACACCGCCCCTGCGCCCAGAGCAAAAAGAACGATTGCGTCGCGCCGTCTGCATGTTGCCCCGGTTTTAACTTCTGGAGCTTTCCCATGTCTGCACTCTTCGAAGCGACCGCCCTGGTCGTTGCGTTTGAAAACCTGAGGATGACCGACGTCGAGTCGGTCGGCGGCAAGAACGCCAGCCTCGGCGAGATGATTTCCCAACTGCCCCAGGGGGTTCGTGTACCCACGGGGTTTGCGACCACCGCCCACGCGTTCCGGCAGTTTCTCGCCCACGACGGCTTGGCCGACCGGATCAGCGCCAAGCTCAAGAGCCTGAATACCGAGGACGTGCGCGCGCTGGCCACGGTCGGCGCCGAGATCCGCGCCATGGTCGAGGCCCAGCCTTTCCCGGCCGACCTGCAGAAGGCGATCGGCGAGGCCTTCGCCAAGCTCAGCGCGGGCAACCCCGAAGCCTCTTTTGCCGTGCGCTCGTCGGCCACCGCAGAAGACCTTCCAGACGCCTCGTTCGCGGGCCAGCAGGAGACCTTCCTCAATGTGGTGGGCATCGACGACGTGCTCCACAAGATGAAGGAGGTGTTCGCCTCCCTCTACAACGATCGCGCCATCAGCTACCGGGTTCACAAGGGTTTCGCCCATGACGTCGTGGCGCTGTCGGCCGGCGTGCAGCGCATGGTGCGCAGCGACCTGGGCGCTGCGGGCGTGATGTTCACGATCGATACCGAGTCCGGCTTCGAGGACGTGGTCTTCATCACCTCGAGCTACGGCCTGGGCGAGACGGTGGTGCAGGGCGCGGTGAATCCCGACGAGTTCTACGTGCACAAGCCCACCCTTCGAGCCGGCAAGCGCGCGGTGATCCGGCGCAACCTCGGCTCCAAGCTGATCCAGATGGAGTTCGCGAGCGCGGAGGAAAAGGCGGCCAGCGGCAAGCTGGTGAAGACCACCGACGTGCCGACCGAGCAGCGCAACCGCTATTCGCTGAGCGACGCCGATGTCGAGCAGCTTGCGAAGTACGCCTTGGTCATCGAGGAGCACTATGGCCGTCCGATGGACATCGAGTGGGGCAAGGACGGTACCGACGGCCAGCTCTACATCCTGCAGGCGCGCCCCGAAACCGTGAAGAGCCAGCAGCAGGGCAAGGCTGAGCAGCGCTACAAGCTGCTGGCCAAGGGCGCCGTGCTGGCCGAGGGGCGCGCCATCGGGCAGAAGATCGGCACCGGTCCGGTGCGCCTGGTTCACAGCATCAGCGAGATGGACAAGGTCCAGCCCGGCGATGTGCTGGTAACCGACATGACCGACCCGAACTGGGAACCGGTGATGAAGCGCGCTGCCGCGATCGTCACCAACCGCGGCGGCCGCACCTGCCATGCGGCGATCATCGCGCGCGAACTCGGCATTCCGGCCGTGGTCGGCTGCGGCGATGCCACCGACCTGCTGAAGGACGGCACCCTGGTCACGGTGAGCTGCGCCGAAGGCGATACCGGCTTCATCTACGACGGCCTGCTGGAAACCGAAGTCACTGAAGTCCAGCGCGGCGAAATGCCCGAGATCGACATCAAGCTCATGATGAACGTGGGCAATCCGCAGCTCGCCTTCGACTTTGCCCAGTTGCCGAACCACGGGGTCGGCCTGGCGCGGCTCGAATTCATCATCAACAACAACATCGGGGTCCATCCCAAGGCGATCCTCGACTACCCGAATGTCGATGCGGACCTCAAGAAGGCCGTCGAATCGGTGGCGCGCGGCCATGCCTCGCCGCGCGCCTTCTACGTCGACAAGGTCGCCGAAGGCATCGCCACCATCGGCGCCGCGTTCTGGCCCAAGCAGGTGATCGTGCGCCTGTCCGACTTCAAGTCCAACGAATACCGCAAGCTGATCGGCGGCAGCCGCTACGAGCCGGAGGAAGAAAACCCGATGCTCGGCTTCCGTGGCGCGGCGCGCTACCTGAGCGCGGACTTCGGCGAAGCCTTTGCCATGGAATGCGAGGCGCTCAAGCGCGTGCGCAACGAGATGGGCCTGACCAACGTGCAGATCATGGTGCCCTTCGTGCGCACCCTGGGCCAGGCCGAGCGCGTCACGGGATTGCTGGGCGAGCATGGCCTGAAGCGCGGAGAGAACGAACTCAAGCTGATCATGATGTGCGAGGTGCCGAGCAATGCGATCCTGCCCGAGGAGTTCTTGAAGTACTTCGACGGCTTCTCGATCGGATCGAACGACCTGACGCAGCTCACTCTGGGTCTCGACCGCGATTCCGGTCTCGAACTGCTGGCGGCCGACTTCGACGAGCGCGACCCCGCAGTCAAGGCCTTGCTGAGCCGCGTGATCAAGGCCTGCAAGGCCCAGGGCAAGTACGTGGGGATCTGCGGGCAGGGGCCCAGCGACCATCCCGACTTCGCGCTCTGGCTGGCGGAAGAGGGCATCGAGTCGATCTCCCTGAACCCGGACAGTGTGATCGACACCTGGCAGCAACTGGCGCAACGCTGAAGCTCGAAGCTCGAAGCTCGAAGCTCGAAGCGCGGCGGGCGGCCTGTCACCGCCGCGCTACAAATTTCGTCACACCCGGCTTGTAATTCCCATGTCAGCTCGGTGTAATTGCAACCAGATGAATCTTTAGTGTCAAACTCATGACCTAGGGGAGGCGCAGCCCCGAGAGCGTAGACAGAGGACAACCATGAAACCTCGATCGCTCTCGGGAAATTCGCGTTGGGGGACAGCATGATTCTTGTCAAGACGGAAGCCGGGCAGCAGGCGCTCAAGG
Organism: Variovorax sp. LjRoot130; assembly: GCF_964253755.1. Classification (NCBI taxonomy): domain Bacteria; kingdom Pseudomonadati; phylum Pseudomonadota; class Betaproteobacteria; order Burkholderiales; family Comamonadaceae; genus Variovorax; species Variovorax sp. LjRoot130. The sequence goes on along the minus strand of NZ_CAXURM020000001.1, from coordinate 3,765,299 downwards.
ACCGTTCGATCCGGCTCACGCCGCGCCAACGCTCGGCCTTCATCCTGTGCGATGGCAAACGCTCGGTGAGCGAAGTGCTCGATGCCGGCATGGGCATCGCACGCGAGGACATCGACCAGATGGTCGAACTCGGCTTGCTCGGGCAGGTGGGCGGAACGGCCGATGCGGCCAACGCAGGGACGGTTTCGGTCCCGCCCAATTCGGCTGCGCCGGCCGTTGAAGTTCCGAAGGAGGCCGCGCGGCCGGCCGCGCCCGCCCCGACGGAGGCGTCCGCGGCGCACCCGGCCCCGGGGCGCTCGAATCAGCAACGCTACAAGGACGCCTATCCGATCGCGACCCAACTCACCGGCAGCCTCGGCCTGCGGGGCTTCAGGCTCAATCTCTCGGTCGAAGGCACATCGACCTACGAGGAACTGCTCGCCCTGTCGCCCAAGATCCGCGACGCAGTGGGCCCGGAGAGGGCGGCCGCACTCGATCGCGCCCTGGGCCTTTGACGATCTTCAGGCACTTCCCGGACGGCGATACCCTGCTACAATAGCCGGCTTTGCCTTGCCACACTGCGACCGACGCTGCAGGTGGCTTTATCCCTTCCACGGAAGATCCACAAGGAGTGCCATGCGTCACTACGAAATCATTCTGCTGATCCATCCGGATCAAAGCGAGCAAGTTCCGGCCATGCTGGAGCGCTACAAGGGCCTGATCACGGCCGGCGGCGGCAAGGTCCACCGCGTCGAAGACTGGGGCCGCCGTCAGCTGGCCTACCAGATCAACAAGCTCAACAAGGCGCACTACCTGTGCGTGAACATCGAGGCCGAGCAGGCCGTGATGGCCGAACTCGAGCACGCGTTCAAATTCAACGACGCCGTCCTGCGCCACCTCACCGTGGTCAAGAAGAAGGCTGAGACCGGCCCGTCGTCGATGATGAAGACGGTCGAGCGCGAAGAGGCCCGCAAGGCTCAGCAGGCCGAGTACGCCGCCAACAACAACTGATGGTGTGAGCGCTGCCGCAGTCAACAGCCTCGTGCTGACTGCCTGCGTCGCCGAACTCGGTACCTTGCGCTTCACGCCTGCCGGCCTGCCCGCTATCGACCTGCGACTCGAGCACGAGTCGACGGTGACCGAAGCGGCCCAGCCCCGGCAGATCAAGGCGGCCCTCAAGGCCGTGGCCTTCGGCGCAGTGGCCGAGCGGCTCGCGAGACAGGCGTTGGGAAGTCTCTGGCGTTTTCAGGGCTTCCTCGCGACACCGGGCAACGGCAAGCACCCAGTGCTGCACATCCAGGATTTTCAGCAAGATTAATTTTCGAAAAGAGGTCCCACAATGGCCACGTTCAAGAAATTCAACAAAGACAAGCGCCCGAAGCGCAACACCCAGTCGCTGCTGTTCAAGCGCAAGCGCTTCTGCCGCTTCACCGTCGCCGGCGTCGAAGAGATCGACTACAAGGACATCGACACGCTGCGCGATTTCATCAGCGAAAACGGCAAGATCATCCCCGCGCGCCTGACCGGCACGCGCGCGATCTACCAGCGCCAGCTCAACACCGCGATCAAGCGCGCACGCTTCCTCGCGATGGTGCCGTACAGCGACCAACACCGCGTTTAAGGAGCAAGACACCATGCAAGTCATTCTTCTGGACAAGGTCGTCAACCTCGGCGTGCTCGGCGAGATCGTCAAAGTCAAGGACGGCTACGCGCGCAACTTCCTGATCCCCTCGGGCCGCGCACGCCGCGCCACCGAAGCCAACAAGGCCGAATTCGAAGCCAAGCGCGTCGAACTCGAAAAGGCCGCGGCTGCCAAGCTGGCCGAATCGCAAGCCCAGGGCGAGAAGCTCGCCGGCACCACCGTCAAGCTGACGCAGAAAGCCGGCGTCGACGGCCGCCTGTTCGGCTCGGTGACCAACCACGACATCGCCGAAGAGCTCAACAAGCAGGGCTACAAGGTCGCGAAGTCGCAGGTGCGCATGCCCAACGGCCCGATCAAGACCGTCGGCGACAGCACCGTCAGCGTTGCACTGCACACCGACGTGGTGGTCGACATCACCGTCACGGTGTACGGCGAAAGCGCGTAAGCCTTCGGCAAGGAGAAAACAAGATCGCTGGTGCGAACTTGTCCTTGTGGGCCGCCTTTGGGCGGCCTTTCTTTTTGGCCTGCTGTGTTGTCCCGCGCATTGCACCGACAACTCACCGTTTATCCACAGCCTTATAAGGTGACGCCGTCCGCCGTGCCGCTTAGCATGTGCGGCTGCAAGGAAGTCCATGTCCGCCGTTTTCTCCTATGCCGACAACGATCCGTCGGCCGACCGCCAAGTTGCGCAGCTGCGCATCCCCCCGCATTCGATCGAGGCCGAATCGAGCGTGCTCGGCGGCCTCTTGCTCGACAACGGCGCCTGGGACCGCATGGGCGACCTGCTCGTCGACGGCGACTTCTATCGCCACGAGCACAAGCTGATCTATGCGGCGATAGGAACGCTGATCAACGCCAGCAAGCCGGCTGACGTGATCACCGTCTACGAGCAGCTGCAGAACCTTGGCAAGGCCGAGGAAATCGGCGGTCTGGTCTACCTGAATTCGCTGGCGCAGTACGTGCCGAGCGCGAGCAACATTCGCCGCTACGCAGAGATCGTGCGCGAGCGCTCGATCCTGCGCAAGCTGGTGAGCGCCAGCGACGAAATCGCGACCAACGCTTTCAATACCCAAGGCAAGTCGGTCGACAAGATCCTCGACGAGGCCGAACAGAAGATCTTCAACATCGGTGAGGAAGGCACGCGCATGAAGCAGGGCTTCCAGGGCATGGATTCCCTGGTGGTCGAACTGCTGGACCGCGTGACCGAGATGGCGGAGAACCCCAACGACATCACCGGTGTGCGCACGGGTTTCTACGACTTCGACAAGATGACCTCGGGCCTGCAGCCGGGGGACATGATCGTGCTGGCCGCGCGTCCGTCCATGGGGAAGACTTCGCTGGCGATCAACATCGCCGAGCATGTGGCGCTCAACGAGGGGTTGCCGGTCGCGGTGTTCTCGATGGAAATGGGCGCTTCGCAGCTGGCGGTGCGTATCGTCGGCTCGATCGGGCGCATCGACCAGGGGCACCTGCGGACCGGCAAGCTCACCGACGAAGAATGGCCGCGCCTCACCGAGGCCATCGAGAAGCTGCGCAACGTGTCGCTGCACATCGACGAGACACCGGGCCTCACGACCAGCGAACTTCGTGCAAACGCACGCCGCCTCGCGCGCCAGTACGGGAAGCTCGGCCTGATCGTGGTCGACTACCTTCAGCTGATGAGCGTGTCGAGCAGCATGAGCGACGAGAACCGCGCCACGGCCGTGGGCGAGATCTCGCGCGGACTGAAGATGCTGGCAAAGGAACTCAAATGCCCGGTGATCGCGTTGTCGCAGCTCAGCCGCGGTGTGGAAAGCCGGACCGACAAGCGTCCGATGATGAGCGATCTCCGGGAGTCCGGTGCCATCGAGCAGGACGCCGACATCATCATGTTCATCTACCGCGACGACTACTACGACAAGAACAGCAAGGAGCCCGGCGTGGCCGAGGTGATCATCAGCAAGCATCGCAACGGCCCGACGGGCACGGTCAAGCTTGCATTCCTCAAGCCGCTCACCAAGTTCGAGAACCTGGCTGGCGGCGGAGGCGCCGACTTCTGACCCTGGCCGGCGGCGCGGACGGACGCTACCGCAGCCCGGACGATTGAGGTTGCGCCGGGTCCTCCTGCAGGCGGCGCAGCATCTCGGCCAGCGTCTTGCCGGGTTCGTCGCGAAAGCGCTCGGGCAGAACTTCGACCTGGTCGATGCGATCGATCCGGAAGGCTCGAAAGTCCTGCCGCAGCTCGCACCAGGCCGAGAAGGTCCAGACCCGGCCCCAATAGAAACAGCCGAGCGGCCGCACGATGCGCTGGCTCGGCGCGCCGCTGACGTCGCGGTAGTCCATGCTCAGCTTGTTGCGCGACTGCACCGCTTCGCGCAGCGTCTGCAAACGGGCGCGCGTGCCATCGTCGATGGAGAACGCCGGCGCGAAGAGCGCCAGGCTTTCTGCCGAGGCGCGCGCTGCCGGCGGCAGCACCGAGAGGATCTTGCCGAGCGCGGTCTGGATGTCGCGCGCCAGGGCGGGATCGACCGAGCTCTGGGCCAGCCTCGCCGAGGCGACGAGGGCCGCGGCCTCATCCTGCGTGAACATGAGCGGCGGCAGGTCGAAGCCGGCGCCCAAGCGGTAGCCGACGCCGGCTTCCCCTTCGATCGGCACGCCCTGGCGCTGCAGGTCGGCCACATCGCGGTAGACGGTGCGTTCCGACACTTCCAGGCGCTGTCCCAGGAATGCGGCGGTCGTGAGTCGTCGCCCGCGGATGAGCTGGACGATCTGGAACAGGCGGTCGGCGCGGCGCATGCAGGCAAGTCAATGTCGAACGGGCTTCTTGTCGAAATCTTTGTCAGTCCAGGGTGACGCCGATGTGGATGGCGACCTGGTCGGGGCCGCTGTAAGCCTCGAAGTCGCTGCGATAGGTGCGCTTGATTTCCGGGTGCTGCTCGAAATACTGCCAGATCGACTGCCAGACCGCGAGCACCATTTGCGGCATTTCGCCTTGTCCGCTGAAGACGAGGTAATCGCCGGCTTCGATCCGCACGGTCGCCGGGCCGTCCGAGACGGCCACGCCGGTCGTGATGTCGAAGGCGCCGTGCGCATCGGATTCGTAGGCCGAATAGACGCCGTAGAGCCGCATGTCGTTGATCCGGTGCGGCCTTTCATAGGCTCGCTCGTCGAAGAAGCGCGTCCAGAGCTTCCCGATCCGGGCCGATTGCGGATCGTTTTCCTCGCGGTTTGTGGTTCGCACGGTCAGGCCGGCGATGCTGAACGCGTCATGGCGTTGGAGCTGGGGTTGCATGGTTTCTTCTCCTCTTGAATCAAAGGTCCAATGCCCTGATGCTGGCGTTCATGGCGCCGGCGATCAGGTGGATGTCGTGGTCGCTGACTTCGAGCAGCCCGAAGCGGAGCTTGTAGCCCCAGCGCTTCGGGTCCTCGACGAAGTCGAGGTGGTCGATGAGCGGCAGGATCGGTGCCTCCTGCGCGGCCACGTAGCCCACGTCGCGTCGCCACGCCACGAAGCCGCCGCCCATGTCCGCTTCGTAGGGCTCGCCCTTCTGCACGACGCCGATCGAGACGAAGCTCTGCAGCTTGTCGGTGCCGTGGAGCACCGTGGCGGGCGCGTAATAGGCGACACGATCACCCGGCGCGAGGCGCCGGAGGGGCGCGAGTTTGCCATGGCCGACCTGCATGAAGCCCAGGCCGGCGTGGTCGCGCCCACGGCGTGCATGTTCTGCGCTGGCGACGGCGATCCAATTCCTGCGGTTCATGCCGCCAATGCTGCGCGGAGGCTACTGACAACGTCCTGTCAGCAGCCTTCGCGCAAAGCGCAGGAACGCAGGCCGGCTACAGCACGTCGCTCGCGAAATCCGCCAGGCGCGAGCGTTCGCCGCGCGCCAGCGTGATGTGCCCGCTGTGCGGCCAGCCCTTGAACTTGTCGACCGCGAAGGTCAGGCCGGAGGAGCCTTCTGTGAGATAGGGTGTGTCGATCTGCGCCAGGTTGCCCATGCAGATGATCTTGGTGCCCGGGCCCGCGCGCGTGACCAGCGTCTTCATCTGCTTGGGCGTCAGGTTCTGCGCCTCGTCGATGATCACGTACTTGTTCAGGAAGGTGCGCCCGCGCATGAAGTTCATGCTCTTGATCTTGATGCGGCTGCGAATCAGCTCGTTGGTGGCCGCGCGGCCCCATTCGCCGGCGCCGCCGCTGTCGCCCTTGGCCAGGAACTCGAGGTTGTCGTCGAGCGCGCCCATCCAGGGCCCCATCTTTTCCTCTTCGGTGCCGGGCAGGAAGCCGATGTCTTCGCCGACGCTCACGGTCGCGCGGGTCATGATGATCTCGGTGTAGCGCCGATCGTCGAGCACCTGGGTGAGGCCCGATGCCAGCGCCATCAGCGTCTTGCCGGTGCCGGCGGTGCCGGTCAGCGTGACGAAGTCGACCTCGGGGTCCATCAGCAGGTTCATCGCGAAGTTCTGCTCGCGGTTGCGCGTGTTCACGCCCCAGACGGCATTCTTGATCGACCCGTAATCCTTGAGCGTCTTGAGCACCGCCGTCTTGTCCCGGATCTCGGTGACCCGTGCATACATGCTCGGCTCGCCGGGCGCCTCGAAGTAGACGAACTGGTTGATGTAGAGGTTCGGGACGATCGGGCCGCTGATGCGGTAGAAGGTGCTGCTGCCGCTCTGCCAGCTTTCGATGGTCTTGCTCTGGCGCGTCCAGAAATCGGCCGGCAGCGCCAGCGAGCCGGAGTAGAGCAGGTCGCCGTCTTCGAGCGTCTTGTCGTTCTGGTAGTCGTCCGCCGCGAGGCCGAGTGCACGCGCCTTGACGCGCATGTTGATGTCTTTCGACACCAGCACGACCTCCTGCTTCGGCCGGCCGGGCGCGTCCTGGGCATAGAGGTCGCGCAGTGCCTGGACGACGCCAAGGATCTGGTTGTCGGCCTTGCCCTGGGGCAAGCTGGTCGGCAGCGCATAGTCGAGCGGAGCGGTCTGGAAGAACAGCTTGCCGCCGGACTCCCGGTGGCCGGTGGAGTCGAGCTTCAGGCCCTTGGCGATGTCGGCGCCCTGCGTGCCGGCGAGCGCATCGAGGGTGCGGCTGGTCTGGCGGCCGTTGCGCGCGACTTCGGTCGTGCCTTTCTTGTGGCCGTCGAGTTCCTCCAGCACGATCATCGGCAGGAAGATGTCGTGCTCCTCGAAGCGGAACAGGCACATCGGGTCGTGCAGCAGCACGTTGGTGTCCAGCACGAACAGCTTGGCCGGGCCGTTGGGTTTGCTGCGCTTGGCGCGCGCCGCGTTCTGCGGTGCAGCGGGGGCTGGAGCGGGGCGGCTCTCGATCTGGCTGCGCGACGGCGCGGTCGGCGCCGGAGAGGGCGCCAGCGCCCTGACTTTGGGCACGGGCGGCGCCTCGATGCTGCCGCCGCCTTCTGCGGCGTGACGGTCGAGCAGTTCGAGCGGCTGGGGCCCGCTGGACCGGGTCTCTTCAGTTCGCCGATCGGACGAGCGGCGGCCGTTTCTTCCGTGCGAAGAACGGGCGGGCGCGTCGTGCGCGTCCGGCGAAAGCAATGCGGCGCGTTTCGTGGGTGCGGGAGGCAGGGGCATGGGGCAGTTCGCTCGCAAAAAGAAAGAGGCCAGAAAGCGAAAAAGCCGCCTGAAGACCAGGGCGGCTTTGTTCGGGGGATGCGGTCGTGGAGCTCAACGGCATGAAACCATTATGCACATCGAATGTGTCACCTCCCGTGAACGTTGCGCATCGCCAACGCGACCGCGCAAAAGTACACGCTTGCAGGAGATCAGGCGGCCTTCTTGAGCGCCTTGACTGCTTTGAGCACGTCATCGACATGGCCTGGGACCTTGAGGCCGCGCCATTCGGCCTTGAGCACGCCGTCGGCACCGATCAGAAAGGTGCTGCGCTCGATGCCCTTGACCTTCTTGCCGTACATGATCTTGTTCTTGACCACGCCGAACATGTGGCACATCTTTTCTTCGGTGTCGGCGATCAGCTCGAAAGGGAGCTCGAGCTTGGCCTTGAATTCGTCGTGCGACTTCATGTTGTCGCGCGACACGCCGAAAACGGTGGCGCCGGCTTTCACGAAATCCTTGTAGCGGTCGCGGAACTGCATCGCTTCGGTGGTGCAACCGGGCGTGTTGTCCTTGGGATAGAAGTACATCACCAGCACGTGCCCGAGGTGCGAGGTGTTCGAAACCTTGATGCCGCCGGTGGCGTTGGCGTCGAATTCGGGAATGGGTTTGTTGACAACGATCGCCATGAAACTTGTTTTCTCCGTTTGATTCCATGTTCGAGCCCGCTCCTGGCTCTGGAGGCGCTCGAAATGGAGGATTGGTCGTTGCTTTACTGGGCGGGCTGCCGCTTTGCAACCCGCTATTTTACCCCGAAACGCCCTCTATTTGCCGTCATCCGGCCTCTCGACCAGCAGGGCGGCAACCACATGACGGCCTTCGCCCGCGAGGATGTTGTAGGTGCGGCAGGCGGCGGCCGTGTCCATGGTCTCCACGCCCGTGCGCTGCGCCATGAGTGGCTGCAGCCAGGCTGCCTGCGGAAAACGGATGCGCCCGCCGCTGCCGAAGATGATCAGTTCGGCGCCCATCGAGGCCAACTGCGCGAAATGCTCGGCGCCGAGCTGGTCGAAGCGGGTGCAGTCCCACGCGAAGCGCTCGCCGCGCGAGCCGATCACCACGCTGCTTTCGATCTTCTCGTAGTTGACGGCCACCCAGCCGGGACCGTGTGCGGTGAGGGTCTGGACGTCGGATTTGTCGGGCTGGAGCTTCATCGGGAGGCCGGGGGAACTGTGGTCAAATTATAGGTTTTCCCCCGTGCAGACGCCCTTGGAGGGACTTTGAAAGCGATCAAGAAATCGGCCAAGCTGGCCAACGTGCTCTACGACATCCGCGGCCCGATCATGGACGCCGCGAAGCAGATGGAGGAAGAGGGCCAGAAGATCATCAAGCTCAATATCGGCAACCTCGCGCCGTTCGGCTTCGATGCGCCCGAAGAGGTGCAGCAGGACATGATCCGCAACCTGCCGGCCTCGTCCGGCTACTCGGACAGCAAGGGCATCTTCGCGGCGCGCAAGGCGGTGATGCACGAGACCCAGAAACAGGGCATCGCGGGCGTGACGCTCGACGACATCTACCTGGGCAACGGCGCCAGCGAATTGATCGCGATGGCCGCCAACGCGCTGCTCAACGACGGCGACGAGCTGCTGCTGCCTGCCCCCGACTACCCGCTGTGGACTGCGGTCGCGAGCCTTTCGGGCGGCAAGCCGGTGCACTATCTCTGCGACGAGGACAACGGGTGGATGCCGAGCCTCGACGACATCCGCGCCAAGATCACGCCCCGGACCAAGGGCATCGTGGTCATCAACCCCAACAATCCGACGGGGGCGCTGTATTCGGACGAGCTGCTCCAGAGCATTGTCGCGATCGCGCGCGAGCACGGCCTCGTGATCCTTGCCGACGAGGTCTACGACAAGGTGCTGTACGACGGCGTCAAGCACACCGCCATCGCCAGCCTGTCGAAGGACGTGCTGACCCTGACCTTCAACTCGCTGTCGAAGAGCTACCGCTCCTGCGGCTACCGCGCCGGCTGGCTCGTGGTGTCGGGCGACAAGAAGATCGCGCAGGACTACATCGAAGGCCTCAACATGCTTTCGAACATGCGCCTGTGTCCCAACGTGCCGGGTCAATGGGCGATCCAGACGGCGCTCGGCGGCTACCAGAGCATCAACGACCTCGTGGGGCCCGGCGGCCGCCTGCGCCACCAGCGCGATCTGGCCTACGAGCTCATCACCGCCATCCCCGGGGTGACTTGCGTCAAGCCGAATGCCGCGCTCTACATGTTCCCCAAGCTGGACCCCAAGGTCTACCCGATCGACGACGACCGGCAGTTCTTTCTCGAGCTGCTGAAGGAAACCAAGGTGATGCTGGTGCAGGGCACCGGCTTCAACTGGGCGACGCCGGACCATTTCCGCATCGTGTTCCTCCCGCATGAGGAAGACCTGCGCGAAGCGGTGCAGCGCATCGCCGACTTCCTCGAACGCTACAGAAACCGGGCCGCCGCCTGAGGCCCTCATCGCTCAAGAGACGAAACGAATGAAACCCATCCAAGTAGGCCTGCTCGGCATCGGCACGGTCGGTAGCGGCACCTTTCAGGTGCTGCGGCGCAACCAGGAAGAAATCAAGCGCCGTGCCGGGCGCGGCATCGAGATCACGATGGTCGCCGACCTCGACCTGGCGCGCGCCAAGGCTGCCGTCGGCGAGGGCGTGCAGGTCGTGAACGACGCGCGCGCCGTGATCGCCAACCCCGACATCGACATCGTGATCGAGCTGATCGGCGGCTACGGCATCGCGAAGGAACTGGTGCTCGAGGCGATCGCCGCGGGCAAGCACGTGGTTACCGCCAACAAGGCGCTGCTCGCGGTGCACGGCACCGAAATCTTCGCGGCCGCCCATGCCAAGGGCGTGATGGTGGCCTTCGAGGCCGCCGTGGCCGGCGGCATCCCGATCATCAAGGCGCTGCGCGAAGGGCTCACGGCCAACAGCATCCAGTGGATCGCCGGCATCATCAACGGCACCACCAACTTCATCCTCTCGGAGATGCGCGACAAGGGCCTCGATTTCGGCACCGTGCTGAAGGAGGCGCAACGCCTCGGTTACGCCGAAGCCGACCCGACCTTCGACATCGAAGGCATCGACGCCGCGCACAAGGTCACGCTGATGAGCGCCATCGCCTTCGGCATCCCGGTCCAGTTCGACAGGGCGCATATCGAGGGCATCACCAAGCTCGCGGCGCAGGACATCAAGTACGCCGAGCAGCTCGGCTACCGCATCAAGCTGCTCGGCATCACCAAGCGGAAGGCGCAGGGCATCGAACTGCGAGTGCACCCGAGTCTCGTGCCCTCGAAACGCCTGCTCGCGAACGTCGAAGGCGCGATGAACGCCGTAGTGGTCAACGGCGATGCCGTCGGCACCACGCTCTACTACGGCAAAGGCGCCGGCAGCGAGCCCACCGCCAGCGCGGTGATCGCCGACCTGGTCGACATCACCCGTCTGCACACGGCCGACGCGGCGCACCGCGTGCCGCACCTGGCCTTCCATCCCGACGCCATGAGCGACCTCAAGGTGCTGCCGATGGCCGAGGTCGTGACCAGCTACTACCTGCGCCTGCGCGTCGCCGACGAGGCCGGCGTGCTGGCCCAGGTCACGGGGCTGCTCGCCACGGCCGGCATCAGCATCGATGCGGTGCTGCAGCGCGAAGCCGACGAGGTGGGCGGCGAGGGTTCGACGCAGACCGACCTGATCATCCTCACGCACGACACGCGCGAAGGCACGCTGGACGACGCGCTCGCCCAGCTGCAGGCGCTGCCCACGGTGCTGGCGCCGATCGTGCGCATCCGCAAGGAAGAGCTGTCCTGATGCGCTACCTGTCCACGCGCGGCCATCCGGACCGCCGCCGCTTCTGCGAGATCCTGCTGGAAGGCCTGGCGCCCGACGGCGGCTTGTACCTGCCCGAGCGCTACCCGCAGGTCGACGCGGCCACGCTCGCGAAGTGGCGCGGCCTGCCGTACGCCGATCTGGCCTTCGAAGTGCTCTCGCTCTACATCGACGACATTCCGCCGGCCGACCTGAAGGCGATCTGCGCCAAGACCTACACCGCCGAGGTGTTCGGCACGCCCGAGATCGTGCCGCTGCGCGAGCTCGAAGATGGCGTCTATCTCGAGGCCCTGTCCAACGGCCCCACGCTCGCCTTCAAGGACATGGCGATGCAGCTGCTCGGCAACCTGTTCGAGTACGAACTCGCGCGCCGCGGCGAGGAGCTCAACATCCTCGGCGCGACCAGCGGCGACACCGGCAGCGCCGCCGAATACGCGATGCGCGGCAAGAAGGGCGTGCGCGTCTTCATGACCTCGCCCGACGGCCGCATGAGCCCGTTCCAGCAGGCGCAGATGTTCAGCCTGCAGGACGCCAACATCCACAACATCGCGATCGCCGGCGTGTTCGACGATTGCCAGGACATCGTCAAGGCGGTCTCGAACGACCTGAATTTCAAGCGCAAGTACAGGATCGGCACCGTCAATTCGATCAACTGGGCGCGCCTCCTGGCGCAGGTGGTCTATTACTTCGCTGGTTACTTTCAAGCGACGGCGGACAACGAAAAGCAGGTGAGCTTTACCGTGCCTTCCGGCAACTTCGGCAACGTCTGCGCCGGCCACGTGGCGCGTTCGATGGGCCTGCCGATCCGCACGCTGGTGGTCGCGACCAACGAGAACGACGTGCTCGACGAGTTCTTCCGCACCGGCGTCTACCGCGTGCGCTCGGCCGCCGACACGCACGAGACCTCGAGCCCCTCGATGGACATCTCCAAGGCCAGCAACTTCGAGCGCTTCGTGTTCGATCTCGTGGGCCGCGATGCAGCGAAGGCGCGCGGCCTGTTCGAAGGCGAGCTCGGCCGCAACGGCCGCTTCGACCTGAGCGCCGACCCGGCCTTCGCGCAGGCTTCCGAACGCTTCGGTTTCGCGAGCAGCCGCAGCACGCATGCGGATCGGCTCGCGACCATCCGCGACACGGACAAGCGCTTCGCCACGCTGATCGACACACACACGGCCGATGGCCTCAAGGCCGCCCGCGAGCATCTCGCACCGGGCATTCCGATGATCGTGCTCGAGACCGCGCTGCCCATCAAGTTCGCCGAAACCATCGTCGAGGCACTGGGCCATGAGCCCGAGCGCCCCGCGCGCTTCGAAGGCATCGAGGCGCTGCCCAAGCGCGTCGTCAAGCTGCCGGCCGAGGCTGAGGCGGTGAAAGCCTACATTGCCCAGCACTGTGATTGATCGCGAAGGCGGCGCATGAAAGTCATCGGCTTCGCCGGCTTTTCGGGCGCGGGCAAGACCACGCTGGTCGAACGCCTGATCCCCGTGCTCAAGCTGCACGGCCAGCGCGTTTCGGTGGTCAAGCATGCCCATCACAAGTTCGACATCGACCATCCGGGCAAGGACACCTTCCGGCATCGCGAAGCCGGTGCCTTCGAGGTGGTGGTCGGGTCGGACAAGCGGCTCGCGCTGATCCGCGAGTTCGAGCGACCGACGCAGCTCGGCGTGCACGACCTGGTGGCCGAGCTCGATGACCGTGTCGACTGGGTGCTGGTCGAAGGCTTCAAGCACAGCGACCTGCTCAAGATCGAGATCTGGCGCGAGCCCGGGGAGGGCGAGGCCGCTCGCCCCGCGCGCTACGTGGAAGACGCGCACATCGTCGCGATCGCGACCGACACGCCGGAACGCCTGCCTACCGCCACCGAGCTGCCGATCTTCGACCTGAATGACGTCGATGGCATCGGCGACTGGCTGCTGCAGAACGCGGGGCGTTTCGAGTACAAGGTGGAACGCCATGGCTGATCCATCCGCACGTCCTCCCTTGATGCCGCTCGACGAAGCGCTCGCGCGCCTGCTCGCGGCCGCCACGCCGCAAGTCGGCATCGAAAGCGTCTCCACCTTCGAGGCCGACGGCCGCGTGCTCGCACAGGACGTGGTGTCGGCACTCACCGTGCCGCCGCGTGACAACAGCTCGATGGACGGCTACGCGCTGCGCGTAGCCGATTGCGCGGCACCCGGCGCGGTGTTGCGGGTGGCGCAGCGCATTCCGGCCGGCAGCGTGGGCACGCCGCTTGCGGCCGGCACGGCAGCGCGTATCTTCACCGGCGCGCAGATTCCCGAAGGCGCCGACGCGGTCGTGATGCAGGAAGACACGAGCGCGCTGCCCGAGGAGGGTGGCCTCGGAAGCGTGCGCATCGAGACCGTGCCCACCGCGGGCCGGTGGATTCGCCGCGCCGGCGAAGACGTGGCGGCCGGCGACGTGGTGCTGTCCAGGGGCGAACGCCTCACGCCCGCGGGCCTGGGGCTGGCCGCCAGCGTCGGCCTCGACCGGTTGCAGGTGGCGAAACGCCCGCGCGTCACGCTGCTGTCGACCGGCGACGAACTCGTGATGCCCGGCGAGGTGGCGCCCGAGGCGATGAAGCCGGGCTCGATCTACAACTCCAACCGCTTCTTCATGCGGGCGCTGCTCCAGCGGCTGGGCTGCGAGGTGAACGATCTGGGCATCGTGCCTGACCGGCGCGACGCGACCATCGAGGCCCTGCGCGCCGCGTCGCTTCGCAGCGACGTGATCATCACCACCGGCGGCGTGTCGGTCGGCGAGGAAGACCACATCAAGGCCGCCGTGCAGGCGCTGGGCCAGCTCGACCTGTGGTCGCTCTCGATGAAGCCGGGCAAGCCCTTCGCCTACGGCCGCATCGGCGACGCGCACCTCACCGGGCTGCCCGGCAACCCGGTTTCGAGCTTCCTGACATTCCTGCTGCTCGTGCGCCCGTTCCTGCTCACTCTGCAGGGCGCGACGCGCGTGGCGCCGGCGCCGATCGCGATGCGTGCCGATTTCGACTGGCCGCGCGCCGACCGGCGCCGCGAGTTCCTGCGCGCGCGGCGCAACGCCGCGGGCGGGCTCGACCTGTTCGGCAACCAGAGCTCCGGCGTGCTGACCTCGATGGTCTGGGGCGACGGCGTGATCGACACGCCGGCGGGCCGGCCCTTCAAGGCCGGCGACACCGTGCAGTTCATTCCCTTCGCATCGCTCCTGGCCTGAACATGAAAGTCACGGTGCGTTATTTCGCCTCGGTGCGCGAGGCACTGGGAACCGGCAGCGAGACCGTCGAGACCGGCGCGTCCGATCTGGCCGCGCTGCGCGACGAGTTGATCGCGCGCGGCGAGCCCCATGCAAGCGCGCTGGCTCGCGGCAAGGCCGTGCGCATGGCGCTCGATCAGGTCATGAGCGCCGAGAGCGCTGCGCTGCGCGAAGGCCAGGAAGTGGCCTTCTTCCCGCCGGTCACAGGCGGCTGAGCGCGGCCTGCATCCGAAAGAGGTGCTCGCGCAGCGCGCTGCCGGCCCGCGTCATCGGCGCGCGCAACTCGTCCTGCATCCATCCTTCGTTGGCGAGCACGGCCTTCAACGGTCCGGGGTTCGGTTCGGCGAAGAGCGCTTCGATCAAGGGCAGCAAAGGCTGCCATTGCGCGCGCGCTTCGGCCAGCCGGCCTTCGCGCAACAGCTGAACGACCTGCACGAAACGCGCGGTCTGCAGATGCGCGCTGGCCGCGATGGCGCCCACGCCGCCCTCGGCCAGCGTGCCGAAGAGCTGTGCGTCTTCGCCGGCCAGCACCTGGAGGCGGCCGTCGGCGATCAGCGCCCGGGTCTTGGTCATGTCGCCGCCGCAATCCTTGACCCCGCGGATGCGCGGATGGGCCGCGAGCGAGAGCAGCGTCTCGCGCGCGATCGTCGCGCCGGTGCGGTAGGGGATGTCGTAGACCAGGAGCGGCACGGTGCTCGCTTCAGCGATCGCGCCGAACCACGCGACGAGGCCTGCCTGCGAGGGCCGGATGTAGCTCGGCGCCGGCACCAGCAGCCCGGCCAGCCCGCAGTCGTTCAGCCGGTGCACCCAGTCCAGCGTCTTGCCGAGGTGGTAGCCCGAGATGCCCATGATGCGCGGCAGCGCGGGCGCGGCCTTCGCGACCGTGGCGAGCACGGCCAGCTGTTCGTCGCCGTCGAGCGCCGCTGCCTCGCCGGTCGAGCCGCAGACCACGAAGCCGGCAATGCCGGTGGACGCGAGCCGCTCGGCCAGCGCGGCGAGCGCCGCGTGGTCGACGGTGCCGCCCTTGCGAAACGGTGTCACGAGCGGGATCCAGAGGCCCGAGAAATCAGGGGTGGAAGAAGAGGGGTGCACGCGGATGTCCTTCAGGAATCGACCGATGGAAGAACCACCATCGGATGCGCGCACATGAGAAAACAGCTTCAGCTGGAGCCTTGCAGTTCCGTCGCTCATCCGACGACGGAACCGAAGCTCCGGTCAGACGAGCTCTGGTTTTTTGGCTTTGCCGCCCACGCGCACGCAGGCCATCGCTTCGGGCGAAGCGGGGTGGCGGTGCGGGGCGCGGGAAGGCATCGCCGCAGTCTAGCGCGGTGCCACAATCCGGCCATGGGCAGCCCACGCGTTTTCATTCAAACAGGCGATTTCGACCTCGCGCACGAGATCGCCGCGTTGCGCGGCGACGACAAGCGGGTCGGAGCGGTCTGCAGCTTCATCGGCACCGTGCGTGACCGCAACGATGGGGATGCGGTCGCTTCGATGGAGCTCGAGCACTACCCCGGCATGACCGAGAAATCCATCGAAGCCATGATCGACGAGGCGCATCGCCGCTTCGACATCCTCGGCGCGCGCGTGATCCATCGCGTCGGCCTCTTGCAGCCGCTCGACCAGATCATGATGGTGGCGGTGATCTCGGCCCACCGCGGCCAGAGCTTCCAGGCCTGCGAGTTCCTGATGGACTACCTCAAGACGCAGGCGCCGTTCTGGAAGAAGGAGCAGACGCCCGACGGCGCGCGCTGGGTCGATGCGCGCGTGGACGACGATGCCGCCCTGGCGCGCTGGGGCATCACGAGCAGCAACGCCTGAGCCAAGGGCTTATTGAGGGGTGAAGCCGCTGGCCTTGATGATGCCTTCCCAGGTCTGCGTATAGCTCCGCACGCGCCCCGCGAACTGGCCTTGCGGCTCGTAGGCGACCGTCAGGCCCATCGTGGTGAGCTTCTGCTTCACGTCTGGCATGGCCAGCACCTTGGCCAGGGCATCGCCGAAGCGATCGATGACCGGCTGCGGCGTGCCGACGGGCGCGAACACGCCGTAGTAGGGCAGGTCTTCCAGGTTCGCGAAGCCGAGCTCGGTAAAGGTCGGCACCTGCGGCAGCAGCGCCTGGCGCTTGCTGCCGATGGTGGCGACGATGCGCACCTTGCCCGCCCGATGGTTCTCGATGAAGTCGGGCACCGAGGCGATGCCGGCGCTGATCTGGTTGCCCAGCATGTCGGCCGTCATCGGCGCGCTGCCGCGGTAGGGCGCCGACTGCACGTCGATCTTGTACTTGGTGCCGATCATCTTCACCAGGAACTCGGGGATCGAGGCCGGCGCCGGCACGCCGATGGTGTCCTTGCCGCCGCGCTGGGTGCGCACCCATTTGAGGTACTCGTCCAGGTTCTTCGCCGGGGTACCGCCCGATACCGCGAGCACGTTGGCGAAGGTCGCGAAGCCGGCGACCGGCACGAAATCGGTGGCCGGATTGAAGCCCGCGTTCTTCACCACCTGCGGCAGGATCGAAATGCTGTGGTCGTGCGAGAGGAACAGCGTGTGACCGTCCGGTGCGGCGGCCTTGAGGGCCTGCGCGGCGATCTGGCCACCGGCACCGGCGCGGTTCTCGACCACCACCGGCGCTCCCAGCTGGTCCTTGAGCTTCTCGGCCAGCGTGCGGGCGATCGCGTCGCTGCCGGCGCCGGCAGGAAAGCCGACCAGCAGCTTGATCGGCGTGCCCTGCTGCGCCTGCGCGAAGCCAGAGAAGCCCGCAATCGCGGCCAGGAGCCCGAGCGCGAAGACACGGCGCGGCGCGGAAGCGGCAATCCACCTTGAACAGAACATGAGCAACTCCAGACGATTGAATAAAGAACGAACGAGCGAGCAACACGCGTGCCCGGGTTCGAGGGAAGCTATTCTGAACGAGCGCGGTTCGCTTTCATCGCCGGCGCAGCCGATGCGCCATCGCGATGAAGGCATCCAGCGCCGGGTTGCCGTTGGACGGCCGGAAGGCCAGCCCCAGCGCGTACTTGACCGGTGCGTTGCGCCGCCGCACCTGCAGGTAGACCACGTGCTCGGTCTGCACCGCCTGCATGGCCTGCGGCACCAGCGCGATGCCCAGGCCGCCGCCCACCAGCGCGAGGATGGTCTGCATCTGCGAGGCGACCTGGACGAAGTTCGGTATGAAGCCGCTGTCCTGGCAGGCCGCCATCACCACGCTCTCGAAGCCGGGCCCTTCCTTGAAGGGAAAACCGACGAAAGGCTCCGAGGCCAAGTCGCGCAGCTGCACGCGCTTCTGCTGCGCGAGCGGATGCGTGTCGGGCACCGCCAGCGTGAGCTCCTGGTCGCAGAAGGGCTGGATCCGGAAGTCGCCCGCGTCGTGCAGCGGTGGCACGACGATGCCGACGTCGATGGCGCCGCTCAGGAGCGCCGCCACCTGCTGCGAGGTGGTGTCGCCGGTCAGCACCAGCTTGACGTCGGGGTAGTCCTCGCGAAAGGCGCGCAGGAGCCGCGGCACCACGCCCAGCGCGGCGCTGGGCACGAAGGACAGTCGCAGCGTGCCGAGCTTGCCGGCCGCTGCGCGCTGCGCGATCTCGATCGACAGCTGCGCATGCGCCAGCGTGCGCCGCGCTTCGCGCAGGAAGGCCTCGCCGGCCACGGTCAGGCGCACATGGTGGCGGGTGCGGTCCAGCAGGGTTGCGCCTACCTCGGCTTCGAGCCGCTGCACGGCCACGCTCAGAGGCGGCTGCGACACGTGAAGGCGCTCCGCGGCGCGCCGGAAGCTGCGCTCTTCCGCGACCGCGACGAATTGCCGGAGCTGACGAAGGTCCATCGCTGCTTCCAGGATTGGTGATCGCTCCAGCCTATCACCAGCCCCTTCAAACGGTATTGGACGAAGCACCCGCGCTGCCGCAGCATGCGGCTGAAACTGAGAAAGACCACACGATGCAGCCTTCGCTTCTCGAAGAACTCACCCCGGTTCCGAACCCGTATCCCATCAAGTCCGAGATCGAATATCCGGAGGTCTGGCGCCTGTGCGAACAATCGCGCGAACTGGCATGGAATCCGGCCGCGATCGATTTCTCGGACCTCCGCGACGCGGAGCTTCCCGCCGAGGTGCGAGAAGCCGGTGCGGAATGGTGGAGCCTGCGCGCCTGGATGGAGCACGGTGCCATTCCCTACGGCACCGAACGGCTGCGCGAAGCCGTGTTCGCGCACCAGCCTTTCGAGATCAAGCAGCACATCGTCAACTTCATCGCGGAGGAGCTGCGCCATCACGAGGCCTCATTCCTCGTCGCGCGCGGGCTGGCTGGCTACCAGGACGAGCCGCGCGCCGACTACTTCAAGGCGGTGATCCCGCGCTTCCACGACGAGCGCGACGAAAAGGCGATGTCCTTCTTCGCGGGGCTCGCGGTCAACACGCTGTTCGAGCAGCTCTCGGGCGAGCTGCTGCAGGCGCGCTACGAGAACGCGCGCTTCAAGTCGATCCGCACCGCCTGCCAGCTGATCCTGCGCGACGAGGCGCGGCACATCCAGTTCGGCCGCATCATCATGCGCAGGTTCTTTGCCGAGCTGTCCGCGGACGACCGCCGCCTGCTCGGCGAAAAGGTGGCCAAGAAACTGCGCGGCAGCCTGCTCAACGGCGTCTATGCGGTGGTCAACCTGCCTGACGACGAGCGGGCGCGGGCAGGGCGCAACCGGGCGCTGGCGGCCGAGCACGGGTTGGGCGCGACCCATCCCGACCAGGAGATCGCGATCATCCGGCGTGCGCTGGACCGGATCCGCGCCGACGTCGCGCCCTACGGCGTCGAGATACCGGAAGTGCCCGAAGTGGATCGCGCCGCGGTTTCGGCGCATTGAGGACGAAGCCATGAACCGACTGATGGAAACTCTGGGCTGCTGCCTGATGGCGGCCGTCGGCGCGGTCGCGCTCGCGCCGCCGGTTCATGCGCAGGGCGCGTATCCGCAGCGTCCGGTCACGATGGTGGTGCCGTACCCGGCCGGCGGCTCGGCCGACATCCTTGCGCGCACCGTGGGCCAGAAGCTGGCCGAGCGGCTCGGGCAGCCGGTGGTCGTCGACAACCGCGCCGGTGCGGCCACCGCCATCGGCGCCAGGTTCGTCGCGGCTGCCGCAGCCGACGGCTACACGCTGCTGATGGGCACCGTCAGCTCGCAGGCCATCAATCCGGCCATGAACAAGGTCGGCTACGAGCCGGTGAAAGACTTCACGCCGGTTGCGCCGCTGGCCTCCATTCCCTTCGTGCTTGTGGCACATCCGTCCTTCGCCGCCAGGAACGTGGCCGATGTGGTCGCGCAGGCCAAGACCAGGCCCGGCGAGCTGAGCTACGCATCGGCCGGGCTCGGAACCTCCAACCACCTGGCCGGCGAGCTGCTGGCCTCGGCCGCCGGCATCAAGCTGCTGCACGTGCCCTACAAGGGCAGCGCTCCCGCGCTCAACGACGTGGTGGCGGGCCATGTGCCGCTGATGTTCGATCTGCAGGCCACGGCCTTGCCCTATGTGCAGTCCGGCAAGCTCAAGGCGCTGGCAGTGACCGGCAGGACGCGCAGCGCCTTGTTGCCCGAGGTGCCGACCGTGATCGAGAGCGGGCTCGCGGGCTACGAGGTCACAGCCTGGTTCGGCGTTTTCGCGCCAGCCGGACTGCCGAAGCCGGTGCTCGATCGGCTCAACGCCGAGATCACGGCCGTGCTCAGGATGCCGGACATGCAGAAGCGCCTGCACGAGCTCGGCGCACAGCCCGAAGAGGCCGTGCCCGACGCCTTCGCCGCTTTTGCGCGCAGCGAAGTCGGCAAGTGGTCGGTGGTCGTCAAGAACGCGGGGCTCGCGCAATGACGGAATGATCGAGGGTCCCGAAACCCTGCGCGCGCTGATGGCCGAGATCGGCCCGCGCTGGGCGCTCGATCTCCCAGGGCACAGCCAACGCGTTAAGGACGCCTACGCACCGCTGCTCGCGAGCGCTCCCAAAAATGGCGTGGCGGTGGCGCGGAACCTGGCCTACGGCACGCACGCACGCCAGGTGCTCGACATTTTTCGCCCGAGCGGCGCGAGGCATGCGCCCGTGGTGGCCTTCGTCCATGGCGGCGCCTTCGTGCGCGGCGACAAGTGCACGAGCGCAGAGCTCTACGACAACGTGCTTCACTGGTTCGCGCGGCAGGGCTTCGTCGGCGTCAATATCGAGTACCGGCTGGCGCCCGAGGCGCCTTACCCCGGCGGTGCGCGCGACGTGGCCCAGGCCATGGCCTGGCTGCATGCGCAGGTGGCGGATTACGGAGGCGATCCGTCCCGCATGATGCTGATCGGCCATTCCGCGGGCGGGACGCATGTGGCGAACTACGCATTCGATCCGGATCTGCAGCCGGGCGGATGCCATGCGCGGGCCGTAGTGCTCGTCTCGGCGCGCCTCCAGGCCGACCAATCGCCCGAGAACCCCAATGCGCCGGGCGTCCGTGCCTACTTCGGCGACGACGTTTCGCTCTA
Source organism: Variovorax sp. LjRoot130 (assembly GCF_964253755.1). Taxonomy (NCBI): domain Bacteria; kingdom Pseudomonadati; phylum Pseudomonadota; class Betaproteobacteria; order Burkholderiales; family Comamonadaceae; genus Variovorax; species Variovorax sp. LjRoot130. The sequence goes on along the minus strand of NZ_CAXURM020000001.1, from coordinate 3,744,543 downwards.
TGCAGCGCGCTCGCCGATGCGCCTTGCGGGCTTGAGCGACATCCCCGCCTTCATCGTGATCGCCGAGTTCGAGAACCCCCTGCTCGATGTCTACGGGCTCGAATTCGCCCACCGCCTGGCCGACGCGCGCCGGCGCGCACCGCGTTTTCTGCAGATGCGAGGCCATAACCACATGTCCGTCATGGCCCACTTCAACAGCGGCGAAGAGGCGCTGGGGCGCGAGATCATGGACTTCTTTTCCTCGCTGCCTGTTTAGGTGTAGGGTCGTTGCTTTCCGCTTGAATTCGGTGCCGCCCACCCCTACATGCCGGGGAATCGGAGTCATTCATGCGCCAAGACAAACTCACAACCAAATTCCAGGAAGCCCTCGCCGACGCGCAATCGCTCGCTCTCGGCAACGACAACCCCTATATCGAACCGCTCCACCTGCTGGTGGCCATGCTGCGCCAGGACGACGGCCCGCGGGCCTTGCTCGAGCGCGCCGGCGCCAACGTGCCGGGCCTCTTGCAGGCCGCCGAAGCGGCGATCAAGAAGCTGCCGCAGGTGCAGGGCCATGACCAGGTTCAGGTCGGCCCCGAGCTGGGCAAGCTGCTGCAGGCGACCGAGAAGGAAGCCATCAAGCGCAACGACCAGTTCATCGCCGGGGAGCTCTTCCTGCTCGCGCTGGCCGACAGCAAGGCCGAGATCGGCAACCTGGCGCGCAGCCACGGCGTGACGCGCAAATCGGTCGAAGCCGCTATCGATGCTGTTCGGGGCGGGCAGGGCGTGAATAGCGCCGATGCCGAGGGCCAGCGCGAAGCGCTCAAGAAATACTGCCTGGACCTCACCGAGCGCGCTCGCCTCGGCAAGCTCGATCCGGTGATCGGCCGCGACGAGGAAATCCGCCGCGCCATCCAGGTGCTGCAACGCCGCACCAAGAACAACCCCGTGCTGATCGGCGAGCCCGGTGTCGGCAAGACCGCCATCGTCGAAGGCCTGGCGCAGCGCATCGTCGCCGGCGAGGTGCCCGAGTCGCTCAAGGGCAAGCGCGTGCTCTCGCTCGACATGGCGGCGCTGCTCGCCGGTGCCAAGTACCGCGGCGAATTCGAGGAGCGCCTGAAGACCGTGCTCAACGAGCTCGCGAAGGACGAGGGCCAGACCATCGTCTTCATCGACGAGTTGCACACCATGGTCGGCGCCGGCAAGGCCGAGGGCGCGATGGACGCCGGCAACATGCTCAAGCCCGCGCTCGCGCGCGGCGAGCTGCATTGCGTGGGCGCCACCACGCTCGACGAATACCGCAAGTACATCGAGAAGGATGCCGCGCTGGAGCGCCGCTTCCAGAAGATCCTGGTGGGCGAGCCCAGCGTGGAGGCGACGGTTGCGATCCTGCGCGGCCTGAAGGAAAAGTACGAGGTGCACCACGGCGTCGATATCACCGACCCGGCGATCGTCGCCGCGGCGGAGCTGTCCGACCGCTATGTCACCGATCGCTTCCTGCCCGACAAGGCCATCGACCTGATCGACGAGGCCGCGGCCAAGATCAAGATCGAGATGGACTCCAAGCCCGAGGTGATGGACCGGCTCGATCGCCGCCTGATCCAGCTGCAGATCGAGCGCGAAGCCGTGCGCCGCGAGAAGGACGAGGCCTCGCAGAAGCGCCTGGCGCTGATCGAGGGCGAGATCGAGCGCCTGCAGAAGGAAATCGCGGATCTCGACGAGATCTGGCAGGCCGAGAAGGCGCAGGCCCAGGGCAGCGCGCAGATCCGCGAAGAGATCGACAAGATCAAGTTCCAGATCGCCGAGTTCACCAGCAAGGGCGACTTCAACAAGGTCGCCGAGCTGCAGTACGGCAAGCTGCCGGGCCTGGAGAAACGCCTGAAGGAAGCGCAGGACACCGAGGCCAACAAGGGCAAGTCCAGCGCGCCCACGCTGCTGCGCACGCAGGTCGGCGCCGAGGAGATCGCCGAAGTCGTGGCGCGCGCCACCGGCATTCCGGTGGCCAAGCTCATGCAAGGCGAGCGCGACAAGCTGCTCATGATGGAAGAGAAGCTGCACGAGCGCGTGGTCGGCCAGGACGAGGCCATCGGCGCGGTCGCCAACGCGATTCGCCGCTCGCGCTCGGGCCTCGCGGACCCGAACCGCCCGACCGGCTCCTTCCTGTTCCTCGGCCCGACGGGCGTGGGCAAGACCGAGCTGTGCAAGGCGCTCGCGGGCTTCCTGTTCGACAGCGAAGACCACCTGATCCGCGTCGACATGAGCGAGTTCATGGAGAAGCATTCGGTCGCGCGCCTGATCGGCGCGCCGCCCGGCTACGTGGGCTACGAGGAGGGCGGCCACCTGACCGAAGCGGTGCGCCGCAAGCCTTACAGCGTGCTCCTGCTCGACGAGGTCGAGAAGGCGCATCCTGACGTCTTCAACATCCTGCTGCAGGTGCTTGACGACGGTCGCCTGACCGACGGCCAGGGCCGCACCGTGAACTTCAAGAACACGGTGATCGTGATGACCAGCAACATCGGCTCGCCGATCATCCAGGCGATGGTGGGCCGGCCGAACGAAGAGATCAAGGACGCGGTCTGGGACGAGCTGAAGAACTACTTCCGCCCCGAGTTCCTGAACCGCATCGACGAGACCGTGGTGTTCCATGCGCTCGACGCCAAGAATATCGAGGCGATCGCGGCCATCCAGCTCAAGGTGCTGCAGGAGCGCCTGGTCAAGATGGACCTCGGGCTCGAGGTGTCGCCGGCGGCGCTGGCGGAGATCGCCAAGGTCGGCTTCGACCCGGTGTTCGGCGCCCGGCCGCTCAAGCGCGCCATCCAGCAGCGCATCGAGAACCCGCTCTCGAAGCTGCTGCTCGACGGCAGCTTCGGGCCGAAGGATACGATCGTCGTCACCACCGACCCGATCCAGGCGCCGGGGCAGTTCAGCTTCCGCAAGGCCGGGGAACAAAGCCTGGAGGCCGTGGCCTAACTTCGATGCTCAACTTTCTTTTGCGCCTCGTTCTTTTCTTCTTGGGCCTCTTGTTCGCGGCCAGCCTCGCAGTTGCCGTGCTGCTGTTGGCGGCGGTCTGGGGCCTGCGCTATGGCTGGGCACGTCTCACGGGGCAGCCGGTCCAGCCGTGGGTGATGCGCTTCGATCCACGCCACGGCTTCGATCGCTTTCGGGCTGCAGCGCGCCCGGCCGAGCCCACCGCGGCCGACGTGGCTGCGGCGCGAGCGCACGGCGAAGCCGCCGACAGCCCCGTTCGCCTGCGCGATCCGGGCCGTGTGACGGACGTGGAAGCCCGTCCGGTGTCGCGCGGCGAGTAGAACCCCCCATCGTCCGCACTGCGGCGGGTCGCCTAGACTCCGCCCATGAACGTGCGTTTTCTCGAGGCCTTCGTCTGGGTTGCCAAGCTCGGCAGCTTCAAGGCGGCTGCCGACAAGATGCACACCACGCAGGCCGGCATCTCCAGCCGCATCGCCACGCTGGAGCAGCAGTTCGGCGTCAAGCTCTTCGACCGCGAGCACCGCGGCGTCATGCTCACCTACCACGGCACCGAGCTCATGCCCTATGCGGAACGCATGATCGAGATGCAGGCACGCATGATCGGTGCCATGGGCCAGGCCGATGCCTTCTCCGGCATGCTGCGCATCGGCGTGATCGAGACGGTGGTCCATACCTGGCTGCCCGACCTGCTGTCGCGCTTTGCCGAGCGCTACCCCAACGCCACGCTTGAGCTCGACTCGGACATCACGCCGCACCTGCGCGACGACCTGCTGCGCGGCACGCTGGACTGCGCCATCCTCTCCGAGGAGATCACGCCGGGCTTCATCGACAACCGGCGCATGGTGAACTTCGCGATGCGCTGGGTCGCGAGCCCGAGCCTGGCGCTGAAGCTGCCGGCGCGCAAGCTGCTGTCCTTTGCCGACATCGCCGAGCAGCCCATCATTTCCTTCCATCGCGAGTCGGGCGTCTACCGCAACATCGCACAGGGCGCGAGCGGCTGCGCCAATCTGCGCGTGAGCTACTTCTCGTCGCTGGGCGCCATGGTCGACCTCGCGCGCACGGGCTTCGGCACGGCTTTGCTGCCGCTCGCCGTGATCCAGGAAGACTTGCGCCTCGGGCGCCTCGTGGTGCTCGACGTCGACCCCTTGCCGATCCCGCTGCCGCTGGTTGCCAGCATGCGGCTGGAACCCGCCTCGCCGCTGGCCGAGGCGCTGGTCAACATGGCCCAGGCGGCCTGCGACCAGTTCGTCGCCAACAGCCGCGACGACGTGCTCGCGCCCTAGAGTCTGCCCTCATTCGGTACACCGCGCGCCCGTTGCTGGGGCGGCGGCATGCGCCAGGGCCGTGCATCAGAAAATCCTATCGGCCTCCAAAAAAATTTCCCGTTTGACCGGGCGGGGGTGCGCGACAACACTGCGCGCCATGCACAAGGCCATGTCAAGCAAATTACATCGCGAGTTCTTCGCGATCCGGCTCGATGCGGCATCGACCGCCTGGGTGCCGGTGCCTTCTTCCGCCGGCCGCATCGAGGAACTGGTGCTCGCCGACAACCTCGACGCGGCGGCCCGCACCGGCTCGCGCACGCGGCTCGCACGCTGGGCCGCCGGCGCGCTGATCGACCGGCCGGTGATCCATGACTTCCACGAGGAGGTCTTCATCGTCGAAGGCGAACTCGTGGTCGGCTGCAATGCCGAAGGGCAGGGCGGCGAAGCCTTCGGCCCCTACACCTTCGCCTGCCGCCCGCCGGGGGTCTGGCACGGCCCCTTCGCGTCGCCGGTGGGCTGCGTGCTGCTCGAGTTCCAGTACTACGGGTGAGGCAGCGACCGGCCTGCCGCTCCCCGATCGTTCGTTCCCTTTCTTCGTTTTCCCTCCAGGAGTTCCCGATGAAGCGTTCCCTGCCTCCTCTTGCATGCCTCGCAGCCGCCGCGATGCTGGCTGCCGTGTCTGCCTTCGCCCAGGTGCCCGCCGGTCCGAAGATCGCCGTGCAGGCCATTACCCAGGTGGCGCCCAACCTGCCGCAGTACACCAAGGTCGACCAGCCGATGCTGCGCGACGGCATGACCAAGGCCACCAACGGGCGCGTGGAAGTCACGCTCTCGTCCTGGCCCGAACGCAACGTCAACGGCCCCGAAGTGCTGCGCCTGGTGCGCTCGGGCCAGGTCGACATCGCCGCCGCGCCGCTGACCACCGTGTCGGGCGACGTGCCCATGCTCGACGGCGTGGACCTGGCCGGCATGAACGCCGACATCGCGCAGGCCCGCAAGGTGGCCGATGCGATGGTGCCGGTCGCCAACAAGGAACTCGAACGCCTGGGCATCAAGCTGGTCGCGACCTATCCCTTCTCAGGCCAGATGCTGTTCTGCCGCAAGCCGGTGGCGAGCCTCGCGGACCTGAAGGGCCTGAAAGTGCGGACCAACGGTCCCTCGGCGGCCGACCTCATGAAGGGCCTGGGCGCGCAGCCCGTGTCGCTGGCCTTCGGCGAGGTCTACACCGCGCTGGAGCGCGGCACGGTCGATTGCGGCATCACCGGCGCGGGGTCGGGCAACGGCGTGAAGTGGCCCGAGGTCACGACGCACCTCTACACGTTGCCGCTTTCGTGGTCCACCTCGGGCTACTTCGTCAACCTGGCCTGGTGGAACAAGCTCGACCCCGCCGTGCGCGCGCAGTTCGAGAAGACGATGTCCGAAGTGCAGGAGGCGCAGTGGAAGCTCGGTGTCGAAGCCACCAACGACGGCATCGCCTGCAATGTCGGCCGCGCGGCCGATTGCAAGCTGCACACGCTGGTCAAGAAGCCGATGGTGGAGGGCAAGCCGCAGGGCGACGTGAGCGCCACCCTCAAGAAGCAGCTCGCCGATGACGTGCTGCCCGGCTGGATCAAGCGCTGCGGCGAACGCTGCGTGGCGGTCTACAACGACGTGATCGCGCCGATCACCGGCATCAAGTACGCCGCGAGCCGCTGATGTTCCGCGCGCTCGAATGGGTCAGCGGCAAGGCGATGACCATCGCCGGCTGGTGCTACCTGGTCATCACGGTGCTGATCTGCTTCGACATCGGCGCGCGGCGCCTGCTGGGCTTCTCGACCGAGGCGACAACCGAAGTGACCGGCTATCTGATGGCCATCGGCATGAGCTGGGGCCTGGCCGGCACGCTGTTCGAGCGCGGCCATGTGCGCATCGACGTGCTGGTGCAGAAGCTGCCGCTGAAGATGCGCGTGTGGCTGCACCTCGCTTCGCTGCTCGCGCTGCTGGTCGCCACCGGCTTCTTCGCCTGGGGCGCGTTCTCGCTCGCCAAGGACTCGTGGGACTTCGGCGCCACCGACTTGTCGGCGCTGCACACGCCGCTGGCGATTCCGCAGGGCTTGTGGGCCGCGGGCCTGGCGCTGCTGCTCCTGGCCGGTTTGGCCATCGCGGCGCGCGCGCTGCGCCAGCTGGCGATCGGCGATGCCGATGCGATGGACCGCATGCTGATGGCGCGCACCTACATCGACGAAGCCGCCGAAACGCTCGAGGCCGTGGCCGAAGCGCAGCAGGGCATGCAGCCCGTCGCCGCCGCAGGAGCCACCCGATGATCGCCATCGTCTTCATCGTCGCGATCGGCCTCCTGATCGGCGGCGCTTCCTTGTTCGGCGTGCAGGGCCATGCCGCCGCCGTGGCCTCGGCCGGCGTGCCCTGGTGGGCGCTGGCCGCGGTGCTGCTCGCCTTCGTCGGCTTCTTCGCGGGCGGGATCTATGTCGGCGCCGCGCTGGCCGTGCTCTCGCTGCTGGCGGGTTTCGGCCTGTCGGACCGGCCGTTCTGGAACTTCATCGGCGAAATGATCTGGGGGCCCTCGACCAACTTCGTGCTGGTGTCGGTCCCGCTCTTCCTGCTGATGGGAGAGATCATGCTGCGCGCCGGGCTCTCCGAGCGGCTCTACCGCGCGCTCAACATCTGGATGGGCCGACTGCCCGGCGGCCTGCTGCACACCAACGTCATGGCCTGCGGCGTGTTCTCGGCGGTGGCCGGCTCCAGCGTGGCGACGGCCGCGACCATGGGCTCGGTCGCGCTGCCGTATTTCGAGAAGAGCCACTACCCCCCGAAGCTGGTGCTGGGCTCGCTGGCGGCCGGTGGTGCCTTGGGCAACCTGATCCCGCCGGGCATCACCTTCATCATCTACGGGCTGATCACCGAGACCTCGGTGGGTGCGCTCTACCTCGCTGCGGTGGGGCCGAGCATCCTGGTGGTGCTGCTGTTCACGGCGGTGATCCTCTACTACAGCTTCAAGCTCGAGCTGCACGGCGACGCGGCTTCCAAGGCCATCACCTGGAAGCATCGCATCGCGAGCCTGTCGGATCTGGTGCCGACGGCCCTGCTGATCGCACTGGTGCTCGGCACCATCTACGCCGGCTGGGCCACGCCCACCGAATCGGCCGCGCTGGGCGTGGCCGGCAGCGTGGTGCTGGCGCTGGCCGACCGCAAGCTGACGTGGAAGATGATGGCGGAATCGATGCGCGCCACCGCGCGCACCACCTCGATGATCGCGCTGATCCTGTTCGGCGCCTACTTCCTCAACTACATCCTCTCCTCGCTGGGCATTCCGCAGATGCTGGCGAAGTTCCTCACGGGGCTGCCCTTTCCGGGCTGGGTGATCATGCTGGTGATCATCGGCTTCTACCTCGCGCTGGGCACCTTCATGGAAGGCATGTCGATGGTGATCACCACCATCCCGCTGCTCTTTCCGGTGGTGACGGCGCTGGGCTACGACCCGGTGTGGTTCGGCGTGGTGATCACCATGCTGGTCGAGATCGCGATGATCAGCCCGCCCGACGGCACCGTGCTCTACGTGCTGCAGGGCATGCGACGGCAGCCCGGGCCGATCACCGACGTGTTCTCCGGCGTTCTGCCTTTCATGGGCGTCTACATGCTCGCGATCATCGTGCTGATGGTGTTCCCCGCCATCGCGCTGTGGCTGCCGGGCGTGCTTATTTAGGACTTTCATTCATGTCATCGAAGCTTCATTTCGCCTGCGAGTCGGTCGCTGCCGACGGCACGCGCTCCGCGCAACTGATCACCAGCGCGCCGCAACGCCTGGTGGTCGCGGGCTGGACCGGCCGCGACGCCGCCGCCATCGCACACCACATCGAGGAGCTGGAGGCCATCGGCGTGCCGCGTCCCTCGGGCGTGCCGCTCTACTACCGCGTCGGCGCCAACCTGCTGACGCAGGCGCCCGCGATCGAGGCGCTCGGCGAGCAGAGTTCCGGCGAGGCCGAGCCGGTGCTGTTCTTCGCGCGCGGCGAATGGTGGCTCAGCGTCGGCTCGGACCACACCGACCGCAAGGTGGAGGGCTACTCGGTCGCGGTCTCCAAGCAGATGTGCGCCAAGCCGGTGGCCACGGCCGCATGGCGCTGGGCCGACGTGGCCCACTACCAGGACGAACTGCAGCTGCGCTCGCGCATCCTCGAGGATGGGAAGTGGGTGAGCTACCAGCAGGGCAGCCTGGCGGCGATCCGGCCGCTCGCTTCGCTGCGCGACGGCATTTTCGAAGACAGCGAAGAGGGATGCTTCATGACCTGCGGCACGCTGGGCGCGCTGCCAAACGCACGCGGCGAGGGCATCCGGCCCGCGCCCGAAATGGAGATCGAGATCCACGATCCGCGCCTGAAGCGCAGCATCGTGCATCGCTATGCGGTCCAGCCGCTGCCGGTGGTGGCGTGATGAGTGGCGAGACGATCGCCGCGCTGCGCAGCCGCATGGCGCGCGACGAACTCTCGCATGAGCATCTCGTCGCCCAGGCGCTGGAAGGCGCCGCGGCCTCGGGCGCGCAGCATGTGTTCACGCAGCTGTATGCCGAGGCCGCGCTGGCCGCGGCGCGCCATGCCGATGCGGCGCTGCGCGCGGGCGTCGCGCTGCCTGCGCTCGCCGGCCTGCCGGTGTCGGTCAAGGATCTCTACGACGTGGCCGGGGAGACCACCATGGCCGGCTCCATCGTCTGCCGCGACGAGCTGCCGGCTGTGGCCGACGCGCCGGCCGTGGCGCGGCTGCGCGCGAACGGCGCCGCCATCGTCGGCAAGACCAACATGACGGAGTTCGCCTTCTCGGGCGTGGGCATCAATCCGCACCACGGCACGCCGCGCAATCCGGCGGACGCCGCGGTGGCGCGCATCCCGGGCGGCTCCTCCTCGGGCGCCGCCGTGTCGGTGGCGCTGGGGCTGGCGGTCGCCGGCCTGGGCTCGGACACCGGCGGCTCGATCCGCATTCCGGCCGCGCTCTGCGGGCTGGTCGGCTTCAAGAGCACACAGGCGCGCACGCCACGCACCGGCGCGCTGGAGCTGTCGCGCACGCTCGACACGGTCTGCGCGATGGCGCGCAGCGTGAAGGACTGCCTGCGGGTCGACGCCGCCATCGCCGATGCGCCGCTGGCCGTGCGGCAACGGCCGCTCGCGGGCATGCGCTTCGCCGTGCCGCAGACGCTGATGTTCGACGGCATCGAGCCCGCGGTGGCCAGCGCCTTCGACCGTGCGCTGAAGATCCTGTCCGCGGCCGGCGCGCTGATCGTCGACATCGGGTTGCCGGAACTGGCCGAGATCGCGCAGCTCAACGCGCCCGGCGGCTTCTCGGCGGTCGAGGCGCATGCGGTGCATCGCGAGCGCCTGGCGCAGGCGCGCGAGCGATTCGACCCGCGCGTGGCCGCGCGCATCGCGACCGGTGCCGCGGCGAGCGCGGCAGACTACATCGCGATGCAGGACAAGCGCCGCGCCTGGATCGCGCGCACCGAGCGCGCGCTCGAAGGCTTCGATGCGCTGCTGTGCCCGACGGTGCCCATCGTCGCGCCGCCGATCGACGAACTGGTGCGCTCGGACGAGGCTTTCTTCAAGGCCAACGGCCTGCTGCTGCGCAACACCTTTGCGATCAACTACCTCGACGGCTGCGCCTTCAGCCTGCCTTGCCACCGCGCGGGCGAATTGCCGGTGGGACTCATGCTCTCCTCGGTGCAGGGCGACGATGCGCGGCTGGCCGCGGTGGCGCTGGCGGTGGAGGCGGCGCTGAAGTAGCGCCTATCGACGCTTCTCGTACGTGCCCACCAGCTCCGCCTGTGCGAGCACGTGTCCCTTCATCGCCTTCTCGAGCGTGGCCTTGTCCGGGCGCTCGAGTTCCGGCAGCACGGCGTCGAGCGCGTAGAGCTTGTGGAAGTAGCGGTGGCGGCCGATGGGCGGGCAAGGCCCGCCATAGCCCGTGCGGCCCCAGTCGTTGACGCCCTCGCGCGTGCCCGCCGGCAATGCCGCCGGCTTGACCGCTTCGGGAAGCTCGCCGGCCTCCGCGCCGATGTTGTAGAGCACCCAGTGGACCCATGTCATCTTGGGCGCCGCCGGATCGGGCGCATCCGGGTCGTCGACGATGAGCGCGAAGCTCACGGTCGCCGCGGGTGCGCCGCTCCACGCCAGCGGCGGCGACACGTCCTTGCCTTCGCAGGTGTGGATGGGCGGTATCGCGCCGTCCGGTGCGAACGCGGTGGAAGTGAGGGTCAGGCTCATGGAGGTCTCCTTTATGATGGCAGTGATTGCGCTGCCCGCACCGGGATGCGCCGCCGGCCGAAGCCGTGGCTGAAGGCGCCGAAGCGGCCTGCGATCGGCGTGCCGCAGTGCGGGCATTCGCCGCGCGCATCGAGTTCGCAGTCCAGCACGAGATACCAGTCGCGGCGCACCAGCGGCGCGCGGCAATGCGGGCACCAGGTCGTCCCGCCTTCCACGTCGTGGACATTGCCGGTGTAGACATGGTTCAGCCCGTTGGCGAGCGCGATGGCGCGGGCGCGCGTCAGCGTGGCAGGCGGCGTCGGCAGCACGTCCATCATCTTGTAGTCCGGATGGAAGGCGGTGAAGTGCAGCGGCACGTCCGGCCCGAGGTGCTCGGCGATCCAGCGGCTCATCGCCTCGATCTCGGCATCGCTGTCGTTGTGGCCGGGGATCAAGAGCGTCGTGATCTCGAACCAGCAGCTCGTCTCGTGGCGCAGGTACTGCAGGGTGTCGAGCACCGGCGCGAGGTGGGCGCCGGTCTGCTGGAAATAGAAGGCTTCGGTGAAGCCCTTGAGGTCGACATTGGCCGCGTCCATCCTGGCGTAGAACTCGCGCCGCGGCGCGGCGTGCATGTAGCCCGCAGTCACGGCGACGCTGAACAGGCCCAGCGCATGGCAGGCATCGGCGGCGTCCATCGCGTACTCGGCGAAGATCACCGGGTCGTTGTAGGTGAAGGCCACACTCAGGGCGCCGCGCTGGCGCGCCAGCTCGGCGATGCGTTGCGGCGATGCGGCATCCATCAGCCGGTCCATCTCGCGGCTCTTGGAGATGTCCCAGTTCTGGCAGAACTTGCATGCCAGGTTGCAGCCGGCGGTGCCGAAGGAGAGCACGCTGGAGCCGGGATGGAAATGGTTCAGCGGCTTCTTCTCGATCGGGTCGAGGCAGAAGCCCGAGCTGCGCCCGTAGGTCGTCAGCACTATTTCGTCGCCGACACGCTGGCGCACGAAGCACATCCCGCGCTGGCCTTCGTGCAGCCGGCAGTCGCGCGGACACAGGTCGCACTGGATGCGCCCGTCGTCCAACCTGTGCCACCAGCGCCCGGGATGGCTCGCGCTCATGATGCCGGCGCCTCGAACGCGATCGCCGCGTAGCCGACCACGCGGCGGCGGTCTCCCGCGGTATCGCCGGAATTGCGCAGGTCCAGCAGGCGCGGCTGCAGGCGGTGGCTGCGTGCCGCCTGCAGCGCACCGTTGATCGCCCGTGCGCCGCAAGCCTCTTCGGGAACCAGGGCGCCGTCGAAGGCGAGGATGCGCTGCACCGTCGCGCGGTCGCGCGCCTGGGCCTGCGCGTACGGCAGGTAGTGCGACAGGTCGGAGCTGACGACGATCAGCGTTTCGTCTTCGCCCCACAGCCGTTCCAGAATCTCCGCGACCTCGGAGGGACTTGCGTTGCCGACGAGCAGGGGGACCAGCGCGAAGTTGTTCAGCACCGTCTGCAGGAACGGCAGTTGCACCTCCAGCGAATGCTCGAAGGCGTGAGGCCAGTCGTCGTGCACGACCTGCGGCGGGCTGCCGAGCAGGGCCAGGGACGCATGTTCCAGTGCGATGCGACCGAGCGGCGTATCGAAGGCGTCCGCTTCCGGTGCCGCCAGCGCGCGCACCGCGCAGCGATGGGCCGGACCGAGCAGCACGACACGCGTGATCCGCTCGCGCCATGGTGCGAGCAGGGCATAGGCTTGTGCCGCGACGGCGCCGGAATACACATAGCCGGCGTGCGGAACGATCAGCAGCTTCGGTGGCTTCGTGGACTCGGCGACAGCGCTGCCGGCAGCGGCGAGGCAATCGCCGACCTCGCGCTGCAGCTGCAGCGCATCGCCGGGGTAGAAAGTCCCCGCGACCGCGGCGGGGCGAACGGCAGGCACGGCATCACACCTCCTGCGATGAATATGGACTCACCGCGGGTCAGCGTCAACCGGCTCGAGATGAAGGCACCACCGCGCAAGCCAAAATAGCGGATGCCCGCGCCGCGTCCGCCCATCCTCATCGACCCTCTGGAAGTCGAGTTCAGCGCCATCCGCGCGCAGGGCGCGGGCGGGCAGAACGTCAACAAGGTATCGAGCGCGGTGCACCTGCGCTACGACATCGCGGCGAGCTCGCTGCCCGAAGACGTCAAGGAACGCCTGCTCGCGCTGCGCGACAGCCGCATCACGCAGGAAGGCGTGCTGGTGCTGAAGGCGCAGAAGCACCGCAGCCAGGACATGAACCGCGCCGACGCGCTGGCGCGGCTGCAGGAGCTGGTCGACAGCGTCGCCACGCCGCCGCGCGTGCGCCGGCCGACCAAGCCCAGCTATGGCGCGAAGCAGCGGCGGCTCGAGGGCAAGAGCCAGCGTTCGGAGATCAAGAGCCTGCGCGGGCCGGTGAAGGATTGAGGCAGGCGCTTGGCGCCGGTCGCGAGAACACCGTATGCTGTGGCATCGCTCGATTGCACACAATTTGTAGACAAAGCATATGAAATCCAAAGTCACGGCCAAGGCGCCGGTGCATGAGGAGGCCAGGAAGCCCGGTCGGCCGAAGAAATCCGCCGCTCGCGCGGCTGCCGATGCCACGCCTGCAAAGCCGTCGCGCAAGGCCGCGGCGCCCGAGGCGCCGGCCGAGTTGTCGACGAACCTGACCGATCGGGCCTATGCCGTCGTGCGGCGGCTCATTCTCGAGCGGGAGCTGTCGGGTGGGGAAGTGCTGGTCGAAGGGCGCTTGGCCGAGCGGCTCCAGATGTCGCGCACGCCGCTGCGCGAGGCCCTGCTGCGGCTCGAAGGCGAGGGTTTGCTGGTGCGGGCCAATGCGCGCTCCTATGCGGTGCGGCGCATCGCGGCGTCGCATTACTTCCAGTGCCTGCAGGTGCGCGAACGCCTGGAGTCGCAGGCGGTGTCGCTTGCCATGGGGCGCGTGCCGGCCGAAGAGGTGCGGAACCTGCGCGCCAGCATCCTGTCGCTGGACTCGAGCCAGCAGGGCTCCAGCCACTGGCAGGCCGATGACGAGATCCACGGGTTGTTCGCGCGCGCCTCCGGCAATGCGATGCTGGCCGACACCATCGCCCATCTGCGCGTGCTGTGCCGCCTGTTCGAGGTGGTCGATCCCTTCAAGCGCATCGAGGACGACCGCAAGGAGCATCTGGCCATCCTGGACGCGTACATCGCGGGCAACGAAAAGGCGGCCGAGGAGGCCGTGGTGGCGCACCTGCGAAATCTCGCGCGCTACACGCTCTCGCGGCTCAGCAACGGGCTGGTGAGCGAGTTCTCGCCATAGCCCGGGCGAACGCGGTCAGTGCCGCAGGATCTTCCCGACGAACTCGCGCGTGCGCGCTTCGCGGGGCTGATCGAAGATCTGCTTCGGGTCGCCGACCTCGACCACCTGCCCGCCGTCCATGAACACGACCTTGCTCGACACTTCGCGCACGAACCCCATCTCGTGCGAGACGATGAACATGGTCATGCCGTCGGCTGCCAGCAATCGCACCGTGTCCAGCACCTCGTTGACGAGCTCCGGGTCGAGCGCAGCCGTCACCTCGTCGAGCAGCACGATGCCGGGCTGCAGCGCGAGCGCACGTGCGATGGCCACGCGCTGCTGCTGGCCGCCCGACAGCTGGTCGGGGTAGGACTGCAGCTTGCTGCCCATGCCGACTTTTTCGAGCAGTTGCGTCGCATAGGCTTCCACCTGCTTGCGCGGCCGCCCCTTCACCTTGATGGGGGCGACGGTCACGTTGTCGAGCACCGTCATGTTCTGGAACAGGTTGTACTGCTGGAACACGATCGCCATCTGCGAGCGGATGCGGCGCAGCTGCCCGCGGTCGTTGTAGTCGAGCGCCTGGCCGTCGATGCGCACCTGGCCGGAAATCGGCGGCAGCAAACCCATCAGCACGCGCAGCAGCGTGCTCTTGCCGGAGCCCGAGGGTCCGATCAGGCTGACGATCTCGCCCTTCTCGACCGACAGGTTGATGCGCTCGAGCACGGTGTGCGCGCCATAGTTGGCCTTGAGGTCAACGATTTCGAGTTGGGGCAAGCTTTCTCTCCAGGTATTTGCCGAAACGCGCCAGCGGATAGGACAGCATGAAATAGAGGGCGAGCACCGTGCCGTAGACGAGCGTGGCCGAGAAGCCCTTGTTGTTCATCGTCTTGCCGGCGAAGGCCAGTTCGACCACGCCGATCTGCGATGCGAGCGCCGTGTCCTTGATGAACAGCACGAAGAAGCCGAACACCGGCGGCAGGATGATCTTCCAGGCTTGCGGAACGATCACCAGGCGCAGCGTCTGCAGGTAGCTGAAGTTCAGCGTGATGGCGGCGTCCCATTGGTTGCGGTGCACGGATTCGAGCCCGCTGCGCACGATCTCGGCGATGAAGGCCGTGGCGATCAGGCACACGCTGATCAGCGCCACCGCGAACATGCTGAGGTCCGCATGCATCCCCTGGAAGATGAAGAACACCAGCATCAGCGTCACGAGGAAGGGGATGCGCCGGAACAGCTCGGTGAAGATCGTCACCGCCACGCGCAGCGGCCTCGCCGCAGGCCGCGTGCTCAGGCGCACGGCCGCGAGCACGAAGCCGAGCGAGAAGCCCACGATGCAGCCGATGGCCGACAGCGCGAAGGTCGCGCCCAGTGCCTTGGCGAAGAAGATCAGGTTGTAGTAGCCGAAGAAGCGCGGCAGCTCTTCGATGATCTGGTCCCACATCAGAACCACCTCATCTTGGCGCGGAAGAAGCGCTTGCCGACGAAGGCGAGCGACAGCGTCGCGATCAGCGTGATCACGATGTAGAGCACCGCGGCGACCGAGAACACCTCGATCGAGCGGAAGGTTTCGGAGTTGATGTTGAAGGCCCGGCCGGTGAGTTCCTCGACCCCGAACACAGCGGCCATCGAGGTGCCGAGCGTCATCAGGATGTACTGGTTCGAAAGCGGCGGGAACAGCACGCGCACGATGTGCGGCACGATCACGTGGCGGATGGTCTGGAGGCGCGAAAAGCCCAGCGTCTCCGCCGCCTCGAGCTCGGGCAGGCGCACCGATTCGAAGCCCGCGCGCTGGATCTCGGTGAGGTAGGCACCGGCATTGAGCGTCATACCGATCAGCACCGCCTGGTAGGGCGACAGCAGGATGCCCGCGTCAGGCAGTGCGAAGAAGATGAAGAAGATCTGCACCAGCTGCGGCGTGTTGGTGAAGAACACCACGTAGGCGCCGACGATGCGGCGCGCCCAGCGCGGGCCGTAGGCGCGCACCGACGCGCCGCCCAGGCCGATCAGCATGCCGAAAGCGAAAGCGAGAAAGGCGATCTGCAGGCTCAGCCACGCACCGCCGATGAGGTAGGGCAGACGTTCGAGGACCGGGGTGTAGTCGAATTGCATGGGATCTCGGTCGTGCATGCGCGCCGCGCGCAGGCAGGCTGCGCGCGGCGCGGGATCATTCGGCGCGACGCCTACTTGTAGCTCGGCGCGGTGCGCGGGTCATGCAGCATGGGGCCGCCGAACCATTTTTTCCAGCGCTCGTCCACATAACCGTTGCGGTGCAGTTCCTTGATCGCGCCGCTCAGCTTCTCGCGCAGCGCGTCGTTGCCCTTCTGCACGCCGATGGCACAGAAATAGACGTCGATGGGCGCGTCCACGATGCGCCAGTCGATCTTGTGCTTGGCGGTGTGCTCGGTCATGAAGTCCATCACGTCGATCATCGCGTCGGCGCGGCCCTGGGCGATCGCACGCACCGCGTCGGGGTAGTTGTCCAGCAGCAGCAGTTGGGCCTTGGGCAGCTTCTCCTGCACCAGTTTCACGGGGGTGGCGCCGCGCACCTCGACCAGCTTGACCGAGGGGTCGTTGAGCTCCATCCAGTCCTTGTACGGCTTGGCCTTGGTCGTCAGGACGCCCAACACCTCGGTGTGCAGCGGCACGGTGAAGTCGATGACTTTCTGGCGTTCGGCCGTGATCGTCATGGCGCCGAGCACGGCATCGATCTTGCCGCTGCTCACGAAGGGAATGCGATCGGGCGAGCCGACCTGCACGATTTCGGTCTTCACGCCCAGCAGCTCGCCGAGCTTGCGTGCGATTTCGACGTCGAAACCATCGATCTCATTCTTGTCGTTGAAGATGCCCAGCGGCGGCAGCGTGGGATTGACGCCGATGACGATCTTCTTGCTGGCAACGATCTCGTCGAGCGTTCGCGCCGACGCGGACGCCGGCAGCCCCAGCAGGGTCGAGCCGAGTGCGAGCGATCCGGCCGCCAGCAAGGTGCGGCGGACTGCGTTCCTGATTTGCTTCATCGAGAAGAACTCCTAGAGATGGATGGTTGGATCGAACCGCCGATCGCGGTTCGCAGAGCGGGAACGAACGCAAGACGAATGCCAGTTCGATCGATGTCTGCAAAAGAAATAACATCGATATATGAAATGTATACAATAAAATCCAGCGGGTCCAGCCTGGACTTGCCCGGCTTGTTTCAATCGCTCATCCGACGCTTTTTCTTCATGACGAAGTCTTCCTATTCCGCGCCTGCGGCACTGCGTGCCGATCAGGCGGTGCAGCGGGGGCCGGCGGTGCAGTTCCTTGTCGATGGTTGCACCGTCCGGGCATTCGGGGGCGAAAGCGTCGCCGCGGCGCTGTTCGCGGCGGGCCGGCGCGAGCTGCGGTGCAGTCCGCGCGACGGGGCGCCCCGCGGCCTGTTCTGCCTCATGGGCTCCTGCCAGGAATGCCTGGTGTGGGTCGGTGCGCGCAAGCTGCTCGCCTGCCAGGTGCCGGTGGCCGGCGGGCTGGAGGTCGAAACGCTCCCCTTCAGGGAAGAGCGTCATGGCTGAGGCAGCGCTCCAGTCCGTCGATCTGCTCGTGATCGGTGCCGGTCCGGCCGGCGCGCGGGCGGCGCTGCGCGCGCAGGGCTGCGGCCTCAGCGTACTGCTGGTCGACGAGAACCACGACGCGGGCGGGCAGGTGTGGCGGCCGCTTCCCGCAGGATTCACACGTGCAAGCGGCACCGCGCTGTCGACCGAGGCGAGGCAGGGCGATGCCCTGCGCGAAGAACTGCGCCGGGCCGGCGTGCGCTGCCTCTTCGGCCACAAGGTGTGGAACGTCGGTACGAGTCTGCGCACCGACCTGATCGGTCCGGATGGCACCGTCAGCTGGCAGCCGCGTGCGCTGCTGGTGGCGACAGGAGCGACCGAGCGCGTCGTGCCCTTTCCCGGCTGGACCCTGCCGGGCGTCATGGGCCTGGCCGCCGCGACGATCCTGCTCAAGTCGCAGAACATGCTGCCGGGGCGCCGTACGGTGGTGGCAGGCAGCGGGCCGCTGCTGCTGGCGGTGGCGAACGGGATCCTCAAGGCAGGCGGCGAGGTGGCCGCGGTGCTCGACCTGGCCGGGCAGGCCGACTGGCTGCGTGCGCTGCCGTCGCTCACTGGCCGCCCCGATCTGCTGTGGCGAGGGGCGCAGTGGTACGCCAGCCTGCGCATCGCCGGTGTGCCGGTGCTCCACCGGCACGGCATCCATTCCGTCCAGGCGGTGGGCAATGGGTTTCAGGTACGTGCGCTGCGTGTCGATGCGGCCGGCAAGCCGATTGCCGATGTCCCGTCAGCCGTGTTCGTGGCCGACGGCGTGACGGTCGGGCACGGCCTGGTACCGGGCACCGACGTGACCCGGCTGCTGCGCGCCCGCCATCGCTATGCCGCGGAACGCGGCGGCTGGATCGCCGACACCGACGCCGACGGCCGCAGCTCGGTCGCGGGCCTTTACGTCGCAGGGGACGGCGCGGGCATTGCCGGCGCCGCCGCGGCCGGCGCCCATGGCGAACTGGCAGCCTTGGCCTGTGCGCACGACCTCGGCCGGCTGGTGCCAGAGGTCCATGCAAGCGAACGCGCCCGCCTGCTGGCGCAATGGCACAGGCCTGCACGATTCGGGCGTGCGATGGCGGGCCTGATGGCACTCCGCGAAGGCACGGTTGCCGGCATTGCCGCGGACACCATCGTGTGCCGCTGCGAAGACGTGACCCGCGCCGAGATCGATGCGGCAGCGCGCGACGGTGCACGCGACATGAACCAGCTCAAGGCCTGGACCCGCTGCGGCATGGGACCGTGCCAGGGCCGAAGCTGCGGCGATGTGGCCGGGGCACTGCTCGCAGCGCATGTCGGCAGTCGCGAGGCAGTGGGCTGCTTCACGGGCCGCGCGCCGCTGCGTCCGGTCTCGCTCGCCGAGGTGGCGGGCGACTACACCTACGCCGACATCCCCATTCCGAAGGCGGCCCCGCTGTGAGCGAGGCCACGCGCCATGCGGCGGCCTACGACGCGGTCGTGATCGGCGGCGGGGTCATGGGCTGCGCCACCGCCCTGCATCTGGCCGAGGGCGGCATGCGGGTGGCGGTGGTCGATCGCGGACCGCTGTGCCGCGAAGCCTCGGGCGTCAACGCCGGCACGCTCACGCTGCACATGACGCGCGCCGCGCTCGTGCCCTATGCCATGCGCGCGTGGCAGATGTGGATGGATGCGGAGAAGTGGCTCGGCATGGGGGTGCTCGCGACCCACGTGCCCGGGCTCACGCTGGCCTTCACCGAGGCGGAGTGCGAACTGGTCGAATTGCGCGCCAAGGCCCGCCGCGCGTATGGCGCGCCGATCGAGGTGATCACGCCCGAGCGTGCGCGGGAGATCGAGCCCGGCCTGCATTCCGGCCTGCTGAAGGCGGGTTACTGCGAGATCGATGGTTTCGCAAGCGCCTACCTCACGGGCCGGGCGTTCCGCCATGCGCTCACGCACGCCGGCGTCGAGGTGCTCGAAAACGCGCCGGTTGCGGCCATCGATTCGGGCGATGCGGGCCACGTGATTCGTCTCGACGCCGCCGCCGGCCGCGCACCGCTGCACGCGAAGCGGGTGGTGCTGGCCGGCGGCGTGTGGATCCAGAACATGCTGGCCTGGCTCGGCGTGCAGATTCCGATCAAGGTGTTGATCAACCAACTCATCATCACCGAGCGCATCCGCCCCGTGATGCGCACCGTGCTCAGCGTCGCGAGCGGTCTGCTCTCGCTCAAGCAGTTCGCCAACGGCACCGTGCTGATCGGCGGCGGCTGGCAGGGCGATGGCGACCGAGAGCGCGGCGGCGTCGAGGCCCGCCCGCAGAACCTGGTGGGCAACGTGCGCCTCGCGGCCTACGCGGTACCGGCGCTGGCCGAAGCCCGCATCGCGCGCATCTGGCTCGGCCTCGAGGCCGAGACCGCGGATGCGATGCCCATCATCGGCGACGTGCCCGGCGTGCCGCAGGCCTATGTGGTCGGCAGCGCGCACTCGGGCTACACCAGCGGCCCGTTCATGGGCCGGATCATGGCCCAGCACATCCTCGGCCAGGAGCCCGACCTGCCTCTTTTCGATCCCGCCCGCCTGCTGGGCATGCCGATGTCCGGCACTTGAAATGCCCCTCCATGATTCCTCAACGACCTGACCCTTTTCACGGCATCTATGCCGCCACGCTGTGCCCGCTGCAGGGCGATGGCCGCATCGACGAGACCACGCTGGCGTCCCACCTGGAGGCCAACGCCTCCGTGCCCGGCATGACGGGCCTGCTGATCAACGGACACGCCGGCGAGAATTTCCTGCTCTCGCGCGAAGAGAAGCGCCGCGTGACCGAGATCGCCTTCGAGGTCTGCGGCCAGCGCGCCATTCTGGTTTGCGGCATCAACGCCGAGGACAGCCTCGAGGCCCGGCACCATGTCGACGATGCCAAGGCCGCCGGTGCCGACGCGGTGCTGGTCTTCCCGCCGTTCTCCTGGGCGCTTTCGCAGGATTCGCGCATGGCCGTGACGCACCACAAGACGGCCAACGCCAACGCGCAGATGCCCTTGATGCTCTACCAGGCCGGCGTCAATGCGGGCGCGATGGCTTATCCGCCGGAGGTGCTCGCCGAGCTCGCGCAGCTGCCGCACGTGGTCGGCGTCAAGGAGGGCAGCTGGGAGGCTGCGGCCTACGAGGCCAACCGCCGCCTGGTGAAGCGCGTGGCGCCGCAGGTGGCGATGATGGCTTCGGGCGACGAACACCTGTTCACCTGCTTCGCCATCGGCACCGAGGGCAGCCTGGTGAGCTTGGCCGTCGTGGTACCGGAGCTCGTGATCGCGCTCGACCAGGCCATCCGGCGCAAGGATCTCGACGAGGCGCGCCGTCTCAACGAGCGCATCTATCCGCTTGCCAAGGCAATCTACGGCACGGCGCCGGGCGGCTACGCGACGGCACGGCTCAAGACCTGCCTGAAGCTGCTCGGACGTTTTCCGAGCGATGCCATGCGGCTGCCGATGGGGCCGCTGCCGGCCGAGGAAGTCGCCGCCCTGGAGCGTGCGCTGGCCGAAGCCGGCGTCAGCGCGTAGCTCGGATTTTTCAGGAGTCAACACCCATGTCCCGCAAAATCATTCTCAACGGCCGCATCGTCACGGCCGTGGACGACTACACCGCAGACCTGCTGGTCGATGACGGCCGGATCGTCGCCATCGGCCGCTCGCTCGACGCGGGCCCCGACGCCGCGGTCATCGACGCCACCGGTCTTCTTGTGTTGCCGGGCGGCGTGGACTGCCACACGCACATGGACAACACCTTCGGAGACTCCACCACCTGCGACAGTTTCGAGTCCGGCACGCGTTCGGCCGCCTTCGGCGGCACGACGACGATCGTGGACTTCGCGTTCCAGCGCAAGGAGGTGAGCGTGCTCGAGGCGATAGCACGCGCCCAGGCCAAGGGCGTGGAGGGCGCCTGCATCGACTACGGTTTTCACGTCATCGTGACCGCGGTCGACGACCAGGCTCTGGCCGACATGCAGCACGCGATCCGGCACGAAGGCGTCTCGAGCTTCAAGATGTTCATGGCCTATCCGGGCTCGGTCATGGTCGACGACGCGGCCATCTTCCGGGCCATGCGCATGGTCGGCCAGCACGGCGGCATGATCGCGCTGCATGCCGAGAACGGCACCATCATCGAGCTTCTCATCCAGGAAGCGCTGGCGCAGGGCCACACCGCGCCCAAGTACCACGCGCTCACGCGGCCGGCCCTCATGGAGGGGGAAGCGACGCACCGCGGCATCAAGCTCGCCGAACTCGCCGATGCGCCGGTGTACTTCGTGCATCTCTCGGCCAAGGAAGCGCTCAAGCATGTGATCGAGGCGCGCGACATGGGCGTGCCGGTGTTCGCCGAAACCTGCCCGCATTACCTGTTCTTCGACGAGAGCGCCTACGACAGCGAGGACTTCGACCTGGCGCGCTACGTCATGAGTCCGCCGCTGCGCTCCAAGGAGTCGCAGCAGGCGCTGTGGACCGCACTGCGCACCGACGATCTGCAGCTCGTGTCGACCGATCATTGCCCGTTCTGCATGAAGGAAGGGCATCTGGGCCGCGTCAACCAGAAGCCGTACGGCCGCAATGATTTCTCGAAGATCCCGAACGGCGTGCCGGGCGTCGAAACACGCATGGCAACCCTCTACGACGGCGGCGTCCGCTCCGGCCGCATCTCGCTCAACCGCTTCGTCGAGCTGACCTCGACGGCGCCGTCGAAGCTCTTCGGCCTGTTTCCGCGCAAGGGCACCATCGCGGTCGGCAGCGACGCCGATCTGGTGCTCTTCGATCCCGGCGCCCAGCATGTCATTTCGGCGAACACGCAGCACGGCAACTGCGACTTCACGCTCTTCGAAGGCCGCAGCGTGACGGGCCGGGTGAGCAAGGTGCTGCTGCGCGGCGAGCTCATCGTCGATGGCGAGCACTGGCTCGGCAAGACCGGCAGCGGCCGCTACGTGCCGCGCGGCGAATCGGGCGGCTGGTAAACGCCTGTGCCCACCTACGACTACGCTTGTGCACGCTGCGGTCCCTTCACCGCGCGGCGGCCTCTGGCGCTGTTCGACCAGCCCGCCCCGTGCCCTGCATGCGGCGCCGAGTCCGGCCGCGCGCTGAGTGTTCCGGTTTCGCTGGGCATGGGCAGCCGGGAGCCAAGATCCGGACTGCGGTCGGAGCAGGGCGCCGGTTCGGGCTACCAGCGCCTGCGGCATGGCGGCGCTTGCGGCTGTTGCCCGCCGGCGCTGCGGACCCGCGCCTGAGGCCGCGTCAGCGGCCGGTGTTCCGCGTGCCGACCTCGACCACGAGCAGCGGGTCGAAGAGCGCGTTCTCGTTGACCCCGTCGCGCGCATAGCCGCGCGGGTTGCACAGCACGCGCGTGTCGTTCACGCGGTAGTCGAAGCTGTCGTGCGTGTGACCGTGGATCCAGAGTTCGGGCCCGCCGCCGGGCATCAACGCCTGCAGGTCGGACACGAAGGAGGCGTTGATCGGCGAGCCGGCAAAGCGCGGATGAATGCTCTTCGGCGAAGGCGCGTGGTGCGTGATGACCACGGTCGGCCCTGCATTTGGGTCGGCCAGCTTGCCCGCCAGCCAGGCCGCGTGGCGCCGGAACAGCGCGGCCGCGTCCGCCGGCGTGAAGAGGGCAGGCGAATCCTCGTTCAGCCGGATGCGGCTGAAGTCGCGCATGAACTGGGCGGCCAGGGCCGTCGCCGACGTGCGCGCCTCACCCGCGCCGAACAGCATGTAGTCGGTCCACAGCGTGCTGCCGAGAAAACGCACGCCGTCGACAACGACCTCCTCGTCGTCGAGCACGCGGATGCGCGTTCCGGCCGCGCCTGCCTTGAGTTCGCGCATCGTGCCGTCGATGCTGGCGCCGTAGAACTCGTGATTGCCGGCCACATAGAGCACCGGCTTGTCGAAGCCCGCGGCCCAGGCCATCGCTTCGGCCGGGCGCGCGATGTCGCCGGCCAGGATGACCAGATCGGCATCGGTTTGCGGATGCGGCAGCACGCCGCGGCTCAGGTGCAGGTCCGAGAGGATGTGGAGTTTCATGCGACGCTCTCCTGCTGCAGGACCGACGCATCGGCCAGCGCGGCCAGCGCGTCGCTGTCGGTCCGGTAGACGAAGAGCATCGGCCCCGGCGCCAGCAGCCCGGCGCGTTCCAGCACCTGCTGCGCCGGCAGCTTGAGCCCGCTCAGGTGCAGCCGCACGCCCTTGGATTCCACCAGCCGGCGGATGGCACCGAAGACCTCCGCGCCGGTCACGTCGATGCGGTTGATCGGCTGCGCGAACAGGCAGATGTCGGTGAGCTCGGGCCGCATCGCCAGCGTGACGGTGATGGCGCGCTCCAGCGTGCTCGCGGTGGCGAAGTCGAGTTCGGCGTCCATGCGCATCGCGTGCAGCTGCGGCGCCAGCGGCGGCAGGTTCCACAGGTGGCGGTCGCGCAGGCTGCCGTCGGGATGCAGGCCCACCTCGATGATGCGTGGATGCAGGTGCCGGTACATGTAGTGGCTCAGGCTCATCAAGAGGCCAGCCAGCACGCCCCAATAGATCGAGGGCGCGGTCGCGATCGTGAGCACGAAGGTGACCAGCGCCGTGACCGCTTCGACGCGCGAGATGCGCCAGAGCGATACGAACTGCCCCGGCCGCACCAGCCCCAGCATGGCGATGACCACGATCGCCGCGAGCACCGCCTGCGGCACGTGGTAGAGCAGCGGCATCGCCCACAGCAGCGCGGCGCCGATCAGCAGCACGCAGAACACGGTGGCCCAGCCGGTCTGCGCACCGGCGTAGAGATTGATGGCCGAGCGCGAAAACGAGGAACTGGTGGGGAAGGCGCCCGAAAAGCCGGAGGCGATCTTGGCCAGGCCCTGGCCGATCAGGTCCTGGTTTTCGTTCCAGAGCTTGCCGGCGCGCGCGTTGTCGACCTTGGCGCTCGATGCGGTTTCGAGAAAGCTCACCAGCGTGATCATCAGGGCCGGCAGCAGCAGCGTGCCGAAGCTGCCGAGCGGGAGCGGGCCGGGCCAGTAGAAGGCCGGCAGGCCCGAGGGCAGGGTGCCGATCACGGCGCCGCCGCGCAGCGCATAGCCGATGGCGGCGCTGATGGCCGCGCAGGCGCCGACCACGATCATCGCGGCCGGAAAGCGCGGCCAGCGCTCCTTGGCGAGCCACAGCGCGGCGATGCTGCCGAGCCCGAAGGCAATGGCCAGGAAGTCGGGCGGCGCGCCATGCAGCAGCTGGCCGATGCTACGGCCCGTGAAGCCGAAGAGCGCCGGCAGCTGCGACAGGATGATCAGCACCGAGGCCGCCTGCGTGAAGCCGATCAGCACCGGCGAATTGACCAGTCGCAGCACCCAGCCGAAACCGCCGAGTCCGAGCACCAGCTGGATTGCGCCGGACATGAGACAGAGCCACACCGCGAGCGTCACCCACTCGGCGCTGCCCGGAATGGCCAGCGGCCCGAGCGAGGCCGCGACCAGCAGGCTGGACAAGGCGGTCGGCCCGACCGAGAGCCTCGTCGATGCACTGAACAGCACGCCGATCAGCGCCGGCAGCAGCGAGGCGTAGATGCCGGTGACCAGCGGCATCCCGGCCAGCGCCGCATAGGCCACGCCCTGCGGGATCATCATCAGCGCCACGGTGACGCCGGCCAGCGCCTCGCCGGTGAGCAGCGCGCGACTCGGGCGGGGCCAGCCGAGGAAGGGAAGCCAGCGCACGAGCTGGTCGCGGTGGAGGGCCATGCCTTCAGCGCGCGGGATGTTGTTCGAGGTGCACCGGCCGATGATACGAAAGCGCTTCCGAGGCGCCGCGGCAGCTACTTCTTCTTGTGCTGGAACGCCGTCGGCGATTTCCCCGTCGCGGCCTTGAACATCGCGCAGAAGGCGCTGTCGGTCGCATAGCCGCTGGCCGACGCCACCTGGCTCACGGCCATGCCGCGCGCGAGCAGGGGCAGCGCATGCGCGAGCACGGCCTGCTGGCGCCATTGCTGCCAGCTCATGCCGAGCTGGTCGCGGAACAGCCGCGCCACGGTGCGCTCGCTGGCGCCGATGGCCTCGGCGCGTTCGGCCAGCGTGGCGCGGCTGGCCGGGTTGCGCAGCAGCGTCTCGCACAACTGGCGCAGGCGCTTGTCGGCCGGCAGCGGCACATCGATGCGGATCTGCGTCGCGCGCTCGAGCTCGTCGACCAGCAGCGGCGCGATCCAGCGCTCGCGCTGCGCCGCATGCGGGTCGGACGGCGGCAGGCCGTCGGGCGTGGTGTCGAGCGCGAGCATCAGGGCGCGCAGCAAGGGGCTGATCTCGAGCACCTCGCATTTCTCCCAGGCCGGCCCGAGCCAGCTGTGCAGGTAGACGGTGCGCAGCTCGGCGTCCTCGATCAGCGTGACGCTGTGCGGCATGTCGGCTGGCACCCAGAGCGCGCGCGAGGGCGGCACGATGTAGCTGCCGTCCTCGGTGCTCAGGCGGATCACGCCGCGCGTCGAGAAGGTCAGCTGCGGCCAGGGATGGGAGTGCAGCTCGACGAGGGTGTCGGCCTTGAGAAAGTGTTCCTTGGCCCGCAGTGGGCGCAGCGCGTCTGGCGCATAGAGATGGGGCGTGAGCGAGGCGACGCTGTAGATCGGCGTGGCGGCAAGGGGCGGCATGATTTCGACAAATGTTGTCTCTGTATCGGCATTCTGCCGCGGCATCCGGGAATACGATCGGTGCCCGCTCCAGTTTCTTGTTGCAATTCATGTCTTCATCCCACGCTTCCGCCGCCACGCCCACCCTGCGCTCCGACGCCAAGCTGATCGGCCTGGTCGGCCTGGCGCATGCCATCAGCCATTTCGCCCAGCTCGTGCTGCCGCCGCTGTTTCCGTGGCTCAAGGACGCCTTCGACGTGAGCTACACCGAACTCGGCGCGGTGCTCACCGTGTTCTTCGTGGTCTCTTGCGTGGTGCAGGCGGCCTCGGGCTTCGTGGTCGACAAGCTGGGTCCGCGGCCGGTACTGTTCGTGGGGCTCGGCCTGCTGGCCCTGGCCGCCGTGGGTTATGCGCTGGCGCAGAGCTACTGGATGCTGCTCGCGAGCGCGGTGGTTGCGGGCGTCGGCAACGGCGTGTTCCATCCGGTCGACTACACGCTTTTCAATCGCAAGGTGGCGCCCACGCGCCTGGGCCATGCCTACAGCGTGCACGGCATCACCGGCAGCCTGGGCTGGGCGGTGGCGCCGGCTTTCGTGGTGCCGCTGGCCATCGCTTTCTCGTGGCGCGTGGCGCTGGCCTCGGCGGGCGCGGTGGCCTTGGTGGTGCTGGCGGTGCTGTGGTGGAACCGCAGCGTGTTGGCGCTCGATGTGAAGGCAGTGCACAAGGCGACCGGATCGGACGCGGCCGCGGGCAGCGAATTCACCTTCCTCAAGATCCCGGCGGTCTGGATGTGCTTCGGCTTTTTCCTCTTCTATGCGATGGCGCTGAGCGTGGTGCAGACCTTCGCTCCGGCCGCGGCCGGCCATCTGCACGCGGTGCCGGTGGCGCTGATCGCGGTGTGCCTCACGATCTACATGGTGGCCAGCGCCGCCGGCATGGTGGTGGGCGGCTTCCTGGCGTCCGACCCCTCGCGGTGCGAGCGCATCGTGGGTGCCGCCTTCGGTGTGGCCGCGGTGCTGGCGCTGGTGCTCGCGCTGGCCGACTTCCCGCCCATCGTGGTGCCGGTGATGTTCGGCGCGATGGGCTTCGCCTCGGGCATCGCAGGGCCTTCGCGCGACCTGCTGGTCAAGCGCTCGACGCCGGCCAATGCATCCGGCCGCGTCTATGGCGTGGTCTACGCGGGCCTGGATATCGGCCAGGCGGTGGCGCCGCTGATCTTCGGCCGGCTGATGGACCATGGCCAGTACGCGAGCGTGATCGTCGGGCTGGCGGTGGTGCAGGCGGTGCTGATCGCCAGCGCGTTCAATGTGCGGCGCGTGCGGCGCGAGGCCTTGGTTCCTGCCTCGGCATGACGAGCCCCCACGCTCGGCACTGCGTGTCCTCGCTGCCCCCCGAGGGGGCCGCAGCCGCCTTGGGGCGGCCCTGCGTCGGCCGATTCGCTTGTCTCTCTACCTGATCGTCGCGCTCGGCGCGGTCGTGGCCGGCTTCGTGCAGGGCCTGTCGGGCTTCGCCTTCGGGCTGGTCGCGATGTCCTTCTGGGCCTGGACGGTGGATCCGAAGCTGGCCGCGGTGCTCGCGACCTTCGGCGCGCTCGCCGGCCAGGTGATCGCGGCCGTCACGGTGCGCCGCGGTTTCAACTGGGCGCTGCTGCTGCCCTTCATCCTTGGCGGCCTCGTCGGCGTGCCGTTCGGCGTCTGGCTGCTGCCGCGGCTCGATGTGCCGCTGTTCAAGGCGTGCCTCGGCGGCCTGCTGGTGCTCTGGTGCCCGGCCATGCTGATGGCGCGCAATCTGCCGCGGGTGAGCGCGGGCGGCCGGGCGGCCGACGCGGTGATCGGCCTGATAGGCGGCGTCTGCGGCGGCCTCGGCGGCTTCACCGGCGCGATCCCGACGCTCTGGTGCACGCTGCGCGGCCTCGAGAAGGACGTGCAGCGCTCGGTGATCCAGAACTTCAATCTCTCGATGCTGGTGGTGGCCTTCTCGTTCTACCTCGGCGCGGGCTTCGTCGCTACCGAGACGCTGCCGCTGCTCGGCATCGTCGCAATCGCGGTGCTGGTACCGGTGCTGCTCGGCGCGCGGCTCTACATCGGCATCAGCGAGGCGCGCTTCCGCCAGGTCGTGCTGGGGCTCCTGACGCTGTCGGGCGTGGCGCTGCTGGCGTCCTCGGTGCCGGTGCTGCTGGCGCGGATCGGCTAGGGCCTGTTAACAGGCCCTAGTTCATTCCAGGTAGTCGATGAACTCCGGGATCACCTCGCGCAGGAAGGTGATTTCCTCCGCCGGAATGCTGCGCGGCTCCAGATCGAAATGGATGAAGGTGCCATAGGGCGTGCCGTCGGCGCGCGTCAGCAGCTGGCCGTAGTAGGACTCGACGAAGCCGGCGTAGGGGCGGTTCGTCAGGCGCTGGTCCTTGGAGGCATCGCTGGTCACGAACTCGCCATGCTCGATCGCATATTGGCAGAAGCTCCTGCCGAGCGGCACCACCTTCAGCCAGCTGCGGTATTCGGAAATGCGGTCGAAAGCGTGCGCCGCATGCATCACTTCGCCGCTCAGTTTGTAGATCGCCGTGAACCGATAGAGCGTCCGGTCGTTGAGCAGGGCCAGCGCCGGGACGATCCCGTGGTTGGCAAGAAGGCTGCGAACCGCCGCAGCAGGCACGGGCAAATCGATGTCGAGCATGGGGATCCTGGTTGGCGTGGGCGCGAATCTTACGCAATTCTTACGGGACTCGGGAACAGGGTTTGACCCCCATCTTGTCAGCGCAAACCCTTGGATGGCCTCACGGAGGCTCAGGGCTCCGCGGCCTCCCAGCCGGGCGTGAAGGGATAGCGCGCGGCCCAGAACTGGGCCAGGCGCGGCTCCGCGTCGACGCGTCGCACCACCTCGGCCATGCGCGGCGCCTCGCGGTAGAAGCGCAGCCGTCGCGGCGTCCAGCGCGAGACCACCGTCACGTAGAGGTCGAGCATGCCGATGGTGTCGCCCAGCAGATAGGGTGTGCCGCGCGGCATCTGCGCATCCATGAGGCGCCAGCATTCGGCGATGCGTTCTTCCGTGCGCTCGAGGATCACCTTCTCGGCCGCCGCATCGGCCGCCAGCCGCGACGGCACATCGCGCGCCCAGAATAGCGAATAGATCGCCGCGGAGACGAAGCTCATCCAGCGCAGGTACTGCGCGCGCTGCGGATCGTCGATGGCGGGGGCGAGACCCGCCTCCGGATGGCGGTCGCCGAGCCAGACCAGGATCGCGGCGCTCTCGGTCATGAGCTCGCCCGAAGGCAGCACCAGTACCGGCACCTGCCGCATCGCGTTGACCGGCAGCAGGCGGTCGCGCTCGGCTTCGCTCTCCCAGGGCGCGACGTCGACGATGGTGCAGGGGGCACCGATGAGCGTGAGCGCGGCATGCGCCGGCGTCGCGCCGGAACCGGGCGCGCCGTAGAGGGTGTAGGGCTTGGCGATGGTGTTCATCGCGAAAGCCTAGGGCTCAGGCGGCGAGCAGCGCATCGACGCGCCGCAATCCCTCCAGGGTCTTCACGCAGGCCTCGGCCACTTCCGTGCCCTTGACCGCGAAATGGCGGTGGAAGTACTTGCGGTGCTCGATGTGTTCGTGGAAGTGGTGTGGCGTGAGCACGGCCGAGAAGACCGGCACGTCGGTCTCGAGCTGCACCTGCATCAACGACTGGACCACCGTGCTGGCGACGAACTCGTGGCGGTAGATTCCGCCGTCGACCACCAGCGCGCAGCCGACGATGCCGGCATAGCGCCCCGAGTTGGCGAGCCGCTTGGCATGCAGCGGGATCTCAAAGGCGCCGGGCACGTCGAAGATGTCGATGCTGTCCTGCGGCACGCCTTGGCGCTGCATTTCCTCGAGGAAGGCGTCGCGCGCCTGGTGGACGATATCCGAATGCCATTGCGCCTGCACGAAGGCGATGCGCCGGCCGCGCGGTGCTTCCGTCGACGCGACGGCGGAGAGGGGAAGGTCGTTGATCTGACTCATGGTTTGCCTTTTGAAGAAGGGTTTCCTGAATCAGGGCGCACGAACCCGAGGCCCGGCACGCGCGCGAACGCGCCTGCCCGGCAACGGGATCGCGCTCTCTTTCATCCGGACTGTGACCGTCGGCCCCGGGATCTCACCAGGTCTGCTGACCCTGCGGCGCATTGCACGCCGCAGGCGCTCGCGGGCTCGTGCGAACGTGTCGCCATCACCGCCGGTGGGGAATTCCACCCCGCCCTGAGAACGCTTTGCCGCTGCGCTTTCGTGCGGCGGCCCGGCGATTCTAGAAGCCGGGCGGCGAGCCGGTTGTCGCGCGTGCGGCAGACCTCGCGTGGCGCGGGGCTTTCGCTAGAAATGCAATGAAATGGTTGCGTTTGACGTTCGCACTGCCTAATATGCAGCCAGGAGGTTGCATATGAACGCATCCACGGACCGCATCGAAAGAAAGATCCTGCTCAAGGCCCCGCGCTCGCGGGTCTGGCGCGCGCTGTCGAACGCCGAGGAGTTCGGCGAATGGTTTCGCGTGTCGCTGAAGGGGCAGGCCTTCGTCGCCGGCCAGCGCGCACGGGGACACATCACCTATCCGGGTTACGAACATCTGGTCTTCGATGTGCTGGTCGAGCGCATCGAACCGGAGCGCCTGCTGGCCCTGCGCTGGCATCCGGCCGCGATCGATCCCGCTGTCGACTATTCGAAGGAGCCGACCACGCTGGTCGAGTTCGAGCTGACCGAAGTCGAGGGCGGCACCTTGCTCACGCTGGTCGAATCCGGCTTCGACAAGATCCCGCCGGAACGCCGGCTGGAGGCCTTCCGCATGAACAGCGGCGGCTGGGACGAGCAGATGAAGAACATCGAGAAGCATGTCGCCACGCCCTAGCGCGCCGGTGAAGCTGAAGAAGCCGGCCCTGAAGAACTCGGCGTCGATCTTCGCGGCGCTGGGCGACGAGACGCGCCTGCGCCTGGTCACCGTGCTGTGCGCCGGCGGCGCGATGTCGATCGCGCAGCTCACATCCGGCACCGAGATCACGCGGCAAGCCGTCACCAAGCACCTGCAGGTGCTGGCCGGCGCGGGTCTGGTGCATGACCTGAAGGTCGGGCGCGAACGGCTCTGGGAGCTCGAGCGGGCGCGGCTGGAAGAAGGCCGGCGTTCGCTCGACGCCATCGCCCAGCAGTGGGATCAGGCGCTCATGCGGCTGAAGCTGGCCGTCGAGGATTGAGCGCCGGTGGCCGCCTGGCCATGAACTCGCTCATGCGCTGCAGCTCGTCGTCGAGCGCCGCGCGAAAGGCCGCGTCGCGCGGCTTCGCGCCGGCATAGCCGAAGGCCGGTTGCAGCCGGCCTTCGCGCGCCGTGACGTTGGCCCAGCCGATCACGCGGTCGTGCCACAACAGGGGCAGCGCGTAGTAGCCGAACTGGCGTTTCGCAGGCGCGAGCCGGCGTGGACGTTTTATCTTCGCGGGGACGTGATCTTGGCCACGCCGAACGCCTCAGCGGTGATCGTCACGACCGGGCATGGGGTTGCACAGAAGACGATGCTCTACAAGCTCGCGGCCGTGCTCTTGGAGTCTGGCCGATTCCTGCCGCGTGCGCCTACACCAGCGCCTGCACGCTAAGAGCGAAAGCGGTCTGACATCACTGTCAGACCTATCAGCGCCACTGCTTCTCCGGAGCTTTCCATGCAGCGGTGGCGTTGCTGCCGCTGCCGGCGACCTGGGTCGCCGGCCACAGCAGGGTATGGAGCAGAGTGACGGTCTCCGGCAGGGTGCCGGCTGCGACAGCGATGCGGCTCTTGTTCAGGAAAGCCTGCCATTGGCGACGCTTGACGTCGTCATCGCCGAATGCCGGGGTCAGCGCAGTCGGAGCCTGGGTGGGCAGGGCGGTGCCGCGGCGCGCAAAGGTGGCCGCAATGGCGCGCGCCAACGTGGCGCCGTCGAGATCGGTCCGCTGCGCGATGAAGGCGATGTCGAAGAAGTCCTTCATGCGGGTGTTGGCCAAGCCGAGCACTGTCATCGCGTGGAACTTCTCGGCGATGACGGTATAGATTGGGTAGACCTTGAGCGTGGGCGCGGCCAAGTCATCGAGAAGCACCGGGAACACGATGGTCTGGGGCTCGGGTGTGACTGCGTCGCCGAACCCGACGTCAATCTGCAGAGCGCAGCGCACGTTGCCGATGCGGCCGGTGAGGCGCACGCGCAGTCCGCCGTAGCGGTTGTCCTCGCGGATCACATCGGCGCGAACAGACTGGGGATCGAAGGCGATGCCGTCGTGGAGGTCGATGGCGGCGATATCGCGGAAGGTCGCGATCAGTGTCTCGGCGTCGTCGGGGCCAAAGCCCAGCAGGTCGGCGTCACGCGTCGGACGGTGGGGCTGGTCGTACCAGAGCGAGAAGAGCAGGGCACCTTTGAGCAGGAAGCGCTCCGCGTGCGCGGACGCAGCGACGCGGCACAGCAGTCGTTCCAGCGCGAAGCGGTTCAGCAGCAGGTTGTAGTCGTCGCCGCGCTGCTTCGCCAGGTTCAACAGGCGGGCAAGCACCGAGGCCCCGAGGTTTGCCGTCATGCGACGACGGTTTCCAGGTAGGGCTGCATGACCTGGGCCACGCGATTGATCTTGGCGTAGCGTGTCACTTCATCGATGTTCAGCTTGCGCTGGCGCCAGGCCTCCTTGAGCGCTTCAAGAGCCACGTCGAGCCCGACCTTGTGGCGGAACTTGAAGCAGTCAGTGATGGTCTTGGACAGGCTGTAGACGCGGATCGTCGAGCCATGCTCGACGATGGTCTCGATGCCTTCGCTGTAGGCCTTGCCGCGCAGGCGCGCGATGCGCAGCGATGGATAGTCGATGGCGGGCGTCTGCGTCGCCTCGGGCAGCGCTATCCAGACCTCATGGGGGAGCTGCGTGCCGATCTCGTGAAACTGCAGCGCGGAGAGCAGGCAGATGACGGCCTTGGGCACACGCCGGCAGACTTCGACAAGCGATTGGTGCTCGGTCATCTCGCTGTCT
Source organism: Variovorax sp. LjRoot130 (assembly GCF_964253755.1). Lineage (NCBI taxonomy): Bacteria > Pseudomonadati > Pseudomonadota > Betaproteobacteria > Burkholderiales > Comamonadaceae > Variovorax > Variovorax sp. LjRoot130. The sequence goes on along the minus strand of NZ_CAXURM020000001.1, from coordinate 3,711,690 downwards.
GGCAGGCTGTAGAGGCCGCGGGTGACGCGTTGGAGCTGACCGGTCCGGTGGAGCTTGAGGAGAAGTTGCGGCGACCAGCCGTGCGAGCGCAGATCAGCCGCACTCAGCAGTCGCTGGCGGCGGGCGAGTTCGAGTATGCGTGCGGTCTGGGTAAGTGGCACCTGGGAAGTTTAATGTACGCATCACTTGTCAGCAAGTCATGCGTCATTCCGCCAACCAGAGGACCGTACCGAGCAGCCCGAGAACGACGGCACCGTTCACTTGTGGGCTCTGTGGCTTCTCGCTCATCAGCCAGGTGGCGTAGTGCTCACAGTTGCGATTCCACAGGTCGTAGGGCGGCGTGCGGCCGACCGACTGGTGAGCGCGCCACCGAATCTGGTTCAGCCATGCGGCGGATTGCAGCACAACCGCCTGCCGCGTGCAGCGCGGCTCAGACCGCGCTGCAATGGCGCTCGATGCAGGTGTCGAGCACTTCCTCGCCGGGGCGCTGCCACCAGTCGAGCGCCGAGAAGATCTCGACTTCGCTGAAGCCGTCGAAGCCGGCGGCCTCGACCCAGCCGCGGATCTTCTTCAGCTCGACCACGCCGTCGCCCATCATCCCGCGGTCGCTCAGCAGGTCGCGCGTGGGCGTGAGCCAGTCGCAGACGTGGTAGGCGAGCAGGCGTTGCTTGCCGGCGCGCGCGATCTGCTGCTGCAGCTTCGGGTCCCACCATACGTGGTAGATGTCGAGCGCGACGCCGAGCATGCCCGAGCGCTGCGGATCGAGTTCGTCGCACAGGTCCAGCGCGTGCTCGAGCGTGTTGATGCAGGCGCGGTCGGCCGCCTGCATGGGATGCAGGGGCTCGATGGCGAGCGGCATGCCGACCTCGCGCGCGTAGTCGAGCGAGGCGGCGATGCCGTCGTGCACTTCGCTGCGCGCGCGAGACAGATCCTTGTAGGCCGCATTGCCTTCGAGCGCGCCGGGCAGCGAGCCGACCACCAGCACGAGACAGGGCGCACCCAGCAGCTTGGCTTCGTCGATGGCGCGGCGGTTGTCGTCCAGCGCGGCCGCGAGGCTGGCCGCATCGGGCGCCGGAAAGAAGCCGCCGCGGCAGTAACCCGACAGGCCGATGCCGTGCGCCTTGAGCTGCTTCGCGATCTTGTCGATGCCGGCGGCGGCGACCTGGTCGCGCCAGGGGCTGATGGCACGGATGCCGCGCGCGGCGCACTGGTCGATGATGCGGTCGAGCGCCACTTCGGCGCCGCGTTGCTTGCGCACGGTGGCGGTGTTGATGGAGAGCCACTCGTGGTGTTGAGAGAAATCGCGCATGGGGAAAAATTCGAAGCGAAGGGGTGGTGAAGAATCAGATGGCGAGCGCCGTCATGGCGTCGAAGTCGGGCATCGCGGCGCTCGCGAAACCAGGGCAGTCCAGTGAGGCGAGGGCGATGCGGCCGTTCGCGATACGCAGGCGCACCGCGCCGTGCGAGCGCTCGTAGAGATCGCCGTGCGCATCGAGAAAAGCTCGCTGCTCTTCGACCGGCAGCGCGGCCATGCCGTTGACGTAATGGTGGCCGTTGCGCTCCACGTGCGTGATGCCCAGCAGGTTGACCAGCGCCAGGTCCTGCTGCACGGCCAGGCCGGCCTGCGTCGTCAGGTCCTCGGCCGACATGAAGTAGCGGATCTGCGAGGGCTCGGCGTTCCATGCCGCGCAGCGCGCCGCATTGAGCAGCGACTTGTAGAAGCCCTTGCAGGTTTTCGAGGACACGCCGGCATAGCCGCGCGCCCGGGCCTGGACGAAGCTGTCGAGCTCGCCGTCGGACTCGTCGATGATCACCGGCTTGCCGATGCTCGCGCTGCGCAGGTCGCGAAGGTCGCGCTCGAGCGCGAGCTTGCGCGCGATCGGCTGCTCGACGAAAAGGATCGAGGCGTAGAGGCGCGCGAGCGCAGGCGTCTCGCGCATCCGCGCCATCAGCTCGGCGATGCCGGCCGCGTCGGTGTATTGCTCGTTGCCGTCGAGCGAGACGAAGTAGGGTTCGGCGGTGCGGTCCAGCACGGCTTCGATCGCGCCGAGGCGCGCGAGGTCGGCATCGATGTCGCCGCCCACCTTGAGCTTGAAATAGCGGTGGCCGTAGACGCGCACCACGTCTTCGAGCGTTTCCGGCAGGCCGTCGGCCACGGGCTCCTTCAGCTCGGTCGCAGTGATGGCATCGACCATGCCGACGGTGTGGCGTGCCTCGATGTGCGCGGCGGGCGCGAGACCGGCGAGGAAAGCGTCCATCCCCAACCCGTCGAACTCGGGCCGCGCCGACCCGATGCCGGCCGCGTTGCTGCGCACCGCTGCGTAGAAGGACATCTGCAGCGCGCGGCACAGCGCGTCGAGCACCGCGCGGTCGAGCAGCGCCGGTCCGTAGCTGGCCAGGAGAGGATTGAAGCCGAGCCGCCCGGCGGCCAGACGGTGCGCATCGTGGTGCCGCGCGAAGTGGCCGAAGGCGCTCCCGGGCGTGGCGTCGCTCAGGTAGGCCTCGCGCGCGAGGGCGGTGACGCGGCGCAGCTGGTCGAAGTTGTCCTCGTTGCTGAGCGCGAGGTTCTTGTCGAACCACTTGGGCGCCATCAGCTCGGCGGCGGCGCCCCAGGCGCTTTGCCCGTCGGCGAACACGATGCGAACGTGCGCGAAGACCTGGGGACATTCGGTCAGCGTCACCACGCCGAAGCGGAAGGGCAGGCGCAGCACCACCGGGCGCTCGTACAGTGCGATCTCGCGGATCACGAAGCGCGGTGCCTCAACCATGGCGAGTTCCTGCGGCTTCCTCGAGCCCGCGCAAATAGCCGATGGCCCGCGCGGCCGAGCCCATGCCGTCGGGCACGTAGTCGAAAGGCTCGACCGCGACGATGCCCTCGTAGTGGCCGCTGTCCTGCATCTCGCGCACGGTCGCCAGGATGGGCGCGAAGCGCATCTCGCCTTGCCCCGGCCCGCGGCGGTTGGGGTCGTTCACCTGCACGTGGGCAATGTGGCCGGTGGGCATCCAGCGGCGCATCAGTGCGGGCACGTCTTCGGCCTCGACCTGGCCTGCAGCACTGCAATCGATCATGGTCTTGAAGGCGGGCGAGGCGATGGCTTGCACCAGCTCGACCGCCTGGGCCACGGTGTTCAGCAGGTCGGTCTCGGTTGTGGACAGCGGCTCGATGCAATAGACCACGCCGCACTGCTGCGCGGACCGCGCGGCGGCCGCCAGGCATTCGCGTGCGCGTTCGAGCGCCGCCGCCTGCGTATCGCCCGGTGGCACCGAGCGCTGCTTCGGCGAGCCGTGCACCAGGTAGCGCCCGCCCATCAGCGCGCAGAGCTCGACCAGGCGCTGCATGACGGCGGTGGTCCGTTGCCTCAAAGCGGCGTCGGCGCTGACGATCGACAGGCCCGCGGGCGCGACCAGCAGCCAGTGCAGTCCACTGATCTCGATGCCGTGGTCCCGCGCCATGCGGCCGAAGGCGCGCGCCTGCGCGTCGCCGATGGCCATCGGGTCCACCGCGAGCGTGAAGGGCGCCACTTCCAGTGCGTCGTAGCCGAGGGCGGCCGCGGCGCGGCACTGCGCCTCGAAGGGCATCTGCTTCAGAACCTCGTTGCAAAGAGAGAACTTCATCGGCGTCAGTCTTCGTTCAGGCACTGCGGCGGAACACGAAGCGTTTGGCGCCGCCCCAGGCACGCCGCAGGCGAACGTTCACCGCCGGGATGTACATCAGCATGGTGAGGATGGTGACGGCAGCCAGCGCCGCGCAGATGGGCCGCGTGAAGAAGGGCGCGATGCTGCCGTCGGACAGCACCAGGCCGCGGCGCAGGCTCTTGTCCAGCAGCTCGCCCAGCACCAGGCCCAGCACGAAAGGCGCCATCTCGTAGCCGCGGCGGCGCAGGAAGAAGGCGCCGACACCGATGGCCAGCATGCAATAGACGTCGAACAGGCGCGAGGCGATCGCGAAGGCGCCCACGGTGCACAGCACGAAGATCACCGGCATCAACACCGAACGGCGCACGCGCAGCACGTGCAGCAGCGGCCGCACCAGGAAGAGCCCGAAGATCAGGATGCTGAAGGTGGCCAGCGTGGTCATCGCCACCACGTCGTAGACGAACTGCGGCGTCTTGATCATGAGCATCGGGCCGGGCTGGATGCCGTGGATGATCATCGCCGCCATCAGCACCGCCGCCGGCGCCGAGCCCGGAATGCCGAGCGCCAGCGCCGGAATGATGCCGCCGGGAATGGCCGACATGTCGCCGGTCTCGGCCGCCATCAGGCCGTCGATCGAGCCCTTGCCGAACTGCTCGCGCTCGGGGCTCACCGTCTTGGCGGCCGCATAGGACATCCACGCGCCCGAGTCCTCGCCGATGCCGGGCAGGATGCCGGTCACCACGCCGATCACGCCGGAGCGGATCACGGTGCGCCAGTACTTCACGACCTCGCGGAAGCGCGGCAGCACGGAGTCCTTCATCTCGACGATCTTGCGCTCGATGGGATCGGCCAGCGAGGTCAGCACCTCGGCGAAACCGAAGGCGCCGATCAAGGCGGGGATGAGCGCGATGCCGCCGGAGAGCTCGTCCCAGCCGAAGGTGAAGCGGTCGTAGGCGTAGAGGCCTTCCTGGCCGATCTGCGCGACCAGGAGGCCGAGGCAGCCCATGAGCCAGCCCTTGATCGGGTCTTCGCCGACGATGCTGCCCGACATCGCCACGCCGAAGAGCGCGAGCCAGAAGAACTCGAAGGCGCCGAAGGACAGCGCGATCTCGGCCAGCGCGGGCGTGAACATCGCCAGGCACAGCACGCCGAACAAGGTGCCGGTGAAGGCCCCCGAGGTCGCGATGCCGATGGCGCGGCCGGCCTCGCCCTTGCGCGCGAGCGCATAGCCGTCGGCGCACGACGCTGCGTTGGCCGCGGTGCCGGGAATGTTGAGAAGAATGGCGCTGCGGCTGCCGCCGTAGAGCGTGCCGACGTAGGCGCAGATCAGGATCAGGATGGCGTCGTTGGGCGCCATCTTGATGGTGAGCGTGGTCAAGAGCGCGATGCACAGCGTGGCCGACAGGCCCGGCATGCAGCCCACCAGGATTCCCAGCAGTGCCCCGCCAAGCCCGTAGGTGATGGACCAGAAGTTCAGGAAGCTGAGGTAGGAGTGCCCCAGCATCTGCAAGCCTTCGAACATGCCGTCTCCTTGGTCTGCGCGTCAGGGCAGGCGCACCAGGAAGAACTCCTGGAACACGAGCGTGACGATGACGCCGGCACCCAGGCCCACGGCCAGCGCGAAGGCCAGGCCGCGGAGGCGCTGGTTCTTCGCCGTCCGCTCCGCGTACTGCAGCAGGCTGATGGTGACGGTGACGAAGATCGCGGCCGCGAGCCAGAAGGGCAGGCCATGGCCCACCAGGCCAGCCGCGAAGCCGATGCACAGCGCGAGCACGGTCCACATGCGGCGCATCTCGGCGCGGTCGGCCTCGGTGCGCGCGTGCGGCACGTGCGGCGCCTTGGCCAACCGGCGCCACGAGCGGTAGAGCATCAAGAGGCCGAAGAACACGATCGCCGCGCCGAGCAAGCCCGGCAGCAGGCCCGGCACGGTGTAGGGGTTGATGTCCTGCCGCTCGAGCCGGTCCATGCGCAGCGAGCCGATGGTGGTCGCGATGCCGAGCGCGATCCAGCCCAGCGACTGCCAGAGGTCCGCGCGCGGCGAGGTCTTGCGCTCGTGCGCCGCGGCCTCGGCCTCCGCCGCGGCGCGTTCGGCGCTGTGGGCGGTGTCGGTCGTCACGGCCGCGCGATGCCGAGCGTCTCGGGCGAGACCTTGGCCTTGCCGCTGTCGAAGAGCAGCCAGGCATTGGCCTGGATGGCCGGCGTGACCGCGGTCTGCGCCTCGGCGCCGTGGAGCGGCGCGAAGAGGGCGCCGCGGCTGGTGGCGTACTTCTTCAGCACCTCGCTCTTGGAGACGTTGTCGACCCAGATCTTCTCGACCGTCTTGACCACCTCGTCGGGCACGCCCTTGGGAATGAAGATGCCGAAATAGTTGGCCGGCGCCTTGAAGCCGGGCAGCGTCTTGGCGAGCGGCTCGATGGTGCCGAAGCCTTCGAGCTCCAGCGCCTTGTCGCTCACCGTGGCCAGCGGCCGGATGCGCTTGCCGCGGATCATGTCGGCCTGCTCGACCGCGAGCTGCGTCGTGACCTCGGTCTCGCCGGCCACCGTCGCCACCACCGCCGGGTTGCCGCCGTCGTAGGTGACGTGCCGGTACTTGACGCCGGTGATCTTGGCGATGAGCTCCATCGCATTGTGGCCGGCCGAGGTCACGCCCGCGGTGGCCACGCTGATCTGGCCGGGCTTGGCCTTCATCGCGTCCAGCAGATCCTTGGCGTTCTTGTACGGCGCGGCCGCATTCACGCCGATGACCTGGACGTTGGCGACATTGAGGAACAGGTGCCAGTCGGCGATCTTGGTCTTGAGCATGCCCAACGTCTCGTAGGAGCCCAGGTCCTGCGCTGCGCCCGCCGTCCAGGTGTAGCCGTCCTTGGGCGCGTCGAGCGCGCTCTTGCTGCCGATCGAGCCCGAGGCGCCGGGCTGGTTGACGATCACCACCTTCTGGCCCAGCGTCTTTTCGATCTCCGCCGCCGTGACGCGCGTCACCTGGTCGGTGGAGCCGCCGGCGGCCCAGGGCACGATGATGGTGATGGGCCGCTCGGGCTTCCACTGCTGGGCCAGGACGGGCCCGCCCAGCGCGGCGAGTGCCGCGGCGAAGGCGATGCTTCGGATCAAGGTGCGCTTCTGCATGGTGTCTCCTGGGGTGAGTTGGACTGGGGAAACGGGATGCGGGAACCTTTGAAAAGTGAAGCGGCGCTCAGCTCAGCCAGCGCTTCAGGTGTTCGGCAACGAAGCCGTCGTCGTGCAGATCGGGGTAGGCGTCGTGCACGCGCGTGAGTTCGCTGTCCTGGCCCGGGCTCAGGCCTTCCTGCGGATCGAGGCACCAGGTGCCGGCCAGCAGGCCCTGGCGCCTGAGCACCTCGTGGCAGCCGGCGATGCAGCCGCGGAAATCGTTGGCGACGTCGAACAGGGCGGCGTTGCAGTCGGTCACTTGCGCGTCGAGCGCGAGCATGTCGGCGGGCACGGCGCCGGACGGAACCATGTCGTGGATGCGCGCCAGCAGCTGCACGGCGCGGCGCGTCCACACGCTCCAGTGGCCGAGCAGCCCACCCTTGATGCGCACCGTCACTTCCTTGCCGTCGCGCACGAAGCGGTAGGGCGTGAGCAGGTCCAGCACGATGTGATCGTCGTTGCCGGTGTAGAGCGTGACGCGCGCCTCGGCGCCGGCCTCGACCACGCCGCGCAGCACGTCCAGCGTGCGGTAGCGGTTGAAGGGCGCCATCTTGATGGCCACCACGTTGTCGATCGCGGCGAAGCGGCGCCAGAAGCTCGTGGGCAGGTGGATGCCACCGACCGCGGGCTGCAGGTAGAAGCCCACCAGCGGCATGAGCTCGGCGATGGCGCGGCAGTGGTCGATGAGCGCGTCTTCGCTCGCGCCCTTCAGCGCGGCCAGGCTCAGCAGGCCGGCGTGGTAGCCCAGCCCGCGTGCGGTGATCGCTTCGGCGCCGGCTTGCGCGGTCGAGCCGGCCAGGCCGGCGACCATGAAGAGCGGGCGCCTGCCGTCCAGCGTTTCCCAGGTGAGCGCTTCCTGCATCGCGAGCTCGAGCACCGGCTTGTAGAGGCCCGCCTCGCGGATTGCGAACTGCGTCGAGTGCACGCCCACGGCCAGGCCGCCGGCGCCGGCGTCGAGGTAGTAGCGGCTCATCGCGCGCTGGCGGCGCTCGTCGAGCTTGCGATCGGCATCGAGTGCCAGCAGGTGCGCCGGAATCACTGCGCCGCGCTTGAGCAGCGCGAGCGAGGCGGGCGGGATTTCGGAGTAGTGCATGGTCAGTACTTGCCGTCGCGCGCCTCGAAGTGCGTGGGCTTGCCGAGGCTGGCCATGCCGCGACGCGTCCAGTCGGCCGTCCAGTCCAGCATGCGCGCGAGCGTGACCTGCTGCGGGCCGAAGAGTTCGAAAGCGCGGCTGCAGTCGATCAGCCAGGCGGTGTCGGCCTCGCGGCCGGTGAAGACCGCTTCGACGCCGAGGCGCTGCGCGAGTCCTTCCGCGGCCTCGCGGATGGAAATGGCCGGCCCGCTCAGGTTGAGCGGCGAGGTCGGCGTGTCGCAGTGGGCCAGGGCGCGCAGCGACCAGTCGTTGGCCTCGCCCTGCCAGATGATGTTGGCATGGCCCATGGCCAAGTCGATCGGCGCGCGCGCGATGAGCTTCTGCGCCAGGTCGTGCAGCACGCCGTAGCGCATGTCGATCGCGTACGAGAGTCGGATCAGCCGCCCCGCGGTGCCGTGCAGGTGCGAGAAGTGCTGGAACATGCGCTCGCGCGCGACGCAGGAGTTCGCGTATTCGCCGGCCGGCGGCGTGGGCGGCACCTCTTCGCGTGCGCCCGGCCCGTGCACATCGGCGAACGGGTACACGCAGGCGGTCGAGAAGGCCACGATGCGGGAGCTGCGCCAACGCTCCGCCACCAGTGCCGGCACATGGGCATTCATCGCCCAGGTCAGCCATTCGCTGCCGGAGGAGCCGAACTTGCGCCCGGCCATGAAGACCACGTTCGGTGCATCGGGCAGGGCGGCCAGCGCCTCGCGCGAGAGCAGGTCGGCTTCGATGCAGTCGACGCCGTGGCCTTCGAGCCGTTCGCGCAGGCCGGGTTCGGAGAAACGCGCGACACCGATCACGCGCCGGCCCGGCGTCGCGCGCTTGGCCATGCGGGCCAGCGTGGGGCCCATCTTGCCGCCCACGCCCAGCACCAGGATGTCGCCCTCGATCTTCTGCAGCGTCTGCACGAGCGCCGCGGAAGGCTGCGACATCAGGTCCTCGAGCTGCTCGAGGTCTTCGAAGCGGTCGGGCAACGGCATGATGGCGACTCCCGGGTGGTGTGCAATCAGCTGTCGACGCCGTGCATCGCGAGCAGCGTTTTCATGCGCGACACAGCCAACTCCGGCTGCTCCAGCAGATTGGCCGCATCGGCCAGTCGGAACAGTTCGGCGAAATGCGGCAGCGAACGCGTGCTCTGCTGGCCGCCGACCATCGCGAAATGCTTCTGGTGGCCATTGAGCCAGGCCATGAAGACCACGCCGGTCTTGTAGAAGCGCGTGGGCGCCGCGAAGATGTGGCGCGACAGCGCCACCGTGGGGCCCAGGATCGCGTGGAACTTCTCGGTGTGGCCCTGCGCCAGTTCGCCGAGCGCAGCGCTCGCGGCCGGCGCGATGGCGTCGAAAATGCCCAGGAGTGCATCGCTCTTTCCATGCGTGGGCTCGCTGCCGAAGCCGTCCCCCGCGATCAGCTCGGCATAGTTGAAGTCGTCTCCCGTGTACATGCGCACATCCGCCGGCAGGCGGCGGCGCATCGCGATCTCCTTGTCCTTGTCGAGCAGCGAGATCTTGATGCCGTCGACCTTCTGCGGATGGGCGGCGATGATGCCGAGCGCGGTGCCCATCGCCGCGTCGACATTCTTCGTACCCCAGTAGCCGGCGAGCGCCGGGTCGAACATGTCGCCCAGCCAGTGCAGCACCACCGGCTGCCTGGCCTGCGAGAGGATGCGGTCGTACACGCGCTCGTAGTCGGCCGGGCTCTTCGCGACATGGGCCAGCGCGCGGCTGGCCATCACGATCAGCTTGCCGCCGAGCGCCTCGATGGCTTCCATCTGCTCTTCGTAGGCGCGGATCACGTCGTCGACGTTCTTCACGTCGATCAGGCTCAGATGGTCGGTGCCGCAGCCGGAGGCGACCAGTGCGCCCGGCACGTCCTTGGCCGCGTCGAGCGAACGGCGGATCAGCTCCAGCGAGGTCGGCCAGTCCAGGCCCATGCCGCGCTGCGCGGTGTCCATGGCCTCGGCGACGCCCAGGCCCAGCGACCAGAGATGGCGGCGGTAGGCGATGGTGGCGTCCCAGTCGACCGCGCATTCCAGCCACGGATCGATCGCGGCCAGCGGATCGGCCACCACATGTGCGGCCGAGTAGGCGATGCGGTTGAAGCGGACGCCCGGCGGCGGCTTGACCGGTGTCGTGCCGCGCAGCGTGTAGGGCGCGAGCTTGCCGCTGGTGGTGGGAAGCGTGAGCGAGAGGGTCATCGCAATCCTCAGATCTTCAGCGCCGGCACGTCGATCCAGCGCCGGTCCTTCCACGATTCGAGCGCGGCCTCCACCAGCTGCACGCCCTTGGCGCCTTCGGGCAAGGTCCACTTGTAGGGCGCGTTCTCCACCACGTGGCGAATGAAGTGCTCCCACTGGATCTTGAAGCCGTTGTCGTAGGCCTGCGAATCGGGGATCTCCTGCCACTGGTCGAAGAAGTTCATGCTCTGCTTCTCGTCCGGGTTCCACACCGGGCGCGGCGTGGCGACGCGCGACTGCGCTCGGCACGACGAGAGCCCGGCCACGGCCGAGCCGTCGGTGCCGTCGACGTGGAAGGTCACGAGGTCGTCGCGGCGCACGCGCGTGGCCCAGCTCATGTTGAGCTGCGCGATCACCGGCTCGCCGTTGTGGCCTTTGAGCTCGCAGGTGGCGTAGGCGGCGTCGTCGGCGGTGGCTTCGTAGGGCTTGCCGTCCTCGTCCCAGCGCTTGGGGATGTGCGTGGCGCCCAGGCAGGAGACCGACTGCACCTCGCCGAACAGGTTGTCCAGTACATAGCGCCAGTGGCACATCATGTCCAGGATCATGCCGCCGCCGTCTTCCTTGCGGTAGTTCCACGAGGGGCGCTGGATCGGCTGCAGGTCGCCCTCGAACACCCAATAGCCGAACTCCAGGCGCACCGAGAGCATGCGGCCGAAGAAGCCGGCGCGGCGCAGCATGTCGAGCTTGCGCAGGCCGGGCAGGAAGAGCTTGTCCTGCACTGCGCCATGCTTGAGGCCCGAGCCCTCTGCCAGACGCGCGATCTCGACGGCTTCGTTGAGGTTGGTGGCGATCGGCTTCTCGCAGTAGACATGCTTGCCGGCACGGATCGCCTTGGCCAGCAGGGTGGGGCGCATCTGCGTGGTGCCGGCGTCGAAGAAGATCGTGTCGTCCTTGTTCTCGAGCGCGCGGTCGAGGTCGGTGCCCCAGCGCTCGATGCCGTGCGCCTTGGCCAGCGCCTCGATCTTCTCGGCGTTGCGGCCGATGAGGATCGGATCGGGCATGACCTTGTCGCCGTTGGAGAGCGGGACGCCGCCCTGCGCGCGGATCGCGACGATCGAGCGGATCAGGTGCTGGTTCATGCCCATGCGTCCGGTGACGCCGTGCATGATGAGTCCGAGTCGTTGCTGTGCCATGTATGTGTTTCCTTCCCTGGGTTCTTACTGCGTCGGCGTGAGGCCAGCGGCCTTCACGAGCTTGGCGTTGCTGGCGATTTCTTCCTTGATGTACGCATCGAATTGCTCGGGCTTGAGCGTCCAGGCGTCGGCGCCGAGCTTCAGGAAGCGTTCCTTGACTTCCGGGCTGGCGAGCGCCTTCGCGACCTCGTCGTGCAGCCGGTTCACGATCTCGCGCGGCGTCTTGGCCGGCGCCATCATTCCGATCCAGAAGTTGAATTCGGAGCCCGGCACCCCGGCCTCGGCCGTGGTCGGCACATCGGGCAACGCGGCCGCGCGCTTGGGCGAGCCCACGGCCAGCGCGAGCAGCTGGCCGTCCTTGATCTGGCCGATGACCGGCGCGATCGGCGAGAAGTAGTAGTCGACGCGGCCGGCCAGCACTTCGGTCACGGCCTCGGCCGAGCCCTTGAACGGGATGTTGGTGGCATCTATGTTGGCCGCCAGCTTGAACTTCTCGGCGTTCAGGTGCGTGGCGCTGCCCTGGCCCGCGGATGCGAAGTTGATGGTGCCGGGCTTGGCCTTGGCGGCGGCGATCAGCTCCTTCAGCGTCTTGATGTTCTTAGAAGGCGAGATCACCAGCGCGTTGGGCAGCGAGGAGATCGGCGTGACGCCGGCGAAGTCGCCCACCGTGTCGAAGGGCAGCTTGGCGAAGGTGGAGGGGCTGACCGTGTGCGAGGACGAGTGGATCATGATCGTGTAGCCGTCCGGCGCGGCCGTGGCCACGGCCTGTTGGCCGATGGTGCCGCTGGCGCCGCCGCGGTTGTCGATCACCAGCGTCTGGCCCATGCTGGCCCCCATCTTGTCGGCGATGGCGCGCGCAATGATGTCGGTGGTGCTGCCGGCGGCGAAAGGCACGATCACGCGGATCGGCTTGTTGGGGTAGACGCCCTGCGCCGCGGCGCCGAACGAGGTGCAGAGCGCGAGCGCGGCAATGAGGGCGGTACGTCGGGTGGTGGGTCGCATGGGAGTCTCCTGTGTGCAATTCACCAAAAAGTGAATTAGAGATTCTAGGAAGCCACTCGCCGGCTCGTCAACGGCCGGACCCTAGGAGATACCCGTATCAGCGCAGCACGTAGCCCAGCACCAGGTCGGTCATGTGCGACAGACGCTGCGCCATGGCCTTGGGCGCGCGCAGGTCGCGGCCGAAGACGGCTGACAGCGTGTCGTTGTTCGAGAGGTAGAAGTAGCAGAGCGAGGCGATGGAGATGTAGAGCTGCACCGGGTCGACGCCGGCGCGGAAGAGGTTGTCGCGCCGGCCGCGCTCGAGCACGGTGTCGAGCAGCTGGACCAGTGGCGAGTTCATGTCCTGGATGCGGTCCGAGCGCTTGAGATGCGCCGCGCGGTGCAGGTTTTCGCTGTTGAGCAGCGTGATGAATTCGGGATGCTCGAGGTAGTAGTGCCAGGTGAAGGAGATCAACCGGCGGACTGCTTCGACAGGCTCGATCTCGTCGAGGTGCAGCCTTTGCTCGGCCTCGCGGATGTCGGCATAGGTGCGTTCGAGCACGGCCAGGAACAGGTCGTCCTTGCTGCCGAAGTAGTAGTAGATCAGGCGCTTGTTGAGCCCGGCGCGCGCCGCGATGCTGTCCATGCGCGCGCCGGCGAGGCCACGCTGCGCGAACTCGTCCCGCGCCGAGGCGAGGATCGCGAGCTGCGAGCGATCGGCATCGCGCGAGCGCGGTTCGGCGGGCACAGGGGATGGGGCTTTCATGGGCGGAATTTAACCAGTTGGTGAATTAAGGCAAGAGGTTTCGGGGCGCGCAGATAATCCGCGCACCGATATTGCAACAGAGGCATCACGTCCATGAGTTCATCGCAACCCGCAGGCCATTTGATCGTCGAGTGCCTGGTCGAGCAAGGCGTGGAGCTGGCTTTCGGCGTCCCGGGCGAGAGTTTTCTGGCGGTGCTCGACGGCTTCCATGCCTACGGCGAGCGCATCCGCTTCATCGTCAATCGCCAGGAGGGCGGGGCCGCCTTCATGGCCGAGGCGCACGGCAAGCTCACGGGCCGGCCGGGCATCTGCTTCGTCACCCGCGGCCCGGGCGCCACCAACGCTTCGATCGGCGTGCACAACGCCTTCCAGGATTCGACGCCGATGGTGCTTTTCGTGGGCGATGTCGGCAGCGACTTCCGCGATCGCGAGGCCTTCCAGGAAGTCGACTACGGCAGCTTCTTCGGCCCCAGCACCAAGGGTTTTGCCAAGCGCGTGGAGCGCATCGACGATGCGAACCGCATTCCCGAGTACATCGCGCGCGCCTTCGCCACGGCGATGAACGGCCGTCCGGGTCCGGTGGTGCTCGTGCTGCCAGAGGACATGCTGCGCACCATGACCTCGGCGCGACCGCTGGCGCGCGTGGAGGCCGTGCAACCCTGGAGCGACCCCGGCGCGCTGCGCACGCTGCGCGAGCTGCTGATGAAGGCCCAACGCCCGCTGGTGATCGCCGGCGGCGGCGGCTGGACCGTCCAGGCGGCGCAGGCGCTGCAGCGCTTCGCCGAGAACTGGAGACTGCCGGTCGCCAATGCCTTCCGCTTCCAGGACACCTTCGACAACCACCACCCACTCTATGCCGGCGACGTCGGCATCGCGATCAATCCGAAGCTGGCCGAACGCGTGAAGCAAAGCGACCTGATCCTCGCGATCGGCCCGCGCTTGGGTGAGATGACCACCGGCGGCTATACGCTGCTCGAAGCGCCGAAGGCAAAGCAGACGCTGGTGCACATCCATGCGAGCGCCGAAGAGCTCAACCGCGTCTACCAGGCCGACCTGGCCATCAATGCCGGCATGAGCGCGGCCGCACGCAGCCTCGAGGTGCTGAGTGCGCCGGCCGAGTTGCCATGGGAGGCGTGGACCGCGCAGGCCAACGCGGACTACCTGGCGAACCTCGAGCCTCAGGCTCTCGCCGGCTTGCCGGTGGAGACGCCGCGCGGCGCGGTCGACATGGCGGCGGTGGTCCGCCTGCTGCAGCAGCACCTGCCGCAGGATGCGGCCATCACCAACGGCGCGGGCAACTTCGCGAGCTGGGTGCATCGCTACTTCCGCTACCACGGTCTCGTGAAGGGCCACAAGACGCAGCTCGCGCCGACCAGCGGCGCCATGGGCTATGGCGTTCCCGCCGGCATCGCGGCCAACATCGCGACCGGGCGCATCGCCTTCACCATCGCCGGCGACGGCGACTTCCTGATGAACGGCCAGGAACTCGCCACCGCTTCGCAGCATGGTGGCAAGAGCATCATCGTGCTGCTCAACAACGGCATGTTCGGCACCATCCGCATGCACCAGGAACGCGAGTACCCGGCGAAGGTGAGCGGCACGGCCTTGCGCAATCCGGACTTCTGCGCGCTGGCCCGCGCCTACGGCTATGCGGCCGAACGTGTGACCGAGACTGCCCAGTTCGAAGCGGCACTGCTGCGGGCGCTGGCGGCCGATACGGGGACGCTGATCGAGATCCCGCTGGACCCCGAGGTGATCACCACGCGCGGCACGCTGTCGTCGATCACCAAGGCCGCGCAGGCGCGACCGATCGCGTAGGGCAAAAAAAAGCCGGCTCGCGCCGGCTTTCTTCATTCGGGCACCGATGGCGCCCGAGGCTCACTTGACGTGCTTGCCGATCAGCGAGGCGAGCTCGAACATCGACACTTGCGGCTTGCCGAAGATTTCCTTCAGCTTGGCATCGGCGTTGATGTTGCGCTTGTTGGCCTTGTCTTGAAGGTTGTTCTTCTTGATGTAGTCCCACAGCTTGCTCACGACAGCGGTGCGTGGCAGAGGCGTCGAGCCGACCACGGCAGCGAGTGCCGGGCTGGGGGTCAGTGCCTTCATGAACGCAGCGTTGGGGGTGCGCTTCTTGGCGGGAGCTGCCTTCTTCGCAGGAGCCTTCTTGGCGGGAGCGGCCTTCTTTGCGGGAGCTGCCTTCTTCGCCGGAGCCTTCTTGGCAGGAGCCGCCTTCTTGGCCGGAGCGGCCTTCTTCGCAGGAGCTTTCTTGGCCGGAGCCTTCTTTGCAGTTGCCATGGTTGATTTCCTTTTTGGATTGGATACTTTCACCAATGAAAAGCGGTGTCTCCACTGGCATTGCGGATGCTAAAGGAGAAAAAACGCGTTTCCAAGGGAAAAAGCGGTTTTTTCATTGGGAGCTGTTGTTTTTTCAGAGGAGAGAAGCGCTCGTTTTCCCTCTGAGCGGCGCGCAAGCTGTCTCAGGAGCGGCGCGAAGGCCACGTGGCGAGCACCACGCCGAGCAGCGCGAGCGCGAATGCGCAGACCTGCAGCATCGACAAACTCTCGCCGAGAACGAGCACGCCGACGACGGCCGCGCTGACCGGCAGCATCACGGTGAACACGCCGGCCTGCGAGGCCGGCACGCCCTTCAAACCGGTCATCCAGAGCCACACCGTCCAGATGCTCGCGGCCAGCGCATAGACGATCAGGAGGCCCCAGAGGCCGAGCGACACCGCGCCGAAGTCGAAGCGAAGCGCGAACCAGATGCCCAGCGGCGTCGAGAGCACGAAGCCCCAGAGGTTGATCAGCGAAGAGATGCGCTTGGGTCCGAGCCGCCCGGTGAGCGACTTGCCGATCACCGCGTACGCGGACTCGCAGAGCACCGCGCAGAAGACCAGCAGGTTGCCGAGCCAGGGCAGCGGTGCGGAGGCGTCCCTGCCCGGATGGGTTTGCGCAGGCGCCGGCGCGAACGCGAGCAGCCCGATGCCCAGCGCCGCGCAAGCGATCGCGATCCAGATGCGCAGCGTGATGCGCTCGCGCAGAAACAGCCAGCTTGTGAGCGCAACGACAGCGGGGATCGACGCCATGATCACGCCGGCCGACACCGCGCTGGTCAGGCTCACGCCGAACAGCATGCAGATCGAGAACATGAAGTTGCCGAGGAAGGACTCGAGAAAGACCAGGCCGCGCGTGCGCGCCGTCATCGCGGGTTCGTCGCTCGGGCGGCGCAGCCAGTGCGGCATCGCCAAGGCGGCGATGCCGAAGCGCAGCCAGGCGAGCAGCAGCACAGGGAAGGCGACCACCAGGGGTTTGGAGAGCGCGACGTAGCTGCCGACGAGCGACATGCTCAGGGCCAGGCAACCGTAAGCCACGAAGCGGCCGGGCGCGGGGAGGGCGGTGTTCAATAGACTGGGCGCGTTGTGCGAGGAGTGATTCGATGATGCCCCAATCCGCAGCGCCTGCAGACCCGGCCCGCCATGTGTTCGTCTACGGCACCTTGCGCCGTGGCGGGCGCAACGACATCGCACGCTTTGTGCCGGCGCCCGCGCATGTGGCCGATGCCTCCATCGCCGGCACGCTGTACGACCTGGGCAGCTATCCGGGCGCCGTGCTCGGCGGGACTGCGCGGGTGGTCGGAGAGATCTACGCGATCGCATCGGCGCTCGAAGCGCAGCTCGATCTGCTCGAAGAAGTGAAGCCCGATGACAGCGGCGAATACATCAAGCGCGAAGTGAAGGTGCAAGCCGGCGCGAAGGAACTCGTGTGCCTGGTCTACGAGATTCATCCGAAGCGCATCGTGGGCAGGCCGGTGATCGCGAGCGGCGACTGGCTGGCACACATGCCCCCGATTTCATGAGCGAAGAGTTCATTGCGCATCGCGAAATCCGTGCATGCTGCGACGCAATATTTTTTCTCAATACAAGAAAATTTATTCCGCATTGAGAAAACATCGCGTAAGTGGTTGATTTTAAACGGTGAAAAATATGTCTTCTATAAGACATAAGAGTGTGGCCTTGTCGTACAGTAAGTCCACGGCCGCAGCGCCACCTCTCAATCAACCCTCGGAGTGACCATGCCCCAAACCATCACTGAACAACTGAGCCGCGAACAGCAAATCGCCGCCCTCGAAAAAGACTGGGCGACCAACCCGCGCTGGAAAGGCATCAAGCGCGGCTACAGCGCAGCCGACGTGGTGCGCCTGCGCGGTTCCTTCCCGATCGAATACACCCTCGCACGCCGCGGCGCCGAGAAGCTCTGGGATCTCGTGAACAACGAGCCCTACGTCAACTGCCTCGGCGCGCTCACCGGTGGCCAGGCCATGCAGCAGGTCAAGGCGGGCGTCAAGGCGATCTATCTGTCCGGCTGGCAGGTCGCCGCCGACAACAACAGCTACGCATCGATGTACCCCGACCAGTCGCTCTATCCGGTGGACTCGGTGCCGACGGTGGTCGAGCGCATCAACAACACCTTCCGCCGCGCCGACGAGATCCAGTGGTCCAAGGGCGGCAACCCCGGCGACAAGGACTATGTCGACTACTTCGCGCCGATCGTGGCCGATGCCGAAGCAGGCTTCGGCGGCGTGCTCAACGGCTTCGAATTGATGAAGGCGATGATCAAGGCCGGCGCCGGCGGCGTGCACTTCGAAGACCAGCTCGCCTCGGTCAAGAAGTGCGGCCACATGGGCGGCAAGGTGCTGGTCCCGACCACCGAAGCGGTGCAAAAGCTGATTGCCGCGCGCATGGCCGCCGACGTCTGCGGCACGCCGACGCTCGTGATCGCCCGCACCGATGCCGAAGCGGCCGACCTGCTGACCAGCGACTACGACGAGAACGACAAGCCCTTCCTCACGGGCGAGCGCACCGCCGAAGGCTTCTACAAGACCAAGAAAGGCATCGAGCAGGCCATCTCGCGCGCCGTCGCCTACGCCCACTACGCCGACCTGGTGTGGTGCGAGACCGGCACGCCCGACCTCGAGTTCGCACGCAAGTTCGCCGAAGCCGTGCACAAGGTGCATCCCGGCAAGATGCTGGCGTACAACTGCTCGCCTTCGTTCAACTGGAAGAAGAACCTCGACGACGCGACCATCGCGAAGTTCCAGAAGGAGCTGGGGGCCATGGGCTACAAGTACCAGTTCATCACGCTGGCCGGCATCCACTCGATGTGGTTCAACATGTTCGACCTGGCGCAGGACTACGTGAAGCGCGGCATGTCGGCATACGTCGAGAAGGTGCAGGAGCCCGAGTTCGCGGCGCGCGACCGCGGCTACACCTTCGTGTCGCACCAGCAGGAAGTCGGCACCGGCTATTTCGATGAAGTGACCACCGTGATCCAGGGCGGCAAGTCGAGCGTGACGGCGCTCACCGGTTCGACCGAGGAAGAGCAGTTCCACTGATCTTCGTCGGCGCTTGAGTTTTGTCCCCGCGCGAGCAATCCGCGGGGATTTTTTTCGTCTCGCCTCAGTCGACCATGCGCAGCTCGCGCACGCCGCGGCCCAGGCGCTGGCGCAGCAGTGCGCGCAGCGTCACGCCCTCGGCGTAGCCCACCAGCGTCGCGATCTGTTCCAAGCTCTTGTCGCTGGTCTTGAGCAGATGCACGGCGCGTTCCACGCGCAGGTCCTGGAAGTAGGACAGCGGCGTCTTGCCGAGCACCTGCTGCATGCGGCGCGCCAGGGTGCGTTTGCTGGTGCCCGCCGCCGCGGCTGCCTCGTCGAGCGAAAACCCGTCTGCCAGCCTGCCGCGAGCCCAGCGTTCGAAGCGCTCCACGGTCGGGTCCGAGTGGCTCAGGTGATCGGTGATCACGTAGGCGGACTGTGAAGGCCGCGAGTCGACGATCAGGTATTTCGCCACCAGCGCCGCGAGTTCGGGGCTGGCCTGGCGCACCAGCAGCAGCGCCATGTCGATGTGGCTCAGCGCGGCGCCTGCCGTGACGAAGGCGCCGGAGCTCACCAACATGCGCGATTCGTCGAGCTTCACGCAGGGATAGCGTTGGCGAAACAGCGAGGCCAGCCACCAGGTGGTCGTGGCGTGCTGGTGGTCGAGCAGCCCCGACTCGGCCAGCACGAAGGTGCCGATGCAGGCTGCGGCGATGCGGACACCTCGTCCGGATTGCGCGCGCAGGCAGGCCGCAGCCTCTGCGACGTCGCGCCGCTGCAGCGCGAACTGGAGGCCGTCGGGCATCTTCTCGCCGATCGCGGGCACGACGATCCAGTCCGGCTTGCCGGCATCGGGCGATGAGGCCACGGGCACGCTCAGGCCTTGCGAGGTGCGGACCCTCTTTCTCACGCCGGTGAGCTTTGCCTCGAAAGGCGCGACATCCAGACTGAGCATGCCGGCCAGTTCGTTGGCTGTGGTGAACACGTCCAGTACCGTGGCCAGACCGGTGTCGAACACGCCGTCGAGTGCGAGGATGTTGACCTTCATGGCAACAACGATATCAAAGATGTCAAAAATGCCAATAGGTCCCATGCCGCGGCATGCCTAGAGTCACCACCATGGACGCGCAATCCCGCGCTTCCGTGTCCACCGGAGACCTTCATGATCAAGTTCGCATTGTTCGCCCGCCTCGAAGCCAAGCCGGGCAAGGAAGCCGAGGTCCAGCAGTTTCTCGAAGCGGGGCTTTCCATGGCGCGCGACGAGAAGACCACGCCGATCTGGTTCGCCCTGCGCATTTCGCCCACCACCTTCGGTGTCTTCGACGCGTTCGAGGACGAGGCCGGTCGCCAGGCGCATCTGAACGGCCCGATCGCCCAGGCCTTGATGGCCAAGGCGCCAGAGCTGTTCGCCAAACCGCCGGCCATCGAGCCGATCGAGGTGCTGGGTCTCAAGAATGCAGCGCCCGCGTCCTGAGCGGGCTGCGGATAGAATCGGCAGCTCCGTCTCAGCAGCAACAAGAGCGAGAAAGGCACCCTGGTTATGACACCGCGAACTACACCGCAAGCAATGAGCGGTCTTTTCCTTGAAGGAAGAGGCCGGTAGTCCGCGCACGCTGGAAGCATCCAGCACTCAAACCACAGCCAAGCGCGGTCCCAGACCGCGCTTTTTTGTTTTCTCGCCGAGGTTTTCTTCCCATGATCCAGATCACTCTCCCCGACAACTCGCGCCGCGAGTTTCCCGGCCCGGTTTCGGTGGCCGACGTTGCCAAGTCCATCGGCCCCGGCCTCGCGAAGATGACCGTGGCCGGCAAGGTCGACGGCCAGCTGGTCGATGCCAGCGACCTGATCGAGCATGACGCGAAGCTGCAGATCATCACGCCCAAGGACGACGAGGGCCTGGAGATCATCCGCCACTCGACGGCCCACCTGGTCGGCCATGCAGTGAAGCAGCTCTACCCGACGGCGAAGATGGTGATCGGTCCGGTGATCGAGGAGGGCTTCTACTACGACATCGCCTACGAGCGCCCTTTCACGCCCGAGGACATGGAGGCGATCGAGGCGCGCATGCGCGAGCTGATCGCGCGGGACTACGACGTGGTCAAGAAGATGACGCCGCGCGACGAGGTCATCGAGGTGTTCAAGTCCCGCGGCGAGGACTACAAGCTGCGGCTGGTGGAGGACATGCCCGACGAAAAGGCGATGGGCCTGTACTACCACCAGGAGTACGTCGACATGTGCCGCGGCCCGCACGTGCCGAACACTCGCTTCCTCAAGGTCTTCAAGCTCACGAAGCTGGCCGGCGCCTACTGGCGCGGTGATGCGAAGAACGAGCAGCTGCAGCGCATCTACGGCACGGCCTGGGCCGACAAGAAGCAGTTGGACCAGTACGTCCAGCGCATCGAGGAGGCCGAGAAGCGCGACCATCGCCGGCTGGGCAAGGAGCTCGATCTGTTCCACATCGACGAGGTGGCGCCCGGCGTGGTGTTCTGGCATCCCAAGGGCTGGGCGATCTGGCAGCAGGTCGAGCAGTACATGCGCAAGGTGTACCGCGACACGGGCTACCAGGAAGTCAAAGGACCGCAGATCCTCGACAAGAGCTTGTGGGAAAAAACGGGCCACTGGCAGAACTACCGCGAAAACATGTTCACGACGGAGTCGGAAAAGCGCGACTACGCACTCAAGCCGATGAACTGCCCGGGCCATGTGCTGATCTTCAAGTCCGATCTGCGCAGCTACCGCGACCTGCCGTTGCGCTACGGCGAATTCGGCCAGTGCCACCGCAACGAGCCCTCGGGCGGCTTGCACGGGATCATGCGGGTGCGCGGATTCACGCAGGACGACGGCCACATCTTCTGCACCGAAGACCAGATCCTCGAGGAATGCGTGGCCTACACGGGGCAATTGCTCAAGGTCTATGCCGATTTCGGCTTCACCGAGATCCTCTACAAGGTGGCAACACGGCCCGATAACCGCATCGGCGCCGACGAACTCTGGGACAAGGCCGAGCATGCGCTGATGGAGGCACTGCGCCGATCGGGTGTGGAATTCGTCATCTCGCCCGGCGAAGGCGCCTTCTACGGGCCGAAGATCGAATACACGCTGCGAGACGCCATCGGCCGCCAGTGGCAGTGCGGCACGATGCAGGTGGACTTCAACATGGCTGAGCGCCTGGACGCAGAGTACGTCACCGAGTCCAGCGGCCGCGCACATCCGGTCATGCTGCACCGCGCGATCGTCGGCAGCCTCGAGCGATTCATCGGCATGTTGATCGAACATCACGCCGGCGCACTGCCCGCTTGGCTGGCGCCGGTGCAGGTCGCGGTGCTCAATATCAGCGAAGGACAGGCGGATTACGCATCTCAAGTTGCGAAATCGCTGCAAAATCAAGGGCTTAGAGTTTTGCGCGATCTGCACAACGAGAAGATTACGTATAAAATACGGAAGCATTCGTTGCAAAAGCTTCCCTACATCCTCGTCGTGGGCGACAAGGAGAAGGAAGCAGGTGCCGTCGCAGTGCGCGCCCGGGGCAATCTTGATCTCGGTGCCATGTCGGTGGAGGCGTTCTCCCAAAAGATCGCCGCCGACATCCAACACAAGCTTTGAATTTGAACTGGTTCAAAGGCTGATTTTGAGCAATCAGGCTGCTTGTGGGCGTGGACTCTACGGCGTTCGCTACAATTTTTGTAGCAGATTGATTGAAGGATTCTGACCATCGCTACTGCATTTCGCGACCGCCGCCACCGCGAGGAACGCCAACACCGCCTGAACCGGGAAATCATGGCCCCGGAAGTCCGCCTGATCGGGCCCGATAACGAGCAATTGGGTGTCGTGAGTCTTGCCGAGGCATTGCGCCTGGCTGGTGAGCAAGACGTGGATCTGGTGGAAGTCGTCGCGGCGGCCAATCCGCCGGTCTGCCGCCTGATCGAGTACGGCAAGTTCAAGTACCACGAGCAGAAGAAGGCCGCCGAAGCGAAATCGAAGCAGAAGGTCATCGAGGTCAAGGAAATCAAGTTCCGGCCGGGTACCGACGAAGGCGACTACAACATCAAGATGCGCAACATCCGGCGCTTTCTTGACGAGGGTGACAAGTGCAAGATCACGCTGCGTTTCCGGGGGCGCGAGATCACGCACCAGGAACTCGGTCTGGCGCTGTTGCAGCGCATTCGTGAGGATCTCGGCGACGCGATCGTGGTCGAGCAGTTTCCGAAGCTCGAGGGCCGGCAGATGATCATGATGATCGCGCCGGGCCGCAAGAAGGCGGGTGGCGCGGCAAAACCGGCGGCTGAGTCGACAACCGCACCCGCCGCGGCCTGAGCTGAAGAGATAGAAGGATTCGAAGGGATTTCGCCCTTGTCAGCACTCCAAGGTGCAGGCAAGGGCGGGATAAAGAAGTGTCTCGGGGCCAACAAGCCCGTGGAATATCCGCGGCGCCTCACGAGCACAAACTAAAGGAGCATTCACATGCCCAAAATGAAGACCAAGAGCAGCGCGAAAAAGCGTTTCCGCGTTCGTCCCGGTGGCACCGTCAAGCGCGGTCAAGCCTTCAAGCGTCACATCCTGACCAAGAAGACCACCAAGAACAAGCGTCACCTGCGTGGTGCAACGGCAGTGCACGAGACCAACATGGTTTCGATGGCCGCCATGTTGCCCGGCAGCGGCATTTAATCCAGACGAACAAGGAGTACACACATGCCTCGCGTCAAACGTGGTGTAACGGCTCGCGCCCGCCACAAGAAGGTTCTCGCACTCGCCAAGGGTTTCCGCGGTCGCCGCGGCAATGTCTTCCGCATCGCCAAGCAGGCGGTGATGAAGGCAGGCCAATACGCCTACCGTGACCGCCGCACCAAGAAGCGCGTGTTCCGCCAACTGTGGATTGCCCGTATCAATGCCGCTTCGCGCGAACTGGGCCTGACCTACAGCCAGTTCGCCAACGGCATCCGCAAAGCCGGTATCGAGATCGACCGCAAGGTCCTGGCCGATATCGCCGTGCACGACAAGGCCGCTTTTGCCGGCATCGTGGAGCAGGTCAAGGCCAAGCTGGCTGCTTGATCCTGCACAGCGGGTTGCCGTCTTCCGGGACAGCGGCCTGCGCCCACGGCACAAGGGCTGGCGCTTGAAAGGGCTCCAGCCCTTTTTTCTTTCACCTCGAAGTATTCCCCATGAACGAGTTGGACTCCCTGGTCGACACCGCACGTGCTGCCTTCGCGAAGGCGAAGGCCCCGGCCGAACTCGAGAACGCCAAGGCGCAGTTCCTCGGCAAGGCCGGCCGCATCACCGAGTTGATGAAGGGCATGGCCGCGCTCTCCGTCGACGAGAAGAAGTCGCGCGGCGCGGCGATCAACGTTGCCAAGCAGGCCATCGAAGCCGCGCTCACCGAGCGCCGCCAGCAGCTGGCCGACGAGGAACTCGCCGTCCAATTGCGTGCCGAGGCGCTCGATGTCACATTGCCCGGCCGCCAGCGTGCGCCCGGCGGCCTGCATCCGGTGAGCCGCACGATGGAGCGCATCGAGGCGATCTTCTCGAGCATGGGCTTCGATGTCGCGGACGGTCCCGAGATCGAGAGCGACTGGCACAGTTTCACCTCGCTCAACAACCCGCCGAACCATCCCGCGCGCTCCATGCAGGACACTTTCTACGTCGACATCAACGGCGAAGACGGCATCCCGTACAACCTGCGCCCCCACACCAGCCCGATGCAGGTGCGCTATGCGCATCAGCACGTCAAGAAGTACGCGGCCGAGTTCGAAGCCGCGGCGGCCGACACCACCGGCACGGTCAAGGCGCCCGAGATCCGCGTGATCGCGCCGGGCCGTACCTACCGCGTCGACAGCGACGCCACGCACTCGCCGATGTTCCACCAGTGCGAGGGCCTCTGGCTCGGCGAGAACGTGAGCTTCAAGGACCTCAAGGTCGTGTTCACCGACTTCTGCCGCACCTTCTTCGAGACCGACGACCTGGTGCTGCGCTTTCGTCCGAGCTTCTTCCCGTTCACCGAACCGAGCGCGGAGATCGACATCCAGTTCCAGACCGGCCCCCTGGCCGGCCGCTGGCTCGAGGTCTCGGGCGCGGGCCAGGTGCATCCGAACGTGGTGCGCAACATGGGCCTGGACCCCGAACGCTACATCGGCTTCGCCTTCGGCATGGGCCCGGACCGGCTCACGATGCTGCGCTACGGCGTCAACGATCTGCGCCTGTTCTTCGATGGCGACCTGCGCTTCCTGAGCCAATTCCAGTAAACAGAGAACGAGAACGACGAGATGCAATTTCCAGAGTCCTGGTTGCGCGAGTTCTGCAACCCGCCGCTTTCCAGCGCAGAACTGGCGGAGACGCTCACGATGGGCGGGCTCGAGGTCGAGGAGCGCCGGCCGGTGGCGCCGCCCTTCACCAAGGTCGTGGTCGGCGAGATCAAGGAAGCGGGTGCGCATCCCAACGCCGACCGGCTGCGCGTGTGCCAGGTCGACGCGGGGCAGGGCAGCTTGCTCAACATCGTGTGCGGTGCGCCCAACGCGCGCGCCGGCATCAAGGTGCCGCTGGCGCTGGTCGGCGCGGAGCTGCCGCCGGGCGATGACGGCCAACCTTTCCTGATCAAGCTGGGCAAGCTGCGCGGCGTCGAAAGCCAGGGCATGCTGTGCTCGGCGCGCGAGCTCAAGCTCAGCGAAGACCACGGCGGCCTGCTCGAACTGCCGGCCGATGCGGCCGTAGGCGCCGACGTGCGCGAGGTGCTGAAGCTCGACGATTCGCTGCTGACGCTCAAGCTCACGCCCAACCTGGCGCACGGACTGAGCGTCTACGGCATCGCGCGCGAACTCTCGGCGTTGACCGGTGCACCGCTCAAGACACCTGCCATCGCCACGGTGGCGGTGGCATTGAAGGACAAGCTGCCGGTCCAGGTCGCAGCCCCCGATCTGTGCGGCCGCTTCTCGGGCCGCATCGTCCGCGGCGTCGATACGAAGGCCGCCACGCCGGCGTGGATGGTCGATCAACTTGCGCGCTGCGGTCAGCGCAGCGTGTCGCCGCTGGTCGACATCTCGAACTACGTGATGTTCGAGTACGGGCAGCCGTCCCATATCTTCGACCTCGACAAGATCCACGGCGGCCTCACGGTGCGCTGGGGCAAGCCGGGCGAACAGCTCAAGCTGCTCAACGGCAACACGGTCATGGTCGACGAGAAGGTCGGCGTGATCGCCGACGAGCGCGGCGAGGTCGAATCGCTGGCCGGCATCATGGGCGGCGATGCGACGGCGGTGTCCGACGACACCCGCAACATCTATGTCGAAGCGGCCTTCTGGTGGCCCGAGTCCATCCAGGGCCGTTCGCGCCGCTTCAATTTCAACACCGACGCGGGGCACCGCTTCGAACGGGGCGTCGACCCGAGCCGCACGGTGCAGATCATCGAGCGCATCACGCAGCTGATCGTCGACATCTGCGGCGGCCAGGCCGGCGCCATCGACGACCAGAGACTGCGCCTGCCGGAAGCCAAGCCCGTCACGCTGCGCGTGGCGCGTGCTGCGCGCGTGATCGGCATGCCGCTCACCCAGGCCCAGTGCGGCGACGCGCTGCGCCGGCTCGGCCTGCCCATGGAAGAGGGCGAAGGCACGCTGGTCGTCACGCCGCCGCCGCACCGCTTCGACCTGCAGATCGAAGAAGACCTGATCGAAGAGGTTGCCCGCCTGGTCGGCTACAACAACCTGCCGACCGTGGCCCCGCTGGCACCGATCACCGCGCGCGTGCGGCCCGAGGTCCAGCGCAGCCGCTTCGCCGTGCGCCATCGCCTGGCCGCGCTCGGCTACCAGGAAACCATCAACTTCAGCTTCGTCGAGGCGCACTGGGAGCAGGAGCTCGCGGGCAACGCCAACCCGATCAAGCTGCTGAACCCGATCGCGAGCCAGATGAGCGTGATGCGCTCGTCGCTGATCGGCTCGCTGCTCCAGGCGCTGAAGTTCAACCTCGACCGCCGGGCGCCGCGCGTGCGCGTGTTCGAGCTGGGCCGCGTGTTCCTGCGCGACGACACAGTCGTCACCACCGACAGCACCGTGAAGGGCATCCACCAGCCCATGCGCGTGGCAGGCCTGGCCTGGGGCGATGCCGAGGCCGCGCGCTGGGACGGCAAGGCGCAGCGCGTCGACTTCTACGATATCAAGGGCGACGTCGAAGCGCTGCTCGCGCCCCTTGTGCCGAGCTTCGAGGCGACCGAGCATCCCGCGCTGCATCCGGGCCGCGCGGCGCGCGTGCTGCTCGACGGCCGTGCGATCGGCGTGGTGGGCGAGCTTCACCCGCGCTGGCGCCAGACATGGGAGTTCGCCCAGGCGCCTGTGCTGTTCGAACTCGAGCTCGATGCCGTCACCGCGCGGCCGCTGCCCGAAGCCCAACCGGTGCCCAAGCACCAGGCGGTGGAGCGCGACATCGCCGTCGTGGTGGCCGAAGCGATCACGCACGATGCGCTGATGCGTACCATCCGCGCGGCCGCCGATCCCAGCTTGCTGCGCGACGCCGTGCTGTTCGACATCTACCGGCCGCCCGTGGCGAGCGACGGCACTGTCGCGCCCGGCGGCCTGGCGCAAGGCGAAAAGAGCATGGCCGTGCGCCTGAGCTTCAATAGCGACAGCGCCACTCTGACCGACGAGCAGGTCGAAGCGGCGGTGGCCACGATCCTCGAGCAACTCAGCGCGCGGCTCGGCGCGCATCTGCGGGTATGAACGCCATGGAATTCACGCTCGAAGTCCTCGAAACGCCCGCGCTCACCAAGGCGCACCTGGCCGACCTGCTGTTCGAGCAGATCGGCCTCAACAAGCGCGAATCCAAGGACATGGTCGAAGCCTTCTTCGACCTGATCGCGGCCAGCCTGATCGAAGGCACGGACGTCAAGATCTCGGGCTTCGGCAATTTCCAGATCCGCGTCAAGGCGCCACGGCCTGGCCGCAATCCGCGTACCGGCGAGGCCATTCCGATCGGCGAGCGCCGCGTCGCCACCTTTCACGCCAGTGCCAAGCTGAAGGAACAAATTCACGGCAGCATCGGCGAAGAGGGGCCGCAAGAGGTGGAGTGGAGTCTCGGCGCCGAATAGTGCTTGGTCGCGCGCGGTGCGTGGAGTAATCTCTAAGGTTTCCCTCGCACCGTCTTGATTTCAATGGAGAAAACGCTCCCACCGATTCCTGTCAAACGCTACTTCACGATCGGTGAGGTCGGCGAGTTGTGCGGCGTCAAGCCGCACGTGCTGCGCTACTGGGAGCAGGAGTTCACGCAGTTGCGCCCGATGAAGCGGCGCGGCAATCGACGCTACTACCAGCACCACGAGGTGCTGATGATCCGCCGCATCCGCGACCTGCTCTACGACCAGGGCTTCACCATCAGCGGGGCGCGCAACAAGCTGCAGGAAATGGTCCAGTCGGAGCGCGACCGCCGCAAGGCTGGCGAAGTGCCGCTCGAAGGCATGGAGGCGGTCGAGATCGATCAGGAAGAGTTCGAAGCCGCACTCAAGGAAGGCACGGATATGCCGCAAGGCGCAGACCGGACCATCGATCCGTCGCAGCTACTCCACCTGCGGCGCGAACTGTACGAAATTCGCGAACTGCTGAGTCCAGGTCACTGAAAACGCACGGCTATAATCGAGAGCTTCGGTGTGTGGCGCAGCCTGGTAGCGCACTTGCATGGGGTGCAAGGGGTCGAAGGTTCGAATCCTTTCACACCGACCAATTTAAAGTCCGGCGTAATCCGGCAAGCTCCGAAAAGCCCTTAAGAATCAACGCTTAAGGGCTTTTTCTTTGTCCGGGTTTGTCCGCCGGGATTCGGCGGCATCCGGCGCCTGTGGGGGCAGCTGGAAATCTGAACGTCAAAGGGCTGGCTCAGAATCCAGGCTCGTAGGAACCTTGGCACATGTCTTTTTGCGCCTTCTCAGAGGCCGCCTCGCGCCTCGCGGGCGTAGCCGGCTATCTATTCGAGCGCCGCCGTGGCGGCCTCTGGATACAGGTTTGGGAACAGGATGTTGAGCGAGGACATGGGGAATCCAATGCTGAGTTCCGACCGGTGGCCGTCGCTCTTCAGCAACCCGTCGGCGAGGAATCGAGACACGACCTTGCGGGCTGTTCGCTCCTCCAAGCCGGTCATTCTGATGAAGTCGCCCCGCGCGACCGAACCCGTCGTTGCGACCGTCTGAAGCGGAAAGACCGCCTCCTCCCGGTACTCCGAGATGCCGTCCGTGGTCCCTCTCACGAGCACGTAAGCCCGAATGCGATCTTTGAGCTTCGGAAGGTCAAGCATGGTGGCCATGAACGTGACCTGGTCCTCGCACAGCTCGATGAAGTAACGACACCACTCCCAAAGCATCTTCTGGCTGAGGTTTCCGCGGCCATCGAGGTCGCCCTGCCGGGCACTGTCGGCGTTGTCGAGCATTTCGTAATAGCGCTGTCGCTGGCGTGCCAGCGCTCGATTTGGGGACCATAAGCCGCCGCTGAGGGGAAACAGGGCGCAGTGGCTCTGCAGTCGAACAGCACGCCCGTTGCCGTCCTCGAACGGATGAGTCCACGCCATGCGGTGATGGGCGGACGCAATGGCGTAGAGAACGGCGTCGACGCCCTTGAGCTGGCCATATCGCTCATCCATCCGCTTTAGGAATTGAGGGACGGACTGCCAGGTCGGAGGTTGATGTCGGCCGACTGCGACGTCGTGCTT
Organism: Variovorax sp. LjRoot130; assembly: GCF_964253755.1. NCBI lineage: Bacteria > Pseudomonadati > Pseudomonadota > Betaproteobacteria > Burkholderiales > Comamonadaceae > Variovorax > Variovorax sp. LjRoot130. The sequence goes on along the minus strand of NZ_CAXURM020000001.1, from coordinate 3,682,599 downwards.
CCGGAGCTCTCCCGGAACAACAATGCGTCCATCGTCGGTGCGCCGGTCTTCTTCCGAGAGCCTGCCGTACAGACTTGCGTGCGCCCTCAAGAGAAAATCGCTGCTCAGGGCCGCCGCCTCCGTCGTCACGAGGTGCTCGAGCTCCTGTTCCGCTTCGATGTGCGCCACGGCCACCCGCTGGCGCATGGCCACGTCGGGTTTCTCGGAAAAGTCGTGCCTGAGCGCCCGCTCGATGTTCGCAGGGTGCGTGCCCTGGCCCTCGATGCTGTTCGAGTAGTAGGAGTTCATCGAGCGGACAATTGCGCGCAGGGCATCTCGTGCTTCTGGGCTTGCCGAGGCTCGCAGCTGCGCCGATTTCTCGAAGACGCGGCGCGTGGCCTCAATCAACCCGTCCAGGTTCAGCGCTGGTAACAGCGGCTCAAACTGGTGGGGTTGGGTCATAGGCGGCAATCGTCTTGGGTTTTTCTGACATGATTTCCGGTTCTGTTTCCGGTATTGTCGATGAAAAAGTCATACGAAACAACGGGTTAGAGACGAAGCTGGCTGGCGTGGATTCCGGTTGGTTTACCGGTTTGGTTTCCACTTGGATTTCCGATTGGGATGCCCTTCACCAGTTGTTGCGCCAGCATTTAGCCCCTCCAGCGCCACACACGACCAGAGACGCTCCGTTCTAGCGACCTCGCGGCACGCATGGTGCCGTGCGACACTGAGTGAGACGAGGCGCGGAGACGCGCACGGGCGAGTGGCCATCCGCGATACAGCAAGGCCTCCGATTTGACCGGCGGAACGCCTGATCGACCCGTCGATTGCCCGGTCGCACGTCCCCGCATTCGATCCGAGCCGAGCGTCATGCGCGAGGGCGCGCGTTCTTGGAATCAATCGGGTGAGGGCCTGTGCGAAAGGCGCACGTCCATGAGTTCGTGCAGGCAGAGCCCCGGCGGCCACCCAAAGTGCCCCACTTATGGCCACCCAAACTGCTCCACCCTGGCCACGGTGATCTGACGCATTGAACACGGTGCGTCGGGCGCCGCGAAGCTCGACAGGCAGGACGTTACTTTCCACCCCCTCTGAGCGAGGGGAACAACGGAGTGAACGTCTTGAAGCCACATCTGCAAACCACCATCTGGACGCTGCTCAAGGGCGGCGCCACCCAGCGCGAGATCGCGCGAATCACCGGCATCTCGCGCCACACCATCCGGGCGTATCAGCAGCGCTTCGCCGCCGATCCGGCAAACTGCCCCGGGGTGGCCACCGACTCCGGTGGTCAAACTGCTCCACCCTGGCCACCGACTTCCAGGTCGGTAGCGCCGCCGCTGGCCACCTCCAAGTGCGAACCCCACCGCGCTTTCATCGACGCCCAGTTGCGCCTGGGCCGCAACGCCACGGCCATCTACCAGGACCTGGTCGACCAACATGGCTTTGACGGCGCCTACAACTCCGTCAAGCGCTTCTGCGCCCAGCTTCGCCACAAGGAGCCCGAGCAGTTCGATCGTCTGAGCTTTGCGCCCGGCGAGGAGATGCAGGTCGACTACGGTGAAGGCGCCCCCACCCGGGTGCCGAGCACCGAGCGCTGGCGCAAACCCCGCCTGTTCGTGGCCACGCTGCGCTACTCGCGGCGCAGCTTCCGCCGCGTGATCTGGAAGTCCAGCCAGCAAGTCTGGGCTGAGTTGCACGAGCAGGCCTGGGCCTACTTTGGCGGGTCGACCCACTACGTCGTGCTGGACAATTTGAAGGAGGGCGTCTTGAAGCCCGACCTGTACGAGCCTGCGCTCAATCCGGTCTACGCCGCCACACTGGCCCACTACGAGGTGGTGGCCGACCCGGCTCGGGTCCGGGATCCGAATCGCAAGGGGACGGTCGAGAACGCGATCCAACATACCCAGTCCACCGCGCTCAAGGGGCGGCGCTTCGAGACCATCGAAGAGCAGAACGCCTTCCTGGAACACTGGGAGTCCAAGTGGGCCGCCTCGCGCATCCACGGCGCCGAGCGGCGTCAGGTGCAGGCCATGTTCGAGGAGGAGCGCGCCCACCTGCAGCCGCTGCCAGCCACGCGCATGCAGTACTTCACCGAGGTGCAGCGCACGGTCTGCGACGACAGCTGCGTGCGCATCGACCACAGCAGCTACGCCGCGCGCCCGGCCCCGATTGGCACCAAGGTGCTGGTGCGGCTGTTCGAGCGGCGCATCGAGATCCGCGAGCTGCGCACCCAGGCCTTGCTGCGCACCCACGCCCGGGTTGATCGCCCCGGCACCGTGGTGTTGCCCATGGCCGAGCGGGTGTTCAACCCCTCTCGCGAGACGCGCTTCATCCTGGCCCAGGCCCGAGCCATCGGGCCGCAGGCCTCTCGGCTGTGCCAGATGCTGTTCGCCATCGAGGGGCGCGTGGGCCAGCGCAAGCTCTGGGGCATCGTCAATCTGGCCAAGCGCTACCCCAATCACTTCATCGACGCGGCCTGCGCTGCCGCCATGGAGCAAGGCGTACACAGCTACCGCCACGTCAAGGCACTCACCGAGCGGCTGGTGGCCGACGCGCTGGCCGCCCTGCAGGCCGGCACGCCGACACAGTCGGCGTCAACGCTCACCCAGCAGCACGAGCTCATTCGCAGCGCCGACGAATACGGCGATCTGTTCGCCCACGCCGCCACCGCCACCTCGGGCGGCACAACCTCCCACCCCACTGAGATCGCCCAGCCATGAACATGACCGAGATCGAACGCGCCCTGCGCGAGCTGCGCCTGTCCGGCATCGCCGACACCCTGTCCACCCGCGTGATGCAGGCCCAGGCCGCCCAGCAGCCCTTCCTGGAGACGTTGGCCGCCATGCTGCAAGACGAGCTCGACCGGCGCCGCTCACGATTGATGGAGCGCCGCTTCAAGCGCTCAGGCCTGGCCGAGCGCCTGACGCTGGCGGACTTCGACTGGCGCTTCAATCCCAAGCTGCCGCGCAACGCCTGCTTCGAGCTGCACACCCTGAAGTTCATCGGCGAGGGGGCCAACGCATTGATCGTCGGCAAGCCCGGCACCGGAAAGAGCCACGTGGCCAAGGCGGTGGCCTACCAGGCCACGTTGCAGGGCTATGACGTGCGCTACGTGGAGGCCGACTCCGAGTTCGCCCGCTACGGGCTGGCCAGCACGGCGGAACAGGCCGAACAGCTCAAGGGCTGGATCGAGCCAGACCTGTTGGTCCTTGATGACATGTTCCTGGCCCGGCGCATTGCCGACGTGAGCGCCGAACTGCTGCAGGCCATCGTGCACCAGCGCTACAAGCTGCGCCGCGCCATCGTCATCACCTCCAACCGGGTGGTGCAGGACTGGGGCAAGTACCTCGCCGACGCCACCATGGCCACCACCATCCTGGACCGGCTCATGCACCGCTGCGCAATGCTGGAGTTCGAGGGCAAGAGCTACCGTCTGAAGGAGGCCGCCGCGCGCATCGCCATCACACCCGAATCGTCATAATCCGACCGTCCTGCCTGGAGCAGTTTGACCGGCCATAAGTGGAGCAGTTTGGGGTGGCCATCGGGGGGCAGAGGCAATGTCACACTACCGCGCCGAGAGTCCCGATGCGTTTGAACGGTCATTTCTCGTGCGGTAACGAGGCGGTGTTGCACCAGAACATCGTGGGGGCAGCTATGGGGGCAATTTCTACAACCAAGACGTTGATTGGCAGTAGTGGCGCGGGCTGCAGGTCGAAATATGGATCCTTTCACAGACCAACAAAACGTCCAAGGGCGTCCGGTTTCATCCACCGGACGCCCTTTTTCATTGGGGGACTGGGCGAATGATGTCTATCGGCGTGGGAATGTTTGGGGCATGGATCCTTGCCTCCATTGTCGCCCAGTCGTGGGGAGCGGGGATTTGCGCTCCAGGGCGATTCGATGGCGCCGCGCGAGACGGAGATGGCTGATTGGCCCGTTCCAACGTCGAACAGTGGGCGCGTGCGGGCGTGGAGGGGCGTGCTGAGGGACGCACAGGCTTTGGGGGCCGATCCAGGGGAGAGCCGGTTCAACCTTGAGTAACACAAATTCGCACGATAACAGTGCCTGTGTTATCGTGCGGAACCGATGTTACATAGGAATCAGCCGTGCCGGCCCTCACAACCGCCGTTCGACACTACCTCCATGAGGTCTTGGGCATTGCCGCGCCCGGCGTCAAGCCGTGGGCGCGCGCCGACGAACTGCCGTATTTCCTGCGGGACGCGTTTCAGTTCAGTGAGCTGGAACTGCTGGGGCAGCCTATTGTGCTGGCAGTGGGACGCGCTGGGCGCAAGTATTCCCTCAGCGAGGTCCGAACCTGGCTGACCAAGGTCAGGGCGCTCGCTGGCCAGCCGGCGGTCTACGTCACCGATGCCCTCGCTTCCCACGAACGGAGGCGCCTGATCGACTACAAGGTGCCGTTCATCGTTCCGGGCAATCAGCTTTACCTGCCGGACCTCGGTCTCGACCTGCGTGAATACTTTCGCCAGCGCGCTCCGGCTGCGGAAGCGCTGAGCCCGTCTGCACAAGCCATGTTGATCACGGCGCTGCTGCGCCGGCCGTGGGAACCCGAGTGGCAACCTTCCAAGGTGGCAATAGCCTTGGGCTACACGCCCATGACGCTGTCGCGCGTGGTGAAGGAGCTGACCGCGGCCGGGCTCGCGAGCGTGCACGCTGTGGGCCGCGTGCGCCTGCTGCGCATGGGAGGCCCTCCAGAGCAGGTCTGGGAGCGGGCGAAACCTGTACTGCGAACACCCGTCAGGCAAACGGTGTGGGTTGCCCCCGAAAGCGTCCTTGCCAACGTGCATGGCCGTTTGGCCGGGTTGAGCGCGCTCGCACGGTACTCGATGCTGGCCGAGCCCCAATGGCCGGTGTATGCGATGACGGGCTCCGATTGGAAGGCAACCACGGAGGCAGGCATTCGGGAGCTGCCTGAACCCGTCGCCGGCGCGCAGGAATGGCAGTTGTGGAGCTACAGCCCGGCGTTGCTGCCGAACGCCGCCACGGTAGACCCGCTTTCCCTGACGCTCAGCCTGCAGGACAACACCGATGACCGGATCCAGCTTGCGCTGGACGAACTGAAAGGACACCTACCATGGTGAGAGGGCTAGACGTTTTCAAGGAATGGTTCGCGGCCTACGCCGACCAGTACGTTCTGATTGGCGGCACGGCCGCCACCTTGACGATGGAAGGCGCCGGGCTGGCATTTCGCGCCACCAAGGACCTCGACATCGTCCTACATGTGGAAGCGCTGACGCCGGCCTTCGGGGAGGCCTTCTGGAAATTCGTCGACGCGGGCCGCTACGAAATCCGCCAAGCCAGCGACACGGGCAAGCCGATCTTCTACCGCTTTCAGAAGCCCGGCGACGAACGATTCCCGGCAATGGTCGAGCTCTTTGCGAGAGCGCCCGACGGACTGCAGCTGGCGGAGGGCAGCCAACTCACTCCGATACCCCTGGACGAAGCCGTCTCCAGCCTGTCCGCCATCCTGTTGGACGAGGTCTACTGCGCTCATCATGGCGGGCCGTCGCGAAGAAGATGACCTGCCATGGGTCGGCGAGGACCGCCTGATTCCCCTCAAGGCCATCGCGTGGCTGGAACTGAGCGCGCGCAAGGACCAGGGTGCCAAGGTGGACGCCAAGGATGTGCGCAAGCACCTCAACGATGTGCTGCGCCTCTCGCAACTGCTGGCGCCCGCCACACGCATTGCGCTCGACCGGAAGGTCGGGGAGGACATGGCGCGGTTCCTGACCGCGGTGGCCGCCGACACCACCATCGATCCGAAGGCGCTGCAACTCGGCGCTGTCACCATCGCCGAACTGGTCGGACGGATCGCCCAAGCTTATGAAATTGAACTGCCGGCACAGGCGGTGAAGTGAGAAGGGGGAGGTGGCATGGCCTTATTCAAGGACTGGTGCGCCGGTACCAAGCAGACAGACAAGAAGAAGACCTTTCGCACGTATATGGCGGGCCCTGCTGCGGGGGCGGCGCGCCGCGGAGCGCAGCAGCAGCGATCGGCGTGGCCCTCCTCCGCCGACCATCTCTTGGGGGCAGGAGGAGTTCAAACCAAAAGCTCCAAAAAGTTCATGCTAAGTTGAAAACCGACAGCCGTCACTTGATCCCGGCGTAGTACTGATGCGTCATGCTTCCGACTGACAGTCGTCCGGCGCTGGTGCTGGTAGAGGTGGCTTCGGCGCCCGACCGAATCGGGCGGCATCCTCGGTGCCGGCGGCTGTCTCAATTTTCGGGGCCGCGGCGGGCAGTTAGAGGTACAGCGCCACCACCTCGACCACTTCGCTCTCCCACACCACAGGTATTGCCAACAGCGCCCAGGACCCGATCGCCGTCGCGGCAGCAGCGGGAGCGCCTGGTTCGGAAGCCGGCCAGTCATTGATCGCCGGCACCCCGCTGAGCCAGGCCCTGGCGATCGATCCCATCGGCGCTGACAAGGGCAGCGTCGCTTCGATCAGCGAGGCACCACCATGGAGTTCACTGAAGGCGTAGACGCGCTGCAGCAAGCCGCCTGGCGCAGCGGGAACCCAGCGCTCGATGCGGCGCGCCAGCGGCAACGTCGCACCGGCAAGGAAGGTCACGACATGGCTGTCATCGAGCCGCGAACCAACTGGGATTGCCAGACCCCGCAGAAGGCCTGCATCGGCCGCCTCATGCGCGCGCAGGAACCGTCCGGTGGTAGGCAGGTTTTCCATGAACACTGCTTCGCCGCGTTGCCAGGCCAGCCCCGGCAGGCCCACGCCGCGCGGCAGGTAGGTCTCGAGCGAGGCTGATTCGAAGGCTTGAGCGTTCGCGCCAAACGCACCATCGACAAGTCTCATGTCGCTGGTGATGCGTGCGTCGTGATGCCAGAGTTCCAAACAGCTGGCTGCGGCGGCCTCGTGTCCGCAGAAGATCACGAGCACCGAAGTGAGGCGGTCATGCACAAAAAGCGGCAGCGCGATGGCGCAGTCCAGGCCGGCGTCGCGGGCGGCCGAAATGCGGCGGAAGTTCGAGCCTTCGAACTGACGCAGAAGGATCGGTCTGCCTTCGTCCCAGGCGCGACCCGGCAAACCTTCCCCTGGGCCGAAGCACATCTCCCGGCTGATGGCCGCGAATCGCCTGGCGGCACCGAATGCGCCGCTTCCGAACTCGAGCAGGGAGCCGTCGTCGCTCGGCAACCAGACTTCTGCGGCCTTGATGAATGTTGAAGTCATGCTGCGACCTGCATACGAACAATCCAAAGCAAGTTGCAAGCCATGGCTACCGGGTGGCGGGTCTTCGCACCACGACTGTCGAGGCCGAATCCATGCATCCGTCGCTATGATCCGGCGGCGGCAAGGCACGAACGACTGCGTTGCGAAGACCTTGGGTCCACGCACGCAGATTGTTCGGCGAGCCTCCAAGCCGTGCACCGAGCCACTCACTTGAAATCATGTTTTCTGCTGACCTGCGCCGCCGCGGCTTCCTTCTGAACACCACGGCGCTCGGCGCCACGGCCGCGCTCGCCTCCCTGTCGTCGTACGCTCACGCCGCGGCCGCCAAGGCCGGCAAACCCTCGAGCCGCATGCCGGTCATCTTCATTGGCCATGGCAGTCCCATGAACGCCATCCGCGAGAACGCGTTCACCCGCCGCCTGATCGACTGGGGCAGGGCGCTGCCGCGACCGACCGCGATCCTGAGCATCTCCGCGCACTGGCTCAGCTCGGGGGCGACGGGCGTTGGCATCCAGGAGAAGCCAAAGACGATTCACGACTTCGGCGGCTTTCCTCAAGCGCTCTTCGACATCGAGTACCCGGCGCCGGGCCATCCGGCCATTGCCCAGGAGGCGGCGAGCCTCGTGAAGCAGGCCAAGGTCATCCCCACGCAGGAGTGGGGCCTCGACCACGGCAGCTGGACCGTCCTGAAATACCTGTACCCGAAGGCTGACGTGCCGGTCTTCCAGATGTCCATCGACTATGACAAGCCGGCGGCCTTCCACTATGCGGTGGGTCGCGACCTGGCCGCCCTCCGCGACAAGGGCGTCTTGGTGCTGGGAAGCGGCAACGTCGTGCACAACCTGCGCGCGACCGACCGCGGCACGCCCGATGGCCTCAGGGCAAGCCGGCCCTGGGCGCAGTCGTTCGACGATGCAGTCAAGGCGGCCCTCCTGGGCCGCGACGACCAGGCCCTCCTCAATTACGGGAAACTGGAAGGCGCGTCCATTGCCGTCGCCACGCCCGACCACTACTACCCCTTCCTGTACGCGCTGGGCGCTGCCAGCGCCAACGAGCGCGCGCAGACCATCTATGAAGGGTTCCAGTCGGGGACCTTGAGCATGCGCTGCCTCCAGTTCGGTTAAGGCTGCCCTGCGATCCCCGGAATTCCCGGCGCACCCATGTAGCAGGTGAGGCCATCGGCGTCGCAGCCGACCAGATACACCTTCTTGGGGGCCTCGTCCCCTTGCAGATCCCGTTCAGACGAGAACACCCGTTCGAACAGGAGCTTCATCTTCTTGGGCATGCCGTCGTTCACGAAGTAGCCATGGCCCCCCTTTCCAACTTCGCCGTTCGTGAAATTGACGTACCGCATGTGTGGAGCTCGAAGCAGTTCGCTCCCTGGAGCGGCGCCGAGCTTGAACTGACTCTTGTCGGCAATGAAGGCTCCGGCCAACACGGTGTCGTTCTTGTTGAAGGTGACAAAGACCTGCCCCTTGGGCCGCACGTTCGCAAGCCAGTCGCGATGTCCGCTCGAGCGAACACAAGGCGCCAAGAGTGCGACGTTCTGCGCGGCCGCCACGGATTCCGTGGCGCCCGCGACGTCGAGCGAGTACTGAAGGAAGTGCGCGCCGAGGCTGTGTGCAGCGATGGTGAACGGCTGACGATTGATGAACAGCCTGGCTGCGGCGACCATGCGGAAGAATCGCGCGAGAGCTTCCCCGGAATTGATGGCGTTGGTCTTGGCCCTCTGGTACCGCAGGATCTTCGACTTGATCCGTGACGGCTTCTGCTTGCCGACGGCCACGCCGGAAAGGTCGTCCTCATCGCCGTCTTCTGTGTCGGGCTCGACCTCCGGGAGCTTGTCGCCGTTGGAGAGGTAGCCCTCCGACGGCCAGGAAAAGCCGACGACTTCGACGTTGTACATTGCCTCCAGCGTTGCGCATCGCGCGAAGCACTTGGCTGGCGTGTTGTTGTTGCCATGGAGATAGACCAGAACGGGGCGACTTCCCTCGAACAATGGCCGAAGGGCGCCCATGGAGTCCTGGTTGTCGACATCGTTGTCCACGCCGGAGACGCTCCAGCCTTTGCTGGTCTTCTTGACCGTAGCCAACCCGAGGCGATCCGACTGCTCGATGAAGCTGGTGCTAAAAACAGCTTCGTCCGTGCCAGTGGTCAACAAGCGATTCGTGAAGATCAGCATGGGTCCTCCAGTTGTTTTGGGGCGCATTCTGCACCTGCTCGCAGGTGCGTTCAAAGAAAAACAGCCCCGCAAGCGGGGCTGGATTGCGAAGCCGCCGCGGCTTGCTACTGGAGCTTGTAGAACCCGATCTTCTTGCTGATCTCCACCTGGCGCGCGTTGCGGGCCCAGAGTTCGACGGTGTTGATCGATGTGCCCTCGGCGTACTGCTGGCCGAAGGTGTTGTCGCAATGCTTGTCGCTGCTGCCTTGGGTCGAGCAGAACACCATCGCCTTGCGCGCCGAACTCGCTACGCCGGTGCTGTCGTTGAAGCGCGCGCCCGGCTGGCCGGCAGTGGTGCTGCCGAAGGGCGCACGACCGTACACGGCCAACGAGGTCGGCGCCAGCGCGCCCTGCGGCACGGTCCAGGCGTCCAGCTGGCCGTCGGCGCTGAAGTCGACGTTGTTCGGATCGTTCTGGCTGGGCGCGCCGTAGATGCTGGCGCCGTCGGTCGCGATGTCGGTTTCAGCGAGCAACCCGGCACGCATCGTCGCGGTGATGTTCGCAAAGGTGAGCTGCCGGATTTCGGCGACCGACTGCGCGCGGGCCAGGGTGCGGTACTTCTGCGTCGCGACGCTGGCGTTGCTGGTGTCGAAGAACTCCAGCGTCCACACGCTCTGGTTTTGCAGCGCCGCGATTTGCGCGTCGGTGTACTGCGTGCCCACGAAATAGAGGCCGAGCTCCTTGTCGGCCGGGTTGCCGGCGGTGGCCGTGTTCTGGTAGGCGCCGGCGAGCCGAACGATCGGGCTGCCGCTCGGCGTCACGCCGTCGTCCTTCATCACCACCAGGTACGACAAGCCCGACTGCGGCACGAAGGTGCGCACCACGCCGTCAGGCGCGGTCACCAGCACCTTGCTGAAGATCGGGTTGCCGCTGCCGTCGGTCTTGTTGTCGATGTTGATGTTGTAGCCGGTGGTGTAGGAGTTGAAGTTCGGCGTGTTGATCAGGTCGCGGTGCTCCGAGAAGGGGCGCACGCTGGCGCTGTGGTCGTTGCCGTTGCCCGCGAGCTTGAGCGTGCCGCCGACATTGCGCGCAATGATGGTGTCGTTGTCGGCGTTGCCGGCCGTGTCGGTCCAGCGGTAGCTGAGCACCAGGTCGCCGTTGGCGCGCACGAACTCGAAGTTGCCGCGGTCCCACACCAGGCCGGTGGGGCCGGGCCGGAACAGGCTGTTGAATGCGCCCCGGTTGCTGGCAGTGCGGCCCACGGTGTTGCCGTTGTTGTAGTAGGTGGACGGATCGTCGCCGACAAACAGCGTGCGGCAGGCCGGGGCGATCACGTCGGCCGGACCGCCCGTGACGGCGGCCGTGTCGTTCGGCGCGTTGACCCGCTGCGACAGCGGCAGCGCATAGCAAGCCGTGAGGCGCGTGAAGAGGTCCGCGACCGTCGCCGGCGAGGGCGTGTTGGTCAGCGCGCTGGCCGTGACGGTGGGCAGCACGGGCGTGATGGCGCTGCTGGTGCTGTAGCTGATGGACAGCGGCGCGCTGCCGTCGTCCGCGGGCGTGGCCTTGACGGTGATTTCGATGTTGGCGGCGGTGCCGTCGGGCAGCACGCTGACCGAGATCGAATCGAGCACCTTGTCCTGGCCGGTGCCGTCGGCCGCGAAGCTGCCCGAGATCGGGTCGATCGCCGCCAGGCCCAGAGCCGACAACAGCGGGGTGATGGCCGCCACCAGCTCGTCGGTCTGCTTCTTGATGGTCTCGGCCGTCACGGCGCTGGGATTGGTCTGGATCGCGCCGGCCAGGCTGGCCGGGTTGCCGTCGGGCGAGAGCTCGGCCACGATGATGGTGGTCAGCGGCGTCACGTTGGCAGTGCCCCCGGCCGCGCTGGCCGTGGTGCTGTAGAAGGTCTGGTCATCGCGCACGGCCTTGATGACCAGCGGTGCCTTGGTGGTGGCCGGCAAGGTGCAGGCGTAGGCGCCGGCGCTGTCGGTCTGGGTCGTGCAGACCGTGCTGCCGGTCTGGTCGACCACGGTGATCGTGGCGCCGCTGAACGCCGCGCCGGTGGCGGCCACGCCGCTGAGCTTGGCGGCCGTCGTGGTGCCGCCGGTGTCGGTGCTGCCCGTACTGCCGGCGGCGGTCGGGAATCCACCTCCGCCTCCTCCGCCGCCTCCGCAGGCGGCCAGCGAGAGCACCAGTGCCGCGGCCCAGCCGGCACGGATCTTGGGGGAAATGGATGTCATGAAAAGAACTCCTCGTGGTTTTGGGTTGTTGACAGGTGGTTGCATGAAAAGAAGCGACGCGAGTGTCGAGGCAGGGTCGGCGAGAGCGCATCCCATGAACGAGTGAGGCGAGGGCGGCCTGCGGCGGGTTCTGTGGCTTTATGCTCACCGCCATGCAAACAGAGGGATCCGAGGCGGAGACGCCGAGCCGTTGGAACGTGCTGGTGGTCGAGGACGATCGCAATGCGCGCGCGTTCTTCGAGGCCAGCGTGCGGCGCAGCCCCCAGCTGCGCTGGCTGGACGGCCTGGGCACGGTGCGCGAAGCGCTGGCCTGGCTGGCCGACGCCGACGAGATTCCCGACGTGCTGCTGGCCGATCTGGGCCTGCCCGACGGCAGCGGGCTGGATGTGATTCGCGCTGCGGTGGCGCGTTTTCCGGAATGCGAGCCGCTGGTGATTTCCGTGTTCGGCGACGAGGACAACGTGCTCGCCAGCATCGAGGCCGGAGCCGTGGGCTACATCCATAAAGATGCCGCGCCCGAGGACATCGCCCACACCATCCTGGAGATGAAGGCGGGCGCCTCGCCGATCTCGCCGATGATCGCGCGTCGCGTGCTCGCCAAGTACCGCAGCTTGCGGCTCGAGCGCGGGCCCGCACCTGCGGTGGCTCCGGAAGCACCGTCGCTGCTCTCGGTGCGCGAGCAGGAGGTGCTGGCGCTGATCGCGCGCGGCTTTTCCTACGCCGAGATCGCGCGACTCAAGACGCTGAGCGTGCACACGGTACAAACGCACATCAAGAACCTCTACGGCAAGCTGGCGGTGCACTCCAAGAACGAGGCGGTGTTCGAGGCGACGCGGCTCGGCCTCTTGCCATGACCGGCACTGCGCGCCGGCTGATGGCGCTGCTGCTGCTGGCGCTGGCCGCCTGGGCGGCGGCGCCCGGCGCGCGGGCCGAAGTGCTCGAACTGCGCCAGGCGCGCGTCAATGTGATGCAGCCCGACGAACCACCGGGTTGGCGCGACACGATGCTGCCCTATCACTGGGACCGCGTGCACCGCAACGTGCCCGGGCACGCGAGCTTCGAGATTCCGTTCGACTTCGCCGAAGCGCCCTCCGAGCCCTACGGCCTGTTCTTCCCGGTCGTGGGCAATGCGGCCGAGATCTGGCTCAACGACAAGTTGCTGGCGCGCTTCGGCGACGTCGCAACGCCGAACCGCGACGACTACGCCAAGGCGCCGCGCTACGTGGCGGTACCGCCGGCGATGCTGCAGAAAGAGAACCTGCTGCGGGTGCACATCCGGGCCGACGGGGGGCGGCGCGGCGGCCTGTCGACCATCCGCCTCGGGCCTTCCCATGAGATGCGCGACAACGTTTTTTCCCACGCCTACGCGTGGCGGGTGACCGGCTCGCTGCTGCTGGGCATGTTCAGCCTCCTGGTCGCCTTCATCGCGTTCACCTGCTGGGCGACGCAGCGCCAGCTCGCGCCCGACGGCCGGCTGCACCGCGACAGCGTCTACTTCTGGGCCGGCGTGGCCGAGCTGTGCTGGACGCTGCGCGTGGGCGACGCGGTGATCCAAGAGCCGCCGCTGGCCTGGCCGCTGTGGGGCGTGGTGCTGACGGCGTCCTACGCGGGCTGGATCTGCGGCGTGCTGCTGTTCTGCCACCACGTTGCGGGGTGGCGTGCGCACCGCTCGATGCGATGGATGCAGGTCGCGACGGCGGCGTTGTTCGCCAGTGGGGTGCTGGCTTCCTGGCTGTCGTTCGCGCAGCACCAGCCTGTGTTCCTCACCGCCTGGCTCGGCTTCGCGAGTTTGAGTTCGGCGCTTTACGCCTGCTTCTATTTCGTGGCCACGCTGCGCCATCCGACCACCGCCCGCTGGCTGGTGGCGGGCGCCGGCATGCTCAACGTGGCGGTGGGCGTGCGCGACTGGGTGATGATTCGCCTCAGCGACAGCTTCGGCGTCATCACCTGGAACCGCTACGTCTCGGTGGTGTTCGGCCTGGCACTGCTCTACATCGTGCTGCTGCGCTTCCGCGAGGCCAGCGGCCAGGCGCGCGAGCTGCTGGGCACGCTCGCCGCCCGAGTGGCACAGCGCGAGCAGGAACTGGCCAGCACCTATGGCCGGCTCGAGCAGGCGGCGCGCGAGCAGGCCCGCACGCACGAGCGCGAACGCATCCTGCGCGACATGCACGACGGCGTCGGCTCGCACATCAGCGCGGCCATTCGCCAGCTGCAGGCGGGGGAGGGCAGCCAGCCGGAGCTGCTGCGCACGCTGCGCGATTCCCTGGACCAACTCAAGCTCACCATCGATTCGATTCACCTGCCCGACGGCGACGTGGGCGCGCTGCTGGCGGCCCTGCGCTACCGCCTGGCGCCGCGCTTCGACGCCTCGGGCATCGCCCTGGAGTGGGCGGTCGACGAACTGGTGCCGGTCGAGCGCCTCGACGCCCAGGCCATGCGCCACCTGCAGTTCCTGCTGTTCGAGGCGATCTCCAACGTGCTGCAGCATGCGCAGGCCACGGTGCTGCGCATCGAGGCAGCGATGGTGGGCACGGCGGTCCGGCTCAGCGTGATCGACGACGGCCGCGGCTACGACGCCTCGCGCGCGCCGCGGTCGCTGCGCGAGCGCGCCCAGGCGATGGGAGTCCGGCTCGTGCTCGAAAGCCGACCGGGTCGCACGGTCGTTCAGCTCGAAATGGCGTGACTAGCGGGAGTGGTCAAAGCCGGAGGGAACTTTGATGCAGCGTTGATGCTTTGCTGAAGCGCTCCGCAGCGTACGGCGTTGGGACCTTAGCTGCGCCATGGCGGCACCGGCTTGAAGCGCTGCTGCAGGAACGACAGGAACAGCTTCACCCTGGCGGACATGCCAAGGCGCTGCGCCACCAGCGCCACCACGTCGGCGGCCGGCAGACTCCAGTCCTCCAGTACCCGAACCAGATGCCCAGAGGCCAGGCTCTCGGCGATGTCCCATTCCGAGCGCATGATCAGGCCCTTGCCCTTCAGCGCCCACTGCCGCACGACGTCGCCGTCGTTGCTGCTCAGGGTCGCCGCCACCCGCACCGCGACTTCACTGCGCTTCTTCTTGAAGTGCCACAGCGTCACGTCTTCCTGGTTTTCGCGCAGCGCGATGCAGTCGTGCCCGGCCAACTCCTGCGGCGTGCGCGGCGCAGGGCGGCGGGCGAGGTAGCCGGGCGCGGCGCAGACGAAGCGCGCATTGGGTGCGATGGGGTAGGCGACCATGCTCGAATTCGCGAGGTTGCCGATGTGCACGATCAGGTCGAAGCGGTTCGCGTCGGCCGCCGACACCACGTCGCTGAGCGTCAGGGAAACCTTCAGCCCCGGGTGCCGCGTATGAAAGTCGGCGATGGCGGCTGCCAGGTGATGCCGGCCGAAGCCCAAGGGGCCGCACACGTTCAGCGTCCCCGCGACCTCGCCCGAACGGGCGCGCAGGTTGTCGATCAGGCCATCCAGTTCGGCGAGCAGGCTCACGGCCCCCGCATGGAAGAGCTCGCCCTCGTCGGTGAGGCTGAAGCGGCGCGTGCTGCGATGGACCAGGTGCAAGCCCAGGCGGCTTTCGAGTTGCCGCAGCCGCTGCGAGACGGACGAGGCCGTCACGTCCATGCGCCGCGCGGCCTCCGCGAGGGAGCCGCTTTCGGTGATGGCGACGAAGAAGCGCAGGTCGGTGATGTCGTGCGACATCCTTCGATACTAATAGTCCACGTTGCTGCCGAGTCCCCGCTTCGCGGCCGCGCGCACGGCGAGATCGGCCACGGCCAGATCCTGCAGCGCCACGCCCGTTCCGTCGAAGAGCGTGATCTCGTCCGCCGTGCGGCGGCCGTCGCACAGGCCTTCGATGACCGCGCCTATGCTGCCGCGGAAGCTCCGATCCGTGATCAGGCCCGCGTCGTAGGCATGCTGGCATTCGCCGATGCTGATGGCCTGTGCGGTCTCGTCGACGAACAGGGCCGCCGTCGCCACCAGCGCCGGATCCAGCTCCTGCTTGCCCCGGGTGTCGGCGCCCATCGCGTTGATGTGGGTGCCGGGGCGCACCCAGGATTTCTCGACCAGGGCCTTCTGCGAGGGCGTCACGGTGATCAGGATGTCGGCGTGGGCGGCCACGGCCTGGGCGCCGCTTTCCGGGACGAACTCCAGGCCGAGTTGCTCCACGATGCGGCCGAAGGCTGTCAGGTTCTCGGCCGAGCGATTCCACGCATGGACCCGGCGGATGGCACGCACGGCCAGTGTCGCGCGCAGCTGGTATTGCGACTGCGCGCCCGCGCCGATGATGCCGAGCACGCTGCTGTCGGGACGCGACAGGTGCTTGGTCGCGATGGCGCTGGCCGCGCCGGTGCGCACGCCGGTCAGGTAGTTCGCGCTGACGAGTGCGCAAGCGCGGCCGGTGTCCGCGTCGAAGAGCAAGGTCGAAGACTGATGGTTGCTCAGGCCCTTGCCCATGTTGTGCGGCCAGTACCCGCCCGCCTTGAGGCCGAGAATGGGTGCGCTGGCGTCGCAGCCGGCCTTGACGCCGAAGACGGCGTCCTGGTAGCCCACGCCCTCGCGAACCACCGGGTAGTTGCGCGCCGCCTGGGCTGCCATGGCGGCGAAGCATTGTTCGACCGCCGCAATGGCGTCCTCGACGCTCACCAGCGCGCGGGCTTCCTGCTCCGAGATGATCAACATCGTGTCTTCCTGTTTGCGCTTCACCAGCCGCTGAAGCGCTGCCAGGTCGCAGTGATCTCGTGGCCGGCGCCGAGCACCTTGTAGTGCTCGTACTGCGCCGCAGTGGGGCAGGCGTGGTTGGGCACGATGCGTACCTGCGCGCCGACCGGCAGATGCAGCGCGCCCTCGATCTTGCCGGAGCGGTGCGCCATGATCCCGTGCTCCTGGTTGGCGCCCACGAGGATGAGGTCGTCCAGCGGCCGCCCGTCGAGGTCGCAGACCAGCCCGTAGCCCTGGTCGACCGGCTGCCTGGCTGTGCCGCGGTCGCGCGACATCGCCATCCATCCGGCGTCGAGGATCGTCCAGCCTTTTTCGCGCTGGTGGCCGATCACCGTGGCCAGCACCGACAGGGCAATGTCGTCCACCCGGCAGACGTTCAGGCCGGCCATCACGAGATCGAAGAACACGAACACGCCGGCGCGCACTTCGGTGACGCCTTCCAGCTGCTCGGCGAAGAGCGCGGTCGGTGTCGAGCCGACGCTGACCACGGGGCATGCGATGCCCGCCGCGCGCAGGCGCTGCGCCGCGTGCACGGCCGCCGCACGCTCCTGCTCGGCCATTGCGCAGATCGCCTCGGTGGATGTGCAGTCGTAGGAGCTTCCGGCGTGCGTGAGGATGCCCTGCACCGGAATGCCGGCGCCTTCGAGGAATTGCGCGATCTCGAGAAGATCGCCGCTATCGGGATTCACGCCCGAGCGGTGGCCGTCCGAGTCGATCTCGATCAGCACGTCGAAATGCCGCTGGGCCGCCTTCGCGCGCCCGGCGAGCATGCGTGCCGCCTCGATGCTGTCCAGGATCAGCGTGAGCCGCACGCCCTGGTCCTGGAGCCTCATCACATGGTCGAGCTTGTTCGGCGCTATGCAGACGGCGTAGAGGATGTCCGTGACGCCGTGCGCCGCGAAGTAGTCGGCCTCGCGCAGCGTCGAAACCGTGATCGGCCCTTGCGGCGATTCCATGATCCGGCGCGTCACCTCGATCGACTTGTTGGTCTTGACGTGGGGACGGAACGAGACGCCGAGGCGGCGCGCCTGGCGGCGCATGCGCTCGATGTTGCGGTCCATGCGCGCCTCGTCGAGCAGCAGCGCGGGCGTCTCCAGTTGTTCGAGAAATTGATTCGTCATTTCAGTGGGCCTCCCGCGCCAGCACGCGCCCGGGGCGCGCGCCGGTCGGGCGGCCGTCTTGCCAGACCATCGCGCCATTGACGATCACCGCGTCGATGCCGCGCGCCGGGGCGATCGGCGTTTCGTAGGTCGCGGCTTCGTCCACGCTGTCGGCGTCGAACAGGGTCAGGTCGGCGTACGCGCCTTCCTTCAGCACGCCGCGGTCCTTGAGGCCGAAGTTCTTCGCCGTGAGCCCGGTCATCTTGTAGACGGCCGTCTCCAGCGGGAACAGCCCGAGCAGCCGGCCGTAGTGGCCCAGCACGCGCGGGAAGCTGCCCCACAGACGCGGATGCGGCGAGGCGTCGTGCGGCAGGCCGTCGGAGCCGATCATGGTCTTGTCGAACTTCAGGATGCGCTGCACGTCGCTCTCGTCGAGCCGGAAGTAGATGCCGCCGGCGGGGCTGAGCCGGCGGATCGCTTCTTCCTCGCTGACGCCCAGCTTCTTCGCAATGACGTCGAGGTCCTGGCCCGCATGTTCGGGCATGGGCTTCGACCAGCTCACGATCACGCGCGACGAGGTCGCTGCGCGGTCGGCCGAGAGGATGGTGGAGCCGGCCGTGTACGGGTAGCAGTCCAGGCAGATCGGCTGGGTGGCCATGTTCTTCTCGATGAAGGACAGCGCCTCCTGCGAACGGCCATGGTTCGCGGGCCCGACCACCTTCATGTGCGAGATCACCACCTGCACGCCGACCTCGCGGCCGACGCGGAAGGTTTCTTCGAGCGAGTCGATCACCTGGTCTGCTTCGTTGCGCATGTGCGTGCAGTACACGCCGTCGAAGTCCTTGAGCGGGCGGCAGGTCTCGATCACTTCCTCGGTCGGCGCGGCGACCGCGGGCTCATAGAACAAGCCGGTGGAGACGCCGATGGCGCCGGCTTCCAGCGCTTCCTGTACCAGCGCGCGCATGCTGGCGATTTGTTCTTCGGTGGCAGGCAGGCCCAGGTCGTCCAGCGTCGCGACGCGCAAGGTGGTGTGGCCCACCAGCAGCGCGCAGTTGGTCGCCGCGGGCTTGGCGCGCAGTGCCTCGATGTACGACGCGAAGGTGGGGAAGGCGAACCAGCCGCCTTCCTCGTCGAGCAGATTCAATGGCGGCGTGACCGGCTGCGTGATTCCGCCCGGCATCGGCGCCAGCGAGATGCCGCAATTGCCCGCGATCACGGTAGTGATGCCCTGGCTGACCTTGGGCGCCATGTCGGGGTTGGAGAGCATGAGGCGATCGTCGTGCGTGTGCGCATCGATGAAGCCTGGCGCCGCGATGCGGCCGCCCTGGTCGATCTCGACGTCGCCGTGCATCGCCGACAGATCGCCGATGCGCGCGATGCGGTCGCCGCGAATGCCGATGTCGCCGGCGAAGCGGGGCGCGCCGGTGCCGTCGACGACGCTGGCGTTGCGGATCAGAAGGTCGAATTTTTCCTGCATCGGATATCTCGAGTTGAAAAGGGTCACAGCAATGCGCCGCGCGCAGCGATCGGCCAGAGGGCTTCGACCCGCTCGCCGCGCACGCAGATCAGTTCGTCATAGAGATTGACGGTCGGGTCGCAGTGGCCGGGCACCAGCATCAGCGGGTCACCCAGCGAAAGCGCGGCTCCGTTGGGGGTGGCCAGCACGCCATGCTCATCCGAGGCTTTCACATAGCGCAGGTCGGCACGCTGCCACACGGTCGGCAGGCCCGAGTCCACGCTGGATGCCTTCAGGCCGGCGTCGACCACGGCGCGCTCGGGCGTCGCGCGGCTCATGACCGTGGTGCGCACGAACAGCGCATGCTCGAAAGCGACGTCGTTCTCGCCGCGCTGGTTGTCGCCATAGTCGCGATCCATGAAGACATAGGAGCCGGCCTGGATCTCGTTGAAGACGCCGGAATCGCGTTCGTGCAGGAAGCTGCCGGTACCCGCGCCCGTTACACACTCGACGGCAATGCCGCAGGCCTCGATGGCCGCGCGGGTGGTGCGCGCGGCCTCCACGGCGCCGGCGATGGCCGCGGCCCGCTCCTGCGGCGCGCGCATGTGCTGGGCCGGGCCGTGGTAGCAGTGCAGGCCCATGAAACGCAGCGGCGTGCCGGCAACGATCTGCCGCGCCAGCCGCACGGCCTCGTCGCCGGGGGCGACGCCGCAGCGGTTCGCGCCTACATTGACCTCGACATAGACATCGAGCGCCACGCCGTGCGCCTGCGCAACGGTGGCCAACGCCTGCACCTGTTGCGGATGATCAACGAGCACGCCCACGCGCGCCTTGCGCGCCAAGGCTGCCAGATGGCGCAACTTGGTGTCGCCCATCACCTGGTTGGTGACCAGCACATCCTCGATGCCGGCCTCCACGAACACCGCCGCCTCGCTGACCTTCTGGCAGCAGATGCCGGCGGCGCCCAAAGCCATTTGGCGCAGTGCGATCTCGGGGGTCTTGTGGCACTTGGCGTGGGCACGAAGACGCACGTTCGTGCCGCGCAGCGCCTCGGCCATGCGCGCGAGGTTGCGCTCGAATGCATCGAGGTCGAGCACCAGCGCGGGCGTGTCGATGGCGCTGAGCTGATCGCCGGGCCTTGCAGCTTTCCAGGGGGTCATGGTGTATCAGCCCGACCGTCAGTCGATCTTCGCGCCCGAGTCCTTGATGATCTTGGCCCACTTGACCGTCTCGCGGCGCGAGAGTTCGAGAAACTGCTCCGGCGTGCTGGGGTCGGTCTCGGCACCCAGCATCTTGAAGCGCTCGCGCACCGCCGGGTTGGCCAGCGCGGTACGGATTTCGGCATTGAGGCGGGTCACGATGTCCTTGGGCATACGAGCCGGCCCAACGATGCCGCCCCAGGCCGCAACCTCGAAGCCCGGCACACCGGATTCGGCAATGGTGGGAATGTCCGGGTAGGTGGGCGAGCGCTGGGCGGACGAGATTCCCAGCGCTCTCACGCGGCCGGCCTGGGCCGGCGGACCGGACACCGGCGTGTTGATCATCATGAGCTGAACGCCGCCGCCGATCAGGTCGGTGAGGCCTGCCGTCCCGGCCTTGTAGGGCACATGCAGCATGTGGGTGCCGGTCATGGACTTGAAGAGTTCCACTCCCAGATGGGCGGTGGTGCCGTTGCCGTCGGATGCAAAAGCCAGCTTGCCCGGGTTCTTCTTCGCATAGGCGATCAGCTCGGGCACGCTTTTGACCGGCAGCTCGTTGTTGACGATCATCAGATTGGACAGGCGCAGCGTGTTGGCGACCAGCGTCAGGTCCTTCTCCACGTCGTACGGCACATTGCTCAGCAGCGAGCGGTTGGTGGCCAGCGAGACGACGTTGCCGTAGGCCAGCGTGTAGCCGTCGGCCGGAGAGCGGACCAGGTCCATGGTGCCGATCGTGTAGGAGCCACCGGGCTTGTTGTCGACCACGATGGGCACGCCCATCTGCTGCGACAACTGCGTGGCCAGTGCGCGCATCAGCGCGTCGGGTGCACCGCCGGGAGCCGACGGCACGATCAGGCGGATCGGCTTGTCAGGATAGGCCGCCAGGGCCGGCATCGAAATGGCCGCCAGCGCGGCAAGAACAAGAGAGGGCAGCAGAGAACGCAGACGCATGGCACGGACCTCCGGCAGTGTGGAATCGATAAGCCGGAAAGCACGGCCTGGAGGCAAGTCTAGGTTTGCGTATTCAAAAAATAAACTACCTGAAACTACATCTATCCTTCAATTTTTCTTACGAGCTGACCCTGTTGTCCAGGAGGACGATCGCCTCGCCGACGAGCTTGCCGTCCGCGGTGATCCTCGGATTGCTCAGCAGCGTGCCATCCGAGCTCAGCTGATAGCCCGTTGCGAACACCGAGTTCTGCACGTTCCCGCCGATCGCCCATGCGACCTCCGGCCCGACGGCCACGACGATGTCGCAATGGCTCGGCAACTCGGGATTGTTCGAGGCATTGAGGTAGTCGTCGTAGCTCGCCGGCTTCTCGCGCCAGCTTCCGATGATGTCGCCCGCCTGGGGTTTTGCCTTGTCGAGCCGCACGCCCCAGAAGGGCGCTGCCAGGTCGCCGCTCGCGTTCTTCTTGATCGCATCCCACATGTACGCGGCATGGCCGATCGACTGCTGGAAGGACTTGTACTCGTCGAACTCCCTGGCCGCCGTCCTCACCATCAGCGAGATCGCCACCGCCGACCAGGGCTGCGTGGCGGTCTTGCCTGTGAACGGCTTGCCGAACGCTTTCCACATCTCGCCGATGAAGCCGCTGAAGGGCTCCTTCGCTTCCTTGCCGGCGCCTCTGTCGAAGCGCAGCCATTGCTCGACGGCCGCGGCAACGAGCGCCTCCCGCGCCGGAGAGGCCGGGTCGCGCAAGGTGGGCTGCTCGGGCGGCTGCCAGTCGAATTTGGTGATCGGCAATGCGGCCTTGACGAAGCCCTCGGTCGATTTCCCATCGACGGCGGTGCGGACGTGATGCCAGCCCTCCGGTCCGTCTTCCAGGTCATCGACGGCCTGCCCGAGGAAGATGGGGCCGATCAGCGTGTCGGGCTCGACCCTGGCCTCGGACCGCACATTGATCGCTTCGACGTTGACGAGTTTCTGCATCGGAAGCTCCTTGTCTCCATGGTCAGGCGAGTTGACCACGAAGCCGCGGGCGTAGCCAGTCGCAAATGGCTGACAAGCAGCTCGGCGTCAGCGATGGGGCGACCTCGCCGCCTTCGCGAGTGCCATGACAGGGCGGATGGAAAAAACCAGTTGAACGCTTGCGGATCTCAAAGCCTGCCGCCCAGCTCACCCTGTCTGAAGCGCCGCACGTCGCGCGCAGGCGGCGCGCCGAACATCCGGCTGTACTCGCGGCTGAACTGCGACGGGCTTTCGTAGCCGACCTTGTAGCCGGCCTCCGCGGCGTCCGCCATGTCGCTGAAGAGCAGACGGCGCGCTTCCTGCAGGCGCAACTGCTTCTGGTACTGCAGCGGGCTCATCGCGGTCACGGCCTTGAAATGATGGTGCAGGGACGACACGCTCATGTGCGCGGCCCGTGCCATGTCCTCCAGCTTCAGTGGCGCCGTGCTGTGTTCCCGCAGCCATGCAATGGCGCGGCAGATGCGTTGGCTCTGGCTGCCCGCGACCGCCAGTTGTCCGAGCCGCCAGCCGTTCTCGGCCTTCAGCAGGCGGTAGTAGATTTCCCGGATGACCAGCGGCGCGAGGGCAGGGACGTCCTCGCGCGTGTCGAGCAGGCGGATCAGGCGCACCACCGCGTCGAGGAGTTCGATGGAGGTCTCGCCGGTGAAGATGCCTCGCGCCGCTGCCTTCGGCGACTTGAGGTGGTCCGCCTCCAGCATCATCGTCGCGATCTCCGCCGGATCGATGTCGAGGCGCAGGGCCAGGTAGGGCGCTTCGGGGGTCGCATCGATGACCTGTCCGGTCACCGGGAGGTTCTGCGACACCACGAGATGGCTGGACGAGTCGTAGACGAACAGCTCGTCGCCGAGCATGACGCGCTTGCTCCCCTGCGCAATGAGGCAGAAGGCGGGTTCGTAGGCGCCATGAAGCGGTTCCCCGACGCGCGTGGATCGGAACACCGCCAGGCCGGGAACGGCGGTGGGGTTGGTGCCCTCCGCGACGGCAAAGCGCTCGATCAGCGCGGCGAGTTCGGCGCGCCGGAGGACCAGTTGCAGTTGCTGGTCCGGACGTTCGCGTGCGGTGGCGGCAGTGGAGACGGTGGTCATGTCCGTAGCTTAGGCAAGCCTGCTGCGTTTGTCTCGCGCGGCCGGCAGGGTTTGGACGATCGGGCAAGAACTCGCGGCGATCCTGCAAGTCCGGGAGGCCGTTGCCACGCAACTAAGATGCCGCATGGATCGCTGGACCGAGATCGAGTTGTTCGTACAAACCGCGGAGCAGGGCAGCCTGTCGCGCGCTGCCGAGGCCGTGGGCCTGTCGAACGCCGCCGCCAGCCGGCACCTGGCCTCGCTGGAAGCGCGGCTGGGCGTGCGGCTCGTGCAGCGCAACACACGCCGCCTCTCGCTGACCGAGGCGGGCGAGAGCTACTACCACCGCTGCAAGACCATCCTGGCCGATCTGCGCGATGCCGATTCGGCGGTCAATGCCCAGGCGCTCGATCCGATGGGCACGCTGCGCATCAGCGCATCGCTGTCCTTCTGCATGCACCACATCGCGCCGCTGCTGCGCGCCTACACCGAGCGCTATCCCAAGGTCGCGGTCCAGGTGGTCGCGGCCAACCGCTACTACGACCTGATCGACAACAACATCGACGTCGCGATCCGCACGCGCGAGTACGAGAACGACTCCAACATCACCATCCGCAGCCTGGCCGAGACGCGGCGCATCCTCGCCGCCTCGCCGGGCTACCTCGATCGGCGCGGCACGCCGCAGAGCGTGGACGAGCTGGCCGCGCACGACCTGCTGATCTACACCTACAGCCACAACCCCGACGAGCTGGCCTTCCGCCGCGGCAGCGAGCGGCGCGTGATCAAGGTCAAGGGCCTGCTCGAGGCGAACGACGGCCAGGTGCTGCGCGCGGCGGCGCTCGACGGGCTCGGCATCCTGGTGCAGCCCAAGTACATCCTCTATGACGACATCGTGGCCGGCCGCCTGGTGCCGGTGCTCGACGAGTGGGACTTGCCGCGCCTGCGCATCAACATCGCCTTCCAGAGCCGGCGCCACATGTCGGCGAAGGTGCGCACCTTCATCGACTTCCTGGTCGAGCACTTCGAGCGCATGGACTACCAGCGCAAGTGGACCAGCTAGGCCGGCGGCTCGCCCTCGAAGGCGCGCTGCAGCAGCGCGCGGATCGCCTCGCGCTCGACCGGGCGCGGATTCCAGTACGGGTTGGCCGCCGCGATGTCCGCCGCGCGGTCGAGGTCGCTGTGCTTCATGCCGATGTCCTTGAGCGCGACCGGCGCGCCGTTGTCGCGCGCCAGCTCGAAGAGCCCTTGCGCCGCGTTCTCGCGGCCCAGCGCTCGCGCAATGCGCTCAATCGCACGCGGCGCCGCGGCCGCGTTGTAGGCGATCGCATGCGGCAGCACCACCGTGTGCACCTCGGCATGCGGCAGGTTGAAGCTGCCGCCCAGCGTGTGGCACAACTTGTGGTGCAGCGCCATGCCGACGTTGCCCAGCACGCTGCCGCACAGCCACGCGCCGTAGAGCGCATCGGAGCGCGCCTCGATGTCCTCGGGCTGGCGCCGGATCGCGGGCAGCGCACGCGCGATCGCGGCAATGCCTTCCTCGGCCATCAGGTCCATCACCGGGTTGCTGTCCTGCGCATACAAGCCCTCGGCCGCATGCGCGATCGCATTGATGCCGCTGGTGACGCTCAAACCCACGGGCAGGCTGCGCGAGAGCTCGGGGTCGTAGATCACGGTGCGCGGCAGCACACGGGGATCCTTGCCGGTCTTCTTGAGGCCCGCTTCGGTCAGGCCGTAGATCGGCGTCATCTCGCTGCCCGCGTAGGTGGTGGGAATCGCCAGGATGGGCAGACCCGAATCCAATGCAATGGCCTTGCCCAGGCCGGTGGTGGAGCCGCCGCCGATGGCCACGGCGCAGTCGGCATCGAGCTCACGCGCGATCTCGCGAGCCTCGCGCGCGGTCTCGATCGGCACGTGCATCGCGGCGCGGTCGAAGATGCCGGCGGCCTGCGCGCCCAGCAGCTCGGCCACGCGCTCGGCCTGGGCGCGCTGCTCGGGCGTGCACAGTACCAGCGCGCGGCGCGCGCCCAGCGCGTCGATCTCGCGCGCCAGGTGGGCGAGGCTGCCGGCGCCGAAGACCACGCGCTGCGGCTGGCTGGTGTAGACGAAGGCCAAGGGTTTCATGCGGGGATGGTAGGCCGAACGCCCCGCGGGAGGCGGCGTGCCGGCGCAAAACAGTTTTCCGCCAAGCTCCTTCCTTGCGTGGCGCGGCAATGCCATAGTCCGGCCCGAACGTTCAAGGAGACCCGCGTGCGCAACCTCGATGAAGACACCATCACCCAGGCCGTACTGGCACGTCACACGGGTGCCGCCGACCCGCGGCTGCGCGAAGTGATGACCAGCCTGGTGCAGCACCTGCATGCCTTTGCGCGCGACATCCGGCTGACCGAGGCCGAGTGGTTTGCGGGCATCAAGTTTCTGACCGAAGTCGGCCACATCACCGACGACAAGCGGCAGGAGTTCATCCTGCTGTCGGACACGCTGGGGCTGTCGATGCTGGTGACGGCGCTCAACAACCGCAAGCCGCGCGAATGCACCGAATCCACCGTGTTCGGACCCTTCCACGTCGAAGGCTCGCCCGAGTATCCGCTCGGGGCCGACGTGGCCAATGGCGCGCGGGGCGAGCCCTGCTTCGTGCGCGGCCGCGTCCTCGGACTCGACGGCGCACCGGTGCCGAATGCGCAGCTGCAGGTCTGGCAAGCCGATGCCGACGGGCTCTACGACGTGCAGTATTCCGGCGAGCACGGCCACCGCGCCCGCGGCACCCTGCATGCCGATGCCGAGGGGCACTTCCATTTCAAGTCGATACGCGCCGAGGCCTATCCGATCCCGCACGACGGGCCGGTCGGCCGCATGCTCGATGCGCTGGGGCGCCATCCGTGGCGGCCCGCCCACCTGCACTTCATGATCACCGCGCCGGGTTTCGAGCGCCTGATCACGCACGTGTTCCGCGACGGCGACAGCTACCTCGACTCCGACGCCGTCTTCGGCGTGCGCCGGTCGCTGATCGCCGACTGGCTGGAGCATCCGCCCGGCACCACGCCCGACGGCGGGATCAGCGAGGTGCCGTACTACACCCTCGACTTCGATTTCATCCTGAATCCCGTAGCGGCTGCATGAAGACGGCTTCGCTGTTCAAATCCAGCTTCCACAACCAGCAGGAAAAATCATCGTGAGCACATTGGATATCGTCGGCCTCTGCGGCAGCCTGCGCGCCGACTCGGTCAACCGGATGGCGCTGAACCTGGCCGCATCGCTGATGCCGGACAGCATGCGCATGGACGCCATCGAATGGCGCGAAATACCGCCCTTCGACGGCGACGTACTGGCCAGGGGCCTTCCGCCGGCCGTGCTGGCGCTGCGCGAACGCATCCGCCGCGCCGACGGCGTGCTCATCGCCACGCCCGAATACAACTTCTCGATACCGGGCGTGTTCAAGAACGTGCTCGACTGGGTGAGCCGCGGCGAGGACCAGCCCTTCGCGCACAAGCCGGTGGCCATTCTTTCGGCCTCGCCCGGCCCGGTCGGCGGCGCGCGCGTTCAGTACGACCTGCGCCGCGTGATGCTGTTCATGAATGCCATGGTGCTGGCGAAGCCCGAGGTGTTCATCGGCGGCGCGGGCGCCAAGTTCGACGCGGCAGGCCAGTGCACCGACGAGACGACCCGCAAGTTCGTCGGCGACCAGATGCGCGCCTTCGACAAGTGGATCAGTGCAGTAAAGCGCATGAGCTGACGTCGGTCGCGTCCAGCACGATGGGCGCGGAGGGCGCGGCGCGGTAGCGCTCCAGGGCCTTGGCCTCGATGCAGTCGAAGTAGTTCTCGCAGGTTTCCGTCAGGTCGCCATCGAGGGTTGGAGACAGGCCGCGCAATGCGGTTTCGGAGATGTGGGCAATGATGCGGGGGCCGTCGAGGCCGTCGGGATAGATGGCGAACCGGACGGTTTTCGTCTCGGTGCAATGGATTGCTTCGCAGTTCATGAAAGTCTCTGGGCTCTCTTTTTCGTGTGCATGGATTTCATGCCGTTGCGATTGCAAAACCGCGCGGCATACTTCGCCACCTGGAGAAAGAAAGCGCCTACAGAGAGCTCCCTGTTGCCCATGAACGATCCCTTCAATTTGCAGCGTTTCGTCGATGCCCAGGACGCCGTGATCGACCGCGTCCGGGACGAGCTGCGCGACGGCAAAAAGCGCAGCCACTGGATGTGGTTCGTCTTTCCGCAATTGGCGGGCCTCGGCCGCAGCGAGATGGCGCGCCACTACGCGATCGCATCGCTGGACGAAGCGCACGCCTACCTCGCGCACGCGCTGCTCGGGCCGCGCCTGCGCGAATGCAGCGCGCTGGTGCTGGCCGTGCAGGGGCGCACGATTGGCGAGATCTTCGGCGCGCCGGACGATCTCAAGTTCTGGTCGTCGATGACGCTGTTTCTCCAGGCCGACCCGTCGCAGGCGGTGTTCCTCGACTGCCTGCACAAGTACTTCGATGGCCGGTCCGATCAGGGGACCTTGTCCCTGATCGAGAGCGGCCATGGCGGCTGATCCTTCGATGCGGCGGGCGCAGGGCGGCTGGGGCAGGGTGGGCGCGTGGCTCGTTTCGATCGTGCTCGCGCTTCTCGTCACGGGCTGTGCCGGCCTTCCGGCGATCGTCGAGCGTCCGCCGTCCTTCGCCCTGGCCGATACGGCGGACACGGCGCTCGCGCGCATGGCCGCCAAGGGCGCGCCCGACGCGCAACTGAGCGGCTTCCGGTTGTTGCCGATGCCGGCGTATTCGATGCATGCACGCCTCGAACTCGCGCGCCGCGCGCAACGCAGCATCGACATCCAGTACTACTTGGTGCAGAACGACGAGACCGGCCGCTACCTGCTGCGCACCCTGCGCGACGCGGCCGAGCGCGGCGTGCGCGTGCGTGTCCTCATCGACGACCTCTACACCGCCGGCGCCGACGAGCTGCTGGCCGGCCTGGGCGCCCATGCGAACGTGGAGGTGCGCCTGTTCAATCCCTTCCCGGCAGGACGCGACCGCCTCGTCACGCGGCTTGCGGCCTCGCTGTTCGACATCGACCGTATCCATCGCCGCATGCACAACAAGCTCTTCGTCGCCGACAACGCGATGGCGGTGGTCGGCGGGCGCAACATCGCCAACGAATACTTCCTGCGTGACGCCGGATCGAACTTCATCGACATCGATACGCTGGTGACGGGCGCGGTGGTCCCGAGGCTCTCCTCGCTGTTCGACGTCTACTGGAACAGCCCTTACGTGTACCCCGTCCAGTCGCTGGCGGCCGTCGGCGGCTCGCTGCGGCAACTGCGCGAGCGCTTCGAGGAGATGACCTGGGACGCCGCCATCTGGATGCCCTCGGCACCGATCGAGCGCGACTTGCTGGGCTATCGGGCGCTGGGCGAGGATTTCGAGGAGGGCGAGCTCTCGCTGATCTGGGCGCGGGCCGAGGCCTACGCCGACGCGCCGCACAAGGCACTGGGCCCGCGCGAGGACCGGCCGCGCGTGACGGCCGATGCGCCCGAGGGCGTGCTGTACAACGTGCGCCGCCTGGTTCGCTCGGCCGAGCGCGAGGCGCTGATCACCACGCCCTACCTGATCCCGGGGCGCGGCGGCATGGAGTCGGTGCGCCTGTTGCGCGAGCGCGGCGTGCGCTTCACGCTCGTGACCAACTCGCTCGCGGCCACCGACGAATCGCTGGTGCACCTGGGCTACCGCCACTACCGGCCCGAACTGGTCAAGGTCGGCGTGCAACTCTACGAACTGAGCCCCAAGCGGGTCGAGCAGACCAAGCGCTTCGGCGTCTTCGGCTCGGCCGCCGGGCGCCTGCACGGCAAGTCGGCGGTGGTCGACGGCAAGGCGGTGTTCCTCGGCTCGCTGAATTTCGATCCGCGCTCCGATCTGCACAACACCGAACTCGGCCTGTTCATCTACAGCCCGCAGATTGCGGCGCAGCTCACCAGCCTGATCGGCTTCATCACCATGGACGCGGCCTACCGCGTCCGGATGGGGGACAGCGGCAAGATCGAATGGGTGAGTCCGTCGGAAGACGGTGGCCCCGATCTCGTCTTCCACGAGGAGCCCGAAACCGACTTCGGCTCGCGCCTGAAGCTGGAGTTTTTCGCACCGCTGGTGCCGGAGAGCTTGCTCTAGGGCATCAAGCGTCCGCTGAGGTAGGGCTCGGGATCGACCGCCACGCCCTGCTTGCGGATCTCGAAATGCAGCTTCACGCGGTCGGCGCCGCTCATGCCCATCTCGGCGATTCTCTGGCCCTGGCGCACCACGTCCTTTTCCTTTACCAGGATGTTCTGAGCGTGCGCGTAGGCGGTGAGGTAGGTTTCGTTGTGTTTCACGATCACCATGTTGCCGTAGCCGCGCAGTTCGCTGCCGACATAGACGACGCGGCCGTCGGCGGAGGCGAGCACCGCATCGCCCATGCTGCCGGCGATGTCCAGGCCCTTGTTGCGCTTGCCGTCGAAGCGCGAGAGCGTCGGGCCCGCCGCCGGTCGGATGAAGGCGGCCTGGGCTTGTGGGGCCGGATTGCTGGGAACGTTGGGCTGGCCGGCGCGCGGCGTAGGCAGCGGTGTCGTCGAGCAGGCGGCGAGGCCGGCGACTGCAAGAGCGACGAGGCCGGTGCGGAGAGCGAGGGTCTTGGATGGCATGGCTTTTTTTGGAACGGATTCGGCGCCAAGGGTTCCACCGGGATCCGGGCCGAGGCGCATTTTTAGCACGGTGCGCGCGCCGGGGGCGAGGCCGGCGCCTGGAGCGACGGCTGGCGCGCCAGCACCGCCGCGCGCGCGCCGGCATCGACGATGCGGCCGGCTTCCATCAGCACGACGGTGTCGAAGCGCTCGAGCAGGCTCAGCCGATGGACCGATGCGATCACGCAGGCCTCGGGAAAGGCCGCCGCAATGCGCTCCAGCACGCGGCCTTCGGTCGCTGCATCCAGCGCGCTGGTCGGTTCGTCGAGCAGCAGCAGCGAGCTGCCTTTCGCGGCCAGCACGCCGCGCGCAAGGCACAGGCGCTGCCGCTGCCCGCCGGACAGATTGAAGCCGCGTTCGGATAGCGGCGTGTCCAGATCGCCGCGCGTGGCCGCGAGCACTTCGTCGAAGGTGCTGGCATGCAGCGCGGCCCGGATCGCATCGTCATCGAGCGGCTGGCCGAAGCCCAGGTTCTCGCGCACGCTGGCCTCGAAGACCTCGGTTTCCTGCGGGATCAGGGTCGCGATGCTGCGCAGCCGCGGCCAGGCCGTGGGCTCGCCGTCGATTGCCAGCGTGCCGCCTTGCGGCGCATACAGCCCGGCCAGCACGCGCAGCAGCGTGCTCTTGCCGCCGCCGCTGGGCCCGACGAGCGCAACGCGCTGGCCGCGCCGCAGCATGAGCGCGAGCTCGTGCAGGCCGCTCGGCACATGCTCGGTGACCGCCTCGGTGCCGCGCGGCCGGTAGTTCCAGACCAGTCCGTCGACCTGCAGCGTGCGCCAGGCTGCATCGCGATCGATGCGTTCCTGCGCCAGGTCGTCCGCGCGCGACGGCGCCTGCCAGATCGGCGCCGCGCTGCCGTAGTCGGTGTGCATGCGCGCGAAGAAGCTGAAGTTGGCCGCCATCGAGGTCACGACGCTCGCGGCCTGCTGCGCGTACTGGTAGATCATGAACACCGCACCCAGCATCACCGTCTGGCCCGGCGTGCGCGACTGCCAGACGTAGACCACGACCAGGCCCCAGGTCAGCGCCAGCCCCATGACATCGACCGAGAACCACTTGCCCTCGTTGAGCACCACCGTGCGCTTGAGCGGGGCCGAGATGGCAGCCATGCGCCGGCCCAGCAGCAGGCGCGAGGCGGCCGAGAGCCGGAGGCCGATCACGGTCGAGGCATTGGCCAGGAAGTCGAGCAGCGCCGCGACGTAGCGCCGGTCGGCATCGTTCTCGGCGCGGGCCAGCCGCATCAGTGCGCGGTCGAAGCGCACGATGACGATCGCGATCACCACGTAGCCCGCGATCGCCATCGCGCCGCTGGTGCGCGAGAGCAGCGTGAGCGCGATCAAGGGCCCGATGAAGTTGACGATGTTGGTGAGGTAGATGAACTGGTTCTGCGCGAAGTCCGACAAGGCGCGGCTCGCCTGGTGCACGCGGTGCTGCAGCTCGCCGGAATGGTGGCCATCGTGCCAGGCGAGCGACGCGGCGGCGATGCGCGCATAGAGCGCATCGGCCAGCGCCTCGCGCACGCGCAGACCCACGTTGCGCTCGAGGATGCGCCCTGGGCCGTGGACAACCCACGACAGCACGTAGATCCCCGCCAGCGCCGCGATCCAGCGTCCGGAGCGCGCGATGTCGCCGGTCTGCAGCGCATTGATGGCCTGCGCCGCGAGCCACGGCATCGTGAGCCGCAGCAGTTGAGAGCCGGTGAGCAGCGCGGTCGCGCCGAGCAGCTGCCCGCGCTTGCCCTCGGCGTGGCGCCACAGCGCGCCGTAGAGCTCGCCCATGGCGCCCATCGCATGGCCCGGTGCAGCTGCAACGCTCATGCCAGGCGGCCGCCGCTACTTCAGCGGGATCGGCGTGCCCCGGTCGATCGGCACCGCGGTCACGCTGTTCTTCGGCGAACCGTCGATCAGCAGGTCGGAGTAGGTGAGGTAGACCAGGGTGTTGCGCGCCGGATCGACCATGCGCACCACGCGCAGCCGCTTGAACAGGATCGACAGCCGTTCGCTGTAGACCTCTTCGCGCTTCGGCAAAGGCTGGGTCACGCGCACCGGGCCGACCTGGCGGCAGGCGATGGAGGCCTCGGCCTTGTCCTCGGCCAGGCCGAAGGCACCTGAGAGCCCGCCGGTCTTGGCGCGCGAGACATAGCAGGTCACGCCGCTCACCTTGGGGTCGTCGTAGGCCTCGACCACGATCTTGTGGTCCGGCCCGATCAGCTTGAAGGCGGTGTCGACCTCGCCGACCGGTTCGGCCAGCGCACTCGCGGCCAGCGCGGCGCAGCACAACAGTGCGAGAAGAGGATGCCTCATACGATGTCGAGCGTGTGAACGCGGTCGAAGCTGCCGCGCCGCCGGTCTTCGAAGTAGTGCTCCAGCGCCGCGCGAACGGTGCGGAAGGCGATCTCCTCCCAGGGAATCTCTTCCTCGGTGAAGAGCCTGGCCTCGAGGGTCTCGTGGCCCGGATCGAACTTCTCGCTCAGGAGCCGTGCGCGATAGAAGAGATGCACCTGGCCCACGCGCACCACGCTCATCACCGCGAACAGGCCTTCCATCTCGTACTCGGCGCCGGCTTCCTCGTCGGTCTCGCGCGCCGCGCCCTGCTCGGTGGTCTCGCCCAGTTCCATGAAGCCGGCCGGCAGCGTCCACTTGCCCCAGCGCGGCTCGATGTTGCGCTTGCACAGCAGCACGCGTTCGCCCAGCACGGGAATGGTGCCGACCACGTTCAGCGGGTTCTCGTAGTGCACCGTATGGCACGCCGGACAGATGGCGCGCTCCTTGGTGTCGCCGTCGTCGGGCAGGCGGTAGACCACCGCGGTCCCGCAGTTCTTGCAATGCTTGATGGGGACGCGCAGGAGCATCTTCAGCCCGCGCGCCGGGCCGCCCCAAGGGCGGGCTGCGCGCCCTCGGGGGGCAGCGAATACACGAAGTGATGAGCGTGGGGGCCCATTGCTTCAGATGACTTTGACAGTCAGGGTCGGCAGGCCGGTGACCTCGCCGACCATCGTGTCGCCGGCCATCACCGCGGCCACGCCTTCGGGCGTGCCGGTGAAGATCAGATCGCCGGGCGCGAGCTCCCAGGCGGCCGACAGGTGCTCGATGGTCTCGGCGATGCTCCAGATCAGCTTGCTCACGTTGCTGCGCTGGCGGTCCTTGCCGCCGACCTGCACCGAGATCTCGGCCTTCTCGACATCGCCGGCCTGCGCCACCGGCACGATCGGGCCGATCGGCGCGCTCTGCTCGAAGCTCTTGCCGATGTCCCAGGGGCGCCCCTGCTTCTTCATCTCGCCCTGCAGGTCGCGGCGCGTCATGTCCAGGCCGACCGCGTAGCCGAAGATGTGCTTGTGGGCATCGGCCGCCAGGATGTTCTTTCCGCCGGTGCCGATGGCCGCCACCAGCTCGATCTCGTGGTGCAGGTTCTTGGTGAGAGTCGGGTAGGCCATGGTGCCGGTCTCGCCGGCGGCGACCACCACCACGGCGTCGGCCGGCTTCATGAAGAAGAAGGGCGGCTCGCGGCCGGTAAAGCCCATTTCCTTCGCATGCTCTTCGTAGTTGCGGCCCACGCAGTAGATGCGGTGCACGGGGAAGCGGCCTGCCTGGCCGACCACGGGAATGGAGACCACCGGCGGCGGCGTGAAAACGTATTCGGAAGCCATGGGGAAAAACGTCCTTTTCAGCGAAAGCGGCAGTGTGCCAGAGGGCCGGGCGCGCTGCCCGGGTTTGGCACCCCCCCGGGGCCGGGGCTATGCTTCACACCATGATGAAGCTTCATTCCTACTTCCGCTCCTCGGCCTCGTTCCGGGTACGAATCGCGCTGAACCTCAAGGGCCTCGACTACGACTACATCCCGGTGCACATCGCGCGCGGCGAGCACAAGACCGGGCCCTTCTCCGCCATCTCGGCCGACATGCTGGTCCCGCTGCTCGAAGACGAGGGCGAGCGCTTTTCGCAGTCGATGGCGATCATCGAATACCTGGACGAAGTGCATCCCGAACCGGCGCTGCTGCCGCACGATCCGGTGGGCCGCGCGCGCGTGCGGGCGCTGGCGCAGTCGATCGCCTGCGAGATCCATCCGCTCAACAACCTGCGCGTGCTCAAGTACCTGGTGCGCGAGCTCAAGCTCGACGAGGCGGCCAAGAACGCGTGGTATCGCCACTGGGTGCGCGAGGGCATGCTGGCCTTCGAACGCCAGCTCGCGCAGCATCCCGCCGGCCTCTATTGCTGGGGCAGCGCGCCCACGCTGGCCGACTGCTGCCTGGTGCCGCAGGTCTTCAACGGCCAGCGCTTCGACTGCGACTTCAGCGGCCTGCCGCGTACCATGGCGGCCTTCGAGGCCTGCATGCAGCTCGATGCCTTCCAGCGCGCCCAGCCCTCGCGCTGCCCCGACGCAGAAGCATGAACGCTGCCGACTGGCTGGTGCCCGACTGGCCAGCGCCGGCTGGCGTGCATGCGCTGTGCACCACGCGCCGAGGCGGAGTCTCTGGCGGCAACTACCGCGGACTGAACCTCGGGGATCACGTCGGCGATGCACCGGCCGATGTGGCAGCCAACCGGGCGCTTCTGCGCCAGGCCATCGGCGCGCGGGCCGTGTTTCTCCGGCAGGTGCATGGCACGCAGCTGCTGCCGCTCGATGCGTCCACGCCGGATGGCGAGGCCGCCGACGCCTGCACCACCAGCGCCAGCGGCGTGGCCTGCACGATCATGGTCGCCGATTGCCTGCCGGTGCTGTTCACCGACGAACAAGGCCGACGCGTGGCCGCCGCGCATGCGGGTTGGCGCGGCTTGGCGGCCGGGGTGCTCGAACGGACGGTGGAGAGCTTCGGCGCGGACGACCGGCTCATGGCCTGGCTCGGGCCCTGCATCGGGCCCGATGCCTTCGAGGTCGGCGACGAGGTGAAGGCGGCCTTCGATGCCGGCGCCCCTGAAGCCGCTCGATGCTTCAAGTCCGCTGGACAACCCGGCAAATGGCTGGCCGACCTGGCCGGCCTGGCCCGCCAGCGCCTGCGTGCGGCCGGCGTGACGCAGCTTCACGGCAACGACAGCTCCGAGGCTTGGTGCACGGTGCACAACCCGTTACTCTTTTTCTCGCACCGGCGGGACCGCGTCAGCGGGCGTTTCGCGGCCTGCATCTGGCGCGGCTGAAGCGTTCGCGCCAGCCCGGATCGCGGCTTCGCGTTCGGCCGCTTCGCGTTCGCGCAGCGCCCGCCGCCGTGCCGGCGTGGCCATCAGGTAAACCACCAGTGCCACCGGCGCCAAGCCGTAGAGTAGAAAGGTGAAGACCGCGCCGAGCACGGTGCCGGTGGTGTTGGTGGCTTCTGCGACCGCCATCATCAGGGCGACATACAGCCAGGCGATGACGACGAGGTGCATAGACGATTGTTTCAGGAAGGTATAGCGGGGCTTGCTGGTCGGGCCCCTGCGAATGCAGCATACTCAAAACCCGTTGCCATGAGGCGAGTCAGGCGAGGAACCAGGAGACGTCATGAGACCAGAACAACAGGCCGCGGCAGCCGATAGTTTCGCGCCCTTCCAGCAGGCGCTGACCCAAGGATGGGGGAAGGCGCTCGAATCCTTCCAGTCGCTCGGCGCCGGCGGCAACGCGGGCGCCCCGTGGGAGATGCCGAAGTTCTCGCTGTCCGCCGAGAAACTGCAGCAGTTGCAGCAGCAGTACGTCGAAGAGGCCACCGAGCTGTGGCGCCAGGACCTCGCGGCCCGCGCCGGCGGCGACAGGCGCTTTGCGGGCGAGGCCTGGGGCAGCAATCCGGTCTCGGCCTTTTCGGCGGCGGTCTACCTGCTCAACACGCGCACGCTGCTCGGCATGGCCGAGGCCGTCGAAGCCGACGAGAAAACCCGCTCCCGCCTTCGCTTCGCGGTCGAGCAGTGGACGGCCGCCTCGGCGCCCAGCAACTACTTCGCTTTCAACGCCGAGGCGATGAAGAAAGCCCTCGACACGCAGGGCGAGAGCATCGCCAAGGGCATCCAGAATCTCCTGCACGACGTGCAGCAGGGCCACCTGAGCATGACCGACGAAAGCGCTTTCGAGGTCGGCCGCAACGTCGCGACCACCGAAGGCTCCGTGGTGTTCGAGAACGAGCTGTTCCAGCTGCTCGAATACAAGCCGCTCACCGCCAAGGTCTACGAGCGGCCGCTGCTCCTGGTGCCGCCTTGCATCAACAAGTTCTACATCCTCGACCTGCAGCCCGAGAACTCGCTGATCCGCTATGCGGTGGAGCAGGGCCACCGCGTGTTCGTCGTGAGCTGGCGCAATCCCGATGCATCGATGGCCCAGTACACCTGGGACCGCTACATCGAGGACGCCGCGATCAAGGCGATCCAGGTTACGCGGGAGATCACCGGCCAGGACAAGAAGGGTGGGCAGATCGACACGCTGGGCTTCTGCGTCGGCGGCACCATCCTCTCGACCGCGCTGGCGGTGCTGGCGGCGCGCGGCGAGCAGCCGGCGGCGTCCGTAACGCTGCTGACCACCTTGCTCGACTTCGTCGACACCGGCGTGCTCGACATCTTCATCGACGAGGGCTTCGTGCAGTTCCGCGAGATGCAGATGGGCCAGGGCGGCCTTCTGCAGGGCGGCGAGCTCGCCTCGACCTTCAGCTTCCTCAGGCCCAACGATCTGGTGTGGAACTATGTGGTCGGCAACTACCTGAAGGGCGAGACCCCGCCGCCCTTCGACCTGCTCTACTGGAACAGCGACGCCACCAACCTGCCGGGCCCGATGTACTGCTGGTACCTGCGCAACACCTATCACGAGAACAAGCTGGCCCAGCCCGGCGCGCTCACCGTGGCCGGCGAGAAGATCGACCTCGGTCGCATCGAGGCGCCGGTCTACATCTATGGCTCGCGCGAAGACCACATCGTGCCGATCGGCGGCGCCTACGCCTCGACGCAGGTGCTGTCGGGCAAGAAGCGCTTCGTGATGGGCGCCTCGGGCCACATCGCCGGCGTGATCAACCCGCCGGCCAAGAAGAAGCGCAGCCACTGGATCCGCGCCGACGGCAAGCTGCCGAAGAGCCAGGCCGAGTGGCTGGCCGGCGCGACCGAGCATCCCGGCAGCTGGTGGACCGACTGGTCCGCCTGGCTCAAGACCCATGCGGGCAAGCAGATCCCTGCCCCCAAGACCTACGGCAAGGGCAGCGCCTACAAGGCGATCGAGCCGGCGCCCGGTCGCTACGTCAAGGCAAAGGCCTGAACTTCACTTTTTTTCAATAGCAGCCTCGGAGAGCACACCATGGAAGACATCGTCATCGTTTCAGCCGCACGTACCGCTGTCGGCAAGTTCGGCGGATCGCTGGCCGGGATTTCGGCCACCGAGCTCGGCGCCATCGTCATCAAGGAGGTGCTGGCGCGCGCCAAGGTCGGCAGCGACCAGATCGGCGAAGTCATCATGGGCCAGGTGCTGGCGGCGGGTGCCGGCCAGAACCCGGCGCGCCAGGCGCTCGTGAAAAGCGGCATCACCAAGGAAACGCCGGCGCTCACCATCAATGCCGTGTGCGGTTCGGGCCTCAAGGCCGTGATGCTGGCGGCGCAGGCGGTGGCCACCGGCGACAGCGAGATCGTCGTCGCGGGCGGGCAGGAGAGCATGAGCCTGGCGCCCCACGTGCTGCCCAACTCGCGCAACGGCCAGCGCATGGGCGACTGGAAGCTGGTCGACACGATGATCATCGACGGCCTGTGGGACGTCTACAACCAGTACCACATGGGCATCACGGCCGAGAACGTGGCCAAGAAGTACGACATCAGCCGCGCCGCGCAGGACGAGCTCGCGCTCGGCAGCCAGACCAAGGCGGCCGCCGCGCAGGATGCCGGCAAGTTCAAGGACGAGATCGTCGCCGTCAACATCCCGCAGAAGAAGGGCGATCCGCTGGTCTTCAACCAGGACGAGTTCATCAATCGCAAGACCAGCGCCGAGGGCCTGGCCGGCCTGCGCCCGGCCTTCGACAAGGCCGGCGGCGTGACCGCGGGCAATGCCTCGGGCCTGAACGACGGCGCCGCCGCCGTGTTGGTGATGACCGCCAAGAAGGCGGCCGCGCTGGGCCTGAAACCGCTCGGCCGCATCGCGAGCTACGCGAGCACCGGCCTCGACCCGGCCTTCATGGGCATGGGCCCGGTGCCTGCTTCGACCAAGGCGCTGCAGCGCGCCGGCTGGAAGCCGCAGGACCTCGACGTGCTCGAGATCAACGAGGCCTTCGCCGCGCAGGCCTGCGCCGTCAACCGCGAGATGGGCTGGGATGTGAACAAGGTCAACGTGAACGGCGGCGCCATCGCCATTGGCCACCCGATCGGTGCCTCCGGCTGTCGCATCCTGGTGACGCTGCTGCACGAGATGCAGCGCCAGAACGCGAAGAAGGGCATCGCCTCGCTGTGCATCGGTGGCGGCATGGGGGTGGCGCTCACGATCGAACGCTGAAGCGTCCATCACCACCCCTGAAAGCGCCGCGCAACACGCGGCGCTTTCACTTGCGATCCGCTGGCGCCGGGAGCAAACTGAGGAGACGGCCGGGCCGAGCATGCCGAGCCGCTGTTCGAACCAGGGCCCGTGGCTTCGCACAAGGAGCATGCCATGTCCATTCCTTCGCATCTGTCCGACTACCTCGAACAGCGCGGCACACGCTACGAGGTTTGCATGCATGAGCACAGCCGCACCAGCGCGGAGACGGCTCACAACGCCCATGTTCCTCCGGGTCAACTGGCCAAATCGGTCATCCTCGAGGACGAAACGGGCTGCGTGATGGCCGTCGTTCCCGCCGACAAGATGGTCATGCTGGGCGAGTTCTCCCGCATACTCGGCCGCCACAGGCTGAGGCTGGCCGACGAAGCCCGCGTTGCGACGCTGTTCGAGGACTGCGAACCCGGTGCGATACCGCCGATCGGCATGGCCTGGGGTATCCAGACCATCGTCGACGACGAACTCGAGACCAGCGACGTCGTCTACATGGAAGGCGGCGATCACGAGCGGCTGCTGCGGATGTCGCGCGAGCAGTTTCACGAGCTGATGCGCGCTCAGCCGCACGGGAATTTCTGCAAGTCGCCGACGCATTGAGTGCGATGTCGGAAGCCGTCATTGGCTGGCAATGGTCACTGCGACCTTCCGGTTCTACGAGGAGCTGAACGACTTTCTGGCACGCGAGCGGCGCGGGCACGAGTTCTCCTGCACGTGCGCGCGGGCGGCGACCGCCAAGCACATGATCGAGGCGCTCGGTGTGCCGCACACCGAGGTCGAGCTGGTGCTGGTCAACGGCGAGTCGGCCGGATTCGGGGTGTTGCTGAGCGATGGCGATCGGGTCGCCGTGTTTCCGAAGTTCGAAGCGCTCGATGTCACGCCGCTGCTGCGCGTTCGCGAGCATGCGCTGCGCGTCACGCGCTTCGTCGCCGATGCGCATCTGGGCGGGCTCGCTCACCTGCTGCGCATGACCGGATTCGATACCCTGTACGACAACCATTTCCGCGACGAAGAGATCGAGCGTATCGCTGTAGCGCAGGGGCGCATCGTGCTGACGCGGGATCGGGAGCTGCTCAAGCGCCGTGGGATCACGCATGGCTGCTACGTGCATGCCTTGCGATCGGCCGAGCAGTTGCGCGAGATCTTCGATCGACTCGACCTGGCGCGTGGTGCGCGGCCGTTCACGCTGTGTCTGAACTGCAACACGCCCTTGCATGGGATCGACAAGGCGCTGGTCACGTCGACGCTGCCACCGGCGGTGCGCGAGCGCTACCAACGTTTCAGCGTATGCGATGTTTGCCGTCGCGTGTTCTGGGAGGGGTCGCACTGGCAGCGCATGCGCGTTATGGTGGATGGGTTGCTGGCGGAGTGATGGCCGACAGCGCTCGGAACGTCACGGACCTCGTAGCCACCGGATAGGGCCTTTCGTGACCATGATCGGCAGCCCGCCGACTGGCTCGATGGCTGTGGTCGGGCACTGGCCTTGCGTACCGTCAGTTATTGCACTGAAAACGAGGGGACCCCGGGACAACTATTCGCTCGGGATGCGGATGTTGGGGAACGCATCTGCGACTTCGTTGCGACCGACGTCGGCGTCGTACCAGCAAATCGTCCCCTCTTTCTCGTCGCGAGTCTGCTTGTGCGTACCGTCGCAGAAGGGCTGGGTCGCCGACAGGCCACAGCCGCAGATGAATTTCGTCTCGCCGCCAATGGTCACTGGATAGGGTTTGCTGCGCGTGCGCATCACCAGTCTTGTCATGATTGCCTCCGACGAGTTAGAAGCAGCAAAAGGATCAACTCGAGTGAACCGAGTCGACACTTCAGTATAGTCCGCGCTGCCCGGGACAAGCGCCTGATACTCACCGCTCAAGCTCCGAAGATCGCGTCCTACTTAGGACGATGGAGTAAAGGCCCAGCAGCAACTCGGACTTGTCAGCGCAGTCTGGTCGAGCATCAACGCGCACTAACCATGGCTGCCGACAAAGGGGCCTGCGCGACTTGACCTTGGAGGTCATTGCGGCGCCGCGCGCCGCGCGCGAGAGTGGCCCCATGACATCCGCTCTTCCCGTCCCTCGCTCCGGCTGGCCCACGCTGCTGCTGCTCTTGAGCGGCACCTTCATGGTGGTGCTCGATTTCTTCATCGTGAACGTCGCGCTGCCTTCGATCCAGCATGACCTGAAGGCCAGCGACAGCGCCCTGCAGCTGGTGGTCGCAGGCTACGGCCTCGCGAACGCGGCCGGGCTCATCACCGGCGGGCGGCTCGGCGACCTGTTCGGACGCCGCCGCATGTTCATGCTGGGCCTGCTGCTGTTCACGCTTGCCTCGGCCGCCTGTGGCCTGGCGCAGGGCACGACGACGCTCATTGCGGCGCGCATCGTGCAGGGCTTGGCCGGCGCCTTGCTGCAGCCGCAAGTGCTGGCGATGCTGGGCTTGGTCTTCACCGGCGAGGCGCGCGCCAAGGCTTTCGGCGCCTACGGCGTGGCGCTGGGCCTGGCTGCGGCGCTCGGCCAGCTGGTGGGCGGGCTGCTGATCCATGCCGACTTCGCGCAGCTGGGCTGGCGGATGTGCTTCCTGATCAACTTGCCGATCGGCCTGGCCGGGTTGCTGTTCGGCCTGCGCTTTATTCCGCCTTTCGCGCCCGAGGCGCGCAGCCGGCTCGACGTGCCCGGTGCGCTGTGGGTCGCGCTGGCACTGGCCGCGGTGCTGTGGCCGCTGGTCGAGGGCCGGCAGCAGGGCTGGCCCCTGTGGAGCGTGCTCACGCTGATCGTCGCGCTGCCGCTGATCGCCGGGCTGGCGCTGCATCAACGCCGGCTGGAGCAGCGTGGCGGCAATCCGC
Organism: Variovorax sp. LjRoot130; assembly: GCF_964253755.1. NCBI lineage: Bacteria > Pseudomonadati > Pseudomonadota > Betaproteobacteria > Burkholderiales > Comamonadaceae > Variovorax > Variovorax sp. LjRoot130. The sequence continues at coordinate 3,641,555 of NZ_CAXURM020000001.1, read as the reverse complement.
TGATCGCGCCGGCGCTGTTCCGCCTGCCGGCTTTCGTTATCGGGCTGGGCGTGACGCTCGCGTTCTTTGCCGGCAATGCATCGTTCTACTTCGTGCTCGCGCTCTACCTGCAGCAGACCCTCGGGCTCGAGGCGCTGGCCTCGGGCCTGGTCTTCACGGTGCTTGCGGTGGGCTTCTTCGCGACCTCGATGACGGCGAAGAAGCTGGCCGCTCGGCTCGGTCCGCAAACGATCGCGATCGGCGCCTTGCTGCTGGCCGCGGGACACGGGCTGATGATCGCGGTCGTGCTGACGCACCCCGGCAGCGGGGCGGTGGCCTGGCTGCTGCCGGTGTTGTGCCTGCAGGGGGCAGGGCTCGGCATGATCATCGCGCCGCTGATGTCGGCGGTGCTGGCCAGCGTGCCCGCGGCCCATGCGGGCGTGGCGGCCGGCGTGGCTTCCACCGTGCAGCAGGTCGGCAACTCGCTCGGCGTGGCGCTGATCGGCATCCTGTTCTACGCGGGCTGGACGGAGCCGCGGCTCGCCTTCGTCGCCTCGACGGTCTACCTGCTGCTGCTCGCGCTGGCGGTGGCGGCGCTGTTCCAGCGGCTGCTGTGTGCGCCTCAGCCGGCAGAGGCGTCTTGCGCCGCGTAGTGCGCGCAGAGGGTATCGACCAGGGCCTGCGCATAGGTGGGAAGCGTGGCGCGGTCGCGGACCAGCAGGTAGCGCTCGCGCACGCACCACGGATCGCTGAGTTCGATCAACGCGAGCCGCATGCTCTCGAGATTGCGGCGCGCGGCCGACTCGGGCACCACGCCGATGCCCACGCCGCTGCCGATCATGCGGCACATGGCATCGAAGCCGCCGAGCTGGATGCGCAGCTTCTGGCTCTTGCCCAGGCTTTCAGTGATCTGCGCCAGGAAGGCGTGCAGCGTGCTGCCCTGCTGCATGCCGACGGCGTCCTCGTCCAGCGTCTCGGCAAAGGCGATGCGGCGGCGCCGCGCGAAGCGGTGCTTGCGCGAGGTCACGAGCACCAGCCGGTCGGTACTGAAGTGGATCGCCTCCAGCCCCAGCGTGTCGACGCGCCCGGCGACGATGCCGATGTCGGCGCGGCCGTCGAGCACGCCGTGCGGGATCTGGGTGTTCGGTTTTTCCTGAAGGTCGATGTTGATCCGCGGGTGCCGGGCCAGGAAGCCCGGCAGGATCTCGGGCATGAAATCGCTGACCGCCGTGGTGTTGGCGAACACCCGCAGATGACCGCGCAGGCCCTCGCCGTACTCGGCCAGTTCGGAGCGCAGCTGCCCGGCCTGGTGCAGCATCAGCCGCGCGTGGTGGAGAAAGGCCTCGCCCGGCGGCAGCAGGCGCACGCCGCGCGCTTCGCGCGACAGCAGCGCCAGCCCGGACTGCGCCTCCAGCGCCTTGATGCGCGCGCTGGCTGCGGCCAGCGACAGGTGCTGGCGTTCGGCCGCGCGCGTGAGGCTGCCCAGCTCCGCCGCGGCGACGAAAAGACGCAGGTCGGTCAGGTCGAAATGCATGGGTGCATCCTAGCAAGCCTTCGGAAATCCTGAAGGCTCGGTCTCGAAATCGAAGATTGCGCGCAGGTGCCGCCATGGCCACCATGCGGGTGGGGGCGTGGCTTGAACGCCCAAACGCAACGGAGACACAAATGAGCTTTCGCGCACTCGCGCTTCTTCTGGCTGCTGCTGCCGCGCTATGGCCGGTCGGGCACGCGGCCGTACAAACCGGCTATCCCTCGCGCCCGATCACGCTGGTCGTGCCGCAGGCGGCCGGCGGCACCAACGACATCGTCGGCCGCCTGGTCGGCCAGAAGATCGCCGAGGTGCTGGGCGCCAGCGTGGTGGTGGACAACCGGCCCGGCGCCGGCGGCAACATCGGCACACAGCTGGTGGCCAAGGCGCCGAAGGACGGCTACACGCTGCTCATGACCATCAGCAGCAGCCAGGCCATCAACCCCGCGCTCTACAAGAACCCGGGCTTCGATCCGGTCAAGGATTTCCGCCCCGTGGGCCTGATCGGCGCGGTGCCCAACGTGCTGCTGGTCAACCCGTCGTTCCCGGCCAGGTCGCTCGGCGAGCTGCTTGCGCTCGCGAAGCGCAAGGACGCGGCCTACCAGTACGCCTCGGCCGGCAACGGCACGCTCAACCACCTGCTCGGCGAGATGCTCAACAGCATGGCGGGCATCCAGCTGCAGCACGTGCCTTACAAGGGCGTGGCGCCCGCCATCAACGATGTGCTCGGTGGCCAGCTGCCGATCGTGTTCGCGAGCCTGCCCTCGGCGCTGCCGCACATCAAGGCCGGCAAGCTGCGCGCGTTGGCGGTGAGCGGCGACAAGCGCTCGCCGGTGCTGCCGGACGTGCCCGCCATCGCCGAATCGGTGCCGGGCTACAACGGCACGCTGTGGATCGGCCTGTTCGCACCGGCCGGCGTGCCGCAGGACGTGCTCGCCAAACTGCAGGACGCGACGCAGAAGGCCATGGTCGCGCCGGACCTGCGCGAAAAGCTCGACCAGCAGGGCGTCGAGATCGCGGCGCCGACCTCGCCCGAGCAGTTCACGAAGCTGCTGCAGGACGACATCGCCAAGTGGGCGCGGATCGTCAAGGCTTCCGGCGCCGCCGTGGATTGAACGCATGACCTTCTCTCAACACCCTTCAGTGATCGATGCCGAGGCATTGGCCCGCCTGCAGGCCTGGCAGGGCCGCAGCGAAACGCTGGCCGACGAGGTCACGGCCGCGCCGGTGCGCGCGCTGGCGGCCACGCTGGACCGCGACGATCCTGCCCCCGGGCAGGGCACGCGGCTGCCCGAGCTCTGGCACTGGCTCTACTTCCTGCCGCACCACCGTCAATCCGAGATCGGCCCCGACGGCCACGCCAAGCGCGGCGGCTTCCTGCCGCCGGTGCCGCTGCCGCGCCGCATGTGGGCCGGCGGTCGACTGGCGTGGGAGGCAGGCAATCCGCTCGTGGTCGGCGATGCGCTCGAACGTACATCGACCATCGCTTCGGTCTCGCACAAGGCAGGCCGCAGCGGCGAGCTGGTCTTCGTGTTGGTGCGCCACGAGGTCCGCAATGCGCGCGGCCTGGTGCTGACCGAGGAGCACGACATCGTCTACCGTGCAGCGCCGGCCGCGGGCGAAGCCGCGCCGCCGCCCATCCCGGCACCGAAGGACGCGGCATTCAGCCGCGAGATCGTGCCCGACGACGTGCTGCTGTTCCGTTATTCGGCGCTCACCTTCAACGGCCACCGCATCCACTACGACCGGCGCTACGTGACCGAGGTCGAGGGCTACCCGGGCCTGATCGTGCACGGCCCGCTGATCGCCACGCTGCTGGTCGACCTGCTGCGGCGCGAGAAGCCGCAGGCCACGTTGTCGAAGTTCGAGTTCCGCGCGGTGCGACCCACCTTCGACACCGCTTCCTTCCGCGTGCATGGCCGCCCCGAGGCCGACGGCAAGAGCTTCCGGCTGTGGGCCGAAGACGCCGACGGCTGGCTCGCGATGCAAGCCACCGCCACCCTGTCCTGAGAGCCTCATGAAAACCCAGATCCCCACCCCCGATGCGCATCAGGAGATGCGCGATGCCCTGCGCGCGCTCTGCGGCAGTTTCGATTCCGCCTACTGGCAGAAGGTCGATCACGAGCGCGGCTACCCCGAAGCCTTCGTGAACGCGCTGACCGAGGCCGGCTGGCTCGCCGCGCTGATCCCCGCCGACTACGGCGGCTCCGGCCTGGGCCTGGCCGAAGCCTCGGTGATCATGGAAGAGATCAACTTCGCCGGCGGCAACGCGGGCTCTTGCCACGGCCAGATGTACAACATGGGCACGCTGCTGCGCCACGGCAGCGAGGCGCAGAAGCGCCAGTACCTGCCGAAGATCGCGACCGGCGAACTGCGCCTGCAGACCATGGCCGTGACCGAGCCCACCACCGGCACCGACACCACGCAACTCAAGACCACCGCGGTGAGGAAGGGCGACCGCTACGTGGTCAACGGCCAGAAGGTATGGATCTCGCGCATCCAGCATTCCGATCTGATGATCCTCTTGGCGCGCACCACGCCGCTCGCGGAGGTGAAGAAGAAGTCGGAAGGCATGTCGATCTTCATCGTCGACCTGAAGCAGGCCATCGGCCGCGGCATGACCGTGCGGCCGATCCTCAACATGGTCAATCACGAGACCAACGAGGTCTTCTTCGACAACCTCGAGATCCCGGCCGAGAACCTGATCGGCGAGGAGGGCAGGGGCTTCAAGTACATCCTGGATGGGCTCAATGCCGAGCGCACGCTGATCGCGGCCGAGTGCATCGGCGATGCCTGGTGGTTCATCGATCGCGCGCGCCGCTACGCGAGCGACCGGCAGGTGTTCGGCCGCGCGATCGGCCAGAACCAGGGCATCCAGTTCCCGATCGCCGACAACTACATCGAGACCGAGGCGGCGAACCTCATGCGCTTCAAGGCCTGCGCGCTGTTCGACGCCGGCCAACCCTGCGGCGCCGAGGCCAACATGGCCAAGTACCTCGCGGCCAAGGCCTCGTGGGAGGCGGCCAACACCTGTCTGCAGACCCACGGCGGCTTCGGCTTCGCCTGCGAATACGACGTCGAGCGCAAGTTCCGCGAGACGCGGCTCTACCAGGTGGCACCGATCTCGACCAACCTCATCTATTCCTATGTGGCCGAGCACCTGCTGGGCTTGCCGCGCTCCTTCTGATCGGAGATCCGTCATGACACGACCTTTGGACGGCATCACCGTCGTCTCGCTCGAACACGCGATCGCGGCACCCTTCTGCACCCGCCAGCTGGCCGATCTCGGCGCTCGCGTGATCAAGGTGGAGCGGCCCGGCGGCGGCGACTTCGCGCGCGCCTACGACCAGCGCGTGGCCGGCGAGGCCTCGCACTTCATCTGGGTCAACCGCTCGAAGGAAAGTCTCACACTCGACCTCAAGCAGCCGGCCGCGCAGGCCGTGCTGCAGGAGCTGGTCGCCGGCGCCGACGTGCTGGTGCAGAACCTCGCGCCCGGCGCCGCCGCACGCATGGGGCTCGGCGCGGAGGTGCTGCAGGCGAAGCATCCGTCGCTGATCGTCTGCGACATCTCGGGCTACGGCGAGGACGGGCCCTACCGCGACAAGAAGGCCTACGACCTGCTGATCCAGAGCGAGGCGGGCTTCCTGTCGATCACCGGCACGGCCGATGCGCCCTGCAAGTCGGGCAACTCGATCGCCGACATCGCGGCCGGCATGTACGCCTACACCGGCATCCTCGCGGCGCTGCTGCAGCGGGGCAAGACCGGCAAGGGTTCGCACATCGATGTCTCGATGCTGGAGTCGCTGGCCGAATGGATGGGCTACCCGATGTACTACGCCTACGACGGCGCGCCGCCGCCGCCGCGCAGTGCGGCCTCGCACGCCACCATCTACCCCTACGGCCCCTTCGCCGCGGGCGATGGCGGCACCGTGATGCTGGGCCTGCAGAACGAACGCGAATGGCGGGCCTTCTGCGAAGGTGTGCTGATGCAGGCCGGGCTCGCGACCGATCCGCGCTTCGACAGCAACGCCAAGCGCAATGCGAACCGCGAGGTCTTGCAGGCCCTGATCCTCGAGACCTTCGCCGCGCTGAGTACGGCGCAGGTGCTCGAACGCCTCGACGCGGCGCAGATCGCCAATGCGCGCATGAACGACATGGCGGGCCTCTGGCAGCACCCGCAGCTGCAGGCGCGCGAGCGCTGGCGCGAGGTCGAGTCGCCGGCCGGTGCCATTCCCGCGCTGCTGCCACCGGGCCGGCAGAGCGCCTTCGACTACCGCATGGATGCGATTCCGGCAGTCGGCGAGCACACCGAATCCATCCTGCGTTCGATGGGCCGCAGCGAGGCCGACATCCACGCACTGCGCGGCGCGGAGGCCATCTGACATGAGCACCGAATCCCTCGCACGCTTCGCCGCCGGGGTGCGCTTCACCGACATTCCGGCGCCCGTGATTCGCCGCACCGAAGACCTGCTGGTCGACTGGTTCGGCTCCGCGATCGCAGGGCGCGGCGCACGGCCGGTCGAGACCATTGCCGCCTTCGCGCGCGAGATGGGGCCCGCGGACGGCCGCAGCGAAGTGCTGGTGGGTCGCACGCGCACGAGCCCGTACTTCGCGGCCCTGGTCAATGCCGCGGCCTCGCACGTGGCCGAGCAGGACGACGTGCACAACGGCTCTGTGTTCCATCCGGCGACGGTGGTCTTCCCGGTCGCGCTGGCCTGGGCGCAGGCGCTGGGTGCCAGCGGCGAACGACTGCTCGCGGCGGCGGTCGCGGGCTACGAGGTCGGCATCCGCGTGGGCGAGTTCCTCGGGCGTTCGCACTACAAGGTGTTCCACACGACCGGCACGGCCGGCACCCTTGCGGCAGCGGCCACGGCCGGCCATCTGCTGGGGCTCGACGCGGCACGCATGCAGCATGCCTTCGGCTCGGCCGGCACGCAGTCGGCCGGGCTCTGGGAGTTCCTGCGCACCGCGGCCGATTCGAAGCAACTGCACACCGCGCATGCGGCCGCGGCCGGGCTGATGGCGGCGACGCTGGCGCGCGACGGCTTCACCGGGGCGCAGCAGATCCTCGAAGGCCCGCAGGGCATGGCCGCGGGCATGTCGCAGGATGCCGATCCAGAGCGGCTGGTCGACGGCCTGGGCACACGCTGGGCGCTGGCCGAGACCTCGTTCAAGTACCACGCCTCGTGCCGCCATACGCATCCGGCGGCCGATGCGCTGCTCGAAGTCATGCGCGCGAACGATCTGCGTGCCGAGAACCTGGCGCGCGTCACGACGCATGTGCACCAGGGTGCGATCGATGTGCTGGGGCCGGTGGTCGACCCGGCCACGGTGCACCAGTCCAAGTTCTCGATGGGTACCGTGCTCGCGCTGGTGGCGCGCTTCGGGCAGGCCGGGCTGGCCGAGTTCGACGCGCATTTTCGCGATGCCGAAACAGTGGCGCTGCGCGATCGCGTGCAGATGGTGCTCGACCCCGAGGTCGATGGCGCCTACCCGAAGCGCTGGATCGGCAAGGTCACGGTGCACACGAACGACGGCCGCGTGCTGCAGGGCCGCGTCGACGAACCCAAGGGCGACCCCGGCAACACGCTCTCCCGCGAGGAGATCACGGCCAAGGCGCTGCGGCTCGCGGCCTACAGCGGCGGCGCCAGCGAGGCGGAGATGCACGACGCCATCGAGCGGCTCTGGGACGTGGCGCGCGCGCCCTCGGTCGGCATGCTGCTGGGAGCGTCTTCATGAAGGCTGCTACACCGCTCGCATTGGCGCGTACCTTCCTCTTCGTGCCGGCCGACCGGCCCGAGCGCCATGCGCGTGCGCTGGCTTCGGGCGCCGGCGCCGTGATCGTCGATCTCGAAGATGCGGTGGCGCCCGAGCGCAAGGCGGCGGCGCGCGAGCAGCTCGCCCGCAGCCATGCGGCGCTGTCCGCTGGCGAGCGCAGCCGCCTGTTCGTGCGCGTCAATCCGTCAGGCACGGCCTGGCACGACGAAGACTGCGCGCTCGTGGCGCAGCTGTCGCGGCAAGGGCTCGCCGGCGTGGTGCTGCCCAAGGCCGAGCGTGCCGAAGAACTCGCAGCGCTGGTCGCGACGGTCGGGCCGCAGGGCGTGCTTGTGCCGTTGATCGAATCGGCCGCCGGGCTCGCCGCGCTCGATGCGCTCGCGAACGCAGCGCAGGTGCTTCGGCTTGCCTTCGGCCATCTGGACTTCCAGGCCGATCTCGGTCTGGCCTGCGAAGCCGACGAGGCCGAATTGGTGCCGGTGCGCCTTGCGCTGGTGCTGGCTTCGCGCCGCGCCGGGCTCGCAGCACCGATCGACGGCGTGTCGCCCGACTGGCGCGATCGGGAGCGGCTCCAGCTCGACTGCGCACGCGCGCGGCGCGGTGGCTTCGGCGCCAAGCTCTGCATCCATCCCGAGCAGGTGGGTCCGGTGCATGCGGCCCTCGGCCCGAGTGCCGAGCAACTGGCCTGGGCGCGGCGCGTGAACGAGGCCATGCAGTCCGCCGGCGGTGGCGTGATCAGCCTCGACGGCCGCATGGTCGACGCGCCCGTGCTGCGGCTCGCGCAACGCCTGCTCGCGCTGGAAGCGCAGGGCGCGGTCTGAATCCGGTTTTTATCGACATCAGGAGACGACGACATGGAACTGAAATCCAAAGTTCTGCTTTGCGCATCGCTGGCCGCGGGCCTGCTGGGAATGCAATCGCCCGCTGCGGCCCAGGCCGCGTGGCCCGACAAGCCCATCACGATGGTGGTGCCTTACTCGGCCGGCGGTCCGACCGACGTGGTGGCCCGCATGCTGGCGATCCCGATGGGCAAGTCGCTCGGGCAGACGGTGGTGGTCGAGAACACGGTCGGCGCCGGCGGCACCATCGCGCCCGCGCGGGTCGCGAAGGCGAAGCCCGACGGCTACACCATCCTCATCCATCACATGGGCATGGCCACCGCGCCTGCGCTCTACAAGAAGCTGTCCTATGACCCGCTCAAGGACTTCGAGTACATCGGGCAGGTGATGGACGTGCCGATGACGCTGCTGTCGCGCAAGGACTTCCCGGCCAACAACTTCAGGGAGCTGCTGACCTACGTGAAGGCCAACAAGGACAAGGTCTCGCTTGCCAACGCCGGCATCGGCGCCGTCTCGCAGCTGTGCGGCCTGCTGTTCGCGAGCCAGATCGGCGTCGACCTGACGACCGTGCCCTACAAGGGCGCCGGCCCGGCGCTCAACGACCTCATGGGCGGCCAGGTCGACCTCCTGTGCGACCAGACCACGCAGACGGCGCCGGTCATCAAGGACGGCAACCGCGTCAAGGTGTTCGGCGTGACCACGCCCAAGCGCCTGGCCAGCATGCCCGACATCCCGACGCTCGACGAGCAGGGACTCAAGGGCTTCGACGTGCGCGTGTGGCACGGCATCTACGCGCCCAAGGGCACGCCGGCCGCCGTGACCGGGAAGCTCAACGTCGCCCTGCGCGCGGCCCTGCAGGACGAGGTGGTCAAGCAGCGCCTGGCCGACCTGAGTTCGGAGATCGTGCCCATGGACAAGGTCACGCCCGAGGCGCTGCGCAGCCACCTCGCGGCCGAGACCGCCAAGTGGGGCAAGGTGATCCGCGCCGCCGGCATCCAAGGTGAGTGAGAACCTTAGGCCTCAATCGCCGAACTCGACGAACACGGGCTGGTGGTCGGATGCGCGCGTGACCAGGTCGACCTCGATGCGGCGCACGCGCGGCGCCAGGCCGTCGCTGACGAACACGAAGTCGTAGCTCACCGGATCGGGGCCGTACCTGCGGTCGAAGAGCCGGAAGGTGGGTGCGTGGGGGGCATTGCCGTGCACCAGCGGCCACGCATCCCGCAGGCGCTCGCGCAGCGTCGCGTGCGCCGGGTCCGATGCGCCCATGTTGAAGTCGCCGCAGAGGATGACTTCCTTCGTATGCAGCTTGGGCTGGAAGGGGCCCTCGTAGTCGGCCTTCGGCGGCGCTGCGGCCTGTTCGCAGGCCTCGGCGTGCAATGCGAGCAGGGCCCTTGCCTGCGCCGTGCGCTGCTTCGACGAGTAGTACTCGAGGTGCGTGGTCATCACGCGCAGGGGCCCGAGTTTGGGGCTGGTCAGCGTGAGCACGGTGCACATGCGCGGCATGCTGGTCACGTCCGGGTCGGCCGGCCAGGGCAGCGGGTGGTGCTGGACCCGGGACACCGGCAGGCGGGTCGCGATCACGTTGCCGAAACGCTGGCGCCGGCCCTCGGGGTCGAACTCGTCCACCGCGGCACCGAAGAAGAGCTGAAAGCCCGGCAGCAGCGCGCTGAGCTCGGCCGGCTGGTCGCCCGGGCCGCCGGGCATGGCGCCATAGCCCGATGCGATCTCCTGCAGGCACAGGACGTCGAAGTCGCCCATGGCGCGCGCGCCCTCGACGATGCGCTGCGGGCTCACGACGCCGTCGAGGCCGCAGCACCATTGGGTGTTCCAGGTCACGAGTTTCATTGGATGCCTGCCTTCCTTCTGTTCGAACGCGGTATATGGACGGCTTGTGACACCCCGTTGCATTGAGGGGTCAGTGTTTTCCTGAGCCGGTGGCTGCGCGAAACTTCGCTACAGTGAACAGCGCCTGTTCAGGCTCGTCAACATAAGGAACATCATGAGCAAAAGAGTCGCATACGTCACCGGGGGCATGGGAGGCATCGGAACCGCCATCTGCCAGCGCCTGCACAAGGATGGTTTCACGGTCATCGCCGGCTGCGGTCCCACGCGGGACCATGCCAAGTGGCTGGCCGAGCAGAAAGCCTTGGGCTACGAGTTCCACGCGTCGGTCGGCAATGTCGGCGACTGGCAGTCGACGGTCGAGGCCTTCACCAAGGCCAAGGCCGAACACGGCAGCATCGACGTGCTGGTCAACAACGCGGGCATCACGCGGGACCGCATGTTCCTCAAGATGACGCCCGAGGACTGGAGCGCGGTGATCGAGACCAACCTCAACAGCATGTTCAACGTCACCAAGCAGGTGGTCGCGGACATGGTCGAAAAGGGCTGGGGCCGCATCATCAACATCAGCTCGGTCAACGGCGCCAAGGGCCAGGCCGGCCAGACCAACTACTCGGCCGCCAAGGCCGGCATGCACGGCTTCACGATGGCGCTGGCGCAGGAACTGGCGGCCAAGGGCGTGACGGTGAACACCGTGAGCCCGGGCTACATCGGCACCGACATGGTCAAGGCGATCCGCCAGGAAGTGCTCGACAAGATCGTGGGCACGATTCCCGTCAAGCGGCTCGGCGAGCCCAGCGAGATCGCTTCCATCATCGCGTGGCTCGCGACCGACGAAGGCGGCTACTCGACGGGCGCCGACTTCTCGGTCAACGGCGGCCTGCACATGCACTGAGGCGCCGACGCTTCGGCCAGTTGCAAGAAGACCCGCCGCGGCGGGTCTTCTTGTTTCCGGCGACGATGCTTGCGGTCACGTCCTACTGCGCCAGCCTCCGCCGCACGACAAGGTCACAGCCCATGGATGCCACCTCCACCCTCGGCACGCAGGAGCGCACCGCCTGCGAGGTGCACACGGTCCGCTTCCACTTGAACGGCGTCGCGCGCACGGTGCGGCTCGAGGCCTGGACCACGCTGCTGGACCTGCTGCGCGAGCACTGCGGCCTGACCGGCACCAAGAAGGGCTGCGACCATGGGCAGTGCGGCGCCTGTACGGTGCTGGTGGACGGCCGCCGGATCAACGCCTGTCTCGCGCTCGCGGTGATGCAGGAGGGCGCGACGATACAGACCATCGAGGGGCTGGCGCACGGCGACCTTCTGCATCCGCTGCAGCAGGCCTTCGTCGACCACGATGCTTTTCAGTGCGGCTACTGCACGCCGGGCCAGATCTGCTCGGCGGTCGGCCTGCTGCGCGAGGGCCATGCGCAGAACGAAGACGACGTGCGCGAACAGATGAGCGGCAACCTCTGCCGTTGCGGCGCCTATCCGAACATCGTCAGGGCGGTGGTCGAAGTGCTGGGGCATCAGCAGTCCGGTGCGTGGAAAGCCGTGCGATGAATCCTTTCGAGTACCACCGCGCCACCGATGCGGCCGATGCGCTGCGCTCCATTGGCGGCGTGGACGGCGCGCGCTTCATCGCCGGCGGCACCAATCTGCTCGACCTCATGAAGGAAGGCGTCGCCCGGCCTGCGCGGCTGGTCGACATCACGCACCTGCCGCTGCGCGAGGTGCGCGTCACCGAACGCGGCGGCCTCCACGTGGGCGCGCTGGTGCGCAATGCCGACCTGGCCTGGCATCCGGAAGTGCAGCGCCGCTATCCCCTGCTGGCGGAGGCGCTGCTGGCCGGCGCCTCGCCGCAGCTGCGCAACATGGCGACCGTCGGCGGCAACCTGCTGCAGCGCACGCGCTGCTACTACTTCTACGACATCGTCACGCCGTGCAACAAGCGCGCGCCGGGCAGCGGCTGCCCGGCGATCGAGGGGCTGAATCGCATCCACGCGATCCTCGGCGCCAGCGAGCAGTGCGTTGCGGTGCATCCTTCGGACATGTGCGTCGCGCTGGCGGCGCTCGAAGCGGTGGTTCACGTGCAGGGGCCGCAGGGCGAACGCTCCATCGCCATGGCCGACTTCCATCGGCTGCCCGGCGATGCACCGGAGCGCGATACCACGCTGGCCGCGGACGAACTGGTCATCGCGCTCGAGCTGCCGCCCGATCCCTTCGCTCGCCATTCCTGCTATCTTAAGCTGCGCGACCGGCGCTCCTACGCTTTCGCGCTGGTGTCCGCGGCCTGCGCGCTCGACATCGCGCAGGGGCGCATCCGGTCGGCGCGCATCGCGCTCGGCGGTGTGGCCCACCAGCCCTGGCGCCGGTGCGAAGCCGAGGCGCTGCTGGCCGGCCAGGTGCCCGGTGTCGCTGCGTTCGAGGCGGCCGCCGCCGTTCTGGTCGAGGGCGCGCGGGCGCTGGAGCACAACGGCTTCAAGATCGAACTGGCGCGCCGTACCGTCGTGCGTGCGCTGCTGCAGGCGGCCGGCATGGAGGCGGGTGCGTGACGGCACAACCCGGATTGCCCTTCGGGGCGCCGGTGGCGCGTGTCGACGCTCGGGCCAAGGTGACGGGTGCGGCCCGCTACGCCGCCGAGCATCCGGCCGAGGGCCTGCTCTACGGCGTGGTGGTGCCGAGCCCGATCGCGCGCGGCCGCATCCGTTCCATCGACAGCCGCGCGGCGCGCGCCGTGCCGGGCGTGATCGAGGTGCTGACCCACGAGAACCGGCCGCCCATGGCACGCTTCGATCTGCTGCACAAGGACATGGATGCGCCCGGCGGCTCGCCGTTCCGGCCGCTGCACGATGCGCAGATCCACTCCGACGCGCAGCCGGTGGCGCTGGTCGTGGCGGTGAGCTTCGAGGCCGCGCGCCATGCGGCGCGGCTGATCGAGGTGCACTGCGCCGCCGAGCGGCCGCGCAGCGACATGCAGCGGCTGGCGATCGAGGCCCGCAAGCCGAGCCGCCTCAAGTTCGGCTACCAGGTCGCGCCCAAGGTGCGCGGCGAACCGGAAGATGCCTGGGACGAAGCGCCGGTCAAGATCGAGGCGCGCTACCGCTCGCCGGCCGAGTTTCACAACCCCATGGAAACGCATGCCAGCACGGCGATCTGGGAGGGCGAAGGGCGGCTCACGATCTACGACAAGACGCAGGGCGCGCAGAACAGCCGCGCCTACCTGGCGCGCGTGCTGAAGCTGCGCAAGCGCGATGTGCGCGTGCTGTGTCCCTTCGTGGGCGGGGCCTTCGGGTCGGGGCTGCGGCCCGGCTACCAGCTGGTGCTGGCCGCGATGGCGGCGCTGACGCTGCGGCGCACGGTGCGCGTGGTGCTCACGCGCCAGCAGATGTTCAGCTTCGGCCATCGGCCCGAGACCCTGCAGACGCTGAAGCTGGCCTGCGATACCGAAGGGCGGCTGCGCTCCGTCGTGCACGAGGCGGTGTCGGAGACTTCGCGCAATGAGGACTACGTCGAGAACATCGTCAGCTGGACGGGTCTGCTCTACAACACGCCGAACCTGCGGCTGGCCCATCGCGTGGTCGAGCTCGACCGTTTCACGCCGACCGACATGCGCGCACCCGGCGCGGCCCAAGGGGTTTATGCGCTCGAAAGCGCGATGGACGAACTGGCGCATGCCGTCGGCCTGGACCCGCTGGCCCTGCGCGTGCGCAACTACACCGAGACCGAGCCCGGAAGCGGCAAACCCTTCTCGAGCAAGGCGTTGCGCGAATGCTATGCGCGCGGCGCGGAGCGCTTCGGCTGGTCGCGCCGAGAGCCCGAGCCGCGCTCGATGCGTGACGGCCGCACGCTGATCGGCTGGGGCATGGCCACCGGCGTGTGGGACGCGATGCAGATCCACGGCGCCGCACGCGCCGTGCTGCGGGTCGACGGCACGCTGGAGGTCGGCAGCGCCACCACCGACATCGGCACCGGCACCGGCACCGTGATGTCGCAGATCGCAGCGGCGACCTTGGGCCTGCCGCTTGCCAAGGTGGACTTCAGCCTCGGCGATTCGAGCCTGCCGCTGGCGCCGGTCCAGGGGGGCTCCTTCACCGTGGCCACCATCGGCACGGCGGTTCAGGCCGCCTGCCTCAAGATCGCGGCCAAGCTGCTCCTCATGGCGCGTGCGCAAGGCGATACGCCGCTGCGCCAGCCGCGGTTGAAGGATGTCGAATTCGTCAACGGCCTGGTGCGGCTGCGCGTGGATCCCTCGCGTTCCATCAGCCTGCGCGAGCTGATGCAGCGCGCCGGTGCGGCCCAGATCGAAGCCAAGAGCCTCGCATTGCCCAATCTCATGAAGCAGCGCAAGTACGCGCGCGCCACGCATTCGGCGGTGTTCGCCGAGGTGCGCGTGGATGAAGACCTGGGCAGCGTGCACGTCACGCGCGTCGTCAGCGCGGTGGCGGCCGGACGCATCGTCAATCCGAGAACGGCCACCAGCCAGATCGAGGGCGGCGTGGTCTGGGGCATCGGCATGGCGCTGCACGAGGAGGGTCTCGTCGATCACCGTTTGGGCCGCGTGATGAACCACAGCCTGGCCGAATACCACCTGGCTGCCAACGCCGACGTCGGGGAGATCGAGGTGATCTTCGTCGACGAGCAGGACGAGGTCGTCAATCCGCTGGGCGTCAAGGGCGTGGGGGAGATCGGCATCGTGGGCGTCGCGGCGGCCGTGGGCAACGCGATCTTCCATGCGACGGGGCGCCGCGTGTACAGCCTGCCGATCACGCTCGACAAGGTGCTGGGACTGGATTGACGGCGCGCTGAAAGGTGCAGGTGCGTTGGCGTCGATCTTGCAAAATGCAGCGATGCCCCACAGCGTCTCCCTGATCAATACCGTTGCGGCCGGTCTCGGCCTGGCGCTGGTACTCGGCTTCCTGGCGGCGCGGCTTCGGCTGCCGGCGCTGGTGGGCTACCTGCTCGCGGGCGTGATCATCGGCCCGTTCACCCCGGGCTTCGTGGCGGATGCGGAGATCGCCGCGCAGCTGGCCGAGATCGGCGTGATGCTGCTGATGTTCGGCGTCGGCCTGCACTTCTCGCTCGACGATCTGCTCGCGGTGCGCAAGATCGCATTGCCCGGCGCGATCGTGCAGATGGCGGTGGCCACGCTGCTTGGTGGCGCATTGGCCACGTGGTGGGGCTGGAGCCTGGGCGGCGCACTGGTGTTCGGGCTCGCCTTGTCGGTGGCGAGCACGGTGGTGCTGCTGCGCGCGCTCGAAAGCCTGGGGCTCCTCGATTCCTTCACCGGCCGCATCGCGGTCGGCTGGCTGGTGGTGGAAGACCTCGCGATGGTGCTGGTGCTCGTGCTGCTGCCGCCGCTGGCCGGCGTGATGGGCGGCAAGACGGCCGTGGCCGACGCGGCGCCGGTCTGGCAGACGCTGGGCCTCACGCTGCTGCAGGTGGGTGGTTTCGTGGTGCTGATGCTGGTGGTGGGGCGGCGCGTGTTCCCGTGGATCCTGTGGCAGGTCACGCGCACCGGTTCGCGCGAACTCTTCACGCTGTGCGTGGTGGCGGCCGCGGTCAGCATCGCCTTCGCATCGGCGGCGCTGTTCGGCGTGTCCTTCGCGCTCGGCGCCTTCTTCGCGGGGATGGTGATGCGCGAATCCGAGTTCAGTCATCGGGCGGCGCAGGAATCGCTGCCCCTGCGCGACGCCTTTGCCGTCCTGTTCTTCGTCTCGGTCGGCATGTTGTTCAACCCGGCCGTGCTGATCGAACGCCCGCTGCAGGTGTTGGCGGTCGTGGGGGTGATCGTGGTGGGCAAGTCCGTGGCGGCCTGCGCGCTGGTGCTGCTGTTCCGCTATCCCTTGAGCACGGCGCTCACGGTGAGCGCGAGCCTGGCGCAGATCGGCGAGTTCTCATTCATCCTGGCTGCGCTCGGCGTCTCGCTCGGGCTGCTGCCGGCCGAGGGCCAGAGCCTGCTGCTGGCCGGCGCGCTGATCTCCATCGCCACCAATCCGCTGTGGTTCAGCCTGATCGGTCCGCTGCAGAAATGGCTGCATGCGCGTTCATCCCTTGCGCGCAGCCTGGCGCTGCGCGACGACCCGTTGGCCGAGCTGCCGGTGAGCACCGAGGCGAAGTACCTGTCGCGCCACGTCGTGCTGGTCGGTTATGGCCGCGTGGGGCGGCGCATTGCCGCCGAGCTGGCAGCCCACGATGTTCCCTTCGTGGTGGCGGAGCAGAACCGCGAACTGGTGGAGAAGCTGCGCGCCGAGGGGATGGCGGCCGTCTGGGGCGATGCGGCCGATCCCGCGGTGCTGATCCAGGCGCATGTGGCGCGGGCCCGCGTGCTCGTGGTCGCCGTCGCCGATGCGATGAATGTGCGGCAGATGATCGAGACCGCGCGCACGCTCAACCCCGCGATCGAGACCGTGATCCGCAGCCACAACGAGGAGGAGGCGCGGCTGCTCTCGGAGGAGGTGGAGGCCACCGTGTTCCTCGGCGAGCACGAGCTTGCGCAGTCGATGGCGCGCGCCGTGCTCAGCCGCGCCGCGCCGGCCTGAGACCTGGCTCAGAGGTCCTCGATCACCAGCCTGCAGTAGCGCTCGGCGATCGAATAGGGCACCGTACGCACCACCTCCATCAGGCGCTCGGCCGCGGCCCTGTTCTCGGTCTTGACCAGGAGGCCGGTGTGGCCGTCGCGCGCGAGCTTGGTGTAGGCGCGCACGGTGGCGCCGTCGGTGCCGGCCGAGGGCAGCGGGTTGTCCGCGTCCCTGACCGTGGGCGAGATCTGGGCCAGCATGGTCTTGGGAGGGATCAGGTAGACCTCGTCGCCGCTGAAGCCGTTGTCGATCAGCTGGTGTCCGACTCGGCTCGCGTCCTCGGCATTGGGAAACATCACCATGGAATGGCCGGTCGGATAGAAGGCCCCTCCGAAGGCGGCGACCATGTGGGGGTCGAGGGTGAAATGCTTCATGTCTCCTCCTTGGCACAGCGGTGTTGTTGAGGTGCATTCAGCTTAGGCATGGCGGCACCCGGGCGCTGTAGGAAAAGCTTGGCAGGTGCAAATTACCCACATTCAGGCTATTGAGGGTATTCAAGACTTGCCAATTTAATTACCGTTCATCACATTTGAGACGAAACGTGAAGTTTTGGCTAGGTGTTGTAACGCGCGTTGAATAGGATCGATGAGTTCACTCGATGACCCCCTCCTAAACTCATGTCGCAATTGCGAAATATCGCGCTCACCGTGCACGAACTCGAAGAGGGCGAGTTCTATTGGGTATTGATGGAGGGCACCGACTACGCGATGGAAGAAGCGCTTCCATACCTGCCGCTCGAGGCTGCGAGCGATCCGCAAGCGACCTACGCCAATGCATTGGTGGCAGGGATTGCGGCGATAAGAAAACTGTTCGGCAAGGACGGGCCGCGCGCCTGAGGCGGCGTACCCAGACCCAGAGGAAAGCATGCGGAAATTCGGAGCGGCGGTCGCCGCGCTCACTGTCGCACTGGTGGTCGTCGGCTGGTTCAACCGTCCTGCGACCTCGACCGAATGGGCGGCATGGGTCCAGACACTGGGCGTTCTTGCCGCGATCCTGTGGGCGCTGCGGCTGCAGGCCCTGGCCTCGAAGCAGAGCCTGCGGCAGGCCGGGCAGGTGGCGGCGATCTTCGCCACCAACATGCACTGGGTCTTCAGGGAGCTGAACGACGCCTGCGGCAAGCGCAGCTGGCCCGACTACACGGTGAATCGCCGCATCCTCGATGAAATCCTGGCGCAGGGTCGCGAGGTGACGCTGCAATTGCTCGACGGGCGCTCGCTGGCGATGGTGAGCAGCTTGCGCGCGATCGCGGTCGAGGCGCTCGAAATGACCGCGCCCCATACGGAGGGCGGCAACTGGTCCCACCTGCAGCTCTATTTCGACAAGCGCCTGCCCAGCATCGCGGCCTGGCTGTCGGCGACCGGTCATCCACCCGAGAGCAGCGGGCCGACCGACTATGTGGGGCTTCGCACCTCCTTCGGGCAGCTCGGCGGCCGCTGAAGAAGGAGGAAGCGCCGTCCGTTCAGGACGTGACGTGCTCGCTCATCGAGGGCCACCATCGGCGCCACCACGGGCGTTTCGGTTCGGGCGCCGCAGCGCTGGCCATCAGCTCGGCTGCCATCGAGGCGCGCACGCGTTCGCGCAAGGCAGTCTCGTAAGCGTGCGCGGGCGCTCGCGCGCTGCGGTCTCCGCGCAATGCCAGGCGTCGCCAGGCATGGGCGTGTTCAGCGAGCTCCGCATCGCTCAGGTCATCGGGGTGGGGCAATTGCTGCGTCATGCTGACGAGATTGTGCCGCGCTCCCGGGCCGCCGGCATTCTTTCAGCGAGGCCGAGTGGCCTGCGGCCAACGCCGCACGAAAAAACCGGGCTCGCGGCCCGGTTTGTCGTCTCGAGTGCAGCCGATTACAGCGCAAGCTGGTCGATGCCGCGCGCTGCGGCGCGGGCTTCGGCGCGCACGGTGGCACGGTCAACCGTGCTGGCGAGCACCGGCGCCACGCCTTGCGCATAGCCTTCCGCGTACGGGTTGGCGCTGCGGGCGGCGGCGACGGCTTCGGCTCGCACGCCGGCACGGTCGCTCGAGGCGGTCAGCGCCGGCGCGACGCGGGACGAGACGCCTTCGGCGTACGGGTTCTCGCTGCGTGCGGCAGCCACCGCTTGGGCCCTCACGTCGCCACGGCTGTTGGCCGACACCAGCGAATGCACGCCTTCATAGGTTTCGGCTTGGGCGCCAGCGGCAGCAAGAAGCGAGAGAGCGGCGGCGGCAAAGATCTTCGAGGTCTTCATTTCAATTTCCTTCAATGGTTTGGATGATGATTTCGAACCGGTCTTGGGTGGGGCGCCGTCCCTTCGGGGGCGGCCACCTCGCTCGGTGCCCTGTTCATCCAGAACAGTGAATGGCTGCTCTGTGGGGATGAAGTTTGCGCCCGAAATCTAGGTAGAAACCCTGCCAAATGGAATTGCGGTGTTTTCGTTCCGGCAACAATCCGGACGCGGCACCCCGATCCGGATCGGGCAATTGGACCCAGAGAAGGCTGCGCGGAAGGACGAAGAAGGCCTCAGCGCTTGTCGGGTGACTGGTTCGCGGGGAGTTTGCGTCCGAGCAGTCGGGTCAGCGCATCCAGTTCGCGTGCGAGCCGTATCGCTTCTGCGCGCGCGCTTTCATCACCCTGCTTCATGTGCAGCAGGTGCTGCTCGTAGGCGTCCGAGAGTTGCGTCCATCGCTCGAAGGATGCGTCGATGGGCGTCACCGAATCCTGCATGGCTGCCTCCATTTCATGGCGCTCGGGCCATTTCGATGGTTATCTCCTGCTCCACGAAAGACTACACAAAGCGCCGGACCCTTTCCATGGCAGGGGTGGGGCCTTGCGCGTCGCATTCGGCACTACTTCATGCTTTTGCCGGATTCGCGAACTCGTGAAATGGATCACGAAAGAAGTTAACCTGTAAGTACTACATGTAATTACAATTGGCTACATGGACATACGCTCCGAGACAAACCACGGTCGGTCTCTTCGCCGTGCCTGCCTGGCAGCACATGTCCTATAGCGTGCTCCAGCGCGTGGCCAAGGGTCCTCTGCCGATGGTCTTCACTGCCGCAGAGGACATCGAGAGCCTGCGCATCCTGAAGGACGGGGGCTGGGTCAAGGTCACGTTCTCGGCGCCGCCGGGACGGGCGGGCACGGCCACCGTGACGGAACTGACCCCTCTGGGTCGTTTCGCGATGCAGTTCGTGCAACCCGACAAGGACAAGCCATGAGAGTCATTGTCTGCATTCTGGCCAGCATCTCGGTCTTTGCCGCTTGCGTCGGCGGGTGGTGGTTCTATTGGCCGATCTGGCAGGTCCAATCACAGGTGAAAACCAGGCTGCCGGAACCCCGCTTCGCCGTGTTCTCCGGCGTGACCTACAACAAGAGCACGGGCACGGGCTGCGGCTACGTGCATGCCGACGACCGCAGCGGCCGCTTGTCCGGCCGAACGCATTTCATTCTGTTGCCCGACGGCGACGTGAGGTTCGACCCGAAGGACCCGATCCGCGGCAACACGGTGCAGCAGCTCGAGAGCCTTCGAAAGCACGCGGACTATCTGGCCCTGGTCTACGACCGCTGCCCGCCGGCTTGAGTGCTTCGCAGCGCCGCTTCTAGGCGCCGCTTGCCGCGACCCGTGGTGCAGGCGCGAGCGGGTTGTCGACGAGCTTCAGCTCGACGAGCTGGGACGCCTGGCGCAGTGCGTCGCGCAGTTGCTCGAGGCTGAAGGGCTTGCACAGCCAGACGGCGCTGTGCAGAGGCCCGTCCGGCGCCTTTCTGCCCGTGGCAAAAATGACCGGCAGCTTGCAACGAGACTGCAACTTGCCGGCCAGTTCCAGCCCGGACAAGGCCGGCAGGCCGACGTCGACCATCAGCACGTCGAACGCGCCTTCGAGGAAGCGGGTGAGCGCACCCTCGGCGCTGCGGACGCCGGTCGCCCAGTGGCCCAGGAGTTCCAGGGCCTCGAGCGCGGCTTCCAGCACATCGGGATCGTCTTCGACCACCAGCACCCGCAAGCTGCAAGCATTGGGCGAGCATGCGGTTGGGGGGGCCATCTGCGATCTCTCGGGACGTTGGGATCGGGAGCATCGTCCTGCGCCGAGGGGCGGACTGTAGGAACGCGCCGCGATCAGATGACCGCCTCTGGTGTATGGCGATACAGGGCGCAACACATGGAAAAGCAGAGCATGTTCTCCGACGCGGCCGATGACGGCTTGCACGTCATGATGCCGACGTCATTCTTCCTTCCATGCCTGCGCCATGAAGATCGCGACCTTCAACGTCAACGGTGTCAACGGCCGTCTCCCGCGCCTGCTGGAATGGCTGGCCGAGTCGAGGCCGGACGTGGCCTGCCTGCAGGAGCTCAAGTCGCCCGACGAGAATTTTCCAGCGGCCGCGATTCGCGCAGCGGGCTACGGCGTTGTGTTTCATGGCCAGCGTTCGTGGAACGGCGTGGCCATCCTCGCGCGCGGCCGGGAGCCGATCGAAACCGGCCGCGGCCTGGACGGCAACAGCGAAGACAGCCAGAGCCGCTACCTCGAAGCCGTGGTCGGCGGCGTGGTCGTCGGCTGCCTGTATTTGCCCAACGGCAATCCCCAGCCCGGCCCCAAGTTCGACTACAAGCTCGAATGGTTCGGACGGCTCGAAGCGCATGCGCGCAAGCTCTACGCCTGCGGGCTGCCGGCGGTGCTGGCCGGGGACTTCAACGTGGTGCCTACCGATGCCGACATCTACAACCCCGCCTCGTGGCGCGACGATGCGCTGCTGCAGCCGGAGGCTCGTGCCGCCTTCGCGCGCCTCTTGAAGCAGGGCTGGACCGACGCGATCCGCGCGCGCCATCCGAACGAGGCGATCTACACCTACTGGGACTACTGGCGCAACCGCTGGCCGCGCAACGCGGGCCTGCGCATCGACCACCTGCTGCTCAATGCGGAGCTCGCGCCCTTGCTGATCGATGCGAACGTGGATCGCGAGGTGCGTGGCCGGGCTGGTGCCAGCGATCACGCGCCGGCCTGGGTCGAACTCGATCTGCCCTCGATCGGGCTCTCCGACAAGAGCTGAAGCAGCGATGCGCTCGCCGACGCCGGCGTTCAGCGGCGAAGCTCCTCGGCGATCTCCGTTGTTCGATGCACCCAATGCAGCGCGGGGTCCAGCGAGAGCGTCTTGCGCGCCGCGTCCTGCTGCGCGGCGCTCAGGGGCGCAAGCATCTCGACCTGGCCCGCGACGCTGGTCGCGATAGGGATGCCATCCCGGTACAGCACACGCGAGCCTGCGACCCGCGGAATCTTGGTGCCCGGAATGACCGTTCCGAGCAGGTTGGCGGGATCCGAAGCCGACAGGCAGACCAGGCTTTCGTCGGCCGGCCGGCGCCGCATCTGGCGCATGAGCCCGATGGCCTCGGGCAGCGCGAACTGCTCGCCGGACAGGCCCGCGATGAAGCGGCCGCCGCGGATCTCGCCGCGGGCTTCGAGCCGGCGGTAGCTGCGCACCAGGTCGCGCCATGGCGGCAACCAGGCGGCCTCGCGCTCGAGCATGCTCCAGCACACCACGCCATAGCGGCGCAGCAGCACGCGCGCGACCTGTTCGATGGATTCGGGCGCGAGGGCGCGTGGCGGCTCTTCGGTCGTCGCGGAGCCCGGCTGCCGCGTCAGCAGCCAGCGGCCCGCGTCCTCGATGCCGAAGAGCGCGGCGCGGCGCCGGCGCTGCTGCTGCGCGTGCGTCGGCGCGCGCTTCGAGGCCGGAACCAGCAATGCGCGCAGGCCCGCATAACTGTCGCAGCGCACGCGGCCGCGCGCGACCAGTTCGCTGAGCGCGTCTTCGACCTCGGTGCCCAGCAGGCGTGCGCCCTCGGCGATCTCGTCGAAGAATGACGCGCCGTTGGCCGCGAGCCAGGCAGCCACGCGCTGCGCGCGCGAACCCAGTCCCGCGTCGTCGACCGGTGCCGGCGCGAGTCCGTTCCAGAGCGCTGCGCTGCGCCGCGGCAGCAGCAGGATCGGCGTGGCGCGCAGCGACTGGCCGGCACCCCCTGCCGCGCGGCCATCGTTGGCGGGCGGCCGCAGCCGCGTCCACAGCACGCGCCCCGCGGTGCACAGGTCGTCGAGCCAGGCGCTGGCATAGTCGTTGACGCGCGCCGGCAGCAGTTCGGCCTCCCACAGCGCGGCCGGCGCCTCGTAGCCTTCCAATAGGGTCAGCACGCCGGCCAGGGCCTCCGGGCCGCTGACACGCGCGGCCGCGCCGACGTGCTGCCATTCGAAGAGAAAGCGTGCGAAGTCGCGCGGCTCCACGGGTTCGATCTCGCGCCGCAGGCGCTTGAGGGTGTAGCGGTGGATGCGTGCGAGCAGATGCCTTTCGCACCACTCCTGGGCGTCGGCCTCGGGCGTGAATCGCCCCTGCAGCACTTGGCCTTCGCTTTGCAATCCCAGCAGTGCGGCTTCGATGTCTGAGAGCGGCAACCGGAGCTGCTGCGCCAGTTCGTCCGCCGAGACCGGGCCCAGCCCGCCGAGGCGCGACTGCAGCAGCTCGCGCAGCAGCTCGTCGCGGCTCCCGGAGGTCTGCGCATATTCGGCAGGGGCCTCGATGAGCGGCTGCATGGCGGCGCCGGGATAGAGCGCCTGGGTCAGCGCCAGGCGCTCGGCCGCGACCCACAGGCCAGGCGACAGGCGCGTCGCGCGGCCGGCGCCGGCGAGCGCCTCGAGCCATGTTTTCCAGTTCGCATTGCGGGCCACGTCCTCGTCGTTGACCACGCCGAGCCCGCTGAGCGCTTCATGCATCTCGTCGGGGTTGCGCGGGCCGGGCCAGGCTTCCTCGCGCACGCTGCCGATCGCCTCCGGGTCCAGCCGGCCCATGTCGTCCGCGCTCTCCGGATCGGTGTAGCGGCGGCTCTGCACGGCCTGGGTGCGGCGCTCTTCCAGCGGCGCATCGTCGAGAAAGGCATAGGGCCGTGCGTTCAGCACTTCCGCGGCGAGCGGCGAGGGCGCGGGAAGATCGCACGCGAGCACGCTCACTTCGCCCGCTTCGATGCGACGCAGCAGGCGCAGCCAGCCCTCGGCGTCCATGGCCTCGTGCAGGCAGTCGTCCAGGGTCTGCGCGACCAGCGGGTGCTCGGGGATCTCGCGTTCGCCCGCGAGGTTCTCGGCGCAGGCGACCTGGTCCGGGAACACGGACGCCAGCAGGTCTTCGGACTTCATGCGCTGCAGCTGCGGCGCCACCTTGCGGCCGCCGATGAAGCGCGGCAGGGCGAGTGCGGTGGTTGCATTCCAGCGCCAGCGCACACCGAACAGCGGCGCGTCCAGCAGCGCCTGCACCAGCACGTCCAGCGCCGTGGCCGAGTGCAGGTAGCGGGCCACCTCCGGCAGCGCAAAGCTGTGGCTGGTGGACAGCGAGAGCACGATCGCATCCTCGGTGGCCGCGGCCTGCAGCTCGAAATTGAACTTGCGGCAGAAGCGCTTGCGCAGGGCCAGGCCCCACGCGCGGTTGAGACGGCTTCCATACGGCGAATGGATCACCAGCTGCATGCCGCCCGATTCGTCGAAGAAGCGCTCGATCACGATCCGGTCCTGCGTCGGCACCGCGCCCAGCGCTGCCACGGTGCGCGCGAGGTGGTCGACGATCTGGCGTGCGGCTTCGTCGTGCAGTCCCACGCCGCGCGCCAGCCGGCGCACCGCGGCCTCGGCGCCTTGCGTGGCGACGTGCTGTCCGACCTCGTCGCGCAGCCGCGAGACGCCGAAGGAGAGCTCGTCGCTGCGGCCCGGCGCCTCGCCGAGCCAGAACGGGATGTTGGGCGCCGCACCATGCGCATCTTCCACGCGCACGCGGCCCGGCTCGATGCGCAGGATGCGGTAGCTGGTGTTGCCGAGCTGGAACACGTCGCCGGCCAGGCTCTCGACCGCGAAGTCTTCGTTCACGGTGCCGATCTTGTGGGCCTGCGGTTCGAGCACCACGCTGTAGTCGCCGGTCTCGGGAATGGTGCCGCCCGAGGTGAGGGCGGTCAGGCGCGCGCCCTTGCGTTCGCGCAAGCGGTGATGGACCGCGTCACGGTGCACATAGCCGGCGCGCGGTCCGTTGCGGGTGGTGAAGCCTTCGGACAGCATGCGCACCACGGCGGCGTAGTCCTCGCGCTTCAACTGCGCATAGGGCCAGGCGCGGCGCAGCAGGGCGAACAGCTCGTCTTCGTCCCATTCGCGGCTGGCGGTCTCGGCCACGATCTGCTGCGCCAGCACATCGAGGGGCGCGGGCAGCACGTGCAAGGCATCGAGCTCGCCGCGGCGGATGCAATCGAGCAAGGCCGCGCATTCGACCAGCTCGTCGCGCGACTGCGGGAACAGGCGCGCCTTGGGCGTGCCGCCCACCGCATGGCCCGAGCGGCCGGCGCGCTGCAGGAAGGTGGCGATCGATCGGGGCGAACCCAGCTGGCACACCAGGTCGACATCGCCGATGTCCAGGCCCAGTTCCAGCGAGGCGGTGGCCACGAGCACTTTCAGTTCGCCGCGCTTGAGGCGTTGCTCCGCGTCGAGGCGCGCCTCCTTCGCGAGGCTGCCGTGATGGGCCGCCACCGCTTCCTTCCCGAGGCGCTCGCCCAGATGCCGCGCCGCACGTTCGGCCATGCGCCGGGTGTTGACGAAGACCAGCGTGGTGCGATGCAGGTGCACGAGTTCGGCGACGCGCGAATAGACCTGCTCCCACTGCTCGTTCGACATCACCGCGCCGAGCGGCACGGGCGGCAGCTCGAGCGCGAGATCGCGTTCCTTGGCATAGCCGATGTCGACGATCTCGAAATCCGCAACGCCATCGGTGACTGCGCCCGCACCCACCAGGAAGCGCGCGACCTCGTCGATGGGCTTCTGCGTGGCGGAGAGACCGATGCGCGTCAGAGGCTTCTCGCAGAGCGATTGCAGCCTTTCGAGCGACAGCGACAGATGGCTGCCGCGCTTGCTGGCCGCGATCGCATGGATCTCGTCGACGATCGCCGTGCGCACGGTCGACAGCATCTTGCGGCCCGATGCCGAACCGAGCAGCACGTACAGCGACTCCGGCGTGGTGACCAGGATGTGCGGCGGCTTGCGCAGGTTCTGCTGGCGATCCCTGGGCGCCGTATCGCCGGTGCGCACGGCGCTGCGGATGTCGACGTCCGGCAGGCCCAGCGCGGCCAGTTCGGCGCGGATGCCCGCCAGCGGCACTTCCAGGTTCAGGTGGATGTCGTTGGACAGCGCCTTCAGCGGCGAGACGTAGACCACCGTGGTTTCGTCGGCGAGCCCCTCGGGCTTCAAGCCCTGGCGCACCAGTCCATCCAGCGCGGCGAGGAAGGCCGTCAGGGTCTTGCCCGATCCGGTCGGCGCGGCGACCAGCGTATGGCGGCCCGCACGGATCGCGGGCCACGCCGCCGCCTGCGCCTCGGTGGGCGCAGCGAAGCTGCGGCTGAACCAGCCGCTGACGGCGGGGTGGAAGGCTTCGAGGGACACGGGCAGAACGGACATCGTAGCGGCCGATGGGCCAGCTTGCGATATCCGGTCAATTCGGGCCTTTGTCGCGAATGTCAAGTCAAAAAAAAACGGCTCCTGGGCGAAGCCATGCCGGTGACGCGCGGCAAGACTACTATTTGTTTTTGCGCACGATGAACGACGACATGAAACGCGACCCCGAGCCGGTTCCGGCAACGAGCTACCGGCTCGCCGACAACCGCAGCGCGCTTCAGGGACGCGTGTTCCTGACCGGCACGCAGGCGCTGGTGCGGCTCTTGCTCCTGCAGCGCAAATGGGACGAAGTGCACGGCCTGAAGACGGCAGGTTTCGTGAGCGGCTACCGCGGCTCGCCGCTCGCCGGCGTGGACGTCGAACTCTGGCGCGCGGAGGCCGATCTCGAGGCGCACGACATCCGCTTCCTGCCCGCCATCAACGAGGACCTGGCCGCCACGGCGCTGATGGGCACCCAGCAGGTGGGCGCTGATGCAGAGCGCAGCTTCGACGGCGTCTTCGGCATGTGGTACGGCAAGGGCCCCGGACTGGATCGGGCCGGCGATGCGCTGCGCCACGGCAATGCCGCGGGCACGACGCGCCAGGGCGGCGTGCTGGTGGTGGTGGGCGACGATCATGCGGCGGTCTCGTCCTCGATCCCGAATGCGAGCGAGCTCTCGCTGATGGGCTGGGGCATGCCGATCGTCCATCCGGCCTCGCTCGACGAGTACGACGCCTTCGGGCTGTGGGGCTGGGCCGCATCGCGGCACGCCGGCCTCTGGGTCGCATTCAAGGCCATCTCCGAAACGGTGGAGAGCGGGCGTTCGATCGAGGTGGCGCCGTTGCCCGAGTTCACCGCGCCCGATGAGGCGCCCGGCGCCGCCGAAGCGCGGGCCTACCGCAGCGACGACTTCCTGACGCTCGCCATCGAAGTGCGCCTGGCCGCGAGGCTGGAGGCGCTGAAGGCCTTCGCGCGGCTGAACTCCATCGATCGCCTGGTGGTCGCTGCGCCGGAGGCGACGGCGGGCATCATGGTGGTCGGCAAGTCCTTCCATGACCTGATGGAAGTGCTGCAGCGTTGCGGCATCGACGAAGCCGAATTGCAGTGCATTGGCCTGCGCATCTACAAACCGGGCCTCTGCTTCCCGCTCGAATCGCAGCGCGCGCAGGACTTCTGCGCCGGCCTGCGCCATGTGCTGGTCATCGAGGAGAAGGCCTCGGTGGTCGAGCAGCAGCTGAAGGAGCTGGTGTTCAACCAGCAACAGCGGCCCACGGTCTGCGGCAAGCACGATCTGGCCGGCGGGCCGCTACTGACGTGGGTGGGCCAGCTGGGCCCCGCATCGATCGCCTCGGCCTTGTGCGCCTGGCTCGGATCGATCGGAGACCCGCTCGCCGAGCGCATCGACGCCGGCCTGTTCGCGAAGCCCGCCTTGCTGTCGAACGAGTCGGACGGCATGCGCCGGCTGCCTTACTTCTGCTCGGGCTGCCCGCACAGCTCGTCGACCAAGGTGCCGGAAGGAAGCAAGGCCCTCGCCGGCGTGGGCTGCCACTACATGGCGAGCTGGATGGACCGCAGCACCGGCGGCTTGACGCAGATGGGTGGCGAGGGCGCCGACTGGCTGGGCCATGCGCCCTTCACCGCGATGCCGCACATCTTCCAGAACATGGGCGAGGGCACGTATTTCCACTCGGGCTACCTGGCGCTGCGCCAGGCGATCGCGAGCGGCGCGAACATCACCTACAAGATCCTGTTCAACGACGCGGTCGCGATGACCGGCGGCCAGCCGGTCGACGGCAGCATCTCCGTCGCGCAGATCTGCACGCAGGTCGCGAGCGAAGGCGCGAAGCGGGTCGTGGTGGTCACCGATGACCCGGAGGTCTACCGCGGCGTGCGGCTGGAAGAAGGGGTGCAGGTGCACCACCGGCGCGACATGGACGCGGTCCAGCGCGAGCTGCGCGAGATCGCCGGCGTCACGGTGCTGGTCTACGACCAGACCTGCGCGGCGGAGAAGCGGCGCCGGCGCAAGAAGAAGAGCTACCCCGATCCGGCCAAGCGCATGTTCATCAACGCCGCCGTGTGCGAGGGCTGCGGCGATTGCGGCGTGCAATCCAACTGCTTCTCGGTCGCGCCGCTCGAAACCGAGTTCGGGCGCAAGCGGCAGATCGAGCAATCGAGCTGCAACAAGGACTATTCCTGCGCCGAAGGCTTCTGCCCGAGCTTCGTGACCGTGCTGGGCGGCGAGGTGCGCAAGAGCAGCACGGCCCTGTCGCCCGCGCCGGATCTGCATGCGCTGGCCGGGGCGCTGCCGCTGCCCGCGCTGCCGAAGGTCGACAGGCCCTTCGACATGCTGGTCGCGGGCGTCGGCGGCACGGGCGTGATCACCATCGGCGCGCTGGTCGCGATGGCGGCGCACCTGGAAGGCAAGGGCGCGTCGGTGCTGGACTTCACCGCGCTGGCGCAGAAGGGCGGCTCGGTCGTGAGCCACATCCGCATCGCCGGCCGGCCTTCGCTCCTGCATGCGGTGCGCGTGCAGCCGCAGCGCGCACGCACGCTGATCGTGGCCGACATGGTGGTGGGTGCGTTGCCCGACGTGCTGGGCACGGTGAAGGAGGGCGGCACGCAGCTCGTCGTCAACTCGCACTTGCAGACCTTGGCGGAGTTCACGCGTTCGCCGGACCTGCCTTTCCGCCACGATGCGCTGTTGCAGAAGTTCCGGGCCGCCGCCGGCGAGGCCCAGGTCCAGGCCATCGATGCGCACGACGCTGCCAAGGCCCTGCTGGGCGACGCGATCGGCGCCAACATGCTGCTGCTCGGCTTTGCCTGGCAACGGGGCGGTGTGCCGGTCGGGCTCGATGCGCTGACGCGGGCCATCGAGCTCAACGGTGTCGCGGTCGAGGCCAACAAGAAGGCCTTTGCCGCCGGGCGCCTGGCCGCGCACGATCCGGCCTGGAAGGCCAAGCTGTCGGGCCGCGAGGGCACGGTGGTGCAGCTGACGCGGCCGCAAGGCCTCGAGAAGATCATCGAGACCCGCGTGCGTTTTCTCGAGGACTACCAGAGCCTGTCGTACGCGAAGCGCTACCTGGATTTCGTGCGGCGCGTCGAGGCTGGCGAGCGCGCGGTCGTGCCGGAGGGCCGGCGGCTGCGCTTGACGGAAGCCGTGGCCCGCAACCTCTTCAAGCTCATGGCCTACAAGGACGAGTACGAGGTGGCGCGCCTGTACACGCGCCCGGAGTTCCTGGCCGAGCTGCGCGCGCAGTTCGAAGGCGATTTCCGGCTCCAGTTCAATCTCGCGCCGACCTGGTTCGCGAAGCGGAATGCGCAGGGCCTGCCGATGAAGCGCGCCTACGGGCAGTGGATGCTGGCGATGTTCAAGGGACTCGGTGCGCTGCGCTGGCTGCGCGGCACGCCTTTCGATGCCTTCGGCTACACGGCGGAACGCAGGCAGGAGCGGCAGCTGATCGCCGAGTACCGCCAGCTGGTGGAGCGCCTGCTCGAGGGCTTGGGTCCCGATCGGCTGGCCGAGGCGGCGCGCATTGCCGGCCTGGCGGAAAAGATCCGCGGTTACGGCCACATCAAGGACGAGAGCATCCGCACGTACCGGGAGAGCCTGGCCGCTGCGCTGGACGGCGCGCAGAAAAGCCGTGCGGCGCCTGCCTTGAGGATCGCCTGAGCGAGGAAAAATTCTCAGGTGCGCGCGCGATCCGGCCCGCCGCCATCGATGCCCGTATTTTTTGCCGAATCCTTCACGCGGTACCCGGGCCGTTTGCGGCGACACTGCGACCCAGGTTCTCTGGGGGATTGCTGACTGCAATCATTCGGCCCGCTTCGTGCGGGCCTTTTTTTGCCTGTCAGCGAGGCCGATGGCCGTAGGCCAGGGTCTTGAAATCGTCGAAGCTCGGCAAGCGCCAGTCGACGTCGTCGCGGGAGAAGCGATAGTCGTCGAGCCACGCCGACCAGCATGCGAACTGCGGCGGCGAGGGCGCCACCACGGGGCGCTGCCTCTTCATCAGTTCGAGCGCCTCGAGCGGCGCATGGCCGCGGTGCACCAGCAGGCACAGCGCCAGCGTGGCGGAGCGGCCGATGCCGTACTCGCAATGGACGAGCACGCGCTGCCCCGCGTCGAGAAACTCGTTCGCGAAGCGGATGCCGTGCTCGACATCTGCCATCCGTACGCCGCACATGTCCTCGGTGGGCAGGTGCAGCAGCGCGATGCCGTGCCGGCGCAGCACGTGCGGATCGGGGATCGCTTCGCCGCGCAGGTCGATCACGGCCTGGATGCGATGCTCGCGCGCGAGCCGCTCCGCGCAGTCGTAGGGGAAGCTGCCGCCGACGGCGAGCAGCTCGGTGATCCAGCTGAAGTTCGGTTGCCAGGGGTCCATGAACCAAACCTAGCGCCTTCTGCCTGGCATTTGCGTAGGCGGTTGTAGAAAGAGATCGCCTTGCTAGACCGACAGCGACCCCAGTCGCGCCACCACCATGTCGTGCAGCGCCCGTGCCGCCGCGGACAAGCTGCCCTCGCGGCGTTGCACGAGGTAGATCCGGCGCGTGAGCTGGGGCATCGGAAGCGGCCGGGTGGCGATCGTCTCGCGCCGGAACTGGTAGAGCGTGAGCGTCGGGACGACGCTGATGCCGAGCCCGGCCTCGACCATGCCCATCACGGTGGCGAGCTGCTCGACCTCGAGCACGGTGTTCATGGCCAGCGGATGCAGCGCGGCTTCGAGCGCCTGCCGCACGCTGCTGTTGCGCGTCATGTGGATGAAGGGCCAGGGCGCCAGCTTGCGCAGCGTGAGCCGCGGCTCGGAAGCCAGCGGGTGGTCGGCTCGGCACACGAGGTGAAAGCGATCGGTGCACAGCACGCGCATGCGCAGCTCGGCCGCATCCGCGACGCGCGTGCTGCCCGACGCCAGCGCGAAATCGGCCTGGCCGCCGCGCACCAGGTCGATGCAGGCATCGGACAGCTGATCGCTCAATGCGAGCTCGATTCCCGGCCAGGTCTGGCGGAACTCCGCGAACAGCGCCGGCAGCCAGCCGGCCGCGAGCGAGGGCAGCGCCGCGACATGCACGCGCCCCTTGCGCCGCTCCACGTGGTCGCCCAGGTCGGCGAGCGCACGGCCCATGTCGGCGAGCAGGCGGCGCGCAGAAGGTTCGAACAGCCGGCCCTCGGGCGTGAGCTGCACGCTGCGCGTGTTGCGGTCGAACAGGCGCGTGCCCACCGATTCCTCGAGCGCGCGGACCAAGGTGCTGAAGGCCGGCTGGGAGAGATGGCAGGCCTCTGCAGCCCGCGTGAAGTGGCGCAGATCGGCCAGCGCGAGAAAGGCGCGCAGCTGGCGGGTGGAAAGGTCGGCGGATGCCATTGATTCGAATAGTGAATGAATTCATCCAAACTTTCGATTGTACGGATGAGGCCCTAAAACCTACATTCACCGCATGACGAGATCGGAGACATGAGCAACTTGCCCGCTTCCCCCTTGCTGGTCGGCTGTGCGGCCGGCTTTTCGGGCGACCGCACCGATGCCGCCGGACCGGTGGTGGACACGCTGATCGCGCGCCTGCAGCACGGCCCCTCGGAGCAGCGCGCTTTCCTGATCTTCGAAACCCTGGCCGAGCGGACGCTCGCGCTGGCGCAGCTGCGCCGGCGCGCCGATCCCGAAGCGGGCTACGAGCCGCTGCTCGACGCGATGCTGCGTCCGGTGCTCGCACGCTGCCTGGCGCACGGCATCCGCATCGTCAGCAACTTCGGTGCTGCGAACCCGCGCGCCGCCGCCCGCCACATCGCGCGCATGGCGCGCGAGCTCGGCGTTGCCGCGCCGCGCATTGCGGTGGTGGAAGGCGACGATCTGTCGGCGCCCGCGCAGCGCGCGCTGCTGCGCGAACAGCTGGGTGCCGAGATGGACCGGATGCGCCTGGTCAGCGCCAACGCCTACATCGGCGCCGAGCCGATCGCCGCCGCGCTCGATGCCGGCGCGCAGATCGTGGTGTGCGGGCGCGTTGCCGATCCGTCGCTGACGGTGGGGCCGGCCATGTCGCACTTCGGCTGGCGTTCCGACGACTGGGACCGGCTCGCACGCGCCACCATGGCCGGCCATCTGCTCGAATGCGGCGCGCAGGTCTGCGGCGGCTACTTTGCCGATCCGGGCTACAAGGAGGTGCCGGGCCTGGAGGCGATCGGTTTTCCGATCGCCGAGATCGACGCAGACGGCCTCTGCATCATCGGCAAGGCCGATGCCACGGGCGGCCTGCTCAGCGAGGCCACGGTCAAGGAGCAGCTGCTGTACGAGGTGCACGACCCGGCTGCCTACCTGACGCCCGACGTGGTGGCCGACATCGGCGACGCCGAGGTGAGCGCCGTCGGGCCCGAGCGCGTCGCGCTCTCCGGCGTGCGCGGCCATGCGCGGCCCGCCGACTACAAGGTCAACGTCTGCTACGAAGGCGGCTGGCTGGCCGAAGGCGAGATCTCCTACGCCGGCGCGCGTGCCGAGGCGCGGGCACGGCTGGCCGCCGACATCCTGCGCAAGCGGCTCGCGGGCCTCGCGCTGCGGGTCGACCTGATCGGCGCGATCAGCATCTTCGCGGACGACGCCGGCCGCATGCTGGACGCGATGCCCGAGAGCGGCGCGCGCGACGTGCGGCTGCGCGTGGCCGCGACGCACGAGGAGCGCGGCGAGGCCGAGCGGCTCACGCGCGAGGTGATGGCGCTCTACACCTGCGGCCCGGCCGGCGGCGGCGGCGTGCGCACGGCGCTCACGCCGCGGCTCAACACGCGCTCCTGCCTGTTGCCGCGGGAGCAGGTGCCGGTGCGCTTCGAGATCGTGGAGGCGGCATGACACAGGTGCACAAGGTCGCGCTCTTCCGCGCCGCCCACGGCCGCACCGGCGACAAGGGCAACCGCTCCAACATCAGCGTGATCGCCTGGCATCCGGAGCTCTATCCCTTGCTGGTAGCACAGCTCACGCCCGAGGCCGTGGCCGCGCAGTTCGGCCACCGGCAACCGAGCCGCGTGCAGCGCTTCCTGCTGCCGAAGCTGCACGCGATGAACTTCGTGCTCGACGATGTGCTGGACGGCGGCGTCAACGATGCGCTGAACCTCGATGCGCACGGCAAGGCGCTGTCCTTCCTGTTGCTGGACATGCCCATCGAGGTGCCTGCCTCGCTGGCGCATCTGCTGATCGGCCCGGCCGATGCCTGATCTTTCGCTTCGCTTATTCATTCATCCAGGAGACATCACCATGATTCGCATTCGACCCCTCGCGCTGGCCTTCGCCGCGCTGCTGGGCGCCGGCGCCGCAGCGGCGCAGACCTACCCCGACAAGCCCATCAGCTTCGTCGTGCCTTTTGCCGCAGGCAGCGCGACCGACCAGATCGCGCGTGCGCTCGGCAATGGCGTGACGGCGGAAACCAAGCAACCGGTGGTGATCGACAACAAGGCCGGCGCCAGCGGCTTCATCGCCTCGCAGCAGGTTGCGAAAGCGCCGCCCGACGGCTACACGGTGCTGATCACCACCAACACCACGCACGCCGCCAACGAGCACCTGTTCAAGAAGCTGCCCTACGACCCGGTGAAGGACTTCAGCCCGATCGCCGCTTTGGGCAAGGGCGGCCAGATCATGGTGGTGAATCCGAACTCGCCGGCCAAGACGGTGGCCGAGTTCGTCGCGCTCGCGAAGAAGGAGCCCGGCAAGCTGAGCTTCGGCAGCGGCAGCTCCTCGAGCCGCATGGCCGGCGAACTGCTGCAGCAGTTGGCCGGCATCAAGCTGCTGCATGTGCCCTACAAGAGCAACCCGCTCGCGGTGACCGACCTCTTGGGCGGCCAGATCGACATGATGATCACCGACACCGCGACCGGCCTGCCGCAGGTCAAGGCCGGCAAGCTGCGCGCGCTCGGCGTCTCGGGCGCCCAGCGCTCGCCGCTGGCACCGGAGGTGCCGACCATCGCGGAAGCCGGCGTCAAGGGCTACGAGATGGGCTACTGGTTCGCGGCCTATGCGCCCGCGAAGACGCCGCCGGCGGTGGTCAAGCGGCTCAACGAACTGCTGGTCAAGGCGGCGAAGAGCGAGGCTGCGAAGACCGCGTTCTACGAGCCGAGCGGTACCGAAGTGTTCACCACCTCGCCCGAGGAGCTCGCGAAGTTCCAGCACGGCGAATCGCAGAAGTGGGGGCGCATCGTCAAGGCGGCGGGCATCGAGGCCGAGTAAGCGTCGCTGTCCGAAGAGGCAGCCGAGGAGACAAAAATGCAGATGAGAATCAATGGACGCTGCCGCGTCCTGTGCGCAGCCGCGCTTGCGGCACTGATGACGCTGGCCTGCGGTGGCGGCGGCGGTGGTGGTGGTGGTGGCGGCATCGTTGCGCCCCCTGCGTCCGCACCCGCGGCGGCGCAGATGAAGCTGACGATCAGCGCCACCACCGACATGCCGGGCAGCTTCGGCAGCGTCGGCGCCTACGAACAGCTGACCGGCACGATCAGCGGCGAAGTCGATCCGAAGGACCCGAAGAATGCCGTGATCCAGGACCTCGATCTCGCGCCGGTCAATGCGCGCGGCATGGTCGAGTACAGCGCCGATTTCGTGATGCTCAAGCCGAAGGACATGAGCAAGGCCAGCGGCGTGCTGCGCTACGACGCGCCGAACCGCGGCAACATCCTGACGATGCCGAATCTCGCGGCGAATCCCAGCGATGCGGTGTTCTTCGAGCGTGGCTACGTGTGGATGTTCTCGGCCTGGCAAGGCGACGTTCCGAAGAGCTCGCCGCAGCGCTTGACGGTCACGGTGCCGGTCGCGAAGAACAAGGACGGTTCGTCGATCACGGGGCCGTACGCCACCGAGCTGCTGACCTCGGCCGCCGCGCCTTCGCTCAGCCTGCCGGGCGGCGTCTTCAACGGCACGATGATTGCGTATGCGCCCGCGAGCCTCGACAACACGCAGCCCGGCTATCTGCTGACGCGCCGCGTGAACGAGACCGACCCGCGCATTGCGATCCCCGCCGCGGACTGGAAGTTCGCGAGCTGCAACGCCACGGACAACCCGTTCCCGGGCACGGCGGATCCCGCGCGCATCTGTCTGAAGGGCGGCTTTCAGCCGAACACGCTTTACGAGCTCCAGTACGTCGCGAAGGATCCCAAGGTGATGGGTGTCGGCCTCGCGGCGCTGCGCGACACGATCGCCTTCTTCAGGAGCCAGCAAGCCGATTTGGCCGGCACCCCGAATCCGATCGCCGGCAAGATCCGCCATGCGATCGGGCAGGGCACCTCGCAATCGGGCAATGCGATGAAGACCTTCCTGCACCTGGGTTTCAATCAGCGGCTCGACGGCGGGCAGGTCTTCGAGGGCATCTACGCCCATGTCGCGGCGCGCCAGACCAACATCAACACGCGTTTCGCGGTGCCGGGCGGCGGCGGAGGCTTGCGCACCGATCACCGTGCCTTCGGCCAGACCGCGCCGCGCGCACTGGCGGCCGACTACGCCGACGCGATCTCGGGCCGCACGGGCGGCGTGATGAAGCGCTGCACCGAGACCGCCACCTGTCCGAAATTCTTCCTCGGCCTGTCGGGCACGGAGTTCTGGCAATTGCAAGGCTCGCCGGTGTTGACCGATGCCCTGGGTGCCTCGGACCTCGTCCAACCAGCGAATGCGCGCATCTACTACTACGCGAGCACGCAGCACGGCAGCGGCACGGGAAGCCTGGCGAGCGGAATCAATTTCAGTCCGACCTCGGCGGTGTATCCGATCGGGTCGATGACGGACCACGCCGATACCTTCCGCGCCTTGTTCATCGACTTGGAGGATTGGGTCGTCAAGAATCTCGCCCCGCCCGCGAGCCAGGTGCCGAAGCTCGCCGACGGCACGCTGGTGCGGCCCGACCAGCTGGTGTTCCCGACCATCGCGGGCGCCACCTGGCCGCTCGCGGGCGGCGGCGCGCCGACGGCGATTCCGGCCTTCAACTATCTGGCGCGCTACAACGGCTTTCCGCTGCTCGACTACGGCCCGCAGTACAGGCCGCAGGACGAGTCCGGCATCCCGACGGTGGTTCCACCCTCATACATGGGCAAGGACTACGCGATCCTGGTACCGCAGGTCGATCCGGGCACCGGCCTCACCAAGGCCGGCATCCGCAACGTCGACGTGCAGGCGCCGCTGGGCACCAGCGTCGAGTTCAACTACGTGGCCACGCCGGGCATCGTCGATCTGGTGAACCTGTCGGGCAGCTTCATTCCCTTCCACAAGACCGAAACGGCGCGCATCGCGGCCGGCGACACGCGGCCATCGATCGAATCGCTCTATGGCAACCAGGCCGGCTTCGTGACCGCGGTGACCGGCGCGGCCAACAGCCTGGTGGCCCAGCGCTTCCTGTTGCAGCGCGACGCGGACCGGAGAATCGCGCGGGCTCAAAGCACTGTGGTGCTGCCTTGAGCGAAGCGCGCGACCGGATCAGGCGGTCTCCGCGAGCGCGTCGCCCAGCGCATTGACGAGGCGGTCGATCTCGGCCTTCTCGGCGATGAAGGGCGGCGCGAGCTGGATGGTGTCGCCGCCGTAGCGCACGTAGAAGCCCTTCTTCCAGCAGTTCATCGCGATCTCGTAGGGGCGGCGTCCCGGCTCGCCGGGCAGGGGGGCGATCGTGAGGCCGGCAGCCAGCCCGAAGTTGCGGATGTCGGCCACGTGCTTGCTGCCCTTGAGGCTGTGCACGGCGTTCTCGAAATGCGGCGCCAGCGCCTTCGCGCGGCCGGGCATGTCTTCCTTCTGCAGAACGTCGAGCGCGGCGATGCCGGCGGCGCAGGCGACCGGATGCGCCGAGTAGGTGTAGCCGTGCGGGAACTCGAGCATGTAGTCGGGGCCGCCGGCCGCCATGAAGGTGTCGTAGATCTCCTTGCTCGCAATCACCGCGCCCAGTGGCTGTGCGCCGTTGGTGACCTGCTTGGCCACGTTCATGATGTCCGGCACCACGCCGAAGGCATCCGCGCCGGTGAGCGCGCCGCAGCGGCCGAAGCCGGTGATGACCTCGTCGAAGATCAAGAGGATGTTGTGGGCGGTGCAGATCTCGCGCAGCCGCTGCAGGTAGCCGCGCGGCGGGATCACCACGCCGGCCGAGCCCGCGAAGGGCTCGACGATCACGGCCGCGATGTTCGATGCATCGTGCAGCGCGATCAGATCGAGCAGGCGCTCGGCCAGTTCGGCGCCGTGTTCGGGCATGCCGCGCGAGAAGGCGTTGGATGCGAGCTGCGTGTGCGGCAGATGATCCGCCTCCACGCCCTGGCCGAAGAGCTTGCGGTTGGCACCGATGCCGCCGACCGAGATGCCGCCGAAGTTGACGCCGTGGTAGCCCTTCTCGCGGCCGATCAGCCGCGTCTTGCCGGCGAGGCCCTTGGTGCGCCAGTAGGCGCGCGCCATCTTGAGCGAGGTGTCCGCGGCCTCGGAACCCGAGCCGGTGAAGAACACGTAGTCGAGCCCGGCGGGCGTGAGTTCCTTGAGCTTGTTGGCGAGTTCGAAGGAGAGCGGGTGGCCATGCTGGAAGGCCGGCGCGTAGTCGAGCTTGGCGATCTGGCGGCTCACGGCCTCGGTGATCTCGGGGCGGCCGTGGCCCAGGCCCGAACACCACAGGCCCGAGAGGCCGTCGAAGATCTTGCGGCCGTCGCCGTCGGTGAAATAGGCGCCCTTGGCCTCCACGATCATGCGCGGGTCGGCCTTGAAGTTGCGGTTGCCGGTATAGGGCATCCAGTGCGCGTCGAGCCAGGCGGCGTCGGTGCGCAGGGCAGGGTTCGGTTCGAGGGCGGTCGATGCGGTGCTCATGGGCGCTTCCGGAGGTGATGGGAATGCGTCGATTGTTCGCACGGCCTTCAGTGTGGAGAATGGCGCAATATCAATCTTCACTTGACGATCCATGCAAGTAAAACCGCCGCGCGAAAGCGCCGCCAGGAATCGCGCCGTGCTCGGCCAGCTGAGCGACATGGACCTGCGCCTGCTCAAGGTGTTCAAGAGCGTGGTCGAGTGCGGCGGCATGGCGGCCGCCGAGCTGGAGCTCAACATCGGCACCTCCACCGTGAGCCGGCATGTGAAGGATCTCGAAACCCGGCTCGGCCTGGTGCTGTGCCGGCGCGGGCGGGCCGGCTTCTCGCTCACCGCCGAGGGCCAGCGCGTCTACGACGAGACCCTGCGCCTCTTGGCCTCGGTCGACGCCTTCCGCGGCAGCATCGACGACATCCACAACCGCATGGGCGGGCAACTCGAGGTGGCGCTGTTCGACAAGACGGCGAGCAACCCGCAGGCGCGCATCAGCGAGGCCATCGCCCGCTTCACGCAGCTCGCGCCCGAGGTGAGCCTGAGCGTGCACGTGGGGTCCATCAACGCCATCGAGCAGGGCGTGCTGGAGGGCAAGTTCCAGATCGGCATCATTCCGGCGCACCGTACGTCGAAGAGCCTGGTCTACGCGGATCTGTTCGACGAGACCATGCTGCTGTACTGCGGCGCGGGGCATCCGCTCTTCGACAGCAGCCACGCGAAGCTGAACTGGACGCGGCTGCGCGAGCATCACTTCGCCGGGCTCGGCTACCACTCGCCCAACATGCAGCTCAGCCATCGCGCGAAGCTCACGCGCAAGGCCACCGGCTTCGACCAGGAGGCGATCGCGACCTTGATTCTCTCGGGGCGCTTTCTCGGCTTCCTGCCCGATCACTATGCGCAGGCCTTCGAGCAGCGCGGCCTCATGAAGGCCGTACTGCCGGCGCGTTTCAACTACAGCTGCCGCTTCGTCAGCGTGCTGCGGCGCTCGCCCAAGCCTTCGCGCGCGGTGCTGGCCTTCCAGGCCTGCCTCGCGGCGGCGCACGCGCCCTAGGAGAGCCGGTCCAGCAGGCTGTACCAGGCGACGCCTGCCGCCACGTAGAAGCGCTGGAGGCCGTGCAGCGGTATGGCCTGCATCGGCGTCACCGGGTAGGGGAAGCTGCTGCTGTCGCCGGTCAGGCGCGCGGCCAGATGCCGGCCCATGCTGGTCGCCAGCGCAATGCCGCGCCCGCTGTAGCCGAGCGCCATCGTGACGCCCGGCGCCGGCGTGTGCACGTGCGGCATGAAGTCGCGCGTGACCGCGATGCGGCCGGCCCAGCGGTACTCGTAGCGCAGCGGCCCCAGCTGGGGAAAGAGCAGCTCGAGCGAGCGCTCCAGGTGCGCGAAATCCTGCGGCCCGCGCGGATCGGCGAAGTGGCCGCGCCCGCCCATCAGGAGCCGCCCCTGCGCATCCTTGCGGAAGTAAAGCAGCAGGCGCTGCGAGGTCGATGCCGTTTCGCCGCGCGGGAGGATCTTGTCGGCGGCAGCACCTTCGATCGGCTGCGTGGCGACGATGAAGCTGTTCGCGGCCAGGATGGTGCGCGCGAGGCCGGGCCACAGCGGGCCCGTGTAGCCGTTGGTCGCCAGCACCACCTGGTCGGCTGTGACGGTGGCGCCCGTCGACGTGCTCGCATGCCAGAGCGCGCCGCGGCGCTCGAGCCCCGTCACCTGCGTTTCGCCGTGCACCGCCGCGCCCAGACTTTGGGCGGCGCGCACCAGGCCGCGCGTATAGGCCAGCGGCTGGATGCCCCCGGCGCGTCCGTCGAGCCAGCCGCCGGCAAAGGCTTCGGTGCCGAGGCGGGCGGCGACGCCGGCGCGGTCCAGCAGCTCCGTTGTCACGCCGCGCCGTGACCACTGCGCGGCACGGGCGTGCAGGCCGGCCACCTCCCGCTCAGAGTACGCGGCCTGCACCCAGCCGCTGCGCACCGGCTGGCAGTCGATGCCGTGACGTGCGATCAGCTCGAACACGAGGTCGGCCGATCGCGACACGGCGTCGATCAAGGGCTCCGCGCGCTCGACGCCATACAGACGCACCAGGTCGTCGGGATCGTGCTTGAGCGTCGGGTTGACCTGCCCGCCGTTGCGCCCGGAGGCGCCCCAGCCCGGCTCATGGCTTTCGAGCACGCAAACCTGCGCGCCGGCCTCGGCCAAGTGCAGCGCCGTCGACAGGCCGGTGAAGCCGCCGCCGACGACGAGCACGTCGGTCTTGTGCGATTCCGTGAGCCGCGGCGTCGGCGGCGCGGCTGGCGCGGTGGCGGCCCAGAGCGACGGAGGAAGCTGTTGGCCCGATGCGAACCGGTTGTCCGTCACTGCAAAACCTCCGCGGGTGCGGCCGACGGGTGCAGCACGCGCCGCAGGAAGTCCTGCGTGCGCGGCTGCCGCGGCGCGCCCAGCACCTGCGCCGCCGGGCCTTCCTCGACGATGCTGCCGCTGTGCAGGAAGCAGACGCGGTCCGCCACCTCGCGCGCGAAGCCCATCTCGTGCGTGACCACGATCATGGTCATGCCTTCGCCCGCGAGCGCGCGCATCACGGCGAGCACGTCGCCGACCAGTTCCGGATC
Source organism: Variovorax sp. LjRoot130 (assembly GCF_964253755.1). Lineage (NCBI taxonomy): Bacteria > Pseudomonadati > Pseudomonadota > Betaproteobacteria > Burkholderiales > Comamonadaceae > Variovorax > Variovorax sp. LjRoot130. The sequence goes on along the minus strand of NZ_CAXURM020000001.1, from coordinate 3,601,242 downwards.
GAGCGCCGAGGTGGGCTCGTCGAACAGCATGGCTTCGGGCTTCATCGCCAGCGCGCGGGCGATCGCCACGCGCTGCTGCTGGCCGCCCGAGAGCTGGGCCGGGTAGGCCTGCGCCTTCTCGGCCAGCCCGACCTTGGCCAGGAGCGCCATCGCCTCGTTGCGCGCCTGCGCGGGGTTTTCGCGCAGCACGTAGACCGGGCCTTCCATCACGTTCTGCAGCACCGTGCGGTGCGGGAACAGGTTGAAGCGCTGGAACACCATGCCCATGCGGCTGCGCAATTGGTGGATGTTCTTGCTGCCGCGGTCGACGCGTTCGCCGAAGGCGCGCACCTCTCCGCCTTCGTACGACTCCAGCCCGTTGATGCAGCGAAGCACCGTGGACTTGCCCGAGCCCGAGGGGCCGATCAGGCACACCACCTCGCCGGCATCGACGTGCAGGCTGACGCCCTGCAGCACGCGGTGCTGGCCGAAGCGCTTCTCCAGTTCGGTGACGCGGATCATGCTTTCCTCCCGGCGCCGAGACGGCGCTCCAGCCGGCGAAGGCCGTAGACCAGCGGCAGGCTCATGATCAGGTAGAGCAGGGCGACCAGCGTGTAGACCGTCATGTTCTGGAAGGTCGAGGACGCGATCAGCTGGCCGGCGCGCGTCATCTCGGCCACGGTGATGGTGGAGACCAGCGAGGAGTCCTTGAGCATCATGACCAGCGTGTTGCCGTAGGGCGGCAGCGCGATGCGAAAGGCCTGCGGCAGGATCACGCGGCGCATGATCATCGCGGAGCGCATGCCCATGGCCTGCGCGGCCTCGCGCTGGCCCGCGTCGACGGCCTCGATGCCGCCGCGGAAGTTTTCGGCCTGGTAGGCCGAGTAGGCGATGCCCAGCCCGATCACGCCGGCCTGGAAGGCCGTGAGCTGCACGCCGAACTCGGGCAGCACGAAGTAGATGTAGAAGAGCTGCACGATGATCGGCAGGCCGCGGATCAGGTTGATCACCGCCGTTCCCGTCCAGGACAGGGCGCGCACCGGCGACAGTTTCATCAGCGCCAGCGCCAGGCCGAGCACGCTGCTGAGCAGGAAGGAGAGGACGGTCACCTGCACCGTGACGACCGCGCCCTGCAGCAGGATCGGGAGGAAGTCGCGGGCGTGCTGGAGGAAGGACGCGGGCACTAGATGCCCCACTTCTGCACGATCTTCTGCAAGGTGCCGTCAGCCTTGATCGCCGCGATGGCCTTGTTGATCCGGGCCAGCGTCTCGGTGTCGCCCTTGCGCACCACCAGGCACACGTCGCCGACGTTGACCGGCTTGTAGCTGTCCACCAGCTTCACGCCGGTGAAGGTGTTCTGCCGCAGCTGGTAGGCGATGATGGGCTGGTCGCCCAGGCCCGCCTTGATGCGCCCCAGCGCGAGATCGCGCGTCATGTCGGCCACCGAGTCGTAGCTGCGCACCTCCTTGAAGATGCCCTTCTTGGTGAGCATGTCGATGAAGACCGTGCCGACCTGCGCGCCGACCACCTCGCCCTTGAGCTCGTCCAGCGAGGTATAGGCCCGCGTGTCCTCGCTCTTGACGATCAGGCCTTCGCCATAGGAATAGACCGGATCGCTGAAGTCCACCACCTGCTGGCGCGCGGCCGTCTTCAGCATGGCCGCCGAGACGATGTCGATCTTGTTCGAGGTGAGCGAGGGAATGAGCGCCGAGAACACCGTCTGCTGCACGTTGACCCCGAAGCCGCCCGCCTTGCCGACGGCGGTGACGGTGTCCACCATCATCCCCTGGATGGTGTTGGTCTTCACGTCCAGGAAGGTGAAGGGCACGCCGGTGGCCGTGGCGCCCACGTTGTAGGTCGGCGAGGCGCCCTGGGCGCAGGCGAGCGAAACGACACCTGCAGCGAACAGACCCGCGGCAAAGCGATGAAAGCGGCGAACGAAGGGATTCATGTGGACTCCTTGAGGAAGATGCAAATGGGCGGGCCGGAACAGCCCGGCCTTCATGCGATGCAACATGCGTGCCAATAGTCGATTCTTAAGAACCTCATATCAATTGATGAAAACCACTAGTCGAATCAAGTGAATCGATAATCGATTCTTTCGAATGGGGTCGCTATACTCTTCTGCGATGGACGCCCCACTGAAATCCGCCCCCGACGACAGCAGCAGCCTGCTTTTCAACCAGTCGCTGGAAAAAGGGCTGGCCGTCCTGCGCGCCTTCAGTGCACGGCGGCGCACCATGACGCTGGCGGAAGTGGCCGCAGCCACGGACATCAACAAGAGTTCGGCGCAGCGCATGGTCTTCACGCTGGAGCGGCTGGGCTATGTGCGCAAGCATCCCCAGACGCGGCGCTACCAGCTCACGCCGCGCGTGATGGAAATAGGCTTCAACTACCTGGCGGCCGATCCGCTGATCGACCTGGCCAACCCCTTCCTGTCGGAGCTGACCAAGGTCACCACGGAAACCTCCAACCTCACGGAGCCGGACGGGCTCGACATGGTCTACGTCGCCCGCTTCGTCAGCGCGCAGTTCGTGCCCGTCCACATGCCGATCGGCAGTCGGATCCCGATGTATTGCACGGCCTCCGGACGTGCCTACCTGAGCGCGCTTCCGGAGAGCGAGGCGCTGGCGCTGATCGAGGCCTCGGATCGCGTGGCCCACACGGCCCACACACGCACCGCGGTCGAGGACATCCTGGAGGCGCTGCGCCAGGCGAGGCTGCAGGGTTTCGCCACCAACAGCGAGGAGCTCTTCCTCGGCGACATGACCGTGGCGGCGCCCGTGCTGGGCAGCAACGGCCGGCCCGTGGCGGCCGTGCATGTGGTGGCGCCCACGAGCCGCTGGACGATGGATGACGCCGTGCGCAAGCTCGGCCCGACGCTGCTGCAATGCGCGCGGTCGCTGACGGGGTCGGTGCGGGGCATCGGCTGAGCGCCCCACCACTACGCCTAGAAATCCAGCTTGGCGCTCAAGCTGAGGGTGCGCGGGTCACCGGGCTTGATGTAGTTCGCATACTGGTATTCCCAGTAGCGCTTGTTGGTCAGGTTGTTGACCGCCACGCGGAAGGTCGTGTCGTGGCCGCCGATGCGTGTCGCGTAGCTCGCGCCGATGTTCGCGACCGTGTAGCCGGCGAGTTTCAGCTGGTTCGAGGCGTTGAGCATGGTGCCGCCCGTGTACTTCGCGTCTGCCGACAGCTTGAGACCCGGCACCTGCGGCACCGCATAGGACAGCTGCGCTGTCGCCACGAAGTTCGGCGCACCCGCCACGCGGTTGCCGACAAAGTCGCTGCCGCGCTGGTAGGAGGTGTCGAGGAACATCAGGTTGCCGCCGAGCTGCCATTGCGATCCCAGGCGGGTGGAGGCGCCCAGTTCGAGGCCTTGGTAGATGGACTGCCCGTCCTGCACGAGGACGTTCTGGCTGTTCGCGTATTCGGCACCGCGTTCGATGCGGAACAGGGCGGCCGTGGCGCTCCAGCGTTCGCGCTGGGTCTTGATGCCCAGTTCGTACTGCTTGCTCTTGAGCGGATTCAGGAGGTCACGGTAGTTGGCATAGGTGATGCCCACCGAAGCGCCTTGCTCGAGGGATTCGACATAGCTGGTATAGAGCGTCGTGTCCGGCGCCGGCTTGAACATCAGCGCCAGCGTGGGCGTCACCACGCCGCTCTTGGTGTATTGCGAAGACCTGGCGCCGGCGATGCTGTAGCTGTTCTGCTCGTAGTTGGTGCTGCGCAGGCCAAGCAGCGCGGACCACTGGTCCGACAGCTTCACGGTGTCGCTGGCGAAGATCGCGCGCTGCGTGATGTCGCTGTCGCGGTAGACCGAGAAGTCGGTCACGCTGGCATAGCCGTTGGTGTTCTGCGTGTAGAGGTTGCCGGTGCCGATCTGCTGGTAGACGCTGTTGCTGCTGTAGTCGTTGGTCTGCTTCTGCCAGGACGCGCCCAGGGTCAGCTGGTGTTCGATGGCACCCGTGCGCAACACGCCTTGCGCCATCGCCTGCCATTGGTCGAAGCGATGGCCCTCGCTGCTGTCGGAGCGGAAGTCGTTGTAGTTGCCGCTCGGATCCAGCAGGTAGGCGATGCCCTCGTTGCGACTGCGTGTGGCCGTGCTGTGGCTGTAGCTGGTGCTCAGCGTCCAATCGGGTGACAGCTTGTACTGGAGCCCGGTCGAGTAGAGCTTCAGATCGGTGTCGAGGTGCTGTCCGGGCCCCACGAGGCGCTGGTTGTCGCCTCGGATTGCGGTGGGCAGCTGTGCCCCGACATAGCTGCCGGTGAAGATCGACGGGGTCTGGTCCGTGGAGTTGCGCTTCTGGTACAGCGCGTCGAAATTCCAGCTCAGGTCGCGCGTCAGCCTGGCATCGAGCGCCAGCGACACGGAATCGCGGCGGATGCCGCCGTCGTTGAAGGTCTTGCCTTCCTCGTGCGTGGCGTTGAGCCGGTAGCCGAAGCGGTCGTCGGCGCCGAAGCGCCCGCCGAGGTCGACGTGCTCGCTCCACACGCTGTCGGACTTGTAGCCGACCTCGATGCTCCTCACCGGCCGATCGGTCGGCCTCTTGGACACGTAGTTCACGATGCCGCCCGGCGATCCGAAGCCGTACATGAAGCCGGACGAGCCCTTGAGCAATTCGATCTGCTCGAAGTGCTCGTAGGGCAGGGTGATGGCATAGCTGAGGAAGGGCTTGCCGTCGATCCGATAGGCGTTCTGCCAATCCAGCGGCAGGCCCCGGACCGTGATGTAGCTGGCCCAACTGCTGTAGGCGCCGCTGTTGTCGGAGACCGAGGCGTCGAGGGCGAACACGTCGCCCAGCTTCGATACCTGGCGTTCCGCCAGGTCATCGTTCCTGACCACAGTGGTGGAGAAGGGCGTTTCAAGTTGCGTCCGCGCGCCGAGGGCGCCGCTGCTTACCTTCGTATCGAGGTGCTGGGACGTGTCGTCCTGCGACGCGGTCACGGTCACGACCGGCAGCGCTTTTTGTTCGCTCGTGGCCTCTTGCGCCTCGGCGCGGCCGCCCTGGGCGGCGGCCCATAGAACGAGCAGCGTCGCGCCGGTGTGCAGACTCAGCGTCGAGCGCTTGAATGGGGGTGCAGAGGCAGATTTTGGCGACCGGTGGGTTTTGGCTGTGGCAATGGGTATGAGTCTGACGTTCAACAATTTCTATCCCAGTAGTACAAATAGAAATCATTATCATTCACATTTAGGAGAAATCTTGGAGCCGATCGTTCGATATGGAATGGGAATTCGGAGCCCCGACCGCGTGAGAAACTACGGGCTTCAGCCTTTCAAGCGCATCTAAGTTGTTGAATCACAAAGAGAAGATCATCTCGGTCGCACCGATGATGGATTGGACCGACCGCCACTGCCGCTACCTTCACCGGCTGCTGACGCGCCGCGCCTTGCTCTACACCGAGATGGTGACCACGGGCGCGCTGGTGCACGGCGACGTGCCGCGGCATCTTCGTTTCAACGTCGAGGAACATCCGGTCGCGCTGCAACTCGGCGGCAGCGAGCCGGCCGAGCTCGCGCATTGCGCCAAGCTCGGCGAGGAATGGGGTTACGACGAGATCAACCTCAACTGCGGCTGCCCAAGCGAGCGCGTGCAACGCGGCGCTTTCGGCGCCTGCCTGATGAACGAGCCGCAGCTGGTGGCCGACTGCGTGAAGGCGATGGTCGACGTGGTGAAGGTGCCGGTCACCGTCAAGCACCGCATTGGCATCGACAAGACCGAGAGCTACGAGTTCGTGCGCGATTTCGTCGGCGCGGTGAGCGAGGCGGGCTGCCGCACCTTCATCGTCCATGCGCGCAACGCCTGGCTCAAGGGCCTGTCGCCCAAGCAGAACCGCGAGGTGCCGCCGCTGCGCTACGAGCTGGTGCACCGGCTGAAGCACGACTTCCCCGAGCTCGTTTTTTCGATCAACGGCGGCTTCGACGACAACGCGCAGATGCATGCGCACCTGCGCCTGCTCGACGGCGTCATGATCGGGCGCGAAGCCTATCACAACCCCTGGTGGCTCAGCGAATGGGACGCGGTCTTCTACAAGGAAGCGCCTTCCACGCTCACGCGCGAAGAGGTCGAGCTAGCGATGTGCGACTACATGGTGCGCGAGGCCGCCGAGCACGGCACGCCGTGGTCGAACATCGCGCGCCACATGCTGGGCCTGCGCAACGGCCTCGCGGGTGCGCGCCGCTGGCGTCAGGTGTGGAGCGACCACAGGCTCAAGGCGCTGGCGCCGCACGACGTGATGGCGCTCGCGCACGAGCCTGTGGCGCAGGCGGCCTGATCAGGCCGCCATCAGCCGCGCTTCGGGCACGTCCTCGATGGTGGTGCGGCGCAGCTCGCGGCGCTCGGCGATGTCGTAGCGCCTGCCGCGGTGCAGGATGCTGCTGAGCGACTTCAGGTCGCGGCTTCCAAACCGTTCCTGAAGTGCTGCTGCATGCGCGCCATGGCAGCAGCCGGATCGCGCGCCTGGATCGCGGCCATGATCGCGCGGTGCTCCTTGAGCGACTCGGCGATGCGGCCCGACTTCAACAGCGAGTTGTGCCGGTTGAGCTTCATCACCTTGCGCAAGTCGGCCACCATCTGGTCGCGCCAGCGGTTGTCGGCGATGGCCAAGAGCCGCATGTGGAAGCGCTCGTTGACCGCGAAGAAGTGGGCGCGGTCCACCTTGCCGGGGGCGGCAGCGGCTTCGAGCTCGGCGTGCAGCGCTTCCAGCTCGGCCAGCTGCGCCTCGGAAACGTGTTCAGCCACCACGCCGGCGGCATCGCTTTCGAGCAGGCTCAGCAGGTGATAGACGTCGGCCAGGTCTTTCTCGGACACCTCGGTCACATAGGCGCCGCGCCGCACTTTCATCGTGACCAAGCCCTCCGCCGCCAGCACCTTCAGCGCCTCGCGCAGCGGCGTGCGGCTGATGCCGTATTCCTCCGCCAGCTTGAGTTCGTCGATCCAGCTGCCGGGCTCGAGCTCGCGGTTGAAGATGCGCTGGCGCAGCAGCTCCGCCACCTCTTCATAGAGGGCACGCGGGGTCAGGGTGAGGGCGGACATGCACGGAATGTACCGCAAGTACGGACTCTGAATTAATAATTACAGATGGGTTAGACTCGCCTTGAACTGTCTCGCCCCTGCGTGGACACTCCTCGACACTTGCACGACCTTGCAAAGCGGCGCCCATGAGCAAATCCGAACCGAACTTCAAAACCGCGACCCTCGAAGCCTGGACCCAAGCCGCTGCCAAGTCTGCTCCGGGCGGAGACCTGTCGGCGCTGAACTGGATCACGCCCGACGGCATCACCGTCAAGCCGCTCTACACCGCCGCCGACCTGCAGGGCCTGAAGTACACCGACACGCTGCCTGGCTTCGAGCCCTACCTGCGCGGACCGCAAGCCACCATGTACGCGGTGCGCCCATGGACCATCCGGCAGTACGCGGGCTTCTCGACCGCCGAGGAGTCGAACGCCTTCTATCGCAAGGCGCTGGCCGCGGGCGGGCAGGGCGTGAGCGTGGCCTTCGACCTGGCCACGCACCGCGGCTACGACAGCGACCATCCGCGCGTGACCGGCGACGTCGGCAAGGCCGGCGTGGCGATCGACAGTGTGGAGGACATGAAGATCCTGTTCGACCAGATCCCGCTCGACAAGGTCAGCGTCTCGATGACCATGAACGGCGCGGTGCTGCCGGTGCTCGCGGGCTACATCGTCGCGGCCGAGGAACAGGGTGTCGCGCAGGACCAGCTCTCGGGGACCATCCAGAACGACATCCTCAAGGAGTTCATGGTCCGCAACACCTACATCTTTCCGCCCGAGCCTTCGATGCGCATCATCGGGGACATCATCGAGTACACGGCCCAGAAGATGCCGAAGTTCAACTCGATCTCGATCAGCGGCTATCACATGCAGGAGGCCGGCGCCAACCAGGCGCTCGAGCTCGCCTTCACGCTGGCCGACGGCAAGGAGTACGTGAAGACCGCGCTGGCCAAGGGCCTGGACGTCGACGGCTTCGCCGGGCGCCTGAGCTTCTTCTGGGCCATCGGCATGAACTTCTACCTCGAGGTGGCCAAGATGCGCGCGGCGCGCCTGCTGTGGTGCCGGATCATGAAGGAGTTCAACCCCAAGAACCCCAAGAGCCTGATGCTGCGCACCCATTGCCAGACATCGGGCTGGAGCCTGACCGAGCAGGACCCGTACAACAACGTGGTGCGCACCACCATCGAGGCGATGGCGGCGGTGTTCGGCGGCACGCAGAGCCTGCACACCAACGCGCTCGACGAAGCCATCGCGCTGCCGACCGAGTTCAGCGCGCGCATCGCGCGCAACACGCAACTCATCATCCAGGAAGAGACGCACATCACGAACGTGATCGACCCGTGGTCCGGCAGCTACATGATGGAGAAACTCACGCAGGACATGGCCGACGCCGCCTGGGCGATCATCGAGGAGGTCGAGGCCATGGGCGGCATGACCAAGGCGGTGGACAGCGGTTGGGCCAAGCTCAAGATCGAGGCGGCCGCAGCCGACAAGCAGGCGCGCATCGATTCGGGCCGGGACGTGATCGTCGGCGTCAACAAGTACAAGCTCGAGTCCGAGGACACGCACGACATTCTTCAGATCGACAACGTCAAGGTGCGCGACGGCCAGATCGCCAGGCTCAAGGCGATCCGCGAGAAGCGCGACGGCGCTGCGGTGCAAGCGGCGCTCGATGCGCTCACGGCGGCTGCAGAAAGCGGCAAGGAAAATCTGCTCGACCTGAGCGTCCAGGCGGTGCGCCTGCGCGCCACGGTCGGCGAGATCAGCGACGCGCTCGAAAAGGTCTACGGCCGGCACCGCGCCGACACGCAGAAGGTGACTGGCGTCTATGCCGCCGCCTACGACTCGGCCGAAGGCTGGGAGGCGCTGCAGCACGAGATTGCGGCCTTCGCCGAAGAGCAGGGCCGGCGCCCGCGCGTGATGATCTCCAAGCTCGGCCAGGACGGCCACGACCGCGGCGCGAAGGTCGTCGCCACCGCCTTCGCCGACCTCGGCTTTGACGTCGACATGGGGCCGCTGTTTCAGACCCCCGAGGAGTGCGCGCGCCAGGCGATCGAGAACGATGTGCATGCGGTGGGTGTGAGCACCCTCGCGGCGGGCCACAAGACGCTGGTACCGGCGATCATCCAGGAGCTGAAGAAGCAGGGCGCCGACGACATCATCGTCTTCGTCGGCGGCGTGATTCCGCGGCAGGACTACGACTTTCTGTACGAGGCAGGCGTCAAGGGCATTTACGGTCCGGGCACGCCGATTCCGGCCAGCGCCAAGGACGTCCTGGAACAGATTCGCGCGGCGGCTGCCGCCTGAGCATGCCGGTTCGAACTCCGGTCACAGCCGAAGCACTGGTTGCAGCGGACGGCCCGCAGCAACGCCGCGCCATCGCCAAGGCGATCACGCTGCTCGAATCCACGCGCCCCGATCACCGCACCCAAGCCGACGAACTGCTCACGGCGCTGCTGCCGCACACCGGCAAGTCCTTCCGGCTCGGCATCTCCGGCGTGCCCGGTGTCGGCAAGTCGACCTTCATCGAGACGCTGGGCCTCCATCTGATCGGGCAGGGCCATCGCGTCGCGGTGCTCACGATCGACCCTTCGTCCACGGTGTCGGGCGGCTCGATCCTCGGGGACAAGACGCGCATGGAGAAGCTGTCGGTCCATGAACGCGCCTACATCCGGCCCAGCCCCTCGAGCGGCACGCTGGGCGGAGTGGCCGAGAAGACGCGCGAGGCGATGCTGGTGTGCGAAGCCGCGGGCTACGACATCGTGATCGTCGAAACCGTGGGTGTCGGCCAGAGCGAAACCGCGGTCTCCGGCATGACCGACATGTTCGTGCTGCTGCAACTGCCCAATGCCGGCGACGACCTGCAGGCGATCAAGAAGGGCGTGATGGAGCTGGCCGACCTGGTCGTCATCAACAAGGCCGACATCGACAAGGATGCGGCGACGCGCGCGCAGGCCCAGATTACTTCCGCGCTGCGGCTCTTCGGCCATCACGGCAATCCGGCGCACGCGCAGCACATGCACGCGGCCCATGCGGCGCCCGGTTCGCCGGAAGCGGAAGTGCGCTTCTGGCTGCCCAAGGTGATCCAGCTGAGCGCGCTGCTGGGCACCGGCATCGACGCCTTCTGGGCCGCGGTGCTGCTGTTCAAGGCGCTGCAAACCGCCAACGGCAAGCTTGCCACGCGCCGCGAAAAACAGGCGCTCGCGTGGATGTGGGAACGCATCGACGCAGGGCTCAAGCAGGCTTTTCGCCAGCATCCGCAGGTGCGCGAGCAGCTGCCGCAGGCCAGCGCCCAGGTGGCGGCCGGCACGCTGCCGGCCTCGACCGCCGCACGCAATCTGCTCGCAGCCCAGGCGGGGCGGGCGCAGTTCAACACTTCCGACAGGACGACATGAAAGAAATCCTCGAACAACTCGAAAAACGGCGCGCGCAGGCGCGGCTCGGCGGTGGCCGGAAGCGCATCGATGCCCAGCATGCCAAGGGCAAGCTGACGGCGCGCGAGCGCATCGAACTCCTGCTCGACGACAACACCTTCGAAGAGTGGGACATGTTCGTCGAGCACCGCTCCAGCGACTTCGGCATGGCCGACAACAAGATCCCCGGCGACGGCGTGGTCACCGGCTACGGCATGATCAACGGCCGCCTGGTCTTCGTCTTCAGCCAGGACTTCACCGTCTTCGGCGGCGCGCTCAGCGAAGCGCATGCCGAGAAGATCTGCAAGGTGATGGACCAGGCGATGAAGGTCGGCGCACCGGTCATCGGCCTCAACGACTCGGGCGGCGCCCGCATCCAGGAAGGCGTCGCCTCACTCGGCGGCTATGCCGAGGTGTTCCAGCGCAACGTGATGGCTTCCGGCGTGGTGCCGCAGATCAGCATGATCATGGGCCCGTGCGCGGGCGGCGCGGTGTATTCGCCGGCCATGACCGACTTCATCTTCATGGTGCGCGACAGCTCCTACATGTTCGTCACGGGCCCCGACGTGGTGAAGACCGTGACCCACGAGGACGTGACGGCCGAGGAGCTCGGTGGCGCCACCACGCACACCACCAAGAGCGGCGTGGCCGACATGGCTTTCGAGAACGACGTCGAGGCGCTGATGATGCTGCGCCGGCTCTACAACTACCTGCCGCTCAACAACCGCGAGAAGGCGCCGGTGCGCCCGAGCGGCGACCCGGCCGATCGCGCCGACCTGTCGCTCGACACCCTGGTGCCCGACAACCCGAACAAGCCCTACGACATGAAGGAGCTGATCGTGAAGGTGGTCGACGACGGCGAGTTCTTCGAGCTGCAGCCCGACTACGCGAAGAACATCGTGATCGGCTTCGCGCGCATGGAGGGGCAGAGCGTCGGCATCGTCGCCAACCAGCCGCTGGTGCTGGCCGGTTGCCTGGACATCAAGTCCTCGATCAAGGCTGCACGCTTCGTGCGCTTCTGCGATGCCTTCAACATCCCGGTCGTCACCTTTGTCGATGTGCCCGGCTTCATGCCCGGCACCAGCCAGGAGTACGGCGGCATCATCAAGCACGGCGCGAAGCTGCTCTATGCCTATGCCGAGTGCACGGTGCCGAAGATCACGGTGATCACGCGCAAGGCCTACGGCGGCGCCTACGACGTGATGGCCTCCAAGCATTTGCGCGGCGACGTCAATCTCGCCTGGCCGCGTGCCGAGATCGCGGTGATGGGCGCCAAGGGCGCGGTGGAGATCATCTTCCGCGAGGACAAGAACGATCCCGAGAAGCTGGCCGCGCGCGAGGCCGAATACAAGGCGCGCTTCGCCAATCCCTACGTGGCGGGCACGCGCGGCTACATCGACGATGTGATCCTGCCGAGCGAAACGCGCAAGCGCATCTGCCGCAGCCTGGTGATGTTGCGCGAGAAGAAGCTCGACAACCCGTGGCGCAAGCACGGAAACATCCCGCTCTGAGCCGGAGACAACAACATGTTCAAGAAAATCCTGATTGCGAATCGCGGCGAGATCGCTTGCCGCGTTATCAAGACCGCGAAGAAGATGGGCATCCTCACGGTCGCGGTGTATTCCGATGCCGACAAGGACGCGCGCCATGTCGAGCTGGCCGATGAGGCCGTGCACATCGGCGCCTCGCCGAGCCGTGAGAGCTACCTGCAGGCCGAGCGCATCATCGCCGCCTGCAAGAAGACCGGCGCCCAAGCCGTGCACCCGGGCTACGGCTTCCTGTCCGAGAACGAAGGCTTCGCGAAGAAGGTCGAGGAAGAGGGCATCGTCTTCATCGGCCCCAAGCACTACTCGATCGCGGCCATGGGCGACAAGATCGCCTCGAAGAAGCTTGCGAACGAGGCCAAGGTCAACACCATCCCGGGTTGGAACGACGCGATCGAAACGGCCGAGCGCGCGGTGGAGATCGCGCGCGGGGTCGGCTATCCGGTGATGATCAAGGCCTCGGCCGGCGGCGGCGGCAAGGGCCTGCGCGTGGCCTTCAACGACAAGGACGCCTTCGAGGGCTTCACCTCCTGCCGCAACGAGGCGCGCAACAGCTTCGGCGACGACCGCGTGTTCATCGAAAAGTTCGTCGAGGAGCCGCGCCACATCGAGATCCAGGTGCTCGGCGACGCGCAGGGCAACGTGATCTACCTCAACGAGCGCGAGTGCTCGATCCAGCGGCGCCACCAGAAGGTGATCGAAGAGGCGCCGTCGCCTTTCATCAGCGAGGCCACGCGCAAGGCCATGGGCGAGCAGGCGGTGGCACTCGCCAAGGCGGTGAACTACCAGAGCGCAGGCACGGTGGAGTTCGTGGTCGGCAAGGACCAGAGCTTCTACTTCCTCGAGATGAACACGCGGCTGCAGGTGGAGCATCCGGTGACGGAGGCGATCACCGGGCTGGACCTGGTCGAGCTCATGATCCGCGTGGCCGCGGGCGAGAAGCTGCCGCTGGCGCAGGAAGAGGTACAGCGCAACGGCTGGGCCATCGAGTGCCGCATCAACGCCGAAGATCCGTTCCGCAATTTCCTGCCGTCGACCGGACGGCTGGTGCGCTTCCAGCCGCCGAAGGAGACGCTGTTCGCCGCGGAGCGCCCGGCTTCGAGCGCCTACGGCGGCGTGCGGGTCGACACCGGCGTCTACGACGGCGGCGAGATCCCGATGTTCTACGACTCGATGATCGCCAAGCTGATCGTGCACGGGCGCGACCGCAACCATGCGATCGCGCTGATGCGCGAGGCGCTCAACGGCTTCGTGATCCGCGGCATCGGCAGCAACATCCCGTTCCAGGCCGCGCTGCTCGCGCATCCCAAGTTCGTGAGCGGCGAATTCAACACCGGCTTCATCGCCGAGCACTACGGCAAGGGTTTCCATGCCGAGGACGTGCCGCACGACGATCCGGATTTCCTGGTCGCGCTGGCAGCCTACATGCACCGGCGCTACCGCGCGCGCGCCTCGGGCATCAGCGGGCAGCTCGAGGGGCACAGTGTGAAAGTGGGCGAGCAGTTCGTGGCGGTCGTGCTCGATGCGAAGGGGCAGCATGTGCACACGCCCGTCACGGTCAACGACTTCCACGGGCAGACGGGTTCCAGCGCGGTCGCGGTGGGTGCCCACAGCTACAAGATCGACAGCCAGGCGCCGCTCGGCAGCGTCCGTGTCGAGGGCACGGTGAACGGCCGCGCCTTTACCGCGCAGGTCGAGCGGGGTGCCGGCAAGAATCCGCTGGCGCTGCGCGTTTCGCACAACGGCACACAGATCGAAGCGATCGTGCTCTCGCCGCTGGGGTCGCGCTTGTCGAAGCTCATGCCCTACAAGGCGCCGCCGGACCTCAGCAAGTTCCTGATGTCGCCGATGCCGGGCCTTTTGGTCGAGGTCTCGGTGCAGCCGGGCCAGCAGGTGCAGGCCGGCGAGAAGCTTGCGGTGATCGAGGCCATGAAGATGGAAAACGTGCTCTTCGCCACGCAGGATGGCGTGGTCGGCAGCATCTCGGCCGCCAAGGGCGAATCGCTCGCGGTCGATCAAGTGATTCTGGAGTTCGCATGATGGGTGTCAACGATCTGCTTCCGGCTGCCAAAGCCGTTACCCTGCATCGGCCGGCCGCCAAGCCGGCGGCGCCGCGCGGTCCCTGGCCGGTCGAGGCCGTGCAGGCCTTGCTCGACAAGCCCTTCAACGACCTGCTGTTCGAAGCCCAGACCGTGCATCGTGCGCACTTCCCCGAGGGCGACATCGAGCTGGCCACACTGCTGTCGGTCAAGACCGGCGGCTGCCCCGAGAACTGCGGCTACTGTCCGCAGTCCGCCGAATTCGACACCGGCGTGAAGGCGCAGAAGCTGATGGAAGTCGACGAGGTCGTGCGCGCTGCTCAGGCGGCCAAGGACGCCGGCGCCACGCGCTTCTGCATGGGTGCGGCCTGGCGCGCGCCCAAGGACCGCGACGTCGAGAAGGTGGCGGTGCTGGTGGAAGCAGTCAAGGGCCTGGGCCTGCAGACCTGCGCCACGCTGGGCATGCTCGAGCCGCAGCATGCGAAGCAGCTCAAGGCCGCGGGCCTGGACTACTACAACCACAACCTCGACACCGCGCCCGAGTACTACGGCGACATCGTCGACACGCGCACCTACCAGGACCGGCTCGACACGCTGGCCCACGTGCGCGCCGCCGGCATCAGCGTGTGCTGCGGGGGCATCGTCGGCATGGGCGAGACGCCGGTGCACCGCGCGGGCCTGATCGCGCAGCTGGCCAATCTCGATCCTTATCCGGAGTCCGTGCCCATCAACAGCCTGGTGCGCGTGCCGGGCACGCCGCTGGCCGATGCCGACCCGATCGACCCATTGGACTTCGTGCGCATGATCGCCGTGGCGCGTATCACGATGCCCAAGGCGCGTGTGCGGCTGTCTGCCGGCCGGCAGCAGTTGGGCGAAGCGGTGCAGGCGCTGTGCTTCCTGGCCGGCGCCAACTCGATCTTCTATGGCGACAAGCTGCTGGTGACCGGCAACCCGGACGTGGAAGCCGACGTGCAACTGCTGCGCAAGCTGGGGCTCGAGGCGCGGCGGACCAGCGAACAAGGAGCATGTGCATGAACCGTCCTTTCAAGGTGCTCGGCGTCCAGCAGATCGCGATCGGCGGGCCCGACAAGACGCGCCTGCAGAAGCTCTGGGTCGAAATGCTCGGCCTCGAAGTGACCGGCACCTTCAAGAGCGAGCGCGAGAACGTCGACGAGGACATCTGCGTGATCGGCAGCGGACCTTTCAAGGTCGAGGTCGACCTGATGCAGCCGCTCGATCCCGAGAAGAAGCCGGCCGTCCATACCACGCCGCTCAATCACGTGGGCCTGTGGATCGACGATCTGCCTGCCGCCGTCGGATGGCTCGGCGCCCAGGGCGTGCGCTTCGCGCCGGGCGGCATCCGCAAGGGCGCGGCCGGCTTCGACATTTGTTTTCTGCACCCCAAGGGCAACGAGGAGTTCCCGATCGCGGGCGAAGGCGTGCTGATCGAACTCGTGCAGGCGCCGCCGGAAGTGGTAGCGGCTTTCTCGGCCCTGGCGGCAGGCTGAGCGCTCAAGCGCCCATGCAGGGCAGCAGGGCGTCGAGGATCAGGTTTTCTTGCCGTCGGCACGCGAAGCGGCCGCAGCGCGCGCGCGTGCCAGGGCGGCTTCGATCACGGCACGCTTGCGGTCCGGCGCAGCTTCGGGTGCCTTGGCGACCCGGGGTTCGTCGTGCTTCTCGCGCCGCTTGCCGTGCGCCTCATAGCGCTTGCGTGCCTGATCGGCTTGGGCCTGCGACCAGGCTTGCCAGCCGCTCTTGCCCGGCGTCGCCACTTCGAGCGAAATGCAGTCGACCGGGCAGGCCGGAATGCAGAGTTCGCAGCCCGTGCAGTGTGTTTCGATCACGGTGTGCATGCGCTTGTGGATGCCGAGGATCGCGTCGGTCGGGCAGGCGTCGAGGCACAGCGTGCAGCCGATGCACCAGGCCTCGTCGATCACGGCCAGGGCGCGTGGGCCTTCGGCGCCGAATTGCGGGTCGATCGGCCGCACCGGCTGGCCGGTGAGCTGCGACAGGCGCGCCACGCCTTCGGCGCCTCCCGGCGGGCATTGGTGGATGCCGGCACTGCCTTCTGCAATGGCTTGTGCGTACCCGGCGCAATCGGGATAGCCGCAGCGCGTGCACTGCGTTTGGGGCAGTGCGTCAAGGATGCGTGCAGCCAGCGCGTACACGGCCCTGGATCGTCAACGCGCAGCGCCGCGCGTCCGCCGCGCAGGGGCGGACTTGCGCGCCACGGCAGGGCGCTTGGCCGCCGCAGCGGCCTTGACCGTGTCTTCGGCCGTCACGCTGGAGCGCTCGGCGCGCTTTTGCGGCTGATCGTGCGCGGCGATGAAGGCCTTCACCTCGGGGTAGACCCGTTCGCGCCAGCGGCGACCGCTGAAGATGCCGTAGTGGCCGGCGCCCTTGACTTCGTAGTGCTGCTGATGGGCGGCGCTGACGCCGGTGCACAGTTCGTGCGCGGCGCGGGTCTGGCCGGAGCCCGAGATGTCGTCCAGCTCGCCCTCGATCGTCAGCAGGCCGGTCGAATGGATGTCCTGCGGACGTACGCGCTCGAGCACGCCTTCGGGGCTCTTCACTTCCCAGGTGCCGTTGACAAGCTCGAAGTCCTGGAACACGGTGCGAATGGTGTCGAGGTAGTAGTCCGCATCCATGTCGAGCACGGCGTTGTACTCGTCATAGAACTTGCGGTGTGCCTCGGCGCTCGCGTCGTCGCCCTTGATCAGGTCCTTGAAGTAGTCGTAGTGGCTGCTTGCATGGCGATCCGGATTCATTGCGACGAAACCGGTGTGCTGCAGAAAGCCCGGGTACACGCGGCGGCCGACGCCCGGAAAGCCCTCCGGCACCCGATAGATCACGTTGTTCTCGAACCACTCGTAGCTCTTGTTCATCGCCAGGTTGTTGACGGCGGTGGGCGACTTGCGGGCATCGATGGGGCCGCCCATCATGGTCAGCGACAGCGGAATCTTCTCGCCGCGGCTGGCCATCAGCGACACCGCAGCCAGCACCGGCACCGTGGGCTGGCAGACGCTGATCACGTGGCAGTGTCCGTACTCGGCCTGCAGGTGGCGGATGAACTCCTGAACATAGTTGATGTAGTCGTCGAGGTGGAACTCGCCTTCGGACAACGGGACGAGGCGCGCATTGACCCAGTCGGTGACGTAGACCTTGTGATCCTGCAGCATGGTGCGCACGGTGTCGCGCAAAAGCGTTGCGTAGTGGCCCGACAAGGGCGCCACGATCAGCACCACGGGCTGGCTCTTGAGCGTCTGCAGGGTATGCGGCTCGTCGGTGAAACGCTTGAAGCGCCGCAGCTGGCAGAAGGGCTTCTCGATCTCGACGACTTCCTGGATCACCACATCATCGCCGTCGACCTTGACAGTCTTGATGTCGAACTCGGGCTTCTCGTAGTCCTTGCCCAGGCGGTAGAGGAGGTCGTACCCGGCCGCCATGCGCTGCGCCAGCGGTGTCTGGCCGAAGACGGCGCCTTGACCGTAGAGCTTGGAGGCAGCCTGCGCGAAGTCGGCGAACGGCTCCATCAGGGAGCGTTGTGCTTCGTAGAGTTGATAGAGCATGAGGTCTGCGCGTTATGGGATGTTGCGATGCAATATATCAGCGGCGCAGACCAAATGTGCTAGGCACAAACACCCAATTGGTCTGGCCAATTTGTATCAGATGACCTTGGCGATGCTCTGGCAGACGTGGTCGATGTTCTTGCTGTTGAGCGCGGCCACGCACATGCGTCCGGTGTCGGTGCCGTAGACGCCGAACTCTTCGCGCAGGCGCACCATCTGGTCCTTGCTGAGGCCCGAATAGCTGAACATGCCGATCTGCGTGGTGATGAAGCTCATGTCTTCCTTCACGCCGGCGGCCTTGAGGCCGTCGACCAGCTTCTGGCGCATCGCCTTGATGCGCACGCGCATCTCGCCGAGCTCTTGTTCCCACAGCGCGCGCAGTTCGGGCGTGCCGAGCACGGTTGCGACCACGGCGCCCCCGTGCGTCGGCGGGTTGCTGTAGTTGGTGCGGATCGCGACCTTGAGCTGGCTCAGCACGCGCGCGGCTTCTTCCTTGCTTTCGCACAGCACCGAGAGGGCGCCGACGCGTTCGCCGTAGAGGCTGAAGCTCTTGGAGAAGGAGGTCGAGACGAAGAAGTCCAGGCCGGCAGCGACGAACTTGCCGATGGCCGCGCCGTCCTCCTGGATGCCGTAGCCGAAGCCCTGATAGGCCATGTCGAGGAAGGCAACAAGCTTCCTCGACTTGACGGCCGCGACGACTTGGTCCCACTGGGCCGACGTGATGTCGTAGCCGGTCGGGTTGTGGCAGCAGGCGTGCAGCACGACGATGGTGCCGGCCGGGGCGGCGTTCAACGCGGCCAGCATGCCTTCGAAGTCGATGCCGCGCTTGGCAGCGTCGTAGTAGGGATAGCTTTCGACCGGGAAGCCGGCGTTGGTGAACAGGGCGCGGTGGTTTTCCCAGCTCGGGTCGCTGATCAGCACCTTGGCGTCGGGGTTGAGCTTCTTGAGGAAGTCGGCGCCGACCTTGAGGCCACCGGTTCCGCCGATGCCCTGGATGGTCGCGACGCGGCCGGACTTCACGGGCTCGCTGTCGGCGCCGAACACCAGGCCCTTCACGGCGTTGTCATAGGCCGCGATGCCGTCGATCGGCAGATAGCCGCGCGCGGTGGGCGTCTTGGTCATGCTCTGTTCGACCGCCTGTACGCACTGCAAGAGCGGCAGCTTGCCGTTGTCGTCGTAGTAGACGCCGACGCCGAGATTGACCTTGTTGGGGTTGCTGTCGGCGGCGAATTGCTCGTTGAGGCCCAGGATCGGGTCGCGCGGCGCCATCTCGACGGCGGTGAACATTGACATGGAAAAGTCCTTTGGGGGGTGATCGATGCACGGAACCCCGGATCAGCGTTTAAGCTTTCCGGTTGCCTTGAATTTTACCGGCCGCGCCACCAACTCCCAGGGTCCACGCCATGCCAGAAATCACTGAAGCCATTCCCGAGCCGCAACACGCCGACCCGGTCGGTCCTGCAAAGCAGGGCGAATTCATCAAGTTCCCCGGTTCGCCGTTCGAGCTCTACCAGCCTTATCCGCCTGCAGGCGATCAGCCGAACGCGATTGCCGGCCTGGTCGAGGGTGTGCAGGACGGCGAGGTGTTTCAGACCCTGCTCGGCGTCACCGGCTCGGGCAAGACCTTCACCATGGCCAACGTGATCGCCCGGCTGGGCCGGCCGGCCATCGTGTTCGCGCCCAACAAGACGCTGGCCGCGCAGCTTTACAGCGAGTTTCGCGAGTTCTTTCCGAAGAACGCGGTCGAGTATTTCGTGAGCTACTACGACTATTACCAGCCCGAGGCCTACGTGCCGCAGCGCGACCTGTTCATCGAGAAAGACAGCTCGATCAACGAGCACATCGAGCAGATGCGGTTGTCGGCGACCAAGAGCGTGCTGGAGCGGCGCGACACCGTCATCGTGGCCACGGTGAGCGCGATTTACGGCATCGGCACGCCCGAGGACTACACGCAGATGCGCTTCATCATGCGCACCGGCGACAAGATCGGCCAGCGCGACGTGATCGGCCGGCTGATTCGCATGCAGTACACGCGCAACGAGCAGGATTTTTCGCGCGGCACCTTCCGCGTGCGCGGCGACACGATCGACGTGTTTCCGGCCGAGCACAGCGAGCTGGCGATCCGCATCGAGCTGTTCGACGACGAGATCGAGACGCTGCAGCTCTTCGATCCGCTCACGGGGCGCATCCGGCAGAAGATCCCGCGCTTCACGGTGTACCCCTCGAGCCACTACGTGACGCCGCGCGACAAGGTGCTGAGCGCGGTCGAGACCATCAAGATCGAGCTCGACGGCCGGCTCAAGGAGTTCGTGAGCCAGGGCAAGCTGGTCGAGGCGCAGCGGCTGGAGCAGCGCACGCGCTTCGATCTCGAAATGCTGGCCGAGATCGGCCACTGCAAAGGCATCGAGAACTACACCCGCCATCTCTCGGGCGCCGCGCCGGGCGAACCGCCCGCGACGCTGACCGACTACCTGCCGAAGGACGCGCTGATGTTCCTCGACGAGAGCCACCAGATGATCGGCCAGCTGGGCGGCATGTACAACGGCGACCGCGCGCGCAAGACCACGCTGGTCGAATACGGCTTCCGGCTGCCGTCGGCGCTCGACAATCGGCCGCTCAAGTTCGACGAGTTCGAAACGCGCATGCGGCAGTGCATCTTCGTCTCCGCTACGCCTGCGCAATACGAAAAGGACAACGCCGGCAACGTGGTCGAGCAGCTGGTGCGGCCGACCGGGCTGATCGACCCGGAAGTCGAGGTCCGCCCCGCTACCCACCAGGTGGACGACGTGCTGCAGGAAATCCGGCTGCGCGTCGACAAGAACGAGCGCGTGCTGATCACCACGCTCACCAAGCGCATGGCCGAGCAGTTGACCGACTACCTGAGCGACAACGGCGTCAAGGTGCGCTACCTGCACAGCGATGTCGACACGGTAGAGCGCGTCGAGATCCTGCGCGACCTGCGCCTCGGGGCCTTCGACGTGCTGGTCGGCATCAACTTGCTGCGCGAAGGCCTCGATATTCCCGAGGTGTCGCTGGTGGCGATCCTCGATGCCGACAAGGAAGGTTTTCTTCGCGCCGAGCGTTCGCTGATCCAGACCATCGGCCGGGCGGCGCGCAATCTGAACGGCAAGGCCATCCTCTATGCCGACCGCATGACCGACTCGATGACCAAAGCCATCGGCGAGACCGAGCGGCGGCGCGCGCGGCAGATCGCCCACAACGAGGCCCACGGCATCACGCCGCGCAGCATCGTGAAACAGGTGCGCGACCTGATCGACGGCGTCTACAGCGAAAAATCGACCAAGGAAGCCGCCAAGCGCGATCTCGAGCGCGCGAAGGTCGAGGACATGTCCGAAAAGGATGTCGCGCGCGAGATCAAGCGGCTGGAAAAGCTCATGCTGGAACATGCGCGCAACCTCGAGTTCGAGAAAGCCGCCCGGGTGCGCGACCAACTGGCGTTGTTGCGCGAGCAGGCTTTCGGCGCGCCCGGCAGGGACAACATCACAATACCGTCCGTGGGCGAGGCGGGCTCCTGATCGTCATTTGGAGCTTTCAATCGGGTTTACCCGAGCAAGCCGAAGGGCCTTCTGCTATACTTGAGCGAATTACTCAAGCAAACGAACTTCGCGATGAAGAACCGGCTCCTACCGACTGGATCACCAGCGGAAAGTGGGTCGGGAAGGGCGGAGACGGCGTCACCGAAGCCCACAACAGCCGCGGTGTCATTTCAACGGTAAGCACTCAAAGGAGCTTGCGATGCGTCTCACTACCAAAGGCCGTTTTGCGGTCACAGCCATGATCGATCTGGCGCTGCGCCAGAACACCGGTCCGGTCACGCTGGCCGCGATCAGCCAGCGGCAGCAGATTTCCCTTTCGTACCTCGAACAGCTGTTCGGCAAGCTGCGCCGTCACGAGTTGGTCGAGTCGACCCGCGGCCCCGGCGGCGGCTATTCGCTCGGCCGCAAGGCAGCGGATATCACCGTGGCCGACATCATTGTTTCCGTCGATGAACCCATCGATGCCACGCAATGCGGCGGCAAGGAAAACTGCCTGGGTGAAGCCGGCCGTTGCATGACCCATGAGCTGTGGGCATCGCTGAACCAGCGCATGGTCGAGTTCCTCGATTCCGTCACGCTGCAGAAGCTGGTGGACGACCAGCTCGCCAAGGGCGTGCAGATCGAGAACAAGCCGGCGGTCAAGCGCGCGATTTCGAGCCAGCCGGTGGTCAAGCCGATCCGGGTCAACGCCCCGAATTCGGTGTTCGCACTGGGCAACGTCTTCGCCAAGTCGTGATCGAGGGGGCGCCTCGCGGCGCCGCTCGATCCGCTTTGACCCCGTTTCGACAAAGATAAACCCCCGCCAGCCTGAGCCAGCCATGGACGTCACTCCTCATTTCCCGATCTATCTCGACTACGGCGCGACGACGCCGGTCGATTCGCGCGTCGTCGACGCGATGATTCCCTGGTTGCGAGAGCACTTCGGCAACCCGGCATCGCGCAGCCACGCCTGGGGCTGGGAAGCGGAGGAGGTCGTCGAGAAGGCGCGTGCCGACGTGGCCGACCTGATCGGCGCCGACCCGCGCGAAATCGTCTGGACTTCGGGCGCCACCGAGTCGAACAACCTCGCGCTCAAGGGCGCGGCGCAGTTCTACAAGGGCAAGGGCAAGCACCTGATCACGGTCAAGACCGAGCACAAGGCCGTGCTCGACACCATGCGTGAACTCGAGCGCCAGGGCTTCGAAGTGAGCTACCTGGACGTGCAGGAAAACGGCCTGCTCGATCTCGAGGTCTTCAAGGCCGCGATTCGCCCCGACACCGTCCTCGCGAGCGTGATGTTCGTGAACAACGAGATCGGCGTGATCCAGGACGTGGTGACGCTCGGCAACATCTGCCGCGAAAAGGGCGTGATCTTCCACGTCGATGCGGCGCAGGCCACCGGCAAGGTCGAGATCGACGTCAAGAGCTTGCCGATCGACCTCATGAGCCTGGCTTCGCACAAGACCTACGGCCCCAAGGGCATCGGCGCGCTGTACGTGCGTCGCAAGCCGCGCGTGCGGCTGGAAGCCCAGATGCACGGCGGCGGCCATGAGCGCGGCATGCGCTCGGGCACTCTGCCCACCCACCAGATCGTCGGCATGGGCGAGGCTTTCCGCCTTGCCAAGCTCGAGATGAAGGAAGACATTGTCAAGGCGCGTGCCTTGCAGCAGCGCCTGCTCAACGGCCTGAAGGACGTCGAGCAGGTCTTCATCAACGGCGACCTCGAACACCGCGTGCCGCACAACCTCAACATGAGCTTCAACTATGTCGAGGGCGAGTCGCTGATCATGGGCATCAAGGGCCTGGCGGTGTCGAGCGGTTCGGCCTGCACCTCGGCCAGCCTGGAGCCCAGCTATGTGCTGCGCGCGCTCGGCCGTAGCGACGAGCTCGCGCACAGCAGCCTGCGCATGACGATCGGCCGCTTCACGACCGCGGAAGAAATCGACTACGCGATCTCCACCATCAAGCACAACGTCGCCAAGCTCCGCGAGCTGAGCCCCCTGTGGGAAATGTTCCAGGACGGCATCGACATCAGCACGATCCAGTGGTCGGCGCATTGAACAAAGACTGAGAGGTACACCCATGGCATATTCATCCAAGGTCATCGACCACTATGAAAACCCCCGCAACGTCGGCTCCTTCGAAAAGGGCGACGACTCGGTGGGCACGGGCATGGTCGGCGCACCGGCGTGCGGCGACGTCATGAAGCTGCAGATCAAGGTCAACCCGGAAACCGGTGTGATCGAAGACGCGCGCTTCAAGACCTATGGTTGCGGCTCGGCGATCGCGTCCTCTTCCCTCGTGACCGAATGGGTCAAGGGCAAGACCCTCGACCAAGCGGCCGCGCTGAAGAATGCGCAGATCGCCGAAGAACTGGCGCTGCCGCCGGTCAAGATCCACTGCTCGATCCTCGCGGAAGACGCGATCAAGGCGGCCGTCAGCGACTACAAGGCCAAGCACGGCGCTGCCGTGGCAAGCACGGAAGCTGCTCACTGACATGGCTGTGACCCTCACCGAATCGGCCGCGCGCCACGTCACCCGCTACCTCGGGAAGCGGGGCAAGGGCGTGGGCGTGCGGCTGGGCGTCAAGACCACGGGCTGCTCGGGCCTGGCCTACAAGCTCGAGTACGTGGACGAACTGGCGCCCGAAGATGTCGTGTTCGAAGACCATGGCGTGAAAGTGCTGGTCGACCCCAAGAGCCTGGCGTACATCGACGGCACGCAGCTGGATTTCGTGCGGGAAGGCCTCAACGAGGGCTTCAAGTTCAACAACCCGAACGAACGCGACCGCTGCGGCTGCGGCGAAAGCTTCCGCATCTGATTTCCGATCGGCTTCGCGCCCGAGCCGCCACCATGTCATGTGCTGGCGGCTTTTTATCGCCATGAACCTGAACGACACCGACTTCGAACTTTTCGCCGTGCCTGCCCGCTTTGCGCAGGACCGTGCCGCGCTGGACGCGCGCTGGAAGGAACTGCAGCGCGAGGCGCACCCCGATCGCTTTGCGGCCCAGGGCGCTGCGGCACAGCGTGTCGCGATGCAGTGGTCGGTGCGCATCAATGAGGCCTATCAGCGGCTCAAGGACCCGATCAAGCGGGCGAGCTATTTGTGCGCGCTGAACGGCTCCCCCATCGATGCCGAGAAAAACACGGCGATGCCCCCGGATTTCCTCCATCAGCAGATGGAATGGCGGGAGGAGCTCGATGAGGCGCGCGACGCCGCCGCGCTCGACAAGCTGCGCGCGGAGGTCGAGGTCGGCCGCGCTCGTGCGCTGTCCTCGCTCGACTGGCTGATCGACGAGAAAGGCGATTACCCCGGCGCGGCGCGCCAGGTGAGAGCCCTCATGTTCATAGAGCGCTTTGCACAGGACATCGAAGCCAAGTCCGAGCAGTGGGGACAATAGCGGGATGAATTGCCCCCACGTTCATCACTTCGTGTATTCGCTGCCCCCCGAGGGGGGGGCGCGGGCCCCCCTTGGGGCGGCCCGGCGGGAGGCCTGATGCCATTGCTCCAGATTTCAGAACCCGGCCAGGCGCCGGATCCGCACCAGCGCCGCATCGCGGTCGGCATCGACCTCGGCACCACGCATTCGCTGGTGGCGGCGGTGCGCAGCGGCGTGGCCGAATGCCTGCCCGACGCCGAAGGCCGCGTGGTGCTGCCGTCGGCCGTGCGCTACCTCGACAAGGATCGCCGCCAGATCGGCTTCGATGCGCTGGCCGCGCGTGCCGTCGACCCGGCCAACGTCATCACCTCGGTCAAGCGCCTGATGGGGCGCGGCGTGCAGGACATCGTCAACCGCGATGCCATGGCCTACCGCCTGAGCGGCGATGCGGGTATGGCCAAGGTGCAGACCGCGGCCGGCGAGAAGTCGCCGGTCGAGGTGAGCGCCGAAATCCTCGCGACCTTGCGCTATCGGGCCGAGGACACCTTCGACGACGAGCTCTACGGCGCCGTGATTACCGTGCCCGCGTACTTCGACGAAGGCCAGCGCCAAGCCACCAAGGATGCGGCCCAGCTTGCCGGGCTCAACGTGCTGCGCCTGATCAGCGAACCGACGGCGGCCGCGATCGCCTACGGCCTGGACAACGCGAGCGAGGGCGTCTACGCGGTCTACGACCTCGGCGGCGGCACCTTCGACATCTCGATCCTGAGGCTCACGCAGGGCGTGTTCGAAGTCATCGCCACCGGCGGCGACTCGGCGCTCGGCGGCGACGACTACGACCATGCGCTCGCCGATCTCGTGCTGGCGCAAGCCGGTCTCGAGGCGCAAAGCGACACAGACAAGGCCATGCTGCTGGTGGCCGCGCGGGCCGCCAAGGAGGCGCTGACGGCTGCCGAATCCGCCACTTTCGCGGCGGACGTGGCAGACACCCCGCTGCGCGTCGAAATCCGGCGCGAGCAGTTCGAGGCCGCCACCGCCAGCCTCACCGCACGCACCATCGCGGCCGTGCGCAAGGCGCTGCGCGATGCCCGGCTCCAGCCGGGCGAGCTGCAGGGCATCGTGCTGGTCGGCGGTGCCACGCGCATGCCGCAGATTCGGCATGCCGTCGCCGCATTCTTCGGCCGCGAGCCGCTGATCAACCTGAACCCCGACGAAGTCGTCGCGCTCGGCGCCGCGATCCAGGCCAACCAGCTCGCCGGCAACGGCGGCGCCGACGACCTGCTGCTGCTCGACGTGATTCCACTCTCGCTCGGCATCGAGACCATGGGCGGACTGGTCGAGCGCATCGTGCCACGCAACCAGACCATCCCGACGGCCATGGCGCAGGACTTCACGACCTACCAGGACGGCCAGACCGCATTGGCACTGCACGTGGTGCAGGGCGAGCGCGACCTGGTCGCCGATTGCCGCAGCCTCGCGCGTTTCGAGCTGCGCGGGATTCCGCCGATGGCTGCGGGCGCCGCGCGCATCCGCGTCACCTTCACAGTCGATGCCGATGGGCTGCTCAGCGTGAGCGCGAAGGAGCAAGGCAGCGGCGTGGAAGCGAGCGTCACGGTGAAGCCGTCCTACGGCCTTTCCGACGACCAGATCGCGTCCATGCTGCAGGAAAGCTTCTCGACCGCGGAGCAGGATATGCAGGCGCGTGCGCTGGTCGAGGCGCGCGTGGATGCCGACCGCATGCTGCTGGCCACGCAGAGCGCGCTGGATGCCGACGGCGAGCTCCTGAGCGCCGAGGAGCGCGGGGCGATCGAGGCGCTGATGGCCGCGCTGCGCGAGGCGCGAACAGCCAACGACGCAGCGGTCGTCGAAGCCGCGACCAAGGCATTGGCGGATGGCACCGAAGCCTTTGCCGCCGAGCGAATGAATGCGGGCATCGCGCGTGCGCTCTCGGGCCGCCAGATCGAATCTCTCTAGAACCCTCAATGCCCACGATCAAGATCCTTCCTCATTCCGAGTATTGCCCGCAGGGCGCCGAGATCAGCGCGCCGGCCGGCACCTCGATCTGCGAGGCGCTGCTCGAGAACCACATCCATATCGAACACGCCTGCGAGATGAGCTGCGCCTGCACCACCTGCCACGTCGTGGTGCGCAAGGGGCTCGAATCGTTGAACGAGGCGGAAGAGGGCGAGGAAGACCTGCTCGACCGCGCCTGGGGACTCGAGCCGCAGTCACGGCTGAGCTGTCAGGCGATACTGGGGCAGACCGATCTGACGGTCGAGATTCCGAAATATTCGATCAACCACGCCAAGGAAAACCACTGATGACGCGCCAGATCGTCCTGGACACCGAAACCACAGGACTTTCGGCAGAGAACGGCGACCGCGTCATCGAGCTCGGCTGCGTGGAGCTGTTCAATCGCAAGCTCACCGGCAACGACCTGCACATCTATTTCAATCCGGAGCGCGAGAGCCACGAAGACGCGCTCAAGGTCCACGGACTGACGACCGATTTCCTGCGCGACAAGCCGAAGTTCGTCACGCTCGCGAACGACGTCGTCGAGTACTTGCGCGATGCCGAGCTGATCATCCACAACGCGGCCTTCGACGTCGGCTTCCTCAACAAGGAATTCGAGCTTGCCGGCCTGCCGCCGCTGCGCAGTTTCGTCGGCGAAGTCACCGATACGCTGGCGATGGCGAAGGCGGTCTACCCTGGCAAGCGCAATTCGCTGGACGCGCTGTGCGACCGCTTCGGCGTCGACCGCTCGAACCGCACCTTCCACGGCGCCAAGCTGGATGCGCAGTTGCTGGCCGACGTCTACATCAACCTGACGCGCGGCCAGGATGCGCTCCTGATCGACGTCGCATCGAACGAGCCGACCACGGGCACGGTGGTGATGATCGATCTGCGCAGCATCGAACTGCCCGTGCTGGTGGCGACCGAGCACGAACTCGCCGCCCACGAAGAACTGCTGCTGCAGCTCGACAAATCCAGCAAAGGCCAAACGCTTTTCCGGCAAATCGACGGAAACGCTGTGGCATAATTGCGGGCTTCGCGCCACACGGCACGAAAATCCATCTGGCGCACCGAGCGTCGGACATCATTTGATTCGACGCCGATGGCGTCGAGGGGCGGTTAGCTCAGGGGTAGAGCACAGCATTCACACTGCTGGGGTCGGAGGTTCGAAGCCTCCACCGCCCACCAATTTCCTTTTTCCTTATCCTGCTGTTTGTTGTGTCGGCTGGTGCCGACGCCAACTGCGGCAGTGCGCTGCTTGTCGCGCGCCGCAAAGCGCGTAGAACGCTAGGGAAAGGAGAAGCGATCATGGCCACGAGTCCCGATCTTCCGACGCCCATCACCTCCGATCCGCCCGACGTGCCGGAGCTTCCGGTCGAGCCGGACGAAGGTCCCGCCACCCCGCCGGGCGGTCCTTCGGATCCCGAAAACCCGTTCCCCGCCCAGCCGGAGTGAACCTGGCGGGCGCGGGCCCGCTAAGCTCGCCGGATGGATGAATTCGATTGCGCTGTCATCGGCGCCGGTGTCGTGGGCCTGGCCGTTGCCCGAGCGCTTGCGCTCAAAGGCCGCGAGGTGGTCGTGCTCGAGGCCGAAGGCGCCATCGGCACCGGCACCAGCTCCCGCAACAGCGAGGTGATCCACGCGGGCATCTACTACCCCGAGGGTTCGCTCAAGGCGCGTCTGTGCGTCGAAGGCAAGCAGTTGCTCTACGACTACGCGGCCGAGCGCGGCCTGCCGCACCGGCGCTGCGGCAAGCTGATCGTGGCCACGGCGCCGACGCAGGTCGCGCAATTGGACGCGATCGCCGCCAAGGCGCGGGCCAATGACGTCGACGATCTCGTGCTGCTCACGCGGGAGCAGGCGCGCGCGATGGAGCCGCAGCTCGAATGCCTGGCCGCTCTGCATTCGCCGAGCACCGGCATCGTCGACAGCCATGCGCTGATGCTGAGCCTGCAGGGCGATCTCGAGCATGCGGGCGGCGTCCTCGCCCTCAAGTCAGCGGTCGTGCGCGCAGAGTGCGCGGACGGCGTCGTCGTCTTGATGGCCCAGGACGGCACCGCCCTGCGTTGCAACAGCGTCGTGAACGCGGCCGGTCTCGCCGCGCCCGCACTCGCACGGCGCTTCGACGGTTTGCCTGCGAGCGCAGTGCCGTCGGCCCATTTCGCCAAGGGCAGCTACTTCACGCTGGCGGGCCGCGCGCCTTTCAGTCGTTTGATCTACCCGGTGCCCGAAGCGGCAGGCCTGGGCGTGCACTTGACGCTCGATCTGGGCGGCCAGGCCAAGTTCGGCCCCGACGTTCAGTGGGTCGATTCACCCGACGACCTGGTGGTCGATCCGAAGCGCGGCGACGGCTTCTATGCCGAGGTGCGCAAGTACTGGCCGGCGTTGCCGGACGGCGCGCTCATCCCCGGGTACGCCGGCATCCGGCCGAAGGTGTCCGGCCCGGGCGAGGCGGCGCGCGATTTTCTGATCGAGGGCCCGGCCACGCACGGCGTTCCGGGGCTGGTCAATCTGTTCGGCATCGAGTCGCCGGGGCTCACCAGCAGCCTCGCGATCGGCCGGCATGTGGCCGCATTGCTGCCGTAGACCCGCGCGGCCATGTACCATGGAACGCCACGCCGCTTGCCGGCGTGAAGCCGCCGGCACGGTGCCGGTGCAATCCACTGAGGGAAGATTTCAATGACTGCATCCTCAAATCTCGAAGCGGCTGCCAACGCCGTGGCCGAAGACATCGCCAGCGACGTTCGCGGTGTGCTCGCCAGCAAGGATCTCGACACCTTGCCGCACATCAAGGCCCTGCGCCAGCGCATCGACAGCAAACTGGCGATCGCACGCGAGCTCGCGGCCGAGAAGAGCAAGCTCGCCGCCAAGAAGGCGCGTGAAGCGGCCAACACCGCCAATGCCTACGCCCATGACGAGCCGTGGCAAATCGCCGGTGCCGCCTTGGCGGTGGGTGTGCTGGTGGGTTTGCTGCTTGGTCGCCGCTGAGCCTCGCCGATTCGGCCGGCGCGAGGGCCTCGGGGGCCTCGCATGAGGCTGTTGTCCCTGTTCGGGCTGGACTCGCGCCTTCGCCGGCTGCGCATCGCAGCCAGCGAAGGCGCCCTGGCAGCCGAAGACCGTGTCCAGCTGCTGCAGCTGGCATGGGAAGAAGAAAAGCAGCGCCTGCAGCTGATGCTGGTCCTGGTGATCGCGGTGATCGGGCTCACGACGGTCGCCGTCGCCTTGCTGTCGGTGGCGGTGGTCGTGCATTTCTGGGAGACGCCGAACCGCGTTGCGGCCGCCTGGGCAGTGGCGGCGATATGGATCGCGCTCTGGCTGGTTGCGGCCGTGGCGTTGATGAGCACCTTGCGCAAGACCTCGGAAGCCTTCGGCCCCGCACGCCGCGAGTTCGAGCGCGATTGGGAATGGGTTCAAGACCGCTTCGGTCTCGGCGACGAGGCCGAAGCGCCACCGCGTGAACCCAGGCCCCAGAGCCGCGAAGAACTGCTCGAGCGCATCGCGCGCCAGCGCGAGCGCATCGCGACGCTGCAGGGCGCGTCGTCGAAGAAGGCCGACGTGCCGCCTGACGACGAGTCCCCCGGCGCCGCAGCGCTGCGGATCGCGCGCGAGCATCCGGTGGCGACCGGCGTCGTGACCGCGGCGGCCGTGGCGGTGCTCGGTCCGCGCCGCCTGCTGCGCTGGGCGGCCATCGTCGTGCCGGTGCTGTGGCGGATGCGCTGATCCGGGAAGACGCTCAGGCGCCGCGCTTGCGCAGTGCCTGAGCTGCCTGGCGCACCAGCGCCGGGCCCCGGTAGATCAGCCCGGTGTAGATCTGCACGAGATCGGCGCCGGCGGCGATCTTGGCCTCGGCATCGGCGGCGCTCAGGATGCCGCCGACGCCGATGATCGGAAAATCACTGCCCAGTGCCGATCGCAGCTGGCGGATCACGCGATTGCTCGCTTCCCTGACCGGCGCACCCGAGAGGCCGCCGGCTTCGTTCGCATGCGGCAGGCCCGCCACCGCGTCACGCGCCAGCGTGGTGTTGGTGGCGACCACGCCGTCCATGCCGTGGCGGCGCAGCGTGGCCGCGATCACCCGAACCTGGGCCTCGTCGAGATCCGGTGCGATCTTCACGAACAGCGGAACCCGCTTGCCATGCCGTGCGGCGAGCGCAGCGCGCTTGTCCGCCACCGCCCCGAGCAGCGCATCGAGCGCCTCGTCGCTCTGGAGCGAACGCAGATTGGCGGTGTTGGGGCTGGAGATGTTGATCGTCACGTAGTCGGCATGCGGGTAGACGCCGTCGAGGCAGACGAGGTAGTCGTCGACTGCACGCTCGATCGGCGTCGCGGCGTTCTTGCCGATGTTGAGCCCCAGCAGCATCGCCCGCTTGGAGTCGTTGCGGCGAAAGCGCGCGCGCTGCACGTTGGCCAGGAAGGCCTCGAGCCCTTCGTTATTGAAGCCGAGCCGGTTGATCAGCGCGTCACGCTGCGGCAGGCGGAACATGCGCGGCTTCGGATTGCCCGGCTGCGCCTTCGGCGTGACCGTGCCGACTTCGACGAAGCCGAAGCCCATGGCGGCAAAGGCATCGATGCAGCGGGCGTTCTTGTCGAGTCCGGCAGCGAGCCCGACCCGGTTCGGGAACGAGAGGCCGGCCAGCGTGCGCCGGTCCTCGATGCGGGGCGCCGCATAGACGCAGGCCAGCGGCGTGTTCTGCGTGCGCGCCAGCGCGTCGAGCGTCAGCTCATGGGCGTGCTCGGGATCGAAGCCGAAGAGGAAAGGTCGGGCAAGACCGTAAAGAGAGGAGGGGAGCAGCAGGGACATCGGATAATTCTGGACTTCGTAGCCCCAAGGATTCTCTCCGATGACTTCCCCCGCTCCCGCATCGGCCCTGACCCAGGACGAACTCAAGGCGCAGGTCGGCCGCGCCGCGCTCGCCCACGTGGTGAAGGGAGAGATCGTCGGCGTCGGCACCGGCTCGACGGTGAACAAGTTCATCGACGCGCTGGCGACGATCAAGGGCGACATCCGCGGCGCGGTGTCCAGCTCAGTGGCGTCGACCGAACGCCTGCATGCGCTGGGCATCCCGGTGTTCGACAGCAACGAGGTCGAGGAACTGGCTGTGTACATCGACGGCGCCGACGAGATCGACGGCCGCGGCTACATGATCAAGGGCGGTGGCGCCGCGCTCACGCGCGAAAAGATCGTCGCCGCCCAGTCCAGGCGCTTCGTCTGCATTGCAGATTCTTCCAAGCGCGTGAACACGCTCGGCGCATTCCCGCTGCCGGTCGAG
This sequence comes from Variovorax sp. LjRoot130, assembly GCF_964253755.1. Taxonomy (NCBI): domain Bacteria; kingdom Pseudomonadati; phylum Pseudomonadota; class Betaproteobacteria; order Burkholderiales; family Comamonadaceae; genus Variovorax; species Variovorax sp. LjRoot130. Next base: position 3,569,484 of record NZ_CAXURM020000001.1, on the reverse strand, counting down.
GTGATCCCGATGGCGGCGCAGCGCGTGATACGGCAGTTCGCGCGGCTCGGCGGCATGGCCCAGGTGCGCGAGAAGGACGGCGTGGCGCTGGTCACCGACAACGGCCAGCACATCATCGACGTGACGGGCCTCCGGATCACCGACCCCCTGGGCTTCGAGAGCGAAGTGAATCAATGGCCCGGCGTGGTCACCGTGGGGGTTTTCGCCCACCAACGGGCCAACGTGTGTCTGCTGGGCATGCCGTCCGGCGTGCAGACGCTTCGCTTCGACTGAGCGAGGGTCAGGCCGGCGCCGGGCCGCCCCAAGGCGGCCTGCGGCCCCCTCGGGGGGCAGCGAGTACGCGAAGCGACGGAGCGTGGGGGCTATTGATTCAGAACTTGATGCCGGCCGGATTGCTCGGTGTCGGGCCGGTCGCAGCAGGCGGCTGCGGGGTAGATGGCGCAGGCGCAGCACGCTGGGGCTGCGCCGCAGGCGCTGGCTGGGCAGCCACAAGGGGCTGCGCCGGCGGGTTGCGGTAGCTCGCTGGCAACTGGGCGCTCTTGGGATAGCCTGCCGCGTCGAGATACTGCGACCACTCGGCATCCGAAAAACCCTTGAGCTGCTGCGTGCCGATGGACAGCAGCGGCAGCGAGGCCTGGCCGCTCAAGCGCTGCAGCGCCTCCACGTCCTCGTTGCTCTTGATGGTCCGTTCGTCGAAGGGGATTCCGCGTGTCACCAGCAGCGAGCGGCCCGCGCCGCAGGGCCCGCACTCGTCGCTGGTGTAGAGCGTGACCGGGTATCGCTGCGCAACCTGCCGCAGTTCGTAGGGCAGGCCGGCGCTGGCACCCGCCGCGCTGCCGCCGCGCGGCGTCGCGGGTTGCGCATTGGCGGCAGGCGGCTGGTCCGAGAAGGTGACCTTGCCGTTCTTGTCGACATGGCGGTAGACCGGCTGCGCCAGGGCGGCGCCGGCGGCGAACAGCAGGGCGAGGCCTGAGAGATGTGCGTTGAGCTTCATCGATGACTTTCGTGATCCGATGGAGCGGAGTATCTCAGGCCGCGCGGGCGCCGCGCCATATCAGTTGCTCCACCGCGCCTGGCGCGACCCACGACGCATGAAACCTTGTTGTAATTGAGCGGCGGCGTCCGGCAAAGAGGTCGGTTTGTCCTTGCCTCGAACCCGTATATCAGTTGGACCCGCGGCTCCACGAGCACCCCCTACTGTCGCCTGGGGCGTTTCGCCCCTGAGCACGCATCTCAGGCCGGCTGCGCCTCTGTCATTCCCTGGTGTCGCAGCAGCGCATCGAGCTGCGGCTCGCGGCCCCGGAAGGCCTTGAAGGACTCCATCGCGCTGCGGCTGCCGCCGGCCTCGAGGATGGCCTGGCGGTATTTGCGGCCGGTCTCGATGCTCGGCTCTCCATTGGCGCCGGCGGTTTCCTCGAAGGCCGCGTAGGCGTCGGCGCTCAGCACCTCGGCCCACTTGTAGCTGTAGTAGCCGGCCGCGTAGCCGCCCGAGAAGATGTGGCTGAAGGTGTTGGGCGTGCGGCTGAAGGGTGGCGAAGGCATCACCGCGACTTCGTCGCGCACCTTGCCGAGCAGCGCCATCACGTCGCCCGGCTGGGCGCCGGCGGCGTCGTATTCGGTGTGCAGCAGCATGTCGAACAGCGAGAACTCGATCTGGCGCAGCGTCTGCAGGCCGCTCTGGAAGTTCTTGGCCGCCGTCATCTTGTCGAACAGCGCGCGCGGCAGCGGTTCGCCGGTATCGACGTGCGAGGTCATGTGCGCCAGAACATCCCACTCCCAGCAGAAGTTCTCCATGAACTGGCTCGGCAGCTCGACGGCGTCCCACTCGACCCCGCTGATGCCCGAGACGTCGCGCTCGTTGACCTGCGTGAGCATGTGGTGCAGCCCGTGGCCGAACTCGTGGAACAGCGTCGTCACGTCGTCGTGCGTAAGCAGCGGCGGCTTGCCGTCGACGCCCTCGGCGAAGTTGCAGACCAGTTGCGCGACCGGCGTCTGCAGCGTGCCGGTGTCGGGCCTGAGCCAGCGGGCGCGCACATCATCCATCCAGGCGCCGCCGCGCTTGGCGGCACGGGCCGCCGGATCGAGATAGAACTGGCCGACCTTCTGCCCCGCGCGTTCGATGCGGTAGACCTCGACGCTCGGATGCCACACGGGCGCGCTGTCGCGATGGATCGACACCTCGAACAGCGTCTCGACGATCTTGAACAGGCCGGCCATGACCTTCGGCGCGGTGAAGTACTGCTTGACCTCCTGCTCGCTGAAGGCGTAGCGCGCCTCCTTGAGCTTCTCGCCGATGTAGCTCCAGTCCCAGGGTTGCGGGTCGACGATGCCGAGTTGCTGCGCCGCGAACACGCGCAGGTCGGCCAGGTCGCGCTCGCCGTAGGGTTTGGCCTTGGCCGCGAGATCGCGCAGGAACTTGATGACCTGTCCGGCCGATTCCGCCATCTTGGGCACGATGGAAAGCTCGCCGAAGTTGGGATAGCCCAGGAGCTTCGCTTCCTCCTGGCGCAGCGCGAGGATCTCGCGGATCAGTTCGGTGTTGTCGAAGGCGGGATCGCCGAATTCGCTGGCGCGCGTGACGTAGGCGCGATAGAGCTTCTCGCGCAGGGCGCTGCTCCTGGCGAACTGCATGACCGGCAGGTAGGAGGGCATCTTCAGCGTGAGCTTGTAGCCTTCCTTGCCCTCGGCTTCGGCCGCCGCGCGCGCCGCGCTGACCACGTCTTCCGGCAGGCCCTCGAGTTCGCCGAGTTGGGTGTAGTACGCGAACGCATCGGTCGCGTCGAGCGCGTTCTCGCTGAACTTCTGGCTCAGCTCGGCCTGGCGTTCCTGGATTTCCGCAAAGCGCTTCTTCGCCTCGCCCTGCAATTCGGCGCCGCCGAGCACGAAGTTGCGCACGGCGTAGAGGTGCGCCTGGCGCTGCTCGGGATTCAGGGTCGCCGGATCGATCGCCTTGTATTTGGCATAGAGCCGCTCGTCGGAGCCGAGGCGGGTCCAGAAGGCGGTGACGCGGGGCATCGCTTCGTTGTAGGCGGCGCGCAGCTCCGGCGTGTCGGCGACCGCGTTGAGATGGCCCACGGCGCCCCAGGCGCGGCTGAAACGCTCCGAGGCGACGTCGAGCACCTTGGCGATCGCGGTCCAGTCGGCCGGGAATTCGGGCGTGGTCGCTGCCTGCAATGCGGCCTCGGCGTCGGCGAGCAGCACATCGACGGCGGGCGCGACATGCTCGGGCCTGATCCGGTTGAACAGCGGGAGGTCGTTGAAGTCGAGGAGCGGATTGGTCATGGTCTTGTTCAGATGGCGGGCAGGGGGCTCGAGTTCAAGTGGCCTCGGCGGCGCGTTCGGCCGCCTCGATCGTGTTGACGAGCAGCATCGTGATGGTCATCGGGCCGACGCCGCCGGGCACCGGCGTGATCCAGCCGGCCACCTCGCGCACGCCGGCGAAATCCACGTCGCCGCAGAGCTTGCCTTCGTCGTTGCGGTTCATCCCGACATCGATCACCACGGCGCCGGGCTTGACCATGTCGGCCGTGAGCACATTGCGCTTGCCGACGGCCGCGACCACCACGTCGGCTTGGCGCGTGATGGCGCCGAGGTCCTGCGTCGCGCTGTGGCAGATGGTGACGGTCGCGTTCTTCGCGAGCAGCATCAGCGCCATGGGCTTGCCGACGATGTTGCTGCGGCCGATGACGACGGCGTGCTTGCCGCGCAGTTCATAGCCGATGGACTCGAACATCTTCATGCAGCCGTAGGGCGTGCAAGGCCAGAAGCCGGGCATGCCCGTCATGAGCGCACCGGCGCTTGCGACGTGGAAGCCGTCGACGTCCTTGGCGGGGGCGATGGCCTCGATGACCTTCTGCGCGTCGATGTGCGCGGGCAGCGGCAGCTGCACCAGGATGCCGTGGATCGCCGGATCCTTGTTGAGCGCCTCGACCCTCGCCAGCAGCTCGGCCTCGCTCAGCTCGGCCGGGTACTTCTCGAGCACCGAATGCAATCCGTTGTCTTCGCAGGCCTTGACCTTGTTGCGCACGTAGACCTGGCTGGCGGGGTTCTCCCCGACCAGGACCACGGCCAGCCCGGGCGCGACGCCGCGGGCCTTGAGCGCCGCGGCCCGCGTCGCCACTTCGGCGCGCAGCGTTCGGGAGAGGGCGTTGCCGTCGATCAGTTGAGCTGTCATCGGTTTTGGATTTTCCAAGTAAAAACGCCCGCTTGCGCAGGCGTCGAAGATCGGTATCGCTATCGGGACGATAGCCGCTAGGCTGCCTTGCCGGGCGCCGCCTGTCCCAAGGCGATCTTGAGCAGGTCGGCCACCGTGTTGGCGTTGAGCTTTTCCATGATGTTGGCGCGGTGCGCTTCCACCGTCTTGATGCTGATGCCGAGGTCGTCGGCGATCTGCTTGTTGAGCCGGCCAGCGACGATGCGCTCGAGCACCTGCGCCTCGCGGCCGGTGAGCTTGGAAAGCAGTGCGTCGCGGCTGGCCGATTGCTGGTGCTGCGCGAAGGCGCCGCGCGCGTGTTCGAGCATGCGTTCGACCAGCGCTACGAGCGCATCGTCGTTGAAGGGCTTCTGGATGAAATCCATGGCGCCTTTCTTCATGCTGTCGACTGCCATCGGCACGTCGCCGTGGCCGGTGATGACGACGATCGGCAGCGGCGAGCGGCGCTCGATCAGGCGGTCTTGAAGTTCGATGCCCGACATGCCGCCCATGCGGATGTCGACGATCAGGCAGGCGACCTCGCGCGGGTCGTAGCGGGACAAGAAGGATTCGGCCGAATCGAAGCAGCGAACCCGGTAGTCCTTGCCTTCGAGCAGCCATTGCAACGAATCGCGGACTGCCTCGTCGTCATCGACGACATAGACCGTGCCCTTCTTGGGAATCAAACTCATGCAGGTACCTTCGCCTCGTTGCTTGCTACGGAATCAATAGCGTCCAACACCGGAATCCAGAAGGAGAAACGGCATCCGACGACATCCGGGCCATTGTAGATGTTCTCTGCCTTCATCCGGCCGCGGTGCGACTCGACGATGGTGCGGCAGAGGTTGAGCCCGATGCCCATGCCTTCGGGCTTGGTCGAGAAGAAGGCTTCGTAGAGCCGATCCATCACTTCCGGCGCGAGGCCCATGCCGGTGTCCTGCACCGAGAACTCGACCGCGTTCTGGCCGTCGATGACCTTGGGCAGCACGCGCAGCTCGACGCTGCGACGCGCGAGCGGCCGGTCGGCCAGGTCGATCGACTCGGCCGCGTTCTTCAGCAGGTTGACCATCACCTGCTCGATCAGGATCGGATCGACCCGCACCACCGGAAGGCGCGCGGCCACGTAGTGGTTGAGGCGCACGTTGCGGCGGCGGAGCTCGATGCCGGCGAGCTCGACCGCTTCGCTCACCATGGTCGAGACCTCGGCCGGCGTGCGGTTCGGCTCGCTGCGTTTCACGAAGGAGCGGATGCGCTGGATGATCTGGCCCGCGCGCTGCGCCTGCTTGGAGGTCTTGTCGAGCGCCGCGAGCAGGGCCTCGGAATCGATCTGCTGTCCGCGGATGCGCGACATCATGCCGTTGCAGTAGTTGGTAATCGCGGTCAGCGGCTGGTTGAGCTCGTGCGCGACGCTGGACGCCATCTCGCCCATGGTGATCAGCCGGCTGGCGGCCTGCGCGCGGTCGGCCTGCGCGGCCGACAGGTCTTCGGCATCGCGCCGCGGCGTGATGTCGGTGGCGATCACCAGTTGCGCGAGCCGGCCGTCGACCCAGGTCAGGTAGCGCGAACGCACCTCGAGCCACTTGCCGAGCTCGGGCACGAAGATCTCGTTGTTGGCAGGCTGCGCGGTGGTCAGCTGGTCGATCGGCAGGCCGGCGAAAGGATCGACGTCGTCGAGTGCGTCGTCGTGCGCGTGCGAGGCCGGTACGCCGGCCTGCGCCACCATGCCCAGGTGCCCCACGGTGTCGGAGCCGAACCAGAGCCGGTACAACTTGTTGGCGAACAGCAGTTCCTCGCTGCCGAGCGGCGCCACCGACACCGAGGCGTCCAGCGCCTCGAGCACCGTGGTGAAGCGCTCGTAGGAGGCCGAGAGCTGCTCGCGGATGCGGGTGGGCTCGGTGATGTCGGTCATCGAGGTCATCCAGCCGGTCTGATGGCCGCGCGCATCGATCAGCGGCGACACGTAGAGGCGGGCGTTGAACACGCTGCCGTTTTTGCGCTTGACGCGCACCTGGAAACCGCCCGGGAGCGCACGGCCATGCAACTCTTCCTCGAGCCGCTCGTTCATGATCTCGCGATCGGATTCCAGCCAGTAGGGGAAGGGCGGCGTCTGGCCCACGAGCTCGCTCTCGTCCCAGCCTGTCATCTGGCAGAAGGCCGCGTTGACGTAGGTGATGCGGCCCTCGAGATCGAGCACGCGCATGCCGGTGAGCATGGAGTTCTCCATCGCGCGCCGGAAGTTGGTTTCGGCCACCAGCGCCTGCTGGGCCTGAAGCCGGCGCCGCGTGTGGCGCCAGGTGCCGATCAGCATCCAGCTTGTGAGCACGCTGAGCGCGCCCACCAGCCAGAAGAGGCCGTTGCCGACCACGCCCTGCGAGGTGCGGTAGGCCTGCGCGCGCAGCACCAGTGCGTTGCCCACCGGCGAGACCGGGACTTCGTATTCGTTGGTCTGTTCGGACCAAGGCAGGAGGCGGGTCTCGGCCTCGCGCGGGCTGGCAACCGTGTTGCCGGCGATCAGGCCGCCCTTGGCATCCAGCAGCGACACCGCGTAGCGCGCCGACACCTCGGAGGGCATGCCGTAGCGCAGCAGGCCATCGATCGAAAACTCGCCCAGCACCATGCCCGCGAACAGGCCCTGGTCGAAGAAGGGGATGTGCAGCTGAAGCATCGACGGCGGGTCGCCGCCGGCCACCGGTTGCGAGAACACAGGCTGGCGCAGCTCGCGCGCCAGCGCGTAATTGCTCTCGATGTCGCCCGGCCGCAGCACGTCGCCCACGGCATGCTGTTGTGCCGGATGGACGCTGGGCGCCGCGTAGCCCGCCTTGAAGCGGCGCCGGTCGTCGATCCAGCTGATCGCCTGAAGCTCGGGAAACTGGCTCACCAGCGATTCCGAGCGGCTCGCGAATTCGGTGGCGTCGATCTCGCGGTTGGAGGCATCGCGCGCCAGGCGCATCAGCTGCTCCTGCCGCTCCAGAAGCCGCAGGCGCACGCGTTGCTGCGCGTACTCCACGTCGCGCTTGACCGACTCCTGCTCGCGCTCCACCTCTTCTGCGCGCAGATACCAGAAGGCCGCGACGATGGCTGCAAGAAAAAGCAGCACCGCCGCCAGCGGCGCCAGCATCGCGACCGCATCCTGCAGCACCGGCGTCTGCCGGCGCCACCAGCGCCGCCACCAGGACAGCGGCGACGCGTTGACAGCGCTGCGCGCGACCGCGATCGGAGAGGAAAAGGGCATCGCGCGAGTTTAGGGGAAGGGCCCGCTGCGGGCCGTGGTTGCGTGCAGTGACATGACTTCGAACGAGGCCACCTTCGCCTCTGACAGCATTCATGTATTTCATAATAAGAAATCATCACGCACTATTTGAAATTTGGATATTTCTGTGCGAAACTCCCGCGCGCTGCCGGATACGGCACTAAATTACAGCCACAACCCCCCTCAAAAGGAGACAAGCATGTCGGCAAATCCCGAGAACCTGTACGGCTCGGCCGCGAACGACCCGGACGCACAGGAAACCCGCGAATGGATGGACGCCCTGTCGGCCGTCATCGAAAGCGAAGGCCCCGAGCGTGCGCACTTCCTTCTCGAGCAACTGCTCGAACATGCACGCCAGAACAGCATCGACAAACCGTTCTCGGCCAACACCGCCTACGTGAATACGATCGAGACCGACCAGGAAGAACGCTGCCCCGGCAATCTTGAGATCGAAGAGCGGCTGCGCGCCTACATGCGCTGGAACGCGATGGCGATGGTCGTGAAGGCCAACCGCCACCATCCCGCCGAAGGCGGCGATCTGGGGGGGCACATCGGCTCCTTCGCCTCGCTGGCCAACATGTTCGGCGCCGGCTTCAACCACTTCTGGCACGCCGAGAGCGAAAACCACGGCGGCGACTGCCTCTACATCCAGGGACACGTTTCGCCCGGCATCTATGCACGCGCCTACCTCGAAGGCCGCCTGACCGAGGAGCAACTGCTCAACTTCCGCCAGGAAGTCGACGGCAAGGGCCTGTCGAGCTATCCGCACCCGAAGCTGATGCCCGAGTTCTGGCAGTTCCCCACCGTCTCGATGGGCCTGGGCCCGCTGATGGCGATCTACCAGGCGCGCTTCCTCAAGTACCTGCATGCCCGCGGCATCGCCAACACCGAGCACCGCAAGGTGTGGGTGTTCTGCGGCGACGGTGAAATGGACGAGGTCGAATCGCTGGGCGCCATCGGCCTGGCCGCGCGCGAGAAGCTCGACAACCTGATCTTCGTCATCAACTGCAACCTGCAGCGTCTGGACGGCCCGGTGCGCGGCAACGGCAAGATCATCCAGGAACTCGAAGGCGAATTCCGCGGCTCGGGCTGGAACGTGATCAAGCTGATCTGGGGCAGCAGTTGGGATCCGCTCTTGGCACGCGACAAGGACGGTGCGCTGCGCAAGATCATGATGGAGACGAACGACGGCGACTATCAGTCGTTCAAGGCCAATGACGGCGCCTACGTGCGCAAGCACTTCTTCGGCAAGGATCCGCGCACGCTCGAGATGGTCGCCAAGATGAGCGACGACGACATCTGGAACCTGCGCCGCGGCGGCCACGATTCGCAGAAGGTGTACGCGGCCTTCGATGCGGCCGTCAAGCACACGGGCCAACCCACGGTGCTGCTGGTCAAGACCGTCAAGGGCTTCGGCATGGGCAAGATCGGCGAGGGCAAGAACACGGTCCACCAGACCAAGAAGCTCGGCGACGAGGACATCAGGGCCTTCCGCGACCGCTTCAACATCCCGATTCCCGACAGCCAGATCGCCGAGCTGCCGTTCTACAAGCCGGCCGACGACACGCCCGAGATGAAGTACCTGCACGAGCGCCGCAAGGCCCTCGGCGGCTACCTGCCGCATCGCCGCACCAAGGCCGACGAGAGCTTCACCGTGCCGGCGCTCGACACCTTCAAGGCCGTGATGGAGCCCACGGCGGAGGGCCGTGAGATCTCGACCACGCAAGCCTACGTGCGCTTCCTCACGCAACTGCTGCGCGACAAGGCGCTGGGTCCGCGCGTGGTGCCGATCCTGGTTGACGAAGCGCGCACCTTCGGCATGGAAGGGTTGTTCCGCCAGATCGGCATCTACAACCCCGATGGCCAGCAGTACACCCCGGTCGACAAGGACCAGGTCATGTACTACAAGGAAGACAAGAGCGGCCAGATCCTGCAGGAAGGCATCAACGAGGCCGGCGGCATGTCGAGCTGGATCGCCGCGGCCACTTCGTACAGCACCAACAACCGCATCATGGTGCCGTTCTACGTGTACTACTCGATGTTCGGCTTCCAGCGCATCGGCGACCTGGCCTGGGCAGCGGGCGACATGCAGGCGCGCGGCTTCCTGCTGGGCGGCACCTCGGGGCGCACCACGCTCAACGGCGAAGGCTTGCAGCACGAAGACGGCCACAGCCACATCCTCGCGAACACCATCCCGAACTGCGTGAGCTACGACCCGACCTTCGCGCACGAGGTCGGCGTGATCCTGCACCACGGCCTGAAGCGCATGGTGGAGAAGCAGGACAACGTCTACTACTACTTGACGCTCTTGAACGAGAACTACCCGATGCCCGGCCTGCAACCCGGCACCGAGGAGCAGATCATCAAGGGCATGTACCTCTGCAAGCAGGCCCCGGTGGTCAAGGCCGCGAAGGGCAAGGAGGCGCCGACGGTGCAGCTGCTGGGCAGCGGCACGATCCTGCGCGAGAGCATCGCGGCGCAGGAACTCCTCGAGAAGGACTGGGGCGTGAGCGCCTCCGTGTGGAGCTGCCCGAGCTTCAACGAGCTCACCCGCGACGGCCAGGAAGCCGATCGCTGGAACCTGCTGCACCCGACCGACGAGCCGCGCCTGCCCTTCGTTGCCGAGCAGCTTTCGGCGAGCACCGGTCCGGTCGTGGCGTCGACCGACTACATGAAGGCCTACGCCGAACAGATCCGCCCCTTCATTCCGAAGGGCCGCACCTACCGAGTCCTGGGCACCGACGGCTTCGGCCGCAGCGACTTCCGCAACAAGCTGCGCGAGCACTTCGAGGTCAACCGCCACTTCATCGTGGTGGCCGCGCTCAAGGCGCTGGCCGACGAGGGCACGGTGCCGGCTGCCAAGGTGGCAGAGGCGATCAAGAAGTACGGCATCAACGCTGAAAAGATCAACCCGCTCTACGCGTAAACAAAAACCAACAATCAACTGCGCCTCTAGGGCGGGAGACACTTTTATGGCAACAGTGGAAGTCAAGGTGCCGGACATCGGCGATTTCGATGAAGTCGCAGTGATCGAAGTGCTGGTAAAGGTGGGCGATTCGGTGAAGGCCGAGCAATCGCTCATCACGGTGGAGTCGGACAAGGCCTCGATGGAAATTCCGTCGAGCCAGGCCGGCGTCGTGAAGGAACTCAAGGTCCAGGTCGGCAGCAAGGTCAAGGAAGGCTCGGTCGTGCTGGTGCTCGAAGGCGAGGGCGCAGCTGCGGCACCTGCTGCATCCGCGCCGCCGGCCGCGGCACCGGCGCCGGCAGCAGCTGCACCAGCGCCGGCTGCGGCTGCTCCGGCCGCTGCCGCGGCCACAGGCCCGGTCGAGGTCAAGGTGCCGGACATCGGCGACTTCAAGGATGTCGCGGTGATCGAGGTGCTGGTGAAGCCGGGCGACACCATCAAGGAAGAGCAGTCGCTGATCACGGTCGAGTCGGACAAGGCCTCGATGGAGATTCCGTCGTCCGCGGCCGGCGTGCTGAAGGAACTCAAGGTCAAGGTCGGTGACACGGTCAACATCGGGGACCTGATCGCGGTGGTCGAAGGTTCGGGCGGCGGCGCTGCCGCCGCTCCGGCGCAGGCGGCCGCGGCGCCTGCGCCGGCGAGCGCATCGGCGCCTGCGCCGGCAGCCGCTCCGGCGGTATCCGCTGCCCCGGCTGCCGCGCCGCCCGCGCACGATCCGACGGTCGCCCCCAGCGGCAAGCTGCCGCATGCATCGCCCTCGGTACGCAAGTTCGCACGCGAACTCGGCGTGCCGCTCGAGGAAGTCAAGGGCAGCGGGCCCAAGGGCCGCGTCACGCAGGAAGATGTCCAGAACTTCACCCGCGCGGTGATGAGCGGCGCGGCCAGCACCAAGGCTTCGGCGGCCAAGGCGCCCGCGGGCGGCGGCGAAGCGCTCGGCCTGCTGCCCTGGCCCAAGGTCGACTTCACCAAGTTCGGCACTGTCGAGCGCAAGGACCTGTCGCGCATCAAGAAGATCAGCGGTGCCAACCTGCACCGCAACTGGGTGATGATCCCGCACGTCACCAACAACGACGAAGCCGATATCACCGAGCTCGAAGCTTTCCGCGTTTCGACCAACAAGGAAAACGAGAAGTCCGGCGTCAAGGTGACGATGCTGGCTTTCGTGATCAAGGCGGTGGTCTCGGCGCTGAAGAAGTACCCCGAGTTCAACACCAGCCTGGACGGCGACCAGCTCGTCTACAAGCAGTACTTCCACATCGGCTTCGCGGCCGACACGCCCAACGGGCTCGTGGTGCCGGTGCTCAAGGATGCCGACAAGAAGGGCGTTCTGCAGATCAGCCAGGAAATGGGCGAGCTCGCCAAGAAGGCGCGCGACGGCAAGCTCGGCTCGGCCGACATGCAGGGCGGCTGCTTCTCGATCAGCTCGCTCGGCGGCATCGGCGGCACGCACTTCACGCCCATCATCAACGCGCCCGAAGTCGCGATCCTCGGCCTGTCCAAGAGCGCGACGAAGCCGGTGTGGGACGGCAAGGCCTTCCAGCCGCGCCTGCTCCTGCCGCTGTCGCTGTCGTACGACCATCGCGTCATCGATGGCGCTTCGGCCGCCCGGTTCAACGCTTACCTGGGCCAGGTCCTCGCCGACTTCCGCCGCGTTCTCCTATGACCACGGTGGTGGCCGTCCGTAAAGGCGGTCAAGTGGTGATGGCGGCCGATGCGCTCGTGACCTTCGGGGACACGCGGCTGTCGTTCAACGCCGAGGCGAACCAGAAGCTCTTCCGGGTCGCCGATGCGGAGGGCGAGAGCGTCTTCGCCGTCGCCGGCGCGGCCGCGCACTTCCTGGTGCTGCAGCAGGCGCTGGCAGCCCAGCCGGCGGATGCGCTGCGCTTCGGCAGCAAGGACCAGATCTTTCGCACCTTCACGCTGCTGCATCCGGTGTTGAAGGAGTCCTTCTTCCTGCAGACCAAGGAAGACGAGCACGATCCCTACGAATCGAGCCAGTTCACGATGCTGCTCGCCAACCCGAGCGGCATCTACGGGATCTACAGCTACCGCGAGGTCTTCGAGTTCAAGCAGTTCTGGAGCATCGGCTCGGGACGCAGCTTTGCGCTCGGCGCCATGCATGCGGCCTACGACAAGGTGCGCTCGGCGCGCGAGATCGCGGAAGCCGGCGTCGCCGCGGCCTGCGAATTCGATCGCAATTCGGCGGGCCCCATCGACGTTCTCACACTCAAACTGAAGGTGTCCAAATGAGCGAACAGCAAATCAAGGTGCCGGACATCGGCGATTTCGACGAAGTCGCGGTGATCGAGGTGCTAGTGAAAGTGGGCGACACGGTGAAGGCCGAGCAGTCGCTGATCACGGTGGAGTCGGACAAGGCTTCGATGGAGATCCCGTCGTCGCATGCCGGTGTCGTCAAGGCGCTGGCCGTGAAGGTGGGCGACAAGGTGAGCGAAGGCTCGGTGGTGCTGACGCTGGATGTGGCGGAAGGCGCCGCTGCGCCGGCACCCGCGCCGGCAGCGCCGGCCCCGGCACCCGCCGCAGCGGCACCGAAGCAGGCCCCAGCGCCCACACAAGCTCCCGCCGTGGCGTCGAGCTACACCGGCTCGGTCGATCTCGAATGCGATCTGTTGGTGCTGGGCGCCGGCCCCGGCGGCTATTCCGCTGCCTTCCGCGCGGCCGACCTCGGCCTCAAGGTGGTGCTGGTCGAGCGCTACGCGACGCTGGGCGGCGTCTGCCTCAACGTCGGCTGCATTCCTTCGAAGGCCTTGCTGCACGTGGCCGCGGTGATCGACGAGGTCAAGCATTTCGCCGACCTCGGCATCAGCTACGGCGAACCCAAGGTCGACCGCGCCAAGCTGCTCGGCCGCAAGAACAAGGTGGTGGGCAAGCTCACCGGCGGCCTCTCCGCGATGGCCAAGATGCGCAAGGTGACGACGGTGCGCGGCATCGGCGAGTTCGTCGATCCGTACCACGTCAAGGTGCAGGAAACCACGGGCGACGGCAAGGCCACCACCGACAAGGCACAGACGGTCAAGTTCCGCCACTGCGTCATCGCCGCCGGTTCGCAGGCCGTGCATCTGCCCTTCATGCCCAAGGACCCGCGGGTGGTGGATTCGACCGGCGCGCTGGAGCTCGGCGTCGATCCCAAGCGCATGCTGATCCTGGGCGGCGGCATCATCGGCCTCGAGATGGGCTCGGTCTACTCCACGCTGGGCGCGCGGCTCGACGTGGTCGAGATGCTCGACGGCCTGATGCAGGGCGCCGACCGCGACCTGGTCAAGGTCTGGCAGAAACTCAACGCGCCGCGCTTCGACAACATCATGCTGAAGACCAAGACGGTCGGCGCCGAGGCCACCAAGGACGGCATCCGCGTCAGCTTCGAAGGCGAGCAGGCACCCAAGGAGCCGCAGCTCTACGACCTGGTGCTGCAGGCCGTGGGCCGCAGCCCCAACGGCAAGAAGATCGGTGCCGAGAAGGCCGGCGTGAACGTCAGCGACCGCGGCTTCATTCCGGTCGACATCCAGATGCGCACCAACGTGCCGCATATCTTCGCCGTCGGCGACATCGTCGGCCAGCCGATGCTGGAGCACAAGGCGGTGCACGAGGCGCACGTGGCGGCCGAGGTGATCGCCGGCGAGCAGAAGGGCGACAAGGAACTCGCGAGCGCGGCCTTCAACGCCCGCGTGATCCCCAGCGTGGCCTACACCGACCCCGAGATCGCCTGGGTGGGGCTTACCGAAGACCAGGCCAAGGCCGAAGGCGTGAAGATCGAGAAGGGCCTGTTCCCGTGGACGGCTTCGGGTCGCGCGATCGCCAACGGCCGCGATGAGGGCTTCACCAAGCTGCTGTTCGATGCCGAATCGCATCGCATCGTCGGCGGCGGCATCGTCGGCACGCATGCCGGCGACATGATCGGAGAGATCGCGCTGGCGATCGAGATGGGCGCTGACGCGATCGACATCGGCAAGACGATCCACCCGCATCCGACGCTCGGCGAGAGCATCGGCTTGGCAGCGGAGGCCGTGCACGGCCACTGCACGGATTTGCCGCCGGTCAAACGCTGAAGGCATCCGCCAAAAAAAGAACCCGCCGACGGCGGGTTTTTTTTGGTGAACTCTCCGACTCAGTCGCCCGTATTGGCGTTGATCTCGCCCTGCGCCGCCTGCACGCGACGGGCACCGCTGAAGCGGCGCTGCCAGTAGCTTCCACTCATGTCCTCGACGCGGACCTGCGCGCCGGGCTTGGGAGAGTGAATGAACTTGCCTTCACCGACGTAGATGCCGACATGGCTGAACGCGCGGCGCATGGTGTTGAAGAACACGAGGTCGCCGGGCTTGAGTTCGCTGCGATCGATTTTCTGGGTGGCGGCGGCCTGTTCTTCGGCGCGGCGCGGGAGCAGGTGGCCGACCGTCTGGTTGTACATCGCGCGCACGAAGCCGCTGCAGTCGAAGCCGGTTTCCACCGTGTTGCCGCCGCGGCGGTAGGGGACGCCCAGAAAACCGATGGCGGTAACGACCAGATCGGAGGTGCGATCGACGACGGTTTGGCGAACCTGCTGAAGCTGATTGATCAGCCCCTTGTCGGCAAGCAGGGAATCCAGTTCTTCGGTACGGTCTTGTTGCGGTGCGGCATGGGCGGCAAATGCAATCAAGAGGCAGGCGGGTAGGAGAAATCGCATGGCGCGTAGGATATGGATGACAAATAGCGATGTCAATTTCATGCGGATTCGGGATTCTGCATGCAACCCATTGTCCTGGCTACGTTTTTTACATTCGCTGATTTTATGAAATGTAAAGCTCTCCGTTATCAGCCATAAGTTGTTCCGTGATGTAAAGCGAAAGTTTTTAGTGATACTTTTTCGCCTGGTGCGCTTTCACTCATTTCGAAGGATCTCTCATGAATTCATCGAAAGTATTCAAGATGGTTCGGTTTCGGATTGCGTTGCTCTCGGGTCTAGCGATCGCCGCAGTGGGTGTCGCGATGGCGGCGCCGCGGCCGGAGGTGGTCGCTTCGGGTCTCGAAAATCCCTGGGGCGTGGGCTTTCTTCCCGACGGCCGCTTCCTGGTGACCGAGAAGTCCGGCCGCATTCGCGTCGTCGGTGCCGACGGCAAGCTGGGTGCGCCCGTGGCCGGGCTGCCCGCCATCGCCACCGGCGGCCAGGGTGGACTGCTGGATGTGCTGGTGGACTCGGCCTTCGCCAGGAACAGGACCTTCTATTTCTGCTTCTCCGAACCCGAGGCGGGTGGCTCGGCCAACAGTACGGCCCTGGCGCGTGCGCAGCTGTCGGCCGACGGCAGCCGTCTCGAAGGCCTGAAGGTGATCTTCAGCCAGCGCCCCAAGGTCGCCAGCCGCCACCATTTCGGCTGCCGCATTGTCGAGGCCAAGGACGGCAGCCTGTTCCTGACGCTGGGCGATCGCTTCAGCCGCAAGGAAGACGCGCAGAAGCTCGACAACCACCTGGGCAAGCTCGTGCGCATCGCCAAGGACGGCAGCGTGCCCGCGGACAACCCCTTCGTCGGTCGAGCCGGTGCGCTGCCCGAGATCTGGAGCTATGGCCATCGCAACGGCCAGGGCGCCGCGCTGGCGCCCGACGGAAAGCTCTGGATGCACGAGCACGGTCCGCAGGGCGGCGACGAGATCAACATCCCCGAGGCCGGCCGCAACCACGGCTGGCCGGTGATCACCTATGGCGAGAACTACGGCGGCGGCAGGATCGGCGACGGCATCACGCGCAAGGACGGGCTGGAGCAGCCGCTGCACCACTGGGTGCCTTCGATCGCGCCCTCGGGCATGGCCTTCCTGACCAGCGATCGCTACGGCACGGGCTGGAAGGGGAATCTCTTCGTGGGATCGCTCAAGTTCGGCTACCTGGATCGCATCGAGCTCAAGGACGGCAAGGTCGTCGCCGAGCACAAGCTGCTGGAAGACGGCAGGGCGCGCATCCGCGATGTGAAGCAGGGGCCCGACGGGCTGCTCTATGTGCTGACGGACGAGTCCGACGGCAAGCTGCTGCGCTTGCGGCCGAACTGAGCGGCCCGATCGGGCCGATCTGTTCGGTGGTACGGTCTAGCCCCCTCGCTTTTTCGTGAAAGACTCCGCCTCATGCTGCTCGATGCATCGCAATCCCAACTGGTCCTGGTCGACTACCAGGCGCGCCTGATGCCGGCGATCTTCGAAGCGGAGGCCGTGGTCGAGAACGCGGTGCGGCTCGGCCGGATAGCCCGCCTGCTCGAGGTGCCGGTCTGGGGCACCGAAGAAAACCCCTCGAAGCTCGGCGAGAACCTGGCCGACATCCGCGCCCTGTGCCAGCGCACGCTGGCCAAGATGCATTTCAGCGCGGCGGAAGAGGGGCTGGGCGAATGGCTGCGCGCGCCTGCCAAGGCCCCCCAGGGCAATGCACGCAGTCTGCCCAAGCACTTGCAGAAGGCGGCGGCCGCCGAAGAGCGCAACACCATCGTGATCGCGGGCTGCGAAGCCCACGTGTGCCTGCTGCAGACCGCCCTCGATCTGCTCGAGGACGAGTTCGAAGTCTGGGTGGTGACCGATGCCTGCAGTTCGCGCACGGAGCGCAATCGCGATGCGGCCTTCGACCGCCTGGCCGGCGCCGGCGCGGAACTCGTCACCACGGAGATGGTCGGCTTCGAGTGGCTGCGAACGGCCGAGCATCCGCGCTTCGATGAAGTGCTGGCGCTGATTCGCTAGCGAAGCGCGGCCGCGTCAGGCCGCGAAGCCCGCCGCGAAGGCCTCTCGCAGATAGGAGACGAAGGCCTCCACCGCGCGCGGCACATGGGCGGAGTAGGGGCGGATCGCATACAGGCGCTCGCCGAAGGCCCCCACCGGCCGCCACTGCGGCAACACCTCTACCAGCCTGCCCGCCTGCAGGCCGGATTGCGCGCTGAAGTCCGGCAGCAGCGCGATGCCTAGACCTGTCGCCGCCCCATCGCGCAACGCCTCGCTGTTGTTGGCGGCGAACGGGCCGCTGACCGGCACCGTCGCCTGTTCGCCATCGGCGTCGCGCACGAAGCTCCAGGCGGGCGTGTCCTGCGTCCGCGGGTAGTGCAGGCAGTCGTGCTTCGCCAGGTCCTGCGGCAGGTTCGGTACGCCGCGGCGGCGCAGGTAGGCGCGACTCGCGACCAGCACCGAGCGGGTGGGCGCCAGCATCCACGCCACGTGCGTCTCCGGCGGCGCGGCGGTGTGCCGCACGGCGAGATCGAAGCCTTCCATCGCGAGCGAGCGCAGGCGATCCGACATGTCCAGCTCCAGGCGCACTTCCGGGTAGGCACGCAGGAAGTCTGCAAGGCGCGGCACCAGCTGCTGGCGCGCGAACGCCACCGGCGCCGTCACCCGCAGCAGGCCGCGCGGCGCGCTGGCCAGGTCGCGTACGCTGGCGAAGCTGTGCGCGATCCGCTCGAAAGGCGCGCGCATGTCGTCGACCAGGCGCTGGCCGGCCTCGGTGAGGCGCACGCTGCGCGTGGTGCGGCGCACCAGCGGCACGCCGGCAGCGCGCTCCAGCTCGGCGATGCGCTGGCTCATGGCCGCCTTGCTGACGCCCAACCTGGCCGCCGCCGCCGTGTAGCTGCCTTGCTGCTCCAGGACGATCAGCCAGTGCAGATGGGTCCAGAGCAGTTCGACTTTTTTGTCATCCATGGCTCTATTGTTCACTATGGCAAACAATCAATTCAGCGCCAGCGCCTAGGCAACAGCGGCGCGGCTTTCTAGACTGGCCGCCTTTCCCTCCACTACCGGCCCGGCCATGACCACCAAGATCTCCGTTCCCACCCCGATCGCGCACTACATCGCGGGCCGCCGTGCCGGCGGAGCTTCGTCGCGTACCCAGGACGTCTTCAATCCCGCCACCGGTGCCGTGACGGGCAATGTCGCGCTGGCCAACCGCGCCGACGTCGATGCGGCGGTGGCCGCCGCGCAGGCCGCCTTTCCCGCCTGGGCCGACACGCCGCCGATCCGCCGCGCGCGTGTGATGTTCAAGTTCCTCGAGCTGCTCAACCGCCATCGCGACGAGCTCGCCCATCTGATCACGGCCGAGCACGGCAAGGTCTTCACCGACGCGCAGGGCGAAGTCACGCGCGGCATCGACATCGTCGAGTTCGCCTGCGGCATCCCGCAATTGCTCAAGGGCGACTACACCGACCAGGTCTCCACCGGCATCGACAACTGGACGCTGCGCCAGCCGCTCGGCGTGGTGGCCGGCATCACGCCCTTCAACTTCCCGGTGATGGTGCCGATGTGGATGTTCCCGGTCGCGATCGCCGCCGGCAACACCTTCGTGCTCAAGCCCAGCCCGACCGACCCCAGCGCCTCGCTGCGCATGGCCGAGCTGCTCAAGGAAGCGGGCCTGCCCGACGGCGTGTTCAACGTCGTTCAGGGCGACAAGGAGGCGGTCGACGCGCTGATCGAGCATCCCGATGTCAAGGCGATCAGCTTCGTCGGCTCGACGCCGATCGCGAACTACATCTACGAGACCGGCGCGCGCCACGGCAAGCGCGTGCAGGCACTGGGCGGCGCCAAGAACCACATGGTGGTGATGCCCGACGCCGACATCGACCAGACGGTGGACGCGTTGATCGGCGCGGGCTACGGCTCGGCCGGCGAGCGCTGCATGGCGATCAGCGTCGCGGTGCTGGTGGGCGACGCGGCGGACAAGATCATGCCGAAGCTGATCGAACGCGCGAGGACGCTCAAGGTGCTCGACGGCGAGAACCTCGCGGCCGAGATGGGCCCGATCGTCACGCGCGCGGCGCATGAGCGCATCACCGGCTACATCGCGCAGGGCGAGAAGGAAGGCGCGAAGCTGGTGGTCGACGGCCGCCGCTTCGATGCCGCGCAGGCAGGCGAGGGTTGCGCCAACGGCTTCTGGATGGGCGGCACGTTGTTCGACCACGTCACGCCCGAGATGCGCATCTACAAGGAAGAGATCTTCGGCCCGGTGCTTTCCTGCGTGCGGGTGCACGACCTGAAGGAGGCCGTGGACCTGATCAATGCCCACGAGTTCGGCAACGGCGTCGCCTGCTTTACGCGCGACGGCAACGTGGCGCGCGAGTTCTCGCGCCGCGTCCAGGTCGGCATGGTGGGCATCAACGTGCCGATCCCGGTGCCGATGGCCTGGCACGGCTTCGGCGGCTGGAAGAAGAGCCTGTTCGGCGACATGCACGCCTATGGCGAGGAAGGCGTGCGCTTCTACACCAAGCAGAAGTCGATCATGCAGCGCTGGCCCGAGAGCACGCCCAAGGGCGCCGAGTTCGTGATGCCGACGGCGAAGTAAGCGGCACTCCGCCGTTTCGGATCCTCAGGCAAGCAGGCAGGCCGCGACCCTGCCCAGCAGCTCGTCCACGTTCTCGGCGGGCACAGCGCCGGGCAGCGGGACGTCGCCGTACATCACGAACACCGCCTTGCCCCATTTGAGGCCGAGCGCCATTTCCGACAGCGTTCCCATGCCGCCGCCGATCGCCACCAGGCACACGCCGCTGCGCGCGATGATGGCGTTGCGTATCTCGCCCATGCCGGTCGGCACGGCCACGCTGAGCCATTCGTTGGCGGCGCGGTCGTCCTCTTCAGGCAGGATGCCGAGCGCGATGCCGCCCGCCTCGACGGCGCCGCGCGAGGCGGCAGCCATCACGCCGCCGCGCCCGCCGCAGATCACGGCCATGCCCGCGCGCGCAAGATGCCAGGCCACCGCGTAGGCGGCATCGCATTCGCGCAGGCCGCCATCGCCGGGCCCGATCATGGCCACCGGCTGCCGGTGGCGCGCCGGTCCCCGCTGCCTTTGCGCCAGGCGCTCGAGCGCCTCAATGACCGGCACCGACAGCACCGCGTTCGCGTCTGCGCGTAACGACATCACCTGCTCCCATCACGATCACACACACCACCATCAGCACCAGCGACAAGGCTGCTGCCATCGAGAAGTCCGACCCGCCGTCGCTGACCTGGGCCAGCAGCATCAGCGGAAGAATGTTCAATTGCGTTCCCACCAGCGCCAGCGCGGTACCGTAGGTGCCCATCGCCAGCGCCGCCACCAGGCAGGCATTGGAGAGCACCGAAGGCGCGACCTCGGGCACCACGGTATCCCGGAACGCCCGCGCGCGCGAGGCGCCCAGCGTGCGCGCCGCCAGCAGCGGCCGCGTGTCGAGGTTGGCGAACACCGGATAGAGCGAGAGCGCCACGCGCGGAATCAGGTAGTACGCATAGGCAAAGCCCAGCCCCGACACGCTGTAGATCCAGCTTCCGACCTCGGCCGGATCGGCGCCCAGTCCGGCGAGCAACTGCGTGACGAAGCCCGCGCGCCCGAACGCCAGAATGAAGCCGTAGGCGATCACCAGTCCGGAGAAGGCCAGCGGCAATCCCAGCAGCGTCATCATCCATTGCCGGCGAGGCTCGGGCTGCCGCGCCAGTTCGATCGCGATGCAGGTGCCGACCAGGGCCGACAGCGCACCGGCCACCAGGCCGAGCGCGAGCGTGTTGCGCAGCGCGCCGTAGAAAAGCGGGTTGGCAAAGAGGCGTGCGAAGGCGCCGCCGCCTTCGGCGAAGGCCTCGGGCAGCAGCGCCACCAGCGGCGCCAGAAAGAACAGCGCCATGAAGGCCCAGGCGGGCCAGGCACCGAAGCGCCGCATCATCGCCTACTTGCCCACCGTGGCCTGGGCCCAGAGGCGGTCCACCTCGGCCTTGCGCTCCGAGGCCTTGACCACATCGAGCGGACGGACCTGCGGCGCAGCCGGCATCCTGGCCGCGACATCCGGCGCGAGCGGCGTGCCGGGCACCGCAGGTCGCACGAAGCCCTGCGCGAAGAGCGACTGGCCGGCTTCGCTCATGATGAAGTTGAGCCACAGCTTGCCGGCGTTCGGGTTCGGTCCGTTCTTCACCAAGCTGATCGCGTAGGGCGCCGCCACGCTCGCTTCCTTCGGGATCACCACTTCGGCCGCGTCGCCCATGCCGTCGACGTATTTGGCCTTCAGGCCGTCGTTCTCGTAGCTGATCCAGATCGGAATCTCGCCCTTGAGGAACTTGGCATAGGGCGTGGTGCCTTCCACGCGAAGCACGTTGCCGGCCGAATGCAGCTTGCCGAGGTAGTCGGTGCCGGGCTGCACGTTGTCCACGCCGCCGCCGTTCGCGTAGGCCGCGGCGAAAGTCAGCACCTGGCCGATGCCGGTGGAGCGCGGGTCGAGGTAGACCACCGTGTTCTTGTACTCGGGCTTGAGCAGGTCGGCCCAGCTCGCGGGGATGTTCTTCACCAGCTTCTTGTTGATCAGGAAGGCGATGTTGAGCGTGTGGATGGTGAACCAGCGCCCCTCGGGCTCCTTGAACACGGCCGGCAGCTTGTCGAAGGAAACGGGCTTGAAGGGCGCGACCACGTCCTTCTTTGCGGCATCGACGGCCGAGGCGGCAAAGTAGTACGCGGTGTCGGCTTGCGGGCGGCGCCGGGTCTTCTCGAGCGCCACCACGGTCGCTGCGGAGCCGATGTCGTTGTAGGTCAGCTCGATGTCGGGGTAGCGCTTCTTGAAATCGCGGAACAGCGATTTCCAGTTGGCCCATTCGGGTCCGGTGTCGAAGGAGACGCACAGGCCCTCCTTCTGCGCTTCGGCATAGAGCGCCTTTTCGCCGGCGTAGAGCTCGGGTCCGTCGAAAGCAAAGGCGGTGCGCGCGGCGAGCGCTGCCAAGGGCAGCGAGCCGGCGGCCTGGATCAGGTGTCTGCGTTGCATGAAGTGCTCCTGGGTACGGGTTGGGATGGATGTCGGCGGCTTCAGTCGTCCAGCAGCCGGATGTGCTCGGGCGCGACGGCGATGGCCTGGGAAGCGGCCGCGCGCGATTCGGCAAGAAAGGGCTTGCCGGCGCCGGACACCTCGAAGTCGTAGCGCGTGAGTGCGCCGAGATAGCGCTGCGCGCTGGTGCGGCCCGCCAGGCGATTGAGGGCGTCGGGTGCCGGGTCGGGCTGGACATGCTCGGGGCGGATCAGCACATGCACCGAGGTGCCCGTTGCGCGCCCCTGCGTAGCCGCCGCCAGCAGGGCGAATCCGAGGTCGATGCGGTCGGGCGCTGCCACGGTGGCCGGCAGCACGGTGGACAGGCCCACGAACTCGGCCACCGCGCGGCTGGCCGGCTGTTCGTAGATCTCGCGCGGCGTGGCGATCTGCAGCAGACGGCCGTCCTGCAGCACGGCGACGCGGTCGGCCATGGTCAACGCCTCTTCCTGGTCGTGCGTGACCAGGAGCGTGGTGGCGTTGAAGCGCTGCTGGATCGCGCGAATCTCGTCGCGCAGGCGGCCGCGCACGCCGGCATCGAGTGCCGAGAGCGGCTCGTCGAGCAGCAGCGCGCGCGGATCGATCGCGAGCGCACGCGCCAGTGCCACCCGCTGCTGCTGCCCGCCCGAGAGCTGCGCGACCGCGCGTTGCGCGAAGCTGCCGAGGCCGACAAGGTCCAGCAGTTCCTGCGCGCGCTTGCGGCGAGCGCCGGTCGCCACCTTGCGCAGTTTGAGGCCGTAGGCCACGTTGTCCTGCACGTTCAGATGGGGAAACAGCGCATAGCTTTGAAACACCATGCCGATATGCCGCCGGTGTACCGGCTTGCCGGACAGATCCTCGCCATCCAGGGCAATGCGGCCGGCGTGGCCGGTCTCCAGGCCCGACACCAGCTTGAGGAGCGTGGACTTGCCCGAGCCGCTCGGGCCGATGACGGCGACCAGCTCGCCGGTGCGCACATCGAGCGAGACGTCGTCGAGCCCGTGCGTGCTGCCGGGGTAGGTGTAGCGGACGTGATCGAGAACCAGGCTCATGCGCTTTTTTTCACGAGAGAGGAAGACAGGAAGGCCGAGGCGCTGGCCAGCAGCAGCAGGATCACGGTCGATGCGCAGGCAAAACCGGTCGCGCCGTAGAAGGCCTGCAGCAGCACCACCGGATAGGTGCGGTTCTGGAAGCTGGTGAGCAGGTTCGACAGGCCGAACTCGCCGACCGAGATCGCCGCCACCATCACCAGCCCGCTGAGCAGGCTCTGGCGCAGGCTCGGCAGCACGATGCCCGCGAACTGCTGCCAGCCCGAGGCGCCCAGCGTGGCCGCAGCCTGCTCCAGTCGGTCCAGGCCGAGATGGCGCAGGTCGGCCAGCAGCGTGTTGGTGAGGTAGGGCAGCGTGTTGATCGCATGCGCTGCGATCAGCAGCGGCATCGAGCCCAGCCAGGGCAGCCAGTCGGTGTTGAACACGATCACGTAGCCGAAGCCGAGCGTGATGGCGGGCACCGCCACCGGCATGGCGCTGACGATGCGGGCCGCGAAGCTGCCGCTGCGGTGCGCGCCATGGTAGAGCGCATAGGCCAACGGCAGCGAGAGCACGGTGTTGATGGCGCAGGCCGAGAGCGCAACCACCAGGCTGTTGAAGAAGGCCTTGCGGAAGGAACTGTCCTGCCACAGGTCTACGTACCACTGGCCGGTGACGCCCTGGGGCAGCAGGCTGTTGGTCCAGCTGCCGCCCGCGCTGCCGATCACCAGCAGTGCGATCGGCAGCAGCAGGTAGAGGCCGTAAGCCAGTGCGGCGCCACGAATCAAGCTTGTCTCCCAATCTTGCGCTAGCCCGGTCATACTTTCCGGATGCTCTAGTGTTGGCTGCACAAGATCGTGTCAGCACCGGAATTCTAGGAAGACGGGGCACGCGGATGCGTGAATGTTGGATCACATCGATTGAGCAGAAGGAAAGTGTTTTTCACCGACATGTCATCTTCCGAACCATGAAACGCGACTGCCCCACCATCCAGGAATTGCTGGCCTTCGATGCGGTGGCGCGCTACGAGAGCATCACGCTCGCGGCCGGCGCCCTGTGCATCACCGTGAGTGCGGTCAGCAAGCAGGTCGCCGGGCTGGAGGCCTTCCTGGGTCGTCCGCTGCTGCAGAAAAACGGCCGCGGCGTTCAACTCACCCCTCAGGGCCGGGTCTACTGGCAGAAGGTCGCGGGTGGCTTGCGTGCGATCGAAACCGCCACCTTCGAGGCCCGATCCGGCGATGCCGGCGCCGGCCTTCTCACGCTGGCGAGCGTGCCGACCTTTCTCACCAAATGGCTGATCCCGCGGCTGCCGGCCTTCAGCCAGAGGAGCCGGCATGTGACGCTGAATTTCAGTCGCCATCTGGAGCCGACCGACGGAATTCCTGCCGGTGTCGACGCCGCCATCCGCTATGGCTCGGACGGTTGGCCGGGCGTGGTCTCCGAGTACATCGCGGGCCGCGAATTCGTGCTGATCGTCTCTCGCGCGCTGGCCGCCGGCCAGCACCGCATCGCGCAGCCGGCCGACATCCTCGGCCACACCTTGCTGCATCACGAGGGCGCGCCGACCGCCTGGCGGCAATGGGCGTCGCAGCATGGGGTGGCCGAAATACAGACTGTCGCAGGACCCCGCTTCGCTCAGTACTCCGCGCTGATACAGGCCGCACTGAACGGGCTCGGCATCGGCCTGGTGCCGAAGCTGCTGGTGCAGGAGGAATTGGCGGATGCTTCGCTGCAGAGCCCCTGCGGCGCGCCGGTGACGGTCGACCAGGGCCACTACCTGTGCTATCGGCCGGATCGCCTGAACCTGCCCGCGTTCGCCGCGTTTCGGGAATGGCTGCTGGCGGAAGGGCAGAAGTCGCGCGGCGCCGAGGACTGAGGGCACCCGGACCGCCGGCAACGAACCGCAGCTTGCGTTTAACGACGTCCGTCGGAGAGCCGCCGCCGCGCCCGAACCGCCGCGGCAAGTTCCTGCAGCACCGGCACCGTCTGCGAAAAACCGATGCATGCATCGGTGATCGACACGCCGTGCTTGAGCGCGACGCCTGGAACCAGGTCCTGCCGGCCTTCCTCCAGGTGGCTTTCGATCATCACGCCGGCGATGCGTCGCTCGCCGGCGGCGATCTGCCCGGCCACGTCGTGCACGACGTCGATCTGGCGCTGGTACTGCTTGCTGCTGTTGCCGTGGGAGACGTCGATCATGACCTGCTCGCGCAGGCCCAGCGCGCGCAGCGCCTCGCAGGTCGCGGCCACATCCGCGGCGGCATAGTTGGGCGTCTTGCCGCCGCGCAGGATGACGTGGCAGTCGTCGTTGCCGCGGGTTTCGAAGATGGCGGCCATGCCCATCTTCGTCATGCCCATGAACGCATGCGGAGCCCGCGCCGCAAGGATCGCGTCGGCCGCGACCTTGATGCTGCCGTCGGTGCCGTTCTTGAAGCCGACCGGGCAGCTCAGTCCCGAGGCCAGCTGCCGGTGGCTCTGGCTTTCCGTCGTTCGTGCGCCGATGGCGCCCCAGGCAATCAGGTCGGCGATGAACTGCGGGCTCAGCAGGTCGAGGAACTCCGTGCCGGCAGGAAGGCCCAGCGTCGTCAGCTCCAGCAACAGGCGCCGCGCCCGCTCGAGGCCTTCGTTGATCGCGAAACTGCCGTCGAGGTGCGGGTCGTTGATGTAGCCCTTCCAGCCCACCGTGGTGCGCGGCTTCTCGAAGTAGGTGCGCATCACGATCAGCAGGTCGTCCTGCAGCTCGTCGGCCACGGCTTTCAGCCGATGGCCGTATTCGAGCGCCTGGTCGTGGTCGTGGATCGAGCAGGGCCCCACGACCACGACGAGCCGGTCGCTGCGGCCGTGCAGCACGTCGGCGATCGCCGCGCGGCTGGCTTCCACCAGCGAGAGCGTGTCGTCGCGCACCGGGACGCGTTCCTGCAGCAGCGCGGGCGTCATCAGCGGGCGGACGGCGCCGATGCGTACGTCGTCGATGCGGGTGGTATCGATCGTGCTGTCGCGGGAGCCGATCTCGGCGTCATGGAGGGGGTCGTCAAGTCTGGTCATGTGTTCGGTCGCGGCGCGGTTCATGCGTGGGGACCACCGGATTGTCCGTCGATAATCGCCCGGTCCGCGCTGCCGAATCGAGCGCTTCTTTACTTCCTGGAGTCACCCCATGTCCGATGTCATTCCCGCAACCTTGATCGCCGGGGACGGCATCGGCCCCGAGATCGTCGATGCGACGCTCGCCGCCCTCGATGCTTTGCACGCGCCTTTCGAGTGGGATCGCCAGGTTGCCGGCCTCGCCGGCGTGCAACTGGCTGGCGACCCGCTTCCTGCAGCCACGCTGGACAGCATCCGCCGTACGCGTCTTGCGCTGAAGGGACCGCTCGAAACGCCATCGGGCAGCGGCTACCGGTCCTCGAACGTTCGCCTGCGCGAGGAGTTCCAGCTCTACGCCAACCTGCGCCCCGCGCGCACCATCATTCCCGGCGGCCGTTTCGACAACGTCGACCTGATGGTCGTGCGCGAAAATCTCGAGGGTCTGTACATCGGTCACGAGCACTACGTGCCGATCGACGGCGATCCGCATGCAGTGGCGATGGCCACCGGCATCAACACGCGCCAGGGCAGCCGCCGCCTGCTCGACTATGCATTCGAGACCGCCGTCGCGACCGGCCGCAAGAAGGTCACGATCGTGCACAAGGCCAACATCATGAAGGCGCTGACCGGCATCTTCCTGGAGACCGGACTCGAGCTGTACGAGCGCAAGTACAAGGGCAAGTTCGAACTCGACACGGTCATCATCGACGCCTGTGCGATGAAACTGGTGCTCAACCCCTGGCAGTTCGACATGCTGGTCACGACCAACCTCTTCGGCGACATCCTGTCCGACCTGGTGGCGGGGCTCGTCGGCGGCCTGGGCATGGCGCCCGGTGCCAACATCGGTGCCGACGCGGCCATCTTCGAAGCAGTGCACGGCTCTGCGCCCGACATTGCCGGCAAAGGCATCGCGAATCCCACGGCGCTGCTGCTGGCTGCCGCGTTGATGCTCGACCACTGCAAGCTGCCGGCGCTGGCGACGCGCTTGCGCAAGGCCATCGACGAGACGCTGAACATCGACAAGGTGCGCACCGGCGACCTGGGCGGCAGCGCCGGGACCGCTGCTTTCACGAAGGCGCTGGTGAGCCGGATAGCCGGCGGCTGAGAAGCGGATGTCACTTCCGACCGGCCAAGCCGCTCAGGCGCGCGCAGTCGCGGCGCCGGTGAGGGTGGCCGGCTGGGCCATGGCCGCGGGCGCGCTGGGTGTTCTGGTCACCAGCCTGTTCTACGTGCTGTCGCCTCGCGCGGGCGCGATGCCGGTTCAGCCCTTCGACCTCGCTGCCGCGCTGGCGGGTGCAGCGGCCGGCGCCGCGACCATGAAGGCGGCGGGAATGGCGGGCATCTTCGGCGACCTCATCTGGGCCGTCGGTACTTTCCTGATGGCGCAGCACACGGCGCGCTGCGGCCGTGGCCTGGCCACCGCCGGCTGGGTTGTCGGCTTGCTGAGTCTGGCGATCTTCACGCTGGTCGACGCCATGGTGGGCTTCGTCTTGCCCCAACTGGCCCTCATGCCCGGCGCGGAAGGCGCCTTCGCCGGCTTCAAGCGTCTCTTCGACGTGCTGTTCCTGCTGGGAACCGTGGCCTACGGTTTCAGCGCGGTCGTGGCGCTGGGCAGCGAGGCGCGCACAGGGGGATCCCCGGTCCATCCGGTCCTGGCCGCCGCAACGGCTGTTGTCGGCGGGGTCGCGGTGATCGCCGGCCTGGCGGGCCTGGCCGGACTTTCCGTCGACCTGCTGGTAGGTGCAAGCGTCGGTGTGGGCTCGGCTCTTTTCATCGCCATCGGGTTGCAGATCGCCTTGGCGAAGTCCGGTGAAGCGTCCGCATGGTCGTCGTAGCAGACAAAGTTCGACAGGACGCCCGAGCAGCCCACCCCGGCTGTTGACGTCCTCCCGTCAAATCTCATGGGCGAGCTGAGCCGACCGGCTGTTGCCCGCGACCGGACCAGTCAGCGACAGGCAGTACCCGATACGGATGGGCGCTGACGCAGTGGGCATGTCAGACGCCCGCGCCAGCTCGGCCAGCGAGAAGCTGCAGCTCCCAGGCCAAGGCGACAGCGCTGGCGCCGCCATGCTCGAGAACGACGCTCGCGACGCCAGCGGCAGTCTCCTCGCGCGCCCAATCACGCTGCCATTCGCCCAGCACGGCGAGCCATGTGATCGGCACCGCGCCGGCCTGGACCATGCGACGCACGGCCATGTCATGGGCTTCCGCGGTGACGCCACCGGAGGCGTCGGTGACGATGAAGACGTCGTACCCCTCGGCGAGGGCCTGTATCGCCGGCATGGCGAGGCAGATCTCGGTGTAGAGCGCGGCCAGCACGAGCTGCTTGCGTCCGCTCTTCTTCACGATGTCGACAACTTTCGGGTCCTCCCAGGTGTTGATGAACGTGCGGTCGATCGGCTTCTGGTCCGGAAAGACGTCCTGAAGCCCCTTGATCAAATAGCCGCCGCGTTCCTCGATCACCGTGGTCAGGATCGTCGGCACGTTGAAGACTTTCGCTGTCTTGGCGAGGCCGATGACGTTGTTGATGATCATCGTCGGCTCGTGGCTGTTCAGGTTGGTGAACTGATACGGCTGATGATCGATAAGCACGAGGATGCTGTCTTCGGGGCGAAGCAGGGCGTCGAGGCCGGTCTTGGGCAATTGGAACTCCTTGGGTGAACTGACGCTCAGGCGCCGATGGGATCGAGAAAGACATAGAGGGCGCGGATGAGGCTGCCCTCGAAATGGGCGACGTCCGTGCCGGTGACGGCGACGGGGCCATCGGGCGCGCCGGAGCGCCATTGCAAGCGTCCGGCTCCGTGATGACCGACAGCCGGCCCCGCCGCGGCGAAGACGAAGCCCTGCGGCAGGTTGGTGAGCAACGCAGTCACGGCTTCGGAAATTGCGGCATGGCCGCGGACGGAGGCATGCGGCTCGTGCAGCACGGCGTCATCGGCATAGAGCTCGCGGATGGCCTCGATGCGCCGCCCGGCATCGCGCTCGCCGAACACGCGCGCGAGGTTCGCCTGCATCAGGCGGTCATAGTCGATGGGCGTTTCCGGCGTCGCCCGATGGGGTGTGGACTTCTGTTGATCGATCATCTCCGCCTTCCGGGATCAGGGTTCCGGGAGGCGCGTGTCGTTAAACGCTCAGTACGATTTCACTCGCCTGTCCGGTCGAGCGAATGTTGTCATGCCGCTTTGCGCAAGGCACTGTTCGATTCTGCGATTCGCAGTCCGAATCTGCTGCGCAATCGTGGTCAGTTCTTACGGTCGTATCGCCACGCCGCCGGCGTCGCTCCGGTGAGTTTGCGAAATGTCCGCCCGAAATGCACCGCATCGGCAAAGCCGGTGGCCTCGGCGACCTGATCGAGCGAGGCGCGGGTGTCGATCAGCAGAGCCTGCGCGCGCCGGATGCGCGCGTCGAGCTGCCAGCGGTAGGGCGCCATCCCGGTCGAGGCCTTGAATGCCCGGCTGAAGTGCGACTGCGACAGACCCGCCAGCGCCGCCAGCTGCGCGAGGTCGACGCGCTTGGGCAGGTGCGCGTCCAGATACTCGACGACGCGCCGAAGTTGCCATTGGGCCAGGCCTTTTTCATCCGCGCCGGGCTCCGGTGGAAGGGCAAAGAGCCGCGCCGTGATCGCTGCGGTCAGCCCGTCACCATAGAGTTGCGTCGACGGGTCGGGGTCGTTCACCGCCTCGGAGAGCAACTTGACCAGGGTCCAGATGCGATCGTCGGAAAAGCGCAGCCGCGGCGTGGCGGTCGCATCGGCGTTGAACTTCACGGCCAGCCGCTCGCCCAGCATCGCGAGATCGAAGCTTAGGGTGGCGTCCTTCACGAAGCGCGTGTCGGCGCTGTAGCCCCACATCTCCATGCCGGCCGGCGCGAAGTGCATGTGCCTGGGCATGTAGCTGATCGGACAGGGCTGGTCCTCGCGCAGGCGGGGCTCGCAGTGGCTGCCGACCTCTTCCAGCAGAACGCTGAGGCGGGTTTCGGTCTCGTAGCACAGGTGATGAGCCACCCGGCCTGCGCAATGGAATTCGGTGATATCGACGCGCATGCCGTTCCATGCGCGCCGCGACTCCGACAGGCTCTGCACGTTCTCGGGCAAAGGGGTCAGGCGGGCGATGCGGGTGGGCGAGGATGGTTGCGATGAGTGTTGGGGAGAGGTCATGTATCGTGATTTCTATTCCAAACAACAACAAAGCTCAAACGCTGTCTCGGTAGCGCGCGAAGCCTTTTGCGGAGATGCGCGCAGCCTGGGAGCAGCGCACCGTACCAGCCCGCACCTTCGACGTATGCCGAACGCCGCATCGTGTCCTGCTCGCCTGGAGCGCCGACTGGCCATCGAAAGGCTTGAATCCTGCAGACGGGGGACTAGGTGTTCTGCAGCCAAGCTGCCTTTGGCCACGACCGTTGGCATCGCAGCGGACCGAAGGCGAACTTTGGACTACTCCTTCGTCTTTGCTCCAGGTGCGCGCGTAACAAGCGATCACGAATTTTTCGATCGCTGTCGGTAACGCCTTACAGGCTTCCGGCGTATTCCGCCCGCATCGACGATTCATCACACTGTCACTCCGCTCGACAGGAGGAGGCCCGCATGCATCGAGCCGAAGTGCTGCCAGGCATCGTCAACGTTCGCGCCCGCAGGCCCGTCGCCGCCGGGTGAGCGCAGCGTGCGGGCTGTCAACGGGTGCGGGACGTCATGCTGCCCAGCGTCTGGATTCATTTCTTCGATCCGGTACCGGTCGCGGTCCGCGACGGCGTGCTGTCCGTCCTCGGGCGCTCCGGAGTGCGTCCGGCTCCCATGCCCGCCGAGCCCGATGCGTACGGCCTGATGGTATTGAGCGCGGTCGACGATCGCGTCCTGGACGACATCCGGCTCGCCAGCCGGCACGCCGTCGTGCTGGTATTGGCGGTCGCCCCAGGCCGCCTGTCGCCTCCTGCGCTGTGGGCCCTGCTGCGCGCCGGCGCGGCCGACGTGGTGCCTTGGCCAACCCTTCCGGCCGACGCCGGTCAGGTGTGCGCCCGCCTCGAGCGGCTGCGCACGGTGCGGGACATCGTCGAGAGCCCGCGCGTCACGCGGACCCTGGTCGGCAACAGTGCGGCATGGCGTGCGCTGCTGCGGCGCGTGGTCGAGTTGGCCATCTTCTCGCGTGGTCCGGTGCTCATCACGGGCGAGAGCGGGACCGGCAAGGAGCTGATTGCGCGGCTCATCCACGATCTGGATTGCCGGGTCGGCAAGCGCGAGATGGTGATCGTCGACTGCACGACCATCACGCCCGAGTTGTCGGGCAGCGAGTTCTTCGGCCATGAGCGCGGGGCCTTCACCGGCGCGATGAACGCGCGCGACGGTGCCTTCGCGCTGGCCGACGGCGGGACTCTCTTTCTCGATGAGATCGGCGAGCTGCCGCCGCCGCTGCAGGCGCAGCTGCTGCGTGTGGTGCAGGAAGGCAAATACAAGCGCGTGGGCAGCAACGCCTGGCAGCACACCAACTTCCGTCTCGTGTCGGCGACCCACCGCGATCTCGATGCGGGGGTGGCCGACGGCAGCTTCCGGGCCGATCTCTACTACCGCATCGCGGGCTCCGTGTGCCGCACGCCGCGGCTCGCCGAGCGCAAGGAGGACGTGCTTGCGCTCGCCGCGCATTTCCAGGCCGGCTTCGACGGCGCCGACGGCGGCGAAGGCTTTGACGAGCCCGTCTGCCAGTACTTGATCACGCGCGGCTACCCGGGCAACGTGCGTGAGCTGCGGCGCGTCGTGTCCTGGCTGTGCCACCGCCACGCCGGCAGCGGACCGATCACGATCGGCGACGTGCCTGAAGACGAACGCCCCCTCGATACTTCACCATCGCGCAACGGCGTGCAGGCTCGCTTCGAGGCAGCCGCGCGCGAGGCGATCGATCTGGGCCTGGGACTGAAGGAGATCGGCCAGGCCGCGACCGAATGCGCGATCCAGCTGGCGATCGAGCAGGAACGCGGCAATCTGCACCGCGCGGCGCTGCGGCTCGGCGTCACCGACCGCGCGCTGCAGCTGCGTCGGGCCCAGCAGCGGCCGATGCATTGAGGCCCAGCAGTCGCAGCAGATTGCCGCCCAGCACCAGCGCCTCGTCCGCCGCGGCGAGACGCAGGAGACGGATCTTCGCGAGCTCCACCCCCGGATGCAGCCAGGGCCCGTCGGAGCCGAACAGGATCTTGTGCGCACCGGCGCGCCGTACCGCCTGCTGCAGCAGGTCGAAGCGCCGCACGCCGGCGGTGTCTGCATGGATGTTCGGATGGCGCACCAGGTGATCGATCAAGGCCAGCTGCGCGCGCCAGTCGTCGGCGAAGCTGCCGAGGTGCGGAATGATGAAGGTCACGTCCGGGTACTGCTCGGCCAGGAGCTCCGCCACCCACACCTCGCCCGCAAGGTCGTACAACACCGGCACGCGCAGCCGGCGCGCGGCGTCGCAGATCTCGCGCGTGATCGCCGCGTCGTGCCGGTGCACCTTGATGCCCGCGAAGCTGTAGCGCTCGATCGCGGTCGTCAGCATCGGCAGCATGCGGCCGCGGTCTCGCACGGCATGCACCATCGCGAAGCCGATGAAGCGCTGGGGACGACTGGCGACGATCCGCGACAGCGCGAGATTGGCCGCCGCGTAGTCGGAATGAAAGGCCGGCAACAGCACCGTGCGCGCGATGCCCGCACGCGTAGCACGCCGCAGGTACGCGTCGAGCGGCGCGTCGGTGTCCCACGGGCCTGTCAGTCCGTCGCCCTGGCCGGCGTGGCAGTGGCAATCGATGACCATCGCGCGGCTCAAGGCATGCACTGCGCACGCTGCATGTTGGCCTGGGCCTCGCGCCGCAGCGCGGCCAGGTCCTTCGGTGCGTACTTGGCAGCGAGCGCACGCCGGCGCGCCGGCGACGACTGGCCGGCACCGGCCGTCGGCGAGCTGCCGGTCGCCTTGAAGTTGGCGTTGCGGTAGCTGTCGAGGCCGCGCCGCGCACGCGGCCGGCCCTGTGCATCGCGCGGGCAGGCGGGCAACGCGGCGCCGACGGCCGGCGGCGGCGACACCGGCGAGGGCCGGTAGACGTGCATGAAGATCTCCTGCGCCTTCACGAAGCTGCGCAGCGCCCGGGTCCACTGCGCCGCCTCGATGCCCGACTCGATGCACAGGAACGCGAACTCCGCGAAGAGAAAGAAGAAGCCGCCGTTCGGCTCGCCGATGCCCGCTGCCTGGTCGGCGGCGATCGGGCTGCGCAGCTGGCCGTTCGCGAAGCGCTCGAAGCAGGTCTGGAAGCCACCGAACTCGATGCCGCCGCGGCCATTCGGGAAGTACTCGCGAAACAGCGCCAGCTGCCCCGCCGACAGCCGCAGCGCGCTGTTGCGCAACGCACCTGCCGGCAGAGCCCTGGCCGCCGGCACGCGGCCGGCCAGGGCTTCGCTGGCACGCCGGTCGCGGCGCGCGAGCAGCTCGGGCACCATCGCACTCACGTCGGCGCTGCGCTGCGCCTTCTGTGCGGCGTTCAGGTTCGGATGGGCAGGAATCCCGAACACCGGATCGCCGGGCAGGAAGCGCAGGTCGTACTGCGCGAAGAAGCTGTTGCACGTGGTCGCCAGGAACACCGCGACGCGGCGGTTCATGGCGCGGCCGTCGGCCGTGCCGTTCGACGTGACGGGCCGCGTTTCGCCCAGCGTCTGCACGACGATGTCGAGCTTGCCGGGCGGCACCGGGCCGAGCGCGGCGATCGCCGCGCGCAGCTTCGCTTCGACGGCCTGCGCGCGGCGCTTCGCGAGGCCGAGGTTGTAGGTCGCCGGTCCGCTGGGGTCGGTGTGTCCGACGAGCCGGACCGTGTCGATCGGCTCGCCTGATACCCGGCTTGCCGCCACCAGTCGCGCGATGCGCTCGATGATGGGGTCATGCATCGCAGGCACCGCCGGCCCGTCGAAGGCGAAGCGGTCGAGCACGACGAAGGGCTGGTCGCGGATGGTGAGCGTCGGCAGCACGATCGGCCGGCTCGGGCTGCCGGGACGCGCCGACCTGGATTGCACGTCACCGCGCAGCGGAAGGATCTCGAACAGCACTTCGTCGTTCATGGTGTGTCTCCTCGCACCCGGTGCTCAGGTGCCGGTGGTGGACCAGTGCCACGGCTCCTTCGGAAAACTCTTCAATCCGAAACGCGCCGCGTTGCGCTGCAGCCAGGTGAAGCCGGGCGTGTTGCTGAATTGCTCGCGCATCTGCGAGCCGTATTTGAAGTCGATCGCCAGGCCGCGCTCGTGCATCGAGGTTCCCGGCTTGGCGGTCTGCGGCGTGCATTGGCTGGGCGGTTTTTCATAGATGTCGTAGGGCGTCGGTCCGCAGTTCTGCTTGCGCACCGCGATCTGCTCGGCGGGCGAGCGGTAGCCGCCGCCTGTGAGCGGCACGCCGTCGGCCTGCGCCGCGGCGAGCAGCGCCTCGACCCGTGGCGCGATCTGACGTGCCACCAGGATGCCGCGCACGTTGACGATGTCCGGTCCGCCCGCCGCGGGCGCCGCCGGGGTCGCGGGTGCCGGTGTGGACGGGCGCGGCGTCGCGCGCACCAGCCGGTCGCGGATGGCCACCCATTCGGCGGCGAGGGCCGTGAAGCCGGCTTCGCCGCTGCGCAGCGGCGCGCCCTGGCGTTCGGGGTGGCGAGAGAAGAACACCAGGTCGGTGAGCGTGTTCTCGTCGCGGAAGCCGGCCGCCGCCGCGCGCTGGATCGCGGCGCGTTCGTTCTTCGCGCGCAGGGCATCGCGCACCGGCGGCGGAAAGCCGACGAAGCTGAATTCCTCTTCGAACACGATGCCCTGGCCGTCACGGGTGGCATGCAAATGGTTCATCGCGGGCTCCTCGGACATGCGCGGTGCGTTCAGATGCCGTGCAGCACGATGTGGCGGCCGCGCCGCTGCCAACGGCCCGACATCGCGCCGCTGCTTTCGGCTTCGAAGCTGCCTTCGCCCTCCATCTCGAAGCTGCCTTCAGCTTCGGCCTCGCCCTCGGCCTCGGCGATCAGTTCGGCTTCATTGGCGGCGAAGCTCGGCACGTGGGCGCGCGCGGCGGCCAGCAGCGCATCGCGCACCGCCGCGTCGGGATGGGTGCCGGACGCCGCGCCGCTCGCCTGCTGCGCCGCGCTCGCCGCCATGCGCACAAAACGCCGTGCGATCTCGAACTCGGCTTCCTCGCTTTCGAGCTCGCCGAACTCCAGTTCGAGCGCCTTGCTGACCGCGCTGCCGAGCGCCGTGCCGATCGCGGTGCCGACACCGGGGATCGGGATGAACGAGCCGAGCGCGCCACCGACCAGCGGCAGCGCCTTTTTCGCCAGCCCCTTGAGTGCGCCGCCCAGCGGCTTCAGCACCTTGCTGCCGACGAAGGAGCCGACCTTCTTGAGGCCGCGGCCGATGCCTTTGAACAGCTTGCCGAGGAACTGCTCCCATTCGGCTTCGCTGGACACGCTAAGCAATTCCATCGCGAGTTCGACCTCCTCGGATTCGCTCAGCGGCGCTGACGACGAGGGGCGGGCGCCGAAGCGCTCGATGGGGAATGTGCGGTCGCGCTGCGACTGGCACTTCTCGCAGGGGCAGGAGAGCTTGTGCATGGTGGGCTCCTTGGGATTCGAGAGGGGGACAGGTGGGAACAGGCCGGGGCCGGCGTCCGGGCGCGTCTCAGCGCCAGGCCTCGCCGCCCAGTTCCTGTTCGAGTTCGCGGGCCTTGACGTTCGCGAGCTGCCCGCCTTGCGAGCGGCGCCCGAAGCGATCGATGACCGCCGCCTCGACCCGGCCCAGCTGGGCCGGTGTCGCGCCGCGCATCGGCGTCAGCTTGACGCTGAAGCGCCCCACACCGATCTTCAGGTGCGCCAGGCACCACAGGTGCTGCTGCAGCCTTCGCCGCAGGTGGTTGGCGCGGCCGACATAGAGCCGCTGGCCGTTCTTGTAGATCGTGTAGATGCCCGGCCCGGCGGAACGCGGGTCGGCGATCGCGGCGGCCAGGCCCAGGAGGCCCGGCACGACCTCGCCTTCGGGCTCGCCGCGCCAGAGTTCGTTGCCGCTTTCGTCCTCGTACTCGTCGCCGCGCTCGTATTCGCCCTGGCCCTCGTCCTCATAGGCCAGTTCGTCTTCGTGCTCGGCGAACTCGAATTCGAGTTCCGGGGCAGGGCGCGCCGCGCCGCCCGCGCGGCCCCACGTGCGCCAGGCATCGGGGATGGGATGGCCCGTGCCGACCTTGAAGCCGGCCCCGCCGTCGCTCAGGCCCAGGTTGTCGACCGCCCACTGGCCCACGTGATACCAGACGTCCGGGCCCGGGTCGTTCTCGCGCATGTTGCTCGATTGCCGGTGCGCGAGCACGACCCGCAGGCCCATGGTGCGTTTCAGGTGGCGCACCAGGCAGCGCCCGGCTTCCAGCTGCGCCGGCGTGACCCGGTCGCGGCCGTAGGTCTCGCCCTTCCACCAGCGGCCCTTCACGTTCGGGAAGTTGCCCGCGAATTCGACCGCCACGCTCTTGCTGTTGAAGCCGTGCGAGGCCCAGATCAACGCCGAGACCGGATGCAACTGCAGGATCTGACCCTCGGGCAGGATCGCGAAGTGCGCCTTGATGCGCAGATAGCTGCGCATCGGATCGCGGCGCCGGAAGCAGCAGGCCATCTGGTGCAGCACCAGCGCGTAGACGCTCTTCGGATCGCGCGTGCCCTTGCGCACGCTGCGGTCCGATTGCGCGGTGAGGTCGATGATCTTGCAATCGCGCAGCGCCTCGCCCGCACGGCCGATTACCTGGCCGATGCCGCTTCCGATGCCCTTTCCGATGCGTCCGATCGCGTCGATGAACCCGCTGCCCGTTTCGTGGAACTCGAACTCTTCGGCGGCCGGGGCTCCGGCATCGCCGCCGGCGTCCGGCGCTGCGTCGGCGGGTGCATCCGAAGGTGCGTCCGGCGCTGCGGCCGCGTCGTCTGCAGGCGCCGCGCCGGGCGCAGCCTGCGGCGCCGGGGCGCTTCCGCGGCCGAGGCATTCCTGCACGCAGCGCAACGTGTCGGCGCCCGGGGCGGCGTACGGGCCACCGAAGGGTTCGGCAACGAAGGGCGGCGGATAGCCGCCGCCGATGGGTGGCCACGGCACCGGTGGGCGCGGGCGGCGCGGCGGCGGCTTCCAGGCCTGCGCCGGGCGCTGCGGCCGCGCGGGCCGGCGGGTCGCGGCGCGGGCGGGGCGGCTGCGCGCCACCGGCGCCCGGCCGCGGCCGATTTCCTGCGCAAAACTTTCGTCGAGGATCTCGAACGCCTCCTGGGAGGGTCCGGTCGCGAGCATGCCTGTGAAAGGCTGCTCGGCAAAGATGGCTGGGTGATGCATGGCGCCTCCTCAGTGAATGGCGAGCGCGGCTGGGACGCAGGGCGATGCGCCACCGCCGCGGGCGAGCAGCTGCGCCACGCGATCGATCTGCGCCATGCTGTGCCGCGCGGTGACGACGAAACTCAGGCGCGGCGCCAGGCCCTGGCAGCCGCTTGTCAGCAGGGCGCGCACGCCGCCCGCGCGCAGGCGGCGCAGCAGTTGCGGTGCGAGCTCCGGTCCGTGGCGCGACACGAAGGACTGCACCGGAAACGGCAGCCGGCCGACCGGTGCGAGGCCGGCGCGCACGAGCGTCTCGCGCAAGCGCAGCACCAGGCGCAGCAGCCGGGCGCGCCAGGCCTCGCCTCGGCGTGCGTTGGCGTCCAGCGCGCGGCGCGCGGCCTGCACGGCCGCGGCCGACGGCGGGCTGCAATGCAGGCGCGTTTCGCTCTCGCGCCGGAAGCGCGCGATCAGGGCCTCGCTGCCCGAGAGGGCGGCCAGCGGCGCGCCGAAACCCTTGGCGAGCGAGGCGCCGACCGCAATGTGCGCGCCCGCAAGACCCTGCCAGCACAGCGAGCCGCCGCCGCCGTGGCCGTAGGGGCAGGTGGTCGACGGCGCGGCACCGAAGACGCCCAGCGCCTGCGTGTCGTCGATGACCAGCGAGCCGCCGCGTTGGGCCGCGATGCGCGCATAGGCGTGCAGCGGGGCCGGCCGGTCGCAGCCCGGGCAGAAGCCGTCGCACACGACCACCGGCCGCAGCCCGGCGCGTGCCACCTCGTGCGCCAGCTGGTCGAGCGCGGCGGCATCGTGGTGGGCGAAGCGGTGCACCACGGCGCCGGCCGCGGCTGCACCCTCGGCCGCCCAGTGCAGGATCGGATAGGCGCCCGCATCGAGCAGCAGCGCCGAGCGCGCATCCCGTGCCAGGAGCCGCAGCAGGTCCCAGAACAGGTGCAGCGTCGAGGGCAGCAGCGTCGTCGCGGGCAGGCCCTGCAGGTGCGCCAGGGCGGTGGCGGCCGCGTCGGCGCCCGCGGGCTCCCGCAGCGCCGCCGGCAGCCCGAGCGTGAGCGACTCCCAGGCCGGCAGCGTCGCGCTGGCATGCCGCAGGCCGAGGTACAGCGCACTGGTGAAGTCGGCCATGGCCGCATCTCCACGCGCGCTAGGCGGCGCGCTGCTGCGTCGCGAGGCGGCGCTGCAGCAGCACCGAAGGCAAGGTCGCATCGACCTTCGCGTCCGGCAATTCGAGCGTCAGGTCAACCCCGGTGACGGAGCGGTACGCATGGCTGTAGCCCTGGATCTGCGGGCGGAAGAAGCGCGCCCAGTTGAAGGCCTGCAGCGGATCCTGCACATCGCTCCAGTGGCCCCAGCGGATCGACAGCAGCACCTGTTCGCCGAAGATCGCGAGGTTGCGGAAATGCAGCACGCTGGTGTCGGTCCAGCCCTGCACCTTCTTCATCGCGTCGACCCGGTCCATCCACGGCTCGGGGTAGGCGGTCATGATGCGCGTGGGCAGGAACTCGCGGAACTCCGGCCGCGCCAGTATCCACTGCTCCATCATCATCTCGATGCGTGCGGTGGAGGGCAGGTCGCCGAACTGGTTGTGCGCGCCCTGCGAGAGGATCAGGTGCACTTCCTTGAGCGCATTGAGCACCGGGAAGGCGTCGGCCTTGACGGTGGTGTCGTCGTCCTGCTTGTAGAAGGTGGTGCACTGGCGCAGCAGGTTGTGGAAGGCTTCGAGGAAGCGGGAGCGGCTGTCGGCCGCCTGCATGCGCTGCACCGCCTTGCCCTCGAGCCGGAGGCCGTAGTGGTGGTCGTACTCGTAGTTGCGGCGCACGATGCTCAGGCGGTGCTGCTCGTCCTGCACGAAGCCCCACAGCACGTTGTTCAGCGGGCGCAGCGGATCGATCTCGAGGTTGGCCAGCGGATCGCGCTCGTGCGAGCGCACGTTCTGGAAGCGTCGCGTGATGCTGTTCATCGTCTGCACCAGCATCCCCTCCTCGTGCCAATACGACCAGATCAGCTCCAGCAGGCAGGGGTTGGCCAGCTTGTCCTGCAGGATGCCGGTGCACTGGCCGACGCGGTCGGGATCGACGTCGATCGGATTCAGCTTGATCGCGATGTCCGGCAGCTTGGAGCGGATGACAGCGAGGTAGGGCAGGGTCTTGTCGCCCGCTTCGCCGCCGAGGATCTGCACCAGGTAGTCCTCGGTGAACACGTCCTCGATGCGGCCGATGGGCCCCGGCAGGTCGCGCCGCTGCAGGTAGGCGAGATCGCGCTCCTCGTCGAAGGGCCGGCGCGGCGCCAGCACGCCGCAGTTCACCATCACGAAGGCTTCGGTCGCCGCCTTGACGGCGCGGTAGGCGTCGGAGTCGGTGAAGGGCAGCAGCCGCCGGAAGCGCAGCTGATCGCGCAGGATGCGTTTCTGGCCGAAGCGCTCCTGCTCGAAATCGGGCAGGTCCGACAGGTCGTTGTCGCCGCAGAACAGCATGTTCATGAAGCGCAGGTAGTTGTTGAACGACATCTGCTCGGTGCTGTTCAGGATGCCCTGCCAGAACGACAGGTCGGCCGTCGACACGGTGGCGGTGCGCTGGAGTGCGACGCCCAGGTTGCCCGAGACCGGCTGCGGCGTGCGCTCGCCGGCATCGATCGTGGTCACGCCCGAGATGCGCGCATCGCCCCCCTGCGCCGGTGCGCCGGGCGAGCCCGCGATGTAGGGCGCGGCCACCCCGAAACGCAGCTCGTGCAGGCCGGCCGAGGGGATGGTCAGGTGCGACACCAGCGGGTTGTTGGGGTCGATGCGCGCGCGCGCCGGGTGCTGCACCGGCAGTACGCGCGTGGCCGAGTCGGTGTAGTCGATGCGGATCTCGATCACGTCGCCCTCGCGCCCCAGGCCGAAGCCGAGGCTGTTGGGCGAGCAGTCGTCGCGCAGCAGCGTGATCGTCGCCGTGACGTGCAGGCCGAGCTCGATGCAGGCTTCGTGCGTGCAGTCGGACTCCACCTCGACATACACCGGGTCGGGCAGGGCCTGGTTGTGGCACAGCACGAAGTAGGAGCCCGGCGGCTGCTTCGGGAACCGGCCCTGGCCGTCGCGGCCCGAGACCTGGGTGGCGACGTAGAGTTCGCGCCCGGTGGACGGGGGCGGCGCCCCGGGGCGCTTCTTGCCCGGAGTGCCGGGCGTGCCCGGGCTGCCCGGGTCCTCGAGAAGCTGCCTGTAGAGGCTGCAGGTCGCGCCGGAGACCGGCCGGCCGTCGTCGTGAACGCTGAAGCGCACGCCACCCGGGCGCAGATCGCCGGCGGCAGGGGAATTGGTAGCCATGTGAGTCTCCTTAAACAACCGTCAGGCCGAGTTCGTGCCGTGAGCGCACGGCAAACATCCTTGCGGCGCCCGCGGTGGCGCCGGCGCAGGTCGTGGTACCCCCGAGCGCGCTGCGCAACGCCCAGTGCGTCAGCAGCTTCGCGAACAGGTGGCTTTCTTCTTCGGGGGTGAGCTGCCCGTTGGCGCGCGCCTGGCCGAGCACCGCGAACACCAGCGTGGGCGACGCGCGGTAGAGCTCCGCCGGTGCGCCGCGCCAGGTTTCGAACAATGCGGCGAGCCGCGCCGGCTGGCGATCGGCCA
Organism: Variovorax sp. LjRoot130; assembly: GCF_964253755.1. Classification (NCBI taxonomy): domain Bacteria; kingdom Pseudomonadati; phylum Pseudomonadota; class Betaproteobacteria; order Burkholderiales; family Comamonadaceae; genus Variovorax; species Variovorax sp. LjRoot130. The sequence continues at coordinate 3,528,336 of NZ_CAXURM020000001.1, read as the reverse complement.
CGCCGAGCGCTTCCTTCAATGAGCGGCCGCGCAGGGTGCGCGGGCGGTGATCGACGAGCAGGCCGACGAAGCCCGGCATCGCCGCCAGCAACTCGGCGAACAGCCGGCGGGGCTGCGCATCCAGGCCTTCGAGCGGGTAGTACGCGTTCCAGAGCGCGGCGAGCCGCTCCCACTGCGGGTGCGGATACATCGCCTGGCCCATCGCGCACGAGAGCCGGACGCGAATCCACGGCACCGGATGGGGGTCATCCAGGTTCAGCCGGAACATGAAGGCCCGCGGCAGGCTCACCACCCCCATCAGCCCGAGCGTGGCCGAGATGCCGAGCCGGGCGCAGGACCAGAAGTCGCTCAGGATCTCGCCGATCCAGCGCTCGAACAGCCGCCATGCGATGCCGCCGCTGCGTTGCATGCCCTGCAACAGCGGCCGCAGCGAGTTGGCGAGGTCGAGCAGGGCCGAGGCCTGGTGGCCGACCTCGTGGATCAGCGAGGAGGCGATGCCGCTGCCGACCATGCGCTCGCGCGGCACGCGAATCACCGACACCGGGTTCTCGCCGCCGCCGGGCAGCCGCGTGCGCGCGCGCCGGATCGCGGCGCCGACGCCGCGGTCGAGATAGCACACCAGCGGCGGCACCTCGTAGTAGCCGGGCAGGGCGAGCGCGTCCGCGGCCACCACGTCGAGCCCGCACAGCCAGACGCCGGTGTCGTGTTCGCTGCGCTGGGAGATGACGTCGTTGAACATGTCGAACTGCGTCAGCACCGCGTTGAACTTGAGCCGCAGGATCGTGAAGCGCCGTTGCGCATCGGCCGCCGTCGCATGCTGCGACGGGGCGCCGCGCAGCCACGCCAGGAAGCCCAGCACCATCGCGCGCATCTCGCGCCGGCCTGCCACCAGATAGCGCTCGGTCGCGGCCTGTGCGCCGGGCTGCAGCGCGGCGGCCGGCAGCATCGGTTCCAGCAGCGCGAAGGGCTTGACCCGGGCCAGGCGCGTGAGCAGGGCGCGCGCCTCCTGCGCGAGCATCCATGCGGCGAAGGGGCTGATGGCCATGGAAGTCACACTCCGTAGAGCACGATCTTGTTGCCGCGCCGCATCCAGCGGCCGGTGCGGCCTGCGCCCATTCCTCCGCCGGGCATCGCGCCCGGCCCGCCGCGGCCTGCCGCACCGAGCAGCCCGGGCGCCAGACGCTGCGCGGCGGAGATGGCGGCGCTCTGTGCCACGGCGCGCGGATCGGAGGACGACGGCGCGGCGGCGGCCTGCTTGACCGTGTCCGCGGCCAGCCGCACGAACTGCTTGGCGCCTTCGAACTCGCGGTCCTCCTGTTCGAGCGTCTCGGCCTCGAGGCCCAGTGCGCTGCCGGCCGCCGATGCCAGGCCGCTGCCGATCTTGGCGCCCAGTGGACCCCCGAGGTAGCCGCCGAGTGCGCCGCCGGCCAGCGGCAGCGCCTTCTTGGCCACGCCCTTGAGCACGCCGCCCACTGCCTGGCCGATCGGCGAGCGCACGGCCGAGCCGACCGCGCGCGCGGCGCGACCGAGCAGGTTGCCGAGGAAGCGGTCGAGCTCGGCTTCGTTCGTCACTTCGAGCAGCTCGCTGGCGAGCTCGGTCTCCTCGGCTTCGTTCAGCACGGTCTCGCCGTACGTCTCCCCATAGCTTTCGCCGTAGCTCTCGCCCGACCATTCCTGCTGGCCGAACTCGTACTGCCCGGTTTCGAAGCTGGACAGCTCGGGGCTGTATTCCATCTGGGTGCGATCGATGTCATGCATAGCGGTCTCCTTGGATGAGGGGAAAGGCGCAAAGGCCTCGACAGTGGTCCCTGCGGATCAGGGGTTCGGCACGATCACGCCCGCGCCCGCGCCCGCGCCGGCGCGCGCCAGCCCGGCGCGTAGCGGCGGGCTGCGCGCGTGACGGCCCATTGCGCGACAGCGGCAGGCGTGAAGTTGGATGGGGCCGCCGATGCCTGGCGTGCAGCCTCCTTCGCGAGCTGGACGAAGCGCCGGGCCGCCTCGAACTCCTGGTCCTCCGGGCTGAGGCCTTCCAGTTCGATGCCGAAGAACCGGCCCATGCGCGTCGAAGCCGAGCTGGCATCGAGGCTGGTGGGTGCGTTCACGGCAGGCATCGCCCGCCGGGCTGCGGACTGCAGCAGCGCGACGAGCTCGGTCGCGACAGCGTCGTCGATCGCGCCGCCGGCCGTTGCGCGGACCAGGCGGCCGAGCGTCGCGCCGAAGCCCGGTCTGCCCGCGGCGTTGAGCAACTCGGCGGCCTGCCCCGTGGTCTCGGTGTCGAAGACCACTGCCTTGCGGCTCGCGCGGCTCGGCGCGAGCGCTGTGCCTTTCGTGTCCTCGAAGATGTCGAAGTCGGGGCTGTAGCCCAGCAGCATCCGGTTCATGGTCGGCCTTTCTGGCGGAACTGGACGCCTATTCGCATAGGCCGTGCCACGCCAAGATCGCTGATCGACCGGGGTTTCGGGGGAGGGGAAGCGAAAACAGCTTCGCCCGGGCTCACGATGGGCGCGGCAACGCGAACTTCGCTTCGCCGCAGCTATTCGCAGCTATTTCTGGAGGCGTCGATAGGCACTGAAGTGCCGAATGGCCTCCTGCTTGTGGCCGAGATGGTCATGCAACCTGGCGGCATTGAAATGTGCGTCGCCAAGGGAGGGGTCGAGCTGCAGGCAGCGCTCGTAGGATTGGAGCGCGTCGGTCAACTGCCCCAGATCTTCCAGCGCCACGGCGCGATTGAAATGCAGCAGCGCCTCACGCGGGCAGTGGGCGAGGGCTTCGTCGTAGAGAGCCACGGCTTCGGCATGCCGTTCGGATTCGCACAGCATCGCGCCGAGGTTCAGATAGGCATCCGCATGGTTGCGAGCGAAGGCCAACGCCTTTCGGTAGGCGAGCTCGGCGGCTTCGCAGTCTCTGGTTTCGAGGTCTTCTCCTTGTGCAAACAGCTCGTCTGCAAGAGCTTGCCCCAAGCTCGGATCTTCGCTGCGCAGGTGTTCCACGAAGGCCACTGAACCGCGCGCTGCGGCGATCTCGAAGTCCATGAGCAGTTGGCCTGATTCGGCCTCCCATTGGCTGTCGCGCTCATGGACCGCAATCGTGTTTCCCACCGCGGTGATTCGCAGTCCGGTCAGCGGCAACTCCGCAGGAAGCGTCGCCTTCAGTCGCTGCAGCGCGCGCACGATCTTGCGAGTCGGGATGTCGGCCGCCTGCAGCTGATGGGCGGTCCTCAGAAGCACGACATCGCGAAAGGAAAAACGGTACTCGTTGCGCGGTCCGCGCGAGGGACTCACGAAGCCGTTCGCTATCAGCCCTGCAATCGCACTTCGGGAGAGACCCAACATCTCCTGAATGCTGCGCAGGGTGTGCGGTGCCTCCGACGGATCGTTGCTCACTTCCTCAATCGCGCGCTTGCCGGGGAGGCTGGAGCGGCGGTCTTGGGCGCTCGCTTCACGCCCTTGCGTTCGTTCGATGCCAGTGCCGTGACTGCCTCTGCGGCCGGCACGCGACTCGGGCGCTTCGTGCCGCCGGCGCCGCCCCGTGCCAGGCTGGCGCGCAGCATCTCGGTCAGGTCGATGATCTGGCCGCTCACAGCCGGCTCATGATGCTCCGCGGCGACGATTTGCTTCCCGGCGATCTTCGCGTCGATGGCTGCCAGGATTCGCTTCTTCTCTTCGTCCTCGAACTGCGTCGGGTCGTAGCTTTCCTCGGATATCTGGTCGATGAGCTGGAGCGCCAGCTTCACCTCCGCATCGGAAGGCGTGATCTCCTCGATCTCGAGGTCCTTCATCGACCGCACCTCTTCGGCGTAGAGCAGTTGCTGCAGCACCAGGCCGTCCTCTGCCGCGCGGACCTGGACGATGTACTGCTTTCCCTTCCAGGCCCACTTCGCGAGCGCGCAGCGGCCGCTCTTGCGCATCGCGGCGCGCAAGAGGGTGTACGGCTTGGCGCCGCGCTTGTCGGGTGCGATGAAGTACGCCTTGTCGTAATGGAGGGGGTCGACCGCCATTTCCGGGATGAAGGCAACGATGTCGATCGTGTGGGTCGCGCTTTCTTCCACGGCCTTCAACTCGTCAGGGGTGAACAGGACGTAGCGGTCCTTTTCGAACTCGTACCCCTTGACCATTTCCGAACGGGGAACGACGGTGGTCTGATCCTTCTCCGAAACATATTGCTGCTTGAGGCGAGAGCCGTCCTTGGCCAGCAAGTTGAACTTGACCGTTGCGGCGCTTTCGGTCGCGGAATACAACTTGACCGGGATGGAGACCAATCCGAAGCTGAGAGACAAGGATGCGATGGAACGAGCGGGCATGCCGACCTCCGTTGGACGTGCGGCCGGCACCTCCTGGCCTGAGGATGCCACTTTCCTGAGTCCTCGAACAGAGCGAAGGGGAGGCGCCGCCGCGGTCGGTGGTGGTGGTCACGCGAAATATGGTGCCGAAGGAGCTCGACAGGCGTTGCCGAGCGCAGAGGGCCTTGGTGCTGCTCGCATCTCAGCCGCTTGGGAGTTTCAAAACGACCTATTTCCGGCAGCTTTGCTTGCAAGGCGTAAGAAATAGAGTGCGCAAATTCCAACCCGTCCGCTCACCTTGGAGCCGAGGGGCACGTGCCGAGCAACGTAACGCAGGTTCGCTTCCGGCGCGCCTCGTGCATTCCGTGCTATGGCACAGTTCGGCCAGATGCTGTCGGTCGCTGGTGTATCAGAATTCGCCAAAACCGGACCCTCGCATCCGTCTTTCGCAGCGCACACTTTGGCAGTTCTCTGGGTTGTGCGGGCCTGGCCTGTCACCGTGGCAAAGGGTTGCGCACCTCGCCTTGCGGCGTGAGGCGTGCGAGAGACATCGACTTTTTCAGTGCCATTTGCGCAATTGGCTAGACCCTCAGTCGCCCAGCCCTGGACGGTTAAGATCTCCTGGGAGAGCGGTAGAGGCAGACAATCGCTCTGTGGAGAACGATAAACGGCAACGCCCTTGCGTGACGGGCCCGCGCGAGCAATAATCGCTCCCATGGGAACGCTTAGGTCGAATAACAGTTCTGATAAGACCGATAAGCCAAGAGGTTCTGCCTCCGCTTCTCCGATTCCGCTTCCGGTGGAGCGCGCCCTCATGAAGCTGGGAAACGACATCTGCCTGGCTCGCCGGCGCCGGCGCATGTCCCAAGAATCGCTGGCTGTGCGCATCGGCGCATCGCTTTCGACGGTGCGCCGCATGGAGAAGGGCAGTGTCAACACCCCCTTGGTCTTTCTGGCCAGGACGCTGCACGTGTTCAGCGAACTCCCGCGGCTTGAGAACCTCTTGGACACGGCCAAGGACGACATCGGTCTCACACTCATGGACGAGGAGTTGCCGCAGCGCATCCGCACGCCCAAGAAGCCAACAAGCGGGGCGCTGTGATGGCCACCCCGGACATTCGCGAGACGGTCGAAGTCTGCCTCGGCCAGGCGGGCATCCCCATCGGCTCGCTGACCTATACCCGCCAGGGTCGGCGGGAGAACTCAGCCTTTGCTTATAGTCAGGGGTGGCTTGCTAGTTCCGACCGCTTCAAGGTGTCCTCTGACCTTGAGCTGACTACCGGCTACCAGTTTCGCAAGGCACCAACTAAGGACGATTCGCCGTTCTTCTGCGCCCTTGCCGATACCGTGCCGGACACCTGGGGCCGTCGGGTCAACCTGCGCGACCATGCCAAGCGCCGCCAAAGGGGCGAAAAGCTGCGCGACCTGAACGAACTGGACTTGCTGCTAGCCGTGGACGACTTCAGCCGCATTGGCGCGTTGCGCCTGCGCGATGGTGCAGGCACGTACCACCGCACGGTCGAGGCCGGTAAGCGCGCCACGCCCCCCTTCGTGGACCTGGGCAAGCTCTACTCGGCCAGTCGCGCCGTGGAGACTGGCAAGGAAACAGCGCAGGACCTGCGCTATCTGCGCGGCAACGGAACTTCCCTGGGCGGCATGCGGCCCAAGGCAACCGTCATCGACCAGAGCGGCCTCCTGGCCATCGGCAAGTTTCCGAGCATCAACGACGACCGAAGCATCACCCGTGGGGAGGTGCTGGCGCTGCGCCTGGCGGCCCTTGCCGGCATCGACGTGGCGCACGCACGCATCGAGCCCATCGAAGGTGTCCCGGTTGCGCTTATTCAGCGATTCGACCGCACTGCCGACAGCGGGCGCATCCCGTACATGTCGGCCGCGTCGATGCTACAGGCCTCGCGCCAGGACGAGCACTCGTACACCGAGATTGTTGATGCCATGCGCGCGTATTCCGGGGACCCGGTCGCGGACGCACAGCAGCTGTGGCGCCGCATAGTCTTCAACCATCTCATCACCAACGTCGACGACCACCTACAGAATCATGGTTTTCTGCATGTCGGCAGCGGCTTCTGGCGACTTGCGCCGGCGTTTGACGTCAATCCGTTCCCAGACAAGGAGCGCGAGTCGAAGACTTGGCTCTCCGAGGCTGATGGGCCCATCGTGTCCATTGAACAGCTCGTGGACAGGAGCGACTACTTCAACCTGAACTTGAAGCAGGCCCATGCGGCGCTGGCGGACGTCTACAGCGCAGTGATTCGCTGGCGAGAGGTTGCGGTGAGTGCAGACGTTGGGCTGACCGCAGCGGAACTCGAGGACTTCGCGCCGGCGTTCGAGCATCAGGCGCTTGAGGAAGCCCGTCTGGTGCTGCGCTAAGCACTGCGTGCGAGGGCGGTTCACTCTTTCCGCCAGGTGCAGCACAGTGGTTGAGGCTAAGTTCTTCCAAACACGTGAATGACCGCGGTCGGCCAAAACCGGAAGTTCCCCATGGTTCTCTGTTTTCGCTAAAGGGCGACGCTGTACCTCAAGCAATGACCCTTGCACGCAACCGCTCAATGCCTAACACCGTTAGCCACTACTAGCAGCCCAGGGGGGAATCTGTTTGACGAGTGGCGCCCACACGTTGTGGCCGAAGCTGATCATTTCGTCGAGGATGGTGTCGTCCGCAAGGAGAGCTGGCGCACGGCATCAGCACCATCGTCCGCACGCAGCTCGGCGGCCAGTCCTGGCTCACCGGCGGCGCCGACCCGCAGCGCGATGGGCATCGTGGCGGCGACGGCATGGTGGCTTGAGGGCCTGTGCTGACCATGCCCTGAGGGCATGGCCGGTGGTCCATTTGTAATGGCCGCGCGCGCGGCGGCGCCTCTAGACTGGGCGCCGTCCCACTTCCAACGCGCACTCCATCGCCATGCCCGTCGCCATCTCCCGCTTCCCGCTCCGTCGCAGCGTCGCCGTGCTGGCGGCGCTACTGCCCCTGGCCTTCGGCGTGTCGGCGCGCGCCGTCGACGAACCTGTCGCGCTCGATCTAATCATCGAAGGCGGCACCATCTTCACCGGCGACGACGCGCCGCCGCAGGTGGGCGACGTCGGCATTGCCGGCGACCGCATTGTCTTCGTCGGCCGGGCTGCGCCGCATCGCTTCGTGGCCAAGCGGCGCATCGATGCGCGCGGCCAGGTGGTGGCGCCGGGCTTCATCGATCCGCACACCCATGCCGACCGCGACCTGTTCCATGCCGACGCGCGCCGCTGGCTCAACGTGCCCTTCCTCACCCAGGGCGTGACCACCGCGGTGATCGGCAGCGACGGCTTCGGCGGCGCCGACATCGCGGCGCAGGCGCAGCGGCTGAGGGACAACGGCGCCGGCACCAACACCGCGATCTACGTCGGCTTCGGGCCGGTGCGCGCCGGCCAGCTCGGCGAGGCCAACCGCGCGCCGACGTCCGAGCAGCTGGACGCCATGCGCGCCCAGGTCTCGCGCGCGATGTGCGAAGGCGCGCTCGGCCTGTCAACCGGGCTCTTCTATGCACCGCAGAGTTTCGCGCGCACCGAGGAGGTGATCGAGCTGGCCAAGGTCGCGGCGCGCCACGGCGGCCTGTACGACAGCCACATCCGCGACGAGTCCATGTACAACATCGGCCTCAAGGGCTCGATCGACGAGGTGATCCGCATCGGGCACGAAGCTAGGCTGCCGGTGCACGTAGCCCACATCAAGGCGCTGGGCGTGGCAGTGCATGGCCAGAGCGGCGACATCATCCGCCGCATCGAGGCCGAACAGAAGCGCGGCCTGGCGATAACCGCCGACCAGTACCCGTGGACCGCATCGAGCACCCGCTTCTCGGCCGCGCTGGTGCCCGGCTGGGCGGTGGACGGCGGCCGCGCCGCGATGCTCAAGCGATTCGACGACGCCTCGCTGCAGGAGCGTCTGCGCAAGGACATGCGCGAGAACCTACGCCTGCGCGGCGGGCCGGAGGCGATCCTGTTCTCGGCCGGCCCGAACACCAAATACATCGGCCGCACGCTGGCCGAGGTGGCGCAGGGCGGCGATCCGGTGGACGCCGCCATCGCGGTGCTGCGCGAGGCCGACCTGGCGATCGCCTCCTTCAACCAGACCGACGACGACGTGCGCAACTTCATGAAGCGGCCGTGGGTGATGACCTCCTCCGATTCGTCGGAAGGCCATCCGCGCGCCTACGGCACGTTCGCGCGCAAGTACGACCAGTATGTGGTGAAGGAAAAGGTGATCTCGCTCGGCCGCTTCGTGCGCGCCAGCACTGGCCAAGTGGCCGACACCCTGGGACTGACCAAGCGCGGCTACCTGCGCAGCGGCTACCACGCCGACGTGGTGGTGTTCGATCCGGCGCGCTACGCGGCGCGCGCCACCTATGCGCAGCCTACGCTGCTGTCGCAGGGCGTGACGACGGTGCTGGTGAACGGCGAGCTGGCGGTGGACGGCGGCGAAGTCACCGGGCGCGCCGCCGGCCGGCCACTGCTGCGCACGCCGCGCGAGGGAAGCTGCCCGGCCTGAAGCCGGCGGCTGGTCAAACGCCAGATTGGCTACGGCGACGAATTTCTACCGGAGGTTGCCGAAACAAGCGATGTAGAACACTTGGTCATGCTCTCAATCCGCGGACTGGTCGACGCGTTCAGTCGTGGCATTGCGGCGACGTTGCAGGAAATCAAGGGTGACGATGAACGTCGGAAGCTGTTCGCGGATCGGCTGGAGAAGATGGTGCACGAACTGCCGTATAACGACTGACGTTCTATCCTCAAGATGAGGGGCCCCCCAGCCACAAGCGCAGCTGGCGAACGTCCGCTTTGGAGCGAGGCCACTGTCCGCTAGGGGCCCATAGCCGCCCTTGAGCGGACGCAAAGGATGCCCTGAAGCGGTCGGCCGATTGTGCAGTTTCTCTGCGCGGGGGAGGGAAGCTAGTGAGCCATTCGGGCTCGGGCGCTGAGGGATCTGCCGATCCACGTTTGGCACTCTATTTGTCGTCTCAATCGGGCATCAGGGCTGAGTTTGGAACTCCATTTCGCGTTCTTACACTCTATTTGCTCGCACCAGGTGGTCCGACTGCCTGTCAGCCTGCTGCAAGCACGGCCTTCATAATTATGAATTCAGTTTCTACGACAAGTCAAAGCCAGAACTGGAGACAACGCCCATGAGCCGCTATGCAGAGTTCTATCGCCAGTCGATCGATGCGCCGGAGGCCTTCTGGGCCGAACAGGCCAAGCTCATCGACTGGAAAACGCCGCCGCAGCAGATCCTCGATGCCTCTAACGCGCCCTTCGCGCGCTGGTTCGCGGGCGGCACGACCAATCTCTGCCACAACGCGGTCGATCGCCACCTCGCCACCCGCGGCGATCAGCCCGCGCTGATCGCCGTTTCCACCGAGACCGGCACCGAAAAAAGCTACAGCTTCAAGGAACTGCATGCCGAGGTGCAGCGTTTTGCGGCGAGCCTGATGGAGCTCGGCGTCGGCAAGGGCGACCGCGTGCTGATCTACATGCCGATGATTCCCGAGGCCGCCTTCGCGATGCTGGCCTGCGCGCGCTTGGGCGCGATCCACTGCGTGGTGTTCGGCGGCTTCGCCAGCGGCTCGCTGGCCTCGCGCATCGAGGATGCGACGCCGAAAGTCGTCGTCAGCGCCGACGCCGGGTCGCGCGGCGGCAAGGTGCTTGCGTACAAGCCGCTGCTCGACGAGGCGATCCGGCAGTCCTCGCACAAGCCCGAGTCGGTGCTGCTGGTCGATCGCGGCCTGGCGCCGCTGGCCCTGACCGAAGGGCGTGACCATCTGGCGGCCGCGCTGGTCGAGAAGCACCGCGATGCGCAGGTGCCCTGCACCTGGCTGGACGCGACCGACATCAGCTACACCATCTACACCAGCGGCACCACCGGCCGGCCCAAAGGGGTGCAGCGCGACACCGGGGGCTATGCCGTGGCCCTGGCCGCCAGCATGAAGCACATCTTCGACGGCCGGCCCGGCGAAACCTATTTCTCGACCAGCGACATCGGCTGGGTGGTGGGCCACAGCTACATCGTCTACGGCCCGCTGATCGCGGGGATGGCGACCCTCATGTACGAGGGCCTGCCCACGCAGGGCCTCGACCGGCAACCCGACGGCGGCATCTGGTGGCGGCTGGTGGAGAAATACAAGGTGACCGTGATGTTCAGCGCGCCGACCGCGGTGCGCGTGCTCAAGAAGCAGGACCCGGCGCTCTTGAAGAAGTACGACCTCTCGAGCCTGCGCGCGCTGTTCCTGGCCGGCGAGCCGCTCGACGAGCCCACGGCGCGCTGGATCAGCGAGGGCCTGGGCGTGCCGATCATCGACAACTACTGGCAGACCGAGTCGGGCTGGCCCATCCTCACGGTGGCCAACGGGGTTGAGCAGACGCGAAGCAAGTTCGGCAGCCCCGGCGTTCCGATGTACGGCTACAAGGTGAAGATCCTTCATGAGGCGACCGGCGAGGAACTGAGCGGCGCCAACGAGAAGGGCGTGGTGGTGATCGAGGGGCCGACGCCGCCGGGCTTCATGCAGACCGTGTGGAAGGACGACGAGCGCTTCGTCAACACCTACTGGAAGAGCGTGCCGGGCAAGCTGGTGTATTCCACCTTCGACTGGGGCATCCGCGACGAGGACGGCTACTTCTACATCCTCGGCCGTACCGACGACGTGATCAATGTCGCCGGCCATCGGCTCGGCACGCGCGAGATCGAGGAAGCGATCTCGGGCCATGCGAAGGTCGCCGAAGTCGCGGTCGTCGGCGTAGCCGATGCGCTCAAGGGGCAGGTGGCGATGGCCTTCGTGGTGCCGAAGGATGGTGCAGCGCTCGGCGACGACCAGGCAGCCCTTCTCCTCGAAGGGGAAATCATGAAGCAGGTGGCCGACCAGCTCGGCGCGCTGGCGCGTCCCGCGCGCGTGCGCTTCGTGAGCGCTCTGCCCAAGACGCGCAGCGGCAAGCTGCTGCGCCGCGCGATCCAGGCCGTGTGCGAACAGCGCGACCCGGGCGACCTGACCACGATAGAAGACCCCGGCGCCCTCCAGCAGATCAGGCAATCGCTATCCCCTTGAGGGCTTGCGAAGGCGCTTTCCGCCGTCGCGTAGTTGCCATGGCACAATGCCAGGGTACTCAGGCCCTTCCCCAGCCACAGTCGCATCCGCCATCCGGTTCAGCCGTGTCGCGGAAGGTTTCTTAAACCAGCTAATGCTTCCTACAGGGAAGCGAAGGTCAGCGGAATATGAGCGATTCATCGTCGACGCCCGGCGCGTCCGTCTATCACGCCTACCAAGGCAACACCTACCTCTTCGGCGGCAACGCGCCCTATGTCGAGGAGATGTACGAAAACTACCTCAGCAATCCCGGCAGCGTGCCCGACAACTGGCGCTCGTACTTCGATGCGCTGCAGCACGTGCCCGCCACCGACGGCAGCACCACCCGCGACGTGCCGCACCAGCCGGTCATCAATGCCTTCGCCGAGCGCGCCAAGCAGGGCACCACGAGGGTGGTGCAGGCCAGCGGCGCCGATTCGGAGTTGGGCCGCCAGCGCACCGCCGTCCAGCAGCTGATCGCGGCCTACCGCAACGTCGGCGTCCGCTGGGCCGACCTTGACCCGTTGAAGCGCGCGGAGCGCCCGTCGATTCCGGAACTCGAGCCTTCGTTCTACGGTTTCACCGATGCCGATCTCGAAACGGTGTTCAACACGAGCAACACCTTCTTCGGCAAGGACACGATGTCCTTGCGCGACCTGCTCAACGCGCTGCGCGAGACCTACTGCGGCACGATGGGCGTCGAGTACATGTACACCACCGACCAGAACCACAAGCGCTGGTGGCAGCAGAGGCTCGAGAGCGCGCGGACCAATCCGAAGCTCAGCACCGAGCAGAAGAAGCGCATCCTCGAACGCCTGACGGCGGCCGAAGGCCTGGAGCGCTTCCTCCACACCAAGTACGTCGGCCAGAAGCGCTTCTCGCTCGAAGGCGGGGAGAGCTTCATTGTTTCGATGGACGAGCTGATCAGCCAGGCCGGCGTCAAGGGCGTGCAGGAGATCGTGATCGGCATGGCCCACCGCGGCCGTCTCAACGTGCTGGTCAACTCGCTCGGCAAGATGCCGGCCGACCTGTTCGCCGAGTTCGACCACACGGCGCCTGAAGACCTGCCCAGCGGCGACGTCAAGTACCACCAGGGCTTCAGCTCCGACGTTTCGACGCCCGGCGGTCCGGTGCACCTGAGCCTGGCCTTCAACCCCTCGCACCTCGAGATCGTGAACCCCGTGGTCGAAGGCTCCGTGCGCGCGCGCATGGACCGCCGCGCCGACCCGCTCGGCAAGCAGGTGCTGCCGGTGATCGTGCACGGCGACGCCGCTTTCTCAGGGCAGGGCGTCGTGATGGAAACGCTGGCGCTGGCCGAAACGCGCGGCTATTCCACCGGCGGCACGGTCCATATCGTGATCAACAACCAGATCGGATTCACCACCAGCGACCCGCGCGACAGCCGCTCGACGCTGTACTGCACCGACATCGTCAAGATGGTCGAGGCGCCCGTGCTGCACGTGAACGGCGACGACCCCGAAGCGGTGGTGCTCGCGACCCAGCTCGCCCTCGAATTCCGCATGGAGTTCCAGAAGGACGTGGTGGTCGACATCATCTGTTTCCGCAAGCTCGGCCACAACGAGCAGGACACGCCCTCGCTCACCCAGCCGCTGATGTACAAGAAGATCGCGGCGCACCCGGGCACGCGCAAGCTCTATGCCGAGAGACTCGCCGCCCAGGGCCTGGGCGATGCGCTCGGCGACGACATGGTGAAGGCGCAGCGCGCAGCCTTCGACGCCGGCAAGAACACCACCAATCCGGTGCTGACCAACTTCAAGAGCAAGTACGCGGTCGACTGGAGCCCCTTCCTCAACAAGAAGTGGACCGACGCCGGTGACACCGCCATTCCCACCGCGGAATGGAAGCGCCTGGCCGAGCGCATCACCAGGGCGCCGGAAAAGTTCACCGTGCATCCGCTGGTCAAGAAGGTGCTCGACGACCGTGCGGCCATGGGCCGCGGCGACGTCAACGTCGACTGGGGCATGGGCGAGCACATGGCTTTCGCCTCGCTGGTGGCCAGCGGCTATCCGGTGCGCCTTTCGGGCGAGGACAGCGGCCGCGGCACCTTCACGCACCGGCACGCCGTGCTGCACGACCAGAACCGCGAGAAGTTCGACGAGGGCACCTACGTGCCGCTTTCGAACGTGGCCGACAACCAGGCGCCCTTCGTCGTCATCGACTCCATCCTTTCCGAAGAGGCGGTGCTCGCCTTCGAATACGGCTACGCGTCGAACGATCCGAACACGCTGGTGATCTGGGAAGCGCAGTTCGGTGACTTCGTCAACGGCGCGCAGGTCGTGATCGACCAGTTCATTGCCTCGGGCGAAGTGAAGTGGGGCCGCGTCAACGGCATCACGCTGATGCTGCCGCACGGCTACGAAGGGCAGGGCCCCGAGCACAGCTCGGCGCGCCTCGAGCGCTTCATGCAGCTGTCGGCCGACGCCAACATGCAGGTCGTGCAGCCCACCACCGCGAGCCAGATCTTCCACGTGCTGCGCCGGCAGATGGTGCGCAACCTGCGCAAGCCCTTGGTCATCATGACGCCCAAGTCGCTGCTGCGGAACAAGGACGCGACCTCGCCGCTGTCCGAGTTCACCAAGGGCAGCTTCCAGACCGTCATTCCCGACAACAAGGACCTGAAGGCCGAGAAGGTCAAGCGCCTCATCGCCTGCTCCGGCAAGGTCTACTACGACCTGGCGAAGAAGCGCGAGGAAAAGGGCGCCGACGACGTGGCGATCATCCGCGTCGAGCAGCTCTATCCGTTCCCGCACAAGGCCTTCGCCGCGGAACTCAGGAAGTACCCGAACCTCGTCGACGTGGTGTGGTGCCAGGACGAGCCGCAGAACCAGGGCGCCTGGTTCTTCGTGCAGCACTACATCCACGAGAACATGCTGGAAGGCCAGAAGCTCGGCTACTCGGGCCGCGCCGCCTCGGCATCGCCCGCGGTCGGCTATTCGCACCTGCACCAGGAACAGCAGAAGGCGCTGGTCGACGGCGCATTTGCCAAGCTCAAGGGCTTCGTGCTGACCAAGTAAGAAGAACCACATTCACACCTACGAAGAAACACGAAGCGGAGCACATCAGTAATGTCTATCGTTGAAGTCAAAGTCCCCCAGTTGTCCGAATCCGTGGCCGAGGCCACGATGCTGCAGTGGAAGAAGAAGGCCGGCGAAGCCGTCGCGGTCGATGAGATCCTGATCGAGATCGAGACCGACAAGGTCGTGCTGGAAGTTCCGGCCCCGGCCGCCGGCGTGCTGGCCGAGATCGTGGCGGGCGACGGTGCCACCGTCGTCGCCGACCAGTTGATCGCGAAGATCGACACCGAGGGCAAGGGCGCGGCAGCCGCGCCCGCCGCTGCTCCGGCGGCAGCGCCAGCGGCCGCTGCGGCTCCCGCGGCAGCCGCCGCTGCCGCCCCGGCCGGTGGCTCGAAGTCCGATGTCGCGATGCCCGCGGCAGCCAAGCTCTTGGCCGACAACAAGCTCACGACGGGCGACGTGGCCGGCACCGGCAAGGACGGCCGCGTCACCAAGGGCGACGTGCTCGGTGCGGTCGCCTCCGGCGTCACGGCCAAGGTGACTGCGCCGGTGGCCATCCCGACGGGCGCGCCCAAGACGGCGCTGCCGCAGGTCGCTGCGCCTGCCCGCGCGCCGGATCTTGGCGAGCGTCCGGAAGAGCGCGTGCCGATGAGCCGCCTGCGCGCCCGCATCGCCGAGCGCCTGCTGCAGTCGCAAGCGACCAACGCCATCCTGACCACCTTCAACGAGGTCAACATGGCGCCGGTGATGGAAATGCGCAAGCGCTACCAGGAGAAGTTCGAGAAGGAGCACGGCGTCAAGATCGGCTTCATGAGCTTCTTCGTGAAGGCCGCGGTGCATGCGCTGAAGAAATACCCGGTGATCAACGCCTCGGTGGACGGCAACGACATCGTCTACCACGGCTACTTCGACATCGGCATCGCCGTCGGTTCGCCGCGCGGCCTGGTGGTGCCGATCCTGCGCAATGCCGACCAGATGAGCTTTGCCGACATCGAGAAGAAGATCGCCGAGTACGGCCAGAAGGCCAAGGACGGCAAGCTGGGCATCGAGGAGATGACCGGCGGCACCTTCTCCATCTCCAACGGCGGCGTGTTCGGCTCGATGCTGTCGACGCCGATCATCAACCCGCCGCAGTCCGCCATCCTCGGCGTGCATGCGACCAAGGACCGCGCCGTGGTCGAGAACGGCCAGATCGTCGTGCGCCCGATGAACTACCTCGCGATGTCGTACGACCACCGCATCATCGACGGCCGTGAAGCCGTGCTGGGCCTCGTGGCCATGAAGGAGGCGCTGGAAGATCCTGCCCGCCTGCTGTTCGACATCTGAGGAGCCACCTGATGTCCAACAAGCAATTCGACGTCATCGTCATCGGTGGCGGCCCCGGCGGCTACGTCGCGGCCATCCGCGCAGCGCAGCTCGGCTTCAACGTCGCCTGCATCGACGAGTGGAAGAACGGCAAGGGCGGCCCGGCACTGGGCGGCACCTGCACCAACATCGGCTGCATTCCCTCGAAGGCGCTGCTGCAGTCGTCCGAGAACTATGACCACGCCGGGCATCACTTTGCCGACCACGGCATCAAGGTCGAGGGCCTGAGCCTCGATCTGGCCAAGATGCTGGCGCGCAAGGACGCGGTCGTGAAGCAGAACAACGACGGCATCACCTACCTGTTCAAGAAGAACAAGGTCACGTTCTTCCACGGCCGCGGCTCCTTCGTGAAGGCGTCCGGCGCCGGCTATGAGCTGAAGGTGACGGGCACGGCCGAGGAATCCATCGAGGGCAAGCACATCATCCTGGCGACCGGCTCCAATCCGCGCCCGCTGCCGGGCGCGGACTTCGACGAGGAGAACATCCTCTCGAACGACGGCGCGCTGCGCATAACCGGCGTGCCCAAGAAGCTGGGTCTGATCGGCTCCGGCGTCATCGGCCTCGAAATGGGTTCGGTCTGGCGCCGCCTGGGTGCCGAGGTCACGGTGCTCGAAGCGCTGCCGACTTTCCTCGGCGCGGTCGACGAGCAGATCGCCAAGGAAGCGCACAAGGCCTTCACCAAGCAGGGCCTGAAGATCGAGCTCGGCGTCAAGGTGGGCGAGGTCAAGTCAGGCAAGAAGGGCGTCAGCGTTGCCTGGACCAATGCCAAGGGCGAAGCGCAGACGCTCGAGGTCGACAAGCTCATCGTCTCGATCGGCCGCGTACCCAATACCATCGGCCTCAACGCCGAGGCGGTCGGCCTGAAGCTCGACGAGCGCGGCGCCATCGTGGTCGACGACGATTGCAAGACCAGCCTGCCGAACGTGTGGGCCATCGGCGACGTGGTGCGCGGCCCGATGCTCGCGCACAAGGCCGAGGAAGAGGGCGTGGCGGTGGCCGAGCGCATCGCGGGCCAGCACGGGCACGTGAACTTCAACACCGTCCCGTGGGTGATCTACACCTCGCCCGAGATCGCGTGGGTCGGCCAGACCGAGCAGCAGCTCAAGGCCGAAGGCCGCGCCTACAAGGCCGGCACCTTCCCGTTCATGGCCAACGGGCGCGCCCGTGCGCTCGGCGACACGACCGGCATGGTCAAGTTCATCGCCGATGCGGCGACCGACGAGATTCTCGGCGTTCACATCGTCGGCCCGATGGCCAGCGAGCTGATCTCCGAGGCGGTGGTGGCGATGGAGTTCAAGGCCAGCGCCGAGGACATCGCGCGCATCTGCCACGCGCATCCATCGCTGTCCGAAGCGACCAAGGAAGCTGCATTGGCCGTCGACAAGCGCACGCTCAATTTCTGACCACTTGAGCGTCAAACAGGCTTACGAAGCGGAGCTGGCTGCGCGGGGGTACCAGAGCGACCCCGCGCAGCTGCGCGCTGTCGAAGCGCTCGATCGCTGCGCGAGCGAGTGGGGCGACTACAAGGCGCGGCGCTCCAATGCGCTCAAGAAGCTGATCAACCGGCTGGACATTCCGCGCGGCGTCTACATGTACGGCGGGGTGGGGCGCGGCAAGAGCTTCCTGATGGATTGCTTCTACAACGCGGTCCCGCTCAGGCGCAAGACCCGGCTGCACTTCCACGAGTTCATGCGCGAGGTCCATCGCGAGCTGGCCGAGCTGCAGGGCACGGTCAACCCGCTCGACGAACTCGGGCGCCGGATCGCCAAGCGCTACAAGCTGATCTGCTTCGACGAGTTCCATGTCGCCGACATCACCGATGCGATGATCCTGCATCGGCTGCTGACGGCGCTGTTCGAGAACGGGGTGGGCTTCGTCACGACCTCGAATTTCAAGCCCGACGATCTCTATCCCGGCGGGCTGCATCGCGACCGCATCCTGCCCGCGATCGCGCTGCTCAACGAGCGGCTCGAGGTGATCAGCGTCGACAACGGCACCGACTACCGTCGCCGCACGCTGGAGCAGGTACGCCTCTACCTCACGCCCAACGGCGCGGCGGCCGACAAGGAGATGCGCCACGCCTTCGAGCGCCTCGCCGAAAGCGCGGACGAGAACCCCGTGCTGCACATCGAGTCGCGCGAGATCCACGCGCGCCGCAAGGCCGGCGGCGTGGTCTGGTTCGACTTCAAGACCCTGTGCGGCGGTCCGCGTTCGCAGAACGACTACCTGGAGATCGCGACCCAGTTCCACACCGTGCTCCTGTCCGACGTGCCGTACATGCCGGTGCGCATGGCCTCTGAAGCACGTCGTTTCACATGGCTGGTCGACGTGTTCTACGATCGGCGCGTGAAGCTCATCATGTCGGCGGAGGTTCCGCCGGAGGCGTTGTACACCGAGGGTCCGCTGGCCCACGAATTTCCTCGCACCGTGTCCAGACTCAACGAAATGCAGTCGGCCGAATTCCTCGCGCTCGAGCGCCGCGTCGTCGACACCCGCCTCACATGAAGAACACCGTCCTTGCACTCTTGATGGCCTTGACCGCGCTGCCACTGTGGGCGCAGTCCACCGCCACGACCGGCAACACCGATTTCGAAGCGGAGCGAGCGCGCCTGTCGCAGGAGCGCAAGGTGGTCGAAGGACGCTTCCAGACCGAGCAGAAGGCCTGCTACCAGAAGTTTGCGGTCGAGGGCTGCCTGGAAGACAGTCGCCGGCGCCGGCGCACCGCCACCGACGACATCAAGCGCCAGGAAGCCGCCATCAACGACATCGAACGCAAGCGCCGCGGGGCCGCTGCGCTCGATCGGCTCGAGGAAAAAAAGGCCAGCCCGCGCCCGCAGGACACACCCTCGCAGCGCGAGCAGTCGATCAAGAACCAGGAGGAGCGCGAGCAGCGCTCGGCCGATCATGCGACGAGCCGCGCCCGCCTGGCCTCCGATGCCGCCCTGCGGAAACGCGAGCTCGAAGACAAGCAGCGCGCGCATGCCGAGAACCAGGCCAAGGCTGCTGCCCGGCGTGCCGAGGCGCCGGTCGAGCGCGAAGCCTACGAGCGCAAGCAGCAGAAGGCAGAGGAGCATCGCGCCGATCGCGAGCGCCGCAACGCCGAGAAGACGAAGGACAAGGCCCGTTCGCCGTCCTTGCCGACGCCGCCTTGAGCGCGTGCCGGCGGCTCGGCCTCAGTCCGCAGCGTCCGCAGGCACCGGAAGCGCTTCGAGCTTCAGCACGACCAGCGAAATATTGTCCCCGGTGCCGCGCGCGCGGCGCCGCGCTTCCGACACCAGCAGTTCGGCTGCCGCGCGCGGCGATTGTTCGTGCAGCACCCTGCCCATCTCCTCCGGCGTGAAGTAGTGCCAGAGCCCGTCGCTGCAGGCCATCAGCAGATCGTCGGGTTCCAGCTTGGGAACCAGGTGGATGTCGACCGGCGGCGGCGTGGACTTCATGCCGAGGCAGCCGAGCAGGATGTTTCCTTGCGGGTGGATGTTGGCTTCCGCCTCGCTGATCTCGCCGCGGTCCACCAGCGCCTGCACGTAGGAGTGGTCCTTGGTTCGCTTGATCAGCTGGCCGTTGCGGAAATGGTAGATGCGCGAATCGCCCGCATGGATCCAGACGCAGTCGCCTCCCGGATTCATGAGGAACGCCGCCAGCGTGCTGTGCGGCTCCTCCTCGCTGGAGATCGCGGTGAGCTTGATCACCGTGTTGGCGTCTTCCAGCAGCTGCCGCAGTATGGCCACGGCCTCGTCGCGACCCGGCTTGTAGCGCGAGAACAACTGGCGTGCCGTCATCAGCACCTGGTCCGATGCCTTGCGCCCCCCGCTGCGTCCACCCATGCCGTCGGCGACGACGCCGAGCACGCAACCCGGCGTGCGCGGGTGGTTCATGATCAGGACCTGGTCCTGCTGGTAGGGGCGGTCCCCCTTGTGAAGACCGGTGGCCGCTGCGAGTCGAAAGCCTGGGGTCGTGGGCGCGGAGGCGACGGTGGCTCGGTCTTTCATGTGGTCGTGTGATGGAAACGAAGACGTATTATCGAGTCAACCCCGCGCGAAGCCCGAATCGCCGTTGCATCGTCTTCGCATCGCCCCCGTTGGACTCCAATCTTCACTCCTTTTCCCGTCAGCTGATCGAACTGCGCATCGAGCACGCCGACCTGGACGCCACCATCGACCGACTCGTCGAGGCCGTGCCGCAGGACGAACTGCTGCTGCGGCGCTTGAAGAAAAGGCGGCTCGCCCTGCGCGACCAGATCGTCCGCCTGGAGCGCATGCTCGATCCGCAAGAGCCCGCCTGATGTCGCTCGATCAAATGGTGCGCGACGCCTTCGCGCAGGACGGTGTGCTGTCGCACGCGGCCGAACAGTTCCGCGAGCGCGAAGGCCAGACCCAGATGGCCCTGGCCGTGGCCCGCACCATCGACCAGGGCGGCGTGCTCGTGGTCGAGGCCGGCACCGGCGTCGGCAAGACCTTCTCCTACCTGGTGCCGGCGCTGCTGAGCGGCGAGCGCGTGCTGCTCTCGACTGCCACCAAGACGCTGCAGGACCAGCTCTTCGGGCGCGATCTGCCGCGGCTGGTCGAGGCGCTGGGCCTGCCGGTGCGCACCGCACTGCTCAAGGGGCGGGCGAGCTACCTGTGCCTGCATCGCCTCGACTTGGCGCGCCATGACGCGTCCCTGCCCGAACGCGGCAGCGTTCGCACGCTGGCGAAGATCGAGCAGTGGTCGAAGGCCACCCGCACCGGCGACCTGGCCGAGCTGCCGGGCCTGGACGAGCGCTCGCCGCTGATTCCGCTGGTGACCTCCACGCGCGAGAACTGCCTGGGCGCGCAATGCCCGCAGTTCAAGCCCTGCCACGTCAACCTGGCGCGCCGCGAGGCGATGGCGGCCGACGTGGTGGTCATCAACCATCACCTGTTCTTCGCCGACCTGGCGGTGCGTGAATCGGGCATGGCGGAACTGCTGCCGACCGTGCGCGTGGTCGTGTTCGACGAAGCGCACCAGCTCAACGAGACCGGCGTGCAGTTCCTCGGCGTGCAGCTCGGCAGCGGGCAGGCGCTGGATTTCGCGCGCGACATGCTGGCCGCCGGCCTGCAGCAGGCGCGCGGGCTGGTCGACTGGCAGCAGCTGGTGGCTGCAGTCGAACGCGGCGCGCGCGAATTGCGGCTCGCGGCTGGCAAGCAGTGGCCCGGTGCCAAGCTGCGCTGGGCAGGCGCGTCGCCGGAGGCCGTGCCTGCCGAGGCCTGGCAGGCCGCGCTCGACGCCCTGCAGCAGGCCTTCGAGCACGCAGCGCGGGCACTCGACACGGTGAGCGAACTCTCGCCCGATTTCGTGCGCCTGCACGAGCGCGCGGAACAGCTCGCGGAACGCGCGACCCGTTTTGCCCAGGCCTGCCCCGCGGAATCGGTGCGATGGGTGGACGTGGGCACGCAGCTGCGGCTGGTGGAGTCGCCGCTGGATATTGCCGAGGCGGTGCGCACGCGCGTGCTCAAGGCCGACGCGGTCGATCCGGAAGAACAGGGACGTGCCTGGGTGTTCACCTCGGCCACGCTCGGCGACGATCCGAAGCTGCGCTGGTTCACCGAACCCTGCGGGCTCGACGACGCCGAGGTGCTGCGCGTCCAGAGTCCCTTCGACTACGCGCGCCAGGCTGCGCTCTACGTTCCGCGCGCATTTCCCAAACCCAGCGATCCGGCACACAGCGTGCAGGTGGCGACGCTCGCGGCCCGGGGCGCCGAGGCCTTGGGCGGACGCACGCTGGTGCTCACGACCACGCTGCGTGCACTGCGCACCATCGGCGATGCCATCAAGCAGCAGTTCGAGCGGCTGGAAGCCGGGCGCCGGCCGGAGGTGCTGGTGCAGGGCGAGTTGCCCAAGCGCGCGCTGATGGACCGCTTCCGCGAAGGTGCGGCCGACGGGCGTGCCGGCTGCGTGCTGGTGGCCTCGGCCTCGTTCTGGGAAGGATTCGATGCGCCTGGCGATGCGCTGCAGCTGGTCGTGATCGACAAGCTGCCTTTTCCGCCGCCGAACGATCCGCTCGTTGAAGCGCGTTCGCAGCGCCTCGAATCGCAAGGTCGCAGCGCCTTCAGCGACTATTCGCTGCCGGAAGCGGCCGTGGCCCTCAAGCAGGGCGCAGGGCGCCTGATCCGGCGCGAAACCGACAGGGGCGTGCTGGTGATCTGCGACACGCGGCTGGTCGCGATGGGCTACGGGCGGCGGCTGCTGGCGGCCTTGCCGCCGATGCGCAGGCTGGACAGCGAAGACGCGTTCGACGCCGCGCTGCTGGAACTCGCGGGCTGAAAATCAAAAGGCCCGGAAAGGGCCTTTGTTGGAGTCGTTACCAGAGCTTCCACCAGGGGTCGTCCTTGGCCCTGAAGCCGCGCGTCAGGTATTCGCTCTTCGGGTAGTTGCTGGTCAGCACGCGCTTGGCGTCGTCGCGCAGGTCGGTCAGGCCGAGCGCGTCGTAGGACTGGACCATGATGTACAGCGCCTCTTCGAGCGCCGGCACTTCGCGGTAGTCGGCCAGGGCCAGCTGGGCGCGGTTGATGGCCGCCAGGTAGGCGCCGCGCGTGTAGTAGTAGCGCGCCACATGCACTTCGTACTGGGCCAGCGAGTTGACGATGTAGTTCATGCGCAGGCGCGCATCGGGCGTGTAGCGCGATTCCGGGAAGCGGGTGATCAGTTCCTTGAACGCCTCGAAGGACTCCTTGGCTGCCTTCTGGTCGCGTTCGGACAGGTCCTGCCGCGTCATCCACGCGAACAGGCCGAGGTCGTCGTTGAAGTTGATCACGCCCTTGAGGTAGATCGCGTAGTCGAGCGCGGGGCTGGCGGGGTGCAGCTTGATGAAGCGATCGAGGGTCGCGATGGCCGCGGGCCTTTCGCCGGCCTTGTACTGCGCATAGGCCTTGTCCAGCTGTGCTTGCTGCGCGAGCGGCGTGCCGGCGGCGCGGCCTTCGAGCTTCTCGAACAGCGGCACGGCCTTGTCGTAGGCGCCGGAGCTGGCTTCTTCCTTGGCTTCGGAGTAGATGCGGTTGGGACTCCAGTTCGCGGTCCGATCGACGGTGGTCGACGAGCAGCCGGCCACGAGCCACGCGGCCGCGCAAAGAGCCAGCCAGCCGGGGACAACCGATAATTTGGCGCGAAACATCACATAAGGCTTTCGTGAAACAGGTGCCGTCAATTATATCGGCCGACCCCCTGGACGAATCCCCAGGCGCGGTCGAGCACGACGAGGGCGCGGAGCTGTCCGAGCCGAGCGAGATTCGCAACTTCCTGTTCGGCCAGGACGAGCATGGGCAGCGGCTCGACCGTGCGCTGGCCGCGCTGGTGCCCGAGTTTTCGCGCAGCTACCTGCAGCAACTGATCGAAGCCGGCATGGTGGCGATCCAGGGGCGCGTGCTCACCAAGGCTTCGACCACGGTGCATGCGGGCGCTGCCGGGCGCATCGAGCTGCGGCCCACGCCGCAGAGCCAGGCTTTCCGGCCCGAACCGATGCCGATCACCGTGCTGCACGAGGACGAACACCTGCGCGTCATCGACAAGCCGGCCGGTCTCGTGGTCCATCCGGCACCCGGCAACTGGAGCGGCACGCTGCTCAACGGCCTGCTGGCCCTGGACCCGCGGGCCGCGCTGCTGCCGCGCGCCGGCATCGTGCACCGGCTCGACCGCGACACCAGCGGCCTGATGGTGGTCGCGCGCAGCCGTTGCGCGATGGATGCGCTGGTGGCGCTGATTGCGGCACGCGAGGTCACGCGCCAATACCTCGCGCTCGCGCATCGCAGCTGGCAGGGCGCCGCTGCGCGCCACGTGGACGCCGCGATCGGGCGCGACCCGCGCAACCGGCTGCGCATGGCGGCGGTCGATCTGCAGCGGCATTCGGGCAAGCCCGCGCGCACGCTGATCGAAGCGCTGGACAGCAACGAGCAGGGCTGCGCCGTGCGCTGCACGCTGGAGACCGGGCGCACGCACCAGATCCGCGTGCACATGGCTTCGATCGGCCATCCGCTGGTCGGCGACACGCTCTACGGCGGCGCTGCCGCGGCCGGCCTCGCACGGCAGGCGCTGCACGCCTTCAGGCTCGCGTTCGTGCATCCGGTCACGCATCAGCCGATGGAGTTTCGCGCGCCGCCCCCGCCCGATCTGGTGCAGGCTTTGCAGGCCTGGGGGCTGGATTACAATCGTGCCTGACGGCCCCGAGGGCCGCGCCGGCCACCCGATGCCGGCCTTGCTGCAAAGCGCCTGCGGGCCGGCAGCGCCTCTTCATCCTTCTGAAATCAAGCGTCCTTCGTGGCGCCTTTTTCCCGGATACCGCGAACCATGAATACGGCGGATGCCAAGCGCATTCTCGAAACCGCCTTGATCTGTTCGACGCAGCCCTTGCCGGTGCGCGAACTGCGCGTGCTGTTCGACGACGAACTGGGCGCCGACACGATCAAGTCGTTGTTGCTCGAACTGCAGGAAGACTGGTCGCAACGCGGCCTGGAGCTCGTGAGCGTCGCCACCGGCTGGCGCTTCCAGAGCCGTCCCGAACTGCGCGACCATCTCGATCGCCTGCACCCGGAAAAGCCGCCGCGCTATACCCGCGCCGCGCTCGAAACGCTGGCAATCATTGCCTACCGCCAGCCGGTCACGCGCGGCGACATGGAAGACATCCGCGGCGTCACCATCAATTCGCTGATCCTGAAGCAGCTCGAAGACCGCAACTGGGTCGAGGTGATCGGGCATCGCGAGACGGTCGGCCGGCCGGCGCTCTATGCGACCACGCGCCAGTTTCTCGACGACCTGGGCCTGGCTTCGCTGGATCAATTGCCGGTCATCGAATCGCCGGCGCAGCAGGGTGCCTTGATCGACGCGCTCGAACAGGCGTCCGGCGGCGACCAGCCGGCCTTGCCGATCGACGAGTCTTCCGTCGAGACCGCAGAGGCCGTGAGCGAGGCCGAAACCGAGGCGGTTGCCGAAACCTTGCCCGAGCCCGAGCCCGAAACCTTGCCCGAGCCCGAGCCCGAGCCCGAGCCCGAGCCCGAGCCCGAGCCTGAACTCCAGTCCTCGTCCCCCATCGAGCCCGATGCCGAGCCCGATGAGGTTGACATCACCGTCGTCTCCTCCGGAACCCGACCATGAGCCCATCCGATCCCGATGATGCAGCGACGCTGCCGGCCGAACCTGTTTCCGAAGATCGTGCGGCGGCGACCCCCGCACAGCCCGCGGACGGCGTGACCGAGCCGAGCCCCGAAGGCGCAGGCGAGGCGGAGGCGCCTCGCAAGCGGCGGCCGCGCCGGCGCAAGCCCGCTGGCCAGGCCCCCGTCGAGATGGCGGTGGAAGCGGCCGAATTCACCCCGCCGGCGGCCGGTGAAGCGCAGAACGTGGCCGAGGACGACCTGGACGACGAGGAAGAGCCGGACGAGGAGGAAGACGACCTCGACCGGGCTCGCCGCGCCGCCGAGCGCGAGCAGCGCAATGCCCCGCCGCCCGAGCCGATCCGTTTTGCCGATGTCATCTCGGGCCAGTTCGATGCCGACGAGGAAAGCCCCGAGGTCCCGCCGCTCAAGCGCGTGCTGCTGCCTGAAGCCGATTCGCCCAAGCTGCACAAGGTGCTGGCGCAGGCCGGCCTCGGCTCGCGGCTCGAGATGGAGCAGCTCATCCTGCAGGGCCGCATCTCCGTCAACAACGAGCCGGCCCACATCGGCCAGCGCATCCAGTTCGGCGACCAGGTCAAGATCAACGGCAAGCCGATCCGCTACCGCATCGCGCCGCCGCCGGCGCGCGTGATCGCCTACCACAAGCCGGTCGGCGAAGTCGTCACGCACGACGATCCGCAGAACCGTCCGACGGTGTTCCGCAAGCTGCCGCGCCTCCAGCAGGGCAAGTGGCAATCGGTCGGTCGCCTCGACCTGAATACCGAAGGCCTCCTGCTTTTCACCAGCTCGGGCGAACTGGCCAACCAGCTCATGCACCCGCGCTTCGGGCTGGAGCGCGAGTACGCGGTCCGTGTGCTGGGTGCCCTCAGCAGCGAGGAAAAGCAGCGCCTGCTCGAAGGCGTGCGGCTCGACGACGGCATGGCCCACTTCGGCACCATCGAAGAGGGCGGCGGCGAAGGCTCGAACTGCTGGTACCGCGTCACCATTTCCGAAGGCCGCAACCGCGAAGTGCGTCGCCTGTTCGAATCGGTCGGCCACGCGGTCAGCCGCCTGATCCGCATCCGCTACGGTGCGATGGTGCTGCCGCGCGGTCTCAAGCGCGGCGCCTGGATGGAGCTCGACGAGCGTGACATCCGCGCGCTGTTCCAGGCAGCCGGCGGTGCCGGCGAACGGCCGGGACGCGCGGGCGGCGGCCCGAAGGGACCGGGCCCGGAGGGCGGCGGCCGCAACAACCGCAACCGCAAGCGCCGCGGCAATCGCAACAACGGCGGCGGCGCGCAGGCCGAAGGCCGCGAGCCGCCGATCCCGAATCCGCTGGGCAGCGGTCCGGCGGCGCGGGGCGACCGGAATCGGGGAGGCGGCAATGGCGGTCCACCGCAGCAGGGCCGCCGCAACCGCCGCGACGACCGACAGGGCGGCAACCGCGGCGAGGATCGTCCGCCGAGCGGCGCCAACCAGCCCGATCCGATGAAGACTTCGCTCGGCTATATCGGGGCCGACAGCTTCTCGCGCCAGCGCAAGGAACAGCGTTCCGGCCCGCGACGCGGCGGCCCGCCCGGTGCGGGCGGGGGCAATTTCGGCGGGCAGGGCGGCGGGCGGCGCCGCGGCCGCTGAAATCGCGCATCGGTCGCGGTCTTTCACCGGCCCGTCACGGGTGGTGTCGAGCGCGCCGGTTAAAATCAGAGGCTTTGTCAAGGCAGTGCAACCGAAGCGTTGCGGCTTGACGGAACTCATCGAAATCCAAGCTCTCAGGAAAGCAACTCAATGGCCATCGAACGCACCCTCTCCATCATCAAGCCCGACGCCGTGGCGAAGAACGTCATCGGCAAGATCGTCTCCCGCTTCGAGGCTGCCGGCCTCAAGATCGTGGCGGCCAAGCTGGTGCATCTGTCGCGCGCCGACGCCGAGCAGTTCTACGCGGTGCACAAGGAGCGTTCCTTCTTCAAGGATCTGGTCGAGTTCATGATCTCCGGCCCCGTGTTCGTGCAGGCACTGGAGGGCGAGGACGCCATCATCAAGAACCGCGACCTGATGGGCGCGACCGATCCCAAGAAGGCAGCCCCGGGCACCATCCGCGCCGACTTCGCGGACAGCATCGATGCCAACGCCGTGCACGGCTCCGACGCCGTCGACACCGCGAAGGTCGAAATCGGCTTCTTCTTCCCCGAGCTCAAGGCACGCTGAGGCGGAGCCTTCCCACGCAATGACCACGGCCAACCTGCTCGATTTCGATCTCGAGGGGCTGGCTGCGTTCTGCGAAAAGCTCGGCGAGAAGCGCTTCCGCGCCACCCAGCTGTTCCGCTGGATCCACCAGCGCGGCGCGAGCGATTTCGCGCACATGACCGACCTTGCGAAGTCGCTGCGCGAGAAGCTCGCGGGCAGCGCGCGCGTCGAGGCGCTGCCGATGATCACGCAGCACGAATCGGCCGACGGCACCATCAAGTGGCTGTTCGACGTCGGCGACGGCAATGCGGTCGAGGCCGTGTTCATTCCCGAGGACGACCGCGGCACGCTGTGCGTCTCTTCGCAGGCCGGCTGCGCCGTCGGCTGCCGTTTCTGCTCGACCGGGCACCAGGGCTTCAGCCGCAACCTGACGACGGGCGAGATCGTCGCCCAGCTGTGGTTCGCCGAACACTTCCTGCGCCGGCACCTGAAGCGCACTGCCGATCAGGAAGGGCGCGTGATCTCCAACGTCGTGATGATGGGCATGGGCGAGCCGCTGCAGAACTATGCGGCGCTGGTGCCGGCCCTGCGCACCATGCTCGACGACAACGCCTATGGCCTGTCGCGCCGCCGCGTGACGGTGTCGACCTCGGGCGTGGTGCCGATGATCGATCGGCTCGGCGCCGACTGCCCGGTGGCGCTCGCGGTGTCGCTGCATGCGCCCAACGACGCGCTGCGCGACGACCTGGTGCCGCTCAACCGCAAGTACCCGATCGCCGAGCTGCTCGAGGCCTGCCAGCGCTACCTCGCGCACGCGCCGCGCGACTTCATCACCTTCGAGTACTGCATGCTCGACGGCGTGAACGACCAGCCCGAGCATGCGCGCCAACTGGTCGATCTGGTGCGCTCGCAGAGGATCTCCTGCAAGTTCAACCTGATTCCTTTCAATCCTTTCCCGGCGTCCGGCCTGCTGCGTTCGCCGCAGCCGCGCGTGCTGGCCTTCGCCAAGGTGCTGAGCGAAGCCGGCATCGTGACCACCGTGCGCAAGACGCGCGGCGACGACATCGATGCGGCCTGCGGCCAGCTGGCGGGCGACGTGAAAGACCGGACCCATGCGGCCGAGCGCATGGCGCAGCGGCGCACCGTCGTGCTGCACCCGGCCCGCAAGAAGGCCGCCACTTCCACTGCCCAGGAGCCATGAACCGATGAGCCAGGCCTTTCCGATCGTGCACCAGCGAGTGATGCAAGCGCTCTTCGGCCTTGCGGCCGCGTTCCTGCTCGCCGGCTGCGCTACCAAGGACCCTTCCGCGCCGGGCACGGGCAGCAGCAATGCCGCACCCATCATCACGGACTCGGACGAAACCAACGCCCGCAAGCGCGCCCGGCTGCGCGTCGAACTGGCCATCGGCTACTTCGAGCAGGGGCAGACCACCGTGGCGCTGGACGAGATCAAGCAGGCCCTGGCCAACGATCCGACCTTCGCCGATGCCTACAACCTGCGCGGCCTGGTCTACATGCGTCTCGACGATGCGCCTCAGGCCGAAGACAGCTTCCGCCGCGCGATCGCGCTGAACCCGCGCGAGGCGAACACCTTGCACAACTACGGATGGCTGCTGTGCCAGCAGAACCGCTTCGGCGACGCGCAGCAGCAGTTCTCGGCTGCGTTGGCCATCCCCACCTACGGCGACCGTTCCAAGACGCTCATGACGCAGGGCGTGTGCCAGCTCCGCGCCGGCCAGCGTGCCGAGGCAGAGCGCAGCCTGACGCAGGCCTACGAACTCGATGCCGGCAACCCGGTGGTCGGCTTCAATCTGGCCTCGCTGCTCGCGCAGCGCGAGGACTGGTCGCGCGCGCAGTTCTACATCCGCCGCGTCAACAACAGTCCGTCGGCCAATGCCGAGACGCTCTGGCTCGGCATCAAGATCGAACGCCGCCTCAACAACCGTGAAGCGATCACGCAACTCGCGAGCCAGTTGCAGCGGCGCTTCCCCCAGTCGCGGGAGGCGATTGCGTACGAGCGCGGGAATTTCAATGATTGAGAAGGCCAGCGAATTCGGGGCTTCGGCCGCGGTGCCGCTGGTGAGCGGCGACAGCACCTTCATGACGGCCGGCGACATGCTGCGCGAGGCGCGCGAGGCCCACGGTCTGCACATCGACATGGTGGCGGCCGCGCTCAAGGTGTCGACGCAGAAGCTGGCGGCACTGGAGGCCGACGACATCGACGCCTTGCCCGATCCAGTGTTCGCGCGTGCCCTGGCCGCGAGCGTGTGCCGGGCGCTGCGGATCGACCCGGCACCTGTGCTGGCGAAGCTGCCCGGCGCGCAGCCCGCGGGCCTGGCGGAGGCCGACCGCACCATCAGCAAGAGCCTGCGCTCGGCCGCGCCGCGCTCGGGCGGCGTCGGCGGTTCGAACGGGCAACCGTCGCGCGCGCTGCTGATCGTGGTCCTGCTGCTGCTGATCGGCGCCGCGGTGCTGTTCTGGCTGCCGCAGTCGGTCTTCGATCGGATCGGCGAGTCGATCTCTCGCCTGACGGCCGCCAGCAACAACATCGAGGCTTCGCCGTCGACGGAACGGTCGGCAGTGGTCAGCGGCACGGTCGTCGAGGCGGTACCACCCGCGGCACCAGTCGCTGCCGCTGCGGCTCCTGCAGCGCCCATCATTCCGCCGGCAGCGGCACCGGCGGCACCTGCGGCCCAGACGGCGGCAGCAGCGCCTGCCGTGGCCGGTGCCAGCCTGATCGTCTTCGTCGCGCGCGAAGACTCGTGGGTCACGGTGAACGAAGGCAACGGCAAGTCCTTGCTGCGGCGCACGGTGCAGGCCGGCGAGACCGTCGGGGTGACGGGCGCGCCACCCCTGTCGGTGGTCGTCGGTCGTGCCTCGGGTATCGAGGTGCAAGTGCGCGGCAAGGCTTTCGACCTGGCGCCCCTGACGCGTTCGGGCGGCGTCGCGCGTTTCGAGGTCAAGCCATGAACGACGACACGTCGAGCCCCCTGAGCTGCCTGCCGATCGAGTCCGCTGCGCCGCGGCCGCGCCGTTCGCGCCAGGCCAGCGTGGTCTGGGGGCCGCGCACCGTCACCGTGGGCGGCGACGCCCCGGTGCGCGTGCAGTCGATGACCAATACCGACACCGTCGACGCGATCGGCACCGCGATCCAGGTCAAGGAACTGGCGCTGGCCGGCTCGGAGATGGTGCGCATCACCGTCAACACGCCGGAAGCGGCGGCGCAGGTGCCCTACATCCGCGAACAGCTCGATCGCATGGGCGTCGACGTGCCGCTGATCGGCGACTTCCATTACAACGGCCACCGCCTGCTCACCGACTATCCGGCCTGTGCCGAGGCGCTCAGCAAGTACCGCATCAACCCCGGCAACGTCGGCAAGGGCGACAAGCACGACCGCCAGTTCGGCCAGATGATCGATGCGGCCATGCGCTGGAACAAGCCGGTGCGCATCGGCGTCAACTGGGGCAGCCTCGACCAGGAACTGCTGTCCAGCCTGATGGACATCAACAGCCAGCGCCCAGAGCCGTGGGACGCGAAGCAGGTGATGTACGAGGCCTTGGTGACTTCGGCGATCGATTCCGCGCAGCTCGCCGAATCGATGGGCATGAACGGCAGCCAGGTCATCCTGAGCTGCAAGGTCAGCGGCGTGCAGGATCTGGTCTCGGTCTACCGCGAACTCGCCAAGCGCTGCGACTACGCGCTGCACCTGGGCCTGACCGAAGCGGGCATGGGCACCAAGGGCACAGTGGCTTCGGCCACGGCGCTGTCGATCCTGCTGCAGGAAGGCATCGGCGACACGATCCGCGTCTCGCTGACGCCGCAGCCGGGCGAATCGCGCACGCAGGAGGTGCTGATCGCCAACGAGATCCTGCAGGCCCTGGGCCTGCGGGTGTTCGTGCCGAGCGTCACCGCCTGTCCGGGCTGCGGCCGCACGACCAGCACCACCTTCCAGGAACTCGCCAAAGAGATCGACGACTACCTGCGCATGCAGATGCCGGTCTGGCGCACCAAGTACCCGGGCGTCGAGACGATGAAGGTGGCCGTGATGGGCTGCATCGTCAACGGCCCGGGCGAGAGCAAGCATGCCGACATCGGCATCAGCCTGCCCGGCACCGGCGAAGCGCCCGCGGCGCCGGTTTTCATCGACGGCGAGAAGGCGCTCACGCTGCGCGGCGAGAACATCGCCGCCGAGTTCCATCAACTGGTCGAAAACTACATCGAGAAGCGTTTCGGCGGCCACGCCACCGAAGTCGCCTGACACAAGCAATGGCTGAAAAACTCAATGCCGTCAAAGGCATGAACGACATATTGCCGCCCGAATCGGCGCGCTGGGAGTGGCTCGAGGCCACCGTGCGCGAGCTGATGGCGCGCTATGCCTACCGCAACGTCCGCACGCCGATCCTGGAGCACACGGCGCTCTTCGTGCGCGGCATCGGCGAGGTCACGGACATCGTCGAGAAGGAGATGTACTCCTTTCACGACCGCTCGGACAAGTACGGCGACAACGACCACCTGACGCTGCGCCCCGAGAACACCGCCGGCATCGTACGCGCCGCGATCGAGCACAACATGCTCTACGACGGCGGCAAGCGCCTGTGGGCCATCGGCCCGATGTTCCGGCGCGAGAAGCCGCAGCGTGGGCGCTTCCGCCAGTTCCACCAGATCGACGTCGAGGCGCTGGGTTTCGCCGGGCCGGACGTCGATGCCGAACTGATCCTGTTGGCCAGCGGGCTGTGGAAGGCCATCGGCCTGACCGACGTGCGCCTGGAAATCAACAGCCTGGGCCAGCCGGCCGAGCGCGCCGAGCACCGTGCCCAGCTCATCGCGCACTTCGACGCGCACGCCGACCAGCTCGACGAGGATGCCAGGCGCCGCCTGCACAGCAATCCGCTGCGCATCCTAGACACCAAGAATCCGGCGATGAAGGCGGTGGTGGAGTCGGCGCCGAAGCTGATCGACTTTCTCGGCGCCGAGTCGCTGGCGCACTTCGAGGGGCTGAAGGCCATTCTCGACGCCAACGACATCGCCTACACCATCAACCCGCGGCTGGTGCGCGGCCTCGACTATTACAACCTCAGCGTCTTCGAATTCGTGACCGACCGGCTCGGCTCGCAGGGTACGGTGTGCGCTGGCGGGCGCTATGACGGCCTGTTCGAGCAGCTCGGCGGCAAGCCCGCGCCGGCGGTGGGTTGGGCGATCGGCGTGGAGCGTGTGCTCGAGTTGCTGAAGGAGCAGGGGACGGCGGTTCCCATTTCGACCCCCGATGCCTACGCGGTGGTGCCGGATGCGGCGGCGATGCCGGTCGCGCTGCGCACGCTGCAGCAGCTGCGCGATGCCGGCGTGCGCGTGCAGATGCACGCGGCCACCGCCGACGGCCTCGGCAGCTTCAAGTCGCAGTTCAAGAAGGCCGACGCCAGCGGCGCCGCGCACGCACTGGTCTTCGGCGCCGACGAACTCGCGCGCGGCGAGGTCACGGTCAAGGCGCTGCGCGACGGCAGCGGGGCGCAGACTGCCCGCCCGCTGGCCGAGCTGCCCGCCTGGGCCGCCACCCTACAATCCCCGGCTCCCAACAACTGACAGCGCATGGCAACCCATCTCGACCTTGAAGAACAGGAGCAGCTCGACCAGCTCCGGCATTTCTGGAACACCTACGGCACGCTGATCACCTGGTTCGTGCTGCTGGCGGCCGGCGCCTTCATGGCGTGGAACGGCTGGCAGTATTTCCAGCGCGACAAGGCGGCGCGCGCTTCGGTGCTCTATGACGAGATCGAACGCAGCGCGCAGGCGGGCGACGTGGCTCGCATCGAGCGCGCGCTGGCCGACATGAAGGAGAAGTTCGCCGGCACCGCCTACGCCCAGCAGGCCGGCCTGCTGGCGGCCAAGACCTTGAACGAGAAGGGCAATGCCGACGCCTCGCGCACAGCGCTCGCGTGGGTGGCCGAGCATGCCGTCGATCCGGGCTACCAGGCCGTCGCCAAGCTGCGCCTGGCCGCCGAACTGCTCGAAGCCAAGTCCTACGACGAGGCGCTCAAACAACTTTCGGGCAACGTGCCCAAGGAGTTCGAAGCGCTGGTGGCCGACCGCAAGGGCGACATCCACCTGGCGCAGGGCAAGCGCGGCGAGGCCAAGGCCGAGTACCAGAAGGCCTGGACCGCCTTCGCGCCCGGCACCGACTACCGCCGCCTGGTCGAGATCAAGCTCAACGCCGTCGGCGTCGACCCGAAGAGCCTGGCACCGGCCGCTGCCGGCACCGCCACCCCTGCCAAGACCACACCATGAATTTCAAGCGTTTCGTGACTCCTGCATTCATCCTGCGCGCTGGTGCGGCCGCGGTCGTGGTCGCCGCGCTCGCGGCCTGCTCGGGCACGCCCAGGCCCAAGCCCGCGGAACTGTCGGCCAACCCGGCACTCCTGGGCGTTCGCCAGGCCTGGAGCGTGCGCATTCCGGCGGTGAGCTTCCCGCTGGCGACCAACGTGAGCGGCGACATGGTGGCGGTGGCCGCCACCGACGGCACGGTGGTCATGATCGATGCGCGTTCGGGGCAGGAATCGTGGCGCGCCAGTGCCGGTGCGCCGCTGGTGGCCGGCGTGGGCAGCGATGGATCGCTGGTTGCCGTCGTCACCGCCAACAACGACTTGGTCGCCATGCAAAGCGGCAAGGTGCTGTGGAAGCAGCGGCTCACGGCCCAGGCGTACACCGCGCCGCTGGTGGCCGGCCGTCGCGTCTTCGTGCAGGCTGCCGACCGCAGCACCAGCGCCTGGGATGGCCAGAGCGGTCGTCGCCTTTGGGCACAGCAGCGCACCGCCGAAAACCTGGTGCTGAAGAGGCCCGGGGTGCTGATCGCCGTGGGCGACACCCTGGTGAGCGGTATCGGCGGCCGGCTCGCCGGCATCAATCCGGCCAACGGCATTTCGCGCTGGGAATCGCCGATCGCCGCACCGCGCGGCACGAACGACGTCGAGCGCCTGGTCGACCTGACCGGCAGCGTGAGCCGTGTCGGCGATGTCGTCTGCGCGCGCGCCTACTATGCGAGCGTCGGCTGTGTGGACACCTCGCGCGGCGCGCTGCTCTGGAGCAAGCCCGCCACGGGCGCGGACGGCGTGAGCGGCGACGACCGCTTCGTCTACGGCACCGAGGAAAACGGCAATGTGGTGGCCTGGCGCCGCGCCGACGGCGAGCGCGCCTGGCAGATCGAGAGTTTCAAGTACCGCACCCTGACCGCGCCGCTCGCGGTCGGCCGCTCGCTGGTCATCGGCGACAGCACCGGCCTCGTGCATCTGATCTCGCGCGAGGACGGCGCGCCGCTGAACCGCCTCACCCCCGATGGCTCGGCCATCGCCGCGACGCCGGTGCTTTCCGGCAACACGGTCGTGGTCGTCACCCGCAATGGCGGCGTGTTCGGCTATCGGCCTGAATAATCGATCGAGAGCCCGACCATGAAACCGGTCATTGCGCTGGTCGGGCGTCCCAACGTCGGCAAGTCGACGCTGTTCAATCGCCTCACCCAGACGCGCGACGCCATCGTCGCCGACTTCGCAGGCCTCACGCGCGATCGCCACTACGGCAACGGCCGCCAGGGCAAGCACGAGTTCATCGTGATCGACACCGGCGGCTTCGAGCCCGACGCGGGCAGCGGCATCTTCAAGGAGATGGCCAAGCAGACGCGCCAGGCCGTGGCCGAGGCCGACGTGGTGATCTTCGTGGTCGATGCGCGCGAGGGAATCTCGGCGCAGGACCACGACATCGCCAATGAACTGCGCCGGCTGGGCAAGCCCTGCGTGCTGGTGGCCAACAAGGCCGAAGGCATGCAGGATGGCGCGAAGCTGGTCGACTTCTACGAACTCGGCTTCGGCGAGGTGCACGGCGTCTCGGCGGCGCACGGGCAAGGCATCCGCAGCCTGGTCGAACTCGCGCTCGAGCCGCTCGGGCTGCCCGATCCCGACGAGGAGGCCGAAGAGGAAGAGACCAACAACAAGCCGATCAAGCTGGCGGTCGCGGGCCGCCCCAACGTCGGCAAGTCGACCCTGATCAACACCTGGCTCGGCGAGGAGCGCCTGGTCGCCTTCGACCTGCCCGGCACCACGCGCGACGCGATCGCCGTGCCCTTCGAGCGCAACGGCCAGCGTTTCGAGCTGATCGACACTGCGGGGCTGCGCCGCAAGGGCAGGGTGTTCGAGGCGATCGAGAAGTTCTCGGTGGTCAAGACCCTGCAGGCGATCGAATCGGCCAACGTGGTCCTGTTGCTGCTCGACGCCACGCAGGGCGTGACCGATCAGGACGCCCATATCGCGGGCTACATCCTTGAAAGCGGGCGCGCGGTGGTGATCGCAATCAACAAGTGGGACGCGATCGATAGCTACCAGCGCGAGCAGATCCAGCGCCAGATCGAGACCCGGCTGCCCTTCCTCAAGTTCGCCGCGCTGCACTTCATTTCCGCCATCAAGCGCCAGGGGCTGGGGCCGGTCTGGCAGGCCATCGCCCAGGCTCACAAGTCGGCCACCCGCAAGATGTCCACGCCGGTGCTCACGCGGCTGCTGATGGAGGCGGTGCAGTTCCAGGCGCCCAAGAAGTCCGGCATGTTCCGGCCCAAGCTGCGCTACGCCCACCAGGGCGGCATGAACCCGCCGGTGATCGTCATCCACGGCAACTCGCTGGAACACG
This sequence comes from Variovorax sp. LjRoot130, assembly GCF_964253755.1. NCBI lineage: Bacteria > Pseudomonadati > Pseudomonadota > Betaproteobacteria > Burkholderiales > Comamonadaceae > Variovorax > Variovorax sp. LjRoot130. The sequence goes on along the minus strand of NZ_CAXURM020000001.1, from coordinate 3,492,613 downwards.
TCACCGACGCCTACAAGCGCTTTCTCGAGGGGCGCTTCCGCAAGGAATTCGACCTGGTCGGCACGCCCTTGCGCATCGAGCTCAAGACCTCGCACAATCCGTACGCAGACAAGGAGGGCTGAAGGCCTCGTGTCCCCGGATGGGGCGCTTGGCCTCCATTGACCACCGTTGAGCGATGCCGGCGCCCGAAGTTCCCGCTTTTAGGTGCCGTTATTTTTGGAAGGCTATTCGGGTTTCGTGCTGCAGTGCGGAAGTGCTGTGTTAAGGTGACCGGTTCCAACAACTACTCTTGAACACGGAGAATATCGTGAGCAATAAAGGGCAACTCCTACAAGACCCCTTCCTGAACACCTTGCGTCGCGAGCACGTGCCGGTTTCGATTTATCTGGTCAACGGCATCAAGCTGCAAGGTCAGATCGAGTCGTTTGACCAGTACGTCGTGTTGCTTCGCAATACGGTGACCCAGATGGTCTACAAGCACGCCATCTCCACCATCGTGCCGGGTCGGGCCGTCAACTTCTCGGCTGCCGAGAACGACGAAGCAGCCGCCTGATCGGCACGGAGCGCGGCGGCTCGCCCGCCGCGCTTTCTTCCAATTTGATTCCGCTTGTCTGAACTGATTTCCCGGAAAGAGGGCGCCGTCGTACTCGTCGGTGTCGATTTCGGGTTGCCCCATTTCGACGGCGAACTCGAGGAACTTGGCCTGCTCGCGCAGACCGCAGGCCTCGAGCCGGTCGCGCGCCTGGTGTGCAAACGCAAGGCGCCCGATGCGGCGCTGTTCGTCGGTAGCGGCAAGGCCGACGAAATCCGCGAGCTGGCCGATCTGCATCGCGCGAGCGAAGTGGTCTTCGACCAGGCGCTGAGCCCGGCGCAGCAGCGCAACCTCGAGCGCCAGCTCGGGGTGGCGGTGTACGACCGCACTTTCCTGATCCTCGAAATCTTCGCCCAGCGCGCACGTTCGCACGAGGGCAAGTTGCAGGTCGAACTGGCGCGGCTGCAGTACCTCAGCACGCGGCTGGTGCGGCGCTGGTCTCACCTGGAGCGCCAGCGCGGCGGCATCGGCACGCGCGGCGGCCCGGGCGAAACGCAGATCGAACTCGACCGCCGGATGATCGGCGAGTCCATCAAGCGCACGCGCGAACGGCTCGCCAAGGTGCATCGCCAGCGTGGCACCCAGCGCCGCCAGCGCGAGCGGCGCGACACCTTCAACATCTCGCTGGTCGGCTACACCAACGCCGGCAAGTCCTCGCTGTTCAATGCGCTGGTGAAGGCGCGCGCCTATGCGGCCGACCAGCTGTTCGCGACGCTGGATACCACCACGCGGCACCTGTACCTGGGCGATGCTCGCCGCAAGGTGTCGATCTCCGACACCGTGGGTTTCATTCGCGAGCTGCCTCACGGCCTGATCGATGCCTTCAAGGCCACCTTGCAGGAGGCGGTCGATGCTGACTTGCTGCTGCATGTGGTGGACGCTTCCAACCCCCACCATCCCGAGCAGATGGCCGAGGTGCAGGCAGTGCTCAAGGAAATCGGCGCCGACACGGTGCCGCAGCTCCTGGTGTTCAACAAGCTCGATGCACTTGAAAGTACGCAACACCCCCTGCATCTGCGCGACGAGATCGACGTCGATGGCGCGCAGATGCTTCGCGTCTTCCTGAGCGCCCACACCGGCGAGGGGGTTCCGGCGCTCCGCGCCGAACTCGCGCAACGGTCGCAGTCGATGAACGAGGCCATGACCCCAGAGTACGACACCGAATTGCACGATGCCGCCAACTGATTGGCACAATCCCCCCTCACTGACGAGAGAACAGAACCGAATGAATGCAAAGCCAGTGTGGAGACGATTTCAGGGCATGTTCAACCTGAACGACGGACGATGGGGCCGGGGCGATGAGCCCTCCTCGAACGGCGACCGTCCGAATGCGAACCGCCCCGACGACGAGCCGACGCCTCCGCCCGGCAACAACAATCGCCCGCGCGGCCAGGGCCCGAACCAGGGGCCGCCGGACCTCGACGAACTCTGGCGCGACTTCAACCGCAAGCTCGGCGGCCTGTTCGGCGGCCGCGGCAATGGCAACGGCGGGCGCCCGAACGGCGGCAACGGCGGTGGCCTCAAGCCCGACATGAAGAATGCGGGCGTCGGCCTGGGCCTGGTCGCCGCGGTGGCCGTGCTGATCTGGCTGGGCACCGGCTTCTTCATCGTCAACGAAGGCCAGCAGGCCGTGATCACGCAGTTCGGCCGCTACAAGGCAACCGTGGGCGCCGGCTTCAACTGGCGGCTGCCTTACCCGATCCAGCGCCACGAGCTCGTGGTCGTGACCCAGATCCGCTCCACCGACGTGGGGCGCGACACCATCGTGCGTTCCACCGGCCTGCGCGAATCGGCCATGCTGACCGAAGACGAGAACATCGTCGAGATCAAGTTCGCCGTGCAGTACCGCCTGAGCGATGCGCGCGCCTATCTCTACGAGAGCAAGACACCGGCCGACACCGTGGTGCAGGTCGCCGAAACGGCGGTGCGCGAAGTGGTCGGCAAGATGAAGATGGACGCGGCCCTCGCCGAGGAACGCGACCAGATCGCGCCGCGCGTGCGCGCCCTGATGCAGACCATCCTGGACCGCTACAAGGTCGGCGTCGAGGTCGTCGGCATCAACCTGCAGCAGGGCGGCGTGCGCCCGCCGGAGCAGGTGCAGGCCTCCTTCGACGACGTGCTCAAGGCCGGGCAGGAACGCGAACGCACCAAGAACGAAGCGCAGGCCTATGCCAACGACGTGGTGCCGCGTGCCACCGGTACCGCTTCGCGCCTGAAGGAGGAATCCGAGGCCTACAAGGCGCGGATCATCGCGCAGGCACAGGGCGATGCACAGCGCTTCGCCTCGGTGCTGACCGAATACCAGAAGGCGCCGCAGGTCACCCGCGACCGCATGTACACCGACGCCATGCAGCAGATCTACGCCAGCACCACCAAGGTGCTGGTCGACTCCAAGCAGGGTTCGAACCTGCTGTACCTGCCGCTCGACAAGCTGGTGCAGATGAGCGGCCAGAGCGCCGCCGGCACTCCGGTCGACGGCGCCAGTCCCAACGTCGCCGGCACCGCGCCGCCGCAGTCGTCCGTGATTCCGGTCGTACCGCCTTCATCCGGCGACGCGCGTGCGCGCGACGGCCGCTCGCGTGACCGCGACGTGCGCTGAGGAAACACTCATGAACAGAATCGGATTCATCGCATCGTCGATCCTCGTGGTGCTCGCGCTCCTGAGCTCCACGCTCTTCGTGGTCGACCAGCGCCAGTTCGGCATCGTCTACGCCCTTGGTCAGATCAAGGAAGTGATCACCGAGCCGGGCCTGAACTTCAAGCTGCCGCCGCCGTTCCAGAACGTGTCGTACATCGACAAGCGCCTGCTCACGCTGTCCAGCCTCGACCCCGAGCCCATGCTCACGGCGGAGAAGCAGCGCGTGGTGGTCGATTGGTACGTGCGCTGGCGCATCACCAACCCCTCGGAGTACATCCGCAACGTCGGCCTGGACGAGAACGCTGGCGCCATGCAGCTCAACCGCGTGGTGCGCAACGCCTTCCAGGAAAACGTCAACAAGCGCACCGTGCGCGACCTGATCTCGGTGCGCCGCGAGGCCCTGATGGCCGACGTCCAGCGCGAAGTGCTGGCCGTGGTGAAGGGCGCCAAGCCCTGGGGCGTGGACATCATCGACGTGCGGATCACGCGGGTCGACTACGTCGAGGCGATCACCGAATCGGTCTACCGCCGCATGGAGGCCGAGCGCAAGCGCGTGGCCAACGAGCTGCGCTCGACCGGCTTCGCTGAAGGCGAAAAGATCCGTGCCGATGCCGACCGCCAGCGGGAGGTGATCGTCGCCAACGCCTACCGCGACGCGCAGAAGATCAAGGGCGAGGGCGATGCCAGCGCGGCATCTGCCTACGCCGGCGCCTTCGGCCGCGATCCGCAGTTCGCACTGTTCTATCGCAGCCTGGACGCCTACAAGCAGAGCTTCAACAAGAAGAGCGACGTGATGGTGCTGGACCCTTCGTCGGACTTCTTCCGCGCGATGCAGGGGTCGGGCGCGGCCGCGGCTGCTCCTCGTCGATAACCGTGACTGCCCCCCGGCTTGCCACTTCGTGTGCTTCGCCACCCCCCGAGGGGGAGGCTCGGCCGCCTTGGGGCGGCCCGGCGGCGACCTAGGCGTGAGCGCAGAAACCTTCTGGAGCGCCCTCGCGCTCGTGCTGGTGATCGAAGGCCTCCTGCCCTTCTTTTCGCCGGGCAGCTGGCGGCGCGGCTTCAGCCAGCTCTTGCAGCTGCGCGACGGGCAGCTGCGCTTCTTCGGCCTGTGCAGCATCCTGCTGGGCCTCTTCCTGCTCTGGATTCTGGGGTGACCCGGGGCCGGTAGAATCCCGGTTTAACCACGCCCCCGATCCCCATGTCCGCCTGGGTCCTCCCGGATCACATTGCCGATGTGCTGCCTTCCGAGGCGCGCCACATCGAAGAACTTCGACGCCAGCTGCTCGATACCGCCCGTGGCTATGGCTACGAGCTGGTGATGCCGCCTCTGCTGGAGCACCTGGAATCCCTTCTTTCCGGCACCGGAGAGGCGCTCGACCTGCAGACCTTCAAGCTGGTCGACCAGCTGTCCGGGCGCAGCATGGGCCTGCGCGCCGACACCACGCCGCAGGTCGCGCGCATCGACGCGCACCTGCTCAACCGCCGCGGCGTGGCGCGGCTCTGCTACTGCGGCCCGGTGGTGCACACCCGGCCCGACCGCCCGCACGCGACGCGCGAGCCGCTCCAGTTCGGCGCCGAGATCTACGGCCATGCGGGGCTCGAAGCCGATACCGAGGTCCTGCGCCTCGGGCTCGATTGCCTGCACGCAGCCGGCGTGCAGGGCCCGGTCATCGTCGACCTGGCCGATGCGCGCATCGTGCGCGCGCTGTTCGCCGGCGTGCCGGTCGATGCGGCGGCCATCGCGCGCGTGCATGCGGCACTGGCGGCCAAGGACACGAGCACCCTGCGCGAACTCACGGAGGGCTTTCCGGCAGCGTCGCGCGAAGGTCTGCTCGCGCTCGTGCAGCTCTACGGCGATGCCGCGGTACTCGACGAGGCAGATCGCGTGCTCCCGGCCTCGGCCGGCGTGCGCACAGCGCTGTCGGACCTGAAGCAGCTGGCGAGCCGGCTCGACGGCGCCCGCGTCAGCTTCGACCTGGCCGACCTGCGCGGCTACGCCTACTACAGCGGCATGCGCTTCGGCATCTACACCGACGGCGCCAGCGACGCGCTGGTGCGCGGCGGCCGCTACGACGAGGTGGGCGCCGTGTTCGGCCGCAACCGCCCGGCGGTCGGCTTCAGCCTCGACGTGCGCGAGCTGGTCGGTGTGCTGCCGGCGCGGCCGCTGCGGGCCGCGATCCGCGCGCCCTGGAGCGATGCCGCGGGCCTCGGCAAGACCATCGCCGAACTGCGCAGCCAGGGCGAGACCGTGGTCTGCGTGCTGCCCGGCCACGAAAGCGAAATCGACGAATTCCACTGCGACCGCGAGCTCGTCGAGCGCGACGGGCAGTGGCGCGTGCAAGCCATCTGAATCTTCTTAAGCGGAACATCATGAGCGTTACCACCGGACGAAACGTGGTCGTCGTCGGCACCCAATGGGGCGACGAGGGCAAGGGCAAACTGGTCGACTGGCTGACCGAGAGCGCGCAGGGCGTCGTGCGCTTCCAGGGCGGCCACAACGCGGGCCACACGCTGGTCATCAACGGCGTCAAGACCGCGCTGCACCTGATCCCGAGCGGCATCATGCGCCCCGGCGTCAAGTGCTACATCGGCAACGGCGTGGTGCTCTCGGCGGCCAAGCTGTTCGAGGAGATCGAGGGGCTGGAAAAGGCCGGCGTCGAGGTGCGATCGCGCCTGCGCATCAGCGAAGCCTGCCCGCTGATCCTGCCTTTCCATGCGGCGCTCGACATCGCGCGCGAGACCTACCGCGAGAAGGGCGGCGTCGAGAAGATCGGCACCACCGGCCGCGGCATCGGCCCGGCCTACGAGGACAAGATCGCGCGCCGCGCGCTGCGCGTGCAGGACCTGAAGCATCCCGAGCGCTTCGCCGCCAAGCTGCGCGTGCTGCTCGACCTGCACAACCACGTGCTGACGCAAGTGCTGAGCGCGCCCGCGATCGAGTTCGATGCCGTCTACGACGAGGCGATGCGCCATGCCGAGCTGCTCAAGCCCATGATGGCCGACGTCTCGCGCGAGCTCAACGACGCGCACCGCGCCGGCGCCAACCTGCTGTTCGAAGGCGCGCAGGGCACCTTGCTCGACGTCGACCACGGCACCTATCCCTATGTGACCTCCAGCAACTGCGTGGCGGGCAATGCGGCCGCCGGCTCGGGCGTCGGTCCGGGCATGCTGCACTACGTGCTCGGGATCACCAAGGCCTACTGCACGCGCGTCGGCGGCGGGCCCTTCCCGACCGAGCTCGACTGGGCGACGCCGGGCACCGTCGGCTACCACCTGAGCACGGTCGGTGCCGAGAAGGGTGTGACCACCGGCCGAAGCCGCCGCTGCGGCTGGTTCGACGCGGCGCTGCTCAAGCGCTCGGCGCAGGTCAACGGCCTGAGCGGCCTGTGCATCACCAAGCTCGACGTGCTCGACGGCCTCGAGGAGTTGCAGCTGTGCACCGGCTACCAGCTCGACGGCGAGTACACCGACATCTTGCCGATGGGCGCCGACGAAATCGAGCGCTGCACGCCGGTCTACGAGAAGCTCGAGGGTTGGAGCGAGAGCACGGTGGGTATCACCCAGTACGACAAGCTGCCGGTCAACGCGAGGCTCTACCTGCAGCGCATCGAGCAGGTCACGGGCGTGCCGATCCACATGGTGTCGACCAGCCCGGACCGCGATCACACGATCATGATGCGCCACCCCTATCTCGCCGACTGAATGACGCACACCCCCAGGCTGCGCGCACGTCGTGTCGCTCCGCCAACCCCCTTGCAGGGGGCAACACCAGCGGGCCGGCAAAGCCGGTTCCGCGGTGTTTCCCGCGAAGACATCGAGACCCCTACCGAAGCAATGATGGAGAAGAGCGCATGTTGACCGAAGACGGCAAACACCTTTACGTGAGCTACGACGAGTACCACAACCTGATCGAGAAGCTCGCGATCAAGGTGCACCAGTCCGGCTGGGAGTTCGACACCATCCTGTGCCTGGCGCGCGGCGGCATGCGGCCGGGCGACGTGCTGTCGCGCATCTTCGACAAGCCGCTGGCGATCATGTCCACCAGCTCCTACCGCGCCGATGCCGGCACGATCCAGGGCCACCTGGACATCGCGCGCTACATCACCACGCCCAAGGGCGAGATCGCCGGCAAGGTGCTCTTGGTCGACGACCTCGCCGACTCGGGCTACACGCTGCATGCCGTGGTGGACATGCTCAGGACCAAGTACCCGCCGATCACCGAGCTGCGCAGCGCCGTGATCTGGACCAAGGCCTTGTCGACCTTCACGCCGGACTATTCGGTCGAGTTCCTGCAGACCAACCCATGGATCCATCAGCCTTTCGAAGGCTATGACTCGATGGGTGCGGAAAAGCTGCTGGAGAAGTGGTCCGTCTGACCGCTCAATCCGTTTTCAGCATCTCGGTGTAGCGCCGCTGCATCTCGTCGGTCGACACCTCCTCGATGCTGTGGCCGACGTTCCAGCGATGTCCGAAGGGGTCGCGGAACGAGCCGGAGCGCTCGCCGTAGAACTGGTCCTGTATCGGGATCTCGAGCGTGGCGCCGGCCTTCAGCGCGCGCTCGATCACGGCGTCTGCATCGTCCACGTGCAGGTGGATGGTGACGGCGGTGGCGCCGATCGCCTTGGCGCCAAGGATGCCGTACTCCGGAAACTCGTCGCTGAGCATCAGCGTCGCGCCGTCGAAGTCGAGCTCGGCATGGCCGATGCGGCCGCTGGGCTCGGTCAGCCTGAACTTCTCGCGCGCGCCGAACACCTCGCCGTAGTAGGCGATCGCCGCCGCGGTGTCGTTCACGCAGAGGTAGGCAAACAGTTCGTGGGTGGCCATCGGGGTCTCCTGTGGGGTCTGGTCGCGATTCTGCGCATGCCGCACGCTACCCGTCTTGAAGGAAATTGACCTCAGGCCCGCACGTGATTCGGCGAAGCGGGCGCGGCTCGGGCATAGGCCTGCGGCGTCATGCCGGTGATCTCAAGGAAGTCGCGGTTGAAATGGGGCTGGTCACTGTAGCCGGCCTGCAGGGCGAGGTCGACCCAGGGCAGGGTGTGCGCGCCGGTCCATGCGGCCATCACGCGCTGGAAGCGCAGCACCCGTTCCAGGCGCTTGGGCGGGAGCCCGGCAGCGTCCCGGAACAGCGAGATGAAACGCCGGTGGCTGTAGCCGCTGGCTGCTACCAGTTCGCCGATGGGCGCGCCGCCGCCGAGCCGGGCCAGGGCCTGCGCGATGGCGGGGTGCATGGCTTGCGGGCGGGACCGCAGGCGCTCGGTCAGCAGGGCCTCGAAGACTTCCAGTTGCGCTTCGAGGGCGCCGGCCGCATGAATGCGTTCGAGGGCATGCGCGGCCGCTGTGCCCCAGAGCGCATCGAGCGGCGTGTGGCGTTCGGCCAGTTCATGAGCGGGCAGGCCGAACAGCGCGCGGGCCGCGCCGGGCCGCAGCTGCGCACCCACAGAATGCGTCGCGCCCGACACGTCGCGCGCGTAGAAGGCCGAACGCGCGCCGCCCACGATCGCATAGCCCACCGTGTAACCAGTGCGGTCCTCGGCATCGGCGAACAGCCGCAGCGGCGGGCCGGAGAGCCGGAACACCAGGTGCATGTCGCCGGTCGGCAGCACGTGTTCGCGCAGCGGCGTGTTCGACACCGTGGCGGCAGGCACCATCGCCCACATCGATCGGACGTAAGGCCGCAGCCAGGAGGCGGGAGCGCGCGTCAGCAGCATCGGGCCATTGTCCGGCACCCGGCTTTTCGCGTCGACTAGCATGGCGGCATGCGAAAGCCCATCACCGACCTGATCCACCATCCCTACACCCCGCCCGCGAAATTCGCCGCGCCCCAGCCCGGCGTGTTCAAGGCTTCCACCGTGTTCTTCGCCGACGTCGCGGCGATGCGCGCGCGCGACTGGAAGACCAAGGCCGGCTACACCTACGGCCTGCACGGCACGCCGACCACCTTCACGCTCGAGGAGCGGCTCGCCACGCTGGAAGGCGGCACCGAATGCCTGCTCGCGCCCAGCGGGCTGGCAGCCATCGCGCTGGTGGCCTTTGCCTTCCTGAAGACCGGCGACGAGGTGCTGATCCCCGACAACGCCTACGGCCCGAACAAGGCGCTGTGCAACGGCGAGCTGGCCAACTTCGGCATCACCCACAGGCTGTATGACGCGATGAATCCGGCCGACCTCGCGGCCAAGCTGTCGGATCGCACCAGGCTGGTCTGGGTCGAGGCCGCGGGTTCGGTCACGATGGAATTCCCGGACCTGCCGGCGCTCGTGGGCGCCTGCCGCGCGCGCGGCGTGATCACGGCGCTCGACAACACCTGGGGCGCCGGTCTCGCCTTTGCGCCCTTCGATTTCAACGGCAGCGGGCAGGGCGTCGACATCTCGGTCCAGGCGCTCACCAAGTACCCCAGCGGCGGCGGCGACGTGCTGATGGGCAGCGTCATCACCCGCGACGAGCGGCTGCACCGCGCGCTCAAGTTGAGCCACATGCGCATGGGCTTGGGCATCGGCGTCGGCGATGTCGAGACGCTGCTGCGTTCGCTGCCGAGCATCGCGCTGCGCTACCAGGCGCACGACCGCAGCGCGCGCGAACTCGCCATGTGGCTCGACGGCCGTGCAGAGATCGCGCAGGTGCTGCATCCGGCGCTCGAGGGCTCGCCGGGCCATGCGCATTGGCTGCGGCTGTGCGGCGCGAGCGACCTCGCGGCCGGCCTGTTCTCGGTGGTGTTCGATGCCCGCTACAGCGCCGAGCAGGTCGATCGTTTCTGTGACAGCCTGAAACTTTTTCGGCTTGGTTATTCCTGGGGCGGGCCGATCAGCCTGGTCGTGCCCTACGACATCGGCCTCATGCGCGATGCCAGCGTTGCGCGCTGGCCGCACAAGGGCACGCTGGTGCGCTTTTCAGTCGGGCTGGAGGACGTGGACGACCTGCGCGCCGACCTCGAACAGGCCCTCGCGGCCCTCTGAAGCGCGTCGGTTATCGCGTACAGTCGGACACGTGCAGTCATCGTGACTGCCTCGCCTCAAGGAGAAGCAGTGGCAACACCCAATTACGGCTACGAGAAGCGCCAGAAGGAGTTGGCCAAGAAAAAGAAGAAGGAAGACAAGCTGCGGGAAAAGGCCGCCCGCAAGCTCAGCCCGAGCAGCGAAGGCCTGGCCCAGGGCGATCCGGAAACCGACGTGGCCTCGCTGGAGCACGATCCGCCCACCATCCCGAATCTGCCGACCAAGAACGGCTGATCCGTTCGACCCGGATTCACGGTACCCACGAAAAAGCCGCCGCGGGCAGGGCCTGCGGCGGCTTTTTCCTTTTCGGGTCACATGCCGGCGAGCAGCTTGCGCAACGCCGGCCACACGTTGTCCAGCATGCGCGGCTGGGCCGCGGCCGTCGGATGGATGCGGTCAGCCTGGAACAGGCCCGCCGCGTCGGGGCCGTCCGCCACGCCCTTCAGCAGAAAGGGCACCAGCGGCGACTTGGTGCTGCCCGCCACCTTGGTAAAGACCGCTTCGAAGCGCCGCGTGTAGTCACGGCCGTAGTTGGGAGGCACCTGGATGCCGACGATCAGCACCTGCGCGCCGGCGGCCTGCGCCGCCTTGGTCATCTGCGTCAGGTTGTCTTCGGTGCTGGTGAGCGGCAGGCCGCGCAGCGCGTCGTTGGCGCCCAATTCCAGCACCATGTGCGTCGGCTTGTGCTGCGCGAGCAGGCCCGCCAGCCGGGCGCGGCCGCCGGCCGTGGTGTCGCCGCTGATGCTGGCATTGATCACGGTCGCGGCGATCTTCTGTTCGGCCAGCCGCTTCTCCAGCAGCGGGACCCAGCCCTCGCCGCGCTTGAGGCCGTATTCGGCGGAAAGCGAGTCACCGACGACGAGAATCACGGGCTTCCTGCCGGCCGCGGGCTGGGCCTGGGCATGGAGCCATGACCCCGCACTGCCGGCGAGCGCACCGGTCAAGATAAAGTGACGTCGATTCACCACGCGAAACCTTTCAATGTCCAGTACCCGATCCGAAGCAATTGTTGCCGTCGAACACGTTTTCAAGTCTGTCACCGACTCCGCCGGCACGCTGGACATTCTGCAGGACATCGACTTCACGCTGGGCGCCCGGGAGACGGCCGCCATCGTCGGCGCTTCGGGCTCGGGCAAGAGCACGCTGCTGTCGATCGTCGCGGGCCTCGACACACCCACCCGCGGCACGGTGAGGCTCGCGGGCGAAGACCTGTTCGCGATCGACGAGGACGAGCGCGCCGCGCTGCGCGCCCGCAAGGTCGGCTTCGTGTTCCAGAGCTTCCAGCTGCTCGGCAACCTGAGCGCGCTCGAGAACGTGATGCTGCCGCTCGAACTGGCCGACCGCCGCGACGCACGAAAGGCCGCCACCGAGATGCTCGGCCGCGTCGGCCTCGGCCAGCGCCTGCGCCACTATCCCAAGGTGCTTTCGGGCGGCGAGCAGCAGCGCGTGGCGCTGGCCCGCGCCTTCGTCGTGCAGCCGGCGCTGCTCCTGGCCGACGAGCCCACGGGCAGTCTCGACTTCGCGACCGGCGAGCAGGTGATGCGGCTGATGTTCGACCTCAACCGCGAGCTCGGCACCACGCTCGTGCTCGTCACCCACGACCGCGGCATCGCCGCGCAGTGCGAGCGCCGCATCACGATCGAGGCCGGACGCGTGGTCCCCGGGGACGAAAACGGGGTCTGAACCCGGCTCGATAATCCCCACATGTCTTCCCCCAAAGTGATCTTCGGCTTCCATGCCGTGGGCGTGCGCATCAAGACCGCGCCCAAATCGGTGATCGAGGTGCTGTTCGATGCCAGCCGGCGCGATGCGCGCATGCGGCAGTTCGTCGCCCGTGCTCAGGAGGCCGGCGTGCGGCTGGTCGAGGCCGACGGCCTGCGCCTGGCCAAGCTCAGCGGCAGCCATGGCCACCAGGGCGTCGCTGCGCGCGTGGAGCCGATCCCGCAGACCCATTCGCTCGACGAGCTGCTCGAAGGCCTCGAGGCGGCCGGCACCGTGCCCTTGCTGCTCGTGCTCGACGGCGTCACCGACCCGCACAACCTGGGCGCCTGCCTGCGGGTGGCCGACGGCGCGGGCGCGCATGCGGTGATCGCCCCCAAGGACCATGCGGCCGGCATCAACGCCACCGTGGCCAAGGTGGCGAGCGGCGCGGCCGAGACGGTGCCGTACTTCATGGTGACCAACCTCGCGCGCACGCTGGGCGAACTCAAGGAACGCAACATCTGGTGTGTCGGCACCAGCGACGACGCGCCGGGCACGCTCTACCAGAGCGACCTGAAGCGCCCGCTCGCGCTGGTGCTGGGCGCCGAGGGCGAGGGCATGCGGCAGCTCACGCGCAAGACTTGCGACGAGCTGGTGAGCATTCCGATGGCCGGCGCGGTAGAGAGCCTCAATGTCTCGGTCGCGAGCGGGGTGTGCCTCTACGAAGCGATGCGGCAGCGCAGCCTCGCGGCTTAGGGCCTGTTCAGGACCTAAAGGCTGACGAAGCCGGTGTTGCCGGTGTGGTCGCGGGAACTCCAGTCGTCGACCCAATCCCTGGCCTTGCGTTCCAAGGCGTCGCAGGCCTGCGCGTCGTCCTCAAAGCGGCCCGACAGCGCAACGCGGCACAGGTGGGCTCCTTCTCGCCACAGATCGGCATGTCCGGCCGTCTGACCATCGACCCCCAGGGCACTCAGGCAGACGCGAATCTCCCAGTCCGCATAGACGACGCGTTTGACTTCGCCGTCTTCATCCATGATTTCCTCGCTCAAGGTCTTTTTGTTCCGATGGCCGAATTGATCCATGCGGAAGCTTAAACCTTCCGCATGGGCCTACTTTGCACTTTGACCGCCGGGGGCGGTCCGAGCGCTCAGGCTACCTTGACGTCGATGCGCCGCGGCTGCGCCTGTTCCACCTTGGGGATGCGCAGCGTCAGTACGCCGTTGGCCAGCTCGGCCGAGACCTTCTCGGTGTCGAGCTCCTTGCTCAGCGTGAAGACGCGGTGGAAGCGCGCGAGGCCGACCTCGGCGTGGCTCGATTGCAGGCCTTCGGGGACGGCCAGGTCCGACTCGGCGTCGATGGTGAGCGTGTCGGACTCCACCTGGAGCCGCAGCTTGTCCTTGGAGACGCCGGGCAGATCGGCATAGAGCGTGATGCCGGTGCTGTCCTCCACCACGTCCACCGGCGGCGTGAGCGCCGCCTCGCCGTAGCCCGCCTTGTCCTTGCGGGCGAGGGTGTCAAGCTCGTTCATGGCAAGTGCTCCTTTCATTGGATGGCGATGCGACGGGGCTGCGCGGAAGCGCGCCGCTGGATCGTGATGTGCAAGATGCCGTCGCGGTACTTGGCGTCGACGGCGTCGGAGTCTGCGTCTTCCGGCAGCGTGAGAACGCGGCGGAAGCTGCCCGCAAAACGCTCGTGGATGTGCACGGTGGAAGGCGAGTCGTCTTCCGGCAGCAACGACTTGCGCTCGCCGGCAATGGTCAGCAAGCCACGGTCGAGTTGGACCTCGAGCGCGGCCGGATCAATGCCGGGGGCGAAGGCGTAGATTTCTACCGTTTGCGGCGTGCCGCCGACGTTCAGGGCCGGGAAACCGCCGCGGCCCAAACCTCGGATGCTTGGAGACAGATCGAAGGCCTGCTGCATTTCGCGTTGCAGGCGATCCATCTCGGCGAACAGATCGCGTGGGAACAGGGATCGATACATGGCGAAACCTCCATTTGGCTGAAGAGACAAACGGAGCGCCGGAGACGCCTCCGGCGCTTCCGGTCAAGGAGGTGGGAGCGGCCCGCGCGGATTTCAAGAGCGGGGCAGCGCTAAAAAAAGCTCAGGAAGGATCCTTGCTGCGCGTGCGCCCCACGGCGGTGAAGATGCCGATGCCGAGCAGGATGAGCGCGCCGATGCCGATGTAGAGCGTCGGCACGCCGGCCACCGAGGCGCCCCAGGCCACACCGGCCAGGAAGATCAGAAAACCGATCAGGTAGAGCGCAAAGGACATGGTTCTCTCTCCGATGTTTGGATCGAACCAGTGTGTCCGGGGAATCGGCCAGGCACGGCGGCTGGTGCCGCCAATGCGTGTGGGAGGGTGCCTACCGCGCCGCGGTCTCGGCGCTCGCGGCGTCGAGCGCGGCGATGGTTTCGGCATCGAGCGCAAGGCTGGCCGCGGCCACCAACTCGTCGAGCTGCTTCTGCGAAGTGGCGCTCGCGATGGGTGCCGTGATGGAGGGGCGCGCGATCTGCCATGCGATCGCGACCTGGCCCGGCGTCGCGCCATGCGCATTGGCCGCCGCATCGAGCGCGGCCAGGATGCGCAGGCCGCGCGGGTTGAGGTACTTCTTCGTGGTGTTCGCGCCGCGCGCGCTCTTGGCGGCGTCGGCCTCGCTGCGGTACTTGCCCGTGAGGAAACCGGCCGCGAGCGCGTAGAAGTTGATCACGCCGACGCCGCGTTCGAGGCACAGCGGTTCCAGCGCGTCCTCGAACACGGCGCGGTCGTAGAGGTTGTAGAGCGGCTGCAGGCTCTCGTAGCGCGGCAGGCCTTCGCGCTCGGCGACGTCGAGCGCGTCCGCCAGCCGCGGCGCGCTGTAGTTCGAGGCACCGATGGCGCGCACCTTGCCGGCCTTGATCAGGTCGGCGAAGGCGCCGAGCGTGTCGGTCAGCGGTGTCTCGGCATCGTCGTCGTGCGACTGGTAGAGGTCGATGTGGTCGGTCTTGAGGCGCTTGAGCGACGCATCGACCGCCTCGTGGATGTAGGCCGGCGAAAGCCCTTTCTTGCCTTCGCCCATCGGCTTGCCGACCTTGGTCGCGAGCACCACGCGGTTGCGCTTGCCGGTCTGGCGCAGCCACTTGCCGATGATGGTTTCCGATTCGCCGCCGCTGTGGCCCGGCACCCAGCTCGAGTAGACGTCGGCGGTGTCGACGAAGTTGAAGCCGGCATCGAGCCAGGCATCGAGCAGCCGGAACGAAAGCGCCTCGTCGACGGTCCAGCCGAAGACGTTGCCGCCGAAGGCGAGCGGCGAGACCTGGAGGCCGGAGCGGCCGAGGGGGCGAAGTTGCATGAGATGCTTTCCTTGAAGACTCAGATGAAGCCCAGCGCGCCCAGCAGCGCCCCGGCACCGAGCAGCCAGAGCAGATGGATGCGAGTGCGCCAGACGATAAATGCTGCCACGCCGGTCAGCAGCCAGAGGTGCCAGGCGGGCGCACCGCCGCCATGGTTACCGGCGGCGAGCACCCAGCCGGTCGCGATCAGCAGGCCTACCACCACCGGCGCCATGCCCTGCTTGAAGGCGCGCACCTCGCGCCGCGTGCGGTTGCGATGGCCCCAGCGCGTCGCGACGTAGGTCAGCGTGGTGCTCGGCAGCATGATGCCGACCATCGTGATCGCGAGTCCGAGCAGGCCGAGCCCCCAGGCCTGGGGCCCGGCGCCGATGCCGCCGCCGGCATTGAGGCCCACGTTCCACCCCATCAGCGCCACGAAGAGCACGTTGGGCCCCGGCGCGGCCTGCGCGATCGCGACCGAGGAGCTGAACTGCGCGTCGGTCAGCCAGCCGTGCTGGGCGACCAGGTAGCGGTGCATGTCGGGCACGGTGGTGATGGCGCCGCTGATCGAGAGCAGCGAGAGCAGCAGGTACTGGCCGAAAAGGGCCAGCCAGTCGTGCCAGTGCATGGCAATGGTCATGCTTTGATCTTTTTCCAGGTCCACACGCAAGCCACGCCGCCCACCGCCAGCAGCACCCATCCGAGCGGAATGCGCGCGAACGCGATGGCAGCGAAGACCAGGGCCACGAAACCCAGGCAGGCGCCGAAGCCGAGCGGATGCCGGCGCAGCGCCGGGATCAGCTTGATGCCGGTGGCGGCGATCAGCCCGCCGGCCACCGCGCCCATGCCGCGCAAGGCGCCGGCGACCTGCGGGTTGCCGGCGTAGTGGGCGTAGAGCACGGCCAGCGCAAGGATCACGACCAGCGGCACGGTCAGCATGCCGGCCACCGCGGCCACGGCGCCGCGCAGGCCGAAGTAGCGGTCACCGATCATCAGCGCCAGGTTGATCACGTTCGGCCCCGGCAGCACTTGGGCGACTGCCCAGTCCTCGAGGAATTCGTCGGCTGTGAGCCAGCGTTTCTTCTCGACCATCTCGCGCTGCACGATCGCGAGCACGCCGCCGAAGCCCTGCAATGCGAGCCAGGTGAACGAAACGAAGAGGTCGCGGGTGGATCGGGGTTGCGGGCGGTCGGGTGCCGCCGCATCGGTAGGGGCCGGGTGCATCGCGCTCGATTATCGGGGCAGGTCGGGCGGGCCGTTTGCCGACACGCCGGCGCTGCGCATGCTGCGACACTCGCGCCATGCAGCCGCGCGAACTCTTCGATCTCTGCAAGCAGGCCCTCATGTCCTGGAAGGCCGACTACGCGCCGAGCATGGGCGCGGCACTGGCCTACTACACGGTGTTCTCGGTGGCGCCCCTGCTGCTGATCGTGATCTCGGTGGCCGGCCTGGTGTTCGGCCAGGAAGCGGCGCGCGGCGAGATCATGACGCAGCTCTCGGGCCTCATGGGCGAGCAGGGCGCGCGGGCGGTGCAGGGCATGCTGGAGGCTGTCAACAAGCCGAAGGAAGGCATCATCGCCACCGTGATCGGCATCGCCTTGCTGGTGATCGGCGCGACCACGGTGTTCGGCGAACTGCAGGATGCGCTCGACCGCATCTGGCGCGCCCCCGCGCGCGACAGCGGCAAGGGCTTGCTGAACCTGCTGCGCGTGCGCCTGCTGTCCTTCGGCATGATCATGGGTATCGGCTTCCTGCTGATGGTGTCGCTGGTGGCCAGCGCGGCGCTGGCGGCGCTCAGCAAGTGGTGGGCGCCGGTCTTCGGCGGCTGGGCGACGCTCGCGCAGGCGGTCAACTTCGTCTTCAGCTTCGCGATGGTGACCGTCGGCTTCGCGATGATCTACAAGATCATGCCGCGCGTGCGCGTGCAATGGCGCGACGTGGGGGTGGGGGCCGCGGTCACGGCGCTGCTGTTCACCGTGGGCAAGCACCTGATCGGCCTGTACATCGGCAAGAGCAGCGTGGCCTCGGGCTACGGCGCCGCGGGTTCGCTGGTGGTGGTGCTGGTGTGGGTCTACTACTCGGCGCAGATCTTCCTCTTGGGCGCCGAGTTCACCTGGGTCTACGCGCACAAGTACGGATCGCTGCGCGACGTCGCGCGACCGGGCGCGCCTTCCTCGCCGACGCGCGCCTAGCCGGCGAAGCCGCCCTCATCGAGGAACGCCTGCTCCTCCGGCGTGGTCTCGCGGCCCAGCGCCTTGTTGCGATGGGGAAAGTGGCCGAAGCGCGCAATGATGTCCCGGTGCAGCACCGCGTAGCGCTGCGTGTTGGCGTCGAGCGTGGCATTCAGCTCGACGGAGCGCTCCTGGTCCTGGAGCGATTCCGAATGCATGAAGGGCAGGTAGAAGAAGGGCCGCAGCGCGGCTTCGACCTGTCGGTCCAGGCCGGCCTCGATCGCCATACCCGCGATCGCGCGCGCCTTGCCGTCGGTGGCGAACATGTGGGCGCTGTTGCGCCATGCGTTGCGCGGGAACTGGTCGAGCAGCACCATGAGGGCGAGCGCGCCTTCGGCATCGGCTGCCCAGGCGTCGAGCGCGCCGGTGGCGGCGGCATGGTGGGCGGCTTCGAAGCGCGACTTGAATTCGGCATCGAAGGCCTCGTCCTTGGCGAACCATCGCTTCGGTCCGGCCTCGGTCCAGAAGGTCGCGACATCGTGGGCTGTGGGCAGGGATTTCATGGGCTCGATGATGCCATCGGGTGCCCCGAAGTCGGGCTCGTGGCCGACACGCTGCCCGCCGGGCGCTGTCTATGCTGGGTGCTCTTGAAACTGACGGAGATTCGCAATGAACAGATATGGCACCCTCTTGCGCATGGCCCTCGTGGCTGGCGCCGCGACCGCGATACTCGCGGGCTGCGGAATGATGTCGAAGTCCAACACGGCGAGCTTCAGCGGCAGCATGAATGCGGCCAGCCAGGTGCCCCCCAACATGACGCGCGGCAGCGGCCTGGCCGAGGCCTGGCTGAACAAGGACACCAATGTCCTCAAGTACAAGATCGTCTATACCGGCTTGAGCGGTCCGGCCACCGGGGCGCACTTCCACGGTCCGGCCGCAGCCGGCGACAATGCCGGCATCGTGCTGCCCTTCGCGAGTCCGGCCAGCCCGATCGAGGGCCAGGCCACGCTGACGCCGGCCCAGGCCGCCGACCTCATGGCCGGCAAGTGGTACGCCAACATCCACACGGCGGCCAATCCTGGCGGCGAAATCCGCGGGCAGATGCTGCCGAAGATGTAGCCCTGCGAGCCGCGGCGGCGGTGCGCATGGTGTCAAATTGATCCATGCCCGCCGCCAAAAAACCGAACTCGCATCCCTCCACCCCTCGCGTCGACATCACGACCACCAAGAAAGCCCTGGTGCTCCAGGGCGGCGGCGCGCTGGGCGCCTACCAGGCCGGCGTGTACGCCGGCGTGTTCGAGAAGCACAAAGAGCTCGACTGGGTGGCCGGCGTGTCGATCGGCGCGGTCAATGCCGCGCTGATCGCCGGCAACGCGCCCGAGCTGCGCGTCGCCCGCCTGCGCGAGTTCTGGGATCTCGTCTCATCGGGCCCGGCCCAGCGCCTGCCGCCGGGCTGGGGCGACCGCGCGCTCTTCAACCAGTGGAGCGCCACCTCCGCCGCGGTATTCGGCGTGCCGGGCTTCTTCACGCCGCGCCGCAGCCCGGCGCTGCTGCTCGGCGGCGCGGCGCCGGTGCTGAGCTACTACGACACCGCGCCCTTGAAGTCCACGCTCGAGCGGCTGGTGGATTTCGACCGCCTCAACGACGACGAGATCCGCTTCAGCGTGGGCGCGGTCAACGTGCGCAGCGGCAACTCGGTCTATTTCGACAACAAGAAGCAGCGCATCGGCCCCGAGCACATCATGGCCAGCGGCGCCTTGCCGCCCGGCTTCGCGCCGGTGCACATCGAGGGCGAGGACTACTGGGACGGCGGCATCGTTTCCAACACGCCCCTGCAGTACGTGCTCGACACGCATCCGCGCAGCGAGCCGTTGATGGTGCTGCAGGTCGATCTGTTCAGCGCCCGCGGCACCATGCCGCGCACGCTGGCCGAGACCCTGGAGCGGCAGAAGGACATCACCTACTCGAGCCGCACGCGCATGAACACCGACGCCATGGCCTCGAACATGAACCTGCAGCAGGCGGTGGCCGACCTGATCGCCAGGCTGCCCGCCGCGCTGCGCAAGGACGCCAGCGTCGCCGCCGTGTGCGCCCAGCTGACGCACCAGCCGATCGAGATCGTGCACCTGATCTACCGCGACAAGCCCTACGAGCTCGACTCCAAGGACTACGAGTTCTCGCGCGCCTCGGTCGACGAGCATTGGGAGTCCGGCCTGCGCGACATCTGCAACACGCTGGAGCATCCGGAATTGCTGCAGAGCGCTTCGCAGGTCAACGGCGTCACCACCTTCGACCTGGCCCAGCCCAGCGCGCCGCGCGTTCGCCATCCGATGCGGGTGCCGGCCATTCCGGCGGGTCGCTGAGGGCACTGGTCAGCTTCATTCAAGACTTCGGGCGCAGGCTGCGTCACAGGCACGCAGCTTGCACGCGCCATCCTCTCTTCACCGTTCATCCCAAGGAGATCCCATGCAACTCAAGGACAAGGTCGCTTTCATCACCGGTTCGGCCAGCGGCATCGGCAAGGAGATCGCCATCCTGTTCGCGCAGGAAGGCGCGAAGATCGTGATCGCCGACCTCAACAAGCAGGCGGCCGACGCCACCGCTGCCGAGCTCAAGGAGGCCGGCGCGCAGGCGATCGGCGTCGGCGTCGACGTCACCAGCGAAGAACAGGTCGATGCCGCCGTCGAGGAGGCCGCCAAGGCCTTCGGCGGCATCGACATCCTGATCAGCAATGCCGGCATCCAGATCGTGCATCCGGTCGAGGAGTTCAGCTTCGCCGACTGGAAGAAGATGCTGGCCATCCACCTCGACGGCGCCTTCCTCACCACCAAGGCCTGCCTGAAGCACATGTACGCGCAGGGCCGCGGCGGCAGCGTGATCTACATGGGCTCGGTGCATTCCAAGGAAGCCTCGCTGCTCAAGGCGCCCTACGTCACGGCCAAGCACGGCCTGATCGGGCTGGCCAAGACGGTCGCGAAGGAGG
The DNA here is from genome assembly GCF_964253755.1 of Variovorax sp. LjRoot130. Lineage (NCBI taxonomy): Bacteria > Pseudomonadati > Pseudomonadota > Betaproteobacteria > Burkholderiales > Comamonadaceae > Variovorax > Variovorax sp. LjRoot130. The sequence continues at coordinate 3,472,227 of NZ_CAXURM020000001.1, read as the reverse complement.
GGGCCAGGCACGGCGTGCGCGCCAACGTGATCTGCCCGGGCTTCGTGCGCACGCCGCTGGTCGAGAAGCAGATTCCCGAGCAGGCCAAGACGCTGGGCATCACCGAGGAGCAGGTGATCAAGAACGTGATGCTCAAGGAGACGGTGGATGGCGAGTTCACCACCACCGACGACGTGGCGCGCGTGGCGCTGATGTTCGCGGCCTTTCCGACCAATGCGCTTACCGGGCAGTCGCTGGTCGTGAGCCACGGCTGGTTCATGCAGTGAGCTTGAGCTCCCAGGTCTCGCCGACCAGCTGCTGGCCGAAGCCTTCGTAGGGCTCGGACTTGACCAGCTTGAAGCCGCGCGCAGCGTAGATGCCGCGTGCGGCGCTCAGGCAGCTGTTGGTCCACAGCAGCATCTTCTTGTAGCCCTTGTGGCGCGCGAAAGCGATGCATTCGTCGGTGAGCCGGGCGCCCAGGCCCAGGCCGCGCGCCTGCGGCGTGAGGATCAGGAGCCGCAGCTGGGCGACGGTGGCCGATTTGCGCATCAGGAACACGGCGCCGACGCGCTCGCCGTCGAGCTCGGCGATCCAGCAGCGCTCCCATTCGGGCTGGAACTTGCGCAGGAACTGGCCTGCGATCTCGGCCACCAGCGCTTCGAATTCGCCGTTCCAGCCGTACTCGCGCGCATAGATCTCGCCATGCTGCTGCACCACCCAGCCGATGTCGCCGGGGCCCGGATCGCGCAGCACGGCGGTGCGCGGCTTGGCCGGCGCGTTGGCCGCGGGTTCGATCAGCGCCTGTACCGTGTGCATCGCATCGATCAACTGGCGTTGCTGCGGCGCCGACAGCGCTGAGAGCAGGGCGCGTGCCTCGTCGCGCGATTTCTGCTGCAGTGGGGCGAAGGCCGCATGGCCGGCCTCCGTGAGGCGCAGCAGGCTCTGGCGGGCATCCTTCGGATGCGTCTCGCGCGTGAGCCAGCCGGCGCTTTCGAAGCGGCGCAGGATGCGGCTCAGGTAGCCGCCGTCGAGCCCGAGGTCCTTGCCGATCTCGCTCGCCACCGCGCTCTCGCGGTGGGCAAGCTCGTAGAGCACGCGCACGTCGGTCAGCGACATCTCGCTGCCCAGGTAGGGGTCGAGGGCACCGATGCGGCGCGTATAGAAGCGGTTGAACTGGCGCACCGCCTTGACGGCGGCCACGTCGGAAAGAAAAGGTGTTTCGACGGACATGCTTGCTATTGTCAATTGAATAGTTGACTTGAGCAAGTATTTGCGGGGCTCGCCTTCGCGCCCCGCCAAGGCCTTTAGGGCGACAGACCCACCCCGAACCCGTAAAATCGCCGGTTGCCTGAAAACGGGCCACCGCGGCATGTCCAGCCGCCACCCCTTCCCCCGATGAACGCCCCTGTCGACGTCTCTTTCTTCCAGCGTGCTGCGAAGCCGCTGACCAGCTACCGCAAGTACTGGGCAGCCCGCTTCGGCACGGCGAAATTCCTGCCCACCTCGCGGGCGGAGATGGACGCGCTCGGCTGGGACAGCTGCGACATCGTCATCGTCACCGGCGACGCCTACGTCGACCATCCGAGCTTCGGCATGGCGGTGATCGGCCGCATGCTGGAGGCGCAGGGTTTCCGCGTCGGCATCATCGCGCAGCCCGACTGGCACAGCGCCGAGCCCTTCAAGGCACTGGGCAAACCGAACCTGTTCTTCGGCGTGACCGCCGGCAACATGGATTCGATGATCAACCGCTACACGGCCGACCGCAAGATCCGCAGCGACGACGCCTACACGCCCGGCGACGTCGGCGGCGGCCGGCCCGACCGCGCGGCCATCGTCTATTCGCAGCGCTGCAAGGAAGCCTGGAACGAGGTGCCGATCGTGCTCGGCGGCATCGAAGGGTCGCTGCGCCGCATCGCCCATTACGACTACTGGCAGGACAAGGTGCGCCGATCCATCGTGGTGGACGCCAAGTGCGACCTGCTGCTCTACGGCAATGCCGAGCGCGCGATCGTCGAGATCGCGCACCGCCTGGCCGCGCGCGAGCCCGTGGCGCAGATCACGGACGTGCGCGGCACCGCCTTCGTGCGCCGTAATGGCGACGAGTCGGCCCGAGGCTGGTTCGAGATCGACTCGACCAGCGTCGATGAGCCCGGCCGCGTCGAAGCCCATGTGAACCCCTACCTGATGGTCTCGGAGCAGGCCAAGGCGAATGGCGCGACCTGTGCGAAGGAAGACGAGGCCGAGGCGGTGGCCGCTGCGGCGCAGGCGGCTGCTTCGGTCAACCCAGCCATCAAGCCGCTGAACTTCGTGCCCAACCCGGCCTTGCAGGGTCGCAGCAAGCTCAAGGTCCCGCCGCGCGAGCGCTCGGTGATCCGCCTGCCTTCCTACGAGCAGGTGCGTGCCGACCCGGTGCTCTATGCCCATGCCAACCGCGTGCTGCACCTCGAGACCAACCCTGGCAATGCCCGGGCCCTGGTGCAGGCGCATGGCGAGGGCACGACCGCGCGCGACGTCTGGATCAACCCGCCGCCGATCCCGCTCACCACGGCAGAGATGGACCACGTGTTCGACCTGCCGTACGCGCGCAGCCCGCATCCGCGCTACGCCGACGAGCACGGCAGCCACGACGGCGCGACCAAGATCCCGGCCTGGGAAATGATCCGCTTCAGCGTGAACATCATGCGCGGCTGCTTCGGCGGCTGCACCTTCTGCTCGATCACCGAGCACGAGGGCCGCATCATCCAGAGCCGTTCGGAAGAATCGATCATCAAGGAGGTCGAGGCCATCCGCGACAGCGTGAAAGGCTTCACCGGCACCATCTCCGACCTCGGCGGGCCGACGGCCAACATGTACCGCATCGGCTGCAAGAGCCCCGAGATCGAATCGGCCTGCCGCAAGCCCAGCTGCGTGTACCCGGGCATCTGCCCGAACCTCAACACCAATCACGACCCGCTGATCAAGATCTATCGCCGCGCGCGTGCGCTGAAGGGCATCAAGAAGATCCTGATCGGTTCGGGGCTGCGCTACGACCTGGCCGTGCAGTCGCCCGAGTACGTGAAGGAACTGGTGCAGCACCATGTGGGTGGCTACCTGAAGATCGCGCCCGAGCACACAGAGCAGGGCCCGCTCACCAAGATGATGAAGCCCGGCATCGGCAGCTACGACAAGTTCAAACAGATGTTCGAGAAGTTCAGCGCGGAGGCGGGCAAGAAGCAGTACCTGATCCCCTACTTCATCGCCGCGCATCCGGGCACCAGCGACGAGGACATGATGAACCTCGCGATCTGGCTCAAGAAGAACGGCTTTCGCGCCGACCAGGTGCAGACCTTCTATCCGTCGCCGATGGCCACCGCGACGACGATGTACCACACCAACAAGAATCCGCTGCGCAAGATCACCCGCGAGAGCGAGACGGTGGACATCGTGCGCGGCGACAAGCGCCGCCGCCTGCACAAGGCCTTTTTGCGCTACCACGATGCCAACAACTGGCCGCTGCTGCGCGAGGCGCTCAAGAAGATGGGCCGCGCCGACCTGATCGGCAACGGCAAGCACCACCTGATCCCGACCTATCAGCCGCTGACCGACGGCAGCTACCAGAGCGCGCGGCGCAAGAACTCGACCACGGTCGAGCTGAAGCCCGTGCAGCCCGTCAAGGGCCGCATCCTCACGCAGCACACCGGGCTGCCGCCGCGCGACAACGGCGCCGGGCGCGGCAAGCCGCTGCGCAAGAGCCGCTGAGCGCTGCGGCCTCTAAGCCTGTCTCTCGCGCACGCGGCGCAGGCGCGCCGGCAGCGGCTGAAAGCCGAGCCGTTGTATGGTGTCGGACATGAACAGCTTCTTGGCCGCTTCGTGTCGCTGCGTATCTCGCATGGTCCTGTGGCTCGCGCTGGGTGCCTGGGCGCTCGGCGCGCAGGCAATTGCGCAAGAGGCCGGCTCGGCGCAGGCCCTGCGCGAGCTGCACCAGAAGCTGGCCGGCCAGCTCGCACGCAGCCCGCTGAAGCGGCCGATGCATCTGGAATCGGTGGAAACGGAGAACGGGCTCCAAGGCGATATCTATGCCGTCGTCGATCACCCGTTGGGCGAGGTGCGCGCCGCGCTCGGCAATGCGTCTCAGTGGTGCGAGATGCTGCGCCTGCACATCAACAACCGGCGTTGCCGCGTGGCCCGGCAGCCGGACGGCGACGTGCTCACGCTCAGCGTGGTGCGGCGCTACGACACGCCGGTGGAGCAGGCCTTCGAGCTCCCCTTCACCCATCGCACCGCCAGCGCCACGCGCGACTACCTGGCGATCGATTTGTCCGCGGAAGCAGGGCCGCTCGGCACCAGCCGCTACCGCGTGATGCTCGAAGCCACGCCGCTCGGCGAGCGCCAGACCTTCCTGCACTTCGGCTACGCCTACGACCACAACATGATGGCGCGCTACGCCACCATGGCCTACCTCGCGACCTTCGGCAGCCACAAGGTGGGTTTCACCGTGGTCGGAAAGGCGCCGAACGGCCAGCCCGAATACATCCGCGGACTGCGCGGCCTGATGGAGCGCAACGCGATGCGCTACTTCCTCACCCTCGATGCCTACCTGGCCGGCCTCAAGGTGCCGGCAGCGAAGCGCTCGGAGAAGCGCTTGCATCGCTGGTTCGAAGCCATCGAGCAATATCCGGAGCAGCTGCACGAGATCGACCTCGCAACCTACCTCGCGCACAAGCACGAGGACCGGCAGCGCGACGCCGGCGCGGCGCGCTGACCAGACCCTGTTATCCGCTTAACGCAGCACCAGCACCGGCGTGTGCGAGTGCGTCAGCACGTGCAGCGTTTCGCTGCCCATCAGCAGGCGCTTGATGCCACGCCGTCCGTGCGATGCCATGACGATCAGATCGCAGCGGTAGTTGCGGGCGGCTTCGATGATGGCTTCCGAGACGAGCTCGGACTTCATGACGACCGCCTTGGTGCTCTCGACGCCCTTGGCCAGCGCCTTTTCCTTCACCTTATCGACCACGCGCTGCGCTTCGGCATCGGCTTGTTCCTGCAGGCGCGTGACTTCCATCTGGTTCAAGAGCAGCGAGCCCTCGAAATAGCCGGTGGGGTAGTGGTGCACCACCTTGACGGCAACCAGTTCGGCTTTCATCAGGATGGCCAGGTCGATCGCGCTGGTCACGGCTTGTTCCGAGAGCTCGGAACCGTCGGTGGCGACGAGTATGCGTTCATACATGGCGGTCTCCCGGGCGGGAGGGGCCCCGCCCCTGCTTGCAGGTTAATGCGCGGACCGGTGCCGAGCAAGGCATCCGGCGCGTTCTAGGCGGGCCAGCCTAGCGTTTCACCGCAGCGTCACAAAGCTTCGCCTTGATCCCCGGGGCTCGCGCACGGTGCGCGGGTCGAACCAGCAGGAACAAGAATGAACAAGCGATCGAGGATGGGGTGGCTGGCAGCGATGACTGCCGGCGTGGTGGCGACGGCATGCGGCGGCGGGGGAGGCGGGGGCGGGGGCGGTTTCGCGCCGTCGTCGGGCGGTGGAGATGCACCGCCTGCAGCCAAGAGTGTCACCGGCGTGTTCCTCGATTCCGCCGTCGAAGGCCTGGACTTCGTGGCGGGCTCGTCCGCCAAGGCAGTCACCTCCGCCAAGGGCGAATTCGTCTGCAAGGAAGGCGAGACGGTGCGCTTCAGCCTGGGTGCGCTCGTGCTCGGCAGCGCGCGACCTGCGGTGCCGCGATCACCCAGCTCACGCTGGCCAATCTGCAAGCCACCGCGGCCGGCGTGAAGGCCGACAAGGTGGTCAATCGCCTGTTCGCGCTGCAGAGCTTCGACGAGGACGGCGACCCCTCCAACGGCATCAAGATCACCGATGCGCTGAAGGCGGCGCTCACGGCCGGCTTGCTCGATTTCGACGCCGAGGCCAGCGCCTTCGACGCCAAGCTCGGCACGCTGCTCGCAGCTCTGCCCAGCCCGTACAGCACGCGCGTGATCGATGCCGGCCGCCGCCTGCTGGCGCGCGAACACTTCGAGAACACGCTGGCCGCCAACCTGGGCACGCCGGTGACCGAAGCTTCGACACAGACCAACGCGCTCGGCAGCATCGCGGTGAACGTCACGCGCCATCAGCTGCAGGCCGACAAGAAGTTCTACGTGCCCTACGAAGGCAGCAACGAGAAGACCCGCGCCGAGTTCGCGGACGGCTTCCTGCCGGCCTACGGTTCGGGCCTGGCCTTCAAGGGCACGGCGGCCGACGGCGCACTGGAGTTCTACGCCATCACCGACCGCGGCCCCAACGGCGACGGCCCGACGGCGCCCGTGCCCGGCGGCGGCGGCGCCACCAACATCAGCAAGGTGTTCCCGGCGCCGTCCTTTGCGCCGAGCTTCGGCGTGGTCACCGTCGGCAAGAACGGCGCGGTGCTGCAGTCGAGCACGCCGCTCAGGCTCGATGCCGCGCGCAAGCTCACCGGCCTGCCGCCGCAGTCGGGCGTGGGCTCCACCGGCGAGACGCCGCTGACCGAGAACTACGTGTTCGACGCCGCCAAGGCCGGCTTCGACGCCAACGGCCTCGACCCGGAGACGATGGTGCTCGACAAGGCCCGCAACGTGCTGTGGACCAGCGACGAGTACGGCCCCTTCATCGCGCGCATCAACATCGCCAGCGGCGTGGTCGAGAAGAAGTACGGCCCCGGTGCAGGCGCAGCGGATCTGCCCGCGGTGCTCTCGCAGCGGCGGCCCAACCGCGGCATGGAAGGCCTTGCGCTGGAGGCGGCCGGCGGCAAGCTGCACGGCTTCCTGCAAAGCCCCATCGATCCGAAGGACGGTGCCGGCAAGTCCATCAAGGCCAAGCCGCCGGGCGGCACCAACACCGACGTGCGCCACATCGCCAAGTTCGCGCGCCGGCTCGAGTTCGACCCGGCCACCGAGACCTCGAAGATGTACGCCTACCCGATCGACGGCAGCCAGTACGACAAGGATCGCACCGGCAACGCCAAGCTCGGCGACATGGTGAGCCTGGGCGGCGGCCGTTTCGTCGTGATCGAGCAGGGTGCGCGCAAGAGCGATGCCAAGGTGTTCAACAAGCTGATGCTGGTCGAGATTCCGGCCAACGCGACCGACATCGCGGCGTTGGACCACAACCTCGAGATCAGCAGCATCACGCAGGCCGTGTCCGGCGCTGCCGACTGGTCCACCGTGGTCCCGATGAAGAAGACCGAGCTGCTCGACCTCAACGCGCTTGGCTGGCTGGCCGAGAAGGCCGAGGGCCTGACGCTGGTGGACGAGAACACGCTGGCGCTGGTGAACGACAACGACTTCGGCCTCGGCACCATGCTCCTGGACGCCAGCGGCCAGCGCGTGGCTGGCAGCATGGAAGACTGCACCGTGGACGCCGCCGGCGCGATCGTCAGCGGCTGCCCGGCGGGCGCGGTCGGTGCGCGCATCATGCGCGGCAGCGAGCTGGAGCGGCCGACGCGCATCTGGCTGCTGCGCTTCGAGCGCAAGCTCGGCGAGCTGCGGCCTCCGGCGCCCTGAAGCCCGGGCCTCGCGAAATTTAAGGTTTCGTGAGGGATTGCTTAAGCAATTCTTAGCGGCGCCGCGGGCCTCGGATTCCTAGACTTCTTTTCCAGCAGGCCGGTGCATGGTGCACCGGCCGCTCACCGAAAAGAAGGACACCCCATGAACATCGATCAGCGCGAGATGCGCAACGTCGCCCAGGCGGCCATGCCCCGCGTCGACCTCTACGCCGGCATCCACAAGGCGCTGCGCGCGCTGATGGCCGACACCCTGCTGGCCGTCGGGCGGATGGACAGCGACGATGCACTCGAACTGGCGCAGGTTGCGCAGCGCGTGATGCAGCTGCTCGACTTCTGCCGCTCGCACCTGCGGCACGAGAACGAGTTCGTGCATGCTGCCATGGAGGCTCGCGCACCCGGCGCCAGCGGCCAGATCGCCCACGAGCATGCCCAGCACGAGGAAGAGATCGCGGTGCTCGCGAACCAGACCGCCGCGCTGCTGCATGACAGCGCGGCGAACCGGGCGGCCGGCGCGCTCGCGCTGTACCGGGCGCTCTCGCTCTTCGTCGCCCACAACTTCGAGCACATGCACGTGGAGGAAACGGCGCACAACGCGGTGCTGTGGGCGCGCTACACCGATGCCGAGCTGATCGAGATCCACAACGCGCTGGTCGCATCGATCCCGCCCGATGAGATGATGTTCGTGCTGCGCTGGCTGGTGCCTTTCATGAACCCCGCCGAGCGTGCCACCATGCTGGCCGACATGCGCGCGCATGCGCCGGCGCCGGCCTTCGCGGCTGCACTCGACGTGGTGCGCCCGCACCTGAGCGAACGCGAATGGGCCAAGCTCGGCGCGAGCCTGGGCCTGCCTGCCGCCTAAGCAGGGATCTCTTCGAGCGCGACCGGCCGGTCCACGCGCAGGCGAAAGCGGCCGCGCCCGGTCTTCTCGATGCGGATGTGCGGGCAGTTCTCGACCAGGCGGCGCTGCAGCAGGACCAGGCGCGCCTCGAGGTTGTCCGAAAGGTCGGGCAGCCGGATGGCCGGGTCGAGCCGCAACTCGCGGTTGGTGAACTCCGAGCGGCCCTGCTGCGCGTGCTCGCGCAGCAGCTTGCCGAGGATGGCTCCGGCCACGCCCTTGATCAGGTAGCGCTCGCCGATGAAGACGCTGTTGTTGGCGAGGTAGTGCCGCACCGGGAAGGGCGGGCCGCTGGCCGAGGGCGCAGCCGCCGCCACGGGCTCCTCGGGCGCCGCGGGCTCGGCCACGGTGTGCAGCAGATCGAGCGCCGCGCCGAGGTGGCCCGCGATGGCGACCAGCGCATCCTCGTCCTCGAAGCCGAAGCGCATGTCGAGCGGGCTCTCGACGAACAGCACGCCGAGCAGCCGGCCGGTCGAGAGGATGGGCACGGCCAGCTGGCTGTGCGGCTCGGCCAGGCCCGGGAAGGGGATCTCGGTGTCGAGCGCGAGGCCGGGTTCGCTCTCGCGCATGCTGCTGCGCACGGCGTGGCTGTAGGCGGCCGCGTTCGTCATGTGGCCGATGCGCACCGGCGTGCGTTCGCGCGCGGCCACGCCGATGACGCCATGGCCCATCTCGATCTCGGAGCCGACGCCGGAGGTCGCGTAGCCGCAGCTCGCCACGGCATAGAGGCGCTGCGTCGCCGCGTCGAGCATCAGCACCATCGCGTGCCGGATGTCCAGGTGGTCGTTGAGCGCGGCCAGCGCGGCCTGCAGCAGCTCGTCGGTCGCGCTGCAGGCGGCCAGGCCTTCAGCCGCGCGCCGCACGCCGGCGAGCAGGCCCGGGCGCGGCGCTGCCGGCAGGCATTCGCCTTCCAGGCGCTCGACGGCCTCGACCTCGTAGATGTCGGAACCGAGCAGCCGGAACACGCCGGCCATGCCCGAGTGCGAGGCGATGCCCGCGAGCTGCGCCTTCATGCCCTCGAACAGGGGGCCCTCGGTTTCGGTGCGCAGGTAGCGCATCTGCAGTCGGTAGAAGCCGGCCGTGACCGGATCCATCACCAGCACGCTGCCGTGCGGATTGGCCAGGATGTTCCGGCGCGTCTTGTTGAAGAACTGGAAGGACAGCGCGACATGGCGCTCGTCCACGTAATAGACCTGCGAGATGTAGGCCACGTTGGGGGTGCCATCCTCGGCGCAGGTCGCCATCATGGCCGGGATCGCGCCCTCGAAGCAGGCGCGGATTGCGGGCAGCGAGGGCGCGATGCCTGCGGTCATGGCGCGGCGGACGAAGCGGGCAGGGCGCTGCCTGCGCGCGGGCCGGGCGTCTGGTCGAAGGCCTCGGTGGGGCAGAAACTCACGGCGACCACGTCGCCGAGTTCGCAGGCGAGCATCGCGCGCACGAAGACGGCGCCGTAGCCCACGCAGCCCACTTCGTGTTCCATCGAGGCCAGGTAGCGGCGCAGCACCGGCAGGTCGCTGTCGTCGGCAGCGCGAAGCCGCACCGCCTTGGCCTTGACTTGCACGGTGCGGTGACTCAGCGGCTCGCTGAACACCACGGCCACATGGCCGGTGGCAGCCAGGTCCTGCAGCAGCTGGCGCGATTGGGTGCGCGCGAGGTACACGGTGATCTCCGAGCCCTCGGCCGAGATGCCGGTGCCGACGGCGCGCATCAGGCTCGGGCGAAGCGCAGCGTTGCGCGAAGCCACGATGGCGGACACGCCCTTGCCGATCATCGCGATGCGATCGGGGCTCAGCAGCAGCGGTGGAGGGGCGGCGGTCATGAAAGGAGCTGGAGCGGGAAGAGGGGCATTGTGGTTCAAAGCGGCGCTTCGCCGCATGATTTGCGCGCGGGCATCGCTTTTGCTTGGAAGCGCCATGACCCTCACCACCCGCTCCACGCGCCGCGGCGCGCTTCAACTGCTGGCCGCCGGCGCCGCCTCGCTGGCGCTGCCGGCCTTTGCCCAGTGGCCCGACAAGCCGATCAAGATCATCGTGACCTTCCCGCCCGGCGGGTCGAGCGACATCCTGGCGCGCGTCATGGCCGAGCAGCTCGGCAAGAAGCTGGGCCAGCCCGTCGTGGTGGACAACAAGCCCGGCGCCGGCGGCACCATCGGCGGCGCGCTGGTGGCCGCGGCGCCGGCCGACGGCTACACCTTCATGCTCTCGAACACGACGCCGATCGCGCTCGGACCCTTCACGCTGGAGAAGCAGCCCTACGATCCGCTGCAGGCCTTCACGCACGTCGCCTACCTGGGCTCGGCTCCGCTGGCGATCATGGCGAGCAAGCCCTCGGGCATCGCGAGCTATGCCGAGCTCGACGCGCGAGCGCGCAAGGAAGGGCGGCTGGATTTCGGCTCGGGCGGTCCCGGATCGATCGGCCATATCCACGGCGAGCTGATCCGCAAGACGACAGGCGCCAACCTGGTGCACGTGCCCTACCGCGGCGGCGCGCCGATGACCACCGACCTGATCGCCAACGTGATCCCGGTCGGCATCGACGTCATCACCGCCTACGTGCCCTTCTTCAAGAGCGGCCAGCTGGTGCCGATCGCGGTGACCGGCACGGCACGCTCGCCGCTCATGCCCGAGGTGCCGACGGTGGTGGAACTCGGCCAGCCCAAGCTGGTGCTCGAGAACTTCTTCGGGCTCAGCGGGCCGGCGAAGCTGCCCGCGGACATGGTCGCCAGGCTCAACACCGCCTGCAACGAGGTGCTGGTGATGCCCGAGGTGCAGAAGAAGCTCGTCGAGCTGGGCATCGGCGGCAAGCCCGAGAGCACGGCGCGCTTCGAGAGCTTCGTGAAGGAGCAGGTGGGCGTGCTCGGCCCGACGGTGAAAGGCGCGGGCATCAAGCTCTGAACAAGGGCCCTAGTCGGCCAGCGTGAGCAGCGGCACGTCGCGCTCGCTGGCCATCGCCTCCAGCTCGGCGCGCGTTCGCGTGCGCAGCCAGGCCGCGAGCGCTTCGCGGGTGCCTGGCGCCAGCATGTCGCGCGAGGCCACGCCGGCGGCTTCGCACAGGCGCGCGGCGAAGTGCGGCTCCAGCGCAGCCACCGCCACGCGCCCATCGGCGCAGGGGTAGACGCGGTAGCCCGCATGCGCGCCGCCGACCGCGCCGGTGGGCCGGGTCAGGCCCCAGGTGCGCGGCAGCGCGAGCCAGTCGGCCGCGGCATTGAGCGCGACTTCGAGGTACGCGCCCGTCCCCGGCGCGACACGGGTATGGAGCAGGGCCTTCAGCACCGCCTCGCTCGCGAGCACGGCACCGCCCATGTCGGCATAGAGCGTGGGCGGCAGCTCGGTGCCGGTGACGAGGCCGCTTTCGGCCAGGTAGGTGAGGTCGTGGCCCGGCTCCTCGGCGCGCGCGCCGGGTGCGCCGACGATCGCCACCTGCGAGAGCGCCGGATGGCGCGCATGCAGCGCCGCCCAGCCCAGGCCCAGCTTGTCGAGGGCCGAAGGGCGAAACGAAGTCAGCAGCACATCGGTTTCTTCGAGCGTGCGATGCAGCTCTTCCTGGCCGGCCTCCGTCTTGAGGTCGGCAGTCCGGACGTCGACGCCCTCGTGCAGCGCGGCGTAGGCGGCCTTGTTGTAGTGGCCCATCGGGTCGCCCGTCGGCGGCTCGAACTTCACGCAGCTCGCGCCCATGGCACGGCAGCGCAGCAGCGCGGCGGGGCCCGGGAGGTTGAGCGCGAGGCTCAGCACGCGCACGCCGGCGAGCGGTGCGAAGGCGGGGGCAGGGGAAGTCGGCATGCTGGGTGTCCTCGGCGGTGTCACCTTGGGAGCTTACCGGCTCGGGCCGGCCGCTCTACGATGCGGCTTGCACAGCCCTCAAACCCAAGACAAGGAGACCCACATGTACCAATCCGATCTCATGGCCGGCCGGCGCATTCTCGTGACCGGCGGCGGCACCGGCCTCGGCCGGGCGATGGCCGAGCGCTTCCTGGGCCTGGGCGCCGACGTTGCGATCTGCGGCCGGCGTCAGGCGGTGGTCGAGGAGACGGCGGCCGAATGGCGCACCCAGTTTCCGGGGCGGCGCATCGATGCCTTCGGCGTCGACATTCGCAACGCGCAGAGCGTGGAAGAGATGGTCGAAGCCCTCTGGCAATCTGGCGGGCTGACCGGGCTCATCAACAACGCGGCCGGCAACTTTGTCGCGCCGACCGAGAGCCTGTCGCCGCGCGCCTTCGACGCGGTGGCCAACATCGTCTTCCATGGCAGCTTCTACGTCACGCAGGCGGTGGGAAAGCGCTGGATCGCCGAGGCCAAGGCGGGGCAGTGGAAGGCGGGCGACCCGTACCGCAGCGTCATGAGCATCATCGTGACCTGGGTCGACAACGGCAGCCCCTACGTCGTGCCTTCGGCGATGAGCAAGGCCGGCGTGGAGGTGATGACCAAGTCGCTCGCGATCGAATGGGCGCGCCACGGCATCCGGCTCAATGCCGTCGGACCGGGCGAGATCCCCACCGAGGGCATGAGCAAGCGCCTGAACCCGGGCGAGGAGCCCGGCGCGCGCAGCAAGGCCAACAACCCGATGGCGCGCACCGGCAAGATGAGCGAGCTGCAGAACCTCGCGGCCTTCCTGATGGCGCCGGGCCAGTGCGACTGGCTCACCGGCCAGAGCATCATGATGGACGGCGGCAACGCGCTGGCGACCGGCGGCAACTTCTACGAGCTGCGGCAGTGGAGCGATGCCGACTGGCAGGAGGCGCGCGAGCGCATCGAGGCGCAGAACCAGAAGGACAAGGCGCAAAGATAAGGCCCCCCGGCTTTTCACTCCGCTTCGCTGCGTGTAACTCCACCCCCCGAGGGGGAGGCCCGGCCGCCTTGGGGCGGCCCGGCGGCGGCCGGATCAGTCCTTGGCGATGTCGGCCCCGCGTTCGGCCAGCAACTCGCGCAAGAATGAGCGGTGGCAATGCGCTTCGTCTTCGCAATAGCAGCCGATCGAGAACGCGCTCTGGTGCGACAGTGCCGCCAGCAGGTCGAGGCTGCGGCTGGCGTCGGCCTCGGCCATCTCGCTCTTGAACTTGCGGCCGAAGGCAGCCCATTGCGCCGGGGTTTCGGCGGCCTGAGCGATCTTCATGGTCTCGACCGAGGGCGCGAGATTCGGGTACCAGACGTCGTACCAGTTCTGCGAGGCGAACTCGGTCTTCGGCACGCCGCGCGGCGGGCGGCGCACGGTGCCGATGCGCAGGCCCTCGCCGGGTGCGCGTTCGGAGCCGAGGCGAACGATGCGGATGGCCATGGGCATTCCTCCTGGATGGACTGTACTGTTGGCTGCGCGACAGGCGCCATCATCGCCGGGCGCCGATACTTGCGTCGATCCAACCCGGAGACATCCAATGAACGACCGCATCGAATCGATCCGCCACGCCGATGGCGTGGTCGAACTCCAGCTCTCGCGCGCCGACAAGATGAACGCACTGGACCCCGCGATGTTCGATGCGCTGATCGATGCCGGCACGCGGCTTAGCGACGACACGCGCGTGCGCGCGGTGGTCCTTGCAGGCCGCGGCAAGGCCTTCTGCGCCGGGCTCGACATGCAGTCCTTCGAGCGCATGGGGCAGGGCGGCGCGAGCGGTGTGATCGGGTCAGGCGCCGCTGCGGACCTGCTCGCGCGCACGCACGGCATCGCCAACGCCGCGCAGCAGGTGGCGATGGTCTGGCGCGAAGTGCCGGTGCCGGTGATCGCCGCGGTGCACGGCGTGGCCTTCGGCGGCGGCCTTCAGGTCGCGCTGGGTGCCGATGTGCGGCTCGTCGCGCCCGACACCAAGCTGTCCGTGATGGAGATCAAGTGGGGCCTGGTGCCCGACATGGGCGGCATGGTGCTGATGCGCGAGCTGGCGCGGACCGACGTGGTGCGCGAGCTCACCTTCACCGGCCGCATCTTCTCGGGCGAGGAGGCGGTGGCGCTCGGCTTCGCGACGCGGGTGTCGGCCGATCCGCTGGCCGATGCCTTGCAGATGGCGCACGAGATCGCGCAGAAGAGTCCCGATGCGATCCGCGCCGGCAAGCGGCTCCTGAACGCGGCAATGGCGCACAGCGCCGCCGACCTGCTGCTGGCCGAATCGGTCGAGCAGAAGGCGCTGGTCGGCAGCGCCAACCAGACCGAGGCCGTGCGTGCCAACATCGAGCGGCGCGCGCCGCGTTTTGTGCCGGAACCCTGAACGCTTTCGTCAGAAGCCGTGGAAGCGCAGCCACTCGTCGGCGGGCGCCCGGTCGCTGACAAGCGCGTTCACCGGATGCTCGGGATCGCGGTGGCCGATGGACATGCCGCAGAACAGCATGCGTTCGGGCGGCAGTCGCAGCACGCTGGCCACCGTGTCCGGATAGACCGCCCAGCACTCCTGGGGACAGCTGTCGAGCCCTTCGCCGCGCAGCAGCAGCATGACGGTCTGCAGGTACATGCCGAGGTCCGACCATTGCGGCGGGCCCATCGAGCGATCGACCGAGCAGAACAGCGCGAGCGGCGCGCCGAAGAATCCGTAGTTGTTGGCAAACCAGCGTCGCCGCGCCGCCTTGTCCTCGCGCGGAATGCCCAGGCGCGCGTACATCGCCTCGCCGACCTGGAAGCGCCGCTCGCGCCAGGGCGAGCGCAGCTCTCTGGGATAGATGTCGTAAGCGGCGGGCTCCGTTTCGCCGGCAACGAGCCGCGCCTGCATACGCTGCCTGAGTTCGGCCAGCGCGTCCCCCGCGAGCACGTCGATGTGCCAAGGCTGCAGGTTGCCGCCGGAAGGCGCGCGTGCGGCGGCTGTCAGCACGCGGCGGATCGTCTCGCGGTCGACCGGCGTCGGCAGGAAAGCCCGGATGGAATGGCGGCTCGCAACAGCCTCTTGAACGTGCATGGATCGGCCCGCAAAAAAATGAGCCAAGCCTATACGCTCCGCGCCGTCAGCGCTTGCCGGCGCCTACCGGCCTTCGCGGCGGGCCGGCAGTCAGGCATCGACGCGCGTTGCCTCCTGTATTCGCCTACAAGCCCGTCGCAGACCTGACGCCGCGACCCGGCATACTCGCCGGGTGCCCATCATCCTGCTTCATCGTTTGGCAGAACACGATCTGCCGGTCGCCGTCAACCACGGTTCGGACGTCGATGCCGTGCGCGTGCTGAGCCTCGCGGGTCACGTCAAGGCGTCCATCCCCAAACCCGTGCGGACCTTGGACGGCTACGACCAGCCGCCGGCCACTGTCATCGCCATCACCTCGCTGGGACACAGCATGATCAAGCGCTTTCCGCGGCGCTAGTCGCCAAGTCGCCCTGATCCGCATGCTGACCGCGGCGTGATGGAGCACGGCGATCTCCGTCTCGCACGCCTGAGTGACCCCAGGGTTTGCCCGGATCACCGGTCCGGTGATTCGGACGGCCTCTTCGCTCCGCATCCGGATCATCGGCGGAGCACTCGCCCCATCCACAGCTCATCCCTCATGAAATCAACGACTTAGCGTGCTTTGCGCGCCGCGCGCCGCGTGGCACATCGATTGCTCTGTACCAAGGCCGACCGCGTCGCCCGATGCGGATCCTGGCCATGACACAGGAGACAAACCGATGAGCACCATGGGTGACCTTGACCCCACGGAAACTGGCGAGTGGATCGACGCGCTTGGCGCGGTTCAACAACACCGCGGCAGCGAGCGCGCGAATTTTCTGTTGAATCGCCTCGTCGACGAGGGCCGCCGCGACGGCGTGTACGTGCCCCGTTCGCTGAACACGGCCTACAAGAACACGATCCCGCCCGAGAAGGAGGAAAAGTCTCCCGGCAACCGCGAGATCGAACACCGCCTGCGCTCCATCATCCGCTGGAACGCGATGGCGATCATCCTGCGCGCCAACAAGGACTCGTCCGAACTCGGCGGCCACATCGCGAGCTTCCAGTCGGCGGCCACGCTCTACGACATTGGCTTCGGCCATTTCTGGCATGCCGCCACCGACACGCATGGCGGCGACCTGCTCTTCATCCAGGGCCACAGCTCGCCCGGCATCTACGCGCGCGCTTTCCTCGAAGGCCGCCTGAGCGAGCAGCAGCTGCTCAACTACCGCCAGGAGGCCGATGGTGGCGGCATCCCGTCGTACCCGCACCCCTGGCTCATGCCCGACTTCTGGCAGTTCCCCACCGTCTCGATGGGCCTCGGCCCGCTGATGGCGATCTACCAGGCGCGCTTCCTCAAGTACCTGCACGGCCGCGGCCTCGCCGACACAGCGCCGCGCAAGGTCTGGGCCTTCATGGGCGACGGCGAGATGGACGAGCCCGAATCGCTCGGCGCCATCTCGCTCGCGGGCCGCGAGAGCCTGGACAACCTCGTGTTCGTCATCAACTGCAACCTGCAGCGCCTCGATGGCCCGGTGCGCGGCAACGGCAAGATCGTGCAGGAGCTCGAGAGCGTGTTCCGCGGCGCCGGCTGGAACGTCATCAAGGTGCTCTGGGGCAGCGGCTGGGACGCGCTGCTCGCCAAGGACAAGAGCGGCAAGCTGCTGCAGCGCATGGAAGAGTGCGTCGACGGCGAGTACCAGGACTTCAAGAGCAAGAGCGGCGCCTATGTGCGCGAGCATTTCTTCGGCAAGTACGACGAGACGAAGGCCCTGGTCGCCGACATGAGCGACGAGCAGATCTGGGCGCTGACCCGCGGTGGCCACGACCCGGAGAAGGTGTTCGCCGCCTATGCCGCCGCCGTCAAGCACAAGGGCCAGCCCACGCTGATCCTGCCCAAGACGGTGAAGGGATACGGCATGGGCGAATCGGGCGAGGGCCAGATGATCGCGCACCAGGCCAAGAAGATGACGCAGGACGCGCTGCGCGGCTTCCGCGACCGCTTCCAGATCCCGGTGTCCGATGAAGAGCTGCCCAACGTGCCCTTCATCCAGCTCGCCGAAGACAGCCCCGAGATGAAGTACCTGCGCGAGCGCCGCGCCGCGCTCGGCGGCTACCTGCCGCAGCGCCGCCGCAAGTCGACCGCGCTCGAGATTCCGCCACTGGCCACCTTCGAGCGCCTGCTCAAGGACACCGGCGAGCGCGAGATCTCCACCACCATGGCCTTCGTGCAGATGCTCGGCACGCTGGTGCGGGACAAGGCCATCGGCAAGCACGTGGTGCCCATCGTGCCCGACGAGTCGCGCACCTTCGGCATGGAGGGCATGTTCCGCCAGCTCGGCATCTGGTCCTCGCTCGGCCAGCTCTACAAGCCGCAGGACGCCGACCAGCTCATGTACTACCGCGAGTCGAAGGACGGGCAGGTGCTGCAGGAAGGCATCAACGAGGGCGGCGCGATGTCCAGCTGGATCGTCGCGGCCACCTCGTACAGCACGAACAACGTGCCGATGATTCCGTTCTACATCTACTACTCGATGTTCGGCCTGCAGCGCGTGGGCGACCTGGCCTGGCTGGCCGGCGACATGCGTGCGCGCGGCTTCCTGCTCGGCGGCACCGCGGGGCGCACCACGCTCAACGGCGAGGGCCTGCAGCACGAGGACGGCCACAGCCACATCCTGGCCGGCACCATTCCCAACTGCGTCTCCTACGACCCGACCTTTGCCTACGAGGTGGTGGCCATCGTGCGCGACGGCATGCGCCGCATGTACGCCGAGCAGGAGGATGTGTACTACTACATCACCCTGATGAACGAGAACTACCCGCACCCCGGCATGCCCGAGGGCAGCGAGGCGGGCATCCTCAAGGGCCTCTACCAGTTGAGCGATGGCGGCAAGACGCCGAAGAAAGGCCACCGCGTGCAGCTCATGGGCAGCGGCACCATCCTGCGCGAGGTGATGTTCGCGGCCGAGCTGCTCAAGAGCGACTTCGGCATCGCGGCCGACGTGTGGAGCGCCACCAGCTACAACGAGCTGCGCCGCGACGGCATGGCCGCCGAACGCTGGAGCCGGCTGCACCCCACGCAGCCCGCGCGCCGGAGCCATGTCGAGCAATGCCTCGACGGCCACGACGGCCCCGTCATCGCAGCCACCGACTACATGCGCAACTACGCCGACCAGGTGCGCGAGTACGTGCAGGCCGCGGGCCGGCGCTACACCGTGCTGGGCACCGACGGCTTCGGCCGCAGCGACTACCGCCGCAAGCTGCGCCGCTTCTTCGAGGTCGACCGCTGGCACGTGGTGGTGGCCGCGCTCAAGGCGCTGGCCGACGACGGCGTGATCAAGCACACCGTGGTGGCCGAGGCCATCGAGAAATACGGGCTCCAAGCCGAGCGCGCCGCCCCCTGGACCGTCTGAGGCAAGGCAGAACATGAGCAACGCAATCGACATCAAGGTTCCCGACATCGGCGACTTCAGCGAGGTGCCCGTCATCGAGATCTTCGTGAAGCCCGGCGACACGGTGAAGGCCGAGGACCCGCTGGTTTCGCTCGAATCCGACAAGGCCACGATGGATGTGCCCGCCCCGCGCGGCGGCGTGGTCGAGTCCATTGCCGTGAAGCTGGGCGACAAGGTCAGCGAGGGCAGCGTCATCATGACGTTCAAGGCCGAGGGCGGCGCGGCTGCGCCCGCTCCCGCCGAAGCCGCCAAGCCCAGCGTCAGTGCGGCGCCGTCGGCCACCAGCGCGCCGGCCGGCGTGGCCGAGGTGCGCGTGCCCGACATCGGCGACTTCAAGGACGTGCCCGTCATCGAGATCTTCGTGAAGGTCGGCGACACGGTGAAGGCCGAGGACCCGCTCGTCTCGCTCGAATCCGACAAGGCCACGATGGACGTGCCCGCGCCGCTCTCGGGCGTGGTGACGGCCATCGGCATCAAGATCGGCGACAAGGTCAGCGAGGGCTCGGTGATCCTGTCGCTCGCGACCGGCGATGCGCCTGCGGCGAGCGCCGCTGCACCGGCGCCGGCAACATCTGCCGCGCCCGCACCGGCGCAGTTCGCTGCAGCCGCCGGCGGCGCCATCGACGAAGCTGCCTTCGCGCTCGCCTACGCCGGCCCCGCCGTGCGCAAGCTCGCACGCGAACTCGGTGTCGATCTCGGAAAGCTCAAGGGCACCGGCGAGCACGGCCGCATCGTGCGCGCCGACGTCGAGGCCTTCGCGACGGGTGGCGGTGCAACTGCCGCGCCGGCCGCTGGCAAGGCCGCTGCAGCCCCTGCGGGCGGTGGCGTCGGCGGCATCGACCTGCTGCCCTGGCCCAAGGTCGACTTCGCCAAGTTCGGACCGACCGAGCGCAAGGAACTGTCACGCATCAAGAAGATCAGCGCAGCGAACCTGCACCGCAACTGGGTCGTCATTCCTCACGTGACGACGCACGACGAGGCCGACATCACCGAGCTCGAACCCTTCCGCGTGCAGATGAACAAGGAGCTGGAAAAGTCGGGCGTGAAGATCAGCATGCTGCCCTTCATGATGAAAGCGGCCGTGGCGGCGCTGAAGAAGTTCCCGGAGTTCAACGCCAGCCTCGACGGCGATGCGCTGGTGCTCAAGAACTACTGGCACATCGGCTTCGCGGCCGACACGCCCAACGGCCTCATGGTGCCGGTGATCCGCGATGCCGACAGGAAGACCGTGCCCGAGATCGCGAAAGAGATGGGCGAGCTCGCCAAGCTCGCGCGCGACGGCAAGCTCAAGCCCGATCAGATGTCGGGCGGCACCTTCACCATCAGCTCGCTCGGCGGCATCGGCGGCATCTACTTCACGCCGATCATCAACGCGCCCGAGGTCGCCATCATGGGCGTGTGCAAGAGCTACTGGAAGCAGCACTCTTCCGACGGCAAGACTTACACCTCGCGCCTCACGCTGCCGCTTTCGCTGTCGTGGGACCACCGCGTGATCGACGGCGCTGCCGCCGCGCGCTTCAACGTCTATTTCGCCAACGTGCTCGCCGACCTGCGGCGCGTGCTGTTCTGAAGGAAGCTCCCAAATGGCACACATGGTGGAAGTCAAGGTCCCCGACATCGGCGAATTCAAGGATGTCGCGGTCATCGAGCTGCTGGTCAAGCCCGGTGAGGTCATCGCGGTCGATACCGGCCTGATCATGGTGGAGTCCGACAAGGCCTCGATGGAGATTCCGTCGAGCCATGCGGGCACGGTCAGGGAGCTGAAGGTCGCGCTCGGCGACAAGGTGAGCGAAGGCTCGGTGATCCTGGTGATCGAGACGGCGGCGGCGGCCTCACCCTCACCCCAACCCTCTCCCGCAAGCGGGAGAGGGAGCGAAACTGCAGCCGCACCCGCGTCCGTGCCGGCGCCCACGGCCGGCAGCTACGCCGGCAAGGCCGACATCGAGTGCGAGGTGCTCGTGCTCGGCGCCGGCCCCGGCGGCTACTCGGCCGCCTTCCGCAGCGCCGACCTCGGCATGAAGACGGTGCTCGTGGAGCGCTACGCCACGCTCGGCGGCGTGTGCCTCAATGTCGGCTGCATCCCGTCGAAGGCGCTGCTGCATACCGCAAGCGTGATGGACGAAGTCAAGTTGTTGGGCCACCACGGCATCAAGTACACCGCGCCCGAGGTCGACATCGACGCGCTGCGCGGCTTCAAGGACGGCGTGGTCAAGAAGCTCACCGGCGGCCTGGCCGGCATGGCGAAGGCGCGCAAGGTCGAGGTCGTCACCGGTGTCGGCAGCTTCCTCGATCCGCACCATGTCGAGGTGGTGGGCGAGGGCGGCGCGAAGAAGGTGGTGAAGTTCGCCAAGGCCATCATCGCCGCGGGCTCGCAGGCCGTGGAGCTGCCTTTCATGCCCGAGGACGAACGCGTCGTCGACTCCACCGGCGCGCTGCTGCTCAAGAGCATTCCGAAGCGCATGCTGGTGGTCGGCGGCGGCATCATCGGGCTCGAGATGGCCACGGTGTACTCGACGCTGGGCACACGCGTCGACGTGGTCGAAATGCTCGACGGCCTGATGCAGGGCGCCGACCGCGACCTCGTCAAGGTGTGGGAAAAGTTCAACGCGCCGCGCTTCGACCACGTCATGCTCAAGACGAAGACCGTCGGCGCCAAGGCCACCAAGGCTGGCATCGAGGTGAGCTTCGAAGGCGAGAAGGCGCCGAAGGAGGCCCAGGTCTACGACCTCGTGCTCGTGGCCGTGGGCCGCAGTCCCAACGGCAAGAAGATCGGCGCCGACAAGGCCGGCGTGGCCGTCACCGAGCGCGGCTTCATCGACGTCGACAAACAGATGCGCACCAACGTGCCGCACATCTTCGCCATCGGCGACATCGTCGGCCAGCCCATGCTCGCGCACAAGGCCGTGCACGAGGCCCACGTGGCGGCCGAGGCGGCGCACGGCGAAGCGGCGTTCTTCGATGCGCGGCAGATCCCCTCGGTGGCCTTTACCGACCCCGAGGTGGCCTGGGCCGGCAAGACCGAGGAGCAGTGCAAGGCCGAGGGCCTGAAGGTCGGCAAGGCCGTGTTCCCCTGGGCGGCGTCGGGCCGCGCCATCGCCAACGGGCGCGACGAAGGCTTCACCAAGCTGCTGTTCGACGAGGCCACGCACCGCATCGTCGGCGGCGGCATCGTCGGCACGCATGCGGGCGACCTGATCAGCGAGCTGTGCCTGGCCATCGAGATGGGCTGCGAGCCCGGCGACATCGGCAAGACCATCCATCCGCATCCGACACTGGGCGAATCGATTGGCATGGCGGCCGAGCTGTTCGAGGGCGTCTGCACCGATCTGCCGCCGGTGAAGAAGAAGTAGGACGCGCTGCCATGCCAGTTCAACTTGCCTTCGAGGCACTCGGATCGGGGCCTCCCATGGTGATCCTGCACGGCCTGTTCGGCGCCGGCCGCAACTGGACGCAGATCGCCCAGTCGCTGGCCGCCGGCTACCGCGTCTACCTGCCGGATGCCCGCAACCACGGTGCTTCGCCGTGGGCCGAGACCATGTCGTACACCGACATGGCGCTCGACGTGCTGGCTCTCATCGAAAGAGAGCAGCTGGAGCGGCCGTTCGTCGTCGGCCACAGCATGGGCGGCAAGACCGCCATGGCCCTGGCGCTCGGCCACCCAAAGACCATTGGCGGGGTCGCGGTGATCGACATCGCGCCCGAGTGCTATGCCGACCAGTTCGCCTCGCATGTGTCCGCCATGCGAGGCCTGGACACCGCTGCCGCGGCAAGCCGCCGGCGGATCAGCCAGGCGCTGCTGGACAGTCTGGGTGGCACCGCACCTGCGGACTTCATGATGCAGAACCTGCGGCGCCAGAACGAGCGTTTCGACTGGCGGCTCAATCTGATGGCGACGGCCTTGTGCATGCCGGACCTTTGCGGGTTCCCGGAACAGTTGCTGCGCGAACGCTACGACGGGCCGGCCCTGTTCTTCGCGGCGGCGGAGTCCGACTACGTGCGACCCGATTCGCTTCCACGCATCCAGGCGATGTTCCCCTGCGCGCAGCTGGAGCACATCCCCGAGGCCGGCCACTGGGTGCACGCGGACCAACCGGAAGCGCTGTTGTGCGGCTTGCACGGCTGGCTGGGCGACGCCTGCGCGCTCGCCCCGCGCTGATCCCGACACCCTCAGTACAGACAGACACACGGAGACAAAACCATGTCCGACAACCTGCGCGAAGCTGCCCTCGACTACCACCGCTTTCCGACGCCCGGCAAGATCTCGGTGAACCCGACCAAGCCGATGGCCACGCAGCGCGATCTCGCGCTCGCCTATTCGCCCGGCGTGGCCGACGCCTGCATGGAAATCGCGCGCGATCCGGCCGAGGCCATGAATCTCACCTCGCGCGCGAACCTGGTGGCGGTCATCACCAACGGCACGGCGGTGCTGGGACTCGGCAACATCGGCGCGCTGGCCGGCAAGCCGGTGATGGAAGGCAAGGCCTGCCTCTTCAAGAAGTTCGCCGGCATCGACGTCTTCGACATCGAGCTCGATGAGACCGACCCCGATGCGCTCATCGACACCATCGCGCGCATGGAGCCCACCTTCGGCGGCATCAACCTCGAAGACATCAAGGCGCCCGAGTGCTTCTACATCGAGAGGAAGCTGCGCGAGCGCATGAAGATCCCGGTCTTCCACGACGACCAGCACGGCACCGCCATCGTCGCGGCCGCCGCCATCCTCAACGCGCTGCGGCACGTGAACAAGGACATCCGCGAGGTGAAGCTGGTGGCCTCGGGTGCCGGTGCGGCGGCGCTGGCCTGCCTCGACCTGATCGTGAGCCTCGGCCTGCCGATGCACAACATCTACGTGTCGGACAGCGCGGGCGTGGTCTACACCGGCCGCAAGGAGCAGATGGACCCGAACAAGGCCCGCTATGCGCAGGACACCTCGGCGCGCAAGCTGGCCGACGTGATCGGCGGCGCCGACATCTTCCTCGGCCTGTCGGCCGGCGGCGTGCTCAAGCCGGAGATGGTGAAGGAGATGGCGCGCGATCCGATCATCCTCGCGATGGCCAACCCGACGCCGGAGATCTTGCCGGAAGACGCGCTGGCCGTGCGCCCCGACGCCATCCTCGGCACCGGCCGGTCGGACTATCCGAACCAGGTCAACAACGTGCTGTGTTTCCCGTTCATCTTCCGCGGTGCGCTCGACGTGGGCGCGACCACCATCAACGAGGAGATGAAGCTTGCCGCCGTGCGCGCCATCGCGGAGCTCGCGCATGCCGAGATTCCCGAGGTGGTGGCGCAGGCCTACGGCGCGCTCGGCCTGCGCTTCGGCCGCGACTACCTGATCCCCAAGCCCTTCGACCCGCGCCTGATCGAGGCGGTCGCGCCCGCGGTGGCGCAGGCCGCGGTCGACAGCGGCGTGGCGACGCGGCCCATCGCCGACATGAAGGCCTATCGCCAGCGCCTGTCGCAGTTCGTCTACCAGTCGGGCAGCAGCATGCAGCCGCTGTTCGCAGCCGCCAAGCAGTCGCCCAAGCGCGTGGTCTACGCCGAGGGCGAGGACGAGCGCGTGCTGCGCGCCGCGCAGGTGGTGGTGGACGAAGGCCTGGCGCGGCCGCTGCTGCTGGGCCGCCCCGAGGTGATCGCCGAGCGCATCGCGCAGTACGGCCTGCGCCTTGCGCTGGGCGCCGACTGCGAGGCCGTCGACCTGCTCGACCCCGCCGTGCACGGCGACGCCGCCGAGGCCTACTACCAGCTCAAGCGCCGCGACGGCGTCTCGCGCCTGGTGGCGCAGACCGAGATGCGCAGCCGCGGCACGCTGCTCGCGGCGATGCTGGTGCGCCAGGGCCGGGCCGACGCCATGCTGTGCGGCACGCTGGGCGGCTACGGCGATCACCTGCGCCATGTGCGCGACGTGATCGGCCTGCGCCCAGGCACCAAGACCATGGCCGCCATGCAGATGCTGATGCTGCCGGGACGCCAGCTCTTCATCTGCGACACGCACGTCAACCGCGACCCCGATGCGGTGCAGATCGCAGAGATCACGCTGCTCGCGGCCGAAGAGGTGCGCCGCTTCGGCGTGACGCCGAGCGTGGCGCTGCTGTCGCACTCGAACTTCGGCGGCTCGGATGCGGCCTCGGCCGTGAAGATGCGCGAGGCGCTCGCGCTCATCAAGGCGAGCGATCCGCAGCTCGCGGTGGAAGGCGAGATGCGCGGCGACGCGGCGCTCTCCAAGTCGATCCTCGACCACGAGTTCCCGGACTCGGCGCTGGACACCGAAGCCAACGTGCTCATCATGCCCAACGTCGACGCGGCCAACATCTCCTACAACCTGCTGCGCATGGCGGCCGGCAGCGGCATCACGGTGGGAGGCATCCTGCTGGGCGCCGCGCGCTCGGTGCACATCCTCACGCCGTCGTCCACCGTGCGCCGCATCGTCAACATGACGGCGCTGGCGGTGGTCGATGCCAACTCGCACCGCGGCGCGGCCTGACGGCTCGGCCATGAACGACATCGTGCTCCATGGCCCGCAGCGCGGCGCCGCCAAGACGCGCCGGATACCGATCCGCGTGGCCGAGGCAGGCCCGGCCCTGCCCAAGCCCGACTGGATCCGCGTGCGCGTCTCGCAAAGCGAGAGCTTTCGCGAGGTGAAGCGCACACTGCGCGAAGCCAGCCTGCACACCGTGTGCGAGGAGGCCTCGTGCCCGAACATCGGCGAATGCTTCGGCAAGGGCACCGCCACCTTCATGGTGCTGGGCGACCTCTGCACGCGTCGCTGCCCTTTCTGCGACGTGGCCCACGGCCGTCCGCAGCCGCCCGATCCGCAGGAGGCGCAGCACCTGGCCGACACGGTCGCTCGGCTGCGCCTGAAGTACGTGGTGATCACCAGCGTCGACCGCGACGACCTGCGCGACGGCGGTGCGGCGCACTTCGCCGCCTGCATCCGCGCGGTGCGCAGGCAGTCGCCCGGCACGCAGATCGAGGTGCTCACGCCCGACTTCCGCGGCCGCGCCGAGGTCGCGCTCGACATCCTCGCGGCCGACCCGCCGGATGTGATGAACCACAACCTCGAGACCGTGCCGCGCCTGTACCGCCAGGCGCGACCCGGCGCCGACTACATGCACTCGCTTCGGCTGCTCCAGTCGTTCCGCGCGCGCTGCCCCGGCGTGCCCACCAAGTCGGGCCTGATGCTGGGCCTGGGCGAGACCGACGACGAAGTGCTGGAGGTGATGCGCGACCTGCGCCACCATGGTGTTGACATGCTCACCGTCGGCCAGTACCTTCAGCCGCGCCCCGGCAACCTGCCGGTGGACCGCTACGTCGCCCCCGCGCAGTTCGAAACCCTTGCGCAGCAGGCGCACGCCATGGGCTTTGCCCATGCCGCCTGCGGACCGCTCGTGCGGTCGAGCTACCACGCCGACCGGCAGGCGCATGCCGCCGGCGTCTGAATTTTCTAGGAGACATTCGTGGACCACCAACCCGTATCCAAGCCCTTCTACAAGTCCCTGTACTTCCAGGTCATCACTGCGATCGTCATCGGCGTGCTGTTGGGCCATTTCTATCCACAGACCGGCG
Source organism: Variovorax sp. LjRoot130 (assembly GCF_964253755.1). Lineage (NCBI taxonomy): Bacteria > Pseudomonadati > Pseudomonadota > Betaproteobacteria > Burkholderiales > Comamonadaceae > Variovorax > Variovorax sp. LjRoot130. The sequence goes on along the minus strand of NZ_CAXURM020000001.1, from coordinate 3,446,010 downwards.
CGGCAATGAAGCCGCTGGGCGACGGCTTCATCAAGCTCATCAAGATGATCATCGCGCCGATCATCTTCTGCACGGTGGTGGTCGGCATCGCCGGCATGGAGGACATGAAGAAGGTCGGCAAGACCGGCGGCCTGGCGCTGCTGTACTTCGAGATCGTCAGCACCATTGCGCTGGTGGTGGGGCTGGTCATCATCAACATCGTGCGGCCCGGCGCCGGCATGAACATCGACGTGAGCCAACTCGACACCAAGGCGATCGCCGCCTACACAGCGCCTGGACAGATGCAGGGCACGGTCGACTTCCTGCTGCATGTGATCCCGAGCACGGTGGTCGACGCGTTCGCCAAGGGCGAGATCCTCCAGGTGCTGCTGTTCGCCGTGATGTTCGGCTTCGCGCTGCACAAGTTCGGCGGTCGCGGTACGCTGGTGTTCGACTTCATCGAGAAGTTCTCCCACGTCCTGTTCGTCATCGTCGGCTACATCATGAAGGTGGCGCCGATCGGCGCTTTCGGCGCGATGGCATTCACGATCGGCAAGTACGGCGTCGGCTCGCTGCTGCAGCTCGGCCAGCTGATGGCGACCTTCTACGCCACGTGCCTGCTCTTCATCTTCGTCGTTCTCGGCGGCATCGCGCGGGCGCACGGCTTCTCGATCTGGAAGTTCATCAAGTACATCAAGGAAGAGCTGCTGATCGTGCTGGGCACCTCCTCCAGCGAATCGGTGCTGCCGCGCATGATGGCCAAGCTCGAGAACCTGGGCGCCAAGAAGTCGGTGGTCGGCCTGGTCATCCCGACCGGCTACTCGTTCAACCTCGACGGCACCTCGATCTACCTGACGATGGCGGCCGTGTTCATCGCGCAGGCCACCAACACCGACATGACCGTGACGCAACAGATCACGCTGCTGCTGGTGCTGCTGCTGACGTCCAAGGGTGCGGCCGGCGTGACCGGCAGCGGCTTCATCGTGCTGGCCGCCACGCTGTCGGCAGTGGGGCACGTGCCGGTGGCGGGCCTGGCGCTAATCCTGGGCATCGACCGTTTCATGTCGGAAGCCCGCGCGCTGACCAACCTGATCGGCAACGGCGTCGCCACGGTGGTGGTCGCCAAGTGGACCAACGACCTGGACGCCGCCCGCATGAAGCGCATCCTGGACAACGAGACGCCGGCCGAGGCCGACGCGCCCGAGGCAGTGCTGGATCAGGTCGAAACCCACATGCCCGTGGCCCAGCCGCGCTGAAGCGAGCACATGCCTGTACGGAGCAGCCAACCATGAACAGCCCCGTGCAAAGGCACCGCGTCGTCATCGTGGGCGGCGGTGCCGGCGGTCTGGAGCTGGCCACGCGTCTCGGCGATACGCTGGGCAAGCGCGGCATGGCGGACATCACGCTGATCGACAAGCACCGCACCCACGTGTGGAAGCCCAAGCTGCACGAGATCGCCGCGGGCAGCATGGACCTGAGCGCACACGAGGTCGACTACCTCGCGCAGGCGCACTGGCATCGTTTCCGCTTCCGGCTCGGCGAGCTCACCGGCATCGACCGCGAGCGGCGCGAGGTGCATGTCGCACCCTATCTGGACGACGAGGGCCGGCTGGTCACGCCGGCGCGCGCCTTCGGCTACGACACGCTGGTGGTCGCCATCGGCAGCCTCAGCAACGACTTCGGCACGCCCGGCGTGTGCGAGCATGCGCTGCGGCTCGAGTCGAAAGCGGACGCCCAGCGCTTTCACCAGCGCATGGTCAACGCCTGCATCCGCGCGCACGCGCAGACCGCGCCGCTGCGGCCCGAGCAGCTGCACGTGGCGATCATCGGTGCGGGCGCCACCGGCGTGGAGCTGGCCGCCGAGCTGCATCGCACCACGCGCGAGGTCGTGGCCTACGGGCTCGACCGCGTGGATGCCGAGAAGGACATCCAGGTCAGCGTGATCGAGGCCGCCAACCGCGTCCTGCCCGCGCTGCCGCCGCGCATGTCCACCGCCACCGAGGCGCTCCTGCGCAAGCTGGGCGTGGACGTGCACACCTCGGCCAAGGTGGCGGAGGTGCTGCCCGAGGGTGTGCGCCTGGCCGACGGCCGCACGCTGCCGGCCGAGCTGGTGGTGTGGGCCGCGGGCGTGAAGGCGGCCGATTTCATGAAGGACATCGCGGGACTCGAAACCAACCGCAGCAACCAGCTCGCGGTGCTGCCGACGCTGCAGACCACGCGCGATGCCGACATCTTCGCCATCGGCGACTGCGCGGCCTGCGACTGGCCCGAGGCCAACGACGGCAAGGGCGGCCTGGTGCCGCCGCGCGCGCAGGCGGCGCACCAGCAGGCCTCGCACGTCGCGGCGCAGATCCGCCGGCGCATGGCGGGCAATGCGCTCAAACCCTACCGCTACCGCGACTTCGGCTCGCTGGTGTCGCTCGGCGAGTTCAGCACCGTCGGCAACATGATGGGCGGTCCCGTCGGCGGCAGCCTGATGATCGAAGGCCGCTTCGCGCGGCTCATGTACATGTCGCTCTACAAGATGCACGAGCTGGCGCTGCACGGCGTCGTCAAGGTCTCGCTCGACACGCTCGCCCGCCTCATCACGCGGCGCACCGAACCCCACGTCAAGCTGCATTGAGCAGTCACGGCCATGACCCAACCCTCACCCGATCTCGATGCGACCTCGTGGTTGCAAGCCTGGCAGCAGGGCCTGTCGCAGGGGCACACGCAGTTCGGCGCATTGATGCGCCGTGCGCTGGAGGCGGCGCCGTTCGACGCGCGCGGCAAGGCACAGATGGACTTCGCGCTGCGGCAGGTCGTCGATGCCATGAACCCGGCCAACAGCCTCGCCACCAACCCCGAGGCGATGCAGGCCGCGCTCGACTCCGGCGGTGCGAGCCTGCTCGAAGGTGCGCGTCTCTTCCTGGCGGACGTGGCGAAGGGCCGCGTCTCGATGTCGGACGACGAGGCCTTCGAGGTCGGCCGCAACGTCGCGACCAGCCCCGGCAGCGTGGTGTTCGAGAACGAGTTGATGCAGCTCGTGCAGTACACGCCGTCCACGGCGAAGGTCCACAAGCGCCCGCTGGTCATCGTGCCGCCTTGCATCAACAAGTTCTACATCCTCGACCTGCAGCCGGGTAACTCGCTGGTTGCCTATGCGGTCGAACAGGGCCACACCGTCTTCCTGGTGTCGTGGCGCAATGTCTCGGCCGAGCAGGGCCATCTGGGCTGGGACGACTACGTCGAGCAAGGCGTGCTGCGGGCGCTCGATGTCGCGCGGAGCATCGCCCGTGCCGACAAGGTCAACACGCTGGGCTTCTGCATCGGCGGCACGCTGCTGGGCAGCGCGCTTGCCGTAGCCGCCGCGCGCGGTGAAACGCCGGCCGCCAGCGTCACGCTGCTGACCGCGATGCTCGATTTCTCGGACACCGGAGAACTGGGCCTGATGGTGGATGAGGCCATGGTGGCCGCGCGCGAAGCCACCATCGGCCGCGGCGGCCTGCTCAAGGGCCGTGAGCTCGCGACCGTGTTCGCCGCGCTGCGCGCCAACGACCTGATCTGGCCCTACGTGGTCAACGGCTACCTCAAAGGCAAGGCGCCGCCGGCTTTCGACCTGCTGTACTGGAACGGCGACGACACCAACCTGCCGGGGCCGATGTACTGCTGGTACCTGCGCAACACCTACCTGGAGAACAGGCTGCGCGTACCCGGCGGCACGGTGCAGTGCGGCGTGCCGGTGGATCTATCGCGCGTCGATGCGCCGGCCTTCGTCTACGCCTCGCGCGACGACCACATCGTGCCGTGGAAGACCGCCTATGCCGGCACGCAACTGCTCGGCGGTGACACGCGTTTCGTGCTCGGCGCCAGCGGCCACATCGCGGGCGTGATCAACCCGCCCGCGAAGAAGAAGCGCAACCACTGGGTCGGCGATCTCGCGTCCGACGCCGGCGCCTGGCTCGATGGCGCGCAGAGCATCGACGGCAGCTGGTGGCCCGCGTGGAGCGACTGGCTCGCCGCGCATGCCGGCGCGAAGGTCGCCGCCCGCCGCGCGTTGGGCAGCGCGGATTTTCCCGTGATCGAGCCCGCTCCCGGGCGCTATGTCAAAGCCAAGGCGGCCTGAAGCCGGGCCGTCGTCATTCCCTTCGCATCAACCCCCAAGGAGACTCTCATGTCAGACGATATCGTGATCGTGGCCGCGCAACGCACGGCGGTCGGCAAGTTCGGCGGCTCGCTCGCCGGCACGGCCGCGCCCGAGCTGGGCGCGCACGTGGTGAAGGGCCTGCTCGCCAAGGCCGGCGTGCCGGGCGATGCGGTGTCCGAGGTGATCATGGGCCAGGTGCTCGCGGCCGGCTCGGGCCAGAACCCGGCGCGCCAGACCGTGATCAAGGCGGGGCTGCCGATCGGCGTGCCGGGCCTCACCATCAACAAGGTCTGCGGCTCGGGCCTGAAGGCCGTGATGCTGGCGGCGCAGGCCGTGAAGTGCGGCGACGCCGAGATCGTGGTGGCCGGCGGCCAGGAGAACATGAGCGCTGCGCCGCACGTGCTGCCCAATTCGCGCAACGGCCAGCGCATGGGTGACTGGAAGCTGGTCGACACCATGATCGTGGACGGCCTGTGGGACGTCTACAACCAGTACCACATGGGCACCACGGCCGAGAACGTGGCGAAGAAGTACGGCATCACGCGCGAGATGCAGGACGCGCTGGCGCTGGCCTCGCAGCAGAAGGCCGCGGCCGCGCAGGACGCGGGGCGCTTCGACGACGAGATCCTGCCCTTCAGCATTGCGCAGAAGAAGGGCGACCCCTTCGTCTTTGCGGCCGACGAGTTCGTGAACCGCAAGACCAACGCCGATGCGCTCGCCGGCCTGCGCCCGGCCTTCGACAAGACCGGCTCGGTGACGGCCGGCAATGCCTCGGGCCTGAACGATGGCGCGGCCGCGGTGCTGGTGATGTCGGCCTCGCGCGCCGCCGCACTCGGCCTGCAGCCGCTCGCGGTGATCCGCGCCTACGCGAGCGCAGGGCTGGACCCGTCGCTCATGGGCATGGGCCCGGTGCCCGCTTCGCAGCTGGCGCTGAAGAAGGCCGGCTGGAAGGCGCAGGACCTCGACCTGATGGAGATCAACGAGGCCTTCGCGGCGCAGGCCTGCGCGGTCAACCGCGAGATGGACTGGGACACCAGCCGCATCAACGTCAATGGCGGCGCCATCGCCATCGGCCACCCCATCGGCGCCTCGGGCTGCCGCGTGCTGGTGACGCTGCTGCACGAGATGCGCCGCCGCGGCGCCAACAAGGGCCTGGCCTCGCTGTGCATCGGCGGCGGCATGGGCGTGGCGCTGGCCGTCGAGCGCGCCTGACCGATTTTCTTAAGTCACAACGTACCAAGGAGAAAGCAGATGAGCGAGAAGCAGCAACAAGTGGTCCTGGTCACCGGCGGCATGGGTGGCCTGGGCGAGACGATCTCCACCAAGATGGTCGATGCAGGCTACAAGCTCGCGGTGACCTATTCGCCGGGCAACAAGTCGCACGCCGAGTGGGTGGCGCAGATGGCGCAGCGCGGCTATGAGATTCTGGCCGTGCCCTGCGACGTGGCGGACTTCGACTCGTGCGCGCGCGCCGTGTCGGAGGTGCAGGAGCGGCTGGGCCCGGTCGACGTGCTGGTCAACAACGCCGGCATCACGCGCGACATGACCTTCAAGAAGATGGACCGCATCAACTGGGACGCGGTACTGCGCACCAACCTCGACAGCCTGTTCAACATGAGCAAGCAGGTGGCCGACGGGATGGTGGACCGCGGCTGGGGCCGCATCATCAACGTGTCCTCGGTGAATGGCTCGAAGGGCGCGTTCGGACAGACCAACTACTCGGCCGCCAAGGCCGGCGTGCATGGCTTCACCAAGGCGCTGGCGCTCGAGGTGGCGAAGAAGGGCGTCACCGTGAACACCATCTCGCCGGGCTACATCGGCACCAAGATGGTCACGGCCATTCCGAAGGAAGTGCTCGACAGCAAGATCCTGCCGCACATCCCCGTGGGCCGTCTCGGCAAGCCCGAGGAGGTGGCGGGCCTGATCATCTACCTCGCCTCGGAAGAGGCGGCGTTCGTGACCGGCGCCAACATCGCCATCAATGGCGGCCAGCACATGCAATGAGCAAACGACCATGATCCTCAAAAACGGCATCGATCAGGTCGCACTGATCAAGAAGTTCTCCGAGGCCTCCGCCAAGCAGGGCGAGACCGTCCGCAAGGCGGTGCACGAGGCCACGCTCAAGGCGCTGCAGGGCCGCGAGCTCACGCTGGCGAACATCCGGCAGGTGTTGGGCACGGTCACCAGGACGGCCTCGGCCGGCGCGGCCGGCAGCAAGCTGCCCGTGCCCGATGTGGAAGGCCTGCTCGGCAAGGTCTTTGCCGGCATGGACGGCGCGCTGGAGCAGGCCGTGCTGGCCAACCAGCGCGCGCTGCAACAGCTGGTCGACCGGGGCGTGAGCCTGCGCGAGACGCAGCTCAAGAAGGCGCTCGCCGACATCGAGAAGATGGAGGAGACGCTGTTCGCCAGCGTGCGCAAGGCGGCGCCGGCCGACGGTCCGTGGAGCGGCGTCTTCCAGGCGATGCAGGGCAAGGGCACCGGCACCGGCGCGCGCGCCACGGCGGCGCTCGAGCAGCTCATGGAAGACACGCAGAAGAGCCTGCGCGACGGCCGCGCGATGGGCCTGCGCGCCTCGCAGGCGCTGATCGACAGCTACTCGGCGCTGGTGAGCGGCGTGCTCATCGGCATGTCGGAAGCCTTGAAGCAGGGCGGGGCGGCGAAGCGATGACCCAGGCCGGCGGCGGCCGCGCCGCCGCCGGCCCGAAAGGAACCTGATGGACGCCCTGATCCTCGCCCGCATGCAGTTCGCGGCCAACATCACCTTCCACATCCTGTTCCCCACGATCAGCATCGCACTGGGCTGGCTGCTGCTGTTCTTGCGCTGGCGCTGGCTGCGCACGCGCGGCGGCGGCAATGCACCGCTGGCGCAGGGCTGGCTCGACGCCTACCGCTTCTGGACCAAGGTGTTCGCGCTGACCTTCGCGCTCGGCGTGGTCAGCGGCATCACCATGAGCTTCCAGTTCGGCACCAACTGGCCGGGCTTCATGGAGCGCGTCGGCAACGTGGCGGGGCCGCTGCTGGGCTACGAGGTGCTCACCGCGTTCTTCCTGGAGGCGGGTTTTCTCGGCGTGATGCTGTTCGGCCACGGCAAGGTCGGCGAGCGCGTGCACCTGCTGTCGACCTTCATGGTGGCCTTCGGCACCACGCTGTCGGCCTTCTGGATTCTTGCTCTCAACTCGTGGATGCAGACGCCCGCGGGCCACGAGGTCGTGAACGGCGAATTCCATGTCGCGAGCTGGCCGGCGGTGGTGTTCAACCCGTCGTTTCCGTACCGCTTCGTGCACATGCTGCTGGCCTCCGCGCTGACCTGCGCGTTCCTGCTGATCGGCCTGTCGGCCTGGCAGGTGCTGCGCGGCGTGGGACAGCGCAGCGCGGCGCGCGTGATGCGGGTAGGGCTCACGCTGGCGGCGGTGCTGATTCCGGTGCAGATCGTCGTGGGCGACATGCACGGCCTCAACACGCTCAAGCACCAGCCCGCCAAGATTGCTGCCATGGAAGGCGTGTGGGAGACCGGGCGCGGCGTGCCGCTGCTGCTGTTCGCGATTCCCGACGCCGAGGCGCGCAGGAACCGCTTCGAGATCGCGGTGCCGAATGGCGCGAGCCTGATCCTCACGCACGAGGCCGACGGCGAGATCCGCGGCCTGAACGACTTTGCCGGCGCGCATCCGCCGCCGCTGCCGATGTTCTTCGCCTTCCGCATCATGGTCGGCATGGGCGTGCTGATGCTCGCGACCAGCTGGCTCGGCTGGTGGCTGTACCGCCGCGCACGCTGGCAACCGGCGCTGCTGCCGCGCGCGCTGCTGTGGCTGTTCGCGGGGATGACCTTCTCGGGCTGGATAGCCACGGTGGCGGGCTGGTACGTCACCGAGATCGGCCGCCAGCCCTACATCGTCTACGGGCTGGTGCGCACGGCCGACGTGGTGTCGAAGGTGCCGCCCGCGATGATCGGGCTCACGCTCGCGCTCTACATCGCGCTGTACCTCGCGCTCATCGTGGCGTACGTCGCGGTGCTCAAGTACATGGCCGAGAAGCCCGACGAGGTGCTAGTGACCGAGGCCGTCGAGCGGGCCGCGACGCCGCCGGGCGCGATCACCGCGATCACCGCGCCGATGGCCGAAGGAGGCCGCGCATGAGCTTCGACGCCGCGTTGCCGGTGATCTTCATGGTGCTGATGGGCGCCTCGATGCTGGTCTACGTGGTCAGCGACGGCTACGACCTTGGCGTGGGCATGCTCATGCACCGCGCGAGCGACGCCGAGAAGGACGTGATGGTCGCCTCCATCGGCCCGTTCTGGGATGCCAACGAGACCTGGCTGGTGCTGGGCGTGGGCATCCTGCTGGTTGCCTTCCCGAAGGCGCACGGCCTGGTGCTGGGCGAGCTCTACCTGCCGGTGGCGCTGATGCTCGTCGGCCTCACCTTGCGCGGCGTGGCCTTCGACTTCCGCGTGAAGGCGCGCGACAGCCACAAGCGCACCTGGGACCGGCTCTTCTTCGCGGGTTCCACCCTGGCCTCGGTGGCGCAGGGCTGGATGCTCGGGCGCTACATCAGCGGCTTCGGATCCGGCTGGAACTATCCCTTGTTCGCCGCCGCCATCGCCGTGGCGCTGCCGATGGCCTACGTGCTGATGGGCGCGGCCTGGCTCATCATGAAGACCGAGGGTGGGCTGCAGGAGCGCGCCGTGCAATGGGCACGCACCGCCTGGGCGCCGATGGTCGGTGGCATGCTGCTGATCTCGATGGCCACGCCCTGGATCAGCCCCGAGGTGCGCGAGCGCTGGTTCGCGCTGCCCGAGATCCTGGCGCTGGCCGCCATTCCGCTCATGACCGGCGCGGCGCTGCTCGCCGTGCGCGGCCTGCTGAACACGCGCATGGTGCGCGGGCCGGTGTGCTGGCTGCCCTTCGTGCTGCTGGTCATGGTGTTCGTACTCGGCTTCCTGGGGCTGGCCTACAGCATCTATCCCTACGTGGTGATCGGCCAGCTCACGATCTGGCAGGCGGCGAGCAGCGCACCGGCGCTCAAGGTGATCCTGGTGGGCGTGTGCATCTCGGTGCCGGCCATCGTGGGCTACACCGTATTCTCCTACCGGGTCTTCCGCGGCAAGACTGGCGAACTGCGCTATGCCTGAGCAGACTCTGGGCCTGAATGAAACCACCCGTGACACGCGCCACCGGGCAGCCACTGATGCGGCCCGCGCGGCCTTGTGCAATAACGGGTTCATGAATTCACGGGAGCCGGCCCGGCGCTTCGACTTGCCTTCCGACACTCAAAGACGCTGGCGCGGCCTGCCGCGCTGGTGCGGCGCGCTGGCGCTGGTGGCCCTGGCCGCCGTCGCCGGCCATCACCTCGCCATGCAGAACGGCCTGGCGCGGCTGCGCGAGGCGGCCGACCACCGGCTCGACATGCTCGCGACCGGGCTCGATGCCGACCTGGCCCGTTTCGAGTATCTGCCAGCGCTGCTGGAGATGACGCCCATCGTTCCGGCGCTGCTCGGCACGCCGTCGGACTCGAGGCTGCGCGACGCGGTCAACCGCTACCTCGACGGCGTCAACGCCACCGCGGGCGCGGAGATGCTCTATGTGCTCGACGCCGCCGGCACCTCGCTGGCGGCCTCCGACTGGGACCGGCCCGGCACCACCATCGGCCAGGACCTGTCGTTCCGGCCCTACGTGATCGATGCGCTGGGGCAGGGCAGGGGCCGCTTCTACGGCGTCGGCATCACCAGCCGCAAGCCCGGCTACTACCTCTCGTACGCCTTGCGCCACGACCAGCCCGCGCGCGGCGTGGTGGCCGTCAAGGTCAATCTCGAGGAGTCCGAGCGCGCCTGGCGCATGCTGCCAGGCAACGTGGTGCTGATCGACCAGCGCGGCGTGGTGATCCTCGCCACCCGCGAGGACCTGAAGTTCCGGCCGCTGTGGCCGCTCGACGCTTCGCAGCGCGCCGAGGTGCAGCGCTCGCGCCCCTACGGCGAGGCCGGCCTGCAGCCGCTGCAATGGACGCAGAAAGAGGCGCTGGCGCGCAACGTGCAGGTCATCGCGCTCGACGGCGTGGATCAGCTCGCTTCGACGCGCGCGCTGCGCGGGGCGCCTTGGCAGCTGGTGGTGCTCGACGATCTGGCACCGGTGCGCGTCGGTGCACGTTACGCGGCCATCACAGCGAGCCTGGCGATGGCGGTGCTGCTGCTGATCGCCGTCACGCTGTGGCAGCGCCGCCGCGCCGTGCGGCAGAAGCTGGCCAACCAGGCCGCGCTGCAGGCGGCGCACGACTCCCTCGAGTCGACCGTGGTCGCGCGCACCGCCCAGCTGCGCGCGGCTCAGGGCGAGCTGGTGCATGCCGGCAAGATGGCGGCGCTGGGCCAGATGTCGGCCGGCGTGGTGCACGAGCTGAATCAGCCGCTCACGGCGATGCGCACCCTCTCGGAAAGCGCCGCCATCCTGCTCGACAAGAGCCGCTTCGATGACGTGCGCGGCAACCTGCAGCGCATCCGCGGCATGGTCGATCGCCTGGCGCGCCTGACCTCGCAGCTCAAGACCTTCGCGCACAAGAGCGAGCTGCCGCTCGCGCCGGTGCCGATGGTGCAGGTCGCGGGCGACGCGCAGGTCATCGTCGCCGAAGCCTCGAAGAAGAACGGCATCGTCATCGAGGTCGATGTGCAGCCCGCCACCCTGAGCGTCATGGCCGAAGAGGCCGCGTTGGGTAGCGTGCTCGTCAACCTGATGCGCAACGCCATCGACGCCATGCAGGCATCGCCGCGGCGCACGCTGCGCCTGGAAGCGCGACCGCAGGACGGCCGCGTGATCCTGCGCGTGAGCGACACCGGGCCGGGCATTCCGCCCGACATCCTGCCGCGCCTGTTCGAGCCCTTCGTCACCAGCAAGCCGGCGGGCACCGGGCTGGGCCTGGGCCTCGTGATCTCGGCACAATTGGTGCGGGCCATGGACGGCACGCTGCGTGCCGCCAACCTGCCGGACGGCGGTGCCTGCTTCGTGGTCGACCTGCCGGCTGCGATTCACAGCGTTCTTATCCCTTCAACAGGAGTGATCAAAAAGTGAGTGAAGCCCCTGCCATCCGGGTGCTGCTGGTCGAGGACGACGAAGACGTCCGAATCAGCACGACCCAGGTGCTGACCCTGGCCGGTTTCGAGGTCGAATCCTTCGCGAGCGCCGAACGCGCGCGCGCGCAGATCGGTTTCGGCGTGCCTGCCATCGTGGTCTGCGACGTGCGCCTGCCGGGCCTGAGCGGCACCGAATGGCTGCTCGAACTCCACAACGCCGACGCCGAGCTGCCCGTCATCCTGGTCACCGGCCACGGCCACATCGCGATGGCAGTGCAGGCCATGCGCGAGGGCGCCTACGACTTCATCGAGAAGCCTTTCAGCTCCGAGCGGCTGGTGGCCATCGTGCGCCACGCCATCGAGCGCCGGCAGCTCACGCTGCAGGTGCGCGCGCTGCGTGATGCGCTGGAGAACTGGCACGGCATCCAGGCAGTGCTGATCGGCCGCTCGGCGCAGATGCAGCAGGTGCGTCGCACCGTGATGACCTTGGCTGAGACCTCGGCCGACGTGCTGATCTACGGCGAAACCGGTACCGGCAAGGAGCTCGTCGCCCGCTGCCTGCACGAGCACAGCGAACGTCGGCGCCAGCATTTCGTGCCGCTCAACTGCGGCGGCCTGCCCGAGGCGCTGGCCGAGAGCGAGTTGTTCGGCCACGAGGCCGGCGCCTTCACCAGCGCCAACCGCGTGCGCGTGGGCAAGTTCGAATACGCCAACGGCGGCACGCTTTTTCTCGACGAGATCGAGAGCATGCCGATGGCGGTGCAGATCAAGCTGCTGCGTGCGTTGCAGGAGCGCTCCATCGAGCGCATCGGCTCCAACAAGGCCATTCCCTTCGACTGCCGCGTGGTGGCCGCGAGCAAGGACGACCTCAAGGATATGAGCGACCAGCAAAAGTTCAGGGCCGACCTGTACTACCGGCTCGGCGTTGCCTTCATCGAGCTGCCGCCGCTGCGCGAACGGCGCGAGGACATCCCTCTGCTGTTCGAGCATTTCACGCTGCTGGCGGCCGCGCGCTATGAGCGCGTCGCGCCGATCCTGAGCGGCGCGCAGGTGGCCGACCTGATGGCCTACGCCTGGCCCGGCAACGTGCGCGAGCTGCGTAACGTGGCCGACCGCTTCGTGCTCGGGCTGCTGGGCGAGCGCCTGACGCAGGCGCGCGGCAACGCCGAAGGCATGCCGGCCTTGCCGCGCGGACTGCCGCAGCAGGTCGAGTCCTTCGAGCGGGCGGTGATCGTCGAGGCGCTGCGCAAGCACCAGGGTGACCAGCCGGCCACCGCCAGCGCGCTGGCGATCGCGCGGCAGACGCTGCACGACAAGCTGCGCAAGCTCGGTATCACGGCGGAAGAATTCAAGTCTTAGCGCCTGGGCGTGCCTCGTTGCTCGGAACGGGTCGAGAATGACGGCATGTTTTCCCTGTCCGTCGTCCAAAACGCAAGGCAGCGCGCCCTGGCAGACGGTGCACTGCAGCCGATCGAGACTCAGACCATCCTCCTCGACAGCGATGGCGTTCGGTTCGTCGTGCGCACGGTGTCGAGCCTCGCGCGCAAGGACAAGGCGCGCCATGTCGCGGCGGCCACGGATCCACTCGGCGACTACGACCGTTCTCTGTTCGTAGGTGACCTCGCGCCTTCGCACTACATTCTGCTGAACAAGTTCCAACTGCTCGCCGGCCATGTGCTGCTCGTCACGCGCCGCTTCGAACGCCAGGAGCGCCTCCTTACCGTTGAGGATTTCGCGGCGCTCATCGCCTGCCTGAGCGAGGTCGATGGACTCGGCTTCTACAACGGGGGCGTCGAAGCCGGGGCCAGCCAGCGGCATAAGCACCTGCAGCTTGTGCCGCTCCCGCTTACACGCGAAAGCCCGGACCAAGTGCCGATGGAGCGGGTGCTCGGCAGCGGTTCACCGCTGCCGTTCAGGCATGCGTTCGCACGTCTGGCGCCGCAGGCGACGGCTCCCGAGTTGCATGTCCTCTATCGCGAGCTGCTTCATCGGTGCGGCATTTCCGCTGTCGCCGCCGAAGAGGGCGAAGTTCAGTCGGCACCTTACAACCTGCTGATTCGCCGAGGCTGGATGCTCGTCGTGCCGCGTTCGCGCGCATGCTTCGAATCGATCTCCGTGAACGGGCTCGGCTTCGCTGGCTCATTGTTCTTGCGTTCGCAAGAGGAACTGGACCGCGTCCACGCAGTGGGACCAATGCAGGTGCTGCGCGCGGTGGCGATGCCGCAGGACGTGCCTCATGACGTATGACCCATCTGGACAACGTAAGCCCACCTTGCCAAACTGCCCCGCATGGCACTCCCCCACGCATCATCCGGTCAGGTCGTGAATCTCGGCGCGCTCGACGTGCAGGCGGCGGAGACCTGTGCACTCCTGAAGGCCGGCGACATCGAGATCATGTGGCTGGTGCTGCCGGCCGGCAAGCAGGTCCCGTCGCACGCCGTCTCGACGTCGATGACCTTGCAGTGCATGCGCGGAAGGGTCGAGGTGCAGTTCGACGGCAGCGTGAAGCTGCTCGAGGCCGATCAGGTGATGTACCTCGCCGGCGGCGTGCCGCACGGCTTGCATGCGCTGGAAGACACCAGGCTGCTGATGACCATCGTGCTGCCGGCCAGCCGCACCGACTGAGTCGGAGCGTGGCGCCCCGTCCCGCGAGGCTCAGCTCACCTGAGCACGTAGCTCGCAAGCACGCTCTGCACCTCGTAGATGCTGAGCTTCTTGTTGAACTGCTTCTGGATCGGAGCGGCCGTCCCCGAGATCCATATCTTGAGCTCGGCGTCGAGATCGAAGGTACCGGCGGTCTCGACGCTGAAGTGCGTGATGCTCTTGTAGGGAATGGAGTGGTATTCGACCTTGCTTCCCGTGATGCCTTGCTTGTCGACCAGGACGAAGCGCTTGTCGGTGAACACGAAGTAATCGCGGATGAGCTGGTAGGCGTGCTCGACCACTTCCCCTTTCGCCAGGATCTGGCTGAACTCCTGCTGAATCTTTGCAGGGTCGATCTTGGCCGCGTTGCCAAGCATTCCATCAAGTAGTCCCAAGGTTGCTCCTTCCAAACTCGTTCAATACACGCGACCGTCGCCGGTCTTTAAGAGCTGCGCGGGCGCGGAGCCACCCTCTACGCAGACGGTGGAGTCTGATGCACGCTTCGCGATCCTATTCCAGAAGAACAACGAATCGTGGTCATCCCAAGAATCGGCCGTCGATTCGATCGCGCATTCCGTAATATCGCGTTGCCAAGGCCACGCCAAGGTGGCGAAACGCGTGGAATGCGAAGCTCTTCATGGGTGTCGGCTTCAACGCCATGTCCGCGACGTTCATGCCAAGCAGCCGTTGCGCGAGAAGCGAGCCGATCGCTGTAGAAATGGCGATGCCGCGTCCATTGCACCCCAACGCGCAGATGACGCCGTCCGCGGTCTCATGGACATGCGGGATGTGGTCCTTGGTTACCGCGAAAAAGCCGCTCCACGCCAGCTCCCAATTCAATCGCCCGAGATGGCCGAACATCTCCGTAGCGGCGGCATGCAGACGCGGAACGACCGACGAGTGATCCAGAGAGGCCGTCGCACCGGAACCTCCCATCACGAGACGACCGTCAGGCGAGATCCTGAACGACGTGAGCAACCTTCGGGTGTCCGAAGCGCATTGTCGGCCGGGCAGGATGGTCTCGAGCACCGATGGAGGAAGCGCAGCGGTGGCGACCTGTGCCGTGCGCACCGGCACCATGGAGCGGCGCAAGCCTGGTACGAGGTTGTCCGCATAGGCGGCAGTTGCAACGACGACCTGTTGTGCGCGAATCGTTGTGCCCCCCGAGCATGCGATGGACCAACGCGTGTCCTCGCGTCGCATCGTGAGCGCTGCCGTGTGGATGCAGATTTGAACGCCGACCCCCGACGCCGCGCTCGCCAGACCGCGAGCGTAGGCCAGTGGATTGATGCTTCCGCCTCGATGGTCGATCCAGCCGGCTCGGAAAATCGGCGTGCCGAGTACATCGGGCAGACTTTTCGCATCCAGCATCTTCACCGGCGCGCCACGTGCTGCCCATTGGGCGTATCGCCGCTGGATCCGCTCCACGCCGCCTTCGGCATAGGCCGGCTGGATCCAGCCATTGCGCACCGGATGGCACTGAATGTCGTATTTGGCGATCGTGTCGAACACGAGATCAGGAGCGTGTCCTCCGAACTCGGCGAGCCGTTCGCCGGCCTGTGCGCCGAACTGCGACTTGAGTTCATCTGGATCGCATTTGAACCCCGGGATGACCTGCCCGTTGTTCCGCCCGGAAGCGCCCCAACCTGGCTCGACCGCGTCGATCAGCACGACGTGGCGGCCACCTTCCCGCAGGGTTATGGCGGCCATCAAGCCCACGAAGCCGCCCCCAACGACGACGACGTCGGTCTCGACGTCGCTTTGCAACGAGGTGAACAACGGGGGCAGGGGCGGGGCGGTGAGCTGCCATGCCGTTTCAGGAGGCTGCGGCTGCTCGCCAGCCAGCATCGCGCTTCGTGCCATCAGCCCTGCGTGAAGTCCAAGGTGACGCCACAGGCGGCCGGGGCCGAGGCCCGCGACTCTCAAGCCTGGGGCGAGGCACCCAATTCACGTGATAGCTCACCGGCACGCGCATAGGCCGCGCGGACTGCTGCTTCCAGCGCCTTGCCGGCCTCATGGCGCTCGAGGACGTCAAGCGCGGCTTCGGTGGTGCCGCGCTTCGAGGTGACGTTCTGCCGAAGTGTTGAAAAGTCGACATCGCTCGTGCTCGCTTGTTCCACTGCGCCGGCGGTCGTCTTGATCACCAGGTCCCGGGCTTCCGCCTGACTGAAGCCCAATGCCCGAGCTGCGGCCTGGAAGCTCTCCATGAAATGGAAGACGTAGGCGGGCCCGCTCCCGCTGACCGCGGTGACGGCGTCGAGGCGCTCGTCTGATTCCACCCAGAAGGAATATCCGGTGGCCGAGAGGATCTCGGTGACAAGCCTGCGATCCTCGTCGCCTACGGCTTCGAGCGCGACGATGCCGGACACGCCGGCTCCAACCAGGGCGGCGGTGTTTGGCATGACCCTGACGACACGACGCGACGAAAGCCATGCGGCAAGATCTTCGGATCTCACGCCGGCCGCAATGCTGATGTGCAGCGGCGCACCCAGGAATGGAGCCGTCTGAGCCACCGCGTCCCGAAGCATTTGTGGCTTGACGGCCCAGATGACCACGTCGGCCGCGCCCAACGCTGCGTCCGAGACGCTGATGACCCGAACTCCCAACGAGTCGACGAGTCGTGTGCGCTGGGCCTCCACGGGCTCGACGATGACGATATTCGAAGCTGCCCAGCCCGCCTTGATGAGTCCGCCTGCAAGGGCGGAAGCCATCTGCCCGCCACCGATGAAAGCAAGTGCTGGCCGCTTGGCGCGAAGGTCCTGTTGCGTCATGGTCAAGCTCGGGTCGACCGCGCGCTTCAGCGAACCACCGACGTCTGATAGCGGGTTGCGCCCTTGAAGCTGTAGAGCGTGAGGGAGCCGTTCTTGATGTCGCCCTTCGGGTCAAACGACACGTTGCCGATCACTCCCTTGTAGCCATCGGTTTTTGCAAGCACGGGCAGATACTTGGCCGGATCAGCGGAGCCTGCCTTGACCATGGCGTCGGCGAAGATCAGGACGGCTTCGTAAGCGTAGGGTGCGTACTGCTTCACCTCTTCGCCATACTTTTTCTTGTAGCGAGCCTGGAAGTCTGCCATCGCCTTCTTGGCGTCCCCTTCGACGCCGCCCGCCTCGGCACACCAGACTTGCTCGTCGGCCAGGTTGCCGCCCGCGAGCTTCCCGAGTTCGCCCGAGCACATGCCGTCGCCACCCACGAACTTGGCATTGATACCAAGTTGATTCATCTGCCGGATCATCGGGCCCCCAACCGCATCCATGCCTCCGAAGAAGATCACGTCGGGCTTGTTGCCCTTGATCTTGGTGAGGATGGCATTGAAGTCGGTGGCCTTGTCCGTCGTGAACTCGCGGCCCACGAGCATGCCGCCCGCGGCCTTCACGCCCTTCTCGAACTCGTCGGCCACGCCTTGTCCGTATGCAGTGCGATCGTCGATGACGGCGATCTTCTTGCCCTTGAGGGTATCGACCGAGTAGCGGCCCAGCGTGCCGCCCAGCTGTGCGTCATCGGCCACCAGGCGGAAGGCGGTCTTGAAGCCCTGCCGCGTGTACTTGGGATTGGTCGCTGTCGGACTGATCTGCGGAATGCCGGCCTCGCTGTAGAGCCTGGAAGCGGGGATGGTGGTCCCGCTGTTGAGGTGGCCGACGACCGCGTTGACGTTGCTGTCCACGAGCTTCTGCGCTACAGCCGTGCCTTGCTTCGGGTCGGCAGCGTCATCTTCGGTGAGCAACACGAACTTGGCTTTCTTCCCGCCAATGGAGACACCCTTGGCATTGAGCTCCTCGATGGCCATCTTGGCGCCGTTCTCCAGATCCTTGCCGAGATGCGCGACGGAGCCGCTGGTTGGGGCGACGTGTCCTATCTTGACGACGAGTTCCTGCGCATGGATCGATGTGGCTGCGAACGCCATGGCCGCGGCGGCAGCGACTGAGGTGAGGTGAGTACGCATGAAGGATGCTCCTGGACGGGGGTTGAGAAAGGTTGAGCTTGCTGGGGTGGGTCAGTGGATTGCGTCCGCATGCGCCTCGGCATGCTCGTCGCGCGGACCTGTATGACTGCGCATCGGCGGGCGTCCGCGCATCGCGTCGGCGATTTTTTCGGCGACCATGTAGATCGCTGCGCTGATGTTCCCGGTGACGGTGCGCGGCAAGATGGAGCCGTCCACGACCCGCAATCCCGAGGTGCCGTGCACACGGCCCTGGGCATCGACCACCGATCCGTCGCCCGTGCCCATCCGACAGGTTCCCGAAGGGTGGTAGCTCGTCCCGAGATTCGCGGCGACCCAACGCCTTAGGGCAAGACTGATCAAGTCCCCTGGCCCGGCGATTGCTGTGTCGAAGGCACAGTCACAGCGTGAGTGCCGAAAATGAAGCAGCAGACATTGGCGATGGCGGCGGACCAGGGTGCGGGATTCGAGCGATTTCGCCGTCGCACCAAGCGTGAAGACTTTCTGGATGCGATGGACGCGATCGTGCCGTGGGCTGCGTTGTGCGCAGTGATCGAGCCGCACTATCCCAAGGCCGGCAATGGGCGTCGTCCGATCGGACTGGAGCGCATGCTGCGCATTCATCTGCTGCAGCACTGGTTCAATCTGGCCGACAACGCGGTAGAGGAGGCGTTGTACGACATTGCCAGCCTGCGTAGCTTCGTGGGCATCGACCTGGGTGTGGAGCGGGTGCCTGACGAGACCACGGTGCTGAAGTTTCGCCATCTGCTGGAAAAGCACGACCTGGGCAAGCAGCTGTTTGCCGAGGTCGGCAAGGTGCTGCAGTCCAGCGGCTTCCAAATCAAGACCGGGACCATCGTGGACGCTACGCTGATTGGCGCACCGAGCTCGACCAAGAACGCCGACAAGGCGCGAGACCCCGAGATGCACCAGACGCGCAAGGGCAAGCAATGGTATTTCGGCATGAAGCTGCACATCGGCGTGGACAGTCAGAGCGGGCTGGTGCACAGCGCCGTGGTGACGGCGGCCAACATGCACGACAAACACCCGCTGCCTGACCTGCTGCACGGCAACGAGCGCCGCGTCTACGGCGACAGCGCGTATGCGAGCCAGAAGAACCTGATTCGAGGCAAGGCGCCGAACGCACTGGACTTCACCAACCAGCGCACGCGCAAGGCGGGGTGCGAAGTCGATGAGGTGAAGAAGGCGAAGAACCGCAACAAGTCCAGGATTCGCGCCCGGGTCGAACATGTCTTCGCGGTGGTCAAGCGGTTGTGGGGCTTCGACAAGGTTCGGTATCGCGGACTGGCGAAGAACGCGACCCGGGCGTTCGTGACGCTGGCGATGGCCAACATCTATCTCACGAGGCGACCACTGTTGGCACAAATGCGTGCATAGCGAACCAGGAGCGGGCCAATGGCCCGCAGTCAGAGCCCGAACGGGCTGATTTGCCTTCGATTGCGCCCCACAATCGATCACAGTCCCATGAAATCGACGGAATTCATGTCGCCGGCAAGCCAGTACCACTGTTCAACAAAAAGAGTGGCTTGATCAGCCTTGCCCTAGGTCTGCCCGTGACTGCACATGTGTCCCCGGCATCAACTCCGCCTTGCTGACGCTGGCGAGCGCGGACTGCGCGACGATGTTCCGACAGAGCGCGACGCCATCGACGAGGTCTTCGAGATCCGAAGTCTCCGCCAGATGGTTGAAGACGATCGACGGTGCCGCGCCGGGGTCGGCACTCTGCAGGCGCACCCGTCCGCGACTTGCAGGGCGCGACAGATCCATCCAGAAGTTGAATCCCGGGCGCGCCTTCAGCTTGCCGTTCTCGACATGTCGAACCAAGGGCAGGAACTCGAACTGCATGTTCGGGAACGCCAGGCCCTGCCTCGTCCGAAGAAAGGCGCCCGCCTCGAAGAAGTTCGTTGCGCCCAGGCCCTTGCGAAACAAGGCCCATTCCAGTCCGAGCCAGGCGCGATCTGCGAAGCCGAGTCGAGACACCATGGAGTGATGGGTGTCTGTTGCGAACTGCAGATTGACCCCTGGATGATTCTCCAGGTGCATGCCGACGTCCCGTAGCGCTACGCGGACGTCGATGCCGTGCTCGCGCAGCTGATCCGGATCGCCCACGCCTGAGAGCATGAGCAACTGCGGAGAGCCGAACGCCCCCGCAGACAGGATGACCTCCCGGTTGCATTCGAGGCGTTCTTCGGCATCTCCCCGGCGCATCACGACGCCGATGGCGCGCTGGCCTTCGAACAGCACCTTCGAGACTGTTGCTCGCGATCGGATTTGAAGGTTCGGCCTTCGCTCTGCAGGCTTCAGGTACGCGCGCGAGGCGCTCCAGCGCACGCCCCCGTGGATGTAGGCTTGGGCGATGTGGAGGCCTTCCTGGCTCCGCGCGTTATGGTCCGAGGCGAGTGGGAATCCGGCTTGCTCGCCCGCACGCAGGAACTGGTGATAGAGCGGGAAGTCGGCCTTGCAACGCGAGATCTGCAACGGACCTTGGTCACCGCGCCATTCACTTCCACCCTCCGCGAAGGTCTCCATCTTCTTGAAGTACGGCAGGCAGTCGCTCCAGCTCCAACCGGGAAGCCGGTTCTGGGCCCAACCGTCATAGTCGAGCGGATTGCCGCGGTTGAAGATCATCGCGTTGATCGATGAACTGCCTCCGATGACCCGCCCTCGCTTCTCGTCGATCCAACGGCCATCCAGATGGGGCTCGGGGCCAGCCTGATAGCCCCAGCCGAGTTCCTTGCTCATGTAGGCGAAGGGCACGGCCGCCGGCATCTGGATGACCGGGCTTCGGTCGGAGCCGCCTGCCTCGAGAAGAAGGACAGTCACGGAAGGGTCTTCGCTCAAGCGGCTCGCGAGCACCGATCCGGCCGGACCCGATCCGACGATGATGTAGTCGAAGCGAGCAGTTTCGCTTCTGCCGAGAGCCGTCAAGATGCAGGTCACCTTCCAAATGAGTGAAGAAAATTCTATGGACCGGGAGCTGCAGGCGATACCTCCGCACCCGGGTGCCAACGTGCGGGTTTCGGCACAAACCGAGAGCCATGCCAGGCCCGCCGGTCGAGCACGGACCGGAAAGAGCGTTCGACGCCGTCTTGCTAGTTGCCACCGACCCTGTTGAGCTCGAGTCGAATCGAGGTGAACGGCTTGTGAGCTGACCTGTACCGAGCCGGCGTCATGTGGGTGGCAACCTTGAACTGCCTTGCGAAGGCGCTCTGGTCGGCGTAGCCGCACGCACCGGAAACAAGCGTGATCGGATCATTGGTGTCTTCCAGCAGCCGGCAGGCTCTGTCGATGCGCTTCTTCATCAGCAACTGCTTGGGCGTCATCTGAAACACTTCGAGGACCAGCCGAGCGAGTGTGTCGTCCGAGAACGAAGCGTGCTTGGCCGCTTCGGAAATCAGAACGTTGTGTTCGAGCCGGCGATCGATGTACTCGAGAAACTTCTCGAGCCGGTGGTAGTTTCGATGGCGCTCGTTCGGGCGCGGGAGGTCGCGCGAGATGCCAATCAATCCAACGACCTCTTTCGCGGCATTCATCAATGGGAACTTGGAGCTCAGGCACCAGAAGCGGTCCCCGGAAGCCGTGCGATAGAGCCGAAGGTGCTCGCGAGTAGGGAGCTTGCTGCGGATGACGAGAAGATCTTGGCTCAAGGTTCCCGGTCCGGGGACAGGGAAGAGCTGATCGGAAGTCTGGCCGATGACCAGCTCTCTCTCGCGCAAGCCACTTCGCACGATCAACGCGTTGTTGACCCAAAGGTAGCGCCCCTCGACATCCTTGATGTAGAACAACACGTCAGGCAGGCTGTCGAAGATCTGCTCCATCAGACGAGGTGTTTGGATGATCCAATCGAGGAGGTCCGGGTGCAGATGCAAGCTGTCGGCTGCCATGTGTGTGTCTCCCGATTGCAGACTTCCCCGGGATCCGAGAAACAGTTGTCGGCACCGCCCGGATGGCGCTATTCGAACTTCTCGGTGACGAGCTTGGTCCGCATGTACGCATCCAGTCCTTCGATTCCGCTCTCCGAGCCGTACCCCGATTCGTTGACACCGCCAAAGGGCGTTTCGGGCTCATGAACGGAGGTGTGGTTGACCGCGACCTGACCCGCATCCAGCATATTTCCGGCCTTGCGCGCCGTCGCCGCGTTCCTGGTGAACACGTAAGAGGCCAGCCCAAAGGGGAGGGCGTTGGCGCGATGCATGACTTCATCGAAGTCCTTGAACGATGTGATCGGCGCGACAGGGCCGAATGGCTCGTCGACCATGATCCTTGCATCGTCCGGAACATCGCGAAGGACGGTGGGTGCATAGAAGAAGCCGCGCCGCTCAAGACGCGTGCCACCGTGCAGCAGGGTGGCGCCCCTCCCGGTCGCATCCGTGACGAAGTCATCGATGACGCTGAGTCGCCGCTCGAGCGTCAGGGGCCCCATGGTGGACGCGGGATCGAGTCCATCGCCGACCCTGATGCGCTTTGTGCGCTGCACGAAGCCTTCGACAAAAGCTTCGTGGATGCGCTCATGTACGAAGAACCGCGTTGGCGAGGTACAGACCTGCCCGGCGTTCCTGAACTTCGCAGCGACGAGCACGTCCAGCGTCTGCTCGAGATCCGCATCTTCGAAGACGATGACCGGCGCGTGCCCGCCAAGCTCCATCGTGCAGCGCTTGAGCGTATCGGCTGCGAGCTTCTGCAGCAGCTTCCCGACCGGCGTCGAGCCTGTGAGCGAAACCTTCTTCGGAATCCGCGAACGAATGAGATGCTCGGAGATCGCCGCGGGCTCGCCGAACACCAAGTTCAATAACCCTGGAGGCACACCGGCGTCGTGGAAGCACTGGGCAATCGCGGCAGCAGTGCCCGGCGTCTCGCCCCGGCGGCCACCCAAAGTGCCCCACTTATGGCCACCCAAACTGCTCCACCCTGGCCACGGTGATCTGACGCATTGAACACGGTGCGTCGGGCGCCGCGAAGCTCGACAGGCAGGACGTTACTTTCCACCCCCTCTGAGCGAGGGGAACAACGGAGTGAACGTCTTGAAGCCACATCTGCAAACCACCATCTGGACGCTGCTCAAGGGCGGCGCCACCCAGCGCGAGATCGCGCGAATCACCGGCATCTCGCGCCACACCATCCGGGCGTATCAGCAGCGCTTCGCCGCCGATCCGGCAAACTGCCCCGGGGTGGCCACCGACTCCGGTGGTCAAACTGCTCCACCCTGGCCACCGACTTCCAGGTCGGTAGCGCCGCCGCTGGCCACCTCCAAGTGCGAACCCCACCGCGCTTTCATCGACGCCCAGTTGCGCCTGGGCCGCAACGCCACGGCCATCTACCAGGACCTGGTCGACCAACATGGCTTTGACGGCGCCTACAACTCCGTCAAGCGCTTCTGCGCCCAGCTTCGCCACAAGGAGCCCGAGCAGTTCGATCGTCTGAGCTTTGCGCCCGGCGAGGAGATGCAGGTCGACTACGGTGAAGGCGCCCCCACCCGGGTGCCGAGCACCGAGCGCTGGCGCAAACCCCGCCTGTTCGTGGCCACGCTGCGCTACTCGCGGCGCAGCTTCCGCCGCGTGATCTGGAAGTCCAGCCAGCAAGTCTGGGCTGAGTTGCACGAGCAGGCCTGGGCCTACTTTGGCGGGTCGACCCACTACGTCGTGCTGGACAATTTGAAGGAGGGCGTCTTGAAGCCCGACCTGTACGAGCCTGCGCTCAATCCGGTCTACGCCGCCACACTGGCCCACTACGAGGTGGTGGCCGACCCGGCTCGGGTCCGGGATCCGAATCGCAAGGGGACGGTCGAGAACGCGATCCAACATACCCAGTCCACCGCGCTCAAGGGGCGGCGCTTCGAGACCATCGAAGAGCAGAACGCCTTCCTGGAACACTGGGAGTCCAAGTGGGCCGCCTCGCGCATCCACGGCGCCGAGCGGCGTCAGGTGCAGGCCATGTTCGAGGAGGAGCGCGCCCACCTGCAGCCGCTGCCAGCCACGCGCATGCAGTACTTCACCGAGGTGCAGCGCACGGTCTGCGACGACAGCTGCGTGCGCATCGACCACAGCAGCTACGCCGCGCGCCCGGCCCCGATTGGCACCAAGGTGCTGGTGCGGCTGTTCGAGCGGCGCATCGAGATCCGCGAGCTGCGCACCCAGGCCTTGCTGCGCACCCACGCCCGGGTTGATCGCCCCGGCACCGTGGTGTTGCCCATGGCCGAGCGGGTGTTCAACCCCTCTCGCGAGACGCGCTTCATCCTGGCCCAGGCCCGAGCCATCGGGCCGCAGGCCTCTCGGCTGTGCCAGATGCTGTTCGCCATCGAGGGGCGCGTGGGCCAGCGCAAGCTCTGGGGCATCGTCAATCTGGCCAAGCGCTACCCCAATCACTTCATCGACGCGGCCTGCGCTGCCGCCATGGAGCAAGGCGTACACAGCTACCGCCACGTCAAGGCACTCACCGAGCGGCTGGTGGCCGACGCGCTGGCCGCCCTGCAGGCCGGCACGCCGACACAGTCGGCGTCAACGCTCACCCAGCAGCACGAGCTCATTCGCAGCGCCGACGAATACGGCGATCTGTTCGCCCACGCCGCCACCGCCACCTCGGGCGGCACAACCTCCCACCCCACTGAGATCGCCCAGCCATGAACATGACCGAGATCGAACGCGCCCTGCGCGAGCTGCGCCTGTCCGGCATCGCCGACACCCTGTCCACCCGCGTGATGCAGGCCCAGGCCGCCCAGCAGCCCTTCCTGGAGACGTTGGCCGCCATGCTGCAAGACGAGCTCGACCGGCGCCGCTCACGATTGATGGAGCGCCGCTTCAAGCGCTCAGGCCTGGCCGAGCGCCTGACGCTGGCGGACTTCGACTGGCGCTTCAATCCCAAGCTGCCGCGCAACGCCTGCTTCG
Organism: Variovorax sp. LjRoot130; assembly: GCF_964253755.1. Lineage (NCBI taxonomy): Bacteria > Pseudomonadati > Pseudomonadota > Betaproteobacteria > Burkholderiales > Comamonadaceae > Variovorax > Variovorax sp. LjRoot130. The sequence goes on along the minus strand of NZ_CAXURM020000001.1, from coordinate 3,421,369 downwards.
AGCTGCACACCCTGAAGTTCATCGGCGAGGGGGCCAACGCATTGATCGTCGGCAAGCCCGGCACCGGAAAGAGCCACGTGGCCAAGGCGGTGGCCTACCAGGCCACGTTGCAGGGCTATGACGTGCGCTACGTGGAGGCCGACTCCGAGTTCGCCCGCTACGGGCTGGCCAGCACGGCGGAACAGGCCGAACAGCTCAAGGGCTGGATCGAGCCAGACCTGTTGGTCCTTGATGACATGTTCCTGGCCCGGCGCATTGCCGACGTGAGCGCCGAACTGCTGCAGGCCATCGTGCACCAGCGCTACAAGCTGCGCCGCGCCATCGTCATCACCTCCAACCGGGTGGTGCAGGACTGGGGCAAGTACCTCGCCGACGCCACCATGGCCACCACCATCCTGGACCGGCTCATGCACCGCTGCGCAATGCTGGAGTTCGAGGGCAAGAGCTACCGTCTGAAGGAGGCCGCCGCGCGCATCGCCATCACACCCGAATCGTCATAATCCGACCGTCCTGCCTGGAGCAGTTTGACCGGCCATAAGTGGAGCAGTTTGGGGTGGCCATCGGGGTCTCGTCGCTGGGCTTGACGATGATCGAGCAGCCGGCCGCCAGTGCTGCCGCGATCTTGAGTGTGACGTTGCCCGCGGGAAAGTTCCATGCGGCAAAGCCGAGCGCAGGCCCCACGGGCTCTTTCAGGACGGTCTGGCGCACCGCAGGGTGTCGGGAAGGGATGACGCGGCCGTAGGCCCTCTTGGATTCTTCTGCATACCAGCGAGTAGCGTTGACGCAGAACCCAAGCTCTCCTGTGGCCTCGGAAACAGTCTTGCCGTTCTCGGTCGTCAGGACCCGTGCGATGTTCGCTTTTCGCTCATCGATCAACGACGCGGCACGGTTCAGAATTTCCCATCGGTGCGCGGCCGTGGTCGTCTTCCACTGCTCGAAGGCACGGGCGGACGCATCCAGCGCCATGTCGAGGTCAACTGCGCCGGCGCAGGCCAGCGACGCAATGCGCTCCCCCGTTGCCGGATTGACGATAGGCGCCTCGATCCGGTCGGCACCCGGCATCCATTGGCCGTCGATGAAGAGTTCGATCTTGTCGCTGTACATGCTGCTCTCGGACTACAGAATGCCTGCTTCCGCGTACGGCTGCTGTTTCTCGATGCGCTCGTAGCCAAGTCTTGAGAGATCGATGGTCTCGAACCTGCCCTTCAGGATGAGCTCAGCCATTCCTCGGCCCGCTGCCGGCGCGTGCATCATCCCGTGGCCTGAGAATCCGGCGACGGTATAGAGATTGGGCAGCTTGCTCCATGCACCGATGACCGGGTTGCCGTCGAGCTCGTTTTGCTCGTAGAGGCCCGACCAGGTTCGATGGCACTTCGCCGCTTCGAATGCAGGGAATCGATGGGCGACGGCGGGCCACACCACACGCTCGAAGTAGTCATGGTCCACTTCGAAATTGAAGGCGCGGGGTTCGTCGCCATCGACAAGTCCACCAGAAAATCCCTTGCCCTCGGAGCGAAAGGCAAGCCGCGCCGTGTCCTTGACATAAGGAAGGAATTCAACTGGCGAGCCCGCGCTGAAGTAGTGTTCGAAGCGCCTCAGCGGTGTGACCGGCAGCTTCATGCCGAACTTCTCGGCCAGTGCGCCCGACCACGCGCCCGTCGCATTCACAAACGAGCTTGCGACGACGCGATCACCGTTGCCAAGTCCTACCGACTTCACCTTGACGGCGTCCACATCGGCTTGCACGACGCGCTCCTGAATGTAGACCGCACCGAGCTCAACCGCCTTGCGTCGGAAGCCCCAGAGCAATCCGTTGGGGTCGCACCAGCCGTCGTGAGGGGTGTGCGCGCCTGCGCCAAGGTCCTCCACGTTCATCGAGGGAAACTTCGCCTTCAGGCCCGCGGTGTCCATGAGGTTCACGACGCAGCCATGGTCCAGCTGGATCTTCACATTGCGCTCCAGACCCTTCACTTGATCTGGCGGCACGATGAAAAGGTAGCCACCTTCAACCCAATCGACCGGTGCAGGGCGACCCTTGCTCGCCATGGTCTCCTCGAAGCCCCTGATGAAATCGATGCTGTACTTCGACATCTCGATGTTCTCGGGGCAGGTGAACTGGACGCGGCATCCACCCGAGGCCCGAAGCGCGGATGCGAACTCGTAGGTGGGATCCGGCTCGATCACGCAGACCGAAAGACCAGGCGACGCCTTGAGAAGGTAGTAGGCGACGCTCGATCCGATGATGCCGCCGCCGATGACTGCAACATCGAAGGTGGTCGGGGTTGATGAGTCCATGGGAAATCTTGGTTTCGGAGTGAACTGGGCTTGACAGTGTATCCCGGATTGGATCCAATGCAACTCATCATTGAGTAACAGAGGATCAACATGCGTTTACTTGCACTTTGTTGCCTGGCCCTGGCGGCAGGGGCCTCGTCGGCTCAACCGGGCGACACGCTCGAGAAGATCAAGGCTGCAGGGACCATCACGATCGGCCACCGCGATTCGTCGATTCCCTTCTCCTATGTTCTCGGAACCGGCGAAGAGCCCGTGGGCTTTGCGATCGACATCTGCAAGGAGGTCGTCAGTGCAGTCAAGTCGAAGCTGGGCGTTGCAAATCTCACCGTGAAGTACCAGACGGTGACTTCGCAGAACCGGATACCGCTGGTGCAGAACGGCACCGTCGACCTGGAATGCGGATCGACCACCAATTCCATGGCCCGTCAGCAACAGGTTGCGTTCAGTCCGAACTACATCGTCGTCGGCGTCAGTGCCGCGGTCAAGAAGAGCTCGGGCATCAACAGCTTCGCCGACCTTGCAGGCAAGACGATCGCGACGACGACGGGCACCACATCCATTCCCTTGCTGCGTGCATACAAGAAGACCGAGAGCATCGAAGTCAGCGAAATCTATGGCAAGGATCATTCGGATTCCTTCCTTCTGCTCGCATCGGACCGCGCCAGCGCTTTCGTGATGGACGACGTGCTGCTGGCCGGACAGATCGCAGCCTCGCAGACGCCCGCCGAGTACAAGATCCTGCCCGAGGCACTTCGCCAGGAGCCGTACGGCATCATGTTTCGCAAGGACGATCCGAAGTTGAAGGCGCTCGTCGACGCCACCGTCACCGATCTGATGAAAACCGGCAGGATCGACGCGATGTACGCGAAGTGGTTCACTTCGCCGATTCCGCCCCGCAATGTGAACCTGCAGTTCCCGATGTCCGAGGCGACGAAGGCGCTGTACAGGAATCCCACGGACAAGGGCGTTTGAATCGTCCTCTCCCGATGCCTCAGGCAGCAGCCGCCATTCTCTGGAGTTCTTCGTAACGGCCTCGGGCGAGCTTGATGCCTTCTCGCCTTGACGACTCTCGCTGCTCATAGCGCCGTTGACCAGGCAAGCGCCTCGTTCCTGCTTGCAACAGCACGGACAAGAGTTCGTCAAGCCGCTCCCTGAAGTGCGACGCTCCCATTCGCAGGGGGTCCAGGGCGATCACCAGCTGGCCTGCATTGGAGGTTTGCGCTCCCGGAAACGACGCGGATTCGTCCTCGAAGCCAAACCGGCTGCCGGTCAATCCGGCGGCCAGGACCTCCACAAGAAGTGCGATCAGCAGCCCCTTGTGAGATGCGAAGGGAAGCAGGGCGCCGCCGTCCAGCACCGCCGTCGGATCATCGGTGGCATTCCCGTCTCGATCGACGCCGGTGTTCGGGGGCAAACGAACTCCCTTTTGCGCAGCGATGATCACGTCGCCGTGAGCCATCACGCTGGATGCCTGATCCCAAACCAGGGGTGGCAAGTTCGCTCTGGGCGCCGCGAAGGCCATGGGGTTGGTTCCAAGAACCTTTCGCTGCGCGCCGGGCGCCACCATCCGGCTGCGGCTGTTGACGAAGGACATCGCCACCAGCCCGCTTTCCGCGAACGGTTCCACGTCCGGCCAGAGGCACCCGAAGTGATGGGAGTTGGAGATGACAAGGCTGGCGATGCCTTGGCTGCGGGCCTTTGAAACGAGCATGGAACGCGCGGCTTGCAGCGCTCCCTGTGCAAAGCCATTGGCCGCGTCGGCGTGAACGACGGAAGGAGCCTGATCGCGGACAGAGACAACGGCCTGGCCATCGACCCAGCCGCTCGAGATCGAACCCAGATAGCCTTCCAGCCGAATGACGCCGTGGCTGTGCGCGCCGTCGCGCTCCGCTGCGGCAACGGTCAGCGCGACCGCATGCGCAGTGGAATCGATCACGCCTGCGCGCTGTAGAACCCGCGAGATGAGGTCGACGAGTTCGGCCTCGGAGACGTGGACGTTCATGCCCGCTGGCCTCAGTCCGCCTTGATGCCGGCCTTCTGGACCAGCGCGCCAAAGCGTTTGCTGTCATTTTGGAGCAGCTTGGCCATGGCCTGTGGGGTGGACTGGGTGGGAATGGCACCCGCCTTCTCGAGCTTTGCCCGTGTCTCCGGGTCTGCCAGTGCCCTGTTGGTGGCGTCGTTCAGCTTCGAAACCACCGTGGCGGGCAATCTTGCAGGACCAAACAAGCCGGTCCACGACGAGATTTCGAGTTGCGGATACCCCAGCTCCGTGACCGTCGGAACCTCGGGCATTGCCGGCAGGTGCTTCGCGGAGGTGACCGCCAGCGCGTTGATCTTCTTGCTCGCCACGAATGGCGTCGAATTGGGCACCTGGTCGAACATCAGATCGACCTGGCCGGACATGACGTCCACCAGCGCGGGACCATTGCCTCGATAGGGAACGTGAACCATCTTGATGCCGGTGGCTTGAGCGACCAGCTCGGCCACGATGTGGGTTGACGATCCCGCGCCGGCCGAGGCGTACGTGAGCTTCCCGGGATTGGCCTTTGCCTCGGTGACCATCTGCTTGAAGCTCGTGAGCTTCGACGACGGGCCTGCCACGACAACATGGTTGGTGTCGAAGACCTGTGCGATCGGCGTGAAGTCGCGTTCTGGCGAATAGCTCATGTCCTTGTACAGGTACGGATTGATCGCGAGATTCGCCATGGCACCGAAAAGCAGCGTGTAGCCATCGGCCGGCGCCTTCGCAACGAAGTCGCCGCCAATGTTTCCGCTTGCGCCGACCTTGTTCTCGACGATGACCGGCGAGCCCAGCACCCGCGACAGCGACTCGGCAAAGATCCGGGCGGCGACATCAGTGCCGCCTCCGGCCGCATAGGCCACAACCAGCCGTATCGGCTTGGAGGGGTAGGGGTCCTGCGCGCTGGCGAACATGTGGAGCGCGCCGATCGCGATGCCCATGCCGATTGAAACGGAGATTTTTTTCAACGCGCGGCGCCGACTTCCGATCTGTGATTGGTGTGCCATGACATTCCTAAATGAGCGTGTTTGAGGCAAGACGACCGGGACATCCCGCAAGCGCGCTTGATACCGATCAAGGGTGCAAGTCAGATGGTTGGTATCCATAATAGGATCCAATCTCTGATAATAAGCCTTGCTCGGAAATCTTGTCCAGAGTCAAACCCTAAAGGAAAAGCAATGCCCATGATTCGCATCGAACTGTCCGCAGGCCGAACGCAGGAGCAAAAACAGAAGGTTGCCGAGGAGATCACGCAATCGATGGTTGCTCACTGCGGCTGCAAACCGGAAACGGTCCACGTTGTGTTCGAGGACGTGAAGCCGTCGGATTGGGCGGTGGGCGGAAAGTTCTTGGGAGCGCCGGCGACCTGAGGTTCATCTGCGCGTTCTCGGATCAATCGTCCTGAAGCGCTCTTTGCGTGTGTTCGATGTGCTTCTCCAGCAGTTCGATGGCCAAGGGAATGTCACGAGCCACGCAAGCCTTGAGGATCTCGCGGTGTTCGGATTGGGGGGACTTTCGTCCGGCCTTGTACGACTGCTGGGCGCGGAGGTGAATGCCGATCCCGCGCACGATCTCTTCGATCATTTTCAGAAGCCTGGGCCGCCCGCAGGCCCTGTACAAGCACAGATGAAACTCGAGGTTGAGCTCCGCCCACTCGAGAGGCGAGTCGCTTGCGTCGTACCTGGCCATGATCTCGCGCGCCGCCTTGTGGTCAGCTGTCTTCATCAGTGGGATCGCAAGCTTCAGAGCACGCGTTTCCAGGCCGATCCGGATGTCCAGGGTCTCAAGCAGTTCGGGGACGGACTGGGTCGCGACGATGGAGCCTTGGTGCGGGGTATGCTGAACAAGGCCTTCGGCCTGAAGCCGCTTCAAGGCCTCGCGAACGGGGATGCGACTGACACCGAAGCGCTTGGCCAGCGCCTCTTGTTTGAGCTGGACCCCTAAGCCGAGGGACCCGGTCAGAATCATGTCACGCAGTGCGCTCGTGACTGAATCTGCAGACAATACAAGCACGCCATTCGCCGACTCGTCAGCCATCACAAGACCTCGCATCCAAACCTTCACGGGCCACTATCTTACTTTCGAATCCAAAATAGGATCCGATCAACCTGGATGGTGCCCCTACCCATGCTGGACAAGGAAACCTTGCTGCGCGCGATCGAGATGAAGCTCGATCTCTCCCTCCTGGAGAAGATGTTCGACCACCTTCCCAGCGTCCTGTTCTACGTCAAGGACCGGGAGGCACGGTACCTGGTGGTCAACAGTACCTTGCTGAACCACAGCGGCTGTAGGCGCAAGGAAGAGGTGGTCGGACTCACCTCGGACGACTTGTTCGGCTTCACCGGGCCGACCACACTCACGCAGGACCGAGAAGTGATCAGCACCGGCAAGCCCGTGGTCGACGTGCTGCGTCTTTTCTTCTCGGCGGATGGGCGCCGACAGTGGTGCCTCAGCTCGAAGTTTCCCTTGTCGGACAAGGCAGGGCAGGTCGTCGGGCTGATCGGCGTGTCGCGCATACTTTCGCGTCCCGACGAAAAGCACGCAAGCTACAAGCGGCTACTCGACTTCCTGAAGATGCTGGAGGCCCCGGATCAACAGAACCTGCGGATCAGCGAGATTGCGGTGGCCGTGAACCTGTCAATGGATACGCTGGAGCGCTTGTGCAGGGAGGTGTTCGGCATGGCGCCCAAGCAGATCATGATGCGGATGCGGCTGGATCGCGCATGCTGCAAACTGGAGAACGGCCAGGACAGCATCACCGACATCGCGACAGAGTGTGGGTACACCGACCACAGCGCCTTTTCGAGGCAGTTCAAGGCTGCCACCATGTTCACCCCACAGCAGTACCGCGCTGCTGCGCGCGCGAAGTGACGGGGCATCAGGCGATCCTGAACAGCGGCTCTCCAAACCCCACCACGGCTCCATCCATCGCCAGCGGCTAGCCGACAAAGGAGGCCACGGTGACACCCTCGGCCTCCAACCGCATCCGGACGAGTCTCGCCATCTCGATGGCTCCGGCACTGTCGCCGTGGACGCAGATCGAGTCGGCGTTCAACGCAATAGGCTCGGCGCCCAGCACCGGCATCCTTCCGGTTTTCAGGTAGCCGATCAAGCGATCCGCGGCCTCCTTGGCGTCATGCAGCATGGCACCGGTCTGGCTGCGCGGCACCAGTTGGCCGTTGGGCAGATACGCGCGATCGGCAAAGATCTCGGAGAACACCTGAACTTCTTGCTCACGCGCGGAGCGCTCGAGCTCCGTGCCGGATATGGCGAGTATCGCGAGCGTCGGGTCAACGGACTTCACCACGGAAACGATGGCCTTCGCCACCGTCATGTCAGCGGCCGCGAGATTGCCCAGCGCGCCATGCGGCTTGACGTAGCTCACTCGCGTGCCCGCCAATCGCGCCATTGCGGCGAGCGCGCCAACCTGCGCCACGACCATCCTGCCGATCTCGGCGGCTTGCATCGGAATCACGCGCCGGCCGAAACCTTCACGGTCCGCATAGCCGGGATGGGCCCCGACCTTGACGCCACGGTCTGCGGCCATGCGCAGCGTCCTGTACATGGTTTCCGCGTCGCCGGCATGACCGCCACAGGCGATGTTGGCGCTGGTGACGCAGTCCAGGATGAGCGCGTCATCCCCCATGACCCAAGGCCCGTAACCTTCCCCGAGATCGGAATTCAGATCGATCCGCATCCTTGCGTCCTTCACATCGAGTTGCTTCGTCAGCGCCGGAACCGCCGCTTTTCGTGTGTCAGCGAAAACGTCGCCAGCCGTCACTTGCCGGGCAGATTCGTTGCACGCGTCAGGAGCGTGACGCCCGCGCCCTGCGCCGAGTCGTAGTAGGTGAAGCCCGTACGGTTGGCGCGGCGCCCGCGCATCAGCACCGGCAGGCCCGCGCCTTTGGCCTGCGCCTCGGCGGCATCCGCGTCCGCAACCTCGAAGCCGATGTGGAAGACACCTTCTCCCTTGCTGTCCATGTGAAGGCGCTGGGGCGAGGGTTCATCGCCAGGCTCACACAGCTGGATCTGAACGTCGGGCAGGTTGCAGATCCTGTACTTGAGCGACAGGAAGCCGGCCTTGCTGGGAACCTCCAGCTCCTCATACTCGACCAGAGGCGGATATTCGACCCACGGGCCCACGCCGATGGACTCGTAGTAGGCTTGCGCCTTGTCGATGTCGTACACCACGATGCAGATGTGGTGAAACTTGTTGAACAAGGTCGACATGGGTTCAGTCCTTGACCGGTACGACATAGTTCAGCACGCGCCGGCCTCCGTCCACATACACGGTTTCCCCGGTCAGGTACGACGCATCGTCACTGGCGAGGAAGGCGACGACCGACGCGATTTCCGATGCCTGGCCGTAGCGGCCCAGCGGGGTTCGCGACAGGATCGCATGATGGCCCGCGCTGTTGACGAACGCCCCGGCCACCATGTCGGTCATGATGGTCCCGGGGCCGACGCCCACGACACGGATGCCATGGGGCGCAAACGCCACCGCCGCGGTGGAAGTTACCTGGTTCATGCCGCCCTTGGAGATGGCGTAGGGCGCCACGTTGGGGTTGGCCAGCCCGGAGTTGATCGACGACATGTTGATGATCACGCCGCCCTTGCCTTGGCTGATCATCTGGCGGCCTGCTGCCTGCGTCCCGTAGAAGGCGCCCTTGAGATTGACGTCCAGCACGCGATCCAGGAGTTCTTCGGTGACGTCCAGAAAATCAACCACCGGCGCGATGCCGGCGTTGTTCACCATGATGTCGACGGCGCCGAAGCGCTGGACGGCCGCCTCGACGAGCTGAACCACCTCGCTCTTCTTCGCAACGTCGGCGGGTAGCGCCAGAACGGCATCTGGCGTGCCGATCTCACCGGCCGTCTTGTGCAACTGGTCCACGTTGACGTCGGAGACAACCACTTTGGCCCCTTCGGCCAAGAGACGTTCGGCCGTCGCGCGCCCGATTCCGCGCGCAGCTCCTGTCACGACAGCAACTTTTCCTGCAAGCCTCATTTCGACTTCCTCTTAGTAGACGATGGTTTCAAACAATGGTGTTGAACTGCGAATTCGGCCCCAGCCCAACGGGGTCATGTCGATGGACCGGAACTCTCCTGTTGTGACCAGTTCTGCAACACCTCGACCCACGGCTGGCGCATGCATGACCCCATGGCCGGAGAATCCGGTCGCCATGATGAGATTGCTGAGTTCATCGTGGGCGCCGACGACCCCGTTGTGGTCCAGCGTATTGACTTCATAGTGCCCCGCCCATGCACGGTGGAGCCGAAGTTCCTCCATGGCCGGAATACGGGTGGCAAGCAAGGGCCAGAAGAGCTCCTCGAAGAGCTCGTGATGCGGCTCGAAATCCCCATCGGCGTCCGCGTCCTTCTCGGCCGGTGGCTGGATGCCCCCGATGTAGCCGTCCCCTTCAGGACGAACCCAGATACCGCTTGAATCAAACAGCATCGGGAAGTTTTCCAGCCTGAACGGCGTCTTGAAGCAGAACACCGTGCGCTTCTTGGGCACAACAGGCAGCGCGATGCCCAGTGACGCGACCAACCGGCCGGATAGCGCGCCCGCCGCCAGAATGCAGAAATCGCAGGAGATCTTCTCTCCATTCGACAGCCCGACGCCGGTGACCCTGGCGTGATGCGTCTCCAACGTCTCGACCGCCGCCTGCACGTAGTGGACGCCGTGCTGACGCGCCGATCGACGCACCGTGGACAGCAGGCTCCAGGCATCGAACCAGCCTTCGTGCTGCACGCCCAGCGTTCCGATGCCGACGCCGTCGAAACTGATTCCAGGAAAGCGCACGCCGAGTTCGTCGGGGTCCAGCGCGAGGATGCGTGCACCTTGGGCGCATTGCATCTCGGCCGCCGCCACCCGCTCGGCGATCTGATCGCTCTCCCCAAGGATCAGGTAGCCCTTTTCCTGGAATCCGATGTCCGCCTCTTCTCCGAACACGGCCTTGATGTTGCGAAACATGTGAGCCCCGAACAGGCTCATCTGGATATTCGTGGGTGTCCCGAACTGTGTGCGTATCGAAGCGGCAGACAGGGCTGTCGAAGAGTACTGGTACGTCGGGTCTTTCTCCACGACAGTGATCGATCCCGCGAAGCCGGCCTGGCGCAGTGACCACGCACAGAAGCTGCCAATGATGCCGCCGCCGACAATAACGACGCGGCCTGAACTCGCTGATGGCATGACCGAGGGAGAGCAAATGGATGAACGGCGAAATCAGGCCCGAACCGGCCGCTGCCGTTGTGCGAAGTCCGACGCCGATTGCTCGAATGTCTGGCCGGCGCGCGGGTTCCACTGCACGCCAGACCGAGCGAGGACACCGGGCTTGAGTCGCTGCGACTTGTCGTAGTCGCTCCAGGGATGGAAGAAGAGCGGCTCGGTCCGGTCGATGCTGCGCAGGCGCTCGGCCAACGCGTCGAGGTAGGCCTGGCGCTCCGCTGCCGATACGCGTGCAGGCATCCAGGCGGCAAAGGGTGGGAGTATGGTGAAGCCGGTGTAGCCCAGGATCCCGTTGTGGATGGGCCAGAGCACATGGTGAAGGTCGCCGTCGATGCCGTTGGCTTCGTAGAGGGTGGACGCCGTCCCTGTTGTGATGCAAAGCATCGCCCGCTTGCCCTTGAAGTGCCCGGATTCGTACTTGCGCCCCGCGGAGTACGCGAAGCCTCGGCTGAAGACGCGGTCGATCCAGCCCTTGAGGATCGCGGGCATCGAGAACCACCAGACCGGGAAATGAAACAGGATGAAGTCGGCGGCTGCGACCTTGGCCTGCTCGGCCGCGACTTCTGCGCTGTATGCGTTGGTCGCGAATGCATGCTCCTGTTCCCTGGAGAGATCCAGGTAGTCGGGGTTTGCACGCTCGCCTGCGAAGTCGGCAGGACCCAAGGCCGAATTCCAGCGCATGCGGTACAGGTCACTGACGACGACCGTGTGGCCCTGGCGCTCTAACTCGCCACCGGCGAGGTCCTTGAGCGCTGCGTTGAAGGATGCCGGCTCGGGATGCGCAAATACGATCAGACAGTTCATGCCGGAAATTGTGCGGGCGGGGGATCGGCGCCGCTAGATGGTATGACGCACCCCGGCCGCGGTTTTCTGCATAGTCAAAACGTCGGCCGCTCTGCGGCTCTCCATCTGCGTGTGACCGGGCAGAGCATCGTCGTCGACGGCGGGTCGTGCACGCCCGAGAGCGAAGTCCAGTTGCAGGCCTACTACAACGGTCACGACTGATCGCCGTGCCCGGCGGCATGGCGATACCAATCCGTGATCGAGGGATCAGTAATAACTATTTCATGACTCCATCAATCAAATCTCAGAATGTCGGCCACAGGGCATTGGCCCCGCCGCAGGTCAACCACTTCTGAAAGCCGTCATGAAACTTCTCGAGACCATCACCGTCGTTGCCATCGTGGGGCTGCAGGCACTGGGTGCGGCGCATGCGCAGACCAAGGACACCTTGCAGAAGATCAAGGAAACAGGCGTCATCAATCTCGGTGGACGCGAGGCATCGTTTCCGTTCTCGTACAAGCTGAGTTCGGACGACAACCCGGTCGGCTTCTCTGCCGACCTTTGCATGAAGGTTGTCGACGCGGTGAAGGCCAAGCTGGGTATGCCGAACCTGAAGGTGCACTACACCATCGTCACGCCGACCAACCGCATCCCACTGGTGCAGAACGGCGCCGTCGACCTCGAGTGCAGCACGACGACGAACACCGTCGCCCGTGCGCAGCAGGTGGAGTTCGCACCAACGCACTTCGTGGCCAGCGTGGCCGCCGCCGTCAAGAAGAGCTCGGGAGTCAGCAGCATGGCTCAACTCGAGGGAAAGACGGTGGCCACCGTCACCGGGAGCACCTCGATCCAGCTGCTTCGTGCTTACCGCAAGAACGAGAAGCTGGAGATCAACGAGATCTCAGGGAAGGACACCGCAGATGCGTTCCTGCTCCTTTCCTCCGACCGCGCGGCGGCCATGATCGTGGAAGACGTGCAGCTCGCGGGCTTGATCGCTCGAACGAACAATCCGGGTGAGTACAAAATTCTTGAAGAGCGTCTGCGAGAAGAGCCCTATGGGTTCATGTATCGCAAGGACGATCCGCAGTTCAAGGCGCTGGTTGATGCGACGCTCACTTCGCTCATGAAGAATGGAGAGATCAATGAGCTCTATGCGAAGTGGTTCACCCGTCCAGTGCCTCCGACTGGAGCGAACATCAACCTCCCGATGCCGAACGCCGTCAAGGAGGCCTACAGGAACCCGAACAACCGGGGCGTCTGAATCGGCAGCTCGGGCTACTCAGCGAGCTCAGGAGTCTTTAGCCCCGGCGGCCTTGCGAGAGGGCGCCGAGACAGCGCCCAGCTTGGCGATGATGGTGTCGACGACCGGATTTGGACGCGTGCTGCTCCATGCAACCGCCGTGGTGACGACGTTCAGGCGCTCCTTGAGCGGCCGGAAAACGACGTTCTCCGGCGCCAGGCGCTTGAAGGACGAATGCACCAGCGCGATGCCCTGTCCGCATCCGACGAAAGCGACCTGGGACGAGATCGATCGGACCTCGTGGATCACGCGCGGCGAGAAGCCGTTCGCCAGGCAGGCAGCGACGAGGCTGTCGAAGTAGACCGGGCTGACCTGGCGGGAGAACATCACGAAGGCTTCCTGCGCGAGCGAGGCCAGGCGAATCCTCGGCAACTGCGCCAGCGCATGCGATTTGGGCAGGGCCACCGACAGCCGATCCTGGGTGAGGGGCACCGATGCGATGTCCGCGCCCAAGTCCCCTTCCAGCCGTGCGAAGGCCAGGTCGATGTCGCCGCCTTCCAGAAGGGGGATGGCATCCACGCTGTCGATCTCGCGCACGGACACCGTGAGCGAGGGGAGGTCGGCCTTCAATTGCTCGAGGAGTGCGGGCAGGACATCCACCATTGCCGAGCTGATGGCGCCGATGGTGAGCAGGCCTGTCTGTCCCGCGGCCGCCTCCTGCACGGCCAGCTCCAGCCGCTGCAGCTGCTCGGCGAACTTGCGCACGGCCGGCAGGATGGCCGCGCCCATCGGCGTGAGCTGGGCTCCTTTGCGTGAGCGCTCGAAGAGGCGCATCTTCAGCGACTGTTCGAGAACCTGGATCTGCTCGGTCAGGGGCGGCTGCGACATGCCCAGGCGCTTTGCAGCGCGGGTGAAGTTCTTCTCCTCGGCCACGATCAGGAACAGCCAGAGATGGCGGATGAGGCGGAAGTTGATCATGGCTGGGTCATAGGTTAATCGTATGGATGGGTTCCGAGATTCGGAATTTACAGATGAATGGCATCGGCCGAAAGTGGAGCTCCGATTGCTTCACACCGCTATTCCATGACGCCTCCCTCCCTGCTTGTTCGCTTGGCCGCGCTGGACACGAACACTGTCTCCGACGCGCTCGATTTCCTTCAACTGCCCGGCGCCACCTACGGACTGCGTCCGCTGTGGTCCTGCCCGAAGATCGTGGGCCGCGCCAGCACCATCCAGCTCGGCCCGAAGACCGACGCCAAGCCCACCGTGCACTTGATCTCCCCCGTCATCGCGGAGGTCACGAGCAACGAACGGGTGCTGGTCATCGCCGGCGGCGTCGACGGAATCTCCTGCTGGGGCGACATCCTGGCCAACGCCGCCGTGGCGCGGAACATCCGCGGCTCGGTGATCGACGGCCTGAGCCGCGACATCGAAGGCAGCGAATCCATCGGCTATCCCGTCTATGGCCGTGGCGTGACCATGATCAGTGCGCGCAACCGGGTTGTGCAGGTCGATTCCGGCAAGCCGGTGCAGATGGCCGGCGTCACGGTGAATCAGGACGACTACGTGATCGCGGATCGCTGCGGCACGGTGTTCGTGCCGGCGGCGCGCATCAAGGAAGTCCTCGACCTGGGCGAGCGCATCGCGCGCCGCCAGGACGCCATGGTGCAGGCGGTACGCACCGGCCGCTCGGTCGCCGAAGTCATGCACGACAAGGAATTCGAAGCCATCAACCAAGGAGCCGGCAAATGAACGCACAAGACAAGGAACTCGTCGATCTCTTCGACGGACTGGATACCCCGGGCGTCTCGGACGCGATGGACAAACTGGGGTTGCCGGGCCAGTGCCTGGGCATTGCGCCGCTGGACAACTACAAGCGGGTCGTCATCGGACCCGCCTTCACGGTCAAGTACGTGTCGGCCTCCACGCCCCCCGGGACGGTCGGCGACTTCATCGACGACGTGGCCGAAGGCGACGTGATCGTGATCGACAACGGCGGGCGCACCGACTGCACCGTGTGGGGCGACATCATGACCCAGTACGCCGGCATTCGAAAGATCGGCGCCACCGTGATCGACGGCGTGTGCCGCGACGTTTCCAAGGCGCTGGGCGACGGCTATCCGCTGTTCACCAGGGGGCGCTTCATGCGCACGGGCAAGGACCGGGTCGAGGTCGAGTCGGTCAATACGCCGGTATCGATCGGCACGGCCCGGGTCGTGGCGCGCGACATCGTCGTGGCCGATGCGAACGGCGTGGTGGTCGTGCCTCGCGGCCGCGCGCGCGAGGTGGCCGAGCTGGCCCGCAAGATCGAAGGGGTGGAAGCCGAGATTCGCGCGCAGGTCGCGCAGGGGAAGACCCTGGGAGAGGCACGCCAGACGCTGGGCTACCACACGCTGCAGAGGAAAGGATGATGGGTGTCTCTGTATCCGACACGCGGCGCTTGAACATCCACCTCGAGAGCGTACAGCCTTCCGCCACCTATCGCGTGATGGATTGCGTGGCGGCGCGCCGCGCGGCCGGCGCCAGTGTGATCTCGCTGTCCGCAGGCGAGCCGGATTTCGACACGCCTGAACACGTGCGTGAAGCCGGAATCGCCGCGATCCGTGCCGGCCATACGCGCTACACGCAGGTCGCTGGGCTGCGCGCCTTGCGCGAGGCCATCGCAACGAAGTTCAGACGCGAGAATGGCCTGGAGGTGAGCTGGCAGGACACGCTGGTGTGCAGCGGCGGCAAGCAGGTGATCTACAACGCCCTGGCCGCGACATTGAACGAAGGCGACGAGGTCATCGTGCCTGCGCCTTACTGGGTGAGCTACCCGGAGATGGTCCAGCTCTGCGGGGGCAAGCCGGTGGTCGTGCCTTGCGGCAGCGAGACGGGCTTCAAGCTCACGCCGCAGAAGCTTGCGGACGCGATCACGCCGCGGACGCGGTGGGTGATCCTGAATTCGCCTTCCAACCCGACCGGTGCGGTCTACACCCGCACGGAACTGCTGGCACTGGCCACCGTGCTGCTGGACTGTCCTCATGTGCTGGTGCTGTCGGACGACATCTACGAGCACCTGATCTTCGACGGCGCCGCTTTCCACACCATCGCGCAAGTCGAGCCTCGGCTGCGCGAGTGCACCCTGACGATGAACGGGGTGTCCAAGGCCTATGCGATGACGGGCTGGCGCATCGGCTTCGGCACGGGACCGAGATGGCTGCTCGATGCCATGGAGAAGCTCCAGGGGCAGCAGACCTCGGGGGCGTGCACCATCTCGCAGCACGCCGCGGTGGCCGCCCTGACCGGGCCTCGAGACTTCATCGACAGCAGCCGCGCGGTGTTTCAGAAACGGCGCGACATGATGGTGAAGCTGCTGAACGACACACCAGGCCTCGGCTGTGAAGTGCCCGCCGGTGCGTTCTACGCCTTCGCTTCATGCGAGGGCCTGATCGGCAAGACGACGCCTGCAGGCACTGTGCTGCACACGGACGAGGATGTCGCGATGGCCCTGCTGGACGAGGCCGGCGTGGCCGTCGTGCACGGCAGCGCCTTCGGCTTGGGGCCTTACATCCGCATCGCCTATGCGCTCGACGATGCTTCGCTGCGAAGGGCGTGCGAGGCGGTGCAGGGCTTTTGCCGATCGCTGGTGAGTGCCACGTGATATGTGAGGGAGCTTCGTCACCTGGCGAGCGATTGCTTGACGGCAATTTCCAGGAAGGCATCCACGAGTTGGTAGGGAGGGCCATTCTTGCGAACGGCGAACACCTTGGCCATCGCATTGAGGCCCTTTACCGGCCGAAAGGCGATGTCGCTTCTGTTGTTGTCTGCGACCGATTTTCCGACCAGCGTGAATCCCAGGCCCGCTGCTACGAGGCCGAGCGCGGTGTGGATCTCCTTGGCTTCGTAGCCGACACGCACCTTGACGCCCGCGTTCTCCAGGGCCTGGATGACATGGCGCGCAAAGCTGCTGTTGGGGTCCTTCGGATAGCTGATGAAGGTGGATGCGGCAAGGTCGCCCGGGCCCAGGGACTTCCGCCGGGCGAGCGTGCCAGCCGATGGCACCGCAGCGATCAGTGCTTCGTCGAACAGGTGGATGTAGTCGAGGTCGTCTTCCTCCGCCAGTTGGCCAATCGTGCGCGACAGGCCGACATGGATGAGGCCGCTGCGCAGGGCTTCGGCCTGATGCTCCGTGAGTATCTCCGTCAGATCGATGCGCACTTTGGGGAAAGCGGCGCTCATCGTTCGCACGGCGTCCGGCAGCACCGAGAAGATCGTCGAGCGCGTGAAGCCGATGCTGAGCCAGCCGAGATGACCGGACGCAACATCCTTGGCTTCGTCGAGCATGCGCTGCGCATCGGAGATCAGCGCCTTCGCTTTCGGGTACAGGAAGTGGCCCAGCGTCGTCAGCTTCATGGGGCGGCTGGTGCGGTCGAACACCTTGCCGCCGAGGAGAGCTTCCAGATGCCCAAGCTGCATGCTGACGGCGGCCGGTACCACGTGGAGCCTCACCGCCGCGATGTTGGCGTTCTCTGCCTCCACCACTTCGCAGAAATACCTCAGCGGCTTCAGGTTCATGTTTTCTGAACTCATAGTCAAAACTAGTTGATTGCTTTCGATTTCAGTTTACTTGAATATCAACTCCTGAACCCACTGGAGACATCGATGACAGAACATGCCCATGAACCAGAGTGGCTGCGACAGAGCCGATCCCTATCGACAGCAGAAATCTCGGACGCACTCGACTTCTTCGAGCTGCCCGGCAGCGCTTTGGGCATCAAGCCGATCGCGGGACCGGCGAAGCTCTTTGGCTTTGCATTCACGATCCGGTTCGCGCCGATCGACAGGTTCGAGCCCGGCACGGTCGGAGACTTCATCGACCGACTGACACCCGGCCAGGTGGTCGTGCTCGACAACGGCGGGCGCCTGGACTGCACCGTCTGGGGCGGCATCCTGAGCCAGCTTGCCGCGCACAAGCGCATCGGCGGCACTGTCGTGCATGGCGTTTGTCGCGATACCGCCGAGGCGGACGCCGCAGGCTACCCGCTGTATGCCTGCGGAAAGTTCATGCGGACGGGCAAGGATCGCGTGCAGGTGGAGGCGTACGAGGCCCCTGTGCAGCTGGGCGATGCTCGAGTTTGCCCCGGCGACCTGGTGATCGGCGACGACGATGGCGTCGTGGTGGTGCCGCATCAGCGGACGCAGGAAGTGCTGGTCAAGGCGCTGGAGACCCGAGCGGTAGAGGCACAGATCCTCGAGGCGGCAATCGCGGGCATGCCTCTGTCGGAGGCTCGAAAGAAGTATGGCTATCACACCTTGCAGCGAGCCCCTACGACGCTCGCAGGGTAGCCAATTCGCGATCCATAACCAAAGCTGGAGACAAACCATGAGACTTCCCCACCGAATCCTCCAACTCGCTGCGCTGGGTCTGGCATTGACTGCAGCTGCGGGCGGTGCATCGGCGCAGGGCGCCTATCCCTGCAAGGTCGTGAAGATCGTCTCGCCCTATCCACCGGGTGGCACGACTGACATTCTTGCGCGCTTGGTCGCGCCCGGCCTGGCGAAGGAGCTCGGTTCCACCGTCATCGTGGACAACAAGGGCGGCGCCAGCAGCAACATCGGCACCGAGTTCGTTTCAGGCGCTCCGCCGGACGGTTGCACGCTGCTGCTGGGCAACAACACCGGGATCGTCATCAATCGCAACCTCTACAAGCTCCGGCTCGATCCGGTGAAGTCGCTCACGCCGATCGTCGAGGTGGCCTCCGTGCCGCTGGTCCTCTACGTCAACGCTTCAGAGTCCGCGAAAACGGTCGATCAGCTCAGTGCGGCAATCAAGGCTGCTCCGGGCAAGTACAGCTTTGCCTCTGGCGGCAGCGGCAGCCCGCAACACCTGATGGGCGAAATGCTGAAGCTCGAGATGAAGCTGGACATGACCCACATCCCATACCGCGGGCAGGGGCCAGCGCTGCAGGACGTGATTGCCGGGCAAGTGCCCGTTGCTTTCGAGACGACCACGGCGATCGCTTCGCAACTGAGCAGTGGCGGGCGCATCCGGGCGCTGGCAACGACCGGCAGCACGCGTTCGAAGAACCTCCCCGATGTCCCGACTATGAAGGAACTCGGTTACGCGAACTTCGTGGTCGAGAACTGGTACGGCATCTTTGCGCCCGCCAAAACGCCTGCTGCGCTGACCGAGCGACTGAATCGCGACCTGATCAAGGTGCTCAAGAGCCCGGAAGTATCGAAGAGCCTCGCCGACATGGGCTCCCGCGATGTCGCGGGCAGTTCCGAGCAGTTCAGCCAGTTCATCGCGAAGGAGCTTCCTTACTGGGAATCGCTGGTGAAGCGGTCCGGTGCGAAGGTCGACTGAACGGCCTCTAACTTCGTGCGGGGTGCGTCGCGCCATCCCTGATACCTTTCTGGAGATTCCCTTGGCTACTTCCGAACAAATTGTCCAGCTGCGTGACCTCGGCGCAGCAACCGTCTACGAGGCGCAGGGCGCCAAGGGTGCACTCGACCATGGCATGAAGCCTATCGATCCGACGGTGCGTCTTGCCGGGCCCGCGTTCACCGTCGATTGCCGTCCGGCGGATAACCTGATGCTGCACTATGCGGTTCAGAAGGCGAAGCCGGGCGACGTGCTCGTGGTCGACGCCAAGGGCTTCATGGAAGCCGGACCATGGGGCGATGTCCTGACGATCCAGGCGATGAAGGTCGGCCTCGCCGGCCTGGTCATCAACGGCTGCGTGCGCGATGCCAATCTCATCATCGAGCTCGGCTTTCCCGTGTTCTGCCGCGGGCTTTCGATCAAGGGGACTGCGAAGAATCAACCCGGCAAGGTCAACGTGCCCGTCAGCATCGGCGACGTGCTGATCCATCCCGGCGATGTCATCGTCGGCGACCGCGATGGCCTTGCGGTGGTGCCGCGGGGCGAGGTGGAGTCGACCATCGCGGCCAGCCTGGCGCGCGAGGAGAAGGAAGCGACGCAGCGCGAGGCCATCGCGCAAGGGCGCTTCACCTCGGACCTGCTCGGCCTCACGGACACACTGCGTCGGCTCGGCCTGACCTGAGTGGGCTCGACGCGAGTACAGTGACCGGCGTGACGCTGGACTGACGTATGCTTCCCGATCCGAACGATGCCGTGCTCGATGCCGAAGCCTTGCTTCGGCTGGCGCGCGAGCACGTGTCGAACAAGGGCTGCGCGCGGTGCGCTGCACTTCGCTGCCCTGGCTGGGAGGCTCTTTCGGCAACCGCGGATGAAAGCAGTCTGCGTCGGGTCGGTTCTCTTCGCCCGCCTGGCGACCAGGAGCCCACGCTGGACGAGTACCACCCGAACGGCACCAGCTACTGGTCGCCTCAGGCGCCGATCGCGCCCGCTTTTCATCCTTACAACCGCTGCGAGCTCTGGGCCTGCGTCGGGTGCGGCCGGCCCTTCCTGCGCTACACCGAGTACGGCGGCTACTACGTGGAGCCTCGCATCCGGGAGCTGCGGATGGAGCTCATCGCTTCTGTCTGATCGGACGACACCGGCCCGGCAGCTCATCAGCCACATGAGGACGCGTGGCGGGACTGGTCTGCAGAGCGACGAATCGACAGAGGCGTCGGGCGTCAGGCGCCGAGCCAGTGGCCCTCCAGCCATGTGCCGGAGTCGATCGCGCGCCGCGCTTCCCTGACCAGCAGGTCCACCGCACAGCGCACATGCCGTCCCGTCGCACGGTCGGCGGGAAGGGCGAGCACGATGGTGCGGGCGATCGGCGGATCGGCCAGGGGCGCACCCGACAGCTTGCCGCTGCGGAGGTCCTCGGCCACCGCGATCGGCGGAAGGATGGTCAGGCCGTGGCCGCCGAGGACCAGGCTGCGCTGCACGCTCAGTGCGTTGGTCTCTGCGCAGATGTCCAGCGTGACATTGGCGACCGCGCACGCATGCTCCACCAGTGCCCGGATTCCATGCGGCGCGCTGGGAAGCACCACCTTCATTCCAGCCAGCTTGGCCAGGGGCACCGGTTTGTTCTTGCGCAGCTTGGCTTCCTTCGGGCCGATCACCCACAGGGACTCTTCGATCAGCGGCGTCGTTTGGACTTCGGCCGAGCGTGCGGCGCCGTACAGCAGGGCCGCATCCACCTCGCCGGATTCGAGCCAGCGCAGGAGCGTGCCCGCATAACCCATCGCGATGCGGACGCGGACGCCCGGGTATTCGGCTGCCATGGCCGCGACGAGCGGACTGGACAGCATGTCGATGGTGCTGGGCAAGAGGCCCAGGGTGACCAGGCCGCTCACGCCGTTGCCGCTGCCTCCGATCTCCGCGCGGGCGCGCTCGAGTTCCAGCATCGCCCGGCGCGCATAGCCCACCAGCGACTGGCCGGCTGGCGTCAGCGCCATGCCGTGCCGGCCACGGTCGAAAAGAGGCGTTCCGATGTCTTCCTCGAGAAGCCGCAGCTGGCGCGAGACCGCGGGCTGCACGAGATGCAGGACATCGGCGGCCCGGGTGACGTTGCCGGTCTCTGCCACGGTGAGAAAGGCGCGCAGCTGCTTGAAGTCCATGGATGAATCTCGAATCGCAAATCGTGATGGTGGAATGCCGAAATTCTATTTCTCAGAAGGATAGATCAAAAATTATGATTCCTGCACCCCGGTACTACCCAAGGCTCCACACGGCTATGAATCACACACCCGCACCGGCCCCTGCGTGGCAGGAGGCCATCTTCAAGGTTCTCAAGGAGGGCGGCGTGCGCCAGATCGCGTACGTGCCCGACGCGGGTCACTCGCATGTGATCCGCAGCGCCATTGCCGATCCCGACATCGAGGATGTCGTGTTGACGACCGAGGAAGAGGGCGTGGCCGTGGTGAGCGGCGCCTGGCTGGGCGGCCAGCGCGCGGTGCTGCTCATGCAAAGCAGCGGCGTCGGCAACTGCGTGAACATGTTCTCGCTGCTGCAGGCGGCCGACTTCCCGTTCTTCACGCTCGTCACCATGCGCGGCGAGTACGCCGAGTTCAACCCGTGGCAAGGCCCCATGGGCAAGGCCACGCAGGCGGCGCTGGAGCTGATGGGCATCCATGTGCTGCGGGTGTCGGATCCGGAAGAAGCGGGAGAGATCGTCAGCGCGGGCTTCGACGCCGCCTTCGAGGCGGGCGAGAAGGTGGCCGTGCTGCTGGGCCAGAACCTCATCGGTCGCAAGAAGTGGGAGCGCAAGCAATGAACCAGATCGCATCGAGGCCGCGCGCCGATCGCCGCGAGTTCGTCGCCAAGCTGCTGTCGCAAGTGCCCGAGGCGCTGGTGGTGACGGGTCTGGGCTCCGCTGCTTACGACGTGTTCGCCGCCGGCGATCGTGACGAGAACTACTACCTGTGGGGTGCCATGGGCGGTTCGACCTCGCTCGCCCTGGGCCTGGCGCTGGCGCAGCCGCAGAGGTCGGTGGTGGTGATCACCGGCGACGGCGAGCAACTGATGGGCATCGGCAGCCTGGCGACCATCGCGACCAAGCAGCCCAGGAACCTCAGCATCGTCGTGCTGGACAACGGCCACTTCGGCGAGACCGGCATGCAGCGCAGCCACTCCAGCCTGGGCACGGATCTCGTTGCCGTGGCCAAGGGCTTCGGCATTGCCGATGCCTTCACGACCGACAGCCTGGAAGGCTGCGGCGAGGTCTCGCGCCGCATTCTGGCCCGCGACGGCGTGTCGTTCGCGCAGGTCTTCATCGAAGCCGATGAGCCGCCACGCGCACTGCCGCCGCGCGACGGACCGTTCATCAAGAACAGGTTCCGCGCCGCACTCGGGCTCAAGCCGTTCTGACAGCGGGCCCCAGCCCCTGCAACGAGAAGAGACGGTATGAAACGCTACCTGCTGCGCATCGGCGGCCAAGCCTGCGAACCCCGCGGCGGCCAGTGGTTCGACACACAGAACCCTTACACCGGCGAAAGCTGGGCGCAGATTCCGCGCGGCGATGCGAGCGACGTGGATGCCGCCGTCCAGGCCGCCCACCAGGCGCTGACGCAAGGTCCCTGGGCCGAACTGACGGCAACCCAGCGCGGCGCCCTGATGCGCAAGCTCGCCGACCTGATCGCTCGCGATGCCGTCAAGCTCGCCACGACCGAGGTTCGCGACAACGGCAAGCTGCTGGCCGAGATGCAGGGGCAGCTCAACTACATCCCGCAGTGGTTCCATTACTACGGCGGTCTGGCCGACAAGGTGCAGGGCAGCACGCTGCCGCTCGACAAGAAAGGGTACTTCGCCTTCACCCGCCACGAGCCGGTCGGCGTGGTGGCGGCCATCACCCCCTGGAATTCGCCGCTGATGCTGCTGAGCTGGAAGATCGCTCCCGCCTTGGCCGCCGGCTGCACCGTGGTGGTCAAGCCCTCGGAGTTCACTTCGGCCTCCACGCTGGAGCTGGCGGAGCTGTTCGAGGAGGCGGGCTTTCCGGCGGGCGTGTTCAACGTGGTCACGGGTTTCGGTGCCGAGGTGGGCACGCCTCTTGTCGAGCACCCGCTGGTGAGCAAGATCAGTTTCACCGGCTCGGACAGCACGGGTCGCCTGATCAACGAGAAGGCCGGCCGCCACCTCAAGCACGCGGCCATGGAGTTGGGCGGAAAGTCGCCCAACGTGGTGTTCGAGGATGCGGACCTGGAACAGGCTGCCTTTGGCGCCATCTCGGGCATCTTTGCCGCGACGGGCCAGACCTGCATTGCGGGTTCCCGCCTGCTGGTGCAGGACAGCATCCACGATGCGTTCGTAGAGCGCCTGCTCGCGGTGGCACGCACGGCCCGCATGGGCGATCCGATGAGCCCGGACACCCAGGTGGGCCCGGTGACCACGCCGCCGCAGTACAAGAAGGTGCTGGAGTACATCGACATTGCCCGCAGCGAAGGCGCGACAGCCGTGCTCGGCGGCGAGAAGGGGAGCGCACCCGAGTGCGGCAAGGGCTGGTTCGTGCAGCCGACGATCTTCACCGGCGTGCGCAACGACATGCGCATTGCACAGGAGGAGGTGTTCGGCCCGGTGCTGTCGATCATTCGCTTCAAGGACGAAGCCGACGCGCTGCGCATCGCCAACGACGTGCGCTTCGGCCTGGCGGCAGCCGTCTGGACGAAGGACATCGGCCGCGCCATCCGCATGTCCGAGAAGCTGCAGGCTGGCACCGTGTGGGTCAACACCTACCGCGCCGTGAGCTTCATGGCGCCGTTCGGCGGCTACAAGGATTCCGGGCTGGGCCGCGAGAACGGCATCGATGCGATCCGCGAGTACCTTCAGACCAAGTGCGTCTGGATCAACAGCGGCGCAGTCACTGGCAATCCGTTCGTGATGCGCTGACACATTCGAATCAATAAACGGAGACAAGAACATGAGTCCATCGACGCTGTCACGGCGCGAGTTGATGAAGTGGGGTGTTGCCGCCACGCTGGGCGCGCCCCTGCCGCACGCCTTCGCGCAGTCGGTTTTGCCGAAGGGACCGATCGCGCTGGTGGTTCCCTTTTCGGCCGGGGGTGCCACGGATGTCGTTTCCCGCCTGGTGGCGCAAAAGCTGTCGGAGCGTATCGCGCACAGCGTGGTCGTGGAGAACGTCGCCGGCGGCGGGGGCGCCATCGGCGCCGCCAAGGTGGCGAAGGCGGCCTCCGATGGGAGCATGCTGCTGATGGGCACGGTCGCGACACACGCGATCAATCCGCTTTCGACACCGCCGTCCTCCTACGATGCCCAGCGCGACTTCACGCCCATCTCGCTCGTCGCGACAGTGCCCAACGTCCTTTTGGTCAGCTCGTCCGTCAAGGCACAGAACGTGCGGGAGCTCATCGCCCTTCTCAAGGCACAACCGGGCAAGTTCAACTATGGCTCGTCGGGTGTGGGTACGCCTCCACACCTGTCGGGCGAGTTGTTCAAGTCCATGGCCGGTGTGGACATCGGTCATGTTCCTTACAAGGGTGGCGGGCCGGCCATGACCGACCTGGTCGGTGGCCACATTCCCATCCTGTTCGACGTCCTGACAGGGGCGGCATCGCACATCCGAGCCGGCTCGGCGCGTGCCCTGGCGGTGACCACCAGCAAGCGCTCGCCGTCCTTTCCGGACGTCCCGACCCTCGCCGAAGCAGGTCTTGCCGGCTACGAAACCTATACCTGGAACGCCGTCTTCGGGCCCGCGAAGCTGCCGCGCCCTCTGGTCGAGTTGCTGAGCCGTGAACTGCAGGCCGTGGTGGCGCAGCAGGACGTACAGGCGAAGCTGAAGGACCTCAGTGCAACGCCGGTCGGATCGACGCCCGAAGTGCTGGATGCGCTGGTCAAGTCCGAGCTCGACAAATGGGGCGCGGTCATCAAGTCCATCGGCGGTCTCAAGAGGGAGTGAGCCATGTGTGCCGTCACGCTGGAGAGAGCATGATGCTCAAGACCGCCGCTTTGCTCGAGCGATTCGCCGAGGTTGTCGGCCCGGCACGCGTGTTGACTGATCCGGGCGACACGCAACCGTATCAGCAGGACTGGCGCGGCCGGTACCAGGGCGCGGCGCTCGCAGTCCTGATGCCCGGCAGTACGAGCGAGGTGGCGGAGCTCGTGAAAGCCTGCGCGAGCCTGGAGGTGGCGATCGTTCCGCAAGGCGGCAACACCGGCCTGACGGGCGGTGCCGTTGCGGGCGCCGAGCGGCCGGCCGTGATCCTCAACCTGTCGCGCATGAACCGGATACGGGACATCGATGCCACCAACAACTCGCTGACGGCCGAGGCCGGCTGCATCCTGGCCCATGTGCGGGAGGCCGCCGATGAGCGCCAGCGCCAGTTCCCGCTGCTGCTGGGCAGCGTCGGCAGCTGCGAGATCGGCGGCCTGGTGTCGACCAATGCCGGAGGCACCGGCGTTCTGCGCTACGGCAACATGCGCGAGCTGGTGATGGGCCTCGAGGTGGTCCTGCCCGATGGCCGCGTGTGGGACGGTCTGCGGGCGCTGCGCAAGGACAACGCCGGCTACGACCTGAAGCAGCTGTTCATCGGTGCCGAGGGCACGCTGGGCGTGGTGACGGCCGCGGTGCTGAAGCTTTTTCCTCGTCTCAATGTTTCTGCCACGGCCATGGTGGCGCTGACTGCCGTGCAGCAGGCGGTCGACCTTCTGCGCTTCATGCAGGAGCAGGTGGGCAACCGGATCGAGGCCTTCGAGATCATGTCGCGCCGGCAGATCGAGTTGGTCTTGCAGCACGGTCACGGCCTTCAGTCGCCGATGGAAATGGACAGCCCGTGGTTCGTCCTGATGGAGATCGCGGACAGCTCGCCGCAGTGGGACGCCGTCGCCGAGTTGGAGAAGACGCTCGAGACCGCCTTCGAGCGCGACCTGGTGATCAACGCGGTGGTCGCCACCGACGTGGCCAAGGCGAACCGCATTTGGGAGCTGCGGCACAACATTTCGGAGGCCAACAAGCGCGCGGGATTTACTGTCTCGAACGACACGTCGGTGCCGGTCTCCAAACTCCCGCGCTTCATCGATCTCGTGACCGAGCGCATCGAGCAGCAGGTGGCGGGGGCCGCGGTGTGCCACGCGGGGCACATCGGCGACGGCAACATTCATGTCATCGCGGTGCTTTCGCGTTCGATCTATGGCACGCCGGAGCAATGCGAGGCGGTGGCTGCGCGCGTCAACGTGATCGTGCACGCGGCGAGCGTTGAACTGGGCGGCAGCATCAGCGCCGAACATGGCATCGGCAGGATGCACGTGGAGCGCCTGGAGCGATTCAAGCCGGCCATCGACCTGCAGATGATGCGGATGGTGAAGTCGAAATTCGACCCGTCGAACCTGATGAATCCGGGGAAGATCCTCCGGGCCAATACCTTCGAGGCGTAAACCAGCAGCGTGATCGATGTGATCCGACAGAGCGCGGGAGCACGCGTGCGGCGCGATCAAGCGCTTCAGCCCATCGCAACACCAAGGAAAGACATGTCGACACACGATGAGATCGCAAAAGAGACCGTGACATTGCACGTGCAGGGCGTCGAGCTCGAAGTAGCCACGGTGCACCGAGCAGGCGAACTGGCACCGATCGTGTTCCTGCATGGATTCGGCTCGACCAAAGAGGACTACGTCGACATCGTCCGTCACCCGGCGTTCGCGGGACGTCCGTTCATCGCGTACGACGCTCCAGGCTGTGGAGCCACACGCTGCGGCGATCTATCGAAGGTTTCGATCCCTTTCCTCGTGGCAACCGCGAAGGCGGTGCTCGAGCGCTTCGGGATCGGCAATTTCCACCTCGTCGGGCATTCGATGGGAGGCCTCACAGCGCTCATGCTGGCGCATGAACAGTCGCATCGTCTGTTGAGCTTTGTGGACATCGAGGGCAATGTGGCCCCCGAGGACTGTTTTCTGAGCCGGCAGGTGGTCGACTATCCTGCGGACACTGCGGATGCCTTCTTCGAAGACTTCATCGAGCGGACTTGGCGCTCGCCCTTCTATTCGAGTGCGCTCTATGCGTCGAGTCTGCGTCACAAGGTGCGGGTGGAGGCGGTGCGCGGCATCTTCACGTCCATGGTCGAGTTGTCGGACCATGGTGACCTGATGACGAAATTCTTGTCCATGCCGTTCCCACGGATGTTCATGTATGGGGAGCAGAACGCGTCCCTGTCGTACCTGCCGCATCTGCGCGCCAATGGCGTCAAGCTGGCAGAGATCTCCCGCAGCGGACATTTCCCGATGTACTCGAACCCTGTCGAGATGTGGGAGCGATTAGCCGGCTTTCTCACACCAGCATCGGCTGGATGAGGCCTTGCTCGGTGCTCGGCACCGACCCGTGCGCCAGCGCGGCGCAGCAGCGTATCGACGCAGGACAAGCTGGCCGTAGTGCTGGTCCCATGTCGCCCCTCAAGGAGCGGCGCCACGTTCATTTGCATTCATAGCTGTTGGCCACCGCGAGCGAGCCGCTGCCCGAATAGCTCGCCTTCTGCGGATACAAACACAAGGGCATGCCCACGCTGCCATCGGAGGAGGCCAAGTTGATCCGCGTTGGCGCAACACCGTTCTCGACCCAGTTTCGAAGCGCGGCGAACAACTCGTCGCGTCCTCCCGCGGGCTGCGGCAGCGGCACACGCCGGGCCGCTAGGTTGGCGCCGGTCGCGGAATCGATGGACGCGCTGCTCGCGAAAGTGCTGTCGTGCGCCAGGCCGGGGATGAGGAAGAGACGATTGAACTTCTGCACCTCGGCGTTGCCGCCCATCGCGGCGGAGACGCGGGTGAAGTAGTTGATCGAACCCTGCGGCATGATCTTGTCGTCGGCCAGGCCGTGGTAGGACAGGATCTTGGTGCCGGCGTCGCGCGCCCCGGCCAGGTTCGGATCGTCGGTGTTGATGGAGCTGAACTGCGGCTGCAAGACGATGCCCTGCGCATAAGCATTCGCGAGGCCTGCATAGTCCAGCGCCTTCCACTTGCTCGTGCCGTTGCCACTCGCGTTGGTGAAGCTGGGTCCGGCATAGCTCGGATCCTGGAGCTCCAGCGCCACCTGGTCGGTCGCGATCGGGAACGGGTTGCTGCCGGCGAGCGACACGGCCAGGTTGGTGCCGCGCGTCAGGCCCCACCACAGGTGATCCGCGCTGCCGAGGGCCGTGCCGCTGCCGTTGTCGCCGGCCGGGTCCGGCGTACTGCCGCTCGCCGTCTGGCCGTACCAGATCTGGTTGATCACGCGGGCTTCCGCCAGACTCACGCAGGACGCGCTGGCGCTCGCGCCGGTCACGCCGTTGCCGGCGACGCCCGCGCACAACACATCGGCATCCTTGGTCGGGTCGTAGCGGCACTGCAGCGGGTCGAGCAGGAAGCCCAGGCCCAGGGTGTCGCAGGCCTTGACGGCCGCGCCGCTCGCGAAGTTCAGCTTCGCCGCGGCCATCGGCGCGCCGAGCTCGCGCTGCATCGCCACCTGCGGGTACAGCTCTGCGGTGATGAACTTGCTCCAGTTGAAAGCCGGCGCGCCGGCCAGGATGCCGTTGAAGTCCGCCGGATACTTCTGCGCGATCTTGTAGCCCTGGCGTCCGCCGGTGGAGAACCCGTCCCAGTAGGCATAGGCCTGCGCCTCGCCGTAGTAGGCCTTCACCAGGGCCTTGGTCTTGACCGCCATCTCGTGCATGCTGCGCTCGGCGAAGTCCTGCCACAGCACGGTGTTGATGGTGCCGTCGGGGTTCATGGCGAAGGAGCCGTTGTTCAACAGTGCATGGCCGTGGTCGGAGGCGCTGATCGCGTAGCCGGCGTTGAGCGCCGGGATGAACTGGGCGCGCGAGCCGATCTGCGTGGTGTCGGCATGGACGCCGCCGGCCCAGCCGCCGCTGCCGAAGGCGCGGACGATCTTGTTCCAGGCGCTCGGCTTGGGCAGCCAGACCTCGATGCCGATGCCGGCGGAGGTCGAGGGCGCGCCGGCGGGACCGGGGTTGCCGGGGCCCACCAGCAGCTTGACCAGGCAGGTGTCGATGCCGGCCACGGGCGGTGCGGGCGTGGCGGGCGTGTTGGCGAGCTTCAGGGCGTCGCCGGCCTTGAAGGCTTGGACCAGCGTGACGGTGGTGTTCGCGTCCGGCTTGAAGGCGGTCTTCATGTTGTCGTCGCAGCTCAGCGTCGTGGCTTGCTGCGGCGGAGCAGGGGGCGTGAAACGTATGCCGCCGCCACCGCCGCCGCAGCCGGCGAGTGCGGCGAGCAGGCCGAGTGCGGCCCACGGCGCGGGGCGCTTCTTCGTGCGCGAGTCGTTCTTCATCGTGTTGTCTCCTGTGCTGTGTATTGGTCTATCGATTCACTGGCTTGGCGGGTTGGCGAGCAGCCAGCGCAGCTCGGGCTCCAGCCGGCGCCATTCGATGCCGGACGCCATGTGGCCGTAGGGGCTGTCCAGCTCGAGATGGCGGTGCACGCTGCGCGTGCGCTGCAAGAGCAAGCGCACCTGTGGATCGGGCGGGAAGATCGCGTCGGTGGTGCAGACGACGAACAGCAGCCGGGCGCGGATCTCCGCCATGCGCGCGCGCACGTCGAAGCGCTCGGCCGCGCCGGCCAGCACCACCATGCTGTGCGGATCGAAACGCGCAGCCCATTCGCGGGCCGGCCGCTCGAGCGCGGCCTGGCGCTCCTGCGGATCGGGCATGCGGTCCTCGTAGAGCCGCTCCAGGCCATAGGAGCGCAGCGTCTGCAGGCGCATCTGCAGCAGGTCCTGGTACATGCCGCCGTGCTCGTAGTAGCGGCCGCCATGCCACTGCGGGCTTTCGGTGAACCGGGCGCGTACGGAAGCGGCGCTCAGGCCCGGCGGATGTGTCAGGCCCGACATCAGCACGCCGATGGCGTCGACCATGTCGGGGTGGTCGAGCGCCCACTGCAGCGCCTGCCAGCCGCCATAGGAGGGCCCGACCACCGCCTTCAGGTGCCTGACACCGAGTTGCGCGAGCAGGCGATGCTGGACGCCGACGATGTCGCCCAGCGTGATCGCGGGGAAATCGCCGCCCCATGGGCGACCGGTCGCCGGGTCGATGCAGGCCGGTCCGGTGGTGCCGAAGGCGGAGCCCAGCATGTTCGAGCAGACGATGAAGAAGCGCTCGGTGTCCAGCGGGCGCCCCGGACCGAGCAGCGACGCCCAGGACCCTTCCGCGGTCAGGTGGCCCGGCGACAGCATGGAGGGACCGCTGGTGTAGCCATGCGTCACCAGCACGGCGTTGCGGCCGTCGGGCGCCAGCGTGCCGTGCGTGACGTAGCCGACGTGCACGGCGGGCAGCACCCGGCCTGACTCCAGTTCGAAGGAGCCGATCGATAGCGTGTGGTTCATGTCAGTCGGGTCGGATGCCTGCGGTCTTGATGACGGCGGCCCACTTATCGGTCTCGCTGCGCACGAAGGCGGCGTACTGGGACGGCGCGGAGCCGACCACCTGTGCGCCGATCGCCTCCTGCTTCGCTCGGAAGGGACCTTGCAAGACCGTCAGCGCCGCGGCGTGCAGGCGCTGCACCACCGCCTCGGGCGTGCCGCGCGGCGCGGAGAGGCCGGCCCATGCGGTCGCCTCGAAGCCGGGGAAGCCGGACTCGGCCACCGTCGGCACTTCGGCCAGCTGCGCGTTGCGCGCGCTGCCGCTGATCGCCAGCGCGACCAGCCGGCCGCTGCGCACATAGGGCGTCACGGCGTCCTGGTTGAGGAACATCAGGTCGACCTGGCCGCCCAGCAGGTCATTGAGCGCCGGCGC
This sequence comes from Variovorax sp. LjRoot130, assembly GCF_964253755.1. Classification (NCBI taxonomy): domain Bacteria; kingdom Pseudomonadati; phylum Pseudomonadota; class Betaproteobacteria; order Burkholderiales; family Comamonadaceae; genus Variovorax; species Variovorax sp. LjRoot130. The sequence continues at coordinate 3,390,676 of NZ_CAXURM020000001.1, read as the reverse complement.
GCCGCCGCGGTAGGGAATGTGGACCAGGGAAACGCCCGCGCGCTGTTTCAGCATTTCCATCGCGAGGTGGCCGGACGAGCCGTTGCCCGCGCTCGCGTAGCTCAGCTTGCCGGGCTGCGCCTTGGCGAGCGAAAGCAGCTCCTTCAGGGACCCGGCGACACCGGGCCGCGCCACCAGCACATTGGCGCCGGAGACCACCTGGGTGATGTGCACGAAGTCGCGATTGACGTCGAGGGCCTGCCGGGGCAACAAGGTCTGGTTCGTCGCGTTGCCGATCCAGGACAGCATGAGGGTGTGGCCGTCCGGCGCCGCGCGCGCCACGGCATCGGCGGCGATGGCGCCGCCCGCGCCCGGCTTGTTGTCGACGATGACGGACTGGCCGAGCACCTTCGCCATGTCCTCCGCCAGCATCCGCGCGACCGCGTCCGAGGGACCGCCCGCCGGGGCAGCGACCACGAGTTGGATGGGACGCGTGGGGAAATCCGCGGCCTGCGCGTGCATCGACAGGCCGGCGCCGGCCATCAGGACTGCGCCGGCGACGAGGATTCCGCGGCGCCGGATGCCGCAAGAGGTCGTGCAGCTCACTCTGTCTCCTTTGTTCTGCAGGCGCATCTTGCAGAGTCCGGGCGGCGGCGCCCAATTAATAGTGGGTGGGAGGTATTAGACTGGGCGATACCTTGGAACAGTCCGCCTCCGTCCTCGTCAACCGGCTGCTCGCACGCGGAAAGTTCCGCCATGTGCAGGTGCTGCTGAAGCTCGCGGAGCTGGGCAGCGTGCAGCGCACGGCCGATGCGATCGGCACCACGCAGTCCTCGGTGACGCAGATGCTGGGCTACCTCGAGCAGCTGCTGGACATCCGGCTCTTCGACCGGCATGCCCGCGGGGTCCGGCCCACGCCGGCCTGCGCCGATCTGCTGCCGGTGGCGCGGCAGGTGTTGCTGGGGGTGACGGAAAGCGCCGAGATCGTCACCGCCCGGCGCAGCGCCGGCCGCGGCAGCGTCCGGCTCATTGCCTCCGCGGCAGCCGTCAACGGGCTGCTGGTGGAAGCGATCCCGCAGTTCAACGCGCGCTGGCCGGACATCCGGGTGCATCTGCGCGAGGCCGAGAACGATGACCAGCTCCTGGCGATCACCAGAGGTGAGGTCGACCTTGTCGCCTGCCGCCAGCGCATGGTCAATCCCGAAGGGTGGCAGTTCCATCCTCTGGTGCAGGATCGCTTCGCCGTGGTGTGCTCGACGAGTCATCGACTCGCCAGCGCCAAGCGCGTGAGCTGGAAGAGCCTCGGCGGGGAGACTTGGTTGCTGGCGCCGGCAGGATCCGCGGCAAGGGAGCAATTCGACGCACTCGCGGAGCGTTTCCCCGGTACGCCGAAGACCCATCCGCTGGTCACGCGTTCGGACAGCATGATGGCGTGGCTCTTGCGGCAAGGCGATCTGCTCGCGTTGCTGCCGCTGAGTTTTGTGCGGCCTCATCTACTTGCACGCGAACTCGCCGAGATCCGGGTCAGCAGCGACATCCCGATGGAACCCCTCGGCTTGCTGAAGCCGTCGGTCGGCGCGAGCGAGGCCAGCGCAAGCCTGTGCGAATTCCTGGCCCGATTGTTCGAAGTCACTCCAGAGATGCGCGAGCAGGTTGGAGCCAGTGGCCAACATCTGCGTCAACCGAAGTCTTCACGAGACTAAGTCTTTTTGAGCTGAGGGTGCAGCGGCTGGACTCACCCGAATAACACATATGCGCGGTACATCGATCGCGCGGTCTCGAGTTCGATCACACTGATCTCAGCCGTTGTCGATCAAGCACGTCGTGCAGCTAGGCGGCCAGGAGACATGCATGCAAGCGTACAACCGTCGCACCGTACTGGCCGCCTTGGGCTCTTGCGGCCTGCTCGCAGTCACGCCCCGGCCGGCTGCACAGACGGCATGGCCGAGCAAGCCCATCACGCTCATCGTCCCGTTTGCCGCCGGCGTTTCGCCTGACGTGGTCGCGCGCCTGCTGGCGGACAAGATGGGACAGGCGCTGGGGCAGCCGATCATCGTCGACAACCGCGCCGGTGCGTCCGGGATCATCGGTGCGGAAGTCGCAGCAAAGGCGCCCGCGGACGGATACACGCTGTTTCTTCCGGTCGAGTCCATCCTGGGCGTGCTGCCCCACATCTACGCCAAGCTGAGGTACGACCCGTTCAGAGATTTCGTGCCTGTGACCCAGGTTGCGTACGGGCCTTTCTACCTGGTGACCGCGCCCGATCAGCCGTTCACGACGCTGGCGGCGATGCTGGAGCGGGCGAAGGCACAGCCTGACTTCCTGACCTACGGCTCCCTCGGTGTGGGTTCGGGCGCGCACATGCGCATGGTGATGCTCAGCAGCATGACGGGTGTGAGCCTGTTGCACGTGCCGTACAAGAGCAGCCCGCTTCCGGATGTGATGAGCAGGAACATCGCCATGGCTTTCGAGCCGGCGACGACGGCCATTCCCCTGGTCAGGAGCGGAAAGCTGCGCGCGCTCGCCGTCACGAGCGCTACGCGTCAGGCGGCGCTGCCGGACGTGCCCGCCGTCGCCGAGATCGTGCCCAACTTCGACAACGATGGCTGGATGGCATTGGTTGCGCCTGCAGGCACGCCACCCGCCGTCATCGACCGGCTGAATGCCGAAGCCGTGAAGGCGCTGAAGGCCCCCGAGGTGCGATCCCGCATTGCCGACCTCGGTCTGCAGGCCGTCGGAAGCACTGCCGGCCAGTGCTCGGCGCTCATCAAGTCGGAGTTCGACAAGTGGGGCAAGATTGCCCGGCAATACCAAATTCGTGCGGACTGAGAATGCCATGAGCCCGATAGGTGACGTGCTGCGCCTGGATCCCCGCCTGGACGCGCTGGTGGACAGCGATGCGCAGGTCGAGAAGATCCTCAAGGATCAGGCCGCGTTCTTCGAAGGGCCGGTGTGGGTGCGAACGCCGAGCGGAGGACACCTGATCTTCACGGACATCGCCAGCGATGCCATCCTCGCACTGGACTGCCGCACGGGCCTGCGCATCATTGCCGACTCATTCTTCGATTCTTCGCCGGCATCCTGCGTTCGCGAGATCGACCTTGGTTCCCGGCGCGTGCAGCTCAAGGGGCCGAACGGACTGGCGCTGGATCGGCAGGGGCGCATCCTCTATTGCGGTTACGGACCGCGGCACGTGGGCCGACTGGAGCCGGACGGCCGGCGGACCGTGTTGGCAGAGTCCTTCGAGGGCCGCCGGCTCAATACCCCCAATGATCTGGTCGTCAGGAGCGACGGCACGGTGTACTTCACCGACTCTTCTGCGGAAATGCGGGAACCCAAGGACGGTCGCTACCGTGGCGTTGCCACTTCCGCCGTGTACCGCATCGCGCACGGAGGTTTGCAGATGCTGCACGGGGACTTCGACGCGGCCAACGGACTGGTGTTCTCTCCAGACGAGCGGTACCTCTACGTCAACGACACCCGCCGGAAGCTGATCTGGCGCTTCGACGCCGGGCGCGATGGTCCGCTGGGGCGCCGCGACCTGTTCGCCGACATGAATTCCGACGCTTCCCCCGGCGTGCCGGATGGAATGAAGGTGGACATGCACGGCAATGTCTATTGCACCGGGCCACGCGGCCTTTGGGTGATCGCTCCTGACGGAACCCATCTGGGGGTCATCCAGACACGCGAGCGACTGACCAATCTTGCCTTCGGCGGTGCCGAGGGCGACACGCTGTACATGACGGGGCCTTCCTACTTGTGGCGCATCCAGCTGAAGGTCAGAGGGGCCTCGCTGTCAGGCCCGTAGGCGGGCCTGGGCACCGCCAGCACCTTCCAACCAGGAGCAGATCATCAAACACCACATCCTCATCATCGGATCCACCGGGCTTGTCGGGGCCGCGGCCGTGGAACACTTCAGCAGGATCCAGGACTGGCAGGTGACGGCGGTCGCCCGCCGCACCTTGCCGTTTCCCGACTCCGTTCGACAGCTGCAGATCGACCTCACCGACAAGTCCGCCTGCGTGGAGGGCCTGAGTGCCGTGCGCGGGGTCACGCACGTCCTCTACACCGCGCTCTATGAAAAGCCGAACCTCGTCGCGAGCTGGAGGGACGAGGAGCAGATGGCAACCAATCTTTCGATGCTGAGGAACGTGCTCGATGGGCTCGATCGCGCGGCCCCCGAGCTGCGCCACATCACGCTGCTGCAAGGCGCCAAGGCCTACGGCCTGCACCTCGGGCCTACGCCGGTCCCATGCAAGGAGAGGGTGCCGCGGCATCCGCACAAGAACTTCTACTGGCTGCAGGAAGACCTGCTGCGCGAGCGCAAGGCTCATCGGGGGTGGACTTTCTCCATTCTTCGTCCTCAGCTCGTACTCGGGACGGTGGCCGGCACGCCGATGAACATCGTGCTGGCCATCGGCGCCTTTGCCGCGATCCAGCGCGAGCTCGGCAGGCCTCTGTGCTTCCCGGGCGGCGCGTACGGTGTGTACGGCGCGAGCGATTCGCGCCTCATTGCCAAGGCCGCCGAATTCGTGGGTACGCACGAGATCTGCGGCGGGGAAACCTACAACATCGTCAACGGCGACGTGTTCGCCTGGAAGGACATCTGGCCGGGCATCGCGCGCCATTTCGGCATCGAGGCGGGCGAGCCTCGACCGCTTTGCCTTGCGGACGCGATGCCCCGGCACGAGGAGGTCTGGGAGCGGATCGCCACGCGACACGCCCTGAAGCAGACCTCGCTGGCCAAGCTGCTGGACAGATCCTGGCAGTTCGCGGACCGGGCCTTCGGCTACGGGTTCGAGTACCCGCCCCATTCCGTGCTGGACGGTCTGAAGCTCAGAAGCCATGGATTCAACGAGTTCCTCGATACGGAGGACGCCATCGCCTACTGGCTGCGCCGGCTGCAGGAAGAACAGGTCCTGCCGCATTGAAGCCCGCCTGCGGGCAAGAAGGAGACGCTAACCATGAGACCTCATTTCCGCATGAACCGGCGCTCGGCCATGGTCGCGATCGGCGCTGCCGTGGTCGGCGCTCCAAAGGCGATCCGGGCCCAGAGTCCATGGCCGAGCCGACCGCTTCGCATCGTCGTTCCCTTCGCCGCCGGCAATTCGGTCGACGTGGTCGCGCGGCTTCTTGGAGACCAGCTCTCCGTCGCGCTGAAGCAGCCGGTGGTGATCGACAACCGGGTCGGGGCAGCAGGGATCATCGGCACGGACAACGTGGCAAAGAGTCCGGCCGACGGCTACTCGTTGTTGCTCGGGGTCGATGCACTGATGGCAGTCATGCCCCACATCAACAGCAAGACGCCTTACGACCCTTTCAAGGACTTCCTGCCCGTCACGCAGCTCACGAGCGTGCCCTTCTACCTGATCACGCCGCCCACGCGGCCCTACGACTCGCTGCAGCAGCTGATCGCTGCAGCCAAAGACAAGCCGGGCTCCATCACTTATGCGTCCTACGGCATCGGGTCCGCCACGCACATTCGCATGGAGTACCTGAACAACCTGGCCGGCACCACCATGCGGCACATCCCTTACAGGACCTCACCGCTGCCGGAGATGATGGGCGGCCTCGTCGAGATCGGCTTCGAGGCAGCAACCACGACCATTCCGCTTGTTCGCTCGAGGAAGATGAAGGCACTGGCGACCACCAGCGTCAAGCGTTCCACGGTACTGCCGGAGGTACCCACGGTGAGCGAGACCCTCGCGGGCTATGAGGCGGACGGCTGGCATGCGCTCTTCGTGCCGGCCGGCACGCCGGGCGAGATCGTGGCGAGGCTGAACGCGGAGGCCGTGCGGATCATGCGCAGCACCGAGATGAAGGCCCGGCTTTCTGACCTCGGCCTGGAATGCATCGGCAGTGCCATGCAGGACTTCCGCCGCTTTCATCAATCCGAGCACCTCAAGTGGGGAAAGATCGCCAAGGAGAACGACATCCGCTTCGAGTGAGAACCCAGTCCGAGCACGCAATCCTTCACCTTCTCCAGCATTCCCATGAACATCGTTTTCCTCGACCGCGCCACGATTTCGCCCCAGACCGTGCTCAGAAAGCCCGACTTTGCCCATCACCTGCAGATCCACGATCGGACCTCGCAGGACCAGCTCGCCGAGCGCCTGGCCGAGGCCGATATCGTGATCGTCAACAAGGTGAAACTGGGCGCCCGATCGATCGCGGCCGCGCCGCGCCTGCGGTTGATCGCAGTGGCCGCGACCGGCACCGACAACATCGATCTGGTCGCCTGCGCAAGGCGCGGGATCGCCGTCAGCAACATCCGAAACTACGCGGTTCACACCGTTCCCGAGCACACCTTCGCACTGATCTTCGCCCTGCGTCGCAGCATCTGCGCCTACCGGGATGCGGTCCGCGCCGGCCGCTGGCAGGAGGCAGGGCAGTTCTGCTTCTTCGATTATCCGATCCGGGATCTCGCCGGCTCGACGCTGGGCATCATCGGCGATGGTGCGCTGGGCCAGGCGGTCGCGGCCATGGGACGGGCCTTGGGCATGGACGTCCTGTTCGCTGCCTACAAGGGGCGTGCGGACATGGGCCCGCTGTACACGCCCTTCGAGCAGGTGCTCGAACGCTCCGACGTCCTCACGCTGCATTGCCCGCTGATGCCGAGCACGCGCAACATGATCGGTGCCGGCGAGTTCCGGCGCATGACTCGCCAGCCCTTGCTGATCAACACGGCGCGCGGCGGGCTCGTCGACGAAAGCGCCGTCGGCTCCGCACTGGACGCCGGGCAGATCAGCGGCGCTGCCTTCGACGTCGTCAGCGTCGAGCCGCCTCCGCCCGACCATCCGTTCACGGCGTTGCTGGACCGGCCGAACTTCCTGCTGACTCCGCACGTGGCCTGGGCGAGCGACGAGGCGGTGCAGGGCCTTGCCGATCAGCTCATCGACAACATCGAGGCTTTTGCCAAGGGCACGCCGGTGAACCTCGTGCAGGCCGAGCAAGGGTCATAGCGGTGGCGACGCCGGGCTGGCTCGGCCTTTCCCAACCGGGCCCGGCGTGTCTCATGGCGAGTGACGCGACAGGAGCGCTGTCATCCGGCCCGCAGACCGGCATACAGACAACGCTCATACCGGCCGACCAATGCAAGCACGCTTGGATCGAGGAAGGGCAGGCTCTGCGCGAACGCGACGGCTGCGAGACCTGCTTCGAAGTCAATCCAGAAGAAGGTGTTGGCGATGCCGGCCCACGAGATGCTGTTCGCCGACCGGCCGCCCGGTTGTGCCTCCAGATGGAGCAGGCCGAAATGGCTCCACTTCTTTGTGTCGGGCGACATGACAAGATCGCTGCTGCGCTCCGGCGCGCAGGTGGGAAGGTCGCGTACCTCGAGCAATCCGATCTGGTTGCGGCGGGCCTCGGCGACGGTCTGCGGCTGCAGCACCTCCTGCGTGCTGCCCTGCGCCGCACGCAGGATGGACTGAAGAAGCCGCAGCACGTCCCGAGGCGTGGCGTACAGACCCGCTCCCCCGGCATCGAAGTCGCGATCCGGATTCGGTGCGTTCGGCGCGCTTGCGAGCGAGCCGCCCGCTTGACGGGCGTACAGGGCAGCCCGGATCGCATCGGCCCGGGGCGCGAATCCAGTCGAATGCATCTGGAGGGGCTCGAACACATGGGCCCGCAGGTACTCGCCGAGGCTGCAGCCGGCGATGCGCTCCACCAGCAGACCTGCCCAGTCCATCCCTATGCCGTAGTTCCACATGTCCCCGGGGCTGGAAGAGCAGCGGCCGCTCCAGCGAGCGCCGCAGCCCGCTGCGCGCGGCGGGCAGGTTCTGCAGCAGCACATGTTCTGCGAGAGGCCGGCTCCATGTCTCGTACCCGAAACCCGCGGTGTGCGTCATGAGGTGCTGCACCGTGACGCGTGTCGTGGCGGGCACGAGCCCGACCTCCGTCAGGACCTCGAGATCGCGGAAGAAGGGCAGGTAGTCGGCGGCCTCGTGCTCGAACCGCAGCCGTTTGCGCTCGACGAGCTGCAACACCGCCACGGCAGTCGCGAGCTTGGTGATGGAGGCGATCCAGAAGGTGGTGTCCAGCGACATCCTTTCCGACGCGTCGAAGGCGATATGCCCCAGAGATGCGAGGTCGAGCAACGCATTCGGCCCGGCAGCTGCGCACACGATGCCCGGCAACCCGCTCTCACGCAGTGCCGGCCGCAGTTGTTCCTCGAACCCGTTCACAGCTGCTCCTCTTGGCTTGTTGCGAGCGAACGGCAAACGCCCTCCATCACGGCCGCGGTCCACACCATCTGCTCGGGCGAGATGGGGTAGGGCCGTTCGAGCTCGATCGCCTGCGCGAACGCGTCCAGCTCCAGGCGGAGTGCATCGACCTTTGCCAATTGCCGGCGCTGCGGTGGCTGCCCGGCGCGGTACAACACCATCTCCTCGTCGTTGAGGATCTCCAGCGAAGCGTCGCTGCCGAAGAGGTGCATGCGCCAGAAGCGGGGTGTCGTCTGCACCATGGAAAGGGTGGCGGTTACGCCATTGGCGAAGGCGAGGAACACGTTGCACGCGTCTTCCGGCGGTGTTCTTGCTTCCATGCCGAAGACCCTTGCGGTGACGCTGTCCGGCCTTCCGAGCAGGGAGATCGCCAGATCGAGAAGGTGAATACCGGTGCCGGTCATTCCAGCCGCGGGGGATTCCGCGGCCTCGGAGCGCCAGGCGGCGAAGCTCTTGCGGGCACTTTCATTGCTCGAGTGGGCTTCGAGATGGAGCACCTGACCCAGCAGCCCTCGGCTGAGCGCGTCCTGCAGGTAAGCGATTGCAGGCATGAACCGGCGGTTGTGCCCCACCGCGAGCGTCACTCCTGCCGCGGCGCACGCGTCCACGCATTGCTGGGCGCCGTCGCGAGTGAGGGAGAGCGGCTTCTCGCAGAAGACGGCCTTGCCGGCGCGTGCGGCGGCAACGACCTGCTCGACATGCAGGGAGTGAGGCGTGGCCACCACGATCGCCTGGATCGAGGGATCGCAGAGGACTTCCGAATAGCTCGAGCTGAGCGCCACGCCGAGCTGCTCGGCGACGGCGGCGCGCTTGGCGAGGTCCGGAACGACTGCCTTCACGAAGCGAAGGCGCTCGCTCTTGCCCTGGACTGCCGAGACCAGTGCCTGGCCCCACCAGCCGAGCCCCAGGATAGCGGCATCAACCATGTTGGATCTCCCGGGTGCGTAGCTGCTCCACGATGCCTTCCAGCGCGCCGGCGCAGTGGATCATCTGCTCGGCCGTCACGGGATAGTGCGCAGAACCGCCGCAGCTGTGCGCGAACGCCTCCAGCTCGCTGCGCAGCGTGTCGATCTCGTGAAACCGGGTGACGACGGGAGCCTGGTCACGGCGGTACAGGCGAAGCTCCGTGTCTCCGCGGGCTTCGACCGATCCCTCCAGGCCGAACACGTGAACTCGCCAGAAGCGCGGGGTCGGCCGGATCGTGGTCAGCACCCCGGAGACGCCCCCGCCGAACTCCATCAGGACGCTGAGTGCATCGCGTGCTGCCTGCCCTGCGGATGAGTGCGCGCGGTACTGAACCCGAACCACGGCCGCCTTCCCGAACAGCGCCGTCATGATGTCCAGCGCGTGGATGCCCGTGCCGGTCATTCCCGCGCCGGGGCTTTCCAGCGGAGAAGCCCGCCATGCACCGAAGTCGGGGCGGGTCGTGTTCTCGTTGCTCCAGTGCCCTTCGATGTGCAGAAGCTTGCCGAGCTCGCCGCTCCTGACGGTCTCGATCAAGCTCCTCACGTTGGGCGCGAATCGCCTGTTGTGGCCGACGGCCAGCGTGACGCCGTGCTTCGAGCAGGCCGCGATCGCGCGTTGCGCATCGGCGGCGGTGAGCGCCAGCGGCTTCTCGCAGAACACCTGCTTGCCTGCGGCCGCGGCGAGCTCCACCTGCTTGGGATGGAGCGAGTGCGGCGTGGCGATGACGACGCCGTCGATGCGGCTGTCGCGCACGAGGGTTTCGAAGGAGTCGATGAGCTCGAGGTCCAGCTCCTTGGCGACATCGGCCCGTTTGGCGGGATCGGACACGGCGGCGGCGACAAAGCGCACCGCGTCGCTTTTCCCCTGCACGGACCGGACCAGGCGCTGGCCCCACCAGCCCAGGCCGGCAATGCCCAGCAGCATCGGCTTCAATGGATATGCCCCTGCTTGAGAACGCGGCGCATCAGGTCCGGCGAGAAGTCGGAGGCGTCGCAGAGCTCGAGCGTGCGCCGCTCCTTGGCGGCAATGCGTTCGACCGCCTCCGGCAGGCGCTTGACGCAGTCGCGCGGAACGACGACGGCACCATGGTGGTCCGCGTGAACGATGTCGTCATGGCGCACATCCATGCCGAGCACCGAGACGGGCTCGCCGAAGCTGACCAGATGGACGTGCGCATGGCTCGGGCCGAGGCAGCCGCCCAGCATCTTGAAGCCCGGCGCCCAGGCATCCGTATCGCGGAAGGAGCCATTGGTGACGCAGCCGCGAGACCCCAGCCGGAGGTGAACCTTGGAGTGCACTTCGCCCCAGAAGGCACCGGCGCCGGGCTGGTCGTCCAGGTCCTGCAGGACCACGATGGTCGGGAGTTCCCTGGCGTGCACGTAGTCGTACCAGTCGAAGCGGTCTGCCGCCGGCTGGGCAGGCTTGCTGCGTGCGCGAATCGTGCCGACGCGCGCCACACCGATCATTGGCTGGAACGGACCGTCCAGGGGCACGCCCGGCCGGGTCGTGTAGGCGGTGAGCGGCACTTCCGGCATCAACAGTTCCAGGGCGTTGCAGATGGTCGGCGTATCCCAGGACGCGAGCAGGTCGAGGTCGTCGAGGTTGAAGAGGGCGGTGCTATCGGCCATGTGAGCTCCTTGTTTCGCGATGGTGCGGTTCGTACGGTGCGGTTTGAGATCGCTCGCTCAGGTGGCCAGCGCATTCTCTTCCGCCACCACCGTGGCGTGCCAGATCAGCGGACCTCCGGCGTCGTGGCCCGTGACGATCGTGAGCATGAGGGCCTCGGTGTCCGCGTCGTTGCGAAAGCCGCGCATCGCGCCGCCCTCGACCGACACGCAATCTCTCGGCTGCGCGGAGATGGCATGCTCCTGCGCGTCGTCGCCGATCCAGTAGATGGTCATGGTCCCTTCGACGGGAATGAACACCTCCTGCGTGGGATGCGAATGCATCCGCGATCCGCCGCCGGGCGGGATCCTGACCCAGTTCATGACGTACCGGTGGTCGCCGGAGATGGCCGGAGGAAGCGGGTTCTCCGACGAGCCACGGCCGATCAGCTTCAGGTTCTCCTTCGCGCCACCCGGCAGGCGGGTGTCGAGAAAACCGGCCTTGTTGCCCTTGAGCTCTGCGAATCGTGCAACCTGAACCTTCGTCATGTCTCGCTCCTTGTCGGAAAAACGCGCGGGCACCGCCGCTGCCATCTATTGGGCCGAAGCCTCCTGGGCCAGCTTGCCGTTGGCGTCCAGGTACACGCCCGTCTTCGCCGCGCGTTCCAGCACGGACGGATGCCAGCGCACGCTGCCGCCGCCGGAAGCGCCCCCGTCCACGATGGCGAGCATCAGGACGGCGCGGTCCGAGTCGTTGCGAAAGCCGCGCATCAGCCCTTCGGGGATCGAGACGCAGTCGAACTGCTGCAGAACGATTTCTTGCTCCCCGGTCTCGCCCCAATAGATGGTCAGAGGCCCATCCACCGGAATGAACAGCTCGGCACCGGAGCCCGGGTGATCATGCAGATTCGAACCCCCGCCGGGCGGGATCAGCACCCAGCTCATGTTGATGTTGTGCGCTGCGGCGATCGCCGGTCGCATGTCCGGGTTCTCGAAGATGCCTTTGCCGGCAGCGACCAGCTTGAAGTTCTGCTTCTGTCCGCCCGGCAGGCGCGAATCGACAAATGCGCTCGTGGTGCCGGACAGCTCGCGGTAGCGCGCGATCCGCTGTTCCAACTGTTCCTTGCTGATGGATGTAGCTTGCTCCATGGTATGACTCTGTACTGTGATATCGGAATGTGGGCGGTGCTTTCCAGCGCTGCGATGATGAGGAAGCATGTCATCTATTCGCCGGTGATTCATGCGACGCTGACATAAGAGTCATGTGCTGAAAGGAAGGCGGCCACGTAGCACCGGCGCAGAATCGGACGACGGGAATGCGCTGTGCTTCGTCCTGGGGCGTGCGAAGCATTGCCGGGCACCGGGTGATGACCAGAACAATGGAGAAACGGCGATGAAACATCTGATTCGCTTCATTCTTGCTTCGTTGATCGGGGTGGCGTCGGCCGCCGCCGCGGAAGCGAACTACCCCGACAAGCCCATCACGATGGTCGTGCCCTTTCCCGCCGGCGGCGGGGCCGACGCGGCTGGCCGGCTGCTGGCGCGGCACCTCGAGCGCAAGCTCGGCCAGCCGGTGGTGGTGGTGAATCGTCCTGGTGCCGGCGGCGAGATCGGCTTTGCCGCCATCGCTCGCGCCAAGCCGGACGGATACACCATCGGCGTCGTGACGGCTCCCAATGTCGTGGTCCTGCCGATCCAGCGCGCCGCCCAGTACAAGCTCTCGGATCTCCAGCCGATCGCCAACCTTGTGGAGGATGTGGGGGTCTTCTTTGTCCGCAAGGATCACCGCTTCCAGACCATGAAGGACCTGGTGGCCCAAGCGAAGAGCAAGCCCGACAGCATCAACCTGGCCACCACAGGCAACGGGGGGCTTCCGCATTTCGCCTTGCTGTCGCTCCAGAAGAACGCCGGAGCGAAGCTGATGGCGGTGCCTTACTCGGGGACGGTCCCGATCCGGCAAGCGGTGCTGGCAGGCGACGTGGATGTCGGCTTCATCACCATCGCGGATGCCGCTTCCGACCTCGACGGGGGCCTGGTGCGTTCCCTCGGTCAAGCCGCGGAGCATCGCTCGCCCACCGCAGCGCAGATGCCGACGCTGCGCGAGCAGGGCGTGGACGTGGTCATCAGCGCGCTGCGGGGCATCGCAGCGCCCGCGCGCACCCCGCCGCAGGTGGTGCGCGTTCTGGCCGAGGCGATGGAGGTTATCGTGCGCAGTCCGGAGTTCCAGAAGGAAGCCGCCGCCCAGAAGCTGCCGCTGCGGTACATGGGACCCCAGGATTTCAAGGGTGAGCTGGAGCGGCTGGACCGCGACTATCGGGCCCTCTGGCGTGTTTCGCCCTGGGAGAACTAGGAAACAGGGGCAGAGCGCTATCATGCCGGCCCGCATTTGGAGCTTGCACGGCAATGGCGAACGGTACCGGTCAAGGCAGAACGAGGCAACAGAACGCGAGGAAGATCACCGAGCGGGCCCAGTTGATCGCCGGGATCGAGCTGATCCTCGCGATCGAGCGATCGGGGTCGATCAGTGAAGCAGCCGCGAGCCTGGGACTGTCGCAGCCCGCCGCCTCGAGGCAACTGTTCGCCTTGGAGGAGATGGTCGGCGTTCCATTGTTCAAGCGAACCACGCGATCCATCTCCACCAGCGATGCAGGCCATCTGCTCGTGGATACTGGCAAGGACATGTTGCGTGCGGCCGACCTGTTGCTGGATCAGCTGCGCCAGTCGAATTCCAGTCCCCGCGTGCTGAAGGTGACGACCGGCCCCATGTTCGGCAAGCAGCATATCCTGCCGCACCTCCAGTCCTTCCGGGACGCGAACCCGGGCGTGGAGATCCGGCTTACGCTGACCGACGAGAAGGTCGATCTCGTGCGTGACGAGGTGGACCTGCTGCTTCACATCGGGCACCTGCCGGATCGGCGCCTGGTGGCGGCGAAGATCGCAAAACAGCGCCGAATCCTCTGTGCTTCTCCGAGCTACGAATCCAAGCGCGGCAAGATCCAGAGTCCCGAGGACCTGGCCAGGCATCCGTGCCTCATTCATACCCGCCTGGCCCCGACGGGCATCTGGCACAGCTGGTCCGGCAGGAACATGCGCACCATCCGGGTCGCCGGGCCGCTGGCAGCGAACAGCTCGGACATCCTCGCGGAGGCTGCGGCGAGCGGCATGGGCGTGACGCTGCTGGCCAGTTGGGCCGTGCAGGCCGACCTGCGCAGCGGCAAGCTGGTCGAACTGCTGCCGCAATGGCGCATCGACAGTGACATGGAGCCGCGCGACATCAGCTTCGTCTGGATTCCCGAGCTGTCGAAGTCGAAGCAGTTGCGAAGTTTCGTCGCTTACTTCACGCAGAAGTTCGGTAGGCCGCCCTACTGGGACTCGTGAGGGGCCGCAGCCGGGTACCAGGGCACACGCATAGGTGTTATGTCGGAAATGGCACTGCTTCGATCGCCGGCGTTCGCATACTGGCAGCGTATCCCGCCTGGAGTCGAAGGAGACAAAAATGCTGCGCAGCCTGCTCACCAGCCTGGCACTCGCCCTTGCGGCAGCGGCCTGGCCGGCCCACGCCACCTATCCGGATCGCCCCGTCACGCTCATCGTTCCGTTCGCGCCGGGAGGAGGCGCGGACGCGATGGGCCGCGCCATCGGCCTGTACCTGGAAAAGCGCCTGAAGCAGCCGGTGGTGGTTGCCAATCGCCCCGGTGCCGGCGGACAGATCGGGTTCACCGCCATCGCCAAGGCGAAGCCTGATGGTTACACGATCGGCATCATCACCGCGCCGAACGTGGTGGTGTTTCCGCTGCAGCGCCCCACACAGTACAAGCTGTCCGAATTCGCGCTCATCGCGAACCTGGTCGAGGACGACGGCATGTTCTTCGTGCGGAAGGAGAGCCCTTTCAAGTCGATGCCCGACGTCGTGGCTTATGCCAAGGCGAATCCCGGCAAGGTGACGGTGGGAACGACAGGTGAGGGCAGCTTGCCGCACCTGACGATGCTCGCACTCGAACAAAAGGCGGGCATTCAATTGACGGCGGTTCACTACGCCGGTGCAGCGCCGACTCGGATGGGCATCCTGGCCGGTGACCTCGATATGGCTTACGTCACGGCGGTGGACGGTGCAGGAGATCTGCGCGCTGGGATGGTCCGCGCCCTGGGCGTCACAGCCCGCAAGCGCCTGAACTCGATACCGACCGCGCCAACGCTTGTCGAACAAGGGTATGACGTGGTGACCAGTGCATCGCGCGGCCTGGCTGCGCCTGCCGGCACGCCGGAGGACGTTCTCAAGCTGCTGCGCAGCGCCGTTGCCGACGCCTCAAAGGATCCTGCATTCGTCGAAATCGCCCACAAGCAAGGCATGCCCCTTCACTACATGGACCACGAGACGTTCGCGAAAGACCTCTTGCGGCAGCAGCAGGAATACAGTGTTGTCTGGAAGGAGCGCGTGTCCAAGTAGCTGGCGTGTGCGGCCGGGTCCAGCGTTGCCTTGGTGCGCGTCCTTTCAGGCAGCTACCGGCTTGGTCGCTCGACAGGCCAAGGAAGGCTCTAGTCAGCGATCCTCAAGATCGGAAGAAGCAACACAATCGCTGATGTTAGAAACATCAACTGGTTGCACGTCAGAGCCCGCCCCTGTCTTCCCTGGTGTCCGTGCAGCCGTCGTGCCCGTCGTCGATGAGGAAGGAGCACCCGCCGAGGACTGAGGAATGGATTTGACAGGAGAGGAGCTTTCCCCACCTCCCCCACCTCCACATCCACTTGTGAAAATAGCGACACATAACATGACGGCCTGCAACCAGTTCTTTCGAAAGACCATCGTTTCGACCTCTTTCACAATGGGTGAACAGAACATCTGAATACCTCTCATCTATTCAATGTCGATTGCCAACCCTGTTCACTGCGCAGCAGTGCTGGTCGGCGATGAAGAAGGTGGCGCAGTCGAGCCAACACTCGCATCATCTTTAGGTCCATCCAGGGACCGAAGATATTCGGCCAGTGCATCCACATCTGCAGGCGACAAGTTCGATGCATTGCTATTTCCATGACCGGAGACGATCAGATCCTTTGTCGTTGTCTTCTGGCCATTGTGGAAACTGGACGCATTGCTCCAGATCCCATGCAAAGTTGGCGTGTCGAACCCTGCACCGGCGAGTTTCTTGCCACTGCCTTTGCCCGAGCTGGGTTGAATAGTCCCTACATCGTGCCGTTGTCCATCACGCATAGCGAGACCGGAATGGCAAGTGATGCACTGCAGGTCGCCGAATAGTTTCTTACCTTGCAGGGCCGTCACGCTCAAAGCTCCATCGGCGTTGCGTACCGGACTGCGCATGTACTTGTCGAGCGAAGCTAGGTATGCAGCCAAATCGTCCAGCTCGGGGCTCTTTCCGGCCTTCCGTGCTCCCAACGGGTCGGCCGTGACCTCGAAGTCCGCTTTAGTCATGAAGCCAGCCCCCCCGAATTCCCGACGAATGTCGTTCTCGAAGTCCTGGACTTCATCGAAGTTGGCACTCCAATGCAGATTGCCATGGCCCAGTCCGGCACGCCCTAGCAGAGAAATGGTGCGGCGCATGCCTTCACCGCGCTGAGTGAAGTCCCATACCATCCCGTCATCTCCGCCATCCACATGACAACTCGCGCATGAGATGTAGCTTTCGTTGGACATGCGGATGTCGCTGGCGTTGTAGAAGAGCTTCTTGCCGCGCAGCACGGATGCCTTCAACGGCTCGGTCGCGACTGTTGAAACGTAGTGAAGCAACGGAGCGTCAGCGTTCTTACCGGAGTAGATCGTGCTCACGTCATACGCAGATACCGAACGATCGAGGAAATTGTTGGTGAACAACAACTTGCGCTCAGCATCGATGTACAAGCCATGCGGCGTACTCCGCATCCGAGTGATCTGAGCCCCCCGACTACCGCTGTAGGCATCGGCGACCGTTACCGTATTTCCCTCCATCTGGGCAACGAAAACGAAGTCGCCCAATGGCGAGAAGACTGCCGCTCTCGACGGCGGCTGATTGTCGAAGTCGATCTGACTGGCGGGGAGGTCTTCACCCTTGGCAAGGTCCACCTGATTGAGCACGGAGCGCACCGTTTTATCGTGATCCAGCTTCCGGCCGTCTCGGCACTGGCCGCGCAGAATATTGTCTTTCTTAGAAGGCAAGACCGCGCGCAAGCCATCTGGCGAGATCACGACCTGATGCAGGTAGTTGGGAACACCGCGCGCACCTGCTTCGGTATCAACGGTGGTGGTATCGACTCGTAGCACAATCGTGCGTCGAGTATTCGTTGGGATGTGCGTCAAGAGGGATGGCAGGCATGAAGGACTCCAAGGTGATCGTGGCAACCAACAAGGACGAAGAGGCGTCGATCGTCAGCGTGGCCGATTGCGGCCTGGTTGCCGACCTTTTCACGGCCGTGCAGGATCCGGTCAAGACGCTTTTGCGGCGCCCGAGGCGGCGCGCAACGACTTTGTCTGATAGTTTCAAGTCATAACTATTGGCGTGCGGCCGCTGCATTCGCCGCAGATCCTGGACATGGCGAGGGCTGTCATGAAGGCATGGACGGAAGATCTTGTTACGGGCATCAGTCGCGCGCATGGCGTGGACGACCTGTTCGCCCAAATCTGCAAAAGCGCCAGGAGTCTTGGCTTTGAGCGCTGCGCATACGGCTTGCGACGGCCCTCGCCTTTTACGCGGCCAAGAATATTCCTGCTGAACGACTATGACCCGCGTTGGCGTCGTCGCTACGAGGAGGCCGGCTACCTTGCGGTCGATCCCACGGTGCTTCACGCAACCAGGAGCCTGACGCCAATCGTGTGGTCTGATGCGCTCTTCTGCGAGACGCCGGCGCTATGGGCCGAAGCGAGATCCTTCGGCCTGTGCGTCGGCTGGGCGCAATCGTGCTTCGACGCGGACGGTTCGGTGGGGTTGCTGTCCTTGTCGAGATCACACGAACGGCTGACGGAGAAGGAGCTCCGCGCGAAGGACATGCCTCTGCGTTGGCTGGTAAACGTCGCGCAGATAGCGCTTTCTTCCGCGCTCACGGCCATCGCGTCTGGCGAGCCTCCTCGCTTGACCCGGCGCGAGAGGGAGGTCATGCAGTGGACGGCAGACGGAAAGACTTCCCTCGAGGTCGGGGACATCCTTGGCATCTCGGTCGACACGGTCAACTTCCACGTCAATAACGTGCTCGTGAAGCTCGGAACCGCGAACAAGACCGCCGCTGTTGCACGCCTGGCCGTGCGCTTGTTTCACTGAATTCACCTATGCGTCCCTCTTGGTCGAACTGGCGTCCGACTGTTGAGAGTGCAACGCTCGCCCCCCGCTGCCCGGGATGTCGGTGTATATCCAGCAGGCAAAGACCTGCTGTTCGCCGACGAACCGCGGCGCTGCCGCGCGGCTTGCACTGATGCGATATCGCCGCAGAAGACGTTCGATCCCGAGTGGAGAAACCGTGATGAGTCGGCTCACCCCGGCGCCGGCGGCCGCCGACATTGCGGCCCGCAGCAAAGCCACCGCCAATGGCGACGAGTATCGACCATCTGCGTTCGGATCGATCGAATCGAGATCCACCGCAGCGAATCTCGACAACTCCCAGACGTCCGGGGATCGCGGGACTTCCGAATCCCCCATCAACTCGGGAAAGACCTCGCCCAGCAGGTACGGCCGTTCGGTCGGCAGCAGCCGCGCCGTGCCAACCAGAGTGCTATCGCCGCGCAGCGCTACCAAGTAGAGGGTATCGGGCCGATCGAACTGGTCGTATTCCATTCCTTCGGGCGAATGCAGCGGCCAGCCCAGGCGCTCGACAAAGACTTTGTGCCGGTAGCGCGCCATCCGGGCCATCAGGTCGGCGCCTAAGCTGATGGGCGTGCCCGCCAGAATTTCCACTTTCTGATCCCGTTGAATGTCATGAGGCCATTCCAGCGGAGCGCGCCGACGTCGGAAACTACATGATCTGGCAGGTTGCCAACCGGCGGCGGGTTTGACCTGTACCACACCCGATTTGCGCGGGATGCAAGGCTCCCGGGAGGGACGTACGGCGGCCCACCCTTGCGTCGCATGCAAGCGTTGAAAGCGCACTCAACGTGGGAAATGATCGGCGCACCGAATCGAACTCAGGTGACCTTCCTTGCGACCGACTCCTTCTCTCCTCCGCTTCCTGCGCAGCTTTCTGGGTGCGCTTGTTCTTGTTGCGATGGCCAGCGGCTCCGGCGCGCAAACTGCCGCCAAGCCGGAGCCTGTTCGCGACAAGTGGCCGACCAAGCCCCTGCGCATCATCGTGGGCTTCGGTGGCGGGTCTTCGCCGGACCTGGTCGCCCGAACGCTGGCCGAGCCGCTGTCCCGAGCGCTGGGGCAGCCCGTGATTGTGGAGAACCACCCTGGCGCGAGCGGGAACATCGCCGCCAACCTGGTGGCCAAGGCCACGGACCTGCACACGATCGGCATGCTGATCAACGGCAACATGACGATTGCCAAGCTGGTGACGCCTTCCACTCCCTACGATCCGCTCACGGACCTCGCCCCCATCAGCCTGATCTGCACCGCGCCGCTGCTGCTGACGGCGCCCGTCGATGCGCCGGGGCGGGACGCGCGCGACTTCTTCGCCGCTGCGCGCACTGCAGGCAACCGCTGGAGCTACGGCACGCCAGGCATCGGCACGGTGGGTCATCTGGCCATGGAACTGCTCAAGACCCGTTCGGGCATCGCGCCGATCCACGTGCCCTACCAGGGCAACCCGCAGGTCATCAACGGACTGATCGGACGCGACATCCAGCTCGCACTGCTGCCGCCTGGCCTGGGCGCGGCCCAGGTTCATGCCGGCAAGCTGCGCGCCATCGGCGTGACCTCGGCGACCCGCAGTGCGCTGGTGCCGGAATTCCCGAGCCTCGAAGAGGCGGGCATCCACGGGTTCCAGATCGAGATCTGGACCGCCGCGGCCGCGCCGGCCACGCTGCCCAAACCCATCATTGCCCGGCTGTCGGCGCTGCTCAGCGAGATCACGCGATCTCCCGAGGTCAGGCAGAAGCTGTTCCAGCAGGGCTACCAGGCCGTTGGCACGACAGCCGAAGGCTTGGCCAGCCGAATCAAATCGGACACGGACCTCTTGCGCGGCATCATCGTGGCGCAGGGTGTGAGGGCGGAATGAACACCTCGCCTCTATCCACAACACCGTGCCAACCGGCCGGTAATCCCCATGAGGTCCTCGAAAGGCTGCGTGACGAACTCGACGTGATCGACAAGGCATTGCTGGCGGCCATCCGCGACCGCCTCGCGTGTTGCCGCCAGATCGGTCTTCACAAGAAGCGCAATGGAATACCCATGATGCAGGCTGGCCGAATTGGAGTCGTCCAGCAGCGTGCATCGTTGTTCGCTCAGCAACACGGACTCAACGGGGAGTTCTTGCGGCAGCTCTACGAACTCATCATCGAGGAGGCATGCCGGCTCGAAGACGCCATCATTCAGTCCGACGGCAGCGATCCGGACCAACGCATCGTTGTTGCCGTGAAGCAAAGCTGAGGTGGGTGGAGCGCCACCGTCTTGTCTCCGGACTCGTATTCGACCATTCGAGTGGCAGGTGTCGTGTGTCTTGGCTGGCGCCAGGTGAGGGCCGCGCTGCAGTGGAGGCGGATGCCATGAGAAGAAAGTCCCCGGCGTCGCCGCTCCCGACGACGAGAAGAACAAGCATCCCGATTGAGCTGTCACCCCAACACGGCATCCCCGCTCCCGCCCGCAGCAGGTCTGCCTCGCGACTGGGCGAGCAGATCAGGGCGTTGCGCGTTGCCTCCGGTGCCTCGGGGGGAGAGCTCGCACGCAACTGCGGCATCTCCCGTTCGATGCTCTCTCGCGTTGAGCGTGGCCTGGTGTCTCCATCTGTCGAAACGCTGGATCGCATCGCCCACGGGCTGGACATTCCGCTCTCGCGCTTCTTCTGCGAGCCGGGGAGCCGCTCGGACATGTCGTTCGTGCCGGCCGGCCAGGGCATCGTCGTCGAGCGCCTCGGCGCCGGGACGGACTGCCGCCACGCGTTGCTGGGTCACGTGCTGTCAGGCAATCTGTTCGTGGAGCCTCATTTCGTCACGCTGCTGCCGGACGCGCAGCCGCACCCCGGTACTCAACACGCTGGCTTGAAATTCCTGTACATGATGTCCGGGCGCGTGCGCTACCGGTACGGCACCAGGCGGCTCGAACTTGGCCAGGGCGACGCCTTGCTCTTCGAGGCGAGCGCGCTCCATGGCGTCGACGCAATCATCGAGGCACCGGCATGCTACCTGGCGATCGTCCTGACCCTTCGCAACTAGACTGCCGCAGCACCGCTTCAAATTCATGTCCACCTTCGTCACCCTGGGTCCGCCGAACAGCAACCATGATTTCGTGCTGCGGCGCTATCTGAGGGCGCACGGCCTGCTGGACCTTGAGCGCGTTCGCATCGAGCTTGTCGATGACTTCCACCAAGGTGCCCGGATGTTGATCGATGGTCGCGCGGACTTCATGTTGCAGTGCGCCGCGCACCCGTCGACGGCTGAGATCACCGGAGCTTTCCGGCGGCAGGTGTTCGTGGTCGACGCGTTCATCTCGCGCAGCAGGCCCATGTCGCTACTAATGGCGCAGGATCACGACGCTGGGCAGTTGCCGCGCCGCGTAGGGCTACAGCCCGCCACGCGAGAATATGCCGACCTGTCCCGGTGGTCGGAGGCCGTGCTTGAACCTACGGTCACGGCCGTGGGCGAGGGCCTGCTGGCGAAGAAGTACGAGGCCGGCATTGCGTTCTCTTCGCTGCTCGAAGAGTACCCAGAGAGATTCCAGGTCCTGGAGGACGTCGGTGCCATCTGCGATGCGTGGGTGGTGTTCGGGACAGCGGCCGTGGATAAGGGCAAAGCTGTAGTGTGGACGGACAGCCCGCCGGCACTTCGATCGGATGCTACGAACAGGTCCCGCCATGACCGTCATGCCTTGACAAACCAGTCCTCATAGAAGCGGTCGTTCAACGTTTGAGTTCAGCGGCTGCCGTAGGCAGTCCGCTGGAACCTATCTGGTTCTCACCACCAAGTGCAACAAGGCGGTTGCTGACTAGCGAGCAAGCTCAGCAGGTTCACGCTGTGAGCCAGTGAGGGCCGAGGATGGGCGGCATCCAACCAGGAGATGCGCCATGCCGATGAACCGAGTGCAGTTCCAGAAGGGGCTGTCGTTGCCGGAGTTCATGGACCGCTACGGGACCGAGCAGCAATGCGAGCAGGCGCTGGTCGCTGCCCGCTGGCCCGGCGGGTTCGTCTGCCCGGTTTGCGGCGTGATGCAGTCGCGCACCTCGTTGCGCCGCGAGGGCCGGCTGTACTGGCAGTGCGCCGGCTGCCAGTACCAGTGCAGCGTGACCAGCGGCACCGTCTTTGAGGCCACCAAGCTGCCCCTGACGCGCTGGTTCCTGGCGAAGCAACTGCTCACGCAGGCCAAGAACAACGTGTCGGCGCTGGAACTGACCAGGC
The DNA here is from genome assembly GCF_964253755.1 of Variovorax sp. LjRoot130. Taxonomy (NCBI): domain Bacteria; kingdom Pseudomonadati; phylum Pseudomonadota; class Betaproteobacteria; order Burkholderiales; family Comamonadaceae; genus Variovorax; species Variovorax sp. LjRoot130. The sequence goes on along the minus strand of NZ_CAXURM020000001.1, from coordinate 3,368,441 downwards.
AGCTCGGCGTGAGCTATCGCACCGCGGACAGTGTCGGTGCCCATTGACAAGCCCGCAGGCCCTCGAACAAGATTCCGGGCGCCTGTCGTGGCGTCGAGGAGGAGTTGAAGATGCACGCGGCGAACCCTGCACGCGGCCCTCGGCCGTTCCTGCGCCTGCTGGCGCGGCTGGCATTGGGCATTGCCGCGCTCGGCGCTGCGCTGGTCGCGTCGGCTGCGCCGAAGGCCAAGACGTCTTACGACTACTACCTCACCGGCAATCCGGCCGATGCGGCCTCGTCGCAGCCGCCGCGCTCGCCGTCGACGTTGCTGATGGGTGGTGGCTCCGACGTCGACGCGGCGTTCCGCTGGATGATCGACAAGGCCGGCGGCGGCGACTTCGTCGTTATCCGCGCGACCGGCGCCGACGGCTACAACCAATACGTCTACGTGATGGGGGGCGTCGATTCGGTCGAGTCGCTCGTGATCCCTTCGGTCGAAGCGGCCAACGACCCCTTCGTGGTCGACCGGGTGCGCAAGGCCGAAGCCTTGTTCATCGCAGGCGGCGACCAGAGCGACTACATCGAGTTCTGGAAGGGCACCGCGCTCGACGACGCGATCCGGGACCTGGTCCGCCGCAACGTGCCGATCGGCGGCACCAGCGCCGGGCTGGCGGTGCTGGGGCAGTTCGACTTCGCCGCACTGAAAGGCACGGTCACCTCGGCCGACGCATTGGCCAACCCCTACAACCGCCGCATGACGCTCGACCGCGAGTTCCTGACCGCCGCCGCGATGACCGGCGTCATCACCGACTCGCATTTCGACGAGCGCGACCGCATGGGGCGGCTGCTCGCCTTCCTGGCGCGCCTCACCAACCCCAGCGACGGCTGGATCGGCGTCGATGCGGCGCGCGGCATCGGGGTCGATCCATCGACCGCGGTGGCGATCGACAAGGGCGTCGCGACCCGGTTGGCCGACCGCGACGCGCAAGGCGTCGACCTCGGCGGATCGGTGTACTTCCTGCGGCCGTCGATCGCGCCGACGGTGTGCGAGCCGCGGCAGCCGCTGACCTTTCGCAACGTGCTGGTCGAGCGGCTGTCGGGCGCGGGGTCGTTCCATGTCAAGAACTGGACCGGCGCCGGCGGCGCGACGACGCGCTACGACCTGTCAGCCGAAGCCGGCGTGCTGATCTCTTCGCAGCCGGGGGGCGGGATCTACTGATGGGCCGATGCCTTGGCAGCCGCCCCGGGCCGGTCGTTCAGAGCTGCCCAGCCGCTGCCATCTGGTCGCTGATCTGGATGAGTTCGTCCACGCTGGCCTGCGCGTTCTCCAACAGCTCCAGCATCGGCAGCAGCGCCTGGCCGTGGGCTGGCCATCCAGCGCGTCACGGCAGCACGGTTGTTGCGGTGCGAAACCCTCAAGGCGGTCTTGTTTGCCTTACGATCCATTCGTGCGATTCGACCTCACCACGCTAAAGCTCTTCGTCAGCGCGATCGAGCACGGCAGCATCGCAAAGGCCGCAGAGCACGAGCACATCGTCGCTTCGGCGGCGAGCAAACGCATCGGTGACCTCGAGGCCGGGCTCGGAGTCGCGCTACTCGTACGCCAGCACGCGGGAGTCGTCCCGACCGCTGCGGGCGAAGCGCTCGCCCGCCAGGCGCGCGAGGTCATCAAGACGCTCGACCGAATACCCGATGCGCTCAGCACCCTTGCTGCAGACGATCAGCCCGATTTGCGGATGTTGGGGAATCAGACCGCGGTTGTCGTCGTGGCCGCGGATCTCGCGAGCTACATCGCGCAGCGGCCCGCGGTGAAGATTCGTCTTGAAGAAGGCCGGAGTCTGCAGATCATTGAGGAGGTCGCGCAAGGGAGTGCCGACGTCGGCATCATCGGCCACTTTCAGCCCATCGACCGGATGCGCGTCGTTCCTTATCGCAGCATTCCTCTCATGCTGGTCATGCCGGTTTCGCATCCGCTTGCCAGCCGCGGGGCGATCTCTTTCGCGGAAGCGCTCGAGTTCGATCTCATCACGCTGGTGCAAGGCACCGCACTCCGCGGCTGGGCGCTGGCAGCGGCAGCCCGCATGGCGCGCAAGCCGAAGTTCACCATGCAGGTCCAGAGTTACGAGGCGATGCGCGCGATGGTGCGGGCGGGTCTCGGTATCGCGGTGATGCCCGCGCCAAACATTCTGCCGTACGAGGATCTCCTGCAGGTGCGCGCGCTGCCGCTCACCGACGATTGGGCGTGCATGCAACTCTACCTGGTGTGCGCCCCGCGCCCGGCCGCCGCCCCTGCGATCGAGGAACTCCTCGCGCATCTCGCTGCGGGTTGAGCCATCGCGGCCCGCGACGGCCGGCGTTCCGAAAGGTCAGTTGCGAATGAAGCCGGGCGCGTCCAAGCTTGGACGTATAGCCATCAACCGGGAGTGCAGCAATGCTCCCCCTCATCATCGGTGTTTTGGCGGCCTTGGCAGTCGTCGCCTTCGCTGAGAGAGAAAGGAATCCCCAGTGAACAACATGGTATCCCGGCCGAAATCCGAGTACGACGCGAAGTTCCGGGCCGATCTGGACAAGTTCGTGCAGGTGACCGGCTGGACGCTGCAACAGAAGGTCGCGCTCGCGTGCCGCATCCTCGATCGCGATGGGCACGAGTCCGCGCTCGCGGGCCAGGTTTCGGCGCGCGGGGAGAAGCCCGGCACCTACTGGACGCTCCGCTTCGGGCTGGGCTTCGACGAGGCGCGCGAGAGCAACATCCTGCTGATCGACGACGACTTGAACGTCCTCGCTGGCGAGGGCATGGCCAACCCCGCGAATCGATTCCATCTTTGGATCTATCGCGCCCGTGCCGAGACCAACGCGATCGTGCACACCCATCCGCCGCACGCTTCGGCGCTGTCGATGATCGCGGAGGAACTCATCGTGTCGCACATGGACACCTGCGTGCTCTACGAGAACTGCGCTTATCTCCCCGAGTGGCCGGGCGTGCCGATCGGCGACGAGGAGGGCGAGATGATCTCGACCGCGCTGGGCGACAAGCAGGCGGTGCTGCTCGCGCACCACGGCCTGCTGACTGCGGCGACGACCATCGAGGACGCGGCGGTGCTTGCGTTCTACGTCGAGCGCGCGGCGAAGCTGCAACTTATGGCGCGAGCGGTGGGGCCTATCAAGCGGGTGAAGCCGGAACTCGCACGCGAGGCGCGTAGCTATCGCGGCAGTCCCAAGTACATCGCTGCGACGTTCAATTACCTCGCGCGGCGCGTGCTGCGCGAGACGCCGGACTGCCTGAGCTGACGCAACCAAGGGAGACGATATGACACACCCTTCAATGCACCGAATTTGCGCGGCACTGCTCGCGCTTGCAGCCGCGACGGCGTCGGCGCAGACCTACCCGAACAAGATGATTCGCATCATCGTGCCGTACCCGCCGGGCGGCGGCGCCGACATCACCGCGCGGCCAATCGCCCAGATGCTCAGCGAACGCTGGGGCCAGCCGGTCGTCATCGAGAACCACGGCGGGGCGAGCGGCATGATAGGCGCGGACATGGTCGCCAAGGCGCCGCCCGACGGCTATACCCTCTTGGTCAGCGCCTCGGCGGAAGTCGCGCTCAATGTCGCGCTCTTCCCGAAGATGCCGTACGACCCGGTCAGGGATTTCGCGCCGATCACGCTGGCGACGGTGACCCCCATGGCGCTCGTCGTGCATTCGTCGGTGCCCATCACATCGTTGAAGGAATACATCGCGATCGCAAGGGCGAAGCCCGGATCGATGACGTTCGGTTCGGTCGGCTCCGGTACCCCCCACCACTTCGCCGGCGAGTGGCTCAAGATGCAGACCATGATCGACATCGTGCACGTGCCGTACAAGGGCTCCGGCCCGTTGATCAACGATTTGCTCGGCGGGCATTCACCAAGCGGTTTTGCCACACTGCTGCCGGCGATGCAGCATGTGAAGAGCGGCAAGTTGCGCGCCCTGGCGGTGACGACGCAAAAGCGGGTGCCGCTGTTGCCGGACGTGCCAGCGCTCGCCGAAACGCTGCCCGGATTCGACATCAGCCAGTGGAACGCCGTGTGGGCGCCGGCCGCGACGCCGAAGGACGTGCTCGACAAGCTGAGCGCGGAAATCACGCGCATCGTGCAGTCGCCCGACTACAAGGCGCGCATGTCGGAGCAGGGCAGCGAGGCCATCGGCAATTCGCCATCGGAGCTCGCGTCCTTTCAAAGGGCGGAAATCGACAAATATCGCATGATCGCGGAGCAGGCGAACATCAAGGTCGACAAGTAAAAGACAGGAAAGTCCAACTCCAAAGGAGAACGCAATGCGCACGACTCCTTGGCTGATGACTGCAATACTTGGACTGCTGCTGACGGGCTGTGCGGGCATCAGTACCGCCCCCACAGCGGAAGCGCGACAGGCTTTGGCTCCAACCGGCAAGCTTCGCGTTGGGCTCTTGCTTGGCAGTCCCACACACGTGATCAAGGATCCCGCGTCGGGTGAGATGAAAGGGATCGGATTCGACCTCGGAAAGGAGTTGGCCCGGCGCATGGGGGTTCCGTTTGATCCGGTCCTGTACCCATCAATCCCCGCCCTCCTCGACAGCGGAAAGTCCGGCGCTTGGGACGTCACCTTCATTGGGTTTACCCTTGGGCGCGCGAAGGATTTCGATTTCGCCAAGACGCACCTGGAAGTCGAATTCGGCTACCTCGTCCCAGCCGGTTCTTCCATCTCAACGATGGCCGATGTGGATCGCCCCGGAATTCGAGTTGCCCTGCAGGAGAGGTCCGGCCCGGATGTCTTCTTCTCCCCCCTACTGAAAAATGTTGTGGTGGTCCGGGCATCAAGCAACCCTGCCACATTGGATCTGCTGAAAACTGGGAGAGCGGACGTCATGGGCAGCATCAAGCCAATCCTGTTCGAATTGTCGAATCAGTTGCCCGGTTCTCGGGTTCTCGACGGTCGGCCTGGTATCGATCCGCACGCTATGGCGATGCCGAAGGGACGGGACCTCGGCGTGGCTTACGCGCGCAAATTTGTCGAGAGCGCGAAGTCCGAGGGGCTGGTCAAGGCGGCGATCGAGAGGGTCGGAATGCGCGGCGCCCTTGTGACCACGACGCAGTAACGCTCTCTAGAGTGTAGTGCGCTCGAAGTCATGGAACGTATTTCTCTCGGCATACTCGAAGCGCCCAGGAGGCTGGAGCGATGCGAGTTGCCGGGAAGATCGATGCACGCAACCAGGCCTGCCGATGAAGGCCGGGCGCGCCGGCACCCGCACGCACGACTACAAGCGCCACGGCACGACCGCGCTGTTCGCGGCGCTGAACACGCTGGACGGCACCGTGATCTCGATGTGCGAGCCCAGGCATCGGCACGAAGAGTGGCTGAAGTTCCTGCGGCTCATCGACCGCAAGCCAGCCAAGCATCTGACGCTGCACCTGATCGTGGACAACTACGGCACGCATGCCCACCCGGCCGTGCAGGCGTGGCTGGCCAAGCACCCACGGTTCGTCATGCACTTCACGCCCACCGGCGTCGTGGCTGAAGGCCGGAACCAGCTCCCGACACACCCCTACAACAAGGGTGCCAGCCGTTCGGCATCTGCCCCTTTCCATCGCATCGCTCACCACCAGGATGGCGCAAGCGTCGGTGCCGCGTTGAGCTCATCGACAGTGGTGGCGCTGATGAACTCTACTTTGCGGGTCCACCTCCAGTTCTCGCGAGGCAGCGTTAAGGTAGACGGAGTGCGAAATGGGTTGACTGACGACCGACGACTTGCGTCGCGGCGTGCGGGAGGCGAACGACTGCTTTGGACGGAGATGGCACACCGCTCCGGGTCGAGGACAGCAGCTCGATCGTGACCGCGCGAACGACTCCAATCAGTCTCTAGCGGACCGCCAAGTCGGCGCCCCCGGGCGACTGCAAACAGTCTAGAGCGCTCGTTGAAGCTGGCTCTGACGGCCCCACAAGCCCAGATCGCCGAAGTTCGCCGAGGCCCACGGCCCTTGAGATAACCACCGACATCCGCGAAGCAACTGGCTGTCACATCGACGTGGCCACCATCACTCACGAGCACCAGGACCGTGTCAACGCGGCCGAAAGGCGGAGGCGGGCCACTCAGCGGGAACGACTGCCGCGTAGCGCCAGGAGGCCGCCGGCACTGATCAGCACGATGCCGATGCCCGACGCCGCATCGGGCGTCTCGTCCCACCCGAGGTAGCCCATCAGAAGCGCCCAGAGCAGGATGCTGTAGCGAAATGGCGCGACGACCGAGAGATCGACGTCGCGGCAGGCGGTGATCAGCGCGTAGTTACCCAGCGCCGCGCACAGGGCGGCCAGCGCGAGACCCAGCGTTTGCGCGGGCTGCAGCGGTTGCCAGGTCTCCCGCAGGCCGAGCGCGAAACCGCCAGCGCACGAGGCCACCGTCGCCGCGAGGGTGATGAGGACCGAAGGAACACCCGGGGGCATGGCGCGCGTGGCCAGGTCCCTTGCCGCCAGGCCGGCAGCGCAGGCGAGAGAGAACACGATGCCCCAGTTCGCCACGCTCGCCTGCGAGAAGGGTCTGGCGATCAGCAGCACGCCGGCCAAACCGGTCACTGTCGCGAAGATGCGACCGGCTTGCGGCGCCTCCCATCCGAGCGCCATCGCGCACACGGCAATCAGCAAGGGCGACACCATCATGATGGCCGTGACGATGGATAGCGGAGTCAGCGAGAGAGCGGCGACGGAGGCCATGGCGGTCGCCACCTCCAGCACCGATCGGACGGCGACCATCGGCTGCAGCAGTTGCCGCCATCGCGGCAGCATGCCGGCGCGACGGGCGAGCACCAGGACCATCGCCGTGGCAAACAGGCCGCGGACGGCCAGCACCTGCCCATGCGGGTGGTGCGCCAGCGTGAATTTCAGGCAGGCGTCGTTGAGCACGTAGCACGCCATCGCCCCGAGCATCAGGAAGACGCCGCGGCGATTGGCGGAAGGGTCAGCCATTGCTGTCGTGCGGCGTTGGATCCCCGGCACTGCGAGAAGCGCGCGTGCCCGGCGCGCCGGCCTCTTGCAGCACATCCTGCTGGGCCCGCGCCTTCAGGACGATCTCCTCGACTTCGGCGTCCGGATCGGACATTGCGATGATGGCGCCGCCGGAGCCGATCGAGACGCGGCCGTTCGCACTCACGATGGTGCGGATCACGATGTTGAGCTTCGCGCTGCCGTTCAGCGACAGAAAGCCGATGCTGCCGGAATAGATGCCCCGCGGCGACCCTTCGATCTCGTCGAGGATCCTCATCGTCCGGATCTTGGGCGCCCCGGTCATGGAGCCGCCGGGGAAGGCGGCGTGGACGCAGTCGATCGCACTCACGTCGTACCGCAACTGGCCCCCGGATGGTGCTGACCAGCTGGTGGACCGTCGCGAAGGTCTCGATCTGGAACAGGCGCGGCACGTGCACGCTGCCAACCTTGCAGACCCGGTTGAGATCATTGCGCAGGAGGTCGACGATCATGAGGTTCTCGGCGCGGCTTTTTTCGTCGCTGGCGAGGGTTGCCGCGATGGCGGCGTCCTCCTGCGGCGTCGCGCCGCGGCGCGCGGTGCCTTTGATCGGCCTGGACTCGACCGTGCCGTCCGGCTCGATGTTCAGGAACAGTTCGGGCGAGGCGCACAGGACCGCCAGGCCGGGCGTTTTCAGGAAGGCGGCGTAGGGCGCCGGATTGCGCTTGCGCAGCGTGCAATAGACGTCCAGGGCGTCGATCTGGCCGGCGCCCTCCAGCTGGTTGGTCAGGCAGACTTCGTAGGTCTCGCCATCGAGGATGTTCTCCTGGCATCTCGCGATGCGGCGTCGGTAGTCGGGCAGATCGATGCGCCATGCGAGCGCGTCCGCAATTCGGGAAGCGCCGTCAGGTGGTGCAGCGTCCGATGGCACCGGATTGGAGAGGGTCCTTTGCATTTCATTCATCCAGGCCTCGCTGGCCGGGGAATGCGGTTCGCGATCGACGCAGACGATCCAGGTCTGTTGCTCGCCGTGATCGATAGCGACAAAGCGACGAACCCGCATCCACAGCGCATCCGGCGTGGACGCGTCGTGGGCGTGGTTGCCGCCCAGTTCGCCCTTGAGCTCGTAGCCGAAATAGCCCACGTAGCCGCCGGCAAAGTCGAAGGGCAATGACGCTCCGCCAGGCGGCACAACGTTGGTTTCCTGCTTGAGGAAATCGAAGATGCTCTGGATGCGCGTTTCGATGTGCGCTTCGTGGTGGATATCGATCTGCCTGTCACGTGACCGGTAGGTGATCACCTGCGCGTCCGGTCCGCCCGCATCGCCCATGTACGAATAGCGCGCGTTCTGGCCGTCCGCGTCGCTGCTGTCCAGCCAGAAGGCGGCCGCGCTGCCGGCGAAGCGGTGGCGGAATAGCGCTTCGGCGTCTGGATAGCTTTCAAGGCATCGCGCGCGAATGATCAGCGTGTCGTCCTGCTGCAGCGGCATGCCGTGTCCAAGTTGAGGCCACCTGGGCGATGCCGAGGGGCCGTGGACGGCAACTGCGCGGGCTTGCCACTGCTCGGTGAGTTCCCTGAAGTTGCGCAGCAGGCGCGCCCCGTACTCGGTGCAGATCGATTCCGGATGGAACTGCACGCCCCACCAGGGTTTCGACGTATGCCGCAGGGCCATCAGGGTGCCGTCGAAGGTCCACGCCAGCGGCTCGAGCTGCTCGGGCAGCCCGGTCACTGCCAGCGAGTGGTATCGGACTGCATCGAACTGTTCCGGGATTCCCCGGAACAAGCCGCTTCCGGAGTGGCGGACGCGGTCGAGGCGTCCATGCATCGGCCGTACGGCGCGGGCCACGTTCGCACCGCAGAAGTGGGCCATGGCCTGGTGCCCGAGGCAGACACCCAGTACCGGTACCCTGGCATGCCGGAGCACGTCGGCCGAGACCCCCAGGTCCGAAGGGCGTTGCGGTCTTCCGGGCCCCGGCGAGATGACGATGTTGTCGAACTCGAGTTCGGCGATCTGGGGCCACGACATTTCATCGTTCGTGATGACGCGCGGCGGCTGCGCGTTGGTCGCGGCGAGGTACTGGTAGAGGTTGTGGGTGAACGAATCGTAGTTGTCGATCAGCAGTGTGCGCATCGTGGATCCCTTTGCACTTTAAGCGTGCGGATCCATCGTTGACGACGCGCAGAGTTGTGCCAACTACCAGAACAGGTAGGCATGCTTGAAGGTTGAGCACCTGGTACCACTTGGGCGCGCAGATCGCTCCTGCTCACAGGATTCTTGTCCGGATGACTCTGTGAATGTCGGTGCGAAGGTCCGCTTCTATGTCCGGAGAGCTTCCAACCATGGGGCGTACTTGGCGCCGGTCAGTTCGAAGACGAGCCGCAGCGCACGCGATGCACGCGATAGACCGTGCGCCCCTCCTCAGGCGCTGCGGGAGCTACGGCTCAGGAGCCGACGGTTTGCCAGTCTCTGCGTATGTTGGGGTGGGGAACCGTGGCCCGGATCTAACTTTCGCGTATCTGAAATACGCAAAGGTCAGTTCTTCTTGAGAAGGAGTCAAGGCGGTGACCTGGCTCACTGCATCCGGGTGATGATCTCCAGCGCCTTGATGCGACTTTCGGGCGTGAGCGCGTGAAAGGCAAGTAGCATGGCGGCCGTGTCGTCATCAACCGCGTAGAAGTAGGCCACCGGCACGTCGAGCACTGCGGCCAGTCTTTCCACGGTCAACCAGTCAGGAGCGTGCTTCTCACGCTCGTACTGGTTCATCCGAGCGCTCGCCGACATTTCATCGATGCCCGCCATGACGCCCAGCTTTTCTTGAGACAGGCCAGCGCGTAGCCGCGCCTCTTTCATGCGCTTTGCAAGAACGGACAAGAAACACCCCTAACAACTCGGTCGGGAATGCTCAAAGTTTTCCTTGGCCCTTACACTAAGGATTCCTTAGTCAAATTGGGGAGCCCTTCCGTGAGCAAAGGAACTGATCCAGGAGCTTGCAGACCGCCACCGCTCGAACCTGTGGTTCGAGGTCGAACGTCGCAGCCTGGGCCGAGCGCATTGCCATGAGGAAACTCTTCCCGCCCTCACCGTTCCCGACGGCAAGAAAACCCAAGATACCCGTTGCGCTGTCGCACCCGCGCGGCCGTCCCGCAACGCCTGCCCGCAGCGAGTCCACCTCGCGCCTGGGCGAGCAGATCAAGGCCCTGCGCGTCGCCTGCGGCGCCTCTGGCGGTGAACTCGCCCGCCGCTGCGGCATCTCCAGCTCGCTGCTCTCGCGTGTCGAGCGCGGCCTGGTGTCCCCATCGGTGGAGACGCTCAACCGCATCGCCCAGGGGCTCGATGTTCCGCTTTCCCGCTTCTTCTCCGACCAGAGAAGCCGCACGGACCTGTCCTTCGTGCCGGCAGGCCACGGGATCATGGTCGAGCGCATCGGCGCCGTGGCGGACTACCGCTACGAGCTGTTGGGCCACCTGCTGTCGGGCAACTTGTTCGTGGAGCCCTATCTGGTCACGCTGCAGCCTCAGGCGCGGCCTTACACCAGCTTCCAGCATCCGGGCCTGAAGTTCCTGTACCTGATGTCCGGGAGCGTGAACTACCGCTACGGCGGCAAGCTGCTCAAGCTCGGCCGTGGCGACGCGCTGCTGTTTGACGCGAGCGCGCTGCACGGGGTCGAGGCGATCATCGAAGCGCCGGTGAGCTATCTGGCGATCGTCTTTTCGTTGCGCGACTAGACCGCAACGCAGTCCCAGCCATAACCCCAGTCTCAGCCCTCCAGCCCTCCAGCCCTCAGCCAGCGGCGGCGGCCATGGCGATGGGCAAGTGACGCTTGCAGAAGAACTATGAAACCGGCATTGCGGCGTTCGAGCAGCAGCGCCTAAACCACGATTGCGGGCCGGAACGGCGCGACCACGGACAGAGTGGCACGGGGGCCGCGGAACAGTCAACTCCCAGAACTGGTGGGTGAGCGAAGGCACGCGCTCGGATAGGCTCTTCGAGGGGCGATCAATATGTTGCGTTGGTACGCGACGGCAGGAGCAAGACGTCCAATGAATGATCAGTCGAGGCGAAAGTCAACATGAAAAGACCCACGGGGGAGACGCAGATGATCGACCTTCGCCATTTGCGCCATTTCACTTCCGTCGCCAAGGGGTTGAACTGGGTACGGCCTGGACTCTCCGAGGTATGACCTCGGGGTCCGAAAGCCGCATGAATGCTGCTTGAAGGGGTAGGACCATGCCGAGCATCGTGTCCATCAAGTTCAACGCTGAAGAGGCCGAGGTGCTGCAGCGTGCCCATGCGGCCTCGGGCATCGCCGGCCTGAGCTCGCACATCAAGCAGGTCTACTTCGACGCCCTCACGCTCAACGTCGGCGTGCTCCAGGAGATTCGATCCGAGCTCGAACGCATCGGCGCCGAGGTCGAGCGGCTGCGCGATAGCGATTGTGGAAAGACCGATCCGGACTTGCTGCTGGGCATCCTCTGCGGCCTGTACGTCATGGTTCGCAAGTCGGTCAGTGAAAGCATCCGTGCCCAGGCTGACCAGGTGCTGGACGTCACGGCGATCGAAGGCTTCCTGAAGGGCAGGTGATGTTCGTCAGCCATCGCAGCCCCGACAACGCCCTGCGATCCTTGCTCGCGCTCGGTGTGTTCGCCGCCATCCTGGCGGGCTGGGTCGCCGGCGTCGCGCTCTACTACCGGCTACCCGCATCGATGTTTGCACGGGGTCTCTGGTATGCGGCCAAGGAGACGCCCGGCATTCCAGCGCTCTGGATCGGGCCGATCGCGGGCCTGATTCTCGGCGTGCTGGTCTTCGCCGTCTGTGCGAATCGCTACGTCAATCACTTCGGCGGCGCGGCCTTCGTGACGAGACTGAGGGGACCCAGGATGGTGAGCCAGACGCTGCTCGCCGCGCAGACCAGGAAGGGCAGGGGGCAACTGCGTTTTGCCGGGATTCCCATTCCTGCGGAAGTGGAGAACACCCAGTTCTTCGTGGGCGGTTCGACCGGCACGGGCAAGAGTGTGTGCATCAGCGACTACATCGAAAGCGCGGTGGCGCGTCAGGACCGCATCATCTGTGTCGATCCCGACGGCGCATCCATGCGCTACTTCTACGCCGCTGGCGACGCGATCCTGAATCCGTTCGACAAGCGCAGCCAGGGCTGGAGCATCTTCAACGAGATCCGGACCAGCTTCGACTGCGAGCAGTACGCGATCAGCCTGATCCCGCGCAGCCCGTCCACGGAGCAGGAGACGTGGAACAGCATGGGCCGCACGATCGTGAGCGAGACCCTGACGGTGTTGCTGCGGCAGGGAGCGGGCACCACGGAGCGCCTGGTCTACTGGCTCACGACGGCCAGCAATGACGACCTCAAGGCGCTGCTGGCGGGAACGCCGGCCGCCGGCTGCTTCCACGGAGCGCCGGACACCCTGGCCAGCATCCGGACCGTGCTGACCCAGTACATCACGCCGCACAAGTACCTGCCCTCGGGCGACTTCTCGTTCCGGGATTGGCTCGACGCGGGCCGGGGAGGCCTGTGGATCACCTGGCGTGAGGACATGCTGCAGGCGTTGAAGCCATTGATCTCTTGCTGGGTGGACGTGACCTGCGCCAGCGTGCTGTCGATGCCGGAGGATCCGGACCGGCGCATGCACCTGGTCTGCGACGAACTCGACTCACTGGAGAAGCTGAACTACATCATCGACGCCGCGACCAAGGGACGGAAGAAGGGCCTGCGCATCATGCCGGGGGTGCAGTCGCTGGCGCAACTCAACGACATCTACGGCAGGGACGACGCGCTGACGTTGCGCAACTGCTTTCGCAGCGCCTTCCTGTGCGGCATCGGCGAACTCGACACCTACACCGCCGAGGAGTTCTCTCGCGGGCTCGGCGAACATACCGTGCTGCGCCGGGCGCCCAGCGTGTCGGTCGGCAGTGCAGGCGGGAAGGGCACCCTTTCGCATCGCCAGGACACCGAGCGCCTGGTGTCGCCGGCCGAGTTCCACCTGCTCCCCAATCTCACGGGCTACCTGAAGCTGGCGGGCAACTATCCCATCGCACGCGTGACCATGAGGTACAAGCCACGCCTGGTGGTTGCGGCGCCGATGGTCATGGCGGACGGCTTTCATGATCGGCCACAGGAAGAAAACCTGCTGTTCTCAGCCGCGGCCGATGCTGCGCCCGCCACGCCCGCAGCAGTGGCCGCCGCGGCCAGTGCCTGACGCTGGAGCGCCGGCGGATGCTGTCCTTCAAGTTCGTGACCAGCGCCTCCGGCGCAGCCCACTACTTCGAAACCTCCGACGACTACTGCGGCAAGGAGGGCCATCGCGGCGACTGGATCGGTCAGGGGGTGATCGATCTCGGGCTGGACGGCATCCACGCCGTCGATCGCGAGACCTTCCAGAACCTGCTCGACGGCCAGTTGCCCAACGGGAAGCGCGTCCGACTCAGCCAGACCAAGGGCAGCAAGGACCGCAAGGGCATCGACTTCACCTTCAGTGCGCCCAAATCGGTCAGCATCCAGGCGCTCGTGAAGGGTGACCCGCGGATCATCGACGCGCACGACGCGGCCGTGAAAAAGAGTCTCGACCTGCTGCAGGAGTTCGCTGCCACCCGCAAAAAGCAAGCCGGCCTGTCGTATCGGGAGCGCACCGGCAAGCTCGTGACGGCGACGTTCCGCCATGAGCTGTCGCGCGCGCAGGATCCGCAACTGCACACGCATGCCATCGTCATGAACCTGACACGCCGTTCGGATGGCGAATGGCGGGCCCTCTCGAACGAGGACATGCTCAGGAACGTGAAGGTGGTGGGCGCCTTCTACCGAGCGACGCTGGCGGCCGAGCTGAGGGCGCTGGGTTTCGAGTTGCGCGAGACCCGAAAGGGCGGCTGGGAGCTGGCGCACATTTCCGATCCGGCTATCCGGCTTTTCAGTCAGCGTAGCCAGGAGATCGAGCGGCTGCTCGCGGCACGCGGTCAGGATCGGGAAAGCGCCACCACCGCCCAGAAACAGATCGTCACGCTGGCCACGCGCCGCAAGAAGACCGAGAGCGACCGTGCCTGGCTGCGCGCGCACTGGCTGCAGACCGCACGCGAGGCCGGCATCGAGCTGGATGTCCAGAGTGGGCTCGGGCAGACGATCCAGCGAAGAGTCGACAAGCTGGGCGACGCCATCGTCGAGAAGCTGACCGGCAAGGGGGCCAGCGCGACAGCAGCCAATGGCGCGATCGACTTCGCGATCGCGCACCTGGCGGAGCGGCAGGGTATCTTCACCCGGGGCGAACTGCTCGAGGTGGCCTATGGCCGCGCTGCAACGCGCACCAGTACCACTGCGGTCGAAGCGGCGCTGAACTCGGCGAAATCGGATGGCCGTCTGCTGTCCGAGCTGCCGCTGTACCAGACGGCCCGCTCGCTGAACATCAGCGCCTCGGAGCTGCTGAGGGATCCTCGCGCGGGCCGCTTCAAGGGACATGACGACTCGGAGAAGCTGACCCGCTCTTCATGGATCGCCCTGACGATGGCGGTGCGCGGCCAGGCCCAGCAGCAGGCGCAGGCCAGCGTCGACGCGGCCATCCGGCGTGGTGCGCTCGTCTCGGCCGAGCCGCGCTTCACGACGCCCGAAGCCCGCCGCAGCGAGATCCGCATCCTGGCCATCGAGAAAGCCGGGCGCGGCGCCGTGCCCGCCGTGGCATCTGCTGAGGCGGCGGCCGGCATGCTGGCAGCGAGCGACCTGAATGCCGGCCAGCGTGATGCGGTGTCGATGGTGCTGACCGCGCGCGATCGGTTCGTTGGCATCCAGGGCCTGGCAGGGACCGGCAAGAGCCACATGCTGCGCAAGGCCGTCGAAGGGATCAAGGCCGAGACCGGCAAGCTGTCGGGCAAGCTCGGCTACCGGGTGATCGGGCTGGCGCCCTACGCGTCGCAGAACCAGGCGCTGGCTGCGCTGGGTATGGAGTCGCAGACGCTCGCCTCCTTCCTTGCCCGAACCAGCCAGCATCGAGCGCTCGATCGCCATTCGATCGTGCTGCTGGACGAAGCTGGCGTCGTGCCCGCGCACCAGCTCGAAAAGCTCATGGCCATCGTCGAGAAGCACGATGCGCGGCTGATCCTGGCGGGCGATCGCAAGCAGACCCACGCGGTGGAGGCCGGCAAGCCTTTCGAGCAGCTGCAGGACGCCGGCATGACCAGGGCCTACCTGACCGAGATCAAGCGCCAGAAGAACGAGGCGATTCGTGCGGCGGTGGTCCACGCGGCGAACAGCGAGGTTCCCGCCGCCGTGTCGGTGCTCCAGCACACGGTAGTGGAGGTCAAGCAGGACGCCCGGCGCTATATGCGCATTGCGCAGGCCTATGTGCAGCTCCCGGCGTCCGAGCGACTCGAAACCCTGATCGTCGCCGGGACCAACGAGGCACGCCGGGCGATCAATGCGCTGGTGCGCGAGGGGCTGTCACTTCCGAACGGTGAAAAGGTGGGAGTCTTGAACAACGTCGACATGACGCGCGCCGAACTCAAGTCAGCGCAGAGCTACGAGGCCGGCCAGATCGTCGTGCCGCAGCGCAGCTACGGCAGCGATCTCGTCAAGGGCGAGCAGCTCACCGTCGTGAGCCACGACATCCGGCGCAACCTGCTCACGGTGGACAGGGAAGGGGGCCGGCGCTTCGACTTCAACCCCGGTCGGCAATCCATGTTGCGCTTGTACGAGATGGAGAACGTGGATCTGGCGCCGGGCGACTGGGTGCGTGTGAGCGCGAACGACAAGGTCCTGGGTGTCTGCAATGGCGAGCGCTACCAGGTGGCGGCCGTCGATGCGACGCATGTGACGCTCAAAGGCGGTCGTCTGGGCATCAGGATCGATCGCCGGCGGCCCATGCACCTGCAGCACGGCTATGCCAGCACGATCCACTCTGCGCAGGGGCTCACCAGGAACCGGGTGCTGGTCGACGCCAACACGAAAAGCCTGACCAGCAACCGGGCGGTGTTCTACGTGGCCATCTCGCGGCCGCGCAACGACATCACGCTGTTCACCGACGACGCGTCGAAGCTCGCCGCGGCAATGAGCCGGGAGCCGAAGAAGTTCGCGGCACTGGAATTGCGCGATGCGCGCAACGAGCAGATGGTCCTTAAAACCAAGATAGACCGTGCTGCCAGGCTCAAGCTTGCCGCTCAGGTCAGGATGCGCCCGCCGCCTGTAAGGCCGGCAGCGGCGGCGCTCGGGGTCGCTCACCAGAGGTGAGGCGGCCGTAGCTGGTCGCCACGCGGTGTCAGTCCCGGCGGGACCCTCGTGCCCTGCCCGTTCGACCGCGCGACGGAAAAGCCCTATCGGGAATCCGGGGCTCGAGGGGATTCCAAGCCATCGCTCTCGAGCGCCGCAATGATGAACTCGATCTGCGCGGGCTTTTCGAACACCCTGAAGTTGTACTGGCTCGACGCCGCGGCGACCTCCGCCGTGTTGATGCTGCCGTCGCGCAGGCGCCCGCTGAGCAGGGCGATGGCGCCGTGAACAGCCTGCTCGCGGATCTTTGCCACGACCGGCAAGGCATTGCCGCCGCGCACTTTCCAGTCGAGGATGTAGCCGTCGAACGGCGAGCGCTGGATCTCTGCGATCAACGCATTCGCGGCGCTGAAACCCACCGGCTCGTAGCCTTTCTCACGCAGCACGGCGCAGATCGTCTTGGTGACTTCCTTGTCGTCGTCCAGTACCGCGATGCGGGCAGGCGGGCCGATCGTCTGGTCGATTTCGAAGCGGGCAATCTGCCGGGTCCTGGACGATTTGGGTACCGAGTCTGCAGGAACGACCTTGTAGGCGCCGGCGCTTTCCACGGCCACAAAGGTGGCGTTGCCGAGCTCATCGCCATCGGCAAACCAGACGCGGCACGGGGCCCGGACCTCTCCCACCTGCAACGTCGCTCTCGTCCCTCCCTTGGCACGTCCGCCGCCGAGCATCTCCGGAAGCGACTCCCCGAACTTTTCCGCGAGGGTCTGCAACTCGTCGATGGTCCAGGCAGCCGTGCTGTGAACGCGGCGGTGCGCAGCAGCGCGCGAGAGATTGAAGAACTCGCCGACGAATGTGGATTGCCTGTGCTTGGGGATGCCGTGGCGGTCGAGCAGGGCGCGAACGGCCTGAGCGGCTTGCGACGGTGGTTCGTCTTCGTCGGGGGGCGGACTGGATGTCATCTACTCTGGCCTTATCCAAATGTAAGTTTGCGTCACGCGCAACTACAAATAATATTTTGTATCGTCATGCGATACATAATACGCCACGCCAGACAACACTGACTAGTTTTCCATCCGTTGACGATCAAAAAATGCTCGCTACGACCATGCAAAGCCACTCCACCGCGACGTTGTGCGATGGTCTACGGCTTGCGCCCTTCCTTGCAAGCGGTACGCGTGGCAATGCAGGAGCGGCGCAATGGTAGCGATCGCTGCGTTGCTCGATCAATGTGCTCCGCAGGTCTCGCCGGTGCTGATGCAGGCGCTCGTGCGTGCTGAGTCGGCCTGGCAGCCCCTGGCGATCGGCATGGACAAGGCGCACGGTTCGGTGAAGCAGCCGGCGACCTTGGAGGAGGCCGTCGCAACTGCCAAGGCCCTGGTTGCCGCTGGCCGCAAGTTCTCGGTCGGACTGGCGCAGATTCACGCGAGCAACGTGTCGCTGTACGGGCTGACCTGGCAGCAGGCCTTCGATCCGTGCCAGAACCTCGCTGTCGGCCAGAAGATCCTCTGGAACTCTTACCACCGTGCCGCGGCCTCCGGCTATTCCGGCATGGCAGCGATATGGGCGGCGCTGCGCGGCTACAACTCCGGCGGCGTGGACCGGGCGATCAGCGATGCGTACTGCAGCCGGATCTTCGCGTACATGAGCAGTGCGCCGCCCTCGGTGCATTTCGGCGCCGGTGCACTGGCCGCCCGGCCCGCAGTCTCGGCCCCGCGCGCGGCGGCGAACGTCGCTGCGCTGCCGGTGGACGAAGCCAAGAGCAAGCCGACCCTTGCCGGCGAGTCGCTCGACATCTTCGAAAAGGCCGGCAGCCGCCCGGGCTTCTGACCCTCTACCTGCGCAGTCAAACACCGACCACTTCACCTCGGGAGGATTCCATGCTTGCCCAGTTCACCATGCCGCTCCACAGGATTGATCTCGCCAAGGCTCGCCGCGCGGCCGGTTGGGCGCGCATGGCATGCGTTGCGGGCGCGCTCGCAGCAGCTGGCGATCCCGTCATGGCCCAAAGCCTGAAGCAGGCCGGCGTCAACATCTTCAACGTCATCTACGGCGTTGTCGGAGTGATCGGCGCCATCGCCTGCCTGCTCACGCTGCTGAATTGGGTGACCGGCAACTGGCTCGGCCGCGACGATCCGAAGAAGATCTTCTTCCAGGCGCTGCTGGGAACGGCGCTGGCCTTCGGTGTCGTGGCGATCATCCAGTTCGTCAAGGACATGGTGGGCGGATCGGCCTCGGGCATCTCGAACCTTTGAGGGCCATGATGGAGGCCGGTCAACGCCACGAGGAGCCGGCGCTCGAGCGCGCCGTGATCTACCGCGGGCCGCAGGCACCGGTGCTGCAGGCCTACGTGCCGCTGCCCGTGTTCGGCGCCGAATGCATGCTCCTGCTGCTGTGCACGCGCCTGTTCGGGTTCTGGACCCTCCTGCTGCTGCCGCTGCATCTGGTCCTGGTTCTCAAGACCAACGACAACCCGTTCTGGGTACGGGACCTGGTGGCGAGCTACCGGCACCGCTGGTTCGCCCTGAACAAGAACAGCCACGGCCGCGGCGTCGTCAGCTTCAGCCCGCACCTGAATCGGAGCGAGGTGCAGTGATGTCTGCCGTGCCCAGCACCAAGGCCGAGCGCAGTGTCGCCAGCTGCCTGCCGTACTCGCAGCAGATCGACGACCACACCGTCATCACCTACGAGGGCGACCTCACGCAGACGATTTCGGTGCAGGGCCTGTCGTTCGAGACCCTCAGCCACAGGGAGCTGGACAACCTCAATCAGCAATGGTTCTCCGCGATCAACAACATCGCGCGCAGCCCGAACGTGGCGCTGTGGACGCATCTGGAGCGCCGGCGCGTGCGCCACGACTTCTCTGACATCCGCTACGACAACAGCCTTTCCGAGGAGTTCGCCCGGCAGTACGCGCGCAAGTTCGAGGGCGAGCAGCACTTCACCAACCAGCTGTTCGTCTCGCCGGTGTATCGCCTTGCCGGCAACCGGGCGGACCGCACCAGCATCCGGTTGTCGAAGCGTTCGAGCGAGGCCACGACCGAGCTGCGATTGCGGGCGCGCGACGAGCTGTCCAAGCTGTCCGCGCAACTGATGGCAAGCCTGAAGCGTTACCACCCGCGGCGGCTCGGGACCTACGACCTCGATGGGCAGCTGTGCTCGCGCACCGCCGGGTTCTATGGCCGGCTGCTGAACAACACCGACCGGAACATCGGGCTCGGGGCGTACGCGTTGAGCCAGAGCCTGCAGGCCGCGGCGCTGAACTTCGGCGCCGAGACGGTGGAGATCGAGGGCGCGGCCGGCTCGCGGTTTGCCGCCATCCTCACGCTGGTGGCCCCGTACCGAGCCGAGCAGCTCGATGCCAAGGTCTTCGAAGGCCTGCTGTCCTCGTCCTTCGAGTTCGTTCTCAGTCAGTCGGTGACGGTGATGGCCTTCGACAAGGCCGATGCCCTGCTCAAGACCCAGTACAACAAGATCAAGTCCACCAGCGACAACGAGGAGCAGCTCAAGGAGGTCGCCGCGGCGCGCACCCAGCTGCAGGCCGGCAAGTTCTCGATGTTCGAGCACGAGCTGATCCTGGTGGTCTATGGCGACTCCATCAAGGAGCTCAACCAGAACGTCAACACCGCCGTGACCCTGCTCGACCAGAAGAGCATGAACACCTCGCGCGAGCGCGGTGGGGCGCTGATCTGCACCTACTTCAGCACGCTGCCGGGCAACTTCAATTACGGACGCATCCGGGCGATGCCGATCAGCAGCAAGAACTTCTCCAAGTTCTTCCCGATGCACAACCATCCCAGGGGCAACGCGCAGGGCAGCCAGTGGGGTGCGCCGATTGCGCTGCTGAAGACCGCAGCGGGTGGGCCTTACTTCTTCAACTACCACGTGAGCCGCAACCGGCTGCTGGAGCAGGGCATCCGCCTCGACTACGACGACGAGCCGGCGGCGCGGCGCGGCTCGGAGGAAGACCAGGGCGGGGCGGCCAACGACGCCGCCGGTGACGCGCGAGCCCGGGCGCACCGCAAGGAGCTGGGCAACTACAAGATCATTGGGCGTTCGGGCGGCGGCAAGACGGTGTTGAAACTCGCGCTGCGCCTGCTCGCAAGGAAGCAAGAGATGGCGAGCGGCCGGCCACTGAAGATCTTCAGCTTCGACAAGGACTATGGCGAGGAGATCTGCATTCGCGCGATGGGAGGGCGGTACTTCCGGATCACCGGCGGCGAGCCGACAGGCATGAACCCGTTCTCCATGCCCCCGACCCCGGAGAACATCTCCGTCATCCTGAGCATCATGAGCTGGAATGCGCAGTTCGATGGCAAGTACGTCATGACGCACAAGGACGAAGAGGACCTGCTGCGCAGCATCCGGCAGGTCTACGAACTGGAGCCCAAGCATCGCCGATACGCCCGGGTTCGGGATTCCTTGCCTACCCATCGCGAGAGCAGCCTCTACAACGCGCTGGGTCGCTGGTGCGACGGCGGCGCCTTTGCGTGGGTGCTGGACAACGAGACCGACCGGTTCGATCTGAGCGGCGCCGACACCTTCGGCTTCGACATGACCAACTTCCTCGACATCGAGGAGGCGAGAACGCCGATCCTTCGATACCTGACGCACAAGATCGCGCAGCAGGCGTCCGGCGCGCCGCACATCATCGACATCGCCGAGGCCTGGCGGGCGCTGAAGGATCCGCTGATGCAGAGCTTCATCGAGAACAAGGGCAAGACGATCCGCAAGGAAGACGGCGTGATCGGACTGGACACGCAGGAGCCCAGCGACATCAGCCGCTCGCCGCTCGGCAGCACGCTGCTGTCGCAGTTCCCGACCCAGCTGCTCCTTCCCAACGGCGAGGCCGAGCAGGCCGACTACATCGACGGCCTGAAGCTCACGCCGCGCGAGTTTCACCTCATCAAGCACACCGAGGAGAACTCGGGCCAGTTCCTGCTCAAGAAGGGCGCCGAGTCGGTGCTGGTCAGGATGGACCTGAGCGGCATGGACGACATGCTCGCCGTCCTTTCGGCGAGCCTGGACAACGTCGAGGTCATGCATTCAGCGATCGCCGAGGGGGGTCCCGAGCCGGCCGCCTGGCTGCCCCTGTTTCTAAAAGGAGAGTGTGATGAAGCTATTCACGCGCGCGATGCGCTTTCTTCTCGGACTCGTGGCGAGCGCTGGCCTGGCCAGCGGCGCCAACGCCCAGATCCCGGTGACGGTCACGAGCGACATCCCGGCGACGATGAACCAGATCGAGACGATCATGAAGTGGACCGAGCAGCTGCGCTCGATGAGCGACCAGCTCGACCAGATGAAGCAGGTCTACGGGACGCTGCAGGGAATGCGCAACCTGGGCAGCCTCATGAACAACGACCTGCTGACGCAGTACCTGCCACAGGACTACGTTGGCGCGGTGCGGTCGCTCAAGTACGGCAGCGGGTCGTTTGCCGGTATCTCAGGGTCGCTGAACGACATCATGCGAGCCAATCAGCTGCGATCGTGCGCGGAGCTCAACAGCGACCCCACCATGCGTTTTTCCTGCAACCAGCAGTGGCAGCAACTGGCACTACAGAAGCAGATCGGCGACATGGGTTACCGCAAGGCTGCCGAGAACATCCGCAACCTGCAGACGTTCGTCGGTTCGATCAACGCTTCGACTGACGTGAAGGCGATCAACGAAGTGCAGGCGCGCATCCAGGTGGAAACCGTGCGGATGCAGAACGAGCAGATCAAGCTCTCGACCATCCAGGCGATGGAAGAGGCGGACCGCCGCCTGCTGCAGCAGTCGGCCATCGACAACTTCAACGCTGGCATGACCCGTGGGGCGGCTGGCGGCATCAGGTTTTGACGCTATGAAAACATCAAACCTCTTTGTCGCTCTGGGTGTGCTTGTGGCATCCCTCGCCGGATGCGGCAAGAAAGAAGAAATAAGCCAGTTGCCAAGGTTCGACGCCAAAGCCATCGCGGCAGAGACAGACAAGGGCAACCTCGCTCCGCTAACGGAGCTGAACAAGGCCTGCACCGAAGAGGTCGAAAAGAACGGCAAGCGGATGGCGGTTTGCAAGGTGCAAGACGAGGTCGGAAAGCTCACTAAGCCACTCACCGTCAGGTTCTGATGCGACGCACGTCATGGCCGACAACATCATCGGTGACATCTATAACAACTTTGAACGGGCGTTGGGATCGTTCTACGAAACGGCCGCTGCGGGCATCTCGGGGTATGTCATTCCCGTCGCTTGGGTGCTTCTGGGCATCTGCATGCTGATCTGGTGCTATCTCGTAATTGAGGGCAAGGTTGCGGTGCCGATCACTGACTGGTTGTTGAAGTTCGTCGGCTTCATGATCGTCCTCTACGCAATGGGCAACGGGTATCTGTCGTGGGTCGCGCGACCCATCTTCAACCTTCCATCTGAACTTACGACCGCGCTGAGCGCAACATCTTCCAGTGCACCCGATTTATTGGGTCAAGTGAACGAGAAAATCGTAGACCTCGTCTCAGCGATGTTCACTGCTGGCACGAACTTAGTGAAAGATTTGGCGATTGGTCCAGCGATCGCCCTGTTCCTGATGGGCGTCCTGGTGATCGTGGCTACGTACCTGCTGCTAGCTGCCGCGATGTTTTCAATCATCTTCTCGAAACTCGGCTTGAGCATGGTGCTCGCTGTCGGGCCATTCTTCTTGCTCGCGCTTATCCTCCCGCAGACGAGGAACTACTTCTACTCGTGGCTGAACACGGCTTTGTACTTCGTCTTCTATCACGTGTTTACTGCGCTATTCATCTTCATGTTCATCGGAATCGTCAACAGCTACGTTGGCAAGCTGAATATGACTTTGGGCGGCGTTTCGGGAGGCGGTGGCGTGCTTTCGATGGTTGCGCGGCTGGTGGGAGCAAAAGGAGACGGGCTGAATGTCGCCGCACTGACCATACCCATTCTGCTCATATCGCTTGCCATGTTCTTCATGTTCCTGCAGATCCCGGTCATGTGCGCATCGCTCACAGGCGGAAGTGGTGGCTCGTTCGGTGCAGGACTCACGAACTTGATTCACGGACGGTCGCTGCCGAGCCGCTCAAGCTCCAAGTGAGGCTGCTGACATGAAGCACCTGCTCAAGCTGTTCTTGTTCGCCGTGGTCATCAGCCTCCTCGGTTGCGGCGTGCCCAAGCCGCCCGGCTGGCCGGCAGGTGAGGAGCGGCCCATCAACGCGTCACAGGGCACCAAGGCGGTGAAGTGACCGACAAGCAGACCTACTTCTCGCAGGCGCTGGACTGGGATACCCAGCAGCGCCTTGATCTGGAGCGTCGCGCGTCGCGCAATGCCAAGATCGCCTGGGCCTGCGGCATCCTGTGCGCCTTGAGTGTGCTCAGCATCAGCGTCCTGCTTCCACTCAAGCAGTTCGTCCCCGCCATCATCCGCGTCGATAACGCCACCGGTGCCTACGACGTCCAGGCGCCCGGTGAGACAGTGACAGTGGGCCGCGACCGCGATCAGAAGATCGTTCAATCGGATGTCGCTCGCTATGTGCTTGCGCGGGAGGGCTTCACGCGCGGCGAGGCCGAGGCCAACTACAAGACGGCCTACCTGATGTCCTGCGGACCGGTGCGCACCGATTGGGAGAACTACTTCAATCCCGAGATCAACGCCCAGTCGCCGGTCAAGACGATGACGCCGACCGATGCCGAGCGCGCCGAGATTCAGAGCATCACGTTCCTGCCGACCGACCAGGACGATCTGCGCGTGGCGCAGGTGCGCTTCGACAAAACCGTGACGCGCGGCGTCGCCCCGCCTGTGCGCACGCGCTACATCTCGACCCTCACGGTGCGGTACGACAAGGCCAACGTCCCGTCCCAGATCAAGGACCTGCACGTCAATGCCTTTGGCTTCTGCGCGGTGAACTACCGGCGTGACCAGGAGGGCGTGCCGCAGGTGCTCAGCGCGCCGGCAGCGCCCGGGTCGGTGGGGCCCGCTCCTGTCTCGTCGACATCCAATGCGATCACGCCGGCCAATGTCGGCATGCCGCAGGCCGCAACCAGATGAACCACTGTGCGTGTGCGCTCCTTGCGCTGCTGCTCTCGGCCGGATTCGTCCGCGCCGAGATCGGCACCGTGCCGTCGGCGGGCGATGCACGCATCCAGACCGTGAAGTTCACCGGCGACAACATCATCCGTATCGCCGCCGCCGAAGGGGTGGTCACCACGATCGAGCTCAGCAAGAAGGAGGAGATCAAGGACTTCGCGATGGGTGACCGCGATGCCTGGCATGCGGCCATCAACGGCAACCTGTTCGTGCTCAAGCCCAAGGACGTCAAGGCGGACACCAATCTGACCATCTTCACGAATCGGCGCTCGTACCTGTTCCAGCTCAAGACCACCAGCCGCACGTCGCGCAGCGTCGCGTACTGGGTGCGCCTGCAGTACCCGGAGCAGGACGCCAGCACACCTGAGGCCATCGCGCTGGCGAAACAGGAGGCCGAGCGCAGGCAGATGAATTCGGACTTCAAGGCGTCCTCGCGTGAAGGAACGCTCAACTACGACTACTGGATCGTGGGGCCGCAGGAGCTGCAGCCCCTGTCCATGCACGACAACGGCCGACAGACCTTCATGCTGTTTTCTGCTGCCAACCCGCTGCCCGCGGCGTTCGTCATCGAGCCCGACGGGACCGAGAGCCTGGTCGACTACCACGTCGAGGAGGACACCATGGTGCTGCACTGCGTGGTGCAGCGCGTCATCCTGCGCCGCGGCGCGCTGGTGGCGGGCATCACCAACCGCTCGCCGAGCCTGCCGATCCAGTCATCGCCGACCGGCACCGCCAGCGGCAGGGTCCAGCGCGCAATCCGGGAACCGGGAGGCTAGCGATGTTCGAGCAGAAAAGGGAAGCACCGGTTGCCGAGGAAGAGCGCGAGGGCCTGGTCGAGCGCAAGCGCGCCGTCGCGCCCGGGCAGAAGCTGATCCTGGTGGCGACGTCGACCGTGGCGGCGCTGCTGATCCTCTTCGGGATCGCCAGCAAGAACAACTACTTCGGCCTCTTCGGGGCGCAGGCAGCATCGAAGAATGACACCAAGACCGATGCGCGGCCGCTCGCCGCGCCCGAGGTGAAGGTCCCGCTGGCGCTCGGTCCGGTGGCCGCTCCGCCGACGTACGTGGAATGCCCCGGCGGCCTGCGTCTTCCGGTCGGCCTGAACTGCCCCGAGCTCGAAAAGAAACCCGACACCGGCCAGCCCGCCGCCCAGGGCGGCATGACGGAGGAGGATCGTGTCCGCGAGCGCCGCCGCAAGAGCGCGATCAACCTTGCCGCGATGCAACCGGTGTCGGCTGCTGCGGCGCAGCTGGGCGCTGTAGTGACGACGGCGTCTGGCCTGCCCGGCGCCTCGACGCCGCAAGGCGGCACGAATGCCCTGGCGAGCGCACTGTCCGCCACGATCACGCCGGGCACCAGCGCGACCATCAACCGCAATCCGTCGATGACCCTGGCCAAGGGCACGCTGCCGGACTGCACCTTGCTGACGGCGATCCTGACCGACCAGCCAGGCTTCCTCAAATGCATTCTGAGCGCGCCGGTGATGTCGATGGACGGCAAGGTGGTGCTGATGGAAGCGGGCACCACCATGGAGGGCGAGTACGCGCAGGGCCTGCAGGCCGGCCAGCAGACGATCTTCACCCTCTGGTCCCGCGCTGTGACGCCGAACTTCGTCTCGGTCCAGCTCAATTCGCCCGGTACCGATGCGCTGGGCCGCGCAGGCACCTCCGGCTATGTCGACAACAAGTGGTTCGAGCGCTTTGCCGGCGCGGTGTTCTTTTCGCTGTTCGAGGATGCCAAGCAGAGCTACATCGCCCGGGACGACGTGCGCGCCTCGCGATCAGCGGGCAATACGTACGGCGATACGTACAACATCGGCACGCAGGGTTCGCTTTCGCAACTGAACAACACCGGCAGCACGACCAAGTCGATCGTCGAGGAGATGCTCAAGCAGGGCAGCCAGCTGCGGCCGAGCCTTTACAAGAACCAGGGCGAGGTCATCAAGATCTTCGTGGCGCGAGACGTCGACTTCTCGACGGTCTACGAGTTGCGCCCGGCCGCATCGGTGAACTGAGGAGCGCGGTCATGGGCGCACCCGACAAGTACGTTTCGATCCTGGCGCACCTGCGTGCATTCCAAGGCTGGCTGGCCGATCCGAGTGTCAACGAGGTGGCGGTGAACGCGCCGGGAGTCGTGCAGCTGTGGAAGCGCGGCGTGTGGGAGCAGGTCGAGGCGCCCGCGATCAGCTTCGAGTACCTTCAGGCGCTGGGCAACTTCCTGGCGAACATCTCCCAGAAGCCCTTCGACGAGGGCGACCCGATCTTGTCTGCCTACCTGCCAGGTGGCGAGCGCATCGAGATGACGATGCCGCCGACCGCGGCGCGCGGGATGATCTACCTCAACCTGCGCAAGCACACGAGCCAGTCCTTCGAGCTGGGCCAGTTTGTCGAGCAGCGCTACTTCCAGCGCACGCGGCATGTGCACTCGGCATCTCTGTCGGATGACGAGCGTGCGCGACTGCTCGTTCATCTCGAGCCGGCACAGGTCGAGCTATGGGATCTGGCCAGGGCGGGTGACTGGCCGGCATTCTTCGCACGGGCGGTGAGAGAACATCAGAACCTGATCGTTTCCGGTGCCACCGGCAGCGGCAAGACCTCCTTTATCCGTGCCCTCATCGAGTTGATCCCGGCCTGGGAGCGACTCATCACCGTCGAGGACACGCCGGAGATGCCGCTGCGCAATCATCCGAACTCGCAGGCGCTCTTTTATCGGCGGGATTCGCATGCCGGCGAGCGTGTGGTGGGTGCCACGGCCAAACAGGTGCTGCAGGCCGTGATGCGCAAGACGCCCAACCGCGTGCTGCTCGCCGAACTGCGCGGTGACGAGACCTTCTACTACGTGCAGAACGTTCTCAACTCGGGGCACCCGGGCGGCGTCACGACCGTTCATGCAAACTCGCCACAGGAGGCGTTCGTTCGGATCGCGCTGTTGATCAAGGCGTCCGACGAGGGCCGCAGCCTGGCGCTTCAGGAGATCATGCGGCTGCTGCACACGCTGGTGCATGTCGTCGTGCAGTTGGTGTTCGATCGCGAGCTGGGGCGGCACGTCCCGGCCGTCTACTACGACCCGATGCATGCGCTATCCGTCGTGGGCTAGATGATCCGGCAACAGTAGGAGATGGACATGAATCATGTGCAACTGATCGGACGTCTTGGCCGGGATGCGGAGCGGGCCGGCTCGGCCGAGGATGTCCTTGCGATTCTTAACCTGGCGACCAACGAACGCTGGACGGACAAGGCCGGCCAGGACGTCGAGCACACCGAGTGGCATCGGCTGGTCTGCAAAGGCCGGCTGGCCCAGTGGGCTCTGTCCACGCTGGGAAAGGGAGCCGAGGTGTTTGTGGAGGGTCGGTTGCGATCAACACGCTGGACCGGGCGCGATGGCAGCCAGCGACGCGGCTTTGAAATTCTGGTGGACGAGTTGAAGGTGATCAGTGGTGCGCCGCGAAGAGATCGCGTGGTACTGGCAGCGAAGGGCTTGTCGTCGATTGAGAAGCTGCTCAGGGATCGCGCCAGCGGCAGGAGGCGCGATGTGTCCCTCGCCGACTTGTCGGGGATGCTCGGAAGTGTGCGCGAGTCTCTTGAGCAAGAGGCAGCGGGCGCGCGTTTGTGACCTACACGCTTGGCCTGCCCCAGGCGTCTAAAGTCATACCGAGCGTGGACAGCGCATCATGACCTGGATGGGTATTCCGGCGCATCGTGACCGCCCGTTCCGGGCCATCGTGACCGGGCATTCCGGTCGAACGCGCAGGTACATGCCGCCGGCGTCGGCGTAACGCTCGCCGATCGCGGCACCCTTGTGCTTCACCTGCCTCACGAACGTGTCTGTCAGCACTTTGATTTGGATCGGCCAAAAAACCGAAGCCTTGAACCGCTCAACGAAACACACGCGCGGGGAAAGATGTCTCTCGTCGGTGCCCTGCGCGACCGGGCCGAGGATCAATTGCCGCCTCACACCGTTTTGGATGTCTTCGTCGGCCGCAGGTTCGCGATGAAACCGCCGAAGGCGATGACAAGGACAGCAAGCTGGGCAAGCACGGTTTGCCAAGAAGGATAGATTCCGAGGAGTTCAATCCGTGGAACCGGTGCGGGGTAGACGTTCAGGAGACCGGCTTCTTGAAGTCCAGCTACGCCCTTGCCGGCCAGCACCACTGCCAGCACCGCGACCAGGAGAGAGCTTGCCGCAAAGAACTGCCCTATAGGAAGGCGCGCGCTCGTGCGCAACAGCACGAATGCGATGACCCCGAGCAGCACGAATCCAGCTGCCAAGCCCGCAAGCAGTGGCAAGCCGTTGCCCTCGGTCCAAAGCGCCGCAAAGAACAGCACGGTCTCGAAAACTTCGCGATAGACCGCGATGAAGGCCAGCGAGAACAGGAACCAGGCCGTGCGCTGGTTCAGTGCGTTCGAGAGCTTTTCCCTGAGATAGATCTGCCAGCGCCCTGCGACGCTCTTCCGGTGCATCCAGATGCCGACGCCGAGCAACACAACGGCGGCGAACAACGAAGAGAATCCTTCGGTGAGTTCGCGGCTGGCCCCACTCACGCTGACCAGATAAGTGGCCGCAAACCAGGTCAGTCCGCCGGCTGCGAGAGCCAGGGCCCATCCCGCATGCACGTAGCGCAAAACGTCCGTGCGCTCGGCCTTGCGCAGGAACGCGACCATCGCGACCACCACAAGCAGGGCCTCAAGACCCTCTCGCAGCAGGATCGTCAAAGCCGCCAGGAACGTGGTGAGCGCATCGCTGTCACCGGGCCGCAGAGCCGCCTCAGCCTGGTCCAGCAGCAACTGAAGGGACCGTTCGGCGTCCTCGACCTTGACTGGGTCGCCAGCGCCGAGCGCCGCACGGTATGTGCCCATGGCTGTCTCGATTCGAGCGAGCAAGGTTGCGTCGCGGGCCCGCAGCGATGGCTCCAAAGGTTCAAAGCCGTCCAGGTACGCCGACAAGGCCAATTTGCTCGCCCCTTGGCGATCACCCTGTGTGAAGGCGGCCAGACTTTCACGAAGCTTGTCCTTGGTCGCTCCCGTACCCTGCTGCGAAGCTGCGGCCGCCTCCGGATGGGCGCGCACATGCGCCACGATCAGCGGCGCGGCTTTCGGATCCAATTTGGCGCTCAGCGCACTCTCGGAAAGCTGGGCCACCGCATCCAGGCCCGCAACGGACTCTCTGGCCCGCCGATCGTTCTTCCACTGCGCTGCGCCCGCCGAGCGCTCGACATCGGAGTATGAAAGCCCGCCCACGAAGAACGCCAGCGCCCAGCGATCGTCGTCAGACAAGGCTTCCTTGAAACTCGCCATGGGCGTGCCCTGGACCCCTTGGGTCATGACCTGGTACAGCGCGAGCGGCGATCGATTGCGGGCTCGGTCCCGGTCCGTGAAGGCCGTGGGATGGGGGTCAAGGCGCGCGGCCAGAGGGCCGTCACCCGCTCCACGCTCCCCGTGACACGCAGCGCAGTTGGACTGGAAAAGCGCTGCAGCGCGCGCGAGATCCGGCAACTTCGTGGGCGAAACGGGGAATGGATAGGCCTTGATCAGCGCTGCGGCCAGCGCATGAGCGGCATCTGCCACCGCTTTCGGATCGGCCTTGCCAGCAATGAGCTCGTTCAGCCTTGACGCTTGGCGTTGAAGGTCGGGGAGCGTGGGCGTGCTTGGGAGCGTGGCGAGTTGCTGCGCAGCGGTCGCAGCGAACTCCTTCATCTCTTCGTATTCCGCAGCGCTCACAACCTGACCCTCGTGCACTGCGCCGCCATAGTCGACGGCGAGGTAGTCGAGGAGTTGCCACGTCTGCTTGGCCTTGTCGCCCGCCGGCGGCTCGCCACCCCATGAACTGGCCGACCACGTTGTCAGCGCCGTCGCGATCACCAAGAATTTCCAGAGGAGGAAACCGACAAGCTCCATGGGTCGTTTTGAGAATATGAGTCATTCTCATTCTAGGCCGCACTCGTCTTGGGCGCTTGAGGATGGATTCTTTCTGAAGCGGCGGGGATCAGCGCCTCCAGACCAACAGCAGAACCAAGGCGCCGAGCGCAAACGCCGCGCCGGCGTAGAAGGTCGTCTGCGCTCCGTGCTGTTGCCACAGCCAGCCGGCCACGGCGCTGGCCAGTAGCATGCAGACACCGCTTAGCAGGTTGAATATCCCGAACGCCGTGCCCTTGAGTTCCTTGGGCGTGGTATCGGCCACGAGTGCCGCGAGGATGCCCTGGCTGAAACCCATGTGCAGGCCCCACAGCGCCGCGCCGACAAGCACGAACGCCA
The DNA here is from genome assembly GCF_964253755.1 of Variovorax sp. LjRoot130. Classification (NCBI taxonomy): domain Bacteria; kingdom Pseudomonadati; phylum Pseudomonadota; class Betaproteobacteria; order Burkholderiales; family Comamonadaceae; genus Variovorax; species Variovorax sp. LjRoot130. The sequence goes on along the minus strand of NZ_CAXURM020000001.1, from coordinate 3,337,978 downwards.
CCGACCCGGCCAAGGCCAGCACCAGATCCGCCGCGATCAGCAACGCGAGTCCCACGGCCAGCAGCGCCGAGCGGCGGATCCGGTCCGACCACAGTCCGGCGGGATAGGCCGACAGTGCGTAGAACAAGGACATCACGACCAGCACCAGCGGCACCCATGTCGGCGACAGCCCTAGCTGCAGTGCGCGCAAGACCAGGAACGCCTCGCTGAAGCGAGCCAGCGTGAATGCGGTACCGACCGCGACGACCCACCAGTAGGAACGGGAAAAGCGCCGCCATGCGCCGAGCCGGATAGGGGGCCGGAAGCGACCCGAAGCGGTGTCGTGCGCCGGCTCGCGCACGCCGACGACGATCAGGCCGAGCGCGAGGAACGCCGGAATGACCGCAAACCACAGTACGCGCGGGATGTCACCGCTGAACGCCACCATCAAGCCGATCGCCAGCGCAGGCCCCAGAAGGGCGCCCACCGTGTCCATTGACTGGCGCAGGCCGAAGCTCGCTCCCCGGGTTTCCGGCGGCGTCACGTCGGCCACCAATGCGTCTCTTGGTGCGCCCCGGATGCCCTTGCCGATGCGGTCCAGGAAGCGCGCGGTGAACACCATCTCGGCCGAGACGGCGAGCGGGAACAAGGGCCTGGTCAGTGCTGCGAGACCATAACCCAACAGCAGCAAGCCCTTGCGCCGGCCGATGAAATCGCTGATGGCACCCGAGAAGACCTTGACGATCAACGTGGTCGCTTCGGCGATGCCTTCGATCAGACCGACGGTCAGCATGCTGGCGCCCAGCGTGCCGACGAGGAAGACGGGCAGCAGGCTGTGGACCAGTTCGGACGACAGGTCCATCAGCAGGCTGACGAAGCCGAGCACCCAGACGGTACGCGGAATGACGCGCAGGGGCGCCGATGGGGTCATGGATTTCTTGTTCGTTGTGGGCTGTTCATCGGATTTGTCCTGCGCGGCTTACCAGACCAGCAGAACGACTCGCCCGGTCCGTTCCTCCAACTGCGCCGAGCCCTGCTGATCGTGAACATCCTGTGCCAGCCGCCGCAGCGGCGTCGTGAAGTCGTGTTGCGTTGCGGCGAGCGTGATCAAGCCGGCAGGATGCCGCAGGCGCTCGATGGTCGCCATGCCGATCCACAAGGGGCGCGGCGGCTCTGCCCCGTCGCTCTCGACGACATAGGGCGACGGCCACAGGCGCAGCACGATGCGTTCGTCGACGTTCAGCACTTTCATGAACGTCATCCCTTGCGCTTCGCCATAGTCGAGCTTCGGCAACACGGCGAGCTGTTCGATCGGCGTGTTCGGCAACAGCCATAGCAGCGCCGTCTTCGCGGCCCAGGGCGGGGGGACATGCCATCCCGCCCGATTCAGAACGCCCCCGACCTCCTCCGCTGGGCCCGCCCATTGGACCGACAGCGGCTCTTCGGCGTCCCCGCCGAGGTCGGTTCGGGTGGAGGCAAGTCCGCGCCATCCGTCCCCTCGCCAGTCGGCGACAGGTACCGTGTCGTTTCGTGGGTGATAAGCGTACTGCACCAGATCGGCGCGGTGGTATTCGCCGACAACCCAACCACCGACGAGCGCCAAGGTCATCCCGACCACCGTCGACAGCGGCAAGGCAGACACCTTCTCATGTCGCACATGGTTGAGGTAGGCGATGCTCAGCAACGCCACCCAGGCAAGACCCAGGCTCAAGCTGGCGAGCACGTCCGAGAACCAGTGAGCGCCCAGGTACAACCGTGAGAACGCGACCAGCGAAATCACCATCGCCGCCGACATCGTGATGGCGATCTTCGTTCCAGCCGGTTTGGCACGTGCCAGCAGGAAGGCCAGGAAGCCGTAGACCACGATGTTCATCGCGGCATGACCGCTCGGAAACGAAAAGGGATCGACCCCGCTGTAGATTCCGGTCGGTCGCGCGCGCCCGAGAGTGAACTTCAGAGTCCGGACGAGCAGTTGGGCAAAACCGGCGGCCGCCAGCCAATAGCCCAGTGTGCGCCAGCAGCGCTTCGCGGCCAGCCATAACGAGACGGCGGTGATTACGGAAATCACGACGGGGGCACTGCCCAATTCGGTGACGGCCACCATGACGTTGTCGCCCCATGCCGTGCGAAGCGTCTGCAGCGTCGCGTAGACGCGGCGATCGACCTGTACCAATGGGTCATTGGAGAGCACGTCCTCAAGCACGCCGAAGAATAGCCAAGCGCCGCCTATCAGCATCAACGCGGCGGCGAGCAGCGCCTTGGACTCGACTCGGGTGGGATCGAACAGAGACAGCAGGATGCGCGCGGGCAGGTTCGTTCGTGTGCTCGCCCAAGCCACGGCACGATCACGCCAGCCTTCGATGCGCGGACGCGCCTGGCGCTGCAGGAAGGCGACGACCCAAGCAACGAGCCACAGGGCGCCGGCGACGAGGAGCACCAGGACGGCGAGCCGTGAACTCACGGCTCCAGCCAGTTGAAGCGAAGCGCCAAAAAAGAAGCCGGGAGCAAGGTGCGCCGCCGCCCACACCATCGCCGACAGGACGTTGAACACGTAGAACTGCGGGGCCGGTAGGCCCGACATGCCGGCAATGACGGGCACGACGGCTCGAAGCGGGCCGAGGAAGCGGGCAAGAAACACACTCTTGCCACCATTCTTCGCAAAGTACGCTTGCCCTCGATCGAAAAGGGCGGGATGGGCCTTCACCGGCCACAGCGCTCGAAGCCGCTCGCGATGGCGGTGGCCGAGCCAGTAGCTGATGCTGTCGCCGGCGACAGCACCGCTTACTGCCGCAGCTGCGGTCCACGCCGGGTCGAGCGCCTGAAGCCCGACGAGCATGCCGCCGACGAAGACGATCGAACTGCCCGGAACAACCGTACCGATCACGGCCAGCGCCTCGAGCAAGGCCGCCGCGAACACCGCACCGAGCGCCATTTGCGGGTGCTCTGAGAAATAGCCGATCAGCGCTTGAAGATGTGATTCCACCAGCGCTCCATTGTCGGTGCCCGGACCGTTCCACGGGTGATCGAACGTCTTGATTGAACCTGGCCGTCGTTGCGTCAGTAACTCGGCGTCGATCACAAAGCTATCAAGTTGAGTACCTGGTTCAGCTTGCGTTAATAAGTGAAACCTAGCATCGCGCGATGCTGACTTTAAAGCCCTGGGTTCACGTTTCTACGAGCTACTCTCATGCCGCCTCGGTTTTGACGTGAATCGCCGTCCGGGGTGCTTGGGTGAAGCGTCGGGCGGTCGCGGGGTGCCATTCGACCGAATACGGGACGCCGCATGACGACACTGAATCTCGCCCTGTTCCAGTGGATCGCCGCGGGCTATGACCCCAATCCCTGGCTGCTGCCTCTCGCCTGCGCCATCGCGCTCGGCGGTGCCTGGGTGACTGTGGGCCTGATAGGGTGGACGGTATGGCAGCGCCCATCGGAGCGCGGCTATGTAATGGCCGCCTTGGTGGCCTCCGCGGCAACTGCTCTCACTGCGCACGCCATCGCGGGGCTGCTCAATTTTCCGCGCCCTTTCATGGTGGGCCTGAGCCCTGCCTACATCGCACACGGGGCTCGCGGATCGCTGCCAAGTGCGCATGCATCCGTGATGTTCACTGTCGCCCTGATCTTCCTGCTGCGCCCTCGACTTCGGGTGCTGGGGTTTGCGATGGTCGCCGCGGCCGCCATCACCGCATGGGCGCGGGTGTACGTCGGCGTCCATTTTCCTTTGGACATCGCGGCCGGGCTGTTGGTCGCTGCGGCAGTCGCCGGAGCCTTCTCTGTCGTTCAGTGGCTGGGCCGCCGCTACATCGCCCCGATCATCGCGCGCGATGACTTCCGTGAAGGCCCGCTGGCTCCCGAGGTCGTGAAGGCTGGCCGTTCGCGTGGAGATTCACAATCCATTCGATCGGGACGACCGCGTGGGTCCAAGCCAGAAACGACAACGTGGCTCTGTGCATTGTTCTCGCGAGCGGTCACGTTCTGGTTCAGAGCGCGAAACGACATGGCAGGGCGGCCGCGGTGGGCACACCGGGGATCATTCAACGAGGGCGTTGATCTCGATCGTGATGTGGACCAGTTCCTCGTGGATCCTGAGCCGCTGCTTGAAATATTCAGGGCCCGCATCAGGCGAAGTGACCAGCGACACGATGCAAGCGTACTTGCCCTTGCCCACGCGCCAGACGTGCAGTTCGCTGATGCGGGCCTTGACCGGGCTGGCCTCGATCACCTCACGTATCTCTGCCACCACCGGCGCATTCATTTCCGCATCGAGAAGCACCTTGCTTGAGTCGCGCAGCAGCCCATAGGCCCATACGGCAACCAGGCCGACACCCGCAATGCCCATCACCGGGTCGAGCCAGCCCGCGCCCCAGAACTTGCCGCCAATCAATGCCGCGATGGCGAGGACGGAAGTCGCCGCGTCGGCAATCACATGCAGGTACGCATCGCGTATGAAGTCCGGAACACGCACATCATCTTCAACAACTGCGACGAGGACAAAGGCCAGCGCAACGGCCTCACGTTCCTGAAAGATGCTGCTGGCGCACGGGTAGTGGCCAAAAAGAAGCCCGCCGAAGCGGGCCAAGGTCAGCCCTTCACAGAGGAGTGGGGTTGGAGAAACTAGAGCTGACAGCGCCAATGTAGGCGCCGAGTTGAGAGTGATTTGGGAGAACTGCGAGCAGCCGAAAATTCATCGGGCCCCGCCTCTTAATCGTGGCGTAACACTGGTGCATCATGCTTGGGGCTGACAGTCAGTCGGCGCTGGTAGAGGTTGCTTCAGCGCCCGCCCTTGCTGGCGCACGGTTGAGTGGTCACAAAAATCCATTCGCTGCGGGCTGGGGGACTTGATTGCTTCGAGGCTCGCTGAGGGGTATGCGAACGTATGTTTTAGGGTAATCCGCCTGTGGAGCCATCACGTCTGCGACGTAGCATGAGGATTGCTCGGAATCAAGCAGCCCGAGCACAAGCGTCCGCGATGAACACAGCAACTAAGGTGAAGACATGCCATTCACGCTTTTGAAGCGCCTGCGAGCAGTGCAGCTCCCTTTGATGGTCGAGGATCCAGAAGACATCGACAAGCTGGCGGTGTTGAAGGCCACGAATCTGATTGAGGCAGAGGTTCCCAAGATGCGCCGGCCCTCGGGCCCGCATCGGTATGACGATGCTGCCGTGGTCCTGCGGGTGACCGAAAGGGGCCGCGCGCCAATGAGAGCGGCATGCGGCTGACTTGGGGGCAGTAGGCGGCGGGTGCCACCGGGGCTTGACGCAATGGGCTAGCAAGGTGCTGGCCGCCGAGGTCTACTGTGTTGCGCCCCTCGGGTGCCTGGGAGGTACGCCTTGGCCCTTTTCTTTGAAGCCGCCGAAGCCCTGGTCGCCGACTATCTGAACGGACGCACCTTGCCGGAGGCTGTGCACAAGGCTGTGGTGCTTGCGGCCCGAACGCGGCTAATCAATGGGGAGGTGCCCATCCTTGATGAGACGCTGCGTGGCGATATTGACCGCGAGGCAAGTAGACCGATTCCGCCATGAGCTACAAAAATCCGAGGGGTATCTGACCAGGCCCATTCCCCCTTGCGGCGAGGAACGGGAAACCGGCGCCCTTGCCTGAGCTTGAAATCCAGGGCTGGCGTGGCATGCTTTAAGCAGACAGTCTGCCGGCGCTGGTAGAGGTTGCTTCGGCACCCGCCTGTTATGGGCGGTTCCTCGATGCCGGCGACTGTCGCGACTCCAACGGGGCCCATGCCGATTTTACAGGCACAGCTTGGTGATGCCTGCGTGGCAAGGGTCTGCAGAGTTGCGCACATTCTTTTGCACCGTTCTGTCCACTGCCACAGTGGAGAACTTTCCGCCTCAGTCTTGTGGCGCTAAGGTGCCGGCGCGGTGAAGTTATAAACATTTGGTAGTACACGACGGCAACAGGAAGAAGGCCCACTCTTGGAGGCCTGGCGGCGGCTTGCTCTGGCATCCACGCGTCAGGCCTCCCGTTCCTCAATCCAGTACGTGCCGTCGCCGTAGGTCTCGTTGCCGGCCGCCATGACCCGCTCAAGGGTCCAACGGTTCTCAGGGTGTCGGGGTGCCACAGTCCGCCGCCAGGGTGCACAGGTACGCCCTCGACGGTGAGCTGCTCATCGTCTTTTACGATCCCATCGGACCAGCGTAGTCGGATCTCTTCATCAGAGCCTCGCTATTGGCCACTCTCGCATAGCCGTCAGTGTCTCAGTACAGGCGGTCTTCCCGGGGTCGTGCTGAGCCCTCCGCCACTCCCAAGGCGCCACAGGCTCCGCATCGGCCCAGAGTGTGCAGGGACACGAACCTAGAGGAAGCGGGATCAGCCGAGACAGAATGGGAAAAGGTGGAAAATTCAGCCTAAATCAACGACTTAGAGGCGCCGTCTTGGCAAGAGCAGGAAAAGGGCCGGATCACGATCAGTTTTCGGCAAGGCCACGATCTTGGGGGAGGAATTCGGCGCGGTGAGCTCCGACGCAACGCCCAAGCAGCCGGCTGTTTCGGCGCCTTCAACAGGTCTTCAAACCAGGCCTCTCACGAGGGCTACCAAGCGCGAAACGGGACGAGGCCGAGGGCAGCTAGCGGCTGAGCCCTCTGCGCGCCCTGAGACGATTCTAGGAGGCCGCCCCGTTGACAGGTGCCTGAATTCGGACGCCGGTGTCCGAATTCCCTCCCCAATGAAGCCCCTGCCGAATTCGGACACTGCGGGCCGGCCTCAGTTGCCTGTGGACATCTGCCGGGCGGCCGGATACGGGCTTGCTCCAGGATCGTGGTCCCCGTGCTCCACGATCGTGGCCCGGTACATAAATAAAGGTAAGCGCGATCTGCGAATGCTCGCATCACCTCGGCCTCCAACAGCCGGAAACGGCCAGTCGCGTCTTTCCGGATCGGAACACGGCAGACTGGCCGGAGGAAGGTCGCCTCTCGACCTTCTCCGACTAGCGGCCCGCCGACGCCCTGAACCTGTCGCTCCAGGTGATGACCGAGCGATATGGCGAACGCACCACCAATGTCGTTGCCATGCGCCTATCAAACCCTGAGCACGCCCGAGTCCGGGCGGCGATACGACGAATGGTTGATTGCGACAGAGTCGCATTTGTCGTGCCATCCCTTCTGCTGACCGGCCGCGCAGCTTCTGCGCGCGGTGGCGTGTTACTTGCATGGAGCTCGGACATGTGCCGTTTTCCTGCTCCATGCCTGCCACGCTCCCGACCCCGCCGGTACCGCTGAATCTGCGGCAGATCGAGGTTTTCCACGCCATCATGATCGCCGGGTCCCTCAGCGGGGCGGCGCGCATGCTGTGTGTTTCCCAGCCGGCCGTCAGCCGCGTGCTGGCCACGACCGAAAGCCGGCTGCGCATGCTGATGTTCGAGCGCGTGCGCGGGCGCCTGCAGCCCACGCCTGAGGCGCGCGGTCTGTTCTCCGAAGTGGAAAGCATCCTGGAGGGTGTGCGCCGCTTCAATGCGCTGGCGGCCGACCTGGTTGGCGGCTCCCAGGGCGAACTGTCATTGGTCTCCAGCCCCAGCTTCAGCGAGTGGCTGATACCGGTGGCGATCAAGCGTTTTCGGGCCCGCTATCCCGATGTGCGCATCAAGTACAGGCCGTTGCCGTTCGACTCGTTGTTGCCGCACGTGCTGCTGGGACACGCGGACCTGGCGATCTCTTCGATGCCGCCGCCGCCCAGTGCCAACGCGGCAGCGCGGGCGATCGGGCACAGCTTCATCGAGTGCGCCGTGCCCGAGCGCCATCCGCTGGCGCAGGCCGAGGCTGTGAGCGCGACCGATCTGGTGGGCCAAACCTTCATCGGCTATGGGCGCGACACGCCCTTCGGCCGACTCACGGCCGATTTCTTCGCCGCGTCGGGCTTGCCTTTGCGCGCCGACATCGAGATTCGCTCCACGCCCGAGGCGATGGGGCTGGTGCGTGAAGGCGTCGGCGTGGCACTGATCGAAGCCTTTGGTGCGCGGCGCCCGGCGACGGATGGCGTGGTGCTCAAGCCGCTCGTGCCCAGGCTCGCGCACCGCATCTATCTGATCCACACCAACGTGAGCCCGCTGTCGGCCATGGCCAAGGAGTTCCTGGCCGTCTTCAAGCGCCTGTTGAAGCAAGAGGGGCGCGACAGTGCGCTCGCCCTCACGCTGCCCGAGCACCCGGGCGAGGATGTGCCCGTACGCGCGCCTCGCCCCTGAGCCGAGCCAGTCGACGCGGCGCAGGTGTCGTTGCGCACCATCGACAGTGCGGTTCGGATGTCCATCACCTTTTGTCCCGAGGCCATAACGCGCGGTTATCGACGGACTGGTCGAGGCGCCTTGGGCGCCACGCGTTTTGTCTTTGAAATCAATCACTTGCGGCAGATTCGAAGCATGCCCTCGCGGCCTGCCAGGACGGTTCAGGCGCAGTTGGTCGTAGAGGCGGTGAGCCAGATCATCCTGCTCAGACCAACTCTTCTGCCGCCATGAACCGCTCGATCACCGTCGCCGCCGCCCAGCTCGGGCCCATCCAGAAAGCCGAAGGCCGCGATGTCGTCGTGGCCCGCATGGTGCGCCTGCTCGAGCGCGCGCATCAGCGCGGCGCCAACGTCGTGGTGTTTCCCGAACTGGCGCTCACCACTTTCTTTCCGCGCTGGTACGTCGAGAACCTCGACGAGGCCGACCCCTGGTACGAGGAGATGCTGCCGTCGCCCGCCACGCAGCCGCTCTTCGATGCCATCCGCCGCCATGGGCTCACCTGCTACCTGGGCTACGCGGAGATCGCCCACGAGGCTGACGAGACCGGCCTGGTGCGCAAGCGTCGCTTCAACACGTCGGTGGTGATTGCCCCCTCGGGCGAGATCGTGCTCAAGTACCGCAAGGTCCACCTGCCCGGGCACAAGGAGTTCTCCACCATCCGCAAGGTGCAGCACCTGGAGAAGCGCTACTTCGAGGTGGGCAACCTGGGCTTCCCGGTCGTGCGCGCCCCGGTGGGCAAGGTGGACGGCGTGAACCTGGGCATGCTGATCTGCAACGACCGCCGCTGGCCCGAATCGTGGCGCGAGCTCGGCCTGCAGCAGGTCGAGCTGGTCATGCTGGGCTACAACACGCCCGCGGTGAACCAGGAAAACCGCGGCTTCGAGGCGCACCACCTGCGCAACTTCCACTCCCAGCTTTCCATCCAGGCCGGGTGCTACCAGAACGCCACCTTCGGCGTGGGCGTTGCCAAGGCCGGCAACGAGGACGGCTTCGAGCTGATGGGCCACTCCATCATCGTGAACCCCCAGGGCGAGATCATGGCCATGGCCACCAGCTGGGACGACGAACTGGTGGTGGCCGACTGCAACCTGGACATGTGCCTGCTGGGCCGCAACACCATCTTCAACTTCACCCAGCACCGCCGCCTGGAGGCCTACACCCGGCTCACCAGCCAGACCGGCAGCACCGAGCCCCCGGTGTGGCAATCGGCGTGAAGGAGGACTCCGCGATGACGAGCACCTCCACCCCTTCTGCCGCGGCGCTGCCGGACCACATCGAGCACGCGATGCTCGGCACGATGCGCGTGCCCCGTTTCGAAGACGTGCTGCGCGCCGCACACGCCATCGCGCCGCACGTGCGGCGCACGCCGCTGCTGCGCTCGCCCGCGCTGGACGCGCTGGTGGGAGGCACCGTCTGGATCAAGCCGGAGAGCCTGCAGGTCACCGGCTCCTTCAAGGCCCGCGGCGCCTTCAATGCCCTGCTGGCACTCACGCCGCAGGAGCGGGAGCGTGGCGTCGTGGCCTATTCGACGGGCAACCACGGCCAGGCGATCGCCTGGGCGGCCCGGCAACTGGGCGTGTCGGCCACCATCGTGATGCCGATCGATGCCCCGAAGACCAAGGTGGCGCGCGCGCTCGCGCAGGGCGCGAAGGTCATCCACTACGACCGCGAGAGGGAAAGCCGCGAAGACATCGGCATGCGCCTGCTGGCCGAGACCGGTGGGACGCTGATCCCGCCGGGCGACCACCCCGAGGTGCTGGCCGCGCAGGGCACCGTGGCCCTGGAGGCGCTGCAAGACCTGCCGGCCGGTGCGCAGGAAACCCTGGGCCTGTTTGCCGCACCCTGCGGTGGCGGCGGCCTCATGGCCGGCTGCTGCCTGGTCCTCGATGCGCTGAGCCCCGGCGCGCGGCGCGTGGCCGCCGAGCCCACGGGCTTCGACGACACCGTGCGCTCGCTGCGCAGCGGTCGGCGCGAGACCAATGCCCCCGGTGCCCGCACGCTGTGCGATGCCTTGCAGGCCGTCACGCCCGCGGAGCTGCCGTTCGCCATCAACCAGCCGCTGCTGCACGAGGCCGTGGCCGTGACGGACGCAGAGGTGGCCCGCGCGATGCGATTCGTGCTGGAGGAACTGCACCTCGTCGTCGAGCCCGGCGGCAGCGTGGCGCTCGCGGCGATGCTGGCCGGCCGTGTCTCGTTGCGCGGGCAGAGCGCCGTGCTCGTCCTCTCCGGTGGCAATGTCGACCTGCCGGTTTTGCAATCCGTGATGGCGCGGACCGAGGGCTGACCGCCATTGCACCCATTCCCCATAGCAACGAGGCCGACGCCGCCGTGCCCCGGCGCAGCGTCGCCCAGGAGACCGCAAGCCCCTCAATCGATCTTCAGAAAGCCTTGACCATGTCGTTCTTCAACGCTCGTTCTCTTTCCTGCCGCCGCTGGCTCCTCAAGGTGCTGGCTGCGCCGCTGGCCGCGCTGGCCCTGTGCGGCTACGCGCAGGCCGCGTATCCCGACAAGCCAATCACCTTGATCGTGCCCTTCAACGCCGGCACAACGCCCGACATCGTCTCGCGGCTGCTCGCCGATGCGGTGGGTCGCGACCTCGGCCAGTCGGTGGTGGTGATGAACCGTGTCGGCGCCTCCGGCATCATCGGCACGCAAGCCACCATCGCCGCCCCTGCGGACGGCTACACCATCGCCTATGCCAACGTGGCGACGCTGGCGATCAATCAGTCGCTCTACAAGAAGCTGCCCTACGACGCCGACACGCAACTCGCCCCGGTGGCACTGACCGGATTCGTCCAGAACGTGCTGGCCGTGCGCAGCGACCTCGGCGTGAAGGATGTGGCCGGCCTCATCGAGATGGCCAAAAAGCAGCCCGGCAAGCTCACCGTGGCCTCCGGCGGCAACGGCACCACCGGCCACCTGAGCGCCGAGATGTTCAAGTCCATGGCTGGCGTGTCCATCGTGCACATTCCGTACAAGGGCGGACTGGAAGCCGATCTGGCGCTGATGCGTGGCGAGGTGGACCTGGTGTTCGAGAACATCACCTCCATCGCTCCCCACCTCAAGGGCGGCAAGATCACGCCGCTGGCGGTGACCGGCGCCACGCGCGACAGCCGCCTGCCCGAGCTGCCCACCATCGCCGAAACCGGCTTGAAGAAATACCAGGCCGTCGCCTGGACCGGCTATGTCGCACCGGCTGGCGTCGATCCGAAGATCCTCGACGCCCTCAACGCCGCTTTCAACAAGGCATTGAATTCGCCTGCGGTGAAGCAGCAGCTGGCCGCCCAGGCCTACGAGATCCACACCGGCCCGCGTCAGGACCTGTTCGACCTCGCCAAAAAGGAACGTCCTGTCTGGGCCGATGTGGTCAAGCACTCGGGCGCCAAGATCGACTGAGGCGGGCGCACATGGCCGAATTCGACCTCGTGGTGCGCCACGGCACGCTGATCGACGGCACGGGCAGCGCCCGGCGCCAGGCCGATGTCGGCATCCGCGGCGCGCACGTCGCTGCCGTCGGCGACCTGGCGGGACTGTGTGGCGCGGTCGAGATCGACGCCACCGGCCGTATCGTGGCGCCGGGTTTCATCGACTCGCACACGCACGACGACCGCTACCTCATGCTCGACCCGGACATGCCAGCCAAGCTGAGCCAGGGCGTGACGACGGTCGTCACCGGCAACTGCGGCATCAGCCTCGCGCCCTGGGGCGCGCCGGCCGGAACCACCGTACCGCCGCCGCTGAACCTGCTGGGCCACGACCCTGCCCTGTTCGGCGATGCCACCTTCGCGGCCTACCTCGCGCGCCTGGAGGCTGCGCCTGCGGCGGTGAACGCAGCCTGCCTGGTGGGCCACACCACCTTGCGCGCGGCGACGATGGAACGTCTCGACCGGGCCGCCACACCGGAAGAGATCGCACGCATGCGGGCGCTGCTAGGCGAGGCCATGGCCAGCGGCGCCATCGGGCTGTCCACCGGCGCGGCCTATCCCACGGCCATGCCGGCCACGACCGAAGAGATGGCGCAGGTGGCCGAAGTGATCGGCCCCTACGGCGGCGTGTACGCGAGCCACATCCGCGACGAGGGCGACCATGTCTTCGCCGCGTTGGACGAGGCCTTCGCGATCGGCCGTGCAGCGCATGCACCGGTGGTGGTGTCGCACCACAAGCTCATCGGCCCGCGCAACCATGGCCGTTCGGTACAGACGCTGGCCCATGTGCGCCAGGCCATGGCGCACCAGTCCATCGCGCTCGACTGCTATCCCTACTGCGCGGGCTCCACCATCCTGCGCAAGGACCGCATTCCGGTGTCGAGCCGCATCATCGTTACCCAGTCCCAGTCGCACCCCGAGTTCTCGGGCATGGACCTCGACGCGATCGCGCGGCGCCTCGGTGTGTCGATGGAAGACGCGGTCGACCTGCTGCAGCCGGCCGGCGCCATCTACTTCCTGATGGACGAGGCTGACGTGCAGCGCGTGCTCGCCTTTCCCCAGACCATGATCGGCTCCGATGGCATGCCCCACGACACGGCACCGCATCCGCGCCTGTGGGGCACGTTTGCGCGCGTGCTGGGCCACTACTGCCGCGACGTCGGCTTGTTCTCGCTCGAACAGGCGGTGCACCAGATGACGGGACTGACTGCCCGGCATTTCCGCCTGCCCGGCCGCGGCGTGCTGCGCGAAGGCGCCTTTGCCGACATCACCGTATTCGATGCCGGCCGGATCGCCGACCGGGCGACCTGGGAGGCCCCTACGCTGCGCGCGGAGGGCATCGATGCCGTCATCGTCAATGGGCGGCCTGTGTGGCGCGGCGGCCAATCGCTCGGCGTGCGCAGCGGGCGCGTGGTACGCCTGACCGACGAGTCCGGCCCCTCCCACGAGTGAGACGACCTGCTCGATCTCATGTGCCGCCCGCCACAAGCGCGTCCCAGAAGTCGCCGTTGAGTGGCGCGCGCGGATTGTCGATGCGTTCGATCAATCCGATCTCGCGATAGAAGGTGTCGGCCCCCAGGTTGATCTCACGCACCCGCGAACCGATGACCGAGAGCGCAGGTGTGCGTGGAAGAACCGAGATGCCAAGGCCGCGCGCCACCAGCAGGCCGATCGCTTCGATCGAATCGGTCTCCACCGACTCCTTCGGTGCGTACTTCTTGCGTTGCAGGAAACGTTCGACGAGGCTGCCGCCGTGCGAACGGCGTTCGTAGCGGATGAAGGGGTAGTTCGAAAGCAGCCATGTCACGTCGCTCGACGCCTCGCCTGGCGGCACGATCAGCACGAAGGGCTCCTGCCGCAGAGAGCGCCAGCGCAGCAAGCCCTCGAGCGGGTAAGCGGGCTTGACGATCAGCGCGCAGTCGAGCTCGTGCTGCTCCATCATTGGATGACGGGCTGGCGCATCGGCTACGCGGCGGGGCCGCGCTGGCTGGCCGACGCCCTGCAGGTGCTGCAGTCGCAAAGCACCTCGAACGCCTGCTCGATCTCGCAGGCCGCCGCCGTGGCGGCACTCGACGGGGGAGCCGGCTTCATCGACGATTGGCTGGCGATGCTCGCCGAACGCCGCGGCCGCGTGCTGCAGACCGTCGCACGCATCGACAGCCTCGCGAGCGGCACACCTGAAGGCGCGTTCTACGTCTTCGCGAACTGCAAGGAACTGCTGGGCCGTTCCACGCCCGAGGGCCGGCGGCTCGAAATCGACCTCGACCTCGCCAACTACCTGCGCATCGCCTACGCGGTGGACATGCCGGTGCTCGACGCGGCTTGCAGGACCACCGAGCACACCCGCGCGTCGGAGTCGTTCATGGAGGCCTCGCTCATGCGGCGCTTCCGGCCGCCATTTCCCAGTCGAGCCGCACGCGTCCCAGCGCCATGACCGCCGCCGCCTGGCTCGGCTCGACGACCGGAATGCCCAGAGCGCGTTGCAGCGGCGCCCGGTATGCGGCCATGCCGGCGCAGCCCATCACGATCACCTGCGCCTGGCGCTCGTCGCGGAGGCGCCGTCCCACTTCGATCATGCGCGCCAGCGTGCGCTCGGCGTCGATCAGTTCGGTCACCGGTATGTCGATCGCCATCTCGCCGACGAAGCGGTCCAGCACGCCCATCGCGCCCCAGGTGCGCAGGTGGCGTGGAATGGAGCCTTGCAGGATGGCGATCACGCCGAAGGTCTGACCCAGCGTCAGGGCTGTCAGTACGCCGCATTCGCTGATGCCCAGGACCGGGCGGCGCACCGTTTCGCGCACCAGATGAAGGCCCGGGTCGCTGAAGCAGGCGATGACGAAGGCGCCGGCTTCTTCTTCGAGCGACTGCGCGAGGTGCGCGAGCGGCGGGATGACCGATTCCACGTCGCGCTGCGTCTGGATGCCTGGCGGGCCTTCGGCGAGCGTGAGGCAGCGGATGTCGGGGCCGCCGGCCATGCGCAATGGCGCCATGGCGGCGTCGATGCCCGCGGTCACGGCCTCGGTCGAGTTCGGGTTGATGACGAAGACGGTGGATCGCATCGCGGTCCTCCAGAGTGGTGGTCGCTCAAAGTCTAGGTGCGGCCTGCCGCGCGTGAACGGCACGTTCCTTGCTGTTTTGTTGGCCTCCCTTAACGCGAGGTTAAGGGCCCTCAATCCAGTGCAAGGAAGTCTCCATGTCCATGAACCTGCGTCAGATCGAAGTGTTCCGGGCGGTGATGACGACGGGTTCCATCAGCGGCGCATCCCGTCTGCTGCACGTGTCGCAGCCCGCGGTGAGCCGCCTGCTGTCCTATACCGAGAGTCGCCTCGGCTTCGGGTTGTTCGAGCGCATCAAGGGCCGGCTCTATGCGACACCGGAGGCCAAGCAATTGATTCGCGAGGTGGAGAACGTGTACCTCGGCGTGCAGCGCGTGAGCGAGCTGGCGCACGACCTGGCCGATGGGCGACAGGGTCTGCTGCACGTGGTATCGAGCCCGAGCATCGGCCAGACGCTGATTCCGCAGGTCATCGCGCGCTTCAGGCAGAGCAACGCGGATGTGCGGGTGACCTTCCAGTTCCTGAGCTATACGCATCTGAAGGACCGGCTGCTCAACCGACAGGCGGATCTCGGCGTGGTCATCCTTCCGATGGACCATCCGAACCTGCAGGTGACGCCGATCGCGCGTGGCACGATGGTCTGCATCTGCCCGTACAACCATCCGTTGGCCCGCCGCTCGACGCTGAAGCTCGTGGACCTGCGACCGTTTGCGCTGGTGAGCTATGGGCGCGATACGCCGCTGGGCATGCGCATCGCCGGCATGTACGAGGCGGCGGACGAGCCGTTGAAGGCGGCGATCGAAGTCGGCTCGCCGCAGAACGCCTGCGCGCTGGTCGAGATGGGGGCGGGGATCGCCATCGTGGACGAATTCTCGGTGCGCAGTTGGCCCGCGAATCACTTCGTCGTTCGGCCGTTGGCGGGTGCGCCTTCGCTGGTCGCGAACCTGGTGTACCCGTGCTACGAGCCTTTGTCGCAGCCGGCGCAGACTTTTATCAGTACCTTGCGTGCGTTGCTGGCGCAGCAGGGCTTTGCCTCGCCGGATGCGGATGTGCCGGCGAATGACGCAGCTTCCGAGCTGCTGCGTCACGCCGCCTGAGACAGGCGCTCCGAACCGCACCATAACGTCCTGTTAAGGACGCACCACAAATCAGCATACGACAAGCGCCGCCGCGCGCCACACCATTGCGTCCGACGCCTCGCGTTGCATCCCAAAGGATCGGACCCGTGAAACAGATCATCGCTCTTGCCGTTCTCGCTTCCACCGCATTGCTTTCCGGGGGCGCCATGGCGCAGGAGAAAGTGCGCTTCCAGACCGACTGGCTCGCCTCGGGCGAGCACGCCGCCTACTACGGCGCGCTGGTCAAGGGCATCTGGGCGGAAGAGGGCCTCGACGTCACCATCACCCGCGGCTACGGCAGCGGCGATACCGCGGCGAAGGTCGGTGCCGGCGCCGCCGACTTCGGCGTCTCCGACATGGGTGCCGTGCTCACCGCCCGCGCCCGAGCCAACATGCCCGTCAAAACCATCGCGGCCGTCTACACCTACTCGCCGCACTCGCTCTTTGTCCTGAAGAGCTCCGGCATCAAGGACTTCAAGGGACTCGAAGGCAAGAAGATCGGCATCACGCCCGGCAACAGCCACAAGCTCTACTTCCCCAAGGTCGCGGCCAAATCCGGCACCGACGCCAGCAAGATCGTCTGGGTCAACATGGACGGCGGTGCCATGGGCCCACAGCTCTTCGCCAGGAACATCGACGCCGCACCCTTCTATTCGATCCACCACTACTACCAGAACAAGGCCGCGCGCAAAGCCGGCGGAGAAATCGTGGTGCTGCCCTTCGTCAAGAGCGGCTTCGCCATCTATTCGGCCTCGCTCATCACGTCCGACAAGATGCTCCAGGAGCGGCCCGAGACGGTCAGGAAATTCCTGCGCGCCGCGCGCCGCTCCTTCGAATGGGCGCGCGACAACCAGGTCGAGGCCTGCAAGATGCACGTCCAGCGCGTGCCCGAGGTCGACCTCGACGACTGCCTCAACAGCCTCAAGGCCACGCTCGAATTCGTCTTCAACGACTATCAGAAACAGCACGGTTTCGGTCAGGTCATGCCCGAACGCCTGAAGGAAACCTGGCACGTCGTCGCCGAATCGCAGGACCTCGACCCGAAGTGGAACCCGGCGCAAGCCGTCGACACCCGTTTCCTGTCCGCGAAGTGAGCGACGCCCTGATGAATGCCGCGGTGCACGTCGACGCGGTATCGCGCTACTTCGACTCGCGCGACGGCGAGCGGACGATCGCCCTGGACGCCGTCTCGCTGGACATCCGCCAGAACGAATTCATCGCACTCGTCGGCCCCTCGGGCTGTGGCAAATCGACGCTGCTGCGCATCATGGCCGGCCTCATCAAGCCATCCGCCGGCCGCGTCTACGTCGGCGGCGAAGCGCTGAGCGAGCCGCGCGAGCGTACCGGCATCGTGTTCCAGGCCGCCACGCTGCTGCCGTGGGCCGACGTGCTCGACAACATCCTGTTCCCCATCCGCGTCACCGGCCGTTCCGTCACCGAGGCGCAGACGGCCGCGGCGCACGATCTCATCAAGGTTGCCGGCCTGCAAGGCTTCGAAGGCCGCTCGCCGCGCGAACTCTCCGGCGGCATGCAGCAGCGCGTCGCCATTTGCCGGGCGCTTCTCAACGACCCCGACCTGCTGCTGATGGACGAGCCCTTCGGCGCGCTCGACGCCCTCACGCGCGAAGAGATGACGCTGGAGCTGCTGCGCATCTGGGCCGCACGGCCGAAGACGGTGGTGTTCGTCACGCATTCCATCTCCGAAGCAGTGCTGCTCGCCGACCGCGTGGTCGTGATGTCGGCGCGACCCGGTCGCATCGCCGACGTCATCGACATCACGCTGCCGCGTCCGAGAGCCTTCGGCATGTCGGCGCTGCCCGCATTCACCGAAGCCTCGGAGCGCATCCGCCGGCAGATCTTCAAGCGCAACGAGGCAACGCAGGATGTCTGAGAAGACCGCACGCCGCCACCCGTCGGCGCTCGTGCGCGAACTCGGCATCCCCGCGCTCGCGCTCTTCGTGACCGTGGTGCTGTGGGAGGTGCTGGTGCGCGCCTTCAGGGTGCCGGAGTTCCTGCTGCCGGCGCCGAGCAGCATCGCCAGCGAATCTTGGAGCGTGGCCGGCAATCTCGGCATGCACGGCCTCGCGACTCTGCGCACCGTGCTGCTGGGCTTCGTGGTCTCGGTGGCGATCAGCCTGCCGATGGCGCTCGCCATCACCTCTTCGCCGGCGGTCGGCAATGCCATCTATCCCTTGCTCGTGCTCACCCAGTCCGTGCCCAAGGTCGCGCTGGCGCCGCTGCTCGTGGTCATCCTCGGCGCCAACGAGCTGCCGCGCGTCGTCGTGACTTTTCTGGTGGCCTTCTTTCCACTGGTGATCTCCATCTCCACCGGCCTGCTCGCCGTGCCGCCCGAGTTGCTGGAGCTGGGCCGCGCCTGCAAGGCCACCTGGCGGCAGGAACTCGTGCGCATCCGGCTGCCCTATGCGGTGCCTTTCATCTTCAGCGGCTTCAAGGTCGCGATCACGCTCTGCGTGGTGGGCGCGGTGGTGGCGGAGTTCGTCAACGCGGACCAGGGGCTGGGCTACCTGATCGTCACTTCCACCGCCTTCTTCAAGGTGCCGCTCGCCTTCGGCGCCGTGATCCTGCTTTCCGTGATGGGCATCGTTCTGTTCCAGCTCATCGTGGTGCTGGAGCGCTGGCTCTTCCCGTGGAGCGCCGCCGGCAACCAGCGCGAAGTGCACTGAGCCGCCAACGTCAATTCATTTTCCCAGGACCCCTCCCCATGCCCAACGAAACTGCCCGTACGACGCCGGACTGGACCGTGATCCGCGGCGGCCGGCTGGTCGAGCCCGGCGTGCCGATGCCCCGCACGGTCGACATCCTCATCAAGGTCGACACCATCCACGAACTCGGCGCGCCCGGCATGGAGGTGCCCGAAGGCACGCAGGAGATCGACGCCGACGGCATGCTGCTGCACCCCGGGCTCATCAACGCCCACACGCACGGCCACGGCAATCTCGCGCGCGGCATGGGCGACCGCTGGACGCTGGAGCTGCTGCTCACCGCCGGCCCGTGGATCAGCGGCAACCGCTCCACCGAGGACAAGCACCTCGCCACGCTCATCGGCGCATCGGAGATGCTGCTGAAGGGCTGCACCGCCTGCTACGACTTGACCTTCGAGTTTCCGAGCCCGACCGTGGAGGGCATGCAGGCCGCCGCCGCAGCCTACACGCAGGCGGGCATGCGCGCCGTGCTCGCGCCGATGGTGGCGGACCTGAGCTTCTTCGAGGCGATTCCGGGGCTGCTCGATGCGCTTCCGCCCAAGCTGCGCAAGGAAGTGGAGCGCATGCGCATGGCGCCCACCGATTCGATCCTGAAAGCCATGGCCGACACGGTGAAGCACTGGCAGGGCGACACCGGCCAGGTCCGGCTCGCCATCGCGCCGACCATTCCGCACCACTGCACCGACGAGTTCCTGATCGGCTGCCGCAACCTCGCCTACGAACACGGTCTGCCGATGCATTCGCACGTGTCCGAATCGAAGGTCCAGGCCATCGCCGGCATGCGCACCTACGGCACCACGCTCACGGCGCACATGGACAAGCTGGGCCTCGTCGGTCCCGGCTTCACCGTGGCCCACGGCGTATGGCTGGACGACGACGACATGAAACTGCTCGGCGACAGGGGTGCCTCGGTCGCGCACAACCCGGGCAGCAACATGCGCCTGGGCAGCGGCCTTGCGAACATGCGCAGGATGCTGTCGAGCGGAGTGAACGTGGGCATCGGCACCGACGGCTCCAACTGCTCGGACAACCAGAACATGTTCGAAGCCATGCGCCTCGCTTCGATGGTGTCGAAGGTGCAAGGACCGGACTGGCAGAACTGGATCACCACCGGCGAGGTGTTGCACGCCGCCACGGTGGGCAGCGCGCGGGCGCTGGGCTTCGGCGACACGCTGGGCCGCATCGCGCCCGGCTACAAGGCGGATGTGGTGTTCCTCGACAGCCGCAACATCAACATGATCCCGCTCATCAACATCACCAACTCGCTGGTGCATGCCGAGGACGGCGGTGCGGTCGACTCGGTGATGGTGGGCGGGCGCATGGTCGTGGCGCAACGCAAGCTGCTGCATGTCGACATGCACAAGCTCGCGCGCGACGCGGAGAACGCCGTCGAGCGGCTCGAGCGCCTGAACCACTCGAACCACGCGCTCTACTGCGAACTGGAGCCGGTGGTCGGCAGCTTCTGCCCCGGCCTGGCGGCGGAGCCCTTTCACGTGCATCGCTACGGCGCGTGCCAGCACACCCACTGAAACGCATTCCCTGATCCGGTCGACATTCGAATGACAAAGACACTCTCTCCAAGCGGCGCCATGAGCGCCACCGGCGTCTACTCCATCTGCCCGACGCCCTTCCTCGCCAACGGCGAGATCGATCTCGAAAGTATTGCCACGCTGGTCGAATTCCAGGTCGATGCCGGCGTCGCGGGTCTCGCCGTGCTGGGCTTCCTCGGTGAAGCGCACAAGCTCTCGAGGCAGGAACGCAGCGACGTGATCGGCGCCTTCATCAAGGCGTCGGCAGGGCGCCTGCCGGTGTGGGTCGGCGTGCGCGCGCTCGGCATCGCGGGCGCGGTGGAGCAGGCGGCCGAGGCCGAGGCGCTGGGCGGGGCGGCCGTGTTCGTCGCGCCGCTGGACAACGCGTCGGACGCGGTGCTCTTCGACTACTACCGCACGGTCGCGCAGTCGGTCGGCATCGCCGTCGCCATCCACGACTTCCCCGATTCCTTCGGTACCGAGATCAGGCCCGAGCTGGTGGCACGCCTCGCGAAAGAAGGCGGCGTGAACATCATCAAGATGGAAGAGCCGCCCGTGGGGCCGAAGATCACGCGCATCCGCGAACTGGCCGGCGACGCCATGCGCATCTTCGGCGGCCTCGGCGGCGTGTACTTTCTCGAAGAGCTGCAGCGCGGCGCCATCGGCACCATGACCGGCTTTGCGTTCCCCGAAATCCTCGTGCGCATCCACGCGCTCTACGCGGCCGGCGACGTGGTGGGCGCGGCGGCCGTGTTCGACAGGTACTGCCCGCTCATCCGCTACGAGTTCCAGCCCAAGGTCGGGCTGGCGCTGCGCAAACACATCTACATGCGGCGCGGGGCGATCGGCTCGGCAGCCATTCGTTCGCCCGGCATGCGCATCGATGCTCTGACCGAGGCCGAGATCGAAGCCGTCGTGGCGCGCGTCGGCCTGTCGCTCCAAGCGACCGGCGCGCAGGCGATCGCATAGTAGGTGACGACGATGAACACGTCCGTCGCTGATCCCGCCGCGCCCTTCGACCTCACCGTGCGGGGCGGCCGCATCTCCACCGCCACCGAGACCTTCACCGCCGACATCGGCGTGCGCGGCGGCGTCATCGCCGCCATCGCGCCCGGTCTGCCGGCGGGACTGCGCGACATCGACGCGACCGGCCGCTGGGTGCTTCCCGGCGGCATCGACAGCCACTGCCACGTCGAACAGCTCTCGGGCATGGGCGTGATGTGCGCGGACGACTTCCACTCGGCCACCGTGTCGGCCGCGTTCGGCGGCACCACCACCATCATTCCCTTCGCGGCGCAGCACCGCGGCATGGCGATTCCGAAGGTCTTGGCCGACTACGCGGCACTCGCGCGCGAGAAGGCCGTCATCGACTACGGCTTTCACCTGATCCTCGCGAACCCCGACGATCGGGCGCTGAAGCAGGACCTGCCGCAGGCCATCCGCGACGGCATCACATCGCTCAAGGTCTACATGACCTACGACCGCCTGAAGCTCGACGACTACCAGCTGCTGGACGTGCTGGAGCTCGCGGGCGAGGAGGGCGCGCTGGTGATGATCCATGCCGAGAACCACGACATGATCCGCTGGATCGCGCGCCGCCTTCTCGATGCCGGCCGTGTCGCGCCCAGGTACCACCGCGTGGCGCACGACCCGCTGGCCGAGACCGAGGCCACGCAGCGCGCGATCGCGCTGTCGCGGCTCATCGACGTGCCCGCGCTGATCGTGCACGTGGCCGGCGCCGAAACGGTGCAGGTGCTGCGCGACGCACGCGCGCTGGGCGCCAGCGTGCATGCGGAGAGCTGCCCGCAGTACCTCTTTCTCACGGCCGACGACCTCGACAAGCCCGGGCTCGAGGGCGCCAAGTTCTGCTGCTCGCCGCCGCCGCGCGACGCGGCTTCGCAGCAGGCAGTGTGGGACGGCTTCAAGGACGGCACGCTGTCCGTGTATTCGTCCGACCACGCGCCCTACCGTTACGACCAGAGCGGCAAGCTGCCGCATGGCGATGCGACCACCTTCAAGGACATGGCCAACGGCGTGCCCGGCATCGAGCTGCGCATGCCGCTGCTGTTCTCAGAGGGGGTGATGGGCGGCCGCATCACGATCGAGGAATTCGTCGCGCTCACCGCCACCAACCACGCTCGCCTCTACGGTCTGCTGCCGCGCAAGGGAACCATCGCGGTCGGCGCCGACGCCGACATCGCGCTGTGGAACCCCGGGCGCGAGGTGCAGGTGAGCACCGCGATGCTGCACGACAACGTGGGCTACACGCCCTATGAAGGCCGCACCGTGCGCGGCTGGCCGGAGGTGGTCGTGAGCCGTGGCCGCGTGATCGTCGAGGACGGCCGGATGCACGCCGAACGCGGATCGGGCCAGTACCTTCCGCGCGGCACGCCCGAGCCGCTGGCCGCGCACGCGCGCCGAGCCGCCGATGGCACCCCCAGCCCATTTTTCAAGCGCCTCAAAGGCATGCAGAAAGACCCTGAATGAGTTCGACATCGCGTCACTTCGGCCTCGCCGTCGCCCAGCTCGGGCCGGTTCATCTCGCGGACAGCCGCGCTTGCGTCGTCGCCCGCCTTGTCGCCATGATGCGCGAGGCGCACAGCCGCGGCGCGCGCATGGTGGTGTTTCCCGAGCTTGCGCTCACCACCTTCTTTCCGCGCTACTGGCTACCCGACGCGGAGGTCACCGAGCGTTTCTTCGAGCCCTCCATGCCGAGCGCCGAGACGCAGCCGCTCTTCGACCTCGCGCGCGAGCTGCGCATCGGCTTCTATCTGGGCTACGCTGAGCTCACGGAGGACGGCCGGCGCTTCAACACCGCCGTACTGGTGGACGACCAGGCGAACATCGTCGGCCGCTACCGCAAGATCCATCTGCCCGGCCATTCGGACCACAAGCCCGAGGCGCCGTTCCAGCACCTGGAGAAGAAGTACTTCGAGGTTGGCAATGAGGGCTTCAAGGTCTGGAAGACGCTCGGCACGCGGATCGGCATGTGCATCTGCAACGACCGGCGCTGGCCCGAGACCTTCCGCGTGATGGGCCTGCAAAGCGCCGAGCTCGCCGTGCTGGGCTACAACACGCCGAGCTGGAACATCCACTGGAGCGAGCCGCCGCACCTGCGCATGTCCAGCCACCTGCTGTCGCTGCAGGCCGCGGCCTACCAGAACGCGATGTGGGTCGCGGCTTCGGCCAAGTGCGGGGCCGAAGACGGCTTCCACATGATCGGCGGCTCCGCCATCGTCGCGCCCAGCGGGGAGATCGTCGCGCAAGCGCAGGGCGAGGAAGACGAGGTGCTCGTCGTCAACGCCGACCTCGCGCTGAGCGACAACTTCCGCGAGCACGTCTTCAATTTCGCCAAGCACCGGCGGCCCGAGCACTACGGGCTGATCGTCGAGCGCACCGGCGCCGGCGAGCCGCTGGGCGGGCCACCCCTTTCCACTTCAACTTCATCTCTCCAGGAGTAGCCACCATGAGCGAACTGAACCGCGTTGTCGCGATCCGCATGCTGGGGGCAGCGCTTGCCGGCGCCGCCGTGTTTTCCGCCACGGCGCAAACAGGCGCGCCGCTCAAGACCGGCGTGGACGCGACCTTCGCGCCGCACGCGATGGTCAAGCTCGGCGGCGGCCTGCAGGGCTTCAACATCGAGCTCGGCGAGGAGCTGGCGAAGCGCGAAGGCCGCAAGCTCGAGATCGAAGGCACCGAGTTCTCCGGCCTCGTGCCCGGACTGAACGCGAAGAAGTACGACTTCATCCTCGCGCCCGTTACCGTCACGCCCGAACGGGCCAAGGCCATGCTCTTCACTGAAGGTTACCTGGATACCGACTACACCTTCGTCATCAAGAAGGGCACGGCGCCCATCGCCGCGCTGGAGGAGCTCAAGGGCAAGACCATCGCCGTCAACAAGGGCTCGGCCTACGAGAACTGGGCCAAGGACAACGCGCAGAAGTACGGCTTCAGCTTCGACGTGTACGGCACCAACGCAGATGCGGTGCAGGCCGTGCAGTCCGGCCGCGCTTTCGCCAACCTCGCGGGCAACACCGTGGCCGGCTGGGCCGCCAAGCAGAACCCGGCCGTGCAGACCAGCTACACCGTGAAGACCGGCCTGGTCTGGGCGCTGGCTTTCCGTGCCGACGACAAGGCCGGGCGCGATGCCGCATCGATGGCGCTCAAATGTATGAAGCAGGACGGTACCGTCGCGCGCCTCGCCGAAAAGTGGTTCGGCGCCAAGCCCGACGCCGGCACCACCGCCGTCAAGATCGCGCCGGGCCACGGCGTGCCGGGCCTCGACGGCTACGACGCGACCCCGGTCACGCTCAAGTGCGCGTGATGCGGAGGAAGACCGGCCCGTGAGCGCACCGATCCTCGAAATCGTCGGTCTGCACAAGGCCTACGGCGACACGCCGGTGTTGCGTGGCATCGACCTGCGGGTGCGCCAGGGCGAGCTGGTCTGCGTCATCGGCCCCTCAGGCTCGGGCAAGAGCACCATGCTGCGCTGCTGCAACCGGCTCGAAGAGCCGAGCGCGGGGCAGATCGTCGTAGAAGGCGTGGACATCACCCGCGCGGACGTCGATCTGAACCGCGTGCGCCAGCGCATCGGCATGGTGTTCCAGCAGTTCAATCTTTATCCGCACCTGGATGCGCTGGGCAACGTGATGCTCGCGCTGCGGCGGGTGCAGGGGCATTCGAAGGACGAAGCGCGGCGCCGCGCGCGCTCGGCGCTGGAGCGCGTGGGCCTCGCCGACAAGGCGGCCTCGCTGCCCGCCGAGCTGTCGGGCGGCCAGCAGCAACGCGTGGGCATCGCGCGCGCGATCGCGCTCGAACCGGGCGTGATGCTTTTCGACGAACCCACCAGCGCGCTCGACCCCGAGCTCGTCGGCAGCGTGCTGACCGTGATGCGCGATCTGCGCGAGGCCGGCATGTCGATGCTGGTGGTCACGCACGAGATGGCCTTCGCGCGCGCCGCGGCCGACCGCGTGGTCTTCATGGACGCCGGCGTGGTGGTGGAAGAAGGTCCGGCCGCGCAGGTCTTCGAGCGCCCGGCGCACGAGCGCACGCGCGCCTTCTTGTCGCGGCACCACGCGCCGGGCTGAGCCGCCATGGAGTGGTTCGACCGGCTGGTCTTCACCTTTTTCAACGCTGACGTCGCGGCGCGCTACCTGCCCGACATCGTCAAGGGCATGGGTGTGACGGTGGTGCTCGGCCTCTGCGTTGTCGCGACCGGCCTCGTGCTGGGCCTGCTGCTCGCCGTGCTGCGCACGCTGCACCGGCCGTGGCTGACGCTGCCCATCGTGGCCTTCGCCGACATCCTGCGCGCGCTGCCGCCGCTGGTGGTGATCATCGTGCTGTTCTTCGCCTTTCCGTACATCGAGCTGTCCATGTCGTCGTTCACCGCCACATGGATCGCGCTGTCGCTGGTGCTCGCGGCCTATGCGGAGGAAAGCATCTGGGGTGGTCTTCTGGCGCTGCCGCGCGGCCAGTCGGAAGCGGCGCGTTCCACGGGCATGTCGTGGTGGCGGACCATCCGCTTCGTGCTGCTGCCGCAGGCATTGCGCATCGCGGTGCCCGCGCTCACCAACCGCGTGATCTCCATCACCAAGAACACGGCGCTCGGCTCCGTGGTGGCACTGAATGAAGTGCTGAACAACGCCCAATCCGCAAGCAGCAATGCAGGCAATCCGACACCGCTGACGCTGGGCGCCGCCGCCTACCTGATCATCTTTTTGCCGGTGGTGCTCGGCGCGCGCTGGCTCGAAACGCGCTGGCGCTGGAAGCGTTGAACAAGCATGGACGCCATCCTCCAGAACTTCTTCAACCTCGCGGTATATCGCGATGTCTTCGGCTTCCTGCTGCGCGGGCTGTGGACCACGGTGTGGCTGTCGCTGCTGGTGATCCCTATCGGCGCGGCCTCGGGTCTCGTCATCGCCGTGGCCGCAACGCAGACGCGCCGCCGCTGGGTGCGCTTTCTGCTGGCGGCGTACGTCGATTTCTTCCGCGCCTTTCCGCCGCTGGTGCTGCTGATCTTCATCTACTACGGCGTGCCCTTCCTGGGCATCGACCTGCCCAAGCTGATGGCGGTGGCGATCGGCTTCATGCTCAACAACTCCAGCTACTACGCCGAGGTGTTCCGCGCCGGCATCGAGAGCGTGCCGGGCGGCCAGGCGGAGGCTGCGCGCTCCACCGGGCTTACGCGCATGCAGGCGCTGCGGCACGTTGTCATTCCGCAGGCCACGCGCAACGTGCTGCCGGACCTGGTGGGCAACAGCATCGAAGTGGTGAAGCTCACCACCATCGCCAGCGTGGTCGCGATCCCCGAGCTGCTGCGCGTGGCACGCGATGCGCAGTCGCTGGTGTACAACCCTTCCCCGATCGTGCTGGCGGCGCTGATGTACCTGGCGCTCCTGTGGCCGCTGGTGCGTTGGCTGAGCCGCCTGGAGCATCGGCATATCCGGGCGCGTTGAGACACGCCTGGACATGCGGACGCGGAACGTTCGGTCCGCAAGGAGTCACAGCTGACCTTCGAGATCGAAGCGGTCGCGTGTCCGCACGTATAGCGTGGAGCCGAAGCGGCCGACTGGAAGGTATTGGTCCAGGCGGACGTGGTGATTTTTCATGTCGATCAGCCCCTCCCGAGCATGCAGCCAGACGACGCGTCCGATAAAGATGTGCCTGCTCTCGGTTTCCATGGTTTCGTGGAGGAAGCATTCAAAGGCGACAGGCGCTGCAACGATCCGGGGTGGACGGACCGCATTCGAGTCGATCACCTCGAATCCGATGGCCTCCACTTCGCTGACGTGCGATGGCATCGGCGCCCCGCAGTCGTGCATTCCCTTGGCCATCGCCTCATCGGCGATATGGACGACGAACTCCCCGTTGGCAAGGGTATTCGCGGCCGTGTCCTTGAGAGAGCCATCCGGGCCTTTGCTGACGCTGATGAGGATGAGCGGCGGCTCCTCGCCGATCATGTTGAACAGGCTGAAAGGCGCTGCGTTCACGAGGCCCTGAGCATTGACCGTCGTCACGAGCGCGATGGGCCGCGGCACGATGAGACTCGACATCAGCTTGTAGCGCTGGTGGGCGGAAAGAGTACCGAAATCGACTTCCATACGTCACTCGTGGGAGACCTCAGGACGCCGGACTCTAAAGCCAGAAGGCGCCGGCGAAGGGCCTCGAAGAAAAGAAATACCGTCCGCGCATGCACGCAGGGCCCCTTCGGATCGGCACCTCATCGTAACGTCCCTCGGAGTGCTTGGTCTTGATGCTGGCGGCGCAAAGTTGATGTCGGGTTCCACCAGCATGACCTTCTTGGATAGAGCAAACGTCCAAGACGTTGTTGTCCGGGGCCTTGATGAAAAAGTCCGCCGTGTCATCGGACATGGTCAGGCGAACACTACATCCCGTAGGCCTGAACATGTCGGAGGAGGGGCGATGCATGGGGAGTCTTGAGGGGTGAGCAAGCGGTGGCCGCATCGAGATACCCGCCGAAGGGCGAGCACCCGCGGGCCATCGAGAACATCGACGACATCCTCGCGGTCGAGGGCCTCGACGGCGTAATCGCGGCACCCCTGGACCTCCCCGCAAACATGGGCTTCGTCGGACAGCCTTCGCATCCGCAAGTTC
This sequence comes from Variovorax sp. LjRoot130, assembly GCF_964253755.1. Classification (NCBI taxonomy): domain Bacteria; kingdom Pseudomonadati; phylum Pseudomonadota; class Betaproteobacteria; order Burkholderiales; family Comamonadaceae; genus Variovorax; species Variovorax sp. LjRoot130. The sequence continues at coordinate 3,310,306 of NZ_CAXURM020000001.1, read as the reverse complement.
AAGAAGCGATGGAACACGTACGTCGCCGGATCCTTGCCCGGGGCTTTCCTATCGTCGCTTTCGCGGTAACGCCCGACCGGGGACGGGTCGCGATCGCGGAGGGTGCCAGCATGCTCTTCGTCGGCTTCGACACGATGAAGGGCCCCCATTGCCGGCGCGTCGACTGTGCTTCGTAGGCGAGGTAGGTCGACGGTCAATGAGTGCACCTTGGTAATCGAGAAGCGATCGGCAAGACTCAGGTGATGGCCAGGACGACGTTGCCGATCACGTCGCCCTGTTCCAGCAATTCATGGGCTTGCGCGGTTCGCTCTAGCGGCAGAACCTGCCCAATGGTGTGCCGCAGTCGGTTTTCCTCGAGCAGCCGCCCAAGCTCCATCACGCATTCCTGTCGGTCGTGTGCCGGGATGTCGTAGATCATGAAGAACTGCAGGCCTATGCTCTTCTGCATGAGGGCGACGCTGGGCAGGAGCGCCTCCAACCCCGAGGTGCCGTAGACGACGACGCGGGCGCCCGGCCGCAGGATCCGCGGATAGGCCGTTGCGTTGTTGGTGAGATCGACCTCGAGCACGACATCGACGCCCGCGCCTCCGGTGATCGCCTGCACGCGCTCGCCGACATCGTCTTCGCGGTAGTTGATGACGTGGTCGGCGCCGGCATTCGCCGCGTGCTCCGCCTTCCGCGCGGAGCTGACGGTGGTGATGACCTCGGCGCCGCGGAGCTTGGCCAGCTGGATCGCATAGTGGCCGACGGAACCAGCTCCGCCAGGGATCAGCGCGCGCATCCCGGCCGCACACTGCGCCAGCCGCACGGCCTGCATGGCGGTAAAGGCTGGAATGCCGAGGCATGCGCCCTCCGCGAAGCCCAGGTGCGCCGGTAGCGGCACCGCTTGCGCGGAGGGCAGCGCGATGTACTCCGCCGCCGTCCCGAAGGCTCGCTGCCATTGGGCATTCCAGGTCCACACGCGTTCCCCGATGCGCGCAGCCGGCACGCCTTCACCTACGGCTTCGACAACGCCAGCACCGTCGCTGTGCGGGATGATCAACGGTGCGAACAACTGGCGGTTTCCGCCGCCACGACGCGTCTTCCAGTCCGAGGGATTGACACCGGACGTGTGCAGCCGCACGAGCACCTCGCCGGGGCCTGGCGCGGGCTTTGGCTGGTCTCCGACACGAATCACTTCGGCGGCAGGACCTTGCCGCGTGTAGAAGGCTGCGTGCATTTCTTCCTTGTAATCAAGTTGCGTTGCCGGTCGAAGCCACCACACCGCGTCGCTTGAGCTCGGCGATCTGCTCGCGCGTCAAGCCGATCTCCGCCAGCACCGCGTCGGTATCCTGGCCGATGCCGGGTGCGTTGCGCTGGTGCCCCCCCGGCGTGCGCGAGAGCTTGGGCACGACGCCGGGAACCAGCAGTGATGCGCCGTCGTCGGTGGTGATGGGCTGCAGCATTCCGCGCGCCTGGTAGTGAGGATCGGCCGCGATATCGGCCACGGTGTAGATCTTGCCGGCAGGAACCGAGGCTTGGTCGAGCGTGGCCAGCACCTCGGCCACGCTGCGCTGCGCGGTCCAGGCGCCGATCGCAGCGTCGAGTTCGGCCACGCGCGCAAAGCGGCCGGCGTTGTCGGCCAGTTGCGGATCGGCAGCCAGGTCCGCCCGATCGATGACGGCCATCAGCCGGCGGAAGATGCTGTCGCCGTTGCCGGCGATCAGCGCGTAGCCACCATCGCGGCAGAGGTAGGCGTTGCTAGGCGCGATGCCGGGCAGGGCGCTGCTCGCTGCGCCGCGCACGGCGGCGAACGCGCTGTATTCGGGCAGCAGGCTTTCCATGCAGTTGAACACCGCCTCGTAAAGTGCGACGTCGATCACCTGGCCTCGGCCCGAATGCTGCCGCTCCTGCAGCGCCATCAGGATGCCGATCACGCCATGCAGCGCAGCCAGCGTGTCGCCCAGCGAGATGCCGACGCGTACCGGCACCCGGCCCGGCTCTGCGGTAAGGTGGCGCAAGCCGCCCATGGCTTCCGCAACGACGCCGAAGCCGGGTCGGTCGCGGTATGGGCCGGTCTGGCCATAGCCGCTCACGCGCAGCATCACCAGGCGCGGGTTGATTTCCAGCAGCGCCTCGGGCCCCAGGCCCCAGCCCTCCATGGCGCCGGGGCGGAAGTTCTCGATCAGCACGTCCGATTCGGCAGCCAGCCTGCGCACAATGGCCTGCGCCTCGCGGTCCTTCAGGTCCAGCGCGACGGAGCGCTTGTTGCGCGATTGAACCTGCCACCAGACCGAGGTGCCGTCCTTGAGCAGCCGCCACTTGCGCAGCGGGTCGCCCGTACCCGGAGGCTCGATCTTGATCACGTCAGCGCCGAAATCGGCCAGTGTCTTGGCGGCGAAGGGGCCGGCGATCAGCTGGCCCATCTCGAGGACTTTCAGGCCGGCCAGCGGCCCCGTGGGGCTCATTCGGTAACCTCCGCGCTATGCGCTGCGGTGCTATTCGACTTGGGAGCGGCCCGGCGTCTCATGCCGGAACGATGCGCATCGGCAGCTTGTCGAGGGTGCGCATCTGGTTGATCGCACGGTAGGTGGCGGGCGCCGTCAGCTCCATGCTGACAACGCGGCGGGCGAGGGCGCCGATCAGCGCCTCCGACTCCTGGCGGGCCAGCATCTGGCCGATGCAGGCGTGGATGCCGCTGCCCAAGGCCACGTGATTGCCGGCGAGGGCAGGACGGTCCACGTCGAAGCGGTCCGCTTCGGCGAACTGTCGCGGGTCGCGATTGGCGGCGCCCATGAACACGCCGATCTTGGTGTCGGCATCCAGCCGCACGCCCGACAGCTCGGTTGCACCGCGCGTGGTGCGGTAGGTCACCTGGAACGGGGTCTCGTGGCGGATGCCTTCCTCGAAGGCGGCCTTCACCTTGGCCGGCTCGCTGCGCACGCGCTGCCACTGCGCCGGGTTCTTCGCCAGCTGGTGCAGCGTGAAGCCGATGCCGGCGATGGTCGAATCGGTGCCACCGCCCACGAAGCTGCGCACCACGTTGGAGGCGATGCCCTCGTCGAGTTCGCCGGCGTCCTCTGCGCGGAACAACAGTTCGGCAATCGAGTCGGGCATCACGCCCTGGCGCGACACGCTTTCCTCGAACCACGCCAGGTAGGGCTGGGCGGCCTCGATCGCGCGCTCGTACAACGCATTCCGGGGGCCGCTCTGGTTGAAGCGCATCTCACCGATGGCCAGCGTCTCGGTGCGTGGCAGACGCACGCCGACGGCCGCCGGGAAGGCTTCGAGGATGAAGCGCTCGGCGCAATCTTCCACCCCGTCGAACTCGCGCTGCTCCAGCAACTGTTCCACGAGCGCCTCGGCCTTGCGATCGAAGCCTTCCTTCCACTTGCGGATCACCAGTGGCGACAGCAGCCGCGTCACCACCGTGCGGATCTTGGTGTGGTCCGGCGGATCGGCCTCCAGCAGCCGGCTGGGGATGCGGAAGTCGCCCGGTTTGCGGATGTCCTGAATGCCAATGCCACCGGCATTGGTGAAACGCGCGTGGTCGGACAACACTGTCTTGGCTTCGGCATGGCGGCCCACGGCATAGACGCCGTGTGGCTTGATGAAGGCCACCGGCCCAGCCTCGCGCAGCGCCTCATGGAACGGGTAGGGATCGCGCAGCACCTCGATCGAATAGGGATCGATGTCCAGCACGGGCGCTTCACGAAGGGCGTTGGCTTCGGCGGCGGTAGTCATGCACAGGTTCCTTGCTTGGGGATGCGGAGAATTTAGGGTGTGGTCGTTCGAGCGTCTGTCCCCTTTTCCGGGGACGACCTTGTTGGCATTCCAGCGAATGCGACATCCTTGTCACTCGCGACGGGGACAGACGTCTTTCCTGCTCCTTGATTTACTTGCGCCACCAAATCCCGATCCCACGACTCCAGGAGACAACATGCGCGCTTCCCTCCTTGCCCTGCTGGCCGGCACGACCCTTGCGGTCGCCGTGCCGGCGCAGGCCCAGAAGAACTATGGTCCCGGCGCCAGCGACACCGAGATCAAGCTGGGCCAGACGGTCGCCTACAGCGGCCCCGGTTCCGCCTATTCGATGGTGGGCCGCATGTCGGTGGCCTACTTCAAGATGCTCAACGAGACGAAGGGCGGCATCAACGGGCGCAAGATCAACCTGCTGTCGGTGGATGATGCCTACAGCCCGCCGAAGACGGTGGAAGTGACGCGCAAGCTGGTCGAGTCCGACCAGGTGATGGCCATGGTGAACTCCATGGGCACCGCGGCACAGACTTCCGTGCAGAAGTACCTGAACTCGAAGCGGGTGCCGCAGCTGCTGTTCTACGCGTCCAGTCCCGGCCTGCACGATTCCAAGGCCACGCCCTGGACGGTGCCGTTCTCCTTTGCCTACGACATCGAGGGATCGATATATGGCAAGTACATGGTCGAGGCCAGGCCCGACGCGAAGATCGGCGTGCTGTACCAGAACGACGATGTGGGCAAGTCGTACATCCGCGGGTTCCGCAAGGCGCTTGGCGCCAAGCAAAGCAACATCGTCAAGGAGGTCAGCCAGGAGATGAGCGACCCCACCGTGGACTCGCAGATCCTGCAGCTGCAGGCCTCGGGCGCAGACACGCTGGTGGTGTTCACCTCCAACAAGGCGCAGGCGCAGGCGATCAAGAAGGTCGCCGCCATCGGCTGGAAGCCGTTCTACATCGTGCCCTATGTGTCCAGCTCGATCACTGGCGTGCTGACGCCGGCCGGTCTGGACAACTCGGTGGGCCTGGTGTCCAGCTACTGGTTCAAGACGCCTTCGGACCCGACCTGGTCCGACGACAAGGCAATGCAGGACTACCTGGCTTTCTTCAAGAAGTACCTGCCCAACGACGATCCGGGCGACACCACCTCGGTCTACACCTACATGGGGGCGCAACTGACGGCGCTGGCACTGGAGCGCTGCGGCGACAACCTGACGCGCGAGAACCTGCTGAAGCAGATCCAGGGCCTGAAGGACGTGGAGCTGGGCATGCTGCTGCCTGGCATGAAGATCAACTTCCGCCAGGACGACTACTACCCGATCCGCCAGGCGCGCCTCGCCAAGTTCGACGGCAAGTCGTGGAAGCCGATGACGGAACTGATCACGATCGATCGCTGATCCACGCTCCAGTCAAGAGGCCGCGTCAGCGGCCTCTTTGTCATGTGCGCCCAGCATGGGCGCACTCCTGCGGGTGCAAGTCCCGCCGTAAGTTGATCACGACGAACGAAGCGAAGCGCAACTGCAAGAGGGTGACCGATTGTGGGAAGGAAGCGTGGAGCGTAAATCATGAGCCGATGAACAAGAACCAGATAGGAGGCGCTGTCGAGCGGGGCGAGCGGGCATGAATCCGCGAAGCTCTCGTGATCAAGGCTCAGGCGGCGTAAATCTGGCGGTTGTGTGATGAAGGAGTGCGTTCTTACCTGGGGAGATCTCGCCTCGTGCCTGAAAGGGCGACGGGCTTGCCCGGAGCGAGAAGTCAGCAGAGGCCGTAGTAGTCGGGTGATCCGGCGAAGGGCCGAACGAGAAGGACAGTGAGGAGGCATGACGAGCGCAAGTGCAAGGCATCAGAAGTCCGCGCAAGCGGAGCGACCGACGCGAGGGCGGGGTGAAGCCGCGTGCGAGCGTGGGCGTGATGAAGCACGGGGGTCGCGGCATGGCCAAGCGCACTGGGGGCCAGAGGACCTGCTGGGGCAGGCACTGGCACAGCACAACATGGCCGCGGCGTGGAAACGCGTCAAAGCCAACAAGGGGAGCGCCGGCGTCGATGGACGCACGGTGCAGCAAACGGGGGAAGACCTGAGGACCCAATGGCCCGACATCCGGCGCAACTTGCTCGACGGCACCTACCGGCCCAGTCCGGTGCGCCGAGTGGGCATACGCCAAGCCGGGCGGCGGGACACGGGAGCTGGGGATACCCACCGTGGTGGACAGGCTGATCCAACAGGCCCTGTTGCAGGTGCTGCAGCCGCTCATCGATCCGACCTTCAGCGAGCACAGCTATGGCTTCAGGCCGGGGCGCAGCGCGCATCAGGCGGTTCAAGCGGCCAAGCAGTACGTGGAGCAAGGCAGGCGTGTGGTGGTGGACGTGGACTTGGAGAAATTCTTTGACCGCGTGAATCACGACATCCTGATGGATCGGTTGGCGAGGCGAATCGCCGACAAGGCGGTGCTGCGGTTGATCCGCCACTACCTGAACGCCGGCATCATGGCGAACGGGGTCATGCAGATGCGAGTGGAAGGTACGCCGCAAGGCGGGCCGCTGTCGCCGCTGCTGGCCAACGTGCTGCTCGACGAGGTGGACCGCGAACTCGAACGCAGGGGGCACAAGTTCGTGCGCTACGCGGACGACTGCAACGTCTACGTCAAGAGCGAACGTGCCGGGCAACGGGTGCTGGAGGGGCTGCGGGCCTGCTATGCCAAGCTGCGGCTGAAGGTCAATGAGACCAAGACAGCGGTGGCGGAAGTATGGGGGCGCAAGTTCCTGGGCTACTGCCTGTGGGCTGCGCCGCAACAGCAGGTGAAACTGGCTGTGGCCGGGGAGGTGGTGCAACGCTACAAGCAGCGCATCCGCCAGATGACCCGGCGTCAGACGGGGCGCAGCATGAGCCAGATCGCGCAAGACCTGCAGGCGTTCCTGCCGGGTTGGAAGGCGTACTTCCGGCTGGCGCAAACGCCCAAGGTCTGGCGTCGACTGGACGCATGGACGCGCCATCGCCTGCGTGCCATCCAGCTGAAGTTCTGGCGTCGGGGCCCGACCATTTACCGTGAACTGCGCGCCTTGGGCGTCAGCCGCGATGTGGCAACCCCGATCGCTGGGAACGCTCGCCGCTGGTGGCACAACAGCGCCCTCGGGCTGAACCGGATCCTCACCATCGCACACTTCGACCGTCTTGGAGTTCCCCGCCTATGCTGACCTCAACTTCTCGAACCGCCCGGTGCGGACCCGCATGCCGGGTGGTGTGGGAGGGGTCCGGTCTTTGTTGTCCGGCCCCTATCCCGATTCCACACGCCGAAGGCTCCCCATGATCGACCTCCACTACGTTCCGAGGGGCAACAACCTGAAGATCGGCATCGCGCTGGAGGAGCTGGGCCTGCGGTATCGCCTGGTGCGGCACGACATGTTCGGCGGCTCGTAGACCCGGACGATTTTCCGGCGCTGGCGCAGTGGATCGCACGCATCGAACAGCGGCCTGCCATCGCCGCAGCCCGCACGGCCATCTTCGACGGCGACCGCGCCAAGTACTTGCAGGCGCGCGCCAAGCTCACGCCGCAGGAGTGGTCTACGCTGTTCGGCGACCAGCTGCTGGCGGCAGCGCGCGCGGACTGATGCGCCGCCCATATAACGGGCGGGCCGCACGGAATTTCATGCAATCGCCTGCGCCTCGCGAAAGCCCTCCAGCACCGCGTCGTCCACTTCGCGCGGCGCCACGCAGTCGCCGATGCGGCGCACCGGCAGGCCACGCGCCTTCAGCTGGTGATAGAGCGAGTCATCGCTGGTGCGCAGCATGGACAACACGACGGTGTCGGCGGCCAGCGTCTCGGCCGGGCCACCCAGCGTGCTGCGCAGGATCGCCTTGCCGGCCTCGATGCGCTCGACCGATGTGGAGGTGCGCAGCGCGACGCCGGCTTGCACCACCCGCGGCATGAGCCACGGCCAGTCCAGCGTGGCTTCGAGCTTGCGGCCGAGCATGCCATCGGCAGTGACGACGGTCACCTCGCGGTCCGCGGCTGCCAGGAGCCGTGCCAGCCCCAGCGGCAGGTAGTCGCCGTTGTCGTCGACTATCAGGACGCGCCGGCCGCAAACCGACAGGCTGTCGAGTGCGCTGAGCGCGTCGACCACGTGCGGCAACTCCGCCCCCGGGATTGCATCGCGGTCAGTGCGGAACATCGAGAAGCCGCTGGTCTGCCAGCTGGCGCCCGTTGCCACGATCACTTCGTCGGCGGCCAACGCTGCCACCGAATCAGCCGTGGCTTCCTTGTTCAGGACAACTTCGACACGTCGCCGGCGCACCGAGGCCTCCAGGTCGTCGACCAGGAAGTTCCACGAGGCGTAGTCCGGAAGCAGGCCGGCCTTGCGGATCTGGCCCCCGAGCTGGCTGCTGCGCTCCCACAGCGTGACCTGGTGCCCGCGCTGCGCCGCGGTGTCGGCGAACTTGAGCCCGCCGGGACCACCGCCGATCACCAGCACCTTCTTCGCCGAGGCGGCGGGCCTCGCCACCGCCACGCCGAACTGCAGCTCGCGCCCCGCCGCCGGATTCACCGTGCAGCTCACGTTCTGCCCGAGCCTGCGCCAGCAGCCCTGATTGGCACCGACGCAGCGGCGAGTTTCATCGAGGCGGCCTTCCCGTGCCTTCTTCACCATCTCGGGATCGGCAATGTGCGCACGCACGAGGCCGACCATGTCCGACTGTCCGCACTGCACGATTTCGGCCGCCTTCTCGAGATCGCGCACCGAACCCTGGATCAACAGCGGGATGCGGCCGCCGAGCGCCTCGCGCACACGCGCTGCATTGGCGGCGAGCGGCGCCGTCTCTCCACTGGACTGCGGCGGCACCAGCTTGTGGTTCTGGTGGTAGTCGGTGTGCGACAGGCACACGTAATCGAACAGCCGCGCCTGCTCCAGCAACTGGAGCACGCGAATGGTTTCATGAGGCGTGGTCCCGACGTCGCCCAGGTACTCGTCGAGGCTCAGCTTGATGCCGACCACGAAATCACTGCCGCAACGCCGGCGCACCGCCTTCCCGATCTCCAGCGCAAGCCGCGTGCGCCGCTCGGTGTCGCCGCCCCAGGCGTCGTTGCGCCGATTCCAGTAGGGCGACAGGAAGTTGCTCAGCAGGTAGCCGTGCGAACCATGGATCTCCACGCCATCGCCGCCACCTGCCTTGACATTGGCGCAGGTGGCTGTGAATCCTTCGATCACCTCGCGGATGTCCTCTTCCTCCATCGGCTTGGGGCTAGCCCGATGCACCGGTGAAGGGATCTGCGAAGGCGCCATGACCGCGCCCCACAAGCCGATGTCGTCGGTGCGCCGGGTGCCGCTCGCGCCCATGTGCGTGATCTGCACGAACACCGGCACGCCTTGCTGCTTGCTCGGCGTCACGAACTTGTGGACCGCATCGGCCCAGGCCGGCTCCCAGGGCGAGACGCCGGCGCGGGCGCTGGCCGGGTGCACGTGGAAGCCGTGCGTGACGATCAACCCCACGCCGCCGCGCGCGCGCTCGGCCAGGTAGGCGCCGTATTCCGCCGGCGGCAGGCTCACCTGGTGCGCCGGCAGGTAGATCCGGTTGCGGGCCTGCACGTGGCCAATGCCGATCGGGTTCCAGAGGGCGTCGAGCTGCTGCATCTTCACGCCCGCGTCAGGAGAAGCACATGCCGCCGTTGACGTCCAGGACGGCGCCCGTGGTGAAGCTGGCGCCGCGCGAAGCCAGGAAGGCGGCCGGCCAGCCGATCTCGTCCGGCTGGCCCAGGCGCTTCATCGGGTACTGGTCCACGGTGAAGGGCTGGTTGGCCGAGACCAGCAGCGGCGTGAGGATCGGTCCCGGGGCGACGCCGTTGACAACCACGCCGGAAGCCGCGGCCTGGCGCGCGAAGTAGCGCACCAGCGCCGACAAGCCGCCCTTGGATGCTGCGTAGGCGGGCTCCACCGCGAGCGTCGAGCCGGCATTGCGCGCGGCCATCGAACTGGTGAGCACAATGCGGCCGCTGCCGCGCTTCATCATCGCGGGCAGCACGGCGCGCACCAGGTTGAGCGGGCCTTTGACGTTGATGGCCATGGTGCGCTCGAAGAGCTGTTCCCACTCGTCGCCGCCGTCCAGCCAGTCGCCCTTGACGTAATAGCCACTGGTGTCGATCAGCGCGTCGATCTGGCCGATATCCTCGACCAGCGCGTTGACGTCCTCGCGCTTCGTGTTGTCCAGCGCGGCGGCGCGGGCCTTCAGCTCGCTGGCCAGCTCGGTGGGCGCCTTCAGGTCGGCGATGAACAGCTCGGCGCCCAGTGCGGCGCACACGCGTGCCGTGGCGCCACCGATGGCGCCGCCGGCGCCGGTGATCAGGATGCGCTCGCCGCGCAGGTCGAACAGGTTTTTCATGGTGGTTCCTTCGAGAGAGTTATTCGGGTTGGCCGTAGGCGCCGGCTTCCATCAGCGCGCGCGATCCCAGGTCGGCGCCATTCCAGCGCGTGAAGAAGCCGGCGGAGCTGCCGCCGTCGACGGTCATGACCGAGCCGGTGACGTAGCTGGCAGCGTCCGATAGCAGGAAGAGGGTGGGGCCCGCCTGCTCCTGCGGCCGGCACAGGCGGCCTAGCGGGTTGCGGTCCACCATCGCGTGCTGCAGGTGGTCTGGGGGGATGTTGGCCTTCAACAGCGGCGTGTCGACCACGCCGGGAGCCACCGCGTTGACGCGCACGCCGAAGCGGCCCCATTCGATGGCCAGCGCGCGGGTCAGGCCGATCACGCCATGCTTGGAGGCGCTGTAGTGCGCGCGTCCCGCATGGCCGCCCAGGCCGTCGATCGAGGCGATGGTCACGATCGCGCCGTGCTTGCGTTCCACCATGCGCCTGCCCACCGGCTGCACCGAGCGGAACATGCCAGTGAGGTTGACGTCCAGGCAGCGGGTCCAGATCTCGTCCGGCATCAGATGGGCGGCCGAGGGCGGCGAGATGCCGGCGCAGGCCACCATGCCGTCGATCGGGCCGAGCGTCTGTTCGACACGGGCGACGGTCGCCTCGCACGCTGCGGGATCGCGCACGTCCAGCGTCTCGGCCACCGCCTTGACTCCGAGGTCGCGCAGCTCGATGGCAACCTGTTCGGCCCGTTCCACCACCGCATCGACCACCGCCACCTTCGCGCCGCCGCGCGCGGCCTCGATGCCGATCGCGCGGCCGATGCCACTGCCGCCGCCGGTGATGAAGATGACGCGGCCCTGCAATCCGTAGTCCATCACGCCACCTCCGCAAGTTGTTTCTGTTCGGCCCGGGTGCGACCCTTGGCCATGTGGCGCGCCGCGATGTAGCCGAAGGTCATGGCAGGGCCGATGCTGCTTCCGCCGCCGGGGTAGCGGCCGCGCATCATCGAGTTCATGTCCAGGCCGGCGGCGTAGAGGCCGGGGATGGGCTGCCCCTGCGCGTTCAGCACCTGGGCGCGTCCGTTGGTGTCGAGTCCGCCCACCGTGCTCAGGTCGCCCGGATAGAGCGCGACCGCATAGTACGGACCGATGCCCACGGGGGCGACGGCGGGGTTCGGCTGATGCGTCTGGTCGCCGCGGAATCTGGAATGGGCGTCCACGCCCTTGCCGAACTCCGGGTCTTCGCCGCGCCGCGCCGCTTCGTTGAAGCGCTGCACCGTCGCTTCGAGCTGGACAGCGTCGACGGCGATCTTGTGCGCCAGCTCCGCCAGCGTCGCCGCCTCCACCAGGTAGCCGGCATCGACGAAGGGCTGCGGGTTGAAGGGTTGCGGGCGCGCCAGGCCAAGGCCGTAGCTGCGGACGAATTCGCGGTCGGCGATCAGGTGCACCTTGGTCAAGCCGCGCTCGTGCATGGTGCGCACGAAGGTCTGGTAGGACGTGCCCTCGTTGACGAAGCGACGGCCTTGCGGGTCCACCGCGATACAGCCTGGCATCGCGCGGTCGATGAAGATGTGCGGGTACTTGACGACGCTGCCGTCCGCTTTGCGCAGCAGCGACACCGGCGTCCAGATGCAGTCGCCCGCATGCGCGGGGTCGTGCACCGCACCCGCTGAAAGGCCCAGATGGATGCCGTCGCCGACATTGCCTTCCGGCTGCAGAGAGTGATGGTGCTCGGCGAACGGGATGTACGTGGCGCGCATCTTCTCGTTGGCGCCATAGCCGCCGGTTGCCAGCAGGACGCCTCGGCGCGCTTTGATGGCGATGCGGTGGAAATCGCGCTGCACCACAACGCCGCGCACGGCGCCTTCTTCGACGATCAACTCCAGCGCGGGGGTGTTTTTCCACAGCGTGACGCCCGCGCGGATCGCCGAGTAGAACAGCCGCGCCGCCAGCGCATTGCCGTTCACCAGCCGGGTGCCGCGGCCGTGGCGCACCTTGTCGATGACGAAGCGGCGCATCACCTTGGCGGTGTGCCTGAAGCCGGCCCAGGTCTTCAACGCATGGCGCATGGGATGGATGTCGGCGCCTTCGACTTGCATGCTGCCGAACAGCATCAGCTGCGGCAGCGGCATCCTCAGGTCCGCCAGTCGATCGCCGAGCAGGCGGCCGTCGAACTCCGGCGTCAGCAGGGAGCGGCAGCGTGCGGCGCCGGGCAGATCGCTTTCGTAATCGGGCAGGGGGAAGGGCTTGAAGCGCACGTCCGAATGGCGCTCCATGAACTCCAGCATCGGAGCGGCGTTGTCCAGATAGCTGCTGACCAGGTCTTCGTCGAAGGCCTCGCCCAGCACGGCACGCAGGTAGGTTTCGGCCGCGGCGCGGCTGTCGTCCAGGCCGATCTGCTTCATCACGTGGTTGCAGGGGATCCAGGGCGCACCGCCCGAATAGGCAGTAGTGCCGCCGAACAGCTCGGTCTTTTCCACCACCAGCGCTTCGAGGCCAAGCTCGCGTGCGGTGATGGCGGCCGTGAGGCCGGCGGCGCCGCTGCCGATGACCACGACGTCAGTTTCGATCATGGGAATGCCTTTTCGGGAGAGTGCGCCGAATGTGACAGCGGCTTTCGCGGGCGTCTGTCCCCATGGCAAGGTACACGCAGGGCAGTACCACCGGCAGGGGACAGACGCACTTGCTGCGGGCACGAATACTCCTCCCATGTCTTCCACCTCCAATGCCCTGCTGCGGGTGAGCGACCTTTCAGTCCGCTTCGGCGGCATCGTCGCGCTCGACGGCATTTCGTTCGACGTGCGCCGCGGCGAGATCTGTGGCGTGATCGGTCCCAACGGCGCCGGCAAGACGACGCTCTTCAACTGCCTGAGCCGTCTGTACACGCCCGCGACCGGCACCATCACCTTCGACGGCGCCGACCTGCTGGCGAAACCGCAGCATGAGATCGCCGCCGCCGGCATCGGCCGGACCTTCCAGAACGTGGCGCTGTTCCCGGCGATGACTGTGCGCGAGAACGTGATGGTCGGCCGCCACTGCCGCACGGGGACCGGCTACCTGGCCAACGCGTTCCGCCTGTCTGCGGTGCGGCGCGAGGAGGCCGAGGTGCGCGAATGCACCGACCGCCTGCTGGCCCTGCTACACCTCGATGACATGGCCGAGACGCCGGTCAAATACCTGTCCTTCGGTACTCGCAAGCGTGTCGAGATGGCGCGTGCGCTGGTGGCCGATCCGAAGCTGCTGCTGCTGGATGAGCCGGCCGCCGGTTTGAACCACGAGGAAGTCGACGGACTGCGCCAACTGATCTCGGACGTGCGCGATCGCTTCCAGGTCACCGTGCTGCTGGTGGAGCATCACCTCAACCTGGTGATGCGCGTCTCCGACCAGGTGGTGGCGATGAACTTCGGCCGCAAGATCGCCGACGGCCCGCCGGCGCAAGTGCAGGCGGACCCGGAGGTGGTGCGCGCCTATCTCGGAACGGAGACCGCCTGATGGCCACCCTGCTGGAAGCGAAGAACATCGAGGCCTTCTACGGCCCCACCCGCGTACTCAAGGACATCAGCTTCGAGGTGGCCGAAGGCGGCATTACCACCATCCTCGGCGCCAACGGCGCGGGCAAGACCAGCACACTGCGCGCGCTCAGCGGCCTGGTGCGGCGCACCGGCGAGATCCGCTTTGCCGGCCAGCGCATCGATGGCTACACCACCGAGAAGATCGCCGCGCTCGGCATCGCCCACGTGCCCGACGGCCGCGGCACGCTGGTCAACATGACGGTGGAGGAGAACCTGCGCGTCGGCGCGTACCTGCGCCGCAGCAAGCAGGAGGTGGAAGAGGGCATGGAACGCATGTTCGGCTACTTCCCCCGCCTGCGCGAGCGCCGCCAGCAGCAAGCCGGCACGCTTTCCGGCGGCGAGCAGCAGATGTTGGCCATCAGCCGGGCGCTGATGCAGCGGCCCAAACTGCTGCTGATGGACGAGCCCTCGTTCGGCCTGGCGCCGCTGATCATCCGAGAGATCTTCGACATCATGCGCGTCATCAACAAGCAGGAGGGCGTGAGCATCCTGCTGGTGGAGCAGAACGTTGCGCGCGCGCTCGATCTGGCCGACCACGCCTGGCTGCTGGAAACCGGAAGCACCGTGATGTCCGGCACTGCCAAGGAGCTGCGCGACAACGAGCAGATCCGCCGCTCCTACCTCGGTTTCTAACTAGCAAGGACGCACCCATGTACAGCCTGCTGCAACAGCTCGCCTCGGGCATCGCCATGGGCGGCATCTACGCCTGCCTGGGGCTGGCGCTGGTGATGATCTACCAGTCCACCCATCACATCAATTTCGCACAGGGCGAGATGGCGATGTTCTCCACCTTCATCGCCTTCCTGCTGCTCAAGTGGGGTCTGCCTTACTGGGCCGCCGCGCTCGCCACGCTGGCCTTCGGCTTCGTGGCCGGCTTCGCCATCGAACGCCTTGTGCTGCGGCCGCTGGGCGACGTGCCGGAGCTGTCGGTGATCGTGGTTTTCATCGGCTTGTTCGTCGGCATCAACTCGCTGGCCGGCTGGATCTTCGGTCACCAGCTGGAACCCTTCCCCAGCCCGTTCCCGGACAAGGTCCCGGGCGGCACGACGCTGATCTCCGGCCACGAGCTGGGGACCGTCGTCGTGGTTCTCCTGGTCATGGGGATCCTCTACGCTTTCCTTCGCTTCACCAAGGTGGGCCTTGCGATGCGCGCCTCGGCAGAAAATCCGGTGTCCTCGCGCCTGGCCGGCATCCCGGTATCGCTGATGCTCTCGCTCGGCTGGGGACTGTCGGCCCTCATCGGCGCAGTCGCGGGGCTGATGGTGGCGCCGGTGGTCTTCCTCGAGCCCAACATGATGGGGGGCGTGCTGATCTACGCCTTCGCTGCGGCGCTGCTGGGCGGCATCGACAACCCCTGGGGCGCGGTGGCCGGCGGCCTGATCGTCGGCGTGATCGAGAACCTGGCGGGCACCTACGTGGTCGGCACCGAGCTCAAGCTCTCGCTGGCCCTGGTGCTGATCGTCGGCGTGCTGCTGATCCGGCCGTCCGGCATCTTCGGCCGCAAGCTCGTCGCGCGGGTGTGAGCATGTCGACACTGCCCGTTTCCTCCAGCCAGCCCTCCCGCTCGGCCGCACCGCCCGCCACTGCCGCGCGATGGTCGTGGCGCCCGGTCGCTCTCGGCGCCCTGGTGCTCGCCGCCCTGGCCGTGCCTTTCGTGCTGTCCGACTACCGCATCTTCCTCGCGACCATGACGTTGATCACGGCGATCGCGGTGCTGGGGCTGAACATGCTGGTGGGCTACAACGGCCAGCTGTCGCTCGGCCACGGCGCGCTGTACGCGCTGGGCGCCTATGTGACGGCGGTGCTGATGGAGCACGGCGGCTTCGCCTGGTGGGCCACGCTGCCGGTGTCGGCCGTCGTCTGCTTCGCCTTCGGCTTCCTGTTCGGCTGGCCGGCGTTGCGGCTCAAGGGCCACTACCTGGCGCTCGCCACCTTCGCGCTCGCGCTGGCCACGCCGCAGTTGCTCAAACACAAGGCCCTGGAGCCCTGGACCGGCGGCGTGCAGGGCATCACCCTGCTGAAGCCGGAAGCACCCTTCGGGCTTGAGCTGTCGGCCGACCAGTGGCTCTACCTGGTGGTGCTGGCGATTGCCGCCTTCCTGTTCGTATGCGCCTGGAACATGCTGCGCGGCCGGCTGGGCCGGGCCACCATCGCGATCCGCGAGCAGCCGATCGCCGCCTCCGCCATGGGCATCAACGTGCCCTACGTCAAGGCCATGACCTTCGGCATCAGTGCGCTCTACACCGGCGTGGCCGGCTCGCTGGGCGCGATCGCGACGGCCTTCGTCGCGCCGGACAGCTTCGGCATGTTCGTCTCGGTTTTCTTCCTGGTTGGCGCCGTCGTCGGCGGCCTCGGCACGATCTCGGGCGCGCTGGTGGGTGCCGCCTTCATCCAGTTCATCCCCAACGTCGCCGACCAGATCTCGAAATCCGCGCCCTCGGCCATCTTTGCCGGCTTCCTGATCCTGTGCATGTTCCTGATGCCGCAGGGCTTCGTCGGCCTGGTGCGCGACGGCCTGCGCCGCCTGCGCACCCGCGGCCAACGTCCCCGGCGAGGGGACTGACGGCGGCGCGCGCCTCAACGAAAGTCACGACCATGCCCCGCGTCATCTACATCCATCCCAACGGCGAACGCGACGAAGTCGAGGTCGCCAACGGTCAGAGCCTGATGCTGGCCGCCACGGCCAACGACTTGAACGGCATCGTCGGCGATTGCGGCGGCGTGATGAGCTGCGCCACCTGCCACGTGATCGTGGACGACGCATTCACCGCGCTGTTGCCGCCGCCGGTCGATACCGAGCACCAGATGCTGGATTACACCGCCGCGCCGCGCGAAGCGGGCAGCCGGCTGTCCTGCCAGATCGTCATGACCGACGCGCTCGACGGCATCGCCGTGCGCATCGCCGATCCACAACTGTAAGAACCGAACCTAACCGGAGATCACTCCCATGCAAGCCACTGCTTCCCATTCCGGCGCCAAGCCCAAGGTCGCACTGACCCCCAACCCCGGCCTCACGCCGATGATGCTGAACCACGCGGCCTGGGTGACGCCGGACGCCGCAGCCACCACGGATTTCTACACCCGCATCATGGGGATGGAGCTGGCCAGCACGGTGCTGGACGACAGCGTGCCGTCCACCGGCGACGCCATCCCCTACTTCCACATCTTCTTCCGCATGGGCGACGGCTCCACGCTGGCCTTCTTCGAGGCCCCCGGCGTGCCGCCGCCCTCCAAGTCCAGCCATCCTGCCTACGACATCTTCAACCACATCGCGTTGGAGGCGAAGGATCGCGCCGAGGTGCTGAGGTGGTACGAGTGGCTCAAGTCGCAAGGCGTCGACGTGATCGGGCCGACCGACCACAAGGGCCTGATCTTGTCGATCTACTTCCATGACCCCGCCGGCATCCGGCTGGAGATCACCACCCCGCTGGACAAGGAGTGGAACCGCCACACCGAGAAGGGCTACGCCGACCTGAAACTGTGGGAAGACTGCAAGGAAAAGGCCAAGGCCGAAGGGCGCGACGTGCCGGAGGCGCTGCTCGAGCTCATCAAGGATGTGCGCAAGCGCTACGCAAAAAAAGAGCCGGCATGAGACGCCGAGCCGCTCCCAAGGCGAATAGCACCGCAGTGCGCAGCACGGAGGTTATCAAGTGACCCCGATCGAACTGCGCCCGCTGTTCACCATCAAGGCCGATGTCGATGCGCCGCCTCAGCTGGTGGGTGCCGTGCCGCACGGCTACACGCGCCGCGTGATGTGCGTCAGCGGCGGCCACTTCGAAGGCGAGCGCCTGCGCGGCCGGGTGCTGCCGGGCGGCGCCGACGTGGTACTGGAGCGGCCCGACGGCGGCCTGCACCTGGACGTGCGCCTGGTGCTCGAAACCAGTGCCGGCGAACTGATCTACATGACCTACAGCGGCCGCCGCAATGGGCCGACGCCGGAGATCATGAACAAGATCGTCAACCGCGAGCCCATCCCGCGCGGCGCCGATTACTTCCGCGTTGCGGTGCAGTTCGAAACGGCCGCTCCCGGCCTCAAATGGCTGAACGACAAGATCGCCATCGGCACCGGCACCCGCGAGCCCAACGGGCCCGTGTACGACGTCTGGGAAGTGGCATGAAGCGCTTTGCCGGCCGTCCGGCCATCGTCACCGCCGCCGCCTCGGGCATCGGTCGCGCCATCGCGCTGCGGCTGCACGAGGAGGGCGCCCATGTGCTGGCGATCGACATCAACGACGAGGGCCTGGCCGCGCTGCCGCGTTCGGAAACGCTGCGCACCTTCGTCGCCGACGTGACCGCCGACGGCGCGCCGCAAGCGATCGTCGACGAGTGCTTGCGCCACTTCGACGGCATTCGCGTGCTGGTCAACAACGCCGGGCTGGGCAACTGCCCGCCGTTCCACGAAACCACGGACGCCGACTACCAGAAGTACGCCGACATCAACCAGAAGGCGACCTTCATGATCACCCGCGCCGCCTTGCCGGCGCTGATCCAATCCAGGGGCGTGGTGTTGAACATCGCGTCCACGCTCGGGCTGGTGGGGTATCGGCGGCAGGCCGTGTATTCGATGGCCAAGGCCGGCGTGATCGGCCTGACCCGCAACCTGGCCGCCGACTACGCCGACAAGGGCATCCGTGTCAACGCCATCGCGCCGGGCATCATCGCGACGCCGCAGACCGCAGGCCGACTGAACACGGCACGCTTTCAGGCCACGATCGTCGGCACCACGCCGATGGGCCGGCCCGGCATGCCCGAAGAGATTGCCGGCGCTGCCGCGTTCCTGTGCAGCGACGACGCCGGCTTCGTCACCGGCCAGGTGCTGGCGGTGGACGGCGGCCAGACCTCCAGCGCCTACATCAGCGAGGCGCTGGTGCAGTGCTGGGTGGACGCCCATCCGGACCGCTGAACTCCAGGAGACATTTCATGCGCATCGCACTCGTCACCGGCGCCGCGGGCGGGCTGGGGCTGTCCAGCGCCCGCAAGCTGGCCGAAGACGGCCTGACCATTGCTGTGGCCGACCTGCACGCGGAGGCTGCCGAACGGGCCGCCGCGACGCTGCCTGGCAGCGGACACATCGGCCTGGCCTGCAATGTGGCCGACGAAGGCAGCGTCCGCGCAGCCTTCGACACGGTAGAGCAGAAGCTGGGCCGCATCGGCGTGCTGGCGTGCTTTGCCGGCATCCTCAGCGCCCATCCGGTGCCGGGCCGGCTGCCCACCGTGGACATCACGCTGGAGGAGTGGGAGGGAGTGATGCGCGTCAACGCCGGCGGCACCTTCCTGTGCGTGCGCGAGATGCTGCGCCGCTGTGCCGGGCGCACCATCGAACACGGCCGCATCGTCACCGTGGCCTCGCTGGCCGGACAGATGGGCGGCATGCAGAGCGGCTCGGCCTACAGCGCGTCCAAGGGCGCGGTACTGGCCTTGTCGAAGGTCGCGGCGCGCGAAGCGGCATCGATGGCCATCACGGTCAACACGGTGGCGCCCGGCCCGATCGACACCCCGATGCTGCAGCAGACGGTGCCCACCGGCAGCGGCGACGGGAAGTACCTGGGCACGGCGGCAGTGCCGCTGGGGCGCATCGGGTTGCCGGAGGAGATCGCTGCCGCGGTGTCGTACCTGGTGTCGCCCGGCGCCGGCTTCGTCACCGGCGCCACCCTCGACGTCAACGGCGGCATGTTGATGCGCTGAACAAACAGGAGAACCACGAATGAATACGACCGCAGGCTGTCCGTTCCAGGCCGCCGCCACCAGGGATTTCAGGCCGTACTACAGCCCGGAGCTGCACGCTGCCTTCGAAGTGCAGCGGCGCACGGAGCCGGTCTTCTGGTGCGAGGAAATCGGCTACTGGGTGCTGACCAGGCACAGCGACGTCTACGCGGTGCTGCACGACGGCGTGCGCTTCTCGTCGGAGAACACCACGCGGCCGGTCACACCCATGAGCCCGGAGGCGATGGCGATCCTGAAGGAAGAGGGCTATGCCTCGACGGCCAGCCACTCGACCCTGTACGGCGATGTGCACAAGCGCACCCGTGCCGTCACCAGCCAGAAGCTCAACCTGCGCGAGTTCGTCAAGCTGGAGTCGCACATTCGCCGCCTGGTGGCCGAAGCGATCGAGCGCATCGAAGGCAAGGACGAGGTCGACCTGCTGCGCGAGGTCAACTATGAATTGCCGGCACAGGTCGTGTTCAAGCTGATGGGCATTCCCGACTCGGATATCCCGAACGTGAAGAAATGGGCCGGCGCCCGCAGCGTGATCGACTTCAGCCCGGCGACGCACGAGCAACAGTTGGAAGGTGCGCGCAACATGGCCGCCTTCTGGCAATACTGTGCGGCCCTCGTCGAGGACCGCCTGAAGCAGCCGCGCGACGACTTCACCAGCACCATGCTGGCACTGCGCAATGGCGACGACGCGGTCATCAGCATCCCCGAGATCATCACCCACACCTTTGGCGTGGCCTTCGCCGGCCACGAGACCACCACCAACCAGTTGACCAACACCTTCCGCTCGCTGCTGGAAAACCGCAGCCAATGGGAGGCGCTGTGCGGCGACCCGACGCTGGCGGCCAACACGGTGGAGGAGGGCATGCGCTATGCCGGCGCGGTGATCGGCTGGCGCCGCATCGCGCTGCAGGACGTGGCGATTCGCGGCGTCACGATCCCGAAGGGCGCGCCGATCATGCTGTCGTTGGCCTCGGCCAATCGCGATGAGGAGGTGTTCCCCGATCCGCACCGCTTCGACATCCGGCGCGCAAACGCGCGCAAGCAGCTCACCTTCGGCAACGGCGTGCACTTCTGCCTGGGCGCGCCGCTGGCGCGGCTGGAGATGAAGATCGTGTTCGAGGAGTTTTCCAGGCGCTTCCCGAATATGAGGCTGGTGCAGCCGGACACGGCGCAGCACATGCACACCTTCGTGTTCCGCGCGGCGGATGCGCTGCGGGTGACGCTGCAATGAGTGCTCGCGTTTTCGAGGACAAGGTGGCAGTGGTCACCGGCGGCGCCAGCGGCGTTGGCCTGGCCTTGACGCGACAGCTGCTGGATGCGGGTGCCAAGGTGGCGGTGGTGGACCGCGATGTCCTGTCGCTGGACCGGGCGCTGGACGGGCTGGACGCCAGTCGAGTGCTGGCGCTGCAGGCCGACGTGGCGCTGGAAGCCGACGTGCAGCGCTATGCCGATGCCACGGTGGAGAAATGGGGCCGCATCGACCTGTTCCACAACAACGCCGCCATCGTCGGCCCGCAGTCCTCGCTGCTGGACTTCCGCATGGCCGACTTCGACCGGATCTTCGCGGTCAACGTGCGCGGCGTGCTGCTGGGGATGCAAGCGGTGGGCAAGGTGATGCGGGCGCAGGGTGGCGGCACCATCGTCAACACCTCGTCGGTGTCTGGCCAGCGCAGCAGCCGGGCCGAGGCCGGGCTGGGTGTCTACGGCGCGTCGAAAGCGGCGGTGATCCGCATGACGCAGCAGGCGGCGCTGGAATTCGCACCGCACGATATCCGCATCAACGTGATCTGCCCGGGGCCGATCGACACGCCTCTGCTGCGCAGCACCTTCCGGGTGGATGGGCGAACCGAGGAGCAGGCGGAAGCGGCGCTGAAACAGCACTTCCTGAACCAGCCGCTGCGGCGGGCCGCAACGGCGCAGGAGGTGGCGAACCTCGTGTTCTGGCTGTTGGGGCCGCAGGCGAGTTTCATCACGGGTGGGGTCTACAACGTCGACGGCGGCATGACCGCTTGACGTTGGACGGCCTCATTGGACGGCGACGAAATTGCCGTCCTTGACCTGCAGCAGGACACCGCCGTAGCTCGGGTTGCGTCCCGCATCCACGCTCCACATTCCATTGCCCAGCACCATCGGCACCTTGTTCAGCTTCGCCAGCTCGTCACGGATCTTCGTCCTGTCCGGGTCCGGGCCGGCGTTCTTCACCGCCTGCACCGCCACCTGGCCGAGTGCGTAACCCATGCCCGCCCAGTTGTCGGGCACGGCCTTGTACTTGGCCTGGTAAGCCTTGACGAAAGCCTGGTTCATCGGCGCCGGATTGTTGGGCGAGTAGTCGGAGACGACGTAGGTCCCTTCCACCGCCTTGCCGCCGGCCTTGATGAAGCCGAGCGAGCCCAGCGTGGAGGGGCCGATGAACTTGACCTTGGAGTCCAGGCCGGCCTGGCGGATCTGCAGGATCAGGTTGGCCGTCACTTCGGCCGGGGCGGCGATGAAGATGGCGTCGGTTGGCGTGGTGGCCATCTTGGTGGCCAGCGCCAAGAAGTTGGATTCGGAGGAAACGAACTTCTCGTCGGCGACGATCTTCGCGCCCGCCTTGGTCAGGTAGTCGGCCAGGGCGGTCTTCTGCCCGACGTAGCCGTCGTTGCTCTGGTCGTGCAGCAGGATGATGCGACTGACGCCCAGCTTCTCCACCGCCAGCTTGCCCAGGAAACCCATGATGTCCACCGGCGTGGCCTGGATCTTGAAAGCCCATGGCCCGGTGGCCAGGATTCCGGGCGAACTGCCGATGGCCAGGATCGGAACCTTCAGATCGTTGGCGACGGGCGCGCCGGCCAGCGCTTCGCCGCTGATGGTGGGGCCCAGGATCAACATGACGTTGTCGCGCTTCACGAACTGGTTGACCAGGTTGATGGTCTGGCCCTTGTCGCCGGCCGTGTCGCCTTCGAACACCTTGAACTTGTTGCCACCGGGCAAGCCCTGCGCGTTGGCCTCTTCCAGCGCCTGCTTCATTCCGTTCTGGATCGGCACGCCGCCGAAGGCGTAGGTGCCGGTCTGGGCGTTGAACACGCCGACGGGAATGTCCTTGCCCTGCCCGAAGGCAAGGCCGCCGCTGGCGAGAAGAAGCGCGCCGGCCACGGCGGCTCTGCGTTGCATGTGCATGGTTGTCTCCATTTGTGCTCGAAAACTCTTCGGCAGTGTGGATGCCCGCGCCGGGCGCGTCTGTCCCCGTGTCAGGGGACGGCGCGACCCTAGGCGCCGACGAGCGTCAGGGGAAGCACGTCCAGCGTGCGCAGTGTATTCACGGGTCGCCAGCGCGCCGGGCCCGCGGGCTCGATGCGCTGAACACGACGCAGCACCGCGCCGAGCATGCATTCGGCCTCGAGCCGCGCGATCATCTGCCCGATGCAGACGTGCGCACCCACGCCGAAGGCGCGGTGCACGCCGGTCGTCTGGCGCGTCACGTCGAAGCGGTCCGGGTCTTTCCATTGGCGCGGGTCGCGATTGGCGGCACCCATGTGGTAGCCGACCTTCGTGTCGGCGCGCAGCCGCACGCCGCTCAGGTCCACCTCTGCGGTGGTGGTGCGGAACATCACCTGCGCCGGCGATTCCATCCGCAGCGCCTCTTCGAATGCCCCTTTGATGAGCGCCGGGTTCGCCTGCACCTTGGCCAGCTGGTCCGGGTGCTCCGACAACAGCTTCAGCGTCGAGCCGATGCCGGCGATCGTGGTGTCGACTCCGGCGCGGAAGAAGGTACGGACGTGGAAGGGCGCCGTGCCCTTATCGAAATCGCCAGCGTCCTCGGCCTGGTAGATCTTCTCGCCGAAGCCGCCCGGCAACATGTATTCGCGCTGCAGGACTTGCTGGTACCAGTCCATGATCGGCCCGGCGCGTTCCAGCGTGCGGGCCACGCGCTCGTTGTTCGGCCCGATCTGGTTGAAGTTGAGCTCTCCCGTCAGCTTGATGCGTTCGGGCGGCACGTTGACGCCCAGCACCGAGGGGAAGACGTCGAGCACGAAGGCTTCGGCGATGTCGGCCACCCCGTCGATGGTGCCCTTGGCGACCACGTGGTCGGCCACTTCCTCGGCACGATGGGCGAACTTCTCCTTCCAGGTCTTGATGACCAGCGGAGACAGAATCTTCTGCAGCGCGGCCCGCACTCGCGTGTGCTCCGGCGGATCGAGTTCGGCAATCGGGCTGCGGGTGCGCCAGGCGCCCGGCTTGCGGATGTCACTCATACCCACGCCGCCCTCGGTCGTGAAGCGGGCGTAGTCGCTGGCGACGATCCCGGCCTCCTGGTGCCGACCCACTGCGTAGTAGCCGTGCGGCGCGATGAAGACCGCGGGCGCGAGCTCGCGCATGCGCTCGAAGAAGGGGTACGGGTCCGCGATGTTCTCGTCGGAGAACGGATCCTCGTCGAGGACCGGCGCGTCGGGTGCAAGGACGGTGGTCATTGAGGTACCTTCGTGCTTCGCACTGCGGTGCGAGCTTGCTTGGGGCGGCCCGGCGCTGCGCTCATGGCTTCAATCCCCGCTAGGCAGCACGCGAACCGTCATGTCGCTGATGCGCCAGCCCACGTCGGTGCGGTGGAAGCGCACGTCGTACTTGCCGAACATGGCGATCTTGCCGGGACCGTCGCGCCAGTCCGTGATCAGCGCCCGGGCATGGCCCATGGCGTCGTCGGCATTGGCGCCCGGCACCACGTAGAAGTCGGTCATCTGGTGGTGCATGCGCTGTTTGAATTTCTTTTTCATCACTTCTTCCATCAGCGCCAGCAGCTTGTCGCGGCCGCGGATGGTTTCAGGCGGCAGTCCGCTGCCGCCCTGCGCGGCGGGCGGCGAATTGGCGCGCGTCCAGCTCGCGTCCTCTGTGAACAGCTGGGCGAAGTTTGGATCGCCGGCGTCGGCCAGATGACCGTAGCGGGCGAAGACCGAACGGATCTCGAGCTCGTCTTCGACGGGCAGGTGGGGGAAGCGCATCTTGGGTTCTCCAGGGAATGACGGGTTACCAGGCCACCATCATCCGACGCAGGGCGCGGAAGGAGGTGTTGGGGGTGTAGGGGTAGTCCTGGCCGGGCACCAGCGTGAGGCCGGGCTGGTGGCGCGCGACGCTCGCCACCAGAAGAACACCGCCTCGCTCTCGCGCAGCTGCGCGAGCAGCGGGTAGGGATCGAGCACGTACGCCGGCTCGAACGGATCGAACCGCGTGCTCGCTTCGGTGACGGGTCCCGCGGTTGGCGCCGAGGCATCGGTGGACAGCAGTCGCATGCCCGGCAGTGTCATGACGCGTTGCGGTGCCGTCTGTCCCCGTGACAGGGGACTCGCATCCCGGCGCACGAAACCCCATGCAAGTCCGTACCTCCGCAAGGGGACATACATCCGGCACCTGCATTCCTATTCTTCCGGCATGCTGATGCAACAACTTCTCAACGGCGTGGTCGTAGGCAGTGTCTACGCCCTGTTCGCGCTCGGGTTCACGCTGCTCTTCGGTGTGAATCACATCATGAACATGGCTCACGGCTCGGTGTTCATGTGGGGCGCCTTCGCCGGGTTGTACGCCGTCACCATGCTGGACGCGCCGATCTATGTGGCGCTGCTCATCGGCATGCTGGCGGGCGGGCTGGTGTCGGTGGCGCTGGACGTGTTCGCCTTCCGGCCGCTGCGCCGCCGCAATGCGCCGGAGTTCTCGGCCATCGTCTCCTCGATAGGGGCCGACCTCGTGCTGCTGGCGATCGCGCAGAAGGTTTCCAACACCGCGGTCATGCGCTTCCCGTTCGATGCCTTCCCTGTGGTGGTCTACACCGTGTTCGGGCTGCGCATCCAGCTGCTGCAACTGGTGATCATCGGCCTGGTGGTGGCGATGGTTTTCGGCCTGGTCTGGTACTTGTACCGCACCACCTTCGGCCAGCGCATCCGCTCTGTCGCGTACTCGGAGCAGACCTCGCGCCTGCTGGGCATCAACCCGGGGCCGGTCAACATGCAGGTGTTCCTGATCTCGGGCGCGCTGGCCGGTATGGCGGGCGTGCTGATCGGCCTGGTCTTCAACTCGGTGCACTTCGCGATGGGCGAGCCGCTGCTGCTGCGCGCCTTCGTGATCATCATCCTGGGCGGACTCGGCAGCATCCCGGGCGCGCTGATCGCGGGGCTGGCCATCGGCATCGTGCAGACCCTTGCGGTGGCCTACGTCTCCTCCGGCGTCGCCGAGGCCGTCGTGTTCGTCGCCCTGTTCATCGTCATCCTGGTCAAGCCCACCGGCCTGTTCGGCCGGTCGACCGCCGCGATGCGGATCCAACGCGCATGATGAATTTCTTCTACACCTACCAGTCGCTGTTCGACCACATCCTGGTCTACGCGCTGCTGGCGATGAGCCAGTACGTGGTGCTGCGCGCCGGCGTGTTCTCGCTGGGCACCGCGGGCTTCGCCGCGCTGGGCGCCTACGGCTGTGCGCTGCTGATCACCAAGGCCGGCTGGCCCCCGTTCGCGGCCATCGTTGCCGGCACCGTGCTGGGCACCCTGGCCAGCGCCTTGCTGGCGTTCCCGTTGTCGCGGCTTCGCGGCGTGTTCCAGGCAGTGGCCACGCTGGCGCTGGTGCAGATCGTGCTCTCGGGCACGCAGAACTGGGTCAGCCTCACCAACGGCGCGCTGGGTGTCAACGGCATTCCCAAGGTGGCCGGCACCGGCGTGCTGCTGTCGGTGGTCGTGGTCGTGGTGCTGCTGCTGGTCGCCATGGGCCGCTACAGCGTGGGTCGAGCCATGGACGTGATCCGCGAGGACGAGACCGTGGCGGTGTCGCTGGGCATCTCGGTGCCTTACTACCACCGCATCGCGTTCATCCTGTCCGGGCTGCTGGCCGGCATGGGCGGCGCGCTGCAGGCCACCAGCAGCTATGCCATCACGCCCGGAGAGTTCGGCTTCGGGATGCTCGTGGCGACGCTGGCGATGGTCGTGCTGGGCGGCCGCACCTCGGTGTGGGGTGCACTGGTGGGTGCCGCCATCCTGACCACGCTGCCCGAACTGTTCCGCGTGTTCGCCGACTATCGCAACGTGGTGCAGGGCATCCTGCTGATGCTGGTGATCGTGTACCTGCCGCGCGGCGTGGCCGACACCGTGATCGCGATGCTGCGCGACCGCCGGCTGCGCCGCAGGGCCGTTCGCCTGCCGGCCGATACCGTGGTGGTCGGCGGCGCCGCCAGCGCGGGCGCGCCGCCCGTCAACTCGTCGATCGACGCAGGAGTGCACGCATGAGCGCCGCGCCGGGCCGCCCCAAGCAAGCTCGCACCGCAGTGCGCAGCACGAAGGTACTCCAATGACCGCTACGCTGGTCCTCCAGGATGTGGCTCGTCATTTCGGCGGCGTGCCGGCCGTCGACAAGGTGAGCCTGCAGGTTCCCGCCGGACAGATCACCGGCCTGATCGGACCCAACGGCGCCGGCAAGACCACGGTGGTCAACCTGATCACCGGACTGCTGCACCTCAGCTCGGGCAAGGTGCTGCTGGACGGCAGGGACGTCTCCCGCGAAGAAGCGCCCGACCTGGCTCGCGCCGGCGTGGCCCGCACCTTCCAGAACATCCGCCTGGTGCCCGACGCCAGCGTGCTCGAAAACGTGGTGGCCGGCTTCCACCGGCACGAGAAGGCAGGCCTCTGGGCCAACCTGCTGGGCCTGCCTTCCGCGCGCGCCGAGGCGAAGCGGATGAACGAGCGGGCGATGGCGCTGCTGGAGCGCTTCGGCATGACGGCGCTGGCCGAGCACCGCGCCGGCGGCCTGTCCTACGGCCACCAGCGCCGCATCGAAATGATGCGCGCGCTGGCGACCGAACCGAGATTGCTGCTGCTCGACGAGCCGGTGGCCGGCATGAACGACGCCGAGGCCGAAAGCCTGGCCGGCATCTTCCGCAGCGTGGCCGACAGTGGCGTCGCCGTGCTGCTGATCGAGCACAACATGCGCTTCGTCATGTCCTTGTGCGCGCACCTCTACGTGCTGGCCTCGGGCCGGTTGATCGCCGAAGGCCTGCCGGAGGCGGTGGGCCGCGACCCCAAGGTCGTCGAAGCCTACCTGGGAGCCTGAGGCATGCTGGAAATCAGAAACCTCGACGTGCACTACCGTGGCATCCAGGCGCTGCGCGGCGTGGACCTGACGGTGAAGAAGGGCGAGATCTTCGCCCTGATCGGTCCCAACGGCGCCGGCAAGTCGAGCCTGGTCAATGCGCTGTCGGGCATCGTGCCCTCCGGCGGCGAGATCCTGTTCGAGGGCGAGCCGCTCGGCCGCCGCGCCGCCCACCTGCGCTCGCGCGCCGGGATCATCCAGGTACCCGAGGGGCGGCGCGTGATCGCACCGCTTTCGGTGGCCGAGAACCTCGAGCTGGGCCGGCAGGCGGCGGGCGTGCGCGGCGGCGACGCGGCCGACCTCGATCGCGTGCACGCGCTGTTCCCGGTGCTGAAGGATCGGCGCAAACAGTTGTCGGGGTCGCTGTCCGGTGGCCAGCAGCAGATGCTGGCGATCGGCCGCGCGCTGATGGGTCGTCCCAAGGTGCTGATGCTGGACGAGCCCAGCCTTGGCCTCGCGCCCGTGATCATCAAGGACGTGTTCCGCGCACTGGTGCAACTCAATCGCGAGGGCATGACCATCCTGCTGGTGGAGCAGAACGCCCGCCTCGCACTGCAGACGGCCCATCGCGCCGCGGTGCTGGAGCAGGGCTGCATCGTGCACCAGGGCGTGGCCTCGGACCTGGCGAACGACCCGGTGATCGCCGATCACTATTTCGGCCGCGCGGGCCTGGTCGCGTGATGAACAGAAGATTCTTGATGAGGAGACAAGTGAAATGAACGAGACACGCAGACATTGGCTGCTGGCGACCATGACCGCGGTCGCCGCCGGAGCAACCGGCACCGCGTGGGCGCAGGGTGCGGAGTTGACCGTGGGCGTGTTCAACGCGACCACCGGTGTCTACGCCTTTGGCGGCGTGCCGATCCAGAACGCCATGCGCCTGGCGATCGAACAGGCCAACAAGCAGGGCCTGCCCGGTGGCGCCAGGATCAAGATGGTCGAGGGCGACACCGCCGGCGACAAGGCGCAGACCATCAACCTGATCAACCAGTTCGCGCGCCGTGACAACGCGATCCTGCTGCTCGGGCCGACCACGAGCGTCGAGGCCGTGTCAGGCGCGCCGGTGTCGAACGCCTTGCAGATCCCGATGATCAGCACCTCCTCGTCGGCCGAGATCCTCGATGCCGGCCCCTGGTCGTTCAAGGTCGGCGCGCAGGCCACGCAGACCACCGGGCGCCTGGGCCGCTATGCGGTGGAGAAGCTCGGCGTGAAGCGGGCGCTGGTGGTCTTCGACCAGGGCAACGAGGGCTACATCGCGCAGAAGAACGCCATGCGCGATGCGCTCAAATCCAGCGGCGCGCAGATCCTGGCCGAGGAGGGCATCCAGGCCTCGGACTCCAACTTCCTGCCGCTGGCCACCAAGATCGCGGCGCAGGACGTCGATGCCGTCTTCATCGCCGCGCCGGCGGAACTGTCGGCCAACTTCTTCACCCAGTTGCTGCAGGCGGGCGTGAATCCCAAGACGCGCTTCATGGGGCCGGCCTCCTTGGCCTCGCAAGGCTTCATCAAGGCCGGTGGCAAGGCGGTCGAGAACGCCTACGTGGTGGCCGACTACGCCGCCACCAGCGCCAACCCGGTGAACGCCGCCTTCACCGAAGCCTACAAGGCCCGCTATGGCACGGCGCCGGACAACTGGGCGGCCATGGGCTACAGCACCGCGCTGATCGGCATCCAGGCGCTCCGCAACGCCGGCCCGAACCCGGACCGTGCGAAGGTCCGCGCCGAGTTGGCCAAGTCGAGCAAAGTGCCGGTCGTGATCGGAGACGGCCTGTGGACACTCGACGCGGGACGTCAGCCGAGCTACGGCGCCGCGATCCTGCAGGTGAAGAACGGCGCCTTCGTGTCGGCACCGTAGTCGTCGCCTCGCGCAGGCCGGGTGGCGCCTACTCGGCCTTGATGTTCCGCTCCCGCACCACGCCGCGCCACTTCACCGTCTCGGCCTGGATGTATCCGGTGAACTGCTCGGGTGTCCCGCCGACCGGATCGATCCCGGCTTCGTTGAGCTTGCGCTTCACTTCCGCCGGCGCGATCGACTTCAGATAAGCAGCGTTCAGCGCGCGGATTACCGGTTCAGGGGTGCCTGCGCGAACGGTGAAGCCCTGCCAGCCTTCCACTTCGAAACCCTTGACGCCCTGCTCGGCCAGCGTCGGCACGTTGGGGTAGGCCGCGATGCGCTTCGAACCCGCGGCGGCGATCGGGCGCAGCTTGCCGGACTCGATGTGCGGCCGGGCCGAGGCGCGGTCCAGGAACATCATGCCCACCTGGCCGCCCAGCAGGTCCTGCACGGCCGGGCCGCCGCCCTTGTACGTGATGGCCACCAGCTTCATGCCGGTCTCGCGGGCGAGCAACTCGGTCGCGAGGTGATGGGTGGTGCCGACGCTGGGCGACGCATAGCTCAGCCCCGCCGGCGTGCGCGCCGCCAGCGCCATCAGTTCCTGCACGTTGCTGACCGGCAGGACGGTGGGGTTGACCACCAGCACGAAGTCGAACTTGGCGGTCATGGTCACCGGCACCAGGTCCTTCAGCGGGTCGTACGAGAGCTTCTCGAACATGCTGGGATTGACGGCGTAGGTCGTCATGTCGCCCAGCAGGAAGGTGTGGCCGTCGGCCGGCAACTGCTTGGCCACCGCGGTGGCGCCGATGATGCCGGAAGCGCCGGGGCGGTTCTCGACGATGACCGGCTGGCCCAGCGCCTCGCCCATGCCGGGCGCGACCAGGCGCGCGAAGAAGTCGGTGCCGCCGCCGGCCGGGTAGGGGACGATCAGCCGGATCGGCTGGCTGGGCCAGGTCGACTGGGCGAAGGCCGCGGGCGCCAGGGCGGCGGCGGCCAGGGAGAGGAGGGTGCGTCGATGCATGGTGAATGTCTCCTTGTTTTCTGCAGGCCGGGCCTCGCTGCGGGATTACAGGTCAGGCCGTGATGTCTCGTTGAAGAATTCGGGTCAGCGCTGCTGCCAGCGTGGCCTGCGCCTTCTCGCTGCGCCCCGCCGAGCGCCAGCCCACGTGTTGATCGGGCCGCACAAGGACCGCCCCGTCGGCGGACACGCCGCGCAGGTGGCGCCAGCTGAGGTCTGCATCGCGCACCGCGGACTCGTCCGAGATCTCGACTACCTCGATCGGGACGCCGCTGGTGCGCGCCACAGCCGCTGCCGCTTCGGCCCAGCCCGAACCCTTGCGGCCGGTGAGCAGCACGAAGCGGCCTGGCTTGACCAGGTCGAGCGTGGAAAGCCTCTGGCCATCGCGCTCGAGCCATGCATGCGGCAGGCGATGCCCCGGCCGTGTGGTCGGCACATACGTTTGTCCCAGCGGGTCGCGCTCCGGCGTCGGCGTGCCGTCCGGCATCACCGCGCCGATGTCGTAGTGGTAGCCGAGCTCGATGTCGTGCGCCTGCCATTCCATGCGCTGCACATCCATGATCTGCGCCAGCCGCGCGCGGCGCGTCCGTCCTTCCTGGTCGTCGGCGAAGTAGCGGCGGAAGTTGGCCTGGCTCAGTTCGGCGTTTCCGCGCACCAGCCCGATTCCGGCATCGGTCAGCTGGTGGTTCTGGAAAGTCATCAGCGCCCACTGGATGTTGGCCGCCGCCACCGGGCGGCGCTCGGCCTCGTAGCTATCGAGCAGGCTGTCATGTGCCTGGCCTTTCAGTACCGCGGCGATCTTCCATGCCAGGTTGTGTGCGTCCTGGATCGCGGAGTTCAGGCCCAGGCCGGTGGTGGGCGGATGGCGGTGTGCGGCATCGCCGGCCAGCAGCACGCGGCCCCAGCGGTAGCGGTCGATCAGCACGCCTTCGACCGTCCAGTGGCCGATCCCGATGATGTCCGGGTTCAGGTCCGGGATCTTCAGCAGTTCGCGCATCCGCGGCAGGAGCGACGCCTCCTCGAAGCGCGAGGGATCGTCGGGGCGGAAGCTGAAGTGGAACATCCACTCCTCGGAGTGCCGGCCGAACTTGGTCGGGCCCAGTTGTCCCAGCACGCCGCTTGCCCACGACCCGCCTTCGGGGTTCACGAACCAGGTCGTCATCGAGTAGTCGTCGTCCCAGTACTGCGACAGGTCGGCGCGGAAGTACACGGTGACCATGTGCGCCAGGTCGGTGGCGCCGGTCATGACGGCGCCCACTGCCGGCCCCACGGTCTTGCCGCCGTCAGCGCCGACCAGGTACTTGGCGCGCACGCGGATGTCCTTTTCGGTGGCGCGATCACGCACGATCGCCGTCACGCCGTCGTCATCCTGCTCGAAGGACTGCAGTTGGTGGTTGTAGAGCACCTGCGCCTTGTCTTCTGCCGAAGCGATCTCGCGCAGCAGCGGCTCCATGCGCACCTGCGGGAACAGCGTCGACTCGCACGGGCTGTCCCTGGCGTAGTGCTGCGCCAGCGAACCACCGCCGAAGGATTCGATGCGGTAGAAGGTGCGCCGGTCGAGCTCGCCGTCGCCGGCGAGCGTGGTGCACCAGCGGATGTGCGAGATGTGCTTGAGCGGCATCGAGCGCTCGTAGACGCGGTCGGCCACGTCGAACTGGCGCAGCAGCTCCATCGTGCGCTGGCTGACGTAGCGTGCCTTGGGCAAGCGGCCGGGCGCGGGATGGCGCTCGATCAGCAGGCTGCGGATGCCCTGGCGCGACAGGAACAGCGAGGAGGCGAGGCCGCAGCCGCCGCCGCCGACGATCAGGACGGGGACTTCGATGTCTTGCATGGTCATTTCTGAAGGGGATGGTTGGCCGTGATGCGCGCGAACAGTGCGCGGTGGCTCTGCGCCATCGATACGCCGAGCTCGCTGCGCTGCCGGGTGAGTGCCTCGGCGAGCTCGCGCCAGTCGGCGGGCGACAGGAAGTCCACCGCCACCGGCAGCACGTAGCTCTCTTCGACGTCCATGTGGCCGAGGTAGACGTTGACGTGGGTTCGCACCAGCAGCTCGAACGACTCGCGGTGGACCTCGCCCATCACCTCCCAGGCGGCCAGGGCGTGCTCCAGCTCGCGCACGGCGGATTCACCGCGCTCGTGTTCGGCTTCCAGCCGGTCCAACACCGGGCGCAGCGCCGGGCAGCGCTCGCGGATGCGCGGGAACAGCAGCTTGCTCTCGCTGGCGTGGTGCACGCGCGCGGGCATCTCGTCCAGGTAGAACAGCATCGCGCGCAGCTCGTCGAAGTCCGGCGCGCTGCCGGACCTGCCGGCGCGCTCGACCGCGTCGCGCAGCGCCCGCAGCACCGCGGCGAGGGCCTGGTGGTCCTCGACGATCAGCTGGATGGCAGGCGGCTGCATGAGTGTCATCGGCGGCGCGTTGGCATGCTCGCATTGACGCACGGCCGCGCGTCGGGGTCAGTCCCCGCTACGGGGGACGCCGAGAAGCGCTCAGTGCAGCGCGGTGGAGGCCGCGGCCTGAAAGCGCTCGGCGCTCCAGCGGCTCCAGCGGGCCAGGTACCACGTCAGCAGCTCGCGCTCGCTGCCGATGACCAAGCGCTGGTAGGCGCGCTTGCGATAGGTCTTGACGGTTTCCTCGCTCACGGTCAGGTCCAGTGCGATGCCCACCGAGGACAGGCCGTAAAGGATACGGGCGCACACCTCGGCCTCGCGCCGCGGCAGAGGGCTGGTCGCGACGATGCAGCTCTCGATCTCGGGCAGCGAGGTCAGGGCCTGCGCTACGTTCGGACGGCTCTGGCAGACGTTGGCGTGTTTGGCCAGCATGGCCACCAGCAGCTCGGCCGCCTGGCCCAGCTTTTCGATGGCTTCGTGGGCAAAGGGCGAATGCGAGTCGGCGCGCAGCACGCTCAGGCCGAAGGCGCCATTGGCGCCGCGGCCGCACAGCAGGATGCGGTCGCGCACGTGCGGGTACACGCGTGGGCGCAGGTCGTCGTAACCGTGGTCGCTGAAGTCGACGTGGATGATCGCGGCCGCAGCCCCCTCGACGCAGCGCTGCGCCTCTGTCATCGCCGGGTCGTGTTTCCACAGGCCCTGCTTGACGTAGCTCTCGACGCGGTCGCGTGCGGTGCGCTCCGGTTGCACGCAGCAGGCTGCCACTTCGCGCAGTTCGTCGTGCCCGAGGCGGAAGGCCGCGAAGTGGTCGGCACCGCACAGCCCGTGCAGGTAGCTGGCCAGCGCCGGACCGAAGCGGTCGTTGCCCAGGCCGTCGACCAGGCGGGCGAGGGCAATCTCCGGGCTGCGGCCGGCGTCAGGTTGGTCCTGAACCATCAACGTCATCATGGGGTGTCTCCTGGTGACTGGCATGCGCTGCTGCGCTGGGTGCCCGGATTTCTGCGTTCCATGGCAAGTTTCATAATACGTAATCAGATTACGCCTATCGAAATCTTGACTGTTCTAGTGGAAACCCTCGAATGGCGCCGTTCAGGCCCAGCCCATTCGGCGCGAAACCTCCTCCGCGCGCGCGGCCAGGGTGGTGGCGATGCGGCCATCCAGCCGAGTGTCGATCAGGCCCGCCGAACCCATCACGGTGATCACACCAACCACCGCGCCGGCGTGGTCGAAGAGCGGTGCGGAGACGCCATGCAGTCCCGGATTGACGTCACCCTCGACGCGCGCGAGCTTGTGACTGCGCACGGCCGCGAACAGCGCCTCGACGTCCGCCTTGTTCATCTTGCGGGCGACCTGAGTGGGGGTGGCACCGGGGTGCTGCGAGCCGGCCATTTCCCTTTGGATGAGAGGTGCGGTCTGCGACGCGGGCAGGTACGCGCCGAACACGCGCCCGGTAGATGAAGTGAGGATCGGCATGACCGAGCCGGGCCGGCCGCTGATGATCAGCGCGTCATTCGTTTCCTCGAAGCGCACAAAGGTCGGACCGGCCGCGCCCCAGACCGCCAGGCCGACGGTAAAGCCGAGTTCGTCGCGCAGTTCGCCCAGCGTGGGCGACGCCACCTGCACGACATTCAGCCGCCGCAGCGCCGCCAGCCCCAGGCGCACAGCCAGCGGACCCAGTCGGTAGCCGCCGCTCGCGGCGTCGCGCTCGGCCAGGCCGCCGCGGCAGAAGCTCACCAGGTAGCGGTAGGCCTTGGGCGGCTGCATCTCGGCACGCTCCGCCACGGTCTTCAGCATCAGCGGCGCGCCGGTGTCGATCAGCGCCGACAGCACGCGCACCGCGGTGTCGACCGCCTGCACGCCGCCGGCGTCCTCGTCGCTCGCAGCGCTGCCGTTGCCGGGCAGGTCTTCTTCGGTCGTTGGCGTGGACGGATTCATCCGCATCAGCCTAGCATGGGCTCCCATGCCGCCATGAGCTCAGGCGCGGGCCGCGGCCAGGATGGAAGCGAAACGCGAAATGCGCTGGCCCTGGAAGCGCGCGGCAGCCAACTTCTCCTCCGGCAACCCTTTGCCTCGGCCGTCGGTGAAGCTCACGCCGTACGGATTGCCGCCCGCCGCGTACAGCAGTTTGTCGGTGTAGCCCACGGGCACAATGATCGAACCCCAGTGGTAGAAGACGTTGTGCAACGCCAGCAGCGTGGCCTCCTGGCCGCCATGCACGTTGCCGGCGCCGGTGAAGGCGGCGGCGGCCTTGTCCTGCAGCTTGCCCTGCGCCCACAGCGGGCCAAGCGTGTCGATGAACTGCTTCAGCTGCGCCGCCGGAAGGCCGAAGCGCGTGGGCGTGCCGAAGACGAAGCCGTCAGCCCACTCCATGTCGTCCAGCGTGGCATCGGGCACGTCGCGCGTGACCTCCAGGTGTTCCTTCCACGCCGGCTTGGCGGCAATGGCCTCGACGTCGGCCAACTCGCGTACCTTGCGCAGCCGCGTCTCGGCGCCGGCGGCGCGCGCCCCTTCCTCGACGGCGCGGGCGATCTGCCAGGTATGGCCGGTGCTGCTGTAGTAGACGATGGTGACGTTGGCCATGGCTTCTTCTTTGTCTAGACGATGAGAACGATTTTTCCGAAGTGCTGATTGGCGCTCATGCGCTCCAGCGCGGCGCCGGCTTCGGCCAATGGGAAACGGCTGTCGATGGGCAGCGTGAGACGGCGCTCGCCGATGGCGCTGCCGAGGTCGGCCAGCATCTTCGCGTTGAGCGTGCGAACCTCGTCGATTGAGCGGGTGCGGAAGGTGACGCCGATGTAGCTGATGCGGCGCAGTGCGTGCAGCTGGAAGTCGAACTCGCCGCCGGCGCCGCCGAGGCGCCCGAGGTTGACGATGCGCCCGCCGACCGCGGCCGTCTGCATGGTCTGCGCGAACTGCTTGCCGGTGACCTGATCGACGACGACTTCCACGCCCTTGCCGCCGGTGGCCTCCAGGACGCGCTGGTGCCACTCGGGCTGGCCGGGGTCGAGCACCAGGTCGGCGCCGAACTCGGCCAGCCGCGCGCGGCGCGCCGCGTTGGTGGAAGTGCCGATCACCTTGCCGGCGCCGAGCAGCCGCGCGATCTGCAGCCCCATCAGGCCTACGCCGGAGGCGGCACCGTGGATCAGGATGTCCTGGCCGCGCTTCAGTTCCCCGTGGGTGACGATGGCATCGTGCATGGCCTGCAGCGCCAGGATGAGGATGCTGGCTTCCTCGTAGGGCAGGGTGCTGTCCGGAATTCTGCAGGCGCGGCCGCCGTCGGTGACGGCGTATTCGGCATAGGCGCCGGCGCCGGTGCACATCACGCGGTCGCCCGGCTTCCAGCCGCCGGACTGCGGCCCCGCCTCGACCACCTCGCCCGCCCACTCCATGCCGATCACCTTGCCGTCCTTGGCCGCGAGTCCGGCGAGATCGGCACGGTTCAGGCTGGCAGCTTTCACGCGGACGAGGATTTCGTTGGGCAGGGGTTGCGGTACCGGCACGTCGGCCAGCCGCGCGCCTTCAGCCGTGGAGACGATGGCTTTCATCCAGCCAGCATAGGCAGCGCCCGCGGCCCGGTATGCCCCCCTTCGACGGGACAGACAGCCGGCGCCGCGCAGCTAAGCTGAACGCCATGATCTACGAGCTGCGCCTCTATTCCGTCGCACCGGGCCGCATGGTCGACGTGCACGCCCGCTTCAACGAGCACTTTCCGGCGCTGTTCGCCAAGCATGGCGTCGATTGCGTCGCGCGCTGGAATGCGGTGGCGGGCCCCGACGCGCCGCGCTTCGTCTACCTGATGGCCTACCGCGACTACGCGCACCGCGAGGCGGTGTGGGCCAGCTTCTACGCGGACGCCGAATGGTGGCGCATCCGCGCAGAGACCAATGCCGGGCACGAGATGGTGGAGCGGCACGACCTGTTCTTTCTGAAGCCCAACGTGGCCTGGACCATGAATGCCGATTCGGCGACGACGGTGGGCGGCCTGCACGAGCTGGTGCAGCAGCAGATCGCGCCAGGGCAGAACGCCAATGCCAACGTGTTCCTGCAGGAAACCTGGCTGCCGCTGGTGCGCGAGGCGGGCGCTCGCGTGCTGGCCGTGTGGGACATGGCTGCTGGCGCCGGCATGCAGAAGATCGTGCTGTTGTACGCCTGGCCGGATGCTGCGAAGTGGCACGCGGGGCGCCAGACGCTGGACCGCAACGAGACGCTGCGCGCGGCCTTGGTCGAGCAGCGCAAGAAGCACGGAACGACATTTTTCCAGCGCGCCGAAGTCAACCTGCTCGACCCGGCACCGGGCATGACGATCCGCGCGGGGCTGGGGCGCAGCGCGGGTTGAGCGGCGCGATGAAGATCGCGCTGGTGGGCAGCACCGGGCGCATTGGCCGCCATGTAGCACGCGAAGCTCTCAACCGGGGCCATGCAGTGCACTGCCTGCTGCGGGCGCAGGTCGACCTGTTCGATCCCGATGTATTGGCCCAGGCGCTGCGGGGGCAGGACGTACTGATCAGCGCCTATGGAGCGCCGGCCGATGCGCCGCAGCTGCTGGCGACCGTCACGGCATCGCTGGTGCAGGCGACGCGTGAGGCGGGCGTAGGGCGGCTGATCACGGTGGGTGGTGCTGGTGGCCTGGCCGTGGCACCTGGCGCGCGTCTCGCGGACCAGCCCGGCTTCCCGGTGGCCTTGTTGCCGAAGGTGAAGGCGCACGAGGACGCGGTAGCGGTGCTGGCTGCATCCGATCTCGACTGGACCTGCGTCGCTCCGGCGGCGCAGATCGCGCAGGGAGAGCGGACCGGCCGCTACCGAATGGCGGTGGGCGCGCTGGTGTGCGATGCGCAGGGGCGCAGCACGATCTCGTATGCGGACTTTGCCTGCGCGCTGGTGGACGAACTGGAAGCGGCCCGCCACCTGGGCCGGCTCGTCGGCACCGGCTACTGAAGCGCGCCTGTCCCCCTGCAGTGGCATTGCTGACATTCCCTCGAGATCACGCTGGAGGAGTGGTGGCTGCCGCATGCAGCCGTTCCCGCAGG
Source organism: Variovorax sp. LjRoot130 (assembly GCF_964253755.1). Classification (NCBI taxonomy): domain Bacteria; kingdom Pseudomonadati; phylum Pseudomonadota; class Betaproteobacteria; order Burkholderiales; family Comamonadaceae; genus Variovorax; species Variovorax sp. LjRoot130. The sequence goes on along the minus strand of NZ_CAXURM020000001.1, from coordinate 3,272,580 downwards.
CTGAGGGCGAACACCGCGCCCAGCATGGCCAACGCGATCGCGCAGGCCATGAACACCGGGCGCGTGCCGACGCGGTCCACCACCGCCGAGGCCACGGCCACACCGGCGGCGATGCCAAGGAACATGGTGGAGGCGAACAGGCTGACTGCGGTGCCGCGCAGCGCGGGCACCATCTGGGTGGCATGTGTTTGCAGCGTGCCGTGCAGCATGTAAAAGCCGACGCCGGCCAGGAGGCAGGCCGGCAGCGACAGCGCCCATTGATGGCCCGCGGCCAGTGCAAGCCAGCCGATGCCCAGCGCGAGTCCGCCGACGAGCACCATGCCGCTTTCGCCCAGCACCGCCAGCAGTCGCCGGGCCGTGAAGGCGTAGAAGAAACCGCCGACGCCGTACAGCGCCACCACGGCCGCCGCCGCCGACAGGCCGAGCCCGAACTCGCGCACCAGGAAGGCCGGCAGGAACGCCAGGCCACAGAAGGCGAAGGCGCCTTCGACCATCACGATCAGCAACATCCAACGCGCCCACGGCACCGAAAGCACGTTGCGGATGTCGCGCAAGTGACCATCGGGGGAGGGCGGCCGCACAGGTTCCGCGCGGACGTCGCGATTGAAGCTGATCGCCAGCCCGCCTGCGCAGAACACCACGGCCAGCAGCGTGAACACTGCGCGCCAGCCAAGCCATTCGGTGAGGACGCCCGACACCCACTGGCCGGCGATCATCCCGCCCAGCGACAGCATCAGGAAGCGCGCCAGCACCGGCTGCCGGTCGGCATACGGCACGGTGTCGCCGACCCAGGCCAGGACCAGCGCGATGATGCCGGCGGCGGTGGCGCCGGCGAGGAAGCGCGCCACCACCAGCATTTCCAGGCTCACCGCAAACAAGGCCAGCACGTTGCCGACCACGCAGCCCAGCGCGGCGCAGCCGATCACGCGCCGCTTGCCGTAACGGTCGCCGAGCGGGCCGAACAGCAATTGCAGCAGGCCGTAGGCCACCGCATAGACCGAAACAGTCAGCGCGGCGCGGCCGGTAGTGACGCCGAAGGCCTGCGCCAACGCAGGCAGCATCGGGTCGCAGACGCGCATCATCGCGCTGCTGCAGAAGTGCACCGTGGCGAGCGCAGCCAGGCCGCTTCGCCGCACGCCGGTCATGCCTTTTCCGCGTCCTGCTTCTCGAAGCCGGGGCGCGGGATCAGCGACAGCCATGTGGTGCTGAGGCCGCCATCGACCAGCACGTCCTGGCCGTTCACGTAGCCGGACCGCGGGCTGGCGAGGAACGCCACCACGTCGGCGATGTCCTTCGGCCCGCTGATGCGCCCCGCCGGCACGATGGACTCGCGCTTCTTCAGCACGGATGGATCCTGGTAGATGCCTTCGGTCAGCGGCGTGCGCACCATTGCCGGGCTCACCACGTTGCTGCGGATCCGGTGTTCGCCCAGTTCCACGGCCAGCAGCTGCGACAGCATCTTCACGCCTGCCTTGCTGATGCTGTAAGGGCCGCTGTACGGCTGCGGCACGCGGCCCGAGATCGAGGCGACATGGACCATGCTGCCGCCGCCCGCGGCGATCATCTGGCGGCCGAAGGCCTGCGCGCAGAGCAGGAAGCCGTTGAGGTTGACGGCCATCAGTTGGTTCCAGCGCTCCAGCTCGATGTCCATCAGCGCCGCGGCGTAGATGGTGGCGGCGTTGTTTACCAGCACGTCGCAGTGGCCCAACTCGCGTTCCACGGTCGCGGCGGCGCGTTCCACGTCGGCCTTGTCGGTGATGTCGCAGGCGACTGCGATCGCGCGGGCTCCCGTCCTCGCGATGTCAGCCGCGGCTTTCGTCGCGCCCTGTTCGTCGCGATCCAGCAGGGCCACCCTGGCGCCGACCTCCGCGAGTTCGCGCGCGATGCCGATGCCGATGCCACCGGCCGCGCCGGTGACGACGCAGACCTTGCCTTCAAGTTGCAGCCAGGAATCAGCCATCGCATCAGACCTGCGGATTGGCGATGCGCACCACGATGCCTTCGGTGGCGGCGCTCATGACGATCTGGCAGGCCAAGCGGCTGTTCGCCTGGCGATCGGCCGCGGTGTAGTCCAGCATCTGGTCCTCGCTGGGTGCCATCGAGGACAGGCGATCCGTATAGCCGTCCTCGACAAACACGTGGCAGGTTGCGCAGCTGAGCGCGCCGCCGCAGTCCCCGATGATTTCATCGATGCCGTGGTCGCAGGCAGCGCGCATGAGGTTGGTGCCGATGGCGACGTCGACGTCGCGGTGCGCGCCGTCGGCGCAGATGAAGGTGGCCTTTGTCATGGCGTCACTGTCGGCGGTCCGCGATCGGATGTCAGTCCCCTCGGAGGGGACGGCGGAGCACGCCGCTTCGCCGCACACTCGTCGACATGCAAGCCATCGCCATCCACCGCAACGGCGGCCCCGAAGTGCTCGAGGCCGTGCCGCTCGAACTGCCGCCGCCGGGCCCACACCAGGTACGCGTGCGCCACACGGCCATCGGCCTCAACTTCTCCGACATCAACGTCCGCAACGGCGGCTTCTACCTCGGCAATGAGCCGCAGTTCCCGGTGATCCTGGGCAACGAGGCTGCGGGCGTGGTGGAAGACGTCGGTGACGAGGTCACGGGCTTGCGCACCGGCGACCGCGTCGCCTACGCCGGCACTGGCGGCCTTTTCTTCCAGGACACCGGTGCCTATGCGGAGCAGCGCAACCTGCCGGCGACATGCCTGGTGAAGCTGCCGGACGATATCAGCGACCAGCAGGCCGCGGCCATGCTGCTGAAGGGCCTGACCGCTTCCGTCGTCATCCACCGCTGCCACCGGCCGCAGCCCGGCGAGGCCATCCTGGTCCATGCCGCCTCCAGCGGCGTCGGCAGCCTGCTGGCGCAATGGAGCCACCACCTGGGCGCCACGGTGATCGGCACCGTCGGCTCGGAAGCAAAAGCCGAATTCGCGTGGACCCACGGCTGCGACCACACCATCCTGTACCGGGAGGAGGACTTCGTCGCCGCCGCCAACAAGCTAGCGCCGCAGGGCCTGGCCGCCGTGTTCGACGGCGTCGGCAAGGACACTTTCATCCCATCGTTCGACTGCATGCGGCCGTTCGGCGCGGTGGTGAACTACGGCAACGCCTCGGGCAACGTGCCACCCTTCAACCTGATGCTGCTGGCGCAGAAGGGCTGCCTCGTCCTGCACCGGCCGGGCTTCGGTTTCCATGCCGCCACGCCGGAAACTCGCGCTGAAGCCTGTGGCGAGCTGTTCCAGTTGGTGCGCAGCGGCGCGATCAAGGTCGAGGTCAGCCGCACCTATCCGCTCGCGCAGGTGGCACAGGCACACGCGGACGTCGAGCAGGGCCGCACGGTCGGCTCGGTCCTCCTGATCCCGTAGGCTGTACCGCCGCCGGGGGACTGTGGTGGCGCCGATGCCCACCTACAGTCGTGCAATGACCCAAGCCCTCGCCGTCCTGACCGAATGGGTGCACCTCCAGTACGAGGAGCGCGCCGCCTTCACCGAAACCTACGGCTTCGCCGGCAACCAGGGCGCGGTGAACCTCGAAGGCATCCGCTTTCGGCCCGCGGACAAGGCGTCGGACACGCTGATGGTCTTCATGCACCCGGCCTCCACCCTACAGCTGCTGCCGGTGCCCTGCGCGATGGCCGAGACCGGCGCGCACGTGCTCTGCGCGGGCAGCCGCTACCAGCGCAACGACACCGCGCTGATCATGGAAAAGGTGTTCCTCGACCTGGGCGCGTACATCCGCCACGCCAAGGAGGTTTGGGGCTACAAGCATGTGGTGCTGGTCGGCTGGTCCGGCGGCGGCGCGCTGGCGGTGAGCTACCAGGCCGAGGCCGAGAACCCCACCATCACGCACACGCCGGCCGGCGACCCGGTCAATGTGAAGGGAGCAGGGCTGATCCCGGCCGATGCCGTGGTTTACCAGGCAGCGCACCTTTCCCGTGCCCACTTGCTGGCCGAAGCCATCGACCCGTCGGTGAAGGACGAACTGGATCCCGATGAACGCGAGGTCGAACTCGACATCTACGATCCGCGCAACCCGAACCAGCCGCCGTACTCGCCCGAGTACATCCAGCGCTACCGCGCCGCTCAGCTGGCCCGCATGCGGCGCATCACGGCGTGGGTGAAGCAGACGCTGGCCGAGCTGAAGGCGCGCGACACCGGCGAGATGGAGCGCCCCTTCATCGTGCACCGCACACTGGCCGACCCGCGCTTTTTGGACCCGATGCTCGACCCCAACGACCGCAAGCCGCGCTGGTGCTACATGGGCAACCCGGAGACTGTGAACACCGGCCCGGTGGGGCTGGCCCGCTTCACCACGCTGCGCTCCTGGCTGTCGCAATGGTCGCTGGACGACTCGTGCGGCAATGGCCTGGAGGGCTCGAAGCGGATCAAGGCTCCGCTGCTTGTGATCGAGAACAGCGCCGACGACGCTGCGCCGCAGACGCACCCCAAGATGCTGTACGAAGCGGCCGCGTCGCCCGACAAGACCTTCCGCATCATCAAGGGCGCCACCCATTACTACGCGGGCCAGCCCGAGCTGCTGAAGGAGGCCACGGCGCTGATACGCGGCTGGCTGCAGCAACGCGGGCTGCTGGAGCCCTGATCCCTTGAACGCCAAGGCGGCCATGGGGCCGGCGCTGGTCGTCCTCGTCGTGACCCTTGCCACGGCGGTGCAGCCGCTCGGCACCGATCTCTACCTGGCAGCGTTGCCCGCGATCCGCAACGAGTACGCCGCGTCGGTGGGCGTGGTGCAGCTGACGCTGGCCGTGCTGGTGTTCAGCTTCGGTCTCAGCCAGTTGCTGTGGGGTCCCGCCGCCGACCGCTTCGGCCGCCGGCCGGTGCTGGTGGCCGGCTTCCTGCTGTACGCCTCTGGTGCGGGCCTGGGCGCACTCGCGCCGAGCATTGAGGTACTCATCGCCGCCCGCGCAATGCAAGGCCTGGGCATCGCCGCCACCATGGTCTGCGGCCGCGCCATGGTGCGCGACCTGTTCGAGCAACAGCGCGGCACCCATGTCATGACCGTTGCGATGTCCGTGCTGGCCTGCATGACCATGTTGATTCCGGTGACCGGTGCACTGCTGACGGAGGCGCTGGGCTGGCGCTCCACGCTGTGGTCCATGGCCGTGTGCAGCGTGGCCGGCGTGGCGCTGGTGCTGCTGCGCGTTCCGGAGACGGCGCGTGCGCTCAATCCCGACGCCTTGCAGCTCGGGCCGCTGTTCGCCGGCTATGTGCGCATCGCTCGTAACCCGGCCTTCCGGTCCTGGACTCTCCTCAACTCCTGCGGCTATGCGGCCAACTTCGGCTTCTTCTCCAGTTCCGCGTACCTCTTCATCGAGACCTTCGGCGTCTCGCGCGTGGCCTTCGGGCTGGTGATCGGAGGCGCGTCCGTCACTTACCTGATCGGTACCTTCCTCTGCCGGCGCTGGATCGCGGCGCATGGCATCGTGGTCGCCGTACGCCGCGCCGGCTTCTTGTCATTGGCAGCCGCCCTGCTCCTGATCGCGCCGCAACTCGCGAATGCGCACACACCTATCACGCTGGCCGCCGGCCTGTGGCTGATGCTGCTGGCCTACGGCATCCACCAGCCCTGCGGCCATGTCGGCATGGCCACGCCGTTCCCGTTGCAAGCCGGTGCAGCCTCGGCGCTCGGTGGCTTCATCTTCGCCGCCGCCGCGTTTCTGTGCGGCACCTGGATGGGGGTGATGTACAGCAGCGGCAGTGCCGCCGTGCTGTCGCTCACCACCGGCGTGCTGGTCGCATCCACCGGCCTGATTGCCCTGACGCTGGTGCAGCGCCATGGCCGCCCCGACGTCGCTCAACCCGTCGCTCCCTGAATCGTTCCACCCTTCATCCCACGAGGACCATCATGACCAACGCATACATCGCCGGCTGGGGCCACACGCCTTTCGGCAAGCTGGACAACGTCGAACTGGAGCAGCTCATCCGCGACGCCGTGCAACCGGCATTGGACAGCGCAGGCCTGGAGCCCAAGGACATCGACGGCATCTTCGTCGGCCACTTCAACGCCGGCTTCGTCGGCCAGGACTTCACCGCCTCGCTGCCGGCGGTGGCGATGCCCGAGTTCCGCCACACGCCGGCGGTGCGCACCGAGAACGCCTGTGCCACCGGCTCGGCGGCGATCTGGGCCGCGCTGGATGCGATGGCAGCCGGCCGTATGAAGCGCACGCTGGTGATCGGCATGGAGCGCATGAACGGGCTGCGCACGCCGGAGGTGGCGGCCACGCTGATCAAGTGCTCCTACGTCAAGGAAGAGGGCAGCGACCCGGCCGGCTTCGCAGGCATCTTCGGCGGCATCGCGACGAAGTACTTCGAGCGCTTCGGCGACCAGTCCGACGCACTCGCGGCCATCGCAGCCAAGAACCACGCCAACGGCATGCACAACCCGTACGCCCACATGCGGCGTGACTTCGGCTTCGACTTCTGCCGCACACCTTCGGACAAGAACCCCTATGTCTCTGGGCCGCTCAAGCGCTCCGACTGTTCGCTGGTGTCCGACGGCGCAGCCGCGCTGGTGCTGTCGACCGAGCCGCTGGCCGGTGCGAAGGTGTCGCCGGTGCGCTGGCGCTCCCGCACCCACGTCAACGACTTCCTGCCGATGTCCCGCCGTGATCCGACGAAGTTCCTGGGTGCGGCGATGGCCTGGCAGAAGGGATTGGCGGCAGCTGAAACGAAGCTGGGCGACCTGTCGTTCGTCGAGACACACGACTGTTTCACCATCGCCGAGTTGCTGGAGTACGAAGCCATGGGGCTGGCGCCGCATGGACAGGGCGCGCGCGTGATCCTCGACGGCGTGACGCGCAAGGACGGCAAGTTGCCCGTCAACCCGTCCGGCGGATTGAAGTCCAAGGGGCATCCGATCGGCGCCACCGGCGTGTCGCAGCACGTGATGGCGGCGATGCAGCTGTCGGGCACCGCCGGCGGCATGCAGGTGGGCGACGCCCGCGTCGGCGCCGTGTTCAACATGGGCGGCTCCGCAGTCGCCAGCTACCTGAGCATCCTGGAGAGCGCGTGATGAACGCAGCGCAGGTGATGAATCTGGGGCGGCTGCTGACGCACACGGCACGCCTCTTTCCGGACCGGCCGGCGCTGATCCACGAAGGAGGGCGGACCTGGACCTGGCGCGAGATGGAGCTGCGCGTCGCGGCGATGACGGCGGCGCTGCGCAAGCTTGGCCTGCGCAAGGGCGACCGCATCCTCGTGCAGTCGCGCAACAACGTACAGATGTTCGAAAGCTGCTGGGTCGCATTCCGGCTGGGCTGCGTCTGGGTGCCGACCAACTTCCGGTTGACGCCGTCGGAGGTTGCGTATCTGGGCGCCTCCAGCGGCGCCAGCACCATGATCGTGGAGGACGTTTTCGCGGGCCATGCCGACGCGGTTCGCGAAGCTTCGTCGGCGCTGAAGCACGTGATCGCGATTGGCACGCCGCGCGCGGGTGAGCATTCATACGAGGACCTGGTGCGCGATCACCGCGACCTGCCCGGCGAGCACGAGACGGTGGCGTGCGACGACCCCCTCTGGTTCTTCTACACCTCCGGCACCACGGGGCGCCCCAAAGCCGGCGTGCTGACGCACGGCCAGATGTCCTTTGTGGTCACCAACCACCTGGCTGACCTGATCCCCGGCACGACCGAGCGCGACTGCTCGATCGCGGTCGCGCCGCTGTCGCACGGCGCAGGCATCCATGCGCTGCTGAACGTGGCGCGCGGCGCGCCCACCGTGTTGCTGGCCAGCGAAAGGCTGGACGCGGAGGCTTTCTGGCAAGCGGTGGAAAAGCACCGCATCACCAATCTCTTCACCGTACCTACTATCGTCAAGATCCTGGTGGAGCACCCGGCGGTGGACCGCTACGACCACAGCTCGCTGCGCTACATGATCTACGCCGGCGCGCCCATGTACCGCGCTGACCAGAAGCTGGCGCTGCAGAAGCTGGGCAAGGTGCTGGTGCAGTACTTCGGCCTCGGCGAGGTGACCGGCAACATCACCGTGCTGCCGCCGGATATGCACTCGGCCGACGACGCAGACCCGAACGCCAATATCGGCTGCTGCGGCCGCCCGCGCACTGGCATGGAGGTGGCAATCCTCGACGCCGAACTGAAGCAGCTGCCCGCGGGCGAGGTCGGCGAGATCTGTTGCCGCGGCCCGGCGGTGTTCTCCGGCTACCACGCCAACCCGGAAGCGACCGAGAAGGCGTTGCGCGGCGGCTGGTTCCACACCGGCGACCTCGGCAGGATGGACGAGCGCGGCCTGGTCTTCATCACCGGCCGCGAATCGGACATGTACATCTCGGGCGGCTCCAATGTCTACCCGCGCGAAGTGGAAGAGGTGCTGCTGACGCATCCCGGCGTCGCCGAGGTGGCGGTGCTGGGGGTGCCAGACCGCAAGTGGGGCGAGGTCGGCGTGGCCGTGGTGGTCAAGCGCGAAGGCGCACGGGTCGATGGCGACGCGTTGATGGCACACCTGGAGGGCCGCTGCGCGCGCTACCGCTGGCCGCATCACGTCTTCTTCTGGGACACGCTGCCGAAGTCCGGCTACGGGAAGATCGTGAAGAAGGACATCCGGCAGCAGTTGTTCGAGCGCGGCGAGATAGAGATGGGACGCAAGTGCGCCGCGTCGGCCTGATCGGCCTGGGCGCCATGGGCCAGGGAGTGGCGTGCAATCTGCTGCGCGCCGGCTTCGAGGTGCATGGCTGCGACGTGCGCCCCGAGGCCCACGAGGCGTTCGCGCGCGCCGGCGGTCATGCGGCCGACACGCCGGCGCAGGTCGGTGCCGCTTGCGATGTGCTGATCGTGCTCGTTGTCGATGCTGAGCAGACCGAGGAGGTGCTTTTCGGCGCCACCGGCGCGGCCGCGGCGATGTGCGAGGGCCGGGTGGTGGTGGCCTCGGCCACCACCCCGCCGGCCTTCGTGGCGCGGCTTGCGCAGCGTCTTTCGGAACGTGGCCTTCTTCTGCTCGACGCCCCGGTGACCGGCGGCGTCAGTGGCGCGGCGGCAGGCACACTGACAATGCTCACCTCGGGGCCCGAAGAGGCATATGCCGCGTGCGAGGATGTGCTTGCGGCAGTCTCTTCGCGCATCTTCCGGTTCGGCGCGACACCTGGGCTTGGCTCCAAGGTCAAGGTGATCAACCAGTTGCTGGTCGGCGTGCAGATCGCGGCCGCGGCCGAAGCCATGGCGTTCGGCATGCGGCAAGGCGTGGACCCGCAGTTGCTGTACGAGGCCATCCGCAGCGGCGCTGGCGACTCCTGGGCTTTCGGCGATCGGGCACCTCGAATGTTTTCGGGCGACGGCAGTACACACACTGCGCTGGACATCTTCGTGAAAGACCTCGCACTGGTGCTCGACGCAGCGCGCGAGGCCGAGTTTCCGACACCGCTGGCGTCGACGGCCTACGAGTTGTTCGCGAGAGCTGCGGCTGCCGGGCTTGGACGCGCCGACGACAGCGCGGTCATCAGAGTCTTTCCGGGGATCAGCTGAGTTCCTTGAGTTGGAAGCCCGGCGTTCGCGCCTGCGCGCCGGTCACGTGGACCCCCTTGGCCAGAAGCCGCCGCGCGAGCATATGGTCGCCGGCGCGGTTGATGGTCTCCACCGCGGCCAGTCGCTCGTTGCGGATGCAGAGCACCGTGCGTGCACGGGAATGCGGCTCGGCCAGGACCACGTGTTCATCGTCTGCGGCGCGCAGCCCGGCGATCTGAAGCTTCAAGTCTCCCTGGTCGCTCCAGAACCAGGGGACCGGGTTGTGCGACACCGTCTTTCCCACCAGACGCGCGGCCACGCTGCGCGCCTGGTCGGAAGCGTTTTGCACCGACTCGAGTCGGATCCGCCGGCCGGACACCTGATCCGGGAAGCCCGCCACGTCGCCGATGGCTGAGATGGACGGATCGGAGCTGACTAACTGCTCGTCCACGCTGATGCCGTTCTCGACTGCGAGCCCGGCCCGCGCCGCGAGTTGCGTCCGAGGCTCCGCGCCGATGCCGACCACCACGATGTCGGCAGGCAATTCCTGACCATCCACGGTGCGCACAGCGGCGATCTTCCGGTTCCTTCCTTCGAAAGCCGAGATGCCACATCGAAACAGCAGGCGCGTGCCGCTCTCTACATGCGACTCGACAATGACCTGGGCGCATTCGGCCGATGCTGCGCGGGCCAGTGCCCGGTCGGCGACATCCACCACTGTGACCTCCAGTCCGAGCGTGCGTGCCACGGCAGCAAACTCGAGGCCGATGAAGCCCGCGCCCACCACCACCGCACGCCGGCTGGCAAGCAGCCGCTCCCGCAGTCCGTTCGCATCGGTCAACGTCTGCAGGCTCAGCACGCCGTCGAGGGTCGCGCCTTCGAGCGCGATCTTGCGCGGGCTGGAGCCAGTGGCGATCACCAGGTGGTCGTAGGAGATGCTTTCGCCGGATTGCAGCGTAACGCGCTGCGCCTGGCGGTCGATGTACTCCGCACGCGCCAGCACCAGTTGAACTCGATGTTCGTCGAAGAAGCGCCCCGGTCGAAAAAGCAGATCCGAGGCCTTCGCCTTCGCGAGGAGGTAGGCTTTGGACAGCGGGGGACGCTGATAGGGCAGGCAATCCTCGTCTCCGAGCAGCATGATGTTTCCGTCAAAGCCTTCCTGCCGCAGGGACGCCGCGCATTGGAAGCCCGCGTGGCCGGCGCCGATGATCACGACCTGCTGCATTGCGAGCGCCTCCAGAAAGGTGCCATCGCCGCGCATATGCGCGCCCACGGGCCGGCGCCTTGTTCTGTTCGATGCAGCGCATGTCCCTCGGGTTCTGATTCAACGGTTTGGGGGCACGCCTTCTGATGCCCACTGATCTGGGCTTCGTCAGTTTCCAGCTTGTACGGGAGCAGCCATTCCATCTATATACCTCCTAGCCAGGAATGGTCACTTCAAAGACGTGGGCTGTCTGTCCCTGCAAAGGGGACATTCACGCCATCGATGCATTCGCAAACGCGACGTCGTTCGCAGAGTTGCAGCACTCGCCTGAGTGGGGGCGGCTGGCGGAAGGAGCTATGGCCATGCTAAAGCAGCTCCTGGGGCCAAAGTATGAGTTAAGTCGCAGAGACAGCTGTGAATTTCGATAATGCTTGGCGGTGATTCCGGCAAAGGATGTCACGGCTTCGACGGCAATTCGAGCACGCTAGCCTCAAGTTCTGGCATCTCTTGTCGTTACTTCGCAGTTTTCCGGCATTGCGTGTCACATGTCGAGAGTAGAGGAGGGCAGACCTCAACCTGAACCATGAGCGCATCGGCTTATATCGTGATGCCGAAGCGGGACGGCTTACCGGTTATCCCCGCCGTGGTGGGCGCGCAGCGGCAGGTATGAGTATGGACTGCTTCAGACTGCGTTGCGGCCATCCTGCTCGCAGCGTCAGCCGCGTCTCAGGCAGCTATCTCCCTCAAGTGTCTTTCCCGCATCCAGCGCCTCTTTCACCCGTCTGGCGTCATCCTGTTCGGCTTGAGATGGGTGGCATGCTCGGCTGGACAGCCCCGACGACGCCCGAAGCCCTCGCCGCCAATTCCTTGACTGTCGCTCTGAGCAGATCCATGTCCTTCCGGAATCGATCTGCCGGGCCAGCGACAGTGAGCGATGCGATGCACTCTCCATTGCCGTCGAATACGGGCGCAATCACGGACCCGACCCCAGCGATAGGGGTATCGATGGAACTGCACACACCTTCAGTCCGGATCTTTGCCATCTCGCGCGTGATCGAGGCCCTCGCGATCCCGGCCGGCATCTTGATCTTGAACTGCACCGAGGCCATGTACGCGTCCCGGAACCCCTTGTCGGCAAATGCGAGCAGCAACCAGCCGGTCGGGCTCGCATACAGCGGCCGAACCGTACCGACGGGTACTTGCAGGCGAACCGGATGCGGGCTATTGACAAGTTCGACAAACGCCACGGCCTCGGCCTCACGGTTGAGCACGCCGAGCAAAACGGTCTCGCCGGTGCGTTCAACGAGTTCTTCCATGAAAGGCCGGATCATCTTCGGGAAGTTCCATGCGGACATCACGCTCGCCGAGAGGCGGATGATCGAGGGGCCGATGCGATAGCTGCCCTCACTGTGGATCAGGTAGCCTTCGGCCACGAGGGGGCGCAGCAGATTCAGCAGGCTGCTTTTCGGCGCTGCCAGCGTTGCGCTCAACTCGGCGAGCGACATCCCGTTCTGCGTCAGCGACAACACGTCGAACAATCCCAACAGGCGCGTCAGGGAACGCGGGCCGGTGGTATCGCGTTCAGGGTCTTCCGCGGGCAGCGGCGCCGATCTCGCCTGTCTTGTCATTCGAATCCTTCGCCCATTCAGGGATGCTGAATCGCCATTTTACTGGGGCACCCCCCTACCGACTCTGGCGATTCATCGACAGGCGATTGACGAAGGTCGCGGCACGCGCTGCGCGATCTCTTCAGAGTTTCAATGCGCCACGCACGGCCTCGGCGATCGTCAGGATCGCGTCTTCGTCGCGTGTTGCCGGGTTGAACAGACGGTTGTGGCAGATCGCCACGGCGAGCTGCGCATCAGGATCGGCCCAGCCGATGGAGCCGCCCTGGCCGGGATGGCAGATCGCGCGCGGGTTCTTCGCCGAACACACTGGTGGATGTTCGCCGCCGAACCAGTAACCCCCGATCGTGATCGGGATCGGGAAGCCGAACATCACCGGATCGGCCTCGTCGCTGTGCGCACGCGGCGTGTTCAGCGTGGCCACCAGGCCTTCCGAGAGCAGCCGCACCCCGTCGAGCTCGCCGCCGCCAGCCAACATGGCCCAGAAACGCACTTCGCTGCGTGCGGTGAAGATGCCGCCCACCCCGGCCACCTCGGCGCGGCGCACCTCGGGTCGCTCGAACACCGCCGGTCCCAGCGCGACCGCGGGCGGCATCGAGGCGAGATAGAGCGGCGGCAAGTGCTCGGCCGGGAGCGGCCGCATCGCGTCGAACTGCCGCGCGATCCGCGGCTCGACAGCATCGGGGATACCGATCCAGAGGTCCGGCGCGCCGAGCGGCGCAGCGATCTCCTCGCGCACGAAGCGGCCGAGCGAGCGATGGTCCGGGTCGGCGCAGCGCACCAGTTCACCGAGGATCCATCCGAAGGTCATTGACAGGTACATGGTCTTCGCGCCGGGCTCCGCCAGCGGCGTGAGCTCGGCAATCGCGCGGGTCATCCAGGGCCAGTCGCACAAGCGCTCCGGGGTCATCCCCTCCGGCATCTGCGGAATGCCGGCGCGATGCGTCAGCACGTCGCGCAGCGTGGTTCTGCCTTTGCCGTGGGCGGCGTACTCCGGCCACCATGTCGCCACGGGTGCGTCGTAGTCGAGCCGGCCGCGATCGACCAGCATGTGCACTGCCGTCGCGGCGACGGCCTTGGTGACCGAGTAGACGTTGAAGAGCGTCTCGCCGTCGACGGGGCGGCCGTTTGCCGGATCGGCCAGGCCGCCCCACGCATCCACCACCAGGCGGCCGCGATGGTAGGCGGCCACCTGAATGCCGATCTCGCGGCCGCTGGCGATCGCGTCATCGATGGCGCGTTGCACCGGAGGGTTGGCGTCGAGCATGGGCGGGGTCAAGCGGGTCTCCTTTCGAGGTGGGCTGCACGGGTCGATGTGGCAGCGGCGACCTGGGCGCGCAGCGGGGCCTTCGATCGAAAAAGAAGCCTCGAAGCTCTTGTTGAGGCCTCGCCAATTGGTTTATATTGTAGAACGACGTTCAAATAAATGACGTCGCTTTTTCACGAGCTCGAGAGCCCTGGGCCCGGGTCGACAAAGGAGCAAGGCATGGTTCAAGGAGTAGCGCAAGACGCCGATGCGGCACTGCTGGCGGGCCGGTGCGCGATCGTGGCGATGCCGGGGCTGGCCCTCGGTGCTGCGCTGGCGCGCGGGCTGCGGCGGCATGGGGCGCGCGTGGTCGAGATCGACGTCGCGCCCGGCTCGCGCGCCGACGCGGAGGCCGCCCTCGGGGATGCCACGCGCGAGGCCGGCGGCGCAGACCTCGTCGTGCATGCGGGCGCCACGCCTGCGGCGCTGGCGTCGCGCCCGCTCGAGGCGCTTTCTGCCGAGCAATGGCACTCCGCCGTGCATCGCAGCATGCTCACGAGCCTGTACTTCCTGCAGGCGGCCCATCGCCAGCAGCGCGAGGCGGGCGGGGCGACGGTCGTCGTCGGCCCTTCGACGGCGCTGGTCGGTGCGGCCGGCCTCGTCGCGCTGATCACGCTGGCCGAAGCGCAGCGCACGCTGGTCAAGTCGGCGGCGCGGCAATGGGGCCGGCACGGCATGCGCCTCAACTGGGTCGGCGTCGGGGCGCAGCGCTACGCGCCCTCGCTGGCAGACGCCGCGCTGCCGCCGACGCCGGAGCTCGGTCCGCCGCCGCCAGCGCTCGGCCGCGTGCCCGAGGCGGAAGCCGAGGTGGCCGACGTGATCGCATGGCTCGGCAGCGATGGGGCGCGCGGCGTGACGGGCGCGAGCTTCAACCTCGACGGCGGCGACTGGATGGTGCCATGAGCGCCGCCCGGCCGCCCGAAGGCGCTCGCACCGCAGCCGAAGGCGAAGGTACTCCAATGAGCAATGCAAGCGCAACGACGACGACAACCGGCGCGGGCCTGCTGCAGGGCCGCGTCGCCTTCGTGACCGGCGCCGGCGCCGGCATCGGCCGCGGCATCGCGCTGGCGCTCGCCGCCGCGGGCGCGCGGGTGGCCGTGACCGGGCGCCGGGGGGCGACCTGCGACGACACCGTCGCGCTGATTGCCGCCGAGGGCGGCACTGCTTTCGCGCTGGAGGCAGATGTCGGCGACGCCGCGGCGGTGAACCGTGCGGTCGAAGCAACCGTCGCCCGTTGGGGGCGGCTCGACATCCTGGTGCAGAACGCGAACGCCGGCGCAGACTCGGCGCATCCGATCGCGCTCGAAGAGGTCACGGAAGAAGACTGGCTGCGACAGGCCCGCGTCGCCTGGGACGGCAACCTGCATTGCGCCCAGGCCGCGGTGCCGCACCTGCGGGCCAGCGGGAGCGGCCGCTTCATCGTGCTCGGCTCGGCCTTCGGGCTGCATGGCGCGGCGATGAATCCGGTGTATTCGGCGTTGAAGGGCGGCGACCGCGGCTTCGTCAAGTCGCTGGCGCGCGAGTGGGGGCCCTACGGCATCACCGTGAATGCGATCGAGCCCGCCGCTGCCACCGAGCCGACCCAGGTGTTCTTCGCCCAGAACCCCGCGGTCCGCGACGCCTACCTCCGCATGTTCCCGCTCGGCCGCATGGGCGCGCCGCGCGAGGACATCGGCCGCGCCGTCGTGGCGCTCTGCAGCGACCTGATGGGCTACGTCAGCGGGCAGAACCTGCCCGTCGACGGCGGCCTGTACACCGCATTGTGAGGACAGCCATGACGGGACGCGTGCAAGGAAAAGTGGCGCTGGTGACCGGCGCGGGCGGCGGCATCGGCGCGGCCTGCGCGATGGCGCTGGCGCGTGAAGGCGCCGCGGTCGCGGTCGGCGACATCGACCTGGCCGCCGCCGAGCGCCAGGTCGCAGCGATCGAGGCGGAGGGCGGCCGGGCGATCGCGCTGCAGGTCGATCTCGGCGACGAGGGCTCGGTGCTCGCGATGGTCGAAGCCACCGTCTCCCGGCTCGGCGGCCTCGACATCCTGCACAACAACGCGGCCGACACACGGCTCTCGTCGACGCGCGACCGGCCGGTTGCCACCGTCGAGACCGAGGTCTGGGACGCGATCCTGCGCGTCAACCTGCGCGGCACGATGCTCGCTTGCCGGGCGGCCATCCCGCACCTGCGCCGGCGCGGCGGCGGCTCGATCGTCAACACCAGCTCGAATGCGGCGCTCGCCGGCGCGCTCTCGCACAGCGCCTACAGCGCTTCCAAGGCCGCGATCAACTCGCTGACGCAGAGCGTCGCGACGCAGCACGGCAAGGAAGGCATCCGCTGCAACGCGATCTCGCCGGGGCTGATCGTCACGCCGTCGACCAGGGACAGCTATGCCGCCTCCGGCGTCGGAGAGATCATGCTGCGCCACCATCTGACGCCGCGGCTCGGGCGGCCCGAGGACATCGCGGCCGCCGTGATCTTCCTCGCCTCCGACGAGGCCGGCTTCATCACCGGCCAGGTGATCTGCGTCGACGGCGGTTCGCTGGCGCACCAGCCTTACGTCGCGGACTTCGCAGAACGCGAGGCAGCATCGTGAGCGATCTGGCGCAGCGTCTGGCCCGCGTCGAGGCTGAGCTGGCGATCGGGCAACTGCCCGCGCGCTACGCCGTCGCGGTCGACTCACGCAATGTCGATGCCCTGGTCGCGCTCTTCGCCGCCGATGTGGACTGCGGCCGCTGGGGCATCGGACGCGAGGCCTTGAAGCGCTACTACGCGAGCCGGCATGTGCTCACGGCCTTCTACCGCTCGGTCCACCTGGTGTGCGGCCAGACGATCGAGCTGATCGACGCCGATCACGCGAGCGGCACGGTCTACTGCCGTGCCGGACACGAAGACAAGGACCTGTGGATCGAGATGTCCATCTGCTATTTCGACCGCTACGTCCGCAGCGAAGGCCTCTGGTGCTTCGAGCGCCGCGACGAGAAGCACTGGTACTCGACCGACTGGCAGCAGCGCCCCAACCGCGGCGAGGGCGCGGGCTTCCAGAATTGGCCCGGCAAGTACGAAGGCCCGAAGTTCGCGCCGAGCCTGCCGCATGCCTGGCCGAGCTGGGCGGCCTACTGGGAGGCGCAGGGGGACGTTGCCCGACGCGCGGTGACGCATGCACCCTGATCCCGTATCCACGAGGAGCTGACGCATGCGCAGAGCAGCCATCGTCTCCCCCTTGCGCACCGCCGTCGGCGCCTTCGGCGGCAGCCTGAAGCCGCTGCCCGCCGACCAGCTCGCCAGCGCCGTCCTGAAGGCGCTGGTCGCCCGCAGCGGCATCGACCCGGAGCGCATCGACGAGGTCGTGATGGCCCAGTCCTACGCCAACAGCGAGGCGCCTTGCCTCGGCCGCTATGCCGCGCTCGATGCCGGCTTGCCGGTCGCGGTGCCGGGCATGACGCTGGACCGGCGTTGCGGCTCGGGGCTGCAGGCCGTGATCGATGCGGCGATGCAGGTGCAGACCGGCGCGGCCGATGTCGTCGTGGCCGCCGGCGTCGAGAGCATGAGCAATATCGAGTACTACAGCACCGACCTGCGCTGGGGCGCGCGCGCCGGCTCGGTCACGATGCACGACCGCCTGCAGCGCGGTCGCGAGCGCTCGCAGCCCGAACACCGCTTCGGCTACATCTCCGGCATGCCCGAGACCGCCGAGAACCTGGCGGGTGACTACGGCATCTCGCGCGAGGCCGCCGATGCCTTCGCGATGCGCAGCCATCAGCGCGCCGCCGCGGCCTGGCGCGAAGGCCGCTTCGCGCACGAGGTGGTGAGCGTCGCCGTGCCGGCGAAGAAGGGCGAGGCGTTGCACTTCGCGCGCGACGAAGGCATCCGTGCCGAGACCACGATGGAGACGCTGGCGAAGCTGAAGCCCGTGCTGAAGGGCGGCACCGTGACCGCCGGCAACGCGAGCCAGCAGAACGATGCGGCCGCCGCCTGCCTGGTCGTCGCCGAGGACAAGCTGGCCGAACTGAAGCTCGAGCCGATGGCCTGGGTGCGCGGGTGGGCCGTCGCCGGCTGCGAGCCGTCGCGCATGGGCATCGGTCCCGTGCCCGCGGTGAAGAAGCTGTTGGCGCGCACCGGCCTGTCGTTCGACCGGCTCGATCTCGTCGAGCTGAACGAGGCCTTTGCGGCACAGGTGCTGGCGGTGCTGAAGGGCTGGGAATGGAACGATGCCGACCGGCTCAACGTCAATGGCGGCGGCATCTCGCTCGGACACCCGATCGGCGCGACCGGCGTGCGCATCCTCGCGACGATGCTGCACGAGCTGAAACGGCGCCAGGGCCGCTATGCGCTGGAGACGATGTGCGTCGGCGGCGGGCAGGGGCTGGCCGCGCTCTTCGAGCGGGCCGGGTCGTAGTGAACCTCACGGGTCGTACCGCATTGACAGCGCCAACTCGACGCGTTTATATTTCAGAACGTCATTCGAGTATTGATACCTGATGCCCGCGAGGCAGCTCGCGTCCGGTGCAGCCAGAACCAGGAGAGACACACAGTGGATACCGCCGTGAAGCCCAAGGTGCGCGTGGACTACGTTCCGGCCGAGCACTACATCTCGCGCGAGATCGTGCAGCTCGAGAAGCGCCTGCTGTGGCCCAAGGTGTGGCAGCTCGCCTGCCGCCTCGAGGAGATCCCCTTTCCGGGCGACTACGTCACCTACGACATCAACGACGAGTCGGTCATCGTCGTGCGCCAGACGCCGGACACGATCCGCGCCTTCTACAACGTGTGCCAGCACCGCGGGCGGCGCCTGACCGAAGGCTGCGGGTCGGCCGCCAGGCTGCAGTGCCGCTTCCACGGGTGGCAATGGAGCCTGGACGGCAAGGTCATCCGCATCGTCGATCGCGACGACTGGCAGGGCTGTCCCGACATGAGCGACGAGGACTTCTCGCTGCCGGAAATCAAGGTCGACACCTGGGCCGGCTTCGTCTTCGTCAATTTCGATCCGGCCTGCGAGCCGCTCGCCCGGCACCTGGCGCCGGTGCCGGAATACACCGACTGCTACGAGTTCGAGAAGATGCGCTACCGCTGGTACAAGTCGGTGCGCCTGCCCTGCAACTGGAAGGTCGCGCTGGAAGCCTTCAGCGAGGGCTACCACGTCTTCGGCACGCACCCGCAGCTGCTCGATTGCCAGGGCGACGACGTGACGCGCAGCTTCACCTTCGGCAGGCACGGCATGTTCGGCTACCCGGCGCCGGCGCGGCTGCCGGGCGCGCCGTCGCCGCGCACCGGACGGCCGGTCCCGGACGACGTGCGCCCCGGCATCGTCAAGTTCTTCGCCGACCTGGAGGACCAGCTCAAGGCGATCACCACCCAGCGCGACCTCGATGCCGCCAGGCGCATCCTCACCGAGTGCTCGCCCGACACGCCGCACCTCGAGCTGCTGATGAAGGTGGGCCAGTTCCAGGCCGAGGCCGCGATCGCCGAAGGGGCAGGCTGGCCGAACATCACGGGCGAGCAGATCTACAAGGCCGGGACCGACTGGCACGTGTTCCCGAACATGATCTTCCTGATGTCGCCCGACGGCATGCTCTTCTACCGCGCCCGGCCGGACGGCGACAACCCCGACTCCTGCTTCTACGACATCTGCTCGATCGCGCGCTACGCGCCGGGCGCCGAGCCGAAGCTCGAGCGCGAGTTCTATTGGGGCGCGGACGACTGGAAGACCGACACCGTCGAGCGCTTCGGCCTGATCCTGTCGCAGGACTTCGCCAACATGACCGAAGTGCAGAAGGGCATGAAGTCCCAGGCCTTCCGAGGCGCGCGCACGAACCCGCTGCAGGAGTCCGCGATCTCGAACTTCCACCGCGCGCTGCGCGAGATCCTGTTCGACGAGACGAGCAGGGCCTGAGGACACGATGTCGACCAACGGAACCTGGGACGAGGCCTTCGACTTCGTCATCGTCGGCAGCGGCGGCGGCTCGATGTGCGCCGCGCTGGCGGCCAAGCAGCTCGGCAAGCGCGCCTTGATCGTCGAGAAGCAGCCGCTGATCGGCGGCTCGACCGGTTTTTCCGGCGGCGTCTGGTGGGTGCCGAACAATCCGGTGATGAAACGCGCCGGCGTGGCCGACAGTGCCGAGCGCGCGCGGCAGTACCTCGATGCGGCCGTCACCTACCAAGGCCCGGGCACCAGCCCCGCGCGGCGCGATGCCTTTCTGCGCAACGGCCCGAAGATGGTCGAATTCCTCGAAGGCCAGGGCATGAGGTTCGTCTACGCCGACGGCTGGTCCGACTACTACGACGAGCTGCCCGGCGGCGAGCCGCGCGGCCGCTCGCTCCTGGCCGAGCTTTTCGACACGCGCGAGCTGGGCGAATGGGAGTCGAAGCTGTCGCGCTACAAGGGCTTCAGCCTGCCGCTGCCGACCGATCAGTTCCCGTCGCTGATGCTGGCCAAGCGCACCTGGGGCGGCAAGAAGACCGCGCTGTCGATGGTCGGACGCATGCTGAAGGCCAAGCTGACCGGCCGGCGGCTCGCCGGCGCGGGCGCGGCGATCCAGGGCCGGATGCTGCAGATCGCGCTGCGCGAGCAGCTGCCGATCTGGACCGATTCGGCCCTTGCGCAATTCGTGCTCGACGGCGATCGCGTCGTCGGCGTTGCGGTGCAGCGCGACGGCAGGCTGGTGCGCGTGCAGGCGCGCGATGGCGTGCTGATGAACGTCGGCGGCTTCTCGCGCAGCGCGGCGATGCGCCAGCGCTTCCAGCCCCAGCCGAATTCGGCCACCTGGACCAATGCCAACCCCGGCGACACCGGCGAGGCGATCGAATGGGCGATGGCGCTCGGCGCGGCGGTGGACTGCATGGACGAAGCCTGGTGGGTCGTGACCTCGCTCGCGCCGGACGGCCAGCCGCCGAAGCCCGGCGGCTATGCGGCCGACGGCACGCCGCTGCCCTTCATGCACCACCTGGACCTGTCGCTGCCGTACTCGATGATGGTCGACCAGCTCGGCGAGCGCTTCTGCGACGAGGCCGGCGCCTACATGGAGATCGGCCAGCGCATGTACCAGCGCCAGCGCGAGACCGGAAAGGCCGTGCCGAGCTGGGTCATCATGGACAGCCGCCAACGCGCCTACTACCCCTGGGGCACCGCGCAGCCCGGCCAGGTGCCCGAGGAGTGGTTGAAGAGCGGCTACATGGTGAAGGCCGAGTCGATCGACGAGCTGGTGAAGAAGACCGGCATCGACGGGGCAGGGCTGGCGCGGACCCTCGAGCGCTTCAACGGCTTCTGCCGCAGCGGCGTCGACAGCGATTTCGGCCGCGGCTCGCGCGCCTTCGATCGTTGCCATGGCGATCCGACCGTGACGCCGAATCCCAACCTCGGCGCGATCGACAAGCCGCCGTTCTACGCGGTGCGCATGTACCCGGGTGACGTCGGCACGGCCGGCGGCGTGGTCACCGACGAGCATGCGCGGGTGCTGCGGGAGGACGGCTCGGTCATCCACGGGCTCTATGCCACCGGCAACTGCACCGCCTCGGTGGTTGGGCGTTGCTATCCCGGCGCGGGCGCGAGCATCGGCGCCTCCTTCACCTTCGGCTACATCGCCGCGCACCACGCACTGGGCGCACCCCTGCAATGACATCGACCAGGACGAATCCATGACACCAGACACGCGCATCGACCAGGCCATCCTGGTCGACATCTACCGCCGCATGGCCCTGATCCAGCGCAGCGACGATCGCTTCCGCGCGGTCATCAAGGCCGGCAAGATCGTCGCGCCGTACTACTCGCCACGCGGGCAGGAAGCGATTCCCGCCGCGGTGTCGGTGAACCTCACGAACGAGGACACGATCTGCACCATCTACCGCGGCATCCACGACATGCTCGCCAAGGGCGTGCCGTCGAAGCTGCTGTGGGCGGAGATCGCCGGCAAGGCGACCGGCACCTGCAAGGGCAAGGGCGGCCCGATGCACATCACGCACCCGGAGTCCGGCGTGATGGTGACGACCGGGATCGTCGGCAGCAGCATGCCGATCGCCAACGGACTGGCGCTGGCGGCGCAGATCCGAGGGCAGAAGCACGTGTCCGTCGCGTATTTCGGCGATGGCGCCTCGAACATCGGCGCCTTCCACGAGGCCTTGAACATGGCGGCGGTCTGGAAGCTGCCGGTGATCTTCGTCTGCCAGAACAACGGCTATGGCGAGCACACGCGCTACGAGCTGGCCACCTCCGCGAAGCAGGTCTCCGACCGCGCCGCGGGCTACCAGATGCCCGGCGTCACGATCGACGGCAACGACCCGCTGGCGGTGTATGCGGCGGCGCGCGAGGCCGTCAGCCGCGCGCGCGCCGGCGAGGGCCCGACGCTGATCGAAGCCAAGACCTTCCGCTTCCAGGGCCACGTCTTCGGCGACGCGGACGCCTACATGGCGCCGGGCGAGAAGGAGGCTGCGATGGCGAGGGATCCGGTGCCGCGCTTCCGCAGCTGGCTGATCGAAGGAGGCGTGGCCGAATCCGAGCTGGCGGCGCTCGAGTCGGCGATCGATCGCGAGATCGACGAGGCCGTGGCTTTCGCGCTGGAGAGCCCGGTGCCGGACTTGTCCGAACTGCAGCGGGATGTGCTGGCCGAGGAGGTTGCGCAATGAATACAACAAGCACCGTGCTCGACAAGGTCAAGCCGATGAACACGATCCAGGCCGTCAACCTGGCGCTCGACGAAGCAATGGGCCTGGACCCGAACGTCATCCTGCTCGGCGAGGACATTGCCGACGGCCAGGAGGGCGGCATCGTCGGCGTGACCAAGGGGCTCTCGACCAAGTACGGCACCTCGCGCGTGCGCTCCACGCCGATTTCCGAGCAGGCGATCATCGGCGCGGCGATCGGCGCGTCGATCGTCGGCATGCGGCCGGTGGCGGAGATCATGCTGATGAACTTCACCGCGGTGGCGATGGACATGATCGTCAACCACGCGGCCAAGCTGCGCTACATGTCGGGCGGGCAGACGCATGTGCCGATCACGATCCGCACGATGACCGGCGCCGGCTTCGGCACCGGCGGCCAGCATGCCGACTACCTCGAGGCCTGGTTCGCGCACACCGCCGGCATGAAGGTGGTGGCGCCGTCGTCGCCGGCCGATGCCTACGGCTTGATGCTGTCGTGCATCTTCGACGAAGACCCTTGCCTCTTCATCGAGAACATGCCGAGCTACTGGACGCCCGGCGCGCCGCCGCAGCTCGGCCAGCGCATTCCGCTCGGCAAGGCGAAGGTGCTGCGCGAAGGCCGCGACGTGACGGTGATCAGCTACAGCCGCATGGTGCAGGACTGCGCCGCGGTCGCGGACAAGCTGGCGAAGGAAGGCGTGGAGGTCGAGCTGATCGACCTGCGCACGATCTCGCCGCTGGACGAGGCCACCTTGCTGAGCTCGGTCGCGAAGACGCGGCGCGCGGTGGTCGTGCATGAAGCGGTGCGCCGCTTCGGCGTGGGCGCCGAGATCGCCGCGCTGCTGCACGAGCACCTGTTCAGCGCGCTGAAGGCGCCGGTGCAGCGCGTCGGCGCGAACCACTCGCCGGTGCCGTTCTCCAAGACGCTGGAGGCAGCCCACGTGCCGCAGCCGGCGACGATCGAGGCGGCGATCCGCAAGACGCTGGACTGAAGCGCGACCATCCCAAACGACCGAGGACATCCCCGTGGCCACCCAGGTTCTGCTCCCCAAGATCGGCTTTTCCATGAACGAGGCGACGCTCGCCGAATGGATGGTCGCCGACGGCGCCGCCGTCACCGAAGGCCAGCCGCTGTACGCGCTGGAAAGCGACAAGTCCGTGCAGGAGGTCGAGTCGCCCGCGACCGGCACGCTGAAGATCGTGGCCCGCGTCGGCGAGGTCTACGAGGTCGGCGCGCTGCTGGCCGAGATCGCATGATCGGCGCCGACCTTCCGGCGTGGCCGGTGGTCGACTTCGCAGCCTTCGGCGAGGTCGAGCTCAGGCCGCTTTCGCGCATCCAGGGCCTGACCGCCGGGTTCCTGGCTCGCAACTGGCTGAGCATTCCGCACGTCACGCACCAGGACGACGCGGACATCACCGCGGTCGAAGCGCTGCGTGCGACGCTGGCGCCCCGGCCGAGCGCACTGGCCTTCTTCGCGAAGGCGCTGGTGTCGGGCCTGAAGGCCTTCCCGCAGTTCAATGGGTCGCTGGACGCGAGCGGCAGGAACCTCGTGCTGAAGAAGTACTTCCACATCGGCATCGCGATCGACACGCCGCGCGGGCTCGTGGTCGGCGTGGTGCGCGACTGCGACCGCAAGCCGCTCGCCGACATTGCGGCCGACATCTCGGCCCTGTCCGCCAAGGCCCGGGGCCGCGGGCTGCCGATGAGCGACATGGAGGGCGGCTGCATCTCGATCAGCTCGCTCGGCGGCATCGGCGGCACCGGCTTCACCCCGATCGTCAACGCGCCCGAGCTCGCGATCCTCGGCATCGCCAAGGCCGAATGGAAACCTCGTCGCGGATCGGACGACGCGATCGAATGGCGGCTGAAGGTCCCGCTCTCGCTGAGCTACGACCACCGCGTGATCAACGGCGCCGACGCGGCGCGCTTCCTGCGGCATCTGGACGAGGTACTCGCCGAGCCGAAGCAGCTGCTCGCCTGAGGAAGTCCTGCAAGCCGCTCGTCATCGCGCATCCTCCAGAATCAGATCGGCCGCGCGCCATGCCATCGCCATCACCGGACCGTTGGTGTTGCCGGCGGGCATGGTCGGCGCGATCGACAGGTCCATCACGCGCAGCGCCTCGACGCCGCGCACCTTGAGCAGCGGATCGACGACGCTGCGCTCGTCGCCGCCCATGCGGCAGGTGCCGCAGGCGTGGTAGCCGCTCTGGCCGCCGCTGCGGAAGGCGTCCAGGATCTGTTCGTCGCTCTGCACCGCCGGGCCCGGTCGAGTCTCCGCTGTGATCCATGCCGCCAGGCTCGGTTGTTCCGCGACGCGGCGCATGAAGCGCATCGAGGCGATCGCGATGCGGCGGTCTTCCTCCTCGGCGAGGTAGTTGGGGTCGACCTCGGGCGGCACGTCCGGGTCGGGCGAGACGATGCGCAGATGACCCTGGCTGCGCGGGCGCAGCCCGTAGCTGAAGAGCTGCATGCCGGGGAAGTCTTCCATCGCCATGCCGCCCGCCGCGAAATCGAGCGAGAAGGGGCACATCATCAGCTGCGCGTCGGGCCGCGCGGCCCCGGGCAACGATCGGTAGAAGCCGCCGACCGGATACGAGCCCGTCGCCATCACGCCGCTGCGCGTCGACAGGTACCTGGTCGCATGGAGCCCGAGGCGCCAGCCGCTGAACTCGCGGTTCTGGGAATGGCGCCAGTCGGCGAGCCGCCACTGCGCCATGTACAGCAGGTGCTCGCGCAGGTGGAGCCCGACGGCCAGGTTGTGCGCCACCGCCCGGATTCCCAGGGAGCGAAGATGCTCGCCGTCACCGACGCCGGAGAGCTGCAGCAGGCGCGGCGATTGGAGCGCACCGGCGCAGAGGATGACCTCGCGCGTCGCGTCGAAACGCCGTGCGCGGCCATCGACCACTGCCTCGACGCCGACGGCCCGCCGGCCTTCGAACAGCACGCGGCGGACCCGCGTGTCGGTGAGCACTGTCAGGTTGGGGCGCGATCGCACCGGGGTCAGGAAGGCGGCGGCGGCGCTCTGCCGCACCCCATCGCGGATCGTGTAGCTCAGGTAGGCGATGCCTTCGTGATCGAGACGATTGAGGTCGTCGCGGCGCTCGAGGCCAAGGCGCGCACAGGCGGCGATCGTTGCTTCTGCCAGCTCGGTGCGCTCGCCGTGCGGCGTCACCTTCAGCGGCCCGCCGGCGCCGCGCAGGTCGTCGGCGCCGAGTGCGTGGTCTTCGATCGCCTTGAAGCTCTTCGCGATTTCGGCCCAGCCCCAGCCGGCGGCGCCCTGCGAGGCCCACTCGTCGTAGTCCGCGGGATGGCCGCGCATGTAGACCATGCCGTTGATCGCGCTCGATCCGCCGAGCATCTTCCCGCGCGCCCAGACCTCCTGCCGGCTGCCGTTGCCGGCGTGGGGCGCCACAAGGATGTAGTCGGCATGCTTCGGGTCCGCTAGCAGCTTGCCGAAGCCCTTGGGCATGGCGATCAGGGGGCTGTGGTCCTCGGGCCCGGCCTCGATCAGCAGCACCCGGTGGCCGGGGTTCTCGCTGAGGCGGTTGGCCAGCACGCAGCCGGCCGAGCCGGCGCCGACGATGAGGTAGGTCGCGTCGGTCACTGCAGCGCTCAGTCGAAGCGCACGTGGATGTGCTTGGGCACGCGCATCATCGTGCCCTGGATCCGCGGTGGCGGCATGTCGGGATCGAGGCGCAGGTTCGGCAGATGGTCGAGGATCGCATTCAGCGCCCGCGCCATCTCGACGCGCGCGAGGTGCTGGCCGATGCACACATGGGGCCCGAACGCAAACGCGAAATGGCGCTGTTTCTTGCGGAAGATGTCGAAGCGGTCCGGGTTCTCGAAGCGCGAGGGATCGCGGTTCGCCGAGCCCGAAGCCACTGAAAGGCAGGCGCCTGCCGGCAGCTTCACCCCGCAGAGTTCGGTGTCGACCGAGGGTGTGCGTGTCGCGATCAGCACAGGGCCGTCCCAGCGCAAGGCTTCCTCGATCGCCTGCGGAATCAGCGAGCGGTCCTTGCGCACCGCCTCGAGCTGGTCCGGATGGGTCAGCAGGCCGGTCAGCAGGATGCTCGTGCCTCGGTAGGTGGTGTCGCCGCCTGCATTGACGAGCTGCCGCAGGAAGGAGATCAGGATCTCTTCGGGCAGGCGCTCGCCGTCGACTTCGGCATGTGACAGCAGGCTCACGAGGTCATCGCCCGGGTCCGCGCGCCGCTCCTGCGACAGGGCCTTGAAATACACGCCCAGCTTGTGCGACGCCTCGGTGCCGTGGGCCACGTCATACGACACCACCGTCTGCGCGATCGCCAGCTTGTGGAAGATGCCGACGTCCTCCGGCGGCAGGTCCAGCTGCCTGTAGATGATCTGGAACGGGTAGTGGTGGGTGAACTCCTGCACCAGATCGGCTCGGCCGCGGCCGCTGAACTTCTCCATCAGCGACGCCACGACGGGATCGACCAGCGTCTCGCCCCACTTCGATACCGTGTTCGGCAGGAACGCCTTCTGGAAGATCTTGCGATAGCGCGGATGGTCCGGCGCATCCATCGTGCTCACGCTCTGGCCGAACGAGATGCCCAGGTTGCGCGCGTAGATGCCGTTCGAGTAGGTCTGCGGATCCAGGAAGACGCTCTCGACCGCGTCGTAGCCGAGCACCAGGTACGCCGGCAGAACCGCCATCGTCACGTCCGGATGCAGGCCCAGCGCGCTCCGGTAGTCGAAGGCATGCACCGGCCCTTGTTCGCGCCACCGGGCAAGCTGCGGGTAGGGATCGTCGTGCTCGCCGAACGCGGCGTCATCGGAGACGAAGGGGTCGTAGGCCGGGTCGTCGAAGTCCTGGATGCGGGGGATGGCGCCCATGGTGATCCTTGTCGATATCGGCGGCATTGATATTGCAGAACGATGTTCAACTATACGACTTGGTTTTCTACGTACGCGAGCAACTGCTCTCGGGTTTTCCCGGATCATGACGGATTAATTGCAGAATAGTATTCACCAAATAGAACGACTGTCATGCGGATAGTCGCACGGTGTTGATGGGGTCGCCGGCGCAGGGGTCGCCTGAGGAGACTGAAATGCTCAGTGGTCTGAAAGTGTTGGCAATCGGCTCGGCAGTGGGTGTGTTCGGCTCGCTCGGCTATCTGAAGTCGGACGCGTCCGATGAAGCGCGCGCCGCGGCCCCCTCGAAGGCCGAGGTCTGCCGGGCGGGCGGCAGCAACCTGCCGGCTGCGACGGCCCAGGAGTGCTACCGGGAGATGGTTCGTGCCTACGGCCACCTGGGAGGCTCGATCGGCCAGGTCTTCGCGGCGTCGCGCCGCTGAGGTCGGCGCCTCGCCGACCGCGCCCGGGCCGGCGCGCACCGCGCGGCGAGCCTGAGCCGGAATTCGCTTCGGATGCCCTGCGATGCCATCGTGCGATGGCTTGTACAGGCGCGTCTGCCCCTGATGGAATTGCCCTGCGGCCGCCCGTGGCGTCGGGCTGCACCGGCATGTGAAGGCATGCTGCAAAGGGTTTGCAATGTTCTTAAAGTAGACTATCATTCGACTATACGAACAGCGAGGTGAGTCTTATGAACAGCCTGCAAATCGATTCGAATGGCACGTTGACCGAACTCGTCGCATTCAAGTGGCTGATGGCCGGGCGCGGCTGGTGGGTGGATGTGCCGCGCTTCTGGCGCGACGCGGCCTACGCACGCGAGTGCGCACAGAAGGGCGCCGAAAGCGGTCTGGAGCTGCTCGCGCGCAGCAGCGCCGCCTTGCTGGCGCAGGTGCCGCGACCGACACTCCAGGGGACCTGATCCTCACTTCACTGCCATGTCCAGAAAGCCCTTCTCGCACATTCGCGTTCTCGATCTGTCGCGCGTCATCGCCGGCCCGCTGGCCGCGCAGATGCTCGGCGATCTCGGTGCCGAGGTGATCAAGGTCGAGCGCCCCGGCGCGGGCGACGATGCGCGCAGGATGGGCCCGCCGTTCCTGAAGGACCGCGACGGCCGCGACACGCACGAGACGCCGATCATCCTGGGCAGCAACCGCAACAAGAAGTCGATCACGCTCGACCTCGCCCAGCCCGAGGGCCAGGGGCTGGCGCGCCGGCTGGCCGCGATGTCGGACGTGCTGGTCGAGAACTTCAAGGTCGGCGACCTGAAGCGCTACGGCCTGGACCAGGCAAGCCTGCGCGAGCTCAATCCGCGCCTCGTCTATTGCTCGGTGACCGGCTTCGGCCAGACCGGGCCCTATGCGCCGCGCCCCGGCTACGACTCGATCTTCCAGGCCATGGGGGGCCTCATGAGCGTGACCGGCTATCCGGACGAGGAGGGCGGTGCGCCGGTCAAGACCGGCCCTTCGATCGCCGACTTCGTGGCCGGGCAGTTCGCCGCGATCGGCGTGATCACGGCCCTTTACGAGCGCGATGCGAACCGCGAGGCCAGCGGCGGCCGCGGCCAGCACGTCGATGTCGCGCTCTTCGACTCGCTGG
Organism: Variovorax sp. LjRoot130; assembly: GCF_964253755.1. Classification (NCBI taxonomy): domain Bacteria; kingdom Pseudomonadati; phylum Pseudomonadota; class Betaproteobacteria; order Burkholderiales; family Comamonadaceae; genus Variovorax; species Variovorax sp. LjRoot130. Next base: position 3,243,877 of record NZ_CAXURM020000001.1, on the reverse strand, counting down.
TGGCTTCGCTGTCGCACTACGCGGCGCAGTACCTGGCGACCGGCGAGGTGCCGGTGCGGCGCGGCACGCAGGGCAGCGGCGGCTTGCCGTCGCAGGTCTTCCCGTGCGCCGATGGCGGCGTGATGGTGGTGTGCGGCAATGACGAGCAATACCGTCGCTTCTGCAGCGCGCTCGATCACCCCGAGCTCGCCGACGACCCGCGCTTCGCGACCAACCCGCTGCGCGTGGGCAACCGCAAGCCGCTCGCCGCCACCTTCGATGCGATCACGCGCCGCTGGCGCCAGGCCGACCTGCTCGCCGCGATGGAAGCTGCCGGCGTACCGGCCGGGCCGATCCGCGATCTCAAGCAGGTGTTCGACGATCCGCAGGCGCAGCACCGCGGCCTGGCCGCGGAGGTACCGCATCCACTGGCCGGCAGTGTCAGGATCTGCACCAATCCGATCAAGTTCTCGGACACGCCGATCACCGACTACACCGCGCCGCCGACGCTGGGCCAGCACAACGACGAGATCTACCGCGGCCTGCTCGGCCTGGCCGCCGAGGAGATCGAACGCTTGAAGTCGAAGGGAGTCGTGTGAGCGGCGAGCGCGATGCGCTGGTCGTCATCGGTGCCGGACATGCCGGCACCGAGCTCGCGGTGCAGGCGCGCGAGGCCGGATGGCAGGGCCGCATCCAGCTGGTCGGCGACGAGACCGCGCTGCCCTACCACCGGCCGCCGCTGTCGAAGGCCTACCTGGCCGGCACCGCGACGCTCGACTCGTTGCACCTGAAGGCGCGCGCCACGCTCGAGAAGGCCGGCGTCGAGCTGGTGCAGGGCCGGCGCGTGCAGACCGTGGACCGAGCGGACCGGCGCGTCGCGTTCGAGGACGGCTCCTCGATCGGCTATGCGCGGCTGGCGCTGGCCACCGGTGGGCGCCCCCGTCCGCTGCCGCCGGCGATCGCGGGCGCGGCCATTGGCGCCGACAACTTCCACTACCTGCGCACGCTCGCCGACGTCGATCGCATCCGCCGGCACTTCGAGCCCGGTGCGCGCGTCGCGATCGTCGGCGGCGGCTACATCGGCCTCGAGGTGGCCGCGGTGGCGGTGAAGGCCGGGCTGAAGGTCACCGTGCTGGAGGCGGCCGACCGCGTGCTCGCGCGGGTGACCGCGCCGCGCGTGTCGTCCTTCTACGAGCAGGTGCACCGCGAAGCCGGCGTCGACCTGCGCGTCGGCGTGCAGGTCGACGGCTTCGCGCTCGATGCGGCGCGCCGCAGGGTCACCGGCGTGCATTGCGCCGACGGCGAGCGCCTGGCCTGCGACCTGGTGATCGTCGGCATCGGCCTGGTGCCCAATACCGAGCTCGCCGCCGCCGCCGGCCTTGCGGTCGACGACGGCATCCGCATCGACGCCTGCGCACGCACCAGCGACCCGCAGGTCGTCGCGGCCGGCGATTGCACGCGCTTCGACAGCGCGCTGTATGGCCGCTGCGTGCGGCTCGAGTCGGTGCCGAATGCGCTCGAACAGGCGCGCTCCGCGGCGGCGGCGCTGCTCGGGCATGAGCGGCCGTTCGAGAGCGCGCCGTGGTTCTGGTCCGACCAGTACGACCTGAAGCTGAAGATGGTCGGCCTGTCGCAGGGCCATGACCAGTTCCTGTTGCGCGGCTCGGTCGAGCAGCGCTCGTTCTCGGCCTTCTACCTGAAGGGCGAACGCGTGATCGCGGTCGACACCGTGAATCGCCCGGCCGAGTTCATGCTGGCCAGGCGCATCGTCGGCGAACGCATGGCCATCCCGCCCGAGCGGCTGGTCGACGACGGCGCGCCGCTGAAGAGCCTGCTTGCGGAAGCCTTGCCCCAATAAGGAGAAAACCACCGTGCCCCGTTTCACGATCATCGAGCACACCGGTGCCGAGCACCAGGTCGACGCCGAAGTCGGCCAGTCGGTCATGCAGGGCGCCATCGACGCCCTGGTGCCCGGCATCCTCGCCGACTGCGGCGGCTCTTGCAGCTGCGCTACCTGTCACTGCTACGTCGACGAAATCTGGATGTCCAGGCTGCCGCCGCCGGAATCCACCGAGCGCGACATGCTCGAGTGCGTGCTCGAGCAGCGCGAGACGAGCCGCCTGTCGTGCCAGTTGCGCGTCACGCCCGCGATCGAGGGCCTCGTGATCCGCCTGCCCGCATCGCAAGTCTGAAGCACCCCAATTCGAGCCGTGCCGCGACCGCGCGGAGTGGCATCCCATCCCCGGAGAACCTGATGACGACCACCACCACTTCTGCTGCACCGCTCTTCAAGGGCCCGATCTTCGACGGCGACACCCATCTCTACGAAACCCCCGATTCCTTCAGCCGCTACCTGCCCGAACAGTTCAGGAAGGATTGGAGCTACGAGTGGAAGGTCGGCGCCGACGGCGAATACGCGATGTACGTGGGCCAGCGCAAGGTCGAGATCAGTGCCGGCTATTACTCCGAGGACGGCCGCGTGCCGCCGCCGGGCAAGCTGCACGAGTGGCTGCGCGCGCAGAAGGAGGGCAAGGAGAACGTCGACATGCGCGTGCCGATGACCGAAGACATGTATGCCCGCGACGCCCGCCTCGCGAAGATGGACGAGTTCGGCGTCGAAGGCTGCTTCCTCTACTGCGGCAACATGGTCGCGTCGATCAGCTACCTCGACGAGCCGAAGGCCGCGGCGGCGGTGATGCATGCCTACAACCGCTGGATGCTCGACGACTGGGGCTTCAACTACAAGGACCGCATCTACTCCGCGCCGCTGGTCTCGCTCGACGACCTGGATGCGGCCTGCGCCGAGGCCGAATGGGCCATCAGGAACGGCACGCGCCTGTTCCTGATGCCGATGGGGCCCTTCGGCGGCAAGCCGCCGGCGCATCCTGACTTCGACCGCTTCTGGTCCATCCTCAACGAAGCGCACTGCCGCGTGGTCTATCACGTGTCGGAGGCGATCTACATGAAGGACCACATGGCGGTGTGGGGCGAGCCGGTGCAGCAGTCGCGCCAGCGCCAGACTGCCTTCGTCTGGATGCACGGCTACAGCGAGCGGCCGGTGGTGGAGACGATCTCGTCGCTGATCTTCTGGAACTTCTTCGCGCGCTTCCCCAACCTGCGCGTACTGTCGGCCGAGAACGGCGCCGAGTGGGTGCCGACCATGCTGATCAAGATGGACAAGTGCCGCGGCATGGCGAAGAACGGTTACTGGCCGGGCGGGCAGCTGAAGGAGCGGCCGAGCCGGATCTTCCAGCGCCATGTCAGCGTGGTGGCCTATCCGGAGGACGACCTGAAGACGATCGTCGACCAGGTCGGTTCGCACGAGTGGATGATCATGGGCTCGGACTACCCGCATGCCGAAGGCGTGCCGGCGCCGCGCGACTTCGCCGACGAGGCCTGCAAGCAGCTCGGTGCCGAGCAGACGCAGGGCGTGATGCATGACAACGGCCGGCGCTTCCTCGCGCCGGTGGTGTGAAGCATGAAGACCAAGGTGAGTGCGCTGCTCGGCAGCCGGCTTCCCGTCGTGCAGAGCGGCATGCGCTGGGCCTCGCGCGCCGAGCTGGTCTCCGCGGTCTCGAACGCCGGCGCCTTCGGCATCCTGTCGGCGCACACGCAGCCGGATGCCGAGGCGCTGCGCCGCGAGATCGAGCGCACCCGTTCGATGACCGATCGGCCCTTCGGCGTCAACCTGACGCTGCTGCCGGGCGCCAGCGGCGTTGACGTCGATGGCTACGTGCGGGTGGTCTGCGAAGAGCGCATTCCGGTCGTCGAGACGGCCGGCGGCAGCCCGGCCCGGTATCTCGATGCGCTGAAGGATGCCGGCGTCAAGGTGATGCACAAGGCCACCAGCGTGCGCCATGCGCTGAAGGCCGAGTCGCTCGGCGTCGATGCGGTGATCATCGACGGCTTCGAATGCGCCGGCCACCCGGGCGCTGACGACGTGCCGGGCCTGGTGCTGATCCCGGCCGCGGCGCGGGCGCTGAAGATCCCGGTGCTGGCCGCCGGCGGCATTGCCGACGGGCGCGGCCTGGTCGCGGCCCTGGCGCTGGGCGCCGAGGGCGTCTGCATGGGCACGCGCTTCCTGTTGACGCGCGAGTCGCCCCTGCACCCGCAGGTCAAGGCGCGCATGCTCGCCGCGTCTGAAACCGACACCACGCTGGTCGGCCGCCGCTTCGGTGACAGCATCCGCGTGCTGAAGAACCGCACGGCCGCCGAAGCGCTCGCCCTCGAGGCGCAGCCGGCGACGACGCACGGGGACCTCCTGCCGCTGATCGGCGCGCCGCGCTGGATGCAGGCGATGGAAAGCGGCGCCGCGGACGATGCGGCGCTGCCGATCGGCCAGTGCGTCGGCCTGATCGACGATCTGCCCAGCTGCGCCGAGCTGGTCGAGCGCATGCTGGTGGAGGCGCGCGCCGCGATCGAGCAGCGTCTGCCGGCGCTGCTGGGCGCCGCCTAGGCCCAGGCCATGAACGATCCATCCGATCCATCCGCGCCCATCGATGTCGCGCCCTTGTTCGAACCGATCGCGATCCGCGGCCTCCAGCTCGCCAACCGCATCGTGATGGCGCCGATGACGCGCAACTTCTCGCCCGGCGGCGTGCCGGGCGAGGACGTCGCTGCCTACTACCGCCGCCGTGCCGAGGGCGGCACCGGCTTGCTGATCACCGAGGGCGTGGGCATCGATCATCCCGCGGCGCTCGGGGATGCGGGCCTCGGCGAAAGCAACCTGCCGCATCTCCATGGCGAGGCGGCGCTCGCCGGCTGGAAGCGCGTCGTCGATGCGGTGCATGCCGCCGGCGGCCGGATCGTGCCGCAGCTCTGGCACCAGGGCGTGATGCGCGAACCCGGGACCGGCCCGCATCCGGAGGCCGCGTCGCTGCGTCCATCGGGTCTCTGGGGCCCGGCGGGCCGCATGACCTCGATCGACCCGGCATACGCCGAACGCGTGCAGGCGCCGACACGGCCAATGACCGAGCGCGAGATCCAGGACGTGATCGATGCCTACGCGCGCAGCGCCCGTCACGCGCGCGAGGCCGGTTTCGACGGCATCGCGATCCACGGTGCGCACGGCTACCTGATCGACACCTTTCTGTGGGACGAGACGAATCGCCGCAGCGACGCCTGGGGCGGCGAGCGGCGCGCCCGGGCGCGCTTCGCCGCCGAAGTGGTGCGCGCGATCCGGCGCGAGGTGGGCGAGTCGTTGCCGATCTTCTTCCGCTTCTCGCAGTGGAAGCAGCAGGATTTCAAGGCCCGCCTCGCTTCGACGCCGCAGGAGCTCGAGGAGGTGCTCGGCCCGATTGCCGATGCCGGCGTCGACGTGTTCGACGGCAGCGTGCGCTATTTCGACCGCGCCGAGTTCGAGGGCTCGCCGCTGAACCTGTCGGGCTGGGCCAGGAAGCTCACCGGCAAGCTCGCGATGGCGATCGGCGGCATCGGGCTGGACCGCGGCTTCTACGATTCGAAGCGCGACGGCCGTGCCGGCGGGTCAGACAATGTCGCGCTGCTGATGAAGCGATTCGAGCGCGCCGAGTTCGATCTGGTCGCGGTCGGTCGCGCGCTCTTGAACGAACCGAGATGGACCGAGAAGCTGCGTCACGGGCACGCGTTGCCGGCCTTCGACGAGCAGCGGATGAAGGAGTTGTACTGATGAGTGAGGCCATCACCTGGGCGCTCGCCGACGCCGGCGTGCTGACCCTGACGATCGACCGCCCCGAGGTCAGGAACGCGATCGACACCGCCGGGCAGAACCTGCTGGTGCGCCGGCTGGTCGATGCAGCGCGCCATCCGCGCGTGAAGGTCGTCGTGCTGACCGGCGCCGGCGCGGCCTTCTGCACCGGTGCCGACGTGCGCTCGATGGGCGCGCCGGACCCGGACGACGCGATCGCGCAGGAGTTCGGCCAGACCGAGCTTTGGCAGGCGCACGAGGCGCGGGTCGACCGCCTGCGGCGCCTCGCCGAAGCCTCGTTCCTGCTGCACGACATGGGCAAGCCGACGATCGCGAAGCTGCGTGGGCCGGCGGCCGGGCTCGGCTTCTCGCTCGCCCTCGCGTGCGATTTCCGCATCGCCGCCGACAATGCCTTCTTCGTCTCGAGCTTCGCGAAGATCGGCACGCCGGGCGACTACGGCGGCAGCTACTTCCTCACGCAACTCGTCGGCCCCTCGAAGGCAAAGGAGATCTACATGCTCTGCGACCGTGTCGGCGCCGCCGAGGCGCTGGCGCTGGGCATGGTCAACCGCGTCCTGCCCGACGCCGAGCTCGATGCCGCGACCGACGCGTTCGCACTGCGGCTGGCGAACGGGCCGGCGCTCGCCTGGCGGGCGGTCAAGGAGAACGTCCACGCCGCCGCGCACCAGACGCTGCAGCAGGTGCTCGACCTCGAGGCGCGCAACATGATCCGCTGCCGCCTGAGCGAGGACTGCAAGGAGGCGCTCGCGGCCTTCCAGCAGAAGCGCGAGCCGCGCTTCGAAGGGCGGTGACCCGATGAGCGCCTCCCGGCCGCCCGAAGGCGCGAAGGCCCCCTCGGGGGGCAGCGCAGTACACGAAGTGACAAGCGTGGGGGGTTAGCCAATGACCAAGCCCGTCGACCGCCCCGCTGACATGGTGCCGATGACACGCGAAGGCGCGGTCGCGGTGCTGACGCTCCGCTTCCCGGCGCGCCGCAATGCCTACTGCCTGCAGATGCGCACCCAGCTTCGCGAACGGCTCGAAGCGGTAATGGCCGATGCCGAGGTGCGCGCGATCGTGCTCACCGGCGCCGGCGGACACTTCTGCGCCGGCGGCGACATCAGCGAGATGGAAGCGCGCACGCTGCTCGAGAACCGCGAGCGCTGGCAGCTGGTGAGCGCGCTGATCCGGCTCATCGCACTCGGGCCGAAGCCGGTGGTTGCGGCAGTCGAGGGCTCGGCGATGGGCGCGGGCCTGTCGATCGCCTCGCTCGCCGACCATGTAGTCGCTGCGCGAGACGCGAAGTTCGGTGCCGCGTTCGTCAAGGTGGGCCTGATGCCGGACATGGGCGCGCTGTGGAGCCTGCAGCACCGGGTCGGTCGTGCGAAGGCCCGCGAGATCCTCGGCCTCGCGCGGGTGTTCGACGGCGCCGAGGCGCACCGGATCGGCCTGGCCAACGAGCTCGCCGAGTCCGGCGGGGCGCTGCCGCAAGCGCTTGCGGTGGCGCACGAATACGCGGCGCTGCCGCCGGTGGCGAACGCGCTGCTGAAGAACGCGCTGGCGCAAGGCGTGGACAGTCTCGATGCGGCGATCCGCAGCGAGGTGGAGTTCCAGGCCGCGGCCATGGCCAGTGCCGACCATGCCGAGGCGGTGCGTGCGTTCCTGGAGAAACGCGCGCCGCGCTTCGAAGGCCGGTAGTTGGAACATCTCGTCACTTACTGAAGACCGCGACCATGACCCGGGTGCGCTCCGAGCATTTGCGTGACGGCGGCGTGCTGCAGCTCGTGCTCGAGCATGCGCCGGTGAACAGCCTCTCGCACCCGATGCGGCTCGCGCTGTGGCAGGCGCTGGAGGCGGCGGATGCCGATGCTTCGGTGCGGGCGATCGTGATTGGCGGCGCCGGCCGCGGCTTCTCGGCCGGCGGCGACTATGCCGAGCTGCACTCGCCGCTGCAGCGACAGTGGCCGGCCCTGTCGGCCCACCTGTTTCCGCGCATCGAGGCGTGCACGAAGCCGGTGATCGCGGCAATCCACGGCTTCGCGATCGGCGGCGGCTTCGAGCTCGCGCTCGCTTGCCACTACCGCATCGCACAGCGCGACGCGCGCATCGCGCTGCCCGAGCTGAAGCACGGCGTCGTGCCGCCGAGCGGGTCGCAGCGCCTGCCGCGTGCGGTCGGCGTGAGGCGCGCGCTCGCGCTGATCCTCGCGGCCGAGCCGGTGCGCGCCGATCGCTACGCCGAGACGCCCTTGTTCGCTCGCTTGTGCGATGCCGACCCGCTGGCTGCCGCCCGCGCGTTCGCCGCGGCGCTGGAGCCGGGCCGGCCGCCGGCGTCGGCGCTGCTGCGCCACCGGCCGCTCGAGCGCACCGGCGCCGCCGAGGCGATTGCCGCGTGTCGCGCCAGACTGGCCGATGCAGCCGCGCCAAGCCAAGCCGCTTCGCGCTGCATCGACGTCGTCGAATGCGCTGTGCGCGCCGCGGACTTCGACGGCGGGCTCGCGGCTGCGAAACAGATCCACGACGAGCTCTCCGCCCGCGCTGGCGCGGGCAGCGCCTGAGCTCGGTTGATATTGATAAACATATCAAGCGGAATGGGCCTGCAGATCCGGGCCTGTCACGGAGCCCCCCCCCACCCACACACACGTCATCAAGCTCGGGTAAACCCGGTTGCGGCTGGAAGCGGCGCCATCGAAGATTCGCCAAGATAATAAAAAACAGAACGATGTAAACATAGTCGAACGCTTCGCCAGCAACGATCGAAGGAGATCCTGAGATGGCAAATTGGCTCATTACCGGCGTCTCGAGCGGCTTCGGCCTCGAGCTCGCCCGGGCCGCGCTCGCGCGCGGCGACACCGTCGTGGGCACTGTGCGCCAGCCCGCGCAGGCCGATCGCTTCGAGCATCTCGCGCCCGGCCGCGCCCATGCGCTGCTGCTCGATGTGACGCGGATCGAGGCGGTTGAACCGGCCGTGCAGAAAGCCCTGAAGCTCGCCGGCACGATCGACGTGCTGGTCAACAACGCCGGCTACGGCCTGTTCGGCGCGATCGAGGAAGTATCCGATGCCGAAGGGCGCCAGGTGATGGACACCAACCTGTTCGGCCCGCTCGCGGTCGTGCGTGCGCTGCTGCCGCACCTGCGCGAGCGGCGCGCCGGGCACATCTTCAATGTCGCGTCGGTTGCCGGCGTGATCGGCTTTCCTGCCTGCGGCCTGTATGCCGCCTCCAAGTTCGCGCTGGAAGGCGCGACCGAGGCGTTGGCGACCGAGCTGGCGCCCTTCGGCATTCGCGTGACGATCGTCGAGCCGGGCGGCTTCCGCACGCAGTTCGCCGGCGGCTCGCAGCGCCAGGCGGCGCTCCGGATCGACGCCTACGCCGGCACGCCTGCGCACAAGGCGCGCGACCACATCGGCCACTACCACGGCCACGAGCCGGGCGACCCGGCCAAGGCGGCGGCCGCGATCATCCAGGCGATGGAGGCGCCGCAGCCGCCGCTGCGGCTGGTGCTCGGTGCCGACGCGGTCGGCATGCTGCGCGGGGCCTACGAAGCGAGGATGAAGCAGCTCGCCGAGTGGGAGAGCGTGTCGGTCGCCACGGCCATCGAGCCAGGCCGGTGAGGAGGGCAGCATGACACCGATCCGCCGGCAACTGGTCGACATGATCCTCGACCCGAACCTCGCCTACGACCTGCCGACTTCCGACGTCGAGGCACTGCAGCTTCGGGCGGCGCAGGAGCTGTTCGAGGAGCGCAAGGCGCAGATCTCGCTGCTCGCGCGCCGCGCCGAGGACGCCGGCATCGAGCGCATCGGCAAGCTGGAGGACCTGGTTCCTCTGCTGTTCGCGCACACCGTCTACAAGTCCTACCCGCCGTCCTTCGTCGAGAAGGGGCAGTGGGGCCGCATGCTGCAGTGGCTGAACACGCTGTCGGTGGCCGACACCACCGGCGTGGACGTCGACGACGTGAAGGACGTCGACGACTGGCTCGCGCGCCTGTGGGAGGCCGGCCACCGGGTGCTTGCGACCAGCGGTTCGTCTGGCAAGTGCTCGTTCCTGAATCACACGGTGGGCGACAACGACCTGAAGAGGCGCCACTTCAAGTACTCGGTCGGCTGGCCTTACGTGCGCGCGAATGCGGATCGCACGGTATTCTGGCTCGGCCCGTCCAGGGGCACGAGCAGCGCGACCGAGGCCGCCCAGTTCAACTTCGAGAACTTCGGCAAGCCGGGGCAGACCTTCGCGCTGACTGACCAGCCGCTGCGGATCGCCGATGTCAGCCGGATGGCGGCCATGCGCAAGAAGATGGCCGACGGCAGCGCGACGCCCGACGAGATCGCCGCCTTCGAGCAGGAGGCCGCCCGCAAGGGCGCCGAAGGGCGCGAGGGCTTGCTGAAGCTGCTCGACACGATCCTCGACCGCCGCGCGGAGCCGATGCTGATCTCGGGCATGTGGGCGCAGTACATGGCGCTCATCGCCCGCGCACGCGAACGCGGCATCGGCGACGGCGCGTTCCATCCCGACACCGTGGTCAACGCCGGCGGCGGCATCAAGGGCGTGCCCTTGCCGCCGGATTACAAGGAGCAGGTCGACCGCTTCTTCGGCCAGGTCGTGCGCCCGGGCAACTACGGCATGACCGAGCTCGCGCAGGTGATGCCGCGCTGCGAGGCCGGGCGCTACCACCGCGCGCCGGCGCTGATCTGGCTGATCGTCGATCGCGATGGCGAGCGCCTGTTGACGGCGCAGGACGGCGAGGATGGCGTGGTCGAGGGCCGCTTCGCATTCCTCGATCTGCTCTACGAAGGGCGCTGGGGCGGGCTCATCACCGGCGACAAGGTGAGCGCCGACCTGAAGCCGCGCTGCCCTTGCGGCCGCCGCGGGCCGACGCTGTTCGACAACATCACGCGCTTCGCGCAGCCGGGCGAGGACGACCACATCGGCTGTGCCGGCACCATCGACGCCTATGTCCGGGGAGCGATCGCTGCATGAACACGACCACCACCATGGCGAGTGCCGCGGTCCCGGTCTGCCACGTCGTGCAGGGCAGCGTCGTCACCGGAGCGGCCCGCGAGTACGGCAGCCCGCAGGCGCGCTTCGCGACCCCGGCGCTGGACCTGAACGCGCTGGTGTGGACGCGCCGCGAACCCGGCCCCGCCTTCGACACGCCGCTGGCCGAGATCATCGACCTGCTCGTGGCGACCGGCGAGCGGCTGAAGCACGACCCCGACGGGCTGCTCGCCGAGGCGCTCGAGTTCAGCATGCGGACGAGCCCGCTGCCGCGCGACGTGCTGCAGCGCTCCTATGCCGGGCTCGGCCGCGTGTTCGACCGCCGCAGCATGCTGTTCCAGGTCGAGCAGGAACTCGGCGGCACCGACGTGCTGGACGGCTGGCGCGTCATCGCCGGCGCGCCGAGCGGGCGCACCCACCGGATGCGCGCGTTCCCGCCGCGGCTGATCCACGTGATTGCCGGCAACGCGCCGGGCGTGGCCGCGATGTCGGTGGTGCGGGGCGCGCTGACGAAGGGCGTGCACCTGATCAAGCTGCCTTCCAACGATCTCTTCACGGCCACCGCGATCCTGCGCACGATGGCGGCGGTCGCGCCCGGCCATCCGCTGGTGCGCTCGTTCTCGGCCGCCTACTGGCGCGGCGGCGACGCCCAGGTCGAGAGCCTGTTGTTCCGGCCGCAGTTCTTCGACAAGGTGGTGGCCTGGGGCGGCGAGAGCACGATCCGCAGCGTCAAGCAATACATCGGCCCGGGCTTCGAGCTGGTGGCCTTCGATCCGAAGACCTCGATCTCGCTGATCGGCCGCGAGGCCTTCGCTTCCGACGCCGTGCTGGCCGAGGTGGCCGAGCGCGCCGCGACCGACGCGACGATCATGAACCAGCAGGCCTGCGCGTCGAGCCGGGTGCAGTTCGTCGAAGGGTCGGTCCAGGAGGTCGATCGCTATTGCGCGCTGCTGCAGGCGCGGCTGGGCGTGCAGCGCGAGACCTGCTCGGCGCTCGGCAGCCCGCTGTCGGCCGAGCTGCGCGACGAGATCGACGGCCTGCGCGGCATGGAGCCGCATTACCGCGTCTGGGGCGGCTACGAGGGCCGCGGGCTCGTGATCCGCTCGGAAGAGCAGGTCGACTTTCATCCGGACGGCCGCGTCGTCAACGTCGTGCCGGTGACGAGCCTCACCTCGGCGGTGGGCTGCGCCAACGTCGCGACGCAGACCGTCGGCGTCTACCCGCCCGAGCGCAAGGCCGAGTTGCGCGATGCGCTCGCTGCGGCCGGCGTGCAGCGCATCGTCGAGCTCGGCAAGGCGGTGGCCTTCGAGGCGGGCATCTCGCACGACGGCTTCCTGCCGCTGAACCGCTTCGTGCGCTGGGTCAACGACGAAGGCTGAGCGGTCGCGCGGGGCCTTCGCTGATATCGTGAAAGATATCAACGAGCAGGCATACCGATGACCGAACCAAACACCTGGAGCAGATCCTCATGGGCCGAGTTGCTGAAGCAGAAGCGCACCGCGGCGGGCTGGTCGCAACGCGAGCTGGCGCGGCGCGCGGGCGTGCATCAGCCGCAGATCGTGCGCGCCGAACGGGCCGACGACCTGCAGCTTTCGGTGCTCGCGCGCATCGCGGCGCCGCTGGGCCTGGCGCCGGCGTTGGCGCCCGTGGCGCCGGCGGCGGAGGACGACGACGTCGTGCAGCCCAACCTGGAGAGCTGGCGCCGTGCCTGGCCGCAGGTCGATCCCCAGGTGTTCGCGGTCCTGGCGCGGCTGACGCGCCTCGGGCATCACATCGAGCGCAGCATCGCGTCGCTGGCCGCTGCGCAAGGACTGAATTCCGGCGAGGTGATGGTGCTGGGCGCGCTGCGACGCACGGGGCCGCCCTTCGAGAGCACGCCCACCGGGCTGAAGGAGCGGCTGTGGATCTCGCTGCCGGGCCTGAAGAAGCGGCTCGACCGGCTGGTCGCGTGCGGACTGGTGGAACGGGTCGACAACCCGCTCGACCGGCGCGGGCAGATGGTCCGCATGACGGCGCGCGGTGACCAGACGCTGGACCGCTTGATGACGCACCCGGCACCGGTCTTCAAGGCGGTGCGGGCGTTGCCGGAAGACGAGCGCCGGGGGCTGTCGAACAGCCTGAGGCGCCTGCTGCAGCAGTTGGAGGGCGGCGTCGAGGGCCCCTTCGACGGGCCGGCTTAGACCTTCCGATCCATCGCTTTCTGCGACGGTTGCCGGAAGCAGGTGACAAGGGCCCCGGAGACGGGGCGCGAGGAGACATTCGTGAAGCTCGATCCCCCAAAGCCAGCCGAGAACCGCCGCTGGCTGCTGATCCTCGCCGTGCTGGTGTTCGCCGAGGTGAACAGCTCCTTCGAGGTCGGCATGATGTACGGCGCCCTGGCCACGCTGATGCGCGAGTTCGGCGATCCGGTCGGCGTCGGCTGGCTGATCACGGCCTTCCTGCTCGTCGGCGCGGTCTCGGCCGGCTTGAGCTCGCGTCTGGGCGATCTGTACGGCCGGCGCAGGCTGCTGATCCTCACGCTGGTGTTCGCGATGGCCGGCTCGTTGATCGGTGCCTTCGCCACCAGCCTGCCGTGGCTGATCGCCGGGCGCGCGGTGCAGGGCATGTCGGCGGCGCTGCTGCCGCTCACCATCGGGCTGGTCCGCGAGCACCTGCCGAAGGAGCGCGTGCCGGTGGGCATCGGCTGGGTCGCGGCGATGGCGAGCTTCACGGCCGGCGCGGGCATCCTGCTCGGGGGCTGGCTGGTCGATCATGCCGGCTGGCGCTGGATCTTCTGGTTCTCGGTCGCCCAGACGGCGCTGTCGATCGTGGCGGTCGCGTGGCTGCTGCCGCCCTCGGTGCGGCGTGCCGTGGTGGGGCGCCTCGACCTGCTCGGCGGCGTGCTCTTCGCGCCCGGCGTCGCGCTGCTGCTGTGGGCCGTCACGCGCATGAAGGGCAGCGGGCCGGCCGATCCGGTCACGCTCGGGCTGATCGCGGCCGGCCTGCTAGCGATCGCGGTCTGGGTGCGCCACGAATGGCGCCACCCGCAGCCCATGATCGACGTGCGCCGCTTCGCCGAACGCCAGACCGGGCTGGCGATGGGACTGATGGCGCTGTTCGGCCTCGGCACGGCGCAACTGATGCTCGTGATCCTGCTGCTCGCGCAGCAGCCGGCGTGGACCGGCATCGGCCTCGGCCTCACGGCCACGCTGGCCGCGTTGATCAAGGTGCCCGCCAGCGTTGCGGGACTGTTCGGAGCGCCCTGGAGCGGGCATGTCGCGGCCCGGCATGGCGCGCGGCGCGCGGCGCTGATCGGCAGCGCCGTCATCTGCGCCGGCTGGGTGGCCGTGCTGCTGCATCACGACGCCGTGTGGCTGCTGGTCGCGGTCGCGTTCCTGATCACCCTCGGCGGCTCGATCCTCTATGCGGCGATCCCGAACCTGATCGTCGAGGTCGCGCCACCCGATCGCACCAGCGAGATCAACGGCATGTCGCACGTCGTGCGCACCGTGGGCACCGCGATCGGCACGCAGCTCGCGACCTTGCTGCTGGCCAGCTCGACGGTGACCGATGCGACCCGGGGCTCCGGTACGCATCCAAGCCCGGGCGCCTATCTGCTCACCTTCGCCTTCGTCATCGCCTGCGCCGGCGCCGGCGTGCTGCTCGCCATGGCCTTGCCGCGCCGACACCGCGCGGGGGCGCCGTTGCCGTTGCCGTTGCAGGTGCCGGGCCGATCGGGATCACCGGGTAACTACTGATAGTCGTTGGTTGACGTGCCAGTGGTCCTGTGCAACGATATGAACACTGTTCGAGTATTGGCATGACGCAACGTCCAACGCAAGGCGGCGCGACACGCCGGCCCGGCCGGTTCCCCATTCGTACAAAACTGGAGACTCGATGAACAAAGACCGAGGGACTCGCCGCCGCACTCCGCGCGGCGAACGCGCCTTGAAGGCGGCCTGCATCAGCGCGGCAGTGGCCATGGCCGCGCCTGCGGCCGCCTTCCAGATCGACACCGGCTCGCCCGACCTGGAGCTGACGCTCGACACCACGCTGCGATACAACGCGGCGATGCGTACCGGCGAACGTGATCTCCGGCTCGTCAACTCGCCGGCGGTGGACGAGGGCAACTGGCTGTTCGGCAAGAACGACACGGCACTGTCGCGCTTCGATGTCTACACCGAGTTCGACCTGAACTATAAGAAGAACATGGGCTTGCGCCTCAGCGCGGCAGGCTGGTACGACAACAATTTCCCCGACAGGAGCCGCAGCGACCCGCGCTTCGCGACCGTTCCGAACTATGCGCGGAACGAGTTCACGCCCTACATCGACCGCTATTACAAGGGCCCGTCCGCCGAGTTCATGGATGCCTTCGCCTGGGGCAACCTCGACATCGGCGGCACCTCGCTGAACCTGAAGGCCGGCCGCTTCGCCTGGCTGCCCGGCGAATTCCTGTTCGGCAACGGCGGCAGCGTGTCCTACTCGATGGCGCCCAACGACGGCCGCAAGTCGGACCTGAGCCCGGGTGCCTCGGCCAAGGAAACGGCATTGCCGATCGGCCAGGTCGGCGCCACCTGGCAGCTCAACAACCAGTTCTCGCTGATGGGCCAGTACACGGCTGAATTCCGCTCCTCGCGCATTTCCGAAGGCGGCACTTTCTGGCAGGTCAACGACACCGCGCTCGAAGGCCCGCCGTTCATTTCCAACCCGGCCGTGCGGCGCGGCGAGTCGTTCCAGGGCGACAAGGGCGATGTGGCGCTGGGCCTGAAGTGGTCGCCGGAGAAGCTCGAGGGCGACGCTTTCGGCCTCTGGCTGCGCCGCTTCGACGACAAGACACCGAGCTGGCTGAGCCAGATCGCGGTCGGTCCCAACGGCTCGCGCATCGGCCGTGCCGTCTACGCGAAGGACATCGAGCTGATCGGCCTGACCTACAACACCTTGCTCGGCGGTTGGGGCACCGGTATCGAACTGAACTACCGACGCAAGATGCCGTTGAACGTGCGCAGCGGTTTCGCGTTCGGCACCTTCCCCGGCCTCATCAACGACCCCGGAATGGAAGGCCCGCGCGGCAACACGGTCCACTTCCTGATGAGCGGCGTTTCCACCATCAACAAGAACGCGCTCTTCGACTCGGGTTCGATCGCGCTGCAGTTCGATGCCATGCACCTGCAGAAGATCACCAGCGGCGCGAATCTCTACAACGGCGAGGGCGGCAACCCCGCCTGCACCAACAACCTGGTGCTGCGCGGCTGCTCGACGCGCAACGCCGCCAGCATCGCCTTGTCGTTCACGCCGACGTGGCAGCAGGTCTTCCCGAGCGTCGACATCTCGGCGCCCTTGTTCGTGACCTACGGCCTGTCGGGCAATGCCGCCGCAGTCGGCGCCGGCGTCACGCCCAAGGGGTCGTGGCTGATCCGTCCGGGCATCCGGATCGAGTACCTGGCCGGCAAGTACAAGCACCAGTTCGACCTGGCCTACACCGCACGCGGGGGCAAGACCGGCAACCTTGCCACCGGCCCGGGCGCAGCGCCGTTCTTCGCCTCCGGCCTGGCGAACTTCCGCGATCGCAACTACGTGAGCTTCACCTACCAGACCGCGTTCTGAGCACTTTGGAAGGAATCGAGATGAACATTCGACACATTGCAACCGCCGCGCTGTGCCTCGGCATCGGCGGGAGCTTCGTTCCCGCAGCCAACGCCGAGGACGGCGATCGCCTGCCCTGGGGCGCCTTGAAGGCGGCCAGCAAGGACGGCAGCATTCCGGCCTGGGACGGCGGCCTTCCGGCCAGCACCAGTCCGCCGGGCTTCAAGAAGGACTCGGGCTTCTGGGTCGACCCCTATGCCGCCGACAAGCCGCTCTACACCGTGACCGCGGCCAACATGGCGCAGCACGCCGACAAGCTCTCCGAGGCGACGAAGGAACTGCTGAAGCGCTACCCGAGCTTCCGCATCGATGTCTACCCGACACGCCGGCCGGCCAACTACTCGGCTTGGTACGTCGAGAACACCCGCAAGAACGCCGCCGGCCGCTGCAAGGCGATCGAGGACGGCGAAGCGGTGACCGGCTGCTTCGGCGGCATGCCCTTCCCGGCTCCCAAGACCGGGCAGGAGGGGATGTGGAACCTGATACTGACGAACAAGGGCGCGTCTTCGTGGACCTACGGCCAGGCCTGGTACGTGGATGGCGGCGGCAACAAGGTCATGACGGCCGAGGTGAACAACCGCAACCAGAACGACTACTTCAACCCGAAGCTGAGCGCCGAGGAGTTCTACGCCAAGGGCGGCCAGTACCTCATGAACAACAACATCTACACCGCACCGGCGCGGATCACCGGTGAAGGCAACCTGCAGCGCAAGTTCATCAATCCGGTGGCGCAGCCCGACAAGACCTGGGCCTACACGCCGGGCCAGCGCCGCGTGCGGCTGTCGCCGGACGCGAGCTACGACTTTCCGGTCGCCACGGCCGCCGGGGCCATGCTGTACGACGAGATCTACGCGTTCTCGGGCCGGCTCGATCGCTTCGATTGGAAGCTGGCCGGCACCAAGGAGATGCTGATCCCGTACAACGCCTACAAGTACCTGGCCTCCAAGCCCGACGACGTCCTGATGAAGGGGCACCCGAACCCGGACGCGATGCGCTGGGAGCTGCACCGCGTCACCGTGATCGACGCCACGCTCAAGCCCGGTGCGCGCCACGTGGCCGCCAAGCGCCGCTTCTATCTCGACGAGGACATCCCCGGCGCGGTGGTGGTCGACGCCTGGGATGCCACCGGCAAGCTCTCGCGCGGCATCCTGAATCCGACGGTCTGGGCCTACGACAAGCAGGCAATGGTGCAGGGCGGCACCTTCTACTTCGACTTCGGCACCGGGGCCTGGTACAACTCCTCGATCCTCGGGGGCTACAAGGGCCTGTTCGTGGACATCGACACGGTCGATGCCGACGCGTTCTACAGCCCCGAAGGCCTGGCACGCCGGACCCAGCGCTGAGTGCACGCGAGAGTGGCCCAGGGTGCCTTGTCCTCCGCTCGTGCCATGCCGCAGCTGAGAGCCCTCGCGACGATCGCGGCCTGCCTTTGGGCGTCGATCGTGGTCGCCGCGGCGGCCGGGCCGCCCGCACCCGCTGCTTTCGTCGATCCGCTCGATGCGCCGGCGCGCATGACGCCGCGTTCGCTTCGCGCGCCGGCCTATGCGCTGGCGGTGGTCGATGCCGAGCATGTCGTCGCGGTCGGCCCGCGCGGCCACATCCTGCGCTCCGCGGACCGCGGCAGGACCTGGGAGCAGCGTCCGGCGCCGGTCAGCACCGACCTGCTCGCGGTGCAGTTTCCGTCCTCGACGCAGGGCTGGGCGGTGGGCCACGACGGCGTGGTGCTGCGCAGCACCGACGGCGGGCTGAACTGGCGCCGCGTGCTCGACGGCCGCAGCCTCGGAGCGCTGATGGTCTCGTACTACGAGAAGAATGGCGCGGCCGGCGATCCGGCGCTCGCACGGGCGCGCGACGACGCGAAGCGCATGGCCGAGGAGGGGCCGACCCGGCCCTTCCTCGCGGTGCACTTTCGCGACGAGCGCGAAGGCTGGGTGGTCGGCCAGTTCAACCTGATCCTGCACACGGCCGACGGTGGCGCGACCTGGGAGCCGTGGCTCGACCGGACCGACAACCGCGACGGCTACTCGCTGCATGCCATCCGCCAGGCCGGCGACCAGGTGGTGATCGTCGGCGAGCTCGGCTTGGTCATGCGCCTGGACGCGGCGGCCGGACGCTTCGTGCGCATCCAGACGCCATATCCCGGCACCTGGTTCGGCATGGCGGCCTCGAAGGACGCGATCGTCGCGCTCGGCCTGCGCGGCACCGCCTGGCGCTCGACCGACGCAGGCGCGAGCTGGAAGCCGCTGGCCACCGGCACCCACGCGGCCCTCAACAGTGGCGTGCTCCTGCCCGACGGCCGCTTGGTGCTGGCGACGCAGGCGGGCGAGCTGCTGATCGGCGCCGCGCTCGGCGACAGCTTTGCGCCGATGGCGCCGATGCCCGGCCTGGGCGCGGCTTTCGATGTGGTCTCGATGGAAGCGGACTGGCTGCTCGTCGCCGGACCGTTGGGCGTTCAGCGGCTGGCGATGGCGCCGGCGGCGAGGTGATTCAACAGACCCTAAAGCGATGAACATCGGCAGCAACGAGACCTTCCAGGTCATCCCGGACCCCTCCCGCTTCGACCCGCGCTCCGGCAATGCGCTCGAACGGCTCATCTTCAACCATCGCCGCGTGATCCTCGTCGTCTTCGCGCTGGTGTCGATGTTTCTCGGCTGGCGCTCCACGCAGCTGACGATCAACGCCAACTTCGAGCGGATGATCCCGCGCTCGCATCCGTACATCCAGAACTACCTCGACAACAAGACCGAGCTGCGCGGGCTGGGCAACCAGCTTCGGGTGGTGGTCGAGAACACGCAGGGCGACATCTACGACCCCGAGTACCTGAAGTTCCTCGCGTCGATCAACGATGCGCTTTACATCATGCCGGGCGTCGACCGGCCGTGGCTCAAGTCCCTGTGGACGCCGGTGCTGCGATGGGGCGAGGTGACGGAGGAGGGCATGCGCGGCGGCCCGGTGATGCCCGAGCGCTTCGACGGCTCGCCGGCCAAGATAGAGGCGCTGAAGGCCAACATCGCACGCTCGGGCGCAGCCGGCCGCATCATCAGCGACGACCAGCGTTCGTCGATGATCGTCGTGCCGCTGCTGGACCGCTATGCCGACAGCGGCGAGCCGATCAACTACCTGAAGCTGTCGCGCGCCCTTGAGGAGCAGGTGCGCGCCAAGGGCACGGGCAAGTTCCGCGTCTACATCGTCGGCTTCGGCAAGCTCGTCGGCGACCTGATCGAGGGCCTCGCGACGGTGATCTCCTACTTCGCGATCTCGGTCGCGATCGCGGCGCTGTTCGTGTTCCTCTACACCCGCTGCCTGCGCAGCACCGTGGTGCTGGTCGTCACCGCGGTGGTCGGCGTGATGTGGCTGATGGGCCTGCTGCAGATCCTCGGCTACGAGCTCGATCCGTATTCGATCCTGGTGCCCTTCCTGCTGTTCGCGATAGGCCTGTCGCACGGCGCGCAGAAGATGAACGGCATCATGCAGGACGTGGGGCGCGGCACGCACAAGTACGTCGCCGCGCGCTACACCTTCCGCCGCCTGTTCCTGGCCGGCCTGACGGCGCTGCTGACCAACGTGGTCGGCTTCATGGTGCTGATCATCATCGACATCCCGGTGATCCGCGACCTGGCGGTGATGACCAGCATCGGCGTCACCGGGCTGATCTTCACGAAGCTGGTGCTGATTCCGGTGCTGCTGTCATACACCGGCGTCAGCCCCAAGGCCGCGCAGCGCTCGTTGAATGCCGACGCGGCCGAGCAGACCGGGCGCTCCGCGATGGGCCGCGTGTGGACCGCGCTGGAGCGGCTGACGGAGCGGCGCTTCGCGCTCGTCGCGATCGTGGCGGCGGCGCTGCTGGGGGCCGGCGCGCTGAGCCTGCGCACGGGGCTGAAGATCGGCGACCTCGACGAAGGCGCGCCGGAGCTGCGCCGCGATTCGCGCTACAACCTCGACAACGCCTACATCGCGCGCCACTACGGCCTGTCGAGCGACCAGTTCGCGGTCATCGTGAAGACGCCGAAGAGTGCGTGCGACCGCTACGAGGGCCTGGTCGAGGCCGAACGCCTCGGCTGGGAGCTCGAGCATGTGCAGGGCGTGAAGGCGGTGACCTCCTTCGCCGAGCAGACCAAGCGCGGGGTCGCCGCGTCGAGCGAGGGCTATTTCAAGTGGAACACGCTGGCGCGAGACCCGCGCATCCTCGGCCCGGCGGCCAACCGCGTGATCCAGGACAACCCGGACGCGATGAACCCGAACTGCTCGCTGTTCGCCGTCACGGCCTACCTGAGCGACCACCGCGCCGACACGCTCGACCGCGTGCTGAAGGCGGTGGAGGGCTTCGCAGCGACGCACAGCCGGCCCGGCGCGGAGTTCCTGCCCGCGGCCGGCCCGGCCGGCATCGAGGCGGTGACCAACATCGTCGTTCGCCAGTCGTTCTACATCATGCACGTGGTGCTCTACATCGCGGTGACCCTGCTGTGCTTCATCACCTTCCGCTCGTGGCGCGCGGTGGTGGTGGCGCTGGTGCCGCTCATGATCACGTCGATCCTGTGCGAGGCGATCATGGTGTTGATGGGCATCGGCGTGAAGGTCGCGACGCTGCCGGTCATCGCGCTCGGCGTGGGCGTCGGCGTCGACTATGCGCTGTACCTGCTGTCGGTGCAGCTCGCGGTGCAGCGCCGCGGCGGCAGCCTGCGCGAGGCCTACAAGCACTCGCTCGAATTCACCGGCAAGGTCGTCGCGCTGATCGGCGTGACGATGGCCGCCGGCGTCGTGACCTGGGCCTGGTCGCCGATCAAGTTCCAGGCCGACATGGGCATCCTGCTGACCTTCATGTTCCTGTGGAACATGATCGGCGCGCTGGTGCTGATTCCGGCGCTGTCGCACTTCCTGCTGCGCGATGTGAAGCAGCGGGGCACGACCGTCTTGCCCGCGGCCACCGCGGCGCACGCGTGAGCTCATCGGGGGCGCTGCCCGTCGGCGGCGCCGGCCGCGGCCATTCGATCGTCGTTGCGCTGGTGTTCGCGGAGATCATCAGCTCGTTCGAGGTCAGCATGATCTACGCGGCCCTGCCGACGCTGATGCGCGACTTCGGCGATCCGGCCGGCGTGGGCTGGCTCATCACTGCCTACCTGCTGGTCGGATCGGTCTCGGCGGGCCTGTCGTCGCGGCTGGGCGACCTGTTCGGGCGCAAGCGCCTGGTGCTCGCGATGCTGGCGTGCTCGGCGTGCGGATCGCTGGTCAGCGCCCTGTCGAGCGGGCTGCCGGGATTGATCTGCGGCCGCGCGCTGCAGGGAATGTCGGCGGCCTTGCTGCCGCTGGCCATCGGCATCGTGCGCGAGCGCCTGCAGGCCGAGCGCGTGCCGGTGGCGGTCGGCTGGCTCACCGCGATGGCGACCTTCAGCGCCGGCGCCGGGCTGCTGCTCGGCGGGCTGCTGGTCGACCACGCCGGCTGGCGCACCATGTTCTGGTTCGGCGCGGTGCACGGCATCGTGGCGATGGTGCTGGTCGCGCGCTGGGTGCCGGCGTCGGCGGCCGCCGCTGGCGGCGCGCGGATCGACTGGATCGGCGGCATGCTCTACGCCCCTGCGGTGGCCGCGCTGCTGTGGGCCGTGTCGCGGCTGAGGGCGCACGGGCTCGGCGACGTCGCGACGCTGGCCGCGCTGGCCGGCGGCGTGCTGCTGCTGGCCGCGTGGTGGCGCCACGAGTGGCGGCACCCGCAGCCGATGATCGACGTGCGCCGCATCGCGACGCGCGAGGTCGGCCTGCCGATCGGCCTGATGTTCCTGTTCGGGCTCGGCACTTCGCAGACCATGCTGGTGCTGATGGGCCTCGCGCAGCAGCCGCCGTGGACCGGCATCGGCCTGGGCCTGAGCGCGACGATGGCCGGCCTGCTGAAGCTGCCGTCGAACTTCATGGGCCTGTTCGGCGCGCCGTGGGGCGGCCACCTCGCGGCGCGGAACGGCGCCCGCAGCGCTGCGCGGCTCGGCAGCCTGATGATCCTGGCCGGCTGGATCGGGCTGACCGCGCTGCACTCCACCGCCTGGATGCTCGTGGGGTGGGTGATGCTGGCCTCGCTCGGCGGGGCGATGCTGATGTCGGCGGTGCCGAACCTGCTGGTGGAGGTGGTGCCCGCCGAGCGCACCAGCGAGTTCGTCGGCTTGTCGCAGGTGGTGCGCACGCTCGGCACCGCGATCGGCACGCAGGCCGCCAGCGTGCTGCTCGCGCTGGCGGTGGTGCGCGGCGAGACGCAGCCGCATGCGGCCTATCCGAGCGCCGACGCCTACCTCTGGACGATGACGGCGATCACGGGTGCGTGCCTCCTGTGCGCGCTGGTCGCCTGGGCGCTGCCGCCGCGGCCGGCGCGGCCGGCGCATGCGGCCGCGCAGGGCGCTGCCGGCATCGGCGTGTCGGCACGGCGCGGCGCCTGATCGGGGGCCTTGCCCCGGCTCAGCGCAGCCGCTCCCGCAACTCGTCCTTGCGTACCTTCCCCGACGCGGTCCGCGGCAGCTCGCCGACGACGTGCAAGCCCTCGGGCGTCTTCTGGCGCGCGACGCGGGCGGCCGCGAAATGGCGCCGTACTGCGTCCAGGTCCAGCGAGGCGCCATCGGCGAGCACGACGAAGGCGCACACCTTCTCGCCGTAGCGCGCGTCGGGCTGCGCCACCACGGCGGCATCGCGCACCGAAGGGTGCGTGGCCAGCACGCGCTCGACCTCCTGCGACGAGATGTTCTCGCCGCCGCGGATCACGATGTCCTTCTTGCGGTCGGTGATCGTCAGGCAGTTCGCGGCGTCCAGCCGGCCGATGTCGCCGGTGCGGAACCAGCCGTCGGCGCTGCGGGCATGCGCGTCGAGCGACGCGTCGGTGTAGCCGACGAAGAGCTCGGGTCCGCGTGTCAGGATCTCGCCCTCCTGGCCGTGCGCAAGCTCGCGCTCCCGGTCGTCGACGATGCGCACTTCGCTGCCGGGCTGCAGGCGGCCGTCGGTGCCGGCGCGCTGCGCGAGCGGCATCTCGCGCCAGCCGAGGCTGACGGTGGAGTGCTCGGTGAGGCCGTACGAGCGGCTCGCGGCGATGCCGGCGCGCGCGGCCGCCTCGACATAGTCGGGCGTCACGCCGGTGCCGCCGAGCCCGTAGGCGACGAGCGACGACAGGTCGCGGCCGGCGCGCCGCGCCGCATCGAGCAGGCCCTGCAGGTGAAACGGCGTGCCGCCGGACAGCCGCACGCGGTGGCGCTCGATCAGCTCGGCCGCGACGGCCGCGTCCCAGCGATCGACGAACACCATCTCGGTGGCGGTGACGAAGGGCCGCAGCAGGAAATTGAAGCCGGCGATGTGGCCAGCCGGAAAGGGGGTGAAGTAGGGCCCGTTGCCGCCGGGCTGCGCGGCGGTGGCGGGGGCGTCGTCGATGAACGGGATCTGCCACTCGGCGCCGACCGTCTGGTGCGTGTGCTTCACGCCCTTGGGCGCGGCAGTGGTGCCGGAGGTGTACAGGAGCAGGCAGGTGTCCTGCGGCGCGATGTACTCGGCGGCAGCTGTCGAGGCATCGGCTTCGGCGGCCTGCTGCAGCGCCTGCCAGGTGATGCCGCCGCGCGGCGCCCGCTCGCCGAGCACCAGCACCTGTTCCAGGTCGGGCAGCGCGCCGAGCGCCTCCACGCGTTCCAGGAAATCGATGCCGCGCCATCGCTCTGGCACCGCAAGCAGGCGTGCGCGCGACTGGCGCAAGATGAAGCCGACCTCGGCCGGCCCATAGATGTGCACGATCGGCACCAGCACCGCACCGATCTCGAATGCGGCGAGGTACAGCACCGCGGTCTCGTGCCGGGTCGGCATCTGCACCGCGATCGCGTCGCCGGCCTTCAGCCCGATCGCGCGCAATCCGCGGGCGAGCCGGCGGCCGGCCTGCAGCAGGCCGGAGGTCGTCATCGCGATGTGACCCGCCTCGGTGTAGAAGTGCAGGCGCGTCAGCGGCCGCGCCATCACGGCGCGTGCCAGCAGGCGGCTGAGCGGCACCTGCGGCAGCGGCGCTTCAGGAGGCACTAGCTCACCTGGAAGCCGCCGTCCACCGCGAGCAGTTGGCCGGTGACCAGCCGCGACGCCGGACTGGCGAAGAACAGCGCCGCCATCGCGATATCTTCCGGGTCGCCCATCTTGCCGAGCGGGATGCGGCCCGGCCCCATGATCGGCCCTTTTATGTCGACGCCATCGCTGCTGGCGGCCTTGGCGCCGGGCGTCAGCGTGCCGCCGGGCAGCACGGCGTTGACGCGGATGCCGTCGGCGGCGAACTCCAGCGCGGTGGTCTTGGTGAGGCTGTTCACGCCGGCCTTCGACGCGTTGTAGGTGGCGTTGTGATAAACGACCGCCTGCATCGACGACACCGACGAGATGTTGACGATCGCGCCGCCGTTCCCCTGCGCCTGCATGCGCCTGATCGCTTCGCGCAGGCACAGGAAGGTGCCGCGCAGGTTCACCGCGTGCAGCTTGTCCCAGAACGCGGCGTCGACCTCGAGGAAGGGCTTCTTCGGAAAGATCCCCGCGTTGTTGACGAGCACGTCGAGGCTGCCGAACTCGGCGATCGCGCGGTCGAGCATCGCGGCGACCTGCGTGTCCTGCGACACGTCGGCCGTCGCCGCGATGGCTTGGCCGCCGGCCGCGCGGATGCCCGCTGCGGTGGTTTCGGCGCCGTCGGCCTGGATGTCGGCGACGACAACCTTGGCACCGGCGCGCGCGAACAGCTCGGCGATCGCCTGGCCGATGCCGCTGCCGGCCCCGGTGACGACGGCGGTCTTGCCGGCGAGGCTCAGCGGGCCTGCGGCGAGGGTGGAGTCAGACATGTTGCTTCCTTTTCATTTCTTGCGCATCGCTTCCCATTGCGCGTCGTTCCAGTCCTGCATTGCGCGGAAGGTCGGGCCGCCGGCGCCCTGCATCCAGCGCCCGCCATCCATGACGATCAGGTCGCCGGTCATGTAGCCCGAGCCGTCGGCCGCGAGGTAGGCATACAGGTCGCACAGCTCGCGGTGCTCGCCGAGACGCCGCAGCGGCACGCCGCGCTCCTGCGCTTCGACCTGGCTGCCGGGCGGAAAGAGCTGCTCCCAGGCACCGGGTGTCGGGAACAGCCCCGGCGCCACGCAATTCAGGCGGATGCCCTGGGGGCCCCATTCGACCGCGAGGCTGCGCGTCATCGCGAGCACGCCGGCCTTGGCCGCCGCCGACGGCGCGGTGAAGGCCTGGCCGGTGATCACCGGCGCCGAGACGGTGCTGATCACGTTGCCCGGGTGGCCGGCCTCGATCCAGCGCCGGCCAGCGGCGATCGTGCAGTAGAAGCTGCCGTGCAGCACGATGCCGAGCACCGCGTCGACGGCGCGCGCCGAGAGCCGCTCGCTGCGCGCAATGAAGTTGGCCGCGGCGTTGTTGACCAGCACGTCGAGCGCACCGCTCTGCCAGATGTGCTCCATCATCGCCTCGACCTGTTCGGCATCGCGCACGTCGCAAGTGAGCGTGTCGACGCGCGCACCGGGCAGCTCGGCGCGGAACTCTTCGGCGGTGGCGTCGAGCACCTGGAGCCGACGGCCGCAGATCACCAGGTGCGCGCCGAGTTCGAGATAGTGGCGCCCGATGCTCTTGCCGAGCCCGGTGCCGCCGCCGGTGATGAGGATCTTCTTGCCCGCGAGCAGGTCGTTGCGAAACATGGTGCTCACCTGCCGACGAACTTTGCCGTGCGCTTCTCGGCGAAGGACTTGCGGCCCTCGGCGGCGTCCTCGGTGCCGTACAGGAAGGTGTTCTTCGCGGTGGCATGCGTCGCCGCGTGCATCCAGCCCTGCCCGAGCGCCAGGCGCGCGTTCTCGATCGTGGACTGCACCGCGAGCGGCGCCTGTTCGGCCACGCGCTGCGCATAGGCGAGGGCGCGCTCGAACTGCTCGCCGGCGGGCACGACTTCCTGCACCAGGCCGAGCCGCAGCGCCTCGGCGCTGTCGAACTCGTCGCCGGTCAATAGCCACTTCATCGCGTTGCCCCAGCCGGCGCGTTCGATGAAGCGGAAGGAGCCGCCGTAGCCGGGCATGATGCCGCGCTTCACCTCGAGTTGCGAGAAGCGGCAGTTGTCGGCGGCGAACACGACATCGGCGGCGAGCATCAACTCGATCGCGATGGTGAAGCAGATGCCCTGCATCGCCGCGACCACCGGCTTCGTGCGATAGGGCTCGCGCAGCTGGCCCGGGTCGACCAGGTTCAGCGGCACGTAGGGCGAGCCGGCCTTGCGGTACTCGGCCATCAGCGGCAGGTCTACGCCGCCGCTGAAATGGTCTCCCTTCGCATACAGCAGGCCGACGAACAGGTCCGGCGCGTTCTCCAGCAGCGTGTAGGCCTCGCCGAGCTCGCGGAACATGCGCGGCGTGAAGCCGTTGCGCTTCTCGACGCGGTCCACGCCCATCAGCAGGATCGGCCCGCGCCGCTCGACGACGATCCGGCCCTCGGGGTGGCGTTCGGTGGCAGCTTCGGTCACAGCAGTTCTCCGTAGCGTTCGACGTGGTGTTCCGAGTTGCCCCAGGTCATGTCGATCGCGGTCAGTCGTTTGAAATAGTGGCCTGAGGCCAGCTCGTCGGTCATGCCCATGCCGCCATGAAGCTGGGTGGCCTGCTGGCCGACGTAGCGCCCGGAGCGTCCGGCCATCGCCTTCGCCGCCGAGGCAGCACGGCGGCGCAACGCGCGCTCCGGCGACTCGACGTGTGCCGCGGCCATCAGCGCCAACGCGCGCGCCTGCTCCACGGCGATGCGCATGTCCGCGGCGCGATGCTGCAGCGCCTGGAAGCTGCCGATCGGCACGCCGAACTGCCTGCGCGTCGAGAGGTGTTCGCAGCTCAGCTCGGTGAGCTTCGCCATCGCGCCAACCGCCTCGGCGGCGAGTGCCGCCAGGCCCTGGTCGGTCGCCCAGTCGGCCAGTTCCAGGCCCTGGCCGGGCTCGCCGATCACGCAGGCGTCGTCGACTGCGGCGCCCTGGAGGCGGATCTCGGCGGCGCGCTGGCCGTCGATGGTCGTGTAGCCGTCGATCGCGACGCCGGATGCCCTGGCGTCGACCAGCATCAGCGCCAGGCCCTGGCCGGTGTCGGCAGTGACGATCAGCCAGTCGGCGCTGTCGCCGTGCGGCACCACGGCCTTCGCGCCGTCGAGCTGCCACCCGCCGTCGCGGCGCACCGCGCGCGCGTGCACCTTGTCCAGGTCCCAGCGCGCCTGCGGCTCGAGCGCGGCGAGCGCGAAGCGCAGCCGGCCCTCGGCGATCGGCCCGAGGAAACGATCCTTCTGCGCCTCGCTGCCGAAGGCGGCGAGAAGGCGCGGCGCGATCACGGCGCTGGCGACATAGGGCTCGATCACGAGGCCGCGGCCGAGGCCTTCCATCACGATCAGGGTCTCGACCGCGCCGGCGCCGATGCCGCCGAAAGCCTCGGGCACGTTCAGCGCGAACAGGCCGAGCTCGGCCATCTGCCGCGCCAGCGCACCGCTCGGACCCTCGGCCAGGCGCCTGCGGCGCGCCTCGAAGCCGTATTCGTTCTGCACGAAGCGCGCCATCGTGTCGGCGAGCATCTGCTGCTCTTCGTTCAGCGTGAAGTCCATGGTGGGGCTAAGCGGGCTGCAGCAGGCTACAGCGGGATGAGGGATTTGCCGATCAGCCCGCGCTGGATCTCGTTGGTGCCGCCGTAGATCGCGACCTTGCGCAGGTCGAGGTACTGGCCGGCGAGGGCGTTGAGCTCTGCGCCGGCCGGCGTCGGCCCGTCGTAGCCGAATTCGAGCGCGGCCTCGACCAGCGGCAGCGCGTAAGGGCCCGCGCATTCCATCAGCAGCTCGCCGAGCTCGCCCTGGATCTCCGAGCCGCGCACCTTCAGCATCGACGGCTCCGCGCCGAGGCCGAGGCCGGCGCGCTCGAGCGAGATGAGCCGCGCCAGCGCCCATTCGTGCGCCAGCACCTCGATCTCGATCCTGGCGATCTTGTCGCGAAAGCGCGGGTCCTCGATCAGCGGCCGGTCGTGCCTGGCCTGCGTGCGCGCCAGCTCCTTCAGCCGGCGCAGCAGCCGCTTGCACATGCCGAGGCCCGCGATGGCGGTGCGCTCATGGCCGAGCAGGTACTTCGCGATCGACCAGCCCTCGTTCTCGGCACCGACCCGGTTCTCGACCGGCACGCGCACGCCATCGAGGAAGACTTCGTTCACGTCGTGTCCGCCGTCCAGCGTGCGAATCGGGCGCACCGTGATGCCGGGCGTATCCATCGGGATCAGCAGCAGCGAGATGCCGCGCTGCGGCTTCGCGTCGGCCGAGGTGCGCACCAGCGCGAACATCCAATTGGCCCATTGCGCGAACGAGGTCCAGGTCTTCTGGCCGTTCACGACGTAGTGCTCGCCGTCGCGTTCGGCGCGCGTCTTCAGCGAGGCGAGGTCGGAGCCGGCGCTCGGCTCCGAATAGCCCTGGCACCACCAGTCGTCCATCGACACGATGCGCGGCAGGAAGCGCGCCTTCTGCGCGTCGCTGCCGAACTTCATCAGCACCGGCCCGATCATCGCGAGACCGAACGGCATCTGGCGCGGTGCGCCGGCGGTGAAGCATTCCTCGTCGAAGATGTTGCGCTGCACGGCGTTCCAGCCGCAGCCGCCGTGCTCGACCGGCCAGCCGGGCGCGCCCCAGACGCGGCCGGCGAGGATGCGCTGCCAGCGCACGTAGTCCTCGCGCGGCACGCGCAGGAAGCCCAGCACCTTCTGCCGGATGTCCCCGGGCAGGTGCGCGGCGACGAAGTCCCGCACCTCGGCACGGAAGGCTGCGTCTTCGGGCGATTCGTGGAGGTTCATCGTCCCTTGAAGCGCGGCTTGCGCTTTTCCTTGAATGCGAGCTTGCCTTCCTGGAAGTCCTCGCTGAGGTTGGTCTGCATCATGTCGGCGCTGTCGGCGATCAGCGCCTCGTGCAGCGTCTGGAACGGCAGCTCCCAGAGCTGGCGCTTGATCATCCGCAGCGACAGCGGCGAGCACGATTCGGCCAGCTCCTTCGCATAGGCATAGGTTGCCTCGGCGAGGGCCTCGCGCGGATGGATCCTGTTCACGAGACCGAGCCGCAGCGCTTCCTCGCCGCGCACCTTGCGCGCCGACAGGAGCAGGTCGAGCGCATTGGCATGGCCGACCGCGTTGCGCAGGGCCCAGGCCATGCCGTATTCGGACGCCAGGCCGAGGCGCGCGAAGGCGGTGGTCAGCACCGCATCGTCGGCCGCGAAGCGCATGTCGGCGTAGAGCGCATGCACCAGGCCGAGGCCGGCGGTGGCGCCGTTGAGCATCGCGATGACCGGCTTGGCGAGCGCGGGGAAGTAGGCGGCGCGGCTCTGATAGTCCGGGCGGCGGCTGAAGTCATAGGCACGCGGCAGCTTGTTCAGCAGCGAGCGCGGGAAGGCGCTGTCGTCGCCGGCCGACTTGAAGCCGGTAACGTCGCCGCCGGCGCAGAAGGCGCGGCCGGCGCCGGTCAGCACGATCACGCGCACCGCGTCGTCGCCCTCGGCCGCGTGCGTCGCGTGCCAGACCTCCTCGGCCATCACGTCGGTCCAGGCGTTCAGGGCCTCGGGGCGGTTCAGCGTGATGGTGGCGATCGCGTCGCGCACCTCGTACAGGATCTGTTCGTAGGCCATGGCTTCAGCGCGTGATGTTGGCTATATCTTCGGCACTGTAGCCAAACCAGCCGAGCACTTCGTCGTTGTGCTCGCCGAGCTGCGGCGGCGGCAGGTGGATGCCGCCGGGCGTGCCGGAGAACTGCGTCGGCACGGCGGTCGTCACCATCGGCCCCTCGGTCGGATGCCGGTAGCGATGGAAGAAGCCGACCTCGTTCAGGTAGGCGTCCGACAGCATGTCCTCGAAGCGCGCGACCGGCCCGTTCGGCACGTCGATCGCGTCGAGCAGCTCGTGCCACTGCGCGGTGGATCTCGTCTTCATCTGCTCCGAGACCATGCCGTAGACGCGGTCGATGTTCTTCATGCGACCTTCGTGCGTCGCGAAGACGGGATCGGTCAGCAGCTCGGGGCGGCCTAGCGTCGGCAGCAGCCGCTTCCATTGCTCGTCGTTGACGGCCAGCACGCAGATGTGGCCGTCGCTCGTCTCGTAGGGGCGGCGATGCTCGGAGAGCAGGCGCACGTAGCCGACGCCGCCGCCCATCGGCGGGTCGAAAGCGCCGCCGTACAGGTGTTCCTGCAGATTGAAGGCGACGATGGTCTCGAGCATCGGCACGCGCACCATCTGGCCGAGGCCTGTGCGCTCGCGTGCGTACAGCGCCATCGCGACGCCGGAGGCCAGCATGTAGCCGCAGAACTTGTCGACGATCACGGTGGGCAGGTAGCGCGCCTGGCCAACCGAGCGCAGCATCAGGTCGGCGATGCCGGCCTCGCCCTGCACCACGTCGTCGAAGGCCGGGTCATTCTCGCGCGGGCCGCCGGGCATGTAGCCGCAGCCGTAGCCGTAGACGATGCGCGGGTTGCGCGCGGCAATGTCCTCGTACGCGACGCCCAGGCGCTTGGCCGCCGCGGGACGCATGCTGTGGATGAACACATCCGCGCTCTCGACCATGCGCAACAGGGCATCGCGTGCCTCGGGCCGCTTCAGGTTCAGCGTCACGCTGCGCTTGTTGCGGTTCATGTTCAGGTGCATCGCCGCCATGTTGGGGTTGCGCGATGGGCCGTTCTGGCGGTTCGGGTCGCCTTCGGGCGTCTCGACCTTGATGACGTCGGCGCCCATGTCGCCGAGGATCATCGTCGCGACCGGGCCGAGCACGTTGACCGTCAGGTCGATCACGCGCACGCCGGTGAGAGGGCCGGCGCTGGTGGCCAGCTTGGCGTGCAGGGGCTCGCCGGCCGGCGCCGGATCCGGCTGCACCTCGGGCTGCATGTAGCCCTGCAGCACCGGCGGTTTCATGTGCGCACCTCGGCGCGCGCCTTGAGCATGCGCAGAGGCGTGTACTCCATCACGACCGTGCCGTCTGCCTTCACGACGCGGTTGCGCGTGCGGACGAGGCCGCGCCCGGGCCGGCTCTCGGAGCGGCGCGCTTCGATCACCTCGCATTCGACGTGGATCGTGTCGCCGGCGAAGGTCGGCCCCTTCACGTCGAGCTGCATGCCGAGGAAGGCGAGGCCGGTGCCCTGCATCGTGGCCTGCGCGAGCAGCCCCTCGGCGAAGCAGAACACCATCGAGCCGGGCGCCAGGCGCCCCGCGAAGCCGGCGACGCCGTGCAGGAACTCGAGATTGGTGAACAGCACCTCGGTCATCCCGATCTTGTCGATGAAGCCCACGATGTCGGCCTCGGTGACCGTGCGCCCCACGGTCTTGAACTGACGCCCCAACGGCAGGTCCTCGAAGCAGAAACCGAGTCCGACTGTTTCCATGTGTGCCTTTGAGCGCAAGAAATTTGCGCTTCCATTGTTGAACGATGTTCGATAATATAAATGCCGAATCGAGATGCCGTCAACCCGATGACCCCCTCGAAAACCCGCCCGTGCCACTGAATCCGAATCGAAGGAGACCCGATTGGAGACCGACAGCCGCTATGCGCGCTACACGCGCCTGAAGTTCGACCGACCGCATCCGCGCGTGCTGCGCGTGACGCTGGATTCGCCGCTGAAGATGGGCGCGATGGATGCCGCGATGCATCGCGAGGCCTCGCAGATCTGGGCCGACGTCGATGCGGACGACAGCGTCTCGGCGGTGATCGTCACCGGCAGCGGCAAGACCTTCTCCGCCGGAGGCGACCTGCACCATGAACGCAAGGTGTGCGAGGACTACGCGCTGCGCATGCAGGCGATGAAGGAGTCGCGCGACCTGGTGCTGGGGATGATCAACTGCCGCAAGCCGATCGTCGGCGCGGCGCGCGGCTGGGCGGTCGGCGCCGGCCTGGCGCTCTTGATTCTTGCGGACGTGTCGATCGCGTCGCGCGACGCGAAGTTCTCCGACGGCCACCTGAAGATCGGTGTCGCGGCCGGCGACCACGCGGCGATCATCTGGCCGCTCCTGTGCGGCATGGCCAAGGCGAAGTACTACCTGATGACGGCGGAGACCTTCACCGGCGAGGAAGCCGAGCGGATGAACCTGATCTCGATGGCGCTGGCCGACGAGGAGGTGGAAGCCAAGGCGGTCGAAGTCGCCTCGCGCCTCGCCGAGAGCGCGCCGGCCGCGGTGCGCTGGACCAAGCAGACGCTGAACCACTGGCTGCGCCAGGCGGCGCCGATCTTCGACGCGTCGCTGGCGCTCGAGTTCATCGGCTTCGCCGGGCCCGAGGGCATGGAGGGCATCGATGCCTTCCTCGGCAAGCGCTCGCCGAAGTTCAGTCCGGACACGCCGGTGTAGGAGGCCTGATGCTCCAGACCATCGGCGAGCTGCTGGAACGCAACGCCCGCTTCCATCCGGAGCGCGAGGCGCTGGTGTGCGAGGGCCGGCGGCTGACCCATCGCCAGTTGCTCAAGCGCGCGAAGCGCCTGGCCGACGGCCTGCACCGGCTGGGCCTCGGGCGGCAGGACCGGGTCGCGGTCTTGTCGATGAACAACGCCGAGTACATCGAGCTGCTGGCCGCCGGCGACTGGGCCGGCTACATCGTCGCGACGGTGAACTTCCGCCTCGCCGCGGCCGAGATCGAATGGCTGCTCGGCGATGCGACGCCGCGCGTGCTGGTGTTCGAGGCGCAGTACGCCGAGCTGGTCGGCGCGCTGCGCCCGCGCCTCGCGACGATCGAAGCCTACGTGTGCATCGGCGGGCGTGCGCCGGATTGGGCGCGAGACTACGAGGCCGTGATCGCGGAGGGCGCTCCCGACGGGCCGCCGTTCCGCTCGCAGCCGCTGGATTACGGGCCGCTGGTCTATACCAGCGGCACCACCGGCCGGCCGAAGGGCGCGCTGCGTGCCCAGTGGCGCTGGGTGCGCACGGCCGACGCCGGCGCGCGCATGAGCGAGCTGGACTCCGACTCGCGCATGCTGCTGACGACGCCGGCATTCCACGTCGGCGTGATCGGTTACGCGCTGCAGGTCCGGTGGTGCGCCGGCACGCTGGTGCTGCATCGCGGCTTCGATGCGGCGAGCGTGATCCGCACGATCCAGCAGGAGCGCATCACCTTCACCTTCGTGGTTGCGGCGATGCTGCAGGCGATCCTCGATTCGCCGGCGATCGGCGATGCGGACCTGTCGAGCCTGCACAACGTCGTGGCCGCCGCGGCGCCGGTGCCGGTGCCGTTGCTGCGGCGCGCGTTCGAGCGCATCGGCCCGGTGTTCTCGGTGCAGTACGGCGCGACCGAAACCGCCGGCTGCGGCATGTACCGCCATGAGCTGAAGCCATACGGCGACGCGCGCGACGTGAAGCGCATCGCGTCGGTCGGCCACCCGGGGCAGGGCACGCGGATCCGCATCGTCGGCGATGACGGTGGGGACTGTCCGGCCGGTACCGCGGGCGAAGTCTGGACCTTCACCGACGAGCGCATGGACGGCTACTGGAACAATACCGCCGCGACGCTCGAGGCGCTGCGCGACGGCTGGTATCGCACCGGCGATGTGGGCTATCTGGACCAGGACGGCTACCTGTTCCTGGTCGACCGCAAGAAGGACATGATCATCTCGGGCGGCGAGAACATCTACAGCCGCGAGGTCGAGGAAGCGGTGCAGGCCTATCCGGGCATCGTCGAGTGCGCGGTGATCGGCGTGCCCGATCCGAAGTGGGGCGAGGCGGTGAAGGCCTACGTGGTCTGCGCGAGTGGCGCGAGCGCGCCGGAAGCCGAGGTGATCGCCCATTGCAAGCGCCTGATCGCGAGCTACAAGTGCCCGAAGCGTGTCGAGGCGATCGGCGAGCTGCCCCGGGTGCCGAGCGGCAAGGTGAACAAGGTGGCGCTGCGCGAGCTCGCCAGGAATTCGCAATGAGCGCCATCATGTTCGAGACCGAAGTCGCCGATCGCATCGCGACCGTCACGCTGTGCCGTGCGCCGGTGAATGCGCTGAGCGAGGAATGGGGCGATGCCTTCGACGCGCTGCTCGACCAGCTGGGCACGCGCGACGACTGGACGGTGCTGCATCTGCGCAGCAGCCAGAAGGTGTTCGCGGCCGGCGCCGATCTGGCGCAGATCGATGGCTGGGCCGGTGAAGGCCGGGCGGGGCCGCGGCTGGCGCTCTACATCGAGCGGCTGCAGGCGGTGTTCGGCCGGGTCGCGAGCTTGCCGCAGGTCACGCTGGCGGAGATCGGCGGTGCCGCGCTCGGCGGCGGACTCGAGCTGGCGCTCTGCTGCGACCTGCGCATCGCCGCGCACGAAGCCAAGCTCGGGCTGCCCGAAGTCGGCCTCGGCCTGATCCCCGGCCTCGGCGGCACGCAGCGGATGACGCGGCTCGTGGGCGCCGGTGTCGCGAGCCGGTTGATCCTCGGCGCCGAGGTACTGGACGGCTCGGCCGCGAAGGCGCTCGGCCTGGTGCAGTGGGCGGTGCCGAGGGCCGAGATCGCCGACGAGGCGCTGCAGCTGTCGCGGCGCGTCGCCGCGCTGCCGCCGCCGGCATTGCGCGTCGCCAAACAGTTGATCGCGGCGGCCGGCGCGTCGGCCACCACCGGCTACGCGCTCGAACGCGAGCTCGGCGGCGCATTGCTCGAGACGCCGGAAGCGCGCGAACGCATCACGGCCTTCCTGCAGCGCAGCGCCAGGCCCACTACCCCAACCCCATTGCCTTGAACCCTGGAGACCGATTCATGACCGAGACCCCCGACACCTCGTGGCGTGCCGTTACCGACCTGGCCGGCAAGAGCGTCGTCATCACCGGCTGCGCCTCCGGCATCGGACGCGCCGCCGCGCTGCAATTCGCCAGTGCCGGCGCCACCGTCTACGCCGGCGACAGGAACGTGGCCGATGGCGAGGCGACCATTGCGCAGATCCGCGCCGGCGGCGGTCGCGGCGAGTTCATCGAGCTGGACCTGGGCGATGGAGCGACCATCGACGCCTTCGTCGACGCCGCCGTGGCGCAGATCGGCGGCGCGCCGGACATCATCGCCAACGTCGCCGGCCTCGACCGCGTGATGCCCTTCCTCGAGAACACGCCCGAGGTGTGGGACCTGCTCGCGCAGGTCAACTACATCGGCCCGGTGCGCATGATCCACCGCTTCCTGCCGCACATGATCGAGCGGCGCCAAGGCAAGATCGTGATGGTGGCGAGCGACGCCGGCCGCGTCGGCAGCATGGGCGAGACCTTCTATGCCGGCACCAAGGGCGCGGTGATCGCGTTCACCAAGTCGCTGGCGCGCGAGACGGCGCGCTCGGGCATCACCTGCAACTGCGTCGCCCCGGGGCCGACCGACACGCCGCTGTTCAACGGCACGATTCCCGAGGGCAAGCTGCGCGACGCGCTGATCAAGGCGATTCCGCTGAAGCGGCTGGCGCAGCCGATCGAGATCGCGCACACCATCGTCTATCTCTCGACGCCGGCCACCGACTTCATGACCGGCCAGGTGGTCTCCGTCAGCGGCGGCCTGACCATGCATGGCTGACAAGCGAGGACCCCGATGAACCCCGAGAAGGAATTCTTCGAGCACCTGGCTTCCGGGCGCTTCATGATCCAGAAGAGCCGCAGCACCGGCGGCTATGTGTACTACCCGCGCATGGCCGAGCCGGGCACCGGCGCGACCGACCTCGAGTGGGTCGAGGCCTCGGGCCGCGCCACCGTCTACTCGACGACGGTGATCCGCGGCAAGCCGCCGGCACCGAACGCCAACCTCGCGCTGATCGATCTCGCCGAGGGCCCGCGCATGATGAGCCGCGTCGACGGCATCGCGCCCGAGGCGGTGAAGATCGGCATGGCGGTGCGCGCCAGGATCATCATTGAAGAAGACCATCCGCTGGTCGTCTTCGAACCGGTGGGGGCCTGAGCGATGCAGGAACGCTTTCCCCGCGGCCGGACCGCGATCGTCGGCGCCGCCACCTTCGGCTGCGGCGCTTCGCCGGGCTACAGCGCGATGGAGCTGGCGCACCAGGCGAGCGTGCTGGCGCTGGCGCAGGCCGGATTGAAGCCGTCGGACGTCGATGGCCTGTTCGTCGTCGTCATGGACGACTCGCTCTCCGGCCTCACGTTCGCCGAGACGCTCGGCAT
Source organism: Variovorax sp. LjRoot130 (assembly GCF_964253755.1). Classification (NCBI taxonomy): domain Bacteria; kingdom Pseudomonadati; phylum Pseudomonadota; class Betaproteobacteria; order Burkholderiales; family Comamonadaceae; genus Variovorax; species Variovorax sp. LjRoot130. The sequence goes on along the minus strand of NZ_CAXURM020000001.1, from coordinate 3,207,531 downwards.
TCATCCGCGATTCCTCGACAACAACCGCACCGGCGGCTCGTCGTTCCAGGTGCATGCGATGCTCGCAGCGCTGGCGCTCGACGCCGGGTTGTGCGACGTGGCGCTGATCGCCTACGGCAGCAACCAGCGCAGCAGCACGGGCAAGCTCCTGCAATCGTCACGGCCCTCGCCGTGGGAGTCGCCGTACAAGCCGCTGCGCCCGATCTCCTCGTATGCGCTCGCCGCGGCACGCCACATGCACCAATACGGAACGACCAAGGAGCAGCTCGGCGCCGTCGCCGTGGCCGCGCGCCAATGGGCTGCGTTGAACCCCGAGGCTTTCGTGCGCGAGCCGCTGACGATGGACGACTACCTGAAGGCGCGCCTGGTCGCCGACCCCTTCGGCGTGCGCGACTGCTGCCTCGTGACCGACGGCGCGGCCGCGGTGGTGATGACGCGCGCGGACCGTGCGCGGGACCTGTGCCGACGGCCGGTGTATCTGCTCGGCGGCGCGCAATCCACCACGCACCGCGAGATCGCGAGCATGCCGGACCTGACCGTCACCGGGCTCGCCGAGGCCGGCCCGCGCGCCTATGCCCAGGCCGGCGTCGGCCCGAAGGACATCGATGTCGTCGAGCTGTACGACGCGTTCACGATCAACCCGATCCTGTTCCTCGAGGATCTCGGCTTCTGCGAGAAGGGCGAAGGCGGCCGTTATGTCGAAGGCGGCCGCATCGCGCCGGGCGGGGAACTGGCGGTCAACACCAACGGCGGCGGCCTGTCCTGCGTGCACCCGGGCATGTATGGCCTGTTCACGATCGTCGAGGCGGCGCGCCAGCTCGCGGGCGATGCCGGCGAGCGGCAGGTGCCGGGCGCGAAGCTCGCGATCGCGCAGGGCAACGGCGGCGAGCTGTCGCACCAGGCGCTCGTGCTCCTCGGCAGCGAAGACACGCTCTAGGCATCGGAATCGGAAATGCTCGACTACGAAATTTGCAAGAACTGGACCTTTCCCGACATCGTGCACCGCTACAGCGAGCGCGACACGATGCTGTACGCGCTGGGCCTGGGCTACGGCCACGATCCGATGGATCGCGGCGCGCTGCGCTTCGTCTACGAGAAGGAGCTGCAGGCGGTCCCGACCATGGCCGCAGTGATGGGCTCGCCCGGCATCTGGTGGCGCGACCCCAAGACAGGCGCCGATGCCGTCAAGCTGGTGCACGGCGAGCAGGACGTGCGGCTGCTGCGCCCGCTGCCGGCCAAGGGCTGCGTGATCGCGCGCAACCGCGTCGTCTCGCTGACCGACAAGGGCGTCGGCAAGGGGGCGGTCGCGGTGGTGCTGCGCACGCTGGTCGACGAGGCCAGCGGCGACACGGTGGCCGAGAGCCGCAACGTGACCTTCCTGCGCGGCGACGGCGGCTTCAGTGCCGACGGCGGCAGGAGCGATCCCGGCCCCGAGCCGCTGCCTGCGGTGCCGGAGCGCGCCGCCGATTTCGAGCTGAGCTACGCCACGCGGCCCGAGTCGGCGCTGATCTACCGCCTGAGCGGCGACGTGAACCCGCTGCATGCCGATCCCGACGTGGCGGCCAAGGCCGGCTTCGACCGCCCGATCCTGCACGGGTTGTGCACCTACGGCATGGCCGCGCGCGCGGTGATCGAGCAGGTGCTCGACCACGATGCGGCGCGGCTCAAGCGCCTGGCGCTGCGCTTCACCTCGCCGGTCTGGCCGGGCGAGGCCGTGCGCTACGAAATCTGGCGCGACGGCGCGACCTTGCTGCGCTTGCGCGCCAGCGTCGATGCGCGCAAGACCGTGGTGCTGAACAACGGCGTCGTCGAGCTCGCTTGAAACCGTTGGGATGCTGACGATGCAGGACAAGGTGGTGATCGTGACCGGCGCGTTCGGCGCGCTGGGCCAGGCGGTGGTGCGCACGCTGGCGGGGCAGGGGACGCGGCTGGCGCTGCTCGATGCGTCGCCGGTCGCGCCGGCCGAATTCGCGCAGGCGTTCGAAGCGTCGCACCTCCTGCTGCCCGGCACAGACCTGTCGCGCTTCGACGCGGCGCGGGCGGCGGTTGCGCGCGTGGCCGAGCGCTTCGGTGGTGTCGATGCACTGGTCAACATCGCCGGCGGCTTCAGCTGGGAGACGATCGCAGACGGCGACCCGGCCACCTGGGACCGCATGCACACGATCAACCTGAAGACGGCGCTCCACGCCTGCAAGGCGGCGTTGCCGCACCTGCTGGAACGAGCGGGCCGGGTCGTCAACATCGGCGCCGGGGCCGCGGGCAAGGCGGCTGCGGGAATGGGCGCCTATGCGGCCTCCAAGGCCGGCGTGCTGCGCCTCACCGAGGCGCTGTCCGATGAAACCAAGGATCGCGGCATGACCGTCAACGCGATCCTGCCGGGCATCATCGACACGCCGGCCAACCGCAAGGACATGCCCGATGCCGACACCTCGCGCTGGGTGACGCCGCAGGCGATCGCCGAGGTGGTGGGGTTCCTGCTGTCGGATGCGGCGCGCGCGGTGACCGGGGTCGGGCTGCCGGTGACGGGACGGCTCTAGGAGTCTGGGCCGCGGGCCTTCAGGCGGACGACGCTGTCTCCATACGGCTCGTCGCGGTTCTTCAGCGCCTGCTTCAGCCCGCCCGACGCCATGTCGGCCTTGAACTGCGTGCGCCGCGGCCCGTTGGCCAGGTGCGCGCGCGCGTCGAGCTCGGCGGTGAGCCGCTGCAGCGTGCGCACATGCATCAGCTCCATGCCGAGGTTGACCACCCGCTTGTGCGCGGCGAGCAGGTCGACGTCGGTCAGCGCGATGCGGCGCGCGAGTTCCGCGACCTCGGTCTCGAGCCGGTCGGCCGGCACGGCCTCCATCACCAGGCCGAGCCGCGCCGCATCGAGCCCGGTGATGCAGTCACCGGTGAACATCAGCCGCTTGGCCCATTGCGGACCGGCATGCGCGAGCCAGAACTGCGTCGGCGGCGTGCCGTTCGCGCGTGTCGCCGGAAAGCCGATGCGCGCGTCCTCGGCCGCCAGCACCAGGTCGCACAGGAAGGCGAGGTCGGTGCCGCCGGCCAGGCAGTTGCCGTGGATCTTCGCGATCACCGGCTTGTGCAGGTCGAAGATGCGCATGCGCTGCTCGAGCGTGCGTTCGAGCGCCCAGCAGTCGTCGTCGAAGCCGCTGCGCTGGCTGCGGTACAGCGCCGGGTCGTAGGGCATGTTCTCGGGTGCGACGCCGGCGTAGGCGCCGGCCAGGTCATAGCCGGCGCAGAAGTCGCGCCCAGCGCCGTCGATAACTACCACGTTCACGTCGCGCCGGTCGTCGGCTTCGAGCAGCGCCTGCTCGAGCTCGCTGAGCATGGTGTCGGACAGCGCGTTGCGCTTGTCCGGCCGGTTCAGCGTGATGCGCGCCACCCGCTCGTCGACGCTGAAAAGAATGGTGTCGCTGCTCTTCAGCCACTTGTTCATGACTTGTCTCCTGTCAGGGCCGCCGTCGCATCGTCCTCGGCCGCGATCATTTCCAGGGCGGCGAGCGCCGCCACTTCGCCGACGCCGCCGTCCACCGGCAGGCAGGCACCGGTGATGAAGCGAGCCTCTTCGCTTGCGAGGAACAGCGCGGCGGCAGCGACATCCCACGCGTCGCCTTCGATGCCCAGCGGTGCGATGCGGCGGCGGCGCTCGCGGCCGGCGGCGTCGATGAACTGCTCGACCAGCGGGGTGAACAGATGGCCCGGCGCGATCGTGTTCGCGCGCACGCCGTCGCGGCCGTACATCACCGCGAGCTCGCGCGAGAACGCCACGACGGCAGCCTTCGACGGCCCATAGGCCGCGCCGCCGTGGGCACGCAGGCCGGCGGTGGACGCGATGTTGACCACGTTGCCGCGCGAGGCGACCAGATGCGTGATCGCCTGCTGCGTCATCAGCACCGCGCTCTTCAGATTGACGTCGAGCACGCGCTGCCACAGCCCGTCGGGCAGCGCCTCGAGGCGGCCGCCGCCGCCACCGAGGCCGACGTTGTTCACCAGCACGTCGAGGCGGCCGTAGCGTTCGAGCGTCGCCGCGACGACGCGGCGGCAGCCGTCCACCTCGGTGACGTCGGCGGCGCAGACGAAGGCGTCGCCACCGTCGCCGGCGATCATGCGGCGCGTGATCTCGGCGCGCTCTGCGTCCAGGTCCACCAGCGCGACGCGCGCGCCTTCGCGCGCAAAAACATAGGCCATCGCCTTGCCCGTCCCGACGCCATCGCCCTGCGAGCCGGCGCCGGTGACGATCGCGACCTTGCCGGCCAGTCGCTGCAAGTGGCGGGAAGGTCGTGGCATGGTGCTAGGGCCTGTTAACGCCATGCAAGGGGTCGCGTTGCCCCGCAAAGGGGCTGGATGCAAGGCGCCCGCGCGCAGCAAGGCTTTTCGCCTTGCAAGCGCGGGCAACGCCGCAGACGGCCCCTTTGCGGGGCAACCCTTCGGGAAGCTTGCCACAGCCCGCCCCTCGGCGTTGCGCTCCTTGTGCGTGCGCATGCACGCACGGCGTCGCGCGCCTTGATGGGCGGGCTGTGGCGAGCTTCGCGACCCCTTGCATGGCGTTAACAGGCCCTAGTGGATCGGGCGCATGATCGTCGCGCGCCCGTCCCGGGCCGCGAGGATCACTTCGTCGCCGACGTGAAAGTGCTTGCCGACGTCGGCCAACGGGACCTGCTTGCCGTCGAGGCCGCGGCAATAGGTCGCCTCGTCGATGATGAAACGCCCGCCGCGCCCGTCATCGCCTTCGAGGACGACCATCTGCGGCTCGACAGCGATGAGGCGGCCGACCATCGGCGGGTTCTCGTTCGCGCCCATCACGCGGATGTCCATCGACAGGCGAAAGCGGTCGGAATGGTTCGCGAGGCCGGTGTGCGGCGTGTTCAGGTCCATCAGCAGCACGTCGCCCGGCCGGTAGGTGGCGCGGCGCCAGCGGTCGGCCGGCACTGCGCCGTCGGGAATCGGATAGAGCGGCGGCTGCTTGGTGTCGTGCAGGATCGGTCCGCGGTGCAGGCCTTCGCCGAGGATCAGGCCGCCGACTTGGTCATCGATCTCGGCGAGCGGGATCCAGCAGATCCGGAATGGAATGCCCTTGTTGTAGAAGCCGTCCTGGTGCACGAAGTCGAGGCGCGAACGCGCGCGGTCGGCGGCTGGCGGCGTGGCACGGTATTCGACGGTTGGGATCCAGAAGGGCTCGTCCTCCAGCAGGCGCCGGAAGAAGGCGTGGATCGCCGGCTCGCGCACGAAGGGCTGCCAGGCCTTGCGTTTCGACAGCGGATCCATCCGGAAGGGGAAGCCCTCGAGGCTCGCGCCGGTGTGGCGGGCCTGGGGGTCCGCCGGGTCGGCCACGCCGTACTCGCCGAGCAGTTGCATGTAGACGGCGCGCAGGCGCGCGACCGCGCCGTGGTCCAGCACATCGCGGAAGAACCAGTAGCCCTTGCGCTCCCAGGCGGCATCGAGTGCGGCTCGGTCGCCCAGCAGGTGGTTCGAGGTCTCCAGCTCGCGTGCGTCGGGCGAGGTGAGGGGCCCTCTCGCCAGAGATTCCGTAGCTTGCATATTGTGGAACAATGTTCGTAAAATAGAACGGAGTTCACTGTAGGCGATGACCCGGGCGTCCCACCAAGCGGGTTTACCCGAATCCTCGCCGCAAGCGCATACCCAACCACCCGGAGACCCATTCGATGAGCAGCGAAGACGACCAAAGCCCCAACTACCGGCGGGGCGTGAACCTCGTGCGCGAGATGCTCGGAGAGGCCTTCCTCGACGGGATGCTTTCGGCGGCGAACTCCGGAGGCTTCGCGGCGGACGCCGCGACGATCGCGCTCGAGTCGGCGTTCGGCGCCGTCTGGTCGCGCCCGGGCCTGGAGCGCAAGGAGCGCAGCCTCGTCACGATCGGCATCCTCGTCGGCATGGGCAAGCCCAACGAGCTGAAGAACCACGTGCGCGCGGCGCTGAACAACGGCCTGACGGTGACCGAGCTGCAGGAGGCGCTGATCCAGGCGATTCCGTACTGCGGCTTTCCGTGCGTGGCCGAAGCGCTGGAGGCGACGGTGGCCGTGCTGCGCGAGCGCGGGCTGGTCGGCGACGACGTGAAGACGGCGAAGGATCGCGGGATGCTTTAGGGGGCGCTCAGAGCAGTGCGATCTTGCGGCGCGGGGCGTATCGGTCTCATGCCGTTTCCTCCCCGATGACCTGGCACTGCGCGGTGGCCTGTGCGATGCGCTGCCCCTGGCTCCAGATATAGCAGTTGGCGAACACGACGCGCCGCCCGGCGCGCACGACATCGACCTGGGCTTCCACCCAGGCGCCGGGTGCCGCGTTGCCGATCAGGTTGACCGAGAGGTTGGTCGTCAGCATCTTCGGTCTCGGCTCGCGCGCATGCTTGGCGGCCCAGACGATCGCGGTATCGGCCAGCATGCAGATCATGCCGCCGTGCATCATTGCGCCGCGGTTGCGATGCTTGTCCTCGACTCGCAGGCCGACGATGTGGATGGCGTCGCGCCGTGCCACGTACAACGGCCCGACCAGCTCGTGGAACGGGCCGAAGGCCGGCATGGGCTCGAAGCCGGCCGGGATGTCCGTCGAAGAATGGTTCATCGATTGCCGAAGCGCGGAGCGCGCTTCTCGAAGTAGGCCTGGCGCTTCTCCGCGGCGTCTTCGGTGGCCTGGGCCTGGAACACCGCGCGCGATTCGATCTCGCACGCCGCCTCCAGGCTCGCGACGCCCTGGTTCAGCCACAACGATTGCTTGGTGAGCCAGACGCCGAGCGGCACGTTGGCACAGATCGCCACGGCGAGCTCGCGCGCTTCTGCCAGCAGACGTTCGTCCGGCACCACGCGCAGCGCCAGGCCGATGCGCGCCGCCTCATCGGCCAGCACCGGGCGCGCCGTCAGCAGGATCTCTGCGGCGCGCTGGGTGCCGACCGCACGCGGCAGCATCCAGCTCATGCCGAGCTCGTGTCCGGTGCCGGCGTTGTGGATCGAGTTGACGAACTTGGCCGATTGCGCGGCGAGGCACAGGTCGGCCGCCAGCGCGAACGCGAAGCCAATGCCCGCCGCGGCGCCGTTCACCGCGGCGATCACCGGCTGCGGCAACTGGCGCATCAAGAGTGGGATCTGCGCGATGCGCGTGATCGAGTGCTTCGCCACATAGGGCTTGCCGAGCGCCGGGTCGACCCACGGCGCCGGTCCGGGCGAGCGTAGGTCATGGCCGGCGCAGAACGCGCGACCGGCGCCGGTGACGATCAGCACGCGCGTGCCGGCGTCGTGCCGAAGTGCCTCGAGTTGCGCGATCAGCGCCTCGTACATCGGGAAGCTGAAGGCGTTCAGTGCATCGGGCCGGTTCAGCGTCAGCGTGGCGATGCCGTCGTCGGAGCGTTCGTAGAGGAGGTCGGTCATGGCGCGTTTGGCTTGTCTCTGCTGTTCGGATTGTAGTACGATGTTCAAAAAACATGACTATGCCGTCGCATCGACGGCCCTGCTTCAGGAGACGCATTCCATGCACCAGCGCGATCCCTGGTTCGACGCACCGATCCGTCCGGTGCGGCTCGGCCCGAGCGCCTGCGAGGTGGCGCACGATTCGGACGGCAACATTCGAATGCGCCTCGCCGAGCCCCTGCAGCGCTATCCGAGGCGCTACACCGACCGGCTGGTCCAGTGGGCCCTCGAACGGCCGGAGCACGTGTTCCTCGCGCGCCGACCGCCGCACGGTCCGCAGACCGGCGCCTGGGAGACCCTGTCCTTCGCCGACACGCTGCGCAAGGTGAGGGCGATCGGCCAGTCGCTGCTGGACCGCGGCCTCGGCGCCGAGAGGCCGGTGATGATCCTGTCGGAGAACGACTTCGACAACCAGCTGCTGGCGCTGGCCTGCACGCACGTCGGCATTCCGTACGTGCCGGTGACGCCGGCGTACTCGCTGCTGTCGCAGGACCACGCGAAGCTGAAGCTCCTGAACGAGCGCGTGCGCCCCGGGCTGGTCTATGCGTCCAGCGCCGCGGCCTACGGGCGTGCCGCGCGCGAGGCCTTCCCCGAGTCGGAGTTCGTCGCCAGCGAGGACAGCGGCGGCGCCACGCCGTTCTCCATGCTGCAGGGCGCCGCGCCGGGGAACGCAGTCGACGCAGCCTACGATGCGATCCGGCCCGAGCAGGTGGCCAAGCTGATGTTCACCTCCGGCACCACCGGCGAGCCGAAGGGCGTGATGCTGACGCAGCGCATGCTCTGCAGCAACCGCCAGCAGGTCGTGCAGGCGATGCCCTTCCTGCTCGACGAGCCGCCGGTGCTGGTCGACTGGCTGCCGTGGCACCACACCTTCGGCGGCACCAACAACCTCGGCATCGCGCTGTACTGCGGCGGGTCTTACTACCTGGACCCCGGCAAGCCGATGGCCGAGGCGGTGCAGCCCAGCGTCGACGCGTTGCGCGAGGTATCGCCGACGATCTACTACAACACGCCGGGGGGCCTGGCCGCCTTGCTGCCGCACCTGCGTGACGACGCGCAGCTGCGCGCGCGCTTCTACGAGCGGCTGCAGCTGCTGTATTACGGCGGTGCCGTGCTGCCTGCGCACATCTGGGCCGGTCTCGACGAAGTGGCGGTGAAGCACTGCGGCGAGAGGGTGCTGATCGTCTCGGGCATCGGCTCCACCGAATGCGGGCCGGTGCCGCTGACGACGGGCTGGGATCCGCGCCGCGAGGCGATCGTCGGCCTGCCGGTGGCCGGCGTCGAGCTGAAGCTCGCACCGGTGAACGACAAGCTCGAGCTGCGCGTGCGCGGCGACTGCGTGACGCCCGGCTACTGGAACGATGCCGAGCGCAGCGCTGCTGCCTTCGACGACGAAGGCTACTTCTGCCTCGGCGACGCGGCGAGCTTCGTCGACCCCGCGCATCCCGAGCGCGGGCTGCGCTTCGATGGCCGGATCGCCGAGAACTTCAAGCTCTCCAGCGGCACCTGGGTCCATGCGGGGCCGCTGCGCTCCACCGCGCTGGCTGGGCTCTCGCCGCTCGTGCAGGACCTGGTCATCGCCGGCAGCGGCGAGGACCATGTCGGCGCGCTGGTGTTCCCCGATCTGGCGGCGTGCCGTGCGCTCGACGCGGCTCTCGCGGCCGATGCGCCGGCGAGCGAGGTCGTCGCGAGCCCGCTCGTTCGAGCGGCCTTCCAGCAGCGGCTGGATGCGCTGGCGGGCGGCGCCACCGGCAGCTCGAACCGCGTGCTGCGCATCGTCGTCGAGACCGAGCCGGCCACGCTCGACAGCGGCGAGATGACCGCCAAGGCCTCGCTCAGTCCGGTCGTGGTGCTGCGCCGCCGCGCCGCCGCGGTGGCCGAGCTGTTCATGGATCCGCCGCCCGCGCGCGTGCTCTGCGCACGCGACGAAGCATTGACAGTCCGTTGCATGGCGTTAAACTAAACGAACAACGTTCGTATATTTGACCAACAAGGAACGACACTGTCCATGCGCTTCGAGTTTTCTCCCGAGGACGAGGCCTTCAGGCTGGAGGTTCGCGCGTTCTTTCGCGACAACCTGCCGCGGCCGATGGCGCGCCGCTTCTACATCGGCGCGCATCCGCCGGCGCGCGACGACGTGCGGGCGTTCCAGAAGCTGATGCACGGCCGCGGCTGGGGCGCGCCGCACTGGCCGGTCGAATGGGGCGGCACCGACTGGAGTCCGCTGCGCAAGCACCTGTTCATGCAGGAGCTGTACGACGCCGACGGGCTCGACTACAGCTGGCAGGGGCTGCACATGGTCGCGCCGGTGATGCTCGCGTTTGCGTCGCAGGCGCAGAAGCGGCGCTTCCTGCCGCCGATGCTGGCCGGCGACGAGTTCTGGACCCAGGGCTTTTCCGAGCCCAACGCCGGCTCGGACCTCGCGAGCCTGAAGACGCGGGCCGAGCGGGTCGGCGACGACTACGTCGTCAACGGCCAGAAGATCTGGACCAGCGATGCCTCCATGGCCGAGTGGGGCTTCTTCCTGGTGCGCACCGACCCCGACGTGAAGCCGCAGCGCGGCATCTCGTTCCTGCTGATCAGGATGGACACGCCGGGCCTGACGGTGCGGCCGATCGTCTCGATCGAAGGCGGCCTCGGGCTCAACGAGGTGTTCCTCGACAACGTGCGGGTTCCCTGCGAGAACCTGGTCGGCGAGGCGGGCATGGGCTGGACCTATGCCAAGTACCTGCTCGGCAAGGAGCGCACCGCGAGCGCCTTCCTCTACTTCAACAAGCGCGAGCTCGAGAAGGCGCGCGAGATCGCCACGGTGCAGCGCGTGAATGGCCAGCGCCTGATCGAGCGCCCCGAGTTCGCGCGCAAGCTCGCGCGCGTCGAGGTCGAGCTGCTCGCGCTCGAATACTCGGTGCTGCGCGTGCTGTCGGAGGAGAAGAACCGCCACAACCTCGACGCGGTGGTGTCGGCGCTGAAGCTGCGCGGCTCGGCGCTGCAGCAGCGCGTGACCGAACTGCAGGTGGAAGCGCTGGGCCTGCATGCGCTGCGCCAGTGGGGTCACGGCGAAGGCGAAGCGATCGATAGCGACGAGGCGCTGCGCTGGCCGCCGCAGGTGCCCGGCCGCACCGCGCAGGCGCTGATTACGCGCGCGTCGACGATCTACGGCGGATCGCAGGAGATCCAGAAGAACATCATCGCCAAGCTCGCCTTCGGGCTGTAGGCAGGACGCAGGCAGGAACGGGTAAATGGACTTCAACCTGAGCGAAGAGCAGCAGATGCTGCGCGATGCCGCGAACCGCTACGTGCGCGAGCAGTACGGCTTCGAGGCGCGGCGCCGGCTGCAGGCGGCCGGCAGCGCATCGACGCCGCACTGGGCGCAGTACGCCGAGATGGGCTGGCTCGGCCTCGGCATCCCGGAGGCCTTCGGCGGCCTGGGCTGCAGCTTCGTCGAGACAGCCCTGGTGGCCGAGGAGCTCGGCCGCGCGCTGGCGCTCGAGCCCTTCATCGGCTGCGCGGTGTTGGCGGCCCGACTGGTCGAGACCGCCGATGCGCCGGTGTTCGCGGCGCATCGGCGCGTCGAGCTGCTCGAAGCCATCGCAGGCGGTGCGCTGCAGATCGCGCTCGCGCACAGCGAGCCGGCCAGCCGCTACGAGCTGGACGCGGCGTCGACCACGGCGCGCGCCGAGGGCGAAGGTTTCTTGATCGAGGGCACCAAGCTGATGATCCCGGGCGCACTCGGCGCGGACCATTTCATCGTGTCGGCGCGAGTCGCCGACGAAGGGCTCGCGCTGTTCTTGGTTGACAGGAGCGCGGCCACGCTGCACGGCTATCCGCTGATCGACGGCACGCTGGCCGCCGACCTGGAGCTGCGCTCGGTCTTCGTTGCCGCCGACGCGCGCCTCACGGCGCCCGGGGCCGGCCTCGCGACGCTCGAAGAGGCGCTCGATCGCGCCGCACTCGCGCAGGTGGCCGAGGCGCTGGGCTGCATGGAGGCGGTGCTCGAGACGAGCAGCGAGTACCTGAAGACGCGCCAGCAGTTCGGCCAGCCGATCGGCCGCTTCCAGGCGCTGCAGCACCGGATGTCGGAGATGTTCGTAGAGGTCCAGGAGACGCGATCGATCCTGTACCGCGGCATCGCCAGCCTCGATGGCGCGCCGGCGGCGCGGCGGCAGGCGGTCTCGGCCGCGAAGGTGCTGCTGGCATCGTCCGCCCGCTTCGTCGGCGGGCAGGGCATCCAGTTGCACGGCGGCATCGGGCTCACCGACGAGTACCCGATCGGCCATTACTACAAGCGGTTGTTGGCGCTGACGACGCTGTACGGCGACGGCGACTGGCACCTCGGGCGTTTCGTCGAGGCGCAACTGGAGACGGCATCGTGAACCTCGACCATTACCGCAGCCTCGCTCTGCGCCGCGACGGGCGCGTGCTTCATGTGGCCTTCAACCGCCCGGAGGCGCTGAACGCGTTCGACACCGCGATGCACGACGAGCTCGAGCGCCTGTTCGGCGAACTGCCTCGCGACGATGCGACGCACGTCGTCGTGCTGACCGGCGCCGGCAAGGCCTTCAGCGCCGGCGGCGACGTCGAGCAGATGCAGCGCCTGATCGACCGCCCGTCGCTGATGGTGCCGGATGCGACGATGGCCAAGCGCCTCGTGATGGGGCTGCTCGACGTGCCGCAGCCGGTGATCGCCAAGGTGAATGGCGCCGCGATGGGCCTGGGCGCGACGCTGGCGCTGTTCTGCGACACCATCTTCGCCGCCAATCACGCGAAGATCGCCGATCCGCACGTGAAGGTCGGCTTCGTCGCTGGCGACGGCGGCGCGGTCATCTGGCCGCAGCTCGTCGGCTATGCGCGAGCCAAGCAATACCTGCTGACCGGCGACGCAATCACCGGCGAGGAGGCGGCCGCGATCGGGCTCGTCAACTTCGCCTTGCCGGCCGAGGAACTGGATGCGGCCGTCGACGCCTGGGCCCAGCGCCTGGCCGGCGGCGCGCGGCGCGCGATCCAGTGGACCAAGGCCACGATCAACATCGGGCTCAAGCAGATCGCCGCTTCGGTGATGGACGCCGGCATGGCCTACGAGTTGCTGTCGAACCAGACGCGCGACCACGCCGAAGCCGTCGCTGCCTTCCGCGGCAAGCGCACGCCCGATTTCAGCGGCGACTAGACATCGAACTCAAGGAGCAAGCGGATGGGCATGATTCAAGACAAGGTCGTGGTGGTGACCGGCGCCGGTGCCGGCATCGGGCGCGACTTCGCGAAGGCGTTCGCCGCGCACGGCGCGAAGGTGGTGGTCAACGACCTCGCGCGCGACAAGCAAAGCGGCCAGGCGCTGGCCGAATCGGTGGTCGCCGAGATCAGGGAATCGGGCGGGCAGGCGGTGGCGGCGGTGGAGAGCGTGGCCGAGTGGGATTCGGCTCACAAGATCGTGCAGGCCGCGCTCGACAGCTTCGGCCGCATCGACTGCATCGTCAACAACGCCGGCATCGTGCGCGACCGCTTCATCTTCAACATGAGCAAGGAGGAGTGGCAGGCCGTCATCGACGTGCACCTGAACGGCTCCTTCTACATGACGCGCGCGGCGGCGCCGCATTTCAAGAGCCAGGAGAGCGGCAGCTACGTGCACATGACCTCGACCTCGGGGCTGATCGGCAACCTCGGCCAGGGCAACTACTCGGCCGCAAAGATGGGCATCGTGGGCCTGTCGAAGTCGATCGCGCTCGACATGGCGCGGTTCAAGGTCCGGTCCAACTGCATCGCGCCGTGGGCGTGGACGGCGATGACGGCCGGCATCCCGGCCGACACGCCGGAGGAGAAGGCGCGCGTGGAAAAGCTGAAGAAGATGGAGAGCGCCAAGATCGCTCCCCTCGCGGTGTACCTCGCCAGCGACCGCGCCGAGAAGGTCTCGGGGCAGATCTTCGGTGTGCGCGCCAACGAGATCTATTTCTTCAGCCAGATCCGCATGATCCGCTCGATGCACCGCGGCGGCGGCTGGACGCCCGAGATGATCGCCGACGAGGCGATGCCGGCCTTCGAGGCCAGCTTCTTCGACAACGTGCCGTCGATGAAGCTGACGCCGTGGGATCCGGTGTGAGGAGGATCCGGGCATGAAGGCATTGGTCGCAGTCAAGCGCGTGATCGACTACAACGTCAAGGCACGCGTCAAGTCCGATGGCACCGGCGTCGATCTGGCCGGGGTCAAGATGTCGATGAACCCCTTCGACGAGATCGCGGTGGAGGAGGCCGTCCGCCTGAAGGAGGCGGGGGTCGTCACCGAGGTCGTTGTCGCGAGCATCGGCGTGCCGGCCTGCCAGGAAAGCTTGCGCACCGCGATGGCGCTGGGCGCCGATCGCGGCATCCTGGTCGAGACCTCGGACGCGCTTGAGCCGCTGCACGTCGCCAAGCTGCTGAAGGCGCTGGTCGACAAGGAGCAGCCGCAGCTGGTCTTCCTCGGCAAGCAGGCGATCGACGACGACGCCGGGCAGACCGGCCAGATGCTCGCCGCGCTGCTGCGCCGGCCGCAGGCGACCTTCGCATCGAAGGTGGTCGTCGGCGGCGACGGCGTCGAAGTCACGCGCGAGGTCGACGGCGGGCTCGAGACGCTGGCGCTGAAACTGCCGGCGGTCGTCACGGTCGACCTGCGCCTGAATTCACCGCGCTACGCGACCCTGCCGAACATCATGAAGGCGAAGAAGAAGCCGCTCGAGACGATCGCCGCATCGACGCTCGGCGTCGACCTCGCGCCGCGCACGCAGGTGCTGAAGGTCAGCGAGCCGAGGCAGCGGGCCGGCGGCGTCAAGGTGGGCGATGTGGCGACGCTGATCGCCAGGCTGAAGTCCGAAGCAAAGGTACTCTGAGATGGCGATCCTGATCCTCGCGGAACATGAGCACGGCGCGATCAAGGGCGCCACCCGGGCGGCCGTGACGGCCGCGACGCAGATCGGCGGCGAGGTGCACCTGCTCGTCGCCGGCCACCATTGCGACGGTGCGGCCCGGGAGGCCGCGGCGATCGCCGGCGTCTCGAAAGTGCTGGTGGCCGATGCCGCCGCCTATGCGCATCCGCTCGCTGAAAGCCTCGCGGAGCTGGTCGCGGCGCTGGCGCGCGACTACAGCCATGTGCTCGCCGGCGCCACCTCGGCCGGCAAGAACGTGATGCCGCGCGTGGCCGCCTTGCTCGATGTGGCGCAAGTCTCCGACATAACCGAAGTGATCGCGCCGGACACCTTCGTGCGCCCGATCTATGCAGGCAATGCAATGGCCACCGTGAAGGCGCTGGATGCGATCAAGGTCCTCACCGTGCGCGGCGCAGCCTTTGACGCGGCAGGCAGCGGCGGTGCGGCGACGCTCGTGCCGGTGCCGGCCGGGCCGGCCAGCGAAACGTCGCGCTTCGTCGGCCAGGCGCTGACGGTCTCCGAGCGGCCCGAGCTGACCGCGGCGCGCATGGTCGTCTCCGGCGGCCGCGGCATGGGAAGCAGCGAGAACTTCCATCTGCTCGACCGGCTGGCCGACAAGCTCGGGGCCGCGGTGGGCGCGTCGCGCGCCGCCGTCGACGCCGGCTATGCGCCGAACGACTGCCAGGTGGGCCAGACCGGCAAGATCGTCGCGCCGCAGCTGTATGTCGCGGTCGGCATCTCGGGGGCGATCCAGCATCTGGCGGGCATGAAGGACAGCAGGGTCATCGTCGCGATCAACAAGGATCCGGAGGCGCCGATCTTCGGCGTGGCGGATTACGGCCTCGTGGCCGACCTGTTCCAGGCCGTCCCCGAGCTGACCGGGGCGCTGTAGAGGCTGCGATGGAACCGAGCTCGGGTAGCATTGCCAGCCTGACGGGCCCGACCGAACTGAGCGGCCCGTCCAGCCTGCACGGGGATTCAATGGCCACCAAGAAAATCGTCGAAGACAACAACACAAGCCTCCCCGCGGATCGCGATGTCACCGGCCCACGCTCGCTCACGCGACTGCTCGGCCTGTTCGACGTGTTGTCGATGACGCCCGACGGCATGTCGCTGGCCGAGCTCAACGTCACGCTGGAGTCCCCGAAAAGCAGCCTGCTGAACCTGCTGCGCCCGCTGGTCGCGGAGGGCTACCTGATCCACAGCGCCGGTCAGTACCGGCTGGGGCCTTCGATCTTCCGGCTGGCCGCGAGCGTGATGTCGGCCTGGAATTTCCCGAAGATGATCCGGCCGTTCATGGAGGAGCTCTGCCAGCGCACCGGCGAATCCGTGCTGCTGGGTGTGCTGAACCGCGATGCAGAGGTGCTGACCTACGTCGAGATCATCGACAGCCCGCACCCGGTGCGCTACCAAATTCCGGTGGGGACCACGCGGCCGCTCTATGCCAGCTCCGCCGGGCGGCTGCTGCTCGCCTATACCGAGAAGCGTTGGCGCGATGCCTACCTGTCGTCGGTGCAGTTCAAGGTCAGGACGGCGATTCCGCTCACGCGCGCGTCGCTCTCGCGCGAGCTCGACCGGATCCGCGCCGAAGGCGTGTCGACCTCGGTGGACAATTACATGGTCGGGCTGGCCGCCGTGGCCGCGCCGGTGTTCGACGGTGACGGCAACTGTGTCGCCTCGCTGAACATCGCCGGACCGTCGGATCGCTTCCGCAACGAGCTCGATCAGCTGAAGGCCGCGGTCAAGGAAGTCGCGGCGAAGGCGTCTGGCGTGGTCGGCGGCATCGAGGCGCGAGCGGCCTAGCTCATTGCGCCTGCGGCCGCCACCCGCCGCAGATGGTGTGCGGTGTCGCCGAACAGCATCTCGATCACCGACAGCCGCCGGAAGTAGTGTCCGGCCTGGCATTCCTCGGTCATGCCGATGCCGCCGTGCAGCTGGATCGCCTCCTGCCCGACGAAGCGCGCGCTCTTGTTGATCTGCACCTTGGCGGCGGAGATCGCGCGGCCGCGCGCTGCGGGGTCGGGCTCGCCGCACATCATCGCTGCATAGAAGGCCATGCTGCGCGCCTGCTCGACGGCGACCAGCATGTCTACCGCACGGTGCTGCAGCGCCTGGAAGCTGCCGATGGCGACGCCGAACTGCTTGCGCACCTTCAGGTACTCGACGGTGATCTCGTGCACCCGCTCCATCGCGCCGACCGCTTCGGCGCACAGCGCGGCCGTGGCGGTATCGATCGCGTGCTCGATCAGCGGCAGTGCGGCGCCCTCGGGGCCGAGCAAGGCGTCGGCACCCACGTGCGCTGCATCGAAGCAGATGTCGGCGGCGCGCTGGTGGTCCTGCGTGCGGTAGCCGCGGCGCGTGACGCCGGCGGCGCCCGGGTCGACGAGAAACAGCGACACGCCGTCGCACTCGCGCGAGTCGCCGTTTGTGCGGGCCGAGACGATCAGCAGGTCGGCGCTGTCGCCGGCCAGCACGAACCGTTTCGTGCCGCAGAGCCGCCAGCCGTCGCCCTCGCGCTCGGCCCGCGTCGCCACGTCGGCCAGGTCGTAGCGCGACTGGGCTTCGGCAGAGGCGAAGGCCAGCGTGCGCTCGCCGGCGACGATCGCGCCCACCTGCGCATCCCGCTGCGCGGCCGAGCCGGCCTGGCGCAGCAAGGCGCCACACAGCACCACTGTCGGGAGGTAGGGCTCGAGCGCGAGCGCACGGCCGAGGGCCTGCATCACGATCAGGGTCTCGACGGGGCCGCCGCCGAGGCCGCCGTCGCCTTCGGCGAAGGGCAGGCCGAGCAGGCCCATCTCGGCATAGCGTGACCACAACTCGCGGCTGTAGCCGGCGGGCTCGTCGCGGCAGGCGAGGCGCTGTTCGAAGCCGCAGCGTTCGGCCAAAAGCCGCTGCAGGCTGTCCTGCAGCATGCGCTGCTCATCGGTGAGGTCGAAATCCATGGTTGGTCAGAGCCCGAGCACGGTCTTGGCGAGGATGTTGCGCTGGATCTCGTTCGAGCCGCCGACGATCGACACGTGCCGCGCCCAGTAGTGGTTGGCGGCGATCGTGAGCGCCCAGTCGTCGGCCTCCTCGGCCGCGTCAGGCCGGCCGGCGACGAAGCCGGGGTCGAACTCCAGCGCATGCAGTCCCGCAACCTCCAGCAGCAGCTCGGCCGCCGCCTGTTGCAGCTGCGAGCCCTTCATCTTCAGGATCGAGGACTTGGGGTCGGGCTTGCCGTTGGGGCGCTTGGCCGTTTCGGCGATCAGCCGCATCTGCGTGATCTCGAGCGCCTTCAGCTCGACCTCAATCTCGGCGACGCGCTCCTGGAAGCGCTCGTCCTCGATCAGCGGCCGGCCGCCCTGCAGCACCTGCGCGGCCAGCTGCCTGGCGCGGCGCACCCGGAACTTCGAGACGCCCACGCGGGCAATGCCGCTGCGCTCGTGACCGAGCAGGTACTTGGCGTAGTCCCAGCCCTTGTTCTCTTCGCCGACGCGGTTCGCCACCGGGATCCGCACGTTGTCGAGGAACATCTCGTTGGTCTCGTGGTGTCCGTCGATCGTCACGATCGGCCGCACCGAGACGCCCGGCGAACGCATGTCCATCAGCAGGTAGGTGATGCCCTGCTGCTTCTTCGCTGCCGGGTCGGTGCGCACAAGCAGGAAGCACCAGTCGGCATGGTGCGCGGTCGAGGTCCACAGCTTCTGGCCGTTGACGAGGTAGTGGTCGCCGTCGCGGACCGCGCTGGTGCGCAGTGCCGCCAGGTCCGAGCCCGCACCCGGCTCCGAGAAGCCCTGGCAGAACCAATAGTCCATGCGCGCGATGCGGGGCAGGAAGCGGCGCTTCTGTTCCTCGCTGCCGAAGGTAATCAGCGTCGGCCCGATCATGTTCATGTTGAAGGAGATCGGCTCGGGCGCCGGTGCCATCGCGAGCTCTTCCTTGAAGATGTACTGCCTGACCGCGTCCCAGCCGGTGCCGCCCCATTCGGGCGCCCACGACGGCGTGGCCCAGCCACGGTCGTGCAGGATGCGCACCCAGCGCTTCATCTCGTCCTTGCCGATGCGCTGGCCGAGCTCGCACTTGCGGCGGATCTCGGGCGGCAGCGCCGTCGCGAAGAAGGCGCGCACCTCGTCGCGGAAGGCGAGTTCTTCGTCGGTGTAGCGGAGGTCCATGGGGTGTCCAGGTCAACAGACCCTAATCAATGACGCCGTCGCGTCGCAGTGCCGCGATCTTGTCCTGGGAGAACCAGCGCGACAAGGCCCGGTCGGTGTTCCCCGGCGTGACCGGCTGCGGCGGCGTCGGAATGGCGGGCGTGCTGCGCGAGAAGCGCGGCGCAGACGCGGACTGCACGATGCCGTCGATCTCGACCAGGCTGCCGCGCGCCTTCAGGTGCGGATGCCGCGCTGCCTCGGCGAAGCTCAGCACCGGCGACACGCAGGCGTCGGTCTGCTCGAGGCGCGCTGCCCAGTCGTCGCGCGTGCGCTTCTTGAACGTGGCGGCGAGCAGCTCTTTGGCGGGCTTCCAGTGCTCGCGCGACATCTGCGGGCCGAGCTTCGAGGCGTCGATCTCAAGCCGGGCGAGCAGCTCGGCGAAGAACTTCTCCTCGATCGGCCCGACAGCGATCCAGCGGCCGTCGGCGCACTCGTAGCAGTCATAGAAATGCGAGCCGCCGTCGGTCGGGTTGCCGCCGCGGCCTTCGCGCCAGATGCCGCCGGCGACCATGCCGTGGAAGGTCGTCGCCAGGTGCACGGCGCCGTCGACGACCGCTGCGTCGACGACCTGGCCCTGGCCGGTGCGGCGCGCGTCCAGGATCGCGGCGAGCAGGCCGACGGCCATGTACAGCGATCCGCCCGCATAGTCGCCGAGCAGGTTCAGCGGGATCGACGGCGGCTGGCCTTCGCGGCCAATCGCCTCCAGGATGCCGGTGATGGCGAGGTAGTTGATGTCGTGCCCCGCCACCTGCGCCAGCGGCCCGCTCTGACCCCAGCCGGTCAGGCGCCCGTAGGCCAGGCGCGGATTGCGCGCGAGGCAGACGTCGGGCCCCAGGCCGAGGCGCTCGGTGACGCCGGGGCGGAAGCCTTCGATCAGCGCATCAGCCTGCTCGACCAGCCCGAGCACGGCCTCCACCGCGGCCGCTTGCTTCAGGTCGAGCGCGATCGACCCGCGGTTGCGCAGCAGCGTGTTGAACTTGAGCGGCCGCTCGAGCCCCAGCTTCACAGGCTGCTTGCGGTCGACGCGGATCACGGTGGCGCCGAGGTCGGCAAGCAGCATTGCGCACATCGGGCCCGGGCCGATGCCAGCCAGCTCGACGACCTTCAGGCCGGCCAGCGGTCCCGTCATCGGCCGGCCTTCCCGAGGAGGCTGTTGGCGATGATGTTGCGCTGGATCTGGTTCGTCCCTTCGATGATCTGCACCACCTTCGCATCGCGGAAGTAGCGGTTGATCGGGTACTCGGCCGACACGCCGGCGGCGCCGAAGAGCTGCACCGCATCAGTGGCGACCTTCATCGCGACATCGGACGCGACGCACTTGGCCATCGCCGCCATCGGCGCCAGCGCCCGACCTGTGACGCCGGCGTCGACCATGGCGGCGGTGCGGTAGACCAGCTGGCGCGCCGCTTCGGTCTGCATCACCATGTCGGCGAGCATCCAGCGCACGCCCTGGAAGTCGCTGATCGCCTGGCCGAAGGCGCGCCGCTCCTGGATGTATCGGACGGCATGGTCGATCGCGCCTTGCGCGATGCCGACGGCACGCGCCGCGACGATCGGGCGGCTGGTGTTGAGCGCCTCCATCGCGACCTTGAAGCCTTCGCCGCCCTCGGGGCCGAGGCGGCTCTCCGCCGGAATCCGCGCCTGGTCGAAGAAGAGCGGGCACGACGGCACGCCGCGGGCGCCCATCTTGTCTTCCTTGCGGCCCACCGTCAGACCGGGCGTGCCGCGATCGACGATGAACAGGTTGATGCCGAGCGGCTGCCCGGCTTCGTCCTGCGTCTTCGCGGCGACCAGGATGAAGTCGGCGATGTCGGCGTTGGTGCACCAGATCTTCGCACCGTTTAACACATAGCCGTCGGCCGTGCGGCGCGCGGTGGTCTTGATGCCGGAGACGTCGGAACCGCTCTGTGGCTCGGTCAGCGACAGAGCGCCGCGCAGCTCGCCGCTTGCCAGGCCCGGCAGCAGGCGCTGCTTTTGCGCCTCGGTGCCGCCGGCAAGGATCGCGCCGAACGGCGTCCACTGCACGACGAGCAGGTAGCCGGTGTTGTAGCACACGCGCCCGAATTCCTCGACCGCGACGCAGGCCGACAGCGTGCTGCCGGTGCCGCCGTATTCGGCGGGGAAGGGCAGCGCGAACAGGCCCAGCCCCTTGAGCAGCTCGAACATGTCGTGCGGGTACTCGGCCGTGCGATCGATCTCGTCGGCGCGCGGCGCCACCTTGTCGCGCGCCAAGCGCCGGATCAGGTCCTGGATGGCCTTCTGGTCGTCGCTCAGGTCGTAGCTTGTGGAGGACACTGGTCGGTCTAATATATGAACATAGTGCGTAATTCTGAACGTCCGACAGAAAGACGTCAAGAAGCGTGACGAATGAAACACCTTGCCTAGGGTGTGTACCAATATCAGAACATCGAGCGAAAATTAGAATACATAACTGTATTTGAAGGAGACATTCATGCAAGCGTTGAGCCGTGAAGAGAAGCGCGAGGTCACTAAGGCCCGCCTGCGCAGATCCGCCACCAGGGCGTTCGCCGACCAGGGCGTCGGTGCGGCGTCTGTAGATGGCATCAGTCAGGCCGCGGGCCTGAGCCGGGGTGCCTTCTATGCGAACTACACCACCAAGGAAGACATGCTGCTCGAGCTGATGAGCGAATGGCTCGAACGCGAAGCCACCGAGTGGGGCAGGGTGGTCGCCGAGGCGCAGGACGCGGAGGCCGTGCTGCAAGGGTTCCTGGCGCGCTTCCGACGTTCCCGACGGGACGGCGACGGTGGTTTGCTGTGGATCGAGCTGACCTTGCATGCCGAGCGCAATCCGGACTTCGCCGTCCACTATCACGCCTTCATCACCGCCCACCACCGGCACGTCGCACGCGTCTTCGCGGCCATGTTCGAGAAGGCCGGCAAGGAGCCGCCGGCTGCGCCCGAAGCGCTCGCCGCGGCGGCCCTGTCTTTCGGCGCTTCGTTGGCGCTGCAGAGCGGCCACGGCGCGCAGCGCGGCAACCCCGCCTACGCCGGCGACATGTTCCTGCTCTACCTGCGCGGGCTGCTGGCGATCGCCGGCCCGGCACGCGCATCCCGCCCCACGAGCCGCAGGGCCCGCACTTCGCCCAAGAGGTCCCCGACATGAGTCATTCCGTTGCCGACCGAATCCCGCCGCACGTGCCCGCCGCGCTGGTGCACGAGTTCGACCTGTACAACGTCGAGGTCGCCGATGGCGACTATCACGCCGCGCTGAAGCGCCTGCACGATCCCGGCATCCCCGACATCTTCTGGACGCCGAAGAATGGCGGGCACTGGGTTGCGACGCGCGGGGAGGATATCTACGAGATCTTCAAGGATGCGGAGCGCTTCACCTCGCAGAAGCTCGTGGTGCCCGCCGAGCGCAACACGCACAGGATGCCTCCGATCTTTCTCGATCCGCCGGAGCACACGAAGTACCGCACGCTGCTGTCCCCGCTGCTGTCGCCGAAGGCGGTGTCGGCCCTCGCGGGGCGCGCGCGCGAGCAGGCGATCGAGCTGATCGAGGGCTTCTATCCGCGCGGTCGCTGCGAGTTCGTCGGCGAGTTCGCCCAGCACCTGCCCATCGGCATATTCATGCGCATGGTCGACCTGCCGGTCGAAGACCGCGAAAAACTGCTGGCCTGGGCCGATCAGCAGGTGCGCCCGAGCAGTGAAGCCGAGCGCGAGCAGAGCTACATGAACATCTTCGGCTATGCCGCGCAGAAGGTGAAGGAGCGGCGGGAGAACCCCGGCCCGGACGCGATCAGCCAGCTGACCAAGGCGCAGGTCGACGGGCGGCCGATCACCGACGAGGAGGTGATCCCCATGGTGGCGCTGGTGTTGATCGGCGGCCTGGACACCGTGGCCTCGGCGATGGGCTTCGCGGCGCGCTTCCTGGCCACCAGCCCGGCGCACCGCAGGGAGCTCATCGAACACCCGGATCGCATCCCGGCGGCGGTGGAGGAACTGCTGCGCCGCTTCCCGGTCGTCAATCAAGGCCGCATGGTGCGCGAGGACATGCAGTACAAGGGCGTCGAGATGAAGGCCGGCGACATGGTCGTGATGCCGACGACGCTGCACGGCGTGGACGATCGCCAGTTCGACGATCCGATGGCGGTGAACTTCCAGCGCCGCACGCCGATCCATTCGACCTTCGGCAACGGCGCGCATCGTTGCCCGGGCTCGCTGCTGGCACGTACCGAGATAAAGATCTTCCTCGAGGAATGGCTGAAGCGCATTCCCGACTTCCAGATCGAGCCGGGCAGGGAATGCGGCGTGCGCGCCGGCGTCAACGCCACGCTTTTCGAGCTGCCGCTGATCTGGGAGGTGCGCGCGCGGTGAACACGAAGAAATGGCAGTGCTTCTTCTGCGCGCATGTCTACGACGAGGCTCTCGGCGATCCCGACCACGACATCGCGCCCGGCACCGCGTGGGCCGACGTGCCGGATGACTGGTGCTGCCCGGATTGCGGCGCGACGAAGAGCGATTTCGCGCCGGTCGAGGAGTGAAGACCCCAGTGACCCCACGAAGTACCGGCACCAGAATCATGAATATCAGGTGATGGCCATGGTCTCTGCAACGCTGTTTCGTGCTTTGGGCTCCCTGCTCATGGTCGCTTTGGCGCTCGGGTTCTCCGTTTCGTCGCGCGCGCAGGACTACCCCCGCGCCAGGCCGATACACCTGGTGGTGCCCTTTCCCGCAGGCGGAGCGACGGACGTGCTCGGCCGGCTCGTGGGGCAGGAACTCGGCAGGGTGCTGGACCAGGTCGTGATCGTCGAGAACAAGGCCGGGGCAGCCGGCTCGATAGGGACCGACCATGTCGCGAAGTCAGCGCCCGACGGCTACACCGTCTGCTTCTGCACCACCGGCCCGCAGGTGATACAGCCGCACCTGATGAAGCAAGGCTTCGATCCGCGCAAGGACCTCATGCCCGTGATCCATGTTCACAACGTTCCCAACGTGCTGGTGGCGCGCACCACGCTCGCGGCGAACACGGTGCCCGAGCTGGTACAGCTGGCGCGGAGCAAGCCGGGCCAGATCAGCTACGGGACCACGGGGCAGGGCGGTCCGCAGCACCTGGCGGGCGAATACTTCCAGAAGCTGGCGGGTATCCGCTTGAATCACGTGCCCTACAAGGGCGAGAACCCGGCGTTCACCGACCTCATGGCGGGTCACGTCGATCTGGCGTTCGGCTCGATCGCGGTGGCCGAGCCGCTGATCCGGGCCGGCAGGATCAAGCCGGTCGCCGTGACCGGCAAGCGGCGCTCGCCCTCGCTTGCGGATGTGCCGACGGTGGCCGAGCAGGGCTACCCGGACTACGAGGCGTACACCTTCGTGGGGCTGAACGTGCCGGCGGGTACGCCGGTGCCGGTCATCGACAAGCTGAACCGGGCCACCAATGAGGTGCTGGCCGACCACCGAGTCCGCGAGAAGATGCTGGCGCTGGCGGTGGAGCGCGTCGGCGGCACGTCGAAGGCGTATGCCGCATTCCTGGCCGCCGAGTACGAGAAGATGGGGCGCCTCATCGAAGACGGCCGGATCGTCCTGAAGGAATGAATCTGGGTCGCACCTCAATCCGACCGGCGCGTTCGCCAGAACCTTGTCGATGCTGGTGGGCACTCTTGTGAACCAACTGTTGATTGCTGCGCGCAACCGTTCACGCCAGCGAGACCGCGTGCCACGTCAGAATCAACCAATGACTGAACCCGGCGACCTTTCCGACGCTGATCTGCGTGAGCGCGCTCTCGCTTGGCGCGAGCAGGCCCTCCAGGGTGCGCTACACGCAGGGGGCTACGCACATGAATACGAGACCGAGATTCGTCGCCGCGCACGACCGTTGACGACATCGAGCGCAGAGTTGGACGGAACAGATTCGCACGGCGACGGCAAGGCGCACCATCAATGAGCCGAGGGTGTTGCGCGTCTCGTCGTCGGATCACATCGTCGACACGATGCGCGAGAACACGCGCCGGCTGAACGCGACCGAGGAGGCCGAGAACCGCACCGTCGCGGCACTTGAGGCAATCCGCCAGGATGCGCAGGCGAGCAAGGCGGACAACGCGAAGATGCTGTGGTGGGCGCGCGCCGCCGGCATCGCTGGGATCGTCGCGGCGGTCCTGACAGTCGCGGTGCCTTGTGGACGAAGTAGTGCCAACGCCGATTCAGCCCAACAGGCGCGGCTTCAAGCCGGCCTACTACCGCGCAGAGCGGCTATAGCGCGTCGCGATGAAGGGCCTCGTGCACCGGATGTACGAATACGAGCAGGCGGTCGGCAAGCTGTCGCAGCGCGCGATCGTCCTGGCCGCGCAGCGCGGCATGACCGTGTCGCAGGCCGCGTACCGCGCCGTTCGCAAGGAATGCCGCACGCAGCTCACGACCCTGCGCGGCTGGTCCGGCGTACGCAACAAGGCGACCGGGCACTATGACGAGGACACAGCGGATCAGGTGCGAATGCTCGACACAATCGATATCGACGATGTCATGGCGGTCTTCAACGCCTCGATGCGCATCAATCGCGAATTCTTGGCCCTGCTCAAGGATGCGGGCCGGGGCGGCCCCGGGCCGCAGACGGCCTTCGGCGCGCCCCCTGTCGCAATCCGGTACGGCCCCGGCCTCGCTGCCTGGCTGACGGGCTAGGCCGCGCGCTGCCTCGGCATCGCGCTGGCCTTCGCCGGCCGCGTCGCCGTCGCGTGCCGGGGTGGCCTTTAGGTAGGTCCCGCCGAACGGTTCAAGTACAGCCGAAAGGGGCTAACAGCGTGTGGAGGTGGCCGGGGCACGCTTGCACCGCGACCCGTCGGCACCTGCAGACAAAGCTGGAAATGGCCAAAGGTGGACACGGGCTGGAATGACAAAGGGTGTTGCTACCGATTTAGTAGCGGAACCCTTTGTGCCTATGCGGCTTGTAGTGCCTCCTCGACCCGGGCTCAAACCAGGGACCGACGGATTAATAGGCCGGGGCTCGATCAACTGCCTGCCATTTTTCCGGCATATCGTGTCGCCGCTTTTTCCGGCATATCTTGTCATTCCGGCCAAGTTATTCCGGAATCCACACTGATTGAAGCCTGATGAAACTGGCTGATGGCCTGCCCGGAGGGGATCGAACCCCCGACAACCTGCTTAGAAGGCAGGTGCTCTATCCAACTGAGCTACGGGCAGATGGGGGCCGATTTTACGGTGGCGTCCCCGGCGTCGGCGCCGGACGACAAGGGCTCTGGCCTTTGCCTGAGGCCGGGGCGTGTCGCGAAGAGCGAATGTGGAAGCTCCTCATGGAGTTCAATATGAGCAACGACGCCACCCAACCCGCTTCGTCACGCCACCCGATCCTCGACGAGGAACCCGAGATCGGCTTCGAAGAATCGATCCCTTCGGACGGCAAGGACCCGGTGGGCGAAAAGATGATCGATGAACTCGATCAGGCCAAACCCGATCGGACCGAGCCCAAGAAGGAACCGCCGCCCGAACCGATGCCGGAGCAGTTGCCTGTGAGCTGAGGCGGAAGAAAGAAAGTTGGTCGGGGCGAAAGGATTCGAACCTTCGACCCTCTGGTCCCAAACCAGATGCGCTACCAGGCTGCGCTACGCCCCGACGAAGCCTGCGATTCTAGCCTGTGCGAAGCAGGCCTTTCTCAGCGCTTCGCGTATTGCGTCTTGCCAAAGAGGATTTCGCGCTCCTTGTCGCCGGTGATCGGCGTGCGCAGCTCGGCCAGCACCTTGACGCCGCGCTGCACCGCGGGCCGGGCAGCGATGCCCTCGAACCACTTCTTCAGGTGTGGGAACTCGGTGAGCACGATGCCCTGGTTCTCCCAGCTGCGCAGCCACGGGAAGATGGCGATGTCGGCGATCGAGTAGGTTTCGCCGGCGATGAATCGGTGGCTGGCCAGCTGCTTGTCGATCACGCCGTAGAGGCGCCGCGCCTCGTTGCTGTAGCGGTTGATGGCGTAGGCGATCTTCTCGGGCGCGTACATGCGGAAGTGATGCGCCTGGCCCAGCATCGGGCCGACGCCGCCCATCTGGAACATGAGCCACTGCAGCACCTCGTAGCGCGCGCGCTCGCCTTCGGGAAGAAACTCGCCGGTCTTGCCGGCCAGGTAGACCAGGATCGCGCCAGATTCGAACAGCGAGATCGGCTTGCCGTCCGGGCCCTCGGGATCGGTGATGGCCGGGATCTTGTTGTTGGGGCTGATCTTGAGAAAGCCGGCTTCGAACTGGTCGCCCTTGCCGATGTTGACCGGGTGCGCGCGGTAGGGGAGGCCGCACTCCTCCAGCATGATGTGAATCTTGTGGCCATTGGGCGTGGGCCAGGAATAAACGTCGATGGGAGCTTGAGACATGGACTGCGTTCCAGAGGAAAGAGACAGGGCCGGCCAGCATAGCGGCCGGTGGCTTTTCCTGCAGAACGCGGCCTGTTCCGGCCTCAGGCGGCCACGGCGCTCGGTGCCAGGTGCTTGTGGATCAGCGCGACCACGGCAGCGCCTTCGCCGATCGCGCCGCCCACGCGCTTGACCGAACCGGAGCGCACGTCCCCCACGGCGAACACGCCGGCGACGCTGGTTTCCAGCGCAGCCGCGGGCCTGGCTGGAAATCCCCCGCGCGCCGCTTCCCCGGTCAACACGAAGCCATGCTTGTCGACCGAGACGCCGCAGCCCTCGAGCCAGTCCGTTTCCGGCACCGCGCCGATGAAGAGGAAGATATTGCGCGTCGGGCACTGCTCTTCGTCGCCGGTGCGACGGCAGCGCCAGGTGGCCCCGTTCAATCCCGAGGCCGGGTCGCCGTGCAGGCTCACCAGCTCGGTATGCGGATGCAGCTCGATGTTGGGCGTGGCCTCGATGCGGTCGATCAGGTAGCGCGACATGGTGGCTGCGAGCGAAGGGCCGCGCACCAGCACATTGACCTTGGCGGCATGCTGCGACAGGAACACCGCGGCCTGGCCGGCCGAATTGCCGCCGCCGACCAGTGCCACCTCCTGCTGTGCGCACAGCTTGGCCTCCAGCGCCGAGGCCCAGAACCAGATGCCGCGGCCTTCGAATTCGGCCAGGCGCGGCACCTCGGGGCGGCGGTAGCGCGCGCCGCTGGCGATCACGACGGTTCGGGAACGCAGGCGCCGGCCATCGGTGAGCTGGACCGTGAGCTCTCCCTTGGTATCGGCTTCGCTGCAGTCCATGGAGGCGACCTCGGCCGGGATCAGCATCTCGACGCCGAATTTCTGCGCCTGAACGAAGGCGCGGCCGGCGAGCGCGCCGCCGGAGATGCCGGTCGGAAAGCCCAGGTAGTTCTCGATGCGCGCGCTCGCGCCCGCCTGGCCGCCGAAGGAACGGCAATCGACCACGATCACGCGCAAGCCTTCGGATGCGGCGTAGACGGCGGTCGCGAGGCCGGCGGGGCCGGCGCCGACCACCACCACGTCGAAAAGCTCGTCGTGGTCGATGGTGTCGACCATGCCGAGGCAGCGCGCGAGTGCGTTGTCGGTCGGATTGACCACGACGGCACCGTCGGGACAGACCACGAGCAGTTCCGCCTCGCCGTACTGTTCGAGCAGTGCCGCCGCATCCGCGTCCTGCGTCGCGTCGACCACGTTGTAGGGATGGCCGTTGCGGCGCAGGAAGTTCTGCAGCCGCAGCAGCGCGGGCGACTGCGGCGGTCCGATCAGCACCGGCCCGCTGCTGCCCGATTCGATCAGGGCCACCCGGCGCAGGATCATCGCGCGGACCAGCCGTTCCCCGAGGTCGGCCTCGGCGATGATCAGCGCGCGCAGCTGCTCGGGCGGCACCAGCAGAGTCTCTACATCGTCCTCGGCGTGGCCGTCAACCAGGGCAGGGCGGCCGGAGAGTTGCGCGATCTCCGCCAGAAACTGACCCGGGCCCTGGCGTTCGATGGGCACCACGCGCCCGAGCCCGTCGCGCTGGGTGATCGCCACGATGCCGCGCAGCACGACGAACATCCCCGGGCCGGGCTCGCCGGCCCGGAAGAGGCAGTCCCCGCGCGCGTAGTGCCGCACGCTGCCGAAGCGCCTGATGCGCTCGATGCAGGCGGCGCCCAGCACGGGAAACATCTGATGACGGCGGGTCTCGACCTCGACCCTGACTTGGACTTCGGCGGCCATGAAAGAACTCCAGTTGGCGAAACGTCGGGATTAGACGCCGAAAGCAGGCGCCAATGGTTGCAAGTCACGCAACTGCCATCGGATTGACACGCGTGTTTCACCGCTGTCTCACAGACTCCGTGCGCAGAAAGGGTCTCGCATGAAAGAACTGCCCACGCCGACGTTTCCGTTCTCGCAGCTGGGACTGCGCGCCGCCCTGTGGCCGGCGCCGAACCCGGCCCGCGCACCGGCTTCGATTCCTGCAGTACCGGCTGCGGCAACCCCTGCCGCCGCCACCGAAGCCGGCGGCATCAGCGTGACCTGGGCGCGGCACCAGGACGACGTCCGCGCGGCCCAGCGCCTGCGCTACGAGGTGTTTGCGGGCGAGATGGGTGCCCGCCTCACGACCCCGCTGGAAGGCCACGACATCGACCTGTTCGACGACTTCTGCGAGCACCTGCTGGTGCGCGAGCTGGCGACGAACCAGGTGATCGGCACCTACCGCGTGCTGACGCCGGCCCAGGCCCGGCGCATCGGCAGCACCTACAGCGACACCGAATTCGATCTGACGCGGCTGCGCGACCTGCGCGAACGCATGGTCGAGCTGGGCCGCAGCTGCGTCCATGCGGACCATCGCCAGGGCGGCGTGATCCTCGCGCTCTGGGGTGCGCTGGCCGGTTTCATGAACAGCAACAAGCTCGACACCATGATCGGCTGCGCCAGCATCCCGATGTGGCACAACGGCGTGACCAGCGGCGATGCGGCGGCCAGCATCTGGCGCCAGCTCTCGGCCACCCATATGGCACCGATCCAGTACCACGTGCAGCCGCGGCTGCCGTTGCCGGTGCATCGGCTCGACGGCGAACTCCAGATCGAGCCGCCTGCGCTGATCAAGGGCTATCTGCGGCTCGGCGCCAAGGTTCTGGGCCCGCCGGCCTGGGATCCGGACTTCAATACCGCCGACCTTCCGATGCTGATGCGCATCGAGGACCTGCCGGCGCGCTATCGAAAACACTTCCTGGGCAATTAAGACAGCACGGGAATGTCGTCATACAGTTGTCATGCAACTGTCACAACGGCGGTTGACACTGTCATGATTCCGTCTGCATACACTCCCGTGCCGGTTTCTCCAGAATCATTTTCCTTGTCGCCAGTCCTTTCCGACAGCGTGCCTGCCGCCGCTGAGCCGTCGTTGGCGCTGCTCGATCGCGACCACAGCATCCTGGCCTTCAACGAGCGGGTGCTCGACTGGGCCTACCGCCCCGAGGTGCCGCTGATCGAGCGCCTGCGCTACCTGTGCATCGTGTCGTCCAACCTCGACGAATTCTTCGAGGTCCGGACGGCGCCGCACCTGATCGCCAATGCCGCGGGCGACCACAAGGGCAACTACACCATGGAGTCCTTCGAGCGCCTGGCCGAGGTGGCGCATGCGCTGGTGGGGCGGCAGTACGCGCTCTACAACGACGAGCTGATACCCACCTTCGCGGCCCAGGACATCCACATCATCTCGCATGGCGAGCGCAACCCGGCGCAGCGCAAATGGGTGCACGACTACTATGAGCGCGAGGTCCAGCCGCTCTTGATTCCGGTGGGGCTGGATCCGGCGCATCCCTTTCCCCAGGTCGCGAACAAGTCGCTCAACTTCATCGTTCGCCTCTCCGGCAAGGACGCCTTCGGCCGCGAGAACCCGATCGCCATCGTCAAGGTCCCGCGCGTGCTGCCGCGCCTGATCCGCATGCCGGCCAAGGTGTCGGGCGGCAAGACGCTGTTCGTCGCGCTGTCGAGCATCGTGCGGGCCCACCTGTCCAGCATGTTTCCGGGGCGCGAGGTGGGCGAGTTCTCGCAGTTCCGCGTGACGCGGCACTCCGACCTGGCGGTGGACGAGGAAGACGTCAAGAACCTGCGCACGGCGCTGCGCCAGGGCCTGCAGCATCGCCATTACGGGCAGGCCGTCCGGCTCGAGGTCTCGGCCAGTTGCGCCGAGTCGCTGGCGAGCTTTCTGCTGGCCCAGTTCAACCTGCCGCCGCAGGCGCTGTACCGCGTGCGCGGCCCGGTCAACCTGGCCCGGCTGACGCAGCTGATCGACCTGCTGGACGAGCCGCAGCTGCGCTTTCCGCCTTACCAGGCGTCCTACCCGGTGATGCTGACGCCGGGGCAGTCCTTCTTCGAGCGGCTGCAGCAGGGCGATGCCCTGATCCACCAGCCTTTCGAGAGTTTCGACGGCGTGCTGGCCTTCCTGCGCGAAGCGGTGCAGGACCCGCAGGTGCTCGCCATCAAGCAGACCATCTACCGCACCGGCACCGATTCCGAGCTCATGGACCTGCTGCGCGAGGCGGTTCGCCGCGGCAAGGAGGTCACGGTGGTGGTGGAGCTCAAGGCGCGTTTCGACGAGGAGGCCAACATCAACTGGGCCGAGATGCTCGAATCGATCGGCGCCCAGGTCGTCTACGGGGTGGTCGGCCTGAAGACGCACGCCAAGATGCTGCTGGTGACGCGCCGCGAGGGCAAGCAGATGCGCCGCTACGGCCATCTGTCGACCGGCAACTACAACCCGCGCACGGCCAAGCTCTACACCGACATCAGCCACCTGACCGCCGACCCCTTGCTGACCGCCGACATGGAGGCGGTGTTCGTGCACATGGCCAGCCAGAGCCGGCTGCCCAAGCTCCATCGCATGTGGATGGCACCCTTCGACCTGCACCGCAACATGATCGCCCGGGTCGATGCGCTCGCTGCCGCGGCGGCCGCCGGCGAGCCTGCACGCATCGTTGCCAAGATGAACGCGCTGACCGACGAGGCCCTGATCGCCGCGCTGGTGAACGCCGGCCAAAAGGGCGTGAAGATCGACCTGATCGTGCGCGGCGCCTGCACCTTGCCGGCGCGCGTGCCGGGCTTGACCGACAACATCCGCGTGCGCTCGGTGATCGGACGCTTCCTCGAGCATTCGCGCGTCTTCTATTTCCGCCGGGGCGAGGACGAATCCCTGTACCTGTCGAGCGCCGACTGGATGAACCGCAACATGCTGCGCCGCATCGAGCTGGCCTGGCCGGTGACCGATCCGGCGCTGCGCCAGCGGCTCATCGACGAATGCCTGGTGGCTTACCTGCACGACGGGCGGGATGCCTGGGATCTCGGCGCCGACGGCGCCTATCGCCGCGTCGATCTGCAGCCGGGCGCGGATGGCGCCGTCGTTCGCACCGTCGAGGCCCATGGCGCGCAGACCGCGCTGATGGTCCGCTACGCATCGCGAGGTCGCAGCCGCGCTGCCTCTCGGGAATGACGCAACAAGCCATGGATCTGATTTTCTGGCGCCATGCCGAGGCCGAGGACTGGACCGAGGGCTGCGACGACCTGCAGCGCTCGCTGACCCAGCGCGGCGAGAAACAGGCCAAGCGCATGGCGGCCTGGCTCGATCGGCAACTACCCGAGGGCACACGCATCGTCTGCAGCCCGGCACGCCGCAGCGAGCAGACCGCGCTCGCACTGGGCCGCAAGTACAAGCTGCGCAGCGAACTCGCGCCCGACACCACGGCGGATGCACTGCTGGCCGCGGCCGGATGGCCCAACGGCAAGTCGGTGGTGCTGCTGATCGGGCACCAGCCCTCGCTCGGCGAAGCCATCTCGCTGCTGCTTGGCCTCAAGCAGGACAGCTGCCCGGTGCGCAAGGGTGCCGTCTGGTGGATCCGCACCCGCGAGCGCGACGGCGACGTGCAGACCGTGGTGGTCACGGTGCAGTCGCCCGAACTGCTCTAGGCGTCAGCAGCCCTTCAGCTCGAGCCGCCAGGCGGCCTTCTGCCAGGCCAGCACTTCCTCGCGCAGCAGGTGCGCGGATTGGGGGTAGGTCTCGGACCAGCCCGCACGGCACGCGATGGCGAAAAGCTGGCTGTCCGCTCGCCCCAGGCGCAGCCCCTCCAGATCCGGATCGCGTCGCGCATGGCACAGGATCACGGCCAGGCGCAGCGCCAGCAGTTGCGCGACGAAGGTCTCGTCGTTCAGAGAGGCCTCGATCTTGCGCAGCTTGCCGCGATGACCGAGCACCAACTGGCTCAACCAGTGCATCTCGTTCACCGCGAAGCCCGGCGCGTCGGCGTTGTCCAGGATGTAGGCGCCGTGCTTGTGGTACTCGCTGTGCGAAATCTGGGCGCCGATCTCGTGCAGCTGGGCGGCCCAGCCGATCTTGCGCAGTGCTCGTCCGGCGCGGCTGGTGGTGCTGCCGCCGCGCGCGGCCGGCTCGAGCTGCAGGAACAGCGCAGCGGCGGTCTCGCTGACGCGCCGGACCTGCGCGGCATCGACCGCGAACCGGTTGGCCAGGCGCGCCACGGTGCTGGCGCGCAGATCGGCGACGCTCTCGTCGCGCTCGAGCAGCTCGTAGAGCACGCCATGGCGCAGGGCGCCCTGGGCCACCTTCATTTCCTCGATCTCGAGCAGGTCGAACACGGCGCGCAGCACGCTGACGCCGCCGCCGATCACGGCCTTGCGGTCCTCCCGCATGCCTTCGATGCGCAGGCGATCGGCGTTGCCGGCCTTGAGCAACCGGTCGACCAGCCAATCGAGCCCGTCGCGCGTGATCAGCCCCGGCTCGCCGCCGGCGGCCGCGAGCACATCGCCCACCGCGCCGATGGTGCCCGAGGCGCCGTAGGCCACGTCCCAGCGGTCCGGCACGTAGGTGGCGAGCGCGTCGTCCAGCACCGCCTTGGCGGCGATCTCGGCCGCCTTGAAGGCTGCGGTCGTGAACTGGCCTTCGGGGAAATGCTTCATCGACCATGCGACGCTGCCGACCCGGTACGACTCCATCACCTCGGCCTTCAGGCCTTGGCCGATGATCATCTCGGTGGAGCGCCCGCCGATGTCCACCACCAGGCGGCGCTCCCGGTTCGAGGCGTCGGTGTGGGGCACCAGGTGCGCCACGCCCTGATAGATCAGGCGGGCCTCTTCGCGGCCCGTGATGACATCGATGCCGAAGCCCAGAATGGTGCGCGCCCGCAGCAGGAATTCTTCGCGGTTGCGGGCTTCGCGCAGGGTCTGGGTGGCCACCGCGCGAACTTGCGAGCGCTTGAAGCCCGCCAGCCGCTCGCCGAAGCGGGCCAGCGCGTCCCAGCCGCGCTGCATCGCCTCCGGCGTGAGGTTGCGGGCGCTGTCGAGGCCGTTGCCTTGGCGAACGGTTTCCTTCAGGTACTCGGCGCGGTGGATCTGGCCGTGGTCGACCTGGCCGATCTCGAGCCTGAAGCTGTTCGACCCGAGATCGACCGCAGCGAGGCGGGTTCCGTTTTGCATGTTGAGGAGGAGATGGCGGGCCCCGATCGTAGCGTTTCGGCCGGCGCTGCCCGCGCCAAGAGGGTGCCGCAACGAGCGCTCAAGGCTAGGCGTGGCGCATGACGATTGTGTGACAGCGTCACAGAGCGCAGGCCCCTGCGATGGGCGATTTCCCTCTGGAAAAGGGTGTCACACCGGTGTCACACAAGCTTCCTAGAGTCCCTGCCAAGCCCCCTGGAAGGGGTCCTCTGCACATCCAAAAGGAAGCTTCATGAAGATGACGTTCAAGTTTGCTGCCGCCGGCCTCGTCGCCGCGGCCCTGGCCCATGCTCCCGCTTTTGCACAAGAAGCCACCGGCGCCGGCGCAAGCTTCCCGGCCCCGCTGTATTCGAAGTGGGCCTCGGATTTCAACAAGGCCACCGGCGCCAAGATCAACTACCAGTCGGTCGGTTCCGGCGCCGGCATCAAGCAGATCGATGCCAAGACGGTCGATTTCGGCGCTTCCGACATGCCGCTGACCGACGACGACCTGAAGGCCAAGGGCCTGGTGCAGTTCCCCACCGTGATCGGTGGCGTGATTCCGGTGGTCAACATCCAGGGCATCAAGCCCGGCGAGCTCAAGCTCAACGGCCAGGTTCTCGGCGACATCTACCTCGGCAAGATCACCAAGTGGAACGATCCCGCCATCAAGGCGCTGAACGGCTCGCTGGCGCTGCCTGATGCGGCCATCGCACCGGTGCGCCGCGCCGACGGCTCGGGCACCACCTTCTTGTTCACCAACTACCTGAGCAAGGCCAACCCCGACTGGAAGGCCAAGGTCGGCGACGGCACAGCCGTCAACTGGCCCATCGGCGCGGGCGGCAAGGGCAACGAGGGCGTTGCGCAGTTCGTCAGCAAGCTGCCCAACTCGATCGGCTACGTCGAGTACGCCTACGTCAAGCAGAACAAGATGACGTACGCCCAGATGCAGAATGCCTCCGGCAGCTTTGTTTCGCCGGACGATGACGCCTTCAAGGCCGCCGCTGCCGGCGCCGACTGGTCCAAGACCTTCTACCAGGTGCTGACCAACCAGCCCGGCAAGGACGCTTGGCCGATCACCGGCGCGACCTTCATCCTGATGCACAAGTCGCAGGATAAGCCGGCGCAGGCCACGACCACGCTCAAGTTCTTCGACTGGGCCTACAAGAACGGCGACAAGACTGCCGGCGACCTCGACTACGTTCCGATGCCTGACAAGGTGAAGGGCGTGATCGCGACCGCCTGGGGCGAGATCAAGGACGCGTCGGGCAAGCCCGTCGCCTTCAAGTAAAGCGGACCGGCGCGTATGAGCACTCCGCTCGAGCACGCGCCGCTTTCGGAGCGACCTGTGTCATCCACTTTTCCCGCTGCTTCCACCTCGCTCGAGCTTCCGGCCGAGCGTGACCGTGCGACCTCGAGCCCGCCGCCGGCCAAGAGGCCGCGTACCGGCGCCGCCACCGACCGCCTGTTCGGCTGGGCCGCCAAGGGTGCCGCGCTGCTGACCCTGGCGATGCTGATCGGCATCCTGCTGTCGCTGCTGGCCGGCGCCTGGCCCGCCATCTCGAAGTTCGGCTTGGGTTTCCTCACCAGCAGCGTGTGGGACCCGGTGCAGAACGAGTACGGCGGCTTGGTGATGATCTACGGCACGCTGGCCACCTCGCTGATCGCGCTCGTGATCGCGGTGCCGGTGAGTTTCGGCATCGCGCTCTTCCTGACCGAGATGTCGCCGGCCTGGCTGAAGCGGCCGCTCGGCACAGCCATCGAGCTGCTGGCAGCCGTGCCCTCGATCGTCTACGGCATGTGGGGCTTGCTGGTGTTCGGGCCGATCCTGTCGACCTTCGTGCAGCAGCCGCTGCAGAAACTGTTCGACGGGGTTCCTTACCTCGGCGCGCTGGTGTCCGGCCCGCCTGTGGGCATCGGTATCCTGTCGGCCGGCATCATCCTCGCGATCATGATCATCCCGTTCATCGCCTCGGTGATGCGCGATGTGTTCGAAGTGACGCCGCCGCTGCTCAAGGAGTCGGCCTATGGCCTCGGCTCCACGACCTGGGAGGTGGTCTCCAAGGTGGTGCTGCCCTACACCAAGGCCGGCGTCATCGGCGGCATCATGCTCGGCCTCGGCCGGGCGCTGGGCGAAACGATGGCCGTTACCTTCGTGATCGGCAATACGAACCAGCTCAACTCGCTCTCGGTCTTCGAAGCCGCCAACAGCATCACCTCGGTGCTGGCCAACGAATTCGCCGAAGCCGGCGAGGGCCTGCACCAGGCTTCTCTGATGTACCTGGGCCTGGTGCTGTTCTTCATCACCTTCGTGGTGCTGTCGCTGTCCAAGATCCTGCTGCAGCAGATGAAGAAGAGCGAAGGAACCAAGTCATGAGCACCGCCGAACGCCTGCTGAGCGCCAAGGCGCTCGACGAAACGCGGGCGGCGAAGTTCGCCAGCCGCAAGCGCGTCAACTTCATCGCGCTCACGCTGTCACTCGCCGCGATGGCCTTCGGCGTGTTCTGGCTGATCTGGATCCTCTGGGAAACGCTGCGCCTGGGCGTGGGCGGCCTGGCGCTGGCCACCTTCACCGAAATGACGCCGCCGCCGAATGAATCGGGCGGCATTGCCAACGCGATCTTCGGCTCGCTCGTGATGGTGGCCCTCGCCACCTTCGTGGGCACGCCGATCGGCATCATGGCCGGCATCCACCTGGCCGAGTACAACCCCAAGAGCTGGCTCTCGAACGTAGTCCGCTTCGTCAACGACATCTTGCTGTCGGCGCCGTCGATCGTGATCGGCCTGTTCGTCTATGCGGTGGTGGTGGCGCGCTTCAAGTCCTTCTCGGGCCTGGCCGGCGCGCTGTCGCTGGCGCTGATCGTGATCCCGGTCGTGATCCGCACCACCGAGAACATGCTGCAGCTGATCCCGGCCGGCCTGCGCGAAGCGGCCTATGCGCTGGGCACGCCGAAATGGAAGGTCATCCTGAGCATCACGCTGCGCGCCGCACGCGCCGGGGTGGTCACGGGCGTCCTGCTGGCGGTGGCGCGCATCGCGGGCGAAACCGCGCCGCTCCTGTTCACCGCGCTCAGCAACCAGTTCTGGACCTCGGACGTGACGCAGCCGATGGCCAGCCTGCCGGTGACCATCTTCAAGTTCGCGATGAGCCCGTACGAGAACTGGCAGCAACTGGCCTGGGCCGGCGTGTTCCTGATCACCGTTGCAGTGCTCGGCCTCAATATCCTCGCGCGGATCCTGACGCGCAACAAACTCTGAACATCATGCCAACCACCATCGCTGCACAGCCGTCGCGCGCCAAGATCTCGGTCAAGGATCTGAACTTCTATTACGGCAAGTTCCATGCGCTCAAGAGCATCAACCTCGAGATTCCCGAGAACAAGGTGACGGCCTTCATCGGGCCGTCGGGCTGCGGCAAGTCGACCTTGCTGCGCACCTTCAATCGCATGTTCGAGCTCTATCCGGAGCAGCGCGCCGAGGGTGTCATCGCGCTGGACGGGGAGAACCTGCTGACCTCCAAGCAGGACGTGGCGCTGATCCGCGCCAAGGTCGGCATGGTGTTCCAGAAGCCGACGCCGTTCCCGATGTCGATCTACGACAACATCGCCTTCGGCGTGAAGCTGTTCGAGAACCTGAGCGCCTCCGAGATGGACGACCGCGTCGAATGGGCGCTCAAGAAGGCAGCGCTCTGGACCGAGGTGCGCGACAAGCTGCAGCAAAGCGGCTCGGGCCTCTCCGGCGGCCAGCAGCAGCGCCTGTGCATTGCGCGCGGCATCGCGATCAAACCCGAGGTGCTGCTGCTCGACGAGCCGTGCTCGGCGCTCGATCCGATCTCCACGGCGAAAATCGAGGAGTTGATCGCCGAGCTGAAAAGCGAGTACACCGTCGTTATCGTGACCCACAACATGCAGCAGGCGGCACGCTGCAGCGACTACACCGCCTACATGTACCTCGGCGACCTGATCGAATTCGGCGCGACGGAAGAGCTGTTCTTCAAGCCGAAGCGCAAGGAAACCGAGGACTACATCACCGGCCGTTTCGGTTAAACGTTACGGTTAAAGGAAGCACCATGACGGAAAAACATCTCTCCAGCCAGTTCGACAGCGAACTCAACGCCGTCTCCTCGCGCGTGATGGAGCTCGGCGGCATGGTCGAGTCCCAGATCCATCAGGCGGTCTATTCGCTGTCGCAGTTCGATTCCGAGGCGGCCGACCGCGTGATGGAAACCGAGCACCGCGTCAACGCGATGGAAATCGAGATCGACCGCGAGCTGTCCTCGATCATCGCGCGGCGCCAGCCGACGGCGCGCGATCTGCGCCTCTTGATCGCGATCTCGAAGACCACCGCCAACCTGGAGCGCGTGGGCGACGAGGCCAACAAGATCGCGCGCATGGTCAAGTCGATCATCGAAAGCGGTTCGGCGCGCGCCCTGCCTTCCACCGAGCTGCGCATCGCAGCCGATCTGGCCTCGGGCCTGCTGCGCAAGGCGCTCGACGCCTTCGCGCGCCTGGACACGGCCGCGGCGCTGTCGATCCTGAAGGACGACGACCTGATCGACAAGGAGTTCGACGGCTTCGTGCGCAAGCTGGTCACCTACATGATGGAAGACCCGCGCACCATCTCGGCGAGCCTCGACCTGCTGTTCCTGGCCAAGGCGATCGAGCGCATCGGCGATCACGCGAAGAACATCGCCGAGTTCATCATCTACATCGTCAAGGGCGCCGACGTGCGGCACACTTCGATGCAGGAAATCGAATCGGCTCTTCAATAGGCCTGCACTTCAATCAATGAAGAAACCCCGCGTCCTGATTGTCGAAGACGAGTCCTCGATCGCCGAGCTGATCGCCGTCAACCTGCGCCACAACGGCTTCGAGCCGATCTGGGCGGAGGATGGCGCGGCAGCGCAGCGCGAGCTCGATGCCTTCCTGCCTGACCTGGTGCTGCTCGACTGGATGCTGCCGGGCCAGAGCGGCCTGCAGCTGGCGCGCCAGTGGCGCAAGGACCCGCGCACCAAGTCGATGCCGATCCTCATGCTGACCGCGCGCGGCGACGAGCCCGACAAGGTGGCCGGGCTCGACGCCGGCGCCGACGACTACATCACCAAGCCCTTCTCGACGCAGGAGATGCTGGCCCGCATTCGTGCCGTGCTGCGCCGCCGTGCGCCCGAGGCCGTCACCGAGCGCGTCGAGATCGGCGAACTCGTGCTCGACACCGCGACGCACCGCGTGACATGGCAGGGCACGCTGCTGAAGGTGGGCCCGACCGAATTCAAGCTGCTCGGCTACCTGATGCAGCATGCCGAGCGCGTGCACAGCCGCGCGCAGCTGCTGGACAAGGTGTGGGGCGATCATGTCTACATCGAAGAGCGGACGGTCGACGTGCACGTGAAGCGCCTGCGCGAATCGCTCGGCCCGGCCGCGCCGATGGTCGAGACCGTGCGCGGCGCGGGCTATCGCCTGACGGCCCAAGCGACGGTCTGAGGGCGCGCTGGGCCAGGGCCCGGCGGGATAATGGGCCGGAATGCCGTTTCGTATCGCAACTTTTCTGATGGCCTCCTTGATCGGGGGCACTGCTGCCGCGGTGCCTTTCGGCTGGCGCTTTTTGTGGTTGGGCGCATGGCTCGGGGCGGTGCTGTGGCTCGTACTCGACGCCTGGCGCGCGCAGCAGCTGTTGGATGTGCTGCGCAACGATGCGACGGGCCTGCCGTCGCGCGGCCCCGGCGTCTGGGGCGAGCTGGCCGAACGCATCCGCAAGCTGCTGCGCACGCGGGAGCAGCAGGCCCGGCAGGCCGAAGACCGTCTGCAGGAGTTTCTGGCCGCGATCCAGGCTTCTCCTAACGGCGTGGTGCTGCTCGACGAACAGGGGCGCATCGAATGGTGCAACCAGACGGCCGCCGGGCAGTTCGGCATCGACGCCGATCGCGACCTGCTGCAGCACCTCGCGAACCTGGTGCGCGATCCGGCGTTCGTGGCCTATCTCGCCTCCTGGAACTACAGCCGCGACGTGGTGATCGACGCGCCGTCGCAAGTCGGAATGCATCGCGGCCATCCGGTCCGACTGTCGGTGCAGGTCCATCCCTATGCCGGCAATCGCCGCATGCTGCTCACGCGCGACATCACCTCGCTGGAGCAGGCTGAGGCCATGCGGCGCGATTTCGTCGCCAACGTCTCGCACGAGATCCGCACGCCGCTCACCGTGCTCGCCGGCTTCGTCGAGACCTTGCAGAACCTGCCGCTCGACGCCGAGGAGCGCGCCCGCTATCTGGCGCTCATGGGCCAGCAGTCGCACCGCATGGAGACGCTGGTCAACGACCTGCTGACCCTGTCGCGCCTCGAAGGCAGCGCGGCGCCGCCGGCCACCCGCTGGACCCGCGTGCGGGCGCTGATGGCGCAGTGCGAGGACGAGGGCCGGGGCCTGTCGAGCCGGCTGGCATCGCAGGGCCATCGCCTGTCCTTCTCGGTGGAGGTCGATTCCGAGATCGCCGGCGCCCCGACCGAGCTGCAGAGTGCGATGTCGAACCTGCTGAGCAATGCCATCCGTTACACGCCCGGCGGCGGCGAGGTGGCGGTGAGCTGGCGCCTCTTGCCCGACGGCCGGGGCGAATACGCGGTGCGCGACAGCGGGCCGGGGATCGCGGCCGAGCACATTCCGCGGCTGACCGAGCGCTTCTACCGCATCGATCGCAGCCGCTCGCGCGAAACCGGCGGCACCGGGCTCGGCCTGGCGATCGTGAAGCACGTCGCGCAGCGCCATGGTGCCGAGCTGCGCATCGAGAGCGCGGTGGGCAAGGGCTCGCGCTTCGCGCTCGTGTTCCCGGTCACGCGCCTGCGGCAGGCGGCCGCGCTCAGCGCCGTCGCCTGAGCGTCGATCCGAGCAGCGCGAGAAACAGCGCCGCGGTGAGCGCCAGGGCCAGCGCGCTCATGAACCAGAACGCCAGCGGCGACTGCATGGCCGGCCAGGGCCCGATGCCGCGATAGGCCAGCAGATAACTGCCGCCGAGCCCCACGCCCCAGAGCAGCGCGCAGTAGAGGACCAGCGGCATCACCGTGACCCGGTAACAGCGCAGCACGAAGACGCACAGCGTCTGCAGCGCATCCACGAAATGGTAGGCCGCCGTCGCCAGCAACAGCGTGGCGCCGAGCGCCACCACGGCGGGATTGCCGGAATAGACCTCGGACAATTGCCATCGCAGCGTTGCCATGGCCATTGCGAACAGCAGCGCGCAGACAACTGTCAGCTCGAAGCCTTTGACGCATGCGCGGCGCGCCAGCGCGGCGTCGCCGGCGCCGAGCCAAAAGCTCACGCGTGCGCTGGTGGCGATGGCGAGCGACAGGGGCACCATGTAGGCGACAGCCGTGAGATTCGACGCAATCTGGTGGGCCGCCGATGCGGCCGTGCCCAGGCGCGCGATGAACAGCGCCATCAGCGTGAAGGAGGTCACCTCGACCAGCACCGCCAGCCCAGCCGGGATGCCGAGCCGGGCGAACTGGCCGATCTGGCGCCAGTCGGGCGCCTCGATGCGCCGCCAGAAGCGGTACTCGCGGTAAAGGGGCTGGCTGCGCAGCAGCCAGATCGCGCAGGCGAGCATCGCCCAGTTCACCACCAGCGTGGCCCAGCCGCAGCCCACCAGGCCCATCGCAGGCCAGCCGGCGCCGCCGAAGGTGAACCAGATCGACAGCGGCAGCTTCAGGCACAGCGAGCCCAGCTGCAGCCAAGTCACGAGCTGGGGCTTGCCCAGGCTCTGGTTCAGCGTGCTGAACAGGCGAAACAGCAGTGCCGGGGGCAGGGCGAAGGCGAGTACGCACAGGTAGG
The DNA here is from genome assembly GCF_964253755.1 of Variovorax sp. LjRoot130. Classification (NCBI taxonomy): domain Bacteria; kingdom Pseudomonadati; phylum Pseudomonadota; class Betaproteobacteria; order Burkholderiales; family Comamonadaceae; genus Variovorax; species Variovorax sp. LjRoot130. The sequence continues at coordinate 3,165,873 of NZ_CAXURM020000001.1, read as the reverse complement.
CTTCGACGTCGGCGCGCATGGCCAGCGGCACCTCGGCCCAGCGCAGCAGCGGTGTCGGGTACAGCAGCACCGCCATGCCGAGCACGATCGCGAGGCCGCACAGGTAGAGCGACTGCCGCACCGAGCGGCCGACCTCCGCCGTGCGCTGCGCGCCATGCAGCTCGGCCCACACCGGAAGCAGGGCCTGCAGCATGCCGATCAGCGAGACGAAGACGCTGATGAAGATCGCCGAGCCCACCGAGAGCGCCGCCAGCGCGCCTTCGGCATAGCGGCCGGCGACGATGGTGTCGGTGACGCCGAAAGCCATCACCGCCAGCTGGCCGACCAGCACGGTTGCGGCGTGCCGTGCGATCACCCGCCGTTCGCTCGTCAAGGATTGATTCTTTGGTAGAGCAGCAGGTCGTCGCTCGCGCTGGTCGGGCGGCGCAGCGTGCCGATGAAGCGCCAGCCTTCGAGGTTCACGATCTTGTGCAGGCGCCCGATCGCCTCCGGGCTCGCCAGCAGCCAGGGGCAGGTCTGGGACCCGGTCAGCGGCTGCAGGTTGAACTGGCCGTGATGGCGCAGCGCCGCGATGTGGGGCCGGCTCAGCGCGATCTCGGAGATGCATACCGGCTGGCCGACCCGTTCCGAAATGGCGCGCACCTGGGGCACATAGCTGCGCGCGTAGTCGAGCACCGGCAGCCACAGCGTCATCAGCAGCATCCAGCACAGCGCCGCGCCGCCGCCCGGCAGTACCAGCGTCTTCCAGAGTGCCGCCCGATGCCGGCCGGTACGCCAGCGCACGAGCCAGGCCCATGCCAGCGTCGCGGCCAGCGCGAGCACGAAGGCGACCGCCGAGAACTCGGGCACGAAGCCGGGCGCCAGTTTCGCCACGTTGGCTGCCGTCTTGGAGGGCACGCCGGTCTGCATCGCGACCCAGATCACCCAGATGATGATCGCCGAGCCGCTGAAGAAAAGCAGCGTGAACCAGTCGATCAGCGCCGCGACGCTGCGCCTGAAGGTCGGCAGTGCAAAGGCCGCCAGCGTCGCGAAGGCGGGCAAGGCCAGCAGCAGCGAGCGCTCGGAAAAACTGGTGGTCCAGGTCGCGGCCAGCGGCACCAGCGCAAACCACAAGGGCAGCGCGACATGGCGAGCCGTAAGCTGCCGGCGCCAGCGCCACAGCGTCCACAGCGCGAGCGGCCAGGCCGGCCAGGTGAACCACAGCAGCAGCTTGGCCTGGCTGCGCAGCTCGCCGAAGACGCTGGTTCCGGGCTGACTCCCTGGCAGTTCGATCTTCCATTGCAGAAGGCCCAGCCAGGCGGCCAGCAGCCCGGCCAACACCGTGGCGCCAAAGATCGACGCGATCGCGCCGGTGGAATACGTGGGCTCGTCGTCCGGCGTGGTCTCCGGGCCACGCCGGCGTTCGGCGGCGAGCAAGACCACGCAGCCGATGCCCAGCGCCAGCCCGACGGTCGGCCCGCCGCCCAGGGTCATGCCGACGCTGCCGATCACCAGCGCGATCAGGGGGCCGACACGGCGGTAGGGCAGCGCTGCGACGCCATAGAACAGGTGCGAGGTGAAGAAAAGCTGGGCCAGCGCAGGCGTGGTTTCATGCCCCAGCTGGGCGAGCCCGAGGCAGGCGATCAGCGCCAGCAGCGCACCGTCCGCGATGGCGCGCGCGTAGTCGGTGGGACGCGCCTCGCCGCCGAAGGCAAAGGCCACCGGCTGCGCCTGCGTCGTGCGGGCGAGGTAGTAGACCGCATACCAGGTCGCCGTGAAAGTGCCCCAGAGCAGGAGGGCGAAGGCGATGCGCACTGCAAGGTCGGGATGCACCCATGACGGTGCGATCTTGATCGCCCAGGCGCCGATCCAGTAGGGGATCAGGGCGGGCGTCTCGGGCCGCATCCCGAGCAGCATCGGGTCGAACCAGCGCGCCAGGCCCTCGGTGCTGCGCGCAAGTTCGGCCATGTAGCCAAAGGCGGCGATGTCGGCGCTCTTCCAGGGTCCGCGACCCAGCAGGCCGGGCATCAGGTAGGCCGCGCACAGCAGCAGCAGCGCAAGGCGCGGCAGGCGGCGCACGGCGCTCTGTGCAACGATCGCTGGCGTCGGCTGGTTCAACGGAGGGTGAAGTGGTTGGAAGGAAAGAAAAAGGGCAGCGCGGTAAACCGGGCTGCCCTCGACCTGGAAGTGCCTGCCTTACTTGGAGGCGGCGCCGGTGGTCTTGCCGAAGCGGTTGCGGAACTTCTCGACGCGGCCGCCCATGTTGTCGACCGACTTCTGCGTGCCGGTGTAGAAGGGGTGCGATTCGCTCGAGGTGTCGAGCTTGAAGAGAGGCAATTCGCGACCGTCCTTGGTCTTGCCCATTTCCTTGGTGTTCGCGCACGAACGGGTCACGAACTCGAAGCCGTTCGACAGGTCGACGAACAGAATTTCGCGGTAGTTCGGGTGAATGCCTTCTTTCATGATCTTTCCTTTGGTCGATGCGAGAGCCACGTGAAGTTCCGTTAAGAGCTCGGAAACTCCCCCGGCACGGCGCCGGGCTGCACTTTTCGCTAAGCCCGCAATTATCGCATACTGGGCGTCCATAGTGCCAGACCCCTTTCCCCCATGAATTCCCGCCCCTTGCGCGCCGGCCTCGTCGGCTTTGGCTTCGCCGGCCAGACCTTTCATGCACCGGTTCTGTCGGCCGTTCCGGGCCTCCAGCTGGGCGCGGTGGCCAGTTCCCAGCCGCACAAGGTCCATGCCGACTGGCCCGGCGTCGACGTGGTGCCCGACGTGGCGGCCTTGCTGGGCCGCGCCGACATCGACCTGGTGGTGATCGCCGCGCCCAATGCGCAGCACCACCCGCTGGCCAGGGCGGCGCTTGCCGCGGGCAAGCATGTGGTGGTCGACAAGCCCTTCACGCTCGATGCGGCCCAGGCCCGCGAGCTGGCAGAACTGGCGCAGCGCAAGGGCCGCTTGCTGTCCGTCTACCAGAACCGCCGCTTCGATTCGGACTTCCTGACGCTGCAGGGGCTGCTTGCGAGCGGCGAGCTGGGCCGGCCGGTCTACTTCGAGTCGCACTTCGACCGCTTCCGGCCTCAGGTGCGCGAGCGCTGGCGCGAACAGCCGGTGCCGGGGGCGGGCCTGTGGGTGGATCTCGGTTCTCACCTGGTCGATCAAGCGGTTCGGCTCTTCGGCCGGCCCGACACGCTGCAACTCGACACCGCGGCGCTGCGCGACGGGGCGCTGGTCGAGGACTATTTCCATGCGGTGCTGCGCTACGAGAGCGGCGCGCCCGCGCCCTTGCGCGTCGTGCTGCACGCGACCACGCTGGCGGCCCATGCGGCGCCGCGCTACATCGTGCACGGTACGCGCGCTAGCTATGTCAAACGGGGGGTAGATCCGCAGGAGGATGCATTGCGAATCGGCGGACGTCCGGGCGGCGAAGGGTGGGGCGCAGATGCGCTCGTCGGCGAGCTCACCGTGCCGGCCGATGACGGCCATGCCATGACGCGCAAGGTACCGGCGCTGCCTGGAAACTATGTCGCCTACTACGCCGCGGTGCGCGACGCGATTCTGGGTCAGGGCCCGAACCCGGTGCCGCCGGAGCAGGCGGTCGAGCTCATGGAACTGCTCGACCTGGGCCGCCAGAGCGCCGCCGAAGGACGGGCCCTGGCGGTGGGCTGAAGGGGATCAGCCGCCGCGACGCATCATGTCGAAGAACTCGACATTCGTTTTCGTCGCCTTCATGTTCTTCAGCATGAGCTCCATCGCCTCGATCTCGTCCATGTTGTACATGAGCTGGCGCAGGATGCGGGTCTTCTGCAGGATTTCGGGCGGCAGCAGCAGTTCTTCGCGGCGGGTGCCGCTGCGGTTGAGCTGGATCGAGGGAAACACGCGCTTCTCGTAGAGGCGGCGGTCCAGGTGGATTTCGGAGTTGCCGGTGCCCTTGAACTCTTCGAAGATCACTTCGTCCATGCGGCTGCCGGTATCGATCAGCGCGGTGCCGATGATGGTGAGCGAGCCGCCTTCCTCCACGTTGCGCGCGGCGCCGAGGAAGCGCTTGGGACGCTGCAGCGCGTTGGAGTCCACGCCGCCGGTCAGCACCTTGCCCGACGAGGGCACGACGTTGTTGTAGGCGCGGGCGAGGCGGGTGATCGAGTCGAGCAGGATCACCACGTCCTTCTTGAGTTCGACCAGGCGCTTGGCGCGCTCGATCACCATCTCGGCCACGTGCACATGGCGCGCAGCGGGCTCGTCGAAGGTCGAGGCGATGACCTCGCCCTTCACGGTGCGCTGCATCTCGGTCACTTCCTCGGGCCGCTCGTCGACGAGCAGCACCATCATGTGGACCTCGGGATAGTTGGCACTGATCGCATGCGCGATGTGCTGCATCATGACCGTCTTGCCGCTCTTGGGCGGCGCCACCAGCAGCGCGCGCTGGCCTTTGCCGATCGGCGCAATGATGTCGATGATGCGGCCGGTGATGTTCTCTTCGCCCTTGAAGCCGTCGCGCTCGAGCCGCATCAGTTCCTTGGGGAACAGCGGCGTGAGGTTCTCGAACATCACCTTGTGCTTGTTCTGCTCGGGCAGGCCGTCGTTGACCTTGTCGAGCTTGGTCAGCGCGAAGTAGCGTTCGCCGTCCTTGGGCGTGCGCACCTCGCCTTCGATCATGTCGCCGGTGTGCAGGTTGAAGCGGCGCACCTGGCTCGGCGAGATGTAGATGTCGTCGGTGCTTGCGGTGAAGCTGGTGTCGGGGCTGCGCAGAAAGCCGAAGCCGTCGGGCAGGATCTCGAGCACGCCGTCGGCGAAAACCTGTTCGCCGGCCTTCGCGCGCTTCTTGATGATCGCGAACATCAGCTCCTGCTTGCGCATGCGGCCGACGTTTTCGATCTCAAGCGCTTCGGCCTGCTTGAGGACTTCGGACACGTGGAGTGCCTTGAGTTCGTTTAAGTGCATGGAATGACCCCGTGCGGGGAAATCTTGTCGGAAAGAACCAGGGGGGAGGTTTGAGGAGAGGCGAGAGATGCCTCACAAACCGGGGAACTCGAACCGGGTGCCTGGAAGGGCCGGTGATCTGCGAGGATTATGACAGGAAAAACGAGGCTGCCGGCGCATTGCGCGCAGGCAGCCGGGAATCAACGCTCAGGCGAGCTGCTGGTCGATGAAGGCGGTGAGCTGAGCCTTGCTCATCGCGCCGACCTTGGTCGCGGCCAGCTGGCCGTCCTTGAACAGCATCAGCGTGGGGATGCCGCGGATGCCGAACTTGGCGGGGATGTCGCGGTTCTCGTCCACGTTCATCTTGGCGATCTGCAGCTTGCCTTCGTAGGTGTTGGAGACCTCGTCGAGGATGGGCGCGATCATCTTGCAGGGGCCGCACCATTCGGCCCAGTAGTCCACCAGCACGGGCTTGCCGGACTTGAGCACGTCGGCTTCGAAAGAAGAGTCGGAGATGTGTTTGATGAGTTCGCTGGCCATGTGTGTGTCCTTCTGCGCTGAAAGTTTCGGTGCAGCTAAAGTGCGGGTCATTGTGACAGAAACCAAGTGCCGGCGTGGTCGGCGCGGACGCTATGGCCTCGATAGCCAAAGCCCTACACCAACATCCGATGCAGTCCTCTGAGCGCCACCCCGCGCACGTGCTTTGGTGCGACCCGGCCGATGGCCTCGTCGGCCGGATCGCGCGCATGCTGGCCGAGCGCGGATTGCATGCCGCGCGCACCGTGGTGCTGGTGCCCTACGCGCAATTGATGCAGGTGGCGCGCGCCATGTGGGCCGCGTGCGGCACGCCGGGCTTCGCACCGCGCTTCGAGACCACGCGCAACTGGGCGCGCAGCGCCGGGGGCTTCGTGCCCGCCGTGGACGACATCGCCTTCGACATGGCGCGCGACCTGCTCACGGCGCAGTCGCTGCTGTCCCGCGCGGGCTTTGCGGCATCGCGCATCGCGCTGGCGGGCCGACTGGTCGAGATCGCGCTGCAGCTCGCGCCGCTGGCCGCGGCCGAACATCCGGACGAACGCGCGGCCTGGGCCCAGCGCGTGCGCGGCGCCATCGATGCCGGCAGGGGCTCGGAGTGGTTCGACATCGAGAGCGCGTTGAACGGCATCGCGCTCGCCTGGGCTGCCAGCTCCGGTTATGCGACCGACGTGCTGCTGGGCGGCGGCGCGCTGGCCCAGGTCGACCAGTTGATCGTGCTCGACGGCCTGCAAAGCGATCCGCTCACGAACAAGCTCGCGGCGCTGTTCGGCGAGCGCGTACTGCACTTTCCGCTGGCGACGCTGGACGCGCCCGCGTGCACCGCGGCTCTCCATCCCGCGGCCGACCCCGAAGACGAGGCCCAGCGTGCCGCGGCCTGCGTGCTGCGCCACCTGGCCGAGGGCCGCGCGCCCGTGGCGCTGGTAGCCACCGACCGTGCGCTCACGCGCCGCATCAGCGCCCAGCTGGCCGCGCAGGGGGTAGCGCCGCGCGATGAAACCGGCTGGAAGCTCTCGACCACGCGCGCGGCTGCCACCCTGATGAGCGCTCTGCGCGCCTGCGCCCACGATGCCTCCAGCGACCAGGTGCTCGATTGGCTCAAGAGCGCCAGCGTCCTCGACGGCCGTTCGGTCCGGGCGCTGGAGGCGCGTCTGCGCGATCGCGGCATGCGTGATTGGCACAGCTGGTGCGCCGTCGTTGCGGCGAGCGAGAAGCCGCAGGACCTGGGCCTGCTGCCTTTCACCAACGACGTCGAAGCCCAACGCGCGGCGCTGGCCCGCACCCGACCGCTTGCCGAATGGCTCGCCTCCACGCGCGCGCTGCTCGAAGCCGGCGGCCAGTGGGCCGCGCTGCATGGCGACGTGGTCGGCATCGAAGTCATCGCGGCGCTCTATCTGGATGCCGACGAAGGGGAGATTCGCGGTGCGCGCTGCACCCTGGCAGAGTTCACCGCCTGGGTGCGCGACGTGCTCGAAGCCGCCAGCGTGCGCCTGCCGTCCGACGCGGATTCGCCGCAGGTTGTGGTCCTGCCGTTGCACCAGTTGCTGGGCCGCGCCTTCGGTGCCGTCGTGGTGCCGGGTTGCGACGACCAGCGCCTGCCCGCGTCGCCCGAGCCGCCGGGCGACTGGAATCCGGCGCAGCGCCTCGCGCTCGCGCTGTCGTCGCGCGAAGCGCTGGAGGCCGCCCAGCGCGCCGCGTGGGCCATTGCATTGCGTGCGCCGTACTGCGATCTGCTGTGGCGGCAGTTCGATGCCAGCGGCGAACCCGTGCGCCCCAGCGCGCTCGTGCAGATGCTGCATCTCGACCAGTCGGCGGCCGACGCCGATGACCCGCGCACGCCGGTGCAAGTGGCCGCGCGACCGACACCGCGGCCGCAGCCGCACGGCGATGCGCTCGTGCCCGCCACGCTGTCGTCGACGGCTTACGAGGATCTGCGCCGCTGCCCCTACCGTTTCTTTGCGCTGCGCCAGCTCGGCCTTCGCAGCAGCGACGAACTCGATGCGGAAGTCGACAAGCGCGATTTCGGCAACTGGTTGCACGCAGTGCTGGGCCATTTCCATGAGGCCTTGAAAGAAGCGCCGACCGCCGAGCTGCCCGCCAGGCTCGCGCTGATGGCCCTCGCGGAGCAGGAGGCGACGCGCGAATTCGGCCTCTCGGAGGCCGAGTTCCTTCCTTTCGCCGCGGCCTGGCCTGCGGTGCGCGACGGCTACCTGGCCTGGCTGGCCGGGCACGAGGCCGGCGAAGGCGCCGTGTTCGTCGAGGCCGAGCCGTGGAAGGAGGTTTCGTTGGGCAGCGTGAAACTGGTCGGTCGCCTCGACCGCGTCGATGCCACGCCCGATGGACGGGCCTTCGTGATCGACTACAAGACCGAGTCCGTCGACAAGACAAGGGATCGCGTCAAGGACCCGATCGAAGACACCCAGCTCGCCTTCTACGCCGCGCTCTTCCCCGACGACAGCCTGCGTGCCGCCTACGTCAACGTCGGCGAAAAAGCCTCCGGCACGCGCACCGTCGAGCAGACCGACGTGATCGCCGCGCGCGACGCGCTGGTGACCGGCGTGATGGACGACCTCGCACGCATCGGCCGCGGCGCCGCATTGCCCGCGCTCGGCGAAGGCACGGTCTGCGAACATTGCACGGCGCGCGGCCTGTGCCGCAAGGATTTCTGGGAGCTGGCGGGATGAGCATTGCCGCCTACGAACACAACGGCGCCCCCGTTGCGCGCGAACGTTTCTACGCGATCGCCTGCGACCCGCGTCGCTCGGTTGCGGTAGAGGCGTGCGCCGGCGCCGGCAAGACCTGGATGCTGGTATCGCGCATCCTGCGCGCCCTGCTAGAGGAAGGAGAGGGCGCCTGCGCGCCGCACGAGATCCTCGCGATCACCTTCACGAAGAAGGCGGCCGGCGAGATGCGCGAGCGGCTGGACCAATGGTTGGAGGCCTTTGCCGAACGTCCGCTGGAACAACTCGTGCCCGAGCTCGTGATGCGCGGCATGGACCGCGCGGCTGCCGAAGCCGGCGCACCGCGGCTCCAGGGGCTCTACCGCGAGCTGCTGTCGAGCGGCCGGCCGGTGCAGTTCCGCACCTTCCATGCCTGGTTCGCCGGCCTGTTGCGCAGCGCTCCGGTGGCGGTGCTCGAACGACTCCGGCTGCCGGCCAACTACCAGCTGCTCGAAGACGATGCCGAGGCGCGCGCGCGCGTTTGGCGCCCCTTCTTCTCGGTCGTGGCGGCGAACGCCGAGGCCTCCGCCGACTACCGCGCGCTGGTTGCGACGCACGGCCGTTCGCAGACCGCCAAGGCGCTCGACGATGCGCTCACGCGGCGCGTCGAATTCGCATTGGCCGACGCGCATCACGCGGTCGACGAGGCCGTGGTGCCGATGGGCGTGATGTATCCGGCGTTCGAGAGCACCGATTCGCCCGACGAGGTTCTGCTTCACGACCCGGCCTCTCGCAGCACACTGATGGCGGCTGCCCGCGCGCTGGGCCGCGCGAGCGCGCCGACCTTTTCGCAGAAGGGCGTCGAGCTCGAACAGGCGCTGACCGAGGGCCGCGCCGCAGGCGTGCTCGACGCGCTGCTCACCCACAAGGGCGAACCGCGCAAGTTCAGCGAGAAGCTCGCGGGCCTGGCGGAGGTGCGTGCGGCGCAGGAGCGCGCGCTGCAGTACTGCGCCGCACGGGCCCAGCACGCCGCCTGGCTGTACCAGCAGCGCATGGCACGGCTGACGCGGCTTCTGATTCGCTGCTTTGCCGAGGTCAAGGCCGCGCACGGCTGGGTCGACATGAACGACGTCGAGCAGGCCGCTCATCTGCTGCTCGGCAACTCGGAACTCTGGGGCTGGGTGCAGGAGCGCCTCGATGCGCGCGTGCGTCATCTGCTCGTCGACGAATTCCAGGACACCAATCCGCTGCAGTGGCAGGCGCTCCATGGCTGGCTCGGCAGCTATGCGGGGGCCGGCGGGCGGCGTCCCGGCGTGTTCATCGTCGGCGATCCGAAGCAGAGCATCTACCGTTTTCGCCGCGCCGAGCCGCAGGTGTTCATCGCGGCCAAGCAGTTCGTCCAGCAGGGCCTCGGCGGCGACCTGCTCAACTGCGACCACACGCACCGCAATGCGCAGGCTGTGGTCGGCCTGGTCAACGCGGTGATGACGGACGCGCAGCAGGCCGGCGAGTTCGGCGGCTTCCGCGACCACACGACCGAATCGCGCGTGTCCGGCGTGGTGCGCAAGCTGCCGCCGATCGCGCGGGACGCGGTGGCTTCCGCCGATGAGGGCAACGGCCTCGACGAGCATGGCGCGCTGCAGTGGCGCGATAGCCTCGACACCCCGCGCGTGCTGCCGGAAGAGCGGCTGCTGCAGAAGGAATGCCAGCAGGCGGCCCGCTGGATCGCCGAGCGCATCGCGGGCGGGCTCGCACCCAGCAGCATCATGGTGCTGGCGCGCCGCCGCAGCCGGCTGGCCGTGCTGCAGGACGAACTGCGCAAGCTGCACATCGCGGTGCAGCAGCCCGAGAAGAACGAGCTCAACGACGCGCCCGAGGTGCAGGACATGGTGGCGCTGCTCGATGCGCTGGTCTCTCCGGACCACGACCTCTCGCTCGCACGCGCGCTGAAATCGCCGCTGTGGAGCATCGACGACGACGCCTTGGTGCAGCTGGCGCTGCGCCAGCGCGCCCGGCCCGCGAGCTGGTTCGAGCTGCTTCAGGCGCCCGACCTGCCCGAGCCGCTGGCCGGCATCGGTCCGCGCCTGCGGCAATGGCAGCAGTGGCTGGCCGCATTGCCGCCGCACGATGCGCTGAGCGCGATCTACCACGATGCCGACGTGCTGGCCAGGTTCGCGGCTGCTGCACCGGCCGCATTGCGCGCCGGGGTGCTGAGCAATCTGCGCGGCCTGGTGGCTGCATCGCTCGAACTCGACGGCGCGCGCTTCGCGACGCCCTATGCGCTGGTGCGCGCGCTGCGCGCCGGCGGTTTGCGTGCACCGTCGATCGCTGCGGCCGATGCGGTGCAGCTTCTCACGGTCCATGGCGCCAAGGGGCTTGAAGCCGAGCTCGTGCTGCTGCTCGACACCGACGCGGCCAGCCAGCGCGCGCAGACCATGGGCGTGCTCGTGAAATGGCCGGGCCATGCCGCGGCGCCCGAGCGCTTCGTGTTCGTCGCAAGCGAAAAGAATCCGCCGGCCTGCAGCGTGGACGACCTTGCAGAAGAGCAGGCTGCCCGGCACCGCGAGGAGATCAACGCGCTCTACGTGGCGACCACGCGGGCGCGAACCGAGCTCGCGCTGTCGGCCGTGACGGCAGCGCGGCCGAATGCCCAGAGCTGGTGGGCGCGCCTGGAGTCACGTTGCGAGCCGATCGCCGACGTGTCGGGCGCAGTGCCCGTCGCTGCTCCGCGCGCGCCCGCCAGTTTCGGCATGCTGAAGCTGCCTGCGCTGCCAACTGCAATGGCCGAGCGCACGCCATCCATCGAGCCCATGGTGCCGGCCGCCGACACGCGCGCCTCGGCGTTCGGCCAGGCCATGCATCGCCTGCTCGAATGGTCCCAGCCCGGCGCGCCGCTGCCGTCGGCGCATGTGCGCGCCGCGGGCCGCGAGTTCGGACTCGACGCCGCCGCTGCGCGTGCTGCGGCCACGATGGCGCAACGCATTCGTTCGGGCGCGGGCGCCTGGGCCTGGGACCCCGCGGCGCTCGACTGGCATGGCAACGAAATCACGCTGATCCACGGCGGGGAAACGCTGCGCATTGATCGCCTGGTGCAGCATCGCGAAAGCGGCACCTGGTGGGTGCTCGATTACAAATCCGCTGCCCGCCCGGAGCACGACGCTGCGCTGATCGCGCAGCTGCAGCGCTACCGCGAAGCGGTGCAGGGCGCCTATCCCGGCGAGACCGTGCGTGCGGCCTTCCTCACCGGGCAGGGCGAACTGGTGACCCTCGAATGACGCAAGAAGAAAAGAAGGTCGCCGTCGTCGGTGGCGGCCCGGCCGGGCTGATGGCGGCCGAAGTGCTGAGCGCGCAGGGCGTGGAAGTGCATCTCTACGACGCCATGCCCTCGGTCGGACGCAAGTTCCTGCTTGCGGGGCGCGGCGGCCTGAACCTCACGCACTCCGAGCCCTTCGACAGTTTTGCCGGCCGCTTCGGCGAGCGCCGCGCGCAGATCGAGCCGCTGCTGCGCAGCTTCGGCCCCGAACAGCTGCGCGAATGGGTCCACGGGCTTGGCATCGAAACCTTCGTCGGCACCTCGGGGCGCGTGTTTCCCACCGACATGAAGGCCGCGCCCTTGCTGCGCGCGTGGATGCATCGCCTGCGCGCGGCCGGCGTGCGTTTCCACATGCGCCATCGCTGGCTGGGCTGGCCCGACGCGGCGTCGCCGTCGACCGCGCTGCGCTTCGCGACGCCAGCCGGCGAGGTCGAGGTGCAGGCCGAAGCCGTGGTGCTGGCGCTCGGTGGTGCCAGCTGGTCTCGACTCGGCTCCGACGGCGCCTGGGTGCCGTGGATCAGCGAGCGCGGCGTGGCGGTGACGCCGCTCGCGCCGGCCAATTGCGGCTTCGATGCCGTCTGGACCGCGCATTTCGCCGAGCGCTTTGCCGGCATGCCGTTCAAGTCGGTCGCGATCGCCTTCACCGATGCCCGCGGCCGTCGCTTTGCGCGCAAGGGCGAATTCGTCGCGACCGCCACCGGCGTCGAAGGCAGCCTGGTTTACGCGGCCTCCGCGTTGCTGCGCGACGAGATCGCAGCGCAGGGCAGCGCCACCTTGCTGCTCGACCTGCTGCCCGATCGCAGTGCCGAGCAGGTGCGCACCGCCGTGCTGCATCCGCGCGGAGCGCGTTCGCTCGCCAGCCATCTGAAGAGCCGGCTCGGTCTCGAGGGCATCAAGACCGGTGTGCTCCACGAAGTGCTCACGCGCGAGCAGATGCATTCGCCCGAGAAGCTGGCCGAGACGATCAAGGCGGTGCCGCTTCGTCTGCTTGCGACCAGACCGATCGATGAAGCGATCAGCACGGCGGGCGGCGTGCGCTTCGACGCGCTCGATGCCCACCTGATGGGCAGCGCGCTCCCCGGCGTGTTCTTCGCGGGCGAGATGCTCGACTGGGAAGCGCCGACCGGCGGCTACCTGCTCACTGCCTCGATGGCCAGCGGCGTGACGGCGGCGCGCGGCGTGATGTCGTACCGGAATACGAAACTGAACACTTCCGATTGACGTGCATTTGTTTGCAGGGCCGCGGACAATGCCACGCTCCTTGAGCCTGACAAAAAGAACATGTACCCGCAGGTCGACATTCAAAAAATCAGAGAGAGATATTTCAACTACAGCGTGAGCATCGGCAAGTCCGACAAGCGTTATGCCCGGCAGGGCCTGCGGTCGATCGCGGAATGCCTGCACGATGCGGCGACCGCGCTGGGTCACCACTTCCCGATTGCGGCCCTCAGCTACGAGGGGCGCGCGCTGGGCTGCTATCACGTCGCGAACATGGAGCACAAGACGGTGGCGCTCGCCGACACGCTTCTTGCCAAGCTCGCGCGGGCGGAAACCGCCGCCTGAGGGCGATGCGGTTTCCTTGGATGTGAGGTTGACGAGCCTTACCCCCGGCACTGACTACGCAGTTAGGGCTGCTTGGTTCCCCACCTGACCCGGTTGGCCACTTCACCATGCGGGGAGGCCCGTCAACCGAGGATTGTAGGCCAGGGCCCGTTACCCCCATGAATCACCAAACCATCAGCGAAGTCTCGAGCGCTGCGTCGGCGTAGTAGAGACGCACGCCGACCAGGTAGTGGCGGCCCTTCTGCAGGCGCATGCTGACGCGCGCATTGAGGTCGGTGCCGCTGTCGTCGTTGCCGGCGATCTGCACGTTGCCGGCCGGCGTGACCTCGAACAGCACCAGCACCGTGTCGGAGGTGCCGAAGGTGCCGATGCTGTAGGTGCGCGTGCGAGTCGGTACGAGTTCGAAGTTGCGGGTTTCGCCGGCCTTGAGTTTGAGCAGTTGCGAGAGCCCGACCTTGAGTGCCGACACCGCCGGGGCCCTGACGCCGGGGTAGGTCTCCACCACCCAGGCCTTGTCGTCATAGGACAAGCCGCCCTTGGGCACGAGCCCGGCCTGGTACTGCGCCGGCGCATCGATGAGCCCGGGCTCGAACTGGTATTCCATGACCGAGTCCGGATCCCAGGTCGTGCCCTTGACCTCGGCCTGCGGGATCTTGCGCAGGATGTTCCACTCGATCTGCGACTCCTGCCAGAAGTTCGGCGGGCCCTGGAAATAGTCGATCACTGCCTGGCGGTTCCAGGTGATGCCGGCATGGGGGTTCTGATGTTCATGCTCGAGACCGAGCGTGTGGCCGATTTCGTGCAGCGCCGTGTCCTGGCCATAGGGGGTGGTGAGCGGCCAGCCGAAATTCATCGTGCGCTGCAGCGGGTCGCGAATGCCGAGCACATCGCGGCCGACGTAGGACCAGGAGCCGTCCTGCGCATCGAAGCCGATGCGCACCGTCGCGTCTTCCGGCGCCTCGACGCGCCGAAAGGCGATGCCGATGCCAAGCTTGGCCCAGGCCTCGAAGGACTCTTCGACCACCCCCGTGTCCTCGTTGCTGCCCTGCCATGCGGCGGGCACTGCGTCGCCGCGTTTGAAACAGTAGTAGGTGAGTTGCGTGCCGTTCACCCATTTCTTGCTCGAAGCGATGATGGCGGAGGCGCGGCCCGCGGAGACGCTGCTGTCGAACTGCCGCGGCGCCTGCACCGGCTGGACGCAGTAGCGGCGAAGCCCGGCATCGCCGGACTGTGCTTTCCTGGCCGCGGCAGTGCGCGCGGCCTTGTGGGTCGCAGTGTGCATGTCGGTCTCCTCGAAGGGCCGTTTCATGCTATGCGCGGAACCGCGAAAATCTATAAGTAAAAAGGCCTATGCCTGGTCGGGCGTTGGCCTCCGGTGGGGCCCCTAAAATGCGTCGATGGCCTATCTCGTGCTCGCTCGCAAACACCGCCCCAAGACTTTCAGCGAGATGGTGGGCCAGGAACATGTCGTTCAGGCGCTCGAAAACGCGCTGACCTCGCAGCGGCTGCACCACGCCTATTTGTTCACCGGCACTCGCGGCGTCGGCAAGACCACCGTTTCGCGCATCCTGGCCAAATCGCTCAACTGCCAGGGCCCGGACGGGCAGGGTGGCATCACCGCCACGCCCTGCGGCGTATGCCAGGCCTGCAAGGACATCGACACCGGCCGCTTCGTCGACTACACCGAGCTCGACGCGGCCTCGAACCGGGGCGTCGACGAGGTCCAGGCCCTGCTGGAGCAGGCGGTCTACAAGCCGGTGCAGGGACGCTTCAAGGTCTTCATGATCGACGAGGTGCACATGCTCACCGGCCATGCGTTCAACGCGATGCTGAAAACGCTGGAAGAGCCGCCGGAATACCTCAAGTTCGTGCTGGCCACCACCGACCCGCAGAAGGTGCCGGTCACCGTGCTGTCGCGCTGCCTGCAGTTCAACCTGCGGCCGATGGCGCCCGAAACCGTGTTCGAGCATCTCACGCGCGTGCTGCAGACCGAGACCGTGCCGGCCGAACCGCATGCGCTGCGCCTGATCGCGCGCGCCGCCCGCGGCTCGATGCGCGACGCGCTTTCGCTGACCGATCAGGCCATCGCTTTCGGCAACGGCGAACTGCTGGAGACCGGCGTGCGCCAGATGCTTGGCAGCGTCGACCGCGGCCACGTGTTCCGCCTGATCGAGGCGCTGGCGCAGGGCGACGGCAAGACGGTGGTCGACACCGCCGAGGCGCTGCGCCGCGACGGCATGTCGGCCGCGTCCACGCTCGAAGAAATGACCGCCGTGCTGCAGGCCATGGCCGTGCTGCAGGCCGTGCCTTCGCGCGCAGAAAGCAACGATGCGACGGATCCCGACGCGGCCGAGACCGCGCGCCTGGCGGCATTGATGCCCGCCGACGAAACGCAGCTGCTCTACAGCCTCTGCCTGCACGGCCGCGGCGAACTGGGCCTGGCGCCCGATGAGTACGCAGCGCTCACGATGGTGTTGCTGCGGCTCCTGGCCTTCAAGCCCACCGGCGCGGCCGGCGCGGAAAAAAAAACTCTGAATGAAGCGCCGCGCGCCGCGGCGCCCGCGCCTCGCGCGCCGCCCGTCGAGGCGGTACGCCCTGCGGTGGCTGCGGTCGTGGCGACTGCCGGCCCTGTCGCGCCGCCCGGCCAGCGGCTGCCGGTGCGGGACGAACCCTCGCTCTCTGCAACGGCTGCCTCCAGGCCGGCGGCCGCTGCCGATCCGGCACCTGCGGCGAAGGTCATGGCCATGCAGGTGCGGGTGCAGCCGCCGCCCGGCGCACGCGAAGCACCGCGCGAAAGCGAATCGGCGCCGATCGTGCCCAGCGAGGAGGGCGACTTCTGGCATGCGACCGTGACGCAGATGGTCGCGGCCGAGGCGATCACCGCGCTTGCGCGCGAACTCGCGCTGCAGTCGCAGCTGGTGGCGCGCGATGTCGACCAGTGGCTGCTGCGCGTCGAGCGCGAATCGCTCAACCAAACGAGCAGCCGGGAGAAGCTGCAGGCTGCGCTCGCGGCGCTGGGTCACAGCGTGAAAATCGCGATCGAGATCGGCGCTGTGGTCGACAGCCCCGCACGCCGCAACAAGCAGGCGGCCGACGAGCGCCAGCGCGTGGCCGAGGAAGCGATCCGCAACGACCCCGAGATTCAGTCGATGATGCGCGACTGGGACGCGAGAATCGTCCCGGGTACGCTCAAGCCCGCCTGAAGCTTTCTTTTTTTCATCCAACTTTCGACAGGACCAACAATGTTCAACAAAGGACAACTGGCCGGCCTCATGAAGCAGGCGCAGGCAATGCAGGACAACCTCAAGAAGGCGCAGGAAGAACTGGCCACCATCGAGGTCGAGGGCGAATCGGGCGCAGGGCTGGTGAAGGTCGTGATGACCTGCAAGCACGACGTCAAGCGCATCACCATCGACCCGAGCCTGCTGGCCGACGACAAGGACATGCTCGAAGACCTGGTGGCCGCGGCCTTCAATGCCGCGGTCCGCAAGGCCGAGGAGACCAGCGAGCAGAAGATGGGCAAGCTAACGGCCGGCATGCCGGGCCTGCCCCCCGGCATGAAGCTGCCCTTCTAGGACTGAATGGCCGATTCCAGTTCGCTCGAGGCGCTGGTCGAAGCGTTGCGCCGCCTGCCCGGCGTCGGCGCCAAGTCGGCCTCGCGCATGGCCTTTCACATGCTGCAGCACGACCGCGAGGGCACGCAACTGCTCGCGCGCGCCCTGCAGCAGGCGGCCACCCATGTGCGTCATTGCGAACGCTGCAACACCTTCACCGAGGCGCCGGTCTGCAGCGTGTGCCTCGACTCGCGCCGCGATGCCAGCAAGCTGTGCGTGGTGGAGACGCCGGCCGACCAGGCCGCACTCGAGCGCACGGGCGCGTTTCGCGGCTATTACTTCGTGCTGATGGGCAAGCTCAGTCCGCTCGACGGTATCGGGCCGAAGGACATCGGCCTGGCGCGGCTGTTCGAGCGCGCGCTCGACGGCACGGTGAGCGAGGTGATCCTCGCCACCAACTTCACCGCCGAGGGCGAGGCCACGGCGCACGTGATCGGCGAAGAGCTCAGGCAACGCGGCCTGACGGTGACGAGGCTCGCGCGCGGCGTGCCGGCCGGCAGCGAACTCGAGTACGTCGACCTCGGCACCATCGCCCACGCGCTGGTCGACAGGAGATGAACCCACCCTCGTTGACGCTGGCGTACTGGTGCTTGCTGGTCGCGGTGGCCTTGCCCTATGCCGCGGCCTACATCGCCAAGATCGGGAGCTTCAGGCGGCGCGACAACGAGACGCCGCGCGAATGGGCCGCGCGCCAGAGCGGCTGGCGCGCGCGCGCCATGGGCGCGCAGTCCAACAGCTTCGAGGGCCTTCCCTTTTTCATCGGCGCGGTGATCATCGCCCATCAACTCGGTGCGGCGCAGGCGCAGTTGGACCTGCTGGCTATCGCCTATGTGATGCTGCGCATTGCCTATATCGCGCTCTACATCGCAGGCATCGGTACGGCGCGCAGTGCGGTCTGGGCACTCGCGTTTCTGGCCAACATCGCGATCGTGTTCGCCGGCCGCTAGCGGCTTCGTGTTTACGTGAAAACCCGCACGGGGATGTTCCCGATGCAGGCGCTGGGGGGCGCCCCTAAGCTCGATTCGATTCCGAAAGAAACCAAAAGGCCGCGGGTTCACTTCATGCTCAATCGCCGTACTTTCACCGCCGCCGCCACTCTGGGTGCTGCCTCCATCGCGACGCCGCTGGTCCACGCGCAGGCCAAGCTGGAAAAGTCGAAGATCTCCATCGCCGTCGGCGGCAAGGCCGCCTTCTACTACCTCCCGCTCACCATCTCCGAACAGCTCGGCTACTTCAAGGCCGAAGGCCTCGATGTCGAGATCTCCGACTTCGCCGGCGGCGCGCGTGCGCTGCAGGCGGTGGTGGGCGGCTCGGCCGATGTGTGCTCGGGTGCCTACGAACACACCATCAACCTGCAGGCGAAGAACCAGTTCTTCCAGTCCTTCGTGCTGCAGGGCCGCGCGCCGCAGATCGCGATCGGCGTGTCGACCAAGAACATGGCGAACTACATGACCATCGCCGACCTCAAGGGCAAGAAGATCGGTGTCTCGGCGCCTGGCTCGTCCACCAACATGGTGGCCAACCTCGTGCTGTCGCGCGGCGGTCTGAAGGCCAGCGACGTGAGCTTCATCGGCGTGGGCGTCGCGGCCGGCGCGCTGACGGCGCTGCGCTCCGGCCAGATCGACGCCATCAGCAACACCGACCCGGTGATGACGATGCTCGAACAGAAGGGCGACGTGAAGATCATCAGCGACACGCGCACGCTGAAGGGAACGCAGGAGGTCTTCGGCGGCCCGATGCCGGCCGGCTGCCTCTATGCGCCGACGGAATTCATCCAGAAGCATCCCAACACCTGCCAGGCGCTCGCCAATGCCATCGTGCACGGGCTCAAGTGGCTGCAGACCGCGGGGCCGGGCGACATCATCAAGACCGTGCCCGAAACCTACCTGCTCGGCGATCGCGCGCTGTACTTGGCGTCGTTCGACAAGGTGCGCGAGGCCATCGCCATAGACGGACTGATACCGGCCGAGGGGCCGAAGACCGCGCTCGGTGCCATCGCAAGCTTCGACCCGACCGTGAAGGCCGACAAGATCGACCTCGCGAAGACATACACCAACGATTTTGCGCGGCGCGCGAAGGACAGGTTCAAAGCCTGACCCGAACGTTCTGCAACCCGGCTTCGGCCGGGTTTTTTTGTTTCCACCCCATGTCCAGCTACGCGCTCGAACTCCTCGACATCAGCTGCACCTTCCGCTCGAAGGACGAGCACGGCCAGCGCTACACCGCTGTCGCCGGCACGACGCTGCGCGTCCGTGAGGGCGAGTTCGTCTCGGTGGTCGGTCCCACGGGTTGCGGCAAGTCGACCTTGCTCAACGTCGGTGCGGGCCTGCTCGAACCGTCCTCGGGCACGATCAAGGTGTTCGGCCAGCCGCTCGCGGGCATCAATGCGCGGGCCGGCTACATGTTCCAGACCGAGGCGCTCATGCCGTGGCGCAGCACGCTCGCCAACGTGATGGTGGGCCTGCAGTACCGCGGCGTGCCGGATGCGGAGGCGAGGGCGCAGGCCGAGCAATGGCTCACTCGGGTCGGCCTCACCGGCTTCGGCGATCTCTATCCGCACCAGCTCTCCGGCGGCATGCGCAAGCGCACGGCGCTCGCGCAGGTGCTGGCGCTGGACCCGGACATCATCCTGATGGACGAACCCTTCAGCGCGCTCGACGTCCAGACGCGGCAGCTGATGGAGAACGAGGTGCTCGAGCTCTGGGCCGCCCCGAGCGCCGGGCGCCGGGCCACCCCAAGGCCGGTGCTCACCCCCTCGGGGGGTGGGCGCGAAGCGCCCGGGGGCCCACAAGGACGAAAAGCGGTGCTCTTCATCACCCACGACCTCGATGAAGCGATCGCGATGAGCGACCGCGTGGTGGTGCTCTCGGCCGGGCCGGCCACGCACCCGATCGGCGAGTTCGCGATCGACCTTCCGCGCCCGCGCGACGTGGCCGAGGTGCGCACCCATCCGCGCTTCGTCGAACTGCACACGCAGATCTGGAACGTGCTGCGCCACGAGGTGCTCAAGGGCTATGCGCAGCAACTGAGGAAGGCGGCCTGAATGAGTTTCAGGCCCCATGAAGGCAATGCGCGCTTCTGGCAGATGGCGCTGCTGATCGTGCTGCTGCTGCTATGGCACCTGCTCTCGCGCGACCAGCAGTTCGCTTTCTTCCTCGGCGAACCGATCAAGGTCGCGGGCCGGGTGTGGAGCTGGTTCCTGCCTTTCGCCGTGCCGCCGAACCTGCTGTTTCCCGACGGGCTGCCGGGCAATGCCGACATCTACCGGCACCTCGGCACCACGCTGCTCGAGACCGTGCTGGCCTTCGGTATCGGCACGCTGCTGGGGCTGGCCTGCGGGCTCTGGCTGGCGCTGGCGCCGACCGCAAGCCTGATCCTCGACCCCTACATCAAGGCCGCGAACTCGATGCCGCGCGTGATCCTGGCGCCGATCTTCGCGCTGTGGTTCGGCCTGGGCATCTGGAGCAAGGTGGCGCTCGCGGTCACGCTGGTGTTCTTCATCGTGTTCTTCAACGTCTACCAGGGCGTGCGCGAAGTGAGCCCGGTGGTGCTGGCCAACGCGCGCATGCTGGGCGCCAACCAGCGGCAGCTGCTGCGCACGGTGTACCTGCCGAGCGCGACCAGCTGGGTGTTCTCAAGCCTGCACACCTCGGTGGGGCTGGCTTTCGTCGGTGCGGTGGTGGGCGAGTACCTGGGTTCGGCGCGCGGCGTCGGCTACCTGATCCTGCAGGCCGAAGGCACTTTCGACGTCAACACCGTCTTCGCCGGCATCGTGGTGTTGACGGCGTTCGCGCTGGCGCTCGACGGTATCGTCGGCATCATCGAAACGCGCCTCATGAAATGGCAGCCGCGCAGCGGCGAGACCGAGAAGCTCTGACTCAGCGCTTCTTCTTCGAAGGCGCGCCGCCGCGCTTCTCGCGCACGATCTTGGGCGAAGAAGCCGTCTTCGCCGCGGGCGCGGCCTTGCCGGCACTGGTCTTGACCACGCCGCCGCCGCGTTTGCTGGTCACGATCACCGTGCTGGAGCGGGCGCCCCGGCCCACGCGTTCGGCGGCCGCGGCCTTCACCGGCAGGTAGACCACGACCTGGACGCCGCGCTGGAAGGCGTGGCTGGTCTTCACGTCGTTCCATTCGGCGACGCTGGCCGGGCTGAGGCGGTAGCGGCGCGCGATGCTTGCGACGCTGTCGCTGCGTCCGGCCTTCACGAGCGTGCGGCGCGTGACGATCTCGGGCTGGAAGCTCAGGTGGCCGGTGTCGGCCACCGCTGCATTGACGTCTTCCTGGACGCGCGCGCCGCGCGGCACGATCAGCGTCGAGCCGGCCTTGATGAGCATGCGCGGCGGCACGCTGTTGATCGCGCGCAGGTCGGACTCGCTCATGCCGGCGCGCTGGGCGGCATCGGCCACCGTCATCGTCGAGGGCACGGTCCAGGCGGTCCAGCTCGCGTACTGCCCCTGGGTGTAGGCCTCGAAGTTGCGCTGGAACACGGCGGCGTTGTCCCAGGGCAGCAGGATCTCCGGCGTGCCGGCGGCCAGCAGCAACGGCTTGTGCGCGGAGGGGTTGAGCGCGCGGAAGTCCTCGATCTTCACGTCGGCGAGCTTGGCCGCCAGGGCCACATCGAGGTCGCGCTTGAGCGTGACGGTCTGGAAGTAAGGGTGGTTGGCGATCAGCGGCAGGTCGGCGTTGAAGCGCTCCGGGTTGGCGACGATGTTCTTGACCGCCTGCAGCTTCGGCACGTAGAGCCGGGTCTCGGCCGGCATCGACAGGTCGGTGTAGCCGGTGGGCAGGCCGGCGCGCTTGTTCTTGGCGATGGCGCGGCCGACGCTGCCTTCGCCCCAGTTGTAGGCCGCGAGCGCCAGATGCCAGTCGCCGAACATGCCGTAGAGCTTCTGCAGGTAGTCGAGCGCCGCACGGGTGGAGGCGAGCACGTCGCGCCGGTCGTCGCGGAAGATGTTCTGCTTCAGGTCGAAGTCGGTGCCGGTGGCGGGCATGAACTGCCACATGCCTGCAGCCTTGGCGCTGGAGATCGCTTGCGGGTTGAAGGCGCTTTCGATGTAGGGCAGCAGCGCGAGCTCGGTCGGCATGTCGCGGCGTTCCAGCTCTTCGACGATGTGGAAGATGTAGCGGCTCGAGCGCTCGGTCATGCGCTGCATGTAGTCGGGCCGGGTCGCATACCACTGCTCGCGGTCCGTGACCAGGTCACCCTGCAGGTCCGGCATCTTGAAGCCGCGGCGGATACGTTCCCACATGTCGGCCGGCGGCGAGAGCGTGACGACGGAGCGCGACTTGGTGTCGCCCGAGGTGATGGGCGTGAGCGGTCCGCCGGGATAAACCGGCGCCGCCGCGGGGGCGCTGGAAGCAGTGGGCGAGGCAGGGGAAGCGGAAGAGGAGGAACTCGTGCCGGTGGTGCTCGCGCAGCCTGCGAGAAACAGGGAGCCTGCGAGGCAGGCAGCAACGATAAATTTCATCGGAAGTCGTTTTTCCATTGGCGCAGTGCGGCGAACACGTCGGCTTCCGCGGCTTGCGCGGAGAGGCCGGCATGAGCGTGGACCGCTCGGAGGACAGTGGCTTCGCGGCTGCGAAGAAAGGGATTGACCAGGCGCTCGGTGGCGAGCTGCGAGGGCAGCGTCGGTTCACCGCGTGCGCGCAATGCCTCGCAATGCGCGGTGTACTGAGTCAGATCGGCGTTGCCGGGTTCCACGGTCTGCGCGAATCGAAGGTTAGCAAGTGTGTATTCGTGGCCGCAGCACACGCGGGTGTTGCCGGGCAGCGCGGCCAGCGCGTCGAGCGAGGCCAGCATCTGCGCGGCCGTGCCTTCGAACAGGCGGCCGCAGCCGGCGGAGAACAGCGTGTCGCCGCAGAAGAGCAAGGGCGCGAGCTCGCCGGCGACTGCGTTGTGCGCATCGGCCGGCAGGAAGAAGGCGATGTGGCCGGCGGTGTGGCCCGGGATGTCGATCACTTCGAAGCGAAGGCACAGCACCTCGGCACCGTCGCCTTGCGAGAGTCGCGTGAAGGGCTCGGGAATCGTCTCGCGCGCCGGACCGAAGACCTGCGCGCCGGTGGCCGCGTGCAGCGCTGCGACGCCGCCGGTGTGATCGGGGTGGTGGTGCGTGACTAGAATCGCGGCCAGCTGCAGATTGCCGCGCGCCAGTGCTTCGAACACCGGCGCGGCATCCCCCGGGTCCACCACGATCGCGTTGCGACCGTCCTGCAGCATCCAGATGTAGTTGTCGGCGAAGGCGGGCAGCGGAACGAGGGTCATGAGCGGTCAAATTATAGGTTTGCATGATTGGTTCGCGACCGCCCCCGGCCGCTACCTGCTGGCCTGGGAGCAGGCCCAGTTCGACCAGGCCGTGGCCGATGTGTTCGGCTACCACGCGCTGCAGCTGGGGCTGGCCGAGGTCGCCGGGCTGCGCGCCAACCGCATGCCGCATCGCTGGCTGGCGCTGGACGATCCCGCGCTGGCGGCGCAGAGCGCGCTGGTCACCGACTTCACGGCGCTGCCTTTTTCGGCCAACAGCCTCGATCTGGTCGTGTTGCCGCATGCGCTCGAACTCAGCCACGATCCTCATGCGACGCTGCGCGAGGTCGAGCGCGTGCTGGTGCCCGAAGGCCGCGTCGTCATCTGCGGTCTCAATCCGGCCAGCCTCTGGGGCATGCGGCAGCGCCGCGCGCATCTTTACCGGCGCCTCGGCTTCGGCGAGCTGTTCCTGCCCGAGTCCGGCGACTTCATCGGCTATCGGCGCATGCGCGACTGGCTGCGCTTGCTGAGCTTCGAGGTCGAGTCGGGCAACTTCGGCATCTACCGCCCGGCGGTGCGCAGCGAGGCCTGGCTGGAGCGCTGCCGCTGGTTCGACACGGCCGGCGAGCGCTGGTGGCCGATCTTCGGCGCGGTCTATTTTCTGGTCGCGGTCAAGCGGGTGCGCGGCATGCGGGTCTTGAGCGCCGACTGGCGGCGCGCGGCCCAGCGCGCCAGCGCGCCGGTGCCGATCGCGGGCAAGGTGCATCGCGACGCAGTCACCGATCACAACGAGGAAGTCTTTTTTTGAACGAAGTACAGATCTACACCGACGGCGCCTGCAAGGGCAATCCCGGTCCCGGCGGCTGGGGCGCATGGCTCAAGTCGGGTGCTACCGAGAAGGAACTCTTCGGCGGCGAGCTCAACACCACCAACAACCGCATGGAACTCAAGGCCGTGATCGAAGGCCTGCGCGCGCTCAAGCGCCCCTGCAAGGTCGTGCTCTACCTCGACAGCCAGTATGTGCGCATGGGCATCACCGAATGGATCCGCGGCTGGAAGGCCAAGGGCTGGCGCACCTCGACCAACCAGCCGGTGAAGAACGTCGAACTCTGGCAGGAGTTGGACAAGCTGGTGGCGGAGGGCGGCCACCAGATCGAGTGGCGCTGGGTCAAGGGGCACTCGGGCGACCCGGGCAACGAGCGCGCCGACATGCTGGCCAACAAGGGCGTGGAGCGGGCACTGGGGCGGATCTAGAGAGGGCCGGGCAGGGTGTTGATGCGCTCGGGCTCGTCCAGTGCTTCGCCCATCCGCGCCCGGAACAGCAGCTCGTCGGTGATGCGCAGGCGACGGCTGAGCTCGCGGCCGATGTTCATCTGGATCAACGCGAATTGCTCCGCATCGTGCTCGAACAGGCGCAGCAGATTGTCCGACGTGATCCGGATCGCGCTGCAGTCCTCGTCGGCGCGCACCGAGGCGCTGCGAGGGAACAGATCGAGGAGCGCCATCTCGCCGAAGCAGTCGCCCTGGCCGAGGCGGCGCAGCAGCAGCTGACGGCCCTGCCAGCTTTTCGAGATCGTCACGCGGCCGCTTTCGAGCACGTACATGCCGTCGGCCAGATCGCCCTCGCGGCAGAAGAAGTCGCCGGCGGCGACCCGGATCACGGGCGCGGGCTCCAGCAGGAATTCGATGGCGTCCGCGCCGATGGCGCCGAAGATCGGCATCTGCTGCATCAATTCGATTCGCGCTGCGAGCATGCGCATCTCCCGCGCGGACTAGCCCACGCCGTCGAACATCATCACGTCGACCGCGTCGCCCGCGGCCACGCTGCCTTGCTCATGGTGCAGCACCACCAGGCCGTTGGCTTCGACCATCGAGCTGAGCACGCCCGAGCCCTGGTTGCCGGCGATGCGGACCTCGGGCAGCGATCCCGGCACCGCCTCCACCCGGCCGCGCTGGTACTCGGTGCGGCCCGGTTTCTTGCGGATCGCGGCCACGCTCCTGGCGCGCAGCATGGGCGGCGGCGCGCAGCCCGCAGCGTGGCAGCCCATCATCCGCAGCAGGGCCGGACGCACGAAGGCGAGGAAGGTGACCATCACGGCAACCGGATTGCCCGGTAGGCCGAACAGCACGGCCGTGCCCTCGGCTTCGCCTTGCTTGGGGATCAGACCCACCGCCATCGGCCGGCCGGGCCGCATCGCGACGCGCCAGAAGGCCATGTCGCCCAGCTGCTGCATCACGGCGCGCGTGTGGTCGGCCTCGCCGACGCTGACGCCGCCGCTGGTGATGATCGCGTCGGCCTCGCGCGCGGCGCGGCGCAGCGTGTCGGCCAGCGCCGCGGGATCGTCGCGCACCAGGCCCAGGTCGATCACTTCGCAACCCAGCCGCGTGAGCAGGCCGAACACGGTGTAGCGGTTGCTGTCGTAGACCGCGCCTTCGCGCGGCAGCTCGCCCAAGCTCAGGATCTCGTCGCCGGTGGAGAAGTAGGCCACGCGCAGGCGCCGCAGCACCGGCACCATCGGCAATCCGAGGCTGGCGACCATGCCGAGCGCAGCGGGCGAGAGGCGCTCGCCGCGTTGCAATGCGGCCTGGCCCTGCATCAGATCCTCGCCGGCCAGGCGGCGGTTGTCGCCGCGGCGCAGCACCTTGGCCGGGAAGCGGACCTGGTCGCCCTCGACGAAACAGAACTCCTGCGGGATCACGGTGTCGAGGCCCGCGGGCATCATGGCGCCGGTCATGATCTTGACGGCGTCGCCCAGGCCGAGCGTGCCGCGCCAGGCGGCGCCGGCCAGCGCCGTGCCGACCACGCGCAGCTTCACCGAGGCATCGCTCGATGCGTCGGCATGGAGCAGCGCGCCGTCGAAGGCGAAGCCGTCCATCGCCGAGTTGTCGTGCGGCGGCACGCTGACGGGCGAGATGATGTCCTCGGCCAGCACCCGGCCGAGCGCGTCGCGCAGTGCGATGCGCTCGCTCTGCGTGACGACGGCCGGTTCGGCGAGGCGAGCCAGGAAGGCCTGCACCGCATCGACGCCCAGGGCTTTCGGGTCGTAGCCGGCCAGGGCAGCGGCGATCTCGGCGATGCGGCTCATCGGTTTTCGAGCGCGTGCAGCTCGGTCAAGGTGTTGGCGTTGAAGAACGCGTCGGGCGCGTCGCCGGGCCGGTCGAAGGGCACCAGCACCGTTCGGTGCTGCGCGGTCCACTTGTCGATCTTGCGGCCGCCGTCCTGGGTGAAGCGCACCAGGCTTTCGAGCAGCGTGGCGCGCAGCAGGCAGAACACGGGCTGCGGGCGCAGCGCCGATGCACCATCGGACTCGGCGGCCATTTCGGGCGCGCTCACCATGGCGATCTCGGCCTGGTCGGCCAGCAAGGCCTCGCCCAATCGGCTCGCCAGGTCGAGCGGAAACAGCGGTGTGTCGCAGGGCACGGTCAGCAGATAGGGCGTTTCGCAGCGTTCCAGCCCGGTCAGGAAGCCGGCCAGCGGCCCGGCGTAGTCGGCCAGGCCGTCGGGCCAGACCGGTGCGCCGAAGGATTCGTAGGCCGACAGGTTGCGGTTGGCATTGATCATCAACTCGCCGACCTGCATGCCGAGGCGCATCAGCGCATGCATCGCGAGCGGCGTGCCGTTGAAGTTCTGCAGGCCCTTGTCGACGCCGCCCATGCGCGAGCCGCGCCCGCCGGCGAGCACGAGGCCGGTGATCTCGCTGGCGGCAATGGCGGTGGGCGCGCTCATCCGCCGATGTAGCTCATCTCGACGCGGCGCGGCGCGGCCGCATCGGTGTCGGGCCCGCGCAATGCGCGCAGTTCGGAGTAGCGGTCGGTGCGCCCTTGCCAGATGTGGCCGATGGCGGAGGCGATTTGCGCATCGTCGGCATCGCCGCGCAGGAGCGGGCGCAGGTCGTGCCCGCTGCTGGCGAACAGGCACAGGTAGAGCTTGCCTTCGGTCGACAGGCGCGCGCGGCTGCAGTCGTGGCAGAAGGCCTGGGTCACGCTGCTGATCACGCCGATCTCGCCGCCGCCGTCGCGGTAGGCCCAGCGCTGCGCGGTTTCGCCGGGCGCGCTGGCTTCGAGCGGCGCGAGCGGGAATTCCTCGGCAATGCGCGCCACCACCTCGGCCGAGGGCAGCACCTCGTCCATGCGCCAGCCGTTGGTGGCGCCGACGTCCATGTATTCGATGAAGCGCAGCACCACGCCGGTGCCGCGGAAGCGGCGCGCCATCGGCAGGATCTCCTGCTCGTTGGTGCCGCGCTTGACGACCATGTTGACCTTGATCGGGCCGAGGCCCGCGGCGTGGGCCGCATCGATGCCCGCGAGCACCTGGGCCACCGGAAAGTCGACGTCGTTCATGCTGCGGAACACCGCGTCGTCGAGGCCGTCGAGGCTCACGGTCACGCGATTGAGGCCGGCGGCTTTCAGCGCTTCGGCCTTGCGCGCCAGCAGCGAGCCGTTGGTGGTCAGCGTGAGGTCCAGCGGCGCGCCCTGCGGGGTGCGAATGGCGGCCAGTTGCTCGACCAGCACCTCCAGGTTCTTGCGCAGCAGCGGCTCGCCGCCGGTGAGCCGGATCTTGTGCACGCCATGCGTCGCGAAGATGCGGGCCAGCCGCGTGATCTCCTCGAAGCTCAGGAGGGCGCTGTGGGGCAGGTACTGGTAGTCCTTGTCGAACACTTCCTTCGGCATGCAGTAGCTGCAGCGGAAGTTGCAGCGGTCGGTGACGCTGATGCGCAGGTCGGTGAGCGGGCGCGAAAGGCGGTCGAGCAGCACGCCGGTGGCCGGCACGGCGCGCTCCGGTGCCGCCACGCGGCGGGCGCGGCCGATCTCGGAGACGTGGACGACGTGGTTCTTCATGGGAAGGGCAATTTAACGCATAGCCCGGCCGGACGCCTTTTCAAGGCTACTTGACCACGGCGGCGTAGATCATGTTGCGCAGCAGGCTGCGGTAGTGCACCCGGTGCTTGGGCGATTGCAGCATGAGCACCACGAACATCTGGTTCTCGGGGTCCACCCACATGTAGGTGCCGCCGGCGCCGCCCCAGTTGAACTCGCCGGCGGCGGCCGGGTAGGGTGCTTCGCCGTCGCTGCGGCGCACCGCGAAGCCCAGGCCGAAGCCGTAGCCCGAACCCGGCAGGTAGAGCGGCCCGGGCGCGATGCCGGCGCCGCCGTTGGCATGGTCCGACACCATGAGGCCCAGCGTGCGCGGGCCCAGATAGCGCTTGCCGTCGAGCGTGCCGCCGTTCAGCAGCATCTGCAGGAAGCGCGCGTAGTCGGCTGCTGTCGACACCATGCCGCCGCCGCCCGATTCGGCCTTCTGCACGACGCGCGGGTCGCTGAACTCGGCGCCGACGCCGAAGCTGCGGTCGCTCGCCAACGGTTCCGCGATGCGCTGCTGGCGCGGCGCATCGCTCACGTAGAAGCTGGTGTCCTTCATGCCGAGCGGATCGAGCAGGCGGGCTTTTTCGAACTGGTAGAGCGTCTGGCCCGACACCACCTCGACCACGCGGCCCAGGATGTCGGTCGAGTAGCTGTAGTCCCAGGTGGTGCCGGGCTGATAGGCCAGCGGCAGCTTGGCCAGACGCTGCGAGAACTCCGCATTGCTCGGATCGCCGGCATGCAGGTTGGCCGCGTTGTAGGCCTGCTTGACCAGCCCGGGCCCGAAGAAGCCGTAGGTCAGGCCCGAGGTGTGGCGCATCAGGTCGTACACCGTGATCGGCCGGCGTGCCGGCACGGTCTCGAGCACCGGCTTGCCGTCGCTGCCCGGCTTCTCGACGCCGACCGTCATGTTGGCGAACTCGGGCAGGTACATCGCGACCGGGTCGTCGAGCTTCATGCGCCCGTCTTCGACCAGCATCATCGCGGCGACCGTCGTGATGGGCTTGCTCATCGAGTAGATGCGGAAGATGCCGTCGCGCGGCATCGGGGTGCCGGCGGCCGGGTCGAGCCGGCCGATGGGCTCGAACCAGGCGACCTTGCCGCCCCGCGCCACCAGCAATACGGCGCCGGGAATCTTGTTGGCCGCCACGTCTGCTTTGAGCACGTCGGTGAGCATCTGCAGGCGCTCGCTGGAGAGCCCGACGCGCTCGGGGCTGGTGGTCGGCAGCGATTGCGCGGCGGCCAGCAGCGGCCCCGCGAAGAAGAGGCCGGCCGCGATGTGGCGCAGGCAGCGCTTGAATGGCTTCATCATTCTTGTCTCCTCGTTGTGGATGGGATTCGTTCGGGCGGTCTGCGCCGCCTTTTCCCTAGACGCAGCGCGCGCCGTCGACCTCGATGCAGACGCCGCTGATGAAGGACGCCTCGTCGCTGGCCAGGTAGAGCGCCGCATTGGCCACGTCGAGCGCGGTCGAGAAGCGGCCGAGCGGGATGGTGGCGCGGAACTTGGCCTTGCGCTCCTCGGTGATCGGCCCGCCGGCGAACTCGGCGGCCAGGCCGGTGTCGGGGTTGAACACCGGGTTGATGCAGTTCACGCGGATGTTGTCGGGGCCGAATTCGGCGGCGAGCGACTTGCTGGTGGTGATGACCGCGCCTTTCGAGCCGTTGTACCAGGTGAGGCCCGGACGCGGCCGCACGCCGGCGGTGGAGGCGATGTTGATGAAGGAGCCGCCGCCGTTGGCGCGTAACGCCGGCACGGCATGCACGGTCGACAGGTAGATGCTCTTTACATTGACCGCGTAGCAGCGGTCGAACTCGTCCTCGCTCACTTCGAGCGCCGGGCGGTTGCGGTGCGTCCAGCCAGCGTTGTTGACCATCACGTCGAGCTTGCCGTGGCGCTGGACCGCGGCCTCGACCAGCGCCTTGACTTCGGCCGACTTGGTGACGTCGGCGGCGAAGAAAGAGGCCCGGCCGCCGGCGCGCAGGATGGCTTCGACCACCTGTTCGCCGAGTGCGGCATTGATGTCGTTGACGACGACCTGCGCGCCTTCGGCCGCCAGCCGCTTTGCGATGCCTTCGCCGATGCCGCCGCCGGCGCCGGTCACGATGATGGATTTGTCCTTGACGCGCATTCGGTATGTCTCCGGGGAAATAGGAACGCGCAAGTGTAGGCACCTCCTCGCCGGCGGCGCTCTATCGCCGGGATTGAAATTCCTGAAGCATGAACCAGATGAGAATTATTATCATTTGCTCATGCACAACAGCTCATCCCTTGCCAGCGCCGCCAAGCGCCCCGTGCTGCCGCTGCGGCAGTTGGTCGGAATCTCGATCGTGCTGGCCGGCGTGCTGGTGCTGGGTGCGCAGTTCTGGCAGTTCGTGGCCAGTCGCCCGGTGGTGCTGCAGGCCTTGACCGGCGGCTCGGTGGCCGCGCTCGCGACCGCGCTGGGCACCTTGCCCATCCTGTTTTCGCAGCGTCTGTCGGATCGCGCGCAGGACACGCTGTTCGGTTTCGGCGCTGGCGTGATGCTCGCGGCCAGCGCCTTCTCGTTGATCATCCCCGGCATTGCCGCCGCGCGCGCCGCGGGTGCGGATGCGTGGGGTGCCGGCGGCATCGTCGGCGGCGCGATCCTGCTCGGCGCGCTCGCGCTGCTGGTGCTGGACCGCGTGCTGCCGCACGAGCATTTCATCAAGGGCGTGGAGGGGCACAACGCACGCGTGCTCCGCCGCACCTGGTTGTTCGTGTTCGCAATTGCGCTGCACAACCTGCCCGAAGGCCTGGCGATCGGCGTCGGCTTCGCAGGCGGGGATGCGCTGCGCGGCAGCGCGCTGGCGACCGGCATCGCGATCCAGGACGTGCCCGAAGGCCTGGTGGTTGCGGTGGCGCTGCTCGCCGCGGGCTACCGGCGGCCTTTCGCGGTCGGGCTCGGCATGGCGTCCGGCCTCGTCGAGCCGGTGGGTGCCGTGCTCGGCGCGGCGATCGTGAGCGGGTCGGCAGCCTTGCTACCCTGGGGATTGGGTTTTGCCGCCGGCGCGATGCTGTTCGTGATCAGCCACGAGATCATTCCCGAGTCCCACCGCAAGGGCCACGAGGCCTTTGCGACGGGCGGGTTGATGGTGGGCTTCGTGCTGATGATGCTGCTGGACACTGCCCTTGGCTGATGATGATCAGCCGTGGCGCACGGCGACGGTCTTCAGCGTGGTGAAGCCGTAGAGCGCTTCGAAGCCCTTCTCGCGGCCATAGCCCGAGGACTTGACGCCGCCGAAGGGCAGTTCGACACCGCCGCCCGCGCCATAGTTGTTGATGAACACCTGGCCGCTCTTCACGCGCTTGGCCATGCGGAACTGGCGCGCGCCGTTCTCAGTCCAGATGCCGGCGACCAGGCCGAACTGCGTGGCGTTGGCGAGCGCCACGGCCTCGTCCTCGTCGCTGAACGCCATCGCGGCCAGCACCGGACCGAAGACTTCTTCTTGCGCCAGGCGGTGGCCGACCGGCACGTCGCGCAGCAGGGTCGGCGCCTGGTAGAAGCCGGTTTCCGGCGCCTCGTCGACCACCACGCCCTGCGCCACCATCGGAATGCCGGCGTGCTGGGCATCGGACAGAAAGTCCCAGACGCGCTGCTGCTGCGTCTGGCGGATCAGCGGGCCGACGTCGAGGTCCATCGCGGCGGGGCCGACGCGCAGCGCCTCGAAGGCATGGCCGAGCCGCTCGAGCAGCGGCTCGTAGATCTCTCGCTCGATCAGCACGCGCGAACCGGCCGAGCAGGTCTGGCCGGCGTTCTGCACGATCGCGTTGATCAGCACCGGAATGGCCGCGCCCAGGTCGGCGTCGGCAAAGATGATCTGCGGGCTCTTGCCGCCGAGCTCGAGCGTGACCGGGCAGTGGCGCTCGGCCGCGACCTGCTGGATCAGCGTGCCCACTTTCGGGCTGCCGGTGAAGCTGATGTGGTCGATGCCCTCGTGGCGCGCCAGCGCATCACCGACCTCGTGGCCGTAGCCGGTCACGATGTTGATCGCGCCAGGCGGGAAACCGACCTCCGCCGCGAGTTGCGCGACGCGGATCAGCGACAGGCAGGCGTCTTCCGAGGGCTTGACCACGCAGACGTTGCCTGCGGCCAGCGCGCCGCCGACGCTGCGGCCGAAGATCTGCATCGGGTAGTTCCACGGAATGATGTGGCCGGTGACGCCGTGCGGTTCGCGCCAGGTGAAGACGCTGTAGCCCTCCTGATAGGGGATGGTCTCGCCGTGCAGCTTGTCGCAGGCGCCGGCGTAGAACTCGAAGTAGCGCACCAGCGCCAGGGCATCGGCACGCGCCTGCTTGACCGGCTTGCCGCAATCGCGTTGTTCGATGAGCGCCAGTTCGTCGGCGTGCGCGGCGATTCTCTGGGAGAGCAGGTAGAGCAGCCGGCCGCGGTCGGCCGCGCTCTTCTTGTGCCAGTGGGTATCGAAGCAATGACGCCCGGCGCGCACGGCGGCATCGATGTCGGCTGCATTGCCGCGCTGCAGTTCGTCGAAGGTCTGGCCGTCGGAGGGGTCGATCACCGGCAGGGTGCGGCCGGAGGAGGAAGCGATGTTTTGGTTGCCGATGTAATGGAGTTGCATGGCCGAAATTGTGCGCGAAAGCGGCCGGCCGCCGCCCGGAGCACCCGCTAGCGGCTGGCGGTCGACTTCGGCAGCGCCTTCAGGGCATTGAGCATGCGC
Source organism: Variovorax sp. LjRoot130 (assembly GCF_964253755.1). Classification (NCBI taxonomy): domain Bacteria; kingdom Pseudomonadati; phylum Pseudomonadota; class Betaproteobacteria; order Burkholderiales; family Comamonadaceae; genus Variovorax; species Variovorax sp. LjRoot130. The sequence goes on along the minus strand of NZ_CAXURM020000001.1, from coordinate 3,133,494 downwards.
TCCACGTGCTTGTCGGGATTGAGGTTCTGGTAGTAGTAGGCCACGGTGCCGTTCGGCGAGATCACGTAGGAAAGCCGGTTGGCGAAATCCGGGCGCGTCTGCATCAGCGCATCGAAACCCTGGATCACCGTCTTGGACTGGTCGGAGGCGACCGGGAATTTGCTCTGGCACTGTTTGACCGAGAAGTCCTTCAACGTGTCGACGTCGTCGGCCGAGACGCCGATCACCGTGGCGCCCACCGCCTCGAACTGGCCAATCGCCTCGGCGAAAGCGTGCGCCTCGATGTTGCAGTCCGTGGTGCCGGCCGCCGGGAAGAAATAAACCACCACCGGCCCTTTGGCCAGTGCGTCGGCCAGCGAGTAGCGGAAGGTCTTGCCGCCCAGCGCCGCAGTGGCCGTGAACTTGGGCACCGGGTCGCCGATGTCGAGAGCGGCGAAGGCTGGAGAAAGTGCGAGGCTTGCGAGCGCAGATGCGGCGATACGCGCGAGAATCCATCGGGTCATGATGTAACTCCGGGAGGGGGCATGGCGAATTCTAGAACCCGGACGCGTTGCGCGGCAGAGGTGAAACCGGCAGGCGTGCGCTGCCGTATTAATAACAGACAAAGAGGGGAAAGATCATGAACGCACTGGTCCATCTGCTGCGCATCGCGCTGCTGTGCGCGCTGGCCGCCGGGCTCGGCGCCTGCGGCTCGCTGCCGCCGGCCAGGGAGCGGCCTGCGGAGCATTCGGCGCCGGCAGATCCGACGACCACGCTGGCCAAGATCGTCGCCGCATCCACGCCGCCGGACGAACATTCCGGTTTTCGCCTGATGCCGCTCGGCGTGTACTCGCTCGATGCACGCATCCAGCTCGCACAGCGCGCCGAGCGCTCGCTGGTGGTGCAGTACTACCAGCTCGAGAACGATGCCGTCGGCCGGCTGTTGATGCGCTCGCTGCGCGAGGCCGCGGCGCGCGGCGTCAAGGTGCGCGTGCTGGTGGACGACCTCTACACGGCCAAGAGCCAGTACCTGCTGCTGGCGCTTTCGCAGACACCCAACGTCGACGTGCGGCTCTTCAATCCCTTCTGCTGCGGCCGCGACGGTTTCCTTTCGCGTTTCGTCGCCTCGCCGCACGAGATCTACCGGCTCAACCACCGCATGCACAACAAGCTCTTCATCGCCGACGGCGTGATGGCGGTGGTGGGCGGGCGCAACATCGCCGACGAGTACTTCGTGCTCAGCGAGGCGCAGAACTTCATCGACATGGACGCGGTGGTGGTGGGCAAGGTGCTGCCGCAGCTCGAATCCATCTTCGATGCCTACTGGAACAGCGAGCAGGTCTGGCCGATCGAGGACATCGTGCGCGGTGAGGGCGGCCGAACGCCGGGCGTGGAGGACTTCGACGCCTGGGTCGGCATGGCCGCGCCGCCGCCCAAGATCGTGCTGCCGCCCGCCGACATCCTCGGCTACGGGCCGATCGCCGAAGAGCTCGACGGCGGCCGCATGGGCCTGCTGTGGGGCTGGGCCAATGCGGTGGCGGATCCGCCCACCAAGCCCACCACCATGACAGCCGACGAAGCCCTGGCCACCAGCGTCACGATGCGCATGTGGACCATCCTGCTGGGCGCCAAGAACGAGGTGCAGATGACCTCGCCCTATCTGGTGCCGGGCGACAAGGGCATGGCGGCCTTCGAGGACCTGGCCCAGCGCAAGGTCAAGGTTGTGCTCTTGACCAACTCGCTGGCCGCCAACGACGAGCCGCTGGTCCACACGGGCTATGTGCGCTATCGGCAACGGCTGCTGAGATCGGGCGCCGACCTTTATGAGCTGAGCCCCGAACGCACCACCGCGAGCAAGCGCTTCGGCTCCTTCGGCACTTCGCTGGGACGCCTGCACGCCAAGACCGCGGCCATCGACCGCACCCGCCTCCTCATCGGCTCGGCCAACCTGGACCCGCGCTCGGCCACCCAGAACACGGAGATGGGGGTGCTGATCGACAGTCCGCAGCTCGCGCGCGAGCTGCTGCGCGTGATCAACGTCAGCAGGGTGCAGAACTCCTACCGCCTGCGCCTGGCCAAGGACACCGGCGCCGTCGAGTGGCTCACCACCGACGGCGAGAAGGAGATGGTCCTCACCTCCGAGCCGGAGGCGACCTTCTTCCAGCGCTTCTACAACAGGCTGATCGCGCCGATCGTGCCGGAAATGCTCCTGTAGCCTCGCGCGTGGCCGCCACCTTCCAATCCTTGTCCGTCCTGCAGGTCATGCTGTGGGGCGTGGCCTTCTTCGGCAGCATCTACCTGCTCTTCGGTGCCGCCAACTGGCTGCTGACGCGCAGGCTATTGCCCGCGCTGGGCATCGGCCGCGAACTCGACCCGCGGCCGGTGCCGCCTGGACAGCTGCGCCGGGAGCTCGCGCAGTCGGCCGTGTCGGTGCTGGTCTTCGGCATCGGCATGGTGTTCCCATGGGGATTCCTGCAACTGGGGTGGGCGCGGCTCGATGCGAACCCGAGCGGACTGCAGGTCGCACTGGAGATCCTCGCTCTGGCGGTCTGGAACGACGTGCATTTCTGGCTCAACCACCGTCTGCTGCACACCCGGCTCCTGCGGCGCTTCCATGGCCCGCACCATCGCTCGGTCGTGACCACACCCTTTGCCACCTACAGCTTTCATCCGCTCGAGGCGCTGCTGCTGGGCAACGTGATCCTGCCACCGATGCTGGTGCACGACTTCAGCTTCTGGGCGCTGGCCTCGGTGCCGTTGTTCAGCCTGTTCTTCAACAACGTCGGGCATTCGAACTACGACTTCTTTCCGAAGGTCTCGTACAACCACTGGTTCGCCGCCAGCCGCCGGCATCATCTGCACCACACCTGCCACAGCGGCAACTACGGCTTCCAGTTCACCTTCATGGACCGGCTGTTTCGCACACGCATCGCGGCCGACGCGGCCGAGCCGCAGCTGCGCGCGTATCGCGAGCAAGAGAGAAACCGTGGCGCCGCGGCCTGATCGTCCAGCGCGCCTGCCGCGCCTGCGCCATTGGCGCGACTGGCAGAGCCTGGCCTACCTTGCCGCACTGCCTGCGCTGGCGGCCTGGCAATGGGTGCACGGCTTCCACTGGCTGCCGTATGGCGCGATGCTGTTCCTCACGCTCGGGGTCAGCGTGATCCATCACAACCATGCGCACCTGCGTCTGTGGCGCGGCCGCCGGGCGAACCGCTTCACCGATTGCTGGCTGACGCTGCTGCAGGGCCATCCGACCTTCGTGTTCTGGCCGGCGCACGTGGCCAATCACCATCGCCACCGGCACGGGCCGAAGGACGCTGCGCGCACCTACCGCTTCGGTGGCGACACCAATCACCTGCTGGGCTACCTCCTGCATCCGCTGCAGGCTGTGGCCGTGCTCTACCCGGTGTTCGTGGCCTGGCTGGGCCGGCTGCGGCGCCACTGGCCGGGCGCGTGGCGCTACTGCATGGCGCAGTATGTGCTTTGGCTCGGCAGCTGGACCGCGCTGCTGGCGCTCGATTGGCAGAAGGCAGTGCTGTTTGTCATCCTGCCGCAGTTGCATGGCCTGCACTGGCTGCTGGCCACCAACTACCTTCAGCATGCGCATGCGGACGGCCGGCCGCGCCCGGAAGGTGCTTCGCTCGATTACGCGCGCAACTTCGAAGGACTGATCAATCCGCTCCTGTTCAACATTGGCCTGCACACGGCGCATCACGAGAACTCGAAGGTGCACTGGTCGGCGCTTTCACGGCTGCACCGCGAGCACTACCGTGCGCGCGTCGACCCTGCGCTCAACGAGCGCGGCCTCCTCGTGTACATGGGACGCGTGTTCGTCCTGGGTGCGCTCGTGCCGCGCTTTCGCAGTCGCTCGCTGATGTCTCCGAATTCCAATCCACAGTCCTGATCCATGCCCGTTTCCTTCCAGCGTGTCTATCTCGAAAGTGCCGGCTACTTCATGCCCGGCGCGCCCGTGTCCAACGAACGCATGGATGCCTACATCGCGCCGCTCAACCGGATGTCGGAGCGCATCAAGCGGCGCATCCTGGCCGAGAACGGCATCCGCGAGCGCTACTACGCGATCGACGCCGAGGGCCGCACGGTGCACACCAACGCGCAGCTCGCGTCGGGTGCGATCCGCCACTGCCTGCAGCAAGGTGCGGCCGAGATCTCGCGCGTGTCGCTGCTGGCCAGCGGCTCCTCGGGCGGCGATGCGCTGATGCCGGGCTTCGCCAACATGATCCAGGGCGAGCTCGCGGCACCGCCGATGGAAACGCTCTCGGTGCACGGCATCTGTGCTGCCGGCGTGTCGGCGATCCAGTCGGCGGCGCAGGGCGTGGAGCTCGGCGCGCATCGCTCGGCGCTGGCGGTGGCGAGCGAGATGCCTTCGCGCCTGTTCAAGCGCTCGCGCTTCGCGGCGCGCGGATACGACACCGATTTCGACTCGCACTTCCTGCGCTGGATGCTGTCCGATGGTGCCGGTGCGTTGCTGCTGTCCGATGGTGCGCCGGCGCTGGCCGGCGCGCCGGGCCTGCGCCTGCGCCTCAAGTGGATCCACCAGCGCGCTTTCTCGGGCGACTACCCCGTGTGCATGCAGCTGGGCTTGACCGAGGATCGCTCGCGCGGGCACCTGGACTTCGGCTCCTGGGGCGAGGCCGAGGCCGCGGGCGCCTTGTCGCTCAGGCAGGACATCCGGCTTCTGCCGCACCTGTTCGACATCGGCATCCACGAATACGCAGGGCTGGTGCGCGAGGGCTGGCTCGACCCGGCGCGGGTCGACCATTTCCTGTGCCACTACTCATCGGAGAAGTTCATTCCCGTGGTCGACGGCCTGATGCACAAGGCCGGCCTCGCCATTCCGCGCGAGCGCTGGTACAGCAATCTGGCCTGGCGCGGCAACACCGGCGCGGCCTCGATCATGATCATGCTGGCCGAATTCCTGCAGACCAAGACTCTGAAACCCGGCGAGCAGATCTTCTGCTACGTGCCCGAGTCGGGCCGCTTCATGGCGGCGTACATGCTGTTCGAGGTCGAAGAGGCCGGCGCCGCTGCTGCCGCTGCGCCTGCGCCGGTTCGCGCGGAGGCGGCGGCCGAGGCGCCGACTGAGGTCATTGCGCCGCCGCACGACCCGGCCGCCGCGCCCGAGGGCCTGGGCGAACTGCTCACCGAGCTGGCCGCGATCTGGCACGACTACCGTTCGCGCGTCTGGCGCACGCCGCTGGTGCGGCAGATCCGCGAGCGCCGCTTCGCGCTCGCCGACTACTTGAACTGGATGGAGAACTGGATTCCCCAGGTGCGCGAGGGCAGCAAGTGGATGCGCGAAGGCGCCGCCTCGCTGGCCGAGCCCTACCAGGCGCTGGCGGCGCTGATCGGCGTGCATGCCGGCGAGGAGCAGGACGACTTCATGATCCTGTTCAACGACTACCGCAAGGCGGGCGGCAGCATCGCAGTCATCGATGCCCTGCGACGCAACCCGGGCGGTGAAGCGCTCAACGCCTACCTGCATGGCCTGGCCGCGACGCGCAACCCGATCGGGCTTTTGGGCGCGATCTACATCATCGAAGGCACCGGGCAGCGCATCGTGCCGGCGCTGCTGCCGCTGATCAAGCCCGGGCTGAAGCTGCCGCCCGAGGCCTTCCGCTTCCTCGAGTATCACGGCCACAACGACGAGAATCACCTCAATCGCTGGCTGGCCGCGGTCGAGATGGCGATGGCGCTCGATGGCGAGGGCAGGGCCGCGCGCCAGATCGTCGACACCGCGCGCCACACCGCGGCGCTCTACCTGATGCAGTTCGAGCACGTCACGGAACGAATGCAAGCATGAGCACAACTCCGGACTTCCTGGCGCAGCAGCACGATCTGCGCGACCCGAGCCCCTGGCTCGCCCTCTACCTCGACCAGAGCACGCCGCTGCCCGACAAGGTGAAGGCGGCCTGGCTCGCCGATTCGAGTTCGGCCTCGCGCCAGTACCTGCTGCCGTTTTTGCGGCCGCTGGCGCGCGCCGCCATCGTGCTGTTCCAGGTGATCAAGGTGTTCGTGCCGCGCAAGTGGGCGCATTCGCGGTTGCTGCACCGCCTGCTGGCGTGGGGCCTCCAACGCTTCGTCTCGCCCGAGGCGAATTGGCTGATCCTGCGGCACTTCCACCTGGGTTCGCAGGTGCTGGCCTTCATCGGCGCCAATTCGCCGGTGCCGGTCGCTACCGCGCCGCTGGAGCCGGCCGACATCGACGCGCTGAAGGAGGACATGTTCCTGCAGCACGACCTGAACCTCTTCAATTTCGTGATCCGGCTCAACCAGGCGCTGCGCGCGCAGGGTCTCCAGTTGCGCAAGGCAGAGCAGGTCGATTTCTCGATGATCCGCGAGCCCGCCTTGCAAATCGAAGACATGCCGCACGGCAGGCTCAATTTTCTCGACCTGCAAAGCGCGATCGAGCTGTTCACGCCGCTCTATCAGCTCATGCTGACCGACAACGACTTCTGGCGCGCTGCCAATTCGCTTCAGCTCGACGAAACCATCGGCATCTACGCCGCCACCGTGCTGGATGCGCCCGAGCACCTGATCCTGGTGAACAACAAGCACCCGCTGGTGCCGCTGTCGACCCTGCGCGCGGGGCACAGGCTGGTGATCCACGGCCTGTCCACCGAGATGCTGCACAGCCTCCTGATGAAGTTCCGGGATGCGCGGGCCGCCGCACCCTTGTAATCCGGCGTCCGTGCCCCAGATGCGAGCCATGAACGCTACCAAGACTCCGTCGCCCAAGACCGATCTGGCGGTGACGCACGTGCTGGCCCAGCTCCTCGAGCGGCTCGAGCACAGCGCTGTGCCGGTGGGTGCCGAGCAGTACCGGTCGGTCGTGATGCACCTGGTGGACGAGTTCCGCGAGGTCGACGCCGGCGCCGGCCTCGGGCAGTTGCTGGACGCCTATCCGGCCGCCGCCGAGGTGTACGAAAACCTCAACTATCAGCATGCCGGCCTGTGCCGCTCCGGGCTGGATGCCTCGCTGGCCGCCGAACTGGCTGCCAAGGACGCCATCACGCGCGCCATGCGCCATGCCGAACCCGACGCGACCCATGGCCAAGGCTGACGTCAAGACCGCCGTCGTGGCAGACGGCCTGCGCTACAAGGCCAAGGCGCCGGGCTCCCCGTTTCGCGCCTCGGCTTCGTTCAGCGGCGCGACCATGTCCTGCTTCATGTGCGGCAAGCACCGCGTGCGCTCCCAGATGCGGACCCGGCAGCTGCTGGGCAAGTCGCAAACCGTCTGCGCGCCCTCGTGCAAGGCGCTCGACGAGTTGATCGATCGTGACAGCGTTGCGACGTAGTTGACGAATTCGATTTGCCTCTGCAAATCGGCTACCAAAGCGGCGAATTTCGATCTACAGTTGGAAACAATTGATGCAATTATTTGCCTCAATACCAAAGTTCTAATTGATGGTCGATCAAATGATCCCGCTTAAAACCATTGCCTTCTATTGGTCGGAGCGCGTATGAGCAGGCCGCCCCGCCACGTCATCATGCAGGTCGTCAAGCGCTCGGGTGGCGCCACGCACCACGTCGAATTCAGCATGGACGACAACTTCGCCGATCGCCTGCGGCAGCTGCGCTCGCTGGTGCCGCCCCTCAACGCCCTCAACAAGCAGCGCGATCTCGTGATCGACAAGGTGCGCGTTCGCCTGCCCACCGCCGTATGGCGCTGCGGCGGCGACATCGACAGCCAGGTCGACGGCTCCTGCATCGTCATTGCCGCGGAAGGCTTCTTCAATTGCGGCGGCAAGGACCGCAAGACCAAGGAAAAACTGGTCACCTACACCTTCCCGATCGCACGCCTGATCGAATTGCATGCCGAGCGGCCTGCCGGCGAAACCTTCTACATCCGCGACGGCATCTTCACCAACGACGAGCCCGCCAACTCCGCGGCCGGCCGCTGGGTGGCCTCGCTGCACGAGCTGGAAGAGATGCGCATGCCGGATGCGCCGTCCGACTTCGACACGCTCCAGGGCGTGCCGCTGCGCACCGAGCAAGGCGCGCTGCCGACGCACGGCATCAGCCTGAACTGAGCGGCGCGGCGCGCGCAGCCGGCGCGCGTCGCGTACCCCTTACCGAAGCTTCACTTCAACCCGCCGCGCTTCGGCCGGCGGCCCGTCGGCCTGCGTTTGCGCGGGCTTGGCAAGCTCCACCTTGTCGTCGGCCACGCCGGCCAGCCTGAGCGCGGCGCCCACTGCCAGGGCACGCTGCTTGGCGAGCTCGGCATTCTTTTCGGCATCACCGCTGGCGTCGTGGTAGCCGCTCACGAGCACGCGGCCGCCGCTTTGAACCGCCTTGACGATATCGGCCAGCGCGGCGCTCGAGCCTGCGGGCACCTCGGCGCTGGCGGTGGCGAAATAGAACTTCACCACGCCGTTGTCGGTCTTGATCGAGGCGCCCATGTCACCCGAGGCCGCCGGTGCCGTTGCGGGCGCCGGCGCAGGCGCGGTGATCGGAGCAGGCGCTGCAGCGGGCGTTGTCATCGCGGCCGCGTCGCCGGTATGGAACTTGACCACCAGCGGCACGATCAAGAGCGCCACGATGTTGATGATCTTGATCAGCGGGTTCACCGCCGGCCCGGCCGTGTCCTTGTAGGGGTCGCCCACGGTGTCGCCGGTGACGGCGGCCTTGTGCGCCTCGGAGCCCTTGCCGCCGTGGTTGCCGTCCTCGATGTACTTCTTGGCGTTGTCCCAGGCGCCGCCGCCGGTGCACATCGAGATGGCGACGAACAGGCCGGTGACGATGGTGCCCATCAGCAGACCGCCCAGCGCCTTCGGCCCCAGCAGCAGGCCGACCACGATCGGCACCACCACGGGCAGCAGGCTCGGGATCATCATTTCCTTGATGGCCGCACCAGTCAGCATGCTCACGGCACGGCCGTACTCGGGCTTGCCGGTGCCTTCCATGATGCCGGGGATCTCACGGAACTGCCTGCGCACTTCCTCGACCACCGAACCGGCCGCGCGGCCCACAGCCTCCATCGCCATGGCGCCGAAGAGATAGGGGATCAGGCCGCCGATGAAGAGGCCCACGATCACCATCGGGTCGCTCAGGTTGAAGCTGATGGCCTGCCCGTAGCTCTCGAGCTTGTGGGTGTAGTCGGCGAACAGCACCAGCGCGGCCAGGCCGGCCGAGCCGATCGCGTAGCCCTTGGTCACGGCCTTGGTGGTGTTGCCCACGGCGTCCAGCGGGTCGGTGATGTCGCGCACGCTGGCCGGCATTTCCGACATCTCGGCGATGCCGCCGGCGTTGTCGGTGATCGGGCCGTAGGCGTCGAGCGCGACCACGATGCCGGCCATGCTGAGCATGGCCGTGGCCGCCACTGCGATGCCGTAGAGGCCCGCGAGCCAGTAGGACGCCATGATCGCGATGCAGACGCAGATCACCGGCCAGGCGGTGGAGCGCATCGACACGCCAAGGCCCGCGATGATGTTGGTGCCGTGCCCGGTGGTCGAAGCCTGTGCGATGTGGCGTACCGGCGAGTACTGCGTGCCGGTATAGAACTCTGTGATCCACACCAGTGCGGCTGTGAGTGCCAGGCCGACGAAGCAGGCGCCGAAGAGCTTGAGCTGGCTGCCCGAGGCCGCGATCGCGTTGTCGGGGATGAGCCATTGCGTCACGAACCAGAACGCGATCAGCGACAGGCCGCCCGCCACCGCCAGCCCCTTGTAGAGCGCCGGCATCACGTTGACCATGCCCGGCGAGGCCTTGACGAAGAAGCAGCCGATGATCGACGCGATGATCGATACGCCGCCGAGCGCCAGCGGGTACAGCACGGCGTTGATCGGCGCCGCCGCCACCATCAGCGCGCCCAGCACCATGGTCGCGATCAGCGTCACTGCATAGGTCTCGAACAGGTCGGCCGCCATGCCGGCGCAGTCGCCGACGTTGTCGCCCACGTTGTCGGCGATCACCGCCGGGTTGCGCGGGTCGTCCTCCGGAATGCCGGCCTCGACCTTGCCCACCAGGTCGGCGCCGACGTCGGCGCCCTTGGTGAAGATGCCGCCGCCCAGCCGCGCGAAGATCGAGATCAGCGAGGAGCCGAAGGCGAAGCCGATCAGCGGGTTGAGCAGGTTGGCGAGGTTCTTGTCCGGCGTCAGGTTGCCGTTGCCCACGAGGAACCAGTAGAAGATCGTGACGCCCAGCAGGCCCAGCCCCACCACCAGCATGCCGGTGATGGCGCCGCCGCGGAAGGCGACGTCGAGCGCCGGGCCGATGCCCTGGGTCGCGGCCTGCGCGGTGCGCACGTTGGCGCGCACCGAGACGTTCATGCCGATGAAGCCGCAGGCGCCCGAGAGCAGCGCGCCGACCACGAAGCCGGCCGCGGTGGTCGCATCGAGGAAGATCCCGATCAGGATCGCGAGCACGATGCCGACTACGGCGATCGTGCGGTACTGCTTGGCCAGGTAGGCCGCGGCGCCGGTCTGGATCGCGGCCGCGATCTCCTGCATTCGGGCGTTGCCCGGGTCTTTCGAAAGAATCCAGCTGCGCGCCCAGAAACCATAGCCCACGGCCACGAGGCCGCAGACGATGGCGAGGACGAGAGGGGTGTTGCCGATCATGCCTTGCTTCTCCATTCGTACGTTGTGACTTGTGGAGACGAAAGCACTTAGCCCTGCGCGCAACGCGTACGGGTCAGTGCTTCCGCCGCGTTGCTTCCTCGAAGCCCCGATGCCTTGCAAAAAGCCGGGGCCGATTGGCCAACGCGGCCAATTTACAGGCAAATGCCGGGTTTCGTGCGACCGGGCCGTGACTCGGAAAGTAAACTTCGGGTTTGTCCGCATCCCGCGAACACTTTCAACTACTCCAGACAGATCTATGTCCCTCGGCCAAGTTTCCCCCGGCAAAGACGCCCCCGAAGCCTTCAACGTCGTCATCGAAATCCCGATGAACGCCGACCCGATCAAGTACGAAGTCGACAAGGAATCGGGTGCGATCTTCGTCGACCGCTTCATGACGACCGCGATGCACTACCCGACCAACTACGGCTACGTGCCGCAGACGCTCTCGGGCGACGGCGATCCGGTCGACGTGCTGGTCATCACCCCCTGGGCGCTGGTGCCGGGCGTGGTGGTGCCGTGCCGGCCGATCGGCATCCTGATGATGGAAGACGAGGCCGGCGTCGACGGCAAGGTGCTCGCCGTGCCCACCGACAAGGTGCTGCCGATCTACAGCCACTGGAAGAAGGTCGAAGACGTGAACCCGATGCGCCTGAAGGCCATCACGCACTTCTTCGAGCACTACAAGGACCTGGAAGCCGGCAAGTGGGTCAAGGTGCTGGGCTGGGAAGGCATCGACGCCGCCAAGAAGGAAATCATGGACGGCATCGCCAACTACAAGAAGTAGGAGCGAGCAGGGCCGCCGCTCATTCGGCGGCGATCCCCGCCCGATGCGCCAGCGCGCGATAGCGCGAAATCTCCGATTCCATCAGGCTCCGGAAAGGGGCGGCGCCGATCATCACGGGCTCCATGCCCTGTGCGCGCAGCTGGTCCTGAATCGCCTTGTCAGCCATCGTGGCGCTCACCTCGGCCGCCAGTCTCTGGATCACCGGTGCCGGCGTGCCGGCCGGCGCGGCCAATCCGTACCAGCCGTCGAAAGTGGCCTCGGGCATCTTGAGCTCGGCCATGGTGGGTACGTCCGGCAGCATGCTGGAACGTGTTGTGCCCACGATGGCCAGCGCGCGCAGCTTGCCAGAACGCAGATGCGGCGCGACCGCTGCCACGGTGTCGATGCCCATCTCGATCTCGCCGCCGATCAATGCGATCGTGCTCTGGCTGCTGCCCTTGTAGGGCACGTCCTGGAGCTTCACGCCCGCCGCCATCGCGAACAACTCGCCAGCCAGATGCGGGGCGGAGCCGCTGCCGAAGGTGGCGTAGCGGATGTCCCGGGGTTTGGCTTTGGCCGCAGCTACGAGGGCCGAGACGCTGTGCCAGGGCGAGGCCGCGTTGACCACCAGCACCAGCGGCGCCTTCGCGACGATCGCCACCGGCGCCAGGTCCTTCAGCGGGTTGTAGGGCAGTCGCGCACGCAGCGCCGCATTCACGCTGTAGGTGGAAGAGCCCGAGACGAGCAGCGTGTAGCCGTCGGGTTGCGCCTTGGCGACCGCATCGGCGCCGATGACGGTTGCCGCGCCGGGCTTGTTGTCGACGACGACCGGCTGGCCGAGCCGCTCGGCCAGCTTCTGGCCCAGGGCGCGCGCCACGATGTCGGTGCCGCCGCCTGGCGGAAAGGGCACGACCAGCTTGATGGTCTTGGCAGGCCATGCGTCTGCGGCCTGCGCCAGGCCGGCAGCGGCAGTGAAGGCGATGGCGGCAAGGAGTTGGGCGAGTTGCTTCATGCTGCTTTCTGATGGGAAGTTGCAGCGATCGATCCAGCCTGCCAGGGTGTGTTCGCGGCGGCATCGCCGAGATCCCAGTACAGGCCGGCCATGATCTGCAGGCCCTCGCGGGCGAGTGGCGCAAGCAGGTGTTCGTTGGGCGCATGCTGTGCACAGGCCGGGTAGGAGTGGGGCACCCACAAGGTGGGCAGGCCCAGCAGGTCGGCGAAGACGTCGTTGGGCAGGGAGCCGGCGAGGTTCGGCAGCACGTCGGGGCGTTGGCCCGTGCTCGCCTCGATGGAGCGTTCCGCCCAACTCACCCACGGGTTGTCGACGTCCAGACGGGTCGCGGCGCCTTCGAGCGTGACCTGCACCTCGACCTGCCCGAATCCATGTGCGTCGAGATGGGCACGCACGATCGACGCGAGCTCGCGCCAGGGCGTGCCCACCACGAAGCGCAGCTGGCAATGTGCCACCGCTTCGCCCGGGATCGCATTGACCGGCCGCTGCGGCGAGCCCGCGCCGAGCGCGAGCACTTCGATGGTGTTCCAGGCCATCAGGCGCTCGGCCGGACTGAGGCCGGGCTCGCCCCAGCCGGCATCGAGCCCGGGATCGTCCGCACCGCCGCCGATCTCGATGGCGGCCAGCGCTTCGTGTACCGAAGCGGGAATGTCTCGCGGCCGAAGCGCTTCGACCAGGATGCGGCCCTTGGCATCCACAAGCGTCGCCACGGCATGGCTCAACACCGTGGCCGGGTTGGCGAGCACACCGCCCCAGTTGCCCGAGTGGTAGCCGCGCGGCCGCGCGCGCAACCGCAGGCTGAAGTTGACCGCGCCGCGCGAACCGAGGAACAGCGTCGGCCGCCGGGCATGCACACGCGGTCCGTCGCAGGCAATCAGGAGATCGGCGCGCAGCTTGTCGGCCTGTTGCCTGCAGACTTCATGCAGGCCGGGCGACGCGGCTTCCTCGCCCATCTCGAGCAGCAGCGTCACGTTGTAGCCGAGCTGGCCGTTGCGTGCCTGCAGCACCTGTGCGAGTGCGCCGAGGTTGATGGTGTGCTGCCCCTTGTTGTCGGCGGTGCCGCGGCCGTACCAGCGCTCGCCTTCGATCGTCAGGGTCCATGGCGTGAGGCCTTCGCGCCATTGCCCGTCCTGGCCGCTGACGACGTCGCCATGGCCGTAGGTCAGCACGGTGGGAAGCTCGGCACCCTCGATGCGGCGCGCGATCAGGAAGGGGCCGCCGCCTTGCACCGGGTTGTCTATCAGCTCGCAGGCGAAGCCGAGCCGCGTGAGTGGCGCGCTCATCTCCTCGCGCAGGTAGGCGCCGAGCGCGGGCGTCGCGGCGCCGGTGTCGCTCTCGGTGCGAAAGGCGATGCGCCGCCGCAGGTCGGCAAGGAAGCGGCCGTCGTCGAAGTAGGCGGCGGCAGCGGAGAGGCAATCGTTGCGTTGCATGGTCGTGGGTGCGTGTGATGGCGATGATGCAAGTAAAAGGCCTGATCGGCATTGCGTGAACCATCGAATTGGCAAGCTACCATTGCCTTCAAGGCAACGCTGTGAGCATTCCATGACACCTTCGGTCCTCAGCATCCCGATGCGCTACTTCATGGAGGTGGCGCTGCACGGGTCGGTCAGCCAGGCGGCGGCCCGGCTCTATGTCGCTTCTTCCGCTGTGAGCCGACAGATCGCGAAGCTCGAGGATTCGCTGGGGACCGTGCTGTTCGAGCGCAAGGCGCGCGGCATGGCGCTCACGCAGGCCGGCGAGCGCCTGGCCGCGCATCTGCGAACGACGCTGGCGGACACCGAACAGGTGGTCGAGCAGGTGCGCGGCATCGGCGGCCGGGAGGCGGGCCGCGTCCGCGTCGCATGTACCGAGGGGTTCGCCGTGGGCTTCATGCCCGAGGTGATGGCCCGCTTTCGTGCGGCGCATGCGCAAAGTCAACTGCAACTCCACGTGGGCGCGCCCGACGAAGTCAGCGCCTTGCTGGGCCGCGGCGAAGCCGACATCGCGCTCAAGTATGCGGTCGCGCCGGAAAGGGGGTTCCGCATCGAGCACTCGGCGCCCGCGCCGGTGTACGCGCTGATGTCCCCGGATCATCCGCTGGCGCGCCAGCGCGCCGTCAGCGTGGCCGAGGTGGTGCGCCATCCGCTCGCCGTGGGCAGCAAGGGCGTCACCGCGCGGCAGTTGTTCGACCTGAGTTGCAGCGTGCAGGGGTTGAGCTACGAGCCCGCCTTCGTCAGCAATTTCTCATCGGTCCTGCTGCCGCTGGTGCGCACGCCCGATATCGTCCTTTCCGGCCATCTCACGGCCGTTCACCTGATCGAGAACGGCACGCTGGTTGCGCGGCCCTTCGTGGAGCCGCAGATGCAGCAGCGCCGCCTGCAGGTGCTGTCGCTCGACGGCCGCACGTTGTCGCCGCTCGCGCGGGCGCTCGTGCAGCAGCTGGTCGCGGCCATCGCCAGCGGCGGCAGGCGCAGGCTGGGCCGGGCGCGCAAGGTGTCTGCATAGGGGTCAGTGGCGGGGCCCTTATTCGGCGTGGCGAAACGGACTGCGTTCGCCGAGATGGTCGATGTAGTTCTCGATGCCTTCGCCCTCGCGCTCGAGAAAGCGCTCGACGGCATCGGCGAACGCCGGATGGGCAAGCCAGTGCGCGCTGGTGGTCTTCACGGGCATCAGCGCGCGCGCCATCTTGTGTTCGCCCTGCGCCCCGCCTTCGAAGCGCTGCACGCCGTGTTCGATGCACCAGGCGAGGGGCTGGTAGTAGCAGGCCTCGAAGTGCAGGCAATCCACGCGCTCGAGCGCGCCCCAGTAGCGGCCGTAGGCGACCGAGGCATCGTCCGAAAGCGCGATCAAGCTGCTGGCGATGGCCTGGCCCCCGCGCTCGGCGACGAAGAGCAGCCAGGCTTCGGGCAGCTTCGTGGCCATGCGGTGGAAGAAGTCGCGGCTCAGGTAGGGCGGGTTGCCGTGCTCGCGGTAGGTGCGGGCATAGCAGCGGTAGAAGAAGTCCCAGTCGGCGTCGCCGATGTCGGCGCCGCGCGACCAGCGGAAGCTCACGCCGGCATCGTGCACCTTGCGGCGCTCCTGCCGGATCTTCTTGCGCTTGTCGTGCGAGAGGCTGGCGAGGAAGGCGTCGAAATCCTTCCAGCCGGTTTCGCCGCCGGGCCGCCCCAAGGCGGAACGCGCCCCCTCGGGGGGCAGCGAGGACACGCCAGTGCCGAGCGTGGGGGTTATGTTGTTCCAGTGGAACTGGACGGTGTGCCGGAGCATCAGGCCCGCATCGGCGCAGGCGGCGATGTCCTCGTCGGCGGCGAACAACAGGTGCAGCGACGAGAGCTCCTCTTCCTTGCACCAAGCCACGAGTGCCTGCACCAGCAGGGCGCGGCTGCCGGCGTCGCGCGCGAGCAGGCGCGCACCCGGCACCGGCGTGAAGGGCACGGCAACGACCGCCTTCGGATAGTAGGCCAGCCCGTGCTGCTCATAGGCATTGGCCCATGCCCAGTCGAACACGTACTCGCCGTAGGAATGCGCTTTGATGTAGAGCGGGCAGGCGGCCGCCAGCTGCCGTCCGCGCCAAAGCGTGACGAAGCGCGGCGTCCAGCCGCTGCGGGCCGAGGCACTGGCGCTCTGGTGCAAGGCGTCCAGGTAGGCATGGCGCATGAAGGGGGAGGGCGCGGCCTGCGTGGCCAGCAAGTCGTCCCAGGCCGCGGCATCGATCTCGGATGCCGCGCCGTGAATGCGGATGACAGGGTTGGTCAAAGGAGCCTCGTCAACGCTTGCGTGTGCCTAGGGTTTCGGCAATGTAGATGCCGCCAAGCACCAGGGCCAGCGCCACCGCGTGATAGGTCGACAGCGCCTCGCCCAGCACGAGGACGGCCAGCAGCGGCCCGAAGATCGGCACCAGGTTGAGGAAGACGCCGGCCCGCGCGGGACCGATCAGGCCGACTACGTGGATGAAGCTGATCTGCGAAATGAAGGAGGGCAGAAGTCCGATGAAGAGGATCAGCGCCACGCCCTTCGGCGTCGGCATGAAGAAGTCGCCCATCGCGATTTCTGCCGCGACCAGCGGCACCGAGACGAGGCAGGCCACTGCCGCCGTGGCGGCGAAGAACACGATGGCCGGCACTTGCGGGCGGCGGCGCAGGCCAAGCGCGTAGCCGGCATAGAGCAGGCTGGCGATGATCATCCAGACGTCGCCGATGTTGAAGGCCAGGTCCGCGAGCAAGGCCAGTTGGCCGCGCGAAGCCACCACGGCGATGCCCGCGATGGTGAGCACCACGCCTGCGAGCTGCAGCCAGCTGATCCGGGTACGGAAGAAGAACAGGCTGCCCACCAGCACGAGCACCGGGATGGTGCCTTGGATGATCGCGATGTTGATCGCCGTCGTGTGATGGGCGGCGGCGTAGAACAGCGCATTGAAACCGGTGAAACCCGCCGTGCCCATGAGGGTGATGTAGCGCCACGAGGGCAGCAGGCTGCGCCAGTGGGCCGCGATCTGGCGGCGCGAACTGAGGCCCAGCGCGATGCAGCAGACGATCCAGCGCGAGAAGGTCAGCATCATGGGCGACACCTCGCCCACCGCGAGCCGGGCGGCCACCGCGTTGGCGCCCCAGATCAGCGTGGTGAATACCAGCAGCGGGTAGGCTTGGCCCTGGAGCCAGGGAAGGAAGGAGCCGAAAAAGCCGGCGGAAGAACCTGAGCGCATCGAGCGCCGAGCGTATCAGTCCCAGTCGCCGGGCGTGGAATGCGTTCGACAAGCCATGGCTTCCGAAGGCGAATGACATAATTTCGCAGCGGGTGGCCTCGCCGGCAACTCGCGAAGACGGCCGATGCGACGGCATCCTGGCACGCTACATGCAGGACGCCGAGAGCATCGACGAGATCGTCGCTGCGGGTTACGGATTGGCGCTACCCTACCAGCAAGTTCAACGAAACCGCCGGAAGAGAGACCGTATGAAGCAAATCACCGCCATCGTCAAACCGTTCAAGCTCGACGACGTGCGCGAGGCCCTGGCCGAGGTTGGCGTCACCGGGCTCACCGTGACCGAGGTCAAGGGCTTCGGCCGACAGAAGGGGCACACCGAGCTCTACCGTGGTGCGGAGTACGTGGTCGACTTCCTGCCGAAGATGAAGGTCGAAGTGGTGGTCAACGAGGCCGATGTCGAACGTTGTGTCGACGCAATCGTGAGCGCCGCCCGCACGGGCAAGATCGGCGACGGCAAGATCTTCGTGACCAATGTGGAGCGCGTGGTACGCATCCGCACCGGCGAAGAGGACGAAGCCGCCGTCTAGGGCGCTCAGAGCATCTCGGCGAGCTTGTCGCCACGCGGATGGCGGCCCGCTTCCTCGACCAGGGCTTCGAGCAGGGCCGGGGCTTCGCCGCCCGCTCGTATCAACCCCATCTGCCATTCGCCCATGAAGCCCTCGCGCACGCTGTGGGCAAGAAATTCGAGCAGGCCGGCGTAATAGCCCGCAACGTTCAGGATGCCGACCGGCTTGTCGTGGTAGCCGAGCTGGCGCCAAGTCCAGATCTCGAACAGTTCCTCGAAAGTGCCGATGCCGCCCGGCAGGGCGATGAAGGCGTCGGCGCGTTCGCCCATCATGGCCTTGCGCTCGTGCATGGTGTCGACGACGTGCAGCTCGTCGCACAGTGGGTTGGCGAGCTCCTTGTCGACCAGGGCCTTCGGAATGATGCCCACCACCCGGCCGCCCGCCGTGCGCGTGGCCTCCGCCACCGTGCCCATCAGGCCGGTGCGGCCGCCGCCATAGACCAGTTGGCCGCCGCGTTCGCCGATCCAGCGGCCGACCGCCTGGGCCACGGCCGCGAACTCGGTCCGCTCGCCGGGGCGCGAGCCGCAATAAACACAAATCGAGAAACGAGGAGTCATCCCCCGATCATGCCGCGATCGGATGACGCTCAGCTTGCATTCAGGTCGCGAAACGTTGCCACAACGCGGCCGCCCAGACGCCGCAGCACAGGACGATCGACAGCAGCACCGCGGCGCTGCCCAGGTCCTTGGCGTTCTTGGAAAAAGAGTGCCATTCCGGGCCCACGCGGTTGATGGCGGCTTCGATGCCGGTGTTGAGCAGCTCGACGATCAGCACCAGGATCACGGTCGCGGCAAGCAGCGACACCTCGACCCAGCTGTGGCCGACCCAGAACGCAGCCGGCAGCATGACGATGGCGCACAGGACTTCCTGGCGAAACGCGGCTTCGCCCCAGCCGGCGCGGAAGCCGTCGAGCGAGATCAGGGTGGCATGCCAGATGCGGTCCAGGCCGCGTCGCGACTTCTGCGGATTGACGGGGTCGTTGATGTTGGCGCTCATCTGCGGCTGAGAGGCTTGGAGGAAATCAGGCGGGTACCGGCCCAGGCATCGTGCCAGAACTGGCGCTCGGGGTGGAAGCGCGCGAGCAAGGCCCAGACGATAACCCAGCCGAAGATCAGTACGGAAGATTCGCCGCCGCCGAGGTCGAAGGGCGCGATGGCGGCGAGCGGCGGCAGGAACCAGACCCAGCTCAAGAGGTAGCGCAGCAGCGCGCGGCCCTGCGTGAGCGGTCGGCCGAGCCGGTCCACCACGCGGATGCCCCAGGTTTTCATGGCCAGCGTCTGGCCTTTGGACCAGAACCACACGAAATAGACGCCGAACACGACGAACAGGAAGGCCTGCAGCAGGTGCCGGCGCGAATCCATCGCATCACGCATCTGGCCGAGGGTGCTGAACAGCCAGCCGGCGACGAACACGACGGCGAAGAGCAGCATGCCCTCGTAGAGCCAGCAGGCCATGCGGCGCCACAGGCTGGGCGCGATCAGGGCGGTGGGTGCGATCGGTGCCGGTGTTTCGGCGAGAAGCGGTCGGCCGGGGCCGGACCCCTCGGGAGAACTGGAAGCCATCGACACCTTGAGTCAGGGCGCGGAGGAAGGTTGCTCGGAGACGCGCACCGGCGGCGCGGCAGAGGCGGATGTTTCGGCCGAGGGCGTCGAGGAAGGAGGCGGGATCTGGGCTTCGGCCGAAACGGGCGGAAAGGCAGGAGCCGCAGCTGGAGCGGGCGCCGGGGCCACGAGCTGCGGACGTACGGGCAACGGCGTGGACGGCGCCAGCTGGATTCGCGGCGTGTGTTGGCCGTCGGGCGCGACTGCGGGAAACGGCGCGAGCTTCTGGGGCGGCACCGGCCGGAACGTCGCGGCGGCGCCCGGCCGGGGCGTGGCGCGCTCGGCCAGCTTGCGTTTTTCTTCCTCGCTGAGCGCCTGATAGGCCTCCCACTTCGCCTTTCGCTCGTCGACCGGAACCTGCTTGACCTCGGCGAAATTGAACCTTGCCTGCGTTCGCTGGTGGTTGCTCAGTGCGGCCCATTCGATCATGCGGCTGTGCAGAATCTCCTGGTCGGCGGGTGGCAGCGCGGCGTAGTTGCGCGACAAGGCCAGCCATTTGCGCTTGTGGGGCTCGGTCAGGCCGTCCCAGTGGGGGGCCAGCGGCGCCAGGGCGCGCTGCTGGCGAGCGGTGAGGTCGCGCCACAGCGGCTTGGAGACGACTTGTTTCGCCGCCGGTACCGAGGCCGCCGGCGGTGCTTCCTTGACCTGCGCCTTGACTGGGAGCGCAGCGAAGCCCGAGGCCGCGAGCAGCAAGGCGGCGCCCACCCAGGCGACTGCGCCCGACGGGATCGGGCGCAGCAGGAGGAGCGCTTTCGCGCAGGAGAGAGGGCGATACGGCATGCGGGGCAGGCGATCAGCGCTCGGACGGGGCCTCGGTCTTCAGAAACTGGGCAAAACCGGGGTCCGTGTAAGCGGCGGGTGGCAGATCGTCGGTCAGCAGGGCCGAATCGAGCTCTGCCAACTCGTTGGCACGGTTGTCGTCTTGCATCGCGCTGATGACCAGGAGGCCCGCCACGAGGGCGATCAGCGGGACGACCGAGCCGATGCGCGTCCACCAGCCGGCCCCGAGCGTCGCCGTGCCGCCATTAGCCACGACCGCCGGTGCCGTACGGAGCTGCCGCACCACTTTGCGGCGCCCAACGGCCTGCACGCGGGCGGCGCGCAGGCGTTCACCGATTTCGTGCGGCAGTTCGAGATTGCCGGCCGAAAGCCGACCGGCCACCCGGCGACCGAATTCCTCCTCGGCCGCTTCAGGGGTGTGCGAAAACGTTGTACTCATAGCGAAATTCCCTTGGCCTTGAGCGCCTTGCTCAAGGCGTGCACAGCACGCGAACAGTGGGTCTTGACGCTGCCTTCGGAACAGCCCATGGCGGCGGCTGTCTCGGCGACGTCCATTTCTTCCCAGTAACGCATCAGGAAGGCCTCACGTTGACGACCCGGCAAAGCGGCGATTTGTTCCTCGATCGCATGAAAAATCTGTGCCCGCCGGGTGGTGTCCTCCGCGCTCTCGCTTTCCCGGGAGTCCGTCGGCATCACGAAGTGTTCGAGCAGGTCGAAGTCGCCGTTGTCGTCCACCGCCTCGAAATCGCTCAGGTTGGAGAACAGCGCCCGGCGGGTTTTCTGGCGGCGGAACCAGTCCAGGGTGCAGTTCGAGAGGATGCGCTGGAACAGGAGCGGCAACTCGTTGGGCGGCTTGTCGCCATAGTGCTCGGCCAGCTTCATCATGCTGTCCTGCACGATGTCGAGCGCCGCTTCCTCATCCCGCACGTGGTAGACCGAGCGCTTGAAAGCACGGCGTTCGACGCTTTTCAGGAAATCGGAGAGTTCTTGTTCTGTGGCCAAAGAGAGTCTGGCGCCGGGAAGGCGCCGCGTGGGGATGTGTCTCGGGGACGCGTGAGGTTTTTGTCGCCGCGGATTATGCCTGCGCCCCTGTGGCAGCCATGCGTCGCGCGGGGACCGCCAGTCCGGTGTCATAATCCGCGCTGCAAGTCAAAAGGCAAACGGGTCACGGTCCGGCGGTACGACAAGTCCGCCCATGGCTTTGGCCTCAAGTTTCGACGCGGCTTCACAAGAGCTTGCGAAGGAGCACCCAAGGTTTTTCGTTCCCGAAAAAACGCAAAGGTTCATCATGGAAATCTCGAAGGCGGAACTCGCTTCCGCAGCAGCCGTCACCGGCAGTCAAACGCAGGAACTCATGGGCGCCGAAGTGCTGGTCAAGGCACTGCAGGCCGAAGGCGTGAAGTACGTCTGGGGCTATCCCGGCGGCGCGGTTCTCTACATTTACGACGCGTTCTACAAACAGGACACGATCCAGCACGTGCTGGTGCGCCACGAGCAGGCCGCAGTCCACGCCGCCGACGGCTACGCACGCGCGACCGGCGACGTCGGCGTGGCGCTGGTGACCTCGGGGCCCGGCTTGACCAATGCGGTCACGGGTATTGCGACTGCTTACATGGACAGCATCCCGATGGTGATCATCTCGGGCCAGGTGCCGACGGCGGCGATCGGGCTCGACGCATTCCAGGAATGCGACACCGTGGGCATCACGCGGCCGATCGTCAAGCACAACTTCCTCGTCAAGGATCCCAAGGATCTGGCCATGACGATGAAAAAGGCCTTCCACATCGCGCGCAGCGGCCGTCCCGGCCCGGTGGTGGTGGACGTGCCGAAGGACGTGTCCTTCAAGAAGGTCAGCTACAACGGCTACCCCGACAAGGTCGAGATGCGCTCCTACAACCCGGTGCGCAAAGGCCATGGCGGCCAGATCCGCAAAGCGCTGCAGTTGCTGCTGAACGCCAAGCGACCCTACATCTACACCGGCGGCGGCGTGCTGCTCGGCAACGCCACGAACGAGCTGCGCACGCTGGTCGACATGCTCGGCTACCCGGTCACCAATACGCTGATGGGGCTCGGCGCCTATCCGGCCAGCGACCGCAAATTCCTCGGCATGCTGGGCATGCACGGCACCATCGAAGCCAACAACGCGATGCAGAGCTGCGACGTGCTGCTGGCCGTCGGTGCGCGCTTCGACGACCGCGTGATCGGCAATCCGAAGCACTTCGCTCAGAACGAACGCAAGATCATCCACATCGACATCGACCCGTCGAGCATCTCGAAGCGCGTCCGGGTCGACATCCCGATCGTCGGCGACGTGAAGGATGTGCTGAGCGAGCTGATCTCGATGATCAAGGAGAGCAACACCAAGCCCGACGCGGCGGCGCTCTCCGGCTGGTGGGACACCATCGAGGGCTGGCGCAGCAAGGACTGCCTCAAGTACGACCGCGGCAACAAGGACGTGATCAAGCCGCAGTACGTGGTCGAGACCCTCTGGAACATGACCAAGGACGCCGACACGTACATCACCTCGGACGTCGGCCAGCACCAGATGTGGGCCGCCCAGTACTACCGCTTCGACGAGCCGCGGCGCTGGATCAATTCGGGCGGCCTGGGCACCATGGGCGTGGGCATCCCCTACGCGATGGGCATCAAGCTCGCCAAACCCGAGTCGGAAGTGTTCTGCATCACGGGCGAAGGCTCGGTGCAGATGTGCATCCAGGAACTCTCGACCTGCCTGCAGTACAACACGCCGATCAAGATCTGCTCGCTCAACAACCGCTATCTCGGCATGGTGCGGCAATGGCAGGAGATCGAGTATTCGGGCCGCTACAGCCACAGCTACATGGATGCGCTGCCCAATTTCGTGAAACTGGCCGAGGCCTACGGCCACGTCGGCATGCTGATCGAGCGCCCGCAGGACGTGGAGCCCGCGCTGCGCGAGGCGCGCAAGCTCAAGGACCGCACCGTGTTCATGGATTTCCGCACCGACCCCACCGAGAACGTGTTCCCGATGGTCAAGGCCGGCATGGGCATCACCGAGATGCTCCTCGGTTCGGAAGACCTGTAAACAGACGATACGCCGATCCGCGATGCGGACCGGCCCCTTCATTAACTTTTTCGGATCAATCTATTGTCCGTCGAGCCTGCGCATTACCGTGTGCGGGGGAGGGCGGCGAAAAGAGGAGTCCTGCTGACATGAAACACATCATTGCCGTGCTGCTCGAAAACGAGCCCGGTGCACTCTCCCGCGTCGTGGGCCTGTTCTCGGCCCGTGGCTACAACATCGAATCGCTGACCGTCGCGCCCACTGAAGACGCGAGCCTGTCGCGCATGACCATCGTCACGGCCGGTTCCGACGACGTGATCGAGCAGATCACCAAGCACCTGAACCGCCTGATCGAAGTCGTCAAGGTCGTCGACCTGACCGAAGGCGCCTACACCGAGCGCGAGCTCATGATGGTGAAGGTGCGCGCGGTCGGCAAGGAGCGCGAAGAGATGATGCGCATGGCGGAAATCTTCCGCGGCCGCATCATCGACGTAACCGACAAGAGCTACACCATCGAGCTCACCGGCGACCACGGCAAGAACGACGCCTTTCTCGAGGCCATCGACCGCGGCGCCATTCTCGAAACCGTTCGCACCGGCGCCAGCGGCATCGGCCGCGGTGAACGCGTCCTGCGCGTCTGACACAAAGCCCGTTTCACATCCACCGAATCTACGAAGGAGCAACCATCATGAAGGTCTATTACGACAAGGACGCCGATCTGAGCCTCATCAAGGGCAAGACGGTCGCGATCATCGGCTACGGCAGCCAGGGTCATGCGCACGCGCAGAACCTCAACGACAGCGGCGTGAAGGTCGTCGTCGGCCTGCGCAAGGGCGGCGCTTCCTGGCCCAAGGTCGAGAAGGCCGGCCTCAAGGTCGCCGAAGTGGCGGACGCCGTGAAGTCGGCCGACGTGGTCATGATCCTCTTGCCCGACGAGCAGATCGCCAACGTCTACAAGAACGACGTCGCTCCGAACATCAAGCAGGGCGCTTCGCTCGTGTTCGCGCACGGCTTCAACGTGCACTACGGCTTCGTGCAGCCGCGCGCCGACCTCGACGTCTGGATGGTCGCGCCCAAGGCCCCCGGCCACACCGTGCGCAGCACCTACACGCAGGGCGGCGGCGTGCCGCACCTGATCGCGGTGCACGCCGACAGGACCGGCAAGGCGCGCGATCTGGCCCTGTCCTACGCCACCGCCAACGGTGGCGGCAAGGCCGGCATCATCGAAACCAACTTCCGCGAAGAGACCGAGACCGATCTGTTCGGCGAACAGGCCGTGCTCTGCGGCGGTACCGTCGAGTTGATCAAGGCCGGTTTCGAGACGCTGGTGGAAGCCGGTTACGCGCCCGAGATGGCCTACTTCGAGTGCCTGCACGAGCTGAAGCTGATCGTCGACCTGATCTATGAAGGCGGCATCGCCAACATGAACTACTCGATCTCGAACAACGCCGAGTACGGCGAGTACGTGACGGGTCCGCGCATCGTGACCGACGAAACCAAGAAGGTCATGAAGCAGGTCTTGAAGGACATTCAGACCGGCGAATACGCCAAGAGCTTCGTGCTGGAGAACGCGGGCGGCGCGCCCACGCTGATCAGCCGCCGTCGCCTGAATTCCGAGCATCAAATCGAGGTGGTCGGCGAGAAGCTGCGCGCGATGATGCCCTGGATCAAGAAGAACAAGCTGGTCGACCAGACCCGCAACTGATCCGGCTTTCGCCTCGACAAGGGCCACCCGCGCGGTGGCCCTTTTTCTTTGATGCCGCGCGAGCGGCTGAACTACACTGCCACCGATCCATGCATGACGACACGCTCCCCGACGAAGTTGCGCCGCGCAAGCGCCGCAAGGGCATCTACATCCTGCCGAACCTGTTCACGCTGGCGGCGCTTTTCGGCGGCTTCTATTCGGTGGTGATGGCCATGAATGCGCGCTTCGATCTCGCGGCGCTCGGTGTGTTCGCCGCCATGATCCTTGACAGCCTCGACGGCCGCGTCGCGCGCATGACCAACACCCAGAGCGCCTTCGGCGAACAGATGGATTCGCTGTCCGACATGGTGTCCTTCGGCGCCGCGCCGGCCTTGATCGCCTACGAATGGTCGCTCAAGGGCCTCGGCCGCTGGGGCTGGATCGCGGCATTCGTCTACTGCGCCTGCGCGGCCTTGCGCTTGGCGCGTTTCAACGTCAACACCGGCGTGGTCGACAAGCGCTGGTTCCAGGGCTTGCCCTCGCCGGCGGCGGCGGCCTTGGTGGCTGGCTTCATCTGGCTCATGACCGACTGGGGCAAGCGCGGCGGCGAGGTGCTGTATCTCTCCTGGCATCAGATCAGCTGGATCACCTTCGGCTTCACGCTCTATGCGGGCCTGTCGATGGTGACCAACGCGCCGTTCTACAGCTTCAAGGACATCCAGGTGAAGAAGAGCGTGCCATTTGCCGTGATCGTGCTGATCGCGCTCGCCATCGCAGTCGTCAATATCCATCCGCCGACGGTGCTGTTCGGCATCTTCGTGGCCTACGGATTGAGTGGCTACGCGGTCTATGGCTGGCGCAAAGCCAAGGGCCAGCATGTGAGCGTGATCAGCACCTCGACCGACGAGCCCGACGAGCGCGGCCTGCACAAGTGATTCGGGCTGTGCTACATTCCCCGCTCCCATGAACAAGATTTCGCTGGCCCTACTACTGATCCCCTACGGGCGGAGTCGGTAGCGCACGCGCAAATCCCTGACCACGGCCCGTTCGCACCAGCAACGGGCCGTTTGTTTTGGGGTTGCTGGTTGATCCTCCAACCAAGCGAGAAATACCAGATGTTGAAGCAACCCGACCGCAAGTACCGCGCCTTTGCACCCATCGGCCTCAAGGACCGCACCTGGCCCGATGCCGTGCTGACCCAGGCTCCGATCTGGCTGTCGACCGACCTGCGCGACGGTAACCAGGCGCTGGTGGAGCCGATGGACATCGCTCGCAAGATGCGCATGTTCGAGATGCTGGTGGCGATCGGGTTCAAGGAGATCGAGGTCGGCTTTCCTTCGGCCTCGCAGGTCGAGTTCGATTTCGTGCGCAAGCTGATCGAGGAAGACCGCATTCCCGACGATGTGACGATCCAGGTGCTCACGCAGGCTCGCGACCACCTGATCGAGCGCACCTTCGAATCGCTGCAAGGCGCACCGCGCGCGATCGTGCACCTCTACAACGCCGTGGCGCCGGTCATGCGTCGCGTGGTGCTCGGCATGGACGAAGACCAGATCGTCGAGCTGGCGACCACGCATGCGCGCATGTTCAACGAGCTCGCCGCCAAGCAGCCGGCGACCGAGTGGACCTTCCAGTATTCGCCGGAAATGTTCTCCGGCACCGACCTCGCTTTCTCCAAGCGGGTGGTGGATGCGGTCACCGAAGTCTGGGCGCCGACGCCGGAGCGCAAGTGCATCGTCAACCTGCCGTCGACGGTCGAGCATTCGACGCCGAACATCTTCGCGGACATGATCGAATGGATGCACCGCCACCTCGCACGCCGCGATGCGATCGTGCTGTCGGTGCATCCGCACAACGACCGCGGCACGGGCACAGCGGCCGGCGAGTTCGCGCTGATGGCGGGAGCAGACCGGATCGAAGGCTGCCTGTTCGGCAACGGCGAGCGCACCGGCAATCTCGACCTGGTGAACGTGGCGCTCAACCTCTACACGCAAGGCGTATCGCCCGGACTCGACTTCTCGAACATCGACGAGATCCGGACGGCCGTCGAGCATTGCAATCAATTGCCGGTGCATCCGCGCCATCCGTACGTGGGCGATCTGGTCTACACCTCCTTTTCCGGTTCGCATCAGGATGCCATCAGGAAGGCCTTCGCCGCGCGCAAGGACGGCGACATCTGGGACATGCCTTACCTGCCGATCGATCCCAAGGACGTGGGCCGCAGCTACGAGGCCGTGATCCGCGTCAACAGCCAGTCGGGCAAGGGCGGCATCGCCTACCTGCTCGAAAGCGAGTACGGGCTCGAACTGCCGCGTCGCCTGCAGATGGAGTTCAGCCAGGCCGTGCAGCGCGTGATGGACGTTGCCGGAAAGGAGCTCACGGCGGCCGACCTCTGGCAGCTGTTCGAGCGCGAATACCGCATCCAGGGCGAGACGGGCCCGCAGCACCGCGTGCTCGAGGAGCATGGCGAGGGTGCCGACGCGTCCGTGGTGCTGCGCGCCGACCTGCCGTGGGAGGGTGAAACTCGAAAGATCGAAGGCCGCGGCAACGGGCCCATCGATGCCTTCATCCATGCTTTGGCCGGCGCCACCGGGCACTCGATCCGCGTGATCGACTATCACCAGCATGCGATCGGCGCAGGGGCCGAT
This sequence comes from Variovorax sp. LjRoot130, assembly GCF_964253755.1. Classification (NCBI taxonomy): domain Bacteria; kingdom Pseudomonadati; phylum Pseudomonadota; class Betaproteobacteria; order Burkholderiales; family Comamonadaceae; genus Variovorax; species Variovorax sp. LjRoot130. Next base: position 3,106,100 of record NZ_CAXURM020000001.1, on the reverse strand, counting down.
GCGCAGGCGGTGGCCTATCTCGAACTGCGGGTCGACGAGACGCAGACCCTGTTCGGCGTCGGCATGGACGCGAACATCATCTCGGCTTCGCTCAAGGCGATCGTTTCGGGCCTCGAGCGGGCCCGGGCACGGGGCGCACGCAGCGCACAATCCATGGCTGAAGCCGCCTGACAAGAAGGAGATCCACGATGGCCGACAAACTCATCATTTTCGACACCACCTTGCGCGACGGCGAGCAGTCGCCGGGTGCCTCTATGACCAAGGACGAAAAGCTGCGCATCGCGCGCCAGCTCGAGCGCCTGCGGGTCGACGTCATCGAGGCGGGCTTTCCGGCCAGTTCGAACGGTGATTTCGAAGCCGTGATGGCGATCGCCAACGCGATCAAGGAGTCGACGGTGTGCGGCCTGTCGCGAGCCAACGACCGCGACATCTCGCGCGCGGCCGAAGCCTTGAAGGGCGCGGCCAGCGGCCGCATCCACACCTTCATCGCGACCTCGCCGCTGCACATGGAGAAGAAGCTGCGCATGTCGCCCGACGAAGTGTTCGAGCAGGCCAAGCTTGCCGTGCGTTTCGCGCGCAACCTGGTGGGCGACGTCGAGTTCAGCCCGGAGGACGGCTACCGCAGCGACGTCGACTTCCTGTGCCGCGTGCTGGAAGCCGTCATCCACGAGGGCGCGACCACCATCAACGTGCCCGACACCGTCGGCTACGCGGTGCCGGAGCTCTACGGCAACTTCATCAAGACACTGCGCGAACGCATCCCGAACAGCGACAAGGCCGTCTGGTCCGTGCACTGCCACAACGACCTGGGCATGGCGGTCGCCAACTCGCTGGCGGGCGTGAAGATCGGCGGCGCGCGGCAGGTCGAGTGCACCATCAACGGCCTTGGCGAGCGTGCCGGCAACTGCTCGCTCGAAGAGATCGTGATGGCCGTGAAGACACGAAAGGACTACTTCGGCCTCGATCTCGGCATCGACACCCGACACATCTTGGCCGCCAGCCGCATGGTCAGCCAGACCACCGGTTTCGTGGTGCAGCCCAACAAGGCGGTGGTGGGCGCCAATGCCTTCGCCCACGCGTCGGGCATCCACCAGGATGGCGTGCTCAAGGCGCGCGACACTTACGAGATCATGCGCGCCGAGGATGTGGGCTGGACCGCCAACAAGATCGTGCTCGGCAAGCTGAGCGGCCGCAACGCCTTCAAGCAGCGCCTGCAGGAGCTCGGCGTAACGATGGAGAGCGAGGCCGACATCAACGCCGCGTTCGCGCACTTCAAAGAACTCGCCGATCGAAAAAGTGAAATATTTGACGAAGATATCCTTGCACTTGTAAGCGCCGAGGAGCATTCGCACGTTGCGGAACAGTTTAGTTTTGTATCCTTGTCGCAGCACAGCGAAACCGGCGAGCGGCCCCAGGCGCGAATCGTTTTCACGGTGCATGGCAAGGAGGTCACGAGCGAGTCGGATGGCAATGGCCCGGTTGATGCTTCGCTGAAGGCTATCGAGGCCCACGTGAAGAGCGGGGCGGAGATGGTGCTGTATTCGGTCAATGCCATCAGCGGATCGACGGAGAGTCAGGGCGAAGTCACGGTGCGTTTGCAGAATGCGGGCCGGGTCGTCAATGGCGTGGGGGCCGATCCGGACATCGTGGTGGCATCGGCCAAGGCTTATTTGAGTGCGCTCAACAAGTTACAGAGCCAAGCTGAGAGAGTGGCGGCACAAGGTTAGTTCTTGCGACGGATCCTTTGGTTCTAATGAAGAAAGGGATGCAAGTAACTGATATTGCGTGCCTTTTTTGATTTGGATACACTGCGGTTTCTATTCGTCCCGCTGGAGAGTTTTTGATGCCCGAAGCCCGTTCCTGCCGAGTTTCCAGCCAGCGGTTTCTTCCTGCATTCCGCCTCATCGCCGTCGCGCTCTGCGCCACGGCGTTTTTGCTGCCCGCAGCAGAGGCAGCCAAGAAGCCGCCGGCAGGCAAGAAGGTCCAGCAGGTGAGTGCCGACGGCAAGCGCAGCAGCGCCAAGTCGGCATCGAAACACAGCGTCAAGGATGACGACAAGGCCGACCGCGTCGTGAGCGGCGGGCGCAACGTGGTGGCTTCGATCCGCAAGCGGGGCGGCAAGACGGTGGTGGCGGTGCAGCGGCGGTCGGTGGTGCGTGTGGTCGAGGCGCGGCAGTCTTTCGGCCAGCTGGCCGGCCTGCACAGCACCGAAGATGCGCTCGACCTGAAATCCAGCGTCGCGCTGGTGATCGACCAAGACACGCGCGAAGTGCTCTTCAGCAAGAACGACCACGCAGTGCTGCCCATCGCTTCGCTGACCAAGCTCATGACGGGGTTGATCATCAGCGAGGCGCGCCTTCCTTCCGACGAACTGATCACCATCAGCCAGGATGACGTCGACACCGAAAAAGGAAGCCGCTCACGCCTGACGGTCGGCACCACGCTGCCGCGCGGCGAACTTCTGCACCTGGCATTGATGTCGAGCGAAAACCGCGCGGCGCACGCGCTCGGGCGCACCTATCCGGGCGGCCTCGCCACCTTCGTGAGCGTCATGAACGCCAAGGCCAAGATGCTCGGCATGAAGGACACGCGCTACGTCGAGCCCACCGGGCTCTCGAGCCGCAATCAGTCGAGTGCGCAAGACCTGGCCTTGCTGGTCAATGCCGCCTATGCCGACGCCACGGTGCGCCAGCTCTCCACCTCGCCCGAGTACCAGGTCGAAGTCGGCAGCCGCGTGCTGCAGTACAACACCACGAATCGCCTGGTCAAGAATCCGGACTGGGACATCGGCGTGCAGAAGACCGGCTACATCTCGGAAGCCGGCCAATGCCTCGTGATGCAGACCAAGATCGCCGGGCGCAAGCTGATCATGGTGTTCCTCGACTCGGCCGGCAAGTTCGGCCGCATCGGCGATGCCGAGCGCGTTCGCCGCTGGGTCGAAGCCACCCACAACAACATGGTGAATCCGGCTGCGCAGCAGCAGGCCGTCGCAACGCACGTTGCGGGCTGAGCCGCGCCGGCCTGGCGATCAGGCCGAAGCGGGCGTGTTCGCGTTGTAGCCGAGCGCGCTCGAGATTTCGTTGGCGGTGGCCTGCAGTTTCGGCAGCCACCCGTCGTCGAGCCGGTCTGCCGGCGCCGAGATCGACAACCCCGCAACCAGCTTGCCCTGATCGTCGTAGATGCCTGCGGCCATGCAGCGCACGCCGAGCTCGAGCTCCTCGTTGTCGCGGGCGATGCCGTACTGGCGCGCCTTGGAAAGTTCGCGCTCCAGCGCCGGCAGCTGCGTGATGCTGTTGCGCGTGTGGCCGGCCAGGCCGGTTCGCGTGGCGTAGCTGCGCACCCGCTGGGGTTCGTCGAGCGCGAGGAACAGCTTGCCGGTGGAAGTCAGGTGCAGCGGCGCCCGGCCGCCGATGGCGCGCACCACCTGCATGCCCGAGCGCTCGCTGTAGGCGCGCTCTATATAGACGATCTCGTCACCCTGCCGCATGCTGAGGTTCACCGGCTGCTGCGTGAGCTTGTGCAGTTCCCGCATCGGCGCCATCGCGGCATCGCGCACGTTGAGCCGACCCTTGACCAGGTTCCCGAGCTCCAGCAGGCGCATGCCGAGCCGGTAGCTGCCGGCCTCCGGCCGGTCGACGAAGCGGCCGACCGCCAGGTCGTTCAGGATGCGATGGGTGGTGGACGGGTGCAAGCCCGTCTTCTCGCTGATTTCCTTCAGAGAGATGGCTTCTTCCCGGGATGCCAAGACGTCGATCAGCGCGAACATGCGCTCGATCACTTGGATGACGGGCACGGCAGGAACGTCTGATTGGTGTTTTCTCATGGGCAACGCGGTGTGGAACCGGCTGCCATTTTACTTGGTGAAATGGGTCGGCGCTTGCCAGCGGCCGTCGATCAGCACTTCATGCGGGGCAAAACGGGCCTTGTAGTTCATCTTGGCGCTGCCTTCGATCCAGTAGCCGAGATAGACGTGGGCGAGGCCCAGCTTGCGGGCCTGCTCGATCTGCCACAGCACGCTGTAGTTGCCGTAGCCCGCGCCCGCCTCGGGCTCGTAGAAGGTGTAGACCGCAGAGATTCCGTCGTTCAGCACGTCGAGGATCGACACCATCTTCAAGGCGCCCGCGCTGCCGTCCGGCCGGGTTTCGCGAAACTCCACCAGCCGCGAGTTGACCCTGCTTTGCAGCAGGAACTGGGTGTACTGGTCGATGCTGTCGTGATCCATGCCGCCGCCGGCATGGCGGCCGTTCTGGTAGCGCAGGTAGAGCTGGTAGTGCTCGGGCACGAAGCAGAGCTTGAGCACGCGGGCCTGCAGATCGGCATGGCGTGCCAAGGCACGGCGCTGGCTGCGATTGGGCTTGAACTCGCTCGCCAGTACGCGCAGCGGTATGCAGGCGCTGCAGCCGTCGCAATGCGGCCTGTAGGTGAACATTCCGCTGCGCCGGAAGCCGGCGAGCACCAGGTCCGAGTACGCGTCGTTGTGGATCAGGTGGCTCGGCGTCGCGACCTGCGAGCGCGCCTGCCTGTCCGGCAGGTAGCTGCACGGATAGGGCGCTGTCGCGTAGAACTGCAGCGTGTGGAGCGGGAGATCCTTGAGGTGCGTCACGTCGTGAAGGAAAGTCGCGCAGGCAGGAGTTCGGACCAGTATACGGGCTCGAAACGCCACGCCGGGCCTGCTTGCAGGCGTGCGTCGGCCACATGCGACAGGAAACGTTCGCGCGGCACCTCGTGTGCGCCCAGGCTGGCCAGGTGGCCCGTGTTCTGCTGGCAGTCGATCATCGCGATCCCGTGCCGCCGGCAGAACGAGACCAGGGCCGCCAGCGCGATCTTGGAAGCGTCGGGCCGGCGGGCGAACATCGATTCGCCGAAGACTGCGCGGCCGATTGCCACGCAGTACAGGCCGCCCGCGAGTTCGCCGTCGATCCAGGTTTCGACGCTGTGCGCATGGCCGGCGCGGTGCAGATCCGTGTAGGCGCGCACCATCTCGGGCAGGATCCAGGTGCCGGTCTGGCCGATGCGCGGCGCCTGCGAGCAGGCATCGATCACCGTCTCAAAACGGTGGTCGATGCGGATTTCGCAGCCCGCGGTGGCGCGGAAACGCTCCAGCGTCTTGCGCAGCGAACGGTGGAGCCTGAAGCCGGCGGTTTCGAGCACCATTCGCGGATCCGGGCTCCACCAGAGGATCGGCTGGCCCTCGCTGAACCACGGGAAGATGCCGTTGGCGTAGGCGTGAAGGAGGCTGGCGACATCGAGCCCGCCACCTGCGGCCAGAAGGCCGGGCACGGGGTCGGATTCGCCCCAGGCCGAATCGGCATCGGGCAGGGGGTCACCAGGGGCAAGCCAGGGCAGTTGCATGGTCGAAGGTATACACGGCTTCCGCAGACGCGTTGTCGTCGCAAGCCGAATTTGCCTGAAGCCCCTATAGTCGTTCCCGCATTCGCAGCCATCGCTCAAAGCAAAAAGGACCACGGTGAGCACAGAAACCAATCCCATGCGCTTCGGCAGCGGCCAAGCCGTTCGACGACTCGAAGATGAAAGCCTCCTGGCCGGCGCCGGGCGTTTCACCGACGACGTCACGCTACCGAATCAGACCTTTCTGGCCTTCGTCCGTTCCCCGTATCCGCACGCGCGGCTGGCGTCGGTCGACACCGCGTCGGCCGCCGCCATGCCGGGCGTGCTGCGCATCCTCACCGGTGCGGAGCTGCACGGCGCCGGCGTCAAGCCCCTGCCGGGCGCCGCGGGCTTCACGCGCGCCGACGGCACCGACTGCGCGGCGCCGCCGCGGCATGTGCTGGCGCTCGACCGGGTTCGTTTCGTCGGCGAGCCGGTCGCTGCCGTGATCGCTGAAACCGCGCGCGAGGCGCGCGATGCGGCCGAGGCGGTGATGGTCGACTACGAAGCGCTGCCGATGGTGGTCGACCTCGCCGGCGCGACGGCGGATGGCGCGCCCCTGGTTTGGGACGAGGCCACCGGCAACATCGCCGCCGAGATGCGCCACGGCAGCAGGGAAGCGACGAGCGCCGCCTTCGCCAAGGCCAGCCACGTGGTCGCGCTCGACGTCGTCAACCAGCGGGTGGTCGCGCTCACGATCGAGCCGCGCTCGGTGCTGGCCGATTTCGACGCCGCCTCGGAACGGATCACCCTGCGCATGAGCACCCAGATGCCCTCGGGCGTGCGCAATTCGGTCTGCGACGCGATCGGCCTGCCCAAGGAGCAGGTGCGCGTGGTGGTGGGCGATGTCGGCGGCGGCTTTGGCATGAAGACCAGCGCCTATCCGGAAGACATCGTGGTGGCCTTTGCCGCGCGCGCGGTGCGGCGGCCGGTGAAGTGGGTGGCCGACCGCAGCGAGGAATTCCTTTCGAGCTGGCATGGCCGCGACATCGAGGCCCATGCGGAGCTGGCGCTCGACGCCAGGGGCAAGATTCTCGGGCTGCGCATCAGGACCCTGGCCAACGTCGGCGCCTACGCGGGCGGCACCGGCGTCGTGATCCAGCTCCTGATCGGCCCCTGGGTGCAGACCAGCGTCTACGACATCCAGACCATCGACTTCCATTTCCATGCGGTGCTGACCCATACCGCGCCGACGGGCGCCTACCGGGGCGCCGGCCGGCCGGAGGCGATCTACACCATCGAGCGGCTGATGGACGAGGCCGCGCGCCAGACCGGCATCGACCGCATCGAGCTGCGCCGGCGCAACTTCATCCAGCCGGCGCAGATGCCCTACACGAACCCGATGCAGCAGACCTACGACACCGGCAAGTTCGAGTCGGTGATGGACCAGGCGCTGAAGCTGGCCGATTGGCAGGGATTCGATGCGCGCGCGGCGCAGTCCAAGCGCCAGGGCCGGTTGCGCGGGCTCGGCATCGCCACCTTCCTCGAATGGACCGGCGGCAACGTGTTCGAGGAGCGCGTGACGGTCTCGGTGCAGGCCGACGGCGTCATCGAGGTGTTCTCCGCCGTCAACGCCATGGGGCAGGGCATCGCGACCACGCTGGCGCAACTGGCGGTTGATGCCTTCGGCGTGCCGATCGAGAAAGTGCGCATCGTGCTGGGCGACACCGACCGCGGCGACGGCTTCGGCAGCGCCGGCTCGCGTTCGCTCTTCACCGGCGGCTCGGCCGTTCGCGTCGGTGCCGAGCGCACCATCGACAAGGCGAAGGCGCTTGCCGCGCAGGAGCTCGAAGTCGCGCCTGCCGACCTCAGCTACGCGGCCGGCGTTTTCAAGGTCGCCGGCACCGATCTGCAGCTCGACCTGTTCACCCTGGCCGGACGCCAGCCGGATCGGCAGATCTTCGTCGACTCCACCAGCGCCGTCGCCGGCCCGACCTGGCCCAACGGCTGCCACATCTGCGAGGTCGAGATCGACCCGCCCACCGGCGATGTGAGCGTGCTGGCCTATGCCTCGGTCAACGACGTCGGCCGCGTGGTCAACCCGATGATCGTTCGCGGCCAGCTCGAAGGCGGCGCCGTGCAGGGCATCGGCCAGGCGCTGTGCGAGCGCGTGGTCTACGACATCGAAACCGGCCAGCCGCTGACCGGCAGCCTGATGGACTACGCCGCGCCGCGAGCCGACATCATCGCCTCGATGTTCAAGACCGAGATGGACCAGAGCACGCCCTGCCTCAACAACCCGCTGGGCGTGAAGGGCGTGGGCGAGCTGGGCACCATCGGCGCCACGCCGGCAGTCGTCAATGCCGTGGCCGATGCGCTCGCGCGCAACGGCATGGCCGGGCTCACGCCTCGCCTGGACATGCCGCTCACGCCCGCGCGCATGTGGGCGCTCATGCAGCCGGGGCCCTGAAACGCTTCAGAACTCTTCCAGCGGCAGCCCCACGTAGTTCTCCGCCAGCGAGGTCGAGGCGGCGCGCGAGTGCACCAGGTAGTCGAGCTCGGCCTCCTGGATCTTCTGGCCGAACTCCCCGGTTTCCGGGAAGCGGTGCATCAGCGAGGTGAACCACCACGAGAAGCGCTCGGCCTTCCAGACCCGGCGCAGGCACAGGTCGGAGTAGCGGTCGAGCGCCGAGGCGCTGCGTTCGCGGTAGAAGATCTCGAAGGCGCGCGACAGGTAGCCGACGTCGGCCGTCGCCAGGTTCAGGCCCTTGGCGCCGGTCGGCGGCACGATATGGGCCGCGTCGCCGGCCAGGAACAGGCTGCCGAAGCGCATCGGTTCGGCCACGAAGCTGCGCAGCGGCGCGATGCTTTTTTCGAGCGAAGGGCCGGTCACGAGCCGCTCGCGCGCTTCGGGGTCGAGGCGCAGGCGCAGCTCGTTCCAGAACGCCTCGTCGCTCCAGTTCTCCACGCGCTCCTCGACCGGCACCTGCACGTAGTAGCGGCTGCGCGTGGCGCTGCGCATGCTGCACAGCGCGAAGCCGCGCGGCGTGTTGGCGTAGATCAGCTCGTGCGATACCGGCGGCACATCGGCGAGCACGCCGAGCCAGCCGAAGGGATAGACCTTTTCGTAGGTGTGGATCGCCTGGGCCGGCACGCTGGCGCGGCTCACGCCGTGGTAGCCGTCGCAGCCGGCGATGAAGTCGCACTCGATCTCGTGCGTGGCACCGTCCTTCTCGTAGCGCACGCGGGGCTTCCCGGTGTCGAAGTCATGCAGGCTGACTGGCGAGGCGCCGTAGATGGTGGTCAGGCCCTCTGCCTCGCGCGCATTCATCAGATCGTGGGTCACCTCGGTCTGGCCATAGACCGTGACCTGCTTGCCGCCGGTCAGGCCATGCATGTCGATGCGATGGCGCGCGCCCTTGAACAGCAGCTCGATGCCTTCGTGCGGCAGGCCCTCGGCCTTGGCGCGCGCGTCGACGCCGGCGCGCTGGAGCAAGTCCATCGTGATCTGCTCCAGCACGCCGGCCCGGATGCGGCCCAGCACGTAATCGCCGGTCTGGCGCTCGATGATGATGTTGTCGATGCCGGCCTTGTAGAGCAGCTGGCCGAGCAAGAGGCCGGCCGGGCCCGCGCCGATGATGGCGACCTGTGTGCGCATGCGTGTCTCCTGATTGCTTGGCCTCAAGCGTAGGACGATGCGGACTCCCCGGCTCGCCGCGATGCCATCCTCTGTGCGATGATGAGGCGGCCTGCGCGATGATCGCGCAACACTTCGCGCCCATGACCATAGCCAAACCCGACTTCATCGAGGGCATCGCCAAGGGCATGGCCGTGCTCGAGAGTTTCGACACCGAGCGCCAGCGCCTCAATGCCACGCTGGCAGCCGAGCGCGCCGGCCTGACGCGGGCCGCGGCCCGGCGCCACCTGCTGACGCTTGCGCACCTCGGCTACCTCGAAACCGACGGCAGCTATTTCTGGATGGCGCCGAAGGTGCTGCGCTTCTCGGGCAGCTACCTCGCGTCGTCGCGGCTGCCGCGCGCGCTGCAGCCCACGCTCAACCGGCTCGCGGCGCAGACGGGCGAATCCTTCTCGGCCGTGGTGCTCGATGGCGAAGAGGTGGTCATCATCGCGCGCAGCGGCAGCTATGGCACGCCGACCCGCGTGCTGGCCTATGGCCTCCACCTCGGGGCGCGCCTCCCGGCCCATGCGACATCGACCGGCCGCGTGCTGCTCGCCGGCATGAGCGCGGCGCAGCTCACGCAATGGCTCAAGGGCCGCAACCTGCCGCGCCTCACGCCGCGCACCATCACCCAGGCGCGCGTGCTGCGCCAGCGCATCGCGCAGGTGCGCAAGGACGATTTCTGCTTTGCCAGCGAGGAACACGAGCTCGGCGTGCAGGCGCTGGCGGTGCCGTTGCGCGACATGCAGGGCCACACGGTGGCGGCGCTCAACGTCGTGCTGTCGGGCACGCGCCACTCCGAAGAGGCGCTGCGCCGCGACATGCTGCCGCTGTTGTTCGAGGCGGCGCGCGAGGTCAGGGCGCTTCTGTGAACGCGCTTGAACTTCGCCGCCGCTACGATCTCGAACCGCCTTTGTGCGGATGAACGACGATGCGACTGCTGCTGCTCGAAGACGACGTGATGATCGGCGAGGCCGTGCTGGACCTGCTGCGCGCCGAGAACTACGCGGTCGACTGGGTCAAGGACGGCGACGCTGCCGACACCGCACTGCGCACGCAGCAGTACGACCTGGTGCTGCTCGACCTCGGCGTGCCGCGCCGCGACGGCCTCGAGGTGCTGCGTTCGCTGCGCGCCCGCAAGCAGCGCATGCCGGTGTTGATCGCCACGGCGCGCGATTCGGTGCAGCAGCGCATCGAGGGCCTGGATGCCGGCGCCGACGACTACGTGCTGAAGCCCTACGACCTCGACGAGCTTCTGGCGCGCATCCGGGCCTTGCTGCGCCGCGCATCGGGGCGGGCCGAGCCGGTCTACGAGCATCTGGGTGTCAGCATCAATCCGTCGACGCGCGAAGTCGCCGTGGGCGGCCAGCCGGTGGTGCTGTCGGCGCGCGAATGGGCGGTGCTCGAACCGCTGATCGCGCGGCCGGGCATGGTGCTCTCGCGCGCGCAGCTCGAAGAAAAGCTCTACGGCTGGAAGGACGAGATCAGCAGCAACGCGGTCGAGGTCTATGTGCACGGGCTGCGCAAGAAGCTCGGCGCCGATCTCATTCGCAATGTGCGGGGGGTGGGCTACATGGTGCCCAAGGAATGAAGTCCTTACGCGCGCGTCTTTTGTGGTTCCTATTGGCTGCCATCGTGCTTGCAGCAGGAACGCAGGCCTTCGTGGCCTATCGCACGGTGCTCAAGGAAGCCGACGAGATCTTCGACTACCACATGCAGCAGATGGCGTTCTCGCTGCGCGCGGGCCTGCCGCCCAGTGCGGCCGTGGGCGGGCTCGGCGGCGGCGAGGAGAACTTCGAATTCGTCGTGCAGATATGGACGGCCGACGGCGTGCGCATCTTCGAATCGGCCGCGCGTGCCGCACTGCCGCAGCGCGCGGTGCTGGGTTTCTCGAACGTGCAGGCGCGCGGCACCACCTACAGGGTGTTCTCGATCCAGAGCGCCGGGCTGGTGATCCAGGTGGCGCAGGACATGGCGGCGCGCCGCACCATGGCGGGAACGCTCGCGCTGCGCACCGTCGGGCCGATCGCGCTGGCGGCGCCGTTGCTGATGCTGGTGGTGTGGTGGGTGGTGAGCCGCTCGCTGGCGCCGGTGGCGCGCGTGCGCAGCCAGGTTGCCTCCCGGCAGGCTGACGACCTCTCGCCGGTCAGCGAAAGCGGCCTGCCCGAGGAGGTACGCCCGCTGGTGCACGAACTCAACCTGCTGTTCGATCGCGTGCGCCGGGCCTTCGAGGCGCAGAAGCATTTCGTGGCCGATGCGGCGCACGAGCTGCGCTCGCCGCTCGCGGCCTTGAAGCTGCAGGTGCAGAGCCTGCAGCGCGCGCCCGACGATGCCGCGCGCGAGCTCGCCGTCGGCCGGCTGGCAGCCGGCATCGACCGCGCGACGCGGCTGGTCGAACAGATGCTGGCGCTGGCGCGGCACGAAGCCAGCGCCGCCGCCGGCGCCAGCGCGGAGCCGGTGGACCTGCAGGAGGTCGCGCGGCTCGCGATCTCCGATGCCATTGCCGCCGCCCAGGCACGCCGGATCGACATCGGCATGGCGCGCGCGGATGCGGCCGAGGTACACGGCCAGGCCGAGGCCTTGCGCACGCTGCTGCGCAACCTGCTCGACAACGCCGTGAAGTACACGCCCGAGGGCGGCCGCGTCGACGTCGGCATCGCGGCGTCGGCCGAGGGGGTGGAGCTCAGCGTGGAAGACAGCGGCCCGGGCCTGCCGGCCGAGGAGCGCTCGCGCGTGCTCGACCGCTTCTATCGCTCGGGCGAGCCGCAGGCGGCGGGCAGCGGTCTCGGGCTGGCGATCGTGAAGTCGATCGCCGACCTGCATGGCGCGACGCTGGCTATCGATGGCTCCGGCAGCCTGGGTGGCCTGCGGGTGAGCGTGCGTTTTCCCAGAACTGTTTAAGGCGGGCTTAAGCGAGCGGACCGACATTCCTTTCATCGTGTTTCCAACTGACACCTCGAAAGGAACTTCAATGAATGTCCGTCTGAACTCGCCCCGCGCGCTTGTTCTCGCCCTGTCGGCCGCGGGCGTCATCGGCGCCGTCGGCGCGGGCGCCTACACCAGTGCCAATGCCGTGAACACGCCGGCGCCCGCCGTGGCCGCGCCGATGGTCACCATGCCCGACTTCTCGACCATCACCACGCGCAACGGTCCCGCCGTCGTCAACATCAGCGTGACCGGCACCATGAAGACTTCGATGGAGGGTGTGGCCGGCATCCCCGGCATGGGTCCCGACGATCCGATGTTCGAGTTCTTTCGCCGCTTCCAGGGCCAGATGGGCCCACGCGGCAAACAGCCGCAGCAGCGCGAGATGCCGGTGCGCGGACAGGGTTCGGGCTTCATCGTGAGCGCCGACGGCGTCATCCTGACCAACGCCCACGTGGTGAAGGACGCGAAGGAAGTGACGGTCAAGCTGACCGATCGCCGCGAGTTCCGCGCCAAGGTGCTGGGCTCCGACGAGAAGACCGACATCGCGGTGCTCAAGATCGACGCGAAGAACCTGCCGACCCTGTCGCTGGGCAACACCAAGGAGCTGAAGCCGGGCGAATGGGTGCTTGCGATCGGCTCGCCCTTCGGTTTTGAGAACACCGTGACGGCAGGCGTGGTGAGCGCCAAGGGCCGCTCGCTGCCCGACGACAGCTACGTGCCTTTCATCCAGACCGACGTGGCCATCAACCCCGGCAACTCGGGCGGGCCGCTGATCAACACGCGCGGCGAGGTGGTGGGCATCAACTCGCAGATCTACAGCCGCAGCGGCGGCTATCAGGGCGTGTCCTTCGCGATCCCGATCGACGTCGCGATCCAGGTAAAGGACCAGATCGTCGCCACCGGCCGCGCCAGCCATGCGCGGCTGGGCGTCGCGGTGCAGGAGGTGAACCAGACCTTCGCCGACTCCTTCAAGCTCGACAAGCCCGAGGGTGCGCTGGTGTCGAACGTGGAGAAGGGCGGCCCGGCCGACCAGGCCGGCCTGCGCTCCGGCGACGTGATCCGCAAGGTCGACGGCGACCCGATCGTCGCCTCCGGCGACCTGCCGGCCGTGATCGGCCAGAAGAAGCCCGGCACCAAGGTCACGCTCGATGTCTGGCGCCAGGGCGCACGCCAGGAGCTCAGCGCCAGGCTGGGCGATGCGAGTGAAAAGGCGAGCACGGTGTCGAAGAACGACGAGCGCGCCGGCGGCGGCAAGCTCGGTCTCGCGCTCAGACCGCTGCAGCCGCAGGAGAAGCGCGAGGCCGCGGTCGAGAGCGGCCTCCTGATCGAGGATGCGGGCGGCGCGGCGGCGCTCGCCGGCGTGCAGGCGGGCGACGTGCTGCTGGCCATCAACGGCACGCCCGCAAAGAGCGTCGAGCAGGTGCGCGAGGTGGTGAACAAGGCCGACAAGTCGATCGCGCTGCTCATCCAGCGCGATGGCGATCGGATCTTCGTGCCCGTGCGCATCGGCTGATGGAAGTCACAGCGGCCGCTGCGGCGTTGGCGAAGGCGCGTCACATGGAGCACACATCGTGCAAAAGTGCCTTTGTGGATGATTAACCGGCTGTAACAATTCGCCCAAACAAGCTGAATAAGAGGTTTCCCTATGGTGCTTCGCGATCTCGCCCTGACTGTGCTCGAACTCGAGCCCTATGAATTTCATTGGGTTCTGATGGAGGCAGTGCAGGCGGATTCGGAGGAGTGCCTGGTGTACCGGCCCGTCGACTCCTCGACCCAGGGCCTGCCCGATTATTCGGAGGCGCTCATTCAGGGCGCCTCGGCACTGCGCGTACTGCAAGGGCTCGCACCCTTCGGCCGTCCCATGGCGCCGGTGGGCCTCGGAGAAGGCGTGCCGGAGCCGTCCGCCGCAGCCGCATCGACGATGGATGCGGATTCCTGCATGCTCACCACCGGTCACTCGATGCTGTAAGCCTGGCAGGCCAGGCACAGCAGATCCATCTATCTATCGAATCTGCGTACCGAAGTGCAGCGCGGTGATCGCGATCACCTTGGCCGCGTGCGCGCGGATCGTTCCCTGCTGCGAGACGCCGCGCAAGACCAGCAAGGGCTGCGCAGGCCCGCTCACGGGCTTCGAGGAATGCCCGTTCTCGCCGGACGCCGCAAAGGAGGCGCGGCATCGGGCTGCGAACTTGAGCAGTGATGGCATGGCCTCGAAGGTAGCTGCTGCGGCGCCATCGGCCAATCCGCCGAAGGTCGCATCGTTGCCTGTCCAGGCGGCATAGGTCGGAAGCGGCGTCGAATGACGTCATCCATTCTTTTGCGTCGATCGGTCGTCGGCGAAGCAGGCGCGCAAGCTCGCATACAGTGCCTTGAAGCGTGCATGGCGCGCGGCATGGACACCGGCCTTCGTTCCGGCCGGCTCGAAACGCTGCCGCACCGCCGGCCGCAGGCACACCCGGGCTTGCGTGCCGCCGTCCGCCAGCCAGGCAAGCCGGGCCGCACCGAGCGCGCCGCCGGCTTCGCTGCCTTCGCATAGCGCAAGAGGTAGTTCGAGGATGTCGGCCAGCAGCTGGGCCCACCAGGCGCTGCGCGCGCCGCCGCCGACCAGCACCAGATCGCCGGCCGGCCGGGCCAGCGTGTCCAGACCGTCCCGCAGGCCGAAGCTCACGCCTTCCACCACGGCATAGGCGATGTCGGCCGGCCCGTGCGCATGCGTCAGGCCGAAGAGCACGCCCTGCGCATTCGCGTCGTTGTGCGGCGAGCGTTCGCCTGAGAGATAGGGCAGGAACAGCGGCGCGCGGCGGCGCGCTTCGGCATCGAGCGTGGCTGCCGCGGCAAGCAGCGTCGCCTCGTTGCCCAGGCCGAAGCTGCGCGCGGCCCAGCTCACGGCGCTGGAGGCCGACAGCATCACCGACATCTGGTGCCAGCGCCCGGGCAGCGCGTGGCAGAAGGCATGCACGGCGGCCTCGGGCTTGGGCTCGAAGCGCTCGCCGCAGACGAAGATCACGCCCGAGGTGCCGAGCGAGACGAAGCCCTCGCCGGCATCGACGAGGCCCATGCCGACCGCGCTGGCTGCGTTGTCGCCGGCCCCGCCCGCGATCGGGACCGCGGGCGCCAGGCCCCAGCGTTGTGCGAGCTCGGGCTTGAGCCGCCCCGCGGCGGCGCTGCCTTCCACAAGCCGCGGCATCTGCGAGCGCGTGAGGCCGCAGGCGGCGAGCAGTTCGTCGGACCAGTCGCGCACGCCCACGTCCAGCCACAGCGTGCCCGACGCATCCGACATGTCGCTGGCGAGTTCGCCGCTCAGCCTGTAGCGCAACCAGTCCTTGGGAAGCAGCACGCAGGCGATGCGTGCGAATAGCTCCGGTTCGTGCTCGCGCATCCACAGCAGCTTGGGGGCGGTGAAGCCCGGCATGGCGAGGTTGCCGGCGATCGCGGCGAGGCGGGGCACGCGTGCCGTGAGCGCCTCGCACTGGGCGGCGCTGCGGCCGTCGTTCCAGAGGATGGCGGGGCGCAGCACCTGGCCTTGCGTATCCATCGCCACGGCGCCGTGCATCTGGCCCGACAGGCCGATCGCACGCACGGACGACAAGGCGGCAGCGTGATGGCGCTGCAATTCGGCCATGACGGCTTCCAATGCCTCCCACCATTGCGAAGGCGATTGCTCCGACCACAGCGGCGCCGGCCGGCTGACGCTGAGCGGGGCTCGTGCCAGCGCGACGATGCGGTGATCGTCGGCCAGCAGCAGCGCCTTCAGCTCGGAGGTGCCGAGATCGAGTCCGAGGTACAAGAGGGGGTCCTCACGCGCCGCCGCCGAAGCGATGGTCGCTCTGGCGCCGGAATTCGGTCGGCGTCATGCCCTTGATCTCCAGGAAGCGGCGGTTGAAGTTGGCGACGTTGTTGAAGCCGACCTGATAGCAGATGTCGGTCACGTAGTGATCGGTCTGCATCAGCAGGTGGCAGGCGCTGTTGATGCGCACGCGGTTCACGAAATCGGTGAAGCTGTTGCCGGTGGAACGCTTGAAGAAGCGGCTGAAGCGGCTCTCGCTCATGCCCAGCTCGGCGGCGATGTCGGCCATCACGATCGGCTCGGCCAGGTTGGCGGTGATGCGGTTGACGATGACGTTGATCTGGTCGACCTCGGCATCGCCTTCCACGCCCTGCATCTGGACGTTGGAGAGAAGGCGGTAGTCGGTGCACTGGGCGAGGTCGGCCAGGTAGTTGCAGAAGAGGGCGAATCGGCGCAGGCCGCGCGCCGCCTTGACGGCATCCCAGTGTGCCAGAGCGCGTTCCGCGAAGCCGAAGAATTCGATGCCGTGGCGGGCGCGTTCGAGCAGCTGAAGCACCTCGCGCAGCTCCGGAATTTCCACGGCCGCGCGTTCGATCGGCTCATGCCGGAACTGGATCACGCGGTCGCGCCCGGCGGCGCCGCCCGCCGGCACATCGAGCGAGATCCAGTTGTGCGGCAGCCGCGGCCCGCACAGCACCAGGTGGCCGGGCTCGAAGGGCCCGATCCAGTCGCCGATGAAGGCCTTGCCCGAGGTCTCGGTGATCAGGTGCAGCTCGTATTCTTCGTGGAAGTGCCAGCGCACCAGCGGGCTCGGAAAGCCGTGCGCCAGGCAACGCACCAGGCCAGTTTCTTCGGGCGCCTCGTAGCCGAGCGAGGGCGAACGCGTGATGTCGCGCTCGAGCTCGGGCTCCCGGTGGCGGGGGAGGTGGCGGTGGCGCACCGATGTCATGGCCGTGTCCTCGTCAGCTCATGACGTTACCACCGTCGACATTGAGCGTCTGCGCGGTGATGTACCGCGCCTCGTCGCTGGCCAGGAACACGGCGGCGCCGGCAATGTCGTCCGGCGTGCCCATGCGGCCGAGCGGCACCTCGAGGCCGACCTGGCGCTTCTTCTCGCCGGGCTGGCGCCCCTCGTACTTCGCGAACAGCGCATCGACATGGCTCCACATCGGCGTGTCGACCACACCGGGCGCGATGGCATTGACGCGGATGCCGTGCGGCGCCATCGCGAGCGCTGCGCTCTGCGTGTAGCTGATGACGGCGGCCTTGGTCGCGCAATAGTGCGAGACCAGCGCTTCGCCGCGGCGGCCGGCCTGCGAGGCCATGTTGATGACGGAGGCACCGGCCGTGCCGGCATCGACCATGTGCTGCAGCACGCGCTGCATCACGAAGAACATGCCCTTCACGTTGACCGCGAACAGGTGGTCGAAGGAGGCCTCGTCGCTCTCCAGCAGCGGCGCCATGTCGAAGACGGCGGCGTTGTTGACCAGGGTGTGGATCGGCCCGTTTGCGGCTTGCGCCGCATCGAGCAGGTGCGCGACCGCGTTCGTGTCGGTCACGTCCGCCGGCAGGTAGACCACGCGCGTCGAATGGGTCCGCTGGAGCAGCGCCACGCCGTCGGACGGCGCGGGCGAGCGGTCGACCAGCGTGCAGCGTGCACCCTCGGCCAGGCAGGCCTCGGCGATCGCCAGGCCGATGCCGCCGCCGGCGCCGGTCACCAGCACGTGGCGCTGTGCGAGGCGGTCCGTCATGGTCTTTCTCCTTCGACGAGTGTTCGAACGCGCGCGCCGGCTTCGCGCACGGCCTGCGTGAGGCGCGTGTCGCCCGCGATATCGCCCCAGAGGCCGGCATCGGCACAGAGCGCTGCAACCGGATCGACCGCGTCGCAGATCGCGTGCGCGGTGGCCTCGTCCATGCCCTGGTCCTGGTACGTGTAGGGCAGGGTGCCCTGATGCCAGCGCCGCAGGAAAGCCAGGAACAGGGCCGGCAGCATCGCCACGCTGGCGATGCGCTCGCCCTGCGCCAGGCGTTCGCGCACGGTCGGCGCGATGAAGCCCGGGATCTTCGAGAAGCCGTCCATCGCCACGCGCTGGTTGGTGTCGCGGATGGCCGGGTTGCCGAAGCGCTCGAGCACCAGGTCGCGGTAGGCCGGCAGGTCGACCGGGCTGGCGTGTCCAGGTGCGTTCAGGCAGGGGATGACGTCGTCCGTCACGTAGTCGTAGGCCATCTGCCGGATCAGCGGGTCCTGCGTGCCTTCGTGGATGAACTCCAGCCCGACCAGCGTTCCGGCCCAGGCGATACAGCTGTGGCTTGCATTGAGGATCCGGATCTTGGCCTCTTCGTAGGGCAGCACCGAATCGACCAACTGCACGCCGACGCGCGCCCAGTCGGGCCGCCCGTTCGCGAAGTCGTCCTCGATCACCCACTGGATGAAGCTCTCGCCCATGACAGGTGCGGCATCGTTCCAGCCGGTCGCGGCCTGCACGCGTTCGCGCAGCTCGGGCGGCGGCCGCGGCGTGATGCGGTCGACCATCGCGTTGGGGCAGGTCGTGTGCGTGCGCACCCAGCCGAGCAGATCCTGTTCGCCGGCCTGCTCGATGAATTCCAGCAGCCCCTTGCGAAAGCGCTCGCCGTTGTGGCGCAGGTTGTCGCAGTTGAGCAGCGTCACCGGCCCTGCGCCGGCCGCGCGGCGCGCACGCAGGATCGCGCAGACCGCGCCGTAGATCGTGCTGCCGGCTTCGCCGCGCTTCGCGCGTGCGAGGTCTTCGGCGAGTTCGGTGGACGTGAAATCGAGCCGGTCCTGCGGATCGAGGTAGTAGCCCGCTTCGGTCACGGTGAAGGAGATCACGCGCGTGCGCGCATCGGCGCCGCGCGCGATCACTGTGTCGAGCGCTGGGTCGTGGTCCAGCACCTCGCGAATCGATTCAATGCGCTGGTAGCGGTATTCGCCCGCGGGCGACACGGTCTCCAGCGTGTAGCAGCCGCCCTGCGCGCGCAGGGCGGCGAGCACCTCGGCCATGTCGGGCCGCAGGTTGGCACCGGCGATGGACCAGCGCGTGTCGCCGGCCTCGATCAGCTGCTGCAGGTAGACCGCCTGGTGTGCACGATGGAAGGAGCCGAGCCCGAGGTGAAGCACCACGAATTCGGATGGAGTGGAAGATGGCATGGCGTGATGGAACTCAGGCGGCAACGGTGCGGCCTTCACGGTTGAAGAAATGCAGCACCGAGGGATCGAGCTCGACGCTCACCACGTCGCCGGCCTGCAGCTCCGTGCGCTCGTTCTGCCGTGCGACCAGCGGCACGCCGCCGACTTCGACGTGGATCAGGGTGTCGGCGCCGAGGGCCTCGATCAGCTCGACCTTGCCCGGCGCGCCGGCGCCGTGGTCGCGGTGCACGCGCAGGCCCTCGGGCCGCACGCCGAGGAAGCCGTCGCTCGGCAGCCGCCCGCCCGTCTGCGCCGAGAAGCTCGGGATCGCGCGCGCATCCACCATGTTCATCGAAGGCATGCCGATGAACTGCGCCACGAACTGGTTGGCCGGGCGGTCGTAGAGCTCCATCGGCGTGCCGACCTGCTCGATCAGGCCGTCGCGCAGCACCACCACGCGGTCCGCCAGCGTCATGGCCTCGACCTGGTCGTGCGTGACGTAGATGCTGGTGGCGCCCAGCGCGCGATGCAGCTTGTGGATCTCGACGCGCGTGTTGCCGCGCAGTGCCGCATCGAGGTTGGAGAGCGGTTCGTCGAACAGGAACACCTTGGGCGCCCGCACGATGGCGCGCCCGATTGCCACCCGCTGCCGCTGGCCGCCGGAGAGCTCCTTCGGCGTGCGCGCGAGGTACTGCGTGAGGTTGAGCGTCTTGGCCGCGTGGTCGACCTTGGTCTTGATCGTGTCCTTGGCCACGTTCGCGAGCTTGAGCGCGAAGGACATGTTGTCGTACACGCTCATGTGAGGATAGAGAGCGTAGCTTTGGAACACCATCGCCAGGTCGCGCTTGCCCGAGGGGATGTGTGTGATGTCCTTGCCGTCGAGCATGAGCTGGCCGCTGGTGATGGGTTCGAGTCCGGCGATCAGCCGCAGCAGCGTCGACTTGCCGCAGCCTGAGGGACCGACGAAGACGATGAACTCGCCCTTGTCGATTTCCAGGTTTACGCCCTTGATGATGTGGGCGTCGCCGAAGCTTTTCTGGATGTTGTCGAGTTGGAGGTATGCCATGGAATGTCTCCGTTCCTTACTTGACGGCGCCGAAGGTCAGGCCCTGCACCAGTTGCTTTTGGCAGAACCAGCCGAAGACCACGATCGGCGCGATGGCCATCAGCGAAGCGGCCGAGAGCTTGGCCCAGAAGAGTCCTTCGGGGCTCGAATAGGAAGCGATGAGGACGGCGAGCGTGCCGGCCTTGGCGGAACTGAGGTTGAGCGCCCAGAAGGCTTCGTTCCAGCTCAGCACCAGGCACAGCAGTCCGGTGGAGGCGAGGCCGCCGACCGAGAGCGGCAGCACCACGTGGCGGAACTCGGTCCAGAGATTGGCGCCGTCCATGCGTGCGGCCTCGAGGATCTCGTGCGGGATGTCCTTGTAGCTGCTGTAGAGCATCCAGACCATGATCGGCAGGTTGGACAGCGTGAAGACGATCGTGAGTGCCGTCAGCGAGTCCAGCAGGCCGGCGGTCTGCGCGATCACGTAGATCGGCACCAGCGCGCCCACGGCCGGCATCATCTTGGTCGACAGCATCCACATCAGGATGTCGCGCGTGCGCTTGGTGCGGAAGAAGGCCATCGAGTAGGCGGCCGGCGCGGCGATCAAGAGGCCGATGATGGTGGAGCCGAGGCTGGTGATCAGCGAGTTGCGCGCGAACAGCACGTAGTCGCTGCGCCGCTGCACCTCTTCGAAGTTGCCGAGCGTGGGCTCGAACACGAAGAGCGGCGGCACGGCGATCGCCTGCAGCTCGGTCTTGAATGCGGTCAGCACCAGCCAGCCCAATGGAAAGAACAGCAGCAGCGTGACCACCCACGCACCGGCGGCGCGCAAGGAAGTGAACAGAAAAGTGGGTTGCATGCCGTGGCCCTCAGTCGAGGCTCTTGCCGATGATGCGGATCAGGAAGGCCGCCACGATGTTGGCCAGCACCACCGCGAAGAGCGCACCCGCCGAAGCCACGCCGACGTCGAAGTTCATCAGCGACTGCTTGAAGATCAGGTAGGTGAGGTTGGTGCTTTCGTTGCCGGGGCCGCCGTTGGTCGTGATGGCGATCTCGGCGAAGACCGAGAGCAGGAAGATCATCTCGATCATGATCACCACCGCCATCGGCCGCGCCAGGTGGGGCAGGATGAGGTAGTAGAAGCGCTG
This sequence comes from Variovorax sp. LjRoot130, assembly GCF_964253755.1. Classification (NCBI taxonomy): domain Bacteria; kingdom Pseudomonadati; phylum Pseudomonadota; class Betaproteobacteria; order Burkholderiales; family Comamonadaceae; genus Variovorax; species Variovorax sp. LjRoot130. Next base: position 3,085,040 of record NZ_CAXURM020000001.1, on the reverse strand, counting down.
GAACGCGCCGGCCCCGTCCATGCGGGCCGCTTCCATCTGCTCGCGGTCGAGCGACTGCAGCGAGGTGATGAAGATCAGGCAGGCGAAAGGCAGCCACTGCCAGGCCACCATGATGATCACCGACAGCAGCGGCACGTCGGTCATCCAGTCGATGGGCTCGGCGCCGAAGGCGCGCCACACGTCGGCCAGCACGCCGTAGATGGGATTCATCATCATGTGCTTCCACAGCAGCGCATTGACTGCCGGCATGACGAAGAAGGGCGAGATCAGCAGCACGCGCACGATGCCGCGGCCCGGGAAGGGCTCGTTCACCAGCAGCGCCAGCAGCACGCCGAAGACGACGGTGATCACGATCACGCTGCCGATCAGGTTCAGGGTGTTCGCAACGGAGGCCCAGAAGTCCGGGTCGGTGACGAAGTAGTGGAAGTTGTCCAGGCCCGCGAACGGATGATCGCCGGGCTGCATCAGGTTGTAGGTGACGAGCGAGAAGTAGATCGTCATCGCCAGCGGCACGATCATCCAGAGAATGAGCGTGACCACGGCCGGCGCCATCAGCGCCCGGGGGAGGAATCGGTTCATATCAGGGCCACCAGGTCTTTAGCTTCGTGAACTGCCGCGGAACCGGCTTTGCCGGTCCGCAGGCAGTGCCCCCTGCAAGGGGGTGGCGAAGCGACATGAAGTGCGCGCAGCCTGGGGGTTTACTTGTAATACCCACCCTTTTTCATCTCGCGTTCGGCCGCCGTCTGCGAGGTCTTGAGCGCTTGGTCGACCGTGACCTTGCCCGACAGTGCCGCGCTCATCTGCTGGCCCACCGCCACGCCGATGGCCTGGAACTCGGGGATGGCCGCGTACTGCACGCCGGCGTAGGGCGATTTGGGCAGCGTGCTGTCGGTCAGGTTGGCCGTGTCGATGGCCTTCTTCTCGGACTCGGCGAACTTGGCGACCTTCTGGAACTCGGGATTCGCATAGGTCGACTTGCGCGTGCCCGTGGGCACGGTTGCCCAGCCGTGTTCCTTGGCCACCAGCTTGATGTAGTCCTTGGAGGTCGCCCACTTGACGAAGGTCTGCGCCGCTTCGGACTTGGTCGAACTGGCGGGAATCGCGAGGTTCCAGGACCACAGCCAGTTCGCACCCTTGGGCGTGACCGCGACCGGCGCCTGCGCGAAGGCCACCTTGTCGGCCACCTTCGACTGCTTCGGGTCGCTGATGAAGGAGGCCGCTATGGTCGCGTCCACCCACATGCCGCACTTGCCTTCGTTGAAGAGCGCAAGGTTCTCGTTGAAGCTGTTGGCCGAGGCGCCCGGTGGGCCGTAGGCCTTCATGATGTCGACGTAGAAGGTGATCGCGTCCTTCCAGGGCTTGGTGTCGATCTGCGGCTTCCAGCTCATGTCGAACCACTGGCCGCCGTGGGTGTTGACCAGGGTCGTGAGGAAGGCCATGTTGTCGCCCCAGCCCGGCTTGCCGCGCAGGCACATGCCGTAGACGCCGGCCTTCGGGTCGTGGATCTTGCCCGCGAGTTCCTTGACCTGCGCCCAGGTGGGCTGCTCGGGCATCTTGAATCCGACCTTGTCGGCCAGGTCCTTGCGGTACATGAGCATCGAGCTCTCGCCGTAGAAGGGCGCGGCGTAGAGCTTGCCCTGGTGCGACAGTCCGTCGCGGATGGCGGGCAGGAGGTCGTCGGCGTCGTAGGCGGCGTCGGTCGCGATCGGCTGCAGCCAGCCCTTCTTGGACCAGATCGGCGCTTCATAGAGGCCGATGGTCATGACGTCGAACTGGCCGCCCTTGGTCGCGATGTCGGTCGTGACGCGCTGGCGCAGCGTGCCTTCCTCCAGCGTGACCCATTTGAGCTTGATGTCGGGGTTGGCCTTCTCGAAGAAGGGTGTGAGCTTCTGCATCTCGATCATGTGGCCGTTGTTCACGGTGGCGATGACCAGTTCGGTCGCGGCGTGGGCGAGGCCGGCGCCCGCGAGCGCGAGCACCAGGCCCGCCTTCAGAAAACGCTTCATGTGATGTCTCCTTGTGGTCGGCGACGAGGCGATCGCCGTGCCCGGATTCTGGAGACTCTTGCTTGCGGAATTGGTACTCGCCAAGCCGATTTCGATACTTGGATGCACTGATTGATCAGTGACTTCCCTAATTTGGGCAAATAGGGATGGATGCGGCGTTGGAGCGAGTGCTAAGGATCGACGATGCCCTCGGCTTGGTCCTGCAGCGCTTTCTTCCCCTTGGGGGTGATGGCCAGCACCTGCGCCGGCTTGTGGCTCTCGCCGCAGGGCAGCGTTTCGGCGGGCGGAATGAAGGCGCTGACGAGTTCGGCGGCGCGCAGCACGCGCAGCTTGTCGATCTCGGCCGGCGCGTAGACCGTGTAGGGCAGCTTCTGGTCTGCGATGTGCCGAAGAAGTTCCATCGGCATGGGGTCTCCTTTCGGGCGACGGAGAACTGTCAATTCTGCGCAATCGGACGGCCGGTGCAAGGCCTCAGGACATCTCGGCCGTCGTCCGACTGTCCGCCCATTTCATGGCTTGCTGCTCCGCGTGCCGCAGCGCTTCCGCTTCGGTTCTACAGAGGTCGGTGTCGCCGAGCAGGACAACCGTTTTTTCGCTCGGCCATCCCAGCTGGCGGATGAGCACCGGTCGAAACTGCGCGGGCTTCTCCTTCTCCGCGGTACAGAGAAAGTGATAGCCCCGATAGACGAACACGACGCTCCTTGGCATGGCGCGCTCCGCGCGGCAGATTTCCCACCTCTTACTTCCCGAGATAGTTGCGCACCGCCTGCGCCGAAGTGCCGGCAGCGGCGACGGCCGCCCGGAGCTGGGCCTCGGTGACTCCCAGTTCCTTGGTCCAGTACCGCAGCTCGTGGGTCTCGTTGACGTTCACGCGCGACCGGTCCTGCGGGCCGCGATTGCTCAAGTCATCTGCCATTTGCGCGTCTCCTGAGTCTGTGTGTGGCCCCAGTGTCGCGCGGCGCGCGTTGGCGAGCGCCGGACGTGGCCGCGATCAAGTGCGGGAATCCGGCTGACATCCGGCGCGGCCGGAACAGTTCAAACTCGCCCCCTTTGGGCCGGCAGGACGGAATGCACATCGTGTGTCTTTATTTGGGGCAAAAGAAGGCGCTCAACACGGTAGTGAGACACCATCGTGACTGTCCGATCGCAACACGCAATCGCTACAAAGGATCTGTACCACCATGGCTCTGCCGAACATTGCGCAAGTACGCAAAATTGCCTCATACAAGCCGATGGCCTTCCGGCCGGCGCACGCGCCGCGCCCGTTTCGCCGCGGCGACCTGGCGCTGGTGCTGGGTGGCGGCGATCCGTCGTTCGTCGGGCAGATGGTGGTCGTCTGCATGTCCGACCGCGGCAACGATGGCCGCGACCCGGAGATCGCCGTCCGTTTCACCCGCGGCAGCAGCGGCCATGTGCGCGCGAGCAGCCTTCAGCTGATCGCTGCGGTGGATGCGCACGAGTACGGGCCGGCTTGCGACGATCTTCTCAACTTCATCGCGGGCTGTGGGCCCGTGGGACTGGCGGATTTGCAGTAGCAGCCAGCGGCTGCCACAACGTTCGAGCATCAGCCGGGTCGACTCGCGGATCTCAAGTCTCGAATCGCGGCCGCTTCCAGGTGCTCGCGCGCCCCAGTCGCCATCGACTTGCGGGCGGCCGCGGCGGCCTCTGCGAACAGCGCTTTTTCACGAGCGCTCACTCGCACCTGAAACATCGCGAAATTCCGCCGCTCGGATGAAGTGTTGGTGGTGTTCTTCATCGACGCAAGCAAGGCCCATGGACCATGGCCCGCCACGATCTGTAGGAAGCAACCACACCCAACGCGCGGCGATTTTCCATTCGCGAAGAGAAAGGCCCTGCTACCGATTGGATAGCAGGGCCTTTGTGCCTATGCGGCTTGTAGTGGCTCCTCGACCTGGGCTCGAACCAGGGACCTACGGATTAACAGGCGAATTCGGGCCTGCTAAAAGTCAATGAAATCAACGACTTGCAGCGCTTGCCAACCCCCGAATGAGCCTATCCAAGGCACAGTTCTGTCACAGCGAGGGGCAGCGCAGGCACGTACTCGACAATCGACCAATCTTCGGAGCGATCTTCCCTCGTGCCGCTTGAACCTACTGACTACTATCGTACGCACCTCGCCACGCTGCATCAGCATCTGCTGGACCACAGCGTTACGAAGGCGTAACTGACCGGCACGGGCATCAGATTCGACGGTGCGGATCTGGCGCCGGGCGACCTCTTCGCGCTGCCGTTCGGCGAGTTGTCTACGCTCGAGTTCGCTCACCTGTTCTCGGTGTTCGACGGCAGCCGCGTACACGAGCAAGCCGAGAGGCGTCCGAGCCTCGACGATGCGCCGCCGGGCCTGTACTTCACGGTGGTCAACAACAAGGTCATCCAGAACCCGCACAAGAACAGATCTGGACTCTTCGTTGAAGAGACCGGTTCGACGGACCTGTTCATCGAGGGCTTGCACATCGATCACTTCTTCCTGAACGAACGCAAGACACCGCCGAGCCTGGGTACCTTCGCATTCGCGCTGTGTGCGATCACGGCGCACCTGGCCGGCCTTGGCCACATTTCGCTCATCGCTGCCGGCGGCAGAGGGTTCAGCCCGCGGCACATCGGCTTCAAGGTTTGGCCGAAGCTCGGGTTCGACGCCGAGCTGCTGCCCGGCGAAACTGATGGGGCGCCTCACCTTCAGGCTTGCCAGACGGTTCAGCACGTCCTGACGGCCGACCCGGCGTGGTGGGTCGAGCACGGTTCGCAGCGCCGCATGACGTTTGTCCTGGCGGCCGACAGCGTGTCTTGGCGAAAACTGGTACCTTATGCGAGTGAAAAAGTATCCACCGGAGATCCTCATGGCTAAGACCGCCACGGCTCTCAAGAAGCCCGGAGAGACGTCCAGACTCGCGACGAAGGCGAAGCTTGGCCGTGTCTTCACGATCTCGCTGAAGGGCATCCCCCGAGTGGACGCGCAAGCCAAGGCGCGGCTCGAAGCGGCCGCTCGAAGCCCGAACAGCAAGCGGCACGACTACCCACAGCTGGTCGTCGAGTAGCGTTTGCGCTTCTGCCCACTTGGAACCCGCCCACAGTGGCGGGTTTCTTGTTGGTGCGCGGTGCGAGTTCGGAGGGGTTGCGCATGTCCATAAAATCGGTCACATGGTTGAACGCCAGGCTGGTTTCAAAGAGCCAGTCGAACGTCTTCATGGGCATCAGCGCGATCCAACTGTCGCGCAGCGTGACCACTTCGTAAGGCCTGAGTTCGCGCTTGAGCATCGACCCCAGGAGACGCCGATGAAAGTCGTGCTGCGGCCGTCCGCGGAAACGGTGTCGACCTTCACCATTCCGTCCAACACGCCGAGCCAATGTTCGGCGGGCTCGCCTTCCTGAAAGACGACAGACCCGGCGGTGTACTTGATCACCTGAGTCTCTGCCTCCACGCGCACCAACTGCTCGGCAGTGAGGTGCTTGGCCCACGGAGCTTCCAGAAGGCGGTCGCGCAGTGCGAGGGAGGAGGTGGACATGGTTTCCCCTAGCCGAAAGAAAGAACTATCTCGCGCGCGACCCGGCGGCGAATTCGCTGAACTACGCACCGTGGGACCAGAACCAGAATGCGCTCTATGCGATGGCCGCGCTCAACGACGCGACGAACACCGACATTCGACCGTTCATCAACAGCGGCGGCAAGCTGATCCTGTGGCATGGCGGCAATGACGGGGCGCTCAGCGTGAACTCGACCGCCGAGTACGTCGCCAACATGCGAAACGCCGTCGGCGCGACGAATGCCGATGCATCCACTCGCTTCTACGTTGCGCCCGGCGTCGATCACTGCGCAGGTGGCCCAGGAGCGGACAGCGCCGACTTGCTGACCGCGCTGGATCAATGGGTGACGAAGGGCGCCGCGCCTGCCACGCTGACTGCTGAGAAGCGTGACGCCTCAGGAGCGTTGACGTTCGCTCGCCCGTTGTGCCAGTACCCGCAGTACCCGCGCTACACGGGCCCGGCCAACGACGCTGCGGCGGCCAAGTTGGCAACGAGCTACACCTGCACGGCGCCCTGACCTGGCACTTGGGCACCTACTTCCCCGAGGTCCTCGTACGGACCGATCGTCTGCATCACGAGCGGATCGGTTGCACCGGTGCGACGTCCTCCCCTTTTTCGACACATGCTGGAGCAGTGTTGCTCTCCCTTCCATCTTGAGCAGTCTGCGATCTCACGGGTAGGACCAGCTTGGCCTGTCTTCCCGCTCGCCCGCACATGCCCACGAACAGCGAGGATCAACATGCGGGCATAGGTGATGCTCACGACGTCCTCCTCCGTTCGACTCGTGACACCGCCTGGGCAAGCCAATGCGGTCGGCCTATACGGGCATCTGCAGCTGTTTGCGCAGGCTCTTGTCGAATGCCGATGCAGGGACGAAGCGCCTGAGCAGACTGACCTTCTTGGCCACGCTGCCCGCCGTGTAGCGCAGGCGCGGTGTGGTGGCGGTGGCGGCGGTCACGACCGCCTCGGCCACCACGTCCGGCGAGTCGGCCGTCGTCGCCACGGCACGCAACACCGCTTCGGCATTGGCCCGCGCCGCTGCGTAGTGGTCGTTCAGCTGATCAGCCACCAGAGAATTGCTGTCGAACCCCGTGCGGGTGTAAGCCGGCTCGACAAGAACGACCCTGATCCCGGAGGCTCTGACTTCATGGTCCAGCGACTCCGAGTAGCCCTCGATCGCGTGCTTGCTCGATGCATACAGCGCCGAGAAGGGCGAGGGAATCAGACCAAGCACCGAGCTGATGTTGACGATGCGTCCCGAACGCTGCTGGCGCATCAAGGGCAAGACTGCCTTGGTCATGCGGATCGCGCCGAACAGGTTGACGTCAAAGATCGACTTGGCCTGTTCCAGCGAAGACTCCTCCGCGGCCCCCACCAACCCAACGCCTGCGTTGTTGACCAGGAGATCGACGCGGCCTGCCTTCGCAAGCACCTCGCGCACCGCTGCGTCGACCGACGGGTCGTTGGTCACATCGCACGCCACATAGTCGACGCTGGGCACCTTCGTCGCCGGGAGCTTGCGGTAGGTCCCGAACACACGGTACCCAGCGGTGTGAAGCGCGCGGGCGGTCGCTGCACCAATGCCTGTCGTTGCCCCAGTGACTATCGCCACGGGCTGCGGTTGCTGCTTCTGATCTCTTGACATTTCTATCTCACTTTTCATTCAAATCTGACAGTACGGGTAACTTGCAGGCTTCAGCCGCGGCGCTAAAGGCGGCCGATGAATCAAACCTTCAAGAACGAGCTCGAAGTGCCGGCTGAACAGATCGGGGGCGCTTGTCAGGGAGTCAGTCGGCACATATGGCCCGATTGCATGTCGGCGCAGGCACATGGTGATGATGGGTAGCACCAGCGCGTGCACCACAACGTCGGGGTCCACAGAACAGAATTCGCCGCGATCAATGCCGCGCACAACAATTTTGGAAACGAGGCGGCGGGCAGGCTCGATCACCTCGCGGGACCAGAAGTCGGCCAGTCCCGGGAAGTTGCGGACTTCCGTGTAGATCAGCTTGAATATTCCGCCTGCGTCACATTCCATCAGCGCTGACCGCCAGGCCGTCAGAACATCGCGAAGCAGCTCGTGGCTCGCCCTGTCGTCGGTAGTCTCATGCGCCCCAATGGCGATATGAGATGAGAAGCCCTCCGCAATCAGCGCTTTGAGCAGGTCGTCCTTGCTCGGGAAGTAGAGATACAGCGTTCCCTTGGAGACGCCGGCGCGCGATGCAATCTCTTCTGTCCGGGTCGCGGCGAAGCCTTTCTCGACAAACAGGGCGAGTGCCACGTCCAGCAGCTCTCGAGGCCGCGCTTGTTTGCGTCGGCGGCTCGGGGCATCTGCGCGATCAAGCATCGAACACATCGCTCAGTCGTCAGGCGATAGCCGTCATCGGTGTCGCGTCCGGTGACCGTGCGGGGCTTTCGCGCCGGACGCGGAACCAGGTGGCGTACAGCGCCGGCACGAAGACGAGGGTCAGAGCCGTGGCCACGACGAGACCGCCCATGATCGAGATGGCCATCGGTCCCCAGAACACGCTGCGTGTGAGCGGGATCATCGCCAGCACCGCAGCGGCGGCCGTCAGCACCACGGGCCGCGATCGGCGTACCGTGGCGTCGACGATGGCGGCCCAGGGAGCGACGCCGCGCGCGATGTCCTGATCGATCTGGTCGACGAGGATGATCGAGTTGCGCATGATCATCCCGCCCAGTGCGATCACGCCCAGAAGCGCGACGAAGCCGAACGGCGCCTGGAACAGCAGAAGCGCGGGCACCACGCCGATCAGCGCCAGCGGGCCTGTCAGGAACACCATGAACAGCCGCGAAAAACTCTGCAGCTGGATCATCAGCAGCGTCAGCATCACCGCGAACATCGCCGGGAACACCGCGAACAGCGCTTTGTTCGCCTTGTCGCTCTCCTCAATGGCGCCGCCTTCCTCGATGCGGTAACCCGCAGGCAAGCTGTCGATGATGGGCTGCAGCGACGGCCGGATCTTCGCGGTGGCGTCCGGGCCCTGTACACCGTCGGCGACGTCGCTGCGCACGGTGAGCGCCATGTCCCGGTTGCGTCGCCACAGCACCGGCTCCTCGAAGCCCGGTTCGACTCGGGCCACCTGGGACAGCGGCACGGTCACGCCGCTGCGCGTGAACACCTGCAGGTCTCCCAACTGACCGATGCGCTTGCGCTCGTCGGGCGTGGCCCGCACGACGACGTCCACGAGTTCCTCGCCGCGGCGGATCTGCGTCACCGGAGCACCGTCCAGCGTGGTCTGCACCAGACCCTGGATGTCGGCGCTGGACAGCCCGAGCAGCCGGGCCTTGTCCTGATCGACATGGACCTGCACCGAGCGCACCTGCTCGTTCCAGTCCAGTTGCGTGTCGCGCACCAGCGCGCTCTGGCGCACCATGTCGCGCACCCGGTAGGCGATCTCCCGCACCTGTGCCTTGTCGGGACCGATGACGCGGAACTGGACCGGGAAGCCCACCGGCGGTCCGAACTCGAGACGCGTCACGCGGGCCTTGACGTCGGGCAGGACTTCGTCGTTGGCGAACAGGCCCATCAGCCGCGCGCGCACGCGTTCGCGCTGCTCAATGCCGGCCGTCTTGATGACGAACTGCGCGAACCCCGGGTTGGGGAGCTCCGGCTGGATCGACAGATAGAAGCGCGGCGTGCCAGCGCCGGTGTAGGCGGTGAAGAACTCGATGTCAGGGTCCTTCGCCAGTCGTCCCTCGAGCAGCTTCACCTGGCGCTCGGTGGCGGCGAACGACGCTCCCTCGCGCAGCCGCAGGTCCACCAGCAGTTCCGGCCGCGATGCGGTGGGGAAGAACTGCTGCTGCACCTTGAGCATGCCAGCACCGGCGATGGCGAAGACCAGCACCGTGATGCCCAGCACCCAGGCCCGGTGCTGCACCGCCCAATCGATGACGGCACGCAGCCGGTGGTAGACGGGCCGGTCGTAGACGTCGTGGTGCGTGCCGGCGGCCAGGTTCTTCGGCAACAGCAGTACGCCCAGGTACGGCGTGAAGACCACGGCCACGACCCACGACAGGATCAGCGCCGTGCCCACGATCCAGAAGATGCCGCCCGCGTATTGGCCGGCGATCGACTTGGCGAAACCCACGGGCATGAAGCCGGCGGCCGTGACCAGCGTGCCGGTCAGCATCGGAAGTGCCGTGGTCGTGTAGGCGTAAGTGGCAGCGCGCAGGCGGTCCCAGCCTTCCTCCAGCTTCACCACCATCATTTCCACGGCGATGATGGCGTCGTCGACCAACAGGCCGAGCGCGATGATCAGCGCGCCCAGCGAGATGCGGTCCAGGGCCCAGCCGGCGGCGTGCATGACGGCCGCCACGAGTCCGAGCACCAGCGGCACCGAAGCGGCCACCACGATGCCGGTGCGCCAGCCCAGGAACAGGAAGGACACGGCCAGCACGATGGCCAGCGCCTCCAGGAACGAGCGCTCGAACTCCCAGACGGATTCCGCGACCACGCGCGGCTGGTCGGCGTACTGCTGGATCTGCACGCCCGCCGGCAGCTCCTGCCGCACCTGCGCCAGCCGCTCGTCGAGGGCGCGCCCGAAGTCCAGCACGTTGCCGTTGGCCTGCATGGTCACGCCGATGGCCAGCACCGGCACGCCGTTGTGGCGGATGGTCAGGCTCGGCGGGTCCTCGTAGCCGGCGCGTACCGTGGCGATGTCCGCTAGCCGCAGCAACTGGCCGCCCACCTCCAGCCTCACGTTGGCCACATCAGCGGTGCTGTGCAGTCCACCGTCCACGCGCACCTGGATGCGGTCGTGCGTGGCATCGGCTGAGCCGGCCGGGGCCACCAGGTTCTGGCGCGCCAGCGCGTCGAACACCGCCGTCGGCGGGATGCCGAGCGCAGCCAGCCGCCGGGTGGAGAGCTCCACGAACACGCGCTCTGCCTGCTTGCCCAGCACGTCGACCTTGGCGACGCTGTCCACGCCCTGGATGCGCCGCTTCACGTCTTCGGTGACCGCCAGCAGCTCGGCCATCGACAGCTCTGGCGCGCTCAGCGCATAGAGCACGCTGTAGCGGTCGTTGTACTCGTCGTTGAAGAAGGGTCCGCGCACGCCCTCGGGAAACTCCTGGCGCACGTCGCCGATCTTCTTGCGCACCTGGTACCAGGCGTTCTCCAGTTCCGCCTTGCTGGAACCGCCCTTCATCCACAGCGTGATGCCGCCGTAGCCTTGGCGCGAGAAGCTGCGCACGTATTCGAAGTGATCCAACTCTTGCAGACGGCGCTCGATGCGGTTGAGCACCTGGTCTTGCACGTCCTGCGCGGTGGCGCCAGGCCACACGACGATGGCCGTCATCTGCGGGACGTCGAAGTTGGGGTCTTCCAAGCGGCCGAGCCGGCTGAAGGACAGGCCACCGACGATGAGCGTCGTGATGATCAGGAACAGCACCATCGGCCGATGCGTGACGGCCCATTCCGAGAGATTGAAGCGTTTCATGAGCCGTTCTTAGCGATAGCGGTCGGTGCGGCGTCGGGCGCTCGCTCGATGGCACGCACGGCGGTGCCGGCATCGAGCTTCTGAGCGCCGACGCTCACGACACGGCTGCCAACAGTCAGGCCGGTGACACGCACCGAGGCGTCGTCCATGTCCACCACCTGGACGGGTTTGAAGACCAGGCCCGACCCCTTGCCGTCCAGCACCCAGACGCCTGCCGGTCCGCTGGCCTTCACCAGCGCGGTGACCGGCAGAACCGCGGCCGCCGGCCCGGCGGCCTGTCCGGCCAGGTTCAACTGCATGGTGCTGCCAAGCGGCAGCGCGGCAACCTGGTCGCGCGATTCCGGGGCCGCGGCGAAGCGCGCCCGGAAGGTCCGGCCCTGCGCGCTGGCCAATGGAGAAAGCTCACGCAGCACGAGCCGCAGCGAAGATTTCCTGTCTTGCCAGGGCGTGGCTGTGGCGGCGAGCGTGCGCACACGGCCCACCCAGTCCTCAGGCAGGTCAGCGACGATCTCTCGCTCGCCTTCTCGGGCCAGCGACAGCATGGGCTGGCCTTCGGCCACCACCTGGCCACGCTCGAAGCGCAGCGCGGTGATCACGCCGGCATAAGGCGCCACCAGCGTGGCGTAACCCTCTCGATTGCGCGCCAGGTCGAGTTGGCGGCGCGCCTGCTCAAGCCGGGCTGCCGCCGCGTCGGCGCGCGCCTTCTGGCGCTCGTGGTCGGCACTGCCCACCGAGCCGTCGACCAGCAGGCGGCGCAAGCGGGCCTCATCGGACGCGGCCTGCTGCGCATCCACCGACGCCGCCTGTACCTGGTCGGCGGCGGCACTCACGGCTAACTGATAGTCGGCCGGGTCCAGCCGGGCCAGTGCCTGGCCGGCCTTCACGGCGTCACCCACCTCGACCAGCCGGTCCACGATCTTGCCGCCAGTGCGGAAACCCAAGTCCGTTTCGACACGGGCTCGGACGACGGACGTGAACGAGCGCGTTTGCGAGGACACAGCCTCACTCACGGTAGTCACAAAGACCGGCTTGGCCTTGGCGGCAGGGGTGGGAGGGTCGCTGCAAGCGGTCAGCAGCACGCCGGCGGCGGCCGTCGCCAGAAGGCACACGGCGAAGAAAGTCCTGTTCACTGGGGCGTCCTCTCGGCAAGGGAAGTCATGGCGGTAGCAGGCTGGGGCGGCGCGAAGCCGCCGCCCAGTGCCTTGTAGAGCTGCACGTCGGCCAGTACCTGTTGAAGGCGGCTGTCCGATAGCGCGAGTTCGCTGGACAGCACCGATCGCTGCACGTCCAGCAGCACCAACAGGTCGATCTGTCCTTCACGCTGCAGCGACTGCGCGCGCTGCAGCGAGCGGCGGCGGTGGTCGACGGTGCTGGCCAGCGCAGTGGCTCGCTCGGCCTCCTGGGTGCGCACGAGCAGGCTGTCTTCGACCTCCTGCACGGCGACCAGCACCGCCTTCTGCCAGACCAACAGCGCCTCCTCGGCCCGAGCAGACTGCGCGCGGACGCCAGCGTCGATGCGGCCGGCGTTGAAGATCGGCATGGCAAAGGCCAGCGCGACGTTTGAGAAGTGCACCGGCGCAAGATCGAGCGCGTTCAGTCGCAGGTCCTCGCGGCCGAAGAGGGCGCTCAGGAAGAGCTTGGGCCAATATTGGGCACGCGCCTCGGCGCCGCGCAGCGTCTCGGCCGCGACGCGCGACTCGGCCGCGATCAGGTCGGGACGGCGCCTCAGGAGTTCGCTGGGCTGGCCGGTGCCGATCTCGCGCGCAGAAGGCCATGCAAAGCCTGCGTTCTCGCCGACGACACGGGCCGACGGGTTGCGGCCCAGCAGGACGGCAAGCCGCGTCTGCGAGATGCCGGCCAGCGTCCGGAGCGTTGGCACCTGCGCGTCGAGCGCGTCGGCTTCGGCGCGCGCGCGGTCCAGGTCGAAGGCGCTGGCCTCGCCTTCGCGCAAGCGGCTGCTCACGCGATTCGCTGTTTCGCGCTGGGCCGCCGCGAGGGCTTGCACGATGCGAAGACGCTCCTCGGCGCTATGCAGCACGAAGTACTGCCGCGCCACCTCGCTGGCCACCAGCAGCCGTGCTCCTTCCACACCGGCCGCTGCGGCGGCGGCATCGGCCTGCGCTGCGTCGCGCGCCGCACGTACGCCCCCGGCAAGGTCGATCTCCCAGGCCACGTCGACGCCGGCGCGCAGCGCACGTGTGTCGGGCATGCCTTGCTTGACCGGGTCGGGCAGTCCGCTCTCGCTGCGCGAGGCGGACGCCTGCACGCCCACCGTGGGCCACAGACGAGAACTCTGGGCATCGCGGCCCGCACGAGCCTGCGCGACGCGCTGCAGGGCGATCGCCACGTCCTGGTTGGCGATCAAGGACTCCTCGACCAGTGTGGTCAGCGTCGGGTCGCCGTAGCCGGCCCACCAGGCGCCATCAAAGGACTGGACGCCGGCGGCTGCCGGCCCTGCCTGCGCGAATGCGGTGGACAGCGGCACCGACGGCACCGGGGGCTGCGCGGGCGGCACCGAGCAGGCCGACAGGATCGCCAACGCCGCGGCAGCCGGCATGAGGCGGATCGGCCGGGTACCGAGGTGTATGGCGAGCGTCATGAATGGCTGCATATACTGTACTTGAAAGTCCATGAAGTGTAGTGCAATATACTGGACTGTCAAGTACAGAAAGAAGCCCATGCCCCCAACCAAGGACGATGTCGCACCCCAGCCGCGACGTGGCCGGCCGCGCGACCCCGAGCGCTGCCGGCGCATCATGGAAGCGGCGCGCAGCCACTTCTATGCGCACGGTCTGGAGCGGGCCAGCGTCGACGCCATCGCGGCCGACGCCGGCGTCTCGAAGATGACCATCTACAGCCACTTCGCTTCGAAGGAAGGACTGTTCGAAGCGGTGGTTCGCGAACGCACCGATCGCGTCGTGGTCGGGCTGGCCGGCGTCGAAGCGCTGGATCCGAAGCAGCCTCAGAGGGCGCTGCTGGCCATCGGAGAGCAGTTCCTCGCGTTGGCGCGTGAGGAGGACACGCTGGGCCACTTTCGCTCGCTCTATGGCGCCGCCGGCGCGCAGCGCGAGGCGTGTCTGGCCTTCTACAGGCAGGGGCCTGACAGGCTGATCGGCGACCTGGCTGACTATCTGCGCCGCGCCGATGCGGCGGGCACGCTGAAGATTCGGCACCCGCGTCAGGCGGCGGACCTGTTCCTGTCGCTGTTCCTTGGTGATGGCCACATCCGCGGGCTGCTGATGCTCGACATGCCCGATGTGCGCGAGGACCGAGCGCTGCTCCGGGAGGCGGTGCGGGTGTTCATCGCAGCCTACGCGAAAGCACCACGACGCGGTGAGGACCCCGCGTGAGATGACAGGCTGCAGCGTTGCAAGTGACACTGAGAAAGGAATCGGAATGTCACTCCGCAAACGCGGCGGTGTCTGGTGGATCGACGTCATCGCTCCCAACGGGGAGCGAGTACGCCAGAACTTCTGGGACTGCCAACAAAGCCCTCGCGCAAGAATTCCATGATCGGATCAAGTCCGAACTGTGGCGCATCGCCAAGCTTGGCGAGAGGCCGCGACGGACCTGGAACGAGGCAGCGGTCAGATGGTTGAAGGAGCAGTCGCACAAGGCGACAGCCAAGGAAGATCGGGCCAAGCTGAGATGGCTGGACCCGCATCTCGGCGGCAGAGAGCTCGACACCATCAACCGCGCCTTGATCGATGCGATCACGGACGCCAAGCTCGCGGGAGGGTGCAGCAACGCGACGGTCAACCGCGTGCTGGCATTGGTGAGATCCATCCTGCGCAAGTGCGTCAGGGACTGGGAATGGCTGGACAAGGCGCCCGCGGTTCGCATGCTGCGGGAGCCCAAGCGGCGCATCCGGTACCTCACGCGGCAGGAAGCTCAGCGATTGCTGGCTGAGTTGCCGGAGCACTTGGCGGACATGGCGACGTTCTCGCTCTCGACCGGGTTGAGGGCAGCGAACGTCACCGGGTTGATGTGGTCGCAGGTGGACTTGGACAGGCGGCTGGCGTGGATTCATCCCGACCAAGCGAAGGCGCGCAAGGCGATCCGGTTCCGCTCAACGCGGAAGCGCTCGCAGTGGTCGCCAAGCAGCTGGGGAAACACGCCACGCACGTGTTCAGCTATCAGGGCAGCCGGATCACGCAGGTCAGTACGAAGGCGTGGTATTCGGCGCTAGAGCGAGCGGGCATCGGAGACTTCCGATGGCACGACCTCCGGCACGCCTGGGCGAGCTGGCACGTGCAAGGCGGCACGCCCTTGTACGTCCTGCAGGAGATGGGGGGCTGGGCGAGCGCGGAGATGGTGAGGCGGTACGCTCACCTTGCCGCGGATCACCTGGCGCCCTACGCAGAGCGATTGGGCGGGCTGCGTGAAAAGGAGTTGGCCATTCATGGCACAAATCCGTCACAGGCCCGCGAGAGGAAAGAAAAAAGCACCTGAGTCTTGCGACCCAAGTGCTTGATTCATTTCGAGTTTTCTGGCTCCTCGACCTGGGCTCGAACCAGGGACCTACGGATTAACAGACCCGCCGAGGACTCCGCGAGGCACCATCGTACACACAATCACGCGCTCAAGGATCCCAATCAGCGCCGGACTTTCATCTCGCTCAGCAACAGCACAAGTGCCCAGTTCGTTGAACAGACGGGGATCCGTTCTGGATTGGTGGCAGACGAATACGGGGGCCGAACTACGGCGCCAACAGGCGCTTCGACGCTGGAAATCCCAAGCACCCCGGCTTCACCTTTGCCTTCACCCAGCCAGCGGCATGGTGAAGACCAAGGTGACGGCAAGGGTTGCCGCGCAGCAAGGCGCTGAGCAACCCCCAAGCAGTGCCGTGCGCGCTGAATCGGCGAGCGCATCGCACAGGTGGACGCGCTCGCGCTGCCGCAGCAGGAGGCGGCAGGGCCGAAGAGCTCAAGGTCAAGCGCCCTGCCTCGCAGAAATACTGGCGAGTGGCTGTCGGCCAAGGCGCTGGAGACGTCCTCGCTGGCCGCGCGCGGCCTGTGGCACGAACTGCCTCATGCACGAGGGGAGCCCTACGGCCACCGTCAACGGGCTGCCCATGCAGCCGCTGGGGGAGGGGATCGGGAGGCGAGGCTCCGCGCCTACTGCGGGCAAGGGCCGAATGCGCCAACCGCCGGAATCGGCCAGGGAGCCGACATTGCCAATCGACCTCCAGTTGCCTTCTCCTCTATGCCAAAAATGACACCTGACGACGTTCCCGAAGAGGCAGAGGCCACTGAGATGCTCTTATGCTCGGCGCAAAACAGGAGGTACTCACGGCATGAATGACGACGATGACGATCAGAAGCACATCTGCTTTGAGTGCGCCGAAGAGACCTACCTTGCGCAGGTGATCGAGAAGGACGGCAAGGCGGAAGAATGCTCCTACTGCGGCCAAACGCAGGCCTGCATCCCCATAGAGGAACTGGCGGATCATATCGAGACCGCCTTCGACGATCACTATGTCCGCACCTCGGATCAGCCGACTCCCTGGCAGCAAAGCCTGCTGTCAGATCGCGAGTCCGACTACGATCGGGAGCGCGACGGCCAGCCGGTGCTCGATGCCATCGAGGAAGCCGCTGCGATCCCGCACGAAGCCGCCGAAGATGTGCTTGAGATTCTCGACGACCGGCACGGTGACTTCGATTCAGCGGCCATGGGCGAGGAGACCGAGTTCTCATCCGACTCGTACTACGAAGAGAAAGGCGCAAGCGCTCAGGGGTGGCATGAGGAGTGGCGATACTTCGAGCAGTCGCTCAAGACCGAGGCCCGGTTCTTCAGCCGCTCCGCCTCAGGACTTCTCGCGCGGGTATTCGGAAACATTGACGCGCTGAAGACCAAGCCGCGCCATCCGCTTGTTGTGAATGCCGGTCCCGACCGCAGGCTGACTCACCTATATCGCGCCCGCGTCTTCCAATCTGACGAAAATCTTGAAGAAGCGCTGTGCCGTCCGGACTTGCATTTGGGCTCGCCTCCGGCCCGCCTTGCGAGCGCGGGCCGAATGAACGCGCGCGGAATCTCGGTGTTCTACGGGGCAACCAACGCATCCGTGGCCCTGGCCGAGGTGCGCCCACCCGTGGGGAGCAAGGTCGTGGTCGCGAAATTCAGCGTCACCCGCCCCTTGCGTCTTTTGGACCTCACCGCCCTCGATGGTGTCCGGGATGGGGGCAGCATCTTCGATCCGTCCCTGAAAGGCCGCCTAGAGCGCGTCGCGTTTCTGCGGTCCCTCGGCCAGCGCATGACGCGACCCGTGATGCCGGATGACGAGGCCTTCGACTACCTCGCGACGCAGGCCATCGCGGACTTCCTCGCGACCGAGAACGAGCCAAGGCTCGACGGCATCATTTTTGTTTCGGCGCAGTCGAAGGACGGGCGCAATGTTGTCCTGTTCCACAAGGCGGCGCGTGTGGAAGAAATGGCGCTTCCCAAAGGCACCGAGATCGAGGCGCACACCGGCTACGGAACTGAGGACGGGTGGGAGATTGACTACGGGGTGAGCGAAGCTGTACCGAAGACGGAAGCGCCAGCGCCGCTGAATGAAAAGGATGATCTGATCGGCATTGTTCCGCATTTCAGCCCTTCCTACAGCGCGGATGAGGACTATCGCGATGCGGCTTTGCGCGTCGACCCTGCCACCGTCGTGGTCCATCACGTTGGGTGGGTCAAGGTCAACAGCACTCGGTTTGCAGTGACACGCTACCGCCGCGAGAAACGAGATTGGAAGTTTTGATGGGCATGCGATTTAGCGAGGTGGTGGCGCGCTGCGCGAAGCTCGGATGGCGCCGAGCGCGTGCAAAGTGGCGCTCTGCAAGGGATTCGGCAGGTTTTAGCCGCTAAGAATACGTGGCGTTCTGCAGCAGGTGCGGATGCGGAACGCCACTGGACTTCGTGAACGCTTGCGTTGGTGGTTACAGCAGTCGTCGCACGCCGCCCAAACCGAAGATGGTGGCGCCTTGCCGGGGGCCGCGCTGCGGAATCAGCCCTAAACCGTGACATTGCTCCCGTTGCGTCTCAACAGGAGGAGCGCATACTGGGTTTAAAGCTTCTTGATCACCGATGAACATTTCCCCGGCGCGCGACGACGCCGATCCGCCTGCATCTCCGCCAGACTGGACGATCGAATTTGGATCTGATCCCGTAGGCGAGGGCGAGTATTTCTATGCCGATGTGAAGCGGGCCGGGCAAGTGATGTTTCGGGTCGGACTGGGCGGCATTGCCGAAGAAGCAAAAGCGAGGAAGGTGCTTGCGGCCAAGGCGCGTGCCTGGATAGACGAGTTCCTCTCTTCTAGAGTGAATGAGGCTAAGAGGATCACATGAAGTTGGTCGACTGCACACGCTGTGGGAGCAAGGAACTCGTTGAGAAAGATGGCTTTATCGTTTGCATCTATTGTCAATCAAAATATGTGCCACAGGCCGATGATGTACCGTCAAGAGAGACAGTCATCGGAATTGCATCAGACATCCAAGCACTGCTCCAAAAATGCAAAGAAGACCCAATGAATAGGCGGCGGTTTGCTAATTTGATACTCGACATAGATCCCACCAACCTGGAAGCCAAGCAATATCTCTTATAGGAAGCCGATCATGAAGACAAAGGATATCGCCAAGAACTGCGGCATCGATAACACCGCATTCGATCAATGGTTGCCGGGGTCAGGTTATACGTATAAGACAGGAATGCTGGGCGGGCTTGATGTAGATGACCGTCAGAACATCCAAGAGATCGTAAGCTCCTTCAAGCAGCACCTGGCACAGGAGCAGGAACGAATCGCACAGGAGCAGGAACGAATCGCACTGGAGCAGGAACGAATCGCGCGCGAGCAAGCTGATCTTGAGCGTGCTGCCCAACAGAAGCGGGCATCATTGGCGAGCATGCTGATAACCTCCGGATTCAGCTTTGATGGCTACGCTATCACCAAGTATTCAGGGTACATCTCTGGTGATGACTCAGTACAAATAGACCGTGGAACGTCAGGCGTATTCGCGCGAGCGACCGACGTAGGAGCGAGCCTGATGGCGTCACTGGTCGAGATCAGGAGAAATGCATTAGCTGAACTCAAGGAAGCTGCGTATGCCCTCGGATGCAACGCTGTGATTGGCGTTGACTTTGACTACCTTACGCTAGACCCCGAGACTGCGACTTCCGGCGGTGGGACGATGTACCTGCCGTATGTATTCGGAATCACCGCGAACGGAAATGCCGTCATCATTGAGAAGAATGACCGCACGGGTCTGTCCTGAATCGTATTTCAAGAGCAAGCTCGAGATCCCGGGGCCGACAGTCGGATTCGGGCCCTAAGCCGCTGGGTTCGCGAGCAGTGCGCCCATCTCGAGGATTTTCTGTGACCGTGGAATGCACGTTATGCTTCCGCATTAGCCCTCAGACGAACGCGCTGCCGGTGCCCAGAAGAGGCATCAAAGCCTAGGCTTCGCGCGGGTTGCAGCCGGTTTGGGGACGGGGCCGTCCCCAGGAGAGACCACTGTGGGGTAGACGCGACGATAGGGGGAGCACTATGCCATGCCTGTAACGGATCTGTTTCAATGGCGGCCAATCACAACCGAACGCCATGGCCGCCACACCACTGCCCAAATCCACCGCGCAAACCAACGAACTTAGGAAAGAACTTCTTTCCGCGATAGACGCCGTATCCCGACGAGGAGGCATCTCGCGCGACCGTGCACTAACGGCTTGGTATGGTCACACCTTGCTAGGAATTGATGAGGACGAAGCGATCGATGCAGCCACGGTGGATGGACCGGAGGACGCAGGCTGCGACTTCATCTATATCGACGAAGATCTAGAGACGATCTATGTCTTGCAAGGGTACGTGGCGGACAGAGCCGATCGGGCGGCGACCATAAAAAAATGGAATGCTCTGGTCGCAGCCGTTGCCACATTGAGGGACCCCATAGCATTTAAGCATGGCGGCAGATCAGATATCTATGATCGCCTAAAGGATCTTGATCTAGATGCGTTCAGCTTGATTTTTGGCCTGATCACATTAGCCGCAAAATCTGAGCAAATCAGCCGGCAACGAGAAACAACAATTCGCTCGAAAATTTACGGTGCTGAGGTATCGTTTTTTTATGAGCATCAAGACTCGCTGTACGATCAATATGTAATTGCAAAAGCGGCGGATCGAAATGTTCCCCAAGACACAATCCAATTTAATGGAGGTGTGGCGGAACTACGAGGTGAGTTTGGCGTGGCAGTTGTCGGAACCGTGAGCGCAAGCGAGTTGGAGCGGCTGCATTCAACTTATGGAAATCGACTTTTTGAAGGTAACGTGCGTCTCTTTATTGGGCAGCGTAAAGGAGGCATAAATGAAAAAATTCTCCAGACTGCTCAATCGAGGCCGGGCGACTTTTGGGCTCTTAATAACGGCATTACTATTGTGGCCGACAGTTACGAAGCCGTGGGCAGCAGTGCTACCAAATTCCGGCTACGTCAATTTTCGATTGTGAATGGATGCCAAACGACGGTGAGCCTTTCGAAGGCTATAGAACAAGCCCCCGAAGCGGGGCGTTCACAAGTGCTTGTGAGAGTTGTAGGCGCAAAGAAAGCCTTGCTTACAGACATCGTCCGGTATAACAACACTCAGAATCCTGTGCGACTTTCCGCTGTGAGATTGCTGGATCCCATTCAAGAAAGTCTTCGGACGGCCTTCAGTCAGATAAATTACATCTACGCGCCGAAGCAGGAAGGCGCACGGCTTATAAAGAGCGCAAAGAGAATCGAACTGGACAAGATCTCGCAGTACTTGGCTTCCATGTCCGAGGAAACTGTGCTCGACGCAGTCCGGCGGAAGGCGGAGCTCTTTGATAGATCGTACAAGTTGGTCTTTCCGCGGGGTATTCAACCAACTCGGGTCTTTCTGGCTTGGCTACTTGCCATCGAAGTGGAGCGTGAGAGAACAGTGCTCCTTGATGCCAATGACGGCGACGATGCGATCGTGAAAGCAATTCTCGGAATCCATGGAACTCCGTGGGGAATATTCGTCGCGACCAAGCTTATTGAAAAGCTGGGAACCGATATGACGCGCTTGACCCTTGTAAAGATGGACACGCAGGATTTTCAGAACGCGGTGAACAAATACGCGAAGAGAGCGATGGAACTGTATTCCGAAATCGCCGTAACTCTCGTAGGTTCCGAAGACGATGGTTCAGATGTTCGCAATGAGATTCGCGTTAGGACATTCCTAGACAAGCTGAACCGCACGGTGAAACTTCGGATGGCTAAAGCGTCAACCTGGAAACTTCCCAAGCTGCAATTAGTGGCGAATTGATTTATGTAGCGTGGTCATTGCGCGGCCGACCTCCGCGCTTCGATTGGCCGCCGACGTGTGAGTCGATCCAGGCCACGATGTCGCAGCGCCTCCATCTCGGTTTGTTGCGGCGGCCTTCGCTGCCAGTGAGGCGCAGCGGCTTCGGGAAGCCAGGCGCCGGCACGTAGTGCTCGAGCACGTAGCGGCCGGTGCACCTCAGCATGGCGCCCACGTCCTCGGCCTCGAGCAGCGAGCAGCGAGTCTGGCGTGGCGGCCGGCTAGTGGGCCAATTCCTAGCGAGGGCCGCTCTTTTTCGTGCCTCGCCCAAAGAAGCCGCTACATGCGGCTACGGGGCTGCCTTCCGTAGCGGCCGTAGCGCTTCCTGGAAGCGGCGCGCAGATCACCGCAAACGCTATCCCGGGTCTCGGACCCATCCGTCGATCAAGTGCGGGCGTGCAATCCGGCCCGCGCTAGCGGACGTTGATGCCGCGCACGCGATCGGCGAATCGCAGGATCTGCGCGGCGGTCGGGCGAGGGTCGAAGCTAGAGAGATGCTTGCGCCACGCCTCGACGAAGCATTCCGCAAAGCTGCGCGCGAGTTCTATCGCACTCGGTGTCGCGTCCGGTACCACGGGCGGCGGATCGACGCCGAAGCGCGACGGCAATTGCCCGAGAGTCGAGAGCAGGTCGCCCTGGACCTCTTCGGACGCTCGCACGCTCGCCTGCATCGTCTCCAGGTAGGCGGGGTTGACATGATGCAGCGCCGCCATCATCACCAGTGTGGCGTCGTCGGTCACTTCCTGATGTGTGGTGCGCGCTTCCTCGATCTCGTAGGAGGCGAACAGGCGCGCGCGGTTGAAGAAGCGCTTCACGTGGCGCGGCGTCGGATCGTGTTCCACCACCACCGGATTCCACACGCGCAGCGCCTGCATGAAGCGCCCAGAATCGACGGGCCGGATCGCGCCGCCGAGCGCAACGAAGACGGCCCCGCGGTTGCGCTGGAGCCACCGCCAGCCCAGACCTGCACCGATGAGCAACGCGGCAGGCAGTAGCAGCAGCCAAGGCCAGGGTGCATCCGTCGGCGCACTCACGCCCACGTCGGCGACCGCGCGCTCCACCCGGATCGTCGGCGTGGGGTCCGGTCTGGGCACGACACCCGGTGGAAACGGTGCCATCAGCGCAAGGCGTTCCGCCGACATCGGTCGCGGCAGGACGTCCCGCGCCTCGCCGTCGCCGGAGGCATGCAGCCAACTGCCGAGAAAGAACACACAGACCAGCACGGCCACGACGAGCAGCGCCAGCAGCCAGGCTGCGCCCTCGCGTCGAGCTGCGCTGCCGTTCTCGATGCGCACGGCATTCGGCGGAGGGTTCTCGCGCAGCAGGTTCTCGAGGTTGGCGCGCCGCAGCGGGACCGGCAGCTCGATGTGGATCAGCTTGCGCAGGTAGTCGTCGGCATACTTCTCGTCGTACACGTTCGTCACCGGCGAGATGATGCTGCGCTTCACGCGCTCGACCGCGGCGCCGATCACCACGAAGCAGTCGCCCACGTCGACCAGGTAGTTGGTCATCTCGAGCAGGGTGTTGACCGTGGCAGGAGTGCAGCGGTCGAGGTCGTCGATGAAGATCACGAGCCGCCCGTCGAGCGCCTTGCACAGCAAGCCGAACTCGGCGCGGTAGCGCTCGATCGTGCCGGCCGCCTCCTTGCCCGCGTCCTTGTCCTTGTCGCCTGAAGCGAGGAGCGCGCGCAGCGGCGCCGTCATCTGCAGGCCGTAGACCGAGACGCCCTTGGTGAACAGCAGCGCGATGAAGCCGGCCAGCCCCCCGAGCAGCGAGCTCTCGAGCCAGCGGAACAAGGGCGGCGGCGGCAGGGTTTCCGCGGCAGCCCGTATTGCCTTCTCCTCGCTCGGCCAGATCGCGGACACGCCGTCCTTGTCGTGCTTGTTCAGGGTCGCGATCAGGTCGGCCGCGCTATCGAAGATGCAGCGCCGCGCAGGCTCGGCGATCTCGGGCCGGTCAACGCCGCAGTGCGAGCCGTCCTCGCCGTGGTCCCACAGGAAATTGCGCTTCAGATCGCAGTACACGGCGAGCCGCACGGGCTCCGCCTTGCGGTGCATTCGGCGCTGGGCATCGTCGATGCAGGGGTCGGGCTTTGCGGCGGCCGTGGTGGTCTTGTCGCCGGCGGTGGGCACAGATGCTGGCGACACCGCGCCTGCTCCCGGTGTCGCCGCTGCAGCAGCGGAGGGTTTCTGGAACGGATCGAGTTTGGCCAGGCTAGCGCCGGTGATGGCCGTCTTCTGTTGTTGGAGCACGGAATGCGAGAAGTTCGCGCGGACATGCGACCACGCGGTCTGAGGCCCGTCGGCCAGCAGGTCGCCCAGCAGTAGGGCAAGGCCGATGGCAGACGCGACGGCGACCGTCTTGTAGAACCAGCCGCGGCCCCAGATCAGCCGGGACCGCACGCGCAGGGCCGCGATGAACTGGCGGCTCCACCAACTAGGCACGGCCTGCGTTCGGACGGTGTTGAAGAGGGCCGTGAGCTGCCGCCCTTCCTGCTGCTGATGCCAGGCGTTGAACCAGGCCGTGCGAAAGCCCGCCTTCTGCAGATCGGTCTGGAGCATACGCATGATCGAGCTCTTGCCTGTCCCCCATTCGCCGGTGACTGCGATCGTCACGCGGGGCTGCGTGTCGCGGTTGCGGATGAAGGACGACAGGGCATCGACACCGATGCTGTAGCCGAGCTTGTCCTCCTGCTTGTCGGCGATGGGCCGGTCCGAGAGCAAGCGGCTGGCGCTGACTTGCGGGACCGCGCCGGACACCGGCCTGTACGAGGCCAGCGTCGAAGGCTCGACCAGCGCATAGAGCGCCGCAAGAAGGAAGGCCACAGCGGCGGTCGCCGCGAAATACCATGGAGCCCAGTAGCGTCGGTAGGGTGCCGTCTCGCGCCAAGCGTTACCGCCGTCGCTCGTAGCGAGCACGGTGCCGTCATCGCCGATGGCCCAGCCGTGCGATCCGTCGCCGGCAACATGGAGGTCCCTGAGTCGCGAACGTGTGCCGCTGTTTTGCGCAGACCACGTAGTGCCGCCGTCGCGCGAAGTCAGAATCGAGCCGCCGGTGCCAACTGCCCAGGCGCGCTGCCCGTTGCCGGCCAGGCGCACGCGAGAGAGCGGTGCCTTGCTGCCGGTCGTGCGCGTCGACCAGTTCCCGCCACCATCGAGTGTTGCGAGGATGGTTCCCTCGGCACCGGCGGCGAGGCCTCGGAGGCCGTCGTCCGCGAAGTGCACGGCCGTAAGATTCGCGCTGTTGCTCGCCTGCGCGAACCAGGTGCTACCGCCGTCGCGCGTGGCGAGCAGGGTGCCGCCGCTGCCGGCGATCCAGCCGCGCTCTCCGTCGGCGTCGATGTGCATGTCGCGCAGCCAGCTAGGGCTGTTGCTCGCCGCCAGCGTCCAGGTGCCGCCGCCGTCCCAGGTCGAGATCACAGTGCCGGAGGCGCCAGCGGCCCAGCCGCGCCGCCCGTCCTGCGCGAAGCGGATGCTGGTCATTGCTTGGCTTCCCGCACCGTTCTGCGCGCTCCAGGTACTGCCGCCATCCTGAGTGGCGAGAAGCGTGCCGCCCTGACCGGCGGCATGGCCGCGGAGCCCATCCGCGTTGAAATGGACACCGCCCAGGGACTTCAGAGTTCCCGACGCTTGCGGTACCCATGTGTTCCCGCCGTCGCGGGTGACCAGCACGGTGCCCCCGCCGCCAACGGCCCAAGCGCGGCGCGCATCGCTCGCGAAATGCAGGGCGTACAGGTCCGCCTTGATGCCAGCCGTCTGTGCCACCCAGGTGTCGCCACCGTCGCGCGTGCCGAGCACGGTCGCATCTTCTCCTACCACCCAGCCGTCGAGGCCGTTGCGGGCAAAGTGCGCCGAGACGATATCGACGTTGGTGCCGGTGTCCTGGACCTTCCATGTCTTCCCGCCGTCGCGTGTCGCGATCACCGTGCCTACCGTTCCGACTGCCCACGCGCGCTGACCGTCTTTCGCAACGTGCAGCTCGAGCAGGTCGAAATCGCTCCCACTGGGCTGGGCGTTCCAGGTTTCTCCACCGTCCATCGTGGCAACTACCGCGCCATCGCTGCCTACAGCCCAGCCCTTCTGATCGTCCGCGAACTGCACAGCGTAGAGCCGCTTACCAATACCGGACTTCTGTGGCTTCCAGTTGATGCCGCCATCGGTCGTGAAGTACACCGTACTTCCTCCCCGGCCTACGGCCCATCCCTTCTTCCCGTCACTCGCGATGTGCAGGCTCCGCAGGGGCTCGCCGGTCTTTGTTTGGTGCACGCTCCACGTGGTGCCGCCATCGCTCGTGATGATCACGCGCTCGCTCCAGCCAACTGCCCACCCTTGCTGACCGTTGCTCGAGAACTGGACGTCGCGCAGGTCGTCGTCGACCCCGCTGGATTGGGCAACCCAAGTGCTGCCGCCATCGCGCGTGGTGAGGACCGTGCCGCGGTCGCCGACCGCCCAGCCGGTGCTCGCGGTGACGAAATACACCGCATTGAGCTTGGCGTCGGCGCGAGGCGCTTCGGGCAGGCGTTCAGGTGCCGTCGTCGGCGCGGCGGCGGGCGGGCGGGGAGGTGCCGTCAGAGGCGTGACGGCCAGCGGTACCGCCGACGGCGGGTTCGCGGCGGGTGGCGTCCTCTTGATCTGCCGATTGCTGGGTAGCGCGTTGGCAGCCGGCGGCGCCTTGTTCTGGCCGCTGTCGGGTGTCTCGCGAATCTGTTCCTGCGGCTGCGCGGTCTGTGTCTGGATCGGTTGTTGTTCCTGCTGCTGCGTCTGCGGTTGTTGCCGCTGGAGCTGCGGCGAGCTCGTTGGGCTTTGAGCCGGTACGTCCGGCTCGAGGGTGCTTCGGGGGATTGCGCGTCCTGTGTCTGCATGGGCGTTCGGAAGCAAGTCGCTGAGGGACCGAGCACCAGCGATGCGCGCCGCGGCCGGTACGGCCGACGGCGGCAGCGCCGGGCGCTGCTGGGTCCAATGCCGGCCACCGTCGCTGCTGCGCAGGATCAGGCCCCCGCTGCCCACCGCCCACACCTGATCGCCGTCAGGCAGCGCGAACACGCCCGCGAGTCCGCCGCGAACCACCGTGCGCTTGAAGGCGTTGCGCTCCAGGGGGTGAGCCCACCACTCGGCACGGGCTATGTCCCACAGGCCGATCGGCCGGAACATGTCGGGATGCGGTTGCTGCTGCGAGGCGAACCAGGTCGCCGTTGCAAGCAGGGCGATTAACAAGCCGGCCAGCGCGTTGCGCCATCGCCGCTGCATGTGCAGCACGGGTGCTCGCGCGGCAACACGGTGAGACTCGGCGGGGCCATCTTCATCATCGTTGCCGGGCGCCGACTTCGCTTCGCGACGTGGTGGCTCTTCGCTGGGCTTGCTTGACATGCTGGTTGACCTCCGGCCCCTGGCTTCGTCCGCGAGTTCGGGCGCAGGCAGACGAATCCTGAACCTGTTCCTCCGAACAGGCGATCTGACGTATGCAGTAGATCGATCGTGGGTGCGTCGCGCATCCCCAATTCAGCGGATGCGCAGCGCGCCACGGCGGCGCCGCAGGGTGAGGCCAGATCGCTCCAAGCTCGGTCCGTGCGCCAATTCGACAGCTCGGGTCACATCCGAGCGAGAAATGCAGACGCAGCTCGCTCGCGACGTTCCTCACATTCAACGATTGTGGACACCAAGCGGTCAAAGGTTGCGCGGTGTATCCCTTTCCTGCGCATCCTCGCTTCGGCCTTCTCCTGCTTGCGCAACGAACGACCGATGTCACCTTCCGACTGGCTCGCGTAGGCCACGCGGGCGCAACGCAGGCAGCGGAATCGACCGCTGCGCATGTAGAGCACCGCCGCGCGCCGGCGACAGCTCGGGCAAGCGAACCAGGGGCGGAACCCGCGATAGGTGCATGCGGTGTACTCGAGCCTGACCCGCTGTTCGTCGGGCGGGCTGTCGGTCGCGTAGAGAAACCACAGCACGTCGGGCCCGGCGCGCGTGCCGATATTCCCCGCGCTCTTGCCAGCGCGACACCAGCCCGAAGAACCGGATACGCACGGTGCCAGGAGCCCGCAACGCTGCAGCATGCGCACGTCCACGCGGAAGCACTGTTCGGCTTTGGCCTTGCGGCTTGGCCGCCCAGCTTCGTACCTAGTCCCGCCAAGTCCCATGTTCAACACTCCGCGGAATACGAAATCATCAACTCGACGGCAGCGCTGATTGCGGCATGGCTGGAGTTGCTGCCAAGGTGGCAGCGGACATTCGGCCATTCGTCGGACGCGGGGCAAGTCATGACAAAGGTCCCATGGCCATCGAAAAGTTGCTCTAGTAGGCTGTCAGGACAAAGTGGAAAAGCGGCGGGCACATGATTCATCAACTGGGAACGGGAGGGCGTACTTCGCTTGTGTCGCCCTATTCAGCCGTGCTGGCAGCTAGGCTGGAGGAGCGAGCCAACATCGTCGAGTGGCTTTTATGGTGAATCGTTTTCGCCGCTCCCCACCCTATTACGACATCCTTCAGGTATCGCGCGGCGCGAGCGCCGCCGTGATTCGTGCGTCGTACCGCGCGCTCGCTCAGAAGTGCCATCCCGACAAGAACACCGCCGATCCACAGCGCGCGCACCAAGACATGCAGGCGCTCAACCAAGCGTACAAGGTGCTGTCGAATCCCGAGGGCCGTTCGGAATACGATTCGGAACTGCGCGAGCTGGATGCCGAGGTAGAGGATGTAGTGCGCCGGACTCGGGAGAGGGAGCGGCAGGAAGCGTGGCGAGCTGGGCAAGCCGCAGGCGCCGCGTCCGCAGCCTCAGCGCGTCCGCCGCCACCACCGCCACCGCCACCATCACCGCCGCCACCGCCGCCACCGCCGCCGCCACCGCCGTCACCGCCGTCACCGCCACCTGCGCAACCGAAGGCAGCCCATCCACGGGAAAGGCAACAGGCCGGCGAACGCCACAAGGGGGCAACTGCAGCAGCGTCGGCATCAGCCTACCGGGCCAATGCCGAGATGAATAGGACCTGGAAGCCAAGCCGCTTTGTGATAGGCCCATGGCCTGCGCGCGTCTTTGGCGGACTCGTTTGGCTGCTAGCGTCTTCGGCGATTATTTGGGCCATACCCGCCGGCCCTGACGCATCGGCCAGGGCCCTATACAACCAGGAACTCGATCGCCTGGCGCAGATGGTTCCGCTGATCAAGCCCGGCCACTCCTCTGCCTTCGATCAGCAATTCTCTGAGGATGTCATGGACCGCAAGAATGCGGCTCAGAGCATGGGGGCCAGCCAGATCGACGCGCTCCGCGTGGCCTTGCGCGAGGCCTGCCGAGCCGAAATCGAAATCAATGCCGATTGCCTTCGGGCCCAAAGCGCGAACGTGCGGTGCACCCCAGCACGTGTACGAGCCTCCTATTGTTCGAGGGGGAGTTAGCTCTCGGCCACGCCGAGCGATTGGTCGCCGTTCTCCGGCCGCTTGAAGGCCGTCGCTTCGGCGCTGACGAACGCCGGACATCGCTGCGACATCGTCACCAGCTCCGACGACAGCCCGGGGCCGAATCCGGCGGCGAAGGCTCCCGGCATTCCCATCCTGAGGACACCTCCCCCGCCAGGTGACGGCACTCGACGCAATGCTGGCGGTCATCGCCCTTCACACCGCGCAGGTGCAGCCGCTCGGCCAGGTCGTCGGCGTCGGCAGCGTTGATGCCCAAGCGCATGAATCGGCTTATGCGGGCCGCAAAAACCGCGCAGGCGGCGTCATTCCAGGGTTCGGCAAGGAGCGCCAGCGTCGGTCGGCGTGAGGCACCTACCGGCTGCGGTTGGTGGCCGAGTCGGATGCTGCGGTCAAGCTGGTCGGGCGGCGCTTCGTGATGCCGCAGGCGCTGGCGAAGGACGGTCGGGAGCACCTGGTGCGCTGGTACTGCGGCCGGGCACGATCGTGGCTGGAGGACAAGGTGAGCGAGTACGCGGCGCGCATGGAAGTCGCGCCGGCGGGGGTGCGGGTGCAGGACCTCGGCTATCGCTGGGGGTCATGCGGCAAGGGGGAATGGCTCTACTTCCATTGGAAGACGATCCTGCTGCCCGCGCGCATCGCGGAGTACGTGGTGGTGCACGAGATGGCCCACCTGTACGAGCCGCACCATACGCCAGAGTACTGGCGGCGCGTCGAGCGCGCGATGCCGGATTTCGCACAGCGCAGGGCTTGGCTGGCCGCATACGGTGGTGAGCTGGAGGGGCTCTAGCGTTGCAACAGGCGGTGGCGCGCTGCGCTGTCGGCAATTTCGGCTTGAAGCCGTGAACAACTGGGATCGGGCATGACAAATGCCCCGCGCGCCCGCGCCGTTACCGCTGTAGTCTTTCGATCTACTCAACCGAAGGGCGGTCGTTGTGAATAAGGCTTGGTTAGGTTTAGCTCTTGCACTTTGTTCTTTAGCGCGTGCCGGTGCCGTGGAGGACGCGGTTGAGCAGATGAATAGAACCCGCGATGCCAACACGCACATCGAGATGGTGAGGCCCGGCGTGTACTACGACCCGCTGAAGCGCCAGTACATGCGCATCGAGGAACGTCGCTCGGCGCCACGCCAATCAAGAAGGGAGGGTGGAGTGCTAGTGCCCGTTCCAGGTGGTGGGTACTTGAACACTGAGAGCCATGAGTACTATCCGTCCGCCGGGCGAGGGCTGGCGTTAGACCCAAACACCGGAGCCGTCATCCCGACTCGATGAAGCGGGTCCCTAGGCGTCGCAGACACTCACCCATGTACCAAGCACATCCCAGCCGCGTCTTGACCGAGCTCTTTGCTCGAAGACCGTACCAGGGCGCCCCACCAAAGACAGCCAGGTTCTTGTTTGTCGGGTTAGACGCGAACTACGCCGCCGACGTGGAGCAGAGCGCAATCTTTCCCGCGTTGCGCTCCTATCACGAGGACGGGCCAACTTTCTGGCGCAAACACGGCGTCCACCATCCGTTCCTGTTACCTGAGTACAGGGGAGACGGAAGGCGCTATCACCGAACCTTCGCAAAGATCGGCTTTCGCCCCGAGCATGCCGACCTTGTCTCGTTCATCGAGTTGCTTCATGTCCCGACAGTCGGACGCAGCACTCTGGTTCCCGATGACCTCGATTCGACCCACCTAGACCGGCTTAAGGACGCCATGTTCAAGGGCCAGGCAAGGTACGTCTTCCTGTCAGCCGGCGTCTTGCGGCGAATGAACGACACCGAGCAGTTTCCCGAACTTAAGAGGGCGAGCGGTCCGTCGGGATCGCTGCGGACCCTCTACAAAGACGCCGCGCGCGAGATATTCTTGCACCTGCACTTTTCGAACTACGGGAAGTTCGAGGCGCAGCTTCAGGCAGAGGCGGGAGCCATCGCTGCGCTGCTCCCCGGGGTCGACATCCAGGAGCTAATGATGGCTGAAACAGCGGAACAGATTGCCACTGAGATTCGAGATCGCGTGGTGCGCCTGGAGACCCGCATCGTCCAGCTCGGCGACTACGTGGGTGCCAACCTGCGAACCAAACAGCGCATCACCATCGTGCCCGCCAACTCGCACTCCCCGCCGGGGGCGGTGAGAGTGGAGATCGATGCGATGGACGTCAGTGTCTCGCGCATCCTCACCGAGCTGCGCCAGCACGGCGTCAAAGAAGGTGGACCCATCGATGTCTTCTGCGATGGGCGCTGCGTGTTCACCTTGCATCTTTAGACCTTGCAGAATTGCCTGGCCGGGGCCATAAACAAATGCCCCGCGCGCCAGCGCTATTGCCGAGATGGGCTTTTGATCCACTAAATCGAAAGGCGGTCGACCATGGGCGTTGTCGAGTGGCTGATCATCAAGCTGGTGGTGCTGTTCATCGCCGCGTGCATCTACGGCTTTTGGAGCGGCTGGAAGGGCAAATGAAGGCGGATCAGTTGGTCGCCCCCAAGGCGCACCGCGATGCAGCAGTGGCTGAATCGCCACCGAATCTCGCACCTGCCACTCGGAGGGCATCGAGGAGCGCCGAAGGTCAGGTCCTTGATCTTTTCGTCAGATTGAAGCCCGTGGGGAGCCCCTTTGCAGTCACGCCGGTGGTATCGGGCCGGTGTTCGCACCGGGGCCAAAACTCCTTGAACGAATGAGCCCCACATCGAATGCACGTCGACGCTGCTGGCTGCCGCCACGTCGGCCGTTTCGCAGTTCACCGTGATCGAGTCTGACACCGTGATGTCGGCGTTGCCGCCGCCGGGCAGGGTGACCTTGAGTGCATGCGCTACGTGGTCGTATTCGAAGACGGCGCCATCCGGATAGGTGGTTCGCTCTACGTTCCCGCCGCTGCCGTTGGCCGGCATGTTGTCGCTATATAGGCCGACGAGCACGAACCCCGAGGCCATGTCGCCGCCGGGCGAAAGCACCATGAACTGCTCGCCGACGAAGGGCGGCGACCAATGCCGCACGTCGCCCGCAACGCGCAAACCATAGCAGCCAGTTGGTCTCAAGTCCGCCCGACCTCACCCTGCACAAATGGGCACCGTGGTCCACCGCCATGACGGTGCCGGCGCGCACGACGTTCTCGATCAGGCGCAGCAGTTCAACGGTCGACGAGGTCTTTCCAGGCATGCCGACGATGGTGCCGGGCATGCGCGCGCGAAGCACTCGATATCGGTCCTAGATCGCCGATCTAGAACCGAATTCTTCATAATGCGGGATTGTCGCGAATCACTGTTGCTGAGCCTTGAAGAAAACCTGCTGACTGGCCCGACGAAGTGGCGAGCTGCTCCCAGCCAGTTCCCGTCATGACGATCTTTTCTGGCAGGTGCCCTTGTTCATGCTACTTGTCCACCCCGGATATGGATTCCGCGCGGTGGGCTTGTAGGGGTAAGTCGAGGGCAACCCAGGGGGAAGTCCAAGAGATTTCGGTATCTCAAGGCCTGGTGAGAGTGGCCCCTGGAAAATGTCCGCGAACAACTTCTTGCCCTTGGGATCCCTCCAAAGTGGAAACCCCTCCGGGTAACCGTTCTGATCGCCACAGATGAGGGCTGCCTTACTGCGCCGCGGATACGGCGGCGAATGCCCTAGCCATTGATGATTTCCGTCGATTGAGCTTGCGAACGCAAAGATAATGTTAGACGAGCGCTCCTCAGCGTTCGAGTAGAGCTGCCGCCCAATGATTTTGTTAAGACCTTCTGCGTCAAGGAGCGCAAGGCGAGCAAGGACGGTGGCGTTGCGCACGACGAGGAACTCGGTCGGGTTGAACTTGCCTGAGCTATCGATGTGCATCTCCTTGTCGATCCTCGCCGCGACATTGTCGAAAACGACAAGGGGCTTGCGCAGGTCGGTACGCGCGAACTCGGCGTTGACAGCGCTCGCCGAGGCTTTCTCGGTCAGCAGATTCAGAAGGCGCTGAATCTCCACTCCCGTCACACGGGATCCGAACTCGATCAGTTCCCGACGTGCGGCAACCTTCACAGCATCTTCGATCTGTGTGCGAAGCTGCCTGATCTCGCGCAGGATCGGGACATCTCGCGTTGCCAACTCTTCTAGCTTGTCGAGCGTAGTCTTTATCTGGGCGATGGTGTCCTTGACGACGCATGCCGCCGATACTCCTTCGCCAGGGATGCCCAGAATTTTCGGAAGCTCACAAGACACCCACTGCTTCAATGGGTCGAGCGGATTCGCTGAAACCATCGCATTTCGGATCGCCGCGCCATTCGCCTTGAAGTATGCATTCATGGCGATGTCGTTGTCGGCTCGCCATCCGTCGATGAGGCTTCGCAGCGGATCGACATTCGAATTGAAACGCTGGAGGATGTCGATGCCGGCATGCAGAAGTGCGCTTTCGGCCTTTAGGACCTGTTCGGCGCTCGCATGGACGAGCGCCATTGCCTCCTTGTACTTCTTCAGGGTCTGCGTGATCTCGCCGAGTGCACCCGAGAGGAGGTCATTCTTGGCCTTGACGATGTCACCCAGGCCAAGCCCCCTTGCGTGGGTTGCGCAGGAAACATCGACGACTGCTTTGCATAAGTCTCTTGTGGTTGCGCCGCATCCGGCGGGCGTACAGACCCTCCCGACGAAAGGCACGCTCCCGCAGGCGAGGCACGGAATTTTGATCTGGGGAAAATCACACTGATCAACAGTCTTGTTCTCGCATGGGTCCAGTGTCTTCTTCAATTGGTCAGCGGCGTCTGCCACATCTTTCTCGAAACGCGCGCGTTGCCCATGAAGGCGCTGCAAATCGCCTAGAAGCCGTTGCGCCTCTTCCAAGGCCTTCTGCTCCGCCTCGCTGCCTGCCCTTATGAACTTCATGGCCTCGTTTCGAAAGCCCTTGTCAAACTCTTGAAGCTTGTCGATGGCATCGTTCGAAAGATCGCGAATGCGCTGATGGGCCTCGTTTAATTTTCTGAGCTGATCGTCGGAGACCTGGATACCGAAGTTGTAAGCGATGAGCAACTTCTGCGCCTGCAAATGCATTTTCTCAAGCGGACCGCCTTCTTTGGACAAGTTTGATAGTTCACGGTTCAGATCGTGAACTGCTGTGAAGTGGTTCGATCCGTTCCGTCCCCACTCACGCGAGGCTTCCGAACTGTCGACGTAGGCACGGCGCAGCAGATCCACAGGCAAAGCCGATTGCGCGTCACCAATCAGCTCAGCGAGGGAAGGCAAGGCAACACCTTGCGCATCGTTGAGCGGCGGCATCTTCTCGGCGATGTAGCCTTCCAGCAGGAAGTGCCGCCGCTCAACGTCTATCTCACCGTCCGTGAGCAGGTACAAATCACCAGCGTATTGGTTGACGTAGGTGTGGGCGAAGATGTCACCTGCTGCGTGCGTTAGAGCCCCATATGCGAATGCTGTCTCGGTTGGGTTGGTCGCGTTCTTAACGAGATGCCGGAGCCAATCGCCGGACCCCCAGCCCTTGTGTTCTGATCCTGGGTGAATCGTCATCTGACCTTCGAAGATGCCAGGAAAGGCGTCCGGCCCGATGCTGCCTAGTCGAAATGCCATTTGGTTGGCCAGAATCGCATCACGCACGTGAGTCGGTACTGGCGCCAAGACGGTGTTATGGCCGACTTGGAACGACAGATCCTTGCCGCTCGACAGATCGTTGATGATGTGCTGAGCAATCCATATGTGGGTTTCCACTTTGAAGGCCCAAGCGTGGGAGCAAAAGCACGACGCAGTCAGCAACGTAGCGACCACCCGGGTGCAGCACCAGGCTCGCCGCTTCGCAACTGCGACCTTTGAGGCCAGTTCAACCATCCAACGGAATAGGTTGTAGCTCCGCATTTGCAAGCCCTCCGGCAGCATCGATTCTGGTGAAGGACAGCGGACCCAGCGCACTTATCGAATCGGCGCCACGCTGCAGAGGCTGCGATCGTTGGTGAACGTGCGTGTGACTGGTGCTTTCTTCCAGCGCCGAGCGTATGCCAAGTGGGGTAGCCGGTCGTCAATAGAAAGCCGGTTGACGCCCAGAGCGTTCAGGAGTACGTGAAGCACTTGGCGAGAATCCCGGCGCTGCCGCCGCCCCGGCGGGGGTCACGGTGCTTGAGTCGAAAGTCACCCTAAGCTGAGTCAGTGCAGCATTGCGAATTGAGCTGAGATCGCCAGCGACAGTCGTGATGCCCCACGGAGGTGTTGCAGCAGGAGATCCTTGACTTGCTCGCGCTCGGCGTTTGTCAGGCCGCGCAGCTCGCGCGTCGGGTACTGGTATTCCGGTCCGCCGGGTTCAACCTCGTCGCGTAGCCCTGCATGGGCGCGATCCGTGCTGTCCCCCGAAGAATCCCACGGCCACGCCGTCATCATCAGCCTGCGTTCTGAGATGCCGCGCTGCGCGGAGCTTCTCGAACATGGCGCGGCGGATGCTGCCCTTCTGCAAGCGGGCCTTGGTGAGCTTGCGCGACTCGTAGGCGCTGCCATCGGGTTCCTCTGCAATGCGATGCGCGCGGCCTGCCCCGCGTCGCAGCATCTGTCCGATGCTGCGCGCCAAGGCGCGGCGCGGAGATGACAGTCGCAGGACTGATTGGCCTGCTGGTAGCAGGCCTCCTCGTTGTTGAGACCCTGTTCCCACGCGGCCATCCCGCAGCAGACCGTCCGAGCTCGTGGCGCGTGACGAGCGCAAGCACATCACCTTGATGCGCCCGATGCGCCCGATGCGCCTGGCGACCATGCCCGCCAAGACGCTGGAGCAGCTCGACTGAGCCCAAGCGAAAAGCGCGCCCAAGGCGCAGATCGTGGAGCTTGGTCATCTGGCTCGTCACCACCGGCGCGGCGATGGCGCTCAACGAAAGCGGGTGCGAGGTGTCATCAAGAACTCGTCGCACTCGACGCCTCGAATGAACCCGGAACCTTTAACCCGACCCGGAAAGGCCTGCCGTGAGGTTTATCGGCAACCTATCGCGAGGTGCTCGTCCTGGCCCATCGGAAACGGATTTCGCGAGTGTTCACATCGAAAACCGAGATCGTTTCAAACTGGACGGTGCCGGCGGCGCGCCCGTCCAAGAACGACTGCAAGTCTTCTTGCCATGTCGGCATCATTGGATTTGTTGCGAAGTAGGCGAGCAGGTGAAGCGGGCCCTGGGCCTCGTAAGTCTTGCCGAGCTTGAGCTCGATCAGGTCAACCGTGGGATCGCCAATCCATGTAGCTCCTGAGCTATGGAATTGTGGGCCCTTCGCGTCAAGAAGTCGCGTAACGCGCACACTCCAAAAAATCTCCGAGAGCGCTGCTGGTATCGAAACACTGCCCACAAACCCCTCGGGCAAATCGAGCATGTGCAACAGCATGGGTGTCATAGCACGTTCGCGGCGGCGCTTGGTCAAGCCGTCGCGAAAAGACGGCGCAATGAAGGCGTTGGCAAACCGGCGGCTAAATAGTTGGTTGGCCGCTGGATCGAGCGCATCGAGCGCTTTGCGGGCTTGTCTGGGCATTTCAAGGGCGCTGTCCAGGGATGCCGCGAAAGGCTTCCACAGGATTTCGCCAAGTTCGAATGCGAGTTCGGTCCCATCGGCTTGAGTGAACAGGATGTCTGGCTCCGGAGGCTCTCGGCTTTCAATGCTGTCCGGACCATGCAGCCAACCCTGAGCATCCGCAAAGTGCCGAAAGATCAGGCGCTCTGTAGCAGCCTTGCTCAACGAGGTCAACTGGCCTTCCCCCCTGGCATGCAATCCGCATGTGCCTCGCGCATCGCTCGCATCGCGCCCATCAACTGGGGTTGTTGGCTGGCCATAACGGCGACATTCGACAAGATCAGCAGGAGCAGATTACGGTTCTGCAGCACGAAGATCAGGTTTGCATCGGGGTAGCCCCGCAAGGCGTGGACGACCGCGTGGACGCCGCCGTGGACGAACGAATGCATCACCTTGAGGACCTTGCCGAGCTGTCGCAGCTCCGAAACAGCCTGCGGGGCGTGCGGCTCGACAGCATCGAGCATTGCCGGAATGGGCGGGCCCATCTGCGGCTCGTCGAGCTGCCCTGCATCGACAGGCACCGAAAACTTTGCCAGCCAATCGTCTTTGGCGCCATGCAAGACCCAGGCGGCCCGAATCACGGACTCGAAAACAAGCCGAACCAAAGCCAACGCTGTACCCGTGAGCTGTCCTTCAATCAGGATGCGCTGGCTCACCGCGTGCTCCAATGCCGAACGGCAATACGCAAGGCTGATCAAAGTGCGCTGGGACGGCGGTGGCCAAGCCGCAGACAGCAACGCGGCAACGTCATCATCGAAGGCGGCCGATCGACGCAGGAGGTCCGCCAAGCCGTCACCTGGGGCATCTGCAATTGGAGGAGTGCTCATCGGCCAATATTGTCGTGCTGCACTGCGGCGCTGACTGCGGTGATGTCGTAGTGCGTGTTGACGACCTCGTGCGGCTGGACGCGCTCGCGCTGTCTCAGAAGGAGGCCGCGTGACCGAAGAGAAGAGTTCCTGCAAAAAGCTGCGCAAGGAACTAGAGGATTCCAGGATCCCTTCTCGACGCGAAAAGGAGTCGCCGCATGGTGCGCGCGGTGAGGCCCTTCGTCGGAGGAGCGCGGCCGGTGGCGAGTCCGGCGGGGAGCGCGGCAAGAAGGGGGTATGCCGGTGGCGGAGACGCACCCCCTCGGAACCCCCCTCGGAACCCCCCTCGGAACCCCGAGTCGGTGACGACGGGCACGGCCGAGCTGGACCTCGATCACATCGACGGGGATGGGCCCCGCGTGGCCCGTGAAGCCGGCGCGCTCGAAGGTGGCGGTCTGCCCACACACAACCGAAGATCCTCGCGCAGTGGGCCCAAGAGCCGCCGAGCCTGCTGCTGCACGTGAAGCGGAGCTCCGCCTCTGTGTGCGCGTTGGCTCGCGACCGCAAGAGAAGGGCTGGGAGCTGGAATAGCGCCTGAACTCTCGAGCGCTGGCCGAGTCGTTTCGGGGTCGGCGTGGAGCGCGCGGCTGGCGAGAGTGCTGGCGCTGGCGGCCGATCTCGGCCTCCGGTGCCGTCGTCCCGCACGGGCAATGGGCGAAAGCGCCTGGAAGCGTTCCTAGCAGCGGGGTGCCCGAAGTGCTGCGCACGCGGGTCGGGAGCATGGTGCGAGCGCGCTGGGCCGCGTCGCTTCAGGTGCGTGCTGTCGCGCAAAAACTAGCCGCGTGCGATGAACCCGGCGTGCGGCTCTTTTAGATCAAATCGGCTGCAGGGCGAACGTCGGTGATTCGTGCATAAACGCACGCGCGCATCAAATAGATTCGCTCCTTGGGTGGATACGCTTGAACCGTGGCCATACTTCCATCCGGGGGGATTCCCACCGAGCCGTAGAGCAAGGGGCTGGCCGAGGGGACGAAGATGAGCAAGGCCGTTGCACCGCTACTGTTAGCGATACTCTTGGAAGGCTGCGCAACTCATCCGCAGATGGAATGGGTCAGCGCGGGCGCCGGAGGCCCAGATTTCGGTCAAGCTCAAGCGCGCTGCGACTACGAAACAAGCGCCGCGACCCAAGGCACGGACCACAGCTTTCGAACCTCACTGGGGCAGGAACTGGACCGGGCAATTCGAAAGAATGATTTGATGGGCAGATGCATGCGGGCACAAGGATTTGTGCTGCAGCCAGTGGGATCGATTTCCCCGCAAGTTGAAGATTCGAAGTGGAAGCTACTCGAAAGTGAACTCGCCAACAGCACCTCGCAGCGTGCTCAGCTCCGCGCAATTCTGACTGCCAATCCGAAGTCACCCGACGCCGAATTTCATAGTCGCCGGATCAGCGAACTAAACGACCGTGTCGCTGAGATTGAACGGAAACTCAGCTATGCGCGGACGCCTCCGGTCAGTACTGATCCGAATATCGGTCGGCCGCCAGACGGCGCTCAGTTGGCGGACTCGAGCCCGGCCGCTTCAAGGCGTTCGCCCTCAACTGCGTCAGTTAGTGCAATAAGCCAGGAGGGCTATAGAGCAGAAGAGCTCGCCAGGGAGCAGCGCTGTAATGTGCAACCCCGTGCGACCCTGATCGGAAAGGGAACTGGCTTCGAGACCTACAGCATTTCATGCTCGAACGGCGACGCATTGGCAATCCGGTGTGAGTCTGGGAACTGCCGAGTGCTGCAATAGTTCAGGACAAGTGTCGCGTCATCCCGCCGGTTGCTCATGCCGATACCATCTATCGCGGTTCGCTGGAGGGAATCATGGATAACGAGATCAAGGAGTTGGAGAGGCGAGTCAAAAGGCTGAGGCTCGAACGAGAAGAGCAGCAACTGCGCGCCAAGGTCGGTCGGGATCCGCGATTCCGGCGAGCCGGCGACCACGGTCTCGGGCGAGCCGGTCCTCGATGGGAGGGGGCGCGGTTGGCGCCGGTCAAGCTCGCGTGCTCAAAGGAGAAGATGCACCACCACCGCGAATGGATCCTGCTCTTGAGCGGTTACCTTCCTGGCCGTGATCGGCATCGTCGTATCGATTAAATAATTCGTTGGAGCGAACTCAGATGGATCTGGTTGAACAGGCTTTGCAGGAGAAGCTGCCCGAGGTGGCCGTCTCGTTCTTCGTTGTGTTTTCGCGCTTCGAGTGCGCGATGAAGCGAATCGGCATCTATGCACTGGGCGACGACAAAGGCGTCGAGGCAGATTGGAATCGGCTGGCCAGTGACCTCGGCCAACGATTCCTCGATGAGGTCATCGCCAGTGGAATCGCCCCAATCCTGATCGGCAAACCGCCGAAGAAGCAAGTCAAGCTTGCTGATGGAACATTGGGCTGGCGGGACATGGGCGCGGTGCAGAACAGCACCGACTTGTTTCTTGCGATCAGGCGCGCGAGAAACAATCTGATCCATGGCGGCAAATATCAGGACGATGGCTCTGGCTACGCGAATCTTGTCGCAGGAGCCGAGCGCAATGATGCCCTATTGGGTCAGGCCATGGCCGTTCTGCGACTGGCCCTGGAATCACGTCCCGACTTGCGAAATTGCTACTTCAAATACTGAATCAGCAAATGCCAGTGTTGCTAAGGCTTGTAGTGGTATCAATGGATTTGCGCAGGTCATGACCTTTGCGCTAGTAGCCGCCAACGCGGATCAAATCATTCAGGTTAGCGACCGGCGCCTCACGGGCTGGAATGGCGGCGTGCTCACAGAGGCGGCAGGCAAGTCGGGCCACTTGCTATGTGATGACGCTTCCGCCTTGTACTGTTTTACCGGACTCGCCACGATTGGCGATCAGTTCATCACCTCCAGGTGGTTGATGGAGGCGCTTCAGGCCGCTTCCAAGAGGAATGCCAGATTCCGTGAGCTGATCGAGCATTTTTCTGAAATAGCGACCGAGCAGTTCAGATCCAACCCAGTCGTGCTTTCGGCGCCACCTGAGCACCGAAGGCTGACCGTGATGTTGACCGCATACGCGGCAGACGGTTTCGTCTTCAATGCCCTGGTCTCGAACTTTCAAGACTTCATCAATTACGTGGACCATCCCACGGCGCAACCGAAGTTCACAGTCTACTGCTGGCGAAGTGCGGTGCCAGCTTTCTCAAATCCCACAGTAGTTCAAGCGATTGGTGCCTTT
Source organism: Variovorax sp. LjRoot130 (assembly GCF_964253755.1). Taxonomy (NCBI): domain Bacteria; kingdom Pseudomonadati; phylum Pseudomonadota; class Betaproteobacteria; order Burkholderiales; family Comamonadaceae; genus Variovorax; species Variovorax sp. LjRoot130. The sequence continues at coordinate 3,044,767 of NZ_CAXURM020000001.1, read as the reverse complement.
TCGGCCATGACCGAGGCCGATGAGCAGGCGATGCGCCGGTTGCTCGAAAAACGAGCCCCGTATGCCGCGATCCGGCAAAAGGCTGTCGACATCGTCGGCTCAATTTCGGACCGGCATCGCTCCGCAGGTACCGTCGGGAAGCGTATGAACACGGCGAGGATTGATAGCGGGGCGCCGATGGCGGCTTACTCAGGCTATGAAAGCGACATCGTCGAGCAGGGGCTGTCAGTGGTCGACATGGTTGACGGGCGGACCTTGGGCTCCGGCTTGCTGGTCGGGCAGATTGAGCTGACTTCAGAGGTGCCCATCGTCTTCCCCTCCGTGCATCGGAACGCGCCCTGTCCTTGTGGAAGCGGCAAGAAGTTCCGGTTTTGTCACCGACCGCGCAGCCAGTAGCTTCGGGGAGCTCGGCGCAAATGACGGGGCCAGCGGTGCTGGTGGCCAGGCCGGCATCGGGCAAGCTCTTCAGCTTCAAACGCGCGGGCATGAAGCCGACCAGCGAGCCCGCAATGCTCGTGGTGAGGCGACGATCATCCTCATGGCGTGCGCCTTCGGCGGAGGCGCCGCCCCACCGCTCGAGCAACTCGACAGTGTCAGTCAACAGGAACGCACCGCGGACTGGATGCGTCTCGAAATGGACGCGCACATCCTCAAGGCGTTTGCCTAAGCCACAAATGGCTCAGAGGGCTCTCCTCCTTAGGGGCCGATCGAAATGTCCTTGCTCTTTGGCCCGCGCTTGAAGCGCTGAGCCGGGATCGCGTTCCTCCGCTTCACTTTCACCCAGTCCACGGTCCTCGCGCCGGGCTGTAGACGCTGTCCTTCTTCTTCGCAATCAAGCCCTCTAGTTCGAACGGCCCGACGGCTGCGCAGAAGACGCACGCCCTGGGCGCGCCTGTGCTTCGCTGGCCGCTGGTGCTTGGCCGACCGCGATGGTCGGCCGGAAGACCGCCCAAAGCGCATCAAGGCCGAGCTGTTCCCGTTCGACACCATCGATGTCGAGCCGCTGCTCAAGGAATTGGAGCGCTGGAAGTTCATCGTTCGGTACGAAGTCGATGGTCTTCAAGCCATCCAGATTCTGAAATTCTCTGAGCATCAAAAGCCCTCAATACCCCGAAGAATCCAGCGTCATCAAGCCGCAGCATTTTCAGGAGTTACCCGCAGCATCAAGCCCCACGGACTCCAAGAACACTCCGGGAAATGAGCCGCCATCAAGGCCACCGGACTCCAAGAACACCCCCGGAGATGAGCCTGCATCAAGAGGGGGGCGCGACCCCCTGAATCCTGATTCTCTTAATGCTGAGATTAATACCTCAAGGGCTGGCGCCCCGAGGGCCGCGCCGTCGACCGCACCCGCGATGAACGGTTGGTGGAGATCATGCAACTGCGGCTGCAGCAGTTCGACCTCTCTGCTGGGAGGCGTGGGTGGCGACGTGGACGTCGATGATCCGGCGCAAGGTGGCACCGAGTCCCGACAGATCGGGTCGGCGATGCGCGTCATCACCCCTGAGCCCGGGCCGCTCCCCCACATGATTGGAAGCAGGCCGGCCGTCACCATGGCGACCGTCATGGCCTTGGGCCTCACTCGCAGAACAGCGCCTTCGCCGATCGCGGCCAACAAGGAATGGTCGTTCACCGGATCGCCGGCTTCGAGGCGTCGAGCAAGCCCGGCCTGCCGGCATCGCTCAAGGGCCGCGAGCAGACCCGGTTCGACAAGTTCACCCGCGGCCAGGCCGAGTCCGCCACGCCGGGCGTGGGACTCGGCCACGCGATCTGCAAGGCGGTGGTGAATGCCCCCCATGGCGGCGAGATCAGCGCAGCCAATGCGGTGGGCGGCGGGGCGGAGTTCACCGTGACGCTGCCCAGGCGCGATCCGGCCGAGCCTAGCGACGACTGAGCCCGCATGCCCGCACCCACCGCCATCGTCTTCGAGGACGAGCCCCAGATCCGCCGCTACGTGCGCGGACGCGCTCGAGGCCGAGGACTGGCAGGTGCATGAGGCCGGCACGCTGCGCGACGGACTGGCGGCGGCCGGCACGCGGCAGCCTGATCTGCTGGTGCTGGACCTGGGACTGCCCGACGGCGACGGGTCGAAGGTGCCCTCGCGGACGGACTACCTATTTTGGAGGGCGCCTTGCAGGCCATGCCATCATCGCCTCATCGCGGCAGACCTCGCATTCCTCAATGGTGGCTCGCAAGCGATCGAAGGTCGCGCAGTGCATGCCCTTGGGCTTCGTGCAGTCCTCGCCTAGTTTGGCGTCGGCCCTGCGCTGCCTGCGCCAACTGCGCGCGATGACGTCCTCCGACTGACTCAAGTAGGCGACTTGAGCGCAACTGCGACAGCGAAAACTTCCCCGCAGGTACAGCACCGCGGCCCGTCGGCCGCAGGACGGGCATGAGAACCAAGGTCGGGTGCCGCCGTAGCCGCAAACGGTGCGATCGATGACGACCCGCTGCTCGATGCCGTGTCCAGCAGTTCCCCAGTCCAACCAAAGAGATGTGGGTTCTGCTCGTGTAGAAAGCCGGTGGGTGACCTCGCCATCGACGCTGCACTTGCCGGTGCCAACCGCCGTGGGAACCAGGAGACCCGCTCTGGCCATCGATCGCACATCCACTCGAACGACCCACTCAGCCTTGTGTTTCCACCCTGGGCGTCCCGCGCCGTATCTACTGCCACCTTGGCTCATTTTCAGCGTCCAAGAATACGAAATCATCCACCAGATTGGATTCGGGTCCCAGCCAACCCAGCGTCAAAACCAAGCAGTCGGATAGTTCATCAGCGACCGACCGACAGAGGCGTAGCGGCATCGTCGGCGCTACACCGCCCGGTTGGCCCACACCCAGCGATGGCCGAGGATTATGGGCCGAGCGCGCGACCTGCGTGATTCTGCTCTTCAGCCGCGGCAGCACGATGCTTCATCAAGAGGGCCGAGCCGCGCGCCACGCCTTCTTTAGCTGTAGCAACCGTTCTGGAAATACCGACAAAACCCAAAAACCCAGATCAACTGATCCAGAGCGGACAGACCTAGCCCATCCTGGCTAGGCCTTCACATGAACCGACTGACCCGTCGCGTTGCATGACCCGCCAGCCGCTCGATGCAAGGGCGCTAGCTTCGCCACCCTTTCCCCTGTTTCAGCACCTGATCCAACAGTAGGGGACTCACCCTGCGCCGCTGCTGTTAAACCGTGTCCAACCAGCGCAGTGAAGCTTGCATTCGTTCTAGGCGTCCATGGCACTCCTGTGGCGTGTGAGGCTTGCTGAATTCAGGGCGTCATTTGGTCCTTGCAACAAGGCGCTCGACGGCGGTCACCATCGCCTCCGAGGAGCTGACCTTTAGCAAGGTTTGCAACTGCGGGTACAACTGGGCATAGCGCCTGCCGCGCTTTTTCTCCTGCTCGAGTTCGGTGCCGAGCAGCTTGGCCTTGCGCTCGAGGTCTCGAGCGCGCGTTTTCTCCTGCGCAAGTTCGACCTCGAGCGCCTGAACCAGCTTCTTGAGCGCGTCGATCTCGGCGATCTTTTCGTCGGCCGGCGCAGCCTCGGCGTTTGAACCTTCGCGAGAGGGCGCGGGAGCTTGGGCCTGCGCTGGCGCGATCACCGGCGCCAGGGGGCTGGAAGAGGGTTCACCAACAGCCTGCTTACCGGCTGGCTTGGGTGCGCTTGCATGGGCGCGCTGGCTGGGCTTGATGCGCTCCGTAGCCCCCTTCAGGGACAACGTACCGGACCTGACCTCATCCGCCACATCGGGCCTGTCGGCGGCCTTCACCTGCTTTGCCTGCTTGATCGTGCGTTCGGAGAGGCCGGTGAGCTTCGCTAGTTCGGCAGTTGATTTCGGAGGGTGGGCACCGGGTGCCCACCCTCCGTGTTGATTCGATCCCAACGGGCGCCATTCGAAGACTGACACGATTGCGAGCGCGCGCTGGCTCGCGCTCAGGTTTCGGCGGGCGGCGTTGGCCGAGACGACGAACTGCTGCGGATCTTTCCCGGCAAAGATGGTGCAGGGACATCCCATGTCGAGCTCCATGGCTGCCCGGTAGCGATGCCGGCCATCGAGAATTTGTCCGTCCAGGAGAACAATGGCTTGCCGCACGCCATTGGCCGCGACGTCTTCCTTGAGGAACGTGTAGTCCGCCGCATCCATGTCCGGAAAGGCCGCGCACAGCGCATGGGGCTGGAGGCGTGGCGGCGCCATCGCGGGGGCGCCGATTGCAAAACGACCGTCTGCTGCGCCAGCATTGCCTGTCCTGTGGGCAGTGCTCTTGTCGATCTTCAGACAATCGGGGGCGGGACCCGCCATGGGCGCAGCCGGCGTGCTCACGAGGCCTCCCGTGCGGCCGCAGACTGAGGGAGCTCAGAGCCGGCTTGGAGGACGCAAGCGTCGAACCTCGAAGGGTTGACCCAGAGGCGACCGGCGATGTACAGCAAGGCCCCGGCCGCCACCAACTGGGCCTTGCGCTGGCGAATGAACCAGCGCAAGGAGTGGAGCCCCGGGAAGAGATGGGCCGTGCGTTGCTGGTACTCCTCCAGCTTCTGCAGATTCGCCAAAGGCGAATCGGGTTGCTGGTTCATCGAAAACTCCTGAACTGACGGGCCTGACAGGACCCGCATCAACACAATTGCGTGTTGATCTGGAGGAGTTTTGCGACTAGTTGCGTGCGAGTCTTCTCGGCGACCGAGGCGTTTTCCTGATATTTCTGCCCAGACTTTCCAGCAACCGCTTGTAGGCCTTGAGGTCGGGCGTTCCGTAGAGCTCGACCCCTTCGGCGTAGAGCTCTTGGCACAAGGTGGCTCCGATGCCGAGGGTGTCACCAACTGCCTCGAACAAGCCCACATCGATCGGCGTCTCGGGAGTTTTCTTGAGCACCGCCATGAGTGCGTCGGACACCGGCCAGATCAGTCGCTTCCGCCGAGCGATTGCCGCGCGCTTTTTCTCGCTGATCGGCGGAACATCGAAGGCCTCATCGAGCGTCGCCTTCTCGAAGTGCGAGAAGCCGTGGATTCGCGTCAAAAACTGGCGAGCCAGCCAGCGGGGCGGAGAAACCTCATTTTCGAAGCAGAGGTTGAGCGCTTGCAGGACCGCCACGCCGTTGTCGTTGATCTTCGAACGGTTGTGCCTCAGAAGCACGGCCGTGACCCAACGGTCAAAGTCCGGGGATTCAAACGGCGGCATGGCATCGCGTTCGCGCTGGGTCAAGTCGAAGTAGTTCACCTCGTGCATGACCTCCCTGCTTTCCCCAGAGGGCGCCGGCGCGCGGTGCCTGAGTTTCTTTTTTTCGTTCATGCCGGCCATTTTCATTGGATGCCCCCGAGCACGCGATTGACCAGCGCCGCCTTGTGGCCGGTCGCCAGGTGGCTGTAGCGCTTCGTGACCTGCAGTTGCCGGTGCCCGAGCAGGTCGCCGATCTCCAGCAGGGTGGCCCCGTTTTGCGCCAGCATCGACGCGCAAGTGTGGCGCAGGTCGTGGAACCTGAAGTTGCGCACCTTGGCGGCGCGCAGCGCCTCCTTCCAGCGCTCCTCGAATGCGTATGGCTGGGCCGGGTTGCGCGCAGACGCAAATACCAGCGAGGACGGAGCCGCCTTGGCGCCGAATGACTTCAGCAGGTCCACCACAGCGGGCACCAGCGGCAAGGTCTTGGGATCGCCGTTCTTGCTCCGGCCGACATAGGCGACGTTGTGCCCGTAGTCGATGTCCTGCCAGCGCAGCCCCAGCAGTTCCCCTTTTCGCGCCCCGGTGGTAAGCGCGGTCAGCACCAGCAGGTAGAGGCGGGGGTAGCAGGATGCCTTGCAGGCCTCGAGCACGCTGACACGCTCCTCCTCGGACAGGAAGCGGGTCTTCTCGTTGTGCTCGGCGCGGCGCTCGACGCTGCGGCAGGGGTGGACCCAGCCCTTGGGCGCGACGCGGCGCTTGATCGCCCAGGTGAAGACGGCGGCAATGCTGGCGTTGTATCGATTGATGGTGGCCGGCGCGATCGCCTTGCGCTTGGCCTTGTAGATGGGCCTGCCGGCGGCGTCCAGCCCGGCATAGTAGGTGGCGGGCCGCTGGGACAGGCCCTCCAGGGCGGCGTGCACGTGATCGTCGGTCACGTCCTGCAACGCGAGGCCGCCGATGTGGCCCACCCACCACGAAAGGCGCTGCAGGCGCGTCGTGTCGCGGCCGGCGTAGTGCGCCATGTAGAGGTCGACCAGCTTTTCGACCGTGAGGTCACCGGCCCGCATCGGGATCACGGGCAGGGCGCCCGGGTGCGAGCGGCAAAAAGAAAGGCCTCCCTCGGGGAGAGGGAAGCCTGCAGTGCCGGTTTGCAGCGCGCTGTCAGACGCACTGCCGTCACCGGCGGACTTGTTCACTGTTGCCATTTCGAGACTCCTTGCGATCTAGGAACCGCCGTTACCGGCGGACTATTCGCGGAGACCTGAAAGGCCCGTCAACTCAAGAGTTTTGGCTCCTCGACCTGGGCTCGAACCAGGGACCTACGGATTAACAGTCCGGCGCTCTACCGACTGAGCTATCGAGGAACAAGCCTCAAATTATAGCGTGGTTTTCGAGGCCTTCCGGCCGGGCTCGATCACGTGATTCGTGATTCGCGACTTCATTGGCGCGTACCGGCCTCGACGGCGGCCATCAGACGAGCCGCGGCGGCCTCGGGCTCCGGGTCGGCCACCAGGGCGCGCACCACTGCGACCGAGCCGACGCCGGTGGCAAGCACTTCGGGCAGGCGCGCTTCGTCGATGCCGCCGATGCCCACCTGCGAATAGCCGCGCAGCAGGTGCGCATAGGCGCCGAGCCGCGCCGCGCCCTGCGGTGCGGTCGCCATCTGCTTCAAGGTGGTAGGGTACACCGCGCCCATCGCGATGTAGCTCGGGCTCACGGCATCGGCGCGCAGCATTTCTGCGTAGCCATGGGTGCTGACGCCCAGACGCAGGCCGGAGGCGCGAATCGTCTGCAGCTCCTGCGGCGTCAGCGCGTCCAGGTCTTCCTGGCCCAGGTGCAGGCCGTAGGCCTTGGCCGCGATGGCGGCGCGCCAGTGGTCGTTGATGAAGAGCAGGGCGCCGGTGCCGCGCACCGCTTCGACGGACGCGTGTACTTCACGCGCGATGGCTTCCGTGTCGTCGGATTTGAAGCGCAGTTGTACCGTCGGCACGCCGGCGCGCGCCATGCGGCCGACCCAGGCGGCGTCGGGCAGCACCGCGTAGAGACCCAGCTTCTGGGGACAGGGTGGGAAGGCATTGCGGCGTTCGGTAGGCGGAAAGGGCAGCATGCCGAAGTCCGCCGGCAGTTCGGGCCAGGCATGCGCATCGAAGCTGCCCGTGCGCTGCGTTTGCGCCCGCCAGGCGCGGGCCAGGCATTCGGCATCGACCTCGATGAAGCCGAGTGCGGCGCAGGCCGTCTTGGCGCCGCGATAGACGGCGTCGTCGGACGAGAAGGACGCGGGCGCTTGGGCCGTCTCGCCGAAGCGCGGCGCATGCGCCGCGACGATGGCCTGCGCGATGTTTTGGGGGGCGGTGGTGTTGCTCATGACGGGGTCACTGCGATGCAGCGTGGTGCCAGAACGGCGTGCCGAGCACCGGCGTGCTCGGCTGTGCCGATTCCTGTGCGGCCATCGCGCCCGCAAGGTGGGCGCTGCGGCCGGCCTGCACCGCATCGGCGAAGGCGCCGGCCATCGCGACCGGATCCTGCGCGAGCGCGACGGCGGTGTTGAGCAGCACGCCGTCGTAGCCCCATTCCATCACCTGGCAGGCATGCGAGGGCAGCCCGAGGCCGGCATCGACCAGCAGCGGCACGCTGAGCCGCTCGCGCAGCACCTGCAAGGCATAGGGATTGACGGGCCCGCGGCCGGTGCCGATCGGCGCGGCCCAGGGCATCACGGCCTGGCAGCCGACGTCGACCAGCCGCCGGCACAGCACCAGGTCTTCAGTGCAGTAGGGCAGGACGTGGAAGCCGTCGCGGATCAGCTGCGATGCGGCATCGACCAGATTCAGCGTGTCGGGCTGCAGCGTGTAGTCGTCGCCGATGAGCTCGAGCTTGATCCACGGCGTGTCGAAGAGCTCGCGCGCCATCTGCGCGGTCGCGACCGCCTCCTGCACGCTGTGGCAGCCGGCCGTATTGGGCAGCACGGGCACTTGGAGCCGCCGCAGCAGCTCCCAGAAGCCGTTGTCGCTGCCGGCGCCGTTCGGCGTGGCCGTCTGGCGGCGCAGCGAAGCGGTCAGCATCGCCGGCTGCGCGCGCCGCACGGCCGCTTCGAGCACGTCGGGCGAGGGGTAGCGCGAGGTGCCGAGCAGCATCCGGCTCTGGAAGGCCTGGCCGTAGAGCACCAGCGGGTCGTGGGATGGGGTTGTGGTCATGGCTTTACCTCAGCCGCCTGTCACGGGGCGGATCACTTCGATGCGGTCATCGGGTTGCAAGGCGTGCGACGCGTAGTTCGAACGCGGCACGAACTGGCGATTCACCGCGGCGGCGAAGGGCGGCGTCGCGTGGATGAGGGCCAGCGCGTCGGCCAGCGTCGCGCCGCTCGGCAGCGTCTGCGGTGTGTCGTTGATCAGGATGTTCATGGCAAGACGGTTTCCAGGCTGGGCGCCAGATCGAAACGGCTCGCGAGCGCGGAATGGCCGGTGGCGAGCAGTTCCATCGCGACGTCAAGGATGGCCGGCGCGATCATGAACCCGTGGCGGTACAGGCCGTTGATTTGCATCACGCCGGGTCGCGGCTGACGGAAGGCCGGCAGATTGTCGGGCAGGGTCGGCCGGCATTGGGTCGCGATCTCGAGGATGCGTGCTTCGGCAAAACCGCTGTGCACCGAATAGGCGGCGCTCAGCAGTTCGAGCGTGGAACGCACGCTGGCCGGCGACATGTCGTCGGACTCGATCTCGGTGCCGCCGATCACGAATACCTGCCCGGGCTTGGGTGCGATGTAGAGCGGGTAGCGCGGATGCACCAGCCGCGTCGGTCGCTGCAGCGCGACTTCGGGGGCATGCACCCGGATGACTTCGCCGCGCACGCCGCGCAGGGCGCCCCACTGCGGGCGGGCGCCGAGGCCGCGGCAGTCGATGACGCGTTCGGGCTGGCCGGTTCCTCCGGCGTCGAAGTCGTCGATGCTGCGCGGTGCCTGCCAATGCAGTTGCACGTTGGGCATGGCCCGCAGCGTGGCGAGCAGTGCGGCGAGCAGTCCGCGGTTGTCGAGCTGGCCTTCTTCCGGCAGCAGCAGGCCGTGCGCGAAGCGCTGGCCCAGTGCGGGCTCCAAGGCGGCGATGCCGGCCGCATCGAGCGACTTCATTGCAGGCAGTTCGGGCACCAGTTCGCCGGTGTGCGCCAGCATGCGCGCCAGCCGCGCGGCTTCGGGCGCATCCTGGCGGTGCCACAGCACCAGTGTGCCTGCGCGCTGGAAGAACACGGGCGCCGCCAGCGATTCGAGCAGCACCGGCCAGCGGTTGAGTGCGTAGTGGCCCATGCGCACGACCGAGGGTGGTGCGATCGCAGATTCGGCCAGCGGCGCCAGCATGGCGGCTGCGACGCGCGCGGCCGCGCCGTCGGCCTCAGGCCCGCCGGCGTCGAAGACCTCGACCTTGCAGCCGGCCTGGGCCAGCGTCACCGCGAGCAGGCGGCCCATGAGCCCGGCGCCGAGGATGACGGCGGAGCGGAAAGGAAGGGTGGCAGCGTTCATCGGCAGATCATTCGGTAAGCTTGCTGGCATGACCCAAGCATTCTCTCGTTACGCCCGCGTGCTCTCGATCGCCGGTTCCGACAGCGGCGGCGGCGCCGGCATCCAGGCCGATTTGAAGACCTTCTGCGCGCTCGGCTGCTACGGCATGACGGCCATCACCGCGCTCACCGCGCAGAACACGCTGGGCGTGTCGGGCATCCATGGCGTGCCGCCGGCTTTTCTCAAGGCGCAGATCCAGGCGGTGATCGAAGACATCGGCGTCGACGCGGTCAAGCTCGGCATGCTGCATGCGCCCGAGGTGGTGGAGGTGGTGGCCTGGGCCATCGATCACTACAGGCTTTCCAAGGTGGTGCTCGACCCGGTGATGGTCGCCACCAGCGGCGACCGGCTGATCGCCGAAGAAACCGTGCAGGTGCTGGTGCGCGAGCTGTTCCCGCGCGCCACCGTGGTCACGCCCAACCTCGACGAGGCGGCCCTGCTGATCGGCCATGCCATCGACGGCGTCGACGCGCTCGACGATGCCGCGAGCGAACTGCTCGCGCTGGGCGCGCACGCGGTGTTGCTCAAGGGCGGCCACCTGCCGGGAGACGATGTCGTCGATCTGCTGGCGGAGGCGAGCGGCGAGCGGCTGAGGCTGTCTTCCGAACGCATTGCGAGCCGCAACCTGCACGGCACGGGCTGCACGCTGTCCTCGGCCATCGCTGCACACCTCGCGCTGGGCTACGAACTGGCCGATGCCGTGGAGCGCGCGCGCGGCTATGTCGTGGCCGCCCTGGCGGCCGGTGCGGATGTGAAGATCGGTGCCGGCCACGGTCCGCTCAACCACGGCTTTGCGCCAGTGCCGATGGTCCGTCTGCCGTCGCCGGGCGCGTGATCCATGCCAGCACGAAGGTGAGGGCCAGCGTCGGCAGCGCCGACCCGAACTGAGGCGCCCATCTGGCGCAGGCGTGGTAGATGGCGATACCCGCGATCCAGATCAGCGCCGCGACCCAGTCGATCTTGCGCGCGCCCACCGCGACCGCTGCGCCGCCCGTACCCAGCCGTCCGAGGATCACGCCGTAGAGCGGCACGAACACCGAGCTCAGGAGCAGCAGGAAGGGCTCGAGCGAATGCATCGGCAGCACCAGTGCGAAGGCGATGCACGCGACCGCGAGCCACAGGCCCCAGCGCCGCACGCTCCAGCGCGGCTGCAGGCTGTGGGCCGAGACCGAGCCCGAATAGACGTCGCCATACGCGTTGTCGAGTTCGTCGATCAGGATCAGGCCCAGCGCGACCAGGCCGCCCTGCGCCAGCAGCAGCGCCGCCACGAGGTTGGTGCCGGGTTCCGCCACGCTCACCACCATCACGCCGAGCGCGTAGCACCAGATGTTGGCGAGCGCGTAGCCGACCCAGGTGCCGCCGAAGGCGCCGCCGAGCCCGCCCGCGCTGCGCCTGCCGTGCCGCGCGTAGTCGGCCACCAGCGGCAGCCACGAAACCGGCATCGCGATTACCAGGTCGAGCGCGCTGAACATGCCCGTGCTGCCGTTGCCCGGGCGCGACCAGAAGGCCTCCAGGCCCTTGGCCTGAAGCTGCGTCGCGAATTGCCAGCTCAGCCAGAGCAGCGAGAGCACCACCAGCGGCAGCCCGAAGCGGCTCACGAAGCGCCGCACCAGCTTGACCATCGAGCCGGCCAGCAGCGCGAGCAGCACCGCGCCCCACAGCAGCGTGGTCAGCACTGTGCCCAGCGTGCCCTCCAGCGACCAGCCGAAGGCCTGCTTGCCGATGGCTTGCGTGCCCTCGCGCATGATCACGATCTCGAAGGTGGTCCAGCCGATCAGTTGCACGATGTTCAGCACCACCGGCAGGCGCGCGAAGGCGCTGCCGTAGGTGGCGTGCATCAGGCCCGCGCTGGCCAGCCCGCTTTCGCAGCCGAGGCGGGCGGTCCAGGCCAGCAGGCCGGCGCCGATCAACGACCCCAGCACGATCGCGATCGCCGCCTCGCGCGTGCCGACCGCCGGCACCAGGTAGGCGCCGACCTGCATCACCAGCAGGCCGACGCCGAGGCTGAACCACAGGGCCATGTGGTCGTGCCAGTGGAAGACGCGGTTGACGTCGCCGAGTGGCGTCAGCGCCTCGTTGGATTCAGGTGTTGTTGCCATCCATTTGCTCCATTGCAAAGTGTTTGGCAGGTGGGCGAGGCCACGGCGGCAAGACCGGCACGCGAGAAAACGTGGCGGTCGCCGGACCAGCTTCCCTGCGCGAGGATTACCTCAGTCAGGTTCAAAGGGACTCTCTCAGCCAAGCTGCAACAGGCGTTGCGAGCCGGCACCCCTAGCGTTGCTTCAGGCTGGCGAAGCAGTTCGGATTGTAGAGCCGTGCGCCGGCCGAGTGCGACACGGCGACGTGAAGTCGCCGCGGACCGGGCGGCGCCTCAGTGGTCGATGGCGGCCGACAGTTGCCTCGCGCCCGAGTGGTCGTGGCGAATGAGCGGCAGGACGAAGCGGCGCGCGAGCTGCTGAAGCGTCCAGAACGCGGCAGCGATCCCGCCGGCCAGCAGCAGGCCGGCAGCGATGTCCAGCGGGAAATGCACGCCCACGTAGATGCGCGCCCAGCCCGTGAGGACCGCGATCGCCACGACCGCCAGCCCGGTCTTCCGAAGCGACGCCCGCAGGCAGAACAGCAGCCCGATGGTGAACATCACCGAGGCGTGCGCACTCGGCAGCGAGCCGCGCGCGCCATGGTCGATGTGCGCCGGGCTCAGGCCCACCATGAAGGGGCGCGGCATCGCGATGGCGTCCGCCAGCGCGTGGGCCAGCATGGCCGCCGCGGCCGCGGCGACCAGCGTCACCATCGCATAGACCCGCTGCGAGGGCCGGCGCCAGGCGACCCAGCCCATGAGGGCGGCGCAAAGCCAGGACGCGCCCTCGGCCACGATGGATGCGAGCCACATGATTTCGGCATTCGGGGTGTGGCCAGCGCCAATGGCCTGGAACAGTGCGGTGTTCAACGCGAGCATGCCCGGCATCGTATGGCGGTCTCGTGTCGAACGCGTGAATGCGGCGTTCAGCCTTCGTTCAGGGTGGTTGCTTTGTTCTTCAGCCCACGCCGAGCAGCTGGTGCAGCCGCGTGCTGGTGGTGGTGTACTGCAGCGGCACGGCCTTGCCCGGAAACACGATCGCGGTGGCGGCCCAGGCCGCCAGCGTCGCCTCGTGGAAACCGCAGACGATCAGCTTCTTCTTGCCCGGATAGGTATTGATGTCGCCGACCGCGAACACGCCGGCCTCGTGCGTCTGGAAGCGCTCGGTGTCGACCGGCACCTGCTTGCGCACGAGATCGAGGCCCCAGTCGGCCATGGGGCCGAGCCGCGGCGAGATGCCGAGGCAGGCGATGAGGGCGTCGAGCGGCAGCGTCACGGTCCGGGCGTCGGGCGTGGTGATCTGCAGCACCTGGCCGTCGAAAGCCGCGGGCTGGCCCACGGCGAAGTTCAGTGCGCCCTCGGCCGCCAGTGCGCGCATGCGGGCCACGAGCGCGTCGTCGGCCTGGAAGCCGTCGCGCCGGTGCAGCAACGTGACCTGGCGGGCCTTGCCGATCAGCGCGAGGGCGGTGGCCAGCGCGGCATCGTCGCCGCCATTGACCACCACGGCCTGGCCGTCGAAGCGCTCCAGCGCCTCGGGGTGATAGAAAAGCTTGGTGCCTTCAAAGCGCTGGATGCCTTCGAGCGCGATGCGCTTGGCGACGAAAGCGCCGACGCCGGCGGCGATGAAGACCGTCTTCGCAAGGAAGGTGGTGCCGGCGGTGGTGCCCAGCAGCAGGCGCTGATCGGCCTGGCGCTCGAGCGTCGCGACCTGCTGCTCGAAATGGAACTGCGGCTTGAGGGGTGCCACCTGTTGCAGCAGCGATTCCGCCAGGCCGCGCCCGCTGGTCGCCGGGACGCCCGGAATGTCGTAGATCGGCTTGTCGCCGTAGAGCTGCACGCACTGGCCGCCCGCGGAGGGCAGCGCATCGACGATGTGGCAGGGAATTTCGAGCAGGCCCAGCTGAAAGGCCTGGAACAGGCCGACCGGGCCGGCGCCGATGACCAGCGCCTCGGTCTCGATGGGTGCCGGCGTCGTGCTCAGCGGACCAACTCCCCGATCTTGTCAGCCTTGTCTTTCCACTCCTCGGCATCGGGCAGCGCGGGCTTGCGCTTGGTGATGCTCTTCCAGCCGTCGGCCACGGCGAGCTCGGCGTTGAGCTTGATGAAGGCGATCTGGTTGGCCGGCAGGTCTTCCTCGGCGTAGATCGCGTTGACCGGGCACTCGGGAATGCAGACCGCGCAGTCGATGCATTCGTCAGGGTCGATCACCAGCATGTTCGGCCCTTCGCGGAAGCAGTCCACGGGACATACGTCGACGCAATCGGTGTATTTGCAGCGGATGCAGGATTCGGAGACGACGTGAGTCATGTTCTTGGCTGGCGGGGAATGATCGGGTAAACGGCGAATTTTAGGCTTTTGCGAGAGCGGGCCTTACCAGCACGGCGGCCGAGGTCTTGTGGGAGGCGGTATCGACCAGCACCAGCGAACCCAGCGCACGCGATTGCGTGAAGGGCAGCACGGCCAGCGGCTGCTGCAGCGAGAGCACCACGTCGCCGATCGCATTGGCTTCGAGCCGGTCGGCCGGTTCGGAGTCGAGCGTCGTGATGTTCACTCGATCGACGATGCGCGCCACCTTCGCCTTGACCCAGCGATGGCCCTGCAGCGCCCAGTAGACGCGGCCCGCGACCAGCGGCTCGTCGTCGAGCCACGCGATGGTGGCGGTGATCTCGCGCGCGGGCTCGAAGGCGTCCGGCGCCAGCAGCCAGTCGCCGCGCGAGACGTCGAGCTCGCGGTCGAGCACGATGCCGGCGCTGTGGCCCGCGTGCACCGTCTTCGGCTGGCGCGTGTGGCTCAGCACCTGCGCGACGGTCGCCGTCTGGTTGCTCGGCAGCACCGTGACGCGCTGGCCCGGCTCCACATGCCCGCTGGCCACGCGGCCCCAGAACACGCGGCGGCCTCGGGACGTGTCGGCCGAGGCCGAGAACTTCTCGACCCACTGCACCGGGAAGGCGAAGGGCACGGCTTCGTCTTGCTGGGTGACAGGCAGTTCCTCGAGCAGCTCGATCAGGCTCGGGCCTTCGTAGCCGCACCAGTTGCCGTGGCGCGAGGCCACGTTCCAGCCCTTGAGCGCCGAGATCGGCACGGTGGCGGCGACCTGCACGCCTGCAGCCTCGGCAAAGTCCGCGAGCGCGCCCGAGATGCGTTCGAAGGCGAGATCGGCATCGGCGATCGCATCGAGCTTGTTGACCGCGAAAACGATCGACTGCACGCGCAGCAGGTGGCACAAGAGCGTGTGGCGGCGCGTCTGCGGCAGCAGCTCGCGCCGCACCACTTCGCCGTCTTCTACCTCAGCGGCCCAGGCCAGCTTGGTGGCATCGACCAGCACCACGGCAGCATCGGCGCTCGATGCGGCCGTGACCATGTTGCGCGTGTACTGCTCGTGGCCCGGCGCGTCGCCGATGATGAACTTGCGCCGTGCGGTCGAGAAGTAGCGGTAGGCGACGTCGATCGTGATGCCCTGTTCGCGCTCGGCCGACAGGCCGTCGGTCAGGAGCGCCAGGTCGGTCTCGCCGCCGCGCTGTACGCCGGCCAACTGGTCCTGCAGCACGGTCTTGCTGTCGACCAGGAGCCGCCCGATCAACGTGCTCTTGCCGTCGTCGACGCTGCCGCAGGTGATGAAGCGCAAGGCCGTGCCGGTGTCGCCGTGGATCGCTGCCGCTTCGGCGGCGGGGGTGGAGGTGCTCGCACTCATCAGAAGTAACCGTCTTTCTTGCGCTTCTCCATCGAAGCCTCGGATGTCTTGTCGTCCATGCGCGTGGCGCCGCGCTCGCTGACTTCGGCTGCCAGCGTTTCCACCACCACGTCGGCGGCGTCGGCTGCCAGGCTGTCGACCGGGCAGGTGCAGGTGATGTCGCCCACGGTGCGGAAGCGCACGTCGCGCACCTCCACCTTCTCGCCGTCGCGCGGCGGCGTGAGTTCGGTCACCGGTACCAGCAGGCCGCGGCGCTCGACCACTTCGCGCTGGTGCGTGTAGTAGATCGAGGGCAGGGCGACGTGCTCGCGCTCGATGTACTGCCAGACGTCGAGTTCGGTCCAGTTCGAGATCGGGAACACGCGGAAGTGTTCGCCGGGCGCCAGGCGGGTGTTGAACAGGGTCCAGAGTTCGGGCCGCTGGTCCTTGGGCTGCCATTGGCCGAAGGCGTCGCGATGCGAAAAGATGCGCTCCTTGGCGCGGGCCTTTTCTTCGTCGCGGCGCGCGCCGCCGATCAGCGCATCGAAGCGGAATTCCTCGATCGCCTCCAGCAGCGTGACCGACTGGTGCACGTTGCGCGATTCGCCCGGATGGGCGAGGCGCACGGTGCCGCGCGCCATCGAGTCTTCGACGCTGCGCACGATCAGCTCGGCGCCGAGTTCCTGCGCGCGGTGGTCGCGGAAGGCCGTCACTTCGGGGAAGTTGTGGCCGGTGTCGATCATCAAGAGCGGGTAGGGAATGCGGCCGGCGCCGAAGGCTTTCTCGGCGCACTTCAGCAGCACCAGCGAATCCTTGCCACCCGAGAACAGCAGCGTCGGGCGCTCGAAGGAGGCGGCGACTTCACGCAGGATGAAGATGGTTTCTTCTTCCAGCGCGTCGAGCTGCGTGTTGGACAGGCGCGCGGGCAGGTGCGTGCCTTGCAGCAGCAGGTCGTATTCGGTGCGGGCGTTCATGAGGAGTATTCGGAGATCAGAAAATGAGGTTCAGGCAATGGCGCGAATCGGAATGACCGACGACACGGCGCCGTCGACATGCAGGCCGCATTCCTTGGCGCTTTCCTGCTCCCACCACCAGCGGCCCGAGCGGAAGTCTTCGCCCAGGGTCACGGCGCGGGTGCATGGCGCGCAGCCGATGCTGGGATAGAACTGGTCGTGCAGCGGGTTGTAGGGCACCTGGTGTGTGGCGATGTAGTGCCAGACGTCGCCCCAGGTCCAGTTCGCCAGCGGATTGATCTTGACGCGCTCCGCCTGCTCTTCGATGAGCTCGACCTCGGCCCGCGCGCCGGACTGCTCGCGCCGCAGGCCCGTGATCCAGCCGCGCTTGCCCGCGAGCGCGCGCTCCAGCGGCTCCATCTTGCGGATATGGCAGCAGGACTTGCGCAGCTCCAGGCTGCGGTACATCGCTTCCTCGCCGTTCTCGGCCACGAAAGCGGCCGCCGCTTCCGCGACGGGGCGATAGATCTCGACCTCGCGGCCGTAGTGGGTCTGCAGGCGTTCGAGCAGTTCGAGCGTCTCGGCATGCAGCTTGCCCGTTTCGAGCACGAAGATGCCGGACTGCACCTGAAAGCGGTGCAGCAGGTCGGTCACCACCATGTCCTCGGCGCCCAGGCTGGAGGCCTGCGTGATCGGCGCGAACTCCTGCGCCGCACCGCGCAGCAGCGCCACGCTTTCGGCGAGCTTGGTCTCGAAATCGGCGGAGGGCTTGGCGTAGAGCGAGATGGCGTTCATGGCGTTCATGGCGTTCAGGCCGTTTCGCGCTTGAAAAGAGGCGTGGTCTGCACCGCGTCGCCTTGGTAGAAGGCGGAGAAGCGGTCGAACTGGCGCTGCGCGGCGGAGGCGTCGACGCCTTCCCTGAGCACGGCGCTGGAGAAACCGGTGCGTTCCATCTGCACCAGCTGGTCGATCAGCACGTCGCCGGTGGCGCGGATGTCGCCCTTGAAGCCGAGGCGGCGACGCAGCAGGAAGGCCTGGCTGTAGGCGCGGCCATCGGTGAACTTCGGGAAGTTCAGGTCGATGCGGTCGACGTCGTCGAGGCAGACCTCGATGGCCAGCGGGTCGGCGTCGTTGGGCAGTTGCAGCACGTTCGGCTCGCCGTCGTCCACGTGTTCTTCCGCTGAAAGGATGCGCAGCGTCTTGTTCATGCCGCCTCCTCCACCTTGAAGCGCGCACCGTTGGCCGCGGCCTTGAAAGGCTCGATGCCGACGCGGCGCAGCGCGTCGATGAAGCTCTCGCCGCGTCCATCGATCACAAGGCGCGTATCGCGGTAGGTGTTGAGCACGGCCTCGATCACGTCCGGCACTTCGGCCGCCGAGAACGAGGGGCCAACCACCTTGCCGGGCTGCGCCGCGCCCGACAGCGCCGAACCGTCGGAGCCGCCCAAGGTGACCTGGTACCACTCCTTGCCGTCCTTGTCGACGCCGAGGATGCCGATGTGGCCGCTGTGGTGGTGGCCGCAGGAGTTGATGCAGCCGCTGATGTGCAGGTCGATCTCGCCCAGGTCGTCGAGCTCGTCGAGATCCTGGTAGCGCTCGGTGATGGCCTCGGCGATCGGGATCGAGCGTGCGTTGGCCAGCGCGCAGAAGTCGCCGCCGGGGCAGGCGATCATGTCGGTCAAGAGGTGCACGTTGGCGCTGGCGAAGCCGGCCTCGCGGGCACTGAGCCACAGCGCGTGCAGGTCTTCGGCATGGACCCAGGGCAGGAGCAGGTTCTGGTCGTGCGTGACGCGCGCCTCGCCGGCGCTGAAGCGGTCGGCCAGCCGTGCGGCGGTATCGAGCTGGTCGGCCGAGGCGTCGCCGGGCGCCTGCCCGATGCGCTTGAACGAGAGCGTGACCGCGCGCAGGGCCGGGTTCTGGTGCGGCGCCACGTTGCGCTGCAGCCAGCGCGCGAACATCACGTCGTCGGCCGCCTGCGCGCACAGCTCGGCATCGGTCTCTTCGGCGCTCTGGAACACGCGGGTCGCGAGCGTGGGCGGCACGAAGGAGGCGGCCACGCGGTCGTACTCGGCCTGCGTGATGGTGTGCGGCGCGCCGTCGTGCTCGAGGATCTGCTTGTACTCGGCCTCGACATCGTCGATGTAGCGCTGGCCTTCGGCCTTCACGAGGATCTTGATGCGCGCCTTGTAGATGTTGTCGCGCCGGCCGTAGCGGTTGTAGACCCGCACCACGGCCTCGAGGTAGTTCATGATCTGGTTCCACGGCAGGAACTCGCGCAGCACGGTGCCGATGATCGGCGTGCGGCCCATGCCGCCGCCCACCTGCACGCGGAAGCCGAGCTCGCCGGCCTCGTTCTTCACGAGCTTGAGGCCCACGTCGTGCCAGCCGGTTGCGGCGCGGTCTTCGGCCGCGCCGGTGATCGCGATCTTGAACTTGCGCGGCAGGAAGGCGAACTCCGGATGCAGCGTGCTCCACTGCCGCATGATCTCCGCGAAGGGCCGCGGATCGGCCACCTCGTCGATCGCGACGCCGGCACGCTCGTCGCTCGTGATGTTGCGGATGCAGTTGCCGCTGGTCTGGATGCCGTGCATGTCGACCGAGGCCAGCAGGTCCATCACGTCGGCCGACTTGGCCAGCGGGATCCAGTTGTACTGCACGTTCTGGCGCGTTGTGAAGTGGCCGTAGTGCGTGGGCAGCTTGTGCGTGCCGAGCTTGCCCTGTGTCTTCAGCGCAGTCTTGTAGACCTCGGCTTCGGGCTCGTCGTACTCGCGCGCGATGCGGGCCAGCACGCGCAGCTGGGCGCTGGAGAGTTCGCCGTAGGGCACCGCGACGCGCAGCATCGGCGCGTAGCGCTGCACGTACCAGCCGTTCTGCAGCCGAAGCGGCCGGAATTCGTCTTCGGAGAGCTTGCCGGTCTGCCAGCGCTCCAGCTGGTCGCGGAATTGCGCGGCGCGCTGGTGCACGAACTGGCGGTCGAAATCTGTGTATTGGTACATCGTGTGTCAGTTGCTGGAAGGCGGTGCGTCCACGGCCCGTCAACGCGAGCCGGGGAATGTAAAAGCGCGCCTTATGGAAACAAACTATTTTTTGGTTCGCGCCTTATGCGGATAAGCTTATTCGCCAGTCCCCATGCGGGTTGCCGGGCGATGCGTTGCTTATTCGGGATAAGGCCGGCGGCGGCTGCCGCGCGTCGAACACCGGTCGATTCTAGGAAGGCCGGCGGCGTCTTGCCCGGCGCTCACTGAGTGGCCGTGATGCCGCCGTCGACAAAGGGCCGGCTACGGAGCAGCCGGATTTCTCTTTTGCTCTTCGAGAAGTTGCTGCCGGCGCACCGCGGTGCATTGTGCGTGCGCCCTGAACTCTGCTTTCTCGCATTGGGCGGCCATGCATCGGGCTGCCACGACGAAGTTCATGCCCGAGCATGCCTGGCCGGGCGCGGTGGCGGCCGCGCTGCGCGGAGCTTTGACGGACTTCGCCTGTGCCGGCTCGCTTGTCGCCCGGACCGGATCCGGCGCTTTCGTTGGCGCGAGTTGCACCTTTTCGGTCTGTGGTTCCGTGACCATGGCAGGCGCTTCGGCCGTGGCGGCGGGCGAGGCAGCACGTTGTTCGGTCTGCGCCGAAGGGTCCGTGCGAACGGGATGCACCTGTGCCTTGCCCGCCGTGTAGAGATACCAGCCGCCGGCACCCGCCACCAGCCAGCCCGCGGCCCCCACGATCAACGCGACGCTGAGGGCAGCAATGCTGACCCACATCCCCTTGGAAAAAGTTTGCGCTGCCTCGGCAACTGCAGGGGCCGCGCCAACGGCAGCAGGCCCCTGCGACTGCTCGGCTCTCCGCATGAAACCGAACAGGGAATTCGCGGCGCTGGCGCGCGGCGCGTCAGCGCTGGCGAACGCAGTGGGAAGCGTGCCGATGCATTCGATGCAGAACTTGGCGGCAGATCGATTCTTTGTCTTGCATTGGGGGCAGATCAGGGCCATTGCTAAAGGCCCTCAGTGCGCAGTCGCATCGTCGCGTGCTGCTTGTGGAAGCTGCGCCGCGACGAGATTCCTCTGCGCTGCCATGATGAGCGTCGCACGATAGACCGATCGGCTGGCTGATTTCGTCAGCTCAATCAGCGTCTTCCATTCGTGCTCCAGTTCGTCAGGCGCGGCGTCGACACGCGGCGTTCGCATCAAGGAGCGGCTGGCATCCAGCAGCGCAGCGGCCGAGTTGAGACAGATGTGAAGGCTGGACTGCGCGGGACTCGCGCGACTGCCCTCCGCGAGCAGCAGCCGCTCCACGGCGGCCAGGGCACTTTCGAGAAGGGCGAGATCGGCACTCGAATGGGTCATGTCGCGAGGTTCGCAGACAGCAGCCCGATTCGAGGCGCGAAAACTTCACACTTTTAAGGAATGTTTGCTTTAGATGTACATCGAGCGTCTAAGACGCCGTCCCGCGCCCGGCATCCAGCAGGTCCTGGATGTCTTCGAGGCCGCGCCCGCGCGTCTCGATGCCGCTCCTGATCAGCATCAGCGCCGCGACCGCCATCGGCACCGCAATCAGCAAGGCTGAGGCGGTGAAGTGGCCGAACACGCCCAGCACGCCGAAGCCCGCGCCCAGGATGCCGCCGAACTTGGAGCTGGCCGCGATCACGCCCGAGCCGGTGCCGCGCAGGTGCACCGGGTAGATCTCGGCGGCATAGGGGATGAGCATCGCGATCACGCCGCTCGAGCTCACGAGCAGCAGGGCGGTGGTGAGCACCATCGCCAAGGTCGACTGCACCTGCGCCAGGCCAAGGCCGAAGAACACCAGCAGCATCGCGGTCGTGAGTGCGATGAACAGCACCAGCGCCTTGATGCTGCTCCAGCGGTGGTAGAGCCAGATCACGATCGCGATGCCGGGCAGCGCCAGCAGCGCCGAGCGCGCGAGCAGGGCGCTCGCGGCCGTGGCGTCCATGCCCATGCTGCCGAGGTTGGTCGGCAGCCACAGCAGAAAGCCGAAGTTCACCAGGCCCCAGGCCACGCCGCAGACGATCAGGCCCCAGGTGATGCGCGCATGGCTGCCGCGCAGCAGCTGCGCGATGCCGCCGGCCGGTGGCTCCTGCTCGGCGACGACCACGGCCGCCTGCGCATTCGCTGCCGTCGCTGCGCCCGTGCCGGCGAAGCGCGCCAGCACCGCGCGAGCCTCGTTGTCGAGCCCGGCGTTCGAAAGAAAGCGCGGCGATTCCGGGATGTAGCGGCCCAGGAAGATGATCACCAGGCCGGTCGGCAAACCCAGCAGCCACAGCGCGCGCCAGCTGAATTCCGGCACCAGCAGCGCGGCCGAGCCGGCCGCGAGCAGATAGCCGGCCGAGGTGCCGACGCCGCCCAGCGCCACCAGCAGCCAGCCGCGGTGCGCGGCGGGCACGGTTTCCGCCATCAGCGTGAAGGTGATCGGCAGCAGGCCGCCGGCCGAGGCGCCCATCAGGAAGCACATGGCAAGGTTCCAGCCGAAGGCCGGCATCGCGCCGCAGATCGCGGTGCCGATGAACATCAGCGCCGACAGCAGGATGGCCGCGCGCCGGCCGAAGATGTCGGCCAGCCGGCCCCACACCACGGAGCCCACTGTCGTGCCCGTGAGCGCCACCAGCGCCAGCACGCCGGCCGTCTGCTTGCTGATCTCGTACTCGGTGGTCATGCCCGGCATCACGAAGCCCAGCGTGGCCGGCTTCAGCACGTCGACCGCCAGCGCGATCACCAGCACGATCACCAGCTTCCAGTGTTCGCCGTTCAGCGGCACGCCGTCGGCGACATGGAACTGCAGGTGGCTGTCGCCGTGCAGGCTCTTGTGCATCTGCGCGATGCGCGGCATCAGGCCGTACATGGCCAAGAGCACGCCAAGCGGGATCATCGCCATGCCGGTCAGCATGGTGGCGTCCATCTCCATGCCGACCATCTGGTAGCCCGTGTGCCGGCCCATCATGAACATCGGCACGTGCGCGAGCACGCCGCCGATGATGGCGATGCAACCGGCCCAGAACGCGATCGGGTGGTGGAAGGAGAAGTTCTGGCTTTTCATGCGAATGCTTCTGGGCGAGGCATGTTACCCAAGCCCGAAGCACTGCCGCCGCCCGCAAGGCGGCTCGCGTTGCTACAGCACGAAGTGCGCCACCGTGACGTAATGGCTCGCGGTGCCGGCCAGCACGAACAGATGCCAGGTGCCGTGCGCATGGCGCCAGCCGAGGGGGTTGCGGTAGAAGATCGTGCCGGCCGAGTACAGCACGGCGCCGGCCATCAGCCAGGCGAGGCCGGTGCTGTCGAGCCGCGCGATCAATGGCACGGCGGCGATCACGCCAAGCCAGCCCATCCCCAGGTAGAGTGCCAGCGAGGGCGCAGGCGGGTCGCCGGGCCGCAGCTCGCGGGCGATGCCGAACAGCGCCGCGCTCCAGGCCGCGATCAGCAGCGCCCAGCCCCAGGCGCCCTGCAGCGTGACCAGGGCGAAGGGCGTATAGCTGCCGGCGATCAGCAGGTAGATCGCACAGTGGTCGACGCGTTGCCAGAACAGCTTCATGCGGCCGCGCGTGCTGTGGAACAGGACCGATGCCGCGTAGAGCGTCACCATCGACAGCGCGAACACCAGCGCGCTCGCCGTCTTGGCCGGGTCGTTGACCGGCATCGTCTTGGCCAGCAGCAGGGCGGAGCCGGCCGTGGCCAGCATCAGCCCGAGCAGATGGCTGTATCCGTTGAAGCGTTCGCCCTGGTACATGGTGGTCACCCTGAATTGATGTGTCGTCGAGTGGGCCGCGACTTTGCTGCGCCGTCATGACATCAGACGCCGATCGGCGGCCTTGCGCATCCACCGTTGGATTTAGGCGTTGGCCGTAGCGCATGCGCGGGATCGCCGGAAGGCCTACCGCCGCGCGGGCCGCCGCCATAGGATCGAATCCACAAGGAGACACCCATGCCCACCTTCAACACCGTTCTGATCGACAAGGACCCGCAGCACCCGCGCATCGCGCGCCTCGTGCTCAACCGGCCCGAGAAGCTCAATGCCATCGGCAACACCACGCCGGCGGACATCCGCCACGCGGTCGAGTGGGCGCAAGCCGAGGACGAGGTGCACGTGATCGTGGTCGAAGGCGCGGGCCGCGCCTTCTGCGCCGGCTACGACCTGGGCGAATACGCCGAGGGCAAGGCACAGGACGGCACGGCCGACCATCCCTGCAGGCAGGAGAAGACGCCGTGGGACCCGATGCTCGACTACGCCGCGATGAAGGGCAACACCGAGGACTTCATGTCGCTCTGGCGCTGCACCAAGCCCACCATCGCCAAGGTGCACGGCTACGCGGTGGCCGGCGGCAGCGACATCGCGTTGTGCTGCGACCTGCTGGTGATGGCCGAGGACGCGAAGATCGGCTACATGCCCACGCGCGTCTGGGGCTGCCCGACGACCGCGATGTGGACCTATCGGCTGGGCGCGCTGCGCGCCAAGCAGCTCATGTTCACCGGCGACACCATCGACGGCACGCAGGCCGCCGAATGGGGCCTCGCCAACTTCGCGGTGCCGGCCGAAGAGCTCGACGCGGCCACGCTGAAGCTGGCAGAGCGCATCGCCGGCGTGCCGCGCTCGCACCTGATGATGCACAAGCTGGTGGTCAACCAGGTCTGGCTCTCGATGGGGCTGGAGCAGAGCCAGATGTTCGCCACCGTGTTCGACGGCATCACGCGCCACAACCCCGAAGGCATGTGGTTCCGCCGCCAGGCCGAGGTCGAGGGCTTCAAGAGTGCGGTTGCATGGCGCGACAGCGGCCGGCCGATTCCTGAAGGCGACGAGGCGCGCGCCCTGGTGGCCGAACTCGAGGCCCGGGCCGCTTCAGCCCCGCAGCGCTGAGACCGCCTGCCCGGCCAGCACCACGCCGAGCACCAGCATCACCAGGCCCACGAGCGCATCGAGCCAGCGCCAGGCCACCGGCTTCGCGAACAGCGGTGCCAAGAGCCGCGCACCGGCGCCGAGCCCCGCGAACCAGCTCGCGCTGGCCAGCGCGGTGCCCGCCACGAAGGCGCCCTTGCCGAGGCCGGCCTGCTGCGCGCCGACGGCGCCGACCAGGAGCAGCGTGTCGACGTACACGTGCGGATTGAGCAGCGTGAAGGCGGCGGTCTGCGTCATCACGCGGCGCAGCGAGTTCCGGCCCGCACCGCCCGCGGCCGCATGCAGCGCAGCAGGGCGCAGCGCACGCCGCCAGGCGAAGGCGGCATAGACCAGCAGGAACAGCGCGCCGCCGACGGTGAGCGCCGGCGCCACGAGCGGCAGGCGGTCGAGCACCTGGCCCATGCCGACCACGCCGACGGCGACCAGCACCGTGTCGGCCAGCGCGCAGAACAGGATCACCGGCCACACATGCTCGCGCCGCAGGCCCTGGCGCAGCACGAAGGCGTTCTGCGCGCCGATGGCGACGATCAGGCCCAGGGTCAGGCCGAAGCCGGTGGCGAATGCAGGGAAGGCGAAGGGGGTCATGCGCCGATGATTGGCGCTGCGGCAGAATCAGTCCAGTTAACTTTTCTGCGGCTGCATTAGGAATACTTCATTGCTCGACTACCTGTCCCTGGCCGCCGTTGCGCAGGTGGTGCGCGAAGGCAGCTTCGAACGGGCGGCGCGCGCGCTGCACGTGACGCCGTCGGCGGTGTCGCAACGCGTCAAGCTGCTCGAAGATCGATTGGGCCTTGCGCTGATCGTGCGCGGCTCGCCCTGCGTGGCGACCGAGGCGGGTGCCTGGCTGTGCCGGCATGTAGAGCAGGTTGGCATGCTCGAGCGCGATCTGCAGCGCGCCATGCCTGCGCTCGGCACGCTCGACGCCGGCGATCAGCGCGTCACCTTGCGCGTGGCGGTCAACGCCGACAGCCTGGACACCTGGTTCGTCCCCGCGATCGCGGCCTTCAGCGCGAGCGAGCCGGCGCTGCTCGACCTGAGCCTCGACGACCAGGAGCACACGGCCGAGTGGCTGCGCACCGGCGCCGTGCTGGCCGCCGTGACCGCCAGCGCCAAGCCCGGCCAGGGCTGCCGCAGCGTGCCGCTCGGCCACATGCGCTACTTCGCCACCGCGAGCCCGGCCTTCAAGAAGAAGTACTTCGCGGACGGCGTGACCGCGCAGGCGTTGGCCGCGGCACCGAGCCTGGTTTTCAACCGCAAGGACAAGCTGCAGGCGCAATGGCTGCGGGCGGCCTGCGGCAAGCCGGTCGAAACGCCGCGGCACTGGCTGCCTTCGCCGCAGGCCTTCGTGGCGGCCTGCGTCGCGGGCATCGGATGGGGCACGAACCCGGCGAGCCTGGTCGAAGCGCAGCTGCGCGACGGCTCGCTGGTCGAGCTGGTGCCAGGCGTGGACCTGCGGGTGCCGCTCTACTGGCATCACGTGCGCCTGAAGATCCCGATGCTCGACCGTCTCACCAAGGCGGTGGTGGCAGCGGCGCAGACCGGGCTGGAGCCGCTCAGGGCCACCAGTGACGCACGGTGACCGCGATCACGCGCGCCGCATGGCGCCGGATGTCCGTGTGCGGTGAGGGCGCGGGGTTCGAAAGCGGGCGCCGCGAGGTCGGCGTGATCAGGAAGAGACGAGGGACCTGCCGGGGAGCAGGGCTCGGAAGATGAGGGAATGACATGGCCGGGCGCCTTGGGTTTTTCTTGGAGGGCGCTCCATGTTATCTGTATAAAAACACAGTGTCATGACACGCTCCTGCCAAAGTCGAACTTCAGCCCGCGGTGCGCTTCACCTGAACCGTCGCTTCCAGGCCTTCATAGGCTTCCGCCTTGCCATACCAGCTGCCGCTGATCGGCGCGGCCTGCGACGGGTCGCGCGCCACGCCGACGCGGATCAGCTGGCCGCTGCCCATCAGAAGGTTGTTGGTGGGATCGAAAGCGACCCAGCCGGCGCCGGGCAGGTAGGCATGCAGCCAGGCATGCGTCGATCCGGCGCCGGAGACGGATGAGCCCGGCTCGACGCTGCCGGTGTCGAGCGCGGCATCGTAGATATAGCCCGAGACGAAGCGCGTGGCCACGCCGAGCCGGCGCGCGGCCTCCATCATGAGCAGTGCGTAGTCGCGGCAGCTGCCGCTGCCCAGCGCCAGCGTTTCCAGCGGCGTCTGCGTGCCTTCCTCGTCGCGGGCCGCGTAGGTCAGGCTCCGGCCGATGTGCGCATTCATGCGCGTGAGCACCTCGCGCGTGCTGTTGGGCTTGTCGGTGTGGAGAAACTGGTGGGCCCAGCGGATCAGCGTGCCTTCGGGATCGTCGTGGTGCGGGCGCAGATAGTGTTCGAGGTCGAGCCGTTCCTGCACCGAATAGGCGAAGGGCAGGTACTCGGCGGCCGGTTCCAGCGGCAGTTCGTTCATCGGCGCCGGCACGTGCTCGATGGTGAAGGCGCAGACGATGCGCAACTCGGTCGCCTCGCCCATCGGCTGCACCAGCGCCACCGAATTGGAGTGCGGGTCCTGGATCATGCGCACGTAGGCCTCGGGGCTGACCTGCAGGTCGGTGGCCAGCACGCGCAGGTCGTGGCTGTCGCGCGGCCTGAACATCACGCGATGCAGGCCGAAGCTCACCGGCTGGTTGTAGCGGTAGATCGTGGTGTGGGTGATGTCGTAGCGGATGGGCATGGCGAATTGTCTACCGTGTATGAGGTAGACACCGTCCGTTTGGAGGGCGCTTTCCGCCGAACGACACATTGTGAAGTCGAAGCGCGTCCCTAGACTGCACAGCGAAGGGGGTCCTATGGAAAAGGATTCCAAGTCCGGGCTGGGCGGTCTTTCAGGCAACGGCCTCATCGCGGTGATGCTGCTGCTCGCGGGTGCGCTGTTCGTGCGCGAGGCACCGCTCGAAACCACCCGTCTGCCGGCCGGCGAACCGCGCTTCGCGCAGCATTTCTCGCTGCAGGATGTCGACGCGCGGCTCTGGCAGGATCCCTTCGGCGCGGTCGCCAAGGGCCGGGTGGAGGCCAGGAAGAACGACGCGAAAAGGGCGGAGGCGGACGACGCGCGGCGCACCGCCGCCGACCTGGCCCGGGAGATCCGGTCCAGGCAGCCGGTGGAGATCCTCGCGGTCATGCTGCCGGGCGGACCCTACTCGGAGAACGTGGAAAGTCGCAGGCGAGGACGCTATGCGGTGCTGGCAGGCCTCAACGCAAGCCGGCTCTCGCCCGTCGATACCGAACATCTGGGCTACTTCTTTCCGCCGCCGGTTCGTCCCGGTCCGTACGCGAGATCGCAGGAGCCCATACCTTACGAGTGGTTCGAACCCACACTGGATGCGCGCGGGAACAACGATGATCTTCGGCGCGTGCTCGTCATGTGGCTTCGGAGCGAGGCTTTCGACAATGCACCGTTCGCGCGGATGGCGGAACTGGCGCGGCCCTTTCTCGAATCCGGCGCGAGCTGGCGCGTCATTGGACCGAACGGTTCGGACGGGCTCAAGGCCATGATCGACGAAGCGGCGAAGGCCAGCCTCAAGGGCAAGGTGCCCGCGCCGCCGATGCGCTTCTATTCGCCGTACGCGACCGTGCCCGACGATGTCCTGCTCCCGGACGCCGAGTCGAGCCTTGCCGACTTCTTCGAGTCAAGGGGCGCGCTGCTGGTGCGCACCATCGGCAACGACGGAGGTCTCGCCACCAGGCTGATCGATGAACTGGAGCTGCGCGGCCTGAGGCCGCTCACGATCGAGGCGCTGGGGCCGGACCGCGGCGAATCGGATCCGCCCCCGACGCTGACGGCGGAGCAAGAGGTGGAGGCCTACCGGAAAGCCTGCCGTCCGAGCGACGGGGAGAAGCCGGACCCTGCGCCGAGCCATGTCGCCGTGGTGGCCGAGTGGGACACCTTGTACGGCCGCAGCCTGCGGCGCGAATTCCGGCCCGCGGCGAACGAGCGCGGTTTCTGCATCAACTCTTTCAACTATGTGCGCGGACTCGATGGCCAACTGCCTGCGGGCGGCCAGGGCGCGTCGGATTCCGCCAGCGGCGGCAAGCAGGCGCCAGGCGACAAGGATGCGACCCGTCGCAAGGACGGTACCTTCATCGAGCGCGCCGAAGGCCAGAGCCAGTTCGACTACCTGCGCCGTCTCGCCGTGCAGATGCGCGAGAAGGACCGACGCGTACGTGCCGCCAGTGCCGACGGCATGGGTCTGCGCGCGATCGGCGTGTTGGGCAACGATGTGCACGACAAGCTGCTGGTGCTGCAGGCGCTCAAGCCGGAGTTTCCGAACGCCATCTTCTTCACCACCGATCTGGATGCGCGCTTCCTGCATCCGCGCGAGCAGGCCTGGACACGCAACCTCATCGTCGCCTCCAACTTCGGCCTGCGCCTCCGGGACGAGCTGCAAGGCGGCGCACCGCCGTTTCGCGACAGCTACCAGGTGTCCACCTTCCTGACGACACGGATCGCCATGGACGACGCGCGGCATCCCACGCGGCCGTTATCGCAGGCGGCCATTGGCCGGTGGTTCAAGACACCGCGGATCTTCGAGATCGGCCGCACCGAGGCCTTCGAGTTCTACGGTCGTCCGGCGAACGAGGGCCCGCAGAAGGCCACATCGAATCCGTGCCGGGGCGAGGGCTGGACCGCATGCGAAGACGTCCATCCGCCCGCATCGGCCCGCTATCCGATGCCGCGGGAGGCCACGCTGGTCCTGATCGCGAGCCTTCTCGTGCTCGCCCTGTGGGCGCCCGCGCTCTTCATCAGCCTCGGCGCACGGCGCTTCCTGGGGCGCTTCGTCGCCCGCGCACCTGACGGCTCCGCGCTGCTCGCGCGCTATGCGGCACTGGCGGTGCTTGTCGTGCTGCTGCAGCTCGAGCTGCCGCTCTGGCTGGCCGCCCACTGGCAGCCCTTTGCCGAGTGGCTCACGCGCGAAGGCAAGCCGCTGACTGCGTTCGAAGGCATCAGTCTCTGGCCGACGGAAGCCATTCGCGTGCTCAATCTGGTGCTGTGCCTGTACCTGCTCTTCCGGGGCTGGGGCGCGCTCACGCGCAACCTCGACGAGATCACGCGCGAATTCCACCTGGGCCGCACGCGCCGCGAACTGATTGCCGAGCAGCGCGAGGCCCAGGCGCGGCTGCGCTGGTGGCAGAAGCTGGCCCAGGTGTTCTCGATGCGCTTCGTGCCCGCCGCCAGCCGCTCAAAGCAGGCCGCGCACGGCATGTTGGCACCCGCGCTCGACTTCTGGAAGCGCTACGTGGCGCAGAACAGGCTCAGCGCGCGGCTGTTGCGCACCACGGCCTATGTGGCCGCGGCGCTGCCATGGAGCTACCTGATCGTGCTGGCCTTCGACGAAGAGCGCTCCGTGCCGTACCGCGGCGATCTGTCCCTCGCGGTGCACGACGGCCTGCGCATTCCGTCGCTGGTGGCGATGTACTTCCTGGTGTTCTTCGTCGTCGATGCGACCGCCTTCTGCGTCGGCTTCGTGCGCGGCCTGCGCGAGCAGGCGGCGAACTGGCCCGAAGCCACGCTGGATCTGTTCGAGGCGCAGACCGGCATCCCGCGGGCCCACCTGGACAACTGGGTCGACCTGCAGTTCATCGCGCTGCGCACGCGCAGCGTCACGCACCTCATCTACTACCCCTTCATCGTGATTTCGCTGCTGCTGCTCTCGAGGAGCGCGGTGTTCGACCGGTGGACCATGCCGGTGAGCACCATCGTCCTGTCCGTCGGCGGGGCGGTCGTCGCGCTGGGCTGCGCGCTGGCGCTGCGCCTTGCCGCCGAGGCCTCGCGCCGGCATGCGCTCGACCTGGTCAAGGATGCGCTGATGCGGGCGAACGCCAAGGCGCCGGCCGCGCCCGGCGAGGCCACACCCAAGCAGCTCGAACTGCTGCAGTCGCGCATCGAGAGCTTGCGCATGGGCGCCTTCGCCCCGTTCTGGCAGCAGCCGCTGGTCAAGGCGGTGCTGCTGCCTTTCGCCACGCTGGGCGGCTCGACGCTGTTGGACTATCTGGCGCTGGCGAACATCTGAGCGCTGGAACGCTGCGCATCCAGAGCCCGCGCTTGCGATGCCGAAAGCGGCAAGGGCTCGCCGTGCCACTGTGCCGCAAGCAGTTCGGCACACAGCGCGGCGAATGTGAGGCCGCGCGAGCCCATCGCGGTGCAGAGCCACACGCCCTGCGACGATGCCGGGTCGAGTGGGCCGACCAGCGGCCGGCGGTCGCCCGACGCACAGCGCACGCCGGCCCATGCCTTCGCGTCGCCGCGCTCGAACGCCGACGAGAGCTGCAGCGCAGCATCGGGATGGAGCCTGGCGAGCCGCTCGCGGTTCGATTCGGTGTCGGCGCCGCGTGGCGCGGCATCGCTGCTGTCGCGGTCGAAGGTGGCGCCCGTGAGCCAGAGCGCGCCATCGGCGTCGGGTACATGCGCAATGAGATGGCCGTCGCCGTTGATCGGCACGCGAGGCAGCCGCGTGCCGTCGTCCATGCGCCCCCAGGCGACTTGGCCGCGCACGGGCTGCAGCGCCAGCGCGGGCGCGAACGCACGGCTTTCGAAGCCGGCGGCGATGACCACGCGTTCGGCTTCGGCCAGCAGGGCGCCTTGGGCGTCGTGCAGCGTCCAGCAGGCGAGCCCGGGTTGCGGTGCTTCGATGCGTGCCACGCGCCGTCCGGTGGCGAGTTCGATGGCGGGCTGCGCCAGCCAGGCCTGAGCCAGCCGCGCCGGCCGCACCCAGCCGCCGCGCGCATGCCAGAGTGCAGGCGCATCGGCCGGCAGTCCGGTTTCGCGAATCTGCGCGGCCGAGGCGTGCCACGATTCATTGGGGCCTTCGGCCGTCCAGTCGGCGGGCAGGCGATCCTGGCCCGCGGCGCGCCGTTCGAGGACGCCGCAGGCCCGCCAATCCCTGCCTTCCGCCAGCAGCGCCTCGAGCTGCTGCCACGTGGCTCGCACGCCGGCGCGGGTCAGGCGCGACAGCAGCGCGTCGTCGGGTGACACATGCGGCGCGAGCACGCCGACGGGCAGGCCCGAGGCCCCGGCCGACGGGCGATCGCCGGCATCCAGCACCGTGACCTGCCAGCCGCGCCGCGCCAGGCTGGCTGCCACGGCTGCACCGGCCAGTCCCGCACCGATCACCGCGCAGCGCCCCGGCGCCGCGATGGGCGCGGGCAGCGGCGCGCGGCGCCGAATCTGCCAGGCCGGCTCGAACACGCCCTGCAGGCAATCGCGCTTGGGCGGCAGGCCGGGCGCCCTGCGGAGCTGGAAGCCGCGCTGCGCCAGCGCGTCGCGCACCGTCCGCGCGATGGTCCAGCTCGCGATGCGGGTGCCGCGCCGCGCAAAACGTGCCACGGCCTTGAGTGTCTCGGGCGACCACATCTGCGGATTGCGCTCGGGGCTGAAGCCGTCCAGAAAGATGCTGTCGGCCTCGAAGTGCTGCTGCGTGCGCAGCATGGCCTGCACATCGCCGATGCACAGCGTGAGCAGCACGCGGCCTTCGTCGAAGACCAGTCGATGGAAGCCGGGCAACAGGCCCCACCACTGCGCCCCCAGTGCGGCGGCCAGCGGGGCAAGTTCCGGATAGGCCGCGGCGGCGCGCAGCAGATCGTCGCGCGACACCGGGTGCGCTTCGACCGAGACGAAATGCAGCAGGCGCGGGCGCTGAGGATCGGCTCGCCAAGCCTGCCAGGCTGTCAGAAAAGAGAGGCCGAGGCCAAAGCCGGTTTCGAGAATCCGCCATTGCGGGTGCCCGGCCCAGGCCTCAGGCAAGCCGCAGCCGGCCAGAAACACATGCCGGGCCTGCGCCAGCGCGCCGCTTTCGGAGTGGTAGATATCGCCAAAGCGCGCGCTCTGCGGCACGCCGTCGGCCCGCCAATCGACCGGCTCGGTCATGGCGCGGGCAGGCGATCAGTTCGTCGGGGGAACGTAGCCCTGCGCGACGTCAGCGCCCTCGCCGAAGAAGTGCTTCTCCATCTGGCGCGCCAGGTACTGGCGGGCACGGGCATCGGCCAGGTTCAGCCGGTTCTCGTTGACCAGCATGGTCTGCTGCTTGAGCCAGGCGGCCCAGGCTTCCTTGCTGACGTTCTCCCACAGGCGTTTGCCGAGTTCACCGGGGTAGGGCGGGAAATCGAGCCCTTCGGCCTCTTTGCCGAGCTTGATGCACTGGACCATGCGTGCCATTTGGATTGCCTTCGTGTGGGTTGCTTAGTTGATTTCGCTATTTAGAACTGAGAACTCGGTCGTTCCAGTTTCTTTATGCGCTCTTCAGAATTCGCAGCTTCACTGTTATGCCCTCCTGAGCACAAGACCATGAGCTTTCGCCGCGACTTTATCAAGCTTTCCCTAGGCGCCGCCGCTGCCGCCAGCATCGCCCTGACGGCATTGCCGTCGTTCGCGCAAAGCGTGACCTTGCTCAACGTGTCCTACGACCCGACGCGCGAGCTCTACGTCGACTACAACAAGGCCTTCGCCAAGTACTGGAAGGGCAAGACCGGACAGGACGTGAGCATCAAGCAGTCGCACGGCGGCTCCGGCAAGCAGGCGCGCTCGATCATCGACGGCATCGACGCCGACGTCGCCACGCTGGCGCTGGCCGGCGATACCGACGCGCTGGTCAAGCATGGCGGCCTGGTCAAGGCCGACTGGCAGAAGCGCCTGCCGCACAACTCGGCACCGTACACCTCGACCATCGTCTTCCTCGTGAAGAAGGGCAACCCCAAGGGACTGAAGGACTGGGACGACCTGGCCAAGCCCGGCGTGCAGGTGATCACGCCCAACCCCAAGACTTCGGGCGGCGCGCGCTGGAACTACCTGGCCGCATGGGAGTTCGCCAAGCGCAAGTACGGCGGCGACGCCAAGGCCCGCGAGTTCGTCGGCAGCCTCTACAAGAACGTGCCGGTGCTCGACACGGGTGCGCGCGGCTCGACCATCACCTTCGTGCAGCGCGGCGTGGGCGACGTGCTGCTGGCCTGGGAGAACGAGGCCTTCCTGGCGCTGAAGGAATTCGGCCCCGACAAGTTCGACATCGTCGTGCCCTCGGTCAGCATCCTGGCCGAGCCCACGGTGACGGTGGTCGACAAGGTGGTCGACAAGAAGGGCACGCGCGCCGTGGCCGAGGAATACCTCAAGTACCTCTACTCCGACGAAGGGCAGGACATCGCCGGCCGCAACTACTACCGCCCGACCTCCGACAAGGCCAAGGCCAAGTACGAGAAGCAGTTCCCCAAGCTCACGCTGTTCACCATCGACCAGGCCTTCGGCGGCTGGGCCAAGGCGGACAAGGAGCACTTCGCGGACGGTGGCTCCTTCGACCAGATCTACACGGCGAAGCAGAAGTAACCAGCTCGCCCCCAGGCTCCCCGCACTTCGTGTCGGTACGCCAACCCCCTACCGGGGGCGGGCCCGGCCGCTTCGGGCGGCCGGGCGCGGCGGCCCCCTGAAAAAGAACCACCTTCGAACGAAAGCAATCGTGACTGTTCTCCTGATTGCCGGCAGCCCGTCGGCGCCTTCGCGCTCGGCCGTGCTGCTCGATGCGGTGGCCGCGCGGCTCGCGCTGCGCGACGTGCCGGCCGATCGTCTCGCGATCCGCGAGCTGGCAGCACATGCGCTGCTGCTGGGCGAGGCTTCGCATCCCACCGTGCAGCATGCGGTCGAACAGGTGCGGCGCGCCGACGTGATCGTGATCGCGACGCCTGTCTACAAGGCGGCCTACAGCGGCGTGCTCAAGGTCTTTCTGGATCTGCTGCCGCAGTCCGCGCTCAAGGGCAAGACGGTGCTGCCGC
Source organism: Variovorax sp. LjRoot130 (assembly GCF_964253755.1). Classification (NCBI taxonomy): domain Bacteria; kingdom Pseudomonadati; phylum Pseudomonadota; class Betaproteobacteria; order Burkholderiales; family Comamonadaceae; genus Variovorax; species Variovorax sp. LjRoot130. Next base: position 3,010,695 of record NZ_CAXURM020000001.1, on the reverse strand, counting down.
TGGCCACCGGCGGCAGCCCGCACCACATGCTGGCGCTCGACTACGCGCTGCGGCCCGTGCTGCAGTCGCTCGCGGCACGGCACATCCTGCCCGGCGTGTATGCGACCGACGGCCAGGTCACGCTGCAGCCCGAGGGCGCGTACCAGCTGCAGCAGGAGCTCGCCCAGCGGCTCGACGATGCGGTGGAGACGCTGGCGAGCGAAGGGCTCAAGCTGCCCGCCACCAGCGGCTTCGAGCCGGTGCCCTTCTCGCGCGTGCGATGTAGCGTCTGAGCCCGGGCCGGCCGGCCCGGCGCGAGAGCGCCACCACCTTCTTTTTCCACATTGGTTTTTCGCCGCCGGCGCGCGGCGCGGGACAACTCACGCCTGAAAGACATCCGCCATGAACCCTGTCAGCACCGAAGACCTTGCCATCGATGCGCCGCCGCGTCCGCTGTGGCGCGCGCTGCGCGACCTCGCCATCAGCGTGGTGGTGGTCGCCGCCATTGCGCTGATCGTCGGCTTCATTACCGCCACCTGAGCCGCTGGCTCCATCCATCGAAAGCATCACCATGACATTGCATTCATCGAAGCGCCGCCAACTGGTCCAGGGCGCCGCGGCCGCGATCGCCTTGCCTTCGCTGGCGGCACTTGCCCAGGCGCCGGCGCGGCAGTTGCGCATCGGCCATCAGAAAGGCGTGCTGAGCCTGCTGAAGGGCCGCGGCACGTTGGAGAAGCGGCTGGCGCCGCTCAAGGTCTCGCTCAAGTGGACCGAGTTCACGGCCGGGCCGGTGCAGCTTGAGGCGCTCAACGTCGGCTCGATCGACTTCGGCGACGTCGGCGAAGCGCCGCCGATCTTCGCGCAGGCCGCGGGTGCGCCGCTGGCCTATGTGGCGGCGACCGTGCCGCGCCCGCAATCGGAAGCGGTGCTGGTGCCCAAGGGATCGGCGATCCGTTCGGTGGCCGACCTCAAGGGTAAAAAGGTCGCACTCAACAAGGGCAGCAACGTCCACTACTTCCTGGTCAAGCTGCTGGAGAAGCACGGCCTTGGCTACGGCGACGTGAACCTCGCCTTCCTGCCGCCCTCGGATGCGCGCGCCGCCTTCGAGAAGGGTTCGATCGACGCCTGGGTGATCTGGGACCCGTTCCTGGCCGCGGCGGAGAAGACGCTCGAAGCCAAGGTGCTCGCCGACGCCACGGATGTGGTGGGCAACCGCGCCTACTACTTCTCCTCGCTCGGCTATGCAGAGAAGAACGCCGACGTGATCCGGATCCTGACCGAGGAGATCGACCGGGTCGACCAATGGGGCCAGGCCAACAAGAGCGCGTTCGCGGCCGAGCTTTCGCAGCTGTGGGGCATTCCGCAGCCGGTGGTCGACGTCGTGGTGGGGCGCGCGAACTACGGCACGAGGCCGATCACCAAGGCGGTCCTGGCGGAGCAGCAGAAGATCGCCGACACCTTTTTCTCGCTCGGGTTGATCCCCAAGAAGATCAACGTGCTCGATGCAGCGGCCGCCGGTATTGCCTGACAGCGCGCTGTTGCGGCTTCGCGCAGTGCGGGTGCTTCGCACCACGGCACTGGCGTGGGGCCTGCGGCGCTTTCTCTTCGCCATCTGATCGAGATCACACCATGCAAGTCTTCTGGTTTCTTCCCACCCACGGCGACAGCCGCTACCTCGGCACCACCGAGGGCGCGCGCCCGGTCGACCTGGCCTATCTGCAGCAGGTTGCCGGCGCGGCCGACCAGCTCGGCTACGAGGGCGTGCTGATCCCCACCGGCCGCTCCTGCGAGGACCCGTGGGTGATCGCGGCCAGCCTGGTCGGCGCGACGCGGCAACTCAAGTTTCTGGTCGCGGTGCGGCCCGGGCTGCACCAGCCCAGCCTGGCCGCGCGCATGGCCGCGACCTTCGACCGGCTCTCGGGCGGGCGCGTGCTCGTGAACCTGGTGACCGGCGGCGATCAGGCCGAGCTCGAGGGCGACGGCGTCTTTCTCGACCATGCAGCGCGCTACGAGCAGTCGGCCGAGTTCATCCGCATCTGGCGCGAGATCATCGCGCGCAGCCATGAAGGCCAGAGCTTCGACTACGAAGGCAAGCATCTGAGCGTGAAGGGCGCGAAGCTGCTGTACCCGCCGACGCAGAAGCCTTATCCGCCGGTGTGGTTCGGCGGCTCCTCGGCGGCGGCGCACGAGCTCGCGGCGGAACAGGTCGATACCTATCTGACCTGGGGCGAGCCGCCGGCCGAAGTCGCGAAGAAGATCGCCGACATCCGCGAACGCGCCGCACGCAAGGGCCGCACGGTGAAGTTCGGCATCCGCCTGCACGTGATCGTGCGCGAGACCGAGGACGCGGCGTGGAAGGCTGCCGAAGAGCTGATCAGCCGCGTCGACGACGCCACCGTGATCCGCGCCCAGGCCGCCTTCGCGCGCATGGACTCCGAAGGCCAGCGCCGCATGGCCGCCTTGCACGCTGGTGGTGCCAGGCGCACGCGGGCCGAGCTCGAGATCTCGCCCAACCTCTGGGCCGGCGTGGGTCTGGTGCGCGGCGGCGCCGGCACGGCGCTGGTGGGCGATGCGAAGACGGTGGCGGCGCGCATCGAGGAGTACGCGGCGCTGGGCCTCGACAACTTCATCCTCTCGGGCTACCCGCACCTCGAAGAGTCCTACCGCTTCGCCGAGCTGGTGTTCCCGCTCTTGCCGCGCAAGCGGCGCCCGAGCCTGCCGGGCGGGGCGCTGACCGGTCCCTTCGGCGAGGTCGTCGCCAATCTCGATGCGCCTTCGCGCCTCGTTTCGCAAAGCTGATCAAGGCAAAGGACTCTCTTCATGACTGAACAAGTGCAGCCATTGCCGGTCGCGGCACCTTCGCTGGGCTCGGCGCAAGCCTTCGGGCTCGGGGTCGCCAAGCGCCTCGTGCCCTGGCTCGTGCCCGTGGGGTTGATCGTCGCGTGGCAGATCGCCTCGTCGCTCGGCTGGCTCTCCACCCGCGTGCTGCCGGCGCCGATCGACGTGGTCAAGGCCGCGTGGGCGCTGGCCGTCTCGGGCGAACTGTGGACCCACGTGAAGGTGAGCGCCGGCCGGGCCTTGTCGGGCCTGGCCATCGGCGGCGGGCTCGGCCTTGCGCTGGGCCTGCTCACCGGCTCGGTCAAGTTCTTCGAGACCCTGCTCGATTCCACCATCCAGATGGTGCGCAACATCCCGGCGCTGGCGCTCATTCCGCTGGTGATCCTCTGGTTCGGCATCGACGAATCGGCCAAGCTGTTCCTGATCTCGGTGTCGGTGTTCTTTCCGATCTATCTCAACACCTTCCACGGCATCCGCAACGTGGACCCGCAGCTGATCGAGATGGGCCGCACCTACGGGCTCTCGCGCTGGCAGCTCTACAAGGAGGTGATCCTGCCCGGTGCGCTGTCCTCGATCCTGGTGGGCCTGCGCTTCTCGCTCGGCCTCATGTGGGTGATCCTGATCGTGGCCGAAACCATCTCGGCACAGGCCGGCATCGGCTATCTCACGATGAACGCGCGCGAGTTCCTGCAGACCGACATCGTGCTGGTGGGCATCCTGCTCTATGCGTTGCTCGGCAAGCTGGCCGACGTGTTCGCCCGCGGGCTGGAGCGCTGGTGGCTGCGCTGGCATCCGGGCTACCAGGCGGCGAAATGAAGGAGGAGGGCGAGATGACTTCTCTCACTCGGCGCGCCGCGCTCGGCGCATTGGCTTCACTGGCCGGTGGCATGGCCTATGCGCAAGGCGCGGCCCCGTCCACGATCCGCATCGGCTACCAGAAGTCGTCGACGCTGACCGTGGTGCTCAAGACCCAGGGCACGCTGGAGCGGCAGCTCGCGCCGCTGGGCGTCAAGATCAGCTGGCACGAGTTCACCAGCGGCCTGCCGTTGCTCGAAGCGCTCAATCTCGACAACCTCGACTTCAGCGCCGACGTGGCCGACACCGTGCCGGTGTTCGCGCAGGCCGCGGGCGCGAAGCTGACCTTCGTCGCGCAGGAGGCGCCGTCTCCGGCCGCGCAGGCGATCGTCGTGCGGGCCGATTCGCCCATCCAGTCGGTGGCCGATCTCAAGGGCAGGAAGGTCGGCTTTGCCAAGGCGGCCGGCGTGCACTACCTGCTGATCGCCGCGCTCGACAAGGCCGGCCTCTCGTTCAAGGACATCGAGCCCGCGTACCTCACGCCGGCCGACGGCCGAGCCGCTTTCGAGCGCGGTGCGATCGATGCCTGGGTCGTGTGGGACCCGTTCCTCTCCGCGGCGCAGCGCCAGTCGAAGCTGCGCGTGCTGGCGGACGGCACCGGCATCGCGTCGTACCAGCGCTACTACCTGGCCGGAACGCCGTTCGCGAACGCGCGTCCCGACGTGCTGCGCGTGCTCTACGGCGAACTGCACAAGGCCGGCCTCTGGGTCAAGCAGAAGCCCGCGGAAGCGGCCGCCCTGCTGGCGCCAGTGTGGGGGCTCGATACCGCCACGGTCGAGCATGCCAATGCGCGGCGCAGCTACGCGGTGCGTCCGGTGGTGGTTGGCGGCCTGGCCGAGCAGCAGCGCATCGCCGATGCCTTCTTCGCCGAGAAGCTCCTGCCCAAGAAACTCAATGCGCTCGACGTGGCGCTGTTCAACCCCGGAGTCTGAAAAAACATGAGCGCCATCCTCCAGCAAGGCTTTGCCGGCGTGCGACTAGAAGCGCGCGGTCTCCACAAGCGCTACGGCACGCGCGAGGTGCTGCGCAACACGCAGCTCACGATCGAGCCGGGCCAGTTCATCGCCATCGTGGGCCGCAGCGGCTGCGGCAAGAGCACGCTGCTGCGCCTGATCGCGGGCCTCGAGGAAGCCTCCGAAGGCGGCCTCTACACCGACGGCAAGCCCGTCGACGGGCTGCACGACGACACGCGGATCATGTTCCAGGAGGCGCGCCTCCTGCCGTGGCGCCGCGTGCTTGAGAACGTCACGCTGGGCCTGCCGACGGCGGCGCGCGTGCGCGGCGACGAAGTGCTCGCGCAGGTCGGCCTGGCCGACCGCAAGGCCGAGTGGCCGGCGCGCCTGTCGGGCGGGCAGCGCCAGCGGGTCTCGCTGGCGCGTGCGCTGGTGCATCACCCTCGGCTGCTGCTGCTCGACGAGCCGCTGGGCGCGCTCGATGCGCTGACGCGCATCGAGATGCATCGCCTGATCGAGAACCTGTGGCAGCGTCACCGCTTCACCGCCCTGCTGGTCACGCACGACGTGCAGGAAGCCGTGGCGCTGGCCGACCGCGTGATCCTGATCGAGGACGGCCGCATCGCGCTGGACGAAAACATCGCGCTCGCGCGGCCGCGCTCGCAGGGCGATCCGGCTTTCGCGGCGATCGAGAAACGCATCCTCGACCGCGTGCTGCAGAAACCCGATGGCGAGCCGGCCAACGACACGCGCTGGGCCGACGGGCCGGCGCACGTCCTGCGCTGGGCGGTCTGATCTTCTTCTTCCTTCTTTTTCAACAGGAGTCCCTCCATGTCCATCCAAGCCATCAACGTCCGCAACCAGTTCAAGGGCAAGGTCCGCGAGATCATCCGCGGCGACGTCGTCTCCGAAGTCGACGTCGAGACCGCCTGGGGCATCGTGACCTCGGTCATCACCACGCGCTCGGTCGACGAGCTGCAGCTCAAGCCCGGCTCCGACGTGGTCGCGCTGGTGAAATCGACCGAAGTGTCCATCGCCAAGCTCTAAACCCTTCCGACGCCGCGTTTGCTCCCGATGCCGCAACAATGTGCGGAAACAAGGAGCAAGCCATGGCCGGATTCGATGTAAGTGAAATCGTCAGCGCGCTGCACGAGGTGCGCGACGAATGGCGCGATTCCCAGAAGCGTTCGCGCGAACCGGGCAGCCGCGAGTTCCCCTCGCGTGATGCGCTGGCCGGCATCGTCGAATCGCTGAAAGGCGCGCTGTTCCCGATGCGGCTTGGGCCGCCCGACTTGCGGCACGAGAGCGAGGACTTCTACGTCGGCCACACGCTGGACTCGTCCCTGCAGTCGCTGTTGACGCAGGCCCGGCTGGAGCTGCGCTACAACGCGCGTCACCAGCCGCGCGATGCGGCCGAGATCGATGCGGAGGCGGAGGAGGCGGTGCGCGCTTTCGCAGCCGCGCTGCCCGGCATTCGCCGCCTGCTCGACGGCGACGTGATCGCCGCCTACCAGGGCGACCCGGCCGCGCGCAGCGTCGACGAGGTGTTGCTGTGTTACCCCGGCATCCTGGCGATGATCCATCACCGCCTCGCGCACCAGCTCTACGACCTGGGCCTGCCGCTCTTGGCACGCATCGTGGCCGAGCTCGCGCACGGACAGACCGGCATCGACATCCATCCGGGCGCGCAGATCGACGCCGGCTTCTTCATCGACCACGGCACGGGCGTCGTGATCGGCGAGACCACGGTGATCGGCAAGCGCGTGCGCCTCTACCAGGCCGTGACGCTGGGTGCCAAGCGCTTTCCGACCGATGTCGAAGGCAACCTGCAGAAGGGACTGCCGCGCCATCCGATCGTGGAAGACGACGTGGTGATCTATGCCGGCGCCACCATCCTGGGCCGCGTGACCTTGGGCAAGGGCGCGACCATCGGGGGCAACGTCTGGATCATCGACGACGTGCCGGCCGGCGCCAGCGTGACGCAGGCGAGCCTGCAGAACGCGCCGCAGCACCGGCTGCCGTGATTGGGCTTTTCCGGAAAAGGTCATAGGCGCTTCGGATAATTCCTGGCGCTTCCCGTCAACCCCGTTCAAAAGGAGTTTTCATGAGCCAGACCCGAATCGCCGTCATCGTCGGCAGCCTGCGCAAGGATTCGTTCAACCGCAAGCTCGCACTCGCGATCGCGCACCTCGCACCCTCGGACTTCAATTTCGAGCACCTGCGCATCGACGACCTGCCGCTCTACAACCAGGACGACGACGGCAACCAGGCGCCCGCGGTCAAGCGGCTCAAATCGGAAATCGCCGCGTCGCAAGGCCTCTTGTTCGTGACCCCGGAATACAACCGCTCGTTGCCCGGCGTGCTCAAGAATGCGATCGACAATGCCTCGCGGCCCTACGGCCAGAGCGCCTGGGCCGGCAAGCCGGCCGGCGTGATCGGCGTGTCGGTCGGCGCCATCGGCACCGCGGCCGCGCAGCAGCACTTGCGCAACGTCCTGGCCTACCTCGACGTGCCCACGCTGGGCCAGCCCGAGGCCTTCCTCCAGAACAAGGAAGGCCTGTTCGACGACAAGGGCCACATCGCCGAGGGCGGCACCAAGAAGTTTCTGCAGACCTGGGTCGACAAATACGTGGCCTGGATCAAGAGCCACGCATAGGTCTTCTGCAATGCCTCAGGCGGCGAGGGCGGCGACGTCCTGATTGGCGGCTTCGCCCGCCACGGTGGAGATGTCGGCGCGGGCGGCGCCGAGTGCGGCCGCCTTCGGCGCTTCGCCCATGGCCAGACCTTCGGCGCGCACGAAGCGCACGTCGGTGACGCCGAGGAAGCCCAGGACCACCTTGAGGTAGCTTTCCTGGTGCTCCATCGCCTGGCCGCCTTCGCTGGTCGAGTAGATGCCGCCGCGGGTGATGGCGACGATCACCGTCTTGCCGCCGGCCAGGCCCACAGGTCCCTTCTCGGTGTACTTGAAGGTGCGGCCGACTTGCGCGATGCGGTCGATCCAGGCCTTGAGCTGGCTCGGGATCGAGAAGTTGTAGAACGGCGCGCCGATCACGACCACGTCGGCCGCGAGAAACTGGCTCACCAGCTTTTCGGAGACGGCGTTCTCGTTGCGCTGGCGTTCGGTGAATTCGGTGCCTGCCGGCGCCCGGAAGCCCAGGGAGTGGGCATCGAGGTGGCTGGGGGCGGAAACCGCCAGGTCCAGGTAGTCGACTTCGGTGCCCGCGTGGTTGCGGCGCCATTCGGCCACCACTTCGGCCGTCAATTGACGCGAGACGGAGTTGTCGCCCAGGACGCTGGAATCGATGTGCAGCAGTTTCATGATCTATCGCTCTCTTTCGATGTTGGCGCCGGCACGGAAGCGGTCGGCATAGGGGATAGTCTATTTTTGAGTCGACTGATTGATAAGTCGGCAAAATTGACACAGATCGTCCTGGTGGTAGGACAATCGTGGCCATGCAAGATCTCAACGACATGGTTTTCTTTGCCGAGGTGGCCGAGCGGGGCGGCTTTGCGGCGGCAGGCCGCGCGCTGGGCGTGCCGAAGTCGCGGCTGTCGCGCCGCGTGGCGGATCTCGAGGCGCGGCTGGGTGTGCAACTGCTTCAGCGCAGCACGCGGCGGCTCTCGCTGACGCCGGCCGGTGAGCTCTACCTGCGGCACAGCATCGCGATGCGCGACGCCGCCGAGGCGGCGGCCGAAGCCATCGCGCAGGTGCAGACCGAGCCGCGCGGCGTGGTGCGCATCAGCTGTCCGATCACGCTGGCGCAGAGCGGCATCGGGGTGCTGGTGGCGCAGTTCATCCTCCGCTATCCGGCGGTGCAGATCGAGATGCGCATCCTGAATCGGGCCGTCGACCTGATCGAGGAGGGCATCGACCTGGCGCTGCGCGTACGGCCGGTCATCGAGGACAGCACGACGCTGGTGGCCAAGCAGTTCGCCACTGCCCGGGGCGTGCTGGTGGCCAGCCCGGACCAGCTCCGGCGCCAGGGCCCGGTACGGACGGTGGATGAGCTGGGGCGCCTGGACACGGTCTCCCAGTCGGCCGCCGACGGGCGGGCCAGCTGGTGCCTGGAAGGCCCCGGCGGGGCGATGCACACGATGCAGCACACGCCGCGCTACCTGGCGGATGACCTGCTGACGCTGAAATTCGCGGTGGTGGAAGGCGTCGGCGCCAGCATGCTGCCCGACTACATGTGCAAGGAAGATCTCGAAGCGGGCCGCCTGGTCGAGGTGCTGCCCGGCTGGGGGCCGCCGCCGGGCATCCTGCATGCGGTCTTTCCTTCGCGCCGGGCGCTGGTGCCGGCGATTCGCCACTTGATCGACTTCTTCGCCGAGCACATCGGCGCCGGGGGCTTCAGGCTCACAGTGTGAGAAGGGCCTTATTCATCAAACGCCATATCGAAACAAGTAGATATTCGTTTGTCATCGAAGCGATGCTTTGCAGAATCGGCGCTCCCATCCATCCTCGGAGCGACCATGGCGACCCTGCGACTCGGCGATACGGCCCCCAACTTCACGCCGTCCGACCGTACCTGCGCCTGACGCCGCAGCCCAACAGATAAGCGCTGCGTGACGAAGCCGACCATCATCATCGTTCCGGGCTGGCGCGACTCCGGCCCCGGCCACTGGCAAAGCCTGTGGGCGGAACGCATGCAGGGCGCGGTGCGGGTGCTGCAGGACGACTGGGTGACGCCGAAGCGCACAGCCTGGGTGGCCGCGCTCGAGAAGCTCGTGCTGGAAAGCCCGGGCCCGGTGGTGATCGCCGCGCACAGCCTGGGTTGCATCACGACCACGCACCTGTCCGAGACGGCGGCCGCGCGTATCCACGGGGCCCTGCTGGTGGCGCCGGCCGACCCGGAGCGCCGCGCCGTGCTGTCGGATTTCGCGCCCGTGCCCTACGCCAGGCTGCCGTACCGCAGCATCCTGGTGGCCAGCAGCAACGACCCTTATTGCCCGGTGCGCCTGGCCGGCGCCTATGCCCGCGCCTGGGGCAGCGAATTCGTTCGCATGCAGAATGCCGGCCACATCAACATCGATTCGGGGCATGGCGACTGGCCTTTGGGCCTGGCTCTGCTCCAATCGCTGACGGACGAGCCCACGCCCCTGATGGCCGGCCGTCCCCAACTCGAAGCAAGACCATGACCTCCAGAACCATCAAGACGATCCTCGGCGCCCTGGCGCTCGCCGCTGCCGGCGCGACCTCGGCCCAGACCCTGCTCAACGTGTCCTATGACGTGGCGCGCGAGTTCTACAAGGACTACAACGCCGCATTCGTGGCGAACTACAAGAAGACCACGGGCAAGGAGGTCAAGATCGACCAGTCGCACGCCGGCTCCAGCGCACAGGCGCGTGCCGTGGCCGACGGGCTGGAGGCCGACGTGGTGACGATGAACACCAGCACCGACATCGAGTTCCTCGCCAACGCCGGCGTGGTCGCCAAGGACTGGGCCAAGCGCTTCCCGAACAATGCGGCACCCACCACGTCCACCATGCTGTTCCTGACGCGCAACGGCAACCCGAAGGGCATCAAGGACTGGGACGATCTCGTCAAGCCCGGCACCCAGGTCGTGATCGTGAACCCCAAGACCGGCGGCAACGGCCGCTATGCCTACCTGGCCGCCTGGGGCTACGTGAAGAAGAAGGGCGGCAGCGACGCGCAAGCGGCCGAGTTCGTCGGCAAGCTGTTCAAGAACGTGCCCATTCTCGCGCGCGGCGGCCGCGATGCGACCACCGCCTTCCTGCAGCGCAACATCGGCGACGCGCTGATCACCTTCGAATCGGAAGTGGTCTCCATCGACCGCGAGTTCGGCGCCGGCAAGGTCGATGCGGTGTACCCCTCGATCAGTATCCTGGCCGAGAACCCGGTGGCCGTGGTCGAGCGCACGGTGGTGAAGAAGGGCACCGGCGAACTGGCCAAGGCCTACCTCGACTACCTCTATTCGGACGAAGCGCAGGAAATCGCGGCCAAGCACGCGCTGCGCCCGCGCTCCGATGCGGTGCTCAAGAAGTACGCGGCGACCTTCAAGCCGCTGCAGCTCTTCACCGTGCAGGAGCTGTTCGGCAGCCTCAGCGAAGCGCAGAAGGTGCACTTCAACGACGGCGGGCAATTCGACAAGCTCTATACGCCCGGCGGCAAATAAATGAGCGCCGCGCCGAACCGCTTCAAGCAAGCGAAAGCCCCCTCGGGGGGCAGCGATGACACGTTAGTGCAGAGCGTGGGGGCACGATGAGCGGTGCCATCTCTTCGGCGCTGCCGTCCGCGGCGGCGCCGCTTGCGCGTGCAGGGAACACGGGCGCCTCGCGGCGCGTGCTGCCGGGCTTTCACATCACGCTCGGCTTCTCGATCCTGTACCTGAGCCTGATCGTCCTGATCCCGTTGTCGGCGCTGGTCTTCAAGACCTTCACCCTGAGTTGGGAGCAGTTCTGGGTGGCGGTGACCGCGCCGCGCGTGATGGCCTCGTACCGGCTCACCTTCGGCGCCTCGCTGATCGCCGCGCTGGTCAACCTGGTGTTCGGTCTGCTCGTGGCCTGGGTGCTGGTGCGCTACAAGTTTCCCGGCAAGCGCATTGTCGATGCGCTCGTCGATCTGCCTTTCGCGCTGCCCACGGCCGTCGCCGGCATTTCGCTGACCGCGCTGCTCGCCGGCAACGGCTGGATCGGCCAGTTCCTCGAACCGATGGGCATCAAGCTGGCCTTCACGCCGGCCGGCGTGGTGATCGCGCTGATCTTCATCGGGCTGCCTTTCGTGGTGCGAACGGTGCAGCCGGTGCTGGAAGACACCGAGAAGGAACTCGAAGAGGCCGCGACCAGCCTCGGCGCGACACGGCTGCAGACCTTCACCAAGGTGATCCTGCCTTCGATCACGCCGGCGCTGCTGACCGGCTTCGCGATGGCCTTCGCGCGCGCGATCGGCGAGTACGGCTCGGTGATCTTCATCGCCGGCAACATGCCGATGATTTCCGAGATCACGCCGCTGATCATCATCGGCAAGCTGGAGCAGTACGACTTCGCGGGCGCCACCGCGGTCGCGCTGGTGATGCTGGTCATTTCGTTCCTGCTGCTGCTGGTCATCAACGGCCTGCAGGCCTGGCAGCGCCGCAGGGGGGCATCGGCATGAGCGCGGCTTCATCGAGAACGATTCGCCGCGCGCAGGCCGGCACCACCGAATCGGCCTGGGTGCGCTGGACCCTGATCGGCCTGGCGCTGGCCTTCATGTTCCTGTTCCTCGTGCTGCCGCTGGCCGCGGTGGCGACCGAGGCGCTGCGCAAGGGCATCAACGCCTACATCGAAGCGCTCAAGGAACCCGATGCCTGGAGCGCGATCCGCCTCACCCTGATCACGGCCGCGATCGCGGTGCCGATGAACCTGGTGTTCGGCGTGGCGGCCGCATGGGCCATCGCCAAGTTCGAGTTCCGCGGCAAGGCCTTTCTCACCACGCTGGTCGATTTGCCTTTTGCGGTCTCGCCGGTGGTCGCCGGCCTGATCTACGTGCTGATCTTCGGCGCGCAGGGCTGGTTCGGCCCGTGGCTCGCGGCACACGACGTCAAGGTCATCTTCGCGGTGCCCGGCATTGTGCTGGCCACCGTGTTCGTGACCTTTCCCTTCATCGCACGCGAACTCATTCCGCTGATGCAGGCGCAAGGCACCGACGAAGAGCAAGCCGCCATCGTGCTCGGCGCGACGGGCTGGCAGACCTTCTGGCGCGTGACGCTGCCCAACATCAAGTGGGGGCTGCTCTACGGCGTGATCCTTTGCAACGCGCGCGCCATGGGCGAGTTCGGCGCGGTGTCGGTGGTGTCGGGCCACATCCGCGGCCAGACCAACACCATGCCGCTGCACGTCGAAGTGCTCTACAACGAGTACCAGTCGGTCGCCGCCTTCGCGGTGGCCTCGCTGCTGGCCATCCTGGCGCTGGTCACGCTGGTGATCAAGTCGGTCATCGAATGGCGCCACGAACGCGAAATGAAGGCCATCGCCGAACTGCCGCCGGAACGGCCGCAACCCGCCGTCGCGGCCTGAGGAGAAAAGATCATGAGCATTGAAATCCGCAACGTCAGCAAACGCTTCGGCGACTTCCACGCCCTGCGCGACGTGAGCCTCGACGTCGATTCGGGCGAACTGGTCGCGCTGCTGGGCCCCTCGGGCTGCGGCAAGACCACCTTGCTGCGCATCATCGCGGGGCTGGAGACCGCCGATACCGGCAGCATCCTCTTTGCCGGCGAAGACACGACCGACGTGCATGTGCGCGAGCGCCAGGTCGGCTTCGTGTTCCAGCATTACGCGCTGTTCCGCCACATGACGGTGTTCGAGAACGTGGCCTTCGGCCTGCGCGTCAAGCCGCGCGGACTGCGCCCGAGCGAAACGCAGATCAAGACCAAGGTGCACGACCTGCTCAAGCTGGTGCAGCTCGACTGGCTGGCCGACCGCTATCCGTCGCAGCTCTCGGGCGGCCAGCGCCAGCGCATCGCGCTGGCCCGCGCGCTCGCGGTGGAGCCCAAGGTGCTGCTGCTCGACGAACCCTTCGGCGCACTCGACGCCAAGGTGCGCAAGGAGCTGCGCCGCTGGCTGCGCCGGCTGCACGACGAACTGCACGTCACCAGCATCTTCGTCACCCACGACCAGGAAGAAGCGCTCGAAGTGGCCGACCGCGTGGTGCTGATGAACAGCGGCCGCGTCGAGCAGGTCGGATCGCCGCAAGATGTGTGGGACCACCCGGCGAGCCCCTTCGTCTACGGCTTTCTCGGCGACGTCAACCTGTTCCACGGCCGCGCGCACGAGGGCGAGGTGCATGTCGAAGGCCTGCGCATCGATTCGCCCGAGCACCGCGAGCTGCGCAACGGCAGGGCGCTGGCCTATGTGCGGCCGCACGACCTCGACATCGAACGCTACACCCCGGGCGCCACCGGCATCGTCGCGACCTTGAGCCGCGCCATCGTGGTCGGCCCGATCGCGCGGCTGGAACTCGAACCGGTGGAATCGAATCCAGACAATCCTGGCTCCGGAACCATCATCGAGGCGCAACTCCCTGCGCAACAGTTCCGGGACCTGGCCCTTGCGGAAGGCGACACCGTCGTCGCCAGGCCGCGCAAGGCCAGGGTATTTGTCGAAGATTGGGTTTCTCCGTGATCGATTGGTATTTCGGCGCACCGCGCCGCGCTCTCGCGCTGATCTGCGCCGCCTGCGTGGCGATGCTCGCCTTCGGGCTCTACCTGCAGCACGTGGTCGGCCTCGAGCCGTGCCCGATGTGCATCGTGCAGCGCTATGCGCTGGTGCTGGTGGCGGTCTTCGCGGGGCTCGCGGCCGCCAGCCGCAGCCGGGGCCTGCAGCTCACGGGCGCGCTGCTGGGCCTGGTGATGGCGGTCGGCGGCGCCTACACGGCCGCGCGCCAGAGCTGGCTGCAGTGGCATCCGCCGGAGGTCGTGTCCTGCGGGCGCGACCTCTACGGGATGATCGAGACCTTCCCGCTCAAGCGCGCGCTGCCGATGATCTTCCGCGGCGGCGGCGACTGCACGCAGATCGACTGGACCTTCCTGGGCCTGTCGATCGCGAACTGGTCCTTCATCGCGTTCACGGTCTTCGGGCTGCTGCTGCTGGTGCTGCTGTTTCGCCGCAGCGCTCAGAGCGGCAGCGTGTCGAAGGCTGCGTAAGAGGTCGCGAGCCAGCTCTTGACGCGCTGGCGCTCCAGCAGCCCGAGCGCGTGCTGGCCGTCGCGGTCGTTGACCGCCTTCCAGAAGCTGGTGTTGCGCCCATCGATCTTGCGCATGCTGGCGTCGTGCAGGCGCGGCAGCGCGATGACGCGCGCGCCGTGCGTGGTTGCCTTGCTGAGCGATTGCGAACCGAGCAGCAGGCCGAAGTCGCTGCCGCGGCCGTAGTTCTGCACCACGATGTAGTTCGGCCGGTTGCTGAAGGTGTCGACCAGCGCGCCGAGCAGGTCGCTCGAGTCCTTGCCGTCATCGAGCACGTGCCAGAAGTTGACGGTCACGCCGAGCTCGGCGAACACGTCGAACAGATCGGACTCCTTGATCCAGCGCGCCAGCGGCGCCAGCGTTTGCGCTGCGAGATCGACGATCACGCTCTGCTGCGGATTCGTCTCGAAGCCGTTCACGACTGTGTCGAGGCCTTCGTAGCTGTCCACCACCACCGGCGAGGCGAAGCCCTCGTAGAAGCGGGTGAAGGAGCTGTGCGAGCGATCGGTGTCGAAGCCGACGAAAGGCCGGCTGTGATCGATGAAGTACTGCGCCAAGACCCGTGCCGTGACGGATTTGCCGACACCGCCCTTTTCGCCGCCGATGAAATTGAGGGAGCTCATGAGGTTCCTGGGGATGGAGAAGTGCGAAGCATTCTAGGGGTCGTCGGGAGGGCGAGAGGGTTGGCTTATGGTTGACCGTGTGCTTGCACAATAAAATATGCAATCAATGATATGAGCACTATATTGGGCAAATCAGCTTGACCTTGGCAGCGAACATGATCAATATGATATGCATATATAATTTTTGCTCAATGAGTTGAACATGACGACTCTTGCCGAAGTCGGCAGCTTCCTGCGCCAGGCTCGAAAGGATCGCGCCATGACGGCCTCCGAACTCGCCCTGAAAGCAGGTGTCTCCAGAAACACCTTGGGTGCTCTGGAAGCGGGGCGGGGGAACGTGGAACTGAACACCTTGCTCGCCTTGCTCAAGAGCCTGGGCCTCGAACTCCAGTTCGTTCCGCAGGTGGTCGCGGACCTGACCCGGGCCGGCAGCGATACCAAATCCACCAGCCTGCAGGATGAAGTGAGCAGCTTGATGCCGAAACCGGCGAGGCGCGGCAGATGAGCGTCGTACGCTCGCTGCGGATCCGGCTGGGAAGAACGAACGTCGGATCGCTCTTCGGGCTCGACGACGGGCGGGTGTATTTCAGATTCGACGACGAATATGCGAAGAACCCGGCACGGCCGGTGCTGTCGCAGCTCTATGTCGTCGCGCCTGCGACCTCGGGCAGCGCCGAAAGAGTGGCCCAGGCGATCGCCGAAGCCGAAGCGGCCACGGTGGCTCAGCTGCTGGACCCGGCCCTGGACGTCAACCGCGGCGACGGCAATTTCGGGTTGCCGCCTTTCTTCCAGAACCTGCTTCCGGAAGGGCCGCTGCGCAAGCAATTGGTCGGCGACCTGGGCCTGGACGCGAATGACGAACTCGGTTTGCTGGCAGCCTGCGGCGGCGATCTGCCCGGCGACGTCTGGGCGAACGCCGAAACGCTCGACGAGGTCGCGCTCGGCCGGTTGATCGGCCAGAGCCGGGACAGCTACGAAATGAGCTCCGGGCAGGTGCCCACCCCCCAGCAGACCTCGATTTCGGGTGTGCAGCCGAAGGTGGCGCTGGTTCTGGGCGGCCCCGGGCGCTACGTGATGCGGTCCAAGCAATCGGACGAGCAGCATTTCATCGGCAAGCTGCCGACGGGCGAATACGACCGGCTTCCGCAAGTGGAGTACAGCTCGCTGACGCTGGCCGCTGCCGCCGGCGTGAACATCTGCGAATTCCGGCTGGAGCCCTTGTCCGCCATCGCCGACCAGTTGCCCTATGCGCTGCAAAAGGACGAGCGAAGTTTCCTGCTGGTCTCCAGGTTCGACCGCGACGTCGATACCGAAACCAGGCGCCTGCACATGGAGGACTTCGCCCAGGTCACGGGGACACCGTCGGAATACAAGTATTCGGGCACCTACGCGGCCATCGGCCTCCTGCTCAAGCGGCGCTCGGCCAAGGGCGAAGCCGACGTGGCGGAGCTGCTGCGCCGCATCAAGGTCTCGGAGCTGCTGGGCAACTTTGACGCGCATCTGAAGAACTTCAGCCTCGTGTACTCGCCCGGGCAATCGAAGCCCGAGCTGTCCAAGGCCTATGACATCGTCGCCTACGGCGTGTACCTCAGCGGCTCGGGACATGGGCTGCCATTCTTTCCAAACCAGACGCAGCGCGCGCTGCTCACGCCCAAGACGCTGCGCGAGCTCGGAAACGCCTGGGACATCCCTGAAAAGCAACTGCGCGAGGTCGTCGCAAGCTGCGTCGAACAGGCGATGAAGACCTGGCCGAGCCTGTTGAAGGCGTTGCCGCTGTCTGCCGCACACCGAACGCGGCTGGCCGAATACATCCAGACCAACCCCAGCGTTGCGTCATGGCGCAAGCGGCATCCGGACGCCGAGTGGTTCGACTAGAAGCTCACTATCGCTGGATCATCGAGAAGAAGGGCACCAGACTGCCGAGCAGCCAGTTCTGGCTGAAGTCGAGCGCGGCACGGCGGTACTTCTCGTCGGCCTGTGCGGCCATCAGATCGAGCCGCGCAACCACCTTCGAAAGCTCGCGATCGACCACCAGGTTGCGGCCGCGATCGCTGATCTCGGTGGCCAGCAGCAGGGGCTGGCCCTCGGGATTCGTCTTGGAGCTGATGAGCCAGAGCGAGATCTCGACGTTGCGCGCGGCGCGGTAGCTGTTTTCCGCGTTCACCGCGTCGAGCATGCTCTGCTCCCAGGTGCCGCCATTGGCCTGCTTGAGCATCGATGCCCATCCGACCACCAGCGCGGCCACGCGGTCGCCTTCGTAAGCCTTGGGTTTGGTTTCGAAAGCCAGCCGGATCGCATCGATGCCGGTGGCGCCTTGCAGGCCCGGCAGGGGACTTTCCTGCGAGATCGCGTCCCAGGTGCGCTGGATGGCGTCTTCCGCGCTCGCGGCCCATTTGCGCCATTCGCGCGGATTGCGGCGGTAGAGCGAGAGCTGCACGCGCCGGATCGACTGCAGGTTGTCGCGCAGCGCCAGGTTGGCGATGCGGTTGGCGCCGGACTGGAGCCACTCGTTGCCGGCATAGGGTTCGGCGCGCTCGGTCGTGCCGCAGGCGGCCAGGCCCATCAAGGCCACGGTGCTGCCCAGCAGCCATACACGAAGCCCGGCGCGGGGGGAAACGGGGAAATCGCTCATGGCTCGCACGTTATCATCGTCGCCTCGGGTGGCCGCCGGTCCTCGAGCTTCGGGCCGGCAAATTTCTCCTTGCAAATCAACACCTTGGCAAATAACCAGGCTTAAGGCCGACCAGTCGTGCGTCTCAATTCCATCAAGCTCTCCGGCTTCAAGTCCTTCGCCGAACCCACCAACTTCCTGCTGCCCGGCCAACTGGTGGGCGTCGTCGGCCCCAACGGCTGCGGCAAGTCGAACATCATGGATGCGGTGCGCTGGGTGCTCGGCGAATCGCGCGCCTCCGAACTGCGCGGCGAGTCGATGCAGGACGTGATCTTCAACGGCACCACCACGCGCAAGCAGGCCAGCCGTTCGAGCGTGGAACTGGTGTTCGACAACGCCGACCATCGCGCCGGCGGCCAGTGGGCGCAGTTCACCGAGATCGCGGTCAAGCGGGTGCTGACGCGCGACGGCAATTCGAGCTACTACATCAACAACCAGGCGGTGCGCCGGCGCGACGTGCAGGACGTGTTCCTCGGCACCGGCCTCGGCCCGCGCGCCTACGCGATCATCGGCCAGGGCACGATCAGCCGCATCATCGAATCCAAGCCCGAAGAGCTGCGGCTCTTTCTCGAAGAGGCCGCCGGCGTCTCCAAGTACAAGGAGCGCCGCCGCGAGACCGAGAACCGGCTCGGCGATACGCGCGAGAACCTCACGCGGGTCGAAGACATCCTGCGCGAACTCAACAGCAACCTCGAGAAGCTCGAGAAGCAGGCCGAAGTCGCCGCACGCTACAACACGCTGCAAGGCGACGCCACGCGCAAGCAGCATCAACTGTGGTTCCTGAAGCGCAGCGAGAGCGAAGCCGATCAGGCCAAGGTCAAGGCCGACGCGGAAAAGGCGATCAACGACCTCGAATCGCGCTTGGCCGATCTGCGCCACATCGAGGCCGAGCTGGAAACCGTGCGCCAGGCGCACTACGCGGCCGGCGACCAGGTCAACCAGGCGCAGGGCAAGCTGTACGAAGCCAGCGCGGAGGTCGGCCGGCTCGAAGGCGAGATCCGCTTCGTGGTCGAGGGCCGCCAGCGGGTGGAGCAGCGGCTGGTCCAGTTGAGCGAGCAGATCGCGCAGTGGAACACGCGCCGCGAAGATGCCGAGGCAGAAATCGAAACCCTGGCCGGGCAGGGCGTGAACGCCGAGGAACAGGCCGAACTGCTGGCGGCGCAGCTCGAGGAACACGACGCACGCATGCCCGGCCTCGAAGAGGCGCAGCAGCGCGCACAGGGTGAAGCCAACGCCCAGCGCGCCAGCGTCGCGCAGGTGCAGCAGCAGATTCAGGTGCTGGCCGCCGACCAGCGCAACATCGAAGAACAAAGCCGCCAGCTCACGCAGCGCGCCGAACGCCTGCGCAGCGACCAGAACGCGCTCGCGGCGCCCGACGAAGCGCGGCTGCACGACCTGCAGGAGCAACTGGCGGCCGCGCAGGAGGCGTCCAGCGAAGCCGACGCGCGCCTGCACGAGCTGCAGGAATCCGTTCCGCAGCTCGACGACGACCGCCGCACCCGCCAGCAGGCCGTCAATACCGAAGGCGCGCGCCATGCCGAACTCTCCGCGCGCCTCGAAGCGCTCAAGGCGCTGCAGGAAAAGGTCAAGACCGACGGCAAGCTCGCACCCTGGCTCGCGAAGCACGGCCTCGAAGGCTTGCAAGGCCTGTGGAGCCGCATCCACATCGAGCAAGGCTGGGAGAACGCGCTCGAAGCGGCGCTGCGTGAGCGTCTCGGCGCGCTCGAAGTCAGCCGGCTCGACATGGTCCGCGCCTTCGGCAGCGATGCGCCGCCGGCCAAGTTGGCCTTCTACAGCCCGCCGGCCGCCGGTGCGCCGCAGGGCCAGAGCGCGCTGCCGCGTCTGTCGGATCTGCTGCGCCTGAGCGATGCGGGCCAGCAGGCCTTGCTGACCGACTGGCTGCATGGCTGCCTGACGGCGCAAACGCTCGAAGAGGCCTTGGCGCAGCGCGACAAGCTGCAGCCCGGTGAGGCGATCTACGTCAGGAGCGGCCACGCGGTCACCGCGCACAGCGTGAGCTTCTATGCCCAGGACTCCGAGCAGGCCGGCCTGCTGGCCCGCCAGCAGGAGATGGAGAACCTCGATCGCCAGCTGCGCGCCCAGACCCTGATCGCCGAAGAGGCGCGCACCGCGCTGGCGCGTGCCGAAGCGGCTTACGGCGATGCGGCTTCGCGGCTCGTCACGGCGCGCCGCGAAGCGGCCGAAACGCAGTCGCGCGCGCACGAGCTCCAGGTCGAAACGCTGCGGCTCTCGCAGCTGGCCGAGCAGACGCGCGCACGCAGCGAGCAGCTTTCCAACGATCTCGGCGAAGTCGAGGCCCAGCTCGAAGACCTGCAGGAAAAGCGCGTGAACGCGGAGGCGCGCTTCGAAGAGCTCGACATGCAGCTGGCCGACAGCCAGGAGCGCCACGCGCAGCTCGACGAGCGCGTGATCGAGGCCGGTCGCGCGCTCACCGCGAGCCGCGAGCAGCACCGCAGCCTGGAGCGCCAGGCGCAGGAAGCGACCTTCGCCCAGCGCACTCTCGAAGCGCGCCGCGCCGAACTCAATCGCGCGATCGAAACCGCGACGCAGCAGACCGTCTCGCTGGCGCAGGAAGACGAGCGCGCGCGCGCCGAATTGGGTCGCTTGTCCGACGCGGCCGCGCAGGCGGGCCTGCAGGACGCGCTGGCGCTCAAGCTCGAACGCGAAACCGCGCTCGGCGCCGCGCGCAGCCAGTACGACGACCTCACCCTCAAACTGCGCGCGAGCGACGAGCGCCGCCTGCAGCTCGAACGCGAGCTCGACCCGCTGCGCCAGCGCATCACCGAGTTCCAGCTGAAGGAGCAGGCCGCGCGGCTCGGCTTCGAGCAGTACCAGCAGCTGCTGACCGATGCTGAGGCCGACCTCGAAGCGATCGCGCTGTCGATCGAAACCGACAAGGTGCGGCTCACCGGCCTGCAAGGCGAAATCGATCGCCTCAACCGCGAGGTGGCTTCGCTCGGCGCAGTCAACCTCGCCGCGCTCGACGAACTCGCGGTGGCCAGCGAACGCAAGACTTTTCTCGACGCGCAGTCGGCCGACCTGAACGAGGCGATCGGCACGCTGGAGGACGCGATCCGCAAGATCGACGCCGAAACGCGCGAACTGCTCGGCGGCACCTTCAAGATCGTCAACGAGCACTTCAGTCGCATGTTCCCGGAGCTCTTCGGCGGCGGCAATGCCAAGCTCATGATGACCGGCGACGAGATCCTCGATTCCGGCGTGCAGGTGATGGCGCAGCCGCCCGGCAAGAAGAACCAGACCATCCACCTGCTCTCGGGCGGCGAGAAGGCGCTCACCGCCATCGCACTGGTGTTCGCGATCTTCCAGCTCAACCCGGCCCCCTTCTGCCTTTTGGACGAAGTGGACGCGCCGCTGGACGACGCCAACACCGAACGCTATGCCAAACTCGTGACCGCCATGAGCCGCGAAACCCAGTTCCTCTTCATCAGCCACAACAAGATCGCGATGGAGATGGCCGAACAACTGATCGGCGTGACCATGCAGGAGCAGGGTGTTTCGCGCATCGTGGCGGTCGACATGGAATCCGCCGTGTCGATGGTCGAAGCAGCCTAGACGTACAGCGTCGATGAGCAGCCTCACCGTCGCCCTTGCGATCCTCGGCGGCCTCGTACTGGCGGCCGTGGTCGGCTACAACACATGGATGTCGCGCCGCAATGCGCCGCGGCAGCCCGATGCGCCGCAGGACAGCGCGCCGCCCGAGACCGCGCCTGCGCCGGTCACGCGCGACGAAGAGCCCGTCCTGCACATCGATCCGCACCAGAAGCTGGGCAGCGAACGCCACGAGCCGCTGTTCGACCCCGACCTGCCGGCGCCCAGTGCGTTGCCGGTGCCGACGGCCGAACGCCGCGGCGGCCTCGATCCGCTGATCGACGTGATCGCGCCGATCTCCCTCGACGGCCTGGCCTCTGGCGACGCGGCGATCGCCGGCATGCCGGCCACGCGGCGCGCCGGCAGCAAGCCGGTCGCGATCGAAGGCCTCAACGAGCACACCGGCGAATGGGAGCCCGCGGCACCCGGCCAGCGCTACGGCGCTTTTCAGGCCGGCGTGCAGCTGGCCAACCGCACCGGTGCGCTCAACGAGATCGAGTACTCCGAATTCGTCGTCAAGGCGCAGGCCTTCGCCGATGCGGTGAACGGCGCGCCCGAGTTTCCGGAGATGCTGGACGAGGTGGCGCGCGCCCGCGAGCTCGACCAGTTCGCGAGTTCGCACGACGCGCAGCTGAGCTTCGTGCTGCGCGCGCTGCACGCGGCCTGGAGCCCGGGCTATGTGCAGCAGAACGCGGCGCGGCTGGGCTTCGTGGCGGGCATCATTCCGGGCCGGATGGTGCTGCCCGCGGGCGAAGTGGGGTTGCCGCCGATCCTCGGCCTGTCCTTCGACACCCAGGCCGCGCTGGCCGACGATCCGGCGCAGTCGGCCATCCGCGAACTCACGCTGAGCCTCGACGTGCCGCAAGTCGACCGCGCCGAGCGGCCCTTCGAACGCATGCGCGAAACCGCCGCCACGCTGGCGCGCGAGATGGACGGCATCGTGACCGACAGCGACGGCCAGCCCTTGCGCGAAGACACCATGGACGTGATCGGCGCCGATCTCCAGCAGCTCTACGACACGCTCGATTCACGCGATCTCTCGGCCGGCTCGCCCCTGGCGCGCCGTTTATTCTCGTGAAGTTGACTATTCTTTCTTCCGCCAGGAATACCGCGGAACCGGCTTTGCCGGGCCGCTGGTATTGCCCCCGGCGAGGGGGTGGGCGGCCACACGAAGTGGGCAAGCCTGGGGGTGAGCTGTGACCACGCGCGAAGACGCGGCTCGCGAAGCCGCTGCACTGGGCGAGCAGCTGCGCCGCCACGCCCACCTCTACTACGTGCTCGACGTGCCCGAGTTGCCGGACGCCGAGTACGACAAGCTGTTCCAGCGCCTGCAGGCACTGGAAGCCGAGCATCCCGAGCTGCGCACGCCCGATTCGCCGACGCAGCGCGTCGGCGGCAAGGTGCTCGAGGGCTTCGCCAAGGTCCGCCACAAGGTGCCGATGCTGTCGATCCGCACCGAGACCGACATCACGCCGGGCGGCGCCAGCGCCTTCGATGCGCGCGTGCGCAAGGAGCTCGGCCTGGCCGAGGACGGGCCGCAGGTCGAGTACGTCTGCGAACTCAAGTTCGACGGGCTGGCCGTCAACCTGCGCTACGAGCAAGGCGTGCTGGTGCAGGCGGCGACGCGCGGTGACGGCGAGATCGGCGAGGACGTCACGCAGAGCATCCGCACGGTGCAGCAGATTCCGCTGCGCCTGCACGGCGATGCCCCGCCGGTGGTGGAGGTGCGCGGCGAGGTCTACATGCGGCGCGATGATTTCGAGGCGCTCAACGAGCGCCAGCGCGAGAAGATCGCCGCCGGCCAGAAGAACGAGAAGGTGTTCGTGAACCCGCGCAATGCCGCGGCCGGCGCCGTGCGCCAGCTGGATCCGGCGATCGCGGCAAGCCGGCCGCTGAGCTTTTTTGCCTATGGTCTCGGCGAGGTCTCTTCGCCCGAGCAGGGCGGGCCCGACTGCGCGACGCAGTTCGACTGGCTGCAGCAGTTCCACGCCTGGGGTTTTCCCATCGGCGCGCAGACGCAGCGCGCCCGCGGCGCCATCGAGCTGATCGCCTTCCACGAGACCATCGCCCGCCAGCGTGACGCGCTGCCCTACGACATCGACGGCGTGGTCTACAAGGTCGACAGCCTCGAGCTGCAGCGGCGGCTCGGCTTCGTCTCGCGCGAGCCGCGCTGGGCCGTCGCGCACAAGTACCCGGCGCAGGAGCAATTGACCGAGGTGCTCGGCATCGAGGTGCAGGTCGGCCGCACCGGCAAGCTCACGCCGGTGGCCAAGCTGGCGCCTGTGTTCGTGGGCGGTGTCACCGTGACGAATGCGACCTTGCACAACGAGGACGAGGCGCGGCGCAAGGACGTGCGGGTGGGCGACACCGTCATCGTGCGGCGCGCCGGCGATGTGATTCCCGAGGTGGTCGGCGTGCTGCCCGAGAGCGCGGCCCGGCCGGCGGAACAGCGCGGGCCCGTGTTCACCATGCCTCGCAAGTGCCCGGTCTGCGGCTCCGACGCGCTGCGCGAGGAGGGCGAGGTCGACTACCGCTGCACCGGCGGCCTCTTCTGCGCTGCGCAGCGCAAGGAGGCGATCCTGCATTTCGCGGCGCGGCGCGCGCTCGACATCGAGGGCCTGGGCGACAAGCTGGTCGAGCAGCTGGTGGACGCCAACCTGATCCGCACGCTGCCCGATCTCTACAAGCTCGGCTTCACCACGCTGGCCGGCCTGGATCGCATGGCCGACAAGTCGGCGAAGAACCTCGTCGATGCGCTGGAGGCGTCGAAGAAGACCACGCTGCCGCGCTTCCTGTTCGGCCTCGGCATCCGGCACATCGGCGAAAGCACGGCCAAGGACCTGGCCAAGCACTTCGGCAAGCTGGATGCGATCATGGACGCGACCGAGGAACAGCTGCTGGAAGTCAACGACGTGGGGCCCGTGGTCGCGAAAAGCCTGCGCACCTTCTTCGACCAGGCGCACAACCGCGAAGTGGTCGAACAGCTGCGCGCCTGCGGCCTGAGCTGGGAAGAGGGCGAGCCGGCCGCGCGCGCGCCCAAGCCTCTCGCGGGCAAGACCTTCGTGATCACTGGCACGCTTCCTACGCTCAGCCGCGACGAAGCGAAGGACAAACTGGAGACGGCCGGCGCCAAGGTGGCCGGGTCCGTCAGCAAGAAGACCGATTACCTCGTCGCCGGCGCGGAGGCCGGCAGCAAGCTCGACAAGGCGCTCGAGCTGGGCGTGGCCGTGATCGACGAGGCGCGAATGCTCGAAATTCTGGAGAATGGCCTGTGACCGGGCCGGGTGCTTTACCGGGCGTTACGCGACTTCATACAAGCGCAGTCAACAAGGCCTACAACCGAACGTTGAACAAGGGTGCCGACCAGGAGTCCATCATGAACAGAATTCGTCTACTCGGAACTTGCCTCGCCCTCGGCGGGGTGGCCCTGCTCGGCGGCTGCGTCGCCTACCCGGCGGGCTCCTACGGGTATTCCGAACCCTACTACGTGGATCCGGGCCCGGCCGTCGTTCAGCCGAACGTGTACATCGACGGCAGCTACTATTCGCGGCCTCGCTATCCCTACTACTATGGCCGTCCCGGCTACTACGACTACGGACCGCGCCACGGCTATGCGCATCCGGTCCCGGTCCCGGTTCCCCGTCCAGGGGTCGGCCCGCGGCCTGGCGCAGGTGCGCGGCCTGATGCGGGTGCGCGGCCCGGCGGCGGCGTGGCCGGCAACATCGTCCCGGTTCCGCCCGGCCGCTCGCCGCGCGAGATCAATCAGATGCTGACCTCGCCGGATTCCCGCAACCAGACGCCGCCCTGAGCTCATTCGCGGCCGCGGTGGCGATAATTGCCTCATGACGGTACGCGAGATTCTCAAGATGGGTGACCCGAGGCTGCTGCGCATCGCGCAGCCGGTTGCCGCATTCGACACCGACGAACTGCACCTGCTGGTGCGCGACATGTTCGAGACCATGCACGCCGTCAACGGCGCCGGCCTCGCGGCGCCGCAGATCGGCGTCGATCAGCAGTTGGTGATCTTCGGCACCGACACCATCAATCCGCGCTACCCGGACGCGCCGATCGTGCCGCGCACGGTGCTCGTCAACCCCGTCATCACGCCGGTCGGCGACGAGGAAGAGGAGGGCTGGGAAGGCTGCCTGTCGGTGCCGGGCCTGCGCGGCGTGGTACCGCGTTTCGCCACCATCCGCTACACCGGCTTCGACCCCTACGGCGATCCCGTCGATCGCACGGTGAGCGGCTTCCACGCCCGCGTGGTGCAGCACGAGGTGGATCACCTGCTGGGCAAGCTCTATCCGATGCGGGTGCGCGATTTCTCGCGCTTCGGCTACACCGAGGTCCTGTTTCCAGGCCTCGATGCGGCCGAGGACGATTGACGTCCGGGTTAGTTGTACTTGCCGCCTGTGCCGCCGATGCTGAAACGGCCGGCGCCCAGGAAGGCGACTGCCAGCGCGCCGAACAGGTACATGCCCTGCAGTTCGAGCGCCCAGCCGCCTTGCTTGTTGAGCAAGCTGAGCTCCTTCATGTGCACCAGCCAGATCGCCACCAGCATGTTGATGACAACGATCCATGCCGCGGGACGCGTGTACAGGCCGATGATCAGCAGCACCGGCGCAACGATCTCGCCGATGTAGATCAGATACGCCAGTGCGCCCGGCAAACCGTGCGAGGCCAGCGTGTTGGACAGGAAGCCTACTCCGCCGTTGATCTTGGCGATGCCGTGGAGCAGGATCAGGATGCCAAGTGCCAGGCGCAGAACGAGTTTGCCGGTGTCGTCGGAACGGATCATGTCGAAGCCTTTCTGTTGTTAAAAAAACAGGGCGATTGTGGTGGATAAATTCGTCCCGGCGCCGCTCGGCGGCGGGTTTGCGCGGCCCGCTCAGGCTGCGAGCGCTTCGAGCAACTCGGTTTCGATCGCGAGTTGCGCCCGCTGTCCCTGCAGTTCCGAGCCGCTGATCAGGAAGGTGTCTTCCACGCGCTCGCCCAAGGTCGTGACCTTGGCCAGCTGCAAGTTCAGGTGATGGCGTGCCAGCACGCGCGCCACCGAATACAAGAGGCCCGCGCGATCGCTGGCCGAGATGCTGAGCAGCCAGCGCTGCGCCTTGTCGTCGGGCAGCAGGCTGATGCGCGGCTTGATCGGGAAGCTGCGCACCCGGCGCGATACGCGGCCCTTGCTCGGCGGGGGCAAGGGGCCGGCCTCGTCGAGCGTCTTGGCCAGGCCGGTCTCCACCATGTTGATCAGGTCGCGATAGTGCTCGGGGATGAAGGTGGTGACAACCTGGAAGGTGTCGAGCCCGTAGCCGTTGGTGGCGGTGTGCACCTTGGCGTCGAGGATGCTGAAGGAAGACTGGTCGAAGTAGCCGCAGATGCGCGCGAACAGGTCCGGCTGGTCGGGGGTGTAGACCACCACCTGCAATCCCTCGCCCACCGGCGAGAGCCGCGCGCGAACGACGGCCGGCGTTTGCGGGTCGACCGGCACGTCCTTGTGCGGCACATGGCGCGACAACTGCATGGTGTGCCAGGCGATCTCGGATGCGTCGTGCCGCATGAAGTAGCCGACGTCGAGCGTCTCCCACAGCGCCTTGTGCGCCTCGAAAGGCTGCGCATGCAGCGCGAGCTGCACCAGCGCCTCGCGCTTGCGCGCCTCGACCTCGGCGCCGGGGTCGGGCATGCGGCCGCCCAGCGCGCGCAGCGTCGAGCGGTAGAGGTCCTCGAGCAGCTTGCCTTTCCAGGCGTTCCACACGCGCGGCGAGGTGCCGCGGATGTCGGCGATGGTGAGCAGGTAGAGGGCGGTCAGGTAGCGTTCGTTGCCGACGCGCTTGGCGAAGTCGCCGATCACCTTCGGATCGCTCAGGTCCTGCTTCTGCGCGACCTGGCTCATCACCAGGTGCTCGGCCACCAGGAATTCGATCAGCTTGGTGTCCTCGCGCGCGATCTCGTGCTGGCGGCAGAAGCGGCGCACGTCGCGCGCGCCCAGCTCCGAATGGTCGCCGCCGCGGCCCTTGGCGATGTCGTGGAACAGGGCCGCGACATACAGGATCCAGGGCTTGTCCCAGCCGGCCGCAAGCTGCGAGCAGAACGGGTATTCGTGCGCATGCTCGACGATGAAGAAGCGCCGCACGTTGCGCAGCACCATCAGGATGTGCTGGTCGACCGTGTAGACGTGGAACAGGTCGTGCTGCATCTGCCCGACGATGCTGCGGAACACGCGCAGGTAGCGCCCCAGCACCGAGGTCTGGTTCATGAGCCTGAACGCGTGCGTGATGCCGCGCGGCTCCAGCAGCATGCGCATGAAGGTCACGTGGTTCACGCGGTCGTTGCGGAACTTGCTGTCCATCACGTGGCGCGCGTTGTAGAGCGCGCGCAGCGTGCGGGCCGAAAGGCCGTTGACGCCGATGGTCTTCTGGTAGAGCAGGAAGGTCTCGAGGATCGCGTGCGGGTCCTTGAGGTACAGGTCGTCGCTCGCCACCTCGATCAGCCCGGCCCGCTCGAAGAAGCGCTCGTTGATCCGCGTCGCCTCTTCGGCCTGCGGCTGCAGCCGCTCGGCGATGTTGAGCAGGAGGATCTGGTTGAGCTGCGTGACCGCCTTGGCCGCCCAGTAGTAGCGGCGCATCAGCGCCTCGCTGGACTTGCGCTGCGACTCGCCGACGTAGCCGAAGGTGGCGGCGACGGCGGTCTGCAGGTCGAACACCAGCCGGTCCTCGCGCCGGTTGGCGGTCACGTGCAGGCGCGCGCGGATCAGGCTCAGGAGCGCCTCGTTGCGCTTGATCTGCTGCACCTCGAAGGCCGTGGCCAGGCCGTTCTTCGCCAAGTCGTCCCAGCGCTTGCCGAAGCCGGCGGCCTTGGTCATCCAGAGGATGGTCTGCAGATCCCGCAGGCCGCCGGGCGATTCCTTGCAATTGGGCTCGAGCGCGTAGGGCGTGTTGTCGAACTTCTGGTGCCGATGCCGCATCTCCTGCGACTTGGCGGCGAAGAAGGCCTGCGGGTCGATGGCGGCGACGAAGCGCTTCCGGAAGCCCGCATACAGCTTCTTGTCGCCGGCGATGAGGCGGGATTCGAGCAGCGAGGTCTGGACCGTGACATCCTTCGCGGCCTCGGCCAGGCACTCGTCGACCGTGCGCACGCTGGAGCCGATCTCGAGCCCGGTGTCCCAGCACTGGCCGATGAAGGCCTCGATCCGCGCCGGCTCGATGGCCATCGCGTGGTCCTGCGGCAGCAGCAGCAGCACGTCGACGTCGGAATAGGGGAACAGCTCGCCCCGGCCGAAGCCGCCGACCGCGACCAGCGCGAACTGGCTGCCGAAGCCGGCATCGGCCCACAGCGCATTGAGCGCCTCGTCGGCCAGGGCGGCCAACTGACGCAGCACGGTGTGGACGCTGCGCGTGGGCGCGCGCGCGCAGCGCAGCTGGTCGAACAGCGCCAGCTTGTACGTGCGGTAGGCGTCGCGCAACGATGGAATGTCCACCATGGCAGCCCTCAGAGGCCGGGCCGGCGTCAAGCCGCGGCGTTGACGAAAGCAGGAGGCGGCGGGCTGCCGGCCGAGAGCGTGAGCACCTCGTAACCGGTCTCGGTGACCAGCACGGTGTGCTCCCACTGTGCCGACAGCGAGTGGTCGCGCGTGACGATGGTCCAGCCGTCGTACTGGCCGCCGCGGGCGTCTTCCTTGATGTCGCGCTTGCCGGCGTTGATCATCGGTTCGATGGTGAAGGTCATGCCGGGCTTGAGCTCGTCCAGCGTGCCGGGCTTGCCGTAGTGCAGCACCTGCGGCTCTTCATGGAAGCCACGGCCGATGCCGTGGCCGCAGAACTCGCGCACCACCGAGAAACCGTTGCTTTCGGCGAAGCGCTGGATCGCCCAGCCGATGTCGCCCAGGTGCACGCCAGGCTTCACCTTGACGATGCCGTGCCACATCGCGTCGTAGGTGAAGGCGCACAGCCGCTTGGCTGCGATCGAGGCGTCGCCGACCACGAACATGCGGCTGGTGTCGCCGTGCCAGCCGTCCTTGATGACAGTGATGTCGCAGTTGACGATGTCGCCCTTCTTCAGCGGCTTGTCGTTCGGGATGCCATGGCACACCACGTGGTTGACCGAGGTGCAGATGGACTTGGGGTAGGGCACGCTGCTCGCGCCCATGTAGTTCAGCGGGGCCGGAATCCCGCCCTGGACCTGCGTGATGTAGTCGTGCGCGAGCTTGTCGATCTCGTTGGTGGTCACGCCGGGTTTGACGTGCGGGGTCAGGTAGTCCAGCACCTCGGAGGCGAGGCGGCACGCCACGCGCATGCCGGCCACGCCCTCGGCGTCTTTGTAGGTAATGCTCATCCCGGAATTATCCCATTCACCCCGCTAAAATTCAGGGGTGGCGCGGATGGCCCCAGTCAGCGGCCGCCGCCTCCTTCTCTTGATTCTCAAACGCGGCCGCCCGGCCGATCCGACCGTGACGTTGCCCGTGAACCCGCCTTCCCATCCCGTCGCCCCGGTGGTGACCTTCTTCGAGGGCGGCAGCGCACTCAGCGAATTCAGGGCGCGGCAGCTGCTGCCCCGCCTTTCGTCCGTCGAGCCGCGAATCGAAGGCATTTCCGCCCGTTTCGTGCACCTGGTCGTGACGGATGCGGCACTCGAACACGCCGAGCGCGACCGCTTCGCCGCGCTGCTGGGCTATGGCGAGCCCTTCGTGGCGCCTCCCAAGGCCGGGCCGAGCGTCGTCGTCACGCCGCGCCTGGGCACCGTGTCGCCCTGGGCCTCCAAGGCGACCGACATCGCCCACAACTGCGGCCTGGCGCTGCGTCGGGTCGAGCGCGTGACCCAGTACCACCTGGCGCTGAAGGCGCCGCTGCTGGGCAAGGCACCCACGCTGGAAGGCGACAAGCTCGCCGCGGTTGCCGCACTTCTGCACGACCGAATGACCGAATCGGTGCTGGCCGAGCTCGACCAGGCCGCCAGCCTGTTCGCCGAGCTGCCAGCCCAGCCGATGGCGCACGTCGACGTGCAGGCGGGCGGCCGCGCCGCGCTCGTCGCGGCCAACACGCAGTTCGGCCTCGCGCTGGCCGAGGACGAGATCGATTACCTGGTCGAGGCCTTCACCCGGCTCGGCCGCAATCCGAGCGACGTCGAACTCATGATGTTCGCGCAGGCCAACAGCGAGCACTGTCGCCACAAGATCTTCAATGCCGACTTCATCGTCGACGGCGTGGCGCAGCCGCAGAGCCTGTTCTCGATGATTCGCCACACCGAGCGCCAGAACCCGCAGCACACGGTGGTGGCTTACGCCGACAACGCGTCGATCATGGAAGGCACGCAGGTCGAGCGCTTCGTCGCCGGCTCGGCCTCGGGCAGCTATCAGAAGCAAAGCGCCCAGAGCCACGTGTTGATGAAGGTCGAGACGCACAACCATCCGACCGCGATCTCGCCCTTTCCGGGCGCCTCGACCGGCGCCGGCGGCGAGATCCGCGACGAGGGCGCGACAGGCCGCGGCTCCAAGCCCAAGGCCGGGCTGACCGGCTTCACGGTGTCGAAGCTCTGGCCCGAAGAGGGCAGCTACGGCAAGCCGGCGCACATCGCAAGCCCGCTGCAGATCATGACCGAGGGCCCGCTGGGCGGCGCCGCCTTCAACAACGAGTTCGGCCGACCCAACCTCCTGGGCTACTTCCGCGAGTACGAGCAGGCGATCGAGAGCGACGCTGACACCGTGCAGCGCGGCTACCACAAGCCGATCATGATCGCGGGCGGCCTCGGCAGCATCGACGCGACGCAGACGAAGAAGATCCCGTTCCCCGCGGGCTCGCTGCTGATCCAGCTCGGCGGCCCCGGCATGCGCATCGGCATGGGCGGCAGCGCGGCGAGTTCGATGGCTACCGGCGCCAACGCGGCCGAGCTGGACTTCGACTCGGTGCAGCGCGGCAACCCGGAGATCGAACGCCGCGCGCAGGAAGTCATCAACCATTGCTGGCAGCAGGGCGCCGCGAACCCGATCCTCGCGATCCATGATGTGGGCGCGGGCGGCCTGAGCAATGCCTTCCCCGAGCTCACCAACGATGCGGGCCGCGGCGCGCGCTTCGACCTGCATGCGGTGCCGCTCGAGGAGTCGGGCATGGCGCCCAAGGAAATCTGGTGTAACGAGAGCCAGGAGCGCTATGTGCTGGCAATCGCACCGGAATCGCTCGCGCAGTTCCGCGCGTTCTGCGAACGGGAGCGCTGCCCCTTCGCGGTGGTGGGTGTGGCGACGGAAGAAAGGCAGCTGCTGGTCGCCGACGAATCCGTCGAGGCGCAACCCGTCGACATGCCCATGGACGTGCTTCTGGGCAAGCCGCCCAAGATGCTGCGCGACGTCAAGTCGGTCGCGCGCCGCTTCAAACCGCTCGACCTCAACGGTGTCGAGCTGCAGAAGGCCGCCATCGATGTGTTGTCGCACCCCACGGTGGCTTCGAAGCGCTTCCTCGTCACCATCGGCGACCGCACCGTCGGCGGCCTGAGCCACCGCGACCAGATGGTCGGCCCCTGGCAGGTGCCGGTGGCCGACTGCGCCGTGACCCTGGCCGATTACCAGGGCTTCGCCGGCGAGGCCATGAGCATGGGCGAGCGCACGCCGCTCGCGGCCATCGACGCGCCGGCCTCGGGCCGCATGGCGGTCGGGGAGGCCATTACGAACCTGCTGGCCGCGCCGATCGAGCTGTCGCGCGTCAAGCTTTCCGCCAACTGGATGGCGGCCTGCGGCGAGCCCGGGGAGGATGTGGCGCTGTACGAAACCGTCAAGGCGGTGGGCCTCGAACTGTGCCCGGCGCTCGGCGTCTCGATCCCGGTCGGCAAGGATTCGCTGTCGATGCGCACCCAGTGGCAGGACGACGGTGTGCCGAAAAAGGTGACTTCGCCGGTGAGCCTGATCGTGAGCGCCTTCGCCACGCTGGCCGACATGCGCGGCACGCTCACGCCGCAGCTCGACGCCACCGAGCCCGACACCACGCTGGTCTTGATCGACCTCGGCCGCGGCAAGCAGCGCATGGCCGGCAGCATCCTGGCGCAGACGCTGGCGCAGAGCGGCGACACGGTGCCCGATCTCGACGATCCGCAAGACCTGGTCAAGCTGGTGGCGGCCGTGAACGCGCTGCGCGCCGAGGGCAAGATCCTCGCGATGCACGACCGCAGCGACGGCGGCCTGTTCGCCGCGGCCTGCGAGATGGCCTTTGCCGGCCATGTGGGTGTGGCGCTCAACGTCGACCTGCTTGTGACCGAGGGCGACGGCATCAGCGACAGCCGTGCCGAGTACGGTGATGCCAAGAACTGGGCCGGCCAGGTCAGCGCGCGGCGCGAAGAGCTCACGCTCAAGGCGCTCTTCAACGAAGAGCTCGGCATGCTGCTGCAGGTGCGCACCGCCGAGCGCAACGAGGTCATGCAGACCTTGCGTGCGCACGGCCTCAGCGCCCACAGCCACTTCGTCGGCAAGACCCGACCCGCCGCTTCGACCATGGACGCGGGCAAGGGCAAGCTCGAGGTCTGGCGCGATGCCAAGGCCGTCTTCAGCGCCAGCCTGCACGACCTGCACCAGGTGTGGGACGCCGTCAGCTGGAAGATCTGCCGCGAGCGCGACAACCCGGCCTGCGCCGATGCCGAGCATGCGGCCGCCGGCGAGCCGCAGGACCCGGGCGCCCATGTGCTGCTGGCGCCGGGCGCCGAAGAGAACGTGGCCGCGCCCTTCCTGAACCTGGCGCGTCCCAGGGTCGCGATCCTGCGCGAGCAGGGCGTCAACTCGCATGTCGAGATGGCCTACGCCTTCAACGAGGCCGGCTTCGAGTCCTTCGACGTCCACATGACCGACCTGCAGGCGGGCAGGGCAGACCTGGCCGACTTCAAGGGCGTGGTGGCCTGCGGCGGCTTCAGCTACGGCGACACGCTGGGGGCAGGCATCGGCTGGGCGCGCAGCATCACCTTCAACCCGAAGCTGGCCGAGCAGTTCAAGAACTTCTTCGGGCGCGGCGATACTTTCGGCCTCGGCGTGTGCAACGGCTGCCAGATGTTCGCCGAGTTGGCCGACATCATCCCGGGCGCGGAAGCCTGGCCGCGCTTCACCACCAACCAGAGCGAGCGTTTCGAGGCGCGCTTGTCGATGGTCGAGGTGCTCGAATCGCCGAGCCTGTTCTTCGCCGGCATGGCCGGCAGCCGGCTGCCGATCGCGGTCGCGCATGGCGAGGGCTATGCCAACTTCAAGCATCGCGGCGATGCCGCCCGCGCCATCGCCGCGATGCGCTTCGTCGACAACCACGGCCAGCCGACCGAGCGCTACCCCTTCAATCCCAACGGCAGCGCCGGCGGGCTGACCTCGGTGACCACCGCCGACGGCCGCTTCACCGCGCTGATGCCGCATCCGGAACGCGTGTTCCGCAACATCCAGATGAGCTGGACTTCGGGTGACAAGAGTGCGCTGAGCCCCTGGATGCGCATCTGGCGCAATGCCCGTAAATGGGTTGGCTGAGGACGCCGACGCCATGAAAAAAGCGGCCCGCGGGCCGCTTTTTCGTTGGAGCACGCAGGCCGGTGTTACTCGACCTTTGCCTTGGCGCGCAGTTCTTCCTGGTACTTCTGCAAACGCTGCTGCTGCAGCTGCTGCACGATCTGCGGCTTGACCTCTTCGATCTTCGGCAGCTGGGCCTGGCGGATGTCGTCGACACGGATGATGTGATAGCCGAACTGCGACTTGACCGGGGCCGAAGTCGTCTCGCCCTTCTTGAGCTTGATCATCGCTTCCGAGAACTCGGGCACGAAGCTCGCCGGCGCGGCCCAGTCGAGGTCGCCGCCGTTGGCGCCCGATCCCGGGTCCTTGCTCTGCTTTTTGGCGATGTCCTCGAACTTCTGGCCCTTCTTGAGGTCGGCCAGGATCTTCTGCGCCTGCTCTTCCTTCTCGACCAGGATGTGGCGGGCCTTGTATTCCTTGCCGCCGTTGGCCGCGACGAACTTGTCGTACTCGGCCTGCACGTCGGCGTCCGACACCGCGTTGGTCTTGCGATAGTTTTCGAACAGCTGGCGGATCAGGATGGCCTGGCGCGCGAGTTCGAGCTGGTTCTTGTAGTCGTCGGTGGCGTCCAGGCCCTGCTTCTGCGCTTCCTGCATGAAGATCTCGCGGGCCACCACTTCTTCGCGCAGCTGGCCCTGCATTTCCGGCGTGACCGGACGGCCGGCGGCCGCGAGTTGCTGGGCCAGCACGTCCATGCGCGCCTTGGGCACCGGCTTGCCGTTGACGATGGCCGCGTTCTGGGCGAATGCGGCGGGAATGGCGCCCAGAAGGGCAGCGGCTGCGACGGCCTGCAGGAGTTGTTTCTTCATAAGGGGAGGGTACTTTTGCCGCCCTGGCGGGCGGGAATCAAAGCGCTTCAAAGCGTCTCGATGGCGATGGCGTGAAGGCCCTGTGCGATGAAAACTTGCAGCGCATCATACACAAGCCGATGGCGCGCCACGCGGGCTTTTCCGGCGAAGAGGGGCGAGGCGATGCGCACGCGGAAATGGGTGCCGTAGCCTTCGGCGCCGGCACCCGCATGGCCGGCATGCGCGGCGCTTTCGTCGATCACCTCGAGCAGCGTGGGTTGCAAGGTGTTACGCAGGCGGGCCTCGAGGTCCGCAGAGGTCGGAAGGCTCATGCCGCAGGCTTGTCGGACTTGAGGTAGGGCGAGATGTAGAGCCCTTGCGCCACCAGGAAAACGATCGGGAAGGCATAGCCCCAGAGCTTGAAATTGACCCAGGCCTCGGTGCTGAAAGACGCGGCCACATAGCCGTTGATCGCGGCCATGAACACGCAGTAGGCGATCCATGCGATGTTGAGCCGGCCCCAGATCTGCGTCGGCAGTTCCAGCTGCGCGCCGAGCAGCATCTTGAGAAAGTTCTTCTTGAAGATCCACAGCGCGACGGCCAGCGCCAGGGCCATCGCGCCGTAGAGCACCGTCGGCTTCCACTTGATGAAGCGGTCGTCGTGCAGGAGCAGCGTGAGCGAGCCGAACAGCAGGATCAGCACCAGCGTGGCCTTCTGCATCGGCGCCAGGCGGCGCTCGTTGAACCAGACGATGCCCGTCTGCAGCACGGTGGCCGCCATCAGCACGCCGGTGGCGGTGTAGATGTCGTAGAGCTTGAACGCGCCGAAGAACAGCAGGATCGGGAAGAAATCGAGAAGCAGTTTCATGTTGTTTCGTCTGCGTCACGCGTCGCGCTTGTGGAAGTCCAGCGAGGCCGAGTTCATGCAGTAGCGCAGGCCGGTTTCGGTGGGGCCGTCGGGAAACACGTGGCCCAGGTGGGCGCCGCAATTGGCGCACACATTTTCGGTGCGAACCATGCCGTGCGAACGGTCGACGATGTTCTTGATGGCGCCCGGCACCGCTTCCTGAGAGAAGCTGGGCCAGCCGCAGCCGGCGTCGAACTTGGTGGCGGATTCGAATAGCTTGGCGCCGCAGCAGATGCAGTGGTAACTGCCGTCTGCCCAGTGCGCCTCGTACTTTCCGGTGAACGGGCGCTCGGTGGCGGCGTGGCGTGTCACCTCGAAGGCGCCGCGCTCGGCGCCTTTTTCGGCCAGGATGGCTTTCCATTCGGCTTCGGTTTTCTGAATGGGTGTGGTCATGATGAGCAGCTGATTTCGATCGTGGAAGCCCAGTCGGGCGGGAAGCCGGCATAGGCCTCGTGGCCGGCATGGTCTTCAAATGGGGTTTCGAGCAGCTTCAGCAAGGTGGCGACGCCCGAGAAGTCTTTTTGCTGCGCCGATTCGATCGCCTGCTGGCCCAGGTGGTTCCGCAGCACGAACTTGGGATTGCTCTTGCGCATCAGGTCGGCGGCCTGCGCCGCCGGCGTCTGCGCATGGCGCTCTGCAAAGGATAGCAGCCAGGTGTCGAAACCGGCGCGATCGAGGAACAGGTCGCGCACCGCCTCGGGGCTGCCGCCGGCCATGTGATCGGACAGGCGGCGCCAGAAGATGGTGTAGTCGACTTTCTCCTGTGCCAGCAGCTTGAGCACGCCTTCGATCAGCGCGCGGTCGGCCGGCGCGGCGTCCATCAGGCCGAGCTTGGCCCGCATGCGCGCCTCGAACGCGTCCGGGAACACCGTCTTGTACGACTCCAGGGCGGCGACCGCGATCTCCTGGTCGCCGATCAGCGGCAGCAGCGCCTGGGCCAGGCAGAACAGGTTCCAGTACGCGAC
Source organism: Variovorax sp. LjRoot130 (assembly GCF_964253755.1). Taxonomy (NCBI): domain Bacteria; kingdom Pseudomonadati; phylum Pseudomonadota; class Betaproteobacteria; order Burkholderiales; family Comamonadaceae; genus Variovorax; species Variovorax sp. LjRoot130. The sequence continues at coordinate 2,974,295 of NZ_CAXURM020000001.1, read as the reverse complement.
ATTGGGCTGCTGGTTGAAGGCATAGCGCCCGGCAGTGTCGCTGTGGTTGCAGATGTGGCGCGGATCGAAGCCGTCGAGGAACTGGAAAGGTCCGTAATCGATGGTGAGCCCGAGGATGCTCAGGTTGTCGGTGTTCATCACGCCATGGCAGAAGCCGACCGCCTGCCACTGGGCCAGGAGCGCCGCCGTGCGCTCGCTCACCGCTTCGAGCAGGGCCGCATAGGCGTTGCCGTTGAAGTGATCGGTCGTGCGGCAGGCGGGGTAGTAGCGGTCGATGACGTAGTCGGCCAACGCGCGCAGTTCCTCGTCGCGCTGGTTGGCCGCGAAATGCTCGAAGTGGCCGAAGCGAATGAAGCTCGGCGACGCGCGCGTCACGACGGCGGCGGTTTCGAGCTCCTCGCGGCGCACGCGCGCATCCGAACCCGTCACGCACAGCGCGCGCGTGCTCGGGATTCCTAGCGCATGCATCGCTTCACTGCAAAGGAATTCGCGGATGCTCGATCGCAGCACGGCGCGGCCGTCGCCCATGCGCGAGTAGGGCGTGCGCCCCGAACCCTTGAGCTGCAACTCGAAGCCGCGCTCGGTTTCACCCAGCATGATGGCGCGGCCGTCGCCCAGCTGGCCGGCCCAGACGCCGAACTGGTGGCCGCTGTAGACGCTGGCGTAGGGGCGCGTGCCGGCGACCGGCACATTGCCGGTGAAGGCGGCCAGGCCTTCGGCCGAACGCAGCCAGGCTTCGTCCAGTCCGAGTTCGCGCGCCAGCGCGGTGCTGCGGCCGACCCAATAGGGTTCGGGCAGCGGAGTGGGGCGGAGCTCGGTGAAGAAGGCAGGGCCCAGTGCGGAAAAGCCCGGGGTCCAGTCGAGGCCCAGGTCGACGATGTCCGCCTCGTCTGCAAGCATGCTCATGTGCGGATTGTCCCGTACCCGCCTAAACCCCTGGCTGCAGGGGCCATCGCGTGGGTGCCGGAAATTGCTGGACAAGTGTCCTGATTGAAACTAAAGTGCCGCCGTGTCCGGAAGCGGCCACCAGCGAAAAGCACCTATTGGAGACAAGACGATGATGACGCCTGGTCAAAGCAGGATGAAGGCCATCATCCGCGAGACTTCGGCATGAACGCGCTCGCGGTCGATCTCCTGGGGCGTGATCGTGGACTTGAAGAGCAGCTGGTGAATCATGCCGAGCATGAGCGAAGCATCGATCGCGGCGTTGCGACCGGAGAAACGCCGGATCAGGTTGGCCAGCCGGTTCAAGAGCATGCCCCGATAGGCTTCGATGTGCTGCCTGATCGGCTTGTCCGAACGATAGACGTAGAGGAAGTTCAGCTCGACCGCCACGCCCACCGGGTGCTCGGTCGCCTGGCGAAGAATGAACTCGGCGAGCCGCTGCGACAGCAGCTTGTGCAGCGTGCGGCGCGCGCCCGGCGACAGGGGCCAGGTCGTCGTGCGGCTGGCCATCAGCGCGTCGAGCTCTTCCAGGTGCTTGACGTTGTCGTCGGCCGCCAGAACGGTGAAATGGATGAAAGCCTGCTCCAGCAGGTCCGGCAGGCTCGAGAAGAAGTAGGTGGTGAGCGACTTGGGGACGCCGGCTTCCGCGGCGATGGAGCGATGCGTGATCGAGTAGATGCCTTGCTTGGCGATCGACACCAGCGCCGCATCCAGCAGCAGCTTTTTCGACTGCTCTCCCTTGGTGCTTTTCACGCGCTTGGGTTCGGCAGCAGGCGCTTCGGTGTTCGGGCTCGGATGCCCGGCCTTGCCGGGTCTCGCACTGCGGGTTTCTGTCATTGTGTGATGGGCCGAAGATTGAATGAATCTCGAATCAGGCGGACACCAAAGCCCGCGAAATTTTCGAACTCTATTTGAATAGGAGCTTACAGATGCTGGGTTTGATGCAGGACCAACCGTTGCTGATCTCGTCGCTGATCGAGTTCGCCGAGCGCCACAACGGCGACGCCGAGATCGTCTCGCGGCGCGTCGAAGGCGACATCCACCGCAGCACCTGGCGCCAGATCGCTGCGCGCGCGCGCCGGGTCGCCAACGCGCTGGACCTCGAGCAACTGCTCTTTTCCGACCGCATCGCCACGCTGGCCTGGAACGGCTACCGCCACCTGGAGCTCTACTACGGCGTGAGCGGCAGCGGCCGCGTGCTGCACACCATCAATCCGCGCCTGCATCCCGACCAGATCGCCTGGATCGCGAACCATGCCGAAGACCAGGTCCTGTGCTTCGATCTCACTTTCCTGCCGCTGATCCAGGCCGTGCATGCCAAGTGCACCACCATCAGAAAGTGGATTGCGCTATGTGATGCCGACAAGCTTCCGGCCGACAGCGGCATCCCCAACCTGGTGAGTTACGAGGCCTGGATCGCGCCTCATTCCGACACCTATGCCTGGCCCAGCTTCGACGAGAACTCGGCCTCGAGCATGTGCTACACGAGCGGCACCACCGGCAATCCGAAGGCCGCGCTCTACAGCCACCGCTCCACGATGCTGCATGCTTATGCGGCCGCCTTGCCGGACGTGATGGCGATCTCGGCGCGCGATTCGGTGCTGCCGGTGGTGCCGATGTTCCACGTCAACGCCTGGGGCATTCCGTACTCGGCCGCGCTGGTCGGCGCCAAGCTGGTGTTTCCCGGCCCCGCGCTCGACGGCAAGTCTGTGTTCGAGCTGATCGAATCCGAGAAGGTGAGTTTTGCCGGCGGTGTGCCGACCGTCTGGCAGATGATGCTGGGCCATATGCAGGTCAACGGCCTCAAGTTCTCGACGCTCAAGCGTACCGTGATCGGCGGCTCGGCCTGCCCGCCGGCCATGATCAACGCCTTCCAGCAGCAGTACGGCGTCGAGGTGCTACATGCCTGGGGCATGACCGAGATGTCGCCGCTGGGCACCTTGTGCACGCTGAAGAACAAGCACCTCACGCAGTCGCCCGAGCAGCAGACGGCCATCCGCATGAAGCAGGGCCGCGCCATCTTCGGCGTCGACATGAAGATCGTCGACGGCGACGGCAAGGATCTGCCCTGGGACGGCAAGACCTCCGGCGATCTGCTGGTCAAGGGGCCGTGGGTGGTCAAGGAGTATTTCAAGGGCGAGGGCGGCGACCCGCTGGTGCCCGACCAGCAGGGGCGCGGCTGGTTCCCTACCGGCGACGTGGCGACCATCGATGCCGACGGCTTCCTTCAGATCACCGACCGCAGCAAGGACGTGATCAAGTCCGGCGGCGAGTGGATCAGTTCGATCGACATCGAGAACATCGCCGTGGCCCATCCGGCGGTCGCGATGGCGGCGTGCATCGGCGTGGCCCACCCGAAATGGGACGAGCGCCCGATCGTGATCGTGGTGAAGAAGCCGGGCGCCGAACTCACGCGCGACGAGCTCTTGGCCTTCTACGGCGGCAAGACGGCAAAGTGGCAGGTTCCCGACGACGTGGTTTTCGTCGACGCCATTCCGATCGGCGCGACCGGCAAGATCCTGAAGACGCGCCTGCGCGAGCAGCTGCGCGACTACAAGCTGCCCGGGTGCTGAAAAGGCGTCGATCCTACCGGCGGGTAGCACCAGCGCAGTGCGTCCTGTCGCATGAGTGATAGAAACCGCCCCCGCCGCGGAACGCTTACGGGCATTCCCTGACGGGCGGGGTCAGAAAGACTTGTAATCTCGTTGCGCATTGCAGCACAGAACAGGAGACATCGAATGAAATACGCTCTGAAGATCGCCAGCGCGGCCATCCTCGCCGCCACCGCCACCGGCGCCCTTGCCCAGAAGGGCGAGACCGTCCGCATCGCGATGATCGAAGGGCTCTCGGGCCCGTTCGCCAACGTCGGCCAGAACCAGCTCAAGAGCTGGCAGCTGGTCGCGGAGAAGCTCAGCGGCGCCAAGAACGCGGCGGGCGTCAAGTTCGAGGTCATCGGCATGGACAGCAAGAGTTCGCCGCAGGAAGCGCTGAACCTCCTGAAGGCAGCCAGCGACCAGGGCTTTCGCTACGTCACGCAGGGCAACGGCTCGAATGTCGCCGTGCCGCTCGCTGATGCCGTCGCCAAGCACAACGAGCGCAATCCCGGCAAGGAGATCATCTACCTGAACTATGCCGCGGTCGACCCGGTGCTCACGAACGAGAAGTGCAGCTTTGCGCATTTCCGGCTCGACGCCGACACGTCGATGAAGATGGCCGCGCTCACCTCCTTCATGAAGGATCAGCCCAAGATCTCGAAGGTCTACCTGATCAACCAGAACTACTCCCATGGCCAGCAGGTCTCGAAGTACTTCAAGGAAGGCATGGCGCGCAACCGGCCCGACGCCAAGATCGTGGGCGACGATCTGCACCCGCTCGGCCAGGTCAAGGACTTCGCACCCTACGTGGCCAAGATCAAGCAGTCGGGCGCCGACACGATCGTCACCGGCAACTGGGGGCAGGACATGACCCTGCTGATCAAGGCGCTGAACGATTCGGGCCTGAAGCTGCCGATCTACGCCTACTACGCCGGCGTGTCCGGCACGCCGACCGCACTGGCTTCGGGCGGCGAACTAGAGGTCTACCAGATCGCCTACAACCACTCGAACTACACCGGCGAGCTGGGCACCTTGATGAGCGAGTTCAAGACCAAGTTCGGCGACGACTTCTACACCTTCTCGATCTACAACGCGATCCTGATGATGGGCGAGGGCATAGCCAAGGCCAAGTCCACCGACCCCATGAAGGTCGCCGGGGCGATGGAAGGATTGAAGTTCAAGGGCTTCAACGGCGAAACCGAGATGCGCAAGACCGACCACCAGCTGCAGCAGGGACTCTGGATCTCCAAGTGGCAGAAGGTCGATGCCAAGTACAAGTACAGCGTGGAGAACACCGGCTACACCTTCGCGCCGGTGAAATACCTCGAGCCCTACATCGCAAGCACGCCGACGTCTTGCGAGATGAAGCGGCCGGCACCGTAATACCGGCACACCAGCGAAACGCCGGTGGGTGATGGAAGTCGCTCACCGGCGCTTTTTTTGACTTCGCCCCTCGCGGCTGCAACGACGACGACGACACCGTGGAATTCTTCGCCATATCCTTGCTGAACGGCCTCAGCTACGGGCTGCTGCTGTTCATGCTGAGCTCGGGCCTGACGCTGATCTTCAGCATGATGGGCGTGCTCAACTTCGCGCACACCAGCTTCTACATGCTGGGTGCTTATTTCGCCTACACCATCTCGGGTGTGCTGGGCTTCTGGACCGCCCTGGTCGTCGCGCCCCTGCTGGTCGGCGTGCTGGGCGCGCTCTTCGAGCGCTACAGCCTGCGGCGCGTTCACAAGTTCGGCCACGTGCCCGAGTTGCTGGTGACTTTCGGTCTGTCCTACCTGATCCTCGAGCTGGTGCAGCTGGTCTGGGGTCGTGCGACGGTGCCGTACGGGCTGCCGGAGCAACTGCAGGGGCCGCTGTTCACCCTGTTCGGGACGCAGTTTCCCAAGTCGAGATCCTTCATCATGCTGCTCGCGCTGCTGATGCTGCTGTCGGTCTGGCTCTTGCTGACCCGCACCCGCATCGGCCTGGTGATCCAGGCTGCGCTCACGCATCCGGAGACGGTGGAAGCGCTGGGCCACAATGTGCCGCGGGTGTTCATGCTCGTGTTCGGCGGAGGCGCGGCGCTGGCTGCGCTGGCCGGCGTGATCGGCGGGAACACCTACGTCACCGAGCCTGCCATGGCCGGGGCGGTCGGGTCGATCGTGTTCGTGGTGGTGGTGGTCGGCGGGATGGGCTCATTGGCTGGGGCCTTCCTCGCATCGCTCCTGATCGGCGTATTGCAGACCTTCGCCGTGGCCATCGACGAGTCCTTGGCGTCCGGGCTGCAGGCCGTGGGCGTCACCGTGACCCCCAGCACCTTCGGGTACGAACTGCTTCAGCTCAGCGTCGCGCAAATCGCTCCGATCCTGCCGTACCTGTTCCTGGTGCTGATCCTGATCTTCCGGCCCAAGGGGCTGCTCGGCAAGCGGGAGGGCTGAAAACATGACGACCCATGCAAGCACTTCCGCGGCGCGTGCCGACGACACGCCGGTGTCCGGCGCCGGTACGCGGAAGACCGCCTACTACCGCTTCAAGCCCTGGAACATCGGGCGCGTGCTGATCTGGACGCTCTTCGCCCTGAGCCTGATCATCGCGCCGCTGGTGTTTCGCAGCAGCCTGGCGCTCACCATGCTGTCGCAGATCGGCTATCTCATCATCATCTGCCTGAGCTACAACATCCTGCTCGGGCAGGGCGGCATGCTGAGCTTCGGCCACGCCGTCTACACGGGGCTGGGCGCCTTCGTCGCGGTGCACGCGATGAATCTCGCCACCAAGGGGGCCATGCCGCTGCCGCTGGTGACGATTCCGCTGGTCGGCGGCGTGGCGGGCGTGCTGTTCGCGATCCTGCTGGGCTATGTGACCACCAAGAAGTCCGGCACCACCTTCGCGATGATCACGCTGGGCATCGGCGAGTTGGTCGCGGCCATGTCGCTGATGTTTCCGGGCTTCTTCGGCGGCGAGGGTGGCGTCACGACCAACCGGGTCTACGGCTCGCCTTTCCTCGGCTTGAGCTTCGGGCCGCAGATCCAGGTGTACTACCTGATCGCGGCGTACTGCTTCGTCTCGACGGCGCTCATGTTCGCGTTCACCGGCACGCCGCTGGGCCGCATGCTCAACGCGGTGCGCGACAACCCCGAGCGCGTCGAGTTCATCGGCTACGACACCCAATGGGTGCGCTACCTGGCCTTCATCATTGCCGGTTTCTTCGCCGGCATCGGCGGCGCGCTGGCGGCCATCAATTTCGAGATCGTCAACGCATCCGACAGCCTGAGCACGATCCGCTCGGGCGGCTACCTCCTGTTCACCTTCCTGGGCGGAGCCACCTTCTTCTTCGGCCCGATCATCGGCGCCGTGTTGCTGGTACTGGCGTCGGTGCTGCTGTCGGAGCTCACCAAGGCCTGGCTGCTGTACCTGGGGCTGGTGTTCCTGTTCATGGTGATGTTCGCGCCGGGCGGCATCGCCAGCCTGATCATGATGAACCTGCGCGTTGCCAAGTTCGGCAAGTTCAAGCGCCTGTGGGGTCTCTACGGCGGCCTGATCCTGACCGGGGCCGTGATGGTGGTCGGCGCGGCGGCGCTGGTCGAGATGATCTATCACGTGCAGCTCAACATGGCGCTGGGCCCGAAGCTCAACTTCATGGGCGTGGAGCTCGACGTCTCCAGCGCGGCCAGCTGGATCGGGGCCGGCGTCGTGCTTGCCGTGGGTGTGTTGCTGGTGGAATGGGTGCGACGCCGCTTCGTGAAGGTCTGGGGCCATATCCAGGAAGAGATCGAGGCCGAGATCAAGCGGAGGGAGCTCGCATGACCCACGCACTCGAATTGAAGGCCTTGCGCAAGAACTTCGGCAAGACCGAGATCATCCGTGGCGTCGACCTGGCGGTAGAAGCCGGCGAGCGCATCGCGATCATCGGGCCCAACGGCGCCGGCAAGTCCACGCTCTTCAACCTCATCAGCGGCCGGCTCGAGCCGACCAGCGGCGAGGTGCTGCTGCATGGCCAGCGCATCGACGGCCACAGGCCCTACGAGATCAACCGCCGCGGCCTTTCGCGCAGCTTCCAGATCACCAACATCTTCCCCAAGCTCAGCGTGTTCGAGAACCTGCGCTGCGGCGTGCTGTGGAGCCTGGGCTACCGCTACACCTTCCTGCGCTTCCTCTCGAAGCTCGACGATGCGAACGAGCGCACCGAGGAGTTGCTGCGCCAGGTGGGACTCGAAAGAAAGCGCGACGTGCATGCGGTGAACCTCACCTATGCCGAACAGCGGGCGCTGGAGATCGGCGTCACCATCGCCGGCGGCGCCAGCGTGATCCTGCTCGACGAGCCCACGGCCGGCATGAGCAAGACCGAGACCGCGCACTTCATCGCGCTGATCAAGCAGGTGACGATCGGCAAGACCCTGCTCACCGTGGAACACGACATGGGCGTGGTGTTCGGCCTGGCCGACAAGATCGCGGTGGTCGTCTACGGCGAGGTGATCGCCTTCGACACGCCCGCGGCGGTGCGCGCCAATGCGCGCGTGCAGGAGGCGTACCTGGGCTCTTCGGTCGCGGACGCGCAGAGCGGAGGACACTGAAGAAATGCTCAAACTCCAGGACATCCACGCCTACTACGGCAAGAGCCATGTGTTGCATGGCGTTTCATTTGCGGTCGGTCCCGGCGAGATCGTGGCCTTGCTGGGCCGCAACGGCTCGGGCCGCTCGACCACGGCCAAGGCCATCATGGGCCTGGTGCATGCCGAAGGCGGCCTGCACTGGAAGGAAGAGGACATCCTGCGCCGCAAGGCCTACGAGATCGCGCACATGGGCATCGGCTACGTGCCCGAGAACCGCGACATCTTCCCCAAGCTCACGGTACACCAGAACCTGCTGCTCGGGCAGAAGGGCAAGGGGAAGGGCAGCCGCTGGCAGTTCGACGACATGTACGGCATGTTCCCGCGCCTCAAGGAGCGCCAGCACACCGAAGCCGGCGTGCTCTCGGGCGGCGAGCAGCAGATGCTGACGCTGTGCCGCACGCTGATGGGCGACCCCGACCTGATCATCATCGACGAGCCGACCGAGGGCCTCGCGCCCAAGATCGTCGAGCTGGTGGGCCAGTACCTGCGCACGCTCAAGGACAAGGGCATCTCGGTGCTGCTGATCGAGCAGAAGCTGACGATTGCGATGCAGATCTCCGATCGCGCGCTGGTCATGGGCCATGGCAGCATCGTGTTCGACGGCACGCCGGACAGCCTGCGTGCCGATGCCGCGACCCGCAAGGAGTGGCTGGAGGTCTGACCGCCAGCCAACTTGTCTCGGCAGCGACTGATACCCGGTTGCGGGGTCACGCGAAACGCCTAGAATTTCAAACAAAAAAGAACACTCGTGCTTTTTAACGCGAGGCCCCTTTTTTCGATCCTCCCCCATCCCAAAGGAACGCAGCATGACGGCTGAATACAAAGTGCTCGGCGACGTCGCCGTGATCACCCTGACCAACCCCCCGGTCAATGGCCTCGGTTTCTCGACGCGCATCGGCATCACCGACGGCCTCTCGAAAGCGCTCGACGACGCGGCCGTCAAGGCGATCGTGATCACCGGCGCGGGCAAGGCCTTCTCGGGCGGCGCCGACATCAAGGAGTTCGGCACGCCCAAGGCGCTGCAGGAGCCCAATCTGCTGAGCGTGATCCTCGCGCTCGAGGCATCGACCAAGCCGATCGTCGCGGCCATCCATTCGGTCTGCATGGGCGGCGGCCTCGAGCTGGCCCTGGGCTGCCACTACCGCGTGGCCGCACCCGGCACCAGCGTCGCGCTGCCCGAGGTCAAGCTGGGCCTGCTGCCCGGCGCCGGCGGCACGCAGCGCCTGCCGCGCGTGCTGGGCGTGGAGACCGCGCTCAACATGATCGTGAGCGGCGAGGCCGTCAAGAGCGAGCTGCTCGCCTCGCTGCCCGGCCAGAAGCTGTTCGACAAGCTGGCCGCTTCGCCGGAATCGCTGTTCGAGGAAGCGGTCGAGTTCGCCAAGTCGGTGGCCGGCAAGAGCGGCGAGCTGCCGCTGGTGCGCAAGCTGCCGTGCAAGCATCCGCAGGGCGACGCCTACTTCCAGTTCGCGCGCAACATGGTCGGCGGCATGTCGAAGAACTACCCGGCGCCGCTCAAGTGCGTGGATGCGGTGCAGGCCGCCACGCAGATGAAGTTCGACGACGGCATGGCCGAAGAGCGTCGCCTCTTCACCGCGCTGATGTTCACGCCCGAATCGATGGCGCTGCGCCACCTGTTCATGGCCGAGCGCGCGGCTTCGCGCATTCCCGACGTGCCGGAAGACACGTCGCAGCGCACCGTCAAGTCGGTCGGAGTGATCGGCGCCGGCACCATGGGCGGCGGCATCTCGATGAACTTCCTGAACGCGGGCATCCCGGTCAAGATCCTCGAGATGAAGCAGGAGGCGCTCGACCGCGGCATCGCCACCATTCGCAAGAACTACGAAGCGCAGGTCAAGAAGGGCAAGCTCAAGGCCGAGAAGTACGAGGAGCGGATGGCGCTGCTGTCCACCACGCTCGACTACAACGACCTGAAGGACGCCGACCTCGTCATCGAGGCCGTGTTCGAGGAGCTCGGCGTCAAGGAGAAGGTGTTCAAGGAACTGGACCGCGTCGCCAAGGCCGGTGCCATCCTGGCTTCCAACACCTCGACGCTCGACGTCGACAAGATCGCCGCTTTCACCAAGCGCCCGCAGGACGTGGTCGGCATGCACTTCTTCAGCCCGGCCAACGTGATGAAGCTGCTCGAAGTGGTGCGCGGCAAGGAGACGGCCAAGGACGTACTGGCCACCGTGATGGCGATCGCCAAGAAGATCAAGAAAACCGCGGTGGTCTCCGGCGTGTGCGACGGCTTCATCGGCAACCGCATGATCGAGCAGTACTCGCGCCAGGCCGGCTTCCTGCTGGACGAGGGCGCGACGCCGCAGCAGGTCGACCGCGCCATCGAGAAGTTCGGCTTCGCCATGGGCCCGTTCCGCATGGGCGACCTGGCGGGCAACGACATCGGCTGGGCGATCCGCAAGCGCCGCGCCACCGAGCAAGCCGACATGAAGTACAGCAAGACGGCCGACAAGCTTTGCGAGCTGGGCCGCTTCGGCCAGAAGACCGGGGCAGGGTGGTACGACTACCAGGCCGGCAAGCGCGATGCGATCCCGAGCCAGGTCGTGCTCGACCTGATCGAAAAGCACCGCAAGGACGAAGGCATCACGCCGCGCAAGATCTCCGACGAAGAGATCGTGCAGCGCCTGGTCTATGCGCTCGTGAACGAAGGCGCGCACATTCTCGAGGACGGCATCGCCTCCAAGTCGGGCGACATCGACATGGTCTACCTCACCGGCTACGGCTTCCCGGTGTGGCGCGGCGGCCCGATGCACTATGCCAACCAGGTCGGTCTCTACAACGTGGCCGAGGCGATGAAGCGCTTTGCGAAGAACCCGCGCGATGACGCGGGCTTCTGGCAGCCCGCGCCGCTGATCCAGAAGCTGGTGGCCGAAGGCAAGCAGTTCAGCTGAAGCGACGGCGAGGACGGGCTGTGATCAAAAGGACGTTGCTCGTGCTGCTGCTGGCGCTGCTTGTGCTGGCGGTGGTCATCGCGGGCAACACCTGGCGCACGCCCTCGCGGCAGTTGCAGGTGCCGGCGGTACAGAAGGTCGCGGTCGACGCCAAGGCGGCGGCCGAGCGGCTCTCGGGCGCGATCCCGATCCGTACCGTGTCGAGCTTCGAAGGCGCGCAGCAAAGCGGCGAGGAGTTCAGGAAGCTTCACGCCTACCTGGCGCAGCAGTTTCCCAAGCTGCATGCGACGCTGAAGAAGGAAGTCGTCGGCGACAACGCGCTGCTCTACACCTGGACCGGCAGCGACCCCGCTGCCCGGCCGGTTGCGCTGATGGCGCACCAGGACGTGGTGCCGATCGCGCCGGGCACCGAGAAGGCCTGGGAGGTCGAGCCCTTCAGCGGCCAGATCAAGGACGGCTTCGTCTGGGGTCGCGGCACCTGGGACAACAAGGGCAACCTGCTGGCGCAGATGGAAGCCATCGAGATGCTGGTGGCCAGCGGCTTCCAGCCGCGGCAGACGGTGTATCTGGTCGCGGGCGATGACGAGGAGGTCAGCGGCCTGCGTGGCGCGAAGCCGATTGCGGAACTGCTGAAGTCGCGCGGCGTCCGGCTCGAATGGGTGCTCGACGAGGGCCTGCTGGTCACCGAAGGCGTGCTCGCGGGCCTCGACCAGCCGGCCGCCCTGATCGGCCTGGCCGAGAAGGGCTACGGCACCTTCTTCCTCTCGCTCGATACGCCGCCGGGCCACTCGTCGATGCCGCCATCCAGCACGGCCATCGGCAGCATGAGCGCGGCGCTCGCAAAGCTCGAAGCGAACCCGATGCCGGCCGCGATCGGCGGCGTGGCGCGCGAGATGTTCGCGACGCTCGCGCCCGAGATGAAGGGCTTCGGCCGCGTGGCGCTCTCCAACCTCTGGCTCTTCGGCCCGGTGGTGCAGGGCCAGCTCGAGAAAGGCGTGAGCAGCAATGCGATGCTGCGCACCACCACCGCGCTGACCATCGTGCGCGCCGGCAACAAGGACAACGTGCTGCCGGGCCGTGCCGAGGCGGCCGTCAACTTCCGCGTGCTGCCGGGCGACACGCTGGCTTCGATGGAGGCGCACATCCGCAAGACCGTCGCGAACGATGCGATCACGATCAAGCAGTATCCTGGCAACTCGGAGCCCTCGCCGGTGTCGCCCACCGACAGCGCGGGCTATCGGACCATCGCGCAATCGGTGCGCCAGACCTTTCCCGATGCCATCGTCGCGCCGGGCCTCATGATCGCCGCCACCGATTCGCGCCACTTCGCGATCGTGAGCGACGCGGTCTACCGCTTCTCGCCGGTACGCGCGCGGGGCGAAGATCTGTCGCGCTTCCACGGCACCAACGAGCGCATCTCGATCGCCAACTACGTCGAGATGATCCAGTTCTATCACCAGCTGTTGCGCAACACCGTGCAGCAGCCCCAGTAAGCATCACCCCTCTTTTTCAAAGGACCACACCATGACCAGCGCCGTCATCGTCTCCACCGCCCGCACGCCGCTCGCCAAGAGCTGGAAGGGCGCCTTCAACATGACGCACGGCGCCACGCTCGGCGGCCATGCGGTGCAGCACGCGGTGGCGCGCGCCGGCATCGAGCCTGCCGAAGTCGACGACGTGATCATGGGCTGCGCCAATCCCGAAGGCGCGACCGGCGCCAACATCGCGCGCCAGATCGCGCTGCGCGCCGGATTGCCGATCACCACCGCGGGCATGACCATCAACCGCTTCTGCTCCTCGGGCCTGCAGACCATCGCGACCGCGGCGCAGCGCATCATCGCGGGCGAGGGCGAGGTCTACGTGGCCGGCGGCGTCGAGAGCATTTCGTGCGTGCAGAACGAGATGAACAAGCACATGCTGGCCGACCCCTGGCTGGTGAAGCACAAGCCCGAGATCTACTGGAACATGCTGCAGACCGCCGAGCAGGTCGCCAAGCGCTACGACATCGGCCGCGACGCCATGGACGAGTACGGCGCGGCGAGCCAGCAGAAGGCCACCGCCGCGCTCGAGGCCGGCCTCTTCAAGGCCGAGATCGCGCCGATCACCGTGCTGGCCGGCGTGGCCGACCCGGTGCTGGGCCTGCGTACCAAGGAAGTCACGGTAGAGAACGACGAAGGCATCCGCCCCGGCACCACCAAGGAAGGCATCAGCGGCATCCGTCCGGCGATTCCGGGCGGTGTGATCTCGGCCGGCAACGCCAGCCAGTTCTCCGACGGCGGCGGCGCCTGCGTGGTGGTCGACGAGAAGTACGCCGAGAAGAAGGGCCTGAAGCCGCTCGGCCGCTTCCTCGGCTTCGCGGTCGCGGGCTGCGAGCCCGACGAGATGGGCATCGGCCCGGTGTTCGCGATCCCGAAGGTGCTGAAGCGCCTGGGCCTCAAGGTCGGCGACATCGACCTCTGGGAGCTCAACGAGGCCTTCGCGGTGCAGGTGATCTACTGCCGCGACAAGCTCGGCATCCCGGGCGACCGCCTGAACGTGAACGGGGGCGCCATCGCCGTCGGCCACCCGTATGGCGTGAGCGGCCAGCGCCTGACCGGCCATGCGCTGATCGAAGGCAAGCGCCGCGGCGCCAAGAAGGTGGTCGTCACGATGTGCATCGGCGGCGGCATGGGCGCAGCCGGCGTATTCGAGGTACTCTGAGCCTGCTGCGAGGGCCGAACTGAAGACCGGAGGTGAAGGGCGCAGAGCGTCCTTCGCGCCCGGTTTCCGAATTGAAAGTCACGAAATGAGCCTTCGTCCCACCCTCGACTTCCTGCTCTACGACTGGCTCCACGCCGAGTCGCTCAACGAGCGCGCGCGCTTCGCCGACCACTCGCGCGAAACCTTCGATGCCGTGCTCGACACCTGCGAGCGCATCGCGCGCGAGAAGTACGCGCCGAACAACCGCATCGTCGACACCCAGGAGCCGCACTTCGACGGCGACAAGGTGATCCTGCCGCAGGCCACGCACGATGCGCACAAGGCCTTTGCCGAATCCGGCATGCTGAGCGCCGCGCAGGACTACGAGATCGGCGGCATGCAACTGCCCTACACCGTGCAGGCGGCGGCCAACAGCTTCTTCGCGATGGCCTCGGTCAGCATCGGCTCCGGCATGCTGACCAGCGGCAATGCCAACCTGCTGATGGTTCACGGCACGCCCATGCAGCAATCGGTGTTCGCGAAGAACGAGTTCGCAGGCCGCTGGTCGGGCACCATGTGCCTGTCGGAGCCGCAGGCCGGCTCCAGCCTCAGCGACGTGGCGACGCGTGCCGTGCCCGACGGCGCCGATTTCCGGGACGATCCGCTCGGGCCCCGCTATCGGCTCTTCGGCAACAAGATGTGGATCTCGGCCGGCGACCATGAGCTGACCGAGAACATCGTGCACATCGTGCTGGCCAAGATCCCCGACGAGAAGGGCAAGCTCATCCCGGGCACGCGTGGCATTTCGCTCTTCATCGTGCCGAAGAAGATGGTCGATGCCGAAGGGCAACTCACCGGCGAACGCAACGACGTCGCGCTCGCGGGCCTCAACCACAAGCTGGGCTGGCGCGGCACCACCAACACGCTCCTGAACTTCGGCGAGGGCAAGTTCCCCGTTGGTGGCAAGGCCGGTGCGGTGGGTTACCTCGTCGGCGAGCCCGGCAAAGGCTTGCACTGCATGTTCCACATGATGAACGAGGCGCGCATCGGTGTCGGCACCGCGGCGACCATGCTGGGCATGGCCGGCTACCACGCATCGCTCGACTATGCAAAGAACCGGCCGCAAGGGCGGCCGGCAGGCCCGGCCGGCAAGGACGCGGCCAATCCGCAGGTGCGCATCATCGAGCATGCCGACGTGCGCCGCATGCTGCTCGCACAGAAGGCGTATTGCGAAGGCGCGCTGGCGCTCGAGCTCTATTGCGCGCGCCTGGTCGACGAGCAGAAGACCGGTGACGCGCAGGCCGCCGACGACGCGCGCCTGCTGCTGGAGGTGCTCACGCCGATCGCCAAGAGCTGGCCCAGCGAATGGTGCCTGGAGGCCAACTCGCTCGCGATCCAGGTGCACGGCGGCTACGGCTATACGCGCGACTTTCCGGTGGAGCAGTACTGGCGCGACAACCGCCTGAACATGATCCACGAAGGCACGCACGGCATCCAGGCGGCCGACCTGCTGGGCCGCAAGGTGCTGATGGAAGACGGCCGCGGCCTGCAGCTCTTGGCCGCGCGCATCACCGACACCATCGCGCGTGCGGCCCGCATGCCCTCGCTGGCCGTGCATGCCAAGGCGCTGGCCGAAGCGCTGCAGCGCATCGGCAACGCGACCAAGGCAGCCTGGGCCACCGGCAATCCGCAGGAGGCGCTGGCCAATGCCGTGCCCTACATGCAAGCCTTCGGCCATACGGTGCTGGCCTGGATCTGGCTCGACGTGGCGCAGCACGCGCTCGAACGCGACGCGTCGAAGGCGCTGCCGGCCACGGCCGGGCGTATCGGCGCGACCGACTATTTCTTCAACTACGAACTGCCGAAGATCGGTGCCTGGCTCAATGTGGTCGAACGGCGCGACCCGACCTGCGCAGCCCTGCCCGAGGAGGCTTTCTGATGGCCGTCAAACCCCACGCCACGCTCGAGAAATGGATCTGGATCCTGATCTACGGTGGCCTCTTCATGCTGATCCTCGGCATCGCGACCGGCCGATCGGACGAGACCCTCGGCTGGGTCATGGCCGTCCCAGGCGTGGCCGTGGCCATTGTCGGCGTGGTCCTCATCTACGTTCGCTCCCGCCTGAAGGACTGACATGCCCCCAAGCTCACTTCGTTCGCTGCCCCCCGAGGGGGCGCTCATTGCCCTTCGGGCGGCCGGGCGGGCAATGCCATGATCAAGCACATCGTGATGTGGAAGCTCAAGGACCCGGCCAAGGCCGCGCTGTTCAAGGAGAAGCTCGACAGTTGCCGCGGCCTGGTGCCGGGCATGCGCCAGTTCGAGGTCGCGGTGCGTGCGCCGGGACTCGAAGCCAACTGCGACGTCGTGCTGTGCTCGGCCTTCGACGACAAGGCCGCGCTGCAGTCCTACCTGGAGCATCCGCAGCACGTCGAAGTGTCCGCGGTGCTGGGCACACTGCGCGAAGCCCGCAGCGTCCTCGACTACGAAACCCCCTGAACCCTCGGAGACACCCATGACCGCACGCAGCATCCAGAAACTGTTCGACCTCAGCGGCAAGACCGCGCTCGTCACCGGCGGCTCGCGCGGCCTCGGCCTGCAGATGGCCCATGCGCTCGGAGAGGCCGGCGCCAAGATCATGCTGAGTTCGCGCAAGGCCGATGACCTCGAGCAGGCCGCGGCCGAGTTGCAGGCGGCGGGCATCGACGCCCGCTGGATCGCGGCCGATTGCTCGAAGGAAGAGGACACGCGCCGCCTGGCCGACGAGACGCTGGAACGCCTGGGCGCGGTCGACATCCTGGTCAACAACGCGGGCGCGAGTTGGGGCGCGCCGGCGGAAGACCACCCGGTCGAGGCCTGGGACAAGGTGATGAACCTCAACGTCCGCGGCTACTTCATCCTCGCGCAGCAGATCGCGCGCGGCTACATGATCCCGAAGAAGACTGGCCGCATCATCAACATCGCCTCCATCGCGGGCCTGAACGGCAACCCGCCCGAGATGCAGACCCTGGCCTACAACACCTCGAAGAGCGCCGTGATCGGCTTCACCCACACGCTGGCGGCCGAATGGGGCAAGTACAACATCAACGTCAACGCCATCTGCCCCGGCTTCTTCATGACCAAGATGGCCGCGGGCCTGATCAAGTCCATCGGCGAGGAGAAGATGGCCTCGCATGCGCCGCTGGGCCGCCTCGGCGACGACGAAGACCTGAAGGGCATCACGCTGCTGTACGCGAGCGATGCCGGCAAGCACATCACCGGCCAGTGGCTGGCGATCGACGGCGGCGTGAGCGTGGTGCTCGGAGCTTGAGGTGGACGACATCAACGTCCGCTCCTACACGAGCCAGATCCCGTTTGCACGGCATCTGGGCTTCGAGCTCACGAAGTTCGAGGGCGGCGAGTCCGAGATCCGCTACACGGCGAAGCCCGAGCATCTCAACACCTTCGACGTGACCCACGGCGGCGCCTGCATGACGCTGCTTGACATCACCATGGCCGCGGCCGCGCGCAGCCAGACGCCGGAGATGGGCGTGGTCACGATCGAGATGAAAACCAGCTTCATGCAACCCTCGGTCGGCCCGCTGCATGCGCGCGGCAAGCTGATCCACCGCACCGCGACGCTGGCCTTCACCGAAGCGAAGATCTACGACGAGCAGGAGCGCGTCTGTGCCCATGCCACCGGCACCTTCAAGTACGTGAAGCGGCGCCTTCCCACCGGCCCCGGCAGCGCCAACGCGATGCGTCCGCCGTCCACAGATTAGGAGACTTTCATGCCCATCAACAGACAACAACTGCTCGACAACCGCCCCGATGGCGAAGCCGTCGCTTCCAATTTCAAGCTCGTGAGCACCGAGACGCCGCCGTTGAAAGACAACGAGGTGCTGGTGCGCCACCACTACATGAGCCTCGACCCCTACATGCGCGGCCGCATGAACGACGCCAAGAGCTACGCGCAGCCGCAGCCGCTGGGCCAGGTGATGCAGGGCGGCACGGCGGGCGAGGTGGTCGAGAGCAAGCACCCCAAGTACGCCGTCGGCGACAAGGTGGTCGGCTTCGGCGGCTGGCAGGAGTACAGCGTGGTCGATGCCTCGCAGCCCGGCGCCTTGAGGAAGGTCGACACCGCGTACGTACCGCTCTCGTACTACCTCGGCGCGGTCGGCATGCCCGGCGTCACGGCCTGGTACGGCCTGGTGAAGATCATCAACCCGAAGGCCGGCGAGACGATGGTCGTCACGGCCGCCAGCGGCGCGGTCGGCAGTGCCTTCGGCGCGCTGGCCAAGGCGCGCGGCTGCCGCGTGGTCGGCATCGCGGGCGGTGCGGACAAGTGCAAGTACGTGACCGACGAACTGGGCTTCGACGCCTGCATCGACTACCGGCAGCATCCCGACGTCAAGAGCATGAGCACAGCGCTGAAGGAGGCCTGCCCGAAGGGCATCGATGGCTACTTCGAGAACGTCGGGGGCTACATCTTCGACGCGGTGCTGCTGCGCGCCAATGCCTTCGCGCGCGTCGCGCTGTGCGGCATGATCGCCGGCTACGACGGGCAGCCGCTGCCGCTGGCCAATCCGGCGCTGTTCCTCATCAACCGGATGAAGCTCGAAGGCTTCATCGTCAGCGAGCACATGGAAGTCTGGCCCGAGGCGCTGGCCGAACTGGGCCAGCTGGTCGCCACCGGAAAGCTCAGGCCGCGCGAGTCGATCGCGCAGGGCATCGAGTCGGCGCCCGAGGCCTTCCTCGGTTTGCTCAAGGGCAAGAACTTCGGCAAGCAACTGGTGAAACTGATCTAGGCAAAGTGCAAGGAGGCCGGCGATGAACACGACGCACGAGGTCTTCAACCAGCCGGCCCCGCTGGCCGGCTACAACCTGTTCGAATCCAACCGGCCGCTGCGCGATGCGCTGAAGTTCAACGCATCGCAGCTGCAGCTCGCGCCGCTCGCGCATCTGGGCGGCGTGATCGGCTCGGTCGAGATGCAGACCCATGCGCGGCTCGCGAACACGAACCCGCCGGTGCTGCACACGCACGACCGCTTCGGCCGGCGCATCGACGAGGTGGAGTTTCATCCGAGCTATCACGCGTTGATGAAGGCGGCGGTGGGGGCCGGCCTGCACGGCACACCGTGGACAGGGGAATCCGCATCCCCGCACGTCCAGCGCGCCGCCGGCTTCATGCTCTTCACCGAGCTCGAGCCCTCGGTGCTGTGCCCGATCTCGATGAGCTACGCCGTGACGCCCGCGCTGCGCGGCAACGCGGCCATCTATGCCGACTGGGGGCCGAAGCTCGCGAGCCTCTGGTACGACCCGGTGCTCAGGTCCGCGCTCGACAAGCCCGGCGTGACCATGGGCATGGGCATGACCGAGAAGCAGGGCGGCTCGGACGTGCGCGCCAACACCACGCGGGCGGTTCGCGTCGCCGGTGATGATTGGGGCGAGCGCTACGAGATCACGGGCCACAAGTGGTTCTTCTCGGCACCGATGTGCGATGCCTTCCTGGTGCTCGCACAGGCGCCGGCCGGTCTGTCGTGCTTCTTCATGCCGCGCGTGCTGCCCGACTGGATGGGCGATGACGTGCGCAACGGCATCCGCATCCAGCGTCTGAAGGACAAGCTCGGCAACAAGGCCAACGCCAGCTCCGAGGTCGAGTTCCATGGCGCGAGCGCCTGGCTGGTCGGCGAAGAAGGCCGCGGCATTCCGCAGATCCTCGAGATGGGCACGATGACGCGGCTCGACTGCGCACTCGGCACCAGCGGCCTGATGCGCCAGGCCTTGAGCCTGGCCCTGCATCACACAGCGCAGCGCCAGGCCTTCGGCAAGCCGCTCATCGAACAGCCGCTGATGAAGAACGTGCTGGCCGACCTCGCGCTCGAAAGCGAAGCAGCGACCGCGCTGGCCATCCGCCTCGCGCGCGCCTTCGATCGCCAGCAGGACGAGCACGAGCGCCTGATGGCGCGCCTGCTGACGCCGGTGGCCAAGTTCTGGATCTGCAAGCGCGGCAGCCACTTCGCGCAGGAGGCGATGGAATGCCTCGGCGGCAACGGCTACGTGGAGGAGGGCGGCGAAGGCGTGATGGCGCGCGTCTACCGTGAGATGCCGCTCAACTCGATCTGGGAAGGCGCCGGCAACATCATGGCGCTCGACCTGCTGCGCGGGCTTCGCAAGGGCGATGCGGTCGCGGCATTGGCGCACGAACTCGCGCCGGCGCGCGGTGTCGATGCGGCGCTCGACAGCCTGGCCGATGCGCTGCCCGCGCGCATCGAGGCCATGGCCACCGAAGCCGAGGCGCGCCGGCTCGCGCAGGACGTGGCGCTCGCGGTGCAGGGCGCGCTGCTCGTGCAGACCGCGCCGCAGGCCGTGGTCGGCGCCTTTTGCGCATCGCGCCTGGGCGGCGACTGGGGCCATGCCTTCGGCACGCTCCGCGCCAGCACCGATTTCGATTCCATCATCGCGCGTGCGCGGCCCCAATGACGCGGACATCCAAAGGACCCTCATGGCAGACCTGATCCTCCACCACTACGCGACCTCGCCCTTTTCCGAGAAGCTGCGCCTGATCCTCGGCTACAAGAAGCTGGCCTGGAAGTCGGTGATCATTCCGCAGCTCCTGCCCAAGCCCGACCTGCTCGCGCTCACGGGCGGCTACCGCAAGACGCCGGTGCTGCAGATCGGCGCCGACATCTACTGCGACACCGCGCTGATCTGCGACGTGCTCGAGCACATCTCGCCGCTGCCCTCGATCTATCCCGAGCCCGGCAAGGGCCTGGAGCGCGTCGTTGCCCAATGGGGCGAGACCTCGCTCTTCTGGGCCTCGATGGCCTACAGCTTCAGCGGCAAGGGCGCGGCCGACCTGTTCGGCAAGGCGCCGCCCGAACTGGCCAAGGCCTTCGGCGAGGACCGCAAGGCCATGAGCGTGAACATGGTGCGGCACCGCCCGGGCGATGCCGCGGCGGCCTACAAGTCCTACCTGCGGCGCATGTCCGACATGCTGGACGACACCGACTACCTGCTCGGCGCCTATCCGACGGTCGCCGATTTCGCCTGCTACCACCCGCTGTGGTTCACGCGCAAGCGCACGCCCTCGATGGCCGGCATCCTGCAGTTCACGCCGGCCGTGGGCGACTGGATGGACCGCATGGCCGCGATCGGCCACGGCACGATGGAGACCTTCGATGCCGCGCAGGCCATTGCGGTCGCGGCCGCTTCGACGCCGCACACCCTCTTGTCCGACAGCACCTTCCAGGACGAGCACGGCATTCCGCTCGGGACCCGCGTCACGGTCGCGGGCGAGAGCTTCGGGCCCGAGCCCACCGAAGGCGAACTCATCGCCGCCACCCGCACCCACTACACGCTGCGCCGCACCGACGCGCGTGCCGGGACCGTGCACGTGCACTTCCCGCGCGTCGGTTATGCGTTGAGAAAAGTCGAAGGCTGACGCTCGCAACGGGCACCTTCGCGACTGCATCGTGCAGGTTTCCGTATTTCAATAGCGTCTCCCTCAAGAGACGAAAAGGACACGGGCAATGATTCAGGATTTCAAGGGCACCACCGCAGTTCTCACCGGCGCCGGTTCCGGCTTCGGCCTCGAGTGCGCGCGCATCGGCGCGGCGCGCGGCATGAGTCTCGTGCTGGTCGACGTGCAGCAGGACGCACTCGACCGCGTGCAGGCCGAGATGGAAGCCGCCGGTGCGCAGGTGCTGGCGCGCAAGGTCGACGTCGCCGATGCGCAGCAGATGGAGCAGCTCGCCAAGGATGTGCAGCAGCGCTTCGGTGCGCCGCACTTCATCTTCAACAACGCGGGCGTGGGCGCCGGCGGCCTGGTGTGGGAGAACACCGTGGCCGACTGGGAATGGGTGCTCGGCGTCGACCTCTGGGGCGTGATCCACGGCGTGCGCCTGTTCACGCCGATGATGCTGCAAGCCGCCGCCAGGGACCCTTCGTACCGCGGCCACATCGTCAACACCGCCAGCATGGCCGGCCTGCTGGCGCCGCCCAACATGGGCGTCTACAACGCGGCCAAGGCGGCCGTGGTGAGCCTCACCGAAACGCTCTACCAAGACCTGAAGCTCATCACCGACCAGATCGGCGCCAGTCTCCTGTGCCCTTACTTCGTGCCGACCGGCATCACCAGCAGCGAGCGCAACCGGCCCGATGCACTCGCTGCCGGCGAACTCACCAAGAGCC
The DNA here is from genome assembly GCF_964253755.1 of Variovorax sp. LjRoot130. Lineage (NCBI taxonomy): Bacteria > Pseudomonadati > Pseudomonadota > Betaproteobacteria > Burkholderiales > Comamonadaceae > Variovorax > Variovorax sp. LjRoot130. The sequence goes on along the minus strand of NZ_CAXURM020000001.1, from coordinate 2,952,398 downwards.
AGCTGATCGGCCAGGCGATGAGCAACAAGGCCGTCAGCAGCGGCAAGGTGACAGCGGCCGAAGTGGCGCAGATGGTGTTCGATGCCATCAGCGCCAACCAGTTCTACGTGTTCAGCCACCCGAAGGCGCTGGGCAACGTGAAGAGCCGCATGGAGAGCATCGTGTCGATCTCGAATCCGGCCGATCCCTTCCTGGAACGGCCGGAGATCGGCGCCAAGCTGCGCGAACAGCTGCGCGCGGGCTGAGACTCCCCCTTCAACCCTGCGGCGTTTCCTCGATCGCTTCGACGCGGTCGGGATAGAAGGCGAGGTGGTCCTTGATCTGCTCGACGGACGCGTAGGGCTGCTCGTAGGTCCACACGGCGTTCGCCCCTTTCTCACCGGCCGAGGGAATGCTGTAGTAGGCGCAGTCGCCCTTGAAGGGGCAGTAGGTGGCGTGTTCGGTGCGCTCGAGCAGCGACATGTCCACGTCCTTGCGCGGGATGTACTGCACGGCGGGGTAGCTCGCTTCGCGCAGCGTCAAGGCTTCGCGCGTGTCGGCGATCACGCGGCCGGCGGCCTTCACGACCACGCGCGCGGGGTTCGCGGCAATGGTGATCGGATGGTCCGGGCCGGGAATCTTCACGGGTTTTTCCTGCATGTGTCTGTCCTTGGTTGAACGGCGGCGGCCAGGGTATGAGCGATCCGATGACACTTCCGGCCTGTCAAGTGTTCCACTGCTGCTTCTGGAGGCAATCCGGGCGCAGGCCCCGTGGGACAACGATCTAAAAAGTTCCCAGTGCAGTTTTCCACAAGCTTGTCCACGGGCGCGGGGGACATGTCGGGATGCCGAGGAGACCGCGGGATGTTTTCCTACACCTTCTTCCAGGGCATCGGCACAAAGTTGCAGGGACTTGAAACTGGCGTCGAGGCCGGCTTATACTGAACCAACAGGTTCTGTGTTTCATCCCAACCCCAAGGAGATTTCGAATGTCCTATGTCGATGGATACGTCGTTCCCGTTCCCAAAGCAAATATCGAGGTCTATCGCGCGATGGCCACCAAGGCGGGAAAGATCTGGCGCGAGCATGGCGCGCTCGAATACCGCGAATGCGTGGCCGACGATGTGAAGTCCGGTGAAGTCACCTCCTTTCCGCAGGCCGTGAAACTGAAGGACGACGAGACCGTGATCTTTTCGTACATCGTGTTCGAGTCGCGCCAGCACCGCGACGAAGTCAACGCCAAGGTGATGAGCGATCCGCGCCTGGCCGACATGATGGATCCCAAGACCATGCCCTTCGACGGCAAGCGCATGTTCTGGGGCGGCTTCAGCCCGCTGGTCGAACTCTGAGTCCGGCCTGGCCGGCGATCCACTGCCACACCGCGCGGACCGCCGGTTCATGCTCGCGCCCTTCGGCGGCTGCGAGGAAATAGCTGCCGGTAGCGAGTGCGGGCCCGAAGGGCTGCAGCAACGCGCCGCTTCGCAACTCCTCGGCGCAGAGCGTGAGGCTCAGCAAGGCCACGCCATGCCCCGCCAGCGTGGCGAACAGGGCGTGCGTTTCGTCCGAGAACGAGAGGCCTGAGGCAGCGCGCGTCGTGCGCGATTTGCTCGCAGCGATACCGGCCTCCTCGAACCAGCGCGACCACACGGCCGGTGCGCGCGCCTGCGGCTGCCAGTCGCTGTGGATCAACCGGTGCTTCGGCAGATCCTGCACGCGTTTCAAACCCAGGAGCGGACTGCATACCGGCGCATAGCGCTCGGCCGTCACCAGGCCCGGCCAGCCGCCGCTGCCGGAGCGGATCGCGAGGTCGGCATCGCCGCGCGCGAGATCGACCAGCAGATCGCTCGCATGCAAGCGCAGCTCGATGCCGGGGCAGGCGGCGCGAAAGGCCGCCATGCGCGGCAGCACCCACTTGGCCGCGAAAGCGGTGTTGGTCGTGAGCGTGACCGTGTCGCTCGCCGAGCGCTCGCGCAGCGCATGCACGCCGGCTTCCAGCATGTCGAAGCCTTCGCGCAGCGCATGGAACAGGCGCAGCCCGGCCGGCGTGAGCGCGAGTTGGCGCGTCAGCCTGCGAAACAGCGGCTGGCCCAGCGTGCTCTCGAGTCCGCGCACCTGGTGGCTGATGGCCGTGGGCGTGACCGAGAGTTCGGCCGCCGCGCGCTGAAAGCTCAGGTGCGCTGCGGCCGCCTCGAAGGCGCGCAGCGAGGACAGCGGCGGCAGCCGGCGGGGTCGCCTCACAGGTGAATGCAGCTCATCCATGCAGGAAGAAATCCTCGTTTGTGCAAAGGGTGGCGTAACCCTAAATTGAATACGCCAATTCATTCATTGCCACGCAGGAAAGACCCTTTCATGACCACGCTTCTGCACATCGATGCCAGTGCTCGGCCCGGCCGCTCCGGCATCGATCCCCATGGTTCCCATACCCGCAGGCTCTCTGCGCGCTTCGTGGCGCGCTGGCATGCGGCGCGGCCTTCGGACCGCATCGACTACCTCGATGTCGGCCAGGCGCCGCCCGCGCATGTCACGGGTCCCTGGATCCACGCTGCGTTCACGCCCGCCACGGCGCGCGAGCCGTGGATGCACGAAGTGCTTGCGGAGAGCGACCGTCTCGTGGACCAGCTCATCGCCGCCGACCTGATCGTGGTCGGCCTGCCGATGTACAACTTCGGCGTCCCGGCGCAGTTCAAGGCCTACATCGACAACATCGTGCGCGTGGGCCGCACCTTCGGCTTCGACCGTGCGCGCGGCGAGGTGCCTTACTGGCCCTTGCTGGCCGATGCAGGCAAGCGCCTGGTGCTGCTGGGCTCGCGCGGCGACTTCGGCTACGGCGAAGGCCAGCGCATCGCGCACCTCAACCACACAGAGGCCAGCGTGCGTTCGGTGTTCGGCTACATCGGCATCCGCGAGGTGCACGAGATCGCCGTCGAGTACGACGAGTTCGGCGGCGAGCGGCTGGCGCAGTCGCTCGGCGAGGCCGATCTCGCGGTCGATCGGCTGGTCGATAAGCTCTCGGCCTCACACCTTCAACTCATGATGGAAAACGCATGACCGCCATTCAGCTCATCAACCCGCCCGGACTCTACGACCCGGCCCCCAACGGCTATTCGCACCTCGCGATCGTCCCGCCCGGAAGCCGGCTCGTGCTCGTTGCAGGGCAGGGCGGCGAAACGGCGGAGGGCAGCTTGCCGCCCGACTACGCATCGCAGGCCCGCCAGGCCCTCGGCAACATGCGCGTGGCGCTCGCTGCGGCCGGCGCCGAGGTCACGCATGTCGCGCGCCTTCTGGTGCTCATCGTCGATCACACCGAAGAGCGGCTTCACGTGTTCAGCGCCGAACTCGACCGTGTCTGGGGCGATGCGCGGAAGCCGGCCTGCACGCTCATTCCGGTGCCGCGGCTGGCGCTCGACGGCATGCTGTTCGAGATCGAGGCGACGGCAGTGGTGCCTGCCTAGGCGGGACGTTCGGCCTCAGCGGTAAGACAGCACCAGCCCGTGCACCAACCGCGTCCAGCCGTCCAGCATCACGAACAGCAGCAGCTTGAAGGGCAGGGAGATGGTGGTCGGCGCGATCATCGACATGCCGAGCGCGAGCAGCACGGTGGCGACGATCAGGTCCACCACCACGAACACCAGGTAGATGATGAAGCCGATCTGGAAGGCCCGCGTCAGCTCGCTGAGCGTAAAGCTGGGCACCAGCACCATGAAGTCGTCGGCCCCGAGCTGCTCGGCCCTGGCCTTGGGCCAGATGTTGGAGGCTGACTTGAGGAAGAACTGCCGCTCGCGCTCGTGCGTGTGCTTCTGCAGGAATTCCTTCACGGGCACCTTGGCTGCATCGATCACCGCCATGATGTCGCCCATGCTTTCGCCCTTGACGCCGAAGCTGCGGTTGCGCAGCGCGTCGCCGATGTCCATGCCGACCGGCGCCATGATGTAGACCGACAGGATGATCGCAATGCCATTGAGCACCATGTTGGGCGGTGTCTGCTGCAGGCCGAGCGCGGTGCGCAGCAGGCCGAAGACGATGACCAGTTTGGTGTAGCTCGTCACCATCAGCGCCGCGAAGGTCGCGAGGCCGAACGCGACCATCACCGCGACGAGTGTGAGGGGCTCCGGTATTCCGCCTTGCATCGTCAGGGCCTTAGACTTCGCCGGGCGCGAACTCCGACACGCGCACGCCCAGGCGGTCGCCCACGGCAACCAGGTAGCCCTTGCCAAGCACGTTGCCGTGCGCAAGGATGCGCACCGGGCTGCGGTTCAGCGGTTGGGCCAGGTCGAAGATGTGCCCGGCGCGAATGCTCTTCAGTTCGCCGAGCGACAGCGACAGGTCGCCGACCTCGAAGCGCAGCGTCACCTCCAGCGCATCGAGCCGGTCGATCGGCAGGTTGACGTTGTCTGCGGTGTTCGCAGGATCGGCGGGCATATCTGGCTTCATGGCGCTGTTTCTCGATTGCTGAACGGTGATGCGCGAGCCTTCGGCCAGGGCGGAGAGGTGCAGCCCCGCGGGGCCTCCCAGCTCGGCGGTGACGACGATCGCGGCACCCGAAGAACTCCATTGCTCGATGCCGACGATGTCGCCGGGGCGAATGCTGCTGATCTCGCGAAGCTGTATCGGCGTGTTGCCGAGACTGAAGCTCACGGGCAGGTGCAAGGCGTCGAAGGCATCGCCGGTGCGCGCGGCATGCCGGAGTCCGGTGGCCGCAGGTACGAGCGCGTCGAGCGTGGCGGCGTCGTCGAACTGCACGAAGCCGCGCAGCATCGCGCCGCCGTCCGACGGCGTGGCGACGAAGAAGGCCGCGCGCTCCGGGTCGCAATGCAGGAGCGGCTGCTCGCGCGTTTCCCGCGCGTCGCGCGCCTCGGCCTCCGATGGCTGCCATTCGAAGTGCAGGCGCAGTGCCTTCTCGAGCGCGTCGACCACCGGATGCAGTGCATCGGCCAGCAGGATGTAGCGCAGGTCGCGCGGCAGCAGGTCGATGCGGCGTTCGCCGAGCAGCACTTGCATGCTCGGCGCATCCATCGCCAGATGCCCGACATGCGCGCCGAGCCGGAAGCTGTAGCGATCGCGCGTCGTGTGGCCGACGGCCGCATCGTGTTGCCACGCGAGCCGGTAGCTCACGCCCCTGGCCGCCACGCCGTGCTGCGGCGCTGCCGCGTAGAGACGGTTGAGCGCACGCACATTCGCTGCATCGGCGCGAGGCAGGATGCGGGCCTCGCCGAGTTCCGTCACCGCTTCAGCAGGCCCGGTCGGCATGCATGCTTTCGTTCGAACAACTGCTGCGTCTTGTCACTGTCCATGGGCCTCGAAGCAATGCGTACACCTCTCGCATCGGGACGGGCAGCTTAGCGAAACGAAGGTATCGCAGGTAGTACGCAAATGCGTAGTGCCGTGCACGCGACAAGTTCTGCATACCTACGAGAACTCGTGGTTGCTGTGAACAGATGGCGGCGCTTAGAGTGCGCCGCAGCGTGACTTTTTTCACGTTCGCTGCCAGCTTGATGCTAAGCACATCGGCCTACTACGTCTCCAAGAAACCTTAAAGCAAGGACGCAATGGCGAGCCCCTCGCGATCTCTACAGCAGTACCGTGGCGGCGTTCGCGACCTGTTGAGCAACGCCGGCCGCTACAACGATCTGCTGCTCGCGGGCCTGCTCGTGGTGGTGGTCGCGCTGTTCGTGCTGCCGCTGCCGACGCCGCTGCTGGACCTGCTGATCGCAAGCAACCTGGCCATCAGCCTGGTGCTTTTGATCATCGCGATGTATGTGCCCTCGGCGCTGTCGCTGTCGACTTTTCCGTCGCTGCTGCTGTTCACCACGCTGTTTCGCCTCGCGCTCAACATCGCTTCCACCAAGCTGATCCTGCTGCAGGCCAATGCCGGCCACATCATCGACACCTTCGGCAAGCTGATCGTCGGCAACAACGTGGTGGTCGGCGGCGTGGTTTTCCTGATCATCGCGATCGTCCAGTTCATCGTCATCGCCAAGGGCTCGGAGCGTGTGGCCGAAGTGGCGGCACGGTTCGCGCTCGATGCGATGCCGGGCAAGCAGATGAGCATCGACGCCGACGTGCGCGCAGGCGTGCTGTCCTCCGCCAAGGCGCAGAAGCGCCGCCAGCTGCTGGAGCAGGAATGCCAGCTGCACGGCGCGATGGACGGCGCGATGAAGTTCGTCAAGGGCGATGCCATCGCCAGCATCGTGATCGCGCTGGTCAACATCCTCGCAGGCATTGCCATCGGCACGCTGATGCACGACATGACGCTGGGCGGTGCGCTGCAGCGCTACGCCATCCTGACTGTGGGCGACGGCATGGTGTCGCAGATTCCGTCGCTCCTGGTGTCGATCGCGGCCGGCATCGTGATCACGCGCGTGAGCACCGGCGACCGCCGCGACTCGCAGCTCGCGCAGCAGATCGGCGATCAGTTGATGGCCCATCCGCGCGCGCTCATCATCGCCGGCCTCGCGGTGGCGAGTTTTCTCGTCGTGCCCGGTTTTCCGAAGTGGGTGTTCGGCCTGCTGGCCGCCATCCTGCTCGGCCTGGGCTTCGCGATGCGCATGCTGCGCCAGCAGCGCAACACACCGGGCTGGATCTCGCACGGCGACGGGGTGGCCGCCGAAGAAACCGACACCGACCACGCCATCGCCGCGCCGCTGGCTGTGCGCCTGTCGGCCGGTTTGCGCGCCGCGGTCGATCGCTATGTGCTCGACCAGCACTTGTCGGCCGTCAAGACTTCGGTCGAATCCGACCTCGGGCCGATCTTTCCGCGGCTCCAGCTGAACTATGCGGGCGGCATGGCCGACAACGAGTACCAGGTGCTGGTGCACGACGTCGCGGTGGCCAGGGGCATGCTCAAACCCGGCTGGCTGCTGCTCGATCCGGCGCAGGCCGTCGCGACGCCGCCGGGCGCGGAAGTCGCCGAACCCTTCGGCCCCTTCGCGCGGGTGGTGTGGGCGCCCAACGCGGACCCCGGCATGACGACGTGGACCGGCGCGGAAGTCGTTGCCCAGCACGTGGACCACACCGTGCGCCGCCACGTGAAGGATCTGATCGGCCTGCAGGAGGTGCAGCGCCTGCTGCATTCGGTGCAGCGCGATGCGCCCGAGCTGGCGGCCGAGGTGCTGCGCGTGGCCTCGGCCCAGCGCATCGCCGAGGTGCTGCGCCGGCTGTTGCAGGAAGGCATTCCGATCCGCAACCTGCACGCCATCTTCGAGAGCCTGACGATGTGGGCCGCGAAAGAGCAGGACGGCATCGCGCTGACCGAGCTGGTGCGCATCCACCTCGGGCGCTATATCACCAGCCGCTACGTCGGCGCGAATCGCCAGCTCGAGGCGATCCTGTTCGAGTCCAGCCTGCTGGACCGGGTGCAAAACGCCATCGAGCGCTCGCCGCGCGGCAACCTGCTGCTGCTGAGCCCGGCCGTCACGCAGGACATCCGCGAACAGCTGCGCCGCATCCTCGGCTCGACGGCCAACCGCGTGGTGGCGATCGCGTCGTCCGACGTGCGGCGCTACGTCAAGAACCTGATCGAGCCGGTGGCGCCGCAGCTGGCGGTGCTGTCCTATCAGGAGATCGACGACGACGTGGCCCTGCAGCCGGTGGGCTGGATCACCAATCCCCAAGCGCATTGATGAACGACAACAACGACCTCATTTCCGAGGGAACCGAAACGAGCCATGACACCGCAGAACATTCTGGACATCACGCGCGAGGGCCTGCTGCTCGTGCTGTGGATCTCGCTGCCGGTGGTGGTGGTGTCCACGCTGTCGTCGCTCGTCGTGGCGGTGCTGCAGGCGGTGACGCAGGTGCAGGACCAGAGCATCGGCCAGTCGGTGCGCCTGATCGCGGTGATGGTGGCGATCATCGTCACGGCCGGCTGGCTGGGCCGCGACGTGATGCGCTTCGCCGAGCGTGCCTTCCTGTCGCTGACCACGCTGTCGTGACCGCCGCGATGATGATCGTCACGCGCCTTCATCTCGTCCGCCGGCAGGCCTTCATGCTGCTCGGCTGCGCGGTGCTGATGCTGCTTCTCGTGCAGCACACCATGGCTGCCGAGCTCCGCTGGCAGAACAGGCCCTTCCAGATCATCGCCAACGAGAAGCCGTTGAACGACTTCCTGCGCGAGCTGGCGTCGTCGCAGGGGATCACGGCGGTGATCGATCCCAAGGTCGGCGGCGTCATCAGCGGCAAGTTCGACGGGCCGGCGAAGAACATCCTCAACAGCGTCTGTTCGGTCAACGGGCTCACCTGGTACTTCGACGGCGCCTTCCTCTTCGTCGACCTGGCCGCCGATGCGAAGAGCGAGGTGCTGCCGATCGCGGCCGAGAACGCCGGGCGCATCGCCGAGACGCTGGTGCGCCTGCACATCTCCGACGAGCGCTACCCGCTCAGCATCAGCGAGCGCGACGCGAGCGTCTACGTGACCGGCCCGCGACGCTACGTCGAAATGGTGCGCCAGGCCGTGAAGCTCGCGGACCAGAAGAGCGCGATGGCCGAGGGCGCCGAGATCCGGCTGTTCCCGCTCAAGTACGCCTGGGCTTCCGACTTTCGGATCAACCGCTCGGGCAAGGAGACCGTGATCCCCGGCGTGGCCAACGTGCTGCGCAGCCTCTACGGCCGCGCCGGCAATCAGTCCTCGGGCGGCGGCTCGGGTGGCCGGGGAACCATCGGGCCCCTCTCGGTCGGGCCGAACCGGCAGATCAAGCTGCGCAGCGGCGAGACCATCAATGCGCCGAAGATCGATATCGCGGGCGCAGGCGCTGGCCCCGGCGGCGACGCGAGCGCTCTCGGCGGCATGGCCAGCCTCGCCGGCAACGAATTGCCGCAGTTCCAGGCCGACACGCGCATGAACGCGGTGCTGGTGCGCGACATGCCCGACAAGATGGCGCAGTACGCGCGGCTGATCGAATCGATGGACACGCGCCCGCGGCTGGTCGAGATCGAGGTGACCATCATGGACATCAGCTCCGACACGCTCAGCAGCCTGGGCATCGACTGGCGCCTGCACGGCCGGCACGCCGACTTGCAGACTGGCCGCGGTGACCGCGGCCCGCTGACCTGGAGCGGCGCGAGCAGCGAGGCCGGCCAGATCGGCAGCGTCGACGCCTCGGGCAATCCGCTCACGCCGCTGGGCGGCATGTTCACCGCCGCCATCGGCAACAGCGCGCGCAATTACCTGCTGGCCCGCGTGACCGCGCTGGCCACCAACGGCAGCGCCAATTTCGTGGCGCGCCCGAAGGTGATGACGCTGGACAACACCGAGGCCGTGCTGGAGAACCTGAGCGAGTTCTACGTGCGCGTGGACGGTTTCCAGGACGCGGGCCTGTTCAGCATCACCGCCGGCACCGCCGTGCGCGTGACGCCGCTGATCATCGACGAGAAGGCCGGACGCGGCGTGATGATGTCGATCGACATCGTCGACGGCGACCTGAGTCCGCAGTCCGTCGACAGGATCCCGATCGTGCGCCGCCGCACCGTCAACACGCAGGCGCTGGTCGACGAGGGCGCGAGCCTGCTGATCGCCGGCTACTCGTCGGAAGAGAAGAGCAATGCCGTCACGGGTGTTCCGCTGCTGAAGGACATCCCGGGCGTCGGCGGTCTCTTCCGGTACACCGACAAGAAGCAGGCCAACATGGAGCGCTTCTACCTGCTGACGCCGCGCCTGGTCACGCCGGGCTCCACGGCCTCGGTGCCGATGCTGCCGCTGCCCGAGCCGGGAGGTTGAGCATGAATGGCGACATTCCGTTCGACAACGAGCAGGCCGAGTCCGTAGCCCCGCAAGGCATGCCGGCGCAGGCGGCCGGCTGGTGCCTGCGCTTCCTGAGCGGCGCGGTGAAGGGACGCACCATCGTGCTCAAGCCCGGCATCAACGTGCTGGGCTCGGGGGGCGAATGCGAGGTGATGCTGCCGGGCGGTGACGTGCTGCCGCGCCACCTGGTGTTCACCGTCGGCGAACTGGTCGTGTCGATGCAGCGCCTGGGCACCGCCTCGGCGCGCCTCAACGGCGAAGAGATGCAGCAGCCGCGCAAGAGCGTGGTGGCCGGCGACATCGTGAGCGTCGGCCAGATCGACTTTCAGCTCGACCGCAGCTATCCCGTCAACGCGCAGGAAGACCGGATGTTCGCGCCGGCCCATGGCGCATTGCCGGAAGGCGATGCCCTGGCGCGACAGGCACCTTCGGGCACGCAGCGCCTGGGCCTGTGGGTGGGCGGCGTGGTGGCGCTGCTGGCCGTGCTCGGCCTCGCCGCGATGTCGCTGGGCGGCGATCGCGGCGCCTTGATGAACGGCAGCAGCGTGAACCTGGCCGAGGTTGAAAAGGCGTTGGCGCCTTTCCCCGAGATCGAGGTGATCGCGGCGCCCGGCGGGCAGTTCGGCGTCAAGGGCTACGTGGAATCGAAGCAGCGCCGCCAGACGCTGGAAGCGGCGATGGCGCGCTTCGGCAGCAAGGTCAGCGTCAACGTTCATTCGGCCGAGGACATGGTCGAGCAGGCGCGCCGCTATGTCGACGATCCCGGCGTGGCAGTGACCTACACGGGGCAGGGCCGGCTGGTGCTGACCGGCACCGTCGAGGACGCCGCCGTGCGGCAGAAGATCCGCCGCCTCGGCGAAGACCTGCATCCCTCGGTGCTGGTCTCCGACAAGGTGCAGTACCGCGAGCAGCCCAAGGCCGAGACCAAGGGCGACGACATGCGCGCCCAGTGGGAGAGCTGGCAAAGCGTGCTGCCGGCTCGCATGGTGAGCATCACCGACGACGGCGATGGCCTGCGCCACATCCAGCTGTCGAACGGCAACCGCTATTACGAAGGCTCGGTGCTGCGCTCCGGCGCCGAGCTCAAGCGCATCGACGCCGACGGGCTGGTCCTGAGCGGCGGCGTGCCCAACAAGAAACCCGCGCGGTGAAGGACATGCCCAGCCATGCCGCCTTCAACCCGCGTTCCCCGATTTCGTGCGTCGACGCCCACGGCCCGCCGCATGGAATGGCTTCGTTCTCCAGGACGGAGCGCTTTCATCCGCAAGTGAAAAAACCTCAACCATGACAGGAGTTTCCCCATGAGCGCAGTCGACACCTCGATCCAGCAGATGCAGCAAGCCGCGGCCGACCAGGCCAAGCTGATGAGCGTCAGCATGGCTGCGGGCGCCACCATCTCGGGCGCAGCGGCCACGGCCCAGACGGTGAATGGCGCCAACGCCGCCGGCACCGAAGTGGCGAAGTCCACCGGCAACGACATCCGCCAGTCCGCCAAGCAGAACTGACGGGGAGGCCCGCGTGGAGCCGCAGGGCTTCGCGCGGCCCCATTTTTTCTTTTCAAGGAGAGCAAAACATGACCGATCCCATCGCATCGGCAGCCGTCAGCGCGCCGCCGGAAGTCGCTGCATCCGCCGCGTCCCATCCGGCGCAGCAAGGCGCGAGCCCGTCGCGCTTCGAGCCGGGCGAGACGCGCATGTTCGCCAACATGATGCAGGGCGTGCAGGCACCCGCCGGGACGAGCGCGCCGAGCGCGATCGGCGACGCGGCCAAGTCGCTGGCCGCGCAGCTGTCGGGCAACGTGCGCTCCATGGAGGACATGCGCAAGAGCATGCTCGAGTCCATCGATTTCGCGGACCCCATCAAGACCATGTTCGTGATGACCGATCACGCCATGGAGGCGAACATGATGTTTGCCCGCATGCACATTTCCACCGGGCTGGCCAGCGCCGCGACCAGCCTGTTCGGCGGCCTGCTGAAGAACCAGCAATGAGGCTGCCCCGACGCTCGCGCCTCGCCGCGCTCGTGCTCTTGCTGGCACTGGCGGGCTGCAAGGTCGCGCTCTATTCCAACCTCAAGGAGCAGGAGGCCAACGAGATCGTCGCCGCCCTGTCGACCGAAGGCATCGGCGCGGCCAAGACGAAGCTCGAGGGCAGCAACTGGCAGATCGAGGTGGAGGAAGACCGCCTGAGCCAGGCGCTGGACGTGCTGCGCGTGCAGGGCCTGCCGGCCGAGCGCTATGCCAGCATGGGCGAGGTGTTCCAGAAGCAGGGCCTGGTGTCCACGCCTTCCGAGGAACGCATGCGCTACATCTATGCCATCTCGCAGGAGCTGTCGCAGACCCTGCGCAACGTCGATGGCGTGGTGGCAGCGCGCGTGCACGTGGTCATTCCGGCCAACGATCCGTTGAGCGAGAAGATCAGGCCCTCGTCCGCGGCGGTGTTCATCAAGCACCGTCCCGACGTCGACCTGCGCCTGCTCGCGCCGGCGGTGAAGGACATGGTGGCGCACAGCATCGAAGGGCTCACGCACGACCAGGTGTCGCTGTCGCTGTTCGAGACGCGCCGGATGTCGAACACAACGCCCGCCGCCGATGCAGGCGTGTCGCCGATGGTGCTCGGCCTGTTCTCGACCCAGACTGCCATGGTGCTGCTGGCCCTGCTGCTGCTGGCCGCCATCTGCCTCATGGCGCTGCCGGCCCTGCTGCGCCGGCAGGGTCAGGACTGGCGCACCTGGGTGCGCCGCCAGGTACTGAAGCGCTGAGCGCACATCCATGCCGGCACCCGCCATCGCACCACCCCCTCCCATCGCCGTGCCGGGACCGATGGACCTGGTGCGCCTGGTGATGCGCTTCAACCTGCATCCCGAGGCCGACCTGCATCCGAGCTGGCTGCCGGCGAACTGGCCGGCGCGGCATCGATCGGTGGCGCGCATGGGGCCGGCCGGCCGCGCCGTGCTGGCCGAGCTGCTGCGGCGCGGGCAGGCGCCGGGCCCGGCGCAGCCCCATGCGGCGGCCGACTACAACTTCGACTCGCGGCTCAAGCGGCTGGCGCTGCTCGATGCCGCCTCGCTGCGCCGCCTCGCGGCCTACCTCGGCTTCTGCGCGCATCTGCCGCTCTTCAAGGTGCGCGGCGGCGCGGGCCTGCAGATCCGTCGCCAGGCGCGCCGCATCGACCGCGATGCCGTCGACTTCGTGCTCGACCGCGTGCCCCAGCTCACCGAGCTGCGCATGGACAGCACCGTGGTCCAGCAGCGGCCCATCGCCACCGGCCGCGTGGTGCTCGACCGCGGTTATCGCCTGCTGCTGGGCGCAGCCGCGGCCGAAGGCGCGGTCGTGCTCCAGCGCCTGAAGCACAAGCTGCCGCGGCGCATCTCCGCCTTCCGCGTGCCGAGCTTCGAGCCGCGCCAGGCCCTGCAACTCAACGAACTGATGCTCTCGTGCATCGTTCCCGAAAGACTGCCGCAATGGGACTGGCTTTTCTGATCACCACCGACAACCTGCAGCTCCTGAGCGAGCGCAAGGTGTTGAAGGAAAGCGAATACGCGGCCCTGCTCGATGCATCGGCCGTGGTCGACACCGCGCGCAAGGAGGCAGCGCGCATCGTCCGGCAGGCCGAAGACGGCGCCGAGGCCAGCCGCCGCAAGGGCTACGAGCAAGGGCTCGCGCAGGCCAGGGCCGAATACGCACGGCAGCTCGTGTCCGAGAGCATGGCCGTCGAACGGCAGCTGCATGCGCTGCGCACGTCGATGGCGCAGATCGTCGTCAAGGCGGTGGGCCAGTTCCTGGCCGAGGCCGATCCGGCCGTGCTGTTCCGCTCGGCCCTGGTCCGCGTCGAGGCGCTGCTGCGCGCGGAGTCCTTCCTCACGGTGCGCGTGGCACCGGCGCAGGAAGCCGACATGCGCGAGACCCTGCACCGGCTGCGCAGCGACGCCAACTGGCACATGGCCGTGACCCTCACGCCCGACCCCGATCTGCCGGCCGGCGCCTGCGTGGTGCAGACCTCGACCGGGGTGCTCGAGATCGGGGTCGACGCGCAGCTGGAGGCTTTTCGCCGCGCGGTCGAGCAGGGCGGCATGCTGGCGCCGTCCGGGAGGGCGCAGTGATGAACCCGCAGCCGACCATGCTGCGCGGCGCCGGCATGTCCGACGCGGCGCTCGGCATCGTGGCCGAGCTCGAGGCGGCGTTCGCGCATGTCACGCCGGTGGCCATGCGCGGCCGCGTCAGCAAGGCGGTGGGCATGCTGATCGATGCCACGGGCATCCAGGCGCACGTGGGCGAGCTGTGCGAACTGGTGACGCCCGGCGAAGCGCCGCTGCTCGCCGAGGTGGTGGGCTTTCGCGGCAACACGGCCATACTCACGCCGCTCGGTTCGATCACCGGCATCTCGGCGCTGACCGAGGTGGTGCCGACGGGGCGCGGCCATGTCTGCCCGGTGGGTGCGCAACTGCTGGGCCGGGTGCTCGACGCGCTGGGCCAGCCGATCGATGAACTCGGTCCACTGGCCGCGCACACGCGGCTGCCCGTGCACCGCGAGCCGGTGAGCCCGCTCGCGCGCCGCATGATCGAGGCGCCGCTGGCCACCGGCATCCGCGCCGTCGACACGCTGCTGACGCTGGGCGAAGGCCAGCGCGTCGGCGTGTTCGCGCCGCCCGGCGTGGGCAAGAGCACCTTGCTCGGCATGCTGGCACGCGGCTCGACGGCCGAGGTCAACGTGATCGCGCTGATCGGCGAGCGCGGGCGCGAGGTGAAGGAGTTCATCGAGCACAACCTCGGTGCCGAGGGCCTGGCCAGGACGGTGATGGTGGTCTCCACCTCCGACCGGCCGCCGATGGAACGCATCAAGTCGGCCTATGTGGCGACCACCATCGCCGAGCACTTCCGTGACCAGGGAAAGAAGGTGCTGCTCCTGGTCGATTCGCTCACGCGCTTCGCGCGCGCGCAACGCGAAATCGGCCTGGCCAGCGGCGAGCCGCCGACGCGGCGCAGCTACCCGCCCTCGATCTTCTCGATGCTGCCGCAGCTGCTGGAGCGCGCGGGCCAGGGCAAGACCGGCTCCATCACGGCGGTGTATTCGGTGCTGACCGAAGGCGACGAGGAGAACGACCCCATCGCCGAGGAAGTGCGCTCCATTCTCGACGGCCACATCGTGCTGTCGCGCAAGATCGCGGCGGCCAACCGCTATCCGGCCATCGACGTGCTGGCGAGCATCAGCCGCGTGATGCCGCTGGTGGCTTCGCGCGAGCACTGCGCCGCGGCTGCGCACTTTCGCAGCCTGCTGGCCAAGTACCAGGAGATGGAGCTGCTGGTGCAGATCGGCGAGTACAGGCCGGGGAGCGACGCGCTGGCCGACGAGGCGATCCAGGCGCGATCCGCGATGCTCGACTTCCTGTCGCAGCCGCCGAAGACCAGCCAGCCCTTCGAGCGGTCGCTGGCGGCGCTGCTGCGCCATGCACCACGGGTGGGGGGCGCGCGATGAGCATCGACTGGAAGCTCCTGGTCGACGTGCGCGAGCGGCAGAAGACCGTCGCGATGGATGTGGTCGCACGCGACCGCGCGGACGCCGAGCAGAGCCAGGCGCAGTTGCAGCAGGCCGAGTCCTGGCAGCAGCAACAGGTGCAGAACAAGGTGCAGCACTGGCAGGCCACGCGGGGCGCGCTGTCGGGCGGCCAGTGCAGCGTGGCGGAGTTCCGGCATGCGGGCGCATGGAGCGGCGCACTCGATGCGCAGATCGCACAGGCCGGCCAGGCCGCGGCGCAGGCCGCTCGGGCGCACACCGAGCGCGAACAGGTGCTCGAGCAAAGCCGCCGTCAGCTGCGCGCCGCCAGCGGCGAACTCGAAAAGGCCCGGCAGATGCAGCAGCGCGCGCGCACCGAGCGCCTGCATGTGCAGGAACTGCGCCTCGAAGACGTCAACGAAGAGAGCGCCGCGCAGGCCTGGGCCATGCGCCGGCCCGCCTAGGGAACACGCAACAGCCATGGACAGCCTCGAACTCGCCAGCATGGAGAAGTTTTTCTCGGCGGTCGTGCTCACGCTACCGCGGCTGTTCGCGATCTTCGCGGTCGTGCCTTTCCTGTCGGGCGGCATGATCACCGGTGTCGTGCGCAACGGCATCCTGCTGATGCTCGCGATCTTCATGTCGCCGGTGGCGGGCGACATGCCTGCCGCGTCGATGGTCACCTGGGTGCTCATCGCCGCCAAGGAGGCCCTGATCGGCGTGATGCTGGGCCTGGGCTTCGGCATCTTCATCTGGGCCATCCAGAGCGTCGGCGACCTGATCGACTTCCAGACCGGCTCCAGCAACGCCTCCTTCTTCGATCCCGTGGCGGGGCACGAGAACGGCCCGACCAGCGAATTCCTGGGCTGGATGGTCATCACGCTCTTCGTGTCGGGCGGCGGCCTGCTCGCGATGCTGGGGGTGATCGTCGACTCCTACCGTCTCTGGCCGGTCGCTTCCTTCTTTCCCAACCTGGGCGCGGTGCTGGAGCAGTTCGCGATCCGCCAGGGCGACACGCTGTTCCTGTGGATCGTGAAGCTGGCCTCGCCCGTCATCGTGGTGCTGCTGCTGGTCGAGCTGGGCGTGGGCCTGGTGGGGCGGGTGGCGCCGCAGCTCAACGTGTTCGTCGTCGCGCAGCCGCTCAAGAGCCTTCTGGCGCACCTGATGATGCTGCTGTTCCTGTTCTTCGTGTACGAGTCGCTGCAGGACTTCCTGCGGCCCGAGAACGGGGTGCTCGACTTCCTCAGGGCGACCCTGTAGCGACGATGGCCGAGAAAGACCAGAAGCCCACCGCCAAGCGCCTGCGCGATGCGCGCAAGCGCGGTGAAGTGGTGTTCAGCACCGACGTGGCCTCGACCGTGGTGTTCATCGTGGTCGTGGTGTCGATGTGGCTGGGCGGCCAGCTCGTCTACAGCCTGTTGCGCGAACTGTGGCTGCATGCGACCAGCACCAGCTTGCTGACGGCGCCCGACGACCGTTTCGTCGAGCTGTTGCTGCACACGGGCGAGACGCTGGTGTGGGGGACGCTGCCGATCATGGCCATCACCGCCGCGGCCGGCATCGTGGGTTCGCTGTTCCAGGTCGGCGGTGTGGCGGCCTGGGAGCGCCTGAAGCCCGACGTGAACCGCATGAATCCGGCCGAGGGCCTGACGCGCATCTTCTCGACGCGCAACCTCATCAACCTGCTGAAGATGTGCACCAAGACCGCGCTGCTCGGCGTGCTGATGTTCGTGGTGGTGCGCGGCTTCGTCGACACGGCGCTCAAGCTGGGGTACGCGCGGCCGGAGGGAATCATGACGGCCTCGGCCCACATGGTGCTGGTCGCCTTTGGCTGGGCGGTGCTGATCTATGCCGTGATGGCCATGGTCGACTACGCGCACGAGCATCACGAGTTCATGAAGAAGCAGCGGATGTCCATCGAGGAGATCCGCCAGGAATACAAGGAGATGGAGGGCGACCCCATCAACCGCTCGCGCCGCCGCACGGCCCACTTCGAGGCGGTGTACGCGAGCCTGAACGACCGGGTGCGCGCGGCTTCGGCCGTGATCCATTCGCCGCGCGTCGCCGTCGCCCTGCAATACCTCGGCGAGACCGACCTGCCGCGCGTGATCGCGCGCGGCGAGGGCGAAGTGGCCGCGCAGATCCGGCGCTTCGCCGGCGAAGGCCTGGTCCCCACCGAATTCGAGCCCGCGCTGGCCGAGCGCATCTACGAGGACGTGCCGGAGGACCAGCCGATTCCGCGAGCGCTCTATGCGCCCGTGGCCAAGCTGTTGCGCTGGGCGCAGGGCAACGAGTCTTGAGAAACCGTTTGATCGAAAGGAACAGGCCATGGTCATGATTGCGGATGGTGGCGGCAGCGTGCGCGTGCCGGTGAGCACACCCAATCCCGTGAACCCGGCGCAGCAGCCTGCGAGTTCGGGCGAGTCGGATGCCGCGGCGCGCGCGCGCGAACTGCAGCGCCAGCTCGAGGCGCTGCTCGAAAAGCTGCGCGAAGCGCAGCGCCAGGCCGAAGAGGCCCGCAAGCGCGCGATCGAAGCGCAGAAGAAGGCGAAGCAGGCCAAGGAGCACGCCGAGGCCATGGAGGCGCAGGCGAAGAAGAGCAAGAAGGCGACCGATACCGACATCGCCAAGAAGGCCCGGCAGGACGGCACGCTGGAAGATGCACGCGCCAAGAAGGCCAGCGCGGAGGCCAACCTGAAGGACAAGGACGCCACGCTGCTCCAGGCCCAGGTCAAGCAGAAGCGCGAAGAGAAGAAGAGTCCGGAGGCCAAGGCCAGCGTCGCCACGCACAAGAAGGTCCAGGACGCACAGACCGAACGCGACGACGCGCAGAAGACCAACGAGCTCTCCAAGCTCTACCTCGACTCGCAGGAGAAGGAGAGCAAGGCGCAGGACGCCGAAGCCAAGGTCGTCGAGCTGACCCCCGTGGCGGGCCGCCCGTCATACACGATCACCGAAGAGGAGAGCACCGCGCTCAGCGAGGCCCAGGCCAAGGCGAAGACGCTGCGCGGCGAGGCCGACGCCGCGAAAGCCAAGTTCGGCGATGCCGCCGGGGCGGAGGCCAGCACCGAGTTCTACGGCAGCCCGCCCGCAACGGCCGATGCCGCGCAGCCACCCGCGCAGACGGCCGACGACCCGCTGCATTCGCCGCTCACGCAGCTGCTGCAGGTGTCGCCGCAGGCCACGACCACGCCGGCCGCCAGCAACAGCCTGCTGTTCTCGCCGACGCTCGCGTCCACGCCTTCCGGCACCACCGGCAGCAACAACCTGCTCCTGGCGCCGTCCGGTACCGCATCGACCACGAGCCTGAGCGCGACCACGCCCTTCAACTCCTTGCTGAAGAAGCCCGAGCCGGTGGTCACGCCGCAGGTGAAGAAGACCCTGGGCGACATCGCGGACGGCAAGAGCGTGGACCAGATCGCGAGCGAGCGGAAGCTCAGCGTCGACCAGGTGGTGGCCGAGGCCAGCGCGGCCGGCGTGAAGATCTCGTCGAGCGCGCCGAGCGCCGACGTGCAGGCGACCACCATCCAGCGCGGCGATGCCTCGCTCACCTACACGCACGACACGAAGCACGACACCATCACCGTGAAAGGCAGCCTGGCCGATCCGCAGGCGCCCGGCGGCAAGAAGACCATCGATGCGATGGAAGACGGCAACGGCCGCTACAGCCAGACGACCAAGGACGCCAAGACCGGCGACACCGTCACCCAGACCATCGACACGCAGGCCGGCACCCGCACCGTGAGCGTGGTGGACAAGAACGGACTGCGAACCGACACCACCACCTCGCTGACCGGCGCGCAGGTGACGCGCCCGGTGGGCGAGTACGAGGGCTACCTGGAAGTGGCCGAGGCCGCGGGCCTGACGCCCGAGCAGTTGCTGGCGCTGAACCCCGACGTCGATTACGGCAAGGCGCTCGAGCCCGGCCAGGAGATGGTGGTGGCCGGCGTGCCCACCACGGTCAAGACCTTCAACAAGGACGGCTCCACCCTCGAGAAGACCACCGCAAGCGACGGCACCCTGCAGGTGGTGGCCACCAGCGCGAGCGGCCGGCGAACCGTGCTGATGGGCGAGCCCGATGCGAAGGACGGGCCCGGCGAAGCGGCGCGCAAGGCGATCTTCGAGGACAACAAATCCGTGACCGATGTGGCCAAGAGCCTGGGCCTGACCGAAGACCAGGTGCTGGCGTCGCTGCCGGCCGGCACTGTCGACGTGATCAAGCCTACCACCGACAACGGCGACGTCGAGGTGCGCACGCTCTATGACCCGACCACCAACCGCGTGGTGGTGGAGACGCACGACTGGCAGCACGACGACGTCAGCCGCCAGGTCATCGACGACAAGACGGTGTTCAAGGTCCGGCAGACCGATCCGAAGACCCAGAAGACCGAGCTCGTCGAGGTCGCCGGCGGTGTCGGCTATCTGCAGAAGCTGGCAGACGACAAGGCCGCGCAGGCGAGCAGCTACGGCCAGCAGATCAGCGACCTGGACAAGACCATTCGCCTCTACAAGCGCATGGGCGAGCCGGTGACGGAGCTGAACGAGCAGCGCAAACAGCTGGTCGCCCAGCAGAGCACCGCCAGGGGCGAAGCCACGATCGCAAGCACCAAGGCCACCGCGGCGCTCACCAAGCACCAGCAGGTGGTGGTCGACGAGCAGGCCTCCGTGGCTTATCAGAACCTGGCCTACGCGCGTCCGGGCAGCGAGGAGCAGGCGGCCGCGGCCAAGACGCTGGACGAGAAGCTCGCCCTGCTCGACAAGGTCGACCGGCTCGTAGCTTCCGCCGACAAGGACGTGGATCTGTCGAAGGCCGGCCTCGACAAGCAGCAGAAGCACGACGCCAAGCTCGCCGCCGACGACAAGCTGCAGACCGAGTTCCAGAAGTGGAAGGACGAGGTCTGGATGTGGCAGGGCATCGACGAGGAAACCGCGAAGAAGATGAAGGCCGAGGGCCAGATCCCCACGATGCGGATGTTTCCCGATGCCCAGCAGGAGCACGACGCGGCATGGGAGGCCTTCGTCTACCAGCAGGAGTCGATGGACAAGTACGGCGACGAGGACATTCCCGCCGAATGGCGGCCGGCCCGCGATGCCTGGGTCCAACGCAATGCGGCGAGCGACGCCGAGCTGCAATCCAACATCAGGTACGACGATGCCTCCATCGCCAGCGGCGAGGCCAGCAACAGGCTGATCCAGGGCGACCTGGACCGCCTGCAGCAAAAGAAGGACGCCTGGACCACGGCGAACCCGACCCTCTTCTCAGAGAACTTCGGGGAACAGGACCAGCTCGACGCGCTCACGAAGAGCGTGGCCGACGGCAAGATCAGCGGCCTCCAGCTCGCCGAGGACAAGAAGCACACGCAGTACCTGCTGACGGTGTCCGCGCCGGACCGTGCCGATCCGGAGAAGCTCAAGGAGGCCGAGAACAAGTACACCGAAGACAACCAGGAAGCGACCCGCGAGCTCCAGGGGCAGATCAAGGACCTGTCGGAGCAGGCCATGCGCGACAAGACGAGCGCGGTCGACAGCTACATCGCCGATTGGAACAAGCGCAACCCCGATCTCAAGGCCCAGCTCGACCTGCTGGGCACCGACGACGAGCAGCGCAGCCTGCGCGCGGCCGAGCACAGGAGCGAAGAGATCGCCAAGCTGCTGTCCGCCTCGGACCAGGGCAAGGAGCTGCAGTCGGCGATGAACATGCGCTATGCGCTCAAGGGCCAGCTGCTGGGCCTCGGCGACCAGGACGACGCCCGCGTGCAGGAGGACCTCGACGGCATCGAGAAGGGCATCGAGGGCCACACCTGGGTGCGCGATGCCTGGGGCGGCATGTTCGGCGACTCGGCCGACGACGCGAAGGACTACACGCAGGAGCAGCTCGACAAGGCCCGGCAGCTGCGCAACGACCTCGCCTCGGGAAAGATCTCGATCTCCGAGTACGCGCGCCAGGAAGACGCGTTCATGGACAAGTACGACGTGAAGTCGGGCGAGCTGGCCGACAAGGTCAAGGACAGCGACGGCACCTGGAGCGTGGTCGACGACGCGGTGCGCATGACGGTCGTCGCCGCTGCCGGCATCACGGTCACCATCGCCTCCGGCAACGTGGGCCTGGGCTTCGGCGCGGCGATGCTCGTCAACTCGGCCTGGGACACGACGGGCGACATCGTCGCGGCTGCGCAGGGGCGCGACATCTACGCCGACGGCCACACCTCGCTGTGGACGCTCGAGGCCAAGTGGCTGACCGGCAACGCGAGCTGGGACGACGCCAAGTTCACGCTCAAGGACGAGGCCATCGACGTCGCCACCAACGCGGTCACCGCCACCGGCGTGGGCGCGGGCATCAAGACCAGCACCGCCTTGACGGCCAAGCTGGCCGCCAAGCAGACGCTGAGCATCGGCGGGCGCGTCTCGCTCAAGGTCAGCTCCGAGAACGGGCTCAACATCGCCGGCCGGGCCGTGGTCGGCGCGCGTGCGGGCGTCACCTCGCAAGCCGTCGACGGCACCGGCCGGGTGGCGGTGGAGACGATGCGCACCGGGCTCGACGGCAAGTTGGGCACGGAGGAGGGCGACAAGCGCATTGCATCCACCATCGTCAGCTCGGTGGCAGGCCTCGTGAGCGCGCCGGTGACCGGTGCCGTGTCGGGCGCGATCCCGCTGATGAGGAGTGTGCCGGGCGCGAACCCGCTGAAGGAGAAGGTGTCGGGCGTGGGCCTCGGCGCGCAGTTCGCCAACGACGCCGTGGCAGGCCTGGGCACCGGCGACCTGATCGCGCTGGTGAACGAAGGCCGGCACATGAACCGGGGCGAGTTCATCGCGGCCTCGCTGCAGGTCGTTCCGGGCACGCTCAACAATGTGGCGCTGCACCCGCAGATGGCGGCGCGGGCCAGGAATGCGCAGGCCGGCAACGCCGAGCAGGCCGGATTGCCGCGAACCGGCGAGACCGACGCCTTCGGCGTGCAACCCGTCGACCTGAGCACGCAGACGAGCAAGCTTGCGGACATCGACGGGCAGAGCATCACGAACCTGGTGGTGACGGACGTCGAGCTGCCCCATCTGCTGTCGGATGGAGACATGCCGACGCACGCCTCGGACGCGCTCGCGCCGGGCGGCAAGGTCGAGCTGCGGATCGCGCTCGACACGCAGAAGGCCGTGGTGTCGGCATCGGAGGGCGATGGCGACACCGGGTTCTCGGGCAGCACGCCAGGCAAGACCAAAGGCACCGGCAGTGCGGTCCCGCGCAAGAGCGAGGAATCGCAAGCGGCCCAGGACCGCGACAACGACCAGGACGTGGCGATCCACGCGCGGCTGCGCGCCGCCGGCTTCGAAGACATCAAGATCATCCGCAACCCGAATCCCGATGCGGAGCATCCCGCGATCGTGGTGCTGGCCACCAAGTCGGCCGGCGAACACGTGGCCGGGGTCGTTCCCCTGCTGTCGCGCCCGGTCCCGCCCGAGTCGAGTGGGTCGGACGATGCGGCCGCGTCCGCTTCCGCGCCCGAATATGTGCTACCCCCGCCCGGCAGCGATGCGCACACCGTCAGCTGGAGCCAGACGCTCAAGGCCATCCTCCAGTCCGGCGGCACGCTCAAGGACACGGCCTTCTACCTGCACGCCGGCCCCTTCGACGAAGACACCGGCGTGGTGCTGAACGCCGCCGATCGCGGCCTGCCGCCGGCCACGGACAAGGTGACGCCGGCCCAGCGCCAGGCGGCCTACGCGGCGAGCAGCTCGGCCGAGGACTTCTTCGCCATGCCGCCCGCGCGCTACGCGACGCTGGACGAGGCGCTCGCCGCCGCGCAGGCGGGCGACAACCTGCGCGGGAACGACAGGATCGCGCTCGTCTACGAGCCGCTGCTTCGGGCCGACGGCTCGGTCCCGCCCGAGTCGGTGCTGGCCACGCTCGGCATCGACAAGAACGGCGCCGAACCCGCGAAGCTCGTCGACGTGTCGCCCAACCCGCACAGCGACAACGCGGAGACGCTGCCTCTGCGCGTGGTGTATCCGCAGGTCGCGCCGCGCAAGTCGGGGCTCATCCTGCCGGGCAGCGTGGCCCGCGACACCTTCCTCACCGTGCCCGACGATGCCACCGTCTACTACGTCGACAAGTCGAAGCGGGTGACGCAGATCGCGGCCAATGACCCGCGCGTGGCCGAAGCGCTCGAACGCGCACAGCAGTCGCGCGCGCAGCTGCTGGCGCTGCCGAGCCGGGAACACGGCCTCGATCTCGACAGCGTGCGTGCATGGGGCGAGCAGCTCGGCATGGCGCCGATCGACCTCCGGGTGGTCGGGCCCGAGACCGTGCCGAACAACCGGGGCATCTACCACCGGCGCGACGGCGTGGCCCTGGTGGTGCGCGACCCCGCGGTGGAGAACGAGCACGGCACCGCACCGACCTTGCGAACCGCCGCGCACGAGCTGGCGCATGGCAATGAAAACAAGCGCAATGTCTTCGTGCTCAGCGAGACGCAGGATTCGCACACGCTCAAGCCCACCTTCGTCATCGAGCCGATGTCGGGCCTGCTGCGCTTCGACCCGGCCCGGCAGCGGCCGACCGGACTGGCACTCGAAGAGGCCTACGCCGAGCGGAAGGCTCAGCAGTTCGCCGAGGCGCGCTTCGGCCCGCGGCCCGGTGACCCGAGCTTCGATGGTCAGCTCGGCCGCTACAGGCTCGAAGACGGGCAGAGCCTCGACCACGGCGCCTACACCGCGGTCACGCTGGACGCGCTGCTGCGCATGAACCCCGAGCTCGAAGGCCTGATGGAGCGCGCACGCTTCTCGAGCGCGGCGCACGAGGAGCTGATCTCGGTGCTGGGCGAGAAGCTCGATGCCTTCTATGCCTACCGCGGCGAAGACCTTTCCACGGCATCGCATCAGGACTGGGCCGAGAAGGTCTACGACGCCGTACAGCGCAACCAGGCGCTGCCGATGGATGCGGGCGAGGGTCCCTCGCCGACAGGTCCGGTGACGCTGAGCAGCCGCGCGGTGCAACGCGCGGCCGGCGCCGGCGACGACGGCCTTCCGCTCAAGCCCTCGGCCTTCGGCACCGACGGCGACTGGATGGCTGCCGCCCTCCATCTCGAAGGCACCATCGTGCAGCAGCGCAAGGCCGGCCAGGCCGACCAGCTGCCGACCGGCATGATCCTGTCGGACGCCGACAGGGCCGTGACGCAGGCGCTCATGAAGAATCCGGCGCCGGGCTCCGAAGAATGCTTCGTGGTGTCGGGCCGGGAACCCAGCAAGGGCATCTTCGCGGGCGACGACGTGCGCGCCAAGCGCCGCGACGTGTTCGACACGATCGAGAAGGCGCTCGACGCGGTCGCGAAGCGCAATGACGGCGCGTGGATCTACCGCGTCGCGCCCGAAGGCGGCATCGGCGCGATGACTTCCGCCGGCAAGGCGCGCTCGCACAACATCCTGGGCGCGTTCTACGCCAACAAGGACAAGAGCACCTTCCCGGTGGGCATCGCGAATCCGCAGTTCGATCGCTGGGACTTGACGGCCGCCCCGCCGACCGGGCGCGCGCACGTGTACAACGCCGCGCTGACGATGCCGGTGGGCCGGCCGGCCGAAGGCATCTTCCGCCAGGGCGGCATCGAGGAGGGCGCCGACGCGGCCACGGCGGCGATCGACCGCGCCGTGGCCGCTGGCCGCAAACCGAGCGTGATGATCGCCGCCGGCTACTCGATCGAGACGGGCCGCGCCGAAACCAGCGGTCCCGGCGGCGCGGCCGTGGCCGGCAAGGCGGCGCGCCTGTACGCGGGCCAGACGCACGGGGTGGACGCCAAGGTCACCTACGTCGCCGCAGGCCGGAGCCAGCGCAAGGTGCTGGAAGCAGCCCTCGAAGCGCTCGGCGAGCGCAAGGGCGAGCATTACGACATCGTGAGCTTCAACGCGCGCGGCAAGCGTGCCGAATGGCGCTCCGCCACCCTGCTCAGGCGGCACCAGCCCGACCTGCTGATGGGCTTCGACGTGCCAGGCCGCACCGAGAAGGGCGAATACCACAACAGCCAGGGCCACGCGATCGGCTACCACACGGCGGCGCGCGACCAGCTCTTCATCGATGCCACGCGCAACGACAACATCACCACCATCGCCGGCTTCGACCTCGGCAACGAGGTGGGTGGTGGGCATCCCGACGTGCACACGCGCGTGCAGCCGGCGCCCAACGGCACGCGCATCGCGTCGATCGTGACCGCCGACGTGGCGATGACGGGTGGCCGCACCAACTGGGTCGGCTATGCCTTCGGTACCGAGATGCTGCGCCGCACCGGTGCGCTGAGCGCCGTGCCCGACGAGAAGACCGTGCGCGGCATGGTGATGGGAATGATGAAGGCCGGCGGCATCGACAGCGAGACCCGCAGCCGCGTGCCCTTCAGCACCGATGCGCGCGGGCGCACGTCGGGCGTGGGCGGCATGTCGCCCGACGTCGAGGCCGCGGTGGCCGCGATGCTGCGGGTTCGCGCGGAGAAGATCCAGATGGCGCCGGGCATCGACCTGCGCGGCGTGCGGCTGCGGCTGGGCGTGTTCGATTCGGGCTCGGGCGGCATCATTGCCGCGGCGGAGATCAAGCGCGTGGTGGAAGAGACGACCGGCGCGCGCGTCGACCTGGTGATGGTGGGCGACCATGGGGCCGGCACCTACGGTAGCCTGGGGGGCAAACAGCCCATTGCCGATCACACGCGCATGGGCCTCGAGACGCTCGACAAGGTCGGCGTGGACCTGATCGTGATGGCGTGCAACACGGCCTGCACATCGGGCAAGGGGGACTACGCGCGCGGCATCAAGGCCCCCGTGATCGACTTGATCGACAGCACGCGCAGCTTCCACGAGAACCTCGTCAAGCAGGGCGAGCATGTGGTTGCGTTTTCCACGGAGCCGACGGCAAGGCTCCCGCTGCCGGACACCGACATCGTTGGCGTCTACCGCGACAAGGACGTGCTTCCGGTGGGCGGAACCGACGAGGGCCTGGACGTCGCGTCGATCGTGAACCAGTTCCTGCCCGACCCGATGAACAAGGACATGCAGCAGCTGATGCAGAGGGCTGCCGACCACTATGTCGACAAGATCCTGACGGCGAAGCCCGAAGTCACGACCGTCTCCTGGTGCTGCACCCACTACCCCGAGCTGGAGCCATTCTTCGCCAAGGCGCTTCAGGCGCGCGGCAGAGGGGACGTGAAGATGATCAACCCGATGGCCCACCAGGCCATGATGGCGATCAAGGTGGCGGCGCAACTGCCACCGGGCACCGGCACAGGGCCGAGCCGCGCCATCGGCATCACCACGGCCGTGGTGGACAAGATCAAGGCCGTCAAGGATGGTCTTGTCGAACCGAAGCAGGCCACGGTGCAGCAGAGCGAGGTGCTGGACACCCTGCGCATCGCACTGCAGCGCGACGACGTCACGCTCGTTCCCCTGAAAAAGCTGGGCGCCGATGTGGACGTCGAGGCAGTGCGCAACTTGTTGAACAAGGACGAGGCGGGCGATCCCATCGACGCGCTGCAGGCCTTCGACCCCTCGGGCCGCGGCTTCCCGATCCACGTGCCCGGCGGTGCCTACGCCGCGGCCAGGTTGCTGGGGGATGCCGGCAAGGTGGTGGTGGTGGCGGGCTTTCCGGTCCGCACCGCCGCCGGCCGTGTCGCACCCGAGTCGGACAGCACCAAGGGCGCGGCAGTGCTGGCCTCCGCGCTGGCCAAGCTGGGCAAGGACACGACCTGCATCACGGTGCCGTCCAACGTCAAGCCGCTGAAGGCCGCGCTGGCGGTGCTGGGGCGCGAGGACATCGAGGTGAAGGCCTTCGGCCTCCAGATCGGCCCGCACGCCAAGGGCGAAGCCCTGCGCATGCTGCAGGATCTGGACCCGGACGCGCTGGTGAGCGTGGAGGCGCCGGGGCGCGATGCGAACGGCGAATACTGGAGCTCCAACGGCGAGCGCATCACCGACCATGTGGCGGCGCTGGACGAGTTCTTCTACGCGGCGCGCGAAATCAACGGCGGCCGCGCCGACGACGCAGCGAAGATCACGCAGATCGCCATCCTCGACGTGGGCAACGAAGTCGGCGGCGGCAGCGTGGACAAGCGCGTGCGCCGTGCGCCCGACGGCCAGCGCATCGCCTCGGAGGTGACGGCGGACCAGCTCGTAACGGCCGGCATCGGCAGCTGGGGCGCGGACGCGACCGTGGCCGCGCTCGAGGTGGCGCACAAGCGCAGCGACCTGCTGCCCTCGGCGGACGATGTGCCGCGCGTGATCCGCGCCATCACCCGCGAAGGCGGCGTGGACAGCCAGTCGCGCACCGGCATCGACAACGCCGCCGGCTACAGCCCGACGGTCCACGTCGGCATGACGGAGTTGTTCCGACAGGCGGCGCTCGATGTCAAGGCCGACCACGGTGCGGACCCTGCGGCGACCGCGGCAGCGCCGAAGAGCGGCACGCCGAAACCCGCCGCGGCGCGCCCGGCCGAGCCGCAGAGCGCCGCCTTCCGCGGCGACGAATGGCCCGAGGTGCATGCCAGGCTGACGAGCGGCGGCTTCGGCAACGACAACGTCTACGTCTACCGCGTGAAGGGCCAGCCCGACCTCTATGCCGACCCGGCCGCGGCCGTCGACCTGAGCCTGCAACAGATCGACGGCAAGGGCCGCGTCGCGGCGGGCACCGACACCGTTCGCTGGTACGGCAACAGCACGCCGGGCAAAGGTGTTGGCGGGCTGATGCCGCGCCGCGAGATGGGGGCCAAGTTCGGGCTGGAGCCGAAGGGCGACAAGGAGACCGTCTATCGCATCAAGAACCGCGAGACGGGCGAGATCACGCGGCAGACCGACAAGCCGACGGCCGAACAGCGCCGGGATCCCAACCTGCTGATCCGCTCGAGCAAGGTGCGGCCGCCGCGCGAGGCCTTGCCGCAATCGACCGACGACTGGTTCATCGTGTCGAACCAGTCGCCGACCCGCGTCAAGGCGGTCAACGGCCTGCGCGACGTGCCGCGCGGCGACGGCAACTTCACGCTGCCGAGCCTGGAGAACAAGGCCAAGCCGCCCACCGGCTGGAGCATGAGCAAGACGATCAAGCGGCAGATCACGCTGGGCCTGGTGGCGGCGGTGGGCATCACCACGGCCAACGCCATCAGTCCGATCGACGTCGGCCATGACGTGCCGACCGGCATCGTCGGGCTGCCGCGCAATCCGATCTCCGCGACCACACCGCATCAGCACAGCGAGCCTGCTTTCCGCGCGTCGCCCGATGCCTTCTCGGTACCGGCCGAAGTGACGCTCGGCCTGGCCCTGCACCAGCAGCACGAGGCCGACGCGCTGGCCAGGCAGCCGGGCCACGATCCCGCAGCCGCGCAGTCGTTGCAGGCGACGGCCGACCGCCACTGGGGCGCCTTCTCGGCCGAGATGCTCAAGGCCATCCGCAGCGACGTGCAGCGCGGCGAGAACCCCGTCGCCTCGGCCAACCAACAGCGCGCCCAGTTGATCGCGCTCGGCAAGTTCGACGTGCGCAGCGACATCGCGGTACGCGATGCGCTGCGCGATTCGGGCCTGCTGAAAGGCACCACGGCCGACGTCGAGGCGCAGATGGACTACGCGCAGCTCGTCGCCAAGCATCCCGCGCTGGTGAACGACAAGAGCCGCGAGCTGGCGCGCCAGGACCCGGCCGCTTTTGCCGCCGCGACGCTGATGGAGATCGGCCCGGACGGCCGCGCCTACCAGTCGCTGGTCGGGAACAACGCGTCCATGCTGGGCCGGCTGTATTCCGAAGGCGTGGTCAAGGAGCGCCTGGCCGAGGGCGACGTGGCCGGCGCCGCCAGGGAAGCGCGCACGCGGCTCGATGCCAGCCGCGACGCGGCCGAACGCGACAAGGCCGCAGCGGGCCTGTTGCCGCTGTTCGAGTCGGAACGCACGCGCGCGATGGGCCTGCTCGACGATCTGCAGATGCACGACGTGGGCGACTACCTCGCGCAATACCGCGATGCACCCCCCGAGATCGCCGAGCCGGTGGCGCAGGGCATGCTCGACCTGTTGCACCGGAACCTGCCCCGGGCAAGCGACGATCTTGCCAGCATGACCCAGTTCGAGCAGCTCGTCGAAGGCCTGTCCATCGTGGCCGAGGCCGCCGATGCGCGTTCGCCGACCTCGGCCTGGTCCGAGCGCTTCGCCACCGAGCTGCTGAAGGACCGCTTCGTCGAGCGGCCGGAATTCGTCGTCAGTCTTCAGCGCGCCGTGTCGGGGGCGGTGGAGCAGGGCGGTGCGAAGCTGCCGGTCGAGCTCGCGAATGCGCTGGAGAAGCAAGGCAACCACGACCTGCGCGACAGCGTGCTGGCCGGCATCGACGAGGGCCTGCAGGCGCAGGACAAGCACCTGGCCGAGGCGATGGGCAACCTGCGCGGCAGTGCCGGCTACAACGCGACCGGCGCCTCGATGTCTTTCTACGTGGCGAACTTCTCCGACGGCACGCCGCAGGGCGCGGCCGCGGCGATTGCGCAGTACCGGCGCGTGAACCCGGGCGTGGCGGACAAGGTCGATGCCGCCACGCGCGTGGTCGGCGAGTGGGGCCGCACGCTGTCCGACACGCACGACAGCCTCAACGGCCTGCGGCTCGGCAAGTCGAGCAGCGAGGCCGAGCAGGGTCTGGAGGGAACGCTCGGCACGGTCTACAACAAGTCCGACGTCAACCTGGCCATCAGCCAGAGCCCGCAGCTGCGCCAGGAGCTTCTAAGCCGCAGTGCGCAGGGCGTGGCCGACCCGCGCACGATGGTCGAGTACCTGATCAACCCGGTCATGTTCGTCACGCGCCACGTCTCGGGCACCACCCGGATGGTGTGGTCGATGCTGGCCGATGCGCAGTTCAACGGCATGGTGACCGACCCATCCAACTATGCCAAGCGCTGGGATGCCTTCAAGCTGAAGACCGAGCGCATGGCGAAGGTGCTGGGCCTGAACGCGGACGAAGTGAGGCAGGGCACCGCGCTGGTCGACGAGTATGTAGGCATGGTGAAGGAGGTGGATGCGAAGAAGCTTTCCGACGCCGCCCGGATCGACGAATATGCCCGCCTGGGTGCCGAGCTCGACAGCAAGCTGCAGAAGCTGCTCGGCGTCGGCGCGAAGACGATCAACAACGTCACCAACGCCAACACCGCCTTCGGGCAGGTCCTGCGCTGGGTCGCCAACGCGGGCTTCGTGACGCACAACGTCAGCACCGAGCTCACCAACCTCAGGCCCATGGCCGACGGCGTGCAGGACTACGCCCAGTGGTACCACCGCGTCTACGCGCCGACGCAGGCCTTCTTCATGGCCAAGCCCTACACCACGCTGATGGCCGAGCGCTCGTTGGCCGGCAACCGGGTGATCGACGGCGCCGCGGCGGACATCGAGGGAAAGATGGCCTGGAAGTACTTCTTCGGCCTCGGCACCGCCGGCGTGGGGGTGGCCGACCTGTCGCTGGCCGTCGGGCAGGCAAACACGGTGCCTGCCTGGGTGACCTATACGAACGTGGGCATGGGCGTGAGCGGGGTCGTGGACGGTGGCGTCGGTCTGATCAACGTCACCGGCGCGGCGCTGACGCGCGCGGGCGCCGTCGAGCTGGGCGCGCTGCTGGCCATCCCGGGCGAGGTGGCGTCCATCGCCGGCATCGGTGTGGCGGTCTTCACCGGCATCAAGCAGTTCTACAACATCGCCCACCACTACGACCAGGTCGATGCCCGCGAGGCGCAGCGCGATCCGGCGCTGCGCAATGCGCTGATGGACAGGGGATTCACCGACGCGCAGGCCAAGGCCATGCTGGACTGCACGCATGAAGGCGTGTCGCCGATGGTGGCGTGGAACGCCTTGATGAAGACGCAGGGCAGGACGGTGGACGAGGGCCTGGAACTGCTGCGCGACCGGCTGGCGAAGGACGGGCCGCAGGGCATTCCCGCCAAGGACTGGATCAGCGTCATGCACGGGCTCACCGATCGCAGGATGAACGACAACGACGGCAGCTTCCCGGCTACCGATTCGGGCGCGGCGCAGGCCGGGCAGATCGTCGTGCGGGAGATTCGCACGCGCGGCGGCGAGGTGACTTCGAAGTCCACGGTGCTGCCGGAGAGCGTCGAAGGGCTGGACAACTACGCGCGCGTGGTCTGGGACCTGCACCCCTGAGCGCTGGGCGCACGCAAGTGAGATCGGGAATGCGGCGCCGCGCCGGGCGCTGCGGCCGCGTGCGGGCTATGCATTTGGGTTATGGCGCATGCCGCAATTGCCATTGGTGCGCCTGTGGGGACGCTCCTAGACTGGGCGCGATGAATGCATTCGCGAGTCTGATCCGCCCTGCGCTGGCAGCCAGCGCCAATCCTCGATCGGTCGCAGCGAGCTCGCGCGCGAGCCAAGACGGCGACCAGCCGCAAGGCGGCGGTCCGCCGCTTCCGCAGTTCTATTCGGAGGCGCAGCTGTATCTGCCGCAAGCGAGGCCCCCGCATGCGGATGGCGCGCCGGGCTTCGTCGGCGAGCTGCTGGACGCGGGCAGCATCGAGGCGCGCGGCGATCTGATTCGCGCCATGCTGCATGCGATCGGCTTCGAATGGTTGAGCTACGGCGTGATCACGCAGCTGCGCGGGCAGCTGCTGCACTTGAGCTTCTTCACCAGCCATGCGAACCCGCAATGGACAGAGCGCTATTTCTCGCAGCGCCATTACGAGGTGGACCCGCGGTTCCGGGACGCGCCTGCGTCCGGCCTGCCGCTGGTGTGGGATATCGATCGGCTCGAAGCCTCGTCAGGTTCTGCCGGACGGCGGCAGCGATTCCTGGCCGACCTCCGCGGCAGCGGCATCCGCAGCGGCGTGTACTTTCGCCTGGCCTCGCCCACGCATGTGAACGAGCACACGGTCATCAGCCTGCTGTCCCGTTCGCCCGGCCGCGACTGGATCACCGACGCCGTGGTCGGCCGCGCCCTGGTGCTCGGACTGAGCCTGCACGACTACCTGTCGCGCCATTCGCGCCTCCCGGCCGCCCCGGCGGCCGCGCGCGCCGAGATGTCCGCCATGTCGGCGACGCAGCAGTACGTCCTTCAGCTTCTGCTCGAAGGCTGCAGCGACAAGGAGATCGCGCACCGGCTGCGCCTCTCGGCCCACACGGTGGACTACCACATGCGGCAGCTGCGGCGCCGTTTCGCAGCGCGCAACCGCGTGCAGCTGGTGAACGCCGCGAGCCAGGGGCAGCAGGGTGAAGGCTCCTGAGCTTTGTGGTCGCATCAACTCCCCAGCTCTGCGACCATGAGATCGATGAACCGCCTGACCCGAGGTTCCAGAAGCCGCTTTTCAGGATAGACCGCCACAATTCTTGCGTCGTCAGTCTCCAGATCGGGTAGCACCCGCTGGAGGCGAGCCCGCGGCCAGTTCTTGAGCGACGAGGAAGTCTGGAAGAAGCGCAATGCCGAGACCGCTCGATTGCGGCATCTCGAATCGCTTCTCCGCTATCGGGTCTTAGCCGGCTGCGGCCTTGTGCCTTGACCCAGGTCCCGCCTTCGTGATCTTGCTTGCGAACAGCGCAGGCGGGCCACTACTGCAGCCATCGAAGATTAGCCCAGAATCTTTCGCCGGCGGCCACGTTTTCCTTGGGGATCGGTATCAACTCCGCGCGTTTTCGCTACCGGCGCGGACTCTTCTCGCACCCCACAGACCCGCACTACGAATTCTCGTCGTTGCTGGCCATCTGCCTGTCATTCTTATCGACCATCCTTTGGAGCGAATCGCCACTGAATCAACGCATCCACCGGAGCGCTCATGGTCGCACCCGCCACCGCATCCTCGCCAAGCCTGTCGCAAGCGGCCATCGACCATGCAGCGGCAGTCAGAGCCGCCGAGGAGCAGCGGCGCCGCGCCGAGGAGGCTGCGCGCAGGGCAGCGGAAGAAGCCCAACGGATCGCCGCGGAAGCCAGAAGGCTGGCCGCGGAGGCGCGCAAGAAGGCCGACGATGCGAGGAAGCTGGCGGAGGCTGCCGAGGCCAAGAAGGCGCAGACCCAGGCCGAGCAGGACGCGGCGGCCAAGCTGCGCGCGCAAGCCAAGATCGATGAACTTGATGCGCTGAAGAAGGAGGCCACCGCCAATCTGCGCACCAAGGAAGAGACGCTCGCCAATTCCAAGCTCGACGACGTGCGCCAGCGGCGCGCGCCGAACGATCCGTCGGAGGCCACGCGCGCGGCGCAGAGCGAGGTCGACGCCGCGCAGAAGACGCAGGCGCTGTACGAGCCCGCGGCCGGCGCGCAGGTCGCCGACCAGCCGGCCCCCAGCGCGGGCACGCAGGCCCTGCTCGACAAGGCGCAGAAGGCCGCCAAGCCGGTGTTCGACGCGCAGGCCAGGGGCGGCGACGGCACCAAGGAAGAGAAGGCCGCGCTCAACGTCGCCGTCACGGAATGGCTGGAAGCCGCGCAGCAGGACATGCGCACCGCGGGCCTGAAGGCGCAGTCCGAAGGCAAGGACCCGAGCGCCGCCATCGACCAGGAGGCCGCCAGGATCAACCAGGCGATCGACAAGGGCGGCGTCTTCGACCCGGAGGCGATGGGCGCCTACGTCGACAAGGCACAGGCCGGCGTGAAGGCGGAGACGCCGGAGATCCGCCAGCTGCGCAGCGAGCAGTACAACGTCAACCAGTCGGGCAAGAAGCAGGTTGCCGATGCACGCACCGAAGCGACGGATGCCGACGCCGCGGCCGACAAGGCCGAGGCCTACGCGAAGAGCTTCGGCGACGGCCCCGGCGGCAACGACACCATCATCACCGCCAAGCAGAACGCCAAGGACGAGGCCGCGCGCCTGCGCGGCGTGGCGAACCGGGCCGACGCGAAGCTCGACGGACTGATCAAGGCCTTCGGCACCAGCGATCCGGCCGACCCGGCCAATCCGAAGACCAACGTCGTCGGCGCGGTCAACGCGGACTACAACGCGCACGTGGCCGATCTCGAGGTCAAGGACCTGAGCGCCAAGTACGACCAGGCGGTGGCCGGCGGCGATGCCGGCAAGATCGCCGAGGCCGACGCCGCTCTGCGCGAGGCGCAGGAGGGGCAGCGCTACATGCACGCGCTCGCCGACGACGAGGCCGCCAAGCTCGATCGCAGCGACGCCGAGATCGAGTACACCGATGCCGAGGGCGCCTGGAATGCCGAGTCGCAGACGCGGCCCGGCACCTACACGGTGACCGAGCACGACGGCGACAAGCAGACCACCAAGACCGTCAAGGCCGAGGGCTACGACCCCGCCTTCTGGGCCAAGCCGGGCAGCGAGGAGGGCAAGAAGGTCCAGGCCAGCGACGGCAAGTACTACTACGTCGACGGCGACAAGAAGACCGAGCTCGATCCCGTCACCTCGCGCCTCTGGGCCGCGCACGACAAGCGCGAGGCCGCCACGAAGCGCATGGGCGACACCGGCTCCACCCTGGGCAAGGTCAAGGAGGACTTGATCGGCGGCACCGACGGCAGCGGCCCCAAGCTGGATGCGGCGCGCTACCTCGACAACGCCGATGCCATCAACCAGCGGCTGGCCGATGCCAATGCCGACGTGGCGGCGGCCCAGGCCGGGCTGAATTCAAAGCATCCGCCGGGATTCATCGGTCCGGTGGCCACGCCGACCACGCCGCAGCAGCTCGGCGAGGCGCTGGAGAAGCAGCGCACTGCGCAGGCCGAGGCCGACGCGCTGAAGGCGATGCAGGATCTGCGCAGCGCCGAGCGCGACCAGGCCGCAGGCAAGCCGGTGGATGCGGCGAAACTCGAAGGCCTGCGCGAGACCGCGCGCGAGAAGCAGCACAAGCACGAGGAATCGCAGCCCAAGCTCTCCGCCGCCGACGAGAAGAAGATGCGCAACGAGCAGTTGCCGCAGGCGCGCAGCGACTACCAGGCCAAGTCCGGCGAGGTCGACAAGCTCACCGCGCCCGGCAGCACCGCCACCGAGGCCGAGCGCAACAAGGCGCTGGACGAGCTCGACGCGCTGAAGCTCGCGGTGCGCGACTACGAGACGCAGCTCGAGCTGATCGACGCCGAACGGGACTGGTATGCGGCGCAGAACCAGTACGGCCAGACCGCCTTCGCCAAGCCGCAGCTGTCGATGTTCATGAAGAACGGCGAGTCGGTCACGGGCGACGTCTACCCGCAGAACTACGACCCGACCTGGAACCTCAAGCCCGGCGCGGACGGCAAGGTCAGTGCGGAAGGCCTGCCGCGCGGACTCTCGCCCGACGACATCGAGGTGCGCCACGACCAGTGCGGCGGCGGCTACACGGTGATCATCAATAAGGACTCCGAGGTCATCGGCTGGCAGAAGTCCGAGCGCTACGGCGACATGCGCAACTTCACCGTGCGCGAGGGCGAGTACAGGATGAATCCCGCCACGGCGCGGCTGTGGGACACCTCGGTGTTCGGCAACGGGCGGCTGGCGCAGGCGCGCAGCGAACGCGGAACGGTCGAGCAGCAGTTGGGCGACGCCAGGGCCGAGGCCCCGCCCGCGCCCGGCGAACAGCCGCTGATCGGTCCGGACGGCAAGCCGGTGCCGACGCTGCGCCTGGGCGACGACCTCACGCAGCGCAAGAAGACGGTGGACCAGAACGTCGGCACCGCGACCAGCGAGCGCGACAAGGCGCAGGCCGCCTACGATGCCGGCACCGGCGATCGCACCGAGCTGAAGAACGCCCTGGACGATGCCAACTCGCGCCTCGCCATCGCGAAGAACGAGCAGGCGGCGGTGGACGCGGTGCTGCTGTGGCAGGAGGCGCATCGCACGCGCCAGCTCTACGAGGCCAACGAACGCGCAGGCCGCGCGCAGCCCATGTGCTACGCCAAGCCGCCGGCAGAACTGGAGAGCGATGCACGCGCCAGCGCGCTCGCCGCACGCAGCAAATGGCTGGGCTCGCACAACAAGTTCTACACCGACACGGCCAAGCGCGATCTGGGCGCCGCGCAGGCTGCGCACGACAAGTGGAAGCGCGAGAACCCGGCGCTGGCCGAGACCGGCAGCGACACCTGGAAGGCGCTGCAGGCGGCCCAGCGCAAGGCCGACGTCGCCAAGCGCTACCAGGCGGCCGGCGCCACCGAGAGCGCGAGCGCGCGCGAGCAGAACTTCATCGCCCAGAACCTGCGGCCCGACCAGCACGGCGACGGCGCCGAGCTCTACAAGCTCTTCATGAAGGATCCGGAGCTGATGGCGCAGTCCATCATCAACAGCCACTACGTGCAGTTCGGCGGCCAGTTCACGCAGATGCAGAACCGCACGCAGCTCGCGAACCAGGTCGCAATCGCGCTCGGCTGGAAGCCCGACATCGAACTCGATCCGGCGACGCCGGCCAACAACGAGCGCCTGCAGCAGACGCAGAACCTGTTCGGAAATCTCGACAAGGACCAGAAGGAGATCCTCGACAAGACCGTGAACAAGCTCGTCGAGCTGGGCGGCGACAAGGCCAGGGTGATGGTGCTGCCGGTGGTCTACGGACTCGAGGGCGAGCAGGGCGGCATCGTGAAGACCGCGCTGTTCAAAGTCGAAACCAAGCCCGGTGAAGCGAAGTACGTCGACGAGCAGGGCTGGGAGTACGACAGCCTCGACGACTACCGCGCCAACAACAACCTGCCGGTGGAAGGCGTGAACCTCGTGACGCCGGAGGACGGCAACTTCACGCTCGACGCCGACGGCAACGTCAAGCTCTTCAGCGGCGACGCGCGCACCGAGACCGGCTGGGAGACCTTCAGGCGCAAGTCTCATCTCGACGTCGTGGTCGGCGTGGCCGGCCTGGTGGCCGGGGTGGTGCTGACGGTGGGTTCGCTCGGCACCCTGTCGGCGCCCGGCGTGATGCTGATCGCCGGCTCCGCGGCGGCGCTGGCGGCCGGCTACGGCATCGCCACCTCCAC
Organism: Variovorax sp. LjRoot130; assembly: GCF_964253755.1. Taxonomy (NCBI): domain Bacteria; kingdom Pseudomonadati; phylum Pseudomonadota; class Betaproteobacteria; order Burkholderiales; family Comamonadaceae; genus Variovorax; species Variovorax sp. LjRoot130. Next base: position 2,915,344 of record NZ_CAXURM020000001.1, on the reverse strand, counting down.
GGAAAGCCTGGTCAAGCAGGGCGGCCACGGCCAGGACATCAATCCGTTCACCAGCACGCAGGCGCGGCTGGACTGGCTGAACCTCGGCCTGTCGGCGGTCAGCGTGCCGGTGGTCGGCGCCTCCACGCGCGCCACCATGCAGGCGATGCGCGCGCGCAATGCGCTCAAGGCCGCGACGGCGGCGCGCGGAGCCGGCGATGCGACCGCGGCCGGCAAGCACCTCGACGACTTCGTGCGCTACTCGCAGAGCGCCCAGGCCTGGGGCAAGCCCGCCGCGGCGGCGGCCAAGCCGCTGGGCGTGGGCAGCGTCGCTGCCTTCGAGGAAGGTGCGCGCTACACGATCGACAACTGGGAGCACATGAGCTCCGCCGACCGCGAGAAGCAGCTCGGCATGCTGGGCCTGAACCTCGCCGGCTTCGCCTCGCCGGTGTTCGCACGCGGCTACGTCCGCGTGCACAACGCAGTCAAGCCGATGGTGAACACTGCGCACGCGCAGACGCCGCCGGCCACGCACGCGACCCGGGCGAACGAAGGCGCGGCGGACGGCAGCAAGGTCGTGCCGCTGGCCAGCCGGCGCAACCCCGTGGTGATCGACGATCCGCAGCGGGTCACGGCCGCGGCGGCGGAGGACCCGCTGCTGCCCTTCCGTGAACAGCCCGCGCCGCCAAGCGAAGCGCCGCCGGGCGACGTCCGCCTGCTGCATCCGGATGGCCCGCCGGTCATTGCGGCGGAGGCGCCCGACGCGCCGCTGGCCCAGGTGCTCCCGCTGCTCCTGCGCCGCGCCGGCGACGGGCCGGACCCGGGGCCGGGCTCTGTGCCGGCATCGGCGCGCAGGCCGCAGGAGCAGCAGTTGCTCCTGGCTGTCGGTGGAGACGCCCAGGCGCCCAATGCGCCGTTCACGCGTTCGCCGCATCGCCAGGCGACGCTGCGCCAACTCAACCCGCAGGCATCGGCGAACAACCAGGGCGGTACCGGCGCGCATGGGCAGGGCGGGCAGGGGCAGCCGTCGGTCAATCCGCAGAGGCAAGGGCAGCAGGGGTCGGGTCCCCCGGCATCCCTGCCTTCCAGCGGCGCGGGTTCGCGACCGCCCGCCGCGAACCCGGGAGCGCAGGCTTCTTCCGGCACCGGCGGTCGCGCCAGCCCCGGCTTCGATGCCGACGGCGTGCCGCTGCCGCCGACGACGATGGGCCGCGATCGCGGTTGGGAGAGCGTGGCCAATCACGCCAACGGCATGATCCGCCGGCAGCAGCTGGCGGCCGATCCGGATTCGCCCGCGACGCCGCTCGTGCCCTCGGCCGACGAGGCCGCGGTCACGGCCGCGCTGATGGCCGACCCGCCAGAGGGTTCCGGCGTGCGCTTCGTGGTCTCGAAGCTGGGCCCGCGCGACACGATCTACGGCAGCGAAGGCGGCGTGCGCACGCGCAACCGCGACACCTACGACAACTTCGCCGACGCCAGCGCGGCCGCCGCGCGCGAGGGCGGTGGCTGGATCAACCGCGTGCAGCCCGATACCGCCCGGTTCCCGCTGGCCGCGCGCCGCCGCGTCGGCGCCGACGAGATCATCGGCGCGGTCCATGTGAACGGCGACGGCCAGGTGCTGCCGATCGGCGTGCCCAATGCAAGGGATGCGGCCACCCTGGCCGCGACCACCCGCGTGCCGAGCTGGAGGCAGGGCATCAAGGGCGTGCTGTCGGAGCAGCCGAAGGACGCGCTGATCCGCGCCAAGGGCATGACCATGATCGCCGGCGGCGTGCGCGTCGGCTTCGAGGCGATGAAGCCGGTGTTCGGCTTGCCGGCGGAGCTGGCCGGCGGGCGCACGGCGGGCTACCTCAGCTATCCGCTGTCGAGCTTCGGGCGCGCCGCCTACCTCACCGCATCGCAGCGCATGAAGGAATCGATGGCCGCGGCCACGCGCGGCGATCGCGCCACGGCCGAGAAGCTGGTCGAGAAGGTGATCAACGGCAGCGGCTGGCGCGGCGACAAGATCATGGATGAGGCCAAGGCCCAGTCGCTGCGCGACAAGGTGGACGAGGTCGCGACGCTGGGCGAAGCCTTCAAGGCCAGCCGCGAGGCCTGGGCCGACGCGCCTTCCGACAGGAACTTCCAGCTGCACACCATTCGATCGCCCGGCGACACCGCCGAGACGCTGGCGCCTGCCCACTACATGAAGGGCGTGCCGGGGCTGCGCGACTTCTTCGGCGGCTTGCGAAGCGAGTTTCCGGGCAGGAACAAGTCGGAGATCCGTAGCGAGCTATTGCTGCGCATCGACAAGATGAACGCCGATCAGCTCCGGATGGCAGCGGATCCTTCGCACGCGGACACCTCGCCAGAGGCCCGGCTCTTGCGCGAGTTTCCGGAGGTGCATGCCAGGTTCAGCGACTCGGTGAAGCATCGGGCGGAGTTGCGCGAGGCGCATGCCGCGCTCTACGAGAAGCTGCAAGCGCTTTTCCCGGGCAAGAAGGGCGTCGATCCGAAGGGGGCCGAAGGCCTGGGCGGCAGCACCAACTCGCCCAACACGCGGCTGGGCCTGTTCAGCCGCCGCGCGACCATCGCGGTGAGCCTCAACACCTTCGTGGGTACCGTCTTCAAGCCGCTGAATGCAGGCGACTCCATCCAGACGCATGCAGGCAATTTCGCCGACGTCCTGTCGATCGGAACGCTCGGCGCGAACTACATCTACAACAACAAGGTGGATGCGCTCGCGACCGTCGAACTCAAGATCGCCAACGAGGCCAAGGCGGCCAACATGAAGGTCGACGACTACCTCGAGGCCCATCCCGAACTGCAGGCCGATAAGGCCGCCGCCCAGACAAAGAAGAACGACTGGAACAAGTACCGCGACTACGCAGGGCTGCTGAGCGCCGGGCGGGCCATCGCGGTGGGCATGGGCTTGATGGAGACGGGCCCCGAGATCCTGGCCTACGGCGCCTTCGCCCAGGCTGCACTCACGGGCACCTGGGTCGGCCTGCAGCAGATTCCGGCGCTGCGCAACGGCGCCTTCCCGACCGCCACCAAGATCCTCAAGTGGTCGGCGGTCGGCTCCATCGCGATCGTGCCGGCGGCGACGGTGCTGTACAAGGCCATCGCCGGCACCGAGCAGGAGAAGAAGGACAGTGTGGTGCAGATGGTCTGGAACGGCTTCACCGGCCTGTTCGAAACGGATCCGGCCAGGCCGGGCCACCCGACGCCTTCGACGGGCACGACGCCGAGCAGCCCGCCTTCGAGCAGCCCGAGCACGCCTCCGGGACACGAGCCTGGCGAGCCGGAAAAGCCGGACGAAGGCGAGGAGCCGAAGCCGCAGAAGGAACCGGTCGTCAAGCCGATCTTCGTCAGCGTCGGCGGCGACCGCCGCGAGACGGCGACGCTGTGGGGCATCACCGAGAACAACCTGCAGACCCTGCTGACGCCGCCCGAGCTCGGTGCCGCGCGGCAGGAGGGCAGCAAGAACCACGTCGTGAATGAAGCGCTGGCGCAGCTCTTCAACCTCAATCCGCGCTTCGACAAGCGTCTGATGGACGGCATCGCGACGAACATCGAAGGAGACCCCGACACACTGATCGACGGTTGGCAGATCAAGGTCGGTTAGATCGCTGGCGGCCTATCCCGCGGCTGCGTGGTCCTCGACGATGCCGTTCCTCGCCGAGGGCGGCTGCAAGGCATCGTGCACCGAGAGCCTGCGGTACTCGCCGGGCGTCACGGCGTAGGTGCTGAGGAAGGTCTTGTGCAGGTGGCTCTGGTCGCTGAAGCCGGCGGCATGCGCCGCGTAGATCACGCGCGCACCGCCGGCGAGGAGGTCGCGTGCGTACTCGACGCGGTGGCCCACCAGCAGCTCGTGCGGCGTGAATCCCAAGGCGCTCTTGAAGCGGCGCTGAAGATGTACCGGGTGCCAGCCCACCGCATCGGCCAGCGCGTCCAGCGTGAGCCGCTGGCGAAAGCCCTTGGCGATCAGCTCATAGAGCCGGTTCACGCGATCGTCGCCGCTGTCGATCGTGACCGCGTAGTCGCGCGCGTGCGTCCGGGCTGCGGCGGCCTGCGGCGGAATCCATTGCGCCAGCCGCTGGCGCAGCAGGGAGCGGCCGGCCGCACCGATTTCCTCGTTGCCGGAGTGCGCCGCTTCGTACAGCAGCCGATGGCATTCGATGAACTCGCGCGCCGAGGTGGCCTGCGCAAAGATCGATACCGCTGCATCGCCTTCCTCCCGCGCCGTTCGCACGATGTCGTGCGAAGGGTTCACGCAGCGCGCGACGGCGAAGCTGCAGTACATGGCGTCTTCCCGCCAGGGCGCGGAACGCGCCTGCACCGAATGCCACACGTGCGGCGCGATGCGCAGCAGCGTGCCCGGCGGCACGACCGTGATGCCGGCGATGGTTCGCACGCGCAACTCCGTGTCGGAAACCGAGAGCGTGAAGCCGCCGTGCCTGTGCGGCCGGATTTCGCGCTGCAGGAATCGATTGGCGGTGAATTGAAGACCTGCAAGGTCGACATCTCGCCAATAGGAGGAAGCAAGGAGTTCCATCGAGGCCCGAATTTATCGCCTGGTTGTGTCGACGTTAAGAATTTACAAGGCGGCGCAGCCGGCCTTTGGTAATTTGCTGCACAAGTCGCGGCGTCGCCGGGCCAACGAGAACTCTTTTCTTATCGCCGGGCAATCGACGGCGTCGACTGGTCATCAACATGATGCTGTCTTCCTTGTTGCAACGTGCGGCCGCGGCATCGCTGCCGGGCACGCCGATTCACGAATCGCCGCCGCCGAACGACGGTGGCCTGCATGGCGGTCCGGTGCCGCAGCTGTATTCGGAGGCGCAGTTGTGCTTGCCGGAAACGATGGGGCGGCTCGCCGAAGCGTCCGGCATCGTCGGTGACCTGCTGGACGCCGGCAGCAGCGAGGCGCGCGTGCGCCTGGTGCGCGGCATGCTGCATGCGATCGGCTTCGAATGGCTGGGCTACGGCACGATCACCTACCTGCGCGGGCAGCCGTGGCCGCTGAGCTTCTTCACCGGCTATGCGAACCGGGAGTGGGCGCAGCGCTATTTTTCGCAGCGCCATTACGAGGTGGACACGCGGTACCGGGATGCGCCCGCTTCCAGTCTGCCGCTGTTGTGGGACATCGACCAGCTGGAGGCGTCGCCGGTGAACCCGGATCCGAGCGGACGCCGCCGCCGCTTTCTCGACGACCTTCGCGCGAACGGCATCAGGAGCGGCCTGTTCCTGCGCCTGGCCTCGCCCACGCACGTGAACGAGCACACGGTGATCAGCCTGTCGTCCAGCGCACCGAGCCGCGGCTGGATCACGGACAGCGTGGTCGGCCAGTCGCTGATGCTGGGTCTCAGCGTGCACGAATACCTGTCGCGCCACGCGCGCGTGCCGGCCGCGCCGCCGGCGGCGCGGGCCGAGATGTCAGGCATGTCGACCACGCAGCAGTACATCCTCGAACACCTGCTGCAGGGGCGCAGCGACAAGGAGATCGCCTACCGGTTGCACCTGTCGGCGCACACGGTGGACTACCACATGCGCCAGCTGCGGCGCCGTTTCGCGGCGCGCAACCGGGTGCAGTTGGTGAATGCAGCGACGCAGTCGCCGTACGCCGAGAGCAACTTCGGCACGATCGAACAGACCTAGACAGCGATCGGGCTGCGTTCGGCGAACTGGCCGTTCCAGTAGGGGTAGTAGGGGTAGGGCGGCGTGACCGCGCTGGCCGCATCGAGTCTCTCGACCTGCTCCGTCGTGAGCTGCCAGCCGAGCGCGCCCAGGTTCTGCTTGAGTTGTTCCTCGTCGCGCGCGCCGATCAGCACGCTGGCCACGGTGGGACGCTGCAGCAGCCAGTTGAGCGCGATCTGCGGCACGGTCTTGCCGGTTTCCTCGGCCATCTGGTCCATCGCATCGACCACGCGGTACAGGCGCTCGTCGTCCACCGGCGGCGCGAAGCCGGCGGTGTCGTGCAGCCGGCTGCCCGCGGGCAGCGGCTGGCCGCGCCGGATCCTGCCGGTCAGGCGGCCCCAGCCCAGCGGGCTCCAGACGATCGCGCCCACGCCCTGGTCGATGGCGAGCGGCATCAGCTCCCATTCGTAGTCACGTCCTACCAGCGAGTAGTAGGTCTGGTTCGCGACGTAGCGCGAAAGGCCCAACCGGTCCGACGCGGCCAGCGACTTCATCAACTGCCAGCCCGAGAAGTTGGAGACGCCGATGTAACGCACCTTGCCCGCGCGCACGAGGTCGTCGAGCGTGCGCAGCACCTGCTCGACCGGCGTCATCGCATCGAAGGCGTGCAGCTGCAGCAGGTCGATGTAGTCGGTGCCCAGGCGCTTGAGCGCGGCGTCGGTGCCGGCGATCAGGTGATGGCGCGAGGAGCCGACGTCGTTCGGCCCGTCGCCCGCGCGCAGCGCGAGCTTGGTCGAGAGGATCACCTTGTCGCGCCGGCCCTGCACCGCGGCGCCGAGGATCGATTCGGAGGCGCCGCTCGAGTACACGTCGGCGCTGTCGAAGAGATTGACGCCGGCCTCGAGGCAGATGTCGACGATGCGGCGCGCGCCGGCGACGTCGGTGTTGCCCCAGGCGCTGAAGAGCGGACCCTGGCCGCCGAAGGTGCCGGCGCCGAAGCCGAGGGCCGGCACCTTGAAGCCGGAGTTGCCGAGATAGCGATGTTCCATGACGAGTCCTTGCAGTTGGAATGAATGATTCAGGTGCGTGCGGGCGCGCAGGCTAGCGGCAGCTCGCGCCGGTCGAGCGCACGGCTCCAGAGCGCGATCGCGAGGCCTGCCAGCGTCAGCAGCGCGGCGACCCAGCCGAGTGCGCCGAGCCCCGGGCCGCGGTCGATCACCATGCCGCCGACCCAGGCGCCGAGCGCATTGCCGAGATTGAAGGCCGCGATGTTGAGGCTGGACGCCAGGTTCTGCCCGGCGCCGGATGCCTTCTCGAGCACGCGCAGCTGGAGCGGCGCGACCGTGGCGAAGGAAGCGATGCCGAGCAGGCCGACGAAGAGCGCCGCCGTCACGCCCGAGTGGAGCGCCGGCTGCATCACGGCCAGCACCACGGCGAGCGCCACCAGCGTGCCCAGCACGGCCGGCATGAGCGCGCGGTCGGCCAGCTTGCCGCCGAGGATGTTGCCCACCGCGAGGCCGCCGCCGAAGAGCAGCAGGATCGGCGACACCGCCGCTTCGGACAAGCCGGTGATGCGGGTCAGCAGCGGCTGGATGTAGGTGAACACCGCGAACACGCCGGCAAAGCCGAGCACCGTCATCGCGAGCCCGAGCAGCACCTGCGGCCGGGCCAGCACCGCGAGTTCGTCGGCGAGCGAGGCTGGGGCCTGCTTGTCGGAGGCCCGATCGCGCGGCACGAAGACCGCGAGCACGGCGAGGGCGAAGACGCCGATCAGCGCCACGGCCCAGAAGGTCGAGCGCCAGCCGAACTGCAGGCCCAGCCAGGCGCCGGCCGGCACGCCGAGCATGGTCGCGGCCGTGAGGCCGGTGAACATGATTGCGATCGCCGAGGCGCGCTTTTCCGGAGCGACCAGTCCGGTGGCAACGACGGAGCCGACGCCGAAGAAAGTGCCGTGCGCGAGCGAGGTGATCACGCGCGCGGCCATCAGCATCTCGTAGCTGGGCGCCAGCGCACAGGCGATGTTGCCGAGCGTGAAGATCGCCATCAGCGCGAGCAGCACGGTCTTGCGCGGCACGCGGCGGGTGGCGATGGTGAGCAGCGGCGCGCCGACCGCAACCCCGAGCGCATAGCCCGAGATCAGCAGGCCGGCGGCCGCGATGGAGACATGAAGATCCGCCGAGACCTGCAGCAGCAGGCCCATGATGACGAATTCGGTGGTGCCTATTCCGAAGGCACCGGCGGTGAGGGCGAGAAGAGCGATGGGCATGATGCCTCGTACTGTGCGGGCGCTGGGCTTGCGTGACTAGAATGCCGCTCGGACACACAACTGTGACTTGAATTCACATATGGCGCGCATCGAGGTCAACCGCTCCGGCGAGATGGAAGCCTTTGTCCAGGTGGTCGACCGCGGCAGCTTCTCGGCCGGCGCGCGCGTGCTGGGCATGACGCCTTCGGCCATCAGCAAGCTGGTCGCGCGGCTGGAGGCGCGGCTGGCCACGCAACTGGTGCACCGCTCCACGCGCAAGCTGCAGCTCACGCCCGAGGGCCAGAACTTCTACGAGCGCAGCGTGCGCGTGCTGGCCGACATGGACGAGGCCGAGCGCTGCGCCGCGGCCGGCGCCGCGCCGCGCGGGCGGGTGCGCATCAACGCCAGCATCTCCTTCGGCCACCGCCTGCTGATGCCGCTGGTGCCGCGCTTTCTGGAACTGCATCCGCAGGTGACGCTGGACATCGTGCTGACCGACCGCGTGGTCGACCTGATGGACGAGCGCACCGACATCGCGATCCGCTGGGGTCCGTTGCCGCCCTCCGACCTGGTGGCGCGCCATCTCTTCGATACCGGCCAGGCCATCGTCGCTTCGCCCGCGTACCTGGAACGCTACGGCACGCCGCGCACGCCGCAGGAGCTGGAGGCGCACAACCGCATCGGTTCCAGCTACCACCGCAGCGCACCCGACTGGCCGCTCGCGGTCGACGGGCGCGTGGTCGAGATGCCGGTGGTGGGCTCGGTGCGTGCCGGCGATGGAGAAACACTGCGCCGGCTGGTGATGGAGGGGGTCGGGCTGGGCCGGCTCTCGCTCTATCACATCCAGCCCGACATCGACGCCGGCCGCCTGGTGCCGGTGCTGGAGGAATTCAATCCGCGCGACATGACGCCGGTGCATGCCGTCTACCTCGGCAAGCCGGGCCGCCTGCCGGCGCGGGTGCGCGCCGTGCTCGACTACCTGTCGACGCGGCTCGCGGACAATAGCCGTTCACGACCATGAAGGAAGTTCCCGACGCCATCGTCTGCGAGGGCTGCGACGCGGTCTACCGCCGCACGCCGCTGCGCCCGCGCGAAGTCTCGCATTGCGCCCGCTGCGGCACCGAGCTCGACCGGCATGCGGGCGACCAGGGCGCGCGCGTGCTGCCGCTCACGGTGGCGAGCCTGATCCTGTTCGCGATCGCCAACCTGTTTCCGATCGTCGAGATCGAGTTGCGCGGCCTCAGCAGCGAGACCACGCTGGCCGGCGCGGTGATCGTGCTCAGCACCGAGGGCATGTCGGTGGTGGCGCTGTTGGTGCTGGGCACCACCATCCTCTTTCCCTTGCTGCAGCTGTGCATCCTGTTCTACCTGCTGGTGCCGATGGCGCGCGAGCGGCGGCCCGCCGGCTTCGGCGTGCTGGTGCGGATCCTGCAGTCGCTCAGGCCGTGGGGAATGATCGAGGTCTTTCTGCTCGGCGTGCTGGTGGCCATCGTCAAGCTCTCGAGCCTGGCGCAGGTGGTGGCCGGACCGGCGCTGTGGGCCTTCATGGGCCTCACGGTGCTGCTGACGGCGGTGCTGTCCTTCAATCCGCGCACCTTCTGGGAAATGGCCTTCGAGCCGCGGCCGGGGCAGAAGGCATGACGGCAACGGCGCCGATCAGGACGGCGGCGCAGCTCGGGCTCTTGAGCTGCCCCCACTGCGGCACGGTCTGGCAGGGCGCCGCGGAGGGCGAGGCCTGCGGGCGTTGCGGCACGCACCTGCATCGCCGCAAGCCTCACAGCATCCAGTGCACCTGGGCCTTGCTGATCGCGGCCTGCATCATGTACGTGCCGGCCAACCTGCTGCCGGTGATGATCACCAAGAGCTTGCTGGGCACGCAGTACGACACCATCCTGAGCGGCGTGATCTACTTCTGGGTCTCCGGCGCCTACGGGCTGGCGGCGATCATCTTCATCGCCAGCTTCCTGGTGCCGTTGTTCAAGCTGACCGCGCTGATGCTGCTGGCTTACATGGCCCAGCGGCACCGCCCCGCCGGGCAACTCGAACGCGCGCGGCTCTATCGCATCCTCGAGGTGATCGGCCGCTGGTCGATGCTAGACGTCTTCGTGGTGTCGCTGCTCGCCGGCCTGGTGCGCATCCAGGGTTTTGCCGAAATCACCGCCGGCGTCGGCATCGGCGCCTTCGGCGCGGTGGTGGTGCTGACGATGCTGGCCTCGCTGAGCTTCGATCCGCGCCTCACCTGGGACAGCGAGGACGTCATGAACGAAACGGAGCCCGCACACGACATGCACGCAAGAAACGAAAGAACCGCATGAGCGCTGCGCCGGGCCGCTCCAAGCAAGCTCGCACCGCAGTGCGAAGCACGAAGATACTCCAATGAGCGATGAAGACAAGACGTCGGCGCCCTCGCTGGCCGAACCGGTCGTCGTGAAGCGCCGCAACTGGCTGCCCTCGCTGATCTGGCTGATTCCCATCGTGGCGGCGCTGGTCGGCATCGCGCTGGTCGCGCGCATCCTGCTCGATCGCGGGCCCGAAGTGGTGCTGACCTTCAAGACCGCCGAGGGACTGGAGGCCGGCAAGACCGCGGTCAAGTACAAGGACGTGCAGATCGGCACGGTGCAGACCATTCGGCTGGCCGGCGACCGCTCGCATGTGCGCGTGCTGGTGCAGCTCACGAAAGAGGCCAAGAGCTTCACCGCCGAGGACACGCGCTTCTGGGTGGTGCGGCCGCGGCTCGACACCTCGGGCATCTCGGGCCTAGGCACCTTGCTGTCGGGCGCCTACATCGGTGCCGACGCCGGCAGCTCGAAAGAGACGGCCGGCGAGTTCACCGGGCTCGAGGTGCCGCCGATCGTCACGCGCGATGCCTCGGGGCGGCAGTACCTGCTGCGCGCCCGCGACGTGGGCTCGCTCGACATCGGCTCGCCGGTGTATTTCAGGCGCATCAAGGTGGGCCAGCTCGCGGCCTACGAACTCGACGGCGACGGCCGCGGGGTCACGCTGCGCGTGTTCGTCAATGCGCCCTACGACAAGTTCGTCGGCGTCAACACGCGCTTCTGGCATGCGAGCGGCTTCGACGTGGAGCTGAGCGCGAGCGGTGTCAAGCTGCGCACCCAGTCGCTGGCCACCGTGCTGCTGGGCGGCATCGCCTTCCAGGCGCCCGACGATGCGATGGGTCCGGCGGCGCAGGAGAACGCCGCGTTCACGCTGGCCGCCGACGAAACCGCGGCGATGAAGGCACCGGACGGGCCCTCGCAGACGCTGCTCTTGTACTTCAACCAGTCGCTGCGCGGCCTGTCGCCGGGCGCGGTGGTCGACTTCCGCGGCGTGGAGATCGGCGAGGTCAAGTCCATCGGCGTCGAGTTCGATCGCCAGGAGAACCAGTTCAAGATGCCGGTGCTGATCCAGGTCTACCCCGATCGCCTGCGCCGCGGCGCGGGCAACGAGCCGGACGAGTCGCGTTACGCGCAGACGGAGCGCCTGCGCTTCCTGGTCAACAAGGGGCTGCGGGCGCAGCTTCGCACGGGCAACCTGCTCACGGGCCAGGTGTACGTGGCGCTCGACTTCTTCCCGAAGGCGCCGCCGGCGAAGATCAACATCAACCAGAACCCGATCGAGATGCCGACGGTGCCCAACAGCCTGGACGAGATCCAGGCGCAGATCGGCGAGATCGCGAGCAAGCTCAACAAGGTGCCCTTCGAGGAGATCGGCGCCGACCTGCGCAAGACACTGGTCACGCTCAACAAGACGCTCGGCAGCGCCGAGCAGCTTGCAGGCCGGCTGAACAACGATGTCGCACCCGAGATGACGGCCGCCATGAAGGATGTGCGCAAGACGCTCAACGCCGCCGACAAGACGCTGGCCGACGATTCGCCGCTGCAGCAGGACATGCGCCAGACGCTGCAGGAAGTCACGCGCGCGGCCGGGTCGCTGCGCATCCTGACCGACTACCTGGAACGCCACCCCGAATCGCTGATTCGCGGCAAGCCGGAGGACAAGAAGAAATGAGAACGACAAACACCCGGGCGGCGGCCTTGCTCGCTGCCGTGCTGCTGGCGGGCTGCGCCAGCACCGCGCCGCAGTACTACAGCCTGGCCGATGCGACGCCGGGCGCGATGCCCGCGTCGGGCACGGCGCCTGCCTTCGTCGAGCTCGCGCCGGTGGCCATGCCCGAGCGCTTCGCGCGCCCGCAGCTGGTGGTACGGCAGAAGGCCGCCATCGACGGGCCGCAGGTCGACATCCTCGAAGAGCACCGCTGGTCCTCCTCGTTCGAGAACGAACTGCGCGACGCCTTGAGCAGCGGCATCGCGGGCCGCCTCGGCGCTGTCGATGCAACGAAGAGCGGATCGCCGCGCGGCCAGGCCGTGACGCGCATCGCGGTGCAGTTGCGGCAATTCGATGCGGTGCAAGGCAGCCGCGTCGATGCCGGCTTCAGCTGGACCGTGCGCCGCGGCGATCAAGGACCGTCGCTCGCTTGCCAGCGCTCGCTGTCGGAGCCGGTCGAGGGTGCCGGCATCGATGCGCTGGCACGCGGCGCCCAGCGCACTACGGCGAAGCTGGCCGACGCTATCGCACGCAGCGTGACGGCGAACGCCTGCCCGGGTTGAGATGAACGACACCGGTTTCGCACTGTTCGACACTGCCATCGGCGCCTGCGGCATCGCCTGGGGTCCGCGCGGCATCGTCGGCGTACAGTTGCCCGAGGTCGGGGAGGGCGCGACGCGAGCGCGCATGCTGCGGCGTTTTGCGCAGTTGAACGAGACCGAGCCGCCGCCCGAAGTGCTGAGGGCGACGGCCTCGATTCGCGCCCTGATGGCGGGCGAGCCGCTGGACCTGGCGGAGATCGTGCTCGACTACGCGGGCGTCTCCGACTTCCATCGCCGCGTCTACGAGATCGCACGCCGCATCGTGCCGGGCTGCACGCGCAGCTACGGCGAGATCGCCGCCGAGCTCGGCGACAAGGGCCTGGCGCGCGCCGTCGGCCAGGCGCTGGGCCACAACCCTTTCGCGCCGGTGGTGCCCTGCCATCGCGTGCTCGCCGCCGGCGGAAAGCCCGGCGGTTTCTCGGCGCACGGCGGTGCGACGGCGAAGCTCAAGATGCTGATGATCGAAGGCGCAAGGCCGCAGAGCGATACCGCGTCCTTGTTCTGAAATACCGCGCAACTGCCATGGCAAGGCGAGCAGTTGTCCGACATCACATACTGTTGAGGGTGCGACATTTCGTACTAGTGTTCGACTCAAGAGCAGAAGCATTTGTCCGCGTAAGCGGGGGACTCGATGCCGATACGAAGCAAGGACAATTTCTTGATCTTCGGTTCCCCGAAGATCGAAGAGGACGAGATTCTGGAGGTCGAGGCCGTCATGCGATCGGGCTGGCTCGGCACAGGTCCGCGGGTGGCGCAGTTCGAGCATGAGTTCGGCCTGTACCGCGGCGCCGCGCATGCCGTTGCGCTGAACTCCTGCTCCGCCGCCCTGCATCTTTCCTTGCTGGCCTCCGGCGTCGGCTCGGGCGACGAGGTCATCACCACGCCGCTGACTTTCTGCGCAACGGCCAATGCCATCATCCATACCGGAGCGACGCCGGTGCTGGCCGACATCGATCCCGACACGCTGAACATCGATCCGGCGCAGGTGCGCGCCAAGTTGAGCAAGCGCACGCGAGCCATCGTGCCGGTTCATTTTGCAGGGCGGCCCTGCGAAATGGACGAGCTGATGTCGCTGGCGCGGCAGTATGAACTCAAGGTCATCGAGGACTGCGCGCATGCCATCGAAACGCAGTACCACGGCCAGAACGTCGGCACGATCGGCGACTTCGGCTGCTTCTCGTTCTACGTGACCAAGAACGTCGTCACCGGCGAGGGCGGCATGGTCCTGGCGCGCAAGGAGGAGGACGCCGCCCGCATCAAGGTGCTCGGCCTGCACGGAATGAGCAAGGACGCGTGGAAGCGCTTCGGCGACGAGGGCTACAAGCACTACTACGTCGTCGAAGCCGGGTTCAAATACAACATGATGGACCTGCAGGCGGCAATCGGCCTCAAGCAGTTGGCGCGCGTGGAGGTCTACTGGCAGCGGCGCAAGGCCATCTGGAAGCGCTACGGCGACGAACTGGCGGACCTTCCGCTGGCACTGCCCCCGAAGCCGGCGCCGGACACGCGCCACGCGCACCATCTTTTCAACGTGCAGATCGACGCGGCGCGTTGCGGCATCTCGCGCGACGACTTCCTCAACGCCATGACGGCGCAGGGCATCGGCGTCGGCGTGCACTACCTGGCGCTGACCGAGCATCCTTACTATCAGCAAAACTTCGGCTGGCGGCCCGAGGACACGCCGCATGCCACGCGCGTGGGCAGGCGGACCGTCTCGCTGCCGATCTCGGCCAAGCTGAGCGATCAGGACGTCGGCGACGTGATCTCCGCGGTGCGGCTGATTCTGGAGCAGCATGCAGCGCTGGCATCGGCTGCGCCGTGTTGATCTCCATCCTCATCCCGGCCTACGCGCGGCCGGAACAGTTGAGTGAGGCGCTGGGCAGCATCGCGCAGCAGGACCGCTCGCTGATCGGCGAGATCATCATCGGCGACGACAGTCCGCGCTCCTACTGGGCAAGCAACCAGGCGGTCATCGCGGCGAGCGGCCTGGCGGAGCTCATCGAATATCTGCCGAGCGAGCCGTCCAAGGGGACTTACCCCAACCAATGGTTCCTGGCTTCGCGGGCGAAGTTCGACCATCTGCTTTTCCTGCACAACGACGACCAGCTTTGTCCCGGTGCACTGAGCCTGCTGGCGAATGCCTGCGTCAGCGAGACCGATCCGCGCGTGAAGCTGTGGTTCGGCACGCACCTGATCATGGACGCGGCGGGCGTGGTCGACCCCGAGCGATCCGCCGCCAGCGACCAGTGGTTCGGCAGACAGGGCCCGGGCGCGACGCGGCCGGTGTGGGAGTGGTGCTTGACGGAATCCATCCCCCCCGATGCCTTCCTGGTGGAGAGGGCGACCTATCTGCAATACATGCGCGGCGAACGCGACGGCAACGTGGGGGACTTGGCCTTTTCGGTGCGTCTGGCCAACAACGGCGGCTGGGCGCGCTTCATTGGGCAAACCGTGTCCCGCTACAGGGTGCAGGCCGGATCCGTCACGAGCGCCGGGCGCGGCGTCGACGCTCACCGGGCCTACGAGCTGGCGCGCGAGTTGCGCGTGCCCCCCGAAATGGAAGCCGCGAAGCGCAAGCGCTTCAACCGATACATGCTGGTGGTGGCCGTGCGCTATGCGCGGGATGGCGAACGCATGAACGCATGGCGAGCCTTCCTTTCGCCCGATGTTCCCTGGCGGGAGAGATTTTCCCTTCGCGCGGGCCTGGTGCTCTCGATGCTGCTGACGCCGCGGCCGCTCTGGCTCTGGGCGCTGCACTACAAGACCTGAGCGGCGCCATCGCTAGCACAGCGCTCGGCATCGTGCTGCGCAACGCCCATTGCCTCCTTGGAGACAATGGGCGCATGACTTCATCGCGCTTCTTCAAGATCGCGCTCGTGCTGGGCCTCTTGTCGGCCATCGGCCCGTTCGCGATCGACATGTACCTGCCCGCGCTGCCGGAGATCGGCGCGAGCCTCGGTGCCGGCATCGGCCCGGTGCAGATGAGCCTGACGGCCTTCTTCATCTCGCTCGGCGTCGGGCAACTGCTGTACGGGCCGGTGTCGGACATGGTGGGACGCAAGCCGCCGCTGTACTTCGGGCTCGGGCTGTTCGCGCTGGCCAGCATCGGCTGCGCGCTCGCGACCGATATCCAGACCCTGATCGCGCTGCGCTTCGTGCAGGGCCTGGGCGCCGCGGCCGGCATGGCGATTCCGCGCGCGGTGGTGCGCGACCTGCACACCGGCAACGATGCGGCGCGGCTGATGTCCTTGCTGATGCTGGTGTTCAGCGTGTCGCCGATCCTGGCGCCGCTGGCCGGCAGCGGCGTGATCGCCTTCGCCGGCTGGCGCGGCGTGTTCTGGGCCGTGATGCTGGCCGCCGTGGCCGGCCTCGCAATGATGAGCGTGATGCTGAAGGAAACGCGGCCGGCCGAAGAGCGGGTGGAAAGCAGCCTGGGCAGCGCGCTTCGCGCCTACGGTGTGCTGATGCGTGACGCGCACTACCTCGGCCTGGTCTTCATCGGCGCCTTCGCGATGGCCGGTTTCTTCACCTACCTGGCCAACTCCTCCTTCGTGATGATCGACCACTACGGCCTTTCGCCGACGCTCTACAGCCTGGCCTTCGGCATCAACGCCGCTGCGTTCTTCGGTGCCGCGCAGCTCAACGGCGCGCTGTGCGAGCGTTTCGGCATCGTGCGCGTGGTCAAGGCCAGCGTGAGCGCCTGCGGGCTCGTGATGGCGGCGATGTTCGCCTACTACCTGGCCGGCGGCGACCGCCTGGCGGTGCTGATCGTGCTGTACTTCGTTGCCAGCGGCTTCATGGGCTTGGTCATTCCCACCACCTCGGTGCTGGCGCTCGAGAAGCACGGCGCGATCGCCGGCACGGCATCGGCCCTGCTGGGCACGCTGCAGATGCTGACCGGCGCGGTGGTGATGGCGGTGATCGGCCTGTTCACCGACGGCCGGCCCTTGCCGATGGTGACGGGCATGGCCGCCGGTGCGCTGATCGCGGTGGTGCTCACATGGTTCACGCTCGGCGGTCGGCAACCGGCGCCTTATGCAGCGCGCTGAGCCGGTGACCGGAACGCCAACGCCCGTGCTCGACGGCCTGCCGCTGCCGCAGCGCCGGCACGCGATGCTGGTGATCATTCTCGGCATCGCGGTCGCGGTGCTCGACGGCACCATCGTCAACCTCGCACTGCCCGGGATCGCGCGCGAGCTCCATGCCGATCCGGCGCATGCGATCTGGGTGGTCAACGCCTACCAGATCGCCACGCTGGTGATGCTGCTGCCGCTGGCCTCGCTCGGCGACCTGGTGGGCTACCGGCGCGTCTACCTGGTGGGCATGGCGCTGTTTGCCTTTGCCTCGCTCGGCGCCGTGCTGGCCGATTCGCTCGCGACGCTGATCGCGGCGCGCGCGGTGCAGGGGCTGGGTGCGGCCGGCATCATGAGCGTCAACGCGGCGCTGGTGCGGCTGATCTATCCCAGGGCGCAGCTCGGCCGCGGCATGGCGATCAATTCGATGGTGGTGGCGACCGCATCGGTGGCAGGGCCCTCGGTGGCGGCCGCGATCCTGTCGGTGGCTTCCTGGCCCTGGCTGTTCGTGCTCAATGTGCCGCTGGGCGCGCTGGTGCTGGCGCTGGGCTTCTACGCACTGCCGGCCAACCGCGTGGCGGCCGCGGCTGGCGCGCGCTTCTCGTTCGTCGACGTGGCGCTCAACGTGCTGATGTTTTCGCTCATCTTCATCGGCGCCGACCGGCTCGGCGTGCGCAGCAGCGACGCAGGGCAGGGCGCGCAGCCCATCGCCTGGGCGCTGCTGCTGGCCGGCGTGGCGGTGGGCTTCGTCTACCTGCGGCGCCAGCGCGCGCTGGCCGTGCCGCTCTTTCCGGTCGACCTGCTGCGCATCCCGGTGTTCGCGCTCTCGATGGGCACTTCGGTGGCGGCCTTCTGCGCGCAGATGCTGTCCTTCATCGCGCTGCCTTTTCTGCTGCTCGACACCTACGGGCGCTCGCATGTGGAGGCCGGCCTGCTGATCACCGCCTGGCCGCTGGCGATCGTGGTGATGGCGCCGATCGCGGGCCGGCTGATCGGCCGCTATCCCGATGGCCTGCTCGGCGGCATCGGCCTCGGCCTGCTCGCCGTCGGCCTGACCTTGCTCGCGGCGCTGCCCGCACAGCCGGGCAATGCCGACATCGTCTGGCGCATGGCGCTGTGCGGCCTGGGCTTCGGCCTGTTCCAGTCGCCCAACAACCACACCATCGTGACCTCGCCGCCCGCGCATCGC
Source organism: Variovorax sp. LjRoot130 (assembly GCF_964253755.1). NCBI lineage: Bacteria > Pseudomonadati > Pseudomonadota > Betaproteobacteria > Burkholderiales > Comamonadaceae > Variovorax > Variovorax sp. LjRoot130. Next base: position 2,897,593 of record NZ_CAXURM020000001.1, on the reverse strand, counting down.
AGCGGCGCCGCGAGCGGCATGCTGGGCACGGCGCGGCTCACGGGCCAGACCCTGGGCGCCGTGATGCTGGCCGCCATCTTCAGCGTCTGGAGCCCGCACGACGGCAAGGGCCAGGTGATCGCGCTGGGGCTGGCCGCCTGCTGCGCGGCCGTGGCGGCGGTGTGCAGTGCGTTGCGCACGCGCGAACCCAGCGCCCGCCACGCCTGAGCGGCGCTCCCTTGCTTCAGCGCCGTGCGGCGGCCGTGACGATGCGCCCCAGCGTTGCCACCGCCCGCTCGCTGCGCGCATCCCACGGATGCCCGTAGTTGAGCCGCAGGCAGTTCGGGAAAGCGCGCTGGGCCGAGAAGATCGGTCCCGGCGCAATGCTGATGCCTTGCGCGAGCGCCTCGCGGTGCACTGCCAGCGCGTCGACCTCGGGCGGCATCTCGATCCAGAGGAAATAACCACCCGCCGGGCGCGTGGCGCGGGTGCCGGACGGAAAGTGCTGCGCGATGGCCTGGGCGTAGGCGGCCTGCTGGTCGACCAGCGTGCGGCGCAGCTTTCGCAGGTGCTTGTCGTAGCCGCTCTTCTCGAGGTAGCTCGCCAGCGCCGCCTGCGCCGGCGCGGAGGTGCTGAGCGAAGTGCCCAGCTTCAGGCGAGCGACCGCGCGTGCCAGGCGCCCCGGCGCGGCCCAGCCGATGCGCCAGCCCGGCGCCAGGCACTTCGAGAACGACGAGCAGTGCATGACGATGCCCTGCGTGTCGAAGGCCTTCGCCGGCGGCGGCCGCTTGTCGCCGAAGTAGAGCTCGCCGTAGACGTCGTCCTCGATCAGGAGCACCTCGTGGCGCGCCAGCAGTTCGACCAGCGCCTTCTTCTTCGCATCCGGCATCAGGCTCCCCAGCGGGTTCTGGAAGCCGGTCATCAGCCAGCAGGCCTTGGGCCGATGGCGCAGGATCGCGCGCTCCAGCGCGTCGAGCTCGATGCCTTCGCGCGGATGGGTCGGGACCTCTATGGCCTCCAGCCCGTTGCGTTCCAGCGCCTGCAGCGCGGCATAGAAGGTCGGCGATTCGATCAGCACCGCGTCGCCCGGGCGCGTCGCGGCCTGCAGGCACAGGTTGAGGGCTTCGAGCGCGCCGTTGGTGATGACGATCTCGTCCACGGGAACGTGCACGCCGTCGGCCAGGTAGCGCCGCGCGATCTGCCGGCGCAGGCGCGCATTGCCGGGCGTGAGATCGTCCACCGCGCTCCACGGGTCGAGCTGCTGCGCGCTGGCGGCCATGACCCGGCCCAGCCGCTGGAGCGGAAAGAGCAGGGGACTCGGGAAGGCCGAGCCCAGCGGCACGACTTCGCGCACCATGGTCGATTCGAGGATCTCGAACACGCGCTCGCTGACGTCGAGCGAGACCGCATCGTCCTCGGGTTGCGACGAGGTCTCGGGTTCGGGAGGCCGCTGTCCCGCGCCCGCGGCCACGTAGTAGCCGGAGCGTTCGCGTGCGCGCACGAGCCCTTGCGCCTCCAGCAGGTAGTAGGCCTGGAACACGGTGGAAGAACTCACGCCGCGGCTGGCGCGGGCCTGGCGCACAGAAGGCAGGCGGTCGCCGGGTCGCAGCACGCCGGCGCGGATGGAGTCCGCCATGTCGGCGGCCAATGATTCGTAGCGCTTCATGCCGCTTTGGTTATCTGCATTTCGCATCTATCCTGAGTGTCCTGTTTCCCTGATTGGAGCAGCATCCAAATGAGCGAGAGATACGATTCCATCGTGATCGGGACCGGGCAGTCCGGGCCTTCATTGGCCGTGCGCCTGGCGCAGGCCGGCCGCAAGACCGCCATCGTCGAGCGCAAGCTGTTCGGCGGCACCTGCGTCAACACCGGCTGCATCCCCACCAAGACCTTGATCGCGAGCGCGCGGGTCGCTTACCTGGCGCGCCGCGCGGCCGACTTCGGCGTGATGGTCGAGGGCTTGCGCGTCGACATGGCGCGCGTCAAGGCACGCAAGGACGCCGTGGTGCGGGCCTCCAACCAGGGTGTGGAGCAATGGCTCAAGGGCACGCCGAATCTCACGGTCTACCAGGGACATGCGCGCTTCGAAGGCCCGCGCACGGTCCGGGTCGGCGACGCGCAGCTCGAGGCCGGCGAGATCTTCATCGACGTCGGCACGCGGGCACATGTGCCGGACCTGCCCGGCCTGGGCGAGGTCGACCATCTCACGAACGGCGCCATGCTCGAGCTTGACACCTTGCCCGAGCACCTGGTGGTGGTCGGCGGCAGCTACATCGGCCTGGAGTTCGCCCAGATGTACCGGCGCTTCGGCGCCCGCGTCACCGTCGTCGAGATGGGCCCGCGGCTGATCTCGCGCGAGGACGAGGAGGTGTCGGCGGCGATCCGGGAGATTCTCGAAGGCGAGGGCATCGAGGTCCGGCTCAACGCCAAGTGCATCACCTTGGCGCGGCGCGGCCGCGGCATCGGCGTCGGACTCGACTGCCAGGACGACCCGCACGAGATCGAGGGCTCGCACCTGCTGCTCGCGGTCGGACGCCGGCCGAACACCGACGATCTCGGGCTCGACCAGGCGGGCGTGAAGACGGATGCGCGCGGCTACATCACGGTCGACGAAGAGCTGCGCACCAGCGTGCCGGGCATCTGGGCGCTGGGTGACGTCAACGGCCGCGGCGCCTTCACCCACACCTCGTACAACGACTACGAGATCGTGGCGGCCAACCTGCTCGACAACGATCGCCGCCGCGTCTCCGATCGCGTGCCCGCCTATGCGCTGTACATCGATCCGCCCCTGGGCCGGGCCGGCATGACCGAGCGCGACGTCATGCAGGACGGACGCCGTGCGCTCGTTGCCAGGATGCCGATGAGCCGTGTCGGCCGCGCGAAGGAGCGCAGCGAAACGCAGGGCTTCATGAAGGTCCTGGTGGACGCTTCGAGCCAGAAGATCCTCGGCGCCGCGATCCTCGGCATCGAGGGCGACGAAGTCATCCACTCGATCCTCGACGTGATGGTCGCCGGCGCACCGTACACCGTGCTCCAGCGGGCGATGCACATCCATCCGACCGTCTCGGAATTCATTCCCACGCTGCTGGGCAAGCTGGAACCTCTGGGAGCGCTCGCCTCATGACGCAGATCGGCAAGCCGCCGGGCGACGACACGCTGATCCGGCACGGCTGCGAAGCGATGCCGTGCCCGAAGGCCTCCAAGCCCTGGGTGCTGGCCGCGGCGATCGTCGGATCGAGCATGGCCTTCATCGACGGCACGGTGGTGAACGTGGCGCTGCCCGCGATCCAGAACGATCTGCGCGCGACGGCCTTCCAGGCCCAGTGGGTGGTGGAGTCCTATGCGCTCTTCCTCGCCGCGCTGCTGCTGGCGGGCGGCGCGCTCGGCGACCGCTTCGGACGGCGGCGCATCTTTGCCCTCGGCGTCGTGATCTTCGCGCTGGCCTCGGTGGGCTGCGCGCTCGCGGGCAGCGTGCAGCAGCTCATCCTCGCGCGCGCCGTGCAGGGCATCGGCGGCGCCCTGCTGGTGCCTGGCAGCCTGGCGCTGATCAGCGCCTCCTTTCCCGAGAAGGAGCGCGGGCGTGCGATCGGCACCTGGTCGGGTTTCAGCGGCATCACGGCCGCGGTTGGGCCCGTGCTCGGCGGATTCCTGGTCGACCACTACTCGTGGATCTGGGCCTTTCTCGTCAATGTGCCGATGGCCATCGCGGTGCTCCTGATCGTATGGCGTCATGTCCCGGAAAGCCGCGGCAGCGCCGCCGATGGCGAGCTGGATTTCTGGGGTGCAGCACTCGCCACCGTCGCGCTCGGCGGCATCGTCTATGCGTTCATCGAAGCGCCCACGCAGGGCTGGAACTCGCCGGCCGTGCTGGCGGCGCTGGCCGCGGGCATTGCGACGAGCGCGGCCTTCGTGGTGGTCGAAGGCCGTGTCCGATCGCCGATGCTGCCGCTTTCGCTCCTGCGCATCGGCAATTTCGGCGGCGCCAACCTGCTGACGCTGCTGCTCTATGCGGCGCTGGGCGGCGGGCTCTACTTCTTTCCGCTCAACCTGATCCAGGTGCAGGGCTACTCGGCCACGGTGGCCGGCGCGGCGCTCCTGCCCTTCATCCTGATCATGTTCGCGCTCTCGGGCTGGGCCGGGCAACTGGTGGACCGCTTCGGCCCGCGGCTGCCGCTGGTGGTGGGCCCGGCCATCGCGGCGGCGGGCTTTGCGCTGTTCGCGGTGCCGGGCGTCGGCGCCAACTACTGGACCGCCTTTCTTCCGGCCGTGGTGGTGCTCGGCTTCGGCATGACGATCACGGTCGCGCCGCTCACCACCACGGTGATGAACGCGGTCGGGCCGGATTCGGCGGGCATCGCCTCGGGCGTCAACAACGCGGTGTCGCGCGCGGCCGCGGTGCTCGCGATCGCGGTTTTCGGCGTGGTGATGGCCTGGGCCTTCGATGCGATGCTGGCCCAGGGCCTGCGCGAGGCGGGCGCGTCGGCGGAGACCCGCGCCTTCTTCGAAGACCAGCGCAGCAGGCTCGCCGGCGCAGAGATGCCGCCGGGCATCGACGCGGCCGCTGCGGCGACGCTCAAGAAGGCGGTCGCGGAATCCTTCGTGGCCGGGTTCCGATGGGTCATGCTGCTCAGCGCCGGCCTGGCGCTGCTGAGCGCACTGAGCGCCTGGATAATGATCGGCCGCGACCCCGATCGCGCGGCTGTTCCCGCCTCTGCATCCCGATAGCGGGTTAGCGCGCGGCGTCTTCCATCGGCCTCGGCCTACGTCCTTTGCGTTAGCGCGCATGGCCGATAGGCAAAGCACTACCCCGCATCGACACTGCGCCTCGTGTTTGCCCATTCACCGACGTTGTCGGACGCAGGAGGAATGGCAATGATCCAAAGTTGCTGGGACGCCGCGAAGTTGTTGCCGCTTGTTGCCTGCATGCTTCTCGCGGCATGTTCTGACGCGCCGCGGCCCGGTGAGGTGTTCGATGAGGCGAAGCAAGCCGGCCGCGATGCGGCCTCGTTCCCGCATGCCTCGGAGCCTTACTTCCGCGACATGGACGGCGGCATCGCGCTCTCGCCCGAGGAGGAGAAGGGGCGCAACATGTGGCTGGTCTGGAGCGGCGGCAATGACCGCTTCTGGACCCTGATGACCGACTACACCTTCGGTGCCTTCGACCTGTTGAAGGTGGTCAGCACCCATCCGAGCCTCGGCTACTCGCGTGCCAGCCGCTGGGAATATTTCGGCCTGGTCAACGAGCCCTGTTTCCAGCCTGCCACCGGCCCCGACAAGAACCGCCGCGGCCTGTGGCTCGACCTGCGCAGCAAGGACTGCGCGCCCGACCCCTTCGAGAACGAGAGCAAGTACCCGGGCGTGAAAATCGGTTCGCGCGGCAAGCCCCTCGGCGACGGCAGCACCCAGCCGGTGGGCTCCTTCTACGGGTGGGGCACCGGCATTGCCGGCCTGCGCCTCTTTCCCAACCCGGCCTTCGACGAGAAGGCGGCCAAGGAATGGGACGCCGAGAAGTACTACACCGACCCGAACTACTACAACCGCAAGGATCTGGTGCGGCCCTACCGCGTTGGCATGTCCTGCGGCTTCTGCCACATCGGGCCCAGCCCGGTGAAGCCGCCGGCCGATCCGAACAACCCGAAGTTCGAGAACCTCAGTTCTTCCGTCGGCGCCCAGTACATGTGGGTGGACCGGCTCTTCATCTACAACGCCAACAAGCCCGAGGGCCGCAAGAATTACATGTACCAGCTGGCCCACACCTACCGGCAGGGCACCATGGACACCTCGCTGGTTTCCACCGACAGCATCAACAACCCGCGCACCATGAACGCGGTCTACGACTTCGTCGCGCGCCTGGAGATAGCCAAGCGCATCGGGCAGGAAAAGATCGACGGCGGCGAGCTCGACAACAAGCAGTTCAACGACTATGTGACGAGCGGCCCGCTGACCGAATTCTTCAACAAGTCCGAGGCCACGGTTCGCACACCCCATGTGCTGAAGGACGGCGCCGATTCGGTGGGCCTGCTGGGCGCGCTCAACCGGGTCTATCTCAACATCGGCCTGTTCAGCGAAGAGTGGCTGCTGCACTTCAATCCGGTGGTCGGCGGCAAGACGATCAGCCCGATCCCGATCGTCACCGCGCAGAAGAATTCGAGCTACTGGCAGGCGACCGAGGCGGGCACGCCGAACACGGCGCTGTTCTTCCTGAAGGGGGCGAAGCCCGATCGCCTGAAGGACGCGCCAGGCGGAGACAAGTACCTCGCCGCCGGCGAGACCACGCTGGAGCGTGGCAAGGTGGCCTTCGCCGACACCTGCGCGCGCTGCCATTCGAGCAAGGCGCCGTTGCCGCCGCCCACGCTCGAGCTCACGGCCGGGAAATGCGCCGGACCCGGCTACGTCGATTGCTTCAAGCGCTACTGGACCTGGACCCAGACCGACGACTACAAGGCGCAGATGCGCAAGATCGTCCAGGCGCCGGACTTCCTGAAAGACAACTACCTTTCCACCGAAGCCCGCGTTCCGGTGACCCTGCTGCGCACCAATATCTGCAGTCCGCTCGCGACCAACGCGATCAAGGGCAACATCTGGGACAACTTCTCCTCGCAGACCTACAAGAGCCTGCCATCGGTCGGCACCGTCACGCTGCGCGATCCATTCACCGGCGAGCTGCGGCCCTACGCCATGCCGGGCGGCGGGCGCGGCTACACCCGCGTGCCCTCGCTGATCAGCGCCTGGTCGACCGCGCCCTTCCTGCTGAACAACACGGTCGGTCCCTTCGACAGCAGTCCTTCGGTCGAGGCTCGCCTGAAGGTGTTCGAGGCCTCGATCGAACAGATGCTGTGGCCCGAGAAGCGCGAGCGCGATTCGGAACTCGGCGGCAAGGCGGTCGGCTTCATCGACCGCACCACCGAGCGCAGCACCGTGACCGTGCCGATCGGCTTCGTGCCCGAGGCGATGCAGCCCCTGCAGGGCCGGCTGCATCGCTGGTTCCCGTGGCTGGTCGAGCAGGACGGCGACATCGTGCTCGGGCCGATTCCGAAGGGTGTTCCGGTGGCCTTGCTGGCCAACCTCAAGCTGCGTGCGGAGGGCGATGGCTTCGGCGAAAAGGCCTCGCATGTGCGCGACGTGGGCGAGCTGCTGATCAAGCTCAAGCTCGCACTCAAGAGCGCGCCGGACGGTGCCTCCGACGAGCAGCTGCGCGAACACTTCGCCAGCCTGCGCGGCCCGATGATGGAGCTGAGCAAGTGCCCGGACTTCGTGGTCAACCGCGGCCACTATTTCGGCACCGCGCAGTTCAACCAGCAAGAGGGCTTGAGCGAAGACGAAAAAGCCTTCGGCCGCGAACCGGAGCTCGGCGACGACGACAAGCGCGCGCTGATCGCCTTCCTCAAGACTTTCTGAACATCACCTGCGCCGAGGCCATGTCCGATGCCGAATCAGCTGCCTGGGACTACGTGATCGTCGGCTCGGGCGCCGGCGGCGGCACGCTCGCGGCCCGCCTGGTCGAGGCCGGCATGCGCGTCTTCCTGCTCGAAGCTGGAGGCGATCCGCGCGCGGCTGCCGAACGCCTGCCCGAGGACTACGACGTGCCGGCCTTCCATGCCTTCGCCTGCGAGAACGCGGCAATGAGCTGGAACTTTCGCGTGCGCCACTACGCCGACGAAGGCCGGCAGGCGAAGGATTGGAAGTACGAAGCGGGGCAGGGTGTGCTGTACCCGCGCGCGGCCGCGTTGGGCGGATGCACCTCGCACAACGCGATGATCTTCATGCTGCCGCACGATGCCGACTGGAACCACGTCGCGCAGCTCACCGGTGACCGTTCCTGGCGCGCCTCGCGGATGCGCCGCTATGCGCGGCGCGTGGAAGATTGCCGCCACCGGCCGGTATGGCGAGCCCTGCGTCATGTGGGGCTCGATCCGACGGGACATGGATGGGGCGGCTGGCTGCGCACCGAAAAATCGATCCCGCTGTCGGTGCTGGGCGACGAGGGCCTGGTGCGCGTGCTGCGCGACACGGCCAGCGTCTTCACGAGCAGCCTGCCCACGCCCTTGCTCAGCACCCTGCGCTGGCTGCGTAGCGGACTGGGCGACCCCAACACGCGCCGCCTGCGGCCGGGCAGCTTCGAAGGCATCTGCTACACGCCGCTCGCCACCTCGGAGCACCGGCGGGCCGGCGTGCGCGAGCGGCTGCTCGATGTGGCGGCCAGGCATCCGGGCCGCTTGCAGCTGGAGCTCGATGCGCTGGCCACGCGCGTCCTGTTCGACGCCGACGGCGCGGCTTGCGGCGTCGAGTACCTGAAAGGCAAGCGGCTGTACCGGGCCCATGCGGCACCCAGCAGCGCAGAAGGCGTGCGGCGCGACGTGCGCGCGCGGCGCGAGGTGATCCTGTGCGGCGGCGCATTCAACACGCCGCAGCTGCTGATGCTGTCCGGTATCGGCCCGGCCGCCGAACTGGAGGCGCACGGCATTCCGCTGCAGAAGAACCTGCCCGGCGTCGGCCGCAATCTGCAGGACCGCTACGAGGTCGCCGTCACGCACCGCATGCGCGAGCCCTGGGAGGTGCTGGAGGGTGCGCGCTTCGATCGCGACGACACGCTGTGGCGCCACTGGCACGAGGAGCGATCGGGCATGTATGCCTCGAACGGCGCCGCGCTCGGCGTGGTGAGCCGCTCGGCCACGGCCGATCGGACCGGACAGGAGCCCGACCTCTTCTGCATGGCGCTGCTGGCAGGCTTCGAGGGCTACTTCCCCGGCTTCTCGAAGCGGGTTCGCGATCAGCCGGACCAGCTGACCTGGGCCGTGCTGAAGGCGCATACGCTAAACCGCGCCGGCACCGTGCGCCTGCGTTCGGCCGATCCGCGCGACACGCCGCTCGTGAACTTCCACTACTTCGAGGAAGGCGACGACCAGGCCGGCGAGGACCTGCGTGCCGTGGTGCAGGCGATCCGCTTCGTGCGCCGGATGACGGCGCCGCTGCTCGCCAAGGGATGGATCGCCGAGGAGCTGGCGCCGGGGCCGGCCGTGCAGAGCGACGAGGCGCTGGCCGACTACGTGCGCAACACGGCATGGGGCCATCACGCTTCGTGCTCCTGCCCCATCGGCCCGCCTGAGAAGGGCGGCGTGCTCGACAGCGCCTTTGCCGTGCACGGCGTGCCACGGCTGCGTGTGGTCGATGCCTCGGCCTTCCCGCGCATACCCGGTTTTTTCGTGGCGGCCGCGGTCTACATGATCGCGGAGAAAGCGGCCGATGCGGTGCTGCGCACAGCGATGCGCACACCACTTTCGGCAAGTTGACGGCCTCCCGACCCAGGGCCGACACTCTGTGAACGACGGGTCTTCAACGAGGGGAAAGCCCATGGCCTATGACGTACAGCAACTGCTCGACATGTCGCAAGAGAAGCTCGACGAGCTCTTTCGCGCCAGCCCGCCGGGCGACATTCCCTCGGGCGAAGCCGAGGGCACCGCGATCATCGCGCCCGGGACCCGCTACACCGAGTCCATCGCCAAGATGATCAACTTCTTCGGATGGCAGGGGAAGGTGTTCGATGCCGAGAAGGGCGTGCTGAAGAACAAGGTCAGCCCCTTCGGCGTGCAGGCCATCGTGGCCAAGGTCTACAAGGGCGACAGCTGGCTGGACCAGAAGGAGTGCATCGTGCTCGACTACTCCGAGACCTCGCTGGTGGCCCACTGGATCCGCGACGAGATCCGCCTGATCTCTCCGGGCTTCTATCTCGGCAAGGTGTACTGGGGCAAAGAGCGGCTGATCGATTTCTGCCTCAAGTTCTAGCGACGCCGATGCGGTGACTCCCCAATCACACTTCATGGTGGTCGCAGCCATCGCCCCCGGCCGCGAAGCCAGCCTCCGGAAACTGCTGGCCGCCATGAACGTGAGGCCCGGTGTGGTCGACCCGGCCAATACGCTGCTGCCTTTTGCTGCCTTCCCGCGATTGCATTTCGCGCGCTTCGCCGTGCTTGGCGATGCGACCATGGCCGACCTCGAGGTCTTCGGCCTGCCGCGGCCCAGGCTGCCCATCTATCTGGTGTTCATGGGCGACTGCGACGGGCCCGGACGGGAGCAGCTGGCCGAGCTGGTGCAGCGCGCCGGCGAGGGTCTGCGCCGCATCTTCTCGCACTGCAAGGCCCTCGATCTGCGCGACGATCTGCTCGACTGGCTCATCGAACACGACCGGCCGGTGGCTGCGCCCTACGTCAACTGGATCGGGCGCACCGTGCAGCAGATCCGCGAAGAGAGCGCATTGCAGCGCGCCTTGTCGGCGCGGGTGCCGCGCGGCGTGACCGACGCCGCCGTCGATCCGCAAACGATGCGGCGCCAGCTGCTGGCCTTCGCGCGCGCCGAGCAGGCCGCCGGACGCCTGGTGCTGACTCCGCCCGCGCAGACGCCGCTCGACTGGCAGATCCGCAATCTCCTCCATGCGATCGGCCTGCCGCTCGCCGGGCTGGTCCTGCTGCCGTTGCTGATCGTGCTGCTGCCGGTCTTCCTGGTGCTGCTGCGCCGCCACGAGAAGCGCGACCCCGAATACTATCCGCGGCCGCGCGCAGCCGCCGTGCGCGAGATGCAGGAGCTCGAAGACCACGACCTGAGCAACAGCTTCACCGCGCTCGGGCCGGTCAAGCCGGGCCTGTTCCGGCGCTGGCTGGTGCAGCTGCTGCTGGTGCTGATCGCCTACGCCTGCCGCCATGTGTTCGGCCGCGGCCACCTGGGGCGCGTGCGCACCATCCATTTCGCGCACTGGGTCTTTCTCGACGACAAGACCCGCGTGCTGTTCGCGAGCAGCTACGACGGCAGCCACGAAAGCTACATGGACGACTTCATCAACAAGGTCGCATGGGGCCTCAACCTGATCTTCAGCAACGGCTTCGGCTGGCCGCGCACCGACTGGCTCATCAAGGGCGGCGCGCACCATGAGCTGCGCTTCAAGTACTACCAGCGCGGCCACCAGCTGCCGACCCAGGTCTGGTACAAGGCCTACCCCGGTCTCACGCTGGCCGATCTGGACCGCAACCGGCGCATCCGCGAAGGCTTCGAGCGCGTGGAGATGAGCGATGCGCAGGTGCTCGCATGGCTGAGGCTGCTATGAGCATCGAGTTCGAAGACATCCAGGGCCTGGTGCGCTTCGGCTACAAGCACCTGACGCAGGCCTGCTTCCTGCTGCTGCGCATCCGCGATGCCGGGGCCGCGCGTGCCTGGCTCGCGAACGCGCCGGTCACCAGCGCCATCATGCGCAAGCCGCCGCCCCGGACAGCCGTGCAGATCGCCTTCACTTGCGCGGGCCTGCATGCGCTGGGCGCTGCGGAGGACATCGTCGAAGGCTTCTCGGCCGAGTTCCTGGCCGGCATGAGCAGCGACGAGAGCCGCGCGCGGCGGCTCGGCGACCTCGGCGCGAACGACCCCGCGCGCTGGCAGTGGGGCGGCGCGCAGGACCGCATGCCGCACGTGCTGGTGATGCTCTATGCGGTGCCCGGCGGGCTCGACGAGTGGCTGCGGACCGTCCGTGCGCAATGCGAGGCGGGCTTCGAGCAGTTGGACTGCCTGAGCACCTCCGACATGGACGGCGTCGAACCCTTCGGCTTCGTCGACGGCATCTCGCAGCCGCGCATCGACTGGGAGCGAGAACGCGCGGCGCACGACGAGGAACAGTTCGATTACACCAACCTGTCGTGCCTCGGCGAGTACCTGCTCGGCTATCCGAACGAGTACGGCGCCTATACCGATCGGCCCCTGCTGGACCGCGTGCGCGATCCCGCGGCGCTGCTGCCGCGCGCCGAGGACGACGCGGACAAGGCCGATCTCGGGCGCAACGGCAGCTACCTGGTCATGCGGCAACTGCGCCAGGACGTCGAAGGCTTCTGGCGCTTCGTCGGCGGCCAGGCCGGCGGCGACGCTGCCTTGAGCGAGAAGCTGGCCGAAACGATGGTTGGCCGCACCAAGAAAGGCAAGCCGCTGGTGGAGCCGTCCGGCGAGACGGACGATCTCAATGCCTTCACCTACGACGGCGATCCCGAAGGCATGCGTTGTCCCTTCGGTGCGCACATCCGCCGCAGCAATCCGCGCAATGCCGATCTGCCGCCCGGCTGGTCGGATCCGATCTCGCGCCTCGTGCGCAGGCTCGGCTTCGGTTCGGACGCGCTGCGCAACGACCTGATCGCCTCGACGCGCTTCCACCGGCTGCTGCGCCGGGGCCGCGAGTACGGCGGAGCCCCGGGCGAAGACGTGGGACTGCACTTCATCTGCCTGGGCGCCAACATCGCGCGCCAGTTCGAGTTCGTGCAGGGCGCCTGGCTGGCCGGCACCAAGTTCGACGCCCTGCCCGGCGAGGGCGATCCGCTGCTCGGCCATCGCCTGGCGGGGGCGGACGGCATGCCGACCGATGGCTTCTCGATGCCCGCGGCCTCGGGGCCCGATCGGCGCCTGACGGGTCTTCCGCAATTCGTGACCGTGCAAGGCGGTGCCTATTTCTTCCTGCCCGGCATCCGTGCCTTGCGCTATCTGTCAAAGGTGCAGCCATGAATTCGAATGTCAGCCGTCCCGCGCCGCGGGCCAACACGGGTTCTTTGCTGAAGAATTTCATCAGCGATTCGGGCCTGGCCCTGCTGCGGCTGGAACGCAGGTTCGATCCCTTCGTTCGCCCGGCCTTCGACGCGGTGCTGCGCGATCCGCTCGCGCGCCTGACCACGGCGCTGATCAACAGCCGGCGGCCCGACGAAGGGCTCGCGATCGCGCAAGAGAAGCTCATGGTCGACGAAGAGAGTTTTACCGACTCGATCGTGCGGAGCTTCACCCGGCAGATGGGCGACCTCTGGAAGCCCGGCGGCTTCGAGCGCGGCGGCAACACCAAGACGCAGGGCATCGTGCGCGGCGAGTTCACCGTGCACGAGGACATCCCCGAGCACATGAAGCGCGGCATCTATGCCAGGCCCCAGACCTTCAGAGCCTGGGTGCGCTTCTCTGGGCCCGGCCCCTACATCACGCCCGACATCGACGACGTCGGCTTCATGAGCATCAGCATCAAGCTTCTGGGCGTGCCCGGCCCGAAGCTGATGGAGGAGGAGAAGCACACGCTGGACATGTTCGGCGTCTCCACGCCCACCTTCGTGACGCCCGATGCCAAGGCCAACGCGGCGCTGCAGATCGAAAGCGTGAAGAACGCGCAGATCTTCTACTTCGTCAACTTCCGCGACTCGCATGTGCTGGACCTGATCATGCAGTCGCTCTTCATCAAGACGCAGTCCAGTCCCTTCGAGGCGCCGTACTTCAGCTGCGTGCCCTACCTGATGGGCGAGGGGCAGGCGATGCAGTACTCGGTGTGGCCGAAGACGAAGAAGCGCACGCCGATCCCGCGGCTGCCGCTGCGCCCGCCGGACGACTACCTGCGCCAGGCCATGGTGGCTTCGCTGGCCGAGGGCGACGTCGAGTTCGACATCCGGCTGCAGATGCAGACCGACCCGCATCGGATGCCGATCGAGAACGCCGGCGTGCTGTGGCCCGAGAAGCTGTCGCCGCGCATCACGGTGGCCACGCTGCGCCTGCCGCGCCAGACCTTCGATTCGCCGGCGCAGATGGAATTCGCGAAGAGGCTCTCATACAACCCCTGGCACACGATTGCCGAGCATCGGCCGCTGGGCAACCAGAGCCGCGCGCGCAAGAGGATGTACTGGGAGCTTTCGCAGCTGCGGCACCGGATGAATGCGGCGCCGCATTTCGAGCCTACGGGGGATGAGGTGTTCGAGTAGGCCGCTACTCCAGTCCGTCCTTCTTCATCTCGGCCAGCGCCCAACCCTTGTGGGAGGTGAAGAAGAACAGCCGCCACTTGCCGCCCTCGAAGCGCCAGCGGCTGAAGCTCGGATCGCTGACGTCCTCGCGCTTGTATTTGCCATCGGTCTTGGGCGGAATCAGGCCGACGTGGCGCAGCACGACGCTGGCGGTGCCGTCGGGCATCATGCGCACGCGTTTCACCTCCCATTTCAGGTCGGTATTCTTGACGTCGTATTCGAAGGTGGTCTTCACCGCCTTCTTGCCTTTCATGCGCTCGTAGAAGTCCTGCGCTTGCGTGAACCAGACGTCATCGGTCATCAGCGCCAGCCAGGCTTTTACGTCGTGCCGGTTCCAGGCCTTCTCGAACTCGGCGATGGTGTCGCGCAGCGTGGCTTCGGTGCCGGCCGCCTGGGCCTTCTTCGCGGGTTGCGCGCGGGCGCCGCCACCGATCGCCAGCACCGCGGCTAGCGCCCCGATCAGGAGAGTGCGTCGCTTGTTCATGGCCGGTACCTCCTGACGCGAGCATGGGCTAGAGCGCAGTCTTTTTCAACTGGCCGGCCATTGCGGCCGCAGGGCAACGGCGCTGGATTGCATCACGTCGACAACGCGACGTGCGACCTTCGATGAGGAGGCTCACCATGGCGATGCGCTTGGTTCCCGCCCGTTTCCGCCCTCTGGCGGGTGCCTTGCTGGGGCTGACGCTGGGTGCCCCGGCCACGGCCGCCGCGCCCCCGGAGGGTCGTGCGAAGTGCGCGGCCCGTTCGCAGGGCAAGCTTCATGCGTGGTGAACGTCCAGCTCTCGCCCAAGGCCAAAGGTGCACGGGCGGGCAAGCTCGAGTTTCTTTTTGCGCCCCCGCCGCCGGTTTGACGCCGCAGAAAGCGCGTCACAGCCCTGACCGGCGCAGGCGTGGCGCGCTGATCGCTTCAGGAAACCGGCAGGCTCTGGCCGGGAAAGGCGATGCCGGGCTGTCCGGTCCGCCAGGGCGTGTACTTGGCCATCACCTGCGTGAACACCGGCGCATCGAGCCGCGCGGCCAGCCAGGCCCGCAGCCGCGGCCAGGGCTGGGCCTCGAACCAGGCTGCATCGACCTGCGCGAACTGGCGCACGAACGGCGCGATCGCGATGTCGGCGAGCGCTGCATGCTCGCCGTGCAGACAGCGCGTGACGACAAGCCGGGTCTCGAGCCGCATCAGGAAGAGGGCGCCCTGCGCGCGATGCGCCTCGCCATCGGCGCCCGGATGCCGCTCGGGGTACTTGTAGCCGTCGAGATGCCGCTTGAACTCGCCGTCGCATTCGGCGACGAGCGCAAGCATCTCGCCCAGCGTCGCGCCTTCGGCTTGCAGCCAACCTTCGGGATCGTTGCGCCGCAAGGCCCACAGCATGATGTCCAGGCTCTGGTCGATCACCATGCCGTCTACGTCGACCAGCACCGGCACCGTGCCCTTGGGCGATGCAGCCAGCAGCTCGGCCGGCTTGCCGCGCAACACGACCTCGCGCAGCTCGCAGCGCTGGCCGCTCGCGGCGATCGCCATGCGCGCGCGCATCGCATAGGGGCAGCGGCGGAACGAATAGAGCACCGGCCGCGTGCTGCCTGCGCTCAGATCAGCCTGCGGATCGTCTTCTTGCGCCATGCGAAGCGGTAGTAGCTGGCCTGCAGCGTCAGCATCGCGATGAAGGCCACCGGGTAGGCGATCCAGATGCCGTTGAGCCCCATGCGATGGCTCAGCCACCAGGCCACCGGCACCTCGATCAGCGCGATGCAGAAGATCGAGATCGCGGTCGGCACCAATACCGAGCCGCTGGCGCGCATGATCCCCGACAGCGCCGCGCCCATGCCGAAGATCACCGTGCTCCACAGCATGATGTGCAAGAGCGTCTGCGCCACCTCGATCACAGGCTCGCTGGTGATGAAGAAGCCCATCAGCGGGCGCGAGAACAAATAGCCCAGCAGCACCAGGCCGCCGGTCAGCACCAGGTTCATCTGCAGCGCGGTGCGCGTGATGGCGCCCAGGCGCTGCGCCTGGCCGGCGCCGATGGCCTGCGCGCCGAGGATCGAGGCGGTGATCGCGATCGAGATCGCCGGGAACTGCACATAGGCCACCACCTGGTTCACCGCGCCGTAGGCCGCGGTGGCGCTCGAACCGTAGGCATTGACGAAGGACAGCAGCGCGAGCTCGGCCAGCGAGACCACGATCATCTGCACGCCGGTGGGCACACCGACCTTGAGCACCGCCTTCAGCAGTGCCGGCCGCACGCGCAGGTGCCGCACGAAGTCGGCGTCCGGCGCGAGCGGACTCTTCGTGCGCCGCAGGTGAAAGGCCAGCCAGGCGGTCGCGACCACGAAGGAAATCACCGTGGCCCAGGCGCCGCTCGCCACGCCGAGCATCGGCAGGCCGAACCAGCCGCGGATGAGCGCCGGCGTGATCATCAGGCCGAGCACCGTCGAGATCATCAGCGTGTAGAGCGGCGTCACCGTGTCGCCCACGCCGCGCAGCATGGCGGTGGAGAGCAGGAACACGAACAGGCCCGGCATCGCGATCAGGATGATCCGCGCGTAGGCCGTGGCATCGGCCAGGATGTCGGGCGGCGTGCCCAGCGCTGTCAGCATCGGCTGCGTGAAGGTGCCGCCGAAGACCGCGACGGCCAGCGCGAACAGCACGCCCACGGCGAGCGTGGTGCCGGCCACGGCGCGCGCCTTCTCGGGCTCGTGCGCGCCCCAGGCCTGGCCGATCAGCACCGAGGCGCCGGCGCCGAGGCCGATGGTGAAGGCGATGAAGAAGAACATCACCGGAAAGAAGCTCGACACCGCCGCCAGCGCGCCGACGCCGATCATCTGCCCCAGGTAGACGTTGTTGAGCGTCCCCGAGAGCGACTGCAGGATGTTGCTGAGCAACATCGGCGCGAGGAAGAACAGGAAGGTCTTCCACAGCGGGCGCGAGGCCATGGCCGCCGCACGCGGGTTGAGGTGCGGGGCCGGTGGCACCGGTTCGGCGACCGTCGTCGCGGGCGTGTCGCCGTTCATTGGGCGCTCCAGGCGTTCGCCGCCAGCTTGTGCAGATGCAGGCGCACATCCTCGGGCCAGGGCGCGACGAGCTCTTCGAAGCGCGCACGGTCGCCGGCGAACAAGGCGCGCGTCGATTCCTCGAAGCCGGGCAGGTTGCCCGCGATCGCGGTCATGAAGCGGTAGGTGGCTTCGCGCGCCGCGCGCTCCGCATCGCGGTCGGCGTGCACGCGCCGCGCCTCGTCGATCAGCCGGCGCAGCGCCACCGAGGCGCCGCCGGGCTGGCGGTTGAGCCAGTCCCAATGGCGCGGCAGCAGGGTGACTTCGCGCGCCACCACGCCCAGCTTGGGGCGGCCGACGCCGCGCGTCGCGAGTTCATCGTGTTTCGTGTTTTCGGACACGGTATTGGCGGATTCGCGCAAATCGAGATCGAGCCGCTCGCCCGTGCTGTCGTCGAACACGAAAGGCGGCGGCTCGTCGGCGCGCGCACGCAGCAGGGCGATCACCTCGGCGCGCGGGCCGGCAGCGATGCGCCTGAACCCGGCGAAGGCGGTGAGGGTGGATTCGGAAGAAGGCATGGCGGCGAATAATACCCGGACAAAACGAGTTCTGCAATCTACCCGGGTGAAATATTCTCAGGCCGTTCGGCGCAGGCTGCGCCACCAGCGGCGGGCGCCGTTTTTCAAGCGCCGGGCGGCGCGCCAGGGCGCGCTCTGGCGCACGAAGCCGAGCACGCGATCCTTCCACTGCTTCCAGCGCGGATACCAGCGCGCGAACAACGGGAAGCGCATCAGCGCCGGCTCGACCAGCTGGAACAGCCGGGCCACGACCGCGGTGCCGGCCAGCTTGGCGCCCACCAGCAGCAGCACGGCGCTGGTGGCATGGCCGCGGCCCAGCAGGAAGAGCGCGAGCAGCTTGAGCGGCAGCAGCATCAGCACCGGCACCAGGAACACCAGCAGCGCGCCCCAGGGCGGCAGGGCCTGCACCGCGCGTTCGAGCCGCGCCCACAACGGCAGGCGGGCCAGCCGGGCAGCCAGCGCGGCGAGCGGCTCCCAGCCCCATTCCTCGAACAGCAGCAAGGGGACGAGGAGGGCGGCAGCGAGTGCGCGCAGGAGTTTCTTCAAGATACGCATGGCCGGGGCATTGTGACCCCAGGCCCTATGGCAAACTTCCGCGCTTTACCCGCAAGGCGCCCACGGCGTCGTCAGCCAGGCCCCCCCCCCTCAGACATGCAGAAAATCATTCGCCAGCTCGCGGCCGAGATCAAGGTCGGCGAGCACCAGGTGAAGGCCGCGATCGACTTGCTCGACGGCGGTGCCACCGTGCCTTTTATCGCGCGCTACCGCAAGGAGGCCACCGACGGCCTCGACGACATCCAGCTGCGCGAACTCGAGGCGCGTCTGTCGTACCTGCGCGAGCTCGAAGAGCGCCGCGCCGCGGTGCTGAAGAGCATCGAGGAGCAGGGCAAGCTCACGCCCGAGCTGCGCGCCGCCATCGACGCCGCGCCGACCAAGCAGGAACTGGAAGACCTCTACCTGCCCTACAAGCCCAAGCGCCGCACCAAGGGCCAGATGGCGCGCGAGGCGGGCATCGAGCCGCTGGCCGACAAGCTCTTCGCCGACCCGACGCTGAACCCCACCGAGGAGGCCGCGGCCTTCGTCAAGCCGGCTGCGGACGGGCTGGACTTCTCGACCGTGCAGCTCGTGCTGGACGGCGTGCGCGACATCCTCTCCGAGCGCTGGGCCGAAGACGCGGCGCTGGTGCAGCGGCTGCGCGAATGGCTCTGGGCCGAAGGCCTCTTCAAGTCCAGCCTGATGGCCGGCAAGGACGAGAACAACGCCGACATCGCCAAGTTCCGCGACTACTTCGACTACGACGAGCCCATCGGCCGCGTGCCCTCGCACCGCGCGCTGGCCGTGTTCCGCGGCCGCGCGCAGGACATCCTCGATGCCAAGCTGGTGCTGCCCGTCGAGCCCGAGCCGGGCAAGCCGAGCATCGCGGAGGGCAAGATCGCATTGCACTTGGGCTGGAGCCATGCAGGCCGCCCGGCCGACGACCTGATCCGCAAGTGCGTGGCCTGGACCTGGCGCGTGAAGCTCTCGCTGTCCACCGAGCGCGACCTGTTCACCCGGCTGCGCGAAGAAGCCGAGAAGGTCGCGATCAAGGTCTTCGCCGACAACCTGCGCGACCTGCTGCTGGCCGCGCCGGCCGGCCCGCGCGTGGTGATGGGCCTGGACCCGGGCATCCGCACCGGCGTCAAGGTCGCGGTGGTCGACGCCACCGGCAAGCTGGTCGACACCGCCACCGTGTTCCCGCACGAACCGCGCCGCGACTGGGAAGGCTCGCTGCACACCCTCGGCAAGCTGTGCGCCAAGCACGGCGTGAACCTGATCGCGATCGGCAACGGCACCGCGAGCCGCGAGACCGACAAGCTGGCGGGCGACCTGATCAAGCTGCTGGCCAAGATGGCGGCTCAGGCGGGGGCGCCGGAGATGAAGGTCGAAAAGGTGGTCGTGAGCGAGGCCGGCGCTTCGGTCTACTCCGCGAGCGAATTCGCCTCGCAGGAAATGCCCGACGTCGACGTCAGCCTGCGCGGCGCGGCGAGCATCGCGCGCCGCCTGCAGGATCCGCTGGCCGAGCTGGTGAAGATCGACCCCAAGTCGATCGGCGTCGGCCAGTACCAGCACGACGTGAACCAGAGCGAGCTCGCGCGCACCCTGAGCGCGGTGGTGGAGGATTGCGTGAACTCGGTCGGCGTCGACCTCAACACCGCGAGCGTGCCGCTCTTGTCGCGCGTCTCGGGCCTGTCGGCCGGCGTGGCCAAGGCGGTGGTGCGCTGGCGCGAGGCCAACGGCGCGTTCGCAACGCGCAAGCAGCTGCTCGAAGTCAGCGGCTTCGGCGGCAAGACCTTCGAGCAGAGCGCGGGTTTCCTGCGCATCCGCGGCGGCGCCAACCCGCTCGACCTGACCGGCGTGCATCCCGAAACCTATCCGGTGGTCGAGCAGATGATCGAGAAGACCGGCAAACCCATCACCGAACTGATGGGCCGCGCCGAGATGCTGAAGACGCTCAAGCCCGAGCTGTTCGCGAACGAGAAGTTCGGCGTCATCACGGTGAAGGACATCCTCGGCGAACTCGAGAAGCCGGGCCGCGACCCGCGCCCCGACTTCAAGGTGGCGCGCTTCAACGACGGCGTCGAGGACATCAAGGACCTGGTCGAAGGCATGGTGCTCGAAGGCACGGTGAGCAACGTGGCCCAGTTCGGCGCCTTCGTCGACCTCGGCGTGCACCAGGACGGCCTGGTGCATGTGAGCCAGCTCTCGCACAAGTTCGTCAACGATGCGCGCGAGGTCGTGAAGACCGGCGACATCGTCAAGGTCAAGGTGATGGAAGTCGACGTGGCGCGCAAGCGCATCGGCCTGTCGATGAAGCTCGATGCGGCGCCGGCGCGGCGCGACGGTCCGCGCGAGAACCGCTTCGAAGGGGCAGGGCGCGGCCAGCAGGGCCCACGCCGCGACAACGCGCCGCAGCCGGCGGGGCAGATGGCCAGCGCCTTCGCCAAGCTGCAGGGGCTGCGCAAGTAGCGGGCCGAACCCGAGGAGCCTCATGCCGGACACGCACAACACGGTCGATCGCGCCGGCACGCGCCTGGATGGTGCCGCTGTCCCTGCTGCCACCGCTGCCGCCGCCGGCGTGCGCGACCTGCATGCGGACTGGCTGAAGGCCGCCGCGATCGTGGGGGTCGTCAGCATCCACGCGGGCTTGCCCTTTCACGACGTGTTCCGTTTCGGCGTGCCGGTGTTCGTCGGCCTCTGGGCCTTCTATCTGGAAAAGGCGCTTTCTCGCCGGCGCCCCGAAACGCATGCGCGCTTCCTGGTGCAGCGAATGGTCGAGCTGGCCGTTCCGTACCTCGCGTGGACCTTGCTCTACATCGAGAAGTTCTACGCCTCGCGCTGGTCGGCCACGCCGCTGCACACCATCGTCGGCGGCTGGTTCGGCGGCTATGGATGGTCGGGGCAGTACTACTTCGTCATCCTGTTCCAGCTCACGCTGCTTTTTCCACTGCTGCGGCGCTGCGTGGCGCAGGTGCCGACCCTGCCGGTGATCGTCGCAGGCGTCGCGCTCAACGTGCTCGCCGGGTACTGGCTCCTCGACCACCGGTGGATCGGGGCCGTCGGCGACCGGCTCTTCATCTACTGGATTCCCTATGTGGTCATGGGCATCGCGCTGGCGCGCGGCCAGTTCCGCCGGACGCCGGGGCTTGTCATGGCGGCCGTGCTGTTGCTGCTCGCAGCGCCCTTCGAAACCGAATCTCCCAGCGAACACTCGGCCTACCTGGCGTCGACCGTGACGATCGCTTCCTTGCTGCTTCTCGTTGCCGCCGTTGCGGCCGATCGCGCGGCGCCTGCTCGCTCGAATCCGGGCCTGCTGGCGCGGGCCGTGGCCTTCGTGGGGAGGAATACCTTCGCGATCTTCGTTGGCAACGTCGCGATGCTGGAGGTGCTGAAAAGCACCGGCTTCACCGCCTCCGCGGTGTCGCGTGCGGGCCCCTTCGGTTTGCTCGCGGTGGTCGCCGCGACGCTTGCCGGATGCCTTTGCATCGGTTGGCTGCTGAAGAGGCTGGGCCAGGGCATCCTGGTCGGCAAGCCGTGAAAGCGCTGCGCATCCATGCCGGCCCGCTCGCGCGCGAACACATCGCCCAAAACGGCCTGCATCCGCAGGACGTGCGCACCATCCCCGGCGCGGCCGGCGGTCCCAAGGGCCTGATCCTCGGGCCCATCGATCGCTTCCTGTTCGGCGAGTGGCTGCCACAGTCGACGCAGCCCATCGATCTGGTCGGCGCCTCGATCGGCGCCTGGCGGCTCGCCAACGCCTGCCTCGACGATCCGAAGACTGCCTTCGAGCAGTTCGAGCACGGCTACATCCATCAGCATTTCGATGTGCCGCCGGGCCAGAAGCGCATGACGGCGAAGCAGGTCAGCGCGCAATTCGGCGAAGGGCTGCGCAACTTCTACGGCGGCCGCGCCGGCGAAGTGCTGCACCATCCGCGCTACAAGCTGCACGTGATCACCTCGCGCGGGCGCCATATCCTCGGGCGCGAGGGCAGGGCACGCACGCCGGTCGGCTACCTGGGGGCGTTCATCACCAACAGCGTGCACCGCAAGAGCCTGGGCGCCTGGCTCGAGCGCGTGGTGTTCTCCAGCGCCGGTGCGGCGCTGCCTTTCGGCACGCGGGACTTTCGCACGCGGCAGGTCGAGCTCAGCGAAGCCAACTTCGAACTCGCGCTGCAGGCTTCGTGTTCGATCCCCTTCATGCTGGAGGCGGTGCACGACATTCCCGGTGCGCCGCCCGGCGCCTACTGGGACGGCGGCATCACCGACTACCACCTGCACCTGAACTACAGCAACACCGACGGCGTCGTGCTGTACCCGCATTTCCAGAAGGCGGTGGTGCCGGGCTGGCTGGACAAGGGACTCAAGTGGCGTCACAAGCCCACGCGTTTTCTCGAACGCACGGTGGTGCTGGCGCCGGACCCGGAATGGGTGCGCAGCCTGCCGAACGGCAAGCTGCCCGATCGCAACGACTTCGTGCGCTACGGCAACGATGCGCCGGCACGCATGAAGGCGTGGAGCACCGCGGCGCAGGAGGCGCGCCGGCTGGCGGACGAGCTGGCCGAGTGGCTGGAGCGCGGCGACGCCGGCTGTGTGCTGCCGCTTTGAGGGCGGCTAAAGTCGGGCTAGCATCAATCCCGGAGGATCCCCCATGAACGTAACCCGCATCGTCGGCCTCATCCTGATCGTCGCCGGCATCGCCGCCATCGGCCTGGGCGGCTTCAGCTTCACCAAGGAAACCCATCAGGCCAAGATCGGACCGATCGAGCTGACGGTGAAGGAAAAGCAGGACGTCAACTTCCCGACCTGGGCCGGCGTGGCCGCGATCGTGGTGGGCGGGGCGCTGCTGGTGTTCGGCGGGAAGAAGGGCTGAGCCCTCAGCCCAGATCCTGCTCGCGCAGTTCGATCGCCTGCCCATGCGGCGTGCGATCGGCCGCGCGGTCCCAGGCTCGCTGGTAGCGCGTCAGTTCATCGGCGGAACTTGCGCCTTTGCGAGCCACCAGCGTCTCCAGTGCGGCGAGCCAATGACGGTAGTAGGTGTCGCCGAGGTCGGCATCGCCGGCTGCCTGCGCGGCACCGATCTGCTGCGCCAGCGCGTCGGCCCATTCGGGCCAGGTGAAGAGCCCGCGCTGGTGCAGCGAGACGGCCAGCGCAAAGGCATGCGCCTCCCACGGTTCGCGAAACACCGGCTCTGCGCCGTCCACGCGCATGCCGGGCAACAGCGGTGTGGTCGAGGCGCTCATGCGGCCTCCGTCAAATAGCTTTCCCAGGCATCCACCGACACGCGCAGTCCGGGTTCGGCCTCAGCGCCCCACAACTCGGCACCGTCGAAGACCACGGTGTAGAGCCATTGCGGCTGCTCGCCCAGGCCCTGCGCGTGCGCATCGGCGAACACGTGCATGCCGTGCAGGCGTTCGATGGTGCCGAGCTTGCCCTGCACATAGCCGGGCAGGCGAGTGTGGTGGTCGACATGGCCCGCGCGCGTGCGCACCTGCTGGCCGAGGGCGAAGTGCGCAGGTGCAGTCGCCGGGCGCTCGGTTGCGGAACCCTTGGCCAGCGCGGCCGGCACGTCGGCGGCATGCAGCACGCGCCGGATGGGCGCGGCCGCATGCAGCATGCGCCCGGCAGCGATTTCATCGGGCAGGACCTGCGAACGCTCGGCCATGAGCTTCTCGAGCGCGGCGAGCCAGATCTGGTAGTAGCTCAGCCGTGCGTAGGCCGGCAAGGTTTCACGTGCGCTGCGGCTGGCGTCGATGTTCCAGGAGCCGGTGGCGCCCATCGCGAGCGTCAGGGCCAGCGCGCGCGGCTCCCAGCCGGCGTGGAAGAGTTCGCCTTCGGGCTCGGGCACGATGGCGCCGGGCATCTCGCGTCCGCCGAGATCGGCATGCGTGGCGTACGTCATGGCGCGGTCTCCGGGCTGCTGGCCAGACCGGTGCCGATCATCGAATCGCGCGTCACCAGATCGGCCAGTGCCTCTTCGCTCCAGCCTTCGGTGCCGGCCGGCCGCTGCGGGATCACCAGGTAGCGCACCTCGGCCGTCGAGTCCCACACGCGGATCGAGGTCGAAGCGGGCAGCTCGACGCCGAACTCGGCCAGCACGCCACGCGGATCCTTGACTGCACGCGAGCGGTAGGGCGCGCTCTTGTACCAGGTGGGCGGCAGGCCCAGCACCGGCCAGGGGTAGCAGCTGCACAGCGTGCAGACCACCATGTGGTGCTGCGTGTCGGTGTTGACCACCGCCACCATGTGCTCGCCCTGGCGGCCGGTGTAGCCCAGCGAGGCGATCGCCGCGGTCGCGTCCTCCAGCAGCCAGTCGCGAAAGGCGGGATCGGTCCAGGCCTTGGCAACGACGCGGGCGCCGTTGCGCGGACCGATCTTGGTCTGGTAGGTGTCGATGAGCACGTCGAGCGCGGTGGGGTCGATGTAGCCCTTCTGCGTCAACACCGTTTCGAGCGCGCGCACGCGCAGGTCCATTTCGCCGAGCTCGCTGTGGTCGTGTGCCATGCGTGCATGCTAGCGCGGAGGGCAAACCCTGAGGGGGGTTGTCGTGGCGGCCTTCCAGAATCGTCGCTCCACCGGAGACCCTTCCATGCCGCAAGCCTCGTTGTCCCGCCGTGCCTTCAATCTGTTGTCCGCTGCGGCCGCGGCGTCGGTCGCGGCGCCTTCTTTCGCGCAGGCCGCCTGGCCGAACAAGCCGATCCGCATCATCGTGCCGTACACGCCCGGCGGCTTCACCGACCAGATGGCGCGGCTGGTGCAGGCGGGCCTTTCGACGCGGCTCGGCCAGCCGGTGGTGATCGACAACAAGCCCGGCGCCAACAGCCTGATCGGCGTCGATGCGATCGCCAAGGCGGCGCCCGACGGCAGCACCTTCGGCGTCGTGATCGCGGCCTATGCGGCCAACACCACGCTCTATCCGAAGCTGCCCTACGACCCGAAGAAGGACCTCACCGGCGTCTCGCTGATGGGCATCTCGCCGCTGCTCGCGGCTGTGAACAACGACGCGCCCTTCAAGACCGCGAAGGAGCTGATCGACTATGCGCGCGCGAACCCGGGCAAGGTGAGCTTCGGCTCCTCGGGCAACGGCTCGGCCGCGCACCTGACCACCGAGCTGTGGAAGTCGCTGACCAAGACTTACATGATCCACATCCCGTACCGCGGCGCGGTGCCGGCGCTGACCGACCTGATGGGCGGGCAGATCCAGCTCTTCTTCGATGCGCCCACCGGGCTCATCAACCAGGGCAAGGCCGGCAAGGTGAGGCTGATCGGCGTGGCCAGCGACCGACGGCTGCCCGCGGTGCCGGACGTGCCCACCTTCATCGAACAGGGCTTCGCGGGCTTCACCGGCAGCACCTGGGCCGGCATGCTGGCGCCGGCAGGCACGCCGCGCGAGATCGTCAAGCGCATGTCGGACGAGGTGGCGCGGATCATCAAGAGCGACGAGACCCGCGCCAGGCTCGATGCGATGGGCACCTTCCCGGCCGGCAGCACGCCCGAGGAGCTCGATGCCTTCATCGACGCGGAGACGGCCAAGTGGGCCCGCGTGATCAAGACGGCGGGCGTGAAGGCGGATTGAGACGCGGCCTCAGGAGCCCTTCGTCGCCCATTCCGCGGCCACCGCAGCCACGGACGCCAGTGCGCGGTTGCGCACCGCCGCCGGTGCCCTTGTCTGCGTGAGATAGACGGACAGAAGGATCGGCGCACGTCCCGGCGGCCGCAGGATGGCGACGTCGTTGGCGCCGTTCTCGCCCGAGCCCGTCTTGTCCCCCACCTTCCAGTCCGCCGGCACGCCGGCGCGTATGCGCTCGTCGCCGGTCTTGTTGGCGTCCAGCCATTGCAGCAGCTGGGCGCGCGAGGCGGGCGACAAGACATCGCCCAAGAGAATCTTTTGCATGCTGCGGGTCATCGCGGCCGGCGTGGTGGTGTCGCGCGGATCGCCCGGCCGGCCTTCGTTGAGCGCGGGCTCGGTGCGGTCGAGCCGCGTGTTCGTGTCGCCGATTGAGCGCATGAACGCCGTCAGGCCCGGCGCGCCACCGAAGCTCGCGAGCAGCAGGTTGCCGGCCGTGTTGTCGCTCAGCGTCATGGTGGCTTCGCACAGTCCGGCCACCGTCATCCCGCCGGCGCCGACGTGCTTCTCGGTCACCGGCGAATAGGTCACCAGGTCGCGCGGCCGAATGACGACGCGGCGTTCCAACTGCTCCTTGCGCCGGTCCACGCGGGCCAGCACGAGCGCAGCGGCCAGGAACTTGAAGGTGCTGTTCAGCGGGAAGCGTTCGTCCTCGCGGTGCCCGGCGCGCCGGCCGGTGGCGGTGTCGAGCACGCCGACGCCGAGGCGGCCGCCGCTGGCTTTTTCGATGTCTGCCAACTGCTTCGAAAGGTTGCTGGCCCCTTCGGCCCGGACGCCGAGGGATGCGGCGGCCAGCGAGACGAAAAGGGTGCTTGTGAATTGCCGTCGATGAATCATGGGTGCTCCTGAAAGGAAGCGACTTTCGGCCATACGATGCGGCGGCACAAACGATAGTATTTGCTGTCTCGCACAAGAAAATCTTATGGCGCGTACCCATCTCCCTCTCAACGCGCTGCGGGCTTTCGAATCCTCCGCACGCCACCTGAGCTTCACGCTCGCCGCCGCCGAGCTGAACGTGACGCAGGCGGCGGTCAGCCAGCAGGTCCGCGGCCTCGAGGCGCGGCTCGGCGTCACGCTGTTCAGGCGCCTGCCGCGCGGGCTGGCGCTCAGCGACGAAGGCCATGCGCTCTTGCCGGTGCTGGCCGATGCCTTCGGGCGCATGGAGGCAGTCGTCCAGCAGTTCGACAACGGCCATTTCTTCGAGGTGCTGACGGTGGGCGTGGTGGGCACCTTCGCGGTCGGATGGCTGCTGCCGCGGCTGCGCCTGTTCCAGCAGAGCTGTCCTTTCATCGACCTGCGCCTGATGACGCACAACAACGTGGTCGACCTGGCCGGCGAGGGGCTCGATTTCGCGATCCGCTTCGGCGATGGCACCTGGCAGGGCCTGCAGTCCGAGCATCTGCTGGCGGCGCCGCTCGCGGTGCTGTGCACGCCGGCCATCGCGGCGCGCATCGCGCGGCCGCACGACCTCGCGCACGAGACGCTGCTGCGCTCCTACCGTCCCGACGACTGGCCCGGCTGGTTCGCCGCGGCCGGCGTCGCCTGTCCGGCGATCCGCGGGCCGGTGTTCGACTCGTCGCGGCTCATGGTCGAGGCCGCGATGCAGGGCGCCGGCGTCGCGCTTGCACCGGCCTCGATGTTCGAGCGCGAGCTGGGCGAGGGCCGGCTGGTGCGGCCGCTGGCGATCGAGGTGATGACCGGAAGCTACTGGCTCACGCGGCTGCGCTCGAAGGCGCCGAGTCCCGCGATGCAGGCCTTTCGCACCTGGCTTTCCCGCGCCGTTCTCGCTGGCTAAACGAACGCTTCGCGGCCACACTGGCGCCCGCCAGCGCTACACCGTGCGCCCGGACATCAACCCGAGCATCTCGGGCAAGGCCAGCAGCTTCGCCGCCTCGATCGAAACGGGCAAGCCCTTCGCGCTCAACGAGCGCTGGAGCATCGAGCCGCAGGCGCAGCTGATCTATCAACGCCTGCGCCCGGACGACACGACGCTCAGTGGTGCGCAGGTGCGCCACGATGCAGCGGGCGGCTGGATCGCCCGCGTGGGCGTGCGCGTCAAGGGTGACATCGCGACCGGCGCCGGACGGCTGCAGCCCTACGCGCGACTGAACATCTACCGGGCGAGCTTCGGCGACGACGTGGTCAGCTTCGTCGGCCCGGCGGGCACGACGGCGATTGCAAGCGCGGCCAGCTACAGCGCGGCCGAAGCGGCCGCAGGAGCGACGCTGGCGATGACGCCGGCCACCAGCCTGTACGGCGAGATCGGCCACCTGTGGAACATCGGCGGCGAGGCCACCGTCAAGTCCTCCGTGCAGGCCTCCCTCGGCATCAAGCTGCGCTGGTAGTGCAGAAGCCGACGCCCCCTACATCGAGGCTTCGAGCATCTGAACTTCTGATGCACCTCCTGCGACGGTCCGCATGCGCATATCCCGCATCTGTCGCTCCAACGGCACGCACTGCGGCCAAGAAGGCAGACGTCGTATCGAAATTCATTGTTCTTACTCCCTGTGCACAAAACGCTAAAGCAAGATGCGTATGCCGGCGATCGCGAGGAACACCGAGAAAACGCGTTTGAGCGTGTCTACCGGGAGTCTGTGCGAAATCAACGCTCCCAGCGGCGTGAAGGCAAGGCTGCAGATCGATATGCCCAACCATGCCGGCCAATAGATGTAGCCGACGCTATGAGCAGGAAGATCGGCTTGCCCCCAGCCCGCGACCACGAAGCCGATCATCCCGGCCAGGGCCAGCGGAGCGCCGCAGGCGGACGCTGTGCCAACAGCGGACTTCATGTTCACGTTGCACCAGGCGAGAAAGGGCACGACCATGCTGCCACCGCCGACCCCGACGATGGCCGATGTCCAGCCGATCAAGCTTGCGGTGGTCGTGGTTCCTAGCACACCGGGTAGCACTCGCTGGGGTGAAGGCCGCAGTGAAAAAGCCATCTGCACCGCGAGGATCAACAAGAAGACGCCGAATGAGATCCGCAAGACCCGCGCCGGGAACAGTCCCGACATGAGCCCGCCGATCACCGCGCCGATCACGATGCCGGGCGCGAGCCTGCGAACCAGATCCCAGCTGACCGACCCACGGCGGTGATGGGAAATCGCAGATGAGATTGAGGTGATGACGATCGTGGCGAGCGAGGTGCCCAACGCCATATGGACCGCAACGGCGGGAGCGAGGCCCTTGTGGTGAAAGATGTAAAGAAGCCCGGGCACCACCACTTGACCGCCCCCGACCCCGAGCATTCCCGACAGCAACCCGGCTCCTATGCCGAGCAGCACATAGAGTGCCCACACATCCACTTGTCGCCCTCCCTATTTTTTGGGCGCACTATACCTTTACGAGATCGGGGCGTAACGCGTCATCGCCTTGGCCGCTGGCTGGGCCGGGCCCCCTACATCGAGGCTTCGAGCATCTCGCGGTAGTCCTCCCGCGTCGCGACGCGCGGGTTGGTCTTGTGGCAGTGGTCGGCCAGCGCGCCGTCGATCACCTGCTCGAAGATGGCAGCGGTGACACCGACCTCGGCCAGGCCCTTGGGCAGGCCGATCCGCGCGTTCATGTCGCGGATGGCCGTGCCGAGATCGCCGGCCGAGTCGAGGTGCATGGCCTGCGCCATGCGTTGCAGGCGCTGGTCCTTCTGCACCGATTCCGCGCCCGCGTTGAAATGGATCACGGCCGGCAGGAAGAGGGCGTTGAGCGTGCCATGGTGCAGGCGCGGGTCGATGCCGCCCAGGCTGTGGCTCAGCGAATGCACGCAGCCCAGTCCCTTCTGGAAGGCCAGCGCGCCCTGCATCGACGCGCTCATCATGTTGAGGCGCGCCTCGCGGTCGCTGCCGTCCTTGGTGGCGCGCTCGATGTAGGCCCAGGCGCGCTGCAGCCCGTCGAGGCCGATGCCGTCGGCCGGCGGATTGAAGGCGGCCGACATGAAGGTCTCCATGCAGTGCGCGATGGCGTCCATGCCGGTGGCGGCGGTGAGCCGCGGCGGCAGGCCCAGCGTGAGCTCGGGATCGCAGATCGCGGCCTTGGGCATCAGCGACCAGCTGTGGAAGCCGAGCTTGCGATGGTCGTCCACGATCACGATCGCGCCACGCGCCACCTCGCTGCCGGTGCCGCTGGTAGTGGGCACCGCGATGATCGGCGCCACGCGCTCGGTGATCTTCGGCGAGCCGCCTTCGACGGTGGCGTAGGTCTTGAGCGGCCCCTCGTGCGTGGCCGCGATCGCGACGCCCTTGGCGCAATCGATGGCCGAGCCGCCGCCGACGGCGATCAAGCCGTCGCAGCGCCCTTCGCGGTACATCGCCGCAGCGGCGCGCACGGCGGCCTCGGTGGGGTTGGACGGGGTCTGGTCGAACACCGTGACCGGCAGCTCGCCGAGCGCATCGAGCGCTTTCTGCAGCACGCCGGCCGCGCGCACGCCGGCGTCGGTGACGACCAGCGGCCGCGTGATGCCGACGCGCGCGCACTCGCTGCCCAGCAGCTTGACGGCGCCGAATTCGAACTGGATCTGGGTGAGGTACTGGATGAGGGCCATGGGGTGTGAACGGTACGATGCGGGCCTTCCAATTTAACAACTGCCGCCTCTCTTGCCCATGAGCCAAACCCTTGCGCCAACGCTGACTCCCAAGATGACCGGCGTGGTCGACCGGATGGCGCGTGCCCATCAAGCGCCGTTCTACACCCTGACGCCCGTGGAGGCCCGGGCTGCCTACGAGAAGGGCGCCGGCGTGCTCGAGGTGCCGAAGCCGCAACTCGAACGCATCGAAGACTTCACGCTGCCCGCGCGCGACGGCCATGCGCTGCCGGCGCGGCTCTATGCGCCCTCGCGCGCCGTGCTGCCGGTGCTGCTGTTCTTCCACGGCGGCGGCTTCACGGTCGGCAGCGTCGCGACCCACGACACGCTGTGCCGCGTGCTGAGCCAGAAGAGCGGCTGCGCGGTGATCTCGCTCGACTACCGGCTGGCGCCCGCGCACAAGTTCCCGACGGCGTCGAACGACGCATGGGACGCGCTGCAGTTCCTCGCGAAGCAGGCTGGCGAACTGGGCCTCGACGGCACGCGCATCGCGCTCGGCGGCGACAGCGCCGGCGGCACGCTGGCCGCGGTGTGCGCCATCCTTGCGCGCGACGCCGGCTTGCCGCTCGCCTTGCAGATGCTCTTCTATCCGGGCACGACTTCGCACCAGGACACGGCTTCGCACCGGCGCTTCGCCGCCGGCCCGCTGCTCGACGAGCCGCTCATCACCTGGTTCTTCGCCCAGTACCTGAACACGCAGGCCGAGCGCGAGGACTGGCGCTTCGCGCCGCTCAAGGCCGAGGACGTGGACGGCGTCGCACCGGCCTGGATCGGCCTGGCCGAATGCGACCCCGTGGTCGACGAGGGCATCGCCTATGCCGACAAGCTGCGCGCGGCGGGCGTGGCGGTCGATCTGGAGATCTACCGCGGCGTGATCCACGAATTCGTCAAAATGGGCCGCGCCATCCCCGAGGCGCTGCAGGCGCACGCCGACGCGGCCCGCGCATTGAAGGAAGCATTGCAACCATGAGCACCCCATGAGCACCGAGACCCAGCACAAGAAGACCGACTTCCGCTTTTTCCACCGCCTGCGCGTGCGCTGGGCCGAAGTCGACATGCAGAAGATCGTCTTCAACGCCCACTACCTGATGTACTTCGACACCGCCATCGCCGACTACTGGCGCGCGCTGGCGCTGCCCTACGAGGAGGCGATGAATGCGCTCGGCGGCGACCTCTACGTGCGCAAGGCCACCATCGAATTCAACGCCTCCGCGCGCGTGGACGACATGCTCGAGGTCGCGATGAAGTGCGTGCGCGTGGGCAATTCGTCGATCGTGTTCCACGGCGGGCTGTTCCGCGGCGACGAGCTGCTGGTGAGCTGCGAGCTGGTCTACGTGTTCGCCGATCCGGCCACGCAGACCTCCAAGCCGGTGCCGCCGCTGCTGCGCGAGATCTTCACCGCCTACGAGGCCGGCGAGACGATGCGCGAGGTCGCGACCGGCAGCTGGGCGCAGCTGGGCGAGGGCGCCGGCGCAGTACGTCGCAGCGTCTTCATCGAGGAGCAGCGCATCCCCAAGGAACTCGAGTGGGACGCGCACGACGAGACCGCCGTGCATGCGGTGGCGCGCAACCGCATCGGCCAGGTGATCGCGACCGGGCGGTTGATCGCAGACGCCGATGGCCTGAGCCGCATCGGCCGCATGGCCGTGCACCGCACCCTGCGCAGCGGCGGCCATGGCGCCGCCGTACTGCGCGCGCTCGAAGAAGCTGCCAAGGCGCGCGGCGACCACGAGGTGGCGCTGCACGCGCAACGCAGCGCCGAAGCCTTCTACACGCGGCTCGGCTATCTGCCGCACGGCGAGCCCTTCGAGGAAGCGGGCATCGCGCACATCGAGATGCGACGCAAGCTCTAAAAAAAGCTTCTCAGCCGTGTACGCCGGCGTACTGGCTCATGATCTCCAGGTCGCCCAGGTGCTCGCGCGGAATCTCGCCGCCGATCTGGCCGCGCTTGATGACCAGCACGCGCTGCGAGACCGCGGCGATGAAGTCCAGGTTTTGCTCCACCAGCACGATGGTGAGCTTCATGCGCTTGCGCAGCGAAGCCAGCGTCTCGGCGATCTCTTCGATGATGGACGGCTGGATGCCTTCGGTCGGCTCGTCCAGCAGCAGCAGGCTGGGCTTGCCGGCCAGCGCGCGCGCCAGTGCCAGCAGCTGCTGCTCGCCGCCGGAGAGCGAGCCGCCCGGCCGGTCGAGCAGCGGCTTCAGGCGCGGGAAGTGTTCGAGCAGGGATTCCACATGCGCGAGCGACTTCTCGCCGGTCTTGACCAGGCCCATGCGCAGGTTGTCCATCGCGCTCAGCGTCGGGAAGATCTGGCGGCCCTGCGGCACGTAGGCCATGCCGAGGCGCGCCCGGACGTTGGGCGCCATGCGGGTCACGTCCTCGCCGGTGAATTCGACCGCGCCCGCCGTGGCGTGAAGCGCGCCGATCAACGTGCGCAGCAGCGTGGTCTTGCCCATGCCGTTGTGGCCGAGGATGCCGATCGACTCGCCGGCTGCGATGGACAGCGTGATGTCGTGCAGCACGGGGATTGCGCCGTAACCGGCGCAGAGACCGCGGGTCTTTAGCATGGGCAAACAGGTCCTAGTGCGGTTTCTTGCCGAGGTAGATCTGCTGGATCAGCGGGTCACTCATGATGCGGTCCGGCGAGTCTTCCTTGATGATCGCGCCTTGGTGCAGCACGGTCACCTTCTTCGCGATCATGCGGATGAAGTTCATGTCGTGTTCCACCACCACGAGCGCGTGGCGCTGGTTGATCTCGAGGATGAGTTCGGCCGTGCGCGCCACTTCGCCGTCGCTCATGCCGGCGGCCGGTTCGTCGAGCAGGATCAACGGCGGGTCGGCGGCGATTACCACGCCGATCTCGACCCACTGCCGCAGGCCGTGCGCGAGCACGCCGGCCAGGGCGTCCTTGTAGGCAGTCATGCCGACGCGCTCCAGCGTCTCGCGGGTCACGCGCTCGGCCTGCCGCGCGCTGTTGACGCGGCGCGCCGAGAGCCAGATGTTCTCCCACACGCTCAGGCCGTTGAACAGGCTGGGCACCTGGGTCTTGATGCCGATGCCCAGGCGGCCCGGGTCGTGGGCGCGCATCCTGGAGATGTCCTGTCCGCGGAAGAAGATCTGCCCCGAGCTGGGTTTGACCTGCCCGGTCAGCAGCTTGAAGAAGGTGCTCTTGCCGGCGCCGTTGGGGCCGATCACGCAGCGCAGCTCGGTCTCCGCCAGCGTGAAGTTCACATCACGCGTGGCATGCACGCCGCCGAAGCGCACGTTCAGGTTGCGGGTTTCGATCAGCGGGGTCACGTGCGGGCTTCCTGTGCCTGCGGCAGCGCTTCTTCGCGGTGCGGGCGGTGCGGGCGGCGCTGCAGCAGCCAGTCGATGACCAGGCCGAGGCTAGGCACGATGCCCTTGGGCACTATCAGGACGAACACCATCAGGATGGCGCCGAGCACCAGGTTGGCGTTGAAGGTCTGCTGCGTGCCGATCTGCGTGGTCAGCCACTGGATCGCGACGCAGCCGACCACCGGGCCGATCAGCGTGCCGAGGCCGCCGACGATGACCCAGATGATGATCTGCGCCGACTGCGCGAGGCCGAAGATCGTCGGGCTGGTGAACGCGCCCCAGTTGGCGAACAGGCAGCCCGCCAGCCCGGCGATGGCGCCGCCCAGCGTGAAGGCGAAGAGCTTGTAGGCGCGGGCGTCGTAGCCCAGCAGCAGCACGCGCTGCTCGTTCTCCTTGCTGGCGATGATCACGCGGCCGATCTTGGAACTGATCAGCACGCGCAGTCCGAGGTAGACCACCAGCAGCGCCGCCATCGACAGGTTGAACATGCCGCGCGGCGTGATGACTTCGTCGAGCTTGCCCGGCGCGTTGAGCGGCGGGATCGCCGGGATGCCGTTGAAGCCGCCGAGCGGCGCGCTGCCGATCTTCCATTCCGGCCCTGCGGTGGAATTGATCAGGTTGAACAGGATCAGCGTCACGGTCAGCGTGATCACGCCCATGTAGACGTCGGACAGCCTGCCGTAGAAGATCACGTAGCCCAGCAGCGCGGCGAACAGCGCCGGCAGCACGATGGCCAGCAAAAAGGGCACGCTGCTGTCGCCCATGTTGATGACCGCGATCGCATAGACGTATGCGCCCAGGCCGAAGAAGGCCGCCTGCCCGAAGCAAAGGATGCCGCCGAAGCCCCAGATGAAGCCCAGGCTCACGCCGAGGATCGACATCACGACGTAGATCGTGACCTGCAGCAGCATGAAGTCGTCCAGCACGCCGGGCAGCCCGAACAGCAGCGCGATGCCGATCAGCAGGCAGGCTGCCGCGCTCACCCACGATTGAGCGAATTTCTGGCTCACAGCGATCCCTTGAAGAAGCGTCCGGTGATGCCCTGCGGCAGCAGGCGCAGCATGACGATGGCGGCCAGCAGCAAAGCCACTTCGCCGATGACCGGCGTGGCGAGGAAGGTGCTGACCTGGTTGATGAAGCCGAACAGCGTGGAGGCGCTCACGAGGCCGGCCAAGATGGCCGGGCCGCCGCCGATCACGGTGATGAAGGCCTTGGCGACAAAGGCCGCGCCCATGGTCGGTACCACGCCGGTCAGCGGCGCCATCAGTCCGCCGGCCAGGCCGGACAGCGCCGCGCCCACCGCGAAGGTCACCGAGTAGACCTTGCTCGGGCTGATGCCCAGCGCATCGGCCATGGCGGGGTTCTGCATGGTGCCGCGCGCGATCAGGCCGAGCTGGGTGCGCGTGAGCACCCAGCGCAGCGCCGCCGCCAGCACCGCGGCCACCGCGATGATCACCAGCGTGTAGCCGCTCACCGAGTAGCTGCCGATCATGAAGCTGCCGAGCGGCGCCGACACTCCCGCCGTGGTGTTGCCGGCGATCGAGGTGACGATGCCCACCAGCAGCAGCGACAGGCCCCAGGTGGCCAGCATCGTGTCCACCATGCGGCCGTACAGGTGCCGGATGAAGAGGCGCTCCAGCACGATGCCGATCAACCCGACCGCGATCGGTGCCACCACCAGCACCGCGATCCAGAGGTTGATGCCGAGCCCGATCGACCAGATGGTGCCGTAGGCCCCCAGCATCATGAATTCGCCGTGGGCCAGATTGATCACCCGCATCATCCCGAAGATGACCGCCAGCCCGGCGGAGATGATCACCAGGCTGGCGACGGCATAGAGCACCTGTACGGCGACGACGGCGACAAGATCCATGGCACTCAGAGCTTGATCACGTACTGCTGGTTGTCCTTCGGGTTCTTCACGAGGTTGCAGACCGCGCTGGTGTCGCTTGGCTGCTGCTGCTCGAACGTCTTGACGATCTCCAGCTGCTTGTTCTTGACCTCGGCGATGCTCACGTTGAGCACGCAGTGGTGGGTGGCCGGATCGAGCGAGACCTTGCCGCTGGGCCCCTGGATCGAGATGCCGGATTCGAGCGCGTCGAGCAGCTTGTTGCGGTCCAGCGTGCCGGCCTTCCTGACGCCCTCGGCCCAGAGCTTGAAGCCCTGGTAGGTGCCCATCGCGAGCTCGGTGATGTTGGGGTAGTCCTTCCCGAAGCGCTTGTAGAAGCGCTCCTTGAAGGCCTTGTTGTCGGGCGAGTCGAGGTTCTGGAAGTAGTTGTAGGAGACCAGGAAGCCGTCGGTTTCGGCCGGCGACAGCACGATGTGCTCGTTGCCGCCGGCAAAGGTGGTGGAGGCCAGCGGAATCTTCTTCTGCAGCCCGGCCGCGGCCCATTGGCGATAGAACGAGATGTGCGCGCCGCCCACCAGCGCCGACACCACCATGTCGGGCTTGGCGGCCTCGATCTTGGAGATGGTCGGGCCGAAGTTGGTCACGTCGAGCGGAAAGAAATCGATGGAAGCCACCGAGCCGCCGTTGTCCTGCACGAACTTCTTCACCCACTGCGAGGTGATCTGGCCGTAGTTGTAGTCGGCCGCGACCACGTAGACTTTCTTGCCCCACTTGGACATCGCATAGGGCACCAGCTTGGCGACCGTCTGCGCCGGCGTCACGCCGGTGCAGAAGGTGTTGCGGTCGCACACGCCGCCTTCGTACTGCGTGTTGTAGAAGTAGACGGTGCGGTAGCGGTCCAGCACCGGGCGGATCACCTCGCGCGAGGCCGAGGTGATGCCGCCGTGCAGCACCGCGACCTTGTCCTTCAGCGCCGCCTGCTGCGCGAACTGCGCGTACATCTGCATGTTCGACTGCGGGTCGTAGCTCATCAGCTTGAGCTTCTTGCCAAGCAGGCCGCCGGCGGCGTTCTGCTCCTCAACGGCCAGCGTCAGGCAGTCCGCCATGGGCTTGCCGTAGATGTCCAGCCCGCCCGACAGGTCGTGGATGCTGCCGATCAGCATCTCGTCGGCGGCCAGCGCGGCCAGCGGAAGCAGGGGGCCGGTGGTGCCGGCCAGGGTCAGGCCGGAGGCCTTGATGAAGGAACGTCGGTCCATGGTGCTTGAACTCCAGGCAATGAGTAAAGAGTGGGAAGCAGGGGGATCAGATCGACTTCCAGTCACCAGCCTGCTCGAAGGCATAGGCGGCGCGGTAGATCGTGGCCTCGTCGTAGTGCTTCGCGACCAGCTGCATGCCGACCGGTAGGCCGTCGACCAGGCCGCAGGGCAGGCTCATCGCGGGGTGGCCGGTGATGTCGAACGCGCAGGTGTTGGGCAGGACCTCGAAGGCGCGCTGGATCACTTCCTCGATCGGCGCGCCCGGCTTCGGGATCGGCGTCGAGGTGATGGGCAGCGTCGGCATCAGCAGCAGGTCGACGTCCGCCAAGGCGGCGTCGTAGGCCTGCGCGAGCTGGCGCGACAGGTTCTGGGCCTTGGCGTAGTAGTGGCCGCGATAGTGCTTGATGAAGTATTCGCCGAGGATCATCGTGATCTTGAGCGTCTCGGACAGCTCGTCGGCACGCTCCTTCCAGCCAGCGTGATGGTCGACCATGCTGGTGACGTAGAGGCCCTTCCAGTTGAAGCCGTGGCCGTTGTCTTTCATCATCTGCTGCGTCGCGCCTTCGGCGGCGATCGGCAGCCAGATGGCCGGACCCACGCTGTGCATCGGCACCGAGATCTCCGACACGCTGGCGCCGAGGCGGGTGAACCATTGGGCGGCCTTGCGGACCTTGTCGTTGACCGCTTCGCTGGATTGCGGCCATCCGAAACCTTCGGTGACGATGCCGATCTTCAGGCCCTTCACGCCTTCCTTCATCAGTTCGGTGTAGGGCTTCGCCGTCTGGCCCGCATGCTGGCGCGGGTCGAGCCCGTCGGGGCCGGCGAGGACTTCGAGCATCAATGCGTTGTCGCTCACGCTGGCCGTCATCGGCCCGGTGTGGTCGATCGTCAGTTCGATCGGCATCACACCGGTGTAGGGCACCAGGCCGTGCGTGGCCTTCATGCCGTAGATGCCGCAGAACGAGGCCGGCATGCGAATCGAGCCGCCCTGGTCGCCGCCGATCGCCATGTCGACCTCGCCGGCGGCGACCAGGGCGGCCGAGCCCGACGAGGAGCCGCCCGCCGAGTAGCCCATGCGATGCGGGTTGTGCACCGGGCCGGTGGCGCTGGTGTGGGAGCCGCCGGAGAAGCAGAAGTACTCGCAGACCGCCTTGCCGACGATGGTGGCGCCGGCGTCGAGCAGCCGGGTCGCGACCGTGGCGTCCACATTCGGCACATAGCCTTCGAAGGTCGACGCGCCATTCATCATCGGCACGCCGGCCAGGCAGACGTTGTCCTTGAGCACGACCGTCCTGCCCAGCAGCTTGCCGCTGGCGGCGCCCCTGACGGTGGTCTTCACATACCACGCGCCGTACTTGTTTTCTTCGCCCGTCGGGCGGTAGCCGGGCGTGCGGGCATAGCTCACCTGCGGCAGGAAATCGGGCATCTCGTCGACTACGTCGTAGGCGTCGAAGTTGCCTTGCAACAGGGTGTTGTAGGTGCTCAGTTGCTCGGGCGAGAGATGGATGCCGAGATCCAGGGCGACCTGGTCGAGCTGGGCGAGGGTGGGGCGTTTGACTGCCATGGCGGGACTCCGTGAATAAGACGTCGATCGGCAGTCAGTGTGGGAGATTTTATTTTCCTGGTCAAGCATTTTGCTTGCCTTGGAAAATAAAAAAGGGATCGGAATCCCTCTGTGGCACGTTATTCAAAGGCGCGCGATCACCTTGTAGTGGTGGCCTTCGGCCTGGGCGAGATAGATCGGCACCTTGCAGGCCTGGCCGCCGGCGTACACGGCGCCGCGCGCGCTGCGGTAGTGAAAGGGCTCATCGCCCAGACGGCGGAAATCGGTCCAGGGCGCGGCCTCGCGCCCCAGCAGTTCCGCGAGGAAGTGCACCCCTTCATAGGTCGACTGGCCGAAGGTGTTCAGCGTCGGCGCGCGTTCGCCGAAATGGCCGTAGTAGCGCTCCTTGAATGCGAGGTTGTCGTCGGTGTCGAGCGTGGCGAAGTAGCCGCAGGCGACATAGAGGTTGTCGGTGTTGTCGGCGCCGATTCCCAGCAGTTCGTTCTCGCCGATGGCGCAGGACAGCCGCACCATGTCGCGCGCCAGCCCTTCGCGCCCGAAGGCCCGGTTGAACTCGATCGCGTCCTGGCCGATCAGCGAGAGCAGCACCGCATCCGCACGGCTTCGGCGCAACTGCGACAACACCTCCGCGTAGTCGCTGGTGCCCAGGGGCAGGTACCTTTCGCCCACCACCGTGCCGCCCGTCTCGGCGACGTAGTCGCGGGCCATCGCATGCGACACATGCGGCCACACGTAGTCGTTGCCGATGAACATCCAGCGCTTTGGCCGCTGGTGCCGGCCCAGCCATGCGATGGCCGGACGCAGTTGGCTCGCCGTGGTCTCGCCGATGGCAAACACCCCGGGCGTGTGTTCCCCGCCTTCGTACAAGGGCGTGTAGACGAAGGGTAGCTGTCCGCCGACTGCCGCCAGGATGCGTTGCCGCACGGCGCTGGTGTGCATGCCGATCAGCGCATCGACATCGTCGTTTTCCACCAGCTCCAGAAGCGTGCGCTCGAGGTCCGGCGCATCGTCCGCCGCGTTGATGGTCAGCAGCTGGCAGGCCTGGCCGTTGATGCCGGCGCGCTGGTTGAGCTCGGCGACAGCCAGCCGCGCCGATGCCAGGGCGGAAGGCCCCCAGATGCCCACCGTTCCGCCCAAGGGGACGCACAGGGCGATGCGCAGATCATGCTGCGGTGGCCTGCGCGGGCGTGCGGCGAATCCCATCGGGCCCGGACTTGCGGATATTGACGCCATGAGTTGCTCCAGGGGGTGCACCAAGATGGCGCCGGATGACCAAACGCCACGCAGCATGCACCGATCCTTTCCAAGGAAATAGATCGGTCCTAAAATAAGCGCCTGCGTTCCGACTCGATGCACTAACCATGCCCACTGAAAACATCTCCAGTTACCTGGCATTCCTGCTGGCCTCGGCCAACCGGCAGATGCGCATCGGCCTGGCGCAATCCATCGCCGCCGAAGAAGTGACCGAAGAGCACTGGCGCATCCTCCAAGTCCTGTCGGACGAAAAAGGGCGTTCGATGGGCGAGCTGGCGCAGGCGGTGCTTCTGAACCATCCGGCGCTGACCAAGAACATCGACAAGCTGGTCAACCGCGGCCTGGTGCTGCGCGCCGCCGACAGTGTGGACAGCCGCAAGGTCGTTGTCTACATCAGCGATCTGGGCCTGGAGACCGTGGCGCGGCTCAAGGCCAGCGTGGATGCTCATCATGGGGCCATCGAGGAAGCACTGGGCCCGCGCAAGACACAGCAGCTCAAGCGGCTGCTGGAGCAGTTCATCGAGGATTCGGCTTCCTGAGCGGCGCAGACCACGCTGCCGGGAATACCCCGTGGCAGGTGGTCCGTTCACCAACCAATATTCCGGCTTCCTTTTCTTCGAGGATTCAGCATGGCCAATTTCGTTCTGGTTCATGGCGCCTGGCATGGCGGCTGGTGTTGGCGCGAGACGGCGCAGGCATTGCGCGCGGCCGGGCATACGGTGTTCACGCCCACGCACACCGGCGTCGGCGAGCGCTTCCACCAGTCGGCGGAAAACATCACGCTCGAGACGCACATCCGCGACGTCTGCGGCTGCATCGAATGGGAAGAGCTGCAGGACGTGATCCTGGTCGGCCACTCGTACGGCGGCATGGTCATCACCGGCGTGGCCGACCGCATGAGCGACAAGGTGCGTTCGCTGGTCTACCTCGATGCCTTCGTACCCGAGAACGGCGACTCGCTCAACGGCCTGCTGTCGAAGGCGCTCGCGCCCGAAGTGGCGGCGCAGTTCCTGGGCGCTTTTCGCGGCACGGCGCTGTCCGGCAACAGCGGGCTGATGCAGCCGATTCCGGCCGAAGCGTTCAACATCGCGCAGGGCAACCGTGACCGCGTCGACCGCCTGTGCCGGCCGCAGGCGCTGGCGACCTTCGAGATGCCGCTGCTGCTCACCGGCGCCGTCGACACGATGGCGAGCCGGCTCTACATCCTGGCCGATGGCTGGGATCCGAGTCCGTTCCGCTATTTCGCGGCCAAGGTCGATGGCGCGGCCGGCTGGCGTGTCCTGAAGATGCCGGTCAGCCACGACGTGATGGTCGACATGCCGAATGAACTCGCCGCGGAACTTCTGAAACTGGCTTGAAAGCGCGAGCGACAGGGGTGGTAGTCTTGCCGCCCCATGAATCTCCGCACCAAGATCGTTGCGCTCGCCGTCGCGCCGCTCCTGATCGCGCTGGTGCTGGTGGCGCTCGCAGTGCGCCACCAGGAGCGCGACCTGGCACAGCGTGAACGCGCCCTGATCGAGCAGACCTACATGGCACAGCGGCGCAGCGAACTGCGCAGCTATGTCGAACTGGCCCTCAGCACCGTGCGGCCGCTGTACGACGCAGGGCTGGACGACGAGGCGACGCGCACCGAGGCCCTGCGCCGGCTTGCCGCGCTCGACTACGGCGACGACGGCTACTTCTTCGTCTACGACCTGCAGGGCCGCTCGCTCATGCACTCGCGCCAGCCCGACCTGGTCGGCCGGAACCTGTGGGAGCTGCGCGATTCGCAGGGGCGCTTCACGATCCAGGACCTGCTCGCGCGGGCCCGCGCAGGCGGCGGCTACGTCGAGTACCAGTGGCGCAAGCCCTCGAGCGCGCAGACCGCGCCCAAGCTCGGCTACGTGACGGCGCTGCCGCGCTGGAACTGGATGGTCGGCACCGGCCTGTACCTCGACGACATCGAGGCGACGATGCAGACGCTGGACCGGCAGGTGAGCCTCAACGTGACCACCACCATGCTGTGGATCGCCGGCATCGCCGCGCTGTGCCTGGGTGTGGTGAGCGCCACCGGCCTGCTGCTGAACCTGAGCGAGCACCGCATCGCCGAAGCCAAGCTGCGGCTCCTGGCGCGCCAGGTCGTGCAGTCGCAGGAAGAGGAGCGCGGCCATCTCGCGCGCGAGCTGCACGACGGCACCAGCCAGACGCTGGTGTCGGCCAAACTCTTGATCGAATCGGCCGTCGATGCGCTGGAGCGCGCGCAGCAGAACGCGCCGCCGGCGCTCGGTAAAGCCCTGCAGCGGCTCAACGAGTCGCTCGCCGAAGTGCGGCGCATCTCGCACCGGCTGCGGCCGGCCTTGCTCGACACGCTGGGGCTGCCGGCCGCGCTCGAGCGGCTTGCGGCCGAGTTCGGCGAGGAGGGCGCTGTCCATGCGGCGGTCGCCGTCGAAGGCTTGCCGCGCGAGCTGACGGAGGAAGTGAAGACCGCACTGTTCCGCGTGACGCAGGAAGCATTGACCAACGTGCGCAAGCACGCGCAGGCGCGGCAGGTGCGCATCGCGCTCGATTTCTCGGACGATCGCGTGCGGCTCGAGGTGGCCGACGACGGCGTCGGCTTCGACGTGGAAGCCATGCAACTGGACCCGAAGCGCGGCATCGGGCTGCGCAACATGCGCGAGCGCGTGGCCTCGGTCGGTGGACGGCTCGAAATGCGATCCGGCAGCGGCGGAACGACCATCGTGGCCGATGTGCCGGCGCACAGCCTGGAGCTCGCATGACGCAGCCATCCGCGGTTCGCCTGTTCCTCGTCGACGACCATCCACTGGTGCGCGACGGCCTGCGCGCGCGCCTCGATCCGCTGCCGGGCATCGAGATCGTCGGCGAAGCCGGCAGCGCCGCCGAAGCCCTGGTGCTGATCGAGCGACTGCAGCCCGATCTCGTGCTGGCCGATGTCGGCATGAAGGACATGAACGGCATCGAGCTCGCGGCTTTGCTGCAGCAGCGGCAGCCCGCGGTGCGCGTGGTGATGCTCAG
Source organism: Variovorax sp. LjRoot130 (assembly GCF_964253755.1). Classification (NCBI taxonomy): domain Bacteria; kingdom Pseudomonadati; phylum Pseudomonadota; class Betaproteobacteria; order Burkholderiales; family Comamonadaceae; genus Variovorax; species Variovorax sp. LjRoot130. The sequence continues at coordinate 2,855,258 of NZ_CAXURM020000001.1, read as the reverse complement.
CATGTACGACAACCCCGAGTACGTGCAGCAGGCCCTGCAGGCCGGCGCGCGCGGCTATGTGCTGAAGGATGCACCGGCGGCCGAGATCGTCGCCGCCATCGATGCGGTCTCGGCCGGCGGCACTTTCCTGAGCCCGGCGGTTTCGCAGCGGCTGTTCCGCAACCAGGCGCCCAAGCCGCTGCTCACGCCGCGCGAGAGCGAGATCCTGTCGGCGCTGGGCCGCGGCCAGTCGAGCAAGCAGATCGCGCGCGAGCTGGGCTTGAGCGTGCGCACGATCGAGGCGCACCGCCAGAGCATCAAACGCCGGCTCGGCATCGAAGGGCAGGCCGAGCTGATCAAGTACGCGGTGGAGCACGCACGCATCAAATAGCTCTCCCCCAGGCTTGGTGTTCCTGGAACTAGGGTTTCCCATTACGCAATGCCACGTGGGCGATCCGCGCGGTGTGACGGATGCCGGCGCGGCCAAGGCTCGCCAAACTCCCGGGGTTCAAATCAAGGAGACATCCGCATGCACAGCATCCGCCGCCACCTGGTGTGGCTCGTCGTGGCCGTGATCGGCGCATTCGCGCTGGGAACCGTGGCACTGGCCCGCGGCGAGGCGATCAGCGCCTTGTGGGTCGTGATCGCAGCGATCTGCACCTACCTGATCGCGTACCGCTACTACAGCCTCTTCATCGCCGAGCGCGTGCTCCGTCTGGACGGCAATCGCAAGACGCCGGCACATCGCCACAACGACGGGCTCGACTACGTGCCGACCGACAAGAACGTGCTGTTCGGCCACCACTTCGCGGCCATCGCGGGTGCCGGTCCGCTGGTCGGGCCGGTGCTCGCCGCGCAGATGGGCTACCTGCCGGGCCTGCTGTGGATCTTGGCCGGCGTGGTGTTCGCCGGCGCGGTGCAGGACTTCATCGTGCTCTTCATCTCGACGCGGCGCGACGGCCGCTCGCTCGGAGACCTGATCAAGCAGGAGATGGGCACGGTGCCGGGCCTGATCGCGCTCTTCGGCACCTTCATGATCATGATCATCATCCTCGCGGTGCTGGCGCTGATCGTGGTCAAGGCGCTGGCCGAATCGCCGTGGGGCACCTTCACGGTGGCGGCCACGATTCCGGTCGCGGTCTTCATGGGCGTCTACCTGCGCTACATCCGGCCGGGGCGCATCGGCGAGATCTCGGTGATCGGCTTCGTGCTCTTGATGCTGGCGATCTTCGGCGGCCAGGCGGTGGCGCAGAGCGCGACCTGGGCGCCGCTCTTCACCTTCGACGGCAAGGCGCTGACCTGGATGCTGATCGGCTACGGCTTCATCGCCGCCAGCCTGCCGGTGTGGCTGCTGCTGGCGCCGCGCGACTACCTCTCGACCTTCCTGAAGATCGGCACCATCGTCGCGCTGGCGATCGGCATCGTCTTCGTCGCGCCGACGCTGCAGATGCCTGCCATCACGCAGTTCGCTCAAGGCAATGGTCCGGTGTGGTCGGGCAGCCTGTTTCCCTTCCTCTTCATCACCATCGCCTGCGGCGCGGTGTCGGGATTCCATGCGCTGATCTCCTCGGGCACCACGCCGAAGATGCTCGACAACGAGCGCCATGCACGCTTCATCGGCTATGGCGGCATGCTGGCCGAGTCCTTCGTCGCGGTGATGGCGCTGGTGGCCGCCGCCTGCATCGAGCCGGGCGTCTATTTCGCGATGAACAGCCCGGCCGCACTGGTCGGCAACACGCCGGCGGCGGTGGCGCAGACCATTTCGAGCTGGGGCTTCGTGATCACGCCCGAGATGCTGGTCCAGACCGCGAAGGACGTGGGCGAAAGCACCATCCTCGGCCGCGCCGGCGGTGCGCCGACGCTCGCGGTGGGCATGGCGCACATCCTGCACCAGGCCATCGGCGGGCCGGCCATGATGGCCTTCTGGTACCACTTCGCGATCCTGTTCGAGGCGCTGTTCATCCTGACCGCGGTGGATGCGGGCACGCGTGCCGGGCGCTTCATGCTGCAGGACCTGCTGGGCAGCTTCGTGCCGGCGTTGAAGCGCACCGACTCGATGGTCGCCAACCTGATCGCGACCTTCCTCTGCGTCGGCGCCTGGGGCTACTTCCTCTACCAGGGCGTGGTCGATCCGCTGGGCGGCATCAACACGCTGTGGCCGCTGTTCGGTATCTCCAACCAGATGCTGGCCGCGGTGGCGCTGATGCTGGGCGTGGTGGTGCTGTTTCGCATGAAGCGCGAACGCTACGCCTGGGTCGCGATCCTGCCGGCCGCCTGGCTGCTGGTGTGCACGCTGACGGCGGGCTGGCAGAAGATTTTCTCGGCGGACCCCAAGGTCGGCTTCCTGTCCCATGCCGCGAAGTACGCCGACGGGCTGGCGCAGGGCGTGCTGATCGCGCCGGCCAAAACGCCCGAGGCCATGGCGCGCATCGTCTTCAACGACCGGCTCGACGCCGGGCTGTGCGCGCTCTTCATCTTCGTGGTGCTGAGCGTGCTGTTCTACAGCGTGCGTGCCTGTCTTGCGGCGCGCGCGGCCCACAAGCCGACCGCGCGCGAGACGCCCTTCGAGCCGCTGGCGCCGTCGGCCGCCGCATGAGAACGGCGAGCGCCACCTTGCCGGAAGCCGGGCGCTATCTCGCGCGCTCGCTCGGCGCCACGCTGCGCCTGATGGTGGGCTTGCCGGACTACGACGCCTACCTGAGCCACATGGAACGCACGCATCCGGAGCAGGCGCCGATGAGCTACGAGGCCTTCTTCCGCGAACGTCAACAGGCCCGCTACGGCAGCGGCAGGGGGCGCTGCTGCTGACGAGGCCGCGGCCTCAGATGTCTTCGAGCAGCGGGTAGGGCAGGGGCTCGACCGTGAGCGCCGGTCCGTCGGGCGCGCCCGCGCGCAGGCCGCCCGCATCGAGCGCCGCGATCTGGATCGAGATCAGCGCGGCCGACCCGCCGCCCGGCGCCGGCGCGGCCTGCGCCACGGTGCCGACCGGCTGCTCCGGATCGTTGGCGGCAAAGACCTCCTGGCCCGCGGCGATCGGTGCATCGGCCTGCACGAGGTAGGTGCGGCGCTTCAGCGTGCCGCGGAACTGGCTGCGCGCCACCACCTCCTGGCCCGGGTAGCAGCCCTTCTTGAAGTTCACGCCGCCGACCGATTCGTAGTTGAGCATCTGCGGCACGAAGGTTTCGACGATCGGCGTGCTCAGGGTGACGATGCCGCTGCGCACTTCGCTCCATTGCCACAGCGCGAGGTCGAGGGCAGCGCCCTCGGGCGCGGCGCTGCCGGCCGGCGCGATCCAGAACGCACGCGGAATGCCGTCGGACGGATAGAGCGAAACCACATTGGCGTCGCCGATCTGACTGCAACGGCCCGGCACCGCGCCGGCATCGACGCCATTGGCGGTCAGCGCAGTCCCGGCCAGGCCGTAGAGCGCAAACTCCTCGCTGGCATCGCTGAGCTTGACCTTGGCGCGCAGCACGAACATCGAAAGCCGCTTCAGGGTGACGGCAAGGATGTCGCGGCTCACGGCCAGCAGCACGCGCTCGGGCTCGGGCCGGATGCCGATGAAGCTCGCGATCATGCGGCCCTTGGCCGTGCAGAGCGCGGCCAGGCGCGCTTCGGAAGCGCCGAGCAGTGCGAAGTCCTGGGTCAGCTGGCCATTGAGGAAGTTGGCGGCTTCGGGGCCCTCGGCGCGAATCACGCCGAGGTGGGAGAGGGCTGTTACGCCATTCAGAACGACTGAGGTCATCGCTGAATTATCATGGTCGGCCTCGTCCCGTTCAGTCCGCAGGGCTACCCCGCGTCTCTTCCTCTCCGTCTTCTCCATCGGACCCGTGCGCCGCTTCTTCCTCACCATTTTTCTTCTCGCCGCCTTCATCGTGCTGGGCGCCGGCGCGGCAGGGCTTTGGTGGTTGCAGCAGCCGCTCGAGCTGCCAGCGCCCACGGTCGATCTCTCGGTCGAGCCGGGCACCACGCCGCGCGGCGTCGCGCAGGCAGTGGCCGACACGGGCACGGACGTGTCGCCGCAGCTTCTCTATTGGTGGTTCCGCTTCTCGGGCCAGGACCGGCAGATCCGCGCCGGCAGCTACGAACTGGAGCGGGGCATCACGCCGCGCACGCTGCTCAACGTGCTGGTGCGCGGTGAAGAGGCCACGCGCAGCCTGGTGCTGGTCGAGGGATGGAACTTCCGCCAGGTGCGTAGCGCGCTGGCCAAGGCCGAGCAGCTGAAGCCCGAGACCTTCGGCCTGGCGGACGAAGAACTGATGGCCAGGCTCGGCAAGCCGGGCCTGCACCCGGAGGGCCGCTTCTTCCCCGACACCTACACCTATTCCAAGGGCTCCACCGACATCGCGCTGCTGCAGCGGGCGATGCGCGCCATGGACAAGAAACTCGACGCCGCCTGGGCCGCGCGGGCCTCCGATGTACCCCTCAAGACGGCCGATGAGGCGCTTATTCTGGCCAGCATTGTCGAAAAGGAGACAGGAAAGGCCCAGGACCGGACCCAGATCTCGGCGGTGTTCGCCAACCGCCTGCGCGCGGGCATGCCGCTTCAGACCGATCCGACCGTGATCTACGGGATGGGCACGCGCTTCGACGGCAATCTGCGCAAGAAGGATCTGCAGACCGATACGCCCTGGAACACCTACACCCGTCCTGGCCTGCCACCCACCCCGATCGCGATGCCGGGCAAGGCAGCGCTGCTGGCGGCGGTCCAGCCGGCGCAAAGCAAGTCGCTGTACTTCGTTTCCAAGGGCGATGGCTCGAGCCAGTTCAGCAGCTCGCTCGAAGAGCACAACCGCGCGGTGAACCGCTATCAACGGAGCGGGCAATGAAGGGTTTGTTCCTGACGCTCGAAGGCATTGATGGCGCCGGCAAATCGAGCCACATCGATGCGCTCGAAGCGTTGTTCAAGGCCCGGGGCCGGCAGGTCACGCGCACGCGCGAGCCCGGCGGTACGCCGATCGCCGAAACGCTGCGCACGATGATCCTCACGCAACCGATGGATCCGCTGACCGAGTCGCTGCTGGTGTTCGCGGCGCGGCGCGATCACATCGTGCGCGTGATCGAGCCTGCACTGGCGCGCGGCGAAGTCGTCCTGTGCGACCGATTTACCGATGCCACCTTCGCCTACCAGGGGGCGGGGCACGGCTTCGACACCGCGGTGCTGTCCGCGCTCGAACAATGGGTGCAGGGCCGGCCTGACGATGGCGCGCTGCTGCAGCCCGACATCACCCTGTGGTTCGACCTGTCGCCCGAACTGGCGGCCGAGCGGCTGGCCGGCGCGCGCCTGCCGGACAAGTTCGAGTCGCAGCCGGTCGAGTTCTTCCGTCGCGTCGCCGCAGGCTATGCGCAGCGCGCAGCCGCGGCATCGCGCTTCGTGCGCATCGATGCCGGCCAGTCGCGCGACCAGGTCTGGCAGCAGATCGAGGCGGCCCTGGCCGCGCGCGGCCTGATGGGGTCTCGATGAGCGCGCCCGCGCTGTCGCCCTGGCTGCAGCGGCCGCTGGGCGAACTGCTGCGCCAGCGCGGCCATGCCTGGCTGCTGCAAGGGCCTTCGGGCCTGGGCCAGTACGAGCTCGGTTTGGCACTGGCCGCCGCCTGGCTCTGTGAGCAGCGCGACGAGGCAAAGGGGGAGGGCGCCTGCGGCCACTGCCCGAGCTGCCACGCGATTTCCGTGCGCACCCATGCCGATCTCTGCGTGCTGATGCCCGAGGTGGCGATGCAGGAACTCGGCTGGCCGCTCGACGAAAAAAGCCAGGCCGACATCGACGACAAGAAACGCAAGCCCAGCCGCGAGATCCGTGTCGAGGCGATGCGCGATGCGGTCGGCTTCGCCCAGCGCACCAGCGCGCGCGGGCGCGGCAAGGCGGTGCTGGTCTATCCGGCCGAGCGCATGAACACGATCACGGCCAATGCCTTGCTGAAGACCTTGGAAGAGCCGGTCGGCGACGTGCGCTTCGTGCTGGCGAGCGAAGCCGCCTGGCAACTGCTGCCCACCATCCGCAGCCGCTGCCTCGGCTTCACCTTGCCCTGGCCTGAAGACGAGGACGCGCGCAACTGGCTGGTGGAGCAGGGCGTGCCCGCCAACGATGCGCCCGCCCTGCTGCGCGCGGCCGGCGGCCGGCCGAGCGATGCGCTGCGGCTCGCCGCCGCGGGCCAGTCGCCCAAGGCCTGGGGATTGCTGCCCAAGGCCATGCTGCGCGGCGACGTCGCCGCGCTGGCCGACCACCATGCGCCGGCCCAGGCCATCAGCGCGCTGCAGAAGCTGTGTCACGACCTCATGGCCACCGGCAGCGGCGCTGCGCCGCGTTTCTTCGAGGTCGCGGACCTGCCGGCCGTGCCGCCGAAAGTCGCGTTGGCCCGCTGGTCGAAATCGCTCGCGAATGCTGCAAAAACCGCAGAACACCCGTTCAATGCGGGCCTGATGCTCGAAGCGCTTGTGAGCGAGGCGCGAAGCACCCTAAACTCGGCAGGCCGCCGCCCATGAACACACCTGCATCCACCACCCCCTCCGCACCTGCCCGGCCCAGCGTCATCCAGCTGGCCATCAAGGAAAAAGGCGCGCTCTACGCGGCGTACATCCCGCTGTTCGCCGAAGGCGGCATCTTCATTCCGACCTCGCGCGAGTACCGCCTGGGCGACGACGTCTACGTGCTGCTCACGCTGCCCGAAGATCCGCAGCGCTATCCGGTGGCCGGCAAGGTGGCCTGGATCACCCCGGCCCGCGCCGCCGGCAACCGGGCGCCGGGCGTCGGCATCCGCTTCCCGTCCGACGACAAGTCGCGCCAGCTCAAGGCGCGCATCGAAGAAGCGCTCGGCGGCACCATGGCCTCCGACCGGCCAACCCAGACCATTTGAGTCCCCGTTCACGAGACGCGGACCGCAGGCAGTGCGGATGCACAGCCGTTTCTTGAAGCTCCGCGATGTTCACAGACTCCCACTGCCACCTGACATTCCCCGAGTTCGCCGGCCAGATGCCGCAGATTCGCGCCGCGATGGCCGCCGCGCAAGTCGACCGGGCGCTCTGCATCTGCACCACGCTGGAAGAATTCGCCGAGGTGCAGGCCCTGGCGGCGCGTTTTGACAACTTTTGGGCCAGCGTAGGCGTCCATCCGGACAACGAGAACATTGCAGAGCCTTCGGTGGAAGACTTGGTGCAGCGTTCCGCGTTGCCCAAGGTCATCGCCATCGGCGAGACCGGCCTCGACTATTACCAGATGGAAGAACGCAAGGGCGGGCGCAGCATCGCCGACATGGAATGGCAACGCGACCGCTTCCGCGTGCACATCCGTGCCGCACAACAGGTGCGCAAGCCGCTGGTGATCCATACGCGCGAAGCCTCGGCCGACACGCTGGCGATCCTGAAGGAGGAGGGCGAGGACGGCAGGCCCCAAGCCGCGGGCGGCGTGTTCCATTGCTTCACCGAGACCGCCGAGGTCGCACGCGCCGCGCTCGATCTCGGCTTCTACATCTCCTTCTCGGGCATCCTGACCTTCAAGAAGGCGCAGGATCTGCGCGACGTCGCGGCCTTCGTGCCGCTTGACCGCATGCTGATCGAGACCGACAGCCCCTATCTGGCGCCCGTGCCGTACCGCGGCAAGACCAACAATCCCTCGTATGTGCCCTTCGTGGCGCAACAGATCGCGCAGCTGCGCCAGTTGCCGCTGGAGACCATCGCGCAGGTCACCAGCGACAACTTCGAAACCCTTTTCGCTGCCGTGAAAGCATGAAAAACTACTTTAAGAAGATCCTATATCTATCTGTTTTTACAGCAACTTTTGTCGTTCATGCCGGCTCGTTCGAGGATTTCTTCCGGGCCGTGCGCAGCGACAACGCGAGCGTCGTCAATGAGCTGCTGAACCGAGGATTCGACCCCAATACCCCCGACGAGCAAGGCCAGACCGGCTTGCTGATCGCGCTGCGGGAGCCGTCGCCGAAGGTGATCCAGGCCTTGCTGGATTCGCCCAAGACCAATGTCGAGCTGCGCAATGCCAAGGACGAGAGTCCTTTGATGATGGCTGCGCTCAAGGGCCAGCAGGATCTCGTGGCCAAGCTGATTGCGCGCGACGCCGACGTCAACAAGCCGGGCTGGGCGCCGCTGCATTACGCGGCCACCAACGGCCACGTGGCCGTCATAAAGCAGTTGCTGGACAACTACGCCTTCATCGACGCGCAGTCGCCCAACGGCACCACGCCGCTGATGATGGCCGCGATGTACGGCTCGACCGCGGCCGTACAACTGCTGCTTGACGAAGGCGCCGACACCCAGATGAAGAACGAGCAAGGCCTGACGGCGATCGATTTCGCCCAACGAGCCAATCGACCGGATGCGGTCCGGCTGCTGAGCACGGCCGTCCGAGCCAAGAGGCCCAGCGACGGCAAGTGGTGACGGGCTTGGGCCGGCCTGACTCATGGGCCTCTGGGCCTAAAGCAATACAATGTGCATTATGTTAAATTAACAGGGGGCTCAGCGTAGGAGCCCTGCCGTCCGTCCATTTGCTGAAAGTTGTTCGTACTAGTCACGGTAAATTTGTTCGCGACTTCGTCCCCGCTCTTCCACTTCCATAGGTTCGAGTTGCAAGCGCTTGTCTGCACTGGCGTTCGACCGAACCAGCCACGGCGCGATCCCATCCGCGAATAGCCGGAACTGAGCAACGCACTCCGGCCGCGCGCTCATGGTCCGCAGCCCGGTGACTGCACGCGCACGGGTCATTCGATGGCTACTCGCGTGGTCTCGGTATGGGTAGAGGCGAATCGGTGCCTAAGCTTTCCGCCCAAGCGAGCACTGCCTCATGGTTTACAACCCGGCCCGCCGCTACGTCAGCCAGCGCCTCACAAGTCAAGCGGGTGCGTTCACTTTCCTGGTGGATCTCCTCGCCGGGCGCAAAGCTCAGACGATCGAACTGCTCGGGCTCCTTGTGGCGAAGCTGGGCGCAGAAGCGCTTGACCGAGTTGTAGGCGCCGTCAAAGCCGTGCAAGTCGACCAGGTCCTGGTAGATGGCGGTGGCGTTGCGGCCCAGGCGCAACTGGGCGTCGATGAAGGCGCGATGGGGTTCGCACTTGGAGGTGGCCAGCGGCAGCGACACTGGCCCGGAAGTCGGTGGCCAGGATGGAGCAGTTTGGGTGGCCATAAGTGGGGCACTTTGGGTGGCCGCCGGGGCACTAGCGTGTTTGAAATTGAACGACTTATCGTAGTCTGGCTACGACAACTCTCGCAAAACAAAACATTGCACATGCTTAGGAATATCGGAATAATCGTAGCATGACTACGATAACTCGGTCAAAACTAAACAACCTGCTGGCGCAGGTTCCCAGCGGCACGCCCGTCACCAGTGACGACCTCGCCCTCGAAGGCATCTCCGCCGACCTAGCAGTCCACTACGTTCGCGCGGGATGGCTCAAGCGACTCGCACGCGGTGTGTACGCCCGCCCCGATGCCTCGCTGCAGCGAGACCCCAGTCTTTGGCTGCTCCAGCGACAGATACCTGGCCTCCACGTTGGCGGCAAGACTGCGTTGGATTGGCATGGCGTGCGTCACTATGTCTCTCAGGAGCCCAAACTACACCTGTACGGCCTGAAGTCGGCCAAGCTGCCGGAATGGTTCACGGCCCCCTTCCCGGCTGAATACCACCGCAAGCAGCTCTTCAGCAGCGACGCATTCGGCATGAAGCATGTTGGCCCCTTCGAAGGCCGTGCGCACGGGCCGAATGTCTCCGCCCCTGAGCGCGCGTTCCTGGAGCTGTTGAGCGAAGTGGGCGTGCGGCAGCCGCTGTCCGAAGCGCGCGAGCTTGCCGAAAGCACCTACAGCCTTCGCGCATCTGTTCTTGGCGAGCTGCTCCAGGAGTGCACGAGCGTCAAGACGGTCCGCCTGTGCCTACAACTCGGGCGTGACCTATCCCTGCCCTGGGCGAAGAAGCTGGATCCGGCACGCCTGCCGGCCGGTGGCGCTCGACGCTGGGTCTCTCAAACCAACGAAGGACTGCTGGTCCTCAAGAAATGAACGACATCTACCTCAAGACCGCGCGCCTGCTGACCCAGGTCGCCCCCTTCGTCTTTACCGACGACACGTTCGCTCTCAAGGGCGGCACGGCCATCAATCTGTTCGTTCGCGAAATGCCCCGCCTGTCCGTCGATCTCGACCTGGTCTTGCCCGACCACACCTTGTCTCGCGCCGCGGCGCTCGAGCAGATCAAAGCGTCGCTCGGACGAGCAGCCGACCAGCTCAAGTCGAAGGGATTCCAGTCGCATCTCTCCGGAGCGCCGGAAGCGGGCGAGACAAAGCTCCTGGTGAAGCGGGACGGCATCGAGGTCAAGGTTGAGGTGAACTATGTGATGCGCGGCACCGTCAGGCCCGTGGCGATGGCGGGGCTTACGCCCAAGGCACAGGAGGTCCTCCAGGCCGACTTGGAGATACCCGTGGTGTCGGAGGATGATGTCTATGGCGGGAAGCTTGTCGCTGCGATGGATCGCCAGCATCCGCGGGATCTGTTCGACGTGATGCACCTGTTGGCAAACGGCGGCATCACCGATGGAATTCGACGGGCGTTCGTGGTGTACCTGGCAAGTCACAACAGGCCGATACACGAGGTGTTGTTTCCTCCGCTGCACGATATGACATACGAGTTCGAGGCCAACTTCAAGGGCATGACCACGGAGCCGGTTGAGCTGGGTGCACTGCTCGCCGCACGGGAACAGATGATTTCCAGATTGCACGAAGACCTGGACGTGGACGAACGAGCTTTCCTCATCTCCCTCGCAGACGGAGAGCCCGATTGGGACCGGATGGGGCTGGACCATCTCAGCGCGTTGCCCGCGATTCAATGGAAGCTGCAGAACCTGATGAAGCTGAGGAAGGCCAACCCGGGAAAGTTCAAGGAACAATCGCAGGAACTGGCCTCGAAGATCACGGCGCTCGCGCCGGGTGACGCGAGCCCCCCGGCGGCCCCTATGGGCTAGCGCTTCGCAACGTGTTGTTGGCGCTGTCGCGGGCGCACTTCGCCGACCGACTGCAGCCACTGTCTCGTCTGATCAAGCTGCTTCTCACGCTATGCGATCGCCAAGTCCAGTGCGCGTTCGCCACTCATCTTTGACCTGCCTCCAGAGGTCGATCAGGCGCTGCTTGGGACTGACGGAACGAGTTGGCTTCAGCCAACGAACGCTAGCAAGTCGTCGATGGCCTGACGGGCCAGCCACTCGAGACCACGTGGAGCGGGGTCTTTCAAGTGGGCGACTGTCCGCATCCGATTCCATCAGTTCCCGCCAGCCAGCGTAGACCAAGAACGTGGTGAACTTCGCGCTTGCCGTCGCCGAGTTGTGAGCTCAGCGACCGTGTTAACGCCGATCTGAAACTGACCCACTGCCGAAGGAAAAGTGGCCCACCTGGGCGAGGATCATGCACACCCACGCGGCGCATCGCTCGATGAGCTCATAGCCCCGCGCTCAGCGCCGTCGAGCTGCGACAGAGTTCAGCGCGTGACGCGAATGCGCGCCGCGCGCCGCCTGTCTTCCGATGACTTGGCAGGGGGCCAACTATTTTTGTGAGAAATTTGCAAAGCCGACTTGTGGCTAAGTGAGTTCTTCATCTATCCCAGGGGACGCGAATTTCACTGCGAAAGTTGTCCACCGAACATGTGGGCAACTCTGTGGGAAACGCCGTCTGCAACCCGGTTTGGCGTTGTACGACGAGCGCTTCGCACCCGTGCCTCCAAAACAAGCATTCGTAGCTCCAGGGCCACCGGGCCTTTCGACGGCCTCCAGCTTTTTGCGATTCGCACATTGTTCGAAAACTCGGCGAGCGCGTGGCACACAGTGTCATGACGGCGGCGCAGGACCGGCTCCGGCGAGCCGGCGAACGGCTGGCATGAATTTTGATTACCGAAGTACTACGCCGGTCACCCAGGCCGGTGTCGTACGTTGTGATCGGATTCACCTGAGACCTCTACAGGGAGACTGGAAAACATGGCATACATCGATCGTGTATCGGCGGCGCAAGCGCACGCGGGCGAGAGCAGCGAAGCGAGACATTCCGACCAGACCACAGGCCCGCGCTACGAATTGCGTTTTCGATCCCTGTTTCGGGAAGGCCGGGGCTGGGCCTTCCCCTGCGATGCGGCAGGTCACGTCGACATGGATTCCATGAGCGAGCGGGCGCGCAACAACTACATGTTCGCACGAGCACTCATCGGGATCGACGTCGCCCCGCCCTGCGTCCAAGCGGCGCATTGAGCCTCAGCGCTCCGCCAGTGCCGCTGGTTTGATTCTGCCCGCCATACCGGCGCTGCCGAAGGCCTGGAAGCGATCGACGCAGAGATTGCGTGCGGCGGCGGTGGCGTCCTTCAGGAATTTCCGCGGATCGAACTCGCTGCGATCGCGCCCCATGGCACGGCGCATGGCGCCGGTCATGGCCAGCCGGATGTCGGTGTCGATGTTGATCTTGCGCACGCCGTGGCGGATGCCCTCCTGGATCTCCTCGACCGGCACGCCATAGGTCTCCTTGATCTCGCCGCCGAATTCGCGAATGACCGCCAGCCATTCCTGCGGCACCGACGAGGAGCCGTGCATCACCAGGTGCGTCTGCGGAATGCGCGCATGGATGTCCTTGATGCGGTCGATCGCCAGGATGTCGCCGGTCGGCTTGCGGCTGAACTTGTAGGCGCCGTGCGAGGTGCCGATGGCGATCGCGAGGGCATCGACGCCGGTCCTGGCCACGAAGTCCGCCGCCTGCTGCGGGTCGGTCAGCAGCTGGTCGTGCGAGAGCACGCCGTCGGCGCCGCTGCCGTCTTCCTCGCCGGCCATGCCGGACTCCAGCGATCCGAGGCAACCCAGTTCGCCCTCGACCGAGACGCCGACCGCATGCGCCATTTCCACCACCCTGCGCGTCACGCCGACGTTGTAGTCGTAGCTGGCCGGGGTCTTGGCGTCTTCCATCAGCGAACCATCCATCATGACGCTGGTGAAGCCCGAGCGGATGGCCTGCATGCACATCGACGGACTGGCGCCGTGGTCCTGGTGCATCACGACGGGAATCTCAGGGTACATCTCCACGGCGGCCTCGACCATCTTGCGCAGAAAGGGCTCGCCGGCGTACTTGCGGGCGCCGGCCGAGGCTTGCAGGATGACCGGGCTGTCGGTCTTCCTGGCCGCCTGCATGATGGCCTGGATCTGCTCCAGGTTGTTGACATTGAAGGCCGGAACGCCGTACTGATGCTCAGCAGCGTGGTCCAGCAGTCGGCGCAGTGAAATCATGGCCATGGCAGGCTCCTGTGGAAGTGGGATGGGAATGGGAACGAAGCGTCAGCGCGGGGTGTAGCGCCTCATGCGGTCTCCCTCACGCCGGCATGCGAGACGCTCGCCAGCAGGCGCCGGGCACGCTCGGCCACCGCCTCGGCAGTAATTCCGAACAGCCTGAAAAGCTCGCCGGCCGGTGCCGACTCGCCGAAGCGGTCGAGCCCGACCACGTCGCCGTGCTCGCCGACGAACTTCCACCACAGGCCGGTGCTGCCGGCCTCCACTGCGAGCCGCGGCAGGTGGCGCGGAATCACCGCGTGGCGCCAGTCCGCATGCTGGCGCTCGAACACATCCATGCACGGCACCGAAACCACACGGGCCGCAATGCCCTCCTTGTCCAGCAAGGCCGCGGCCGCCAGTGCGACCGCGACCTCCGAGCCGCTCGCCAGCAGGGCCACGCGCTCCGCTTCCGGACGCCACAGGATGTAAGCGCCCCGCGCGATGGATTCGACGCGCTCGCCGCCGCCGGCATGCGGCAAGGCCTGACGCGTCAGCAGCAGACAGCTCGGCCCGTCCATGCGGCGCAATGCCTGCCGCCAGGCCACGGCCGTTTCGGTGGCGTCGGCAGGACGCCAGACATCCACATTCGGGATCAGGCGCAAGCTCGAGGCATGCTCGACCGGCTGGTGCGTCGGGCCATCCTCGCCGAGCCCGATCGAGTCGTGCGTGAAGACGTAGATGACCGGCAGCTTCATCAGCGCCGACATGCGCACGCCGTTGCGCGCGTAGTCGGAGAAGGTCAGGAAGGTACCGCCGAAGGGCCGCAGGCCGCCGTGCAGCGCCAGCCCGTTCATGATCGCCGCCATGCCGAACTCGCGCACGCCGTAGTGCACGTGATTGCCCGTGCCCGCACCCTTGAGCGCGCGGTGCCCTTTCCAGTCGGTCAGGTTCGAGCCGGTGAGGTCGGCCGAACCGCCGATCAGTTCCGGCATCGCCGGCCCGAGCTCGTCGAGCACCTGCTGCGAGGCCTTGCGGGTGGCGACGGCCGCCTGCCGCTGCTGCGCAGCCGCTGCCGCCGAGGCCAGCGCTGCCTCGACCTGCGCAGTGAGCGGTGCGTCGGCGCGATGGCGACGCAGCAGCTCGCGCGCGAGCGCCGGATATTCCTGCGCATAGGCGGCGAAGCGCGCCTGCCACGCCGCGTGCAGCGCGGCGCCCGACTCGCGCGCCGACCACGCCTCTGCAACATCCGGCGGCAGCTCGAAGGGCGGCGCACTCCAGCCCAGCGCCTGCCGCGTGAGGGCGATCTCGGCTTCCCCCAGTGCCTCGCCGTGCGCCTTCGCGCTACCGGCTCGATTCGGCGAGCCCTGGCCGATGCGCGTCTTGCAGCACACCAGCACCGGCCGGTCCGCGGCCGCGGCCTTGGCGATGGCCGCGTCGAGGGCCGCCGCGTCATGGCCGTCGACATCGCGCAGCACGGTCCAGCCGTAGGCTTCGAAGCGGCCCGGCGTGTCGTCGCTGAACCAGCCGCAGACCTCACCGTCGATGGAAATGCCGTTGTCGTCGTAGAAGGCCACGAGCTTGTTCAAGCGCCAGGTGCCCGCCAGCGAACAGGCCTCGTGGCTGATGCCTTCCATCAGGCAGCCGTCGCCGAGGAACACATAGGTGCGATGGTCGATCACCGCATGGCCGGGACGGTTGAACTCCTCGGCCAGCAACTTCTCCGCCAGCGCCATGCCGACCGCATTGCCGATGCCCTGCCCCAATGGCCCCGTGGTGGTCTCGACCCCGGGCGTGACGCCGACCTCGGGATGCCCGGGCGTGCGCGAATGCAGTTGGCGAAAGCGCCGGAGTTCCTCCATCGGCAGCGCGTAGCCGCTCAGGTGCAGGAGCGCATACAGCAGCATCGAGCCGTGCCCGTTGGAGACGACGAAGCGATCGCGGTCGATCCACCGCGGGTGGGCCGGGTCGTGCCGCAGGCGATGCCGCCACAAGGCCTCGGCGATGTCGGCCATGCCCATCGGCATGCCTGGATGGCCCGAGTTGGCGGCCTGCACCGCGTCCATGGCCAGCGCCCGGATGGCGTTGGCGCACTGCGTGCGCAAGGCAAGAATTTCAGTTGTCATGACGAAGTTCCTAGATGGCATACGCTTTCTTGCGGCGCTCCATGAGGCGCAGGATCATCGGCGTGAAGATCAGCTGCATGGCCAGCTCCATCTTTCCGCCCGGCACCACCAGCGTGTTGGCGCGCGACATGAAGGAGTCGTGCAGCATGCTCAGCAGATAGGGAAAGTCGAAGCCCGTCGGGTTGGCGAAGCGGATCACCACCAGGCTTTCGTCCGGGCTCGGGATGGTGCGCGCGATGAACGGATCGGAGGTGTCGACCACCGGCACCCGCTGGAAATTGATGTGGGTGCGCGTGAACTGCGGGCAGATGTAGTGCACATACTCGTGCATGCGGCGCAGGATCACGTCGGTCACGGCCTCGGTGGAGTAGCCGCGGGTGCTCTTGTCGCGGTGCAGCTTCTGGATCCACTCGAGGTTGATCACCGGCACCACGCCGATCAGCAGGTCGACATGGCGCGCGATGTCGACCTTGGCCGTCGTCACGCCGCCATGCAGGCCTTCGTAGAACAGCAGTTCGCTCGCCGGCAGCGTTTCCCACGGCGTGAAGGTACCGGGCTCCTGCTCGTAGGGCGCCGCCTCGTGCTCGTCATGCAGATACTTCCGGCTGCGGCCGACGCCCGCTTCGCCGTAGTCGCGAAACAGCGCTTCGAGCTCGGCGAACAGGTTGGCATCCTCGCCGAAATGGCTGAAGTTCCGGTTGCCGGCGGCCTCCTCCTCGGTCATTGCCGCTTTCATGGCGTTGCGGTCGTAGCGGTGAAAGCTGTCGCCCTCGACGATCGCTGCCTTGACGCTCTCGCGGCGGAAGATGTTCTCGAAGGTTCGGGTGACGGAAGTGGTGCCGGCGCCGGAGGAGCCGGTGATGGCAACGATCGGATATTTGGCTGACATGGTGGCCTCGGGAATGAAGAATTCGTGCCTGGTTCAGGCCGCGGTCGCGAACAAGCCACGCTTGCCGAACAGCGGCGCCTGGTAGGTGTCCTGCGGCTCCTCGGCGTGGTACGCCTCCACGCGCGCGACCTCTTCGGACGAGCCGAAGACCAGGCCGATGCGCTGGTGGATCGCCTCGGGCTCGACCGTCATCAGGCGCCGGCGGCCGGTGCTGGCCATGCCGCCAGCCTGCTCGATCAGGAAGGAGATCGGATTGGCCTCGTAGAGCAGGCGCAAGCGCCCCGCCCGGCCCGCCTCCTTGCTGTCGCGCGGGTACATGAACACGCCGCCGCGCATCAGGATGCGGTGCGTCTCGGCCACCAGAGAGGCGATCCAGCGCATGTTGAAGTCGATGCCGCGCGGGCCTTCCCGGCCGGCCAGGCATTCGTCGACATAGCGCTTCACCGCCGGCTCCCAGAAACGGCTGTTCGACGCGTTGATCGCAAACTCGCTGGTCCGCGCAGGAATGCGCAGGTTCGGATGGCTCAGCACCCATTCGCCCAATTGCGGATCGAGCGTGAAGGCATGCGTGCCGTTGCCCAGCGTCAGCACCAGCATCGTCGAAGGGCCGTAGATCGCATAGCCGGCGCCGACCTGCTGCGTGCCGGGCTGCAGAAAGTCCTCCGGCCTGGCGTCGCGCTCGGGCGTCGGCGCGCGCAGGATCGAGAAGATGCTGCCCACCGCCACGTTGACGTCGATGTTGGATGAGCCGTCCAGCGGGTCGAACAGCAGCAGGTACTTGCCGCGCGGATCCTGCTGCGGCGGCACGTAGGGCGCCTCCATCTCCTCGGACACCATGCCCGCCACGTGGCCGCCCCACTCGTTGGCGCGCAGGAACATGTCGTTGCTCAGCACGTCGAGCGTCTTCTGTTCCTCGCCCTGCACGTTGTGGCTGCTGGCGCTGCCGAGCATGTCGCCCAGGGCGCCCAGCGCCACCTTTCGCGATATCGCCTTGCAGGCGAGCGAAACGTCCGTGATGACGGCATTGAGCGCCCCCGTGGCGCCTGGATGGCGGCGGCGTTCCTCGATGATGTACTGGGTCAGCGTGGCCTTGCCTGCGATTGGCATGTCGATCTCCTGGTTCTAGTCATTCGTCGTTTCTTCTTCGCTGCGCATGGCGCGCGACGCGAGTGCGTTCAGCAGCAGTTGCTGCGGCGTCGCCAGGCGCCACGCCGGCACCGATGCGGTCCCGACCGCGCGCCCGCCGTAGCCCCATGCGACCAGGGCGGCCGGACATCCGGCGGCCTTCGCGGCGAGCAGGTCGGGCGGCCCGTCGCCGACCATCAGCAGGCGCGCAGGCGCCACCCCCAGCCGATGCGCCGCGGCCAGCAGCAGGTACGGCGCAGGCTTGCGCTGGGCTTGCGCATCGGCGCCATAGACCCCGGTCAGAAAAGGCAGCAGTCCGGCCGCATCCAGCACGGCGCGTGCCAACCGCGTCGGCTTGTTGGTGACCACCACCATCGGCAGCGTCCGGGCCAGGCCGGCGACCAGCTCGGCGATGCCGTGGAAGACGCTGCCCGATCGCAGAGGCGCCGCCAGCGTGTGCGCATCGAAGGCCTTGCGCAGCCGGGCCTGCAGCGCTTCGTCGGCGTCGATGCCGTGCCAGCACAAGGCGTGCGCGATCAGCGCGTCGGGCCCGTCGCCGATCCATGCGCGCACGGTGTCCAGCTCGAAGCCCTCCAGGTCCGCCTCTTCGAGCGCGGCATTCAAGGCATGCCGGATGTCCGGCGCGCTGTCGACCAGCGTGCCGTCGAGGTCGAAGGCGATGGCGTCGATGGCGCGCAGATCCTTCATGCCGCGCACCCCGCCAGCGCCCGAGTGCGGATGGCGTCGATGGCCTCGCGATAGCGGCCGCCGGCAAACACCGCCGAGCCGGCCACGAGCGTGTCGGCGCCCGCGGCGCCGATGCGCTGCGCGTTGTCGGCTTTCACGCCGCCATCGACCTCGAGCCAGATGTCGCGCCCGCTCGCATCGATGCGGCGGCGCGCTGCCTCGATCTTCGGCAGCACGCTCTCGATGAAGCTCTGCCCGCCGAAGCCGGGATTGACCGACATCAGCAACACCAGGTCGAGTTGGTCCAGCACATGGTCGAGCACCTGCAGCGGCGTCGCCGGGTTGAGCACCAGGCCGGCCTTGCAGCCGCTGGCCTTGATCAGACGGATGGTCCGGTCCACGTGCTCGCTGGCCTCGGGGTGGAACGAAATGATCGAGGCGCCGGCCTCGACGAACATCGGGATCAGCGCGTCGACCGGCTTGACCATCAGGTGCACATCGATGGGCACCGTGGCGTAAGCCTTGATGGCCTGGCACACCAGCGGACCGGCGGTCAGATTGGGGACGTAGTGGTTGTCCATCACGTCGAAATGGATCAGATCGGCGCCGGCTTCGATGACCGCCCTCACCTCCTCGCCCAGGCGCGCGAAGTCCGCCGACAACAGGCTGGGCGCGATCCGCATGGTCGAGGCGGACCCGGGCCGCGCGGAGATTTCTTTCTGCTGCATCTCATCCCCCCCGGTAGAGCGCTTGAACCGCATTCAGCGGCGGCACAGCAGTGGCCCTGCGCGTGAGTTCCTCAACGCTGAGCCATGCGTCTGCGAGACTGGGCAGGACCAGCCCGGCGCCGCTGAAGTCGCCGCCTTCGGTCCAGAAGGTGGGCGCAACCAGCGTCCAAAGGCCGGCAGCGACGGCCGAGCGCACTCCGTTGGGCGAGTCCTCGACGGCGATCGCCCGCTCGGGCGCCACGCCCATGGTGTCGAGCGCGAGCCGGTAGATGTCGGGCGCAGGCTTCTTCGCGCGCACCTGGTCGCCGCAGGCGATCACGTCGAACATCGACAAGCCGCCCGGGCCCAGCGTCGCCAGCAGCAAGGCGTCGATGTTGACGGCCGTCGTGGTGCTGGCGATCGCCAGGCGCAAGCCGGCGCCGAGCGCCTCGTCGAGCAGACGCGCCACGCCGGGACGCAGTTCGATGCCGCCCTGCCGCGCGATCTCGGTGTAGTGCCGCGTCTTCGCGGCGTGGAGCTCCGGCACCCGCTCGTGCAGGCGCTTCTTCTCGGAGGCGCTCGAGGCCAGGCCATCGATGTAGGCCCTCAGCCGCTCCTTGCCGCCCGTCACCGCGAGCAGGGCCCGGTACTCGGAGCGCTCCCAGCGCCAGTCCAGGCCGAGCTCTTCGAAGGCCAGGTTGAAGGCGCGGCGATGCACCTCCTCGGTGTCGGCCAGGGTGCCGTCGACGTCGAACACGAGGGCTTCGATGCTCATTGGGCAAGCTCCGTGCTCATGCGTGCGCTCGGGTCGAACACGCGGCTCGCCAGGATGTCCTGCGCTTCCAGCGTGCAGAGCTGTTCGCGCGTCAGGGCCTCTTCGCTGCCGAACAGCCGCGTGGCGTGGCGCAGCCGGATGCGGTCGAGCGCATTGCGCACCGATCGCGCGTTGGCGAAATGCGGCTGCCGCCGGCGCAGGCTCACATAGCGCGCGAAGGTGGATGCCGCGCCGTCGTCGAAGCTGTAGTTCAGCCGCTTGAGCATCAGCTGCGCGATCTGCATCAGTTCGGCCTCGCTGTAGTCCGGGAAATCGATGTGATGCGCGATGCGCGAGGCCATGCCCGGATTGCTGCCGAAGAAGGTCTCCATGCGGTCCTTGTAGCCCGCAAGAATCACCACCAGGTCATCGCGCTGGTTCTCCATCACCTGCAGCAGGATCTCGATCGACTCCTGTCCATAGTCGCGTTCGTTCTCCGGCCGGTACAGGTAGTACGCCTCGTCGATGAACAGCACGCCGCCCATCGCCTTCTTGATCACTTCCCGGGTCTTGGGCGCCGTATGGCCGATGAACTGGCCCACTAGGTCGTCGCGCGTCACCGCCACCAGATGGCCCTTGCGAACGTAGCCCAGCTGCTTGAGCACCTCGGCCATGCGCATCGCCACCGTGGTCTTGCCGGTGCCGGGATTGCCGGTGAACGACATGTGCAGCGAAGGCGGCTGCGATTGCAGTCCTTGCGCCTGGCGCAGCCTGTCGATCAGCAGCAGCGCGGCGACGTCGCGGATGCGGCCCTTGACCGGCGCCAGGCCGATCAGCTCGGCATCGAGCTGGTCGAGCAGGGCCTTCACGCCCGAGGACTCGAAGAGCTGCCTCGGCGCGGTGGCGGTGGCGGTGGACTGGGCGGTATCCATGCGGGTGGCTTCGCCTCAGTACCGCGCGCCTTCGGGCCGCGCCTGCACGGCGTAGCTCTCGATGCTGTAGCGGATGGTGCGTCCCGGCTCCTCGGTGCGGATCAGGCGGAAGCCCGGCTCGTTGGCCGGCCGGTTGACGATGAAGGACATCACCACCGACTCGGTCCCGTGGGTCGAGTCGAATGCCGTGACGCGGATGTACTGCTGCGCGAAGGTCTTGCGGCAGGCCGCGAGCTCGAGCATGACGCCGGCCGGATCCTGGATGTCGAACATCGGGTTGCCGAACATTTCCCAGAAGGTGTTGCGCGGGTGCGGGTCGTCCGTGTATTCGATGCCGAGTGCCCAGCCCTTGCCGAGGCAATACTCGACCTGCCGGCGGATCTGCTCGTCGCTCAGGTCGGGCAGGAATGAAAAGGTGCCTTGCGTGATTCGCATGTCTGTCTCTCCTCGTGGACCGGTTCAGGCCACCGACGGCGTCGGCACATAGTCGGACGTGTCGGTGGAGGCGTAGTTGAAAGAGATCTCGCCCCAGGTATCGAGCGCCGCCGCCAGCGGTGTGCACCACCGGGCCGCGTCGCGCAGGATCTGCGGCCCCTCGTTGGCGATGTCGCGGCCCTCGTTGCGCGCCAGCACCATGGCTTCCAGCGCCACGCGGTTGGCGGTCGCCCCAGCCTGTATGCCTTGCGGGTGCCCGATGGTGCCGCCGCCGAACTGCAGCACCACGTCGTCGCCGAACAGGTCCAGCAGCTGGTGCATCTGGCCGGCGTGGATGCCGCCCGAGGCCACCGGCATCACCTTGCGCAGCGCGCCCCAGTCCTGGTCGAAATAGATGCCGCGCGGCAGGTCCACCTTGGTGTGCGTATCGCGGCAGACGTTGTAGTAGCCCTGCACCGTCATCGGGTCGCCCTCGAGCTTGCCGACCGCCGTGCCCGCGTGGATGTGGTCCACGCCCGCCAAGCGCATCCACTTGGCGATCACGCGGAAGCTCACGCCGTGGTTCTTCTGCCGCGTGTAGGTGCCGTGGCCGGCACGGTGCAGGTGCAGGATCATGTCGTTCTGCCGGCACCAGTTGCTCATCGACTGGATGGCCGTGTAGCCGATCACCAGGTCCACCATCACGATCACCGAGCCGAGTTCCTTGGCAAACTGCGCGCGGCGGTACATCTCTTCCATCGTCCCGGCCGTGATGTTCAGATAGCTGCCCTTGACCTCGCCCGTCGCCGCGCTCGCCTTGTTCACCGCATCCATCACGAACAGGAAGCGGTCGCGCCAGTGCATGAAGGGTTGCGAGTTAATGTTCTCGTCGTCCTTCATGAAGTCCAGGCCGCCGCGCAGGCCCTCGTACACCACCCGGCCGTAGTTGCGCCCGGACAGGCCCAGCTTCGGCTTGGTCGTGGCGCCCAGCAGGGGACGTCCGAACTTGTCGAGCCGCTCGCGTTCCACCACGATGCCGGTCGGCGGCCCGGCGAAGGTCTTGACGTAGGCGACCGGAAAGCGCATGTCCTCCAGCCGCGCGGCCTTCAGCGGCTTGAAGCTGAAGACGTTGCCGATGATGGAGGCCGCCACGTTGGTGATCGAGCCTTCCTCGAACAGCGACAGGTCGTAGGCCACGTAGCAGAAGTACTGCCCCGGATTGTTGGGCACCGGCTCGACCTTGTAGGCCTTGGCGCGGTACATGTCGCAGGCGGTGAGCCGGTCGGTCCACACCACGGTCCAGGTCGCGGTGGACGATTCGCCGGCCACCGCCGCGGCGGCCTCGATGGCGTCCACGCCTTCCTGCGGCGTGATGCGAAACAGCGCCAGGATGTCCGTGTCCTTCGGCTGGTAGTCGCCGTCCCAGTAGCCCATCTGTGCGTACTTCAGCACACCGGCCGAGTACCGCTTCTTGGCATCGGTGATCTGCGTTGCTTCGTTCATGTTGCCCATGGATTCGCCTCTAGAGATGAATGGATTCGTGCTGTCGGTGAGGAGAATGTAGGCCTCGCCAACGATTAGGAAAAATTAAATCTTTTGACATTGGCATGTTGTAAACCTAATATCGTCCGATGCCCCTTTCCAAGCACGCAAGCTTTCGCCAGCTCAACACCTTCCACGCGGTGGCCCGGCTCGGCAGCGTGTCGCTGGCGGCCGACGAGATGCACCTGACGCAGCCCGCGGTATCGATCCAGATCGCCACGCTCGAGGAATCGGCCGGCACACCGCTGCTGCAGCGCACCGGCCGCGGCATCCGGCTGACCGAGGCCGGCGAGCTGCTGGCAGGCTATGCGGGGCGCATCCTCGACCTGTGGCGCGAGGCCGGCGAGGAAATGGCCACGCTGCAGGGCGTCTTCTCGGGAACGCTGCGCGTCGGCGCCATCACCACCGCCGAATACCTGCTGCCGCCCATCCTGGTGAACTTCGCCAAGGAGCACCCGAAGGTGAAGCTCAAGCTGCAGGTCGGCAATCGCGACGAAATCGTGCGCATGCTCGCGGGCCAGGAGATCGACGTCGCGATCATGGGCCGCCCGCCCGCCGAGCTGAAGACCGATTCGAGCGCCTTCGCCAAGCACCCGATGGCCTTTCTCGCGGCGCCCGGCCATCCGCTGATGTCGGCGCCCAAGCCCAGCCTCGCCCTCCTGTCGGACACGCGCATGCTGGTGCGCGAGCGCGGCTCGGGCACGCGCACCACGGTCGAGCGCTTCTTCAAGGACAACGGCCTGCCGCTGCGCATCGGCTCCGAGCTGTCGAGCAACGAGGCCATCAAGCAGATGTGTGCCGCGGGCTTCGGCATCGCCTTCCTGTCGATGCACACCTGCGTGCTCGAGATGAACGCGGGCCTGCTCGGCCTCCTGCCCGTGGCGGGCAATCCGATCGTGCGGGACTGGTACGTCATGCACCTCGCGTCGCGGCAATTGCCGCAGGTCGCGCTCGCCTTCGAGGACTATCTGCGTACGCATGGCCAGGCCCAGATCCAGCAGCAGCTCGGCCATCTGCCGGCGGCGCGGAAGCCGGCGCGCAAACGCAGCGCGCAGCGCGGCTGAAAACGAATCTGCCCTCAGGCGCCAAGCTGCATCCGCACGCCGAGCCACATCGCGCGCGGCGCGCCCGGGGCCACGAATTGCTCGTTACGCCATGCATCGGGCGGCAGCACCGCGCCGCCGGCGTCGAAGCCGTTGCGGCCGAGCTGGCCGGCGCTGGCGTAGCGGCGGTTGAACACGTTCGCCACCTTGGCGAAGAGTTCGACGCTGCGGCCCAGCTTCCAGCTCGTCGTGAGATCGAGCAGCGCATAGCCGCCCACGTAGCCGGTGCCGCTGAATTCGACCCCGTCGGGCGTGTGTGCGCCGTTATCGTTGCCGCGTACGGATCGCCGCGAGTAGGCGCGGTATTGGGCTCCCAGCGTCCAGGCCGGCGTCACCCGCCAGTCGACGTTGAACTTGAGATGGTGGGCGGGCAAACCAGGCAGCCGATCGCCGCGGCGCACCGCGATCTCGCCTTCGCCGCCGCACGCGGAGCTGGTTTCGGCGCTGCTGTTGGATTCGGACACCAGGCACGCCGGAGAGTCGTATCTCGCCTGCAGGTAGCTGTAGGACAAGGACCATGTCAGCGGGTCCGTCCGCTGCTCGAGTCCGAGTTCCACGCCCCGGCGCAATGTGCGCCCGAAGTTCGTGAAGTAGCCGCGCGACAGCCCGCTGCTGACGAACAGCAGATCGTCTTTGTTCAGGGTGCGAAAGACCGAGGCGTTCCAGCTCAGGCCCGGCGCGAAAGTGCCTCGCAACCCGGCCTCGAGCGTCTGCGACACCACCTGCTTGAGGGGCGGGTCGGACTGCAGCGCATTCGGCAGCACGCAGGCGTTTTGCGGATCGGAGCAGCCCAGCTCGATCGGGCTCGGCGCACGGCTGCCCTGGCTCCAGCCGCCATAGGCCGTGAGCCGCGGTGTGGCCTGCCAGGTGAGGCCGGCGGCAGGATTGAACTTGCGGTAGCGGCCCTCGCCGTCGAGCTGCGTGGAAAGGCCGAGCAGCGCCCGGCCTTCGTCGCGGGTCGTCACACGGGTGTCGTTGTAGCGGCCCGAGAGGTTGAGCTGCAGGTCGGGCCTGAGCGCCACCAGGTCGTGGAAGTAGATGCTGGCCGTGCGGCTCTTGCCCGCCAGCAGCGCGTCGACCTCGGCTTCTTCCTGCGGCACCACCGAACGCGTCGCGTCGAGGAAGCCTTCGGCCTCGGTCTGCGCGAAGCGCGTGCGCGCCCGGTCGACGGAAGCGCCGAAGGTGAAGCGATGAATGCCCGCGTTGACCGTCGACTGCAGCGCCAGGCCTTCGCCGTGCTGCCGCGTCCTCGTCCGGTTCTCCACGCCCGACTCCTCGACGTCGGGCGGATCGAAGTCGTTGTTCAAGTCGCCATTGAGCGTCGAGTAGCGCGAGCGCCGCGTGTACGCCGTCATCGAGATCGTCTGCACGTCGCTCAGCTGGTAGCTGGCATTGAGCGTCAGCATCGACATCCGGTTGTCGGTGCGGTCCGGCCGCGTGTAGACCTGCTTGCGGTTCTGCATGAGCATGGACTCGGGCAGCAGGCCGTTGCCTACCAGCCGGTTGTCGCCATGGGTGAAGCTCAGGTCCCAGGAAAGCTTTCCGCGGTCCTGCCCCACCTTGGCGAAGAGCTGGCGCACGCGCGAGGGCGAGTGGTCGCGCCAGCCGTCTTCGTTGAGGCCGCCGAGCGCCAGGAACAGATGCCCGTCTTCGCCCAGCTTGCGCCCGTGCGTGAGCTCGGTGCTCACCCGGCCGAAGGAGCCGGCCTGCAGCTCGAGCTCGGTGCCGGGATGCGTATCGCCGCGCTTGGTCTGCAGCGACAGCGCGCCGCCGAGCGTGTTGAGGCCGAACAGGGGGTTTGAGCCCGGCAGCAGCGTGATGCTGGAGATCGCCGCCTTGGGAATCAGGTCCCAGTTCACCACGTCGCCGAAGGGTTCGTTGATGCGCACGCCGTCCTGGTACACCGACAGGCCCTGCGGCGTTCCGAGCAACGGGCCCGCGGTGAAGCCGCGGTAGTTCACGTCCAGCTGGTAGGGATTGCCCTGGATCTCGTTGACGCTGACGCTCGGCAAGCGGGTGGCCATGAAGTCCGGCAGATTCAGGCTCTGCGCGCGGCGCAGCTGCGCGTCGTCGGCAGTCTGCACATTGGACGGGATCTGGTCCTTGGGCACCTCGATGCCGGGCACGGGCGTGGTGCCCACCACTTCCACGGTGGGCAATGCGGCCACTGGCGCGGCTTGCGCCTGTGCCTGCGATTGCATCGGGCAGGCCGCCGCAACGACGGCCAGCCCGACCAGCCGGCGGGTGGTCTTCTGGTTCGGTTGGCTCATCGGTGCGATTTCCTGTTCAGCCGCCGGTGCGGGCAAGGCCCAGCTTGTCCACCATGGCGCGCTCCTGCACGAAGATCTCGCGGCAGGACTGCGCATAGGCCTGCGGCCCGAGGTAGTCGATCTCCTGGTCGTACTTCGCCAGCTCGTCCTTGAAGCGCTGATCGAACATGGCCTTCTTGAAGGCCTCGTGCAGCACCGTCACCACCCCGGGCGGCAGGCCGCGCGGGCCCGCCAGGCCGAAGGGCGACTTGGCCACGATGTCGAAGCCGAGCTCGCGCAGCACCGGCACCTCGGGCCAGCGCTTCGAGCGCTCGGCGCCGAAGGTCACCAGCAGCCGAAGCGTGCCCGTATCTACCGCCGGCCCGAAGCCGGTGGAATTGACGCCGGCCATCACCTGCCCGCCGGCGATCGCGTTCAACTGTTCGGCCGTGCCCTTGTACGGCACGTGGATGTAGCGCAGGCCGCGGGCAGTGAACAGCTCCTCGAGCACCATGTGCGGCGTGGTGCCGATGCCGTTGGTGGCGATGGTCAGCTCGCCGGGACGCGCGCGTGCGAATGCGAACAGATCGTCGAGCGAACGGATGCGACTGGCGGCCGCAACCAGCACGCCGAAGGTGACGCCGGAAACCTGAATGATCGGCGTCACGTCGCGAATCGGGTCCCACAACACCTTCTGCGTGTGCGGCACGCGAAAAACCGGCTGCGGCATCTGGGCGACGGTGTAGCCGTCAGGCCGCGCCTGCTGCAGCACCGGCATCGCCAGCGTGCCGCCGGCGCCGCCGCGGTTTTCGGTGAGGACCGGCTGGCCGAGCCAGACCGAGGCCAGCTCGGCGAGCAGCCGCAGCGACACGTCGGTCGCGCCGCCGGCGGGCCACGGCACCCACAGCGTGACGGGGCGCGAAGGAAAGATTTCGGGGGAAGCCATCGCGCCGCCCAGCGGCAGCGCGCCCAGCGCCAGTGCGGCGGCCCGCCGCAGCCAGCCGCGCCGGTCGATGCGATCGTGCAGGCTCATTGGATAACCTCCGTGCTCCGCACCGCGGTGCGAGCCCCTTCGGGCGGCCGGGCGGGGCTCATGTGCCCCCTCCCCGCTTGGTCAGGCCGCCGAAGCCGCGCTGCGGGTCGTAGCCCCAGCAGGCCAGGCCGAAGAAGACGATCAGGCAGCCGAACACGACATAGGGCGCGAGGCCCGGGTCCTTGCCGTAGAGCGCGAAGCGAATCCACTCGACCGCGTAGGTGAAGGGATTGAAGCGCGCCAGCTGGTACACCCACTCGACCCCCGACTCCTGCAACTTCCACAGCGGGTAGAGCGCGGTCGACAGGAAGTACATCGGGAAGATGACGAAGTTCATCGTGCCGGCGAAGTTTTCCAGTTGCTTGATGTGCACCGACAGCAGCAGCCCGAGCGCGCCCAGCATGAGCGCGCCGGCCGCCAGCGCCGCGAGCGCATGCAGGCCGGCGAGCGACAGCAGCGGCACTTCGGTGCCGATCAGGGCGGCCACCACCACGAACGCGAGCGCCTGCAGCACCGACAGCAGCGCGGTGGCGCACAGCTTGGAGAACAGCAGCCAGGGCCGCGGCAGCGGCGCGGTAAGCAGCAGGCGCATCAGGCCCATCTCGCGGTCGTAGACCATCGCGAGCGACGACTGCATGCCGTTGAACAGCAGCACCATGCCGACCAGCCCGGGCACGATGTACACGTCGTAGGGAATGTAGGTGTCGTAGGGCTCGACGATCGCGACGCCGAAGACGTTGCGAAAGCCCGCGGCGAAGACGGCAAGCCACAGCAACGGGCGCACCAGCGCCGACACCAGCCGCCCGGTCTGCTGCGAGAACTTGTACAGCTCGCGCAGCACGATGGCGCGCATCGCCTGCAAGGCGTGGCCCAGCCCGCGCCGCGCCAGTGGCTCGGCACTCGCGCTCTCCGGCGTTTTCAGCGCGCGCTCGGACATAGCTTCTCCGGCGCATCGGCGCCCAGCGTGTCGAGCACGTTGCGCGGATGCAGTACGCCGTCGGCCGGTGCCTGCGCGATCACGCCCTGCCCGTCGCTCAGCAGCATGGGCTGGCGCAGCTGGCCATCCCAGGCGCGGAAGCTCAGGCCGGTGCCCTTGGAACCGTCCAGCGAGCTCTTCGCCACGGCCTGCGCCCAGGCCGCATTCGGCCCCTTGGGCGCGGCGATGGCCGCGGCCGTCAGCGTCTTGCCGGCCATCCACGCCGCCCAGTCGTGCGCCGTCATCGGCCGCTTCGTGGCCTTGGCGAAACGCCGCGCGACCTGCGGCGCGCCGTAGCGCTCGAACTGCGCGTGCCAGGCCAGCGCCACCAGGCCGCCGTCACCCACGACCGGGCGCGGCAGCACGGTGCGATAAGGCAGCGTGCGGGCGAATTCGCCGTCGCTATCGACCACCCAGACGGCGTCGTAGCTGCTGCCGGCCGTCAGCAGCAGCGGGTTGGCCAGGTCGCGCTCGCGCGGGTCCGCCGACAGCTTGAAGGGTTTGCTGCCCACCAGTTGCAGCCCGTAGCGTTTGATCGACGCCTGCGCGGTCGCCGCACGCGAGGCATCCTGCGGGCTGCCGCCCACCAGCAGGAGCAGCTTGCTCCATTTGCGCGACACCAGCGTCTGGGCCAGCGCATCGCTGCGCATGCGCTCGCTGGGAATCAGATGGAACAGTCGCTCGCGGCAGTCTTGCTGGCGCAACCGGTCGGACGCGTCGCTCAGGTTCAGCACCGGCAGCTTCACGGCATCGGCCACCGCCAGTGTCCATTCGGCAGGCAGGTCGGTCAGCAGCACCGCGGCGCCGTTCTTCTCGGCCGCCACGGCCGCCGCGCGCGCCGCATCGACCGAAGCGGCCGGCACGCTGGCCAGGGCCACCTCCGCGCCCGCGGCTTCCAGCTCGAACCTGGCCTCATCGACGGCCAGCTCGAGGCCCTCTGCGAGCGGGCCGCCCGGATGCCCGAGGTAGGCGCGCTCGACGCGCGAACGCTCCAGGCGCGCATCGTCTGCGGGCGTGATCAGGGTGGCCTTGAGCACCGCCGCGGCCGCCGGCGCAGCGTCGATCAGAACTGCCGCCAGCGACGCGAGCGCAAGCCAGGATACCGGTGTGCGCTTCCTCATTCCACGATCACGAGTCCATAAGGCACGCGTCCGACCGGAACGCTCTTGATCGCCTTGGCGAGCGCCACGTCGACCACCGTCACGTCGTCGCTCAGCCCGTTGACGACGTAAAGCCGCGCCTCTGCCTTGTCGAGCGTGACGTTCCAGGCGCGCTTGCCGACCAGCACCAGCGAGCCGACCTTGCGGCTCCCCACGTCGACGAAGGCGACGTGGTTCGCGCGCCCGAGCCCGACGAAGGCCCGCCGGCCGTCCTTCGTGATCTGGATACCCACGGGCGTGATGTCCTCGGCGCGCGCGCCCTTGAGCTCGAACTTCAAGGTGGCGATCACCTCGTGCGTGGCGGTCGAGACGATGCTGACGCTGGCGCCCAACTCGTTGGTGACCCACAGCTCCTTGCCGTCGGGCGTGATCGCCATGCGCCGCGGCCGCTTGCCGACCCGGATGTTCTTGGTGACCTTGCCGCTGGCGGTGTCGATCACGTGCACCAGGCTCGCCACCTCCGAGGTGACGTACAGGGTCTTGCCATCGGCACTGACCTTGACGCCTTCCGGTTCCGCGCCCACCTTCACGGAGCGCAGCTTCTTGCCGCTGGCCGCGTCGATGAAGCTGGCCTCGCCCGCGTCTTCGTTGGAGACATAGATGACCTTGCCGTCGGGCGACAGATCGAAGGCCTCGGGCTCGTCGCCCAGCGGGATGCGCCGCACCGACTTGCCGCTGGCAGGGTCGATCAGGTCGGCCTCGTTCGAGTCAGTGCAGGCGACCATCAGCTGGCGCTCGGGCGTCAGCTGGATGTGGCGCGCGCGCTTGCAGGTGGGGATCGTGCCCTTCACTGCCAGCGTCCCCAGGTCGATCACAGTCAGCGCGCTGTCTTTCTCGCTGGACACGTAGGCGGCGCCCTGCGCCAGCACGGCCTGGCTCGCGGCCGCCAGCGCCAGTGCGCCGGCGGCGGCGCGAAGCCGCGTGCGCAGGATCGGACGAGAAGGTCTCGGCATACATGTCTCCATCTTTTGTTTTCGGGATTTTCAAGTTTCAAGTTGTGCGCGCGATGAAGCCCTCCTCCAGCGTGTCGCCGCCGAGCAGCCGGCTCACCTGCGCCGGCGTGCCGTCCGCCAGCAGCGCTCCCTTGTGCAGCACGAGCACGCGGTCGGCTTCCTCGGCTTCGTCCACCCGATGCGTCGCCCACAACACGCACACCCCGCGCTCGCGCACGTCCGCGCGCAAGGCGGCCAGCAGATCCTGGCGCGATTTCGGATCCAGCCCGACCGTGGCTTCGTCCATCAACAGAACGGCCGGACGATGCAAACCCGCGCGCGCGAGCTCGACCTTGCGCCGGTTGCCGCCCGACAGCTCGCGCACCTTGCGGTCCAGATCTGCGTCGATGTTCAAGCGCTCGCAGGCCGACGCAATGCGCTCCTGCGCCAGCCGCCGCGGAAGGCCATGCAGGTCGGCCTGGAACAACAGGTTGCGCCGGATGCTGAGGTCGAGATCGAGCGACATCTGCTGAAACACGACGCCGATATGCCTGAGCGCAGCGGTCGCGGAATGGCGCAGCGAATGGCCGGCCACTTCGACCTCGCCTTCGTCAGCGGCGAACATGCCGGTCAGGACCTGGAACAGCGTCGACTTGCCGGCGCCGTTGGGCCCCAGCAGCGCCACGAACTGACCCGCAGGCAGACGCAAGGACAACGACTGCAGGGCCGTGCGCGTGCCATAGCGCTTGGTTAAGTCAATGGTTCGCAGCATGGAGGCCGAAGGGATTCGTCGAGCTGTCGTAGTTTCAATGATCAAGGGTATTTGCCGTTCGCTATCAATCCGCAAATTCTGTGCCTCTTCCCTTCGCAGGGTTTTCACTGAAATCCGTCCTACACATTTGCCCGCGCAAGCGCCTCTGCAACCCATCGGCACTCGACATCCGTACTTGGCGCGAGACACTTTGCGTCAAATTTGGATGCGCATGCGGCGCATTGCCGCCGCGACGCGTGACGTGCGGCGCGGCGAAGGCATCCAACGCTGGGGATTTCCCTAGGTCCGATAGTCCTCTTGCAGTCCTCGAAAACCGGCATCCGCCGAGGAGACAGCGCACCCTGCCGATCGAAGCCGCATCGGTGAGCTCGACGACTGGGTGGCGGCATGGTGGGCATGGATGTTGCGGTCCGCAGCCTTCGCCAAACCGATCGAATAGATCCGAAGGCTGCTGCCAATTCGTGTTCGATACCCACTGTCAAATGTGAGGAGACATTTATGAAATTTTCCAGGCAGATCGTCGGCCGTCTCGTGCGGCACGTCGGTGTCGCGATGCTTGCTCTTCCGGCCTTGGCGCTTGCCAATGCCGATGTAGAGAAGAACGTCGCGAACTCGAAGAACTGGGCGATGCAAGCGGGCGATATGTTCAACCAGCGCTACAGCAAGTTGAACCAGATCACCAAGAGCAACGTCGGCAAGATGCAGGTCGCATGGACCTTCTCTACCGGCGTGCTGCGCGGCCACGAGGGCTCGCCCCTGGTGGTCGACGGCACGATGTACCTGCACTCGCCGTTTCCGAACAAGGTGTTCGCGCTCGACGTCGAAACCCAGAAGATCCTGTGGAAGTACGAGCCGAAGCAGGATCAGTCGGTGATCGCGGTCATGTGTTGCGACACGGTGAACCGCGGCCTGGCCTATGCCGAGGGCAAGGTCTTCCTGCAACAGGCCGACACCACCCTGGTCGCACTCGACGCCAAGACCGGCAAGGTGGCGTGGTCGGTGAAGAACGGCGATCCGAAGGTCGGCGCCACCAACACCAACGCGCCCCATGTCTTCAAGGACAAGGTCATCACCGGCATCAGCGGCGGCGAGTTCGGCGTGCGTGGCTTCCTGGCTGCCTACAACATCAAGGATGGCAAGCTGGCCTGGAAAGGCTACAGCACCGGGCCGGACGAAGAGATGCTGATGGACCCCGGCAAGACCATGACCTGGACCGACGGCAAGCTCGCGCCGGTCGGCAAGGACTCTTCGCTGAAAACCTGGAAGGGCGACCAGTGGAAGATAGGCGGCGGCACCACCTGGGGCTGGTACAGCTACGACAAGGCCACCAACGCCGTGTACTACGGCACCGGCAACCCGTCGACCTGGAACCCTTCGCAGCGCCCCGGCGACAACAAGTGGTCGATGAGCATCTGGTCGCGCGACGTGGACACCGGCAAGGTTAACTGGGTGTACCAGATGACGCCGTTCGACGAATGGGACTTCGACGGCATCAATGAAATGATCCTGGCGGACATCAACGTCAAAGGCAAGCCGACCAAGGCGCTGGTGCACTTCGACCGCAACGGCTTCGCCTACACGCTGGACCGCGTGACCGGTGCGCTGCTGGTGGCCGAAAAATTCGACCCCAAGGTGAACTGGGCCTCGCACGTCGACATGAAGACCGGCCGGCCGCAGGTGGTGGCCAAGTACTCGACCGCGCAGAACGGTGCCGATGTCAATACCAAGGGCGTCTGCCCCGCGGCGCTGGGCAGCAAGGACCAGCAACCGGCTTCCTACGACCCCAACACCAAGCTCTTCTACGTGCCGACGAACCACGTCTGCATGGACTACGAGCCGTTCAAGGTCGAATACACGGCTGGCCAGCCCTACGTGGGCGCCACGCTCTCGATGTATCCCACGCCGGGCAGCCATGGCGGCATGGGCAACTACATCACCTGGGACGCCGGCACCGGCAAGATCGTGCAAAGCAAGGCGGAGAAGTTCTCGGTGTGGAGCGGTTCGCTGAACACCGCCGGCGGGATCTCCTGCTACGGCACGCTGGAGGGCTATCTCAAGTGCGTCGATGCCAAGGACATCAAGAAGGAGCTCTTCAAGTTCAAGACCCCGTCAGGCATCATCGGCAACGTGTTCACCTATGAGCACAAGGGCAAGCAGTTCATTGGCGTCCTCTCCGGCATCGGCGGCTGGGCCGGCATCGGCATGGCAGCGGGCATCGATCCAGAGAAGAGCACCGAAGGACTCGGCGCTGTCGGCGGCTACAAGGAGCTGAGCCAGTTCACCGAGCTCGGCGGTTCGCTGACCGTGTTCGCGCTGCCGAGCAACTGAGCCGCAAGCCGCAAGCCGCGATGTGCGGGCGGGCCGGGAGAGCACTCATGAGAGGGCTCTCCCCTCTACTTTCCCAAAGATATCGGAGACCCAGGAGCCATGAAATTTCGTACGTCAACGTTGCTGCCGTCCCTTCTTCTGCTCGCCGGCGTGGCCTGCACAATGGCCTTCGCAGCGACAGACCCGGCGCCTTACAAAGTAACCGAGGGCTACAAGGTGGACCCGGAAACCATGAAGGGATTTCGCGCCTGGCGCTCCGCCGCCTGCGATCGCTGCCACGGTCCCAACCAGGAAGGCATGGTCGGCCCTTCTCTCATCAACAGCCTGAAGACGCTGAAGAAGGAAGAGTTCGTCAAGATCGTGCGCGACGGAAAGCTCGACAAGGGCATGCAGAGCTTCGGCAACAACCCCGCGGTGATGGACAACATCAACCAGCTCTACGCCTACCTCAAGGGCCGATCCGACGGCGCGATCACCCGCGCCAGAGTGGAAGAAAACAAATGACCGTCCGGCAGCCCGCTGGCAGGCCCCGGCCCATCGCCGCCCGCCTGCGCGCGGGCGTCGTGGGCGCGGCATGCTGTTGCGCGCTGATTCCCGCCGTGGCCCAGGACACGCCGGCGCGCAAGGCGCTGCGCGTGTGCCAGGATCCGAACAACATGCCCTTCTCCAACACCAAGGGCGAGGGCATCGAGAACCGCATTGCCGAGCTGTTCGGCAAGGCGCTCGGACTTCCGGTGACCTACTACTCGTTCCCGCAGCGGCTGGCCTTCTTCCGCAACACGCTGCGCTTCAAGCTGCCGGGACAGGACTACCCCTGCGACATCGTGATGGGCGTGCCGGTCGGCCTCGACGAGGTCTCCGTCACCAAGCCCTACTACCGCTCGACCTATGCCCTGGTTTTCCCCAAGGGCAAGGGAATGGACCACGTGGCCTCGGCCGAGGATTTCCTCAAGCTCGATCCGGCCAAGCTGAAGGCGCTGCGCATCGGCATCTACGACCGCTCGCCGGCCTCGCAATGGCTCAACCGGCACGGCCTGCTCGAACAAGGCGTGCCTTACAAGCTCATGAGCGCCGACCCGGCGCAGTATCCGGGCGAGATCGTCGAGCGGGACCTGGCCGAGGGCAAGCTCGACGCCGTCGTCGTCTGGGGTCCGATCGCCGGCTTCTTTGCCCAGCGCGTCAAGACGCCGGCCCTGGTCGTGGTGCCGCTGAAGTCCGAAAAGGGAATCCGGCTCGACTACCAGATGGCCATGGGCGTGCGCTACGGCGAACGCGAATGGAAGCAGCAGGTCGAGGGGCTGATCGAATCCAAGGCGCCCGAGATCCAGGCGATCCTCAAGGAATACGGGGTCCCGCTGGTCGATGCATCGTTCGGGGCGCCCAATAACTAGAGCCTGTACAGACTCCAAGCCGACTTCCATGCGCTTCGCCGTCGCCGCCTCGCTTTGCGCCTTGCTCGTCTCGCCACTGGCCTCCCGGGCCGAGGGCGAGAAGCCCGACTTCTCGGTCGCGGAGCGCCTGCTGTTCATGACCCCGCAGCTGCAGAGCGTGCAGGCGCCGACCCTGCTGCGCTACACCTTCAGCAAGACAGGCAGTCTCGAAGAGGGTTTTGTCGACAGCGTCACGGTGGGCCTGAGCGCCAAGGCCGACGGCAGCTGCTGCGATGCCAAGGGTGCATTCCTGAGCGGAGAGCGCAAGCTGCAGGTGCCCGATGTGCCGGCAGCCGCCGGCAACCCCGTCATCCTCTACTTCCTCGAGCATGACGTGCGCGAGATGAAGCGCCTCACCGGGGGCTCCGAGAATCATTTCCGCAAGCGCCTGCGCATGGCGGTCTACCAGGGTGCCGAAGTGCGCGACGCGACGATGCGCTACCAGGGGCGCACGGTCAAGGGCAAGGAGATCGTGTTCAGCCCGTTCCTGGACGATCCGAACCGGCCGAGGTACGAAAAATTCGCGAAGAAGAACTATCGCTTCCTGCTCTCGGCCGCAGTGCCCGGGGGCGTCTATGGCATCCGGACGCAGATCCAGGGCGAAGGCCTGGCCGCCAAGCCCCTCCTCGTCGAGGAACTCCTCATCGAGGGTGCCAAGGCGCCGGCGCGCTAGCGCCACTCTTTCGAAACCTGGCGAACCTCATGAAGAAAACCCTCCGCCTTCTCTGCTTTCTCGGCCTGCCGATGGCCGCGCATGGCGCCGCGCTCGCGAACGATTTCCCCACCGTGGACCGAGTGCTCTACGTGCAGGAATGCATGGCCGCACATCCCGGCACCAGTACCTTCGAGATGATCAACAAGTGCTCGTGCGCGCTCGACGCGCTCGCCAAGGAGGTGAAATACGCGGACTACGTGCAGCTGAGCACCGCGAGCAAGGCCACCACCATCGGCGGCGAGCGCGGCGGCTACATCCGCGATTCGGAAAAGCTGCAGGCCGACATCAAGCGCTACCGCGCGCTCCAGGCCAAGGTGAAAAAGGGCTGCTTCATCGGCCCGGCCAACGGACGCTGAACGGCGCCCGAAAAGCGCACAGCCATGACGGGCACCGCAACACCTGTGCGCCACGGATGGATCGCTGCCTTGATGCTGTGCACTTCGGCCTGGTCCTCGCCCTTCGCCTACATCACCAACCAGGGAAGCCATGACGTGTCCGTCATCGACCTCGCCTCGCAGCAGGTCGTGGCCACCGTCGCCGTCGGCCGGTCGCCGGCCGGCGTGGTGGCGTCCGACCGTGCGGGCCGCGCCTTCGTGTCCAACCCCGACAGCAAGACCATTTCGGTCATCGACATGCGGCAACAGAAGGTCGTGAACACGCTGGCTGCGGGAGACGGCCCGGTGGGCCTCGACATCTCGGGCGATGGCCGGCACCTGTACGTCGCCGACTGGTACGGTGCCCGGCTGCTGGTGTTCGACGCGCGCGGCAGCGGCGCCGCGCCGCCCCTGGCCTCGATTCCAGTGGGCCGGGCGCCCGCCGGCGTGGCCGCGCACACCGACAGCGCCACCGTGTTCGTGGCCGAGCGCGACGACGACAGCGTGGCCGTGATCGACACGGCCAAGCGGCGAGTCCTGGCGCGCGTGCGTGTCGGCAGCCACCCCTTCGCGCTGCTCTACGACGCGCCGCGCGCACGGCTCTACGCGCTCAACGTGCAGAGCGACGACATCTCCGTGATCGACATGCGCGACACGCGGCGGCCGGCCGTCATCGCGACCGTGAAGGTCGGCAAGTCCCCGTACGGCGCGGCACTGGCGCAAGGCGGTGCGCTGCTGTTCGTGACCAACCAGCGCGACGACACCGTCAGCGTGGTCGACGCCGATTCGCTGCGGGTGCGGCGCACCCTCCCCGGCTTCGCCTATCCCGAGGGCATCGCCGCGCACGCGGACCGCGTCTATGTCGTGAACTGGATGGACGACAACGTGCAGGTGCTGGATGCCGGCAGCGGACGCAAGCTCAAGACCATCGCCACAGGGCAGAACAGCCGCGCGTTCGGCGCCTTCATCGGCGCGCCGATCGATCCCTGAGGATTATCAGAGCGACCCTTTTCTCAACCCATCGCAGAACATCCATGCTGACACACGCTCCCGGCCGACGGGCTCTCTCGATCCTCGCCGCGTCCCTGCTTCTTGCCGCATCGGCCTCCAGCCTGGCCCACGGCCCGACGCGCCAGAAGGTGACCGAAAAAGTCACCGTCGAGGCGCCGGCCGACGCCGTCTGGGCCAAGATCAAGAACTTCAACGCGCTGAAGGACTGGCATCCGGCCGTGGCGGAAAGCACCGCCGACAAGGGCAACACCGAAGGCTCGGTGAGAACCCTCAAGCTCAAGGATGGCGGCACGCTCGTCGAGGCGCTCGAAAGCTACGACGACGCGCAGAAGAAGTACAGCTACCGCGCCAAGGACGGCGGTGCGCTGCCGGTGACGAACTACACCTCCACGCTCTCCGTCGTCGCCGACGGCGGCAAGTCCGTCGTGGAGTGGCGCGGCGCCTTCTATCGCGGCTTTCCGAACAACAACCCGCCGCCGGAACTCAACGACGAGGCTGCGCTGAAGGCCGTCACCGGCGTCTACCGCAGCGGACTCGGCAACCTGAAGAAGCTGATGGAATCCAAATAGCGGGCCCGCTCGGAACCAGCACCATGGGCTTTCAAGAACAACTCGAAGACTGGCGCCATCTCGCGCTGCGCGTCGAGGACGAGGTCGCGAAGGCGGTGATCGGGCAGACGCAGACGATCCGCCTCATCAACGTCGCGCTGTTCGCGCGCGGCCACGTGCTGCTCGAAGGCGATGTCGGCGTCGGCAAGACCACGGTGCTGCGCGCCTTCTCGCGCGCCATCGGCGGCGATTTCGAGCGCGTCGAGGGCACGGTCGACCTGATGCCGGGCGACCTGGTCTATCACACCTACGTCGATGCCCAAGGACGCCCGCGCATCGATCCGGGACCTCTGCTGCGCCACGGCGAACGGCTGGTCACCTTCTTCTTCAACGAGATCAACCGGGCCCGGCCGCAGGTCCAGTCGCTGCTGCTGCGTGCGATGGCCGAGCGCACCGTCTCCGCCTTCGACCGCGAGTACAGCTTTCCGCACATGACGGTCTTCGCCGATCGCAACAAGGTCGAGCGCGAAGAGACTTTCGAGCTGGCGTCGGCGGCGCGCGACCGCTTCATGTTCGAGCTGAACATGCCCAAGCCCGCCGACCGCGGCATTCGCCAGTCGCTGGTGTTCGACACCGCATTCCACGACACCGAAGGCCTGATCGACAAGGTGGCGCCGGCCATCCTGCCCTGGGACCGGCTCAACGCCATCGGCGCGCAGGTGCAGCGCACGGTGCGCGCCAGCAAGACCATCGAGCGCTATGTGCTCGACCTGTGGGAGGCCAGCGAGACGCCGCAAAAGTTCGGCATCCGGCTCGACGGCGTGGACATGGATCGCCTGATCCTCGCCGGCGCCAGCCCGCGCGGCATGAGTGCGCTGCTGCGCGCGGCGCGCACCGTGGCCTGGCTCGAGGGGCGCGCGCACCTGGAGCCCGCCGATCTGACGGCTGTGCTGCCTTCTGTGCTCGGGCACCGGATCTTCTTCACGCCGGTCTACGAGCTGCGCCGGGCCGAGCTGTCGGAGGCGCTGGTGATGCAGATCATGGACAAGATCGCCGCGCCTTGAAACATCGAGGCAGCGATGGACCGCGTCGACGAATTCCACTATCGGCTGCCGCTTCGCTTCGGCGGTTGGCGCCCGGGTGCGCAGCGCGGCCTGAGCCAGGGCAGCGGACAGGAGTTCGCCGCGCACCGGCGGCTCTTCGACCATCCCGATCCGCGGCGCATCGACCTGCGCGCCAGCGTTCGCGACGGCCGCGGCGACTGGCTGGTGCGCATCCACCGGCTGCGCGTGGCGATCCCCGTGCATCTGGTGGTGGATGTCTCGGCCTCGATGCATTTCGGTGCCGACAGGCGCAAGCTCGACGTGGTGGCCGATCTCGCCGAGGCATTGGGCTACAGCGCATTCCGCACCGGCGACTCGGTGGGCCTGCTGGCTTTCGACCAGCGCGAGCGCGACGATCTGTTCGTGCCCGCGCGCCACAGCCGCGGCAACGGCAGCCTGATGGCGCGCATGCTGCGCGACTGCCGTGCGGCACCGGGCATGGTGCCGCACGGCAGCGCGCTCGACGGCCTGCGGCGCACGACCGAACGCCTGGTCGGCCGCGGCGGCCTGGTGTTTCTTGCCTCCGATTTCCATTGGCCGGTCACTGCCCTCGGTGAGCTGCTCGATCAGCTGGCGCCGGCCTGCGTCGTCCCGGTGGTGGCCTGGGACCCGGCCGAGACCGAGCCACCGCACGAGCGCGCGCTGGTTGCCCTCAGCGATGCCGAAACGGGCGTGCGGCGCAGCCTGTGGATGCGCGAGTCACTGCGCACGCGATGGCGCGAGGCTGTCGCAACACGGCGCGCCGAACTCAGGACCTTGTTCGACGCGCACGGCATGCCGCCCTTCCATCTGCACGGCAGCTTCGACGCCGAGGCCCTCACACGCTACTTCATGGAGACGGCGGCATGAAGGCCATCCGGGCGGCGGTGATGGCGGTGGCGCTAGGCGTCAGTACCGGTGTTGCGCTGAGTGCCGACCCGGTCGCCGCCACGGTCGAACAGCCGCGCAGCTTCGGCCATGTGCTGGGCGACGTCCTGACGCAGCGCGTGCTGCTCGAGCATGCGGGCCGCCCCCTCCAGGCCGGCGCCCTGCCGGCCGCAGCACGGATCGACCTCTGGCTGGAGCGCAGACCTCCGCGGATCGAAACCGATGCGCAAGGACGGCGCTGGCTGGCCATCGACTACCAACTCGTCAACGCGCCGCGCGCGCTGAGCGCCATTGCGCTGCCGGCAATGAGCATCGCCACTGCCTCGGGCCCGACGCTCGCGCTGCCCGCGTGGGCAGTCAGCATCGCGCCGCTGACGCCGCCGGACGTGTTCGGCCAGGGCGATCTGCAGCCGCTGCGCCCTGACCGCCCGGTCGCTGCGCTTCCGACCGATGCCATCGAGCGGCAGATGAGGCTTTCGCTCGCCACCTTGCTGGGCGTGCTGCTGGCTTGGTTCGCCTGGTGGGCCTGGCGCAACGCGCGGGAAGCGCGGCACCTTCCTTTCGCGCAGGCCTGGCGCGAACTCAAGCGCATCGGCGACCCGGGGAGCGCGCAAGCCTGGCGCGTCGTGCATCGCGCACTGAACACCAGTGCCGGGCACGTGGTCCACGGCGCCAGCCTGCCGCGGCTGCTGGCCGAGGCGCCCTATCTGCGCCCGCTCCAGGCGCGGCTCGAGGACTTCTACCGCGAATCCACGAGGCGCTTCTTCGCCGGCGACGCTGCCGCAGCAGAGAGCGATTCCCCCTACCCGCTCAGACCGCTGTGCCGGGCCCTGCGCGATGCGGAGAAGCGCCACCGGCGCTAGGCGAACCATGCGCTTCGACTTCGCCCAGCTCTGGATGCTCGTTCTGCTGCCGCTCGCGCTGCTGCCGCTGCTGCGCCGGCGCAGCGATACGCTGGACTTCCCGTACCTGGCCTGGCTGCCGGCCGACCGCATCGGCCGCGTCGCGGGTTTCCTCTGGCGCGGCTTCGCGGTCGCAGCCATCGCGCTGACCGTGCTCGGACTCGCCGGTCCCGGGCAGTCGGGCGCCCAGGTGCAGCGCACCGGCCGAGGCGCCGAGGTGCTGATCCTGATGGACCGCAGCAGCAGCATGGATGCGACGGTTCACACCAACGGCCTGCAAACGGCGGGCCGCATGTCGCAGGAGCCCAAAGCCAAGGTCGTGCGTGACCTGCTGAGCGACTTCGTCGCGAAGCGGCCCGACAACCGCTTCGCCTTCATGACCTTCAGCACGGTGCCGATCGCCGTCGTGCCCTTCACGCAGAAGACGGACACGGTACAGGCCGCGCTCGCCGCCAGCGCCATCGGGCGCGGCCTGCCCGAAACCCGCATGGGTGTCGCGCTCCTGGCCGCCATCGAGGAATTCGAAAACCGCAGCTACTCGGGAAGCCGCGTGATCCTGATCGTCTCCGACGGCGGCGCCCAGCTCGACGAGGCCACGCGCCAACGCATCCAGGCAGGCCTCGCGCGCGAGAAGATCGGCCTGTACTGGATCTACGTGCGCAGCGGCCCGAACTCTCCCAACCTCAACACCGGGACGGCATCGGCCTACGGCCTCGGCGAAGAACTGGCGCTGCACCAATTCTTCAAGACGCTGAGCACGCCCTACCGGCTGTACCAGGTGGACGACTCCAACGCCATGGCCGCGGCGATGGCCGAGATCGACCGGCAGCAGAACTTCCCGCTGACCATCCACGAGCGGGTACCGCGGCGCGACCACGGTGGCGCCTTCTACCTTGCAGCGATGCTGTGCTGCGCCGGCCTGCTCGCCTGCCGCGCGCTGCAGCTTCAAAGCTGGCGGGCAAGCCCATGAAGCGACGCACCGTTCACCTGGTCTTCGGCGTTCTGAGCCTGTGCTGCGCGGGCGCGGCGCTGGAGCGGGGCTTGCGTTTGCGACAGACGACGGGCCTCAATGCCGAGATCGCCCGCATCGCCGATGCGCCTGCCGGCAAGGATGCGACGGGGATTCCTCTCCGGTCTGCGCGCGAGCTGCAGCTGGCGCAGGCGCTGGCCCTCTCGAAGGCCGGCAATCACGACGCCGCGCTCAAAGGCTATGCGGGCCTGCTCCAGAATGGCGAACGCGACCTCATCGCGCAGCAGGCGCTCTTCAATCTCGGCAACATGTACCTGCGGCAAGGCCTGGCGCAGCAGACTGGCGCCGAGCCGCTGTTCGAACTGGGCAAGCAGCGATTGCGCGACCTGCTGCGCGCGGCGCCGCAGGACTGGGATGCGCGCTACAACCTGGAGCGCGCGCTGCGCCTGGCGCCGGAAGAGCAGGAAGCCTTTTCCGCCGAGCAGCAACAGTCGGTCGAGCAGCGCCGGGTCCGGGTCCCCGGATTCGTCGCCGGGGACTTGCCGTGAACGCCGCCTGGCGGCGCGTCGGCAGCAGCGGCAGCTGGCCGCTGTTGGCGGCCTTGCTGTTGCTCGCACTGGCGGTCTGGCCGCCGCGTGTGCAGCTGCAGCGCCCGGTGTTCGAGTGGCAGGTCAGCTTCGACATCACGCAGAGCATGAACGTCGAGGACGTCGAACTCAACCATGCTGCGGTCAGCCGGCTGACGCTGGCGCGCGCAGCCATGCGCGATGTGCTGGGTGCGTTGCCGTGCGGTTCCAAGGTGGGCTGGAGCGTCTTCGCGGACTACCGCTCGCTGGTGATCCTCGCGCCGATCGAGGTCTGCAGCCACTACGAAGAGCTGCTGGCCTCGCTCGAACGCATCGATGCCCGCATGCGCTGGGCCAACGCCAGCAACGTCGGCAAGGGCGTGACCTGGGCCGTGCGCGGCGCCAGGACCATCGGCCCGCACACCAGCTTCGTCTTCATCAGCGACGGGCAGGAGTCGCCGCCGCTGCGGGCCAACGAAACACCGCCGATGGTCGACGTCACGCCCGGCGAGGTGCAGGGCTGGCTCGTCGGCGTCGGCGGCGACGTGCCGGTGCCGATTCCGAAGACCGGCAGCAGCGGCGAGCCCGCCGGCTACTGGAAGCCGGAGGACGTGGTGCAGGGCTCCGCCATCGGCGGCACGCAGAACCACGAGCATCTTTCCGAGCTGCGCCAGGACCATCTGCAAGCGCTGGCCAAGCTCGTCGGCGTGAACTACCGGCGCCTGCGCACACCGGACGCGCTGAGGACGGCCATGCTGGACCGCCGCTTCGCACAGAGCCAGGCGGCAGACATTGACCTGCGCTGGATCCCGGCCGTGCTCGCCTTGCTGCTGCTGGCCTGGCGATTCGCGCCGGATTTCAGCCTGCTGCGTGGCTGGCAGCCACTGCGGTTACGCGTCCGCCAAGATCATTCAGATGGGCCGTGTTCTTCTGCAGGCCCCGAAAGCGCACCCTCTGCAAGCCGAACTGGCGCTTGACCACCCGGAACGGGTGCTCCACCTTCGCCCGAATGCTGGCCTTGCGGTGCTCTAGCCTCTGGGCTCGAATCTTCGCTCTGCCCTCGGGCAACTTGGCGATGTCGCTGGGCCGCGCCGCGATGTGCCATTGCAGGTCGTCGCGTTTGACGCGGCCTTGCGCTCCGCGATAGCCGGAGTCGGCCCATACAGCTTCTTCCTTACCGTGCAGCAGATCGGCTACCTGCTCAACGTCTGCCTCATTGGCTGGCGGGCGAACTGGCCTCTGCTTCGGCGAAAGGGAAATCGCCGTCCGGGTTGAACGGGGTTTGGCAGAAGTCAAACAAATTAGCGTTGACTTATTAATTAGCATTCGCTAATATAAATCCCATGATGCAAACCGCCCCCCTCGACACCGTCATGCGCACGCTTGCCGACCCCACCCGGCGGGCCGTCTTCGAGCGGATCGCGCACGCGCACGAAATCAGCGTGGTGGAGTTGACCCAGGGCAGCGGCGTGACGCAGTCCGCCATTTCGCAGCACCTGGGCTCGCTCAAGCGGGCGGGCCTGGTGGTGGACCGCGCGCAGGGCCGCAACGTCTTCTATCGCGCCGACCCCAAAGGCCTGGCGCCGCTTGCCGACTGGATGGGCCACTACGGCGTGTTCTGGCGCAAGCGCTTTGCCGACCTCCGAACCCTCTTGAAAGAAATCGACCCATGAACGACGCCGCCTTGAAATCCGCCACGCAAGACATCGTGGTCGACGAAGTGTTTCCCCACGCGCCCGAGACCATCTGGAAGATCTTGACCACAGGCACGCTGATCGCACGCTGGCTGATGGAGCCGCGCGGCTTCGCGCCCGTGCAGGGCACGCGCTTCACGTACCAGACCAAGCCGGCCGGCGCTTGGGACGGCACCATCCACTGCGAAGTGTTGGAGGTCGTCCCGAACGAGCGCTTCGTCTACGCCTGGAAGGGCGGCCATGAGAGCAACAACGGCTACGGTTCGCGGCTGGACACGCTCGTCACCTTCACGCTGGCCAAGGTCCCGCAAGGCACGCGATTGAAGCTCGTGCATTCAGGCTTCGTGACGCCCACCAACGACACCGCGTTCCAGAACATGCGCGATGGCTGGCGCAAGGTCGTCCCCAACCTGAGCAACTTCGCCAACGGGCCGCACTGACGCGCGACCTCAAACACCACCTTAAGACAGGAGGAAGAACATGAGTGACGCCTATACCGGCGGATGCGCCTGCGGCGCGATCCGCTACGAGATCCCCGGCGACCCGCTGGTGATGATCCACTG
The DNA here is from genome assembly GCF_964253755.1 of Variovorax sp. LjRoot130. NCBI lineage: Bacteria > Pseudomonadati > Pseudomonadota > Betaproteobacteria > Burkholderiales > Comamonadaceae > Variovorax > Variovorax sp. LjRoot130. Next base: position 2,811,587 of record NZ_CAXURM020000001.1, on the reverse strand, counting down.
CCAGTGCCGCGACTGCCAGCGCATGAGCGGCACCGGCCACGGCTCTTATCTGACCTTCGCCGGCGCCGGCGTGAAACTCACGGGCGATGCTACGCAATGGGACATGGTTGCCGACAGCGGCAACGTGAAGACCCGCGGCTTCTGCCCCCGATGCGGCTCACCGGTCTACCTGGGGTTCTCGGCCATGCCGCAGATCTTCACCGTGCACGCGGCAAGCCTGGACGACCCGAGCCGCTACAAGCCGCAGCTGGTGGCCTACCGCATGCGCGCCCTGGCGTGGGACCACCTCGACCCCGAACTGCTGGCATTCGACAAGATGCCGCCGGGATGAGCGAAGTCGGCGGGACTCGCCGGTATTCGGCGCTCGGGCATGTCGGTCCGATGCAGCTCGAGAACTATCAAGAAACTTAGGCCGGCGTCCACAGAACGGGCGGCAGCGCGCGCTAGCTCTGGTCGGTGAACTACACGTTTTGCCTGTCCGGGTGAGGTCGTCCCAGCTACCCTTCAAAGACGTTGACGTTGCAATCAACAGCGTCATAGCATCTGGCAGGCACTGCGCCCAGCCGTGCGAAGGAACTGCCGATGAACACCACTTCTTCGAGCTTCGTCGCCGCCGAAGGCGATGGCTACGAACAGCTGATGGGCCGTTGGAGCCGGCGCCTCGCGCTGCCTTTCCTGGACTTCGTCGGAACCGCGGACGGCGACCGCGTACTCGATGTCGGCTGCGGCACAGGCCATCTGGCCTTTGCGGTGGCCCGCCGCACCGGCGCTGGCGAAGTGCGGGGCGTGGACATCGCTGAGCCCTATGTCGAACATGCCAGGCGCCACAACCAAGATGCGCGCATCGTCTTCAATGTGGCCGACGCCTGTGCGCTGCCCTTCCCGGAGCAGAGCTTCGACCGCGTTCTCTCGCTCCTGGTCTTGCACTTCGTTCCGGAGGCAGGTAAGGCCATTGCCGAGATGCGGCGCGTCGCCAAGCCTGGAAGTATCGTCGGTGCGGCTGTATGGGACGCGCGTGGCGGCTGGGTCGCCAACCGCTTGTTCTTCGACACGGCCGCTGCACTCGACCTGGAAGCGAGGGCGCGCCGCGCCCGCAACTACACACGGCCGATGACGCGGCCCGGCGAACTGGCCCGGGCGTGGCGCGACGCCGGGTTCAAGAATGTGGTTGAGACGACACTCTCCATCCGAATGGAGTTCGCTTCGTTCGCGGACTACTGGGCGCCCTTCGAGGGCAAGGACGGTCCTGGCGCAGAATACGTCGCCACGCTTGGCCAGGTCGAGCGCGCGCGGCTGCGCGACGCTGTCGAGGCAGCCTATCTCGACGGCGAAGCAGATGGCCGACGCTCCTACGCAGCGCTCGCTTGGGCCGTCAAGGGCACGGCTCCTGCGTAGAGCGCGTCTCTTCGGTGGCAGACCCTGCCAATGGAGAAAAGCGGAGGCCTGCTATCAACTTGCAGGACCCATGCACGGAAGCGTACGCGAAAGAGGCATTGAGACAGTCCTTTCGTCACCTCTTCGCGTCGTCGTAGCAGTCAAGTTCGCATATTCAAACTGCGCTGCGCAGCCAGTTCAAACTGGCCTGGCAGATCTGCGCATAAGCCTGGGCCGGCAGCGACGCCCCTGCCCCCTCCAACGTTGGTCGCGGGTCGACAGCGGCGAAAGAAAGCGGCCCGCGACATGCCGCACGCCCTCACGCACCCGGCGTGACGGGTGCGGCGAGGCGGCGCGAATTGGCGGGATCGCGAAACACCAGCGGATGTTCGACCGGGCCGGCCGGGTCGCGCGCAGCCGCGCGCTGCACCGCCTCCACCACCCGGTGGTGGTCGGGGCTCTTCGCGCACACCGGATCGGCGGCGGCCGCGTCGTTGGCCAGCAGGTAGGCCTGGCAGCGGCAGCCGCCCAGGTCCTGTTCGCGCATATCGCAGCTCGCGCAGGGCTCCTTCATCCAGCCGGTGCCGCGGTAGCGGTTGAAGCCCTCCGAATCGAACCAGATCTCGCGCAGGCTGTGCGCCTTCACGTTCGGAAACTCGAGGCCCGGCAGCATCTTGGCGGTGTGGCATGGCAGCGCCGTGCCGTCCGGTGCCACGGTGAGGAACATGCTGCCCCAGCCGTTGACGCACTTCTTGGCGCGCCCCTCGTGGTAGTCGGGCGCGACGAAGAAGATGCGCATGCGCTCGTCCAGCCGGGCGCGCCAGGCATCGGTCACCTCTTCGGCGTGGCGCAGTTGTTCATGCGTGGGCAGCAGCTGGTCGCGGTTCAAGAAGGCCCACGAGTAGTACTGGGTGTTCGCGAGTTCGAGGTACTCGGCGCCCATCTCGTGCGCCATCTCGATGATGCGGTCGATGTGGTCGATGTTCATGCGGTGGATCACCACGTTCAGCACCATCGGCCAGCCCTGGTCCTTGATGATCTTCGCCACCCGGTTCTTCAACTCGAAGGTCTTGGTGTGCGAGAGGAAGTCGTTCATCTCGCGCGTGGAATCCTGGAACGACAGCTGCACGTGGTCGAGCCCCGCGGCCTTCAACGCGGCGGCGCGATCCGCGCTCAGGCCCACGCCGGAGGTCAGCAGATTGGTGTAGTAGCCCAGCCGCTTGGCCTCGGCGACGATGATCTCCAGGTCGTCGCGCAAGAGCGGCTCGCCGCCCGAGAGGCCGCACTGCACGGCGCCGAGCTCCCGGCCCTCGCGCAGCACCCGCAGCCAGTCCTCGGTGCCGAGCTCGCTGTCCTGCTGCGCGAAATCGACCGGGTTGAAGCAGAACACGCAATGCAGCGGGCAGCGGTAGGTCAGCTCGGCCAGCAGCCAGAGCGGCGGCCCGGGGCGTGGCAGCTGCGTCATGCGTCCCACCGCAGCCAGTTCTGCTGCGCCGCCATCTCGACGAAGCCCCGCACTTCGGGCTCGAGCCCGGTGGTGTCGAAGGCCTGCTCCAGGTCGGCCACGATCGCGGCGATGCTGCTTTCACCGTCGCAGCGCTTCATGATCTCGCCCGCGCTGCCGTTGAGCCGCACCATGCCCTCGGGATAGAGCAGCACGTGGCAGTCCTGCACCGGCTCCCATTGCAGGCGAAAGCCGGGACCGACGCGGGGCCTGCTCTCGGGGGTCAACACTTTCTTGTTCTCGCTCATGCGCTGTTCACGCCGTAGCGCGTCGCCATCGCATCGTTCATGGCCCACAGGATGTCGAGCTTGAACTGCAGCACCTCCAGCGCGCGCTCCTGCAGCGCCCGGGTGTCGAAGTGATCGAGCGTGATTGCCAGGCCCTGCTCGACGTCGCGCCGAGCCTGGCTCACGCGGTTGCGGAAGTAGTCCAGCCCGGCCGGCTCGATCCATGCATAGTGCGCCGGCCAGGTGGCCAGGCGCTGCTTGTGAATCTCGGGCGCGAAGAGTTCGGTGAGCGAGGAGCACACCGCCTCCTGCCACGGCGCACGGCGCGCGAAATTCACGTAAGCATCTACCGCAAAGCGCACGGCGGGCACCACGTGGCGCAGGTCGCGCACCTCCTCGCGTGCCAGTCCGACGGCCTCCGCGAGGCGCAGCCAGGCCTCGATGCCGCCCTCATCCTTCACGCCGCCGAGTTCGAAGCCATCATGGTCGAGGATGCGCTGCACCCAGCCGCGGCGCACTTCCTGGTCGGGGCAGTTCGAGAGCACCGCCGCATCCTTGATCGGGATCGCGATCTGGTAGTAGAAGCGGTTCGCCACCCAGCCGCGGACCTGCTCGGGCGTGGCCCGGCCGCTGTTGAGCATCACGTTGAACGGATGATGGATGTGGTAGCTGCGGCCGCGCTCGCGCAGCCGGACTTCGAATTCCTCGCGGCTCCATGCCGGCGCGCTTTTGTCGCTGTCGGTGGCCGGGCGAACCGGGTCTTGAATCCTGTCGGCATGCATGGTGTGTGTGGGGCTCCGCGCTCTCAGAGCTGGATCGTCATCCCGTCCTCGCAGGCCTCGATGCCCGCGCGCCGCAGCGCGGCATGCTCATCGGAGTCCTCGTCTAGGATGGGATTGGTGTTGTTGATGTGGATCAGCATGCGCCGCGTGCTCGCGGGCAGCCGCGCGAGCCATTCGATCATGCCGCCCTCGCCCGACTGCGGAAGATGGCCGATCTCGCGCGCCCGCTTGGCGCCGACGCCCAGGCGGATCATCTCGTCGTCGGTCCAGAAGGTGCCGTCCACCATGACGACGTCGGCATTCGCCATGGCGTCGAACACCGGCGGCGTGATGGCGCCCAGGCCCGGCGCGTAGAACACGCTCCTGCCGCTCTTGCGGTCGCGAATCGTGACGCCGATGTTGTCGCCGGCAACCGGATGCTCGCGGTGCGGCGAATACGGCGCCGCCTTGCCGCTCAGCGCCAGCGCGCGAAAGACCAGATCGGGCACGCCGGGCACCTCGAAGGCGCTGCCGTCGATCGCGATCGGGCTTCGCGCCACGCCGCAGTAGTGCGACAGCACGCGCAGCACCGGATTGCCCTGGCTCAGGTCTTCCGCCACCGGGTCGGTGCACCACAGCGGCAGCGGCGTGCCGCGCTCGCGCAGCATGAAAAGCCCCGTGGCATGGTCGACCTGCCCGTCGATCAGCACCACACCGGCGATGGCGCTGTCGCGCAGCTTGCGCGCCGGCTGCAGCACCGGGTTGCTGCGGATCTGCTCCAGGATATCGGGCGAGGCGTTGAACAGGACGCCGTCGTCGCCCTCGTCGGGCCGCACGAAGATCGAGGACTGCGTGCGCGGCTTGGCGCGCACCGTGCTTGCGCGCACGCCTGCGCAATTGGGGCAGTTGCAGTTCCATTGAGGAAAGCCACCGCCGGCGGCCGAGCCCAGAACAGTGATGCGCATCGAAGAAGAGAAAAAAGGGGGCGAAACAACCCGCCCCGGGAGTGCCGGGGCGGGTTGTCACGAGGCGCGCAACTCAGCGGGCGCTGACGTACATCGTGATCTCGAAGCCGAAGCGAAGATCAGTGGCCGTCGGGGTTTCCCATTTCATGTGTGTGTCTCCTGGAAGCGTTGCACGGCGCCGGTCGGCCGCCGCGGGGATCCGTGGTGTCCCTGGCGCATCTTGGACTGCGGGGCCGCCGCGCTCCAGCCATGAAATCATGAATCGCACTTCATGATTTTCATGAATAGCGGCGAAGGGGCCGGCGCTTACCATGGCCCCGTGCTCCCTTCTGGCCTGTACCCCGAATCGCCGCCCCTGCGCACCCATGCACTGGCGGTGCCGCACGGCCATGTGCTGCATGTGGAGGAAAGCGGCGATCCGGCGGGCATTTGCGCGCTCGTGCTGCACGGCGGGCCCGGTTCGGGCAGCTCGCCGCTCTTGCGCCGCTTCTTCGATCCGTCGCGCTTTCGCGTGATCAGCGTCGACCAGCGCGGCGCCGGGATGAGCCGTCCGCGCGGCGCGACCGCGCACAACCGCACGGCCGAGCTGCTGCAAGACCTGCGCATGGTGCGCGAGCAGCTCGAGGTGCCGCGCTGGCTGGTGGCCGGCGGCTCCTGGGGAGCCACGCTGGCGCTCGCCTATGCGGGCTTCGAGCCGCAGGCGGTGGCGGCCCTGCTGCTGCGCTCGGTGTTCCTCCCCACGACCGAGGAGATCGAGGCCTTCTTCCAGGACACGCCGGGCCGCGCGCCCGCCGCCTGGGCGCGGTTCGCGGCGGTGGCGCCGGCCGATCAGCGCCACGACATGCTGGGTTTTCTGGCCCGCGCCCTCCAGCAGGCGCCGACCGTCGACAACGCGGACCTACACCGGCGACTCGCCCTCGCGTGGTGGCGCTGGGAGCAAACGCTGGCCGGCGGCGCGGCCGCGCCATCCGACGGGATCGAACCCGAGCTAGAAATGCTGGACGCGCTGGTGGACCGCTACCGCGTGCAGAGCCACTACCTGATCCACCGCTGCTGGCTCGACGCGCCCCCGCTGCTCGATCGCCTCGGCGCGCTGCCGCAGGTGCCTACCTTGCTGCTGCATTCCCGCGACGACCGCGTCTGCCGGCCGGACGCCGCGCAGGCCGTGCATGAGCGCCTCGTGCACGGCCAGCTTCGATGGGTCGACGGTGCGGGCCACGATCCGGCGCATCCGGCGATGGCCTCTGCGATGGTCGCCGCACTCGACAGCTACGCGCTGCACGGCCGCTTCGGCGCTAGGGCCTGTTAACGACATGACGCTGCGCCTGAAGATCAACCTGATCGTGAGCCTGCTGACCCTGCTGTTCGTCGCCGCCATGCTCGCCCTGCAGCTGCGCGCCATGCGCGAATCGGTGCAGGAGGAAGTGGTGGCGGCCAATCGCGTGGCTGCGCAGCTGCTGAACCGGACGGCGTGGCTCTACGCGGCCCAAGGCACGCCGGCAATGCTGGCTTTCCTGCAGGGCGTCGGCCGCGTGCGCTCCAACGACATCACGCTGCTCGATGACGAGGAGCAAGTGCTGTACAGCTCGCCGACCTCGGTCTACAAGGCCGGCCGCGATGCGCCGCACTGGTTCGCCGGCCTCGTCTCGCCTGCGCCGACGCAAATGTCCATCGCCTTTCCCGGCGGCAAGCTTATCGTGCGTTCCAACGCCTCGCGCGCGGTGCTCGATGCCTGGGACAGTGCCGCGCTACTGATGCTCAGCGCGCTCGGCCTGCTGCTGATCGTCAATGCGCTCGTGTTCTGGCTCGTGGGACGCGCCACACGCCCGTTCGCGGACATCGTGGACGCGCTGAACCAGCTCGAGAGCGGGCGTTTCGATGTCGCGCTGCACGCCCTGCCCGGGACCGAGGCGGCGGCCATCGGCGCCGCCTTCAACCGCATGGTCGGCATGCTGCAGCAGCACATCGAGACCGAGCGGCGGGCAGTGCGGGCGGAGAGCCGCCTGTCCGAAAGCCGCGAACTCGGCCGGTGGGTCGACCAGAAGATCGAACAGGAACGACGGCTGATCGCGCGCGAACTGCACGATGAGCTCGGGCAGTCGGTCACTGCGATGCGCAGCATGGCCTTGTCGATCGCCAAGCGCATGCAGGCACTCGATCCACAGGCAGAGCAGGCGGCGCGGGTGATCGCCGACGAATCGGCGCGTCTCTACACCGCGATGCACGGCATGATTCCACGCCTGACCCCGCTGGTGCTCGACAAGTTCGGACTGGTGGCCGCGCTCGAGGATCTGGTCGAACGCACGCGAACGAGCCACAGCGAAGTACAGATCGAATGGCAGCTCGGGCTCGAACTCGACCGCGTGCCGATGGACACCGACGCGGCGCTCGTGCTGTACCGCGCCGCGCAGGAGGGCATCACCAACGCGCTGCGTCACGGACAGGCGCGCCGGATCGTGCTTGCCTTGCATCGCGACGAAGAAGCGGTGAAGCTCTCGCTCACCGACGACGGGCGCGGCCTGCCGGGCCCTGAAGCCACCCGGGAAACGGGCGCGGGCCACTATGGCCTGCGCTGGCTCGCCGAGCGCATCGAAAGCCTGGGTGGCGAATTGCACCTGGAACCCGCCGCGCCGAACGGTGCCCAACTGACGGTGCGCCTGCCCTTGCCGGCGGCCGTCGCGGAGAACCCATGACCCAAGCGACCCAAGCAATCCGAGTGATGCTCGTCGACGACCATGCGCTGGTGCGCATGGGCTTTCGCATGCTGCTGGCCGACGCGCAGATCGACGTCGTGACCGAAGCCGACACCGGCGAGCAGGCCTGCCAGGACTATCCGCAGGTGCGGCCCGACGTGGTGGTGATGGACCTGTCGATGCCCGGCATGGGCGGCCTTGAAGCCCTGCGGCGCCTGCTCGCCCACGATCCGAAGGCGCGCGTGCTCGCGCTGTCGGCGCACGAGGACACCGCTCACCCGCGCCGCGTGCTGCGCGCGGGTGCCCTCGGCTACCTGGCCAAACGCAGCGCGCCCGAGGCGCTGATCGCCGCGGTGAAAGCGGTGGCGCGCGGCGAACGCTACATCGACGCCCATACTGCGCAGGCGCTGGCGACAGCGCAGATCGAGGGCGACGCCAATCCGGCCGAATTGCTCAGCGAGCGCGAGTTCTCGGTCTTCATCCAGCTCGCGCGCGGCATGACCGTGGCGCAGATCGCCGCCACGCTGAACCTCTCGATCAGCACGGTCGGCTCGCACCTCTACCGCGTTAAGCAGAAGCTGGGCGCGAGCAACCAGGCGGAGCTGACCTGGGTCGCGCTGCGCTGGGGACTGATCCAGGTCTAGATAGCGCGCGGACGCCGCGCGTTCAAACCTCGGAAGGCGCTCGTGCTCTGCCCGAACCAGCATGTTCATTTCTGATTGCCCGACGACAATGTCACGCCATGACCGTTTTCATCGATAGGCGGAATACCAGCCTTGAGGCTCGAAGGTGAGCGTCGCGGATGCGGCTAGGGTAGGACGGCTTAGGCCAAAGCCGAAGTTCAGGTGGCCGCTTGACCAAGCTCGACAGGCCCTTCGGACATGCGGGATCACTCGGCCAGGTAGGCGTCCACCCATCAGCTCACGCGATCGGTCATGTGCCTATGGATTGAAGCTGACGCGCGTGGCGATCAGCACGCCATCGACGACCTGCGCGCCCTCGACGCTCACGCGCACCCCGTTGCCCAGGTTCGACGCGGTGCCGTTGACGAACACGACGCCCGGGCCGCCGGCATTCACGGGTTGTCCTCGTACCCGGAAGCTCGAGGCGGAGCTGAAGTTGCCGATGGCCCCGATCAGGATGAACGATGCCGGCCCGCCGGTGCCAGGGATATGCCTGATCTTGAGCTTGGTGGCCTTGAGGATGCCGTTGGACATCGTGCCGGCAACGTCCACCTTCACACCATTGCCGACCGAGTCCGCGAGCCCGCCGGTGATCTGCGCGGAAGAGGCGTCCACCGGCGTGCCCAGCACCCGAAGCGAACCCAGTCCCGCGTAGTCGGTGACGACGCCTGCGAGCTGGACCGGCGTGGCGTTCGCCGTCGGCACCGGGTACCACCACTGCACGAGGGTGGCAGGCAGGCGGCCCGGCAGGGCGGTGCTCGCGCGCACGCGCACGAGGGTGCCGTTGGCAGGCGGGCGCCCGTCGGGGCTGCCACTCAGGGCCGCGACGCTGTAGTCGACGAGGAAGCCGCCGAGCGTGAAGGTGCGTCGTGCCTGATCGAGGTTCTGGACCGTGCCGGTGAGGATCGGTGCCGAGGGGCCGTGTTGCTCCACGCGCGTCGCACGCAGCACGCCGGGTGCCGCCGGCAGGCCCCAGACCTGCAGCGTCGTGTTGGGTGCGATGGCAGCAAGCCCGGCCGCATCGGCCCAGACGGTGGCGTTGTCGGTGGTCACCGTGGTGCCCATGATGACGAAGCTGCCCTGCGTCAGATCGACCGATGAAAGCGGGCCGCGAATATCGGCAGCCGAATCGACCCGGCGGGCCGTGCCGCTCGTGAAGTCGGCGTTGACCGGCCCGCTGACCTTCACGCTCATTCCCAGCTGCAGGGATGCGGCATCCTCGAGGTTGATGACGGCGGTGTCCGTGTCGTAGCGCAGTCCGCTGACGATGATGCTGCCCGCGCCATCGACCCCGCCGATGCCGGCCGCATCGGCGGTGCTCACGCCGGTGCCGCCGGAGCCCACGCCCGAGCCACTGTCGCCGCTGGAGGCCGTCGAGGTGCCGTTCGAGCCGCCGCCGGCGCCGGAGCTGCCCGAGCTGCCGCCGCCCTGGCCGTCGCCTGCTCCGCCGGCGGGGCTGCCCTCGCCACTGGGAATCAGTCCGCCACTGAATCCCGCGCTGCCGGCACTCCCGAAAGCTGCGCCGCCGCCACCGCCTCCACCGCCGCCGCAAGAAAGCAGCAAGCCGATCAGCAGTGCCAAAAAGCCGTTGCGCAGCAAGGTGCTCGTCATGCCTTTCTTCGCGATCGTTTGGAGGGAGCGGGGGCCGACTTTTTAGCGTACTCGGGTGTGCCGTTTTCGTAGTAGGTGTAGATGCCGATCCTGATGCGACCCGAAGCTGTCTTTTCGGCCTCGTCGAAGGCGCGCGTCATCTCCCGGGTCAACTCGCCGTGAAGTTCGTTCCACCGCTCGCGCACGAGCTCGTGGATGCGTTCGCAGTCCTCCAGCGGAATCCCGGTTGCGAATACCGATCGTTCGAGCAAGGGCGGCTCTGCGCCGAGCGTGTTGGCCACGCTCGCGAGCAGGTGGTCGCGCGTGTTGTCGCCCAGGAAGGCGAGCATCGTCTTCAAGTCCTTCGCCGGAACGAAGGCGGTGGCGTTGAGCTCGGCGCGGCCCTCGTGCTCGATCGCCATGTTCAAACGCACCAGCTCGTCGAGGATGGTGCGGTGGTGCACGTTGCCACGGCTGGCGCGCCGGGCGACGGTTTCGAACGATGACGCCGGGGCTTCGGCCACGATGGGCAGGGACCGGTGCGCAGGGTCCTCGTCGATCATGTGCAGCCACAAGGTCAGGGTCTTGGCCGCAGCCGACATCCCGGTGTGCGGCAACGGATCTTCCGCTTCACGCACCATGGCAGTCACCGCCTTGCGGTTCAAGCCTGTCGTCACCGACAGCTGACTGATGTTCGGCTCGGCGCCCTTGGATTTGAGCCAAGCGCTGCGCGCTTCGTCAACCAGCACGTCGCGCAGCAGTTCCTCCAGGTGGGCATGCTTGACGCCGAAGGCCAGCGCGAGCCTGACCAACGGCCGCATGACGCGTGCGCAAGCCGAGAGGACCCAGGAGAGTTGGCCTTCTGTCGTCTGCGTCATCTGTCGCAGATCGATCGACGCCGGGCTTGATCACGCTTGGCGTCTTTCGATCCAGTGGGTTTCGTGGCCATGAAGTCTGTCTCCCAGCGCTGCAGCCTGTTGCAGCCTCTCTCTATTGCGAGGCGTGTCAGGAACCCACAAGCCGCCGTTGACCTGGGTAGGAGCTTCCCGCAGCACCTTGTCAGTCCAGCGCAGCCTGATCTCGAACAGCGCGCGCAAGGTTTGGTGCGACACGTGGATCCTTGGACGGGGTGAGATCGGCGTTAACACCCAGTTACCAACTGGACCAGCGACATCCGCCGAAGTCTTACAAAAGTCCTCGCCACTATAAGACAAGAGTAGTACAAATGTGAAGCCTTCACATTTGCCGCGCCGTCGCAGGAGAGCGAGATGTCAAAGTCTGTCACACGCAGAAAGGGCCCGCTAGCGAGGAAGAGGCGCCGTCTTGCTGCACTGCGGCACCGCGGCGCGCGGGCACGAAGGTCCATCGAACCTTGCGAGCGAAGTGCCCGCAGGGCAAGGGCTGCGGCGGTGCGGGTCCGCAAGGCAGTTCAGGGCCGCATCGTTCGAGCGTTCCGAAAGCAGATCGAAGGTTCGGGCGCCGGTCCCGACGACACCGACCTACTGATGTTTGCAAGGATCGCCGTCGCCGAACACCGATTGGGGCGAAGCCTGGCTCAAGCCAAAGCGCAACGCTACCGCGGCGCGCGGGCGCACACCGAACCCGCAACCGTCCTTCGTCCAGGAGCGCATCAATGACAGCCGCTGCCGTTTTTGTTGCCGAGACTAAGAGTCCCTCTTCGAGCGTTGCCTTCGGCAACCTCATCGATCTCGCAAGATTGCAAGCAGGCACCTCGGCGGAAATCTGTGAGGCCTGCAGCACCATCAACACGGGCTCCGCGCGCTTCTGCAAATGCTGCTCTCACAAGCTGCCTGCGTTCTATGCAGCCAGCAAGAATTCGGGCGAACAGGTACCGCCGCCGAAGCCGCCGCGTGGCCTCTCGAAGCGGGCATGGGCCATGGACTTCGTGGCGTTCTGGGTCGTGATCAATTCGCTCGTGATCATCACGAAGTTCATCCCTATTCCGTAGCGCCCCAAGCGCTGCTGTCCTGTCCGGGGGAATGCCGGTATGACGAAGTTCTGTGAGTCGTGCCACACGCCCAACAGGGACCGCGCCAGGTACTGCTGCGGCTGTGCCGGCAAGTTTTCGGGCATTCGCTCGGGCACGACGACCTTCGACACTACCGTCAGCGAGCCGCGCTGGCTGCAAACGGCTTCGCCCTCTTTGTTGCCATTGAACGCTGCTGTTCTGAAGCAGAAAAGTCAGCGCGCGCCGAGACGCATCGGCTTTATCCCCGTGCCGCACGGCGTCGACGTCTCCATCGTCTGGCTGTTGATCGTCCTGGCGCTGTTGTATGGAGCCTTCGTCTTCTGGTACTTGGGCCGTTCTGCGATGAGCGGCCCGACGCTTTCGAGCGCGATCTCGTCTCTGCTGCAGTCGGCCAACCTGCCCACGGAACGAACGGAAGCGCCTCCGTCGCAATCGCCCCTCGTGCCGGTGGGCCCGTCGACGGCAACTTCTCCCCCGCCTTCTGCCGGCTCTGTGAACCGCGCGGCGAAAGCTGTTCCCCAGCCGCCTGCAGCCTCTGTGGATCAGACGATGGCCACTGCTGCGCCGCCGGCGGCGCCTGCGGACCAAACAGTGGTGGTCACTCAATCGGCCGCGCCGGCAACGGAAGGCGCAAAGCAGCCCGAATCGCCGCACACTCCATCAAGCGTGCCTGCCCAGGATGCACCGACTGACTCGGTCGCCCAAGACGACCTCGCTCCGCAGCAGGCTCCAACAACCGTGATGACGGTCCGCATTTCGCCTAGATCGGCGCGTGTCGCACCGACGCCGACACCGGGGCCGGCGCCAAGAGTGCAACAACCCCCAGAGCCCAGAACTGCCAGGACAGACGCGTTCGAAGCCAAGGCTGCCACGCCGGCCACTTCGGCACCGGCACCGGCGCCTGCCGTGGCGCTGGTGAGGCCGCCTGCTGCTGAAACGCATCTCAGCGTCGGCGACGCGCGGCCATTGGCGCGTCCGGATACACGGTTCCAAGCCGCCGCTCCTCCTGCGGCACCAAGAAGCTCGGCTGCATGCGACCGGTACAACCCCTTTGGGGAGGCGCCTTGCTTCAACACCAGGAACGCAAGTCAGTTGGTGCGATCGCCCCTGGTCGGGGGCTCAGGGTCACCTCCGGGGGCGACCGGTTTTTCTGGCGCGGCCAACTCAGCTGTGATCCCCAAAGGTTCGGGCGGAGGCGGGACCGTTGGAATAGCCAGCGCAGACCCGGGTGGTAGCGGCGCCGGCGGCGGAGGTGCTGGTGTTGGCGCAGGCGCTGCTGGCGCAGGTGGCGGCGGCGCAGGTGGCGGCGGTGCAGGTGGCGGCGGTGCAGGTGGTGGTGGCGCAGGCGGTGGTGGCGCAGGCGGTGGCGGCGCAGGCGGTGGCGGCGCAGGTGGTGGCGGCGCAGGCGGTGGCGGCGCAGGCGGTGGCGGCGCCGGTGGTGGTGGCGCAGGCGGTGGTGGCGCAGGCGGTGGTGGCGCAGGCGGTGGCGCAGGCGGTGGCGGTGGTGGTCCCGGCGGTGGCGGTGGTGGTCCCGGCAGCGGCGGTGGTGGTCCCGGCGGTGGCGGTGGTGGTCCCGGCAGCGGCGGTGGTGGTCCCGGCAGCGGCGGTGGTGGTCCCGGCAGCGGCGGTGGTGGTCCCGGCGGCGGCGGTGGCGGTCCCGGCGGCGGTGGTGGCGGTCCCGGCGGCGGTGGTGGGCCTGGCAGATAAGGGCCAGCAGAAGCGACCGTCGCGCCCAGCTCCACAGGTTCCGCAGGATGAATGGTGCGCCGGACCGACCAAGTAGGCGGCGTCCTGCGGGGTGCACCGAACCCATCCGATGCGGTTGCACTGGAGGAAGGTCAAGCTAGCGTTTCGAGTTCGGGAAAGCCGGAAACGGACACCCCGAACGCGCGGAGGCTCTGCCCAGAGACGAAAGTCCGGGCAGGGCTTCTTGTAGCGAACCTAGCTCCACAGGCTACAGCTCGGGCCGGTCATGGACCGTGTTGGACTGCAATCATTCAGCCGTCAGGGCGTCAAGTCACGATCTCCCAATGGACCGCGTCCTGACGAAATGTGGCGCACTGGAGCACGCGTCGAAGCTTGTCGATTGAATGCGCGCCGCAGCCACCAAGTGGGCGGCAAACCAGGCAACTGAGCAAGTCATGGCAGCGCGGAACTCGGCGCCAGGCCTCCCGTTAGTCGCGACTGCAGCCTTTGAGCTCATGGTGCCTATTTCGCCTTCAGGTAGGCACGAACCTTGGGCGCGCCATGGCGCGGCTCAACTTGCCCTCCGCGAGCAGCGCGGGATGGCCCCGCCGTGGAGAGTTCGACCTCTATCTCACCGACGACGGGCTTGCTGCCATCAACGAGCCCTGGCCTCGCCAAGAGGCAGCGTTCGAGCGATGACGGATATGCCGCTATTGACGGCGACCTCGGCTGTCACTTGGCTTGCGTCATCCGGATCTTGTCGTCGACTACCGCCGCGAGCCCGGCCAGCGTGTCCACGCTGTTCGTCTCGTCATCCGCAATAGAGATGGAGAAGCGGTCTTCGATCGCGAACACGAATTCGATCAGCGTCAGCGAATCGAATCCCTTGTCGCGCAGGGGCGCGTGTGGTTCGAGCGCTGCCGCTTCGCTGCCGTATAGCTTGAGGATCAGATCCCGAAGTTCGTTCAGCGAACTTGGGCCCGAGCTCACGTCAACCATGGTGTTGTTCAGTGACGAGTCCATGCGTATTCCCGGTCAAGTACATCTTGGCACCTATGTGAAGAGTATGTGAAAAGTTCACATCCGCCGAATATTGCCGTACATTGCGCCTGATGCGACGTAAGACAGCACGCTCTTACGTGGGGGACAGCCCCAACCGACGGAAAGGAGAAAGCCAGGTGTCCCGTAAAGCACGTGCCCTCATCGAAATCAGGCTGCGGCGCTCGAACGACGTAGTCCAGCAAGAGACTGTGGCCGTTGTCCATGAGCTGTGGCGGCCGGACACACCTCATAACCGGGAAAAATTGGCCTTCGTTGCACACCGGGGAAATCGTCTCTTTGGTAACGATACCCACTGAGTCGAACGACGATTGGCATGACCGTCGTTCGCGCCGTTGCATGCCCGTGACCACATCCTAGAGGTGGTCCGGCTGCCGCCGGCAGCTGACTCTTGGTACAGCGTTGCCCCAACTCCGAGTTGCAGCTCGTGCAGCTTCCCAGGGAGATCAATATGAACAATGAGATTCAGAGGAAATTCGACTATCGAGGCGCGGTCATCACCATCGAGGTGACTGGTGATGGCGAGCAGATTTCCGCGCATGCCGATGTCCATCGGGGCGGCGAGTTCGCGGGCCGGGTCGCGTTGACCACGAGCCAGGCCGAACGGGAGATCATTTTTGACAAGCTCGACTGCAAGGCGAAGAAGCTCGTCGACGGCCAACAAACGGGATGCGACGACAGCCAGCGGCCATTGGCTCCTCTTTCCATAGCGGCGCATGGTCATCCTCGTCCGCACAGCCTCATGGACTGACAAGACGCTGATCGACTGCGGGCGCTTCTATCTGGGCCGAGCGCACGCCTGACGGCTCGTCTTCGCGACGTGAAGCCAGACGCTGTACTACCGCAGCACGCCATCCGAGCTCCCGCGCCGAGCTTTGGCGGAAGGTTCGAGACGCGATCGCGCCGCTCAAGGCCGCCAAGCTCCGCCTGGTTCATTCCAGTTCCCGCCCAGGCTGATGTGCAATCAAGGGGGCCGCGACCATGTGCTGGAGGGACTGACGTTGAGAGTTCACGGCGAAGGCCGGCTCCTGGCCGACTGTAGCCGGTCGCGCTGCCGGAGGACTCCCGACATCGGCCCTTCAGGCGCGTTCGAGAATTTCCCAGCCGGCATGCAGGGCCAGGGCGCGCAGGCGCTCGTCCGGGCACACCGCCACCGGATCCGAGACCGCGTCCAGGAGGGGCAGGTCGCTGATCGAGTCGGAATAGAACCACGACTGCTCGAGGGCCTCGAGGCTCATGCCTCGCGCGGCCAGCCACCGGCTCACATGCATCAGCTTGTGGGCGCCGAAGCAGGGGTCGCCGTTGATCGCCCCGTCGAGCGCATCGTTGACGACCAGCGACTGCGTCGCCAGCACGTCGGCAACGCCGAACAGCCGGCCAAAGGGCTCGGCGATGAGCCAGGTGGTGGCGGTCACGATGGCGCAGAGGTGGCCCGCGTCCTGGTGCCTGCGCACCAGCGCGCGCATCGCCTCGGGCACCTGCGGCGCCATCTCGGCCTCGAACTCGCTCGCCCATTGCCGCAGCACGGCGAGGCCGAAGCGCGCCAGCGGCGCGACGCTGATGCGATGCAGTTCGCGGATGTCCAGCGTGCCGGCCACGTACTGCTGGCAATAGCCCAGGTAGACCGACTCCGCATCCGCCGGCAGGACGCCGCGCGCGATCAGGAAGCGCGTCCAGGCCATGCCGCTGTCGAACGGAATCAAGGTGTGGTCGAGATCGAACAGCGCCAGCTTCATTTCCGGGCCGGGATCGAAACGCGCATCACGCCGCCGAAACCTCATGCGCCTGGAGCTGGAGCTGCGCCGGCAATGCGCCCCGCAGCGCGTTGCACACCACGAGCGCCTGCGCCGCCTGCAGGTCTTCCCGGCGCAGCGTGCGTTCGGCGGCGCGCCACGCGGGATCTTCCAGCAGCACCTCGCGCATCACGCCGGGCAGCGCGCCGTCGTCAAGCGGCGGCGTCCACCATCGCCCATCGATGCGCGCGAACAGTGTGCTGCGTCCGCCTTCGGCGAGCCGGCCGTCGGCCGTGAAGAACAGGCTGTCGAAGGCGCCGGCGCTTTCTGCGGCACGCACGCCGGCGTCGTAGTGCCGGCGCAATGTGGTCTTGTGCGCAGCCAACGGGTTCGCATCGGGCAATCGCTCGTCGGCGATCAGCAGCTTCACCGCGCCGCCGGCCAGGGGCGCCAGCGGTGCGTGCGTGAGACGAAGCCGCCCGTCATGCGCCAGCGCCAGGCGCAGGCGCGAGGGCTGCCGCGGCGCGAGTGCCGGCAGCGCGTCGCGCAAGGCCACGAGCGATGCGTCGCGGTCGAAGGCGAAGCCCAAGGAGCGGGCGCTGCGCGCCAGCCGCGCCAAGTGTCGCTCCAGGTGCCGGATGCCTTCTGGGGTGGCATGCATGGTCTCGAACAGCTCGAAGCCGGGGTCGAGGCCGGTGAGAAAGCGGGCCTTGAGCCGGCACTCTTCGAACTCGTCGGCAGCGCGGCTGTCCTGCACGATGCCGGCGCCGATGCCCAGCCGCAGCGGCCGCGACTGCCCGGCCTCGGCGCCGAGCGTCAGGGTGCGGATCGCCACCGACAGGCAGAAGTCGCCGATGCGCGCGCCGTGCGCCGGCGCATCGACCCAGCCGATGGCGCCGCAGTAGAGCCCGCGCGGCGTGCTCTCCAGTGCGGCGATCCATTCCATCGTGCGGTGCTTGGGTGCGCCGGTGATGGAACCGCAGGGAAACACCGCGCGCAGCAGCTCGGGCATGCCGACCTCGGCGCGCAGCCTCGCCTGCACGGTCGAGGTCATCTGGAACACCGTGGCGTAGGGTTCGACGGCGAACAGCGCCGGCACCTTCACCGAACCGATGCGCGCCACGCGGCCGATGTCGTTGCGCAGCAGGTCGACGATCATCACGTTCTCGGCGCGGTTCTTGGGGTCCACCGACAGCAGGCGCGCCATCTCGCTGTCGCCCTCGGGCGCGCCGCCGCGCGCCGCCGTGCCTTTCATCGGACGCGCTGTCAGCACGCCGGCGTCGTGGCGCAGGAAGAGTTCGGGCGAGCACGAGAGCACGTGCGTGACATCGCCCTCCCCCTCCCCCTCCTTCTCGCTCTGCGGCAAGGCGATCAGCGCGCCGTAGGCCACGGGCTGGCGCGCGCGCAGCCGCCGGTACAGGCTCACGGGCGAACCGTAGCTTCTGCCTTGCAGGCGGTAGGTGAAGTTGACCTGGTAGGTCTCGCCCGCCCGGATGGCGGCGTGAATGCGCGCGATGGCATCGGTGAAGGCGGCCTCGTCTATGCTGGACACGAGCTCCATCACGCCGGCTGCATGCGGCTCGCCGGCTTCGGACGATTCGCTCTGTTCGCGCTCCGCGAGCCAGGTGGCGACATCGTCGGCCGAGAGCCTCGCGCATTGGCGAAACATCAGCACCCGCAGCGCCGAAGCATCTTCCGATGCGAGCCGCGCCTGCCCGGCATGCAGCAGCTTGGCACCCCACTCGTAATCGGCCAGAAGGACCGCGTGCAGGCCCTGCCGCAGATCGGCATCGACCTGGTCCCACACGGTGTCGAGACTCGCCGGGTCGGTGCACCGGTGCTGGCGGACATAGCCGGTGTACAGCCGGCTGGTCGGCCGCTCGCGCGTCGAGGCGCAGTCGTCGAGCAGCGCGAAGCTGAGACAGTCCCTAGGCATTCAGCTCCAGTCGTCCATGTCGTGCTTGATCCGGTGGCGGTTGGCGATCAGTTCGTCCACGGTGGGCTCGTTGTTCAACGCGCGCCGGATCGCGAGCTTGGTGGCCTCGTAGTTGGTGCGGTACATGTCTTTCTTGTCGAGATTGTCGTCCCTGGCGCATCGCGGATCGATCCACACCAGGCTGATGATGCACAGCTCGTTGGCCAGGTCCTTGGGAATGATGCCCTCGATCAGGCAATCGACCACCGCGTCAGCGGTCGCGCTCTGCACCACTCCGCCGAAGAGCTCGATGTTGGCCGAATCCTTGAGCGTGACCTTGGGCACCATGATGGTCGCCGGTCGCACGAGCTGGTTGCAGGCGCGGATCGCGAACATCGCCGTGTGGCCCTTGCTCTGCGCCATCATGCCGGCGAAGGCGGCGCCCACCGGCCCGTCGACAAGGCCGATCAGGATCTCCGGCATGGCATCGGTGAACTGGCCGTCCTTGGCGAGCACGGTGGCCTCGCCGGCGTGGAAGAGATGGGGATGCGTCACAGAAACTCCAGATGTTAGAAGAGCCGTGGGTCACGGGTTCACGTAGATCAGCTCGCCCTTGCCATCGGCTGCGAGATCGCCCAGATGGCGCTCGATGCGGCGCGCTGGCAGTTCGCCGAAAGCTCCGCCATGGCGCGCCAGATCGCGCGCCAGCAAAGCCCAGAACACGGGGGTCGCGGCGCGATTCGCCACGAAGGTCGGCATCGTCTCGACGCCGATCGGCACGGCCGCGCCGGGCCCCGCAAACACCACGCTGCCGCGACGCATGCCATGGCCCGCATGGACGCCGACACGGCCACCCACGGCGATGGTGCCCGCGACCATGCGCGAACCGAGGAAAGCCCCCACGTCGCCATGGACCAGGGCGGTGCCGCGCCGCATGCGGTCGCCGAAGCGCTCGCCCGCATTGCCGCGGACGATAAAGGTGCCGCCGCGCATGCCGTCCATGCTGCCGGGCAAGGTGCTGGCGGCGAAGTCGCCGACATCGCCCTCGACGGTGAGCGTGCCGCCCGCCATTTCGCAAGCAGCCAGCAGGCCTGCGCGGCCCTCGATCTGCAGCTCGCCCGCGCGCATGCAGCCGCCCGCATAGTCGCCGGCATGGCCCTCGACGCGAATGCGGCCGCTGTCCATCTGCCAGCCGATGCGGTCGAAGCGTTCGAGACTGCCTTCGAAATGCAGCACGCCCTCCTCGCGCGGCGCGATGTCGAAGAGTTCCGCCAGCGCCAGCGTCGTGTTGCCATGGCCGACCGGCAGCCGCTCGACCTGCTCGATCGGGAGCCCTGCAAGCATGGCCGGCGTGATGCCGCGTAGATCGACGCGCAGCGCAGGCGCCTGCCGCAGCCTGAAATGCCACCCGCTCATTGGTCATCTCCCGCGGCGAGCAGCCTGCGCAGATGGAAGTGGAACGGACCCAGCTTGCCGCCGTAGTTGCCGGCGGAAATGCGCAGCAGTCCGCCGGGCTGTCCGATCGCCACGGCGGCCTCCATGCCCACGCGCATGGCCGCGCCCACGTCGGCCTCCGTCAGGCCATCGATCACGATCTCCATCACGCAACCGATCTGCTGCGCCGGCCCGCCGTGCGCCAATTCGCTATGCGCCACCAAACCTACCAAGGTGGGGCAAAAGGCGTCGTTGGTCGACGCGCTGAGCGCCGGGTACTTGCTGCCAACCTTGGAGCCCGAGCGCACCACGCCGCCGGGGAAGGGCATGATGACGTTGGGCAGCTGCTTCATCGCCGCCACCGCGGCCTCGGCCACGGCCAAGGCCGCATCGGTATCGCGCGCCAGCAGCAGCAGGTTGCCGCCGCCGACGGCCTTGACCACCGCCGTGGTTTCCTGCGCGACGAACTCGCCGTCCATCACCGGCACGCGCCAGTAGCGAACACCGGCGATCACCTTGCTGGTCTGCCAGCCGTCACCGAAGAAGCGCAGGTTCTTGCCCAGGGCCACGGCTTCGCCCTCCGCGATGCCGGCGAACACCGCCGTCGTCGGGCAGGTCAGCACACATTGGCCGACACGGCGTTCGATCTGCTTCGCCAGCTCCTTGCCCGACATCGAGAAGATCAGCACCGCAATGCCCGGCCGGCCATCGGGCGTTTCCTCGGGCGCCAGTTCGCGCTCGATGCCGGCTTCGCAGCCGCAGGCGATCACCGAAGTCGCGAAGCCGGTGGCCGACACCGCCGCGTGGCGCGCCCAGACGGGGTTGTGCGCCGTGATGACGATGCGCGTGGCCTTCATCGGGAATGCCTCGGCGAAGCCGTCGTCGATCGCGACGCCGTTGACGATCATGAGGTCCCCTCGAAACAGGCCGCCGGCAACAGGCGCCCACCGCGGCAGCACTGGCACAGTTCGTCGTGGCCGATCGCGAGGTGATCGAAGTTGACCGACCCTTGCGCGGCGAGGTGCCGGCGCAGCCGTTGCTCGATGCCGCGGTCGTACTCCGGCGCGACGAAGTGGGTGCCGCCCACGGGCACCGCCGTCACGCGGCCGGCGCGCGATACCAGGACGCCGTCCTTGAACACGTACGCGGGCGTCGCGAACATGGCCTCGCGGTTGCCGTCCTCGCGGTACACCGCGATGTCGGCTGCCGCGCCCGCGCCCAGGTGGCCGCGGTCGCGCAGGCCCAGCAGGCGGGCGGGACCGGCGCGCGTCATGATCGCAATCTCGTAGAGCGACAACTCGCGCGTGATCGAGCGCAGCGCGGCGTGCGCAGCCACCTCGGGATGCAGCTTGGCCAGTTGCTCCTCCCGAAAGCTGCGGTCCATCAGCAGGCGGATCAGGTGCGGATAGCTGGTGAACGGGCCGCCGTTGGGATGGTCGGTGGTCAGCACCACGCGCCATGGGTCGTCGACCAGCAGGAAGATCTCCAGCCCGATCACCCACTGCAGCGCATTCACGTAGCTCTGCTCTCGATACCGGAAGGGCACTACGCCACAGCCTGCCTCGCATTCGATGTCGGCACCGATCCATTTGCGTGGATCGGCCAGGCCCGACTGCGCGTGCTGCCGCATGGTGTCGCCGGAGGCCGTGACGGTCTGCCCGAACATGATCTGCCCGACGTCGATGCTGACGTTCTTGTGCGCGTTCACCGCCTCCGCGAGTTGCAGGGCGGCCGAGGAGAACTTCTTCGGCCCCTCGGTGCCATAGGCATGGAACTGGATGTGCGTCAGGTGTCCGGGCAAGCCCTCCAGCGCGGCGATGGTGTCCAGCGTGGACTGGATATTGCCGGCCACCCCGAGGTTGCTGCCGTGGATGTGCAGTGGATGCGGCACCCCCAGCTCGCGCAGTGCGCGCGCCAGCGTGTGCACCACCTGCCTGGGCGTGATCTGCCAGTGCACGTGGTTCTCGTCGACGTCGAGCTTGCGCTGGTTGAACTTGAAGGCCGAGATGCCGCCGGGGTTCACCACCTTCACGCCCATCGCCTTGCTGGCGTTGATGGTCCAGCCGGCGTAGTCGCGGATGCGCTCGAAATCCCAGCGCTCGGCCAGCATGCGCAGGAACAGCTCGTCGTTGCCGAGCATCACGTAGGCGCCATGGTCGAGGATCGGCGTGTCGCCCATTTCCATGTGCGTATGGCGCGCATTGCAGGCCATCATGGCTGGCTCGAAGGCGGCCGTGTAGCCCATCTCGACGTAGCGGTAGCCGGTGGCCAGCGTGCCGGGCGTGCAGGTGCCGCAGGAGGCCATCTCGAGCGCGTTGTCGGGCAGCGCAAGAGGGTTGGCGTTGGCCCGATGGTCTTCCGGCATCAGCATGCGCGCGAGATTGACCTTGCCGCCGCCGATGTGGGTGTGCATGTCGATGCCGCCGGCCATCACGATGCAGCCGCTCGCGTCGATGTCCTCGGTCGCGGCGCCATGCGGCGCCGGCTCGACGATGCGGCCCTCGCGCACATGAAGATCGCGCACCTCGTCACACCCGTTCGCCGGATCGATGACGCGGCCGCCGCGCAGGCAAAGGGTCGTCATTGCGCAAGCCCTCGCCTCAGTGCCTGTACCGACTGGGTCAGGCGCCGGACGACGTCGCTCACGCTGGGCAGCCCGTCGTCGTACAGCGGCCGCAACGGCAGCAGGACCGAGCCGTCGGTGCGGAAGAGATGGCCGCCGGACCCGATGCCCGGCGTCGACACGGGGATGAACACCAGCTCGCGGGCAGGCATCGCTTCCTGCTGCAGCCGCATCTGCGGATGGCCCAGGACGATGCGCGGCAGGTCCACCGGCGGCGGCCCGGGTTCGGGGCCGAAGCTCGACACCCACAGCAGCGTGTCCACCGCGCCATCGGCCAGCAAGCGCTCCGCATCGAAGCACAGCGGCTCATGCTCGAGTCCCGCAGGCCCGGCACGCGAGCGCAAAGGCAGGCCGGACAGCCAGGCGAACACCTGGTTCACGGTCGCGGCGCCGTCGTCGCCGCCCAGCGACAGCGAGGCCGCGCGCGTGCTGCGGTTGAGTGTGGCGACGATGCGCTGGATGCCTTCGACGATCAGCGCGCCGTGGGCGGGCAGGCATCCGGGCTCGTACACCAGCACCGCATAGCGGGCGGCATGCAGACGCTCCGACAGTGCTGCGAGGTCGGCCGGCACGCGCGCATCGTCCGCAGCGAGACGGCCGGCCACGAGCGCCGCGAGCAGCGCCACGGTGTCGAACAGATCGCCGTGCAGCGGCAGGATCTCGGTGCGCGCGCCCTCCGGCCCGCCCACGCCGCAGCGGCGGAAGAATTCCGGATAGCGCGGCGTGGGCTCTCCGGTCATGCAGACGATGAGGTCGGCCCGGGTCCTCACTTCGGCCAGCGTGGTCGAGAAGCCGCCGCGATCCTGCAGCGCGCGCAGGCCGTGCATCAGCGCCGGTCCGCGGGCCGGGTCGCAGATGGCACCCGTTTCGCAGGCCAGCGCATAGAGTGCCCGGGCGCCCGCGACGTCGGTGCCGAGGCCGCCGAACAAGGGCTGGCGGCTGGCCGCGAGCAAGGATGCGGCGGCGGCCAGCGCGGTATCGAGATCGCAGTCGCGGCCGTCGACCCGCGGCCGCTCGGTTGCGGCCGCGCCGCCGAATGCGGCCAGCGCACTGCGCGCGCGCGGGCACTCGCTGCCGGTCAGCCTGGGCGGCGTGCCGGGCGGCCCGAGCTCCACGCCGAAGCTGTCGCACAACAAAGGGCAGAAAGGACAGGTCCACGGGGCTTGGCCGGGCTGCGCGCTTGCGTCGACTGGAGTCATGGGCAGGCAACCACGCAAAGCACGTGCCATTCACCCGCCAGGCGAGCCGTGCCTGGCCGAAGCCCGGCTGACACACGCGTTATGAGACAGAGTGTTGCGCTTTCGGGCGGTCAATGCGCGCCGGCAAGCGCCGATGGCAGGGCGCGCGAGCCGCTCGCGGGATGGCACGGTTCGTGTGTGCAGGGCGCTGATGGCATGCCCTCGAACCTTCCTCCCACCGGGCGTCCTCGGTTCAGCGCCGCATCCGCGGCAGCTGCAGGTCGTGCAGCGCGCTGGCCACGAGCCAGGCATCGGCGCCCGCCGCGCTGGCGCGCGCCAGGTCGTCCTCGCTGCGGATGCCGCCTGCACCGATCAGCATGGCGCGCGGCGCCAGGCGGCGCACCTCCTGCAAGGTCTCCAGGTCCGGCCCGGCGCCGGAGCCGACGCGCTCGAGCGTCATCACGATCAGCCGCTGCGGCCACAACTCCACCGCGTCCCAGCAGCCGGCGGCGTCGAGGCGCTGGCCGTCGCGCCGGTCCAGCGACAGCGCGGCCCGGACTTCGTCTTCACCGGCGCCGTTGCCGAAGCAGCGCGCCAGCGCCTCGCGCGAACGCAGGGATTCGCTGCCATACACGAACACGATGCGCGAGGCGAACGGTGCCACCTGGCGGCGCAATGCGTGGCCGGCCGATGCATCCGCCAAGCCCGCGTCCAGCCAGAGCTCGATCTCGGGCAGCGCCTGCAGCAGATCGACCAGCACCGCAATCTGCGTGGCCCGGCCCTGCAAGGCATCGAGGTCGGCCACGTACAACTGCCGCGCCGCACAGTGATCGCACAGGATGCGCGCCACCGTCACCGGATCGCTGCTGGCGCACAGCGCCGACACGATCGGCCGGTACGCTTGCCGGTCGCCGCGCACGGCACGCACCACCTGGCCTTGCAGCAGGTCGATGACGGGGATCAGGTTCAATTCGGAGATCATGGGTAAGCACCCGGAAGGAGGATGGAAATGACGACACGCGTGTTTGTTTACGAGTATCTCAGCGGCGGAGGCTGGACCGACTACGGCGATGACGCGGCGGCCGACGAGCTGCTGCCGCTGGGGCTGTCGATGCGCGATGCCATGGTCGCAGACCTGATGCGCGTTCGCGATTGTTCCGTGTCGGCGGCCACCTGCGTCCCCGTGAACACCCTGCCCGCCCGCGCCGCGCCGCTGCGTCCGCTCGCGGGCGAATCGGCCTTCGCCTTCGTGGCGCGGCAGAGTGCGCTGCACGACATGGTCTGGCTGGTCGCGCCCGAGACGGACGGCCTGCTGGCGCGCTTCCAGCGCATCGTGGGCGATGCGCGCTGGCTGGGCTGCAGCGCCGAAGCCATCGAACTCACCGCCGGCAAACACGCCACGCTCGTGCACCTGGCCGCGCACGGCGTGACGACACCACTGGCCTTCGAGCATGCGCCCGAGATCGAGCGCTGGGTGGTCAAGCCCGACGACGGCGCGGGCGGCGTGGCCACCCACGTGCACACCCGCCGCGCGGCTGCGCTCGAGGACCAGGCCCGGCGCGCGCAGGCCGGCGCGGCCGTCACGCTCGAGCCCTGGGTCGAAGGCGAGGCCCTGAGCCTGTCGCTGCTGTGCACAGAGCAGAATGCCGAGATGCTGAGCGTCAACCGCCAGCGCATCGCGCTCGATGCGCAAGGCAGACTTTCCTTTGAAGGCGTGACGGTCGATGCGCTGGGCCGCGACGATCCGCGCACGCGACCCCTGGCCACCTTGGCCATGCAGGTGGCGCGCGCCATCCCGGGCCTGCGCGGTTTCGCCGGCATCGACCTGGTCTGGCATCCGCAGCGCGGGCCGGTGGTGATCGAGGTCAATCCACGCGTCACCTGCGCCTATGTCGGGCTCTCGGCGGCCCTGGGCCGCAACCTGGCGGCTGAACTGGTGGCGAGCCGCTTGCACGGCGACACCCAGGATCGGGAACTTGCGCGTGCCCACGTCTGAACGCACCACCATCGGGTGGGACATCGGCGGCGCACACGTCAAGGCCTGCCTGCTGCAAGGCGGCGAGGTCGTCGACGTGGCGCAATGGGGGTGCCCTCTCTGGCAGGGCCTGGACCATCTGGTGCGCGCATTGCAAGCCGCGCGCACGCGCTGGCCCGCGCTCGAGGCCGCGCAGCATGCCGTGACCATGACGGGCGAGATGGTCGATCTGTTCCCCGACCGCGAGGACGGCGTTCGAAGCATTGCCGCCACGCTGGCGGCCGCGCTGCCGGTTCCGCCGAGCGCGCTGCATTTCTTTGCCGGCGATGCCGGCTGGTGCGCCGCCGCGGAGGTTGCCAGGCAATGGGAGTGCGTTGCCTCGGCCAACTGGCTCGCGACGGCGCGGCATGCCGCGCTCACGCTGCCGGAGGGCGTGCTGGTCGACATCGGCAGCACGACCACCGACCTGATCGCGTTCGGCAACGCGCGCGTGCTGACCGCGAGCCGCAGCGACGCCGAACGCCTGGTGAGCGGCGAGCTGGCCTACCACGGCGTGGTGCGCACACCCCTGTGCGCACTGACCCAGCGCATCACATGGCGCGGCCATGCGCGCCATGTGATGAACGAATTCTTCGCCACGACCGCCGACGTCTACCGGCTCAGCGGCGAGCTGGATCCGGCGCACGACCTGCACCCGAGCGCCGACAACGCCGCCAAGAGCCTGCCGGCGACGCGCCAGCGTCTCGCACGCATGGTGGGACTGGACGAACGCGATGCTGCCGCCGATGAATGGCTCGATCTGGCACGGGCTTGGCGCAGCGCTCAGCTCGAAGCACTGGCCGCGCAGTTGCGCCGCGTGCTGGCCGCGCATGCGCTCTCCCGTGAAGCCGTGATCGTCAGCGCGGGCTGCGGCGCCTTCCTGGTGCCCGAGCTCGCAGCCGCAGCCGCCGAAGCGGCCCCGCGACGGCTCGCCGCCTATGGCAGCGATGTAGCCAAGGTGGCCCGCCAGGCGGCGGCGGGCACCGCGGGCTGGGCGCAAGTGTGCGCTCCGAGTGTCGCGGTGGCGGCGCTGTTCGAACGGGAGCACGACTGATGTGGGTCGTCAAGATCGGCGGCAGCCTCTGTGCCGACCCGGTGCTGCTGGAGTGGCTGGATCTGCTCACGCAGATCGGCGGCGGCCGCGTGACGATCGTCTGCGGCGGCGGCAGCTTCGCCGACGAAGTGCGACGCGTCCAGGCGCACTGGCAGTTCGATGACCTGGCCGCCCACAACATGGCGGTGCTGGCGATGGCGCAGACCGCCTACCAGTTGCACGCGCTGAATCCCACACTGCAACTGGCCGCGCGCAGGACCGACATCCCCGATCTGCTGCACCAGGGAAAGACCGCGCTGTGGCTGCCCCTCGAGCTGCGGCGCGACCAGCCGGACGCACGCACCGGTTGGGACGCCACCTCCGACACCATCGCGCTGGACCTGGCGAAGCACCTCAACGCCGAGCAGCTGGTGATGGTCAAGTCCTGCGCCATCGACCCGGGGCTGACACTGGCCGAGCTGGGTGATACCGGTGTGGTCGACCCGCAATTTGCCGAGCTGTCCGACGACGCAGCCTTCCCGATCACCTTGCTTCACAAGAGCCAGGTGGCGACCATGCGCGCGCTGCTGCTGGGCGAAGCCACCTACGCTGCGCGCTGAGCGCCGGCGCAGGAGAAGATCAAGCGGGCATGGGCTCGTCGACGGCCTGCCCGTGCAGCAGCGCGGCCAGCGCCGCCAGCCGCTGCGGGCACAGCGCCGTCTTGCGGTCGCCAACGCAAACGGCACTGCGAAAGCCCGCGAAATCGGGCGCCAGCGCCTGCAGCAAGGGAATATGCGTCGTGCGCAGCGCGCCCGCCAGCCCGACCAGCCGGCCCGAGGCGCGCACCAGCGCCAGAAAGTGGCGCAGGTCCGCCATCGGGACCGCATCGAACAGGCTGCCGGCCTGCTTGTCGGCGGTGTCGGCCATGAGCGCCGGAAACTCGAGCCCACAGGCATGCGCGACCAGCGCAGCATCCAGGCCGCGGTCGGCAACGAAGACCGGCACCACCGGCCAGTCGCAGGCCGCCAGCGCGTCGAGCACGGCGAACGCCTCCGGCCCCCGCTCGATGCCGACCTTGACGTAGTCGACGCCGCAGGCGCCGACGGCCTCGACCTGAGCGCGGATGCGAGGCAGCGCGTGCATCGGCAGGTCGCCGATGGTCGCGCTCACGGGCCGTGCGATGTCGTGCGCTCGCAATGCACTCACGATGGCGGCGATCGTCGCCACCGGCAAGCCGCCCAATGCGCCCTCGCCGGGCTCCTTCAGGTCGATGAAGTCGGCCCCGCCGCGTGCCGCGAGCAGGGCCTCCTGCACGCTGCGGACACTCACGAGCATGCGCGTCATGATGTCCGCTCCTGCGCGCGGGCATGGTGCTGCGCGACCGCGGCGCGCAGCCATTCCCACGCTTCGCGCTCCTCGGGTCCGGCAGTCTTGTCGATCGCGATCTGCAGATAGCTCATTTCGGTTTCCACTTTCTCGGGTGCCAGCATATGCAGGCGACTGACCAGCACGGCCCCTTCAATCACCGCGGCCTGGGCGCGGTTGAAGCCGGCGAAGGGTGCGTGCGTGGCCTCGTGCACGGACATCATGCGCAACACCGGCCGCTGCGCGTCGTCGCAGCGCTCGGCCAGCTCCAGTTCGACGTGGCGCAGCGCACAGGCCAGCCGCACGCCGTCGATGCGGTCGGCCGCATGCGTGGGCCAGAGCTTGCGGCCGGTCACGCAGCCGGCGAACACGCGGGTGTCGCACACGATGTTGAGTACCGCACGGCCGGTGGCCACGATGTTGTCGTGCGTGGTGGAGGGCTTGAACGGCATCAGCACGATGCCGCCTTCCTGGTACCGAACTCCCATCGGCGCCACATGCGCCAGCCCGCCGGGCGCCACGGTAGTCACCACGGCTTCGAAGATCTGGTCGTTCATGGGAGTGCTCATGGCCCGGGCTCGGCCGCATTGTTTGTCGGCGCCTTCATGGTGCTTCCCGGCGCGCACCAGCGCGCCAGGTCTTCGGTGGCCCGCGGCGCGGCGCAGCCCCAGTCCAGCGGCTGGTCCTGCACGTAGCGCTTGCCCAGCTGCCAGGCGATCTCCGCGCGCGCCAGCTCGACACCCATGTAGAAGGCATGGTCCGCATCGTCTTCCAGCTTGAGCTGCGGCCAGAGTTCGAAGGCGCCCTGCCCCAGGCGCATGCCGTCGCGGTTGTACACGTGCAGGCCGAGGGGCGAGATCTGCACGCGGAAGTTCGGGTCGCGCACCTGCGCGGCGATCTCGCCGATTTCTTCCGGCGTGTCGGGAAACGGATGCTTGGCGTGCACCGTCATCAGCGCGTCGCTCATGCCCTTGGGCAAGGTGCCGTGCTGAGCCGCCGCATGCATGATGCGGCGCGCCCAGTCGGCCTCGCACACCGCGCGGCGCGCATGCTGACTGACCTGGGTCGTCAGGACAGCGGCAACGTTCAGTTCGGCGGCGATGCCGAACAGCACGGCATTGATGCCGCTCGTGTCGGCCTCGGTGAGCTCGGTCAGGTTGCCGACGCCGAGCATGATCGGCGCGTCGGGAAAACGCGCGCGCAGCCGGTGGTAGCGCACGATCGAGGCGGTCAGCCCGAACGGTATCGGATCGAGGATCGAATCCGCCAGGAAGGCGCGCCCGCGGCGCTGCATCTGCACCACCGCTTCGTACAGCGACTCCTCGTCGGCAGGAACGCGCGGGATCAGCACCGGCGTCGCGGCGACCTCGTCGGCGATCCACAGGCTGTCCAGCGTGAGGCTCAGCAGATAGTCGGCGCCGGCCTTGCCGCCGCGCAGCAGTTCCTGTGAATCGCTCGAATCGACGCTGACCTGGAAGCCGGCGGCCTTCAGCGCCTGCACGCTCTCGGCCAGATGATCGAAGCGCGTCTCGGGCAGGCAACCGAGGTCGATGACATTGGCGCCGTCTGCAGCCAACCGCTGCGCCCGCTCGATGATCTGCGCCACCGACAGCCGCGGCGCATCGACGATCTCGGCGAAGATCGCAACCTGGTACTCGTTCAGGTCGATGTGCTGCGCAGCCCGGTTGAAGTGGCGCGGCAAGTCCTTCAACTCCTGCGGACCGCGCTCCACCGGAACGCCGTAATGAAGACTCAAGGCCTCGACATCGCCACGGCAGCGGCCCGGCACGATGATGCGATCGGCACGCCGCTTCTCGCCTTCGCCTTCGCTCAACACGGGCGTCGCCACGCGGCGGCGGATCAGGTCGGTCGTCATGAGCGCCGCCACCTGCAGCCCGATCTCTCGCACTTCCCATGTGAACGGGGCCGCCTCGATGCCGGCCAGCACCCGCGTGAGGCTGGCTTGGGCGAGGCGCCCGGTCAGGAAGACGATGTGTTCCATGCGAGAGAGAGTTCCTTCAGTCGTGCATCGAGCACGGCTTCAAGTTCGGCCGGTGAAGAGACCACCCGGCAGAAGTCGATGCCGCGCAGCCGCTCCACGTTGTCCAGTTCGATGCGCCGCGGGCGCAGCGTCACCCAGTCGTGCGGCGACTTGGTGACCACCACCGGTTCCGTATCGCATGCAAACACGATGCCAGGGATGCCGAGCTTGCCGGCCTGGGCGAACATGTTGGTCGGCAGCGTATCGCTGATGCCGAACGCGCACTTGGCCACCGTGTTGCTGGTCGCCGGCGCGACCACGACGGTGTGATAGATGTCGTCGTAGAGCATGCCCACCGGCACGCCGCTGGCCGTCTTGTCGCGGAACACGCGAAAGCGCGGTTTCAGCGTCTCGATGTGCAGCTTGTAGATCGGCAGCACTTCCTCGGCAGCGGCCGAGAGGAACAGGTCCACCGCCGGCAGCCGCGCCGCGAGCGCGAGCGACTCCTCGAGGAAATGACCGGAGCCGGTGATGCACCAGGCCAGGCGCGAACGCGGCGGCGCTGCAGGCAGCTGCGGCTCGCCGGCTTCGAGAGCCAGGCCGGCGCCGCGCGGGTCGATGGCGACCGCATCGGAGCGCCCCAGATTGGCCATGGCCGATGGATGCGCGGACTCAGTCCGGCGGGGAGATCTCGATGTGGAGCTTGTGGAGTTTTCGGTACAAGGTGTTGCGGCTGACATCGAGCGCCTTGGCGACGTTGCTCACGTTCCAACGATGCTGCTCCAGCATCTGCAACAGTACCTGCCGCTCGTTGGCCTGAATCGGGTTGAGTTTGACCGCGGGCGCAGCGTCGGCAGATGCCGTGTTCGCCTCGGCATCCATCGCCTCGGCGACGGCGGGCAGCGCAGCATGGGCGTGCAGGGACGACGGCGCCTGCCTCGCCGCGAGCGAAGGCAGGTGCTCCCTCGTGATGGTCTTGCCGTCGGCCAGCGCGGCCGCGGTGCGCAGCACGTGGCGCAGCTGCCGCAGGTTGCCGGGCCATGGATGGGCCATCAGCAGGCGCTCGGCCTCTTCGCCCAGCCTGCACGCACTGCCGCCTTCGTCCGCCAGCACGGCCTGGATCAGCTCGCGCTTGTCGCTGCGGTCGCGCAAGGGCGGCAGGTCCAGCTCGATGCCGGCCAGCCGGTAATAGAGGTCCTCACGGAATCGGCCTTCGCGCACCAGGCTCGGCAAATGGCGATGGCTCGCGCTCACGAGCTGGAAGTCCACAGGATGGGTTTCCTCGGTGCCGAGCGGCGTCACCTGGCGCTCGTCGAGCACACGCAGCAGGCGGGCCTGCAACTCCAGCGGCATGTCGGCGATCTCGTCGAGAAACAGCGTGCCGCCATCGGCCTGCAGGATCTTGCCGCGTCGTCCGCTGCGCTGCGCGCCGGTGAAGGCGCCGGCCTTGTAGCCGAAGAGCTCGGATTCGATCAAGGTTTCGGGCAGGCTTGCGCAGTTGACGGCGACGAAGGCGCCCTCGGCATGCGGACTGGTCTCGTGGATCGCTCGCGCGAAGACCTCCTTGCCGGAACCGGTCTCGCCGCACAACAGCACCGGGGTGCGGCGCGCTACCACGCGCCGCGCGGTGTCCAGATGGGCCACGAGCCGCGCGTCCTTGAAGGTGCGGATGATCGGCGCGCCACGCCCGGCAGACACTCGCGACGGCACGCGAAAGCCTTCGCCCTGCGCCTCGTCCAGTGCCACGATGCCCATGCCCGCCACACGCGCACGCGCGGGCGTGGAAGCGTCCGACGCCGGCCGGCGCGCCACCGCGAAGAAGCGCAGCGCCGCCTTGGCGCGGTAGGCCACGACCGGGTGGAAGGAGGAGGACAGGCTGCGCTGCAGGATGTCTTCGAGCGAGGTCTGGAACAGGTCATCGATGCGCTGGGAACGAATCTCGTCCATCGATTGCAGGCCGAGCTGGAACAAGGCGCTGCGGTTGGCCGCAAGGATGCGCCCATCCTCTCCGACCGCGAGCTTGCCCTCGTGCAGCGTGTAGACGAATTCGGGCCGGCTGTGGAAATGCAGCGGATGCGCATTCGAGAAACGCTTGTCGATGAGCCGGTTCTCGATCATGCGCGCCGTCATGCCCAGCAGGACCAGCACATGCTGCTGCATCAGGCTGGAGCGGCTGGTCACGTCGAGCACCGCGATGATCTCGCCGGTCGGATCGAGCACCGGCACCGCCGAACAGGTCAGCTGCGTGAACTGGCTGAAGAAATGCTCTTCCCGCCGCACGGAGATCGGATGCGCGGCCGCGAGGCAGGTGCCCATGCCGTTGGTGCCGGCTTCGGCTTCGCCCCACATGCCGCCGGCATGCAGGCCCATCGGCTCGACCTCGGCAGCGAACTCGGGCGAAGACACCATGTGCACGATCACGCCGTCGGTATCGGTCAGCACCACGGCGGACTCGGGGTCCGCGAGCTGCTGATAGAGCGTGGTCATCTCGTAGCGTGCGCATTCGATCACGTCGGCATGCTGGTTGCGCCGGCTTTGCAAGGCCGCAGACTCAATCACCACCGGTTCGCGCGCGCGCCCTGGGTCGAGCTGGTACTGATTCAGGCAGCGGCTCCACGAGCGCGTGACCAGATCGTTGCCCTCCTCGTGAAATCCACGTCTCACGACATCGAGCACACGGTCGGCGTGTCGATCACCTTGCCGCGGCATCAATGTCATTGGAGTTCTCCGGCGCGTTCCATCGTGTCTCCTTGGTTGGCTCATTGTTGTGCTTGCCGGCATGCCGCGCACCCGGTGAAACACCGAGCCGGGGCAGCGCCGGAGCAGGTCCGTTCACTGGCCTGCATTTTGCGTTGATGAATCCCGCATGGGGGGCTTGACTCGCCAGCGGACACACTTTCAAACACATTCGAATTCACCTGGAGACATCACTTGAACACCAGCCTGCGTCCCTCCATCGACCACCCTTCCAATGTCTCCCAGGTCTCCGACACCGCCGATGCGACGGCACCGATGGACCTGATCTTCATCGAGGGCTTCAATGGCGAGACGGTGATCGGCATCCACGAGTCCGAACTGCACCGCCCGCAGCCGCTCCTGATCGACGTGTACGCAGGCGTGCCTCGCGCGCATGCCTGCGACACCGACTGCATCGGCGACACGATCGACTACAGCGTCGTGCGCGAACGCCTGCACAGGCTCCTGATCGAACACCGGCTGCAACTGCTCGAGGCTTTCGCCGAGGCCATCGCCGACATTCTCATCGACGAATTCCGCGCGAGCTGGGTTCGCGTCAAGGTCGTGAAGCCGCGCAAGTTCGACGACGTGCAATCGGTCGGCGTTCAGATCGAGCGCCACGCGCCGACGTACCGCACGTCGAGATCGGCTCACAGCGCGACGGTGCTGAAGTTTCTCGCCAGCGGCATGGTGCCCGCCAAGCGCTGAGCGCGCCGCGCCTCGCTCCGAGGCGAAAGAAAAGAAGCCGGCCCGATTCACGCGCCGGCTTCTTCTCGTTAGTGCTTGTGGCCTACAGGTGCGCCGCGAACGGATGCGCAGTCGTGCCCTTCTTGTCCACCACTTCGGCGGCTGTGGGCGAGCCCGAAACGGCGCGCTGGATCGCCTCGCGCGTCGCCTGGTAGTTGTAGTCCTGGATCTTCTTGTCGTCGTCGGCGAGCCAATGGATGAATACGCCGACGCACAGGAACAGGTTGTCCGCCTCGGCCATGGGGATGGTGCCATCCTCGACGCTGTCGACCACCGCCAGCGCCACCCCGCGCTGCGCCGGTCCGAACATCTGCACCGCCTGCTTGGCGCCCTTGATGGTCACTTTGTTGAACATCACGGTCGCCGGCTTGGTTAGCAGGTTGGGGGCCACCACAGCGAGCAGCGAGGTAAAGCCATCCTTGTTGTTGGTCAACGCGTGGGCGAAGGCGGTTTCAGCGGCGCTGCCGCGCGGGCCGATGATCAGGTCGATGTGGGCGACTTCATTGCCCTCGCCGACGAGCGATTCGCCCACCATCAGTCGATCGATTTTTGCCATGGTTTCGGGTCTCCTCTAAGGTGATACGGTCGTTACGACACCGGCCAGGATGACCAGCGCAATGTCATGGGTATCACGATCCGTGCCATCCGTTCGCTGCTTCGCGCGCGGGCGTCGCGCACGAGCCGATCCAGCCCGCAAGCAGCAGCGCCGCCACCGTGAAATCGGCGCTCGTCCCCGGGTTGATGCGTGCGGCCTTCAGTGACAGATCCCAACCGGCGAAGTCGGGCTCGGCATCGAGCACGGCGCCTGCGCGCTCGCGCTCACGCCAGGCCTGCGCCGCCGTCATGACAGTCTGTGCCACGCGCTCGCCGTGATTTCGCACAATGTGTGAATCCGCAAAGCCGCTCAGGCAAGCCAGGTAAAGCCGTTGGACGGAAGCCACAGTGGCGGCATCGGGCGGCGCCTCGCCGTCGACCGGCCCTTCGCCGCAAGTCATGCCGTGGACCGGCGCCTGGAAGGCCAGTGCAAACAGATCCGCAAAGCCGTCGCGGTACTGCCGCGCGATGAGATCGCGCTCCGCAGCCAGCGCCATCGCAGCACGCAGGTCGATGCTCGGATCGTCGTGCACATCCTCCGCCGGGGCGTTTCCCAGGCCGCCGGGGCGCGCGCGCGCAATCGCGCGATAGGCCGCGCGTGCATCATCGATGTCGAGCGCGGCCAGCACGGACTCGACCGCAGCATGCAAGGCCGCACAGGTCGTGGCGCCGGGGTGGCGCTCCATGGCCAGCGCGATCGGCGCGCACAGCAGCAGGATGCCGAGGTTGGTGTTGCATCCGGCGACCGCCCAGGTCGCGGTCACGGCGCGCTCGATGCGCCCGCCCACACGCAAGCCGGGTTCGAACAGCGCGCCCGCCGCCGCTTGCGCGCTGGCGATGAACATCGAGGCCTCCATGCCGTGCCCCGGAGAGACGAGGCTGACGTTGCCCGGCTTGCGCACCGCGACGTCGAGCCAGCAGGCCCGCAGGAAGCAGGCCCGGGCCCTTTCGATCGCCGCCTGCTGCGCGCTCATCAGGCGCGGCGCTCCGGAGCCACGCCCTCCTCCAGGCGGCGGCGCGCCTGCGCCATCTTGCGGTCCAGCAAGTCGTCGACGATGGCCCCGGCGATGTTGAAAGCCGTCACGCGCTGCAGCCCCTGCCAGGCAGCGACGCCATTGACTTCCAGCACCTGGATCGGCGGCCCGCTCGCCGCTGCGATGAGGTCCACGCCCGCGTAGTCCATGTCCAGCGCGAGCGCGGCGCGTTCGGCCAGCTGCGCGAGCGGCTGCTCCAGTTCGGCAGGCTCGCAGCGCGCACCCTGGGCCACGTTGTGGACCCAGTGCGCGCTCACGCGCCGCATCGCGGTCAGCGCGCGCCCGCCCACCACCAGCACGCGCCAGTCGAAGCCCGGCGCAGCCACCGGCGGAACGAAGCGCTGCAGATATGCCAAGCCCGCGTAACGTGCGTCGGTGTCGGGCATCGGGTGATGCACGCCGTCGACCTCGCCCACCAGCTGCAGGTCCTTGCCCTGCGAGCCGAACAAGGGCTTGAGCACCAGCGCATGGCCCGCAGCCGTCTCGCGCATCGCAATGCGCCGGGCCTGGGCCGCCGATTCCGTCGCCCAGGTGGCGGGGGCCGGAATGCGCGCGGCATGCAGCAGCAGGCTGGTCATCGACTTGTCCACCGAACGCTCGATCGCGCGGGCATCGTTGTAGACCGGCACGCCCAGCTCGCGCAGCGCGTGCAGCACGCCAAGGCGCTTCGTGACCTGCTCGAAACTGCCGCCGGCAATGCCCCGGACCAGGACCGCGTCGGGCAGTTCGCGCCCGTAGCCGGGAATGACCAGGCCATGCCATGCCGCAGTGGTGTCGATCTGGCAGGCCGCCAGGTCGACGCAGCGCCCTACCGCACCGCGCGTGCGCAGCGCGGCTTGCAGCTGGCGCGTGTGCCAACCGATTTCGTCACTCATGATGACCACGCGAATGGTCATGGGCTCACCCCGCGCATGCGATCCATCATTTCAGGCCTCCTGCAGCCACAGGCGCTGCAGCAGCGCCATGTCGGACGCCCCGCCGTGCCAGGTGTTGCCGCTGTCGAGATTGCTGACCCATACCTCGGCCGGGGCGAACAGCGCGCCATCGATCTTGTAGAAGTCGTACGCCACCTCCTTGAAGATCTCCGCGAACGAACGCCCGTAGTCGCGCGAGTTGCGCGAGGGCAGCGCACGGGCCAGCGCGCGGGCCGCGTCGTCGTCGCCGCGCACCGTCAGATGCACGCGGCCGCCGTACAGGATCGCGTCGTTGGTGCGCCCCATGGCCTCGACGCCATCGCTGCTGGGCGACGGCAGCGGAGCGCTGGCGTCGCCATCGACGATGTCCGCCAGCGCATAGCCCAGTTCGTGCGCCTTGTGCAGCGCCACTTCGAGCACGCGCGCCACCACCTGCGTGGTGCCCGCGAGACTGGTGGTGGGCGTGAGGATCAGCGTCAGCGCCTGCGCGGGCAGGTCGCAGTCGCGCAGCAGCTTGTCGACCACGATCTTCGGCGGCGTGCGATCGACTTCCAGCACGAGCACGCCGAAGTCCGCGCGATCGCGGTAGCCCAGCTCGGCGAAGAGTTTTTCCTTGACCGCCAGCGCGCGCGCCGGACCGGAGCCGAGCGAGAAGAACTTCTTGCCGCCGGTCTCCTCCTTGGTCGCCGACAGGCTCCAGCCCGCGTACTGGCTGCCCAGGCATGCCAGTACCGGCTGCGAACTGCGCACGTCGAGCCAGGTCGGCCAGCCTTCGGCGCTGCCGCCGCTGCGCAGGTGCACATGCCCCAGTCCACCCATGCAGATCTCGCCGATCCGCAGCCCGGCAGCCACGCTGCCGCGCGCCTCGATGCCGGCATCGACGATGTGGACCCCGGTGTCGTCGCGGCGCACATGCAGGCCCAGCGCATCGGCATCGGCCAGCAGGCGTTCGACCAATGGCTGCGCCAACAGGTTGACGCTCAGGCCCGCGGCCGCCGCCGGCGAGGAAGTGTTGCTCATGCCAAGGTCTCCAGTGATTGCAGCAGCCGCTCGCGGCCTTCGTTCAAACGCGTGCGAACCTGCTGGGCGCTGCTTGCGCTCGCCGTCAGGGTGCACACGGGGTCGTCGATGCCGAAGCGCTGGCCGGCATCGGGGAGGTCGCGGATGCCGGGCCATGCGGCGAGCCGCTGCGCTGCCGGCGCGTCCAGCTGCAGGGCTCGCGGCGCGAACACGATCTCCATGCCTTCGACATCTTGCGCAGGCAAGGGCGTTGCCGGCGGCAACTCCCCGTCCATGCAGGCTCGCAAGTGCGCCTGCATCAGGCCCGGCGAGCCGGCCGGCCGACGGTAGAGGCTCATGCTCGCCGGCGGCCTCGGATTGACTTCCAGCACGCCGATGGCGTCGCCGTCGCGCATGAAATCGAGACTGCACAGGCCGCAGAGCTCGAACTCCGCGGTGAGCGCCAGCGCGATGGCCGTGACGCGGCGCGCCATGTCGGCCGCTACGGGGACCGGGCCGACCGCGCCGCAAAAAACAAAAGGCCGCGCGCCGAAACTGCGCACGCTCAGTTCGTTGAAGCCGAGCACATGGACATCGCGTCCATTGGCGATGAAGGTGGCCGACATCGGCAGCCCCGGCATCTCGCGCTGGTAATAGCGGTGCGCGCTGGGCCGCTCGTCCTTCGGCCAGGGCGCGCGGCGAACATGCCAGCCGCCGCAGCCATGTGCATCCTTCATCAACCACCCTGCAGGATTCTCGGGAGGCTCGAAGCTCACCTGCGGATGCGGCATGCGCTCGGCCGCGAGAAAGCCGAAGAACACCACCGGATCGCGCAGGCGGCGCACCGCGGCCGCTGCAGTGCCGATCAGCGGCAGTATGGCCGCGCCCTGTTCGAGCAACGCGGGCTCCCCCTCGAAACCGCTGCCCGCCACCCATCCCACGACCGGCCCCCCGCCTTCACGTTCGCGCGCCAGCTCGCGCAATGCGGCCAGGACTCGCGCTGCATCGATGTGCAGGCTTCCGGGCGCACCGATCGGCAGCCAGCGCGAAGCGGCGCGACGCGTGTCGACGTCACCGAACAGATCGAGCGCGACCACGTCGAAGCCGTCGTGCGCTGCCGCCTCGGCCATGGCACGCGCGGAGATTGCGGCGACTGCGAGCGTGCGCATCGCGCGAGCGCGCCTCACGCCGTCTTGCCGGCCTGCTCGGCCAGGAAGGCACGGGCAACCGCGAAGGCCTCGGGGAAGCTCAGCACCTGCGCCTTCTCGGCCTCGCACATCTGCACCAGCAAACGATGCTGCGTCTGGTACTTGACGTTGCCCACCGCCAGCGCGCCGATGCCGACGGCCTGCGTGCCGGCCAATGGCTTGGCGTCGTCCATCACACCGACGCCGGCGATGCCTTCGGGCGGCACGGCATTCACGTCGGCCGCGACCTTGAGCCGGGTGGCGACGCCGAGCGCCTCGTTCGATACCACCTGAACGCCGGCCGCCGCGCAGGCCAGCAGCACATCGGCCTCGGCGATGGACCTGCGCACCGCGGCCGGGTCGCCGCCGGACAGGCCGTGCAAGGTCACGCCGAAGCGCCGCCCGGTTTCCTGAGCGGCTTCCTCAGCCGCGTCGATGCCGTTGCGGCTGGACAGAAAGACCTCGGCGCCGGCCTGCGCGGCGATCACGCCGGCCACGCGGCCTACCGGGCCCGTGCCGCCCAGAATCACCACGCGCTGGCCTTCCAGACCTTGGGGCTGGTGGCGCTTCAAAGCGGCCTCGACACAGGCCACCATGGCCGCGGCGGTGGTGTAGGCGCCGCTCGGATCGGCCATCAGCGAGACGACGAAGGGCTTGACCATCGAGGTCCTCGCGCGCTCGAGCATGTCGGCGGCCAGCTGCGCATCGCGTCCGCCGATGAAGATGCCGGTGCGTGCGACGCCCTTCGGCCCGCGCGAAAAAATGGTGTCCTGCGTCAGTGCAGTGATGCGATCGAGGTCCACCTCGCAGTAGGGCACGATGATCTGATAACCCGCATCCGCCGCCATGTTGATGTCGAAGGGACTCATCTGGCGGCCGGGCGTGAACATGTGGAGGATGCGGGGACGTTCCATGGGAGCTTTCGGTGTGGATGGTTGTCTGCGGCGTGTTCAATCGATGCGCGGGTCCGAGCTGACTTCGCGCACCATCGCCGCGTGGTTGCGGCCGGACACGATGCGCAGCTTCAGATGGGCGTCGACCTGACCGGCTGCCTGCGCGGCTTCGACCAGCGCTTCGGCGCGCGCTTGCGAAGGCAGGATGGCGAAACCCGTGGGACCCCACGAGCTTTGACCGATCGCGGCCGACGGCCCGGTCTTCGCATCGCGGCTCGCCTCGGCGATCCACTGCATCAGGCGGCCGACCGCCGGGCTCGTGAAGGCACCGCCCTGCGCCGGCGCGAAGTGCTCGCCGAGCAGCTGCTGCATCCGGCGGATGCCTGCGGCGAACGGCGCGAATTCCGCGCTCGCCGCCCCCGGCAGGATGCGCATCAGGACCTGGTGGCAGATGTCGGCGGCGCTGGCCTGCGGCAAGGGCGGCAAGGCGGCAATGGCCTTCTTTTCCGCGCTGCCCGACAGGCCCCGATGCGAGGGGTCCTGGGCCACGACGATGCGCCATGCCTCGGGGAAGGCAACGCGCGACAGCAGCGGCGCGGGCAGGCCGTCCGTGCCGGGGCCGCCATCGACGAGCAAGCCTCCGGCGTCGAAGCCCGCGATCCCGACGCCCGATCGCAGGCCGCGGCCGAGCCATTGCGCCAGCGTGGCGGTGTTCAGATCCAGGCCATGCCAGTGCGCGAAGGCCCGACCGATGGCGCACGCGAGCTGTGTGCCGGAGCCGAAGCCCGCGTGAGGCGGCAACACCTGCCGCAGCCGCAGGGACAGCGGCGCATGGCGGCCGCTGCGCTGGCGCAGCAACTGCAGGAAGGCGCCGGCGCGATCGAGTTCCGCTTGCGCGGCCGGCGTATCCCCCGTCATGCGGTCCGAGGCCGCCGCTGCCAGCTCGACCTCGGTCGTGAAGCCATCGATCACCAGCCCAAGGCTGCCGAACGCGCGCCCCAGCGAGCCGGCGGGATCGAGAAAGCCCAGATGCAGCCGCCCGGGCGCGTCCACGCACACCGTGCGCACGCTCAGGTGGGGCCTGGAAGCAAGGGCGGTGTCGGGTGGGGTCATGGGCGGTGTCGTGCGACGAAACGAAGGTTGGACCTGCTTGTCAAAGCAAGGGCCGTTCCGCCGGCACGCCCACAGGGCCACACCGCGCCTTGGCTCGTGGTGCGCGCCGCTGATGTCCCAGGACTGGAACAGTGTGTCACACGCTGCGGTAGCAGCGGCGACGAAGCTCCCTTTCAGGCCCGACCTGGTAGTTCATGACCCAACCGCGTCCTGTGCGGCCAGTGCGATGGTTCGTTTGGCAATGTTGACGAGGTGGATCTGACTCGTTCCCTCGTAGAGCCGGAACAGGCGCACATCGCGGTAGAAGCGCTCAGCCACATTGCCGGCCATGTAGCCGCTGCCGCCGAAAACCTGCACGGCCCGATCTGCGACACGGCCGCACATCTCGGAGGCGAACAGTTTGCACATGGACGCTTCCATCGTGACGTCGGCGCCGTCGTCCCGCTTGCGTGCGGTCTCGAGCACCAGCGCACGCGCCGCATGCACCTCCGTGTTGCTCTCGGCGATCATCTGCTGCACCAGCTGGAACTCGCCGATCGGCTGCCCGAACTGGTGGCGCGATTGCGCGTGCTTCGCCATTTCCTCGACGAGCCGGATCGCGGGACCGGTGCACAGGGCGGCGAGGTTGATGCGCTGCTTGTTCAGCGTCTTCATGGCGGTGCGGAAGCCCTGCCCTTCGATGTCGCCGACGATGGCGGAGGCTGCAACCCTGACCCGGTCCAGCACGACCTCGCCCACCGGGGAGCCATGCTGGCCCAGCTTGCGATAGGGCGCCGAGATCGACAAGCCCGGTGTGCCCCGCTCGACGAGGAATGCGGTGATGCCCTTGGCGCCTTTCGCGTCCGGGTCCGTCCTGGCGAAGACGGTGAACAGGTTGGCGATCGGTGCATTGGTGATGAAGCATTTCTTCCCGGTGATCAGGAAGCTGTCGCCGTCGCGCACCGCGACCGTCTTCTGTGCCGTCGCGTCGGA
Source organism: Variovorax sp. LjRoot130 (assembly GCF_964253755.1). Classification (NCBI taxonomy): domain Bacteria; kingdom Pseudomonadati; phylum Pseudomonadota; class Betaproteobacteria; order Burkholderiales; family Comamonadaceae; genus Variovorax; species Variovorax sp. LjRoot130. Next base: position 2,770,590 of record NZ_CAXURM020000001.1, on the reverse strand, counting down.
GCCGGCTTCCGGCTCGGTCAACGCGAAGCAGCCGGTCATCTCGCCGCTGGCCAGCCGCGGCAGGTAGGTCTTCTTCTGCCCGGGCGTCCCGTCGACCACGATGGACTCCGACGCGATGCCGGTGTTGCCGCCGAAGCGCGCCCGGAACGAGGTCGCCACCTGCGAGACCTCGATGTTCACCAGCGACAACTCCTCCGTGCTCAGGCCGGCGCCGCCATAGGCCTCGGGGATGCTGTGGCCGAACAGCCCGATCTCGCGCATGCGCTGCACCAGCGCCTCGGGGATCTCGTCGTTGCGGTCGACCTCCTCCTCGAGGGGCAGGCACTCGGCGCGGACGAACTGCCGAACTTCGGCGAGCAGGGCCGAGAATTTTTCCGGGTTGCGGATCACGTGTCTATCCGACGCGGACTTCCCGCAGCAGCGCGTACACCGAATCCCCGGGCGCTGCGCAACCCACCGGCTGTCGCACACCGAACAGGGCCTCATCGGCAAGCGCGAGCTCCGGGCGCTCGCGCTCCTCGATCCAGTCGTACACGACCGTCCTGGCGGCGATCCGCCACTCGCCGTGCCGGCGTTCGAAGCGGTCGACGTAGCGTCCGCACAAGAAGGTCTGCTTGGAGTTCCCGGCAGGAGCCTGCAGCGCAAGAAAATAGCTCTCCACCGCAGCGACACCATCATGCAGCTCGATGGAGACATTGCTCACCTGGTGCACGCGCCGGCCGCCCAGGCGCAGGCGTTGCAAGGCCTGATCGATGAAACCCGTGGCGCTGCCGTTCCAGGCGCCGTGGCAATCCGTGGCGTCCTCCCAGTAGGCGGATCGCAGCGCCGCCTCGTCGGCACGGTCGATGCCGCGGCAGTAGCGATTGAGGCACTCCCGGATCGCCTCGCGATCGAGCAGGGCCTGCAGCTGCGCAGCGGAGCTCATTGCGCCGGGGTGGCCGCGCGCTTGAACAGCTGCACGACGTTGCCTTCGGGGTCGCGCAGCGACATCACCGCACCGTGCGCCCCCATGTCACGGATGCCGAGCACCTGGCCGCCCGCGCCGGCGATGCGTTCCTCGGCCCCGGCGAAGTCCTCCACCTCGAACACCATCACGAGCCCGGACCTCGCCGGCGCCGCTTCTTCCTTGCACGCCACGGCCACACTGGTGTTGCCCACGCCGTACTGGAACCAGCGGTCCTTGTCCCGGAACTTGAGCTTGAGCCCCAGCGCGGATTCGTAGAAGGAATGCAGTTCGACCGGCCGCTGCGCCACCACGTACACGTTCTGCAGCCGTTTGGGAGCGCTGTCCGTCGCGCTCACAGCGAAGTCTCCGACGCGCCGCCGTCCAGGCGCAGCACATCCGCGCTGATGAACCGGGAGCCGTCGCCGGCCAGGAAGCAGATCGCGTCGGCGATGTCTTCCACCGTGCCGAGCCGGCCGAGCGGCGTGCGCGCGATGCGCTTCGCATCGAGTTCCGCGTTGCGGTGCTTCGCCGTGCCTTCGGTCGGCACCGCACCCGGCGCGACCGCATTGACGCGGATGCCGCGCGCGCCCAGGTCGGCGGCCGCGGCCCGGGTGATCCCGAGCACGCCGGCCTTGAGGCCGCTGTACACCACCGACCGGGCCGGCGACTTGAAGGCAGCGATGGACGCCACATTGATGATGGAGCCGCCGCGCTCCGGGTCCATCGCCTCGGCGGCGGCCTGGATGCCCCAGATCACCGACTTGAAGCCGATGTCGACCATGCGGTCCATCACCTCGGGCGTGATCTCCGCCAGCGGCTGGTAGCGCACCCAGGCGGCGTTGTTGACCATCACGTCGAGCCGCCCCGCGTCACGCGCGAAGCGCAGCACGGCTTCGCGCATGCCGTCGCGGGTGGAGACATCCTGCGCCAGGGGCATCGCCTTGCCGCCCAGCCGATGAATCTCGGCAACGGTTTCTTCGACGAATTCCTGCTTGAGGTCGTTGACGCCGACGGTGGCGCCGAGCCGGGCCATGGTCAGCGCCGTGGCCCGGCCGATGCCGTGGCCGGCGCCGCTGATAAATGCCACGCGGCCTTCGAGAGAGGGATTCATGGATTGCCTTTCGTTTCCGGCACCAGCAGCGCATCGAGCGCGAACGCGCCCTGCCCCTGGTCCATCACCACCAATGGATTGATGTCGATCTCCGCGACGACATCGGCGTGCTGCGCAGCGAATTGCGAGAGCGCCGCGACGGCGCGCGCCGCCGCCGCCACGTCCGCCTTTGCCCGGCCGCGCGCGCCGTCGAGCAAGGGGAAGGCCCTGAGCGAGCGCAGCATCTGCGTCGCCTGCTGTTCGGTCACGGGCGCGATCTGCAGAGCCACGTCACGCAGCACCTCGGCAAAGATTCCGCCCAAGCCCACCATCACGACCGGCCCGAAGACCGGGTCCTTCTTGGTCCCGAGGATCAGTTCGATGCCGCCCTGCGCCATCTGCGCCACCAGCACGCCAGCGATCCGGGCTTCTGGCGCCTTCTGCGCGACGCGCGCCAGCAGGCTGTCGTACTCGGTCGCGAGTTGCGCCTCCGAGCGCACGCCGACCACGACGCCGCCGACCTCGGTCTTGTGCGGAATGTCGGGCGACACGATCTTGAGCACAACCGGAAATCCGATTTCGCGCGCCGCCGTCAGCGCCGCATCCCGGCTGGCCGCCGTGACTTCCTTCAGCACGGGAACGCCCGCCTGCGCGAGCGCCGCCTTGGCGCTCGCCTCGTTGGCGAATGCTTCTTGCGGCAGCGCATCGGTCGAAGACAAGGTCGCTGCCGTCGCGGCCTGTTCGCCCCGCGTACCGAGCCGCACCAGCGCCGCCAGGGTCGAGCAGGCCGCGTCGATGGTTTCCACCGTGGGGAAGCCCATCCGGTTCAGTTGCGCGATCGTGTCGCGCGGCGCTTTGCAGCACAGCAGGATGAGCCGCGACGGATGGTCTAGCCGCACCTGCTCCAGCGCGGCGATATACACGTCGCGCAGCCGCGGCATCTGGAAGGCATAGGCGGACTGCAGGATCACCGCATCGCACACGGGGTCTTCCGCCACCGCGGACAGCACCTGGACCAGCAACTCCGGCCGGCTCGACACCTGCGCGGTCATGTCGACCGGATTGCCGGGCGATGCGTACGGCAGCGCCGAGAGGATGCGCTCCTGCGCGCGCGCCGAAAGCTTCGGCAGATCCAGGCCCTGGGCGCTGGCCGCATCGGCCATCAGCACTCCGAAGCCGCCGGAGGCCGTCACCAGCGCGGCGCGCTTGCCCTTCGGCGCGCGGGCAGTGCCAACCACCGAGACGGCGTGGCCAACGTCCAGCAACTGTTCGATGCTCGGCACCCGGATGGCGCCGCCGTTGCGCAGCACCACGTCGAACACCGCGTCCGAACCGGCCAGCGCGCCGGTGTGCGAGGCAGCCGCTTCGCTGCCGGCGTGGGACACGCCGACCTTCAGCACGATGATCGGCTTGCCGGCCTCGCGCGCCATCGCCAGCGCCTGCACCAGCTTGCCCGCGTTGCGGCAGGTTTCCATGCAGCACAGGATCACCGAGGTGGCCGGGTCGGTGGCCAGCGAGGCGATGCCGTCGGCGATGTCCACGTCGCATTCGTTGCCTGTGGTGAGCAGGCGGCTGATGCCGATGCCGCGATCGACAGCGAGCCGCATCGTGTAGCTGCCGAGGTTGCCGCTCTGCGACACGATACCGACGTGGCCCGCGGTGGGGAACGCCGACTCGAGCGCCACCGAAAAAGTGGCGATGCTCTTTTCCGCGACACCAATGGAGCCCAGGCAGTTCGGGCCGACCACGCGCATGCCTGACGACCTGGCGACCTTGCCGATCTCGGCCTGCAGCCGGCTGCCCGCTTCACCCATCTCGGAGAAGCCGGAGGAGAGGATGACCGCCGCGCGCACCCCGCTCCTCGCGCAGTCCTTGATCGCCTCCAGCACGCTCTCGGGGGGAACCGCCATCACGGCCAACTCCGGTGCCTCCGGCAGGTCCGCCACGCTCGCATAGGCCTGAAGCGACTGCACCGTGCCGCCCTTGCGGTTGATCGGATAGATCGCGCCGCGGTAGCCGTACTTCAGGAGGAACTGCAGCGGCCGCCCGCCGATCTTGGTCACGTCCTCCGACGCGCCGAAGATCGCGATCGAACGCGGCTGGAACAGCGCGTCCAGACCCCTTCCCACTTCCACGACTTCCACAACTTCCGCGACTGCAACGACGGCCATGGCTCAGCGCCCCTTGTAGACAGGCTGGCGCTTTTCCAGGAAGGCCTGGCGCGCTTCCTTGGCGTCCTCGGTCTTGGACAGCGCCATGGTGATGTTCTGCTCGAAGCGGTAGCCGTCGCGCTGCGGCATCAAATCCATCATGTTGGCGGCCTGCTTGGCGTAGGCCAGCGCAAGCGGGCTCTTGGATGCCATCTCCTGCGCGAGGCGCAGGGCCGCGGGCAGCAGCTCGTCCGGCGGCAGCACTTCGTCCAGCACGCCCCGGCGGTACAACTCGGCGGCGGGCACGCGCATGCCGGTGAAGAACATGCGACGCGTGAAGGAGCGGCCGAACATGGTTCGCAGCATCGACACCCCACCGGCCAGCCCCACGTTGATCTCCGGCATCGCGAAGCTCGCGTCCTCGGAGGCCAGGAAGATGTCGCAGGCGGCCATCAGGCCGAAGCCGGCGCCCAAGGCCGGACCATTGACGGCGGCGATCACCGGCTTGGCACACTCGCGGATCGCGTTGCCGGTCTCCCGCGTCAGGCGGTTATGGCCGAGGAAGTCGCCGGCCTTCTCCGGGTCCGGCCGATCCTTCAGGTCGGCGCCGGAGCAGAAATACTTGCCCGTGCCGGTGAGGATGGCCACGCGGATGTCGGCGCGTTCGGAGACCTCGTCGAACACATCGATCAGGCGCTGCCGCGTCGCGCGGTCCAGTGCGTTGACCGGCGGCTTGTTCAGCCGCACGACGGCGATGTGCTCGGAAACTTCAAGGCTGACGTTCATGGTGAACTCCTGGAAAGGTTGGTTGCGGCGCGAGCAGCCGCGCCGCATGCGTGAGGCGGTCGCCGTAGCGGAATTCGGAGGCGAGCAGGCGCTGGGCGAGACGCGTGGCCAGGACCTCCTCGCTCACGCCCATGCCACCATGCATCTGGATGGCGCTTTCAGCGCAGGTGCGGGCGGTTTCCGCCAGCGCCACCTTCATCAGGCGCAGGGTGCGGCGCAGGTCAGCCGCGTCGCTGTCGTATTCCTGGAAGGCGTGCATCAGCAGGCCCTTGGCGCCGAGGTAGCGCACGTACATGTCGGCCGTGCGGTGCCTGAGCACCTGGAAGGACGACAGCGTCACGCCGAACTGGCGCCGCTCCTTCAGGTGGTTCACGGTCTGCTGGATCAGCGTGGCCAGCGCGGCCACGGTGTCCGTCGCCGTCAGCAGGAGGGCCGCGTTGTCGGCCTGGACCAGCGCGCGCTGAGCCTCGGCGCCGCGCGCGATGCAGGCCAGCGCCGGCTCCCTCAGGTGCTCCAGCCGGAAGTCGGCGCCGCGCCGCCCTTCCATCGTCCGGTAAGTTGTCGTGGGCGCGGGGATGCGCTCCTTGTCGACCAGGAAGATCGCCGCCTCGCCCGTCCCCTGCAGCACCGCGGGCACGAGATAGTGCGTGGCGGCCAGCGACACATCGACGCCCTGGACCACGCCGGTCAGCTCGCAGCCGATGTCCAGCTGCTTCGCCTGCACCGCGATGTCGTCCAGCGATGCGGACAGCGCGGTCAGCGGCGCGATCTTCGCGCTGCCCTCGCACACGGCTTCTAGCCAGCGCGCAGAAGCTTCGGGCGCCGCAGCCTGCAGCAGGATGGGCGCGACGGCACAGGTCTCCACCACCGGCAAGTGCAGCCCGTGCGTAGCGAGGCCTTCGACGATGGAGGCAAGGTCGGCCAGCGCGCCGCCGACGCCGCCGGACTCTTCGGGCACGACCGTACAGGCCCAGCCCATTTCCCGGATCGGGTCGGTCTCGGCGAAGTCCTGTGTCGCGGCGTGGTCCTGCGCGAAGCGGTCGGCCGCATCGAGCAGCATGCCGGGAAACAATGGCGTGAATGACATGGACACTTTTCAGGCTCCCAGCAATTCGTTGGCGACGACGTTGCGCTGCACTTCGGAGGTGCCGCCGGCAATCGTTCTCGACCTCGTGAACATGTAGTTCTGCACCCAGGTGGCGCCGGGCACGCCCTCGCCGTCATGGGCGAGGAAGCGGTGGGCCGCCTCCGGCCCGACCGCATCGAGCGCGATGGAGGTCAGGCGCTGGGCGACGTCGCTGCACATCAGCTTGATCACCGACGGCTGCACGCCGAGCGGACGCTGGTGCTTCAGGTCGTCCGTCGCATGGGCCAGGATGACGCGCGCACCCTTGACGTCGGCTTCGGCCAGCAGCAACCGGTAGCGCAGGTTGCTGAAATCACGGCGCCCGACGGCGGCCTTCGCAGCCTCTTCCACCACGCGCGTGACTTGCCTTCGCACCAACTCCAGCCGCGCGACGTTGGCGGGCGGCAGGCGCTCGCGTTCCAGCAGGTACTTGGCGCAGGTCCAGCCCTTGCCGGCCTCGCCGATCAGGTTGGCGGCGGGCACACGCACCTCGTCGAAGAACACCTCGTTCAGATGGTGCCAGCCGTCGATGGTGCGGATCGGGCGCACCGTGATGCCCTTGCTGTCCATCGGCACCAGGATCAGCGAGATGCCGTCCTGCTTCTTCGCCTCCTTCGAGGTGCGCACCAGCATGTAGATCATGTTGGCTTCGTGCGCGTGCGAGGTCCAGATCTTCTGGCCGTTGATCACGTAGTCGGTGCCGTCCAGCCGCGCGCTGGTGCTGAGCGAGGCGAGGTCCGAGCCCGAGCCCGGCTCCGAGTAGCCCTGGCACCACCAGTCGGAGCCGTCCAGGATGCGCGGCAGGAAGCGCGCCTTCTGCTCCTCCGTGCCGAAGCGGATGATGACGGGGCCGATGTGGCCCAGACCGTGGTGGTACAGCGGCGGGCAATCGGCCTCGGCCATCACCTCCTCGAAGATCAGCCGCTGCTTGATGTCCCAGCCGGTGCCGCCGTATTCGCGCGGCCAGCTGGGCGCGCCCCAGCCCTTCTCATGGAGGATCTTCTGCCACCCCATGTACTCGCGCTTGGTGACCTTCTGGCCCGCTGCGACGACGGCGCGGATCTCCGGCGGGCAGGCGCGGCGGGCAAAGTCCTCCAGCTCGCGGCGGAACGCGGCGTAGGCATCCGCCTCGCCATCGGCGATTTCGGTGTTCGACATGTTGTCTCCTGTCCTGTTTTCTATGAGCGGCTGGGCTCGGCGGCCACGTCGCCGCCCGTGCGCAGCTTCGTGATCAGCTCGTCCAGAGCGGCAGCGGCCCCGTCCGCGTCACGCTGCCGAAGGCAGAGCACGACCTTGCGCCGAAGCGGAAACAAGTCCGGCCGCGGCCGCACCGGGACCACGTGCGTCAAGCGCTCGCGCAGGATGGTGGTCATCGTCTGCGCCATGAGCATGAGGGCTTCGTTGTGCCCGGCTGCCGCGATGGCAGAGAAGAAGCGACTGGCCGACTCGATGCGTTGCGCGAGCGAGTCCGTGGCCTGATGCCGCTCGATGCCGTCGACGGCGGCCTCGATCGCATCGATCTCGCCTTTGGTGGCGCGCTCGCACGCCAGCCGCAGCAGCGTCCCATACAGCGTGCGATAGGCTTCGTCGAGATCGGCCGAGCCGAGCCGCCCCTGGATCACCAGCGTGCGAAGCGACTCCGCCAGCATCATGTAGGCACCCTTGTAGAACACCAGCGCCTGGTCGGCGGGGCCTCCGCTCATGTGCTTCACTTCTCCGATGAAGACGTCGTGGTCGCCGGCCTCATGACGGGCGTGGACGCTGCACTCGAAGCTTGCCAGGCAGTCTTCGATGATCGGCATTCCGAGAGGCCCCGAGCGCCAGGCCACGCCCTCGAACTTGTCCGCGATCTTGCTCGAGGCAAAACGACTCGACAGCGCATCCTGGCGCTCGGACAGGATGTTGATGGCGAACGCATCGGCTTCGGCGAACGCGCCCAGCAAGCTGCTTGCCTTGCGCAGACTGAACAGCACCAGCGGCGGCTCCAGCGATACCGAGCTGAAGGAATTGCAGGTCAGGCCTGCGGGCCGTCCGTCGGCGGCACGCGTCGTGATGATCGCCACCCCCGTCGGAAAGCAGCCGAGCAGCTGTCGAAACAGCGTCGGTTCGATGGCATCGCGGTGCAAGGTCGTGCTACTCATGGCGTACGCCTGCGCGCCTCAGGCGGCGGCGACCTCGGTGGCCGGCTTGGCCACGTGCGGCGGGTCGTTGGCGATCTCGCGCTGCACGGCGGGCATGATGACCTTGGCCCACAGTTCCAGGTGCTTCAGCATCGTCGGGTGGTCGAAGTCACCCATCTGCGTCTGGAAACAGTAGTGCACGGGCTTGATGGCGCGGATCTCGCGCACCACCCGCTCGATCACCGTGTCCACCGAGCCCACGGGCAACAGGGCACGCATTTCGTCCAGGGTCGGCTCGCCTTCCGCCATCGTCTCGGCCACCTGGTAGTCCTCGGCGATCTGCGCCGTGCGGCGCTTCAGGCTGAGTGCCACGCGGCGCTGGTAGCGGGCGCAATCGAGGTAGCGATCCACTTCGGCCTTGTTTTCGCTGGCGTAGGCCGCGCGCAGCACGCCGACCGGCACCTGGGCCGGGTTCTTGCCTTCACCAAGGGCCACCTTGTCGATCAAGGCGCGGGTGGCCTGCAGCTTCTCCACGCCGCCGTCGCCGCCGGAGACGAACACGTGGTGGTCGCCACGCACGGCGCGGGCAAGGAAGGTCGGGTCCACGCTGGTCACCCACAACGGCGGCATCGGCTGCTGCACCGCGCGCTGGCTGATCGCGCTCTCGGGCTGCTGGTAGAACTGGCCGTCGTAAGCGAACTTCGGCTCCTTCAGGCCCAGCTCCAGCATGTCCAGCATCTCCAGCGTGCGCTGCTTGGAGGTCTCCAGCGAAACGCCGAAGCGCTCGAACTCGAAGTGCTGGTAGCCGGAGCCGATGCCCAGGTTCAGGCGGCCGTCGGACAGCTGGTCCACCATCGCGACGTCGGCGATCAGGCGGGCTGGGGTGTACAGCGGTGCGACGACAATGCCGGTGCCCAGGCGAATGTCGCGGGTGACGGCGGCGCAGTGCGCGATCATCGTGAGCGGCGACGAGCACATGCCGTAGTTGCTGAAATGATGTTCTGCGAACCAGGCGCCGCCGAAGCCCAGTTCGTCCGCCAGCCGCGTCTGCTCCACGGCATCGCGCAGGATCTGGTGAGAGGTTTTGTGCTTGTTTCGCTGCTGCATCAGAATGAAGATTCCGAAATCCATGACGAGGCTCCTGGTTGGCTTGGTTGCGTGGAGCGATCTTAGGAACGGAGTGCCTGCGCCGCGCACCACGCCGCGCACACCTTCTTTGCGTTTTCTGAAATGAAGGCCCTCGATTCGCTGCGGATCTTCGTGACGACCCTGCGGAAGGGAAGCCTCTCGGCCGCGGGGCGCAGCCTGAGTCTTTCGCCCGCCACCATCTCGCGCCGCATCAGCGCGCTGGAGGAAGAGCTGGGGGTGCAACTGGTGGACCGCACCAGCCGCAAGCTCAAGGTCACCGAGGCGGGACAGGCCTTCCTCGGGCGCGCGGAGGTGGTGCTGGAGGCGATGGCGGAGGCGGAGGAAGCCGCGCGCAGCTCGAAACTGCTGCCCGAGGGCCGTCTGCGCATCCACTCGCGCACGCAGATCGGCCTGCGCGTGATCGCGCCGCTGCTGCCGCGCTTCGCCCAGCGCCATCCGGACATCCAGCTGGAGTTCGAACTCTCCGAACACCCTGTGAACCTGGTGGAGCACGACTTCGACATCGACATCCGCACCGGCGAGTCGACCGATTCGAGCTTCGTGATCAAGCGGCTGCTCAGCAGTGACGAAGTGCTGGTGGCCAGCCCATCCTTCATGAAGGTGCACAAGCGCATCCGCCACCCGCGCGACCTGCCGGAGGTTCGCTGCCTCACCTACCGTCGCGAGCACGAGGCCACCACCTGGAAATACATCGACGAACAGGGAGAACAGCAGGAGCTGGTGATCCAGGGCGTGTTGAGCTCGAACAACGGCGAACTGCTGCGGCTGGCCGCCATCGGGGGCATGGGGATCGCGCTGCTGTCGGAGCCCACGGTGCGCAGCTGCATCCAGGACGGCTCGCTGTTGCGGCTCCTTCCCGATTACCGGTTCGCGGTGCGCGGGTTCTCCAACGGCATCTACGCAGTGTTCCGCCAGAGCCGCGCGCTGCCGCTGAAAGTGCGCGCCTTCGTCGACTTCATCGCCGAGGCGCTGCGCGAAGGCGACGCGGCCTGAGGCCGGTTTCAGTCCGCGAAGCGGTGCGCCGGCATCCCGGCGGCGGGCATCCCGCTCAGCTCGAACAGGCCGCCGTCCTGCGGCAGGAGTCCCGCGAGATGCGTGCTCCTGGAGATCGACGTGACATAGGCCACTTCGAACTGCGGGCCGCCGAAGCACAGGCTGGTCGGATGCGTTGCCGGCAGTTCCACCATCCGGTCGAGCCGTCCGTCGGGGGCGAAGCGAGCCATCTTCCCGATCCGCGTCAGCACGGTCCAGACGAAGCCCTGAGCATCCACGGTCGCGCCGTCGGGGCCGGATCCGTAACCCTCGGTCTGCACGAAGACGCGCTGGTTGAACAACGGACCTTCCGGCGCGTAGTCATAGGCCCAGATCGTGCGGACCGTGCTGTCGGCCACGTAGAGCGTGCGGCCGTCGAGGCTGAAGCAGGGGCCGTTGGTCAACCCGAACCCGCCCGCAATGCGCTCCACGCAGCGGTCGGGCCGCAGCCGGTACAGGCCGCCGAGGACAGCGTCGCCCGGCTGGCGGTTGATGTGCATGGTGCCGGCGATGAAGTTGCCCCAGGGGTCGCATTTGCCGTCATTGAGGCGCACGTCCGGGTGATCGATGTCGATGCGCGCCAGGATCTCCAGCTTGCGCGTGGCGAAGTCGTAGCGGGCGAAGCTGTTCTTAAGCGCCGCGACCACCGAACCGCTCTCGCAAGGTGCAATCGAGCCGACCGGCGCGGGCAGGCCGTGTTGCTCGGCCTCCCCGGTGGCAGGCCACAGCCGCCGTAGCGTTCCCGCCAGCGAGTCGATCCAGCAGACGGCATGCGCGCGCGCATCCCAGCACGGGCTTTCGCCCAGCAGGTCCTTCGTCTCGCCGACCCTTCGAATCTCCACGGTCATCATGGGGTCGAAGTTTGGCGACGATCCGGCACAGGCGGCGGCGCGCCCTGCAAAGCAGCTTTGCAGTTCCTGCGTTCCCGTGGTCCCACTCGGCTCCTAGAGTCGCCCGGATGAACGAACGAGCCGCTCCTCCCCCGCCCCTGCAGGGCATTCGCGTCATCGAACTCGGCAACTACATTGCGGGCCCCGGCACCGCGATGACGCTGGGCGACCTCGGCGCGAAGGTGGTCAAGATCGAATCGCTGGAAGGCGACATGGCGCGCCACACGGGCCACTTCGGCCACGCCATGCTGCGCGCCTACAACCGCAGCAAGAAGTCGATCGCCCTGGACCTGCGCAATCCGCGCGGGGTGGAGATCGCGCTGCGCCTGATCGAGCGTGCCGACGTGGTCGTGCAGAACCTGCGGCCGGGCGCCGCCGAGGCACTCGGATTGGGGGCCGATGCATTGCGCGAGATACAGCCGGGGCTGGTCTACGTCTCGATCAGCGGCTTCCCCGCGGGCGCGCCCTCGCGCGACCGGCCCGGCTACGACATCGCGGCGCAGGCGGAAAGCGGCCTGATGTCGGTGACCGGCGAGCCGCAGGGCCTGCCGCAGAAGGTGGGCGCCACCATCATCGACACGGCCACCGTGCAGGTGGCGGCGCAGGCGATCCTGGCTGCGCTCTTCCGGCGCGTGCGCACCGGCATCGGCGAAACCATCCGCATCTCGCTGCTGGAAGTGGCGCTGAACCTGCAGCTGCCGAACTGGAGCGACTACCTGGCGCGCGGCGTCGAGCCCACCCGCAGCGGCGACGGCCAGCCGCTGAGTGCCCCGGCGGCAGACATCTTTCGCACGCACGACGGCATGGTCGTGGTCTCCGCCTACGTGCAGGCGCACTGGGTGCGCCTGTGCGAAACCATCGGTTCCCCCGCGCTGGCGACGGACCCGCGCTTCCTCACCAACGAGCTCCGCGTCGCGAACCGGCCGGCCATGAAGGAGGCCGTGAGCGAACGGCTTTCGCGCTACGGCACGCGCGAGTGCGTCGACCTGCTCACGCGCAACAACATCGTGGTGGGTGTCGTGCGCAGCTACAGCGATGCCCTTGCGGGCGAAGACTTCCGGGCCAGCAGCATGGTCATCGAGGCTGCGCCGAACGGGGATCGCCCTGGCTATCGCAGCTTCGGCCTGCCCTACGACCTGTGCGACACGCCGCGCCTCCAGACCCAGGCCGCACCGGCCCACGGCGCGCACACCGAGGAATTGCTGCGGGAGGCGGGATTGAGCGACGCCGAGATCGCGGCTCTGCGCGAGGCCGGCGTCGTGAAGGCCGATCAGTCCACCCGCTCCACTGGCGGCAGCTTGTAGCGCCCCTCCAGCAGGCGCTGCTGCGGGTGGTACATCCGCAGGATCAGGTAGAAGGGGGCGTCCGGCGCTGGCAACCAGTTCGACCCGGGCGTGGCAGGCCGCCGGTGGCCCACGTGGATCGTCAGTGCGCCGTCCGTGTCCCGCTCCAGGCCGCTGCGGCTGCCGAGCGCATGCCGGCCGAACGGATGAGCGGCCAGGAAGCGGTCGTCGCCATACACCGTGATGGACCAGAACGCATCCACCGGCAGGTCGCCGCCGTCCTCGAACCGGATGCGGTATGCATTGCGCCCGTGCAGCAGCTCGCCGTGCCGGTCGTAATCGGCCGGCGCGTAGATCGCCTCGTCCGCGGCCAGCGCGCCGATGCCTTTCCAGGCGGTGGCTGCGCGCAGCATATAGTCGTTGCCGAAGCGGCCCAGGCGGGTGGAGAAGCGCCACGGCGCCTTGGATGCGGTGTGGGTGTGGCCTTCGATCAGCGCCATGCCTTCGCGATACGCCCCGCGCAAGCCCTCGATCGCGGCGCCGCGCAACTCGGTGAGCACGCCATCGGGTGGCAGCGCGATGTTCGCGGCAGTGAGCAACTCGAGAGGCGCGCGCTGCGACGGCGGCGGCGGAAAGTCATTGAACGCCCGCGCCAGGTTGGAAAAGAAGTCGAGCGCCGCATCTCCCGTGTCCTGCCACTGTGCCAGGCTCGCGAACGGCGCCGGCGCGGGCGCGCCGTGCAGCCGGAACCCGGCTTGCATCGCACGCGCCGCAGGCAGGTCCGCCTCGCCGTCCACGATCACGCGGCCGAGCAGCCACACCAATGCGGAAGGACAACGAACGGCGATCGTGCCTGCCGCTGCGAGCGACTCCGGCGCGTCCGGGCCCAGGAGTGCATAACGAGCGCCCTCGGCGGGCACGTTGCGCGTGCCGAGGTTCTGGAAGTTGTTGGTGTAGACATCCAGGAGCTCCACGACGAAGAAGCGGCTGCGCGCCGGGATCTCCAGCACCACGGGCCCATGGCGAAGGTCCAGCCAGGCGTTGCTGTAAAGCAGGTCGACGGTCGGCGTGTTGAAGTCGCGGTCGCTGTGGGTCCACTGCCGCGTGCTGTGCGCGATCGTGTTGAACGGCGCCCGACCATGGCCCGGCTTGCCGGACATCGCCTGTCGCCGGCAGGTCTGCAGCGCCTCCAGCAGCGGATAACCAGCGATCACGGCCGGCAGCGCGGCCTGCATGGCCCACCGGGCCTGGATGGATGACGGCGTCGCCGGAACTGTGGATGTCATTCGATGAAGTGAACCAACGGATGGACGCAGGATAGGCCGCGCAGGCCTGCCCCGCGTGCACGACATACAAAGCAGCTTTTCATTCCCTGCACGTCCGCGCGCTGTACCCGACCATAGACTGAGTCCAGGATTTACCTGCCCCTCCGAGGGGACAAAAGGAGACAAAGTGAGCTATCGGAAATTCATCTCGGGACTGCTGTCCGGACTGGTCGTGGCGCTGGGTTCGGCCCAGGCGCAGACGGCCACCAAGATCGTCGTTCCCTTCGCCGCCGGTGGCGGCACCGACCAGTACGTCCGCATCCTTGCGGCCGAACTGACGAAGCGCGGGACCCAGGTCATCGTGGAAAACAAGCCCGGCGCCAGCGGAATCGTCGCCGCAGACTACGTGGCGAGGTCGCGCCCGGACGGGCTCACCGTGCTGGTGTCGTCGCTGGGAACCCTGGCGAACAACACCGTCCTCTACGAGAAGCTGCCCTACGATCCCAACAAGGACTTCGCGCCGGTCACGCAGATCGCCTACCAACCGGCGATCATCGTCGGCCGGGCCGACCTGCCGTACACCAACATCAAGGAGATGGTCGCGTACGCCAAGGCCAACCCCGGCAAGATCAACCGCGGCTCCCCGGGCGCGGCGATCCTGACCAACCTCGCTCCCATGAGCTTCGAGAAGGCCGTCGGCATCAGTACAACCCATATCCCCTTCAACGGCGATGCCCCCGCCGTGCAGGCTCTGCTCGGCGGCCAGATCGACATCCATGGGACGTCCATCACCGGCTCCTTGCCGCATATCCGCAGCGGCAAGCTCCGCGTGTTGGGCGTGATGGACAGCCGCAGGCTGCCGCAGGTGCCCGAGGCGCCGACGTTCAAGGAGATGGGCTACGACTTCGACGCCACGCTGTGGTACTCGCTCTCGGTGCCGTCCGGCACGCCGAAAGACGTGATCGACCGTCTGAACAAGGCCGTCAACCAGGTGATCGCCGACCCGGAGTTCATCACCAAGGCCCGCGCCATTGGCATGGAGCCGCGCGGCGGCACGCCCGAGGAACTGGCGAAGTTCGTGCGCACGGAGCACGATCGCTGGGTCCCGCTGCTCCAGAGCCTGAACCTGCCCAAGCAAGTCCACTAGGTGATTCAAAGGCCTCAAAGGCCGCCCGGGGGCGACGCCCCCGATTGGCGACGCGGACCCAAGCTCCGCGCCACTTCATCGAGCAGCCGCGGCACCAGCACGTTCTGCGACGACGCGAGCCATACGCCGTAGGCCTCCGACGACGTGCTCGCGCCCTCCAGCGGACGAAACACCGCCCCCGGCAGCGCGCAATGGCGCATCGCGTCGGGCACCAGCGCCACGCCCATGCCCTGCGACACCAGCGACACCACGGCCAGCCAATGGCGCACCTCCTGGCGCACCTCGGGCCAGAAGCCGGCGTCGGCGCAGATCGACAGGATGCGCTCGTGGTAGTCGGGCGATGCGCTGCGCGAGAACAGAACGAAGGACTCGTCGCGCAGGCCGGCGAGCGCGACCTTGCGCTTCTTCGCCAGCCGGTGCTGGGCCGGCAGGCAGGCGACGAAGGGCTCGGACACCAGCAGCCGGCACTGCAGTTCGGCCGGAACGCGGCGTGTGTGGACGAAGCCGACGTCCAGGCGATCATGCAGAAGCTCGGCCATCTGTTCGCCGGAGTTGAGCTCGGCCAGCGTCACGCGCACCGCCGGATGCGCCGCCTGGAAGCGCGTCAGCGCCTGCGGCAGCCCGCGGTAGAGCATGGCGCCGACGAAGCCGATGCGCAGCCGCCCCGCGGATCCTTGCGCCACGTGCCGCGCCTCCATCCGCGCCTCGTCCGCATCGCGCAGCAGCGCGCGCGCCGAGGCCTGCAGCGTCTGGCCCGCGGCGGTGAGGCGCACCGCCTTGCTGTTGCGCTCGAAGAGCTGCGCGCCGACCGATTCCTCCAGCTGGCGAATGGCCACGCTCAGCGGCGGCTGCGAGATCGCCAGCCGCCGTGCGGCCCGGCCGAAGTGCAGCTCTTCGGCCAGGACGATGAAGTAGCGCAGGTGGCGAAGCTCCATGGCGAGGTCCCTTCAACAATAGCCAGATCAGATCGATCAAGACCAATTTGATATTAGACAAGAATCGTCGCCGCACCAAGAATGCGGGAGAACAAGGAGACAAGCCATGCCCAGCCACGCTGCGACCGCCGACGGCACTGCCGTCCATCCCGTACCCGACCGCCACGGCCGGAGCCTCTACGCCGACGACACCGAACTGCACAGGCTGCTGGCGCTCTACCTGCCGGCCGACCTGCTGGCGCACATGCAGCCGCACTTCGAGCGCCTTGGGGCCCTGGCCGGTGGCCGGCTCGACGAGCTCGCGCACACCGCAGACCAGAACCCGCCCACGTTGACGCTGCGCACCCGCACCGGCATCGACGACCCGCGGGTCTACAAGCACCCGGCGTACGTCGAGATGGAAAGGCTCGCGCTGAGCGAGTTCGGCCTCGCCGCGATGTCGCACCGCGAGGACACGCTGGGATGGAAGGGCCGCATGCCGCCGCTGGTCAAGTACGTGCTGACCTATCTCTTCGTGCAGGCCGAGTTCGGCCTGTGCTGCCCGGTGTCGATGACCGATTCGCTGGCGCGCACCCTGAAGAAGTTCGGCAGCCTCGAGCTGGTCGATCGCTTCATGCCGCGTTTCCGCTCGCTCGACTCCGACACGCTGGCGCAGGGCGCGATGTTCATGACCGAGCAGGCCGCGGGATCCGACATCGCCGCCACCGAAACCCGCGCCTGGCAGGACGAAGAGGGCCAGTGGCGCCTGGGCGGCGACAAGTGGTTCTGCTCCAACCCCGACGCCGACTTCGCGATGGTGCTGGCGCGCGTCGACGGCGGCCCGCCGGGCATGAAGGGCGTGTCGCTGTTCCTGCTGCCGCGCCGTCTCGACGACGGCAGCGCCAATCGCTATCGCATCCTGCGGCTGAAGGACAAGCTGGGCACGCGCTCGATGGCCAGCGGCGAGATCCGGCTCGAAGGCGCCCTGGCCTACCTGGTGGGCGAGCAGGGCCGCGGCTTCGTGCAGATGGCCGACATGGTGAACAACTCGCGCCTGTCGAACGGCGTGCGCTCGGCCGGCCTGATGCGCCGCGCGGTGGCCGAGGCCGAGTACATCGCGCATGAGCGCCGCGCCTTCGGCAAGCGGCTGGAAGACATGCCGCTGATGCAGCGCCAACTGCAGAAGCTGCGGTTGCCAGCCGAGCAGGCGCGCAGCATGGTGTTCCAGACCGCCCAGGCGCTGGCGCGCTCCGACGGCGGCGAGACCGCCGCCTACCCGCTGCTGCGCATCCTCACGCCGCTCATCAAGTTCCGCGCCTGCCGCGATGCGCGCAAGGTCACGGGCGACGCGATGGAAGTGCGCGGCGGCTGCGGCTACATCGAGGAGTGGGCCGACCCTCGCCTGCTGCGCGACGCGCACCTGGGCTCGATCTGGGAAGGCACCAGCAATATCGTCGCGCTCGATGTGATCCGCGCGGTGAAACGCGAAGGCTCGCTGCCGGTGCTGCAGGCGCACTTCGAGGCGCTCCTTGATGACGCGCCACTCGCGCCTGCCTTTGCCGCCGCGCTGCGCGATGCGCTCGCGCGCGCCGCCGCGCTGGCCTTGCTCGCCGCCGCAGACGGCGGCGACCGCCTCGCGCGGCAGGCGGCGTCGGCGCTCTACCACGTGGCGAGCGCCATCGCGATGGCCTGGGAAGGCGCGCGCGGCGGCTCGGCGCAGCGCATCGAATGGGCGCAGCTCGTGCTGCTGCACCGCGTGCTGCCGCGCGACCCGCTGGCTGCATCGGAGCTGCCGCGCGAGTGGAGCGTTGATTCGCCAGCGGCCCTCACGGCCTGACCCCTTCTTACCCACACAACGACGGAGACAACAAACCCATGCGACTTCTCGCCACACTCGTGCTCGCCAGCGCCGCGGCCCTGCCCTTGCTGCCTGCGGCACAGGCTGACACCTTTCCCGACAAGCCCGTCACGCTCGTGATCCCGTTTCCGCCGGGCGGCCCGACCGACGCGATGGCGCGCACGCTTGCCGCGGAGATGAAGGACCGCCTCGGCCAACCCATGATCGTGGAGAACCGCGCGGGCGCCGGCGGCAACATCGGCGCCGACTACGTCGCGCGCGCCACGCCCGACGGCCAGACGCTGCTGTTCGGCACCTCGGGACCGTTGGCTATCAACGCCAGCCTCTACCGCAAGGTGAGCTACGACCCGGTGAAGAGCTTCGCACCGGTGATCCAGGTCGGCCATCTGCCGAATATCCTGGTGGTGAACCCCGCCGTGCCGGCGAAGAACGTGAAGGAACTGATCGCCTACGCCAAGGCCAACCCCGGCAAGCTGAGCTACGCCTCGTCGGGCAACGGCGCGTCGTCGCACCTGGCCGGCGTGCTCTTCAACACCTCGGCCGGCGTCGACCTGCAACACATCCCGTACAAGGGCACCGGGCCTGCGTTGAACGACTTGCTGGGCGGCCAGGTGAGCATGAGCTTCACCGACGTGCTCACCGCCCTGCCCTATGTCAAGGCCGGCAAGCTGCGCGCGTTGGGCGTCACGACGGCCGAGCGTTCGCAGGCGCTGCCGGATGTGCCGACCGTCGTCGAGCAGGGCGTGCCCGGATACGACGTGAGCGTCTTCTTCGGCATCGTCGCACCGGCCGGCACACCGCCCGAGCGCATCGCCAAGCTCAACCAGGCCTTCGTCGAGGTGCTCGACACGCCCAAGGTGAAACAGCTCTTCGCCTCGCAGGGCCTGGAGCCGGCGCCCGCCCACACACCGCAGCAACTGGGCAAGTTCATCCAGGCGCAGATGGGCAAGTGGGCCGGCGTGGTGAAGCAGTCCGGCGCGCAACTCGACTGACACCGCCATGAACGCATCGCTTTCCTCCGCCGGCGCGCTGGCCGGCATCCGCGTGCTGGACATCTCGCGCATCCTCGGCGGGCCCTACTGCGGTCAGATCCTCGGCGACCACGGGGCCGACGTGCTCAAGGTCGAGCCGCCGCAAGGCGACGACACACGCACTTGGGGCCCGCCGTTCAAGGATGGCGTGGCTTCGTACTACCACGGGCTCAACCGCAACAAGCGCACGATGCACCTCGACCTCGGCAGCGCCGAAGGGCGCGAGGCGCTGCTCGCGCTTGTGGCCGAGGCTGACGTACTGATAGAGAACTTCAAGACCGGCACGATGGAGCGCTGGGGCATCGGCTACGAGACTCTGGCGCAGCGCTTCCCGCGGCTTGTGTGGTGCCGCGTGTCGGGCTTCGGCTCCGACGGCCCGCTCGGCGCCCTGCCCGGCTATGACGCCGCGGTGCAGGCGATGACGGGCATCATGAGCATCAACGGCGAGGCTGACGGCGGGCCGCTGCGCGTAGGCCTGCCGGTGGTCGACATGGTGACGGGCCTCAATGCGGTGATCGGTGTGTTGCTGGCGCTGCAGGAGCGCCAGCGCAGCGGGCGCGGGCAGTTCGTGGAGGCGGCGCTGTACGACAGCGGCCTGTCGCTGCTGCACCCGCATGCGGCAAACTGGTTCGTCGACGGCAAGGCGCCGAAGCGCACCGGCAATGCGCACCCCAACATCTACCCCTACGACGCGCTGGCGACCGGCACCGAACCGGTTTTCGTGGCGGTCGGCAACAACGGACAGTTCGCGGCCTTCTGCCGCTGCATCGGGGTGCCCGAGCTGGCGGACGATCCGCTGTACGCCACCGCCGGTGCCCGTTCCGTGAACCGCGAAGCGCTGAAGGCAAGGCTCGAAGCCGCGATGAAGGGCTTCGACGGCAACGCGCTGGTCGACACGCTGATGGCCGCCGGCGTGCCCGCCGCGCCGGTGCTGCCGGTCGACGCGGCGCTGGCGCATCCACACACAGCGCACCGCGGCATGGTGGTGGAGATGGCCGGCGGCTACCGCGGCATCGGCGCGCCCGTCAAGCTCGGCCGCACACCGGCGACGTATCGCCACGCGCCGCTTACTCCGGGCGAGGGCTTTGAAGCGCGCTGAGATTCACTCGTCGGGTGGCCCGCGGCTTCGAGGTCGGGCGAGCTTGCTGCCCCAAACGCTCCTGCAGGAACTCGAGAAAGCGCTGCGTCTTCGCCGGTAGCAAACGGGTCTCGGTGAGTGCGTAGACGGGCGTCGGGTTGGCCTGCCACCCTGGTAGAACCCGTCGCAAGCGACCGGCCACCACATCCTCGGCGGCCACCTCCTCCAGGCAGCAGTATCACGCCCAAGCCAGGGTCGCCAAGCGCCGGAACATGGCGACGCTGTTGACTTGATCGACCCCTTCCTGGGAATCGACCATGCGTGGATGAGTGCTCCCACGTTCCCGCCGCATCCGCACGCCGGCTTCTCCGCGGTGACCTACCTGTTCCTCGATTCGGAGACTGGCATTGCCAACCCCGATTCGCCGGGCAACAGCACGCTGATCCAGCCGGGCGGAGGCGCAGGCGCTGAACTGCAGCTGCTGTTGGCCGCGGGACAGCGAGCCTACGTCATGCCGATCAACGGCCGCGCGGAGGTCAATAGTGAGAGCTTCGGCCTCGACAACCTCAGTGTCCCGATCCTTCCTGCCGCGACCGAAGCGACGACGCACAAGCTCGTCGCCAAGCCTGGCGGGGCCAAGGTCGCAGTGTTCATCGGCGAACCACTGCACGAACCCGTGCTTTCGAACGGGCCCATGGCTTTTGCGAGCCAGGAGAGTCTGACTGCGGCAACCGCCGCTTACCAACGTGGCGATTTGGGGAGGCTGTAACAGGTCGCCACACACCCGGGGCGTGGCCCCATCACTACCTAGGAAATACACCATGAAGTTTGAACGATTCACTGCCGACGACGCCGCCTTGCTGCTGATTGACCATCAGGTCGGCACCATGGGCTGGCAGCCAATCGCTGAGCGCTGCTCGAGCCGCAGCGATTGGCATGCAGTCTGCTCTGGTTGTGATGTTTCAGTAGGTTGTTCAACGTCCGCTTGTTCCCCGTGGATGGCGCCGTGCAGCCACTTCAGCCGCCGAACCACTTGGCCGGCACGGTGACGAGTTGCGGGAACAGCACCATCAGGAACAGGATCGCGAACTCGGCCGCCATGAAGGGCAGCACGCCCCTGGTCACATCGTCCATCTTCATGCGCCCGACACCGGCTACCACGTTGAGCACGGTTCCGACCGGCGGCGTGACCAGGCCGATCGAGTTGTTGATGATGAAGAGCACACCGAAGTAGACCGGGTCGATGCCCGCCTGCTTGATCACGGGCATCAGCACCGGCGTCAGGATCAGGATGGTCGGCGTCATGTCCATCGCCGTGCCGACGATCATGCACAGCACCATGATCGCGATCAGCAGCATCGTCTTGTTGCCCATGAAGGGCTCGAGCAGCCCGATTACCTTGCCCGGCAGATCGGCCACCGTGATCAGCCACGCCGACACCAGCGCGGCCGCCACCAGGAACATGATGACGGCCGTGGTCTTGGCGGCACTCACGAACACGGCGTACAGCTGGCCGACCTTTAGTTCGCGGTACACCACCGTGGCGACGAAGAAGGCGTAGACCGCCGCCACCACGGCCGCCTCGGTCGGCGTGAATACGCCGAAGCGCAGGCCCACCAGGATGATCACCGGCAGCATCAGGGCCCAGGTCGCCTGGCGCAGCGCCGTCCAGATCTCGCGCGCCGATTTGCGCGGCGGCGGCACGATCTTTTCCTTGCGCACCAGGAACATCCAGGTGAGCCAGAGCGAAGCACCGATCAGGATGCCGGGGAAGATGCCGGCCAGGAACAGCTTGGAGATCGACACGTTGGCCGCGACGCCGAAGATCACGAAGGCGATCGACGGCGGGATCACCGGCCCGATCACGCCCGAGGCCGCGATGAGTCCGCCGCAGCGCGCTTTGTCGTGGCCGGCGGCCACCATCATCGGCAGAAGCAGCGCCGTGAGCGCGGCCGCATCCGCCACTGCCGACCCCGACAGGGCCGACAGCAGGATGGCTGCGAGGATCGCCACGTAGCCCAGCCCGCCCCTGATGTGGCCGACGAGGGCCAGCGCGACGTTGATGATGCGCTTGGACAGGCCGCCCACATTCATGATCTCGCCGGCCAGCATGAAGAAAGGTACGGCCAGCAGCGGGAAGCTGTCGGCGCCGTTGACCACGTTCTGCGCCAGGATCTGCGCATCGAACAGGTCCAGGTGCCACATCAGCGCCACGCCGGTGGCCAGGAGCGCGAAGGCGATCGGGATGCCCAGCGCCATGGTGCCGAGCAGCGCGCCGAGGAAGATGGCGACGGTCATGTCCTGCTCCTGGCCTGCTCGTTGGCGGCAGGCGCCGACTCCGCGTTCTGTCGCGCCAGCTGCGCCTGGAGTTCCTCGAATTCGGCGGTCTCCTCCGACTCCTTGACCATCACCAGTTCGTCGTCGCGCAACTGCCCGCTCAAGGTGCGCCACAGCTCGCGCAGCAACAGCACACCTGCCGACACCGCGAACACGACGCCGGCAAGATAGAAAATGCCGATGGAGGCACCCGTCACCGGCGCCTCGACCTCCCAGTTGATCTTGACCTGTGCCAGGCTGCCGGAGAAGAGCAGCCAGGTGACGTACAGCATCAGCAGCTGGCCCAGGACCAGGCAGACTTTCTTGCCGGCCACCGGCAGACGCGAGACGAGCATGTCGCTGCCGAGGTGCCCGTGCTCCTTCAGCGCGACGATGGCGCCGAGAAACACCAGCCAGACGAACAGCCAGCGCGACACCTCTTCCGACACGGTGATGCCGGTATTGAACGCATAGCGCAACACCACGTTGCCGAACACCAGCACCACCATGATCGCGAGCGCCAGCGCGACCAGCGCATCGAGCAGCTTGCAATAGCCATTGATCAGTCGGTTCATCGACGTCCCCTCATGACGCGCCGTGCGCGCCCGGTTTCACTCAAAACTGAGCAGTACCTTCATGGCCTGCGAGCGATCGGCCGCCAGCGCAAAAGCCCGCGCCGAGTCGCGGTAGGACAAGGTCGCCGAGATCAGCGGCTTCACGTCGACCAGCCCCTTGTTGAGCAGTTCCACCGCCACCGCGAACTCCTCGTGGAAGCGGAAGGCCCCGCGCAGGTCGAACTCCTTGGCCACGATGGTGTTGATCGGCAGCGTCATCTCGCCGCCCAGCCCCAGCTGCACGATGATGCCGCGCGGGCGCAGCGCATCGAAGGCGCCGACCAGCGCGCGCTGGTTGCCGCTGGCTTCGAACAGCACGTCGAAATGCCCCTTGTCGGCCGTGAAGCGCGCCAGGCCATCGGGCTCCTCGGCCACGTTGACCACTTCGTCCGCGCCGACTTTCAACGCCTTGCCCAGCGTGTGCGCACCGACGTCGGTGGCCACGATGTGGGTGGCACCGGCGCGCCGCGCCGCGATGATGGCCAGCGCGCCGATCGGCCCGCAGCCGGTGACCAGCACGCTCTTGCCCAACAGCGGCCCCGCGCGGCGCACCGCATGCAGCGCCACCGACAGCGGCTCGGCCATCGAGCCCTCGCCGTCGCTCACGCTGTCGGCCAGCCGATGCGCCTGCCAGTGCTCGACCACGATCTGCTGGCGGAAGGCGCCCTGCACGTGCGGGGTGCGCATCGCGCTGCCGTAGTAGCGCATGTCCAGGCAATGGTTCTACAGGCCCTGCTGGCAGTAGCGGCAGAGGCCGCAGGGCCGGCTCGGGCTGATGGCGACGCGCTCGCCGGCCGCAAAGCTGCCTGCGCCGGCGCCAACCGCTTCGATCACGCCGGCCACCTCATGGCCCAGCACCATCGGCTCCTTGATGCGGATGGTGCCGAAGCCGCCATGCTGGTAGTAGTGCAGGTCGGAGCCGCAGATGCCGCCGCAGCGCACGCGCACCTGCAGCTGGCCGGGGCCGAGTTCGGGGGTGTCGACTTCTTCGACGCGCAGGTCGCCGGGGGCGTGGATGACGAGGGCTTCCATGCGGGCGCCCTACTTCTTGATCTCGACGGTCGCCAGCAGCGACTTGAAATAGGTCGATTGGCTATTCATGAAGGCCTGGAACTGTTCGCCATCCATATAGGCCGGCTGCAGGTTGGCCTTGGTCAAGGCTTCGCGAAACGCGGGGTCCTCGGAGGTCTTGCGCGCCGCCTCGCGCAGGTACCGCACCACCTCGGGCGGCGTGCCCGCAGGCACGCCCAGGCCACGCCAGGTGCCCAACACCAGGTCCACGCCCTTCTCCTTGAAGGTCGCGACCTTTTCGTAGGGGGCCGCGAGCCGGCCTTCGGCCATGGACACCAGGACGCGGACCTTGCCGGCCGCCACGTGCGAACCGATCTCGGCCGGGCTCACGACGATCGCATCCACATGGCCGCCCGCCAGCGCGAGCACGCTCGGTGCGGCGCCCTGGTAGGGCACATGGTTGAAGCGCACGCGTGTCTTCTGTTCGACGGCGGCGGCCGCGAGGTGCCAGATGGTGCCGGTGCCGGCGTTGCCCATCGACACGGCGCCGTCCTGCTTTCTCGCGGCGGCCAACAGGTCGTCGATCGACTGCCATGGCGAGTCGGCGCGCACGGCGATCAGGCCCGGATCGCCATTGAGCCGCGCAACGGCGATGAAGTCGGCGGTCGTGACCTTGGTCATCCCGAGGTGCGGAATGATCGCCAGCTCGGAGATCAGCACGCCGATCTTGTAGCCGTCGGCTGGTGCGCGCTGCACTTCCGTCATGCCGATGCCACCACCAGCACCTGGCTTGTTGGTGACGACGAAGGGTTGCGGCACGCTCTTCTTGGCAGCTTCGGCGAAGAGCCGGGCCATCACGTCCGTGCCGCCACCCGCCGACGAGGGCACGACGATCTCGATAGGCCGGCTCGGATAGTCCGCGGCCGGCGCGACAGGGGACCACAGCGTCGCCGCGATCGCGGCGATGGCGCCAAGAATGTTTCGGGTGTTCATGGTCTTCACTTTCCGGAACGAATGCGTTCCACCTCGGCCGTCATTTCCTTGCCCAGTTCGCCTGTCGTCTGGCGATGCTTGTCGATCACCGGCTTGAGCTTGTCGCGCATCCGTGCACGTTCCTGCGCCGAGACTTCGGTGATCACCATGCCCCGGCTCTTGAGCGTGTCGAGCGCCTTGGCATCCAGCTCGCGCGACACCTGGCGCTCGTAGCTCTTCACCTCGTTCGCCGCGTCCGTCAGCACCTTGCGCTCATCGGCCGACAACTGGTCCCAGAACTTCTTGCTCATCAGCACGAGCAGCGGCGAGTACGCATGGCGCGTGGTGGAGGCGTACTTCTGGACCTCGTAGAACTTGGTCACCTCGACGGAGATGAACGGGTTCTCCTGGCCGTCGACGGCCTTCTGCTCGAGGGCCGAATACAGTTCGGGGAAAGGCATCGGCACGGCGTTGGCGCCCATCGCATTGAAAGACTCGATGAACACCGGAATCTGCTGCACGCGGATCTTCAGTCCCTGGATGTCCTCGAGCTTGGCGATCGGCCGCTTGCTGTTGGTCAGGATGCGAAAGCCATGATCCCAGTAGGACAGGCCGACCAGCCCTTTGGCAGGCAGCTTGTCGAGCAGCTTCTTGCCGACCGGGCCGTCCAGCGCGGCGTCGACCTCCTTGAAGCTGTCGAACAGGAAGGGCGTGTCGAAGACGCCGAACTCCTTGTCCATGCCGGTCAGAAGGCCGGGCCCCATCATCGACATCTCGATGGTGCCGCCCTGCATCGCCGATGCCACCACGGCTTCACCACCGAGCGTGCCGCTGCCGTAGAGCTTCACGTTCAGTTTGCCGCCGCTCTTGCTCGCGACCATCTCTGCAAAACGCTTGGCGCCGATCCCGTGCGCCGAGTCCGCCGTGTTGGCAAAAGCGAACTTGATGTTGCGCTCCTTGATGTCCTGCGCAAAGGCCGTGCCCGCGGCGCCGACGCAGGCGCCGGCAACGGTCAATCCAACAACGACCGCGCGAATGCTTCGTTTCATCGACTGTCTCCTGAATGGAATGTGTAGTTTGGGAACGCTTAGAGAACGGAAACCATGCCGCCATCGACGTAGATGATCTGGCCGCTGACGTAGTTGGAAGCGCTGGACGCCAGGAACACGGCCACGCCCACCAGTTCGTCGGGGCGGCCCCAGCGACCGGCCGGCGTGCGGCCCTTGACCCAGGCATCGAAGCTCGGGTTGTCGATCAAGGCCTGGTTCATGTCCGTCAGCATGTAGCCGGGCCCGATGGCGTTCGCCTGGATGTTGTGGCCGGCCCATTCGGCAGTCATGGCGCGCGTCAGCATCTTGATGCCGCCCTTGGCCACGGTATAGGGCGCGACGGTTGCGCGCGCCAGTTCGCTGGTGAGCGAGCCGATGTTGATGACTTTGCCGCGGCCGCGCGGGATCATGCGGCGGGCCGCCTCGCGGCCGACAACGAAGGCGCTGGTCAGATTGGTCTCGATCACGCGGCGCCAGTCTTCCGTCGCGAGCTCGACCATGGGCTTGCGGAACTGCACGCCGGCGTTGTTCACGAGGATGTCGATCTCGATGCCGGCCGCGTCCAGCTGGTCGAACGCGCCGACCACTGCGCCCTCGTCGCAGACGTCGAAGGCATACGCCTCGACCGCATAGCCCTTGCCGCGCAGCGCTGCGGCCGAATCGGCCAGCCGTGCCGCATCGACGCCGTTGAGCACGATCCGTGCGCCGGCGGCGGCAAGGCCCTCGGCGATGGCGAAGCCCAGGCCGCGCGAGGAACCCGTGACGAGCGCGGTGCGGCCCGTGAGATCGAAGAGTTGAATGGACATGGTCTCTGTTCCTAGGGCGTTTGAAGCGTTCCGTCGGCCAGACGCGTTTGCGTCCATGTGGTCACGACGTTCTCGCACGGGTATTTGCGGGCTTCCTCTTCGTCGATGTCGACGCCGAGGCCCGGCTTGTCGTTTGCGTAGACGTAGCCGTTCTCGAACGCCGGCAGGCCCGGAAAGACGTCGAGCAGCGCATCGCGCGGCCCCTTGAGTTCCTGGATGACGAAGTTGGGCGGCTCCGTGCCCGACCATTCCTGCACGCCGAAATTGCGCGCCGCCAGGTCGATGTGGATGTTGGCCGCGTGGCCGAGCGGTGACATGTCGCCCGGGCCGTGCCATGCCGTTCGCACGCCGAACTGTTCGGCAAAGAGCTGGAGCTTCCTGCCGGGCGTGATGCCGCCGATCTGGCTCAGGTGGACGCGGATGTAATCGATCAGCTGGTCGGTGATCAGCGTCTTCCATTCAGACGGGTTGTTGAACAGCTCGCCCTGCGCCAGCGGGATGCGGGTCTTGTCGCGCAGCTGGCGCAGCCACTTGCCCTCTTCGAGCGCAATCGCATCCTCGAGAAAGAACAGATCGAAGCGCTCCATCTCGCAGGCGAACTGGATTGCCTCGATCGGCTTCAGCCGCTCGTGCACGTCGTGGCAGAGCGAGACGTCGAAGCCCACCTTCGCTCGGATGCCTTCGAACAGCTTGATCGTGTCGCGCATGTACGTCCTGCTGTCCAGGTAGATGCCATGCGCAGCACCCCTCGGCGCCGTCGCGGGGGCCGGTCCGAAGGCGCCGCCGCCGTAGCCGCCGCTCTGGCAGCGGATGTGGGTGATGCCCTGCTCCCGGTACTTCTGGATGTTGTCGCAGAGCTCGGCCAGGTCCCGGCCGTCCGCATGCCGATAGATCGGCACGCCCTCCCGGCACTTGCCCCCGAACAGCTGGTAGAGGGGCATGCCGGCCATCTTCCCCTTGATGTCCCATAGCGCCATGTCGACGCCCGAGATGGCGTTGTTCTCGATCGGTCCGTTGCGCCAGTAGGCGTTCTGGTGCATCAGCTGCCACAGCTCCTCGATCGCGCTCACGTCCCGCCCGATCAACAAGGGCCGGAGGTATTCCTCGACCAGGCATTGCACGGCCAGATGCCGATAGGAGAAGGTCGCGCAGCCGAGGCCGTACAGCCCGGCCTGGTTGGTTTCCACCTTGACGACGAGGAGGTTGATCCCCTCCGGGGCCGTAAGGATGACTTTGACGTCTGAGATCAGGGTTGCCATGACAAAAAGAATACTGTGATATTTCACAAAAGTTCTTCGTGTTTACCCTATTCACACCCATCCCACCCTTCGGCAGTCGTTCATTGGAGAAAACGACGCTATCTCTGCAGAAAATCTTGAATATCAGGCTATGCTTACCATGGAACGTGCGATGGGCACGGACCCCCTTCAGACCACGAGCCGCATGCCTTCAACCACCCGTCCGCGACCGCGTCTGGCCGCAAAGAGTGCTTCGGTCCAGGACCCGTCTCGCCGACGAAGTTCGGTGAGCCTCTCCGACCTGGCCTATGCGCGCATCGAAGAACTGCTGGTCTGCTGCGAACTGAGGCCGGGACTGTTCCTGGCGACGCACGATCTGCAGGGGATGGTCGGCTTCGGTCGTACGCCGGTTCTTCAGGCCGTCAATCGGCTGGCCGCCGATACGCTGGTGCACGTGACGCCACGACATGGCTTGCAGATCGTGCCGGTCGACCTTACGCGCGATCGCGTCCTGCTGCGCTTGCGGCGCGACATGGAGCGTTTCGTGATCCGGTTGGCCACCGAGCGATCCGGTTCTTCACAGCGCAACCAGATGCTGCATCTCAAGCGCCAGTTGGCCGAACACAGGGACGGCATGACGCTCGAGCAGTTCAACGTGGTGGATCGGCGCATCGACCAGCTCTTTCTCGCGGCCGCCGGCGAACCTTTCGTCGAAAGCACGCTGCGGCCGCTGCACACCATCTTCCGTCGCATCGGCTGGATCTATCACACGCATGCGGAGCGGGGTGCCAACTTGCAGGACACGGTGGACGCGCACATTGCCGTCCTTGATGCAGTCGCCACTGGCAATGTTGATGATGCGATTTCGGCCTCCGATCGCCTGGTGGACTTTGTCGAAGGGATGTTCGAAGTGCTTGAGCGTGAAGTCGAGCCGGCGCTTCTGGACTGCCGGCTTGGCGAACTGGACGAGACATTCTTGCGATCGGACTCCTCGTTCGACCATAGGGAAGGTACGTAAGCCACCTTCAATCGATAGGACGACTTCTATCGGCAGCGAATAAATAGCTTGTTATTAGATCGTGTGCTATTTATAATTCGCCCATGGCAAGCAAATCACCCGTCGCAGCCCCCTCCGAGGCGTATTCCCTGGCCCTGGAGCAACAGCTTTGCTTTGCGCTCTACTCGACCATGCTGGGCTTCAACAAGGTCTATCGTGGATTGTTGAAGGACCTCGGCCTGACATACCCGCAGTATCTGGTCATGCTGGTGTTGTGGGAGCGCGACCGATTGACGGTGTCCGAGATCGGGGAACAACTGTTTCTGGAGTCGCCCACGCTGACGCCGTTGCTCAAGCGTCTCGAGTCGGCGGAGCTCATCGATCGGCGTCGCTCGACATCGGATGAAAGGCAAGTCGTCGTGTCGCTGACGAGCAAGGGGCGCGCTCTGCGGGCTCGAGCGAAAGCGGTTCCCGCGTGTGTCGCTTCCGCCGCCCGGTGTTCGGCGGATGAGTTGCGCTCGATGCGCGAGCGACTGCTGGAGATACGGACGAACTTGTTCAAGAACGCCTCCTGAACACATCGTGACGGGCACAGCACTGTGCCCTTCTTTCCGGCATATACATAGCACACGATTTACTTGTACACGTTTTACATGGCGGCGTCGCGCACCGACATGCACCCCAAGACGCGAAACCTTGAAACCAACCTCCAACGAAGCCTGCTATGAAGACTCTTTCCAAAATCGTCGCCTTGTCCATCATCAGCCTGGCCGCGAGCACAGCGCTGGCAGCCGCCGACAAGCCGGAAACCGCACAGCCTCGTGGCAGCAAAGTTCCGGCCAGCGCTCAAGCCAAGCCGGCCGGCAGCTACATCACCACCAAGGACGGTACGCAGATCTACTACAAGGACCGGGGTTCGGGCCAACCCGTGGTCTTCAGCCATGGCTGGCCGCTCAACTCCGACAGCTGGGAATCGCAGATGCTTTTCCTGGCCTCGCAGGGCTTGCGGGTCATCGCGCATGACCGCCGCGGCCATGGCCGTTCCAGCCAGCCCTGGAACGGCAATGACATGGACACCTATGCCGACGACCTCGCCACCCTCATCGAGAAGCTGGACCTGAAGAACGCAGTGCTGGTCGGCTTTTCGACCGGCGGCGGCGAAGTGACGCGCTACATCGGCCGTCACGGCACGAAACGTGTGGCCAAGGCGGTGCTCGTGGGTGCGGTTCCCCCGCTCATGCTGAAGACGCCGGCCAACCCCGGCGGCCTGCCGATCGAGGTGTTCGACGGCATCCGCGCCGGCTCGATCGCGAATCGCTCGCAGCTCTACAAGGACATCGCCTCGGGCCCGTTCTTCGGCTTCAACCGGCCGGGCGCCAAGCCTTCGCAGGGACTCATTGATTCATTCTGGATGCAGGGGATGATGGGCGGCCACAAGAACACCTACGACTCCATCAAGGCGTTCTCGGAAACCGACTTCACCCAAGACCTGAAGAAGTTCGACGTGCCGACGCTCATCGTTCACGGTGACGACGACCAGATCGTGCCGATCGACGCGTCCGGCCGCGCATCGGCCAAGCTGGTCAAGGGCGCCAAGCTGATCGTCTATCCGGGCGCCCCGCATGGTCTCACCGACACGCACAAGGATCGTCTCAACAACGACCTGCTCGCCTTCATCAAGGGCTGATCAGCGCCAGGCATGCCCGCGCCGTCGGTGCGCGGGTGATCCGTTCATAAGACCGTCGATCGCCTCCAACGAACCGTTCAGCCGACGTGGAATTTGGATGACGCTGCGCCGCTACCGGATGAAGCATTGTCTGAGACTGTTGATCAGAGCGAGGTCACGCCATGTCGAAGCACTCGAAATCCAAACAGGCGCTGCGATATCTCGGAGCACAAGCGGCGATTGCCCTCGGCGTCATGAGCATGCACCCGGTTGTCGCGGCGGAATCCATCTTCAAATGCGGCAAGACCTACACGAACGTGCCGCCCAGCGCGCGGCCGGCGCAGCCTCGGTCCGATGCCTGCGTACTGGTCGACACCGCAGATCAGCCCAAGGGAAAGACGACAAACATTGCAGTCGACGGATCCCGGCAGATCACCGTTCCCGTCGGCCAGGACGGCCGCTTCTGGATTCATGGCTCCGTCAACGGCTTCCCCGTGCGCTTCGTGATCGACAAGGCCGCCACGGTCAATGCCGGCGTCGCCGTGACCGAAGACTTCGCCGCACGGGCAAACCTGATCGGAGGTTCCCCCGCGCACATGCAGACGGCCGGGGCCGTCATGGATGCGCGTCGCATCGAGCGTGTGCCCATGACCTTCGGGCCCTTCAGCGTGCCGCAGGCCACCGTGGTCGTGGGCTCGCTGGGCCGCAAATCGACGGACGCCCTCCTCGGCCGGGAACTGCTGTCGCTCTTCGACGTCACTGCCAACGACCGTGAACTGACGATCGTGGGCAGATAGAGCGATCACGCGCCCCTCAGAGACAGGTGGATGCCGGCGATCATGCAGCGCACCGAGCCGCCCGCCATTTCGATCGTCGGCACCGACAGGGGAACGAGCCGGGCCGAGCGCTGGATGGTCGTCTTCTGCTGAGCGGTGAGGCTCTCGAGGGCCCGCTGCGACAGCGCCAGGATCCGGCCGTCGCGGCCCGACAGTTCGATCGCGTTGCCGGCGAAGTCGGCGATCTGCCGGGCGCTCAGCGCAATGACCTCGCGCCCGGACTCCTGCAGCCGGGCGCGCAGTTCGGCGGCCCTTCGCTGGTCGGGAACCATGTCGAAACCCACCATCGCAAACTCCGTCGCCACGCACATCAGCACATTGGTGTGATAGATCGGGCGGCCGGCCTCATCCGCCGTGTCGAACAGCATCGGCTCGAAGTTGAAATGGGTGCTGAAGCGCTCCAGCGCCACCGGATCGGCACGGTTCGAGCGCGCCGTGTAGGCCACGCGCGCAAGGTGATCGAACACCATCGCGCCGGTGCCTTCGAGGAACAGGCCATCCTGCTCCAGACCGGAATAATCGATCACGTCCTGCACGCGGTACCTGGACTTGAGCATCTCGATCACGTCGGCACGGCGTTCGCGGCGGCGGCTCGGCGCGTGCATCGGATAGATGGCGACGTGCCCGCCCGGATGCGTGGAGAACCAGTTGTTGGGAAAGACCGAATCCGGCGTGTCGCGGTCTCCCTGGTCTTCGAACAGGTGCACGCGCACGCCTTCGGCTTCGAGGCGCTCCACGGCGGCCGTGACCTCGCGATGCGCTGCGCCGGCCACGGCCTGCGCGGCCTCCTTCGCGGCCAGGCTCTGGAACGCGTTGTCGGCGGCGGTTTCCGGGTTCGGCGTGAACCGGTGCGGGCGGACCATGACCACGGCGGCAGGCGCCTGGATGGAAGGCATGGCGATGAGCCCGTTCATGCGACGCGGCGCATGACGGCATGCGAGGCGCCGCTGCGCGTATGGCGGAACAGGTCCTTCGGATCCTCGGCCCAGGGCACCAGCTCGACGCTCATGCCGAGATTGCGCTTCTCGGTCTGCGCGTGCACGTAGCGCAAGGTCGAGTAATCCTCCAACGCGAAGCCCACGGAGTCGAACACCGTGACCTGGTCAGCGCGCTGGCGGCCCGTTTCGGTGCCGGCGAGTACGCGCCACAGGTCGACGACCGGGAAGTCCTGCGGCAACTGCTGGATGTCGCCCTCGATGCGCGTCTGCGGCTCGTATTCGACGAACACCCGGGCATTTCGCAGTACGTCGGCGTGCAGTTCGGTCTTGCCCGGGCAGTCGCCGCCGATGGCGTTGATGTGCATGCCCGGCTCGATCATTCCGGGCGTGAGGATCGTGGCGTAAGCCTTGTCGGCGGTGACGGTCGTCACGATGTCCGCGCCGCGGACCGCCTCGGCGGTGGAACCGGCGCGAATGATCTTCAGAGACGGGTACGCCGACAGATTGCGGACCAGCTTGTCCGTCGCACGGGCGTCGACGTCGTAGACGGCGATCTCCTCGATGCCCAGATGGCTGTGGAAGGCGAGCGCCTGGAACTCGCTTTGCGCGCCGTTGCCGATCAGCGCCATGCGGCGCGCATCGGGCCGTGCCAATGCGCGCGCCGCCACGAGCGAGGTCGCGCAGGTGCGCAGCGCGGTGGCGACGGCCAGTTCCGACAGAAGCACCGGGTAGCCGGTCTCGACCTCGGCCAGCACGCCGAAGGCCATGACCGTGTACAGGCCACGCGTGGTGTTGCTCGGATGGCCGTTGACGTACTTGAAAGCGTAGCGCTTGGCGTTGGACACCGGCATCAGTTCGATGACGCCGATCTCCGAGTGATTGGCGACGCGGGCGGACTTGTCGAACTCGGGCCAGCGCACGAAGTCCTGCTGGATGGCATCGGCGAGCTCGCCGATGAAGCGGGGCACACCAATGTCCTGAACGAGGCGGGACATGGTGGGGACGTCTACGAAGCGGGTCATGAAGGGCTCCTGGAAATTGCGATTGATGCGCGCAGCCATGCCGCAATTGTTCCGTCGCGGGGTGCCAGAATGAACCATCCAACTTGGCAAATTCCTCTTGGAGGATTACATTTTGCTAAGTAGAAATGGCACTTTGAAGATCTGACAATGGACGACACCGACCGCCAACTCATCGCGCTGCTGCGCGACAACGCGCGCATGTCCGTGGTTGCGCTGGCAAAGAAGCTGCGCGTCGCCCGGGCCACGGTGCAGAACAGGATCGCCAAGCTGGAGAGCGACGGAACCGTCGTCGGCTACACGGTGCGCTTGCGGCCGGAGGCGGAGGCCCATCGCATCCGGGCGATCATGAGCATCGAGGTCGAGGGCCACCACGGGCCCGATGTGCTCAAGAAGCTGCGCGGGCATCCGAATGTCGTTGCCTTGCACACGACGAATGGCCGCTGGGACCTGATGGCCGAGTTGCGTGCCGACACCCTGGAGGCGTTCGACAAGGTGCTCAATGCCATCCGCTCGATTCAGGGCATCTCGAACACGGAGACGAGCATCTTGCTGTCCACGCACAAGCTGTAAGCGCGATCAAGGGCATCGGCTGGCAGCTGCGGGTCTAGAAGGTCTCCCAGTCGCCGCTGCCGGCTGGCGTGCTCGTGGCGGCCAGTTGCTTGCGCTGCGGCGCGGCAATGGCCCGCCGCGCCGGTGGCTGTGCCGGCCGCACCGGCTGGACGACAGGCCGCGTTTGCACCGGCATCGGCTTGGGCTGGGCCACGACGGGCTGTTCGTCGTCGTCGAGCTTGAAGGTGCCGACGACCTGCGAGAGGTTCCCCGCCTGCTCCTGCATCGATTGCGCCGCAGCCGCGGCCTCTTCCACCAGCGCCGCGTTCTGCTGCGTCACCTGGTCCATCTGCGTGATCGCCTGGTTGATCTGCTCGATGCCCTGCGTCTGCTCGTGGCTCGCCGCCGTGATCTCGCCGATGATGTCGGTCACCCGCTTCACGCTGCCCACGATCTCTTCCATGGTCTTGCCGGCTTCGCCGACCAGTTGGCTGCCGGCATCGACCTTGCCGACTGAATCGTCGATCAGGCCCTTGATTTCCTTGGCCGCGGCGGCCGAGCGCTGCGCGAGGTTGCGCACTTCGGAAGCCACCACCGCAAAGCCACGGCCCTGCTCGCCGGCACGCGCGGCTTCGACCGCTGCGTTCAAGGCCAGGATGTTGGTCTGGAAGGCAATGCCGTCGATCACGCCGATGATGTCGACGATCTTCTTGGACGAGGCATTGATCGAGGCCATGGTCTGGACCACCTGGCTGACCACATCGCCGCCCTTGACCGCCACCTCGGAGGCCGAGAGCGCCAGTTGATTGGCCTGGCGCGCGTTGTCGGCGTTCTGCTTCACCGTGCTGGTGAGTTCCTCCATCGACGCCGCGGTCTGCTCCAGCGAGCTGGCTTGCTCCTCGGTGCGCGAAGACAGATCCTGATTGCCGGCAGCGATTTGCCTGGATGCCACCACGATCGAGTCGGTCGACGCCTTGATGCGGGTCACCACGTCGGTCAGGGTGTCCTCCATTTCGCCCATGCCGCGCAAGAGGCGTCCGAAATCGCCGCCGCGCTCGGTTTCGAATTCCTTGCTGAGGTCGCCCGAAGCCACGGTCTCCGCGATGAAGATCGCTTCGCCCAGCGGCTGCATGATGCTGCGCGCGAGCCAGAGGGTGCAGCCGACGCCCGCCAGCAGGGCGACGAGCCCGAGGCCCAGCATGAGGTTCTGCGTCGAATCGATACGCCGCGCGAGTTCCGGGGTGATGGTGCCGCTGCCAGCGATGTCCTGGAGGCACGCGATGCCGATCGCGACCCCTGTCGCCATCAACAGCAACACGATCCCGAACCCCATACCCAGTTGGGTACTGATCTTCCAATTGCGCATGTGCTTTCCCCGTCGCGGCCGCCAAACTGGGCCGGGTTGTCAGGCATATCGGCAGCGCGGAGCCGAAACTTGAGGGGCTCAGGCCTAGGTATAAACCCGAGGTTTCGGGCGCCCTACGCGTCCAACGGCACGCCGCCGCCGAAACGGGCCACCCATTGGTCCCACAGGTCCTGGTTGACGCTGGCGAACGGCCGTTGCCAGGCGGTCAGCATCTGGAGCTGGAAGTTCTGAGCCTGCATCAGGCTCTCGATGAAGGCGGCCTGCCAATCGAGGACGGGCTGAAAGTTGCCGTAAGGGATGGGAAATGGACTCGCGATGGTCATGCCGGTCTCCATGTTGGATGCGTGGACCAAGCCTAGTGGATGCCGCCCCGTGCTTCAAGCATGCGCGCCGACCACCCGCTGCACCTTGCCGCTGCGGCCGCGGCGTCCCGTCTCGCCGCTTCGGCAATGGATGTGCACGCCGGCCGCGCCTTGCCGCACCAGAAAGGCCGAGAGTGCCGCCCGGGCGCGCCGCAAGCTCGTGTCCGCGGCCTTGCCATGCAATCCCGTGCGCAGCAGCAGGTCGCAAGGCCCCTGCTGCTCGAGCTGGAAGTCGAACAGGCCCGCATCGTCTTCCAGCACCGTGCTCACGGCCAGCGGCAGGATGCGCACCATCCGCGCACCGGGGCGGCCAAGCCGCAGCGTGTCGTCGTTGCGGCCCTGAACCTCGATCACCGGATGATGGGAGCCGCAGGCGCAAGCCGAAGCGCGCTGCGTGACGCGGTCGCCCAGGTCGTAGCGGATCAGCGGCTGCACGTGGTTCGCGAGGTTGGTCAGCAAGGTGGTCGCGCCGGCCTCACCGACGGGCACCTGGCGACCACCTTCGTCGACCGATTCGAGGATCGCCCAGTCGCAGTTCAGATGCAGGCTGCCGCAACGGCATTCGGCGGCGAGCGTCAGGAACTCCGAGGCGCCGTAGCTGTCGACCACCCGGCAGCCCAGGGCCTGTTGCAGGAAATCGCGCGTCGCCGTCGAGAGGTCTTCGCCGCCGGTCCACAGCTCGCGCGGCGCCGTCTCGAGCCGGCCGGCAAGGCGCTCCTCCGCCAGCAGCACGGCCACGCTCGGATAGGTGGCGATGACAGCGGGTGCCAATGCATTCAGTTCTGCCACCAGCTTGCCGGCGGGCTGCAGGAACGAGATGCCGCGGAGGCTGCCGGCCAGCGCAGGATTCAGCCGCCGCAGCCGCTCGATCGACACCGTGCTGGCGAAGTGGCCGCAGGTCGCACCGACGAAGGCGATGCCTTCGCCGACGGACCACGGGTCCATCATCCGCTGAAGCGGCCGCAGCACCGGCCGCCGCCAAAATTCGAGCGCGTCGTACACCGCCATCGCCCGGGCGTCCTGCACGAAGACGGCCGGCTCGCCGCTGCTGCCCGAGCTCTCCCACACCACGTAGCGGCCGAGGAAAGGGTCCGCGATGCGAGAGCGGTCGGAGGCGAAGCGGCGCAGCGCATCGAGCCGCAGCGCGGGATCGGTGACCCAGTCATCGAACCGGCGCATCAATTCGGCCTTCTGCGCAATCGGCAGCTCTTCGAGGCGCAGGCGCGCCGGATCGCGGCCCGCGAGCAGCTTGCGGTACAGCGCCGATCCGCGCGCTGCGGACCTCAGCAGATCGGCCAGACGCCGCGCCCGCCGGCCCGCCAGCGCCTCTGCGCTCGCATGCGAGGCCACGGCCACGTCGGCGGCGACAAAGCTCGTGAGCCAGGGATCGAAGGGCGGCAGCATGGTGCGGCGGAGAAAGAGGCGCCATGGTGGACGCACTCGCCGGCAATGCCAAGAAGATTCGCGCGCGGCGCGATGCCGGCAGGGGTTTAGGGCCTGTTAACAGGCCCTACCGCAGGTCGCGGCGCGCCAGCAACACGTTGCCGCCGGTGGTGTTGAACGAGATGGTCGGTGCGCTGAAGTCGCTCAAGGGTGCACCGAGCCCGATTTCGCCGCTGCCGTGCAGCACGCATTCGTCGCGCCGCAGCGCGATCTCGCCGCTGGCGCCGGCCGTGCCGTGAAAGCGGACCCAGGTGCCGTAGGTGCTGACGTCGACCAGCACGCAACTGCCCTGCCGCGCTTCGATGCGCGCGTGCAGCCGCGACACGCGCGGATCGTTGACCACGAACTGGGCTTCGTCGACGCGCCCCAGATGGATAGGCAGCTCCGCGGCGCGAAACATCGAGCGCACGTCCAGCCATGCGAGTTCGATCTGCCCGAAGGACGAATCGGCGCCTCGCGCCGGCGGCGCCAGGGAGGCCGGCATCGTGAGGAACTCCGAGACCTCGTCCTGCCAGTCGATACGGTGGACGATCGGCATCTCGTTCTTGCCGCGGATGTTGATCGGGCCGAGGCTGCGGTGGCGTACCTCGCCGCCCACCAATTCGTCGATGACCGACTCCGTGGCCCAGATCTGGCTCGGGCCGGCCAGATCGCTGAGCCGCGAAGCCAGGTTGACCGCGTCGCCATAGCAGTC
Source organism: Variovorax sp. LjRoot130 (assembly GCF_964253755.1). NCBI lineage: Bacteria > Pseudomonadati > Pseudomonadota > Betaproteobacteria > Burkholderiales > Comamonadaceae > Variovorax > Variovorax sp. LjRoot130. The sequence continues at coordinate 2,732,846 of NZ_CAXURM020000001.1, read as the reverse complement.
GCCGTCGACTTCGACCACCTCGCCGCTCGCCACGCCGATCTGAAGCTCCATCCTGAGCGGTGCGGGCCAGGTCTGAAGCCGCTTCTGGTGGTTGCGCTGGAGTTCCAGCACGGCCCGGGTGGCGGTCGCACCATTGGCGAATATCGCAAAGACGCCATCGCCCAGCGATTTCACGACGCGGCCGCCGTGCGCCTCGCAAACACCCCCGATCCACTGAATCAGTCTTGTGACAGTGTCGGTTGCACGTGCATTCCCCATGGCCTCGAAGACCCGGGTGCTCCCCGTCAGGTCAGCAAAAACGACAGTGGGGTGGGCGCTCATTGTGTGCAATTTTTGGTAGCTCTCGCCGAGGGATTATGTCAAAGCATCAGAAAAACGCCCTTTCAGCATGTCAAATCGACCGGGAAGCCGCTACGCCTGTTGCTTTTTCATTTCGATACAGGCGCTTGGCGCTCATTTCACCCGTCAAGTAGAACTTAGGTATCAATTCTTCGACCAGTGCATGAACTGATTCGTGAAGTATGTTGTTTTTGAACATGAAATGATGTTTCCACACTTGTGTGGCGTCCTGCGCGGCTTTAACGTAGCAACCCTCAAGGCCTCCGGCAAAACGCCTTCGTCTTTCATGGTGTCACTTAGCAGTTTCTTCCGCTTTCTGTCGTTCCCGAGCCTCGGCTTGCGCCGCTCGGCGGACCGTCAGATGGGCCAGATCCGTACTGCGATGCTGTCGCTGCTGCAAGTCCACGGCGGCCATTCCGTTCAGCGGGTTGCCCAGCGCGTTCGCTTTGCCGGCGATCTCGAGGCGCTCTGGTACCTGCGCCAGGACGTGCTGACCGCGCTGAGCGCGATCGATGGCGAGGTCGCCGCCCGCCGCCAGATGAGACAGATCAACCGCCTGTTCAAGGGCGGCCTGCCCGGCGCGATGGGGCCCAGACCGCACCACCGCATCACCACCTGATGGGCTGTTGCATAGCAGCCTTTTTCTTTTTTCAATGCGCGTGCCGGTGTCCCCACACCATGAAGACGTCGCGTGCGTCTGCCGCCAGTTCCACCTTGGCCCCCACGGGCAACAGCACCTTCGTCGGCACATGACCGAAGGGTAGGCCCGCCAGCACCGGTACCTTGATCAGTTCGCGCAGCCGTGAAACGACGGTCTGCATGCTGAAGCCGCGATCGTGCGGCACTTTCTTGGCGCCGGTGAACTGCCCGAAGATCACCGCCTTCTGACGGCCCAGCACGCCCGCGTGGCGCAACTGGTCGAGCATGCGTTCGACGCGGTAGGGATGCTCGTTCACGTCTTCGAAGAAAAGCACGCCCTTGTCGATCTGGGGAAAGTACGGCGTGCCCAGCAGGCTGGTGAGCACGCAGAGATTGCCGCCCCACAGCACCGCATCGTGAATGCCGCGAAAGCCCGGCATCGCCGCGGCATCGCGCGCCGGCATGCGCCAGCCTGTGCCTTCGCCCCGCCCGCTCAGCAGATCGTCGAAGCAGGCTTCCATGATGTCGTCGGCGCCATCCTCGGCACCGAAGTCCTCGCCGAGCGCGGGGCCGGCCCAGCTCACGGCGCCGGTTTTCACGAGAAGCGCGTTCTGCAGGGCCGTGAAATCGCTGAGTCCCACGAACTCGGTGCCGCGCTCGATCGCGCGGGTCACGGCCTTGTAGGGGATGGCATCGAGGATGCGCGTGAGCCCATAGCCGCCGCGCGAGATCAGCGCCACGTCGGCGCGGCTGCCCGCGGCGCGCGCGATGGCGGCCAGGCGGGTGGCATCGTCGCCGGCAAAGCGCTGATGGCTGTCGAGCGCGGCTTCGTCCAGTTCGACTTCATGGCCCAGCGCCTGCAGGCGCTTCACGCCGCGCCGGAATGCGGCCTTGTTGCGAACCGCGCTGGAGGGCGAGTAGATGTAGATGTGTTTCTTTTTCACGGGGCGAAGTATCCCATTGCCTCCTGTGCCAGCCGGGACGCCTGTGCTGCGTCAGGGCCCGAGACGCCCCGCGGAGTCGGGCCCAGGACACGCAATGCGGCTTCGTATCCGCGGTCGGGAAAGGGCGCGCGCCATGCGTCGGCCACGGGCTCGCCGGCGTCGGGCGCCAGCAGCGCCAAGGGAAAGCGCGCGGGCATGGCAGCGCGCAGCAGCGACGCGAGTTCGGAAGCGCCGGCGCTGTGCACCAGGACCAGCGGGCCGGGCTGCAGGCGCTCCAGCCATTCGAGCAGCACGTCGCGATGCCAGGTCCATTGGTGCACGGCCTCCCGTTTGGGCTTGTCGCTTTGGCCGAAGCCGATCAGGTCGGGCGCCAGCACGCGCAGCGTCTGCAAGGCCGCGAGATGGCGGAAGAAGTAGCTCCATTCGCCCGGTCCGTGCAGGCAGAGGCAGGTGCAAGCGGCGCCACTCGGCCCTTCGTCCAGGTAGTGCATGCGCAAGCCCTGCAGACTCGGCAGATCGCTCACGTAGTTCGGCGCGAAGCTGTAGCCGGCGAGCGCGCCGAAGCGTTCGACCGGCGTGCGCAAGGCATCGTCGCGCAGGGGTTCGGCCGCTTCGCGCGCCGCGCTGCGGCGGCCCTTGAAGAAATCCTGCAGCAGATCGCCGCATTCCGCTGCAAGCACGCCGCCCTGCACGTGCGTGCGATGGTTGAGTTGGCTCTGCGCGAACAGGTCGAGTACCGATCCCGCGGCACCGGTCTTCGGATCGGCCGCGCCGAACACGACGCGGGCCAGCCGCGCATGCAGCATCGCGCCGGCGCACATGGCGCAGGGTTCGAGCGTCACATAGAGCTCGCAGCCGTCGAGGCGATAGTTACCGAGCGCCGTACCGCCCGCGCGCAGCGCGTTCATTTCGGCATGCGCGCTGGGGTCGTGCTGCGCGACCGGCGCGTTGCGTCCGCTGGCAACGAGCCGGCCGTCCTTCACGAGCACCGCGCCCACCGGCACTTCGCCGGCCTCGGCCGCCAGCCGCGCTTCGGCCAGCGCGAGCTGCATCCAGTGCGCGTCATTTGTCATCGGTCAGGGGGCGCGGCTGCTGCATCGCGGCGTCCAGCGATTGCTTGAACTGCTCTTGGACCTGCTGGCTTTGCGTGCGTGCGTCGGCGGCCGGTGCGCCCGCGACGCCGCCCATCTGCTTCCTGGCCAGCAGCCCGACGATGGCGAGCGCGAGCACCAGGCCGATCAAGCCGAGGGCGCGCATCTCAGCCTTCCTCCGTCTGCGCCGCGCCGGTCTTCATGCCGAGCCGCTGCATCCACGCGGCCAGCGCCTGTTCGTCGGGCGTGCCCTCGCTGTAGCGCGCGTGCATGGCGGCATGCGATTCGCGCCGGTGCTGGTTGAGCTTGACCTTGCACTGCAATGCCGTCACCTGCAGCTCGAAGCCGACGATGCCGTTCAGCATCTTGTTCTGGAACTCCTCACCGAGTTCGCGCCACTGCTGGGCGTAGGCCGGCTCGTGCTGGCCGATCAAGCGCTTGAGCAGCGCATCTTTTTCAGCCGGCGTCTCGATCAGCCGGGCCTGGACCGTGCAATGCACCGCCAGGTAGTTCCAGGTCGGCACGCGCGCGAGGTCGGGGTAGACCGAGGGCGACATGTAGGCATGCGGCCCCAGGAAACTCACCAGCGCCTGCGGCCGCGCCTGCAGGTAGCGCCAGTGCGGATTGGGCTTGGCGCAATGGCCAAAGAGTGCGAAGCCGCCCTCCCCGCGGTCGTCGAGCACCAGCGGCAGGTGCGAGACGTAGGGCAGCCCGTCGTCGTCGGTCGAGATCAGGCTGGCGAAAGGATGCGCGCGCATCAGTTCCGCGGCGATGGCACGGTCTTGCGAATTGAACTGGGGTGGCATGTACATGGAGCGGCCCTGCATCGAGGATCGCCCGATTGTCCCCGAGCCGGGGGCCCGTTCGCAGGCCCCTACTTTGCGCCCGCGGCCTTGAGCTTTTCGTCGAGCCTCGCGCCGGCCTTGGCCAGCATGCGGATCGCCTCGCGCTGGCGCGCATGCGTCGCCACGTGCAAGGGCGTGTGGCCGCGACTGTCGCGCGCATCGAGAGCGGCGCCGCCCTCGATGAGCGCTTTCAGCCGCGGCAGGTCGCCGCGCCACGCCGCCTGGTGCAAGCCTTCATAGGCCAGCACCTCTGCGGCGGCCGGCGGCATCTGCGCCGCCGCAGGCGGAGCCAGGCCGCCCGCGGTCAGCACGAGCGCAGCGAAGACAAGGACGGCCTTCATCGCCTTCAGCCCAACTGCGCCTTGACCTTCTCGATCCCCGCGTTGGCGCACTGCTCGTCCAGGTGACCACCCGGCGCGCCACCGACACCCACGGCGCCGATGACTTCGTTGCCGGCCTTGATCGGCACGCCGCCGCCGAGCAGCAGGAAGCCGGGGATGTTCACCAGGTTGGCCGCGCCGGGGTTCTTCTGTGCGTTCTCCATCATCGCCAGCGTCGGCGCCTTGGCCGAAGCCGAGGTCCAGGCCTTGCGCTCGCTGGCGCCCACGGTGTGCGAGCCCGCGTTGTCGGCGCGCTGCACCGCGCGCACCACGCCGGCGCGATCGACCACCGTGGCCGCCACCGAATAGCCGTTGGCCGCGCAGGCTGCCACGGTCGCCGCGGCGAGCTGGTTCGCGAGTTCGAGCGAGATGTTCTTTTCGCTGCGGACGGCGGGGCTCGGCGTCTGGGCTTGGGCCTGGGCGCTCATCGCGGAAGCGGCGAGCAGGACGGCGAGGCTGCCGAGGCGAAGGGTCGAATGCATGTAGGTCTCCGAAAGGGGTTGATCGATTTGCGCCGGCGCCTTGCCGGCCGCAACGCAACTGTAGAAACAGGCCCTTCGAAGGAACATTCGTACGGCTACGCCGGCCGCTCCGTAGAACTACGGAGTGCTGTCGACGAGCGCTGCGTAGCGCCGGATCAGCTGCGCCAGCGAATCGCAGCCGAGCTTGGCGAACAGGTTGGCGCGATGCGTCTCGACCGTGCGCGGCGACAACGCGAGCGCACGCGCGATCTCCTTGTTGGTGAGTCCGGCCACGATGAAGCCCAGCACCTCGCGCTCGCGTTCGGAGAGCTGGGCATGGCGCTCGCGCGCCGCCTGGTCGGCCTGCGCCCGTTCGCGCGAGCGGATGTGCTGGCGCACCGCGTGCTGCAGCGCCTCGAGCAGCTGTTCGTCGTCGACCGGCTTCTCGAGGAACTCCGCCGCGCCGGCCTTGAAGGCGCGCCGGCACATCTCGACCGTGCCGTGGCCGGTGAGCATGATCACCGGCTGGTCGACGCCCTGGGCGATCAGCGTTTCGAGCAGCGCGAGGCCGCCGATGCCGGGCATGCGCACGTCGAGCACGATGGCGCCGATGCCGCCGCGGTCGAAGCCCTCGAGGAAGGCCTGCGGATCCGCCCAGCCTTGCGTGCGCAGGCCCACCGTGCCGATCAGCAGGGCCAGGCTCTCGCGCACGGCGAGGTCGTCGTCGATCAGGTGGATGAGCGGAGAGAGCGGCTCGTTCATGACGAAAGCGGCAAGCGCAGCGTGAAGCGGGCACCGCGCGGCGCGGCCGCTTCCGCGGCCAGCGTGCCGCCCACGCTCTCGGCCAAGGTCTGGCACAAGCTCAGGCCCAGTCCCAGGCCGCCTTCGCGCGTGCTGAAGAAGGGCTCGAAGATGCGCGGCAGGATCTCCGGCGCAATGCCGCGCCCGTTGTCGCTCACGGTCAACACACCGTATGCGCCGTTGCGAACCACGGTGAGCCGCAGTTGCCGCTCGCCGGCCGGCAGTTCTTCGAGCGCCTGCAGCGCGTTCATCAGCAGGTTGTGGACGATCTGCTCCAGTGCCACCGGCTCGGCCCGTACGCTCACCGGCGCCTGTGCCGCACCGTCGAAGGCCGGCGCGATCGCGCGCCTGTCGAATTCCGGGCCGAGCAGGTGCAGCCCGTTGCGCACCACCTCCTGCAGGATCACCGGCCTGGCCTCGGTCGCATGCCCGGGGCGCTCGATCACGCGGCGCAGGCGCGCCACCACGTCGGCGGCACGGCGCGCCTGTTCGGCGGCCTGCTTCATCGCCGCGCGTGCGGTGTCGAGCTCGGGCGGGTCGTCGTCGAGCAGCCGGCGCGCGGCCTGCGTGTTGGCGAGCACCGCGGTCAACGGCTGGTTGAGCTCGTGCGCCATGCCCGCCGCGAGCTCGCCGAGCGCATTGAGGCGCGCGACCTGGCCGAGCCGCAGCAGCTCTTCGGCACGCCGCCGCTCGATGCGCTGGCGCCGCAACGCGTAGCTGCCGGCCAGCACCACCGCCATCGCGAGCGCCCAGGCGGCCATCCAGGCCCAGGGCAGTTCGCGCCATGAGACCTGGCGCTGCGCCGCCAGGTCGAAGGCCTGGCTTTCCGAGGCCAGCACCTTGCGGAAGCTGAAGGGCCAGCCCTGCGAGGCCGCGGGCTGTCCGGCCTGCAGCACGAACTGCTGGCCCGCATGCTCGAGCACCACGCGCACCGGGCTCTGCTTCGGGTCCATCGGCCAGTCGCGCCAGGGCACGGTGCTCGCGAGGTCGATGTCGAGCGCATAGCTGGTCGGCTCGGCGCCGATCACGAGCCGGTAGCGGCCGTTCGCGAAGTCCTGCGTTGCAAGCTCGGGGCGCCGCAGTTCGCGCGACTTCGCCTCGGCCGCCGCCAACGGAGGGTCGGCCCAGGCCGCGCCGGCATCGCGCCGCTGCACGCCGAGGATCGAGGGGTAGACGGACGGCAGGCGCTGCTCCGAGCGGGCCCCGTCCGGCGCGGTTTCCAGCAATGCGAGCGTGGCCAGTACCGCGTCGTACTGCACCACCTGCTGGCTCATGAGGCGGTGCGCGATGCGCCCGTTGGCCTCGAACTCCTCATGGAGCTGCCGGAGTTCGGCGCGCGCGATCCAGACCGCACCGGCGCCGGCGAGCAGCAGCCATGCGAGCCACCAGCCACCCTGCGTACGCAACCATTGCCTCATGGCGCGGATTGTGCCCGCGCCGGCAGCGTGTCTTCAGCGATAGAGGTTGGCGGTCTCCTCGTTGGGGATGCCGTCGATCGGCGCTTCGGCGGTGCCGACCGTGGAGCGCGTGAGTGCCTCGACCCTCTCGCGCGTGGCCTGCGGGTCGGCGATCCATTGCGCGTAGAAGTCGTAGGGGCAGTCGGCCACGCCCTTGTCGCCTTCGTGCGAATTGAGGATGCCGGTGTAACCGCGATGCAGCAGCTTGAACAGGTGGTTCTCCGACTGGCCGTTCTTGCGGAAGTCGCGGATCAGGCTTTTCGACAGCGCGGCGTACTGCACGCCCATTTCCTCTTCGCCGCACTCGCCGAGCGTGCGGCCGTCGAAGCCGATGATCGCCGAGTGGCCGAAGTACGAGTACACGCCGTCGAAGCCGGATGCATTGGCCACCGCCACATAGGTGTTGTTGGCGAAGGCCATCGCCTTCGAGATCAGGATCTGCTGTTCCTTGGCCGGGTACATGTAGCCCTGGCAACGCACGATGAGTTCTGCCCCCTTCATCGCGCAATCGCGCCAGATCTCGGGGTAGTTGCCGTCGTCGCAGATGATGAGGCTGATCTTCAGGCCCTTGGGACCCTCGCTCACGTAGGTGCTGTTGCCCGGGTACCAGCCCTCGATCGGCACCCAGGGCATGATCTTGCGGTACTTCTGGACGATCTCGCCCTGGTCGTTCATGAGGATCAGCGTGTTGTAGGGCGCCTTCTTCGGATGCTCCTCGTGGCGCTCGCCGGTGAGCGAGAACACGCCCCACACCTTGGCCTTGCGGCAGGCGGCGGCGAAGATCTCGGTCTCGGCGCCCGGCACCGTGGCCGCGTTCTCGTACATCTCGGTGCTGTCGTACATGATCCCGTGCGTGCTGTATTCGGGAAAGATCACCAGGTCCAGCCCCGGCAGGCCGGTCTTCATGCCCTCCACCATCTTCGCGATCGCCTTCGCGTTCTCCAGCACCTCGGCGCGCGTGTGCAGACGCGGCATCTTGTAGTTGACGACCGCGACGCCGACGGTGTCCTTGCTGCTCGAAATATCGCCGTGAATCATGATCGGTCCTTGTCTGTGGCCATGGATGCGATCCATTCTGCGAAGCCGGCGGACGGCGGCGAATACGTTGATTGACGTAGGGACAGCCGGGGCCCGAGAGCCCGACGATTTTCCGAGCCATTCGGCTCACGCGAAAATGCGGGCAATGAGCGTCTGCAGATTCCCCCGCCTCGTCTTCGCCCTCCTCTTCCTTCTCGCCTGCATCACCGGTTGCGCCACGGGCCCCACGCCCGGCGGATTGACCCCGATGTCGATTGCGCGCGTCGAGTCCCTCATCGTGCGCATGACGGTGGAAGAAAAAGTCGGCCAGCTGAGCCTCTACGCGCCCGCGGGCATCGACATCGTGGCCAATCCGCAGGCCGCGCGTCAGAGCCAGGAGCAGCAGCTGGCCGACATCCGCGCCGGCCGCGTGACCGGCCTCTTCAACAACGCGGGCCTCGAAGGCAAGCGCCGGGCGCAGCAGGCTGCGGTCAACGAGTCGCGCCTGGGCATTCCGCTCCTCTTCGGCGCCGACGTCATCCACGGCTTCCGCACCGTGTTCCCGGTGCCGCTCGCGGAGGCGGCCAGCTGGGAGCCGGCCCTGGCCGAACGCACGGCGCATGCATCCGCCGTCGAGGCCACGGCCGACGGCTTCCGCTGGACCTTCGCGCCGATGGTCGACATCGCGCGCGACGCGCGCTGGGGCCGCGGCGTCGAGGGCGCCGGCGAAGACGTCTACCTGGGCCGCCAGTTCGCGGCCGCGCGGGTGCGCGGCTTCCAGGGCAAGGACCTCGGGCGCGCCGATGCAATGCTCGCCACGCCCAAGCACTTCGCCGGCTACGGCGCGGCCGAGGGCGGGCTCGACTACAACACGGTCGATCTCTCGGAGCGCACGCTGCGCGAGGTCTACCTGCCGCCCTTTCGCTCGGCCATCGATGCGGGCGCGCTGTCGATCATGAGCGCCTTCAACGAGATCGGAGGCATCCCCTCGAACGCCAACCGCAACCTGCTGACCGGCGTGCTGCGCGGCGAATGGGGCTTCCAGGGCTTCGTCGTTTCCGACTACACCGCCGACGAGGAACTCATCGCGCACGGCTTCGCGGCCGACGGGCGCGAAGCCGCCAAGCGCGCCTTCCTCGCGGGCACGGACGTCAGCATGCAGAGCGGCCTGTACATGCAGCACCTGCCCGGCCTGGTGGCCTCGGGCGAAGTGCCGATGTCCCGCCTCGACGACGCGGTGCGCCGCGTGCTGCGGATCAAGCTGCGGCTGGGCCTGTTCGACCAGCCCTTCCGCGGGCTCGAAGACGCGGCCAGCCCGCGCTTCGACAGTTCCGCGCACCAGGCGCTGGCGCGCGATGCTGCCGGACGCTCGATCGTGATGCTCAGGAACGACGGCGACGTGCTGCCGCTGTCGAAGTCGGGGCAACGCATCGCGCTCATCGGCCCCTTTGCCGGTGCCTCCGACCTGTTCGGGCCCTGGATGGTCTTTCCCGGCCAGGCGTCGCCGGCCGGCATCGAGGAGGCGATCCGGAATTCGCTCGCCTCGCCCGAACTGCTCACAGTGGTGCGCGGCTCGGACGTCGATGCGCCGATCGCGGGCGGTATCGACGCCGCAGTCGCTGCGGCGCGCGAGGCCGATGTCGTGGTGCTTTCGATCGGCGAGAACGAGCAAATGTCGGGCGAGGCCCGTTCGCGAAGCGACATCGAGATCCCGCGGGCGCAGCAGGAGCTCGCCGACGCTGTCGCAGCCACCGGCAAGCCGGTGGTCGTGCTGCTGCGCAACGGGCGCGCGCTGGCGCTCAGGGGCGCGGTGCGCAATGCGCGCGCGATCCTGGTCACCTGGTTCCTCGGTTCGCAGACCGGGCCGGCCATCGCCGACGTGCTGTTCGGCGACGTCAATCCCTCGGGCCGGCTGCCGGTGAGTTTTCCGCAGACGCCGGGCCAGGTGCCCTACTACTACAGCCACAAGCGCACCGGCCGGCCGCAGCTCGCCGATGCGCCGGCCACCTTCTACAAGGCACGCTACCTGGACGCGAGCAACGATGCGCTGTTCCCCTTCGGCCACGGGCTGGGCTATGCACGCGTGCGCTACCAGGGCCTGGAACTGAGTAGCCCGGGCCGCATGGCCTGGGACGGCACGCTGACCGTGCGCGCGCGCATCACCAACACCGGCAAGCGCGAGGCCGAGGAAGTGGTGCAGCTCTACATCGGCAACCGCGCCGCCAGCGTCACGCGGCCGGTGCGGGAGCTCAAGAGCTTCCGCAAGGTGCGCGTGCCAGCGGGCCAGACGATGGCGGTCGAGTTCACGCTCTCGCGCGCCGACCTGATGTTCATCGGCCAGGACCTGCAGCCCACGGTGGAGCCCGGCAACTTCGACCTGTGGGTCGGACCGTCGGCGGTCGGTGGCCTGAAGACCAGCTTCAGGCTGGCGCCCGAGTGAAGCGCTTCAGTGACTGATCATCCAGGGCCGCTTCGAGGGAAAGGTCTTGGCGCCGTTCGGTGCCTTCACCGTGGCGCCTGAGCGCGCGCTCGAGCAGCAGCCACAGCCGGCCGGGTGCCTGAGTCGCGCGTAGTCGCGCGAGATTCGCGGTTCGTGCGAGGCGCGTTCGTTGGTCTCGATCGCACGCCGCGTGCTGCCGGCCATCAGAGCCAGCTGTGGCGCATTCGCGAACACGCGCGGCGAGGCCTCGCCGCAATGCGGGCAGGCCGCAGGCTCGTTGCGTGCCGCCAGCGGGCGAAAGGCGTCGAAGCCGCCGCAGCGGCTGCAGGCGTAATCGTAGGTGGGCATCGATTCCGCCCGCCTCAGCGCAGGTCGTGCGACAGCGGCATGTCGATCGAGCCGTCGATCATCTTCGTCGGCCCTGCCGCGTTCGGATTGATGTCGAAGTCGAAGATCTGCGTCGGCAGCCAGAGCGTGGCGCAGGCGTTGGGCACGTCGACCACGCCGCTGATGTGGCCCTGCACCGGAGCCGTGCCGAGGATCGAATAGGCCTGCGCGCCCGAATAGCCGAACTTCTTCAGGTACTCGATGGCGTTCAGGCAGGCCTGGCGGTAGGCGATGTGCACGTCCAGGTAGTACTGCTTGCCGGCCTCGTCGACCGAGATGCCCTCGAAGATCAGGTAGTCGTTGTAGCTCGGCGTGATCGGGCTGGGCTTGAAGATCGGGTTCTTGATGCCGTACTTGGCCATGCCGCCCTTGATCAGGCTGACCTTCATGTGCACCCAGCCGGCCATCTCGATCGCGCCACAGAAGGTGATCTCGCCGTCGCCCTGGCTGAAGTGCAGGTCGCCCACCGAAAGGCCCGCACCATCCACGTACACCGGGAAGAAGACCTTGGAGCCGCGCGACAGATCCTTGATGTCGCAGTTGCCGCCATGCTCGCGCGGCGGCACGGTGCGCGCGCCCTCGGCGGCGGCCTTGGCCCTCGCCTCGCCCGTCATCTTGCCCATGTGGGCGGTGGCGGCGAAGGGCGGGTTGGCCAGGCCCGGCACGCGCTCCGGGTCGGTCGCGATGAAGTCGATCTCGCGCTTGTTCCACACGTCCAGCATCGGTTTGTCCGGCAGGCAGCCGATCAGGCCCGGATGGATCAGGCCCGCGAAGTTGACGCCCGGCACATGGCGCGAGCTGGTGAACATGCCCTTGAAGTCCCAGATCGACTTTTGTGCTTCGGGGAAATGGTCGGTGAGGAAGCCGCCGCCGTTCTTCTTCGAGAAGAAGCCGTTGAAACCCCAGAGGCTGTCTTGCTTGGCGCCGATGTCCAGCAGGTCCACCACCAGCAGGTCGCCGGGCTCGGCGCCCTTCACGCCCACCGGGCCCGAGAGGTAGTGCACGGTGCTCAGGTCGATGTCGCGCACGTCGTCGGCGCTGTCGTTGTTCTTGATGAAGCCGCCGGTCCAGTCGAAGGTCTCGAGGATGAAGTCGTCGCCCGGGTTGACCCAGCATGCCATCGGGATGTCCGGATGCCAGCGGTTGTGGATCATCTCGTTCTCGGTGGGCGACTGGGTGAGGTCGACCTTGATCAGGGTGTCGGTCATGCGTGCTCCTTCTTTGGGGTTCGGTTAAACGGAGAGGTAGGCCTTGATGTGGTTCACGTCGGTCTTGTCGCGCGCGGTTTCGTGGACCAGGCGGCCGCCTTCGATCACGAACAGCCGATCCGCGACGTCCAGCGCGAAGCTCAGCACCTGTTCGGACACGACGATCGTGATCTGCCGCATCTTTCGGATCTCGTTGAGCGCCTTCGCGATGTCCTTGATGATCGAAGGCTGGATGCCTTCTGTGGGCTCGTCGAGCAGCAGCACCTTGGGTTCGGTGACCAGCGCGCGAGCGATGGCCAGCTGCTGCTGCTGGCCGCCCGAGAGGTTGCCGCCCTTGCGCCGCTTCATGTCGAAGAGCACCGGGAAGAGCGCGTAGATCTCCTCGGGAATGCGCTTGACCTTGGCGTTCTCCAGGCCGGTCTGGATGTTTTCCTCGACCGTCAGCGTCGGGAAGATCATGCGGCCCTGCGGCACGTAGGCGATGCCCTTGGCCACGCGGCGGAAGCTCTCGTCGCGCGACACGTCCTGGCCCGCGACCTCGATCCTTCCGCTCTTGATGGGCAGCACGCCCATCAGGCTCTTGAACAGCGTGGTCTTGCCCATGCCGTTGCGGCCCATGATGGCGACGGTCTCGTTGGCCCTGGCCTCGAAGGAGATGCCGTGCAGCGCCTCGCTCTGGCCGTAGGCGACGTGAAGGTCTGTCACTTGGAGCATGGGTCTCTTTCTCTCAATGACCGAGGTAGACGTCGATGACTTTCGGGTCGGCCTGCACCTTCTCCATCGGCCCTTCGGCCAGGATCTTTCCCTGGTGCATCACGGTCACCTTGTGCGCGATCTGCTTGACGAAATCCATGTCGTGCTCGATCACGATCACCGCGCGGTTCCTGCAGATGCGCTTGAGCAGCTCGGCCGTCAGCTCGCGCTCGCGCGCGCTCATGCCGGCGATGGGTTCGTCGAGCATCAGCAGCTCGGGCTCCTGCATCAGCAGCATGCCGATCTCGAGCCACTGCTTCTGGCCGTGCGAGAGCAGGCCGGCTTCGGTATGCAGCTTGCCGGCCAGGCCGATGTCATCGGCCACCGCCTGCACCTTGGCCTTGACTTCGTCGTCGCACTGGAAGGCCAGCGCACCGAACACCGAGCGCCCCTTGGGGAAGGACACCTCGAGGTTCTGGAACACGCTCAGGTTCTCGTAGATCGAGGGGGTCTGGAACTTGCGCCCGATGCCCAGGCGCACGCGCTTGTGCTCGGCCATCTTGGTGAGCTCGGTGTTCTGGAATTTGATGCTGCCGCTCGTGGCCCTGGTCTTTCCGCAGATCAGGTCGAGCAAGGTGGTCTTGCCGGCGCCGTTGGGGCCGATGATCACGCGCAGCTCGTTGCGATCGATGTAGAGCGTGAGATCGTCGATGGCCTTGAAACCGTCGAAGGAGACGCTGAGGTCTTCCACTGCGAGCGCGAAGTCGGTGTTGCTGCTCATGAAGAATCCTCAGGCGCTCTGGCTGCCGACACCGTCGGGCAGCGAGGGTTCATCGACGGTGCGGCTCGCCTTCGGCGGCGGCTCCGGATAGTGGGCCTGCGCGGCGGCCAGCTGCTCGGCATGCAGTTTCCGCTCGGCCGCGCGGCGCAGCCACCAGGGCTTGATATGGCTCTCCCACAGCCCGGCCAAGCCCATCGGGAAGGCCAGCGTGACGCCGATGAAAAGCGCGGCCATCAGGAACAGCCACAGATCCGGAAAGCTCTCGGAGAAGAAGGTCTTTCCCGCGTTCACCAGCAGCGCGCCGTACACCGCGCCTACCAGGCTCATGCGCCCGCCGACGGCCGCGAAGATCACCATCTCGATCGAGGGCACGATGCCGACGAAGGACGGCGACATGAAGCCCACCTGCAGCGCGAACATCGCACCGCCGATGCCCGAGAGTGCGGCGGCCAAGCAGAAGGTGAAGACCTTGAAGTTCGAGACGTCGTAGCCCGAGAAGCGCACCCGGTCTTCCTTGTCGCGCATGGCGAGCAGCAGCGTGCCGAGCTTGCTCTTCTGGATCCACAGGCACAGCAGGATGCTGGCCATCAGCAGGCCAACGCAGAGGTAGTAGAGGATGTACTTGGCGCTGTCGGTGCGCGTGTCCCAGCCCAGCACCGTCTTCAGGTCGGTCATGCCGTTGACGCCGCCGGTGTAGCCCTGCTGGCCGATGATCAGCACCGACAGGATCAGCGCCACCGCCTGCGTGATGATCGCGAAGTACACGCCGCCCACGCGGCGCTTGAACATCGCGAAGCTGATCAGCCAGGCCAGCGCCGTCGGCACCGCGATCACTAGGATCACCGTCAGCGGCAGGCTCTTGAAGGGCAGCCAGAGCATCGGCAGCTCGGTGATCTGGTTCCAGTCCATGAAGTCGGGGATGCCCGGCGTCGACTGGATCTTGGTGGTCTCGGGGTCCGAGGCCTCCAGCTTCAGGAACATCGCCATCGCGTAGCCCCCGAGCCCGAAGAAGACGCCCTGCCCCAGGCTCAGCACGCCGCCGTAGCCCCACACCATCACCAGGCCGACGGCGACGAAGGCGTAGGTGAGGTACTTGCCGACCAGGTTGAGGCGGAAGATATCGAGCGTGGCCGGCAGCACGACCGCCAGCAGGACCGCCAGCACGATCACGCTCCACAGGCCCGAGCGCTTGAACGAATCGAAAAGCGAAGTCATGTGAGAAGTCCTAGCGCCGCACCTTGACGGCAAAGAGACCTTGCGGGCGCATCATCAAAATCAGCACGATCAGCGAGAGCGTGAGCACCTTGGCCATCGAGCCGGTAATGAAGAACTCCGAGATCGACTGTGTCTGCGCGATGCCGAAGGCCGACACCACCGTGCCCAGCAGGCTGGCCGCGCCGCCGAAGGTGACGACCAGGAAGGCGTCGACGATGTAGAGCTGGCCCGAGGTCGGCCCGGTCGAGCCGATGGTGGTGAAGGCTGCGCCCGCCACGCCGGCGATGCCGCAGCCGATCGCGAAGGTCAGGCGGTCGGTCTTCCTGGTGTCGATGCCGGTCGCGTTGGCCATCTGGCGATTCGCGACCGTGGCGCGCACGCGCAGGCCCCAGCGGCTTCGGTGCAGCGCGATCAGGATGCCCGCCGTCACGAAGGCGGTGAGCGCCAGCACGAAGAGGCCGTTGATCGGGATGTCCAGCCCCTCGGCCGGCGCCCACGAGCCCATCAGCCACTCGGGCAGCGTCGGGCTCACTTCCTTGGGCCCGATGCCGGTGCGGAAGATCTGCTGCAGCCCGAGGCTGATGCCCCAGGTGGCCAGCAGGGTGTCCAGCGGGCGCTTGTAGAGGTGCCGGATCAGCCCCCACTCCACCAGCCAGCCGGCGATGAAGGCGAACACGAAGGCCATCACGATGGCGAGCGGGAAGTAGTACGGCAGCAAGGCCGGCGCATGCGCCTCGGTGAGCGTCGAGCCCAGGTAGATCGTGTAGGCCCCGATCGTCATGAACTCGCCGTGCGCCATGTTGATGACGCCCATCTGGCCGAAGATGATCGCCAGCCCCAGGCCCATCAGCAGCAGCACCGCGAACAGGCTCAGGCCCGCGAAGCCCTGCATCAGGCCGATGTTCAACATGTCCGAAAAGTTCATGTCACTGATCCCGTTGAAAGCGTAGGACGCGGGCGACACTCGCGGCAAGCGAAGCGAAGCCCGTTCGGGAGACACCGCGGAACCGGCTTTGCCGAGCCACCGGTGTCGCCCCCTTGAGGGGGGAGGCGGCTACACGAAGTGAGCAAGCAAGGGGGTGGGCTACTGATAACCCTTGGGGAACGGATCCGGCTTAATGAGCTCGCTCGACTCTGCCACCACCTTGAAGCTGCCGTCCGGCATACCCTGCCCGATGCGCGCCTTGCTCCACAGGTGGTGGTTCGGGTCCAGCTTCACGTAGCCTTCGGGGGCGGTCTTGAGTTCGATGCCCGGCGAAGCGGCGACCACCTTGTCGACGTCGAAGCTGCCGGCCTTCTCGACCGCGGCCTTCCAGAGCCAGGGCCCGAGATAGCCGGCCTGCGTGACGTCGCCGATCACCGAGTCCTTGCCGTACTTGGCCTTGAAGGCGGCGACGAACTTCTTGTTGTTGTCGTTCGGCAGCGTCTGGAAGTACTTCATCGACGAATAGAAGCCGGCGAAGTTCTCGCCGCCCACGCCCGTCATCTCGTCCTCCGTCACCGCCAGCGTCAAGAGGAACTGCTTGTCGCCGCTGATGCCTGCGGCCTTGAGCTGTTTGTAGAAGGCGACGTTGGAGCCGCCCACCACCGCCGCGAAGATGCAGTCCGGCTTGGCGACCTTGATCTTGTTGATCAGCGAGTTGAAGTTGGTGTGGCCCAGCGGGTAGTACTCCTCGCCCTTGACCGAACCTTTCTGGAAGTTCTCGATGTGCTTGCGCGCGATCTTCATCGAGGTGCGCGGCCAGATGTAGTCGGAGCCGACCAGGAAGAAGGTCTTGGCCTTCTTCTCCTTCGCGCCCCAGTCCAGCCCCCAGATGATCTGCTGCGTGGCTTCCTGGCCGGTGTAGATCACGTTCTTGCTCTGCTCCAGGCCTTCGTAGAAGGTCGGGTAGTACAGGAGGCCGTTCTCCTTCTCGAACACCGGCAGCACCGCCTTGCGCGAGGCCGAGGTCCAGCAGCCGAACACGGTCGCGACCTTGTCGTTGACCAGCAGCTTCTTCGACTTCTCGGCGAAGGTCGGCCAGTCGGAAGCGCCGTCTTCCTTGATCACCTTGATCTTGCGCCCGAGGATGCCGCCCATGGCGTTGATCTCGTCGATGGCGAGCTGCTCGGCCTGGATCGAACCGGTCTCGGAAATCGCCATCGTGCCGCTGGACGAATGCAGCTGGCCGACCGTCACTTCGGTGTCGGTCACCGCGAGCTTGGTGGTGTTCACCTTGGCCGTCGGGAATTGCTGGCCGAAGGCGAGGCCACCGAGGCCCAGCATCGGCAGCGCGGCGGCGCCCTGGATCAGGCGGCGGCGCTGCAGCAGCAGCGACTCGGGGGAGGCGTTGGGGTCACGGGACATATCGAACTCTCCAGGCGGGTTGTGAAAAGGCTTTGGGTTGCTGCGCACCACCGCTGTGCATCCAGCCGGCGGTGCGACCAGCACCATGGCCGCCACTCTAGGAAGAGGACCCGGCGATCCGAATACGTCAATCAACGTATCGGGGCCCGCGCCGCCCGGCGCCACACTGCCCGCCTTGCCCACGGCCCAGCAGGAGCGCTTCTTGCAACGCATGCCTTCCACTGCCGAGCGCCGGAACACCATGCAATCTGTGACAGGCCAGAAAATCTTCAGGATTCGCCGCGACTACAACGCCTGGGTCGCCGACGAAACCCTGGAGGACTACGCGCTGCGCTACACGCCGCGCAGCTTTCGCAAGTGGTCGGAGTTCCGGGTCGCCAACACGGCCTTCGGCGCCACCTCCTTCCTCGCGCTCGAAGCCATCGGCGGCACCATCGCGCTGAGCTACGGTTTCTCCAACGCGGTGTGGGCCATCCTGGTGGTGGGCCTCATCACCTTCCTCACCGGCCTGCCGATCGGCTACTACGCAGCCAAGTACGGGCTGGACATGGACCTGCTGACGCGCGGCGCCGGCTTCGGCTATCTCGGCTCCACGCTGACTTCGCTCATCTACGCGAGCTTCACCTTCATCTTCTTCGCGCTGGAGGCGGCCATCCTCGCGCTCGCGCTGCAGCTCTACTTCGGCTGGCCGCTGCCGGCGTGCTACCTGGTCTCGTCGCTGGTGGTGATCCCGATCGTGATGTACGGCATCACGCTGATCTCGCGGCTGCAGCTGTGGACGCAGCCGATCTGGATGGTTCTCTTCGTCTGCCCCTACATCGCAGTGCTGCTGAAGAACCCGCAGGCCTTCAGCGATTTCACCAGCCTCTCGGGCCGCATTTCGAGCAGCAGCGGCTTCGACGCCATCATGTTCGGCGCCGGCGCGACAGTGGCCTTCTCGCTGGTGGTGCAGATCGGCGAGCAGGTCGACTACCTGCGCTTCCTGCCGGAGAAGACGCCTGCCAACCGTCGCCGCTGGTGGGGCGCGGTGCTCGTCGCCGGCGCCGGCTGGATCGTGCCGGGCATGCTGAAGATGCTGGGTGGCGCCTTCCTGGCCTTCCTGGCACTGCAGCATCAGATCCCGAGCGAGCAGGCGGTCGAGCCGACGCAGATGTACCTGGCCGGCTTCGGCTACGTGTTCGGCAACCCGGCCTGGGTGCTGGGCGCGACCACGCTCTTCGTGGTGGTGTCGCAGATCAAGATCAACCTCACCAATGCCTATGCGGGCTCGCTGGCCTGGTCGAACTTCTTCGCGCGCCTCACGCACAGCCATCCGGGCCGCGTGGTCTGGCTGGTGTTCAACGTGATGATCGCGGTGCTGCTGATGACGCTGGGCGTCTTCGCTGCGCTCGAGAACGTGCTAGGCCTCTACAGCAACCTCGCCATCGCCTGGGTCGGCGCGCTGGTGGCCGACCTGGTCATCAACAAGCCGCTGGGCTGGAGTCCGAAGCACATCGAGTTCAAGCGCGCGCACCTCTACGACATCAATCCCGTGGGGCTTGGCGCGATGCTGGTGGCCGCGCTGCTGGGCATCGTGGCCTATGCCGGCGCGCTGGGTCCGCTGGCCCAGGCCTTCTCGCCCTTCATCGCGCTCCTGACCGCCCTCCTCGTCTCGCCGCTGCTCGCCTGGTGGACGCGCGGGCGCTACTACCTCGCGCGCAGCGGCGACACGCCCTGGGCGCCGGGCCAAAGCGTGAAGTGCTCGGTCTGCGAGAACGCCTTCGAATCGGAGGACATGGCCCATTGCCCGGCCTACAACGCGCCGATCTGCTCGCTGTGCTGCACGCTGGAGTCGCGCTGCCACGACCGCTGCAAGACCGGTTCGCGCGCGGCCGAGCAGGTCAACACCTGGTTGACGGCGCTGCTGCCGCCCGCGCTCTCGGCACGGCTCAACTTCCGCGTGGCGCGCTATCTGGTGGTGGCGAGCTCCTTCATCCTGCTGCTGGCCGTGATCATGGGCGTGGTGTACGAGCAGCAGCTGATCCAGAGCACGGTGGAGCGCGGCGCGCTGCGCGATGCCTTCCTCAAGGCCTTCGCGCTGCTCTCGCTGGCCGCGGCGCTGGGCGCCTGGTGGGTGGTGCTCGGCAGCGAAAGCCGCGAGATGGCGCAGGAGGAATCGAATCGCCACAACCACCTGCTCACGCTGGAGATCGAGGCGCACCAACGCACCGACGCCGCGCTGCAGGCGGCCAAGGACGCGGCCGAGGCCGCCAACCAGGCCAAGACGCGCTACGTGGCCGGCATGACGCACGAGCTGCGCACGCCGCTCAACAGCATCCTCGGCTACTCGCAGATCCTGTTGAAGGAGGACGGCAAGCAGATCCCGCCGCGCGACGCGCTGCAGACCATCCACCACAGCGGCGAGCACATGCTGAGCCTGATCGACGGCCTGCTCGACCTGGCGCGCATCGAAGCCGGCCGGCTGCAGCTGGAGCGCATGCCGCTGCCGCTGCCCGAGTTCCTCGACGAGGTGGTGCGCATGGTGCGGCCGCAGGCCGAGGCCAAGGGCCTGGCCTTCGTCTTCACGAAGAGCGGGCGGCTGCCGGCCTGGGTGCAGGCCGATGCCAAGCGGCTGCGGCAGATCCTGATCAACCTGCTCGCGAACGCGGTGCGCTTCACCGATGCCGGCACGGTCACGCTGCACGTCGATGCGCGGCGGCAGGTGCTGCGCTTCGACGTCGTCGACACCGGCATCGGCGTGGCGCCGCAGGACCACCAGCGCATCTTCCTGCCCTTCGAGCGCGGCGCCGCGGGCCGCCAGCGCGGCGAACCGGGCACCGGACTGGGCCTGACCATCACCGGCCTCTTGACCTCGCTGATGGGCGGCGAACTCACCTTGACCGCGAGTTCGGCCGCCGGCAGCACCTTCAGCGTGCGGGTCTACTTGCGCGAGGTGCCCGATCCCGGACCGCAGGCCGAGCCGCAACGCCAGATCTCCGGCTACTTCGGCCCACGCCGCACGCTGCTGGTGGTGGACGACCAGCCGGTGCAACGCCAAATGCTGGCCGGCATGCTGGCGCCGCTGGGCTTCGACGTGCGCGAGGCCGCCAGCGGCACCGAGTGCCTCGACAGCCTGCGCGAGCACGTGCCCTCGGCCATCCTGCTCGACATCAGCATGGACGACATGGACGGCTGGCAGACGGCCGCCCTCGTTCGCGCCGCCGGCTTCGACGCGGTGCCGATCGTGATGGTCTCGGCCAACGTGTTCGAGAACCAGGGCGAGCGACTGCGCATGGCCGGCTGCCAGGCCTTCATCGGCAAGCCGGTGATCGAGTCCGAGCTGATCATGACGCTGGAGCGCCACCTCGGCCTGGAATGGATGGTGCCCGGCCATGCGCCGCCGCCGGCCGAAGCCGCGCCGCCGCCGCAGCTGGGCCTGCCGGAAGACGCACGCACCGAGCTGATGAGCCTGGTGCAACTCGGCCACGTGCGCGGATTGCAGCGCGCGCTCGACCGCCTCGCGTCCGAAGACGCGACGCTGGCCGCCAGCTGCAGCTACCTGCGCCGCCTGGTCATGCGCTTCGAGCTCGAGGATTTCAAGAAAGCCCTTTCGGAGGATCTGCTGCATGTATCCAACCCCTGAAAGCGAACGGCCCGTGGTGCTGGTGGTCGACGATGCGCCGAGTAGCCTGGGCGTGCTGTGCGACACGCTGGAGGCCAGCGGCTACACGGTGCTGGTGGCCGGCGACGGCGAGTCGGCGCTGCGCCTTCTGGAACTGGTGGTGCCCGACGCGATCCTGCTCGACGGCCTGATGCCGGGCTTGTCGGGCTTCGACACCTGCCGGCGCATCAAGGCCAACGCGGCGCTGGCGCACATCCCGGTGCTCTTCATGACCGGGCTGTCCGAAACGCCGCACGTGGTCGAAGGCTTCGAGAGCGGCGGCGTCGACTACGTGGTCAAGCCGATCCGCGCGCAGGAGGTGCTGGCGCGCCTGCACACGCATGCGCGCAACGCCCACATCGCGCGCATGGCGCGCGACGCGGTCGACGTGGCGGGCATGGGCGTGGTGCTGATCGACGCGCAGGGCCGCGTGGCCTGGCGTTCGCCGCAGGCCGCGCTGTGGCTGCATGCGCTGGGCGAGCCTTCGGCGCCCGGCCAGCTGCCCGCGGCGCTGGACCCGGTGCTCGCGGGCGGCGCGAGCGTGGTGCTTTCGACCTTGGCAGGCACGCGCCTGTCGGTGCGCAACCTGGGCACCGCGACGCTGGGCGAAACGATGCTGCTGCTGGCGCCGCACAAGGAAGGCGCCGCCGGCACTTCGCGCCTGGCCGATGCGGCGCTGACGCCGCGCGAGACCGAGGTGCTGTCCTGGCTCGCCAAGGGCAAGACCAACCGCGACATCGGCGAGATCCTCGGCATGAGCCCGCGCACGGTCAACAAGCACCTGGAGCACATCTTCGAGAAGCTTGGCGTCGAGACGCGCTCGGCTGCGGCGGCGTTGGCCAGCGGGCAGCTGGGCTAGGGCTTGCTGGAGAATGTGGCGCTCGCCCTGCCACACGATGCAAGACTCGCTTTTCGACGATCCGAACGAACCCGCGCCCGCTTCGCCCGCGCCGAAGAAGCGCGCAGGCCAGGCTGCTGCGGCCAAGGTCCAGCCCGCGCCGTCCGATGCGGCGCAGCAGGCGCTGGCGAAGGCGCTGCCGCCGCAACTGCGGCTCGGCACCTCTTCCTGGTTCTTCCCGGGCTGGGCCGGACTGGTCTGGGACGGCGAGTACGAGCAGTCGGTGCTGTCCAAGCACGGGCTCAAGGCCTATGCGCAGCATCCGCTGTTGCGCACCGTCAGCGTGGACCGCAGCTTCTACCGCGCGCTGTCGGCCAGCCAGTTCGCTGCCTACGCGCAGCAGGTGCCGGAAGACTTCCGCTTCGTCGTCAAGGCACCGAGCGTCGTCGCCGATGCGCTGGTGCGCGGCGAGGACGGGCGTGGCATGCAGCCCAATCCGGCCTTCCTCGATTCGGCATTGGCGGTGCAGGATTTCGTGCAGCCGGCGCTCGACGGCCTGGGCGCCAAGATCGGCGCGCTCGTGTTCCAGCTCAGTCCGCTGCCGTCGTCGATGCTGTCGCAAATGCCTGAGTTGTTGCAGCGCCTGCGGCACATGCTGCAGGCCTTGCCCGCGCTGCGCCCGAGCGCGCCGGACGGCGTGATCGCGGTCGAGGTGCGCAATCCCGAGTTCCTGACCCCGGCCTTCGCCGACGTGCTGCGCGAGGCCGGCGCCACCTACTGCCTCGGCCTGCATCCCAAGATGCCGCCGATCGGCGAGCAGTTGCCGGTGCTGCGCGCGCTGTGGCCGGGCCCGCTGGTCTGCCGCTGGAACCTGAACCGGCTGCACGGCGCCTACGGCTACGAGGAAGCCAAGCAGCTCTACGAGCCCTTCGACAAGCTCGTGGACCCGGACCCCGAGACACGCGGGACGCTGGCCCGCGTGATCGCCGCCACCAGCGGCGCGGGCCATGCGGCCTACGTGACGATCAACAACAAGGCCGAGGGGTCGGCGCCGCTGTCGGTGCTGGCGTTGGCGCTATGCCTTGGCAGCCAGCCAGCCGACGATCAATGAGGCCAGGCTCGCCGCCGCCGCGGCCTCGTCGATGCGCCCGCGGACCAAGTCGCGCGCGATCGCGTCGCCGGCGCCGATGATGCCGACGCAGCGCAGGCGCAATTCGTCCTCGGGCAGCTTCGAATAGGGCGCGAGCGCATCGCGGTAGAGAGCGACGTAGCTGTCGATCAGCTCGCGCTGGCAGGCTTCCATCTCCTCGTCGCCCTTGAGCGCGGCCGAGACTGCGTGCCATTCGGGTCCCACCGAAGTGAAGCAGTTCATGTAGGCGGTGCTGACCACCCGCGCCACCTCTTCGAGCCGGCGCGGCGTTCGTTCGAGCGCGAGCAGCAGCGCCGCGACCTGGCGGTTGTCGATCTGCTCGTAGAGCGCGATCAGGAGGCCCGAGCGTGTCTTGAAATGTTCGTAGGCGATCGGCTTGCTCACGCCCGCGCGCTCGGCCAGGTAGCCGAGCGTGAGGGCGTCGGTGCCCTGCTCCCGCACGATGGCGAGCGCGGTCTCGAGCAGCTGTTCGCGGCGCTCGGCCTTGGACAGCTTTTTGGGCAAAGGGTCGTTCATGGGGCGGGCTTGACAGCGTCTTCGGTCTGGATTCTACTTTCCGTAACTTACCAATAGTAAGTTACTTGACGTAGATTGCATCTTACCCAATCCCAGACAGGAGTTCCCACCATGCCAGCGCGTTCAACAAAACCCGTGCTCATCATCGGCGGCTCGGGCGTCGTCGGCGCCCAGGCCGCGAAGGCCTTGCGCCGCCTGCACCCCGAACTCCCCATCTCCATCGGCGGGCGAAACCTGGCCAGGGCCGAGGCGGTGGCGCGAGAAATCGGCCATGCAGACGCGGTGGCGATCGACCTCGCGCGCGCCGACCTGGGCCAGCCCGCCGGCAAGCGCTACAGCGCCATCGCGATGTTCCTGAAGGACGACACGATGCATTCGCTGGACTATGCGCAGGCGAACGGCCTGCCCTACCTCAGCGTCTCCAGCGCCAGCTTCGAGATCGGCCCCGAGGTGGCCTGGTTCATCCGCAGGCCGGCCAGCGCACCGGTGCTGATGGCCAGCAACTGGCTGGCCGGCGTGGCCACCTTCGCAACGCTGCAGTTCGCGGCCGGATTCGAGCGCGTCGAGACGATCGAGATCTCACTGGTACTCGACGAGCAGGACATGGGCGGTCCGGCGGCCTACGTGGACTACGAGCGCATCACGCAGGCCGCGGCGAGCGCGCAGATCCTGAAGAACGGGCAGTGGATGTGGGCCACCGGCGAAGACGCCGCGCGCCGCTTCAAGGACTCGGAAGGTGTCGAACAACAGGGCCAGGCCTACGCGCCGCTGGACGTGCTGAGCCTGGGCGCCGCCACCGACGCCCATTCGATCCGCGTGGACCTGGCCGTCGGCGAAAGCGCCTCGCGCCGGCGCGGCGAGCCCTTCTCCACAGAGATCATCATCGAGATGAGCGGCCGGCTGAAGAGCAACGGCCAGCCGGGCCGCACGCGCCATGTGCTGGTGCATCCGGGCGGCCAGGCGCCCGTGACGGCCGTGGGCGTGGCGCTCGGCATCGAGCGCCTGCTCGGCCTGGCCGGCGGCGCCGCGGCGCCGCCGGGACTCTACCTGCCCGACGTGCTGATCGAGCCGGGCTATGCGCTTCGGCGCCTGCAGGAGGCCGGCTTGCAAGTCGTCGAGGGAGGCCTGACATGAAGCCCGTCCTGTTCATCGGCGGCTCCGGCCTGGTGGGCAGCCGGGCCGTGCGCACGCTGCGCCAGCTCCAGCCGGACCTGCCGATCGCGATCGGCGCTCGGGACATGGACAAGGCCGGTGCGCTCGCACGCGAGATCGGCGGCGCCGGCGCCGTGATGATCGGCCTGGCCCGCAGGGACCTTGGCCTGCCGGCCGATGCAGGCTACAGCGCCGTGGTCGTGCTGCTGAAGGACGCTGGCCTGCACTCGATGCGGTTTGCCCAGGCCCGCGGCCTGCCCTATGTGTCCTTCTCCGATTTCGTGTTCGACATCGGGCCGGAGGTGGCGCTCCATGTTCGCAAGCCGAACAGCGCGCCCATCCTGTTGCTGGGCCAGTACCTGGGCGGCACGGCGGCGCTCGCCGCGCTGCATTTCGCGCGCGAGTTCCGCCGCGTCGATTCGATCGCGATCGGCGGGCTGCTCGATGCCGACGACCTCGGCGGGCCGGTTGCGCAGGCCGACATCGAACGCCTGGGCCACGGCACGCCGCGCCCGCTGCTGCGGCATGAAGGCCGCTGGCTGTGGGCGAACGAAGCGCAGGCGAAGCGCCGCTTCGTCGATGCCGACGGCGTCACGCACGAGGGGCAGGCCTACCCGCTGCTCGACGTGGTGAGCCTCGCGGCCGCGACCGGCGCGCCGTCGATCCGGGTCGATCTCGCCCTCAGGGAGGGCCGGCGCCGCGCGGCACCCTCGCACGAGGTGATCGTGGAGATCGCGGGTGAGCAGCAGGGTGGCCGGCAAGGCGTCACGCGCCACGCGCTGATCGACGGCGACGTCTACTCGGGCCTCAGCGCGCGCGGCGCGGCCCTGGCGGTCGAGCGTCTGCTCGGCCTGGCCGGCGGCTCGGCGGTCGTGCCGGGGCTTTACGACCCCGAGGAGTTGCTGGATCCGGCCTATGTGGTCGAGCGGCTCCAGGGCTTCGGCACGGAAATCCGGCGCTTGCCTTAGCCGGTCCGGCCGGGTACCGGCCATCTGGTCGATTGACCATGGGAGACAAACGTCCTCAACTAAAGGCTGTGCAGAAATCGAGTTATCTATCCGCCGCCGGCCCGCCGCGCCCGCGACAGGAAATCCGCTTCGCGCGCGGCCATGACCGGGTGCAGCTGGCCTATGCGATGTCCGGCAGCGGCCCGCTGCTGATCAAGGCCGCGACCTGGCTGTCGCACCTGGAGTACGACTGGGAGAGCCCGGTCTGGCGCCACGTGCTGCACGGGCTCTCAGCCAACGCCACCTTCGTGCGCTACGACGAGCGCGGCTGTGGCCTGTCGGATTGGGAGGTCGACGATCTCGGCTTCGACAGCTGGCTGAGCGATCTCGAAACCGTGGTCGACGCGCTGAGCACCGAGCGCTTCGGCCTGCTCGGCATCTCGCAAGGTGCGTCGATCGCGATCGCCTACGCGGCGAAGCATCCGGATCGCGTCAGCCACATGGTGCTGCATGGCGGCTATGCGCGCGGGCGCCTGGTGCGCAGCAACACGGCCCTGCAGCGCGAAGAAGCCGAGATGATGTGCAAGCTGGCCGAACTGGGCTGGGGCAAGGAGGACGCGTCGTTCCGCCAGTTCTTCACCAGCCAGTTCATTCCGGGAGGCTCGGCCGAGCAGCACCGCTGGTTCAACGAGCTGGAGCGCATCTCCAGCTCGCCCGCCAACGCCGCGCGCTTCATGCGCGAGTTCAACCGCATCGACGTCACGCATCTGCTGGCCGAAGTGCGCTGTCCCACCTTGGTGCTGCACAGCATGCGCGATCTTCGCGTGCCCTTCGTCGAGGGTCGGCTGATCGCGAGCGGCATCCGCGGTGCGCGCTTCGTGCCGATCGACAGCGGCAACCACCTGCTGCTCGACGAGCCCGGCTGGGCGCATTGGCTCGCCGAGGTGCGCAGATTCCTGCCCACCGCTGCGCCGGCGCACGACCCGGTGTTCGATGCGCTCACCGGCCGCGAGCGCCAATTGCTCGAACTGCTGGCCCAGGGCCGCGACAACGCCCAGATCGCAGCGACGCTAGGCCTGTCGGAAAAGACGGTGCGCAACCACCTGACCAGCGTGTTCGCCAAGCTGGAGGTCGACAACCGGGGCCGCGCGATCGTGCTGGCGCGCGACTCGGGCTTCGGCAAGCTGACCGCGTGATGCACCGCGCCGGCGATGGCGCAAATCTTCAAGACCAGGCCGGCGCCGCTGCCTATTCTCGGCAGCATGACCAAGACGACCTTCAGCCTCGCCGCCTGCATCCTTCTCGCCGCGCTCGCGATGCACCAGAGCGTGCATGCCGTGGACTCGGCATCGCTGCCGGCGTCGATCCGCCTTGCGAACGCGAGGGCGCTGATCGAAGCCAAGGACTGGAAAGGCGCCATCGCGGAACTGCAGGGCGTGGACGCCCCGAACAATGCCGACTGGAACAACCTGATGGGCTTCAGCCTGCGCAAGGCCAGGACGCCCGACTATGCGGCCGCAGAACGCTTCTACGACACCGCGCTGCGCATCGAGCCCAGCCACCGCGGGGCGCTCTCGTATTCCGGCGAGCTCTACCTGGTGCTGGACAAGCTGCCCAAGGCGGAGCAGCGGCTGACGACGCTGAAACTGGTCTGCAACAACGCATGCTTCGAACAGGAGCGGCTCAGCCAGGCCATCGAGCGCTACAAGGCAGCCGGCAACAAGTACATCCCCGAGCCCTGAGATCTGCCGCGGCGCTGCAAAATGGCGCCCATGAGGATGCTCCATCGATTCGCCGCCTGCGTCCTGCTCGCCGCCCTCTCGCTGCAGCCGGCGCTCGCGGCCGATACCGACTCGACGCCGCCCGCGCTTCGGCTGGCGGCCGCCAGGGCGCAGATCACGGCCAAGAACTGGCCGGCGGCCATTGCCGAACTCAAGCGGGTGAACGACCCGCGCAGCGCCGACTGGAACAACCTGATGGGCTATAGCCTGCGCAAGAACAAGTCCGCACCGGACCTGGAAGGCGCGGAGCACTTCTACGACGCCGCCCTGCGCATCGACCCCAACCACCGCGGCGCGCTCGAATATTCGGGCGAGCTCTATCTCGTGAAGGGCGATCTGCCGAAGGCCGAGGAGCGCCATGCGCGGCTGGTGAAGCTGTGCACCGTGCCCTGCGAGGAGCTCGATGACCTCAGCAAGGCGATCGAGAAGTACAAGGCCGCGGGCGGCAAGTACGTTCCGGAGGAATAGCCGCTCTCAGGCCCGGATCGCGGGCTCGAGCAGGTCGGCAATCCCGATACGCGCCGCGAAGGCTTCGCGCACGCGCTCGGCCACTTCGGTCACGGCACCCGCGCCGTCGTCGATGAAATCAATCACCGAGCGGAACGGCCGCTCGCCGGCCGGCAGCCCGATGATGCGCGCGATCTCGTCCGCCACGGCTTGCGGGTCGGCATGCGCGGGCATCAGTGCGCTGAGCTTGGCGCCCACCTGGTCCATGAGCCCGTCGTAGCGCGCGTAGGCCGCCACGGTCGCCGCATCCGCCGGCTTGCCCGCACTCGGGAAATGCGCGGTGCCGCTGGTGAAGGCGCCGGGCACCACGATCGAGGTCTCGATGCCGAAGCGCGCGAGTTCGTAGGACATCGTGACAGCCAACGAATCCATCGCCGCCTTGGCTGCCGCATACGGCCCCATGAAGGGCGGGAAGCCGCCACGCACCGTGGTGCTGCTGACCCACAGCACGAGCCCGGACTGCCGGCCGCGCATCACGGGCAGCACGGCCTTGTTGACACGCTGCGTGCCGAGCACGTTGGTGTCGAACACCTTGACCATCTCCTCCGGCGTGAAGGCCTCGGTCGGCCCGACCACGAGATGGCCCGCGTTGTGGACGACGACGTCGAGCCGGCCCTGTTCGCCGACGATGGTCGCAACCGCTTCGTCGGCGGAGGCCTGCGAGAGCACGTCGAGCTCGATCGCGCGGATGTCGTGGCCGCCTGCAAAACCCCAGTCGCGCAGCTCGCGCACGCGCGCTGCGTTGCGGCCGGCGATGTCGCGCATGCTGGCGTAGACGACGTGGCCCTGCGCCGCGAGCGCGCGGGCCGTGAGATGGCCGATGCCGGTGGAGGCGCCGGTCACGAGGATGACGGATTTCTTCATGGTGTTGCTTTCTGTGTGAGAGGAGTTCAGACCAGGCCGCCGTTGGCGCGCAGGGTCTGGCCGTTGACCCAGCCGGCCTGCGGGCCGACGAGCAAGGCCACCGTGTTGGCGATATCTTCGGGCGTGCCCAGGCGTTCCAGCGGCACGGCCTTGGCGAAGCGCTCGACGGCTTCGGGCGACTTGCCGTCGAGGAACAGCGCGGTGGCCGTGGGGCCCGGCGCGACGGCGTTGACCGTGATGCCCTTGCCGCGCAGCTCCTTGGCGAGGATGTTGGTCATGACCTCGATCGCGGCCTTGGTCGCGCCATAGATCGCATAGCCCGGCAGGCCGAGGCCGATCACGCTGGTCGAGAAGTTGAGGATGCGCCCACCGGTCTGCAGGCGCGTCGTCGCCTCGCGCATCGTGTTGAAGCTGCCCTTGACGTTGACCGAGAACAGCCGGTCGAAGGTGGCGTCGTCGGTGTCGGCCAGCTGCGGCAGCGCCGGCGGCATGACGCCGGCGTTGTTGACCAGCACGTCGACGCGGCCGTAGGCGGCGATCGCTTCGTCGAAGAGGCGGCGCGCCGCGGCCGGATCGGCCACGTCGGCCTGCACCGCGACGGCCCGGCCGCCGGCGGCGGCGATGCCGTCCACGACCTTGGCGGCTTCCTGTGCGTTGCCGGCGTAGTTGACGACCACGGCATAGCCGTCGGCGGCGAGGCGGCTGGCGATGGCGGCGCCGATGCCGCGGGATGCGCCGGTGACGATGGCGACTTGCGATGTGTTCATGGCTGAGCTCCTGGAAGGGTTGGTTGAGGGCTGGTCCGCTTGCTTCTTCGCGGGTCAGTGGGATGGATTGTTCTGTTTAACCAGAAGCAGATAAATGCGGTAGATTCGCCATCACTGTCCAAAAATCACAAACAATCAAGGAAGGCTGAAGATGGACCGCCTCGATGCCATGCGCGTCTTCGTCCGCATCGTCGACCTGCAGAGCTTCACGCGCGCGGCCGACGACCTGCAGCTGCCGCGCGCGACGGTCACGCACACCATCCAGCAACTCGAAAAGCGCCTCGGCGCACGCCTCCTGCACCGCACCACGCGGCATGTGAGCGCCACGCTGGATGGCGAGGCCTACTACCAGCGCTGCCAGCAACTGCTGTCGGATTTCGAGGAATCGGAGTCGGTCTTCCGCAGTTCGGCGGCCAAACCCAAGGGCAAGCTGCGCGTCGACCTGCAGGGCACGCTCGCCATGCATTTCCTGCTGCCGCACATCGGCGAGTTCTTTGCGCGCTACCCCGACATCGAAGTCGAGATCGGCCTCGGCGACCGGCTGGTGGACCTGGTGCGCGAAAGCATCGACTGCGTGCTGCGCGCCGGCGAGCCGCGCGAGTCGAGCATGGTGGGCCGGCGCGTCGCACTGCTCGAGCAGGTGACCTGCGCCAGCGCCGCTTATCTCGAACAATTCGGCGAACCCCGCACGCCGGAGGAGTTCCGGGCCCACCGCGCGGTCAACTATGCGAGCGGCAGCGGCAAGGTGCTGCCCTTCGAGTTCATGGTGGACGGCGAGCGGCGCACGATGCAGTTGCGCGGCTCGGCGACGGTGAGCCATGCCGATGCCTACGCGGCTTGCTGCGCGGCCGGCCTGGGCTTCGCGCAGATGCCGCGCTATCACGTGGAACGGGAGCTCGCGGCCGGGACGCTGCGCGAAGTGCTGGCCGAGTTCCGGCCTGCGCCGATGCCGGTGTCGGTGATGTATCCGCATCACAGGCAGCTGTCGCCGCGCGTGCGGGTCTTCGTGGACTGGGTCGCGGACCGGATGCAGCGCGGCGGCTGAACTCCGCGCTCAGCCGCCCAAAGGCAAGCGCGCCAGCACCTCGTGCCGGCTCTGGCCGATCAGGCTGCGCACGAGAACGAACTCGTGCGCGGTCCAGGTGATGGACTCGATCGGTCGCGCGGCGACGTGGCGGTCGTCGTACAGCAGCGTCAGGTGCGGCGTGTAGTGCTCGCGGCCGCCGTGACCGAGGCCGATCTGCGCCATCGCGCGGTCCAGGGCTTGCTGCAGCGTCTTCACGGTCACCAAGCCGTCTTCGCCCAGCAGCACCAGCGGCATGTTGCGTGCCTTGCGCGAGAAGCTGCCGACGCGGTCGAAGCCGAGCTTGAAGGACGGCATGGCGGTCACCGCTTGCGCGACCCTGACCGACGCGTCGGCAAGCTCCTGCGGAAAGCGCGCAAAGGTGCCCACGACGTGCAGCGTCACATGGAAGCGCTTTGCGCCGAGCGGCTTGCCCTTCAGCCCGAAATCGCTCTGCAGATCGCGCACGAGCTTCTCGATGCGCGCGATGGCGGCCGCGTCAGGGAGCAGCGCAAAGAACAGCCGGTCGGTCGACGGTGGCCGAGCTGCCACGCCGTCGAACGATGGCTGCACGGGCGTCACGGCTGCTCGCGGGCCTCGAGTGCGCGATTGATGCCCAGCGCCGCCAGCGTGCACGCCGCGCCGGACAGCAGATAGACGCTGACGTAGGCGAGCCCGAAGTGCGCCGACAGGCCCAGCGCCACCAGCGGTGCGAACGCGGCGCCGATGAGCCAGGCCAGGTCCGAGGTGAGCGCAGCGCCGGTGTAGCGGTACTTGGAGATGAAATTGGAGGTCACGGTGCCCGAGGCCTGGCCGTAGGACAGGCCCAGCAGCACGAAGCCGACCAGGATGAAGACGTCCTGGCCCACGGTGCCGCCGTCGAGCAGGATCGGCGCGAAGCCGCTGAAGACCGCGATCAGGATCGCGAGCGCGCCCAGCGTCTGGCGCCGACCCACGCGGTCGGCGATCCATCCGGAGGCGACGATGCCGCCGGCCGCCAGTACCGCGCCGACGATCTGGATGCCGAGGAATTCGGTGATGGACTGCTCCGAATACAGCCGGATCCACGACAGCGGGAACACGGTGATCAGGTGGAACAGCGCATAGCTCGCCAGCGCGGCGAAGGCGCCGATCAACAGGTTGGAACCCTGCGCGCGGACGAGCTCGACCACGTCGGTGGGTTCCAGCTCCTGCTCGTCGAGCAACACCTCGTACTCGTGCGTGACCACCAGCCGAAGGCGCGCGAACAGCGCCACCACATTGATGGCGAAGGCCACGAAGAAAGCGTAGCGCCATCCCCACGAAAGGAAGTCGGCCGGCGACAGGCTGGCATACAGGAAGGCGAACAGACCGCTGGCGATGATGAAGCCGACCGGCGCGCCGAGCTGGCCCAGCATCGAATACCAGCCTCGGCGGTTCGGCGGCGCGTTGAGCGCCAGCAGCGAGGGCAAGCCGTCCCAGGAGCCGCCCAGCGCGAGCCCTTGGCCGATGCGGAAAATCGAGAGCAGCACGATGGCCGCGAAACCCGCGGTCTCGTAACCGGGCAAAAATGCGATGCCGACGGTGGAGGTGCCCAGCAGGAACAGCGCCATGGTCAGCTTGGTGCCGCGCCCCCAGCGGCGCTGGACCGCCATCGAGATCACGGTGCCGAAGGGCCGTGCGATAAAGGCGAAGGAAAAGATCACGAAGGCGTAAAGTGTTCCTTCCAGCAGGTCCTCGAACGGAAAGAACAGGGCCGGGAACACCAGCACCGACGCGATGCCATAGACGAAGAAGTCGAAGTACTCGGATGCGCGCCCGATGACCACACCGACCGCGATTTCCCCGGGCGCCACCTTCGAATGGTCGGCAGTGATGAGGCGAGCATCCCTCTCGAGGGTCTCGGACGAGGGTTCGGAAGGGGCGTGGCTGATGCTGGACATCGTGCGTGCTTCGGGTTCAGGGGGGGGCTTGCAAGGTCGCTCAGGGTCGCATCAGATGCGGTTTTACGCCATAGGACAAAACGTCCAATCGCCAAACAGGGTCGATGGACGTACATTTTGCGCTCATCCGCAATCCGCGTTTTCCCGCGGCCTACGTTTTTTCCTCGCTCCAGGCATGCCACTCCTCAAGACCCTTCGCGGACCGGCCCTCCTCGTGCTCGCTGCCCTGCTGGCGGGCTGCAACATGGTGGTGCTGAACCCGTCCGGCGACGTGGCCGCCCAGCAGGGCCGGCTGATCGTGGTGTCCACGATGCTGATGCTGCTGATCATCGTGCCGGTCATCGCCCTGACCTTCTTCTTCGCCTGGAAGTACAGGGAGTCCAACACCGAGGCCACCTACAAGCCGGACTGGGACCATTCGACGCAGCTCGAACTGGTGATCTGGGCCGCGCCGCTCCTGATCATCATCGCGCTCGGTGCGCTGACCTGGATCAGCACGCACACGCTGGACCCCTACCGGCCGCTCGACCGCATCGACTCGCGACGTCCGGTGCCCGATAACGCGAAGCCGCTGGTGGTGGAGGTGGTGGCGCTCGACTGGAAATGGCTGTTTCTTTATCCGGAGCAAGGCATCGCCACGGTCAACGAGGTCGCGGCGCCGGTGGACGTGCCGATCCAGTTCCGGATCACGGCTTCGTCGGTCATGAACTCCTTCTACATCCCCGCGCTCGCCGGCCAGATCTATGCCATGCCCGGCATGGAAACCAAGCTGCACGCGGTCATGAACAAGGCCGGCACCTACGAAGGCATCTCCGCCAACTACAGCGGCGCCGGCTTCTCGGGCATGCGCTTCAAATTCCACGGCATGAGCCGTGCCGACTTCGATCGCTGGGTGCAGAAGAACAAGGCCGAAGGCCAGGCGCTCAGCCGCGAGGGCTACATGCAGCTCGAACGCCCGAGCGAGCGCGAGCCGGTGCGCCGCTACGCCAGCGTGGCGCCGGGCCTGTACGACGCCATCGTCAACCGCTGCGTGGAGCCCGGCAAGATGTGCATGAAGCACATGATGGCGCTCGATGCCAGCGGCGGCGCAGGCCGCGGCGGCTTGTCCCCGCTGGCCATGACGACCGTACCGCGCGGCGAGCAAGGCCAGCCGATGCGCACCCTCGCCGCCGAAATCTGCACCATCGACAACCCGACCGGGGCGCCGCTCGCCGTCCGGACGACGATCCAGTAATCCGTTCATCACGATGCCCGACCATCCCGATCTGACCAAGCTCGTCTTCGGACGCCTCACCTGGGAGGCGATCCCCTACCACGAGCCGATCCTCATGGCGACCTTCGTCGCCGTCGTGCTGGGCGGCCTCGCCCTCCTGGGCGCGCTGAGCTACTACCGCGTCTGGGGCACGCTGTGGCGCGACTGGATCACCAGCATCGACCACAAGAAGATCGGCATCATGTACATCGTGCTCGGCCTGGTGATGCTGCTGCGCGGCTTCGCCGACGCGATCATGATGCGGCTGCAGCAGGCGATCGCCTTCGGCGACGCGGCGGGCTACCTGCCGCCGCACCACTACGACCAGGTCTTCACGGCCCACGGCGTGATCATGATCTTCTTCGTCGCCATGCCGCTGGTCACCGGGCTCATGAACTACGTCGTGCCGCTGCAGATCGGCGCGCGCGACGTGGCCTTCCCCTTCCTCAACAACTTCAGCTTCTGGATGACCGCGAGCGGCGCGGTGCTGGTGATGATGTCGCTGTTCGTCGGCGAGTTCGCCAAGACCGGCTGGCTCGCCTATCCGCCGCTGTCCGGCATTGCCTACAGTCCCGACGTCGGGGTCGACTACTACATATGGTCCTTGCAGGTCGCCGGGGTCGGCACCTTGCTGTCGGGCGTGAACCTGATCGCGACCATCGTGAAGATGCGTGCGCCCGGCATGACCCTGATGAAGATGCCGGTCTTCAC
The DNA here is from genome assembly GCF_964253755.1 of Variovorax sp. LjRoot130. Taxonomy (NCBI): domain Bacteria; kingdom Pseudomonadati; phylum Pseudomonadota; class Betaproteobacteria; order Burkholderiales; family Comamonadaceae; genus Variovorax; species Variovorax sp. LjRoot130. Next base: position 2,698,691 of record NZ_CAXURM020000001.1, on the reverse strand, counting down.
CTGGACCGCGCTCTGCACCAACGTGCTGATCGTGGCCGCCTTCCCGGTGCTCACCGCGGTGCTGGCGCTGTTGTCGATGGACCGCTACGTCGGCACGAACTTCTTCACCAACGAGCTCGGCGGCAATCCGATGATGTACGTCAACCTCATCTGGATCTGGGGCCATCCGGAGGTGTACATCCTGATCCTGCCGGTGTTCGGCGTGTTCTCGGAGGTGGTGTCCACCTTCAGCGGCAAGCGCCTGTTCGGCTATGCGTCGATGGTCTACGCGACGGTGGTGATCACCATCCTCTCGTACCTGGTGTGGCTGCACCACTTCTTCACCATGGGGTCGGGCGCCAGCGTCAATTCCTTCTTCGGCATCACCACGATGATCATCTCGATCCCGACGGGGGCGAAGATCTTCAACTGGCTGTTCACGATGTACCGCGGGCGCATCCGCTTCGAGGTGCCGATGCTGTGGACGATCGGCTTCATGGTCACCTTCGTGATCGGCGGCATGACCGGCGTGCTGCTCGCGGTGCCGCCGGCCGACTTCGTGCTGCACAACAGCCTGTTTTTGATCGCGCACTTCCACAACGTGATCATCGGCGGCGTGGTGTTCGGCGCCTTCGCCGGCATCACCTACTGGTTCCCGAAGGTCTCCGGCTTCAAGCTCGACCCGTTCTGGGGCAAGTGCTCGTTCTGGTTCTGGCTGACCGGCTTCTACTTCGCCTTCATGCCGCTGTACGTGCTCGGGCTGATGGGCGTCACGCGCCGGGTGAGCCATTTCGAGGATGCGTCGCTGCAGATCTGGTTCCAGATCGCCGCCTTCGGCGCCTTCCTGATCGCCTTGGGCATTCTCTCCTTCCTCATCCAGCTGGTCGTCAGCTTCCGCAAGCGCGAATCGCTGCGCGACACGACGGGCGACCCGTGGAGCGGCCGCACGCTGGAGTGGTCCACCTCCTCGCCGCCGCCGGCCTACAACTTCGCCTTCACGCCGCGCATCCACGACAACGACGCCTGGTGGGACATGAAGCAGCGCGGCTACGAGCGGCCGCTGGAAGGCTTCACCCCGATCCACATGCCGAAGAACACCGCCGCCGGCTTCGTGCTGGCCATGCTCAGCGCCGCCATGGGCTTCGCGCTCATCTGGCACATGTGGCTGCTGGCCGGCGTGTCCTTCGCCGCGCTCCTGCTCGCGACCATCATCCACACCTTCAACTACAAGCGCGACTATCACATCCCGGTGGACGAGGTCGTCCGCACGGAAGGCGATCGCACCCGACTCCTGGCCGGCCATGTCTGAGATCACCGTCCCCTCCCCCCACGGCGCCGTGAGCGCCGCACCGAACCCGCTCTTCCACGTCGTGGACGAGCACCATCCCGAGAACGGCACGCTGCTCGGGTTCTGGCTCTACCTGATGAGCGACTGCCTGGTCTTCGCCTGCCTGTTCGCGATGTACGGCGTGCTGGGCCGCAGCTATGCAGCAGGCCCCTCGGGTGCCGACCTGTTCGAGCTGCCGCTGGTCGCGCTCAACACCTCGCTGCTGCTGCTGTCGTCGATCACCTACGGCTTCGCGATGCTCGAGATGCTGAAGAAGCGCACCGGCGCGACGCTGGCCTGGCTGGCCTTCACCGGCCTGCTGGGCGCGGGCTTCATCGGCATCGAGCTCTACGAGTTCGCGCACCTGATCCACGAAGGCGCCGGCCCGCAGCGCAGTGCCTTCCTGTCCTCCTTCTTCACGCTGGTGGGCACGCACGGCCTGCACGTGACTTTCGGCATCGTCTGGCTCGTCACGCTGATGATCCAGGTCGGCAAGCACGGGCTGATCCCCGAGAACCGGCGCAGGCTCCTGTGCCTGTCGATGTTCTGGCACTTCCTGGACGTCGTGTGGATCGGCGTCTTCACCTTCGTCTACCTGATCGGATCATTGTCATGAGCGATGCGCACGACGTTCACGAACACGACCCGCACGTCGAAGCGGACCTGCACATCAGCCTCAAGGGCTACCTGACCGGCTTCATCCTGTCGGTGATCCTGACCGCCATCCCCTTCTGGCTGGTGATGGGCAAGGTGTTCGACAAGCCCGGCCTCACGGCCTTCGTCATCCTGGGCTTCGCGGCCGTGCAGATCGTGGTCCACATGATCTACTTCCTGCACCTGAACGCCAAGTCGCAGGGCGGCTGGAACATGCTCGCGCTGATCTTCACGATCGTGCTGGTCGTGATCACGCTGAGCGGCTCGCTGTGGGTGATGTTCCACCTCAACCACAACATGATGCCGGCCTCGATGCACGAGATGCGCAACGCGCCTTGAGCGCAACGCGTTCCAGGCCGGCACTGGCGATGCTCGCCGTTGCCGGCGCCCTGCTCTTCATCCTGTTCCTGGCCTTGGGCACGTGGCAGCTCGAGCGGCGCAGCTGGAAGCTCCAGCTGATCGATCGCGTCGAAGGGCGCGTGCATGCGCCGCCGGCGGATGCACCCGCGCCCGCGCAATGGCCGCGCGTGAATGCGGCCGACGACGAATACCGGCACGTGCGGCTGACCGGCCGCTTTCTCCACGAGCGTGAAACCCTGGTCCAGGCCTCGACCGTGCTCGGCGCCGGCCACTGGGTGCTGACGCCGCTGCAGACCGCGCAGGGCTCGGTGGTGCTGGTCAACCGCGGCTTCGTGCCGCCGCAGCGGCGCGAGCGCGCGAAGCGCACCGACGGTGAAGCGGCGGGCGAAGTCAGCCTCATCGGCCTCTTGCGCATGACCGAGCCCGGCGGCGGCTTCCTGCGCCGCAACGATCCCGCAGCCGATCGCTGGTTCTCGCGCGACGTGCAGGCCATCGCCGCGGCGCGCGGCCTGGCGGAGGTGGCGCCCTTCTTCGTGGACGAGGATGCGCCTGCGCCGCAGCCGGCGAATGCAGCGGCCGAACCGCGCTGGCCGGCCGCCGGCTTGACGGTGATCGCCTTCCCCAACAACCATCTGGTCTACGCCATCACCTGGTATGCGCTGGCCCTCATGGTCGCGGGCGCGGCCTGGCTGGTGGCGCGCACGGAGCGCATCGCAACGAGAGCAAAGAGGGATGCAGCAGAACACTGAACCCGGCGACTCGGCAGGCCTGAAGAACATGCAGCAGCTGATCCAGCTGCGCTGGATGGCCGTCGGCGGCCAGATCCTGACCATCGCCATCGTCCACTTCGGCTTCGGCATCCGCCTGCCGCTGGACCACATGGGGGCGGCGCTGGCTTTTCTCGTGGCCTTCAACCTCTTCAGCCTGCTGCGCTGGCGCCGGCGGCAGGAGGTCGCGGACGGCGAGCTCTTCATCGCACTCCTGGTCGACGTCGGCACGCTGACCGTCCAGCTCTATCTCAGCGGCGGCGCCACCAACCCCTTCATCTTCCTGTACCTGCTGCAGGTCAGTCTCGGCGCCGTGCTGCTGCGCCCCGGCTACACCCGCACCATGGTCGCCGTCACCGCCGCCTGTTTCATGGGCCTGACCTTCGTCCATCGCCCGCTGGCGATTCCTATGGACAATGCGCGCGGGCTCGCCAGTCCGTACATCCAGGGGCTTCTGATCTGCTTCGCGCTCAACGCGGCGCTGCTGGCAATCTTCATCACGCGCATCAGCCGCAACCTGCGGGCGCGCGACGCGCACCTGGCGGACCTGCGCCAGCGCGCCGCCGAGGAGGAGCACATCGTGCGCATGGGCCTCTTGGCCTCCGGCGCGGCCCATGAACTCGGCACGCCGCTGGCGACGCTGTCGGTGATCCTCGGCGACTGGCAGCGCATGCAGCCCTTTGCCGCCGAGCCCGAGCTACGGCAGGAGATCGAGGAGATGCAGGCCCAGGTGGCGCGCTGCAAGACCATCGTGAGCGGCATCCTGCTGTCGGCCGGCGAAGCGCGCGGCGAGTCGCCGGTGCAGACCACCGTCCGCGCCTTCCTCGACGGCCTGGTCGCGGAATGGCGCACCACGCGCTCGCCCGGCGCGCTGGCCTACGCCAACACCTTCGGCGACGACCTGCCCATCGTCTCGGACTCCGCGCTCAAGCAGACCATCTACAACGTGCTCGACAACGCGCTCGAGGCCTCGCCGGGCTGGGTCGGCCTCGATGCGGCGCGCGATGGCGACGATCTGGTCCTGACCGTGTCCGATGCCGGCCCGGGCTTCGCACCCGGGATGCTGGCGCAGCTGGGCAAGCCTTATCAGTCAAGCAAGGGGCGCCCCGGCGGCGGCCTGGGCCTGTTCCTGGTCGTCAACGTGGCGCGCACCCTGGGCGGCAGCGTGGCGGCGCACAATCGGCCGGAAGGTGGTGCCGCCGTGACACTGCGCCTGCCGCTGGCGGCGATCCAATTCGAGGAGATCGCAGGCAATGGAAACTGACGAACGACTGCTGCTCATCGTCGAGGACGATGCGGCCTTTGCGCGCACCCTGTGCCGCTCTTTCGAGCGCCGCGGCTACACGGTGCTGCAGGCCACGGCCGCCGAGCAGGTGACGGAGATCCTGAAGACCCACTCGCCAGGCTATGCGGTCGTCGACCTCAAGCTCGCCGGCGGCGCCTCCGGGCTGGCCTGCGTCCAGATGCTGCATGCGCACGACGCGCAGATGCTGATCGTCGTGCTCACCGGCTACGCCAGCATCGCGACCGCCGTGGAAGCCATCAAGCTCGGTGCCTGCCACTACCTGGCCAAGCCCTCCAACACCGACGACATCGAGGCCGCCTTCGGCCGCGCCGAGGGCGATGTTGAGGTCGAACTGACCGAGCGCTCGACCTCGATCAAGACGCTCGAATGGGAGCGCATCCACGAAACGCTGGCCGAGACCGGCTTCAACATCTCCGAAACGGCCCGGCGCCTCGGCATGCATCGGCGCACGCTGGCGCGGAAGCTCGTGAAGCAACGGGTGAAGTAATACCAAGGTGCGACTTTTCGCTCGCCTGTGGTCACTTTGTATTTTTGCGCCACCGGACTACACAGGCTCGCCAGCACAATGCAGCCTTTACCAACACCGCCTGCGAGGTCCATGCCAGTGACAGCCGAAACAACCGCCGTTGCCGACTCCCCTGGCTTCGACTCGGGGTTCACGATGGCCTTCCAGCCGATCGTCGACCTCGCCCGGCGGGAAATCTTTGCCCATGAAGCGTTGGTGCGCGGCCTGTCCGGAGAAGGCGCGTCCGAAGTGCTTGGGCGCGTGGGCCCGCAACAGCGCTTTGCCTTCCACGAAGCCTGCCGCGTGCGGGCCATCGAGATGGCCTCGGCGCTGGGCATGGAATCCAAGCTCAGCCTCAACGTCATGCCCAACGACGTGGCCGGGCAGGAAGAATGCTTTCGTACCGCCATGGCAACGGCCAAGCGCTGCAACTTTCCGATCAACCGCCTGATGTTCGAGATCACCGAGGGCGAGCGCGTCGAGGACCTGCCCGGTCTCGCGGCGGCCTTCCGCACCTTCAAACGCTACGGCTTCACCTCTGCCATCGACGACTTCGGCTCCGCCTACGCCGGCTTCGAGCTCCTCGCGGCCTTTCAGCCCGATGTGGTGAAGATCGACATAAGCCTGGTGCGGGACATCCACATCGACCCCGTCCGGGTGACCATCGTGAAAGGCTTCGTCGCCACCTGCGAGGAGCTTGAAATCAGGGTGATCGCGGAAGGTGTCGAAGCTTCGGAAGAAGTTCGCGTGCTGCGCGCGCTGGGCGTGGATCTGTTCCAGGGCTACCTGTTTGCCAGGCCTGCCGTCGCGGCGTTGCCGTCCGTGGCATGGGACGCCGCGTGAGCCTTCACACGTTGCTGGTCGCGCGCACTTCCTCGATCGTCGTTTGACCTGAAAGAACCTTGGCGATGCCGTCCTGACGCAGGGTGCGCATGCCTTCGCGCAGCGCCGCTTCCTGCAGTTCTTCCGCGCGAGCGCCGTTTTGCACCAGGCGGCGCAGCGTTTTCGACATCACCATCAGCTCATGGATGCCGACGCGTCCCTTGAACCCGGTGTCGTCGCAGTGCTTGCATCCGGCGCTCGCGAAGCGCATGAGCCGCCCATCGCGGGCATGGCGGCGCTGCCAGGAATTGAGCACGGCCTCCCGTTCGGCCGGCGAATCCTTCTTCGCGAACGCGTGCAGGTAGTCGGCCAGCAGTTCCTCGGTCTCTTCCGGGCTCGCGGGGCGGCTGCTGATGCAGTGGGTGCAGAGGCGGCGCACCAGCCGCTGCGCCAGCACCGCCAGCAGCGAGTCGGCAAAGTTGAAGGGGTCCATCCCCATGTCCAGGAGCCGCGTCACGGTTTCGGGCGCGCTGTTGGTGTGCAGGGTCGAGAGCACGAGGTGGCCGGTCAGCGATGCCTCGATCGCGGTCTTGGCGGTTTCCTCGTCCCGGATCTCGCCGACCATGATCACGTCCGGATCTGCGCGCACGAAGGCCCGCAAGGCCTTGGCGAAGGTCCAGTCGATGCGGGGGTTGACCTGCACCTGCCGCAAGCCCGCCTGCGTGATCTCTATCGGGTCTTCGGCGGTCCAGATCTTTCGTTCCGGCGTGTTGATGTGCATGAGCGCCGAGTGCAGGGTCGTGGTCTTGCCCGAACCGGTGGGGCCGACGCAGAGCACCATGCCGTAGGGGCGCTCGACCGCCGCGGTGAAGCGCGCAAGATTGCGCTCCGAAAGCCCGAGCTGGTCCAGCGCGACGGGCTTGGCCGAAGCAAGAATGCGCATCACCACGTCTTCCAGGCCGTTGCTGGTCGGGACGGTCGCCACGCGCAGTTCGATGTGATGCTGCGGCGAGAACTTGGCGAAATTGATCTTGCCGTCCTGCGGCTTGCGCTTCTCGCTGATGTCGAGGTCGCACATGATCTTCACGCGTCCGACGATCGCGTTGCGGTAGCTGGATGGGAGTTCCAGATAGGTGTAGAGCCTTCCGTCGCGGCGAAAACGGATGCGGGTTTTCTCCTGCCCCGGATAGCTCTCGATATGGATGTCCGACACGCCCTCGCGGTGCGCTTCGAGAATCATGCTGTTGATCATCCGCACCAGCGAGTTGTCCGATTGCTCGATCGGCGCCTCTTCGTCGACCGGAGGCGCGCGGCCTTCCTTCTCGAGGGTCTCCAGCAGTTCGCTGGTGCCGGCCAGGTCGAAGTCGATGGCCATCGGGTCGGCAGCTGCCGAGCGTCCGTCCGCCGGCGCGCCGATCTTCTCGTACGCCTTGTGCAGCACGCCGTCCAGGTCGCCGCACTGTCCGAGCACCGGGACCACCTTCATCTCGGCGATGAACTCCACTTCGTCGATGGCGGCATGCCGGCCAGCCGGATCGTCGAGCGCGAGGATGAGACGCCCCTCGTGAATCATCAGCGGCATCACCTGCAAGCGCCGCGCGACGCCATGGCTGATCTTGCGCAGGGCTTCGGCAGCGACCGGGAACAGATGCAGATTGACGAGGGGGTAGCCCATCTTTCGCACCAGCGCAGTCTGCAGCTGGGCACGGCTGACCACAGCCATGCGCACCAGGGTCTCGCCCAGCGGCACGCTGCGATCGAGCTGCTGCTGCGCCAATGCGGCGCTCAACTGTTCGTCCGTGACCATGCCCAGGGACACCAGCGCCTGACCTATCCGCACGATCGGCATGCGGCCTTGCGCTGCGATCTCTTTCAACAACTGCTCTGGCGTAACAACTTCGGCAGACGGCATGGCCTCTAGCTCCTGTTCGATTGGCGCTGGGGATTCTGGGCCACCCCGGCGAAATTGTCAGCGGAGAACTCGAACCTGTTGCGCCCGGCCGCCTTTGCGCCATAGAGCGCGGCGTCCGCAAGCGCCAGCAGTTCTTCGGCCGTGACGGAAGAATCGGTCGCTTCATGAAATGCGATGCCGATGCTCGTCGTGACATCCAGCAGCCGGCCATCGACCTGGAACTCCGGAGCGTTGACCCGTCCGACGATCTTCCGCGCCACCGCCGCGGCCGCCTCCTGCGTGCTCGGGTTCTCGAGCACGATGACGAATTCGTCGCCGGCGAGCCGCGCCACGGTGTCGGTGCTGCGCACGCTGGCCAGCAGGCGTCCTGCGTATTCGCTCAGTACCTCGTCGCCAGCCGCGTGGCCGAGCGTGTCGTTGATCGATTTGAAATGGTCGATGTCCAGAAACATCAGCGCGATGGTGCTGCCCGTGCGCCTGGCACGCGCAATGGCGTTCGGCAGATACTCGTTGAAGGCGAGCCGGTTCGGCAAGCCGGTCAGCGTATCGACCCGCGCCAGCTCGATCAGCTGGCGCTCCACCTGCTTGAGCGCAGTGATGTCCAGGCTGAGCGAGAAAATGCCATGCGTCGAGCCGTCGACGCCGATGTGGGGCACGTAGATGACGTGGGTGATGCGATCGAAATCCTCTCTCTTGGTCTTGGCTTCAAATTCGACACGCTCGCCCGCCAGCGCACGCTCGAGCATGGCCTTGCGGGCCAGGTACAGCTCGGGGCCTGCCACGTCGCGGATATGGCGGCCCACGAGCGCGGACGGATCGAGTCCCAGCCATTCGCGGTAGGTCGCGTTCGCGAAAGTGATCTTCTGCTCGCGGTCGATGTACGTGATCAGCGCCGGCAGGTTGTCCGTGATGGTGCGCAAGCGCATTTCGCTTTCAGCCTGGCGCAGCTCCGCTTCCTTCAGCGCGGTGATGTCGAAGGTCATCAGGTAGAAGCCCAGCACCTGCCCCTGCAGATCCTTGTCCGGGATCAGATTCACCTGGAAGTAGCCGTCCTTGCCGCGAAGCGGCGCCTGGACTGGAAAGCGCACCGCCTTTCCTGCCAGCACCATGGGAATGTGCGGCACGTGCTGCGCGTACACCTCCTCGCCCACCGCGGACCGCAAGGTCACGCCGTCGAGCGGACCATCGCCCAAGCCGGCCATCTGCCGCGCCCGACTGTTGCCGAAGTGGCAGTTCTCCTCGCGATCGAAATAACCCACCAGCGCCGGAATGCTGTCGGTGAGGTCGCGCAGCCGCTTCTCCTGCTCGCTGAGCGCCTTGCGTACCCTGACCTCGTCGGTGATATCGAAGGTCATTGCGAACACGCCCTGCACCATGCCGACATCGTCCTGGTCGGGGATGTAGTGGGCCTTGTAGGTCCGGTCGCCGATGCCCAGCGCCGAATCGCCGCTTTTTTCGACGATCACGGTTTCGCCCGCGAGCGCGCGGCGGTAGTAAGGCTCGACCACGGCGAAGTCCGCCTTCCCGCGAACCTCGGGCATCAACCTGCCGGCCATCGCATCGTTCTTGTGCAGCGCCTTGATGTGGGCGTTGACAAAGGTGTACCGCAACGAAGCGTCGACGTGCGAAACCAGTGCCGGAATGCTGTCCGCAATGGTGCGGATCTGCGCCTCGCTGTGCGCGAGACTGAGCTCGATGCGCTTGCGCTCCGTCACGTCGGAGGTCATCGCGTAGTAGCCGCGGACCGATCCCGATCGATCGCGATCCGGGATGAGATCGGTCTGGAAAAAACGCGCCTGCTCGCCGCCCCTCACCGAGCCTCTTCGCTCGAAAGTCACGGGCTCGCCGGCCAACACCCGCTGGAGGTAGCGGTCCGGAATGACGCTGTCGTCCGCGCCGTGCATGCCTTGCGCGGGTTGGCCGACGAGCTCGGATGCGCTGCGGCCCAGCTTGTCGCACAGGCGGGCATTCACGAAGCCGAAGCGTCCATGGGCATCCACATGCGACACCATGGCGGGGAGGTGGTCGGTGATGTCGCGCAGGAATTTTTCGCTGGATTGCCGCTCTCGCATCAGCTCGTCGAAGGTTCGCGAAAGATCGCCGATCTCATCGCGCGGGTAACTGCGTGGCGTTGCAACTTCGGCGGGTGCGGCTTGCGCATCCCGCATGTGCCGGTGCAGTTCCGTCAGCGGCTTCAGCTGGCGTCGCACGACGACCAGCGCCAGCGTGCCCGCCAGCAGGGCAAGCACGAGCGCCCCGCCCCAGGCCGCGCGCTCGATGGCATCGATCCGGGCGAAGGCCTCCTGGCGCGGATACATCGAGCCCAGTACCCAGTTGGCGTGGCGGATGCGCTTGAAGGCGTACAAGCCATGCACGCCGGCATCGTTGAGCCCCTCGGTCTTGCCCTCGAAGCCCGCGATCGCGCGATCGATTTCAGGGTTGCCAGCGTTCTCTGCGCTGGAGCGGTTCAGGACGCGCGCCTCGCGGGGATGGTCGACCACGACGCCGTCCGTGGTCGTGATGAACAGGTAGCCGGTCTCGCCGAACTTGATGTCGGCGAGCGAGCCCAGAATATTCCGTTCCTTCAGGTTGATGGAGCCCGAGATCACGAACTGCACGCCTCCGGTACCGTCCATCACGGGTTCCGTGATCGCCACCTGCGCCAGGCCGTTGATCCGGTTGCGGTACGGTTGCGAGATCACGCCGGCCATGGATCTGACCGTGTCCGAAAAATACGCACGGTCCTTGATGTTCAACCGGCCGATCTGTTGCGCGCCGTTGAAGTTGGCCACCAGATTGCCATCGACGTCCAGGAGGGCGACGTTGTCGAAGGCTGCTCGAAGGGACTCGTGTTGTTTCAGGAAGGCCTGCAGCGGCGCACCGTTCGTGAATCCCTGCGTCTCCACGCTTTCGGCGAAGGTCTTCAGCAGGGTTCGCCGGCTCGCGAACTTCTGGTCTACCGCCTCCGCAATGGTCGATACGCGCGCGAACTGCTCGTTCGCAATCGACGCCTGCATGCTGGCCTTGACCAGGTGCAACGCGATCGTCGCAATCGCGAACGTGGCTGCCAGCACCACCGCAGCGACGCCCAGACTCAGGCGCGTATTCAGGCTGATGCGGCGGTTTTTTAGAACGGATGGATTCATTCGATAGGCGAGCCGGCGCACCGACGTGGCAGGAGCTTCCCTGATCTGCGCTGCGCAAGCAAGCAGGGAGCATTCCTGAATACCAATGATCTACACCACACTTCGAAGACACGCGACTCGCCGCATGGTTGCGCGCTGCAGGTCCAGGTCAAAGCCAGCTCGAGCAACCCGACTATTCTTGGCGGGGATAGCATGGATCCGCCAGCCCCGCCAATCAGATCGCCGCGATGAAACACCCTCTCGAACCGCGCACGGCCTCAGTGCTCACCCGCTTGGCTGTCAGGCATCCAAAGCTAAAGCTCCAGTTCATCGTCACGCTCGCGCCCGGCGCGAAGGCGGCCGATGTCGTGCCGTTTGTAGCGACGCAAGAGATCGAAGTGATCCGCATGGTCGCCGGCGAGATGACGGCACGCCAGGTACTGGACCTGGCGGCGCATCCGATGGTGGAGTGCATCGAGTACGACGGACTGGCCGAGGCGCTCGATGCGTTCGCTGACGGCGGCTGAGCCCGTCGCTCTTCCCATCGCGTCGTTGTGCCGGCATGGGCTCAAGGTCCGGCGCCGTTGCTCTGAGCCTCGAAGAGTCGGCCCTGCTCGCTGCGCGCAAGCCTCCGATAGGCGCTGCGATCGCGGCCATGCGCGATGTGCCATTGCAGCAACTCGTTGTGCAGCGCGTGGGCCGTGCTGCCGTCGCGCGGAAGTATCTCGGGATCGACGCGACGGGCGGCGCGGGCGACAAAATTCACCTGAGCGACGGTGTCGCCGGCGCGCACATGCAGCGATCCTTCGGCAGGCCGCAGCAACACCAGGTTCACTGGATGCGCGTACCAGTCGGTCTCGACCAGGCCGACGTGCATTGCCACCGGCACCGGACGGTTGATCGGCTGGCCGAAGAAGCTGTCCACCTGCGGCGGCGTGCGCAGCAACCAGGGCAGGTGCAACTTGAACAGGTGCGCCTGGTCTTCACGATCGAAGAAACTCAATCCGGGATGCACCGGGCGTATCTCGCGGCGCTGCCCTTGCTCGTCGTCGAAAGGCAAGGCGTCGAAGGTGAACGCATTGCCTGTGAAGCGGCTTGACGGCCGGTCGCACACGTAGAACGTCCGTCGGTCGCCGGCGACATCGGCCGCGGGTGGCGGCCTGAAGGCGCGCGCGAGCGGCGGCACCTCAGCCGGCAGGCACAGGCCGAAGTCGAACGGCGCAGGCACCAGCAGGCCGAGCCCGGCGGCCGCGGTAAACGGCAGGCACTGCTCCTGCACGCCGTAGCCTGGGCGTCCAGGTGACCGGGAGGCCGCCTGCGCGCGCCGCGGCAGCGGCGCGTCGGGCACCAGCGGAAGGATCAGCACCTGCATCGGCTGCTGCGTCGCCGCGCCTCAGGGCCGCAACTGAACCGCTGGCGCCGGCACCACCGCCAGTGCGGCCTGGTCCACGTCGACGCGGCCGTAGCCGTACTGCGAGTCCCAGCCCGGGTTGCCGAGGTTGTCGGCGCTCGCCCCGAGCAGGTTCCATATCTGCACGTTGGTGGCGAATCGGTGCGCGCCCCAGATCACTGCCGCAGCGCCGGCGACATGCGGGCAGGCCATGCTGGTGCCGCTCTTCTGACCGTAGCCGCCGCCGGGCACGGTGGACAGCACCTGCACGCCCGGCGCGCAGATCTCGACCTCCGGCCCGCGGCTGCTGAACGGCGCGATGACGTTGTTGCTGTCGATCGCCGAGACCGCGACCACATTCCTGTAGCGCCCCGGAAAGCCCACCGAAGTCGGCTGGCCGGCCGGCGGCGGTCCGGCGTTGCCGGCTGCCGCGACCAGCAGCACACCGGCGTTGAACGCGGCGTTGCAGATCGCTTCAAGCGCCGCTGGCGCGCTGCTCGCGCCCAGACTCATGCTGACGATCTGCATCTTGTTCTGGATCGCCCAGTTGATGCCGGCGATGATCCAGCTGAACTGGCCGCTGCCGCTGTTGGCCAGTACCTTGATCCCATAGAGCCAGGCCTCAGGTGCCACACCGACGACGCCGGCGCCGTTGATCACCGCAGCGATGGTGCCTGAGCAGTGCGTGCCGTGGCTGTTGCCGTCCATCGCCGTTTCGCCCGGCACGAAGCTGATCGCGCTGCGCACGTTCGGCCGCAGATCCGGATGGTTCCAATCGATGCCGGTGTCGAGCACCGCGACCTTGATGCCGCGACCGCGCGAGCAACCCCAGGCCGGCACCGCCTGGATCTGCGAGACGCCGATCGGCACCGTCTCGGCCTGCACCGACGGCTGCCCCTCGAACACCAAGTTCTGCAGCGGGAGCGCATGGGCCCAGCCGTCGTCTTCGACCGCGGAGACGTCGGGGTTGCTCTTCAGCGCCTTGATCTCGCTATCCGACAGCTTCAACGTGACGATCGGTGCCTCGTAGAGGTTGATGTCGAAGCCGATGCTGTCGCTCTCGATCGATGTCGGCAGGCCCGGGGCGCCGACGGTGAACGCGTCGGCGCCGGCGACATCGTAGATGAAAAGGTTGCCGGCGCGTGGACAGCTCGAGGCAAGGATCTCCATCTTGTCGGCCGACTTGTTGCGCCGCGTCTCCTTCGGCTTGAAGGTCACGATGACCGACTTGCGCGCGTCGCCGTCAGAGGACGACGCTGTACTCCTCTTGGTCTTTGCCATGGTCAGGTACTCCTCGGGTGGTTCTTCACGGTGGCGCTCGGGGTAAGACGCCTCAAGTCAGGTTAGTCGGCCGTTCGGGTGTGCGCGTCCACAAGACGATGGAGACCCCCATCCATGGGCTGAAGGAAGCACTCCGCAGCGCAGCCACTATTCTTGAATCAATCGTTTGGATACGGTTGAGGGCGCGATCCAATAGTCCTCAATAGATGCCAATCATCCCGATCGATGCGCTGGAGTAGCCGCCCGCAAACCGAGTCCATCTCCCGCGCCAGCAAAAGCGTTCGTTTTTCGACGGTAAAAGTGACGGTAAAGTACGATGCCCCGACCTCTCAAAGCAAGCATCCATGCGGGTTTTCGGTCATCGGAAATCATTGAGTGGGAATGAATTGAGGTTCTTTGGGGCCTGTCCAGGCGTCCTCCGCCCCTCGCACAGCGTGTCGTCCGAGTGTCGGGGGAGCCGGAAGCCTCAGTCATGCAGATCGGACTGGACGCCCATCTGCGGATTCCGGCTGAGTGAATGTGCGAACGACACGGTCAAACAGAGAAAACAATATCTCGATTCCATAGCCAAAGACGAATGGAATGAAGAGAGGAGGCAACGCGAGATTCCCCGAGCGAACGGCGCGGCGATCATTGTTTCGGTTGTGGTGTACCAAGCGAGCCTTTGCTGCGCTTGCTGCGGTTACATAACTCTAGAGTTGGCGCCGTGAAGTGACACCACAAAACGAGTGGAGAGTCGGCAGGTTGCGATTCAACGAACGCCGAGGTTTGTAACAGCATTCTGCACATCTTCGGCTTCCCTTTCCGGGACACTGGGTGCTGTTCTGCCAAGGCTAGCAGATGGTCTGATCAGCCAGCGAGCTGGAACGCTGGAGCCATTCGCTCCTGCTCTCGAACACGAATTTTCAGGCTGTCGGCGATCTTGGGCCACTGCTTCACCACGGCCTGGCTGCGCGACACCATCTCGTCGGCCAGCTTCTTGGAGACCCGAAAGTATGGCGCCACCGAACGCGCCAGATCGAGATCCATCGCGTTGTCGGCCTCGCTGACGTTGAGCTTGAGGCCTTGCGCCTCGGGCACAGGATTCATGTCGTAGGCATTGGACAGGCGCCAGCCCTTGCCGGGCACGAGGATGAAGCCGTGGTTGCGCAGGTGATCGTCGGTGTTGGAGACCAGCATGTTGAACACGATGCGCGACCACAGCTCGCGCAAATCGGCGACAGTGTGCGCGCCGTGATCGATCAGCACGCGGGCGATCTCCAGATAGCTCGCACCTGTCGATGCATCGTCGCCATCCAAGCGGCCGGTGAGCGTCATCGCCGAGGCGAAGTGAAGCCGGCCGTCTGACGTACGGTCGAAGCGCTTCACCAGGAAGGTGTGGTGCGGGCTCGCGAATTTGCGTGCGAGGCTTTGTGGCACGGCGAGGCCGCAGCCCTTCGCGAGGGTCTGCACCACCAGTTCCCAGGCGCCCACGTCGTGCTCGTCGCGTAGGCTCGGGAATTTGGCAATCCACAACTGCCCCTGTGGATCGACCACGCTGGCCTTGGGCCGCGCACCGCCGAGCGAGCCGCCGGGTGCGATCAGCATGCGCAGCCAGTCGTCGCCCGCCGCAGAGGTGTTGTCCTCATCGCGCTCCAGCGCCAGGCTGGCCGCTTCCAGTTCGCGCAGTTGCACGAATGGCGGCGCTGCCGCGCCGTGCTGGTTGTCCAGAAAATCGCCGGCGTCATCAAGTCGCAAGCGCAGCGCCCCGGAACGATAGGCGTCGTGCACGCCCAGCAGGTAGTCCGATTCATGCAGGCGCACGGCCTTGCCCACCTGCCCTGCCCGCTGCGCGCGCTCTAGCCGGCGGCGCATCAGCGACCTGCCCCAACGATCCGGGCTCGCATCGGCGAACACGCCGAAGGTCTCGTGACCCTGCGGCGGGTGCTGCCGGCCCTCGAAGAGGCCCAGCCGGGGATCCAGGTGCAAGTTCCCGGCGGCGGGGTGGGCCAGCGCCGCGGCGTCGAACTCAAACTCGAAAACCTCCCGGCCTGCTCCGCGCCTGGCATGCAGCCACCCCAGCCGTAGCGGCTCTGCGAGGCCGACCCAGTCCGCATAGACGGCGATGGTCGCTGCCATGGGCTCAACGCCCTTTCTTCAGCGACACCGAGGGGTCAATCAAGCCAGCAAGTGCATCGGCGCTGGCGAAGCCGCTCTTCTTGATCCAGTCCCGCGCGTCCTCAGAAGGCTTGAGCAGCTTCTTGATTTGCCTGTTGGGGGCATCCAGCCGGTCCACGGCTTCACGCAGGTGCGCGGACGGCATGGCGGCCAGTGCCTTGCGCATCTGTGTTTCCGGCAGTGCTTCAAGTGCCTTGCGCATCTGCTCGCTGGGCAGGGAATCGAATAGCTTGCGCAGTTGTTCTTGCGGTGAGCTTTCGATGGCATGGCGAAGCTCCGCCGCGGCGCCAGCAACCGGCACCGGCCTCTTGGCCGTCGCCGGCCGTTTGGCTGACGGCGACAAGCTTGGTCGTGTTGTCTTGGTGTGCGCGGGCAGCTGCGCATCCTGGAGCTCGCGACCCACAGGGTCGGCCTTACCGAGCAAGTCGAGGTCTTTTTCGATGCCCAGCACTTGCATGACGGCGAGGTAGGCACCCATGGTCACCCCCGACCCGCCGCGCTCCAGGCTGCGCAGCGTCATGGGCGCCATCCCGGCTCGCTCGGCAACCTGCTTGGCCGAGAGCCGCCGGCGCAGCCGCGCCAGGCGCAGGCGGCCGCCGAACTGACGTAGCAGTTCATCGGTGGCTGGGAGCAAAGGGGCTGTCTTCTTGGCCATGAAGCCGATATTCTAGGTGTTTTTGGCAAAAACAGCCATAATATTTACACACTTTCCGAAGCAAGATCACATCTTTCTTAAGAAAGTGCAATATTCCGGCATTATTTTCAGAAAAACGCTATAATTATGGCATCTAGTAGAGACCCAGGCCCCAGTCTGCGGCGGCTGAATGTCAGAAACTGCGCTACATTTCTGATAGGGGTCACGATTGTGAGCAGCCTGCCTGAGTCCATCCTGTTGCATGCCCAGTCCCTTTCGGAGGGAGGCGTGCTGTCGCCCAAAGAGTTCTTGCACCTTGGCAGCCGGGCGGCCGTTGATCAGGCGCTGTGCCGCCTCACCAAGGAAGGCAAGTTGCTGCGCGTCGCGCGTGGAACCTACGTCACCCCGGTGTCGAGTCGATTTGGCACGCGTGCGCCTGCGCCAGAGAAAGTCGTGCAGGCGTTAGCCGCGCAAAGTGGTGAAGTTGTGACGCCTCACGGTGCCAACGCTGCCAATGCGCTAGGCCTGACCCAGCAGGTGCCGATCCGCGAGGTCTACCTGACCTCCGGTCGCACCCGAAAGCTCAAGCTGGGGCGCTCCGAAGTCACGGTCAAGCATGCTCCGCGTTGGATGCTCGCGTTGGGTTCTGGCCAGGCCGGTGCGGCGATACGGGCTTTGGCATGGATGGGGCCGAATCACGTGCGCGAGTCGTTGGCAGCGCTGCGGCGCACGCTCCCTCCTTCCGAGTGGCGGACATTGACCTCTGCGCGCGCTGCCCTGCCCTCCTGGATGGCGCGCGCCATCGGCGAAGAAGCGCTTCGTGGCTGAGCACTACTTCGCCCTCAGCAAGGAGGACCAGGGCGAAGTCATCGAACAGGCCCGCGAGAAGACTGGCAGGCCCACGCACCTGCTCGAAAAGGATGTGTGGATCGTCTGGACGCTTGGCGCGCTGTTCGAGTCGGCGCTTGCCGCCGACCTCACCTTCAAGGGCGGAACCTCGCTCTCGAAGGCCTACAGGGCCTACAAGATCATCGACCGGTTCTCCGAAGACCTTGACCTCACGTACGACATCCGCAGGCTGATCGCGGATCTCACGGGCGGCGAGGAATTCCTGCCGGCAAGCCGGCAAATGGAGCAAGGCCGTTCGTGACCGGCTGCCGGGGTGGATCGCCGGCGAAGTGCAGCCGATTCTTGAGCGGGCCCTGGAGCTGGCGAAGCTGGATGCCAAGCTGGAGATCGCGGGCGCCGAGCGCGACAAGCTCCTACTCCACTACCCGGCGGTCAAGCAGGGGACTGGCTACGTAGCGCCTGTCGTCACGCTGGAATTCGGCGGCCGGGCGACTGGTGAGCCCCACGAGGTCGTACCTGTGGCATGCGACATGGGATGGCCAGGTCAACGGCGTGACGGCGTGACGTTTCCGACTGCGTCCCCTTTGGTGATGAGCGTCGCACGAACCTTCTGGGAAAAGGCCACCGCAACCCATGTCTACTGCGCGCAGGGACGGATTCGTGGCGAGCGGTACGCGCGACACTGGCATGACTTCCCGGTCATATTTGGTGAAACGGCGATATTCGCTGTCCAGTGAATATTGCTTCAGGCTTCACCGCGTACCGAGTTGAGTCTGCGGTCTGAGGCCCACGCTTCGTGCCGAGGGTTGCGTGAGCAGTTGACGGTAAAAATCCATCGTTGATTTAGGTGTGGACTTCTACCGTCAAAAGTACCGTCAGAAAAAATCGCTGCTCTCGTCGGGAATCTCGTTTCCAAGACTAGCCTGCCAACGAAAAAGAGCATGGCATTCAACGACTTAGAGTTTGGGAAGCCGCAACTGACGTCGTATTCACGATCATCGGCAGCCTTCTCTAAGCTATTGATTCATATAGGTAATTCGACGCCCCTCACTCCCACTCCATCATCAACAGGCCGTCCAAACCCGCATGGTCCAAGGACTTGGCTGTGATCGACATGGATCTTTACCGTCGCTTTTACCGTCAGAAGCGATTTCATGCTCGGCCATGGTGTCCTCCTGAAACGGGTGCAGAGAGGTCAAAAATCAGGCACGTCGTGGTCGCGTCCGCACACGGAGTGCGTCAACTACGCATCAAGGGGAGCCGATAGCCTCGACAGGACTGCCGCCCGGCAGACATCCAGAATTTCATCGGCGAGTGACGAGTCGTCGGGACACGCCCGCGACAGCACTATTGCGCCGATCACCTGCGCAAGGACGTCGATCCGCTTGGCGCGCATGTCGTCTCCCCGATCGCCCTCTTCCGGCGCGCCGCACTGGTTTGCCAGGTTCGTCAGCAAGCTTTCAACGCCGGTCGCAAAAGCCATCTTGATCGACTCCGGCTGACGCGCAGCGTCTCCGCATAGCGCGGCCATCGTGCAACCTTCACCCCGAGCGTCGCGATGCTCTCGGGACAGGTATTGCTTGACGACTTCTGCCGCATAGACCCCTTTGGCTTTGGCGGCCGATTGCGCAAAACCACAGGTCGCCGCTTCCGCCAGCAGGTCGGCCTTGGACCCGAAGTGCTTGTAGAACCCACCATGGGTAAAGCCGGCGACTGCCATCAAGTCCGCAATCCCCACCCCGTCGTAGCCACGCTCGCGAAACAGCGCAGAGGCCGTCTCGACAATGCGCGCCCGGTTCGCCTGTGCCTGCGCTTTGGTGACCTTCATGTCCAGGATCTCTCTAGATATGCCATCAGTGAAGTCGTGAATATACATTGATGTCAATCATCATCAAAGTCCTTGACAACAAAGATGATGATCGACATCATTAAGCCAACTTACCTTGGAAGGCTTCCGGATATGAGCGACACCCACCTGACCGCCCCCACCCGCTTCGTCGAAGTGGATGGCGACAAATTCGCCTACCGCCGCTGGGGCAACACCTCCGGCGAACAACCCCCTCTGTTCTTCGTCCAGCATTTCCGCGGCGGGCTGGACCACTGGGATCCCCTGTTGACTGATGGTCTGGCCGCAGGTCGCGAAGTCATCCTCTACAACGGTCGTGGCATTGCCTCATCGACCGGCACGCCCCGCAACCGGATCGAAGACATGGCAGACGACATCGCCCTGGTAATCCGAGCGCTGGGCCTGTCCCGGGTCGATCTGCTCGGTTTCTCGATCGGGGGCTTCCAGGTGCAGGAGGTCGCACTGCGTCACCCGCAACTGGTTCGCAAGCTCCTTCTGCTCGGCACCGGACTGCGCGGCGGCGATCCGAAGATGGAGCCCAGGGTGCTGGAAGTCGCGCCCAATCCCGTGCCAACCGCGGATGACTTCCTCTACCTGTTCTTTGGCCGCTCGGAGGCTGCCAAGCAGGCGGGCCTGGCCTTCTGGGAGCGCCGTCACCAGCGCGTCGACCAGGACCCGCCCAGTTCCATGGCGGTCGCTCAAGCCCAGACCGAGGCGCACGCCGCCTACCTCCAGCCATTGCCGGGTGCGAATCCCTATGCCTTCCTGAACGCCATCACGCAGCCGACCCTGGTGCTCAACGGCGTCCACGACATCATGATCCCCACGATCAACTCCTGGCATCTGTCGCAGAACATTCCCAACGCGCAGCTGTTGATCTACCCCGACGCCGGACATGGCGCGCAGTTCCAGCATCCCGAGCGCTTCCTCCAACACGCGATCCAGTTTCTGGAAGAGTGATGCCACCCGCATCCCCTTTTCCTGCCTGACCAACGACCTTTTCGATCAAGAGAAAACACATGACCTCCCATTCCACTGTTCTCATCACGGGCGCCTCGACCGGCATTGGCGCCATCTATGCCGACCGCTTCGCACGCCGCGGCCACGACCTTGTACTGGTGGCACGCGACAAGGCACGCCTGGAAACGCTCGCTGCGCGCCTGCGTGCGGAAACCGGCGCTGCCGTCGATACCCTCCCGGCCGACCTGACCCAGCCTGGTGATCTGGCCATAGTCGAGGCGCGCCTGCGCGAGGACGCCAGGATCGAAACCCTGATCAACAACGCCGGGGCCGCGCTGTCCGGCCAATTCATCGACCAATCGACAGCCGATGTCGCCCGCCTGATCAGCCTCAACACCGTCGCACTGGCAAGGCTGGCGAGTGCCATCGCCCCGCGCCTGGTGCAGGCCGGCAAGGGCGCGATCGTCAACATCGGCTCGGTGGTCGGCCTGGCGCCCGAGTTCGGCATGTCGGTCTACGGTGCGACCAAGGCCTTCGTGCTGTTCCTGTCCCAGGGGCTGAGCCTGGAGCTCACGCCCAAGGGTGTCTACGTGCAGGCGGTGTTGCCTGCCGGCACTCGTACCGAGATCTGGGAGCGCGCGGGCATCGACAGCAGTGCGATGCCTGATTTGATGGCGGCGGATGAGCTGGTGGATGCCGCGCTGGCCGGATTCGACCGCCGTGAACTCGTGACTATCCCGCCGCTGCATGATGCCGCGCGCTGGGAGGTGCTGAACACGGCACGTCAGACCCTGCTCGCGGACATCCGGCAGGCCCATGTGGCAGAGCGCTATCGAACCGCCGCCTGAAACGGCAAAAAGCTCCAGAACGGAACGGACGGCACATGACATTCAAGGCACTGCTCGCCAGCAAGACCGGCGACACCATTTCAAGCAGCCTGGTCGACTTCAAGGACGAAGATCTGATGCCGGGCGACGTCACCGTCGCGGTCGAGTACTCGACGGTGAATTACAAGGACGCGATGGCGCTCAGTGGCCGGTCACCGGTCATTCGCCAGTTTCCGCTGATTCCGGGCATCGACTTTGCCGGTGTCGTCGAGTCATCGACCTATCCCGGCCTCGTCGCTGGCGACCGTGTGCTGGCGACCGGTTGGGGACTGAGTCAGACGCACCACGGTGGCTTCGCGCAGAAGGCGCGGGTGAGCGGTGATTGGCTGGTCAGGATCCCGGAGGTCTTTTCGACCCGGGATGCCATGGCCATCGGCACCGCCGGGTTCACCGCCATGTTGTCCGTGCTCGCACTGGAGCATGGCGGCCTGACGCCCGAGCGTGGCGACATCCTGGTGACCGGTGCCAATGGCGGCTCCGGGTCGGTGGCGATCGCACTGCTGTCGGGCCTGGGCTATCGCGTGATCGCCTCGACCGGGCGTCTCGATGAAGCCGATTACCTGCGCGAACTGGGCGTGGCGGACGTCATCGACCGCCACACCCTGTCCGAAGCGGGCGCACCGATCGCCAAGGAGCAATGGGCCGGGGCCATCGATTCGGTCGGCAGCCATACGCTGGCGAACGTCCTGGCGCAGACCCAGTATCGCGGGGTGGTCGCGGCCTTCGGCCTCGCACAGGGCGCGGATCTGCCGGCATCCGTTCTGCCCTTCATCCTGCGCAACATCACCCTCGCAGGTATCGACTCGGTCAATGCGCCCCAGCCTGTGCGGCTGCAGGCGTGGTCGCGTCTGGCCAGCGACCTGGATCTGGGCAAGCTTGCACGGACAACCAAGGTGATTGGCCTGGCAGAGGTTCCTGAAATCGCCAGCCAGGTACTCGCAGGGAAGGTTCAGGGGCGCACCGTTGTCGATGTGAATGCGTGACCGCCAATCCGGTGGCACCTCGCCCCCTCGATTCTCCGCACCACACGAAACCCCTTGAAGAGACGATGACCCCTACCGACGAGCACCCAGGATTGAGCATGCCCTACATCGACACCGCCACCCGATCGATCGATGTCGACGGGACTGCATTCGCGTACCGTGACCTTGGGCCGCGCAGTGGCGTGCCGCTGGTTCTGCTCAATCTCCTCGACAATTTCGACCCGCGTATCGTCGATGGGCTTTCCCGCAGGCATCGCATCATCGCCATCGACTACCGGGGAATTGGCGCTTCGGGCGGAACGGCACCTGTGACCATCGATGCGATGGCACGGGATGCGATCGCACTGATCCACGCACTGGGTTTCGAGAAGGTCGATCTGCTTGGCTTCTCCCTCGGAGGATTCGTGGCGCAGGACATCGTGCTGAAAGCCCCCGGCCTGGTGCGCCGACTCATCCTGACCGGTACGGGGCCGGCAGGCAGCAAAGGCATCGACCAGGTAGGGGCGGTCTCCTGGCCGCTGATAGCCAAAGGCTTGTTGACGCTGCGCGATCCAAAGACCTACCTGTTCTTCACCTCCACGGCCAATGGCCGGCAAGCCGCGAAGGCCTTCCTGGAGCGACTGAAGGAGCGCAAGGCGGATCGGGACAAGGGGCCGACGCCCAGTGCCTTCCTGCGGCAGCTGAAGGCAATTAAGGCCTGGGGCCGGCGGGTGCCCCAGGATCTGGGCGGCATCCGCATCCCTGTGCTGATCGCCAATGGCGACAACGACATCATGGTTCCGACCGTGAACAGTCATGACATGGCGCGTCGCATTCCCGGCTCGCAACTGGTCATCTACAAAGACGCCGGGCATGGCGGGATCTTCCAGTACCACGGCGAGTTCGTGCCCAAGGCGCTGGCCTTCCTCAATGACTGAGCGGCGGCATCCTTGGCGACCCGCTTCAGGCCGCCTTTCCCGATCGCACCCTGCGGCGCGGGGCTGAAAACCCATTCAATAAAGAACTCTGGAAAAAAGTCCCCCATGAAAGCTTTCATCATCGATCGTTACGGAAAGAGAGAAGTTGGCCGCATCGGCGAAATGCCCGACCCCGAGGTCCGGGACGATGACGTCCTGATCCGGATCCACGCGGCGAGCATCAATCCCCTGGACTCGAAGATCAAGAGCGGCGAATTCAAACTGATTCTTCCCTACCGCCTCCCCTTGATCCTTGGCAACGACTTGGCCGGAACGGTCATGCGGCGCTCGCGTTCGCAGCTTCAAGCCCGGTGATGAGGTCTATGCACGCCCTGACGACGATCGCATCGGCACCTTCGCCGAGTTCATTGCCGTCAAGGAATCGTCGCTGGCGCTGAAGCCCGCGAATCTCAACATGGTCGAAGCCGCCTCCCTTCCTCTGGTGGCCCTGACGGCCTGGCAGACACTGGTCGAGACCGCCAAGCTGAAAAAGGGGCAGAAGGTGCTGATCCATGCCGGCTCCGGCGGCGTAGGCACCATCGCCATCCAGCTTGCCAAGCATCTCGGGGCGTTCGTGGCCACGACCACCAGTACGGCCAACATCGCCTGGATGAAGGCCTTGGGCGCGGACGTCGTCATCGACTACAAGCAGCAGGACTTCGCCACGGTGCTTCGTGGCTACGACGTGGTGCTGAACAGCCTCGGCAGCGACGAGCTGAACAAATCCGTCCAGGTTCTCAAGCCGGGCGGACATCTCATCTCCATCTCCGGGCCGCCCACCCCGGCGTTCGCCGTCGCGCGAGGACTGGCCTGGCCGCTCCAACAAGTGCTGCGCCTGCTGAGTTTCGGCATCAGGAAGAAGGCGAAGAAGAACGGGGGCGAATACACGTTCGTATTCATGCGGGCCGATGGGGCGCAGTTGCGCGAGATCACGACCCTCATCGAATCAGGCGCAATCCGCCCGGTCGTCGACAAGGTATTCCCGTTTCAGGACACCCACAAAGCGTTGGCCTACGTAGACGGTGGTCGCGCCAAGGGCAAGGTCGTGGTGCAAATGATGTAGCTGCCGCACTTGCCTGCGCTGGCGTCTTCGATCAGGCCCTTGTCCAACCTGGACAGGCCATCGTATGGCGCGACGCGCAAACCTTGCAGGCCTTGGAGTTCCTTGGCCGCTCCACACGACAAGGAGAACGATTTGAATACACACACAACCGTCAACATCGGCAAGCGCGCGCTGGTGACCGGCGCATCCAGCGGCATTGGCGCGGCAATCGCGCGTGAGCTCGCGGCGCTCGGCGTTGATCTCGTGCTGACGGCGCGGCGCCGCGACGCACTCGACGCGGTCGCCGCGACCTGCAAGGGCGTGAAGGTCGAGATCGTCACCGCGGATATCGGCAAGCCCGATGCCGCGCGCGCGCTGTGGGACGCCGCGATCGCCAGCGGCCCGATCGACATCCTGATCAACAACGCCGGGTTCGGCTATTTCCGCCGGTTCGACGAGGTCGACTGGGCGCGCGACGCGGAGCTCGTCCAACTCAACATGACTTCGCTCGTCGCGCTCGCGCGGTGCTTCGTCGACGCGCGCAAGGCTAGTACCGGACCCGCGCATATGGTGAATATCGCGTCGACCGGCGCGTACCAGTCAGTACCGAACATGGCGCTGTACGCCGCGTCGAAGGCGTTCGTCCGCAACTTCAGCGAGGGCCTCCATGACGAGCACCGCGGCACGCCGCTGTCGGTGACCTGCATCTGCCCTGGCGGCACAGAAACCGCGTTCCACGCCGCGTCTGGCGGGGGCGACTACTCGTGGATCGCGAACGCGTCGACGAAAAGCGCGGAGTTTGTGGCGCACGCCGCGATCCGCGCGATGCTGCGCGGCAAGCGCACGGTTGTGCCCGGACTGTTCAACAAGCTGTCGTGCTTCGGCGTGCGTTTCTTGACGCGGCGGTTCGCGTCGCGGGTGGCGACTCAAGTGCTTGGCAAGCCGCGGTTGGCACTGCCGGCGCGAAAAATGACTTGAGACCGCGGGGAACTATCGTAGACAACTGCATGGGCATTTGCTCCGGATCGCTCCAAGAGCAGCGCGCTGCGCGCTTGCCAACATGGAGCAACTCTCACGTGTACCCGATGACTATTGCCGTCAAAAATACCGTCAAAAAATTAGCTGCTCACGTCGGTGATTTTCGTTTTCGAGACGGGGCTGCCAGCAAAAAGGGTATGGCCTTCAACAACTTAGCGTTTGGGAAGCCGCCATTGACGTCGCACGCAGAATCATTGACGGATCTCTCTAAGCTATTGATTCATATAGGTAATATCGGCGCCCTCACTCCCACTCAATGATTTCCGAGGGCCGGAAACCCGCGTGAGCACTGCCTTTCGTAGTCCGAGTCATCGTGCTTTGCCGTCACTTCTACCGTCAAAAACCGAGCGCTTTTGCTGGCCTCCGATCACGACCGGGTCGGCGGCCACAGGCGAGCGGTATGCACCAAGGTCAATATCCAGATGGTATCGGCCCGCACCTCATAGACCAGCCGATAGCTCTCGTGTGGAATCAACTCGCGGGTGCCCGGGATCTGTCCGGCCCGTCCCAGCAGGGGGTGCTCGGCCAGCCGGCCGACAGCTGCCGAGAAAATCTCATCCATGCGGATAGCGGCGAGCGGATTGTCCTGAGCGATGAAGTCGACGATGTCGGCGCGGTCTTGCTCGGCGGACAAGGTCCACAGGACCCTCATGCGTCAGCCGCCGGCTTTGGCCCGCAGTGCAGTGCGACGGGCAGCAAAGCGGGCCTCGACATCGGCGTCACTGGCGTATTGACCGGATGCGATCTGCGCGCGCGCCGTGTCGACCTTGGCGCGTAGGAACGAGTCGTACTCACGGGCCTGCCGTTGACGCTCGACGAACTCGCGCATCAGTTCGCGCACCACCTGCGACGCCGGGCGGTGGCTGGCTTCGGCCTCAGCCATGAAGGCGTCGCGCAGCTCCGGCTCCAGCTTCATGGTGAACATGGCTTCTTTGGACATGACCGGCTCCGGAAACATTGATATCAACGAAGTATATACAACGTCATACTTCCTGTCACGCTACGTCGCCGATAGTGGTCTGCCCGCTCGCTCCAATTCAAGCGCACCTGAATCTGCATCAGCGCATCAAAGCAGGCTTTCGTTCGGCACGGTGCCGGCCTCGACGGACGGTGGGGACGGTTGCTGCTGCGCCCGCCATTCGATGCCGTGCGATTCGAGCAGCGCGATCAGCCGGCCGTTCTCCGCGCGCAGCGTGGTGAGCTCATCACTGTCCGCCATCGCCAGCGCCAGCACGCGGCCTCGTTCTGCGCGAGCGAATGGCGGTAAAAAATCGGCGTCAATCCAGCAACGCTGGGATGCCGTCAGAAATACCGTCAGAAGTAGCGCTGCATTCTTCGCTGATCACTTTCGGAAGGGTTTTTGCTGCAACAAAAAGCCCATATCTTTCAACAACTTAGAGTTCTCGAGAAGCACCATTGATGTCGTGCTCACGGACATCGAAACTCGATCTAAGTCATTGATTTATATAGGCATTATCCGCGCCCCTCACTCCCACTCGATCGTCGCCGGCGGCTTGCTGCTCACGTCGTAGGTCACGCGGTTGATGCCGCGGACCTCATTGATGATGCGGCCCGATACCTTCTTCAGCAAAGCGTAGGGCAGCTCGGCCCAGTCGGCAGTCATGAAGTCGCTGGTCTGCACGGCGCGCAGCGCGACCACGTAGTCGTAGGTGCGGCCGTCGCCCATCACGCCCACGCTCTTGACCGGCAGGAACACGGTGAAGGCCTGGCTGGTCAGGTCGTACCAGCTCTTGCCGCTGGACGGGTCCTTGAAGTTGCGCAGCTCCTCGATGAAGATCGCGTCGGCGCGGCGCAGCAGGTCGGCGTATTCCTTCTTGACCTCGCCGAGGATGCGGACGCCCAGGCCCGGCCCGGGGAAAGGATGGCGGTACACCATCTCGGGCGGCAGGCCGAGCGCGACGCCGAGCTCGCGTACCTCGTCCTTGAACAGGTCGCGCAGCGGCTCCAGCAGCTTCAGGCCCAGCTGCTCGGGGAGGCCGCCCACGTTGTGGTGGCTCTTGATCGTGACGGCCTTCTTGCTCTTGGCGCCGCCGGACTCGATGACGTCGGGATAGATGGTGCCCTGGGCCAGCCACTTGGCGCCCTTGGCCCCGGCGCTGGTGAGCTTGGCCGCTTCCTGCTTGAAAACGGTGACGAATTCGCCGCCGATGATCTTGCGCTTGGCCTCCGGGTCGCTCACGCCGGCCAGCTTGCCGAGAAAGAGCTCGCTTGCATCGACGCGGATCACCTTGGCGTGCAGCTGGCCGACGAACATGTCCATCACCTTGTCGCCTTCGTCGAGGCGCAAGAGGCCATGGTCGACGAACACGCAGGTCAGCTGGTCGCCGATGGCGCGATGGATCAGCGCGGCGGCCACCGAGGAATCGACGCCGCCCGAGAGGCCGAGGATGACTTCCTCGTCGCCCACCTGCTTGCGGATCGCCTCTACCGCCTCGGCGATGTGGTCGCGCATCACCCAATCGGGCTTGGCGCCGCAGATGCCGAGCACGAAGCGTTCGAGGATCGCCTTGCCCTGCTGCGTGTGCGTGACTTCGGGGTGGAACTGCAGGGCGTAGAAATGCCGGTCTTCGTCGGCCATGCCGGCGATCGGGCAGCTCTCGGTCGAGGCCATCAGCTTGAAACCCGGCGGCAGCTCGGTGACCTTGTCGCCGTGGCTCATCCAGACGTTGAGCATGCCGTGGCCTTCGTCGGTCGTGAAGTCGGCGATGTCGCGCAGGAGCTCGGTGTGGCCGCGCGCGCGCACGGCGGCAAAGCCGAACTCGCGCTTGTGGCCGCCCTCGACCTTGCCGCCCAGCTGGTGCGCCATGGTCTGCATGCCGTAGCAGATGCCGAGCACCGGCACGCCGAGCTCGAACACCGCCTGCGGCGCCTTGTCGGTCGTCTCTTCGTAGACGCTTGCGTGACTGCCGGAGAGGATGACGCCCTTCAGGCTGCCGTCCCTCGCGTACTCGCGCACCCATTCGTCGGTGACGTCGCAGGGATGGACTTCGGAGAGCACATGCGCTTCGCGCACGCGCCGTGCGATCAGCTGGGTGACCTGGGAGCCGAAATCGAGAATCAGGATTTTTTGGTGGTGCATGAGAGGCCGATCACTCCGCGCGGTAGTTGGGCGCTTCCTTGGTGATCTGCACGTCGTGCACGTGGCTTTCCCGAATGCCCGCGGTAGTGATCTCGACGAACTCGGCCTTGTTCTTCATGTCCTCGATGGTGGCGCAGCCGCAGTAGCCCATGCTGGCGCGCAAGCCGCCGGACATCTGGTAGACGATCGAGACCATCGAGCCTTTGTAGGGCACGCGGCCCTCGATTCCTTCGGGCACCAGCTTGTCCGCGTTCGGGTTGCCGGTGGTCGATTCCTGGAAGTAGCGGTCGGCGCTGCCCTGCTGCATGGCGCCGATCGAGCCCATGCCGCGATAGCTCTTGTAGCTGCGGCCCTGGAACAGCACGATCTCGCCCGGCGCCTCTTCGGTGCCGGCGAACATGCCGCCCATCATCACGGTGCTGGCGCCGGCGGCGATGGCCTTGGCGATGTCGCCCGAGTAGCGGATGCCGCCGTCGGCGATCAGCGGGATGCCGCTGCCCTGCAGCGCGGTGGCGACGTTGTCCACCGCCATGATCTGCGGCACGCCGACACCGGCCACGATGCGCGTGGTGCAGATGGAACCGGGGCCGATGCCGACCTTGACCGCGTCGGCGCCGGCATCGGCCAGCGCGCGGGCGGCATCGCCGGTGGCGATGTTGCCTCCGATCACGTCGACCTGCGGATAGTTCTTCTTGACCCAGCGCACGCGCTCGATCACGCCGGCGCTATGGCCGTGGGCGGTGTCGACCACGATCGCGTCGACGCCGGCCTTCACGAGCGCCTCGACGCGCTCCTCGGTGCCCTCGCCCACGCCGACCGCGGCGCCCACGCGCAGCCGGCCGCTGGCGTCGCGCGCGGCGTTCGGGAAACTGGTCTGCTTGGTGATGTCCTTGACGGTGATCAGGCCCTTGAGCTCCCAGGCGTTGTTGATGACCAGCAGGCGTTCGAGCTTGTGCTTGTTGAGCAGCGCCTTGGCCTCGGCGAGCGTGGTGCCGTCGGGCACGGTGATGAGCTTCTCGCGCGGCGTCATGATCTCGCTCACCGGCACGTCGTAGCGGTTCTCGAAGCGCAGGTCGCGCCCGGTCACGATGCCGACCACCTTGCCGCCGTCGAGGACCGGAAAGCCCGAGATGCCCAGTTCGTCGGACAGCTGCATGACCTGCAGCACGGTGTGCGTGGGCGTGATCACCACCGGATCCCGCAGCACGCCGGATTCGTAGCGCTTCACCTTGGCCACCTGCGCAGCCTGCTCGGCGGCGGTGAAGTTCTTGTGCACGATTCCGATGCCGCCCTCTTGCGCCATCGCGATGGCGAGGCGCGCTTCGGTCACGGTGTCCATCGCCGCGGAGACCAGCGGCAGGTTCAGTGTGATATTGCGGGAGAGTCGGGTGGCGAGGGAGGTGTCCTTGGGCAGGACCTGGGAGAACGCTGGCACCAGCAACACGTCGTCGAAGGTGAGCGCTTTGCCGAGAAGGCGCATGGGTGAAGCTCCAAAAGACGGATTGTAACGATGGCTCGGTACTTACCCGGGCCAAAGGTGAATCGGCTTGCGGCACGAATACCGTTGTTACGTTGCAAAAACGCCATCGAGTAAGTTGCAAAACGTAAGGCGGCGCTAAACTGCCGGCCATGAAAATCGCGCACTTGCTCGTACTCGGATCGGCCTGCCTGTTGCTGTCGATGGGCGCCAATGCCCAGTGGCAGTGGATCGACAAGGACAACAAGAAGGTCTTCAGCGACCAGGCCCCGCCGCCCGAGATTCCGGACAAGAACATCCTGCGCCGGCCGGGTGCGCCCTCCTCGCGGCCGAACTTCAGCCCTGCACCGGCAACTCCCGAGGCCGATGCCGCTGCTGCGCCCCGCCTTGCCGCCAGCGGCGCCAGGCCCAGCGGCGTGGACAAGGAACTCGAGGAGAAAACGCGCAAGGCCGAGGAAGCGGAAAAGGCCAAGAAGGCCGCCGAGGCTCAGAAGATCGCCCAGGCCAAGGCCGAGAACTGCCAGCGGGCGCGCCAGGCCAAGGCCACCTTCGACAGCGGCATCCGCGTGGCCCGCGTGAACGCCCAGGGCGAGCGCGAGATCATGGACGACAAGGCGCGGGCCGCCGAGCAGGAGCGCCTGCAGTCGGTGATCGGCGCCGACTGCAAGTAATAGGCTCGCCCCCAGGCTTCGCGCACTTCGTGTCGCTTCGCCAACCCCCTTCCGGGGGCAACACCAGCGGCCCGGGGAAGCCGGTTCCGCGGTGTTTCCCGCCTGATCTCCCGCACACCCCGAGCCTAGTACCCGGCCTTGCCGCCCTTGCGGCGGCGCGCGAACAGGCCCGTTCCGCGTGCGCCCTGTTTCTTGAATCGCTCGCGCCGTGCGACCTTGGGGTCCACCGTGAGCGGGCGGCAGAGCTCGATGCGGTCGAGGTCTGCCAGAGCCTGATCCCATGCCACCGCATGGCCCCAGATTCCGGGCTGCATCGCCTGCCAGTCGAGCTGCGGGAATTGAAGCGGCAGATGGCTTGCGCGCACGGCATCGCGCACTGTCGCGCCTTCGGCCACGCCCAGCACCTCTTCGAACACCTCGCGCGGCGCCGGCGAGTACGCCACGGTCACCTGCAGCATCAGATCTTGTCGTAGATGTGCTCGGCGCGCTTGACGAAGGCCTCCACGAGGTTGGATGCGACCTTGTCGAACACCGGCCCGACCAGCGCCTGCAACGCGAAATTGCTGAAGCCGTAGCTGAGGTTGAGCTCGACGCGGCAGGCCCGCTCGCCCGCCTCGCCCACCGGGGTGAACTTCCAGACGCCGTCGAGGTTGGAGAACGGTCCGTCGACCAGCTTCAAATGGACCTCGCGGCCCGGCACATGGGTGTTGCGGGTGGTGAAGCTGTGGTGAAAACCGCTGAAAGCGAGGCCGACTTCGGCCGTCATGCCGGCGGCGTCGTGCTCGATCACCTTGGCCTTGTCGCACCAGGGGAGAAACTCGGGGTACTTCGTCACGTCAGTGACCAGGGAGTACATCTCTTCGGCGCTGTACCAGATCAGGATGGACTTGTGGACTGTTTTCATAGAATCGGCACAGCGTGCGCGACGGATTGTATTGAAGCCATGCAGCCCTCACCTGACACACCATGGCCACAAAAAAACAAGACACCTCCTCCCGGATCGCGGACAACAAGAAGGCCGCGTACAACTACTTCTTCGAAGAACGCTTCGAGGCCGGCATGGTGCTGGAGGGCTGGGAAGTCAAATCGCTGCGCGAAGGCAAGGTGCAACTGACCGACGGCTACGTCGTGATCCGCGACGGCGAGCTGTTCGTGATCGGCTGCCAGATCAACCCGCTGCGTTCGGCCTCGACGCACATCACGCCCGATTCGGTGCGCACCAAGAAGCTGCTGCTGCACAAGGAGCAGATTCGCCGCCTCGTGGGCAAGGTCGAGCAGAAAGGCTACACGCTGGTGCCGCTCAACCTGCATTGGAAAGCGGGCAAGGTGAAGTGCGAGATCGCGCTGGCCAAGGGCAAGGCCGAGCACGACAAGCGCGACACTATCAAGGACCGCGAAGGCAAGCGCGAGGTCGAGCGGGCCATGAAGAGCCGCAGCCGCTGAAGGAAGCACCATGGCGCTCCAACCCCTCGACGCCGCGCGCGTCAACCCGCTCGAAGGCGGCCCCAGTTTCTCGCTTTCCAACCGGCTGCTGCGCGCGGCCTGGAACCTGAGCTGGGCGCTGCTCGCCTCCTGGACGCCGCCGCAGATGCGCTTCTGGCGCCGCTTTCTGCTGAAACTCTTCGGCGCGCAATTGGGCGAATCCAGCGACGTGCGCGGCAGCGCGCGGGTCTGGTATCCGCCGAATCTGCACCTGGCCGATCGCGCGATGCTGGCTGAACGGGTCATTTGCTACAACATGGCGCCGATCCGGCTCGAGCGCGCCGCGCTGGTCTCGCAGGGCGCACACCTGTGCGCAGGCAGCCACGACATTTCCTCTGCGAGTTTCCAGTTGACGGCGAGCCCGATCACCATCGGCGCCGACGCCTGGATCGCGGCAGAAGCCTTCGTCGGGCCCGGTGTGGAAGTGGGCGAAGGCGCGGTGCTGGGCGCCCGCAGCGTCGCCTTCCGCTCCCTGGATCCCTGGACGGTGTACGGCGGCAACCCTGCCAAGCCGATCAAGCGGCGAGTGCTGCGCAGCGAGCACTGAATTTTTTTGGGCACGGTGGAATAAACCGCGCCCCCACGGCGTTAGTGCAGCGATGGATTCACGCGCGCTCGTCGACCACATCCCCAGCCTCAGGCGCTATGCGCGCGCGCTGACGGGCGACGCCTGGGCCGCGGACGACCTGGTGCAGGACACGCTGGAGCGCGCCTGCAGCAAGTGGCGCTTGTGGATCGTGGGCAGCGATCTGCGGGCTTGGCTCTTCACGCTCATGCACAACGTGTTCGCGAGCCAGGTGCGGCGCGCACCGCCGCGCGCCACGGTGGACATCGATGATGTGGCGCATGAATTGAGCAGTGGCGACGGTCATCGCGACCGGACCATCGACCTGCAGCGCTGCCTGCTGCGCCTGCCCGAGGAGCAGCGCGCCGTGCTGCTGCTGGTGGCGCTCGAAGACCTCTCCTACGCGCAGGTCGCCAGGATTCTGGATGTCCCCGTGGGCACCGTCATGTCGCGCCTCTCGCGGGCCCGGGTCCGGCTTCAGGACCTGATGGAAGGGACCGAGTCGCCGGCATCGGGCCGCCCCGGTCTGCGCCGCCTCAAGTAGCCCGCATCTCATCCGCCATGAACAGCCCCACGCCGCCTCCCGACACCGACCAGCTCGCCTGGCGAGCCCAGCGCGACGCGCTGCGCGAACTGCATCGCGAAGTGCTCGACGAACCCGTTCCCAAAGCGCTGCTGGCGGCGGCCGGGCATCTAGATGATCGCCGGGCCCGACAGGCGCGCTGGATGCGCTGGGGCGGGATGGCTGCGGGCGTGCTGATCGCCTTCGCCGCCGGCTGGGTCGGCAACCACCAATGGTCGGCGTCGCAGCAGACCGGCGCCGCGCTGGCCCGCGCGCCGGCCACGCGCGAGTTCGTGCATGCCGCCTCGGTGGCGCACGCGGTCTATGCGCCCGAGAAGCGGCATCCGGTCGAAGTGGTCGCTGCCGAGCAGCAGCACCTCGTCCAGTGGCTCTCCAGGCGGCTCGACAAGCCGCTCAAGGTGCCGGATCTGTCGGCCGAGGGCTACGCGCTCGTGGGCGGCCGTCTGCTGCCGGGCAGCGAGGGGGCAAGGGCACAGTTCATGTTCGAGCGCGCCGACGGCGAGCGCGTGACCCTCTACATCGGCAGCCTGGGCAGCGCCGCCGGGCCGGCACAGGCGGGCGAAACGGCGTTCCGCTACTCGGCGGACGGTCCGGTGCCGAGCTTCTATTGGGTCGATCGCGGTTTCGGCTATGCATTGGCGGGCAAGCTGCCGCGCGATGCGCTGCTGGGCCTCGCCGGCGTGGTCTACCGTCAACTATGAACAAAAGGCCCGGGCGCTAGACTGCCCCGGCCGTATCGGCTTTTGCGATTTTTTAACCGAAGGAGAAAACTTCATGAAACTGCTCAGCGCTTCGATTCTTGCGGCCGCCCTGCTCGCCGGATGCGGCAGCATGTCCAGGACCGCATCGGCGCCGGACACCCCGACCCGTACCGCCGATGGCGTGCTGGTCGGCCCCACCGGCATGACGCTCTACACCTTCGATCGCGATACCGCCGGCAGCGGCAAGTCCACCTGCAACGGACCCTGCGCCACCAACTGGCCGCCGCTGATGGCGGCCGACACGGCCAAGCCGATGGCCGCCTACACCATCGTCGTGCGCGACGACGGCAAGAAGCAATGGGCCTACAAGGGCTGGCCGCTCTACTACTGGGTCAAGGACACCAAGGCCGGCGACAAGACCGGCGATGGCGTCAACAACGTCTGGAAGGTGGCGCGCCCCTGAGGCTCAGCAGCGGCCCTTCTTGGCCTGTCCCGGCGGGCAGTGATGGCCGCCGGGGCCGTGATCGTCATGCCGGCCATGACGTTCATAGCGATCGTCGTCGTGGTCGCGGTGCTTGCCGCCCTTGCTCTTCCAGTTGGGCTCGACCCAGCGCCAGCCGCCGTCGGCGCTTACCCAGCGGCCCGGCGCGTAGACATGGTCGGGGCGCGCCGGCTCCCAGTAGCCCTGGCGCCAGCCATACGCGTCCTGGTGGTATTGCCAATGGCCGGCCACCCAGACGTAGCCGACGCGTGGCGCCGGCACGCGCTCGAAGCGAGGCGCCGGCGGCGCCACGGCAATGAGGCCCGGCACATGGATGTTGACCGACACCTGGGCCGCGGCGCCCAAGGATGCCGTAGCCAGCGCACCGGCCAGCAGGAACGTGGAAAGTCGCATCGATATCTCCCTCTTGAAATGGAAGTCAAACGGCCCTGGGTTTGCACCGGACATCGGTAGAAGTCCCAAGTCTAGTGGGTCCCCGGCAAGGGTATAGCAGCCGCGCGGCGGTCACGCAGCCCGAGCAGTTCGTTGAACACCAATGCGCCGATCACG
This sequence comes from Variovorax sp. LjRoot130, assembly GCF_964253755.1. Classification (NCBI taxonomy): domain Bacteria; kingdom Pseudomonadati; phylum Pseudomonadota; class Betaproteobacteria; order Burkholderiales; family Comamonadaceae; genus Variovorax; species Variovorax sp. LjRoot130. The sequence goes on along the minus strand of NZ_CAXURM020000001.1, from coordinate 2,664,281 downwards.
AGCGCACCGCCTGTCAGCACGCTCGGCGCCGGCTCCTCGCCGGCCCCGATCCAGGCCAGCGCGATGCCGAAGACGATTTCCAGCAGCGCGAGCAGCGCCACCTCGGGCGCCTTCAGGATGCGCGCGCAGACCACCGACAGCGCACACGGGATCGCGAGCTGGAACAAGCCAAGGAAGGCGAGCAGGCCCAGGTCGTGCGCATTGGCCTGGAGCGGCCAGGCCAGCGGCAGCGTGAGCAGCGACGAGACCGCGGCGCCGAGCAGCACCGAGGGGACCAGGTCGATGTCGCGGCCCTTGGCATGCGCATGCTGAACCACGGTCCAGTTGCAGGCGCCGGCCAGCGGCACGCACAGCGCCACCAGCGTGCCGGCCAGCAGGCCGTCGCCGAGCTGGGTGCCGTACATCCAGCCGATGCCCAGGCCCGCCACCACGATAGCGGCCCAGGTGCGCGCCGGAAGCCGGTGGCCGATGAAGACCCGCGCCGCGAGCGCGGTGAAGAGCGGCCCCAGAGCCATGGTCACCAGCACGTTGGCCACGCTGGTCAGCGTGAGCGCCACCATGAAGGCGGTGAACATCACGCACCAGCAGACGCCCGAGATCCACAACGCGCGGCCGCCGTCGCGGATCTTCGAGAACACTGCGCGTCCCTGCCAGAGCGGCAGGATCACGAGCAGGGCCAGCAGCGTGAAGAAGCTGCGCCAGAAGGTGATCTCGAAGCTGCGCGCCTGTTCGAGGTGGCGCGTGACCACGCCCGCCGTCGCCCACATGAGGGTCACGGCGACCATCAGCCAGACCGCGCGGCCGTGAGACAGCGCGGCTCTAGACTGTGTCGCGGCTGGCGCGCTTGCGCTCATGTTCCTTCAGGAAGCGCTTGCGCAGGCGCACGCTCTTGGGCGTGATCTCGACCAGTTCGTCGTCCTCGATGAATTCCACGCCGTATTCGAGCGTGAGGTCGATCGGCGGCGTGATCTTGATCGCGTCTTCCTTGCCCGAGACGCGGAAGTTGGTGAGCTGCTTGGTGCGCGTGGCATTGACCACCAGGTCGTTGTCGCGGCTGTGGATGCCGACGATCATGCCTTCGTAAACCGGGTCGTTCGCCCGCACGAACATGCGGCCGCGATCGTCCAGCTTGCCCAGCGCGTAGGTGAAGATCTCGCCGTCGTCCATGGAAATCAGCACGCCGTTCTTGCGGCTGCCGATGTCGCCCTTGTGCGCCTCGTAGCTGTCGAAGATGTTGGAGATCAGGCCCGAGCCGCGCGTCAGGTTCAGGAACTCGTTGGTGAAGCCGATCAGGCCCCGCGCCGGAATGCGGTACTCCAGGCGCACGCGGCCGCGGCCGTCCGGCTCCATGTTGACCAGCTCGCCCTTGCGCTCGCCCAGCGCCTGCATCACGCCGCCCTGGTGCTGGTCTTCGATGTCGGCGGTCACCAGTTCGATCGGCTCGTGCTTGACGCCATCGACGTCGCGGAACACCACGCGCGGCTTGGACACAGCCAGTTCGTAGCCTTCGCGGCGCATGTTTTCCAGCAGGATGGTCAGGTGGAGTTCGCCGCGGCCCATCACTTCGAAGATGCCCTCCTCGTCGGTTTCCTTGACGCGCAGCGCCACGTTGTGCTGCAGCTCCTTCTGCAGGCGGTCCCAGATCTGGCGGCTGGTGACGAACTTGCCTTCGCGGCCGGCCAGCGGGCTGGTGTTGACGCAGAAGTTCATCGTCAGCGTCGGCTCGTCGACCCTGAGCATGGGCAGCGGCGCCGGATTCACCGGGTCGGTAACGGTCACGCCGATGCCGATGTCGGCAATGCCGTTGATCAGCACGATCTCGCCCGGGCCGGCTTCGGTGGCCTGCACGCGTTCCAGGCCCTGGAAAGTCAGCACCTGGTTGACGCGGCCTTTGACGGACTTGCCGTCCGGACCTTCCATCACGACCACGTCCATCATGGGCTTGATGGTGCCGGCGTTGATGCGACCGACGCCGATGCGGCCCACGAAGGTCGAGAAGTCGAGCGCGGAGATCTGCAGCTGCAGCGGCGCGGCGGGATCTCCCGCATGGGCCGGCACGTGCTTGAGGATGGTGTCGAACAGGGCCGACATGTCGGGGCCCCACTGCTCGCCGTGTTCGCCCTCTTCCAGCGACGACCAGCCGTTGATGCCCGAGGCGTAGACCACGGGGAAATCGAGCTGTTCATCCGTCGCGCCGAGCTTGTCGAACAGGTCGAAGGCGGCGTTGACCACATAGTCGGGGCGCGCGCCGGGCTTGTCGACCTTGTTCACCACCAGGATGGGCTTCAGACCCAGGGCCAGGGCCTTCTTGGTCACGAAGCGGGTCTGGGGCATGGGGCCTTCCTGGGCGTCGATCAGCAGCACCACGCCATCCACCATGCTGAGCGCACGCTCCACCTCGCCGCCGAAGTCGGCGTGGCCGGGGGTGTCGACGATGTTGATGTGCGTGCCCTTCCAGGTCACGGCGCAGTTCTTGGCCAGGATCGTGATGCCACGCTCCTTTTCGATGGCGTTGTTGTCCATCACGGTGTCGACCACTTTCTCGTGTTCGGCGAAGGTGCCGGACTGGCGCAGCAGTTGGTCGACCATGGTGGTCTTGCCATGGTCCACGTGGGCGATGATGGCGATGTTGCGAATCTGGTTGGTGCTCATGGTGTCGCTTCGGTCAAAAGTGTCTGCTGGATTTCGATGGGGTTCAGCAAGCGCCCCGGGATCAGTTCGCCGGCCGTGACGTGCGCCGTGCCGAGGAATGCTCTTTCATCCGTTCGCGCTGAGCTTGTCGAAGCCTGCGCCGGCCCTTCGACAAGCTCAGGGCGAACGGGGGTGTGCGACGGCGCGGGCCCGAAGACGGCGACCTCCGCTGCGTCGGGCCAGTCGCCGCGACGGCGCAGGCCCGAAAGAAAGCGTGCCGCATCTTCGGCGCCGAGCGTGACGCTCGTGTGGCCGGCCACCAGGGCTTCGGTCGGCAGCAGCCGCGCCAGGCGCTCTTCCTCGCCCATGGCTTCCAGCGCTTCCAGCGTCACGCATTGCGAGACGTCGAAGCCGCCGGTGGCGATGCGGCGCAAGGCGGTGAGATGGGCGCCGCAACCGAGCGCTTCGCCGATGTCTTCGCCGAGCGTGCGGATGTAGGTGCCCTTGCTCACGGTTGCGAGGATGCGGATCTGGTCGTCTTCCACGCGGCCGAGCGCCAGCTTGTGGATCGTCACGTCGCGTGCGGCGCGCTCGACCTCGATGCCGTCGCGTGCGTATTCGTAGAGCGCCTTGCCGTCCTTCTTGAGCGCGCTGTGCATCGGCGGCACCTGGCGGATCGGACCGGTGAATTGCGCTTCGACGCGCACCAGGTCCTCGGCCGTCACGGCCACGGGACGCTCGGCGATCACCCCGCCTTCGGCATCGCCCGTGGAGGTCTTGATGCCGAGCCGCGCGGTCGCCTCATAGGTCTTGTCGGCATCGAGATGCAGCTGGCTGAACTTGGTCGCCGCGCCGAAGCACAGCGGCAGCACGCCGCTCGCGAGCGGATCGAGGGTGCCCGTGTGGCCTGCCTTTTCGGCGCGCAGCAGCCACTTGGCCTTCTGCAACGCCTGGTTGCTGGAAAGACCCAGCGGCTTGTCGAGCAGCAGCACCCCGTGCACAGGGCGCCTCTGCACCCGTGTGCGTGGCGCGTTCATCTTCAGTCGTCTTTGGAACGTGAAGCGACGGCCTGCGCAATCAGCGCATTCATGTCGGCGGCGCGCTCGGTCGTGCGGTCGAACTGGAAATGCAGCGTGGGCACGGTGTGGATGTGCAGGCGCTTGAAGAGGCCGTTGCGCAGGAAGCCCGCGGCCTGGTTCAGCGCTTCGGTGGTTTCCACCGGGTCGCCGACGAGCAGGCTGAAGAAGACCTTCGCATGCGCGTAGTCGGGCGTGACCTCGACCGCCTGGATCGTGACCATGCCCACCCGCGGATCCTTCAACTCGCGCGCGATCAACTCCGTCAGATCGCGCTGGATCTGATCGGCGACCTTGAAGGCGCGGTTGGGGGCAGCGGCTTTTCTCTTGGGCATGGCCAGGGTCGCATCGGGCGCTTACAGCGTCCGGGCGATTTCCTTGATCTCGAAGAACTCCAGCTGATCACCTTCCTTGATGTCGTTGTAGTTCTTGAGCTTGATACCGCACTCGAAGCCTTCGCGCACTTCGCGCACGTCGTCCTTCAGGCGCTTGATCGAGTCGATCTCGCCGGTGTAGACGACCACGTTGTCGCGCAGCAGGCGGAAATGCGCGCTGCGGTTGACCGAACCCGCAGTGACCATACAGCCCGCGACCGTACCGATCTTGGACGCCACGAAGACGGTGCGGATCTCGGCCGAGCCGATGACCTCTTCGCGCCGCTCCGGTGCCAGCATGCCGGCCATCGCCGTCTTCAGCTCGTCGACAGCGTCATAGATGATGCTGTAGTAGCTGATGCCGACGTTGTTGCCTTCGGCCAGCTTGCGCGCACCGGCATCGGCGCGCACGTTGAAGCCGATGACCATGGCCTTGGAGGCGATCGCGAGGTTGATGTCCGACTCGCTGATGCCGCCCACCGCGGCGTACACGACCTGCACCTTGACCTCGTCGTTCGAGAGCTTGAGCAGGGACTGCGCGAGCGCTTCCTGCGAACCCTGCACGTCGGCCTTGATGATGATCGGCACCATCTTGACTTCGCCGGCGCTCAGGTCCGAGAACATGTTCTCGAACTTGGCAGCCTGCTGCTTGGCCAGCTTGGTGTTGCGGAACTTGCCCGCGCGGTAGGTCGCGATCTCGCGCGCGCGGCGCTCATCGCCCATCACCATGAACTCGTCGCCGGCCTGCGGCACTTCGGTCAGACCCTGGATCTCGACCGGGATCGAGGGGCCGGCCGTCTTGATGGTCTTGCCGTCCTCGTCGAGCATGGCGCGCACGCGGCCGAAGGTCGAGCCGGCCAGCACCACGTCGCCGGTCTTGAGCGTGCCGGACTGCACCAGCACGGTGGCAACCGGGCCGCGGCCCTTGTCGAGCTGCGCTTCGATGACCAGGCCCTTGGCCGCGGCATCCACCGGCGCCTTGAGTTCCAGCACTTCGGCCTGCAGCAGCACCTGTTCGAGCAGGTTGTCGACGCCCTGCCCGGTCTTGGCGGAGACCGGGACGAAGGGCGTATCGCCGCCGTACTCTTCGGGCACCACTTCCTCGGCCACCAGCTCCTGCTTGACGCGCTCGAGGTTGGCATCGGCCTTGTCGATCTTGTTGATCGCGACCACGATCGGCACACCCGCCGCTTTCGCGTGCTTGATGGCTTCCTTGGTCTGGGGCATGACGCCGTCGTCCGCCGCCACCACCAGGATCACGATGTCGGTGGCCTGCGCACCGCGGGCACGCATGGCGGTGAAGGCCTCGTGGCCCGGGGTGTCGAGGAAGGACACCATGCCACGCTCCGTCTGGACGTGGTAGGCGCCGATGTGCTGCGTGATGCCGCCGGCTTCCCCCGCGGCGACCTTGGCGCGGCGGATGTAGTCGAGCAGCGAGGTCTTGCCATGGTCGACGTGGCCCATGACGGTCACGACCGGTGCGCGCGGCAGCGCTTCGGCGTTCTGCGCAGACACGTCCTCGTCGGTGAAGGCTTCCGGATCGTCCAGCGCGGCGACCACCGCGGTATGGCCCATGTCCTCCACGATGATCATCGCGGTGTCCTGGTCCAGCGACTGGTTGATGGTCGCCATCTGGCCGAGCTTCATCAGTTGCTTGATGACTTCCGACGCCTTGACGGCCATCTTGTGCGCGAGTTCCGAGACCGTGATGGTTTCGGGCACGTGCACTTCGAGCACGCGCGCCTCCACCGGCGCGGCCTGCACGCGTTCTTCCTGGCCTCCGCGGTCGTTGCCGCGGCGCCCGCGCGGGCCTCCGCGCCAGTTGCCGCGGCCGACACCGCCGCTGGCATCGCCGCGGGTCTTGATTTCCTTCTTCTTGGCCGTGTCGCCGGCCCAGCTCGACGAGAGCTTGGCCGACTTGACTTCCTTGCCGGCGCCGGCGGCGCCGGGTGCCGTCGTGCCGGGCGCAGCCGGCGCCGCCGTGCGGGCGGCGGGCGTGGCCGGCTTGTGCAGCGTTCCCTTGACCGCGGCCTTGGCTTCAGGCGCAGGCTTCTCGGGTGCCTTGTGCGGCACCAGCACGCGCGCCGGTGCATTCATCATGGCGCGGATGGCTTCCGCCTCGGCCAGGGCCTTGCGGCGGCGCTCGTCGAGATCCTTGGCGCGCACGGCTTCCTCGTCGGCACGGGCCTTCGATTCGGCGGCCGCCTTGGCCTTGGCGTCTTCCTTGACCTGGGCGGCGGCAGCCTCGGCAGCGGCCTTGCGGTTGCTCACCGCCGGTGCTTCCTCGGGCGCTTCGGGCGCACCTTCGGTCACGGTGGCGGGCTTCTCCGCGGCCTTCTTGCTGCGGGCAGCCTTGGCTTCCTGCTCGGCCTGTTCGGCGCGCTCGATCTTTTCGCGTTCGCGCGCTTCGGTTTCCTCGCGCAGGCGACGCTTCTCGACCAGTTCTTCTTCCTGGCGGCGGATCAGTTCGGCCTGGCGGCGCGCTTCTTCCTCGCGGCGTGCGAGTTCGGCTTCGTCGATGCGCGGCGCGGCGGGCGCGGCGGCGGCCGGCGCCTCGGCCGGCTGCTGCGCCGGCTCGGGCGTGGCCGGGTGGCCCTCGTCGCGCTGGATGAAGGTGCGCTTCTTGCGCACCTCGACCTGGATCGTGCGCGCGCGGCCGGTGGCGTCGGCCTGCTTGATCTCGCTGGTCGACTTCTTGGTCAGCGTGATCTTCTTGCGCTCGGGCTCGACCGTGCCGTGGCTGGCCTTCAGGAAGCCGAGCAGGCGCTGCTTGTCGGCCTCGGTGAGCGCGTCGGTCGGGGCGGCCTTGGCCACCCCCGCGCTCTTGAGCTGGTCAAGCAGGATTTCGGGAGTCTTCTTGAGCTCGTTCGCGAACTCGGCGACAGTGGTACTGGACATATTGGTTTCGTGCCTCCATGACCGTCACTCTTGGCCTGCGAACCAGTGTTCGCGGGCTTTCAAGATGAGGTGCTTGGCGTCATCGGCGCTCTGGCCGGTGATCTCGGTGAGTTCATCGACCGCAAGGTCGGCCAGGTCGTCGCGGGTGTGCACACCCGCCTCGGCCAGTTTCGGAATGAGTTCAGGATCGAGTCCTTCGAGGTCGCGCAAATTCTGCGAGACGCTCTCGACGTTCTCTTCCCTGGCGATTTCCATCGTGAGGAGCGCATCCTTGGCGCGCGAGCGCAGTTCGTTGATCGTGTCCTCGTCGAAGCTCTCGATCTCGAGCAGCTCGGAAATCGGCACGTAGGCCACTTCTTCCAGGCTGGTGAAGCCCTCGGAAATCAGGATGTCGGCGATTTCCTCGTCGACGTCGAGCTTCTCCATGAAGAGCTTGCGGCTGGCGTCGGTTTCGCTCGCCTGCTTCTGGGCCGACTCGTTGGCGTCCATGATGTTGATCTTCCAGCCGGTCAGGTCGGAGGCAAGCCTCACGTTCTGGCCGCCGCGGCCGATCGCGATCGCGAGGTTTTCCTCGTCGACCACCACGTCCATCGCATGCTTTTCCTCGTCGACCACGATCGACGACACGTTGGCCGGCGCGAGCGCGCCGATCACGAACTGGGCCGGGTCTTCGCTCCACAGCACGATGTCGACGCGTTCGCCGGCAAGCTCGTTGGTGACCGCGTTGACGCGCGTGCCGCGCACGCCGACGCAGGTGCCGATGGGGTCGACCCGCTTGTCGTGCGAGAGCACGGCGATCTTGGCGCGCGAACCGGGGTCGCGGGCGCAGCTCTTGATCTCGAGCAGGCCTTGCTCGATCTCGGGCACTTCCTGGCGGAACAGCTCGATCATGAACTCGGGCGCCGCGCGCGACAGGATGATCGGCGCGCCGCGCAGCGTGAGGTCGACCTCCATGATCATGGCCCGCACCCGGTCGCCGTTGCGCAGGTTTTCCTTGGCGATCATCTCGCTGCGGCGCAGCCGCCCTTCGACGCGGCCGGCCTCGACGATGATGTCGCCCTTGTCCAGCCGCTTGACGGTGCCGGTGAAGATCTTCTCGCCGCGCGACATGAAGTCGTTGAGCAGCATTTCGCGCTCGGCGTCGCGGATCTTCTGCAGGATCACCTGCTTGGCCGCCATCGCGCCGATGCGGCCGATCGGCACCGATTCCACCGATTCCTCGATGTACTCGTCGACCTCGATGTCGGGCATCTCTTCCTTGGCTTCGAACAGCAGGATTTCCTGGTCGGGCAGCTGCAGGCCGGCCTCATCGGGCACCACGTGCCAGCGGCGGAAGGTCTCATAGTCGCCGCTGTCGCGATCGACCGCGACGCGGATGTCCACGTCGCCCTGGTAGAGCTTCTTGGTGGCTTGCGCCAGGGCAGACTCGACCGCGCCGAAAACGACGTCGCGTTCGACGTTCTTCTCGCGCGAGATCGCATCCACCAACATCAACATTTCGCGATTCATGCCACCACTCTCCTTGTTCATTCCGACACCGTCGTGTCGGGTTTGGGCCTGCGCCCCTTGAAATCCACTATCGGCGCAAGCCGCGCCTCGCGCAGCTCGTCCAATGCAAAACCCAGCGCCTGCAGGGGTGCAGGCGCGCGCTTCTTGCTGATCTTCTGACCGGGCTTCGGCTCAGGTGCATCGCTCCAGACGATCTGCCACCCCTGCGCGCCATCGGCCCCTGCGACCCGCTCCAGCGTGCCGCGAAACTTCTTGCGGTTGGCCGCCACCTGGCCGGCCGCCGCCGCGCCCATGGGCGCCTTCAGCGTGATGTCGATCACCTCGCCTGCGAAACGTTCGAAATCCTGCTCATTGCGCAGCGGTCGGTCAATACCCGGCGAGGACACCTCGAGCCGCTTGTAGTCGACGCCGTCCACCTCGAGCGCGAACTGCAGCTGGCGGGTGACCTTCTCGCAGTCTTCGACGGTGACGAAAGGCTCCGGCGCACCGGCTGCAGCTGCAGTCTCAGAAATGGGGCCACTCCAGGGCAAATCAATCGTCACGCGCAGCAGTCCTCCGGCCGAGCGTTCGATCTCGACCAGGTCGTAGCCGAGCCCGGCCACGGTTTGTTCCACTGTCTGCTGCAATGCCACGTGTCTGTATGCGCCTTCTGGTGTGCCCCCCGATGCCGCCCCCCGCCTGCCTGCTTGCCCGCCTGCGGCATCGAGAAATGCTTCGACCAATAAAAAACGGGCGGTGAGTACCCGCCCGTTTGGTCGTGAGCCTCGAATTATATGCCAAACACGTGTAAGAACGTCGGTTTCTAGGTGGTCAAAGCGCCTTCCGGCCGCTGCGACCGCCACCAGACCAGCGCAAAAAGCAAGGCACCGAACGCCAGCACCGCCGCAGCCACCAAAAGCGGCACCGTGAACGAGCCGGTGCGCTGCGCCAGCGGCGCCGCAAACAGCGGCCCGAGGATCTGGCCGACGCCGTAGGAAGCCGTTGCATAGCCGATCAGCCCGGCCGCGGCGTTGCCGCGCAGCCGCCGCGCATCCCGCATCGCGAACAGGGTGATGGTGGTGAAAGGCATGCCCAGCAGCAGGCTGCCCAGGGTGAAGCCGATGATGGTGGGCCAGGCTACGGAAAGCACGACGCCCAGCGCCTGCAGCGCATAGGCGATCGCCAGCAGCAGCCGGTTGTCCCAGTGGACCGGCGCCCGCGCACCGATCAGGGCGCCCGGAACGATCGCCAGGCCGAACAGGGGCCAGAAAAAATCGGGCCAGGGCGAGCCCGGCAAGGCCTGGCGCGCGATCACCGGGAGGAAGGTCGCCGTGATGATGTAACCGAAGCCCGCCAGGCCGTAGAGCCCGACCAGCCAGCGCGCATCGTTGCGCGCGGCGGCCGATTCAGCCTCACTCGGTGCCGCGGCGGTGGCGGCCGGCGACGCTGCGTGCGCGCTTTCGCCGTCGCTGAAGATGCGCCAGATCACGGCGATCAGGACCAGCGACAGCAGGCCCAAGCCAATCCAGCCGGCCTCCGAGCCCCAGCGCCCCACTGCGCCGCCCACCAGACCGGTGACCGCAATGCCGACGCCCGGCCCGGCGTAGATCACGCCCTGCAGCGTCGGGGCGCCTGTTTCCGCCAGCCTCCGCAGGCCCCAGCCGGAGGCGAAGACGAAGGTCCAGGCGCTCATGACGCCGGCCGCCGTCCGCAGCACGCCCCAGGCGCTGAAGTTGTCCCACAGGCCCATGCCGAGCAGCAGCGCCGCGGTGGCGACCAGCGCTCCGCGGACCATCGTGGCCGGCTTGAGCCGGATCGCCGCGCAGGACAGCGCGCCGACGAAGTAGCCGAGGTAGTTGAGCGAAGCCAGCACCCCACCCGCCTGCAGATCCAGCTTGCCCTCGTGCAGCATGATCGGCAGCATGGGCGTGAAGGCGAAGCGGCCCAGCCCCATCGCCACCGCCAGGCTCACCATGCAGGCGAGCGCTGCGCGCCAGGCGCCGCGCCGGTCGCTTCCGATCGCCGACATTTCGTGCTCTCCGTCTTTCTCTAATCTGCCAGCGCTGCAGCGACCAGCTTCTGCGTGTAGGGATGTTCGGGTGCATCGAGCACGCGCTCGACGCCGCCCGATTCGAGGATCGCACCGTCCTTCATCACGATGACCTGGTGCGCCATCGCGCGGATCACCTCGACGTCGTGCGTGATCAGCAGATAGCTCAAGCCGCGCTCACGCTGCAGTCGCTGCAGCAGACCCAGCACCTGTTTCTGGATCGTGACATCGAGCGCGCTGGTGGGCTCGTCGAGCACCAGCAGCTTCGGGTCGACGATCAGCGCCCGCGCGATCGCCAGACGCTGGCGCTGTCCGCCCGAGAACTCGTGCGGATAGCGGTCGAGCAGCGAGGGGAACTGCGCCTCGCTCAGGCCCACGTCGGCCAGCGCGGCCAGTGCGCGCGTACGCCGGGCCGCGGTGTCGAGGCCTGGCGCGTGCACCGTCAGGCCTTCGCCGACGATCTGTTCGACCGTCATGCGCGGCGAGAGCGACGAGAACGGATCCTGGAACACGACCTGCATCTGGCGGCGCAGCGCGCGGTCGCTCGCGCCGCCGGCATTCCAGCGCTGGCCGGCAACGCCGAGGCTTCCGCCGTACTTGAGCAGACCGAGCGCGGCGAGCGCAAGGGTGGATTTGCCCGAGCCCGATTCGCCGACGACACCCAGCGTCTCGCCCTGCGCAATGCGGAAATCGGCGCCCTGCACCGCCACGAACTCGCCCTTGCGGAACCAGCCGGCCACCCCGGGCCGCGAGACCGGATAGCTGACGCGCAGCGCCTTGGCTTCGAGCACCGGTGGCGCACCCTTCGCCTCCGCGGGAACGGGCGGCACGTCGCGCGTCGGCCGGCTGTCGATCAGCTTGCGGGTGTAGGCATGCTGCGGCGCGCCGAACACGGTCGAAACGGCGCCCTGCTCGACGATGTGGCCGTCCTCCATGACCGCCACGCGGTCGGCGAAGCGGTGCACCAGGTTGAGGTCGTGCGTGATCAGCAGCACGGCCATGTGGTGCTTGCGCTGCAACTCGGCCAGCAGTTCGAGGATCTGCGCGCGCACCGTGACATCGAGTGCGGTGGTCGGCTCGTCGGCCAGGAGCAGGCGCGGCTTGCAGGCCAGCGCCATCGCGATCATCGCGCGCTGGCGCTGGCCGCCCGAGAGCTGGTGCGGAAACGCCCTCGCCCGCCGCGCCGGTTCCGGAATGCCGGTGTCGGCCAGCAACTGCACGGCGGCTTCCTGCGCGGCGCGCGCCGGCATGCCTTCGTGCAGCTCGAGTACCTCGGCGATCTGGTCGCCCACGGTGTAGAGCGCGTTGAGCGCGGTCATCGGCTCCTGGAAGATCATCGCGATCTCCTTGCCACGGATGCCGCGCAGCCGGGCTTCCGGCAGCGACAGCAGCTCGCGTGTTGCACCTCCGCCCTCCCCGCCGGCAAAGCTTGCGGCACCCGAGATATCGGCGTTCTGCACCAGCCGCAGCAGGCTCAGCGCCGTGACGGTCTTGCCCGAACCCGATTCGCCGACCAGCGCCAGCTTTTCGCCTTCAGCGATGGCGAAGTCGATGCCGTGCACGACCTCCTTGCCGCCGAAGGCGACGCGCAATCCGCGGACGTCCAGAAGTGGCCGGCTCATTTTTCGGCCTTCCGCGGATCGAGCGCATCGCGCAGCGCGTCGCCCATGAAGGTCAGCAGCATCAGCGTGAGCACCAGCACGCCGAAGGTGGAGAGCGAAATCCACCAGGCATCGATGTTGGCCTTGCCCTGGCTCAGCAGTTCGCCGAGCGAGGGCGTTCCCGGCGGCACGCCGAGGCCCAGGAAGTCGAGCGAGGTGAGCGCCAGGATCGCCGCGCTCATGCGAAACGGCAGGAAGGTGACGACCGGCACCATGCTGTTGGGCAGGATGTGGCGCCACATGATCTGCAGATTGCCGACGCCGAGCGCGCGTGCGGCGCGCACGTAGTCCATCTGCCGGTTGCGCAGGAACTCGGCGCGCACGTAGTCCGACAGGCCCATCCAGCCGAACAGGCTCAGGAGGATCAGCAGCAGCGCGACGCTGGGGGCGAACACGGCGCTGAAGATGATCAGCAGATACAGCTCCGGCATCGAGCCCCAGATCTCGATGAAGCGCTGGAACGCGAGGTCGGTCTTGCCGCCGAAGAAGCCCTGGATCGCGCCCGTGACGATGCCCAGCACGACGCCGATGACGGTCAGCGCCAGCGCGAACAGCACGCTCACGCGGAAGCCGTAGATCAGCTGGGCCAGCAGGTCGCGGCCGCGATCGTCGCTGCCGAAAAAGTTTTCACTGGAAGGCGCGGCCGGGTTCGGCGATTTCGCGAAGTAGTTGAGCGTCTTGGGGCCGTAGGGGTTGGGCGCGTAAATCGCCCAGTTGCCGCCTTGTGTGATGCGCTCGCGGATGAAGGGATCGAGGTAGTCGGCCGGCGTCTCGAAGTCGCCGCCGAAGGTCTTTTCGGAGTAGTCGCGCAGCACCGGGAAGTAGGTCTGCCCTTCGTAGCGCACCACCAGCGGCTTGTCGGTCGAAAGCAGTTCGGCGAACAGGCTCAGCACCACCAGGACGGTGAAGAGCACGAGGCTCCAGAAGCCGAGCTTGTTGCGCTTGAAGCGCATCCAGGCCCGGCGGCCGGGCGAAATGGTCACGGGGCTGATGTTAGTCAAACTTCACCCTCGGATCGACCAGGACGTAGCAGAGATCGGAAATCAGCTTGGTCACCAGCCCGATCAGCGTGAAGAGATAGAGCGTGCCGAGCACGACCGGGTAGTCGCGCCGGATCACGCTCTCGTAGCTCAGGAGGCCGAGCCCGTCGAGCGAGAACAGCGTCTCGATCAGCAGCGAGCCGGTGAAGAAAGCGCCGATGAAGGCGGCCGGGAAGCCGGTGATGATCGGAATCAGTGCATTGCGAAACACGTGCTTCCACAGCACCTGGCGCTCGGCCAGGCCCTTGGCGCGCGCGGTCAGCACGTACTGCTTGCGGATTTCCTCGAGGAAGGAGTTCTTGGTCAGCATCGCTGTCACGGCAAAGCTGCCGAGCACCATCGCCGTCACGGGCAGCGCGATGTGCCACAGGTAGTCGATCGCCTTGGCGCCCCAGCTCAGGCTGTCCCAGTTGGGCGAGGTCAGGCCGCGCAGCGGGAACCACTGCAGCTGCCCGCCGAAGACCACCAGCAGCGCCACGCCGAGCACGAAGCCCGGAATGGCATAGCCGATCAGCACGATCAAGGTGGTGACGAAATCGAATCGCGAGCCGGCCCGCACGGCCTTCGCCACGCCGAGCGGGACTGCGATGAGGTAGCTGATGAAGAAGGTCCACAGACCCAGACTGATGGAGACGGGCAGCTTCTCCTTGACCAGTTCCCACACATCCTTGTGCTGGTAGAAGCTGGTGCCCAGATCGAAGCGCGCGAAGGACTTGAGCATCAGCCAGAAACGCTCGGCGGGCGGTTTGTCGAAGCCGTAGAGCTTCTTGATCTCCTCGATGCGCTTTTCGTCCAGACCTTGGCGGCCGCGGTAGCCCGCGCCGGAACTGGCTGCGCGTTCGCCGCCCGAGTCGCGGCCCTGCAGCTGCGCCACCATCTGCTCGACCGGGCCGCCCGGCACGAACTGCACCGTGACGAAGGTCAGCAGCAGCACGCCGAAGAGCGTGGGCACCATCAGCAGCAGGCGTTTGAGGATGTAGCTGGCCATATGACGGCTTCACTTGTTGGCAGGCGATGCCCACCAGGTGCTCATGGCCCAGGCATCGGCTTGGTAGTAAGGCGGGATCACATCCGGCAGCACGAAGGGCCGGGGCCGGTAGCCGATCAGGAAGGCGTCGCCGTAGTACTGCGGCACCGAGTAGTAGCCGTGCGAGAGCACGCGGTCGAGCGAACGCATCGCGGCGCTCAATTCGGGCCGCGTGGTGGCGCCGACCACCTTCTGCAGCAGCGCATCGACCGCGGGATCGGCGATGCCCCAGATGTTCGAGGAGCCGTGGGTGGCGGCCGCCTTGGAGCCGAAGAATTCCAGCAGCTCGCCGCCCGGCGCCGTGGTTCCGGGCAGCCGCACCGAGGTCATCTCGAAGTCGAAGTTGTCCATGCGCTGCTGCGAGAGGGAGAAGTCCACCGTGCGAAAGCTCATCTGGATGCCGAGCTTCAGCAAGGCCGTCTGCAACGGCGTCACGACGCGGATCAGCGAAGGCTGGTCGTTCAGAAACTCGATGGTGAAGACCTCGTTCTTGTCGTTGCGCAGGGCACCGTCGCGGTAGGTCCAGCCGGCCTCGGCCAGCAGCGTGCGCGCGCGGCGCAGGTTCTCGCGCAGGCTGCCGGGTGGCGCGGTACTCGGCGAGATCACGGCCGGCCCGAAGACTTCGGGCCGCAGCTTGCTGCGCAGCGGCTCGAGCAGCGCCAGTTCGTCCGGCTTGGGGAGCCCCTCGGCATGGAACTCGCTGTTCGGGTAGTAGCCCTGCACGCGCTTGTACAGGCCGTAGAAGAGCTGCTTGTTGAGCCACTCGAAATCGAAGGCGAGTCCGATGGCCTGCCGCACGCGGATGTCCTTGAACTTCGGGTTGCGGACATTGAACACATAGCCCTGAAAGTCGCCCGGGTTCTGGTTCTCGAACGCACGCTTTCGGATCTCGCCGGACGTGAACTGCTTGCCCGTGTACTGGCGCGCCCAGTTGCGTGAGGTGAACTCGCGCATGAAGTCGAACTCGCCCGCCTTCAGCCCTTCGAAGCGCGAGGTGTCGTCCAGGTAGATCTTGAAGGTGACGCGGTCGAAGTTGAAGAAGCCCTTGCGCACCGGAAGCTCGGCCCCCCAATAGTTCGGGTCGCGCGTGTAGGTGATGTCGCGGCCCATGCGCGGGTTGGCGATCTTGTACGGCCCCGACGCAATCGGCACCTCGGTCGTGACCTGGTCGAAAGGCTTGCCGGCGCCCCAGGCACGGCTGAATACCGCCATTCCGCCCACGACCAGCGGCAGCTCGGGATTGGGGCTTGCGAAGTCGAAGCGCACCGTGCGCTCGCCGATGCCCGTGGCGCTCTTCACCTCGGCGTAGATCGTGCGGAACTGGGGTGCCGCCAGCGGCCCCGTGAGCGTGGTGAAGGAGTGCACCACATCGGCCGCGAGCACCGGCGAACCGTCGTTGAAACGCGCTTTGGGATGAAGGCGGAAGGTGACGGACCGCTTGTCGGGCGCCACCTCGACGTCCTCGGCCAGCAGGCCGTAGGCCGTGGTCGGCTCCTCCGAGTTGCCGGTCAAGAGGCTCTCGAACATCAGGTTGCCGAGGCCTGATGGCGCCGTGCCCTTGAGCGTGAACGGATTGAACTTGTCGAAGTTGGTGGGCCGCGTCGGCGGCACCATGCGGATCTCGCCGCCCTTGGGCGCATTCGGGTTCACATAGCTGAAATGCGTGAAACCCGGCGCGTACTTGACGTCCCCGAACTGCGCGTACGCATGGGCCGCCCACGAGGGGGCTGCCGAGAGCGCCAACACCAGAAGCAGCCAAGCTCGCATGCGAGAATTCTGCACAAGATTTTCACGAGGTCGCTTTATGGGCTTTCTTTCCGGCAAAAAATTCCTGATCACGGGCGTGCTGAGCAACCGTTCCATCGCCTACGGCATCGCCAAGGCCTGCCATCAACAGGGCGCCGAACTCGCGTTCAGCTACGTCGGCGAGCGCTTCAAGGATCGCATCACCGAGTTTGCGGCCGATTTCGATTCGAAGCTCGTCTTCGACTGCGACGTGGGCGACGATGCCCAGATCGCCAAGCTCTTCGCCGATCTCTCGCAGACCTGGCCCACCTTCGACGGCTTCGTCCACAGCATCGGCTTCGCGCCACGCGAAGCGATCGCGGGCGATTTTCTCGACGGCCTGTCGCGCGACGCCTTCAAGGTCGCGCACGACATCAGCGCCTACAGCTTCCCGGCAATGGCCAAGGCGGCCCTGCCCTATCTCAACGACAAGTCGGCGCTGCTCACGCTGACCTACCTGGGCGCGCTGCGCGTGCTGCCCAACTACAACACCATGGGCCTGGCCAAGGCCTCGCTCGAGGCCTCGGTGCGCTACCTCGCCGAGTCGCTGGGCCCCAAGGGCATGCGCGTGAACGGCATCAGCGCCGG
This sequence comes from Variovorax sp. LjRoot130, assembly GCF_964253755.1. Taxonomy (NCBI): domain Bacteria; kingdom Pseudomonadati; phylum Pseudomonadota; class Betaproteobacteria; order Burkholderiales; family Comamonadaceae; genus Variovorax; species Variovorax sp. LjRoot130. The sequence goes on along the minus strand of NZ_CAXURM020000001.1, from coordinate 2,647,663 downwards.
CCCGATCAAGACGCTGGCGGCCAGCGGCATCAAGGGCTTCGGCAAGATCCTCTCGGTGGTGGCCGAGGTGTCGCCGATCCGCCGCAACGTGACCATCGAGGAAGTGGGCAACGTGGCCGCCTTCCTGATGAGCGATCTCGCCAGCGGCGTGACGGCCGAGATCACCTATGTCGACGGCGGCTTCAGCCACGTCGTCGGCGGCATCGCCGAGCCGGCCGCGGGCTGAGCCTGGTCCAACCGGCGCAAGCCGCCGGCAGCACCTCTCACAATCCCCCGGCTTGTCAATAAAACATGGCGGGGAGTCGATCATGAGTTTTCGCATTCATTCAGGCCGCGCCTTGCAGGCGCCTGCCGAGCTGTCGCGCCGAGCGCTCCTGCTCGGCGCCGTGGCCGCCACATGCACCTTGTCGGCCCCGTCCGGGGCCTTGGCGCGCGACACAGCGGCCCCGACGCTGATGCTCGCCGAGGTGTACCGCCGCGGCATGCCACTCGACGACCATTGGGTCAGCGAGAAGTACGACGGCGTGCGCGGCTACTGGGACGGCAAGCAGCTCTGGACGCGCGGCGGCGAACGCATCGTCGCGCCGGCCTGGTTCACCGCCTCGCTGCCCGCCGCGCCGATGGACGGCGAACTGTGGGCCGGCCGCGGCCGCTTCGCGCAGGCGGTGTCCACGGTGCGCAGCCAGACGCCGAACGACGCGGCATGGCACGAGCTGCACTTCATGGTCTTCGATCTGCCGGCCCAGCCCGGCGACTTCACGGCCCGTCTCGCCGTCTTGCGAAAACTGCTGCCGATCACGGATGCGCCCTGGCTGGTGCCGGTCCCGCAGCAGCGCGCGACGACGCACGAGTCGCTGCAGGCGCTGCTCGACAAGACGGTGCGCATGGGCGGCGAGGGCTTGATGCTGCACCGGGGAGCTTCGCTCTACCGTGCCGAACGCAACAGCGATCTGCTCAAGCTCAAGCCCTACGACGATGCGGATGCGCGCGTGCTGGCGCATGTTCCCGGCCGCGGCAAGCATGCGCGCCGAATGGGCGCGCTGCTGGTCGAGACGCCCGAGGGCAAGCGCTTCAGGCTCGGCAGCGGCTTCAGCGATACCCAGCGCAACGAGCCGCCGGCCGTCGGCAGCTGGGTGAACTACCGCTACAACGGCACGAGCCCCGGCGGCCTGCCGAGGTTCGCGCGCTTTCTGCGGGTGCGGGAAGACCTCGCGTCCTCGTCCTGACCGAGGCTCCCGCGTGCTGCTGCCTTACTTGGGCAGCAGCACCTTGTCGACGACGTGGATCACGCCATTGGATTGGTACACGTCGGCCGTGCTCACGGTGGCCCAGCCGCCGTTCTCGTCGCCGACCATGATCTTGCCGCCGCTCGCCTTGGCCGTCAGCGTGCCGCCGGCGGCGGTCTTGAGCGTGGCCATGCCCTTGCCGTCCATGATCTGCCCGCCGAGCGCGGCGGCGTCCAGCCTGCCGGGTACCACGTGGTAGGTCAGGACGGCCGTGAGCTTGCCCTTGTTCTCGGGCTTGAGCAGCGTGTCGACCGTGCCGGCGGGCAAGGCGGCGAATGCCGTATTGGTCGGCGCGAACACCGTGAACGGACCCGGACCCTTGAGGGTCTCGACCAGGCCGGCGGCCTTGACGGCCGCAACCAGGGTGGTGTGGTCCTTCGAGTTGACGGCGTTGTCGATGATGTCCTTGGTGGCGAACATCGGCGCGCCGCCGACCATGACCTGCGCGACGGCCGAGGCCGCTGCAGCGGCCATCGTGACAGCCAGGGTGAGGGATGCAAGGCGATGGAATCTACGGTTCATGAATAGCTCCTCTGGGATTGAAGCCGCCGCAGAAAGCGCGACGGCTGCAACCAATACGAGGAGCTCGCCGAAGCGGATTCAAAGCACCGCGCGCAATCCTGCGCCGTGGCTGATCCTTCTTCAGTCGGCGTTGCGGACGCAGTCCGCGTAGTAGCGCTTCTTGCCGTTCTCGTCGATGCGCGCCACCAGGCCGTGGATGTCGGTCTCGAAGCCCGGGCATTCGGTGTTGAACTGCCGCGCGAACTTGAGGTAGTCGACGATCTTCTTGTTGAAGACCTCGCCCGGGATCAGGAGCGGAATGCCCGGCGGGTACGGCGTGATCAGGCTGGTGGTGATGCGGCCTTCGAGCTCGTCGATCTCCACGCGCTCGGTCTTGCGGTGCGCAATGTGCGCGTAGGCGTCGCTCGGCTTCATCGCCGGCGTCAGGTCGCTCAGGTACATCTCGGTCGTGAGGCGCGCGACGTCGTAGCGCGCATAGAGCTGGTGGACGTGCTGGCACAGGTCGCGCAGGCCGAGGCGCTCGTAGCCCGGATGCTGCTGGCAGAACTCGGGCAGGATGCGCCACATCGGCTGGTTGCGCGCGTAGTCGTCCTTGAACTGCTGCAGCGCGGTGAGCAGCGTGTTCCAGCGGCCCTTGGTGATGCCGATGGTGAACATGATGAAGAAGCTGTAGAGCCCCGTCTTCTCGACGATCACGCCATGCTCGGCCAGGAACTTGGTGACGATGCTGGCGGGAATGCCGGTCTCGGCAAACTTGCCCTGCAGGTCCAGGCCCGGCGTCACGATGGTCGACTTGATCGGGTCGAGCATGTTGAAACCGTCGGCCAGCTTGCCGAAGCCGTGCCAGTTGCGCGAACCGTTCTTGCCGTTCGTGCCGGTGCGCGATTCGCCTTCCATGATCCAGTCGCTCGCGCGGCCGATGCCCTCTTCGACCAGCTTCTCGGGTCCCCAGACCTTGAACCACCACTCGTCCGCGCCGAACTCGGCTTCGACCTTGCGCATCGCGCGGCGGAAGTCCAGCGCCTCGAGGATGCTCTCTTCCACCAGCGCGGTGCCGCCGGGCGGCTCCATCATCGCGGCCGCGACGTCGCAGCTGGCGATGATCGCGTACTGCGGGCTGGTCGACGAATGCATCAGGTAGGCCTCGTTGAAGAGGTCGCGGTCGAGCGCGCGGTTCTGCGAATCCTGCACCAGCACGTGGCTGGCCTGGCTGATGCCGGCCAGGAGCTTGTGGGTCGACTGCGTCGCGAACACCAGCGACTCCTTGGGACGCACGCGCCGCTTGCCCATGGCGTGGTAGGCGCCGTAGAACGGGTGGAAGGCTGCGTGCGGCAACCAGGCCTCGTCGAAGTGCAGCGTATCGACGTAGCCGTCGAGCATGCCCTTGATGGTTTCGGTGTTGTAGATCACGCCGTCGTAGGTCGATTGCGTGAGCGTCATCACGCGCGGCTTGACCCGGTCGGCATCCACGTGCGAGAGCAGCGGATTGGCGCGGATCTTGGCCTTGATGGCCGACGGCTCGAATTCGCTCCGCGGGATCGGGCCGATGATGCCGAAGTGGTTGCGCGTCGGCTTCATGAAGACGGGGATAGCGCCCGTCATGATGATCGCGTGCAGCACCGACTTGTGGCAGTTGCGGTCGACCACCACCACGTCGTCGGGCGCCACCGTGTGGTGCCACACCATCTTGTTGCTGGTGCTGGTGCCGTTGGTCACGAAGAAGCAGTGATCGGCATTGAAGATGCGCGCCGCATTGCGCTCGCTGGCCGCCACCGGGCCGGTGTGGTCCAGCAGCTGGCCGAGTTCCTCGACTGCGTTGCAGACGTCGGCGCGCAGCATGTTCTCGCCGAAGAACTGGTGGAACATCTGGCCCACCGGGCTCTTCAGGAAGGCCACGCCGCCCGAGTGGCCCGGGCAATGCCAGGAGTACGAGCCGTCCTCCGCGTAGTCGATCAGCGCCTTGAAGAACGGCGGCTGCACGCCTTCGAGGTAGCTCTTGGCTTCGCGGATGATGTGGCGGGCCACGAACTCCGGCGTGTCCTCGAACATGTGGATGAAACCGTGCAGCTCGCGCAGGATGTCGTTCGGGATGTGGCGCGAGGTCTTGGTCTCGCCGTAGATGTAGATCGGCACGTCGGCGTTCTTGCGCCGCACCTCGCCGATGAAGTTGCGCAGGTTCAGCACGGCCGGGTCGAGGTCGGGGCCGACGGTGAACTCCTCGTCGTCGATCGACAGGATGAAGGCGCTGGCGCGGCTTTGCTGCTGGGCGAACTGGCTCAGGTCGCCGTAGCTCGTGACGCCCAGCACCTCGAAGCCTTCTTTCTCGAAAGCCTGCGCCAGGGCGCGGATGCTGAGCCCCGAGCTGTTCTCGGAGCGGAAGTCCTCGTCGATGATGACGATGGGAAAGCGGAATTTCATGAGCGCGGCTCCGGACTGGCAAATAGGCGCGAAGTGTACGGAATTCAGATGAAGGAATTGATCGGCTTTTGACTCAGAATGTCGTGCCTTCAATAAAGAGAGGAGTCGTCATGGCGAGTTCCACCGTCTGGTGGTTGATTGCGGGAGGGGCCATCGTGCTGGAGCTGCTCTCCGGCACGGTCTACCTGCTGCTGCTGAGCGCGGGCTTCGCTGCGGCGGCGGTGGCGGCCCATGCGGGCGCCAGCCTGACCACCCAGCTGGTGGTCGCGGCGGTGGTGGGGGTGGGCGCCGTGCTCATCTGGCACATCATCCGCCGTCGGCGGCCGGCCGAGCCGCCGACCGCCGCCAACCGCAACGTCAACCTGGATATCGGCGAGAGCGTCTACGTCGACGCCTGGAATCCCGACGGCACCGCCACCGTGCGCTACCGCGGCGCGCAATGGACCGTGGTGCCCCGCGCCGGAAGCACGCCGTCGATCGGCGAGCACCGCGTGGCCGAGGTGGTCGGCAGCCGCCTGGTCGTCGACAAGATCTGACAAGAAGCAAGAACCGAAAAGGAAGCATTCATGGAACTCGCAGTCCCCCTCGTCATCCTGGTCATCGCGATCATCGTCATCAGCCAGTCGATCAAGTTCGTGCCGCAGCAGAACGCCTGGGTGCGCGAGCGCCTGGGCAAGTACCACAACACGATGACCCCCGGACCCAACTTCCTGATCCCCTTCATCGACAAGGTGGCCTACAAGCACAGCCTGAAGGAAATCCCGCTCGACGTGCCGAGCCAGATCTGCATCACGCGCGACAACACGCAGCTGCAGGTCGACGGCATCCTGTACTTCCAGGTGACCGACCCGATGCGCGCGAGCTACGGCTCGTCCAATTACATCGTGGCCGTCACCCAGCTCGCGCAGACCTCGCTGCGCAGCGTGATCGGCAAGCTCGAGCTCGACAAGACCTTCGAGGAGCGCGACATCATCAACGCCCAGGTCGTGGCCGCCATCGACGAGGCCGCGCTGAACTGGGGCGTGAAGGTGCTGCGCTACGAGATCAAGGACCTGACGCCGCCCAAGGAAATCCTCCAGGCCATGCAGCGCCAGATCACGGCCGAGCGCGAAAAGCGGGCGCTGATCGCGGCCTCCGAAGGCCGCCGCCAGGAGCAGATCAACATCGCCACCGGCGAACGCGAAGCCTTCATCGCTCGCTCCGAGGGCGAGAAGCAGGCGCAGATCAACAACGCGCAGGGCGAGGCGGCAGCCATCACCGCGGTGGCCCAGGCGACCGCCGGCGCCATCGAGCGCGTGGCGGCCGCGATCCGGCAGCCGGGCGGCGAACAGGCCGTGCAGCTCAAGGTGGCCGAGCGCGCGGTCGATGCCTACGGCAAGGTCGCGGCCGACGCCACGACCACGCTGATCGTGCCGAGCAACATGACCGAGACCGCGGCGCTCATCGCCTCGGCGATGCGCATGGTGCAGGCCGGAAAGACATCGGGCACCGCCTGAGATCGATTCGTCCCCGCTGCTACAATCGCGGGCTTCGGAGCGGTGGATGAGCGGTTTAAGTCGCACGCCTGGAAAGCGTGTGAGGGTTAATAGCCCTCCGCGGGTTCGAATCCCGCCTGCTCCGCCAGGAAAAACCGATTCAGTTCCCTCCCATCGCACATGGGAGTCGTCGTGAAAGCCCCGTACCCGGGGCTTTTTCGTTTGGGGGTCGTCGGGCGACAGAGTACCATCGCCTTACTTTTTTCCATCCCCAGAGAAGGAGCTCGGATGGCCGGACAAAGCAAACCGGATCGGGCCGCAGCGCCGCTCGATCAGGCCCTGGACAAGACCGAAGCGGTGGCTGCCGAGGTGCAGCGCGCATCCGATGACCTGGCCGTCATCAACACGGTGCTGGAACAGGAGCTTCCGGACGAAGTGCAGGTGGGCGACGTCGCACAGGCCATCGAGCACACCGGCCAGCTTGAAAAGAAGCTGGCCGAGTCGGCCGAGACGCTCGCCGAAGTCAACGCCACCTTGGCGGAGGAGATCGAGAAGCGTACCGAACGAGAGCGCGACGCCGGCTGATGCATTCGCTCGCGGTTGGCAGTCGAGCGTCCGTCTGCTTTCTCCTACGCAATGAGTTGGCGGCTGTCGCTAGGAACCCGGCAGGCCTCCCGCGCTAGGCTGGCATTCCCACAGCCCGGAAACCCGGAAACCACATGGCCCTCTTCACCTTCCTCGTCGAAGACAACAGGACCATCCGGGACAACCTGATTCCGGCCCTGGAGGATCTGGCGCATGCCCGGATCGTCGGCGCGGCCGAGACCGAGAAGGACGCGACCGATTGGCTGGCCTCCCATGCGAGCGAATGGCAGTTGTTGATCGTGGACCTGTTCCTCAAGGAGGGCTCCGGCCTGGGCGTGCTGCGCAACTGCAGGGAGCGCACGCCACTACAGCGCGCCGTGGTCCTCAGCAATTACGTCAACGCGGACATCCGCGCACGCTGCATGGCGCTCGGTGCGGACGCCGTGTTCGACAAGTCGAAGGAGCTCGATGCCTTCTTCGACTACTGCAACGATGCCAGCCGCTCGACAGCATGAAAAAAGGGCCCGAAGGCCCTTTTTTCATGCTGTCGAGCGGGCTTCTCAGCTCGCTCCGCGCACCACGGCGATCTGCGTACGCGCACCACCCTTGTAGGTGTAGAGCGTCAGTGCACCGTTCTTGATGTCGCCCTTTTCGTCGAAGGCGATCGGGCCGGTCACGCCCTTGTACTGGACCTTGCCGAGTTCGGGCAGGTACTTGGCCGGGTCGGAAGAACCGGCCTTGACCATCGCTTCGGCCAGCACGTTGACCGCGTCGTAGACGTACGGCGCGTAGATCTGCACTTCGACGCCGTTCTTGGCCTTGAACTTGGTCTTGAAGTCTTCGAGCGGCTGCTTGAAGTCGCCTTCGACACCGCCTGCTTCCGCGCAAACGACCATTTCCTCGCCGATCGCATCGCCGGCCAGCTTGGCCAGTTCGCCGGTGCACAGGCCGTCGCCGCCCATGAACTTGACGTTCATGCCGAGCTGCTTGACCTGCTTGAGCATCGGGCCGCCCACCGCGTCCATGCCGCCGAAGAACAGCACGTCGGGCTTGGCACCCTTGAGCTTGGTCAGGATGGCGTTGAAGTCGGTCGACTTGTCGGTCGTGAACTCGTGGCCGACGATGTTGCCGCCGGCGGCCTTGGCGGCCTTCTCGAACTCTTCCGCCACGCCCTGGCCGTAAGCGGTACGGTCGTCGATCACGGCGATGTTCTTGCCCTTCAGCGTTTCGACCGCGTACTTGCCCAGCGTGCCGCCGAGTTGCGTGTCGTCAGCCACCACGCGGAAGGTGGTCTTGAAGCCCTGGCGGGTGTACTTGGGGTTGGTTGCCGAGGGCGAGACCTGCGGAATGCCCGCATCGCTGTACAGCTTGGAAGCAGGGATCGAGGTGCCCGAGTTCAGGTGGCCAACCACGCCGTTGACCTTGCTGTCGACCAGCTTCTGGGCCACTGCGGTGCCCTGCTTCGGGTCACCCGCGTCGTCTTCTGCCAGCAGTTCGAACTTGGCAACCTTGTCGCCGATCTTGAGGCCCTTGGCATTGAGGTCTTCGATGGCCATGCGCGCGCCGAATTCGTTGTCCTTGCCGAGGTGGGCAATGGCGCCGCTCGTGGGGCCCACGTGACCGATCTTCACCACCAGTGCATCGGCCGGAGGTGCGGCAGGCGCGGGTGCCGCTGCAGTCGGTGCGGGCGCGGCGGGCGCAGCTGCTTCTTCCTTCTTGCCGCAAGCCACGAGCGTGAGAGCAGCCAGTGCGACCGCAGTCCATTTCAATTGCATGGGAACCTCCAGAACATTGATAAATAAGAGTACATAGCGGTCTATCGATCCGCGTGCGAAGACTCAGCAAGTTCCGCGCCGCAGGACCCGTAGCGCCCCCGCGCTTTCGACCTGGCGCGCAGTTTAGCCCAAGCTTTGTGCGCCAAATGCTGGCGTAGACCCTGTGTTGTCAGAAAGCTCCTGGGCCAGCGCTTCGCTCACCAAAGCACGCAGCACGGTCTCTATTTCGCCGCGCAAACGCGGGATCATGGTGTCGAGCTGCTGCTGAACGGCAACTGACACGGCGTCGCTCACGCGCTCCTCGAGCGACAGGTCGATGCGCTGCAACACGCGGTGCAGCAACTGCTCTTCGAGCCGGAAGGCGTCGGCCTCCGACAGCAGCGCCTGGGGGTCCAGCGCGACCGCTTGCGAGGGCTCGGGCACTGCAGGTGCGACCGGCTCCGGCAGGGGCTCGGCACCGGGCGCAGGCTCGGGCGGCAGCTCCAGCACGGTCGTCAGCGTGGGCACGAAACGCGGAGGGGTGCGCTGCATCAGGCGGTACTCCCGGCAAAGTCATGGCGCTGGATCGCATAGCCGCGTTCCGCGTAGTGCCGCCAGCGCTTGCGGCCCGCGAGCCGGTCGGCGTCGTCGGCGCTCACGATGTCGATCAAGCGCTCGAAGCGTTCGAAGCCAGCGGGCAGTTCCGCACCCAGGTTCACCAGCACCTGCTGATGCGGCAGCGGCGCAGCGGCGCTTTCGGCCAGCACGACCGGCGAACGCGCCACCGTGTGCGGCTCGCCGTCGCTGCGGCAATGGGCGATGAACTCGGTCGGCGCAAAGGTCCACAGGGCCAGGTCGACCGCATCCAGCAACTGGGGATCAGCCACCACCACCACACGCGCGCCGCGCGCGCCCACGGCCTTGCGCAGCAGCCGGCAGGCGTAGTTCACCTTGTCCGGCGTGTTGAAGTGGAAGTCGATCTCGGTCACGTTGCCGACCGGGTCTTGGCGCTCTTGCGGGACTTGCGCGGCGCTGTCTTCACGGCCGCCTTGCGGGCCCGTTCCAGCAAATAGGTCAGCAGCAGCCCGACCGGCCGCCCCGTCGCGCCCTTGGCCGCACCGCTCTTCCAGGCCGTGCCCGCAATGTCCAGGTGGGCCCATTGGAAATCGCCCGCGAAGCGCTGCAGGAACTTGGCGGCGGTGATCGCCCCGCCCGCGCGGCCGGCGATGTTGGCCACGTCGGCGAAATTGCTCTTGAGGCCCTCGGCGTAGTCCTCGTCCAGCGGCATCCGCCAGCAACGGTCCTGCGCTTCTTCGCCGGCGGCTTCGAGCGCAGCGGCCAACGTGTCGTCGCTGGCAAAGAGACCGCTGCGCACGCCGCCCAGCGCGATCACGCAAGCGCCGGTCAGGGTGGCGATGTCGATCACCGCAGCCGGCTCGAAGCGCTTGGCATAGTTCAGCGCGTCGCACAGGATCAGACGGCCTTCGGCATCGGTGTTAAGCACCTCGATGGTCTGGCCGCTCATGCTGGTGACGACGTCGCCGGGCTTGACCGCGCGGCCGTCGTTCATGTTCTCGCACGACGGAATCAGCCCGACCACGTTGAGGGCGGGCTGGATGTCGCCGAGCGCGCGGAACACGCCGAGCACGCTCGCGGCGCCGCACATGTCGAACTTCATCTCGTCCATCTCGGCCGCCGGCTTGAGCGAAACGCCGCCGGTGTCGAAGGTGATGCCCTTGCCGACCAGGACCACCGGCGCCTCATCCTTGGGCGCGCCCTGGTAGCGCAGCACGATGAAGCGCAAGGGTTCGGCCGATCCCTGCGCGACCGCGCTGAACGCCCCCATGCCGAGCTTCTCCACTTCCTTCGGGCCCAGCACTTCGCACTTCACGCACGGCAGCGCGGCCAGCTTGCGCGCCGCATCGGCCAGCAGCGAGGGGGTGCAATAGTTGCCGGGCCGATTGCCCCACTCCTTGGCCAGTTCGATGCCCGCGACCATGGCCGTGGCCTCGTCGTAAGCTTCTCGCAGCGGCCCCGCCTCCGTGACGCCGAAGCCCAGGTAGCGGATCGAGCGCGGCTCGGCCTTGGACTTGGAGGTCGTGTAGACGTAGCTCGCGTCGGCGGCCGCGGCGATCGCGCAACGCAGACCGGCAGCGTCCGCGGCCTGCGCGAAGACGATGAGGACGCGCCTGGGGTCGCCGGACTTGGCCGCATTGACCGCGGCAAGCACACCGGCGCGCACCGACGCAGGCTTGCCGTCGCCCACCGAAGCCAGCACCACGCGCGGCGCCGCGACGTGCGCCGGGCGGTACAGCGCCAGCAGCTTGCCGGCCTTGTCGGGGAGGTCGCCGGCCTTGCGGGCCTCGGCGATCAATGTGGCGATGGCATCCTTGGAGGGGGTGGTGCCGGCGGCAACGAGCACGATCAGCACATCGGCTTTTTCGGCGGCAGCCTGAGCGGTGGAGAGGGTCTTGAGTTGAAAGTCCATAATCCTTTTTTTCCCTCGACGATGTTATTCCATTCCTCTTTACGCAAGGAGCTGTCCCGCAGCTTCGGCGCCACCCTCGTGGTTCTGGCCACCATCGTGATGACCATGATGCTGATCCGCACGCTCGGACTGGCATCGCGGGGCAGCGTGAATCCGTCCGAGGTCTTCCTCGTGATGGCCTACACGGTGCTCGGCTACATGCCGACGATCCTGAGCCTCAGCCTGTTCATCTCGATCGTCGGCACCCTGTCGCGCATGTACCGCGACAGCGAGATGGTGATCTGGTTCTCGAGCGGGCGCGGCCTGGCGGATTTCGCGCTGCCGCTGTTCCGCTTCGCCTGGCCGGTGCTGCTGCTGATCGCCGTGTTCGCGCTGGTCGGCTGGCCATGGGCCAACTCGCAGACCCAGGGGATGCGCGAACAGTACCAGCGCCGCGGCGACATCGAGCGCGTGTCGCCCGGCGAGTTCCGCGAGTCGGCCGGGCGCAACCGCGTGTTCTTCATCGACAAGGACACGCCGGATGGCGCCACCGCCACGAACGTTTTCATCTCCTCGATCGAGCGCAACATGCAGATCATCACATCGGCCCGCAGCGGCCGCATGGAAGACATCGGAGAAGCGCGCTACCTCATGCTCAGCAATGGCCAGCGCGTCTCGCGGACATTGGATGGGCTGGAGCTCAAGATCAGCGAGTTCGACACCTACGGCGCCAAAGTCGGCGGCGACGAGGGGGTCTCGACGGACACGAGCCCGGTGCGCACCCGCACCACGCTGACCCTGCTGCGGGAACCGAATACGGCCAATCGCGGCGAACTGGCCTGGCGCATCGGCATGATGCTCGCGGCCATCAATTTCGTGCTGCTGGCGCTGACCCTGACGAGTGTGAATCCGCGCGTGGGCCGCAGCGGCAATCTGCTCTTCGCGTTGTTCGCTTTCGTCCTCTACTACAACATGCTCAATCTCGGCCAGAACTGGGTGGGCTCCGGCCGCTACAGCATGGGCGGCTTCATGCTGGCGCTGCACGGCGGCGCGCTGCTGCTCGGCCTGCTCTGGCTTGCCAAGCGACACTTCAACTGGGGCCGCCCGCGCCTGCGGCCCGCAACGCCACCGCACGCGTGAAAACCATCCGTCGACTGATCTACGTGGAGGTGCTGAAGGCCGTGGCCTTCGTCACCCTCGGCTTCCTGAGCCTGTTCTTCTTCTTCGACTTCGTTGACGAACTGCAGTCGATCGGCAAGCCGGGGAGCGGCGCCTACGGGGCCGCCCAGGCCCTGGTCTTCGTGACGCTGCTGATCCCGAGCCACCTGTACGAGCTGCTGCCGATCACCGTGCTGATCGGCACCATCTTCGTGATGGCGCGGCTCGCGCAGAGCTCCGAATACACGATCCTGCGCACCAGCGGTCTCGGGCCCTGGCGCGCGCTGCGCACGCTGCTGCTGCTGGGACTTGGCTTCGTGTTCCTGACCTTCGCTGTCGGCGACTATGTCTCGCCGGCTTCGGACCGGACTGCCCAGCTGCTCAAGTCGCGCTACCAGGGCGTCTTCACGCTCGCAGGCAACACGGGCGCCTGGCTGAAGGAAAAGCAGGGCGACATGTCCTACGCGGTCAACGTGGTCTCGATGGCGCGCGACGGCACGCTGAAGGATCCGCGCATCTTCGAGTTCGACGGCAACGGCTTCGTGACCTCGCAGACCACCGCATCCTTCGCGCGCATCCTGGATGGCCATTGGGCGCTCTTCGGCGTCGAACGGCAGCAGTACGACACGCGCAACGCGGCAGACCGGGCCCGCATCGTCACCACCAAGATTGCGGCGCTGGACTGGCCGAGCTCGCTCACGCGCGAGATGGTGTCGGTCGCCCTGCTGCGTCCGGACCGCATGCGCACGCTCGACCTGTTCGAATACATCCAGCATCTCAACGCCAACGGCCAGACCGCGCAGCGCTACGAGATCGAGTTCTGGCGCAAGGTGTTCTATCCGCTGTCCTGCCTCGTGATGGTGGTGCTCGCCCTGCCCTTCGCTTACCTGCATTTCCGCCAGGCCGGCATCACGGCCTACGTGTTCGGCGGCGTGATGATCGGCATCAGCTTTTTCCTGTTGAACAACGTGTTCGGCTACCTGGGCAACCTCAGCAACTGGTGGCCCTGGATCACGGCGGCGGCGCCCGGCCTGATCTACACGGTGATGTCGCTGGCCGCTTTCAGCTGGCTGGTGCTGCGGCGGTAGCGGCCCTGATGACGGCCGCGACAGGCATCGTTCTCTTTGCGCACGGCTCGCGCGACGAGCGCTGGCGTGCGCCGGTGGAGGCCGTGGCGCGTCGCGTCGCGGCGCTCGATCCCTCGGCCCGTGTCGCCTGCGCCTACCTCGAATTGGTGGCGCCGGACCTGCGCACCGCGGCGGCAGAGCTGATCGCCGGCGGGGCCGGCGCCATCCGCGTGGTGCCGCTCTTTCTCGGCATGGGAAAGCATCTGCGCGAAGACCTGCCCGGCTTGCTCGACGCGCTGCGTGCCTTGCATCCGGGGGTCGTCTTCTCGCTCGCGCAGGCCGTCGGCGAAGAGCCGGAAGTGATCGATCTGCTGGCTCGCGTGGCACTCAAATCCTGAACTTGCGGTGCTTTCGATAGACATCGAAGGCATAATGAATTCCGAATTAAGACGGAATTTGTTATGAATCTTCACCAGTTCAAATTCGTGCAGGAAGCGGTTCGGCGCAACCTCAATCTGACTGAAGCGGCCAAGGCGCTTCACACCTCGCAGCCCGGTGTGTCCAAGGCCATCATCGAACTCGAGGAAGAACTGGGCGTGGAAATCTTCGCGCGCCACGGCAAGCGCCTCAAGCGCGTGACCGAACCCGGCCAGCATGTGCTCGCAAGCATCGAACTGATCATGCGCGAGGTCGGCAACCTCAAGCGCATCGGCGAGCAGTTCAGCGCCCAGGACAGCGGCACGCTTTCGATCGCCACCACGCACACGCAGGCGCGCTACGTGCTCCCGGTGCCGGTGGCGAAGCTGCGCGAGGCCTATCCCAAGGTCAACGTGAGCCTGCACCAAGGCTCGCCCGACCAGGTGGCGCGAATGGTGATCGACGAGATCGCGGAGATCGGCATCGCGACCGAATCGCTGTCCGACTACGCCGATCTCGTGACCATCCCCTGCTACGAATGGCAGCACGTGCTCGTGCTGCCCAAGGAGCATCCGCTCGCGAGCAAGGAGCGCATCTCGCTCGAGGACATCGCGGCCGAGCCGATCATCACCTACCACCCTTCCTTCACCGGCCGCACGCGCATCGACCATGCGTTCGCGCACAAGAAGCTCACGCCGCGCATCGCGCTCGAGGCCATCGACTCCGACGTCATCAAGACCTATGTGCGGCTCGGTCTCGGCGTCGGCATCGTGGCCGAGATGGCGGTGCGCGACGATTCCAATGCCGATCTCGTGGTGCGGCCGATGGGCCATGTGTTCGGCACCAACATCGCACGCGTCGCATTCAAGCGCAGCGCCTACCTGCGCAACTTCGTCTTCAAATTCGCCGAGCTGCTCTCCGACCGGCTCGATCGCAACCTGATCGCCAAGGCCTTGAGCGGTCATCACCAGGACTACGAGCTGTGAGCATCGCCCGCACCCCCGACGTCAAGACCAAGCTGCCTACCGTCGGCACGACCATCTTCACCGTGATGTCGGCGCTCGCCGCCGAGAAGAAGGCAGTGAACCTCGGCCAGGGTTTTCCGGATTTCGACTGCGACCCGAAGCTGCTCGAAGCCGTCACCCGCGCGATGGCGGCCGGCCACAACCAGTACCCGCCGATGCCCGGCATCCCCGCCCTGCGCGAAGCGATCGCGGCGAAGATCTCGACGCTCTACGGGCACAGCTACGACCCGAACACTGAGATCACCATCACCGCCGGCGCAACGCAAGCGATCATCACGGCGATCCTCGCGGTGGTGCACGCGGGCGACGAGGTGATCGTGCTCGAGCCCTGCTACGACAGCTACGCGCCCAACATCGACCTGGCCGGCGGCACCGTGGTGCGCGTGCCGCTCACGCCCGGCAGCTTCCGCCCCGACTTCGACAAGATCGCGGCCGCGATCACGCCGCGCACGCGCGCCATCATCGTCAACACGCCGCACAACCCCAGCGCCACCGTGTGGACCGAAGCGGAGATGCGCCGCCTCGAGGAACTGCTCGCGCCCACCGACGTGCTGGTGATCAGCGACGAGGTCTACGAGCACATGGTCTACGCCGGCGCGCGCCACGAAAGCGCGGCGCGTTTCCCGGGCCTCGCGGCGCGCACCTTCATTGTCAGCAGCTTCGGCAAGACCTACCACGTGACCGGCTGGAAGGTTGGCTACGTGGCCGCGCCAGCGGCGCTCAGCGCCGAGTTCCGCAAGGTGCACCAGTTCAACGTGTTCACCGTGAACACGCCGATGCAGCATGCGCTGGCAAGCTACATGGCCGACCCCGCGCCCTACCTCGAACTGCCGGCCTTCTACCAGCACAAGCGCGACCTGTTCGCGGCCGGCCTGGCCAGGACGCGGCTCAAGCTGCTGCCCAGCGCCGGCACCTACTTCCAGTGCGTGGACATCAGCGAGGTCAGCGACCTCGGCGAGTCCGACTTCTGCCAGTGGCTCACGAGCGAGATCGGCGTCGCCGCGATTCCGCTCTCGGCCTTCTATGCCGACGGTTTCGACCAGCGCGTGGTGCGCTTCTGCTTCGCCAAGAAGGACGAGACGCTCCAGACAGCCATCGACCGACTGGCGCGGCTCTGACACGAACGGTAGGAGAGTCCTGACCGCCGGAGGGCGCGCCTTCCGGCGATGGATTCGCCTGCCGATGCCGAGCATGGACTCCTCCATACAAAAGACCTAGGAGAAATCCATGTCGCTCTCAATGATCCTGCTGATCGTTCTGATCCTGCTCCTGGTCGGCGCGTTGCCGAGCTGGGGCTACAGCCGCAGCTGGGGCTATGGCCCGAGCGGCGGCCTGGGTCTGGTGCTGCTGGTGGTGATCGTGCTGCTCCTCATGGGGCGCATATAGGTGGCACGAACGCTTGAAAGCAAAGCCCGCTTCGGCGGGCTTTTTTTTGGGTCCGCGCTCAGCTTTCGAGTTGCACCCACAGCTTGTCGAGCCGCTTGACGCTGACCGGCTGCGGCGTGCGCAGCTCCTGCGCGAAGAAGCTCACGCGCAACTCCTCGAGCAGCCAGCGGAACTCGCTCATGCGTTCGTCGAGCGCGCCCTTGCGCTCGGCCAGGAGGCGCCAGTAGCGCTGCTCCTGCGGCCGCAGCTCCGCGAGCCGCTCTGCATCCCGCGCCGGGTCGGCCCGCAGCTTGTCGAGCCTGAGGGTGATGGCCCTGAGGTAGCGCGCGAAGTGCGCAAGCCGCGGCCAGGGCGTGTCGGCGATGAAGCGCTTGCCGACCAGGCGCTGCAATTGCTGCGCCGCGTCGGCCGTGGCGGCGGGCTGGATCTTCGTGTCCTTGATCTTGCGCACGGCGAGCGTGTACTCGGCAAGGATGGTGCCAGCCAGCCGCGCGACCTCGTTGGCGATCAGCGTGAGCCGCCCGCGGCCCTCGTCCACGCGCTGCTTGAACGCCGCCTCGTCGGCCGGCAGCGGCTCCTGCAGAAAGGCCCGCTCGAGCGCCACGTCGACGATCTGGGCGCGCAGTTCCTCCGCCGTGCCGAGCGGCATGTAGGCGACCGCCATCTTCTGCAGGTCGGGGATGTTCTTCTCGAGGTACTTGAGCGCATCCTTCTGCTGCAGTGCGAACAGGCGGCGCAGGCCGGCACGATGCTTCGCGGCGGCCACCGCCGGTTCGTCGAAGACCTCGATCGTCACCGCGTCGCCGCCGTCGACCAGGGCCGGAAAGCCGATCAGCGACTGCGCGCCGCGCCGCACTTCCATCAGCTCCGGCAGCTCGCCGAAGGTCCATGCCGTGTAGCGCTGGCCTGCCGGCAGCGCGGGCGCCGCCGGCGCCTTGGCCGCGGCCTTGTTCTCGGCCGGCGCAGGTGCATCGGGCTTCTCGACGGACGCCTTGACGTTGAGTCCCGCCAGCGCCTGGAACGCGCCGCGCGCCTGCGCGCCCAGCTCCGCCTTCAGCGCGCCGAGGCTGCGCCCCATGCCGAGCTGGCGGCCGTGCTCGTCGACCACGCGCAGGTTCATGAACAGGTGCGGCGGCAGCATGTCGAGCTTGAAGTCGGTCCGCTTCACGTCGAGGCTGGTCTGCTCGCGCACGCGTTTCAGCAGCGCATCGGTCAGCGAACCGTGGCCGAAGACCTCGGGTGCGGCCAGCTGCTCCGCGAGGCGCGCGGCCGAGTCGGGCAAGGGCACTAGGCGGGCGCGCGGCTTCTGCGGCAGGCTCTTCAGCAGCGCCTGCACCTTGTCCTTCAGCATGCCGCTCACCAGCCATTCGCAGCGTTCCTCGCTGACCTGGTTCAACACGAAGAGCGGCACGGTGACCGTCAATCCATCCTTGGCATCGCCGGGCTCGTGCAGGTAGGTCGCGGCGCAATCGACGCCGCCCAGCCGAATCGTCGGCGGAAAGGACTGGGTCGTGATGCCGGCGGCCGTGTGCCGCATCAGCTCCTCGCGCGTCAGGAACAGCAGCCGCGGCTGCTCCCTCGACGCTTGCCGGTACCAGCTCTCGAAAGCGAGGCCGCTCGACACATCGGGCGGCAGCTGGGCGTCGTAGAAGGCGTAGATCAGCTCGTCGTCGACCAGCACGTCCTGCCGGCGCGACTTGTGCTCGAGACCCTCGACCTCGCGCACCAGCTTGCGGTTGGCGGCGAGAAAAGGCAGCTTGCTTTCCCACTGCCCGCCGACCAGCGCCTCGCGGATGAAGATCTCGCGCGCGGCCACCGGGTCGACCTTGCTGAAGTCCACGCGCCGCCCGCTATAGACCACCAGCCCGTAGAGCGTGGCGCGCTCCAGCGCCGCGACCTGCGCGCCCTTCTTCTCCCAGTGCGGGTCGAGCAGCTGCTTCTTGAGCAGATGGCCCGCGACCTGTTCCAGCCACTGCGGCTCGATGTTCGCGATGCCGCGGCCGAAGAGGCGCGTGGTTTCGACCAGCTCGGCCACGACGATCCAGCGGCCGGGTTTCTTCTTCAGATGCGCGCCGGGATGGCGGTAGAACTTGATGCCGCGCGCGCCGAGATACTCCGAAGCCTGTCCTGAGCCTGTCGAAGGGTCCTCCAGCTTCCAGCCGATGTTGCCGAGCAGGCCGGAGAGCATCGAAAGGTGGAGCGGTTCGTAGCCCGCCGGCTCGCTGTTGATGCGCCACTTGTGCTCGGTGACTACCGTGAGCAATTGCGAATGGATGTCGCGCCACTCGCGCACGCGGCGCACGTTGATGAAGTTTTGCCGGAGCAGCGATTCGTACTGGCGGTTGCTGAGCTTGTGGGTGTCGCCATGGCCGCCGCGCGCGTCGTTGATCCACTTCCATAACCGCAGATACCCGCTGAACTCGCTCTTCTCGTCGTCGAACTTCGCATGCGCCTGGTCGGCCTGCTGCTGCGCCTCCATCGGCCGATCGCGCACGTCCTGCACCGACAGCGCGCTCGCGATCACCAGCACCTCTTCGAGCGCGCCGCGCGTGCGTGCCTCCAGGATCATGCGGCCGACCCGCGGATCGAGCGGCAGCCTGGCCAATTCGGCCCCCATCGGCGTGAGCTCGTTCGCGTCGTCGACCGCGCCGAGCTCGTTGAGCAGCTGGTAGCCGTCGGCGATCGCGCGCCGCTGCGGCGCTTCGAGAAAAGGAAAGCGCTCGACGTCGCCCAGTCGCAGCGACTTCATGCGCAGGATCACGCCGGCCAGCGAGGAGCGCAGGATCTCCGGATCGGTGAAGCGCGGCCGGCCTTCGAAATCCTTCTCGTCGTAGAGCCGGATGCAGATGCCGTCGGCGACCCGGCCGCAGCGCCCCGCACGCTGGTTGGCCGCGGCCTGGCTGATCGGCTCGACCAGCAGCTGTTCCACCTTGCTGCGGAAGCTGTAGCGCTTGACGCGCGCGGTACCGGCATCGATCACGTAGCGGATGCCCGGCACCGTCAGCGAGGTCTCGGCGACGTTGGTGGCCAGCACGATGCGGCGACCGGTGTGGCCGTCGAAGATGCGGTCCTGCTCGGCCTGCGACAGGCGTGCGAACAACGGCAGCACCTCAGCGCTGCGCATCAGCGGCTGATGGCTCAGATGCTTGCGCAGGTGGTCGGCGGCCTCGCGGATCTCGCGTTCGCCGGGCAGGAAGACCAGGATGTCGCCGGCGTTGTGCGGATCGCGCCAGAGCTCGTCGACGCCCTCGGCGATGGCATTGGTGAGGTCGTAGTCGCGCGACTCCTCGAAGGGGCGGTAGCGCTGCTCCACCGGGAACATCCGGCCCGAAACCATGATCGTGGGCGCAGGAGTCATTGGCCCCCACGCTCCGCGCTGCGCGTCGTCGCTGCCCCCCGAGGGGGTCGCGCCCGCCTTGGGGCGGCCCGGCGCCGGGCGGGCCGACGCGAAATGCCGCGCGAACCGGTCCGCATCGATGGTGGCCGAGGTCACGATGACCTTGAGATCCGGCCGCCGCGGCAGGATTTCGCGCAGGTAGCCGAGCAGGAAATCGATGTTCAGCGAGCGCTCGTGCGCCTCGTCGATGATCAGCGTGTCGTAGGCCTTGAGCAGCGGATCGGTCTGCGTCTCGGCCAGCAGGATGCCGTCGGTCATCAGCTTGACCGAGGCGTCGCGCGCCAGCCGGTCCTGGAAACGCACCTTGAAGCCGACCACCTCGCCCAGCGGCGTCTTGAGCTCCTCGGCGATGCGCTTGGCCACCGACGATGCGGCGATGCGCCGCGGCTGCGTGTGGCCGATCAGCCGGCCCTTGCCAGGGGGCGCATTGAGCTTGCCCCGACCCAGGGCCAGCGCGATCTTGGGCAACTGCGTGGTCTTGCCCGAACCCGTCTCGCCGCAGACGATCACGACCTGGTTCGCCTCGATGGCGGCCATGATTTCGTCGCGCCGGGCCGACACCGGCAGGGATTCTGGAAACTCGATTCGAAGTGGGGACGAAGACAAGGCTGGCAGTTCGGGGAAAATCGTCGATTATCTTGCGCCCGAACTTTCGCCTGCCCTACCCCGCCAATGTCCACCGTCTTCAATTTCACCTTCGTCCCCTGGTTCCGCTCGGTGGCGCCCTACATCCACATGCACCGCGGCAAGACCTTCGTGGTCGCGATGGCGGGCGAGGCCATCGCGGCCGGCAAGCTGCCCAGCATCGCGCAGGACCTGGCGCTGATCCAGAGCATGGGCGTCAAGGTGGTGCTGGTGCACGGTTTCCGGCCGCAGGTCAACGAACAGCTGCGCGCCAAGGGCCACGAGGCCAAGTACTCGCACGGCATGCGCATCACCGACGAGGTGGCGCTCGACTGCGCGCAGGAGGCGGCCGGACAGCTGCGCTACGAGATCGAGGCCGCCTTCAGCCAGGGCCTGCCGAACACGCCGATGGCCGGTTCCACCGTGCGCATGATCTCGGGCAACTTCATCACCGCGCGGCCGGTCGGCGTGGTCGACGGCGTCGACTTCCAGCATTCGGGCCTGGTGCGCAAGGTCGATGCCGCCGGCATCCGCCGCGGGCTCGACTTCGGCGCCATGGTGCTGATGTCGCCCTTCGGCTTCTCGCCCACCGGCGAGGCCTTCAACCTCACGATGGAAGAAGTCGCGACCAGCGTGGCGATCTCGATCCAGGCCGACAAGCTGATCTTCCTGACCGAGGTTCCAGGCATTCCGCAGGACACCAGCCAGCCCGTCAGCGAGGACAACCCCATCGACACCGAGCTGCCGCTCGACAGCGCCAGGAAGCTGCTGGCCTTCTTGGCGCCGCCCCAGACCCCGACCGACACGGCCTTCTACCTGCAGCACTGCGTCAAGGCCTGCGAGGCGGGCGTGGAGCGCAACCACATCATCCCCTTCTCGGTGGACGGCTCGCTGCTGCTCGAGGTCTACGTGCACGACGGCATCGGCACCATGGTGATCGACGAGAAGCTCGAATCGCTGCGCGAGGCGACGGCGGACGACATCGGCGGCATCCTGCAGCTCATCGAACCCTTCGAGCGCGACGGCACGCTGGTCAAGCGCAGCCGCACCGAGATCGAGCGCGACGTCGGCCAGTACACGGTGATCGAGCACGACGGCGTGATCTTCGGCTGCGCGGCGCTCTACCCCTATCCTGAGGCGAAGACCGCGGAGATGGCGGCGCTGACAGTCTCGCCCCAGTCGCAGTCGCAAGGCGACGGCGAACGCATCCTCAAGCGCGTCGAGCAGCGCGCCAAGGCCAGCGGGCTGGAAAGCATCTTCGTGCTGACCACGCGCACCATGCACTGGTTCCTGAAGCGCGGCTTCCAGCAGGTCAACCCCGACTGGCTGCCCGAGGCGCGCAAGCGCAAGTACAACTGGGACCGCAAGAGCCAGGTGCTGGTCAAGAAGCTGTAGCCGAATAAGAAGGCTCGTCGAACGGATACAGCGGTCGCGCGAGCCGCTCGAACGGGAACAGCGAATAGTCCGAACTGGTGACACCCGGGCTGTCGCACTCCACCAGCCCGGCGGCGATGGGCACGAAGACCGGCCGGCAGTACATGCGCGACTTCAGCAGCAGGAAGCGCGCACGGCGCGGATCGAGGCCGACGCTTTCGAAGGTGCCCAGGTCCCAGGGCTCGTGCGTGCGCTCGGTGACGACGATCTGCGCCGCGCCGATGTCGAACACCGCCGAGCGGCCCATGCAGGCGCGCTGGCCGGTGTAGGTCGGCCCCGTGATCACGTACTCCCCGTCGGTGAGCGCGCGCACGGTGCCGCGCAGCCGCACCGGCGGCGTGCTGCGGCCGATCTGCACCAGCGGGCGCTTGTGGCCGAGCAGCAGCTCGATCTCGGCGCCGATGCCGGCCTCGGCGCATTGCGCGACCGCTTGCGGATCGCACAGCAGGCCGGCCTGGATGCCCTGCATGCCGGCCGCAAGCGCCGCCATCAGCACGTCCATGGTGTCGCAGCTGCCGCCCGACATGCAGTTGTCGCCGTGATCGAGCAGCAGCACCGGCCGATCGGCCTGCACCGCCAGCTTGCAGGCGCGCGCCAGCGATTGCGCCAAGGGCTCGGACCGATAGACGAAGTCCGCACGCGCCGCCCAGATGCGCTCCGCCAGCGCGGCCGCCACCCGGTCGGCCGCTGCGGCGTCGCCGTCGCCCACCACCACGACGCTGATGCAAGGGTTCGGGATGTCGGCCAGGCTGAAGCCGGCGAGGATCGAGACTGCGGCCATGCCATCGGCTTCCGCCGCGCGCGCCGCCGCGACCGCGTCGCGCATCGCGCCTTCGGCGGTGGCGCTGCGCAGCGTGTGCGTCATCAACGGCAGCCGGCGCCAGGCCAGCACGGGACGGCAAAGTCCGTCCAGCTTGGTGAACAGCAAGCGTCCTGCGTGCTCGCCGGTCTCGTACATGTCGACATGCGGATAGGTCTTGAAGCTCACGATCACGTCGGCGTGGTCGATCATCTTCTGCGTCACGTTGCCGTGCAGGTCGAGCGCCACGGCAACGGGCACGCCCGGCGCGGCAGCCCGAATGCGCGCCAGCAGATCGCCCTCGCCGTCGTCGCTGCCTTGGGCGACCATCGCGCCGTGCAGATCGAGCAGCACGGCATCGCAGCCGGGCAATGCGTCGACGATGCAGTCGCAGATCGCGGCGTACGCGGCCGCCTCCACTCGGCCGCTCGGGTTGGCCGATGCCGAGATCGGCGTCACCATCTCCGCGCCCCTTGCCCGCGCCAGGTCGATGAAAGCCGACATGGCGGTGCGCCCGCCCTCGGCCTCGCGCCGGGCGTCGATGCCATACAGCGGCCCCTTGTTGCCGAAGGCCGAAAGCGGCGTGGGCACCGGCGAGAAGGTGTTGGTCTCGTGGTTCATCCGGGCGATGAGGACTTTCATGCTGCGCTCCTCAATCCGGCACCCGGGGCGATGTCGATGCCGCCAGCCGGGTCCATGGCAGGTCCGACGGATCGGCGGACATCGGGCCCGGCGCGCGCGCCACCAGGATCTCATGCGCGATCGGCGCGAAGTCGGCGCGGAAATGCACCGAGCTCTTGTTGACGAGAATCTTCATCTGTTCCGGCTCGATGCCCACGCAGCGGTACAGCGCGCGGTCGAGCATCTGCTTCTTGCCGCTGGCGACCACGACCAGCACGCCGTCCACGTCCAGGCAGGCGCAAGGGCCGAGCCGGACTCGCACGCCCGTCATCATCGGCCCCTGCAGCACGATGCCGCCTTCATGCAGCGCGCGCACCGTGCATTCGGCTTCCACCGGCGGGTCGCTCCATTGCCCCGACCAGGTGGGTACCGAGCGGCCCAGCGCCAGGCGCAGGCGCGCGCCCCGCCCCGCGGCATGCGCCGCCGCGGCGGACTCGGGGTCGTACAACAGCCCGAGCGCTACCTGCTGTGGAAAGCGCTGTCCTGCGCCCGCGCGAAGCAGCGCATGCAGCATGCCGGTGGTGTTGCTGTCGGCGCCGGCGCCGGGGTTGTCCTGGGTGTCGGCGATGACCACCGGGCGTGCGGCCGGCCCCGCCAGTTCGATGGCCTGGGCCACGGCATCATCCGGCGTCCAGGTGGCTACGCGCCAGCGCGCTGCCGGCTCGCAGATGTCGGTGTACAGCGTGTCCACCACGGCTTGGGCCGCGTCGCCGTAGGCCCAGACCATCGGCCCGCACTCGGGGAAATCGGCCGCCGGAAAACCCATCGCCACGCTGGCGATGGTGGCGTGGCGTACGTCCAGCCCGGGCAGCTGACGGTAGACCGCACCGGCCGGCTCGATCATGGTGCAGCCGGCGTTGATCGGGATCAGGAAGGGGATGCGGCGCGCCGCGACAGGCTCGCGTGCGCCACGCGCGAGGCGCCGTTCCAGCAGCTGCGCGGCCAGCCGGCCGGTCGCTTCGGTGTCCACGTGCGGATAGGTCCGGTAGGCCACCAGCGCATCGGCCAGCTCGAGCATTTGCTGCGTCACGTTGGCATGCAGATCCAGGCTGGCGACGATCGGCATCTCGGGCCCGACCAGCGCGCGCAGGCGCGCCAGCAGCTCGCCCTCGGCGTCGTCGACGTGTTCGGCCACGGCGGCACCATGCAGGTCGAGGTAGATGGCATCCAGTCCCGGCCCGGCCAGCGCGCTGCGCGCCGCCTCGACGATGGTGCCCGCGATGCGCTCGAAAGCGTCGCGCGTCACCTGCGCCGAGGGCGTGGCGCCGGCCCAGCAGGACGGCAGCAGTTGCCAGCCGCGCGCCTGCGCCTCGGCGATGAAGCCGCCCGCCGGCAGGCTGGAGCCGGTGAAGCGCTCCAGCATCGCCGGCCCTTGCGCATAGGCCGGGAAGCTGTCGCCGCGCAGAAAGGCGGCCCAGTCGGCACGTGTCGGAGCGAAGGTGTTGGTCTCGTGCTGGAAGCCGGCGATCAGGATGTTCATGGGTGTCCTTGTGTGAAGTGCTACCAGCCCAGCCCGAGCCGCAGTGCAAGCAGCACGGCGGCGCCGACGAAGATGGTACCGGTGATGTCGCGCCGCCATGCGTACCAGGCGGTCGCGGCGGCGACCGCAAACCAGCGCGCATCGCGCCAGTCGGTCGGCAGGTGGCCTTGCGACAGCAGCACCTCAGGCACGACCACGGCCACCAACGCCGCGAGCGGCGCGTGCCGCAGGCTGCGCTGCAGCCAGGCCGGCAGGCGCGGCTCGCGGCGCGGCAGCAGGAACACGCCGCGCGTGAGCACCGTCACCGCCACCAGCGCGAAGACGGCGATCCAGGCGTGCAGGTTGCTCATGCGAGACGGCCCGCGCGTCGGTCGGCCCAAAGGCCCGCGGCCATTGCCGCGGCGATCGCGACGGCCACATTGAGGCCCAGCGGCAGCGGCCAGGCCAGCAGCGCCACCGCGCCGGCCACGGCGGCCGAGAGCCAGGCCGCGCGGTCAGACAGCATCGGCAGCGCCAACGCGAGCAGCGCCAGCACGCCGACGAAGCGCAGCCCCCACTCGACGGGAATCGCATCGGCCAAAAAGATGCCTGCGAGCGAGGACAACTGCCAGACGGCCCAGTTCGTCAGTGCAAGCCCGAGGAAGTACGGCAGCTGCCCGGCCGCGGGTCGCGGATGGCGCTGCACGAAGCGCGCATAGACCGGATCGCCCGCGAGATAGCCCAGCAGCAACCGGTGCCCGAGCGGAAGCCGGCCGAAGTAGTGCCGCCAATGCACGCTGAAGACCACGAAGCGCACATTCAGCATGCCGGCGGTCAGCACGATCACCCACAAGGGCGCGCCGGCCATGATGAGCGGCACGCAAGCCAGCTGCGAGGCGCTGGCGAACACGCCCAGCGACATCGCGAGCACCACCGGCAGCGCGAGCCCGCTCTTGGCCATCGCGACGCCGGTGGCCAGACCCATCGCGACGGTGCCCAGCGCAGGGCCCGCGATCGCGCGTGCGCCCTGCACGAACTCCGGCTGCCAGCGCACTGTCATCAGCGTTCGAGCGGGACGGCGGGCCAGGGGCGCTGGGCCGGACGCATCGATTCCCAGGCCCGCGCGATCTGCAGCACGCCGAGATCGTCGAAGCGGCGCCCCGCAATCTGCAGGCCGATCGGCACGCCGTTGCTGTCGTAGCCGCAGTTGACCGAGGCGGCCGGCTGCTCGCTCATGTTGTAGGGCAGCGTGAAGCCGATGTGGTCCATCGCGGTCGCGACATCGTTGGTCGGGTAGGCCCATTCGGCCGCGAAGCTGGTGTTGGGCGACACGGGCGAGATCACGTAGTCGTAGGGCTGCGTGGCGGCTACGGTTGCGGCGCGGGTCTTGAATGTTTGGGCGTAGCCATGGAAGGCGGTTTCGCCCGTCAGGCCCAGCCCGGCCTCGGCCCAGGCACGCACGATGGGCAGCAGCTTCGCACGCTTGTCCGCCGCGAGCGCCTGCACGTCCATGCCCGAGCGGATGCGCCAGAAGGTGTCGACGCCATGCAGCATCTCGTCGTTCATCCAGGGCGTCATGGGTTCGACGACGGCGCCGGCGGCTTCGAACAGCTTCGCCGCCGCCTCCACCGCCGCGCGCACCTGCGGTTCCACCGGCATGCCGCAGCCGGCGTCGAGCAAGAGGCCGATGCGCAGCCCGCGGATGTCGCGCTCCAGGTCCAGCCAATCGATCTGCGCCGGCGGCAGGCTCATGTGGTCGCGCGCGTCGGGCTGGGACAGCACGGCCATCATCAGCGCCGCGTCGGCGACGGTGCGCGTCATCGGGCCGGCGACGCGGCCCATGTAGGGCGGGTCGATCGGGATGCGGCCCAGGCTGGGCTTGAGCCCGGCCACGCCACACCAGGCGGCCGGCAGACGCACCGAGCCGCCGATGTCGGTGCCGATGTGCAGCGGCCCGTAGCCGGCGGCTGCGGCCGCACCGGCGCCGGCGCTCGAACCGCCGGGATTCTTGTCAGTGTTCCACGGGTTGCGCGTCAACGGATGGAAGCTCGACAGGCCCGAGGACAGCATGCCGTACTCCGGCATCGTGGTCTTGCCGAGGAACACCGCGCCGGCCTCGCGCATCCTGGCCGCCGGCGGCGCATCGGCCGCGGCGGGCACGAGTTCGGTCGCGGCCGTGCCCAGCGGCACCGGCACGCCGCGGGTCGCGATGTTCTCCTTGATGGTGGCCGGCACGCCGTCGAGCGTGACGCCGCCGCGGGCCAGCGGCGTGCCGGCTCGCCAGCGCGCTTCGGAGGCGCGGGCCATGGCCCGCGCGCCCTCGGGGTCGAGCGCATAGGTGGCCTGCAGCCGCGGCTCGCAGCGTGCGATCTGGTCGAGCACGGCCTGCGTGACTTCGACGGGCGAGAGCGTGCCGCTCTTGTAGGCAGCGATCATCTCGAGCGCCGGGAGTGCGTGGAGTTCTGTCATGAGAGGGTGGTTCTCTGTTTCTGAAGGAATCGATGGTTCAGGCCGCCAGCGGACTGCGCGCCAGCTCCGCGCGCGGCGCGGCGGCCAGCAGGCGCTGCGTGTAGTCGTGCTGCGGCCGGCGGAACACCTCGCCGGTGGCGCCCTGTTCCACGATGCTGCCCTGGCTCATCACGATCACGCGGTCGCACAGCTGCGCGGCCACGCGCAGGTCGTGCGTGATGAACAGGATGCCCAGGCCG
Organism: Variovorax sp. LjRoot130; assembly: GCF_964253755.1. Taxonomy (NCBI): domain Bacteria; kingdom Pseudomonadati; phylum Pseudomonadota; class Betaproteobacteria; order Burkholderiales; family Comamonadaceae; genus Variovorax; species Variovorax sp. LjRoot130. The sequence goes on along the minus strand of NZ_CAXURM020000001.1, from coordinate 2,621,001 downwards.
AGGTCGCGCTGAATCTCGCGCAGCAATTCCAGGATCTGAGCCTGCACCGAGACGTCGAGTGCCGAGACGGCCTCGTCGGCCACCAGCACCTGCGGCTGGCAGGCAATGGCGCGCGCAATCGCCAGGCGCTGGCGCTGGCCGCCCGAGAACTGGTGCGGGTAGCGCTCGAGCCCGGCGCGCGGCAGCTGGATGCGGTCCATCAGCTCTTCGGCGCTGTGGCGCGCCTGCTGCCGGTCCATGCCGAAATTCATCGCGCCCTCGACGATCGAGGAGCCGACGGTGCGGCGCGGATTGAGCGAGCGGTTCGGGTCCTGGAACACCACCTGCACGCGCGAGCGCAGCGGGCGCAGGCGGCCCTCGGGAAGCTGCTGCACCTCGGCATCGCCCCAGTGCACGCTGCCTTCGCTCGGATCGATCAGACGGATCATGCAGCGCGCGAAGGTCGACTTGCCCGAGCCGGACTCGCCCACCACGCCCACGGTCTCGCCGCGGTGCACGGCCACGCTGGCGTCGCGCAGTGCGGTGTTGTGCCTGGCACGGCCCATCCAGTCGCGCCGCGCGTAGGTCTTGCCCACGCCGCGGCCCGCGAGCATCGGTGCGCCGCCCGGCAGGTCGCGCGGCGGCGGCGGCGTCATGCCGGGCACCGCGTCCAGCAGCATGCGCGTGTAGGCCTCGCGCGGCGCGCGCAGCACCTGCTCGCAGAGGCCCTGCTCCACCACCTTGCCGCGGTGCATCACCATCACGTCGTCGGCGATCTCGGCCACCACGCCCATGTCGTGCGTGATGAAGAGCACCGCGCTGCCCTGCTCGGCCTGCAGTTCGGCGATGAGCTTGAGGATCTCGGCCTGCGTGGTCACGTCGAGCGCGGTGGTGGGCTCGTCGCAGATCAGGAGCCGCGGCTTCAGGATGATCGCCATCGCGATCACGATGCGCTGGCGCTGGCCGCCCGAGAGCTGGTGCGGATAGCTTGCGAACATGCGCGCCGGGTCCGGCAGGCGCACGCGCTCGAAGATGGCGAGGATGCGCGCCTTGCGCTCGGCCGCATTCCATGCCGTGTGGGTACGCAGCAGCTCGTCCACCTGCTCGCCGCAGCTGTGGACCGGATTCAGCGCGGTCATCGGCTCCTGGAACACCATGCCCATGCCGGTGCCGCGCAGTTCGCGCAGCCGCTTGTCCGACACGTAGCGCCCGCCGGCCAGCAGCATCTCGCCGGCCAGCGAGATGCGGCCGGCCCCGACGCCGAGGCCCTTGGCAAGCAGGCCCATCACGGTGGTGGCGAGCACCGATTTGCCGGAGCCCGATTCGCCGACGATGCACAGCGTGCGGCCGGCCTCGATGCGCACGCTCAGGCTCTCGATGGCATAGGGCCGGTCGGCATCGGCCGGCAGCGCCACCTGGAGGTTTTCGACCAGCAGCACGGGCACCGCGGCTTGGGGTTGGGTGGTCATGCGGCCGTCCTCAAACGCGCTTGGAGAACTTGGGGTCCAGCACGTCGCGCAGGCCGTCTCCCAGCAGATTGATGGCCAGCACCGTGGGCACCAGGAACAGGGCCGGGAACAGCACGTTGCCCGGCGCCTGCGAGAACAGCACGCGCCCCTCGGCCATGATGTTGCCCCAGGTCGGCACGTCGGCCGGCAGGCCCAGGCCGAGGAAGCTCAGGATGGCCTCGGTCAGCACCGCCGAGGCGGCGATGAAGGTGCCCTGCACGATCAGCGGCGCCAGCGCGTTGGGCAGGATGTCGCGCCAGAGGATCACGGCATTCGACGTGGCCAGTGCGCGCGCCGCCTCGACGAAGGGCTCGTCGCGCAACCCCATCACCAGCGCGCGCACCAGCCGCGTCACGCGCGGCACCTCGGGCATGGCGATGGCGAGGATCACCGTCGGCAGGCTGGCGCCGAGCACCGCCACCAGCGTGATCGCGAGCAGCACCGCGGGGATCGCCATCAGGCCGTCCATGATGCGCATCAGCACCGCATCCACCGCCCGGAAGTAGCCGGCCAGCATGCCCAGCAGGCAGCCGAACACGATCGCCGCCGCCGCGGTGAAGATGCCCACCACCAGCGAGATGCGGGTGCCGTAGAGCACGCGGCTCCAGATGTCGCGGCCGAAGTTGTCGCTGCCCATCCAGAAGGTGTGCTGCAGCTCGCGCCCGTCGGGCAGCGTGACCAGGCCGGCGCTGCCGGCCGGCACCGAAACGTAGCTCGGATCCATCGCGGCCGGATCGAAGGTGCCGAGCCAGGGCGCCGCAGCGGCCAGCACGACCAGCACCGCGAGCACGATGACGCCCCCGCGCACGGCGCCGTTGCGCCAGAGTTTGCCTAGAGTGCCCATGGTGGTCAGTAGCGGATACGGGGGTCGAGGAACAGGTAGCTCAAGTCGACCAGCAGGTTGACCAGCACATAGAGCAGCGCGAAGAACAGCACCACGCCCTGCAGCACCGGGAAGTCGCGGTTGAGCACCGCGTCGACCGTCAGCTGGCCCAGGCCCGGAATGGCGAACACGGTCTCGGTCACCACCACGCCGCCGAGCAGCAGCGCGGCGCTGACGCCGATCACCGTCACGACCGGCACCGCCGCGTTGCGCAGCGCGTGGTGCTTGAGCACCTGCAGTTCTGTGATGCCCTTGGCGCGGGCGGTGCGGATGTAGTCCTCGGTCAGCGCCTCGCTGACGGCCGCGCGCGTCACGCGCGCCAGCAGCGCCACGTAGGTCACGGCCAGCGTCAGGCAGGGCAGCACCAGTTGCTGCAGCCAGGGCCCGACGCCGCCCGCGAGGCGCCTGTAGCCCTGCACCGGAAACCACTGCAGCTTGAGCGCGAGCACATAGATCAGCAGGTAGCCGACCACGAACACCGGCACCGAGAAGCCGGCCACCGAGAAGGCCATCACCGCCTTGTCGAGCCAGCCGCCCATGCGCCAGGCCGCCAGCGTGCCCAGCGGCAGCGCGATCGCCACCGCCAGCAGCAGCGTGCCGCCGGCGAGCGAGAGCGTGGGCTCCATGCGTTGCGCGATCAGCGTCAGCACCGGCTTGTTGAGGAAGAAGGAGAAGCCCAGGTCGCCGCGCAGCACGCCCTCGCCCCAGAGCAGGAACTGCGTCCACAGCGGCCGGGTGAGGCCGAGCTGCTCGCGGATGCGGTCGAGGTCTTCGCTGGTGGCGCTGTTGCCGCCGATGACGGCCGCCGGATCGCCGGGGGTGAGGCGCACGATCATGAAGACCGCGATCGCCACCACCAGCAGCACCGGCAGCGTGGCCAGCAGGCGCTTGGCAAGAAAGCTGAGCATGGATGGACGCCGGCGGCCTTATTGCTTCTTGATGTTCCAGTACACCTGCGCACCGGCCGGCACCAGGCCGCTCACGCCCTTGCGCACGGCGGCCGGCTGGCTGTACTGGCCCACCGGGACGTGCGTCACCGTTTCGAAAGCGCGCAACTGCGCCTGCTCGGCCAGCTTCTTCTTGTCGGCCTCGGTCGCGGCCTTGGCGAACTGGGTCTTGATGTCCTGGAGCTTGGCGTCGTCCTGCCAGCCGAACCAGCCCTTGTCGCCGGCCGCGTTCATCATCGCCATGGTCAGCGGGTTGAGGATGTCGGACGAGGTCCACGATGTCATGAACGCATTCCAGCCGCCGGCGGAAGGCAGGTCCTTCTTGGCGCGGCGCGCCACCAGGGTCTGCCAGTCCATGGTCTGCAGGTCGACCTTGAAGCCGGCCTGCTCCAGCTGCTGCTTGGCCACCAGCGGCAGCTTGGCGATGGCGGCGAGATCGGTCGGGCGCATCAGCACCACGGGCTCGCCCTTGTAGCCGGCCTCCTGCAGCAGCGCCTTGGCCTTCTGCGGATTCGCCACGCCGCTGTAGTCGCCGGTGTTCGTCGACTCGAAGGGCGTGCCGCAGGGGAACATGCTCTTGCAGTAGCGCGTGAGGCCGGGCGCGCCCACCTGCGTCTTGAGGAAGGCTTCCTGGCCCATCGCGATCATCGCGGCGCGGCGGATCTTCTCGTTGTCGAAGGGCGCGTGCAGGAAGTTGAAGCGGAAGATGAACTGGTTGCCGGCCGGCTGCGCATCGATCAGCTGGATGTCGGGGTTGGTGCGCAGCGAGGCGTACTGCTCGAAGGCCGGCTGCTCGAGGATGTCGGCCTCGCCGTTGATCAGCGCATTCATCTGCGTTTGCGCGTCGCGGATGATGAGCCACTCGACGCGATCGACGTAGACCTGCTTGCCGCCGGTGGTGCCCGAAGGTGCTTCGGCGCGCGGCTTGTACTTGGCGTTCTTGACGAACACTGCGCGTTCGCCGGGCCGGAACTCGTCGGCCTTGAAGACGAAGGGGCCGGAGCCGATCGTCTCCTTGATCTGCGTGTCGCCGGGCGTGTCGGCCACGCGCTTGGGCATGATGAAAGGCACGTTCGCCGAGGGCTTGCCCAGCGCTTCGAGCACCAGGCCGAAGGGCTCCTTCAGCACCAGGACGAAGGTCTTGGCGTCGGGCGTCTCGTACTTGTCGGTGACCTTGGCGAGCTGGCCGCCGAAGGTGTCGCGGCTCGCCCAGCGCTTGAGCGACGCGACCACGTCCTCGCTGGCGACGGGCTTGCCGTCGTGGAACTCCAGCCCGTCGCGCAGCGTGAAGGTCCAGGTCTTGCCGTCCTTCGAGACGCTCCACTTGTCGACCATCTGCGGCTTGATCTTGCCGTCGATGTCGGTGCCGAACAGCGTGTCGTAGATCATGTAGCCGAAGTTGCGCGAGATATAGGCCGTGGTCCAGATCGGGTCGAGCACCGTGATGTTCGAGTGCGGAATGATCTTGAGCGTCGAGGACTGCGCCAGCGCCGGCACGGCAGCGCTCGCGGCCAGCGCAGCGGCCACGCACCAGGCGGCCTGCCGGCGCGTGAAGGCGCCGGCGATGCCGCCGGCAAGGGAGCGCGTGAAATTCAGCTTCTGCATGTGCATTTCCCGATGGATGAGACGAGCCGCCGATTGAGTCAGGGAATGCGCGAAGTGGATATATACAGTTCGTGCGATGTGCGCTATATCAGCATGCACGATCACGAGACTGAGCAACGCGGTGCACGCCCATATACAGTGCACCGACCCGTACCCCACCCTGGATGAACGCACCGATGATTTCCATTGACGGCACCCGGCCCGTACCGCTGGTGCGGCAGGTCTACGAGGCGCTGGTCGAGAAGATCGACAAGGGTGCGCTGCCCCCGGGCACGCGGCTCGCATCGGTGCGCGCGCTGGCCGGCGAATGCGGCATCAGCACCATGACCGTGACCAATGCCTACAGCCGGCTGGTGGCCGAGGGTTATGTGGAGGCGCGGCCAGGCAGCGGCTACTTCGTCGCCGCGAACCGCAGCCGCACCGCGATGCAGCAGCGCCGCAAGCCCTTCGTCGGCCATACCTCGGTCGATTCGCTGTGGCTGATACGGCGCGTCTATGAGGACGACAGCACGCTGCTCAATGCCGGCTGCGGCTGGCTGCCGCCCGACTGGCTGCACACCGACGGCGTGCGCCAGGCGCTGGCGGGCCTGGCGCGCAAGAAGTCCGCCGGCCTGGCGAACTACGGCACGCCCTACGGCTACCTGCCGCTGCGCCAGCAGATCCAGATCCTCTTGGCCGCGCGCGCCGTCGACGCCACGCCGCACCAGATCGTGCTCACCCATGGCGCCACGCAGGCCTTGGCACTCGCCGGCCGCTGCCTGCTGCAGCCGCGCGACACGGTGCTGGTGGACGACCCGGGTTCGACCAACTTCTTCGCCACCCTGCGATCGCTCGGCGTGCGCCTGATCGGCGTCGAGCGCAAGCTCGACGGCCCCGACCTCGTGGCCCTGCAGGCGCTGGCGCAGCGCCACCGGCCCAAGGCCTTCTTCATCAGCACCCACCTGCACAACCCCACGGGCAGCCAGTGTTCGCCGGCCGTGGCCTACCAGATCCTGCGGCTGGCCGAGCAGTACGACTTCCGCGTGGTGGAGAACGACGTCATGGCCGGCCTGGAACCGCCCGGCGCCACCAGCCTGGCGAGCCTGGACCAGCTGCGCCGCGTGATCTACGTCGGCAGCTTCTCCAAGACGATCTCCCCCAGCCTGCGGGTGGGCTTCGTCGCCAGCAGCGAGGAGTTCGCGGAAAAGCTCATCTACGAGAAGATGGTCAGCAGCCTCACCAGTTCCGAACTGGGCGAGAAGCTGGTGCATGCGGTGCTGGTCGAGGGGCGCTTTCGCGCCCATATCGCCCGGCTGGCCGCACGGCTCGGCGCCGCGCAGAACGCGGTGTGCGATGGCCTTGCGGCCGCGGGCCTGGAGGTGTTCACGCGGCCGGCGGGCGGTCCGTTCCTGTGGGCCCGTTTTCCCTCCGAGGACGTCGACGTGCTCGCCGTGGCCCAGCGCGCCGTGGCCGCAGGCATCATGCTGGCGCCCGGCTACCTGTTCCGGCCCGGCCAGCAGCCGACGCCATGGATGCGATTCAACGTCGGCTACGCCGACGATCCGCGTCTCTACGCCTTTCTTGCGGCTGAAACGCAGGCGGGCCCGCGATAATCGCAGCCATGAACCCCCTGCTCGCCAAGCTGCAGCCCTACCCCTTCGCGCGATTGCGCGAACTGTTCGCCGGCGTCACGCCGAACCCCGCCTTCGAGCCGATCAGCCTCGGCATCGGCGAGCCCAAGCACGCGACGCCGTCCTTCATCAAGGATGCATTGAGCAACAGCCTCGATACGCTGGCGGTCTACCCCGCGACAGCGGGCGAGCAGCCCTTGCGCGAGGCCTTCACCGGCTGGGTGCGGCAGCGCTACGGCCTGGCGCTCGATCCGGCAACGCAGGTGTTGCCGGTCAATGGCTCCCGCGAGGCGCTGTTCTCTCTGGCGCAGACGGTGGTCGACCCCACGAAGACGCCGGCGCCGGTGGTGCTCTCCCCCAATCCGTTCTATCAAATCTACGAAGGCGCGGCCCTGCTGGCAGGCGCCGAGCCCTATTACGTGCCGAGCGTGGCGGCGCGCAACTTCGCCGTCGACTGGGACAGCGTGCCGGCCGAGGTCTGGGCCCGCGCGCAGCTGGTGTACGTCTGCTCGCCCGGCAACCCGACCGGCGCGGTGATGCCGCTTGAAGAATGGAAGAAGCTGTTCGCGCTGGCGGACCAGCACGGCTTCGTCATCGCCTCCGACGAGTGCTACAGCGAGATCTACTTCCGCGACGAGCCGCCGCTGGGCGGACTGGAAGCCGCAGCCAAGCTGGGCCGCGACGACTTCCGCAACCTGGTGGCGCTGACTTCGCTGTCCAAGCGCAGCAACGTGCCCGGCCTGCGCAGCGGCTTCGTCGCCGGCGACGCATCCATACTGAAGAAGTTCCTGCTGTACCGCACCTACCACGGCAGCGCGATGAGCGGCGCGGTGGCGGCGGCCAGCATCGCGGCCTGGAGCGACGAAAGCCATGTGGTCGACAACCGCGCGCAGTACCGCGCCAAGTTCGCAGCCGTGACGCCGCTGCTCGAGCCGGTGCTCGATGTGCGCCTGCCCGATGCCAGCTTCTACCTCTGGGCGGGCGTGCCGGCAGTGTGGAACGGCGACGACACCGCCTTCGCCCGCGAGCTCTACGCTCAATACAATGTGACGGTGTTGCCGGGCAGCTACCTGGCGCGCGATGCGCAAGGCGCCAACCCCGGCCGGGGCCGCATCCGCATGGCGCTCGTGGCCAGCACCAAGGAGTGCGTGGAGGCCGCGCAGCGCATCGTCCAGTTCGTTCAACGGGGCCGCTGAGCCCTCTTTCATCGATTCCACATGACCCAACAACTCCAGCAGACCATCGACGCCGCGTGGGAAGACCGCGCCAACATCTCCGCCACCAGCGCCCCGAAGGAAGTTCGCGATGCGGTCGAGCATGTGATCGCCGAGCTCAACAACGGCAAGCTGCGCGTCGCCACCCGCGAGGCCGTGGGCCAGTGGACGGTGCACCAGTGGATCAAGAAGGCCGTGCTGCTGTCCTTCCGCCTCAAGGACAACGAGCAGATGCAGGCCGGCTCGCTCGGCTTCTACGACAAGGTGCCGACCAAGTTCTCGCACCTCTCGGCCGGCGAGCTGAAGGAAGCCGGCGTGCGCATCGTGCCGCCGGCGGTGGCGCGCCGCGGCAGCTACATCGCCAAGGGCGCGATCCTGATGCCCTCCTACGTGAACATCGGCGCCTACGTCGGTGAAGGCACCATGGTCGACACCTGGGCCACGGTCGGCTCCTGCGCCCAGATCGGCGCCAACGTGCACCTCTCGGGCGGCGTCGGCATCGGCGGCGTGCTGGAGCCGCTGCAGGCCGGCCCGACCATCATCGAGGACAACTGCTTCATCGGCGCGCGCTCCGAAGTGGTCGAAGGCGTGGTGGTCGAAGAGAACTCGGTGCTGTCGATGGGCGTGTACATCGGCCAGAGCACGCCGATCTACGACCGCGCGACCGGCGAAGTGACTTACGGCCGCGTGCCGGCAGGCTCGGTGGTCATCAGCGGCACGCTGCCCAAGGACAACGGCAAGTACAGCCTGTACGCTGCGATCATCGTGAAGCGAGTGGACGCGCAAACCCGCGCCAAGACTTCGCTCAACGACCTGCTGCGCGACTGAACACTTCGTTCTTAACCAACAACACAACGCCGAGGAGAAATGCCGATGAAGACGATGGAGCGAATTCTTCGCCTGATGGCCGAACGCAAGGCGTCCGACATCTACCTCTCGGCGCACTCCCCGGCGCTGATCCGCATCAACGGCAACTGCCTGCCCATCAATGCGCAGGTGCTGCCGCCGGAGGCGCCGCTCGCCCTGCTCTCCGAGGTGGTGAATGCGGAGCGCATCGCCGAACTCGAACGCACCGGCGAGCTCAACACGGCGATCGCGCTCGAGGACGCGGGCAACTTCCGCATCAGCGCCATGCGCCAGCGCGGCAGCTATGCGGTGGTGGTGCGGCACATCGCCTCGGTCATCCCGTCCTTCGCCGAGCTGAACCTGCCCGAGATCCTGAAGACGCTGGTGATGGAGAAGCGCGGCCTGATCCTGATGGTGGGCTCCACCGGCGCCGGCAAAAGCACCACGCTCGCCTCGATGCTCGACTTCCGCAACGAGAACGCGACCGGCCACATCCTGACGGTCGAAGAGCCGATCGAGTTCACCTTCACCAACAAGAAGTCGATGGTGAACCAGCGCGACGTCGGCAGCGACACGCAGTCGCTGCAGATCGCGCTCAAGAACGCGCTGCGCCAGGCGCCGGACGTGATCCAGATCGGCGAGATCCGCGATCGCGAGACCATGACGGCCGCAATCGCCTACGCCCAGTCGGGCCACCTGTGCGTGGCCACGCTGCATGCCAACAACAGCTACCGCGCGCTCAACCGCATCCTGAGCTTCTACCCGGTCGAGGTGCGCGCCACGCTGCTGGGCGATCTCGGCGGCGCCTTGCGCGCGATCGTCGCGCAGCGCCTGCTGCGCACGCCCGACGGCGCCCGCATGCCGGCGCTCGAAGTGCTGCTTAACACGGCGCTGGTGGCCGAGCTCATCGGCAAGGGCGACTTCTCGGGCGTCAAGGAAGCGATGGAGCAGTCGATGGCCGAAGGCTCGCAGACCTTCGAAGAAGACATCGCCCGGTTGATCACCGACGGCTTCATCACCCGCGAGGAAGGCCTCGCGCAAGCCGACTCCCCGACCAACCTGATGTGGCGCCTGCAGAACCGCGCCGCGCCGGCGGCACGCCGCGAAGACCGCGCGCTGCTCGACCAGGTCGACGAACCCACCTTCACGGACATCACGCTCGACGTCCGTCACTAGCCCTTTTCTCTTTCAATGTCCCGAACGCTGCAACTCGCCGAACAACTGATCTCCCGCCCCTCGGTCACCCCAGACGATGCGGGCTGCCAGCAGATCCTCGGCGAGCGGCTGGCGCGGCTCGGCTTCCGGCTCGAAAGCATCGAAAGCGGCCCGGCCGACTTTCGCGTGACCAACCTCTGGGCCGTGCGCCCCGGCGCTGCCGGGCCGCAGGCCACGCGCACCGTGGCCTTCGCCGGCCACACCGACGTGGTGCCCACCGGCCCGCTCGAGCAGTGGAGCAGCCATCCGTTCACGCCCACGCACCGCGACGGCAAGCTCTACGGCCGCGGCGCCTGCGACATGAAGACCTCGCTGGCGGCCTTCGTCGTCGCGATCGAGGACTTCCTGGCCACGACGCCCGATCCGCGCCTCACGCTCGCCCTGCTGCTCACCAGTGACGAGGAAGGGCCGGCGCTCGATGGCACCGTGGTGGTCTGCAGCACGCTGGCCGCGCGCGGCGAGCGCATCGACTACTGCATCGTCGGCGAGCCGACCGCGGTCGAGCGCTGCGGCGACATGATCAAGAACGGCCGGCGCGGCACGATGAGCGGCAAGCTCACCGTCAAGGGCGTGCAAGGACACATCGCCTATCCGCATCTGGCGAAGAACCCGGTCCACGCCTTTGCGCCGGCGCTGGCCGAACTGGTCGCGATCAACGCGGCCGGGGGTTGGGACGCCGCTGCCAATGCCTATTTCCAGCCGACCAGCTGGCAGATCAGCAACATCCACGCCGGCACCGGCGCCAGCAACATCATTCCCGGCGCGGCGGTGATCGATTTCAATTTCCGCTTCTCGACCGAATCGACGCCCGAATCGCTGCAACAGCGCGTGCGGGCCGTGCTCGATACGCACGGCCTCGACTACACGCTGGCCTGGACCATCGGCGGCCTGCCCTTCCTGACCACGCCGGGCGAACTGGTCGGCGCGGTGCAGCAGGCCATCCGCGACGAGACCGGCATCGAGACCGAGCTGTCGACCAGCGGCGGCACCAGCGATGCGCGATTCATCGCCAAGATCTGCAAGCAGGTGGTCGAACTAGGCCCCGTCAACGCGAGCATCCACAAGATCGACGAGCACATCACCGTCGCCGAGATCGAGCAGCTCAAGAACATTTACAAGCGCACGCTGGACCGGCTCGAAACGCTGCAAGGCGTATGAGCAGCGTCATCGAATTGATCGAGGCCGGCGCCACGCAGCTGGCCGATGCGGGCGTGGCCTTCGGCCACGGCACCACCAACGCCTTCGACGAAGCCGCCTGGCTGGTGCTGTGGCGCCTGGGCCTGCCGCTGGACGACCTGGATGCGGTCGCCGATCGCGCGGTCGCGCCGGCGGATGCAGCGCGGGTGGCCGACGTGCTGGCGCAACGGATCGCGACGCGCAAGCCCGCGGCTTATCTGACCAAGGAGGCCTGGCTGCAAGGCGTGCCCTTCTACATCGACGAACGCGCCATCGTGCCGCGCAGCTTCATCGCGGAGCTGCTGGCCGATGGCAGCATCGATCCCTGGCTCGGCGAACACACCCGGCGCGTGCTGGACCTGTGCACCGGCAACGGCAGCCTCGCGGTGCTGGCGGCGATGACCTATCCGGAAATCAGCGTCGACGCGGCCGACCTGTCGACCGCGGCGCTCGAAGTGGCGGCCATCAACGTCACGCGCCACCAGCTCGATGCGCGCATCACGCTCGTCGAATCCGATGGCCTCGCAAAGGTGCGCGGCCCCTACGACCTGATTCTTTGCAACCCGCCCTACGTCAATGCGAAAAGCATGGCCGGGCTTCCCGCCGAATACCGCGCCGAGCCCGAACTCGCGCTGGCCGGCGGCGCCGACGGCATGGACTTCATCCGCCGGCTTTTCGCCGACGCACCGGCGCGCATGAGCGAATCCGCCGTGCTGGTGCTTGAAATCGGCAACGAGCGCTCGCACTTCGAGGCAGCGTTCCCGCAGCTCGAAGTGGTGTGGCTCGCCACCAGCGCGGGCGAAGACCAGGTATTGCTGGTCCCGCGCGAATCACTTCTTCAATGATCACTCTCAAAAACGTCATCCTGCGCCGCAGCGCCAAAGTGCTGCTCGACGGCGCCAGCGTCACCATCAACCCCGGCGAGAAGGTCGGGCTGGTGGGGCGCAACGGCGCCGGCAAGTCCACCTTGTTCGCGCTGTTCAACGGCACGCTGCACGAGGACGGCGGCGACTTCGCCTCCCCAAAGCAGTGGCGCCTGGCGCAGGTCGCGCAGAACATGCCCGAGACCGACGAGTCCGCCACCGACTTCGTGGTCGGCGGCGACACGCGGCTCACCGAGTTGCGCGAAGCCCTCGCCGTCATCGAAGCCGCCCATGCAGCCAACCCCGACGATCACGACATCGGCATGGACCTGGCGCATGCCTATACCGACCTGGCCGACGCCGGCGAGCACGATGCCGTGCCGCGCGCACAGGCGCTGATCCTCGGCCTCGGCTTCAAGGCGCACGAGCTCGACCAGCCGGTCAACAGCTTCTCCGGCGGCTGGCGCATGCGCCTGCAGCTGGCCCGCGCGCTGATGTGCCCAAGCGACCTGCTGCTGCTCGACGAGCCGACCAACCACCTGGACCTGGACGCCCTGGTCTGGCTCGAAGCCTGGCTGCAGAAGTACGCCGGCACGATGATCGTGATCAGCCACGACCGCGAGTTCCTCGACGCCGTGACCGACGTGACGCTGCACATCGAGCACGCCAAGCTCACGCGCTACGGCGGCAACTACAGCGCCTTCGAGACCTTGCGTGCCCAGCAGATGGAGCTGCAGCAGTCCGCCTTCGCCAAGCAGCAGGACAAGATCGCCCATCTGCAGAAGTTCATCGACCGCTTCAAGGCCAAGGCCAGCAAGGCCAAGCAGGCCCAAAGCCGCGTCAAGGCGCTGGAGCGCATGGAAAAGGTCGCGCCGCTGCTGGCCGAGGCCGACTTCAGCTTCGAGTTCAAGGAGCCAGGGAACATCCCGAACCCGATGCTCTCGATCAGCGATGCGAGCTTTGGGTACCTGATTGAGGACGAGCCGCCCAAGACCATCCTGCGCGGCGTCAACCGCTCGGTGCTGGCCGGCCAGCGCATCGGCATCCTGGGCGCCAACGGCCAGGGCAAGTCGACCCTGGTCAAGACCATCGCGCGCGAAATGGGTGCGCTCGCCGGCACGGTGACCGAGGGCAAGGGCCTCAACATCGGCTACTTCGCGCAGCAGGAGCTCGACGTGCTGCGCCCGCAGGACACGCCGCTCGAACACATGGTGCGCATGGCACGCGAGCTTGGCTCGAGCGTCAAGGAGCGCACCGGCGAACAGGACCTGCGCGGCTACCTGGGCAGCTTCAATTTCAGCGGCGACATGGTGAAACAGGCGGTCGGCACCATGAGCGGCGGCGAGAAGGCGCGCTTGGTGCTGGCGATGATGGTCTGGCAGCGGCCCAATCTGCTGCTGCTCGACGAGCCGACCAACCACCTGGACCTGGCCACCCGCGAGGCCCTGGCCGTGGCGCTCAACGAGTTCGAAGGCACGCTGATGCTGGTGAGCCACGACCGGGCGCTGCTGCGCTCGGTCTGCGACGAGTTCTGGCTGGTCGGCCGCGGCGTGGTGACCGATTTCGACGGCGACCTCGACGACTACCAGCGCTACCTGCTGGACGAGGCCAAGCGCCTGCGCGAAGAGGCCAAGTTGGCGACGCGCGAGGCTGCTGCCGTCGTCGAAAAGGCCGCACCCTCTCCCCAGGCGGCGGCCCAGGACCGCCAGCAGCGCAGCGAGCAGGCGAAGCCGATCAAGCGCGAGCTGGCGCAGATCGACGAGCGGCTCGCCGCCGCCGGCACCGAAAAGGCCTCGCTCGAAGCGCGGCTGGCGAATCCGCTGCCCGCGCCTGAGATCGCCGAAGCCGGCAAGCGCTTGAAGACGCTGAACGACGAGATCGGACAGCTCGAGGAGCGCTGGCTGGCGCTGTCGGACCGGCTCGAGGCGCTCGCGGCCTGAGCTGGCGTGATAGGCTGCGCCGAATATGCCGTCGGCCATCGAACTCGCTCAGGGTGATCCGCAGCTGATCGCGGCGATCCGGCGCAGCCGGCGCCTGCTCGGCCGCAAGGCGCTGATCGCTGCCGCCGCGAGCGCGGTGCCGCTTCCCGGCGTCGATTGGGCCGCCGACGCGGCACTGCTCTCGCGGGTGGTGCCCCAGATCAGTGCGGAATTCGGCCTCTCGGCGACCCAGATCCAGCGCCTGGCGCCCCATCAGCGCGAGCGCGTGCAACAAGCGGCCGCCGCCGTCGGCGCCCTGCTGGTGGGCAAGCTCGTGACCCGCGAATTGCTGATCAAGCTGGCCCGCCACGCCGGCATCCGCCTGACCGCGAAGCAGGCCACCAAGTACGTGCCCATCGCGGGCCAGGTCGTCTCGGCCGCGCTGGGCTACGCCGCCCTGCGCACGTTGGGCGAGCTGCACATCAAGGAGTGCGTGCAGGTGGCGCAATCGGTCCGGCACCTGCTCCCGCCACCCGAAGGCGCGCCGCGGGCTGAAGAGCCGGCAGCCTCGTCCCGCATCCGCCAGACATGGAATCGCCTCCGCTTGCACTGAAAGGGGGCGTGCCTTTGCCCCCACAGGGAGTTGGACTAACACGCCGCAGAATCCGGCGCAATCGTGCTGACGGGTGATAATGCGCCCAAAGCAACGGAGAGCCCCCGACCGATTTAGGGGCAAGCCCCAAAGGCCAAACAGGGACCACGGTGGGAGATCGAAAGATGAATGAGACAGACCTCGCAACATCGATAGAGCGACTCATGGCCCGGGTCGACTACTACTTGCACTGCGAGCTGGATGAAGAGTACGACCACGACCGCCCGGACACGGCGCGCCGTCAGTTGGAGGCGGCCTTGCGGCAGGAGCTGCTGCGTGCGAGCGCCGTCGGCATCGTTTCAGCGATCTCGAGCACTCACCCGGCGCTGGGCGGCAACGAGGCGGCCTGAACCCCTGAAGTTCCCAAGGAAATCAAGCGCTTAGCCTAAGAACTGTTCCGCAATTCGCTTCCCGAAGAGGTCCGCAAGTCAACAGGCATGCGGGCCTTTCTTATTTGACCGGCTTTTGCAACGCGTCCGCGAACTTCAAGACGTTCTTCGATATGGTCTCCATGATCTGCCGGTCTTCAATAAGGCTGCCGAGTTGCTGATGAAGCTGCAGCAGCGCTGGGGTAGGCATCACGATGGTTTGAACCGGCTTCGGCACCTCACCAGATCGAGCCTCGGCCCCGAAAATGAGCTTGGAGACAAACGGTCCGACGGCAATTTGCGCGATCTGATCCACATACACGGTCGAAGGAGACTGCAGGACCGGTTCCGTCAGGGTGGGTTTCGGTGGCGTTGGTATGTTCATCTTGAGGGTCCTACCGGACTTGTTCGTCAACAAATGGCTGCGTAAAGAGCCGGGTGACTGAGATCCTCCGCGCTGTCAAGTGCGAGCGCGCTGAAGTTCTGCGAGAGCCTCGAGGGATTCGGGACGTGCGTCCTTCATGCTCATGAAAGGGTGCGCCCTCTATGCCAAGTTGCGGAACAACTTCAGGAATCGCGGAACAGCGCTATAAAAGCAATAGCGCCGGTTCCAGCAACAGAGCGGCTTGGTGGTAGGACGTACAAGATTCGAACTTGTGACCAACGGATTAAAAGTCCGCTGCTCTACCAACTGAGCTAACGTCCCACTCTTTGTTTTTCTTGGTGCCGGCGTCGAGGCCGGCAAAGCCCACAATTATAGCGTGGCGTTGCGCGAGATCCGGTCCAGAACCCAGCCCGCTGCACATTGCCCGAAAGTGGCCGTCACGCTCACCACCGAACCGTAGCCGTGGCAGTTGAGGGAGCCATCTCCCTCCTCGATCGCACAGGAAGCGTCGGGCGGCGCCACGCTTTCGCGGCTGAAGACGCAACTCACACCGATCTTGCGGCCCTCGCGCGGCGCGCCGTGCTCCTTGCGCAGGCGCTGGCGCAGTTGCGCAAGCAGCGGATCGTGGGTGACCAGCGCGAGGTCGTCGATGTCGACCTTGTGGGCCAGGCGCTTGCCGCCGGCCGCACCCACGGTGATGAAGCCGGTGCCGGTCTCGCGGGCCCAGGCCGCCATGGCCAGCTTGGCACGCACCTGGTCGCAGGCATCGACGACGGCGGCCACGGGTCCGTTCGCCGCCTGCGCGCTCGCCAGCAGCTCCTGCCAGTTGCCGGGTTCGACGAACTCGTCGATCGCCAGCACCTCGCAGGCGGGATGAATGTGCGCGATGCGCTCGCGCATGGCTTCGACCTTGGCCTGGCCCACGGTGGTGTCGAGCGCATGGATCTGCCGGTTGATGTTCGATTCGGCGATGTGGTCGAGGTCGATCAGCGTGAGCCGTCCGACGCCGCTGCGCGCCAGTGCCTCGACCGCCCAGGAGCCGACGCCGCCGATGCCGGCGACCAGCACATGGGCATCGCGGATGCGGCCCGCACCCGGCACGCCATAGAGCCGCTCGAGCCCGCCGAAGCGGCGGGCCAGATCGGCGTCGTCCAGGGTGACGACGGGAGACATTGCGTTCAAGCCGCTACCCCGGTTTACCGGAGCCGCGAGAGGCGCTCACGCCCGGCCTGCGCGGCTTCGGACTGCGGATAGGCCTTGGTCAGGTCTTCGAGCGTACGGCGTGCCGCGCGCGTGTCCTTCAGCTCGATCTGGCAGTTCGCGATCGACAGCACCGCCTCGGGCGCCTTCGCGTGATCGGGCGCCAGCGAGAGCATCGACCTGAAATTGGCGATGGCCTCGTTGTAGTTGCGCGTGGCGTACTGCGCGTTGCCGAGCCAGAACAGCGCCGAGGCGTTGTAGCCGCTCTGCGGATAGCGCTTCACGAACTCGGCAAAGGCCGTCTGCGCTTGCGCGAACTGGCCGCCGCGGAAGATGCCCAGCGCCGCATCGAAGTCGGCCTTCTCTTTCGGGTCGGCCGTGAACTCGCGGCCGTCGACCGCGACCTTCGACGGCTCGTTCTTCTTGAGCCGGTCGTCGATCTCGGCCTGGCGCTGCTGCAGCTCCGTGATCGTGCGCGTGAGCTGCTCGTTCTGGCCCGTCATGCGCTGGAGATCGCCGCGCATCTGCTCGATCTGCGTCTGCAGGTCGAGCAGGCTGCGCCGCAGCTGCGCGTTCTCGTCGTTCTGGCGCTGCTCGGCCTGCTGGCGCATGGCCTCGACACGCTGGCGCAAGTCGAGGATCGCGCGGCGCGCCTCGTCGTCCTCGAACAGCGCGGCCTGTGCGCCCAGCGAGGCACACAACAAGGCGGCAACGAGTGCCGCGCTACGCAAGGAAACTCGTCGCATCATCAACGGTAGGTGATCTCGGCGCGGCGGTTCTGCGCCCAGGCGTCTTCAGTGCTGCCCGGCGCCGCCGGCTTTTCCTTGCCGAAGCTCACGGCCTCGATCTGGCTGTCCGGCACGCCCAGGAGGCCGAGCGAACGGCGCACGGCTTCGGAGCGCTTCTGGCCCAGCGCCAGGTTGTATTCGCGGCCGCCGCGCTCGTCGGTGTGGCCTTCGATCGAGATGCGACGCTGCGGGTTGGCCTTCAGGAAGCGGGCATGGCCATCGATCAGCGACTGGAACTCGGGCTTGATCGTGTAGCTGTCGAAGTCGAAATAAACGATCCGTGCCACGCCGACCGGGCCCTGTGCGGTCTGCGCGCGCGGGTCGATGCTGACCGGCGCGACGCCGCTGGCCGTTCCGCCGGCCCCCCCGGCGGTGCCTGAGCGGTCCACCACCGGCGTGTCGCTCACCTTGGTCCCGGACGAGCAACCGGCGATCAGCGCCACGATGGCCAGCGAATAAATCGTACGTTTCAACATTTCGAACTCCTCAAGTTAATCATTGCTTTTGAAACGGACCCCAGTCCGGTTCCCGGATGTCTCCCGCCTGTCCTGCCAGTCGAGCTTTTATTTTTCCGTCGAGTGTTGTTGTCATCAGCGCTTCGCGGCCTTGCAGCCGGGTGGCATAGACGATCAGCTTGCTGTTCGGGGCGAAACTGGGATTCTCGTCGGCCGTGGTGTCGGTGAGCGCCGTCACGTTGCCCGTCGCCAGTTCCATCACATGGAGTTTGAAGGCACCGCCCACCCGCGAGATGTAGGCCAACCACCGGCCATCGCCGCTGACCGACGGAGAAATGTTGTAGGTGCCGCTGAAGGTCACGCGTGTCGGGTTGCCGCCGTTGGCGCCCATCTTGTAGATCTGGGGTGCGCCGCCGCGATCGCTCACGAAGTAGATGGTGCCGCCGTCGGCGGAGTACACCGGCTCGGTGTCGATGCTGTTGCTCTGCGTGAGCCGGCGCGGTTCGCCGCCGTTCGACGAGATGGTGTAGAGCTGCGAACCGCCGTCGCGGCTCAGCGTGACGGCCAGCGTGCTGCCGTCGGGCGACCAGGCCGGCGCACTGTTGGAGCCCTTGAAGTTGGCCACCAGCCGCCGCTGGCCGTTGGCGACGCTGTGCACGTACACCACCGGCTTGCGCGATTCGAAGGACACGTAGGCGAGCTGCGCGCCGTTGGACGACCAGACCGGCGAGATGATCGGCTCGGGGCTGGCGAGCGCGGCCTGCGCGTTCTCGCCGTCGGCATCGGCGACCCACAGGTTGTAGCGGGTGCCGCCCTTGGTCACGTAGGCGATGCGGGTCGAGAAGATGCCTTTCTCGCCTGTAAGCTTTTCGTAGACATAGTCCGCGATGCGGTGCGAGGCCAGGCGCAGATCGCCTTGCGGCACGGTGTAGCTCTGGCCGCCGAGGTCTTGTCCGCGCACCACGTCCCAGAGGCGGAAGCGCACGTCGTAACGGCCGTCTGCGAGCCGCGTCACGCTGCCCACGACCAGCGAATCGGCCGTGCGTTGCCGCCACAGGCTCAGGTCGGGACGCGAGGTCTCGTCGAGCGACTGGCCCGAGGCGTCGACGCCGCGGAACTGGCCGCTGCGTTCGAGGTCGGCCTGGACGATGGCCGCGGGCTTCTGCGGCGATGCGTCTTCGCCCTTGAAAGGCGCAAGCGCGATCGGCAGCTGCGTCAATCCGACGCCCGACACCTCGACCCTGAACTGGGCGAGCACGGGAAGTACGGGGGAGGCAGCCAATGCCGCGATCAGTGTGCGGCGGACGGAGAACGATGAAGAAGGGGTTGGGGAGAATTCTTGCAACGGCTTTTTCATGCAGTTCGGAGAGGTTTCCGGGATTTAAGTTTCATGCCCGGACGAAACGAGGCCACATGGTACACAAGGCGATGCACGCAAGGTCACAAAACGTGTATGTGCAGGCGTGGTCCTACAGCGGGGGCCGATCGTACGCAACCGTAGAATGCGCCGCCATGCAGCCTTCCCCCGACGCCGAGTCCGCGCGCCCTCCTCTCACGCGCCGGCTTGCGCGACTCATGACCTGGTTCGGAGGCTCGCGCCGCTGGTGGGCGCTCGGGCTCGCCACGGCCCTCGTCGCCGCCTTGACCGAGCCCCTGATGCCCGCGCTGCTCAAGCCGCTGCTCGACCGCGGCTTCACGCGCGGACAACTTGCGCTCTGGATGGTACCGGCGGCCATCATCCTGCTCTTCGCGGTGCGCGGCCTCGCGCAGTTCGTCTCGCAGTACGCGCTGGCACGCATCGCCAACGAAGGCATGCAGCGGCTGCGACGCGTGATGTTCGAAAGGTTGCTTGCGGCCGA
Source organism: Variovorax sp. LjRoot130 (assembly GCF_964253755.1). Taxonomy (NCBI): domain Bacteria; kingdom Pseudomonadati; phylum Pseudomonadota; class Betaproteobacteria; order Burkholderiales; family Comamonadaceae; genus Variovorax; species Variovorax sp. LjRoot130. The sequence continues at coordinate 2,601,529 of NZ_CAXURM020000001.1, read as the reverse complement.
GCTCGCCCTCTTCTCGCGCCAGTCGGCGAGCGCGCTGTCGAACACCGTGGTCTACGAGGTCCAGACCGGCGCCATGCTGCTGGTGCAGGCGCTCCTGGGCCTGTCGCGCGACGGCTTCACGCTCATTGCGCTCCTGGCCTACCTGATCTACCTGAACTGGAAGCTGACCTTGATCGTCGGCGTGCTGGCGCCCGGCGTGGCCTGGATCATGAAGGTGTTCTCGAAGCGCCTCTATCGCCTCACGCAACTCGGCCAGCAGGCCACCGACGAGCTGGCCTACGTGGTGGAGGAGAACGTGCTCGCGCACCGCATGGTGCGCTTGCACAACGCGGAGGCCAGCCAGACCGAGCGCTTCGACCGCCTCAGCCACAGCCTGAATCGCCTGGCCGTGAAGTCCACCATCGCCTCGGCCGCAATGACGCCGCTGACCCAGATCGTGGCTGCCGTCGCGCTGTCGGTGGTCGTGATGATCGCCCTCTGGCAAAGCGGCGAGCAGGGCCTGACGGTGGGCGGCTTCGTCGCCTACATCACGGCGATGCTGATGTTGATCGCGCCGATCCGCCGCCTCGCCGACATCGCCGGCCCGATCACGCGCGGGCTCGCGGCGCTCGAGCGCGGCCTGGCCTTGATCGACAGCGTCGCATCCGAGTCACAGGGCCGCTTCGAGACGCCGCGGGCCGAAGGCCGCATCGAGCTGCGCGCGGTGCGGGTCAACTACCGCGGAGAGGACGAGGCCCGGGCGCTCGACGGCGTGAGCCTTTCGATCGCGCCCGGCGAGGTGGTGGCCTTTGTCGGCCCCTCGGGATCGGGCAAGACCACGCTGGTCAACCTGCTGCCGCGCTTCGTGCTGCCGAGTGCCGGCCAGGTGCTGCTGGACGGCCACGACGTTGCCGAGTGGAAGCTGAAAAGCCTGCGCGCGCAGTTCGCGATGGTCAGCCAGGACGTGATCATGCTCAACGACACGCTGGCGGCCAACGTGGCGCTCGGCGCCGCGGTCGACCGCGAACGCGTGCTCGCCTGCGTGGCGGCCGCGAACCTGGCCGTGCACGTCCAGAGCCTGCCGCAGGGCATCGACACCGTGCTCGGCCACAACGCGACGCAGCTCTCGGGCGGACAGCGGCAGCGGCTCGCGATCGCACGCGCACTCTACAAGGACGCACCGGTGCTGCTGCTCGACGAGGCCACCTCGGCCCTCGACACCGAATCCGAGCGGCTGGTGCAGGAAGCGCTGCAGCGGCTGATGCAGAACCGCACCACCCTGATCGTCGCGCACCGGCTCTCGACCATCCAGCATGCCGACCGCATCATCGTGATGGAGCATGGCCGCATCGCCGAGCAAGGCAGCCATGCGCAGCTGATGGCGCTGGAAGGACTCTATGCGCGGCTGCAGACGCATGCAGTACGCAGCGCAACTGCCGGCCAAGACCCGACGCTCTAGCGCGGCCGGCTAGAGCAGCACGATGTCGTACTGCCCCTGCCCCATCGCCGGCTCCGCCTGCAGCGAGATCGGCTTGCCGATGAAATCGCTGAGGCCCGCCAGGTGCTGGCTCTCCTCATCGAGAAAAAGCTCGATCACCTGCGGCGACGACACGATGCGGAACTCGCGCGGCGTGAACTGGCGCGCTTCGCGCAGGATCTCGCGCAGCACGTCGTAGGCCACGCTGCGCGCGGTCTTCACGATGCCCTGCCCGTTGCAGGCCAGGCAGGGTTCGCAGAGCATGTGGGCCAACGATTCGCGCGTGCGCTTGCGCGTCATCTCGACCAGGCCCAACTGCGAGAAGCCGCCGGCCGTGGTCTTGACGCGGTCGCGCGCGAGTTGCTTGCGAAACTCGGCCAGCACCTGCTCACGATGGTCGTCGCGCGCCATGTCGATGAAGTCGACGATGATGATCCCGCCCAGGTTGCGCAGCCGCAGCTGCCGCGCGATGGCCTGCGCGGCCTCGAGGTTGGTCTTGAAGATGGTGTCGTCGAAGTTGCGCGCGCCGACGAAGCCGCCGGTGTTCACGTCGACGGTGGTGAGCGCCTCGGTCTGGTCCACCACGAGGTAGCCGCCGGACTTCAGGTCGACGCGGCGGCCCAATGCCTTGGCAATTTCCTCGTCGATCGAATAGAGGTCGAAGATCGGCCGCTCGCCCTTGTAGAGCTGCAGCTTGCCGGCCGCCTGCGGCATGAATTCGAGCCCGAACTTGAGGAGTAGGTCGAACTGCTCGCGCGAGTCGATGCGAATAGTCTGCGTGTCCTCGCTGGTCATGTCGCGCAGCACGCGCTGCAGCAGGCTCAGGTCCTGGTGCAGCAGCGACATGGGCGGCATGCGCGACGAGAGCTCGCGGATGCGCGACCAGGTCTTGCGCAGGTAGGCGATGTCTTCGGCCAGCTCGGCATCGCTCGAATCCTCGCCGTTGGTGCGCAGGATGAAGCCGCCGGTGTTCGCGGGCACCACGCCGCCGCTGTCGGCCGCAGCGGCGGCCTCGATCAGCACCTGCATGCGCGTGCGCAAGGCATCGCGCAGGTCCGGCGGAATCTTCTGCGAGACGCCGACATGGTTGTCCTGCGGCAGGAAGACGAGCAGCCGGCCGGCGATGCTGATCTGGGTCGACAGCCGCGCGCCCTTGGTGCCGATCGGGTCCTTGATCACCTGCACCAGCAGCGACTGCCCTTCGAACACCTGCCTCTCGATCGGCACCACGGCGCCGCCGTTGCGGCCGTCGCGCTCTGGCTGCGGCGCGCTCGGCCGCGAACCGGGCGTGAAAGGCGCCACGATGTCGGCCACATGCAGGAAGGCCGTGCGGTCGAGCCCGATGTCGATGAAGGCCGACTGCATGCCCGGCAGCACGCGCGAGACCTTGCCGAGGTAGATGTTGCCGACCAGCCCGCGTTCGAGCGTGCGCTCCACGTGCAGCTCCTGGACGGCGCCATGTTCGACCAGGGCGACACGGGTCTCCTGAGGGGACCAGTTGATCAGGATGTCTTGCATGTTTTTAGAGCCTAAAGCCGGCCCGGCGCAGCAGCTGTGCCGTCTCGAACATCGGGAGGCCCATGATGCCCGAATGCGAGCCGCTGATGTGTTCGACGAAAGCCGCGGCCCGCCCCTGGATCGCATAGGCGCCGGCCTTGCCCATCGGTTCGCCGGTGGCGACGTAGTCGGCGATCCGCGACTTGGCGACGGCGGCAAAGCGCACGCGCGACACGCTGAGCGCCGCATGCCGGCGCCTGCCGTGCTGCAGCGCGATCGCCGTCAGCACGCGGTGGGTGCGCCCGGACAGCAGCGCGAGCATGCGCTCGGCATCCCGCGCGCCCTCCGGCTTGGCCAGGATGGCGCGGCCCAGGGCCACGGTGGTGTCGGCGCAAAGCACGGGCGCCGGCGGCAGGTCCAGCCGCTTGTGCCGCGCCACGGCCGCATCGAGCTTGAGCGCGGTGACCCGCTGCACATAGGCCGTCGGCGATTCGCCCGGCAGCTCGTGCTCCAGCGCCTCGGTGTCTTCATCCGGCCCGGCCAGCAGCAGTTCGTGGTGTACGCCGAGCAGTCCCAGCAGTTGCGCGCGCCGCGGACTTTGCGACGCAAGATAGATGAAAGACGGGTTCATTCGCGGTGATAAGGATGTCCTGCATTGACCGACCAGGCACGGTAGAGCTGCTCGACCAGCAGCACGCGCGCCATCGCATGCGGCAAGGTCAGGTCCGACAGGCGGATGCGTTCGTGCGCGGCGGCCTTGAAGGCGGGATCCAGCCCGTCGGGGCCGCCGATCACCAGCGCGACGTCGTCACCCTCGCCTTGCCAGGCCTGCAACCGGGCAGCGAGCGCCTTGGTGGTGAGCGCGGTGCCGCGCTCGTCCAGCACCACGATGCGCATGCCCTTGGCGATCGCGGCCTCGATGCGCTCGCGCTCGGCCGCATAGAGCGTTTCGAGCGTCTTGGAGCCGCGCGGCTCGGTCTTGACCGCACGCAGTTCGAGCTTGAGTTCGGGCGGAAAACGCTTGGCGTAGTCGTCCCAGGCGGTCTGTGCCCAGTCGGGCATGCGCTGCCCGACTGCGACCACCAGCAGCTTCATGACCGGGACGAAGCGGTCTTGCGCGGCGCCTTCTTCGCCACCGGTGCGGCCTTCTTCGAGGCTGCGGCCTTTTTCGCGGGCGCCTTGTTCACAACCATGGTCTTGACCGGCGCCTTCCGGGCGGCCGTCTTCTTGGCCGCGGGCTTCTTCGGCTTGGCGGCCTGTTCGGCCGCGCGGATCGCGGTCTTGGCTGCGCTGGAACGGCGCAGCGAGGTGCTGTTCTTGGCCGCGGGCGCCTTTTCCTCGCTCGCCCTGGCGGGGGCTGCGGGCTTCGAAGCGCCCAGCTTGGTGCGCACCGGCTTGTCGCCCCAGATCTCTTCGAGGTGGTAGTACTGCCGGATCGCCGGCTGCATGATGTGCGCGACCGCGGCGCCGCAATCCACGATGATCCATTCGCCGTTGTCCTCGCCCTCCACGCGCGGCTTGCCGAAGCCGGCGTCCTTCACCGCATCGCGCACGCTGGCGGCGAGCGCCTTGGTCTGGCGGTTGGAGGTGCCCGAGGCGACGATCACGCGCTCGAAAAGCGGAGAGAGATGCTCGGTGTCGAATACCTGGATGTCCTGCGCCTTGACGTCCTCGAGGCCGTCGATGATGGCTCTCTGGAGTTTTTGGGTGTCTTTCTTGGCGGCGGCTTCAGTGTTCATCAGGCGGATCGATAGAGATGGTGTTGGTCAATATAGCGTGCAACCGCCGGCGGAACCAGACGAGAAAAGTCGACGCGCGTCGCAGCGCGGGTCCGGATGTCGGTCGCGCTGATGTCCATCGGCGCGAGTTCGAGGGTTTCGACGCGCGCACCGGACGGGAGGGGAGGCAGGATTCTAGGGCCAACAGGATCGGCAGAGCCCGTGGCGCCTGCGCGATACGCTACGGAAACGATAGCAATAGCCAGAATCTCCTGCCAACCGTGCCATCGCGGCAACGAAGCGGCCTGGTCGGCACCCATGATCAGCACCAGCTGGGCGGCGGGCTGCTCCTGCTGCAGTTCGCGCAGGGTGTCGAGGGTGTAGGTGGGCCCCGCGCGCAGCGTTTCGCGCGCATCGACCACCGTGCGCTCGAATCCGCCAAAGGCCAGCCGCGCCATCGCGAGCCGATGCTCGGCCGCACTCAGCGCCCGCTGCTTGTGCCAGGCGTCGCCGGTCGGGAAGATGCGCAGTTCGGCCAGGTTCAGCTGCGCCAGCGCGGCCTCGACCAATGCGACATGCGCGTTGTGCGGCGGATCGAAGGCGCCGCCGAAGACACCGACGCGGGGCGCGGTCAGAGCCATTCGCGTCGCACGATGAAGTCGCTGTAGAGCGCGGCCTCGGGCGTGCCGGGCTCCGGCTGCCGGCGATAGGCCCAGCTCGCCAGCGGCGGCATCGACAGCAGGATCGACTCGGTGCGGCCACCCGACTGCAGGCCGAAGTGCGTGCCCCGGTCCCAGACCAGGTTGAACTCGACGTAGCGGCCGCGGCGATAGAGCTGGAACGCGCGTTCGCGCTCGCCGTGAGCCATGTCGCGGCGCCGCTCGACGATCGGCAGGTAGGCCGGAAGAAAGGCATCGCCGACCGCGCGCAGCATCGCAAAACTCTGCTCGAAACCGAGCTCGGCGAAATCGTCGAAGAAGATGCCGCCGATGCCGCGCTGCTCGTTGCGGTGCTTCAAGAAGAAATACTCGTCGCACCAGGTCTTGAAGCGCGGGTACTTGTCCTCGCCGAAGGGCGCCAGCGCGTCGCGGCAAGTGCGGTGGAAATGCACCGCATCGTCTTCGAAACCGTAGTACGGCGTGAGGTCCATGCCGCCGCCGAACCAGCACACCGGCTCGCCGTCTGCCGGCAGCGCGGCCAGCATGCGCACGTTCATGTGCACGGTCGGCACATAGGGGTTGCGCGGATGGAACACCAGCGACACGCCCATCGCCTCGAAAGGCGCGCCGGCGAGCTCCGGCCGGTGCTGCGTAGCCGAGGGCGGCAGCTTGGGGCCGCGTACCTGCGAGAAGCCGCAGCCGGCGCGCTCGAACAGCAGGCCGTCTTCGAGGATGCAGGTCAGGCCGCTGCCCTGCAGCGGCTCGCCCGGTTCCTTCTTCCACTCGTCGCGAACGCAGGTACCGCCATCGGCCGCTTCGAGCGCGGCCACGATGCGTTGCTGCAGACCCAGCAGGTAGTCGCCGACCGCTTGTGGATCCTCGCGCATCAGCCTTGCGAACCGCGCGCGTGGACGGCGCGGTGCCCGATGTCCTTGCGGTATTGCGCGCCGTCGAAATGGATGCGCGCCGCGACCGCATAGGCGCGTTGCTGCGCCTGCTTGACGCTGTCGGCCAGCACGGTCACACAGAGCACGCGCCCGCCGCTGGACTTGAGTTCGCCGTTCTCGAGCGTGGTGCCGGCATGGAACACCACTGCATCGGGCGCTTCGGGCGGAATGCCCGTGATGCGGTCGCCCTTGCGCGGCGAAAGCGGATAGCCGTGGGCCGCCATCACCACGCCGAGCGCGACGCGGCGGTCCCAGTCGAGCTCGATCTGGTCAAGCGTGCCGTCGGTGGCGTGCCAGAACACCTCGAACAGGTCGGACTTGAGCCGCATCATGATCGGCTGGGTCTCGGGGTCGCCCATGCGGCAGTTGAATTCGAGCGTCTTCGGATGGCCCGCGGCATCGATCATGAGACCCGCGTAGAGGAAACCGGTGAAGGGGATGCCGTCTTTTTCCATGCCGCGGATGGTCGGCAGGATGATCTCGCGCATGGCGCGCGCATGCACCTCGGCCGTGACCACCGGCGCCGGCGAATAGGCGCCCATGCCGCCGGTGTTGGGGCCCTGGTCGTCGTCCTGCAGGCGCTTGTGGTCCTGGCTTGTGGCCAGCGCGGTCACGTTGCGGCCGTCGCACAGCACGATGAAGCTGGCCTCCTCGCCTTGCAGGAACTCCTCGATGACGACGCGCGCACCACCCTCGTTGTGCGAAATGCCGAGCTTGTTGTCGACCAGCATGAAGTCGATGGCCTCGTGCGCTTCCTCGAGCGTCATCGCCACCACCACGCCCTTGCCGGCGGCCAGGCCGTCGGCCTTGACCACGATCGGCGCGCCCTTGGCATCCACGTAGGCGTGGGCCTCAGCGGCATCGGTGAAGGCCTCGTACTCGGCCGTCGGGATCTTGTGGCGCTTCATGAAGGCCTTGGAAAAAGCCTTGGAGCTCTCCAGCTGCGCCGCCGCCTTGGTGGGCCCGAAGATGCGCAGGCCGTGCGCGCGGAATTCGTCGACCACGCCGGCCGCCAGCGGCGCTTCGGGGCCGACCACGGTCAATGCGATTTTTTTCTTCAGCGCCCAGGCCCGCAATGCGGCGGGCTCGGAAATATCGATGCACTCGTAGCGCGAATCCGCGCGCGTACCGCCGTTGCCCGGCGCCACATAGACCCGGCTGACCCGAGCGGCCTGCGCCAGCCGCCACGCCAGCGCGTGCTCGCGGCCCCCTCCCCCAATCACCAGTACCTTCATTCGCAGGCTTTCATTGGCGCTTTCCTCATTCGGAGAGCGCTGCGTTGTGGTAGACATCCTGCACGTCGTCCAGGTCCTCGAGCACGTCGAGCAGCTTCTGCATCTTCGCGGCGTCCTCGCCCGTGAGCTCGATGGTGTTCTCGGCCCGCATCGTGACTTCGGCCACCTCCGGCTTGAGGCCTGCCGTCTCGAGCGCGTTCTTGACCGTCTCGAAGTCGCCGACTGCGGTCAGCACCTCGATGGCGCCGTCGTCGTCGGTCACCACGTCCTCCGCGCCCGCTTCGAGCGCCACTTCCATCACCTTGTCCTCGCTGGTGCCGGGCGCAAAGACGAACTGGCCGCAGTGCTTGAACTGGAAGGCGACCGAGCCTTCGGTGCCCATGTTGCCGCCGTGCTTGGAGAAGGCATGGCGCACCTCGGCGACGGTGCGCACGCGGTTGTCGGTCATGGTGTCGACGATGATCGCGGCGCCGCCGATGCCGTAGCCCTCGTAGCGGATTTCCTCGTAGTTGACGCCTTCGAGGTTGCCGGTGGCCTTGTCGATGTTGCGCTTGACGGTGTCGGCCGGCAGGTTGACCGCCTTGGCCTTCTCGACCGCCAGCCTGAGCCGCGGATTGCCGCTCAGATCGCCGCCGCCGGCGCGTGCCGCGACCATGATTTCACGGATCGCACGGGTCCAGAGCTTGCCGCGCTTCTCGTCCTGCCGGCCCTTCCTGTGCTGAATGTTCGCCCATTTGCTGTGTCCGGCCATGGCTTTCTATCTCGCTATCTCGTGTTTTCAAAGCAGGTAGCGAGTTTACTGTCCGGCGCGCGCAACGCCCCGTGTCCTACAGCGAGACCATAGATGCTTTTTGGGATAATCCGCCGCTGATGCGCCACGTCCGATCGGGCATCTTCTTGGAATCCATCCCAGTCAAAGCGCATGAACATCCCTACAACAACAGCCGAACCCGCCGCGCTTTCGCCGCAGACTTGCGACGTGCTCGTGATCGGCGGCGGCCCGGCCGGCTCCACGGCCGCCGCCCTGCTGGCGCGGCAGGGCCGCAAGGTCGTGCTGCTCGAGAAGGCGCGCCATCCGCGCTTCCACATCGGCGAATCGCTCCTGCCGGCCAACGTGGCACTGTTCGACAAGCTGGGCCTGCGCGACGAGCTCGAGCGCATCGGCATGCCCAAGTGGGGCGTCGAATTCGTTTCGCCCGATCACGATCACGCGCAAATGGTCGAATTCGCCGAGGCCTGGGACAAGTCGATGCCCTATGCCTGGCAGGTGCGGCGCTCCGAGATGGACGAGATCCTGTTCCGCAACGCCACCACCCAGGGCGCGCAGGCCATCGAAGGCTGCCGGGTGCGCGACGTACGCTTCGACGACGACGGCGCCACCGTCCAGGCCACGCTGGACGACGGCGCCTCCTGCAACTGGCGCGCACGCTTCGTCATCGACGCCTCCGGCCGCGACACCTTCCTGTCGAACAAGTTCAAGGCCAAGCAGAAGAACCCAAAGCACAACAGCTCGGCCCTCTTCGGCCACTTCACGAATGCCGAGCGCCTGCCGGGCAAGCTCGAGGGCAACATCACGATCTTCTGGTTTGCGCACGGCTGGTTCTGGTACATCCCGCTGGCCGACGGCACGACCAGCGTCGGCGCCGTGTGCTGGCCGCACTACCTGAAGTCGCGCAGCAAGCCGCTCAAGGATTTCTTCGCCGACACCATTGCGAGCTGCCCGCAGCTGGCCGCGCGCCTCAAGAACGCCACGCTGGTCGGCGACGCGGTCTACGCCACCGGTAACTATTCGTACACCAGCACCCATTGCAGCGGCGAGCGCTACCTGATGCTGGGCGATGCCTTCACCTTCGTCGACCCGGTGTTCTCCTCGGGCGTCTACCTCGCGATGCACAGCGCCTTCGAAGGCGCGGAGGTGGTGGCCACCGCACTCGACCGACCCGCGCAGGCCGCCCCGGCGCGGCAGCGCTTCGAGCGCTACATGCGCAAGGGTCCGCGCGAGTTCTCGTGGTTCATCTTCCGCGTCACGAACCCGACCATTCGCGAGTTCTTCATGTACCCGCAAAACCCGTTCCGCGTAAAGGAAGCACTCATGTCGCTGCTGGCCGGCGACATCTACGGCAAGACGCCGATCTGGCGCTCGCTGCGAGTGCTCAAGGCAATCTACTACCTGGTGTCGGCCGGGCATCCGCGCCGCACCTGGGAAGCCTGGCGCAGGCGACGCAGCAACATCCGCGACCTCGGGCCGCTTGCCGGCGAAAACATCGTCGAGGCCCAGTGAGCGCGCGCGATTTCAACGGGGTGCCGCCCCTGCGCGTCCAGCGCTTGTCCTTGTCGCAAAGCCTGGCCCTGCTGTCTGCCGGCAACCCGCCCTTCGGCGCGCTGGGCTACGGCACACCGGACGACCTAGCCTGGATGCCCACGGTCAATGCGCGCGTTCTTTCGGGAGCGGGCGCCATGGCCGACGTGTGGCATGCCAGCGAACGCATCGAATCCGGCACCACCGGCGTGGTGCGCTGGCGCTGCGACGGCCACTGGATGCTGGGCGCCATCGATCTCGACGAGGCCACTGAAAAGGTGGGCCTGGCCGCCCTCGCCCAACGGGCCTATCGCGACCTGTTCGAGTCGCTCGAGCAGACGGGCTGCGCCCACCTGCTGCGCGTGTGGAACTACCTGCCGCAGATCAATGGCGACGGCGGCGGCCTCGAGCGCTACCGGCAGTTCAACCTGGGCCGCCAGCAGGCCTTCTTCGACGCCGGCCAAGCCGCTTTCGAAGGAGCGCCGGCTGCCTGCGCGCTCGGCATCCACCAGGGCGCGCTGTGCATCCGCTTCCTGGCGGGACGCATCGCGCCGCTGCCGGTCGAGAACCCGCGGCAGGTCTCGGCCTACCGCTATCCGCCGACCTACGGCCCGCGCTCGCCGACCTTCTCGCGCGCGGCGCTGGCCGAGATCGGTGGCGGCGACGTGGCGCTCTTCATCTCGGGCACGGCGAGCATCGTCGGCCATGAAACCGTGCACCTGGGCGACGTGGTGGCGCAGACCCAGGAAACGCTGCGCAATCTCGGCGCGGTGATCGCGGCGGCCAACGAGCGCGCGACCACGCGCTTCGATCTCGCGGCCCTCGATTGCGTGGTGTACGTGCGCCATGTCGCCGATGCGCCGATCGTGCGCCGGGTGCTCGAAGAAACGCTGGGTGCAGAGGCTCACACCGTGAGCCATGCGGTCTACCTGGAGGCGGACATCTGCCGCCAGGACTTGCTGGTGGAGATCGAGGCCCATGCGGTTGCCAACGGCTCATTGCGCGCCTGAAAGCGCGAGCACGCCATGATGAACCGGCTGCTGCGCTGGATCCTCTTCATTCCGCTCGCCTTGCTACTCTACGCCCTGCTCCTGCTGCTGGGCGGCATCTCGCTGGCCTGGAACCTGGTCGCGATGCTGCTCTACCCGGTGCTGCCGGCGCGCGTGGGCCGCTCGCTCGGCCGCAGCGTCATCGCCTTCGCCTACCGCTCGTTCTGGGCCACGGCCTCGGCCATCGGCATGATGCGCATCGACGCGAGCTGCCTCGACGCCTTGCGCGACGAGCGCGGCGTGATCTTCGTCGCCAACCATCCGACCATGCTCGACGCCCTGCTGCTGGTGGCGCGCCTGCCGCGCAGCGCCTGCATCATGAAGGCCGACCTGATGCGCAACATCTTCCTCGGGGCCGGCGCGCGGCTGGCGCGCTACATCCGCAACGACTCGGCGCGCACCATGGTGCGGCTCGCGGTCGAAGATCTCAAGAACGGCGGCCAGCTGGTGATCTTCCCCGAGGGCACGCGCACCGTGATACCGCCGCTCAATGCCTTTCGCCCCGGCGTCACGCTGATCGCCAAGCTCGCACAGGCGCCGATCCAAACCGTCTTCATCGACACCGATTCGCCCTACCTCGGCAAAGGCTGGCCGCTGTGGCGCGTGCCGCCGCTGCCGATCGTCTTCAGGCTCCGGCTCGGGCAACGCTTTGCGCCGCAGCAGGACAGTGACGCGCTGCTGCACGAGATCGAACAATACTTTCGCCACCCCATGGAACAGCGCGCCTCCGACGCGCAGCCCGCATGCCAGACGTCTCGCGCACCCACCTTGTCCTGATTCCCAGCTACAACACGGGCGAGCGCCTGTTCTCGACGGTCAGCGCGGCCCGCGCGCAATGGAGCCCGGTCTGGGTGGTGGTCGACGGCAGCACCGACGGTACCGGCGAACGCCTGCAGCGGATGGCCGCCTCCGACCCCGGCTTGCGCGTGTGGGTGCTGCCGCAGAACCAGGGCAAGGGCGCGGCCGTGCTGCATGGCTTGCGCGCGGCCCAGGAGGCCGGCTACACGCATGCGCTCACCATGGACTCCGACGGGCAGCACCCGGCCGACCTGATCCCGGCCTTCATGCAAGCCTCACAGGCCCGGCCCGAAACCATGGTGCTGGGCCGCCCGGTCTTCGATGCCTCGGCGCCGCTGCTGCGCGTGCGCGGCCGGCGCGTCTCGAACGGCTGGACCCAGCTCGAAACCCTGTTCGCCGGCATCGGCGATTCGCTCTACGGCTTTCGCGTCTATCCGGTGCCGGAGCTGATCGCAGTGATGGCGCGCCAGCCCTGGATGCGCCGCTTCGACTTCGACACCGAGGCCGTGGTGCGCCTCGCGTGGCGCGGCGTCAAGCCGGTCAACATCGATGCGCCGGTCAAGTACCTCACGGCCGAGGAAGGCGGCGTCTCGCACTTCAACTACGTGCGAGACAACCTGCTGCTGAGCTGGATGCACACGCGGCTGATGCTGGAGTTCGTGCTGCGCTTGCCCGTTCTCCTGCTGCGCCGGCTGCGGCGAGCGCCGCCGTTTCAGCGTTGATCAGATCATCCCGCCATTGATCGAGATGATCTGCCCCGTGATGTAGGCCGCCTCATCGCTGGCCAGAAACCCCGCCAGCGCAGCCACCTCTTCCGGCCTGCCCGCCCGCTTCACCGGCACCAGCTGATCGATCATCGCCCTGTCGAACACGCCGTCGGCCATCGGCGAAGCGATGATGCCGGGCGCGATGGCGTTGACGGTCACGCCGCGCGCTGCCACTTCGAGCGACAGCGCCTTGGTCGCGCTGTTGAGCGCGCCCTTGGCGGCCGCGTAGTTGACCTGGCCGCGGTTGCCCGTCAGCGAGGCCACCGACGAGATGTTGAGGATGCGGCCCCAGCGCGTGCGCAGCATCGGCAGCAGCAAGGGCTGCGTGACGCGGAAGAAGCCGTTGAGCGAGACGTCGATCACCTTGTGCCACTGCGCGGCGCTCATGCCCGGCAGCACCGCATCGTCGTGCACGCCGGCGTTGTTGACGATCACCTGCACCGGCCCGCCGGCCAGCATGCGTTCGCACGCGGCGCGCGAGGCCCCGTCGCTCTGCAGGTCGAACACATGGCATTCGGCCTGGCCGCCCGCGGCGATGATAGTGGCCGCGAGCTGCTCGACCGCCTCGGGCCGCGAGTTGGCATGCAGCAGCACGGTGGCGCCGTCGCGCGCCAAGCGCTCGGCGATGGCCGCACCGAGAGCGCCGCTGGCGCCGGTGATCAGTGCGCGTTTACCGGTAAGGCTCATGAGGATGCTCCCGTTGCAAGCGGCGTATTGAGCACAACCACCGCGCGGCCTTCTGCCAGCGGCCTGCCCTGCGCGTCCCTCACCGCGAATTCGTAGAGGATCTGGCTGGCGTCGCCCGAGGCGCGCTGCGCATGCACGTGCAGTTCGCCTTCGACCTCGTCGAGGCGCTGCGCGGCAAAGCGCACATTGCGCGCGCTGGCCAAAAAGCCGGCCGAGGGCTCGCTGCCCTCCTCCGCGATCAGGCCGCCGTGCAAGGCCATGGCCTGCGCCGCATATTCGATCGCATTCGGCGACAACAGCCCGCTGGCCGTGCGCAAGGGGTTGTCCTCGCGCCGATGCGTCGTGGTGGTGCAGTGGATGGCCTGCGCATCCCACGACACCAGGCGCTCCAGCAGGCACATGCTGCCGCTGTGCGGAATGCGCCTCGCGATGCCGGCCTGGTCGAGCTGCTGCGGTGCGGTGGTCACGCAGCCTCCCTGCGGTCGGCCACCAGCAGCACGTTGGCGAAGGGCGTGCCTTCGCTCATCGGCATGCTCTGCACCGAGAAGCCCAGGCGCTGCAGCAGCGCCGTCCAGTCCGCCAGCGGCCGGCCCCAGGTCGGCGAGACGCGATGGCCGCGGATGCGCGTGACGGTGCGGTCCACCCATTGGCTGATGGCGAAACCGCGCCGGCTGGCCATGTCGCCGACGCGCAGCAGCAATCGCCCGCCCGGCTGCAGCGCGGCATGCACGCGCCGCAGCACGCCCTCCTGCGCGGCGTGGTCGACGTAGTGCAGCACGTCGAGGATCACGACCAGGTCGCAGGCCGGCATGGCGGCCGTGCACATGTCGGCGCAGACGAAGCGCGGCGCCGGCTGCAGATGGCCGATGGAGTTTTCGGCGCGAGCCACGTCCTTGGGCATCAGCTCGATGCCGGTGTACTCCGCGGCGGCCGGTGTCGTAGGCCATGCAGGCGGCCAATGGCCCGCTCGCGACTGCATCGCGGCCATCGCCGACAGCAGGCTCGCGAACAGTCCCTGGCCGCAGCCGATGTCGACCACGCGCTGGTGGCTCTCGCCGATCAGGCCGCGTTCGACGAGGCCGCGGAACACCGGATCGCGCCCCAGCTTGCCGCGCGCGAAATGCCAGGCGAAGTTGCCGGCCTTCCTGTACGGCGCAGTGGCCGCTTCATGCAATCGGCGCCATGCGGCGTCGGTGGTGGTCGATACCTGTGAACTCATGCGGCCAATGCTTCCGGCAAGGTGACTGCGCGCAAGCCGTTCGCATGAATGCGCGCCAACAGGGGGGGCAATACCTCGAGCACGATAGGCCGTCCGGCCGCCGTGCGCGCCGCATGGCCGTCGTGGAGCAGCAGGATGTCGCCTGCCTGCAGATCGCGCGTGAGCCGCGCCAGCACGGTGGCCGCGTTGCGCTCGCGCGTGTCGAATCCGCGGCGCGTCCAGCTCACGAGCGAAAGGCCCATGCGATGCAGCACCGGCGCAAGAAAAGGATTGCGAAGGCCCGCGGGCGCGCGAAAGCAGGTCGGCCGCTCGCCGGTCACTTCCTGCAGCACCTGTTGCGCGCGCGAGATCTCGGCCGCGAAACCGCGCGGCCCGAGAAAGGAGAAGTTGTGCCGATGCCGCGCCGTGTGGTTCTGGATGCTGTGGCCGCGCGCCACGATCTCGCGCGCCAGCGCCGGGTGTTCGAGCACGCGCTCGGCGATGCAGAAGAAAGTGGCGCGCTGGCCATGAGCGTCGAGCTGGTCCAGCACCTGCGGCGTGACCTCCGGGTCAGGCCCGTCGTCGATGGTGATCGCGACTTCGCGGCGCGCGACGGCCGGCTGCGGCAGCCGCGTCACGTTCGGGCCCAGCAGGCTGCTGCGAGGCGTGAGCCCTGCGGCGGTGATCAGCACATGGTTGAGCACGATCGCGCCGATGGCCCACGGCGCCGCCCCCGGCACCAGCACACCGGCCGCGATGGCGAGCAGATGCAAGCCGACGCTGGCGCGAATGATCGGCGGCCAGGGCCAGGACTCGGGAGCAGAAAGAGTTTGGGGCATCGGGAAGGATTTTCCCATCACTGACGGGCCGCCGAAGCCCCGGCAGGCCCGCGCGCAAACGCGGCCGACAGCAGCAGCGCGAGCAGCGCGCCAGGCGCTACCACGCGGCCGATCGCCGACAGCGCGGGAATGTCCGAGATCGCGATCAGCGTGAAGGAAACCACGGTCGTGAGGTTGGCCAGCATCAGCGAAGCCAGCGTGTCTTCGTCGGCGCGGCCGGTCTCGCGCAGCTGGTCGAAGAAGAGCGCGTAGTTCGAGCCCACGGCCACCACCAGCAGCAGGCCCACGAGATGCAGGATGCCCAGCGGCACCTGCAGCACCGCCAGGCCGCCGAGCGTGAGCAGCACCGCGACCAGCAGCGGCTCGCACACGGCCAGCAGCCGGCGCCCGGAGCGCAGGTAGACGCCCAGCAGCACCACCACCGCCAGCGCACCGAGCATCACCTGCACGAAGGCCTCGTGCAGGTAGCGCCGATAGAGACCGCGCAGCTCGTCGCCGACGTTGACCACCTGCACCTCGGGCACATCCGCCAGCGCCGCCGCGAGGCGCCCTGCATCGAAGCGCTCGCCGGGGTGCAGCGAGATCAGCGCCGACCAGCCGCCGCCCGGCCGCTCGAACATCAGTGCATTGACCACGGCGCCCAGCGGCCCGTTCTCGAGATCGGCACGCCGGATCATGGGTTGCGAGCGCGCCTTCTCGACATCGGCGAGGAAAGGCGTGAGCCGGCTCGCCGGCAGCGGCAGGCCCTGGGTCGCTTCGGCCAGCCGCGTCTTCAGCGTCGCGGCATCGGGCAGGCTGGCGATGCGCGCGGCCTGCGCGGCCTCGCTGGGCAGCAGGCGCGTGACGCTCTCGAAGCCAGCCAGTTCGCCCTGGTCCACCAGCGCTTCGAGCTTCGCGGCTGCGGCCTCGGCGTTGCGCAAGGTGGCCTGCTCGTCGGCGCCGCGGACCACGACCAGCGTGCCGCCGTCGCTGGCGCCGATGTCGGCACGCAGTTCCTCGTCGAGCTGCTGCGCCGCCTTGGGCACCGGGCTCATGGCGCTGAGTTCAGCCCGCCACAGATGGCCGCCCTGCCACAGCACCAGCGCCAGTGCGGCCGCGCCCAGGCCCGCGAACAGGTAGCGCAGGCGCGGCAACGCACGGACGATGACGCCTGCGACCTGGGCCATCTGGCGCCGCATGCCCATGCCGGTCGCACCGTCGGGCGCCAGCACCGGCAGCACGTGGCGCGCGACGAGCGCTGCGGCGATCAGGCCGGCCAGCGAGAACACGCCGAGCTGTGCGAGCCCGGGGAAGCCCGAGAACACCAGCGCCGCGAAGCCGCAGACCGAGGTCAGCAGGCCCAGCCGCACGGTGGGCCAATGGATGTCGCGCCAGCGTTGCCAGCCGGTGCCCGGCACTGCCGCGCCGCGCGCCTGGATCAGGTAGTAGATCGCGTAGTCGACGGTCTCGCCGATCAGCGTGCTGCCGAAGCCCATCGTGAGCCCGTGCACTTCGCCGAACCACAGGCTGACCGCCGCCGTGCCGCCCACCACGCCGGTCGCGACCGGCAGTACCGCGATCACCAGCGCGCGCGGCGAGGCAAAGGCCAGCAACAGCAACACGCCCATGACGATGCCGCCGACGGTGGCGAGCTTGATCGCCTCGCCCTTGATCTGGTCGCGGCTCTGCACCGAGAACACCGGCGCGCCGCTCATCTGCAGCCGCGGGCCGGCGCTGCCCATTTCGCGCGTGGCGGCCTCGAAGGCGCTGCGCACGCGCTCGACCGCGAGCGCCTGCGCGTCCAGGTCGCTGCCGGCCGCATGCGTGGTCGCCAGGATCAGTGCGCGCGGCGCGCGGCGCGAGGCCCAGACGCCGTGTTCGCTGCGCGGCGAGCTCGCGGGGATCAGGCCTTCGGCGATGCGCTGCGTCTCGCCCGTGGGGTCGCGCTCCAGCAACGGCTTGGTGATGTTGCCGGCCGGCGTGCCGAGCAGCGACAAGGTGTCGACGATCGCATCTCGCAAGCCGGCGGCGGTGAAGCGCTCGGGCCTCACGTCGGGCGCCAGCCGGTAGCGGTTGTCGAAGAGCCAGGTGCCGGACTCCTTCCAGTCGCTGGTGTCGCCGTTCTGCACCTGGTCGAAGAGCTCGCTCTCGCGCATCGCCGCGGCCACGGCGCGCGACACCTCGGCGCGTTGCGCGGCATCCTTGCCGCCCTCGATGCCGATGAAGAGCGTGCGCGATGCGATCCCGCTTTGCACCTGCTCGATCAAGACGCGCTGCCGCTCGTCGGGGCTTTCGGGCAGGAAGGCCGAGAGGTCGGCGCTGAAATGCGTGCGCGCGATCAGCGCGACGCCCGCCGCGAGCGCCAGCAGCCAGATGCCGAGCACCAGCGCGATGCGCCGCCGGCCGGGTGCGGCAGCGTGGCGCGTCACGGCGCGGTGCGCGTGGGTGTGATGCTCATCACCGAGCGGTCGCCGCCGATGAACTCCATCTCGATGCCGAGCACTTCGCCCGCGCGCCCGCTCAGGCGCAGCGTGCGCACCTGGGCCGCGAGCTTCTCATCGATGGGCACGAGGTCCAGCGTCCACTTGTCGGGGGTGCCGGAGACCGAGGTGCGGAAGTAGCGCGCGAGGCTTTGGGTATTGCCGCTCAAGGTGCCGCGCATGGCTTCGACCATGCCGAGCAGCTCGGGCATGCTGTCGAGCGTCATGGTGCGCGTGCGTCCGCCGCGCGACAAGGTCAGCGTGTTGCCGTCGACCGCCATGGTCTCGGGGCGTGGCGTGAGCGTGCGCCGCGTCAGCCGGTCGGGTGCCTGGAAGCTCAGCGTGCCGCTGGCGTCCAGCGGGCCTTCGAGGCCGCGCACGAAGCGCTGCTCGGTGAAGCGCGCCTCGCCGCTCTTCTGCTTGGCGAGGAGGCCCATCAGTTCAGGAAGGTCGAGGGCCCAGGCGGATGATGCGGAAAAAGCCAGCACCGCCAGCAGTCCCCTGCCCCAGCGCTCAAGCCGAATCTTCGAGCCAGAAGTCATGAAAATTGAACCAGTTGTAGGGATAGGCACGGCACAAGGCCTCGAGCCGTGCCACATAAGTTTCGAGCGCGGCGTGGATGCGGCGTTCCCGCTCCGCCGGGTCGGATATGCGCTCGCTGAAGTCGGCCAGCGGCTCGAAGCGGACATCGTAGCGCGCCCCTCCGACATAGAGCCCGGCCATGAAGAACACCTTGCGACGCAGCAGCGCGGCCAGCCGGAACGGGCCATCGTTGATGAGCGCCGGCTGCCCGAGAAAAGGCAGCTCGATGCTGTTGCCGCGTTGCTGGCCCGCCTCGTCCGGACCCGCCAGCGTGCGATCGGCCAGGAGGCCCGCGAGGCCGCCGCCGTCGAGCCAGTCGCGCAGCGCGAGCATCGAATGCGGCCGGCCCAGGGCGATGATGTGGGGCCGCAGGCCGGGCAGGCTGATCGCGTCGAGCACCGTGGTGATCTGCTGTGCGTTGTCTTGGTACATCAACATCGCGAGCCGCAGGTCTTCGGGGTTTTGGCTCTGCTGCTTGCAGGCGCCCATCGCCTCGAAGCTGCCGATGTGCGCCCCCAGCAGGAAGGCGCCCCGCCCCGCGTGCGCTTCGGCTTCGACCGGCAGATTGCCATAGACCCGGATGTCGAACAGGTCCAGGCGGCCGCGCAGCAAATAGATGCGATCGAGCACCGTTGAAGCAAAGGCATGGAGCAGCCGATAGCCATCGACCCAACCGGCATTCGGGCCGATCGCCCGGAACAAGTAGCGCTTGATGTGGCGCCGCTGCGCCGGCGAAAACAGCAGGAAGTAGAGGCTGATCGGATGCAGGATGAGACGCGCCAACGGCCGCCCGCATTTGATGGCGATCCAGCAGATCACGCGCAACGCCAGCATGTTGCTGCGCTCGGGCATGCGTGACCAGTCGGCCTGGCGCGGCTTCGCGTCGCCGGCCTCGGGCGGAATGCTGCTCATGCCGTGCTGCCCGGCGTCCAGCGCCCGCTCGCCACCGTCACCCCGGAAGAGTGCGCCTCGAAGCGCAGCCCGCGCGAGGCGCCGGTTTCGGGAATGAGGTCGATCACGAGCGTGCTGCCCGGGCGCACCGGCGCGAGGAACTTGGCCGCCGCCAGCGTCGGCTGTGCACCGAGCCGGGCCGCCAGCGCGGGCACGCCCTGCACGGCTTCGAGCACTTCCGACAGCAGCAGCGCACCGGGCAGCAAGGGCTGGCCCGGGAAATGACCCGCGAAAGCCGGATGGTCCGCCGGCACCTCGTGCGTAAGCTGCACCGGCGTGCCGTCGGAGGCGAGCTGCGCCAGCGCGAACTCGCGCAGTGCCCTGGCGGTGAGCTTGCCCGTCCCCTCGCGCGGAAAGGCCGTGACGTGCACCACGCGGCGCGGCACGAACACCGCTTCCAGCCGTTCGCGCAGCGCCGCGATGATCGCGTGCGCATCGAGCGCCGGCGCCACCACGAAAGCCACCGGCCGCACCACACCGTCGGTCACGTCGTCGGGCAGCCAGAAGGCACCGTCCACGACCCCCGGGATGCTGTTGAGATGGTGATTGAGGTAGCCCAGCGAGCTGCGCCGGCCAGCTACGTGGATCAGGTCGTTGGCGCGGCCCAGCAGGCGGAAGCGGCGATCGTCGACCAGCTCCAGCACGTCGGCCAGCGGCGTCGGCTCGGGGATGAAATCGCCTTCGAAGATGAAGCGCTCGCCGCCCTCGGCGTCGTGCTCGGCATGCACGCGGATCTGGCCGAAGGTCTCCCAGACCTCGCTCTGGGTGGGCCGCCGCGTCGCGACCTGGCCCGATTCGGTGCTGCCGTAGATCTCGATCAGCATGCCGCCCGTGGCCTCTTCGGCCTGGGCCGCGAGCTGCGGCGAGAGCGGCGCGGTGGCCGAGAGAATCAGGTCCACCGGCGGCAGCGCCACGCCCGAGAGCAGCAGGGTCTTGAGATGGAAAGGCGTGGTCACCAGCGCGCGCGGCTGCGGCACCGAGGCCAGCGCCGCCGCGACATCGGCCGGGAAGAAGGGCCGTCCGCTATCGAAAGCGGCACCGCCCAGCATGGCCAGCAGCACCGAGGATTCGAGGCCGTAGCTGTGCTGCACCGGCACCGTCGCCACCAGCGTGAGGCCGGCCAGCGAGGGGCGCCCGAGCAGGCCGGACAAGCGATCGACCGCCGCGGCCACGTCGCCCACCAGCGTCTGCCACGACTTGGCATGCGGCTGTGGCGTGCCGGTCGAGCCGGAGGTCAGCAGGCTGACGGCATGCAGGTCGCTCGCGATCTCGGGCACAGGCCGATCGCCCGCGTCGGCGACGGGCGCGCGGTTCTCGATCAGGATGCGCGGCATGCCCGGCGTCTCGGCCTGTTGCGCGTCCACGATGGCGAAGGTGTGGCCGCCGGCCTCGACGAGGCGCGCCAGCGTGTCGGGCCGTGCATCGGGCGGCAGCAGGCTGGTCTCGCCGCGCACCAGTGCGGCCGCCAGGCTGACCGCGAAGGCATAGCGGTCGACGCAGAGGTTGATCACCGGGCCGCCGGCCTCCAGCTCGGGTGCAAAGCGCGCGACGTCGGCCAGGAACTGGCGCGCGCTCACCGGCACGCCGTGACGCCAAGCGAGCGGCGCTTCAGGATCGCGATCGGAAAGAAGCGGAATCGGATTCATCGCCGGGTGTGGGTATCGACCGGCGCACCGTAGAACGCGCGCACCGTGTCGATCAGGCGGGTGCGCTCGAATTCGGGATGCAGCCGATAGCGCAGAAGGTACTCGCCCAGGAACAGCCCCGCCACCATCAGAGGGGTGAGCAGATTGGCCAGCACCGACCAGGCGGCGAAGGGCAGGAAGGCATAGACCGCGATCGAGGCCACGGTCATGAGCGCGAAATAGGCGGTCCAGACACAGGTCACGCGCGCGGTGTAGGCACGCATGGCCGGCGACAGCGGATGGATGCGCTCGGCGAACTGGCCGATCAGCGACAGGCGGTCGCCGCGCAGCGTGCTGCCGAACCATCCGCACAGCAAGGCGTTGATGCCCGCGTGCTGCAACACATAGAGCCGATTGGGGTCCCCCGCCTCGCCGCGCAGCACCAGCGCGAAGCCGATCACACCGGCCGCGCCGGCCACTGCCAGGCCCCAGGCGCCGAAGCGGCTACCGGCCAGGCCCAGCGCTGCCAGCCACAGCGGTGCGAGCAGCACCCCCACCGCCCAGGGCGCGGCGGCGTGGTACAGCATCATCCAATGGGAAACGCCGGCATAGGCCACCCCCGCGAGCAGCAGGAGCGCCATGCGCCATCGAGACATGGATCAGGAAGCGCCGCGATTCTGCGCGACGTGGGCCGCAAGACTGCGCAGCGACTGGAAGATTTGCTGATTGCGCTCGTCATCGGAGCGCAGCTGGAAGCCGTACTTGCGCGAGACCTCGAGCGCGACTTCGAGGATGTCGATCGAATCGAGCCCCAGGCCTTCCCCGTACAGCGGCGCCGTGGGCACGATCTCGGAGGGTGCGATCTCGAGATTGAGCGACTCCACAAGAAGAACAGCCAGCTCGTTCTCGAGGGCTGACTGTTCGGGCGCATCGCCGACGGCGGAAATAGGGGGCTGGGTCGATGACAAATCAAACTCCGAGAACTTTTGAATGAACTATCGCACGGGGTGCGAATTATAGGAGGCCGCTTCGATAGACTCCGCTGCGTACCACTGACCGGGAGCACCCATGGCCGACCCCCTTCTGATCGCCCGCCACGACACCATCGAATGCGCCCTGCTGCCGGGCCTGACCAACCGCCACGGCCTGATCACCGGCGCCACCGGCACCGGCAAAACCGTCACCTTGCAGACCATTGCCGAACAGCTTTCGAACATCGGCGTGCCGGTGTTCATGGCCGACGTCAAGGGCGACCTGACCGGCGCCAGCCAGCAAGGCAGCATCGGCGAGAAGATGGCCGCCACCCTCAAGGAACGCGGCATCGAGCTGCCCCAGCCCCTCGCCTGCCCCGTCACGCTGTGGGACGTGTTCGGCGAACAGGGCCACCCGGTGCGCGCCACCGTCTCCGACATGGGCCCGCTGCTCTTGGGCCGCATGCTCAACCTCAACGAAACCCAGGCCGGCGTGCTGAACCTGGTGTTCAAGATCGCGGACGACAACGGCCTGCTGCTGCTCGACCTGAAGGACCTGCGCGCCATGCTGCAGCACGTGGGCGAGAACGCGAGCCAGTTCACCACCGAATACGGCAACATCAGCGCCGCCAGCGTGGGCGCGATCCAGCGCGGCCTACTGCAGATCGAGAGCCAGGGCGGCGACAAGTTCTTCGGCGAGCCGATGCTCAACATCGCGGACTTCATGCAGACCGCGGACGGCAGGGGCGTGGTCAACATCCTCGCCGCCGACAAGCTGATGAACTCGCCGCGGCTCTACGCCACCTTCCTCTTGTGGCTGCTGTCGGAGCTGTTCGAGCAACTGCCCGAGATCGGCGACCCGGAGCAGCCCAAGCTGGTGTTCTTCTTCGACGAGGCCCATTTGCTCTTCAACGAGGCGCCCAAGGCCCTGGTCGAACGCATCGAGCTCGTGGTGCGACTGGTGCGCTCCAAGGGCGTGGGCGTGTTCTTCGTGACGCAGAACCCGCTGGACATTCCGGATACGGTGCTGGCGCAGTTGGGCAATCGCGTGCAGCACGCGCTGCGGGCCTTTACGCCGCGGGATCAGAAGGCCGTGAAGGCGACAGCCACGACGATGCGGCAGAAGCCGGGGTTGGATATCGAGACGGCGATCACGGAGCTGGCGGTTGGGGAGGCGCTGGTGAGTTTTCTCGACGGCAAGGGGCGGCCGACGATCACCGAGCGTGTGTATGTGCTGCCGCCGGGGAGCCAGATCGGGCCGATCACTGCTGCGCAGCGGCAGGCGTTGATTGCGAACTCGCTGGTGGCCGGGGTTTATGAGAAGGCCGTAGACCGCGAGTCGGCGTACGAAAAGCTCAAGGGACGGGCCGAGACGGCGCCTGACGCGCCGGCTATCAAAGGCAAGCCTGGCGCTGCAGCGGCGGAGGAATCGGGTGGGCTGATGGGTGGGCTGAACGAGATCCTGTTCGGCTCCACGGGCCCGCGCGGCGGCAAGCGCGATGGGCTTGCGCAGACGATGGCCAAGTCGGCGGTGCGGACCATGGGCACCACCGTCGGCAAGGAGATCCTGCGCGGGGTACTGGGTGGGATTTTCGGCGCGAAGACGCGTCGCTGATGACGGCAGCGGTGAGTTGACACTCTCCCGTCCAGGGCGGGGATTCCCTCATCAGCAACGGCCATATCCGGCCGCACACTGGATGAATGTCCACGTCGCTGACGACGTCTCATCAGAACGAGCGTTGGGAGCTGGGCGATCAGGTCTGGTCGCGCAATCCGACGACGGGTGCTTTTGGTCTCGCCGACTACCGCGGGCTGGGTGCAGCCCCGGCAGCGTACAACCCGCTCGACCTGGCGACGCTGGTCGGGGCGCGCGTCAGCTTCGATGAGGCGGATCGGGGGGCCAAGCCGGTCGCACTCTACCCCGGGGCGTTCAAGTTTTCTCCCATCACCGGTAGAGCGCTGCCTGAACCGCCTATCGCCCATCTGGATACGTGGCTGCCGCCTTTCGGCGGCGATGGTTCCGCTGCCGACCAGCCGCAAGGGCTGGGACAGACAGCCGTTCGCCTGGCGCTGCGGCCAACGCTGAGCGTCGAGTCTCTGCCGGACCGCCATCTGGGGATGCCGCCTGCGGGAAACTACCAGTTCCTTGTGAGCACGTGCCATGCATGCGAGTCCGGATTGTTCGCCCTCGACGCTTCGCGGGGACTCATCTATCACTGGCTGCCGCACTCGGAGTGCTGGCTGGAGGTCTACCCCAGAGGAGCGGAGATACTCGTCGAGAGCTCTCTCGACGACCACGCCTGGGGCATGGTGGTGAAGGACCCGCAAGGATCCACCAAGCTGTTCATGCCTACCGAGGACGGGCTGGCCATCGTGACCGTCAATCCTGTGGCCCGGACCTACGAATCGCAGCTCGTGGGCAGACGCTGCGCAGGCGCGCCGGTCATGTGGAAAGGCAGGGTCTATGTGCCCATGCTGGAAGAAGACAGAAAACTCGGCGTTTACGCGTTGAATCCAAAGGGCAGTGCTCTTCGCCGTGTCCATGGGCCGAAAGTCGCTGCCGCGACCGCGACAGCGGCATGGTTTCGCCCGCTGGCTGATCGCCGGCAGATCATCTGGATGACCGCGATGGGCCAACTGATCGTCAAGCGCGGCAGCGGCACCGCGCTCGAAACGTCCTTTCTGCCATGGGCGTCTGGCATCACGCCCCGCTTCGATCTGGGCAGCCCCTACCTTTCCGACAGCGGCCATCTATGGCAGCAGTGCTTGCTGCAGGACGAGCAGGGAGGGCAAATCGTCTTTGTTCAACTGGGACTCAGCGAACCGGAAATCAGACCGGCAAGTTCACCGCGGCTCTGCACCGGGGCCGCGTGTTTTCAGCTTGAGACACGCCTGCGGGGCGATCCCTGGTTGGATCCCGAAGACGACAGTCCTGTTGCCAGCGCCGACGAAGTGATCTTCCCGTTGCTGGCATCGACTTCAGCATCGACCCTGCTGTGTGCGCGCGTGTCGAATACCCGCTCGGTGGATGACCTTTTCGCATCGAACGAGACGTACACCACCACCTTCGAATTGCGCGGCGAGCATGACGTGCAGTTCTGGGTCGACAGAATGCCCAGGCCGTGGGCGACGCGACCGTTCGTCTATTCGGGCCACCTGTATCTCTATCACCCCGACAAGCGCCGCTCGCCGGGCTGGCGGATCGACTCATGAGCCGTCTCGTCCAACCGGGCTTGGCCAAATCGGACCTGGACCTCTCGGCGCCTTGCCAGCGCTGCGCTGCGCTGTTGCATGGGCGGGTCAAGTTTTGTCCGTACTGCGGCGAGGATGCGTCCGTCACGTTTGGCGCCGATGCGGCAGAGGCCGCCCTCGAGCCTGAGCTTGAAACCCCTGTCAATGAGACCCAAGAGGATGTGAGCTCCGAGCTTGCGCGCATCGTCCCCGCCCGGCTTGGATGGCAAGAGGAGCTGCCCGCGCAGATTGCCGTGGCGCCGCCTTCCGGCGCTGCCCTCAAGCGCTCGGCAACGGGCACGGCAGCGGCGCTGGTTCTGGCTGTGCTCGCCCTGGCTCTGGGTTATCTCTATTTCGACAAGCAGAACGAGACGGACAGGTTGCAAGAGTTCACGGCGAAACTGGCGCAAGCGCAGAGCGCCTTGAGCCGCGGCGACCTCACAGCCGCGGAGCGCGCGCTGGTCCCCCTGGCCGCCGCGCATCCGGATCATCCGGACGTGCGGGCGTTGAAGGACGAGCTCGATCAGCGCGTGCGGGAGCAAACGGCCAAGCGTGAACAGCTGCGTGATGCCACCCTTAGGGCGGCCAAGGCGCTCGGGCTTAGCGATCCGGCCCCTGCTCCGGCCCCTGGCCCAGCGCCGCCGGCAGCTGAAGTGCCGCCAATCGCCGTCCCCGCGCCGGTGAGCGGCGTGACGGCCCCCCAGAAGACCGAGTGCGATGCCGCGCTTGCGGCACTGGCTCTGTGCGAGAGATGAGATGAGATGCGCGGGCAGCGCGGAGTACCGCTAATCGCCCGACAGGACTACCATGACGACTCTTCACTGGAGCCAGCAATGCCAATCAGATCAATCCTGACGGGCCTGATAGCAATGGCCCTCCTGTCCTCGGCCGCCGCGCAGCACAGGGCGCAGTACAAGATAGTCACCGCATCGAAAACCGGCACCTACATCCAGATCGGCCGCGACCTTGCCAAGTGGGTCGCCGAGCCCGCCGGCATCGAGCTCGAGGTCATGGAGTCCAAGGGTTCGGCGGAGAACGTTCAGCGCATGCGCTTCGAGCCGGGGGTCAAGCTGGCCCTGGTGCAGTCCGACGTCTACCAGGCCTTCCTGGACGAGGCGAAGGCCGGAAACGCCGACGCGGGCAACATCATCCGTCCGCTGCGGCTCATCATGCCGCTCTACGATGAGGAGATCTATTTCGTCGCCCGTGCCGATTCGCCGCTGAGCTCCATCCACGAGATCAAGAACAAGAAGATTGCAGTCGGAGCGCTCGGCAGCGGTACGGCGCTCACCTCGAGAACGCTATACCAGCTGATGTTCGGCGAGCAGATACCGGCTGCCAACGCGCAGTATCTGAGCAACGAGGAGGCGCTCGCCAAGCTCACCGTCGACAAATCGATCGACGTCGCCATCATCGTTGCCGGACAGCCGGCCAAGCTGTTCTCGGACATGAAGCCCGAGGCGCGCAACTACATCAAGATCCTGAAGCTGGAGGACGCGGCGCCGGAAACAGCGCGTGCGAAGAAGACCTACTTTCCCGCGACCATACGCGCCGCGAGCTACTCCACATGGCTCACGGCCGACATTCCCACCCTCACCGTGAAGGCCTACCTGGTCACCTATGACTACGGCTTGCAGTCGACGGTCGGAAACCTCGGCCGTTTTGCCGAGTCGCTTTGCAAGAACTTCGACAAGCTCCAGGCCAATGGGCATCCCAAGTGGAAGCAAGTGCGCCTGGAGCTTCCTGCCCTCAGCCAGGGATGGCGCTACTACGCGCCGATGGAAAAGCGCATGCGCGCCTGCATCGCCGGTCAGGCAGCGGCCGGTGCGCCGGCCTGGGCCGTGCAGCAACCCCAAGGGCGTGTCTGCACGGAGCAGGAGTGGGTGCTCGGCCTATGCAAGAGGTGAGTTCACCATCGCAGCAGCCGATGCCCAACAGCCGCCCCCGCCACCACAGGCAACACCATCCCCGCCACATACCAGATCGCCAGGAACGGCGCCGCCAGTTCCTGGCAGTGCAAGGCATAGATCGCCGCCCCCACCCCCGCTGACATGGCGCCGGCCGCAGCACCGGCCAGTGCCGGTTGCGTCGGTGCCAGGCTCTTCAGTGCGACCAGCGAGGCCACGAACACCGGCACCGAGATCGCGGCGATATTGAAGGCGCAAGTGCGCCAGGTCTGGCCCCAGAGCAAGGCCGTGCGCTCGTCCGCAGGCGCGAGAAACCAGGCCGCGAACCCCATCACCCACAGCGCCAGCACCGGCAGCGCCAGGCCCAGCCATGCGGCGCGGACCCGCGCACCGGGGCGCGCAAGGCGCTGCACCACCACGAAGCCCGCAATGGCGATGCACAGCGGAAAAGCCAGCTTGACCCAGAACATCGGCCAGAACATGGTCTGCACCAGGTCGCGCCGCACGCCGTACTCGATGACCATCCACGCGATCGACAGCGGCACGCCGGCCAAGAGCGCAATCGTGAGGCGCCGTGCGGCCGCATGCCGCGGCACCGGTGGTGCTTCGCGCGCCAGCAGGGCAACGAGCTCGTCTGTTTTCATGATGAGGACTTTCCGATCTTCAGCGCCAGCGCCTTGAGCCCGCGGTGGATGCCGACCTTGACCGCCGATTCCGACATGCCGGTCTTGCGCGCCGCCTCGGCCACCGACAGGCCTTCGAGCTTGACGTGCACGATCGGCAGGCGATGCCGGTCGGGCAAGGTGTCGAGCAGGCCCGCCAGGTCGCGGCGCGCGTCGCTGGCCTCGGTGGCCGATTCGGCGAAGACGGCCAGCTCGTCGTCCAGCGGATCGTTGAGCGCCTCGCGGCTGGCCTTGGCGCGCAGCAGGTCGATCATCTTGTAGCGCGCGATCGCATGCACCCAGGCCGTCAGCGGCTGGTCGCTCTGGTAGGTGTGGCGCTGGTTGTGCATGGCGAGCAGGCATTCCTGGACAAGGTCTTCCACTTCGTCGGGCCAGCCGAACAGCCGCCTGCCCAGGAACGCGCGCAGGTGTGCGCTGAGCTTCTGCAGAAACGCGTGATAGGCCTGGGCGTCGCCGTCCAGGCCCCGCACGAACAGGTCGTGCAGCACCGTCTCCGCTTCGCTCTTTGCCATCGGGCTCCCACTTGTCATTCGTGCTTTCGCTCAAGCCGGTTACAGGCGCAGCCAAAAAAAGAAATCCGGCGGATTGTGCCGTGCGCTGTAACCCCGGGCGCGCAGGCCACGAAGTAGAACCGACTGCGCCGAGCGGCGCGGTTGAAAATCTTCACTCAACCACTGGAGCTCATTCCATGATCACTCGCCCTCTCGCTATCACCGCCCTCGCCCTGGGCGCCCTCGCCGCCGGCTCCGCCATGGCGCAAGACAAACCGATGGCCGACAAGACGGCCGCGATGGAGAAGTGCTACGGCGTCTCGATGGCCGGCAAGAACGACTGCGCCGCCGGCCCCGGCACCACCTGTGCAGGCACCTCCAAGGTCGACTACCAGGGCAACGCCTGGAAGAACGCGCCGGCCGGCACCTGCGTGACCATCAAGACGCCGAAGGGCACGGGCTCGCTGACGCCGATCAAGTCCTGATCGATTGCCCTGCCGCCATCATGTCCAGCTCGCTCACCGCAGGCCTCGGCCTCAAGCCCGAGCACTATGACGCCGCGCTGTCGTCGCAGGTCGAAGGGCTGTGGTTCGAGGTGCACCCCGAGAACTACATGGTGGCGGGCGGGCCGCGGCTGCAATGGCTGGAAGCGATCCGCGAGCGCCATCCGGTGTCGCTGCACGGGGTCTCGCTCTCGCTCGCGGGCGATGCCGAGCCCGATGCCGCGCACCTCCAGCGGCTGACGGCGCTGGCGCAGCGCATCCAGCCTGCATTGATCTCCGAACACCTCGCATGGTCGGCCTGGAAGGGCCGGCACTTTCCCGACCTGCTGCCCTTTCCGCGCAGCACCGAAGCGCTGCATCGCATTGCCGCCAACATCGCGCGCACGCAGGACGCGCTGAACACCGCCATCGCGATCGAGAACCCGTCTCACTATCTGCGCTTCGAAGGGCACGCGTGGGACGAGATCGACTTCCTTGCCGAACTCGCGCGGCGCACCGGCTGCACGCTGCTGCTCGACATCAACAACGCGCACGTGTCGGCGTGCAACCTGGGCTTCTCGGCCGCGGACTGGCTGGACCGTTTTCCGCACGAGCTGGTCAGCGAGATCCATCTCGCGGGCCATGCGCTCGATCCGACGCTGGGCGAGGCGCTCTTGATCGACTCGCACGATGCACCGATCGCGCCGGAGGTCTGGGGCCTCTATCGCCGTTTCATCGAGCGCGCGGGCGCCCGCCCCACGCTGATCGAACGCGACGGCAATGTGCCGGCCTTCGATGAACTGATGGGCGAGCGGTCGCAAGCCGACGCCGAACTGCGCCGCATCGCGCAGGAGACCGTGGCATGAGCACCTCACTCGCACAGTTCCAGGACGCCTTCGCCAAGGCCTTGTTCGCGCCGCAGGACGTCGCGGATCCGGTGGTGCAACAGCTCGCGGCGCAACCTGCCTTCGCGGTCTATCGCAACACCGTGATGAAGGGCTGCATCGACGCGCTCGAAGCCAACTTGCCCGTGGTGGCGCGGCTGGTGGGCAGCGAATGGTTTCGTGCCGCCGCGGCGCTGCATGTGGCGGCCGAGGCGCCGCGCGACGGCCGGTTGCTGAACTACGGAAGCGGCTTCGCCGCCTTCCTGCAGGGCTTCGAGCCGGCCGCCGAACTGACCTATCTGCCCGGCGCGGCACGGCTCGACGCCTTGTCGTGCGAAGCCCATGCCGCGCAGGATGCGCCCGTGCTCGATGCCGCATGGCTTGCCCGCTGCACACCGGAACTGCTCGCGACCCTGGTGCTCAAGCCCCATCCGGCGGCGCGCTGGGCCTGGTTCGACGAGCAGCCGGTCTACAGCATCTGGGCGCGCAACCGCACTCCCGCCGACGATGAAGAAGAGCTCGTCTGGCAAGGCGAAGGCGCGTTGCTCACGCGTCCCGCCGACACCGTGGTCTGGCGCGCGATTCCCCAAGCAGGCTGCGCCTTTCTCGATGCCTGCGCCGCCGGTCTGCCGCTGGCCGAGGCGGCCGAACGCGCCCTGGCCATCGATCCCGATGCCGACCTTGCCGCCCTGCTCGAAAGCCTGCTGCGCGCGGGCGCCTTCATCGAAAGAGCACCATGAACTCGAACGCTACAGCCTCCAACGCCCTGGCCTCGAGCGACGGGCACGGCCTTCGCGCACACTGGAACCTGCTGGCCTCGTGGCTCACGCGCATCGTGCCGCACGACCTGCTGGCACTGGCCGCGCGCATGAGCATCGCCGCGATCTTCTTTCTGTCGGGCCGCACCAAGGTCACGGGCTTCCTCACGCTGACCGACAGCGCCTACGAACTGTTCCGCACCGAGTACAAGCTGCCGCTGGTGCCGCCCGAGATCGCGGCGCACCTCGCGGCCTATGCGGAGCATCTGTTTCCGGTGCTGCTGGTGCTGGGCCTGTTCATGCGGCTGTCGGCCCTGGCGTTGCTGGGCATGACGCTGGTGATCCAGGTCTTGGTCTATCCGGACGCCTGGCCCACGCATCTTTCGTGGGCCGCGCTGCTGCTCTACCTGGTCGGTCGCGGAGGCGGCACCTTGTCAATCGACCGCCTGCTGCGCATCAGCTAAGCCCCACGCTCCCTCACTTCGTGTGGTCGCTGCCCCCAAGGGGGTGCAGCCCGGCTTGGGGCGGCCCGGCGCCGGGCCAGCGGCTTGCCAGTCGCAGAAGCCCTCGCTACATTGTGTTTTTTGAGGGCCTGCAATGTCCGTTGACACCGTTCCGACTCCTTCCACGCCGTCTCTTTCCGCGAATCCCGAGCCCTCTTCCGTACCGTCCCAGCGGCCCCACATCCGCCTGACCTCGCACGCGGGCGGCTTCGGCGCCCTGCCGATCCAGTGGGGCGCCGCCACCGCCGCCGAGCGCGGCCCGGTGGTCGGCACCACGACCAAGCGCGCGCACCGCAACGTGATCGGCACGCACAGCGGCTCCTACAGCGTCTACCGCGCGCTGGCCGTCGCGGCCGGTGCGCTCAAGCGAGAGCACAAGGCCGACCTGACCAATACAGCGCCGACCGACGTGATCGGCCCCTATCCGCAGTGGAGCGAGCCCGGCCGCATTGTCTCGCTCGATCCCTGGGGCGCGGTGGTGGCCGAGGCCTTTGCCACCGAGCTGGCGGCCGGCTACGACATCCGCCCCACCATCGCCATCACCAAGGCGCACGTGATCCTGCCCGAGGTGATCGAGGCGCTGCAGACCGGCCGCCTGAAGGCCGACGGCAAGTTCCTCACACCCGGCGGCGCGGCGATGGTCACCAAGGCGGCGATCGAGCCGGTCTGGTACCTGCCCGAGGTGGCCAGACGCTTCGGCTGCTCCGAGACCGACCTGCGCCGCGTGCTCTTCGAAGAAACCGGCGGCATGTACCCCGAGCTGGTGACGCGCTCCGACCTCGAGGTGTTCCTGCCGCCCATCGGCGGCCAGACCATCTACATCTTCGGCAATGCGCGCGACCTGGCCAACCCGGATGTCGAACTCACGGCGCGCATCCACGACGAGTGCAACGGCTCCGACGTGTTCGGCTCCGACATCTGCACCTGCCGGCCCTACCTCACGCATGCGATCGAGGAGTGCATACGCGGCGCACAGCGCGGCGGCGTCGGGCTGATCGCCTACTCGCGCAAGGAAGGCCGAGCTCTCGGCGAAGTGACCAAGTTCCTGGTCTACAACGCACGCAAGCGCCAGGTGGGCGGCGACACCGCCGACCAGTATTTCGCGCGCACCGAGTGCGTGGCCGGCGTACAGGACATGCGCTTCCAGGAGCTGATGCCCGACGTGTTCCACTGGCTCGGCATCCGCAAGATCCATCGGCTGGTATCGATGAGCAACATG
This sequence comes from Variovorax sp. LjRoot130, assembly GCF_964253755.1. Lineage (NCBI taxonomy): Bacteria > Pseudomonadati > Pseudomonadota > Betaproteobacteria > Burkholderiales > Comamonadaceae > Variovorax > Variovorax sp. LjRoot130. Next base: position 2,569,634 of record NZ_CAXURM020000001.1, on the reverse strand, counting down.
AAGTTCGACGCCATCACCGGCTCTGGCATCGAGATCGGCACGCGCGTGAACATCCCCGACGAACTGATCCCGGCCGACGCCCGCGTCGAGATGGACGCCAAGATGGCGGCCGGCTACTTCACGCCTGGCGTGGTGCCGGACGCCGAGGAACTCAAGAAGGCCAAGGGCCGGAAGCTGGATCAATGAGCAAGGACAACTATGGGCTCGATCCCGATCGCCCCACCTCGAACGCGGCCGTGCGCCATGCCGATGCCGACGGCCACGTGGACCCGGCGCTCGAATTCGTGACCGACACCACTCATCCGGCGGGCGCTGCGGCCTTTCTGCGCACGACCCGCGCGGTGCGCATACGCGCGGCCGCATTGCTGACCCGCGCGCGCCGCGGCGAATCGCAGTGGTTCACCATCGGCGACGAGGCCGCGCTCGAAGACACGGCCCGCACGGTGGCGGAGGTGACGCGCGAACGCTATCCCTGGGACACCATTCCTTACCACAGCCGCTGGCGCCATTTCGAAGCGGGCGACGTGAACCGGCTGAAAGAACTCGATCGGCTGCTGGGCCACCTGGACGCGCCCCAGCGGGCCCGCGCCCACATCGACCTGGTGCTGGTGAGCGTGCTGCTCGATGCCGGCGCCGGCCCCGATTGGCACTACATCGAAGCCGCCACCGGCCAGCGCTTCACGCGCTCCGAAGGCCTGGGCGTCGCCAGCTTCCATGCCTTCACGAGCGGCCTGTTCTCCTCGAATCCCGACCACCCGCTGCAAGCCGATGCCGCCGGCCTGCGCGCGCTGGTGACCGACCGGCTGGGCGATGCCTTCCAGGTCAGCGAGGTCAATCCGCTCGTGGGCCTCGCGGGCCGCGCGATGCTGCTGCGGCGGCTCGGCGAGGCGATGAGCGAGCAGCCCGAGACCTTCGGCGACGAGGGGCGGCCAGGTGGCCTGTTCGATGCGCTGGTCGGCCCCTATGGACCCGGCGCCGCGCCGACGGCCGAGATCACGGCGCACGAGATCCTCTCGCTGCTGCTCGAATCGTTGTCGCGGATCTGGCCGGCCACCAACGCGATCGACAGCCTCGCAGCCGACGGCAGCGATGCGGCCGGCGGCATCGGCTCGGGCGACCCGGCGCTCGCGCTGGGCGACTGCTGGCGCCACAGCGCGGTGCGCGGGCCGGGGCTCACCAACGGCTGGATGCCCTTCCACAAGCTCTCGCAGTGGCTGACCTACTCGCTGCTCGAGCCCTTCGAGTGGGCCGGCGTCAAGGTGCGCCATCTCGATGCGCTGACCGCCCTGCCCGAGTACCGCAACGGCGGCCTGCTGCTCGACAGCGGCGTGATCGTGCCCAAGGACCCGGCCCTGCTCGAGCGCAGTTGGAAGGTGGGCGACGAGTTCATCGTCGAATGGCGCGCGCTGACCATCGCGCTGCTCGACGAGCTCGTGCCCCGGGTGCGCAAGGTGCTCGACCGCAGCGAGGAAGAGCTGCCGCTGGCCCGCGTGCTGGAAGGCGGCACCTGGGCCGCCGGCCGGGCGCTGGCACAGCGCTTGCGTGGCGGTGCGCCACCCTTGCGCATCGAGAGCGACGGCACTGTCTTCTAGACTTCTCCTTTTTCTCACAACAACTCTCATGAGCAACGTCCACCTCGTCGACCACCCCCTCGTCCAGCACAAACTCACGCTGATGCGCCGCAAGGAGGCCAGCACCAACAGCTTCCGGCGCCTGCTCAACGAGATCAGCATGCTGATGGCCTACGAGGTCACGCGCGACATGCCGATGCAGGACATCGAGATCGAGACCCCGCTCGAGACGATGAACGCCAAGGTGATCGACGGCAAGAAGGTGGTGCTGGTCTCCATCCTGCGCGCCGGCACCGGCATCCTCGACGGCATGCTGAGCGTGGTGCCGGGTGCGCGCGTGGGCCACATCGGCCTGTACCGCGACCCCAAGACGCTGACCGCGGTCGAGTACTACTTCAAGATGCCCGGCGGCATGGAAGAGCGCGACGCGATCGTGGTCGATCCGATGCTGGCCACCGGCAACTCGGCGGTCGCCGCGGTGGAGCGGCTCAAGGAACTGAACCCGAAGTCGATCAAGTTCGTCTGCCTGCTCACCTGCCCGGAAGGCATCAAGACCTTCCAGGCCGCGCACCCGGACGTGCCGATCTACACCGCGGCCATCGACCGCGAGCTCAACAGCCATGGCTACATCCTGCCGGGCCTCGGTGACGCGGGCGACCGCATCTTCGGCACCAAATAAATTTCCATATCAACGAGGAGAAGTCCGTGTCCCTACGCCGTCATCTGATCGTCCGTTCGGTCGCCATTGCCGCGGCGCTCGCGGCCGGGGCGCCCAGCCTCGCGCTCGCGCAGGCCAAGCTCAAGGTGGCGGCGGTCTACACCGTGCCCTTCGAGCAGCAATGGGTGGGCCGCATCCACAAGGCGCTCAAGGCGGCAGAGGCGCGCGGCGAGATCGAATACAAGGCCACCGAGAACGTCGCCAACGCCGACTACGAGCGCGTGATGCGCGAGTACGCACAGGCCGGCAACCAGCTGATCCTCGGCGAGGTCTTCGGCGTCGAAGCGGCCGCGCGCAAGGTCGCGAAGGACTTTCCGAAGACGGCCTTCCTGATGGGTTCCTCGCTCAAGCCGCAGGCGCCCAACTTCTCGGTCTTCGACAACTACATCCAGGAGCCCGCCTACCTCTCCGGCATGGTGGCCGGCGGCATGACCAAGACGAACAAGATCGGCATGGTCGGCGGCTTCCCGATTCCCGAAGTCAATCGCCTGATGAACGCCTTCATGGCCGGCGCCAAGGAAACCAACCCGAAGGTGGAGTTCAGCGTGAGCTTCATCAACAGCTGGTTCGATCCGCCCAAGGCCAAGGAAGCCGCCTTCGCGATGATCGACAAGGGCGCCGACCTCATGTACGCCGAGCGCTTCGGCGTCAGCGACGCGGCCAAGGAAAAGGGCAAGCTCGCGATCGGCAACGTGATCAACACGCAGGACAAGTACCCCGACACCGTGGTCGCATCTGCGCTCTGGAACTTCGAGCCCTCGGCCGACCGCGCGATCAAGCTGGTGAAGGAAGGCAAGTTCGCGGCCGAGGACTACGGCCCCTATTCGATGATGAAGCACAAGGGCTCCGAGCTGGCGCCGCTCGGTACTTTCGAGAAGAAGGTGCCGGCCGACATCGTCGCCAAGGTCAAGGCCAGGGAGGCCGACATCCTTTCCGGCAAGTTCACGGTGAAAGTGGACGACGGCCAACCGAAGTCCACGGCCAAGTGAAGCTCTCCCCCAGGCTTCGCGCACTGCTTGTCGCTGCGCCAACCCCCTCAGCGGGGACAACACCAGCGGCCCGGCAAAGCCGGTTCCGCGGTGTTTCCCGAACGAAGGCCGCCGCTGCGCGGGGCCTTTGTCCCAACTGAAAATAATTGTTGGCGACCGTCCTCTCGCTTCGCGGCATCACCAAGCGCTTCGGCACGCTGGTGGCGAACGACGCGGTCTCGCTCGAACTGCAGGCCGGCGAGGTGCTGGCGCTCCTGGGCGAGAACGGCGCCGGCAAGTCGACGCTGATGTCGATCCTGTTCGGCCACTACACGGCCGACGCGGGCGAGATCGAGGTCTTCGGCCGGCCCCTCGCGCCCGGCAATCCGAAAGCGGCGCTGGCCGCGGGCGTGGGCATGGTGCACCAGCACTTCACGCTGGCGGACAACCTCAGCGTGCTCGACAACGTGATGATGGGCACCGAGCCGCTGTGGCAGGGCTTCTCGCGGCGCAGCGCGGCACGCGCCAGGCTGCTGGAAGTTTCGCAGCGCTTCGGCCTGCCGGTGCAGCCGGACGCAACGGTCGGCAACCTCTCGGTCGGCGAACGGCAGCGGGTGGAGATCCTCAAGGCGCTGTACCGCGGTGCGCGCATCCTGATCCTCGACGAACCCACCGCCGTGCTCACGCCGCAAGAGAGCGAGGCGCTGTTCCACACCCTGGCGCAGATGGTGGCGCAGGGCCTGTCGATCATCTTCATCAGCCACAAGCTGGCCGAGGTGCTGCGCGTGTCGCATCGTATCGCGGTGCTGCGCGGCGGCAAGCTGGTGGCTGAAGCGCGCACCCCCGAGACCACGCAGGCGCAGCTCGCGCTGTGGATGGTCGGCCATGCGATCGAAGGCGTGGTGCGCAGCCCCGCGCGGCGGGTCGGCGACGCGGTCTGCGTGCTGGACCATGTGCAAACGGCCGGCAGCGGTCAGGACCGGCTGGCGGATGTGACGCTCACGCTCAGGGCCGGCGAGATCACGGCGATCGCGGGCGTTTCCGGCAATGGCCAGGTCGCGCTGGCGGAGCTGCTCTGCGGCACGCGCCGCGCGATCGGCGGCACGGTACAGCTGATGGGGCGGGCCTTGCCGGCCTCGCCTGCGCGGCTGGTCCAGCGCGGCGTGGCGCGCATTCCCGAAGACCGGCACGCGGTCGGCGTGGTGGGCGACCTGCCGGTGTGGGAGAACGCGGTGTCGGAGCGACTGCGCAGCACGGCCTTCTCGCGCTGGCTGTGGGTGCGGCGCGCAGCCGCACGCGCCCATGCGCGGCGCATCGAGAAAGCCTATGACGTGCGCGGCGCCGGACTCGAATTGCCTGCGCGCACGCTCTCGGGCGGCAATATGCAGAAGCTGATCCTCGGGCGGGCGCTGCTGGCGCCCGATGCGACCAAAGGCCACGGCAAGGCGGCGCGGCTGATCGTCGCGCACCAGCCGACCTGGGGACTGGACATCGGCGCCGTCGCCTATGTGCAGCAGCAGCTGATCGCGGCGCGCGATGCGGGCGCCGCGGTGCTCTTGATCTCCGACGATCTGGACGAGGTGCTGGCGCTGGGCGATCGGGTTGCCGTCATGCACGGAGGCCAGCTCGGCGAGCCGCGACCGGCCTCGGCCTGGACGCGCGAAGCCATCGGGCTCGCGATGGCGGGCTCATGAGCGCAGCGCCGGGCCGCCCCAAGCAAGCTCGCGCCCCCTCGGGGGGCAGCGAGGACACGCAGTGCCGAGCGTGGGGGCCACATACATGAGGCTAGAGCGCCGCCATGAGACCTCGCGCGCGGCACTGGTGCTGGCACCCTTCGGCGCCGTCGTCTTCACCCTGCTGGTCAGCGCGCTGCTGGTGCTCTGGGCCGGTGCACCGGTGGGCCGCACTTATGCGCTGCTGCTGCAGGGTGGCTTCGGCTCCGTGTTCGCCTGGAGCGAGACGCTGGCGCGCGCGATTCCGCTGATCCTGACCGGGCTGGCCGCCACCGTGGCTTTCAAGGCCCGGCTCTTCAACATCGGCGCCGAGGGCCAGCTCTACGGCGGCGCGCTGGCGGCCGTGGTCGTGGGCGGGCTGCATGGCGGCACGGGCTTCGCGCTGCCGGTCTGGCTGCTGTTCACGCTGATGATGCTAGCCGCCGCAGTCGCCGGCGCTCTGCTGCTGCTCGGTCCGGCGCTGATGAAGAACAAGCTCGGCGTCGACGAGGTGGTGACCACGCTGCTCTTCAATTTCATCGTGCTGCTCGGCGTCTCGGCGATGCTCGACGGGCCGATGAAGGACCCGACCTCGATGGGCTGGCCGCAGAGCGTGTCGCTGCAGCCCGAGCTCGAACTGGGCCGGCTGATCGCGCAGACCCGCGTGCACACCGGCCTGCTGTGGGCCGGCGCGCTGTCGGTGCTGGTCTGGGTGTTGTTCAAGTACACGGTGATCGGCTTCGACATCCGCGCGGTCGGCGCGAATGCGCGCGCCGCGGCCTTTGCGGGCGTGCCGGCCACGCGCACCGTCGTGCTGGTGGCGTTGCTCTCGGGTGCGCTGGCCGGGTTGGCGGGCGCGATCGAGGTGGCGGGCCGCACCAGCTACGTCACGCTCGACATGTCGCCCGGCTACGGCTACAGCGGCATCGTGATCGCGATGCTGGCCGGCCTGCATCCGCTGGGCGTGCTGGCGGCGGGCGTGTTCGTCGCCGGCGTGCTGGTCGGTGCCGACACGATGAGCCGGGCGATCGGCGTGCCGACCTATGTCGCGGACGTGATCGTGGCTGCCTCGCTGATCGCGGTGCTGGTGGCGACCTTGCTCACACAGTATCGAGTGCGATGGAAGTAGTCGACATCCTCGGCAATGCCTCTTTCTGGGTCGCGGTGCTGCGCATCGCCACGCCGCTGATCTTCGGCACCCTGGGCGTGCTGCTGTGCGAGCGCACGGGCGTGCTGAACCTCGGCATCGAAGGCATCATGGTCGCGGGCGCCTTTGCCGGCTGGCTCTCGGTCTATGCGGGGGCGCCGCTGTGGGTGGGCGTCGCGGTGGCGGCGTTGACGGGCGCGGTCTTCGGCCTGCTGCACGCCTTCCTGACCGTGGGCCTCGCGCTCTCGCAGCATGTCTCGGGCCTGGGCATCACGCTGCTGGCGACGGCGCTCAGCTACTACGGCTACCGCGTGAGCTTTCCGAAGGTCAACACGCCGCCGACCGTCACGCCCTTCGCGCCGATGGAATGGTTGCACATCCCGGTGCTCGATGCGCAGACGCCGCTCACGCTGTTCGCGCTGCTGCTGGTGCCGGTGCTCGCGTACATCCTCTACCGCACGCCGCTGGGCCTGGCGCTGCGCATGGTCGGCGAGAACCCGCAGGCGGCCGAGGGCCAGGGCGTCTCGGTCGCAGCCACGCGCAGCGGCGCCATCGTCGCCGGTTCGGCGCTGATGGGCGTGGCGGGCTCCTTCCTCACGCTGTCGGCCTTCAACGCCTTCTTCTTCAACATGGTCAACGGCCGCGGATGGATCTGCGTCGCGCTGGTGGTGTTTGCCTCCTGGCGGCCCGGCAAGGCCCTGCTGGGCGCCCTGCTGTTCGCTTTTTTCGACGCGCTGCAGCTGCGGCTGCAACAATCCGGCGATGCCGTGCTGCCCTACCAGCTCTACCTGATGCTGCCCTATGTGCTGTCGATCGTGGCGCTGGTGCTGGTGGCGCGCAAGGCCAGCTATCCGCAAGCCCTCATGAAGCCCTATCGCAAAGGCGAACGTTAGCCATGCTCGATCTGCTCGTCCACAACGCCACGCTACCCGACGGTCGCAGCGGCATGTCGATCGCGGTGCAGGCCGGCCGCATCATCGAAGTCACCGCAGGGCTCGATGCGCCGGCTGCTGAAAAACTCGACGCCCAGGGCCTGCTGGTCGCGCCCCATTTCGTCGACCCGCACTTCCACATGGACGCCACGCTGAGCTACGGCCTGCCGCGCGTCAACCAGAGCGGCACGCTGCTCGAAGGCATTGCGCTGTGGGGCGAGCTCAAGCCGCTGCTCACGGCCGAGGCACTGATCGAGCGCGCACTCGCCTACTGCGATTGGGCAGTCGCCAAGGGCCTGCTCGCGATCCGCAGCCATGTCGACACCAGCGACCCGAGCCTGCTCGCGGTGGATGCGCTGCTCGAAGTCAAGCGGCGCGTGGCGCCTTACCTGGACCTGCAGCTGGTCGCTTTCCCGCAGGACGGTGTGCTGCGTTCGTCCGGTGGCGTCGACAACCTGAAGCGCGCGCTCGACTTGGGGCTAGACGTGGTCGGCGGCATTCCGCACTTCGAACGCACCATGGCCGACGGCGCCGCGAGCGTGAAACTGCTGTGCGAGCTGGCCGCCGAGCGCGGCCTGCCGGTGGACATGCACTGCGACGAATCGGACGACCCGCTTTCGCGCCACATCGAGACGCTGGCCTTCGAGGCGCAGCGCCTGGGCTTGCAGGGCCGGGTCACGGGCTCGCACTGCACCTCGATGCATTCGATGGACAACTACTACGTGAGCAAGCTGCTGCCGCTCATCGCCGAGGCCGGCGTCAGCGTGATCGCGAATCCGCTGATCAACATCACGCTGCAGGGCCGCCACGACAGCTACCCCAAGCGGCGCGGCATGACGCGCGTGCCCGAGCTGATGGCCCAGGGCGTGAACGTCGCCTTCGGCCAAGACTGCGTGATGGACCCCTGGTACGGCATGGGTTCGGGCGACATGCTCGAGGTCGCGCACATGGGCCTGCACGTGGCGCAGATGACCAGCCAGCGCGGCATCCGGCAGTGCTTCGATGCAGTCACGGTCAATGCCGCCAAGGTCTTCGGGCTCGACGGCTACGGCCTCGAAGCAGGTTGCGATGCCAGCTTCGTGCTGCTGCAGGCGCGCGATCCGGTCGAGGCGATCCGGCTGCGCGCGACGCGGCTCAAGGTGTATCGCAAGGGCCGGCTGCTGGCCGAGACGCCGGCTGCGACGGCTGCCCTGCACCTGGCGGCCCGGCCGGCGGCCACCGCCTGGATGCATCCGAAGAACTGATCTCAGGCCGGCGCAGCGACCGCGCGCCACATGTGGACCTTCGACAGGAAGGTGCCGCCCTGCGCGATGGCGAACGGTTCGACGCCGAAGGCGGCAAAGCCGCAGCGCTCGTAGAGGGCCTGCGCGGCATCGTTGCCCTGGGTCACCGTCAACTGGACCAGCCTGGCGCCCTCGCGCGCCGAGGCCTCCGCGAGCAGGCCCAGCACCAGCTCACGGCCGAAGCCGCCTTGCCGGGCGGCCGGCGCGACATACATGCCGAACAGGTTCGCCTTGTGCCGCGACTTCTCGCGCGACTCGAACAGGATGCCCGCTGCGCCCGCAAGAAGGCCCTTGTGGTCGAACGCACCCAGCACGATCTGCGGTGCCGTCGCTGAGGCATCGAGCCGCGACGTCCACCACGACAGCGGCAAGGCCTCGCGCTCGGCCACCGTGGAGGTGAAGGCATCGGGATGGCGCTCGTAGGCTTCGAGCATCAACGCCCGGTAGGCCTCGGCGTCGTCGGGGGTCAGGCGGCGAAGGCTCACGGTCTCACAGCTTGACGGACTCGGCCTCGTAGATCTGGATCGAGGGCGCCGCCGCAGCAAGCCCGCCGGCCGCCTTGGCGAAGGCGCGCGAGGCCGGGACCGCAAAGTGGGCCAGGAGTGCCGCGCGATCTACCCATTGCTCGACGAAGACCAGGCGCAGCGCGTTTTCCGCGTCGCAGTGCACGGCATGCGAGATGCAGCCCGGCTCGGCGCGCGAACGGCGCACGTGTTCGAGGCTCAGCGCGAGGACTTCGTCCACGGTGTCGCTCTTGGCGAGGATGTCGCCGGTCACAAGAATCATGAGACTCTCCTTGGGTCACGCGCCTTCGGGCAGGCTGTAGTCGAAATCGTAGAAATGCTTGCCGTCGGCGATGCGGATCGCCAGCCTGCCTGCAAGGCCGGCGAGCTGGCCGGTGGCCGAATCCGGCACGACGGTGATCGACAGCTGCTGCTCGCCGCGCGTCATGGTGCCCGTGTGCTGCAGGACGAAGCTGCCCTCGCGGCCGTGCAGCGTCGCCGTCACGCGCTCGATGGCCACGTAGCCGGCCGATCCCTGCATCGTCGCGACGGCGCTCAGCATCTCGCCCTGGCCGGTGCCCGCGAGGTCGCCGCTGAACTGCTTGTCGAGCGACATCCTGCCGAGCGTCGCGCCTTCGGTCTGCTCGCTCTGCCAGAGCGGCTGCATCTTCACTTCGAAGGTGCCGCTTGCCTTTTTGTTCATGGGTGCTCCTTCTCTTCCTCAAACCGCGGGCGCGATCGCCTCGGCGTATTCGTAGAGTGCGCCGAGGATCTCTTCGCCGCGCTCATCGGCCGTCTCGGCCAGCACATCGATCTCGGCAAAAAGCTGGTCGACGTTGCGCACCCCGCCCTCGCCTTCGAGCAGGCGCGCGACGCGATGCGCCTCCCAGCGTTCGGTTTCGTCTTCGTCGAGGGTATCGGGAAAGTTGCGGGCCCGGTAGCGGAACAGCAGCTCTTCGAGCCGTGGATCGTCGAAGCCGGTGCGCGAATGTGCGAGCTCCGCCGGCGACAGGCTGCGCAGCTGGGTCAGCCGCCGGCGATCGCCGTTGCCGACGAAGCCGCCGTAGAGGTCTTCGTCGACGTCCGGCGCTGCTTCGCGCGGCCGCTCGTAGACCTGGGGCCAGATCGCGCTCATGTCGGGCAAGGCGGCCGCCAGCGCGGCGTTGCGCAGCGCCGCTTCGAGGTCGATGCTCCAGCGCGTGGCCATGGCTGGCGCCAAGGTCTTCAGGTTGCCGACCACCATCGGCGACTTGTTCAGGTGCACGCTCTTCACCGGCAGGCGCAGCACGCCTTCGGGCAGATCGGCGCTTCGCGTGAAAAGGCGTTGGCGCAGCGTCGCCACGTCGAGGTCGCGCAGCTCGCTCGGGTCGTGCGCCAGGTCCCAGGCGATCAACTCGTTCTTGTTGGTCGGATGGCTCGCGAGCGGCCACATCACGGCCAGGCAGCCGCGCTCGGCCGGGAACATGCCGGAGACATGCAGGAAAGGCCGTGCCGACTCGCGCGTGGCCGGCAGGCCCAGTTCGCTCGCGACCCGGTCTTTCCTGTGCAGCGCGAAGGCGAAGTCGAAGAGCTTGGGCTGCTTGTCGCGGATCAGCCGCGCCAGCGCGATCGTGGCGCGCACGTCCGACAGCGCATCGTGGGCCGATTCGTGGAGCAAGCCGTTGGCGCGCGCGAGGTCTTCGAGCTTGAAGCTCTGCGTGCCGTCGTCCTTTTTCGGCCATTCGATGCCGTCGGGACGCAAGGCATAGGTGAGCCGCACGACGTCGAGCAGGTCCCAACGGCCGCAGTCGTTCTGCCACTCGCGCGCATAGGGATCGATGAGGTTGCGCCAGAACAGGAAGCGCGTCACCTCGTCGTCGAAGCGGATGGTGTTGTAGCCGACGCCGATGGTGCCGGGCTGCGAGAACGCGCGTTCGATCTGCGCGGCGAACTCATGCTCCGGAACGCCGCGCTCGAGGCAGATCTGCGGCGTGATGCCGGTGATCAGGCAGGCCCCCGGGCTCGGCAGGTAGTCCGGCGCGGGCTTGCAGTAGATCATCATGGGCTCGCCGATCTCGTTGAGCGCGGCGTCGGTGCGGATGGCGGCGAACTGCGAGGGCCGGTCGCGACGCGGCACGGTGCCGAAGGTTTCGTAGTCGTGCCAGAGGAAGGTTTGGGACATCGTCAGAGCAAAGGTGAGAAAAGGCGTGCCGTCGCGTCGCCGAGCTGGGGAAGGAAGCTGCGCTTCCGGTTGGCGCGCACGGCCGCGGCGCTGTGAAGGTCGGTTTCGAACTGCGCGGCGAGCGGCTTGGCCAGCGCCGGACCATAGATCACGGCGCACACCTCGAAGTTGAGCCGGAAGCTGCGGTTGTCGAAATTGGCGGTGCCGATCATCGCGCAGTTGTCGTCCACCACCAGCGTCTTGGAATGCAGCATGCGCGCCTTGTATTCCCAGATCTTGACGCCGGCCGCGATGAGCTCGTCGTAGTAGGAGCGCGCCGCGGCGCTCACGATCAGCGAGTCGCTGCGCCGCGGCACCAGGAGGCGCACGTCGACGCCGCGCAGCGCCGCGCTGGTAAGCGCCATCAAGGCTGGTTCGCCGGGCACGAAATACGGCGTGGTGAGCCATGCGCGCTGCGCCGCCGAGTGGATGGCCGCGACATGCATGCGGTGGATGGCTTCGAGGCCGCTGTCGGGACCGCTGGTGACGATCTGCACCGGAATGTCACCCGCGCCCTCCTCGGCCGGCAGGCGCGGCAGCAGCCTGTCGATGGCTTCGTCCATCCGGCGCGGATCCTCGCCGGTGGCGTAGGCCCAGTCTTCGAGAAAGGTGGTCTGCAGCCAGCGCACCGCGCTGCCTTCGATGCGCAGGTGGACGTCGTGATACGCGTCGGGCCGCACCCGCCGGTCTTCCTCGTCGGTGATGTTGACGCCGCCGGTGAAGCCCACGCGCCCGTCGCACACCACGATCTTGCGGTGGGTGCGGTAGTTGGTCACGGGCCGCAGCCGCCGGCCGATGCGGGTGTCGTGAAACAGCGCCACCTGGATGCCGGCGGCCTGCATCGGCGCCATGAACTTGCGGCCGATGCGCTTGGAGCCGAGCGCATCGAGCAGCAGGCGCACGGTGACGCCCTCTCGCGCGCGTTCGATCAGCAGGTCGCGCAGCGCGGTGCCGATCGTGTCGGGCTCGAAGATGTAGTACTCGAGGTGCACGTGGTCGCGTGCGCTGCCGATCGCTTCGAAGATGGCGTCGAAGGTGCTGGCGCCGCCGGACAACAGGCGGGCCGCCGTCGCGCTCGACACCGGCAGGCCGCAGGCGGCGGTGCCCAGCGCGGCCATCTGCCGCAGGGCGGGCGGCGCACGTTCCGCGGCCTCGCGCAGCGTGGCGACGTCGGCCGGCGCCTGGGCGATCGCGCGGCTGCGCAGCCGCTTCAGGCGCTGCTTCTTCAAGCGCTGCGGCCCGAGGAAGTAGTAGATGACGAAGCCGGCGAAGGGCAGCAGCGCCAGCGAGAGGATCCAGCTCATCGTCGACACCGGCGCGCGCTTCTGCATCACGATCCAGACGGACAACACCGCGATGTAGCCGCTCCATGCCAGGGAGAGGCCGGTCTTCCATTCGTGGCTGAGCTCGGGGACGATCAAGGGCGAAAGAGGTCGGTGAATGAAAAAAGGCCGGTAGCGCAATGCTACCGGCCTTGGGAGTGGACTCCGGATGAGCGGACCAGCCCGTTGATCAGCCCGTTGCAGCCTCTTCCGCTTCGGGCTTGGCGCGCCCTTCCTTCTTGGGCAGCGGCTGGATGTCGAGCTGGACCTCTTCCTTGTCGTCGAGGTCCACCGTCAGGCGGCCACCTTCCTGCAGGCGGCCGAACAGCAGCTCGTCGGCCAGGGCGCGGCGGATCGTGTCCTGGATCAGGCGCTGCATCGGCCGTGCGCCCATCAGCGGATCGAAGCCCTTCTTCGCCAGGTGCTTGCGCAGCACGTCGGTGAAGGTGACGTCGACCTTCTTCTCGGCCAGCTGGGTCTCGAGCTGCAGCAGGAACTTGTCGACCACGCGCAGGATGATCTGCTCGTCGAGGGCCTTGAAGCTCACGGTCGCATCCAGGCGGTTGCGGAACTCCGGCGTGAACAAGCGCTTGATGTCGGCCATCTCGTCGCCCGCCTGGCGCGGGTTGGTGAAGCCGATGGTCGCCTTGTTCATGGTCTCGGCGCCTGCATTGGTCGTCATGACGATGATGACGTTGCGGAAGTCGGCCTTGCGCCCGTTGTTGTCCGTCAGCGTGCCGTGGTCCATGACCTGCAGCAGCACGTTGAAGATGTCCGGATGCGCCTTCTCGATCTCGTCGAGCAGGAGCACGGCGTGCGGCTTCTTCGTGATCGCTTCGGTCAAGAGGCCGCCCTGGTCGAAACCGACGTAGCCCGGAGGCGCACCGATCAGCCGGCTCACCGCGTGGCGTTCCATGTACTCGGACATGTCGAAGCGGATCAGCTCGATGCCCATGATGTAGGCCAGCTGCTTCGCCGCTTCGGTCTTGCCGACGCCGGTTGGGCCGCTGAACAGGAAGGAGCCGATCGGCTTGTCTTCGCGGCCCAGGCCCGAACGCGCCATCTTGACCGCCGAAGCCAGCACCTCGAGGGCCTTGTCCTGGCCGAACACCACGCTCTTCAGGTCGCGCTCGATGGTCTGCAGCTTGCCGCGGTCGTCGTTCGAGACGTTGGCCGGGGGAATGCGCGCGATCTTGGCGACGATTTCCTCGACCTCGGCCTTGCTGATGGTCTTCTTGCGCTTGTTCGCGGGCAGGATGCGCTGGGCAGCGCCGGCCTCATCGATGACGTCGATCGCCTTGTCGGGCAGATGACGGTCGTTGATGTACTTGGCACTCAGCTCGGCCGCGGCCTGCAGTGCAGCCACGCCGTATTTCACGCCGTGGTGCTCCTCGAAGCGCGACTTCAGCCCTTTCAGGATGTCGATGGTTTCCTGCACCGTCGGCTCGACCACATCGACCTTCTGGAAACGACGCGACAGGGCCGCATCCTTCTCGAAGATGCCGCGGTACTCGGTGAAGGTGGTCGCGCCGATGCACTTGAGCTGGCCGCTGGACAGCGCCGGCTTGAGCAGGTTCGAGGCATCGAGCGTGCCGCCCGAGGCCGCGCCGGCGCCGATCAGCGTGTGGATCTCGTCGATGAAGAGGATCGCGTTCGGCTTGTCCTTGAGCGACTTGAGCACGCCCTTCAGGCGTTGTTCGAAATCGCCGCGGTACTTGGTGCCGGCCAGGAGCGCGCCCATGTCGAGCGAGTAGACATGGGACTCCGCCAGGATCTCGGGCACGTCGTTCTGCGTGATGCGCCAGGCCAGGCCCTCGGCGATCGCCGTCTTGCCGACGCCGGCCTCACCCACCAGCAGCGGGTTGTTCTTGCGCCGGCGGCACAGGATCTGGATCACGCGCTCGACCTCGTACTCGCGGCCGATCAGCGGATCGATCTTGCCTTCCTTGGCAAGCTGGTTGAGGTTTTGCGTGAACTGCTCGAGCGGGGACGACTTCTCGTTCTTCTCGCCGCCGCCCTCCTCGCCTTCGCCGGAGGACGATTCGCTGCTGCCCTTGGCAGCTTCCGGCGGATCGCTCTTCTTGATGCCGTGGGCGATGAAGTTCACCACATCGAGGCGCGTCACGCCCTGCTGATGCAGGTAGTAGACCGCATGCGAATCCTTTTCGCCGAAGATCGCGACCAGCACGTTCGCGCCGGTGACTTCCTTCTTGCCGTTGCCGGTGGATTGCACATGCATGATGGCGCGCTGGATCACGCGCTGGAAACCGAGCGTGGGCTGGGTGTCCACATCGTCGGTACCCGCCACCTGGGGCGTGTTGTCCTTGATGAAATTGGTGAGCGACGCCCTGAGGTCGTCGACGTTGGCCGAGCAGGCGCGCAGAACCTCTGCGGCACTCGGGTTGTCCAGCAAAGCGAGCAGCAGGTGCTCCACCGTGATGAACTCATGGCGCTGCTGCCTGGCTTCGACAAAAGCCATGTGCAAGCTGACTTCCAGTTCCTGGGCAATCATGTGATTTCCTTTTGCCTTGCTGTAAATAAATTCTCAGATGGGTTGGAGCGCGATTTATTCAACCGGTTCACTGACGCACTGCAACGGATGCCCGGCCTGGTGGGCCGCTTCCATCACCTGATTGACCTTGGTGGCCGCCATGTCGCGGGAATACACCCCGCAGACGCCGCGCCCGTCGAGATGGATCTTGAGCATGATCTGGGTGGCGGTTTCCCGGTCCTTGTTGAAGAACTCCTGGATCACGACGATCACGAACTCCATCGGCGTGTAGTCGTCGTTGAGCATCACCACCTGATACATCTGCGGCGGCGCAGTTTTTTGCGGCCGCCGCTCGATCACGACCGCATCGCCGTCGTCCCGCCCCGGCTTCACGGCCGGCGGCGTAGGGGGAGTCGAGGGGATTTTGGTAGCCATGAAAATCATTTTATAGAGCCGCCGCCGGTTGTACTTGCGCAAGGGACACAACTGGTGGCGGCTTTGTGACATTCAAGACGGATGCCTGTGGAACTGCCGCCTCGGCGCATGCAAGCTGCGTGCCGCCGGCCCCAACGAAAAAGCCCCGGCGCCTTGCGGTGCCGGGGCTTTACACACCAGGGCGTCAGCCGGCGCTTCGGACGCCGGGATTTACATGTTGTCGATCATCACCTGACCGAAACCCGAGCAGCTGACCTGCGTGGCGCCGTCCATCAGGCGGGCGAAGTCATAGGTCACCTTCTTGCTGGCGATCGATTTTTCCATCGAGCGGATGATCAGGTCGGCCGCCTCGGTCCAGCCCATGTGCCGCAGCATCATCTCGGCCGAGAGGATTTCGGAACCGGGGTTCACGTAGTCCTTGCCGGCGTACTTCGGCGCCGTGCCGTGGGTGGCTTCGAACATCGCGACGGTGTCGCTCAGGTTGGCGCCCGGGGCGATGCCGATGCCTCCGACCTGCGCCGCCAGCGCGTCGGACACGTAGTCGCCGTTCAGGTTCAGCGTGGCGATCACGCTGTATTCGGCCGGGCGCAGCAGGATCTGCTGCAGGAAGGCGTCGGCGATCGAGTCCTTGACGGTGATTTCCTTGCCGGTCTTGGGATTCTTGAACTTCATCCAGGGGCCGCCGTCGATCAGCTCGGCGCCAAATTCCCTGGCGGCCAGGCCATAGGCCCAGTCACGGAAGCCGCCTTCGGTGAACTTCATGATGTTGCCCTTGTGCACGATCGTCACGCTGGGCTTGTCGTTGTCGATCGCGTACTGGATCGCCTTGCGCACCAGACGCTCGGTGCCCTCGCGCGACACCGGCTTGATGCCGATGCCCGAGGTGTTCGGGAAACGGATCTTCTTGACGCCGAACTCGTCCTGCAGGATCTTGATGAGCTTCTTGGCCTTCTCGCTTTCGGCTTCGAATTCGATGCCGGCGTAGATGTCTTCCGAGTTCTCGCGGAAGATCACCATGTTGGTCTTGTGCGGCTCCTTGACCGGGCTGGGCACGCCCTCGAAGTACTGGATGGGGCGCAGGCAGACGTACAGGTCGAGCTCTTGGCGCAGCGCGACGTTGAGCGAGCGGATGCCGCCGCCGACTGGCGTGGTCAGCGGGCCCTTGATCGAGACCACGTAGTCGCGCACCGCATGCAGCGTTTCTTCGGGCAGCCAGACGTCGGGACCGTAGACCTTGGTCGACTTCTCGCCGGCGTAGACCTCCATCCACTGGATCTTTTTCTTGCCGCCGTAGGTCTTGGCCACTGCCGCGTCGACCACCTTGATCATCACGGGCGTGATGTCGAGGCCGGTACCGTCGCCCTCGATAAAGGGAATGATCGGCTGATCAGGCACATTGAGCGAGTTGTCGGCATTGACCGTGATCTTCTGGCCTTCGGCCGGGACTTTGATGTGCTGATAGCTGGACATGAGGCAAGGGCTCCGGGATGAATTGAAGGCTGGAAGACACTAGGTTTCCAGCCGGCTGAATAGCCGTAGAATTTTAGACGCAACCGGAGGAGTCCGAAGGTTCTGTCAACCGAGTCCATATGGGTCTCGTTGTTGGCTGACCTTCTGCTGGCCGGGAGGCATTTTCAATCCATCTCCACAGAGGAACCCGTAATGAGCAAAGTTCTCGCAGTCATGATCGCCGGCCTGTTCGCCGTTGGCGCATATGCCCAGACGAAGCCCGCCGAAGTCGACCCCACAGGCAAGGGCAAGGCGGCCGAACGCGCCGAAGCCAAGAAGGACGCGAAGCCTGCCGGCCAAGTCAAAGCTCCGGGCGGCGACCAGAGCAAGGTGTCAGAGGGTAGCGGTGGCGTGACCGCCACTGGCGCCGACAAGGCCGCCCAGGC
This sequence comes from Variovorax sp. LjRoot130, assembly GCF_964253755.1. Taxonomy (NCBI): domain Bacteria; kingdom Pseudomonadati; phylum Pseudomonadota; class Betaproteobacteria; order Burkholderiales; family Comamonadaceae; genus Variovorax; species Variovorax sp. LjRoot130. The sequence goes on along the minus strand of NZ_CAXURM020000001.1, from coordinate 2,552,457 downwards.
ACGCCGTGACTCGCGCGACACGCGCCGCCAGGCCAAGGGTGGCGGCAAGAAGCCGGTTCCCGTGCAAGGCACCACGCCCCAGTAAGCTGGTTGGCACCACTAAAAAAGAAAGCGTTCTTCGGAACGCTTTCTTTTCGTCTGCACTCAAGAAGATGTAAGCTTCAAGGCAAATAGTCATGCCCGCATCAGCGGGCATTTTTTGTTTGTATTGCATTGCCGCCCGCTTTATTGAAAGTCGACCCATGTTCCAGCGTTTTGTGGCCCTGCTTGCGCTGTCAGCTTCATTGATGACCTTTGCACACGGTCAGGAAGCTCAAACCAATCTCCAGCGCGTGAAGCTGTCCGCGGGCATGTACCAGATCGATGCGCAAGTCGCGCAGACCCCCGAACAGCGGCAGATCGGTCTCATGTTCCGCAAGGAAATGCCGCAAACCGAGGGCATGATCTTCGTGTTCGAGCAGCCCGCGACCCAGTGTTTCTGGATGAAGAACACCCTGCTGCCGCTGACCGCAGCCTTCGTGGCCGACGACGGCCGCATCGTCAACCTGGCCGACATGAAGCCCCTGACCGAGGAGTCGCATTGTTCCGAGGAGCCGGTTCGCTTCGTGCTCGAGATGAACCAAGGCTGGTTCGCCAAGAAGAACATCAAGAAGGGGGCGAAGCTCGGCGGCGAACTGTTTGCGGCCAGGCGCTGAGCATCGCCCGCCCATTAAAAAGCCGACCCGCGGGTCGGCTTTTTTTTGGCAAGCCTCGACTCAGCCGAAGTTCTTGGCCGCGAAGTCCCAGTTCACCAGCTTGGCCAGGAAGGTCTCCACATACTTGGGCCGCAGGTTGCGGTAGTCGATGTAGTAGGCGTGCTCCCAGACGTCCACCGTCAACAGTGCCGTGTCGCCCGTGGTCAGCGGCGTGCCCGCGGCACCCATGTTCACGATGTCCACCGAGCCGTCGGCCTTCTTCACCAGCCAGGTCCAGCCCGAGCCGAAGTTGCCCACCGCCGACTTCACGAAGGCCTCCTTGAAGGCCGCGTAGCTGCCCCACTTGGCATCGATCGCCTTGGCCAGCGCGCCGGTGGGCTCGCCGCCGCCCGCGGGCTTCATGCAGTTCCAGAAGAAGGTGTGGTTCCAGATCTGGGCGGCGTTGTTGTAGATGCCGCCGCTGGACTTCTTGACGATCTCCTCCAGCGGCAGGCTCTCGAACTCGGTGCCCTTTTGCAGGTTGTTCAGGTTCACCACATAGGCGTTGTGGTGCTTGCCGTAGTGGTACTCCAGCGTTTCCTTCGAATACTCCGGCGCCAGGGCGTCCAGCGCGTACGGCAGGGGTGGGAGGACGTGTTCCATGTCTTTTCTCGCGGGTTGGTTGTGGGACGAAGCATTCTAGAAAGGAATCACGTGGCTCGCGTCGGACGCCGTCCCGTCGTACCCGTTCGATTGACCGTCATGTCGACCGTGCCGTCGGCGAGGCGCGCGCGCACCGCGTCGCCGGGTGTCAGGCCTCGCACGCTGGTGACGGCCTGTCCCTGTTCGTTCGTGAGCCATGCGTAGCCGCGCTGCAAGACCAGCGCCGGATCCAGCAGTTGCAGGCGCAGAGCAGCCCGTTCGAGCCGTTCCTTGCGCTGAACCAGGACACGCGTGAACTTGAGCGGCAACTCGGCCTGCAACGCCTGCTGCGCTTGCGCGAGCCGCTGCGTCCTCGAGAGCACGGCGTAGTGCAGTCGTTGCGCATGGTGAGCCAGGCGCAGTTGCTGGCGCGTCACCAGCGTCGAGGGGCGCCCCAGCCGACCCGCGGCCAGATCGAGGCGCTGGCTCAAGACATCGAGGCGCGCGGAAATCGCGTCGCGCAGCCGCTCTTCGAGCAGATCGAGCGCGCCAAGCCACAGATCGCGCGGCGCAGCGACGAGTTCGGCCGCGGCGGTCGGCGTCGGTGCGCGCAGGTCGGCACAGAAGTCGGCGATGGTGAAGTCGGTTTCGTGGCCGACGCCGCTGATCACCGGCACCGGGCTCTGCACGATCGTGCGCGCCAGCGACTCGTCGTTGAAGGCCCAGAGATCCTCGATCGAGCCGCCGCCGCGCACCAGCAGGATCAAGTCGACCGTCGGCTGCAGCGCGTAGAGCGACTGCAGCGAGCGCACCAGCTCCGCCGGCGCACCGGCGCCCTGCACCGCGGCCGGCGCCAGCACCACGGGAATGTGCGGCACGCGGCGGCGCAATGCGCTGACGACGTCGTGCAAGGCTGCTGCGCCGAGCGAGGTCACGACACCGATCGCGCGTGGCATGGCCGGAAGCGGCCGCTTGCGGGCGGGATCGAAAAGGCCCTCGGCCTCCAGCTTCGCCTTGCGCTGCAGGAACTGCTCGAACAGCGCGCCCTGCCCGGCTCGACGCAGGCTTTCGACCACCAGTTGAAGGTCGCCGCGCGGCTCGTACACCGCCAATCGGCCGCGCACCTCGACCTGGTCGCCGTCGCGCGGCGAGAAATCGAGCAGGCCTGCGGCGCGCCGGAACATTGCGCACCGCAACTGGCCGGATTCGTCTTTCAGTGCAAAGTAGCAATGGCCGCTGGCCGCACGCGAGAAGCCGGAAATCTCGCCGCGCACCGCGACCGGATTGAAGCGCGCATCGAGCGCATCGGCCACGGCGCGACACAGTGCACCCACGGCCCAGACCCGCGGTCCCGCCGGAATTGCTTCACGCTCGCTCATGTCGAGGCGGTGTTACAGATGAACAGTCGTCCACAAGCGGGGCGGCGGTCTCCCGGCCGCACGAGGCATCCGCACGACACCCACGACTCCACGTACAAGCCATTGATTTGATTGAAAAAAGTGCTGCTCAAAATTCAGTCGATCCAGCGGAAAGCCCGCCGCGTGTGGCTCCAGATGAGTTGCTCCGCGGGTTAGCCACAAAGTTATCCACAGAAACTGTGCGTCTGAACCTACAGCGAATACAAATCGGAACAATGCTTCGCGCCGGTGGATAATCGCCGCGCATTTGCAGTCCACGGGGCCGGAGGAATACTTGTTTTCGATCATAGTTGCTGCGGGCTGGCCGATCTGGCCGCTGCTCGCTTGTTCGGTGATTGCGCTCGCGCTCGTCATCGAGAGATTCACCAGCCTGAAGACCTCCAAGGTCCTGCCGCCCAAGCTCCTCGACGAGGCCATCACGGTCTCGCGCGCTGCGGTCCCGGGCCCGGACGTGGTGACCAAGCTGGAAAGAAACTCGGGGCTCGGCGAGGTGCTGGCCGCCGGCTTCCGCACTTTGAACTCCAACCCCCTTTCGACCGAAGACGACCTGCGCGCGTCGATGGAATCGGCCGGCCGCGTGGTTGCGCATCGGCTCGAACGCTACCTGCCGGCGCTCGCAACCATCGCGTCGGCGGCCCCGCTGCTCGGGCTGCTGGGCACGGTGATCGGCATGATCGAGATCTTCGGTTCCCAGTCGCCCAGCAACGGCGCGGTCGGCACCGGCAACCCGGCGCAGCTGGCGCACGGCATCTCCGTGGCGCTCTACAACACGGCCTTCGGGCTGATCGTGGCGATCCCGGCTCTGATCTTCTGGCGCTATTTCCGCAGTCGGGTCGACGAGTACCTGCTGAACCTGGAGCTCGCCGGCGAACGTTTTGCGCGTCACCTGAACACGCTGCGATCATGAAACGAATGCATTTCAGCCACGGCTCGCGCGAGGAGCCGGAGATCAACCTGATCCCGTTCATCGACGTGCTGCTGGTCGTGCTGATCTTCCTGATGCTCTCGACCACCTACAGCAAGTTCACCGAGATGCAGTTGCGCCTTCCGGTGGCCGACGTGGAGGCCCAGCGCGACTATCCGAAGGAAGTGATCGTCGCCGTCTCCGCCGACGGACGCTATTCGATCAACAAGACCCAGTTGCCCGACCGCAGCGTGGAGACGGTGGCCGCAGCGCTGAGCGCCGCGGCGAACGGCGGCAAGGACAGCGTCGTGATCATCAGCGCCGACGCCAGCGCCGCCCATCAGTCCGTGATCACGGTGATGGAAGGCGCGCGGCGCGCGGGCCTCATGCAAATCACCTTCGCCACGCAGTCGGCCGCGCAGGCGGGACGCTAGTGCTGCAGCGGGCCTGGCTTCAGCGCGGAATGCTCGCGCGGCTGCTGCGGCCTCTCTCGCTGCTCTATGGCGCTTTGGCCGCAGTCCGGCGCGCGCTCTATCGCCGAGGCATCCTTCAGACCGAGCGCGTCGGCGTGCCGGTGATCGTGGTCGGCAACGTCATCGCCGGCGGTTCCGGCAAGACGCCTGTCGTGATGGCGGTCGTGCGACACCTCCAAGCCCGCGGAATGAAGGTCGGCGTGGTATCGCGCGGCTACGGGCGAGCGACCGACGATTGCCGCGCGGTACAGGACGACAGCGATCCGCGCGAGGTCGGCGACGAGCCGGCGCTGATTCGCCGCTCGACCGCGGTGCCGGTCTTCGTGGCGCGGCGGCGTGCCGAAGCGGCGCGTGCCCTGCTCGCTCTTCACCCGGACACGCAGCTCATCGTGAGCGACGATGGCCTGCAGCACCTTGCGCTGGCGCGCGACCTCGAGATCTGCGTCTTCGACGACCGCGGAACGGGCAATGGCTGGCTGCTGCCGGCCGGCCCCCTGCGCGAGCATTGGCCGCGCCGCTGCGACCTGGTGATCCACACCGGCGCGCGACCCGCCTTCGCCGGCTTCACGGCACGACGTGCGCTGGCCGACCATGCGCTGCGCCTCGATGGCACGCCGGTCCCGCTCGCATCCCTGGCCGCCCGGGCGCTGGTCGCGGTTGCCGCGATTGCAAAGCCCGAGGCTTTCTTCCAGATGCTGCACGAACGCGCCCTGGTACCGCAGCAGTGCATTGCGTTGCCGGATCACCACGATTTCAGCGACTGGACCCCGCCGCCCGGCAGCGCCTACACGCTGATCTGCACCGAGAAGGACGCGGTGAAGCTGTGGCGCCGAGCCCCCGATGCGCTGGCGCTGCCGCTGGTGTTCGAACCCGAGCCGGCCTTCTTCGAAGCGCTCGACGCAAAGCTATCATCGCTCGATGGACACCAAGCTGCTTGAACTGCTCGTCTGCCCCGTGACCAAGGGGCCGCTCACGTGGAATGCCGAGAAGCAGGAACTCGCCTCGCGCAGCGCCCGCCTCGCCTATCCGGTGCGCGATGGCATCCCGGTGCTGCTCGAAACCGAGGCGCGCACGCTTTCCGACGAAGAGCTGGGACTTTGACCTTGCCTTTCGCCGTCCTGATCCCGGCTCGGCTCGCGTCCACACGATTGCCCGACAAGCCCCTGGCCGACATTGCCGGCCTGCCGATGGTGGTGCGCGTCGCACAGCGCGCCCTGCAATCGAGCGCCGAGCGCGTGGTGGTGGCCGCCGACGACGCGCGCATCGTCGCCGCTTGCGAGGCACACGGTGTCCAGGCCCTGCTCACGCGCACCGACCACGCGAGCGGCAGCGATCGCCTCGCCGAGGCCTGCGCGCAGCTCGGTCTGGCCGACGACGCGATCGTGGTTAACGTCCAGGGCGACGAGCCGCTGATCGACCCGGCATTGATCGACGCCGTGGCCCACACGCTGGCCTCGCATCCCGACGCAGCGATGAGCACGGCCGCGCACGCGATCGAATCCCTCGAAGATTTCCTCAATCCGAACGTCGTGAAAGCCGTGCTCGACGCACAGGGCAATGCGCTCTACTTCAGTCGCGCACCGATTCCCTGGTGGCGCGACGGCTTCGCGAAAGGCGGCGTGACGGCGCTGCCGCAGTCACCCGCAGCGCTGCGCCATATCGGCATCTACGGCTACCGCGCCGGCTTCGTACGGCAGTTTCCCAGCCTGCCGCCGGCACCGGTCGAAGCCACGGAGGCACTGGAGCAGCTGCGCGCACTGTGGCACGGGCACCGCATCGCCGTGCACGTGAGCGCCCATGCGCCCGGGCCGGGCATCGACACGCCGGAAGATCTGGAACGCGTCCGCGCACTGCTCTCCAACGCCTGATTTCGTCCCCGCGCAGGCCAAGTCGGCCGCGGAGCGCGTGCTATCCTCGACGCAACTCCGCCCTGCGATCTCCCTCGTGAAACGCATGGCGCGACAGAAATCGAAGAACCGTCCGAGGACACCATGAGACTGATTTTGTTGGGCGCCCCCGGGGCAGGCAAAGGCACGCAGGCAGCCTTCATTTGCCAGAAATACGGCATTCCTCAAATCTCGACCGGCGACATGCTGCGCGCCGCCGTCAAGGCCGGCACACCGCTCGGGCTCCAGGCCAAGGCCGTGATGGATGCCGGCGCCCTGGTGAGCGACGACCTGATCATCAACCTCGTCAAGGAACGCATCGCGTTGCCGGACTGCACCCAGGGCTTTCTGTTCGACGGCTTCCCGCGCACCATTCCGCAAGCCGAGGCCATGCGCTCGGCGGGCGTCAAGATCGACTACGTGCTCGAGATCGACGTGCCTTTTGCCGACATCATCGAACGCATGAGCGGGCGCCGCTCGCATCCGGCGTCGGGGCGCATCTACCACATCAAGTTCAACCCGCCGAAGACCGAAGGCAAGGACGACCTCACGGGCGAAGACCTGATCCAGCGCGAGGACGACAAGGAAGAAACCGTGCGCAAGCGGCTCGAGGTCTACAGCCAGCAGACCCGGCCGTTGGTCGACTACTACTCGGCCTGGGCCAAGGCGGACCCGGCCGCAGCGCCGAAGTACCGCGCCATCAGCGGCGTCGGCACGGTCGACGAGATCACTCAGCGCGCGCTGGGCGCCCTCGGCAGCTGATCAGGCCGGGCTGGAGCGCAGCCCGTAGACCTTGCCGTCGGCGAACAGGTATTCGACGCGCATCACCGGCTCGCCCTTTTCTTCCTTGAAGGTGAAGCCCACTGCCGAGATGGTCGCGCCGGACTTGATCTCCGAAACCTTCCAGGCCTCCATTCGCGTCAGCGGCGCGAGTTCGAGCGTCCACTGGCGATCGGCGCGGCGCGGCGCGGTCGCCTTGGCAAGAAGTCCGGGGCCATCGACCGGCGCGCTCTGCGCGGGCGGCTGTCGCGTTGCGAGGTCTGCCGGCACCTTGAGACCCGGCGGAACCTCGATCACCAGCTCGGCATGCGGGTTCTGCCAACGCGCGCGCACGACCTTTCCTTCCAGGTAGAGCGGACGCTCCTGGTCGAAGCTGCTCCAGCCGTGGTGCGCCCAGGCGAACGGCGCCGCGACGGGAAGGGATGCGGCGGCGATGACGATGCTGCGACGTTTCATCGGAAAAACTCCTTCTTCTCTTCAGTACGCGATCCAGCGGCCGCAGAACACGACGGCCAGCCAGATCGCAGTGGCCAACAACATCTGTACCCGCGCCAGCGCGTCGAGTTTGCGCAAGGACCTTCGCGCGTGGAACCAGCCCGCGTTGCATCCGGCGGCCAGCAACAATCCCATCTTGATCACGAAGGCCCGGTTGGCGAGCAGTTCGGCCGGCTGGGTCGCGAACATCAGCGAGCCGCTGGCCGCCGCCAGCGTGAAGCCGCAGAGCGCGATCGACAGCGACAGCCTGGCCATCGCCTGCACCGGCAAGGCAGCCGCACGTCCGAACACCCGCAGCTCGAGCGCCACGAGATTGCCGAGCAGGAGTGCGATACCGATGATGTGCACCGCCTCCAGCGCCGGATAGGCCCACGAGTGCGATTGCAGAGCGCTGAACATGGCCTCAATCGGCGGCCGGCTGATCTGCCATCAGCTCCAGCACCAGCGCGATGCGCGCCTTGACGGGAGTCAGTGCGCCCGCGTCACGCAAGAGTGCATTCGGCGCCGGCAGGATGCGGCCCTGCGTGCATCGCGTGGCGCGCACGACCGCGATGCCGGCAGCCTGCGCCCGCAGCGCGGCTTCTTCCAGCGCACGGTGCAAGGTGCCGTTGCCGGTGGCCGCGAGCACCAGGCCCTCTACCGGCTCGGCGGCGCCGGACTGGCGCTCGCGAATCAGTGTGTCGATCAGGCTGCCGCGCGCCTCCGCATGACTCATCACGATTTCCACATGGGGCCAGCGGGCGGCATTCGTCATCTGTTCGAAGAGCTCGCGCGCATCTTGTTGCGACGATACCGGCCAGCTTCGGAGGCCGCGCACCGCGCCCTCCTCCACATAGGCCACCGGTCCCGCATCGCCGGAGTCGAAGGCGTCGAGCCGGTAGGTGTGGACCTTCTGGACATCGAAGGCGCTGTGCACCGTGCCCGCGCAGACGGCCACCACGCCCAGCGCGCCGGGGCTGGACGCGACCGCGATCGCATCGCGCACGTTCTGCGGGCCGTCTGGCGACAGCGCGGTCGCGGGCCGCATCGCGCAGGTCAGAACCACCGGCTTCGACGGAGCCAGCACCGACTGCAGGAAGAAGGCTGTTTCCTCCAGCGTGTCGGTGCCATGGGTGATCACGAGGCCCGCTACGTCGGGCTCGGCGAGCCAATGGGCGCAGCGCTCGGCCAGCGTACGCCAGATCGCAAAGCTCATGTCCTTGCTGTCAATCTGCGCCACTTGCTCGGCCGCGAGTGCGATGCCTTCGGGCGCCTCGATGCCGCCCAGCAGTTCCGTCACGCCTACTTGCCCGGCCGTGTAGCCGATGTTGTCGCCGGCCGCCGTAGCGCGGCCGGCGATGGTGCCGCCGGTGCCCAGAACGATCACGCGGCGCTTGCCTTCTCGAAGGGTATCGACCATGTCTTGCCAAACTTCCGGAAACTGGTTAAAAATACAGGTACTGGATATTCAGCCAGTGCCGCAAGGAGTCATCAATGCAGTTCGCCGTCAAGCTTACCGCCCGCCAGCAGCAGATTCTGGACTTGATCCAGAGCGCCATCGCGCGCACCGGCGCCCCGCCCACGCGTGCCGAGATCGCCGCCGAACTGGGCTTCAAGTCGGCCAATGCGGCCGAAGAACATTTGCAGGCCCTGGCACGCAAAGGCGTGATCGAACTCGTGAGCGGCACCTCGCGCGGCATCCGCCTCAAGGGCGACGCACTGCGCTCGCTGAACGAATCGCGCAACAACCAATTCTCCCTGTCGCTGCCCGGCATGGCCCAGCTCGCGCTGCCGCTGATCGGCCGTGTGGCTGCAGGCTCGCCCATCCTCGCGCAGGAGCACGTCGACCAGACCTACTACGTCGAGAACACCCTGTTCCAGCGCCAGCCCGACTATCTGCTCAAGGTGCGTGGCATGTCCATGCGCGACGCCGGCATCATGGATGGCGACCTGCTGGCGGTGCAAGCCACCAAGGAAGCCCGCAACGGCCAGATCGTGGTGGCCCGGCTGGGCGACGAAGTCACGGTCAAGCGCCTCAAGCGCAACAAGCAGGTCATCGAGCTGCATGCCGAAAACCCCGACTACCCCACCATCGTCGTTCAGCCCGGCGAGCCTTTCGAGATCGAAGGCTTGGCCGTAGGCCTGATCCGCAACACGATGCTCATGTAGGGGGTCCAAACCCCGGCCGCGACAGGTGGCGGGCGTATGGCCGAGGGCCATCACCCTGTAGCAGCCGATGAAAGCAATCCTGCCTGTGTTCAACCTCTGACTTTTCTGGAGTTCACATGGGAATCGCTCTTCTCAGCCTTGCTGATCTGTTCATGCCGCTGCAATCGCTGGCCGATCGCTGGATGCCTTCGCGCCGCAGGCGTTCGTCCGGCCTTCGCTATGTCGGCATTCGGCCCAGCTGTGCCTCTGCACCCGCGCCGACGCGTCCCCTGCGCGTGGTGCGCACGGTCGATGCGCAGCGCCCCGGCCAGAACGCGGGCCGCGTCGTGATCTCGGGCCGCATGGCGGACGTCTGCGCCGAACTCGATCGGCTGGCCGCCCTGGAAGCGGCGGACACCGTGCCGCGCGCCAGCCGCCTGCATTGAGCGAGGCGATGCCGATCGGCAATTGAAGCCGTACCGAGCCTGGGTTATCCCCGGGCAGCGTGCGCCTGTGGAACGCAGGGCACGGAGTACGCGGATGGTGCGAGGCACAATGGCATGCCATGAACATTGTGATCCTCGACGACTACCAGGACGCGGTGCGCAAGCTGCGCTGCGCTTCCAAGCTCGACGCGTACGCGGCCAAGGTCTACACCAACACGGTCAAAGGCATCGGGCAGCTCTCGGTGCGGCTCAAGGATGCCGACGTGATCGTGCTGATCCGTGAACGCACACAGATCTCTCGCCAGCTGATCGAGAAGCTCCCCAAGCTCAAGCTCATCTCGCAGACCGGCCGGGTCGGCAGCCACATCGACGTGCATGCGTGCACCGAGCAAGGCATCGCGGTGGCCGAAGGCACGGGCTCGCCGCTGGCGCCGGCCGAACTCACCTGGGCGCTGATCATGACGGCGATGCGCCGCTTGCCGCAGTACATCAGCAACCTCAAGCATGGCGCCTGGCAGCAGTCGGGCCTCAAGTCGGCTTCGATGCCTCCCAATTTCGGGCTCGGCTCGGTGCTCAAGGGCAAGACGCTTTGCATCTGGGGCTATGGGCGCATCGGCCAGCTGGTCGCACGCTATGGGCAGGCCTTCGGCATGCAGGTGGTGATCTGGGGCCGCGAGGAGAGCTGCGCCAGGGCACGGTCCGACGGCTTTCAGGTGGCACCGAACCGGGACATCTTTTTCAGCGTGGCCGACGTGCTGTCGATCCATCTGCGGCTGGCGGAGGAAACACGGGGCCTGGTCACCCTCGAGGATCTGTCGCGCATGAAGCCCACCGCACTGTTCGTCAACACCTCGCGCGCCGAGCTGGTCGAACAGGACGCGCTGCTCGCAGCCCTCAACCGCGGCCGGCCCGGGCTGGCGGCCGTCGACGTGTTCGAGAGCGAGCCGCCGCTGCAAGGCCATGCGCTGCTGCGCCTGGAGAACTGCATCTGCACCCCGCACATCGGCTACGTCGAGCAGGACAGCTACGAGATGTACTTCGGCCAGGCCTTCGACAACGTCGTCAGCTTCATCAAGGGCAACCCCACCAACATCGTGAATCCGGGCGCACTGCAGGTCCGCCGTTGAAACAGCCTGCGCTGCCGGCAGCTTTGTGGGCCCTGCTGGCGGGCAACTTCGTGATCGGGACGGGCGTGATGGTGGTGCCCGGCACGCTCAACGAACTCAGCACCTCGCTGCAAGTCAGCGCGGCTACCGCCGGCCAGTTGATCACCGCGGCGGCCGTCGTGATGTGCCTCGGCGCTCCCTTGCTGGCGGCCGTGGTCGCGGGCTGGGACCGCCGGGTGCTGCTCGCCTGCACCATGCTGTGGTATGCGGCAGGGCATCTTCTCGCGACGCTGATGCCGAACTTCGGCGGGCTGCTGGTGGTGCGCATGCTGACGGTCGTCGCGCCCGCGATCTTCACGCCGCAGGCGGCCGCCTGCGTGGGTCTGCTGGTGCCGCCCGAGCAGCGGGGCCGCGCCGTCACCTTCGTTTTTCTGGGATGGTCCATGGCCTCGGTGCTGGGCCTTCCGCTCGGCACGCTGATCGGCGGTCATTTCGGCTGGCGCACCGCGTTCGCGACGATCGCGCTCCTGTCGATCCTCAGCGCAGCCTGGATCTGGCGCAAGCTCCCATCGGGCATCCGGCCGGCCGCGCTGTCGCGCGCGGCCTGGGCCCAGGTGCTCAAGAGTCCGCTGCTGATGGGCGTCGTCTCCGTCACCGCGCTGCAAGGCGCGGGCCAGTTCGTTCTGTTCAGCTATTTCGCACCCGTCCTCAAGCAAGTGCTGGGCGCGGACGCCACGGCACTGGGCCTGATGTGGGGCTGGTTCGGCGTCTGCGGCCTGCTCGGCAACATGCTCGTGAGCCGGTACATCGACCGCATGGGCGCCTCGCAGATGGTGCTGCTCACGACCTCGCTGATCGCGCTGAGCCTTCTTCTGTGGCCTCTGGGCGTGACGCTCGCGGGGCTGGCGCTGATCATCGTGCCCTGGGGCTTCGGCTGCTTCGCCACCAACTCGGCTCAGCAGGCACGCCTGGTCTCGATGGCGCCCGCGCTCGCGCCGGGCTCGGTGGCGCTCAACAGTTCCGGCATCTACGTGGGGCAAGCGGTGGGTGCCGCAGCCGGAGGCTGGCTGCTGGCCCATGACGCGATCGCCTGGATGAGCTGGGCGGGCCTGGCGATGGTGCTCTGCGCGCTGGCGCTCAGCCTGGCCGTCGACCGGGCGCAACGCCGCGCCCCGGCGTTCAGCGCTTGACCGGCTTGGGAGCTATCTCCGCCTCGGTGGCCGGATCGAAGAGCTCGAAATCGATCACGTGGGGATCGCTGGACGGTGCGGGCGGCGGCTTCGGCGTTTCGATCGGCGCTCGCATGGTTTCGAAGGCCGTCTTGTCGAATTCGGCGAGGTCCAGGTCGATGTCGGGCTTGGCGCGCGGCACCGGTGCGGCGCCTGCGGGAGGCGCCGGAAGCGGCGCATCCGGCACCAGCACGGTCTCATGGTGCAGGTGGTCGTCGATGGCGCCGTAGATCGAGGGGGGCAGCGTCGGGGCGTACTCGACGGCCTCGGGCGCGCTCTCGCGATCGAGCGGCGCAGGCGTCGTGGCCAGCTGGTCGTGGCCGAAGGTATCGACGAAGGAGTGCGGCGTGACGGGCGCAGGCGGTGCGCTGTTCGGATCGATCACTTCCTTGGCCACGGAATAGAGCAGCAGCAGCTCCTGGTAGGCCGCCAGGTCGAAGGCCTCGTCCTCGTGCGCGCCGGGCTTGCGGAATATCAGCTCCTCGATCAGCGCCAGGGTGCCCGGCGCAGGCCACTGCGATTCGATGCGCGCGAGGGTGCTGCGATAGTGTTCGAGACCCTTGCCCGTCTCGTTGAAATTCTCGAACGCCGGGACGTCGGCGTTGAAGGCCCGTTCGAATTCCTCCGCCAGGCGCGCATAGTCCTCCTTGCGCCCCAGCGAATGAAAAATCCGCAGCAGGTCCAGGTAGGCCAACGCGCTGGTGCCGGGATTGGTGGCGATGTGTTCGCGCAGCACCGCGATTGCCTGGTCGTGCTGGCCGAGCGAAAGGAAGAAGTCCGACTGCTGCTGCACGTCGAACAGCTCTTCGGTGTTGACCGGCCGCACCGGCGCGCCATCGGGCGTGCGTGCCGGCTGGGGTTCGGAATCGCCGAAGCCGCTGTCGTCGTCGGGCTCCAGGGCTGCAAAGGTCGCCGCGCCGAAGCTGGTGGCGTTCGCGCTGCGCCGCGGCGGCGGTACGGAGTCGACGTCCGGCTCCTCGTCGAGCAGTGCGCGCAAGGAACTCGGCCGCGTGGGACCGCCCTCGCCCTTCGACGGCGTCTCGCCCCACCAGGCCGGCGCTGCGGCTCGGCGCGCCATGCGCCACAGCAGCACGATCGCCACCAGCGCGATCAGCAACAGGGCGATCAGCGCGTAGACCAGTGGATTGCGGTAGCGGCTGTCGTGCGCCTGCGCGAGCTCGCTGCGCATCTCGAGCAAGGTGCGCTGGTTCTGCGCCGTCTGCTCGCGCAGCGCGGCCAGCGTGGCTTCCAGCGCTTGCATGCGTTGGGCCTCGCGCTGCGCCGCTTCGGGGTCGATGTTGAGCGCGCGCCACTCGGCGGCGGCCGCGGCGCGGCGCGCGAGGTCTTCGCTGGCCGGCAGCGTCAGTTGCGGGCTTGTCTTGAGGCCGGGCTGCGCGACGGGAACCGGTTCCAGCGTTTCGAGTTGGAGCCGGGATCCACCGGCGACGGCCCCGCGCCTCGGCTCAGTGGCTGCGACCGTCGGGACGGTGCGCGGCGCGGCCGCACGCGGTGTGGCGGGCGGTTGCGCCGCGGCGGCCCGGCGCGGCGCGGGCGCAGAGGCAGCGCTGGGACGCGGCGACGACCCGTCGGCGTCGCGCGCGTGCGCGCGGCGGGCGCTCGCTGGGTGCTGCGCCGCGCCGGCGCTGCGGTCGGGCCTTCGAGGCCGGACGATGCGCCCCCTGCCGCAGCACGCGATGGCGCGCGCGCGGGCGCTCGCGCCGGGGTCTCGGACGATGCCCTTGCACCCGAAGGCGGCGCAAGGACGGGCAGCGCGGGTTCGGACGGAACGTCGGCCAGCAGCACATAGCTGCGCGTCGACTTCGTATCGCAGCCGGCACGCACGTTCACATTGACCACGGGTTCGTCCACGGCGACGGTGGAACGGATATGGATGCGCGGGCTGCTGGCCTTCGGCCCCGGCTCCAGCGATACAGTCAGGCTCCGATCGGCAATGCGGGTGTCCCCCTGCACGACCTCGGCTTCGAGGCACAACGCGCCCCCATCTTCGGCAGCATCCAGCGAAAGCGGAATCACCACATCCAGCGGCTTGCCGATCCAGACAGCCCCTTGGGGCCGCCCGATCGTCAAGGCAGGCGAGTCAAGTGCGAGCCCGAATAGAAAGAGGGCCGCCGCCAGGCGTGGGAGTTGCAAAATGGTTCGAAAAAAGTAATCGAAAGTAGACATATTCTGGCATGGGCATCCGTGCCAGCCATCCTCAGAGAGACAATTATCAAATGACTGTGAACTTTTCCAATGTGGGCATCATCGGTGCCGGTGCCATGGGGCGCGGCATCGCGCAGATCGCCGCGCAGGCCGGGAGCGAGGTCCTGCTGCTCGACAGCTTCGAGGGCGCCGCGGTCCGCGGACGCGATGCCATCCTCGCCCAGTGGCAGAAGCAGCACGAGAAGGGAAAACTGGACGAGGCGCAGCGCGATGCACTGTCCGCTCGTGTCCGCGCCGTCGAATCGGTCCAGGCGCTCGCCGGCTGCGAGCTGGTGATCGAAGCCGTGGTCGAAGACCTCGAGGTCAAGCGCAAGCTGTTCAGCGAACTCGAAGCGGTGGTCGCGCCCTCGGCCGTGCTGGCGACCAACACCTCATCGCTCTCGGTCACCGCCATCGCCGCGGTGATGGCGCATCCGCAGCGCATGGCGGGCTTTCATTTCTTCAACCCGGTGCCCCTGATGAAGGTGGTCGAGGTCGTGGCCGGCTTCAAGACCGAGGCCGAGGTTTGCCGCCGGCTCGCGGGCTACGCCGCGCAGATGGGCCACAGCGCTGTGCAGGCCAAGGACACGCCCGGCTTCATCGTCAACCACGCGGGACGCGGCTACGGCACCGAGGCGCTGCGCATCGCCGGGGAAGGCGTGGCGGACTTCGCCACCATCGACCGCATCCTCAAGGACCAGGCGGGTTTTCGCCTCGGGCCTTTCGAGCTGCTCGATCTGACGGCGCTCGATGTTTCCCATCCGGTGATGGAGTCGATCTACCGCCAGTACTACGAGGAGCCGCGCTTTCGGCCCAGCGTGATCACCGCGCAGCGGCTCGCAGCGGGTGCGCTCGGTCGCAAGACCGGCGAAGGCTTCTATCGCTATGTCGACGGTGCGGCGCAGTTGCCCACCGAAGCGCCGGTGCCGACGGTCGACGCCGCCCCGGCCGTCTGGGTCTCGCCCCGCGCAGCACGGCGGCCCGATTTGCTGCGGCTCGTGCATGCGCTGGGCGCGCAGCTCGAAAGCGGCGCCACGCCCTCGCCCGCCGCATTGATCCTGGTCGCACCGCTGGGCTTCGACGTCACGACCGTCGCCGCCGTCGAACGGCTCGATGCGACGCGCACGGTCGGCATCGACCTGATGGTGGACGATGCAGCCACCAAGCGCCGCGTGCTGGCCACCAATCCCGCGACGCGGCGCGACGTGCGCGATGCGGCCCATGCGCTTTTCGCGCGCGACGGCAAGGCGGTAAGCGTGATCCGCGACAGCGGCGGCTTCGTCACCCAGCGCGTGATAGGCACCATCGTGAACATCGCCGCCGACATGTGCCAGCAGCGCGTCTGTTCGCCCGCCGACCTCGACGTCGCCGTTCGGTTGGGCCTCGGCTACCCTCAGGGTCCGCTGGCGATGGGCGACCTGTACGGGCCGACGAATGTGCTGGAAGTGCTCTTCAACCTCCAGACCGTGTATGGCGATCCCCGTTACCGCCCGAGCCCGTGGCTGCGCCGTCGTGGCGCACTGGGCCTGAGCCTCACGCATGAAGAAGAGTAAGAGACACCGACCATGACCGCAGAACTGAAAAGCACGAGCGAAGGACAGACCTTGGTGCTCACGCTCTCCAACCCCTCGCAGCGCAATGCGCTGGGCCCCGAGATGTACGCGGCCGGCATCGAGGCGCTCAGCGGCGCCGAGAACAGCGACGAGATCCGAAGTGTCGTGCTCGTGGGCGAAGGCGCATGGTTCTGCGCCGGCGGCTCCTTGCAGCGCCTTTCGGCCAATCGCGAGCGCGAGCCCGCAGTGCAGGCCGAGAGCATCGAGTCGCTGCACAACTGGATCGATTCGATCCGCACCTTTCCCAAGCCGGTGATCGCGGCCGTCGAGGGCGCCGCGGCCGGCGCCGGCTTCTCGCTCGCCGCGGCCTGCGACTTCATCGTCGCCGCGCGCGATGCAGTATTCGCCGCCTCGTACAGCACCGTCGCGTTGTCGCCGGACGGCGGCTTGAGCTGGCATCTCGCGCAGGCACTGCCTCGGCAGCTCGCGAGCGAATGGCTCATGCTCGGAGGGCGCATCGAGGCACAGCGCCTGCATGCGCTCGGCCTGGTGAATGAGATCACCGAGAGCGGCCAGGCCTTGAGTGCGGCGCTCGCGCTGGCGAACCGCCTCAACGCACGCGCGCCCAACTCGCTGGCCAGCATCAAGGAGCTGCTGAGCGAGGCGCGAGGCGCAACACTGGCTTCGCAGCTGTCGCAGGAACGCGACCACTTCGTGCGCAACCTGCACCACCGCAACGCCGGCATCGGGATCGCCGCTTTCCTCGCCAAGGAAACGCCGCGCTACGAGTAGCGGCACGTCGCTCTCGCGACAACCCTCAGCTTTTCAGTCACGCACAGGACAGTCCATGGACGACCCCATTCTTACCATCGAAGAACGTGAAGCGATCAATGGTGGTCGCTGGTTCTCTTCTCTTTCTCCATCGCTTCGTCACGACATCCTCCGATGTGCTTTCGTCAAACGCTACAAGGACGGCGAGCTGATCGCTGCACGCGGCGACCCGCCCGAGCAGTGGATCGCTTGCGCCAAGGGCGCGGTGCGCGTGAGTTCGACGGCGGTCTCGGGCAAGCAGGTCACGCTGACCTATGTGGAGCCGGGCATCTGGTTCGGCGACGTGGCGATGTTCGACGGCGACCGGCGAACCCACGACGCCTACGCGCATGGCGAGACCACGATCCTTTGCGTGGCGCGCGCCGATTTCCAGAAGATCCTGTCGAACCATGTCGAGCTTTACGAGGCACTGATGCGCCTGCAGGCGCGCCGCATCCGCCAGCTCTTCGGGCTGGTCGAGGATCTCAACACGCTGCCCTTGCGCGCCAGGCTCGCCAAGCAGCTCATCCACCTGGTTCGCAGCTACGGCGTGCCGAACCTGGCGGACGGCAGCCAGATGCGCATCGGGCTGCACCTGGCGCAGGAAGAGCTGGCGCAGCTGCTCGGTGCCTCACGCCAGCGCGTGAACCAGGAGCTCAAGGCCATGGAGCGCGAGGATGCGATCCGCATCGAGCCGGGCGGCCTGGTGGTGCTGGACCGCGCGGCGCTGATGCGCATTTCCGAAGCCGATCAATAAAAGACAGCAGAGACATGACCCAGGACTTCGACAACTTCGTCGGCACCCGCGCCGTATCCAAGCAGCACGTCTTCGACGTCGATGCGCTGACCGCCTGGCTCAACAAGAACCTGGACGGCTTCAAGGGGCCGCTCACGGTCGAAATGTTCAAGGGCGGCCAATCCAACCCGACCTACAAGCTGGTCACGCCGACGCAAAGCTACGTGATGCGCGCCAAGCCCGGCCCGGTCGCCAAGCTGCTGCCTTCGGCCCATGCGGTCGAGCGCGAGTTCAAGGTCATGAGCGGCCTGGCCGGCACCGGCGTGCCGGTGCCGCGGATGTACCGCCTGTGCGAAGACGAAGCCGTTATCGGCCGCGCCTTCTACGTCATGGAATTCATGGCCGGGCGCGTGCTGTGGGACCAGTCGCTGCCGGGCATGAGCAATGCCGAGCGGGCCGCCGTCTACGACGAGATGAACCGCGTCATCGCGGCGCTCCACACCGTGAAGTTCGCCGAGCGCGGCCTGGCCGACTACGGCAAGCCCGGCAACTATTTCGAGCGCCAGATCGGCCGCTGGAGCAAACAGTACGTGGCCTCGATCACGCAGCCCATCCCCGAAATGGACCGCCTGATGGAATGGCTGCCCGCCCACATCCCGGCCAGCGCGCGCGACGAGAAGATGACCTCGATCGTGCACGGCGACTACCGGCTCGACAACCTGATGTTCCACGCCACCGAGCCGCGCGCGATCGCCGTGCTCGACTGGGAACTGTCGACGCTGGGCCATCCGCTGGCCGATTTCAGCTACCACTGCATGTCGTGGCACATCGCGCCGGGTTCGTTCCGCGGCATCGGCGGCCTCGACCTGAAGAGCCTGGGCATCCCGACCGAGAGCGAATACATCCGCAAGTACTGCGACCGCACCGGCATCACGACGCCCGAGGCGCTCGCGACCGACTGGAACTTCTACCAGGCCTACAACCTGTTCCGCATGGCCGCGATCCTGCAGGGCATCGCCAAGCGGGTCGAGGCCGGTACCGCGTCGAGCGAGCAAGCTGTGGCCTCGGGCCGCGGTGCGCGACCGATGGCCGAGATGGCCTGGCAATTCGCACAACGGGCCTGAGCCTTCCCCATTTCAAAGGAGACCCCATGGATTTCGAATATTCGGCCAAGACCAAGGACTTGCAGAAGCGCGTCACCGCTTTCATGGAAGACCACATCTACCCGGCGGAAGCCGAGTACGCGGCCGAATTGGCCGCCAACAGCGCGGCCGGCAAGCGCTGGACCGCGCTCAAGACGGTCGAGAAGCTCAAGCAGAAGGCGAAGACCCAGGGCCTTTGGAACCTGTTCCTGCCGGTCGACAGCGCCGCTGCCTCGGGCTACGAAGGCGCCGGCCTCACCAACCAGGAATACGCGCCGCTGGCCGAGATCATGGGCCGCGTGCCATGGGCCAGCGAGGCCTTCAATTGCTCGGCGCCCGACACCGGCAACATGGAAACCATTGCGCGCTACGGCTCGGACGAGATCAAGGCGCGCTGGCTCAAGCCGCTGCTGGAAGGCGAGATCCGCTCGGCCTTCGCGATGACCGAACCGGAGGTCGCGTCGAGCGACGCCACCAACATCGCCACGCGCGTCGAACGGCAGGGCGACGAGTACGTCATCAACGGCCACAAGTGGTGGATCTCGGGCGCGGCCGATCCGCGCTGCGCGGTCTTCATCACCATGGGCAAGAGCGACCCGGAGGCGCCGCGCCACTCGCAGCAAAGCATGATCGTGGTGCCGGCCGATGCCAAGGGCATCCGCATCGTGCGCCCGCTCAACGTGATGGGCTACGACGACGCGCCGCACGGCCACGTCGAGATGTACTTCGAGAACGTTCGCGTGCCGGCCGGCAACATGCTGCTCGGCGAAGGCCGCGGCTTCGAGATCGCGCAGGGCCGCCTCGGCCCGGGACGCATCCACCACTGCATGCGCCTGATCGGCCTGGCCGAACGCGCCCTGGAGTTGATGTGCAAGCGCGCCTCGTCCCGCATCGCCTTCGGCAAGGCCGTCGCCTCGCAGACCGTGACGCAGGAACGCATCGCCGAGGCGCGCTGCAAGATCGACATGGCACGCCTGCTCACGCTGAAGGCCGCATGGCTGATGGACGTGGCCGGCAACAAGGTCGCCAAGAACGAGATCGCGATGATCAAGGTGGTCGCGCCGAGCATGGCTTGCCAGGTGATCGACTGGGCCATGCAGGTGCACGGCGGCGGCGGCATGTCCGACGACTTCCCGCTCGCCTACGCCTATGTCGGCGCGCGCGCCCTGCGCTTCGCCGACGGTCCGGACGAAGTGCACCGCAATGCGATCGCCAAGTGGGAGCTGGGCAAGTACGCCCCCGGCAAGGGCGACAGCGACATGCCCGTCACGCGCTTCTGATCAGAGCTTCTTCTGCAGGAACAGGGCCGAGCCGAAGGCCGGGTCGAGCTGGTAGCCGGCAAAGCCTTCACGCTCGTAGGCGCGCAGCGCGCTGCGGTTGCCTGAGAGCACCTCGAGCGTGAGCTTGCAGGCGCCACGCGCGCGAGCCTCTTCCTCGACACGCGCCAGCATGCGCTGCGTGACCCGCTGGCCGCGGTGGCTGGCCAGCACGACCACATCGTGCACATTGACCAGCGGCTTGCAGGCAAAGGTCGAGAAGCCTTCGATGCAGTTGACGAGGCCGATCGGCTGCGCTGCGTCGTAGGCCAGCACGCTGAAGGCCTGCGGCCGCGCGGCCAGCGCCTCGGGCAGTTCATCCAGGACCTGGGACGCCAGCGGCGTGCCGCCGCCGGCGGGATCGCGCGCATAGCTGTCCAGCAGCTCGACCAGCGCACGCGCATGCGCCGGGTTGCGGTAATCGGCGAGCATGACGTCGATCACGCGTTCAACCCGCTTCGACGGCCGCCACCAGGCGTCTTGCACAGGCCTCGGCCTGCGCTGCGTCGCGCGCCTCGACCATCACGCGCAGCAGCGGCTCGGTGCCGCTGGCGCGGATCAGCACGCGGCCTGCATCGCCCAGTTCGGCCTCGGCGCGCCGGGTTTCGGCCGCCAGCGCCTGGTTGGCTTTCCAGTCCTGCCCCTCGGCCAATCGGACATTGATGAGCGTCTGCGGAAAGAGCGTGACATCGGCCAGCAGCTCGTCCACGCGTTTGCCGCTGCGCTGGCAGGCCTGCAGCACCTGCAGCGCACTCACGATGCCATCGCCCGTCGTGTGGCGATCGAGCGCGAGCAGGTGGCCGGAGCCCTCGCCTCCGAGCAGCCAACGGCGCTTTTCCAGCTCTTCCAGCACATAGCGGTCGCCCACGCGCGTGCGCACGAACTCGATGCCCTGCTTGCGCAGCGCAACTTCGACCGCCTTGTTGGTCATCAGCGTGCCGACCACGCCAGAAGGTTTCTCGCCGCGCGCGATGCGCTCCATCGCCATCAGGTAGAGCAGTTCGTCGCCGTTGAACAGGCGCCCGCTCGCGTCCACCAGCTGCAGGCGGTCGGCATCGCCGTCGAGCGCAATGCCGTAGTGCGCGCCCTGCGCCCGGACCGCATCGATCAGCGCCTGGGGATGCGTGGCGCCGAAGCCCTTGTTGATGTTTAGGCCGTCGGGCGCGCAGCCGATGCTGATCACGTCCGCACCGAGCTCATGGAACACTTGCGGTGCCACCTGGTAGGCAGCGCCGTGGGCACCGTCGACCACCAGCTTCAGACCGCGCAGCGTCAGGTCGTTGGCAAAGGTGCTCTTGCAGAATTCGATGTAGCGGCCCGGCGCATCGTTGAGCCGGCGCGCCTTGCCGAGCTGTGCCGAATCGGCCCAGACGGGCGGCTCTTCGAGCGCGGCTTCGACCGCCAGCTCCCATTCGTCGCTGAGCTTGGTGCCATGTGCGCTGAAGAACTTGATGCCGTTGTCCGGATAGGCGTTGTGGCTGGCGCTGATCACGACACCCAGGCTGGCCCGCTGTGCGCGCGTCAGGTAGGCCACGCCCGGTGTCGGCAGTGGCCCCAGCAGCACCACGTCGACGCCGGCCGAGTTGAAGCCCGATTCGAGCGCCGACTCCAGCATGTAGCCCGAGATGCGCGTGTCCTTGCCGATCAGCACGGTCGGGCGCGCCTCCGTCTTCTTGAGCACGCGGCCGACGGCATGCGCGAGCCGCAGCACGAAGTCGGGCGTGATCGGCGCCTGGCCGACCGTGCCGCGGATGCCGTCGGTGCCGAAGTATTTTCTTGTCATGGATGTGGCTCCTGCAGTGCTTGTTGTTGTCGTTTCATCGCGCGCCATACGGCCAGCGCGGCGACCGTTTCGCGCACATCATGCACGCGCAGGATCGATGCGCCGCGCTCGACGGCCAAGACCGCCGCCGCCACGCTGGGCACCATGCGCTCGGCCGCCGATTCGATGCCGGTGACGGCGCCGAGCGAGGACTTGCGCGACCAACCGATCAAGAGCGGCCAGCCGGCGGCGAGCAGCTCCTGCTGGCGTGCGAGCAAGGCGAAATTCTGCGCCACGGTCTTGCCGAAACCGATGCCCGGGTCGAGCACGATGCGATCCGAACCGACGCCCAACGCCAGCAGTTCCTTCGCACCCTGCGTCAGGAAGGCACGCACCGCGGGGAGCACGTCGCCCTCCATGGGGGCCGCCTGCATGGTCTGCGGGTCGCGGTGCATGTGCATCAGGCAGACACCGCACGAGGGATGCGCTGCCACGGCCTGCCGTGCGCCGAGTTGCCGCAGCGCCCACACGTCGTTGACGATGTCGGCACCGAGCTCCAGCACCGCGCGCATCACCTCGGGTTTGTAGGTATCGACCGAGACCGGCACGCCCAACTTCACCGCCTCGCTCACCACCGGCAGCATGCGATCCAGTTCCTCCGCCAGCGGTACGGCAGGACTTCCGGGCCTCGTGGACTCGCCGCCGATGTCGAGGATGTCGGCGCCCTCTTCCACCAGTTGAACGCAATGCCGCACCGCGGCTTCGGTCGAGGCATGGGCGCCGCCGTCGGAAAAGGAATCGGGCGTGACGTTGACGATGCCCATCACGCGCGGCTGCGCGAGGTCGATGGCAAAGCGCGTCGTGCGCCAGATCGTCATACGCCCTTCCAAAGAAAAAACGGGGCCAGAGGCCCCGTCGATAGCCAAAGCATCATGCTCAAGCCGCTGTCGGCGCCGGATCCGGGTTCACCGCCGGCGTACCGCCGCTGCCGCCGCCCGAGGGCGGGATGCGCGGCGTCCAGTCCTTGGGCGGACGCGGTGCGCGGCCGGCCATGATGTCGTCGAGCTGCTCGGTGTCGATGGTTTCCCATTCGAGCAGCGCCTTGGCCATGGCGTGCATCTTGTCGCTGTTCTCCTCGATCAGGCGGCGCGCCAGGGCGTACTGCTCGTCGATGATGCGGCGCACCTCGGCATCGACCTTCTGCATGGTCGACTCGCTCATGTTGGTGGTCTTGGTGACCGAGCGGCCGAGGAAGACTTCGCCCTCGTTCTCGGCGTAGACCATCGGGCCCAGCGATTCGGTCATGCCGTAGCGCATCACCATGTCGCGCGCGATCTGCGTGGCACGCTCGAAGTCGTTGCTGGCGCCGGTGGTCATCTGGTGCATGAACACTTCTTCGGCGATACGGCCGCCGAACAGCATGCTGATCTGGTTCAGCATGTACTCGCGGTCGTAGCTGTAGCGGTCCTGCGCCGGCAGGCTCATCGTCACGCCCAGCGCGCGGCCGCGCGGAATGATGGTGACCTTGTGGACCGGGTCGCACTTGGGCAGCAGCTTGCCGATCAGCGCGTGGCCGGACTCGTGGTAGGCCGTGTTGCGACGCTCTTCCTCGGGCATGACCATGCTCTTGCGCTCGGGGCCCATGAAGATCTTGTCCTTGGCCTTCTCGAAGTCCTGCATCTCGACCACGCGCGCATTGCGGCGCGCAGCCATCAGCGCGGCCTCGTTGCACAGGTTGGCCAAGTCGGCGCCCGACATGCCCGGGGTGCCGCGCGCGATGATGCTCGGGTTCACGTCCTGGCCGAGCGGCACCTTGCGCATGTGCACGTTGAGGATCTGCTCGCGGCCGCGGATGTCCGGCAGCGTCACGTAGACTTGGCGGTCGAAACGGCCCGGGCGCAGCAGCGCGGCGTCCAGGATGTCAGGGCGGTTGGTCGCAGCGACCACGATCACGCCGAGATTGGTTTCGAAACCGTCCATCTCGACCAGCATCTGGTTGAGCGTCTGCTCGCGCTCGTCGTTGCCGCCGCCCAGGCCCGCACCGCGCTGGCGACCGACGGCGTCGATTTCGTCGATGAAGATGATGCAGGGGGCGTTCTTCTTGGCGTTCTCGAACATGTCGCGCACACGGGCCGCGCCCACGCCGACGAACATCTCGACAAAGTCCGAACCGGAAATCGAGAAGAACGGCACCTTGGCCTCGCCGGCGATGCCCTTGGCCAGCAAGGTCTTGCCGGTGCCGGGCGGCCCGACCAGCAGCAGGCCGCGCGGGATGCGGCCGCCGAGCTTCTGGAACTTGGCCGGGTCCTTCAGGAAGTCGACGACCTCCTTCACTTCCTCCTTGGCCTCGTCGCAGCCTGCGACGTCGGCGAAGGTGACCTGGTTGTTGTTTTCGTCGAGCATGCGCGCCTTGCTCTTGCCGAAGCTGAAGGCGCCGCCCTTGCCGCCGCCCTGCATCTGGCGCATGAAATAGACCCAGACGCCGATCAGCAGCAGCATCGGACCCCAGCTCACCAGCAGCGTCATGAGGAGCGAGCCCTCTTCGCGCGGCTTGACGTCGAACTTGACGTTATTGGCGATCAGGTCGCCGACCAGGCCTCGGTCGAGGTAGGTGGCCGTCGTGCGGATCTTGCGGTCGTCATTGGTGATCGCGACGATCTCGCTGCCGCCCTGGCCTTCCTGGATGGTCGCGCTCTTGATGCGGTTGCTGCGGACTTCCTCGAGGAAGTCGGAGTAACCGACATTGCCGGCGCCGGCGACGCCGCGGGTGTCGAACTGCTTGAACACAGTGAACAACACCATCGCAATGACGAGCCAGACGGCAACTTTGGAAAACCACTGATTGTTCAAACGAAGCTCCAGTCGAAAGCGCGTGACACGAAAAACAAAAAACGCGCTAGGGCACGCAATTGGCACCCATTTTAGGCTTTTCAACCTGCGAAATGCCGGAATTTCCCTATAGCAGCCATAGGACGCGCACGGTTTTGGAGGCAAATGCCAGCCGGCGCCCGGGTATCAATTCGTATCGACGTTCTTGAGCCCGATGCCCACCATGAAGGTCTCCGACGATTTGTCGCGCGAAGCCTTGGGTTTCAAGGGCTTTACCACCCGGAAGTTGCTCTTGAACAGCTGCGTCAGCTCGCTGTAGCCGCTGCCGTGGAAAAGTTTGGCGACCAGTGCGCCTTCAGGCTTCATGTGGTGGCGCGCGAAGTCGATTGCAAGCTCGATCAGATGCGCGACGCGGGCTGCGTCGGCCGAGGCGATGCCCGACAGGTTGGGCGCCATGTCGGACACGACGACGTCGGCGAGCCGGCCGTCCATGGCCTGCGCAAGCCGCTCCAGCACTTCGGCCTCGCGGAAGTCGCCCTGCAGGAAGGTCACGCCCTCGATCGGCTCCATCGGCAGGATGTCGAGCGCGATGATGATGCCGTCCAGCTCGCCGGCCGCTGCCCCGCTCGGCGACAGCCTGCGCCGCACATACTGGCTCCAGGCGCCGGGCGTCGAGCCCAGGTCGACCACCAGTTGCCCCGGCCGGATCAGGCCCAGCGTCTCGTCGATTTCCTTGAGCTTGTAGGCCGCGCGGGCCCGGTATCCCTCCCGCGTGGCCAGCTTCACG
This sequence comes from Variovorax sp. LjRoot130, assembly GCF_964253755.1. NCBI lineage: Bacteria > Pseudomonadati > Pseudomonadota > Betaproteobacteria > Burkholderiales > Comamonadaceae > Variovorax > Variovorax sp. LjRoot130. The sequence goes on along the minus strand of NZ_CAXURM020000001.1, from coordinate 2,527,140 downwards.
TAGGGGTCGTTGATGTGGTCATGCAGCCACGCCTTGTTGAGCTTCTTGGCTTTGGGTTTGGGATTCATTGACGCTCGATAATACGGGGATGCCCGCCATTCAACTTACCCCTGCGCAGCGCAAGGTGCACCGCTCCGAAGCGCACCATCTGGACCCGATCGTCATGATCGGCGGCGACGGGCTGACGCCGGCCGTCAAGAAGGAAGCCGATGCCGCGCTCAAGGCCCACGGCCTGATCAAGGTGCGCGTTTTCTCCGACGACCGCCCGGCCCGCGAAGCCATGCTGCAAACCCTGGCCGAGGACCTGAACGCGGCGCCGATCCAGCACATCGGCAAGCTGCTCGTGCTCTGGCGCCCCATCCCCGAAAAAGCGCGCGAGATCGACGAGGACCGCATGCCGGGTCCGCGCGACGTCAAGGTGATCAAGTACAGCAAGCGCGGAGGACAGCGCCCGGAGATCAAGACGCTTCGGGTGCTCGGCAACCAGCGGCTGACGCCCGGCGGCACCATCAAGCGTGCCAAGGCCAAGAAGCCGCTGTCGGTCAAGAAGCGTCGCCAGGCGGACTGAGGATGCCGATCGAGCCAACGGCAGCGCCGCAGCGTCACATCCTCTGCATGAAATGGGGCACGAAATACGGGCCCGACTACGTCAACCGCCTCTACGCGATGGTGCGTCGCCACCTGAGCGGCGACTTCAACTTCGTCTGCCTGACCGACGACAGCCAGGGCATCCGAAGCGAGGTGCAGTGCTTTCCGATCCCGCCGCTGGACCTCGAGCTCAAGCCGGGACAGGTCGACCGCGCCTGGAAGAAGCTGACCACCTTCGAACGGGACCTCTACGGCCTGCGCGGCCGGGCGCTGTTCATCGATCTCGACGTGGTCGTCGTGGGCAGCCTGGACGCCTTTTTCGAGCATCCCGGCGAGTTCCTGATCATTCACGACTACGCCCGTCCCTGGCGGCGCCGGCGCATCACGGGCAATTCGTCGGTGTACCGCTTCGAGCTCGGCGCACATCCCGACGTGCTGGCGCATTTCCGCGAGAACATGGATGCGGTGCAGGCCGAGTACCGCAACGAGCAGACCTACCTGTCGGATTTTCTCTACCACCAGGGCAAGCTGGCCTACTGGCCGGCCGAGTGGTGTCCGAGCTTCAAGTACCACGGCATTCCGACCTGGCCCACCAACTACTGGCGCGAGCCCTTCGTGCCCGAAGGCGCGCGCATCATGGTCTTCCACGGGGAATGCAATCCGCCCGACGCGCTGGCCGGGCGGCGCAACCGGCGCTTCCGCTTCATCCGGCCGGCGCGCTGGATCACCAGCTTCTGGAAGGCCTGATCAGTCGGGGCGGCGCCCCATGCGCCAGAGCAGCACTCCGGCGCAGAGCCACTGGCCGAGGTACATGGCACTGCCGAGCGAGTGCCAGAGCCCGAGGTTCTCCCGCGCCAGGATGCGGGGCGCGACGGCGTATTCCTGCAGCAGCGCCAGCAGCAGTGCCACGACGATCCAGGCAACGGCGACGCGTGACGATCGATCCACGCGGTCTTGGATCTTCGACCTGAAATAGGTCAGGAGCGCCAGTCCGCAGGCCAACGCAACCCAGCTCTGGGCCGCGAACAGCCGTCCCGCGAAATTGCCCGCCATGGCCGGATTCCCGAGCTTGGCGAACAGCATCGGCACGACCAGGAAGCCGATCGTCGTCAGGCTGCCCCACCAGAGGGCTGCCAAAAGCAGCGCGACGCGGTCCTTCACCCGTGAATTCAGAGGTAGCTGACGCCGACGATCTCGTAGCGCTTCACCCCGCCCGGTGCCTGCACCTCGGCGGTATCGCCCTCTTCCTTGCCGATCAGCGCGCGCGCGATCGGGCTGGAGACGTTGATGAGGCCGAGCTTCAGGTCGGCTTCGTCCTCGCCGACGATCTGGTACTTGACCGCGTCGCCGCTGTCTTCATCTTCCAGTTCGACTGTCGAACCGAAAACGACCTTGCCGCCCGCATCGAGGTCGGAGGGATCGATGACCTGGGCGTTCGAGAGCATGCCCTCGATCTGCTTGATGCGGCCTTCGATCCAGCCTTGGCGCTCCTTGGCGGCGTCGTAGTCTGCGTTCTCGCTGAGGTCGCCCTGGGCGCGGGCCTCGGCGATCGCCGTGATGATGGCGGGCCGCTCGACGGACTTCAGGCGTTGCAGCTCGTCACGAAGTTTCTCCGCACCGCGCTTGGTAATCGGAATGGTGGTGGCCATGTTTTGTCTCTCCAGAAAGCGAAACCGCCGAACGCTGCCGTTCGGCGGTTCATGGAAGGAAAAAGATCAGACGAGTTGACGTCCGGTCAGCCGGCTCAGGATGGCGAGCGGGCTCGAATCGGGATTGTATTGCCTTGCGGCGGGCAGGTGCAGCGTCTGCTCGAGCATGTACTGGCCGGACATCACGGCATGCGAGGTCTGGTCCGAGAAGCACACCCATACCGATCCGGCCGGGAACGGCACGGTTTGCTGCTGCGCGTTCTTCTGGTACTCCAGGTCGGACTTCATGCCGTCGTGCAGTTGCAGCATCAGATGGTCGTATTCGCTGCGCAAGGACTTGGTGACGCGCAGCGCCCGCAGCATGCGGGCCTGCCAGCGCGAGTAAGGCTTGGCACGCGGCAGGAAGCGCTTGGCCACGGTCTCGAAGGGCTCACCGACCCGCCAGACGCGCGGCGCGCCCTCGGGATTGACATTGGTGAACACACGCAGGATGCGCTCGCCGTAGTTGGGGCGCGACGGGAACGAGTCGATGTGCAGCCGCCGGTCGTCGGCCCGCCACGACTGGACGCGTGTTTCCACCTGCGCCGGGCGGTAGCTGGTCGGCGCCAGCCGCAGGGCCGGCGTGTAGTGCGGCAGCAATCCGTGGATCAGCTGCTGCGACTGCGCACGAAAACGCCCGACCATTGCCGCCACGGCCTGCTGCACGCCCTCGTCGCCCGCCACGCCCTTCAGGCGCCCTTCGGCATCCAGACTGATGTTGCGGACGCCTGGCGACAGCACCGCGGGCGAGAACAAGGCCCGTTCTTCAGGCCGCAGCTCGAAGGGGAGCCGCGGGAAATACAGCACCTTGCCAGCCTCGAGCGCGGCGATCCACGCATCGTTCGGCGCAGCGCCGTTCCAGTCGGCCAGGTCGAGCTCGACGAGCTGCGTTTCCATGGACAACTCTTCAGGCGAGCGCGAACTGCGCGAGTTGCGCGTGCATTTCCTGGATCGAGATCACGTCGAGTTCGTCCATGTGCCGCATGCCTTCGACCGCGGCTTCGGCGCCGAAGATGGTGGTGAAGGTGGTCACGCGGGCCAGCAGCGCCGAGGTGCGGATCTGGCGCGAATCGGTGATCGCGTTGCGGCGCTCTTCCACCGTGTTGATGACCAGCGCGATCTCGTTGTTCTTGATCATGTCGACGATGTGCGGGCGACCCTCGGTCACCTTGTTCACCACGGCGCAGGCGATGCCCGCCGCGTTGATGGCGGCGGCGGTGCCCTTGGTCGCGATCAGTTCGAAGCCCAGCGCAGCCAGGCCACGCGCCACTTCCACCGCGCGTGCCTTGTCGTTGTTCTTGACCGAGATGAACACCTTGCCCGACTTCGGCAGATGCGTGCCGGCGCCGAGTTGCGACTTCACGAACGCCTCGCCGAAGGTCTTGCCCACGCCCATCACTTCGCCGGTCGACTTCATCTCCGGGCCGAGGATGGTGTCCACGCCGGGGAACTTGACGAAGGGGAACACCGCCTCCTTGACGCTGAAGTACGGCGGCGTGACTTCGCGCGTGACGCCCTGCGAAACCAGCGACTGGCCCGCCATGCAGCGCGCCGCCACCTTGGCCAGCTGGATGCCGGTGGCCTTGCTCACGTAGGGCACCGTGCGCGAGGCGCGCGGATTCACTTCGAGCACATAGATGACGTCCCGTCCGTCCTTTTCCTGGATCGCGAACTGCACGTTCATGAGGCCGACGACATTGAGCGCCTTGGCCATGGCGGCGCTTTGCCGCTTGAGCTCGGCCACGGTATCGGCCTTGAGGCTATAGGGCGGCAACGAGCAGGCGGAGTCGCCGGAGTGCACACCGGCCTGTTCGATGTGCTCCATCACGCCGCCGATCAGGGTGTTGCCCTCGGCATCGCGCAAGCAGTCGACATCGCATTCGACGGCGTCGTTCAGGAAGCGGTCCAGCAGCACCGGCGAATCGTTGCTGACCTTGACGGCTTCGCGCATGTAGCGTTCGAGGTCGCGCTGCTCGTGCACGATCTCCATCGCGCGGCCGCCGAGCACATAGCTGGGGCGCACCACCAGCGGATAGCCCAGTTGGGCGGCTTTCTCGAGCGCTTCCGCCTCGGTGCGCGCGGTCGCGTTCGGCGGCTGGCGCAGCTGGAGCTCATTCAGCAGCTTCTGGAAACGCTCGCGATCTTCGGCCGCGTCGATCATGTCGGGGCTGGTGCCGATGATCGGCACGCCGTTGGCTTCGAGGTCGAGCGCGAGCTTGAGCGGCGTCTGGCCGCCGTACTGCACGATCACGCCGGTCGGCTTTTCCTTGTCGACGATCTCGAGCACGTCCTCGAGCGTGAGCGGCTCGAAGTAAAGGCGGTCGCTGGTGTCGTAGTCGGTCGAGACGGTCTCCGGATTGCAGTTGACCATGATGGTCTCGTAGCCGTCCTCGCGCATCGCGAGTGCCGCATGCACGCAGCAGTAGTCGAACTCGATGCCCTGGCCGATGCGGTTGGGGCCGCCGCCGAGCACCATGATCTTCTTCTTGTCCGTCGGCGCGGCTTCGCACTCGTCCTCGTAGGTCGAGTACATGTAGGCGGTGTTGGTCGCGAACTCGGCCGCACAGGTGTCGACGCGCTTGTAGACCGGGCGCACGCCGAGCGCGCGCCGCTTCTCGCGGACCGCGGTGTCGGTGGTCCTGAGCTGCCTGGCGAGACGGCGGTCCGAGAAGCCCTTCTTCTTCAGCGCGAGCAGGGTGCTCTTGTCGATGTCGTCCAGCGACTTGGTTTCGAGCTCGAGCTCGATCTTCACGATCTCCTCGATCTGCACCAGGAACCAGGGGTCGATCTTGGTCAGCGCGAACACTTCGTCGACGGAGAGGCCCATGGCGAAGGCATCGCCGACGTACCAGATGCGGTCGGGGCCGGGCTCGCCGAGCTCTTTTTCGAGCACTTCGCGGTCCTGCGTCTTCTCGTTGAGCCCGTCGACGCCGACCTCCAGCCCACGCAGCGCCTTCTGGAACGACTCCTGGAAGGTGCGGCCCATGGCCATCACCTCGCCCACCGATTTCATCTGCGTGGTCAGGCGCGAGTCGGCCTGCGGAAACTTCTCGAAGGCGAAACGCGGGATCTTCGTGACCACGTAGTCGATGCTGGGCTCGAAGCTCGCCGGCGTGGCGCCGCCGGTGATCTCGTTGCGCAGCTCGTCGAGCGTATAGCCCACGGCCAGCTTGGCCGCGACCTTGGCGATCGGGAAGCCTGTGGCCTTGGAAGCCAGCGCGGAGGAGCGCGAGACGCGCGGGTTCATCTCGATCACGACCATGCGGCCGTCCTTCGGATTGATCGAGAACTGCACGTTGGAGCCGCCGGTGTCGACGCCGATCTCGCGCAGAACGGCCAGCGAGGCGTTGCGCAGGATCTGGTATTCCTTGTCCGACAGGGTCTGGGCAGGGGCGACCGTGATCGAGTCGCCGGTGTGCACGCCCATCGGGTCCAGGTTTTCGATCGAGCAGACGATGATGCAGTTGTCCGCCTTGTCGCGCACCACCTCCATCTCGTACTCTTTCCAGCCGAGCAGCGACTCCTCGATCAGCAGCTCGTTGGTCGGCGAGGCTTCGAGGCCGCGCTTGCAGATGGTCTCGAACTCTTCCGGGTTGTAGGCGATGCCGCCGCCGGTGCCGCCGAGCGTGAAGCTGGGGCGGATCACCACCGGGAAGCCGACCGTCTTCTGCACCGCCCAGGCTTCGTCGAGCGAGTGGGCGATGCCCGAGCGCGCCGAGCCCAGGCCGATCTTGGTCATCGCGTCCTTGAACTTCAGCCGGTCTTCGGCTTTGTCGATCGCCTCGGGCGTGGCGCCGATCAGCTCCACCTTGTACTTGTCGAGCACGCCGTTGCGCCAGAGGTCGAGCGCGCAGTTGAGCGCGGTCTGCCCGCCCATGGTCGGCAGGATGGCGTCGGGGCGTTCCTTGACGATGATTTTTTCGACCGTCTGCCAGGTGATCGGCTCGATGTAGATCACGTCGGCCGTGGCCGGGTCGGTCATGATCGTCGCGGGGTTGCTGTTGATCAGGATGACCTTGTAGCCCTCCTCGCGCAGTGCCTTGCAGGCCTGCACGCCGGAGTAGTCGAACTCGCAGGCCTGGCCGATGATGATCGGGCCGGCGCCGATGATGAGAACGCTCTGGAGGTCGGTGCGCTTAGGCATTCTTCTGTCCTTCTTTGTGACTTTGCATGAGTGCCGTGAAGCGGTCGAACAGGTAGCCGATGTCGTGAGGCCCGGGCGAGGCCTCCGGATGGCCCTGGAAGCAGAAGGCCGGCTTGTCGGTGCGTGCCAGGCCTTGCAGCGTGTTGTCGAACAGGCTGATGTGGGTGGGCCGCAGGTTGGCGGGCAGCGTCTTCTCGTCTACCGCGAAGCCGTGGTTCTGGCTCGTGATGCTCACGCGGCCGTTGTCCAGGTCTTTCACGGGATGGTTGGCGCCGTGATGGCCGAACTTCATCTTGAAGGTCTTCGCGCCGGAGGCGAGCGCCATGATCTGGTGGCCCAGGCAGATGCCGAAGACCGGAATGCCGGTTTCGATCAGTTCGCGCGTGGCCTCGATGGCGTAGTCGCAGGGCTCGGGGTCGCCCGGGCCGTTGGCCAGGAAGATGCCGTCCGGACGCAGCTTGAGCACGTCGGCCGCCGGCGTCTGTGCCGGCACTACCGTGATGCGTGCGCCGCGCTGGGCGATCATGCGCAGGATGTTCTTCTTGACGCCGTAGTCGAAGGCCACGACGTGGAACTTGGGCGTGATCTGCACGCCGTATCCGGCACCGAGTTTCCACTCGGTCTGCGTCCACTCGTAGGTCTCCTCGACCGACACCACCTTGGCCAGGTCGAGCCCGGACATGCTGGGTACGGCCCGGGCAGCGGCCACGGCCTTGTCGATCAGCGCCTGCGTCACGGCCTCGCCCGCAGCGAGGCCGAGGATGCAGCCGTTCTGGGCGCCGTTCGTGCGCAGATGGCGCGTGAGCTTGCGCGTGTCGATGTTCGCGATGGCGACCGTGTTGCCGCGCACCAGGTAGTCGGTCAGCGTGGCCGTCTTGCGGAAGTTGGACGCGACCAGCGGCAGGTCCTTGATGATCAGGCCAGCGGCATGGATCTTGTCGGACTCGATGTCTTCCTCGTTGACGCCGTAGTTGCCGATGTGCGGATACGTGAGCGTCACGATCTGCTGGCAATAGCTCGGGTCGGTCAGGATTTCCTGGTAACCGGTCATGGCGGTGTTGAACACCACTTCGCCAGTGGTGGCGCCTTGGGCGCCGATCGAGTTGCCGAGAAAGACCGTGCCGTCTGCAAGCGCCAGGATGGCGGGCGGGAAATTTCCCTTGAGAGACAAAAGCACTGGGATCTCCGGATGGATGACGCCCAAAGCGAACCCAAGAAGTGACTTTGGGCTGCGACTTTCGTCGAGGAGTTGGCTTGCGTGCGCTGTGGGCGGGGTGTGAGCGGGAAAGCCCTTGATTATAGCCGGCGCGGGCTTATCCCTTGGCCGCGGCGGCACTCGCATGCAGGCAGATCGCCGCCGCCGCCGCGACGTTGAGCGACTCCTCGCCGCCCGGCTGCGCAATGCGCACGTGCCGGGCGGCGCGCGTCTCCAGGAGGGCGGAAACGCCCTGCCCTTCGTGCCCCATCAACCAGGCGCACGGGTACGGCAGCTGCGTGCGATGCAGCCAGTCGCCGCGGTGCGAACTGGTGGCGATCCAGGGCACAGTCAGCGCATCCAGCATCTGGATGTCCGCGCCCTCGATCAGCTGCAGCCCGAAATGCGCACCCATGCCGGCACGCAGCACCTTGGGCGCCCATAGCGCGGCGGTGCCCTTGAGCGCGATCACCTGGCCGAAGCCGAAGGCCGCCGCGCTGCGCAGGATGGAGCCGACATTGCCGGCATCCTGGAGGCGATCGAGCACCACGGTGGGCGCATCGGGGGTGACCGCCGGCGACGCCGGCAGTTCGAGTACGAAGCCCATCGGCGCGGGCGACTCCAGACCGCTCACGCCGGCGAGCAAGGCATCGGCCAGCACCACGGTCTTGGCCGCCGCCCCGCTCCATTCGGAGCGCGCCGAAGGCCACAGCGACTCGGCAAAGACCGCCACGGCCGGCCGGACGCCGCGCTCGCGCGCGGCGCGGCACAGGTGATCGCCTTCGAGCCAGACCCGGCCCGCCTTGCGGTAGGCACCCGGGTCGTGCGCCAGCTTGCGCAATTCCTTCAGGAGCGGGTTGTCCCGCGACGTGATGTGGCTGACCTCGTCCGCGGTCATGGGGCGATCCGCACCTCGATCTGGGTCGTTTCCGCGACCATTTCGCTCAACATCGCCGCCGTCATGGGCTCCGTCTGCCCCGTCGCGCGTGCGAGTACGGCAGCGACCGGGCTGAAGGATCTGCGGTGGTGCACGCAAGCGCCGTGGCGCAACAGCGCCTCCAGGTGCTCTGGCGTGCCATAGCCCTTGTGGCCCGCGAAGCCATAGTGCGGGAATTCGGCGTGCAGTTCCTGGCAGAGCCGGTCACGGTGCACCTTGGCCAGGATCGAGGCGGCCGAGATCGCCTTCACGCGCGCGTCGCCGCCGACGACGGCCTCGGCCAGCACGTCCAGCCTGGGCAGCCGGTTGCCGTCGACCAGCACCTTTGCCGGCTTCAGCCGCAGGCCCTCGACCGCGCGCCGCATGGCCAGCATCGTCGCCTGGAGGATGTTGTGGGTGTCGATCTCCTCCACGCTGGCCTGCGCCACCGAGCAGCACAGCGCCTTGGCCAGGATCTGGTCGTTCAGGCGCTCGCGCTGCAGCGCGGTCAGGGTCTTCGAATCGGCCAGGCCACGGATCGGCCGCTCGTCGTCGAGGATCACGGCCGCGGCAACGACCGGGCCGGCCAGCGGGCCGCGGCCGGCCTCGTCGACGCCGGCCAGGAGCCCGGGAGCGTCCCAAGCGAGCGTGGCCTGCTCAGCCTTCAAGAACTTTCTGGATCGCATCGGCGCACAGTGTCGGCGTATCGCGCTGCAATTCGACATGCAGCGTGCAAAAACGTTGTTGCAAGGCGTGAACCTTGTCCGGCGACGCAAGCCAGGCGAGCGTCGCGTCGGCCATCGCCTGGGGCGTCGCCGCCTCCTGCAGCAGTTCGGGCACGACGAATTCGCCGCACAGGATGTTCGGCAGACCCACCCAGGGCTGCAGCTGCTTGCGGCGCATGAGCGCCCACGAAAGCTTGTTCATGTTGTAGGCGATCACCATCGGCCGCTTGAACAGCGCGGCTTCGAGCGTCGCGGTCCCGCTGGCGATCAGGGTGGCGTCGCAGGCCGCGAGCGCGGCGTGCGAACGGCCGTCGAGCAGTTTCACGCGGCCGGCCATGCCGCTGGCCTGCAGCAGTTGCTCGACCTCGTCCCGGAGGCCCGGCAGCACGGGCGCGATGAACTGAAGTTCAGGCCGCTCGCGCAGCATCAGCGTGGCCGCTTCGAAAAAGCCTGCGGCGAGGTAGCGGATCTCCGAGCGCCGGCTGCCCGGCAGCAAGGCGACGACCGGCGCTTCCGTGTCCAATCCCAACGCGGCGCGTGCGCCCGCCTGGTCGGGCGTCATCGGGATCACGTTGGCGATCGGATGGCCAACGTAGCTTGCTGCGATCCCGTGTTCGGCCAGCAGCGCGGGCTCGAACGGAAAGATGCACAGCACATGATCGGCCGCTGTGCGCAGCTTCTCCGCGCGTTCCGGGCGCCAGGCCCAGATCGAGGGGCAGACGAAATGCGCCGTCTTCATGCCGCTGGCCCGCAACGCGGCTTCGAGGTCCAGATTGAAGTCCGGCGCATCGACGCCAATGAAGAGCTCGGGCCGGTCAAGCAGCAGCCGGGCACGGAGCCGGCGCCGGATGCCGGCGATTTCGGCGTAGTGGCGCAGCACCTCGACATAGCCGCGCACCGCCAGTTTTTCCTGCGGCCACCAGCTCTCGAAGCCGCGCGCCAACATCTGCGGGCCGCCGATGCCGACGGCCTTCATGGCCGGCCAGCGCGAGAGCAAGCCGTCGAGCAGCAGCCCGGCCAGCAGGTCGCCCGAGGGCTCGCCCGCGACCAGCGCAAACTGTCGCTGTACCTCCGACATGCGGTGCCCTAGCGCGCGATGCCGCGCGTGGCGCTGGACAGGAAGCCGCTCATCATCGCGACATCGGCGGCCGATTCGGGTACTTCGATGGCCAGGGCCTCGATGGCGGCACGGGCCTCCTCGAGCGTCTTGCCCTGACGGTACAGCAGCCGGTGCATCTGCTTGACGGCCGCGATCCGTGCCGCGGAGAAATCGCGGCGGCGCAAGCCGACCACATTGAAGCCGCGCACCGCCAGCGGATTGCCGTCGACCAGCATGAAAGGCGGCACGTCCTGCGCCACCGCGCTGGCGAAACCGATCATCGCGTGGGCACCGACCGAGACGAACTGGTGGATGCCGGTCAGCCCGCCCACCGTCACCCAGTCCGCCAGGTGCACGTGGCCCGCCAGCGTCGTGTTGTTGGCGAGCGTGGTGTGGTCGTCGACACGGCAGTCGTGCGCGATGTGCGTGTAGGCCATGATCCAGTTGTCGCTGCCCACACGCGTCACGCCGCCGGCCCCCGGCACGCCGATGTTGAAGGTGCAGAACTCGCGGATCGTGTTGCGCTCGCCGATCACGAGTTCGGTCGGTTCGCCCGCGTACTTCTTGTCCTGCGGAACGGCGCCCAGCGATGCGAACTGGAAGATGCGGTTGTCGCGGCCGATGGTAGTGCGCCCCTCGATCACGCAATGCGCGCCGATCGTGGTGCCGGCGCCGACCCGCACATGCGGACCGATCACGGCATAGGGGCCGACGCTGACCGTCGGGTCGAGTTCGGCCTTGGGGTCGACGATGGCCGTCGGATGAACCTGCGTCATGCCTCGAGCACGATCAATTGATCTGGCGCATGGCGCACATCAAGGTGGCCTCGCAAGCCAGCTCGCTGCCGACCAGCGCGCGCCCTTTGAACTTCGAGATGCCGGCCTTCATGCGCTCGATCTCGACCTCGAGCGTCAGCTGGTCGCCCGGCTCCACCGGACGCTTGAAGCGCGCGCCGTCGATGGCCGCGAAGTAGTACACGGTGTTGTCGTCCGGCACGATGTCCAGCGAATGGAAGGACAGCAGGGCCGCGGCCTGCGCCATCGCCTCGAGCATCAGCACGCCGGGCATCACCGGCCGGTGCGGGAAGTGGCCGTTGAAGAACGGCTCGTTCATGGTCACGTTCTTGAGCGCGGTGATGCGCTTGCCCTTTTCCATCGCGAGCACGCGGTCTACCAGCAGGAAGGGGTAGCGGTGCGGCAGCAGTTTGAGGATCTGATGGATGTCGAGCGTCATGATTTTCTGTCTTGCACCACCGGTTTTTCAAGCGCCTTCAGGCGCTCGCGCAGAGCGTGCAGTTGTTTGAGCGTGGCGGCGTTTTTCTCCCAGACGGCATTGTCGTCGATGGGAAACACGCCGGTGTACTGGCCGGGCTTGAGAATGGACCGGGTCACCACCGTCGCGGCCGAAATGTGCACCCCATCGGCCAGCTTCAGGTGGCCGAGCACGATCGCGCCGCCGCCGATGGTGCAGTTCGCACCGATGTCCGCGCTGCCCGCCACGCCGACGCAGCCCGCCATGGCGGTGTGCTTGCCGACGCGGACGTTGTGGCCGATCTGGATCAGGTTGTCGAGCTTGACGCCGTCTTCGATCACGGTGTCTTCGAGCGCACCGCGATCGATGCAGGTGTTGGCGCCTATCTCCACGTCGTCGCCGATGCGTACCGCGCCGAGCTGCTCGATCTTGACCCAGGCGCCCTCGTGCGGCGCGAGCCCGAAGCCGTCGGCCCCGATCACGACGCCCGGATGCAGCAGGCAACGCGCGCCGATGACGCAGTCCTCGCTCACCGTCACCCTGGACTTCAGCACCGTTTCTGCGCCGATGCGCGCGCCACGCTCGACGACGCACAGTGCGCCGATACGCGCGCTGGGGTCAATCTGCGCGCCGGGGTCGATCACCGCGCTGGGATGGATGCGCGCGCTGTCTGGCCTGGCATGAGATTGCTTCCAGAGCTGGGTCAGACGCGCGAAATAGAGGTAGGGGTCGGCCGTCACGATGAACGACCCGCGCTGGGCCGCCAGCTCCCGCATGGCAGGCGACACGATGACGCAGCCTGCTTGCGAGGCAGTGAGCTCTTTGCGGTACTTGGGATGGCTCAGGAAACTGAGCGCGTCGGCCTGCGCCGTCGCCAACGGCGCAAGCCGCTCGATCGACAGCGCGGGGTCACCCTGCAGTTCGCCCCCGAGGGCCTCAACGATTGCGCCTAGCCGCAGTGCCACGCCGGTTCGCTGCGCTATTTGCCGCCGGCAGAAGTGGACGCATTCAGCGCCTTGATCACCTTCTCGGTGATGTCGTGCTTCGGATTGATGTAGATCGCTTCCTGCAGGATCGCGTCGTACTTCTCGGCCTCTGCCACCTGCTTGACCACGCGGTTGGCGCGTTCGTAGACCTGCTGCAGCTCTTCGTTCTTGCGCGCGTTGAGGTCTTCCTGGAATTCGCGGCGGCGGCGCTGGAAGTCACGGTCCTGGTCGACCAGGGCACGCTGACGGGCCACGCGCTGGCTCTCGGACAGGGTCGGCGCCTCGCGCTCGAACTTTTCGGAAGCAGCCTTGAGGGCTTCGCCCTGCCCCGTCAGGTCCTTCTCGCGCTTCAGGAACTCGGACTCGAGCTTCGCCTGCGCGGCCTTGGCAGGCTGCGCTTCACGCAACACGCGATCGGGATTGACGAAACCGATGCGGAAAGTTTCCTGCGCGTGCGCGAGCCCGCCCGCGAGGGCGAAAGCGGGGATCAGCAGCGCACCGGCGGCGCGAAGCAATGGATTCATTAGAAAGAGGTTCCGATCTGGAATTGCAGGCGTTGAATTCTATCCTTCGGGATCGGATGCAGCGGGTCGGTCAGGTCTTCATCCTGCTGCCTGACCGGGATGGCGTAAGCCAGGCGCAGCGGCCCCAGCGGCGAGATCCAGCTGATGCCCAGGCCCACCGAGGCGCGGAGCTTCTTCGCCGCCTTCCACTGGGCGTCGGTCGAGAAGGCATCGCGCGTGCCGAACACGTTGCCGATGTCGAAGAAGCCGTAGAGGCGCAGCGTGCGGTCGTTGCCGGCGCCCGGGAACGGCGTGCTGAGTTCGGCGTTGAAGATCGCCTTCTTGGTGCCGCCCAGCGCCGCGCCTTCGGTCTGCCCCAGCAGCGGCACGTCGCGGGGCCCCAGCGAGTTCTGCTCGAAGCCGCGGACCGACCCCAGGCCACCCGCGTAGAAGTTCTTGAAGATCGGGTACGACTTGCCGCCGTATTCCTTGCCATAGCCGAGCTCGCCGTTGATCGCAAAGGTGTACTGCTTGCTGATCGGAAAGAACTGCTGATACTGGTAGTTGGTCTTCAGGTACTTCATGTCGCCGCCCACGCCCACCTCGAGGTTGGCGCGCTGCAGGCGTCCGCGGGTCGGCAGCAGCGCGCTGTCGCGGTCGTCGCGCGACCAGCCGATGGTCAACGGCACGCCCCAGACGCTGTCGTTGGTACAGCCGGTGACAAGACCCGCGGCACTGGTGCTGCAACCGAAGTACCTCCGGTACGACTGCGGTGTCAGGAAGGCGACGTTGCCGCCCGGGTCGAAGCGGTAGCGTTCCAATCCGATGCCGAAGAAGACCGTGTCGACTTCGCTGAACGGCACGCCGAATTTAATGGTGGCGCCTTCATTGACCAGCCGGTAGTCGCCGTCGACGCTGTAGTAGGGCCGCGTGGTCGTGTGGTAGATGCCGAAGGTGCGCGAGATGCCGTCCTTGGTGAAGTAGGGATCGGTGGTCGTCAGCGAGAGCGCCCGGTTGTATTTGCTGGTGTTGACCTGAAGGCCGAGGTAGTTGCCGGAGCCGAAAACATTCTCCTGCGCGATACCGAAGGTGAACGACACCTTCTCGGCACTGGAAAAACCTGCGCCCAGTTGCAGCGTACCGGTCGGCTTCTCGGCCACGTTGATCGTCAGGTCGACCTGGTCCGGCGAGCCCGGCACCTCCTGCGTCTCCACATTCACCTCAGTGAAGAAGCCCAGGCGGTCCACCCGGTCGCGCGACAGCTTGATCTTGTCGCCGTCGTACCAGGACGCCTCGTACTGGCGGAACTCGCGCCGGATCACCTCGTCGCGCGTGCGGTTGTTGCCCCCGATGGCCACCCGCCGCACGTACACCCGCCGCGAGGGCTCCGCCTTCAGCGTCAGCGACACGCGGTTGTTGGTGCGGTCGATCTCGGGCTCCGCCTGCACCCGCGCGAACGCGTAGCCGAAGGTGCCGAAGTAGTCGGTGAAGGCCTTGGTGGTCTCCGTCACCTGCTCGCCGTTGTAGGGCTCCCCGGGCTGGATCGTCACCAGCGACTTGAACTCCTCCTCGCGCCCGAGGTAGTTGCCCTCCATCTTGACCCCGGCCACCACGAACTTCTCGCCCTCGGTGAGGTTCACCGTGATCGCGAGGTCCTGGCGGTCCGGCGAGATCGCCACCTGCGTGGAGTCGATGCGGAACTCCAGGTAGCCGCGCGTGATGTAGTAGGAGCGCAGCGTCTCCAGGTCGGCGTTGAGCTTGGCGCGCGAGTACTGGTTGCTCTTGGTGTACCAGCTCATCCAGCCGCCCGCGTCCTGGTCGAAGAGATCCAGCAGCGTGCCTTCGCTGAAGGCCTTGTTACCCACGATGCGCACTTCGCGGATGCGCGCGGCCTCGCCTTCGGTGACGGTGAAGGTCAGGTTGACGCGGTTGCGCTCGATCGGCGTGACGGTGGTGACGACCTGGGCGTTGTACAGGCTGCGGCTGACGTACTGGCGCTTGAGCTCCTGCTCGGCGCGGTCGGCCAGGGCCTTGTCGTAGGGGCGGCCGTCGGCCAGGCCGACCTCGCGCAGCGCCTTCTGCAGCGCGGCTTTGTCGAACTCCTTGGTGCCCACGAAGTCGACGTCGGCGATGGTGGGGCGCTCCTCGACGATCACCACCAGCACGTTGCCGCTGACGTCGATGCGCACGTCCTTGAACAGGCCCAGGTCGAACAGCGCGCGGATGGCAGCCGTGCCGCGCTCGTCGCTGTAGGTGTCGCCCACGCGCAACGGCAGCGAGGCGAAGATGGTGCCGGGCTCCACGCGTTGCAGGCCTTCGACCCGGATGTCGCGTACCGTGAAGGGCTCGACGGCCCAGGCGGCCGTGGCGGCGAGTGCACTGGCGACCACCGCGGCAACGCTGCGCAGGCGAAAGCGACTGAATTTATTGTTCATCTGTGAATTGAGCCGGCGCGGAAAGGGCCAGCAGAAAGTTAACCAAAGAGTCGAGTCACATCGTTGAAGAGTGCGATCGACATCATGACCAGCAGCAACGCGACACCCCCGCGTTGGAACCGTTCCATCCATGCATCGGAGACGCTCTTGCCGGTCAGGCCCTCCCAAAGATAATACATCAGGTGCCCCCCATCGAGGACCGGCAGCGGCATGAGGTTCAACACGCCGAGACTCACGCTGATGAGGGCGAGGAACACCAGGTATTGCGTGAGACCCATGCTGGCGGACTTGCCCGCGTAGTCGGCGATCGTCAGCGGTCCGCTCAGGTTCTTGATCGAGGCTTCGCCGATCAGCATCTTGCCCATCATGCGCACGGTGAGCGTCGACACCTCCCAGGTGCGGACCACGCCGCGCCAGACGCCGTCGACCACGCCCAGCCGCACCGTCACCATCTCGGGTGGCGCACCGACATAGGCACCGACACGGCCGACCTTGGCCGCAGCTTCGTCGCGCACCTCCGGCGTGACTTCGACGCGGAGCATCTGACCGTCGCGCTCGATCTCCCAGGTCTGCGTGCGCGGCTGGCCACCCTCGACCGAGGCGCGGATCACGTCGCGCAATTGCTGGCCGTCGACGATGGCCGTGCTGCCGACCGAGCGCACCACATCGCCGCGGCGCAGGCCCGAGCGCTCCGCCGCGCCGCCTGCCATCACCTCGCCGATCTCGGGGCGCGTCAGCGGTGCGACGACGCCGATCTTGCGGAACATCTGCGCGTCGGCATCCTTGGCCTCGATGCGGCTCAACGGCAGCACGATCTCGCGCGCAGGCCGCGCGCCCTCCCCTGCGATCTCGAGCGTCAGATCGCGGCCGTCGAGCGCTCCGCGCGTCATGCGCCAGCGCAGGTCTTCAAAGGACTGCACAGGCTCCAGGTCGCCGTCGAAGCCGGCGCGCGCGACGTGCTCGCCGCCGCGCAAACCGGCCTGCTCGGCCAGCGAAGCGGCCACCGGCTGGCCCAGCTTCGCGACAGGCTCTTCGACGCCGATCCAGTTGACCGCGGTGTAGAGCACGACGGCCAGCAGGAGATTGGCGATCGGACCGGCGGCGACGATGGCAGCGCGCGAACGCAGCGGCTGGGTGTTGAAGGCGCGGTGCCGCTCTTCGGGCGCCACGGGCCCTTCGCGTTCGTCGAGCATCTTCACGTAGCCGCCGAGCGGGAACGCGGCGATCACGAACTCCGTGTCCTGCCCCGGGTGCTGGCGCTTGGGCTGCCAGCGATACAGCGTCTTGCCGAAGCCGACCGAAAAGCGCAGCACCTTGACCCCGCATGCAACCGCCACCCGATAGTGGCCGTACTCGTGCACCGCGATCAGCAAGCCGAGCGCGACGATGAAGGCAACGACTGTGAGCATGGAGACCCCCGGGGTATGGAAAAGTCAGGCTGCGAAGCGAAGCGCTGCGGCGTTGGCAGCAGCCCGGGCGCTGGCATCCAGTGCCAGCAGGTCGGCCAGCGATGCTGGGTTGGAGGGCTGCACCGCATCCAAAGTTTCCAGGTTCACCGCATGGATACGATCGAAGCGCAAGCGGTGATGCAGGAATGCTTCGACCGCCACCTCGTTGGCCGCATTGAGCACAGCGGTCGTGCCCGGGGCTGCGCGCAACGCCTGCCATGCGAGTCCCAGGCCGGGAAAGAGCTGGGCATCGGGCGCATCGAAAGTCAGCGCCGCCATCTGCCGGAAATCGAGCCGGGCGGCACCGCTTTGGATGCGCTCGGGCCAAGCCAGCCCGACGGCGATGGGCACCCGCATGTCGGGCGTGCCGAGCTGCGCGATCACCGAGGCGTCGGTGAATTGCACCATCGAATGCACCACGCTCTGCGGGTGGATCACGACCTCGATCTGCTCGGGCGCCACGCCGAACAGGTGGCGCGCCTCAATCACCTCGAGGGCCTTGTTCATCATGGTGGCGGAATCCACCGAGATCTTGCGGCCCATGACCCAGTTCGGGTGCGCGCAGGCCTGCTCGGGCGTCACGGCACCGAGCGTGTCCGGCGAGCGCGTGCGGAACGGGCCGCCGGAGGCGGTCAGGATGATCTTGTCAATGCGCCGCGGCCAGGTGGCCGGGTCTTCCGGCAGCGACTGGAAGATCGCCGAGTGCTCGCTGTCGATGGGCAGCAGCGTCGCCCCGCCCTCGCGCACCGTGCGCATGAACAGCTCGCCACCGACCACCAGGGCCTCCTTGTTGGCGAGCAGCAGCCGCTTGCCGGCGCGAGCGGCTGCGAGGCAGGGCCCGAGCCCGGCCGCGCCGACGATGGCGGCCATCACGGCATCGCATTCCTCGTGCGAGGCGATCGTCTCGATGGCGTCCGCTCCCTGGAGCACGCGCGTGGACAGGCCGCTCTGTTTCAGCTTTTCGGCCAGCAGCCGGGCATGCGGCGGGCTCGCCATGACCGCAAACTTCGGCGAGAACTGCACGCACTGGGCCAGCAGCTCGTCGACCTTGGTTGCAGCCGACAGCGCGAACACCTCGAAGCGCTCGGGATGCCGGGCGATCACGTCGAGCGTACTGACGCCGACCGAGCCGGTCGAACCGAGCACCGTGATGCGTTGCCTAGGGTATGTCATCACAAGAAGGCCAACATCATGGCAATAGGAAGCGTCGGCAGCAAGGCATCGACGCGGTCGAGCACGCCGCCGTGGCCCGGCAGCAGGGTGCTGCTGTCCTTGGCGCCCGCGCTGCGCTTGATCAGCGACTCGACCAGATCGCCCACCACGCTCATCGCCGCCAGAAAGACCACACCGACCAGCAGCAGCCACCATCCGCGCGCGGCCAGCCGCGTGTAGAGGCTGGCCACCGCAGGCTGGGCGGCCGCGTCGGCCCAGACCCAGGCCAGGGCCAGAACCAGGACGCCGGCCATGCCGCCCCAGACACCCTCCCAGCTCTTGCCGGGACTGATGGCCGGCGCGAGCTTGTTGCGCGTGAACCTGAGTCCGAATGCGCGCCCCGCGAAGTACGCAAAGATGTCGGCCACCCACACCAGCACGAGGATCGACAGCAGGAAGTTGATGCCGACCATCCGTGCCTTGACCGCGGCCAGCCACGCGACCCAAAGCACCAGCAGCCCGCCGACCAGGCGCAGACCCCTCGGCACGCGCGGCCAGCCGGGCACTGCGACGCGCAGCAGCGCAGCCCCGCAGAGCACCCAGGCGGCGCTGGCGAAGATCCAGACAGGCAGCAGCGACTGATCGAGCAGCCCCAGCCACCAGGACAGCGCGCAAAGCACGAGCGTCTCCAGCCCCAGGAACAGCGACACTCTCGACCCGTAGCCGTTGAGCCGCCCCCACTCCCAGGCCGCGGCTGCGATCAGCGCCAGCATCACGCAGGCAAAGGGCACATGCGACGGATAGAAAAGCGCCGGCAGCAGGATCGCCAGCAGGACGATCGCAGTGATGATGCGTTGTTTGAGCATTCGCTCAGGCTGCCTGCGGATCGCGCCATGCGTTGCCCGCGACCTGCGCGGAAGTCTGGCCGAAGCGGCGCTCGCGGCGCTGGAAGGCAGCGATGGCTTCGTCGAGGGCGGCCTCGTCGAATTCGGGCCAGAGGCGGTCGCTGAAGAACAGCTCGGCATAGGCGCTCTGCCACAGCAGGAAATTCGACAGCCGCTGCTCGCCGCCGGTACGGATGAACAGATCGGGGTCGGGCACGTGCGACAGCGCCATCGCCGCATCGAGGTTGGCCTCGGTCAGCGGCTCGCCGCGCGCGGCAAGCTGGGCCGCTGCGCGGGCGATATCCCAGCGGCCGCCGTAGTTGAAGCAGACGTTGAGCACCAGCCGGGTATTGTGGGCCGTCGCTGCCTCCGCCTGCAGCAGGCCGGCGGCGATTTTCTCGGACAGGCCGCCGCGCTCGCCGATGAAATGCAGCCGTACGCCGTCATGGCTCAACTTCGGTACTTCGCGGCCAAGCGCACCGACCATCAGATCCATCAGCCCCGACACTTCCTCGACGGGACGGTTCCAGTTCTCGGAGGAGAAGGCGAACACGGTGAGAACCGCGACGCCGCGGTCGACGCAGGCCTTGACGCAACGGCGCAAGGATTCGACGCCCTGCTTGTGCCCCGCGACGCGCGGCAGAAAGCGGCGCGTGGCCCAGCGGCCATTGCCATCCATGACGATGGCAATGTGGTGGGGCATGGCAGGTGATGTCGTCATCAGACGGCCATGATCTCCGCTTCCTTGGCCGCCACCAGCCGGTCGATCTCGCCGATGTGGCGATCGGTCACCTTCTGGATCTCGGCCTCGGCCCGCTTCTGATCGTCTTCGGATGCCAGCTTGTCCTTGACCAGCTTCTTGATCGCATCATTGGCGTCCCGGCGCAGGTTGCGGGTCGCGATCTTGGCGGTCTCGCCCTCGTTGCGCACCAGCTTGGTCATTTCCTTGCGGCGCTCTTCGCTCATCGGCGGCAGCGGCACGCGGATCAGGTCACCCATCGACGCGGGATTCAGGCCCAGATCGCTTTCGCGAATGGCCTTTTCGATCTTGGCGCCCATGCCCTTTTCCCAGGGCTGGACGCTGATGGTGCGCGAATCGAGCAGCGAAACGTTCGCTACCTGAGACAGCGGCACCGAGGAGCCGTAGTAATCGACGTGGACCGAGTCCAGCAGCGCGGGATTGGCGCGGCCGGTGCGGATCTTGGTCAGGTTGTTCTGGAATGCGGCGAGCGACTGATTCATCTTGGCGTCGGTCGCATCGCGGATTTCGGCAATGGTCATCTTCTTGGTCCTCTTCAGGCATGCACCAGCGTGCCTTCGTCCTCGCCCATCACGACGCGCTTGAGCGCACCGTTCTTGAAGATCGAGAACACCTTGATCGGCAGGTTCTGGTCGCGGCACAGCGCGAAGGCCGTGGCGTCCATGATGCCGAGATTCTGCGCGATGGCTTCGTCGAAGCTCAAGCGGGCGTAGCGTGTCGCGCTCAGGTCCTTCTTGGGGTCTGCGGTATAGACGCCGTCGACCTTGGTGGCCTTGAGCACCAGCTCCGCGCCGATCTCGGCGCCGCGCAGCGCCGCAGCCGTGTCGGTCGTGAAGAAGGGGTTGCCGGTGCCGGCCGCAAAAATCACGACCTTGCCCTCTTCGAGGTACTGCAGCGCCTTGGGGCGAACGTAGGGCTCCACGACCTGCTCGATCGCGATGGCCGACATCACGCGGGCGATCAAGCCCTGCTTGTTCATCGCGTCGGCCAGCGCCAGCGCGTTCATGACGGTCGCCAGCATGCCCATGTAGTCGGCCGTGGCGCGATCCATGCCCACCGAGCCGCCGGCGACGCCGCGGAAGATGTTGCCGCCGCCGATCACGACGGCAACCTCGACGCCCATGTTCACCACCTCGGCCACTTCGCCGACCATGCGCACGATGGTCGCCCGGTTGATGCCGAAGGCGTCGTCACCCATCAATGCCTCGCCCGACAGCTTCAACAAGATTCGCTTGTGGGCTGGTCGGGCGTCGGACATGGGTGGGTTCCTTTGGAGTTGGCGGGGCGAGTGTAAAACGTGATTGCGAAAAAGCGGCAGCGCGCGGTGCGCGCCGTCGCCTGGGGGCGGCACTCAGGCTGCCGCTTTGGCCGCAGCGACCTGCGCCGCCACTTCGGCCGCGAAGTCGTCGACCTTCTTCTCAATGCCTTCGCCGACCACATAGAGCGTGAAGCCCTTGATCGAGGTGTTCGCCGCCTTGAGCATCTGCTCCACGGTCTGCTTGTCGTTCTTCACGAAAGCCTGGTTGTGCAGCGAGACTTCCTTCAGGTACTTCTGAACCCCGCCTTCGATGCGCTTGGTCACGATGTCGGCCGGCTGCGGCTTCTTGCCTTCGGCTTCGGCGGCCTTGCGGTCTTCCTCGGCCTTGCCGGCGGCGACCGCACGCTCTTTCTCGATCAGATCGGCCGGCACGTCGGCGCTGGAGATGGCCACCGGCTTCATCGCGGCGATGTGCATCGCAACGTCCTTGGCCGAGGTGTCGTCGCCCTCGAACTCGACCATCACGCCGATGCGCGTGCCGTGCAGGTACGAGGCCAGCTTGCCGTTGCCGGCGAAGCGCTTGAAGCGGCGGAAGCTCATGTTCTCGCCGATCTTGCCGACCAGGCCCTTGCGCACGTCTTCCAGCGTCGGGCCGAAGCCGTCCTGCTCGTAGGGCAGCGCACCCAGCGCAGCCAGGTCGGCCGGGTTGTGCTTGGCGACCAGCATCGCCGCGGCATTGGCCAAGGCCAGGAAGCTGTCGTTCTTGGTGACGAAGTCGGTTTCGCAGTTGATCTCGATCATGGCGCCGGCGTCGCCTTCGACGAAAGCCGTGACCACGCCTTCGGCGGTGATGCGGCCCGAGGCCTTGCCGGCCTTGTTGCCGAGCTTGATGCGCAGCAGCTCTTCGGCCTTGTCCATGTTGCCGTCGGCCTCGGTCAGCGCCTTCTTGCACTCCATCATCGGGGCGTCGGTCTTTGCGCGCAGTTCGCCGACCATGCTTGCGGTGATTGTTGCCATGTCGTTTCTCCGTTCGGTTTGTCAGTTGCGGCGGCCCGCACCGGGCGCCGCGAAAATCAAGTTAAAAAAAAGGGGCAACAAAGCCCCTTCTTCAGGCTCGGGCGAGCGCCGATCAGGCGGAAGCGCCCTCTTCGACTTCGACGAATTCATCGCCGCTGCCTTCGGCCACGGCCTTCACCACGTCGCTGACCGCGCTGGCGCGGCCTTCGATGATCGCGTCGGCGATGCCGCGGGCGTACAGCGTGACGGCCTTGGACGAGTCGTCATTGCCCGGGATCACGTAGTCGATGCCTTCAGGCGAGTGGTTGGAATCGACCACGCCGATCAGCGGGATGCCGAGCTTCTTGGCTTCGGCCACGGCGATCTTGTGGAAGCCCACGTCGATCACGAAGATGGCGTCGGGGAGCGCAGCCATGTCCTGGATGCCGCCGATGTCCTTCTCGAGCTTCTCGATCTCGCGGGTGAAGGTGAGCTGTTCTTTCTTGCTCAGGCTGTCGAGGCCGGCTTCCTGCTGGGCCTTCATGTCCTTCAGGCGCTTGATCGAGGTCTTGACGGTCTTGAAGTTGGTCAGCATGCCGCCGAGCCAGCGGGTGTCGACAAAGGGCACGCCGGCGCGGCGCGCTTCGGCCGCCACGATCTCGCGGGCCTGGCGCTTGGTGCCGACCATCAGGATGGTGCCGCGGTTGGCGGTGAGCTGTTTGGCGTACTTCATCGCTTCCTGGAACATCGGAAGCGACTTTTCCAGGTTGATGATGTGAATCTTGTTGCGATGGCCGAAGATGTACGGGGCCATCTTGGGGTTCCAGAAGCGCGTTTGGTGACCGAAATGGACACCGGCTTCCAGCATTTCGCGCATGGTCGTCGACATAGAAATAACTCCAAAGGTTGGGTCTAAAATCCAGCCCGTTTTGCGCTCCTCCGAAAGAGGCTCACAACACCTTGAATGGACTGGTTTGCGGATGCATCTCGCCTCGGGAAAATGCCCATGGCGAAACCCAAAGAGTATAGCACGCACCTCCCCATCGCCCTCTCTCTGTAGCCACCCTCACCCATGCGCCCTGACCTGCACGCCACCCGCCTCGCCCTGCTGGCGGGCGCTTCCGATGTGCGCACCGAAAT
This sequence comes from Variovorax sp. LjRoot130, assembly GCF_964253755.1. Classification (NCBI taxonomy): domain Bacteria; kingdom Pseudomonadati; phylum Pseudomonadota; class Betaproteobacteria; order Burkholderiales; family Comamonadaceae; genus Variovorax; species Variovorax sp. LjRoot130. The sequence goes on along the minus strand of NZ_CAXURM020000001.1, from coordinate 2,503,972 downwards.
GGAGCATTCGATTGCGCAGGCCCAGTCTCCGGGCTGCCGGCACGTTTTCACGCGCACCCTGTTCGACGAGGCGCGCCACGCCGCCGCGTCCGCGAGCCCGCAGCAACGCCTGGCCGGCCTGGCCTTTTCCGTCAAGGACTTGTTCGACCTGGCTGGCCAGCCGACGCCGGCCGGTTCGATCGTGCTGTCCCATGCGGCGGCAGCCAAGGCGGATGCCCCCGCGGTCGCGCGCCTGCGCGCCGCCGGCGGCGCACTCGTCGGCCGAACCAACATGACCGAGTTCGCCTTCTCGGGCGTGGGCATCAATCCGCACCATGGCACGCCCGCCAACGCGAGCGATGCCGCCACGCCGCGTATTCCAGGCGGCTCGTCCTCGGGAGCGGCGGTTTCGGTGGCGAGCGGCGCGGTCTTCATCGGGCTGGGCTCCGACACCGGCGGCTCGATCCGCATCCCGGCCGCGCTCAACGGCATCGTCGGCTTCAAGAACACGGCGCGGCTGGTGCCGGCAGACGGCGCCCTGCCGCTGTCGACCACGCTCGACACCGTCTGCGCCATGACGCGCTCGGTGCGAGATGCGATCACCGCGCATGAGATCCTCGCCGCCCGGCGCGTCACCGCCGGCACGGCAGCGCTGTCCGCCTACCGGCTGGCGGTGGTCAAGGATCTCTTCTTCGACGAGATCGAGCCCGCGGTGGCAAGCGCCTTCGAACGGACGCTGCGGACGCTGCGCGCAGCCGGCGCCCGCATCGACGAGATCGCGCTGCCCGAACTGGCCGATCTGCGCTCGATCAACGCCACCGGCGGCTTCTCTGCGGCCGAAGCCTATGCCTGGCACCGCCTGCTGCTGGAGCGCAGCGGCGCCGGCTACGACCCTCGGGTGGCGCAGCGCATCCTCAAGGGCGCGACCATGAAGGCGCACGAGTACATCGACCTGGTCCACGCGCGCCGGGACTGGATCGCCCGCATGGAACGGGCGCTCGCGCCCTTCGACGCACTGCTCTCGCCCACCGTGCCGATCACCGCGCCGGCCATCGCCAGCGTGGCGCCCGGCGAAGAACGCGACGAGGCCTTTTTCCGCATCAACGCGCTGCTGCTGCGCAACCCGTCGGTCGTCAACATGCTCGACGGCTGCGCGATCTCGCTGCCTTGCCACGTCGAGGGCGAACTGCCCGTCGGCCTCATGCTTTGGCATGGCGCCCTACACGACGACGCGCTGCTCGCGATCGCGTTGCAGACCGAACGCGAGTTACAACAGCAGCACTAGCGGCCGCGCGCCTCGCAGGCAGGCACCGGCACATACTTCACCGCAAAGAATCGAATGAAAATCGCGATCGTGGGCGCCGGAATCATCGGCGTCACCACAGCCTGGGAGCTGGCGTCGGACGGGCACGAAGTGGTCGTGTTCGAGCGCCGCGGCGCCGCCGCGGAGGAATCCAGTTTTGCCAATGCCGGCGTAGTCGCACCCGGCTATGTCACGCCCTGGGCCGGCCCGGGCATGCGCGGCAAGGTGCTTCGCTCGCTGCTCTCCACGCACGGCGCCATCAAGCTGCGCTGGCCGCTGTCGCGGCGCGACCTGTCCTGGATGGCGCACTGGCAGCGCGCCTGCAAGCTCGAAACCTACTTGAGCAACCGCGCGCGCATGCAGCGCCTGGCCTTCTACAGTCGCACGCGGCTGCACGAGATCACCGAGGCCCGCGAGCTCAGCTACGAGCGCGCCGACGGCTACCTGGTGCTGCTGCGTTCCAAGCGCGAGAAGAAGCTCGTGCAGGCCGGCCTGGAGGTGCTGCGCGCGGCGGGCAGCAGCTTCCGCGAGGTGGATGCGGACGAGGCCCGCAAGATCGAGCCCGCGCTCAGCGCCGACACCCCGCTCGCCGGCGCCATTCACCTGCCCGAGGACGAGGTCGCCAATTGCCGGCAGTTCGCACTGCTGCTCAAGTGGGAGGCCGAGGCGCTGGGCGCCCAGTTTCATTTCAACTGCGACCTCGCGCCGCTGAAGCGCGCGGCGCCGACCGAGCTCTCGCTGGCGAGCGGCTCGGAGGGCCATCGCTTCGACGCGGTCGTGGTGTGCGCCGGCGTGGCTTCGGCCAACCTGCTGCGGCCGCTGGGCCTGCGCATTCCGCTCGCGCCGGTCTACGGCCATTCGATCAGCGCCAACATCCGCGAACCGCTCAACGCTCCGCGCAGCGCCGTGATGGACGAGCGCTACAAGGTGGCGATCTCCCGCCTCGGCCTGCGCGTGCGGGTCGCCGGAAGCGCCGAACTCGGCGGTTCGCTCGACGCGATGCACCCCACCGCACTGCAGACGCTCTACAAGGTGCTGCAGGACTGGTTTCCGGGTGCCGTCACCCTGCAGGCCGGCGTCCAGCAATGGAAAGGGGCACGGCCGATGCTGCCGGACGGTCCGCCCATCATCGGCCCGAGCGGTATACCCGGCGTGTGGCTCAATCTCGGCCATGGTTCGAGCGGCTGGGCCTTGTCGTGCGGCAGCGCGCGCGTTCTGGCGGACGTGATGGGCGGCCGGGACGCTGGTGTCGACCTCGAAGGCTTGGGTATCGAACGCCTGCTGCAACACTGAAGGCGAAGCGTCCACGGCCATGCAGCGCATTACCGCCGCCACCACCGCCGACTTGTTCGACGTCGCCGCCTCGCGCCGGATCGAACAAGCGGCCGCGGCTGTGCTGCCGCCGCACACGCTGATGCAGCGCGCGGGGTTGGCGGTCGCACGCCTGGCCATGGCGATGGCGCCCGACGCGCGCACGATCTGGGTCGCCTGCGGGCCTGGCAACAACGGCGGCGATGGCTTCGAAGCGGCAGCGCAGCTGCAGCAACGCGGCTTCACGGCGGTCGTTACACGGATCGGCGACGACAGCCGGCTGCCCGCCGACGCGCGCGCTTCGCTGCAACGTGCGCGCGATGCCGGCGTGCGCTTCGCGGATGCGCCGCCGCAGCACGCCGAGCTCGCCATCGATGCGCTGCTGGGGATCGGGGCCGCGCGCCCGCCCAAAGGCTTGATGGCCGACTGGCTGCGGCGCATGCACACCGGCCCCGCGGCCGTGCTCAGCGTCGATACGCCCTCGGGCCTGAATGCAGACACCGGCATGCTGTCGATGGATTTCCCCGTGCCTTCCACTGCCGTCCGGCGCGCCTGCCTGAGCCTGCTGACGCTCAAGCCCGGCCCCTTCACGGCCCAGGGTCGCGATGCAGCCGGCGATGTGTGGTTCGACGACCTGGGCATCGCGCCGGCTGCCGAGCGCGCCACCGCCCGCTTGGCCGGCGCGCCGCCCGAACAGCCGCGACGGCACGCTTCACACAAGGGAAGCTACGGCGACGTGGCGGTGATCGGCGGCGCGCCCGGCATGGCCGGTGCCGCACTGCTGGCGGCGTCCGCAGCCCTGAATGCCGGCGCCGGACGCGTGTTCGTCGCCCCACTCGACACCCAGCTCGCCATGCTCGACGCCGTGCAGCCCGAGCTGATGTTCCGGCGTCCTGAAGCGCTGGACTTGAGCGCCATGACGGTCGTTTGCGGCTGCGGCGGCGGCTCGGCGGTACGCGATCTTCTAGCGCGAGTGATGGAGACGGCCCATGCGCTGGTGCTCGATGCCGACGCGCTCAATGCCATCGCAGTCGAAGACGCCTTGCAGACCCTGCTCATTGCACGCACGCAGGCAGCCCGTGCGACGGTGCTCACGCCGCATCCTCTGGAGGCCGCGCGACTGTTGAATGTGAACGCGATCGAGGTGCAAGGCGACCGACTGCGTGCAGCGCATCGGCTCGTGGAGCGCTTCGGCGCGACGGTCGTCCTCAAGGGCTCGGGCACGGTCGTGGCCGCAGCGGGCATCACGCCCGTGATCAACACCACCGGCAATGCCCGGCTCGCCACCGCGGGCACGGGCGACGTGCTGGCCGGCATGATCGGCGCCGCGCTGGCTGCCGGTCGGCCGGCGATGGCCGCGGCCTGCGAGGCGGTATGGCGGCACGGCCACATCGCCGATCGATGGCCTGCCGAAAGCCCCCTCACCGCCAGCGCACTGGCGCGCGGTTGAGCGCGTCTATCCGCGCCCCACGAAGGGCATCTTGGTAGCCATCACCGTGTGGAACAGCACGTTGGCCTCCAAGGGCAGGTTCGCCATGTAGAGCACCGACTGGCCGACGATGGACACGTCCATCACCGGCTCGATCGCGATCTCGCCGTTGGCCTGCGGAACGCCCTTGGCCATGCGCGCGGCCAGCTCGGTCAGCGCATTGCCGACATCGATCTGTCCGACCGCGATGTCGTGCTTGCGCCCGTCGAGCGATGCCGTCTTGGTGAGGCCTTCCACCGCGTGCTTGGTCGCGGTATAGGCGATCGAGTTGGGCCGCGGCGAGGTGGCGGAGATCGAGCCGTTGTTGATGATGCGGCCGCCCCGCGGCGTCTGTGCCTTCATCGTGCGGAAGGCCTGCTGGATGCAATAGAACATCCCATTCAGGTTGATGTCGACCACGCCTCGCCACTGCTCCGGCGTCCAGTCCTCGAAGGGGCCGGGCGGATTGCCGACACCCGCGTTGTTGAACAGCAGGTCGACGCGGCCGAAGCGCTCCACCGCGGCAGCGAACAAGGCCTGCACCGACTCCGGATTGGCCACGTCGGTAGGCACCGGGAACGCGCGCGCGCCGGCGCCAGAAGCATCGGCCACATCCTCAAGCGGCTCGAGCCGGCGGCCGGCCAGCACCACGCTCCAGCCGTCGGCCAGCAACGCGAGTGCGGCGGCGCGGCCGATGCCGGTGCCTGCGCCCGTGACGACCGCGATGCGGTTCTTCTTCTCTGTGCTCATCTTCGTTTCTCCTTCAGCGGCGCGGCTTGCGCCCTTTCATCTTGTTGGCCGCCTTCTTGACGGCCGACCGGAAGGCCTGCATGGCCGATTGCGGCGCGGCTGCAGCGACCCGGTCGCCGCGTTCGACGGCGGCCTCGGGCTTCTTGCTGCGCGCACTGCGCTTGGCCGATGCCTTGGCCGGCACGCCGCCGGTGGCGACGCCCTTGTCCTTCATGGCACGCGTGCCCAACTCCTCGCCTTCGCGCACCAGGCGGAAATCGATCTTGCGGCCGTCGAGATCGACGCGGCTCACCTGCACCCGCACCCGCGTGCCGATCGCATAGCGGATGCCCGTGCGCTCGCCGCGCAATTCCTGCCTCTGCTCGTCGAACTTGAAGTATTCGCCGCCGAGTTCGGTGATGTGAACCAGGCCTTCGACGTACATTGCGTCGAGCGTGACGAAGATGCCGAAGGTGGTGGCCGCCGTGACCACGCCGCCGTATTCCTCGCCGAGGTGTTCGCGCATGTACTTGCACTTGAGCCAGGCTTCCACGTCGCGGCTGGCTTCGTCGGCGCGCCGCTCGTTGGCGCTGCAGTGCAGGCCCGCAGCTTCCCACGCCAACACCTCCTTGCTGGGCGCCACAGTGGCCTTCTGCGGTTTGGCCGTGGGCGCCTTCACGCGCAACGCCAGCCGCTTGGCGAGCTTGGCATGCGCCTCGCCCGGCGTCGGCAGCATCGGCAGCTGGTACTTGGTCTTGCCGAGGATGGCCTTGATCACGCGATGCACCAGCAGATCGGGATAACGCCGGATCGGGCTCGTGAAGTGCGTGTAGGCCTCGTAGGCCAAACCGAAATGGCCGCTGTTGATTGGCGTGTAGATGGCCTGCTGCATCGAACGCAGCAGCATGGTGTGGATCTGCTGCGCGTCAGGACGCTCCTTCGTCGCCTCGGCGATGGCCTGGAACTCGCCGGGCTTCGGATCGTCCGTGATCGAAAGCCCGACGCCCATCGCCTTCAGGTAGCCGCGCAGGATCTCCTTCTTCTCGGGGGTGGGTCCTTCGTGCACGCGGTACAGGCCCGGATGCTTGCCTTCGGCGATGAAGTCCGCGCTGCAGACATTGGCGGCCAGCATGGCCTCCTCGATCAGGCGGTGCGCTTCGTTGCGCGTGCGCGGCACGATCTTCTCGATGCGGCCGGCATCGTCGCAAATGATCTGCGTCTCGGTGGTCTCGAAGTCGACCGCGCCGCGCTTCGAACGCTGGTTGAGCAGCGCGCGATAGACGTCGTGCAGGTTCAGCAGGTCCTTCACGCGATCCTTGCGCTTCGCCGCTTCCGGGCCGCGCGTGTTGCCGAGGATGGCGGCCACCTCGGTGTAGGTGAAGCGCGCATGGCTCCACATCACCGCCGGGTAGAACTGATAGGCGTAGATCTCGCCGTCGGCCGCGACCAGCATGTCGCAGACCATGCACAGGCGCTCGACCTCGGGGTTGAGCGAGCACAGCCCGTTCGACAGCTTCTCGGGCAGCATCGGGATCACGCGGCGCGGGAAGTAGACGCTGGTGGCGCGGTCGTAGGCATCGATGTCGATCGCGGAGCCGGTCTGCACATAGGAACTGACATCGGCGATCGCGACCAGTAGGCGCCAGCCCTTGCCGCGGCCCACCTTGGCCGGCTCGCAGTACACCGCATCGTCGAAGTCGCGCGCATCCTCGCCGTCGATGGTGACCAGGGGCACGTCGGTCAGGTCGATGCGGCCCTTCTTGTCGGCCGCTCGCACCTTGTCGGGCAACGCCTTGGCTTCGGCCAGGCAGGCTTCGGAAAACTCGTGCGGCACGCCGTACTTGCGCACCGCGATCTCGATCTCCATGCCGGGGTCGTCGATCTCGCCCAGCACTTCCTTCACGCGGCCGACGGGTTGGCCGAACAACGCCGGCGGCTCGGTCAGTTGCACGACAACCACCTGGCCGACCTTGGCCGTGCCGGTGGCGCCCTTGGGAATCAGAACGTCCTGGCCGTAGCGCTTGTCTTCCGGCGCGACGAGCCAGATGCCGCCTTCATGCAGCAGGCGCCCGATGATCGGCTGCTCGGGCCGCTCGATGATCTCGACCACGCGCCCCTCGGGACGACCGCGGCGGTCCTGGCGCACGACGCGCGCCTTGACGCGGTCCTTGTGCAGCACCGCGCGCATCTCGTTGGGGGGCAGATAGATGTCGGCTTCGCCGTCGTCGCGCTGCACAAAACCGTGTCCATCGCGATGGCCTTGCACCGTGCCTTCAACCTCGTCCAGCAGTCCGCTGGGGTGGCTTAAATTTTTGATATGATCTCTCTCTTTCCTGAAATTCAAAACCTGTTGCGAAGGACTAGTTCCCAAGCAGCATGTGGGCCCAGATGGCGGAATTGGTAGACGCACTAGTTTCAGGTACTAGCGAGTAACATCGTGGAGGTTCGAGTCCTCTTCTGGGCACCAAGTTTAGATAATCCCTCTCGGGGTTCCTCGATTCAAGCCACCGGTTTCCGGTGGCTTTTTTCTTGTCCGTCTGCGGCATCTATTAGACAGGCAGCGCGATCAGGTCGTGGCCCTCGGCGCCGACGATGCGGGCCCGGGTGAATTCGCCGACCTTCAAGGTCTTGCTGATCTTCTCGGGCGGCAGCAGCCGCACGATGCCGTCGATCTCGGGCGCGTCGGCGTAGCTCCGACCCACGCCACCTTTGCGCCCCATGCCGGGCGCCGAATCCACCAGCACCTGCATCGTCGCGCCGATGCGCCTTTGCAGCTTCGCGATCGACACCGCTTCGGCCACTTCCATGAAGCGTGCACGCCGTGCCTCGCGCTCGGCCTCGGGCAGCATGCCCGGAATCTCGTTGGCGGCTGCGCCCTGCACCGGGCTGTAGGCAAAGCAGCCGGCGCGGTCGATCTCCGCCTCGCGGATGAAGGCGAGCAGGTGCTCGAACTCCTTTTCCGTCTCGCCGGGAAAGCCCGCGATGAAGGTGCTGCGGATCACAAGCTCGGGACACACCTCGCGCCAGCGCGCGATGCGCTCCAGGTTCTTCTCGCCGCTCGCGGGCCGCTTCATGCGCTTGAGCACGTCGGGATGGCTGTGCTGCAGCGGCACGTCGAGGTAGGGCAGCACCTGGCCGCTCGCCATCAGCGGGATGACTTCGTCGACGCTGGGATACGGATACACATAGTGCAGGCGCACCCAGGCGCCATAGGGCTCGGCGATTTCGCCCAAGGTACGCACCAGTTCGAGCATGCGCGTCTTGACCGGCTTGCCGTCCCAGAAGCCGGTACGGTACTTCACGTCCACGCCATAGGCCGAGGTGTCCTGGCTGATCACCAGCAGTTCCTTGACGCCGCCTTCGAACAACGCCTTGGCTTCGCCCAACACGTCGCCGACCGGCCGCGAGACGAGATCGCCGCGCATCGAGGGAATGATGCAGAAGGTACAGCGGTGATTGCAGCCCTCGCTGATCTTCAGGTATGCATAGTGCCTCGGCGTCAGCTTCAGCCCTGCGATGCCAAAGGCCTGCGGCACCAAGTCGACAAAGGGGTCGTGCGGCTTCGGCAGATTCGCGTGCACCGCATCCATCACCTCCTGCGTCGCATGCGGGCCGGTGACGGCCAGCACACTGGGATGCATTTGGCGCACCAGGTTGCCGCCCTCCTCGCCCGTCTTGGCGCCCAGGCATCCCGTCACGATCACGCGGCCGTTGCCGGCCAGCGCCTCGCCGATGGTGTCGAGGCTCTCCTTGACCGCGTCGTCGATGAAGCCGCAGGTGTTGACGATCACGAGGTCGGCGCCCTCGAAAGTCTTGGAGGTCTGATAGCCCTCGGCGCTCAGTTGGGTGAGGATCAGTTCGGAATCGGTCAGCGCCTTGGGGCAGCCGAGGCTCACGAAGCCGACTTTGGGGGCGGCCGGCGCGGCAATTCGTTCAGGGGAGGCAACTTCGCTCATATCCCCCTATTGTCCCAGCTATCGGGCTCCGCGCCCGATCTAGGGCCGCTTGATGCCAAAGGCGCCCAGAACCTGCTCCGTGTTCTTCTGCATCTGGTCCTGCATCTGCAGGAACACGTGCTTCGATTGTTCGACGTAACTGCCCATCAGGCCCTGCAGCATCGGGGACTGCATGGTCATGAACCGGGCCCACATCTCGGGCGTCAGGTTCTGCGCCTTTTCGGCCAATTGCGCCTGCACCTCCGTCATGGCCTGGATGTTCTTCTCGAGATAGGGGCCCATGTAGCTCTGCATGGCCTGGCCGTAGAAGCGGATGATGTTGGCCAGCACCTGTTCGGTGAACATCGGCGCGCCGCCGGCCTCTTCTTCGAGAATGATCTGCAAGAGGATGCTGCGCGTGAGGTCGTCGCCGCTCTTGGCGTCGCGCACCACGAAGGGCGCCTTGTCCATCACCAGTTGCTTGACCTCGGCGAGCGTGATGTAGGTGGAGGTTTCCGTGTCGTAGAGCCTTCGGTTCGGATACTTCTTGATCACCCGCTGTACCGGTTTGGCACCGGCGGATTTCTTGCTCTGCACTACGGACTCCTTCAAGTTTTCACGCCAGGGGCGCGCGAACAAATTCTAGGGAGCGGTTTTGCTGCACCGCGCCAAGGTTTACCCTGACGGGAGCGTCAGTCCAGCGAAGTGGTGTATTCCGCGCCGCACACCTTGCAGACGGCCGATTCGGGGCGCTCTTCGTTACTTTCGCGAAAGTGCAAGGGGCTCTTGACGCCGTTGAAAACCCAGCAACGCGGGCAATGCTCCTGGCCGGCCAGCGGCAGATAGCCTCGGGCGCGCTGTTCGGCACGCTCCCGCGTGACCGGAGCGCCCTGCCGCACCGTGCGCGCGACGTCTTCCGCAGCCATGGTGCCGGCCCGGCCGTTGGCGCGATCGTTGAGTCCGTAGACCACGCGTGCGAATTCGAGCGGAGCCTGCCGCAACAGGGCGGCGAGACGAAGCTCCTCGAGTGCCGGGTCGCTCTCAGCCGCTGGCGTGTTCATCGGTTCCCTGAGTCAAGTGCTTTGGAGATGGCGGACGGCCAAGTTACCACAACTGACGGCGTATCCGCCAGTCGACGAAGGCAGTAGGCCTTGCGTTGAGGACGCAGGAAACCGGGGGATGCGAGACCTGGAAGCGCAGGCAGCCGTTGGTTGAGCGGATGCTGCGATCAGGGAAAAATTGGTAGGCGCGATTGGACTCGAACCAACGACCCCCACCATGTCAAGGTGGTGCTCTAACCAGCTGAGCTACGCGCCTAAGGATGTGTCCGAGAAGCCGAGATTGTAGCAGGCCGCGAGGCCGCTTTTTTCAGCGACGACGGGCAGAACGCACACCGGCCACCGCGGCCACCACGTTGAGCACCTGTGCGAGCCGCGCGGCATCGGCGATCTCGATCGTGAAAGTCATCCATGCGGTGCCCTTGACGGACTGGGTCTGCACGCCGATCACGTTCATCTTCTCGCGCGCGAACACATCGGAAATATCGCGCAGCAAGCCCTGGCGATCAGCGGCTTCGACCGCCACGTCGACCGCGTAGACCGAGCCCGCATCGGCCTTCTGCTCGCCCCACTCGACATCGATCACGCGCTCGGCATCGCGCATGGCCATCATGCGGAAGCTGCTGCAGTCCGCACGGTGGATGCTGACGCCGTGGCCTCGAGTCACGAAGCCGCGGATCGCATCGGGCGGCGCCGGCTTGCAGCACTTGGCAAGCTGCGTCATCAGCGAGGAGACGCCGACCACCAGCACGCCGCCCTTGCCCGCGTTGCCACCGGCGCGTGCCTTCTTGATGATCACACCGTCGTCCGGACCGGGCGCGGGCTCCGGAGGACGCAGCAGCATCTCGATGTTGCGCAGCGAGAACTCGTCCTTGCCCACCACTTCGAACAGGTTGTCGGCCGACTTGAAGCCCAGCTGCGAAGCGAGGTCGTCGAGCTTCAGCGCGGTCTTGCCTTCGCGCTGCAGCACCTTCTCGACCGCCTCGCGGCCGCGCGCCACCGTCTCGTGCGTGATCTGCGCGTTGAACCAGGCCCGCACCTTTGCGCGTGCGCGATGGCTCGCGAGGTAGCCCAGCTCCGCATTGAGCCAGTCGCGCGAGGGGCCGCCTTCCTTGGCCGCGATGATCTCCACCGTCTGCCCGTTCTGCAGCGGCGTGTTGAGCGGCACCATCGCGCCGTCGACGCGCGCGCCGCGGCAGCGGTGGCCCAGGCTCGTGTGCACCGTGTAGGCGAAGTCGACCGCTGTCGCGCCCTGTGGCAATTCGACGATCGCCGCGTCGGGCGTCAGCACGTAGATGCGGTCGTCGAACAGGCCCTGCCCCTGCGAGCCACCGGACAGGTCGCGCTCCCAGGCCAGCAGTTGGCGCAGCACCGCGATCTTGGCGTCGTACTCGCCGCTCGCCCAGACGCCGGCATAGCCCTTGTGGCCCGCTTCCTTGTAAGCCCAGTGTGCAGCCACGCCGTGCTCGGCGTGGTCGTGCATCTCCTCGGTGCGGATCTGGATCTCGATCGGCTTGCCGGCCTGGCCGTCGACCACTTCGCGCACCACCGTGTGCAGCGACTGGTAGCCGTTGGGCTTGGGCCGCGCGATGTAGTCGTCGAACTCCTCGTCGATCGGCTGGAAGTGCGAATGCACCCAGGCCAGCGCCGCATAGCAATCCTTGACGTCCGCCACCACCACGCGCAGCGCCATGATGTCGAAGACCTGCGCGAAGTCGAGCGACTTGCCGCGCATCTTCTTCACGATGCTGTAGATGTTCTTCGGCCGGCCCTGCACGGTCGCCTTGACGCCCTCCTCGGCCAGCTCCCGTTCGAGGCGCGCACGCAACTGTTCGACGTAGCCTTCGCGCTCGACGCGCTTCTCGTCGAGCAGCCGCGCGATGACCTTGTAGGTCTCGGGCTCGAGAAAACGGAAGGACAGGTCCTCGATCTCCCACTTGACCTGCCAGATGCCGAGCCGGTTCGCGAGCGGCGCGAATACCTGCAGGGATTCGCGCGCCACGCCTTCCGGCACGGGCTGCTTGACTGAAGCCGCGTGGCGCAGCGTCTGCAGGCGCGAAGCCAGCCGCAGCATCACGACCCGCAGATCACGAGAGAACGCAAGCAGCATCTTGCGCACGTTCTCCGTCTGCGTGCCCGCGCCATCCGCCAGGTGCGCGCTGGCCGTCGCCGAACGCGCCTGCTTCTGCACATGCACGAGCTTGGTGGTTTCCACCGCGAGCGCCGCGAAGTTGTCGCCGAACACCTTGGCGATCACTTCCTGCGGCCGGTTCAGGTGCTGGCACGAGTAGACCAGGTAGCTGGCCGCCTGCATCGCCTCCGATCCGCCCATGGCCGCGACGATCGCGGCCACCGCATCGGCATGCGCGAGCGTGTTCTCGCCGGTGTCCAGCGTTTCGTCGGCGATCAGCGGCTCGGCGAAGGCGCGTGCGCGCGCGAGCATGTTCTCGACCACCGGCGTGCGATCGGCCGTCGCTGCCGACAGCGGATAGTCGACCACCGCGGAGCCGGACAACGAGAGATTGGGCTGTTCGCGCTTCACTCGGTCGCTCCCTCCCGGGCAGCGTATTGGAGAGCAGGCTCGATCATGAAACAGAAGAAGTCGCGATGAAGATAATTGTCTCGTTGCATCCTAATTCATCCGGAGATTGACCATCATGCTCAAAGGCAAAACCGCGCTTGTCACGGGGTCCACCAGTGGCATCGGCCTCGGTATCGCGAAGGCGCTGGCGCAACAGGGCGCCAACATCGTGCTCAACGGTTTCGGCGATGCCGACAAGCCCAAGGCCGAGGTCGAAGCGCTCGGCGTGAGGGTCGCCTATCACGGCGCCGACATGAGCCAGCCGGCACAGATCGAAGAGATGATGAAGTTCGCGGCTGAAAAGTTCGGCCGCGTCGACATCCTCGTCAATAACGCCGGCATCCAGCACGTCGCGAAGGTCGAGGACTTCCCGGTGGAGCGCTGGGATGCCGTGATCGCGATCAACCTTACAAGCGCCTTCCACACCACCCGCCTCGCCGTGCCCGCCATGCGCGAAGCCAACTGGGGCCGCATCATCAACATCGCCTCGGCGCACGGTCTCGTGGCCTCGGCCCAGAAATCCGCATACGTGGCCGCCAAGCACGGCATCGTCGGCCTCACCAAGGCCGTGGCGCTCGAAACCGCGACCACCGGCATCACGAGCAATGCGATCTGCCCGGGCTGGGTGCTGACGCCGCTGGTTCAGAAGCAGATCGACGACCGTTCTGCGCGCGAAGGCATTTCGGTCACGCAGGCGCAGAACGATCTGCTGGGCGAAAAGCAGCCTTCGCTGCAGTTCACCACGGTGGAACAACTGGGCGGGCTCGCGGTATTTCTTTGCTCGCCCGCTGCCGACCAGGTGCGCGGCGTCGCGTGGCAAGTCGACGGCGGCTGGACCGCGCAGTAGTACAGCCCCCGGCATTTCATTCCGCTTCGCTGCGTGTAACTCCACCCCGAGGGGGAGGCTCGGCCGCCTTGGGGCGGCCCGGCGGCGGCCGACTATTTCAACTGCACCGAGCCCGAAACGTTGACGACGACGCTGGTCTTGCCGGCCTCGACCGGCACCGCCGCGTCGTAGTTCATCTTCGACGAAGCCTCCACGGCCATCATGCGCGGCCGGATCGGCCCGCCCTGATTGGCGTTGACCGACACTTCGCGCAAGGTGTAGCCGCCGAAGCCGAAGCCCTTGGCCAACTCGCCGGCCTTCTGCTTGAAGTTCTCGATCGCGATCGTTTGCGCCTCGGCCTCCACCTTGGCGCGCTGCTCGCGGCTCAGGCCGAAACCGATGCCGCCCACCGTGAGCGTGGAGACGCGACCCGCGGTCTGCGTGATGCGCGGAAAGTCCTTGCCTTCCAGCACCAGCTCGGTGGTGCCCTGCCAGCCGGTGATCTTGCCGTCGCGCGTGTAGCGCGGCACGAGGCTGAAATTGCCGGTGCGCACATCGAGCTGGCCGGGTTGCGCATTCTTGCGCGCCTCCGCCAGCGCCGCGTCGAGCGCAGTCTTCAGCTGTGCCTGCACCGTTGCGGCGTCGGCCGCATCGCGCGTGGTGCTGAGCGTCATGCTCAGCAGGTCCTGCTGCACTTCGACCGTTCCCGTGGCCGACAGCTGCAGCACGTTCTGCGGCGGCGCCCAGGGCGCGCTCTGGGCCAAGGCGGCGCCGGCGCTCGTCATCAACACGGCACACGCCGCGATCCGTCTGACATTCTTATTGTTCAAAGCAAGAGAACCCGAGTGGAGAAAAAGAGAAAAAGCGTCGCGCCCCCGAGGGGCGCCGCTCACGGGCGCTGGCTGCGCGGCGCCACCCTGCCGGCCGACGAGGGCGTGGGCGCCATCCGCTCAGCCGGCTGCGATTCTGCCGAGTGGACGATCTCCTGTCGCGGCGTCCATTGCTGGCGCACCTGCTGCCGCAACTCGGCCAGTTCGGCGGCGGTCAGGCGGCGTCCGGCCGCCGCTTCCTGACGCCGCACCTCCTCGCGCTTGGCGGCCCGGTGAGCCTCCACCGCATCACGCACCTCGTTGCGCCGCAGGTCGCTCACCCGCAGGAATCCCCAGGGTTCGGCCGCGGCGGGAACCGAAAGGCAGGCGAGCAAGACAGACAACGGGAGAACAGTCGATTTCATGATGCTGAGTCGGGGACCAAAGTCACTGTGCCACCGCCGGGCATGGCATAGATATCTGGAAGGCGAGCGCCCGCAAGTTTTGTAACTTAGTGTCAAAGCATTGTGAAAAGCGGCTCAATGGGGTCTCAACGGCTTCAGAATTGGCGTTGTTACAAATTCAGCGTTGTAGAAATGAATCAAGCTCCCGCCCGCACAGACAAGATCGTCATCGTCGACGACGACGCCCGCATCCGCGACCTGCTGCGCCGCTACCTGACCCAGGAGGGTTTCGAGGTCATCGTTGCGGAAGACGGCAAGGCCCTCAACCGCATACTTTTGCGCGACACGGTCGACCTGATCGTGCTCGATCTGATGATGCCCGGCGAGGACGGCCTCTCGGTCTGCCGCCGCCTTCGCGCCGCCAACGACCGCACCCCGATCATCATGCTGACCGCCAAGGGCGAGGACGTGGACCGCATCGTCGGCCTCGAGGTCGGCGCCGACGACTACCTCGGCAAGCCCTTCAATCCGCGCGAACTGCTGGCACGCGTGCATGCGGTGCTGCGCCGCCGGCCGCCGCTCGAGGCGCCTGGCGCGCCCTCGACCGACAACGAAACCGTGAATTTCGGCCCCTTCAGCTTCGACCTCGGCTCGCGCACGCTCAAGAAGGACGGCGAGGAACTCTCGCTGACCACCGGCGAGTTCGCCATGCTCAAGGCGCTGGTGCGGCATCCGCGGCAGCCGCTGTCGCGCGAAAAACTGGCCCAGCTGGCGCGCGGCCGCGAGTTCGAACCCTTCGACCGCAGCCTGGACGTGCAGATCTCGCGCCTGCGCAAGCTGGTCGAATCCGATGCCGCGGCGCCGCGCTACATCCAGACGGTATGGGGCGTCGGCTACGTGTTCGTGCCGGACGGCACGACCTGAAGCGCTGACGCTCGTGGCCGCCACCATCGGCCCCAAGACGACACAGCCGAGCCCTTTCGGCGAAGACGGTCCCCAGGTCACCTTGCCGAGCCCGCTGGAGGGCCTTGGCCAGTCCAGGCGCCGCCCCAGGCTGCAGCTCGGCCTCAGCCTCTTCTGGCGCACCTTCTTCCTGCTGGTGCTGCTCCTGATCGGCTGCACGGTCGCCTGGCTGCAGACCTTCCGCGCGCTCGAGTACGAGCCGCGCGCCATCCAGACCGCGCACCAGATCGCCTCGCTGGTGAACCTGACGCGGGCGGCGCTGGTGTATTCCGACGCCATCACGCGCGTGTCGCTGATCAAGACCCTGGCCGACCAGGAAGGCGTGCGCATCCTGCCGCGCGAGCCGAACGACCGTTTCGTCCCCTACACCACCGGCGCGCTCGACCAGCGCGTGACCGAAGAGCTGATCGACCGGCTCGGCGAAGGCACGACGGTGGCCAGCCGCGTCAACGACGAGCCCGGCCTCTGGATCGGCTTCACCATCGAGAGCGACATGTACTGGCTGCTGCTCGATCCCACGCGCTTCACGCGGCTGGGCGGGCGCACCTGGCTGGTCTGGCTGGTCACGACGATGATGCTGTCGCTGGCCGGCGCGGCGCTGATCACGCGCCTCATCAACCTGCCGCTCAAGCAGCTGTCGCGAGCCACGATGCAGGTGCGCGAGGGCGAATACGAGGCGCACCGGCTCGACGAACGCGCGCGCACCAACGAAATCCGGGCGGTCAACGTCGGCTTCAACCGCATGGCCGACCAGCTCGCCAAGATCGAGCAGGACCGCGCCGTGATGCTAGCCGGCATCTCGCACGACCTGCGCACGCCGCTGGCGCGCCTTCGACTCGAAACCGAGATGAGCGTGACCGACGAGGACGCGCGCGACCACATGGCGGCCGACATCGCGCAGCTCGATGCCATCATCGACAAGTTCCTCGACTACGCGCGCCCCGACCACGTCGACTTCAAGCCGGTGCTGCTGCGCGACGTGATCGATGCCTGTACCTACGCGGTGCAGGACCACGAGGACATCCGCATCACGGTGGACGTGCCGGCCGACCTGCGCGTGATGGCCGACGAGGTCGAGCTCCAGCGCGTGATCTCGAACCTGATCGAGAACGCGCGGCGCTACGGCAAGACACCGTCCACCGGCGTCGCCGATGTCGCGATCCAGGCGCAAGCGCACAACGACGCCGTGCTCATCAAGGTGCGCGACCACGGCGCCGGCGTCGCGCCCGCCCTGCTGTCGCAGCTGAGCAAGCCCTTCTTCCGCGGCGACGTGGCACGCACCTCGGCTGCGGGCGCCGGACTGGGCCTGTCGATCGTGACAAAAAACATCGAGCGCATGGGCGGTACCTTCGCGCTGACCAGCACGCCGGGCCGCGGCCTCGCGGCCCACATCCGCATGCCGCGAGCCGCTGCGGTCAAGCCCGAAGCCTCGGCCGCGGCCAACAACCCTCAGCGGTGAAGCAGCGCGACGGCGCGCGCTTCCATCGCCCGGCCTTCACCCACCGGCCCGAGCTTCTCGGCGGTCTTCGCCTTGACATTGACCTGGTCGACCGAGATCTCGAGCGCGGCGGCGATGCGCGCGCACATGGCCGGGATGTGCGGCGCGAGCTTGGGCGCCTGCGCGATCACGGTGCTGTCGACGTTGCCGATCTGCCAGCCCGCCGCACGCACGCGGCGCGCGGCCTCGGCCAGCAGCGTGGCGGAATCGGCGCCGCGGAACTGCGGATCGGTGTCGGGAAAGTGCCGGCCGATGTCGCCGAGCCCAGCCGCGCCGAGCAGCGCATCGGTGATCGCGTGCAGCAGCACGTCGGCATCCGAATGGCCGAGCAGGCCGGTGCTGTGGGGTACCTCGACGCCGCCCAGGATCAGCTTGCGGCCTGCCACCAGCTGGTGGACGTCCCAGCCCTCGCCGACGCGAACATTGAAAGCAGTCATGGTTTTACTGAGCGCCGGCTGTGCAGAAGCGCCTCGGCCAGCGCGAAGTCCTCGGCATAGGTCAGCTTGAAATTCTGCGCGCTGCCCGGCACGAGGAGCGGCGTGAGCCCGACCGCCTCGATGGCGCCGGCCTCGTCGGTCACCGCATCGCCGGCGCGCTCCAGCGCATCGAGCAGCATGCCGATGCGGAACATCTGCGGCGTCTGGGCCAGCCACTTGTCGGCGCGGGTCAGGGTGCTCGCCACGCGGCCCTCGGGCGAAGCGACCTTGAGCGTGTCCGGCAGGCGGTGCGCCAGCAGGCCACCGACGGCGTCGTGTTCGCAGGCCGCAATCAGGGCCTCGATCTGCGTCGGCGTGACCAGACAGCGCGCGGCATCGTGCACCAACACCCAGTCGTGCGGGCCGGCGCCGAGCTGGCGCAAGGCCATGAGGCCATTGCGCACGGTGGCGGCGCGTGTCGCGCCGCCCACATGCAGCAGATGTTCTCCCTCGGCCGGGAAACGCGGCAGCGCCGCAGAAACCTCGCGATCTTCGGGCGACACCACCAGCGCAATGCCCGCAAAGCGCCCCGCAAGCGCGCGGAAGGCATCGAGGGTGTGGCGCACCATCGGCCGGCCGGCGATGCGCTGGTACTGCTTGGGGCCCGTGCCGCCCGCACGGCTGCCGGAGCCCGCACAGGGGATCAACACGAAAAGACGGGAAGCGATCATGGGGTCCGCCAACCTGCAACGGCAAAAAGGCAGCCATTCTAGAATCGGCCTTCACACCCCTCGCCGGCCGGCGCGGGGTGTTCTGCATTTCTCCAACACTTCATGGACCTCCCCCAACTCACCGCAGGCAAGCGCTTCACGCTGCCGCGCCCCCCGCTTTCGGCCGATGCGCTGCTGCTGGCACAACTGGCCGAACGCGAGAAGGCGGCAGGCCGCGCCACCGCCGTCTTCACCGCCGACGCAAACGACGCGCAGCGCCTGATCGACGAAATCGCCTTCTTCGCGCCCGAGTTGCGCTGCGCCCTCTTCCCGGACTGGGAGACGCTGCCCTACGACAACTTCTCGCCGCACCAGGACCTGATCAGCGAACGGCTCGCCACCCTCTGGCGCATCAGCCAGAAAGAGGCCGACGTGGTGCTGGTGCCCGCGACCACGGCGCTCTACCGGCTGGCGCCGCCCGCCTTCCTGGCCGGCTACACCTTCCATTTCAAGAGCGGGCAGAAGCTCGAGGAGTCCAAGCTAAAGGCCCAGCTCACGCTGGCCGGCTACAGCCACGTGACGCAGGTCGTGAGCCCCGGCGAGTACGCGGTGCGCGGCGGGCTGATCGACCTGTTCCCGATGGGTTCGCCAATGCCCTTCCGCGTCGACCTGTTCGACGACGAGATCGACTCGATCCGCAACTTCGACCCCGACACCCAGCGCAGCCTCTACCCGGTGCCCGAGGTGCGCCTGCTCCCGGGCCGCGAGTTCCCGATGGACGACGATGCCCGCGCGCGCTTTCGCAGCCGTTGGCGCGAACTGCTCGAGGGCGACCCGACGCGCAGCCGCATCTACAAGGACATGGGCAACGGCGTCGCCACTGCCGGCATCGAGTACTACCTGCCGCTCTTTTTCGAAGAGACCGCAACGGTGTTCGACTACCTCGGCGCAGACACCACGGTGGTGCTGCACGGCGAACTCGAACCCGCCTTTCAGCATTTCTGGCAGGACACAGGCGAGCGCTACCGGCTGGTGCGCGGCGATCCGGAACGGCCGGCGCTGCCACCGGAGGCGCTGTTCCTCAATGCGGAGCAGTTCTATCAACGGGCGAAACCGCTGGCGCAGCTGGCGATCAGATCCACCACCGTTCGCCCTGAGCTTGTCGAAGGGCTCGCCCCGGCTTCGACAAGCTCAGCCCGAACGGACTATGTCGAATTCGACCACTTGCCGCCCTTCGCCGTCGTCCGCGGCGCCGACGACCCGCTGGTCAAGCTCAAGGAGCACATCCGCACGACGCCGCACCGCGTGCTGCTGATCGCCGAGAGCGACGGCCGGCGCGAGAGCCTGCTCGACTTCCTGCGCGCCAGCGGCGTGAGCCCGCCCGCTTTCGACTCACTGGCCGAGTTCGAATCCTCGCCCGACGAGAAGATCGGCATCGCGACCGGAGCGCTGGTCGCCGGCTTCGCCTGGCGCGAACAGGGCATCGACTTCGTCACCGAGACCGAGCTCTTCGCCACCGCGCCGGCCACCCGTCGCCGCAACAAGAAGCAGGAGCAGGTCAGCGACGTCGAGGCGCTGATCAAGGACCTGAGCGAGCTCGCGATCGGCGACCCGGTGGTGCATTCGGCCCATGGCATCGGGCGCTACCGCGGCCTGATGCACATGGACCTGGGCCAGGGCACCGACGCCGACGGCAAGCCGCTGCTGCAGGAGATGCTGCACCTGGAGTACGCCGACAAGGCCACGCTCTACGTGCCGGTCTCGCAGCTGCACCTGATCAGCCGCTACACCGGCGTCAGCGCGGAAGAAGCGCCGCTGCACAAGCTGGGCTCCGGCCAATGGGAAAAGGCCAAGCGCAAGGCCGCCGAGCAGGTGCGCGACTCCGCCGCCGAGCTGCTCAACATCTACGCCCGCCGTGCGGCGCGCGAAGGCCATGCCTTCCGTTTCTCGGCCGCCGACTACGAGGTGTTCGCGAACGACTTCGGCTTCGACGAAACCGCCGACCAGAAGGCCGCCATCCATGCGGTCATCCACGACATGATCTCGCCGCAGCCGATGGACCGGCTGGTCTGCGGCGACGTCGGCTTCGGCAAGACCGAGGTCGCATTGCGCGCCGCCTTCATCGCGGTCACCGGCGGCAAGCAGGTCGCCTTCCTCGCGCCCACCACGCTGCTCGCCGAGCAGCACTACCAGACGCTGATGGACCGCTTCGCCAAGTGGCCGGTCAAGGTGGCCGAGATGAGCCGCTTCCGCTCGACCAAGGAGATCAATGCGGCCGCCAAGGGCCTGGCCGACGGCAGCGTGGACATCGTGATCGGCACGCACAAGCTGCTCTCGCAATCGGTCAAGTTCAAGAACCTGGGCCTCTTGATCATCGACGAGGAACACCGCTTCGGCGTGCGGCACAAGGAGGCGATGAAGGCCATGCGCGCCGAGGTCGACGTGCTCACGCTCACGGCCACGCCGATCCCACGCACGCTGGGCATGGCGCTCGAGGGCCTGCGAGACCTCAGCGTGATCGCCACCGCGCCGCAGCGGCGGCTCGCGATCAAGACCTTCGTTCGCAACGAGGGCACGGGCGTGATCCGCGAGGCCGTGCTGCGCGAGCTCAAGCGCGGCGGGCAGGTCTACTTCCTGCACAACGAGGTCGAGACTATCGAGAACCGGCGCCAGAAGCTCGAACAGATCCTGCCCGAGGCGCGCATCGCCGTCGCCCACGGCCAGATGCCCGAGCGCGAACTGGAGCGCGTGATGCGCGACTTCGTGGCCCAGCGCTACAACCTGCTCTTGTGCTCGACCATCATCGAGACCGGCATCGACGTGCCGAGCGCCAACACCATCGTGATGAGCCGCGCCGACAAGTTCGGCCTGGCCCAGCTGCACCAGCTGCGCGGCCGGGTCGGCCGCAGCCATCACCAGGCCTACGCCTACCTGATGGTGCCCGACACCGAGGGCCTCACCAAGCAGGCGGCGCAGCGCCTCGACGCCATCCAGCAGATGGAAGAGCTCGGCTCCGGCTTCTATCTCGCGATGCACGACCTCGAGATCCGCGGTGCCGGCGAAGTGCTGGGCGAGAACCAGAGCGGCAACATGATGGAGATCGGCTTCCAGCTCTACAACGAGATGCTGGCCGAAGCGGTTCGCTCGCTCAAGGCCGGCCAGGAGCCCGACCTGCTCGCGCCGCTGTCGGTGATCACCGAGATCAACCTGCATGCGCCCGCGCTGCTGCCCGAGGACTACTGCGGCGACGTCCACCTGCGCCTATCCTTCTACAAGAAGCTCGCGACCGCGAAGACCTCCGACCAGATCGACACGCTGCTGGAAGAAATCGTCGACCGCTTCGGCAAACTGCCGCCGCAGGCGCAGACGCTGATCGACGTGCACCGGCTGCGCGTGCTGGCGCGGCCCTACGGCGTGGTCAAGGTCGACGCCGCGCCGGGCGTGATCCACATCACCTTCAAGAAGGACCCGCCGATCGACTCCATGAACATCATCGCCCTGATCCAGAAGAACAAGCACATCAAGCTCGCAGGCAACGAAAAGCTGCGCATCGAACGCGAGCTCAAGGAGCCCAAGGACCGTGCTCAGATGGTGCGCGACGTGCTGCGCAGCCTCGGACAACCCAAAACACAACAGGAAGCGGCAGTCGCATGAGCGCCATCAAGGAAATCTCCCCCGGCCTCCTCGTGCGCGGCATCACGCTGCCGCTCGCGCTGGCCGACTTCAAGCTGATCGCCTTCGACATGGACTCGACGCTGATCAACATCGAGTGCATCGACGAGATCGCCGATGCGGTGGGCAAGAAGGCCGAGGTCGCGGCCATCACCGAGGCCACGATGCGTGGCGAGATCAAGGACTTCAAGGAGAGCCTGCGTCGCCGCGTCGCACTGCTGCAAGGCGTGCCGGTCGATGCGCTGCAACAGGTGTACGACCAGCGCCTGCAGCTCAACCCCGGCGCAGCCGAGCTGGTCGCAGCCTGCAAGGCGGCGGGCCTCAGGGTGCTGCTGGTCTCAGGCGGCTTCACCTTCTTCGCCAACCGCGTGAAGGACCGGCTGGGCATCGACTTCGCGCGTTCCAACCTGCTCGACGAGGCCGACGGCAAGCTCACCGGTCGCGTGGTGATGCAGTCCTGGGGCGACATCTGCGACGGCGCCGAGAAGCGCCGCACGCTGCTCGAAGTCGCCTCCCTGCTCGGCATCTCGCCGGGCGAGGCCATCGCCGTGGGCGACGGCGCCAACGACCTGCCGATGATGGCCGAGGCCGGTCTTTCCGTGGCCTATCACGCCAAGCCCAAGGTGCGCGAGCAGGCCATGGTCGCCATCAACGACGGCGGGCTCGACCGGCTCTTGGAAGTGCTGCGCTGAGGTGCTGCCCGAAACCGGTTTCCCCCTACGGCAAAAGCGGCTTGCGATGTCCTAGGGTTATCTTCAGTTTCGCGGCCGGCGCCTTGGGTGCTTGAATGACCTTCCAACAACGAAGGAGACGAGATGAAGCGCCGCCAGTCCCTCGCTGCCATGGGTGCAGCCGTTGCCACCGTGGTTTTTCCCGGGCTCGCCCATGCAGCCTATCCCGAGCGCCCGATCACGCTGATCGTGCCTTGGGGCGCCGGCGGCGGCACCGATGCCGTGGCCCGCATCATCGCGGCCGAACTCGAGAAGGAACTCAAGCAGCCGATCAACGTGGTCAACCGCACCGGCGGCAGCGGCGTGGTCGGCCACCAGGCGATCGCCTCGGCCGCGCCCGACGGCTACACCCTGGGCATCATCACGGTCGAGATCGGCATGATGCATCACGCGGGCCTGACCCAGCTCTCGGGCGCCGACTACACGCCGCTCGCGCTGATGAACTTCGATGCCAACGCGATCTTCGTGCGCACCGATTCGCCGATCAAGAGCGCCAAGGAACTGCTCGATGCCGCGCGCGCCGCCCCCGGCAAGCTGAAGGCCAGCGGCACCGGCCAGGGCGGCATCTGGCATCTGGGCCTGGCGCAATGGCTGGTCGACAACAAGCTGCCCGGCAATGCGATCGCCTGGGTGCCCAGCCAGGGCGCCGCACCGGGCCTGCAGGATCTGATGGCCGGCGGCGTCGACGTGGTGTCGTGTTCGCTGCCCGAGGCGCGCTCGCTGATCGACGCCGACAAGGTGCGGCCGCTGATCCTGCTGGGCTCCAAGCCCGACGGCATCTTTCCCAAGGTGCCGCTCTACACCGACGCTTCAGGGAAGATGTGGAACGCTGGCGCCTGGCGCGGCATCGCGGCACCCAAGGGGCTGCCCAAGGACATGACCGACCGCCTGGCCGGAACGCTCAAGAAGATCTTCGACGGCAAGGGCTACCAGGACTTCCTCGCCTCGCGCGGCTTCGGCGCGCTCTACGCCGACCGGGGCGAATTCGGCAAGTTCATGGCCGAGAAGGACGCCAGCTTCGGCGTCGCGATGAAGGCAGTGGGCATCGCCAAATAGACGCTAGACGCGACCCGGTCCGATGCGCATTCATGACAGCCTGATCGGCGGCGTGCTGCTGGCGCTGGCCCTGGCCGTGCTCTGGCACATCCAGGGCTTTCCGCCCGCCTCCGGCCAGAACTACGGCCCGGCCGTGTTTCCGGGACTCGTCGCCTGCGGCCTTGCGCTGTCGTCGGCGGTGCTGATGTGGCAAGGCCTGCGGGCGCACCAGCCGTGGCTTCGGCTCGGCGAGGGCATGCGTTCCCCGCGCCATCTGGCGGCCTTCGTGCTCGCCATCGCCGGCATGGTGTTCTACATCCTGCTGTCGGAGAAGCTGGGCTTCGTGCTGTGCAGCGTGCTGGTGCTCTTCGTGCTGCAGTGGGCATGCGGCGTGCGGCCGCGCATGGCCATACCCGTGGCCATCGTCGCGACGCTGGTCATCCACGCCTGTTTCTACAAGCTGCTCAAGGTGCCCTTGCCCTGGGGTCTGCTGCAGCGCTGGGCATGGTGAGGGGCGACTGATGGATTCCGTTCTGCTCGCCGTACAGATGGTCGCCACGCCGACCGTGCTGGTCGTGATGCTGCTGTCGGGCCTGTTCGGCATGTTCGTCGGCGCCGTGCCGGGGCTCACCGCCACCATGGCCACGGCCCTGCTTGTGCCCATCACCTTCTTCCTGCCGCCGGTGCCCGCCATCGCGGCGATCGTCACCGCCACCGCGATGGCGATCTTCGCGGGCGACATTCCCGGCGCGCTGCTGCGCATTCCGGGCACGCCGGCCTCGGCCGCCTACACCGACGAGTCCTACGCGATGACGCGCAAGGGCCAGGGCGAGACCGCGCTCGGCATCGGCCTGGTGTTCTCGTGCATCGGCGGCCTGTTCGGCACCGCGGTGCTGATCGTCGCCGCGCCGGCGCTGGCCGAGGTCGCGATCAAGTTCAGCTCCTTCGAATATTTCTGGCTCGTCGTGCTGGGCCTGACCTGCGCGGTCTTCATCACCAGCGACACGCCGCTCAAGGGCCTCATCACGCTCTTTCTCGGCCTGCTGATGGGCTGCGTCGGGCTGGAGAACCCCGCGGGCCATCCGCGCTTCACTTTCGGCAGTGCGGACCTGCTGGGCGGCCTGAGCCTGATCCCGGCCATGATCGGCATGTTCGCCATCTCCGAGATCCTGCGTTTCACAGTGACCACGGACCACATCGGCAGCTTCAGCAAGCAGATCGGCTCCGTCTTCGCCGGCATGGGCGGCCTGATGAGGAAGTACGCCAAGCAGACCCTGCGCGGCAGCGCGCTGGGCACGGCCGTCGGCATCCTGCCCGGCGCCGGCGCCGACATCGCGGCCTGGATGTCCTTCGCGATGAGCAAGAAGCTCTCGAAGGAGCCCGAGAAGTTCGGCACCGGGCATCCCGAAGGGCTGGTCGAGGCCGGCGCCGCGAACAACAGCGCCCTCGCCGGCGCCTGGGTTCCGGCGCTGGTGTTCGGCATTCCGGGCGATTCGATCACGGCCATCGTGATCGGCGTGCTCTACATGAAGAACATGAACCCCGGGCCGATGATCTTCATGAACAACCCGCACAGCGTCTATGCGGTGTTCATCGTCTTCATCCTCGCCAACCTGCTCATGCTGCCGCTGGGCTGGGCCTGCATCAAGGCCTCGGCGCGCATCCTGCGCCTGCCGCGCAACGTGCTGATGCCGATCATCCTGGTGTTCTGCCTGGTGGGTTCCTTCGCCATCAACAACGCGCTCTTCGACCTCTGGATCCTGCTGGGCTTCGGCGTCGCGGCCTGGTTGCTGGAAGAAAACGGCTTCCCCGTCGCGCCCGCCATCCTCGGCATGCTGCTGGGCAAGATGCTCGAAGAGAATTTCATCACCTCGATGATCAAGTCCGACGGCAGCTGGCTGCCCTTCGTCGAGCGGCCGATCGCCGCCGGCCTGGCGATCTTCACGCTCTTCGTCTGGGTTGGTTCCGGCGCCATGGCCTGGCGGCGCCAGCGGCATCGGATGCGACTCGCCGCAGCCACCTGAAACCCATGAACGACACATCCATCCGCTACGACGCCGCCGCCCTCACCCGATTCGCCGCGCAACTGCTGCAGCACGCCGGCCTGGCGGAAGCCATGGCGCATACGGTGGCCGACACGCTGGTGCAAGGCGACCTGCTGGGCCACGACACGCACGGCCTCGCGCTCTTGGCCGGCTATGTGAGAGAACTCGAGGCCGGCACGATGACGCGCGATGGCGCACCGGTCGTCGTTTCAGACCGTCCCGCTGCAGTCCTGTGGGACGGCCAGCGCCTGCCCGGTCCCTGGCTGGTGCACCAGGGCCTGGACCTGCTGGTGGCGCGCGTGCGGGCGCTGGGCACCGCCTCGCTCGTGATCCGCCGCAGCCACCACATCGCCTGCCTGGCGGTCTACCTGCTGCGCGCGCTCGAGGAAGACATGCTGCTGGTGCTCGCCTGCTCCGACCCGAACGCCGCCAGCGTCGCGCCCTTCGGCGGCACGCAGGCGGTGTTCACGCCCAATCCGCTGGCGCTGGGCTTTCCTCTCAGCGAAGGCGGCGTGATGGTCGACATCTCGGCCTCCATCACCACCAACGGCATGAGCAACCGCAAGCACAAGGCCGGCGAGCTGTTCGACGAGGAATGGCTGATCGATGCGCAGGGCCGCCCGAGCAGGGACCCCGCGGTGCTGTTCGCCCAGCCGCCCGGCACGCTGCTGCCGGTGGGCGGCCTGAGCCACGGCCACAAGGGCTATGGGCTGGCGCTGCTGGTGGAGGCGCTGACCGCCGGCCTCGCAGGCCATGGCCGCGCCGACGCGCGCGAAGGCTGGGGCGCGACCGTGCACCTCACGCTGCACGATCTGCAGGCCTTCGGCGGCAAGGCGGAGTTCCTCCGGCAGATGGACCATTTGGCCATGCAGTGCCGCGGCAATGCGCCGATCGATGCGGCCAGGCCGGTGCGCGTGCCCGGAGAACGCGGGCTGCAGCGGCGCGCCGAGCAGCTCGACCAGGGCGTGCGCCTGCACCCGTCGATCGCGCCCTCGCTCGAGGACGCCGGGCAGCGCTACGGCCTGAAGCTCGCCGACGCGCTGCGGTGAGGGCTCAGAGCGCGGCGCCGAGGCGCGCGATGCCCTCTTCGATTTTCTCGACGTTGGCAGTCGCAAAGCTCAGGCGCAGCGTCGCGACATCGGGCTTCTCGGCAAAGAACGGCGCGCCCGGCACGAAGGCCACCAGCTTCTCGATCGCGCGCTGGGCCAGCACATTGGCATCGGCCAGCTTGCCGTTGGCGCCCGTGAGCCGGGCCCAGAAGAACAGGCCGCCGCCCGGCTGCTCGAAGGCGATCGCGTCGCCGAGTTCGCGTTTCAGTGCCGCGCCCATGGCCTGGGCGCGCTCGCCATAGACCTTGCGCACGTGCGCCAGCGTGTCCGGCATGCGGCCGCTCTTCAGATACTGCGCGGCTGTCGCCTGCGCGAAGGTGCTGGTGTGCGCATCGCTGAACTGCTTGCACATGGTGGCCTTCGCGAGCAGCTCCGCCGGCGCGATCATCCAGCCGATGCGCAGGCCCGGGCTCAGTACCTTGCTGAGGCTGCCGCAATGCGCCACCAGCTCGCGGCTGCCCGGCACTTCCTTCGTGAGCGACATGATCGAGGGCGGCGGCGCCTTGCCGAAGTACAGGTCGCCGTACGGGTCGTCCTCCACCATCAGCGTCTGGTACTTCACCGCCAGCTCCAGCACCTTCCTGCGCCGCGCCAGGCTCAGCATGGCGCCGCTCGGGTTGCCGAAGGTCGGAATCAGGTAGACGAACTTGGGCTTGTGCTCGGCGATCAGCTGCTCGAGCTTGTCGACGTCGACGCCGTCGGCATCGATCGGTGCGCTGATCAGTTGCGCACCGTAGAGGCGGAAGCACTGGATGGTGGCGAGGAAGGTCGGGCCTTCGACGATCACCTTGTCGCCGGGCGAGATCAGGGTCTTGCCGAGCAGGTCCAGCGCCTGCTGGCTGCCGGTGGTCACGATCAGGCCTTCGGGCGCGACCTCGACGCCCTTGCCCTTCATGAAGGCGCTCAACTGCGTGCGCATCGGCTCGTAGCCCTCGGTCGCGCCGTACTGCAAGGCACCGCCCGGCTCCTCGGCCAGCGCCCTGGCACTCGCTTCCTTCAAGCCCTCGACGTCGAACATCGCGCTGTCGGGAAAACCGCCCGCGAAGCTGATGATGCCGGGCTTGCCCAGGAGCTTGAAGAGTTCGCGGATGGCGGAGGTTTCGACGTTGTCGAGGCGGGTGGCGAATTGCATGAGAACCTTCTGCGGATGAGGTGACGCCCGCCATTGTCGCAAGTTCACCGGCCCCGGCCTACACTGCCCGCCACGATGAAAAAAAACGAGATCGAGCCCTTCTTCGCCACCCTGCAGGCAGCCAACCCCGAGCCCGAAACCGAACTCGAATACGCGACCCCCTTCGAGCTGCTGGCCGCCGTGCTGCTGTCGGCGCAGGCCACCGATGTCGGCGTCAACAAGGCGACGCGCAAGCTGTTCCCGGTCGCGAACACGCCGCAGGCGATCCTCGACCTCGGCATCGAAGGCCTTGAGGGCTACATTAAGACCATCGGCCTCTACCGCAGCAAGGCCAAGCACCTGATGGAGGCCTGCCGCATGCTGGTCGAACAGCACGGCGGAGCGGTTCCGCGCACGCGCGCCGAGCTGGAGGCGCTGCCGGGCGTGGGCCGCAAGACCGCCAACGTCGTGCTCAACGTGGCCTTCGGCGAGCCGACGATGGCGGTGGACACGCACATCTTTCGCGTCGGCAACCGCACCGGGCTGGCGCCGGGCAAGACGCCGCTCGAAGTCGAACAGAAGCTCATGAAGCGGGTCCCGGCCGAGTTCCGGCTGCATGCGCATCACTGGCTGATCCTGCACGGACGCTATGTCTGCGTGGCGCGCAAGCCGATGTGCTGGAAGTGCGCGGTCGCGCCGTACTGCGACTACAAGCCGAAGACGCCGGCGCCCTGATCAGGGCAGCTCGACGGTCAGGTATTCGCCGAAGGCGATGCTCTGCGCGGGCCACTGGTCGGCGCGCTCAGCGCAGCGCACGCCTTCTCGCAGCAGCCAGACGGCGCGGATCACGCCGGCATGCGTGATCCACAGCGCATCGCGGCCGGTGTCGCGCCACGCGTCGAAAGCTTCGCCGACCCGCTGCATGAACGCGCGCGTGCTTTCGCCGCTGCCGCCAGCGCGCGCGTCGGCGAAGCTGCGGGTCCAGGCATCGAACTCGGCGCGCTCGATGCTCGACCAGCTGCGGCCTTCCCACGAACCGAAGTCCATCTCGGCGATGCGCGCATCTGTGCGAAGCGCGAGGCCGGGTCGAAGCGCGGCAATCGCCTGCGCCAATCCGGCGCAGCGCTGCAAGGGAGAGCAGACGATGTCGATGCCTTCGGCGAGCTGCGGCGCAATGCGTTCGGCCAGCGTGCGCATCGCTTCGGGCGGCACCGCCACGTCGGTGCGGCCATAGCACAGGCCGGCCGCGGCGTCGGTCTGCGCGTGGCGCACGAGCCCGAGCTTCATGCCTGCCAGGCGAGCGCCAGGTAGATCGCGAGCTCGCAGACTTGCTGCGTCGCGCCGAGGCCGTCGCCGGTGAAGCCCTGCAGCCGGCGCCGCAGCAGCGCAGCCATGTACAGCGCGCCGAGCAGGCACGCGAGCAGGCTTGCGACGCCCTGCAGCGGCGGATGTGCCAGCAACAGCAGTGCTATGGCCGGCAACGCATACAGCACGCCCACCAGCAAGGCCCCGCCGCCGATCGCATCGGCCAGGGGCTTGGCCTTGCTCGCGCCTTGGTCGCCGACATAGGGGAGCCCGCGGATCAGGAACAGGGGCGCCAGCCGCGACAGCACATGCGCGCCGAGCAGCGCGGTGGCGACCGCCATCGCGCCCTGCCCCACCAGCACGACGAGCAGCGCGATCTTCAAGCCCAGCGCCAGCACCAGTGCAACGGCACCGAAGGCGCCGATGCGCGAGTCCTTCATGATCTCCAGGGCTCGCGCGCGATCGGCCGAGCCGCCGAGGCCGTCGGCCACGTCGGCCAGGCCGTCCTCGTGAAAGGCGCCGGTCATCCATACCGTCGCAGCCGTGGACAGCAGCGCCGCAACGGCAGCACCTGCCACGCCGGGCAGCCCCGCCTGCGCGAGCAGGAACACGCCGGCGCCCACCGCGCCGACCAGCCAGCCCACGCCCGGAAAATGCGCGGCGCTCGCGCGCAGCATCGCCGGGCTGAAGCCCACCCACCCGGCCAACCGCCCGGTGACCGGCACGCGCGTGAAGAACTGCAAGGCCAGCAGGAAGTGGCGCACGCCGTTCATCCCTTGTCCTGCTGCGAAACGCCGGCCGACTCGAAGCTCGCCATGTCGCGCAGGATGCGGCACGCGGATTCGAGCAAGGGCCAGGCGAGCGCTGCGCCGGAGCCTTCGCCGAGGCGCAGGTCCAGGCGCAGCAGCGCTTCGAGGCCTAGCGAATTCAAAAGCAGCCGATGACCCGGTTCGGCCGATTCGTGCGCCGCCACGCAGCGCTGCACGACGTGGGGCTGCAGCGCCTGCGCCACCAGCACCGCGGTGCTCGCGATGAAGCCGTCGACCACGATCACGCGCCGTTCGTGCGCGGCCTGCAGCACGGCGCCGACCAGGGTGGCGATCTCGAAGCCACCGAAGGCCGCGAGCGCGGCCAGCGGCGTGCCGGCATCGGCATGCAGCGCGAGCACTTCGCGCAGCAGCCGGCGCTTGCGCGCCAGGCCGTCGGCATCGAGGCCCGTGCCGCTGCCGGTGCAGGCATCGATGTCCAGGCCCGTGAGCCGCGCCAGCAGCAGCGATGCAGCCGAGGTATTGCCGATGCCCATCTCGCCCAGCAGCAGCGCATTGCCCGGCAGCTCGCGCACGAGCGCGATGCCATTGGCGATCGCCTCATCGCGCTGCGCTGCGCTCATCGCCGGGCCGGTCGATGCATCGGCGGTGCCCGGTGCGACCTTGCGGATCGACAAGCCTGCGCGCGGCGCAAAGTCATGCCGCACACCGCAATCCACCACAGTCAGCGCCAGGCCGTGCTGGCGCGCGAGCACGCTGACCGCCGCGCCGCCGGCCAGGAAGTTCTCGACCATCTGCCAGGTCACGTCGCTCGGATAGGCCGACACGCCGCGCGCCGCCAAGCCGTGATCGCCCGCGCAGACCAGCATCTGCGGCGCCTGGAGCACCGGCGATTCGCTGCCGAGGATCAGGCCCAGCCGCAAGGCCAGCGCCTCCAGCCGGCCCAAGGCGCCGAGCGGCTTGGTCTTGTTGTCGATCCGATGTTGAAGTCGCGCAGCAAGCGCGGCGTCGTCGAGTTTCGGGGCGGTGGGGAGTTCAAGCGTCATTCGATCAGGGAGCGCAGCACGCCCGCTTCAAAGTGGGAATCGATGTGGTCGGCCAGTCCGTCGAACACGCTGTCCAGCGTGCGCGCGGTCGCGCCGAAGAGCGCATGCAGCGCGGCCGGGTCTTCGAACAGGCCGTGCAGGTAGAGCCCGAGCACGTTGCCGGCGGCGTTCTGCCAGGCCAGCTCGTCGGGCATCACTGGCATCGCGTGATCGCCGGCGGCAGCCATCGCGGCATGGGGCGCGGTTTGGCCATGATGGATTTCGTAGCCACGCACCGCGACATCGGAGAGCGCGGCCCAGGGGCCGGTCAGTTCGGCAAAGCGGGCCTCGCGCGGTTGCACGGTCTTGTCGGCCGCGAACACGGTGACCAGCGGCAGCAGGCCGAGGCCGGGGCCATTGCCGTCGACGCCATGCGGATCGATCAGCGCCTCGCCCAGCATCTGCAGCCCGCCGCAGATGCCGAGCACCGCGCCGCCACGTCCTGCATGCGCAGCCACCGCGCGGTCCAGGCCCTGCGCCCGCAGCCAGGCCAGGTCGCCGCTGGTGTTCTTGGAGCCGGGCAGCACGATCCAGTCGGCGCCGGCCACGTCGGCCGGGCTGCGCGCCCAGCGCAGTCGCACGCCGGCGATGTTCTTCAGCGGCTGGAATTCGTCGAGGTTGCTGATGCGCGGATAGGCGATGACGGCGATGGTGCGCGTGACTTCGCCGCTGGCCGTGCTGCGGTCGTCAAAAACGCCGTCCTCCTCGGGCAGGCCATGCTGCCACCACATCGGCAAGGTCGCCACGGTCTGTATGCCGGTGAGCTCTTCGAGCTGCTGCGGCGCGGGCGCGAGCAGCGTCGCATCGCCGCGGAACTTGTTGAGCACGAAGCCCTTGATCAAGGCCCTGTCGGCCTCCGGCATCAGCGCCCAGGTGCCGTAGAGATGGGCGAAGGCGCCGCCGCGGTCGATGTCGGTCACCAGCAGGCAGCGCGCATCGGCATGCCGCGCCACGCGCAGGTTGACGATGTCGCTCGCCATCAGGTTGATCTCGGCCGGCGAACCGGCGCCTTCGATCACCACCACCTCGTTCTCGGCCCGCAGTTCGTCGAGCGCGTGTGCGATCTGCGGCCAGGCGCGTTCGCTGCGCCCGCGCCAGGGCAGCAACGACAGCTCGGCACTCACGCGGCCCATCAGCACCACCTGGCTGTGCGTGTCGCGCTCGGGCTTGAGCAGCAGCGGGTTCATGCGCACATCGGGCTCGGCGCGCGCCGCCAGTGCCTGGAAATATTGCGCACTGCCGATCTCGCCGCCGGCGACCACGCGTGCGTTATTGCTCATGTTCTGCGCCTTGAACGGCGCCACCTCGAGGCCTTGGCGCGCATACCAGCGGCACAGCGCGGTCGCCAGCCAGCTCTTGCCGGCACCGCTGGTGGTGCCGAGGACCATGACGCAGCGGGCTTGGCCGCTTCGTCCCACACTTGTAATCATCGGTGGATTGTCCGCTACGGCCCGAGCCATTCGGAGCGCTCGCGAAGTCTTTCACGCTTCGGCGCATTGCATTCGGACGTGCCTGCGTCAAACACCTCGTTTGCTCCGTAGCCTCCTCCCATCAACAAATGAGGGAGTGGATTGATGCCCGCGATACGCGACATGGCGCTCACGGTGGAGGAGCGCGAGAAAGGAAAATTCTTCTGGGTGCTGATCGAAGCTTTTGACAACGACACGGGCGACGCGCTGCACTATCGGCACTTCAAGTCGGCCGCGACGCCGCAAGCAAGCTATTCGAGCGCATTGGCGCTGGGGGCCACCGCGCTGCGCCGGCTGGCCGATGCGCAGCCGGCGTCCGCACCGGACGCCGGCTCCTAGACTCAGCGCGTCGCAATTTGCGCCGGTGCTTCCGGCGTCGCAGCGCCCGTGGTCTGCGGCGTTTCCCAGCTGCCGCCCAGCGCACGCACCAACCCGACCGTGGCCTGGTACTGCGCCGAGCGCACCTGCAGCGCCTGGCGGCGGTTCTGCAGTTCCTGGCGGCGCGCATCGAGCAGGTCGAGCTGGCTGACCAGCCCGTTGCGGTAGCGTGAATCGGACAGCGTGGTGGCCCGGCTCGCCGAAGCGACCGCCCTTCCCTGCACGCCCGACTGCTGCTCGAGGATGCGCAGCGACGAGAGCTGGTCCTCCACGTCCTTGAAGGCACCCAGCACCTGCGCGCGGTAGTTGGCGAGCGCGCCGTCCAGCTGTGCGTTCGCGCTCTGCACTCCGGCTTCGCGGCGTCCACCGTCGAACAAGGGCAGCGAAAGCAATGCCCCGATGCCCCAGGACCGCGCCGACCACTTGAACAGGTCGCTGACGTCCGAGGAGGCGTAGCCGCCGCCGCCCGTGAGCGAAATGCTCGGGAACCACGCGGTCTGCGCGACGCCGACGCGAGACTGTGCAGCGAACACGGCCTTCTGCGCGGCCGAGATGTCGGGCCGGCGCGTCAGCACCGTCGCCGGCACGCCGGCCGGAATGGTGGGCAAGGCGGTCGACCAGTCCTGCGTCTCCAGCGCGAAGCTCGACGCCGTCTCGCCGGTCAGCACCGCCAGCGCGTGCTCCAGTTCCGCGCGGCGCCGGTCCAGCGTCAGCGCTTCGGATTCGGTGGCTGCCACTTCGGTTTCGACACGCACCACGTCGAGTTCGGCGAGATCGCCGGCCTGGTTGCGGCGCTGCACCAGCCGCAGGGTGTCGCGGTAGGCGCCGACGGTTTCGCGCACCAGCGCGCGCTCGGCATCGAGCGCGCGCAGCGAGAGGTAGGTCTGGGCCGTCTCGGCCTGGACCAGCAGGCGCGTGCTTTGCAGCAGGCCTTCGCGCGATTCGGCATCGAGCCGCGCCGCGTCGCTGGCACGCGAGAGGCGGCCGAAGAGATCGATCTCGTAGGAGAAATCGACGCCGGCCGTGATCAGCGTGGATGGCCTGTTGCTCTGGTTGCGATCCAGGCCGGCCTGCCGGCTGGCACCCGCGCCCAAACCGATCTGCGGTGCGCGGTCGGCATCGGTGCTGCGCAGCACGGCGCGCGCCTCGGCCAGGCGCGCGGCGGCGGACTGGATGCTGGTGTTGTTGGCAGCGGCCCGTTCGACGAGCTTGTCGAGCACCGGGTCGTTGAAGGCGCGCCACCATTCGCCGCGCGGCTGCGACTCGGCCGGCTGCGCGCGCGTCCACGTGCCCTCGGCCTGCGGCGCGGCCTGCTCCTTGAACTGGGCCGGCGTGTTGAAGGCCGGCAGCTCCGCCGGCGCGGTCGCGCAGCCGACCAGGACCAGTGCGGCGACCAGCGGCAGCAGCGCGGCGCGCCAGGGGCGGAAGAGTTTCGAATCGGATTTCATGATCGACTTTCTTGAAGGAGGCCGTGAGGGCCTTGATCCCGTTTATTCATGCAACTTGAGCGGCGAAGCCGGTGCAGGCTGCAGGCCCCCGCCGCCGCCCGCCGCATGCGGTGCCGCCGCCGGGTGGTCGGCCGAGACGAAGCTGTCGTCCAGATGCGGCACCTCGCCATGCAGCTTGAGCGGCCTGTTGCCCGTCAGGCGCCGCAGCACGACGTAGAACACCGGCGTCAGGAACAGGCCAAAGGCGGTCACGCCGATCATTCCGGCGAACACCGCCACGCCCATGGCCGAGCGCATCTCCGAACCGGCGCCGGTCGCCAGCACCAGCGGCAGCACCCCCATCACGAAGGCCAGCGAGGTCATCAGGATCGGGCGCAGGCGCAGCCGGCTGGCTTCGATCGCGGCCTGGAGCGGAGTGCGCCCGGCGAACTCGAGCTCGCGCGCGAACTCCACGATCAGGATCGCGTTCTTCGCACTCAAGCCCACCAGCACGATCAGCCCGATCTGCGTGAAGACGTTGTTGTCACCCCCCGAGATCCATACGCCGGTCATCGCCGCGAGCAGGCCCATCGGCACGATCAGGATGATCGACAGCGGCAGCGTGAGGCTTTCATACTGCGCGGCCAGCACCAGGAACACCAGCAGGATGGCGAGCGGGAACACCAGCACCGCCGAATTGCCCGCCAGGATTTCCTGGTAGGTCAGCTCGGTCCACTCGTAGCTGACGCCCTTGGGCAGCGTCTCGGCCGCAATGCGTTCGATCACGTCCTGCGCCTGGCCCGAGGAGAAGCCGGGCGCCGGGCCGCCGTTGATGTCGGCCGAGAGATAGCCGTTGTAGCGCATCGCGCGTTCCGGTCCGAAGCTGGAATTCACCTTCATCAGCGCCGAGAGCGGCACCATCTCGCCCGAGTTCGAGCGCACCTTCAGCAGGCCCACGTCTTCGGCACGTGCGCGGTACGGCGCATCGGCCTGCACCCGCACCGAGTACGTGCGGCCGAACTTGTTGAAGTCGTTCGCGTACAGGCTGCCGAGGTAGATCTGCATGGTGTCGAAGATGTCCGTCACCGGCACGCCGAGCTGGCGCGCCTTGGTGCGGTCGATGTCGGCATAGAGCTGCGGCACGTTGACCTGCCAGCTGGTGAACATGCCGGTGAGCTCGGGCGCCTGACGCGCCTTCGTCATGAAGGCCTTCACCGCCGCGTCCATCTGCTCGTAGCCGACCGAGCCGCGATCCTCCAGCTGCAGCTTGAAGCCGCCCGTGGTGCCCAGGCCCGCCACCGGCGGCGGCGGGAACATCACGATGAAGGCGTCCTGGATGCCTGCGAACTGCTGGTTGAGCTGGCCCGCCACCGCGCCGCCGCTCTGGTCGGCGCGCTGGCGCTCGGCAAAGGGCTTGAGCGTCGCGAACACGATGCCCGAGTTCGAACTGTTGGTGAAGCCGTTGATCGACAGGCCGGGGAACGCGATCGCGTCTTCGACGTTCGGGTTCTTCTTGGTGATCTCGCCCATGCGATGGATCACTTCTTCGGTGCGGTCCAGCGTGGCGCCGTCGGGCAGCTGCGCGAAGCCGATCAGGTACTGCTTGTCCTGCGCCGGCACGAAGCCGCTCGGCACCGCCTTGAAGAGGCCGAAGGTCACGCCGACGAGCGCGAGGTAGATCACCAGCATCAGCGTCTTGCGCGAGATGACGTTCTTGACGCCGCCGCTGTAGGCTTCCGCGCCGCGGTGGAAGAAGCGGTTGAAGCCGCGGAACAGCCAGCCGAAGACCCGGTCCATGCCGCGCGTCAGCGCGTCCTTGGGCTGGTCGTGCCCGCGCAGCAGCAGCGCGGCGAGCGCCGGCGACAGCGTCAGCGAGTTGATCGCGGAGATCACGGTCGAGATCGCGATGGTCACCGCGAACTGGCGATAGAACTGCCCGGTGAGGCCGCTGATGAAGGCCAGCGGCACGAACACGGCCACCAGCACCAGCGCGATCGCGATGATCGGCCCGGACACCTCGCGCATGGCTCGATACGTCGCCTCGCGCGGCGTGAGCCCGGCCTCGATGTTGCGCTCCACGTTCTCGACCACCACGATCGCGTCGTCGACCACGATGCCGATCGCCAGCACCAGCCCGAAGAGCGACAGCGCGTTGATCGAGAAGCCCAGCACATGCAGCACGGCGAAGGTGCCGATCACCGACACCGGCACCGCGAGCAGCGGAATGATGGAGGCGCGCCAGGTCTGCAGGAACAGGATCACCACCAGCACCACCAGCGCGATGGCTTCGAGCAGCGTGTGCACCACCGATTCGATGGAGGCGCGCACGAACTGCGTCGGGTCGTAGGCGATGCGGTATTCCACGCCCTCGGGCATGGTCTTGTTGATCTCTGCCATCGTCTTGCGGACGTTGGAAGAGATGTCGAGCGCGTTGGAGCCCGGCGCCTGGAACACGCCCATGCCGACCGCCGCGTCGTTGTTGAGCAGCGAGCGCAGCGAATAGTCGGCCGCGCCGAGTTCGAGCCGGCCGATGTCGCGCAGCCGGGTCACGGCACCGTCGGCGCCGCTCTTGACGATGATGTCGCCGAACTCCTCTTCGCTCTGCAGCCGCCCCTGGGCGTTGATGGACAACTGCATGTCCACGCCCGGCAGGCCAGGCGATGCGCCGACCACGCCGGCCGCCGCCTGGATGTTCTGGCCGCGGATCGCAGCCACCACGTCGCTGGCGGAGAGGCCGCGCTGCGCGACCTTCTGCGGGTCAAGCCAGACGCGCATCGAGTAGTCGCCGCCGCCGAAGATCTGCACCTGGCCCACGCCCTCGATGCGCGCCAGCCGGTCCTTGACGTTGAGTACCGCGTAGTTGCGCAGGTAGGTCATGTCATAGCGGTCGTTGGGCGACACCAGGTGCACCACCATCGTGAGGTCGGGCGCGCTCTTGACCGTGGTCACGCCGAGACGGCGCACTTCCTCGGGCAGCCGCGGCTCGGCCTGCGAGACGCGGTTCTGCACCAGTTGCTGCGCCTTGTCGGGGTCGGTGCCGAGCTTGAAGGTGACGGTCAGCGTCATCACGCCGTCGGTGGTCGCCTGGCTGCCCATGTAGAGCATGCCCTCGACGCCGTTGATCTGCTCCTCGATCGGCGTCGCCACCGTCTCGGCGATCACCTTCGGATTGGCGCCCGGGTACTGGGCGCGCACCACCACCGAGGGCGGTGCGACCTCGGGGTACTCGGAGATCGGCAGCCCGCGCAGCGCGATCAGGCCGGCGATCAGCATCAGGAGCGACAGCACCCCCGCGAAGATCGGCCGGTCGATGAAGAACTTGGATAGATTCATGATGATTCTCTAGAGAGCGCCCTGTGCTCAGGACTTCGCGGCAGCCGCCACGCGCTGCGGCTGGACCTCGGCCTTGGCGTCCATGGTGACTGCCTGCGGTGCCACCAGCGCGCCGGGGCGCACGTGCTGCAAGCCGTTGACCACGACGCGTTCGCCGGCCTTCAGGCCCTTGGTGACGACACGCAGGCCGTTGACCGATGCGCCCAGCGTGACTTCGCGGTACACGGTCTTGTTGTCGGCGTCGACGACCATCACGAACTTCTTGTTCTGGTCGGTGCCGACCGCGCGTTCGTTGACCAGCACCGCGCTCTCGCTGCGGGCCTGGCCCATGCGGATGCGGGCGAACTGGCCGGGGATCAGTGCACCGTCCTTGTTGTCGAAGGCGGCACGCACGCGCACCGTGCCGCTCCTGGCGTCGACCTGGTTGTCGATCAGCTGCAGCTTGCCTTCGTAGGGGGTGCCTTCGAGGCCGGCGGTGCCCATCTGCACCGGGATGCCTTCGATCTTGTTGCGCGCACTGGCGCCGCCGGGCAGATCCTTCAACGCCTTGACCACGACCTGCTCGTCGGCGTCGAAGCTCGCGTAGATCGGGCTCACCGACACCAGCGTGGTGAGCACCGGCGCGCCGGGGCCGGCCGCGACCAGGTTGCCCACCGTCACTTCGATCTTGCCGATGCGCCCGGCCACCGGCGCGCGCACCTGGGTGTAGCCCAGGTTCAGGCGTGCGCTTTGCAGCGAAGCCTGCGCCGCGCGCAGGTTGGCCTCGGCCTCGCGGCCGGCGTTGACGCGCTCGTCGAGCTCGCGCTGGGCAATGGCCTTCTCTTCCCACAGGCGGCGTGCGCGCTCCTGCTCGCTGCGCGTGAAGGACACGCGCGCCTGGGCCGAGGCCACTTGCGCTTCGGCGCGCTCCACTTCGGCCGCATAGGGCGCGGGGTCGATCGTGATCAGCAGGTCGCCCTGCTTGACCAGCGAGCCTTCGCGGAAATGGGCCGCCTGCACGGCGCCGGCCACGCGGGAGCGCACGTCGACCCGCTCGACCGCCTCGAGCCGGCCCGAGAACTCGTCCCAGGTGTTGACGTCGGTCGCGGCCACCGTGGCCACCGACACCGGCGTGGCGCGCGGGGCGTCGGCCGCGGGCGCATTGTTGGCCTC
The DNA here is from genome assembly GCF_964253755.1 of Variovorax sp. LjRoot130. Taxonomy (NCBI): domain Bacteria; kingdom Pseudomonadati; phylum Pseudomonadota; class Betaproteobacteria; order Burkholderiales; family Comamonadaceae; genus Variovorax; species Variovorax sp. LjRoot130. Next base: position 2,465,363 of record NZ_CAXURM020000001.1, on the reverse strand, counting down.
GGCCTTGAAGCTCGGCAAGCCGAGCGCGGCGCAGGCGATCGCGACCGCTGCGGTGATGCCGGTCACGGCGGGCCAGAGGCGGCGGCGGTTCTGGTTAGACAGCTTGCTTTGCATGATGAACGTCCTTTTGAATGACTTTGGGAATGCAACGGCCCAACCGGCGTCGTGACACAGGAGGGCGATATCCGGCACCGCCGGCAAGGCCTGCGGACCGAGGAGATTCGAAAAACGGGTTACCGGCGTGGCCGGCTGGGCCTAGACCGGGGGAGGCACCGGCGGCGCCGTGGCAGCGAAAAATGCGCGCATGTGCTCACCGACTGTCTCCGGACACGCGCAATCGCCATAGGCGGGGTCGTACAACTCGTCCGGACACTTCGCGGCCGAGGGCAGCACGCCCCGGGTCACCGAAATGCCCGCATCCTGCAGCCGCTGCGCGAAGCGCAGGGCTTCGTCGCGCATCGCATCGTCCTCGCCGACCAGCACCAGCGTGGGCGCCAATTCGGCCAGCCGCAGCGAGGCGCCCGGCACCGCATAGGGGTGCGTCGCGTTCATCGGGCGGCTCAGGTACTCCTGCCAGCCGGTCGCCCAGCGGCACTTCACGGCGTCGCTCGTCGCCTTGCGCAGCGATTGCGTACCGGCGCAGGGGTCCAGCATCGGCGACAGCAGGATCTGGCCCGCCAGCGGCGGATGCGCGCGATCCCGCGCCATCAGCGCCACCGCGGCCGCCACGTTGCCACCGGCTTCCTCGCCGGCCAGGTAGACGCGGGCGCCCTTGCCTGCCAGCTTGACGCGCTGCTTGTAGAGCCACTCCAGCGCCGCGAAGCCGACCTCGATGGGTTCGGGGAAAGGTGCCAGCGGATAGGCCAGCGAGACCACCACCGCACCGGCGCCGGCCAGCAGGCGGGCCACGTTGCGGCCGAAGTCCAGATCGCCGCTGATGAAAGTGCCGCCATGGAAGTGCAGCACCAGCGGCACCGCCGCACCCTTGGCCCGTTGGCCATAGAGGCGCGCCTCGACCGGCTCGCGGCCGGGTAGCGGGATGCTGATGTCGGTTTCGGCGCCTTGCACAACGGCTCCCGCCGGGGCCTTGGCGGCTTCAGCAGAACGCGGAGTGGGACGGGATGACATGAGCGGCCTCGGTGAGTGGACGATGGGTTGAATATTACGACCCGGATTGGCTGCTGCAACGAGCTGTTGGCCCCTACTCTGTTTCCAATTGGCTAACAATCAGCTAAGAAGCGGCATGTGAGAATCCGCACCCCGGTGGAAACACCGGGTTTTCCAGGAGCAGCATAAATGGACCAGATCCAGGCCATGCGGATCTTTGTCCGCGTCGTAGAAGCCGGCACCTTCACAAGAGCAGCAGACTCCCTTGGCCTGCCCAAGGGCACGGTCACCAAGCAGATCCAGGCGCTGGAATCGCGCCTGCACGTCAAACTGCTCAACCGCACCACGCGCCGGGTGACGGTCACGCCCGACGGCGCGGCCTACTTCGAGCGCACCGCGCGCCTCCTGAACGACTTCGACGAGATCGAGGCCAGCATGACCAATGCGCAGGCCAACCCGACCGGGCGGCTGCGCATCGACGTGGGCACTTCGACGGCGCGGATGATCATCCTGCCGGCGCTGGCGAGCTTCTGCGACCGCTATCCCGACATCCAGGTCGACCTGGGCGTGAGCGACCGCCCGGTCGACCTGATCAGCGACAACGTGGACTGCGTGATCCGGGCCGGCGACCTGACCGACCAGTCCCTGGTGGCGCGGCGCATCGGCACGCTGGAATTCGTGACCGTGGCCTCGCCGGCCTACCTCAAGCGCTACGGCGTGCCGCAGCATCCGACGGACATCGAGAAGCGCCATCATCTCGTGAGCTTTTTCGCCGGCGGCACGCGCCGCGTCTACCCGCACGAGTTCCACAAGGGCGACGAGCACATCGAGATGTCGGGTCCCTACCGGGTCTCGGTCAACGAAAGCAACGCCCACCTGGCGGCGGTGCTCGGCGGCTTCGGCATCTCGCAGTGCATCACCTTCATGACGGAATCCCACCTGGCCAACGGCGAGCTGATCGAGATCCTGCCGGACTGGACGCGGCCGCCGCTGCCGGTGCACGTGGTCTATCCGCCGAACCGCCACCTGAGCGCCAAGGTGCGGGTCTTCGTCGACTGGGCGGCCGATCTGTTCCAGAAGAATCCGCGGCTGCAGCGGCGCTGAGCCTCAGGGTCGCGCCGCCGGCCATGCGCGTTGCAGCGCCGACTGGCTGGCCGGCGGCAGCACGCCGAGCCGCACGTGGTCCGGCAGGCCGAAGGAGCGGGTGTCGCGCAGCTGGATGCCTGCATCACGGAGCGCTGCGGCACGCGGCGCATAAGGCACATCCGGCCGCGCGCAGAAATAGTTGGCGACGCTGGGCAGGCAGGTCCAGCCCAGCGCGGCGCACAGGGCCTCTTGCTCGCGTTTCCACGCGCGCAATGTGTCCAGGCTGTGCCGGAGCCAGCCCTGCGCTTCGGCGCCGGTCCAGGCGGTGAGCAGCGCGACACCGTGCGCTCCCAGCGGCCAGGATGGCGCGAGGCGGCCGAGGCGCGCGATCATCGCGCCCGCATCCCGGGGCGCGATCGCGTAGGCGGCGCGGATGCCGGTGAGGCCCAGCGCCTTGTTCGGCGTCCACAGTTGCCAGACGCGATCCTTCTGCGCCGGGCTCAGCCCCAGGCTGCCTTCGAGCCGCAAGGGCTCATAGGCGAGGTCGAGCACGCAGGTGCCTTTCGAGGGCAGCGGCGCATCGATCAGGGCCTGCAAGCCGTTCTGGGCTTGGCCGAATGGGCTGGACGGATCGCAGCACCAGGCTAGGTCGGCACCGGCTGCCGGCGCGGGCTCGAAGCCCCACGCGCCGGCGGTCCGCTGGTAATCGCCATAGCTGTGCGGCGGCATCCAGACGCCACGGCCGCCTTGCTGCGCCACCGCGGCCGTGATGCGCCCGATGAATTCGCTCGCGCTCGCGGCGATCACGATGCGCTCGGCGTCAACACCATGGAAGCGGGCGAGCCCTTCACACAGCGCGGTGTAGCGCGGATCGGGATAGCGGCGCGCGTCCGCTTGCTGCAGCGCGGCCAGCGCCGATGGACAAGGGCCGCAGGCATTGGCGTTGGTGGAGAAATCGTGCGGCGCCGCGCCGCGGGCGTCCGGGCCGCCGTGCAGAGGTTCGTCGAAGGAAGTCATACAGCCAGCCCGAGGATCGATGCCGATGCGACAAGGGCCAGCAGCACGACGACCCTGGCCGCCAACGATGCGGCGCGTTGCGTGTCCGCCGCGCAGGCCGCGCGTCCCGCTTCGTTCAAGGTGTAGACGCCGGGCTTGGCGAGCCGTACGCCGAGGCAGAGCGCCATCGCGGCCATGGGCCAGCCGCTGTTGGGGGATGGGGTATGGCGGGCTTCGCGGGCGGTGGCGGGCAGAGCCCCCACCCCAGCCCTCTCCCGCTCGCGGGAGAGGGCGCAAGACGAGAGGAGCAGAAAGGCGGTGAAGCGCGCAGGCAGCCACGACAGCACATCGTCGGCGCGCGCGGCCCACTTGCCGGCCCATTCCCAGACGCGGCCTTGGCGCACGCCGCGATAGCCCCACATCGCATCGGCGGTGTTGGCGAAACGATAGAGCGCGGCCCCGGGCAGGCCTAAGAGCACGAACCAGAACACCGGCGCGACCACCGAGTCGTTGAGGTTCTCGGCCAACGATTCGATCGCGCTCTCGCGCACCTCGGCTTCGTTCAGCGCATGAACATCGCGGCTGACCAAATGCGCCAGTCGGTCGCGGCCGGCATCGAGCGAGCCGGCCAGCGCCGCTTCGACGGCCAGGACCTCGTCGCGCAGCATGCGCCAGGCGAACAGCGGCTTGAGCGCCAGACCCAGAAACAGTACCTCCGCCCAGCCCGGGATGCGCGCGGCGGCGACCGCGACCGTCCACGCGGCCAGCAGGACCGTGGCAGCGCCGGCCCACCAAGCGAGCGCTCCCGCGGCGAAGCGCGCGAGATCCGGTGAGCGCGCCGCTTCGGCCGGCGGTGCGATGCGCCGCCCCGCCCAGCCCAGGTAGCAGCCGATCCAGACCACGGGATGCCAACGCGCGGCCGGTTCGCCCAACCATCGATCGATGGCGAGCGCGACCCAAAGCGCGGCCACCATCGTCAAGCTCTAGTCCTCGATGCCTCGTTGCGCCGGAATACCGGCCTTGAACGCATGCTTGACCATCTGCATCTCGGTCACCGTATCGGCCAACTCGACGATCTCGGGCGGGCAGCGGCGCCCGGTCAGCACCACGTGGACTTCGCGCGGCCGCGTGCGCAGCGTCTCCAGCACGCCTTCGAGCGGCAGCCAGCCGTAGATCAGCGGATAGGTGATCTCGTCGAGCACCACGAGGAAATGCTCGCCCGAGAGGATCGCCGCCCTCGCCTTCTCCCAGCCGTCGCGCGCAAGCTGCGCCGAGCGTTCGAGATCCTGACTCTTCCAGCTGAAGCCGTCGCCCAGCCCTTCGATCGGGATGCCGATCTGCTCGAACATCCGATGCTCGCCGAAGCGCGCGCTCGGCACCTTCATGAACTGGAAGATCTTCACGGCCTTGCCGCGGCCGTGCGCGCGCAGCGCGAGGCCGAAGGCCGCGGTGCTCTTGCCCTTGCCGTCGCCGGTGTTGACGATCACGAGGCCGCGGCGCTCGCCCTCGGGCTTCTCGTAGGGCTTGTCGCTGGGTGGGGTTTCGATCTGCATGGGAGTTCCCGGTTGAGTGTTCAGTGCGGTACGGCCAGCCACTGGTTGGCCACGCGATGCACAGTGACGCGGCCGTCGAACACCGCTTCGAGCGCCTGGTGCGTCGCTGCATCGTCGCAGCGGCCATGGTGCAGCACGCGGCCCTTGGCCATCACCACCATCGCATCGGCCGCCAGCGCGGCATTGAGTTCGTGCAGCACGCTGACCACCGTCCTGCCTTCGGCCACCAGCGCACGGGCGCTCGCCATCCAGTCGGCCTGGTGCGGCGGATCGAGGTTGGCGAGCGGTTCGTCCATCAGCAGCAGTTCGGCTTCGACGGCCAGTGCACGCGCCAGCAGCACGCGCTGGCGTTCGCCGCCCGACAGCTGGCCGAGCGGCCGCCCGCCCCACTCCCAGGCCTGGGTGCTGCGCAGCGCGCGCTCGACGGCCGCGCGATCGGCATCGCTGGGCGCGGCGAGCCAGCGCTGGTGCGGCAGGCGCCCGAGCATGGCGACGTCGTAGACCATCAGGTCGTCGGCAGAGCCTTCGCCCGCGCCGCCCTGGCCGAGCCACGACAGCCGCCGCGCGCGCGCACGGCCGGAGATGGCATCGAGCGGCTGCCCGAACAGGCGCACCTCGCCGCGATGGGGCAGCAGGCCGGCCAGCACCTTGAGCAAGGTGGACTTGCCCGCGCCATTGGGACCGACGATGCTGGTCCAGCGGCCGGCCGCGAGCGCGAGATCGATGCCATGCAGCACCTCGGTCTGGCCCAGCGTCGCGCTGACCTGCCTTGCCTCGAGCGCGATGCCGCGCGCGACCACCCGCTCCATCAGAAGCCTCCCCGCGCGCTGCGCCGATGCATGAGCCACAGCAGATAGCTGCCTCCGAGCACTGCGGTCAGCACGCCGACCGGCAGCTCCTGCGGCGCGATCAGCCAGCGCGCCAGCAGGTCGGCCGCCATCAGCAGCAGGCCGCCCATCGCGGTCGACAGCACGATCAGGCGCGCATGCGTGGTCTTCACGGCCGAGCGCACCAGGTGCGGCGCCGCCAGGCCGACGAAAGCGATGAGCCCGGTCTGCGCCACCGCGGTGCCGGTGGCAAGCGCGAGCACCGCCACCAGCGCGGCGCGCATCGCGCCCAGCGGCAAGCCCAGGCTGCTGGCCGTGGCCTCGCCGAGCGCCAGCCCGTCGAGCACCGGCGCCAGCGCCCAGCCCAGCAGCAGGCAGACGAGGCCGAGCGCGCCCATCACGCCGCAGGCGCTCCAGCCGACCAGGCCCGTGCTGCCGAGCATGAAACCCTGGATCGCCTGCAGGATGTCGGCCGAAGCGATGGTGATCAGGTCCTTGGCGGCGCCGAGCACCACGCCGACGATCACGCCGGCCAGCAGCAGCCGGAGCGTCTGCTGCACGCCGCGCGCCAGCATCAGGGTGAGCAGCACCGCCAGCACGGCCCCCAGAAAGGCCGCGCCGGTCAGGCCCAGGCGCACCACCCATTGCGTGCTGGCCGCCGAGACGCCGAACAGCGACAGCGCCACGGCCATGCCGAGCGAGGCGCCCGAAGCACTGCCCAGCAGATAAGGGTCGGCCAGGGGATTGCGAAACAGGCCCTGCGCCACCGCACCCGCGAGGCCGAGCAGCGCGCCGGCGAGCCAGGCGCCCAGCGTGCGCGGCAGGCGGATGTCCCACACGATCTGCAGCGCGACCGGATCGCGGTGCGCCGCGAACACGCTCTCGAAGCCGGTGCTGCCGATGCCTGCGCCCAGCACGATCAGCGCGGCGCTCAGCACCATCAGCCCGATGCCGAGCGAGAGGGCGCGGCGATGCTCGCTCTTCACGCCTTGTCCTGGAGGCACTTCGCCATGAGCTGTGCAGCCTCGCCCATGCGCGGGCCAGGCCGTACCAGCACATCGGATTCGGCAGCCTTGAAGCGGCAGATGCGGCCTTCGCGCACCGCCCGGATGGAAGCCCAGCCCGGCCGCTGCTCGAGTCCCTGCGCGCTGCGCTCGCCGACCATGATCAGGTCGGGATCGGCGCGCACCACGTATTCGGGATTGAGCTTGGGAAAGGGCCCGAGCGAAGCCGGCACGATGTTCTTCACGCCGAGCCGCGCGAGCGTCTCGCCGATGAAAGAGACTTCGCTCGCCGCGTAGGGCGCGCTGTTGATCTCGAAGTACACGCGCCTGTTCTTCGCGCGCGCCGGCAGCGCCTCTGCCGCCGCCGTCACGCTGGCATCGATGGCGCGCCACACGCGTTGCGCATCGCCGATGCCCAGCACCTGGCCGAGCGCGTCGAGCACGCGCTGCACGTCGGCATGGCTCTTCGGTTCGAGCACGATCACTTTGAGACCCAGCGCCTCGAGCCGCTCGGTGACGCGCGAGGACTTGGCCAGGAGCACCACATCGGGCTTGAGCGCCACGATGGCCTCGACGTTCGGATCGATGCCGCCGCCCAGCTGCGGCAGTGCGCGCACGGCATCGGGCCAGTTGGAGTAGCGGTCGACGCCGATCAGCCGCTCGCAGGCGCCCAGCGTGCAGACCGATTCTGTCAGCGAGGGCAGCAGGCTCACGATGCGCTGCGGCGGCCGCGGCAGGTCGACGCGCACGCCGCGCTCGTCGGTCACGATCACCGCATGCGCCGCGACCGTCAGCGCCGCCGCGGCCAGCGCGAGCGCCCACCTGCAAAGCGGATTCATTCGGGTTCTTTCAAACTGAGCGGCAGGCCCGCGGCCATCAGCGTGACGCGCTCGCAGGCCGCCGCCACCTCCTGGTTGAGGCGTCCCAGCGCATCGACGAAGGCGCGCACCTCGCGGCCCATCGGGATCACGCCGAGACCGATCTCGTTGGCGACCAGCACCACCGGGCCGCGCGCTTCGCGCAGGGCACGCAGCAGCGAAGCCTGCACCATCTCCAGCGAAGCGCTGCTTCCGTGAGGCGCGGCCTCGACCGGCATCAGCAGGTTGGTGAGCCACAGCGTGAGGCAATCGACCACCACCAGCGTGTGCGGCGCGCTCAGCCGGGCCAGCGCGGGACCGAGCGCGATCGGCTCCTCGACGGTGGCGAGGCCCGGCACGCGCAGCGCGCGGTCCTCGCGATGCCGGGCGATGCGTTCGCGCATCTCGTCGTCGTGCGCCATCGCGGTCGCGATCAGCACCGCGTGGTGCGCGGGAGAACGCGCAAGCCACTCGGCCGCGCGCCCTTCGGCGCGCCGCGACTTGCCGCTGCGCTGACCGCCGAGGATCAGTTCGCGGCGTGCGATGTTCATTTCGGCTGCCACCGCACCGTCAGGTAGGCAGCGCGCCCGCGCTGGTTGTAGCCATAGGCTGTCTCGTAGGTCACGTCGTTGAGGTTCGTGATGCGCCCCTGCACCGACCAGTCCTTCGCCACCTGGTACTCGGCATAGAGATCGACGGTCGTGTAGTTGCCGAGTCTGCGCGTATTGGCCACGTCGTCAAAGCGGCGCCCCACATGCAGCGCCGAGCCGCCGAACTTCCAGGGGCCGACGGCGTAGTCGATGCCCAGTGAAACGGTGTTCTTCGCGCGGCGCGGCAGCAGCTTGCCGGTACCCTCGTTGCGCGGGTCCAGCGAGTCCAGGTTCGCATGCACGCCCCAGGGGCCGAACTGGCCGTCGTAGCCCAGCGTCCAGCCCTCGATGCGAGCGCGGAGTATGTTCTCGGGCCGGGTGGTGTTGGTGATGAAGCCGCGGATCTTGTTGTCGTAGCGCACCAGCTTCACGCTCTGGCCGTCCTGGCTCCAGGTGATGCCGACGTCGGTGTTCTTGCCCTCTTCCGGCTGCAGCGCCGCGTTGCCGAAGTTGGGGAAGTAGAGCTGGTTGAACGAAGGCGCGACGAAGCTGGTGCCGTGCGACGCGTTGACGCGCCAGTTCGGCGTGATCCGGTAGCCGTAGCCGGCGAACCAGGTGTTGCTGTCGCCGAACTGCGAATTGCGGTCGTGCCGCGCATCGACCTGCCAGCTGTGGGCGCCCGCGCTGCCGTTGAGGCCGACGAAGGCCGAGTCGATGTCGCGCTTGGTCACTGTGTACGCGGTGTCGCTGTTCACCTCCTGCACGCGGCGTTCCAAGCCGGCGACCACGGTGCCGATCGGCGTCGCGATGTCGTTCTGCCAGAGGTACTGGTCCTGCGTGGTCTCGAACAGGCCCGGCAGCGTGGCGGCGACGATGGAGCGCGTGTAGTCGCGGCTCTGTGCGTAGCGCAGCTGCGTCGACCAGTTCTGCATCACCTTGCCGCGCGCGCCGATGTACGCGGTCTGGGTGCGCACAACGGCGCGGGTGTCGCGATTGGGGCCGTCGTCGAAATGGTTCAGGCCTTCCGAGTACAGCAGGCCGCTGTCGATCTTCCAGTCTGGATTGATCTGGTAGCCCAGCGACGCGTTGAGGGCGCTCTGCATGAAAGGATCACGGTCCGGGTTGAAGTTGCCGAACTGCACCTTGCGGTTGGTCGCGGAGAAGCTCTTGTCGATCGTGCGCTGCGCGTCGAGCGAGTACGTGAAGGGCCCCGAGGCGCCGGTGAAGCCGCCGGTGATCTGCTTGTAGCCTTCGCTGCCGATGGTGCTCGACGCGCGCGGGCTGAACGAGTCCTCGCCCGGCTTGGCCTTGCGCGTGAAGATCTGCACCACACCGCCCACGCCGTCGCTGCCGTAGAGCGCCGAGGCCGGCCCCTTGACCACTTCGATACGTTCGATCATCTCGACCGGGATGTTGTCCCACGAGGGCGTGCCGGCTGTGGCGGAGCCATAGCGCACGCCGTCGATCAGCAGGATCGTGTGGCGCGCTTCGGTGCCGCGGATGAATACGCTGCTGACCTTGCCCGCACCGCCGTTGGCGGACATCTGAACCCCCGCGACACGCGCCAGCAGTTCGGGCAGCGTGCGGCTGGCCTGGCGTTCGATCTGCGCGCGATCGATGACCACCGTGTCCGACACCAGCTCGTCGGCACGCGTGGGCGTGCGGGTCGCGGTCACCACCGTTTCGGGCAATGCCGGGGCTGCAGCTTGTGCGAAGGCGAGCGCGGGCATGCCCAGCAACGCGGCAACCGAAAGGGAAATGGCGCTGGGGCGTGCCAGCGGACGCGACGAAGCACGCCCGGCGGCGCGTGCGGAAGAAACGCAGGTTGTCATCATGGGAAACACAAGAGATCAATGTCCGTCACCGGCTTCCCCGCCGGTGCTTGGACGTCATGACCGCCTCATGCTTCACGCATGCGGCAGCCGCCTCGTTGGCCGGTATCCGGGCTGGCAGCGCGCCCCCGTCGCCTTCCCAGGCGCCTGTTTCAGGGCGCCCAGTGGCTTCTTGACGAGGGTGGCATCGGAAAGACGCCGTCTGCTTGACCGTTGCGGGGGCAGCGCAGGCTGGCTCGGCCCGAGGGGGCTTCGACTCCTGCTTCCCGTTGAACTGCGCCGCGTGAACCGCGGCGCGAGCACCAACGCGCGGGATTTTAAGTGCGAAAGCGCGCTCGCCGGAAACTACAATCGCCCCCCATGCCTGCACCGAGCCGTATTGAACAGATCGCCGAGCGCGTCGAACGTTTGCTTGTGCGCCACGAAGAAGTGCAGCGCACCAATGCGTTGCTGCAAGACCAGGTGAACGCGCTCACGCGCGAACGCGATGCGCTCAAGTCGCGGCTGGCCGCGGCACGCACGCGGCTCGATGCGCTGCTCGAACAGCTGCCGGCAGAACCCTCTCAAGACGCTCCCTCCTCCTGATGAAACAAGTCGAAGTCCAGATCATGGGCCAGAGCTACCTGCTCGGCTGCCCCGAAGGCGGCGAGCCGCAGCTGCGCGAAGCCGTCGAGCGTGTCGATGCCGCAATGTGCAAGATCCGCGATGCGGGCAAGGTAAAGGCGCGCGACCGCATCGCAGTGCTGGCCTCGCTGAACCTCGCCTTCGACCTGGCCCAGCGCGAAGCGACGATCGCGGCGCCTGCCGCGCCAGCGGCCGCCCCTGCGGCGGGTCCCGATGCAGCGGCCGACGATGCCCGTGCCGCACAACTGATCCAGCGCCTCGACCAGGCCCTCGCCGGCGACGACCATTTGCTGTGACGGACTACATGCGCTCGTCATTGCGGGCGTAAAATCCACTCCGTCTGCGGTGCGTGTCGGGCTTAATATTTCCTTGTTCCAATGCTCTACGGAGCAGGGCTTGGTATATCGCTTGGCGGGTGTGATCATCTCGCGTCAGATGAACCCGAAGCCTTGCTGCCCTCGCCCACCTGAACCCTGGTTCAGGATGCGAGTCCGGCCTCACTCGCAGACACCTTTTTTGGACGGCCACGGCCCCGTATTCGGGGCCGTGGCTTTTTTCAGAGGCCTCCTTTCATGACGATCGCCCCCCTGCTGGTCGCCGAACTCGCCGTGCTCGGCGTCGGTACCGGTTTTCTCGCCGGCCTGCTCGGCATCGGCGGCGGCATGTTGATGGTGCCTTTCATCACGATCATCCTGGGCCATCGCGGCGTGCCGGCCGACCTGGCGGTGAAGATGGCGATCGCAACCTCCATGTCGACCATCATGTTCACGTCCATCTCGAGCGTGCTCGCGCACCACAGGCGCGGCGCCGTGCGCTGGGACATCGTGAAAAGGCTGTCGCCCGGCATCGTGATCGGCAGCCTGGTCGGCAGTCTCGGCGTGTTCGCTCTGCTCAAGGGCTCGGCGCTCGCCGTCTTCTTTGCGCTCTTCGTCGGTTTCTCGGCAACGCAGATGTTCCTGAACCGCAAGCCCAAGCCGACGCGACAGATGCCCGGCACCGCGGGCCAGCTCGCGGGCGGCGGCGCGATCGGCTTCCTCTCGGGCCTGGTCGGCGCCGGCGGCGGCTTCATCAGCGTCCCCTTCATGACCTGGTGCAATGTCGCAATCCACAACGCGGTCGCCACCAGCGCCGCTTTGGGCTTTCCGATCGCGGTGGCCAACGTGCTCGGCTACGCGGCCAGCGGCCAATCGGTGCAGGACCTGCCGGCCGGCTCGATCGGCTACATCTGGCTGCCTGCGCTGGCCGTGATCGCGGTCTGCAGCTTCCTCACTGCGCCGCTCGGCGCGAAAGCCGCGCACAGCCTGCCGGTGTCGAAGCTCAAGCGCGTGTTCGCAAGCATCCTCTACGTGCTGGCGGCCTACATGCTCTGGAAGGGCTTGCGCGGCTGAGCGCAAGGCCCCCTGCATCCACTCGGCTTCTACTCGGCTTCTCTGTACGTGCGCGGCACCTCGCCGTATAACCTTGCCATGCGGCGCTTTCGCCGCAGGTTGCAAGAGAACGAGAGGCAGTGCATGAAGATCCTGATCGCCGTCGACGGCAGTTCCCATACGCAGAAAGCGCTCGACTACCTGGCCGCCCATCGCGGCATGTTCGTCGACGGCCATGCGCTGATCGTGGTGCACGTGTGCAGCGGCCTGCCCGGCCATGCGGTCCGCCATCTCAGCAAGGATGTGGTGCAGGACTACTACACGGAAGAAAACGCCAAGGTGCTCGAGCCCGTCAAGGCTTTCTTCGCGAAGCACGACATCGGCAACTACCGCGCCGAGCCGCGCCACGGCCACGCCGCCGAAGAGATCCTGAAGGCCGCGACCGCGGGCGGCGCCGAGCTGATCGTGATGGGCACCCACGGCCACGGCATCTTCGGCCGCGCCCTCATGGGCTCGGTGGCGACCAAGGTCGTTTCGGAGACCGACATTTCGGTGCTGCTGGTGCAGTAGGGCCGCGCCGCTGCGCCGGCAACCGGCGCCCGGCGCATATCCATCGCTCTACACCAAACGAGTGATGTCGCGCACGAGGTGACGGGCATATAAACGCCCGGTATCGCGGCGCCGGTGAAGAACTCGTACGGACTGCCCGCGCCAGGAGAATCGCATGGCCAATCCGCACGCGCCGTACCACCCCATCATCTATGTTCGCGGCTTCGCCGGCACGCAGAGCGAGATCGAGGCCACGGTGGCAGACCCTTTCATGGGTTTCAACATCGGCAGCACGAAGTCTCGCCGTATCTGGGACGGCACCATGCGCCGGTACTTCTTCGAGTCGCCGCTCGTCCGCCTGAAGGACGAGATCATCTGGCGACGCACCGCCACCGGCCGAGAGCGCTCGGACCAGTGGTACGACGATGTCTACGTGAACGGCGAAGACCTGACCGCACCGGATCCCGACGACAAGACCAAGCCGCTGCGCTCCGACATCACGCTGCCCTACCAGTCGATCGCGATCCTGCGCTACTACGATGACGCCTCCAACGAGTTCGGCGACGGGCAGCCGCATCCGATCACCCATTTCGCGCAGAACCTCGGCGAGCTCATCCTGCGCATGCGCACCCTCGTCTGCAGGAAGAACGGCAAGCATCCGATCCTGGGCGACCCGCTCGACAACGGCGTGGAGGAAAAGGACTTCAAGATCTACCTGGTCGCGCATTCGATGGGCGGCCTGGTATGCCGCGCCTTCCTGCAGAACGACACGCTGGGCACTCAGGAGGCCCGGGATGCCGTCGACAAGCTGTTCACCTACGCCACGCCGCACAACGGCATCGACCTCAGGGTGGTGCGTAATGTGCCCGGCTGGGGCGCACTCGGCGAAGCCACCAACTTCAACCGGGACACCATGAAGTCCTACCTGAAGCTCGCCCCGACTGCGACGGACGTCTCGGAACTCACGCACTTTCCTGCCGAACGCGTGTTCAATCTGGTCGGCTCGAATCCCGCCGACTATCTGGCGCTCCAGGGACTTTCATCGTGGGCCGTGGGCGACGCGAGCGACGGCCTCGTCCGGATGGACAACGCAACGACCTTCGGCATGGTCGGGCCCGAAGAAGGTCCCCGGCTGCGCGTCGACTCTCCGCGCGCGTTCGTGTTCCGCAGTCATTCGGGCCACTACGGCATCGTCAATTCCGAGGAGGGCTACCAGAACCTCACGCGCTTTCTCTTCGGCTCGGTGCGGACCGACGGAATACTCGACATCGAAGAAGTCGCCCTGCCCGAAGAGGTGGAGGCGAAGAGAAAAAGCGGCCACGCGGTCCGCGCCTCCTACCGCTTCGAGATCGTCGCGACCCTGCGCAGAAGCCAGTGGCAGCTGCACCGCAGGGTGGTGCGCGAGAACTCCGCGATTCAGCGAAAGTTCGACGACCTCTTTCCCGATCAAGGCTCCGGCATCGCGCGCAAGGCAGCCCAGGCGGCGAGCCCCCACCTGTTCTCGATCTTCCTCGATCCGACCCGGGCCACCCCCGACCTGGGCAATTCGATCGCGTTCGCATTCGACCTCAACGTGCTGGTGCCCGACTACGAAGTCGACGGCGTGCTCTGGCTGAACAAGCACTTCGAGGGCGGCTTTCTCTATCGCGACCAGATCCTCGTGGAGGCCGTTCCGGATCCTGCAGCGGCCGGAGGCTGGCGGCTGCAATACGGCTTTCAGAGCCAGACACCCAATGTGGCCGCAATTCCGGCGCCTGTCAGCCCGCAGGCCGGCGCGCTGACATTCAAGATTCCCGTCGTCTCGCCGCCCGGAACCACCCCCGGCATCAAGGCTCAGCTGAGGATCGAGATGCGCACCTGGGCATGACGGCGGGGCGCCGTCACTGCCGGCCGCCGCCCAGCCGCCATTCGCGCGGCGCGCAACCGAAGCGTTCGCGGAATGCGCGGCTGAAATGCGCCGCATCGTTAAAGCCGCGGCCATAGGCGATCTCGCTCACGGTGCGGCCGGCCAGGCGGGGTTCCAGCAGGTCGCGGCTGCAGGCCTCGAGGCGACGCTCCCAGATGTACTGCGCAGGCGTGAGCGGCTCGCTCTTGAACACGCGGTGGATCTGGCTCGCCGACAGGCCGAGTTCGGCCGCGAGGCTGCCGACCGAGAGCCCGGCATCGCCAAGTTGTGCGTCGATGCGGCGCTTGATGCGCGCGAGATGGAAGGCGGTCAGGTTGCTGAGGCTCGGCGAGCGGGCCGCGGGCAGCGTCTGCAGGCCGGCCACGAGGATGCTGAGCACGCCGTTCGCAACCGCCAGCGCAGAGGCCGGTTGCAGCGCATCGATGTCCTCGCGCAGCGTGCCGATCATGTTGATCAGCAGGTGGCCCGCGCCCTCGCGGCCGGACACCGCCGTGGCCGTCAGCGCTTCTGTGTCGCGCAGCTCGCTGCGCAGGCGCTCGCCGGGGAGCTTGAGCACGATCTGCTCGAAGGCGTCGTCGAAGAAGAGCTGGTAGGGCCGCGTGCTGTCGTAGAGCGCGAAGTCGCCCACCGCCAGCACGGCATCGCGCCCGTCCTGCCGCACCACGCCATGGCCGCGGGTCTGGATACCGACCAGGAAATAGTCGTCGGAAGAGCGCGCGATGTGGCCCGGCGTGCGCATGACGCTTTGCGCGCCCGAGCGCACCACCGAGACGTCGAGGGCCGGCAGCGTGTGCTGGCGGATGCTGCCTTCGAAGTCGCCCGGCGGGCCGTTGCGCACCGGATCGCAACCGAGCTGCACATAGATGTTGCAGATCATGTCGGTCCAGTACGCGAGCCGCTGATCGCGCGGCACGGCGTCGGTGCTGAGCAGGCGGTTCACGAGTCCTCCGAGGATGCGGGGCGAGAGGCGAAAACTTACGTCGAAAGCAGCTTGCATGCCACAGCGCTAACCCGCGCCCGGCGCTACCATCCACCGCATGGCCATCCAGCTCAATCACACGATCGTCCGGGCCCGCGATCCACGGGCATCCGCGGTGTTCCTGGCAGAGATCCTCGGCCGCGGTGCGCCCGTTCCCTTCGGCCCCTTCCAGGGCGTCGAGGTCGACAACGGCGTCACCCTCGACTACATGCAGGTCGAGGGCGACATCCCATGGCAGCACCTGGCCTTTCTTGTGAGCGAGGCCGAGTTCGACCAGATCTTCGGCCGCATCCGCGAACGCGGCCTGTCCTACTGGGCCGACCCGGGCCACCGCCATGCCGGCGAGATCAACCACGGCGACGGCGGCCGCGGCGTCTACTGGAACGATCCCGACGGCCACAACCTCGAGATCCTCACGCGGCCCTACGGCAGCGGCAGCTAGACGAACAAGCCCTTGTGCTGCTCGCGCAACAGGGCCTTCTGCACCTTGCCCATCGCATTGCGCGGCAGCTCGGAGACGACGAAGCAGCGCTTGGGGATCTTGAAGTTGGCCAGCTTCTTCTTGAGCGCTCCGATGATCGCGTCGCCGTCGAGCGCCGCACCGGGCTTGGGCGTGACGATGGCGACGCCGACCTCGCCGAAATCCGGATGCGGCACGCCCACGAGCGCGCTCTCGGCCACGCCGGCCATTTCGTTGATGTAGCCCTCGATCTCGGCCGGATAGACGTTGTAGCCGCCGCTGATGATCAGGTCCTTGCTGCGGCCTACGATGCTGACGTAGCCGAGCCCGTCGATCTTGCCGACGTCGCCGGTCTTGAAATAGCCGTCGGCGGTGAACTCTTCCTTGGTCTTCTCGGGCATGCGCCAGTAGCCGGCGAACACGTTGGGGCCGGCCACCTCGATGTGGCCGATCTCGTCCGTCGGGCAGGGCTCGCCCGCATCGTCGCGCACGCGCAGCTGGACGCCGGGCAGCGGGAAGCCCACCGTCCCGCCACGCCGCTGGCCCTGCACCGCGCTGTAGGGGTTGGAGCTGAGCATGACGGTCTCGCTCATGCCGTAGCGCTCGAGAATGGTGTGGCCGGTGCGCTCGCGCCAGGCCTCAAAGGTCTCGATCAGCAGTGGCGCCGAGCCCGCGATGAAAAGACGCATGCCGTTGCAGGCCTCGCGCGTCAGCCCCGGCTCGGCCAGCATGCGCACGTAGAGCGTGGGCACGCCCATGAACACGGTCGCCTCGGGCAGCCGGGCCACCACGCGCTTCGGATCGAACTTGTTGAGCCAGATCATCTTGCTGCCGCTGATCAGCGCGCCGTGGATGGCGACGAAGAGGCCGTGCACGTGGAAGATCGGCAGTGCATGGATCAGCACATCGCCCTCCCCCTGCGCGCCGCTGTGCCAGCCCCAGTAGTCCTTCAGCACCTCGGCGTTGGAGCGCAGGTTGCGGTGCGTGAGCATCGCGCCCTTGCTGCGGCCGGTGGTGCCGCTGGTGTAGAGGATGGCGGCGAGGTCGTCGTCCTTCTTCTGCGCGACGGTGTGGCGGTCGCTGCACTGCGCCGCCACTTCGAGCAGCGTGCCGGTGCGGTCGTCATCGAGCGTGAACACGTGGCGGGTACCGGCCGCGGTCGCGATCGGCGCCACCCACGATGCATTCGCGCTGCTGCAGACCACCACCGCCGGCTCGGCGTTGCCGATGAAGTACTCGATCTCGGCGCCGCGGTAGGCGGTGTTGAGCGGCAGGAACACGTAGCCCGCGCGCAGCGTCGCGAGGTAGAGCAGCATGGCCTCGACAGACTTCTCGACCTGCACCGCGATGCGGGCGCCCTTGTCGAGCTTCAGCGCGTCGAGCAGGTTCGCGATCATCGCGCTCGCGCGCTCCAGGTCGCGCCAGGAATAGAACAGGCCGTCGTCGGTCTCGACCGCGATGGCATCGAGATCGGCGGGGAAGGCCGCACGCAGCGCGGCGTAGAGGTTGGCGTTGGTCGTTTCGGTCATGGTCAGAAGACGGGGTTGCGCTTGGCGAGGAAGGCGGCGATGCCCTCGCGGTGTTCGGGCGAATCGGCGTAATCGTAGGCGCTGGCGAGCAGCCGGTCGACCGTGCCGGCGAAGAAGGTCCGCTTGTTGAGGCGCGCAGCCTCCGGCGCCAGCGCGGCGATGCGCTGCGCATGCGCCAGCGCTCCCGCAGCGACCTGCGCATCCGGCAGCACGCTCAGCACAAAGCCAGCGTCGTAGAGGCGGCGCGCATCGTGCACGCCGGCGGCCAGCAGCATGTCGCGCGCCAGCGTGTCGCCGATGGCGACACGCACCAGGGCCGCCTCGCGCGGCGCCATCGGAAAGCCCAGCTTCGCGATCGGCGCGCCGAATTTCGATGATTCGCCGGCCAGGCGGATGTCGCAGCAGCTCGCGATCTCCAGGCCGGCGCCCATGCA
This sequence comes from Variovorax sp. LjRoot130, assembly GCF_964253755.1. Taxonomy (NCBI): domain Bacteria; kingdom Pseudomonadati; phylum Pseudomonadota; class Betaproteobacteria; order Burkholderiales; family Comamonadaceae; genus Variovorax; species Variovorax sp. LjRoot130. The sequence continues at coordinate 2,447,663 of NZ_CAXURM020000001.1, read as the reverse complement.
GGCGCCCTCGATCTGCGCGACCAGCGGCAGCTCGCAGGCCAGCATGGCGGCCAGCGCGCCCCAGACCTCGTTCTCGTGGAAGTCGCGCAGGCTGGCTTCATCGAAGCGGAAGGAGGGGTACTCGGAGATGTCGCCGCCGGCGCAGAACGCAGCGCCCTCCCCGCGCACGACGACGCAGCGCGTGGCGTCGTCTTGCGCGAGCTCCTGCTCGAACACGGCGCGCAGTTCGCGCCACATCGCGCGCGACATGGCATTGAGCCGTCCGGGATGGGCCAGCGTCACGAAGGCGAGCGCGCCCTCGCGCTCGAGCCTGACCGAGGCCGTCATTCCAGCTTGGCGCCAGAAGCTTTCACGACGCCGGCCCAGCGCCTGATCTCGGAGTTGACGAAGCTGCCATAGGGCGCCATCACGAGGTTCGGGATCTCGGCGCCGTTGTTGGCCCAGATGGCCTTCAGCTCCTCGGTGGCGAGCGCCTTCTTCATCTCGTCGACGATCTTCGCCTGCACCTCGGCCGGCGTGCCCTTCGGCGTCCACAGGCCGTACCAGGTGGTCACGGTGTAGTCCGGCAGGCCGACCTCGGCGGCGCTGGGCACGTCGGGGAAGGCGGGGTTGCGCTTGGCGCCGGACATCATCAGCGCCTTGATGCGGCCGGCCTTGATGTGCTGCGAGGACGAGCCCAGGCCGTCGAACATGCAGTCGACATTGCCGGCGATCAGGTCCTGCAGCGCCGGACCCGCGCCGCGATAGGGAATGTGGGTGATGAAGGTGCCGGTCTGCAGCTTGAAGAGCTCGCCCGCCAGGTGGTGCGAGGTGCCGGCGCCGGCCGAGGCGTAGTTGAGCTTGCCGGGATTCCTCTTGGCCTCGGCGACGAAGTCCTTGAGCGTGGTCGCGCTCACCCGCTTCGGGTTGATCACCACCACCTGCGGCACGCTTGCCAGCAGCATCAGCGGCACGAAATCCTTCTCGATGTCGTAGTCGAGCTTGGGATAGACCGAGGGCGCGATCGCATGGTGCACCGCCCCCATGAAGAGCGTGTAGCCGTCCGGCTGCGCCTTGGCCGCGATACTCGCGCCCAGGGTGCCGCCGGCGCCGCCGCGGTTGTCGATCACCAGCGTCTGGCCGGCGACCTTGGCGAACTGCGCCGACAAGGGCCGCGCGAAGGCGTCGGTGCCGCCGCCGGCCGGGAAGGGCACCACCATCGTCACCGGCTTGGCGGGCCAGCTGGCCTGGGCGCGTGCGCCCCCGCCCAGAACGGCGGCCGCGGCCGCGGCCAGGCGCAATATGTCGCGCCGCTGGAAGCTTGGGGTCATTGCCTTGTCTCCTTTTGTGATGAACCGTCGGGGGCCTCAGCCCTTGAGAAAAAGATCGTCGACCTCGCCCGACACCGCCACCTTGCCCTGTGCGAGCAGGGCGCGGTGCTTGTCGAGCCGTTTCAGATCGTAGAGGTAGTTGACCATGAGTCCGTAGGATTGCTTCAGCCCCTTGGGCGAGGGATCGCCGGCCCAGTTGAGCCGCTCCACCCGCGCGCCGTTGCCCAGGTGGAAGCGCGCCACCGGATCGACCGGCTTGCCCTCGGCGGTGGCCCGCCCGAGGTACTCGGCGGCGGCATTCATCAGCAGCTGGCGCACCGGCGATTTGGCATCGAGCGCACTCGCCTCCTCGGCCGCCGCCAGCACGCGCTCGGCGGTGGGCGGCAGGGACCCGATCACGCGGCCCAGCTCGGTCGCGCGCTTCTCGTCGAGCCGCTCCAGCAGGGAGCCCGCGTTCTTCGTCAGCCAGCCGCGAAAGCCCGGGACCGGCGACAGCGTCGCGAAGATCTTCAGGCGCGGCATCTCTTTTTGCAGTTCCTCGACCACGCGCTTGATCAGCGAATCGCCGAAGCTCACGCCGCGCAGGCCGTTCTGGGTGTTGCTGATTGAATAGAAGATCGCAGTCGTCGCGCGGTCGTGCTTGACCGGCGCGGCGGCTTCGTCGAGCAGCGGCACGATGCCTTCGCTGATGTGGTCGACCAGCGCGACCTCGACGAAGATCAGCGGCGTGTTGGGCAGCCGCGGGTGGAAGAAGCCGTAGCAGCGGCGATCGCTGTCGAGCCGGTTCTTGACGTCGGCCCAGCTCTTGATGTCGTGCACCGCCTCGTACTGGATCAGCTTCTCGATCAGCGAGGCCGGCGAATCCCAGCTGATGCGGCGCAGGTCCAGAAAGGCGACGTCGAACCAGGTGGAGAACAGGTGCTCGAGCTCGGCATCGAGCGGCAGGAGGCGCCGGTCGCCCTTCAGGTGCGGCAGCAGCTCGGCACGCAGATCAACCAGGAAGCGCATGCCGTCGGGGTCGATGGCGAAGCGCTGCAGCAGCCGCGCGCGCGGCGAGACCAGCGCGCGGCGCAGGTGCACCTCGGCCTGGGCCTCGTCGGGCGTACCCATCGCGGCCCCGTGCCGGTCGCGCGCGCTGCTGACCTTCTGCAGATCGGGCGCGAAGCGTTCGCTCATGAGCAGCCAGACGTCGCGCCGCTCGTCGAGTTCGCGCCCGGCGTACCACTTCACGACCGCATGGGCGCGGCGTCCTGCTTCCACCTCGCTCACGCTCGAGTCGACCACCGCCTGCAACTCGGTGAGCGCGCGCCGCAAGGCACGCGGCGCCAGCGCCTCGCCATGGCGGCGCAGCGTGGCCTCCAGCCGTTCGGCCAGCGGACGCGGGCCGACGGTGGCGGCCGCCTTGGGCGCCGGCTTCGACTTCGCTTCGGGCACTGCGGGCTTCTTGACTTCGGCGGCATCGCTGCCGGGACGCAGGCGCGAGACGCTGCGGGTGATCCAGTCGCTGGCATTCATGAGATCAGCTTCGCTTTCTGTTGGAGCGCGATGGCCCGCAGGGCTTCGCGCTGGCGGTTCAGGTGGGTGCGCATCGCGGCCTCGGCGCCGTCGCTGTCGCGCGCCTTCAGCGCGGCGAACACCGCGAGATGTTCGGACAGGCTCTGTTCGAGCCGCCCCGGCGCATGCAGTTGCTGCAGGCGCGCGAGCTTGAGGATCTTGCGCAAATCGCCGATCACCTGCGCCAGCCAGCGATTATCGGCCAGCATGATGATCGCCTCGTGGATCGCGAAATTGGTCGCGTAGTACTCGTTGATGCGCTTGGCGCGTGCGTGCTTCGCGAGCTTGTCGTGCATGGCTTCGAGTGCCAGCAGCTCGACATCGCTGGCGTTGCGTGCCGCCTGCCAAGCGCAGCGCCCTTCGAGCAGCGCGATGACGGGAAAGATGTCGTCCAGGTCGCGCTGCGTGACCTCGGCCACGAAGCAGCCGCGCCGCGGCTCGTGCCGCAGCAGGCCCTCGGCCGTCAGCACCTTGAGCGCCTCGCGCAGCGGCGTGCGCGAGATCGCAAGCCGCTCGCACACTGGCGCCTCGTCGACGAAGCTGCCCGGCGCCAGCGTGCCGGCGAAGATCTCCTCGCGCAGCGTGGCGGCGACTTCGTGGTGCAGCGAGTTGTGGACCAGGCGCATGGCGGATGAAAGATCGGGAGCTTCGTCGGTGATTTTCGGTAATTACACGTAATTATGAGAACTCGGACGCAAGAAGGCAAAGCATCTCTGCCCCCGGAGATACCCTGGCGCCCGCGGCGCGCTCAGCCGCGTGCCACTGCTGCGGCTGAGCGCGCCGCGGGTGCACTGGCATAGAGCCAGATGCCGAACACGATCATCGGCACGCAAAGCCACTGCCCCATGCTCATGTTGAGCGCCAGGAGGCCCAGGAAGTCGTCGGGCTCGCGGAAGTATTCGGCGACGAAGCGCATCAGCCCGTAGCCGATCAGGAACACCGCCGACACGCGCCGCTCGCGCCGTTCCTTGCGTGCATAGAGCCAGAGGATCGCGAACAGCAGCAGGCCTTCGAGCAGGAACTGGTAGACCTGCGAGGGGTGGCGCGGCAGCATCGATCCGCTCTGCGGAAACACCATGCCCCATGGGAGGTCGGGGCTGCTGAAGCGCCCCCACAGCTCGCCGTTGATGAAATTGCCCACCCGCCCGGCCGCCAGCCCGGTGGGCACGCAGGGCGCCACGAAATCCATCACCTGCCAGTACGGCCGCGCACGCGAACGTGCGAACCACAGCATCGAGGCGATCACGCCGAGCAGCCCGCCGTGGAAGCTCATGCCGCCCTGCCAGACGAAGAAGATCTCCAGCGGGTGCGTGAGGTAGTAGCCGGGCTTGTAGAACAGGCAATAGCCGAGCCGGCCGCCGACGATCACGCCCATGACGCCGAGGAAGAGGATGTCCTCCAGGTCCTTGCGGGTCCAGGCGCCCGGTCCGGTGATGGAACGGAAGGGCTCGTGCCGCAGCCGGCGCGTACCGAGGAAGTAGAACAGCGCGAAGGCGGCCAGATAGGTCAGGCCATACCAATGGATGGCGATCGGCCCGAGCTGCAGGGCGACGGGATTGATCTGCGGGTAGGTGAGCATCGGCCTATTGTGCCCACGGATGTGACAGTCCCTGCTCCTGGACGAATCGCACGAAGCGGGCGAGCGCCGGGTTGTCGGTGTGGCCGGGCCAGACCAGGCTGGTCTCGCAGCCGGGCAAGACGGCGGTCTTTCGCCGTCCAGTGGGCGCGAACTCGGTCGCAGCGCGGTAGACCACGCCGGCGCGCCGGAACTGCGTCACGCTCTCCGGCACCCAGGCCACGCCGAGTCCGCCCCACACCAGGTTCACGATGGTCTGCATCTGGATCGCTTCCTGCGCAACCCGCGGCGCCAGGCCGGCCGCGTGGTAGAGCCCGAAGATCGCATCGTGCAGCGAGGGCACGATGCGACGCGGAAAGATCACCAGCGGCTCGGCCAGCACCTCGGCCAGCGGCAGCTTCGGCATCCGGGCCAGGGGATGCTTCGCCGGCAACGCCAGCACCAGCGGCTCCTCGGACACCGCGAGCCGCTCCAGGCCGGGCGGCGCGAAACCGGGCGAATGCAGCATCAGGCCGGCATCGATCTCGCCGCGGGCGAAGGCTTCGAGCTGCACGTCGCCGGTGGCCTCGACCAGTTCCAGCGCGACCTCGGGGCAGCTCACGCGGAATTCGCGCACCCAGGCCGGCAGCCGCTCGAACCCGATGGTCGAGACGAAGGCGAGCCGCACGCGCCCCACTTCACCGGCCGCCGCCGCCTTCGCCCGCACGGGCAGCGCCTGCGCGCGCGCCAGCAGCTCGCGCACCTCGGGCAAGAGCGCCTCGCCCGCGGGCGTGAGCGCGACCCGGCGCCGGGTGCGGTCGAACAGCCGCACGCCCAGCGTTTTTTCGAGCTGCGCGATGGCCTGCGTGACGGGCGGCTGCGTCATGTGCAGGCGCGCGGCGGCGCGGCCGAAATGCAGCTCCTCGGCCACCGCGAGGAACTGGCGCCAGGCGCGCAGGTCGATCCAGGCTTCTTTCATATGCCGAGCATATCAATCGGGCTTGAAATTCGGATTGGAACCAATCAGTCAATCGTCCGATACTTGCCTTCCCCCGATTCAAGACCAGAGACACCATGGCCACCCAGACGATCAAGATCAACGCCCGCAGCGCCAACATCACCGAAGGCAAGTCGCGCGCGCCCAACCGCTCGATGTTCTACGCGATGGGCTACGAGGAAGGCGATTTCAAGAAGCCGATGGTCGGCGTGGCCAACGGCCACAGCACCATCACGCCGTGCAACTCGGGCCTGCAGAAGCTGGCCGACGCCGCGATCGCCGGCATCGAGGAAGCCGGCGGCAACGCGCAGGTCTTCGGCACGCCGACCATTTCCGACGGCATGGCCATGGGCACCGAAGGCATGAAGTACTCGCTGGTGAGCCGCGAGGTCATCTCCGACTGCATCGAGACCTGCGTCGGCGGCCAGTGGATGGACGGCGTGCTGGTGGTCGGCGGTTGCGACAAGAACATGCCCGGCGGCCTGATGGGCATGCTGCGCGCCAACGTGCCGGCGATCTATGTCTACGGCGGCACCATCCTGCCGGGCCGCTACAAGGGCCAGGACCTCAACATCGTGAGCGTGTTCGAGGCGGTCGGCCAGAACGCCGCCGGCAACATGAGCGACGAGGACCTGAAGGAAATCGAGAAGCGCGCGATCCCCGGCACCGGCTCCTGCGGCGGCATGTACACGGCCAACACCATGAGTTCGGCCTTCGAGGCGCTCGGCATCTCGCTGCCCTACTCCTCGACCATGGCCAACCCGCACGACGAGAAGGCCAACTCGGCCAAGGAATCGGCCAAGGTGCTGATCGAGGCCATCAAGAAGGACATCAAGCCGCGCGACATCGTGACCAAGAAGGCGATCGAGAACGCGGTGGCCGTGATCATGGCCACCGGCGGCTCCACCAACGCGGTGCTGCACTTCCTCGCCATCGCGCACGCGGCGGGCGTGGAATGGTCGATCGACGACTTCGAGCGCATCCGCAAGAAGGTGCCGGTGCTGTGCGACCTCAAGCCCAGCGGCAAGTACCTCGCGGTCGACCTGCACCAGGCCGGCGGCATCCCGCAGGTGATGAAGATCCTGCTGAACGCGGGTTTGCTGCACGGCGACTGCATCACGATCACCGGCCAGACCATCGCCGAGGTGCTGAAGGACGTGCCCGACCAGCCGCGTGCCGACCAGGACGTGATCCGCCCGATCACGAATCCGATGTACGCCGAGGGCCACCTGGCCATCCTTAAGGGCAACCTCTCGCCCGAGGGCGCGGTGGCCAAGATCACCGGCCTCAAGAACCCGGTCATCACCGGCCCGGCGCGCGTGTTCGACGACGAGCAGTCGGCGCTCCAGGCCATCCTCGACGGCAAAATCAAGGCCGGCGACGTGATGGTGCTGCGCTACCTCGGCCCCAAGGGCGGCCCCGGCATGCCGGAGATGCTGGCGCCCACCGGCGCGCTGATCGGCGCCGGCCTCGGCGAAAGCGTGGGCCTCATCACCGACGGCCGCTTCTCGGGCGGCACCTGGGGCATGGTGGTCGGCCACGTGGCGCCCGAGGCTGCGGCCGGCGGCACCATCGCCTTCGTCAACGAGGGCGACTCGATCACCATCGACGCGCACCAGCTCAAGCTCGAACTCAACGTGTCCGACGCCGAACTCGCGAAGCGCCGGGAAGGATGGAAGGCCCCTGCCCCGCGCTACACGCGCGGCGTGCAGGCCAAGTTCGCGTTCAATGCATCGAGCGCGAGCTCGGGTGCGGTGCTCGACAAGTACTGATCACCCTGCCAACACCCACGCGCTGGTGCCGAACACGACAAAGCCCAGGCCGACGACGCTGTTTCGGGCTCTAGCGTCCGCCGCGGCGGCGGCGGTTGGAACGGCTGGTCAGAAGGCCCAGATTGCTGCGCTGCCGGTCGATGCGGTCCTGCCGGCGCGCGTTTTCGCGTTCGACCACCTTGCGCTTGGTGTAGCCTGACCAGTCGGCCCAGGCCCACCAGGCCGCGGCCAGCGCGAAGGGGAAGAGCACGATCCACCAGTCCCACTGGGCCACGAAGCCGACTTCGAAGTATTTGAGGGCCACGCCAAGAAGGCCCAGCAACAGAAACCACATAGAGAATCCCTCCGGTTTTCCAGGCCCGCATCGCGGCGGACCGTGCACCGCGCTACCTACAATCGCGTTGGATCGACTTTAACGCACCCACGCGACAAGGACTTCATGAAAAGAGCGCTTCTGCTGGCCGCCCTGGGCCTGGCTTCCGCCGCACCCGCCCTTGCCGACCTGGCCCTGGCCACCTCGAAGAACTGCATGAGCTGCCACGCGGTCGAGCGCAAGATCCTCGGCCCTTCGTTCAAGGAAGTCGCGGCCAAGTACAAGGACAACAAGGGCGCGGCCGACATGCTCGCCGGCAAGATCATCAAGGGCGGATCGGGCGTCTGGGGACAGGTGCCGATGCCGGCCAACAACCAGGTCAGCGAAGCGGACGCGAAAAAGCTGGCGGCCTGGATCCTGTTGACGAAGTAGCGCGGGCCTCAGACCGGCGGTGGCATGCCCACGGGCGGCGAAGACGCCACCGTCGCCGTCGCCGCCCGGCGGTCGACGCGATCTTCGAGCTGGCCGATGTGGGCTGCCAGCGTGTTGTCGGTCCGGTCGGAGCGCAGCTTGATCATCGTCTCCAGCTGCTCCACGCGCGCCAGCAGCGCCGCATGCCGCTCGGCGTTGCGCGCCATGTGGACGTTCTCCTGGGTCTCGAGGAAACTGCGCAGCTCGGTGAAACGAGAAGCCTCGGCCCGGTCGGCCAGGCTGCGCTGGGCCTGCATTTCCTTCGTGTGGCGCCGCGTTTCGAGCAGCACCGTGGTCTGCAGGTAGACGATGTAGGCCACGAAGAAGATGCTCAGAAGCACCGTGAGGCCCAGCATGATCAACCCGAAGGGCGCCGTGATCTGCATGAAGCCGACCGACATGGCGGTGGGCGTGACGAGCAGGCCCCAGTTCAAGGCCGCGAGCGCCGCGATCAGCAGCACGACCACCAGCAGCACGCCTGTTCTCAATCCCATGGATGTCTCCTCAACAATCGATGGGCTGTTGTAACGCATCCGGCGCCAATGCCCTGTCGGACAGGGGCGCGGCTGCGAATCCCCAGGCCGGCGCCGGGCCGCCCAAGGCGGCCTGCGGCCCCCTCGGGGGGCAGCGAGTACACGCAGTGACGGAGCGTGGGGGCCGTTAGTAAGCCTGGCCGAGCTGTTCGAGGATGGCGGGGTTCTCGAGCGTCGAGGTGTCCTGCGTGATCGCTTCGCCCTTGGCGATGCTGCGCAAGAGGCGCCGCATGATCTTGCCGCTGCGCGTCTTCGGCAGGTTCTCGCCGAAGCGGATGTCCTTCGGCTTGGCGATCGGGCCGATTTCCTTGGCCACCCAGTTGCGCAGCTCGGCGGCGATCTGCTTCGCCTCGTCGCCGCTCGGGCGGCCGCGCTTCAGCACGACGAAGGCGCATACCGCCTCGCCGGTCACGTCGTCGGGCCGGCCGACCACGGCGGCTTCGGCCACGAGGTCGGTCTTGGCGACCAGCGCGGATTCGATTTCCATCGTGCCGAGCCGGTGGCCCGACACGTTGAGCACGTCGTCGATGCGTCCCGTGATGCGGAAGTAGCCGCGGTCGGCGCTGCGCACCGCGCCGTCGCCGGCCAGGTAGACGGTCCCGCCCATTTCCTCGGGGAAATAGCTCTTCTTGAAGCGCTCGGGGTCGTTCCAGATGGTGCGGATCATCGAGGGCCAGGGCCGCTTGATGACCAGCATGCCGCCGGCGCCGTGCGGGATGTCCTTGCCGGTCTCGTCGACGATCGCGGCCATGATGCCCGGCAGCGGCAAGGTGCAGGAGCCCGGCACAAGCGGCGTGGCGCCCGGCAGCGGCGTAATGACGTGGCCGCCGGTCTCGGTCTGCCAGAAGGTGTCGACGATCGGACATTTCTCGCCGCCGACGTTCCGGTAGTACCACATCCAGGCTTCGGGATTGATCGGCTCGCCCACGGTGCCGAGGATGCGCAGCGACGACAGGTCCCAATTCTTGGGATGCACCTTCTCGTCGCTGTCGGCCGCCTTGATCAGCGAGCGGATCGCGGTCGGGGCGGTGTAGAAGATCGTGACCCTGTGCTTCTCGATCATCTGCCAGAAGCGGCCCGCATGCGGGAAGGTCGGGACGCCCTCGAACACCACCTGCGTCGCGCCCGCGGCGAGCGGGCCGTAGGCCACGTAGGTGTGGCCGGTGATCCAGCCGATGTCGGCGGTGCACCAGAACACGTCTTCGGGGCGCACGTCGAAGGTCCAGTCCATCGTGAGCTTGGCCCACAGCAGGTAGCCGCCGGTCGAATGCTGCACGCCCTTGGGCTTGCCGGTCGAGCCCGAGGTGTAGAGGATGAAGAGCGGATGCTCGGCGCCGACCGGCACCGGCGCGCATTCGGTGCTCTGGCCCTGGAGCGCCTCGTCGAAGGTCTTGTCGCGGCCGGCCACCATGTTGCAGGCGGTCGCGGTGCGCTGATAAACCAGCACGGTCTTGATCGATTCGCAGCCGCCGAGCGCGATGCCGTCGTCGACGATGGCCTTGAGCGGCAGTTCCTTGCCGCCGCGCAGCTGGTAGTTGGCCGTGATGACCGCCACGGCGCCGGCATCGATGATGCGTTCCTGCAGCGCCTTCGCGGAGAAACCGCCGAACACCACGCTGTGGGTGGCGCCGATGCGGGCGCAGGCCTGCATCGCAATCACGCCCTCGATGGCCATCGGCAGGTAGACGATGACGCGGTCGCCCTTCTGGATGCCTTGCGCCTTCAGCGCATTGGCGAACTGCGAAACGCGAGCCAGCAGCTCCTTGTAGGTGATCTTGGTGACAGCGCCGTCGTCGGCCTCGAAAACGATCGCGGTCTTGTTCTCGACCGCGGTGCCGATGTGCTTGTCGAGGCAGTTGGCCGAGGCGTTGAGCTCGCCGTCGTCGAACCATTTGTAGAAAGGCACGTTCGATTCGTCGAGCGTGCGGGTGAAGGGCTTGGTCCACACCACGTTGCTTCGCGCCTGGCGGGCCCAGAAGCCCTCGAAGTCGTCGGCGGCTTCCTTGCATAGCGCGTCGTACGCCGCCATGCTCGCGATGCGCGCGCCCTGCGTGGCACGGGCATCCGGCGGAAACACGCGGTTCTCGACCAGGGTGGACTCGATCGTCGTCGGTGCACTGCTCATTCTTCGTCTCCTGTACCTGTCAATTGACCGGCGTTAATGTCGGCGGCCGCACTTACGGATGACTGACGCTCCATGTTAACGACAGGAGCGTGACACCGGGGCGCTCGCGCACACCCTAGAATCGCGCGTTTCCCGCCCACAACGACCCGATGTCCACCCTCGACCCCACCACCTCGAACAGCGGCAACGTCTCGCCCCTGCGCCCGCTGCCCAACCTGATCTTCGCCAGCCGCTGGCTGCAGCTGCCGCTGTACCTGGGCCTGATCGTCGCACAGGGCGTGTACGTGCTGCACTTCCTGGTCGAACTCTTCCACCTGGTCGAGGCCGCGTTCGGCAGCCAGGATGCGCTGCAACTGCTCATCACCAGCATCGGGTACAAGACCGCCGCGCCGATCACGACGCTCAACGAAACCGTGATCATGCTGGTGGTGCTGGCGCTGATCGACGTGGTCATGATCTCCAACCTGCTGATCATGGTGATCGTCGGCGGCTACGAGACCTTCGTGAGTCGCATGAACCTCGAAGGCCATCGCGACCAGCCCGAGTGGTTGAGCCATGTGAACGCCTCGGTGCTGAAGGTCAAGCTGGCCACCGCGATCATCGGCATCAGCTCGATCCACCTGCTCAAGACCTTCATCAACGCCGACAACTACACCGACCGGGTGCTGATCGCGCAGACCGCGATCCACATCACCTTCCTGCTGTCGGCGATGGCGATCGCGGTGACCGACAAGCTGATGGCACCCTCGCCCTCCGCCAATCACTGAGCGTCTATCGCCCGGTCATGTTCTCCGGCACCACCCAGGCATCGAACTGCTCCCCGGTCAGGTGACCTGAGGCTACCGCCGCCTCGCGCAGGCTCGTGCCTTCCTTGTGCGCCTTCTTCGCGATGAAGGCCGCCTTGTCGTAGCCGATGTGCGTGTTGAGTGCCGTCACCAGCATCAGCGAGCGCTGTACGAGTTCGGCGATGCGCTCGCGGTTGGGCTCGATGCCCACCGCGCAGTGGTCGTTGAAGCTCACCATGCCGTCGGCCAAAAGGCGCACGCTCTGCAGGAAGTTGTGCGCCACCATCGGGCGGAATACGTTGAGCTCGAAGTTGCCCGAGGCACCACCGATGTTGATCGCGACGTCGTTGCCCATCACCTGCGCCGCCAGCATCGTGACCGCCTCGCTCTGCGTCGGATTCACCTTGCCGGGCATGATCGACGAGCCCGGCTCGTTTTCGGGAATGCTCAGTTCGCCGATACCGCTGCGCGGGCCGCTCGCGAGCCAGCGCACGTCGTTGGCGATCTTCGTCATGCTCGCGGCCAGGGTCTTGAGCGCGCCGTGCGCATGCACCAGCCCATCGACCGAGGCCATGGCCTCGAACTTGTTCGGCGCGGTGACGAAAGGCAGGCCGGTGAGCCTGGCAAGCTCGGCCGCCACCTGCTCGGCATAGCCCCTGGGCGCGTTGAGCCCGGTGCCGACCGCGGTGCCGCCCAGCGCCAGCTCGCACAGGTGCGGCAACGCGGCGCGCACGTGGGCTTCGCCGTGCGCGAGCTGCGCCACGTAGCCCGAGAATTCCTGGCCCAGCGTGAGCGGCGTCGCATCCTGCAGATGGGTGCGGCCGATCTTCACGATGTCGGCGAAGTCCTGCGATTTCTTTTCCAGCGTTCCGCGCAGCCTGGCGATGGCGGGCAACAGCCGGTTGGTGATCGCGTCGACCGCCGCCACGTGCATCGCGGTCGGGAACACGTCGTTCGAGGACTGGCTGCGGTTCACATCGTCGTTCGGATGCACGAGACGTCCTTCCCCGCGTTCGCCGCCCAGCAGCTCGCTCGCGCGGTTGGCCAGCACCTCGTTGACGTTCATGTTGGTCTGCGTGCCGGATCCGGTCTGCCACACGACCAGCGGGAACTCCTCGGGATGCGTGCCGGCGATGACTTCGTCGGCCGCAGCGACGATGGCCTTCGTCTTCGTCTCGTCCTGCAGGCCGAGCGCATGGTTGACCACTGCCGAGGCGCGCTTGACCTGCGCCAGGGCCTTGATGATCTCGCGCGGCTGCTGCTCGCCCGAGATGTCGAAGTTCTGCAGCGAGCGCTGGGTCTGCGCGCCCCAGAGCCTGTCTGCCGGTACTTCGATGGGGCCAAAGGTGTCGCGTTCGGTGCGTGTCTTCATGGGCGGGCCTGAGCTGTCAAAATGGAGGACCCGCCAGTATCCGTCCAAGCAAAAACCCCCATGACCACCACGATTCAACAAGCCGACCTGATCGAGTCGGTTGCCGCCGCGCTGCAATACATCAGCTACTACCACCCGACCGACTACATCGCCCACCTGGCCCGTGCCTACGAGCGCGAGCAAAGCCCGGCGGCCAAGGACGCGATGGCGCAGATCCTCACCAACAGCAAGATGAGCGCCACCGGCCAGCGCCCGATCTGCCAGGACACCGGCATCGTCAACGTCTTCCTCAAGGTCGGCATGGACGTGCGCTGGGGCGGCTTCACCGGCAGCCTCGACGACGCCATCAACGAAGGCGTGCGCCGCGGCTACAACCATCCCGACAACATGCTGCGCGCCTCGGTCGTGGCCGACCCGCAGTTCGATCGCAAGAACACGAAGGACAACACGCCGGCCGTGATCTTCACCGAGATCGTGCCGGGCAACACCGTCGAGGTGACGGTGGCCGCCAAGGGCGGCGGCAGCGAGAACAAGAGCAAGCTGGTGATGCTGAACCCCGGCGACAGCGTGGTCGACTGGGTGCTCAAGACCGTGCCCACCATGGGCGCCGGCTGGTGCCCGCCGGGCATGCTGGGCATCGGCATCGGCGGCACCGCCGAGAAGGCCGCCCTGCTCGCCAAGGAAAGCCTGATGGACGACCTCGACATGCACGAGCTGCTCGCCAAGAAGCGCTCCGGGGCCGAACTCGGCAAGGTGGAGGCGCTGCGCGTCGAGCTTTACGAGAAGGTCAATGCGCTCGGCATCGGCGCGCAGGGCCTGGGCGGCCTGGCCACCGTGCTAGACGTCAAGATCAAGATGTACCCCACGCACGCGGCGAGCAAGCCGGTGGCGATGATCCCGAACTGCGCGGCCACGCGCCATGCGCACTTCGTGCTCGACGGCTCGGGACCGGTGTACCTCGAAGCGCCCTCGCTGGACCTGTGGCCCAAGATCGAGTGGGCGCCCGACTACAACAAGAGCAAGCGCGTCGATCTCGACAAGCTCACGCCGGCCGAGGTCGCTAGCTGGAAGCCGGGCGACACCCTGCTGCTCAACGGCAAGATGCTCACCGGCCGCGATGCCGCACACAAGCGCATCGCCGACATGCTGGCCAAGGGCGAGAAGCTGCCGGTGGACTTCACCAACCGGGTGATCTACTACGTCGGCCCGGTCGATCCGGTCAAGGACGAGGCCGTGGGCCCGGCCGGCCCGACCACCGCCACGCGCATGGACGGCTTCACCGAGATGATGCTGGCGAAGACCGGCTTGATCGCAATGATCGGCAAGGCCGAGCGCGGGCCGGTCGCGATCGAGGCGATCAAGAAGCACCAGAGCGCCTACCTGATGGCGGTGGGCGGTGCCGCCTACCTGGTGAGCAAGGCGATCAAGACGGCCAAGGTGGTGGGCTTCGCCGATCTCGGCATGGAGGCGATCTACGAGTTCGACGTGGTGGACATGCCGGTCACGGTGGCAGTGGACGCCGGAGGCACCAGCGCCCACATCACCGGCCCGGCCGAGTGGCAGAAGCGCATCGCCAGCGGCGAGTTCAAGACCATCATGATGGAAGCCGCTTGAGCCACTTTCCGATCGGCGTGTTCGACAGCGGCGTCGGGGGGCTCTCGGTCCTCAACGCGCTGCGCGAGGAGCTGCCGCACGAGCGCTTCGTCTACTTCGCCGACACGGGCCATGCGCCCTATGGTGAGCGCGGCGATGCCTACGTGGCCGAGCGGACCCGCACGGTCGCGCGCTACCTGCTCGATCGGCATCGGATCAAGGCGCTGGTCGTCGCTTGCAATACCGCGACGGCGGCTGCCATCCATGAACTGCGGTCTTATCATCCGGCGCTGCCGCTGGTCGGTGTCGAACCGGCCCTCAAACCCGCGGTAGCGACGAGCCGCACCGGCCATATCGCGGTGATCGCGACCCGCGTGACCCTGGAAAGCCGCAAGTTCGAGACCTTGCACGCGTCGCTGGCCAAACAAGCGGTCTTCCGCATCGTTCCCTGCGACGGCCTGGCGGGCGCCATCGAGCGTTCCGACAGCGCCGAGATCGCGGCACTGAGCCAACGCTATCTGAGCGCGGCGGGCACGTTCGGCAGCGCACCGGGACAGATCGACACGCTGGTGCTGGGCTGCACCCATTACCCCTTCATCGCGGCCGAGTTGCGCCGCCATACCGGCGACACGGTGCACTTCATCGATACCGGCGCGCCGGTCGCGCAGCAGACGCGGCGGCTGCTGTCCCAGGCCGGGCAACTCGCCGAAGCAGACGACGGCGCCGTCGCACTCGTCAGCAGCGCTGCACCCGATGCGCTCGATGCCGCGGCCGCACGCTGGCTCACGCGCCCAGCCGGCCCTGCGACGACTGCCGGCGCATCGACGGCAACAAGCACCTGATCCTGTCCATGCGCGGCCGCCTGCTTCTCGCCCCGCTGCTGGCCGCCTTCTGCGTTGCCGGCCACGCCGCCTGCGATACCGGCCTTGCGGAGCGCATGCATGCCAAGCTGCATCCGAAGCGCCTGCTCGACCATGAACGCGCCGTGTGCCAGCCCTGGCGCGGCTTCGCGGGCCGCTTCATCGTGGTGCTGCCGATGCCGCGCCCATCGTCCGAACCGAACTTCACCGAGTTCGATCTCGACGTGCTCGTGGTGCAGCAGGCCGACAACGGCAACACCGAGCGTGCAACGGTCGTCAGCCGCTTGTTTCAGCCCGCAGCGCTGACCGAAGACGCGATCCGCATCGGCGAGATCAAGGTCGACACCGCGCGCTACGCGCTGGCCGGCGACGCGCGCGCATTCGGCGTGCGGGTCGTCCACCAGGGCTCGTCGCGTGCGAACCCGTACTCGAACGAAACGCTCACGCTCTACGTGCCGCAGGGCCCGAAGCTCGCCAAGGTGCTCGACGGGCTCGAGACGGCACTCGAGCGCGGCGAGTGGGACACCAACTGCGCCGGCAACTTCGAGACCGTGCGCGGCAGCCTGTCGATCGCGCGCAGCACGAGCAACGGCTATGCCGACCTGCTGCTGCGCCAGACCCGCACTCTAAGTCGCTCCAGCCCGCAGGGCGAAGAGTGCGTGACGCAGGAACGGCCGGCGAAGTTCACGTCGATGACGCTGCACTACGACGGGACGATCTACCGTGCCTCCAAGGGCACGGCTTCCGACTGAGACACTTCGCGCAGCGCAGCGGCGCGGCCGCGCCGCATGTCGATCGGTATCAACAGCAAGAGGCCGCCGACAAACAGCGCGGCGGTCGAGAGGATGGCGATGCGCTGGTTGCCCCCGGTCATCCACGTGATGGCGCCGTAGCTCAGCGGCCCGATGATGCCGGCCAGCCGCGTCGCGAAGGTCCAGAGCCCGAAGAATTCGGCGAGTTGGCGCGGCGGGGCCAGCACGCCGGTCATGGCGCGGCCGGCCGACTGGCTCGAACCCATCGCCAGGCCGGCGATGGATGCAGCCCACCAGAAGCCGCCCTTGGTCGTGACCGAGGCGGCGATCACGCACACGGCGATCCAGGCCACGAGCGCACCCGACAGCGCCCGCCGGTGGCCGATGCGATCCTGCAGGTAACCGAAGCCGAAGGCACCGAGCGCGGCCGCGACGTTGAGCACGAAGATCAGCACCATGGTCTCGCTCGGGACGAAGCCAATCACCTGCTCGGCATAGATCGCCGCGAGCGTGATCGCCACCGCCACCCCACCCTGGTAGCAGACGGTACAGGCCAGGAGCCACATGAAGTCCCTGTAGGCGCGCGCCTCGCGGAAAGTGTGGCGCAGCTGCCGCCAGGCGCTCTGCCGCGCGCCGGCCGGCTGCGGCAGCGCACGCTCGGGCAGCAGCGCGAAGGTGGCGCAGGCCGCCGCGCCATAGAGCGCGGCCGTGATCAGCATCGCGACCGGCACGAAATGCGCGGCAGGCAATCCCTTGGCCTGCGCCGAGAGCACATAGGCCAGGCACAGGCCGAGCGAGAGCATGCCGCCGATGTAGCCGAAGGCCCAGCCCCAGCCGCTGACCTTGCCCATGCCCTCCGCCGTGGCGAGTTCCGGCAGGAAGGCGCCGGTCAGCGATTCGCCGTAAGAGTAGAAGGTGTTGGAGAAGATCACCAGGCCCATCGCCAAGGCCACCGCATACGGACCGCCGAGCTTCGGCGTGAGCGCAAGGGCCGCGGTGCCGAGCACACAGCCGGCAGTGACGATGGCCAGCAACCTCTTCTTGGCCGCATGCAGATCGGCCCAGGCGCCGATCGCCGGCATCGACAGCATCACGATCGCATAGGAAATGCTCAGCGCCGCCGTCCACGCGAAGGTGGCCCAGGGCTCGCCCTTGGCGATGCCGCCGACGAAGTAGGCAGCGAACACCGCCGTGATGACCACCGTGGTGTAGCCCGAGTTGGCGAAGTCGTACATCGCCCAGCCGAAGACTTCGCGCTTGCGCACGCCGGGACGGAGGGCAGATTGTGAAAACAAGGCCAAGCGACTCTCCTCGAACAGAAGGTCGCCGAGCATAGCGGAGCGGCTTGACCGCTCCGTGGCACGCTCTTGCTAGTGCAGGTGGCGCGGGCGGCGTCCGCCACCGTGGCCGCCCGTACCCGGACCACCGGTGCCGCCGCGGGGGCGCTTGCCGATCTCGAGCGAGTTCACGAGCGCATCGAAGCGGTCGCCGAAGAGCTTGTCGATTTCCGCCACCACGCCGCCGAGTTCGGAACCGTCGAAGTGGCGCTCCATGAGGTTGACCACGTCTTCCACCAGGAGGTCGCGCTGCACCTGCATGATCGCGGCCGGGTTCGGCCCCACGAAGAGCATGAGGAAGTCGTCGCGCGACTCTTCGTCGGGGTCGCCCTCTTCCTCGTCGAAATCGGTGTCGTAGAAAGTGACCTCGAGCGCAGCGCCTTGTTCGGCGAGCTCGTTGAGTGCCATGCACATCTCGTCGAGTGCTTGGCGGAAATCCTCATCGCCGGCGACCGTCCAGCAGATCTGGAGCATGTGCTCCTTCTGCTCGAAACGGATGCCCGGCTCTTCTTCGTAGACGCTGGTCGCGCCATCGGCCAGCGACTTGGCGCCGGCATATTTCCAGAGTGGACTGAGCGCTTCCTGGATCTGCTCGAAGCTCACATCGGAGCGCAGCGGCACATCGCCGTGCACATGGATTTCGAACGGAGCGTTGTAGCGAGGCATGTCATTGCTCCCTTGTATGTGATGGTGCCCGGAACCGGGGTCGAACCGGTACGCCCCTTATGCAGGAAGCGGCGGATTTTAAGTCCGATGTGTCTACCAATTTCACCATCCGGGCGGCCGGGCAGATATGCACGATACCCGAAACGAAAACAGCCCCGGCAACGATGGTTGGTGGGGCTGTCGGATCGATATCGATATGGATGGAGGCGCGACCCGGAGTCGAACCGGGCTAGACGGATTTGCAATCCGTTGCATAACCGCTTTGCTATCGCGCCCTGCTGTTTGAACTCGCGAAAAAAAGGGAAGCCCGAAGCTTCCCTTTTTTCAAAACTGGAGCGGGAAAAGAGTCTCGAACTCTCGACCTCAACCTTGGCAAGGTTGCGCTCTACCAACTGAGCTATTCCCGCGTTTCGAGCCTCGAATTATATAGTATTTTTTCGAGGTCCCGCAAGTCTCGCGACTCAATGTTTGACTGAACCTTCCGCGGGTTGCGAGCCGCGCTGTTTCGCGAGCTCGGCCACGGCCGCTGCAGAGGCTGCGACCTCTTCATCGGACAAGGGCGTGGGCGTCTTTTCGAGCGCGATCTCGAGCACCTTGTCGATCCACTTCACGGGCACGATCTCGAGGCCGTTCTTCACGTTCTCCGGAATGTCTTGCAGGTCCTTCGCGTTCTCTTCGGGAATCAGCACGGTCTTGATGCCGCCGCGCAATGCGGCCAAGAGCTTTTCCTTCAGGCCGCCGATGGCCGTGACCTCGCCGCGCAGCGTGATCTCGCCGGTCATCGCGACGTCGCCGCGCACCGGGATGCCGGTGAGCGCCGAAACGAAGGCCGTCGTCATCGCAGCGCCTGCGCTGGGGCCGTCCTTCGGCGTTGCGCCATCGGGCACGTGGATATGGATGTCGCGCTTCTCGAAGACCTCGTCCTTGATGCCGAGGCGCCGTGCGCGGCTGCGCACCACCGTGCGCGCGGCCTCGACCGATTCCTTCATCACGTCGCCGAGCGAACCGGTGCGGCTGATGACGCCCTTGCCGGGCATCGTGACCGCTTCGATCGTCAGCAGATCGCCGCCCACTTCGGTCCACGCAAGGCCGACCACCTGGCCCACCTGGTTCTGCTTTTCGGCCAGGCCGAAGCTGTACTTGCGCACGCCGAGGAAGTCATTCAGGTTCTTGCCTTCGACGATGACCTTGGGCGTCATCTTCTTGAGCAGCAGCCCCTTG
This sequence comes from Variovorax sp. LjRoot130, assembly GCF_964253755.1. Lineage (NCBI taxonomy): Bacteria > Pseudomonadati > Pseudomonadota > Betaproteobacteria > Burkholderiales > Comamonadaceae > Variovorax > Variovorax sp. LjRoot130. Next base: position 2,428,447 of record NZ_CAXURM020000001.1, on the reverse strand, counting down.
ACCACCTTGCGGCAGATCTTCGAGAGCTCGCGCTCGAGCGAGCGCACGCCGGCTTCGCGCGTGTAGTAGCGCACGATGTCGCGCACGGCTTCTTCGGTGATCAGGAGTTCTTCTTCCTTCACGCCGTTGTTCTTCATCTGCTTGGGCAGCAAGTACTTCAGCGCGATGTGCGTCTTCTCGTCTTCGGTGTAGCCCGCGAGGCGGATGACTTCCATCCGGTCGAGCAGCGCCGGCGGGATGTTCATCGAATTCGAAGTCGCGACGAACATCACGTCGGAGAGGTCGAAGTCGACCTCGACGTAGTGGTCGCCGAAGGTATGGTTCTGCTCGGGGTCGAGCACTTCCAACAGCGCGCTCGACGGGTCGCCGCGAAAGTCGGTGCCCAGCTTGTCGATCTCGTCGAGCAGGAACAGCGGATTGCGCGTGCCGACCTTGTTCAAGCTCGACAGCACCTTGCCCGGCAGCGCGCCGATGTAGGTGCGGCGATGGCCGCGGATCTCGGCCTCGTCACGCATGCCGCCCAGCGCCATGCGCGTGTACTTGCGGCCGGTCGCCTTGGCGATCGACTGCCCGAGCGAGGTCTTGCCCACGCCCGGCGGGCCGACCAGGCACAGGATCGGGGCCTTCACCTTGTCGACGCGTTGCTGGACCGCGAGATATTCGAGGATGCGGTCCTTGACCTTCTCGAGCCCGTAGTGGTCTTCGTTGAGCACCTCTTCGGCGTGCGCGAGGTCGTGCTTGATCTTGGTCTTCTTGCTCCACGGCAGGCCGATCAGCACGTCGATGTAGTTGCGCACCACGGTCGCCTCGGCCGACATCGGCGACATCAGCTTGAGCTTCTTGAGTTCGCCCTCGGCCTTCTTGAGCGCTTCCTTGGGCATCTTGGCGAGCTTGATCTTCTTCTCGATCTCCTCGATGTCCGCGCCCTCCTCGCCTTCGCCGAGCTCCTTCTGGATCGCCTTGACCTGCTCGTTGAGGTAGAAGTCGCGCTGGTTCTTCTCCATCTGGCGCTTCACGCGGCCGCGGATCTTCTTGTCGACGTTGAGGATGTCGACCTCGCGCTCCAGCTGCCCGTACAGGTTCTCGAGCCGCGACTTGATGTCGGCCAGGTCGAGCACCGCCTGCTTGTTGTCGAGCTTGAGCGGCAGGTGGGCGGCGATGGTGTCGGCCAGGCGGCCCGGATCGTCGATGCTCGAGATCGAAGTCAGGATCTCGGGCGGGATCTTCTTGTTGAGCTTCACGTACTGGTCGAACTGCTGCATCACCGCGCGGCGCAGCGCCTCGACCTCGGTGCCCTTCTGAGCGGCGGCCTCGACCACTTCCACCGGCGTCACGTTGGCCGAGAAGTGGGTTTCGCCGTCGTCGATGCGGTTGACGCGCGCGCGCTGCTGGCCTTCGACCAGCACTTTGACCGTGCCATCGGGCAGCTTCAGCATCTGCAGGATGGTCGAGATGCAGCCGACCTCGAACATGTCCTCGACCGAGGGCTCGTCCTTGGCGGCGGCCTTTTGCGCCACCAGCATGATGCGGCGCTCCGCTTCCATCGCGAGCTCGAGCGCCTTGATGCTTTTCGGGCGACCGACGAACAGCGGAATCACCATGTGGGGGAAGACGACCACATCGCGCAACGGAAGCAGCGGCAGGTCGAGTTCGGTGGCAGGCAGGGGGGTATGACCGGACATGGGAATCCTTTACTTGATCATGGAAAGATGGTCGGCCACGCGCGCTTTTCAAGCCCGCGGGCACGGTAATCGCCGAAGACGCCGGTCGCCTGTATCGGAGGAGCCGGCCAGGAAGTCACTCAGTCAGGCCTTCTTGGCCGCCTCGCGGTACACGAGGAGCGGTGGCTTGTTTTCGTCGATTGTCGATTCTTCGACCACGACCTTGTCGACGTTGGTGGCATTCGGCAGTTCGAACATGGTGTCGATCAACGACTGCTCCAGGATCGAGCGCAATCCACGCGCGCCGGTCTTGCGGGCCAGCGCCTTGCGAGCGATGGCCTTGAGCGCCGTCGGACGAATCTCGAGGTCGACGCCTTCCATCTGCAGCAGCTTGGTGAACTGCTTGACCACGGCGTTCTTCGGCTCGGTCAGGATCTGCACCAGCGCGTCTTCGCTGAGCTCGGCCAGCGAGGCCACGACCGGCATGCGGCCGACGAGCTCGGGAATCAGGCCGAACTTGATCAGGTCTTCGGGTTCGACCTCGCGGAACACCTCGGTGATGCTGCGCTGCTTCTTGCTCTTGACCGAGGCGCCGAAGCCGATGCCCGAGGCCTCGGTGCGGTTCTCGATCACTTTTTCGAGCCCGGCGAAAGCGCCGCCGCAGATGAACAGGATGTTGGTCGTGTCGATCTGCAGGAAATCCTGGTTGGGATGCTTGCGCCCGCCCTGCGGCGGTACGCTGGCCATGGTGCCTTCGATCAGCTTGAGCAAGGCCTGCTGCACGCCCTCGCCCGACACGTCGCGCGTGATCGAGGGGTTGTCGGATTTGCGCGAGATCTTGTCGATCTCGTCGATGTAGACGATGCCGCGCTGGGCGCGCTCGACCTCGTAGTTGCAGCTCTGCAGCAGCTTCTGGATGATGTTCTCGACGTCTTCGCCCACGTAGCCGGCCTCGGTCAGCGTGGTGGCGTCGGCCATCACGAAGGGCACGTCGAGCATGCGCGCGAGGGTCTGGGCCAGCAGGGTCTTGCCCGAGCCCGTGGGGCCGATCAGAAGGATGTTGCTCTTGCTGAGCTCGACGTCGTCGCCCTTGGCCTTGTCCTTGTGGCGCAGGCGCTTGTAGTGGTTGTAGACCGCGACCGACAACATGCGCTTGGCCGGCTCCTGGCCGATCACGTAGTTGTCGAGGTTGGCCTTGATCTCCGACGGGGTCGGCAGGTCGCTGCGCGCCTCGCGCGCCTCTTCGCCGGCGGGCAGCTCGTCGCGGATGATCTCGTTGCAGAGATCGATGCACTCGTCGCAGATGAAAACCGACGGTCCTGCGATCAGCTTCTTGACCTCGTGCTGACTCTTCCCGCAGAACGAGCAATAAAGCGTTTTTTCGCTGGAGGAGCCTTTTTTCTCGGCCATGGACAGATGCCTCGTAACAGGGGTTTAACAATGATAGCGAAGATGAAAGCCCCCCGAACCGGCGAACACCGGAACAAAAACGGCGCTTTCCACACGGAAAGCGCCGTTTTTTCCTGGGCGCCTCGGCGCCGGGGTACCTTAACTGCGCTTGGCGATCACCTGATCGATCAGTCCGTATTCCTTGGATTCGTCGGCCGTCAGGAAGTAGTCGCGCTCGGTGTCGCGGGCGATCTTCTCGAACGACTGGCCGGTGCGCTCGGCCAGGATGCGGTTCATCTGCTCGCGCGTCTTCAGGATGTCGCGGGCATGGATCTCGATGTCGGTGGCCTGGCCGCGGGCGCCGCCCAGCACCTGGTGGATCATGATCTTGGAGTTGGGCAGCGAGAAACGCTTGCCCTTCTCGCCGGCTGCCAGCAGGAAGGCGCCCATGCTGGCCGCGAAGCCGATGCACAGGGTGGACACGTCGGGTTTGATGAACTGCATGGTGTCGTAGATCGCCATGCCGGCGCTCACGCTGCCACCCGGGGAATTGATGTAGAACGAAATGTCCTTGTCCGGGTTTTCACTCTCGAGGAACAGCAGCTGCGCCACCACCAGGTTGGCGGTCTGATCGTTGACCTCGCCGACCAGGAAGATCACCCGCTCCTTGAGCAACCGCGAATAAATGTCGTAGGACCGCTCGCCGCGACCCGATTGCTCGATGACCATCGGAATCATGCCGAGGCCCTGAATTTCCTGTGCGCTCATGTTTTGCTCTCCAGAGAGGGGTTGTACTGTACCCAGACGAAATGGGGCTCGCGCATCAAAGCACAAGCCCCATGGGAACGCAGCGAACCGGCGTTCAGCCTTGCTGGGCCATCAGTTCGTCGAAGGACACCGGCTTGGCGTTGACCTTGGCCTTGCCGAGCACGAAATCCGTGACATTGTTCTCGATCACCACCGCCTCGACCTCCGCCAGGCGGCGGTTGTCGCTGAAGTACCAGCGCACCACGTCGGCCGGCTTCTCGTAGCTGGCGGCCAGCTCGTCGATGTGGGCCTTGATCTGCTCGGGCTTGGCCTGCAGGTTGTTGGCGCGCACGAGTTCGGCCACCACCAGGCCCAGGCGCACGCGGCGCTCGGCCTGCGGGCGGAACATGTCGTCGGGGATCGGGGCCTTGTCGGCATCCTTGATGCCGCGCTGCTTGAGCTCGGCGCGGGCGCCTTCGACCATGCGGTCGACTTCGGCCTGCACGCTGGACTTGGGCAGATCGAGTTCGGCGTTGGCGATCAGCGCGTCCATTACCGCGGTCTTGTTGCGGGCCAGCAGGCGGAACTTGACCTCGCGCTCGAGGTTGCGCTTGATGTCGGCGCGCAGGCCTTCGACCGTGGCGTCGGCGATGCCGAGCGACTTGGCGAGCTGCTCGTTGACTTCGGGCAGGTGCGAAGCCTCGACCTTCTTCACGGTGACCATGAAGTCGGCCTGCTTGCCGGCCACGTCCTTGCCGTGGTAGTCGGCCGGGAAGGAGAGCGGGAAGGTACGGCTGTCGCCGGCCTTCAGGCCGCGCACGGCATCTTCGAACTCCTTGAGCATCTGGCCTTCGCCGACGATGAACTGGAAGTCCTCGGCCTTGCCGCCCTGGAAGGTCTCGCCGTCGATCTTGCCTTCGAAGTCGACCGTCACGCGGTCGCCGTCCTGCACGGCCGCGTCCTGCGCGCGCTGCGCGAAGGTGCGGCGCTGCTTGCGCAGGATCTCGAGCGTCTTGTCGATCGCGTCGTCACCCACTTCGGCGCTGAGCTTTTCGACTTCGGCGTTGGCCAGGTCGTTGATCTTGACGTCCGGGAAGACCTCGAACACCGCGTCGAAGGCGAGCTGGCCTTCGGGCGACTCTTCCTTCTCGGTGATGCGCGGCTGGCCGGCCACGCGCAGCTTGGCCTCGTTGGCCGCCTGCGAGAAGGCCTCGCCGACCTTGTCGTTCATGACTTCGTAGTGGACCGAGTAGCCGTAGCGCTGGGCCACGACGTTCATCGGCACCTTGCCCGGACGGAAGCCGTCCATCTTGACGGTGCGGGCCAGCTTCTTGAGGCGCGAATCGACCTCGGACTGGATGGTGCCGACAGGCAAGGTCAGCGTGATCTTGCGTTCGAGCTTGTCGAGGGTTTCAACGTTCACGGTCATTTGAATCTTCCTTGAGAGGGTCTTGTGCTGGTGCGCGGGGCCGGACTCGAACCGGCACGTTCTTGCGAACGTCAGGACCTAAACCTGGTGCGTCTACCAATTTCGCCACCCGCGCGGTTCCAGTTTTTCAGGTGATGAATACCGAAGGCGGCCCGGAGGCCGCCTTCGGTCATTCGCGGCGGGCGGCCTGTGAGGCCTCCCGCCTGAAATCGGTCAACCGCGTATTTTAAGCGCGAACCAGGGCCTCTTCGGCCTCATCGGCCGGCCTGGGCTCGTCGCGCTTGACGCGGAACCAGGCCGCGTACATCGCCGGCAGCGCCAGCAGGGTGAGCACGGTGGCCACGATGAGCCCGCCCATGATCGCCACCGCCATCGGCCCCCAGAACACGCTGCGCGACAGCGGGATCATCGCCAGCACGGCCGCCGCGGCGGTCAGCACGATCGGCCGCAGGCGCCTGACTGCCGATTCGACGATCGCGTCCCAGGTCGGCACGCCGGCTTCCCGATCGCTTTCGATCTGGTCGATCAGGATCACGGCGTTGCGCTGGATCATCCCCATCAGCGCGATCACGCCCAGAAGCGCCACGAAGCCGAAAGGCCGGTTCAGCACCAGCAGCGCACCCGCCACGCCGGCGATGCCGAGCGGGCCGGTGACGAACACCAGCATCGAGCGGCTGAAGCTGTGCAGCTGCAGCATCAGGAGCGTGAAGACCAGGAACAGCATGATCGGCACGCCCGTCACGATCGAGGCCGAACCCTTGCTGCTCTCCTCCACCGCGCCCGCCACCTCGATGCGGTAGGCGCCTTGGCCGTCGGCGTGCCATTTGGCTTCGAGCTTGCGCAGCGCCGGCAGCAGTTGCTCGGTGACGGTCGCGCCCTGCAGGCCTTCGATGATGTCGCCCTGGACGGTGATCGCGTAGTCGCGGTTCTCGCGCCACATCACGCCGGGCTCCCAGCTGAACACCGGCCGCGCGATCTGCGTCAGCGGGATCGAGCGGCCCGAGCTCGTGGGCAGGTAGGCGTTGCCGATGTCCGAGATCGCCTCGCGCTCGTCCGGCGACTGGCGCAGCACGATGTCGATCAAGAGGTCGTTCTCACGGTACTGGCCGACATTCGTGCCGCTGAACATGGTGCGCGAAGCCTGCGCGATGGCCTGACTGGTGACGCCGAGCGCACGCGCCTTGTCCTGGTCGATCTCGAGCTTGATCACCTTGACCGATTCGTTCCAGTTGTCGTTGACGCCGCGCATGTTGGCGTTCTCGCGCATCACGGCTTTGACCTCGTCGGCATGGATGCGCAATTGCTGCGGCTCGGTTCCGACCACGCGGAACTGGACCGGGTACGCCACCGGAGGCCCGTTGGGCAGCAGCTTCACGCGGCCGCGCACCTCGGGGAACTCCTCGGCCAGCAAGGCCGGCAGCTTGAGGCGCAGCGTCTCGCGGTATTTCAGGTCCTTGGCCAGCAGGATCAGCTGCGAGACGTTGGTCTGCGGGAACACCTGGTCGAGCGGCAGGTAGAAGCGCGGCACGCCGGAGCCGACCCAGGTGCTGACGGTGGTGACGCCCTCTTCCTTCAGCAGGCGCTGTTCGACCCGCTTGGCCACCTCTTCGTTGGCCGCGAAAGACGTGCCTTCGGGGAACCACAGGTCGACCATGATCTCGGGCCGGCTGGAATCGGGAAAGAACTGCTGCTGCACCTTGCCCATGCCGACAATGCCGAGCGCGAAGATCAGCAAGGTGGCGCCGATGGTCAGCCAGCGATGCTTCACGCACCAGTTCACGGTGTGCCGGAAGGTGTTGTAGAAGGGCGTGTCGAAGAGCTCGTGCGGCCCTTCGCCAAGCTCAGGATGACCGGATGATGGGTGCGGCTTCACCTTGAGCAGCAGCGTGCCGAGATAGGGCACGAAGTACACCGAGACGATCCAGCTCAGCACCAGCGCGATCACCGTCACCGCGAAGATCGCAAAGGTGTATTCGCCGGTCACCGACTTCGCGATGCCGATCGGCAGGAAGCCCGCGGCCGTGATCAGGGTGCCGGTCAGCATCGGCTTGGCCGTGACGTCGTAGGCGAAGGTGGCGGCACGCACCTTGTCGTAGCCCTCCTCCATCTTCCGCACCATCATCTCGACCGCGATGATCGCGTCGTCCACCAGCAGGCCGAGCGCGATGATCAGCGAGCCGAGCGAGATCTTGTGCAACCCGATGCCGAAGTAGTTCATCGCCAGGAAGGTCACGGCCAGCACCAGCGGAATGGTGATCGCCACCACCAGCCCGGGCCGGATGTCGATGTACCAGCCGAAGCGCCCGCCCTTGTGCAGGCCGAGCGCGACGAAGCTGACGGCCAGCACGATCGCCACCGCCTCGATCAGCACGCTCACGAACTCGTTGACCGATCTGGAGACCGCCACCGGCTGGTTCTGCACCTGCGCCAGCGTCACGCCGGCCGGCAGCCGCCTGTCGATCTCGGCGGTGGCGACGCGCAGCGCCTTGCCGAGCGCGATGATGTCGCCGCCCTTGCCCATCGAGACGCCGAGCGCGATCACCTCTTTGCCCTGGTGCCGCACCTTGACCGCCGGCGGATCGACGTAGGCCCGGTGGATCTCCGCAATGTCGCCGAGCCGCATCTGGTTGCCCGAGCTGCCGCGGATCGGCATCGCGCGCAGCTGCTCCACGCTCGTGAACTGGCCGCCCACGCGCACCTGCACCACATCCTGCGGCGACTGGATCGTGCCGGCGCTCTCAATCGCGTTCTGCGATCCGATCTGCGCCAGCACCGCGTTGAAATCGAGCCCCAGCTGCGCCACGCGCTTCTGCGAGACCTCGATGAAGACCTTCTCGTCCTGGACGCCGAACTGCTCGACCTTGGCCACGTCCTTCACGCGCAGGAGTTGCTGGCGCACGTCGTCGGCAAAAGTCTTGAGCTCGGCGTAGCTGAAGCCATCGCTCTCCAGCGCGTAGATCACGCCGTACACGTCGCCGAAGTCGTCGTTGAAGAAGGGCCCCTGGATGCCGGCCGGCAGGGTGCCGCGCATGTCGGCGATCTTCTTGCGCACCGTGTACCAGACGTTCGCGACATCGCCCGGCCGCGACGAATCCTTGATCTGGAAAATGATCTGCGACTCGCCCGGCTTCGAATAGCTGCGGATCTTGTCGGCGTAGGGCGCTTCCTGCAGCGTGCGCTCGAGCTTGTCGGTCACCTGCTCGGCCACCTGCTGCGCGGTCGCGCCCGGCCAGTAGGTGCGCACCACCATCGCGCGAAAGGTGAAGGGCGGGTCCTCGTCCTGGCCGAGCTGGAAGTAGGCCGCGAAGCCCAACACCATCAGCACCAGCATCAGGTAGCGCGTGAGCGCGGCGTGCTCGAGCGCCCATTTCGAGAGATTGAAGCCGGCCTTGCCGGCAGCTGCGGTCTGCTGCGACGTCATGGCGGCGTCCTCAGCGGGTGGCAACCGGAGCCGCCGCTGGCGCCTGCACGTTGACGGCCTCACGCAGCGGATTGGCCGGCGCGGCCGTCTTCTCCCTGTAGATCGAGACCTTCTGGCCCGGCGACAGCACGTGCACGCCCGCGACCACCACCGTCGTGCCCGGCGTGATGCCGGCGGCGATCACCGCTTCGTTGCCGTCCGCCGTGGCCACCTGCACCGGCTGCGAGCGCACCGTCATGCTGCTCTTGTCGAGCACCCAGACCGCGCTGCCCTGCCCTTCCTGGCGCAAGGCGCTGGTCGGCAGCTTGAGCACCGGGGTGCCGGTGCGCGACAGCGCCTGCGGCCGCGCATAGACGGTGGCACCCAGCGCGGGCGCGGTGGCGGCATCGATCGCGACCTTGACGCTGTAGGTGCGGGTCACCGCGTCGGCGCTGGCCGCCACTTCGCGCACCTTGCCTTCCATCTCGGCGCCGCCCGCCCAGCCGCGCACCGTGACGGGCGACCCCGGCTTGACCAGCGCGGCGCGGTCTTCCGGCACCGCGAACACCACATCGCGCGCGCCGTCCTGTGCGATGCGCACGACCGGCGTGCCGGCCGACACCACCTGGCCCGGCTCGGCCTCGATCGCCGTGATGATGCCCGGCACGTCGGCCACCAGCGTCGTGTAGTTGGCCTGGTTGCCTTGCGATGCGAGCTGGGCCTGCGCCTGCTCGAGCTGCGCCTGGGCGGCCTTGTAGGTGGTTTCGCGCCGCTCCAGTTCCGCCGCGCTGATGAAGTTCTGCTCGCGCAAGCCGCGGTAGCGCTTGAGGTCCGCCTCGGCCAGGTCGCGGTTGGTCAGGGCCCCGGCCTGCTGCGCGCGGGCGGCATCGGCGGCCAGCCGGTAGTCCTGCGGATCGAGCTGCGCCAGCACCTGTCCGGCCTGCACATGCTGGCCGAGCTCGGCCTGGCGGCGCGTGATCTTGCCGGCCACCCGGAAGCCGAGCCGGGAGTCGACGCGGGCCCGCACCTCGGCCGAGAACTCGGGCTCGGTGCCATAGGCGCTGGTGCCCACCGTCATCACCTTGACGGCGCGCAGGGGCTCCTCAGCGGCCGGCGGGCGGGAACAGCCGGCGAGCGCCAGGGCGGCGAGCAACAAGAGGCTGGCGGAACGAAAAACGGGGGAGGCGGACGCGGTCATGGAACACCCTAGAAAAGACAAACGGGGTCATTAATGACCAGCCGGTTAGTAATCTAGGGTAAACGAGAACCCGTGTCAATCACGGCCGCCGTCGGGGGCCCATTTACGTTCGTTGTCCCAGCTCGACCAATCTGTTGCCGGGGATTTCGAAATAGTCCGACGCACGCCCCGCATTGCGCTGCAGCCAGCCGAACAAAGCCCGGCGCACGGGATTCATGCCCGGCAGCGGCTTGTCGCCCAGCGAGGCGCGCGAGACGAAGTACGAGGTGCTCATCGATTCGCAGGCCAGCCCCTGCTGGTACGCCAGGATGCGGATGAATTCGGGCACGTCGGGCCGCTCCATGAAGCCATGGCGCGCGGTCACGACCCACACGCCATGCCCGAGCGAGCGGGCCTCGATGCGCTGCCGCGCGTCGACCCGCGGCGTGTGGCAGGCCAGCACGCGCAGCACGATCACCTGCTCGTGCAGCACCTGGTTGTGCTTGAGGTTGTGCAGCAGCGCATGCGGCACCGCGTCTGCGTCCGAATTCAGGAACACCGCGGTGCCTCGCACCCGATGCGGCATGTTGGCGGCAAGCGATTCGACGAAGGGCTCGAGCGGCATGCTCTGCGCCGCGGCAGCCTCGAGCCCCAGGCGCCGCCCCTTGGCCCAGGTGGTGAACAACACCATCACGAGCACCGCCACCGCCAGCGTGAGCCAGCCGCCGTCGAAGACCTTGAGGCTGTTGGCGACGACGAAGGTGATGTCGATCACCGCGAAGGCCAGCACGCCGACCACGACCGCGACACGGTTCCAGCGCCAGAGCCGGTAGGCGACCACGCCGGCCAGCAGCGTGGTCGTCACCATCGTGATCGACACCGCGATGCCGTAGGCCGCCGACAACGCGCTCGATGTGCGAAAGCCCAGCACCAGCAGCAGCACGCCCGCCATCAGCAGCCAGTTGACAACGGGCACATAGACCTGGCCGATCGACTCTCCGGATGTCTGCACCACGCGCATGCGCGGCAGGTAGCCCATGCGCATCGCCTGGGTGGTGAGCGAGAAGGCGCCCGAGATCACGGCCTGCGATGCGATCACCGTCGCCATCGCGGCCAGCACCACCATCGGCAGCACGCCCCACGCGGGGAACAGCCGGAAGAAAGGGTTGTCGATCGCGGCCGGATTCGCGAGCACCAGCGCGCCCTGCCCGAAGTAGTTGAGCACCAGCCCGGGCATGGCGATGAAGAGCCAGGCCAGCCGGATCGGCCGGGCGCCGAAATGCCCCATGTCGGCATAGAGCGCTTCGCCACCGGTGAAAGCCAGGAACACCGCGCCCAGCACCGCCAGCGACTGCGCGCGGTGCGAGACGAGAAAGCCGATGGCATGGCGCGGATCGAGCGCCGCCAGCACCTGCGGCTGCTGCAGCACCTGCCACAGACCCGCCGCCGCGAGCACCGCGAACCACAGCAGCATCACCGGCCCGAAGACCTTGCCGACCACGCCCGTGCCCTTGCGCTGCACCCAGAACAGACCGACGAGGATCGCGATCGTGATCGGGATCACGAAGGGCTTGAGCCCGTGCGCCTGCACCTCCAGGCCCTCGACCGCCGACAGCACCGAGATGGCCGGCGTGATCAGGCAATCGCCGTAGAACATCGCGGCGCCCACGAGGCCCAGCAGGCCGACCATCAGCCAGACCCAGGGCCGCGTGGCCGGGCCGGCGACCGCATTGCGCGCCAGCGCCTGCAGCGCGAGGATGCCGCCTTCGCCGTCGTGGTCGGCGCGCAGCACGAACACCACGTACTTCAGCGTCACCACGAAGGTCAGGCCCCAGAACACCAGCGACAGCAGGCCCAGCACCGCGTCCGGCGTCAGCGGCACGCCATGGTCGGGGTTCAGCGTCTCCTTGAAGGCATAGAGCGGCGAGGTCCCAATGTCGCCGAAGACCACGCCCAGCGCGGCGATCAGAAGAACAGGCCCACCCTTGGCATAGGCGGCAGGCTCCGTGGGACTCAAGGTCTGCGCGGAAGAGGTCATGGTGCGGTGTGCGAGCGGTGGCGCGACGATGGTACTGCGCGGTACACGACAATCCGGCGCGTGTCCTCCTCGCCCCACCCGGTCGCCGCGCCTGCGCCGACGCACTACGAGAATTTCCCGGTCGCCTCCTGGCTGTGCCCGCCACGGCTGCGGCCGCCGATCGCCGCGATCTACGGCTTTGCGCGCACGGCCGACGACATCGCCGACGAAGGCGAGGCCGGCGCGGCCGAGCGGCTCGACGATCTGCGCGCCTTTCGCGCCGATCTCGCCGCCGCCGCCCGCGGCGCGGCGCCATCGGCGCGCTGGCCCGAGGTCTTCGGTCCGCTCGCGCATGCCATGCGCAGCTTCGCGCTGCCCGAGCCGCTCCTGGCCGACCTGCTCTCCGCCTTCATGCAGGACATCGAGAAGACGCGCGACGGCCAGGGCTACGCCGATCGCGCCGAACTGCTCGACTACTGCCGCCGCTCGGCCAACCCGATCGGCCGCCTGCTGCTGCACCTCTACGGCGTGGACGATGCACGCGCCCTCGCGCAGAGCGACGCCATCTGCAGCGCGCTGCAGCTCATCAACTTCTGGCAGGACCTGAGCGTGGACCTGCCGCGCGGCCGCTTCTACCTGCCGCACGCCGACAGCGCCGTGCATGGCCTCGCAGCGAAGGACTTCGAAGGCTTCCGGCCGCTGGCCCCGGCCGCACCGCCACCCGCCGCCATTGCATTGATCGCCGGTGAGGTGGCCTGGGCGCGTGCGCTGATGAACGAAGGCGCGCCGCTGGTGCACCGCCTGCCGGGCCGGGCCGGCTGGGAACTGCGCTTCGTGGTGCAGGGCGGACTTCGCATCCTCGACAAGATCGAGGCGCTGGGTTGCGACAGCTTTTCGCAGCGTCCGACCATCGGCAAGGCGGATGCGACGCTTCTGGCCTGGCGCGCCTTCTGGATGCGGAGACAATCCCCCGCGATGAAGAGTTTTCCACGATGACGCCCGAGCAGTACGTCCAGGACAAGGCTGCCGCTTCGGGCAGCAGTTTCTATTACGCCTTCCTGTTCCTGCCGAAGCCGCGGCGCGCCGCGATCACGGCCTTCTATGCCTTCTGCCGCGAGATCGACGACGTGGTCGACGAGGTCAGCGACCCCGGCGTCGCCGCGACCAAGCTGGCCTGGTGGCGCACCGAGGTCGCCCAGTCCTTCGCGGGCCGGCCGCAGCATCCGGCGATGCAGGCGCTGATGCCGCACGCCACGGTCTACGGTATCGAGGAGCGCCAGCTGCACGAAGTGATCGACGGCTGCCAGATGGACCTGGACCAGACCCGCTACCTCGACTTCCAGGCCCTGAAGCGCTATTGCCACCTGGTGGCCGGCGTGGTGGGCGAAGGCGCGGCGCGCATCTTCGGCCAGACCGACGCGCAGACCACCGCCTACGCCCACAAGCTGGGCCTGGCGCTGCAGCTGACCAACATCATCCGCGACGTCGGGGAGGACGCGCTGCGCGGACGCATCTACCTGCCGGTCAGCGAGCTGCAGCAGTTCGACGTCAAGGCGCACGAAATCCTGAACCGCCTGTACTCCGAGCGCTTCGTCGCGCTCATGAAGTTCCAGGCCGAGCGCGCGCATGCGGCCTACGACGAGGCGCTCGCCCTGCTCCCGGCTGCCGACCGGCGCACCCAGAAGCCGGGCCTGATGATGGCCAGCATCTACCGCACGCTGCTGCGCGAGATCGAACGCGACGACTTCCAGGTGCTGCAGCAGCGCGTGAGCCTGACTCCGGTGCGCAAGCTGTGGCTCGCGTGGCGAGTCCAAGCGCTAGGGAAACTTTGAGTCAGGTTGCCGTCATCGGCGCCGGCTGGGCCGGCCTGGCCTGCGCCATCGAAGCGACGCGCGCCGGTCATGCGATCACCGTGTTCGAAGCCGCCCGCACCCTCGGCGGCCGTGCGCGCGCGCTGCCCGCGCAGATGCCCGACGGGCAACCGGTGCTGCTGGACAACGGCCAGCACATCATGATCGGCGCCTACAGCGCCACGCTGGCGCTGATGCGCGAGCTCGGCGTCGATCCCGGTGCCGTGCTGCATCGCATGCCGCTCACGCTGCGATTTGCCGACGGCGGCGGGCTGCAGGTGCCGCATTGGCCGCCGCCGCTGGACCTGCTGGCCGGCATCCTGGGGGCGCGCGGCTGGTCCTGGCGCGACAAGGCCGCACTGATGCGCGCCGCATTGCGCTGGCGCTGGAATGGCTTTCGCTGCGACCCCGGCGCATCGGTGGCCGCGCTCTGCGCAACGCTGACGCCGCGCGTCATGGCCGAGCTGATCGAGCCGCTGTGCGTCTCGGCCCTTAACACGCCGACCGGATACGCGAGCGGCGAGGTCTTCCTGCGCGTGCTGCACGACGCCCTGTTCGTCGAGCGCGGCGGCGCCGACCTGCTGCTGCCGCGCGTCGACCTCGGCGCGCTGTTTCCGGATGCCGCGGCGCGCTGGCTCGCGCAGCATGGCGCCCAGGTGCGCAGCGGCACGCGCGTGCAGGCCATCGCCCACGAACCAGCGGGCTGGCAGGTCGACGGCGAAAGCTTCGACCGCGTGGTGCTCGCCTGCGCGCCGTGGGAAGCCGCCCGCCTGGCCGCTGGCGTGACGCTGCCCGCCGCAGCGGCCTGGTCGCAGACGGCCGAGGTACTGCAACACGAAAGCATCGCGACCCTCTACATGGCAGGCGGCGCTGCATTGAGTGCGCCGATGCTGGCGCTGCGTGCGAGTGCCGGCGCGCCGGCGCAGTTCGTCTTCGATCGCGGACAACTCGGCGGACCGCAAGGCCTGCTGGCCTTCGTGGTCAGCGCCAGCGGCGACGAGCGCGAAACGCTGCAACACCAGGTGCTCGCGCAAGCCCGCGAGCAACTCGGCTTGACCGGTTTGCAGCCGGTGCAGACCGTCGTGGAACGCCGCGCCACCTTCGCCTGCACACCGGCGCTGGTGCGCCCCGCGGCCCAGGTGGCGCCGGGCCTGCTGGCCTGCGGAGACTATGTCGAAGGTCCGTATCCCGCGACGATCGAAGGCGCCGTGCGCAGCGGCCGCGCGGCGGCCGCCGGTTGCGGGTCCACGTAAGGGCTCAGCAGCGCACTCAACGCGATGCTGTGCTTGCCCATCAGGCGGTACAGCGTCATGCGCGAAACGCCGAGCTCGCGCGCCGCGTGCGCGCTGAGTCCTCTCAACCTGCGTCGAGCGCCATGCACAAGGCATGCAGGTTCGGCACGATCAGCTGCGGCCGCGCGCCATGTTCCCAGGGCCGCTCGTCGCGCACCAGCCAGGCGGCCTGCATGCCGGCATCGAGCGCACCGACCACGTCGAGCGCCGCATCGTCACCGACGTGGAGCACATCCTTGGGCAGCAAGCCGACCGAGGCCGCGGCGGCGCGGAAGATCGGCGCATGCGGCTTGCCGCTGCCGAACTCGCGCGCGTTGAAGGCGGCGCGAAACCAGCGCCCGACTCCGGTCTGATGGACATCGGCATTGCCGTTGGAGACGGCCACCAGCGGATAGCGTTCGCTGAGCCACTTGAGCGCGGGCAAGGCGTCGTCGTAGAGCGTCACGCGCTGGCGTTCGGCGAAGAAGATCTCGAAGGCCGGATCGGCCAGCGCCGGGTCTTCGCCCGCGCGCCTGAGCGCCGTGCGTATCGATTCGCGCCTGAGCGCACTCAGGTCGTGCGCAAGATCGGAACGCTCCTTGGCCGTGGCCTCGCGCAGTTCGCGCAAAACGCCGGGCGTCACCAGCAGGTTCGCGGTCTTCGGCGCCTCGCGCACCAGCCATTCGTAGAGCACGCGCTCGGCGCGTTCGATGGTGGGCCAGATCGGCCAGAGCGTGTCGTCGAGGTCGAGCGTGATCGCGGCGATGCGCTTCACGTCGAGGGTCAGGGAATCGGGGGTCGCAAAGGCCATGACCGAGAATAGCGCATGCCTTTTCGCCCTGAAGCTCCTGCCGTCGAAACGAACCAGGAGCGCACCGCCGTGCTCTGGTGCAACCTCGGCTCGCCCGACGAGCCGACCGCCGCCGCGGTGCGTCTCTACCTTGCCGATTTCCTGGGCGACGCGCGCGTGGTCGAGATTCCGCGGGCCCTGTGGGCGCTGATCCTGCACGGCATCATCCTGCGCACGCGACCCGCCAAGTCGGCTGCCAAGTACGCCAGCATCTGGACGCCCGAAGGCTCGCCGCTCAAGGTCTGGACGAAGAAGCAGGCCACCCTTTTGGCGGGCTGGCTCGGCGAGCGCGGCCACCGCGTGACGGTGCGCGACGCGATGCGCTACGGCAACCCGTCGATCGCCGCGCAGCTCGATGCGCTCAAGGCCGAAGGCGCGACCCGCGTGCTGGTGCTGCAGGCCTATCCCCAGTATTCGGCCACCACCACGGCGAGCGTGATCGATGCCGTCAACGCCTGGAGCGCGCGCGTGCGCCGCGTGCCGGAGTTCCGCTTCGTCAATCAGTACCAAGACGAGCCGCTCTACATCGAGGCCTTGGCCCAGAGCGCGCTCCGCTACTGGAAAGACCACGGCCGGCCCGACCAGCTGGTGATGAGTTTCCACGGCATCCCCGAGCGCAATATCCGGCTCGGCGACCCCTACCAGGCCCAGTGCCTAGTAACCGCCGGCCTGCTGGCCGAACGGCTGCAACTCACGCGCGAGCAGTACCGCGTCGCCTTCCAGTCCCGCTTCGGCCGCGCGAAATGGCTCGAACCCTACACCGAGCCGACCCTGCGAGAACTCGGCGCGACGGGCGTCGCGCGCGTCGACGTGATGTGCCCCGGCTTTCCGGCCGACTGCCTGGAGACGCTGGAAGAGATCGCGATGGAAGGCCGCGAGGCCTTTCTGCATGCGGGCGGGAAGGAATTCCACTACATCCCCTGCCTCAACGACAGCAGCGCGTGGATCGCGGCGCTGGCCGCGATCGCGGAACGCCACTTGAGCGGCTGGCCGACGCGTTCGGCCTGAGTTCAATAGCGGCCCAGGTAGTCGCGCTTGCCGATCGGCACGCCGCTGTGCCGCAACACGTCGTAGGCCGTGGTCACGTGAAAGAAGAAGTTGGGCAGCGCGAACTGCAGCAGGTAGCGCTGGCTCGTGAACTCCAGCTCGTTGCTGCCCACCTTCATCGAGACGGACCGTTCCTCGAAGCCGTCGATCTGGGCGCGATCGACGCTGTTCAGGAAGTCGACCGTCTTGGCGATGCGCGCCTGCAGTTCGTCCCAGGTCTTCTCGGTATCGGGAAAGCTCGGCGCCGTGATCGCGGCCAGCCGCGCGGCACCGAGCTTGGAGGCGTCGCTGGCGCGCTGGATCTGCCCTGCCAAGGTCAGCATGTCCGGCGCGAGCCGCGCATCGACAAGCGTCGCTGGGTCGATTCCCGAGGCCTGCGCATGCGCGAGCCCCTTGTCCAGCAGATGGGAGAGTTGGCCGAGCCCGCGGATGAACACCGGGATCGAGATGTCGTAGAGGGAAAGCGTCATGAAAGCTCCGGATTGATGCAGCGGCCGATTGTGGCCATTGCATCAATCACGTGCCGGCGGCGCGCACAAAGGCCTCGATCGGCGCCAGATGCTCCGGCACATTGAGCGCCGGCGCATGACCGCAGCCCGGCACTTCGATGATCTGCAGGCGCCCCGCGGCGCCGGGGCCTCGGCGACGCATCTCGTCCAGCGTCGCCGGCAGCACGAGATCCGACTCCGCACCGCGCAGGCACAGCACCGGCACTTCGATCGCGTCGTAGTGCGACCAGAGCAGGTAGTCCTCCGGATGGGCAACGAACTGGCGCACCATGGCCGGGTCGTAGTGCGGCGTCACGCGGCCGTCGGGCAGGCGGCGCGTGGAGGTCTCGGTGAGCCGGCGCCATTGCGCGTCGCTGAGCCAGCCGTAGGGCTTGTAGACCGTGCGGAAGAAAGCCTCGAGCTCGGCCACGGTGTCGAAGGCGGGCGGCTGGCCGGCATAGGAACGGATGCGCTCGACCGCGGCTTGCGCGATCTGCGGCGCGTTGTCGTTGAGCACCAGGCTCGCGATGCGCGGTTTCATGCGCGGCTCCAGCAGCCCGCCGGCACAGACCATGCCGATCGCGCCGCCCATCGAGGTGCCGACCCAGTGCACGCGCTCGAGCGCGAGCGCGTCGCAGAGACCGGTCGCCAGGCGGGCATAGAAGGACAACTGGTACTCGTCGTCCGGCGCCGGGCTCCACTGGCTCAGGCCGCGGCCGATGGTGTCGGGGCAGATCACGCGGAAACCGCGTTCGGCGAAGTGCACGGCCAGCTCGTCCATGTCGCGAGCGGTGCGGGCCAGCCCGTGCCAGGCGATGAGCACAGGGCCGCCGGGCGTGCCCCAATCCATCCAGTGAATCTCGCGTCCCGCGATCTGCAGGTAGTTCGAAGTCGGTGCGTTCATCGGAGAGCCCTCGCACGCAGGCGACCGACGATGCCGGTCGGGAAGTAGTAGACCGAGAGCACGAACAGCACGCCCAGCCACAGCAGCCAGCGATCGGGCGAGAGCAGCGCCGCCAGCCAGGGCGCGCCGCTCGTGGCTTCGCTGCCGATGCGCAGCAGGTCCTGCAGGTAGCTCTGCGCGACCACGAAGAGCGCCGCGCCGACAGCCGCGCCGTAGAGCGTGCCCATGCCGCCGATCACGACGATGAGCAGCACGTCGACCATGATCTCGAAGCTGAGCGAGGTGTCGGGTCCGTTGTAGCGCAGCCAGATCGCGAGCATCGCGCCGGCCAGCGTCGCGAACAGCGCCGACAGCACCGAAGCCGTCGTGCGGTAGACCACCACGCGGTAGCCTATCGCCTCGGCGCGGAACTCGTTCTCGCGGATCGCCTGCAGCACGCGCCCGAAGGGCGAGTTCACGATGCGCAGCAAGGCCAGCACGAGCACCACCGCGGTCACGAACAGCAGGTAGTAGCAGAGCAGCCGCCCGTCGAGCGAGACGCCGAGAAAAGGTTCTTCGGCGAACTCGAAGCTCGGCGAGATCAGCTCGGGCAGCTTGAAGGTCAGGCCGTCCTCGCCGCCGGTGAAATCCGACAGCTGCGAGGCCAGCGTCTGGAAGGCCGAGGCCACCGCGAGCGTGATCATCGCGAAGAAGATCGCGCGCACCCGCAGCGAGAACAGCCCGATCGCGAGCGACAGCACCAGCGAAACCGCGAGCGCCGCGCCCAGGCCCAGCAGCACGGTGCCCCAGCCGGGCCCGAGCCGCGTCGCCGAGATCGCGATGCCGTAGGCGCCGATGCCGAAGAACATGGTGTGCGCGAAGCTCACGATGCCGGTGTAGCCGAGCAGCAGGTCGAAGCTCGCGACCAGCACGATGAACACCAGCACCTTGGCCGCGACGCTCAAGGCCTTGACGCCAGGGAAGATGAAAGGCGCGAAGGCCAGGCCCAGCACCAGCACGACGAGCAGCACCGCGAGCACGCGACTGCGCGGCATGTCGTTGGAAAGAAGGCGAGACAGCATGAATGAATCCGATCGTCCTGAGTCCTGAGCGTGTCGAAGGATCAACGGCTGCTGGCGACGGGGTACACGCCCTGCGGCCGCCACAGCAGCACCGCCACCATCAGCGCGATGCTGGCGAACTGCGTCGCGGTCGGCAGCAGGAAGCCGGTGTAGTTGGTCATGAGGCCGACCAGCAAGGCGCCGATCAGCGCGCCGGTGGTCGAGCCCAGGCCGCCGATGATGATCACGATGAAGATCAGCACGTTGACCTGCGCGCCCATCTGCGGAATGAGGTTCTGCTGGAACAGGCCCCACATCACGCCGCCCAGTCCCGCGAGCGCGCTGCCGACCACGAACACGCCGACGAACAGGCGCCCGATGCGGTAGCCGAGCGACTCGACCATCTCGCGGTCCTGCACGCCGGCGCGGATCAGCAAGCCGATCTTGGTGCGGCCCAGCGTCCAGGCCAGGAGCCCGAAAACGAAGACGCCGACCGCCACCGCAAGGATGCGGTACTTGCTGATCGCCGCATCGCCCACCAGCAGCGAGCCGCGCAGTGCATCAGGCAGCGGCAACGGAAGTTGTCCCGGGCCCCAAATCATCTTGATCAGCTCTTCGCCGATGATCAGGCCGCCCACGGTGATGAGGATCTGCTTCAGGTGCTGGCCGTAGACCGGCCGCACGATGAAGCGCTCGAAGGCCAGGCCGACCGCGCCGGCCACCGCCATCGCGACCAGCATGGCGGGGAAGACCGCTACCAGGTTGCGCCACAGCTCCTGCGAGCCGGTCCAGTCGCTCATGCCGCCGAGCACCGTGCTGGCCACGAAGGCGCCCAGCGCGATGAACACGCCGTGGCCGAAGTTGAGCACGTCCATCAGGCCGAAGATGAGCGTCAGGCCCGAGGCGATGATGAAGATGATCATGCCCATCGCGAGTCCGGCGACGGTGAGCGTGAGCCAGGTGGAGAAGGAGCCGGTCAGCGGGAACGCGATCAGCGCGATCACCGGCACGAGCGCCATCGGCTTCCAGTCGAAGTCGAGTTTCATAGTGCCAGCCCCAAGAGCGATTGCTGCAGTTGTTCGTCGGCCGAGAAGGCCGCCATCGTCCCGCTGTGCACCACGCGCCCGTTGTCCATCACGGCCACGGTGTCGCCCAGGCGCTGCGCGAAGTTGATGTTCTGTTCGACCAGCAGGATCGTGACGCCGCTCCTCTTGAGCTCGCTGAAGGCGTCGATCATGTTGTTGATGATGGCCGGTGCGAGACCCTTGCTGGGCTCGTCGATGATCAGCAGCTCGCGCGGCTCGACGATCGCCCGGGCCACCGCGAGCATCTGCTTCTGGCCGCCCGAGAGCTTGCCGGCCGGATGATTCCAGAATTTCTCCACCGCGGGGAAGAGCTTGAAGATCCACTTCAGGCGTGCGTCGTCCATTTGCTCGGCGTTCTTGGCCGCGCGCGCCGCGAGCAGCATGTTCTCCTTGACCGTGAGGTCGGAGAAGATGCCCATGTTCTCGGGCACGTAGGCGATGCCGAGCCCGGCGATCTGCGGCGTGTGCAGCGCAGTGATGTCCTGTTCGCCGAAGCGCACGCGGCCTTCGGACGCATGCCACAGGCCCATGATGGTCCTGAGCGTGGTGGTCTTGCCGGCGCCGTTGCGGCCCAGCAGCATCGTGAGCTGGCCGCGGGGCACCGCAAGGTCGACGCCGTGGAGGATGTGATAGGCGCCGATGTGGGTATGGACGCCTTCGAGTTGCAACAAGGCTGGATGGCTCATGGTGTTGCTCCTTCCCCCGCGCGGGGGAAGGCCGGGATGGGGGGGGTCACATGTCGCGAAGCGTCCTCGGCGCCAGCCGCAGGCAAGCCGAGGTAAGCCTCCTGCACGATCGGCGAAGCGATCACCTCCGACGGCTCGCCATCGGCCACGAGCTGCCCGTTGTGCAGCACGATGATGCGGTCCGCCAGCTCGCGCACCACGTCCATCTTGTGCTCGACCAGGAGGATGGTCTTCGTCCTGTCTTTCTTGAGCGCGCGGATCAGGTCGAGGATCACCGGCGCCTCGGCCGCGTTCATGCCGGCCGTCGGTTCGTCGAACATGAAGACCTTCGGTTCGAGCGCCATCAGGAGCGCGACTTCGAGCTTGCGCTGGTCGCCGTGGGGCAGACTTGCGACCGTCGCATGCTCCTTGGCCTTGAGCGCGACCTCGGCCAGGATCGCATCGGCGCGCTCGGTCAGCGCGCGATGATCGCTCCAGATGCTCCAGAGATTGAGCCCGCGCCGGTGCGCGCCCTCGCGTGTCGCCTGCACCGCGAGGCGCACGTTCTCGAGCACCGTGAGATTGGGAAAGAGATTCGTCAACTGGAAGGCCCGGCCCAGCCCGGCGCGCGTGCGCGCCGAGGCGCTCTGCCCCGACAGCAACTGCCCGTCGAGCAACACCGTGCCCGCCGTCGCCTTGAGTTGCCCCGAGATCAGGTTGAAGTAGGTGGTCTTGCCCGCGCCGTTCGGGCCGACGATCGCGGTCAGCGTGCCGGGTGCAAAGCTGCAACTGACATCGTTGACCGCGACATGGCCTCCGAAACGGACGGTGAGTCCGCGCGTTTCGAGCATCGGGCTAGCGCTTGTTCTTTACCGGGATGTCCATCTCGGACGCCTTGATCTCGTGCACCAGCTCCGGCACGCCCCAGGCAAACGCCGGGTCAGCCTTGATCTTGAAGTGGTACATGCTCTGCAGCGCCTGGTGGTCTTCCTTGCGGAAGGTCATCGGGCCCTTGGGCGTGTCGAAGCTCATGCCTTCCATGGTGGAAATGAGCTTGTTGGTGCCGGTGTCGCCGCCGGTCTTCTTGAGCGCCGTCACCACCGCCATCGCAGCCGAGAAGCCGCCGGCCGTGAAGAAGTCCGGCGGCGTCTTGAACTGCTTGTAGTGGGCCGCGACCAGCGCCTCGTTCACCGGATTCTTCGGGATGCCGAAGTAGTAGTAGGTCGCGCCTTCCATGCCCGGGAACTGCTTGTAGCTGGCCATCGCCGGCAGGATGTTGCCGCCGGTGGCGATCTCGATGCCGTAGCGCTTCAGGTCGAGGTCGGCGATCTTGAACGGGTTGCCGGCGCCGGCCCACACGATCCAGATCACCTTGCGGCCCGGCAGGTCCTTGAGCTTGTCGATCAGGCGCTGGGCGCCGGCCGTGAAGTCGGTGGTGTTCTGCGGCAGGTACTCCTCGTGGACGACCTTGGCCTTCTTGACCGAATCCTTGAAGGCCTTCACGCCGTCGCGGCCGAAGGCATAGTCCTGTGCCAGCGTGGCGATGCTGACGCCGGGCTTGTCGAGCGCCACCGCATTGCTGATCGCATCCTGGCTCGAATTGCGGCCGGTGCGGAAGATGTACTTGTTCCACTTGTCGCCGGTGATCGAGTCGGCCACCGCGGGCTCGACCAGCAGGATCTTCTTGTACTCCTCGGCCACCGGCAGCATCGCCAGCGCAACGCCGGAGGACGTGGGGCCGACCGCGAGCGCTGCCTTGTCGTCGGCATAGGCCGCCGCCAGCAGCGACTTGCCGAGGTCGGGCTTGCCCTGGTCGTCCTTCTCGATCACGACGAGCTTCTTGCCGTTGACGGCCATGGTGCCGCCCGTGGCGTATTCGAGGCCCATCATGAAGCCGGTCTGGGTCTGCTTGCCATAGGCTTCGAGCGGACCGGTCTTGCTGTAGATGTGGGCGATCTTGATCTCGTTCGACTGGGCCCAGGCGGGGGTCGTGAGAGCCGAAGCGGCCAAGCTGGCGAGCGCCGCGATAGCGACGATGTGACGACGGTGCATTCTTTGTCTCCTGATTTGGGATGACTGAATATTGCACAGTTCGTGCCAGTCACGATCGCCTTGATGGCAAAGGACTTTCCCTCGTATGAAGACGCGGAAGACTGGAATCAAGACACTTGAAATGCCTTAATTTCAGACAGTTGTACGTTTCTCAGTCAGGGTTTTCCAGACGTTCATAGAGCGTCGCGCGCGAGATGCCGAGCAGCCTGGACGCCGCCAGCTTGTTGCCGCCGGTCTCCGCCATCGCGGCGGCGATCGCCCGGCGTTCCAGCTCCGCGATCTGCTGCGCGAGCGGCCGCAGCAGCGCCTTGCCGTCGCCGGCTTCGGAGGCCGCCGGCAGCGCATCGGGCGCCGCAATCTTTTCCTGCCCGGTCTCGCGCAGGATGCGCTCAAGCTGCGCCGCGTCGATGCGCTGCGAATCGCTGCGCATGGTCACCTGCTCCAGCACGTTGCGCAGCTCGCGGATGTTGCCGCGCCAGTGCTGCGCGGCCAGCAGCGCCAGCGCATCGGGCGTGAGCTCGGGCGGCGCCTCAGCGCTGCGCAGCGCCATGTCCTCGCCCAGCGCCTCGACCAGCGCCGGAATGTCGGCGCGCCGCTCGCGCAGCGGCGGCACGCGCACCGGCAACACGTTGAGCCGGTAGTACAGGTCTTCTCGAAAACGCCCTTCCCGCACCAGCACCGCGAGGTCGCGCGAAGTGGCCGCGATCACGCGCGCATCGAAGGGCACCAGCTTGTTCGAGCCCAGCGGCTCGATCTCGCCCTCCTGCAGCGCGCGCAGCAGCTTGGCCTGCAGGCCGAGCGGCATGTCGCCGATCTCGTCGAGGAACAGCGTGCCGCCGTCGGCCAGCTTGAACTTGCCTTCGCGCGCCTTGCGGTCGGCGCCGGTATAGGCGCCGGGCGCGACGCCGAAGAACTCGGCCTCCAGCAGCGTGTCGGGCACGGCCGCGATGTTCACGCTCACGAAGAGCTTCTGTGCGCGCGCCGAGGCCGCGTGGATCGCATGCGCGAGCAGCTCCTTGCCGGTGCCGGTTTCGCCCAGGAGCAGCACCGGGCTGGAAGACTGCGCCGCACGCCGCGCATGGCGCTTGACCTCCACCGCCGCCGGGCTGCTGCCGATGAAGCTGGCGAAGGTGTACTTCGAGCGGCGCAAGCCGTCGGCCGACTGCTGGTAGAGCGGGTTGTTGCGCTGGCTCGCGAGTTCGCGCCGCGCATCGTCGAGGTCGCGCTGCAGCAGCGCGAACTTGCTGATGAGCGGCTGCAGCGTGTCTTCCGGATGGTCGAACAGCACGATGCCGATCGCGCCGATGACCGCGCCGGCCGCGCCGCCCTCGCCCTCCTCGCGCAAGGGAATGCGGCTGACGACGAAGGTGCCGGCCTTGTTGGTGAGCAGGTCGATCAGGATCGGCTCGCCGGTTTCGAGCACGCGATGCATCAGCGTGTTGGGAATCACGTCCTCCACCTGGTGGCCGAGGAACTGGTCGATGGACGAGAAGCCCAGCGCCGGCAGGAAGCGCCGGTAGCCCTCGTTGACCCAGACGATGCGCCCGCCGCGGTCGACCAGGAACATGCCCTGGCTGATGCTGGAGAACAAATGGAACATCGAGCGCGCGGCGAGCGCGAGGATGCCATCGGCATCGAGCGGCAGTGCGGGCGGTGGCGCGGTGGCGGCGGACATGGCCGGATCGTAGCGCGCGCATCCTGCGGCGCATCAATGGCCGACGAGTTCGGCATCAATGAATTCTTAGCACTTGGTTAGGATGCGAGGTTTTTCGAATTGCAGTAAGGGCAATGGTTCTCGAGGCTCGCAGACTTGCTATGCTGCGCGCCTTGCACGGCCCACCCGGCTGCGCCCCGGCCCAGCGGCGAACGATCGGTTCGCCAGCCACGCCACTTTTGCGGAACGCTTTTCTCATGAGGAATTCCCGGCTTCCCGCGCTCTGGCTCGCGCTTCCCCTGCTGCTGTCGGCCTGCGCACTGCCGCGCCCGCCCGAGCAGGTGACGGCACCGACGCCCGCGCAATGGCACACGCCCCTGCCCCATGGCGGCTCGCTGCCCGTGCTGGCCGACTGGTGGCGCCAGCTCGACGATCCGCTCCTGGTCGAATTGATCGACGCGGCACAGGCCGCGAGTCCCAGCGTGGCCAGCGCGGCCGCGCGCATTGCCGAGGCGCGCGCGACGCGCGTGTCTGCGGGTGCGGCACTGGCACCGAATCTCACGGGCAACGTATCGGCCAGCCGCGGCAACTCGCCCACCAGCGGCTTCGGCGGCACCGGCAGCAGCGGCGGCGGCCTCACCGCGATTCCGCCGGTCACGACGATCCAGGCTGGCCTGCAATCGAGCTGGGAAATCGACCTGTTCGGCGGCCTGCGCGCGAGCCGCGATGCGAGCCAGGCTCGGCTTGCGGGCGCCGATGCGAAATGGCACGAGGCACGGGTCTCGATCGCAGCCGA
This sequence comes from Variovorax sp. LjRoot130, assembly GCF_964253755.1. Classification (NCBI taxonomy): domain Bacteria; kingdom Pseudomonadati; phylum Pseudomonadota; class Betaproteobacteria; order Burkholderiales; family Comamonadaceae; genus Variovorax; species Variovorax sp. LjRoot130. The sequence continues at coordinate 2,402,925 of NZ_CAXURM020000001.1, read as the reverse complement.
GACCGCCACCGCCTACCTCGGCGAACGCGCTTGCCGGCGCCAGCTCGCCGTGGCCACATCCGACACGCAGTCGCGTGCCGAGACCGCACGGCTGAACGATCTGTCGATGCGCGCCGGCTTCACCGCGCCGGCCGACGCCGCACTCGCACGCGCCGGTGCCTCCGATGCGTCGGCGCGCCTCACGCAGCAGCGGGCGCAGTGCGCGGTGCAGCAGCAGGCGCTGGTCGCGCTGAGCGGCATCGATGCGCGCACGCTTCAGGCCAAGCTCGATGCCGCGCCGGTCGATCGCCCGCTGCCGGCAGTCCAGGCCGTCGCCAGCGTGCCGGCCGAGGCGCTTGCGCAGCGGCCCGACGTGTACTCGGCGGAGCTCGGCGTGGCCGCGGCGAGCGCCGACGCCGGCGCGGCGCTGGCGCAGCGCTTTCCGCGCCTCACGCTGCAAGGCTCGATCGGGCGGCTGCAGATCCGCACCAGCGGCATCCGCGAGACGATGGACAGCTGGACCATCGGCCCGGTCGCGCTCAGCGTGCCGATCTTCGACGGCGGCACGCTCGCGGCCAATGTCGATGCCGCGCGGGCGCGCTACGACGAGGCCGTCGCGCTCTACCGCGCCAACGTGCGCCAGGCGGTGCGCGAAGTCGAGGAAGCGCTGATCAACCTGCAGAGCACCGATGCGCGCGCCGGCGATGCCGATGCCGCGGTGCAGAACTACCAGGCCTCCTTCGATGCCACCAGCGCGCGCTACCAGAGCGGCCTGGCCAGCCTGTTCGAACTCGAGGATTCGCGGCGCACGCTGTTCGCGGCGCAGACCGCGCGCGTCTCGCTGCAGCGCGAGCGCGCCGAGGCCTGGGTGGCGCTCTATCGCTCGATGGGCGGCGGCTGGACGCGGCCCGGATCCGCAACGACAACAACGACCTCAACGATAGCAACGTCGCCATCATGAAAAGAATGAAGCGTTCCACCCTCGTCATCGTGATCGCCTTGGTCGTGCTGCTCGCCGCGGCCGCGTTCATGTTCTCGCGCGGCAAGCCGGAGGGCGCTGCCGCCAAGCCCAAGGATGCGGCGGCAACGCCGGCCAAGCCGGCGCTGACCGTGACCGTCGCCAAGCCCGAGACCAGCGAGCTCACCGTCACGCTCGCGGCCAACGGCAATGTCGCGGCCTGGCAGGAAGCCAGCATCGGCTCCGAATCCAACGGCCTGCGCCTGGCCGAGGTGCGGGTCAACGTCGGCGACGTGGTCAAGAAGGGCCAGGTGCTCGCCACCTTCTCGGCCGAGACCGTGCAGGCCGACGTCGCGCAGGCACGCGCCTCGCTCGCCGAGGCCAAGGCCACCGCCGCCGATGCAGCCGGCAACGCCGCGCGAGCCCGCACGCTGCAGGCCACCGGCGCGCTGAGCCAGCAGCAGATCAACCAGTACCAGACCACCGAGCAGACGGCCAAGGCCCGCGTCGAAGCGGCCGAGGCCGTGCTCGCGGCGCAGCAGGTGCGCGGCCGCAACACGCAGGTGCTGGCGCCCGACGACGGCGTGATCTCCTCGCGCACCGCCACCGTAGGCAGTGTGCTCAGCGCCGGCACCGAGCTGTTCCGGCTGATCCGCCAGGGCCGGCTCGAATGGCGCGCCGAGGTGACCTCGGCCGAACTGAGCCGCGTCGCGGTCAGCACGCCGGCCATCGTCATCAGCGCCAGCGGCGCCCAGGTCAGCGGCAAGGTGCGCAGCATCGCGCCGACGGTCGATCCGCAGACGCGCGCGGCGCTGGTGTACGTCGACATTCCCAACGTTTTGGAGAACACCGGCATCAAGGCCGGCATGTTCGCGCGCGGCGATTTCCAGCTCGGCCGCAGCAGCGCGCTCACCGTGCCGCAGGCGTCGATCGTGCCGCGCGACGGTTTCAACCATCTGCTCTTGCTGCAGCCGGACAACCGCGTCGCGCAGCTCAAGGTCGAGACCGGCCGCCGCGTCGGCGATCGCGTCGAGATCACGACCAGGCTGCCGGCCGATGCGCGCGTGGTGGTCCAGGGCGCCGGCTTCCTCAACGACGGTGACCTGGTGCGGGTGGTGGACGCCTTGCCGAACAAGGAGCAGCGTCCATGAACGTCTCGGCCTGGTCCATCCGCAACCCGATCCCGGCGGTGATGCTGTTCGTGCTGCTCACCTTCGCGGGGCTGCTGTCCTTCAACGCGATGAAGGTGCAGAACTTCCCCGACATCGACCTGCCGACCGTCACCGTCTCGGCCTCGCTGCCGGGCGCCGCGCCCTCGCAACTCGAGACCGACGTCGCGCGCAAGCTCGAGAACTCGATCGCCACCGTGCAGGGCCTGAAGCACATCACGACCAAGGTGCAGGACGGCGCGGCCACGCTGATCGTCGAGTTCCGCCTCGAGAAGCCGGTGCAGGAAGCGGTCGACGACGTGCGCTCCGCGGTGCAGCGCGTGCGCGCCGACCTGCCGGCCGACGTGCGCGACCCCGTAATCAGCAAGCTCGACTTCGCGGCCCAGCCGGTGCTGGCCTTCACCATCGCCTCCTCGCGCATGGACCCGGAGGGGCTCTCTTGGTTCGTCGACGACACGGTGACCAAAAAGCTGCTCGCCATCAGCGGCGTCGGCGCCGTCAACCGCGTGGGCGGCGTCACGCGCCAGGTGCACATCGACCTCGATCCGGGCAAGCTGCAGGCGCTCGGCGCCACCGCGGCCGACATCTCGCGCCAGCTGCGCCAGGTACAGACCGAAAGCGCCGGTGGCCGCACCGACCTGGGCGGCAGCGAGCAGCCGGTGCGCACGCTGGCCACCGTGCGCTCGGCCGACGAGCTGGCGGACATGCAGATCCCGCTCTCGGACGGCCGCCGCATCCGGCTCGACCAGGTGGCGCGCGTCTCCGACACCATCGCCGAGCCGCGCGCTGCCGCGCTACTCGACGGCAAGCCGGTGGTCGGCTTCGAAGTCGCGCGCAGCCGCGGCGCGAGCGAGGTCGAGGTCGGCGGCGCGGTGCAGAAGGCGCTGGCCGAGCTGCGCGCGCAGCATCCGGACATCCAGCTCACCGAGGCCTTCAACTTCGTCGAGCCGGTGCAGGAAGAGTACGACGGCTCGCTGCACCTGCTCTACGAAGGCGCCCTGCTCGCCGTGCTCGTGGTGTGGCTGTTCCTGCGCGACTGGCGCGCCACCTTCGTCTCGGCCGTGGCGCTGCCGATGTCGGCGATCCCGGCTTTCATCGGCATGTACCTGTTGGGCTTCTCGATCAACGTGGTCACGCTGCTGGCGCTCTCGCTGGTGGTCGGCATCCTGGTGGACGACGCGATCGTGGAGGTCGAGAACATCGTGCGCCACCTGCGCATGGGCAAGAGCCCCTACCAGGCGGCGATGGAGGCCGCCGACGAGATCGGCCTGGCGGTGATCGCCACCACCTTCACGCTGATCGCGGTGTTCCTGCCCACCGCCTTCATGAGCGGCGTGGCCGGCAAGTTCTTCAAGCAGTTCGGCTGGACCGCCTCGCTGGCGGTGTTCGCCTCGCTGGTGGTGGCGCGGATGCTGACGCCGATGATGGCGGCCTATATCCTGAAGCCCCTGGTCGGCGCCGAGAAGGAGCCGCGCTGGCTCGCCTTCTACATGCGCCTGGCCGAGCGCAGCCTGCGGCACCGCTTCACCACCATGGTGCTGGCCACCCTCTTCTTCTTCGGCTCGGTGGCGATGATCCCGCTGCTCAAGACCGGCTTCATCCCCCCCGACGACAACTCGCAGACCCAGGTCTATCTGTCGCTGCCGCCGGGCGCCACGCTGGCCCAGACCATGGCGATGGCCGAGGAGACGCGGCAACGCGTGATGGCGGTCGAGCATGTGAAGAGCGTCTACACCACAGTGGGCGGCGGCAGCGCGGGCGGCGATCCCTTCGCCAACTTCGGCACGCCCGAAACGCGCAAGGCCACGCTCACCATCAAGCTAGCGGACCGCGGCGACCGGCCGCGCAAGCAGGGCATCGAGAACGAGATCCGCAGGGCGCTCGAGACCCTGCCCGGCGTGCGCAGCACCGTGGGCCTGGGTGGCTCGGGCGAGAAGTACATCCTGGTGCTGACCGGCGAAGACCCGGCGGCGCTCACAAGCGCGGCGCGCGCGGTCGAGAAGGACCTGCGCACCATTCCCGGCCTGGGCAACATCACTTCGACCGCGAGCCTGATCCGTCCCGAGATCGCGGTGCGCCCGAACTTCGCGCGCGCGGCCGACCTGGGCGTCACCAGCTCGGCCATCGCCGAGACGCTGCGCGTCGCGACCCTGGGCGACTACGACCAGGCGCTGCCCAAGCTCAACCTGGCGCAGCGCCAGGTGCCGATCGTGGTCAAGCTCGAGGACTCGGCGCGCCAGAACCTCGCGCTGCTCGAACGGCTCAGCGTGCCCGGCAAGAACGGGCCCGTGATGCTCGGCCAGGTCGCCACGTTGACGATGGAAGGCGGCCCGGCTGTGATCGACCGCTACGACCGCTCGCGCAACGTTAACTTCGAGATCGAGCTCTCGGGCGTCGGCCTGGGCGATGCGAAGACCGCGGCGATGAAGCTGCCCTCGATCCAGAACCTGCCGCCCGGCGTGCGGGTGGCCGAGGTCGGCGACGCCGAGATGATGAGCGAGCTGTTCGCGAGCTTCGGCCTGGCGATGCTGACCGGCGTGCTGTGCATCTACATCGTGCTGGTGCTGCTGTTCAAGGACTTCCTGCACCCGGTCACGATCCTGTGCGCGCTGCCGCTGGCGCTCGGCGGCGCCTTCCTCGGCCTGCTGATCGGCCAGAAGGCGCTCTCCATGCCCTCGATGATCGGCTTCATCATGCTGATGGGGGTAGCGACCAAGAACTCGATCCTGCTGGTCGAATACGCGATCGTCGCTCGCCGCGACCACGCCATGAGCCGCTGGGACGCGTTGCGCGACGCCTGCCACAAGCGCGCGCGGCCGATCATCATGACCACGCTGGCCATGGGTGCCGGCATGACGCCGATCGCCTTCGGGCTGAGTGCGGCCGATTCCAGCTTCCGCGCGCCGATGGCGATGGCGGTGATCGGCGGCCTGATCACCTCCACCGTGCTGAGTCTGTTGGTGGTGCCGGCGGTGTTCACCTACATCGATGACATCGAACACTGGATCAAGCGCACGGTCGCGCGCATCCGCGGCCGCGCGCCCGACCCTGCCGATGCGCCGGAAGGGGCGCCGCCGCTGAAGCAGCAGCCGGCGCCGAACTGAGGCAGCATGGGCCATCGTGATCCCACACGGAGGCAAACCATGAACCCGAAGCGCATTCCTGCCGCGATGTTCTGCGCCGTCCTGCTGGCGGCGGCCACGGCCGCAGGCGCCCAATCGGCCCAAGAGGTGCAGGCCCGGCAACGCTACGAAAGAGAGATCGCGGCCTGCAACAGCGGCACGCTGCCGGCGCCGGCGCGCGAAGCCTGCATCCGCGCCGCCGGCAACGCGCTGGACCGCGCCCTCGGCGGCCCGCCAACGGACGTCACGGCGCCCTCCGCCGACGGCCGCGCCACGATCGTCAGCCCGGCCGGCGCGCCACTGCCCTCCAGCGGCTCCGATGCGGTTCGCTCGCGCGACGGCCGCGCAACCATCGTGCTGCCGGCCGATCGCACCGCGCCTCGCTAGCCGGCATCATTGCAGTCCGGCCAGGGCGGCCTGGATGCGCTGGCCCTGCGCAGGCGTGATCAGCCCCGTCAGCAGTTCGCCGAAGCGCGCCTGGCCTGCACCCGAGTGGATGTACTGCCACCGGTAGGCCGCCAGCAAGGTCTTGCGGATGGTCTCTACCTCGCCCGCGTCCAGCACGCCGGCCTGCGGCTTGTTGGCCATGAAGTACGCACTATCGGCCTCCGCCTGCAATTGCAGCAGGCCGTCGATGCCGGCCACCAGCGCGATGAGATCGTCGACGGCCGCATCGCGTTCTTCCGGCGTGAGCTTCGCGTCCTCGCGCTGCCACTCGAGTTCGTCGAGCACGGCATGCTGCGACTCCTCCTTCCAGTGGAAGAGGAACACGTCCTTGAAGAGCGCCGAGATCTCGGCATCCACCGCAATGCTCTCGCGGTAGTGCACCTGCGTGATGAGTTCGACGTCGCAGGTCAGCGCGAGCACAGCCCAGGTGCACTTGCCGAGCACGAACTGCGCCACCGTGTTGGGCTCGGGCACGAACAGGTAGCCGGCCGGCATGCAGCGCGCGGCCAGGCCTTCGATGCGGCGGAACAGCTCCTGGTGCTTGAGCTCCTCGTCGGTGAAGCGCACCAGCGCCTCCAGCGCCACCTGGTCGCCCAGCCAGTGATCGCGGCTCACTTCGAGAATCTTGGCGCCGACGAAGCGTTCGAGCAGGCCGAACATGTTGGCGTAGGTGCGGCCCTGGATCCGGTTCAGGAAACGCCGCTCGCCGGAGCTCAGGAAAGCGAGGCGCTCCTGCAGCAGCGTCAGCCCGTCGGGCGGGAACTTGTCGGCCGCGCCGAACTCGCGCTGGCGGATCACGTCGCGATCGATGTCCCAGCGGATGCGCTTCGAGTTCTCGATGCAACGGGCATAGCGGAGGGTGGATGTCGCCTGGGACGACACGGTCTGTACGGACTGCATGGTGGGCTCCTTCGAACGCGTCAGGGGATGAACTCATTGTTCGAAGAAGCAGCCTTCGGGACCATGAGGTGGTGGTCCCGGAAATCGCGTTCGGCGGGCCGCACGACACGCAAAGCCCGGGACCACGGTCCGGGGTAGGCCTCAGCCGCGTCCCAAACCGGCGTTGCGGGCCAGCACGATCGCCTGCGGCCGGTTTTCGACTTCAAGCTTGGCGAAGATGCTGGTGATGTGGTTGCGCACCGTCTTTTCGCTGAGCTGCAGCGCCGCCGCCGCCTGGGTGTTGTCGCGGCCCTGCGCAATGAGTTCCAGCACCTCGCGCTCGCGTGCGGTCAGGCGTGCGAGCGCCGGGTCTTGCGCCCCGGCATCGACGGTGCCGAGGAAGTCCCGCACCTCTTCGACCCACAGCGGCCAGACCTCGTCCTGCGCGAGCATCAGGTGGTGCACGCTGTGCAGCGGCACGAAGCGGGCTTGCGTGATGGCGCCCGCGATGAGGCGGCCTTCGTCGAAGGGCACGCGCAGATCGCCGGTGGCATGCAGCACCAGCGTCGGGCAATGCACCTGCGGCAGCAGGTCGGACACGTCGATGCTGTCGAAGGCCCGCAAGGTGCGCGCCGCGTTGGAGGGCGAGGTCGACACGCGCGCCAGCTCGTTGAACCACTGATGCTGTTCGGGCGTTCCTTCGGGCAGGAACTGGCTCGTGAAGAACTGGCGGAAGGCCGCATCCGCACGGCCCCAGCCGATCTCCATCAGCTTCGCCTGCGTTTCGGCTTCCTCGTCGAGCACCCGCCCACCGCCGCGCTTCCTGCGCCCGCGCGCATAGCCGCCCTGCAGCACCAGGCGGCTCACCCGCTCGGGATGGCGCGCCGTGTAGGCGATGGCCAGGCTGACGCCCTGGGAGATCGCGAGCATCGGAAAGCGTTCGAGGCCGGCGGCATCGATCACCGTCTCCAGATCTTGCAGCCAGACTTCGAAACTCACCTGCTCGACCTCCCGGTCCGACAGGCCGGTGCCGCGCTGGTCATAGCGCACCAGGGTGTTGCGGGACGACAGCATCTCGAGGACGTGGCCCCAGACCGGGCTGGTGAGGTCGAACTCGAGATGCGAGAGCCAGTTGCCGACTTTCAGCAGGGGCGGCCCCCTGCCGCTCGTGGCATAGGCGATCCGCACGCCGTCGGGCGCGGTGCAGAAGCGGATCTGCTGTTTCAGCGGCATCCCATCACCCCCGGCTGGGCAGTGCCAGCGGAGGGTTATGGTGCCATGGCGGGATCGGCTTGTCAGCCGCGCTCTAGCATGCGCGCCACGTCATCCGGGATCGAAATCTCATTCTTCGTCAGCGGCTCGCACCACGGGTCGCTGGACAAGGCGACGTTTCTTGACGACAACGGTCGGAACCACGAGCGGCGGCGTTCGATGGCCGGACTGGCTCGGAACATGCGCCTCGAAGTCGCGCCCCAGGGCTTTCTTGACGCGGCTGGTATTGAGCACACGAACCACGTCGCCATTGATCTGCACATAGGAGCCGTCCTCCATCTGCGCCAATGCGCCGATCTGCATGCCTTCCTGAACGGTCCCGAGCAAGCGCACGTCGGTACGCGAGTAGGTAAAGAAGGTCCAGCGGCTGCCCAATCGAATTCGCAGGGGTTGTCGACTCATGGTGAGATCTTGTGCATGGCTGTGGTCCGGCTTCAAGAACTCGCGCCAAGACCAAACACCGCCGTCACGCGCGCCGCTCGCCAGCCTTGTGGCTTGGCGATCAGCGCAGCGGCGAAGAGATCGTAGCTTAGCGGACCCGCCGCTTCAGGCCGCAGCGCCCGCGCGCCGCTCCTTGCGCTCCGCCATCGCCTTGGCCACGCGCGGCAGGATCAGCACCGCCAGCACGACCACGATCAGCACGAAGGACATGGGCCGCTGGAAGAACACCGCCGCGCTGCCCTCGCCGATCGACATCGCGTTGCGCAGTTGCGCTTCGGCGAGCGGGCCCAGGATCATGCCCACCACCACCGGCGCGGTCGGGAAATCGAAGCGCCGCATGACGACGCCCAGCACACCGATCACGTAGAGCAGCACCAGGTCGAAGGCGCTCTGGCGCATGCCGTAGGCGCCGACCGTGGCGAAGATCAGGATGCCGGCGTAGAGCTGCGGCTTCGGGATCTTGAGCAGCTTGACCCACAGGCCGACCATCGGCAGGTTCAGCACCAGCAGCATCACGTTGCCGATGTAGAGCGACGCGATCAGCGCCCACACCAGCGCGGCTGAGGTGGTGAAGAGCTGCGGCCCGGGCTGGATGCCGTAGTTCTGGAACGCGCCGAGCAGGATGGCCGTTGTGTTCGAGGTCGGGATGCCGAGGGTGAGCAGCGGGATCAGCGCGGCGGTCACGGTCGCGTTGTTGGCGGCTTCGGGGCCGGCCACGCCTTCGATCGCGCCCTTGGTGCCGAACTCGGCCTTGCTGTCCGGGTCCTTGGCCAGCTTCTTCTCGGTCGCGTAGCTGAGGAAGGTCGGGATCTCGGTGCCGCCGGCCGGAATACAGCCGAAGGGCGCGCCGATCGCGGTGCCGCGCAGCCAGGCCGGGATCGAGCGCTTCCAGTCGCGCGCCGTCATGTGCACGCGGCTCAGCTTGTTCTGGCTTTCGACCACGCGGCCTTCGTATAGCACCGCATAGAGCACCTCGGCCACCGCGAACAGGCCGACCGCGACCAGCACGATCTCGATGCCGTCGAGCAGCTCGGGAATGCCGCCGGTGTAGCGCCCCTGGCCGGAAATCTGATCGAGCCCGATGCAGCCGGCTGCGAGGCCGATGAAGAGCGCCGTCATGCCGCGCAGCGTGCTCTTGCCGAGCACGGCGCTCACGGTCGTGAAGGCCAGCACCATCAAGAGGAAATATTCGGGCGGCCCGAGCTGGACGGCGAAGTCGGCCACGAAGGGCGCGAACAGCGTGACGACCACGGTGGCGATGCTGCCGGCCACGAAGGAGCCGATGGCAGCGGTGGCCAGCGCGGCGCCGGCGCGGCCGCTCTTGGCCATCTTGTTGCCCTCCATCGCCGTCACCATGCTCGCCGTTTCCCCCGGCGTGTTGAGCAGGATGGAGGTGGTCGAGCCGCCGTACATGGCGCCGTAGTAGATGCCTGAGAAGAAGATCATCGAGGCCGTGATGTCGACCTTGCCGGTGATCGGCAGCAGCATCGCCACTGCCACCGCGGGGCCGATGCCGGGCAGCACGCCGACGGCCGTGCCGAGGGCACAACCCACCAGGCACCAGAGCAGGTTGACGGGCGTGATCGCGAGCGCGAAGCCCTGCATCAATGCATTGAAGATGTCCATGTCAGAGCCATCCCGTGGTCGTCAGGCCCGGCAGGTTGATCGCCAGGAACTTGGTGAAGAGCCAGAACACCGGTGCCGAGATCAGCAGGCCGGTCACGATGTCGGTGGTCCAGGTGCGCGGCGCATTGACGGCCGCCTGGCCGCTCGCGCGCCGCAGGCCCTGCACGGCCAACAGGTAGCACAGCGTGCAGCTCAGGATGAAGCCGATGGTGGTGATCAGCGCCGCGTTGAGCAGCAACCCGGCCGTCACCCAGGCGAAGCCGCTCCAGTAGGTCTGCACCGCACCGGAAGGCGCATCCATCTCGCGGAAACCGCCGGTGCGCGACTCCCAGATGATCCAGGCGCCGCACACCGTGAGCGCGACCGACACCAGCCAGGGCAGGAAGTTGGGGCCGACGCCGCCGTAGCCGGCCTCGGACGAGATGCCGATCGCGCCGAAGCCGAGCGCCAGGCCGGTGAGAAGGATGCCGACGCCGACCAGCGTCTGCGGCCAGACGGCAGACGGCGGCGATTGGGGCTCGAGCGACGCGTATCCGCTCGAGAGGGGGTCGATGTTGGACATTGTTCTGGACCTCGCGTTGGTCAAGGAAGAAAGGAGCACGCCGCCGGGCGTGCTCCCGCGCTTTCGCGAATGCGCGCTCAGACCATGCCGGACTTGATCATGGTCGCGCGCAGGCTCGCGAACTCGTCGTCCACGAACTTGGCGAAGGCCTCGCCCGACAGGACGGCCGGCGTCCAGTCGTTCTTCTTCATGGCCTCGGCCCAGGTCGGCGTCTTGATCGCCGCCAGCACCAGGTCGGTCAACGCCTTGCGCTGCTCGGCCGTGATGCCGGGCGCGCCGTAGACGCCGCGCCAGTTGCCGATCTCGACGTCGATGCCTTGCTCCTTGAGCGTCGGCACGGTGCTGCCGGGCAGGCGCGTGCCGGAGGTGACGGCGATGGCGCGCATCTTGCCCGTCTTGATGTATTCGGCGAACTCGCTGTAGCCGCTGCCGCCGACGGTGACGTTGCCGCCCAGGATGGCCGCCGTGGCTTCGCCGCCGCCGCGGAAGGCGACGTAGTTGATCTTGGACGGATCGACGCCGACCTTCTGCGCGATCATGGCCGCGGCGATGTGCTCGGTGGAGCCGCGCGAACCGCCGCCCCACTTGACGCTGCCCGGGTCCTTCTTGAGCTGCTCGACCACATCCTTCATGGTCTTCAGCGGCGAACTCGCCGGCAGCACGAACACGTTGTACTCGCTCGTGATGCGCGCGATCGGCGTGGCCTGCGAGAGGTTGACCGGCGGCTTGCCGGTGATGATGCCACCCAGCATCACGGCGCCCATCACCATCAGCGCATTCGGGTCGCCCTTGGAGCCGTTGACGAACTGGGCCAGGCCGAGCGCACCGGCGGCGCCGCCCTTGTTGTCGTAGGTGACCGTGTCGGCGAGCTTGCTGTCGGTCATCGCCTTGCCCAGCGCACGGCCCGTGGTGTCCCAACCGCCGCCAGGATTGGCCGGGATCATCATCTTGACGTTGGGGCCGGCCCAAGCCGAGAGTGGCAAGGCACCGGTGGCGGCCAGGGCGGCCAGGGACTTCAGAAAGGTATCTCGACGCATGCATGTCTCCTTGGATCTAGGAAGCTGAACGCCCGCTATGATGCGCCGCCCCGCTGTCAGTTGGCTGTCCGGCACACTGGGGTAAACACCGAAATTCCGGCCATGAAGCTGCTGCTAGTCGAAGACGATCCGTCGATGCAAACCACGCTGCAGCGCACGCTCGGGCGCCGCATGATCGACGTGCGTCTTTGCGGCGACGGCGCGGAGGCGCTCGCGCAATGGCGCGCCCTCGAGCCCGACGTGGTGGCGCTCGACCTCAGCCTGCCCACGCTGGACGGCCTGCAGGTGCTGGCGCAGGCGCGTGCCGAAGGCCTGCGCACGCCGGTGCTGCTCCTGACCGCGCGCGGCACGGTCGGCGACCGCGTCGTCGGCCTCAACGCAGGCGCCGACGACTACCTGCCCAAGCCCTTCGACCTCGACGAACTCGAAGCGCGCATCCGCGCCCTGCACCGGCGCCACCGGAGCGCTGGGCCCGAGGCCTTGACCCAGCTGCAGGTCGGCGGATTGCGCTACGAAGCCGACAGCGGCGCCATCTACCACCGCGCCGAGGTGCTCGAGCTCACGCCGCGCGAGCTCGCGCTGCTCAAGGCGCTGATGGTCAAGCCGGGTCACGCGGTCAGCAAGGAACGCCTGTTCGAGCTGGTCTTTCCCGGTGAGACGGACGTGCAGTACGAAGCGATCGAGGTCGTCGTCTACCGGCTGCGCAAGAAGCTGGCCGGCACCGGCGCCGCCTTGATGACGCTGCGCGGCCTGGGCTATCTGCTGCGCGAAGAACGATGATCCGGCCCTTCTCGCTGCGCGCCAGGCTGCTGGTCGGCATCCTGGCGCCGGTCGCGCTGTTCATCGTGATCAACAGCGTGAGCCTCTACCGCCAGAGCCTTGCGGCCGCGACCACCGCCTATGACCGCACGCTGCTCGCCTCGGCCAAGACCATCGGCGAGCAGCTCGATGTGGAGGGCTATGACGAGGCCGCGTCGCTGCGCGCCATCGTCCCCTACTCCGCGCTCGAAGCCTTCGAGGCCGACAACAAGAGCCGCATGTTCTACCGCGTGTCGGCGCAGGACGGCGAAATGATCTCGGGCTTTGCCGAACTTCCCTTCTGGCGCGGCAAGCTGCCGGACCGGCCGCCTTATGCGGCGCTGGTGGACTTCTACGATGCACGCTTCCGCGAGCAGCCGGTGCGCGTGGCGGTGCTGCTGCAGCCGGTGGCAAGCGCGCGCGGGCGCGGCATGGCCGTGGTTCAGGTGGCCGAGACGTTGGAGCTGCGCGAGACGCTGGCGCGCAAGCTGCTCATCGACACGCTCTGGCGCCAGCTGGTGCTGCTGGGCGTGATCGCGGGGGTCACCGTGTTCGTGGTGCAGCGCGCGACCCGGCCGGTGCGCGAGCTGGGCGAAGCCATCGAGGCCCGGGCCGCCGACGACCTCTCGCCGATCGACGCACCCGATGCGCCGCGCGAGCTGCGCCCGCTGGTCGACGCCACCACCCGGGTCATGGGTCGGCTGCAGCGGCTCCTGGACCACCAGAAGCGTTTCGTGCGCGACAGCGCGCACCAGCTGCGCACGCCGCTGGCCGTGCTCAAGGCCCAGGTGCAGTCGGCGCGCCGCGGCGACGTGCCGACCGCGCAGGCGCTGGGCGAGATCAGCGAAACAGTGGAGCGCGCGACCCTGCTTGCCAACCAGATGCTCTCGCTCGCCAAGGTGGAGCAGTTGCGGCAGCAGCCCGAGTCGGCGACGCTGGAGCTCGGCGAGGCGGTGCGCCAGGTGGCGCTCGACCTGTCGCCGCTGCTGGCGGACAAGGCACTCGACTTCGAGCTCTCGGTCGACGCGGCGCCGGTATGGGTGCGCGCGCACCGCTGGATGCTGCAGGAACTCGCGCGCAACCTGCTGCACAACGCCATCAAGCACAGCCCCCGCGGCGGCGCGCTCGCGGTCCGCGTGCATGCCGAGGGCGAGATGGCGGTGCTCGGCGTGTGCGACGACGGACCCGGCATCTCCGACGAATTGCGGCAGCGCCTCTTCGCGCCCTTCGCGGCCGGCGACCTGGCCAGCGGCTCCGGACTCGGGCTGGCGATCTGCCGCGAAATCGTGCTCGCGCTGGACGGGCGCATCGCACTCGACAACCGGGAAGCCAGCGGACAGCATGTCGGGCTGGATGCCGTCGTGCATCTCCCGCTGGCGCGCGATACTTGAAGCACATGGATCGACTTCGCATCGACAAGTGGCTCTGGGCCGCACGCTTCTTCAAGACCCGCTCGCTCGCGGCCGAAGAGATCGCAAAGAACCGCGTGCAGGTCAACGGCGACGTGGCCAAGGCCTCGCGCGAGGTGAAGGTGGGCGACACGGTGGCGATGCGGCTCGGCGCCCTGACGCGCATCGTCCTGGTGCGCGGCCTCAGTGGCCAGCGCGGCCCGGCGCCGGTGGCGCAGCAGCTCTACGAAGAAACGCCCGAGAGCCTGGCGGCGCAGGCGGCCGCGCGCGAGCAGCGCCGCATGGGCAGCGAGCCGGCGCTCAGCATCGAACAGGGGCGGCCCACCAAGCGCGACCGGCGCGAGCTCGACCAGGCGCGCCGCGTCGACTGGGACAGCCGCTGGAGCGCATCGCTGGATCCCGACGACAGTTGAACATCGCGTACCCTCTCGGGCTTGTCGTTTCCGAGAGGAGTACCTGCGCATGCCCAGCTTCAAGAAGTACCGCGTCGGCAGCAAGTTCAAGTTCGCCGCCATCGATTCCGCCGATACGACTTTCATCGAAGGGCACGAGGACACGCAGCGCGAGCGGCTCGATGCGCTGGCGGTCGAACTCGACGAGCTGCAGAACCTGCTGCATGCCGAGGGCCGACGCAAGCTGCTGCTGGTGCTGCAAGGCATGGACACCAGCGGCAAGGACGGCACCATCCGCTGGGTGTTCTCGCGCACCTCGCCGCTCGGCGTGCGGGTGACGGCCTTCAAGGTGCCGAGCGAAGAGGAACGCGCACACGACTACCTGTGGCGTTGCCACGCCGCGGTACCGCGCAACGGCGAGATCATGGTGTGGAACCGCAGCCACTACGAAGACGTGCTGGTGCCGGTGGTCGAAGGCTGGATCGACAAGGCCGAGATTCAGCGCCGCCACGCGCAGATCAACGACTTCGAGCGACTGCTCGCCGAGACCGGCACGGTGATCGTCAAGTGCATGCTGCACATCAGCAAGGAAGTGCAGCGCGAACGCCTGCAGGCGCGCATCGACGAGCCCGACAAGCGCTGGAAATTCAAGCTGGGCGACCTGGACGCGCGCAAGAAGTGGGACGACTACCAGCGTGCCTACGAACAGGCGCTGGCCGCCACCTCCAGCGCCCACGCGCCCTGGCACGTGGTGCCGGCCGACAGCAAGCGCCATCGAAACCTGATGATCGCGCAGCTGCTTGTGAAGACCCTGCGCGAGATGAAGCTCAAGGCGCCGGCCGCCGATCCGGCCCTGGACGGGCTGGTCGTTCAGTAGCCACCTCCCCCAAATGGCGTATTGAAGGGGCTGGGGCCCGGTGGGAGACTTCGCGCTCGCTCGATTCCGGGCCATCACTAACGCCAAGGACAAAGATGGACGTCTTGACCTACTCAGAGCTGCTCACGGGCCTTCTTGCGGCCCTTGGCACCGGCATGCTGCTCCTCACGGCAACCAGCAGGGAGCCGAAGGCGCTGCACGACGAGATCGCGCACCGGGTCGAACAGTCGATCGCCCTGCTCGACGACTGCAAGGACGCGCCCTCGCGCTGACCTCCGCCACAGCCGGAGCGCTGCCGGCTGTCATCAAAGATCGGTCAGCTCGTCATTGATGGCGCGCGCGGTCTTCATGAGATCCGGAACCAGGCGGCGCAGCACGTCCGCCAGCAGCCAGCGCGGCGAAGGCACCGCGATGTTGACGGCGCCGACCGGCTCGCCCGCGCGGTTCACGAGCGGCGCCGCGATCGAGATGTCGCCTACAAAGGCTTCCTGGTCATTCAGCGCATAGCCGAGTTCGCGCACTTTCGCGAGCACTGCGCGCAACCCCGGTAGATCGGTCACGGTGCGCTTGGTCATTGGCGTTCGCTTGGCCGCCGCCAGTATCGCGAGCGCCGCCTCTTCGTCGAGCTGCGCCAGGATCGCGCGGCCGGCAGCGCTGCAGAAGGCCGGCAGGCGCGAACCCACGTGCAGGTCGACGCTGACCGCGTGCAGGCTCGGGAAACGCGCGACATAGACGATCTCCTGGCCTTCCAGCTCCATCAGGTTCACGGTTTCGCCGGTCTTGCGGTTCAGCGCATCGAGATGCGGCGTCACCTTGTCGCGCAGGCGGTCCGTCGCCAGCACGGTGTGGCCGAACTCGAGCATCCGACCTGAGAGCGTGAAGGCCCGCGTGACGGGATGCTGGCGCAGGTAGCCCAGCGCGTGCAGCGTGTGCGTGATGCGCTGCACCGCGCTGCGGTCCATCTGCGCAATGGCTGACAGTTCCGTCAACGCCACCGCGCGCCCGGCGGCGTTGAGCGCCTCCAGCACCTGGAAGCACTTGGCGACCGAACCCATGAAGAGCGGGCTTTCGAGCCCGGCGCCGGCCTTGCGCGCCTTGCGGGCGGCCGCTGCAGCAGTGGATCTGGCTTGGGACATGCTTGCCTCGAGATCGATCGCGCATTATTGCATTGCGATATCACATATTGATAAACAATATGACAGGTAATACAGTGCGCGATTCACGAATCCTCGATGTTGCGACGTTCCCTTTTGACCGCCTTCCTGCTCGCCGCCGCCCTGCCCGGCGCCGCGGCGCACGCGCTGCAGCGCCGACGATCCGGCGCCGCTGCCGATGCCGGACGTGCCGGTGCGTGAAACGCAGCTCGCCGTCGCGGTCGTCGGTGCAGGCGTCGTCGGCAGCTGCATTGCGCTCGCGCTGCAGAAGCGCGGCGCCGCGGTCACGCTGATCGATCGCGACGAGCCCGGGCGCGGCTGCAGCTACGGCAACTCGGGCGCCATCAGCCCGGGCTCGCTGGCGCCGCTCGCGATGCCGGGGATTCTGTCCTCGGTACCCGGCATGCTGCTGGACGAGGAAAGCCCGCTGCACCTTCCGATGCGCTACCTGCCGACGGCGCTGCCCTGGCTGCTGCGCTTCGTCGCCTCCGCGCAGCCCTCGCGCGTCGCGCTCTCGGCCGCCAAGCTGGCCGCGCTGCACGCGGGCGCCGTCGACCGCCACGCCCAGCTTGCGCGCGAGCTGGGCGTGCCCGAGTTGTTCGTGCGCCGCGGACATCTGCATCTCTATCCCGACGCGCGGGCGCTGGCCAAGGACGCCGGCACCTGGCGCATGCGCAGGTACTACGGCTACCAGTTTCAGCAACTCGACCGCGCCGGCATCCTGGCGCTCGAGCCGCGCGTGGGCGAGCGCTACCAGGTCGGCGTCTTCATGGCCGACCACGCGACCATCGTCAATCCCTTCCGCTACGTGCAGGCGATGGTGCGCGGCTTCGCCAGGCGCGGCGGCCAACAGCGGCGCGACGAGGTGCAGGCGATGACGCCGCTGGCCGACGGGCGCTGGCAACTGCGCACGGCCGCCGAGGCCGATGCCGCGGCCAACACCTTCGATCGGGTCGTGGTGGCCGCCGGCGCGTGGGCGCGCCGGCTGCTGGACCCCCTCGGCGTGCGGCTCGCACTCGAAAGCCAGCGCGGCTACCACGTGCAGTTCGACGGCGGTCGCGACACCGTCTCGCGCACCGTGATCCTGGCCGACCGCAAGATCTTCGTCACGCCGATGGAAGACGGCCTGCGCGTGGGCGGCACGGTGGAGTTCGGCGGCCTCGCGAGCCCGCCCGAACCGCGCCGCGCCGCGATCCTCGAGCGCATTGCACGCGAGACCTTCGGCGGGCTCGAGGCGCTGTCGTCCACGCAGTGGATGGGCCACCGGCCCTGCATGCCCGATTCGGTGCCGGTCATCGGCCCGGCAGCCGGCCGGCCCGGCCTGTGGCTCGCGGTCGGCCACGGGCACCTGGGCCTCACGGATTCCATCAACACCGCGCAGCGCATTGCCGATGGCATGCTCGCCGCGCGGCCGGGATAGCCTCGTTGCCTCGCGGCTGGTGGCGCCCAGCGCCAGCTGTGCCTCGATCGCTGCGCGGCGCGCCGCCACCTCGCCGAAGAAGCTGTCCAGCCCGAGGCTGGCCGAGTTCAGCACGCTGCCCAGCACGATGCCCATCAGGGGAATGGCGTAGCGCGGGTCGTACCAGGGCTCGGGTCTGATCGCGGTCGCCAGCGCCAGCACCACGGTCGCCACGCTCGACAGCGTCACCACCAGCGCGCCGATGCGGTAGTTGCCGCCGCCCTGGAGCCTTTGCCTCGGCCGGACGGCCACCTCGCGCGCCGCGGCCAGGATCATCAGCACGACGATCGCCAGCGTGGCGGCGGCCGATGCCGCGCCGAACACGAGCCGCAGCACCAGGCCCACGAGCAGCAGCTGAACCATCATCCGCAGCGCCGCCCACAGCATGGGCCAGTGCAGCCGCAAGCGCAGCACGAGCGATGCGCCTGCATTGACGAGTACGAGCAGCGCGGCCAGCGCGACGTCCACGATATCGAGGTGGACGACGCTCATTGGATAACCTCCGCGCTGCGCGCTACGGTATTCGCCTTGGGAACGGCCCGGCGGCTCATAGCGGATGCAGCTTCCCCTCGATCATCTCGAAGGCACGCCGGCTCATTCGCCCGGCCTGCTCGCGCGAATGCGTGACCAGGAGAATGGCCAGGCCGGCATCGAGGCGGTTGCGAAGCAGGGCCTCCATGGCCGAGGCCGAGGCGGGATCGAGCGAGGCGGTGGGCTCGTCGAGCAGCAGCACCCGGGGCGCGCGGGCCAGCGAACGCACGAGCGCCAGCCGCTGGCGCTCGCCGGTCGACAGCCTTGCGATGTCGACGCGAAGCACGTCGAGCGCGAGATCCAGCGTTGGCAGCAGCGCATGGATCAGCGCCGCATCGCCCGAACGGAAATGCGCCGCGGCGTCCGGCGCCCACCAGGCCGGCTCGGCCGCCTGGTAGACCACGCGCCGCCGCCATTCGGGCGCGGGCCAGCTGTCGCGGCTGCGCCCTTCGAGCTCGACCTCGCCGGTGCCCGGGTCCATGTCGGCAATCAGGCGCAGCAGCACGCTCTTCCCGGAGCCCGACTTGCCGAGGACGGCCACGCATTCGCCATGGCCGATCTCCATATCGAAGGGGCCGCCGAAGGCGGAGTGCAGCCCGCGGATGGAGAGCAAGGGGGAACTCATGTCTCCTCGATCATCCATCCACAGACGTCGTTGCGCAGCATGTGGGTCCCTCCGCCGATACCCAGCCAGGCCATGGCTGGTCAAGCATCATGCGCGTCGTTGAGGGTCGGCGTCGAAGGCTGGCGCCCGCGCGTGCAGGTCGTCGCGGGTAATCCTCGGTGCGACATGGCGCCGATACCAACGCCGCACCCCGAGAAAGATGCCCGCCATCACGACGGCCAGCAAGAGCCCGGCCACGATGTCGGCCGGGAAATGAACCCCGACGTAGACACGTGCCCAGCCGGTGATCGCGGCCACGGCCGCCACGCCGATGCCCAGATCCCAAAGCCGGGGACGCAGCAGAAACACCAGCGCAACCGTGAACATCACCGCAGCGTGCGCACTCGGCAGCGATCCGCGCGCGCCATGGGCAATGTAGGCCGGGCTCAATCCCAGCATGAAAGGACGCGGTAGATTCAGCGCCGTGGCGATGGCATGCGCGATCACCGCGGTGGCCACCGCAAAGGCCAGCGTCGCCATCACGTAGCCGCGTTCCGACGGCCGCCGCCAGGCGGCCCATCCCATGAGGGCCATGCCGGCCCAGGCCCCGCCCAGCGCGATGGCCGACGCCACGGGCAGAAGCCACGGGCTGGGCTCGTAGCCCGCCGCAATCCATTGAAGCAGGGCAAGATTCAGCGCCTTCATACGAGCATGAAGCCGCGAAGGCGCGTGGTCGGCATGGCGCCACTCTAGGTGGCGCTTGTGAAGGCAAGCTGAATACCGGATTCAGCTTTGGCATGTCTGCTAGTGCCAATGGAGTGGGCCGCCCAAGTCCTCGCGGGAGGACCGCCTGCAATCCACCAGCGGCGTGCACCCCTGCATCGTCGCGGGATGCGGTAGCGGAGCACCCGGGAAGGCCACCTGTACGAAGCATGCACGGGCGTGCGACAGTTGACCAAAAGCGAGGCTCCGATGAAAGAGATCCGACTACGCTGTTCCGATGGGATCGCTAAAGACGATGAGCAGCTCACCGTTGAAGGCGTGCCGGTTCACCCGGGCGGAGGGCTGTGGCACCCCGATACGCCCGGCAACCGATGGACCCTTGAACAGGTCATGGCGGCCGGCAACGAGACCTACGGCGCCGGCACTCACTGGATCGAGGAACGCGAGGCCTGACGCCCTCTTACCCTCTTATCATCTCGCCCGTTCTCTTTCCCTCGCCCTGACATGGGCCGCTTTTCCCAGTGCTCCGCGCTCTCCTCTGCCTGCTTCTTGCCCTTCCCTTTGCCGGTCAAGCCCAGCCCCGAACCTGCCCAGTCGTCGGCACAAGTGACGGCGACACCCTCACGGCCCGCTGTGGATCGCTTGGCTCGTATGAGCAGGTGAAGGTCCGCCTCGCCGCGATCGACGCGCCTGTCACACCAGCCCTACGGCCAGCGCATCTCGCCGCGCGACGCCAATCGGTACGGCCGCCATGACGCCAAGATCAGCGCTTGAACTCGCGTCTCGGCAGAACGTCGCCGCTGCCCAATGCGCCCACTGACCCGATGGCCATTTCCCGAGAGTCAGGTCTGATATCGCCGAACCATCAGCCGCCTCCTCAACTGGATGGAGAAACGAGGCGCAACCAAAAACAGCAAAGCCCGCAGTCAGCGGGCTTTGAAGACACCTTCCCCATCGCGGTCGGCTCGTCAGGCTTTCACCTGGCCGGTGCCGACTTACGCGTATATGCGGTGACCGCATGCTCGGCACTCAACGCTATCGAGGCTAGAGACGGGCGCCGTCCCATGTCTTCACCATCCATCGATCGTGTGCATGGTCAAGTACATGGGATCGCAACAGACGCCGGCCGTTCTTCGGTGGCTTGAGGGTTTGGGGGTGAGGAACGAGGCGGCGTCGGATAACACTACCCGAACAGAAACGGTGCGCGCGCCCGAGCGGCTTCCGCCCCAGCTTCCAAAGATGTCGCCGAAGAAGTAGTGCCCTATTCTTCGGGGGATCCCCCGCCAGCGGAGAGGCGGGTATGAAGGGCGTACAAAAGCAAAACGGCCCGCGAAGGGCCGTCTTTACTAGCTATCTGGCGGAACCGGAGGGATTCGAACCCTCGATGAGGCTCTACACCCCATACTCCCTTAGCAGGGGAGCACCTTCGGCCACTCGGTCACAGTTCCTGGAAGCCGCAATTATGCCAGCTTAGGCGGCCGGTTGATCGAGATCGAAGGCCTTGTGGAGCGCGCGCACTGCGAGCTCCATGTACTTTTCGTCGATCACCACCGAGGTCTTGATCTCGCTGGTCGAGATCATCTGGATGTTGATGCCCTCCTCGCTCAGCACGCGGAACATCTTGCTCGCCACGCCGACGTGGCTGCGCATGCCGATGCCGACGATGCTGACCTTGCAGATCTTGGTGTCGCCGACGATGTCGGCGGCGCCCAGGGTCGGCAGCACCTTGGCCCTGAGCAGATCGACCGCCTTCGCATAGTCGTTGCGGTGCACGGTGAAGCTGAAGTCGGTGCGTCCGTCCTTGCTCAGGTTCTGGATGATGACGTCGACCTCGATGTTCGCATCGGCGATGGCGCCGAGGATGTGGTACGCGATGCCCGGCTTGTCGGGCACGCCGAGCACGGAGATCTTGGCTTCGTCGCGGTTGAAAGCGATGCCGGATACGACGGCTTGTTCCATGTTTTCGTCTTCCTCGAATGTGATCAGGGTGCCGGAGCGAGCTTCTTCCTTGATGTCGATGTCCCACGGCGTGAAGCTCGACAGCACGCGCAGCGGCACCTGGTACTTGCCGGCAAACTCGACCGAGCGGATCTGCAGCACCTTGGAGCCCAGGCTCGCCATCTCGAGCATTTCTTCGAAGCTCACGGTGGTCAGCCGGCGCGCGTCGGGTTCGACGCGCGGGTCGGTGGTGTAGACGCCGTCGACATCGGTGTAGATCAGGCACTCGTGCGCCTTCATCGCCGCCGCGATCGCGACCGCCGAGGTGTCGCTGCCGCCGCGCCCCAGCGTGGTGATGTTGCCCGCCTCGTCGACGCCCTGGAAGCCGGTGACGACAACCACCTTGCCGGCGTCGAGGTCGGCGCGCACGCGCTCGTCGTCGATGCTTTCGATGCGGGCCTTGGTGAAGGCGCTGTCGGTCTTGACCTGAACCTGCCAGCCGGCGTAGCTGACCGCCTGCATGCCCTCGGCCTGCAGCGCGATCGCCAGCAGCGCCGACGAAGCCTGCTCGCCGGTGGAAGCCAGCATGTCGAGCTCGCGGTTGTGGTCGTCGCCGGGTTTGGGCGGGGCCAGCTCTTTGGCGAGGCCGAGCAGGCGGTTGGTTTCGCCGCTCATCGCGCTCGGCACCACCACCATCTGGTGGCCGGCGCGTGCCCACTTGGCGACGCGCTTGGCGACATTCCGGATGCGCTCGGTCGAGCCCATCGACGTGCCGCCGTATTTGTGAACGATCAATGCCATGGGTGAAGTCAGGACAGAAGGATTCGGATACCGCGATGACGGCATCCGTGTCCCGCCGCGGGCCATTCAGCGCGAGGGCTGCGGGCTACGGCAGGGGACGGGCATTGTACCAACGCAGAGACTCGCCTTCGCGCAGGACGTAACCGTCGGCAACCTTGAGGCGGATGCGGTGGCCGCGCGTGCTGCAGGCCTCGATCTGGTCGAGCAGCTGCTCGAGCTGGGCCTCGCTGGGCACCGCGCCGTGATCGCGCTTGAGCCAGTGGCGCAGGGCGTTGGCGAGACGTTCGCGCGGCAATGCACGCAAGGCGGCCAGCGCAGGCGGCGAGCCCGCGGCCGCGATGTCCCCGGCGGCGACCTCGGTCAGCAGGCCCGACGCCTTGGCCGCGTTGCGTGCCGAGCGCGCGAATGTTTCGTGAAATTGCGGCAGCGCCGCGGCAAGCGCCGGCAGCACCTGCAGCCGGATGCGGTTGCGCGTGTAGCGCAGGTCGGCGTTGCTCGGGTCGTCGATGTGCGCGACGCCGCTGGCGGCGATCCACTCGCGCAGCGCGCTCGCATGCACATCGAGCAGCGGTCGGTGGAAGTCGACGCCATGCCGCTCGATCTGCCGCGGCATGCCGGCCAACCCGTCGAGGCCGGCACCTCGGCTGAGCGCGATGAGCATCGTCTCGACCTGGTCGTCGGCATGCTGGGCCAGCGCGACATGCCGCAGGCCATGGGCCTGGGCCAGCGCCGCCAGCGTCGCGTAGCGCGCCCGGCGCGCCGCGTCTTCAGGGCTCTCGCCGGGCGCATGCCGGGCATCGACACGGCCCACGTGCAGCGGCACGCCCAGCGCGCTGCACGTGGCGGCACAATGGTCCTCGAAGTCGTCGGCCGCCTGCTGCAGGCCGTGATGCACGTGCAGCGCCTGGATCTGTCCGGGCCAGCGCTGCGCCGCGGCATGCAGCAGCGCCGTGGAATCGGCGCCGCCGCTGTAAGCGATGCCCAGCGGCAAGGGCGCCACCCAGGACGCGAGCGCTGGGGCGGCAGGATTCTCCATGGGGTGCGGCAGGCGGGCAATTGCCCGCGCGATGCCTACTTGGCGCTTTCGGCCTTGGTGTCGGCGAAGCGGCCGTAGCTCTGCAAGCGCTCGTAGCGGCGGTCGAGCAGTTCCTTCGGCTTCAGGTCGCTGACCTGGCGGAAGGCGTCGTTGAGGGCACGCTTGAGGAAGGCCGCCATCTGCCGATGGTCGCGATGCGCGCCGCCGACCGGCTCGTTGACGATCTTGTCGACCAGGCCCAGGGCCTTGAGCCGGTGCGCGGTGATGCCGAGCGCATCGGCCGCTTCCTGTGCCTTGTCGCTGGTCTTCCAGAGGATCGAGGCGCAGCCTTCGGGGCTGATCACCGAGTAGATGGAGTACTGCAGCATCAGGAGCTGATCGCCGACCGAGATGGCGAGCGCACCGCCGGAACCGCCCTCGCCGATGATGGTCACGATGACCGGCACCTCGAGCTGCGCCATCTCGAAGATGTTGCGGCCGATGGCTTCGGACTGGCCGCGCTCCTCGGCATCGATGCCCGGGTAAGCGCCCGGCGTGTCGACGAAGGTGAACACCGGCAGCTTGAATTTTTCGGCGGTCTTCATGAGCCTGAGCGCCTTGCGGTAGCCCTCGGGCTTGCTCATGCCGAAGTTGCGCGCGGTCCGCTCCTTGGTGTCGCGGCCCTTCTGGTGGCCCAACACCATGCAGGGCGTGCCGTTGAAGCGCGCCAGGCCGCCGACGATCGAAAGATCGTCCGCAAAGTGGCGGTCGCCGTGCAGTTCGACGAAGTCGGTGAAGATCTCGCCCACGTAGTCGAGCGTGTAGGGCCGTTCCGGATGCCGCGCGATCTTGGTGATCTGCCAGGGCGTCAGGTCGCTGTAGATTTCCTTGGTGAGCTGCAGGCTCTTCTTGCCGAGCTGATCGATCTCTTCCGAAATGTCGACCGCCGATTCGGTCTGTACATAGCGCAGTTCTTCGATCTTGGATTCGAGCTCCGCAACGGGTTGCTCGAAGTCGAGGAAGGTTCGTTTCGCCAACGTCTTCTCCTGTTGTCAGTATGCGACCGGTAGCGGGTCGAGCGATCGCCAAATATACCAAGTCGCGACGCTGCAATACGGTGCCCAGGCCACAGCGACCTCGCGGGCATCGCTGCGGCTCACCGGGTCGCCCGAGAAATAGCTCTGGCTGATGCCGTTGATCAGCCCGATGTCGTCCAGCGGCAGCACGTTGGGTCGCATCAGGTGGAAGATGAGGAACATCTCGGCGGTCCAGCGTCCGATCCCGCGGATCGCGACCAGCTCGGCGACGATCATCTCGTCGGACATGTCTTCCCAGGCGTCGACGTGCACCACGCCCGCATCGAAGTGCAAGGCCAGGTCGACCAGGTACTCGATCTTGCGCGCCGACAAGCCGGCGGCACGCATGTCGTCGACCTTGAGTTTCAGCACGTTGGCCGGCGTCATCCTGCGCGGCAGCTCGGCGAAGCGGTCCCAGACGGACTGCGCCGCCTTCACCGAGATCTGCTGGCCGACGATGCTGCGCGCCAGCGTGGTGAAGGCGTCGCCGCGCGACTCCAGGCAGGCGTCGCCGAACTGCGGGATCAGCCGCTTCATGACGCGGTCTTTCTTGGCCAGGTGCTTGCAGGCTTCTTCCCAGTAGTCGGGGGTGAAGACCTCGATGGTCGGTTTCTTGGCGGCAGGCATTTTTTCTTCTCGACCCCTTACTTGGACACGGTCCACGTCGTACCGGTCGGCGAGTCCTTCAGCACGATGCCCTGGGCGAGCAGATCGTTGCGGATGCGGTCGGCCTGCGCGAAGTTCTTTGCCGCCTTGGCTTCGGCGCGCTGTGCGATCAGGACCTGGATCGAGGCATCGTCGAGCGTGCTGCCGGCCTGCAGGAATTGCTGCGGATCGGCCTGCAGCAGGCCGATGCAGCCGCCCAGCGCCTTCAGCAGCCCGGCAGCCTCGGCCGAGCGCGTGCGGTTCACCTCGCCGGCCAGGTCGAAAAGAACGGCCACCGCTTCGGGCGTGCCGAAGTCCTCGTCCATCGCTGCCTTGAAGCGCGCGGCGTAGGACTCCAGCCAGTCGATCGCGACCGCTGCCGGCGCCACCAGGTGCAGCGCCGTGTAGAGCCGCTTGAGCGAGGCGCGCGCATCGTCGAGGTGCACGTCGCTGTAGTTGAGCGGGCTGCGGTAGTGCGCGCGCACGACGAAGAAGCGCACGGTCTCGGCGTCGTACTGCTTGAGCACGTCGCGGATCAGGAAGAAGTTGCCCAGGCTCTTGGACATCTTCTCGTCGTCGATGTTGATGAAGCCGTTGTGCATCCAGACGCGGGCCAATGGCTTGCCGCTTGCGCCCTCGCTCTGCGCGATTTCATTTTCGTGATGGGGGAACTGCAGGTCCATGCCGCCGCCGTGGATGTCGACCGTCTCGCCGAGCAATTGGCAGGCCATGGCCGAGCACTCGATGTGCCAGCCGGGACGGCCCGCGCCGTAGTCGCTGGACCACTTGACCTCGTCGGGCTCGGCGGGCTTGGCGCTCTTCCACAGGACGGGGTCGAGCGGGTCTTCCTTGCCGTCCAGCACGGCCACGCGCTCGCCGGCATGGAGCTCGTCCAGCGTCTTCCCGCTCAGCTTGCCGTAGCCGGGGAACTTGCGCACCGCATAGTTGACGTCGCCGTTGGTCGAGCGATAGGCCAGGCCTTTCTTCTCGAGCGTGGCGATCATCGACAGCATCTGCGGAATGAATTCCGTGGCGCGCGGTTCGTGCGTGGGCCGCTCGATGCCCAGGGCGTCGGCATCCTCGTGCAGCGCATCGATCATGCGGTCAGTGAGCGCCCGGATGCTCTCGCCGTTCTCCACCGCGCGACGAATGATCTTGTCGTCGATGTCGGTGATGTTGCGCACGTAGTCGACCTCGAACCCCGACTGCTTCAGCCAGCGCTGCACCACGTCGAAGGCGATCATCGAGCGCGCATGGCCCAGGTGGCAGTAGTCGTAGACCGTCATTCCGCACACGTACATGCGCACCCGGCCGGGTTGCAAAGGAGAAAATTCCTCCAGCTCACGCGAGAGCGTGTTGTAGATGCGAAGACTCATGAGGCTCGGAACGCGTCGCTTCGCACCCATGCGATACAGGCGGGCGACAGGGGTTTTTCAGGGGTGTGGATGCTGTGGCAGCGAGGGGTTGAACGCGGCCCCTCGGCTACAATCCACCCCAGTATAAACGGCCGCCGCCGGATATTTTCCGGATGTTTTCGAGGCCCGCGCCCCCATCTCTCGAGGCTTCATGAAGCACGCCGCTCTCCCCTTCCCCATGGTTCTACGCATTCTTTCGGCCCTCCTGTTCGTGCTCGCCGCCGGTGCGGCGCAAGCCGACGACTATGCCGACGTCAACGCATTGCTGCGTCAGGGCAAGTCCCAAGAAGCGCTGGCAAAAGCCGATGCCTACATCGCAGGCAAGCCGCGCGATCCGCAAATGCGCTTCCTGCGCGGCGTGATCCTGACCGAGCAGGGCAAGCAGGCCGACGCGACCGCGGTCTTCACCCAGCTCACGCAGGATTTCCCCGAGCTGCCCGAGCCCTACAACAACCTCGCGGCCCTGTACGCAGCCCAGAGCCAGTTCGACAAGGCCCGTGCCGCGCTCGAAATGGCGATCAAGCTCAACCCGAGCTATGCCACCGCGCACGAAAACCTGGGCGACGTCTACGCCCGCCTCGCCGGCCAGTCCTATGGCCGCGCGCAACAGCTCGAAGCCGGCAACACCACCGTGGCGCCGAAGCTCGCGCTGATCCGCCAGCTCTTCACGACGCCGACCTCCGGCGCGCTGCCGCCCGCGACCAGCGTCATCCGCAAGCCCGTTCGTCAATAAATAGGCCCTCGCTGCCTCCCGTGCAGCGGCACGGCGCAGCGCTCTTCATTCGAAAGCGAGTCCTCTTGAACATGCACGTCCTTTCACGCCGCACGGCACTCGTCCTGGCCGCGAGCCTGGCCATCGCGAGCCCCAGCTGGGCGCAGAGCGCGCCGCGCGTCAAGCTCAGCACCTCGGCCGGCGACATCGTGGTCGAACTCGCGGCGGACAAAGCGCCGAAGACGGTCGAGAACTTTCTGCAGTACGTCAAGGACAAGCACTACGACGGCACGGTGTTCCATCGCGTGATCGACGGCTTCATGATCCAGGGCGGCGGCTTCACGGCCGACCTGCAGCAGAAAGCCACGCGCGCGCCGATCCCGCTCGAGGCCGGCAACGGCCTCAAGAACGACAAGTACACGATCGCGATGGCGCGCACCGGCAACCCCAACTCCGCCACCTCGCAGTTCTTCATCAACGTGAAGGACAACGCGATGCTCAACGCACCCAACCCCGACGGCTACGGCTACACCGTGTTCGGCAAGGTGGTGGCGGGCACCGAGGTGGTCGACAAAATCCGCGCCGCGCGCACGGGCAACAAGAACGGCATGCAGGACGTGCCGGTCGAAACCATCACCATCCAGTCCGCCACCGTGGCGAAGTAACCCAAGGAGCAACCCAATGAGCAATCCCCAAGTCGAACTGCACATCAAGGACCAGGGCGTGATCACGCTCGAACTCGACCAGGACAAGGCGCCGAAGACGGTCGAGAACTTCCTCGCCTACGTGACCAAGGGCCACTACGACAACACCGTGTTCCACCGCGTCATCCCCGGCTTCATGGTGCAGGGCGGCGGCTTCGAGCCGGGCATGACGCAGAAGCCGACCGGCGCCGAGGTCCAGAACGAGGCCAACAACGGCCTCAAGAACGACAACTACACCGTCGCCATGGCCCGCACCAGTGCACCGCATTCGGCGACCGCCCAGTTCTTCATCAACGTGGCCGACAACGGCTTCCTGAACCACACGGCGCCGTCGGCGCAGGGCTGGGGCTACGCGGTGTTCGGCAAGGTCGTCGGCGGCAAGGAAGTGGTCGACAAGATCAAGGCCGTGAAGACCGGCCGCAAGGGCTTCCACGACGATGTGCCGCTCGAAGACGTGGTGATCGAGAAGGCCGTCGTCAAAGACTGATCCATCGATGACGGCTTTCGCCGAGCTCGTGGCCCCTGCGGCGTGGCACACGGTCGACCTCCTCTCCGACCTCCACCTGCAGGCCTCGGATGCGGCCACTTTCGACGCCTGGCGCGGCTATCTGCAAACCACGCCGGCCGATGCGATCTTCATCCTCGGCGACCTGTTCGAGGTCTGGGTCGGCGACGATGCCGCGGCCGAACCCGGCTTCGAAGCGCAATGCGCCGAGTTGCTGCGCACGGCGGCCGAGCGCCGGCCGGTTTTCTTCATGCACGGCAACCGCGACTTCCTGGTCGGCGCAGCATTCGCGGCGCAGTGCAAGCTGACGCTGCTCGACGATCCGACCGTGCTGGTCCTGCATGAGCGGCGCTGGCTGCTGAGCCACGGCGACCTCCTCTGCCTGGAAGACACCGAGTACTTGCAATTCCGCGCCCAGGTGCGAACGCCTGCCTGGCGGAGCGCCTTTCTGGCACGGCCGCTGGCCGAGCGTCGCGCATTGGCCCGCTCGATGCGCACGCAGAGCGAAGACCGCAAGCGCAGTCCCGGCATGGTCTGGGCCGATGTCGATGCGGATGCCGCGCGCGCATGGCTCGCGCAGGCCGGCGCGGCGACGCTGGTCCACGGCCACACGCACCGGCCCGCGACACATGCACTCGGCGATGGGCTCGAGCGCATCGTACTGAGCGACTGGGACCTGACAGCCCACCCGGCGCGCGCCCAATTGCTCTGTCTTTCGAGCGCCGGCGCGCAACGCGTCGATCTGCGCTGATGTTCGGCTGGCTGCGCAACCTGCGCGCCCCGCCCCCGATTCCCGAGCCTGCCTGGCAGGCCACGCTGGCACGCTACCCCTTCCTCGCCGAGCGGCCGGCGGCCGACCTGGAGCGCCTGCGCCGCCTCGCGGCGGAATTCCTGCGCGACAAGGAATTCCACGGCGCGCACGGCTTCGTCATCACCGACGAAGTCGCGCTCGCGGTGGCGGCGCAGGCGGTGCTGCCGGTGCTGCACCTGAGAGGCGGCCTCACCTGGTACGACGATTTCGTCGGCATCGTGGTGCATCCCTCCGAAGCCGTGGCGCGCCGCAAGACGACCGACGAGACCGGCGTGGTGCATGAATACGAAGA
The DNA here is from genome assembly GCF_964253755.1 of Variovorax sp. LjRoot130. Lineage (NCBI taxonomy): Bacteria > Pseudomonadati > Pseudomonadota > Betaproteobacteria > Burkholderiales > Comamonadaceae > Variovorax > Variovorax sp. LjRoot130. The sequence continues at coordinate 2,373,572 of NZ_CAXURM020000001.1, read as the reverse complement.
GGTGCTGGCCGGCGAGGCCATGGACCGCGGCCCGGTGATGCTGAGCTGGCAGGACGTGCTCGCGAGCAGCGTCACGCGCGACGCGGGCTACAACGTCGTGATCCACGAGTTCGCCCACAAGATCGACATGCGCGGCGGCGCCGCCGATGGCTGCCCGCCGCTGCAGGCCGGCTTCGCAGGCACTTCGTCGGCGCGCGATGCACGCGCCGCCTGGTTCGCTGTGCTGCAGCCGGCCTACGACGCCTTCCGCGAGAAAACCATCGTGGCCGAGCGCTTCGGCGGCGAGCCGCCGTGGCTCGATGCCTACGCCGCCGAATCGCCCGGCGAGTTCTTTGCCGTGGCCTGCGAGGCCTACTTCGTGAACCGCACGCAGCTGGCCGCGGAATTCGCCGAACTGGTGGCCCTGTTCGACGAATTCTTCATCAAGCGCTAGGCGCCCTGCCCCTTATTTGCGCAGCAAGGCCTTGAGCGCGTTCTGCAGCCGGCGCGCCGATGCCGCGTCGTGCGCAGCGGCGAGCACCTTGCCGGCATCCTGCCCCCAGGTCTGGACCGGCGCCGGATCGCCGCGCTTGGTCAGCAGCTTCAGCTGCAGCGCACGGCGTGCATCGAGCTGCTCGGCCGGCGTTGGCACTTCGGCCGCCATCTCGAGGCGCAGCAAGGCCTCGGCCGCATCGTCGGCCGCGGCCGTCGGGCCTGCGGCCAGGGCCTGCGACCACTGGCCGCGCACCGCCGGCGTGACGGCGCGGCCCAGTTCCTGAGCGCTGGGCAGCTTCGACGCGTCGCGCTGCTCCCAGGCGCCGAGCACCTGCGTGAGCGCCTCGCCGTGCGCCTGAGCCGCGAGCTTGCGCAGCGCCAACTCGGCGCGTTCAAGCGCCTCGCGCTGCGCGCGGAAGGCGGCGTCGCCGAGGCGCGGACCGCGGTCCTCGAAGCGCGGCGGGCGGTCGCCGAAGCGGCCTCCGCCGGCGGGCGCGCCGCGATCGTTGGCGCGGGGCGCCCGGTCATTGGGACGGCCGCCCGGCGCGCCGCGGCTGTCGCGGCGATCGCCGAACTTGCCGCCACGTCCAGCCGGCAAGGCCTCGGCCTTCTTGTTGCCGGGACGGTCATCCCCGCGCACGGCGATCACCGGCTTCGGCGCGGGCTTGGGCGGCGCAGCGGGTGCCGGGCTGGCTTCGGCCTCCGCGGCATCGGTGCGCGCGGAGGGGTCGGCACCGTCGGCCGGCGCCACCAGATCGGGCGCCGATGCAGCGGATTCGGCGGGCGCCACGGGCGACGCCTCGGCGTCGCCGGGCGCGGGGGCCTGCTCGGCGCTCTCGCCGAACTCGGCCGCGGCCTGGCCCGGTGCCACCACTTCGGTGGCACCCACCGCGGGACCGTTGGACGTTGCCGTGGACGCAGGCGCAGGCGCTTCGCCGCGCAGCGCGGCTTCGAGCTGCGCGACGGCGGCGCGGATCTTCTGCGCATCGCCGGTGCTGTTGGCGGCATCCAGCGCCTTCGAGGCATTGAGCACGTTGCGGTCGTGCTCGCTCACGGCGGCAGCCGCCTTTTCGCGCTCGGCGCTCTTGCGATTGAAGGCCTCGTCGATCGGCGCGCGGAAGGCGTCCCACAGTTTCTGTTCCTGGCGGCGATCCAGCGGCACGCTCTGGGCCTCGGCCTGCCAGCGCTGCTGCAGCGCCTTGACCGCATCGATGCGCAGCATCGGCGCGGCGCCGAGTTCGGCGGCCTCGGCAATCATCGCCTGGCGCCGTTCGATGCTGGCCTTCTGCTGCGCTTCGAAGGGCGCGCGTGCAGAGCCAAAGGCCTCGTTCCATTGCGGCTGGAGTTCGGCGAACACCTTCTCGCCCACATGGCCGGCATCGCGCCAGCGATCAGCGAACTGGTGCAGCGCGCGGTTGTGCGCCTTGAGATCGGACGCATCCGCGTGCTCCGCGGCCCAGGCCTTCACTTCCTCGATCAGCGCCAGGCGCTGGGCGCGATGCTCGGCCGCGTCGGCGCGCACCTTCTCGAGCCAGGCCTCGACCACCTTGTGGGCTTCGTTGCAGGCTTCGTCGAAGCGCTTCCAGAGCGCGTGATTCGGCACGCCGCCCTGGTCGGCCTGCTTCCATTGCTCGCGCAGGGTGCGCAAGGTTTCCTGCATCTTGCGACCGCCCAGGGCCTGGCCTTCGGGGCGCTTGAGCAGGGCTTCGGCCTTGGCCACCAGTTCTTCACGCACCTTGTCGGCGCTCCAGCGCTGCCAGCCTTCGAGTTCGCCGGCGGCGACCAGGGCCGCATGCACGCGGGCTTCGAGCGGCGGCTCGACCAGCTTGCCGTGCTCCTTGAGCACGGCGCGCAGTGCGGCGGCTGCACCGGCACTGGCCTTGCCATGGCCTTCGGCGGTTTCCTTTTCGAGCTTGGCGAGCGCGGCCTCCACGGCAGCCTGCGCGGCGGCCCGCTTCTCGGGATCGACCTTCGGCACGGGAGGCTTCTGCGCCGCGGGCGCAGCCGCCTCGGCCACGCCGCCACGCGCAACGCGCAGCTCGTCGGCCCAGACCGGCACGGGCGGCAGCGGCGCGGCCGCATCCTCGGCCGCCGCGATGGTCTGCGCCAGCGCCTGGTGGAAAGCATCGGACACCACCAGCAACTGCGCCTTGGAGGACTCCAGCTGCGGCGCGAACTTGGCGTCGAGGCTGTTCCAGTTGCCGTCGGCCGTGATCTCCGCGGCCTGCTGCTGCCAGTGCGCGACGTCGGCGCGCAAGGCTTCTTCGGCGGCCTGCGCATCGCGCCAGCTCTTGGTCGACAGCACTTCGAAGCGCTGCGCCAGCAGCACGGCGGCCTCGCGATGGACCTGAGCGCGATGCTGCAGGTCCTCGATGCCCTTCACGCGTTCGGCCAACCGGGCCTTGAAGCCGGCCAGCGGCTCGCGCGACAGGGGCGCACCCGCCTTGGCCGCGTCGCGCTGCCAGGCCAGCGCGTCGGCGATGTTGAGCTTGGGCTGGGCCAGCAGCGCCTCGGCCTTGTGCGCCCATTCGGCGGCAATGGCTTCCTGGCCCTTGGCGCGCTTGAGCTCGTCGAGCTTCTCGCGCAGCAGGCGCGCGGCGCCCTTGTCGCGGCCGCTCAATTCCTTGAAGACCTCCTGCATCTGCTCGGGCGCCGGATTGCCCGCGAGCCAATCGCGGATGCGCTGGGCACGCTCACCCGAGGTCGGTGCAGTGAAGGCGCCGCCGGTCATCGTGTCGAGGGACTGGAGGTCGTTGGGCTTGGTGGAAGTTGAAGTCACTGCGCGAATGTCGTTATCTGAAGAAGAAAAGCGAAGGCGCCGGCATTTGCCGGCGCACTCCGCCATTTTCACCGACTTGTGCCCTGCTTTCAGCGGGTCGCCAGATTCAGTTCGGCACCTGGTTTCCAATCGTTGCCGGCAGCCTTCGTACGCACGGCACCGAGGAACAGCCGCTCGCTGGGAAGCTTCTGGGCCAGCAGGTAGTCGCGCACCACGGCGCCGCGCTCCACGGCGAGTTGCCGCATCGAATCCTCGTCGACCGGGATGCTGGCCATGAGCAGGTCTTCCATCTCCTTGGTCGGAAGATCCTTCGCCAGCCCGATCATGTTGCGCGGCTTGGTGATCTCGGAGCGCTTGTACACCGCGGCCAGCAACTCCGGGTATTCGGCATCGGTGAGGGGCGTGACTTCGGCTGCATTCTGGCTGCCGCTGCGCGCCGCGGCGCGGCGTTTCTCGGTCTGGGCGAGTGCGCGCAGGCGCTGGCGCTGGTAGGACTCGCGCTCCTGCTCGAGGCTGGCGGTGCCGACCACGGTCATCTGCAGCCCGGGTCGGTCCGTGAGCGCCTTCACCACCTTGTCGAGGCTTTCCTTGGCGGCCGGCGAAAGATCCGAACTGCCGGGCGCGAAAGTGATCGCGCTCGACTCGCCGCTGCCGCCGCCCAGTCCGCCCGTGAGCAGGCTGAACGGCGAGGTGGCGGCCTTGACGATCAGGTTCACGATCGCTTTGAAGATCAGCGGGCCGAGGCTGAACTGCGGATCGTTGAGTGAGCCGCTGACGGGAAAGTCGATGTCGATCACGCCATTGCGGTCGGCCAGCAGGGCGACGGCCAGGCGCACCGGCAGGCTGTTCGGCGCGCCCTGCACTTCGTCGCCGAACTGCAGCTGGTTGAGCACCAGCTTGTTGGTGGCGGTGAGCTGGCCGTCGGGCGTGATCTTGTAGGTGACGTTCATGCTGAGCTTGCCGCGCTCGATGCCGTGCCCGGCGTAGCGCACCGAGTACGGCGACAGCGGCGGCAGATCGAGCTCGCGCATCTTGGCCGTGATGTCGAGTTCGAGCGGCTTGGCCAGCGGATTGAGCTTGCCGGTGATCTCGAGCTGGGCGGTTTGCTGCGCCTTGCCGCGCAATTCGAGATCGGCCAGCGCTGGCTTGTCGCCTTGCGGCTTCGACGAGAAGGCGCTGAGCTTGCCGGTCAGCTCGCTGAGGTCGGCGGAATAATTGGGCTTGACGAACAGATCGGTGAAATCGATGCGTCCGTTGACCATGCTCATCGGACCGAAATTGATGACCGGCGCCGGGCCGCCGCTGTCGGGCGCAGGCGCTTTGGCCACAGCCGCCGGGGCCGGTGCGGCGGTCTCGGTTGCGCCGCCGACCATGGCTTCCGCCGAGACGGGGGCGCCTCCCGAGCGTGCGGCGGGCTTGGCGGTGGTCGTGGTGGTCGTGCCGCCGAGGCTGCGGCGCGTGGTGGGTTCGCCTGCCGGCGCTACGGCGGCGGTCGTCTGGCCGGGCTTCTTGGTGAGGTCCTGCAGGTTGAGGCGACCGGCCGGATCGACGATCACGCGGGCGAAGAAGTCGGTCAGGGTGGTTTCGCGCACGTCCACGGCCAGCGGCGCGCTGGGCGCCATGTTGACTTGCAGGCCACGCAGGCTCAGTGTCTTCCAGCTCAGGATCTGGTTGCTGCGGGTCGCCAAGCCCGGCGACTGGGTCAGCGCTGCGCTGTTGGCGCGGAAGTCGTCCAGCGCCGTATCGCCGGCCAGCTTGAGACTCATGCCCGCGGGTGCCGTCGCGAACTTGACCGTGCCGCGGTAGTTGGCGAACGCGCGCCGGATGTCGATGTTCAGTGCATCGGCGTAGTAGGCCTTGAAGGCATGGGCCGGAATGGCGGCCACCTCCAGCCGACCCTCGGCCGCCACCGGCTTGAGCACGACCGAACCCTTGTAATCGAAGCGCCCGGCTTCCGCGCGGCCGGCACCGATGCGCCCCGAAAGCTGCAAGGGCGAAGCGGTGGCGCTGTTGGGAGCGATCTTCTGCGCGTTGAGTTTCAGCGCGCTGATCTCGAAGGCCACCGGTGTGGCGCCGGCCTTGTCCGAATAAGAGAGCGCGCCATTGTCGACCGCCACCGTGCCGATGGAAAGCTCCCACGGCTTGGTGTTGGCGCCCGGCGCAGCGGCCGCCCCGGCGGGCTTGGGAGCCGCGACCTTGGCAGCCGCGCCGTTGCTCTGGCTGCCGCCCGCCGGGGTTTTCAGCCAGCGTTCGAACATCCAGCGCTTTTCGTTGTCGCGCTCGACGACGACCTTGGGACTGGTGGCCGTGAACGAAGCGATCGCGAGCGTGTGCTTCGTCATGTCGACTTCGGCATCCACGAGCTCGAAGCGCCCGACGCTCGCCAGCGCGGTCTTGGCCTGCGTCAGCGCGAGCCCGTCGGCCGCGACGCGGCGCGCCTTGAGCTTCAGATCGGGCTGGGCCCAGGCCACGTCGATCTGGCCGCTGAGCTTGCCGTCGAGCGTGGGCTCCAGGCTCTGCGCGAGGTACGGGGCCGCCAGCGACAACGGCAAGCCCTCAACCTCGGTCTGGACCTTGGCCACCTTGTCGGTCGCCTCGCCGCTGAACTTGAGGGGGGCCCCGCCGACCGAGGTGGAACCGCTGAAAGGCGCCGGCTTGTCCATCGGCCAGGTCAGGGCGCTGGCTTCGATGTTGAGCTGCTTCACGTCGATGGCCGCGGCCGGCTGGGTGGTCTGGTCGCGCCAGCCGATCTCGCCGCCGGAAAGCGCCAGCTTGTCGACCCGAACCCGCCAGGCCGGCTGCTCGGCCGGCTTCGGTACAGGTTCGCCGTTCGTGTTGGGTGCCGCGGCGGGTGTCACTTTTTCGGTTGCGCCGGTGGCCCGGTCGGTGGCCAGCAGGTTGAGCTGCCCGGCTGCATCGCGCGCCACGACCAGCTGCGGCGCGGCCAGCGCCACCTCGCCCAGATGCACCACGCGCTCCAGCGGCCGGACGTCGGCCAGCGCAACCTTGAGCGAATCGAAGCCGAGCAGATCGCGCCCCTTCGAATCCGCCAGCTTGATGCTGTGCGCCGCGACCGTGCCGGAGAGCTTGAGGCCCGCGGTGGCGGTGCGTTCGAAGTCGATCTTGAGGTCCGCGTCGAGCTTGCCGGCGCGCAGGGCGACCGGCAGGCCGCCGGGGATGTAGCCCAGGTAAGGCACCAGGTCCAGATCCTTGAAGTGCACCTGCGCGTCGGTCTTGCGGCTTTCCGCGAAGGGCGTGGCGAAAGCGGCCGAATCGAATCCGCTGCCGTTCAGGACGAAGGCCAGCTTGGGCTCGGTCTTGATTTCGCGCTGCGAAGGCAGATTGCTGAGAAAGGGTACCTTGAGCACGAGGTCGCGCAGCTCGTGCCTGCGCTTGACGGTCTGGTCGTCGAAATCGACCGCGCCGCCGGTGATGGCGATGTTGTAGATCGCGAAGCGCGGCGGCTCGCTCTTGGGCGCGTCGGGCGCGCTGGCGAGCTTGGCCAGGATGTCGTCGATGTCGTACTTGCCGTCCGCCAGGTGCGTCAGCAGGATGGCCGGCGCGTCGATGGCAATGGCATCGATCACCGGCGCCAGACGCAGGATCGATTGCAGCTCCGCATCGGCATAGATGCGCGCCACCGCCACCTGGGGCTGGCTGCCGTCGGCCGTGGCGATGCGCAGGTCCTTCAGCGTCAGCTCGAGCGTCCAGGGCTTGAAGTCGATCTTGCCGACCGTAACCTGGCGACCCAGCTTTTCGCTCGCGACCTTCTGGATCTGGCTCTTGGCGATCGGCGGCACCGCCAACCAGGCAAGCAGCCAGAGACCGAGCAGTACCAGCAACGCCAGCACTCCCCGTCGCACCCATTTGTTCTGTTTCAGCGAAGCAGCATTCATCATCGGGGGCGAGTGTGCCGCAAAAGTGCGAGCACCTTCCCAGAAAGAAGAAAGCCCGGTGGCTCGACGCGAAGTCTGGCCTCCGGGCTCGATGGCGGGCGCAACGCCCATGCCATCTTTTCGCTCGACCGGAAGTGAATTTGTTCCGACCGTGCTGGCAGCAAGAGATTGCCACCGTTGGGCCTCGGCCGCTGAACCGTTCGATTGCTCTTCCGGTTGCTGGACCTTGGTTTAACGCCTGAAAGCTCAGGCCTCCTCAGGGTAGGCGCGCGCTCCAAGGATTGCAAATGAGCTTTTCAATGGATCGGCGGCCGGCGATTCGCCCCCCTTTTCAAGCCTTGTTAGCATAAAAACTCAAATCCTTATTCTTGACCGTGTATTTAGCCCCTCCTAGAATCCGCGTAGCCCCCGCCGCCACTTGGCAGCCGGGACTCCACCAATATCCGCTGCTGAATTCTTTCGGCTTAGTCAGGTGGCCGCGCTCCACTCCCCCTCCTTGCGCGGAACCTGATTCGTACCAATCCAAGCGCCGCTGCCTTCGACCATCGCCCTTCTGGCGCTGCGACTCAGGTGCCGCACAGAAAGGAAGAGCGATGAAACAGGCGTTTGAAGCCACGGCCCGCGGGCTGCGGACCGTCGTGTCCGATGTGGCCGACGGTTTTTTCGAGATCACCCACAACGGCTTTGCCCTGGTCGGCTTGGCCATCGTGTTCGCTGCGCTGGCGCTGGCCGCGCGCCCGGACCTGCGCCAGTCCGGCGAAGAACAGCTCATGGGCTGGCTCCAGTCGCGCAAGCCGCCGCCGGAGGCAACCGATCTCGAGCCGACGGCCATCGACCGCACCACGGCGGCGAGCCCGCACGAGCTGCCCAAGCAGCAGGCCGCCGTCGCCTACTGGCTGAGCAAGAAGTACCGCGTGGCCGTCGAGCCGTTGAGCGTGCTGGTGGCCGAAGCCTTCGAACTCGGCAAGCGCACCAAGCTCGACCCGACCCTGATCCTGGCCATCATGGCGGTCGAATCCAGCTTCAACCCCTTTGCCCAGAGCCAGGTCGGCGCCCAGGGCCTGATGCAGGTGATGACCCGCGTGCACGGCGAGAAGTACGAACGCGCGGGCGGCACCCTGACCGCCTTCGATCCGGTGACCAACATGCGCGTGGGCGTCAAGGTGCTGCAGGAATGCATCGCGCGCGCAGGTTCGCTCGAGGGCGGCCTCAAGTTCTATGTCGGCGCCGCCAATCTGCCCGACGACGGCGGCTATGCCGGCAAGGTGCTGGCCGAACATGCGCGCCTGCAGCAGGTGGTCGGCGGACGCACGCCGCCCACCACCACGCCGACACCGCCCGGCATGCGGGCGCAGCCGCTGCCCGTGGTGGCACCCGCCAAGCCGGAAGCGAACACGCAGAGCGTGGCGTTGCTGTCCGATCTGTAGGCCCTTTCGAAGACGGCGGCCATCGCCGTCAGCTACACTCGACCGGCACGCGACTGGCGATAGGCGCAACCCTTTTCAGGTGCATTGCGCTGACGTGGAACACCACTGGGAAGCGTGCCGCCCGCGGTCTTGAGCAGGCGTTCAGCCGTTCGCCTGGGCAGCCCTTGTTTGGTTGAAGAACAAGGACCATCGTCTTAAAGGACTGCCATGTACAACCGCAATATCCTGGTCGAACAGACCGATCCCGAAATCTGGGCCGCCATCCAGGCCGAGCATGCCCGGCAGGAACAGCACATCGAGCTGATCGCGAGCGAGAACTACGCGTCGCCTGCCGTGATGGCCGCGCAAGGCACGCAGCTCACCAACAAGTACGCCGAAGGCTATCCCGGCAAGCGCTATTACGGCGGCTGCGAACATGTCGACGTGGCCGAGCAGCTGGCGATCGACCGCGTCAAGCAGCTCTTCGGCGCCGACGCGGCCAACGTGCAGGCGCATTGCGGCGCCTCAGCCAACGAGGCCGTCATGCTGGCCTTCCTGAAGCCTGGCGACACCATCATGGGCATGAGCCTGGCCGAAGGCGGCCACCTGACCCACGGCATGCCGCTCAACATGAGTGGCAAGTGGTTCAACGTCGTGAGCTACGGCCTGAACGACAAGGAAGAGATCGACTACGACGCGATGGAGCGCAAGGCGCACGAATCGATGCCCAAGTTGATCATCGCGGGCGCCTCGGCCTACTCGCTGCGCATCGATTTCGAGCGCTTCGCCAAGGTGGCCAAGGACGTCGGCGCCATCTTCATGGTCGACATCGCCCACTACGCGGGTCTGGTCGCCGCCGGCGTCTACCCGAACCCCGTGCCGCACGCGGACGTGGTGACCTCCACCACCCACAAGAGCCTGCGCGGACCGCGCGGCGGCATCATCCTGATGAAGTCGCAGCACGAGAAGGCGATCAACAGCGCCATCTTCCCGGGCCTGCAGGGCGGACCGCTGATGCACGTGATCGCGGCCAAGGCGGTGGCCTTCAAGGAGGCGCTCTCGCCCGAGTTCAAGGCCTACCAGCAGCAGGTGGTCAAGAACGCGCAGATCGTTGCCGAAACGCTCACCGGGCGCGGCCTGCGCATCGTGAGCGGCCGCACCGAGAGCCATGTGATGCTGGTCGACCTGCGCGCCAAGGGCATCACCGGCAAGGAAGCCGAGGCCGTGCTGGGCAGCGCCCACATGACGATCAACAAGAACGCGATCCCGAACGATCCGGAAAAGCCGATGGTCACGAGCGGCGTGCGCATCGGCACCCCGGCGCTGACCACGCGCGGTTTCAAGGACGAGGAGGCGCGCGCCACCGCGAACCTGATCGCCGACGTGCTGGACAACCCGCGCGATGCCGCCACCATCGAAGCGGTGCGTGCGAAGGTGCATGCACTGACCAGCCGCTTTCCCGTCTACGGTTGAACCGAAAGTGACCGCATGAAGTGCCCCTTTTGCGGTCACCTCGAAACGCAGGTCGTCGAGACCCGCGTTTCGGAAGACGGCGACTTCGTGCGGCGCCGCCGGCAGTGCGGCGCCTGCGACAAGCGCTTCACCACCTACGAACGGCCGGACGTCAATTTCCCGGTCGTGGTCAAGAAGGACGGCAGCCGCGCCGACTTCGATCCCAAGAAGGTCCGCGCCTCGATGATGCTGGCGCTGCGCAAGCGGCCGGTGAGCATCGAGCAGATCGACCATGCGCTGCTGCGCATCGAGCAGAAGCTCCTGTCCAGCGGCTTGCGGGAAATCGAATCGACCAAGGTGGGCGAACTGGTGATGCGGGAGCTCAAGCGCATGGACAAGGTGGCGTACGTGCGCTTTGCTTCGGTTTACAGAAGCTTTGAGGATGTGGACGAGTTCCGGCAGTTGCTGCGGGATATCTGAGACGCACCGGAAGCGGCACCTCTGACGCCGGTATTCGTGATCGTCAGAGCACCGCAGGCGTCGGAGGCCATCTGCCGTGGCGTCTACGGCACGCCGTGCGAGGAATGAGTTGAAGCTCGGCACAGCCAACGACGCCAGGGTCGCCAAGAGCGCAACCACGACCAACAGTTCGAGTAAAACCGCAAATCCCTGCAGGTCGCCGGCGAGACCCGTCCCGGCCCGAGCAAAATGGTCGCTTCATACATTCAATCCGCGCCGACAGGCCGGCGCGAACTTCCTCCCCTGGCTCAATCAATTCGGCGCGAAGTCTAAATTCCGGAAGCGATGCATGAACAAATCTTTCGACAAACGGACTGAATTGAAGGATCAGCGGAAATCTCGCTAAATCTGAATCAAATCTGAATTTGAAGAATTGCGAATTGACGCCCCCATGAATAGAGATATCCAGGCCATGGCGCAGGCGCTCGATCTCGCCCGTCAGGCGAGCGTCGAGGCGGAGCCGAATCCCCGTGTCGGTTGCGTTTTGCTCGACGAAGAAGGCGCGGTGATCGGTCAAGGCTCCACGCAAACGGTGGGCGGCCCTCATGCGGAAATCATGGCCTTGCGCGACGCCGCCGCCCGCAATTGCCCGATCAAAGGCGCCACGGCCTATGTGACGCTCGAGCCCTGCTCGCACCATGGCCGCACCGGCCCCTGCTGCGACGCATTGATCGCGGCCGGCATCAAGAAAGTCGTGGCGTCCATCGCCGATCCCAATCCGCTGGTCGCCGGCCAGGGTTTCGAGCGCCTGCGCGCCGCCGGCGTCGAATTGGAGGTCGGCGCGGGCGCTGATGAATCGCGTGAACTCAACCTCGGCTTTTTCAGCCGCATGGTCCGCAAGACGCCCTGGGTGCGGCTCAAGGTCGCCGCTTCGCTCGACGGCAAGACGGCGCTGGCCAACGGCACCAGCCAATGGATCACTTCGGAAGCAGCGCGCACAGACGGCCACGCCTGGCGCGCGCGCGCAAGTGCGGTACTGACGGGTGTCGGCACCGTACTCGAAGACGATCCGCGCCTCGATGTGCGGCTGGTCCCAACGCCGCGGCAGCCCCATCTCGTGGTGGTCGACAGCCATTTGCAGACGCCGCCGGAGGCAAAGATCTTCGGCGCGGCCCGGCCCGTCTGGATCTATGCCGCCAACCGGAACGACGCCAGGCAGGCCGCGCTGGAGGCCAAGGGCGCGACGGTCAGCTACCTCGCCAACCCCCAGGGCAAGGTCGACCTCGCGGCCATGCTGCGCGATCTCGCCGTGCGCGAGGTCAATGAACTCCATGTCGAGGCTGGCCACAAGCTCAACGGCTCGCTGATCCGCGAAGGGCTGGTCGACGAACTGCTGGTTTACTTGGCGCCAAAGTTCATCGGAGACGGGCTCGGCATGGCCAGCCAGCCGCATGCATCGGGCCCCCTGACCGTGCTTGGCGATGCATTGGCGCTCGAATTCAAGTCCTTCGAGCCGGTCGGCCCGGACCTGCGAATCGTCGCCCGGGTCGCTGGTCGAGACCGCTTTTAGGGTTTGGCCGAGCGGCCTTCGCATCTCTGCGAAAATGCCGCGATGTTCACCGGAATCATTACCGGCGTGGGGCGCATCGCCGCCGTCCGCGACCTCGGCAGCTCTTCATCCCACGGCAAGCGGCTCAGCATCGCGGTGCCCGACGGCTATCTGGCCGACGTGGGTCTCGGTGACAGCATCGCGCTCAACGGCGCCTGCATGACCGTCACCTCCCTCGACCCGGCGAAGCAGCTCTTCACCATCGACATCTCGGCCGAATCGCTGGACAAGACGGCCGGCCTCGCCGAAGAAGCGGGCCGCGTCAACCTCGAGAAGGCACTGCGCGCCAGCGACCGGCTCGGCGGCCACATCGTGTCGGGCCACGTGGATGGCATCGGCACGGTCAGCCACTTCGCGCCGGTGGGCGAAAGCTGGGAGCTGCGTGTGCTGGCGCCGCCCGCGCTCGCCCGCTTCCTGGCCTACAAGGGCTCGATCACCGTCAACGGCGTGAGCCTCACGGTCAACAGCGTGAGCGACGGCGCTGACGGCAGCGAGATCAGCATCAACCTGATTCCGCACACGGTCGAAAACACCGCGCTCGGCAGCCTGAAGCAAGGCAGCCGCGTCAACCTCGAGATCGACACCGTCGCCCGCTACGTGGAGCGCATGCTCCAGGCCGGCGCCCTGCCCGTCCCACAGAAAGACAAGACCCCATGAACGCCTCCGTCACGCCGATCACCGCCCCGCGCAGCGGCCGGGCGCCCGCGCCGATTTCGTCGGTCGAAGAGATCGTGGCCGAGCTCGCCGCGGGCCGCATGGTGATCCTGGTCGACGAGGAAGACCGCGAGAACGAGGGCGACATCGTGCTCGCGGCCGACCACGTGACGCCCGAGGCCATCAACTTCATGGCACGCCATGCGCGCGGCCTGATCTGCCTCACGCTCTCCCGCGAGATGTGCGAGCGGCTGCAGCTGCCGCCGATGGTGGCGCGCAACGGCGCCAAGCACTCGACCGCCTTCACCGTGTCAATCGAGGCGGCCGAGGGCGTGACCACCGGCATTTCCGCCGCCGACCGCGCGCGCACCGTGCAGGCCGCCGTCGCACCGAATGCCGTCGCGGCCGACCTGGTGCAGCCCGGCCATATCTTTCCGCTGCAGGCTGTCGACGGCGGCGTGCTGATGCGCGCAGGCCACACCGAGGCCGGCTGCGACCTCGCCGCCATGGCCGGTTGCTCACCCGCGTCCGTGATCTGCGAGGTGATGAACGAGGACGGCACCATGGCGCGGCTGCCCGACCTGCAGCTCTTCGCCGCCGAGCACGGCATCAAGATCGGCACCATCGCCGCACTGATCGAGCACCGCAGCCGCACCGAGTCGCTGGTCGAAAAGGTCGGCTGCCGCGAAATCCACACCGCCTGGGGCTGGTTCACCGCCCATGCCTTCCGCGACAAGCCCAGCCACGGCGTGCACCTGGCGCTGGTGCGCGGCAACTGGAATCCGGGCGACACGGTGGACGTGCGCGTGCACGAGCCGCTCTCGGTGCTCGACGCGCTGGAAGTCAACCGTTCGCTGCACTCGTGGAGCCTCGATGCCAGCCTGGCCCACATCGCGGCCGAAGGCAAGGGCGTGGCCGTGCTGCTCAACTGCGGCGAGACCGGCGCCGAGCTGCTGTCGCAGTTCGACGGCACTGCACGGCCCGCGCAGGCGCCGGAACGTGGGCGCATGGACCTGCGCAGCTACGGCATCGGCGCGCAGATCCTGCGCGAGTGCGGCGTGCACAGGATGAACCTGTTGGGCACGCCGCGCCGCATGCCCAGCATGGCAGCAGGTTACGGCCTGGAGATCGCGGGCTACATCACGAAAGAAGAGCAATGAAGAAGAACACACACGCGAGGCGGGAAGCCTAATGCAGCACGCGAACAAGGGCAGCGATGTCACGCTCGACGGCAAGGGCCTGCGCATCGGCATCGTGCAGGCGCGCTTCAACGAAGACATCACCAACGCCCTGGCCGAGGCCTGCCTGGGCGAGCTCCGAGTGCTCGGCGTCGCCGACGCCGACATCGACCATGTCAGCGTGCCGGGCGCGCTCGAGGTGCCGGTCGCGCTGCAGGCCCTGGCCGAGCGCAACCGCTACCAGGCGCTGATCGCGCTGGGCTGCATCATCCGCGGCGAGACCTACCACTTCGAGCTGGTGGCCAACGAATCGGGCGCGAGCGTGAGCCGCATCGCGCTCGACTACCGCATTCCGGTCGCCAACGCGATCCTCACCACCGAAAACCTCGAACAGGCCATCGCGCGGCAGACCGACAAGGGCCGCGATGCGGCGCGCGTGGCCGTCGAGATGGCGCAGCTGCTCGCCACCCTTTCATGACCGAAGACAACAAGACCGCCAGCGACAAGCCGCGCCAATCCCGCACGGGGCTGACCAGCACGGGCGCACGCAAGGCCTCCGCCAAGTCGACCCGCAGCCGCGCGCGCGAGTTCGCGCTGCAGGCGCTCTACCAGCACCTGGTGGGACGCAACGACGCCGCGTCCATCGACCAGTTCACGCGCGACCTGGCCGGCTTCCACAAGGCCGACGCGGCGCACTACGACGCGCTGCTGCACGGCTCGATCGCGGCCGCGGGCGAGCTCGATGCGCTGATCGTGCCGCTGCTCGACCGCAAGCTCGAAGAGATCTCGCCGGTCGAGCACGCCGTGATGTGGATCGGCGTCTACGAATTCCAGCACTGCCTCGACGTGCCCTGGCGTGTGGTGCTGAACGAATGCATCGAGCTCGCCAAGGAGTTCGGCGGCACCGACGGCCACAAGTACGTGAACGCGGTGCTCAACGGCCTCGCGCCGCAACTGCGCCCGGCCGAGGTCGAAGCCGATCGAGCGACGGGCAAGGCACGGCCATGAGAATTTCGAAGCGCGCCGAGCGCATCGAGCCCTTCTACGTGATGGAAGTCGCCAAGGCGGCCTCCGCGCTGGCGCGCGAAGTCGCGCACACCGATCGGCCGATGATCTTCCTCAACATCGGCGAGCCCGACTTCACCGCGCCGCCGCTGGTGCAAGAAGCCGCCGCACGCGCCGTGCGCGCGGGCGCGACGCGGTACACGCATGCGATCGGCCTCGACCACCTGCGCGAGCGCATCAGCGGCTGGTACCGCGAACGCTTCGGCGCCGACGTGCCGGCGCGCCGCATCGTCGTCACGGCCGGTGCATCGGCCGCGCTGCAGCTGGCCTGCCTGGCGCTGATTGAGGCCGGCGACGAGATGCTGCTGCCCGACCCCAGCTATCCCTGCAACCGCCACTTCGTGAGCGCGGCCGACGGCCGTGCCGTGCTGGTGCCGACCACGGCCGCCGAGCGCTTCCAGCTCAGCGCCGCCAAGGTCGAAGACGCCTGGACCGAACGCACGCGCGGCGTGCTGCTCGCATCGCCCTCCAACCCGACCGGCACCTCGATCGCGCCCGACGAGCTGCGCCGCATCCACGAGGTGGTGTCGAAGCGCGGCGGCATCACGCTGATCGACGAGATCTACCTTGGCCTGTCCTACGACGACGCCTTCGGCCACACCGCGCTCGCGATCGACGACCAGGTCATCAGCATCAACAGCTTCAGCAAGTACTTCAACATGACCGGCTGGCGCCTCGGCTGGCTGGTGGTGCCCGATGCGCTGGTGCCGGTGGTCGAGCGGCTGGCGCAGAACCTTTTCATCTGCGCGAGCACCGTCTCGCAGTATGCGGCGCTCGCCTGCTTCGAGCCCGAGAGCATCGCCGAGTACGAGCGCCGCCGCGCCGAGTTCAGGGCCCGGCGCGACTGGTTCATTCCGCAGCTCGACGCGCTGGGCCTCAAGGTGCCGGTGGTGCCCGACGGCGCCTTCTATGCCTGGGCCGACTGTTCTGCCTTCGGCGAGAAGCTCGGCATCTCGAACAGCTGGGACTTCGCCTTCGAAGCGATGAAGAAAGCCCATCTCGCGATCACGCCGGGCCGCGACTTCGGCTCGGCCGAAACCGCCCGCTTCGTGCGCTTCTCGACGGCCAGCTCGATGGCGCATCTCGAGGAATCGGTGGAGCGCCTGCGCGCCTGGGCCGGCGCCACCGTCGCTGCATGAGCTTCGCATTTCCGATCCGCGTCTACTGGGAAGACACCGATGCCGGCGGCATCGTCTTCTATGCTAACTACCTCAAGTACATGGAGCGTGCCCGCACCGAGTGGCTGCGCTCGCTCGGCATCGCGCAAGGCCGGCTGCGCGAAGAGACCGGCGGCATCTTCGTAGTCAGCGAGACGCAGCTCAAGTACCACCGCCCGGCGCGGCTCGACGACGAACTGCTGGTTACAGCCGAGCTGCGTCAGATGGGCTCCGCGTCCCTGATAATCGGCCAGCGCGTGCTATCAAATTCAGAGCACGGTCCGGCCACCGGCCCGGCGCCCGATACTGCGGTCCTTTGCGAAGGCACGATCCGCATCGGCTGGGTCGACGCGGCCACGCTGCGGCCCGCGCGCATCCCACCCCAAGTTTCGGGAACCCTCGGGCGCCATGCCGGCTCCATGTCTCAACCTCAGAAGCCATGAATCAAGACCTGTCGATCCTTTCCCTCCTGCTCCATGCCAGCCTTCCGGTGCAGTTTGTCGTGGCCTTGCTGCTCGTGGTATCCGTCGCCAGCTGGGCGGCCATCTTCCGCAAGTTCTTCTCTCTCAAGCGCACGCGCGCGCTCAACGACGACTTCGAACGCGAGTTCTGGTCCGGCACTAGCTTGAACGAACTGTTCTCCTCGGCTGCGCAGAACGCCAAGTTCGCCGGCCCGATGGAACGTATCTTCGCTTCCGGCATGCGCGAGTACCAGAAGCTGCGCGAGCGCCATGTCTCCGACGCCGGCACGCTGCTCGACGGCGCACGCCGCGCGATGCGCGCGAGCTTCCAGCGCGAGCTCGATGCGGTGGAGCAGAACCTGTCCTTCCTCGCCACCGTCGGTTCGGTCTCGCCCTATGTCGGCCTGTTCGGCACGGTGTGGGGGATCATGCATGCCTTCACCGGCCTCGCAGCGCTGGCGCAGGTGACGCTCTCCACCGTCGCTCCCGGCATCGCAGAAGCGCTGGTCGCCACCGCCATCGGCCTCTTCGCCGCCATTCCGGCCGTGGTGGCCTACAACCGCTTCGCCCGCGAGATCGACAAGATCGCGATCGCGCTCGAGACCTTCATCGAAGAGTTCTCGAACATCCTGCAGCGCAACCTGACGGCCCACGTCAACCCGGCATCGGTGACGCCGGCGACCGGCCGCTGAAGCGGAGCACCACGCCATGCCAGCAATGTCCTCCCGCGGCCGCGGCCGCCGAACGATCAACGAGATCAACATGGTCCCGTTCATCGACGTGATGCTGGTGCTCCTGATCATCTTCATGGTCACGGCGCCGCTGATCACGCCGAGCGTGATCAACCTGCCCACGGTGGATCGCGCCAACAAGCAGCCCGACAAGCCGATCGAGATCGTCATCAAGAGCGACGACGAGGTCCAGATCAAGAAGGACCCGTCCACCGGCAGCGGCGCCACCTCGATCCCCATGACGCAGATCGGCACGGCGGCCAAGACCGCGCAGGGCGGCGACGACCAGCGGCCGGTGGTCATCAGCGCCGACAAGTCGGTCAAGTACGAGACGGTGGTCAAGGCGATGAACGCGCTCAAGAGGAGCGGCGTCGAGCGCGTCGGCCTTTCGGTCACGACCACGGGCGCCAAGTGATGGCCTTGGCCTCTTCGCTGATGTCGCTCGGCGCCGATCGCCCGGAGTTCGCGCCGCCGCCGCAACGCGGCACGCCGCGTGCCGTGCTGCTGGCGCTGCTGGCGCATGGGCTGCTCATCATCGCGCTGACCTGGGGCGTGAGCTGGCGCCGCGAAGCGGAGGACGCCGCGATCGAGGCCGAGCTCTGGTCGTCGACCGTGCAGCAGGCCGCGCCGCGCCTCACTGCGCCGCCGGTTCCGACGCCACCCACTCCGGCGCCTGCACCGACGCCGGCACCACCCCCTCCGCCGCCACCTCCCCCGCAGGCGCGAGCACCCGAACCCGCGCCGGCGCCGCGTGCGCCCGACATCGCGCTCGAACGCGAGAAGAAGCTGAAGGAGCAGAAGGAGCGCGAGCTGGAGCAGCAGCAACAGAAGAAGCTCGAAGCCGCGAAGAAAGCGGCGCAGGAGAAGAAGGAACAGGAAGCCCGGGAGCGCGCCGAGGACGAAGCCGAGCGCAAGAAGGAACAGCAGCAGAAGTTGGCCGAGGCGAAGAAGAAGCAGGAAGCCGAAGCCGCGAAGAAGAAGGAAGCCGATGCGAAGGCGGCTGCGCAGGCCGCGGCCGACCGTGCAGCCACGCTCAAGCGCATGCAGGGTCTGGCGGGCGCCAGCGGTGACGACAACTCGAAAGGGGCTGCGCTGAAGGCCTCCGGCCCTTCGGGCGGCTACGGAGCTCGGATCGCGGCAGCTGTGCGCCCCAACATCGTCTACCCCGATGCCGATCTCGTGAGCGGCAATCCGACCGCGGAATTCGACGTCAACTTGGCGCCCGATGGCACGATCGTGGGTGTCAAGCTACGCAAATCGAGCGGTTTGGCGAGTTGGGACGATGCCGCAGAGCGCGGGCTGCGTAGAACGGAAAAGGTACCGCGCGACGTAGATGGCCGCATCTTCCCTTCGCTGACAGTGGTGCTTCAACCAAAGCAGCGCTGAAAGCGCCCGCTACTCGTAGACCACCGCCGCGCGGCCCGCATCGGCCTGCGCCGTCCAGCTCGCGAGCGCGGCGTCGGTCGGGAAGAACTTCGCGCGCTCGCCCAGCTGCAGCTCGACCTGCGCGCCGCCGCGCGCCATCGACAGCCGCACCGCCAAGCCCTGCAGCAGCTCGCCGTGCTCGCTCTGTTCGGTGCGCGGCGGAAAGTCGCGCACCAGCCGCGCGATGTCCGGCGCCTTCCCGTTGACCGCGACGCGCAGGAACTTGCCGAAGCGGCAGCGCGCTGCGGCCAGGTCCCACACCTGCTGCACCTGGAAGCGCGCCTCGAAGCCGCCGCGGCCCGGCTGCAGGCGGCCGCTCACGATCACCAGTTCGTCGTCCTTCAGCACGTTGCGGTTGGCGTTGAAGAGCGCCTCGTCGGCGGTCGCGTCGATGGCGCCCGACTTGTCGTCCAGCTTGAAGATCGCCAGCCGGCCGCGCTGGCCGTTGATGACGCGGAAGTCGCTCACGATGCCGGCGATCACCTGTTGCTCGCGGCTGTCGATCAGGTCGTCGATCTCGCGCTTGCAGAAGCGCCGCACCTCGTGCGCCACTTCGTCGAACAGGTGGCCCGACAGGTAGAAGCCGATGGCCGTCTTCTCGTAGGTCAGGCGTTCCTTCACGCCCCAGGGCGTGGCGTCGATGAGCTCGGGCTCCTGCGTCGCAGAGCCGTGCTCGCAGTCGCCGAAGATATCGACCTGCGAGGCGTTGGCCTCGGTCGCGCTCGCGAATTCGAAGGCGCGGTCGACCGAGGCGATCAGCGAGGCCCGGTTCTGCTGCAGCGAATCGAAGGCACCTGCCTTGATCAGCGCCTCGACGGTGCGCTTGTTGATGCGCTGGCGGTCCACGCGCACGCAGAAGTCGAACAGGCTCTTGAAGGGGCCGCCCTCTTCCCGCGCCTTGACCACCGCCTCGACCGCCAATTGCCCCGTGCCCTTGACCGCGCCGAGCCCGTAGCGAATGACCTTGTCGGTGACCGGCTCGAAGCGGTAGTTGCCGCGGTTCACGTCCGGCGGCTCGAAGGTCATGCCGAAGTGCTTCTGCGCATCTTCGAACAACACCTTGAGCTTGTCGGTGTCGTCCATTTCCACCGTCATGTTGGCGCAGAAGAACTCGGCCGTGTAGTGGACCTTGAGCCAGCCGGTGTGATAGGCCAGGAGCGAATAGGCGGCCGCGTGCGACTTGTTGAAGCCGTAGCCCGCGAACTTCTCCATCAGGTCGAAGATCTCGTCAGCCTTCTGCTGGTCGATGCCGTTCACCGCCGCGCCCTTGCGGAAGATCTCGCGGTGCTCGGCCATCTCCTCGGCCTTCTTCTTGCCCATCGCGCGGCGCAGCAGGTCGGCGCCGCCGAGCGAGTAGCCGCCCAGGATCTGCGCGGTCTGCATCACCTGTTCCTGGTAGACCATGATCCCGTAGGTCTCCGAGAGCATCTCTTCGACCAGCGGATGCGGATACTCCACCGTCTCGCGGCCGTGCTTGCGTGCGACGAAGCTGGGGATCAGGTCCATCGGGCCCGGACGGTACAGCGCGTTGAGCGCGATCAGGTCTTCGAGCCGCGTCGGCCGCGCGTCCTTCAGCATGCCCTGCATGCCGCGCGATTCGAACTGGAACACGGCCTCGGTCTTGCCCTCGGCGAAGAGCCGGTAGGTCGGCGCGTCGTCGAGCCGGATGTTCTCGTAGGCGAAGTTCTCCTGACCCTTGTGGCGCTGGACGATGAACTCCTTCGCGATCTCGAGGATGGTGAGCGTGGCCAAGCCCAAGAAGTCGAACTTCACCAGGCCGATGGCTTCGACGTCGTCCTTGTCGTACTGGCTCACGGCCGAGTCGCTGCCCGGCTGCTGGTAGAGCGGGCAGAAGTCGGTGAGCTTGCCCGGCGCGATCAGCACGCCGCCCGCATGCATGCCGATGTTGCGCGTCATGCCTTCGAGCTTCTGCGCCAGCTCGACCAGCATGCGGACTTCTTCTTCCTTCTCGATGCGGGCCGCGAGCTGCGGCTCCATCTCGATCGCGTAGTTGTTCTTGTCGCCCTCGGGCTTGGGCGAAGGCGGGTACTGGATCGTGACCGGCTGCCCCGGCTTGTTCGGGATCAGCTTGCTGATGCCGTCGCAGAACATGTAGCTCATGTCGAGCACGCGGCCCACGTCGCGGATCGCGGCGCGTGCGGCCATGGTGCCGAAGGTCGCGATCTGGCTCACCGCGTCGCGGCCGTACTTGTCCTTCACGTAGTCGATCACGCGGTCGCGGTTGCCCTGGCAGAAGTCGATGTCGAAGTCGGGCATCGAGACGCGCTCGGGGTTCAGGAAGCGTTCGAACAGCAGCTTGTATTCGAGCGGATCGAGGTCGGTGATCTTCAGCGCATAGGCCACCAGCGAGCCCGCGCCCGAGCCCCGGCCGGGTCCGACCGGGCAACCGTTCTTCTTGGCCCAGTTGATGAAGTCGCCCACGATCAGGAAGTAGCCCGGGAAACCCATCTTCAGGATGGTGTTGATCTCGAACTCGAGGCGTTCGACGTAGCGCGGGCGCTCGGCATCGCGCTTGGCGGCGTCGGGGTAGAGGTGCGCGAGACGCCCCTCCAGACCTTCGAAGGAGGCGACGCGGAAGTACTCCTCGATCGGCATGCCGTTGGGCGTCGGGAAGTTCGGCAGCTGCGGCTTGCCGAGCACGAGCGTGAGGTTGCAGCGCTTGGCGATCTCGACCGTGTTGGCGATCGCGCTCGGCACGTCGGCGAAGAGCGCTTCCATCTCGGCGGCGGACTTGAAATACTGCTCCTGCGTGAACTTGCGCACGCGGCGCGGGTTGCCGAGGATCTCGCCTTCCGAGATGCAGACGCGCGCCTCGTGCGCTTCGAAGTCCTCGGCGGTGGCGAACTGCACCGGGTGCGTTGCCACCACCGGCAGCCCGAGCCTTGCGGCCAGCTGCACCGCGGCCAACACATGCGGCTCGTCCTCGGGGCGGCCGGCGCGCTGCAGTTCGATGTAGAAGCGATGCGGAAAAAGCCCCGCCAACTGCAGCGCGATCTCGGCCGCGCGCTCGGCCTGGCCCTGCAGCAGCGGCGCGCCGAGCGGGCCGGCCTGCGCGCCCGAGAGCGCGATCAACCCGCCCTGCAACTCCTCGATCCAGGCCAGCTTGCAGACCGCCTGGGCCTGGCCGCGGCCCACGTTCTGCGTCCAGGCGCGCGCCAGCAGTTCGGACAGGTGCAGATAGCCTTCCATGTTCTGCACCAGCAGCACGATGCGCGTGAGCGCGCCGATCTCCGCGCCCAGGCCTTCGAGGAACACCTCGGCGCCCAGCACCGGCTTGACACCCTTGCCGCGCGCTTCCTTGTAGAACTTGACCGCGCCGAAGAGGTTGTTGAGATCGGTGATCGCCAACGCCGGCTGCCGGTCGGCCGCGGCGGCCTTGACGACTTCGTCGATTCGGTTGGTGCCGTCGACGACGGAAAACTCGGTGTGCAGGCGCAGGTGAACGAACATGGTGCGCATTGTAGAAAGCAGCACCCCCACCATGTGGTTTGGCTCTCCCTACAATCGCGCTCCGTGCAAGAGATTTTGAATATCGCGGCCTACAAGTTCGTGGCCATCGACGACGGCGAGCTGCTGCGCGACGCGCTGCGCGCCACCACCCACGCGCTGGCGCTCAAGGGCACCATCCTGCTCGCGCCCGAGGGCATCAACCTGTTCATCGCGGGCGAGAAAGATGCCGCGCATGACTTCCTCCGGGGCCTGCGTGCCGACCCGCGTTTCGCCGATCTGGAAGCGAAGGAAAGCTGGTCCGAAGCCCAGCCCTTCCGCCGCATGCTGGTCAAGCTGAAGCGCGAGATCATCCGCATGGACCATCCGGCCATCCAGCCCGCCGCGGGCCGCGCGCCGGGCGTCGATGCGCCCACCCTCAAGCGCTGGCTCGACCAGGGGCACGACGACGCGGGCAAGCCGATCGCGCTGCTCGACACGCGCAACGCCTTCGAGGTCGACCACGGCAGCTTCGACGGCGCCATCGACTGGCGCATCGGCAAGTTCACCGATTTCCCGAAGGCGCTGAAGAAGTACCGCGAAGACCTGGCCGGCAAGACGGTGGTGAGCTTCTGCACCGGCGGCATCCGCTGCGAGAAGGCCGCGATCCTGATGCGCGAGGAAGGCGTGGCCGACGTGCTTCAGCTCGAAGGCGGCATCCTCAAGTACTTCGAGCAGGTCGGCGGCGCGCACTACCACGGCGAGTGCTTCGTGTTCGATGGCCGAGAGACTTTGGCGCCGGACCTGAGTGCGCGCGCGAGCGGCGCCAGCGCCCGGGCCGCCGAGGACCCGGACATCGCGATCAAGCGCTAGACCGGCGCCGTACCGGTATCGGCCGGCGTCTGCACCTGGAACGGATGTCCCGGCAGTGGAATGAATTCGGTCTCGCCGGGCACATGGCCCATGCGCTGCGCGGACCAGTCGGCGCCGGCTTCGAGGACGCGCTCGCGCCGGCTGGAGACGAAGTTCCAGGTAATGAAGCGCGGGCCGTCGAGCGGCTCGCCGCCGATGACCACGATGCGAACGGCATCGCGTGTCTCGAAGATGCCGCCCTCGCCCTCCGGCAGCATGGCCATCGTGTGCCGCGCCACGGGCTCGCCATCGAGCTGAATCTCGCCATCAACCGCGTAGACAGCCATCTCCTGCGCCAAGGCCGGCAGTTCGAAACGCGCGCCGGCCGGCAATGGCAGGTCGAGATAGAGCGTCTTGGAAAAGGTCTTCACCGGCGAACGCACGCCGAAGGCTTCACCCACCAGAACCCGCACGGCCACGCCCTGCACTTCGAGTGCCGGGATCTGCTCAGCCGCCGTGTGGGAAAAGCTGGGCTCGACTTCCTCATGGGCCTGCGGCAGCGCGGCCCAGAGCTGCAAACCATGGTTGACATAACTCGCATCGAGCAGATGCTCGGGCTTGCGCTCCGAGTGCACGATGCCGCGCCCCGCCGTCATCCAGTTGATCGCGCCGGGGCGGATCTCCTGCACCACGCCGAGGCTGTCGCGATGCGTCATCGCGCCCTCGAAAAGATAGGTCACGGTGGCCAGGCCGATATGCGGATGCGGCCGCACGTCGTGCTCGTTGCCCGGCTCCTCGATCGCCGGGCCGAAGTGATCGAAGAATACGAAGGGCCCGACCGATCGCCGCTTCGCCGCCGGCAGCAGCCGCCGGACCTTGAAGCCTCCGCCCAGGTCCTTTTCATGCGGTCGAAGCTGCAGCAGCGGTTCGGTCATCGTGGTTCTCCGTGGGGCGATCGAGATCTTGCCACTTCGGCCACGCGTTCGCCGAATGCATAGGCCGTCTCGAGGTCGCCCTTCGCCATCTCGGCCGGACTGGCATCGGTCGGCGAAGTGGTCAGCAGGCCGTTGTAGCCGCCGACGTAATTGATCGAATCGCGCTTCGCGGCACGGTCGTTGCTCGGCATGAGGCCGAGGCTGACCCACAGGCCGCCGTGCTGGCTGGCGAGGTGCCACAGGTAGGTCAGCGTCGCGTCCTTGTCGCCGTTCATGGCGGCGCTGTTGGTGAAGCCCGCGAAAAGCTTGTTGCGCCAACCCTGGACGTACCAGACCTTCGAGGAGGCATCGGCGAACTTCTTGAACTGCCAGCTCACGCTGCCCATGTAGGTGGGCGAACCCATGATGATCGCGTCCGCGGCCGCCAGCATCTCCCAGCCGCCGGCCGGGAGCTTGCCGTCGGCGTCGATCGCGAGCAGGTGGGCGCCTGCGCCATCGGCCACCGCCTGCGCAATGCGCTGCGTGTGGCCGTAACCCGAATGAAAAACAACGACGATGTTGGTCATGCGGGAAGTATGGCTGCTCAGCGCTTGTCGATGCTGAAGCGGCCGGCGCCGAAGGCTGCGATGGCCAACAGGCCGCCTGCGATCGCGATGTTCTTGAAGAACATCAGCTGATTCACATAGGCCTTGTCGGCGGGCATGCCCCAGTAGTTGTGGAAGAGCACCGCGGTGGCGACGGTGAACACGGCCAGCACGATGGACACGATGCGCGTCTTGTAGCCGACCAGGAGCAGCAGGCCGAGGCCGAGCTCCACGATGATCGCGATCGCCGCGCCGAGCTGCGGCAGCGGCAGGCCGACCGCGCTGATGTAGCCGACGACGCCGGCGAAGCCGCCGATCTTGCCGAAACCGGCAGGTATGAAGAGCGCCGCGATCAGGATGCGCCCGATGAGCGCGAGCGTGTCTTGCGAAGCGCTCGCGCCGGCGGGGGCGGCGTAGCCGGATGCGGTGGTGGTGGATGCCATTGGAAAGTACTCCTGGGTTGATGAAAAAATAACGCAGCTTCAGGCCGCGAGGTCGAACACCAGCACTTCGGCATTCTTGCCGGCGCCGAGCGTGAGGTGCGATTCGTCCTTGATCAGGGCCGCATCGCCAGTAGCCAGTTTCGTGCCGTTGACCTCGAGCTCCCCGCGCACCAGGTGCACGTAGCTCTTGCGCTTCGGGTCGAGCGCGAGGCTGGCTTGCTCGTTGCCGTCGAGCAGGCCGGCATACATGCGCGCATCGGCATGCACCAGCACCGAGCCCTCGGCCCCGTCGGGCGAAGCCACCAGGCGCAGCTGTCCGCGCTTCTCGGCATCCGAGAAACTCTTCTGCTCGTAGCCGGGCGCGATGCCGCGCACGTTGGGCTCGATCCAGATCTGCAGGAAGTGCGTGGTCTCGTCGGCCTTGTGGTTGAACTCGCTGTGCATCACGCCGCGGCCGGCGCTCATGCGCTGCACGTCGCCCGGCGGGATCGATTCGACGTTGCCCATGCTGTCCTTGTGCGCGAGCTCGCCCGACAGAACGTAGCTGATGATTTCCATGTCCTTGTGGCCGTGGGTGCCGAAGCCGGCGCCCGCGGCGACGCGGTCTTCGTTGATCACGCGCAGATTGCCATAACCCATGTGGGCCGGATCGTAGTAGCCGGCAAAGGAGAAGCTGTGGAACGAGCGCAGCCAGCCGTGATCGGCATAACCGCGTTCCTGGGACTTGCGAACTTGAAGCATCTTTGAACTCCTGCCCCGCCAGATGGCTTGGGGCCTTCGAATGCCGCGCCGCATGCGCAGCGGATGCCCAGAACTTTAGGTCGCGGCCCCGCCCTCGAAAGCGCCGGCTTTTGATGGCATCATTCAATTTTTTTGAACGATCTATGCCCAGCGCCCGTGATGTCCTGACGCCCGATGCGCTCGCGATGCTGCAGACGGTGGTGAGCACCGGCAGCTTTGCCGCGGCCGCGCGCACGCTGGACCTCGTGCCCAGCGCCCTCAGCTACCGCGTGCGCCAGATCGAGGACGCCCTCGACGTGCTGCTGTTCGACCGCAGCGCGCGCCAGGCACGGCTGACCGAAGCCGGCACCGAATTGCTGCGTGAGGCCTCGTGGCTGCTCGGCGAAATCGACGCGGTGGCCAACCGCGTCAAGCGCGTCGCGACCGGCTGGGAGCCGATGCTCACGATCGCGGTCGACAGCGTGATCGCGCGCGATCCGATGCTGGACCTGGCCACCGCCTTCTTCGCGCTCGACCCGCCGACCCGGCTCAAGCTGCGCGACGAAACGCTGCTGGGCACCATCGAGGCACTGTCCAGCGGCGAGGCCGATCTCGCCGTCGGCGCCGTGCTCGATGCCTCGAGCCTCGCCTTCGGCGCCACCGGCATCCGCAGCCGGCCGCTGGGCCAGTTGCATTTCGTTTATGCGGTGGCACCGCACCATCCGCTGGCGCGGATCGACGCCCCCCTCTCCGACAACGTGCTGCGCCAGCACCGCGCCGTGGCCGCGGCCGACTCCTCGCGCGCCGGCCCGAGCATGACGGTCAATCTCGTCGGCGGCCAGGATGTGCTCACCGTGCCCACCATGCAGGCCAAGCTGGCCGCGCAGCTCCACGGCCTGGGCGGCGGCTTCCTGCCCGAGCCGATGGCGCGGCCCTACATCGAGGCCGGCCACCTGGTCGAGCGCAAGACCGAACGCGTGGCGCCGATCGGCACCATGCATTGCGCATGGCGCGAGCGCACCGCCGGCAAGCCGGGACGCGCGCTCAAATGGTGGCTCGAACAGTTCGAGCACGAAGGGACGCGCCGGGCGCTCCTTGAAAGGCATCGCGGCCGGTGAGTGTGTCGAGGCGGTTAGAGTCTCCCTTGATCGCCAACAGAAAACGAGACCGCTCAACATGACCACCTCCCGTCCTCCCGCCGATCGCCACCGATCCACCTCCCCGCGCCACTACGCCGTCGTCGGCGCCGGCATGGCGGGCATCGCCTGTGCCCGCACCCTCGCGCAGGCCGGCCACCGCGTCAGCGTGTTCGAACGCGAAGCCGCCGCCGGCGGCCGGATGGCGAGCGAATCCACGCCCTTCGGCAAGTTCGACAGCGGCGCGCAGTACTTCACCGTGCGCGACCCGCGCTTTGCGCGCGTGCTCCAAACCGTGCCGCAAATCTGCAAGCCCTGGAGTGCCAACCTCGTGCGCGTACTCGACCCGCACGGCCGCGTCGCCGAGGCCGCCCTGCCCGCGCGCGAGCCGCACTGGGTTGCCCAGCCCGGCATGGATGCCCTGGTTGCGCATTGGGCCGCGCCGCTGGGCGATGCGCTCGTGACGCGCACCCAGGTCACGACCATCGAGCGCGACGCGCTCGACGGAAAGCGCTGGCAACTGCGCACCGCGGGCGCCGACGATTCGCAACACGTGTACTCCGGTTTCGACGGCGTGCTGCTGGCGGTCCCGCCGGCTCGCACGCGCGCCCTGCTCGACAACGGCAAGCTCTCCTCCGGCATCAGCGAGAAGATCGAAGCAGTGCGCATCGCGCCCTGCTGGACGCTGATGATCGCCTTCCCTCAGGCCAACCAGGCGAACCTCTCCCATCTCGGCCCGCAATGGAACGCCGCGCGCAGCACCCACCACCGCGTGGCCTGGCTGGCGCGCGAATCCTCCAAGCCCGGCCGTGATCGCATCGAGCGCTGGACCCTGCAAGCCAGCGCGGCCTGGTCGCACGAACACCTGCGCGACGACGCCTCGCGCGTCCAGGCCAAGCTGTTGCGCGCCTTCGCCGAGATCACCGGCATCCGCGCCGAACCTTCGCACGCGCAGGCGCGCTGCTGGCCCGAAGCCCAGACCCAGGTACCGGTCGGCAAGCCGCACCTGTGGGACGCCAAGGCGCGCATCGGCGTGGCCGGCGACTGGTGCACCGGGCACCGGGTCGAAGATGCGTTTCTTTCGGGTCTGACGTTGGCGCTCAAAGTGGCGTGATTTTTACCGGTCGATTTGCGCCCTCGCCCACGGGACCGCTGCACGCGGGCTCGTTGGTCGCCGCGCTCGCGAGCTGGCTCGATGTGCGCGCCCGCGGCCCGCAGGCACGCTGGCTGGTGCGCATCGAGGATGCCGACACCGAGCGCTGCCTGCCCGGGCTGGGCGAATACATCCTCTCGCAGCTCGCAGCCTGCGGGCTCGTGCCCGACGCGACGCCCGTGTGGCAGACGCAGCGCACCGCGCTCTACGCGCACGCACTCGATCACCTGAAAGCCCTGGGCCTCAGCTACCCCTGCGGCTGCTCGCGCAAGGACATCGACGAGGCGCTGGCCTTTCGCGGCGTGCCGCACGCCCGGCACGGCGAACGCGTCTATCCCGGCACCTGTCGCGACGGACTGCACGGCAAGCCGGCGCGCGCCTGGCGCTTCGCCACGGTGCAGTTCGAAGCCGCCCGCGCATCGAAGGCCGTGTACTGGGTCGATCGCCGCAAGGGCCAGCAATGCCAGGACGTGGCGCACGAGGTCGGCGACTTCGTGCTCAGGCGCGCCGACGGGCCCTGGGCCTACCAGCTCGCGGTGGTGGTCGACGATGCCGACCAGGGCGTGACGGACGTGGTGCGCGGCGAAGACCTGGCCGACAACACGGCGCGCCAGATCCTGCTGCAGCGTGCGCTCGGCCTGCCGACGCCGAGCTACCTGCATACGCCGCTGGTGCTCGGCGCCGACGGCGAGAAGCTCTCGAAGCAGAACGGCGCCGCGCCGCTCGACACCGGCACGCCAGCCGCGGCGCTCGCTGCGCTCGACGCCGCGGCGCGCGTGCTCGGGCTGGCGGCCACCACGGCTGCAACGCCCGCAGAGGCACTGGTTGACTGGGTGGCCGGCTGGCGGGCTCTCTACAATCCCTCCCCCTGATGACCCTGCCTGCCACCGACCCCGCGCGCGATCCCGCCGCACCCGCTTCCGACGAAGAAACTCCGCCGCATCCCCTGCATCGCCGCCTGAAGAGCTTCGTCAAGCGCGCCGGTCGAACCACCGAGGGCCAGGCACGCGCCTTCGCCGAACTGGGCCCGCTGTTCCTCCTGCCCTATCGCCCCGAGCCGCTGGACATTGCCGCCGCCTTCGGCCGCGTTGCGCCGACCGTGCTCGAGATCGGCTTCGGCATGGGCGAGGCCACCGCGCACATCGCGGCGCTCCAGCCCGAGAAGAATTTCCTGTGCTGCGAGGTGCACGAACCCGGCGTCGGGGCGCTGCTCAAGCGCATCGGCGAACAGCAACTCTCCAACATCCGCATCTGCGCCCACGATGCGGTCGATGTCATCGACCACATGCTGATGCCCGGCATGCTGGCCGGCGTGCATGTCTTCTTTCCGGACCCCTGGCACAAGACGCGGCACAACAAGCGCCGGCTGATCCAGCCGCCTTTCGTGCGCAAGCTGGCCGACCGGCTCGCGCCCGGCGGCTACCTGCATTGCGCGACCGACTGGCAGCCCTATGCCGAGCAGATGCTCGAGGTGCTGTCGCAGGAGCCGCTGTTGCGCAACACGGCAGCGGGCTATGCGCCCAAGCCGGACTACCGCCCGCTCACCAAGTTCGAGAATCGCGGCCTCAAGCTGGGCCACGGCGTGTGGGACGTGGTGTTCGAGCGCATCTAGCGCTCAGTGGGCGACGCCGTACACGTCGTCGGTCTGCAACTCGCCTTGCGCGGCCAGCACGTGCTTCTGCGCAGCCATGATGAGCGCCGCACGATAGGCCGAGCGGCTGGCGATCTTGGTGTGCGCGATCAGCGTCTGCCACTCGCGCTCCAGCGTCTGCGGCGAGCGGTCGACCGAGCGGTTCATCAGCGCCTGGCTCACGTCGATCAACGCGGCCGCCGAGCCGAGGCAGATGTTGATGGCCGACTGCGCGGCACTGGTGCGAAAACGGCCGTCTTCCGACGGCTTGTTCGAGTGCAGGACGTCCAACGGCATATTGGCGGTGGGGCCGAAGTACGGCGCTCCCTGCATGTCGCTGTCGGCACGGGCCAGCACCTGTTCGATGGTGGCGAGGGCGCTTTCCAGCAAGGCGATATCGGATGGCTTTTTCTTCATGTCAATTGCCGGGGACAAGAGCCCGGGATCAGCGGGGATGTTGCCATCGGAGCGCGCTTTCGCCGTGTGCAAAAAGCACGTTTCAAAAACAAAAGTTAACACCTCATCCGAGCACTCCGACGCTACACGGCCACCAACTGGACATCGAACACCCGCTCGAACAGCCAGAGCGCCGCGATGGCGACGGCCAGCACAGAGCCGCTTCGCAGGACCACAGGGCGATAGCCGCGCCAGCCGCGCAAGGCCACCAGCACGAGAAGCGCTGCGCTCACGATCACCAGCTGTCCGGCCTCCACGCCCAGGTTGAACTGAAGCAGCGCGGTGATGAAGCCGCGGGCCGGCAGCTCGAGTTCGCCGAGCACGCCCGCAAAGCCGAAACCGTGGATCAGGCCGAACAGGAAGCTGAAGAGCTTGCGCCGGCCCCGCAGCAGCGGATGGAGATTGTCGAGCGCCGCCACCATGATGGTGAGCGCGATGGCCGGCTCGATGATGCGCGGCGAGATCGTCAGCAGTTCGAGGCCCGCCAGCGCGAGGGTGACGGAGTGCGCGACGGTGAACATGGTGACCATGCCGACCATCGGCCACAGGGCCTCGCGCCAGTTTGCGACCGGCACCCACCCGTCCGCCCCGCGCCGCAGCACGGCGGGCAGCAGCAGGCAGATCAGGAAGAGCACGTGGTCGTAGCCGATCAGGATGTGGTGCACGCCATCGTGAAAGAAGCTCGTGCCCGATGCCGACCCGGTCGGGCCCTCCGGCCAGGCCACGGCCACCGGCCCGCCTGCCGGATCCAGCGAGCGCGCCGTCGGCGCCGCGTCGCCTTGCGCTCCGATGCGCAACAGCCCGCGGTGCGTGGGGTCCACTTCCTTGAAAAGCCGGTAGTCGAGTTCCATGGCGGGGCCGGTGTCGCAGCGTGCCTGCAACTGCAGCACAAGGTAGGCCCCGTCGATGCGGCTTTCGACGGCAGGCGGCTGTGCGTGCGCGAGCCTGCAGCGCCCCTGCTGGATGCGCAGGCGCGCCAACGCGTAGGCGCCGATGTCGTCCATGCGCGCGCGAACCTCGCCCCAGCTCAGCTGCCGGTCGCCATTGCGATCCAGGTCGAGCGCCGCATCGAGGTCGCGCAGCGCGATGTCCCAGCGGAGGTCCAGCGTGTCGCCGCTGCGCTGCAGCTGCAGGTAGGCATCGCTCGCCTTGTGGGCCCGCGCGGCCGGTGAGGCGGCTGCCAGCGCGATGAACAGCAGCACCGCACCAAGGCGCTCAAAGAATCGCATCGATGCGCGCATCTCGCAGCCCCGTCTGTTGCAGCAGCGCTTTCACTTCGCCGCATGCGGCCTCGTCGCGCGCCGCAACGGCCGCGCGCGCG
Source organism: Variovorax sp. LjRoot130 (assembly GCF_964253755.1). Lineage (NCBI taxonomy): Bacteria > Pseudomonadati > Pseudomonadota > Betaproteobacteria > Burkholderiales > Comamonadaceae > Variovorax > Variovorax sp. LjRoot130. Next base: position 2,342,149 of record NZ_CAXURM020000001.1, on the reverse strand, counting down.
AACAGCAGCAGGTCGATCGGTTCGCGCTGCAGCTGGACGTTGACGCGCGCGAGCGCGAGGGCGCGTCGCGCATCGCCCTGCACATCGAGTGCGAACAGCGCCTGTTCCCGCGCATGCACCGACGTCGCATGGGGCCGCAGCGCGGCGGCCGCAAAGCGCGCCTGCAGCTCCTGCACTTCCCGCTGCGCGCTGTCGCGCCGTCCGGCCACGGCCAGCCGCAGCAGCACGGCATCGTTGCGCGGCTCCTTGCCGAGCAGAGGCGCAATCTCGGCCGCTCGCCCGTGCCGCTGGAGAAAGTCGCTGTAGGCCAGCAGCAGGTAGCCCGAGCGTTCGGCATCGAGCGCCTGCCGGTACGCGAGTTCGGCCGCCGCCGGGCGGCCCGCACGTTCCTCGATCTCGGCCACGCTGGTCAGCAGCCATTGGCGCGTGCCGGCCTGGCGCGGGTGCGCCAGCGCCGGGTCGGCCAAGAGCCCCTGCAGCGCGCTGCGGGCCGCCGCATGCTCGCCGCGCAGGCCTGCGTTCTCGGCCAGGCAGGCGATGGCGTACAGCGCCGGCCCGACACGGCCCAATGCGCGGCAGGCCGCATCCGATTCGCTATAGCGCCCGCGCACGCGCAGGATGGTGGCGAGCGTGATCCAGGCCTGCGCATGGGTCGGCTGCCGGCTCAACGCCATCTTCAGCGTGGCTTCAGCGCCGTCGAAGTCGTGCAGGAACTGCGCCACGGTCGCATGCATGACCAGCACCGCCGGCGGCGTTGCGCCGGCCGAGACCGGTTCCCAGGCCTGCAGCGCAGCCATCGCATAGCCCGCGTAGCGCGCATCGCCCTGCGCGCGGGCCAGGTCCAGATAGGCCTGCGCCGCCGCGATGGCCACGCCTTCGTCGCGCGGACTTTGGGCAAGCTCGCGCCGGAGCCTGCGCTCGTCGCGCGACCAGCCTGCGATGGAAGGCAGGGTCTCGACGATGGCCTCGTCGCTCGCCGGCACGCGAGGGGCCGCGCCTGCGGCCCCGGCGAGCACGACGAAGGCCGGAACCAGCCATCGCATGAGCGCCCGCACCCGCATGACCGCTCCAGACATCACTGCGTGGAAAGCGGGTCTTTGGTGTCCGAAGTCGGCGGCGGATCGAAAGCCGCGACATCGGCCGGCTCGGCGGTGTCGAGCGCCATGTCGATCAGTCCTTTCACGTAGGCGATGAAGGCGTCGTACGGATCGGTCATCACGGGCGGTGGGTTCGAAGGCGGCGGTGCGGTGCCGATGGGGAAGCCCCCAGATCCGCCCCCTCCTCCGCCGCCGCACCCGGCCAGGACGACCGCTGCCAGCAAGGATGCACTCCACAGATGGGTCTTGCGGTTCATGCCGTTCTCCTCACTGCGCACCGGGCAGCGGCGTGTTCAGGTACGGAAAGGCGTCGAGGAACTGGGCAGGACTCACGGCCGCCCCGTCGGTCAGCGCCGCGCCGCCGGCCGGAGCGTCGGCAGGCATGCAACCAACCTTGAGCGTGTCGCTCGCGCCGGTCGCGACGCAGAGCACGCCCATCGCCACGCGCAGCTCGGCATCGACGATGTCGTCACCCGGCCGGCGGCCGTTCGGGAAGCCCGCGGTATCGCCGGCCAGGACGCCGAGGTTCATCTGGCTGGCCTTCGGTGTCGGCGCGATGCCTGTGTTGAGCCGCAACATTTCCGAGGGCTTCACGTTGGCCGGCTTGTTGACGCCATCCACGCCCGTGAGAAAGGCCGCGACCAGGTCGCTGCGCGGAAAGTTGGTCGGCGCGGGGGCCGAAGGGAACAGCGTCTGGATCAGGGCCGGCAGGGTCGGGTTGGTCACGTAGTCGGCGAACTGCGCGTCGTCCCTGGGCTTGGAGCTGTTGAACTTGTCCTTGTCCTTCAGGCCGATCACCAGTTCGTTGACCAGCGGCATCCCCAGACGCGAGACCTGCGCCCAGGCGCCGCCGTTCAGCGCGGTGGTGCCGTGGCCGCTCTTGGGCGGGCTCGCGATCAGGCGGCCCTGGCGCACGCTGGCGCTGGTCCAGCCGCCGACGATGGGGTCGGCGCCCGTCACGCAGGCGATCGGCACTTCCAGCGCCATCGTGGTGATGTTCCTGCCGGCCAGTGAGTCGGGATTGGCGTTCGGCGCACCCAGCGGATTGAGGTTGATCAGGTCGAACACCTGGCCCAGCGCGACGGCGAAGGGATCCTTGCGCTGGCCCACGAATACGCGCCCGGGCGTAGCGCAGCCCGGGATGTTGACCGCATAGAGATGCTGGTTGGCGTAGGCGGCATAGCCGGTCGGGCCGCCGAAGGTCTTGTCGCCGATGTTGTCGGTGGGCTTGTCGAACTCCGTGCCGCCTCCGGCCATCGTGACCGCCTCCGCACGCCCCTTGCGGCGGTCGCCGTACACCACGCTCAGGGTGTAGGTCTCGCGCAGGTTGCTGGTCGCGCCATTGGGCGCCGAGATGCCGCCCGACTGCACCAGCGGAATCGACACCTGCTTGCCGGAGATCGGCAGTTGGATGTCGCGCAGCGTGTTCTTGAACTTGAACTGGAAAGTGACGTTCTCGACCGCGTCGCCGTCGGTGTCCAGGTGGATCTCGTACAGCGCGTTCGGATCCATCGTGAAGTAGTTCGGCCCGCCGTACGGACCCTGGTCGGGCTGGTAGTTGGCGATCAGCGTCAGGTAGTTCTGCCGGCCCGGCTCGTAGCTGCGGAACATGTAGAAGTCGGTCGCGTCGAGCTTGGGCATGCCGGCGATGGAAGGCGCTTCGCGGTGGCTGGACGCGAAGGCGCCGCCGGCCGCTGCCGCGCACAAGGCGAGGACGCAGGCTCTGCGGGAATGTGTTGGGAATTTCATCGGCGTCACCTCAAGAAGTGGAACGGTTTTCGAAACAGCGCACGGAGCGCCTTCGAAGTACGCGGCAATCGTTCACGTGGATACGGCGCAGAGCGCGCAATACAGCGTTGCGTATCCGGCAAGCGCGCCGCCGACGCGGCGCCCACCAGCAAACCGGCCCAACGTGACTTACTACCTTCGTATAAGGCACCAAAATTGCTACATTTTTCCGATTGATGTAGCGAAAGGTTTCCGATGGATCTGTCACGCAGGCTTTGGCTGGGCAAGGTGGGGGCCACAATGCTGCTGGGCGGCGGCCTCGGTGCGAGCCGGATCGGCCAGGCGCAGACCACGCGCGCCGCCGCGCCGGCAGCGGCCTCGGCGCGCACGGTGATCCTCGGGCAATCGGTTCCGCTGACCGGCGCCGCCAGCGAGATCGGGCTGGCCTTTGCCGCCGGCTGCCGCCTCTACGCGACCCACTTCAACGAAACGCAGGCCGCCAGCGGCATCCACCTGAAACTACAGCAGCTCGACGACGGCTACGACGCCGCGCGCGCTGCCGCCAATGCGCGCACCCTGCTCACCACCGACAAGGCCGACATGCTGTTCGGCTTCGTCGGCACCGCCAGCAGCGAAGCCGGTGCCGCCGCGGCCGCGCAGCAGGGCACGCTGCTCTTCGCACCCTTCGCCGCCTCGGACAGCCTGCGCGGCGCCGCGCATCCGAACGTGTTCCACGTGCGTCCCAGCATGGCCGACGAGGCCTTCAAGATCGTGCGCCAATGTGCCACCGTGGGGCAGACGCGCATCGCGCTGGTCGGCGACGACGACGCCATGGGCCGCGCCGGTCTCGCCGCCGTGCAGCAGGCCATGACCGATCAGAAGCTTGGGTCCCTGGCGGCGAGCGCGCTGGTGCCCGCCGCCGGCGACAAGCTCGATGCGGCACTCGCCGCGGTGCAGAAGCAGAACCCGCAGGCCATCGTGCTGGTGTCGCTTTCGAGCACCACCGCCAATGTGATCCGCAAGCTGCGCAAGAGCGGCTATTCCGGCGCCTTCATGGCCTTCTCGATCGTCGGCATCGATCCGCTCTACGCGGCGCTGGGCAAGGACATCGGCGGCATCGTGATCTCGCAGGTCGTGCCCTCGCCGCGGCCCTCGGCCATCCCGATCGTCAAGGAATACCTCGCCGCCATCGACACCTCCGACCAGACGGCCTCCTACGAAGGCATGGAAGGCTTCATCGCCGCCAAGGCCGCGGGCGAAGCCGTTCGCCGCGCCGGCCGCGGCTTCACGCCCGCGAGCCTGCAGCGCGTGATGGCCGGCATGACGGACTACGACGTCGGCGGCTTTCGCATCAACCTGCGCCCCGGCCTGCGCGATCCGCAGCGCAGCATCGACCTGATCAGCATAACGGCCGACGGGCGCGTATTGCGCTAAGCAGTGCCGCCCAGGCGCTGCAGCGCATCGAGCGACAACAGCTCGATGCGGCCGTAGCCGAGCGCGATCACGCGCTCTTCCGCCAGCGCGTTGAGCTCCTTCGAGAGCGTCTGCCGCGTCACGCCCAGCATCATCGCCAAGGCCTCCTGCGGCAGGCGCACGCGCTTGCGCAGATGCACCGACTGGGTCGCGCCGCCGCGCGCCAGCACCAGCAGCCGGCGTGCGACGCGGGCGCGCAGGTCGCGCAAGGTGGCGTCCTCCATCAATCCATAGAGTCCCCGCACCCGCGCCGCGAGCAGTGCCGCGATCGCATGGGAGAAGGCCCTGCCCTGCATCTGCTGCGCGAAGGCTTCAGGCGGCACCACCAGCAGGTCGAGCGCGCTCAGCGCGGTGGCATCGTGGGTGCGCGGCGAACCGTCGATCAGGCTGATCTCGCCGAACCAGTTGCCGGGCTCGAGCACGGCCAGGATGGCTTCGCGCCCATCGTGCCGCAAGGTCGAGATCTTGATCGTTCCGGCCGCCAGCCCGTAGAAGCCGCTGCCCGCCGCCCGCACCGGATCGCCCTGGCGGAACAGCATCGCGCCGCGCCGCAGGTGGACCAGGTTGGCAGCGCCCAGCAAGGCCTCGCGCTGCACGCGCGGCATCGAGGCGAACCACGGGTTGGCGTCCATGGCGCTGCGGTGCGCTGCAGACAGGCGCGGTCGGGGAGGCTGAGGCATGCAGGGTCGGGGGTTTACCAGGGCCCTGGATTGTCAAATTCTTGACAGTTGATGGTCAAGCGCAGGTCTACAGTGGGCCGCACCCCACGGAGACACGATGACCGCAAGAGCGAACTTCACCCGCATGCAGGACAGCACGCGGGAAGACTGGCAACTGATCGGCGGCGAGTTCATGCAGTTCGCGAGCGGCTTGCCCGAGCGCGTGATCAAGCACCTGCAGATCCTCGAAGGCGACTACGGCGGCTTCCCGATCGACCGCTACACCCACTCGCTGCAGACCGCCACGCGCGCCTTGCGCGACGGACGCGACGAAGAGTACGTGGTGTGCGCACTCCTGCACGATATCGGCGACACGCTGGGCTCCTTCAACCATCCCGACATCGCGGCCGCGATCCTGAAGCCATTCGTGCGCGAGGAGAACCACTGGATGGTGCAGAACCACGGCATCTTCCAGGGCCACTACTTCTTCCACCACATCGGGCTCGACCGCAACCTGCGCGACAACTTCAGGAACCATCCGAACTACGAACGCACGGCCGAGTTCTGCGAGCTCTACGACAACCCGGCCTTCGACCCGAAGGCCGAGACGCTGCCGATCGCCGAGTTCGAACCGATGCTGAAGCGCGTGATGGCGCAGCCGCGTCAAAGCATCTACAAGGCTGTGTTGAAGCCTGCAGAGGCCGTCTGAAATTTCACCCCAAGGACACCCACATGAACGCCACCACCCAACCCGAAATCCAGAAGCTCGTCTCCGCCGAAGAATGGCAGCTGCGCGTCGACCTCGCGGCCTGCTACCGGCTGGTCGCGCTCTACGGCTGGAGCGACCTGGTCTTCACGCACATCAGCGCGCGCGTGCCCGGGCCCGAACACCACTTCCTGATCAACCCCTACGGCCTGATGTTCGACGAGATCACGGCGTCGAGCCTGATCAAGGTCGACCAGGACTGCAACAAGATCATCGACTCGCCCTACCCGGTGAACCCGGCCGGCTTCGTGATCCACAGCGCGGTGCATGCGGCGCGCGAAGACATCCAGTGCGTGCTGCACACCCACACGCGCGCCGGCATCGCGGTGAGCGCGCAGAAGAACGGCGTGCTGCCGATCAGCCAGCAGTCGACCTTCGTGCTCGCCTCGCTGGCCTACCACGACTACGAGGGCGTGGCCTTCCGCGACGACGAGAAGCCGCGCCTGCAGGCCGACATGGGTGACGCCAACTTCCTGATGCTGCGCAACCACGGCCTGCTCACCGTGGGCAAGACCATCGCCGATGCTTTTCTCTCGATGTACGTCTTCGAGACCACCTGCCAGATCCAGATCGCCGCGCAGTCCGGCGGCAGTGAACTCACGCAGGTGAATCCGAAGATCGTCGAGGGCGTGGGCCAGGCGATGAAGGTGCAGACCGGCGGTCTCGGAGGCGCCTTCGTCTGGCCCTCGCTGATCCGCAAGCTCGACCGCATCGATCCCGGCTACAAAAACTAGGTGGCCCCGTACAAACCCTGATCGCCGTGACGGCGGATCGACAGCTTCGCTTTCTACGATTTCTCCAGGGCATCCCCACGCTGGATGCCCACAGCGCAGTTCGCGCACACCAGGAGACATCGACATGCAGATCACGGGTATGTTGCACGGCGCGCGGCTGCTGCAATTCGCAGGCTTCCCCGCCACCGAGGTGCTGGGCCCCGCGGCCAGCGAAGAAGAGATCAAGGCACTGATCGACAAGTACGGGCTCATCTTCGTCAAGCCGGTCTTCAAGGGCGGCATCGGCAAGAAGGGCAAGGCCGGCCTGCTGGGCCGCGCCACCGATCTGAAGACCGCACTGGCCGAGAAGGAGCGCCTCTACTTCGCCGAGCACACGGTCGGCCACGTGAAGGCCAAGGCCAACGGCGTGACCTTCGAGGCCGGCGTGCCGGCCAAGCACGAGGTCTACTTCTCGATCAGCGATTCCACGCGTTTCCGCGCGCCGACCATGACGCTCACGCACATGGGCGGCATGGACATCGAGGAGCTCGAGAAGAGCCAGGTCGCGATGGTGCCCTTCGATCCGCTGACCGGCCTCAAGGCCTTCGTGGTGGCCAATGCGCTGACCGAGATCGGCGCACCGAAGGAGATCATCTCGCCGCTGGTGCAGCAGTTGCCCAAGCTGTGGGAGCTGTTCCACGACTTCGGCATGACCACGCTGGAGCTCAACCCGATCCGCATGCGCGAGGACAAGAAGGGCCGGCTCACGCCGGTGGCCTGCGACTTCAAGTGCGGCTTCGACCGCGACGATCCGCGCTGGCTGCGCCTGGGCCTGCCGCCGCACCTGTTCGCTGCCGACTATTCCGACTTCGAGCAGGAGATCAACACGCTGCGCACCCACCAGGGCCAGAGCGATGTCTACGTGATCAACGAGCGCGGCACGGTGCTCGCGCCCACCTTCGGCGGCGGCGCCAACTCGCTGGTGACCGAAATGCTGGGCGACGACGCGATCATCAGCTCCGACTTCGGCGGCAACCCGCCCTACGAGAAGATGAAGGAGGTGGCGCGCATCTGCTTCAAGCACTGGCTCAGGCAGGCCAACGTGCTCTTCATCATCGGCGGCAAGAGCAACAACACCGACATCTTCGAGACCCTGCGCGCCATGGCCGATGCGCTGCGCGAGCACTTCAGCCAGCACGGGCCGACGCCGCTCTACGTGGTGCTGGGCCGCGGCGGGCCGAACCTGGTGCGCGGCATGGGCGCCTTGCGCGACACCTGCGATGCGCTGGGCCTGCCCTATCGCCTCTTCGGCTTCGACTCCGACATGAGCGAGGTGATCCAGTTCGCGAAGAAGGTCAACAACTGGATGAAGGACGGCGGACGCGAACAGATCGCGGCCCGACTCGGCATCCAGGCCCCCTCAACCGCCAACGCCGACTGACGCAGGAGAGATCACCATGCAAGCCAACTGGCAGAAAAAAGGCGTCGGCGACTTCAAGTACCACGTCGGCATCAGCTCGCTCACGCAGGTGGCGTCGCGCGACGACCGCGTCTGCGTGCTCAACATCCTGGGCGGTGAATCGAGCGAGGTGACGCCGGTGAGCCATGTGTACTCCGGCGGCAACGTGGTGTGCGGCACGGCGCCGGGCAAGGGCGGTGCGGTGCTCGAGACGAGCATCGGCAACATCCCGGTCTACAACAACGTGCGCGACGCGCTGGCCGCGGGACACCGCTTCAACTGCGGCGTGGTCTATCTGCCGCCCTCGGCCGCGCGCGACGGCGTGGCCGAACTGATCCGCGTCAACCCCGACCTGCGCAAGATCTTCATCATCACCGAGAAGATCGCCGTGCACGACGCGCGCGAGATCCGCGCCATGGGGCAGCAGAACGGCATCGACATCTTTGGCGCCAACGGGCTCGGCGTGGCCGACTCGTGGAACCAGGTGCGCATCGGCGGCGCATTGGGCGGCGACAAGCCCGGCGACTCGCTCAGGCCGGGCTCGATCGCGATCTTCTCCAACTCGGGCGGCTTCTCGACCACCATCGCGCAGTACCTGCGCATGGCGGGCTGGGGCACCACCACGGTCATCTCCTCGGGCAAGGACGTCTACATCCACTACGCGGCGCCCGAGTTCGCCTTCGCGCTGGCCAACGATGCGCGCAGCAAGGCCGCGGTGCTCTACTGCGAACCCGGCGGCTACTACGAGTTCGATGCCCAGTTCACCAAGCCGGTGGTGGCCTGCGTGGTGGGCCGCTGGAAGAGCAAGCTCACGCGCGCGGTCGGCCATGCCGGCGCGATGGCCGGCGGCTCGGACGACGCGCTGGCCAAGGAACGCTGGTTCATGGACAAGTTCGGCGTCGACGCGATCTTCACGCCCGACAACCCGGTGTTCTCTGCCAAGGGCGCGCTGGTGACCAACATCGCCCACATCCCGGCCGCGCTCACGGCCGTGATGCGCGCCAATGCGACCATGCCCGACTTCGCGGCCGAAGGAAACCTGGCGCTCAAGCCCTGGTTCGGTTCCGACGAAGGGCTGGATCTGCCCGATGAACTGCGTCCGCTGGTGGTGGAAGCGGTCGCGCCCTACAACGAACAGGTGGCGCTGCTCAACACGCAGATCGGCGGCGTGGTGCCGCGCCAGGCCATGAAGGATGCATCCGGCGCCTCGCAGATGGACGCGAAGACGCAGGTCAGCAGCCTGCACGGCACCAGCATGCTCGATGCGGCCACGCTGCCGCTGGAGTCGAACGTCGCGCTGGCGCTGGTGCACGACGCCGGCGGCGAGAACGACCGCAAGCTGATCGCACCCGCGATCGCGGCCTTCGTCAACCTGCATGGCCGGCCCGAGCTGGCGGCAGCCGAAGCCAGCCGCGAGGCCGGCAACGCGCCCAACGCGGTGCTGGCCGCCGCGGCCGCCATCGTCGGGCCGAAGCGGCAGCAAGCGGCGCGCGCCGCGCTCAAGTTCATGCTCGAGCGCTTCCATGCCGCCGGGCTGGGCACCGAGTTCGGCGCCTCGCTGAGCGAGAGCTTCGACGTCGGCACGGTCGATGCCTCGGACCCGCCCGAGCTCACGACCGAGACACCCGATGCCCGCGCCCAGGCCCTGATCGCCGGCGTCCGGGCACGCGGCGCGCGTTCGGTGTTCCTGCGCTGGCTGCAGAACCAACCGGGCCATCCGACCGAAGCCGCGGTGCTGGCCGCGATCTCGGCCACGCTGGCCTGGGGCCCGCTCTCGCGCAAGCGCATCTCGCGTCTGACCGCCGAGAACTTCCCCTGGTGGCTGCAACTGTTCGGCACGCTGATCGGCGCTTCGGCCGAGGCCTCGAAGCACGAGGCCGGGCGCTTCTGCGGCATCGCGCAGGAGCAGATGCTGGGAAGCCTCAGCCTCGGCGAGATCGCCTTCGCGGCGCTCCTGGGCCACACGCCGGGCGAGAAGGATCTGTTTGCCTTCCAGACGCTGGTCGGCCTGTTGCTGACCAACGGCCCGGGCGCGATCTCGGCGCAGGGCGCCAAGGGCGCGGTCTCGGCCGACGGACCCGAGCAGCCCGAGCGCGTGCAGCTCAACAAGGCGCTGGTCGGCTTTCTCACGCACACCGGCTATGCGCACGGCGGCAACGGCTATGAGGGCATCGCCTACCTCAACGAGCAGTTCAAGGCGAGCGGCCTGAAGGATCCGAGCACCGGGGACCACGGCATCGACCTGAAGGCGCTGGCCGCGCGCGCGGTGGAGCAGTACGCGCAATACAAAAGCCAGAAGAAGACCGTGGGCAGCCTCGACATCGCCAAGCTGCCCGGCGTGAACCATCCGGTGTTCAAGGACAAGCCGGTCAACTTCGATCCGCGCGAAGTGTTCATCGCCAAGCTGCAGGAAGCGCGCGGCGACTGCAACGTGTTCCACGATTTCTACCGGGCGCTGGTGCAGCAGCTGTTCGACGCCGGCGTCTCGCGCAACGTCTACTGCGTGAACGTCGACGCGGTGATCGCGGCCCTGCTGCTCAAGATGCTGTGGCAGCCGCTGCAGTCGGGCGAGATCGGCGAACGCGAGCTCGAGACCGCAGCCTTCACCATCTTCCTCTACCCGCGCATGCTCGGCTGCGCGGCCGAGATCGACGACCACCTGAACCGCGGACGCAACATGGACACGCGCACCGCCGCCTCGCTCTGCAAGTTCGTCGCCTGAGCCAGGGCCTGTTCAGGCTCTGGTCAGCATGCCGCAAGCACGATCCATCATGACCACAGCCATCCTGGCCGACGGCGCGCCCGCGTCCGTTCAACAAGGCTCCAAGCTCGGCGCGGTGCTCCGCGTGACGAGCGGCAACTTCCTCGAGCAGTTCGACTTCTTCCTGTTCGGCTTCTATGCGACCTACATCGCGAAGGCCTTCTTTCCCGCCACCAGTGACTTCGCTTCGCTGATGCTGACCTTCGCGGTGTTCGGTGCCGGCTTCCTTATGCGGCCGCTGGGCGCCATCGTCCTCGGCGCCTACATCGACGAGGTCGGGCGCCGCAAGGGCCTGATCGTCACGCTCGCGATCATGGCCAGCGGCACCGTGCTGATCGCCTTCGTCCCGGGCTATGCCTCGATTGGCCTGCTCGCGCCGGCCCTGGTGCTGCTGGGCCGGCTGCTGCAGGGCTTCTCGGCGGGCGCCGAGCTGGGCGGCGTCTCGGTCTACCTCTCGGAGATGGCGACGCCCGGGCACAAGGGCTTCTACACCGCCTGGCAATCGGCGAGCCAGCAGGTCGCGATCGTGCTGGCCGCGGCGCTGGGTTTCGCACTCAACGAGCTCATGAGCCCCGAGACGCTGGCCGGCTGGGGCTGGCGCGTGCCCTTCTTCGTCGGCTGCGCGATCATCCCCTGCATCTTCGTGCTGCGCCGCTCGCTGCAGGAGACCGAGGAGTTCCAGGCCCGCAAACACCATCCGACGACGCGCGAGGTGGCCGCATCGATGCGGCAGAACTGGCGCATCGTGTTCGCCGGCATGCTGCTGGTGGCGATGACCACCGCCACCTTCTACCTGATCACGGTCTACACGCCGACCTTCGGCCGCACGGTGCTGCACCTGAGCGCCAAGGACAGCCTGGTCGTCACGCTGCTGGTCGCCGTCACTAACTTCATCTGGCTGCCGGTGGGCGGCGCACTCTCCGATCGCATCGGCCGCAAGCCGCTGCTCGTCGCGATGACCGTGCTGGCCATCCTCACCGCCTATCCGGCCATGTCCTGGCTGGCGGCGGCGCCGAGCTTCGGCCGCATGCTCGACGTGCTCTTGTGGTTCTCGTTCCTGTTCGGCATGTACAACGGTGCGATGGTGGTCGCGCTCACCGAAGTGATGCCGGTGCAGGTGCGCGTGGTCGGCTTCTCGCTGGCCTACAGCCTCGCCACCGCGATCTTCGGCGGCTTCACGCCGGCCGTGTCGACCTGGTTGATCGAGGCGACTGCGGACAAGGCGGCGCCGGCCTACTGGATGAGCTTCGCGGCGGTCTGCGGGCTGCTTGCGACGCTGGCGCTGTACCGGCGCCAGGCCGGGAGGGTGGTCCGAGCCTAGATCAAGTCATCTTCCGGGCCCGCCGCCACCGCCGGGCCCGCCGCCACCGCCAGGCCCGCCGCCACCGCCAGGCCCACCGCCACCGCCGGGCCCCCCGCCGCCGCCAGGCCCAGCGCCACCACCGGGCCCACCGCCGCCGCCAGGCCCACCGGCACCACCACCACCACCACCACCGGCACCGGCACCGCCACCACCACCGGCACCACCGCCAGCGCCACCACCACCGGCGGCCCCAGCGCCCGCAGCACCCGCAGCACCCGCAGCACCGGCAGCGCCAGCGCCGGAGCCAGCACCCGAGGAGCTACCGCCACCGCTGCCGCCGGGATCGGCGCCAATACCTCCGCCTGAACCTTTGGAGATGATCACTGCGCCGGCAGTCCCGGCTTGTGATGCCTGAGGCGCCTGACCTGCCTGCCTGAAGTTCAAGCAGGGCACCTCTCCAAAGGGGTTGTATCCGTCGCAGGCGGCCGATCTTCTTGTTGCCGGACGAGCGGCGGCTTGGAGCTGTGTGCCTGAGCGCGCCGCAGGTCGCGCCTCGCTGAGGCTGGGGCGCGCATCGGCCACAGGTGGGCTCGCCAACACCACGACCGGAGCGGCAGGCGCGTCGCCCTTGGCTTCGGGTGCGTCTGCCGTGGCAGTTCGGGGTTGGATAGGTGGCTGCGCTCTTGGCATCGGCATCGGCGCTGGCACCGGCGTTGCTTCGACACGCGCCGTTCTGGGCTGAACCTGAACAGTCGCCACCGTGGTTCGAGCCGGCTGGGGAACGAGATCGTCTTGATCAACCGAGGCTTCAGCTGGTGAGCCCACGCTCGATAGAGCCTGCGGCACATCAGGCTGCTGTGGCGTGCCTCCTGTTGCCGCCGTCGCCGGTTGAACAGAGGCCTCCGGCGCGGGGTCCACGGACGCGGCAGGCGGCGGCGAAGAAGCAACTGCTGTTTGCTCCGCAGCCGGGCTGGCCGGCTGCAACAGGGATGAGGCCGCGCTCGAAGGCGGGACAATGCGCGTCGCATCGCGGCTCAAGTACCAGAAGACGAAAGCGCCATGCAGCAGCGCCAGCACGATCAACAACAAGACGATGGACACGTCGACACCTGGCGGCACGGGAATCCATCCCACGCGTCTCAGTGCACCAGTGCTCCGCGGCTCGCGAGCAACAGCCTTCAACGCCAACGAATAGCGCGGCGCCGTTGGCACCGCGAGCGGTTCACTGGACGTGGTGGTATCGAACGTTGTCGTGCCTGAGCGGATGCCCGAGAACTTGCCCGCACAACCCCGGCAATACCTTGCGCTGTCTCTGTTGGGCGTGTGGCACGACTCGCAGAACTTGGTCATTCCGATGATCCGTCGGACAGTACAAGCAGCGCTATGGGATGGGGATGAACTTCGTGACGATCACCAGTGAATTGATCACGAGCCAGAAGGCTGCAAAGTCCAAGGCCCATGCTCGCCGCGGGACGATGCGCGACTCCTTCGGCAGCGGCACTTTTTTGCCTGCATCTCTGCTGGCATAGAAGGCCGGCAGCTTGTGCGAACAGCATTTGCAATACCGCGCAGAGCCCATGTTGATGGTGCTGCAGGCCTCGCAGATTTCCGCTGACGCAGTGCCTGATTGCAACCTCGCCAGATCGATGAGGTTTCCAAAGGCGACGCCCGAAGACGTGACTGGAGGCTCGGCAAAAGAAACAGAAGCGGCAGTCATGGATGCTCTCCTCGACGAAGGACAGATGCAAGTTCACCGAAGGTTTGCCCGGCGCCGCAGTACCGGTCGGCCTTGGCTTGCGCAAGGCTGCGCCCCAATCGTTGCTCCGCGATCGCGCGTCTTGCGAACATCAGCAGCTCTGCGTCCGTGGGCCCGCGCCCCGCACCCTCGATGTGCCTCCGGAAGGCGCGAACGATGCGGTCCTGTATCGCTTTCCTGACGTGCGTCGCTGCAGCAAAGGCCCGGTGCGCGCTCATTTCATGAGGAGCGATCGAGACTCGCGGCGCCGCCATGCTGCGTCGCCACGCAACGACCGGGCGGCCGCTCCTCCAGGGCGTGATCTTTTTCTTGCTACGTGTGACAGGCTTTGACATTTTTCTCTCCTGAGGAAGCACCTTGGATGTGAAATCTTCACATCTGTAGTTCTCTTGTCTTATAGTGATGTGCTTCTTTTTGTAAGACAGCGACGCAAGTCGCTGTCCAGTTGGTAACTGGGCGTTAAGCCCGTCACTGTCCGAGGACCGATTGCCCAGCGACAAGGCACAGATCACAGAAGGCCAACTTGCCTGGGTCCTCTCGGCTTGCGCACGCGTCATGCGGCCGTTGGTCAGGCTCGCGCTGGCCTTCGGCGTCAAGCATCCCCACCTGGAGGAACTGCTGCGCGACGTGCTGGTTGACGAAGCGCGCAGCGCTTGGCTCAAATCCAAGGGCGCCGAGCCGAACATCAGTCAGCTGTCGGTGACGACAGGCTTGAACCGCAAGGCGGTGACTGCCATGGTGCGTGAAGCGGAAGATCCGTTGCCGCACACCGGGATGTCGGCTGCGGCCAAGACCCTGACCTTGTGGCTGCACATGATCGACGAGGACCCTGCGCACCGGTCCCTGCCCATCGTGGCCGAAGCCCCGGCGTCATCGTTCGAAACCGTCGCCCGGCGCGCCAGCCGTGGCAACGTGCACCACCGCACCATCCTCGACGAGCTGGTGCGTTTGAACATGGCGATCGAGCACGAGGGCCGCGCCGAGCTCAACGCCACCGCCTTCGTTCCGGCGAAGGACTTGAAGACGATGCTCGCCTTCCTGGGCGACAACACGCGCGACCACCTGCTCGCGAGCGTGGCCAACACGCTCGGCGCAGAGCCGCCCTTGCTCGAACGATCGGTATTCGCAGCCGGGATTGCGCTGGAGGACTGCGAACGCATCCACGAGCTCGTGCGCGAGCGGTGGAGCCAACTTCATCACGAATTGACCCGGGAAATGACGCGCGCCTTCGAAGAGGCCGAGAAAACGGCTTCGGGCCGCATCAGGGTCGGCATTTACACCTACTATGAAGACGGCGCAGCCGAGCGCGCTGAAGCACCGGCCGCCACGCCCTCGAAACGACTACGGGGAAGAAAAGCATGACGAACAACTCGCTGCGCAATGGCTTGCTGGCGCTGTTGACCGGCTTGCTGCTCTCTTGCGGCGGTGGCGGCAGCAGCAGCAGCAGCAGCAGCAGCAGCAGCGGAGCCGGAAGCGCAGCGTTCGGCAGCGCCGGCATTGCAGGATTGACCGCCGAGTCGCTCGGCGGCGGCGGCACCAGCGACGGCCAGGGCGGAAGCTCGTCCGGCACGGATGGCGGCTCGACAACGGCCTCCAGCGGCGACGACGGATCGGGCGTGGGCTCCGGCGGTACCGGCGTGAGCACCGCCGATGCGGCCGGCATCGGCGGGGTCGATGGCGCGGGCAGCATCATCGTCAGCGGACTGCGCTACGACACGGACACCGCCGTCATCAACCTCGAGGATGCCGCATCCCTGCAGCTGGGCATGAGCGTGAAGGTCAGCGGGCCGGTCAACGCCGACTTCACGAGCGGCACGGCCCGCCGGGTCGATTCGGCGGCCGATATTCGCGGCCCGCTTTCGTCGGTCGATCTGGCGCAGGGCAGCTTCGTCATCATGGGCACCACGGTGACCACCGACAACGCCACCGTCTGGGCCGATGCGGGCGGGCTTGCTGCCATCGCACCCAACACGACGCTGCAGGTCTGGGGCCTGCCGGCGGCACCTGGCGTGCTTCGTGCGACGCGCGTGGAGCAACACGGCCCCTCGGCACCGATCCTCACCGGCACGGTCCAGAACCTCGATCAGGCACGACGCACCTTCACGCTCGGCGGCTTCCTCGTCGACTACAGCGTCGCGGCCCTGAGTGGCAGCCCCGACGGGCGCCCGCCTGCCAACGGCACCCTCGTGCGCGTGCGTGCGAGCACCGCCCTGCCGGGCCGCCTGCCTGCCACCCTCGTGCAGTGGTGGTACCCGGTGCCGACGGCGAACGCCACGCCGGTCCAGCTCGCGGGCGTCGTCACTGACTACGCGGGACTGGGTTCGCTGCGGGTGCTGGGCACGCCGGTGGACGCCTCTTCCGCGCAGATCACCGGCGGGCTCGCGGACTCGGTCGGCAATGGCGTGAAGGTGGACGTGGCCGGCACGATGTCCAACGGCATCCTCAAGGCCACCAAGCTCAAGATCAGGCATATCCCTGGCACCGGCGGGCCGGCGTCGTTCACCCTGATCGGACCCATCGGCAACTTCAGCTCCGCATCGAGCTTCTGGGTACGAGGACAACTCGTGAATGCCGGCGGCCCGGGCATCGTGTTCGTCAACGGCGCCGCGTCGAACCTGGGCAACGGGGTGCGCGTGAGCGTCGAGGGCGCGCAGGTCGTCGATGGCGTGCTGATCGCCACCCGTGTGAGCTTCGACAGCTAGTTCGATGACCGATCCCATGAGCCAATGGGTCGGTGCCTTCCTGGCCGAGTGGTGCCGCCTATCCGAAGGGCTTGCCGATCCCGAGCAATCGGCGGAGTTCGCGAAGGACATCTACGCCTCGTACGGGCAGCGCGATCCTGTCGAAGTCGCCGCAGAAATGTGGGGTGGCGGAGCGGGGCGGACCGCCTGACAGCTTCCAGCCCTACGATGGCTGGCAGACAACCCAGGAGACGCCAATGACTTTTCCCACGCTCACGCGCCGCGCGGCATTGCTGCTCGCTGCCCTCGCCCTCGCCGGCTGCGGCAGCCTCGGCGGCAAGCCCGACATCGCTGCCGAACCGATCCACGTCATGACCTCGGGCGGCTTCACCGCCGCCTATAACGAGCTCACGCCCGGCTACGAAAAAGCCAACGGCCGCAAGGTGCAGACCGCCTACGGCGCCTCGATGGGCGCGGCCAGCGACTCGATCCCGAGCCGCCTCGCGCGCGGCGAGCCGGCCGACATCGTGATCCTTGCGCGCCCTGCCCTCGACGCGCTGGTGGCGCAGGGCAAGGTGGTGTCCGGCAGCCAGGTCGATCTGGTGCGCTCGTCGATCGGCTTCGCGGTGCGCACCGGCACGCCCAAGCCCGACATCAGCACGGTCGATGCACTCAAGCGCACGCTGCTCGCGGCGCCGTCGATCGCCTATTCGGCCAGCGCCAGCGGCACCTACTACGAGACCGAGCTGCTCAAGAAGCTGGGCATCGAGGACCAGGTGAAGCCGAAGAGCCAGCGCATCCTCAGCGAACGCGTCGGCACCGTGGTCGCACGCGGCGATGCGGCGCTGGGCCTGCAGCAGGTCAGCGAGCTGCTGCCCATCAAGGGCATCGACTACATCGGACCGCTGCCGGCGGAAGTGCAGCGCGTCACGGTGTTCTCGGCCGGCATCGCGACCGGCGCCAAGCAGCCCGAGGCGGCGCGGCAGCTGATCCGCTACATGAACTCGCCGGCCGCCGCGCCGGTGATCGAACGCACCGGGCTCGAAGCGATCGTGGCACGCGGCCCGTAAACTGGCGCGGCCCCGATCAACCACCGACGCCCGCAACGACCATGAGCTCGCCGATCACCCCCGCCATCGTCTCGGCCCTTGCGCCCACCGGCACGCTGCGTGCCTCCATCAACCTCGGCAATCCGATCCTCGCGAACAAGGATGCAGCCAGCGGCGACCCGGCCGGCGTCTCGGTCGACCTGGCGCGTGCTCTTTCAGAACGCCTGTCCGTTCCGATCGGGCTGGTGGTGTTCGAGAAGGCGGCCGCGTCCGTCGATGCAGTACGCAACGAGCAGGCCGATATCGGCTTCTTCGCGATCGATCCGGCGCGCAGCGAGGGCCTGCGCTTCACCGCGCCCTATGTGCTGATCGAGGGCAGCTACCTGGTGCCCGCGGCCTCGCCGATCCGGCGCAACGAGCAGGTGGACCAGGGCGATGTCCGCATCGCGGTCGGCACCGGCAGCGCCTACGACCTCTTCCTCACGCGCGAGATCAAGGAGGCGCAGATCGAGCGCGTGCAGGGCGCCAAGGGCGTGTTCGAGAGCCTGCACGCGGGCCAGGTCGAGGTGGCGGCCGGCATTCGGCAGGTGCTCGAGGCCGAGGCCGGACGCACGCCCGGCTTGCGCCTGCTGCCGGGGCGCTTCATGGTGATCCAGCAGGCGATGGGCACGCCGGCCTCGCGCGGCGCGGAAGCGGCCGCCGCGCTGGCCGCCTTCGTCGAGGAGATGAAGGCCAGCGGCTTCGTGGCCGAGGCGCTGGCGCGGCATCGCATCCAGGGCGCCAGCGTGGCGCCTGCGGCCGTTCAGGCGTAGCGCGCCAGGCCCAATCCTTC
The DNA here is from genome assembly GCF_964253755.1 of Variovorax sp. LjRoot130. Classification (NCBI taxonomy): domain Bacteria; kingdom Pseudomonadati; phylum Pseudomonadota; class Betaproteobacteria; order Burkholderiales; family Comamonadaceae; genus Variovorax; species Variovorax sp. LjRoot130. The sequence goes on along the minus strand of NZ_CAXURM020000001.1, from coordinate 2,323,872 downwards.
CATATCGATCTCGGGCGAGCGGCCGCCGATCAGGTCGGCCATCACGCGGCCCGTGCCGGCCGCCATGGTCCAGCCCAGCGTGCCGTGGCCGGTGGCCAGCAGCAGCTTCGAAATAGGCGTGGCGCCGAGGATGGGCGTGCCGTCGGGCGTCATCGGCCTGAGGCCGGTCCAGAACTCCGCGCCTTCGACGCTGCCGCCCTGCGGGAACAGATCGGTGACCACGTGCTCCAGCGTGTCGCGCCGCCGGTCGTTCAGCCGCAGGTCGTAGCCCGAGAGCTGCGCCGTGCCGCCGACGCGGATGCGGTCGCCCAGCCGCGTCACGGCGACCTTGAAGGTCTCGTCCATCACCGTCGACTCGGGCGCCATCGCCGCGTCGGCGATCGGCACCGTGATCGAGAAGCCCTTGACCGGATACACCGGCAGGCGAATGCCCAGCGGCTTCAGCAGCTTCGGCGAGTAGCTGCCCAGCGCCACCACGTAGCGGTCGGCGCGAAAGGGGCCGGCCTCGGTATGGACGGCGGTCACGCCGGCGGCGTCGCGCGCGATGTCGGTGATGCCCACGCCGAAGCGAAAGCGCACGCCCGCCGCTTCGGCCAGCCGCGCCAGCGCCTGCGTGAACTTGAAGCAGTCGCCGGTTTCATCGCCCGGCAGGCGCAGGCCGCCGACGAACTTCTCCCTCACCGCGGCCAGCGCCGGCTCGTGCCGCACGCAGCCCTCGCGGTCCAGCAACTGGTAGGGCACGCCGTAGGCCTTGAGGATCTCGATGTCCTTGCCGGTGCCGTCGAGCTGCTTCTGCGTGCGGAACAGCTGAAGCGTGCCTAGCGCGCGCTCGTCGTAGCGGATGCCGGTGTCGGCGCGCAGCTGTTGGAGGCAGTCGCGGCTGTATTCGGCCAGGCGCACCATGCGGCCCTTGTTGAGTTCGTAGCGCGCATGCGTGCAGTTGCACAGCATCGCGATCCCCCAGCGCCACATCGCGGGATCGAGCATCGGCCTGATGACCAGCGGGCTGTGCCGCATCAAAAGCCACTTGATCGCCTTGAGCGGCACGCCGGGCCCGGCCCAGGGCGCCGAGTAGCCGGGCGACACCTCGCCGGCGTTGGCATAGCTGGTCTCCAGCGCCGGCGCCCGCTGGCGGTCGAGCACGGTGACCTCGTGGCCGGCCTTGGCGAGGTAGTAGGCCACGGTGGTGCCGATCACCCCGCTGCCCAGAATCAGTACTTGCATGCGAATCCTTGCCGTCTATGTCAAACCCAGCGCCGATTGCAATCGTTGTGCCGACAAGTGCTCCGGCCGCTCGGGCCAGGCTTCCAGCAGCGCCACCATCTTCTCGTTGATCGGCGCGCGGGCGCCGTTCGACTTGGCGAGCCGCACCACCTCGCCGCACAGCGCGTCGATCTCGGTGCGCCGGCCCAGCGCCAGGTCGTCGGCCATGCTGGAGCGCGCCTTGTCGTCGATGCGCAGCATGCGCGCCGCGACCAGGCGGAACAGCGGCGTCGGCAGGCGCAGCATGAACGGCAGGCGCCGCGCCGGCACCGCCGCGAGCTGCGCCGGCGCGATGTTGGCCCACGCCAGGGCATCCAGCGCTTCGTCCATCAGGGCCGCCAGACAGCGGCGGTAGCCGCGGTCCAGCAGCTGCTCGCGCAGCGGCAGGCCCGAGAGCGCGTTGATCGGGTTGTTGAGATTGAGCAGCAGCTTGCCCCATTGGACCGACAGCATGTCGTCATAGGTGTCGACCGGTACGCCGGCACGCTCGAACACGGCCAGCCAGGGCCGCAGCGCCCTGCTGCGCCGGGCGGCCAGCCGGCCGACCGTGCCGCGGTGGAAGCTGCCGGGTTCGATCTCCGCGACGTTGTACGGCACCATGCCGGGCAGCACATAGAGCGTGGGTGCGACCTTCGATGCGACGGCCGCATTCGAGATGCCGTTCTGCAGCGAAAGCACCGGCGTGCCGGCCGGCAGCGCCTCGGCCAGCGCGGCCGCGGCCTCGGCCGTCGCACTGCTCTTCACGGTCAGGAGGACCAGCGAGGGCCGTATGCCCAGAGGCACCCGCTCCTCGAGATGCAACGCGTCGGGCGGCACGTGGCGCTCCATGCCGTCGAGATCGCTGAGCGTGATCCCGCGCCGCGCGAGCGTCTGAAGCACGCGCGGGCGGCCGACGAAGACCACGCGCACGCCCTCCGCCGCCAGGCAGCCGCCGATAAAGCAGCCGATGGTGCCGGCACCCATCACGAGCACGTCGACGGGCACCGGCTCGGACTCGGGCTCGGCCATGTGCGCTAGATCCGTTCCGCGACCCAGCCCTGCACCGACTGCAGCGCGGCCGGCAGGCCTGCCGCATCGGTGCCGCCGGCCATGGCCATGTCGGGCTTGCCGCCGCCCTTGCCGCCGACCTGCTGGGCGACGAAGTTGACCAGCTCGCCCGCTTTCACCTTGCCCATGGTGTCGGCCGTGACGCCGGCGGCGATCTGCACCTTGCCGCCGTCGACGGCCGCCAGCACGATGGCCGCGGTCTTGAGCTTGTCCTTGAGCTTGTCCATGGTCTCGCGCAGCGTCTTGGCATCGGCGCCGTCGAGCTTGGCGGCGAGCACCTTGATGCCGCCCACGTCCACCGCCTGCGCGAGCAGTTCGTCGCCCTTGGACGAAGCGAGCTTGCCCTTGAGCGCGCCGACCTCGCGCTCCAGCGCGCGCACCTGATCGAGCACCTGCGTGAGGCGCGGCTGCAGCTCCGAGGCCGGCGTCTTCAGCGTGGCGGCCACGCTGTTCACCGTCGCCTCGAGCTCCTGCAGATAGGCCAGCGCATTGGCGCCGGTCAGCGCCTCGATGCGGCGCACGCCGGCGGCCACGCCGCCTTCGCTCACGATCTTGAACAGGCCGATGTCGCCGGTGCGCGCGACGTGCGTGCCGCCGCACAGCTCGCGGCTGGAACCGATGTCGAGCACGCGCACGGTGTCGCCGTACTTCTCGCCGAACAGCATCACGGCGCCGGTCTGCTGGGCCGACTCCATGTCCATCAGGCGCGCCTGGGTCGCCTGGTTGGCCAGGATCTCGGCGTTCACGCGCTTCTCGATCTCGAGGATCTGCGCTGCGCTGACGGGCGCGTTGTGCGCGAAGTCGAAGCGCGTCTTGTCGGCATCGACCAGCGAGCCCTTCTGCTGCACGTGCGTGCCCAGCACCTCACGCAGCGCCTTGTGCATCAGGTGGGTGACGCTGTGGTTGCGCATGGTGGCGGCGCGCAGCATCGTGTCGACGCGCGCGGTGACGGCATCGCCCACCTTCAACGTGCCCTGCGTCTGCGTGCCATGGTGGCCGAACACGTCGGCCTTGATCTTCTGCGTGTCGTCGACGCCGAACTGCACGCCTTCGGCCACCAGCACGCCCTGGTCGCCGACCTGGCCGCCGCTCTCGGCATAGAAGGGCGTGGTGTCGAGCACCACGATGCCGGGCTGGCCTTCTTTCAGTTCCTGCACCGGCGCGCCTTCGTAGTAGAGGGCCACGACCTTGGCCTCTTCTTCGAGGTGCTCGTAGCCGGTGAAGGTATTGGCCCCGCCGCTGTACTCGACGGCGCGGTCCATCTTGAACTTGCCGGCGGCGCGGCCGGCGGCCTTCTGCTTTTCCATCGCCGCGTTGAAGCCGGCCGCATCGACCTCGACGCCGCGCTCGCGGCACACGTCGGCCGAGAGGTCGAGCGGAAAGCCGTAGGTGTCGTGCAGCTTGAAGGCCACTTCGCCCGGCAGCACCTTGGCGCCATCGGCCAGGGCCGCGTCGAGGATTTCCATGCCGTTGGCCAGCGTCTCGAAGAAGCGTTCTTCCTCGGCCTTCAGCGTCTCCGTAATGCGCTTCTCGTCGGCCACGAGCTTCGGATAGGCGTCGCCCATCAGCGCCACGAGGTCGGGCACCAGCTTGTGGAAGAAGGGCTTCTTCTGGCCCAGCTTGTAGCCGTGGCGGATCGCGCGGCGCACGATGCGGCGCTGCACGTAGCCGCGGCCCTCGTTGCTGGGGATCACGCCGTCGGCCACCAGGAAGGCGGTGGCGCGGATGTGGTCGGCGATCACGCGCAGGCTCTTGTTGTCGAGGTCTTTCTCGCCGGTTTCGCGCGAGGCAGCCTTGATCAGCGCAGCGAAGATGTCGATCTCGTAGTTGCTGTGCACGTGCTGCAGGATCGCGGCCAGGCGCTCCAGGCCCATGCCGGTGTCGACGCAGGGCGCGGGCAGCGGCTTCACGCTGCCGTCGGGCTGCATGTCGAACTGCATGAACACGTTGTTCCAGATCTCGATGTAGCGGTCGCCGTCTTCATCGGGCGAGCCGGGCGGGCCGCCGGCGATCTCGGGGCCGTGGTCGTAGAAGATTTCCGAGCACGGGCCGCAGGGGCCGGTGTCGGCCATCATCCAGAAGTTGTCGGACATGTAGCGACCGCCCTTGTTGTCGCCGATGCGCACCACGCGCTCGGGGGGCAGGCCGATTTCCTTGGTCCAGATGTCGTAGGCCTCGTCGTCCTCGATGTAGACGGTGGCCCAGAGCTTCTCGGCCGGCAGCTTGTAGACCTGGGTCAGCAGCTCGAAGGCCCAGGTGAGCGACTCGCGCTTGAAGTAGTCGCCGAAGCTCCAGTTGCCCAGCATCTCGAAGAAGGTGTGGTGGCGCGCGGTGTAGCCGACGTTCTCGAGGTCGTTGTGCTTGCCGCCGGCGCGCAGGCAGGCCTGCACCGAGGCCGCGCGCACGTAGGGGCGCTTGTCGGTGCCGAGGAACACGTCCTTGAACTGCACCATGCCCGAGTTGGTGAACATCAGCGTCGGGTCGTTGCCGGGCACCAGCGAACTCGACGGCACCACGGTATGGCCCTTGGAGGCGAAGAAATCGAGGAAGGACTTGCGGATGTCCGCAACGCTGAAGGTGGGCTGGCTCATCTTGGACTGGACTTCTGAGAGAGGCGGCCGAGCGGGCAGCCCCTGCATCGAACCCACCTAACTGCTTGATTTGCTTGAACATTCGATTATAGGTTTGGCCCCCTGCCCCGACCGCCCCTGTTGGTATGGCGAAGACCTATGCTCGGTCCCATGAACGACCGCCTGCTGGCCGACGCCGTGCTGGTGCTGCACGGCCTTTTCATCCTGTTCGTGGTGGCGGGCGGCCTGCTCGTGTGGCGCTGGCCGCGGCTCGCCTGGCTGCACCTGCCGGCGGTGCTGTGGGGCGCATGGGTGGCATGGACCGGAGGGTACTGCCCGCTGACGCCGCTCGAGAACGAACTGCGGCTCGCGGCCGGCCAGGCCGGCTACAGCGGCGGCTTCATCGACCATTACCTGCTCGGCGCGATCTATCCCGAAGGCCTCACCCGCGGCGCGCAGATCGCGTCGGGCACATTCGTCGCCGTGCTCAATTTTGGGGTGTATGGGCTGCTTCTTCGCAGGTGGCGCGCGAAGCGAAGCTGATGCCAAGCCGCTGGCAAATTGAAAACAAAAGGAGTACTCTTTCGCCGAACAGCTCGGCGCCGGCGCGTCACGCGCACGGCAGGATCGGTTGGCCTGAGGAGGTCATCATGCTCGGTGAATTCGTCACAAGAGAACAGGCCGCCACCCTTGCAGCACGAGCGCGGCGACAGCAGGAACACCTGCTCGAGTTCGAGCCCGACGTGGTGCGCAGTTCATACAACCTGCGGCCGTTCCTGATCCATCACCATCTCTGCGAACACCCCAGCTTCTCGCTGGACGCATTGTTCGCGCTCTGCCGGCGATTGCCGCGCGGGCAGGTGCAGTACCGCGTCGGCGCCATTCCCGGCGATGCGAATTTCGACTCCTCCTACGAGCGCTACCGCGAGGGCCTGCGCTTCGACGACGTGCTGGAGCAATTCGAAGAACGCAAGGCCTACATCTGCATCTACAACCCGGAGCGCGATGCGGGCTACCGGCCGGTGCTGGAGGACCTGCTGGCCGAGATCGCCGCGGCCATCGAAGACATCGATCCGGTGATCACCTGGTACTCGACCTACGTCTTCATCTCGACGCGCGACGCGGTCACGCCCTACCACATGGACCGCGAGATGAACTTCCTGCTGCAGGTGCGCGGCGAGAAGGAAGTGATGCTCTGGAATCCGCGCGACGACGAGATCATGAGCGCCGCCGAGAAGGACCGCCTGCTCGCGGCTTTCGAGAGCCAGCGCCCGAGCTACAAGCCCTCCTTCGAAGCCAAGGCGATGCGCTACGAACTGCGGCCCGGCTTCGGCGTGCACCATCCCTTCATCGCGCCCCACCGCGTCCATACCGGCCCCGACCTGTCCGTCTCGCTCGCCTTCACCTTCCGCACGCAGAAGTCCGACCTGCGGACCAGCGCGCATGCCTTCAACCACGTGCTGCGCCGCTGCGGCTGGTCGCCGGCGGAGGTCGGGGCCGAGCATCCGTACGCCGATCGCGCCAAGGCGGCGGCAGCGCACGCGATGGACGTGCCGCTCGAGTTGCTGCGCAAGCACCGGCACGCGCGTTCGGCCGCCGCGCACTGACGAAGGCGCAACGCGCTCAAGGCGCCGGCTCGATGTTCAGGTTCATGCGGAACAGGTTGCCCGGATCGAATTGCCGCTTCACGGCCTGCAGGCGCGGGTAGTTCGCGCCGTAGCTGCCCGCGACGCGCTCGGCCTCGTCCTCCGTCAGGAAATTGACGTAGCCGCCGCCGGTGGCGTGCGGCACGGCATCCTGGAAGACCTGCCGCGCCCATGCGCGCACCCGCTCGTCGTCGCCTGCATCGGACCAGCGGCCATGCACGTTCATGATGTAGCGCGCATCGCGCCCGACGAAAGCCGTTTCATCCGGCTTCACGCGCGCCATCGCGCCGCCGAGCTGGGCGATGAAGATCTCGCACTCCGGTCCCGGCAGCCGGCCGACGGAAGCGATCACGAGGTCGAGCGCCGCATCGCTCAGCGTACTGAAGTTGTTCGACTTCCAGTAGTTGCGGCTGCCCGGCGTGAGCAGCGGATCGAAGGCCGACTGGAAGCCGACATAGGGCGTCGGCCCCAGCGCAGTCCCGAGCGGATCGCCGAACTGCAGCACCGGCGCGGCGGCGCGCTCGCCGGCTTCGACATCGCCGCTATAGACGAGCGGCAAGATCACCACCTCCGTGCCGTGGACCGATTCGGGAAGGAAGGGCAGCGGGGGCGCCTTGCGCATCACCGTCCACACGCTCAGCTCGTCGGGCGCGCCGGCGGTGAAGTCGCGCCACGCGCGCAGGACCTGCTGCGCCTGCGCAAACGGATAGACCACCAGGCCCGAGTACACCTCGGGGCCGACCTCATGCAGCTGGAACTCGAACGAGGTCGCCACGCCGAAGTTGCCGCCGCCGCCGCGCAAGGCCCAGAACAGCTCGGGTTCCGAGGTGGGCGAGGCGACGCGCTCGGTGCCGTCGGCGATCACGACGGTGGCGCGCAACAGGTTGTCGATGGTCAGGCCATGGCGGCGCGTCAGCCAGCCGAAGCCGCCGCCGAGCGTGAGCCCGGCCACGCCGGTGGTGGAATTGATGCCGAGCGGCGTGGCCAGGCCGTGGGCCTGCGCCTCGCGATCGAAGTCGCCGAGCAGCGCGCCCGCGGCGACGCGCGCGGTGCGCTTCGCGGCATCGATCACGACCGTGCGCATGCCCGACAGGTCGATCATCAGCCCGCCCTCCGCGACCGCATTGCCCGCGATGTGATGGCCACCGCCGCGCACGCTGAGCAGCATCTTGTGCGCCGCGGCGAAACGCACGGCGGCCTGGACATCGCTGTCTTTCATGCACCGCGCGATCAGCGCCGGTCGGCGGTCGACCGTGCCGTTCCAAACCTTGCGCGCTTCGTCGTAGGCGGCATCGGCAGCGCCGAACACCCCGCCGCTGATCTGCGCCGCGAAAGCGGCGACGTCGGACTGCTGGAGTTGCCGGACGTCCTTGTCCAGCGTCTGGTAGGTCAGAGAGGTCATGGGGTGCTCCCGGAGTGAACGCGTTGAAGAGCCGGAGGCTCATTCTTGCGATCTGGCCGCTCCCGCACCTGACCCGGCGTCCTTGAAATCTATCCGTGCGTCCGGACGGTGGCGGGCTGGGGCGCTCTCGGATCAAATGAGATTACTTTCTTGTAATGAGACTGAAATCTCATTACGATGCTGGCACTTCAACCCGCAAGGACACTCACCATGGCACTGACCCGCAGCGAAATGGATCGCAAGCTCGACGAGCATTTCAATTTCGAAGCCCAGGACAACGTGGAGGGTGTGCTGGCCACGCTCACCGCCGACGTCGAGCACGACGTGGTCGGCTGGCCCAGCGGCCCCAGCCGCAGCCGCGAAGGCGCGCGCCCGTTCTACGAGACGCTGTTCGCCGACCTGTCCGAAGGCAAGGTCGAATCCAGGCGCCGCCTCTACGGCGACAACTTCATGGTCGACGATTCGCTATGGAGCGGCCGGGCGCCGGGCCACCCCTTCGGCATGGACGGCCGCGACCGTCCGCTGGCCTTCCGCCTGCTGCACGTGATCGAGTTCGCCGACAACGGCGACATCCGCCGGGAGAACGTCTGGGTCGACCTGGGCGCCATCCTGCAGCAGTTGCCCCAGGTGGGCTGAGCATGGCGGGAAACGAAGGCCGCCCGCAGCAGAAGCAGCGCACCCGCAAGGCCCTGCTGCAGGCCGCATCGCAACTGACGAAACAGGGACGCCGGCCGACGCTCGAGGAGATCGCCGAAGAGGCGCTGGTTTCGCGCGCCACTGCCTACCGCTATTTTCCGAACGTCGAAGCGCTGCATCTGGAGGCATCGATCGACATCGAGACGCCGCAGGCGGAGGATGCGCTGCGCGGCGCGCCGGCGGACGACGTGGTCGCCCGTCTCGAACACGTGGACGACGCGCTGCACACGATGATCGCGGCCAACGAGGCGCCGCTGCGAATGATGCTGGCGCAGTCGCTGGAGCGAAGCGCCCGCGGCGAAACCGACGCGCAGCTGCCGGCACGCCAGAACCGCCGCACGCCGCTGCTCGAAGCCGCGCTCGCGCCGGCGAACGGCTCCATCAAGCCGGCGGCGCTGAAGAACCTCAAGCACGCGCTCGCACTGGTGATCGGTCCCGAGGCCATGGTGGTCTTCAAGGATGTGCTTCGACTCGACGACGCCGAGGCGCGCAAGGTCAGGCGCTGGGCGATCCGGGCGCTGGTCGCGGCTGCGGCGCAGCCTGGTCAGGCGCCGGCCAGGCCGGTTCAGCGCAAGCCGAAGGAAACGATTCTTCCCCGCCGATCACGCCCAAGGAGTTCTCCATGACAGCGCACCCGAAATTCGTTGCCGCCGCATTCGCCCTTCTCGCCTGCGCCGGCACCTTGGCCGGGCCGGCGGAAGCCGGCAAGGACCAACTGCGCCGCGGCCGCTACCTGATACAGGTCGCCGGTTGCAACGATTGCCACACGCCGAACTACGGACCCAGCAACGGCCAGGTCGACGAGAAGCTCTGGCTCACGGGCGATTCCTTGGGCTGGGCGGGTCCCTGGGGCACGACCTATGCCACCAACCTGCGCCTGATGATGGCCAGCATGAGCGAGCAGCAGTGGATCCACCATGCGCGCAACATGCGGCCGCGGCCACCCATGCCCTGGTTCAATGTCCGCGCCATGAGCGATGCCGACCTGAAGGCCATCTATGCATTCACCCGCTCGCTAGGCCCCGGCGGTTCGCCGGCACCCGCCTATGTGCCGCCCGGCAAGAGGGCTGCGGGGCCGGTGGTGCAGTTCCCGGAGTGACGCAGCGCGTGCCACGCTGAGCGCTCAGGCGGCAGCGACCGCAGTAGAATCCGCGCCTGCTGCGGGTGTAGTTCAATGGCAGAACGGCAGCTTCCCAAGCTTCATACGAGGGTTCGATTCCCTTCACCCGCTCCAAACCCCGACCATTGCGCATCACGGCCCCTCTCGCAGGGGCCGTTTTCATTGCGCTGGTGGTATCGATCGTCACGGCCCGGAGTCGGCCTTCATGCGTTGCTTCGAGGACGTATTCGCACCATCGATGCATCCCATTCACCCAAAGCGTTTTACTCCCGAAGCGCTCATCCCTAACCTCTGCCGACCTCCAATCCGCCCCCATTGAAGGGACGGACAGAGGTCTGCAGACGCGTGCCTGGCGCTCCAGCGTTCGTCGATCTGCCGGTACAGAACGACAGAACGGAACGCGAGACATGCCCAAACTCCTCTTGTTGATCAGCGCCAACACCACCAGGCAGATCAAACTGCGCAAGCCGGAAACCAGCATCGGGCGGGCCTCGGGCAACGACATCGTCATCAGGCATGAAAGAGTCAGCCGTCTCCATGCCGCGCTGGTCCTCGACGGTCCATTCGTGACGATCAAGGATCTGGCCAGCAGCAACGGCGTCTACGTGAACGACGTCAAGGTGGAGACGCAGCATCTTGTCGATGGCGACAGTATCTCCATCGGCGGCTGCAGAATGCGCTTCCTGGCCGGCAATCAGGACTACACGGCCGTCGAGGCCTTGCGGCTGCTGACGATCCCGGGGCTTCCGCTCGAACTGGCATCTCAGCGCGTCTCTCCCACATGGGCTGACGCATTGCGCGGCGCGGCCGCCTGACCCGCTCGATCTCGGCACTCCTCGAAGGGTCATCCGCCAAGCCGCCCTCGCGCCGCCTCCTACAATGGGTCGCATGCGCTTCCCGGCCACCACCCTCCTCGTCACTGACTGCCCCGCTGCAGCCCCCGCCGCCCTCGCGGCAGGCCGGCGCACGCACGCAGCCGACGGCAAGGCGACCCGGCCCGCTGAGCGCACGCCAGCCGCACTTTCCCCCGCCCGGCGATCGCCCTTCCCTCTTCTCGTTTAGCGCAACCATCGATCGCCGGGCTTAAGCCCCGCGCGACAGCGACCCTTTGCGGCTCGCATTCGATTGGAGTGCTTCATGTCATCGACGACCACCCTTCGCGGCGAGCGCACGCTCACCGAACTCGATCACCTTCGTCTCAGCAAGCTGCTCGACGAAAAATCCCACCCGGGGCTCGAAGCTCTCCTCGATGCCGCCGAACTGCTGCGCTCGCGCGAAGTGCCGGCGGATGTCGTCACGATGTATTCGCAAGTGACCATCGCGGATGTGCCCTCGGGCCGGCGCCACAAGCTGACCCTCTGCTACCCCAAGGATGCCAACCCCGGCGCCGGCCTCGTCTCGGTGCTCTCGCCGGTCGGCATGAGCCTGATCGGCTTGCGGCTCGGCGCGGTGGCGAGCTGGACTTTGCCGAGCGGCGAGGAAGGCCGCGCCGAGGTGGTCGAGATCCTGTTCCAGCCCGAGGCCAGCGGCGACTACACGACCTGAGAGCCCGCGCAAACACCCTCAGTCGTCGACGCCGGCCAGCAGATCCTGCGACTCGTCGTCGAAGCCCGGCACCGGTTGCGCCTTGGCCAGGGCCATCCAGAGGCTGAAGGGCATGCGCGGCAGCGCGCGGTGCACGGCCGAGCGCGCCACGACCAGCCGGCCCTCTTGCGCGATCAGCACGCCGCATTCGGCCGGAATCTCGTCGGGCTCGCCGATGGGCCGGCCCTTCGCATCGCAGCCCAACACGTACCAGCACTCGCCGCCGAGGTCGAGGTAGGCAGCGCGCTTGTCAGGCTTGCGCAGGTCGCTCAGCAGGTCGGCGCGATTGACCTTGACTTCGTGGACGATCGGTTGCGCATAGGCCTCGACGCTGGTGTTGCGGATCGAGAAGACGTCCGGCCGCGCGATGCACCAGCGCGGCTTGTCGCCCTCGCTCGCGGCCGGCAGCCGCGCCCGCAGGCTTAAGGCCCGCCAGGCCACGCGGCCGGCGCGCGTCATCTCGCGCGCGACCTGCTCGACCAGCGCCTCGTGCTTGGAGAGCACCGCGCGGTTGACGACCAGCGTGCGCGCAATGTGCGCGATGCCGGCATCGGTGACGCGCAGCGTTTCGTGGCCCGGCGCCGAGCGCACGCGTTCCAGCAGGCCGGCGGCCAGCAGGTCGACCTCGATGGCGTCGCAGCAAGGCCAGCCGGCCGAGCGATAGACCTCGCGCAGGCGGCGCGCATGCGGGCGCCCCAGCGCCGCCGCGCCGGGCGGCGGATCGGCCACCGGCGGCGGCGCGCCCGGCTCGGTCATCGGCGGATCAACCGCCGGCGGGTCGCCCTCGGGCGGCGGCGGTGGCGGTTGCGCGGGCGTTGGCGGGATCGGCAGATCGGGCGCGGGCGGCGGCGGCCCGATGGGTGCGTTGACGTCGATGCCCTGCGAGGCGAGTGCTGCTGTCATCGCGCAAGGTTAGCGAAAAGCAGCGGCCGAGGCGAGTGCGGGCGCGGCTACGGGCGCTGGCCCGCAGACCCGGACATGACCACCACCACCTGCGCCTGCGTCTTCCCGACCGAGAGATAGACATGCCCCACGCTGCTGTCGAAGTAGACCGACTCGTTGCGCCGCACCAGCACCGACTCGCCGGTCTCGAAGCGGATGCGCACGGCGCCGGACAAGACCATGCAGAACTCGTGGCCGGGATGCCGGATGAAATCGGCGAACTCGTTTTCGTGGCGCGCCAGGATGCGGCCGTGCATCGGCTCCATGGTCTTCGCCGGATAGTCGGTGCACAGCATCCGGTATTCGTACTGGTCGCTGGCATAGCTCGGCGAACTGTCGAGCGCCGAATGAACGAAGGTCGGCGCCGCCTTGCCCATGCGGCGCGCGGCCGGATCGAACAGGCGCGAGATATCGACGTTCAGCGCCCGCGCGACAGCGGCGAATTTCTCGTAGCTGATGGAGATCTGCCCGAGCTCCATCTTCGAAAGCGTGGACAAGGCCACGCCCGAACGAGCGGACAACTCCTTCAGCGTGAGCTTGGCGGCCTTGCGGATCGAACGCAGCCGCTCGCCCATGACATCGCGTCCTATCGATTCGACGGGCGCGGCGGCCGATCTGGTGCGGCGCGATTTCTTCGCGGGTGGCGTGGGCGGAGGACGCAAGGGACGGACCATGGGGCGGCGCATTATGGCGCACGGGGCGCGGCTTGACCGTACCTGTGCCCCGGAACGATAATTCTCGTAAATGAGAATTCAGATTCCATGAGCACGCCGCCTTCCTTCGACTTCGCAGTGATCGGCGCCGGCATCGCCGGCGCATCGCTCGCATTCCATTTGGCCGGGCGCTCCAGTGTGATCGTGCTGGAGCGCGAGTCCCAGCCCGGCTATCACTCGACCGGCCGCTCCGCCGCGATGTTCATGGAAAGCTACGGCACGCCGGCCATCCGGGCGCTGACGCGCGCGAGCCGCGCGTTCTACGAGCAACCACCCGAAGGCTTCGCCGCGCATCCGCTGCTCACGCCGCGCGGCGCGCTCTACATCGCCAGCGAGGCCCAGTTGCAGGAGCTGCAGGCGACTTTCGAGGCGCTGTCGCGCAACGCTGCGAACGTCCGCCTCGTCACCGGCGAGGAGGCCGTTTCCATGGTGCCGGTGCTGCGCGCCGATCGCGTGCATGCGGCCATCTTCGAGCAGGATGCACAGGACATCGACGTCCATGCACTCCATCAGGGCTACCTCAAGGGCATGCGGGCCCGCGGCGGCACGCTGCGCTGCAACGCGGAGCTCGCGGCGGCGGTGCGTACCGAGGGCTTCTGGCAGCTGAGCCTGGCCGACGGCCAGCAGGTGCAAGCGCGTACCCTGGTCAACGCCGCAGGTGCGTGGGCCGACCAGATCGCGGACCTGTGCAAGGCCGCGCGCGTCGGGCTCGAACCGCGGCGGCGCAGCGCCTTCACCTTCGCGGCACCCGAGGGCCTCGACTGCACGGCATGGCCGGCGGTCGTCGGCATCGACGAAAGCTTCTACTTCAAGCCGGATGCCGGCCAGCTGCTGGGTTCCCCGGCCAATGCCGACCCGGTCGTGCCGCACGACGTGGTGCCCGAGGAACTGGACGTGGCCCTGGGCATCCACCACATCGAGAGCGCCACCACCTTGTCGATCCGTCGCCCGAGCCATGCGTGGGCCGGACTGCGTTCCTTCGTGCCGGACGGCGACTTCGTGCTCGGCTGGGAAGAGAGCTGCGAAGGATTCTTCTGGCTTGCCGGCCAGGGCGGCTATGGCATCCAGACGGCGGCGGGCGCGTCGGAGCTTGCAGCAGCCTTGCTGCACCACGAGGCGCCGCCGGCGCACCTGCTCGCCCATGGCGTGGATCCCCTTGCATTCCGGCCGGGGCGACTGCGTTGACTCCGGCGCCGCAGGGGTTTCTACTGGCACGATTCATGCAGGTTTTCGGCTTTGCTCGGATATGAGAATTCTCGTTAAAGAGAATTTTCGAACCACCACCGAAAGGACTTTCATGCAACTTCGCATCAGCGCCCTTCTTCATGCCGCAGCATGGGCCTGCGCATCCCTCGCGATCACGCTGTCCGCCCATGCCGCCGGCTATCCGGAAAAGCCGGTGCAGATCATCGTTCCGTTCCCACCGGGCGGTGCGGGCGACGTGATGGGACGCCTGCTGTCGCGGCAACTCGAGGCACGGCTCGGGCAGCCGGTGATCGTCGACAACAAGCCCGGCGCGGGCACCGCCATCGGCGCACAGTTCGTGGCGAATGCCAAGCCCGACGGCTACACGCTGCTCTTGAGCTCCAATTCCACCTACACCCTCAATCCGGCCATCCAGCCCAAGTTGTCCTACGACCCGATCAAGGCCTTCGAGCCGCTGGGCATGGTGGCCAACCTGGCGCTGGTCCTGGTGGCCCATCCGACGGTGCAGGCGAGCAGCGTGCAACAGCTCGTTGCAGCCGCCAAGGCCGAGCCCGACAAGTACATGTACGGCTCCTTCGGCAACGGCACCGTGTCCCACTTCGCCGGAGAGATGTTCAAGTCGGCGGCCGGCGTCAAGCTCACGCACGTGCCCTACCGCGGCAGTGCGCCGGCGATGACCGACCTGGTCGGCGGACAGATCCCGCTGGCCTTCGACAGCGTGGTGGCCGCGGTGCCGCACATCAAGACCGGCAAGATCAAGCCCCTGGCGGTCACCACTGCCGCGCGCTCGGCACTGCTGCCCGATGTACCGACCGTGGCCGAGAGCGGCTACCCCGGCTACCAGATGAGTTCCTGGATCGTGCTGGTCGCGCCGCGCGGCTTGCCGCCGGAGGTCAAGCAGAAGCTCGAGCAGGCCCTGGCCGCCGCCATGGAGGACGCCGAGATGCGCGAAAAGCTCAAGGGCGTGGGCTTCGAGCCCGCCTATGCGCCCATCAAGGACTGGAGCGGCATGGTCGGCAAGGACATCACCCGGCTGCGCAAGATCGCGGAACAATCGCAGATCAAACCCGACTGACCTTTTTCCCTTTGGGCCTCGCACATCCATGTCATCCGGCAACACCCTTCCAGACCAGTCCGCCGTCGAACTGCGCCGCATGATCGGCAGCCGCGAGGTCTCGCCCGTCGAGGTGCTGGAGTCCAGCATCGCGCGCATCGAGGCGCTGAACCCGGCCGTCAACGCGCTCACCGCCACCTGCTTCGAGCGCGCGCGCGAAGAGGCCGTCCGCGCCGAGGCGCAGGTGCTGCGCGGCGAAGCGCTCGGCAGCCTGCACGGCCTGCCCATCGGCATCAAGGACCTGGAAGACACCGCCGGCCTGCTGACGACCTACGGCTCGCCGCGCTTCCGCGGCCAGGTGCCCGCGCGCGACCACGCACTCGTCGCGCGCTTGCGCGCCGCGGGTGCCATCGTGGTCGGCAAGACCAACGTGCCGGAAATGGGCGCCGGCGCCAACACGCGCAATCCGGTCTGGGGCGCCACCGGCAATCCCTTCGATCCGATGCGCAATGCGGGCGGTTCGTCGGGCGGCTCGGCCGCTGCGCTCGCCACCGGCATGCTGCCGCTGGCAACCGGCTCCGACACCGGCGGGTCGCTGCGCATTCCCGCGGCACTGTGCGGGGTGGTCGGCTTCCGTCCCTCGCCGGGGCTGGTGCCGGTGGAACGCAGGCAGCTCGGCTGGACGCCGATCTCGGTGATCGGGCCGATGGGGCGTACCGTGGCCGACACCTGCCTGCAGTTCGGCGCCCAGGTCGGGCAGCATACCTGCGACCCGCTCACCTATGCGGTGGACGGCCGCACGTTCACGCAGCTCGCACCTGCGGACCTCGCTTCGCTGCGCGTCGGCTACACCGAAGACTTCGGCGTCTGCCCGGTAGACGACGGCATCCGCACGCTGTTCCGCCAGCGCATCGCAGCGATCCGCCACCTGTTCCGAAGCGTCGACGCGGTGCGGCCCGACATGGGCGAAGCCGACCGCTGTTTCGACGTGGTCCGTGCCGCGAGCTTCGTCGCGGCATTCCGCGAGTCCTACGAAACCGACCCGGACTCGCTCGGGCCCAACGTGCGCGCCAACTACGAGATGGGCGCGAACATGACGATGGCAGACGCCACCTGGGCGCACCTGGAGCAGACGCGCATCTTCCGATCGTTCCAGGCGCTCTACGAGGACTTCGATCTCATCCTGTCGCCGACCACGCCGGTGTCGCCCTTCGCCTGGACGCTGCCCTACCTCGATCAGATCAACGGCCAGCCGCTGCGCAACTACTACCACTGGCTGGGCCTGACCTACGTCGTGACGCTGGCCACCAACCCGGCGCTCGCCCTGCCCTGCGGCGTGGACGCGGCCGGCATGCCCTTTGGCCTTCAACTGGTGGGCCGCTTCCGCGGCGATGCCGAACTGCTGTCGGTGGCGCATGCGATGGAAGCCGCGTTCGCGCGCATGCCCGAAACGCAGCGGCCGCAGCCGGATCTCGCTCGCCTCGCGAAGCCCGTGCCCGAGCTCAAATCGATCGTGACGCACCCGCCGATCCTCGACGCCGCCATGCCTCCCGCGGCAACCGGGGGCCATGCGGCGGTTTAGGGCCTCTTCAGGCCGCCGCAGGCGATTCCGCCTCACTCCTCGTCGCGCACCCGGTGCTGTCCCATCAGCGTCTGCTGCAGCGCCGGCGGCACCGCCTCGTAGTGCGAGAGCTCGATGGTGTAGCGCCCCTGCCCGCTGGTCAGCGCATTGAGCCGCGACTGGTAGCCCGATAGCTCCGACAGCGGCACCTGCCCCCGGATCAGCACCGTGCCCGCCGAGCCGTTGGAGGTGCCCGTGACCAGGCCGCGCCGCCCCGACAGGTCGCCCGTGACGTCGCCGATCGCCGTGTCCGGCGCGGCGATGTCGATCTGCACCACCGGCTCCAGCACGATCGCGCGCGCCGCCTGGATGGCCGCGATGAAGGCCTTGCGGCCGGCGGTGGCGAAGGCGATGTCCTTGCTGTCGACGCTGTGGTGCTTGCCGTCGTAGACCACCACGCGCACGTCGACCACCGGGTAGCCGGCGATCGCGCCGCGTTCGAGCACCTCGCGCACGCCCTTCTCGACCGCGGGGATGAACTGGCTCGGAATGGTTCCGCCCCGCACCTCGTCGGCGAACTCGAAGCCGGAACCGCGCGGCAGCGGCTCGATGCGCAGGAACACCTCGCCGAACTGGCCGGCGCCGCCGGTCTGCTTCTTGTGGCGGTGGTGGCCCTCGGCCGGCACCGTCACGGTCTCGCGGTAGGCGATGCGCGGCGGCCGCGTGTTGACCTCGAAGCGGTAGACCTCGCGCAGCCGCTCGAGCAGCACGCGCAGGTGCAGCTCGCCCAGGCCGTAGACGATGGTCTCGTTGGTGACCACCACATGCTCCAGCCGCAGGCAGGGATCCTCGTCGACCAGCTTGCCGAGGATCTCCCACATGCGCTGCTCGTCGCCATGCCGCTTGGGCTCGATCGCCAGCCCGTGCACCGGGATCGGGAATTCCAGCGGCGCGAGATGGACCCGGTCGTCCTCGGCCGCGTCGTGCAGCACGGCGTCGAAATGGATCTCGTCGACCTTGGCCACGGCCGCGATGTCGCCCGGCAGCATGCGCGACACCTCCACATGGTCCTTGCCCTGCAGCAAGAACAGGTGGCCCACCTTGAAGGGCTTGCGCCCGTCGCCGATGTAGAGCTGGCTGTCGCGCGTGAGCGTGCCCTGGTGCACGCGGAAGATGCCCATCCTGCCGACATAGGGGTCGACCGTGACCTTGAACACGTGCGCCAGCACGTGCAGCGAAGGGTCGGGCCTGGCCTCCATGGGCTTGGCCTCGGCACCCTCGCCGACGATGAAGTTCGGCGGGTTGGCCTCGGTCGGGTCGGGCAGGAGCTTGACGATCACGTCCAGCAGCTCGGCCACGCCGGCGCCGCTGCGCGACGAGACGAAGCACACCGGGATCAGGTGGCCTTCGCGCAGCGCCTGCTCGAGCGGCGCGTGCAGCTCGGCCGGATCCACGTCGCCCTCTTCGAGATAGCGGTCGACGAAGGCCGCGTCGACCTCGACCACCTGCTCCACCAGCGCGCGGTGCGCCGCTTCGACGGGGCCGAAGTCGGACTGCCCGAAGCGGTTGAAGAAGCAGTCCACCACCTGCTTGCCGACCCCGTCGGGCAGGTTCAGCGGCAGGCATTCGCGGCCGAAGGTGGCCTGGATGTCGGCCAGCAGGCCCGCCAGCGAGATGCCCTGCGAGTCGATCTTGTTGACGATGATCATGCGGGCGAGGTGGCGCGAGGCTGCGTACTCCATCATGCGCACGGCCATCGGCTCGATGCCGGTGGCGGCATTGATGACCACCGCCGCCGTTTCAACCGCCTCCAGCGCCGGCAGGCTCTGGCCGAGGAAGTCGGGCCCGCCGGGCGTGTCGATGAAGTGGATGCGCGTGCCGGCATGCGTCAGGTGCATCACCGATGCGTTGAGCGAATGCTGCATACGCCGCTCGATCGGATCGTGGTCGCTGACGGTGCTGCCCCGCTCGACGCTGCCCGGCGCGCCGATGGCGCCCGCCTTGTAAAGCAGGGCCTCGGCCAGGGTGGTCTTACCCGAGGCCGAGGCCCCGACGAGCGCCAGTGTGCGCACCGTCTCCATTTCGGCCGCGAGGCCGTTCGATCGGCTTGGCATGGGTGGTCTCCTCCCGCCCGGTAGGCGCGCCGGACGGCTAGTTGGGATCGCGTGTTGCCTCTGCCGACCCAGCGTACGGGATTGACCGGCCCGGCGCAAGCGGGGCAGCTACGACGTGACGATCGCTTCGCCTCCAGGGTTTCGCAGGGTCTGCCTTCCCAGGGCGTGCAGCACGGGCAGGGCCGCGAGCGCCGCCGTCAGATGCTTGAGGGTGTGGCCCGATATCAGCTGCTGCGTCCCCTCGTAGATCGCGTGGTCCGACAACTCGAACAGCTTGGCCAGGCCGTAGAAGAAGATCACCCAGCCCAGCTTGACCCCGATGGCGCCGCTCATCGGCTTGGCGAGCGCCAGCGTCAGGACCAGCGCCATGCCGCCGTACTGGACCAGTGCCCACGGCAGCACGTTCCCGGTTTCGTGATGGACGCCCACTGCCAGCAGCCCTCCGGCCAGCGCGAACCAGGCCGCCGGCCAGCCGGCGCGCGCACTCACCCGGTCGCAGACCGCGAGGCCCAGGATGCCGGCGAACGCGACCGCCATGCCGGCACGGTCTGCGGCCAGCCGCAGGCCGTCGGGCTGCAGGTGATAGAAAACCGACCCCGCGGCGGTGAGGATCAGCCCCGCGAAGAACATCCAGGCGCAATCGAGCGCGTTGTCGGGGAGCTGGTTCGGGGGCTGCGGGCCCGGCACGGCGTCCTGAGCGTCTTTGTGAGCCCGGTCCAGCCGGCGCAGCCGGAGCAGGCCCCAGATGCCGATCGCCGCAAAGGGCAGATTGCTCAGCACGTCCATCGCGTTCGGGAGCCCGTGCCAGGCACGGTTGTCGGCAAAGGCCGCAGCGGCCATTTCGGGCGTCGGCAGCGCGGGCCCAATGATGGCGGTCACCCACAGCAAGGCGAACAGGATCAGCAATCCGCGTTCGCGATGTGAGAGCGACGGCACAACCATGGCGGAACTCCAGGTAGCTCGAAGAGGCGGAATCCAATTTTCCGCCACCTCAGGCAACAGCCGACAATATTCCTCACCATGCCGAGTGCATCGGCGAAAAGGCTGACCATGAAAACCTTGTTTCTGGTGCGGCATGCCAAGTCGAGTCGCGACGATCCGTCCTTGCCCGATCGGGAGCGGCCATTGAACGATCGCGGCCGCGATGATGCGCCCAGGATGGGCAAGCGCCTGACCCAGCGCGGGGTGAAACCCGATCTGCTCGTGTCGAGCCCGGCGCTGCGGGCGCTGACGACGGCGCAACTCATCGCCGACGAGATCGGCTACCCACGCAAGAACATCGTCGTCGATGAGCGGCTCTACGCCAGCAGCCCGGACGACCTGCTGGCCGTCATTTGCGCGCTCGACGACAAGCTGGACCGCGTGATGCTCTTCGGCCACAACCCCGAGTTCACCGAGCTCGCGCACCGGCTGTCGAGCGAGATCATCGACATGCCCACCTGCGCCGTCGCCGAGTTCCGCTTCGATGCCAAGGCATGGGCGGATGTCGCGGAGGCCGGCCCGGCGAAGGCGAAGCTGGACGCGCCGAAGAGGTAGCTAAGCGAGCAGCGACACCCCAGTCAGCCAACGGTGTGCCCCAAACAGGAAGCCGGCATACACCACCAAGCCACCCGCGAGCGCCACCACGTCATTCAGAGCACCCGGTGGGGCGCCAGGCACGCTGTGTGGCACAGCGCGGCGTTGGACGGAGATCCAGTCGGCCACTGCCCAGACGAGGAAAGCCCCGAACAGCAACACGTCGGCCAGCGTGCCATTGCCCAGCAGGTGCGCCGTTGCCCAGAGCGCCACGGCAAGCAGCATGGGGTGCTTGACCGTTCGCTGGATGCGCCCGGGCAGGTAAGCCGCGAACAGCAGTGGAAACACCGGCAGCATCAACAGCAGCGCGACATGACGCAGCGCGGGCGGCGGCGTGTAAAGCACCACCGGCGTCTGGCGAGCCAGGTCATAGCCATAGATGAGCAACAGCAGGCCGGCGAGCGAGGCCAGGGCGTACATGCCTTTCCAGACTCGCTCGCCGCGCCGTTCGACCTGCGCATCGCGCCAGGCGGGCGCGACGATGGACACCGAATGAATGCCAAGGAACAAGATGAGGCCAACGACAAGAAGAGACATGGGAACTACCTCCAGGCGGCGCTGCTGGCCGCAGTGGCCGTTGAACGATTGTCAGTGGAAATCGCGGCTCTTGTTGCTCTTGGCCAACCGGCCGAGCAGCGGCGTGAGGTCCTTGAAGCCGGTGGCCACCAGGTGGCGCACCTCGCCGCCGCTGTCCACGTCGCGCTGCCAGGTACCCTGCACCGCGAGCAGGTGCGACTTGAGCAGCGGCTCGCGCCAGGCCTCGACCACGTGGCTCCAGACGATCACGTTGACGTTGCCGGTCTCGTCTTCGAGCGTGACGAAGATGGTGTCCTTGGCGGTCTGCGGGCGCTGGCGTCCCATCACGATGCCGCAGGCGCGCACGGTCTGGCCGCTCGGCACCTCGCGCAGCTGTTCGGCGCTCGATAGCCGCATGCGCGCGAGCCGCGGGCGCAGCAGCGCCAGGGGATGGCGGCGCAGCGTGAAGCCCAGCGAGGCGTAGTCGCCCACGATCTCCTCGCCCTCGGGCGCGAGGGGCAGTTGCAGGGCCGCTTCGTGGATGGGCACGCCCTTGAGCAGCGCCGGCGCGCGGCGCTGTGCGGTGGCGTCCCACACCTGCTGGCGGCGGTGGCCCGAGAGCGTGATCAATGCATCGGCCGCCGCGAGCGCCGCCATGTCCTTGGCATCGAGTTCGGCGCGCAGGGCCAGGTCTTCGGTGCTGCTGAAGGCGGCCTCGGCGCGGGCTTCGAGGATGCGCTTCGCGCCGGCCTCGCTGAGGCTGGCGATGCGGCGCAGGCCGAGGCGCACGGCGGGTTGGCGGGGGTGGCCGAGGCGGGTGGCGAAGCGCGGGTTGACAGCGGGTGGCGCCTCCGCCGGCGACTCCAGGGTGCAATCCCACTCGCTCGCCGTCACATCCACCGGCCGCACCTCGACGCCATGGCGCCGCGCATCCTGCACCAGTTGCGAAGGCGAATAGAAGCCCATGGGCTGCGAGTCGAGCATCGCGGCCAGGAAGCGGGCGGGCTCGTGCAGCTTGAGCCAGCTGCTCACGATCACCAGCAGCGCGAAGCTCGCGGCATGGCTTTCGGGGAAGCCGTAGTCGCCGAAACCCAGCACCTGCTGGTAGATGGCTTCGGCAAAGGCGCGGTCGTACTCTCTGTCGACCATGCCCTCCACCAGCTTGTCGTGGAACTTGTCGATGCCGCCCTTGCGCTTCCAGGCCGCCATCGCGCGACGCAGGCGATCGGCCTCGTCGGGCGTGAAGCCGGCGGCGATGATCGCGATCTGCATCACCTGCTCCTGGAAGATCGGCACGCCCAGCGTGCGCTCGAGCGCGGGGCGCAAAGCTTCCTTCGCGTATTCGATGGGAATGCCTTTGCGCACCTTCTCGCGGTTCTTCAGGTACGGGTGCACCATGCCGCCCTGAATCGGCCCCGGCCGCACGATCGCAACTTCGATCACCAGGTCTTCATAAGTTCTCGGCTTGAGGCGCGGCAGCATCGACATCTGCGCCCGGCTCTCGATCTGGAACACGCCGATGGTGTCGGCATCGCAGATCATGTCGAACACGGCCTCGTCGTCGTTCGGTATCTGGTGCATTTGCAGCGCCGTCTTGCGCCAGCCGTTGACCATGGCCAGCGCGCGCCGGATCGCGCTCAGCATGCCGAGCGCCAGCACGTCGACCTTGAGCATGCCCATGGCCTCGAGATCGTCCTTTTCCCACTGGATGACGGAGCGGTCCTTCATCGACGCGTTCTCGACCGGCACCAGGCGCGTGAGCTTGGTCTGCGTGAGCACGAAGCCGCCCACGTGCTGGCTCAGGTGGCGCGGAAAGCCCTTGAGCTGCTGCGTGAGCTCGATCCACTGGTACAGCTTCCGCATGTCTTCCCGCAGGTTCACGCGCTGCATCGCTTCTTCGAGGCGCTGGTCGAGCACGACGTGGTCGAACCAGTAGTGGTCCTTGGCGAACTCGTCGACGAGACGCGCATCGATGCCCAGCGCCTTGCCCACGTCGCGCAACGCGCTGCGCGAGCGGTAGCAGATCACGACCGCGGCGATGGCGGCGCGGTCGCGGCCGTATTTCTGGTAGATGTACTGGATCACCTCCTCGCGCCGCTGGTGCTCGAAGTCGACGTCGATGTCGGGCGGCTCGCGGCGCTCGCGGCTCAAAAAGCGCTCGAACAGCAGGTGGCCGGTATCGGGGTCGATGGCGGTGATGCCGAGGCAGTAGCAGACGGCCGAGTTGGCGGATGAGCCGCGGCCCTGGCACAGGATGTCTTTGGAGCGTGCGAAATGCACGATGTCTTCGACGGTGAGGAAGAACATCTCGTAGTGAAGTTCGACGATCAGGTCGAGCTCGTGCTGGACCTGCGCTCGCACCTTCTGCGGAATGCCCGCGGGATATTTCACTCGCGCGCCCTCCCAGGTCTTGCGCACCAGCGTCTCGGCCGGCGTCTCGCCGCTCGCTACGCTCTCGAGCGGGTACTTGTAGTGCTCGCGGATCACGTCGAGATCGAAGCGGCAGCGCCGCGCGACTTCGAGCGTGTTGGCGAGCAGCTCGGCCGGATAGAGCTCGGCCAGGCGCAGGCGCGAACGCAGATGCCGCTCGGCATTGGACTGCAGCGCAAAGCCGCACTCGGCCACCGGCCTGCCTTCGCGCACGGCGGTGATCACGTCCTGCAGCGGCTTGCGCGAACGCACGTGCATGTGCACGTCGCCGGCCGCCACCAGCGGCACGCCGGTTTGCGCACTCGCCTGCTGCAAGGCGGCGAGCCAGAGGTCGTCGTCGAGCTCGTTCTGCAACTCGACCGCGATCCAGAGATGCCCCTCGAAAAGACGCGCGGCCTCAGCCACATCGGCGCAGAGCGCTGCAACATCGGGCATGGCGCCCGGCGTGCGCAGCGGCACGAAAAGAATTTCGCAATCGCGCAGCGAGGCCACGTCGCTTTGCGCCCAGCTCACGCGGTAGCTGCCCTTGGGCGCCGTGGTGCGCGCCGCGGTGATGAACTCGCAGAGATTGCCCCAGCCTTCGAGGTCGTGCGCGATCGTCACCAGCTTGAAGCGCTCGAACGCGAACTCGCTGCCGAACAGCAGCCGGAACGGATGTCGTTCCGTGGGGGCCAGCGTTTCGAGGTATTCCCTGAGCCCCTCGTGCGCGCGCACCACGCCGGCCACCGAGCATTCGTCGGTGATCGCGAGCGCCTCGTAGCCGAGGTCGTAGGCACGCTGCACCAGCTCTTCGGGGTGCGATGCGCCACGCTGGAAGCTGAAGTTCGTGATGCAGTGCAGTTCGGCATAAGAAGGCAGGCTCGGCGCCTGCAGCGGCTCGGGCTGCGACCGCCACGGCAGCGCATGCACCGTGGCCGAGGCCCGTGCGCGCTTCTGGATCTGCTTGTCGCTGAGTTCAGGCATACATGCCCTGCAGGTACCAGCGCGGCGCCTCGGAAGTGAAGCAGGACGAAGGCCGCTCGCGATAGATCCACACCAGGCCGGCCTTCGGGCTTTCCGCGATGTAGTAATCGCGCACCACGGGTTGGCCCTCGCCCCACCAGCCGGCCTCCACTCGCTGCGGCCCGACCAGCTTGCGCAGGCGGCCCTGGTAGCACGGGCGCTCGCCTTCCATGTCCAGCCGCAGGGGCTCGCGCAACAGCCACGATGGATAGAGCGCATCCGGCTGCGAGACAGGCGACGCATCGGCGCGCGCCTTGTGCAATGCGGGCTTCCACACCTGCTTGCATTCCGGCCGGTGATCGGCCTGTGCGACCGCGCGCAGCACCTGCTGCGCGCCCAGCCGCGCGCTGAGCCGCTCGACCAGCTCGTGCAGCTTGTCGCCCTTGCGGTTGTCTTCCGGCAGAAAGCTCGTGCTGGCGCCGGCCCAGGGCGTGGTCTCGATCGAGCGCAGGCGCAGCCAGCTGGCGGGCGCGGCCAGCGTCGTGAGCGCGAGCCGCTCGGCCAGAAGACGCCGCAGGTGCGCCATGTCCTGCGTGGGCTCGGCCGTGCGCACCGTGACCTGCTGGTGCGGCGGCAGGTCGACGCCGTTGAAGCGCCGGAGGTCGAGCGTCCATTGCAGTTCGAGCGCCACCGCGCCGCGCTGGCGCGCGGCGAGCCAGATCTGCAGCGCGCTGAGCAGGCGGTTGGCCGACCACATGAGTTCGGGCGCGCTTTCGGCCAGCGCGGGCAGCTCCAGCTTCTGCTCGAACGCGTCGGGCAGCGTGAGCCAGGCATGGCTTTCGGGGCGCAGGCCCCAGGCGGCATCGAGCGCTTCGCGCAGTTCCTTGCCGAAGCGGCGCGTGAGCCCGCCGCGCGGCAGCGCCGCCACGTCGCCCCAGGTGCGGCAACCCAGGTGCGCCAGCACGTCGAGGTGATCGCGCGCCGCGCTCAGCGTGTCGAGCGGCAGGTCGAAAGACGAGTCGCCCGGCGGCTCTTCGCCGCGCGCGAACATGCGCAGCCGTGCGAGCGCGATCAGGCTGGTCGCGCCCTGTGCCCGCTGCACGGGCACCGGCGCGGGATTGGTTCGCGCCAGCTCGCGCATCAGCGCCAGGCGCCCGCCCCAGAGCCGCTCGCAGGCCGAGACTTCGAGCAGCAGCGCCTCGTCGTCGACCCAGACGACGCGCGGCGTGAACTGCAAGGCCCACCAGCCGAGCGCCTCGAGGGGCGGCAACGGCAGCGCGGTATCGGAGAGGAGCTCAGGCGGCCAGCGCAATGCGATCCAGTGCATGGCCTTTCTCCTGGTGGAGGCCGAGGCGGACCACGGTCGCGCCCTCCGCCATCGGCTGCAACCCACCCTCCTGCTGCCGCCGCAACTTGCGCCTGAGCTGGCTGGCCGCGAGCAGCGCCGTCATGCGTTCGCTGCGCGCCGGCAACCGGATGGGCGAAGCCAGCGGCGGGCCGCGGCGCTTGAGGATGTGGACGTCGATTTGCGCGCTGTCGTCCTCGCAGCTCGCCAACCGCAGGCGCAGCCGCGCCGGCGAGGTCGAATGGGCCGCCGCCTCGGGCCGGAACACGAACAGCAGGCTGTCGTGCTGCGCCGCCGCGAGCTGCAGCCGCCGCAGCTCGCCCACGCGCGCCTGCGGCAGCCAGGCCAGCACGGCGGCCATGTCGGCGCAGCGCAAGGCTTGTTCGCAGGCCCACAGCCTGGCCGCCGATGCCTCGCAACGAACCCACAGCAGCGCCTCCACCGGCAAGCCGCGCGCCGCCAGCGCGGGGCCAAAGGGCTCCTGCGGTGCGCCGATCAAGACCACGGGACCGGTGCCGCCCTGCACCGCCTGCGCCAGCGCAGGCAGCAGCAGTTGCCAGGCATGCGCCTCGGGCGCGGACTGCAGCAGCTCGGTCATCGCCCCCACCGGCCAGCCGCCGCCGGGCAGCTGCGCATCGAGCGCCGCATGGCCGGTGCCGATGACCTGCCCGTCGGCCAGGCCCAGCTCGTCCCCGCGCCAGACCTTATGGCGCGCAGAAGAGGAAAAGGAGTCGAAGGAAGGGAGGCCCATGATGGATCGAATAACTGTATTTTTATATGGGGTATCCATTTAGCTCCAGTCCGACTAGGATTACTGGATGGATATCCATATATTAGTCCCCAAGGCGGGAGAAGACTACCCGGTCAACTGGAACCAGTTTCTGGACTGGTTCGCCACCGAAGAGGCCTGTCTTGGCTACCTGGAGCGGCTGCGCTGGCCGCAAGGTTTCGTGTGTCCGCGCTGCGGGGTGGCCGCTGAGCCCTATCGCTCCAGCCGCGCACGGCTGATGTGCCGAAGCTGCTCGACCCAGAGCACGGTGACCGCGGGCACCATCTTCGAGAAGACCCGCACGCCGCTGCGGGTGTGGCTGGCCGCCGCCTGGTACGTCACCAACCACAAGCATGGCGTCAGCGCGCTCGGACTGCAGCGCGTGCTCGGCCTGGGCAGCTACCAGACGGCCTGGGCGATGCTGCACCGCCTGCGCCGGGCGATGGTGCGGCCCGAGCGCGAACGGCTCAGCGGAATCGTGGAGGTCGACGAGACGTATCTGGCCCTCAGCGATCGCGAGCAGCCTGTCGCCCGCGGGCGAGGCAAGGGTCGAAAAAGCCAGACGCACCAGACACTTGTGGTGATCGCCGTGGAGCTGCACGAGCCCAAGGGCTTCGGCCGGCTGCGGCTCGAGCGCATCCAGAACGACTCGACCGAGCAGGTCATCCCCTTCGTGCTGGCCAACATCGAGCCTGGCTCACAGGTGCGCACCGACGGCTCGTCCGCCTACCGCGATCTCGCGGATCTGGGCTATGTGCACCAGCGCACTGTCCATCTGGGCTCCGACGTTCCCGCGCACGTCTCCATGGTCGGCGTTCACCGCGTGGCCGCACTGGTCAAGCGCTGGGTGCTGGGCACGCACCAGGGCGCCGTGCAGCCGGCGCACCTGGACGCCTATCTCGACGAATTCGTCTTTCGCTTCAATCGCCGGGCCTCGCGCTCGCGAGGGCTGCTGTTCTACCGGCTGCTCGAGCAGGCCGTCGTCACAGATCCGCTGACCTATCGCGGTGTCGTGGACAACATCCCCAAATCGGCGGAAGTGGCGTAGATTACTGGATGGGTATCCATATATCTCTGGGCGCTGGAGCTAAATGGATACCAAATATTTTTATACAGTATTCTTGGGCCGTCTCAGGATTTTTTAATCCCCTGCCCTCCGCGCGCCTTCAAGACACGCTTGATCGATCTATATCCATTTGAATATACTCACGAAGCCGATCCGCTTTCTGGGCGACGCCCTCAAATGCTTGAAGGAATTTCCGCCGGATGCCCAACAAGATGCCGGTTATCAACTCGACAAGGTGCAGCGTGGCCAGCAGCCTGATGACTTCAAGCCCATGCCCGCGATCGGCAAGGGTGTCGAAGAACTCAGAGTTTGGGACAGCGCCGGCACCTATCGCGTCATCTACACCGCACGGATGGCTGACGCCGTGATCGTTCTGCACGCCTTCCAAAAGAAAACACAGGCCACGTCGCGACAGCACATCGAAACCGCACGACGCCGCTTTCACCAATGCATCAAGGAGCAAGCATGAACCGCCGGGCCGCTCCCAAGGCGAATACCGCAGCGCGCAGCGCGGAGGTTTATCCAATGAGCACCACCACTTACGCCAGCGTCTGGGATGCGATCGCCGACACGCCCGAGCAGGCAGCCAATCTCCGCACGCGCGCAGAGCTGATGCAAAAAATCGCGTCCATCGTGCAAGCAAATGGCTGGACTCAAACACAAGCCGCCACGCACTGCGGCATCACGCAGCCGCGCATGAACGACTTGCTGCGAGGCCGCGTATCCCGTTTTTCGCTCGACGCGCTGGTCAACATCGCGACCGCCATCGGGCGCCGCGTGCACGTCGAGCTGACGCTCGCCTGAGGCATGACCACCCGCCCCATCCCCTCCACCCAGGAAGCCCTCCCCGTCATCGGCTGCGGCACCTGGATGGGCTTCGATGTCGCCGCCGGCAGCGCCGAGCACCAGCGCCTGCCCGGCGTGCTCGATGCGCTGTTCGCCGCCGGCGGCAAGCTGATCGACAGCTCGCCTATGTACGGCCGCGCCGAGGCCGTGACCGGCGAGCTGCTGGCCGCGGCGAAACAGCGCGACAACGCCTTCCTCGCCACCAAGGTCTGGACCAGTGGCCGCGAGGCCGGCATCGCGCAGATGGCGCAGTCCTTCCAGCGCCTGCGCACCGAACACATCGACCTGATGCAGGTGCATAACCTGGTCGACTGGCGCACCCACCTCGAAACGCTGCGCGGCTGGCAGGAGCAGGGCCGCGTGCGCTATCTCGGCATCACGCACTACACCTCGTCGGCTTACGCTGAGGTCGAGGCCGTGCTGCGCGAGCAGAAGCTCGACTTCCTGCAGATCAACTACTCGCTCGATGCGCGCGAGGCCGAACAACGCCTGCTGCCGCTCGCGGCCGAGCGCGGCGTCGCGGTCATCGCCAACATGCCTTTCGGCGGCGGCAGCCTCATGCGCCGGCTGCGCGGCAAGCCCCTGCCCGGCTGGGCCGCCGAGATCGGCTGCGCGAGCTGGGCGCAGCTGTCGTTGAAGTTCGTGCTGAGCCACCCGGCCGTGACCTGCACCATCCCCGGCACCAGCCGGCCCGAGCACATGGCGGACAACGCGGCAGCCGGCACGGGCGGCTTTCCGGATGCCGCCTTCTGGCAGCGCCACGCGCACAGCATCGACCGCTGAGCTGCTACTCGAACTTCAGCTTGTGCTGCCTCACCGTCGCGCCGAAGGCGTCGTACTGCGTGCGAAAGAAAGCGGCGAACTTCTCCGGGCTCATGCCGTAGCCCTCGAAGCCCTGCTGCACGAGCTGCTCGCGCACTTCGGGCCGCGCCAGCGTGTTCTGCAGCTCGGTCGAAAGCCTGTCGGTGATCGCTGCAGGCAGCCCCGGCGGCCCGAAGAAGCCGGCCCACGGCGTGATGGTGAGCTTGCCCAGGCCCAGCTCGCTCGCCGTCGGCACCTCGGGCAGCAAGGCACTGCGCTGCGGCTGCAGCGTGACGAGGGCGCGGATGCGCCCTTCCTTCACGAAGCCGGGTGCCAGGGTGCCGGTGGTGAACATCATGTGGATTTGCCCGCCCAGGAGATCGGTCATGGCCTGCATGTCGCCCTTGTAGCGCGCGTTGACCACCTTCCGCTGCTCGCCGAGCAACTGCAGCATGGCGAGTTCGGATGCGCTGTTGCTCGAGGCCGAGTTGTAGCCGCCGGGCCTGGCCGCGACCGCTGCCAGCAATTCGTTGACGCTCTTCGCCGGAAAATCCGAAGGCACCACGAGGAACATCGAGAACTGGCCGGCCGAGCTGATCGGCGTGAAGGCCTTGAAGGGGTCGTAGGGCGGGTTCGGCCGCAGCGTGGGCGCGGCCACCATCGCGGTGTTGGTGCCCATGAGCAGCGTGTAGCCGTCGGGCGCAGCGCTCGCCACCGCCTGCGCCGACAGGATGCCGTCGGCGCCGGGCCGGTTGTCGACGATCACCTGCTGCCCCAGCTGCTTCGACAAGCCCTGCGCGATGATGCGCGTGAGCGCGTCGGCGCCGCCGCCCGGCGCGAAGCCCACGATCAGGCGCACCGGTTTCTGCGGATAGCCGCCCGCACCCCAGGCCGCCGTCGCCGGCAGCGCCAAGGCAGCCCACTTCACGATGGTTCTGCGTTGCATATCCGTCTCCTTAGGGCCTGTTAACACATGAATCACCCCCGCGCCGGGGCGGCAAGGGGTGCAGGGCTAGGCGCGGGCCGCAGCCCGGGGTGATCCCCCGGGCAAGGACCGCAACGACGCCATGCGCCGCTTGCCGCCCCGGCCCTCCGGGTGAGGCCCCACAGAGGGCCCACTCGTCGTTGCCAATGCTCACTGGGTGTGCAACCCAGTTCCGCTTGGCGCCTAGATTGGGCCCTCTCTGGGGCCCCACGCGGAGGTGATTCATGTGTTAACAGGCCCTAGTTTCAGAAAAGATGCCGCACGCCGAACTCCAGCCCCGAAGAGCGGCGTCCCGGAATCAGCGCGGCCGGCGCGCCGCTGACCACGTAGCGCCCCAGTCCCTTGTTCGTCAGGCGCGCGTAGGTGCCATAGAGCGCCGTGCGTTTGGACAGCGTGTGCACATAGCCCAGGCCGAACTGCCGTGCATCGTTGCCGCTTTGCGCGGAGCGGTCGGCATTGCGCAAGGTGTCGTCGCTGCGGTCGTCGAGGCGGGCGTAGCTCAGACGGATGCGTCCGACGCCGCCCACCGGGATGTGGGCGCCGATCTCCGCCGTGTTCTTGTGCACCGCGCCGGCGGCCAGCTTCACCGTCACGGCGTTGTAGAGCACGAAGAGTTTCGCGAAGCCGAGGTCCCACGATCCGCCGACGTTGGCATGCGTGTACTTGCCCATGGTGGCCGTGGTGAGCGCGCTGGTGCGCGTCACCGCCGCCGCGACGTCGAAGGGCCCGGACGCGAAGCCGATGCGCGCACCGGCGAAGTTGCCGTCGTGCTCGTTCGGCGCCGGCTGCGTGTTCTCCCCCATCCCCGCCATCGCCATGCCGTAGAAGCCGCCGAGCGATCTCGGCAGCCAGTAGCTCACCGTGTTGCTGCCGGCAATGGTGGTGGGCAGCGGACCCGTGCCCGTTCCCGCGAAGGTGAGGTTGCCCGCGCGGGCCACGCCGTTGGCGTTGAAGGGATCGAAGTAGATGCTGTTGTAGTGAGTGGGAATGAAGTCGCGGCCCAGCCGCACTTCGCCCCAGTCGCTGGACGAGAGGCTGACGTAGGACATGCGGTCGAAGGTCAGCAGGCCCGCGATCCCGGCGCCGCTGGCCTGGTTGTTGGTGTTGCTTGCGCGGCCCGTTCCGGTGTCGGGGTTGAGGCTGCCTTCGAGCCAGAAGCCCGCGGCCAGCCCGCCGCCGAGATCTTCCTGGCCGCGAAAGCCCAGCCGGCTGGTAGAAAGCCCGCCGTTCGACAGCGAAGTCAGCGAAACGCCGCCCGATGTACTGCGCTGAACGCCCAGGTCCATCACGCCGAACACCGTGACGCTGGATTGCGCATGGGCCGCGGTACCGGCCAGCCCGACGGCCGACCACAGCAACAGTCTCTTCATCTTTGTGTCTCCTGCTTTTCTCTTTGTTGAAAACTCGAAGGGCAGGCATGGCTGCGCCGCCGGGTGCGGACGTGTCCGTCCGCGCCAGGCCTGTGAACCGTGGGATGGGCCGGGGTCTAGCCCGTGGGCTTCAGAGGTTCGCAGCGCACCAGCACTGCGCCTTGCGAGAGTGCGCCCACGTTGCGCCGGTATTGCTGCAGCCAGCCGGTGTCGTGCATCGGCGCCGGTGCCTGCCAGTCGGCGCGGCGCGCCTGCAGCTGCGCGTCGCTCAGGTCGACGTCGAGGCGGCGCTCGTCGAGGTCGATGGTGATCGTGTCGCCGTCGCGCAGCAGCCCCAGCGGACCGCCCAGCGCTGCCTCCGGCGATACCTCGGCCACCACCAGCCCCTTGCAGACCAGGCCCGAGAGATGGCCGTCGGTCAGCAGCGCGACCTCGTCGCCCAGCCCGGCACCATCGATCGCGAACACCACCCGCGAGGCGCCGCCGCCCATCGCGGGCCCGCCGCAGGCGCCGGCACCGCGCATCACCACCACCTGGCCGGGGCGGATGCTGCCCCGCTTCAGCGCCGCAATGGCCGCGTCCGCGCTCCAGAAGCACACGGCCGGGCCGGTGAAGCGGCGCACCTTGCGCGGGGTGATGCCGGTCTTGATGAGCCCCGATTCGGGTGCCAGGTTGCCACGCAGCAGCACGATGGCCGGAAGCGGTGCGACCGGGCGTTCGATGGGACGGATCACCTCCGCATCCGCCACCTCGGCACGCCGCAGGTTGTGCGCGACCGTGTCGCCGGTCACCGTCAACGCAGCGGCGTCGAGCAGCGGCTCGAGCTGCTTCATCAATGCGCGACAGCCACCCGCGGCCTCGAACTGTTCGATGCTGTGCTCGCCGATCGGCCGCACGCCGGCGAGCACCGGCGTCGTCGGGCCGAGACGCTCGAACAGGCCGTAGACGTCGACACCGCACTGTCCTTCGGTCGCCACCGCCTGCAGATGCTTGGCCGTGTTGAGCGAGCCGCCGACGGCCAGCACCGCGCGCACCGCGTTGGCAAAAGCGCCGGGCCTCAGGATGTCGCGCGGCTTGAGGTCGTCCCACACCATCTGCACGATGCGCGTGCCCGCGGCGCGTACGTCGGCCATCATCTTCGGGCTCAGCGCCGCCACCGGCGCGCTGCCGGGCAGGGCCATGCCAAGCGCCTCGCAAACGATGTGCATCGAGTTCGCGGTGCCCAGGCCCGAGCACACGCCGGGTCCGCGGATCGCCTCGCGGCTCATGCCGACCAGCTCTTCCACCGGCAGCTTGCCGGTGACCGCATGCATCGCACCGATGAACACTTCCTCAATGTCCATGTGCCGGCCGCGGTACTCGCCGCTGGGCTGGTAGCCGCAGGGCACCAGCAGCGTCGGGATGTTCAGGCGCGCGGCGGCCATGAGCTGGCCCGGCACAGTCTTGTCGCAGGAGGTGAGGCAGACCATGCCGTCGAGCTGCGCGCCCTCGACCGCCACCTCGATGTCATTGGTCACCAGGTCGCGCGCGGCCAGCATGTAGGCGCCGCGCGCGCCGGCGCCGGTGATGAAGTCGCTCGGCGCCGCGGTGCGGATCTCGAAGGGCACGCCGCCGGCCGCGCGGATAGCGGTCTTGATCTCGGCCGCCACCTGGTCGAGATGGCTGAAGCAGGCCGCGAGCTCGGACGAGCTGTTGACGATCGCGATCTTCGGCTTCTCGCAGTCTTCCTCGGGAATGCCGAGCGCGCGCCAGTGCGCGTTGCGCACCGACCAGAGGTAGGAGCCGCGCGGGAAGTTGCTGCGCAGGGGGCGTGTCATGCGTGGTCTCCGGTCGTGTTCTTCTTCGTGACTTCGACGATGCCGCGTTCGGCATCGACGCGCACCCAGTCGCCGGTCGCTATGCAGTCGAGCGGGTCGCGGTCGAAATCGGTCAGCGAAGGCGCGTGCGTGACCACCGCGCCCAACGCGATCTTGGTGGTCATCTCGTTGAACAGCATCGCGGCTGGCGCCATGCCCATCAGCCGCGCGACATGGAACATCGCCGACCAGCCCGAGGACCCCTTGGCGCCCGGAAACACCAGTACCTTGCCGGCGAAGGACCGGCCGCGCAGTTCGTGCCGCGTCTCGATGACGGTGCCGGTGCGCGGATCGATGCCGCCCCAGCCCGAGATGCGCTCGCGCGTGACCAGGGCCTCGCCCTCCGCGACGCCGCCCACAACCTTGCGGCCACGCAAGGTCAACAAAGTCTCTTCGGCAACGACCGCGTTCATGCGTGGCTCCCGTTCCAGCGCCCGGTGCAGGCGGCGTCGATGCACTGCGCCGTGCTGCCGAACCAGGCCTCGACGCCGAGGATGGCGGGCAGATAGTGGGCCTGCTTGGCCGAGTCGAGTGCCACGGTCTTCGTGCCCTTGGGCACGGCGCGGCTCATGGCCGAGCAGCTGTCGGACATGAGGATGCCGCCCGCGTCCTCGATGATCTTGGTGTAGCCGTTGCGGTCGGCCAGCGACTTGATGGCGCGCGGCGTGAAGATCCAGAGTTCGCAGTTCCCGTGCACCTTGCGGCCCTCGATCAGCTGCGCGGCCTCCCAGATCTGCTCGATCGTGTAGTGCGGGCAGCCCAGCATCACGTACTGGACCTCGGCATCGCGGCCGGTGGCGTTGATCTTCTCGTAGGTGGCGCGGCGCTCGGCCTCGCCGTAGCGCAGCACCTCGACCGGCGCCTTGCCGCCGAGCGCCTGCTCCAGCGTCAGCGCCTCGGGCGTGATGCCGACGATGTGGTACATCTCGACGCCGCCCGAGGACGAGGCCGCCGCACCGAAATGCTTGAGCCGCGGCAGGTTCGGCACCCGGCCGATGCCGCGCCGGCTGTGGACCACCGGCACGCGCTCCTGCACGAGGTCACCCATGTAGTAGCCGAGCAGGCCCCAGTCCTCGACCGACTCGACCTCGATGTCGAGCTCCACCACGTGCGTGGCGCGGCGGTGCTCGTCGAGGTGGTAGCCCCAGTAGGGAATGCGGCCGGTCAGCATCGCGGCGCCGGTGCTTTCGCGGCCTTCGGTGTTGGTGCGTGCGCCCAGCACGGAGTTGCAATACACCACCGCCGACGACTCCATCCACGCGCAATGCTCGCCGCGCGTCGGGATGTTGCCGACCTGGTAGGGCGTGCAGGTGTTCATGATCTGCGCGCCGAGGCCGGCGGCGTGGCGTTCGCTCTTGGCGTAGAACTCGACGATCGCCTCGCTCACGCCCATGCGCTCGGGCTGCCCCGGATCGAAGCCGAGCTGCAGGTGGCTGGTGAAGGTCTTGAACTTCGGGATCGCCACCACCTCCTGGCTATCGAGGCTGAACTCGGAGAACACCGCGTCCATGCCGCCGCCTCGCTCCAGCGCGAAGTCGCGCTGGAAGGGCGTGGTCGAGGTGATGGTGGCGCAGACGTTGTGCGTTTCGACCAGGCGCTCGGCGCCGAGCGCTTCGCCGTAGCGCATCAAGAGGTCCATCGCCTTCTGCACGGCGGGGCCGTCGCGGCCGTCCCGCATGGCTTTCTCTTCATCGCTCAGGTGCATGGCCTGTGTCTCCTAGGGTTTGGGCACCGGCACGTGGCCGCCGATGTCGCGCGCGATGGACAGCGCAATGTCGTGCAGGCGCGGCGCGATCTCGTTGCGCAGCCGGTCTTCGCTGAAGACGAAGGCCGCGCCGCCGGCGTTGAGCGCCATGATCTCGTCGCCCGGCCCGGTGAGAGGCACCGAGACCGAGTTGATCTCGCGGTGGAACTCGCCGAGCGACAGGCAGTAGCCGAGCCGCTTGGCCTCGTCGATCGCGCGCATCATGTTGGGCGCCATGCTGTCCCACTCCGGGCCGCGCAGCAAGCGCATCGAATCCAGCAGCTGCGTGCGCTGCGCCTCGGGCAGCGCCGACAGGTAGGCCCGGCCCAGCGCCGAATTGGGCAGCGGCGCGCGCGAACCGACGTCGAGCCGGGCCGAGAGCATCGACGAGCGGGGCCGGCAGGCCTCGATCAACACCATCTCCATGCCGTCGCGCACCGCCAGGTAGACCGATGCGCCCACCTCTTCGGCCAGCGCCTGCATGCTGGGCCGCGCGGCGGCGCGAACGTCGAGACTGCCGAGGAACACGCGCGCCAGCGACACCACGCCCGGCCCGAGCATGAAGCGATCGGCCGGCTGCGCCACCTTGAGCATGCCCATCGCGAGCAGCGTCGCGACCAGGCGGTTGACGGTCGGCCGCGGGATGCCGGTGATGCGTGCGACTTCGGCATAGCCCAGCACCGGCCGCTCTTCGCTGAAGCAGCGCAGCACCGAGATGCCGCGCTCCAGTGCGCTGACGGTGTCCGAGCGGTCGGCGCGCTCGGAGGCGTTGAGGGAGTTGTCGTTGCGGTCTGCTGCTGGCATGGAAGAACCCTTGGTAAGAGTCTCCAATGTAGATGCGCTCGGGTTCATGGCCGGCGGACTCAGGCGACGGCCGCTTGCGGCGACGACGCCGCTGCGCTCTCGGCCGCGGCACCGCGCAGGTAGACGCCCTGGTTCAGCAAGGCCGCTTGCAGCGCATCGACAGGCACGGCCCGCGGCGCGATGCCGGCCCGCGATGCGAGCGCGGCCGCCACGCCCGCGGCCTGGCCCGTGATCCAGCACTGCGGAATCTCGCGCATGAAGCCGTGCGAGTTGCGGTCGCAGGAGATGTGGCGGCCACAGGCGAGCAGGCCGTCGAGCTGTTGCGGCACCAGGGCGCCGTAGGGGATCGAGATGTTGGGGAACTTGGGCGACACGGCCGGCGACACGCCCACCTCGTCGGCCAGCGCCCGGCCCTCGGGCCACTGGCTGCGCAGCACCGAACCCGCGCCGCTCAGGCGCCGCGCATGGCGCACGCCGATCTGCGGCGCGCTCAGCATCATGTAGGCACCCTCGAAGCCCGGCGCATGGGCGCGGAAGTAGTCGAGGTGCGCGGCCATCGCGCGGTGCGAGCGCACCTCCACGGCCGTCAGGTCGTCGACGTCGAGCGCCGAGTAGCCCGACTGGCGCGGCCCCATGAAGAGCGCGATGTCGTTGCGCCACGAGACGAAGGGCCTCTCGAACAGGCCGAGCTGCTCGCGCCCGCGCGCCATGAAGGCGGTGAACTGCTCGGGCTGGCCGGCCTTGAATTCGATCCAGCGGTCCATGTCGACGCCGCCGAACAGCCACGAGGTGTTCATGCAATGGTGGACATCGGCCTCCTCGATGTCGTTGACGTAGGCCGCGCCGGCGCGCGCGAACAGGTCGCCGTCGCCGGTGGCGTCGACCACCACGTCGGCCATGATGGCCATGCGCCCTTCCTTGCTCTCGAACACCACGCCCTTGACCGCGCCGTCCTGCACGATCGGCACCGCCGCCCACGAGTGGTAGATGAGCTTGACCTTGCGCTCCAGCACGATCTCCTGCGACAAGAGCTTGAGCCGCTCGGGATCGATGGTCGGCGACCAGGTGACGACGCCGTGGTAGGCGGCCGTGCGCTGCGACCAGTGCGCGGCCTTCGCGGTGTCCTGCGAGCCCCAGTCGCCGCGCGAGGGGCCGGCGACCGCGTCGGCCGGCAGGCGGTCAAACAGCTCTTCCGCGAAGCCGCGGATCACGAGTTGGCCTTCCCAGTCGGTCATGCGGTCGATCCAGATCACGAGGCCGCCGGTGGAAAGACCGCCCAGGTGGTTGTAGCGCTCGAGCAGCGCGACATCGGCGCCCTGTTTGGCCGCTGCGGCCGCCGCCGCCGTGCCCGAAGGTCCGCCGCCGACGACCAGCACGCCGCAGCGGTGGTAGATCGGAATGTTCTTGCCGGGCTCCGCCCACATGCCGTGGTCGGGCCGCTGGATGCGCTTGTCGCGATCGAAGATGTCGGAGCTCAAGATGCGCTCGTCGGTGCGGACCACAGTTTTCATGGATTCAGATGCTTGGATGGCGCGTCG
The DNA here is from genome assembly GCF_964253755.1 of Variovorax sp. LjRoot130. Classification (NCBI taxonomy): domain Bacteria; kingdom Pseudomonadati; phylum Pseudomonadota; class Betaproteobacteria; order Burkholderiales; family Comamonadaceae; genus Variovorax; species Variovorax sp. LjRoot130. The sequence goes on along the minus strand of NZ_CAXURM020000001.1, from coordinate 2,286,367 downwards.
TATTTTGGACATACAGATCATTTAACAAACATTAAAGATCGTGAATACGGGTATACCCCGTCGATGATTCAATATTAATGAGTCGATAGTCCGTTTAACGGATTAATTGAACAAGGAGACAAGCATGGACGCGTTCCTCAGCGCCCGCCGTGCCGGGATCGTGCTGGCCGGCATCGCGCTGCTGGGCCTGGCGCCGCTGGCCATGGCGCAGGACTTCCCGGCCAAGGGCAAGCCGATCCGCATCGTGGTCGGCTTCACCGCCGGCGGCGGCACCGATGCGCAGGCGCGCATCGTGGCGCAGAAGCTCGGCGAGCTGCTGGGCACCAGCGTGATCGTCGACAACAAGCCCGGCGCCAGCACCATGTTGGCCGCCAGCGAAGTCGCGCGCGCCCTGCCCGACGGCCACACCCTGCTCTACGCGCCCTCGTCGACCATGGCGCAGAACCCGCACACGCTGTCGCAGGTGCCCTACGACCCCTTCAAGGACTTCACGCCGATCTCGATGGGCGGCCGCGGCCCGCTGGTGCTCTCGGTGAGCAGCAGCGTGCCGGTGAACAACGTGCGCGAGCTGGTGGCCTACGTCAAGGCGCGTCCGGGCACGGTGAGCTATGCCTCCTTCGGCGCCGGCACCTCCTCGCACATCTATGGCGAGGCCTTCGTCCAGAAGACCGGGCTGGACGCGGTGCACATTCCCTACAAGGGCGGCTCGGACGCGGCGAAGGACCTGATCGGCGGCCGCGTGCAGTACATGTTCGACTCGGCCTCGTCGGCGGTCATCACTTCCGGCACCGGCAAGGTGAAGATCCTCGCCGTCGCAGCGGCAGCGCGCATCGCGGCCTTGCCGGATGTCCCGACCCTGGCCGAGCAGGGCGTGGCCGGGCTCGACCTGCCGAGCTGGCTCGGCTTCTACGGACCGGCGCAGATGCCGGCGCCGGTGGTCGCTAGGCTCAACGCGGCGCTGACGCAGGTGCTGGCCATGCCGCAGGTGCGTGACTTCTACCGCACCGGCGGCTACGAGGCCGGCGCCACCACGCCCGCCGAGTTCGCCAGCATCACGCGCGCCACCTACGAGCGCTGGGGCGACATGGTCCGGCAGGTGGGGCTCGCGAAGCAATGAGCGCCGCGCCGGGCCGCCCCAAGCAAGCTCGCTCCCGCTTGGCGGGAAGGCGCGCAGCGCCAAGGGGGCTCCAATGCGCCGGCATCGCGCGCCGCCGGGTCCTCGCATGGCTGGCGGGCGCGGGCGCCTTCGCCGCGCTGGCCCAGACACCGGCGTTCCCGGAAAAAGGAAGAACCATCCGCATCGTGCTCGGCCTGGCCGCGGGCGGCGCATCGGACGCACAGGCGCGCTTCGTCGCCAGCAAGCTCACCGAGGTACTGCAGACGCCGGTGATCGTGGAGAACCGGCCCGGCGCCAGCTTCATCCTGGCCACCGAGGAAGTGATCCGCGCCGCGCCCGACGGCTACACGCTGATGTACGCGCCCTCTTCCGTGGTGGCGCAGAACCCGCAGACGCTGGCGCAGGTTCGCTACGACCCCTTCATGGACCTGACGCCGATCTCGCTCGGCGCGCGCGGACCGCTGGTGCTGACCGTGCATGCCAGCGTGCCGGCGAAGAACGTGCAGGAACTCGTCGCCTACATCAAGGCCAATCCCGGCAAGCTGGGCTATGCCTCCTTCGGCACCGGCACCTCCTCGCACATCTACGGCGAGGCCTTCGCGCGCCAGGCCGGACTGGACGTGGTGCACGTGCCCTACAAGGGCGGCGCCGATGCGGCGAAGGATTTCCTGGCGGGTCGCGTGCAGTACTACTTCGACGCCGCGCCCAATGCCATCCAGAACGCGGCAACGGGCAAGGTCCGGATGCTGGCCGTGGCCGCACCGCGCCGCAGCCCGATGCTGCCCGACGTACCTACCATGACGGAACAGGGCGTGCGCGGCCTGGACATGGCGAGCTGGCTCGGCTTCTACGGCCCGGCGCGCATGCCCGGGCCGGTCGTGGCCCGCCTCAACGCGGCATTGACGCAGGTGCTGGCCATGCCCGCCACGCGCGAGTTCTTCCGCCAGGGGGCCTACGAAGCCGAGGCCTCGAGCCCGCAGCAGCTGGCCGAACTCACGCGCACGACTTACGACCAGTGGGGCGACATCATTCGCAGGCTGGGGCTGACGAAGCAGTAACTCAGGCAAAGAAGCGCAGCAGCAGCGCATTCACCTCGGCCGCGCGCTCGTACTGCACCCAATGGCCCGCGCCGTCGACCACCGCGCCCTCGCGCTGAGGATGGCCGGCCGTGAGCTGCACAACCAGCGGCCGCGAATCGGCCGTCACGTCGTGTTCGCCCCAGACCAGCAATTGCGGCCCGCCGAGCGCGTCGAGCGCGGCCTGCAGCCCGCCCGCCATCGAGACTTCCTTGCTGCGAAAGCGCGTGCCGTGGCAGGACACGTCATGGATGGCGAAGGCCAGCGCATCGATGGCCGAGGGCTCGTGCAGCATCAGCGCGCCGAGGTTGTGCAACAGCGCAGCGCGCTCTTCCTCGCGGTCCTTGGCGGCGCGCCAGTTGATCATGTCGACCGTCATGCGACGCATCGTTCCGTGCCCGCCGCTGCCCATCAGGGCCAGGCGCCGGATGCCGCCGCGCCGGAGTGCGAACTTCGCCGCCACCAGGCCGCCGAAGGAGAAGCCACCGAGGTCGATCTCGGTCTGCGCGCCGATCAGGCTGTCGAGCGTGGCGACCATTGCATCGAGCGAGGGCCCCAAGGCCTCCTGGCCCGGCGCGGGCCGCGGCGGCGTGTCAGAGTCGTTGAAGCCCGGCATGTCGGGCAGCCACAGCGTGTGCGCGGCCGACAGCGCCTCGATATTGCGCAGCCAGTGCATCCAGCTGCCATGACCGCCATGCAGCAGCACCAGCGGCGGGCCGTCGCCGAAGCGGCGCCAGCGCACGCGCAGGCCGTCGTGCAAGGCATCGTGATGAACGGACAGCGCGTCGGTGCGCGCAATCAGCCGATGCGCCTGGGCATCGGCCACGGGGTCGAAAGTGTGGAGATCTGGCACCGGCACATTGTGCCGGCGTCGATCAAGCCGCGTCGCCGGCCGCCGCACCGAAGCGGTAGCTCGACACCGCGATGCCGCCCATGAAGGCGTCCTCGTGGTAGATGCGCTTGCCGGTGTCCTGCTCGGCGGCGCCGACCGCGACCATCAGCGGGATCAGGTGCTCTTCGCGCGGATGCGCAATGCGGGCCGCGGGCGCCTGCGACCAGTCGAGCAGGCGCTCGGCCCGCTGCGCCGGCGCCGCATCCACGGTCGCGGCCAGCCAGTCGTCGAAGGCCTTCGACGGCTCATGCGCCTGCGGACCGAAGTTGCGCAGGTTGTGATAGCTCAGGCCGCTGCCGACGATCAGCACGTTCTCGTTGCGCAGCGGCGCGAGCGCCCGGCCCAGCGCCAGGTGCTCGGCCGGATCGAGGCCGCGCTTGAGCGACAGCTGCACCACCGGCACGTCTGCCTTCGGATAGATCGCGGCCATCGGCGAGAACATGCCGTGGTCGAAGCCGCGTTCCGGATCCAGGCTCGCGGGCAGCCCGGCGGCCTCGATCAGCCCCTGCACGCGGCGCGCGAGCTCGGGCGAACCGGGCGCGTCGTAATGCACGTGGTAGGTGTGCTCGGGGAAGCCGCCGTAGTCGTAGATCATGGGCGGCTTGGGGTTGCCCATCACGGTGAACGCCGGCGCTTCCCAGTGCGCCGAGATCATCAGGATGGCGTCGGGCCGGCGGCCGATCTGGCGCGGCATGTCGGCCAGCGCGGCTTCGAGCTGGGCATAGGCATCGCCCATTTCCTTCTTCATCCACGGCCAGGGGCCGCCGCCGTGGGAGATGAAATAGGTGGGAAGGGTTTGCGTGGTCATGAGTGCCAGTCTAGAGATTTCCCTTCGAGAAATCGATAGGCTAGGATTCATCGAATCGTTTCTCTGCAGGAAATCAACCATGGACCGGCTGACCAGCCTGCGCGTGTTTCGCGACGTCGTCGAATCGGGCAGCTTCGTCGCCGCGGCCGAGCGCCTGGGCGTCTCGGCGCCGATGGCCAGCAAGCACGTGGCGCAGCTCGAGAAGTCGCTCGGCGCGCGCCTGCTGCATCGCTCGAGCCGGCATCTGAGCCTGACCGAAGCGGGCCAGGCCTGGTACGAGCAGAGCCGGCGCGCGCTCGACCTGCTCGATGCGGCCGAGGCCGCGATCGGCCAGAAGAACGAGGCGCCGCGCGGCCAGCTCAAGGTCAGCGCGCCCGTGTGGTGCGCCACGCCGCGCATTGCCCGCGTGCTGGCCGATTACCGCGAGCGCTTTGCGGAAGTGCTGGTCGACATGCACCTGGAAAACCGCAAGGTCGATCTCGCGGCCGACGGCTACGACCTCGCGCTGCGCGCGACGCAGGAGCCCTCGCCGGCGCTCATCGCGCGACCGCTGTGCCGCCTGCAGTTCCACCTGGTCGCCGCGGCCGACTACCTCGCGCGCGCCGGCGTACCTGCCGTGCCGGCCGACCTGGCGAAGCTCGGCGCCATCGTGCCGAGCTACGTCAATATCGAAGGGCTCGCGCTCAAGGGGCCGGGCGGGCGGCAGGTGCCGCTCAGGCTGCAACCGGTGATGAAGTCCGACGACACCACGCTCACACTGCATGCGGTGCGCGCGGGGATGGGCATGTCCTTTCTGCCCGAGTGGCTCATCGATGACGACCTGGCTGCCGGACGGCTGGTGCGCCTGGTGCCCGACTACACCGCGCCGGCGGTGACGCTGTTCGCCGTCTACACCAGCCGCCAGTACATGGCGCCCAAGATGCGCAGCTTCATCGACTTTCTGGGAGAGCGCTTGTCGGGGCGATAGGCGTTCGCTCTGGCCTGGCGCGAGCAGCTCAGGGAAGCCCGAAGGGCCGGGTGACGTCGGCCGGCGCAGGGCACACCGCCCGCCTCCGCACCCATGGCACTCCCATAGGCCTTGCGCATGCACAAGCACCTGCCCGCCGTTACAGTGGCGCCTCACTGGAGACAGCCCGCCTTGTTCCGCTACTTCGAAAAACTGCTCCATCCCTATCCCCCCGCCGAACCCGCGCTGCCGCCACTCGGCTTCTTCGCCTTTCTCTGGGCCTGCACCGAAGGCCTGCGCGGCAAGATCCTCGCCATGGCGCTGTTCACGGCCGCGATGTCGGCCTTCGAGGCGCTGCTGTTCGCGATGCTCGGGCGCATCGTCGACTGGCTCGGCGGCCAGGTGCCGGCCCGGCTGTGGGAAGAGCGCGGCGACACGCTGATGTGGCTGGGCGCGGCCCTGGTCGCCAGCATCGCGGTGGTGGCGCTGCAGACCGTGGTCAAGCACCAGACGCTGGCAGTCAACCTGCCGATGCGGCTGCGCTGGAACTTCCACCGCCTGATGCTGGGCCAGAGCATGGCCTTCTACCAGGACGAGTTCGCGGGCCGCATCACGGCCAAGGTGATGCAGACCGCGCTGGCGGTGCGCGAGACCGTGTTCGTGCTGGCCGACGTGCTGGTGGCCATGGGCGTCTACGTCGCGACCATGATCGTGCTCGCGGCCGTGCTCGACCCGCAGCTGATGCTGCCCTTCGTGATCTGGCTCCTGCTCTACATCGCCACGCTCGTCTTCTTCGTGCCTCGGCTCGGCGAGATCGGCAAGGCGCAGGCCGATGCGCGCGCCATGATGACCGGGCGCGTGACCGATGCCTACACCAACATCGCCACCGTCAAGCTGTTCTCGCACACCCAGCGCGAGGCCGGCTTCGCGCGCGCGGCGATGAAGGAATTCATGATCACCGGCTACGGCCAGATGCGGCTGGTGAGCGCCTTCGAGATCGCCAACCACACGCTCAGCATGGGCCTGACTGCCGGCATGGCAGGCACGGGCCTCTGGCTGTGGTCGCAGGGCGCGGTCGGCGTCGGCGCGGTGGCCGCGGCGACCGCGATGGCGCTGCGGCTGCAAGGCATGTCGCACTGGATCATGTGGGAGATGACCAGCCTGTTCGAGAACATCGGCACGGTGCAGGACGGCATGAAGACGCTGTCGCGCCCGCGCACCGTGCTCGATGCGCCCGATGCCGCCGTGCTTGCCGTGCCACGTGGCGAAGTGCGCTTCGATCATGCGAGCTTCCGCTACGCCGACGGCGGCCGCCGCGTGATCGACGACCTCACGCTCACCGTCGCGCCCGGCGAGAAGATCGGCCTGGTCGGCCGTTCGGGCGCCGGCAAGTCGACGCTGGTGAACCTGCTGCTGCGCTTCCACGATCTCGAAAGCGGCCGCATCCTGATCGACGGCCAGGACATCGCGCACGTGACGCAGGATTCGCTGCGCACGCACATCGGCATGGTCACGCAGGACACCTCGCTGATGCACCGCTCGGTGGCCGACAACATTGCCTACGGCCGGCCCGACGCGAGCGCGGAGGCGATCCGCGCGGCGGCCGAACGCGCCGAGGCGCACGACTTCATCCAGACGCTGGGCGACCCGAACGGCCGCCGCGGCTACGAGGCGCACGTGGGCGAGCGCGGCGTCAAGCTGTCGGGCGGCCAGCGCCAGCGCGTCGCGATTGCGCGCGTGATGCTGAAGGACGCGCCGATCCTGCTGCTCGACGAAGCCACCAGCGCGCTCGACTCCGAGGTCGAGGCCGCGATCCAGGCCAGCCTGTACCGCCTGATGGAAGGCAAGACCGTGATCGCGATCGCGCACCGGCTCTCGACCATCGCGGCCATGGACCGGCTGATCGTGCTCGACGAGGGCCGCGTGGTCGAACAGGGCGACCACCGCACGCTGCTGGCGCAGGGCGGGCTCTATGCGCGGCTGTGGGCGCATCAGAGCGGCGGCTTCCTGGGAGATGGTGACGACGAGTAAAAGAAGGCCAAAGGCTTTCCGGCGAGTCCTACAGTGCGCGAAGACAGCCGACTACAGCTTGAAATCCTGTGCCTGTCACCCTGGAATCGTCTTCAACAAGAGGAGTCCTCGCCGTGAATTCCATCATCTACATCGTTGGGCTGGTCGTGGTCGTGGTCGCCGTGCTCTCCTTCTTCGGCCTTCGCTGAGATAAACACACCGTTGCTTTTTCCGCGTCCTTTCGGCGCGGATCCGGGGCCATCGCGGCCCCGTTTTTCATGAGCGAGCGGCCGGGGGGCGCCGGGCATAATTTCGCGCTCTCTTTGAAGGAAGCCGTTGAACCCCGCAGCGCAGCGCTTTGATTTCCAGGATGCGACGATCGCCGAGGCCTTGCAACTGGTCGAAGAGGCGGGCCCGCTCGACGACGCGCAGGCAGTGCGCGAGGCCATGGCGCTACGCTCCGACGGCTGTGGCCGGATCATCGAACGCGCACGCCTCCTCGGGCAGCGCATCGGCCTGCTGAACGAACTGGAACGCGCCCGCGCCTGGGCTCCCTGGGTGCTGCTGGCGCTGGTGGCGCTGATCGTCGCGGGCGGCCTCACGCTCGCCGGCAGCGTGGTCGGCGGCAGCGCGCGCAGCATCAACGTGGTGGTGGCGCTCGCCAGCCTGCTGGGCCTGCACCTCTTGACCCTGCTGCTGTGGCTCTTCGGATTGTTGGTGCCGCTGGGCTCTTTCAACGCCTCCTTCGGCTGGCTGTGGCTGGCGCTCACGGCCCGCGTTGCCGGCGGCAAGCGCGGCCAAACGCCGATCCTGCTGCGCGCGGCCACGCGCCTCCTGGCGCGCGCGCGCCTCCTGCCCTGGGCGCTGGGCTTCGCGAGCCACGCGATCTGGTCGCTCTCCTTCGCGGTGATGCTCGCCGTCCTGCTCTTCGCGCTGGCCTTCCGCAACTACACGCTGAGTTGGGAGACGACCATCCTCGACCCGGCCTTCTTCGTGCGCGGCGTGCAGCTGCTCGGGGCGGCGCCGGCCTGGCTGGGCTTTCCGGTGCCGGACGCGCAGACCGTGCTTTCGCCGCTCGCCGCCGCGGCCGGCCAGCGCGCCTGGGCGCTGTGGCTCACCGGCTGCATCGTGGTCTACGGGCTGCTACCGCGCCTTTTCTTCGCGCTGCTCTGCGCGCTGGTCTGGCAGGCGCGCAAGAAGGCGCTTGCGCCGGATCTTTCGCAGCCCTACTACCGCCGGCTGCTGGCGCGCTTCGAAGCGATGGCGCCGCGGCAGATCGTGGATGCTGATCCTGGCCGCCTGCCGCATGGCGCTGCTACCGGACTGGTCGCGGGCGAGACCGCCGACACGCTGATGGCCATCGGCTTCGAACTGCCGGACGAGCTGCCCTGGCCGCCGGCCGCGCTCGCTGCGGCGGGCGCGCAAGTGTTGCGCATCGACGGCAGCGCGAGCGCGCGGCGCGAACTGCTCGACACACTGGCCCGGCTGCGGCCGCGGCGCGTGCTGGTCGGCTGCAACGCGGCTTCCAGCCCGGACCGCGGCACCGAGCGCTTCCTGCGCGAGGTGGCCTCGCTCAGCAGCGAGTGCCGGCTGTGGCTGCTCGGCGGCGATGCGCAAGCGACGCGTCAGCGCTGGCATGCCTGGCTGGCCGATGCCGGCCTGGAAGGCATCGTCGCCAGCGACGCACCGGAGGCCGCGTTGCGCGGATGGGCATGACGACGACGGAGCCCATCCGCATCGCCGTCGTCGGCCATACCAACGCAGGCAAGACCTCGCTGCTACGCACGCTGACGCGGCGCGTGAATTTCGGCGAGGTGTCGCAGCAGCCCGGCACCACGCGCCATGTCGAAGCCGTCGAGCTTCAGGTGAGCGGCCGCGCCGCGGTGCGCTTTCTCGACACGCCGGGCCTGGAAGACGCGGTCGCGCTGCGCGAACATCTGGCCGCCTTCGACGACAAGGACCTCACGCCGCCCGAGCGCGTGCGCCGCTTCCTCCAGGGTCCCGAGGCGCACGGCGTCTTCGAGCAGGAGGCCAAGGTGCTGCGGGCACTGCTGGAGGTCGATGCCGCCTTCCTGGTGATCGATGCGCGCGAGCCGGTGCTGCCCAAGTTCCGCGCCGAGATCGAGCTCCTCAACGCTTGCGCGCGGCCGGTGCTGCCGGTGCTCAACTTCGTGCGCGATGCGGCGACTCGCGAGGCCGCCTGGAAAGAACTGCTCTCGGCCTACGGCCTGCACGTGGTAGTGCGCTTCGATGCAGCCGCGCCCTTCGTCGGCGCCGAGCGCGAGCTCTACCGCGACCTCGCGACGCTCTTGCGCGACCGGCGCGCACAGCTCGACGGCGTGGCCGCTTATCTCGAAGCCGAGTTCGCCCAGCGGCGTCGGGCGGCGACGATGCGCGTCGCCGAGCTGCTGGTCGATGCGGCCGCGATGCGCCGCAGCGTATCGGCCGTCGAATTCGCCGTCGAAAGCAGCCGCCAGCGCCTGATCGCCGCGCTGCAGAAAGACGTGTTCGACAAGGCGCAGCGATGTGCGGACGACCTGCTCGCGCTCTACGGTTTCCGCGAGGGCGATGCCGACGAGGCGCCGCTGCCGATGGTCGAAGGCCGCTGGACCATGGACTTCTTCCACCCCGAGGCGCTGAAGGACGCCAGCGTCCTGCTCGGCAAAGGCGTGGCCGTTGGTGCCGCCGTCGGCGTGGTGGCCGACCTGGCGCTCCATGGCCTCTCGCTGGGTGCGGGCGCAGCGCTCGGCGGCGCCATCGGCGGCGCGGTCTCGCAAGGCCTGGGGCCGCTGGGCCGCAAGCTCGCCAACAAGCTGCGCGACGTGCACGAGCTCACGGTGGAAGACCGCGTGCTGTTCGTGATCGCAAGCTGGCAGCTCAAGCTTTTGCGCGCGTTGGAGCAGCGCGGCCATGCGGCCGTCGACCGCATCGCCGCCGGCGCGGCCGCGAGCAGTACCGAAGCCGCCCAGCGCCCCCTGGCCGAGCTCGTGCGCGCCGCGCAGCCGGCACGCAGCCACCCCGACTGGGAAAGCAGCGCCCGCCTGCGCTGGCGCGAGGCGCCGCAACGCCAGGACGTGGTGGCGCGGGTGGCCGAGCACGCCGCGGCCGCCATCGAAGCGCTCGAGACTGCGGCATGATCCGGGAGATGGAAGACACCTGCCCCCGACCCCTCGCGATCATCAAGCTCGGCGAGACCTTCGACGCGCTGCGCGAAGCCCGTGGCGACTTCGAGCACTGGGTGGCGGCCGGCCTCGGCGCCACCCGGCTGCCGATCATGGTGCTCGATCCGCGCCGCGGCGACACGCTGCCGCCGCCCGAACAGATCTCGGGCGCGATCGTGACCGGCTCGCATGCGATGGTCTCGCACCGCGAGCCCTGGAGCGAAGCCACCGGCGCCTGGATGGCGCAACTGGTCGCTCACGGCACGCCGGTCCTGGGCATCTGTTTCGGCCACCAGTTGCTGGCGCATGCGCTGGGCGGCGAGGCCGGCAATCACCCGGGCGGCCTGGAAATCGGCACCGTCGAGATCGCGCTGGCCGACACGGCAAAGGACGACCCGTTGCTGCAGGGGCTGCCCGCGCGCTTCGACGCGCAGGAGGTGCATTGGCAACGCGCGCTGCGGCTGCCCGAAGGCGCCGTGCTGCTCGCAGGCAACGCCTTCGAACCTCACCAGGCCTTCCGCGTCAGGCTGCGCGCCTGGGGCGTGCAGTTCCATCCCGAATTCGATGCCGAGGTCATGCGCGGCTACATCGACTGCATGGCCGGCGAGCTGCAGGCAAATGGCATCGACCCGGCCGCGCTGCGCGAGCGCGTCGCCGGCACCGCGACGGCGGCGCAACTGCTCGGCCGCTTCGCCCACATCGCGGAAGAACATGACGCCGGAGTGCGCACGCCCGGCCCGGCTGAACGCGGGGCCCGGCATCGGATTGCGACTACAGAAAGCCCCCCGCAGTTGCGCTAAGGTGCAGCGCAGCTTTCCCTTCGAAAGAACAGCCATGGCCACCACCCCACCCGTCGTCGCACGGGCCCGCAAGCATTTCTCGATGATCCGCGGCTTCCACCTCGCCGACGCGTTCACGCTCGGCAACGCGGCCTGCGGCGTCGGCGTCGTGTTCCTTTCGATGGCCTATGTGGCGAGCCAGTCGCTCGCGCAGTTCCTCTGGGCCGCGGCGCTGGCGCCCGCCGCCTTCGTGTTCGACGTCTTCGACGGCCGCATCGCGCGCTGGCGGCAAACCCAATCGGCGCTCGGCCGCGAGCTCGACTCGCTGGCCGACGTGATCTCCTTCGGCGTGGCGCCCGCCGCGCTGGCCTTCGCCGCCGGGCTCGACGGCGGCTGGGATTGCGTGATCCTGATCTATTTCGTCGGCTGCGGCGTGAGCCGCCTGGCGCGCTACAACGTCACGGCCGAAGCGCTCTCGGCCGGCGCCGACAAGGTCAAGTACTTCGAGGGCACGCCGATCCCGACCAGCGTGGTGCTGGTGGGCGTGCTCGCCTGGGCCGCCTGGCAGGGCCGCATCGGCGACGCGGTCTGGGGCGGCGTGTGGATGCTCGGCCCCTGGGCCCTGCATCCGCTGACGCTGCTGTTCGCGCTCTCGGGCACGTTGATGATCAGCAAGACGCTGCGCATTCCCAAGCTGTGATGCGCGCCGCCCGCGTTGTCGCTTGCGTCGCGCTGGGACTGGCTCTCTCGGGCTGCGCCAGCCTGCCCGACCGTGTCGAGCGCAGCGAGTCGGTGGCACTCGCCGACACCGCCGGCACCCGCCTCGGCCAGGCGCTCGCGCCGGAGCTGGCGACGCATGCGGGCAAGTCGGGCATCCTGCCGCTGGTCGCCGCGCAGGAAGCTTTCGCGGCCCGCGTGGTGCTGGCCCAGGCCGCGGAGCGCAGCCTCGATCTGCAGTACTACATCTGGCGCGGCGACACCACCGGCCAGCTGCTGTTCGAGGCCGCGTGCAAGGCGGCCGAGCGCGGCGTTCGCGTGCGCCTCTTGCTCGACGACAACAACACCAGCGGACTCGACGCCACCCTCGCCGCGCTCGATGCGCATCCGAACATCGAGGTCCGGCTCTTCAATCCCTTCGCGAATCGCGGCTTCCGGGTCGGCGACTTCGCGCTTGACTTCTCGCGCGTCAACCGCCGCATGCACAACAAGTCCTTCACGGCGGACAACCAGGTCGCGATCGTCGGCGGGCGCAACGTGGGCGACGAGTACTACGGCGCCGATCTGCAGCTCGGCTTTCAGGACCTGGACGTGATCGCGATCGGGCCGGTGGTGCGCGAGGTCTCGCGCGAGTTCGACCTGTACTGGAACAGCGAGGCTGCTTATCCGGTCGCGAGCCTGCTGCCGTCGGCGCCTGCGGATGCCGCAGCGCGGCTGCGCGAGCAGTGGGCGCAGCTGCGGCAGCAAGCCGAGACGCAGCGTTACCTCGAAGCCGTGCGCCAGACGCCGCTGATGCGCGAGGTGGCCGAGCGCCGCCTGCCCTTCGAGTGGGCCGATGCGCGCGTGGTGAGCGATGTGCCCGCCAAGGTGCAGTCGGCGGCGGGGCAGGAAGAGCAGCTCATGTTCCCCCTGCTCAAGGAGGCCATGGGTGAGCCGAAGCGCGAGCTCGACCTGGTGTCGCCCTACTTCGTGCCCGGCGCCGGCGGCACGCGCGAGCTGGCCGCGCTCGCCGCACGGGGCGTGAAGGTGCGCATCCTGACCAACTCGTTGGCCGCGACCGACGTGGGCGCGGTCCATGCAGGCTACGCCCGCTACCGCAAAGAGCTGCTCGTCGGCGGTGCCGTGCTCTACGAGCTCAAGCCGAGCGCCGCTGCGCCGCCGCGTCCGGAGGAGGAGAAGCGCCAGAACCCAGGCGGAAGTTCGGCCGCGAGCCTGCATGCCAAGACATTCGCGGTGGACCGCAGCCGCATCTTCGTCGGCTCGCTCAATCTGGATCCGCGCTCGGTGCACCTCAATACCGAGATGGGCGTCGTGATCGACAGCCCCGTGCTCGCCGAGCGGCTGGCCGTTGAGATCGACAATGTCGTTCCGACGCTCGCCTACGAGGTGCGCCTGCCGGCCGACGGACGCGGCATGGAGTGGATCGACCGCGGCCCGGCGGGCGAAACCCGCTACACGACGGAGCCGGGCGCCGGCGCCATGCGGCGCCTGTGGATCGACTTCCTCTCGATCCTGCCGATCGAGTGGCTGCTGTAGCGCTGGCTCGTCGGCGACAGCTCACCCGGGTTATCACGCAATCGTCACCTGCAAGCGGCAACCTGTAATCGACAGCTTCGTTTTCACTGCAAGGCCTCGACCATGACAATCACGACATCTTCCCGGTTTGCACCGAGCGCGATCGCCCTGGCCTTCGCCGCCTTGCTCGCGGCTTGCTCGAGCAACCCTGCGCCGGGCTCGCGCAGCGTGACGATCGAACGCACCACCTACGGCATCGCGCACATCACTGCGCCGGACTACGAAGGCATCGCCTACGGCGTGGCCTACGCGCATGCGCAGGACAACGTGTGCCAGACCGCCGAGCATCTGCTCACCGTGCGCGGCGAGCGCGCGCAGTTCCTGGGCGCGCAGGCCACCGGCGAACTCGGCCTGGGCCGGCTGCCGAACACGCAGATCGACCTGTTCGTGCGCGCCCACATGGACGACGCCGCGCTGGCGCGTGCCGCCGCCGCCAACAACGAGGACGTCAAGGCCTCGCTGCGCGGCTACGTGGCCGGCTACAACCGCTACCTGCAGGATGCGGGCCCGAACGGCCTGCCCGAAGCCTGCCGCAACAAGCCCTGGGTACGGCCGATGTCGCTGGCCGACCTGTCGCGCACCACCGAGATGTCGATGATCCAGGGCGGCATCGGCGCGCTGGCCGGCGCGGTGCTCGCGGCAGCGCCGCCCGCGCCGGGAACGCGGAACGCCGCAGAGCCGGTCGCGCTGCAGCAGGCGGTCGCGGAGATCGGCCGCCACAGCTTCAATGCGAACCCCGAGGGCGGCGAGCTCGGCTCCAACGGCTGGGCCTTCGGCCGCAACGCCACGCCCGACGGCCGCGGCCTGGTGCTGGGCAATCCGCATTTCCCGTGGGCCGGCACCAACCGCTTCTGGGAGATGCACCTCACCATCCCCGGCCAGCTCGACGTGATGGGCGCCACCGGCGGACTGAGCCCGGTGGTCGCGATCGGCTTCAACAAGGACGTGGCCTGGACGCACACGGTCTCCACCGGCAAGCGCTTCACGCTGTATGAACTCAAGCTCGACCCGGCCGACCCCACGGTCTACATCGTCGACGGCCAGCGCAAGAAGATGACGACCAGGAACGTCAGCCTGCCCGCCGTGGGCGGCCCGGCACCGCCGAAGACTTTCTACGGCACCGAATGGGGCCCGGTCGTCTCGCTGCCGCGCGCCGGCCTCGGCTGGACCGCCACCACCGCCTACGCGATCCGCGACGCCAACACGCAGAACGTGCGCTCGGCCCAGAGCTGGATGCAGATGGCGCTGGCGCGCAACGTCGGCGAACTGCGCGCCGCGATGGGCAACCAGGGCATGCCGTGGATCAACACCATCGCGGCCGACCGCGAGGGCAATGCGATGTACGCCGATCTCTCGGTGGTGCCCGACGTGTCGGCCGAAATGCTGAAGGCCTGCGCGCCCTCACCCCGTGCCGCCGCGCTGCTCAACGCCGCCGGCCTGCCGGTGCTCGACGGCTCGCGCTCGGCCTGCGCCTGGAACCGCGACGCCGCAGCCGCGATGCCCGGCGTGACCGCTCCGGCGCGCATGCCGGTCGTCGTGACGCCGGACTGGGTGCAGAACAGCAACGACAGCTTCTGGCTCAGCAACCCGCACATCGAAGCGCCCGCCGGCATCTCGCCGCTGGTTGGCTTCACCGGCACGCCGCAGCGGCTGCGCACGCGCAGCGGGATCATGGAAATCGAAGCCCGGCTGGCCGGCAACGACGGCCTGCGGGGCGACAAGATGGGCGCGGCCGAGCTGCGGAGCGTGATCTTCCGCGACCGCAACCTGGCCGGCATGCTGGTCGCCGATGACCTGGTGGCGGCCTGCAACGCCGGCGCCTCGGCGCTCACGCCGGACCAGGCGCTCGGCTGCCGCGTGCTCGCAGCCTGGGACCGCACCAGCAACGGCGCATCGAAGGGCGCGCCGCTGTTCCGCGAGTTCTGGCGCAAGGCCAAGGACGTGCCGAAGGTCTGGCGCGTGCCCTTCGACCCGACCCGTCCAGTCGCGACACCGGCCGGCCTCGACATGGCCACGCCGGCCACGCGCGAGGCCGTCTTCAAGGCGCTGGGCGACGCGGTCGCCATCGTGCGCACCGCCGGCTTCGCGGCCGACGTGCCGCTGGCCGAAGTGCAGACCCGCACGGTGCGCGGCCAGAAGGTCGCGATCCACGGCGGCGACGAGTTCGAGGGCGTGCTCAACAAGGTGGAGAGCCAGGGCCAGTCGCTGATCGATCCCAAGGGCTACAACATCAACTACGGCAGCAGCTACATGCAGGTGGTGGGCTTCGACCAGCGCGGGCCGGTGGCACAGGCCATACTGACCTACGGCCAGAGCAGCGACCCCGCATCGTCGCGCGCCTACGACCAGTTGCCGCTGTTCGCCGCCAAGCAATGGCATCCGCTGCCCTTCCACCGCGCCGACATCGAGGCGCAGCGCGTGGGCGCCCCCCTCCGACTCGCCTATTGAAAGAAACTCGATGAACGACGGTCTGGATCAACTGGTGCAACTGGCCGCCGCAGTGCCGCTGGCGCCGGCCTGCGATCACTTCTACTTCCTGCGTCACGGGCAGACCGAAGGCAACGCGCGGCGGATCTTCCAGGCGGTCAACACGCCGCTGAGCGTGCTCGGCCTGCAGCAGGCCACGCGCGCGGCCGAACTGCTGGCCGGCGAACCGATCAGGAGCGTGGTGTGCAGCGATGCGAAGCGCGCCTTCGACACCGCCCACACGGTCGCGGCCGGCCTGCGCATCGCGCCGCTGGTGCTCGAAAGCCTGCGCGAGCGCAATTTCGGCGCACTGATCGGCACCTCCTCCGCCAACCTGGACTGGGCCTGCGAACCCGAGGGCGGCGAGACGCTGGCCCAGTTCATCGCCCGCAAACGGGCCGCGCTCGAAGTCGCGCTGGCCCATCCGGCACCGGTGCTGGTGGTGGCGCATGGCGGCTCGCTGCACGTGCTGGCGGCGCTGCTCGGCGTGGCTATCGACCTCGGCGTGATGGGCAATGCCCAACCCTTGCGTTTCGAGCGAAACGGTCCTACATGGCGGGTGAAGCCGCTCCTGCAACATGTGGATGGCGGAGCGGCGGTGGCCTGAAGGCCGCACCACGCATCCTCCACCCACCACCATGGAATTCAAGGACTACTACCAGGCACTGGGCATCGAACGCGGCGCGTCGGACGACGAGGTCCGCAAGGCCTACCGCAAGCTCGCGCGCAAGTACCACCCCGACGTCAGCAAGGAACCCGACACCGAGCGGCGCATGCGCGAGATCAACGAGGCCAACGACGTGCTGCGCGACAAGGAAAAGCGCGCCGCCTACGACGCGCTGGCCGACCAGGTCGCGCAGGGCCGCTACGCCGGCGGCCGCCCCGGCGAGGGCTTCCAGCCGCCGCCGGGCTGGGACGAGGGTTTCGAATTCCATCGCGGCCCGGGCCAGGGCCCGGCCGACCATGCCGAGTTCAGCGAGTTCTTCTCTTCGCTCTTCGGTGCGGCCGAACGGCGCAGCGCCGAGCGCCGCCACTACCGCGCACGCGGCGAGGACCACCACGCGGCCATCGAGATCTCGCTCGAAGACGCGCTGCACGGCGCCGAGCGCGAGATCACGCTGCGCTCGCAGGAGATCGACGCCCGGGGCCGGCCCGAATGGAAGACGCGCACGCTCAGCGTGAAGATTCCCGCCGGCGTTCATCCGGGCCAGTACATCCGGCTCGCCGGCCAGGGCATGCCGGGCCATGGCGGCGAGCCGGCCGGCGACCTCTACTTCGAGGTGCGCATCGCGCCCCACAAGCTCTACCGCATCGAGGACCGCGACCTCTACATGACGCTGCCCGTGACGCCGACCGAAGCCGCGCTCGGCGCCCAGGTGAAAGTGCCGACGCCCGCCGGCGGCGTGGTCGAGGTGACCGTGCCGCGCGGCGCGCGCAACGGCCTCAAGCTGCGGCTCAAGGAACGCGGCCTGCCGGGCAAGCCGCCGGGCCACCTCTACCTGCTGCTGGAGATCGCGCTGCCGCCGGCCGACACCGAGGCCGCGCGCAAGGCTTACGAGCAACTGGCGCAGGCCGCGCCCTTCGACCCGCGCCGCCATCTCGGAGTGTGACGAACATGGCTACCCATTCCTTCACTGCCACGATACTGAGCAGTTCGCACCCGCTCCCCGCGCACGAACTGGCGCATGCCTGCGGCGCCGAGATCGAGTGGGTCGTTCAACTGGTCGAGGTCGGCATCGTCGAGGTGCGCACGCCGGCCGAGCGCCCGGAGGACTGGTGCTTCCACAGCGCCGACCTGCAATGCGCGCTGGCCGCGCGCCGGCTCGAGCGCGACTTCGGTGTCGGGCTCGACGCCGCGGCGCTGATCCTCGACCTGGAGCACGAGGTGCGCCGGCTGAAGGCGGTGCTGCGCGCCCGGGGACTCGAACGCGAAGCCTGAGCGTTTTGCAGGGCGGCGCATGTCGCCGCAAAATCGTTATTTCACATACCATTCGCCCGCGTTGCCGCGCGGTTCGAAACATCACACCATGCAAAAGACATCCGTTGTCAAAGGAGTGCGCTTCGACGCTGCCGTGGCGCCACTGGTGTCGCGCATGGAGCTGGTGAACGACCATCGCGAGTCCCTGCAGCGCCTTGCGGACATCTGGGACCAGCTGGCGCTGCTCGGGCAGATGAGCGACAGCGGCACCGACATCGCATCCACGGGCGCCCGCTTCCACGAACTCACCGGCGTGCTGCTCGATTCGCTGGCGCGCAGGCTGCTGCAGGACGCGCTGCGCACCGCGCGGGCCAAGGCCCAGACCGGCATCGACATCCTGGTGCGCAACCTCTATGAGCGCACGGCCGACATCGGCTTCCTCGCAACCGACTCGGCGCTGCGCGATGCCATCGCCGGAGGCGCCCAGGTGCGCCAACGGCTGCGCGCCTACGCGACCAAGTACAGCGTCTATGACGACGTGATCCTTCTAGGCACGGATGGCGCGGTGCTCGCTCGCCTGGACGAGAGCGTTGCCGCTACGGCTGCCGACGGCGAGCTCATGCAGGCCGTGCTGCACTCGGGCGCCCCCTTCGTCGAATCGTTCGGACGCTTCGAACTGCTCGGCGGCCGGCGCGGCCTGCTCTACGGTGCGCCGGTACGGGAGAGCGATGCCGGCGCCGTGATCGGCGCCCTGTGCCTGTCGTTCCGCTTCGACGACGAGATGCGCGCGATCTTCGCCGCGCTGGCCTCGCGCGACGACGCCTCGGTCGTGCTTCTGCTGGACGCTGGCCGCACGGTGATCGCCAGCTCCGACCCGCAACAGGTCCCGGTCGGCGCCGTCCTTCCCCGTGCCAATGCGCTGGGCCATGGCCTGCGCTTCGGGGGCCGCGATTACCTGGCGGCGCAAACGCCGGCAGCGGGCTACCAGGGTTATCGGGGCCCCGGCTGGGATGGCTGCGTCCTGGTGCCCGTGGATCTGGCCTTTCGCGCCGACATCGCAGGCAGCACGAGCGATGCGGCGCTGTCGAGCCGCGTCGTGGCGGCCAGCCGCCTGTTCGGCGAGGAGCTGCAGGCCATTCCGGCGCACGCCAAGAGCATCCAGCGCGGGCTCGAACGCCTGGTGTGGAACGGCCAGGTGCGAATCCGCCACGAGCAGGACGGCCATGCCCCCAATGCGCACTTCGCTGGCGCGCTGCTGGAGCGCGTGACGCGCACCGGCCAGCGCATCAGCGCGGTGTTCGAGCACGCGATCGGCGACCTGCAGCAGTCGGCCGTGGCCTCGGTGCTCGAAGAGGTGCGTGCCTGCTCGGCGCTCGGCATCGACATCATGGACCGCAGCTTCTACGAGCGGGCCAACGACTGCCGCTGGTGGGCCCTGGACAGCAACTTGCAGCGCGCCGCCCGCGAGCGCGACGCGCGGGCCTGCAGCGAAGCGACGGCGGTGCTGGGCCGCATCAACGGCTTGTACACGGTCTATTCCCAGTTGCTGCTGCTTGACCCGCAAGGGCATGTGCTGGCGGCCTCCAACGGCACGCCCGCCACTGCGCCGCTCGTGGCCGCATGGCTTCCGGCCGCGCTGGCCTTGCGCGACGAACAGGCCTTCGTGCGCTCGAGCTTCGCCGCCTCGCCGCTCTACGGCGACCGGCACACCTACGTGTTCGCGGCGCCGGTGCAGGGCGCCGGCGGCAACGCCGGCTGCGTCGCCATCGTGTTCGACAGCGAGCCGCAGATGCAGGCCATGCTGCGCGACGCCCTGCCGGTGGACGCCGAAGGCCGGCCGATGCCGCAGGCACTGGGCCTCTTCGTCGCACGCGGCGGAGCCGTGGTGGCCAGCACCGGCGGAGCCTGGAAAACCGGCACCACGGCCCCCTTCGCGGACCGCCTCGCGCAACTTGCGCGCGGCGCCTCCAGCGGCACGGTGCTCGAGATCGATGGCATGCTGTATGCCGCCGGCATCACCATGTCCTGCGGCTACCGCGAATACGAGAGTGGGGGCACCTGCGGACCGGACGACGTGGCTTGCGTGATCCTCATTGCCCTCTGCGAACGTGCGGCCCAGGATGGCGCGGCAGCGTTGGAACCCTTCGATCCGCCGGCGGGTTCACTCCCCGGCACGGACCGCGTCGCCATCGCCAGCGCGCTCGTCGGCGACCAATGGCTGGGGCTTCCGGCCTCACAGGTGATCGAGGCCGTGGTGGTGCCGCAGGTCGCATCGGTGAGCGGCGTTGCCGCCGGCACGACAGGCATCGCGATGCACGATGGCCAGGCGCTTGCCGTGGTCGATCTGCAACGGCGGCGCGGCCAACCCTCGACGGCTTCGGGCGCCGACCGCCTGCTCGTGGTGTGCAAGACGGCTTCGGGCCAGCGATTCGCGCTGCGGGTCGACGAAGTCGGCACGGTGTTCGACGCGCAGCGATCGGCCCTGCAGGATCTGCCAGCCGCGCTGGCGGCGCATGATCCGCTCGCGACCGCGGTCGTGCGCGGGGGCAATCCCTCGGATCAGCGCATGCTGACCGTCATCTCGGTCGACAAGCTGATTTCGAAGTAGGAGGCGGCTGGCAGACAGCGGCCGCCGGTCGTGCAGACTCCTAGGGCCTGTTAACGCTAGCATTCCGGCTTCGAAGGAGTTCCCCATGTCCGTGGTCTGCGCCGCCTGCAAGACCGAGAACCGCGCCAATGCCATGTTCTGCCGCGGCTGCGCGGCCAAGCTGCCCGGCTTTGCCGCCACCGGGCCGTCCGCGCTCGAAGGCATGAAGCCGGTGCGGACGGCGCCCGCACCGGCGCAGGCCGCGGGCCCGACGCCCGGCATGCTGCCGATCGAGACGCGCGCCTTCTGGATCCGCTTTGCGGTGTTGTCGATCGTGATCACCGCCTGCTTCGGCAGCTGGGTGGCCTATGTGACGCGCAAGCCGCCGGCACCCGCGCCCGCTGCCGTGGCGGCCGCTCCAGCGTCACGCGCGGCACCGGTGCGCGCATCGGCGCCTCCGGCGGCGCCGCTCGATCGCGTGCCCATGGTGCCGTCCGTGCCGGTGCGGACCGTGGAAACGCTCGGCCCGGCCGAGACGATCGTGGAGCCGGGCCCCGTGCGCTCGGAGCCGGAACGCCCCATCGCCTCCTACCAGCCCACCGTCCCGGTCGAGCGGACGGTTCCGCCCCGAAAGATCGTGGCCCGCAACGACGGCAACGGCGGCAACGGCGCCGCCGATCCGCGGCCCGGCTGCGCGCACCTCAACTTCATCGCCGCGGCCCGTTGCGAGGCGGCGCAATGCGCCAAGAGTCCGTTCAACCACCACCCGCATTGCAATGCGGTGCGAGAGCAGACGCGGCGCGACATCGCACGGCGCAACCCGAGCTTCTGAGCCCTACTGCATCTGCCCCAGGTTGCCGATGCGCACCAGCATCTCGGTGAACATCTGCATGTCGGCGTCGAGGTCGGCGACTTCCTTGAACTCCTTGGCGTTGTGCGCGGTGTACTTCTTGCCGGGCATGGCCGGGCCGAAGTTGATCGCGTTGGGCATCAGCTTGGCGGTGGTGCTGCCGGCCGTGGACACCGGCTTGGCTTCGAGGCCGGTGGTGTCGCCGAAGATGTTGAGCAGCGTGGACAGCCACGCGCCCTTGGGGTCGCGCGCCATCCAGTCGCCCTGCTGGTAGTCGATCTCGACCTTGGCCTGGCTCTCGGCCGCCCAGCCCTTGACCCTGGCCGTGATGGCCTGAGTCAGCTTCTCGGGCGTGTTGCCGCGCGGCATGCGCACGTTGGCCGTGACTTCGAGCTTGCCGTCCTTCTCGCGGATCAGGTTGGGCGACATGGTGAGCGGTCCCATGAAATCGTCCTTGTAGCCCACGCCCATCTTCTCGCCGAGATAGTCGGTGCCGTAGAGCGCGTTCAGGTACTTGACGGCCTTCGCATGGTGGTTGTCGTCCAGCGCCACGCCGGACTCCTGCAGGAAGAGCGCAAGGCGCGGGAGGGGATTGACGCCCTCCTCCGGCCGCGAGCCATGGGCCGAGACGCCGACGACCTTGATCTCGATGCTGTCGGCACTTTTCGCGATGTCGATGCCGAACTTGCCGCCCTGGCCTTCGTACTTCTGGATGAAGGCGGCCTTCGCGCCTTCCAACTGCGACGCGGCCCGCGCGAGATCGCCAGCCTTGAGCGTGGCGGTGGCGTTCTGCGGCACCGCGTTGGCGGCCGCTGCGCCGGCCATCGCGGTGATGGCGGTGCGCTTGCCGTCCGATGCTTCGACCGGAAAGAACACCTTGAGGGCGCCCGATCCCTTCTCCGCCACCACCGCCGGGTACTTGCTGTCGAGCACGATGTTGTACTCGGGCAGCGACGTTTTCTCGCGGTAGTACTTCATGGCGTCGCCGCCGGTTTCCTCGGTGGTCTCGATCATGAGGCGGATCGTGCGGTCCAGCGGCAGGCCGCTCTCCTTCACCGTTTTCATTGCATAGAGCACGGCCGCGATCGAGCCCTTGTCGTCGATGGTGCCGCGGCCGTAGAGGTAGTCGCCCACGCGCGTGAGCTTGAAGGGGTCGAGCCGGGTGCCGTCGTCCAGCACCCATTCCGCGAGCACCGCGGGCACCACGTCGGCATGGGTGAGGATGCCAAACTCCTCCTTGCCGCGGCCCGGCAGCTCGACCTCGAAGATCCGGTTGTCGACGTTGCGGTATTGCAGGCCGAAGTCACCCGCCATCTTCTCGACCAGCCGGCCGAACTCGATGATCGCCTTGTTCTCGTGCGGCGGCACGCGGTCGATGCGCACGGTGGGAATCGCCACCATGGTCTCCATGCTCGCGATCACGGCCTTCTGGTTGTGCAGGCGGTTGTAGAGACCGAGCAGGCGGGCGATGTTGACCAGGTCGTCGCCGGCCAGCGGCGCCTTCTTCTCGTAGGCCGCGACGCTGGCCTTGAGCTTCGGCTGGGTCTTGGCGGCCTGCGCGAGGAAGGCGCGGAAGCTCGGCGACGACTTGGCCTGCTGGGCTGCGGCCAGCTGGTCGAGCTCGGGTTTCTTGAGAGTGTCTGCTTGCGCCGGCAGGCCGAGCGCGAGGGCCAGGCCCAGGGACAGGATGGACAAGGAGAGATGCTTCATGGGTGACTCCCGGGGAGGGAAATTCGCTTGGGAGCGGCGAGTCTACAAAGCGCAGTCCGCCCGCGTGGTCAACACATCTCCATGCAGAAGGCTTTGCGCAGGATGGTGGTTGTCGGCGCCCGGCCGGACTCCGAATACTCGGGTTCACATGAATGAAATGTCTATCCGTCACCCAGTCGACGGGACTAGACTTTCCATGCTCGCGCATCGCGAGCGGCACGGAACGCTGGAAGGAGGGTTGTGGCCATGGCTTTCTATCTGACGCGCTTCAGCTACACGCCGGAAACCTGGGCTCGATTGACGAAGAAACCCGAAGACCGTCGCGAAGCTGCACGCAAGTACATCGAGTCGGTCGGCGGGAAGCTGCACGGCTTCTGGTACGCGTTCGGCACCTACGACGGCTACAACCTCTGGGAGGCGCCTGACAACGTCTCGATGGCCGCAGTCGCGATTGCCTTAGGTGCAGGCGGCGCGCTGTCGAAAGTCGAGACGACGCCGCTGCTCACCGTCGAGGAGACCCTGGACGCCCTCGGCCGTGCGCAGGCGGTCGGCTACCGGCCGCCCGGCGCGTAGTTGTCGATGTCAGATCGGCGACAGACCAGGTCCGTAGCGATCCAGCTTGAGGGCTTGCATGAGCGCCACAAAGCGTGGCTCCGAACGCAGGCCCGTCCAGTGGGCATCGCCTTTCAGAAACACCATTCGAGTGTCTCGCAGCACCAACCCCTGTTCCAGTGCAGTGAGAGCCGACCCGACTTCACCCAGCGCCGCATGCAACGATGCAATTGAAGTCGGGGTGACGTAGCGCGACTTCGATGCGGTCAAGAGCTGGTTCAGGATCGATCGAGCCTCTTCGGTTTCTCCAAGGCGCGCCAATTGCACGCCCAGCACCGACCAGGACCGGGTGGTGGCATCGGACAGCGCCACCGCGCGCCGGATCGAGGCAATGCCTTGTTCCGGTCGCGCATCGGACATGTGCATCAAGCCCGCTGCGAGATGGGTAAGCCAGAGATCCGGAGAAATATCGAGCGAGCGGTTCAGCCGAATTCGGGCTTCTTCTCGTTGACCGTTTGCCAGCAGAAGGCTTGCTTCCACGGTGTTGTAGACCGGGGACATCGGGTCGAGTGATCGCGCTGTCCGCAAATGGACGAACCCGTCGGCGAGGCGGCCTTGGCTCAGGAGCAGCAGTGCCAGGCCCCAGTGCGCAGTGGCCGTGTTCGGGTTGATGGTCAACCCGCGACGAAATGCATGCTCGGCGCCCACCCAGTCGAAGTCGAACCAGAAGCGGCTGAAGCCGAGACCCGCGTGAGCCTCCGCCAGACTGGGGACCAGCGCGAGCGCATGCTTCAAGGCAGCGTTCGCCGGCTCGAACACCTCGGCAGCCAAACCATCGGAATTCCACAGCTTGCGCCGATGGACCTGGGCCAGTTCCACCCACGCCATCGCATATGCAGGATCGACGCTGAGCGCCTGATTGAGCAACGCCACGCCCTTGTCGACTTCATCGGCCCGGCCTCCCTGCGCCCGCCATCGCGCGGCCAGATAGAGCTGGTAGGCGTCCATGTCGCGCGTGCCACCGATGTCCGCAAGCCGCGCAGGGGTACCCAGCCCCACGCGCAGCACGGGCAGCAATGCCTGCGTCACCAGATTCGAGATCTGATCCTGCACGTCGAATACGCTCGTGAACTTCTCGTCGAACCCGCCGCTCCAGGCGGCGACACCATCGGCGGCATGCAGCAGGCGGGCCGTGGCGCGCACCAGATCGCCGCGTCGCTGCAGCGATCCATCGACGATCCAAGTCACTTCGAGTTCCCTTGCGGCACGCACCGGGTCTTGCATGGGACCGGCGTAGCGCTGCACCGAGCCGGTCGAGCGCACAACCAGCCCGGGTACCGTGGATAGCCTGGCGATCAAACTGTCTGCCATTCCGACTTCAAGCAGCTCGTCCCGGCTTTCTGTCGCCAGTGGCTTGAAGGGCAGTACAGCAAGGGTGGCCGTTGATTGCCCAGCCGGCGGGCGACTCCGGATCCACCAGCCCGCAGCTCCCAATGCTGCGGCCGCAGCCGCTCCCAATGCCAGAAGGATCTGGCGACGTCGGCCGGGAGCCGCATTCGGCAAATCAGGAGCCTCCTCAGGGGCCGGACTCGAAACATTCGCCGTGGATCGTGTGGTGGACCGCCTCGCAACGGGCGCAACAAAACGGAATCCGTGTCGCGGCACGGTCTGGATGAAGCGGCCGCCTTGAGCGTCGTCGCCCATCGCCCGCCTCAAGCCCGCTACTACCTGGCTCAGGTTGTTCTCCTCTACGACCAGGCCAGGCCAGAGGGCCTGCAACAGCGCCTCCTTGTGGAGCAACTCGCCCGGATGCTGGACAAAGAACAGGAGTGCACTGAACAGGCGCGGCGTGAGGTCGACGGACGTGCCGTCGCTGCGCAGCACCCGCCGCTGGGACGGCTGCAGCAGGAACCCGCCGAATTCGTAGTCCTCCTCGTCAATCATGGCCGAATTTCATCCTTTTTCAGGATTCTTTCAAGGCCCGCTTCGTGACGAGCGGACTGCAAGCCGCGATGGTGAAAACCTCTGATCAGCGCCTTGCTGATCAGAGTACCCCCAACTCCTGGAGTCAGTCATGATCAAGCCTCAAGCTCTCTATACAGTCACCCTCGTGAGCGTATCGGTCGCTGCAACCATGTTGATGATCCAAGCCTGCGGCGGTGGGGAAGGCGGTTTCGGAAACGCCTTCGCTGCCGGTGAAAGCAGTCCGAACAGCGCACCGGACCCCATCGTCGGAGTGTGGGAGTCAACGGCCACCGGCAAGGACTGCAACACCGGCGCGGTGCTTGCCGGCTTCAAGGGATTGGCCGTGTTCAATAGCGCAGGCACGGCGTCGTTCGACAATTCCCGCCCTCCTACCTCTCAGGGCTCTGCGTTCGGAACATGGAAGCGCGAGGCCGGCGACAACTACAGCTTGACACTGGTGTTCATGCGCTTCAATCCCGACGGCACGCTCGCCGGCACGCAAAAGGCAAAGGTAGTTCGTACCCTGTCAGCAGATGGCAACAGCTACACAGGCACAGTGGCCGGTCAGATCATCGACACCGCGGGCAATGTGATCTCGTCATACTGCGCAACAGATGCAGGTTCGCGCGTGAGTTGGTGATCGCTGCCGGAAGGTCCTATCGAACCCGCCACAGAAAAGGAAGAAACACATGCCCAGCGCCGAAACACTGGAACGCTTCATCGCCCGCGTCGAAGAGAACGCACATGCCGAAGCCGTCGAGGAGTTCTACGCCCCGAATGCCTCGTTGCAGGAGAACCAGGAAGCGCCGCGCGTCGGCCGCGACGCGGCCGTGGCACGCGAACGCGCCATGCTGGCCAAGGCCTCGTCGATCTCCTCGACCTGCGTGCGCCCGGTGTTCGTGAACGGCGACCGCGTCGTCATCCGCTGGATCTTCCACTTCGAGTGGAAGGACGGCACGGCCACGCACATGGAGGAACTCGCCTACCAGCGCTGGGAGGGCGAACGCATCGCCGAGGAGACCTTCTTCTACGACCCGGCGCAGCGCGTGCCAGTCAAGTCGAAACTCTAGAACGCCGGATTCCTGCGCAGCGCGTAGGAAGCTGCCGACAGACATGCGGCAGTCTCTATGGAAAGTGGGGAACCTTGGTTCAATTCAAGGAGTTCCCCCATGTCCGTGGTCTGCGACGTCTGCAGAACCTCCAACCCCAACAGCGCGATGTTCTGCGACGGCTGCGCCAGCGCGCTGCGAGGCCTCGCGCCCACCGGCTTCTCCGCGATGGAATGGAGCAAGGGGCCGCGCCTGAACGGCTGGCCGATATCGAACAGGGCGCCGCTGCTTGCTGACAGGCAGCCCGGCCAGAAGACCACGGGGTTGCGAACGCGCCTCGGCCTGCTGGCGTTCGCGGTGGGCACCGCCTCGCTGGCGGGATTCCTGTTCCTCCAGCGCGTTCACATCACGTAGAGATCGACGTACTCGTGCACCGGCAGCGCTTCGAGCGCCTGCTGGTCCAGCGAGACGGCGAGGATCGCGTCCTGCTGCTTCTTCGGGAAGCGCCGCGCGAGGTTGGTACGGAACTTGGCTTCCAGCAACGGGATGCCGTCCGCGCGGCGGCGCTTGTGGCCGATCGGGTACTCGACCACCACTTCCTCCAGCGTCTTGCCGTCCTTGAACTCGATCGTGAGCGCGTTCGCGATGCTGCGCTTCTCGGGGTCGTGGTAGTCGCGGGTGAACTGCGGGTCCTCCACGCAGGCGATCCTGTCGCGCAGCGCATCGATGCGCGGATCGGCCGCCACCGCGTCTTCGTAGTCGCCGGCAGTGAGCCGGCCGAAGATCAGCGGCACCGCCACCATGTACTGGATGCAGTGATCGCGATCGGCCGGGTTGTCGAGCGGTCCCTTCTTGTCGATGATGCGGATGCAGGCCTCGTGCGTGCGGATCGTCAGGCGCTCGATCTCCTCCACCGTCCTGCCGGCCTTCTTCAGCTGCGCCTGCAGGGTCATCGCGGCCTCTACCGCCGTCTGGCTGTGGAACTCGGCCGGAAAGCTGATCTTGAACAGCACGTGCTCCATCACGTAAGAGCCGTAGGGCCGCTGGAACTTGAAGGGCTGGCCCTTGAACAGCACGTCGTAGAAGCCCCAGCCCTTGGCCGTCAGCACGCTCGGGTAGCCCATCTCGCCGGTCTTCGCGATCAGCGCCAGGCGCACCGCGCGGCTGGTGGCGTCGCCGGCGGCCCAGCTCTTGCGGCTGCCGGTGTTGGGCGCGTGGCGGTAGGTGCGCAGCGACTGGCCGTCGACCCAGGCCAGCGACACCGCATTGACGATCTCGTCGCGCGAAAGGCCGAGCATCTGCGCCACCACCGCGGTCGAGGCCACCTTGACCAGCACCACGTGGTCGAGCCCGACCTGGTTGAAGCTGTTCTCCAGCGCGATGCAGCCCTGGATCTCGTGCGCCTTGATCATGGCGGTGAGCACGTCCTTCATCGTCAAGGGCTTCTTGCCGGCGGCCACCGCGTTGCGGCTGAGCCAGTCGGCCGTGGCGAGGATGCCGCCCAGGTTGTCACTCGGATGGCCCCATTCAGCCGCGAGCCAAGTGTCGTTGAAGTCGAGCCAGCGGATCATGGCGCCGATGTTGAAGGCCGCCTGCACCGGATCGAGCTGATGCTGCGTGCCCGGCACCCGGGCGCCGTGCGGCACCACCGTGCCGGGCACGACGGGGCCGAGCAGCTTGGTGCAGGCCGGGTACTCGAGCGCCTCGAGGCCGCAGCCCAGCGTGTCGATCAGGCAGTTGCGCGCGGTCTGGTAAGCCAGCGCGCTGGTGATTTCGTAGTCGAGCACGTAGTCGACGATGTCGACGAGCACGCGGTCGGGTTCGGGGCGGATGTTGCTGATGGGGGCGGACATGGTTCCTTCTTCAAACGCGTTCTTCGATCGGCACGAAGCGCAGGTCTTCGGGCCCGGTGTAGTTGGCGCTCGGCCGGATGATCTTGTTGTCGATACGCTGCTCGATGATGTGCGCGGCCCAGCCGCTGGTGCGGGCGATCACGAACAGCGGCGTGAACATCGCGGTGGGCACGCCCATCATGTGGTAGCTCACAGCGCTGAACCAGTCGAGGTTGGGGAACATTTTCTTGGCATCCCACATCACCGTTTCGAGCCGCTCGGCGATGTCGAACATCTTGGTTGACCCAGCCTCCTGCGACAGCTTCTTCGCGACCCGCTTGATGACCTCGCTGCGCGGATCGGCCACCGTGTAGACCGGGTGGCCGAAGCCGATCACCACCTCCTTCGCCTCGACGCGGCGGCGGATGTCGGCCTCGGCCTCGTCGGGCGAGTCGTAGCGCTTCTGGACTTCGAAGGCCACTTCGTTGGCGCCGCCGTGCTTGGGCCCGCGCAATGCGCCGATGGCGCCGGTGATGGCCGAGTACACGTCGGAGCCGGTGCCGGCCACCACGCGCGCGGTGAAGGTGGAGGCGTTGAACTCGTGCTCGGCATACAGGTTGAGCGAAGTGTGCATCGCGCGCTCCCAACTCGCCGTCGGCGCCCTGCCGTGCAGCAGGTGCAGGAAGTGCGCGCCGATCGAGTCGTCGTCGGTCTCGACCTCGATGCGACGCCCCTGCGTCGACCAGTGGTACCAGTAGAGCAGCACGGAGCCGAGCGAGGCCATCAGACGATCCGCGATGTCGCGCGCGCCGGGCGCGCCATGCTCGTCCTTCTCGGGCAGCACGCAGCCGAGCGCCGAGACGCCGGTGCGCATCACGTCCATCGGATGCGCGCTCGCCGGCAGGTGCTCCAGCGCTTCCTTCACGCTGGCCGGCAGGCCGCGCAGCGCCTTGAGCCTGGCCTTGTAGGCGCGCAGCTCGGCGGCGGCGGGCAGCTTGCCGTGCACCAGCAGGTGCGCGATCTCCTCGAATTCGCAGACCTCGGCGATGTCGAGGATGTCGTAGCCGCGGTAGTGCAGGTCGTTGCCGGTGCGACCCACCGTGCACAGCGCCGTGTTGCCGGCGGTCACGCCCGAGAGCGCCACGGACTTCTTGGGCTTGAAGCCAGGCTGCAGGGTTTCTTGCGTCATGCGGGTACTTTCATTTCGTTGAGCGGGTCGTGCGCGGCCTCGGCGATCGGCGACGGCCGGCCTGCCGCGTCGACCGCCACCATCTCGAACACCGCCTCGAGCGCCACCCCGGGCTGGTCTGCGGCCAGGTCGTCGGCGAAACCCGTGACATGGACCGTGAGCGAGCTGCGGCCAACGCGCAGCACCTGCGCATTGAGCGTCAGCACGCTGCCCAGCCGCACCGGCACATGGAACTGCGCATCGCTGCAGCGCGCCATAACCACGTCGCGCCGCGCGAAGCCGCGCGCGGCCAGGAAGGCGGCCTTCGCCATCAGGTGCAGCGCGTTGCCGCCGAACAGCGTGCCGTAGTGGTTGGCATGTTCGGGAAACACCACCTCGGTGAGCTGCGCGTGGCGCTTGCGGGTCGTCATGCTTCGCAATTTACGCAACATCCGTCCCATAATGAAGGACTGAATTAGCGAATGATTGCGAATGCAGCAGCCTCGAGTTGCGAAGTTTGCGAATCCACGGACGATGAAAAAGACCTTCATGGGCGTACGCCTGCGCCGCCTGCGCGAAGAGCGCAACCTGAGCCAGGTGGCGCTGGCGCAGCAGTTGGGCCTCTCGCCCAGCTACCTGAACCAGATCGAGCAGAACCAGCGGCCGCTCACGGTGGCGGTGCTGCTGCGCATCAGCGCCACGCTGGGCGTGGACGTGCAGGCCTTCTCGGACGACGAGGAAGCGCGGCTCATTGCGGGCATGCGCGAAGCGCTGGCCGACAACCCCGGTGGCGAGGCCGTGTCGCTCGCCGAGCTGCGCGAACTCGCCACGCAGATGCCGGCGGTCGGCCGCAGCCTGGTCGCGCTGCACCGCCGCCAGCGCGAGGCGCTGGAGCGCATCGAGGCGATCGCCGGCGTTCTGGGCGACGGCCGCGACGAACTCGCGCAGTTGCGGCCCATGCCTTTCGAGGAGGTGCGCGACTTCTTCTTCGCCCACCAGAACCACATCGCACCGCTCGACGATGCGGCCGAGACGCTGGCCGCAGCGTGGCGGCTGCGCGAAGGCAATCCCGGCGACCGTCTGGCCCGGCGCCTGCTGGAACAACACGACGTGCGCGTGGTGCCGATGGAAAGCTTCGGGCCCGAGGACCAGCGGCGCTACGACCCCGCGACGCGCGTGCTGCGGCTCTCACCCGATCTCGAGCCCGGGCAGTACGCCTTCCAGATGGCCACGCAGCTCGCCTTTCTGGAGATGGACGACGTTCTGCGTCAGCTCGTCGAGGCGGCGGCCTTCACCGGCGACACCGCGCGTGAGCTGGCGCGCATCGGCCTGGCCAACTACTTCGCAGGCGCCCTGCTGCTGCCCTACGGCACCTTCCTCGCGGAGGCCGAGGCGCTGCGCTACGACATCGACTTGCTTGCGCGCCGCTTCGGTGTCGGCTTCGAGACCATCTGCCACCGGCTCAGCACGCTGCAGCGGCCCGATGCGCGCGGCGTGCCCTTCTTCTTCGTGCGAGTCGACCGGGCCGGCAACATCTCCAAGCGCCAGTCGGCCACGCATTTCCACTTCTCGAAGACCGGCGGCACCTGCCCGCTATGGAACGTGTACGAAGCCTTCGCGCAGCCCGGCCGCATCCTGCCGCAGCTCGCGCGCATGCCCGACGGCCGCGTTTACCTGTGGATCGCGCGCACCGTCTCGCGCGGGCACGGCGGCTGGGGCGCGCCGACCAAGACCTTCTCGATCGGCCTGGGCTGCGACATCAGCCACGCGCCGCGGCTGGTGTACTCCAAGGGCCTGGACCTGCGCGACCCCGAGGTGCCGACGCCCATCGGCATGGGCTGCAAAGTCTGCGAACGCGCCGCCTGCCCGCAGCGCGCCTTCCCCTTCCTCGGGCGGCCGCTCGATGTCGACGAGAACCAGAGCCGGTTCGCGCCTTATGCGGTGGCGGAGCTGCGGCCAGCGGGCGCAATCGGGACGAGACAGGGTGCTGGCCGCAGCAAAGCCATATAATTCCTTACCCTTCGTAAGGAGCTCAAGAAATGGCCGTCGCCACAATGACCAGCAAAGGACAGATCACCATGCCGCAGGCCGTGCGCACTGCACTCGGCCTGCGTCCTGGTGCCAAGGTGGATTTTGTCGCCGAGGGTGACGGCTTCAGACTGGTCCCGCTCAAGACCGATGTCTCTGCTCTCAAGGGCCGCTTTGCTGGACGCGTCGCAAAACCCGTCAGCATCAAGGCAATGAACGACGCCATCGGCGAAGCAGCATCGGCTCGGCAACGCAAACCCGGCCGGTAGCCTTACATGATCGGCCTCGACACCAATGTGCTGGTGCGTTACCTCGCGCAAGACGATCCCAGGCAATCCGCGAGCGCCACACGCTTCATCGAAACGCGCCTTAGCGAACGTTCGTCCGGCTTCATCAGTCTGGTTGTGCTGGTCGAACTTTGCTGGGTGCTGGAGCGAATCTACAGCGCGACGCCTAGAGAAATCGGCGAAACCATCAGCGACCTTCTGGAGACGCCACGGTTCCACCTGCAGCAGCGCGAAGTCGTCCAACAAGCCGTTCGCCGCTTTCAAGACAAGAAGGCGGGAAAGGCTGGTTTCGCGGATCTGCTCATCGCACAGATTGCTTTGGACGAAGGCTGCAGCTCGATCGTCAGCTTCGACCGAGGAGCTGTTCGCACGGCGGGCATGACACTGCTCGACTGACTCAAGGTTCAAGCGCCAGTTCCTGGCGCAGCACCTTCGCTGCCGCCACCATGTTCACCAGCGCCGCCTCGGTCTCCGGCCAACCGCGGGTCTTCAGGCCGCAATCGGGGTTGACCCACAGGTTGCCCGGCGGCACCACCGCAGCGGCCTTGCGCATCAGGCGCAGCATTTCGTCGACGGCCGGCACGCGCGGCGAATGGATGTCGTAGACGCCCGGGCCGATCTCGTTCGGGTACTTGAACTCGCCGAAACCGCGCAGCAGCTCCATGTCGGAGCGGCTGGTCTCGATGGTGATGACGTCGGCATCCATCGCCGCGATCTCGGGCAGGATGTCGTTGAATTCCGAGTAGCACATGTGGGTGTGGATCTGCGTGCGGTCGGCCACGCCCGAGGCGCTGATGCGGAAGGCGCGCGTTGCGCTCTCGAGGTAGGCCTTCCAGCCGGCGCGGCGCAGCGGCAGGCCTTCGCGGATGGCCGGCTCGTCGATCTGAATGATGCCGATGTCGGCGCGCTCCAGGTCGACCACCTCGTCGCGGATCGCCCAGGCGATCTGCTCGGTGGTCACGCTGCGCGGCTGGTCGTCGCGCACGAAGGACCATTGCAGGATGGTGACCGGCCCGGTCAGCATGCCCTTCATGGGCCGCGCCGTGAGGCTTTGCGCATAGACGGTCCATTCGATCGTCATCGGCGCCGGGCGCGCGACGTCGCCGTAGATGACGGGCGGCTTGACGCAGCGCGAACCGTAGGACTGCACCCAGCCGTTGGCGGTGAAGGCGAAGCCGTCGAGCTGCTCGCCGAAGTACTCGACCATGTCGTTGCGCTCGGCCTCGCCGTGCACCAGCACGTCGATGTCCAGTTCTTCCTGCTTGCGCACCGCGAGCGCGATCTCGGCGCGCATCTTCTCGCGGTAGCCTGCGGCATCGAGCGCGCCGCGCTTGAAGGCGGCGCGCGCGGTGCGGATCTCGACCGTCTGCGGAAAGGAGCCGATGGTGGTGGTCGGCAGCGACGGCAGCGTGAAGCGCACGCGCTGTACGGCCTGGCGCACGGCGAAGGGCGAGGCACGGCTGTCGTCGCCCGCCACGCGGCGCGCGAGGCGCAATGCGACGTCGGCGCGGTGCACGCGCGGGCTGGCGCGGCGGGCAGCCACGGCGGCGCGGGCTGCCGAAAGCGCGTCCTGCACTTCGGCCTCCTTGCCGTCGAGCACGGCGCGCAGCATGCGCAGCTCGTCCAGCTTCTCCACCGCGAAGGCGAGCCAGCTCTTCAGTTCGACATCGAGCTTGTTCTCCGCCGCGAGGCTGAAAGGCACGTGCAGCAGCGAGCACGAAGGCGCGATCCACAACTCGCCCTGGTGCTTGTCCGCCACGGGCCGCAGGCGCGCGAGCGCGGCATCGGGATCGGCGCGCCAGATGTTGCGGCCGTCGACGATGCCGATCGACAGCACCTTGTGCGCCGGCAGCCAGTCGGCCACGCCGGTGAGCTCGTCGGGCGCGCGCACCGCATCGACGTGCAGGCCGGCCACCGGCAGTTGGCAGGCCAGGCGCAAGTTGTCCGAGAGCGGCGAGAAGTAGGTGGCAAGCAGCAGCTTCGGCGCTCGGCGCGCGAGCTGCCAGTAGCTGCGCTCGAAGGCATGGCGCCAGGCGTCGGGCAGGTCCAGGCCGAGGATGGGCTCGTCGATCTGCACCCATTCGACGCCCTGCGCCTTGAGGCGCGCGAGCACCTGTTCGTACACTGGCAACAGCGATTCGAGCAGCGTGAAGCGGTCGAAGCCGGCCTCCTTCTCCTTGCCGAGCCAGAGAAAGCTCAGCGGCCCGAGCAGCACCGCCTTGACTGCATGGCCGGCCTTCTGCGCCTCGGCCACCTCGTCGAACAGGCGGACCGATTGCAGGCTGAAGCGCGTCGCCGGCGAGAACTCGGGCACGAGGTAGTGGTAGTTGGTGTCGAACCACTTGGTCATCTCGAGCGCGAAAGTGCCGTGCTCGGCGTGCGCGCAGCCGTGATCGTGCACCTCGTCGGCCACGCCGCGCGCCATGGAGAAATAGCGCGAGAGCTCGGGCTCGTCGCCCCGGAAGTCGAAACGCGCCGGCTCGCAGCCCAGCAGCTGGATGTGGTTGGCCACGTGATCGTAGAAGGCGAAGTCGCCCACCGTCACGAAGTCGAGGCCGGCGTCGCGCTGGGCCTGCCAGTGGCGCGCACGCAGCTCGCGGCCGACGGCTTCGAGCGCATCGCGGTCGATCTCGCCGCGCCAGTGTTGTTCGAGAGCGAGCTTGAGTTCGCGTTGTGCGCCCATGCGCGGAAGGCCGAGAGTATGGATACGTGTCATCCCACGATGGTCGGCGTTCCTCGCCTATGATTCAAACGAAAGCTTTTGCCAGTCAACTTGAATTTCATTCATGGCCCAATCCATCCTCGAGATCCGCCACCTGCGCACCCTGGTGGCGCTGCGCGACACCGGCAGCCTGGTGCGCGCCGCCCAGCTGCTCAACCTCACGCAGTCGGCGCTGTCCCATCAGGTCAAGCTGCTCGAAGACCGTTACGGCGCGGCCTTGTTCGAGCGCAAGTCGGTGCCGCCGCAGTTCAGCGGCGCCGGCCTGCGCCTGCTGCAGCTTGCCGATGCCGCGTTGCCGCTGGTCGAGGAGGCGGAGCGCGACGTGTCGCGCCTGGCGCAGGGCGGCGCCGGCCAGCTTCGCATCGTGGTCGAGTGCCACACCTGCTTCGACTGGCTGATGCCGGCGATGGACGCGTTTCGCAACCGCTGGCCCGAGATCGAGCTCGACATCGTCTCGGGCTTCCATCCCGACCCGATCGCGCTGGTGCTGCAGAAACGCGCCGAGGTGGCCATCGTTTCCGAGCAGGACCCGGACGAAACCGTCGACTACCACCCCCTCTTCCGCTTCGAGATCATGGCCCTGCTGGCCAACGAGCATCCGCTCACGGCAAAGACGCATCTCACGGCCCGCCACTTCGCCGACCAGACGCTGATCACCTACCCGGTGCCCGACGACATGCTCGACATCGTGCGTCAGGTGCTGGCGCCGGCCGGCGTCGAGCCGGCGCAGCGCCGCACCACCGAGCTCACGGTCGCGATGCTGCAGCTGGTGGCCAGCGGCCGCGGGATCGCGGCGCTGCCGCTGTGGGCGGTGCAGGGCTACCTGGACCGCGGCTACGTCACCGCCCGGCCCGTGGGCCGCAAGGGATTGACCGGCGAGCTGCACATGGCCTGCACCGCATCGACCTCGGCTCGGCCCTGGCTGGAGGATTTTGTTCGCATCACGCGCGAGAGCTGCTTCAAGAGCCTGCCGGGGATCGAGCTGCTCTGAGGATGCTCAGGCGACCAGCGTCATCGGCCCGCGGTGCCCGACCAGTTCGAGCACGCGCTCGCCCGACACGGTCTCGTGGGCGAGCAGTTCGTCCGTGAGTTCGTCGAGCGCGCGGCGGTGCGTGCGCATGATCTGCTGGCATTTCACGTTGAGTCCTTCGAGCAGCAGGCTGGCCTGGCGCACCGCGGCCGAGACCTGCCGCGATGCGTGCTGCGCCGGCAGCGCGCCCAGGCTGAACAGCGCGCCGTCTTCGCCGAAGCCGTAGCGCCCGACCATGTCGAGCGCCAGCTTCGAGGCTTGCTGCAGGTCGTGGCCGGCGCCGCTCGATGCTTCCTCGAACACGGCCAGCTCGGCATTGCGGCCACCCAGCAGCATCTGGATGTGCTTTTCCATGTCGCTCTTCAACACCAGCGTCATGTCTTCTTCCTGCGTCACGAGCGTGGCGCCCAGCGACCCGCCGCGCGGCAGGATGGTGACCTTCTCGACCTTGCCGTAGCCCAGCACGACGGAGACGAGCGCGTGGCCGGCCTCGTGCACCGCGATGTAGCGACGCTCGCGCTCGCCGAGCGCACGCTGCGCGCCGTTGAGCTCGCCGATGCGGGTGGTCTCGATGGCTTCCATCAGGTGGCCCATCGACACCGCCTCCGCGTTCGCGCGCGCCGCCACGAGGGCCGCATGGTTGACGACGTGCGCGATGGTCGCCGGCGACAGCCCGGTGGTCAGGCGGGCCAGCTGCTCGTAGTCCACCTCGCCGGCGAGGCGCAGCTTGGCGGCATAGAGCCGGAAGATGGCGGCACGGTCGCGCACGTCCGGCAGCTTGACGTTCACGCGGCGATCGAAGCGCCCTTCGCGCAGCAGCGCCTCGTCGAGGTTGTCGACCAGGTTGGTGGCACCGACGACGATGACGCCCTCGTTGGCCTCGAAGCCGTCCATCTCGACCAGCAACTGGTTGATGATGCGGTTGCCCTCCGATTCCGCCGGTCCCGAGCCGCCGGCGCTGCGCCTCGAGATGCCGTCGATCTCGTCGATGAAGAGGATGCAGGGCGCGTTCTTGCGTGCGGTCTCGAAGAGCTTCTTGACCTTCTGCACGCCGACGCCATAGAACTTGGAAGTGAACTCGCTGCCGTTGGTGGCGATGAAGCGGGCGCCGCACTCGCCGGCAAGCGCCTTGGCGAGCAGCGTCTTGCCGACACCGGGTCCGCCGAGCATGAGCACGCCGCAGGGCGGTCGCGCGCCGAGCGCGCTGAAGCGCTTCGGGTTCTTCAGGTAGTCGACGATGTCCTGCAGCGCGTTCTTGGCCTCACCGGCGCCGATGACGTCGTCGAAGCGCAGGCCGGTCGGCTTCTCGACCAGCTTGGCGCTTGCGCCGATGCTGTCGCGCATCATGTAGACAAGGACCGCGACGAGCAGGATGGGGAGGAACACCCCCACCAGATCGCGCGCCGCACTCAGCGTGCGGTCGTCTGCGGCAGGTGCGCCGACCGTGGTGTCCGGCAGCACGACCAGCTGGAACGATTTCGAATCGCCGGCCTTCGCCGCCTCGCCGACGACCAGTGCGGCGAAGGAGCCTCGGCCGTCGACCACGAAGTAGCGCTCTCCGACGGTCGTGGACACGAGGATGGCATTGGCCGCGATGCCGACAGTGCGGACCGCGCCGGCGCGCAGGTCGCGCATCAGTTCGGAGCCGTCCTTCTCGGTGGCGGTCCAGTCGGCCGGCGACGTGCGCATCTGCTGCGCGGCGCCGCCGAGCTGATGAAGCTGCGGCGTTTCGCGCAGCGCCAGGTACAGGGCGGCGATGGCCAAGGCGCCTAGGAAGGCGGCGAAAGCAAATCGAGCCACGCCCGATCGAACAAGTCTGTGGAGCTGCTTCATGGACGGCGGACGGGGCGCGGCATCCGACGATGGTAGGCAGCCCGGCAGCAATCGACACCGCCACAGCGGCGGCGGCGCAGCTTAAACACCGCTTGCGTGGAGTACTTCGCGGCCGGCCCGGCACCGGCGTTGCGCGCTCGCGTCAGCGCGGGCGGCGCAGCACCCTATTTCTTCTGCACCAGCTTGATCACACTCGAAAAATCGAGCGCTCCATTCCCAGCCAGGCTGTGCGCGGCATACAGATTGCGCGCCAGCCCGCCGAGCGGCGTGGCGGCGCGCACCGCGTCGGCGTTCTCCTGCGCGAGGCCCAGGTCCTTGAGCATCAGGTCAGTGCCGAAGCCGCCGGCATAGCCCTTGGAGGCCGGCGCGTTTTCCATCACGCCGGGCAGCGGGTTGTATTTTTCGAGCGCCCAGTTGCCGCCCGAGCTGCGCCGCATGATCTCCGACAGCACCTTGGGATCGAGCCCGTTGGCCACGCCGAGCGCGATCGCCTCGGAGGTGCCGATCATCAGGATGCCGAGCAGCATGTTGTTGCAGATCTTGGCCGTCTGGCCCGCGCCCGCCTCGCCGGCGTGGAAGATGTTGGCGCCCATCTTCTCCAACACCGGGCGCGCGCGTTCGAGGTCCGCCGACGAACCACCGACCATGAAGGTCAGCGTGCCCGCGATCGCGCCGCCGGTGCCGCCGGACACGGGCGCATCGATCACGGCCACGCCGCGCTTCGCGCCCGCTTCCGCCACCTTGCGCGAAGTTGCCGCGGCGATGGTGCTGCTGTCGATCACCAGCGTGCCGGCCGCGATCTTCTCCATCAGGCCGGGCTGGCCGTCGCTGCCGAGGTAGAGCGACTCCACATGCTGGCTTGCAGGCAGCATGCTGATCACCACCTCGGCGCCGGCGAGCGCGTCCACCGCCGACTTGGCGATCGGCAGTCCCTCGGCGCCGAGCTTCTTGCAGGCCTCGGCCGAAAGGTCGAAAGCGCTGAGTGCGTGGCCGGCCTTGTGCAGGTTGAGGGCCATCGGGCCGCCCATGTTGCCCAGGCCGATGAATGCGATCTTCATGTGTGTCTCCGTTTTGTGCTCTTCCCACCCGTTCGGGCTGAGCTTGTCGAAGGGCTCAGGGTGAACGGAGTCGGGGGTTGTTGTCATTCGCTCACACGAGCCCGGCGAGTTCCGGCGCCATCTCGCCGCGGACCTTCAGGTGATCTTCAATGAAGGCTGGCGTGATGTCGTCCAGCGTGGCCGGGTTCCACTTCGGATTGCGGTCCTTGTCGATCAGCACGGCGCGGATGCCCTCGGCAAAGTCCTTGTGCGCGCAGAAGCCCAGCGAGGACCAGTACTCGAGCCGGAAGACTTCGGCCAGCGACATGCGGTGCACGCGCTGCCAGAGTTCGAAGCTGAGCGCCGCCGAGCTCGGCGCGCCCTTGGCGAAGGTCTTTGCCGCGGTCTGCAGCCAAGGGTCGTCGCTTTGCAACGCGCGCAGCCGCTTGGCGATGTCGCCCAGGTCGTCGCCGGCCATCAAGGCGTTGATGGTGTCGAAATGCTCGCGCACCTTGGAAGGCGGCAGTTCGGTGCCTTCGCCCGCACGCAGCAGGATGCGCGAGAGCGCGGCGCGATCGGCCTTGGCCTCGCCGGTCCATGTGCCTGCGGCGATCTCGTCCAGCACCTGCGCCTTGCGCTCGTGCGGCACCAGCAGGTCGGCCAGGCCGCAGAAGATGGCATCGGCTGCATTGAGGTGGGCCCCGGAGAGCGCGAGGAACAAGCCCACGCGCCCCGGCATGCGGCGCAGGAACCAGCTCCCGCCCACGTCGGGGTAGAGGCCGATGCTGATCTCGGGCATCGCGAGGCGGCTCTGGGCCGTGGCCACGCGGTGCGAGGCACCCGCCATGAGCCCGATGCCGCCGCCCATCACGATGCCGTGTCCCCAGCACAGGACGGGCTTGGGAAAGGTGTGGATCAGGTAGTCGAGCTCGTACTCCTCGGCGAAGAAACGCTCGGCGTAGGGGTTGCGTTCGGGTCCGCATTCCAGCAGCGTCTGGTAGAGCTGGCGCAGGTCGCCGCCGGCGCAGAAGGCCTTCTCGCCCGCGGCCTGCAGCAGCACGCCGGCAACGCCCGCATCCTGCGCCCACTCGCGCAGCTTCGGCGTGAGCAGCCGCACCATCGCGACCGAAAGCGCGTTGAGCGCCGCCGGCGTGTTGAGCGTCGCCATGCCGAAGCGCCGGCCGCCGGTCGTTTGGATCTCGTCGAACAGGACCACTTCATCGCTCATCGGATATCACTCTCGCCTTCCAGCAATTTGCGCGCGATGATCACGCGCATGATTTCGTTGGTGCCTTCGAGGATCTGGTGCACGCGCGTGTCGCGCACCAGCCGCTCCAGCGGGAACTCGCTCAAATAGCCGTAGCCGCCGTGCAGCTGCAGCGCGTCGTTGCAGACGTTGAAGCCGACGTCGGTCGCAAAGCGCTTGGCCATCGCGCAATAGGTGCTCGCATCGGCATGCCCGGCGTCGAGCCTGCTCGCGGCCAGCCTCACCATCTGGCGCGCGGCCACCAGTTCGGTCGCCATGTCGGCCAGCTTGAACTGCAGCGCCTGGAAGCTCGCGAGCGGCTTTCCGAACTGGCTGCGTTCGTGCAGGTAGCGGCGCGACGCGTCGAGCGCGCCCTGCGCCGCGCCGACCGAGCAGGTCGCGATGTTGATGCGGCCGCCGTCCAGCCCCTTCATCGCGATGCGAAAGCCCTCGCCTTCGCTGCCGAGCAGGTGGGCGGCGGGCACGCGCACGTTGTCGAAGTTGATGGTGCGCGTGGGCTGGCTGTTCCAGCCCATCTTGTGCTCTTTTTTGCCGTAGCTGATGCCGGGCGCATCGGCAGGCACCGCGAAGGCCGAGATGCCGCCCGCACCGCCGCCACCGGTGCGCGCCATCAGCACCAGCACGTCGGTCGAGCCGGCGCCCGAAATGAAGGCCTTGCCGCCGTTGACGACGTACTCGGCGCCTTGCAACTCGGCGCGCGTCTTCAGCGAGCCGGCGTCCGAGCCGGCGCCCGGTTCGGTCAGGCAGTACGAGGCCAGCTTGCGCCCGCTCGTGAGATCGGCGCCCCATTGCTCGCGCACGGCGGGCCCGCCCCAGGTGCCGAGCATCCAGGTCGCCATGTTGTGGATCGTGATGAAGGCCGTGGTCGACGGATCGACCGCGGCCATCTCCTCGAACACCAGCGTGGCGTCAAGGCGCGGCAGCGCCAGGCCCTCGATGCTTTCGGGCGCATAGAGGCCGCAGAAGCCGAGCTCGCCCGCCTTCGCGATCGCCTCTTTCGGGAAGATGCCTTCGGCGTCCCAGCGCGCGGCATGCGGCGCGAATTCGGCCGATGCGAATTCGCGCGCGGTCTGCGCAAAGGCCCGCTGCTCTTCGGAGAGTTCGAAGTCCATGCGCCCTGAGATTACTTCAGGCTGATGGTCGTGTTGAGCCCGTGCGCCGTGTCGTCGTCGAACCAGCGCTCCGTCACCGTCTTGGTCTGCGTGTAGAACATGATGACCTGCTTGCCATAGGGGCCGAGGTCGCCGAGCTTCGAGCCGCGCGAACCGGTGAAGGAGAACATCGGCACCGGAACCGGGATCGGCACGTTGATGCCGACCTGCCCGACGTCGATGTCTTCCTGGAAGCGGCGCGCCGCGGCGCCCGACTGCGTGAAGATCGCGGTGCCGTTGCCGTTCGGGTTGGCGTTGATGAGCTCAATGGCTTCGTCGATGCTCTCGGCATTGGCCAGGCAAAGCACCGGGCCGAAGATCTCCTGATCGTAGATGGTCATGCCGGGCTTGACGTCGGCGAAGACCGTTGGGCCGACGAAGTTGCCCTTTTCGTAGCCGGGCACCGTGGGGTTGCGGCCGTCCAGCGCCAGCGTGGCACCGTCGGCCACGCCGCGTTCGATCAAGCCGTTGACGCGCTCGTAGGCCGCGCACGACACCAGCGGACCGACGTCCACGCCCTTCTCGGTGCCGGCGCCGATCTTCAGCGTCTTGGCCTTCTCGACCAGTTCGGGCACCCACTTCTGCGCCTCGCCCACCAGCACCGCGACCGACACCGCCATGCAGCGCTGCCCGGCCGCACCGAAGCTCGCGCCGGCCAGCGCATTGAGCGTCTGCTCCTTGTTGGCATCGGGCATCACGATGGCGTGGTTCTTGGCGCCCATCATGCATTGCACGCGCTTGCCGGCGAGCGTGGCGCGGTTGTAGACGTGGGTGCCGACCTTGGTCGAGCCGACGAAGGAGATCGCCTTGATGTCCTTGTGATCGCAGATCGCGTTGACCACCGCCTCGCCGCCATGCACGACGTTGAGCACGCCGGCCGGGATGCCGGC
The DNA here is from genome assembly GCF_964253755.1 of Variovorax sp. LjRoot130. Lineage (NCBI taxonomy): Bacteria > Pseudomonadati > Pseudomonadota > Betaproteobacteria > Burkholderiales > Comamonadaceae > Variovorax > Variovorax sp. LjRoot130. Next base: position 2,244,944 of record NZ_CAXURM020000001.1, on the reverse strand, counting down.
TTCGAGCGCGAGCTCGGCCAGGCGCATCGTGACCATCGGGTCCTGCTCGGAGGGCTTCAGCACGAAGGTGTTGCCGGTGACGATGGCCATCGGGAACATCCACAGCGGGATCATGGCCGGGAAGTTGAAGGGCGTGATGCCCGCGCACACGCCCAGCGGCTGCAGCAGCGTGTAGGTGTCGACGCCGTTGGCGACGTTGTTGGCCAGCTCGCCGAGCTGCAGGTTGCCGATGTTCGATGCGTGCTCGACCACTTCGAGGCCTCGGAACACGTCGCCTTCGGCATCGGGCAGGGTCTTGCCCTGCTCGGCCGTGAGGGTCGCGGCCAGCTCGGCCATGTTCTCGCGGATGAGTTGCTGGTACTTCAAGAAGATGCGCGCGCGCGCGCCGATCGGCGTCTTGCGCCAGGTCTTGAAGGCTTCCTTGGCCGAGGCCACGGCGGCATCGACTTCGGCTTGCGTGGCGAAGGGCACGCGGGCCAGCACTTGCTGCGTGGCCGGGTTGACGATGTCGCGCCACTCGGTGGTTTTCGACTCGACGAACTTGCCGCCGATCAGCAGCTTGACGGTCGCGACCTGGGTCGCGGGTGTGGTGGTGGCGTCCATGAACTTTGTCTCCTGATGGGGTGCAGCAACCAATGCTAGCTTTGCACTTTTGCCATGGCAATAGACAAATACGCACCCACGATCTGCATAATTGCAAAGCATGGACTGGGACAACCTGCGCTTCTTTCTGGAGCTCGCGCGCACCGGCACGTTGGTGAGCGCTGCACGCCGGCTCGCGGTCGACCACACGACGGTGGCGCGCCGCATCCAGGCGCTCGAGAAGGAAGTCGGCAGCGCCCTCTTCTCGCGCGAGGCCGGCGGCCATCGCCTCACCGAAGCGGGCCGCCGGCTGCAACCGCAGGTGGAGGCGATGGAGAGCGCCTTTCTCGCGGTCGAGAGCGCGGCGCCCGCTTCGCGCGAGGGCCTGTCGGGCCTGGTGCGCATCGGCGCCACCGAGGGCTTCGGCACCATCGTGCTGGCGCCGAGGCTCGCGCTCTTCGCGCAGCAGCACCCCAAGCTCGTGATCGACCTGCTGGCGATGCCGCGGCTGGTGCACCTGTCGCGCCGCGAGGCCGACATCGTGATCTCGCTCGAACGCCCGGCGCGCGGGCCGGTGGTGGTGACCAAGCTGACGGACTACGTGCTGCGTCTCTACGCGTCGGAGCACTACCTGGCATCGCACAAGCCGATCGCTGCGCGCGAGGACCTGCGCGGCCACAGCTTCATCAGCTACGTGGACGACCTGCTCTTCAGCAAGGAGCTGCAGTACCTCGACGAGCTGTACCGGCCCGATTCGTTCGCGCTGCGCAGCACCAGCATCCTCGCGCAGCACCAGGCCGCCGCGGCGGGTGCCGGCATCGCGGTGCTGCCGGCCTTCATCGCCGAGCGCGACGCCTCGCTGCGCCGCGTGCTGCCGGGCGAGGCGAACTTCACGCGCACTTTCTGGATGTCGGTTGCGGCCGAGACGCGGCACCTGGCGCGCATGCAGGCCACCTGGAACTTCCTGCGTGAGACGGTGGAGGCGCAGCGCGAGGTGCTGCTGCCGGCGGATGCCGCCGCCGGCTAGTTGCGATGCTGCGAGCCCTGGCGCCTGCGGTACCAGTCCGCCGCTTCTCCGCGCGAGGCCAACTCCAGCCGCTCGAGGATGCGCGCCAGGTGTCGCTTGACGGTATGGGGACTGAGATTCAAAAGGCGACGGCGAAGGCCGGCATCCCGGAGTTGCTGAAACGGTTGGCGCCGCTGGGCCTTGCTGCCCGGGCGCGCCGGGTCTGGCACAGGCTCTCGCACAGAGCCAGGCTCCTGTGCGCCGCGCTCCTCATGACTGCGTCGAGCTTTGGCTTGTCGATGGTGGTCGCTTTTCTTGGCGCGCTTTAGGACTTACGGCCAGATCGGCGGGTGGCTGCCGGGTGGCATCGAGGGACGCGCCCAGCCGGCCGGCGTTCGCGCCAGCCGCGCGCTGTGGCGCATGGCGCGGAGTTCGCCGAAACCCGATGACGCGCTCTCGAGCCAGGGCTCCCTGTCGGGCTTGACCAGCGCCAGGCCGCCACGCACCCGCCCGAGCCCGCGCAGCCAATGCCCGGTCTGCGCCAGCGAGACCTGCACATGCCAGCTGCCGCCCTCCTGCTGCTGGCGCCACAGCGCAGCGGCTGCGCCCATCGCGATCAGGTAGCCGGTCGCCTCGTCGATGATCTGCATCGGCAAGGGCCTGGGCTTGCCGTCGCCGGCCGCCTCGCCCTCGGCGTGGTTGAAGCCCATGGCGGTCTGCACCAGGGAATCGAAGCCGCGGCGCTGCGACCAGGGCCCCTCGGTCCCATAGGCCGAGAGCGAAACGTAGACGATGCCCGGACGCCGGACTGCCGCGTCCTGGGCCCCGAACCCGAGCGCCGCCAGGCCGCCGGGCCGGTAGCCCTGCACGAACACGTGGGCATCGGCCAGCAGGCGCGCGAGCGCGTCGCGTCCCGCCTCGCTGCGCAGATCCGCGTGGGCCGAGAGCTTGCCGCGGCTGGTGTCGGCGATGGCTTCGATGTTGGGCAGTTGCGGCGAATTGACCAGCATCACGTCGGCACCGTAGGCCGCGAGCGCGCGGCAGCCGACCGGCCCCGCGAGCACACGCGTGAGATCGAGCACACGCAACCCGGCCAGGGGCCGTTCGTGGACGTGCAGCGGCGGCAAACCCAGCGGCGGCGCGTCGCCGATGCGCTCGATGGTGAAGAGCGGCTGTACCGCCACGGCCCGGCCCTGCGGCGTCGCGTCCCATTCGTCGAAGCGGCGCAAGGCAGTGGCCACGAGGCCGGCTTCGGCCGCCGCCTGTTCGAAGTCGTTGGCCCTCCACGCCGCCATGGCCGCCTCGGCGTCGGCGCGCTGCGCGGTCGCCGGCGCCAGCCCCATCAAGCGCAGCGCGCCGTCGCGATGGTGGGCAAAGTTGGCATGCACGCGCACCCAGCCGTCTGCGCAACGGTAGAGGCCGGAGAATGGATCCCATTGCGGCGGCACGTGGCCATCGATGCTGAACCAGGCCGTGCAATCGAGCGCGGCATGCAGCATGTCGACCACGACCTGCTGGCGCGGCACGCCGCGCAGGTGGCCCAGCTCGCAGGCCGCGAGCGCGGCAGCCGCGATGGTGCTCTGCGCCGCCGCGCCGACGGCGAATGACGAGGGCAGCACCGGATCGGCGCCGCTCAGTTGCACGAAGTCCAGCGCATCGGCGGGCAGGCCGGCCTGCTGCCAGAGCCCCTGCAACGCGCCGATGACCTTCATCTTCAGTGAAGCAGCTTCACACCCGTCTTGGCCTGTAGCGCCTCGAAAGTCACGCCGTCGGCGAGCTCGATCACCTTGAGACCCTCGGGCGTGACGTCCATCACGGCCAGGTCGGTGATGACGCGGTCGACCACGCCCACGCCGGTGAGCGGCAAGGTGCACTGCTCGAGGATCTTGAGGTCCTCGGTGCCGTCCTTCTTCTTCGCGACGTGTTCCATCAGCACGATCACGCGCTTGACGCCGGCCACCAGGTCCATGGCGCCACCCATGCCCTTGACCATCTTGCCGGGGATCATCCAGTTGGCGAGGTCGCCCTTGGCGCTGACCTGCATGGCACCGAGGATCGAAAGGTTGATCTTGCCGCCGCGGATCATCGCGAAGCTTTCGTGGCTGCCGAAGATGGCCGAGCCGGGAATGGTGGTTACGGTCTGCTTGCCGGCGTTGATCAGGTCGGCGTCGACCTGGTCCTCGGTGGGAAAGGGGCCAATGCCGAGCATGCCGTTCTCGCTCTGCAGCCAGACTTCCTTGTCGCCGACGAAGTTGGCCACCAGCGTGGGGATGCCGATGCCGAGGTTGACGTAGAAACCGTCTTCGAGTTCTTGCGCGGCGCGTGCCGCCATCTGGTCTTGGGTCCAGGGCATGTCAGGCTCCTTTGTTCTTGATGGTGGCGGGACTGCCCGTGTTCACGGCAGCCTGCGCGATGGCGGCCTGCGCCTCGACCTTGGCGGCAGCGACATCGACCGCGGCGCTCACGGTGCGCTTCTCGATGCGCTTTTCGGGCTTGTTGTTGAGCACGATGCGGTGCACGTAGATGCCCGGCAGGTGGATGTCGTCCGGCGCGAGCTCGCCGATCTCGACGATCTTCTCGACCTCGACGATGCAGATCTTGCCGGCCATGGCAGCGGCCGGATTGAAGTTGCGCGCCGTGAGGCGGAAGCGCAGGTTGCCCGACTTGTCGGCCACGTCGGCCTTGACCAGCGCCACATCGGGCACCAGCGAGCGTTCCATCACATAGGTCTCGCCATCGAACTCGCGCAGCTCCTTGCCCTCCGCGACCATCGTGCCCACGCCGGTCTTGGTGAAGAAGGCCGGGATGCCGGCGCCGCCGGCGCGCAGCTTCTCGGCCAGCGTGCCCTGCGGCGTGAACTCGAGCTCGAGCTCGCCGGCCAGGTACTGGCGCTCGAACTCCTTGTTCTCGCCCACGTAGCTTGCGATCATCTTCTTGATCTGGCGCGTGCCGAGCAGCTTGCCCAGGCCGAAGCCGTCGACGCCGGCGTTGTTGGAGATGCAGGTCAGGTTCTTGACGCCCGAGTCGTGCAGCGCATCGATCAGCGCCTCGGGAATGCCGCAGAGGCCGAAGCCGCCGACCGCGAGTGTCTGGCCGTCGGCGACGACGCCCTTGAGCGCTGCGTCGGCGGAGGGATAGATCTTGTTGGCCATGGTTCCTCGTTCGGAAATGGTTGATGAAGCGCCTGAGACGATACTACGTACAGGCATACGTAGTATTTCGTAATGGAGACACCCGACACTCTTTTGCACGCGATCGACTACCGGCTCGCCTTCGAGCAGGCACCGGTTGGCATGGTGCTGTCGCGCCACCGCATCATCGTCGACTGCAATGCGCGCCTGTGCGAGATGTTCGGCACCACGCCTCATGACCTCGTCGGTGAATCGTTTCGCGTGCTCTACCCGAGCGTCGCCGAATTCGAGCGCATCGGCAAGCGCATGGAGCCGATTCTCAACGCGAGCGGCCGCTATGCCGACAACCGCATGATGAGAAGGGTCGGCAGCCTGCATGGCGCCTTCGCGGGCGAGACCTTCTGGTGCCACGTGAGCGGCCAGGCGCTCAACCGCGCCGCACCGCACGAAGCCGGCATCTGGACCTTCGAGGACCTCGGCTCGCGCAGGGCGGCCAAGGCCGAACTCACGCCGCGCGAGCGCGAGGTGGCGGCCCAGGTGATGCAGGGCCTGACCTCGAAGGAAATCGGCAAGGTGCTCGGCATCAGCCACCGCACGGTCGAGATCCACCGCGCGCGGCTGATGCGCAAGTACGCGGCGGCGACCACGGCCGAGCTGGTGCAGAAGCTCATCGCCGGCTAAGCCGGCTACGGCACGATCCGACACCATGTCTTCGTCCCCCGGCCCCACCAAGCCGCCGCACCATCGCGCGCGCGGCTTCCAGAACAACTACATCGAGTTCCAGCCCAAGAGCCTCGCCGAGCTGCTGCGATGGCGCCGCGAGGCCGCGCGCGCCGGCCTGCCCCGCTCGCCGCTCGCGCCCATCCCCCAGGCGGCGCCCGATCTGCCGTGGCTGCACGCCAACGCAAAGGCTGGCGCACGGATGGCGCCCGCCGTCACGTGGATCGGCCACTCGACCGTGCTGGCCCAGCTCGGCGGCCTCACGCTGCTGACCGACCCGATGTTCTCCGAGCGCGCCTCGCCCGTGCAGTTCGCGGGGCCGCGGCGCCATGTGCCGCCCGGCATCGCGCTGCCCGAGCTGCCGCATGTGGACCTGGTGCTGGTCTCGCACAACCACTACGACCATCTCGATGCCGCGTCGGTGACGGCGCTGAACCGGCAGCCCGGCGGCCCGCCGCTCTTCGTCGTGCCGCTGGGCCTCCAGCCATGGTTCAGGGCGCAGGGCATCCGGCATGCCGTGGAGCTGGATTGGTGGGACAGCCATCGCATCGCGACGCCGCAGGGCGAGGCCGAGGTCGTGCTGGTGCCGGCACAGCACTGGTCCTCGCGCGGACCGCGCGATGCGCTCGCCACCTTGTGGGGCGGCTTTGCGGTGTTCGCGCCGGACTGCCATCTGCTCTTTGCCGGCGACACCGGCTACTCGCGCGACTTCAGCGACATCCGCCGGCATTTCGAGAACAGGCAGACAGCCGCACAAGGCGGCGGCTTCGACATCGCACTGCTGCCCATCGGCGCCTACGCGCCGCGCTGGTTCATGAGCGCGCAGCATGTGAACGTCGAGGAGGCGCTGCAGATCCACGACGACCTCGGCGCCAAGCGCTCGCTCGGCGTGCACTGGGGCACCTTCGAACTGACGGACGAGTCGCTGGACGAGCCGCCGCGGAAGCTGGCCGAATTGCGCGTGGCGCGCGGCATGCCGGAGGACGAATTCTTCGTGATGGCGATCGGCGAGACGCGCAAACTCGCTCCCCGGGTTGCCGCAACGAAGAGAACTTGAACCATGACGAACATGCCGCGCGCCGCCAGCTGCATCCTGGCAGCCATGGCCTTGCTGGCCGGCTGCAGCAACGCGCCGCCTCGCGAGGCCCGCGCCGCGCCGCCATCCACCGACTGCACGGCGCGCGTCGGCACCGACCGCAATGCCGAACTTCCCGGCTACCTCCTGCCGACCGCGGCCGGCGGCACGGTCTGCGTTCCCTTGCTGTTGACCGCAAACCGCCAGCCGAAGGACTACGCAGGCCGCGACTTCCACGTCGATGAATTCACCGACGCCAAGCTCAAGGCGCGCTGGAACGCTTGCAAGGCCGATGCCGCCTGCTTTCGCCGCATCGATGCGCAGATGCAGCGCTGGCTGCCGCCCAACAAGGAGCGCGCGACGCGCTCGACCGGCGTGGTCGATCCCTCGGGCCGGATCGATCCCGACGGCCAGGTCGACCTGCGGCAGATCCGGCGCCCGGCCTTCTTCGCCAAAGCGCCCTACAACGAATCGATCGCCGAGGCCGAGCCGCGCAGCTACACGGTCGAATTCAGCGCACCGCGCGACAGCTTCGAGCGCATCGACCTGAAGATGCACGACACCATCAAGCTGCGCGGCTGGTACATCGAGGGCAGCGGCGTGGACGACGGCAAGGGCGGCAAGCTGCGTGCGCTGGTCATCATGGCCAGCGGTGGTGGTGGCCAGCTCACGGCGATCCAGCATCCTGACGAGAAGTCCTACCGCATCGATCTGGCCACCGGCAAGACGGTGGACATCGCCTTCCCCAACGCCACCACCGAGACCATGGGCCAGCGCTGGTGGCGCGAGAACCTGCATGCGCTGAACATGGCCGGCTTCGACGTGCTGGGCTACGACCGCCGCGGCGAAGGCCTCTCGGGCGGCTTCAGCGACACCCACACGCTCGAACAGGGCGAGGACGTGTTCCGCGTGCTCGAGCAACTCGAGAGCGGGCGCGGCATGCGCATGCTGACGCCTTCGGGCCAACTGCTCGAAGGCAGCGCGGCCGGCGGCCGGCTGCTCGCGGGCATGAAGGCCGACCGGATTCCGATCATCCTCGCCGGCTATTCGCGCGGCTCGATGTCGACCGCCTGGGCCATGACGAAGAACTTCGTCGAATCGTGCAGCTACGACATGCCGAGCGTGACTTGCACGCCGCCCAAGGGCCTGAAGAACATCAAGGGCGCGATCCTGCTCGCGTCCTTTGCGAGCGGCGCGGGCTACGTGCCGGCATCGCCCGACCTGGCCGACCGCAACCTCTTCGCGGCCGGCATGGCGGCCGACCATCACATCGTCTTCTATCCGAGCTCGGCCACGCTCGCGGGCATGGACAAATGGCCAGCAGCCTTCTTCGGCAAGGGACTGTGGGACCGCGCCGAGAGCGTGGAAGGAACGATCGCGGCCTACGACCGCATCCGCGGCGCGAAGGAGATCGTGGTGGCCCGCGGGCCGCATTCGATGGAGACCTGGGCGCCGGCCGACCTGCGCTACCTGCGGGAGCGCATGGTGGCCTTCGCAAAGGTGGCGGTGACGGGCGGCACGCGCGTGCCGGGTGCGAAGCCGTGGTCCGATCTCAGGTCGCTCGTCGCGACCACGCCCGATTCGTGGGAGCCTTCCTCGCGCCCCCGCTAACCGGCTTTGCGAAAGGTCAGGTTGACGCGGCAGGCGCCCATGAAGGGATGCGCCTCTTCCTTCAGCGGCAGCACGCCGTGGTAGTGCAGCCGCGCCGGCCCGCCCCACACGACCACGTCGCCATGCGCGAGCGGCACGCGGCGCGCCTTGTCCGCACGCTTCGCGCCGCCGAAGAGGAAGACCGCCGGCATGCCGAGCGACACCGAGACGATGGGCCAGCGCATGTCGCGCTCGTTGCGGTCCTGGTGCAACGAAAGGCGCGTGCCTGCTTCATAGCGGTTGAGCAGGCAGGCATCCGGCACAAAGCCCTCGAAGCCGGCGGCCGCCGCGGCCTCGGTCGCGAGCTGCGAGAAGGCCTCCGGTATACATGGCCAGGGCCGGCCGGTGTCCGGATCGATGGTGTCGTAGCGGTAGCCCGTGCGATCCGTGACCCAGCCCAGCGCGCCGCAGTTGCTCATCGCGACCGACATGCGAAAGCCGCCCGGCGTGACCATGTGGCGCAGCGGCGCCTGCGCCGTCACTTCGTTCACGCCGGCCAGCAGCGCGGCTTCATGCGGCGTCGCAAAAGCACGCAGCCACACCGCGCCCGGGCCCAGCGATTCGACAGACGATTCAAACAGATCCTCTGTCACGCGCGGCTCCTTCGGGGAACACCGCGGAACCGGCTTTGCCGGGCCGCTGGTGTTGCCCCCGGTGAGGGGGTTGGCGTAGCGACACGAAGTGCGCGAAGCCTGGGGGTGAGCTTCATGTCGCGTCGTGGAAGATGATGCCGGCCGTGTGGCGCTGGCCCGAACGCACGCGGCTCACACCATGCCGCAGATTGGCGCGGTAGACGCCGCGCGTGCCCTGCACCGGCCGGTGGTGCACCGCGATGACGGCCGCGTCGCCCTGGCGCAGCGGCAGCACCATCGGCCGCGACTGCATGCGCGGCCGCTGCTCGGTCATCACGAACTCGCCGCCGGTGAAATCGCGGCCGGGCTCCGACAGCAGGATCACGAGCTGCAGCGGGAACACGTGCTCGCCGTACAGGTCCTGGTGCAGGCAGTTGTAGTCGTCGGCGCCGTACTGCAGCAACAACGGCGTGGGCCGCGTCTGGCCCGCCGCATGGCAGCGCGCGATGAAGTCGGCATGCCGTGGCGGATAGCGCACCTCGATGCCCATGACTTGGTTCCACCGGTTGGCGATGGGCGCGAGCTGCGCGTAGACCGCTTCGCGCAAGCCCGCCAGGCGCTCCGGCAAGGGATAGTCGAAGTACTTGTACTCGCCGCGCCCGAAGCCGTGCCTTTCCATCACCACGCGGCTGCGAAACAGCGGATCGAGCGGGTACAACGCCGACAGCGACTCGCACTCCTCGCGTGTCAACAACCGCTCGATCAAGGCGCTGCCCTCGGCATCGAGGTCCAGCGCCACTTGGTCCCAATCGATCATGCGGCGCTCGCCTCCCGCTCGAGCAAGGCACTCTTGCGCTCCACACCCCAGCGATAGCCCGACAGGCTGCCGTCGCTGCGCACCACACGGTGACACGGGATCGCCACGGCAATCGCATTGGCGCCGCAGGCCTGGGCCACGGCACGCACCGACTTCGGGCTGCCGATGCGCCGGGCGATCTCGGCATAGCTCGCGGTCGTGCCGGCCGGGATCTCGCGCAGCGCCTGCCACACGCGCTGCTGGAAGGCGGTGCCGCGCACGTCCAAGGGCAGGTCCAGGCCCAGGCCCGGTGCCTCGACGAAGCCCACCACCTTGGCCACCAGTTCCTCGAAGGCCGCATCGCCGCCGATCAACCGTGCCTGCGGGAACTGGTCCTGCAGCGCGCGCACCAGCGCATCCGGATCGTCGCCCAGCGCGATCGCGCAGACGCCGCGCTCGCTCTGCGCGACCAGGATCGCGCCGAGTGCGCATTCGCCGATCGCGAAGCGGATATCGGTGTTGGCGCCGCCGGCGCGCCACGCGGTCGGCGTCATGCCGAGCATCTTGTTCGAGCTCTCGTAGAAACGGCCGTTGGAGTTGTAGCCGGCGTCGTAGATCGCATCCGTCACCGTGTCGCTGCGCGCGAGCTCCAGGCGCACGCGCTTCGCGCGGTGCGCGGCCGCGTAAGCCTTGGGCGTGAGGCCCGTGACCTCCTTGAAGATGCGATGCAGGTGGTAGCTGCTGAGTCCGGCACGCTCGGCGAGCTGGGCTAGCGTGGGCGCCTCTTCGGCGCGCTCGATGAAGCGGCACAGCTCGGCCACCTGCGCCGCATGCTGTTCGGCCAGCGCGGGCTGGTCGGGCTTGCAGCGCTTGCAGGGCCTGAAGCCCGCACGCTCTGCGTCGGCGGCCGTGGCGTGGAAGTCCACGTTCTCGGGCCGGGCCGGGCGCGCGCCGCAGGAGGGCCGGCAATACACCCCCGTGGTCCTGACCGAATAGAAGAACTTGCCGTCGGCCGCCGGATCGCGCGCGGCCACCGCCTCCCAGCGCGGATCGCTCACGGTCGCGAGGGCGCGGATTTCGTTGGGGTTGCTCATGTTCATGTGGATCCTCTAGCAGTGTCGTTGATCGATGCATCCACTCTAGGGATCAGGGGTTGCATGCGCACTCCGGCTCTTGCTTTCGAATTCGGACATTTCCGGCCTTGGCCTACGGGCCAGCGCGTCGGGCCTCGTTACCATTTCGGCCAATGATCGATCGCCGCTCACTCCTCACCGCCAGCGGCGCCTCCATGGCGCTCGCCGCTCTCGGATTCCCTCCAGATGCCCTCGCAGCCGGCGGAATCAAGCTCGCACAACCCCGGCCCTTCTCTTTCGAACGTCTTGTTACCTTCGCGAAATCGCAGGCCGCCAAACCCTATGTGGCCGACAACACGCTGCCGGCCGACGTGCTCCAGCGCATCGACTACGACGCGCACGGCAAGATCAAGTACAACCCCGACAACGCGCTGTTCCGCGACGGCCCCGGCCCCTTCCCGGTCACCTTCTTCCACCTCGGGCGCTACTTCCAGACGCCGGTCCACATGTATGTGACCGAGGCCGCGAGCGGCGACGGTTTTGCGCGCGAGATCCTCTACGACAGCGCATATTTCTCGATGCCGGACGACAGCCCCGCGCGCAAGCTGCCGGACGGCGCCGGTTTCGCGGGCTTCCGCCTGCAGGAAAGCCGCAACGGCGATCAGAAGAAGCTGCCCTGGCAGACCAACGACTGGGTCGCCTTCCTCGGCGCCTCCTACTTCCGCGCCATCGGCGAGCTCTACCAGTACGGCTTGTCGGCCCGCGGCATCGCGCTCGATGCGGCCATGCCCGACCGGCCCGAGGAGTTCCCGAACTTCACGCGCTTCTACTTCGAGCCGCCGGCTGCGCCGGATGCGAACACGATGACGGTCTATGCGCTGCTCGAGGGACCGAGCATCACCGGCGCCTACAAGTTCATGATGCAGCGCGGCAAGGCGGTGCTGATGGACATCGAGTCGCGCCTCTTCCTGCGCCGCGACATCGGCCGCCTCGGGCTGGTGCCGCTGACCTCGATGTACTGGTACTCGGAAAGCAGGCCCACCGGCATCGACTGGCGGCCCGAGGTGCACGACTCCGACGGCCTCGCGATCTGGAACGGCGCCGGCGAGCGCATCTGGCGACCGCTGAACAATCCCACGCAGACCCGCGCCTCGTCCTTCAGCGACACGCGCCCGCGCGGCTTCGGCCTCCTGCAGCGCGACCGCGCCTTCGACCACTACCAGGACGGCGTGTTCTACGAGAAGCGCCCCAGCCTCTGGGTCGAACCGCTGGGCGACTGGGGTGAAGGTTCGGTGCAACTGGTCGAGATACCGACCGACGACGAGATCCACGACAACATCCTCGCCTGCTGGGTGCCCAAGGCGCCGGCCGCCGCGGGCTCCAGCTACAACCTCAAGTACCGGCTGCACTGGACCGACCAGGAGCCCTTTCCCTCCCCGCTCGCGCGCTGCGTGGCGACGCGCCTCGGGCGCGGCGGGCAGCCGGGCACGCAGCGGCCGCAGGGCGTGCGCAAGTTCATGGTCGAGTTCATCGGCAAGCCGCTGGAGACGATCCCCTTCGGCGTCAAGCCCGAGCTCGTGCTCACGGCTTCGCGCGGCAAGTTCTCCTACATCTTCTCGGAAGCGGTGCCCAACGGCGTGCCGGGCCACTGGCGCGCGCAGTTCGACTTCACCGTGGATGGCAGCGAGCCGGCCGACATGCGCTTGTACCTGAAGAACGGCGACCAGACGCTGACCGAGACCTGGCTGTACCAGTACCAGCCGGGCTGATCCCCACGACCGACTTGGACGCTTCGTCCAATGTTGGATACATTCGGCCGATGAAGAAAAAGCCGAACAAGCTCCTGCTGCGGGAGCTGCAGACCATCGCGCAGGGCCTCGGGAAAACCTTCGCTCCTTTCTGCGAGGTGGTCGTCCACGACCTCACCCATCCGAAGAACGCGATCTTCGCGATCGAGAACAACCTGAGCGGGCGCCGCGTGGGCCAACCGGTGACGGAGCTGGGCCTGGCGCGCATCGGCGACCCGGACTACCCGGCCGTCATCACCAACTACGCCAACCAGTTCGCCGACGGCCGCAAGGTCAAGAGCACCTCGATCGGCATCAAGGACGAGAGCGGCGAGTACGTCGCCGCGCTGTGCCTGAACGTGGACCTCACGCTGTTCCAGGGCTTCCAGGCTGCGCTCGCGCAGTTCACCCGCATCGAATCGAGCGAGATCAGTGAAACGCTGGACGCGCGGCATGCCGACCGCATCTGCGAGCGGGTCGACGAGTTCGCCGCCACGCGCGCCACCAGCGCACGATCGCTCAAGCCGGCGGACCGCAGGCAGCTTGTGCAGGACCTGAAGAAAGCCGGCTTCCTCGACATCCGCCGCGGCATGGAGATCGCCGCCGCACACATGGGCGTGTCGCGAGCGACGGTGTACAGCGACGCGAAGTAGGGCCTGTTAACTTGTCACGGCGTCGTCACCCGGCGCCGGCATGGTGCAAGGCTTTATCTCAAGCCACCCGGAACATGATGCGCATCGCCTCCCTCTCCTTCACCGCCCTGGCCGCCGCCCTTGCCTGCGGCAGTGCCATGGCACAGACCGCCTACCCCACCACGCTCGCCGGCCATGCGCTGCTGCCGGCGCAAAGCTTCATTGCCGCGCCGAAAGACGCGCCGGCCGACCTGCAAGTGAGCGGCAAGTTCACCAGCGGCAAGCGCGTCGAGGCGTTGGGCAGCATCGAAGGCCTGTCGGCCGGGCGCGGCACGGGCGTTTCGCTGCCCTTCAAGGGGCAGCCGGTACAGGGCCATTCGGGCATCAAGAAGATGGACGACGGCAGCTTCTGGATCCTCACCGACAACGGCGCCGGCGCCAAGGCCAACTCGCCCGACTTCATGCTCTACCTCAACCACTACAAGGTGGACTTCAAGAGCGGCAAGTTCGAGCGCACGGGCACGGTGTTCCTGCACGACCCGGACAAGAAGGTGCCCTTCCGCATCGTCCATGAAGGCAGCAAGCAGCGCTTGCTGACCGGCTCCGACTTCGACCCCGAGAGCTTCCAGTTCGCGGGCGGCGCGCTGTGGATCGGCGAGGAGTTCGGCCCCTACCTGGTCAAGGCTGATCTGAAGGGCAAGGTGCTCGCGGTGTTCGAGACCCAGGTCGACGGCAAGACGGTGCGCTCGCCCGATCATCCCGCCGTGACGACGCCGGGCGCCCCCGGCGGCGCGGTCGATTTCCAGATCCGGCGCTCCAAGGGCTTCGAAGGCATGGCTGCATCGAAGGACGGCAGCAAGCTCTACGCCCTGCTCGAAGGTCCGGTGTGGAACGCCGAGGCCAAGGACTACGAGCGCATCGACGGCAAGGAGGCGCTGCGCGTGCTCGAGTTCGACGTCGCGAGCGAGAAGTGGACCGGCCGCCACTGGAAGTACCCGCTGGAGGCCAACGGCCACGCGATCGGCGACTTCAACATGATCGATGCGACGACCGGCCTCATCATCGAGCGCGACAACGGCGAAGGCACGGCCGACAAGGCCTGCCCCGAAGGCCAGAAGCGCAGCGACTGCTTCCACGACCTCGCGAAGTTCAAGCGCGTCTACAAGATCGAGCTGAACGACGCCAACGCCGGCCAGGCGGTGCGCAAGATCGGCTACATCGACCTGCTCTCGATCGCCGATCCCAACAAGCTGGCGCGCAAGCCGCTCAACGACGGCGTGCTCAAGTTTCCCTTCTTCACGATCGAGAACGTCGAGGTGGTCGATGCCACGCACATCGTGGTGGGCAACGACAACAACCTGCCCTTCTCCAGCAGCCGCGAGCCGAACAAGGCGGACGACAACGAGCTGGTGCTGCTGGAGGTGGGGGAGCTGCTGAGGGCCAAGTAGTGCAATTGCCCAACCAACCGTTCGGCCTGAGCTTGTCGAAGGCGGGGCGAGCCCTTCGACAAGCTCAGGGCGAACGGCTGTTGGCGCCTCACACCGCCCGCGTTCATCCTTCGACCTGCTGCGTCAGCTCGCCGCTCTGCAGCTGTTCGATGCTGCGGCTCAGAAAGCTCCAGAGCCGCTCGTCCTCGCTGAATGCGACATTGAAGCGCAGCCAGCCGGTCGGGTGCGGGTTGACCAGGAACAGCTGGCCCGGGCCGAGCATGATGCCCTCGGCGGCCGCGCGCGTGGAGAGTTCGGCGCTGTCGACGATGTCCGGGTGCCTGGCCCACAGGTACATCCCCGCCGATGCCTCGTGGAACAGCTCGAAGCCGAGCGCGTCCAGCCTGCGCGCCACGCCGGCCTGCGCCTGGGCCAGCCGGTCGCGCAGCGACTTGAGGTGCTTGCGCCAGCGGCCGTCGGTCACGGTGCCGAAGGCCAGCCGCTCGGTGATGTCCGAGGAGGTCAGGCCGGAGACCATCTTGAGCTGCGCCAGGTCTTCGAGCAGTTCGGGCCTGGCGACGACGTAGCCGACGCGGATGTTCGGCGAGATGGTTTTCGAGAAGCTGCTCACGTAGACGACCTGGCGCAACTGGCCCAGGCTGGCCAGCGACGGGCGCATCGAGGCGTCCATGTCGGCGTAGATGTCGTTCTCGACCAGCATGAAATCGTGCGCCTGGGCAAGTTCCAGCAGCCGCACGAGTTGCGGCAGGGAAGCCGTCGAGCAGGTCGGGCTTTGCAGCCGCGGCTGCGTGAAGAAGGCCTTGGGCCGGTGCGCCGCCAGCAGCGCCTCCAGCGCCGGGAGGTCGTAGCCGGTCGGCGTGCGCGGCACGCCGATGAGATGGACGCCCAGGAAGCGCAGCATGAACATCAGGTTGGGATAGCCGGGGTCGTCCACCAGCACCGCTTCGCCCGGCTTCAGCAGCCGGCGAGCCACCAGGTCCAGCGCCTGGCTGGAGCCCTGGGTCAGCAGCACCTGCGCGGCGTCGACCACGATCTGGCGCTCCGAAAGCGATTCGGCCACCGCCATGCGCAGCGCCATGTGCCCGAAGGGCAGGCCGTAGCCGCCGATGTCGGTGCCGCCGGCAGACAGGTGGCGCAGGCTGCGGCGCATGCCGTCCTCGAACAGCCAGTCGTGCGGCAGCCAGCCGCAGCCCGGCTTGAGCTGCAGGTTGCGGTTCTCGAAGATCTGCTGCAGGTACCACCGGGCGTCGAAGCGCGGGTCGGCGCGCGGCGTGCCGGCCGCACCGGCGGCGCCCTCCTCGCTGCGTCGCTTGACGAAGAAGCCCGCGTTGGCGCGCGACACCAGCAGGCCCTGCGCCACCAGCCGGTCGTAGGCCTCGACCACGGTGAAGACGCTGACGCCGTGGGCGGCGGCAAAGGCCCGGATAGACGGCAGCTTGCTGTCGGCCTTGAGTTTCTGGGTGCCGATCAGCCCGCGCAGCCCCTCCACGATCTGGCTGACCAGAGGTGTCGGAAGTTCGGGGCGAAGAATGAGCATCGGGTGTGCCTCGGCAGACCGATCTGCACCATATGGAGGAAAGTATGTACAGGATACAAGACCAGTACAGTCCGCCGAACGAGCGCTCCGGCTGTACATGGCCGCGCCGGCTTGCGAAACCTAAAGTGCCGCCATTCCCATTCAGGCACAGGTCGTATCCATGCAGCGCGAACCCCATCTCAGCAACGCCGCCCTCATGGCACGCCGCACCGCGGCCGTCGCCCGCGGGGTCGGCCAGGCCCATGACATATTCGTCAGCCGCGGCAGCAACGCCGAGATCTGGGACGTCGAGGGCCGCCGCTATATCGATTTCGCCGGCGGCATTGCCGTGCTCAACACCGGGCACTGCCACCCCGAGATCAGTGCGGCGGTCAAGGCGCAGCTCGATCTCTATTCGCACACCTGCTTCCAGGTGCTGGCCTACGAGCCCTACGTCGAGCTGGCCGAACGCCTCAACACGCTGGCGCCCGGCGACTTCGCGAAGAAATCGATCTTCCTGAGTACCGGCGCCGAGGCGGTGGAGAACGCGGTCAAGATCGCGCGCTCGTTCACCCGGCGGCCCGGCGTCATCGCCTTCACCGGCGGCTACCACGGCCGCACGATGATGACGCTCGGCCTGACCGGCAAGGTGGCGCCCTACAAGCTCGGCTTCGGACCGTTCCCGGGCGAGGTGTTCCATGCCCTGTATCCGAACGCACTGCACGGCGTGAGCGTCGACGACGCGCTGCACTCGGTCGAACTGCTGTTCAAGAACGACATCGAGCCCGGGCGCGTGGCGGCCTTCATCCTCGAGCCGGTGCAGGGCGAAGGCGGCTTCTACGTGGCGCCCAACGATTTCGTCGAAGGCCTGCGCGCGCTGGCCGACCGCCACGGCATCCTGCTCATCGCGGACGAGGTGCAGACCGGCGCCGGCCGCACCGGCACCTGGTTCGCCAGCGAGCAGTGGCCGGTGGCGCCCGACCTGATCACCACCGCCAAGTCGATGGCGGGCGGCTTCCCGATCTCCGGCGTGGTGGGCCGCGCCGAGGTCATGGATGCGCCCGCGCCAGGCGGGCTGGGCGGCACCTACGCCGGCAGCCCGATCGGCTGCGCCGCGGCGCTCGCGGTGCTCAAGGTGTTCGACGACGAGCAGCTGCTGGCGCGCAGCAAGGCCCTGGGCGAGCGCCTGAAGACCGGCCTGCGCCGCATCGCGGCCGAGGTGCCGGCGATCGGCGATGTGCGCGGGCTCGGGGCGATGGTGGCCATCGAGCTGTTCGAGGAGGGCGATACCACCCGCCCCGACGCCGCCCTCACCCGCAAGGTGGTCGCGGAGGCGGCACGGCGTGGGCTGATCCTGCTGTCCTGCGGCAGCTACGGCAACGTGATTCGCGTGCTGGTGCCGCTGACGGCATCCGACTTGCTAGTGGACGAAGGCCTGGCGATTCTGGCGGACAGCTTCGCCGCGCTGCGCTGATCGGTCCATACTTGAACACCTCCATGACCCAAGAACCTCTGGTGCGCTTCCAGCGCGTCCAGAAAACCTACGACGGCGAGCACCTGGTGGTGCGCCAGCTCGACCTGGACATCCACCGGGGCGAGTTCCTGAGCCTGCTCGGGCCTTCGGGTTCGGGCAAGACCACCACGCTGATGATGCTGGCCGGCTTCGAGTCGCCGACCTCCGGCGACATCCTGCTCGATGGCCAGCAGATCACCGGCACGCCGCCGCACAAGCGGCACTTCGGCATGGTGTTCCAGAACTACGCCTTGTTCCCGCATCTCAGCGTGGGCCAGAACGTGGCCTACCCGCTCACGGTGCGCAAGGTGCCGAAGGACGAGCAGCAGCGCCGCGTGCAGCGCGCGCTCGAGATGGTCCAGCTGCGCGGCATGAACGACCGCCTGCCCGGCCAGCTTTCCGGCGGCCAGCAGCAGCGCGTGGCGCTGGCGCGCGCCCTGGTGTTCGAGCCGCAGCTGGTGCTGATGGACGAGCCGCTCGGCGCACTCGACAAGCAGCTGCGCGAACACATGCAGATCGAGTTGAAGGAACTGCATCGCCAGCTCGGCGTGACCTTCGTCTACGTGACGCACGACCAGGGCGAAGCCCTCACCATGAGCGACCGCGTCGCGGTGTTCAACGAGGGCGTGATCCAGCAGCTCGACTCGGTGGAGCAGCTCTACGAGGCGCCCGCCAACCGCTTCGTGGCCGGCTTCGTCGGCGACAACACGGTGCTCAAGGGCGTGCTGCGCAGCGCCGGCGACTGCGCCGAAATGGCGCTGCCCGACGGCCGCGTGCTGACCGGCCTGAACGTGAGTGGCGCGGCCGCGGGTGCCAAGGTCGAGGCCTGCATCCGCCCCGAGCGCGTGGTGCTGCAGCGGCAGAGCGAGGCATCGGGCCCCGACGTGCTCGCGGCCGAGGTGGCACGCGTCATCTACTTCGGCGACCACCTGCGGCTGCTGTGCAGCATCGGCGGCGGCCAGGCGGACGCCACGGTCAAGCTGCCGCTCAGCGGCCTGCAGGGCGCCGCGCCACCGCAAGGCGGCGAGCGGGTCTCGCTCAGATTCCCGGTCGACCACGTGCGCATCTATGCGGCTTGAGCGCCTTCGCATCCCATTTCTCGTCACCGCCAACCCACAAGGAATCTTTCTATGAAAAAGACCCGCCTCGCCCTCATCGTCGCCGCCGCGCTCGCGCTGCCGGCATTTGCGCAGCAGCAGATCACCGTCGTCAACTTCGGCGGCGCCAACGCCAATGCCCAGAAGAAGGCCTACTACGAGCCCTTCGAGAAAACCGGCATCAAGGTCATCCCGGTCGAATACAACGGCGAGCAGGCCAAGATCAAGGCCATGGTCGAGACCAAGAAGGTCACCTGGGACGTGGTCGAGGTCGAATCGCCCGACGCTGCGCGCGGATGCGACGAAGGCCTGTTCGAGAAGCTCGACTACTCGAAGATCGGCAACAAGGCGGACTTCCTGCCGGCCGCTGTCACCGAATGCGGCGTCGGCGTGTTCGTGTGGTCCACCGTCATGGCCTACAACGGCGAGAAGCTCAAGACCGCCCCCACCTCCTGGGCCGATTTCTGGGACGTGAAGAAGATCCCGGGCAAGCGCGGCATGCGCAAGGGCGCGCGCTACAACCTCGAATTCGCGCTGATGGCCGACGGTGTGAAGCCGGCCGACGTCTACAAGGTGCTGGCCACCAAGGAAGGCGCCGACCGCGCCTTCAAGAAGCTCACCGAGCTCAAGCCCAACATCCAGTGGTGGGAAGCCGGCGCGCAGCCGCCGCAGTTCCTGGTGGCCGGCGATGTGGTGCTGACCACGGTCTACAACGGCCGCATCGACGCCGCCAACCGCGAAGGCCGCAAGCTGAAGATCTTCTGGCCGGGCGGCATCTACGACCTCGACTACTGGGTCATTCCGAAGGGCGCGCCCAACAAGGAGGCATCGCTCAAGTTCATCCAGTTCGCCATGCAGCCGGCGGCGCAGGCGGTCTATGCGCAGAACATCGCCTACGGCCCGACCAACACCAAGGCCTTGGCTTCGCTCGACAAGAAGGTGCTGGACGACCTGCCGACCTCGGCCGCCAATGCCAAGGAAGCCATCCAGTTCAGCGTCGCCTTCTGGGCCGACCAGGGCGAGGCGCTCGAGAAGCGCTTCGCCTCGTGGGCCACGCAGTAAGCGGCCATGCACGCGGCAACGCTCGCCTCCCACCTCCCGGCGGAGGCCCCGCCGGGAGAGCTTCGACGCGCCCTGGCGCGCGCCGAGGCGCGCCGCAAGTGGCGCGCGTTCGCGCTCACGCTGCCGCTGCTGCTGTTCCTGCTGCTCACGCTGCTGGTGCCGATCGTGGCGCTGCTGCAGCGCGCGGTCGAGAACCCGGAGGTGGCCAACGCCCTGCCCCGCACGGTGCGCGCGCTCGACGGCTGGAATCGCCAGGAGGCGCCCGCGCCGCAGGCCTACGCGGCGATCGCGGCCGACCTCGGCCAACTGCCCGACAGCGCCGATGCGGGCGCGCTGGCGCGCCGGCTCAATACCGAAATCGCCGGCGCCCGCTCGCTCGTGATGAGCACCTACCGCGCGCTGCCGATCGCCGGCACGCCGGAGGAAATCAAGGCGCGCCTGCTGGAGATCGACGCGCGCTGGGGCGAGGTGCCCTACTGGCAGGCGATCGCCAAGAACGGCTCGCGCTGGACGCCCGACTACCTGCTGGCCTCGGTCGACCTGCGGCGCGACGCCGCGGGCAGCGTCGAGCGCATGCCGCTGGACCAGCGCGCCTTCGGCGGCATCCTCTTGCGCACCTTCGAGATCAGCGCCGTGGTCACCTTCTTCTGCCTGCTGCTGGCCTACCCGCTCGCATGGTGGTTGTCGACGCTGCCGGCGCGCAAGGCCAACGTGCTGATGATCCTGGTGCTGGTGCCCTTCTGGACCTCCATCCTGGTGCGCGTGGCGGCGTGGATCGTGCTGCTGCAGTCCGAAGGGCTGGTCAACCGCGGCCTCATGGGCATCGGGCTGATCGACCACCCGCTGGCGCTGCTGTTCAACCGCACCGGCGTGATCATCTCGATGGTCCACATCCTGCTGCCATTCATGATCCTGCCGCTGTACAGCGTCATGAAAAGCGTGCCGCCGACCTACCTGCGCGCGGCCGTCTCGCTCGGCAGTCCGCCGCTGGCAGCCTTCTTCCGCGTCTACGTGCCTCAGACCTACCCCGGCATCGGCGCCGGCGCGCTGCTGGTGTTCATCCT
Source organism: Variovorax sp. LjRoot130 (assembly GCF_964253755.1). NCBI lineage: Bacteria > Pseudomonadati > Pseudomonadota > Betaproteobacteria > Burkholderiales > Comamonadaceae > Variovorax > Variovorax sp. LjRoot130. The sequence continues at coordinate 2,224,220 of NZ_CAXURM020000001.1, read as the reverse complement.
GGCGATCGGCTACTACGTGACGCCGGCGCTCCTGGGCGGGGCCGACGACCAGATGCTGAGCTACTACGTCGCGCGCTACACCAACGTCGAAATCAACTGGGGCATGGCCTGTGCGCTCGGCGCGCTGCTGCTGGCCGCCACTCTGGTGCTCTATGCCGTGTACCGCCGCGTCGGCAAGGCCGACCTGAGCCTGGGCTGAAGGCACGAAAGACAAGCATGCCGAAGCTTCTTCCCGAATTTCCCGCCTACGCCACCTTCGCCGACAAGCTCGGCTGGTGGGCGGTGCGCGCCGGCTGCGTGGCGGTGCTGGCCTTCCTGCTGGCGCCGATCCTGGTCGTGATCCCGCTGTCCTTTTCCGACAGCTCCTTCCTGGCCTACCCGATCCCCGGCTGGTCGCTCAAGTGGTACCGCAACCTGTTCGAGTCGCCGGAATGGGCCCGGGCCGCGCGCAACAGCTTCATCGTCGCGCCCGCCGCGACGGTGCTCGCCACCGTGCTGGGCACGCTGGCCGCGGTGGGCCTGTCGCGCACGGACTTCGCGTTCAAGGGCCTGCTCATGAGCGTGCTGATCTCGCCGATGGTGGTGCCGATCGTGGTGGTGGGCGTGGCGACGTACCTCTACTTCGCGCCCATCGGCCTGGCCGACAGCTACCTCGGCCTGATCGTGGTGCATGCCGCGCTGGGCGCGCCCTTCGTGCTGACCACCGTGCTGGCGACGCTGGCCGGCTTCAACCACAACCTGGTGCGCGCCTCGCTGAGCCTGGGCGAAACGCCTTTCAACACCTTCATGCGCATCACGCTACCGGTGATCGCGCCGGGCGTGATCTCGGGCGCGCTGTTCGCCTTTGCCACCTCCTTCGACGAGGTGGTCGTCACCCTGTTCCTGGCCGGGCCCGACCAGGTCACGCTGCCGCGCCAGATGTTCACCGGCATCCGCGAGAACATCTCGCCCACCATCGCCGCCGTCGCGACGCTGCTGATCGTGTTCACAACCAGCCTGCTGCTGGCGCTCGAATGGCTGCGCGGCCGCCGCCGCTGAATCTGCCTGGGCGACATCCAGAAGATCGCGCGCCAGGCATGCTTCCTATCCATGCACATGCAGTACCGCGGCCTCGCGCGTCGGCGCCGGCCGCGCTGCCAGCGAAGCGATTGCAATAGCGGCGACGATCGAGGCGCAGCCGATCAGAACGAACATGGGCATGGGCCCTGCAGAAACCTGCTGCAGCGTACCGACGACGAACGGCCCGAGGATCGCGCCGAAGCGGCCGACGCTGAGCATCATGCCAACCGCCGTTGCACGGACGTTGGTGTCGAAGGAGCGGGCCGTGAAGTTGTTCAGCACGTACTGCGCACCGATCACGAAGAAACCGGCCGCTGCCGTGCACACGATGTTGACGACATGCCCGTCGAAGAAGACCAGCGAGAGCACCGAGAGCCCGCCCAGCGCCCACCAGGTCGCCAGCACGCTGCGGCTCGAGCCCCGGCGGTCGGCCAGGTAGCCGCAGGCCAGGCCGCCGGCGAATGACATGATCTGCATCAGCGCTCCGAATCCGAAGCTCGCCGCGAAGGTCTCGCCCCGCTTCATCATCACGGTCGGAATCCAGCCCGTGAGGCCGAAGATGCAGAAGAGGCTCAGGAAGGCGGCCAGCCAGATCGTGAGCGTCGTGCGGCGCGTCTGCGGCCTGAGGAGCGCGGCGACCGGATTGCGTTGAGTGACCGCTCCCGTCACCACCAGGCGCGCATTGCGGTACACCTCGGCGCGTTCGGGACGCAGGCGCGTCAGCAGCGCCCGGATGTCTTCGATGCGGCCCTTCAGCGCCAGGAACTTGACGGACTCCGGCAGGCAGAAATGCAGCGCGATGGTCAGCGGGATCGACAGCGAGCCGATCCAGTACAGCACCTTCCAGCCGAACAGCGGCGTGAGGAACACGCCCACCAGGCCGGCCATCGTGCCGCCCAGGGCCCAGCCGAACGCAACGCCCCACAGCGAGAAGGTGTTGGCCACGCGGCGCGGCGCGAGCTCGTTGATATAGGTCGTCGCGAGAGGCAGCAGCACGCCGAGGCCGAGGCCGGTCAGGACGCGAAGCGTACAGAACATCACGAACGAGTCGCCGAACAGGGGCGTCGCCAAGGTGAAGACACTGGTGATCCAAAGGCCGCCGAGCAAGGTCGCCCGCCGCCCCACGCGGTCGGCCACGATGCCATGTACTCCGGCGCCGATCAGGAAGCCCACCAGCCCGCTAGAGACCAGAAAGCCCGCCTGTCCCGGCGCGAGGCCCCAGGGTCCCGCCACGTAATGGATGACGTAGGCCGGATTGAATGTGTCGTAGCCGTCGAACAATGTGAGCGTCGCCATCATGACGCCCAGCCACTTGTGCAAGCGGCCGACCTTCGCTTCGGCCAGCTCCTCGTTGACGTCGATGTTGACGTGATCGGTCATGTCTGTCTCCTTTGTAATGTGTCCAGCCCGAACAGTTCGATCGCGTTGGTGCGCCCTATCTTTTCGCGATCGCGCTCGCTGATGCTGGCCGAATCGAACCAGCGGGCGGCATGGTCGACGTTCTCGAACGGCCAGTCGGTCGAGAACAGGATCCGGTCGGCGCCGATCTCCAGGATCGCGTCGATGAGCGTCTGCGTGCGGAAGTTGCCCGAGGTCGTGAGGTAGAAGTTCTCGCGGAAGTACTCGGCGATCTTCCGGCGCGCGGGATAGGCGGGCGGCGTCTCGAGCCACGCATTGCGGTTGTCGATGCGCCACATGCTGTACGGCAGCCCCTCGCCCATGTGTCCGAGGATCAGGGTGAGCTTCGGATACTCGTCGAACAGGCCGCTGCACATCAGACGCAAGGCGTGAACGGCCGTCTCCTGGCCGAAGCCCCAGGTCGGCCCCAGCAGCCAGGGATGACCGTCGTAGATGCGTGCGTCGGCCGGCAGCGGGTTGCGCGGATGCAGATAGAAGGGCACGTCGAGCTTCTGCACGACGTCCCAGAAGGGCCAGTACCGGGCATGGTCGTAGTAGAGGACCGAGTTGGGATCAGCGGTCTGGGAGAAGCCATTGACCAGCGCGCCCTTGAAGCCAAGTTCCTTGACGCAGCGCTCGAGCTCGCGGGCCGCCAGCTCCGGGTCCTGCATCGGCAGTGCCGCGAACGCCTGGAAACGGTCCGGCCGCCTGGCGACCTGCTCGGCGAGGAAGTCGTTCGCGCGGCGAGCGACGTCGTTGGCACGCGCCGTGTCCAGGATCGCCTGAACGGCCGGCGCGTTGAGCGACAGCAGCATCATCTGCATGCCGTTGGCGTCCATCTCGCGCAGGCGCCGGTCGTGGATGTCGAGCAGGCGGGAGCGCAACTCCGGCCAGTGCGTCTGCGGAACGAAGCCCGCGGAGTCCATCAGGGTTTCTTCGAGAGCGAAGTGCTCTTCGAGTCCAATCTTTCCTTGCATGTCCGATCCTTAGTATTGGCCCTTGGGCTCGAGACCGAGCGCCATCTGGCCGGCCATGGTTCCCACTGCATCCCAGTTCAGGCTGATGTGGCGACCCACGGCGTTGGCGTCGCGCCAGGCGCGCTGGACCGGGTTGGACATCGCGAGTCCTTGCCCGCCGGTGGAAGCATTCAATGCCTCTGCGCTGCGGATCGCAAGCGAGACCGCGAAGGCCTGCCCGCGCCGGCTGGAGATCCGGTCTTCCACCGTGATCTCCTCGCCGGACCGGGCCGTCAGTGCCCGGGCTCGGAGGTCGCGCAGCAGGATCTCGCGGGCCGCATCGGTGCCCGCCCCCGCTTCCGCCACACGCAGCTGGATGGTCGGGAATTCCGCCATCCGGTTGTTGCCTCCGGCCACGGCCCCGCGGGTCACGCGCTGGCCGGTCGCCTCGAGGTAGTCGTCCAGCGCGCCGGCCGCAGCACCCACACCCGCCGCTGCAAGGCATGACGGGATGTTCGACAGCATCGGGATGCCGAAGCCCGGGTTGTCGTGCACCCGACTGCCCGGCGTGCGGCCGCTGGTGGTCTCGCGGAAGGTGAGGATCCGGTGCTTCGGCACGAACACGTCGTCCAGCACCAGAGTCTTGCTGCCGGTGCCTGCAAGGCCGACCACATCCCAGGTGCCGTCGATGAGGTAGTCGGTCGCGGGCACCAGGAAGAAGGCAGGCCCCGGCGCAGGTCCGGCTTCCTGGGCAGGCAGAACCGATGCGCAGACCGCCCACTGGGCGCCGTCGCAGCCGCTGGCGAAAGCCCAGCGTCCGGTGAGCCGGTAGCCATCAGCCACCGCGACGGCTTTTCCTGCCGGGGCGTAGGAGCCGCAGATGGCCGCGTCCGCGTCGTCATCCCAGACATCGCGCTGCGCCTGGGCATCGAAACTGGCGACCAGCCACTGATGGGCGGCATAGAGACCATAGACCCATGCAGTCGATGCGCATGCGCGGGCGAGTTCCATCACGAGTTCGACCAGCACGTCGAAGTCGTATTCGTGGCCTCCGAAGCGCGTCGGCTGGACGACGCGGTACAGGCCTGCTTCGCGCAAGGCATCAAGACTGTCGGCGGGGATGCGTCCGAGCCGCTCGGTGTCGCCGGCCCTGGCCTTGATGGCGGGCAGCAAGGCCTTCATCCTCGAATGGAGTTCGGCAGGCGTCGGCCGTTGTGCGAACGAAGGAATCGACTGAGGTTTTTCGCGCGAAATGACGCAGGACATGGGACCACCTGTTGAGAAAGAAGTAGAGAAAGGAAGAAGTGGCGCGGCACGCCCCGCGCGGCACGGCCGGTCAGGCCGCTGGACTCGTCACGCAGTACGAAGCGTCCTGGTAGACCAGGGGAGCGATGGCATCGCGCAGGCCGACATGCTCGACCTGGCCGACCAGGATGGTGTGCGTGCCGTACGGAATGGCGGCCGCCTTCCTGCAGAACAGGTTGGCCTGGGCGTCCGCAAGATAGGGAATGCCATCCTCGGTGCGCGACCAGGTGCCCAGCGCGAAACGCTCCTCGGCCGCAACCGCGCCGCTGAAGGCGGCCGACAACTCGACCTGCTCGCAGTGCAGCACGTTCACGCAGAAGCGTCGCGCACGGAACATGATGTCGTGCAGCAGGGTCTTCTGGTTAAGACAGATGAGGAGCGATGGCGGGCTCATCGAGAGCGAGGTCACTGCTGTGGCCGTCATGCCGTGACGACGCTCGTGGTCGGCTGCAGTGATGATCGTCACCGTCGAGGCGAACCGGCGCATCGCGGCGCGGAATGCGGTGTCGACCTGCTGCGGATCTACCGTCACAGTATTCATCTTTGTCTCCTCGGGTCGACTCCATGAACGAAGCGTGTCGACCTCTGAAGAAACTGTATGCGGCGGGATGGAAACTGGCCAATGCAAAGGTTGCACATGCAAAGTGCACGCCGTCGATGAGCTCGGCCGCCGCGTGCAGAGCACAGACGGGCGCCCGTCTAGGCGGCCTGCTCCGAGGCGCTGCTCGCTTCCGCGGCGGCGCCGATGGCCACCAGCTTCTGCCTGAGCCAGCGGTGCTGCGGACTTTGCTGCAGGCGGCGGTTCCAGATCAGGCGGAACTCGACGCGCGGCACGGCGAAGGGCAGTTCCATCGCAACCAGCCGCCCCGACTGCGCGAAGACGCGCGCCGCGCCTCGCGTCACGGTTGTGACCATGTCGGAGCGGGTCAGGGCGATGACCGCGGCCAGCCCATGGGGCAGGCGCATCGCGATGCTTCTGCGCAGATTCCGATCGGCCAGCGCCGAGTCGACCAGATCGTCCGACGCGCCGCTCATGCTGACCAGCAGGTGCGGCGCCTGCAGGTAGCTCTCCAGCGTCAGCGGCGCAGCGGCGAGCGGATGGTCCGCACGCATCACGCAAACGTGGCTGTCGCCCAGCAGACGGCAGGTCATGAACCGATCGGGCAGCCCGCGAAAGAAGCCGATACCGATGTCGGTGCGTCCCTGATCGATTCCAACCAGGATATCGTCGACCGAGCCCGGGCGAACGGTCAGGGACAGCAGCGGTGCCTCGGTCCGCATCTCGTCGACCAGTTGCGGCAGGATGATGATGGTCTCGTGGGTTTCGACGGCGATCTGAATCTCGCCCTGCGCTTCCTCCGGAACGAAGCGCTCCGGCGTCAACGCCGTCTGTATGCTCTGCAGCGCGATCCGCAACGGCCCGGCCAGGCTCAGCGCCCTCGCCGTGGGCTCCATGCCGGTCGTGGTCCGAACCAGGATCTCGTCGCCGAGCAGTTTGCGCAGGCGATCGAGCGCATGACTGGTCGCCGACTGGCTCAGGCCGATGCGCTCTCCGGCCCGGCGCACCCCGCGCTCTTCGATGAGCGCTTCGAGCACCACCAGCAGATTGAGATCGATCGAGCGAAGATTCATGAACCGGATGCGAGCGGCCGGCCTCAGCGCTTGGTGACCGAGATCAGCTCGATCTCGAAGTTGAGCGTGGCATTGGGCGGAATCACGCCGCCCGCACCGCGGGTGCCGTAGGCGATCGACGGCGGGCAGGTCAGCTTGGCCTTGCCGCCCGGCTTCATCTTCTGCACGCCCTCGGTCCAGCACGGGATCACACCGTTCAACGGGAACTCGGTAGGCTCGTTGCGCTTGTAGGAGCTGTCGAACTCCTTGCCGCTGTCGGGGAAGGTGCCGCGGTAGTGCACCTTGACCGCGTCGGTGGCGGCGGGCGAGGCGCCCTTGCCTTCGACCAAGGACTGGTAGATCAGCCCGCTCGGGGTGGTGACGGGGCCCGACTGCGCCCAGGCAGTCGGCAAGACGAACGCGGAAACAAGGGCAGCGCAGAAAAGTGATCGCACGGGGCAGGCCTTCGGTGAGTGGATGACCACTCATTATTGCCAACCGGCACCCGGGCGCCTCAGTGCGTCAGCCTGGCCTGCCGAAGCGTCTCCGAGGGCAGCTCGCCGAACATGGCCTTGTACTCCTGCGAGAAGCGGCCCATGTGGAAGAAGCCCCATTGCGCGGCGACATCCTGCACCGTGCTTGCGGCCTGCGGCAGGCGCAGCTTGCGCCGGCAGGCATTGAGGCGCACGGCCCGCAGGAACTCCACCGGCGACTCGCCGACCACGCTGCGGAAGTGATTGCGCAGGGTGCGCGGCGTGAGGTGCAGCTGCAGGCACAGGTCGTCCACGGACATGGCGTGGTTGAGCGGATGCACGACGAGCGAGCGCGCCGCCATGACGGCCGCCAGGCGGCGCTGGCTGGCTTGCAGCTGGGCGATGAAGCCGTCGGCTTGCGTCGTGCCCGCCAGCAGACCCAGCAACTGGTCGAGCAGGGTCTGCAGGGCGGCACGGCCCCAGCTCTGCTCGGCTTCGCCGCTGGCACCGAGGCCCAGCAGCGACTCGATGGTCTGGCACAAAGCGACATGCACGTGGGGCGCAACCGCGGCCGCATGCACCAGCGCACCCTGGCCGATGAGCGGTGGGCGAAGGCCCAGGCGCTGTATCTGCGTGCCCAGCCACTCCTCGTCGACGACGACGCCGTAGATCCCGAAGTTCCGGGGCGTGCGCAGCACGAAACCGTCGTTCGCCCGGGCCGACATCACCAAGCGCATGCGATCGGCACGCTGCAGGCGCCCCGAGAAATGCAATGGCTCGTGGCTGTGGCCGTCAGGCACGCCGAACCAGATCGACCCGCGCCAGGGCAGGCATTGCTGGCTGGTCTGCTGGCCGGTGTGTTCGTGGAATATCTGCAGGCGCGGCCCATCGATCCACAGCTCGCGCACGGCGCCCTCGAAGCGCCCGCAGGACAGCTGGTCGTACTCCTGGCGCCAGGCGGAGATGTGCGTCGCGTGTTCGTCCACATCGCAGCTCACGCGCTCGGCGTATCGCAGGCGATGGCCGCCTGCCGGGAGCGCCGGCGGGTTCGGCAAGGGTGCGGACGCGTCGATGGGCAAGGCCGGATCCAGTGAACGAAGGGTAGGTCTCCTGTCGAAAGCAAGACAGATGCCAGATGCCGCGAGGCTTGCCGCCGTGCTTTTTCCGATTCCGGATAGCGCCGCGGCCCCTGATTTGGTCGAATCCGCTCATTGCCATCCAAGAGGGAAAACACCATGAGTTCATTGGAAGCACCGCCCGTACCCGGCCCCGCGTCGGGCCATCTCAAGAAGGTGCTCGGACCCATGCAGCTGTGGGGCATTGCCGTCGGCCTGGTGATCTCGGGCGAGTATTTCGGCTGGAGCTACGGCTGGAACACCGCCGGCACGCTGGGCTTCCTGGTCGCGACGGTGCTCGTGGCCACGATGTACACGACCTTCATCTTCAGCTTCACCGAGCTCTCCACGGCGATCCCGCATGCGGGCGGACCCTTCGCCTATGCGCGGCGCGCCTTCGGGCCCAACGGCGGCTTCGTCGCCGGCTTCGCGACGCTGGTGGAGTTCGTGTTCGCGCCGCCGGCCATCGCGCTGGCGATCGGCGCCTATCTCAACGTGCAGTTCCCTGGCATCAACCCGAAGTGGTTCGCGCTCGGTGCCTATGTGATCTTCATCGGCCTCAACTGGATCGGCATCGGCATCGCCGCGGCCTTCGAGCTCTTCGTCACGGTGCTGGCCATCTTCGAGCTGCTGGTGTTCATGGGCGTCGTCGCGCCCGGCTGGTCGATGGCCAACTTCACGGCCCACGGCTGGGCCGGCGGCGAGGTGCTCAACGGCGCGGCGATCTCGGGCATCTTCGCCTCGATCCCGTTCGCGATCTGGTTCTTCCTGGCGATCGAGGGCGCGGCGATGGCGGCCGAAGAGGCGCGCGATCCGCACCGCACCATTCCGCTGGCCTACACGACCGGCATCGTGACGCTGGTGGTGCTGGCCTTCGGCGTGATGATCTTCGCCGGCGGCGTGGGCGACTGGCGCAAGCTCGCCAACATCAACGACCCGCTGCCGCAGGCGATGAAAGTGGTGGTCGGCGAGAACAGCGGCTGGCTGCACATGCTGGTGTGGATCGGCCTGTTCGGGCTGATCGCCTCCTTCCACGGGATCATCATGGGCTACTCGCGCCAGATCTTCGCGCTGGCGCGCGCCGGCTACCTGCCCGCCACCTTCGCGGCGCTCAGCCCGCGCTTCAACACGCCGCACCGCGCGCTGGTGGCCGGCGGCGTCATCGGCGTGGCCGCGATCTTCAGCGACGAATGGGTGCAGTTCGGCGGCCAGACGCTGACGGCCAACATCGTCACGATGGCGGTGCTGGGCGCCATCGTCATGTACCTGATCTCGATGGCCGCGCTGTTCAAGCTCAGGCGCACCGAACCCGGCCTGGAACGCACCTACCGCGCGCCCTTCTACCCGGTGTTTCCGGCCATCGCCCTGGGGCTCGGCGTGGTTTGCCTTGGCGCGATGATCTGGTTCAACGGCATGCTGACGCTGCTGTTCCTGGTGTTGATGGCGCTGGCCTACGGCTACTTCCGGCTGACGGCCGATCAACGCAAGGCGGCAGCGCCGGACGAGATGTTGTCCACCACCGTCTGAGCTTTCGATGCGCTACCGCACCACGATCGATTCGCAGGCCTTCTCCTTCGAAGACCTCAAGCAGGTCATGGCCGTCGCGAGCCCGGCGCGCTCGGGCGACTACCTCGCCGGCGTGGGCGCGGCCACCGCGCAGCAGCGCATGGCGGCGCGCCATGTGCTGGCCGAGACGCCGCTCAAGCAGTTCCTGACCGAGGCACTCGTTCCCTATGAAGAAGACAACATCACGCGGCTCATCATCGATGGGCACGACGCGCGGGCGTTCGCGCCGGTGGCGCACCTGAGCGTCGGCGACTTCCGCAACTGGCTGCTGTCCGAACAGGCCGACACCGCGGCGCTGACCGCGCTGGCCCCCGGGCTCACGCCGGAGATGGTGGCCGCGGTATCCAAGCTCATGCGCAACCAGGACCTCGTCGCGGTGGCGCGCAAGTGCAGCGTGGTCACGCGCTTTCGCAACACCATCGGCCTGCCCGGCCATCTCTCGGTGCGGCTGCAGCCCAACCATCCGACCGACGACCTGCGCGGCGTGGCGGCCTCCACGCTGGACGGCCTGCTCATGGGCGCCGGCGACGCGGTGATCGGGCTCAACCCGGCCTCCGACAGCATGCAGGTGCTCGGCGATCTGCTGCGCATGCTCGACGAGGTGATCCAGCGCTTCGAGATCCCGACGCAGAGCTGCGTGCTGACCCACGTCACCAACACGCTGAAGCTGGCCGAGGCCGGCGCGCCGGTCGACCTGGTGTTCCAGTCGATCGGCGGCACCGAGAAGACCAACCGTTCCTTCGGCGTCACGCCCGAGCTGCTCGACGAAGCCTACGCCGCCGCGCTGGCGCTGAAACGCGGCACGGTCGGCGACAACGTCATGTACTTCGAAACCGGCCAGGGCAGCGCGCTCTCGGCCAACGCCAACGCCGGCCTCGACCAGCAGACCTGCGAAGCGCGCGCCTATGCGCTGGCGCGGCGCTACAAGCCGCTCCTGATCAACACCGTGGTCGGCTTCATCGGGCCCGAGTACCTCTACGACGGCAAGCAGATCATCCGCGCCGGCCTCGAAGACCACTTCTGCGGCAAGCTGCTGGGCCTGCCGCTGGGCTGCGACGTCTGCTACACCAACCATGCCGAAGCCGACCAGGACGACATGGACACGCTGCTGGTGCTGCTCGGCACCGCCGGCATCAACTTCATCATGGGCGTGCCGGGCGCGGACGACGTGATGCTCAACTACCAGAGCACCTCCTTCCACGACGCGCTGTTCCTGCGCGAAACCATGGGCCTGCAGCGCGCGCCCGAGTTCGAGGCCTGGCTGCAGCGCATGCAGATCACCGGCAGCGACGGCCGGCTGCAGCCGCCCTCTTCCAACCGGCTGCTGGCCGACATGGGCGCGCTGAAGGCGCTGGCCTCATGACGGACGAGGCGGTCACACGCAGTCCCTGGGGCGAGTGGCGCAACGCGACGCCGGCTCGCCTGGCGCTGGGCCGCGCCGGCGCCGGCATGCCGACCGACGAGGTGCTGCGCTTCGGCTGGGCCCATGCGATGGCGCGCGACGCGATCCATGCCGCCCTGGATGCCGGCGCACTCGAGCAGGCGTTGAAGGCCGCGGGATGGACAGTCGCGCACGCCCGCAGCCGGGCCGAGGATCGCACCACCTATCTGCGGCGCCCCGACCTCGGCCGCCAGTTGCACGCCGACGATGCGATGCGACTGCGCGAATCGGCAGGCGCCGCAACGGATGTCTGCATCGTCGTCGGCGACGGCCTGTCCTCGCTCGCGGTGGAGCGTCATGCCGTGCCGCTGCTCACGGCATTGCGTTCGCAACTGCCGCCAGGCACGCGCTTCGCGCCGGTCGTCATCGCCACGCAGGCGCGCGTCGCGCTGGCCGACGAGATCGGCGAGCTGTTCGCGGCCCAACTCTCGGTGATGCTGATCGGCGAGCGGCCCGGCCTCAGCTCGCCGGACAGCCTCGGCATCTATCTCACGCACACGCCACGCCGCGGCCGCCACGATGCGGAGCGCAACTGCATCTCCAACGTGCGGCCGCAAGGCCTGTCCTACGACGCCGCCGCCTTCAAGCTGGCCTGGCTGATGCGGCAGGCCCTGCGCCTGGGCCTGACCGGCGTGGCGCTGAAGGATGAAAGCGATGCGGCGGTGCTCGAAGGCGGCACGACGCCGCCCACGCTTCCGGCGCCCTGAGCCGCCCGCCGCAACCCGTTTCGTCTCGTTTCCCATCCCCCTGTCACTTGAAGGAAGAAAACTCCATGAAGAGGAACTTTGCCCGTGTCTTGCCGATGGTCCTGGCCGCTGCCTTGGCGGCCGGCTGTGCCGGCGGGCCATTCGGGCCGGCAGCGCCCAGCGCCAGCATTCAGCCGCTTGCCGCGGGCCGTTGGGACCCTTTCAACCGGCAGCAGATCGATGCGTTGATCGCCGGCCTCGGCAGAGGCAGCCCGGCCTACAACGCATCGAAGCCGCCGTACGTGGTCTTCGACTGGGACAACACCAGCATCTTTCTCGATATCGAAGAGGCATCGCTGATCTACCAGCTGGAGAACCTCGCCTTCGGCGCCACGCCGGCACAGCTCGAAACGGCGTTGCGCAAGAACATTCCGAAAACCAACTTTGCGCCGGCCCACAACAACGCGGCGGGGCAGCCGGTCAACATCGACAGCATCGTGCCGGACATCGTTGCCAGCTACACCTGGCTCTACCGGAACTACAGCGGCCTCCAGGGCAGCATGCCGCTCGCGGCCGTCAAGCAGAACCCGAACTACACGGCCTTCGTGACCAAGGTCCGCTACTTGTACGAAGCCATCGGCGACACCTTCGACCACGACACGGCCTACCCCTGGGTCACCTATCTCTTCGTCGGGCTCAACGAGGCGCAGGTGCGCAAGCTCACGGCCGATACGGTGGCCTGGCAACTCAAGCAGCCGGTGGAAAAGGTCAAGTGGAGCACGCCGGCCGCCCTGCCCGGCCAAGCCGGCGTCGTCTCGGTGAGCTGGAAGAACGGCCTGCGCCTGGTTCCCGAGATGCAGGAGCTGTACGCCAGGTTCCGCAACGCGGGCTTCGATGTCTGGGTCTGCTCGGCCTCCTTCGTCGACGTAATCAAGGAGATCTCCTCGAACCCGGCCTTCGGCTACGACAACCCGGCAGAGCGCGTGCTGGCGATGGAACTCGAACGCGATGCCAAGGGCGTGATCCAGCCCGAATACCGTCGCGGCTACGACCAGACCCAGGGACGGGGCAAGACCAAGAACATCCAGCGCTTCCTGGTCAGCAAATACGGCTATGGGCCCAGCTTCATCGCCGGCGACAGCGAAGGCGACCAGAACATGATGGCCGACTTCGCGGACACCAAGAAGGTGCTGATCGTCAATCGGCTGCGCGACGGCAAGACGGACATCGGCAAGTTCTCGGTGCTCGCCGCGCAGGGCTACGGCAAGGCCGATACGCGCTACCTGCTGCAGGGCCGCGACGACAACACGGGCCTGTTCGTGCCGTCGCAACTGCACACGCCACTGGGCGCCACGCAGGGCAAGACGCTCAAGTAGACTCGTCTCGAAGCGCACCGGCTGCCGTGCCGGACACCAGGAGACGACCATGGCCGAACGCTATCCCCTCGCCGAGCTCGAGGACCTGCCCGAAGACATCCGCATCAAGGTGCTCGAAGTGCAGGAGAAAGCCGGCTTCGTGCCCAACGTGTTCCTGGCGCTCGCGCGCCGGCCGGCCGAGTGGCGCGCCTTCTTCGCCTACCACGATGCGCTGATGCTGAAGGAGGAAGGCTCTCTCACCAAGGGCGACCGCGAGATGATCGTCACCGCCACCAGCGCCGCCAACCAGTGCCTCTACTGCGTGGTGGCGCACGGCGCGCTGTTGCGCATCTACGAGAAGAAGCCGCTGGTGGCCGACCAGGTGGCAGTCAACTGGCGCAAGGCCGACATCACGCCGCGCCAGTACGCGATGCTCGAGTTCGCGATGAAGGTCTGCGAGCGCTCGCACGAGATCGACGACGCCGACTTCCCGCCGCTGCACGCGCACGGCTTCAGCGACGAGGACATCTGGGACATCGCCGCCATCACCGCCTTTTTCGGCCTTTCCAACCGCATGGCCAGCTTCAGCGGCATGCAGCCGAACCCGGAGTTCTTCCTGATGGGGCGGCTGCCGCGCGAGAAGAAGTAGGGCCTATTCAGGCCGGCGCGCCGCGGCAAGAGGCCAGCGCATCGAGCGCGGGCTTGTAGCTCGGCGTCTTCACGTCCATCAGGCCCAGCACCGTGTGATAGAGGTTGTCGTGCGTGAGCGGCGTGTCGAGCCCCGCCTCCATGCATGAACGCGAGAGCTTGTCGCGCGCGCTCATGCCCTCGCCGAACCACGCGATCATCGGTATGTGCTTCTGCACCTCGGGCGCAAAGCTGTAGGGCACGCCATGCAGGAACAGCCCGTACTCGCCCAGCGATTCGCCATGATCGCTGAGATAGAGCAATGCGGGGTCGTAGCTCTTGGACTGTGCCTTCAGCCAGTCGATGGTCTTGCCGAGAAAGCGGTCGGTGTAGGCGATGGAATTGTCAAAGCCGTTGATCAGCTCGGCGTGGCTGCATTCGGCCAGCGCGTTGCTCTTGCACTCGGGCAGGAAGCGCTTGGCATCGGGCGAAGAGCGCTTGTAGTAGGCCGGGCCATGGCTGCCCATCTGGTGCATGACCAGCACCACGCCCTTGCCGCGGCGCTCGGCCGGCAAGGCGGCCAGGCGCGCATCCAGGCCATGGAGCATGACGTCGTCGAGGCATTCGTCGCCTTCGCAAAGCGCGCTCTTCACGCTCGGGTCGACGGTGTCGAAGGCCGACGCGTGCGGCACGCGGTCGCAGACGCCCTTGCAGCCGCCGGCCTGGTTGTCGAGCCAGAACACCGCAAGGCCGGCGGCCTGCAGCACGTCCATCAGGTTCTCGTACTCGTCCTTGCGCGCCTCGAAGGCGGTCTTGCCCAGCGGCGAGAACATGCAGGGCACAGAGGCCAGCGTGTTGGTGCCGCAGGAATGAACGTCACGCCAGCTCAGCACCTTGCGCGCCGCGAGCTCCGGCGTGGTGTCGCGCGCATAGCCGTTCAGCGCAAAGTGGTCGGCCCGCGCCGTCTCGCCCACCATCAGCACGAAGAGCGGCGGCCGGGCCTGCGCCGCATAACTGGCGCCCAGTGCCGCGCCGCCGGACACCGGGATCAGCTTGCGGCTGTGCTTGAACATCGGCCTGATGGCGACCGCGCTGGCCGAATAGATGCTGGCCAGCGGATTCATCATGTAGCGCAGGTGGACGTTGTTGCGCATCAGCGGCGCGAGCTCCCGGCCCATCGCCAGCGCACCGCCCACCGCCACGGCCACCGCTGCGACGAGCAGCAGCGCATTGCGCCAGGCTTGCGAGACGAAGCGCATCGGGACGACCTGCACGCGCCACAGCGCCCAGGCAGGCAAGGCGGCGACCAGCAGCACGTGGAACAGCAGGCGCCAGCTCAGCAGGTCGTTCACCTCGTGGGCATCGGTCTGCATCGCGTTGGCCAGCATGCTGGGGTCCATCACCACCCGGTAGCTCTGCATGTAGTGCTGGGCCACGGCGGCGACCACGACGACGGCGAACCAGAGCGGCTTCATCCAGCGCGACCAGGCGGTGAAGGACAAGAGCGCCACGCTGCCGCAGACGATGAGCAGCGCCATCGCCGCGATCGACGGCAAGTACATGCTCGGCGCACCGCCGATGCGCGCCAGCTCGTTCCACAGCGGCCAATTGGTGGCCAGCGCCAGGTAGAGGCTCAGCCAGAGGACCACGCTGCGCGCCGAGCGCGGCCGCGCGAGCCAGGCATCGATGTGCTGCCAGAGCGACGTGGACGCATCTGCCGCGGTCCCTTGCGCCGGCCGGGCGGCAGTCGGGTCATGAGCGGAATGGGGGAAGGGGCGAGCATTCGAAACAGGCATCCAGCGAGTCTGGAAAGCTGGACTGAAAACTCACTGAATGCGCAGCTCAGGATTCGTTCAGCTTCGGAAGGCCGGCCAGCCGCGCAACCCCGGCCGGGCCCCGGTGCACGAAGGCATCGATCGCGAAGCCTACCGTCCAGCAGATCCACGCGGTCCAGAGCGTGTGGCTCATGTAGTGGGCGCCGCGCAGCTGCTGCACCAGCCCCAGCAGCAGCCCGGCAGCGAGCGCGCCGAAGAGCCATCTTCGCGCCACCGCGGGCGCGGCGCGGCGCCATGCGAACCAGCCGCCCGCATAGGCAAAGGCCGCAGACGCGTGGCCGGCCGGAAAGCAGCCGCCCGGGCCGCCGTCTTGCACGCCCCACGACCAGTGGGAGACGTAGTGCGCGACCCCGCCGAAGAGCTGGAGGTCCCAGGGACAGCTGGTATGGCTCGTAGTCTTGACCAGCGAGACGGCCAGAACGGAGGCCAGCACGGTGAATGCGAGCTGTGCTCTTTCGCGCATGCGCAGCAGGCGCAGGATGCCGATGGGCCGGCGGATGCCGGCAAACAGCGCGAGCACCATCAGCCAGCTCAGGGACCGCGCGCCCTCGTGCACGACCTGGACCAGGAACCAGTCGCTGCGCCACGGAAAACCCATCGGCGTGCCCGCCATCGCCGCGAGCTTCAGGTCGAGGCCGGTGGCATCCCAGAGCAGGAGAAGAGCCAGTGTCAGAAGAATCCAGGCGAGCGGACGAGCGGCAAGGGAACGGAACATGCGCGGCCAAGCTTAGGGTCCGCGCCTGAACTGAATCTGAAGCGACGGCCGCACTAGACTCCCCTCTTTTGAGATAAGAGCGAGGCGACGTGCGCATATTGCTGGTCGAAGACGATGCCGCCCTGGCGGGCGCGGTCTGCAGCTACCTGATGGCCAAGGCCTTCGTGGTCGACGTGGCGCCCGGCCTCGCGGACGCGCGCGCCGCGCTGGCGGCTGTGCAGTACGCGGCCGTGTTGCTCGACCTGCACCTGAGCGACGGCGACGGGCTCTCGCTGCTGCCGGACGTGCGGGCGCTGCGCGAGCGCCCGATCGTGATCGTGCTCACCGCCCGCGACCAGGTGACCGACCGCATCCGCGGCCTCGACGCCGGTGCCGACGACTACCTTATCAAGCCCTACGACCCCGCGGAGTTGCTGGCGCGCTTGCGGGCCGTCGAGCGGCGGCGCAGCACCACCAGCTCGCCCGTGCTGAAGCTCGGCACGCTCGAGATCGACCTGGCGCGCGACCTGGTGCGCAAGAACGGTCTTCCGATCACGCTGACGCAAAAAGAGTGGGCGCTGCTGCGCGTGATGGCGACGCGGCCCGAACGCATCCACACGCGCGAGAACCTGGCCGACGCGCTCTACGGCTTCGGGGACGAGGCCGACAGCAATACGCTGGAAGTGTTCATCAGCCGCCTCCGGCGCAAGCTCGGCCGCAGCCACATCCAGACCCTACGCGGCCTGGGCTACCGGCTTTCCTTCTCGCCCGAAGACGACGACGAATGAAGCTGAACTTCCTGCAGCAGGCGGGCGCGGAGCTCGGCACGCGCGATTCGCTCGCCGGCCGGCTGACCCGCACCCTCATCGTCTGGGTCGGCGGCGTCTGGCTTCTGTGCGTGCTGGGCGTGGTCTGGTATGTGGACCGCGAGATCAACCACAACTTCGACAGCGAACTGGTGGAAGTCTCGCACCGCATGTTCGACATGGCGGTGCACGAGCTCGACAAGCTCCGAAGCGAGCGCGGCGAGACGCGCACGCCGCTGATCGCGCCGCCGCAGCTGTTTCCGACCGATGCGGTGCTGTACCAGGTGGTCGACCTGCACGAGCGCGTACTGCTGCGCTCCGCCGAGTCGCCGCCCAACGCCTTCGACGTTCCGCTGGCGGCCGGCTTTGCCAATGCCGAGGCCTGGCGGATCTACACCGTGCGGCATCCCTCGCGCGATCTCTTCTTCCAGGTCGCCGACCCGCTGGACGAGCGCCGCACCGCGCTCAACCGCACCCTGTTCGGCCTGATCGTGCCGCTGTTCGCCGTGCTGCCGCTCCTGGCGCTGGTGCTGCGCAACGTGGCGCGCACCGAGCTGCGCGCGCTGCAGCAGCTCGCCGGCGAGATCGCGCAGCGCAGCGGCACCGACCTGCGCCCGATCGGGCTCCCCGGCCTGCCGCAGGAGCTGCGCACGGTCGGCGACCATGTCAACCGCCTGCTCGAGCGCCTCTCGCAGGCGCTCGATGTCGAGCGCGCGCTGGCCGCGAATGCGGCGCACGAGCTGCGCACGCCGCTCGCGGCGGCGCGGCTGCGGCTGCAGACCGCGCTCGAGCACGAACTGCGGCGCGACGATGTCGAGGCCGCGCTCGATGCGCTGCAGATGCTCGGCCACCGCACCGAGAAGCTGCTGCAACTTTCCAGGGCCGAATCGGCCGCCTCGCTGACGCGCACGAAGACCGACCTGGTCCAGCTGGCCGGCACGGTGGCGCAGGAGTTCTGGCAGGACCCGCGCGTGAACGAGCGCCTGTCGCTCAAGGTGCCGGACACCGAGCCGCCGGTCGCGCTCGGCGACGTCGACGCGCTGGCGATCGCGCTGCGCAACCTGGTGGAGAACGCGCTGCGCTACGGCCGCGGCCGCGTCGTGATCGAGGTGATGCAGCCCTGCACGCTGGCCGTGCGCGACTTCGGCCCGGGCGTCGGCGAGGTCGAGCTGCGCACGCTGCAGCAGCGCCACGTACGCCACAGCTCCAATCGTGCGGGCTACGGGCTGGGGCTGTCGATCGTCGGCACCATCGTCGAGAAGCATGGGGCACGGCTCGAACTGATGTCGCCGCCGCCGGGGGCGGCGACAGGCTTCGAGGCGCGCATCGTGTTGAGTCCGGCATGAAGGGCTGAAGGAGCCAGGGCTGACGACGAGTAGGACACCTCCCGCTTGCTCTATGGCGCATGGCTGAATTGCGCAGCGAGCACGCGCATGCAGAATATGTTCACGGACTCGGCAACACCCATCGCGGCACTCCGAGACTGCGAAAGGCCCTCCTGCGCGAACGAAAGTTGGCGGAGGGCCTTTTGTTGCTCCCTAGCTGACGATCGAGCGCAGCCAGTCCGGCAGCGGCAGCGCCTTCTGCTTCGGAAAGTCGACCCACATCGTGGTCGCGCCGCCGGCCGCGCAGATCACCTCGGGCGCATCGGTCCGGGCCATGGTGGCCCAGCTCTCGAAGGTGGTGCGGCCCGGGTCGCTCACGTACATCTTGACCAGCACGTCGCCCGGGTATTCGAGCTGCTTGTAGAAGTTGCAGAAGGCATTGACGATCACCATCCCCTGCCCGTCCGGTGCGGGCTCGGCGCCCAGCGAGTGGAACCAGTCGATGCGCGCCGTCTCGAGGTAGCGGAAGTAGCTGGCATTATTGAGATGGCCCATCGCGTCCATGTCGCCCCAGCGGATCGGGATCGTCATTTCGTAGACGAGCTTCTTGATTTCGGGAATTTCGATTCTCATCGGTGTGCCTTGATGGATGCGAGGATGCCGAGGACGAACAGCAACGCGGCCGTGAGCTCGATGGCATGCGGCCAGCGCCCGTCCCACAAAAAAGAATAAAGCAAGGCGAACAAGGTCTCGCTCACGATCAGCTGACCACACAAGCTCGCGGAAAGCCGCTGGCTCGCGACGTTCCAGAGCACCGTCGCCAGCCACGAAGACCCGAGGCCGCCGGCCAGCGCAAGCAGCACGAACAGCTTGCCCTCGGGCTGTGTGCGCAACGTGGCCATGTCGGAGCCCGCGACCAGCCACAGCACGAAGGCACCAAGGCCGGTCGCGATGCCGAGCCAGTTGGCCCAGTCGGCCGCGTGCACCTCGGGATGCCGCTTGAGCCAGGCCGCGTTCAGGAGGCCGAAAGCCGTCCAGCTCGCCATCGCGAGCAGCGCCAGCACCAGGCCCCAGCCGAAGTGCGCACCGCTCGCGCTGCCTTCCGGCCAGGCACTCGCGACCATCAGCGCGATGCCCGCGGCCGTGAGAGCCAGTCCCGGCACCAGGGCCTGCAGCGCCAAGCCGGCCGGACGGCCCAGCAACATCATCCAGACCGGGATGGTGCCGATGATCAGGCTCGACACCTCGGTGCCCGCGGCCACGATCGAGAAGGCCAGCAGCAGGTAGTAGCCGGTGAAGCCGAGTCCGCTGAGGCCGAGCACGGTGAGCGCCTGGCGCGCGCGGGGCCAGCGCCGCTCGGCCGGCCGCCACCAGACCGCCAGCCCCGCGACCGCGCCGAAGACGATGAAGCGCGCGGCCGTGATGTCCACCATGCCGAAATGCCCCACCATGCGCGGCGCCACGAACACCAGCCCCCAGAGCGCACCCGCGGCCAGACCGGCCGCGATGCCGATGAGCGCGCGCGGACTCAGAGCGCGAATCCGTCGTCGGCCGCGATCACCGCGCCATTGACGAAATGGCTCTGGCCGCTGGCCAGCAGCACGATCAGTCCGTCCAGGTCTTCGGGCTTGCCCACGCGCTTGCGCGGCAGCATGCCCACCAGCTTCTGGCCGTCGTCGGAGGCGAAGTGCTCTTCGTTGAGGTCGGTCGTGATGTAGCCCGGGCACAGCGCGTTGACGTTGATGCCGAAGCGGCCCCACTCGAGCGCCATCGCCTTGGTCATCTGCACCACCGCCGCCTTGCTCATGCAATAGACACCGATCTTCGGCAGCACCTTCAAAGCAGCTACCGAAGCGATGTTGATGATGCGCCCGCCGATGTAGGTGCCGGGCGCCGCACCCTTGGCGCGCGCCAGCATGCGTTTGCCGACTTCCTGGGCAACGAAGAAAGAGCCCTTGACGTTGGCGTCGAAGATGAAGTCGTAGTCCTCGGCCTTCACCTCTTCGAGGCGCTGCGTGGTGCTCACGCCCGAGTTGTTGACCAGGATGTCGATCGGCCCGACCTCCGTCTCGGCGCGTGCCACCGCGGCCTTGATGCTGTCGATGCTTGTCACGTCGAGCTCGACCACGTGGGCGTCGCCGCCCTCGCCCTCGATGCGCGCGCGCAGTTCCTTGAGCTTGTCGGTGTGACGGCTGGCCAATACCACTGCGGCGCCCGCGCGCGCCAGCGTCTTGGCGAACTGCGCGCCGAGACCGCTCGACGCACCCGTGACGAAGGCCACGCGGCCCGAAAGATCGATGCTGTAAGCCATGGGGAAAGTCCTGTTGGAGTCGCCGATGCGACGGGCCTAAAGCCGCTCCGGGCGCCGCATAAAATGGCCCGGCCCCTTCGCGGTGCCTCGCACCTTCAAATCATTATCGACGAGACCCCACATGACGCATGACGAAATACTTGCCCGGTTCGGCCCCCGCGAAGCGATGGAATACGACGTGGTCGTGGTCGGCGCCGGTCCTGCCGGCCTCGCCACCGCCATCCACCTGAAGCAGCTGGCCGCCTCGCACCACAAGGAGATCTCGGTCGTGGTGCTCGAGAAGGGCTCGGAGCCCGGCGCCCACATCCTGTCGGGCGCGATCATGGATCCGCGCGCGCTCTACGAACTGCTGCCCGACTGGGAGGAGCTCGGCGCGCCGCTCAACCAGCCAGTCACGCGGGACACCTTCCTGATGCTCTCCGAAACCGGCGCCACGCGCACGCCCGACTTCCTCTTGCCCAAGGTCTTCCACAACGAAGGCAACTACATCGTGAGCCTGGGCAACGTGGTGCGCTGGCTCGCGCAGCAGGCCGAGGGCCTGGGCGTCGAGATCTTCGCCGGCTTTCCGGCGGCCGAGGTGCTCTACACCGAAGACGGCAAGGTGCGCGGCGTGGCCACCGGCAACATGGGGATCGGCAAAGATGGCGAGCCGACCGAGAATTTCCAGCTCGGCATGGAGCTGCATGCCAAGTACACGGTGTTCGCCGAAGGCGCGCGCGGCCACCTGGGCCGCCAGTTGATCGCCAAGTACAAGCTCGATGCCGGCAAGGATCCGCAGAGCTACGGCATCGGCATCAAGGAGCTGTGGGAGATCGACCCCGCGCGCCACGAGCCCGGCCTGGCCGTGCACACCGCGGGCTGGCCGCTGCCGCCGGACACCTACGGCGGCTCCTTCGTCTACCACGCCGAGAACAACCAGCTGATCATCGGCTACGTGGTCGGCCTCGACTACCAGAACCCGCACCTGAGCCCCTTCGAGGAGTTCCAGCGCTTCAAGACGCATCCCAACATCCGCTGGTACTTCGAAGGCCAGGACAAGGGCCTGAAGGCGCCCAAGCGTTTGAGCTACGGCGCGCGCGCCATCACCGCGGGCGGCCTGCTCTCGCTGCCCAAGACGGTGTTCCCGGGCGGCGTGCTGGTGGGCTGCGACGCCGGCTACCTCAACGCGAGCCGCATCAAGGGCAGCCATGCCGCGATCAAGACCGGCATGCTCGCGGCCGAGGCCGCCTACAACGCCGTGGTGGCCGGCCGCCAGCACGACGAGCTCACGGCCTACCCGGCCGCCTTCGAGAAGAGCTGGCTGCACAAGGAGCTCCACAAGGCGCGCAACTTCAAGCAGTGGTTCAAGAAGGGCCTGACCGTGGGCACGTTGATGACCGGCATCGAGCAGTACGTGCTGCGCGGCCACATCCCGTGGACCATCCACCGCCACCAGGCCGACCACGAGCGCCTCAAGAAGGCCTCGGCCTGCAAGAAGATCGCCTATCCCAAGCCGGACGGCAAGCTCACCTTCGACCGGCTCTCGTCGGTGTTCATCAGCAACACCAACCACGAGGAGAACCAGCCCGCCCACCTGACGCTGAAGAACGCCGCAGTGCCGACCGAGATCAACCTGCCCGAGTACGACGGTCCCGAAAGCCGCTATTGCCCGGCCGGCGTCTACGAGTTCGTGGAGGGCGAGAACGGCAAGCCGCGCCTGCAGATCAACGCGCAGAACTGCGTGCACTGCAAGACCTGCGACATCAAGGACCCGACGCAGAACATCGTCTGGGTCACGCCCGAGGGCGGCGGCGGGCCGAACTACGTCGGCATGTAGCAGCCGGCGATTTTTTTCGGGCGCCGGTGCGTCCGATTCGCGAGCGGTGACGTAAGTAGGTGCAGGACAGCAATTGCGCTGTCCGCCAACCTCACCCCAAGGACCTCGACGTCATGAACATCACACTCCATCGCATCCTCGCCGCCGTCAGCCTGGCGCTCGCCGCCAGCCAGGGTTTTGCCGCCGACTCGCTGCCCGCCCCGGCGCCGGCCGCCAAGGCCGCGCCGGCCGGCAACAAGCTCGCGCAGGCCCGGGCCCTCATTGCCGACAGCAAATGGGCCGCCGCCGTCAGCGAGCTCGAAAGAGTCAACGACAGCGCCAGCGCCGACTGGAACAACCTCATGGGTTTCAGCCTGCGCAAGTCCGGCACGGCCAAATGGGTCGCCTCCGAGAAGTACTACGACGCCGCCCTGCGCATCGACCCCGGCCACCGCGGCGCGCTGGAATACTCGGGCGAGCTGTACCTCTCGATGAACGATCTGCCCAAGGCCGAACAGCGCCTGGCGGCGCTGGGCCGGGCCTGTGGCATGTCCTGCCCGGAGTATGGCGATCTCAAGAGCTCGATCGAGAGCTACAAGGCCAACGGCAAGAAGAACTGAGTGCGGTGCACCTAGCGGGCTACCAGGAACACGTAGTCCGCGCTGTAGCGCTCCTTGCTGCGCTTGCCGGCATCGGCCTGCGTTTCGCAGCCCCTGGCCGGGGCGCTGCCGCCCACGGTGTTGATGCGCTGCACGCCGGTGACGCTCGCCATGCGGCCCGCGGTGCCGGCCGATTTCGCGGACAGCAGCAGCCATGGAATGTCGGACGCGCGCGGCGCATCGGCACGCGCCTTCACCGCCCCCAGCGTCTTGCTGCCGTCGAGCGCGGTCCAGTGCGGCCCGGCGCCATGCGTGCCCACCTTCTCGCCGCCCGGACCGAACAGGTCCGCTTCGGGCGCCACGAACTGCCAGGCCCAGCCGCCCTTCTCGGCGGCACGGCACTCGTAGATCTGCGAGCCGGTGGCATGCCAGGTGAAAGCCGCGCGCTCGCCGGCGGGCGCCTGGATGGCGGCGGGCAAGGCCGCAGTGCGAGCGCTGGGATGGCCCGGCTCCGACATGGAAGAACAGGCGCCGAGCGCGGCGGCACCGAGCAGGGTCGCGGCAAGACGAGGGATTCGCGGATTCGATTTCATGGCATCTCCTGGGTCGATGGAATACTCGGCCGCATGAATAGAAATATTCTGAACCTTCAGCAGCTGATCGCCCAGGCGGCGCGCGGCGACCACGCCGCCTTCGCCGAGATGTACGAACGCACGCACGTGCATCTGTTCGGCATCGCGCTTCGCATGCTGGGTCAACGGCAGGTGGCCGAGGACGTGCTGCAGGAGGCTTATGTGAGCATCTGGAAGAACGCCGCCAGCTACCGCTCCAACATCGACGGGCAGGAGATCCAGCCGATCACCTGGCTGATCGCGATCGTCCGCAACAAGGCGCTGGACGCGCTGCGCGTGCGCACGCGGCGCAACGAACATGCATGGACGGAACAGGACGAACACGAGCAGCAGCAGGAGAACGCGCACGCGCCCGACCCGGCGCCAAGCGCCATGCAGCTGCTCGAACAGGCGCTGCAGGCCCTGCACATCGAAGGCTGCATGTCCGCGCTGGACGGCAGCTTCCGCCAGAGCCTCGCACTCGCCTACTACCAGGGCCTGTCGCACAGCGAGGTGGCCGCGCAGATGAACGCGCCGCTGGGCACGGTGAAGGCCTGGATACGGCGCGGCCTGGACAAGCTGCGCGCCTGCCTCGCGACACAGGGGGTGGCGCCGTGAGATACACCGACACCCGATTGCTCGACGAGCTCGCGGCCGCCTATGTGCTGGGCACCCTGGCGGGCGGTGCGCGGCGGCGCTTCGAACGCCTGCAGCGCGACCGCAGCGACGTGCGCGGCCTGGTGGCGCAATGGGAAGAGCGGCTGGGGCGGCTGGCCCAGTCAGTGCCGTCGCAGCAGCCGTCGGCCGGACTCTGGCGCGCGATCGCGGCGCGCACGCAGCCTGCACCGGCGCGCTCGGGCTCGGTTTCGTCCTGGCTCAGGCCGGCCGGCTTCGGGCTGGGCGGCGTCGTTGCGGGCGTCATCGCTGCGAGCACCTTGTTCTTCGCAGCGCCGGGGCTTTTCGTGACGAGCGACCAGCTGGCCATGCGCTCGGGCGAGAGGCTGCCGCAAAGCTATGTGGGCGTGCTCACCGATGCGGCAGGCAACGGCAGGCTGCTGGTGAGCTCGCTGCGCCATGGCAGGACGCTGACCCTCAAGGTGCTGGGGCCGATCGCTTCCCTGGCCGAGGGAGAGCGCCTGGTGCTGTGGGCTGTGCCGGCGGAAGGGCCCGCGTTTGCAATGGGGGTGGTGCCGGCGAGCGGGACGGCGGTGTCCCTGCTGCCCGATACCTCGGAGAAGCTTCTTTCCAAGGTGTCGCGCTTGATCGTGACGCGGGAGACCGCTTCGGCGCCTGCGATGCCCAGCGCTGCGGTTGTTTTGAGTGGGAACTGCGCCAAGCTGTGGTGAGGTTCTTTGATTTGTGCGTTGCGCTTGATCTAAGGCCGGAGCCGGACCCTCAAAGGCCCAGTGCCCTCACCCCCACCCTCTCCCGGAGGGAGAGGGTGCAACAGTCATCGCCGGCACGCAACTGCGTCCGTGAAACTCCCGACGTGATGAAGCCTCCCATTGATGCATAGTCATACGTTTGCAACACGTCCACGCTCACAGGAGACTCCCCCCATGAAGTTGAACCGACTGGCCGCCGGCCTCGTCGTCGGCCTCGGTATGGCTTGCGCCGCATTTGCGCAGACCACCACGCTCAAGATCGGCTACGCGACCACCAAGGAATCGCACTACGGCGTCGGCTCCACCACTTTCTGCGACGAGGTCGAGAAAGGCACGCAAGGCCGCTACAAGTGCCAGCAGTTCCCCAACTCGGCACTCGGCGGCGAACGCGAGCAGATCGAGGCCGTGCAGCTGGGCACGCAGGACCTGGTCAACACCTCCACCGGCCCGGTCGGCAACTTCGTGCCTGAGGTCAAGATCGTCGACATCCCCTTCCTGTTCCGCGACTACGAGCACGCGCGCAAGGTGATGGACGGCCCGATCGGCCAGGACATCCTGGCCAAGTTCCCGAGCAAGGGCATCATCGCGCTGGCCTGGACCGAGAACGGCTTCCGCCACATGACCAACAGCAAGCGCGACATCGTGAAGCCGCAGGACGCCGCGGGCCTCAAGATGCGCACGATGGAGAACAAGGTGCACATGGACGGCTACCGCACCTTCGGCATCCTGCCGACGCCGATGGCCTTCCCCGAACTGTTCGGCGCGCTGCAGCAGGGCACGGTCGACGGCCAGGAGAACCCGATTCCCGTGATCCTGTCCTCCAAGTTCGCGCAGGTGCAGAAGCATCTCTCGCTGACCGGCCATGTCTACTCGCCGGCACTGCTGCTGCTGTCGCCCAAGGTCTGGAACAAGCTGTCGGATGCCGACAAGAAGGTCTTCGTCGAAGCCGCCAGGAAGGCCGGCGCGGCGCAGCGCAAGAAGGTCAACGACGACGAGAACAGCGGCATCGCCCAGCTCGAGAAGGACGGCATGAAGGTCGTGCGCACCGTCGACGGTGCCGCCTTCCGCGAAGCGCTGAAGCCGGCCTACACCGGCTATGCCAAGGAATTCGGCGCCGACAACATCAAGAAGATCAGCGACGTCAAGTAGCGCGGCAACGCGCGTGCCGCGTTGCGGCACTCCCGCCCGGTGAACCCGCAGTGGCACCGGGCGGTTTTGTTTTGATATGAAAACCTTCGAACACTACTTTCTGGCCGCGAACCGCTGGGCGCTGATTCTGCTGCTCGCATCAATGTCGGTCATCATCTTCATCAACGTGGGGATGCGTTACCTCACGAGCAATTCGCTCGAATGGGCCGAAGAGGTTTCGCGCCACATGATGATCTGGCTCACCTTCCTCGGCGCCGGCCCGGTGCTGCGCTACGGCGGCCACATCGCGGTCGAGAACCTGCAGGACGCGCTGCCGCCCAGGGGCGCGGTCGCGGTCCGCGCCGTGGTCGCGGCGCTGCTCTTCGCCTTCTTCGGTTTCATGGTCTGGTACGGCTGGCTCTACATGGAGCGCACCATGTTCCAGCTGACCGCCGTCACGCAGATTCCCTTTGCCTACATCTACAGCGCGATGCCGATCGGCGGCGTACTGCTCATCGTCCACTGGCTTTTGATCGTGCGCGGCTACGTGCAAAAGCGCGAGTTCGCGTCCGACGCGCACTTCGATGCGACCGCGAGCGCCTCGCTATGAACGCCAGCATCATCCTGATCCTGTCGGCCTGCCTGTTCCTCGCGATCGGCGTGCCCGTGGCCTTCGCGCTGGGCCTGGCCACGGCCGCGACGCTGATCCTCGCCGAGTCCTATCCGCTGATGGTGCTGCTGAAGGAAACCTTCACCGGCATCGACAGCTTCCCGCTGATGGCGGTGCCCTTCTTCATCCTGGCGGCCGAACTCATGAGCGGCGGCTCGCTGACCGAGGTGCTGCTGCGCTTCGCGGGCCAGTTCGTCGGCCACCGGCGCGGCGGGCTCGGCTACACCAACGTGGTCTCGCTCACCTTCTTCTCGGGCATCTCGGGCTCGGCGCTGGCCGATGCCGCGGGGCCGGGCTCGATGCTCATCAGGATGATGGAGAAGGCCGGCTACCACCGCTCCTACGCGGCGGCGCTGACGGCCTCGACCGCGATCGTCGGCCCGATCATTCCGCCCTCGATCATCATGATCATCTACGCGCTGCAGGACGACAGCGTGTCGGTCGGCAGCCTGTTCGTGGCCGGCCTCGTTCCCGGCCTGCTGATCGCGGTCGCGATGTGCGTGGTGAACTTCCACGTTTCCAAGCAGCGCAACTACCGCGGCGACGGCGGCATGCCGCCCTGGCGCGAAGTGCTGCTGACCACCTGGAAAGCCATCCCCGCCATCCTGCTGCCGGTGGTGATCCTCGGCGGCATGCGCGCCGGCTGGTTCACGCCCACCGAGGCCTCGGTGGTGGCGGTGTTCTATGCGCTGGTGTGCGGCAAGTTCGTCTACCGCACGCTCGAATGGAAGGCGCTGCCGGACATCCTCGCGCGCTCGGCGCTGCTGTCGGCCTCGGTGCTAATCATCATCGGGCTGTCGGCCTCCTTCGCCTGGATCCTGACCATCGAAGGCGTTCCCCAGTCCCTGGCCGAATGGCTGGTCAGCATGCAGCTCTCGCCGTGGATGTTCCTGATCATCGTGAACGTCTTCCTGCTGCTCTTCGGCATCTTCATCGAGCCCTTGCCCGGCGTGATGGTGCTGGCACCCATCCTCGCGCCGGTGGCCATCAAGCTCGGCATCGACCCGGTCCACTTCGCGATGATCGTGATCTACAACCTCACGCTCGGCATGATCACGCCGCCGGTAGGCGGCCTGCTGTTCGTGACCTGCAACGTCTCGAAGGTGCCGATGTCGCAGCTGGTGCGCGAGCTCGTGCCCTTCCTGTGGGCGCACGCGGCCGTGCTGCTGGTGCTGACCTTCGTTCCGGCGCTCAGCACCTGGCTGCCGCGTTTGTGGGGCTTCAAATAGCGGCAGCGGCCCGGTCATTCACGAGGATGTCATGCGGATCCCCGATGCTGCGGCGCTCGACCCCGAACGCCCGAGCATCAGATGTTCCTCATCAAGACCGAGAAAGCGCGCCAAGAACTCCAGCCGGGCCGCCGCACGCTGGGCCAGCGCGAGCGCGCCCTGCTGCTGATGGCCGACGGCCAGCGCTCGGTCACCGACTTCGGCCAGCTCTTCGGCAGCCGCGACGAGGCCGGCCGCGTGGCGCTGCACCTGGTGCAGGAGGGCTATCTGCATCGTTCGCAACCCGCTACGCCCGCCGTGGCGCCGCCGGTGCAGGCAGCTCCGGCGCCGGACGCGAGCCCCGAGCCGCCGGTCGCGGCGGATGTCTTCGACGGCAAGCGTTCGCTCGCCACCACGCGGATGTTCCTGTTCGACCTGTGCGAGCGCATGTTCGTCAGGCGCGATCCGATCCTGGCCGGGCAGTTCCGCGAGCTGCTGCGTGAAGCGCGCGACCGGGAGTCGATGCTGGCCGCCGCATCCGCCATGCTCGGCGAGATCGAGAAGCTCGCGGGTGCCGAGCGCGCCACGTCGATCCGCGAACGCATCGACAAGCTGCTGCCGCCCCAGCTCGTGCATTGAAATCGGCCCCGACGGCCGCCATGGCCGCATCCGGACAAACTCGGCGTCTCCGCTGACAAGACGAGGTGGGATACTCGTCGCGTCGCGCCCATCCGGCGCCCCAACCCTCCCTTCTTTTTTCTGTCAACAGGCATGACGAACTACGGTTTTGTTCATCTGGAGTACGGGAGTCAGCATCGTGATCATTCGGTCCAGGTGCTGACCAAGCTGCGAAGGCAGTTGGCCGGCGAGAGCGATCGTGTCGTTCTCGCGATCGTCGACAACGCCAGGTCCACCGGAGGCGAAGCATTGCGCAATGCGGAATGCGAGGACGGCTTCGTCATCGCAGGCGACAACTCCAACCGCGAATTCACTGGGTGGGACCAAGGAGTCGCAGCCATTCTTGCCCGCAGCGGCGAGCCCGACGTGTGGATCTTTTCGAACGACACCGTCGCGCGAAACCACGGATGGAGCGAACGCAGGGTGGCCGGCTTCGGCGGTGAAATCAAGAGGCTGGGGCTGCACCCGGGCCCGTGGCTCTTCGGCGAGATCAACGATTTTCCGCGCTCGACGATGACGCCGCTCGGTCCCCTGCTCGAATGGGTTTCGACCTACTGCTTCGCGATGAACGGCAACCTGCGCCGCCAGCTCGGTGCGCTTTCGCCGGGCAACGAATTCCTGGATTCGCTGGTCTACGACCGCTTCGAACCCGAGCACCGTCTGTTTCGCGACAGCGTCGACGAGGCCTATGTCGATTTCGTGTCAGCCTGGCTGATCAAGGACGAGAGCGATCCGTCCAGGCAGCGCAGATTCAAGTGGTCCCACGAATGGCACAAGGCCAGTGCGTTCTCGCCGGAGAACTTCGACGACCTGCGCATGAAGGCGCGTTGCGTTCTCTCGGAGAGCATGCTCAGCGTGCGCGCCCGGCAGCTGGGCGCCGACATCCGCTCGCCCTACGACGCGCGCAATGCCAGAGCGCACATTCGCAGCTCCCTGCAGCTCGTCGCCGACAAGCTGTGGGAGAAGTTTCTGCTCAGGCGGCTGCGCCTGGAGCGCTCCTGAGCGGCCAGGACCGGGCTCATCCCTTACACTCGGGCAGGTCAGGAGAGAGCCTCGCAGCGCGGGGCCGCCGAAGGCGCAGGTCCCCTCGAAAAACGGGCCCGAACGCTCAGGCAAAAGGACTGACGAAGCGCCCCATTTTCCGGGCGTTTCCTTGCTGGAGAGAGGCGGCGCATCGCGTTTTTTGTTCGCAGTGCCGCCCACCGAAGGAGCAAACCCCGATCGTGGGGCGAATCTCTCAGGTAAAGCGGACAGCAGGGGTGGCCCATGGCAAGAATGTCATGGATCTGGACTGCCCCTTTGGAGAGTGCCTTGGCCTCCGCATCCGACGATCTGCAAAAGACCCCGCTCTACGACCTGCACCTGGAGCTCGGCGCCCGCATGGTGCCCTTCGCGGGCTATGTGATGCCGGTGCAGTACCCCGCCGGCCTGATGGCCGAGCACAAGCACACGCGCGAGGCCGCCGGCCTGTTCGACATCTCCCACATGGGCCAGCTGCGCCTGGCTGGCCCCGATGCCGCCGCCGCGTTCGAGAGCCTGATGCCGGTCGACGTGATCGGCCTGGCGCCGGGCAAGCAGCGCTACGGCCTGCTCTTGAACGACGAAGGCGGCATCCTCGACGACCTGATGTTCTTCAACGAAGGCCACGACTCGCTGTTCGTGATCGTCAATGGCGCCTGCAAGGTGGCCGACATCGCGCACATCCAGGCCAGGATCGGCGCGCGCTGCCAGGTGCTGCCGATGCCCGACCACGCCCTGCTGGCGCTGCAGGGCCCGCAGGCCGTGACCGCGCTGGCCCGGCTCGCGCCCGGCATCGAGCGCTTCGTCTTCATGACCGGCGGCGCGGTGCAGATCGGCGGCATCGCGGCCTTTGCCACGCGCAGCGGCTACACGGGCGAGGACGGTTTCGAGATCTCGGTGGCCGCCAAGGATGCCGAAGCGCTCGCACGGCTGCTGCTCGCCCAGCCCGAGGTCAAGCCCGTCGGCCTGGGTGCGCGCAATTCGCTGCGGCTCGAAGCGGGCCTGTGCCTCTACGGCAACGACATCGACGAGACCACCACGCCGGTCGAAGCCTCGCTCAATTGGGCGATCCAGAAGGTGCGGCGCACCGGCGGTGCGCGCGAAGGCGGCTTTCCGGGCGCGGCCAAGGTGCTGGCGCAACTCACGGCGGCCAATGGCGTCGCAGGCCACCTGGACCACCACACGCTCAAGCGCAAGCGCGTCGGCCTGGTGGCGCTGGAGCGCGTGCCGGTGCGCGATGGCACGCTGCTCGAATCCTTCGAGGGCGCGCCCATCGGCCAGGTGACCAGCGGCCTGCTCGGCCCCACGGTCGACCGGCCGGTCGCGATGGCCTACGTCGCGCTCGCCTATGCCGAGCCCGGCACCCGCATCCAGGCCATCGTGCGCGGCAAGCCGGTGCCGATGGAGGTGAGCACCATGCCTTTCGTGCCGCAGCACTACTACCGCGGTTGAATTCTTTTCTTCAAGGAGCCTTTCATGAGCATCAAGTACACCAGGGACCACGAGTGGGTCCAGGCGGTCGGCGACGGCGTCGCCACCGTCGGCATCACCGTTCATGCGCAGGATGCGCTGGGCGACGTGGTCTTCGTCGACCTGCCGGAAGTCGGCAAGAGCTACAGCCAGGGCGATGTCGCCGGCGTGGTCGAGTCGGTCAAGGCGGCGGCCGACGTGTTCATGCCCATCACGGGCGAGATCACCGAAGTCAACGAGGCGCTGCGCGCCGACCCTTCGCTGGCCAACAGCGCGCCCGAAGCGGGCGGCTGGTTCTTCAAGATGAAGATCAGCGACGCCTCGCAGCTCGATGCACTGCTCGACGCCACCACCTATCAAAAGTTCGCCGACGAAAACTGAACCGAACACGCCAATGCCGAAGTCTTCCCTGCCCTCCCTCAGCGAACTCGAGAACGCCGAGGAATTCATCGCCCGCCATATCGGCATCGAGGCCGATGACGAAGCGCGCATGCTCGCCGCCGTCGGCTCGACCACCCGCGCCGAGCTGATCGACGGCATCGTGCCGCCGGCCATCCGCCGCACGAAGCCGATGCGCCTGCCCGCCTCGGTGACGGAGGCCGACGCGCTGGCCGAGCTGAAGGCCATTGCGGCGAAGAACAAGGTGGCGAAGAACTTCATAGGCCAGGGCTACTACGGCACCCACACGCCCGGCGTGATCCTGCGCAACGTGCTCGAGAACCCGGCCTGGTACACCGCCTACACGCCCTACCAGGCCGAGATTTCGCAGGGCCGCATGGAGGCACTGGTCAACTTCCAGACCATGGTGTGCGACCTCACCGGCATGGCCATCGCCAATGCCTCGATGCTCGACGAGGCCACGGCGGCGGCCGAGGCGATGACGCTCGCCAAGCGCAGCGCCAAGAGCAAGAGCAACGTGTTCCTGGTCTCGGGCGACTGCCATCCGCAGACCATCGAGGTCATCAGAACGCGCGCGGCGCCGCTCGGCATCGAGGTCAAGGTCAGCACCGTGTCGGAGACCCTGCCGCACCTGATGGCCAGCGGCGATTTCTTCGGCGCACTCGCGCAGTACCCCTCGACCACCGGCCACGTGCACGACCTGCGCCCGCTCGCCGGCCACGCCCATGCGTGCGACGCCGCCTTCTGCGTGGCGGCCGACCTGCTGGCGCTCACGCTGCTGGCGCCGCCCGGCGAATGGGATGCCGACATCGTGTGCGGCACCACGCAGCGCTTCGGCATGCCGATGTGCAACGGCGGCCCGCACGCGGCCTATCTGGCCTGCCGCGACGAGTTCAAGCGCTCGCTGCCCGGCCGCCTGGTGGGCGTGAGTGTGGACACGCAAGGCCAGCCGGCCTACCGGCTCGCGCTGCAGACGCGCGAGCAGCACATCCGGCGCGAGAAGGCCACTTCCAACATCTGCACGGCGCAGGTGCTGCCGGCGGTGGTCGCGAGCATGTACGCGGTCTACCACGGGCCCGAAGGCCTGACGCGCATCGCGCAGCGCGTGGCTGCGCTCACCGCGGTGCTGGCGCAGGGCCTCGAACAGATGGGCCGCGAGCTGGCCAATGAGACCTCCTTCGACTCGCTCACCGTCAAGACCGGCGAGGACACGCCGAAAATCCAGGAGCGCGCGCAGGCGGCAAGCATCAATCTGCGCCAGCGTCTGCAGAACCACCTGGGCATTTCGCTCGACGAGACCACCACCCGCGCCGACATCGAGACGCTGTGGGCCCTGTTCGTGCCTGCCGGCACGCCGATGCCGCGCTTCGACGAGCTGGCCGGCAGCATCGCGCCGCGCATCCCCGAGGACCTGCGCCGCACCAGCGCCTTCCTCACGCACCCGGTGTTCAACACCCACAAGAGCGAGACCGCGATGCTGCGCTACATCCGCAGCCTCTCCGACAAGGACCTGGCGCTCGACCGCAGCATGATCCCGCTCGGCAGCTGCACCATGAAGCTCAACGCGACCAGCGAGATGATCCCGATCACCTGGCCCGAGTTCGCCAACATCCATCCCTTCGCGCCGGCCGAGCAATTGCAGGGCTATGCGCAGCTCGACGCCCAGCTGCGCGCCTGGCTCTGCGAGGCCACCGGCTATGCCGGCATCAGCCTGCAGCCCAATGCCGGCTCGCAGGGCGAGTACGCCGGCCTGCTGGCGATCAAGGCCTTCCATGAAGCCAAGGGCGAAGGGCACCGCAACATCTGCCTGATCCCCTCCTCCGCGCACGGCACCAACCCGGCGAGCGCGCAGATGGTCGGCATGCAGGTGGTGGTGACGGCCTGCGACGCGCAGGGCAACGTCGACATGGACGACCTGAAGCGCGCCTGCGAGAAGCACGGCGACAAGCTGGCCGCGGTGATGATCACCTACCCCAGCACGCACGGCGTGTTCGAAACCCGCGTCAAGGAACTCTGCGAGATCGTGCATGCGCACGGCGGCCGCGTCTACGTGGACGGCGCCAACATGAACGCGCTGGTCGGCGTGGCGGCGCCCGGCGAGTTCGGCGGCGACGTGAGCCACCTGAACCTGCACAAGACCTTCTGCATTCCGCACGGCGGCGGCGGCCCGGGCGTCGGGCCGGTGTGCGTGGTCGAAGATCTCGTGCCTTATCTGCCGGGGCATGCGACGGCAGGCGTCGCGTCCAACGGCGTCGGCGCCGTGTCGGCCGCGCCGCTGGGCAATGCCGCGGTGCTGCCGATCAGCTGGATGTACTGCCGCATGATGGGTGCCGTGGGCCTGCAGGCCGCCACGGAGATCGCGATCCTGAGCGCCAACTACATCAGCTCCCGCCTCAAGGAGCACTACCCCACGCTCTATGCGAGCCCCAACGGCCACGTGGCGCACGAATGCATTCTCGACCTGCGACCGCTCAAGGACTCGAGCGGCGTGACGGCCGAGGACGTGGCCAAGCGGCTGATCGACTACGGCTTCCACGCGCCGACGCTGAGCTTCCCGGTGCCGGGCACGCTGATGGTGGAGCCGACCGAGAGCGAACCGCTGGCCGAGCTCGACCGCTTCATCGACGCGATGATCGCGATCCGCGGCGAGATCCGCCGCGTCGAGGAAGGCGTCTGGCCCAAGGACGACAACCCGCTCAAGCATGCGCCGCACACCGCGGCCAGCCTGCTCGTGAGCGAATGGACGCATCCCTACTCGCGCGAGCTCGGCGCCTTTCCGCTCGCCACGCTCAAGGGGGCCAAGTACTGGCCGCCGGTCGGCCGCATCGACAACGTCTACGGCGACCGCAACCTGTTCTGCAGCTGCGTGCCGGTAGGCGAATACGCCTGATTGCACCCGTTCGGGCTGAGCTTGTCGAAGCCGGCCCCGCGCAACAAATTTTTACAAAGAGCAGGGTCGCGCCTGTCGATCCCGCCGTCGCTGCTTCGACGTCCAGGTAGAGCCCCGATTCCAGCGGGCTCCCAACCCCAGGAGAAACGACATGCGATTCATGGTGATTGTGAAAGCGAGCAAGGATTCGGAAGCCGGCGTGATGCCCACCGAGCAGCTGCTCACCGAGATGGGCAAATACAACGAAGAGCTCGTGAAGGCCGGCGTGATGCTGGCCGGCGAGGGACTGCAGCCGAGCTCGAAGGGCGCGCGGGTGCGGTTCGAAGGCAAGCAGCGCACCGTGATCGACGGGCCCTTCAGCGAAACCAAGGAGCTGGTCGCCGGCTACTGGCTGTGGCAGGTGCGCTCGAAGGACGAAGCGATCGAATGGCTCAAGCGCGCGCCCTTCACCGACAACGAAGAGGTCGAACTGCGCCAGGTCTTCGAGATGGAGGACTTCGGTGCCGAGTTCACGCCCGAACTGCGCGAGCAGGAAAAGCGCTTGATGGACGAGATCAAGAAAAAGAAGTGAAGCCACCCATCAAGTCAACGGAGATCCCAAGATGAAATTCATGGTCATTCGCAAGGCCGACCCGGACACCGAGGCCGGCGTGATGCCGACCGAGCAGCTGGTCACCGACATGCTCAAGTACAACGAGGAGATGATCAAGGCCGGCGTGATGCTCGACGGCATGGGGCTGCAGCCCAGCGTCAAGGGCGCGCGCGTCAAGTTCAGCAACGGCAAGCCGGCGGTGATCGACGGCCCCTTCACCGAGGCCAAGGAGCTGATCGCCGGCTTCAGCCTGATCCAGGTGAAGTCGCGCGAAGAAGCGATCGAGTGGGTCAAGCGCTGGCCGCCGATCGACGGCGGCGGCAACGTCGAGATCGAGATCCGGCAGGTGTACGAGGCCGAGGACTTCGGCGCCGAGTTCACGCCCGAGATGCGCAAGCACGAAGAGTGGCTGCGTGAAGCGGCCGAGAAACGCGCCTCGTCCGGCCACTGAGGGCCCTCGACGTATATCCTTGCGGCTCCTCGAAAAGGACTGCTCGGATGAGATACGTGATCCTGCGCAAAGCCGGCCCGCATGGCGAGGCCGGCCTTTTTCCGCCTCTTTCCCCGGTGCCCGGTATCGTGCTGCATGAAAGCGCCGAGCTGCAGCCCAGCGCCGCGGGCGTGCGCATCAGCTTCTCGGATAAGGGGCCGCAACAGACCCCGGGGCCGTTCACCGAATCGAAGCAAGTGGTCGCCGGCCTCAGCATCGTCGAGGCCGACTCGCAGCAAACGGCGATCGACTGGTTGCGAGACGCGCCGGTCGGCGATGCCGAAGCCGAATTCGAGATCCGTGAAACCGGCTGCGCAGGCGGCCTGCCCGGCATCGACCCGTCGGCCGCCGCGACCAAGCCGCGCTTCCTGATCCTGGTGAAGGCCGATGCGGCCACCGAAGCCGAAGCGCCCAGCGACCCGGCGCGGCTGGCGGCCATGGCGCGGCGCAACGACGAAGGCGTGAAGGCCGGCCTGCTGCTCTCGGGCGACGGACTCCGATCGACCGCCAGGAGCACGCGCGTGAAGCTCGCAGGCTGCAGGACCAGCGTGATGGACGGGCCTTTCGCGGAAGCGAAGGAACTGGTCGCGGGCTACTGGCTGATCCAGGCCGATTCGCTGGACGAGGCGATCGCCTGGGTCCGTCGCTATCCCTACGCCCAGGAGCGGCCCGAAGTCGAGATT
Source organism: Variovorax sp. LjRoot130 (assembly GCF_964253755.1). Lineage (NCBI taxonomy): Bacteria > Pseudomonadati > Pseudomonadota > Betaproteobacteria > Burkholderiales > Comamonadaceae > Variovorax > Variovorax sp. LjRoot130. The sequence continues at coordinate 2,188,039 of NZ_CAXURM020000001.1, read as the reverse complement.
CGCCCGGTCGTATGGCCATGAACACCGCCCGGCCGCCCGAAGGCGCTCGCACCGCAGCGCGAAGCGCGAAGGTACTCCAATGAACTTTCGCGACATCGACCTCTTCGCCGACCGCATGCTGGGCGGCGCACCCTTCATCGAAACCATCGCCGGTGCCGAGCTCGCGTCGAGCACCATCCAGGGCCGCGGCATGTTCGCCCGGCGTGCCTGGGCCACTGGCGAGCTGCTCTGCGTCCTCGACGGCCAGGTGGTCGACGTCACGCGCCACCCGGCCGTGATCGACGCGCTCGAATGGAACGCGCTGAGCCCGCAGCGGCTGCTGGTGCGCGCGCTGCGCACCAGCTACGGCTTCATCAACCACAGCGGCCGGCCCAACACCCGCATCGACGCCGACGGCCGCACGATGCGCGCCTGCAGGCCGATCGCGCCGGGCGACGAGCTGACGATGGACTATTTCGAGCAGCCCGTGCCGCCTGTGTACCTCGCAAGCCTCGAAGCGGCCGTGCTGAAGAAAAATTCCTGAAGGTCTTGTCGATTCCGGCGTCCCTGCTTCGACGTTCAAGAGAGAGCCACGCCATCCGGCTCTTCAACCCAACCGCAAGGAGTGACTGACATGCGATTCATGATGCTGATGATCCCCAAGGGCTACGAGAGCGCGCCCCCCGGCACCATGCCCGACGCGAAGGCGGTCGAGGCGATGATGAAATACAACAAGGCACTGAAGGACGCGGGCGTGCTGATCACGCTCGACGGCCTGCGCCCGCCCTCCGAGGGCGCGCGCGTCAGCTTCCCCGGCGGCAAGCCCAAGGTGACCGACGGCCCCTTCGCCGAGGCCAAGGAAGTGCTGGGTGGCTACTGGATGATCGATGTGAAGTCGCAGGAAGAGGCGATCGCCTGGGCCTCGCGCTGCCCGGCGTCAGAGAACGAGGTCATCGAGATCCGCCGGGTGCAGGAAATGGAAGACTTCCCGCCCGACGTGCAGAAGGCGGCCGAGGGCTTCGACCAGTTGCAGAAGCGCTGAAGCGATGACCACGCCGGACATTCACCGCACCATCAGCGCCGTCTGGCGCATCGAGTCCGCCCGGATCATCGGTGCGCTCGCGCGCATGGTGCGCGATGTCGGCGTGGCCGAGGAGCTGGCGCAGGACGCGCTGGTGGCCGCGCTCGAGCAATGGCCGCGCGAGGGCGTGCCGGACAACCCCGCCGCGTGGCTCATGCAGGCCTCCAAGCACCGCGCGCTGGACCTGCTGCGCCGGCACAAGCTGCATGCGAGCAAGGAAGGCGAGATCGGCCGCGAGCTCGATGCGCAGCACGAGATGGCGGCGGCGGACTTCGCCGAGGCGGTCGATGCCGCACTCGACGACGACGTCGGCGACGACCTGCTGCGCCTGGTGTTCACGGCCTGCCACCCCGTGCTCTCGCCCGAGGCGCGCGTGGCGCTGACCCTGCGCATGCTGGGCGGCCTCACCACCGACGAGATCGCGCGCTCCTTCCTCGTGCCCGAACCCACCATCGCGCAGCGCATCGTGCGCGCCAAGCGCACGCTGGCCGCCGCGCGCGTGCCCTTCGAGGCACCGCGTGCGGACGAACTCGCGGCGCGCCTCGCCTCGGTGCTGGAGGTGGTCTACCTGGTGTTCAACGAGGGCTACTCGGCCACCGCCGGCGACGACTGGATGCGCCCCGCCCTGTGCGAGGAAGCGCTGCGCCTGGGCCGCATCCTGGCCGAGCTCGTGCCGGACGAACCGGAAGTGCACGGCCTGGTCGCGCTGATGGAGATCCAGGCCTCGCGCTCGGCCGCGCGCGTCGATGCCGAGGGCGAACCGGTGCTGCTGCTCGACCAGAACCGCGCGCGCTGGGACCAGCTGCTGATCCGGCGCGGCTTCGCGGCGCTGGCGCGGGCCGAGGCCCTGGGCGGCGCGCTCGGACCCTATGCGCTGCAGGCCGCGATCGCCGCCTGCCATGCGCGCGCGCGCACCGCACAGGAAACCGACTGGACGCGCATCGCAGCGCTCTACGAAGCGCTGTCGCAGCTCGCGCCCTCGCCCATCGTGGAGCTCAATCGCGCGGTCGCGCTCTCGATGGCTTTCGGCCCGGCCGTGGGCCTGGAGCTGGTCGATGCGCTGCGCGCCGAGCCGCAACTCAAGGGCTACCACCTGCTGCCGAGCGTGCGCGGCGACCTGCTCGCCAAGCTGGGCCGCAAGGCCGAGGCCTGCGCGGAGTTCAAGCACGCGGCATCGCTCACGCGCAACGCGCGCGAGCGCAAGCTGCTCCTGATGCGGGCGCTGGCCTGCTCGGGCAGCCCACCCTAGGTTGACACTAGTTCTTCTTCGCCAGCGCGCCGCCGGCGACCTGGCCGCGCAGTTCGCGCAGCTTCGCCTTGAGCCGGCGTTCGTTGACCAGGCCGGTGCGGATCAGCGCCTTCTGGCCGGCCGAGAGGTTCTCGAGCCTCGGGTCGGCGAACTCGTAGTGCGTCGAAGGCCGATCGGAAGGCCCGTCGCCCTTGATCTCGACCAGCTTCACTGCCAGCGGCCCGGCGGGTTCGGGCGCCTGCAGCAGATGGTCGATCACCGCCACCAGCCGGTCGTTGAAGTGGCGGCCCGGATAGCCCTGTTCTTCGTACGCCTGCTGGAACAGCGGGTAGAGCTTCGCGTAGAGCGCCGCCGCGCGCTGCGTGTTCACCGATTCGACGAACAGCACCAAGGGCGTGTAGCGCGCGCCGTTGTCGAGGCTGATGGTCCGCGCCTCCCCGCTGCCGCTGACCTCGAAACGCTTCGGCGTGCGCTGCACCGGCCACATGCGCGCGGCCGCCTGGTCGCGCGGCAGGTTGTCGACCGTGGCGACGAAGCGGCGCACGAAACCGTCGGCCTGCAGGAAGGACGCGACGGCCTTGCCGCCGAGCAGCTCGGTGAGCGCCGAACGCACCTTCGCATCGGCATCGTCGAGCTTGGGCAGGTCCGCGTCGGCGGTGGCGTCGACCGGATGCTGCGGCTCGGTGGATGCGGCCGGCGGTGGAGCGGCCAGTGCCGGCGCATCCGGCTGCGGCGCCGTGGCAACCGGCGGCGCTTCGGCCGGCGCGGCCTGCTGCTTCGACCAGCGCCACCAGACTGCGCCGGCGGCCAGCGCCAGCACGACGAGGACGACGACGATCCACAGCGAGGTTTCGCGTGCGGGCCTGAAATCTGCGCTCTCGCGTTCGGGCATGGAAGCATCTCCTTTCATGAGCCCCGTCATTGGACGCCATTTCGCGCCCAGCGGCAGGCACCACACTGGTAACGTCCTGTGAACGCCGAGGTCTAGGGCTCGCCGCCCTCCGGCAGGTGGATCAGGCCGGTGTGGAAGTCGTACTCGAACACCTCGCCGTAACGGCCCCATTCGATCGCGGTGCGCAGCACGCGTTCGGCTTCCACGGCGTCCAGGCTCTCGCTCAGCAAATGCAGGAACGGCTCTTCGGGCAGTTCCCCGGATGGGGCCTGCTCCAGGCTGTGGCGAATGTGCGCCGCCAGCGGCACGTGGGCCAGCAGCTGCTGGCCGAAGAGCTGCCGGCGCAGCGTGTGCGCACCCTCCACATAGCGCTGTCCCAGCGGCGTGAGGTGCAGGTCGGCATCGGCCAGCTGCGCGAAGCCGAGCAGCGCCAGCGCCTGGGCCAGCGGCAGCAGTTCCTGGTCGGTGAGTTCGGCTTCTTCCGCCAGTTGCGGCAGGTCGGCGCGGCCTTGCCGGTCGTCTTCGACCAGCATCTCGAGCAGGGCCTCCATGCGCCCGACGTCGGCATCGGGTAGCCGGTCGCCCAGGTGCATGTGCAGCGGCTCCTCGCGCGCGCGCTCGGCAGCGTCGGCGCCGGTCATGAGCATGTAGACCTCGTCGATCAGCGCGCGCACTTCCAGGCTTTCCCCGTCGCGCGGACGCGGCAGCGCAATCGGCAGCTCGGCGCGCACGCGGCCCGGGTCGCTGGCGAAGATCAGCACGCGGTCGGCCATGAGCACCGCTTCCTCGATGTTGTGCGAAACGACCAGCATCGCCTTGGTCGGCATGGCGCCGCCGTCCCACAGCTGCAGGATGTCGTCGCGCAGGCGTTCGCCGGTCAGCACGTCGAGCGCGGAGAAGGCCTCGTCCATCAGCAGCACCTCGGGCTCGACCACGAGCGCGCGCGCGATGCCCACGCGCTGGCGCATGCCGCCCGAGAGCTCGCGCGGCAAGGCGCCCTCGAAGCCCGCGAGGCCGATCAGCGCGATGGCCGCAGCAGCACGCCGCGCACGCTCGGCCGGCTCGACGCCGCGCGCCTCCAGCCCCAGCTCCACGTTTTGCTGCACCGTGAGCCACGGGAACAGCGCGAAGGACTGGAACACCATCGCGATGCCGCGCGCCGGACCGTACAGCGGCTGGCCGCGGTAGCGCACGCCGCCGCCGTCCACGCCGATGAGGCCGGCCAGGATGCGCAGCAGCGTCGATTTGCCCGAGCCCGACTGGCCCAGCAGCGCGACGATCTCGCCTTCGGCGAGCCGGAAGTCCACGCCCTCGAGCACCGGACGCGCGGCACCGTCGGCGGAGCGGAAGGACTTGCGAACGCCCTTCAGTTCAACGATGGCTTCGGCCATGCTTGTTCCTCCTTGCAGATCAGAAATGCATCCGGTTTTCGGCCAGTTCGTAGAGCCGGCGCCAGACGAAATGGTTCATGCCCATCACGAACACGCACATCACGCCGATGCCCAAAGCGATGCGCGGGAAATCGCCGATGGCCGTCATGTGGGCGATGTAGCTGCCCAGGCCCGCAGCCTGCAGCGTGGTGTCGCCCCAGGTCACGTACTCGGCCACGATGCTGGCGTTCCAGGAGCCGCCGCTGGCCGTGATGGCGCCGGTGACGAAGCTCGGGAACACGGCCGGCAGCAGGTAGCGCCGCCAGCGCAGCCAGCCGCCGAGGCCCAGATTCCGGGCTGCATAGCGCAGCTCGGTCGGCACGCTCGACGCGCCGGCGATCACGTTGAAGAGCAGGTACCACTGCGTGCCCAGCACCATCAGCGGCGCCAGCCAGATGTTCGGATTCAGGTGCCAGCGCACGATGAACAGCACCGCCACCGGGAACATGAGGTTGGCCGGAAACGCGGCCAGGAACTGCGCCACGCCCTGCAGCCGCTCGGCCCAGCGCGGATTCATGCCGACCCAGATGCCGACCGGCACCCACACCAGCGCCGCCAGCGCGATCAGCACCAGCACGCGCGCCAGCGTGTAGAGCCCCAGCACGAACACGTGCACGACCTCGGACCAGCCGACCTCGGTATGGATGAAGCGCACGAGCCAGGCGGCCGCCAGCAGCACGGCCGCGGCCAGCGTCGCGTCCCACACGCGCGCCACGGCAGGGTTGAGCGGCCGCGGGCGGGCCTTGATCGAGGTGCCGTCATGGTCGCGCCGAAAGAACATCAGCGAGCGTTCGAGCAGCCGCACGAAACGCAGCGCGATGTGCTTCAGCCTGTCGGTGCGGCGCAGCCAGGTCAGGAGCCAGGAGCGCGGCGCATCCTCGCCGCCGCCCTCCTCGAAGCGGAACTTGTCGGCCCAGGCGATCAGCGGCCTGAAGAACAGCTGGTCGTAGAGCACGATGCCGACCAGCATGCCGCCGATCGCCCAGCCGATGGCGCCCAGGTCGCGCGCCTCGATCGCCGTCGCGATGTAGGAGCCCACGCCCGGCAGCTTGATGCTCTGGTTTGACACCGAGATGGCCTCGGAGGCGACGACGAAGAACCAGCCGCCGGACATCGACATCATCATGTTCCACAGCAATCCCGGCATCGCGAACGGCAGCTCGAGGCGCCAGAAGCGCTGCCAGCCCGAGAGCTGGAACACCGCCGCCGCCTCGCGCAGTTCCGCCGGCACGGTGCGCAGCGACTGGTACAGGCTGAAGGCCATGTTCCAGGCCTGCGAGGTGAAGATGGCGAAGATCGCCGCACACTCCACGCCGAGCAGATTGCCCGGGAAGAGCGCGATGAAGCCGGTGACGGTGATCGACAGGAAGCCGAGGATCGGAATGGACTGCAGGATGTCGAGCACCGGCACCAGCACCCGCTCCGCCGCGCGGTACTTGGCAGCCAGCGCGGCAAAGATGCAGCTGAAGATCAGCGATGCGCAGAGGGCCAGGAACATGCGCAGCGTCGTGCGCAGCAGGTAGTACGGCAGCATCCACGGGTCGAGGCTGATCGGCAGCGCCTCCCCCAGCTCGTAGGGCCGCACCATCTGCGAGCCGCCCCAGGCCAGCGCGAACAGCAGCGCCAGCACCAGCGGCAGCAAGGCCCAGTCCCAGCGGTTGCCGCCGGAAGCGACCGTCTGGCGCGGGAAAAAGCGTTTGTCGAGCATGAGGCGGCGGACGCGGGGGGCCGATGTTCGCAGACCCTGGCCCGCGGCGGGCCGCCATTGTGCCTATGCAACCCGTGCGCGAACCTGACCAAATGCCTCGCTGATCTCGCGCGTGACCTTCAGGAAACGGTCGATGTCCGTGGCCGAATTGCAATGCAGCGGCGACACGCGCACGGCCCCTTCGAGGCCGAAGGAATGCAGCATCCGCTTCGAGTACAGGCTCGTCGCGACGCGTTCATAGACGATGACCCCGCGCTTCTCGTACTCGCGCACGGCCTGGGCGTGCTCGAGATTCTCGATGCCGATGGCCAGGATCAGGTCGCGCTTCGTCAGGTCTTCGTGGTCGAGGAATACCTTCACGCCGTCCATCCGGCGCAGGCCGGCGATGCCCTCGCTGCCGTTGAGCATGCGCGCGAGCAGGGCACGTTCGTGCAGCTCGATGCTCTGAATGCCGCTGGCGAAAAGGGTGCGCCGGTCGTCGCTCGCAATGAACCGGCCGCCGAGCCAGCACACGTAGTTCACGATCTCGGTCACGACGGCGAACTGCCAGGGCGCGGCGCTGCCCAGATCCCAGAAGTCCTTCTTCTTGCCGGCCAGCTTGTGGTGCGGCAGGACCGAGGCGCGTTCCGACAGCCACGACATGCCCGATCCCCTGCAGCCGAAGAACTTGTAGGGCGCGATGTTGAGGCCGTCCACCGGCGTCTTCTGCAGATCGATCAGGCCGTGCGGCGCGTGCTGCACGGCATCCACGACGATGTACAGGTCCGGCTTGACGGCGCGCGCCTGCTTCACGATCTCGTGGATGTCGAGCTTGGCGCCGGAGATGTTGGACGCATAGATCACGCTCAGCAAGGAGGTGTTCTCGTCGACCAGGCCGACGATCTCTTCCACATCGATCCCGCCGGTGGCAGGGTTGGACTTCGCGACCCGCAGCTCCTTGCCCGTACGCTCGGCGTAGAGGGACATGGCGTCGAAGGAGGACGGATGCTCGAGCACGGTCGTCACCATGTTCGTGCCGGGAATGTTCTCGGCGACCGCGCGGACCATGTCGAACATCCCGCTCGAGGCCGTGAGGGAGGCGTAGACGCTGCCGCTCTTGGCATTCAGGATCGTGCGAAGGTCTTCCGTTCCCCTGACCTGGACCTCCTGCAGAAAGATCGCGAGTTCGTGGATGCGCTCCGGGCAATCCGGCAGGGCGTCGATGCGGGCGAACTGATCGACGGCGGCCTTCAATCGGAACGACCCTCCTGCGTTGTCGAAGAAGAGACGTTCGCGGCCATTCATGTCGTGGTCGACGTAGTGGAAGCGGCTCTTCACCTCCTTCATCAATGCGTCGGAAAAGAGTTCGCCTTCAGCGATGTTCATTCTGGTGTTCCATGGTTCGGCAAGAGTTGATTTTCGAAGCGGCCAAAGATTTCCAAAAGCGATATTTTTCGATACGATTCGATGAGAAAAAGAGGCCTCGATGATGATGACTTTCAAGCAGCTTGAGGCTCTGTACTGGATCGGCGAACTGGGCAGCTTCGCGCTGGCCGCCCACAAGCTGCACACCTCGCAGTCGGCGGTGTCCAAGCGGGTCCACGAACTCGAGATGGTGTTCGACACCGAGCTGTTCGATCGCAGCCAGCGTTCCGCGCGTCTCACCGACAAGGGCGAGGAGATGTTCGTGCTGGCCAAGAAGCTGCTCGATCAGCGCGATGCCGCGGTCGAGCAGTTCAGCCGGGTCGACGTGATCGAACGCCGCGTTCGCATCGGCGTCACCGAACTCACGGCGATGACCTGGCTGCCGCGCTGGGTCGAGCTGATCCAGGAGCACTACCCCAAGGTCACCCTCGAGCCGGACGTGGACAGCAGCGTCAACCTGCGCGAGAAGGTGCTGGCAGACGAACTGGACCTGATCGTCGTGCCCGATGCATTCGTCGATACGCGGATTCCCAAGAAGGCGATCGGCAAGGTCGAGAGTGCCTGGATGTGCAAGCCGGGCCTCGTCAAGAGCAGCAAGGCGATCCGCCTGCACGAACTGGCGAGCCACCGCATGCTGATCCAGGGCGTGAAATCCGGGACGGGTCTGCTCTACGACAGCTGGATGAAGGATCTGGGCGTCCAGCCTTCGAACCCCATCGTCATCCACAACCTGGTGGCCTTGATCGGATTGACGATATCCGGCCTGGGCGTGAGCTACCTGCCGAAGGAAGCGGTCAGCCAGATGCTGGAAGAAGGGTCGCTTGCGCTGATCAAGGTGACGCCCGCCCTGCCGCCCGTCACCTACGTCGCGATGTACAAGGGCGAGCACCGGAGTTCGCTGCTGGCATCGATCATCATGCTGGCCCAGTCGTGCTGCGACTTCACCCGGATGTTTCAGGCCGTCAAGGGATGACACCGGCCACGCACGAGCCGTCGTCTCACACGCCCTTGTTGTTGGGGTTCTTGTAGACCTCTTTCACCGCCTCGGTCATCGGGAAATTCAGGTTCGCATTGGTCGGAGGGATCGGCTTCATGAACCACTTGGCATAGATCTGCTCGATGGCGCCCGACTTCATCAGGTCGGTCACCGTCTTGTCCACCAGTTCCTTGAACTGCGGGTCGTCCTTGCGGTACATGATGCCGTAGGGTTCCTGGCGCAGCGACTCCGCCGTGAGGATCTTGAAGTCGCCCGGCTTCGGCGACGTGGCGATCAGGCCTGCCAGTTGCACGTCGTCGAGGATGTAGGCGGCCGCGCGGTCGGATGCGAGGAGCAGGAATCCATCCGCCGTGTCCTTCGCGGCCACTTCCTGGACCTCGATGTTCCCGGACTTGCGATAGGCGCGCAGAAGCTGGACGCCGGTGCTGCCTGCGACTGTCGAGACCGTCTTGCCATTCAGCTCGGCCAGCGAATTGATGCCGGAGTCCTTCTTCACCGCGGCCGTGATGCTGGTGACGAAATGACTCGGGGCGAAGGCCACCTGCTGCTGGCGCTGGACCGTGTTCGTGGTGGTCGCGCAGTCGAGGTCGACGGTGCCGTTGGTCAAGAGCGGGATGCGGTTGGTCGAGGTCAGGATCGTGTAGCGCACCTCCAGGTTGGGCATGCCGAGCCTGGCCTTGACCGCATCCACGATCTTCAGGCAGATGTCGTTGGTGAAGCCGACCGGATCGCCGCCGCCGGCGGGCTTGTAAGAGAACGGGATCTGGCTGTCGCGGCCACCGATCGAAATGCTTCCATTCGCCTTGATCTTGCTCAGCGTGTCGCTTTGAGCCAGCGCGGTGGAACACAGCAGCGCGGCGCTCAGGCCCAAGGTCAATGAGAGTCGAAATTTCATCGGGAGCTTTCGGGAAGGTTGCGTTGGCGCAAATTCTCGAAGCGAGCACCCGTTTCTAAAAGCGATTTATTTTCATCGACTTGAAGGCCATAAAGTGATCAATGGCGGCAAGGACTAGAGCGGAAAGGCCTCCAGCCCCGGCTGCCCCTCGGCCCCCTTGACCGGCGTGTGCGCCACGTTCATCACCCAGCAGACCATCGTGAAATAGCCCACCAGCGCGCTGAGTTCGACCACCGCCTGCTTGCCGAAGCGGGCCTCGGCCGCGGCGTAGGTCGGCTCGCTCACGCCGTGGTGGTGCAGCAGCTCCAGCGCGAGATCGAGCGCGAGCTGCTCGTCCTGCGCCAACGGTGCCGCGCGCCGGCCGAGGCGCAGCGCTTCGATGGCCTCGGCACTGACACCGGCCTTGACCGCCGCCGTCGCATGCAGCACCCACTCGAACTGGTTGCCCACGTGGCGCGCGACCGCGCAGGTCACGAGCTCGCGCACGCGCGCATCGAGTTGGCTGTCGAAGCGCAGGTACTCCCCGAGGCTGCCGATGCGCTCCATCAGCACCGGGCTTTGCAGCAAGGGGATGAAGGGACCGAAGACCGCCTTGCGCGGACCATCGATCAGCGCCTGGGCGGCGGCGCGCTGCGCCTGCGACATCGCGTCGGCCGCCGGCATCGGCAGGCGCTCGGCCCAGGGACGGGTATGGCCTTGTTCGAACATGGAGGGATTCCTTTCTTCAATGGAGAGAGACGGGGATCATGCGCGCGCGAAGCAGCCACCATGCGCTTCCGAGCAGCGCCACGGCACCCACGGCCAGCGCGCTGAAGAGGCCGCCGAAGCCTTGCGCGCTGCCGCTCAGTGCGGACGAGAGCACCGGCCCGGCCATCTGGCCGATGGCGAAGGCCGCTGTCATGCGGCCCAGCGCGCGCGTCGGATCGCCCACGGTGCGCGCCCTCGCCTCCTGCATCCCGGCCATGGTCGCGACCATGAAGGTGCCGCCCACCAGCAGCGCGGCCAGCAGCACCGTGAAGGCCGACAGGTGCAGCACCGGCAGCAGGCAGCCCAGCGCCATCAATGCGTGGCTCCCGGCCAGCACGTGGCGGCGCGCAACCTGCGCCAGCACCACGCTGGCGAGCAGCGTCGACACTGCGGCCGCCGCGCCGAACACCGGCCAGGCGGCGCCAAAGACGGCCGGATCGTCGACCACCGCGCGCGCCAGCACCGGCAGAAAGGTGGCCGGCAGGATGTAGCCGAAACCGAGGATGCCGTAGCAGATCACCAGGCCCCATGAGACGCCGCCGGCCGGTGCCGTTGCGGCAGCATTCGCGGGCGCTGCCGATACGATCGCGCCGCGCGGCATCAGCGCTGCCACCGCGAGCAGGCCCACCAGCGCCAGCGCGCCGAGCTGCAGCCACAGCGCATCGGGTGCCAGGCCGGCCGTACCCGCACGCCAGCAATAGAGACCGGCCGCTGCGATGCCGGCGCCGACCCCGGCATACAGCAGGCCGGGACCTGCGGGCCGATCGAAACGCGCCAGCCAGACCAGGCACCAGACGCTGGTGCTCACCAGCGCCCAGGCACTCGCCACGCCGGCGATGAAGCGCAGCAACAGCCAGAGCGCGAGCGAGCCGGTCCAGCCCATGGCCGCGGTCGACAGCGCAATCGCGGCCAGCGCCAGCAGTCCAACGCGCTGCGGCGACAGCGGGACGCGCGCAGTGGTGAGCGCACCCAGCAGGTAGCCCGCGTAGTTGGCCGCGGCGAGCCAGCCGCCGGCTGCCACGTCGGCGCTGCCGGCGCGGATCATCAGCGGCAGCATGGGCGTGAAGGCGAAGCGCCCGATGCCCATCGCCATCGCCAGCGCGAGCAGGCCCGCGGTGCAGACCGCGATGAAAGACGGTTGCGGTGCGGTGATCAAAGGGTTCGACATGGGTCGCTATTAGACGCAGAATGCGGATGCTCCACAAATGAATTATCGAGAACAATCATTCTTCATATGAGAACGATCGACCTGGACTCCCTGGAGATTTTTCGCACCGTGGTGGCCGAGGGCGGCGTGATCCGCGCGGCGGGCAAGCTCAACCGCGTGCAGTCCAACATCACGACCCGCATCCAGCAGCTCGAAGAGCGGCTGGGCCACAAGCTGTTCCTGCGCCAGGGCCGCTCGCTCGCGCTGGCGCCCGCCGGCCACAAGCTGCTGCCCTATGCCGACCGCCTGCTGCGCCTGGCCGACGAGGCGGAGAGCGAGCTGCGCAGCGACCTGCCCTTGGGCACCTTCAAGCTGGGTTCGCTCGAAAGCACGGCCGGCAGCCGGCTCGCGCCGGTGCTCTCGCGCTTCCACAAGCTCTACCCGGGCGTGGTGGTCGAGCTGGTCACCGGTACCACGGGCGCGCTGCTGAAACGGGTGAACGCCTTCGAGGTCGAAGCGGCCTTCGTGTCCGAGCCTTTCTCCGCGCCGGGGTTCGAGACGATGTCGGTATTCGAGGAAGAACTGGTGCTGGTCACCGCGCGCAGCGTGGCCTCCGTCACGCGACCGGGCGACCTCGCCGGCGCCACGCTGATCGCGTTCGCGCAAGGCTGCTCGTACCGCCGCCTGCTCGAGCAGTGGCTGGGCAAGGGCGGCGTCACGCCGGTCCGTTCGCTGGAGTTCTCCTCCTACCAGGCCATGATCGCCTGCGTGGCCGCGGGCACGGGTTTCGCCATCGTGCCGGTCTCGGTGCTCAAGGCCCTGCGCGCGACGGCCGACGTGCGCCAGCACGCGCTGCCCGAACGCATCCGGACCAGCCGCACCCACCTGGTCTGGCGCGGCACGCCGTCCATGGCGCTGGCGCGGCTGATCGGCATGCTGCAGAAAAGCCTATGAAAAGAGTCCGTTGACTTCGCGCGCCGAGAGCATGTCTGCGCTCATCGCGTCATGACGCCCTTCGTCGAATGCCTCGGCGGCAACGCGGCGAAGCAAGGCGAGCGCAGCCTGCAAGGGACCGCAGCCCAGGCTGACGCGCCGCGCACCGGCGCGCGTGGCCGCGTCCACGGGAAGCGCCCCGGCGTAGCCCGCGTAGACATTCACCGGCAAGGAAACAGCGCGCACGAAGCGCGCCACTTCCTCGGCGCGATCCATCCCGGGCACGAAGATGCCGTCGGCACCCGCCGCGGCGTACCGCTGCGCCCGACGCACGGTGTCTTCGTAGCGCGCCGCCGCATCGTCATTGGCGACAAAGTAGGTGTCGGTGCGCGCATTGATGAACAACTGCGCTTCCATCTGCGCGGCCGTCTTGCGCAGCGCGTCGATGCGTTCGCACAGGATTTCCGGGGGCGCCAGGCGTTGCGTCCCGGGAAGCACGCCGTCCTCGATGTTCACGCCGACGACGCCCATGTCGATCAATGCGCGAACCACGGCACATACTTCTTCGGTGCTGCGACCGAAGCCGCGCTCGATGTCGACGCTGACCGGAACGCTGGCCACGCGGCAGATGCGTGCGCAAGCGGCGATCAGTTCGCCGGCAGGCATCTGCTCGCCATCCGCATGGCCGAGCGACCAGGCCATGCCGGCGCTCGTGGTGCCGATGGCCCGCGCGCCGGCACGCTCGACAACATGGGCGCTGACGGCGTCCCACGCATTCACCAGGGTCAGCGCGCCCGGGCCGGCGTGCAGTCGATAAAAAGTTTCTGCCCGCTTCCGGGCTTCGATGGATTGCATGAGGGCGAGCTTAGAGACGACACGCGCTGCGAACTTGGAAAAAACTGCTGTTCGCCATCCATCACCTTTCCTTTTCCGCGAGCGAATCGGCCGCGCGGCGCTCAGGCCAGGGCGGTGGCGGCCGGCTCGGCACCGGCGATCTGCCGCAGTGCGCGCTCGAACACTTCCACCGGCTGGCCGCCCGAGATGAGGTGCCTGTTGTTGATGATGATGGCGGGCACCGAGTGGATGCCGGCATCGGTGTAGAGGCGCTCGCGCTCGCGGGTTTCCGCTGCGTATTCGTCGCTCCCGAGAATGGCACGCGCCCGTTGCGGGTCGAGGCCGGCTTCGGCGGCCAGGCGCACCAGCAGCTCGGGGTCGGAGGGGTTCTCGCCGTCGGTGTGGCAGGCCTTGAGCAGCGCCTTCTTGAGCGCCACCTGCTTGGCCCCGTCCTCGAGCTCGGCCCAGTGCAGCAGGCGGTGCGCGTCGAAGGTGTTGTAGACGCGCGAGCGGCCTTCTTCGCGGAACTTGAAGCCCACCGCCGCGCCGCGGGCACGGATCGCTTCGCGCGCCTGCGCCTGCTGCTCGCGCGAAGAGCCGTATTTCTGGTTCAGGTGCTCGAAGGCGTCCTGGCCTTCGCGCGGCATGTGCGGATTGAGTTCGAAGGGCTGGAAGTGCAGTTCGGCGCTGATCTCGGGCGCCACACGTTCGAGCGCGGCTTCGAGGGCACCGAGGCCGACGGCGCACCAGGGGCAGGACACGTCGGAGACGAAATCGATCTTGAGGCGGGCGGTCATGGATGTTCCTTTTCTGTCAGAGGCTGCGCCAGAAATCGATCAGCAACTGGCTGAATTCCACCGGCCGCTCGACCGCGCTCAGGTGCGCGGCGTCGATGGTGGCGAGGCGCGCGCCGGGAATGGCGGCAACCATCGCCTCGGACATCGCGAGCGGCGTCGCCTCGTCGCGCAGGCCGGCGATCACCAGCGTGGGCGTGGTGAACGCACGGTTGCTCTCGCGGAAATCGATCGCGCTCACCGCGTCGCAGCTCGCGATGTAGCCGGCGGCGTCGGTGCCGACCAGCGTGTCGTTCAGGCGGCGCGCGGCCTCGGTGCCTTCCGGCGTGGCCACGTACGCCGGCGTGAGCCAGCGCGCCAGGGCGCCGGGCGCGATTGCGGCCACGCCCTGGGCCTGCACGGTCTCGACGCGCGTGCGCCAGGGCGCCTGGTCGGGGTAGTGCGCCGACGAATTGGCGATCACGATGCTCTTCAGCAGCTGCGGATATTTCGGCGCCAGCGCCTGCGCGGTCATGCCGCCCATCGAGAGGCCGACGAAGTGCACCGGCTCGCCCTCGGCTTCGCGCTCGATCAGGGCCGCCGCGTCATCGGCCAGCGCCTGCAGGCTGAACGCACCGGGCACCACTTCCGAGCCGCCATGGTTGCGGTGGTCGTAGCGCAGCACGGTGTGGGCACGGGCCAGCACCGCGGCCGCCTCGTCCCACATGTGCAGGTCGCAACCCAGCGCATGGCTCAGCACGACGATCGGGCCTTCGCCCTCGCGAATGACATTCAAACGGGTCATGGATTTCCTTTGGGCTCTTCGAGCAGGCCTTTCTCGCGCAGGATGCCGGTGGCGATGCCGAAGGCGTGGTTGGCCACCGGCACGCCGCAATAGATGGCGGCCATCATGATCACTTCCTTGATCTCCTCGGGCGAAAGCCGCGATTCGGGCGGGCCGTCGAGCGCGGCGCGCACGTGCATCGCAAATTCTTCGTACGCGTGGATGCCCAGCATCATCGACAGCACCATGAAGCGGCGCGTCTTGTCGCCCAATGCCGGGCGGCCCCAGATGTCGTTCCACGCATGTCGCGTGATCAGTTCCTGGAACTCGCTGTTGAAGGCATTGCGGTTGGCCAGCGACTTGTCGACCCAGGCATCGCCGAGGATGCGGCGGCGGTTGAGAAGACCGGCTTCGTAGTCGGGTGAAGTCATCGTGCGGTGTTTCGTGTGTCGAGTTGAGTTTGCAAGGCCTTGACCTGCGCCAGCGCGATCGTGCCGGCCGGCTCGGCGAGCGCCGGATCAAACCATTCGTCTGCGGCTTCGCGCGGAAGTTCCGCGCGCAAGCGGTCGATGTTGGCACGCATGCGCGCGGCATCGATCTGCAGGCCGGGCAAGGCGCCGGCCAGCGCGCGCACGCTGCCGTGGGCGGACATCAGCAACTGGGGCCATTCGCCCAGCTCGGCCTGCCAGGCGCCGAGCGCGCGCTCGTGCTCCTGCGGCATCGCGGCCAGCAAGGCGGCCACGCGCTGCGGCGCGCGCTGCGCGGCCGCCAGCGCCACCATCGAAGCCACCGGGTTGCGCTTGTGCGGCATCGCCGAGGAGCCGCCGCGTCCGGGCTCGCTGGGCTCGGCCAGTTCGCCGACTTCGTACTGGCCCATGAGCGCGATGTCCTTCGCGATCTTGCCGAGGCTGCCGACCATGAGGCCCAGCTCGCAGCCGAGCGCGATCCATTCGTCGCGCTGGGTGTGCCAGGTCGCGCCCGGGTCGCCCAGGCCCAGCTCCTCGGCCATGCGCTGCCGCACCGCCGGCCCGTGCCCCTTCATCTGCGCCAGCGTGCCCACGGCCCCGCCGAGCTGCAGCTGCAGCGCGCGGCGCGCCGCCTCGGCCAGCCGCGCGCGGCTGCGCACCAGCGGCGCGGCCCAGCCGGCGCACTTGAGCCCGAAGCTCGTGACCGAGGCCGGCTGCATCAGCGTGCGCGCGAGGATCGGCGTCGCGGCATGCCGCTTGGCATGCGCAAGCAGCGCCTGGGCCGCCTTGACCAGGTCGGCCTCGACCAACGCCACCGCCTCGCGCGTGACCAGCGCCATCGCGCTGTCGATCACGTCCTGGCTGGTGCTGCCGAAATGCACGAAGGGCACTGCCTCGGCATTGAACAAACCCACCGCCTCCTTGAGGCTCTTGACCAGCGGGATCGCCACACTGCCGGCGCGGCCGCTGTCGCGCACGATCTTGGCGACATCGAACAGCTCGACCTTGCAGCTGCCGGCGATCGAATGCGCTGCCGATTCGGGAATGAGGCCCTCGGCTGCCTGCGCGCGCGCGAGCGCGGCCTCGAAGCGCAGCATCGCGCCGACGAAGTTGTGGTCGCTGAATGCGGCCAGGGTTTCGGATGTGGAGAGGAAGCCTTCGAAGATGCTCATGGCAGATAGGCGCTCAATAGGCGATCTGCGCCACGGCCCGCAGGTCTTCCGGCGTCGCGGTGCCGAAGCCGAAGAATTCGAGGTACGCAGGGATCATTTCGAACAGCATGTCGGTGCCGACCTGGACCGCGCAGCCCTTGTCGCGTGCGGCCCGCAGCAGCGGGGTGTACTCGGATTTCATCACGACCTCGCCGACGAAGGTGGACGGCGCGATGCGATCGACGTCGAAGGGTAGCGGATCGCTCTCCTTCATGCCGAGCGGCGTGGCATTGACCACCACGTCGTAGCCGGCGGGGTCGCTGGAGCCGGTGGCGACGCCCAGTTTCGAGTAGTGCGTGGTGAGCCGGCCCGCGAGGGCCTTTGCCGACGCCGCGTTGGCGTCGAAGAGCGAAAGCTGCGCGACGCCGGCCGCGGCCAGCGAGGCGGCGATCGCCGAGCCCACGCCGCCGCAGCCCGACACCAGCACGCGCGCGCCTTCGAGCGCGCGGCCCTTGCGCAGCACGCCGCGCACGAAGCCGGCGCCGTCGAACTGGTCGCCCACGAGCGTGCCGTCGGCGCGCTTCAGCACCGCGTTGCAGGCGCCTGCGATCCTGGCGGCCGGCGTCAGTTCGTCAACCAGGTCCATGGTCGTGATCTTGTGCGGCATGGTGACGAGCGCGCCGCGGATGTTGGTGAGCCGGAACAGCGACGCGAAGGCGGCCGCATAGTCCTCGGCCTTGATGCCCATCGGCACCACCACCGCGTCGATGCCCTGCTGTTCGAACCAGGGGTTGTAGATCATCGGCGCCTTGAAGCTCTCGGTCGGATAACCGAGGTGGGCGATGAGGGTGGTCTTTCCGGAAATCGTCATGATGGGATTGCGACCCGAAGGCCGGTATGCGCGGCCTCGGCGACCGCAAGGGTGACAGCCAGCGTGCGCATGGCATCGCGCACGGTGACACGGGGCGGCACTTCGCGCCGCACCACGGCGCAGAAATGAGCGAGCTGGCGCGCGAGCGGATCGGTCTCTTGCATGTCGACCCTGCTGCGTACCATCGGGCTGAACCACGAGGCCGCGCCCGTGTACTCGAGCACGCGCAGGGTGGGCACCTGCAGCGAGCCGTGCGTGCCGGCGATGATGTAGCAGTCCTGGTCCGCATGGCGGTCGTAGGCCTTGTTCTCGCCCGAGGTCTGCTCCCAGCTGCGCGGACTGGCCGCAGCATCCGACAGCATGAAGGTCCCGAGCGCGCCGTTGGCGAAGCGCAGGTTGATAGCGACCGTGTCCTCCACCTCGAAGCCGCGCGCCGCATGGGAAGCGAAGGCCTGCACCTCGACGATCTCGCCCACCAGCGCGCGCAGGTTGTCGATCTCGTGCACCAGGTTGATCAGGATCGGCCCGCCGCCTTTCTGCCGGCGCCAGGCGGTCTCGAAGTAGTCGTCGGGCTTGTGGAAGGTGGCGCTGGCCGTCACGGCCACCAGCTTGCCGAGGCGGCCGCCGGCGATGGTCTCGCGCGCGGCTTCGAGAACGGCGCTGTGGCGCCGGTGATGGCCCACCAGCACCGGCACGTTGGAGGCTTCCACCGCCGCGGCCAGCCGCTCGGCTTCCGCCACGGAATCGGCCACCGGCTTCTCGACCAGCGCCGGCACGCCGGCCGCTACGCAGGCCAGTGCACCGGGCACATGCAGCGCGTTCGGCGTGGCCAGGACCACGCCGTCGGGCCGCGCCGCGGCCAGCAGCGCTTCCAGGTCCGGGTACAGCGGCACGCCGGCCTCGGCCGCCAGCGCAGTCGCGCTCGGGAACGGGTCGGCAAAGCCGATCAATTCGCAGGCGCTGTTCGCGACCATGCGCATCCAATGCGCCCGGCCGATCAGGCCGGCGCCGGCGATCGCGAGGCGCAGCTTCCTGTCCATCGCTCCCTCTCCTCAGACCGTGGCGGCCGGCGCCGCGGCGGCATGCGCGCCGCCGAGGAACAGGCGTTCGATGTTCGGATCGGCCAGCAGTTCGGAGGCCGGCTTGTGCAGCACCAGCCGGCCCGATTCGAGCGCGATGGCCTCGTCGGCCATCTTCAGCGCGCTCTTCACGTTCTGCTCGACCATCAGCACCGTGGTGCCCTGGTCGGCAAGCTTGCGCAACAGCCTGAACACGTCCTGCACCACCATCGGCGACAGGCCGATCGAGGGTTCGTCGATCAAGAGCACCTTGGGCCGCAGCAGCAGCGCACGGCCGACCTCGAGCTGCTTCTGCTCGCCACCGGAGAGCGAAGAAGCC
Organism: Variovorax sp. LjRoot130; assembly: GCF_964253755.1. Taxonomy (NCBI): domain Bacteria; kingdom Pseudomonadati; phylum Pseudomonadota; class Betaproteobacteria; order Burkholderiales; family Comamonadaceae; genus Variovorax; species Variovorax sp. LjRoot130. The sequence goes on along the minus strand of NZ_CAXURM020000001.1, from coordinate 2,169,299 downwards.
GCGCTGTTCATGCGCTCCTTCACGCGCGGGAAGAGCTCGAGCACTTCGGGAATGCGCTCGTGCGTGGTCTTCATGCCCAGCGTGATGCCGCCGAGCTCGAGGTTCTCATAGGCCGTCAACTGGCCGAACAGATTGCGCCCCTGCGGCACGAAGGCAATGCCGTGCTTCACCAGCAGGTCTTTGGGACTGGCGCCGGTGATGTCTTCGCCATCGAGCAGGACCCGCCCGTTGCGCACCTTGAGCAGGCCGAACAGCGTCTTGAGCACGGTCGACTTGCCCGCGCCGTTGGGCCCGAGCAGCAGCGTGATCTTGCCGCGCCTGGCCTTGAAGGACAGGTTGTTGAGGATCATGAAATCCTTGTAGCCCGCCAGCACGTTGTCGAATTCGATGCAGGTGTCGGTGGTGGTCATGATCAATTCCCGAGATAGGCGTCGAGCACCTGCTTGTTGGCGCGGATCTCGGCCGGCGTGCCGATCGCCATGACCTTGCCCTCGACCATCACCATGATGCGGTGGCACAGGTCCATCACGAAGTCCATGTTGTGCTCGATCACGACGAAGCTGCCGCGGCGCGTGCGATTCAGGTCCTTCAGCAGGGTCGAGAGTCCGCCGACCAGGCTGGGATTGACGCCTGCGCACGGCTCGTCGAGCAGCACCAGGTCGGGCTCGCTCATGAAGGCCATGCCGATGTCCACCAGCTTCTGCTGGCCGTAGGAGAGCGTGCCGGCCTTCTTGTTCGCGACGTGGCGGATGCGGAACTGGTCGATCAGCGCGTCGGCCTTCGGCCCCAGGCCCGAGTCGCCGGGCGCGAACATGCGGCTGAACATGCTGCCCTGGTGTTCCTGCGCCGCGACGATCAGGTTCTCGCGCACCGTCATCTTGCCGAACACCTGCAGCGTCTGGAAGGTGCGGCCGACGCCGCGCCGGTTGAGCTCGAGCGGACCCAGCTTTGTGACGTCCTCGCCCTTGAGTTCGATGCGGCCGGCATCGGGTGCGATCTGGCCCAGCATGCTGTTGAACAGCGTGGTCTTGCCCGAGCCGTTGGGACCGATCACGCCGAAGATCTCGCCGGGGCGCACCTCGAAGCTCACGCCGCCGACGGCCTGGATGGCGCCGTAGGCCTTGCTGAGATCGGTCACGCGAAGAACCGGCACCACTTGCTGCTCCGGCACGATAGCTTCCGCAAGCACGGCGTTCATGTGGCAGCTCCCATGCTCGCGGCAGCAGCGGAGCGCGCGGCCGAGGCCTCGCGCGCTTCGCGGCGTGCCCGGATCCGATCGGGGATCGAGAGCAGGCCGTCCGGCAGCCAGACCATCAGCACCACCACGGCGGCGCCGAACAGCGGCAGGTACCAGTCGGCCACGCCCGGCACGTCGCGCAGCCACTCGGGCACGATCACGCCGACGGCCGCGCCCAGCACCGGCCCCCAGAAGTAGCCGGGGCCGCCGACCACCACCATCAGGTACATCATGATCGAGGCCGCCACGGTGAAGGGCGCCGGCTCGATGAACTGCACCAGCGAGGCGAACAGCGCGCCGGCGATGCCCGCATAGGCGGCGCCGATGGCAAAGCTCAGCAAGGTGTAGCTGCGCACGCTGATCCCCAGGCTCTCGGCGCGGATCGGGTTGTCGCGCAGCGCGGTGAAGGCCTTGCCCCAGGGCGAGCGCAGGAGGCCCCACAGCAGGAGCGCGAGCAGCACGGCGACGGCGAGCACGAAGTAGTAGTAGGCCAGGTTGCCCTCCAGCGACAGCCCGGCCAGCTCGGGCCGCGGGATGTTGTTGATGCCGAAGGTGCCGCCGGTCAGCCACTCCTCGTTGCGCATCAAGAGCCAGATCGCGGTGTTGAAGCCCAGCGTGGCGAAGGCGAGGTAGATCGCCTGCACGCGCAGCGCCGGAAAGCCCAGCACCAGGCCGACCGCGAAGCACAGCAGCGCCGCCGCAGGCAGGCCCAGCCAGAAGCTGATGCCGGCCTTCATGAGGATCGCCACCGTGTAGGCGCCGATGCCGAAGAAGGCCGCATGGCCCAGCGACTTCTGGCCCGCATAGCCCACCGTCAGGTTGAGCCCCATGGTGGCGATGATGAACACCAGCCAGTAGCTCAGCAGGTAGATGCCGTAGTTCTTGAGGAAGTTGGGCGCGATCAGCAGCGCGGCCGCAGCCACGGCGATCAGCGCGAGGTGCATCTTCTTCATACCTTGCGCTCCTCTTTCTTGCCCAGCAGGCCTTGCGGCTTGAACAGGATCACGACCATGAAGATGACCAGCGCCACCGCGTCCTTGTAGGCCGGCGAGATGTAGGCCGAGGCCAGGTTCTCCGCCACGCCGACGATCAGGCCGCCGAGCAGCGCGCCGCGCGAGTTGTTGAAGCCGCCGATGATGGCCGCGAAGAAGGCCTTGGTGCCCAGGCCCTCGCCCATGTCGAACTTGGCGAGGTAGGTGGGTGTGACCAAGAGCGCCGCCGCCACCGCCAGCGCCGCATTGATGGCGAAGGTGTAGAAGATCATGCGCGGCACGTTGATGCCCAGCACGCTCGCGCTCTCGGTGTTCTGCGCCACGGCCTGCATCGCGCGGCCGGTCACGGTCTTCGAGATGAAGGCCTGCGTGGCCAGCACGATCGCCACCGCCAGCCCGAAGGTGCCGAGGTCGGCCATCGTGACGGTGACCCCCGCCACGTTGAAGAGCTTGTCGGCGAAGAGGCTGGGGAACGGATGGGCCTCGGCGCTGTAGCCGGCGCGCACGCCGTTGCGCAGCGCGATCGACAGGCCGATGGTGGCCACCACGATCGGCATCATCCCGAACTTGAACAGCGGATCGACCAGGCCGCGCTTGAAGAGCCAGCCCAGCACGAACACCGCCACCACGATCGTCAGCACGAAACTCAGCGAGAGTGGTGCGCCGAAGGACATGAAGGCGAGCATCGCGAAGGCCGGCAGCATCACGAACTCGCCCTGCGCGAAGTTGATGGTGCCGCTGGCCTGCCACAGCAACGTGAAGCCCAGCGCAGCCAGCGCATAGATGCTGCCGGTGGCCAGCCCGCTCAAGAAGAGCTGGATGAAGTCCGTCATGGTGGGGCTACTTGGCGGCTGCGCCCAGGGCCGGCAGCGTGGCGATCACTTCCTGCTTGCCGTTCTTCACCTCCACCATGAAGCTTTCGCGGTCGAGGTCGCCGTTGGCGTCGACGCTGACGTCCATCAGCACGCCGGGCTGCTGCGCAGTGCTTACCTTTAGGCCGTGCAGCGCGGCGGCCACGGCCTTGCGGTCGAGCTTGCCGGCCTTCTCGATCCCAGCCTTCAACAGGTAGATGCCCGAGTAGCCCTTCATGCCGTTGTGGTCCGAGACGTACTTGTACTCCTTCTCGAACTTGGCGCGGAAGGCGCGGATGGCCGGGTTCGGCGCGTCGACCGTGAGCCCCACGTGCGCGATCGCGCCGTTGGCGGCCTCGCCCGCGAGGTCGATCACCTTCTGACCGGTGAGCGTGGTCTCGCCGATGATCGGCTTGGTCCAGCCCTGCTTGCGCAGCTCGCGCAGCAGGCGCGCCGACTCTTCCTCGTTGCTGTAGGCGAAGAGCGCATCGGCATTGCTCTGCTTGGCGCGCAGCACCGCGGCGGAAAAGTCGATCTGGCCCGGCTCGGTCGAGATCTCGGCCGCGATCTTCACCGGCGTGGCGGCCAGCGCCTTCTTCATCGAATCGAGGCCGCCCTTGCCGAAGTCGTTGTTCACGTAGATCATGGCCAGCGTCTTCGCCTTCAGTTGCTGGTCGATGTAGCGCGCGACCTTCGGCATCGCGGTGGTCTGCGTGAAGCTGGTGCGGAAGATGTACTTGTTGCCCTGCTGCGTGATGCTGGCCGCCTCGCCGCCGGTGAAATTGGGAATCTCGGCGCGGCGGCTCTCGGCCATGCTGACCATGATCGAGCCCGAGAACACGGGGCCGAAGATGGCGAAGACCTCGTTGTCCACCGCCTTCTGCGTCAGGCCCTTGGCGACGCCGGGATTGCTCTGCGTGTCGCTGGTGCTCGACTCGATCTTCTTGCCGAGGATGCCGCCCGAGGCGTTGATCTCCTTCACCGCCAGCTCGACGCCGTTCTTGAAGTTGGTGCCGGCGGTCGCACCGCCGCCCGAGAGCTCCACGATGTTGACGATCTTGATCGTGTTCTGCGCGAAGGCGCCTGAAGCGCCCGCGGCCACGGCACAGGCGGCGATGAGTTGGATCGCGAATCGACGCGACTGAACGATGGTCATGCTTGTCTCCTTGGGGTTGAATTGCTGGTACTCACGTGGCTCTCGCTAATCCAGCGCGCGCTCTTCATGGCGCGCTGGCCGACCACCATGGGGTCGGAATTCACATAGTCGTCGTTGAACACCTCGAAGGTGTAGTGGCCGCGGTAGCCCTTGTCCTCGAGCAGCTGCACCAGGTCGCGCACGTCGTGCAGGCCTTCGCCCGGAAACAGGCGCTGGTGGCGCGCGAGCTCGATCATGTCGGCCTGGCGGTCGCTGTACTCGAAGAAGTAGTCGGCCAGCTGCACCAGGAAGATCTTCTCGACCGGCACCTGGGCCAGCTGCGCGAGCGTCTCGGGCGTGTCGTCGCCGTGCACCGACATGTGGAAGGAATCGAGATTGAGGCCCACGTTCTGGCGGTTGCAGCGCTTCACGATGTCCCAGGCCTGGTGCCAGCGGTTGACGTGGCGGCCCCAGGACAGGGCCTCGTAGCAGATGCGGATGCCGAGCGGCGTGGCCAGCGTCGCGAGCGTGCGCAAGTCTTCGGCCGCGCGCTCCGGATCGTCGATGGCCAGCGGCGAGGTGGTGGAGCACACCAGCAGCAGGTCGGCGCCGACCAGCGCCATCTGGCGCAGCTGTTCGCGCGCCATCTCGAGCCGGTGCGGCCGCATGGCGTCGGGCGCGCATTCGAAATCGCGCAGCGGCTGGAAGTCGGTGACCTTGAGGCCGCTGGCCTTCACCAGTTCGGCCGCTTTCTCGACGCCGGCGGGGTGCGCGATCAGGTCGCGCGCCCACAGCTCAACGCCGGAAAAACCCGCGGCTTTCATGCATTCGAGCTTGTGCCCGAGGTCGCCGCCCATGGTGACGGTGTTGAAGCCGAAACGGTCGAGGGAGATGGCCATGATGCTTTGCGCGCGCCCTTTCAGGCCACGCTGTCGGAGTGGTAGCGCAGCGGGGCGTCGATCTCGGCCGCCATTGCGGCTGGGTAGATCAGCTCGCGCAGGAAACGCGCGTCGTCGCGCACACCATGCGCCGCGGCCGTCTGGCCGAAGAAGTCGAGGTAGTACGGCATCTGCTGGATCAGCATCTCGAAGCCGGCCTGCGCGTTGAGCCCGCGCGCGCGGGCGGCGCGCACCAGCGGCGTGGGCTGGTTGCGCAGCAGGATGTCGAACAGCGCCGCGTGGGCGTCCATGCGCTCCACGTCCACCGGCAAGGTGTCGCCCTCCTTCAGGCCCATCGGCGTGGCGTTGATGACCAGGTCGTAGCCTTCGGGATCGCTGCTGTCGACCGCGACCGTGGTCGCGTCGAAGAAGGCATCGAGCTTGGCCGCGACCCCTGCTGCCTTGCCGGCCGAGGTGTCGTGGAAGGCGATGTGCTCGGCGCCGTGGACCGTGCCGCCCTCGGCCAGCGCGACGCCGATGGCCGCGGCGCTGACGCCGGCACCGAGGATCAGCACGCGCTTGCCGCGGAACGGGATGTTGTAGTGGTCCAGCGCGCCCAGGAGACCCTCGCCGTCGAAGAGATCGCCCTCGAGCTCGCCGTTGGCGATGCGCCGCACCACGTTGACGGAGCCGGCGACGCGGCCGAACAGGCCGGCGCCGTCGAGCAGGTCCACCACCAGCGGCTTGTGCGGCGGCGCGATCACCATGCCGCGCACGTTCCTGGCGAGGAAGGCGGCCTTGACGAAGACGGCGAAGTCGCGCGTCGCCACCTGCACCGGCGCCATCACCGCGTCGATGCCGAAGCGCTCGAAGACGCTGTTGAACATGCGCGGCAGGCGCACGTTGGTCACCGGATCGCCGGGGAGCAGGTAAAGGTCGGTGCTGCCTGCAATGGAGGGGAACATGATGGCGTCTCGCTCGGAGTTGTTCGGCTATCGCGCAATTTGGCAGGAATGGTCGCTAATGTAGGGTTCCCACTTGCACGATCCAAGTCGGTGGCGCGAGAATAGCGCGTTGATCGTTCTATAGTGATCGATCATCGAACGATTCCAGGGTTTGTCCTCAATGAACCTCGACACTCGCCCCGCCCCACCCGAACTCGACAAGCGCGACTGGATCGCCGGCCTGGAGCGCGGCGTGTCCATCATCGAGGCCTTCGACGACGCCCACCCGCGCATGACGGCGAGCGAAGCCGGCCAGCGCACCGGCATGACGCGCACCGCCGCGCGCCGCTACCTGCTTACGCTGCAGCACATGGGCTACGTAGCGGGCGACGGCAAGCTGTTCTGGCTGACGCCGCGGGTGCTGCGCCTGGGCCAGTCCTACCTCGAATCGGCACGCCTGCCGCGCATCGTGCAGCCCTTTCTGCAGCGGGTGGCCGCCGGCACGCACGAGATCGCGTATCTGAGCGTGATGGACGGCGACGAGGTGGTCTACATCGCGCGCAACGGCCCCAACCGCAGCATGAGCACCGGCTACGTACTGGGCGCGCGGGTGCCGGCGCAGGTCACGGCCTCGGGCATGCTGATGCTGGCGATGCGCGGCGACGAGGAACTCGGCCACTGGCTGGCCACGCACGAGCTCACCGTCTTCACCTCGCACACCATCGCGAGCAAGGAGCGCATGAAGCTCGAACTCGCGCGCATCCGCGCGCAGGGGTGGGCGCTCTCAGAGCAGCAGCTGGACCTCAATTCGCGCGGCATCGCCGTGCCGCTGCGCGACCGGCACGGCGACCTGGTGGGCGCGCTCAACATCACGATGCCCATGGGCCATGAAAGCAGCGAGGACGCGGTCGCCCGCGTCCTCCCGGTATTGCGCGAAACGGCGCAGGCGATGCGCAACCTGATCTGATCGCGCTGCCAACTACCGTTCGGGCTGAGCCTGGCCTGCCCTGAGCTCGACGAAGGGTCGAAGCCACGCGCAGCCCTTCGACAAGCTCAGGGCGAACGGGGTTTCCTTCAGACCGCGACCTTCGCCATCCTCGCGTCGGCCAGCGTCTGTTCGCGCAGGCGCTCGTATTCCGGCTTCGGCACGGGCGCCGCGTCGGGATTGCCGAGGTCGTTCATGTGGATGCGATAGGTCTCGCGGGCGCTCAGCGCGGCGAGTGCCGAGATGACCGTGATGCCGAAGGCCAGCGAGCCCACGATCAGCGGGATGTTGGCCGCGCCGGGAGGCGCCACCGTGGCGAACAGCGCCGGCAGCATGGCGGTGGCGGCGGTGCCGATGTTCTGCGAGATCGCCATCGCCGAGACGCGGGTGCGGGTCGGAAACAGCTCGGGGTAGAAGCTCGGGAACACCGCGTTGTAGCCCTGGTAGACCACGCCCCACATCAAAAGCGACATGCAGATCGCGAGCGGCACGTTCTTGATGCTGATCGCGTAGAGGTAGCCGAAGGCCAGGAGGCCCGAGGCCAGCGCGCCGAAGACGATGGGCGGCTTGCGGCCGATGCGGTCCGAGAGGTTGCCGACGTATGGAATGACCAGCACCGCGAGGATGTTGCCGAGCACGGGAATCCACAGGTAGATGTCCTTCGCGAAGCCGATGCCGTAGGCGGACTGCACCGCGTAGGCCGCGCCGAAGATGGTGGCGACCACGGGGATCACATTCATCAGCGCCATCAGCACGACGCGCAGCATGTCCCTCCAGCTGTACTTGAAGGCGTCGACGATCGGCGAGCGCGGGCGCTGCTGCTTGCTGCCTTCCTCGGCGAAGGCGGGCGTCTCGTCGACCTCGCGGCGGATGATGTAGCCGGCGACGATGACGATGAAGCTCAAGAGGAAGGGAATGCGCCAGCCCCAGCTGTTGAAGGCATCCTCCGGCATGTAGTGCGCGAGCGGCAGGAACACCGCCGCGGCCAGGATCTGGCCGGCCTGCACGCCCTGCAGCGTGAAGCTGGCGAAGAAGCCGCGGCGCCCGAAGGGCGCGTGCTCCAGGATCATCGAGCTGGCGCCCGAGATTTCCCCGGCCACCGCGAAGCCCTGGACCAGGCGGCAGATCACGAGCAGCACCGGCGCCAGCAGGCCGACCTGGTCGTAGGTGGGCAAGAGGCCGACGGCGATGGTCGAGAAGCCCATCAGGAACATGCACAGGATCAGCACCTGCTTGCGGCCGTGGGTGTCGCCCCAGTGGCCCAGGAAGAAGGCGCCGATCGGCCGCGCCACGTAGCCGACGCCATAGGTCGCGAGCGAGGCGACGATGGCGATATTCGGATCGCCCTTGGGAAAGAAGATCTGCGGAAAGATCAGCGCTGCTGCGGTGGCGTAAATGAAGAAGTCGTAGTACTCGAGGGCCGAGCCGATCCAGCCGCTGGCGGCGGCCTTCTTCGACTGGTGCCGGCCTTGCGGCTCGTGCTCCTGGGGTTTGCTCATGTGTGTCTCCGTTGGGAAGGGGCGAGGCGACTGTAGGTGCGCCCCCGGAGCGCCGGCAATGTCGCGGACAGGGGGTTCGATCGATCATCGATCAATCTCGTGCGACTTTCGCGCGGAATCGGGGTTTGTCCCCGGGTTCACGGGACAGGATGCCCTGACCGATACGGTCTTGCTTTCGCACCCCTTCACGACGTGCGCAACGGGCCCCAACACATACTTTCTTGCATTTTTCCGGGTTAACCCTGGATGGCTCGCCGGCGCTTGCTTCTACTATTTATTCAACTTGAATTAATTAATTGCGCCTCGGCATCGGGGCCAGGAGACAGCCAGTGACGACAGCCGGTCCCGGTCGGGGCACCAACTCGGTCAACCTGCGCCTCTACAACGAGCGCAGCCTGCTGCAGCGGCTGCGCCGGGCCGGCGAGGCGTCGAAGGCGGATCTGGCACGTTGGGCCCAGCTCACGAACACGGCGGTCGGCAGCATCGTGCAGTCGCTCGAGGAATCGCGGCTGATCGAACCCGCGGGCCGCCGGCAGGAAGGCCAGCGCGGCCAGCCCGCCGGGCTCTACCGCGTCAATCCCGAAGGCGCCTACGGCATCGGCGTGCGGCTGGACCGCACCAGCATCGAGACGGTGATGATCGACCTCGGCGGCAAGATCCTGGCCCGTGCGGCGCACGACCTGCTGCTGCCCCACCCCGACCGTGCGCTGGCGCTGGTGCACAAGGACGTGAGCCGCATGATGGCCACGCTCGACGCGGCGCAGCACCGCCGGCTCATGGGCGTCGGCCTGGCCCAGCCCTACAACCTCGGCAGCTGGCTGCGCGAACTCGACCTGAAGGCGGACTTCCGCATCTGGGACGAGGTCGACTTCGGCGCGATGCTCGCGCGCGCCGTGGACCAGCCCGTCTTCAAGGAAAACGACGGCAACGCGGCCGCGATCGCGGAGCTGTTCTTCGGCATCGGCCGCGAGGAGAACGACTTCCTCTACATCTTCATCGGCGCGGCACTCGGCGCAGGTGCGGTGATCGGCGGCGAAAGCCTGCGCGGCCCCACCGGCAACGCGGCCGACCTCGGCCTGATGCCGGTGCCGCCCAGCCGCCTGGCCTCGGCCCCGGTGTCGGACCGGCGCTGGGACATCCTGCTCTCGCGCGCCTCGCTCAACGCGCTGGCGCGCCACCTGCGCCACCACGGCATCGCGGTGCGCGGCCATGCCGAGCTCGAGGCCTGCGTCAAGTCCGGCCGGCCCGAGGTGCGCGAATGGCTCGACGACTGCGTCGATGCGCTGGTGCCTTCGACGCGCGCATCGCTGGCCGTGCTGGACCTGCCGGTGGTGGTGATCGACTGCGACATCGACAGCGGCCTGATCGACGAGCTCATGAAGCGCCTCGACGAAGGCCTGCGCGCGATCGCGCCCGAGGCGCGCCAGACCCCGCGGATCCTGCGCGGCAGCTTCCGCGCCGACGCCGGCGCGATCGGCGCGGCCAGCCTGCCGATGTTCTTCAACTTCTCGCCGCGCGCGGACGTGCTGCGCGGACGTTCACGCCCCCGCCACCCGGAGACAGCGAATGCATGAAGCACCCCCCGCGCTGCTGGAGCTGCGCAAGATTTCCAAGACCTTCCCCGGCGTCAAGGCGCTGCAGGACGTGCGGCTGCGCGCCAGCGCCGGCCACGTGCATGCGCTGATGGGCGAGAACGGCGCCGGCAAGTCGACGCTGATGAAGGTGCTGTCGGGCGCCTACATGCCCGACCCCGGCGCCGAGATCCTGATCGACGGCAAGCAGGTCCACATCGACGGCCCGCTCGCGGCCAAGCACCTCGGCGTGTCGGTGATCTACCAGGAACTGAGCCTCGCGGCCAACCTCAGCGTGGCCGAGAATATCTACATGGGTCGGGCGCTGCGACGCGGCGGCCTGGTCGACCGCGCCGGCATGGCCAGCGCTTGCGAGGCGACGCTGCAGCGCCTGGGCGCCGACTTCGGCCCGGCGACCCGCGTCGCGACGCTCTCGATCGCGCAGCGGCAGCTGGTCGAGATCGCGCGCGCGGTGCACTTCGACTGCCGCATCCTGGTGATGGACGAACCGACCACACCGCTATCGACCCACGAGACCGACCGCCTGTTCGCGCTGATCAAGCGCCTGCGCGACGAAGGCCTGGCGATCCTCTACATCAGCCACCGCATGGACGAGATCGACGAGCTCGCCGACGAGGTCACCGTGCTGCGCGACGGCGCCTACGTCGGCACGCTGACCCGCGCCGAGCTCTCGCGCGACAAGCTGGTGAAGATGATGGTGGGCCGCGATCTCTCGGGCTTCTACCGCAAGGAACACCACGGCCAGCACACCGGCGACAAGGCGCTCACGGTGCGCGGCCTCAGCGACGGCCGGCGCGTGCACGACTGCAGCTTCGAGCTGCATGCGGGAGAAGTGCTCGGCCTGGCCGGCCTGGTCGGCGCCGGCCGCACCGAGCTGGCACGCCTGATCTTCGGCGCCGATCCGAGCACCGGCGGCGAAGTCTCCCTCAACGGCAGCGGCGCGCTGCTGAAGATCGCCAGGCCCATCGACGCGATCCGCTCCGGCATCCTCTACCTGACCGAGGACCGCAAGGGCCAGGGCCTGTTTCTCGACCAATCGGTGCGCGACAACATCAACGTGATGGTGTGCCCGCGCGACGCGAACGCCGGCGGCGTGATGGACGGCAAGCGCGCCGCCCAGCGCGCGCGCGACGCGATCGCGCAGCTGTCGATCCGCGTGCCCTCGGCGCGGGTCAACGTCGGCTCGCTGTCCGGCGGCAACCAACAGAAGGTGCTGCTCGCCCGATTGCTCGAACTCGCGCCGAAGGTGCTGATCCTCGACGAGCCGACGCGCGGCGTCGACATCGGCGCCAAGAGCGAGATCTACCGCCTGATCGACGAGCTGGCGCGGCGCGGCGTCGCGGTGCTCGTCATCTCGAGCGAACTGGCCGAGGTGGTGGGTATCTGCGACCGCGTGATCGTGATGCGCGAAGGCCATCTCGTCGGCGAGGTGGGCGGCGCGAGCGGCCTGCCCATCACCCAGGAAAACATCGTCGCGCTCGCCACCGGCGCGGCCGCCACCCACGCGCCCGTGCTGCACTGAGACAGACGGCGCAACAGGAGACATCCCCATGAGCAAGCAGACCTCCCCCGCCTTCCCGGCGCCGGCCAACCCCGCCCTGCCCCGCGCGCTTAGCGGCGCTTCCGGCCGCGAAATCATGCGTGCGCTCGGCATGCTGCCGGTGCTGGTGCTTCTGTGCATCGGCTTCAGCTTCGCGAGCGACAACTTCTTCAGCCTGCAGAACCTGTCGATCATGACGCAGCAGGCCTCGATCAATATCGTGCTGGCCGCCGGCATGACCTTCGTGATCCTCACCGGCGGCATCGATCTGTCGGTGGGCTCGATCCTCGCGGCCTCCGCAGTGGTGGCAATGCTGGTGTCGAACGTGCCGGAGTTCGGCATGCTCGGCATTGCCGCCGGCCTGGCCTGCGGGCTGCTGTTCGGCCTGATCAACGGGGTGCTGATCGCCTTCGTCAAACTGCCGCCCTTCATCGTGACGCTGGGCTCGCTGACCGCGGTGCGCGGCATCGCGCGGCTGCTCGGCAACGACACCACCGTGTTCAACCCGCAGCTGCCCTTCGCCTTCATCGGCAACGGCGAGGTGCTGGGCGTGCCCTGGCTGGTGATCATCGCCTTCGCAGTGGTGGCGCTGTCGTGGTTCATCCTGCGCCGCACCGTGCTGGGCCTGAACATCTACTCGGTCGGCGGCAATCCCGAAGCCGCGCGCCTGGCGGGCATCAAGGTCTGGGCGGTGCTGCTGTTCGTCTACTGCACCTCGGGGCTGCTCTCGGGCCTGGGCGGGGTCATGGCCTCGGCACGGCTCTATGCGGCCAATGGCCTGCAGCTCGGCGCCTCGTACGAACTCGACGCCATCGCGGCGGTGATCCTCGGCGGCACCAGCTTCGTCGGCGGCACCGGCTCGATCCTCGGCACGCTGATCGGCGCGCTGATCATCGCGGTGCTGACCAACGGCCTGATCCTGATGGGTGTCTCGGACATCTGGCAGTACATCGTCAAGGGCCTGGTGATCATCGGCGCCGTCGCATTGGACCGCTACCGCCGCAAGGACTCGGCTCGTACCTGAACCCCTTTCATTTCCCCAACCACGACCAGGAGACTATTCCATGCGCAAGTCATTGTTCGCACTCGCCGTGATCGCCGCGGCCCTCGCTGCCCCGGCGGCGCAGGCCCAGAACAAGCAGATCAAGAGCGTCGGCATCACGCTCGGCTCGCTCGGCAACCCCTTCTTCGTCTCGCTCGCCAAGGGCGCCGAAGCCAAGGTCAAGCAGTACAGCCCGAATGCCAAGGTCAATGCACTGTCGGCCGACTACGACCTCAACAAGCAGTTCTCGCAGATCGACGGCTTCATCGCCTCGGGCGCGGACATGATCCTCGTCAACGCGGTCGACGCCAAGGCCATCGAGCCCGCGCTGCAGAAGGCGAAGAAGGCCGGCATCGTCGTGGTGGGCGTCGACGTGGCGGCCAACGGCGCCGATGCGACCGTGCAGACCAACAACGTGCAGGCCGGCGAGCTCGCCTGCCAGTACATCGTCGAGAAGCTCGGCGGCAAGGGCAATGTGATCATCCAGAACGGCCCGCAGGTATCGGCCGTGATCGACCGCGTCAACGGCTGCAAGACGGTGCTGAAGAAGAGCCCCGACATCAAGATCCTGTCGGACGACCAGGACGCCAAGGGCTCGCGCGAAGGCGGCCTCAACGTGATGCAGAACCACCTGACGCGCTTCCCGAAGATCGACGCCGTGTTCGCGATCAACGATCCGCAGGCCATCGGCACCGATCTCGCGGCCAGGCAGCTCAACCGCAAGAACATCGTCATCACCTCGGTCGACGGCGCGCCCGACATCGAGACGGCGCTCAAGAGCGACACGCAGGTACAGGCCTCGGCCAGCCAGGACCCGTACATGATTGCGCAGAAGGCGGTCGAGATCGGGCAGGACATCATGAACGGCAAGAAGCCCGCCAATCCGATGACACTGCTGCCCTCGACCTTGATCACGCGCACGAACGTCAAGGACTACAAGGGCTGGCAGGCGCCGAGATAAAGCTCTCCCCCAGGCTCCCCCACTTCGTGTGGTCCGCCAACCCCCTTCCGGGGGCAACACCAGCGGCCCGGCAAAGCCGGTTCCGCGGTGTTTCACGAATGTTTGTCGCTATCTAACCTGGCACTTTCTGGAGGATGAGATGTTTGTCGTCTGCGGCGAAGCCCTGATGGATGTCTACACGGGCGAATGGACGGCCACCGGCATGACGCTCGATGCGCGCATCGGCGGCTCGCCGCTCAACGTGGCGCAGGGGCTGGCCCGGCTAGAACGGCCGGTGGCCTTCCTGGCGGGACTGTCGACCGATGCCTGCGGCGAGCGCCTGCTGGCCTCGCTGCGCGCCGAAGGCGTCGACACCTCGCTGGTGCTGCGCAGCGACGCACCGAGCACGCTCAGTGTGATCAGCGTCGACGCTGTAGGCGTGCCGCGCTACGCCTTCCACGGCACGGGCGCGGCGGACCGGCAGATCACGCACGACACGCTGCCGGCGCTGCCTACAGCGGCGCGCGTGCTGCAGTTCGGCTCCTACGCGCTCGCGGTGGAGCCGGTCGGAAGCGCGCTGCGCGCCCTGGCGGCGCGCGAGCGCGAACGGCGCCTGATCGCCTACGACCCCAACGTGCGCCTCAACGTCGAGCCCGACCTCGCGCACTGGCGCGCGGTGGTCGAGCAGATGGTGTCGATCGCGCACTTGGTCAAGGTCAGCGACGAAGACCTGGGCCTGCTCTATCCGGCCGAAAAGCCGGAGCACGTGGCGGCACGCTGGCTCGAGCGGGGCGTGAACCTGGTCGCGGTGACTCGCGGCCGCCATGGGGCGAGCGCGTGGACCGGGGCGGCGCAGGCCGACGTGCCGGCGCCGGAGACCGAGGTGGTGGACACGGTGGGCGCGGGCGATACCTTCCAGGCGGCCCTCCTGACCTGGCTGGACGAGCACGATGCACTCACACCCGAGGCGCTGTCGGCGCTCGGCCATGCATCGCTCGTCGATCTGCTGCGCTTTGCCGCCCGGGCCGCCGCGATCACCTGTTCGCGGCGCGGCGCCGACATGCCGCGGCGCGACAAGCTGAACTGAGGCCTTCAGAGGGAAGCGAATCCCTCGATGAACGGCTCGATGGCGAGGATGGGGAACTTGGTTGCCCCTGACAGCACCAGGAGATCGCGGTCGCCCGTCACCAGCGTCGCCTTGCCCGTGACCGCGAGTTGCAGGAAGGGCACGTCGAAGGGGTCACGGCACGCTGGTACGACGGGCGGCGGATCGGGCAGCGTCACGACCTGCGCAAAGGGAAGATAGTCGGCCAACAGCTCCTCGCGCTCCTGTGGTGAAAGCCTGAACTTCGGATAGCCCAGCACGCGCACCAGTTCGCCTGCGGTCGCCGTGCTGACCAGCGGCGTGCACGCGCCCTGCTGCCACAGCTCGCGCAGCCGCCGTGTCGCCGGTCCGCCGAACAGCAAGGCCGAAAGAACCACATTGGTGTCGAACACCACCCGCCGGGCGGCCACGCGCTCAGGCCTTGCGCCCGGTCTTGGTGGGAGCGCTGCCAGCCGAGCGCGCACGCTTGACGCGATAGGCAGGCGGCGGCTCGGCAGCCATCAGCGCAGCCGGTTCGGCCCCCTGCCGTGCCCAATCGACGGCATTGCGAACATCCGCATCGGTCAGACCCAGCGCCGCGAGCTTGGCGCGCACCGCATCGCCGCGCTGGATGCGCACCGGCGTCAGCACGATCTGGCCGTCGTGCACCGCGACGTCGAAGTACTCCGTGGCGCCGACCTGGTCCGTCACGCTGCGCGGCAGCGTGAGCTGGTTCTTGGAGGTCATCTTGGCAAGCATGGAATATTCCTAAAGTAAGGAATCCTTACTTTAGCCAGCTGTCGCCGGGAGGTCAACCGCCCGCTTCCAGCCGCTGCGCCCGCCACGCGCAAATGCTGCCCACCACGGCAAGCAGGGTCGCCACGCCGAACATCGCGACATAGCCGAATTGCTGCGCGATCGCGCCACCGGCCAGCACGCCGAACACGCCGCCGAAGCCATAGCCGATCACGGTGAAGAGCGCCTGCCCGCGTCCGCGCAGCCGCCCCGGGAAATGGCGCGACACCATCGCGATGCAGGCCGTGTGATGCGCTGCGAACGAGAGCGCATGCAGGGCCTGCGCCGCCACCAGCGCCCAGACCCAGGGGCCGCATCCCGCGGTGATCCCCATGCGCAGCACGGCGGCGACGCCGCAGATCAGGAGCCAGCGCGGCATCGCGAACAAGCCCAGCAGCCGGCCCTGCAGGTAGAACCAGGCGATCTCGGCCACCACCGACAGCGCCCACAGCAAGCCGATGGTCCCCTTGCCGTAGCCGAGCGAATCGAGGTACAGCGAGAGAAAGCCGTAGACCGCGAAGTGCGCCATCACGTGGAAGAACAGCGACATGAAGAACCAGCGCACCGCCGGAATGCGCAGCACCGGCCCGACCGGATCCTTCACCATCGAGTGGGCCGCCGCCGGTTCGCGCACGTCGGGCAGGCGCAAGGTCGCGATCAGCACGATGGCGAGCGTGCCGCCCGCCCAGGCTGGAAAGTGCCCCATGCCGAAATGCTCGAACCATTCGCCGGCAAAGAAGACCGTGACCAGGAATCCCGCCGAGCCCCAGAGCCGGATGCGGCCGTAGCGCCCCCAGTCGCCGGCCACCAGGTGCGCCATGGCCGCTTCGGTGAGCGACATCATCGAACTGGTGTGCGTGAACATCACCAGCAGCACCAGGCCCAGCCACCAGGCGCCGCCGTGCCACCACAGCCCGAACGAGGACACCAGCGCCACGGCCGCGCTGATGCGCAGCAGCAGCACGCGATGCCCCGTGTGGTCGCTCAGCGCGCCCCATGCATAAGGCGCGAAGACCCGCGTGATCGACTGCACCGAGGTCAAGAGGCTGATGGTGAAGATCGGCAGCCCCAGATCCTTCAGCCACAGCGGCAGGTAGGGATTGAAGAAGCCGATGTGCGCGAAGTAGCTGGCCGAGAGTGCCGCGAAGGCCAGCAGGTGGCCGCGGCCGCCCGCAGCAGGGGCCGGGGCCGGGGCCGGCACTAGAGGAAAGACGCCTGTGGCGACGGCCGCGCGTCGGCGTCGGCTTGCCCCTGTTCCTGCTCTCCCTGCACGTCGCCGCATTGCGCGCGGTTGCGAAGCGCATGCTCCATCACGACCAGCGCCAGCATCGCCTCGGCGATCGGCGTCGCGCGGATGCCGACGCAGGGGTCGTGCCGGCCCTTGGTGACAACCTCGACCGGCTGGTTGTTGACATCGACCGACCGGCGTGGGCTGATGATCGAGCTGGTCGGCTTGATCGCGATGCTGACCTCAAGATCCTGCCCGGTGGTGATGCCGCCGAGCGTGCCGCCCGCGTTGTTGCTCTCGAAGCCCTCGGGCGTGATCGAGTCGCCGTGCACGGTGCCGCGCTGCGTGACGCTCGCGAAGCCGGCGCCGATCTCCACGCCCTTGACGGCGTTGATGCCCATCATGGCCCAGGCGATGTCGGCATCCATCTTGTCGAACAGCGGCTCGCCGAGGCCTACCGGCACCTTCGATGCGGTCACGCGAATGCGCGCGCCGCAGGAGTCGCCGGCCTTGCGCAAAGCGTCCATGTAGGCCTCGAGCTTGGAAACGTCGGCAATGGGCGCGAAGAAGGGATTGTTCGGCACGTGCTCCCAGCTCTCGAAGGGGATCGCGATGTCGCCGATCTGCGCCATGCAGCCGCGGAACACCGTGCCGTACTTCTCGTTGAGCCACTTCTTGGCCACCGCGCCGGCCGCGACCATCGGCGCCGTGAGCCGTGCCGAGGAGCGGCCACCGCCGCGCGGATCGCGGATGCCGTATTTCTTCCAGTAGGCGAAGTCGGCATGGCCGGGGCGGAACTGCTGCGCGATCTGGCCGTAGTCCTTGCTGCGCTGGTCGGTGTTCTGGATCAGCAGCGCGATCGGCGTGCCGGTGGTCTTGCCCTCGTACACGCCGGAGAGGATCCGCACCGCATCGGGTTCGTTGCGCTGGGTCACGTGGCGGCTGGTGCCGGGGCGGCGGCGGTCGAGGTCGCCCTGGATGTCGGCCTCGCTGAGCGCCATGCCGGGCGGGCAGCCGTCGATGACGCACCCGATCGCGGGACCATGGGACTCGCCGAAGTTGGTGACCGCGAAAAGGGTGCCGAAGGTATTGCCGCTCATGCGGCGGATTATCCCAACAAAGTCACTTCGACATTGCCGGACGGCTGGCCCGGTGGCGATCCCACACGCCGCAGCATGATGGCGGCCAGCACCGCGGCCGCCAGCGCCACCGCTGCGCTGATGGTGGCCGTCGTCTCGAAGGCCTGCGCGAACGCCTCGCGCCCGGCATCGAACAGGGCCGCGCCTGCAGGCCCCGGGAGCGCGGCCGCGGTGTCCGCAGCAACACCCAGATTGGCGCGTGCGGCTTCGAGCGCGGCCTTTGGTACGCCGTCGATCCGGGCCTCGCCCATGGCGTGGCGGTAGATGGCGACGATCACGCTGCCGAGCACCGCAATGCCCAGCGCGCCGCCGAACTCCGAGCTCGTTTCCGAGATCGCCGATGCCGCACCGGCACGCTCGGGCGGCGCCGTGCCGACCATCAAATCGACCGCCAGCGTGAAGGCGAACGAAAGCCCCAGCGACAGAACCCCGTAGGCGACGACCAGCCTGACCAGGCCGTCGATGCGGTCCACCGTGCTCAGCAAGGCGAAGCCGGCCGCGGCCACGAGCAGGCCGCCGGCCACCACGAAGCCGGGACGCACCAGCCGTACCAGCCGCGGCGCGATCGTGGAGCCAAGCGCAAAGGCCACGCCCGAAGGCACGCTCCACAGGCCCGCCTGCAAGGCCGACAGGCCGAGCACGAGCTGCAGGTACTGCGCGATGAAGAGGAACCCGCCGAAGGCGATGAAGAAAGCCAGCGTGTTGATCGCGAGCGCGGCGTTGAAGGCCGGCACGCGGAACAGCCGCAGCTCGATCAGCGGATCGGCCAGCCGCCCCTGCCGGCGGATGAAGGCGATGCCGATCGCCACGCCCACCACAATGGCCGCCAGCGGCAGCACGCCCATGCCTGCTTCGGCGATGCGCTTGAGGCCATAGATGACGGCGAGCACGGACAACAGCGACTGCGCCGCACTCAGCAGGTCGAGCCGCCCGGCCTGCGTGTCGCGGTACTCGGGCAGCAACCAGGGCCCGAGCGCGAGCAGCAGCACCATGACCGGCACGCCGATCAGGAACACCGAGCCCCACCAGAAGTGCTCGAGCAGCGCCCCGCCGATCAGCGGGCCGATGGTGCCGCCGACCGAGAAGCTCGCCACCCAGATGCCGATGGCCACGCTGCGCTCGTGGGCGTCGAGGAACATGTTGCGGATCAGCGAGAGCGTCGAGGGCGCGAGCGTTGCGCCTGCGATGCCAAGCAGCGCGCGCGTGGCGATCAGCATCGCGGCGCTGCTCGAGAAGGCGGCCAGCACCGAGGCGATGCCGAAGCAGGCCGCGCCGATCAGCAGCAGCCGGCGCCGGCCGATGCGGTCGCCCAGCGTGCCCATGGTGATCAGCGAACCCGCGAGCATGAAGCCATAAATGTCGACGATCCACAGCATCTGGGCGCTGCTGGGATGCAGCGCGGCGCTCAGGTGCGGCACCGCCAGGTTGAGGACCGTGAGGTCCATCGAATAGATCATGCAGGGCAGCGCGATGACGGCCAGGCCGATCCATTCGCGCGCGCTGGCCCTGGCGCCGGCGGCCGGGGCGTTCATTGAATCACCTCCGCGCTGCGCGCTGCGGTATTCGCCTTGGGAACGGCCCGGCGGCTCATGGCG
This sequence comes from Variovorax sp. LjRoot130, assembly GCF_964253755.1. Classification (NCBI taxonomy): domain Bacteria; kingdom Pseudomonadati; phylum Pseudomonadota; class Betaproteobacteria; order Burkholderiales; family Comamonadaceae; genus Variovorax; species Variovorax sp. LjRoot130. The sequence goes on along the minus strand of NZ_CAXURM020000001.1, from coordinate 2,149,823 downwards.
TGTGCTCCCAGACCACCACGGGGCGCACCTCGATGCTGCCCACGCGCGAGGACGGAATGCCGGCGGCGATGCGCACCGCCTCTTCGTCGCTCGCGGCCTCGACCAGGTAGAAGCCGCCGAGCTGTTCGTTGGTTTCGACGAAGGGGCCGTCGGTCACCGACAGCTTGCCGTTGCGCACGCGCACGACGGCGGCAGTGCGGGCCGCCTCCAGGCCTTCCGATTCGACGAAATGCCCGCTCGCGCGCAACTGGTCGTCGTAGTCCAGGTGCGCGTTGACGAAGTCGCGCATCTCGCCGGGCGAGAGCACGCTCATCTGCTCGTCGGTGGCGAAGATCATGCAGAGGTATCTCATGACGCAATCCTCTCGACCTTCGCGATGGGGCGCACCTCGATGCTGCCGTACTTCGCGAGCGGGATCCTGGCGGCCACCTGGATCGCGGCGTTGAGGTCCTGGACGTCGATCAGGATGAAGCCGCCGAGCTGCTCCTTGGTTTCGGCGAAGGGGCCGTCGGTCCGCGACATCGTGCCCTTGCGCACCTGCACGACCTTGGCCGTCTTCACCGACTGCAGGGCTTCCGCGACGACCAGTTGGCCGCGCGCATCGAGCTCCTTGTCGTAGTCCATCGAATCGGCGTCCAGCGTGGCGCGCTCGCTCGGCGTCATCGTCGCGAGCAGCTTGGGGTCGAAATAGACCATGCAGAGGTATTTCATGTGCATCTCCAGAAAAGGATTGGGTGACTGACACCCACTGGTCGAACGCAAAGGCCGCCGATCGACATTCGCGCCCGCTCGAATTTGTTTCAGGATGCAAGCTCAGCCAGCCGCCGCTCGAGAAACTGCCGCTCGGGGGCCTGCCGCGCGAGCGCCAGCGCACGCTCGTACGATGCCTTCGCTTCCGCCGTGCGGCCGAGCCGCCGGCACAGATCGGCGCGCGCCGCGTGGGCCAGGTGGTAGTCCGCGAGCTCGCCGCGCACGAGGATTTCATCGATGAGCGCCAAGCCGGCCGCCGGCCCGTCGCGCATCGCGATCGCGACCGCGCGGTTGAGCGCCACCACCGGCGAAGGCTCGGCGCGCAGCAGCACCTCGTAGAGCCCGGCGATCTGGGCCCAGTCGGTGGATTGCGCATCCGCGGCTTCGGCATGCACCGCCGCGATGGCGGCCTGCAGCGTGTAGGGCCCGAAGCGGCGCGACGAGAGCGCGCGCATCGCGAGGGCAGCGCCCTCCTCGATCGATGCCCGATTCCACAGGCTGCGATCCTGCTCGTCGAGCAGCACCATCTCGCCCGATGCCGAGGTTCGTGCGGCACGCCGCGACTCGTGCAGCAGCATCAGCGCCAAGAGGCCCACGGCCTCGGGCTCTGGCAGCAGGTTGACCAGCAGCCGGCCGAGCCGGATCGCCTCGGCCGACAGGTCGGGACGCGTCAGCGTCTCGCCGGACGAGGCCGCATAGCCCTCGTTGAACACCAGGTAGACCACGCGCAGCACGGCATCGAGCCGTTCGGCCAGCTCGGCCACGGGCGGCACCTGGTAGGGGATGCGGGCCTCGCGGATCCTGGCCTTCGCGCGCACGATGCGTTGCGCAATCGTCGGCGCGGGCACCAGGAAGGCATTGGCGATGTCTTCGGTCGCGAGGCCGCAGACCTCGCGCAGCGTCAGCGCGACCTGCGCGTCGGGCGCCAGCGCCGGGTGGCAGCAGGTGAAGACGAGGCGCAGGCGGTCGTCCTCCAGCGTCTCGGCATCGGCGTCGCGCTCATCCCAGGCCAGCGCAGGGTCGGCGATGGCCTCGGCCGCATCGCCTGCGTCGTCCCAGGCATCGAAGCGTGCGCGGCGGCGGAGGCCGTCGATGGCCTTGAAGCGCCCGGCCGACACCAGCCAGGCGCGCGGGCTGGCCGGGATGCCGCTCGCAGGCCATTGCTCGAGCGCCGCGCGAAAGCCGTCGTGCAGCGCCTCCTCGGCCAGGTCGAAGTCGCCCAGGAGGCGCACCAGCGTCGCGAAGATGCGGCGGGACTCGCTGCGGTAGACCGCATCCACCGCCTCGCGCACTGCGGCCGGCGCTGTCGCCATCAGGGCGCTTCCGCGCTGCCGAGCAAGGCCTCCAGCTTCACCAGCGAGCCGGTCCAGCCGTGTTCGTGGCCTTCGCGCGCGGCCTCGTCGAAGAACTGGTCGTGGCGCAATTCGAGATCGGCGCCGCGGCCCGAGGGCTCGATCAGCACCGTCACGCGCGACTCGCGCTCGGGCGTGCTGTGCCAGGCCCAGCTGAAGACCAGCTTGCGATTCGGAACGATCTCGCGGTAGACGCCGCCGACCTCGTGCCGCTCGCCGTTCGCTTCCAGCATCACCACGCGGAAGCGGCCGCCCACGCGCAGGTCGATCTCGGAGACCGGCACCGAGACGATCTCGGCCGGGCCGAACCACAGCTTTAGCGCTTGCGGGTCGGTCCACGCCCGCCAGACTTTGTCGGGCGCGACTTCGTAGTGCCGGCGGAGGGTGAGCGAGGGGCGTTCTTCGTCTCGGGTGGCAGGGCTCGCCATGCGGTCTCCTCTTGGTGGTACAGGAAGCGGGCCAGGGCGTCGAGGCGCTCGGCCCAGAATTTTTCATAGCGGGACAACCACACGGCGGCCTCCTGCATGGGCTGAGGCGAGAGCTCGCAGCGCACGATGCGGCCCTCCTTCGTGCGGGAGACGAGCCCTGCGTTCTCGAGCACGCGCAGATGCTTCATGAAGCCGGTGAGCGACATGCCGTGCGGCTGCGCGAGTTCCGTGACGGTGAGGCCGCCGCCCTCCCCCAGCGTTTCGAGCACCGCGCGGCGCGTCGAATCGGACAGCGCCGCGAAGACGGCATCGAGGGTGTCTGCATCAGAGTGAACCATGTGGTTGAGTTTCGAAGCGAGCGGCACCGCTGTCAAGCCCGACGCGGGAACGCTTTATGCATATTGCGACGCAGCATCCCACCGCCACAAGGAGTTCCCATGCTGGACCGCACCGACACGAAGTTCTCCCACGTGAAGCCCGGCGACACCGAGTACGTCTCGGGCGGATTGCGCGACTTCTTCCTGTACCGCGACCTGGGCATCGCCGAGGCCACGCACGGCAAGGTCATTGCGCACCTCGTCAAGGCCAACATGGCACCGGAAGCGGGCACCGGCTGGCACCGGCACGAGGCGGAGTTCCAGATCGTCATCATGGTGAAGGGCTGGGCCAGGTTCATGTACGAAGACCAGGAGACGCTGGTCGAGGCCGGCGACGTGGTGCACCAGCGCCCCGGCATCCGGCACTACCTCTTCGACTACTCGCCCGACATGGAGTACCTCGAGATCGTCTCGCCGGCCGATTTCAAGAGCATCGATGTCGAGCCGGCCTGCGAGGTTCCCGCGCCGACGCCATGGAAGTAGCGGCACGAGTTTTCAGTCTTTCTTGAAGCTACAGCAATTCGGCGCGAAAATGCGCCGATGCCTTCTCACCCCCTGCCCCCGCTCAACCGCCAGTTCGTCGCCCACTTCGGAGAGATGGGCAGCAAGTGGGGCATCAACCGCACCGTCGGCCAGATCTATGCGCTGATCTTCATCTCGCAGCGCGCGCTCAACGCGGACGAGATCGCCGAGATGCTGGAGTTCTCGCGTTCGAACGTGAGCATGGGCCTGAAGGAGCTGCAGGCCTGGCGGCTGGTGCAGCTGCGCCACCAGCCGGGCGACCGTCGCGAGTACTTCGAGGCGCCGGCCGACGTCTGGGAGATCTTCCGCGTGCTGGCCGAGGAACGGCGCCGCCGCGAGGTCGAGCCGACGCTCTCGATGCTGCGCATGGCACTGCTCGAAGAACCCACGAGCGACGAGGAGCGCCACGCCCAGCAGCGCATGCGCGAGATGCACGACCTGATCGACCGGCTCATGAAATGGTTCGACGATGTGCAGCGCCTGGCGCCCGAGACCGCAATGCAGCTGATGGGCATGGGCGCGACGGTGAGCAAGGTGCTCACGCTCAAGGACCGCATCACCGGGGCAAAGGGCAAGAAGGCGGGGGCCTAGGGTTCAGGCCGGCTCGTCGAACAATGGCTTGCGGCCGGGCGTGCGCCCAAACGGGCGAGCCAGTCAGCAAGCTAGGGCTTCTCGAGCTTGTCGCGCCGGATCGCCTCGTCGTCCATCAGCTCGTACCACATCGCATTGAGCACCGCGAAGGTCGCGGCGAGAGGGAGGCCCAGCAGCCAGGCGAAGTACCACATGGTTCGATTCCTTTTCTTGATTCAGTAGGCGTGACCGCGTTCGTTCTTGATCGCGTCCGCATCGACCTTGCCCCACAGCACCTTGTAGACCCAGCTGGTGTAGGCCACGATGAGCGGGATGAAGATGGCGGTGACCACCAGCATGATGAACAGCGTCAGGTGGCTCGATGACGAATCCCACACCGTGAGACTGGCGCGCGGGTCGATCGACGACGGCAGGATGAAGGGGAACATCGAGGCGCCGACGCTGAGGATGATGCCCACGATGCCGAGCGCGCTGGCGAGCAGCGTGAACACTTCGCGCCGCAGGCGCAGCCCCACGAAGGCCAGCAGCGCGCCGGCCAATCCCAGGCCCGGTGCCGCCCACATCCACGGCCGCGCCGCATAGTTGGCGAACCATGCGCCCGGCTGCACTTCGACCATCTTGAGCAGCGGGTTGGACGGCCCGTCCGTCGGCAGCGCGCTCGTTACCCGGTAGCCGTCGACCCAGCTCCACAGCACATAGCCGGCCAGCGCATAGAGCACCAGCGTGAGCAGCGCCGCGACGCTGCCGAAGGCGCGCGCACGATCGGCGATCGGTCCCTGGGTCTTCAACTGCAGCCACGCGCTGCCGTGCATCACCAGCATCGCGACCGACACTAGGCCGCACAGCAAGGCGAAGGGATTCAACAGGCCGAAGAAAGAACCCTCGTAGAAGATGCGCATGTCGGGCGCCAGCCGGAAGGGCACGCCCTGCAGCACGTTGCCCATGGCCACGCCGAAGATCAGCGCGGGCACCAGGCCGGTGACGAACAGCGTCCAGTCCCAGCGCGTGCGCCAGCGCGCATCGTCATTCTTGCTGCGGAACTTGAATGCCACGGGCCGCAAGATCAATGGCACGAGGATCGCGAACATCGCGAGGTAGAAGCCAGAGAAGGACACCGCGTAGAGCTGCGGCCAGGCCGCGAAGATCGCGCCGCCGCCGAGGATCAGCCACACCTGGTTGCCTTCCCAGACCGGGCCGACGCTGTTGATGATGACGCGGCGTTCGAGATCGTTGCGGCCGGCGAAGGGCAGCAGCATGTTGGCGCCGAGGTCGAAGCCGTCGGTCACGGCAAAGCCGATCAGGAGCACGCCGAGCAGCAGCCACCAGACCAGGCGCAGGGTTTCGTAGGAAATGAGTTCGTGCAGGATCATGTCGTGCTCCGTGAGGTCAATCTGCGGCGGCGAGAGGTGTGCGGGGCAGCGTGGCGGCCAGCTCGGGGTCGGCCTCGGCGCGATAGGCCGCGGGCGGCGGCACCGGATGTTCCTCCGGCCCCGTGCGGATCGCCTTCAGCATCAGCTTCATCTCGATCAGGAACAGCACGGTGTAGATCAGCGCGAAGCCCGCGATGGTGATCAGCAGCGTGGTGACGCCGAGGTTCGACACCGCCACCGCGGTCGGCAGCACGCCCTCGATCACCCAGGGCTGGCGGCCGACCTCGGCCACGATCCAGCCGCACTCGGCGGCGATCCACGGCAGCGGGATCGCGAACACCGCGAGCTTGAGCAGCCACGGATGCGCGTCGAGCCTGCGCCGCGCCGAGAGCACGAAGAAGATGGCGGTCAGCAGGATGAAGAACATGCCGAGCCCGACCATGATGCGGAAGGACCAGTACAGGGGCGCCACGGCCGGCACGGTGTCCAGCGCGGCCTTGGCGATCTGCTCCGGCGTGGCTTGCCGCGGGTCGTCGACGTAGCGCTTGAGCAGCAGCGCATAGCCCATCGCATGGCCGTTGGCCTCGAAGATCTTGCGCGCCGACTCCGGAACTTCGGTCTCGCTGCCGGCCGCGCGGATCTTCTGCAAGGCATCGTAGGCCGAGATGCCGACGCGGATGTTGAGCTCGGCGCGGTGCACGAGGTCGTCGATGCCCGGGATCTCGGTGGTGAGCGAGCGCGTGCCGATCAGCCCCATCACCGCGGGGATGTGGATCGCGTAGTGCGTCTCGCGCGTTTCCTGGTCGGGGAAGCCGAAGGCGGTGAAGGCGGCCGGCGCCGGCTCGGTCTTCCACATCGCTTCGATGGCGGCGAGCTTCATCTTCTGGTGCTCGGTCGAGAGGTAGCCGCTCTCGTCGCCCAGCACCACGACCGAGAGCGAGGCCGCGAGGCCGAAGGAGGCGGCCACCGTCATCGAGCGCTTGGCCAGCTGCAGGTGCCGCCCGCGCAGCAGGTACCAGGCCGACACGCCGAGCACGAAGATGGAAGCGACCGTGTAGCCTGCCGACACCGTGTGCACGAACTTGGCCTGCGCCACCGGGTTGGTCAGCACGGCGAAGAAATCGGTCACTTCCATGCGCATGGTCTGCGGGTTGAAGGCCGCGCCCACCGGGTTCTGCATCCAGCCGTTGGCGATCAGGATCCACAGCGCCGAGAAGTTGGAGCCGATGGCCACCGCCCAGGTGGTGACCAGGTGGCCGACCTTGGAGAGCTTGTCCCAGCCGAAGAAGAACAGGCCGACGAAAGTCGCCTCGAGGAAGAAGGCCATCAGCCCCTCGATGGCCAGCGGCGCGCCGAAGACGTCGCCCACGTAATGGCTGTAGTAGCTCCAGTTCATGCCGAACTGGAACTCCATCACGATGCCGGTGGCCACGCCCATCGCGAAGTTGATGCCGAACAAGAGGCCCCAGAACTTCGTCATGTCGCGCCAGATGGTGCGGCCGGTCATGACGTAGACCGTCTCCATGATCGCGACGATCACCGCGAGGCCGATGGTCAGCGGCACGAACAGGAAGTGGTAGAGCGCCGTGAGCGCGAACTGCAAGCGTGAAAGTGCAACGATGTCGAGGTCCATGGGGTTCCTTTCGTTTTCTTGTGGTCGGCGTGCGATCTCAGTCGGGCCGCAGTTCGCTCAAGGCAGCATCGAAGGCCGCCGTGCCGCGCCGCAGGTCGGCCGTGATGCGGCCGGCCCGCATGCACAGCAGCCGGTCCGCCAGCGCGGCCTCGCGCCGCAGATGGGTCGCGATCAACAGGCTTCGTCCCGCGGCCTGAACGCGCAGGCGCTGCAGCACATCGTGTGCGGTCGCAGTGTCCAGCGCTTCAGTGGGCTCGTCGAGCAGCCAAAATGGTACGTTCCGCAGCAGCAGGCGCGCCAACGCGAGGCGTCGCGACTGGCCGCCGGAAAGGCCCAGGCCGCCTTCGCCGAGCAGGGTATCGAGGCCCCGGGCCATGGCGCGGACTTCGTCGGCCAGCCCTGCGGCGCGCAGCACCGCCCATAGCCGCGCCTCGTCGGCCGCCGGGTCGGCGAGCCGCAGGTTGTCGCGCAGGCTGTCGTGGAAGAGTTCGGTGCGCTGCGTCAACAGGCAATGGTCTTGCGCGCGGAGTTCACCCTGCTGCGGCTTCAGTTCGCCCGCGATCGCCGCGAGCAGCGTCGACTTGCCTGCACCGCTCGCACCGATCAGCGCGACACGCTCGCCCGCGGCCAGTGCCAGCGCGCCGAGCTGCAGCGCAGGCACGCGGCTGCCGGGGTGCGCCACGACGACATCCTTCAGTTGCAGCGCCAGGCCCTCATCGGGCGCGGCGGGGCCATGCAGGGCCTTCGGCTCGGCCGCCATGCGCGGTGCCAGCCGCCGCGCCGCGAGCCAGCTGCGCCCGGCATCGAGCGCGCCGCGGCGCAAGGCAGCGAAGGGTTCAATGGCCGTCAGTGCCACCAGCAGCGCCAGTGCCGCGGCCGGCGCGCCGATCGCGCCCTCGTCCGCCAGCAGGCCCACCGCCAGCAGCACCGCCGCCAGGGTCAGCGCGCCGGCCATGCCATAGGCCATGCCGGCGCCGGCTTCGAGCCGGTTCAGCACCAGGTCGGCCTTGGCCAGGTGGCGGTCGGCCGCGGCCAGCGCCTCGCGCTGCGCGTCGATGCGGCCCGCCATGACCAGTTCGGTCTGGCCGGCGACCAGGTCCACGGCGCGTGCGCGCAGGCTTTCCATCGCCTGGGCCCGCCGCACTGCGGCCGGCCGCGCACGCTGCGCCACCACCAGCGCGATGCCCCAGCCCGCGGCCAGCAACCAGAGCGCGAGCAACCCGCCCATCCAGGGATTCATGACGCCGAGCACCAGGCCCGCCAGCAGCGCCGCGCCGAGCGCCGCAGCGGCGGGCACCAGGAGGCGCAGGTAGAAGGATTCGAGCGCATCGATGTCCGCGGTCAATCGGAACAAGAGCCGTGCCGGCCGCGCCAGCAACTGGCGTGCGGCATCGGGCCGGGCCCAGCCGCGGAACAGGCGCACGCGCAGCGCGGCCAGAACGGCAAAGCTCGCGTCGTGCGTGATCAACCGCTCGCCATAGCGCGATGCGGTGCGGCCCAGTGCCAGCAGGCGGATGCCGGCCGAGGGCATGAAGACGTCGAAGACGATCGCGGTCGCGGCATGCAGGCCTGCGAGCGCGGTGGCGGTGATGAACCAGCCCGAGAGGCCGAGCAGCGCCATGCCCATCAGGACGGTGAGCGCCGCGAGGGCTGCGCCGAGCACGAGCCTGCGCGGCTCCGCGGCGACAAAGAGTCCCGCGACTGGACGAAGATCGCGCCACAGCTTCATGCCGCTTCCTTCGCGGGCACGGCGTCGAGCCGGATCACGCGGTGCAAGCGCGCGGCCAGCACGGGATCGTGCGTCGCGGCGATCAGGGTCTTGCCGCGCGCGAGTTCGATCAGCGCATCGGCCACGCGCTCCGCGGTCTCGGTGTCGAGGTGCGCCGTGGGCTCGTCGACCAGCAGCAGGTCGGCCTCGGGGTGCACGGCCAACCGCGCCAGCGCGAGGCGCGCCGCCTCGCCGCCCGACAACCCGCTGCCGCCCTCGCCCAGCGCCACGCTCGGGTGGGCCTGGGCCACGCGGTCCAACTGCGCGAAATGCATCGCGGCCTCGACCTGTTCCGAGTCCGCGCCGGCGCGCCCCAGCGTCACGTTAGCCTGCACCGAGCCCGCGAACACGTGGGGCTTCTGGCCCATCCAGGCCATGCGCCGGCGCAGTGCGGCCACGGTCCGGTCCGAGAGCGGGACGCCGCCGATCGCGATCTCGCCCTGCCGCGCCGGCACCAGCCCGGCGATCAGGCAGAGCAAGGCCGTCTTGCCCGAGCCGCTGGGCCCCATCAGCGCGACATGCTCGCCGGCGACGATGCGCAGGTCATAGTCCTCGAAGAAGGCGTCTTCGCCGGCATGGGAGAAATGCAGGCCATGCGCATGCACCGAGGGCGCGCCGGCCGTGGCCTCGTCGCCGGCCGACAATTCGCTCTGCGCGCCGGGCAGCGCCACATCGGTGCGCGCGAGCCGGTCGAGCGCATCGAGCGCCGCCTCGCCGGCTGCGCGGTCGTGCCAGACCGCCGACAGCTCGCGCAGCGGCTCGAAGAAAGCCGGCGCCAGCAGCAGCACAAACATACCCTCGCCCAGGCTCAGGCGCCGGCCCCAGGTGCCGAACTCGAAGGTGCCGAGCAGATGGAAACCGACATAGGCCGCGACCATCGCCACGCCCAGCGCCGAGAACAGCTCCAGCACGGCCGACGACAGGAAGGCGATGCGCAACACCGCCATGGTGCGCCGTCGCAGCGCCTCGGCCGCTTCGCCGAGCCTGAGCGCAGTGGCGGCTATCGCACCGAGCGCACGCAAGGTGGGAAGGCCGCGCAGCCGGTCGAGCAGGAAGGCATTCATGCCTCCCGTTTCCACCAGCTGCGCCTCGCTCGCGGCCCGCGCGCGCCAGCCCACGATGGCCATGAAGAATGGGATCAGCGGCGCCGCGACCAGCAGCACCAATGCCGCCACCCACGAGAAGCCGGCCACCACCGGCAGGATCGCGAGCGGCACGACCATCGCGCGCCAGCGCGCCGGGCCGTAGCGCACCAGGTACGGCACCACCGCCTCCGCCTGCTCCGCGATCACGCTGGCCGCGAGCCCCGAGGCCGGACGCGCACGGTCCAGCGGCGAACGTGCCGCCAGTGCGACAGCGACCCGTGCGCGCAGTTCCGACAGCGCCGCTCGCGCGCCGGTAAAGACGCGGCGCGCCCCCCAGGCCTCGCAGACAACGCGCAGCAGCCCGAGCAGCACGATCCCGCCTGCGGGCCACAGCACCGCCGCCAAGCCCGTGCCCGCCGCCAGGCCCTCGACGGCCCAGGCCAGCAAGGCCGCCTGCGGCAGCCACAGCAGCGCGGCAGCACCCTGAACGAAGGCGGCGAGCCTTGGCGGGTCCAGGGATCGCAAGCCGGCGAGCGAGGGTGCGTGAGGCTGCATTTTGTTGAATTCGTGTAATTTCAGTATTTACTGAACGTTCCACAATGATAGCGGATGTGACACGGCACGGGCAATCGCCCGAAGCGGCATGGTGCACCCGCTAAGCTACGACGCCATGAAGATTCTTTCCATCACGCCGACCTATTTCCCCGAGATCGGAGGCATCGAGTCCGTCGTGCGGGAACTCGCGGTGCGCAACTCGAGCCAGGGCAGCCAGGTCGACATCGCGCACGTGTCCGCCAAGCACACGGGGTTTTCGGTCGGCGAGCTGGACGGCATCAAGGTGTTCCGGGTGCCGGTGCTGGGCAACCGCCTGGCCGGCTATGCGCGCGAGCTCGGCCGGCTTGCCGCCGGCTACGACCTGCTGCACGTGCACGATCCGCAACTGATGATGCTCACCGGCAACGTGCTGCTTCAATGCCGCGACATCCCCGCCGTCCTGAGTACGCACGGCGGCTTTCGCCACACGGCCAAACACGGCGCGATCAAGTGGCTGCACGAGCGCGTGCTGATGCGCCGCCTGCTGCGCCGCTACCGGAAGATCCTCGCGAGCAGCGAATCCGACAAGGCCTACTTCAGCCATTTCTCGAACAGGGTCGAGAAATGCGAGAACGGCATCGCGTACTCGAAGTTCCAGGGCGGGCGCCTCACCGGCGCGCCCGACCCCACCAAGTGGATCTACTGGGGTCGCTGGTCGCGCAACAAGCGCATCGACGCGGTCATCGACACCGTCGCCATGGCAAGGCACCAGGGGATCAAGATCGACCTGCTGATCGCCGGGCCCGATTTCGACAACCTGGGCGAATCGCTGCAGGCGCAGATCGGCGCCCTCCAGCTCGATGACTCGGTCAGGCTGCATCCTTACATCGAAGACGCCGCCCTGCTGCAGGAGCTGCAGCAGCGCACGGTCTTCGTCACGGGCAGCGAGTATGAGGGCTTCGGCATCGGCATCCTGGAGGCGATGGCCGCCGGCAAGATCGTGCTGTGCCGCGACATGGCGCCGATCAACGGCTTCGTCGAGCGCGCAGTCAACGGGCTCTTCCTCGATTTCGACATCGGCGCCAAGGATCTGGCCGTGGTGCGCGAGGTCGCGGGCCTCGACGGCGAGCGCTGCACCGCGATGTCGATGGCCGCGCAGCAGCGGGCCAAGCGCTACGACTGGGAGGTCGTCGCCGAGACCTTCTCGGCGCATTACGCAGAGGCGCTCGCGGCAGGCCGCTAAGAAGCCAGGAAGCTACGAAGAGGCCACCGCGCCGCAGACCAGCAGGCCCGCAAACAAGGCCAGCACCGCGCGCCAGGTGGCGGGTCGCGACTCCACCCACCGGTAGAGCAGCATCGCCGCGACGATCGACAGCGCGAAGGTGGCCAGGAGGCCGATCAGGTCGACCCAGGGCCCGTCGGGCGCGAGCCGGTCGAACGCCGCGCTCACCAGCAGCAGCACCGGAAAGTGGATCAGGAACAGTGAGTACGAGATGCGCCCTAGCCGCAGCAGCGGCTGCGCGAGCAGCGGCCATGCGGCCGGCTCGGGCCCGGCGCGGCGCTGGACCACAGCCAGCAGCAGCGCCGTGACCAGCGCCGTGGCGATGCGGCTGCGCCAGTCGAGCGCCAGGGCCGCGGCGCCGACCAGGAGCAGCAGCGCGATGCCGAACTGCCAGGTGCGTAGCCGCGTCGCGCGGCCGATCCAGAACACGCCCATGCCCAGGCCATAGGCGCCGAAGAAATAGAGCGCCGTGTCGTCGAGCTCTTCGTTGCGGTTGAACACCGCGAGAGAGGCGACGGCCAGCACCAGCACCAGCGCCACGGCGAGCCAGCGCGACCGCTCCGGCCGCAGGGACCAGCGCCGCTGCAGCAGTTCGGAAAAGCTGATCGCCGCGAGCGCCAGCACGAAGAGCTGGAAGTCGATCGCCACGTACCAGACGCCGGTGGACAAGGCGTCGTAGCCGAGCAGATCCTGCAGCAGCAGCCCGTGCGCCAGCAGCTGCGCAATGCCCGGCGCCGCGGGCACCGCCTCGTCGTCGAGCCAGGGCCGCACCAGCGCGGCGACCAGCACGCTGAAGCTCAGTGCCGCCAGGTAGGGCATCGCAAGCCGGCCGTAGCGCTGGAACACGCGGACCAGCGGCCGGTCGACCCGCAGCACGCCGTCGGGCGCCAGGCTGCCCGCCGCCAGAAAACCGGCCAGCACCAGGAACACCTGCACCGCCAGCCGGCCATCCTGCGCCAGCCATTCGAACAGCCCCGGCGCGAGGGAGGACGCGCCTGCCGGCAAGGGCCCGTAGCGCGCGAGGTGGTGCCCGACGATCACGGCGCAGGCCAGGCCTTTCGCCGCATCGAGCAGCGGCAGGCGCGCCGCGGTGGCCGCGGTGTCAGAGCGCAAGGCGGCGACGCGCTTCGTCGTACTCGCGCTTGAGCTTGTCGATGAAAGCGGCGGCGCTCGCGACCTCGGTCACGGCGCCGATGCCCTGGCCCGAACCCCAGATGTCCTTCCAGGCCTTGGCCTTGCTGCCGTCGCCGCCGCCGAAATTCATGGTCTTGAGCTCGCCCTGCGGCAGGTTGGCCGGGTCCATGCCGGCGGCCACGATGCTGGGCGCGAGGTAGTTGCCGTGCACGCCGGTGAACAGGTTCGAATAGACGATGTCGTCGGAGGTGCCGTCGACGATGGCCTGCTTGTACTCGGCGCTGGCGCGCGCCTCCTCGGTGGCGATGAAGGCGGTGCCGATGTAGGCGAAGTCGGCTCCCATGGCCTGCGCCGCGAGCACCGCGCCGCCCGTCGCGATCGAGCCCGACAAGGCGATCGGGCCATCGAACCACTGGCGGATTTCCTGCACCAGGGCGAAGGGGCTCTTGATGCCCGCATGGCCGCCGGCGCCGGCCGCCACGGCGATGATGCCGTCGGCGCCCTTCTCGATCGCCTTCCTCGCGAAGGCGTTGTTGATGATGTCGTGCAGCGTCACGCCGCCGTAGCTGTGGACCGCATCGTTGACGTCGGTGCGCGCGCCGAGCGAGGTGATGACGATCGGCACCTTGTACTTCACGACCATCGCCATGTCATGCTCGAGGCGGTCGTTGCTCTTGTGCACGATCTGGTTGATGGCGAAGGGCGCGGCCGGCTTGTCCGGATTCGCCTTGTTGTACGCCGCGAGCTCTTCGGTGATCTCAGCCAGCCAGTCTTCGAGCTGCGACGCGGGCCGCGCGTTGAGCGCAGGCATCGCGCCGACGACGCCGGCCTTGCACTGCGCGATCACGAGCTTGGGGTTGCTGATGATGAACAGCGGCGAGCCGATGATCGGCAGCGGGAGATTGGCGAGTACGGAAGGCAGCTTGGACATGGGGTCTCCGGATGTTGACTGACTGGATTCAGAAAGCGTCGAGCGCCAGCGCCGTCACGCTCTCGGCGCCATCGACGATGCTGTCGCGCAGGCCGGGCGCCTTGTTGAGGATGTGCTCGGCATAGAAGCGCGCGGTGGCGATCTTGGCGTTCATGAAGGCGGTGTCGGTGCCGGCGTTGGCGAGCGCTTCGGCCACCAGCAGCGAGCGCGCGAGCTGCCAGCCGGCCACCAGGTTGCCCGCCAGCATCAGGTAGGGCACGCTGCCCGCGAACACGGCATTGGCTGATTTCGGTCCGGCCTTGGTCTGGCCGGCGACGAAGTCGACCACGTCGACGAAGGCCTGGCGCGCTGCCGTGAGGCGCTTGCCCACGGCACGCGCGGCGTCGCTGCCCTGCTTCGCGAGTTCGGCCTCGGTCTGCTCGATCTGCGCGGCAATGGCCTTCGCGGTCTGGCCGCCGTCGCGCGCGGTCTTGCGGCCCACCAGGTCGTTGGCCTGGATCGCCGTCGTGCCTTCGTAGATGGTGAGGATCTTGGCATCGCGCAGGTACTGCGCCGCGCCGGTCTCCTCGATGAAGCCCATGCCGCCGTGCACCTGCACGCCGAGCGAGGCGACCTCCAGGCTCATCTCGGTGCTATAGCCCTTGACCAGCGGCACCATGAATTCGTAGAAGGCCTGGTTCTGCCGGCGCGTGTCTGCGTCCGCGTGGTGATGCGCCGCGTCGTAGGCGGCCGCGGCCACCGCGGCCATGGCGCGGCAGCCCTCGGTGTAGGCACGCATCGTCATCAGCATGCGCTTCACGTCGGGGTGATGGATGATCGGCGCGCTGGCGTTGATCGAGCCGTCGACCGGACGGCTCTGCACGCGGTCCCTGGCATAGGCCACCGCCTGCTGGTAGGCGCGCTCGGCGATCGCGATGCCCTGCATGCCGACGGCGTAGCGGGCTGCGTTCATCATGATGAACATGTATTCGAGGCCGCGGTTTTCCTGGCCCACGAGGTACCCCACGGCACCACCGTGGTCGCCGTACTGCAGCACGGCGGTCGGACTGGCCTTGATGCCCAGCTTGTGCTCGATGCTCACGCAGTGCACGTCGTTGCGAACGCCCAGCGAACCATCCTTGTTCACGAGGAACTTGGGGCAAACGAACAGGCTGATGCCCTTCACGCCTTCGGGCGCGCCGGCCACGCGCGCGAGCACGAGGTGCACGATGTTCTCGGCCATGTCGTGCTCGCCGTAGGTGATGAAGATCTTGGTGCCGAAGATCTTGTAGCTGCCGTCGGGTTGCGGCTCGGCGCGGCTGCGCACCATTGCGAGATCGCTGCCGGCCTGCGGCTCGGTCAGGTTCATGGTGCCGGTCCATTGCCCGCTCACCAGCTTCTCGAGGTAGGTGGCCTTGAGCTCGTCGGAGCCGGCCGTGAGCAGCGCTTCGATGGCGCCGTCGCTCAGGAGCGGACACAGCGCGAAGCTCATGTTGGCCGAGTTGAGCATCTCGCCGCAGGCCGCGCCGATGGTCTTGGGCAGGCCCTGGCCGCCGAACTCGGCCGGATGCTGCAGGCCCTGCCAGCCGCCCGCCACGTACTGCGCAAAAGCTTCCTTGAAGCCCGGCGTGGTCGCGACCCGGCCGTCCTTGAACGAGGACGGATGCCGGTCTCCCGCGACGTTCAGCGGCGCGACCACGTCGCGGTTGAAGCGCGCGCATTCCTCGAGCACGGCCTGGGCGGTTTCGAGCCCGGCGTCTTCGAGGCCCGGCATCTGCGAGACCTGCGCGATGTTCGCGAGGTGCTCGATGTCGAACAGCATGTCCTTGATGGGGGCGGTGTAGCTCATGGTTGTCTCCAATGCAGCAGATACGAAAAGGGCATCGCGAACGATGCCCTTCACCTGTCTTTCTCTGTTCGATGAAAGCGGATCAGAGCGCTTTCACCAGTTCCGGCACGGCCGTGAACAGGTCGGCTTCCAGCCCATAGTCGGCCACCGAGAAGATCGGCGCTTCCGGGTCCTTGTTGATCGCCACGATCACCTTCGAATCCTTCATGCCCGCCAGATGCTGGATCGCGCCCGAGATGCCGCAGGCGATGTAGAGCTGCGGCGCCACGATCTTGCCGGTCTGTCCGACCTGCCAGTCGTTGGGCGCGTAGCCCGCGTCCACTGCGGCGCGGCTGGCGCCCAGGCCGGCGTTGAGCTTGTCGGCCAGCGGCGCCATCACTTCGGTGAACTTCTCGGCGCTGCCGAGTGCCCGGCCGCCCGAGACGATGATCTTGGCGGCCGTGAGTTCGGGACGCTCGCTCTTGGTGATTTCGCGTCCGACGAAGCTCGACTTGCCGCTGTCGGCCACGCCCTCGGCGCTCTCGACCGCGGCGCTGCCACCGGTGGCGGCCGCCGGGTCGAAGCCGGTGGTGCGCACCGTGATCACCTTGATCGCATCGCTGCTCTGCACGATGGCAATCGCATTGCCCGCATAGATCGGGCGCTCGAAGGTGTCGGGGCTGTCGACCTTGGTGACGTCGCTGATCTGCGCCACGTCGAGCTTGGCTGCGACGCGCGGCGCCACGTTCTTGCCGTTGGCCGTGGCCGGGAACAGGATGTGGCTGTAGTTCTTGGCGATGGCCAGGACTTGCGCGGCGACGTTCTCGGCCAGGTTCTCGGCGAGAGACGGGCTGTCGGCGGCGATGACCTTGGCGACGCCGGCGATCTTGGCGGCGGCGGCAGCGGCTTCGGCGGCATTGGCACCGGCCACCAGCACATGCACATCGCCGCTCTGGCAGGCGAGGCCCGCGGTCACGGTGTTGAGGGTCGCCGGCTTGACGGTGGCGTGGTCGTGTTCTGCGATAACGAGTACGGTCATGTCGGTCTTCCTCAGATCACCTTGGCTTCGTTCTTGAGCTTGTCCACCAGCGTGGCGACATCGGGCACCTTGATGCCGGCGCCGCGCTTGGGCGGCTCGCTGACCTTCAGGGTCTTCAGGCGCGGCTTGACGTCCACGCCCAGGTCTTCGGGCTTGAAGGTGTCGAGCTGCTTCTTCTTGGCCTTCATGATGTTGGGCAAGGTGACGTAGCGCGGCTCGTTCAGGCGCAGGTCGGTGGTGATGACCGCGGGCAGCGTGAGCTGGATGGTTTCCAGGCCGCCGTCGACTTCGCGCGTGACCTTGACCTTGTCGCCCTCGACCTCGACCTTCGAAGCGAAAGTAGCTTGCGGAAGATCAGCCAAGGCCGCCAGCATCTGGCCGGTCTGGTTGGCGTCGTCGTCGATCGCCTGCTTGCCGAGGATGACCAGTTGGGGCTGTTCCTTGTCGACCAGGGCCTTGAGCAGCTTGGCCACGGCGAGCGGCTGCAGTTCTTCGGAGGTCTCGACCAGGATGCCGCGGTCGGCGCCGATGGCCATGGCGGTGCGCAGGGTTTCCTGGCACTTGGCATCGCCGCAGGAGACGGCGATGACTTCGGTGACCACGCCCTTTTCCTTCAGGCGGACCGCCTCTTCGACGGCGATCTCGTCGAAGGGGTTCATGCTCATCTTGACGTTGGCGATGTCCACACCGGTGCCGTCGGACTTGACGCGCACCTTCACGTTGAAATCGACGACCCGCTTGACGGGGACCAGGACCTTCATTGGCTTGACTCCATTGAATTGCGAAACCGGGGGTGCAGGGGAACCGGAGATTTTAGGCGCCGGCCTCTGCGCGAGCTGTTCATTTCAATCACCTGGCGCGGGGCGCGAAGAAAAAGAACGATCGTGCTTTTTTGCGATTATAGGCGAGCCGCCTCGGGCGCCGAAACGCCGGGCGGCAGCGACTCGACGCGCAGCACGCGCTGGGGGTACGGAATGTCGATGCCGGCGGCACGAAGGCCCTCGAGGATCGCGATGTTGATGGGCGAGCGGACGTTGTCCTTGCCCTTGTCGGGATCGGCGATCCAGAAGTTGAGGCTGAACTCCAGCCCGTCGGGCGCGAAGTTGACGAGGAATGCGACCGGCGCGGGATCGCTCAGCACGCGCGCCTGCGCGGCGGCCGCATCGCACAAGATGGCCTGCACCTGCGCCACGTCGCTGTCGTAGCCGACCACGATGCTGGTCGTGATGTTGAACTTGAGGTCGGACACGGAAAGGTTCTCGACCCGGCTCGTGATCAGCGATTCGTTCGGCACGATCGACTCGCGCCCGTTGCCCTGCCGCACCAGCGTGTAGCGTGTCTTGATGTCGGTGATGCGGCCCTCGAAGCCGTCGACCTTGACGTTGTCGCCGATGCGGATCGAGCGCTCCAGCAGGATCACGAAACCGCTCACGTAATTGGCGGCCAGCTTCTGCAGGCCGAAGCCGAGGCCCACGCCCAGCGCGCCGCCCAGCACCGAGAGCGCCGTCAGGTCGACCCCCACCGCCGACAAGGCGAACAGCAGGCCGATCAGGAGCAGGAAGGCGCGGATCGCGTTCGACGCCACCTTGCGCATCGACAGGTCGGTCACCGAGGTGCGCAAGATGCGCTTCTCGATCGTCGAGGCGATCCACAGCGCGATCACGAGCACGAGGCCGGCCGACAGGATGCCTTCCAGGATGGTGCGCAGGCTGACGCGGGTCTTGCCGAAGGCCAGTGTGATGTTCTCGAGCTCGGCCAGCACCGCGGGCAGCAGGCCGACGATCCAGAGCACCGCCGCAATCCATGCGATCCACGAGATCGTGCGCTCGACCAGGCGGATCAGCGCCGAGGTCGGGAACACCGCCCTGAGCACCCGCGCGAACAGGCGGATGGCCGCGAGCGAAAGGAACACCGGCACTGCCATGCGCAGCACCAGCACCGGCTGGAACTCGAGCACGAAGCGGCGCGCCAGATCGGTCAAGAGCAGTGCGAGCAGCGGGAACAGCAGGCCGTCGAAGGTGCGCTCGCCGAACCAGATCGAATCCTTGGGCTGGTCGCGGCCGAACCAGCGGCAGACCGCCCAGGCCAGCGCCACGCAGCCGACCAGAGCCGCAAGTTCGATCCACAGGCTGCGCGCGTCGATCTGGCCGAGGCGCTGAGTGAAGGTGAAGGCGCTGAGATCCATCCTAGGGGCTGCCCTAGAGATCAGCCAGCACGCGCAGGTGCGTTTCGACGCTGCGCGCGAGCGCATCGAGGTTGTAGCCGCCTTCCAGCATCGACACGATGCGGCCCTGGGAATGGCGTCGCGCCACGTCGCGGACACGCTCGGTGATCCATGCGAAGTCGTTCTCGTTGAGCCGGAGCTGGCCCAGGTCGTCGTCGCGATGGGCGTCGAAACCCGCGCTCACGAAGATCATCTGCGGCTTGAATTCGTCGAGCCGCGGCATCCAGCAGGCCTCGATCAGCTCGCGCACGTCCATGCCCTTGGTATAGGCCGGCACCGGCAGGTTGAGCATGTTCGGCGCCGGATGGTCGGTGCCGCTGTACGGATAGAAGGGATGCTGGAAGAAGCCCACCATCAGCACGCGCGGGTCGTTGCTCAGGATGTCTTCGGTGCCGTTGCCGTGGTGGACGTCGAAATCGACGATCGCGACGCGTTCCAGGCCATGTTCTTCGATCGCATGGCGCGCCGCGATCGCGACGTTGTTGAGGAAGCAGAAGCCCATCGCCTTGTCGCGGCAGGCATGGTGGCCGGGCGGGCGCACGGCGCAGAAGGCGTTGTCCAGCTCGCCGGTGATCACCGCGTCGGTCGCGGCGATGGCGGCGCCGGCGGCGCGGCGGGCAGCGAGCACGCTGAAGCGGTTGAGCGCGGTGTCGGGATCGAGCTGCGCGTAGCGCGGGCCGCCGGCCGGGGCGTCGGCGATCAGCCGCTGGCTCAGCGCCTCGAGGAGTTCCAGGTGTTCGACGCTGTGCGCCCGCGTGATCTGCTCCAGCGTGGCCAGCGGCACCTCTGCGCGTTCGAGCGCGTCGGCGACGCCGGTTGCAAGCAGCCGGTCCTCGATCGCATCGAGCCGCTCCGGGCATTCGGGATGCCCCGCGCCCATCTCGTGTTTCCAGCAGTCGCGGTGGGTGAAATAGCCGGTTTTGCCCATGGATCGATCACGTCGTAGCCTCATGCAGCGTAGGGCCGCAGGGCTTTACGGTATTGTTTGCATATGGATACAAAAATGGACGTTGCCGCGAAGCTCGCCAGTTTGCTCGGCCAGCTTAACACGGTGATCGTGGGCAAAGAGGCACAGGTGCGCGACTGCGTGGCCTGCCTCCTGGCCGGCGGTCACCTGCTGATCGAGGATGTGCCGGGCGTCGGCAAGACCACCCTCGCCCACGCGCTTTCGCACACTTTCGGCCTGCAGTTCTCGCGGGTTCAGTTCACCGCCGACCTGATGCCGGGCGACCTCTCGGGCGTGGCGATCTACGACCGCGGGCAGCAGGCTTTCGTGTTCCACCCCGGACCCATCTTTGCCCAGGTGCTCTTGGCCGACGAGATCAACCGTGCGAGCCCCAAGACCCAGAGCGCGCTCTTGGAAGCGATGGAGGAGAAGCAGGTCACGGTGGAAGGCGAAACCCGCCCTCTTCCCACGCCCTTCTTCGTGATCGCGACGCAGAACCCGCACGATCAGCTCGGCACCTTCGCGCTGCCCGAGTCGCAGCTCGACCGTTTCCTGATGCGCATCTCGCTGGGTTACCCCGACCGCGCCGCCGAGCGCGAACTGCTGGCCGGCGCCGACCGGCGTGAAATGCTCGCGGGTCTGCCGGCCTTGTTGACAGCGGGTGAACTCACGGCGCTGCAGCAGCGCGTGCTGCAGGTGCATGCGGCCGAGCCGCTCCTGAACTACGTGCAGGACCTGATCGCCGCGACGCGCTCGGGCCGCTGGTTCCTGCAGGGCCTCTCGCCGCGCGCCGGCATCGCCGTGCTGCGCGCGGCCAAGGCGCAGGCGCTCTTGGCCAACCGCGACTACGTGGCGCCCGACGACGTGCAGGCCGTGCTGCCGCAAACCATCGCGCACCGGCTCACGCCGCTCGGCGATGCGGGCCGCGGCGCGGTCGAGCAGGTGCGCGCCATGACCGCCGCAGTCCCCTTGCCGTGAAACTGCTGGCGCCGCTTCGCTCGCGCATCGACGGCTGGTTTCTCTCGCGCCGGCCGCCTTCGGACACGCTCGAGCTCACGCAGCGCAACGTCTATATCGTGCCGACGCCCGCGGGCTGGATGCTGGGCGCCACGCTGCTGCTGCTGCTGATCGCGTCGATCAACTACCAGCTCAACCTCGGCTATCTGCTGACCTTCCTGCTGGCCGGCAGCGTGGCGGTCGGCATGTATGTGTGCCATGCCACCCTGCGCGGGCTCGCGCTGCGCCTGATGACGCCCGATCCGCGCTATGCGGGTGCGGCCGCCGTGTTCCGCGTGGTGCTGCACAACGCCCGGCGCAGCACGCGCTACGGCATCGGACTGGCCGTGCGTCACAGCGGGCAATGGTCGTGGAGCGACGTGCCGGCCGAGGGCAGCGCAACGGTCGAGGTCGCCTTCAAGCCCGAACGCCGCGGTCTGCATCCGGTGCCGACGCTCACGGCCGAAACCCGTTTTCCGCTGGGCACCTTTCGCGTCTGGACGGTGTGGCGGCCGGCCTCGCAGGTGCTGGTCTACCCGGCCCCCGAGCCGAACCCGCCGCCGCTGCCGCCCGGCGAACCCCTGGCCGGGCAGGCGGCGGCGTCGATGCTGCGCGCGAACGTGGCCGGCGAGTACGACGGGGTGCGCGCATATCGGCGCGGGGACCCGCTGAAGCTCGTGGTGTGGAAGCGCGCGGCGCGGGCGCAGGCCACGGGCTCGGAAGAACTCGTGAGCCGCGACACGCAGCAGGCGCAGCGGCAGGAGCTGTGGCTGGACGCGCAATCTGCCGGCCTGCCCGGTTGGGAAGCGCGGCTGTCGCGGCTTTGCGCGTGGGTGCTGATGGCGGACCGGTTGGGCGTGGATTACGGGTTGCGGGTGGGCGGCAAGGTGGTTGCTCCTTCTCAGGGGGAGGCGCACAAGCGGCGGTGTCTGGAGGTGCTGGCCTTATGTTGACCAGGCTCCAATCGCTGCCCCGGGAAGCCAGAGACACCCTCTTCCTGCTCGGCGTGATCGCGCTCATCCTGCTGCCCCAGGTCCCGAATCTGCCCTGGTGGTGCAGCACCCTCACCGCCATCGTCCTGTTCTGGCGCGGCGTCCTGGCCGTGCAGGCCAAGCCGCTGCCCAGCAGATGGTGGCGCGCCGGCCTGCTCGCGGTCACGCTGGTCGCCACCTACGCCACGCATCGCACGCTGCTTGGCCGCGACGCCGGCGTCACGCTGATCGTGATCCTCCTTGCGCTCAAGACGCTGGAGCTGCGCGCCCGGCGCGACGCCTTCGTGATCTTCTTTCTGGGCTTCTTCACGATGCTCACGAACTTCTTCTACTCGCAGTCGCTGCCCACCGCCTTCGCGATGCTGCTGGCACTGCTGGGCCTCCTGACCGCGCTGGTCAACGCCCACATGCCGGTCGGCAAGCCGCCGCTCATGCAGGCGGCGCGCACCGCGGGCTGGATGGCGCTGCTCGGCGCACCGATCATGCTGGTGCTGTTCCTGCTATTCCCGCGCATGGCGCCGCTCTGGGGCACGCCCAACGACGCGATGACCGGCCGCACCGGCCTCTCGAACACGATGCGCGTGGGCAGCATCGCGCAGCTCGCGCTCGACGACGGCATCGCGGCGCGCATCAGGTTCGACGGCAACCGCATCCCGGCGCAGCGCGACCTGTACTTCCGCGGCCCGGTGCTGTCGCAGTTCGACGGCCGCGAATGGACATCGCCGCCGCTCTTCTCGCGCGGCTTCCTGCCGCAGAACCTGCGCGTGCGCGGGGACGCCATCGGCTACGAAGTCACGCTGGAGCCCAGCAACCGCCCCTGGCTGCTGACGCTCGATGCCGCGCCGGCCAAGCCGGAGTTGCCGGGCTACGAACTGTTCGGCACGCCCGAGCTGCAATGGGTCGCGAACCGGCCGATCGGCGACCTGGTGCGCTACCGCGCCCAGAGCTTCACGCAGTTCCAGAGCGGCCCGCAGCGCCGCACAGCCGCGTTGCAACCCTACGTGGCGCTGCCTCCGGGCTCGAACCCGCGCACGGCCGAACTGGCCGCGCAGATGAAGCGCGACCCGGCCCTCGCCGGCGCGGCCACGCCAGCCTTCGTGCAGGCCGCTCTGCAACGGCTGCGCACGGGGGGCTACAGCTACACGCTCGAACCCGGTGTCTACGGCAACGACACCGCCGACGAGTTCTGGTTCGACAGGAAAGCCGGCTTCTGCGAACACATCGCCTCGGCCTTCGTGGTGCTGATGCGCGCGCTCGACATCCCCGCGCGCATCGTCACCGGCTACCAGGGCGGCGAGATCAACGGCGTCGACAACTTCTGGACGCTGCGCCACAGCGATGCGCACGCCTGGGCCGAGGTGTGGCAGGAAGGCGCGGGCTGGATACGCGTCGATCCGACCGGCGCCATCTCGCCGGACCGCGTCGGCCAGTTCCAGCGCCTCGCGCCGCAGCCGGGCCTCTTCGCCGGCGCGATCAACGGGATGAGCCCCACGCTGGCGCAGAACCTGCGCGCCGCCTGGGAAGCGGTCAACAACGGCTGGAACCAGTGGGTGCTCAACTACACGCAGAGCCGGCAGCTCGACCTGCTCAAGAACCTGGGCTTCGAAGCGCCGAGCCTGCAGGACCTGGCGACCGTGCTGCTCGTGCTGCTGGTCGTGGCCAGCCTGGCGGGCGCCGGCTGGACGCTGTGGGAACGCAGCCAGCACGACCCGTGGCTGCGCCTGCTCGGCCAGGCCCGTGCACGCATGAAGAAGGCAGGCATCGAGGTGCCCGACGCGATGCCGCCGCGCCAGATGGCGGCCCGGCTGGCCGAACGCTTCGGTGCCGGCGCGCAGGCGGCTGCGGACTGGCTGCTCAAGCTCGAGGCGCAGCGCTACGCCAGAACGCCCGGGCCGGCGCTGGCCGCGCTCAAGGCCGAGTTCCGCCGCCTGGCCTGGCCGCGCTGAAACCACATGTGTCCCGCACGAGCGCGCCGGGCACGGGCGGCACAATCAAGGCCATGCGCCTCCTTCTTTCGACCGCTCTTCCGCTGGCCCTCCTCCTGCTGACCGCCCCGACCCCCGCATCGGCTCAGAAAACCGTGCGCGGCGAGACGCCCTATGCCACGCGCGACGACGCGATGCAGTTCGCCGACGACGTGGCCGAACGGCGCAACCTCGATCGCAAATGGGTGCGCGCGACCATCGGCAACGCACGGCTGCTGCCCAACGTGCCGCGCCTGATGCTGCCGGCACCCAGGGGCACGGCGAAGAACTGGCGCGTCTACCGCAGCCGCTTCATCGACCCGATCCGCATCGCGGCCGGCGTGCGCTTCTGGCGCGCCAATGCCGACACGCTGGCGCGCGCCGAAGCCGAGTACGGCGTGCCGCCCGAGATCATCGTCGGCATCGTCGGCGTCGAGACCATCTACGGCCGCAACATGGGCAACTTCCGAGTCATCGATGCGCTGGCCACGCTGGCTTTCGATTTCCCCCAAGGCCATCCGCGCGCGGCCGAGCGCCAGGCCTTCTTCCGCGGCGAGCTCGAAAGCTTTCTCAGCACCGAAAGCCGCACCGCGGAAGATCCGATGATGCCGGTCGGCAGCTATGCGGGCGCGATGGGCATGCCGCAGTTCATGCCGAGCAGCATCGCCAAGTACGCGATCGACTTCGACGGCGACGGCCGCATCGACTTGGTCAACAACCCGGCCGACGTGATCGGTTCGGTGGCCAGCTATTTCAGGGCCTTCGGCTGGCAGCCGGGCATGCCGCCGATCTACCCGGTCGGCTTCGACGAGGCGCGGCTCAAAAAGGACGTGCTGATGGCGCCCGACATCCTGCCCAGCTTCAGCGCCGACGCGTTCGTGGCCGGCGGCGCCGTGCTCGAGGGCGAGGCGCTCACGCACAAGGGCCTGCTCGCGCTGATCGAGCTGCAGAACGGTGCCGACGCGCCGAACTACGTGGCCGGCACGCAGAACTTCTACGTGATCACGCGCTACAACTGGAGCAGTTACTACGCGATGTCGGTGATCGATCTCGGCCGCGAAGTCCGCACCGCGATGGGGCAGTAGCCATGGACGCCGGCGTGCGGCGCGCCTCGTGGATCGATGCTTGGCGCGACCTCGGCGTCGCTGCGCCCGACGAGGTGCTGCTGGCCAAGCTGCTGGCGCACTACAGCGAGCCGCATCGCGCCTACCACACGCTGCAGCACCTGGACGAATGCCTGGCGGGTCTCGCGCGCGAACGCAGCCATGCAGAGCGCCCGGCCGAGATCGCGCTCGCGCTGTGGTTCCACGACGCGATCTATGACGTGCACCGGCGCGACAACGAGGCGCGAAGCGCCGACTGGGCGCAAGCCGCGCTGCTGGCCGCCGGCGTCGCGGGCGATGCGGCCCGGCGCGTCCATGCGCTGGTGATGGCCACGCGCCACCACGCACAGCCCGAAGATGCCGATGCACAGTTGCTGGTCGACATCGACCTCTCGATCCTCGGCGCGCCTGCCGCGCGCTTTGCCGAGTACGAGCGGCAGATCCGCGCCGAGTACGCACATGTGCCGCCCGAAGTCTTCGAGCTGCGACGGCGTGAAATTCTCGGCCGCTTCCTGGCGCGCGATCCGCTCTATCTCAGCGCATCGATCCGGGCGAAGCTGGAAGTCCAGGCGCGCATCAATCTGCAGCAAGCGATCGGCTGATCAGCCGCCAAAGCCGCCGCGTGCCACGACCTTGGCCGCGCGATCGACGACCACCGCTTCGCCCATCGCCACCGACTCGCCGGTGAAGGCCGTGATGTTGACCTGGTGCGTAACCCAGACCTCGAAAGTACCGGCCGGAATGCGCGCCAGTCCGTCGAGCAGGAGTTGCCGGTTGTTGGCCGAGATCTCAGTGCTGCCGAAGGTCGAGTTGAGAGGCGCCCACAGGGAATGGGCACCGAAGGCCAGGTCCGCCGTGTCCTTGCAGCGGCACCACGCGCTGGAACGCACGGCGCCCGGTGCGAGGCCGCGGGCACGGAACCACTCGCCCGCCGCGCGGGCCTGCGTACGGCCCGCCTCGCTCAGGTTGCGCTGCGTGCTGCACTGGTCCAGCCTGAAGCCGGGCGGATCGCCGACGCCCTGCGTCGTCTGCGCGTGGCGCCACAGCAGCGCGCACCGGCCGGCACGCAGGCGCTCGGCCATCGCATCGGCACCCGTCTGGGCATGGGCACGGCCCAGAAGTGCCGCTGCAAGCAGGATGAATTCGCGTCTTCCAGGCATCGCGCGAGGCTAGCAAAGCGCGGTCGACCCCAAAGCAAAAAGGGCTGCTGCGCCTTCGCACAGCAGCCCTCGAAGCCTTGCGCTTCAGGCGCTCAGCGTGCCTTGCCTTCCTTCCAGGCGCTCAGCAGCTTGTTGTAGTCGATGGTCTCGCCCTTCGGCTTCTCGTTCGCCAGCTTCTTCCACGGCGCATGCTGGTCGCTCAGGTACTTGTTGGGATCGCCCTTGGCATTGAGCTTGGGCGCGCACTTGGCCATGCCGGCGCGCTCCAGGCGGCCCATCACGTTGTCCATCTCGTCGGCCAGGTTGTCCATGGCCTTCTGCGGCGTCTTCTCGCCCGTCACCGCCTCGGCCACGTTCTTCCACCAGAGCTGCGCCAGCTTCGGATAGTCAGGCACGTTGGTGCCGGTCGGCGACCAGGCCACGCGCGCCGGGCTGCGGTAGAACTCGACCAGGCCGCCCAGCTTGGGCGCCATGTCGGTCATCGCCTTCGACTGGATGTCGGACTCGCGGATCGGCGTCAGGCCCACGATGGTCTTCTTGAGCGAGGTGGTCTTGGAAGTGATGAACTGCGCATAGAGCCAGGCGGCGGCCGTGCGGTTCTCGTCGTGCGCAGAGAAGAAGGTCCACGAGCCGACGTCCTGGTAGCCGTTCTGCATGCCCTGCTTCCAGTACGGTCCGTTCGGGCCGGGCGCCATGCGCCACTTGGGCGTGCCGTCCGCGTTGACCACCGGCAGGCCGGCCTTGGTCATGTCGGCGGTGAAGGCCGTGTACCAGAAGATCTGCTGCGCGATCTGGCCCTGCGCGGGCACCGGGCCGGCTTCGCCGAAGGTCATGCCGGTGGCTTCCTTGGGCGCGTACTTCTTCATCCAGTCGATGTACTTGGTCAGCGCATAGACGGCCGCGGGCGAATTGGTCGCACCGCCGCGCGACACGCTGGCGCCCACCGGCGTGCACTTGTCGTCGCCGACGCGAATGCCCCACTCGTCGATCGGCAGGCCGTTGGGCGTTCCGATGTCGGCGGTGCCGGCCATCGAGAGCCAGGCATCGGTGAAGCGCCAGCCGAGCGACGGGTCTTTCTTGCCGTAGTCCATGTGGCCGTAGATCGGCTTGCCGTCGATGGTCTTCACGTCGACGCTGAAGAACTCGGCGATGTCCTCGTAGGCGCTCCAGTTGAGCGGCACGCCCAGGTCGTAGCCGTACTTGGCCTTGAACTTGTCCTTCAGGTCGGGGCGCGCGAACAGGTCGGCGCGGAACCAGTAGAGGTTGGCGAACTGCTGGTCGGGCAACTGGTAGAGCTTGCCGTCTGGACCGGTGGTGAACTTGGTGCCGATGAAGTCCTTGAGGTCGAGGCCCGGGTTGGTGTATTCCTTGCCCTTGCCGGCCATGTAGTCGGTCAGGTTCATGATCTTGCCGTAGCGGTAATGGGTACCGATCAGGTCGGAGTCGGAGACCCAGCCGTCGTAGATCGACTTGCCCGACTGCATCGAGGTCTGCAGTTTCTCGACCACGTCGCCTTCCTGGATCAGGTCGTGCTTGACCTTGATGCCGGTGATTTCCTCGAAGGCCTTGGCCATCGTCTTCGATTCGTACTCGTGCGTGGTGATGGTTTCGGACACCACCGAGATCTCCCTGACGCCCTTGGCCTGCAACTTCTTGGCGGCGTCGATGAACCATTTCATCTCGGCGGTCTGCTGGTCTTTGCTCAGGGTCGACGGCTGGAATTCGCTGTCGATCCATTTCTTGGCCTCCGGTTCTCCGGCCCAGGCGCTCTGCAAGGCAAAAGTCGCCGCTGCCAGTGCCAACGCTGTGTAGCGAATCTTCATGGATGTCTCCTCATGGTGCTTCCCGGTGTTGTGCAGATCCCGGCCCCGGGAAAGCGAAGAGCCGGACAGCTGAAGAAAGCGATTGCCGTCAGCCCTTGCGCATGATCAGCGCCAGCGCGAGCATCGACAGCACGAAGCTGATCCAGATCGACGGTTCGACCTCCAGGCTGAACCACTCCTGGAACAGGCCGGCCAGGCCGATGAAGGCCAGATTGATGTAGGCCGCGATGAGCAGCCCGATGAAGAGCCGGTCGCCGCGCGTGGTTTCCATCGGCAGCCAACCGCGGCGCAGGGTGGTCGGCGACTTGAATTCCCACACGGTCATGCCGACCAGCATCAGTGCGATGCAGCTGAAGAAAACGGCCACCGGCGTGGTCCAGACCATCCACTCGAACATTTTTCAGTCTCCTTAGACGCGTCCCATCGCGAAGCCCTTGGCGATGTAGTGGCGCACGAACCAGATCACGATCGCGCCCGGCACGATGGTCAGCACGCCCGCGGCCGCCAAGGTGGCCCAGTCCATGCCCGAGGCGCTCACCGTGCGCGTCATCGTGGCCACGATCGGCTTGGCGTTCACGCTGGTCAGCGTGCGGGCCAGCAGCAGCTCGACCCAGCTGAACATGAAGCAGAAGAAGGCCGCGACGCCGACGCCGGCCTTGATCAGCGGCAGGAAGATGGTGAGGAAGAAGCGCGGGAAGGAATAGCCGTCGATGTAGGCCGTCTCGTCGATCTCGCGCGGAATGCCGCTCATGAAGCCTTCCAGGATCCACACCGCCAGCGGCACGTTGAAGAGCAGGTGCGCCAGCGCCACGCCCAGATGCGTGTCCATCAGCCCGACCGTGGTGTAGAGCTGGAAGAAGGGCAAGAGGAACACGGCCGGCGGCGTCATGCGGTTGGTGAGCAGCCAGAAGAACACGTGCTTGTCGCCGAGGAAGGAATAGCGCGAGAAGGCATAGGCCGCCGGCAACGCGACCGTGAGCGAGATCACCGTGTTGATGCCGACGTAGATCAGGCTGTTGATGTAGCCCGAGTACCACGATTCGTCGGTGAAGATGCGCGCGTAGTTGGCCCAGGTGAACTGCTGGGGGAAGAAAGAGAAGCTCGAAAGAATCTCCTCGTTGGTCTTGAAGCTCATGTTGACCATCCAGTAGATGGGCAGGAGCGCGAACAGGATGTAGAGCAGCAGGAAGACGCTGCGCTTGCGGAAGCGGCGTTCGTTCATTTCGTTTCCTCCACTTCCTGCGTGCCGACCCGCTGCATCCAGTTGTAGAGCACGAAACACAGCAGCAGAATGATCAGGAAATAGATCAGCGAGAAGGCGGCCGCCGGACCGAGGTCGAACTGGCCGACGGCCTTCTGCGTGAGGTACTGGCTCAGGAAGGTGGTCGCATTGCCCGGACCGCCGCCCGTCAGCACGAAGGGTTCGGTGTAGATCATGAAGCTGTCCATGAAGCGCAGCAGCACCGCGATCACCAGCACGCCGCGCATCTTGGGCAGCTGGATGTAGCGGAACACCGCGAACTTGCTTGCGCCGTCGATGCGCGCGGCCTGGTAGTAGGCATCGGGAATCGAGCGCAGCCCGGCGTAGCACAGCAGCGCGACCAGCGGCGTCCAGTGCCAGACGTCCATCACCAGCACCGTGAGCCAGGCATCGCGCGCGTTGCCGGTGTAGCTGTAGTCGATGCCCAGCTTCTGCAGCGCCCAACCGAAGAGCCCGATGTCGGCACGCCCGAAGATCTGCCAGATGGTGCCGACCACGTTCCACGGAATCAACAGCGAGAGCGCGACCACCACCAGCACGGCCGATGACTTCCAGCCGGTCGATGGCATCGACAGCGCCAGGCAGATGCCCAGCGGGATCTCGACGACGAGCACGGCGAGCGAGAAGCCGAGCTGGCGCCACAGGGCTGCATGCAGCTCGTCGTCGCGCATCACCGCGGCGAACCATTCGGTGCCGACGAACACGCGCCGCTCGGGCGAGATGATGTCCTGCACCGAGTAGTTGACCACCGTCATCAGCGGCACGATGGCCGAGAAGGCCACGCACAGCAGCACCGGCAGCACCAGCCACCAGGCCTTCTGGTTGATGGGTTTCACGGTTCCGTTCATGCGACCAGCTCCTCATCGCGGTAATAGCAGGTGTGCTTGTCCACCACCTTGAGCCAGACCGGCTCGCCGACCGACGGCACCTGCGCATCGGAATGCAGCCGGGCCTTGAGCACGCTCTCGCCGATCTGCGCGCTGAGCATCTGGTGCGTCCCGACGTCCTGCAACTGCGTGACCGTGGCCCTCAATGCGCCGGGCGACTGGAGTTCGGCCAGCGTGAGGTATTCGGGCCGGATGCCGAGCTTGAGCGCGCCGTCGGGCAGCGCCCGCGGCAGCGCGAGCCGGTTGCCCGCGATCTCCAGCACGCCGCCCGCGCACTGCGCCGGCAGGAAGTTCATGCCCGGCGAACCGATGAAGTGGCCGACGAAGGTGTGGGCCGGCCGCTCGAACAGCGCCTCGGCGCTGCCCACCTGCACCGCCTTGCCGCGCGTCATGACGACCACCTCTTCGGCGAAGGTCAGCGCCTCGACCTGGTCGTGCGTGACGTAGATCAGCGTGAGCTTGAGCTCGCGGTGGATCTGCTTGAGCTTGCGCCGCAGCTGCCACTTGAGGTGCGGATCGATCACGGTCAGCGGCTCGTCGAAGAGCACCGCCGACACGTCGCTGCGCACCAGCCCGCGGCCGAGCGAGATCTTCTGCTTGGCATCGGCCGCGAGGTTGGCGGCGCGCTGGTTGAGCTGACCGCTCATGTCGAGCATCTCGGCGATCTCGCCCACCCGCCTCTTGATCTGCTCGGCTGGCAGCTGCCGGTTGCGCAGCGGGAAGGCGAGGTTCTCGGCCACGGTCATGGTGTCGTAGATCACCGGGAACTGGAACACCTGCGCGATGTTGCGCTGCTGCGGCGTCTCCAGCGTCACGTCGCGGCCGTTGAAGCGCACGCTGCCCTGCGAGGGCGCGAGCAGGCCCGAGATGATGTTGAGCATGGTGGTCTTGCCGCAGCCCGAGGGGCCGAGCAAGGCGTAGGCGCCGCCGTCGCGAAAGCTCATCTTGAGCGGCAGCAGCGCATAGTCGCTGTCCTCCCTCGGGTTGGGGCGATAGGCATGGGCCAGGTCGAGGTCGATGCGGGCCATGTCAGTCTCCCTTCCGGCGCCAGGCCGGCGCCACCGCGAGCCGCTCGCCGGCGTCGAACACGTAGGCCTGCGAGGCCGCGAAGTACAAGGTGATCGCCGTGCCGAGTTCGAAGCGGTGCACCCCGGTCAGTTGCGCCACCAGTTCGCCCACCAGCGTCTCGGCGTGAACGAAGGTGTCGGAGCCAGAGATCTCGGCCAGTTCGACCTTGCCGGGCAGGGCGATGTCGCCCTCCCCCGCGTTCACGTTCAGCGCACTCGCGCGCAGGCCGATGGTCACGGCGCCTTCGACACCCGCCGGCAGCGCGATCGGCAGCAGCGGCCCGCCTTCGAGTTGCACGCCGCCGGCGACCACGCGGCCGGCCAGCAGGTTCATCGGCGGGTCGCTGAAGGCGCGCGCCACGCGCAGCGACTGCGGCGCATGGAACACCTCGGCGGTCGGCCCGTACTGCAGCAGCTCGCCGGCATCCATCACCGCGGTGTAGCCGCCCAGCAGCAGGGCCTCCCCAGGTTCGGTGGTGGCGTAGATCACGGTCGAGTCGCCGGTGGCGAAGAGCTGCGTGAGTTCTTCGCGCAGGCCTTCGCGCAGCTTGTAGTCGAGGTTGACCAGCGGCTCGTCGAGCAGCATCAGCGGCGCGTTCTTGGCCAGCGCGCGCGCCAGCGCCACGCGCTGCTGCTGGCCGCCCGAGAGTTCGGCCGGATAGCGGTCGAGGAACATGCCGATGTGCAGCTTGTCGGCCAGCTCGCGCACCTTCGCATCGACGTTCTTCTCGCCGCGCAGCTTGAGCGGCGAGCCGATGTTCTCGCCCACCTTGAGCGAGGGGTAGTTGATGAACTGCTGGTAGACCATCGCCACGTTGCGCTCGCGCACCGGCACGCCGGTCACGTCCTTGCCGTCGACCTGCACCTTGCCTTCGGTCGGCGTGTCGAGGCCGGCCATCAGCCGCATCAGGCTGGTCTTGCCGGCCTGCGTGGCGCCCAGCAGCACGGTCACCGCACCATGCTTCGGCGCGATGCTCTGCGGGTAGAGCCAGGTCTGGGCGCCCACCTTCTTGGTGACGCGCTCGAGTGTCAGTTGCATGCAGCAATTCCTTCTTGCGAACTCGTGTTGATCTCCATCCAGGTACCGACCTGCTCGCGCTCCTGGCGCGTGAGGTGCAGGCCCAGCTTGGAGCGGCGCCAGAGCACGTCGTCGCCGCTGCAGGCCCACTCCTCGTTGTGCAGATAGCGCAGCTCGCGCTCGTGCAGGCAGGGTGCCACGGCGGCGCCGAGGTCGGCCATCGATTGCGCATCGCCGATCACGTTCGAGATGCGGGCGCCGTAGGCGCGCGCGAGCCGGCGCGCCAGCGCGGCATCGAGCCACGGGTACTTCGAGCCAACCGCTGCCACGAAGCGTTCGAAATCGTCATCGGGCCGCGCGGCGGTACCGATCCAGCCCGACAGGTCGCCGCCCGCGAGAAAGGCGCCTTCGGTCCATGCCGGCCGCGCATCGCCGAGCATCCGGCCCACCTCGTCGGCCGCGTCTTCGGCGAGCTTGCGAAAGGTCGTGATCTTGCCGCCCCACACAGACAGCAGCGGTGCGGCACCGGTGTTGCTTTCGAGCAGGTAGTCGCGCGTGACGGCCGAGGGGTCGCCCGAGTCGTCGTCGAGCAGCGGCCGCACGCCCGAGTAGGTCCAGACCACGTCGGCCGGCACGATGGGCTTCTCGAAGTAGCGGCTGGCCTGGGTGCAGAGGTAGTCGATCTCGTCCGCGCCGATGCGCGCCGCGCCGGGGTCGTCGCCGTTCAGCTCGATGTCGGTGGTGCCGATCAGCGTGAAATCGTCCTGGTAGGGAATCGCGAAGATGATCCGCTTGTCGGGGTTCTGGAAGATGTAGGCGTGGTCGTGCTTGAAGAGGCGTGGCACCACGATGTGGCTGCCCTTGACCAGCCGCAGGTGCCGCGTGGCCAACGCCTCGCCCTTGGCCGCGTGGGCCACGCCGCGCAAGAAGGATTCGGCCCAGGGCCCCGCCGCATTGACCACGGCGCGCGCGCGCACCGTGCGCTGGGCGCCGCCCGCGGATTCGAGCAGAGCGGTCCAGCCATCGACATCGCGGCGCGCGCTCACGCAGCGCGTGCGGGTCAGCACCTCGGCCCCCTTGGCGCGCGCATCGAGCGCATTGAGCACCACCAGCCGCGCGTCATCGACCCAGCCGTCGGAGTAGACGAAGCCGCGTTTGAACTGCGGCTTGAGCGGCTCGCCGGCCGCGTGGCTGCGCAGGTCGATAGCGCGCGAGCCCGGCAGCACCTCGCGCTTGGCCAGGTGGTCGTACATGAAGAGGCCGATGCGCACCATCCAGGCCGGCCGCATGGAGGGATCGTGCGGCATCACGAAACGCAGCGGCCACATGATGTGCGGCGCGCTCTTGAGCAGCACCTCGCGTTCCTGCAAGGCCTTGCGCACCAGCGAGAACTCGTAGTACTCGAGGTAGCGCAGACCGCCGTGGATCAGCTTGGTGGACGACGAGGAGGTGTGCGCCGCGAGATCGTCCTTCTCGCACAGCAGCACGCGAAAGCCGCGGCCCGCCAGATCGCGCGCGATGCCGCAGCCATTGATGCCGCCGCCGACGATGAGCACGTCGCAGTCGGTGATGGCGGCGGAGGTGGACGGGGGGATGGCGCTCACAACGGACGGAGGGATGGACCCGTGAATTTGTTCACTTATTTCGCCTGAGGCGTTTTCGTATTCTTTCATTTTGATTCCTTAATGCGCGATTTTCCTTGGCGTTAACCCTTAAGTCCATTCGTTTTCTTTCGCTTTAAAGTAACGCGCCCCGCGCTCTCTTCCATGTCAGTGAACTCCAACCCCCGCCAACTCAAGCTGCTCAACACCGTCCGCGCCCGCGGCTCGATCACGGTCGAACAGCTGGCCGAAATGCTCGAAGTGACGCTGCAGACCGTGCGCCGCGACGTGCAGCGACTGGCCGACGAAGGCCTGCTGACGCGCTTCCATGGCGGTGTGCGGGTGCCGAGCTCGACCACCGAGAACATCGGCTACCAGCAGCGCGAAACGCTCAATGCCGAAGGCAAGGCGCGCATCGCGCGCGCCGTGGCCGCGCGGGTGCCGAACGACTGTTCGCTGATCCTCAACATCGGCACCACCACCGAGGCGATCGCGAAGGCGCTGCTGCGCCACACCGGGCTGCGCGTGATCACCAACAACCTCAATGTCGCGACCATCCTGAGCGACAACCCGAACTGCGAGGTGATCGTCGCGGGCGGCTCGGTGCGGCTGCGCGACCGCGCGATCGTGGGCGAGGCGACGGTCGATTTCATCCGCCAGTTCAAGGTCGACATCGCGCTGATCGGCGTTTCCAGCATCGAGGACGATGGCACGCTGCGCGACTTCGACCTGCGCGAGGTGAAGGTGGCGCAGACCATCATTGCGCAGGCGCGCGAGGTCTGGCTCGCGGCCGACGCGAGCAAGTTCAACCGCCCTGCCATGATCGAGCTGGCGAAGCTGTCGCAGATCGATTGCCTTTTTACCGACGCCGAGCCGCCGCCGCCTTTTCCGGAGCTGCTCGAGCGCGCACAGGTGCGCTGCGAGATCGCATCAAAGGACCATTGAGATGACCTACCTGCTCGCCCTCGACCAGGGCACGTCGAGCTCCCGCAGCATCGTCTTCGATCGCGAAGGCCGCATCGTCGCCATCGCCCAGCAAGAGCTCACGCAGATCTACCCGCAGCCCGGCTGGGTCGAGCACGACCCGGTGGAGATCTGGACCAGCCAGCTCGCGACCGCGCGCGAGGTGCTCGCTAAAGCGAAGCTCACAGCGAGCGACATCCACGCGCTGGGCATCACCAACCAGCGCGAAACCACCGTGCTGTGGAACCGCAAGACCGGCCAGCCGGTGCACCACGCCATCGTTTGGCAGGACCGGCGCGCCGAGCCGCTGTGCGCACGGCTGCGCGAAGACGGCATGACCGACACCATCCGCGACAAGACCGGTCTCGTGATCGACGCCTACTTCTCCGGCACCAAGCTGCGCTGGCTGCTCGACAACGTGCCCGGCGCACGCGCCGCGGCCGAGCGCGGCGAACTGGCCTTCGGCACCGTCGACAGCTGGCTGATCTGGCAACTGACCGGCGGCAAGGTGCACGTGACCGACGTGAGCAACGCCTCGCGCACCATGCTCTTCAATGTCCGCAGCAACCAGTGGGATGCCGATCTGCTGAAGGCGCTGGACATCCCCGCCTCGCTGATGCCCGAGGCGAAGCCTTCGAGCGCGCACTTTGCCGACACCGACGCGGGCCTGTTCGAGCGCAGCCTGCCCGTCGGCGGCGTGGCGGGCGACCAGCAAAGCGCCCTCTTCGGCCAGGCCTGCTTCGAGGCCGGCATGGCCAAGAACACCTATGGCACCGGCTGCTTCCTGTTGATGCACACCGGCGGCGCCTTCCAGCCTTCGCAGAACGGCCTGCTCGTGACCAGCGCGGCGCAGACCAGCGCCCTGCCGCAGTACGCGATGGAAGGCAGCGTGTTCGTCGGCGGCGCGGTAGTGCAGTGGCTGCGCGACGGCTTGAAGGCCATCCAGGGCAGCGCACAGGTGCAGGCGCTGGCCGAGAGCGTGCCCGATGCGGGCGGCGTGATGATGGTGCCGGCCTTTACTGGCCTCGGCGCGCCCTACTGGAACGCCGACGCGCGCGGCACCATCACCGGCCTCACGCGCGGCACCACCGTCGCGCACATCGCGCGCGCGGCGCTGGAGAGCATTGCTTATCAGAGCGCCGCGCTGCTGCAGGCCATGAGCCGCGATGCGGTGGCCGCGGGCGGCACGCCGGTGGCGGAGTTGCGCGTCGACGGCGGCGCGGCCGTCAACGATCTGCTGATGCAGTTCCAGGCGGATCTGCTGGGGATTCCGGTGGTACGGCCGGAGGTCATCGAGACCACGGCGCTCGGTGCGGCTTACCTGGCAGGACTCTCGACCGGCGTGTACCGCGACCTGGGTGAGTTGTCGAAGCAGTGGCGCGTCGAACGGCGCTTCATGCCTACCCTGAGCCGGGTGAAGGCTGAGGAGAAGATGGAGCGGTGGGAGCTGGCGGTGCGGAGGGCGACGCTGGTTTGATGCCATGACCCCGATCGAGAACACCGAGGACCGCTATGGCGCTGTTGCGATCCTGCTCCACTGGTTGATGGCTTTTCTTGTCATCGGACTTTTGGCATTGGGCATCTACATGGTCACGCTTCCAGATGTCGGCTTCAATACAAAAAAGATCACGCTGATTCTCTACCACAAGGAGCTTGGCTTGCTGGTACTCGTCTTGCTCGCGGTGCGCTTGGGCTGGCGTTTGACGAATGTGCTCCCGCAACTGGTTGCACACCTGCCTGATTGGCAAAAAATCGCCGCCCGATTCGTCCATCTCTCCTTTTACGCACTGATGTTCGTCTTGCCGATGACTGGTTGGCTCATGTCTTCCGCCGCTGGCATCCCGGTATCGTTCTTTGGCTTGTTCACGCTGCCTGATTTCCTTCCTCGCGACGACCATCTGTTTCAGCGACTCATCGATGTCCACAAGTGGCTCGCTTATGTGCTCGTGCTTGTCATATTCGTCCATGTGGGCGCGGCACTGAGGCATCATTTCGTATTCAAGGACGATACTTTGCGCAAAATGCTGCCCTAACCCGCTTTCTCGACCACGAACCTGGCGAGTTCCCGCAATACTTTTACCGCAGCCTCATTGGCCGCCGCGACCCCGGCGGAGGGATTTCTCTCCCGCAAGGGTTCGCGCACCGACACTTCCTTTGTCGCGATAACCCGATTCATTGCCTCGCGACTTAGATAGAAGCGTATCGTGAGCTGCAGTATCGCCGAGTCTGAAGTGAAGTCCTGCTTGAGCTCCAGGATTTCGGTGCGAAGAGCGAAAGTGTGGCGACCAAAATGAGGAGGCGACCGGACCTCGCTGAAATAGTGCGTATTCGAAATTGTCTTGACGATCAGAGGCAGCATCATCTGCGCTGGTGTTTCCGCCCATTCATTCCGACTGAAATACGCGATTTGATGGGCCTGGGTGGTATAGGCCATTTGCGTCGTGCCATAGACCGGATGGGTCTCGGGGACCAGAACCAACAGGGTCGCGGAGCGAGTCCGTTCGTTGGGCAGGTCGAGTGGGATGCTGCTCAGCACATGTTT
This sequence comes from Variovorax sp. LjRoot130, assembly GCF_964253755.1. Classification (NCBI taxonomy): domain Bacteria; kingdom Pseudomonadati; phylum Pseudomonadota; class Betaproteobacteria; order Burkholderiales; family Comamonadaceae; genus Variovorax; species Variovorax sp. LjRoot130. The sequence goes on along the minus strand of NZ_CAXURM020000001.1, from coordinate 2,112,673 downwards.
CTTGGCGGCAGTATCGACCGGCGACAACAGGGCACAGCCCGAAAGCAGGATGGCACATAGCGCAACCAGCGCCGCCCTCGCCATACTTCCCTTCATTTTTCTTCCCCGGGCCCAAGCGGTGGAGGCCTGGTGCCGCGAATCAAGATCGACGGGTCTCGATTGATCCTGGTCGCCACGCCGGAGAGGGAACTGGACAGCGCATCGAGATTGGACAGGGTCTTGTGAGCCTCAGGCAGGATTTGCGTCTGAAGCGCTCTCACTGTGTCATGACTCGATTCCAGCAGAGGCTCCAGACGATGACTCGCGCGCTCGGTATTGGCAACGATCGAGTTCAGCTTCCTGGTATTTTCTGCCAGTACCTTGGTTACTTGCTGCAAGCTGTCGACCGATTGCTTCAGCGATGCGATGGTCTTCTCGTCGAATGTCGATTGCAGCAGCTCAGTGACGGCTTGGACATTCTCGTTCATCTGAGTCAGCGTCCCATCGAGCGTCATTGATTTCGACGGCGCCGTCGGTATTGTCGGATAAAGTTCGCCCGGCCGTGCTGCCAGCGGCCGCGAATCGATGCCGGCGTCTTCGATAGCAATGTAAACGTAGCCGGTGAATCCTCGCGAAGCGAGTCCACGCGAGGTGATCGTGGCGACGCTGGCCGAGGTAATCGGAGCGGTCTTGTCGATACTCAACAAAATGCTCACTGAATTCGACCGGACCAGCTTGACGCTTTTCACCCTTCCCACATCAACGCCGTGGAATTCGACAGGAGCATCGGCAATGAGGCCGGAGACGGACTCCTCGGTAGAAATCTGATAGTTCACATAATCGCTTACGGAAACAAAATACCAGATTGCCCCAGCGAGAATCGACACAAGCAGGAACGCCACGAACGCAAGTCGCGCCTTCGTGTTGACATCGTTTTTCATCGCGCATTGCCTCCATGGCTAGCCCGCACATCGCCGGCCAAATAGGCGCTTGGGCCGGTGCCAGCCTAGTCCGTCATCCCTGCAATTGCCACGCGATGCGAAGATTGCATTTTCGACCCGTTGGCGGGCGAGCCTCAACCCCTCGCCACGCAAGGACATCCCCTACCTATATTCCCCACCCGTGATCCCGACCGGCGTGACCAGTGAACTGGTCCTTGGGCCCTCGGATCTCGACATCTCCGGCGGCGATGCGCTCACCACAGCGGATCCGTCGGCATTCGACAAGCAGCCGAAGACCGGCAACTTCTCGCACCGAAGCGTGTACTGGCAGAAAGTCAGCCAAGCCGGCTATCGCCTGGTCGTTGATGAAACTCCATACGGATGGAGAGGCGATCAGTACGCGATCTTCGCGGTTCCGGAAGCAACGAAGTCCGACGATTTCATCGCGCAGGTGAGCGACAATGACCCGCGAAACCAGAACACGATTCGCCCGATGCGTCGCTCGCCGACTGGGCGCGAAAGGAACCCTATAACCACGAACTGCTCGGTCAAATTCGCAAGCAGTACCGTTTGGCCGAGCCGACGATGGCCGCGTACTATCAGGGCCGCTTTGGCCGCTCGAAGGTAGAGTCAAGGCGCATGGCGGCCTATGCGCTGGACATCATGTTCCGCTCGCGCTATGTGTTTCATAGGGAACGGCACGATGCACCCGACAATGAATCACCATCGAATCCGTGGCGGACCGGAAAGTCTGCTTTGAATCGCCCATCGGTGTTCAGAGTCGGTCCTACAGGTCGATGAACTTGCGCCCACAGCGCGCCGTAGTCGCCGACTCGCAGTCGAAAAATGCTCAGTGCCCAGGCACCAAAAAGTCCTGACTGATCCGCCACCCCAACTCATTCACCCGATCGAGAAACTGCGTCAGATAGGCATGCAGTCCCGTCGCCAGAATCTCATCGACCCGCGCGTACTGCAAATCGGCCAGAAGCTTCCCCGCACGCCGCTGCGTCTCCGCGCTCTGGTCGTTCTGCACCTTCGCAAGATTGCTCACCACTTCGACCAGGCTCGCATGCAGCGAACGCGGCATGTCGGCGCGCAGGATCAGGAGCTCGGCCACGCGTTCAGGCTTGATCACGTCGCGGTACACCTTGCGGTAGACCTCGAAGGCCGAGACGCTGCGCAGGATCGCGCTCCAGTGATAGAAGTCGTACTCCTGGTCTTCCTCGGTGGCGGTGCCGAAGAACTCGCTGTTGAGCGCATGGAACTTCACGTCGACCAGGCGTGCCGTGTTGTCCGCGCGCTCCAGGAAGGTGCCCAGGCGCGAGAAGTGGAAGGCCTCGTCCTGCAGCATGGTGCCCAGGGTCACGCCGCGCGAGAGGTGCGAGCGGAACTTGACCCATTCGAAGAACTGGCCCGGATCGCGCTCGAATTCGCCGGCGCGCAGCATGCGGTTGACCTCGAGCCAGGTCGTGTTCTGCGTCTCCCAGGCTTCGGTGGTGAGCGCGCCGCGCACGGCCCGCGCGTTCTCGCGCGCGGCTCGGAGGCACGAAAGGATCGACGAGGGATTGGACTCGTCCTTGACCATGAACTCCATCACCTCGTCGGGCACGATGTACTCGTGCTTTTCGTTGAACAAGGGCAGCAGCTCGCTGATGGAGAGCAGGCCCTGCCAGCCGTACTTGGCAACCTCGGCCGATTGCGGCAAGAGCGAGGTCTGGTAGTTGACGTCGAGCATGCGCGCGGTGTTTTCGGCCCGCTCGGTGTAGCGCGACATCCAGTAGAGGTGATCGGCAGTGCGTGACAACATGCTGTGGTGCTCCCCTGATCAACCCACTTGGGTTTGCGATTGCGATTGCGACTGCGATTCCGAGCGCGACTTGGTGCGGCGGTCCCCTTCGAGAATCCAGGTGTCCTTGGTGCCGCCGCCCTGCGACGAATTGACGACCAGCGAGCCCTCCTTGAGCGCGACGCGCGTGAGGCCGCCGGGCACCATCTGCACTTCCTTGCCCGAGAGCACGAAGGGGCGCAGGTCGATGTGGCGCGGCGCGATGCCGGCCTCCACGAAGGTGGGCGAGGTCGACAGGCTCAAGGTGGGCTGCGCGATGTAGCCGTCGGGCTTGGCGAGCACGGCTTTCTTGAAGTCCTCGATCTCGGCATGCGTCGCCGCCGGGCCGATCAGCATGCCGTAGCCGCCGGCGCCGTGCACTTCCTTGACCACCAGGTCCTTCATGTTGGCCAGCGTGTAGTCGAGTTCCTCCTTGTTGCGGCACATGTAGGTGGGCACGTTCTTGAGGATCGGCTTCTCGCCGAGGTAGAACTCGATCATCTTCGGCACGTAGGGGTAGATCGACTTGTCGTCCGCCACGCCGGTGCCGACCGCATTGCAGATCACGACGTTGCCCTCGCGGTAGGCGCGCATGAGGCCGGCGCAACCGAGCGTCGACGTGGGGCGGAACACCTCGGGGTCGAGGAAGTCGTCGTCGACGCGGCGGTAGATCACGTCGACGCGCCGCGGGCCGCGCGTGGTGCGCATGTAGACGAAGTCGTCCTTGACGAAGAGGTCCTGCCCTTCGACCAGCTCCACGCCCATCTGCTGCGCGAGGAAGGCATGCTCGAAGTAGGCGCTGTTGTACATGCCGGGTGTGAGCACCACCACGGTGGGCTCGGCGGTCGCGGGCGGCGCGGAGGCGCGCAGGGTTTCGAGCAGCAGGTCGGGATAGTGCGCCACCGGCGCGACGCGGTTCTGGCTGAACAGCTCGGGGAAGAGCCGCATCATCATCTTGCGGTTCTCCAGCATGTAGCTCACGCCGCTGGGAACCCGCAGGTTGTCTTCGAGCACGTAGTACTCGCCGTTGCCGGCCGCGTCCGGCGCGCGCACGATGTCGATGCCGGAGATGTGCGAGTAAATGTCGTTGGGCACCTTCACGCCCACCATCTCGGGGCGGTACTGCGCGTTGTTGAAGATCTGCTCTGAGGGGACCACGCCGGCCTTGACGATCTCCTGCCCGTGGTAGACGTCGTGGATGAAGCGGTTGAGCGCGGTCACGCGCTGCACCAGCCCCTTCTCCATGCTTTCCCACTCGTGCGCGGGAATGATGCGCGGCAGCAGGTCGAAGGGGATCAGGCGCTCGGTGCCCGAACCGTCCTCGTCCTTCGCTCCGTACACGGCAAAGGTGATGCCGACCCGGCGGAAGATCATTTCCGCCTCCTCGCGCCGCGATCGCATCACCTCGCCGGGCTGCTTCGCGAGCCATTGGTCGTAGCGCTTGTAGTGGTTTCGGACCGCTGCGCCATGGTAGGGCAGCTGCTCGTACATCTCGTCGAATTTGTGCATGGGACGACCAATCTCCTTGGGCGTAGCTTAGCAAGTTCAGGGCCAGTGCTTCTAGGGAACAACGTGGTGCCAGTAGCGTTTCGCGGTCCGGCGCTGGCATTCGCGGGGGCACGCGCGGCATGCCGCGGTCGTTACCGCCGGCCCAGCGCGCCGATTCGAGGTCGAAGAGAAAGCGCACGGCGCCATCGCCGCGCTGCGGCATCTGCGAAACGATGCCCACCACCTGCAGGTCGCGCCCCTCGAGCGCGGGCGCCAGCGCATCACCCGTATAGGCGGTCGCGCGCCAGCCCGCGAGGCCGGCGCCGGCCATCGCGCCGAGCAGCAGCATGGCCAGGGCCGAACGTCGCAATCCCCGCAGCAACAGCCCGCCGGCGACCGCGGCCAACAGCACCCCGGCGTAAACACCACCATGCCACAGCGCCGCCTGCTGCAACTGCAGCGCAGCGCCCAGCACCAAGCCGGCCATGGCGGCAAAGAAAGCCAGGCCGCGCGGCTCCCCGCCCGGCGTCACGCAACGATCCCTGATGACATGCTGCAATCGCTCCCTTACACGCTCTCTGTGGCGCGCTAATTGCTAACCGTGTGGGCTAGTATGCGTCTCACTCCGAGGCAACCTCGACGTTCCGAGAAAAAATGTCCATCCACGCCGCTCTCCACCACGTCACCCACTACAAGTACGACCGCCCGGTGCAATTGGGACCGCAGGTGATCCGCCTGCGCCCCGCGCCGCATTGCCGCAGCAACGTGATCTCGTATTCGTTGCGCGTCGAGCCCGAGCAGCACTTCATCAACTGGCAGCAGGACCCGTTCGCGAACTACCAGGCGCGGCTGGTGTTCCCCGAGAAGACGCGCGGGTTCAAGGTCACGGTCGACCTCGTGGTCGAGATGGCGGTCTACAACCCCTTCGACTTCTTCCTCGAGCCGCAGGCCGAGAACTTCCCTTTCAAGTACACCGAATCGCAGGCGCAGGAACTCGCGCCCTACCTCGTGGCCGACCCTGCCACGCCGCTGGTCGCGGCCTACCTCGAGAAGATCGACCGCAAGACGAAGCGCACCATCGACTTCCTCGTCGGCCTCAACCAGCAGGTGCAGAAGGACGTCGGCTACCTGATCCGCATGGAGCCCGGCGTGCAGACGCCCGAGCAGACGCTGGCCAATGCCTCCGGTTCCTGCCGCGATTCGGGCTGGCTGCTGGTGCAGCTGTTGCGCCATTGCGGCCTGGCGGCGCGCTTCGTTTCGGGCTACCTGATCCAGCTCACGCCCGACGTGAAGGCGCTCGACGGCCCCAGCGGCACCACGGTCGACTTCACCGACCTGCACGCCTGGTGCGAGGTCTATCTGCCCGGCGCCGGCTGGATCGGGCTCGACGCCACCTCGGGCCTGATGGCCGGCGAAGGCCACATCCCGCTGGCCTGCACGCCCACACCTTCGAGTGCGGCGCCGATCGAAGGCGCGGTCGACGAGGCCGAGGTCGAATTCGCCCACGAGATGAAGGTCACGCGCATCCACGAATCGCCGCGCGTGACCAAGCCCTATACCGACGATCAATGGGCCGAGGTGCTGGCGCTCGGCGAGGCAGTCGACGCGCGCCTGAATGCCGGCGACGTGCGCCTCACGATGGGCGGCGAGCCGACCTACGTCGCCACCAGCGACCGCGACGCGCCCGAATGGAACACCGATGCGCTCGGCCCGACCAAGCGCGGCTACGCGACCGAGCTCGTGCACAAGCTGCGCGCCGAATACGGCCAGGGCGGCTTCCTTCATTTCGGCCAGGGCAAGTGGTACCCGGGCGAACAGCTGCCGCGCTGGGCGCTGTCGATCTTCTGGCGCGCCGACGGCCAGCCGCTGTGGCACAAGCCCGAGCTCTTCGCCGACGAACGCACGCCCACCCACTACACGAGCGAAGACGCGCGCCGCTTCACCAGCGCGCTCGCGCACAAGCTCGGCCTCACCGACCGCTTCGTGCAGCCCGGCTACGAAGACGTCTACTACTACCTCTGGCGCGAGCGCCGGCTGCCGGTGAACGTCGACCCCTTCGATTCGAAGCTCGACGACGAGCTGGAACGCGTGCGCCTGCGCCGCGTGTTCACGCAGAAGCTCGATGCGGTGATCGGCTACATGCTGCCGATCGAGGCCGCGAACGCCGACACCGATGCGCCCGCGCTCGCCGGGCCGGGCTGGAAGACCGGCCCCTGGTTCCTGCGCGACGACCGCATGTACCTGGTCCCCGGCGATTCGCCGATGGGCTACCGCCTGCCGCTCGATTCGCAACCCTGGGTCAGCAAGGGCGACTATCCCTACCTGGTGGAGCGCGACCCCACCGCGCCGCGCGCGCCGCTGCCCGCCTCCACCCTCTTCCGTGCGCGCTATGAAGGCGGGCTCGCCGGCGCGCCGGTCGATCTGGGCGCCGTGCCCTACGACTTCGGCGTACCGCAGCAGGCGCCGTCCGCGCTGCGCTTCCAGGCCGCGCACGGCAACCCGGCGGCGGCACGCGCTGCCGCGGCCTCCTCCGATCCGACCACGACCCGCGAGCCGCGGCGCGGCGAATCGGCCCACTGGATCACGCGCAGCGCGCTGTGCGTGGAGGTGCGCGACCCGCGCCGCGCCAACGGGCCGGCGGCCGAGAAGGTGGGGAGCGCCTCGGGCGTGCTCTACGTGTTCATGCCGCCGCTGGCGCGGCTGGAGGATTACCTCGATCTCGTCGCCGCGGTCGAAGCCACGGCCGAGCAGCTGGGCGTGCAGATCGTGATCGAAGGCTACCCGCCGCCGCGCGATCCGCGCCTCAAGATGCTGCAGGTCACGCCCGACCCCGGCGTGATCGAGGTCAACATCCATCCCGCGCACAACTGGCGCGAGCTGGTCGATCACACCGAGTTCCTCTACAACGCGGCCTTCGAGACGCGCCTGTCGGCCGAGAAGTTCATGACCGACGGCCGCCACACCGGCACCGGCGGCGGCAACCACTTCGTGCTGGGCGGCGCCACGCCGGCCGACAGCCCCTTCCTGCGCCGGCCCGAGCTGCTCGCGAGCCTCTTGCTCTACTGGCACAACCACCCGTCGCTGAGCTATCTGTTCTCGGGCATGTTCATCGGCCCGACCAGCCAGGCGCCGCGCGTCGACGAGGCGCGCAACGACCAGCTCTACGAGCTCGAGATCGCGCTCAGGGAAATCGCGCGCAACCGCGAGATCCACGGCCAGAACATGCCGGCCTGGATGGTGGATCGCACGCTGCGCAACATCCTGGTCGACGTCACCGGCAACACGCATCGCAGCGAGTTCTGCATCGACAAGCTCTACTCGCCCGACTCCGCCACCGGCCGCCTCGGCCTGCTGGAGCTGCGCGCCTTCGAGATGCCACCGCACGCGCGCATGAGCATCGCGCAGCAGCTGCTCCTGCGCGCCTTCATCGCCCGCTTCTGGGACGAGCCCTACAAGGCACCCGCCACGCGCTGGGGCACCGAGCTGCACGACCGCTTTCTCTTGCCGACCTTCGTCAAGATGGATTTCGAGGACGTCATCAGCGAGATGCGGCAGGCCGGCTTCGCCTTCGATCCGGACTGGTTCGCGCCGCATTTCGAGTTCCGCTTCCCGCTGGTGGGCCAGGTCCAGGCCATGGGCGTGGAGCTGTCGCTGCGCAACGCCCTCGAGCCCTGGCACGTGATGGGCGAGGAAGGCTCGGCCGGCGGCACGGTGCGCTATGTCGACTCCTCGCTCGAACGCATCGAGGTGCGCGTGACCGGCCTCAACGAAAGCCGCCACGTCGTCACCGTCAACGGCCAGGTGCTGCCGCTGCAGCCCACCGGCACGGTCGGCGAATTCGTGGCCGGCATCCGCTACAAGGCCTGGAATCCACCCTCGGCGCTGCATCCCAGCATCGGCGTCCATGCGCCGCTCACCTTCGACCTGGTCGACACCTGGATGAAGCGCTCGCTCGGCGGTTGCCAGTACTTCGTCGCGCATCCGGGCGGGCTCAGCTACGAGAGCTTCCCGGTCAACGCCAACGAGGCCGAAAGCCGGCGCCATTCGCGCTTCTCGCGCATGGGCCATACCCCCGGCCTGCTGCGCACGCCACCGGCGACGATCGAACTTGCTGCAAGCCGCGAGTTCCCGTTCACGTTGGATTTGAGACGAGGATGAGCCCACCCCCAGGCTTCGCGCACTTCGTGTCGCTCTCGCCAACCCCCTTGCAGGGGGCAACACCAGCGGCCCGGCAAAGCCGGTTCCGCGGAGTTCCTGGAATCATCGCCCACCGCCCCATCGCGATGACGCCGATGTGACAATCGGCACATCTTGGACCCACTGAACGAATCCCTTTTCGACGCCCAGGCGCTGGAAGCGCCCGCCGAGCTGGCCTCGGCGCTCGCCCCGCCGGCAGCGCCGGGCCACTTCGACGAGCTGCGCGGGGCCGCGACGCCGATCGCGGCCCCGCGCGTTGGCGGGCCCTCCCAGCCGGCGCCGCTGTACGAGGCTTCGTCCGCGCCACCCGCGGTGCATGCTGAAGAGGCCTCTGCGCGCGAGCGCCCGCCGCTGGCGCCCGCCTGGGCCGATTTCTTCGAGCAGCTGGGCGCCGCCGGCTTCAACGACCTGCCGCGGCGCGCGGTCAGCCTCGAGCGGCAGATCCGCGACAACGGCGTCACCTACAACGTGTACGCCGATGCCGACGGCCCGCAGCGCCCTTGGTCGCTCGACCTCTTCCCGCTGATCGTCTCGCCCGAGAGCTGGGCCCAGATCGAGGCCGGCGTGCTGCAGCGCACGCGCCTGCTCGACCGCGTGATGGCCGACGTCTACGGGCCGCAGCAGCTGCTGGCCGAGGGCCTCTTGCCGCCCGCGCTGGTGCACGGCCATCCGGGCTACCTGCGCGCGATGCACGGCGTCAAGCCGCCCCGCGACACCTGGCTGCACATCGCCGCCTTCGACCTGGCGCGCGGACCCGACGGCAACTGGTGGGTGGTGTCGCAGCGCACACAGGCACCCTCGGGCCTGGGCTACCTGCTCGAGAACCGGCTCGCGATCGCGCGCCAGTTTCCGCAGGCCTTCGAAGCGCTGCACGTGCAGCGCCTGGCCGCGACCTACCACGCGATGATGGAAGGCCTGCAGCACATGTGCCCCGCCGGCCAGCCGCCGCACATCGCGCTGCTCACGCCCGGGCCCTACAACGAAACCTATTTCGAGCACGCCTACCTCTCGCGCTACCTCGGCGTCACGCTGGTCGAAGGCAGCGACCTCACGGTGCGCGACCAGCGCCTCTACCTCAAGACGCTGCAGGGCCTGCGGCCGGTGCACGGGCTGATCAAGCGGCTCGACGACCAGTACCTCGACCCGCTCGAACTGCGGCCCGACTCCACGCTCGGCGTGCCGGGCCTGCTGCAGGCGATCCGCGCCGGCAACGTGCTGGTGGCCAACATGCCGGGCTCGGCTTTCCTGGAGTCGCCCGCCCTGCTCGGCTTCCTGCCGGCGCTGGCGCGCCGCCTGATCGGCGAGAAGCTGCGGCTGCCGGCCCTGCCCACCTGGTGGTGCGGCGAACGCGTCGCCATGGAAGCGGTGCTGCCGCAGCTCGACAGCTGCGCGATCAAGTCCACCTACCCCGGCGACGATTCCCACACCAGCTTCGACGCCGTGCTCGGCAGCCGCATGGGACGCCGCGCGCTCGACGAATGGGCCGGGCGCATCGTGCGCCAGGGCGACGAGCACACGGTGCAGAGCTACCTGCCGCTGTCGCAGATGCCGACCTGGACCCAGGACCTCGGCCCCGGCCACATCGCGCCGCGCTCGGTGCTGCTGCGGGTGTTCGCGGTGAGCGACGGCGCAAAGTCGTGGCGGGTGCTGCCCGGCGGCCTGGCGCGGCTCGCGGGCGCCGATGCGCAGATCGCCTCGATGCAGCGCGGCGGCAGCAGCGCCGACGTCTGGGTGCAGACCCACGGTGAGGTCGACCGCACCACGCTGCTGCAGTCGCATGCGACGCCGGCATCGCTCGCGCGACACCGTGCGCCGGTCACCAGCCGCGCGGCAGAGAACATGTTCTGGCTCGGCCGCTACACCGAGCGTGCCGAGAACGCGGTGCGCCTCGCGCGGCTCACGCTCGACCTGCTCGGCGGCGAAGACCAGTCCTCGCCGGCGCTCCTGGCCTGGCTGCATCGCTTGGCGCTGCGCAATGCGCTGGTGCCGCGCGATGTGCCGACCATCCCGAAGTCGCGCCGCGTGTTCGAACGCGCATTGATCGCGGAGCTGGGCGACGTCGAAAAGGGCGGCAGCGTCGGCTACAGCCTGCGCTGCGTGCGCGAGGCCGCGGCCGCGGTGCGCGAGCGGCTGTCGCAGGACAACTGGAACCAGATCGTGCGCGCCGAAGCCGAATTCCTGCGCCGCTCCGCCGAGCAGGCCGGCGAAAAGGGCGAAGGCAGCTACGCGAGCGCCGGGGCGCTGCGCATGCTCGAATCGACCAGCGCCGCGCTCGCCGCAATGACCGGCGCCCAGACCGATCGCATGACGCGCGACGACGCCTGGCGGCTGCTCTCGATCGGCCGCCACATCGAGCGGCTCGCCTTTCTCTCCAGTTCGCTGGCGGCCGGTCTCGAGATCGGTTCGGTGCACGAGATGAGCGGCTTCGAGGCCATGGTTGCGCTGTTCGACAGCACCATCACCTTCCACGCGCGCTATCAGCAGCGGCGCGATGTCGCGACCCTGGTCGACCTGCTGGTGCAGGACGGCGACAACCCGCGTTCGCTGGCCTGGGTCACGCAAACGCTGCGCGGCCGCATCGCGCGGCTGGCGGGCAGCGCGCCGGGCAAGCTCACCGCCCTCTCGCACGAGCTGCCCGATCCGGCCACGTGGACACTCGAACATCTCTGCGAAGCCGGACTCGACGGACGCCATCTCGCGCTCGAGGATGTGCTCGAAAACTGCGAGACCGCGGCCTACCATGTGTCGGACGCCATCGGCATCCGCTACTTCACCCTCACGTCCGAGTCGCTGCGTTCGGTCGGTGCCTGATCATGTTGCTCCACGTCACCCACGAAACGCGTTATGCGTACACGCCGCCGGTCGAGACCGCGCAGCATCTCGCGCACCTGAAGCCGTTGGCCACCGGCTCGCAGCGCCTGGTGAGCCATGCGCTGGCGATCAGCCCCGAGCCCGCGCAGCGCGGCGAGTCGCCCGACGTCTACGGCAACACGCGCGCTTTCTTCGCGCTCGATTCGACGCACGAGGAACTGGTGGTCACGGCCGAGAGCGTGGTCGAGACCGGCCCGCCGGTGCTGTCGCCGGCGGCCTCGCTCGAGCTGCCCTGGGAAGAGGTGCGCGAGCGCTTCCGCTACGCCAAGGATCTGCCCTTCGATCCGGCCTCCGAATTCGTCTTCGCTTCGCGCTACGTGCCGCGGCACGACGACTTCGCCGCCTACGCGCGGCCCAGCTTCGCGCCCGGCCGTCCGGTGTTCGACGCGGCCATGGACCTCACGCTGCGCATGTACCGCGACTTCGTCTACGACACCGAGAGCACCGAGATCAGCACGCCGGCGATCGAGGCGCTGGCGCAGCGCCATGGCGTGTGCCAGGACTTCGCCCACATCATGATCGCCTGCTTCCGCACGCTGGGCCTGCCGGCGCGCTACGTGAGCGGCTACCTGTTGACGCAGCCGCCGCCCGGCCGCCCGCGGCTGGTCGGCGCCGATGCCTCGCATGCCTGGGTCTCGGTCTACCTGCCCGGCGCCGACGGACCCGGCGACTGGGCCGAATTCGATCCGACCAACGGCCGCCAACCCGGCGAGGACTACGTGGCGCTGGCCATCGGCCGCGACTATTCCGACGTTTCGCCGATGCGCGGCGTGCTGCACGGCGGCGCGCGCCACACGCTCGACGTCGGCGTCACGGTGCAGCCACTCGAAGAGCTGCGGGCCGAGGCGCAGCAAGCGGCGCTGTCGCAAGCGCAGACACAGACGCAATCACAATCGCAATCTCAATCGCAATCCCAACAAGACGAGGATCCTTCATGAGTGTTTACGACAAACTTTCCAGCCTCGGCATCACGCTGCCACCGGTCTCGGCCCCCGCCGCCGCCTATGTGCCCTATGTGCAGACCGGCAAGCTGGTGTTCCTCTCCGGCCATATCGCCAAGAAGGACGGCAAGCCCTGGGTCGGCCAACTCGGCGCGACGCTCGGCACCGAAGAAGGCAAGCAGGCTGCGCGCGCGATCGCGATCGACCTGCTCGGCACGCTGCAGGCCGCCATCGGCGACCTGAACAAGGTCAAGCGCATCGTCAAGGTGATGAGCCTGGTCAACTCGGTCGGCACTTTCACCGAGCAGCACCTGGTGACCAATGGCGCCAGCGAATTCTTCGCCGAGGTCTTCGGCCCCGAGAAAGGCGCGCATGCGCGCAGCGCCTTCGGCGTGGCGCAGATCCCGATGGGTGCCTGCGTCGAAATCGAGCTGATCGCGGAAGTCGAGTGACGCCGCGGGAGGCGGCGCCCTCGCCGTCAAGCCGCTGACCGTACCTCCGGCCGCGGCCCGCGGCCCAGCATGGCGACCACGGCCGTGGCCACCAGCACCAGCGCGGCGCTCAGGAGCATGGTGCTCGAGATGCCGTAGCCGTCGACCGTCACGCCACCGATCAGCGCGCCCGACGCGATGGCGACCTGGAATCCGCTCACCAGCAGCGCCTGCCCGGTCTCCTGCGCGTCGGGCACGGCTTCCATCATCCAGGCAGTCAGCGAGACCGGGATCAGACCGAAGGCCACACCCCAGACGACCACCACGGCTGCGCCGGCCACGATCCCGCTGCCGGCCACCGTCGACAGCAGCAGCGCCGCGGCGAGCAGCACCGTCGCCAGCAGCGTGGTGCCGCGCACGCTGCGCGCCACCAGGCTGCCGCCGACGAAGGTGCCGATGAAGCCGGTCGCGCCATAGACCAGCAGCAGCGCCGTCACCGCGCCCGGCGCCAGCCCGAAGGTCTGCTGCAGCAGCGGCGTGAGGTAGGTGTAGGCCGCGAAATGCCCGGCGATCAGGAACAGCACCGCCAGCAATCCGACCTGCGCCATGCGGCGCGTGAGCGGCGTCAGCAGGTCGCGCGGGCGAATGGCGCGCGCCGGCGGCATCGCCGGCAGCAGCCAGATCTGCGCTGCCAGCACGACCGCCGCGAGCAGCCCCGTCACCGCGAAGGCCGCACGCCAGCCAGCGAAGTTGCTGATGAAGGCGCCGGCCGGCACGCCGAACACGGTGGCCGCCGAAACGCCTGCCAGCACGAGCGACATGGCGCGCGCCTTCGAAACATCCGGCACCAACTGCGTGGCGGCGCCCGGCGCAAAGGTCCAGAAGCCGCCGATGCAAAGGCCGAGCAGGAAACGCGCGACCAGCATGGTCGCGAAGTTCGGCGCGAAGGCGGCCAGCAGGTTGGATGCAACCAGCAGCGCGGAGAGCGCGATCATCACGGTCCGCCGGTCGACACGGCCCGAGGCGACGATCAGCGCCGGCCCGGCGAAGGCGGCCAGCACGCCCGGCATCGTGACCATAAGGCCGGCCGTGCCGTCGGTGACGTTCATGCCGGCGGCGATGTCCGTCAGCAAGCCGATCGGCAGGAATTCCGTCGTGACCATCGAGAAGGTGCCGACGGCGATGGAGCCGACCGCGAGCCAGGCGGAACGGGGGGTTTCGGTGGTTTCAGAGACGGAGGGCAGCGCATCGGCGCATGAGGTGCAGGGTGCATTCATGGATGGGGAAGCCTTGGAAGGAGCCGCGGCGCGGTGCGTCGAGGCTTGTTGCAGTGCGAGGTGGTGAGTTTGAAGCCGCATCGACGGCGTCAAAGGCCCCCAGGGGAAGTTCTCCGTTTCCCCTTTGCCAACAATCGAAAACGTCAGGCCGAACCCGACGAACCTCGCACAACCAGCTCGCCAGGCAGCAGCAGCTGCCGCGGTGGCCCTTCGAGGCCGCGCAGGCGTTCGATCAGGCAGGTCGCCGCGGCGCGGCCGATGGCGTCGGTGGGTTGCGCGATGGCGCTGAGGCCCGGTCCGATCAAGGGCGCCCATTCTGGATCGTCGAAGCCCACGAAGCCGAGTTCCTCGCCGAAGCGCCAGCCCAGGCGCGCCATGGCCGAGGCCACACGCAAGGTCACGACCGCATTGCCGGCCAGCACCGCCGCACGCCGCCCGCGCTTGGCTCGCTTGTGCAGGGCGCGCAGCGCGGCATCGAGCGCATCGCCGTCGTCGCCGGTGCTCTCGAACACCTGGCCCGCGACGCGCGGCTCGTGGGCCGCGATGCAGTCGCCAAAAGCGGCGGTGCGCTCGCGCCGCGAGCTCACGCCCTTCAGCGGCTCGGTGATGTAGAGCAGCTCGCGGTACCCGCCCTCGACGAGGTGGCCGCAGGCGGCCTGCATTGCCGCGGGGTTGTCCAGCGACACGAAGTCGGTGTGCATGCCGGTATGGCGGCGATCCACCAGCACCGCGGGCTTGCCATGCAGCGCGTCGGCATCGATCAGCCCTGCGCCGCGGCCCAGCGTGTTGAGGATGAAGCCGTCCACCTGGTAGCCCGCGAGCGCATCGATGGCCTCGCGCTCGCGGTCGATGTCGTTGCCGAGGTTGAACAGCATGACCAGGTAGCCGGCGTCCTGGCAGGCCTTCTCGGCGCCGCGCAGCACCGCGACCGAGTAGGGGTTGGTGATGTCAGCCACGATCAGGCCGATCAGGCGCGAGCGGCCGTGGCTCAGGGCCTGCGCCATCGGGCTCGGCGTGTAAGCCAGCTGGGCGACCGCGGCCTCGACGCGTGCCGCGATGTCGGGGCTCAGCAGGCGCTCGCGGTGGTTGAGAAAGCGCGAGACGGTGGCCTTGGAGACGCCCGCCGCCTTGGCGACGTCTGCAATCGTTGCTTTGGCCGGGCGCTGCATGGGCGGTCGCGCGTTCAAGCGAAGGCCGTGTCGTAGACCGCCGCCGGCCGCTCGCCCGCGAGCGCTTGCAGCAGGTTGGTGGTGGCCAGTTCGGCCATCGCATGCCGCGTCTCGTGCGTGGCGGAGCCGATGTGCGGCAGCGGTGTCACGCGCGGATGGGTGGCGAGCGGCGAATCCACGGGCAGCGGCTCGGTCGCGAACACGTCGAGGCCGGCGGCGCGCAAGCTGCCCTGGTCGAGCGCGGCGAGCAGCGCGTGTTCCTGCACGGTGGCGCCGCGGCCGCCGTTGATGAAGATGGCGCCCGGCTTCATGAGAGCGAACACGCGCTCGTCGATCATGCCGCGCGTGCTGTCCGACAGCGGCAGCATCGCGACCACGAAGTCGGCGCGCGCCAGCAGATCGTCGAGCGGCGTGTGCATCGCGCGCCCCAGCAGCTCCGGCGACTGAGCAGCCAGATCGACCGGGCGCCTCGCGTGGTAGAGCACCGGCATGCCGAAGCCCAAAGCGGCACGGCGCGCGATGGCCTGCCCGATGCGGCCGAAGCCCAGCAGGCCCAGCGTCTTGCCGTGCACGTCGAAGCCGAACAGATCCTCGCCGATGTTCCCGGTCCAGCGGCCCTCGCGCACGAGGTTGGAGAGCTCGACCACGCGGCGGCTGGTTGCCATCAGCAGAGCGAACACGGTGTCGGCCACCGTCTCGTCGAGCACGCGGGGCGTGTGGCACAGCATGATGCCGCGCGCATGCAGGGCAGCCAGCGCGTAGTTGTCGACGCCGACCGAAACGCTGGAGATCACTTCGAGCTTGGGCGCGCGTTCGAGCAGCGCATCGTCCACCGGATAGCTCGAACCGATCAGCCCCTGGGCCAGCGGCAGCACGGCCTCGAAGGCCTCGCGCTCGGCCGCGATGCGCGGATTGGCGACCGTGACCTCGTGCACCGCCTGCAGGCGGGCGAGCTGGTCGTCAGGCAGTTCGCGAAAGACCAACACCTTCTTGCGCATCACAGCCTCGCTTCGTTCAATTGCGCCCGCGTCGGCAGGCCTTCGGTATCGCCCAGCACCTGCACGGCGCGGGCGCCGATCCAGGCAGCGCGGCGCACCGCCTCGGGCACCGTCCTGCCTTCCAGCAGCGCGCTGACCACGCCGACCGCGAAGCCGTCGCCGGCGCCCACGGTATCGATCACCTGCGCCACCGGGAAGCCGTCGATACGCCCGGTGCCGGCCACATCGCCGTCATAGTAGGCTCCCTCGGCGCCGAGCTTGACCACCACCAGCTTCGCGCCGAGCCCGCGATAGAAATGCGCCACGCCCTCGGGCGTCGTCTCGCCGGTGAGCAGCAGGCCCTCTTCCATGCCGGGCAGCACCCAGTCGGCGCGGGCCGCGAGGTCGTTGATCGAACGCCGCATCACCTCGGTCGACGCCCACAGCGTGGGCCGCAGGTTGGGATCGAAGGAGATCGTGCGGCCGGCCGCGCGCATCACCTCCATGCTCTTGATCGCGGCCTGCAGGCTGGTGTCGGAGATGGCCGCGAACACGCCGGTCGCATGCAGGTGCCGCGCGGAGCGCAGCCAGGCCTCGTCAACATCGGCCGGGCCCATGTGGCTCGCGGCCGAACCCTTGCGGTGGTATTCCACCGGCGGGTCGCTGCCGTCGGTCACGCGGCCCTTGAACTGGAAGCCGGTGCGCTGCGTCGGGTCGCTGATCACGTGCGAGCAATCGATGCCTTCGCCCTGCATGGTGGCGAGCAGCGCGCGGCCCATCGAATCGGTGCCGAGCCGGCTGGCCCAGCCGACCTTGAGGCCCAAGCGCGCGAGGCCGATCGCGACATTGGTTTCGGCACCGGCCGTGCGCTTGTGGAAGGCGGTGGCGTTCTCGATCGGGCCAGGCTGGTCGGCCACCAGCAAGAGCATGGCCTCGCCGAAGAGCGCGGCGTCGAAGGCAGGGTTTGTCATGTTCGCAATGCTCGGATATGCGCAACCTGGTCGCGCGTGATGGCGAGCAAATCGTCGCCGATCAGAGGGTATTCGATTGCGTGCGGCACCTCGGCCGGCAAGGCGCGCAGCACGGCGCGCCAGGGCGCGGCGGATTCGGCCAGCGGCACTGCGACCCATTTGGCCGGCAGGCGCTGAACCCCCTTGCAATGCACGTAGCGCACGCGCGGGGCCAGCGCCTGGGCCGCCTGCAGCGGGCATTCGCCGATC
Organism: Variovorax sp. LjRoot130; assembly: GCF_964253755.1. Taxonomy (NCBI): domain Bacteria; kingdom Pseudomonadati; phylum Pseudomonadota; class Betaproteobacteria; order Burkholderiales; family Comamonadaceae; genus Variovorax; species Variovorax sp. LjRoot130. Next base: position 2,095,357 of record NZ_CAXURM020000001.1, on the reverse strand, counting down.
CAGTGCCAGTTGCCCATGTCGAAGGTCATGCCGAGATCGAGCCCGGCATGGTCGGCCGCATCGAAGAAGCTTTGCAGCGCGGGCAGCGTGCCGGCCGACACGGTCTGGTCGTTCTCGATCACGAGTTCGATCGGCGTCTCGGCAAGCCGCGAGCGCAGGCCGGCCAGCGCGCCGTGCGAGGACGCGCGAAAGTCGCCGATGGCCATCTTGAGCCGGCGCGCGCCCAGCATGGTCGCGGCGGCGAGGCCGCGCGCGAGTGCAGCGCTGTCGAGCAAGCCACCCTCGGCCCAGAGACCTTCGGGACTGGAGTAGACCGAAGCAAGGCCCGCGAGCGCAGGCAGTTCGGCCGCAGGATCGCGCAGCAATTCGCCGCGCACCTCGACGCTGTCGGCGCCGGCCGCCATGGCCAGTTGCGCACACCACAGCTGGCCGTGCCGCCCCACCTCGGCCGCGCCGAAGGACGACAGAGAGATCAGTACTTGAGGCATCGCTCAGTGTGCTTGATGCGAGCTGAGAATTTGGCCGAGGAATTGGCGCGTCTTCTCGTGCTTCGGGCTGCCGAAGAACTCGCCCGGCGGCGCCTGTTCGACGATCTTGCCGTCGGCCATGAAGATCACGCGGTCGGCCACGCTGCGCGCAAAGCCCATCTCGTGCGTGACGCACAGCATGGTCATGCCGTCCTCGGCCAGGCCGATCATGGTGTCGAGCACCTCCTTGACCATCTCGGGATCCAGCGCCGAAGTGGGCTCGTCGAACAGCATGATCTTGGGCGACATGCACAGCGCACGCGCGATCGCCACGCGCTGCTGCTGGCCGCCGGACAGCTGGCTCGGGTACTTGTGCGCCTGCTCGGGAATGCGCACGCGCGTGAGGTACTTCATCGCCACCTCCTCGGCCTCTTCCTTGCTCATGCCGCGCGAGCGCATCGGCGCCAGCGTGCAGTTCTGCAGGATCGTGAGGTGCGGGAACAGGTTGAACTGCTGGAACACCATGCCGACCTCGGCGCGCACCGCGTCGACGTTCTTGCCGCCGGCGGTGAGCTCGATGCCGTCGACCACGATCTTGCCCTTCTGCACCGTCTCTAGCCGGTTGATGCAGCGGATCAACGTCGACTTGCCCGAACCCGAGGGCCCGCAGATCACGATGCGTTCGCCGGTGCGCACCGAGAGATCGATGTCGGTCAGCACCTGGAAAGTGCCGTACCACTTGTTCACCGCCTCGAGCCGGATGATCGATTCCGTGCCGGCGTGGGTCGTGACTGCGTCCGTCATGGGGCTTAGTTCAATTTCGGCAGATCGGTCTGGAGCCACTTGTTGTAAAGCTTGTTGAGCTCGCCGTTGGCCGTGTTCTTCTGCACGAACTCGTTCACGTTCTTCAGCAGGTCGTCCTGGCCCGGGCGCATCGCCACCGCCATGGCCTGCTGCACCAGCGTGAACTTGTTTTCGAAGGTCTTGGGCGGCACCCGCTTGGCGATCTGCGCCGCCACCGTGACGGAGCAGCCGATCGCATCGACCTGGCCCGACATCAGCGCCTGCATGGCCGAGGCGTCGTCGTCGAAGCGGCGGATCTCGGTGCCTTCGGGCGCGGCCTTGGTCACCGCCACGTCCTGCGTGCTGGCGCGGGCCACGCCCACACGCTGGCCCTTCAGGTCGGCCGCGCTCTTGATGTTGGTGCCGGTCTTGCCGTAGAGCACGATGGTCGCGGCCGCGTAGGGCTGCGAGAACTGCACCTGCTTGGCACGTTCGGGCGTCACGGCCAGCGAGGCGACCAGCAGGTCGACCTTGTTGGTGAGCAGGAAGGGAATGCGGTTCGGGCCGGTGACCGGCACGATGTTGGCTTTCACGCCCCAGTCTTTGGCCAGCAGCTTGGCGACGTCGGCGTCGTAGCCGTCGGGTTCGTTCTTGGCATTGGTCGTGCCGTAGGGCGGGAAGTCGACCAGCATGCCGATCGTGATCTCGCCCTTCTTCTTGATGTCGGCCATGGTCTGGGCCGATGCGAAGGGTGCGAAGGCGGTCAGTGCGGCGCCGAGGCCGAGCGCTGCGACGGCCGCACGGCGGGTGGTGAAGAAGGTCATGTCGAAGTCTCCTGGGTTGAGGACAGAAACGAAAAGAGAAACAAGCTCAGCGCGCGAGCGCCCGGGCGCGCCGGCGTTCCATGCGCGCGGCCGCCAGCGACAGCGGCCAGCAGATGACGAAGTAGATCGCCGCCACTGTCGTGAACACGTAGAGCGGCTGGAAGGTCGCGTTGTTGATGATCTGGCCGGCGCGCGTGATCTCGGTGAAGCCGATGATCGCGGCCAGCGAAGTGCCCTTGATGATCTGCACCACGTAGCCCACGGTCGGCGGCAACGCGATCTTGAAGGCCTGCGGCAGCACCACGTCGCGCATGCGGCTCGCGTAGCCGAGGTTGAGCGCCTGTGCTGCCTCCCACTGGCCGCGCGGAATGGCCTCGATGCAGCCGCGCCAGATCTCGCCGAGGAAGGCCGCGCTGTTGAGGACGAGCGCCACGCCGGCCGCGATCCACGGGTTGATATCGAAGCCGAGCACCGGCGCGCCGAAGAAGATCAGGAAGAGCTGCAGCAACAGCGGCGTGCCCTGGAAGATCTGGATGAAGCCGGTGGAAAGAAGACGCGCGGTCTTGCTGTCCGAGGTGCGGGCCAGCGCGATCACGAGCCCGAGGATGGCGCCGCCTACGAAGGCGATCAGCGACAGCGCCAGCGTCCACTTGGCCGCTTCAAGGATGAACAGGAACTCTGGATAACCGAAGGTACGCATGGTGGTCAGCGCCGATCCGGATAGTTGAGGGTGCGCCGGTAAATCAGCTTGAACAGCGCCGAGAACGCGAGCGCCAGCGCCAGGTAGATGGCGGCGACCACGATGTAGATCTCGAAGCTGCGGAAGGTCTGCGACTGCAGGTTGGCGGCGACCGAGGTCAGGTCGTCGGCCGAGATCACCGACACCACCGCCGAGCTCAGCATCAGCAAAATGAACTGGCTGGTGAGCGCGGGGTAGATGGCCTTGAGCGCCGGCTTGATGATGACGAAGCGGAAGATTTCCCAGGGCTTGAGGTTGAGCGCCCTGCCCGCCTCGATCTGGCCCTTGGGAATCGACTCGATGCCGGCGCGGACGATCTCGGCCGCATAGGCGCCGAGGTTCACCACCATCGCGGTGAGCGCCGCCGTGTAGGGCGACCAGCGCAGCCCGATGGCCGGCAGCGCGAAGAAAAAGAAGAACAGCTGCACCAGGAAGGGCGTGTTGCGGATCACCTCGATGTACGCGTTCACGATGAAGCGCAGCCAGCCCGGCCCCGAGGTCTTGCCCCAGGCGCAGAAGATGGCCACCACCAGGCCCAGCAGCGTGGCGACGAGCGAGAGCTGGATGGTGATCCAGGTGCCTTTCAAGAGCAGCGGCCACGCGGCAAAGACAGCGTCGAACTGGAATTGGTAGTTCACGGGGGAGACAAGTTCGGGATGGTGCATCCCGCTCTGGAGACAAGACTTCGATGCGAGGGAACGAAGTGTATGAAACCGGTTTCAGCACCACATCAGGGATTTCCCCTAGTCGGCCTTCTGCCTACACTCGCACGATGCTGACCACCACCCTGCCGGACACCGCGACACGGGGCGAAAGTGCGGGCGCCGCGCCCACCGTGCGCCATCTGCGCCAGGCCCTGTTGTGGCCCCTGCGGCTGATGCCGACGACGCAGCCCCGCCACGCGCACCGCAGCCCCTGGGACGTGCTGCACGAGCTCGGCGACGCTTCTCCCTGGCGCGAGGAGATCGACGAGTACACGGGCGACAGCGAGCGCTTCCACGAGCGCCACTACAACGAGTTCGTGAGCTTCCTGCCCTACGTGCAGCGCTTCCTCTACGGCGAAGGCCGCGCGCGGCGCCAGTCCGGGGGCCCCGACGGCGGCGACTCGCCGATGCGCATCTTCCGCCGGCGCGACATCGCCGCCGTGCGCGTGGTGGCCCGGCCCGGCGATTCGCCCGTCGTGCTGCAGGTGGTGCATGTCGACCTGTACTTCTTCTACGACGTCGACGTGGTGCTGCTCAACATGGAGGTCGGCGCCGACCACCTGAGCCTGCCGCTGGCGCAGGAAATCCTTTACCGCTTCGGCCGCGCCTATCCCGGAGGCTGGGATGCCCAGGGCGCTGCGCTGCATTGCATGCACAGCGTCGAGTGGCTGGGCAGCGACGGCAGCGTGCTTTCGAGTTCCGACGTGCAGAACCGCGAGGCCTTTCTCTCGCATGTGGCCGAGCACCGCGCGCCGCGCATTGCCGCGCACTGGGCCTGGCTGATGCAGCCGCTGGTGAGCGACCATTCGGAGCAGCCGGGCGAGCTGCGCTTCCGCCAGCTCGAGTACTACCGCATGCCGGTGATGGCCTACCTCTCGCTCGACGACCCGCGCCGGCTCTCGCGCAACGACTTCGTCCGCCTGGCCCTGGTCACGGGCGCGGCCGAGCCTGCGGTCGGCGGCGCCGGCCCCCTGCCTTATGCCGAAGAGCACGTGGCCGACTTCGAGCAGAAATACTGCTACGACCGCTTCTGGGTCGATGCCGGCGCCGCGCCCTACACGCGCTACATGTGCAACGGCCGCGCGCTCATCGTGGTCGGCGACGCGCACTCCGAATTCTTCTGCTGCCGCGACCGCGGCGTGCTGGCGCAGTTCCGGCACCAGCACTTCCTGCTGTTCCTGATCGCGCATTTCCAGAAGGCCGCGCTGCTGATGTTCTCCGATCGCCTGGTCGAGGCGCTGCGCATGCTCAACATACACGACGTGGCCAGCGTCAAGCGTTTCAAGCGCGCGATCCGCACAAGCTTCGAGGGTTTTCTTCGCTTCACGCACCGCTACTGGTTCCACGAGATCTCGGAACAGGCGCAGGTGCGCGCGCTGTCGCACCTGTGCACCACGCACCTCGGGCTCGATCCGCTCTACGAGGAGGTCAAGGTGCGCATCGCCGACATGAACACGTATCTCGACGCCGACAGCCTGCGCCGCCAGGCCAACACGGTGGTGCGGCTCACGGTGGTCACGCTGTTCGGCCTGATCGGCACCATCACCACCGGCTTCCTCGGCATGAACCTGCTGGCCGAGGCCGAGGCGCCGCTGGCGCGCAAGCTGGTGTGGTTTGCCGTGGTGGGCGTGCTGACCACCTGCCTCACGGTCTACACCATGGTCAAGTCGAAGCGGCTGTCGGACTTTCTGGATGCGCTCTCGGACGAGCGCCATACCTTCCGCACCAAGCTGGCGGTGCTGATGCGGGTCTGGCGGCCGGGGTCGGACTAGGGCCTGTTAACAGGCCCTAAGCTCGGAGCGAATGTTCCGCTGCACGACGGGTTTCATCAGCCCGCCGACGCGTCCTTGCTCCGCGGCAGCCACACCTCGATCGCGCCGGGCGCCGCCTTGATCGAGCGCGGCAGCAGCTTGATGACCCAGGGCTGGCCGGTCGGCGAGGCGGCGGTCTGGACCAGGGCCTGCGCGCAGGCGCGCGCCGTCTCGTCGCGGATGATCACGCTGGGCTCGGGATGACCGGTGGGCGGCGAGCGTCCGGCCCGGCGCGAGGTGCTGAGCACGTCCTCCATCGGCGGCACCGAAGCGCCCAGCGCGCGCCAGGGTCCGCGCCACGCGCGGGCCTTGTCGCGCAGCGAGGAGCCGTAGGTCTGGATGTAGACCACGGTGTCGTTGCACACGCCGGCCGGCGGCGGCGCGACTGCGGCGGGCGCGGGAGGCGTGCCGTTCGCCGACGCTTCGCCGTTCTGGGCTGGCCGCGGCATGTAGGGCGGCTGCGCCCCCTGCACGACTGGCGGCGGCGCGGCGGCGACCTGCACGTCGGGCGGCCCGGTGAGCCGATCGCGCAGCCACACCACCACCGGCCAGGGCTCAGGCAAGGTGCCGCTGCAGTTCTGCTTGGAACCCGTCTGCCCGGAGTAGTCGCGCGCCCAGTAGCGCGGCGCGCACGCCGGCGCCTGCGTCGGCTGCAGGCAGTCGATGCCGTTGCCGGGGTCGAGCAGACGCGCGCAGGCCGGCGTGCGCTGCTCGGGCGCTTCGTTGGTGCAGGCCTGTTTGGCATCGTCGACGATGCGCACCGAGAGCCGGAACTTCGCCATGAAGTTCTCGCTGCCGTCGCGGCACAGCAGATCGCCGGTGCGCAGCAGCTCGGCGGCCAGCAGCGCCGGCGCTTCGCTGGTCGTGGCGGCGCCGGCGCGCAGGCGGGCCCAGAGTTCGGTGAGGTCCTTGAACGCGCTGTTCTCGGCCTTCTGCGTCTCGGCACGCTGCACGCGCCAGCTGTCGATGCCCTGCCAGGCCGCGACGCCGAAGGTGGCGGCCGTGCCGAGCCCGACCGATGCGGTCACGGCGCCGGCCTTCATCACGCGGGCCTGCAGCCGGCTCATCGCGCCGGCCGTGGGTGCGGCGGCGCCGTGGTTGTCGTCGCTGTCGGCGTCAGCCGCACGCGCCGCCGGCTGCGCCTGGCCGTCGTCGGGCACGAAGAGCCCGGGCGCGCCCATCGCCACCTGGTCGAGCATCTCGCCTTCGAGGCGCGAGCCGATCTCGGCGCCGAGCCGGAAGTAGCTCTCCCATTGGGCCTCGTCGAAGAACTGGTCGGTGGTCGGCTGCTGCGGAAAGAGCGGATTGGCAGCCTTGAAATTCACCAGGTCGACCGGCAGCGCCGCCGAGACGTTGGGCTTGACCAGCACGATCTGCCCCGTCGCGCCGCTCGCATAGCGCACCTGCGCCAGCGCCAGGCAGGCCTGGCTGTGGGGCGAGGCAAGATCGTTGAGCGAGCCGAAGGCGCCCAGGTGCGCCCAGTCGGCGCCGGGCCGCGGCTTCATGAAGGTGATCTCGGCGTTGAGGTCGATGCGGGCGCGCCGGATCAGGATCTCGAGGTCGCAGAAGCGGTACTCCGGATCGGCGCCGCAATCCGCGATCACGATCAGCGAGGCCTGCTGCCGCAGCAGCGCATAGGCGCCAGTGTTCTCGAAATGGCCGCCGTCGCTCAGGTACCAGTTGGCCGAGCTGCTGCCGGGAAAGGCACCGAAGCATTCGAGCAGCATGAAGCGCGTCTTCATCAGGAGCGGGCTGGCATGCACGGCGGCGCCGCGCTGCACGATGCCGGCTTCGGCGCTGTTCCACCAGTAGCCGAGCCTGAGGCCCGCGAACACCGACAGCGCCGCGATGCCGCGCTTGGTGAGCCGGCCGAGCCCGGGCGCGAAGGCCGCGCCCGAGATCGCCGTCCATGCGCCAAGCGTGAGCGCGCCGTCGCCATGCGCCTGCGCCCAGTTGGCGCCGCCGGCCTGCATCCAGCCCAGCGGGCCGATCGTGAGCGGCTGGCTCTTGCGGTCGCGGTTGAACAGGCGCTGCTTGGGGTCGTGCGTCTGGTTGATGCAGACGTTGGCCAGGTGCACGGGTCCGCCATGCAGGTGCGGCGCATAGCGAAGCTGCGAGATGTCGTCGCGCGCATCGACCTCGCCGACCGGCACCCGCGGCGGCTCGAGGCCCGAGACCGCGTCCGTCGGGCTGGCGCCCAGGCGCTTGGCGTTGGCGGCACCGAGGTAGCCGCGCACGATGCGCGCCTTGTAGAACATGTGCAGCGAGGAGACGTTGAGAAAGCCGAAGTTGCGTCCGGTGACCAGCGCATAGCTGCCGACGATCACGGCGATGGTGCCGAGCCAGACCCAGCCGCGCGAGAAGTCCAGCCCCTCGGGCGTGAACACCGGCAGCAGCACCACCGAATAGACCACGCCGACCCACCAGGCCGCGAGGCAGAAGGCCAGCAGCAGGCCGAACAGGCTGGCGAGCGTCAGCATCAGCGTCTTGCCGATGCCGGGCGCCTGGCGCTTCTGCGACAACAGCATCGGCAGCACGCCGCGCAGCGCCGCTGCCACGATCAGCAGCGCCGCGCCGTAGGAAGCACGCTCCCGCTGGGTTTCGGCCGCGAGCCACCAGGCGCTGCGGTCGAGCAGGCCCAGCATCACGATCAGCAATGCCGAGTTGATCACCGCGGCGAGCCCCTCCGTCAGCTCGTTGCGCAGCTGCGCCGGCGTGCGCTTGCTGCTGCGCCACAGCACCCACAGCAGCGCGACCACCCAGCACAGCGCGAAGGCCACGAAGGTGGGCGCGAGCCAGAGCGGCCCGCTGTAGTGCCGCACCAGCCGCGGCCCGATCCAGCAGGCGCCGGCGCCGAGCGCGCACCACATCGCCACCTGCAGCAGCATCGACGAGGTGGACGGCTTGTCGCGCACCGACCAGTAGGCGCAGGCCAGCACCACCGATGCGATGAAGGGACCGACCAGCGTGAACCACAGCGTGGGCCACTGCGTCGACCATTGCACCAGCAGGCGCACCGACTGCACGCTTGCGAGATCGGTCACGCCGGCCTGCGCGTCCGAGGGCAGGCTGTTGAGGTCCACGGCACGGAACACCGTGTCCCACAGCAGCAGGTTGATGGCGGCCAGCACCATGCCGATCAGGCCCGCGGCGATCGCGATCTCGATATGCGTGCCCAGCAGGTTGCGCAGGTAGAGCGCGCTGGCGAACAGCGTGTCGCGCAGCCCGCCCGGAATGAGGTAGCGGCCGTTGCTGCGCAGCCACCAGCCGAAGCGCGCGCGATCGACGTCGCCGAGCGCGCGCTCGATGTCGCGCACCTCGTCGGCCGATTTCGCTTCGGTACAGAGCCGGCCCAGGGTGGCGCCGATGTAGCCGCCGCCCGAGACGGTCGAGACCAGGTCGAACTTGAGCAGTTGCCGGCGCGCGGCCAGCGCCTTCATCAGTCCGAGGCAGAAGGTGGCGCTGCGGATGCCGCCGCCCGACAGGGCCAGGCCCCAGGGCCTGCGGCCGTCGTCGACGCCCGCCAGCGCCTTGCGGCGCGTTGCCACCAGCTCTTGGATGGTGTCGTCCATGCGGCTCCTCGTCGTTCCGCGTGGAATATTTCACGCTTGGCGAGGGGTATCAATGCCGCAAATGGTCTATGCCGGAATGCAAGTCATTTGGTTAAGCTCGCGGCGATGACAGCCGACACCCTCTGCAGAAGCCTTCTCCTGGCCGCGGCCTGCGGCCTCATGGCCGCTTGCGCCAGCACCTCCACCGGCGCCTGCGAAACGCCCTATGCGGCATCGCCGCAGTTCAATGGCTGCAGCTTTCAGAATCCGCCGAATCCGCAGGCCCTGCCCTCCGCGAGCCCGTGGAAGATCTGGTCGCGCTTCATCGCGGGCACCAAGAACGGCACCGTGCCGGTCGACCCGATTCCCGTGCGCGCCGTCACCACCGCGCAACTCGACGCCCTGGATCCGCAGAGCACCCATGTGATCCGCCTCGGCCACTCCTCCCACCTGCTCAAGCTGCGCGGCAAGTACTGGCTGATCGACCCGGTGTTCAGCGAGCGCAGTTCGCCCTTCCAGTGGATCGGGCCCCGGCGCTTCCACCAGCCGCCGCTCACGCTCGAGCAGCTGCCACCGATCGAGGGGCTGATCCTCTCGCACGACCACTACGACCACCTCGACGTGGCGACCATCGAGTACCTGGCGCAGCGCGTGCAGCGCTATTTCGTGCCGCTGGGCGTGCGCGCTCGCGTGATCGAGATGGGCGTGCCGGCCGAGCGCGTGGCCGAGTTCGACTGGTGGCAGGCCGCGGAGCACGACGGCGTCGGCCTCACGGCGACGCCGGCGCAGCATTTCTCGGGCCGCACGCTGAACGACCGCAACAAGACGCTGTGGGCCTCCTGGGTCATCCAGAGCGGCGGCGAGCGCATCTTCTACAGCGGCGACTCGGGCTACTTCCCCGGCTTCAGGCAGATCGGCGAGCGCTTCGGCGGCTTCGACCTGGCCTTGATGGAAAACGGCGCCTACGACAGCTACTGGCCTTCGGTGCACATGACGCCCGAACAGAGCGTGCAGGCCTTCCAGGACCTGCGCGGCAAGATGCTCTACGTGGTGCACAACAGCACCTTCGACCTGGCCTTCCACACCTGGCGCGACCCGCTGGACCGCATTGCCGACCTCTCGCAGGCGAAGAAGATCGAGCTTGCGACGCCGGAGATCGGCGAGGTGCTGACGGTGGGACGGCCGCGCACGAACGTGCGCTGGTGGGAAAGCCTGAGGTAGGCCCCATCCCAAACCGTTCGTGCTGAGCTCGGCCTGTCCTGAGCCGATCGAAGGTCGAAGCCGGTACCAGGCATCGACAAGCTCAGCCCGAACGGTTGTTGGCCCGCTCTCTCGCGCGCCGCACCTGCCGGCTCTGGCCCGCCTCCGCCGCGCGCCGCTCCCGCTCCCGGCGTGCATCGCGCCGGCGCTTGCCGAGCCAGCGCGCGAGCAGGAAGCTGCAGGCGCAGCTGATGACGAGAACGAAGATGCCGAGGGCGCCGAATTCCATGCTCAGAGCACCCGCACGATGCTCGTCGGCTTGAAGCCGAGATCGGCCGCCTTGCCCTTGCGCGCGCGGCTGGCGCGAGCGTTGTTGAGCGTGCGGATCTCCAGCGTCTCCTCGCGTTCCTTGCCGCCGCGGCCGATACCTTCGATCTTCACGCTGCGCGTGTAGGCCGCGGCGCCGGCGAGCGTGTCCTTTGCGTCGAGGTCGATCAGCATGAGCCCGCGGCCGCCCTTGGGCAGCGCCTTCATCTCGAGGATCTCGAAGGTCAGGATGCGTCCGCCCGTCGAGGCGCAGGCCACGTGCGTCGCCGGCGGCATCGGCTCGGCACCGCTCGCGCCGCCGACCAGCGAGGGCCGGGTGAGCTGCTCGCCCTCGCCCACGTCGACGAAGGCCTTGCCGCCGCGCTGGCGCGACATCATGTTCTCGACCGAGGCGATGAAGCCGTAGCCGCCCGTGTTGGCGAGCAGCAGCGCCGCCCCGGGCGGTCCCGCGAAGTAGTGCGCCACGTGCGTGCCGCTGTCGAGATCGATCAGCGTCGTGACCGGCTGGCCGTCGCCGCGCCCGCCCGGCAGCGAGGCCACGGGCACGGTGTAGACGCGCACGGTCTTGTCCTTGGCGGTGCCGAAGACCAGCAAGGTGTCGACCGAACGGCACTCGAAGGCGCCGTAGAGCGCATCGCCGGACTTGAAGCTGTACTCGGGTGCGGCCGCACCCGCGGCGCGCTCGCTGGCCCAGCCCTTCTGCGTGCGGACCCAGCCCTTCTGAGAGACGATCACCGTCACCGGCTCGTCGACCACGCGCACTTCGGCGACGGCGCGCTTCTCGGCCTGGATCAGCGTGCGGCGCGGGTCCTCGAAGCTCTTCGCGTCCTGCTCGATCTCCTTCACCAGCAGGCGGCGCAGCGCCGCCGGGCTCGCGAGGATGTCCTCGAGCTTCTTCTGCTCCTCGCGCAGGCCCTTGAGCTCCTGCTCGATCTTGATGGCCTCCAGCCGCGCCAATTGGCGCAGGCGGATCTCGAGGATGTCCTCGGCCTGCCGCTCGCTCAAATCGAAGCGCGCGATCAGCGCCGCTTTCGGATCCTCGGCCGCACGGATGATCGCGATCACCTCGTCGATGTTGAGCAGCACCAGCTGCCGGCCTTCGAGGATGTGGATGCGGTCCTGCACCTTGCCCAGGCGATGGCGCGAGCGCTTCTCGACCGTGATCTCGCGGAAGGCGATCCACTCGTTGAGCATCTGGCGCAGCGACTTCTGCGTCGGCTTGCCGTCGATGCCGACCATCGTGAGATTGATCGGCGAGGAGCTTTCGAGCGAGGTCTGCGCCAGCAGCGTGGTGATGAACTCCTCCTGGCTGATGCGCGAGGTCTTGGGCTCGAACACCAGGCGCACGGCCGCATCCTTGCTCGACTCGTCGCGCACCACGTCGAGCACCGAGAGCACGGCCGCCTTCAGCTGCGTCTGCTCGGCCGTGAGCGCCTTCTTGCCGGCACGGATCTTGGGATTGGTGAGCTCCTCGATCTCTTCCAGCACCTTCTGCGTACTCACGCCCGGCGGCAACTCGTTGACCACCAGCTGCCACTGGCCGCGTGCGAGCTCCTCGATCTTCCAGCGCGCGCGCACCTTGAGCGAGCCGCGGCCGGTGCGATAGGCCTCGGCGATGTCGGCCGCACCGCTGATGATCTGCGCGCCGCCCGGATAGTCGGGGCCGGGCACCAGCGCGAACAGCTCTTCCTCGCTGAGCTTGCCGTTCGACTTGATCAGCGCCACGCAGGCGTCTGCGATCTCGCGCAGGTTGTGGCTCGGGATCTCGGTGGCCAGGCCGACCGCGATGCCGCTCGCGCCGTTGAGCAGCGTGAAGGGCAGCCGCGCGGGCAGCAGGCGCGGCTCCTCGGTCGAGCCGTCGTAGTTGGGGATGAAATCGACCGTGCCCTCGTCGATCTCGTCGAGCAGCAGGCTGGTGATGCGCGCCAGCCGCGCCTCCGTGTAGCGCATCGCCGCGGCGCCGTCGCCGTCGCGGCTGCCGAAGTTGCCCTGGCCGTCGACCAGCGGATAGCGCTGCGAGAAATCCTGCGCCATGCGCACCAGCGCGTCGTAGGCGGCCTGGTCGCTGTGCGGATGGAAGCGGCCCAGCACGTCGCCGACCACGCGCGCGCTCTTGACCGGCTTGGCACCGACAGTGCCGTTGGCGCCGCCGAAGCCCAGGCCCATGCGCGACATCGAATAAAGAATGCGCCGCTGCACCGGCTTCTGGCCGTCGCTGACGTCGGGCAGCGCGCGGCCCTTGACCACGCTGAGCGCGTATTCGAGGTAGGCGGTCTGCGCGTAGTCGGCCAGCGTGAGGGCGTTGTCGCCTTCGTCGGCAGGGCCTAGGAGATCGAGCGGGGGTTGGGAGTCCATGAAGAAAAGAGAGAAGAAAAAAAGAGTTGCAGGCGGTCGCGCGCGAGCGCGCTCAGCCCAGTGTGAATGCCTCGTGCACCGCCGATTGCACGCTGCCGCCCAGCACCGCGCCGCCGCCCGCGACGTAGATCCAGTCGCCGATCACGGCCGCGCCCACTGCATGGCGCGGCGTGGGCATGGGCGCATGGCGCTGCCAGCTGTCGGCCACCGGATCGTAGCTTTCCATCTGGCCGAAGACCTTGGCCAGGCGCGGCACGCCGCCGGCCAGGAAGCCGCCCTCGCCGCCCATGGCATAGAGGCGGCCGCGATAGACCACCAGGCCATGGCCCGAGCGCGCGGTGGGCAGCGGCGCGCGCAACTCCCAGGTGTCGCGCGCCGGCAGGTAGACGTGGTGCAGTTCGGTGTTGTATTCGAAGGTGTTGAAGCGCCCGCCGATCACGTGAATCTGGCCGTTGTGCGCAATGCAGCCCACATGGTCGCGCGCGCCGGGCAGCGGTTTGCGCGAGGACCAGCGGTCGGCCTGGGGGTCGTAGACCTCGTGCCAGCCCACGCTGGCGCGTTCGGCCGCGGGCTCGGACGCGCCGCCGATCAGGTGGATGGCGCCACCCTGCACCACAGCGGCCGCGGCGCCTCGCGGGCGCGGCAGCGGCGCGATGGCGGTCCAGCGGTTGGCCGCGATCTCATAGACGTAGGCGTTGGTGTCCGAGCGCCGGTTCTGCTCGACGAAGCCGCCGAGGGCATAGACGCGCCCGCCCTCGGCCGCCACCGCGACGTGGTTGGCGCCGCGCGGCAGCGGCGCGCCGTCGAGCCAGCGGTCGGCGGCCGGATCGTAGATGTGGTGGTAGTCGCGGTTGACCGCGCCTTCGCCGTAGCCGCCGACCACGTGCATGCGGCCTTGCGCGGCCGTGGCCCAGGCCATCTCGCTGCGCGGGATCGGCAGGGCCGCGCGCGGCACCCAGCGGCCCGGCGCGCCGGCCGGCGCCGGGCTGTCGGTGACGCGCTGTGCCTCCTGCTCCGGCGTCATGTGGTGCGGCACGCCGCCCTGCAGCCTGGCGTAGGGTTCGGCCGAGGACGGGGCCACGGGCAGATGGTGCTGCGCGCGCGCCGCACCGGTCGTGGCGGCCAGCGCGGTGGCGAGAACGAAGTTTCGGCGCTGCATCGAGCTTCAGGACAGGGCGGGATCGAGCCTCAGCCCCTGCGGCGGCTCGGGCAGCGAAGGCACCGCGGGCACGCCCCGCGAATCCGGCGGCATGTTGCCGCGGCCCAGCGCACCGCCGCGCGGCGGCGCAAGTTCCATGCGCACGCGCCCCGGCGCCTTGCCGCCGCGGCCTGCGGCCGCCGAAGGCTTGAGATAGGCGTAGAGCTGCAGCACCGTCTTCACGTAGTTCTGCGTCTCGCGGTAGTTCGGTATCTTGTTGCCGGCGCGCTGCACCGCGCCCTCGCCCGCGTTGTAGGCCGCAAGCGCGAGCTCGATGTCGCCGGGGAACATCTCGATCAGGTCGCTCAGGTAGCGCGAGCCGGCAGCGATGTTGATGCGCGGGTCGAACAGCTTCTTCTCGAGCGAGCCGCGCTTGTCGGCCTGCACGCCGTAGCGCTGCGCGGTGGCCGGCATCAATTGCATGAGGCCGAGCGCGCCCTTGGGCGACACGGCCTGCGCATCGAAGCCCGACTCGGTGGCGATCAAGGCCTGCAGCAGTTCGTAGTCGATCGCATGGCGCCTGGCGGCTTCGCGCAACGCTCCCTGCGCGGGCTTGTAGCTGGGCGAGGCCTCGAACAGCGCGAGCAGGGTCTGCGAGGCGCGCGGCACCTTGCCGTCGATCCTGCCGGTGCGTCCGCGCAAAAGCGGACCGATGCCGTCCGCCGTGTCGAAGCTCTGTCCGCCGCGGAAGAACAGCTGGTAGCGCTCGTCGAGCTTTTCGGGCGCGAAATGCGCGACGCCCCGCTCGTCGACGTAGCCAAAGATGTCGGCCGCGTGCGCGAGCGGCTGCGTCATCGACAGCAGCAGGGCCAGCAGCAATGGGAGGAAACGGCCAAGGGTGCGCATGGGGGTCAGAGACGCATTTTCGGCGCGAACGCCTACTGCGTCACGCGCTCAAACATCGACCTCGACATCGTCGGCCCGCAGCTCCATCAACTCGCGTCGCGCCGCGGCCTCGCCCTTGCCCATCAGCTTGGTGATCTCGCCCTGCGTGCCCGAGACGTCGAAGCGGCCCAGGCGCACCTGCAGCAGTCGCCGCGTGTCGGGGTTGAGGGTCGTCTCCCACAGCTGCTCGGCGCTCATTTCGCCCAGGCCCTTGAAGCGGCTGATGCTCCAGGCGCCTTCGCGCACGCCGTCCTTGCGCAGCTTGTCGAGGATGGCGACCAGTTCGCCCTCGTCGAGCGCGTAGACCTTCGAGGCCGGCTTCTTGCCGCGCGCCGGCGCGTCGACGCGGAAGAGCGGCGGCTTGGCGACATACACGTGACCGGTTTCGATCAGTTTCGGGAAATGGCGGAAGAACAGCGTCAGGAGCAGCACCTGGATGTGCGAGCCGTCGACGTCGGCATCGCTCAGGATGCAGACCTTGCCGTAGCGCAGGCCCGACATGTCGGGCGTGTCCTCGGGGCCGTGCGGATCGATGCCGATCGCGACCGAGATGTCATGGATTTCGGTGTTGGCGAAGAGGCGGTCGCGCTCCACTTCCCAGGTGTTGAGCACCTTGCCGCGCAGCGGCAGGATGGCCTGGCTTTCCTTGTCGCGGCCCATCTTGGCGCTGCCGCCGGCCGAATCGCCCTCGACCAGGAACACCTCGTTGTGGGCGATGTCCTTGCTCTCGCAGTCGGTCAGCTTGCCGGGCAGCACGGCCACGCCCGAACCCTTGCGCTTCTCGACCTTCTGGCCGGCCTTCTGGCGTGTCTGCGCGGCCTTGATGGCCAGCTCGGCGAGCCTCCTGCCGTAATCGACGTGCTGGTTGAGCCACAGCTCCAGCGCCGGCCGCACGAAGCTGGACACCAGCCGCACGGCGTCGCGCGAATTGAGCCGCTCCTTGATCTGGCCCTGGAACTGCGGATCGAGCACCTTGGCCGAGAGCACGTACGAGGCGCGCGCGAACACGTCCTCCGGCAGCAGCTTCACGCCCTTGGGCAGCAGCGAATGCAGTTCGATGAAGCTCTTGACCGCGTTAAACAGGCCGTCGCGCAGACCGCTCTCATGCGTGCCACCGGCGCTGGTGGGAATGAGGTTGACGTAGCTCTCACGCACCGGCTGGCCTTCCTCGGTGAAGGCGACGCACCACTCGGCGCCCTCGCCCTCGGCGAAGTTGTCGGCGTTCTTGTCGGCATGGCCCGCGCCTTCGAACAGCGGGATCACCGGGTCGCCGTTGAGCTCCTGCATCAGGTAGTCGCGCAGACCGCCCTTGTAGAGCCACTGCTGCGTTTCCTTGGTCTTCTCGACCACCAGCGTGACGGTGACGCCCGGCATCAGCACGGCCTTGCTGCGCAGCAGATGGGTCAGCTCGTGGATCGGAAGCTGGGGCGATTCGAAGTACTTGGCGTCCGGCCAGGCGCGCACCGTGGTGCCCTGCTTGCGGTCGCCGCCGTCGTTGGCGCGCACCACCAGCGGCTCGATCACGTCGCCGCCGGAGAACGCGAGCTGCGCTGCCTTGCCTTCGCGAAAGGACTGGACCTCGAGCCGCTTCGACAGCGCATTGGTCACCGACACGCCCACGCCGTGCAGGCCGCCCGAGAAGCTGTAGGCACCGCCCGAGCCCTTGTCGAACTTGCCGCCCGCGTGCAGCCGGGTGAACACCAGTTCGACCACCGGCGCCTTTTCTTCAGGATGCAGGCCGAAGGGGATGCCGCGGCCATCGTCCTCGACGCTGACCGAGCCGTCCGCGTGCAGCGTGACCTTGATCTTCTTGCCGTAGCCCGCGAGCGCCTCGTCGGCGGCGTTGTCCAGCACTTCCTGGATGATGTGCAGCGGGTTGTCCGTGCGGGTGTACATGCCCGGTCGCTGCTTGACGGGCTCGAGGCCCTTGAGAACGCGGATCGAGCCTTCCGAATAGGCCGGGGGAGTCTTGCTGAGGGTCGCCATGGGGGCGGATTGTATGCGTGGCCCGGCGAAAACCCTGTATGGACATACAGAAGCCCTCTGATGCCGCCGCCGCATCAGCGCGGCCCGAAAATATCAACAATCCCCGTCGCCGCCGTGCCATGCGGCTGCTCCGGCTTTGGATACATTGCCTGGAATGAATTCCACCCTCAAGCCGCTGTCGCTCAAGCAAGTCCTGTTTTGCGGCGCCATGATCGTCACCCTCTCCATGGGCATCCGCCACGGCTTCGGCCTCTGGCTGCAGCCGATCACGCAGGAACAGGGCTGGTCGCGCCAAGGCTTCTCGCTCGCGATCGCGATCCAGAACCTGTCCTGGGGCGTCATCGGCGTCTTCGCCGGCATGCTGGCCGACAAGCTGGGCGCCTTTCGCGTGCTGGTGATGGGCGCGGTGTTCTACGCCCTGGGCCTCGCGGGCATGGCGCTCTCGCCCACGCCGCTGCTCTTCGCGCTGACGGCCGGCGTGCTGATCGGCGCCGCGCAGGCCGGCACCACCTACGCCGTGATCTACGGCGTGATCGGCCGCCAGATTCCGGTGGAGCGGCGCTCCTGGGCCATGGGGGTGGCCGCCGCGGCCGGCTCCTTCGGGCAGTTCCTCATGGTGCCGGTCGAGGGCCACCTGATCGCGGGCTTCGGCTGGCACACGGCCCTGCTGGTGCTGGCGCTCATGGTGCTCCTGATCGTGCCGCTCGCTTTCGGCCTGCGCGAGCCGCGTGTCGGCCACGCAGCCGTCGCGCACCGCGACCAGACCATCCTGCAGGCGGTGCACGAGGCGTTCAAGTACCCGAGCTTCGTGCTGCTGATGGCGGGCTATTTCGTCTGCGGCTTCCAGTTGGCGTTCGTCGGCGTGCACATGCCGAGCTACCTGCGCGACAAGGGGCTGTCGCCCGAGGTGGCGAGCTATGCGCTGGCGCTGGTCGGGCTGTTCAATGTCTTCGGCACCTACGTCGCAGGCTCGCTCGGGGCCCGGCTGGCCAAGCGCAAGCTGCTGGCCGCCATCTACTTCAGCCGTGCGGCGGCGATCGCGATCTTCCTGCTGACGCCGATCACGCCGCTCACGGTGTACGTGTTCGCGAGCGCGATGGGCTTCCTGTGGTTGTCGACCGTGCCGCTGACCAGCGGCATCGTGGCCCAGATCTTCGGCGTGGCGCACCTGTCGATGCTGGGCGGCTTCGTGTTCCTGAGCCACCAGGTCGGCTCCTTCCTCGGCGTCTGGCTCGGCGGCTATCTCTACGACAGCACCGGCAGCTACGACATCGTCTGGTACCTCGCAATCGCGCTCGGCGTGTTCGCAGCGCTGGTCAACCTGCCGGTCAAGGAAGGCGCGATCGCGCGCCCGGTTCCTCAGCCGGCCTGAGATCCTTCGCCATGCGCCCCAACACACTCCATCACCTCGTGCAAGCCGGCTGGCTGGGCGCGGCGGTGCTGGCGCTGCTGGGCGTGTTCGCGCTTTACACGCGCCCCGGCTTCCTCGTGACGCTGGTAGACCAGATCTGGGCCTGCTTCTGAGCCACGACCTCCCGCCCTCCCCCTGGATCGTGCGCTGGTCGCACCTGCTGGCGCCCGGCGCCGCCGTGCTCGACGTGGCCTGCGGTGCGGGGCGGCACATGCGCTGGTTCGCCGAGCGCGGGCATCCGGTGACGGGCGTGGACCGGTCGCCGGAAGCCATCGCTTCGGCGGCCGAGTTCGGGCAGGCTGTGCTGGCCGACATCGAGTCCGGGCCCTGGCCCCTTGGCGGCCGGGTATTCGGGGCGGTGATCGTCACCAACTACCTCTGGCGGCCGCGCCTGCCCGACATCGTCGCCGCGGTCGCGCCCGGCGGCGTGCTGCTCTACGAAACCTTCGCCGCGAGCAACGAGACCGTGGGCAAGCCCTCGCGGCCCGATTTCCTGCTGCAGCCGGGCGAACTGCTCGGCGCCTGCGCGGGCCTGCGGGTCGTGGCTTACGAGGATGGCTTCCTGGCACAGCCGGAGCGCTTCATGCAGCGGATCGCGGCCGTCCGGCCCGCCATCCACTCGCCCGGAACGCCGCCGCGCTACCCGCTCCGAGGGCCCGCCGCCAGTTAGTAGAATGTCTGCTTTTCGTCCACCGACAAAAGAGACCCCCTTGGAGCAACTGACAGGCAGCATCGTCGCGCTCGTCACGCCGATGCATGACGACGGCAGTGTCGACTATCCCGCCCTGCGCCGGCTGATCGACTGGCACATCGACGAAGGCACCGATTGCCTCGGCGTGGTCGGCACCACCGGCGAGTCGCCGACGGTCGACGTCGAGGAGCATTGCGAGATCATCCGCATCGCGGTCGAACAGGCCAAGGGCCGCGTTCCCGTGATGGCCGGCTGCGGCGCCAATTCCACCAAGGAAGCGATCGAACTCGCCAGGTTCGCCAAGGGCGTGGGCGCCGACTCGCAATTGCAGGTGGTGCCCTACTACAACAAGCCGACGCAGGAAGGCCAGTACCTGCACTTCAAGGCGATCGCCGAGGCCGTGGGCGATCTGCCCATCGTGCTCTACAACGTGCCCGGCCGCACGGTGGCCGATATGGCGCACGACACCGTGCTGCGCCTGGCGCAGGTGCCCGGCATCGTCGGCATCAAGGAAGCCACCGGCAACATCGAACGCGCGCAGTGGCTGATCCGCGATCTGCCGAAGAATTTCGCGGTCTATTCGGGCGACGATCCGACCGCCGTCGCGCTGATGCTGTGCGGCGGCCAGGGCAACATCAGCGTCACGGCCAACGTGGCGCCGCGCAAGATGCATGAGCTTTGCATGGCCGCGATCGCCGGCGACACCCGGCGCGCGATGCAGATCCAGTTCGAGCTGATGCCGCTGCATCGCCATCTGTTCGTCGAACCGAATCCGATCCCGGTCAAGTGGGCCATGGCCCGGCTCGGCCTGTGCGGCGGTGCACTGCGCCTGCCGCTCACCGAGCTCGCCGAAGCGAGCCGTCCGGTGGTCGAGTCCGCGCTGCGCGCCAGCGGCTTGCTCAAGGACTGATTCCATCCGCACCGCCCTTCGCGAACGCCGGCAACCTTTTGCGCAGCCGGCGCTCTGACACAGCGGGACGCTGCTGCCCATCGATTGAGCTAAACATTCCACAAGGAAGACGACGTTGAAAACCATTTCGCGATTCGCACTGCTGGCCCTGATCGCCAGCCTCGCCGCCTGCTCGGTCCTCGAGAGCGACAAGATCGATTACAAGAGCGCCGGCAAGGCACCCACGCTCGAAGTGCCGCCCGATCTCACGCAGCTCTCGCGCGAAAACCGCTACGCGGTGCCCGGCGGCGCGGTGACGGCCAGCGGCTACCAGGCCGGCATTGCCAACGCGCCCAGCATCCCGACGGCCGTCGGCAACATCGGCGACGTTCGCATGGAGCGCTCGGGTTCGCAGCGCTGGATCGTCGTCAACCGCTCGCCCGACCAGCTCTGGGAGCCGGTGCGCGACTTCTGGCAGGAGAACGGCTTCCTGCTCACCACTGATCAGCGCAACCTCGGCATCATGGAGACCGACTGGGCCGAGAACCGTGCCAAGCTGCCGCAGGACGTCATCCGCGGCACGCTCGGCAAGCTGGTCGATTCGGTCTATTCCACCGGCGAACTCGATCGCTTCCGCACCCGCCTCGAGCGCACGCCCAACGGCACCGAGATCTTCGTGAGCCACCGCGGCATGGAAGAGGTCTACAACACCGCGCGCAAGGACCAGACGGTCTGGCAGCCGCGCGCCACCGACCCCGAGCTCGAAACCGAATTCCTGCGCCGCCTGATGGTGAAGCTGGGCGTTTCGCAGGAGCAGTCGAAGCTGCTCGCCGCGACCAGCGCACCCGCGCGCACCGCCAGCGTCGCCAACGTCGGTGGCCAGCCGGTGGTGCAGATCAACGAGAACTTCGAGCGGGCATGGCGCCGCGTCGGCCTCGCGCTGGACCGCACCGGCTTCACGGTCGAAGACCGCGACCGCAGCGCCGGCACCTACTTCGTGCGCTACGTGGCGCCCAACCCGGACAAGAAGGAACCCGGCTTCTTCGGCAAGCTGTTCAGCAGCTCGGGCAAGGCCGAGGCGCCGCTCAAGTACCGCATCATGGTCAAGGGCCAGGGCGATGCCAGCACGGTGGCGGTACTCAACGAAAGCGGCGCGCCCGAAACCTCGGCGAATGCACAACGCATCGTGCAGGTCATCGCGGACGACCTGAAGTAGGTCTTCTCGAATGCTGCGCTTCCGCAGTCTGGGCAGCGGCAGCACGGGCAATGCCACGCTGGTCGAGGCGACGAGCGGCGGCCGCACATCGAGGCTCCTGATCGACTGCGGCTTCGGGCTGCGGCAGCTCGACGCGCGGCTGGCACGCGCAGGCCTCGCGGCCTGCGACATCGACGCGGTCTTCGTCACGCACGAGCATGGCGACCACATCGGCTGCGCACACGCGCTGTCGCGCCGCGAGCGGCTGCAGGTCTGGATGAGCGAGGGCACCTGGCTCGCCACCGGCGGGCGCGATTTCGAAGGCCGCCTGGGTCTGGCGCGCGACGGCGCTGACATCGAAGTCGGCGACATCGTGGTCCAGCCCTTCACCGTTCCGCACGATGCCCGTGAGCCGCTGCAGCTGCGCTGCACCGATGGCGCACGCAGCCTCGGCGTGCTGACCGACCTCGGGCACGCGACACCGCACGTGCTGGCCCGCTTGATGGGGCTCGACGCGCTGCTGATCGAGTTCAATCACGACAGCGACATGCTGGCCGGCTCGGCCTATCCGCCCTTCCTGAAGCTGCGCGTCGGCGGCAACTACGGCCACTTGTCCAACGCCGCCGCGGCAGCCATTGCGCGTGCCGTGCATCACGGCGGACTGCGCCACGTGCTGGCAGCCCACCTCAGCGAACAGAACAACCGGCCCGAGATCGTGCGGCGCGCGATGGCCGAGGCACTCGGCGCCGGCGAGGACGAGATGCTGACGGCGAACGCCGTAGAGGGCTCGCCCTGGCTCGATCTCTAGGCAATGAAAAAGGCCGCCCGAAGGCGGCCTTTGAGCATGTGCTGCAGCCTTACTGCTTGGGTGCTTCCTCTTTCTTCTTGGCCGCTTCGGTGGCGGCATTGGCCGCATCGAGTGCCGACTGCGAGCCGGGCGACGGTGCAGGCGTCGTGGCCGACGTATCGGGCGCAGCAGGTGCTGCTGCCGGTGGAGGCGGAGGTGCGGGTGCCGGCGTGACGGAGGCAGGCGGCGGGGTGACGACGGCCGGCGCGGATTCCTCCTTCTTGCCGCAAGCAGTCAATGCAGCAGCGGCGATCAGCGAGGCGAGCAGGACGGACTTTCTCATTACATGACTCCTTTGGATGAAGGTCTCGAAAGAAAAATTCTAGACCTGCACCTTCGCAGGAAGATGTCTGGCGCCGCGATTCGCGGCATTGGCTTACAAGCCCAGCGTGGAAGCCGGAAAGGCCGGTCGCGCATGCCGCAGGCACTCGTCGATTCTTTCGCGCAAGGCGCGCCGGCCCGCGGGCTCGCGGCCGCAGACACCGCGGCTGCGCTCGACATCGATGCGGTTCAGAAACCAGGACGGCGTCCAGATGCCGCTCGGCACCTGCGGCAGGCCCGGCCCCTCGCAGGCCCGGCAGTCGACAATGTGGCTCCACATGCGGCGCCAGTGCACGAAGCGTGCATGCTCGCGCTCGAACACGTCGAAGCGCTGCGCCAGCAGCACGAAGCTGCGCCCGTTGGCCGACCAGGCCTGCAGCGCATCGGCGATGGCGCGCTCGCCCAGCGGCCAATCGCCGAAGCCGGGGTCGGAGAGAATGATCTCGCGCCAGTTCTGTTGCACGGCAGCAGCGAGCGCCGCATGCAGATAGGCCTGAAAGGCATGACGGCCATCGAAGGGCCCCTCGGGCAAGGACGTGGTGTCGACTTCTTCATTCGGCATGCAGCCACCCCGCTTCGCACCAGTCGCCCAGGAGCGCCAGCGCACCTTCGCTCGCGCCTCGGAGATCGCGCGGACCGAGCGCGCGCTGATCGGCCAAAAGGCGCATCAACTTCGCATCGCGGCCCGAGGCGCGAAAGCTTTCGCCGTTGATGTAGAGATGCCGCGCGTCGTAGAGCATACGCGTGCGGCGGTCGAGCGCAACGCCGGCGAGCGCCGACGGCAACTCGCCCTGGTCGAACCAGACTGTGGGCTTGGGCTCGGTCATCGATTCGCCCAGCGCACGATCGATCGCGTCGGGGTTGCGCAAGGCGGCTAACACCGCATCGCGCGCAAAGGCTTGCAGGGCGGGCGGTATCGCCGCCGGCGCCTCCACCGCAGGCTGCGCGGGATCGCGGTAATGAAGCGCCGTCTTCGTCGGCGCATCCTCCAGCGCCTCGGCCTGCGCCTCCGCGATGCGCGCGAGCAGGTCGACGCCGAGCGGGGCGGCGGCCGGCGCGCGCAGTCCGATCGAATAGGTCATGCAGTCGCCGCCGACCGCGACACCCTCGTGCGCGTAGCGCGGCGGCAGATAGAGCATGTCGCCGGCTTCGAGCACGAAGCTCTGCTCGGGCTCGAACTGCGCCAGGATCTTGAGCGGCACCTCGGGCTGCAGGCGCAGATCGCGCTGCTTGCCGATGGACCAGCGGCGCTGTCCCTGGGCCTGCAGCAAGAACACGTCGTAGCTGTCGAAATGCGCGCCGACGCCGCCACCGTCGCTCGCATAGCTGATCATCAGGTCGTCGAGCCGCGCGTCGGGAACGAAACGGAACTGCTGCAACAATGCATGAACGCCCTGGTGATGCAGATCGACGCCCTGCACCAGCAGGGTCCAGTCAGGCTGCTTCAGCGATGGCAGCGCCCTGCGCGGCAAGGGGCCATGCCGCAGGGTCCAGCCGGCCTTGCCGTGGCGAATGAGCCGCGTCTCGACCTCCTCGCGTTCGGCCAGCGCGAACAGCGCCTGGCGCTCGATCGGTGGCACCATGGCGGGCACGGCCTGGCGCACGAGCAGCGGTTTCTTCTGCCAGTGACGGCGCATGAATTGCGAAGCGCTGAGGCCGCCGAGCAAAGGCAAGGATCGATGAATCTCCATGGGAGAATTCTGCAATGGAAATCTCTGAACAATGCGTGGTCGGCCTGACCTGGACGCTGAAAGACACCCTGGGCGAGGTGCTCGACGTGCTCGACGATCCGGTCGAATTCCTGGTCGGTGGCGACGATCTTTTCGATGCGATCGAGGCCGCCCTGCTCGGCCACGGGCCCGGCGCTCGGGTGCTGCTCCAGCTCGAACCTGAACAGGCCTTCGGCGACTTCAACGACCAGCTGCTCTTCCTCGAGCCGCGCGCCCTCTTTCCTGAAGGCACGGAAGAAGGCATGACCTTCGACGGCGCCGCCTTGCCCGCGGGCGTGAATCACGACATGCCCAAGAACGCAATCTACACCGTGAGCGAGATCTACCCCGAGCACCTGGTGCTCGACGGCAACCATCCGCTCGCAGGCATCGCGATCCGGCTCGACATCACGGTGAAGTCGGTGCGCGAAGCCACCGAAGAAGAAATCGGCCGGGGCACGGCGGGCACAGGTTTCTTCAAGGTGCCGCCGATGGCGCCGGGCAACGACCTGCTGCACTAACAACAAGGGACACAAGGACAAAAAAAGCCGGGCATGCCCGGCTTTTTCTTTTGTGCACTGCGCGCTCAGAAGCGCGAGATCTGGCCGCCGTCGATGCGCACGCGGTCGCCGACGCGCAGGTCGCCCGGGCTCGGCACATCGAAGGAACGGTAGGCACCGTTGTCGGTCTGGATCGAGACGCGGTAGCTTTCGTAGACGCGCGGCGCGTTGCGGTTGGCTTCGATGCTGTTGCCCAGCAGCGCACCGCCGACCACGCCCAGCGCAGTCGCCGCCGCGCGGCCGCTGCCATGACCGAACTGATTGCCGACCACGCCGCCGAGGACGCCGCCGGCCACCGCACCGCCGCCGGTGGTGCCGGTGCCTGCGGTCTGGCTGCGCAGCACCTCGATATTGGCCACATGGCCATATTCCACATAGGGCGACTGGGCCACCGGCTGAACCGGCTGGTACGGATAGCGCGAGGTCTGATAGACCGGCGCCGGCGCCACGCAGGCGGTCAGGGTTGCGAGCGCAAGAACGGATGCAGTGACGGAAACAAGGCGGATTGAAATCTTCATGGTGTAGTGCTCCTCGAAACAGGTCTGGCGCGATGCGCGCTCCGCATGTGTCCTAACGCATCGCGCTCTTGCGCGATGACCGTGCACACATGTTGAAACCTTCGATGCCAAAACCGCATCGCCGGTTCCATTCTTTACCTGTGGGAGCGAGCCTACAGCCCCTCGCCTCAATGCTTGCCGGTCGAGCCGTAGCCGCCTTCGCCGCGCTCGCTGGGCGGGAATTCCGACACCACCCGGAACCGCGCCTGCACCACCGGCACGATCACCAGTTGGGCCAGCCGTTCCATCGGCTGCAGCACGAAGGCGGTGTCGCTGCGGTTCCAGGCGCTGACCTTCAGCTCGCCTTGGTAGTCGCTGTCGATCAGCCCGACGAGATTGCCGAGCACGATGCCATGCTTGTGGCCCAGGCCCGAGCGCGGCAGGATCAGCGCGGCGTAGCCGGGATCGGCCAGGTGGACCGCAATGCCGGTGCCCACCAGTTGCCAGGCGTTCGGTTCCAGCGTGATGGGCGCGTCGAGGCAGGCGCGCAGGTCCAGCCCGGCGCTGCCGGAGGTTGCATAGGCAGGCAACTGGTCCTGCATGCGGGGATCGAGGATTCGAAGGTCGACTTTCACTTACTTGCCACGCCTTTTTTGCTGCTGATGTTCTTGCTGTTTCCTGGCCGCTGCCTCGACCCATTGCTTCCAGTTCTCCATGCCGGGAGGGAGCGCCAAGCGCCGCAGCTTGTGCGCCAGCCAGAGGCCAATCGCAAACACCACCGCGACCACGCCCAAGGGCACGTCGAGCGACAACAGCACGAGCAGGATCAGGACCCAGACGATGCCCAGCACCTTGATCATCTTGCGCACCACGTCGCCGCTGCCCGCCGCCGGGCGCACCTCGCCATTCGACTGGGCGCTGCGCCGCGCGGCAGAGGCTGCATCCGCGATCGCGTTGTGCGGCTCGGAGGACGGCGTCATGCCGACGTCCAGACCGTGCTCGCCGTTCTGGTTCTCGCTTCTGGGCAATGCCGCCTGCGCGGTCAGCCGCTCCACGTAGCTCGCGAAGTCGCCATCAGGCGGCGTGTTCCATTGGGGATTCATCGCTAGCTCCTTGCCGGCAGGCGTGCCGCGATTTCGGCCACCAGTTCGCGCGCCAGCGCGAGCTTGGGCGCACGCGGCAACTCGCGCACGCCCTTGGCGTCGACCAGCAGCAGGCTGTTGTGGTCCTGCCCGAAGGTCAGCGGGCCGATATTGCCGACCAGGAGCGGAATACCCTTGCGTTCGCGCTTGGCCTTCGCGTGCTCGGCCAGGTTTTCGCTTTCGGCCGCGAAACCCACGCAGAACAGCCGGCCGGCCTTGGCGCGCTCGCCTTGCGCGACGGTGAGCAGGATGTCGTCGTTCTCGACGAAATGGAGCGCCGGCGGCTGGCCGCTGCCGTCTTTCTTGATCTTGTGCTTGCTGTGGGATGCCGGCCGCCAATCGGCCACCGCGGCCGTTGCGACGAAGACCGCCGCATCCTGCGTGGCACGCAGGGTCGCGTCGAGCATCTCCTTGGCCGAGATCACGTCGACGCGGCCGACGCCGCGCGGCGTGGGCAGGTGCACCGGGCCGGCCACCAGGGTGACTTCGGCGCCCGCCTCGCGCGCCGCGCGCGCGATGGCAAAGCCCATCTTGCCCGACGAGTGGTTGGTGATGCCGCGGATCGGATCGAGCGCCTCGAAGGTCGGGCCGGCCGTGACGACCACGCGCCGGCCGGCCAGCACCTTGGGCTGGAACTGCGCCACGATCTCCTCGAGGAGTTGCTCGGCCTCGAGCATGCGGCCGTCGCCGGTCTCGCCGCAGGCCTGCCAGCCGTTGCCGACACCCAGCACCCGAGCGCCGTCGGCGTCGACCTGGCGCAAGTTGCGCTGCGTGGCCGGATGAACCCACATCTCGCGATTCATGGCCGGCGCGATCAGGAGCGGCACGCGCTCGGCCGGACGCGCGAGGCAGAGCAGGCTCAGCAGTTCGTCGGAACGGCCCTGCACCAGGCGGGCAATGAAATCGGCACTCGCAGGCGCCAGCACGATCGCATCGGCCTCGCGGCTCAGGTTGATGTGCGGCATGTTGTTGGCCTCGCGCCCGTCCCACTGCGAGGTGTAGACCGGCCGGCCGGACAGCGCCTGCATGGTCACCGGGGTGATGAACTGCGTGGCAGCCTCGGTCATCACCACCTGCACGGTGGCGCCGGCCTTGACGAGCAGCCTGCAAAGTTCGGCCGACTTGTAGCAGGCGATGCCACCGGTCAGGCCCAGAACGATGTGTTTTCCTGCGAGGTCTTGCATGGCCGGCAGTGTATCTGTGGCGGCCCTACGGCGGCCAGGGCAAGAGGCCCCACCTATAATCCCCATTTCCCACTGCCCGGACCTGCAAGTTCGGAACTGGCATGACCAAATTCGTCTTCGTCACCGGTGGTGTGGTGTCTTCCCTGGGCAAGGGAATCGCCTCCGCCTCGCTCGCCGCGATCCTCGAATCGCGCGGCCTCAAAGTCACCCTCATCAAGCTGGACCCCTACATCAACGTCGACCCCGGCACGATGTCGCCCTTCCAGCACGGCGAGGTCTTCGTCACCGACGACGGCGCCGAAACCGACCTCGATCTCGGCCACTACGAGCGCTTCGTCACCACGCGCATGCGCAAGGCCAACAACTTCACCACCGGCCAGATCTACAAGTCGGTGCTCGAGAAGGAGCGCCGCGGCGACTATCTCGGCAAGACGGTGCAGGTGATTCCGCACATCACCAACGAGATCCAGGAATACATCAAGCGCGGCGCCGGCCTCGGCACGCCGCACGAGGTGGACGTGGCGATCGTCGAGATCGGCGGCACCGTCGGCGACATCGAATCGCTGCCCTTCCTCGAAGCGGTGCGCCAGATGAGCCTGCGCATGGGCCCCAACAACTCGGCCTTCGTGCACCTGAGCTACGTGCCCTGGATCGCCGCCGCCGGCGAACTCAAGACCAAGCCCACCCAGCACACCGCCAAGGAATTGCGCGCCATCGGCATCCAGGCCGATGCCCTGCTGTGCCGCGCCGACCGCCCCATTCCGGACGACGAACGCGCCAAGATCTCGCTGTTCTCCAACGTGCCCGAATGGGGCGTGATCTCGATGTGGGACGTGGACACCATCTACAAGGTGCCGCGCATGCTGCACGAACAAGGCCTGGACGGGCTGATCTGCGACAAGCTGCGCATCAACACGCCGCCGGCCAAGCTCAAGCGCTGGGACGACCTGGTCTACGAGGTCGAGCATCCGCAGAAGGAAGTGACGATCGCGATGGTCGGCAAGTACGTCGACCTCTCCGACAGCTACAAGTCGCTCAACGAAGCGCTGCGCCATGCCGGCATGAAGAACCATGCGCGCGTGAAGATCGACTACGTCGACTCGGAAACCATCTCCCCGCAGGACGTGGCCCGGCTCGCCAAGTACGACGCGATCCTGGTGCCGGGCGGCTTCGGCCAGCGCGGCGTCGAGGGCAAAATCTCGGCGGCGCGTTTTGCCCGCGAAACGAAGGTGCCGTACCTTGGCATCTGCCTGGGCATGCAGGTCGCGACCATCGAGTACGCCCGCAACGTCGCCGGGCTCAAGAACGCCAACAGCACCGAGTTCGATCCCGAAACCTCTTGCCCCGTGATCGCGCTGATCACCGAGTGGAAGGACAACGACGGCACTATCAAGCTGCGCGACGAGAAGTCCGACCTTGGCGGCACCATGCGCCTGGGCGCCCAAAGCTCCGACGTGGCCGCGGGCACGCTGGCCCACAGCATCTACGGCGACGTGGTGACCGAGCGCCACCGCCACCGCTACGAGGCCAACGTCAACTACCTCGACGAGCTGCGCCGCGCCGGCCTGGTGATCTCGGCGCTCACCCAGCGCGAGCATCTGACCGAGATCGTCGAGCTGCCGCAGGACGTGCACCCCTGGTTCATGGGCGTGCAGTTCCACCCCGAATTCAAGTCCACGCCGTGGAGCGGCCATCCCTTGTTCAACGCCTTCATCAAGGCGGCGCTGGAACACCAGGGCGCGGACAAGAAAGCACTGAAGGTCGTGGCATGAAACTCTGCGGATTCGACATCGGGCTCGACAAGCCCTTCTTCCTGATCGCCGGCCCCTGTGTCGTCGAGTCCGAGCAATTGCAGATGGACACTGCCGGCACGCTGAAGGAAATCACCTCCGCGCTCGGCATCCCCTTCATCTTCAAGAGCAGCTTCGACAAGGCCAACCGCTCCTCGGGCACCAGCTTCCGCGGCCCGGGCCGCGACAAGGGCCTGGAGATCCTGGCCAAGGTCAAGCGCGAGCTGGGCCTGCCGGTCTTGACCGACGTGCACACCGAAGAAGACATCGCGGCCGCTGCACAGGTGGTCGACGTGCTGCAGACGCCCGCCTTCCTGTGCCGCCAGACCGACTTCATCCGCGCCGCGGCGCAGTCGGGCAAGCCGGTCAACATCAAGAAGGGCCAGTTCCTCGCGCCGCACGACATGAAGAACGTGATCGACAAGGCGCGCGCGGCGGCCAAGGAAAAGGGGCTGCCCGAAGACAGCTTCATGGCCTGCGAGCGCGGCGCCAGCTTCGGCTACAACAACCTGGTGTCGGACATGCGCTCGCTCGCGATCATGCGCGAGACCGGCGCGCCGGTGGTGTTCGATGCCACGCACTCGGTGCAGCTGCCCGGCGGCCAGGGCACGAGCTCGGGCGGCCAGCGCGAGATGGTGCCGGTGCTGTCGCGCGCCGCGGTCGCCGTGGGCGTGGCCGGCCTCTTCATGGAGACGCACCCCGATCCTGCCAAGGCACTGAGCGACGGGCCGAATGCCGTGCCGCTCAAGCACATGAAGGCGCTGCTCGAGACGCTGCTGGCGCTCGACGGCGTTACCAAGAAAAACGCATTCCTGGAGAACACATTTCAGTCATGAGCGCATACATCATTGCGAATGTCGAGGTCACGAATCCGACGCAATATGAGGAGTACAAGAAGCTGTCCTCCAAAGCCATGCAGGTCTACGGCGCAGAAGTCTGCGTGCGCGGCGGCAAGGTCGAAGTGCTCGAGGGCGATTGGAATCCGCAACGCCTCGTCGTGCTCAAGTTCCCGAGCGTCGAGGCCGCGAAGAAGTTCAGCGAGTCGCCTGAATACGGAGAAGCTCGCGCGTCTCGCCAAGGTGCGGCGGTCATGCGAATGATCGTTGTCGAAGGTCTGTGATTCGAATTTTTGAGAAAGAGAAAAGATGAGTGCAATCGTTGACATCGTCGGGCGCGAAATTCTCGACAGCCGCGGCAACCCCACCGTCGAATGCGACGTGCTGCTCGAATCGGGCACCATGGGCCGCGCAGCGGTTCCCTCCGGTGCTTCGACCGGCTCGCGCGAGGCGATCGAGCTGCGCGACGGCGACAAGAGCCGCTACCTGGGCAAGGGCGTGCTCAAGGCGGTGGAGAACATCAACACCGAGATCTCCGAGGCCGTGCTGGGCCTGGACGCGAGCGAACAGGCCTTCCTGGACCGCACGCTGAACGACCTCGACGGCACCGACAACAAGGCCCGCCTGGGCGCCAACGCGACCCTGGCCGTGTCGATGGCCGTGGCCCGCGCCGCGGCCGAAGAATCGGGCCTGCCGCTGTACCGCTACTTCGGCGGCATGGGCGGCATGCAGCTGCCGGTGCCGATGATGAACGTCATCAACGGCGGCGCGCACGCCAACAACAGCCTGGACCTGCAGGAGTTCATGATCATCCCCGTGGGCGCGACCAGCTTCCGCGAAGCGGTGCGCTACGGCGCCGAGGTGTTCCATGCGCTCAAGAAGATCCTGGGCGACCGCGGTATCAGCACCGCCGTGGGCGACGAAGGCGGTTTCGCGCCGAGCGTCGAAAACCATGAAGCCGCGATCCAGCTGATCCTGGAAGCGATAGACAAGGCCGGCTACACGGCAGGGACGCAGATCGCACTGGGCCTGGACTGCGCGGCCAGCGAGTTCTACAAGGACGGCCACTACGTTCTCTCCGGCGAGAACCTCACGCTGTCGGCCGGCAACTGGATCGACATGCTCGCGACCTGGGTCGACAAGTACCCGATCATCAGCATCGAAGACGGCATGCACGAAGGCGACTGGGACGGCTGGAAGATGCTGACCGAACGCCTCGGCAAGCGCGTGCAGCTGGTGGGTGACGACCTGTTCGTGACCAACACCAAGATCCTGCAGGAAGGCATCGACAAGGGCATCGCCAACTCGATCCTGATCAAGATCAACCAGATCGGCACCCTGACCGAGACCTTCGCCGCGATCGAGATGGCCAAGCGCGCCGGCTACACCGCCGTGATCAGTCACCGCTCGGGCGAAACCGAAGACTCGACCATCGCAGACATCGCGGTCGGCACCAACGCCGGCCAGATCAAGACCGGCTCGCTGTCGCGTTCGGACCGCATCGCCAAGTACAACCAGCTGCTACGCATCGAGGAAGACCTCGGCGACGTCGCCAGCTACCCCGGCCGCGGCGCCTTCTACAACCTGCGCTAGCCCTGCGACCGAGACGCCATGCGTTCACGCATCGTCCCGATCATCCTGGTCCTGTTGCTGCTGATCCTCCAGTGGCAGCTCTGGACCGGGCGCGGGAGCGTGCGCGACGTGGTCCAGCTCAAGGACAAGCTGGCCGAGCAGAAGGAGTCCAATGCGCGAGCGGCCGTGACCAACGACCGGCTCAACTCCGAGGTCAACGACTTGAAGGAAGGGCTCGAGATGGTCGAGGAGCGCGCGCGACAGGAGCTCGGCATGGTCAAGCCCAACGAAGTGTTCGTGCAGATCACGCGCTGAATGCCATGACGCCTGCGCTGCCGGCCGGCTGCGTGATCGCGCTGCTAGGCGCTGATGACGGCGGCAAGACCCAGCTCGCTGAGGCGCTCGCGCAACGGCTTGCGCAGCGCGGCATCGCCGCCACGCTCGTGGCCGACCCCTTGCCCGAACACGCGTTCGATGCAACCGCGCTCGAGGCGTATCGCGGCCATGCCCTCATCCTGCTCATCGCCCCGGCCTCGCCGACGCCGATCGACGAGATGCTGCGCAAGGCGCTGATGGACGCGAACCTGAGCTTTGCGGTGGTGCACGGCGAAGGCGCGGAGCAACTGGCCAACGCATGGAATGCGATCAACGCCGCCGCAGATCCCGACGCCCGCCGAAGTGCCGCGCGGGGAGCGGCAGCTGCATGGTCCTGGGCCTGCGACAAGTGCTCCGACCCCGCGTGCGAACACCGGCTGTTCAGCGATCTCGTTGCGAAGCGCTCGTAAAGGAACCGAACGAATGCATCTCAGACTCCGTGCGGCCGCCCTGCTGTGGGCCCTGCTGTCTTCCGCGGCAGTTTCGGCCGCGCCAATCCAGGCGACGATCGACAACGAGACCCACGCGACCGCCTGCGCCGAAGAAGACAACGTTTCGCTGAACCTGAGCGGAAAGAACATCCGCAAATTCCGCGTCGAGGCGCTGCCACCCGTGTACCTGGCATCCATCGACAAAGACATCACTGCGCCGGATTTTTCGGGCTGCAACTTCGATGGCAGCACGCATCCCACGGACCCGCGCCACACCTTCAAGGAGCGCCGCGAAGTGCTGCACGACGGGCCGCGCTGGATGGTCGTCGGCATGACGCTGCCCAGCTTCTGGCGGCCGCACCGCGTGCCGGTGCGCGTCGACGGACGCAAGACCGCAGGCGGGTTCCACATGATCCAGGTCTTCGCGAAGACCGGCGCCAAGCCGCTCGAAGCGCTGGTGATGTACCCCGCCGACGGCTACTGGCGCATCAAGCCGCTGCCGGCACCGCGCTTCGGCGACGGTGTCTACGGTTCGTCCTTCGTGATGGGGCCGGTCGAGCAGGCCGGGCGTCCGGTCGCGAACATCACCGACATTGCCATCGACACGCAGCCGCTCCGGTTCAAGCTGAAGTTCGCGAACGGTGGCTCAGCGACTGTCGATGTCCAGGAGATCAGCGCGTCGCGCACCGCGCTCGGCGTCGCCATGAAGCCGGGGCGCCGGCACGGTCCCCGATTCGCGGTCCTGCGCTCGATGTACGTCGCGCCCGACAACGCCGACATGAGCGAGGTGTCGTGGCGAACCACACCGCAAGCCGCCACCGAGACCAAGCCGCTGCCGGAAGTGTCCACGCTGCAGGCGGCGGAAGTGCGCTTCGGCCGCAGCCTCCCTTCGCGCCACAACACGAGCGCGCCGGACATCCGCTTCAGCGGCTTCGAGCGATCTACTGCATCACCGGGCTCGCCGGCAGCTGGTCGCCCCGCGCGGTGAACAGCTGCGCGACATCGACCGCATCGAAGCGGTACTGCTTGCCGCAGAAGTCGCAGCCGACCTCGATATCGCCGCGCTCGACGAGGATGCCCTCGGCCTCCTCCACACCCAGCCCGCGGATCATCTGGGCCACGCGCTCGCGGCCGCAGGTGCATGCGAAATGCGGCCCCAGCATGCCGCTCTGCGGCTCGAAGCGCAGCAGCTTCTCTTCCCAGAACAGGCGGCGCAGGATGGTCTCGACGTCGAGCGTGAGCAGCTCGTCGCGCGTCAGGGTGGAGGCGAGGATCGAGATGCGGTTGTAGTCCTCGTTGTGGCCGATCTGGTCCTCGTTGGCTTGGTTGCGATCGCCGGCGGCCGTGCCTTCGAGGTTGGCCTCGCCCTTCACCGGCAGGCGCTGGATCAGGAGGCCGGCCGCCACCTTGTCGTCGGCCGCGAGCACCAGCGTGGTGTCGAGCTGTTCGCTTTGCAGCATGTAGTGCTGCAGAACCTCGCTCAGGCGGCCGAGCTTCTCGCCGCTGTGGCCGTGAAGCGGCACCACGCCCTGATAGGGCTGCTGGCCCGGCAGCTTGTCCTTGGGGTCGAGCGTGATCGCGCAGCGGCCCTTGTTGCTGACATTGACCATCTCGGGCAGATGCGCATCGGACGCGAGCTCGCCCACCACCTTGGCGGTGGCGCGCAGGCTCAGGTCGGGTTTGACCTCGGCGACAGCGACCTTGACCGGGCCGTCGCCAAAGATCTGCAGGATCAGCGCACCGTTGAACTTGATGTTGGCCTGCATCAGGGTGGCCGCCGCCGTCATCTCGCCGAGCAGTTCGGCCACCGGGGTCGGATAGGCGCCGGTACTCGTGTTGGAGGCGCGCCGCGCCAGGATTTCCTGCCAGGCTTCCGTCAGGCGAACGATCATGCCGCGCACCGGCATGCCGTCGAACAGGAACTTGTGCAACTCGCTCAAGGCAATCTCTCCGAGCGGCTTCTTCAGCCGATCTTCTTCAGGCCCTTCGCGAAGCGACGGGCGTTTTTCACATAGTGGTCGGCATTCTGCCGAAGACGGGCGGCGGCGGCATCGTCGAGCGTGCGCACCACCTTGGCCGGCGAGCCGATGATCAGCGAGTTGTCGGGAAACTCCTTGCCTTCGGTCACGACGCTGCCGGCGCCAACGATCGAGTTGCGGCCGATCCTGGCGTTATTCAAGACCACTGCCCCGATACCGATCAGCGAGTTGTCGCCCACGGTGCAGCCGTGGAGCACGACCTGATGGCCCACCGTCACGTTCTCGCCGATGGTCAGCGGCACGCCGGCATCGGCATGCAGCATCGAAAGGTCCTGGATGTTGCTGTTGCGGCCGATGGTCAGGGTGTCGCTGTCGCCACGCGCCACCACGCCGAACCAGATGCTCGCGTTCTCGCCCATGACGACGCGGCCGATGACCTGTGCGCTGTCTGCGACATAGGCGCCCGGTCCAAGCTGCGGCGCCACGCCGTCGATTTCGTAGAGGGCCATCGCCGTGCTCCTGAAGGGGGAAAAACTAGAATTGTAGGGATGCACCCCCGCCTCGGCGCCCTGGCCGCGCTGCGCCTGACAGATCCCGACCGCAAGGTCGCGGCGACGCGCGCCACGGCGGCGCAGGCCGCGCTGCATCCGATGGCGCCGGAGCCCATCCGCGCAGCCGGCGACGAGGCCGGCGTCCCGGGCCGCCCCGATCGCCCGCTGCGCGTGGCCGCCACCGCGGTCGAGAAGCGCTCGCCCTTCACGCCCGAGGGCCGCGCGGCGCTGGTCCATTCGATCTGCCACATCGAGTTCAACGCGATCAATCTCGCGCTCGACGCCGCCTGGCGCTTCGACGGCATGCCCGAGGCCTACTACCGCGACTGGCTGCGCGTGGCCGACGAGGAGGCGCAGCACTTCACGCTGCTTCACGAGCATCTGCGCGGCATGGGCTGCAGCTATGGCGACTTCACCGGCCATGACGGCCTGTGGAGCATGTGCGAGAAGACCAAGGACGATGTGCTCGCGCGCATGGCGCTTGTGCCGCGCACGCTGGAGGCGCGCGGGCTGGATGCGACACCGCTGATCCAGGCCAAGCTCCGGCGCGTGAACACGCCCGATGCGCTCAGGGCCTGCGAGATCCTCGACATCATCCTGCGCGACGAGGTCGGCCACGTGGCCATCGGCAACCGCTGGTACCGCTGGCTGTGCGAGCGAGAAGGGCTCGATCCGATCGCGCACTACCGCGTGCTATACCGGCGGCACGAGGCGCCGCGCCTGCGGGCGCCCTTCAACCTCGAGGCCCGCGCGCGGGCCGGGTTCACCGACGAGGAACTACAGAACCTGCAGCAGGACTAGCCGGCAGGCCGTCGCGACACCACCAGCTTGGTCGTGAGCCGCTGGCAAACATCGCCATGCTGGTTGAGCGTCTCGCTGCGCACCACCACCATGCCGCGCTCGGGCCGCGAGCGCGAGGGGATCACTTCCAGCACCTCGCTCTCGACATGCAGCACGTCGCCCGGACGGGTCGGCTTCGGCCACTGGATCTCGCCGCCCGAACCGATGATGCCGTCGGCCAGCGGCAGACCGCTTTGAACCAAGAGCCGCATCGTGATCGAGGCCGTGTGCCAGCCGCTGGCCGCGAGGCCCTGGAAGAAGGTGCTTTTCGCTGCCTCCACATCCAGGTGGAAGGGTTGCGGATCGAAGCGCTGCGCGAAATCGACGATCTGCGCCGCGTCCAGCGCCTGTTCGCCGCTCGTGAAGCGAGCGCCCGGCGACAGGTCTTCCAGGTACAGGGTTCCGGCCATGGGGTCTCCTCGGGTGTGGGCGCGGAATCTTGTCACGCGGTGCTCAAACGCGCTCGAGCACCGTGGCGATGCCCTGCCCGCCGCCGATGCACTGCGTGGCCAGCGCATAGCGGCCCTTCTCGCGCACCAGCAGCGAAGCCGCCTTGCCCGTGATGCGCGCACCGGTGGCGCCCAGCGGATGGCCGATCGCGAGCCCGCCGCCATCGAGGTTGACGGTGGCTGGGTTCAATCCCAGCTCGCGGATGCAGGCCAGCGCCTGCGAAGAGAAAGCCTCGTTGATCTCGACCACGTCGAGATCAGCCACCGTGAGGCCGGCACGTGCCAGTGCCTTGCGCGTGGCCGGGATCGGGCCGATGCCCATCACGGCCGGGTCGACGCCGATCGTGGCAAAGGACTTGATGCGCGCCAGCGCCTGCAGCCCGTGCCTGGCGGCGAAGGCATCGCTCACGACCAGCACCGCGGCCGCGCCGTCGGTGAGCGGCGAGGAGGTGCCGGCCGTGACCACGCCGTCGGACCGGAACGCCGGCTTCAGTCCGGCCAGCGCTTCGAGCGAGGTGGCCGGACGGATGCAGCCGTCGGCGCTGATCAATTCACCCGAAACTGCGGCGATCGGAACGATCTCGCCGGCGAGCCGCCCCTCATCGCGCGCGGCGGCCGCCTTCCGGTGCGACTGCACGGCCAGCGCCTCCTGGTCGGCCCGGCTCACATGCCAGCGCTCGGCCACGTTCTCGGCCGTTTCGCCCATCGAGATGTAGGCATCGGTGTTCGCCTTCAGCTCGGGGCTGGGCGAGAAGGTGAAGCCGCCCTGCGGCACCATCGTCATCGACTCCACGCCCACGCACAGGAAGGCGTCGCCCATGCCGGACTCGATCTGCGCCGCCGCGATGTGCACCGCCTGCATCGAGGAGCCGCAGAAGCGGTTGACCGTCATGCCACCGACCTCGTGCGGCAGCCCGGCGAGCAGCCCGACGATGCGCGCCAGGTTGTTGCCCTGCGCGGCTTCCGGATAGGCGCAGCCGAGGATGATGTCTTCGAGCAGCGAGGGGTCGAGGTCGGTGCGCCGCAACAGGCCCTTGACCACTTCTGCGGCCAGCGTGTCGGGCCGCACCTCGGCGAGGGCGCCCTTCCTGGCGAAATGGAAGGGGGAACGGGCGTACCCGGCGATGACGGCTTTCATGGGTTTCTCCTTTGCATAACTACCTACCAATCGGTAGCCTTTTGAGACAAAAATAAGGCACGCTTGAACGTGCCTCGACAACGGTGTCAGCTCGCGAGCGAGCGCTTCAACTGGGCAATGCTTTCATCGAAATCGTCCACGCGGCCGGTCATGCGCGCGGCCAGCAGCGCGCCCTGGCAGACGGCAAATACATA
Organism: Variovorax sp. LjRoot130; assembly: GCF_964253755.1. Lineage (NCBI taxonomy): Bacteria > Pseudomonadati > Pseudomonadota > Betaproteobacteria > Burkholderiales > Comamonadaceae > Variovorax > Variovorax sp. LjRoot130. The sequence goes on along the minus strand of NZ_CAXURM020000001.1, from coordinate 2,057,926 downwards.
GGCGGCCAACTCGCCGACAGGTGCCGACGGCTTGTGGCCCGAGGCCAGCGCCCCGAGCACGCCGGTGAGCCAAAGCACCTGCGCGCTGCGCAAGTCGCGCACCGCCTGCCGCAGCTCGTCGTTGATGCAATCCCAGCCGGGCGCAAGCGCCCCCGCGGGGCAAACGCCCTCGCCGGCATGCAGCCCGTTGCGGTACATGCGGAAATAGGCATCCAGCGCGGCCTGCGGCGAGCGCTCCTTGGCGACCGTCCAGTCCTTGAAAGCCTGCATGGCTTCGCGCAGCACCTCGATGCCGAGCGCTTCCTTGGTCGGGAAGTGGTGATACAGGCTGGGCTTGCGGATGCCGATCGCGTTGGCCACGTCCTGGAAGCTGAAGCCCAGATAGGAGCGCGTCTGGATCAGCTCGCGCGCCACACGCAGGATCTGCTCCCGCGTGGAGGCGCCGGCCAAGTCGGTCGAAGTCGCATTCATCTACCTACTATAAGGTAGGTAATTTCGAAAGACAAGCGCATGCCCCTCATTGCGAAATTCATCCCCTCTAAGATTCCTTCATGACACAACCCCTCACTCCCGGCTTGACCGCTCTGGAAGCACGCGTGCGCCAGGACCTGGCCTGGCTGGATCTGCCGTCCAAGGATTGGGTGATCGCCCTTCCGCACCAGGGCAGCGATGTGCTGCCGGTAGCGATCATCGGCGGCGGCATGGCAGGCATGGCGGCCTCTGCGGCGCTCCTGCAACTGGGCATCAAGGCGCCGATCTTCGACCAGTCCCCCGAAGGCTTCGAAGGCCCGTGGGCGACCACGGCCCGAATGGAGACGCTGCGCTCGCCCAAGCAACTGACCGGCCCGGCGCTGGGCTTGCCGTCGTTGACTTTCCGCGCCTGGTTCGAGGCCCAGTTCGGCCTGCCTGCCTGGGAGGCGCTCGACAAGATCCCCCGCCTGCAATGGATGGATTACCTGCGCTGGTACCGCCGCGTACTGGAACTGGACGTCCGCAACCAGCACCGCGTGCACGCCGTGCTGCCGCGCGCCGATGGTCTGGTGGCCCTGGACATCGAATCGCCCGACGGGCGCGGCACGGTCCTGGCCCGCCGCGTGGTGCTGGCCACCGGCCGCGACGGCCTGGGCGGCGCCTGGGTCCCGGCCTTCGCACGCCTCCTGCCGCCCGAACGCTGGGCCCATTCGTCCGATGCCATGGACTACCGAACGCTGGCCGGCATGCGGGTCGGCGTGATCGGCGCCGGTGCCTCGGCAATGGACAGCGCGGCAACCGCGCTGGAAGGCGGCGCGGCCAGCGTGGACCTACTGATCCGCCGCCCCGACATCCCGCGCGTCAACAAGGGCAAGGGCGCGGGCAACGCCGGCATGACGCACGGCTTTCTGGACCTGCCCGACGCATGGAAATGGCGCATCCGCCACTACATCAACGTGCAGCAGACCCCGCCGCCGCAGGGCAGCACCTTGCGCGTGTCGCAACATCCGAATGCGCGCTTCAACCTCGGCTGCGCGATTCTCGATGTGCAGTGGACCGACGGGCTGTTGAAGGCGTACACCTCCAAGGGCCTGTTCACGCTGGACTTCCTGATCCTGTCGACCGGTTTCCGCATCGATTGGCATGCGCGGCCCGAGTTTGCAGCGCTGGCGCCGCACATCCGCGCATGGAAAGACCGCTACACCCCGCCGGCCGGCGAGGAAGACGCCGAACTCGCGGATTCGCCCGACCTGGGCGCCGCGTTCGAGCTGCAGGAAAGGCGGCCGGGCACCTGCCCCGGCCTCTCGCGCGTGCACTGCTTCTGCTACCCCGCCGCGCTGACGCATGGCACCGTCTCCGGCGACATCCCCGCCATCAGCGATGGCGCGAAGCGGCTGGCGCAAGGCATTGCCAGCCTGCTCTACCGCGAAGACATCGAGATGCACTACACCCGCCTGCAAGCCTACGACGAGCCCGAGCTGCTGGGCAACGAATGGACGCCGGCCGATTCCCCCGCCATCGAAGAAGGACAACGCACATGAGCTCATCCACCTCCTACAACCCGGCCGAGGACCTGGTCGACCGCATCGTCGGCCTCGACGCCGCAGGGCAAGGCAGCGCCACCCATGCGCTGCGCCACCAGCGCGACAAGGCGGCGGCCGCGACCCAGGGCAGCTACGACGCGCTGTTCGACCCTGCGCTGCCGGGCCTCTCGCTGCGCGAGCGTTTGCTGGTGGCGTTGTATGCATGCCGCCTGACGCCGGCCCCCGAACTGGCCGCGCATTACCGCGAGCGGCTGCAGGCCGAAGGCACCGAAGCCGGGCTGATCGAGGCGGTGGCAGGCGGCACGGCCCAGGGCGCAGGCGATGCGCGCCTGCAAGCACTGCTCACGTTCACCCGTACGCTGATCGAGCGTCCGGTCGAAGGCGACCGTGTGGCCGTGCAGGCGCTGCCGGCCGCCGGCGTAGCCACGCCGGCCGTGGTGGCCCTGTCGCAACTGATCGCGTTCCTCTCGTACCAGACGCGGCTGGCGGCAGGTCTGAAGGCGATGAAGAGCCTGGAGGCCGGCGCATGAGCAACGGCATCATCCGATCGCGCGGCTTCACCAACGAAACGCTGGGCTGGAGCGCCTGGCTCGACGTCGTGACGCTGGACCAGGCCACGCCCGAGCAGATCGCGGTACTGGAAGAAAGCCATCCCAAGGCCAAGGTCTCCGACTACTACCTCTTTCTGGTGCACCAGCCTGAGATCCTGCGTCAACGCTCGACCGCGTTCAACGCCATCATGTACGCGCCCGGCGGCATGTCGCGCGCTGAACGCGAGCTCGGCGCCACGGTGGTGTCGCGCATCAACGGCTGCGTCTACTGTGCATCGGTGCATGCGCAACGCTTCGAGCAGCTGGCCAAGCGCAACGACGTGATCACGCAGGTCTTCGACGACCCGCACACGGCCGGCACCACGCCGCGCGAGCAGGCGATCGCGCGCTTCTCCATCGCCTTGACCGCTGCGCCCGATCAGGTGTCGGCCGACAGCATCCGCGCACTGAAAGACGCCGGCCTCGACGAGACGGAGATCCTGGACCTGATTCACTCGGTCGCCATCTTCGCGTGGGCCAACCGCTTGATGCTGAACCTGGGCGAACCGGTGTTCCCGCAGCAACAACCCGTCGCGCCCTGACGCCGGCCCGGCCCATTCATTTTTCTTCCCATTTCCCTGGAGTGCCCGATGAAGCTTCGTCTTGTTCCTGGTGTCGTCGCCGCGGTGGTGGCGCTGGCATGCGTTTCGGCCCAGGCGCAGACCGCCCCCGGTGCCAGGACGATGCGCATCGTCGTGCCGTTTGCAGCCGGCGGCGCACAGGACGCGATGGCCCGCTACCTGAGCATCAAGCTTGCCGAACGGCTGGGCTATCCGGTCGTCGTGGACAACAAGGCCGGTGCCGGCGGCGTGATCGGCGCCGACACCGTTGCCAAGGCCACGCCCGATGGCAGCACGGTGCTGCTCGCCACCGGCGGTGCCATCTCGATCGCGCCGCACCTCAATGCCAAGCTGCCCTATGACCCCCGGCACGACCTCATTTCGGTCGCGTTGGTGGCCGATACGCCGATGACGTTGTCGGTGCGCGCGCAGAGCCCCTACACCAGCGTGGCCGACCTGGTGCGCGATGCCAAGGCGCGTCCCGGGGAGGTCAGCTTCGGATCGAGCGGCAACGGCTCGGTCTCGCATCTGACCGGCGAGCTCTTCGCGCAGTCCATGGGCGTGAAGCTTCTCCACGTGCCCTACCGCGGCGGCAGTCCCGCCATCACCGACCTGCTGGGTGGACAGGTGGCGGCCATCGTGACCAGCACCTCTTCGATCGACCCGATGGTGGAAGACAAGAAGGCACGCGTTCTGGCCACCTTCACGAAAGCACGCATGAGTGCCATGCATGGAGCGCCGACGATGGCGGAGGCCACCGGCGTTCAAGGGCTGGAGGTGCCGGTCTGGGTCGGGCTGCTGGCGCCGGCCAAGACCCCGGCCGCGCTGATCGACAAGCTGGCCAGCGAGATGACGGCCGTCTGCCTGCTCCCGGAGACACAGGAACGCTTCAAGGGCCTGGGGGCCGTTCCCGCCTGTGGGGGGCCGAAGGAACTGGACCGCGTGGTGACAGACGACTTCCAGCGCTGGGAGCGCGTGATCCGCCAGGGCGGCATCAAGACCGAATGAGCCCGGGACGCAGGCCCGGCTCGCGTGCCGGCAAAGGTCGCCTCAGTCCACCTTGATACCGGCCGCTTTCACGAGGCGCGCATTGTTCTCGTACTCGGCCGCGATCTCGTCGGCAAAGGCCTCGGCACCGCCACCGGTCGGCACGTTGTCGGTGGCCGTCAACTTGGCGCGCAGCTCGGGGCTGGCGAGCGCCTTGTTGATCTCCGCGTTGTACTTGGCGATCAGGATCGGTGGCGTGGCGGCCGGGGCGAACACGCCGAACAACGAGGTGAGGTTGGCCTCCGGATAGCCCAGCTCGCCCAGCGTCGGCACCTTCGGAAGGCTTTCGAGCCGCGCCGGCGCCCCCACGGCCAGCGGGCGCAGCTTGCCGGAACGGATGTGCGGTGCGACGGCGGGCCCGGCATTGATCGAAAGAATCTCGAACTGCGCGCCCAGCGCATCGTTCATCTGCTGCGCCCCGCCCTTGTAGGGCACGTGGGTGATGTCCACCTTCGCGGTCGCACGCAATTCCTCGAGCACGATGTGGCCGAGCGAGGCCTGGCCCGAAGTGGCCCAGCGCACCGCGCCGGGCCGGGCGCGCGCATCGTCGATCAGGGTGCGGAAGTTGCGGGTGCCAGTCGCTTCCGTGGCCAGCAGCAGCACCGGCGAATACATGACGCTCGCCACCGGTGCGATGTCCTTCTGCGGATCGAAGGGCGACTTGCCCAGATGCGGATTCAGCACCAGCGGGCTGATGGCCGAGAAGCCCAGCGTCGCGCCGTCCGGTGCCGCCTTGGCAACCGCGTCCATGCCGATCGTGCCGCTGGCGCCTGCCTTGTTCTCGACCACCACGGTGCTGCCCAGCTGCGCGCCGAGCTTGTCGGCCAGCGCGCGGGCGACGATGTCGCTGACGCCGCCGGTCGGATAGGCGACGACCATACGGATGGTCTTCGGCACGGCCTGCGCCTGTGCCACCGAAGCCGCCGCGAAGAGAACCATGGCGGCCCATGCTTTCCTGCAACTCATTGCTGCGTCTCCTTGCGAGCATTCATTTTGATGCCGCCGCAATCATGTCGCTGAGCGTCAGGGCATTCCGATATGCAGCAAATTCCTGCACCTCAGCCGCGCGGATGATGCTGCGCGTGGAGCTGCTTGAGACGCTCGCGCGCGACGTGGGTGTAGATCGTGGTGGTCGAGATGTCCGCATGGCCGAGCAGCAACTGCACCGCGCGCAAGTCGGCGCCGTGGTTGAGCAGGTGCGTGGCGAAGGCATGGCGCAGCGTGTGCGGCGACAGCGGCACGTGGATGCCGGCCGCCAGCGCGTGCTTCTTGACGATGATCCAGAACATCACGCGCGTCATGCCCGCACCGCGCGCGGTGACGAACAGGTCGGCGGTCTGCTGCCCGTCCAGGATGGCGGGGCGCGACTCGTGCAGGTAGCGCTCGATCCACCGCCGCGCCTCGCCGCCGAAAGGCACCAGCCGCTCCTTGCTGCCCTTGCCGAGCACGCGCAGCACGCCGTCGTTGAGGCTCAGCTCGAACACCTTGAGCGAAACCAGCTCGCTCACGCGCAGTCCGCTCGCGTACATCAGCTCGAGCATGGCGCGGTCGCGCAGGCCGAGCGGCGTGTCGACCTCGGGCGCCGCGAGCAGGTCGTCGACCTGCTTTTCCGACAGGGTCTTGATCGCGCGCGGCATCTGCCTGGCCGGCGCCAGCCGCAGGCTCGGATCGGCGGCGATGCGCTGCTCGCGCAGGGCCCAGCGGAAATAGCGCTTGAACACCGTGAGCCGGCGGTTGGCCGACGTGGCCTTGCCCTTGTCGGAGAGCTTCGCGCCCATGTAGGCCTGCAGGTCGCTTTCGCGCGCGGCGTCCAGCGCGCTGCCGCGCCGGGCCTGGAGCCACTGCGCGAACAGCGCGAGGTCGCGCCGGTAGGCCGCCAGCGTGTTCTTCGACAGGCCGTCCTCGAGCCACAGCGCGTCGATGAAGTCGTCGATTTCGGGCGTGTCGATGGCCGCGGTCATGCCGTGCAAGATAGCAAAAGAAAAAAGCCGCCCGGGGCGCGGGCGGCTCTGGATCGAGGAAAGTCGGCCTAGTCGAGCGTGAGCTTCTGCTTGGCGACCACCTGCTTGTAGACCTCGTATTCGGCCTTGATCTGCGCGGCGAACTGCTCCGGCGTGTTGGCCACGATCAGCGAGCCGGTGTCCTCGATGCGCTTGCGCACCGCCGGGTCTTCGAGCGACTTCTTCACGCCGGCGTTGATCTTGTCGACCACTTCCTTCGGCAGGCCCTTGGGCCCGAGGATGCCGTAGTAGGCCATGCGGTTGACCGGCTCGAGCCCGACTTCCTTGAAGGTCGGCACGTTGGGCAGGTCCTTCAGCCGCTGCGGCGCCGAGACCACGATCGGCACCAGCTTGCCGGATTTGATGAAGGGCAGCGCCGACGGGATGTTGTCGAACATGATCGGGACCTGGCCGGCCACCACGTCGTTCAGCGCCGGACCGGCGCCGCGGTAGGGAATGTGGGTGATGAAGGTGCTGGTCAGGTTCTTGTAGAGCTCCATCAGCAGATGGCCGATGCCGCCGGTGCCCGAGGAGGCGTACGAATACTTGCCCGGATTCTTCTTGATCTCGGCCACGAACTCGGCGTAGTTCTTGGCCGGGAAGCTCGGGTGCACCGCGATGATGTTCGGCGTCGCCGCGATGTTGATGATCGGCGTGAAGTCGTTGATCGGGTCGTAGGGCACCTTGGGGTTGATCGCCGGGTTGGCGGCCGTGCTCGACACCGTCGCCACGCCGAGCTTGTAGCCGTCCGGCGCGACCCGCGCGGTCTCCGCCGCGCCGACGATGCCGCCACCGCCCGCCTTATTGATCACCACCACGCTCTGGCCCAGCGCCTTGCCCAGCGGCTCGGAGATCACGCGCGCCACGATGTCGGTGGTGCCGCCCGGCGCAAAGGGTACTTGCAGCTCGATGGGCTTGTTGGGGTAGCCCTGCGCCCAGCTGGGGCCGGCGATCAGCGCCAGCGCGGCGGCGCCGGCGAGTGCATTCCATTGACGACGTTGCATTGAAGAGCTCCTGGAGGTCGAAAAGCGAAGCCAGGATGCTAACGGGTCCGCGAGCGCCCCAGTTCGTGGATAACCCATGGGAATCGGCCGTTTATCCTCGACCGGTGAACTATGCCCAACTGCTCTTCCCCGACTTCTCCCTCATCGCCTGCGGCTGGCTGCTCTGCCGCTACACCCCGCTGGACCGCCGCGTCTGGGACCAGGTCGAGAGCCTGGTCTACTACTTTCTTTTTCCGGTGCTGCTGTTCCACTCGATCGTGCGCAGCCCGCTCGACTTCGGCGCCACCTCGCACCTGTTGACTGCCGGGGTCGGCGTCGGGCTGGCCGGCATCGCGCTCGCCTACATGCTGCCCTTCCTGCCCGGTATCGGCACGCACATCGACCGCAGCGATCACGCGGCCAGCGCGCAGGTCGCCTTCCGCTTCAACTCCTTCATCTGCCTCGCGCTGGCCGACCGCATGGCGGGTCCCGCGGGGCTCCTGATGATCGCGGTGCTGATCGGCGTGTGCGTGCCGCTCTTCAACATCGCCGCCGTGTGGCCGATGGCGCGGCACGCGCAGACCGGCCTGGCGCGGCAGCTGATCCGCAACCCGCTGATCATCGCGACGCTCAGCGGCCTGGTCGCCAACCTGCTCGGCCTCAGCGTGCCGAACTGGCTCGAGCCGACGCTCACGCGCATCGGTGCCGCATCGCTCGCGCTCGGCCTGATGGCGGCCGGCGCCGGCATGCAGTTCGCGACGCTCGCGCGCGGCAAGGTGCTGGCGGTGTCGGTGCTGTCGATCCGGCATCTCGTGCTGCCGCTGATCGCCTGGGGCCTGGCCGGCGCACTGCAGCTCGGCGGCGCGCAGGCCGCGGTGCTGATGACTTTTTCCGCGGTGCCGACTGCGTCGAGCGCCTACGTGCTGGCCGCGCGCATGGGCTACAACGGCGCCTACGTGGCGGGCCTCGTGACGCTGTCGACGCTGCTCGGTGTGGCAAGCCTGCCCTTCGCCCTGGCACTCTCGCGCTGAACCGTCATCATCAGTCGCTACCATCGCACGATGCGCTACCTACCGGCCGTTGTCGCAGCATTGCTCGCGGGGGCGGTGCAGGCGCAGGCGCAGGAGCACACCCGCTACCACGGTGCGTGGAGCGGGCCTTTTCTTTTCTACGTGGTCCAGCAGGACACCGGCGCACAGGGTCCGCCGGAGGTCCACGCGGGCGCGATGCAGATCGATCCCGACGGCACGGTGCGCGGCCAGGTACCGGGCGCCGCCTGCACGATGACGGGCTCGAGCGTCGACTTCGTTTCGCCGGCCAACGCCTCGCTCGACCTCACGATCAGCGGCTGCAAGGACACGCGCTTCAACGGGTATTTCAGCGGCAAGCTGATCAACAATCCGGTCCTCAAATACGCCTCGCTGCGGCTGAACTCGATGCGTTCGCTCGACGCGGGAACGGCGCAGGTCTCGGCCATCATGCGGCGCTGAAGTCCAACGCCCATTCGACGTGCTCGCGCACCAGCGCACTGGGATGCGAGCGCCGCGTCGCGAGGATCTCGCGCGCCCCCTCGTCGCCCGCACGCAAGGCATTGCCCAGCGCCACCGCCACATTGCGCAGCCAGCGTTCATGGCCGATGCGGCGGATCGGGCTGCCTTCGGTGTAGCGCAGGAAGTCCTCCTCGGTCCACGCGAAGAGCTCGCCCAACTGGCGGCCGGTGAGCCCGTCGCGCGCATCGAAGTCCGGCAGCGCGCTCTTCTTGGCGAACTTGTTCCAAGGACAGATGAGCTGGCAGTCGTCGCAGCCGTAGATGCGGTTGCCGATCAGCGGCCGCAGTTCGAGCGGGATCGGCCCCGCGTGCTCGATGGTGAGGTAGGAGATGCAGCGCCGCGCGTCGAGCCGGTACGGCGCGATGATGGCGCGCGTCGGGCACACCTCGATGCAGGCGCTGCAGCTGCCGCAGTGCGCCGTGACCGGCGCGCTCGGCGGCAGCGCCATGTCGACATAGATCTCGCCCAGGAAGAACATCGAGCCCGCGTCGCGGTCCAGCACCAGCGTGTGCTTGCCGCGCCAGCCCTGGCCGCTGCGCGATGCCAGCTCGGCTTCCAGCACCGGCGCCGAATCGGTGAAGGCGCGGTGGCCGAAGGGGCCCACTTCGTCGGCGATGCGCTCGGCCAGCTTCGCGAGGCGCGAGCGCATGACCTTGTGATAGTCGCGGCCGCGCGCATAGACTGAAACGATGCCCTCCGCCGGCCGCCGCAGCCGGTCGAACTCCACCGCCTGCCAATCCTCGGGCGTGCTGCGCGGCAGGTAATCCATGCGCGCGGTGATCACCGACACCGTCCCCGGCACCAGCTCGGCCGGCCGCGCGCGCCGCGTGCCATGTGCGGCCATGTAGTGCATCTCGCCATGGAAGCCTTCGGCCAGCCATCGCATGAGGCCCTCTTCCGCGCTCGACAGATCGACGCCCGCGATCCCGATTTGGGAGAATCCGAGCTCCCGGGCCAAGGCCTGAATCCGATTCACGAGTTGATGGCTGCCGATCACCTGCCGATTGTAGAAACGCAAAGCCTCGTGCAACGCTGGCGCAGCGAAGACGATTGCGACGCGCTGGCGCGCGCACTCGCGTCATCGCCCGACCTGGCTGACGCGTTCATTGCATTGCATGGAGACCTCGGCGCCGGCAAGACCACCTTCGTGCGCCACCTGTTGCGCGCGCTCGGCATCGGCTCGCGCATCAAGAGCCCGACCTACGCGGTCGTCGAGCCGCACGAGGCGCCCGGCGGCCTGGCCATCTTCCACTTCGATTTCTACCGTTTCAGCGATCCGCACGAATGGGACGATGCCGGCTTCCGTGACATCTTCGCGGGTTCGGGCCTCAAACTCGCGGAATGGCCAGAAAACGCTGCAGGGCGCATTCCGCTTGCAGACCTTGCTATTAAAATCGAAGCAATGATCGACGACACCCGCACCGTGACCCTGCACGCGAACACGCCGCGCGGCAGTCGGTTGCTCGCCGCCGCCAGCGCATGAAAGCCGGCCAACTGAAACGACGCGTACTGCTGCAGGGCGGCAGCATCGCCCTCCTGCTCGGCGTGCACGAGATCGCGCGCGGCGCCACCATCGTGGCGGTGCGCGTCTGGCCGGCGGCCGACTACACGCGCGTCACCATCGAATCCGACGGCCGCCTGCATTCGCAACAGCTCGTGGTCGGCAGTCCGCCGCGTCTCGCAGTCGACATCGACGGGATCGATCTCAATCCCGCGCTACGCGAGCTGGTAGGCAAGATCAAGCCCGACGACCCCTTCATCAACGGCCTGCGCGTCGGCCAGTTCGCGCCCAGCGTGGTGCGCATCGTGTTCGACCTCAAGCAGTCGGTGGCCCCTCAGGTCTTCTCGCTGGCGCCGGTGGCCGCTTACCAGCACCGGCTGGTGCTGGACCTCTATCCGCAGCAGGCGCTCGATCCGCTGGAAGCCCTGATCGCCGAGCGGCTGCGCGATGCGCCCAAGGCCCCCGGCCGCGACGGCACCGTCGCGGGCATCGCGCCGCGCACTCCCGCGCCCCCGGCCGTCGATCCGCTGGGCGAATTGATGGCGCAGCAGTCGATGCGCCCCTCCCCTTCCTCGCCGCCCGCACAGGCGCTGGTCGTTCCGGCGCCGCTGCCGCCCGTGGTGGGAACGACGCCGGTGACACCCCTCTCGCCGCCCTCTTCCGCCACCGCGCGCAACGGCGGCGCGACCGCGAGCGGCACCGACCGCATCATCATCGTCGCGCTCGATCCGGGCCACGGCGGCGAAGACCCGGGTGCGATCGGCCCCAACGGCACGCGCGAAAAAGACATCGTGCTGCAGGTCGCGCACCGGCTGCGCGACCGCATCAATGGGAGCAGCGTCAACGGCAATCCGATGCGCGCCTTTCTCACGCGCGATGCCGACTTCTTCGTGCCGCTGGGCACGCGCGTGCAGAAGGCGCGCCGCGTGCAGGCCGACCTGTTCGTGAGCATCCATGCCGATGCCTTCACCACGCCCGAAGCGCGCGGCGCCAGCGTGTTCGCGCTAAGCCAGACCGGCGCCTCGAGCAGCGCAGCGCGCTGGCTCGCCAACAAGGAGAACCAGGCCGACAAGGTCGGCGGCGTGAACGTGGGCACGCACGAGGTCCAGGTGCAGCGCGCCCTGCTCGACATGAGCACCACGGCGCAGATCAACGACAGCCTCAAGCTCGGCGGCGCGATGCTCGGCGAGATCCGCGGCATCGGCGCGCGCCTGCACAAGCCGCAGGTCGAGCAGGCCGGCTTCGCGGTGCTCAAGGCGCCCGACATCCCGAGCGTGCTGGTGGAGACCGCCTTCATCAGCAACCCGGAAGAAGAAGCCAAGCTGCGGAGCGTCGAGTACCAGGAAAACCTCGCGGACGCGCTGATGCGCGGCATCCAGCGCTACTTTGCGCAGAACCCGCCGCTGGCGCGCAGCCGTCAGCTGTAGCGCGCGTTGCCGCGGTCAGGCCTTTGCACTTGCGGCGACCGCGGTGCGCGGCCGCAGGGTCGCCATCAGCAGGTACACGCCGCCGCCGATCAGCACGCCGAAGAACCAGCCGTAGGTGTTCCACCACGCCGGCAGCAGGCTGGTGAAATTCGGAAGAAGGGTCGAGAACACGCTGCCGACGCCCGCGGCCACGAGCGCGTTGACGTTCCAGCCGCCCTCGTAGCGATACTCGCCGTTCTCGTCGTAGAGCGCCGCGACATTGATGTTGCCTTTCGCGACCAGGTAGTAGTCGACCAGGATGACGCCCAAAAGCGGTCCCATCGTGGCGCCGATGGCGTTGACGAAATTCGCGGCATTGCCCTCCCAGGGCGCGAAGGGATAGAGCACCAGCGCAATCGCCGCCGCGATGTAGCCGCCCTTCTTGAAGCTGATCTGCCGGGGGAACACGTTCGAAATGTCGAAGGCGGCGGAGACGAAGTTCGCGACGACGTTGATGCCCAGCGTGGCCACCGCGAAGGTGATGGCGGCGATCAGCGCCAGCACCCAGCTGTCGAACTTGGCGGAGATCTGCTCCGGGTGCAGCAGTACTTCACCGTAGACCTTGAAGGCCGCGATGGTCGTGATGCCGGCGACCAGCGAGAAGGCGACCAGGTTGACCGGCAGGCCCCATAGGTTGCCTTTTTTCACCGCGTCCTTGTTCTTGGCGTAGCGCGAGAAATCGCAGAAGTTGAGGTACAGCGCGGCGAAGTAGGTGATCCAGGTCGCAGCCACCGCCATCAAGGCCCAGAAGGAGCCCGGCTCGCCGCTCACGCCGGCGTCCTTGGTCTTTGCCAGCAGCACGTCCTGCGGAATGCCGTGGTCGAAGGAGAAGCCGCCCGCCTTGACGCACAGGCCGATGGCCAGGATCAGCATCGCAATCCATACCGCGGGGCCGGCCCAATCCTGGAACCTGCGCACCGTCTCCATGCCTTTCTGGATGATGAGCAGTTGCAGCGCCCAGATCACCACGTAGCAGACCACCTCCAGGCCCGAATGGCCGAGGATCTGCGTACTCTTGTGAAACTCGAGCATGCTGTCGTTGCGGATCAGCAAGGCGACCACGGCGCCCGACGCGGCCGCCGTCTGCGCGCCGTACCAGAAGCAAGCCACCACGGCCCGCACCAGCGCCGCCAGGTTGGCGCCCCACACGCCGAAGGACGCACGTGCCAGCACCGGGTACGGCACGCCGGTCTTTTCGCCGGCGTAGCCGATCAGGTTCATGAGGAAGAAGATCAGCAGCGAACCGAGCCCGATCGCAAGCAGGAAGTTGGTGAAGCTGCCGCACAGCAGGAACAGGCTGGCCGCCAGGTAATAGCCCCACAGGCTGTGCACGTCCGAGGTCCACACGTTGAAGATGCTGAAGGCGCCCCAGTTGCGCACCTTGGCGGGTGCGAGATCCTCGTTGTAGAGGCCGGGGGAAGGATTGCGGATCTCCATGGCTGCCTCCTGGAAATGCGTCGATGCGCGCAGACTAGCTTTCTTGGCCGGCCCTCGCAACCGCCTGCCATGCGTCGCCGCCTGCGGAACGCGCGCTCTTTGTTGCACGAATGCAGCGCATGCTCTCGGGCAAGGGGGTGCGGCGGACTCCTACACCCGTGGCGCAGGGCTTTTACAGAATGTCTTCATCACTGATTGAAAGGTGGACACCATGAAGACACGTCTCTGGATCACGGCTGCAGCGGCCACGACCGTCATGACCCTGGCAGGTTGCGCAGCGGGACCGAACGAGCAGTGGGGCACGGCCGGCGGCGCCGTGGGTGGTGCAGTGATCGGCAATGCGATCGGCGGCAATACTGCCAGCACCGTGGGTGGCGCCGCCATCGGCGGCTTGATCGGCAACCAGGTGGGTCGCCGCGCCGACGAGCGCAACTACTACCGCGGACAACGCAGTGGCGGCTACTACCCCTACAACGGCCCGAACTACTGAGCTCGCGGCTCTTGCATGATCGAAGGCGCGTCCGAGGACGCGCCTTTTTTGTTTTCAACGCACCGAGGAAGGCGTGCGGCCCGCGCGCCAGGCGCCGAAGACCGCGATCAGGCCCGGCACGAAGATCAGCGCCCAGATGATCTTGTCGAGGTGTTCCTTGACGAAGGGCATGTTGCCGAACAGGTAGCCCGCCGTGCACAAACCCAGCACCCACAACAGCGCGCCGACGATGTTGTAGAGCGTGAACTTGGTGCGCGTCATGTCGGCCACGCCCGCGACGAAGGGCGCGAAGGTGCGGATGAAGGGCATGAAGCGCGCGAGGATGATGGTGACGCCGCCGTAGCGCTCGTAGAAGGCATGCGCCTGGTCGAAGGCCTTGCGGTTGAAGAAGCGCGAGCTCTCCCACTGGAAAACCTTGGGCCCGAAATAGCGCCCGATGCTGTAGTTGCACTGGTCGCCCAGAATCGCGGCCACGATGAGGATCGGCACCGCGATCGAATAGCTCATCAGCCCCGCGCCGCACAGCGCGCCGACGATGAAGAGCAGCGAGTCGCCCGGCAGGAAGGGCATCACCACGAGCCCCGTCTCGACGAACACGATCAGGAACAGCAGCGCATACACCCAGGGCCCGTAGGCGACGACGAAGGCCTCGAGATGTTTGTCGACATGCAGGATGAAGTCGATGAAGAAGCTGATGATTTCCATGGACGCGCATTATCCGGGCAGCTTCGCGAGCCCCCTTCTAGAATGCCCCGGTGAGCGCTCTCCCCTCCTCCCTCGCCCCGGCCGCGCGGCGTCCGATCCGCGAACTTCCCGACGAACTGATCAGCCAGATCGCGGCCGGCGAAGTGGTGGAGCGGCCCGCGTCGGTGGTGCGCGAACTGCTCGACAACGCGCTCGACGCCGGCGCGCGGCAGGTCACGGTGCGACTCTCGGCCGGCGGCGTGCGGCTGATCTCGGTCGAGGACGACGGCCAGGGCCTGCCGCGCGACGAGCTGCCGCTGGCCCTGCGCCGCCACGCGACCAGCAAGATCGCCAGCTTGAACGACCTGGAGACGGTAGGCACGATGGGCTTTCGCGGCGAGGCGCTGGCCGCCATCAACGCCATCGCCGAGCTCAGCCTGCAGTCGCGCTTCCACGCGGCCGACAGCGCCTTCGCGCTCGACGGCCGCACCGGCGAGCTGCGGCCGGTGGCGCGCGCGGCCGGCACCACGGTCGAGGTGCGCGAGCTGTTCTTCGCCACGCCCGCCCGGCGCAAGTTCCTGAAGACCGATGCCACCGAGCTCGCGCACTGCATCGAGGCGGTGCGGCGCCATGCGCTGGCGCGGCCCGATGTGGGCTTCTCGGTCTGGCACGAAGGCCGGCTGGTCGAGCAGTGGCGCGCCGCCGATGCGCGCGACCGGCGCCTGGCCGATACGCTCGGCGAGGGCTTCGTCGCCCAGAGCGTGGCGGTCGAGCACGCCGCGGGCCCGGTGCGCGTGGCAGGCCGCGCCGGCGTTCCCGATGCGGCACGTTCGCGCGCCGACCAGCAGTTCTTCTACGTCAACGGCCGCTTCGTGCGCGACAAGGTGCTGGCGCACGCGGTGCGCAGCGCCTACGAAGACGTGCTGCACGGCCAGCGCCAGCCGGTCTACGCGCTCTATCTCGAGATCGATCCGGCACGCGTCGACGTCAACGTGCATCCCACCAAGATCGAAGTGCGCTTCCGCGACGGGCGCGAGGTGCACCAGGCGGTGCGCCACGCGATCGAGAATGCGCTGGCTGCGCCGCGGGCCGGCGAAGCGGCAGCGGTGTCGGCCGAGCCTTTCTTCAAGCCGCTTTCGCCGCAACCCGTGCCTTCGTGGACGCAGCCGGCGATCCATTTCGCCGCGGAACGGGGTCTGGGCGACGCGGCCGCAATGTGGCCCAGCGAGCGCAGCGACAGCGCCGCGACGCCGGCCACCGCTTTCACGCTTCCGGCAGCACCCGTCAAGCCCGCGCCGGCCACCGACGACGATCAGGCCTGGCCACTGGGCCGCGCGCTCGCCCAACTGCAGGGCATCTACATCCTGGCCGAGAACAGCCAGGGCCTGGTGATCGTCGACATGCATGCCGCGCACGAGCGCATCGTCTACGAGCGGCTCAAGACCCAGCTCGACGGCGCCGCGATCGCGAGCCAGCCGCTCCTGATCCCGGCCACCTTCGCTGCCACGCCGCAGGAAGTGGCGACCGCCGAGGCCTGCGCCGCCGTGCTGCCCTCACTGGGCCTGGAGATCACGCCCTTCTCGCCGCGCACGCTGGCGGTGCGCGCGGTGCCCGGCACCCTGGCCGACGGCGACCCGGTGGAGCTCGCCCGCAGCGTGCTGGCCGAGCTGGCCCACCACGACGCCAGCACCGTGGTGCAGCGGGCCCAGAACGAGCTGCTGTCGACCATGGCCTGCCACGGCGCGGTGCGCGCCAACCGCCGGCTGACCATCGACGAGATGAACGGCCTGTTGCGCCAGATGGAAGCCACCGAGCGCTCGGACCAGTGCAACCACGGCCGGCCGACCTGGCGCCAGGTCTCGATCCGCGAGCTCGATTCGCTGTTCATGCGCGGGCGCTGAACCCGCGAGCGCCGGGGAAAAGCTGCCAAATTCCTCACATTTGGCATCTGTTGGTCACGTAACCGAGGGTTTTCAGGGGTCATCGACAAACCGGGCACGCACGTTGCATGCAGTCTTTTGTTGAACTTTCCGGCCGAGCACCTGTCTTTCAGCCTTGCCCATGAAATCCTGGTCCCTCTTCGCATCCGCTACAGCGCTGGTCGCCTTGCTGGCGGCCGGCTGCTCCACCCTCGACGAGCGGCAGCGCGAATGGATCTTCCAGCCGAGCGACCGCAGCTGGGGCAATTCCGAATCCATGACCGAGGGCATGGACCATGTCTGGATCGACTTCCAGTCCTCCGTCACGGGCCGGCCGGCCCGCCTGCACGGCCTCTGGCTCGGCGGCGCGCCTGAATCGGCCAACACGCCCGTGCTGCTCTACCTGCACGGCGCGCGCTACAACGTGGCGGGCTCGGCACCGCGCATGCGGCGCATGCACGAGCTGGGCTTCTCGGTGCTGGCCATCGACTACCGCGGCTTCGGCAAGAGCAGCAAGGCGCTGCCCTCGGAAGACTCGGCCCGCGAAGACGCGCGCGCCGCATGGATCTGGCTCGCGGCACGGCATCCCCAGCAGCCGCGCTACATCTTCGGCCACTCGCTGGGCGGCGCGATCGGCATCGACCTGGCCTCGCGGGTGAACGACGAGAGCGGCACCATCGTCGAGAGCACCTTCACTTCCATCGCCGACGTGGTGAGCAGCTTCAAATGGGGCTGGCTGCCCTTCGGTCCCTTCATCACCCAGCGCTTCGAGGCGGTCAGCAAGGTCAAGAACATCGGCGCCCCGCTGCTGGTGGTGCATGGCGCTGCCGACAGCCTGATCAACCCGACCCTGGGCCGCAAGCTCTACGAGGCGGCCACGGTGCCCAAGCAGTTCGTGCTGGTCGAGGGCGGCTCGCACCACAGCACCGGTTCGGTGGGCCAGGCGCAGTACCGCGCCGCCCTGTCGCAGCTGTTTCGCATGAAGGAGCCGCCGACCGAGATGGCCGCCGGCGACGGCAGCAGCAGCGCACCGGCCCCGGCCGTGCCCGCGACCGTCCTGCAGCAGCAAGCCCAGTCGTCCGGCCAAGCGATTTAGGGCCGCTGGCGCCCGCCGCGCCGGCTTTGTTACCCTTGGGCGCATGCCGCCCCCTCCCGACGCACCGGCCCTCTCGCAATCCGCGCCGAGTGCAACGGCCATGTCGCCCGCGCTGGTCGTGCTCACGCTGGCCTTGCTGCTGGGCATCCAGCCCGTCACCACCGATCTCTACCTGCCCGCGCTCCCTGCCCTGACCAGCGGCTTCAGCGCGCGCATGTCGCAGGCGCAGCTCACGCTGAGCGCGCTGCTCTTGGCTTTCGGCTGCGCGCAGCTCGTGTTCGGGCCGCTGTCCGACCGCTTCGGACGCCGGCCCGTGCTGCTGTGGGGCCTGGGCGGCTATGTGGTGGCAAGCCTCGGCGGCGCCGTCGCGCCGTCGATCGAGCTGTTGATCGTCTGGCGCACGCTGCAGGGCGCGGCCATGGGTGCCGCGGTGATGGCAGCGCGCGCGATCGTGCGCGATCTCTACCAGCCGGCCGACGGCGCACGCGTCATGTCGCGTGCGCTCACCGGCCTCGGCCTGATCGCCTGCCTGTGCGCACCGGTGGGCGGCCTGGTGTCCGACCTGTTCGGCTGGCGTATCGCGCTGCTGGCGCCGGCACTCTTCGGTGCCGTCACGCTCGCGCTGATCGCGCTGCGCTTCGGCGAAACGCTGGTGCGCCCCAACCCCGATGCGCTGCGCCTCGCCACGCTCTTCTCCACCTGGGCAATGGTGCTGCGCAACCCGACCTTCCTCGCCTTCTCGGCGCTGACGACGGCGGCCTATGGCCTGCTCTTCACCTTTCTCGCCGCCTCGTCCTTCGTTTTCATCCAGGTGCTCGGCCTCACGAAGACGCAGTACGGTCTGGTGATGCTGTGGAGCTCGCTCGCCTACATCGCGGGCACCTTCGTCTGCCGGCGCTGGCTGCCGCGCTACGGCGTGCACGGCAGCGTGGCGCGCGCGTCGCTGCTGACGCTGACCGGCGGCAGCGCGATGGGCCTGCTGGCGCTGGCCGGCGTGCACTCGGTCGCCGCCATCGTGGCACCGCTCACGCTGATCATGCTGGCCCACGGCGTGCACCAGCCCTGCGGCCAGACCGGTGCGGTCGGCCCCTTTCCGCAGGCTGCCGGCGCGGCCTCGGCGCTCAATGGCTTTTTGATGATGCTGGCGGCCTTCGGCATCGGCGGCTGGCTCGGCGCGCACATGGACGGCACCGTGATGCCGCTCGCGCTCGGCATGTGGTTCTGGAGCGTGTGCATCGCGCTGATCGCCTGGACGCTGGTGCGCAAGTACGGCGAGGCGCATGGGCATTGAGCCGAGCGCCGCTGGGCCGCCCCGAGGCGTGAGCGCCCCCTCGGGGGGCAGCGAGGACACGCCAGTGCCGAGCGTGGGGGCAAGTTACGTCGCGCTGGCGGGCCCGACTGCATCGGGCAAGACCGCGGCCGCACTCGCGATCGCGCGCGTGCGGCCGGTCGAGATCGTCAGCGTCGATTCGGCCCTGGTCTACCGCGGCATGGACATCGGCACCGCCAAGCCCACGCCCGCCGAGCGCGCGGAAGCGCCGCACCACCTGATCGACATCCGCGATCCGCGCGAGCCCTACAGCGCGGCCGCCTTCGTGGCCGACGCCACGCGGCTCATCGCCGAGATCCGCGCGCGCGGCCGGTTGCCGCTGCTGGTGGGCGGCACCATGCTCTACTTCAAGGCGCTCGCCGACGGCATCGATGCCATGCCCGCGGCCGACCCTGCCGTGCGCCGGCAGCTCGAATCCGAAGCCGCCGCGTTGGGCTGGCCTGCGATGCATGCCAGGCTGGCCGAAGTCGATGCCGTCACCGCCGCGCGGCTCGCGCCCAACGACAGCCAGCGCATCCAACGCGCGCTGGAGGTGTGGCTGACAAGCGGCCGCACCATGGCCAGCTTCCACGCCGAGCAAGGAGCGGGCGGAATGCCGCCGATCGCGCTCTTCTCGCTCGAACCCACCGAGCGCGCCTGGCTGCACCATCGCATCGCCGAACGCTTCGACGCGATGCTCGCGGGCGGCTTCCTCGACGAGGTGCGGGCCCTTCGCGCGCGCGGCGATCTCGCGCCCGAGCTGCCCTCGATGCGCAGCGTCGGCTATCGCCAGGCCTGGGAGGCGCTGGACGGCCTCTTTCCCATGGCCGAACTGCGGGAACGCGGCATCGCTGCGACGCGCCAACTGGCCAAGCGCCAGATCACCTGGCTGCGCAGCATGCCCGAACGCCGCGTGATCGCGGCCGAGGCGCCCGATGCGATAGAGCGCATCGTGCAGCAGGTGTGCGAGATCGCATGACGCTGCGGATCAGCGAGCTGGCCAAGCGCTACGGCGACGCGACCGTGTTCGAGCAGGTGTCGCTCGAAGTCGCGCCGGGCGAGTTCGTCGCCGTCGTTGGCGAATCGGGTGTCGGCAAGTCCACCCTGCTCAACTGCATGGCCGGGCTCGACAGCTGGGACGCCGGCAGCGTCGTGCACGACGGCATCGACATCGGCGCGCTCGATGCCGAGGCGCGCGCGCTGTGGCGCCGCAAACACGTCGGCTTCGTGTTCCAGGCCTTCCATGTGCTGCCGCACCTGGACGTGGCGCAGAACGTCGCGCTGCCGCTGATGCTGCTCGCGCAACCCGACGCAGCGCGCGTGGCGCACATGCTCGACGCGGTCGGGCTGGGCGGTCTCGGCGAGCGCTTGCCCCAGCAGCTGAGCGGCGGCCAGCTGCAGCGCGTGGCCATCGCGCGCGCACTGGTGCATCGACCGGCGCTGCTCCTGGCCGACGAGCCGACCGGCAATCTCGATCCGAAGACCGCCGCTAAGGTGATGGACGTGCTGCTGGCGCAGACGCGCGAGCACGGCGCTTCGCTGGTGCTGGTGACGCATTCCGAGGCGGCCGCGGCGCGTGCGGACCGCGTGCTGCATCTGAGCGCGGGCGGCATCCGGGCCTGATCCCCGGCCTGGGGTAAGCCCCAGGTCGCAGCCGTCGCCGCTCGCCGTATTCTGTATACAGAGTTCAGAACGACCCCACCGATGCCCGCCCAGCCCGCCCAGCTCGTCCAGATCGCCGCCGCCCCCGACCTCGTCGACCAGGTCTACCGCGCGTTGCTCGACGCCATCAGCGGCGGTTCGCTGGCGCCCGGCGAGCGCATCACGCAGGAAGACCTGGCCAGGCGCCTGGCCGTCTCGCGCCAGCCGGTGCTGCAGGCGCTGCGCCTCTTGAAGAAAGACGGCTTCGTGCTCGACGCGCCGGGCCGCGGCCTCTTGGTCGCGCCGCTCGATGCCGAATGGACCGCCAAGGTCTACCAGGTGCGCGGCGCGCTCGACGTGCTGGCGGCGCGGCTCGCGGCCGAGCAGCGCTTCAAGGTCGATCCCAAGCTGATCGAGCGCGGCCGCCGTGCCGCGCGCGGCCGCAGCGTCGAAGCCATGATCGATGCCGACATGGCTTTTCACCATGCCATCTACGTCGCATCCGGTAACCCGCTGATCGCGCAAAGCGCCGACCAGCACTGGCGCCACCTGCGCCGTGCCATGGGCGCGGTGCTGCAGTCCGTGCCGCAGCGCGAGTCGCTGTGGGACGAGCACGAGGCGATCGCCCGCGCCATCGCGGCCGGCGATGCCGATACCGCCGCACGCCTCAGCGAGGAGCACGGCGCGCAGGCCAGCCGAACCCTCGGCATGCGGCTGGCCGAACGTCTTTCCGCCCACACCCCCACCCAAGCAGGAGATACCGCATGAGACTCAGCCCCGAGCAGCGCGCGCAGTTCGAGCGCGACGGCTACCTCTTCTTCCCCGGCCACTTCTCTGCCGAAGAGACCAAGGTGCTCACGGACGCTGTGCCCGAGCTCTACAGCCGGCGCGAGGCCTTCAACGTGCGCGAGAAAGGCTCGGACGCCGTGCGCACCAATTTCGCCGCGCACCTGATCAGCGAGCCCTTCGCGCGCCTTGCGCGCCATCCGCGCATGGTGGGCCCGGTGAGCGATCTGTTCGAGGAACAGGTCTACATGCACCAGTTCAAGATCAACGGCAAGATGGCCTTCGAGGGCGACGTCTGGCAATGGCACCAGGACTACGGCACCTGGCTCAACGACGACCTGATGCCCACCGAGCGCGCGATGAACGTCGCGATCTTTCTCGACGACGTGAACGAGCACAACGGCCCGCTGATGTTCATTCCCGGCAGCCATGTGAAGGGCGTGGTCGAAGCCAAGCACGATCTCACGACCACGAGCTATCCGTTGTGGACGGTCGACAACGACCTGATCCGCCAGTTGGTGGATCGCGCGGGTGGCAAAGGGCACTACGACGCGGCGGGCCGCCACGTCGGGGGTGGCATCGTCTCGCCCAAGGGCCCCGCCGGCTCGATGATCCTGTTCCACAGCTGCCTCGTGCATGCCTCGGGCAGCAACCTCTCGCCCTTCGACCGCGTGGCCGTGTACCTGAGCCTATGCGCGGTCAGCAACCACATCCGGCGCTTCAAGCGGCCCGAGTACATCGCGCACCGCGACTTCATGCCGATCGAGATGCTGCCGGACGACTGCCTGCTGAAGCCCTACCCGGTCGAGGTGCCGTGGAAGAACGGCCTGCCCGAGAGCGCGCTGCGCACATCACTGGATGAACTGGAATTCGCCGCCGTCTGAACACCACCATCCGTTCGGGCTGAGCTCGGCCTGCCCTGAGCCGGTCGAAGGATCGAAGCCGCTGTCGATCGACGCAGCACTTCGACAAGCTCAGTGCGAACGGTTACTAGGAAGCACATGAGCCTTTACACCCGACTCCAACAACGCGCGGCCGACGGCAAGCCGGTGCGCATCGGCCTGATCGGCGCCGGCAAGTTCGGCTCGATGTACCTGGCGCAGATTCCGCGCACGCCCGGCGTACAGCTGGTCGCCATCGCCGACCTCTCGCCCGCCGCGGCGCGCGCCAACCTCGAACGCGTCGGCTGGAAGCCCGAGCGCGCGGCCGCCCGCTCGGTGCAGGAAGCGCTGCAAACCGGCAGCACCTGGATCACCGAAGACTGGCAGGCCGTGACGCGCGAGCCTTCGATCGACATCGTGGTCGAGTGCACCGGCAATCCGGTGGCCGCGGTCGACCACTGCCTCGATGCCTTCGCGCACGGCAAGCACGTGGTCAACGTCACGGTCGAGGCCGATGCCTTCTGTGGCCCGCTGCTGGCGCGCCGCGCACAGCAGGCGGGCGTGGTGTATTCGCTCGCCTTCGGCGATCAGCCGGCGCTGATCTGCGACCTGGTCGACTGGGCCCGCACCTGCGGCTTTCCCGTGGTGGCCGCGGGGCGCGGCCACAAGTGGCTGCCGCACTTCAGTGAATCGACGCCCGAGACCGTGTGGGGCAACTACGGTCTCACGCCCGAGCAGGCGCTGCGCGGCGGGCTCAACCCGAAGATGTTCAACAGCTTCCTCGACGGTTCCAAGCCTTCGATCGAAAGCGCTGCGGTGGCCAACGCCACCGGCCTCGGCGTGCCCTCCGACGGCCTGCTCTATCCGCCGGCAAGCGTGGAAGACATTCCCTTCGTCACGCGGCCGAAGAACGAAGGCGGCGTGCTCGAACGCAAGGGCATGGTCGAAGTGGTGTCCTCGCTCGAGGCCGACGGCCGCAAGATCCCCTACGACATCCGCATGGGCGTGTGGGTCACGGTCGAGGCCGAGACCGAGTACATCAAGAACTGCTTCGAGGAATACAACGCGCATACCGATCCGAGCGGGCGCTACTTCACGCTCTACAAGCGCTGGCACCTGATCGGGCTGGAGGTCGGCGTCTCGGTCGCGAGCGTGGCGCTGCGCGGCGAGGCGACCGGCGTCGCCAGCTGCTGGAACGCCGACGTGGTGGCCACCGCCAAGCGCGACCTCGCGGCGGGCGAGACGCTCGACGGCGAAGGCGGCTACACCGTGTGGGGCAAGCTGCTGCCGGCCGAACGCTCGATGCGCATCGGCGGCCTGCCGCTGGGCCTCGCGCACAACATCAAGCTGGTGCGCCCGGTGAAGAAGGGTCAGAGCCTCTGCTGGGCCGACGTCGCGATGGACACCACGACCCACGCCTACAAGATCCGCCACGAGATGGAGTCGATGTTCGCGCCGGCGCAAGCCAAGGCCGCCTGATGGGGTTGACCGCAGTCGCCCTGCGCCAGGCCATGGCCGCAGGCACGATGACGGCCGAAGCAGCAGCCCGCGCCGCCCTCGAGCGCATCGCCGAACGGGAGCCGCTGATCCATGCCTGGCAGCACCTCGACACCGAGGGCGCCATCGCCGCAGCCCGCGCGCTGGACGCGCGCGGCCGGCCCGGTCTGCTGGGCGGCGTGCCGATCGGCGTCAAGGATCTCATCGCCACCGCCGATATGCCCACGCGCTACGGCTCGCCGATCTACGAGGGCTTCCGCCCCGCGGCCGATGCCGCCTGCGTGGCGCTCGCACGCGCGGCCGGCGCGCTCGTGATGGGCAAGACCGTGACCACCGAGTTCGCCTACTTCTCGCCCGGACCCACGGCCAACCCGCACAACCCGGCCCATACGCCCGGCGGCTCGTCCAGCGGCTCGGCCGCCGCGGTGGCCGACGGCATGGTGCCGATCGCCTTCGGCACGCAGACGGCGGGATCGCTGATTCGCCCCGCCTCCTTCTGCGGCGTGTTCGCGCTCAAGCCGAGCTTCGGCGCGCTGAGCCTCGAAGGCATCAAGCCCTTCTCGCCCTCGCTGGACACCCTGGGCTGGCTGGCGCGCAGTGCCGACGACCTGGAGCTGATGCGCGGTGCGATGAACGGGATGGCCTTCGCGCCGCTGCCAACGCCTGCGCCGCGCGCGCTGCGCCTCGGTGTTTGCCGCACGCACGAATGGCCGGCCATCGATGCCGGCGGCGCCGCGGCCTTCGAGCAGGCGCTGAAGCTGGCCGGTGCGGCCGGCGTCACGCTGGGCGACATCGTCCTGCCCAGCGCATTGGCCGGGCTGGCGGAGGCGCAGAAAACCGTGATGGCCTTCGAGGCCGCGCGCCAGCTCGACACCGAATGGCGCCGGCATCCTGAACAGCTCAGCGCGGCACTCAGCGCATTGCTGCAAGGCGGCCGCGACTGCACCGACGAGACCTACGCACAGGCGCTGGCGCAAGCCACCATCGCCCGCCGCCTGCTACCCGAGCTGATGCGCGATGTCGATGCACTGCTGGTGCCCGCCGCACCCGGCGAGGCACCGGCGGGCCTGGCCGCCACCGGCGACCCGGTCTTCAACCGCATCTGGACCCTGCTCGGCGCGCCCTGCGTCGCCGTGCCCGGCCTGCTGGGGCCGCAAGGCTTGCCGATCGGCATGCAGCTGGTCGGCCATGCGCAGCGCGAGCGCGAGCTGCTGGCCGTGGCCGGCAGCCTGCACCGCGTCCTGACACAACCAGCCGGCTGACTCAGGTACCGATCACGCCGCCGTCGTTCTTGGTGATGACGACCGTCGCCGAGCGCGGCCGGCCGGCGCTGTCGGGCCACTTCGACACGGCCAGCGGACGCTCCGGATCGCTGCGCTCGTTGGCAGGCTCGCCCGGATGCTGGATGTTGATGAACAACGTCTTGAGATCGGGCGTGGCCGTGAGCCCGGTGACTTCACAGCCCGACGGGCCGACCAGGAAGCGGCGGATCTCGCCCTTGGTGGGATCGCAGGCCAGCATCTGGTTGTTGGACAGGCTGCTGTAGTCGCCCTTGCCCAGCGTCGAGGTCGACGCATCGGTCTGGATCCACAGCACGCCGCGCGCATCGACCATCAGGCCGTCGGGGCTGCCGAAGGTGTCGCCCTTGACGTTGCCCTGCGCTTCCGAGCGGCCCTGCTTCGGGTCGCCGGCCAGCACCAGGTGGTTCCAGGCGAACTTGGTGGCATCGAGATCGCCGCCTTCCTTCCAGCGGATGATCTGGCCCATGGTGTTGTTGGAACGCGGGTTGGCCGCGTCCATGAAGGGCTGGCCGGCGGCGCCGCGGTTGCTGTTGTTGGTCAGCGTGCAGTAGACCTCCTTGGTGATCGGGTCCACCGTGGTCCATTCGGGCCGGTCCATCTTGGTGGCGCCCAGCGCGTCGCTGGCCTGGCGCGACTTGATCAGCACGTCGCCCTGGTTGGCGAAGCCCTTGTCCGACGAGAGCGGCCCCTGGCCCTGCACCAGCGGCAGCCATTCGCCGGTACCGTCGACGTCGAAGCGCGCGACGTACAACGTGCCGTGGTCCAGCAGCTCGCGGTTGGCCGCGAAGCCGCCGGGCTTGACGCGGTCGCGGCTGACGAACTTGTAGATGTATTCGAAGCGCGAGTCCTCGCCCATGTAGACCACCGCGCGGCCGTCGGCCGTCAGCGCTGTGGCCGCGCCTTCGTGCGCGGCGCGGCCGAGCGCGCTGCGCTTGACGGGCGTGGAGCTCGGGTCCTGCGGATCGATCTCGACCACCCAGCCGTAGCGGTTGGATTCGTTCGGATGCCGCGCGACGTTGAAGCGCTCTTCGTGCTCGTGCCAGCGGTACTTGGAACCGTTGCCTTTGCGGATGCCCCAGCGGCGCTGGTGCGCGTCGGGATTGTCGACGCCCTCGAAGTAGTCGGCGAAGTTCTCTTCGCAGGTCAGATTGGTGCCCCAGGGCGTCTGGCCGTTGGCGCAGTTGTTGTAGGTGCCCAGCACGCGCGTGCCGCTCGGGTCGGCGGCGGTTCTGAGCATCGGGTGGCCGGCGGCCGGGCCGGTGATGGTCATCGGCGTCAGGGCGGTGATGCGGCGCGCGAACTTTGAAGGCATCACCTGCTTCCACGCGCTGCCCTCGCGCTGGATCTCGATCACCGAGACGCCGTGCGCGTGCATGGATTTGCGCACCTTCTCTGCCGTCCAGGTCTTCATGCCGTCGGCGTGCAGCAGGCCGTCGTCCACGTACTCGTGGTTCATCACCAGCAGGCCGCGCTGCGAGGAGCCCTCGACGGGGAAGAAGGCCATGCCGTCGTGGTGCATGCCGGCCTGCAGCGCCTGCTCGGCTGCGCTGTTCGAGCCGTCGGGCTTGAAGGCCGGCATCTGGCCGGCGATCCCCACCGGGTCGCCCCAGCGGTACAGCACCTGCGCGGTGTAGCCCTCGGGCACCGCGACGCGATCGATGGCAGCCATCGGCACGCTCTTGAAGCCGATGCCGCGGCCGAGGGCAGCCGGGTTGCCGGCGCCGCCGGTCGCGGCGCAGCCGGCCAGCGTGCCGAGCGCGAACGGTGCGAACAAGCCGCTGGCTGCTGCCGCCAGGCCGCCGCGCACGAAGATGCGGCGTGCCGGGTCGGAGACCTCGTGAATAGTGGGATTGGCACTCCGGTTGGAGTCCTCCATGCGGTCGAAGTCTTTGGCCATTGTTTTGCTGTGGTGTGGGTAACCGGCCGATGCTCCGCGCTTCGCATGAAAACTCTGTGACGAGCGCAGGGCGCGAGGGCTTCGGAGGCTCGCATTCACAGGTCCGCATACGGCCAGCGTCGAAGCGGCCTCCGGTCGATGATCGCGACTTCATTCTTGCAAAAAGCGCATGGATCCGAAACTCCCCCGCCCCTTCGTCAAGCTGGCCTGGTCCAACCTGGCAGCCCAGTCGGCCGAGCAGCTGAGCCTGGCCGCCGTGCCGCTGGTGGCGGTGCTCGCGCTCGGCGCCGGCCCGGGCGAGATCGGCATGCTGGCCACGGTGCAGACCCTGCCCTTCCTGCTGCTGTCGATCCCCCTGGGCCTGATCGCCGACAGGACCTCGCGGCAGCGCCTGATGCTGTGGGCGGAAGCGCTGCGGGCGCTGGCCTTGCTGGGCCTGCTCGCGGTCGTGGCGACGGCCCGCCCGTCGATCGAATGGCTGGCGCTCCTCGGCTTCATTGGCGCCGTCGGCACCGTGAGCTTCAACATCGCGGCGCCGGCGTTGGTGCCGGCGCTCGTCCCGCGCGAAGCGCTGGCCCGCGCCAACGGGCGGCTCGAACTCGCGCGCAGCGCCGCCTTCGCCGCCGGGCCGGCGCTGGCCGGCGCGCTGGTGGCGTGGCTCGGCGGGCCTGCGGCTTTCGTGCTGGCCGCGATGTTGTCGGTATCGGCCGTCGTGCTGCTGCTG
Source organism: Variovorax sp. LjRoot130 (assembly GCF_964253755.1). Taxonomy (NCBI): domain Bacteria; kingdom Pseudomonadati; phylum Pseudomonadota; class Betaproteobacteria; order Burkholderiales; family Comamonadaceae; genus Variovorax; species Variovorax sp. LjRoot130. Next base: position 2,030,552 of record NZ_CAXURM020000001.1, on the reverse strand, counting down.
CGCATTGCCGAGCCGCAGCGCACACGCCCGAGTGCACGCCATCCGCTGCTCGAACTGCAGGATGGAGCGCGCCTCGTGTGGCGGCACGAGCTGCTGCGGCCCATCCTGCTGACGGCCGCGGCATGGAACACCTCTTGGTTCGTGCTCCAGGCTGCCTACGTGCCCTATGCGGTGCGCACGCTGGGACTGGGCGCCGGCGCGGTCGGCCTGAGCCTGGGCATCTGCGGCGCCGGCATGGTGACCGGCGCGCTGCTGGCTTCGCGCATGGTCGGCGCGATGCCGCTGGGCCGGGCGATCCAGTTCGGGCCTGTGTCTTCGGTGCTCGCGGCGCTGCTGATGACGGCCACGCTGGTGGTGCCCAGCGGCGCGCTCGCGGCGATCTCGCTGTTCCTGTTCGGCGTGGGGCCGATCGTCTGGGTCATCACATCCACCACCTTGCGGCAGACGGTGACACCCAACGCGATGCTGGGCCGCGTCTCGGCCGTGTTCCTCACGGCCAATGCCGGCGCCCGTCCGGTCGGCGCAGCCCTGGGCGGCATCGTCGGCGCGACGTGGGGCGAGCCGGCCTGCCTGCTGCTGGCCCTGGCGGGCTTCGTGCTGCAGGCCTGGCTGATCCTTCGCTCGCCGGTTCGGGCACTGCGGCAATTGCCGGCACCGGCTGTCGAAATGCCCGCTTGCCAGCCGTCATTGGGTTGAGCGATCCTGCTCGATGTTCCTTTTCGGAGTTCCCCATGCAATACATGCTGTTGTTCTATCAACCCCAATCCGAGTTCGACCAGCGCGACGACGCCGCCGCGCAGGCCCACCGCGCCAGCTGGATGGACTATGTGGGCGCGGTGCGCCAGTCGGGCATCGTGCAGAACGGCCACGGCCTGCATCCGCCGATGACCGGCACCACGCTGCGCGTGCGCGGCGACAAGCGGCAAGTGCAGGACGGCCCCTTTGCCGACACCAAGGAACAGCTCGGCGGCTACTTCGTGATCGAGGTGCCGGACCTTGACGCCGCGCTCGAGTGGGCCGCGCGCGCGCCCTGTGCCACCACGGGCGGCGTCGAGGTGCGCCCGGTATTCACCGCACCCGAGATGTGACGGGGTCTGCTGCAATCCACGCAGCGCACGAGGCCGCCGAGAAGGCCGCGCGCCAGTCCTACGGCCGGCTGGTCGCGATCCTCTCGGCGCGCACGCGCGACATCGCTGCGTCGGAAGATGCGCTGGCCGATGCCTTCGCGCGCGCGCTCGAGCGCTGGCCGCAGGAAGGCATTCCCGATCAGCCCGAGGCCTGGCTGCTCAGCGTGGCGCGCAACCGCACGCTCGATGCATGGCGCCACAGCCGCGTGCAGGACGAGGCCACGCAGACCCTGCTTCTGCTGGCCGACGAGTTCACGGCCGACACGGCCGGCGGCGAGGCCGTGCCGGACGAGCGGCTGCGCCTCCTTTTTGTGTGCGCGCACCCGGCGATCGATGCTGCGGCGCGCGCGCCGCTGATGCTGCAGACCGTGCTCGGGCTCGACGCGGCGCGCATGGCGGGCGCCTTCCTGGTCGCGCCGTCCGCGCTCGGCCAGCGCCTGGTGCGCGCCAAGGCGCGCATTCGCGCGGCCGGAATTCCTTTCGAATTTCCGCAAACCCGCGATCTTCCGCAGCGGCTGCAGGATGTGCTCGATGGCATCTACGCGGCTTACGGCACCGGCTGGGACGACGTCGATGGCGCCGACGCTGCGCAACGCGGCCTCACCGGCGAAGCCATCGACCTGTGCCGCATCCTGTGCGGCCTGATGCCCGATGAGCCCGAGCCGCTGGGTCTGCTGGCCCTGATGCTGTTCTGCGAGAGCCGTGCCGCCGCGCGGCGCGGCGCAGCCGGCGACTACGTGCCGCTCGACGTGCAGGACACCGCGCGCTGGAACCATGCGATGCGCGCGCAGGCCGAACAGGCGCTGCAGCATGCAGCGGGCATGAAGTCGCTCGGCGCCTACCAGATGGAGGCCGCGATCCAGTCGGCCCACTGCGCGCGCCGGCTGGGTGCGCAGGTTCCGCCCGATGCGCTGGTCGCGCTCTATGACGGGCTGCTCGCATGGCGCCCGAGCATCGGGGCCCGCGTGAGCCGCGCCTGCGCGGTGGCGATCGCCGAAGGATCGGCCGCGGGCCTGCAGGCGCTCGATGCCATGGCCATCGCAGAAGTCGCGAGCTATCAGCCCTACTGGGCCGCGCGCGCCCACCTGCTCGGCGGCACCGGCGAGCCCGCCGCAGCCCGCGAGGCCTATGCGCGCGCGGCCGGCCTCAGCACCAGCCCGGCGGTGCGCGCCTACCTGGCCGTGCAAGCCGAACGGCTTTGAGCGAGCGCGCAGAATCGCCAGCTCCATGCGAGCGCTTCTTCGTACCTTCTCCTGGCAGGAACTGCGCCACCATCCATGGCGCAATGCCGCCGCGGCGCTGGCAGTGATGCTCGGCGTGGCGCTGGCCTTCTCGGTGCAGCTCATCAACGCATCGGCGCTCGACGAGTTCGCGAGCGCCGTGCGCTCGGTCAACGGCCAGCCGGACCTGGAACTGCGCGCCGCGCAAGGCGGCTTCGACGAGGCCGTGTTCGCGCGCGTGGCGCAGCATCCGCAGGTGACGCTCGCCAGCCCGGTGCTGGAATCGCAGGCGGTGGCGCTCGTCGCGGGCAGCGAGCGCCGCATCGCGCTGCGCGTGATCGGCGTCGATGCACTGGTGCTGCCCACGATCGCGCCCGCGCTGATGCCGCAGCCGGCGAAGGACGCCGACCGCTTTGCGCTGTTCGCGCCGGACACGCTGTTCCTCAATGCCGCCGCGCGCACCGCGCTGGGCGAAGCCGCCGCCACGGTGCAGCTGCGCATCGGCACGCAGCAACACGCACTGCGCGTGGCCGGCCAGGTGGCGGCCGGCGGCAGCGCGCTGGCGGTGATGGACATCGGCGCGGCGCAGGATCTCTTCGGCCGCGGAGGCCAGCTCACGCGCATCGACCTGCGGCTCGCGCCCGGCATCGACCGCGCGGCCTTCATCCGTTCGCTGCAGGAGTCGCCGAGCTGGCCCGCAAGCATCCAAATCGCCGAACCGGGCGATGCGGCCGAGCGCGTGAGCAATCTCTCGCGCGCCTACCGCGTGAACCTCACGGTGCTCGCGCTGGTGGCCTTGTTCACCGGCGCCTTCCTGGTGTTCTCGGTGCTGGCCTTGAGCGTCGCCAAGCGCGCGCAACAGTTCGCATTGCTCGGCGTGCTGGGCCTCACGCCGCGCGAGCGGCTGCGGCTGGTGCTCGCCGAATCGCTGGTGCTGGGCCTCTTCGGCAGCGTCGCCGGCATCGCGCTCGGCACCGCGCTCGCCGCCGTCGCGCTGCGGGTGCTGGGCGGCGATCTTGGCGGCGGCTACTTCGACGGCGTTGCGCCGACCCTGCGCTGGAGCTCGGGCGCGGCGCTGCTTTATGGCGGCCTCGGCGTACTCGCCGCGGGGGTCGGCGGCTGGTGGCCCGCGCGTGCGGCCCAGGCGCTGCCCGAAGCGCAGACGCTCAAGGGCCTGGGCGCCGCGCCCGCGCAGGGCGGCGCATACAAGCTGGCCCTGCTGCTGATCGCGGCCGGTGCGGCGCTGGCAACGGCGCCGGCGGTTTTCGGCATCCCGATCGCGGCGTATCTCTCGGTGGGCTTCCTGCTGGTCGGCGGCATCGCCGCCCTGCCCTGGCTGATTGCCTTGCTCTACGGCCGGCTCGCACCGCTCGCCGCGCACCGCGTGTTGCCGATGCTCGCGATCGAGCGCGCGCGGCGCATGCGCGGCACGGCGGCGGTGGCCGTCAGCGGCGTGGTCGCGAGCCTGAGCCTCGCGGTCGCGCTCACCGTGATGGTCGCGAGCTTTCGCGAGTCGGTGACGCGCTGGCTCGACGTGGTGCTGCCGGCCGATCTCTATGTGCGCAGCGCCACCGGCGGCAGCTCGAGCCAAAGCGAGCAGGCCGCCTTCACGCCGGCCTTCGTGCAGGCGCTCGCGCAACTGCCCGGCGTGGCGCGCACCGGCACGCTGCGCACGCGGGCTCTGCTGCTCGATCCGGCGCGGCCGGCTGTCACGCTGATCTCGCGCAGCCTGGACGATGAGGCGTCGCGTTCGCTGCCGCTCCTGGGTGCAGCACTTCCGGTACCCGCGGGCCGGGTGGGCATCTACGTGAGCGAGGCGATGGTCGAGCTCTACGGCGCGAAGCCGGGCACGGAGTTCGAAGCGCTCACCAAGGCCTTCGGCGGCGGCAAGCGCTTCTTCGTCGCCGGCGTGTGGCGCGACTACGTGCGGCAGTTCGGCGCTATCACCATGGATGCGCGCGACTTCGAGCGCCTGACCGGCGACCGCAGCGTGAGCGACATCTCGCTGTGGCTTGCGCCGGGTGCGTCGGAAGCGCAGGTGCAGCAAGCGGTGCGCGAGGCCGCCGCCGCCGAGCCGATCGAGATCGCCTCCGTCGGCCAGCTGCGCGCGACCTCGCTGCGCATCTTCGACCGCAGCTTCGCCGTCACCTACTGGCTGCAGGCGGTGGCAATCGGCATCGGCCTGTTCGGCATCGCGGCCAGCTTCAGCGCGCAGGTGCTGGCGCGGCGCAAGGAGTTCGGGCTGCTCGCGCATCTGGGCTTCACGCGCACCCAGGTGCTCGCGGTGGTGGCCGGCGAAGGTGCGGCCTGGACCGCCATCGGCGCCCTCGCCGGCCTGGCGCTCGGGCTCGCGGTGTCGGTGGTGCTGGTGCACGTGGTCAATCCGCAGAGCTTCCACTGGACCATGGACCTGCTGGTGCCGTGGGCGCGCCTGGCCGCGCTGTGCGCCGCCGTGGTGGTGGCCGGCACCGTCACCGCCTGGCTGGCTGGGCGCGCGGCGGCCGCGCGCGATGCGGTGCTGGCGGTCAAGGAAGACTGGTGAGGGCATGGCGCCGGCGGTGCGGCCAAACGCGGCCATATCATCACGCACCGTCATCGGTCTTCGTCTCGCCGTGAAGTCGGCTGCGGGCCGGTGTCGAACGAGGAACCCACATCCATGACCGAAGCCACGCCAACCCCACCTCTTCCCGATCATCTATCCATCGATCCGCGCAGCCCCCATCACGTCGCTGCCGTCTTCGAGCACGACATCGGCATCCGATTCAACGACAAGGAGCGCGCCGATGTGGAGGAGTACTGCATCAGCGAAGGCTGGATCAAGGTGCCCGCAGGCAAGACGCTGGATCGCAAGGGCAAACCGCTGCTGATCAAGCTGAAGGGCAAGGTCGAGGCGTTCTACCGATAGAGCGAACATCGGCAGTCATGGCACGATTCGATGACGATGATTGAGATCAAAGCTGCCGAGCTGCCGCGCGACCTGGACACGGTGCGCGTCCTCTTTCGCGAGTACGCCGAAAGCTTGGGCATCGACCTGGAATTCCAGGGCTTCGAAGCTGAAGTGGCCGCATTGCCCGGCAAGTACGAGCCGCCTGCCGGCCGCATATTGCTTGCGTGGAGAGGTACGGACGCGCTCGGGTGCATCGCGCTTCGCCCCATCGACGCCAGCACGGGCGAGATGAAGCGCCTTTACGTCCGGCCCCAGGCACGCGGCGAGCAGCTCGGGCGACGACTCGCGGAACGCGTCTGTCAGGAGGCGCGTGAAGCAGGGTACGCCCGCATCTGTCTCGATACGCTGCCCACAATGGGCGCCGCTCAAGGCCTCTACCAGTCGCTAGGGTTCAGATCGATCGGGCCCTACGTCTTCAACCCGATTCCAGGCACCAAGTTTCTGGCGCTGGATCTGTAGGGCGGTCTCGCTCGACGCAAGGCAGTTTCCCCTACGCTCGCGCGCTTGGATTTCATGATCTCAACCCAGTACGTCAGTCGCGTCGCCCTGCTGCGCAACAAGGTCGAGTCGTTCGAGCGGTACCCGTTCTGCCTGCCGGCGATTCGCTCCTTCGAACACATCGACCTTCATCCGAAGGTCACGTTCTTCGTGGGGGAGAACGGGTCCGGCAAGTCGACGCTCCTCGAAGCCATTGCAGTCTCGCTGGGCTTCAATGCCGAGGGCGGCAGCAAGAACTTCCGCTTCGGAACCCGGCAATCGCATTCGGAGCTGCACGAATACCTTCGCGTTGCCAAGGGCATCAAACGGCCTCGCGACGGGTTCTTCCTGCGGGCAGAAAGCTTCTTCAACGTCGCCACCGAGATCGAGAATCTCGATGCCGAGCCCTCGTTCGGACCACCTGCCATCGACTCCTACGGCGGCCGCTCGTTGCATGAACAGTCACATGGCGAATCCTTCATGGCGCTCATGATGGAACGCTTCGGCGGGCAAGGCATCTACATCCTCGACGAACCGGAGGCCGCTCTCTCGCCCCAACGGCAGCTTGCCGTGTTGTCGCGCATGCATGACCTCGTCCTGGACGCGTCCCAGTTCATCATCGCGACTCACTCGCCGATCCTCATGGCCTATCCCGATGCATGCATCTATCAATGCAGCAAGGAAGGAGTTGCGAAGGTTGCCTATGAGGACACCGAGCATTTCCAGGTCACCCGCGACTTCCTCGCCAACCCGGAGCGCATGCTTCGCATTCTTTTGGAACGTTAGCTCATCGAAGCTGTTGAGACAGAGTCAGCGGACGGCCAATATGCGCGCCTCAGGGTGAGCGAAACATTTCGTATCATCTCTGCCTCCTGGGTAAGCCCCGGGTCAAGCAACAACAGGAAGCGCATCGAGATGAAGTTTTGGGGTTCCGGCATCGAGCTGGCTTTACTTGCGTCGAGAAATGGCAATGTGCCTGCTGCCGCTCGGCATCTCACGAGTACCGCCTGATGCGAAATAGGTTGGAGCCATTTCCGACGGCCCACCAAGCATTTCTCTTGTACGTGGCGCTGGTGCTTTGCGAGGTCGCTGTCTCATCTGCGCTTCGCGACGCCAATGGAATGCTTGGGCTATCGCTGGAGCAGCACCAGGCCTTGACGGTGCTCCTTGGCAACGGGTGTGTCTTCGCCCTCGTGATGCACTTCCGGAACATCACCTATCGCAGCTTGTTTCACGACTCTCCGTCGTCGGCGAAGGCGACGCTGGCGCTGATAGTCCCGCCAGTGCTGCTGCTCGTGCCCGCGCTGCTGCTGTTCATGGGATACGTGCAGGAACTCCTGGTTCGCATTGCGCCGCTTTCTGCTTGGGAAGAGCAGTTCTTTCAACGCGTTGGCACCAACGACATCGCCACGGTGCTGGCGGTTTGCGTGCTTGCGCCGGTGCTTGAAGAGATGCTTTTTCGGGGAATCGTGCTGAGAGGCTTTCTCGAACGGTACTCGCGCTCAACGGCAATCTTCGGATCGGCCGTGCTCTTCGGGGCCGTTCATCTGAACATGTACCAGTTCCTGGTCGGTCTCGTCGCTGGAACAATTCTGGGCTGGCTCTATGAGCGGACCCGGTCTCTCATCCCGTGCATCGCGCTTCATGGCGCGTACAACAGTGGAACCATCGTGCTGACTGGCTTGGCGCAAAGCACGAACGGCGAGCTGTCCATTGAAGCTGTTCTTTCGATGTGGACCGCGTCTCTGGCGGCCGCCGCTTGTGGTGCTATTGCGTTGCGGCGCATGCTCACGAATCGCAGTGGCCAGCAATTGCCCGAGCAGCGCAGCCCTTAGGCGCAAGCCCTGCACGCGTCAGACCTGGCCCGTCAGGCCAACTGTTGACCCGACCCCAGGGGCACCCTTTAAAAAGGGAAGATCGATCGAAAGGAACGTTTCATGCGATCTCCCGCCCAGTATCTGAGTCCGTCCGAAGCCGCGAGGCGGCTCGGCGTTTCGGCCAAGGCTCTACGGCTCTATGAGCAGCGCGGCCTGGTGGACCCTGGCCGAACCACGGCGGGATGGCGCGCCTATGGTCAAGAGGAGATGACTCGCGCTGCCGAAATCGTCGCTCTTCGCGCGCTCGGCTTCAGTCTTGCCCAAGTGGGACGGGTGCTGGAAGGCAATTCCCAAGGCCTGGAGCAAACATTGGCCGCTCACCAAACAGCGCTGGAAGCGCAACTTCGTCAACTTGCACACACTGTCGAGAAGGTCCGTGGCTTGCGAAGCAACGTTGCGCAAGGTCAGACTCCGACCATTGGCGAACTGGCGGGCTTGCTGGCGCCCGTCTCGGAGGTCCGCGTCGCATTCGACCTGCCGTGGCCTTGGGGTGGGGAGCGATTCGAACTTCGCGAAATCCGGCCTCTGAACTACATCATCGGTCCGCTCGGCAGCGGCAAGACCCGACTGGCGCAATGCCTCGCCAAAGCGCTGCCCAACGCCGCCTTGCTTGGCCTGGAGAGACTTGCAGATGGCGGTGCAGCAGCAAAATCACGGCTGAACGGCGCGCCCCATTTGAGGTCTCGGCTCGATCGGGCCCTGGCCTGGCTTGTAGAGGATGGCGCTACGCCGTCGGATGCCTTGGTTGCATTGCTCGCTGGGCTAGAAGCAGACGGGCCGGATGCCCTGGTCGTGGACATGATCGAACAAGGGTTAGACCAAGCCACCCAAGAGGCTCTGATTGCCCGGCTGCGCCGCCGTGGATCCGGCGCGCGGCCGATCTTCATGCTCACTCGCTCCTGCGCAATCCTCGACTTGTCTGCTGTCGGTCCGGACGAAGCAATCATCCTCTGCCCCGCGAACCACAGTCCACCGACTCAGGTCGCCCCATATCCCGGCGCTCCAGGCTATGAGGCTGTCGCCACCTGTCTGGCTTCGCCTGAAGTGCGGGCCAGAACAGCAGGGCTTATCGCGTGGCGACAACCGACCCGCAATCGCTGAACCTGGGCATCTTCTTTCCGACGCCGCTATTTTGCTTTCGCCTCTTCGCGGCGCCGCGCGGTCACGGATCGACCCCCATGACCCCAGTTGTCGGTGTCGATTTCGTCGATCACGACGAAGGTCAGTTCCGGCGGCTTCTTCAGCACCTGCTCCAGCAGGTCGGTCACACCGGCGATGAGCTGCTCCTTGTGCTCTGCGGTCACGCCTTCGCGAGTCACTTGAATGTTGACGTAGGGCATGGCTGGCCTCCCCTCACCACTTGCCTGTGCTCATGCCGCCATCCACCGGCAGGACGACGCCCGTGGTGAAGGATGCATCGCTCAGGTACAGGACCGCGTCCACGATGTCCGCCGGCGCGCCGATCCGGCCTGCCGGCTGCAGCGTGTTCAGGAAGGCGTGCATGTCCGGCGTGTAGAGCGGCGTGTCGATGATCCCGGGTGCGACGGCATTTACCTGGATGTTGTGCGGCGCGAGTTCGAGCGCCAGCGCCCGGGTCGCGTCGTTGAGACCGCCCTTGACCAGGACCGGCAGCAGCGCGGGCACGCTGGCATTCGGCTGCAAGGCGAGGCTGGCCGTGATGTTGACGATATGGCCCTGCTTGCGCGGCGTCATGTGGCGCACCGCTTCCTGCGAGACGTAGAAGAAGCCCTTGAGGTTGGTGCCGACCAGCGCATCGACATCCGCGGCCGTGTACTCGGCGAAGGCTTTCGGGGTGAAGATGCCCGCGTTGTTGACCAGCACGTCGACATGGCCGAAACGTGCGACCGCTTCGGCAAAGATCCGCTTGGCAGTCGCCGGATCGGCGACGTCCCCGGCAACCGCGAGGAACTGGTCTGGAAAGTCCTGCGCGAGATCAGCGGCCTGCAGGCGCTCGAGCGTGCGCGCGTTCCCGACGACGTTGTCGCCGCGGCGCAGGAAGGCTCGCGCGATGGCAAGGCCGATGCCGCTGGAGGCACCTGTGACGATCACGGTTTGAGGCGAGCGTTGGGTCATTTCGTTTCTCCTGGTAAGGGCGTCCACTGCTTGAGGCGGCACCTGGGTTTGAAAACATGGGTCAATGGTATTGATGCACCTGGGGTGAATAAAGACATAGACTGTCACTTCATTAGTTACTCGATGGAACAAGCATGAGCCGCCAATTCGACGATCTGATGCTCGGCAGCCTGGAACTGTTCTGTCTCGCCGCCGAGTTGGAAAGCTTCACCGCCGCGGCCCTGGCCGCCGGCCTCGGCCCCGCCGCCGTGAGCCGCTCGATTGCACGGCTCGAGGCACGCCTGGGTGTTCGCCTGTTCGTGCGCACCACCCGCCAGATTCATCTGACCGACGGGGGCCGCGCCTACTACGAACAGTGCCGCCAGGCGCTGAGCCTGATGCGCGATGCTGAGAGCCAGCTCACCGGCGAGCAGCAGGCCCCGGCTGGCGTGCTGCGTCTCAGCATCGCCTCACCTTATGGCCACTACCGCGTGCTGCCGTTGCTGCCGCGCTTTAGCGAGCGCTTTCCAAAGGTGCGGATCGAGCTTCACCTGAGCAACCGCAATATCGACTTCACCGGCGAAGGCTTCGACCTCGCGATTCGGGGACGCGCGCCGCCGGACTCCGGCCTCATCGCGCGCAAGCTCGAAGACGCCGAGTTGGTGCTGGTGGCCGCGCCCTCCTACCTGGCTCGCGCGGGCAGGCCGGATTCGCTCGAGGCGCTGGCGGCGCACGAGTGCATCCAGTTCGTGCTGCCCAGCACCGGACAACCGGTGCCCTGGCTCTTCAGGCGCGACGGACAGGACATCGAACTCGAGACGCCGCCCAGCTACCGCTGCGCCGACGACTACATGGGCATGGTGACCTTGGCGCGCCATGGCGCCGGGCTCTTGCAGACCTACCGCTACATCGTGCAGGAGGACCTGCGCCGTGGCGGCCTCCAGGAGCTGCTGCCCGAAGCCGGAGGCCGCTCTCGCCCCTTCTCGCTGATCTATCCCGATCGCCGTCACACGCCGCTGCGGGTCCGGGCCTTCATCGACTTTCTGATCGCTGAATTGCGACTCCCTACGCCCTGAACACCGAGAAGTTCTTCCGTATCTCCGTCAGCAGCCGGCGGCGGCCACACTGGTGAGGGGCTAGGCCGAAGTTCCCCGCCCTCTGTAGTCACTCCAACGGCGGCAAGTACTTGTCGCCGCTGATGAATCCTCCTCCGTGGAGGATTTTTTTGGGCGATACATGTAGTCACTAAAGTGACTTGCAAATTTCACATTCGTCGACTAGATTTCTCTACATGGCAGCCCGCACCGGTACCGCTCACGTCGTCACTACGACGCGCACCTACAAGGACCAGGTCTATCGCACCCACCTGCTGCGTCGCAGCTATCGCGAGGACGGCAAGGTCAAGAACGAGACCCTGGGCAATCTGTCGCACCTGCCCGATGAACTCATCGAGATCATTCGGCGCTCGCTGCAGGGCGAGACCTTCGTGCCCGTGGCTTGCGCGTTCGAGATCACGCACTCGCGTCCCCATGGCCATGTGCAGGCGGCAGGCGCCGCGATGGCCAGCCTGGAGATGGCCTCGCTGCTTGCCTCCAAGCCCTGCCGCGAATGCGAGCTGGTACTGGCGATGGTGGCCGCGCGCATCGCAGCGCCCCACACCAAGCTGGCCACCACGCGCTGGTGGCACACCACCACGCTGGCCGAGGACTTCGGCGTGGCAGAAGCCGACGAGGACGATCTGTATGCGGCGATGGACTGGCTGCTCGAACGCCAGGATCGCATCCAGAAGAAGCTGGCCTCGCGCCATCTGAGCGCTGGCGCCCTGGTGCTGTACGACCTGTCCTCGAGCTACTTCGAGGGTAGCTGTTGTCCCCTGGCCAAGCTCGGCTACAGCCGCGACGGCAAGAAGGGGTTGCTGCAGGTCAACTACGGCTTGCTCACCGATGCGCGCGGCTGCCCGGTGGCCGTGTCGGTGCATGAGGGCAATGTCGCTGACAGCCTGACCTTGCTGCCCGAGCTCAAGCGACTGCGCGAAGACTTCGGCGTCGAGCAGCTGGTGATGGTGGGCGACCGCGGCATGATCTCCAACAAGGCGATCCAGGAGATGCGCGAGTGCGAGGGCGTGGGGTGGATCAGCGCATTGAAGAGCGTGTCGATCCGCGCGCTCGTGGAGCAGGGGCAACTGCAACTCGACCTGTTCGACGAGCGCAATCTGCTCGAACTGAGCTCGCCGGACTACCCGGGCGAGCGCCTGGTGGCGTGCCGCAATCTGGAACTGGCCAAGCTGCGCACGCACAAGCGCGAGGAACTGCTCGCGGCCACCGAGGCCAACCTGCAGAAGATCAAGGCCCGCGTGGACGCGGGCAAGCTCGCTGGGAAGGATGAGATCGGCTTGCGCGTGGGCAAGGTCGTCAACCAGTACAAGGTCGCCAAGCACTTCGAGCTGGCGATCGGCGACACCACCTTCACCTTCGCGCGCAAGCGCGACGCCATCGCTGCCGAGGCGGCGCTGGACGGCATTTACATCATCCGCACGTCGGTGCCGCCCACACAGATGGACTCGGCCGACTGCGTGCGCAACTACAAGTCACTGGCCAACGTTGAGCGCGCGTTCCGCTCGCTCAAGACGATCGACCTGAAGGTGCGCCCGATCCACCACCGCACCGCCGATCGGGTGCGCGCACACATCTTCCTGTGCATGCTCGCCTACTACGTCGAGTGGCACATGCGCGAGGCCTGGCGCGAGTTGATGTTTGCCGACACCGAGCAGCAAGCCAAGGCTACGCGCGATCCCGTGGCGCCGGCCACGCGCTCCAAGGCGGCGCTGGACAAGGCGGCCCGTCACACACTGGACGACGGCACCCCCGTGCACAGCTTCTCCACCCTCATGGCCGAGCTCGCCACCATCGTGCGCAACACCTGCCGAACCCCACAGGCCGGGCCCGAGGCGCCCACCTTCGAGCTCCTCACCAACGCGCAGCCGCTGCACCTGCGCGCCCTCGCGCTCGTGCAAAACATCAAACCGTAGACAGAAAACTTCCTCGCCAACTCAAGCAAGTGCTTGAGTCACAAGGGAATCTCGTTCGTCGCTTCGGGGAACTTCGGGCTAGGCAGGCACTGCCTTCTTGGCAATCAGCATCTCGTAGAAGGCCGGCTCCAATTCCGTCCGCTTCTTGACGACAAGCCTGAAGCCCATGAGCAGCGAACAAAGGAAGAACCAGAGCTTGCCGACGCGCCCTCCCCGTTGCGTCGAAGGAACCCTGTCGACGAAGTAGACCTCCGTGTAGCCGTTCTCCTTGAGCAACTCAATCGCCTCCGACTTGCCGTCCTTGAACGCACTGAAGTGCTGTTTCGAATACAACGACGGGCGAGCACTTGCGCAGGATTCCTTCCATGCCCTTGATGGCCTGCGCTTCGTGCCCCTGGACATCGATCTTGACCAGGCGGATGTTCTTCACTTCCTGGAAATAGTCGTCCAGCTTCCAGCACCTCACCTGGATGGTGCTGTCGCTCAGCGGGGCGTCGACGATGCGGGAGTACCCGACGTTCACGGTCTCCAGACGCGGCGGGGTCATGAACCTCGCCTGGGTCGCCGCGCTTTCGATCGCCGTCGCGCTCGAGAAATTGCTGCCTCGCGGGGACCGTCTGGCTGCAGCGCTCGGCATGGTGCTGATCGCCCTGGGTGGCATCAAACTGATGGCAGGCTCTGGCTAGGAAATCGCCGGCGCCTGCCTCAGCCGCGCGCAGACGCGAGCGCCCAGACGGCATCGGCAAAGGCCTGCGGCGCCTCCTGCGGCACGTTGTGGCCCGCGTTCACGATCCGGTGCGATCGCGGGCCCGTGAACTTCGAGGCATAGGCCTTGCCGTCGGTGGCCGGCACGACGCCGTCGGAGTCGCCGTCCATGGTGATGGTGGGAACGCTGATCGAAGGCAGCGCGGCAAGCCGCTTCTCCAGCTCGGCGTACTGCGGAAAGCCATCCGCGAGGCTCAGGCGCCAGCGGTAGTTGTGGATCACGATCTGCACGTAGTCCGGGTTGTCGAAGGACGCGGCGGTGCGTTCGAAGGTGGCGTCGTCGTACTTCCACTTCGGCGAGTTCGTCGTCCACAGGATGCGTGCGATGTCGCGCCGGTTCGCCTCGAGGCCCGCACGGCCGCGCTCGGTGGCGAAGTAGTACTGGTACCACCAGCCGTGCTCCGCCTTCGCCGGCAGGGGCAGCTTGTTGCCCGGAAGGTTGGTCATGATGTAGCCGTTGACCGAAAGAAGCCCGAGGCAGCGCTCCGGCCAGAGCGCCGAGATGATGCAGGCCGTGCGCGCGCCCCAGTCGTAGCCGACCATCACGGCACGGTCGATCTTCAAGGCATCCAGCAATGCGATCTGGTCCAGTGCCACGGCGGCTTGCTGGGCGGAGCGCGGGTTCGCGCTGTCGAGGAAGCGGGTGCTGCCGTGTCCGCGCAGGTGCGGCACGATCACGCGGCACCCGCGCGCGGCCAGCAGGGGCGCAACATCGACATAGCTGTGGATGTCATAGGGATAGCCGTGCAGCAGCAGCACCGGGATGCCGTCGGCAGGCCCGGTTTCGTAATAGCCGACATCCAGCTCGCCGGCCCGGATCTGCCTGATCGGTTCGAGCTTCGGCAGCTTGGTCGCTGCGTTGGCGACACCCATGAATGCCAGTTCTGCAGCTGCGACGCTCGCGACGGCACTCCCCAGAAAAATGCGGCGTTGACGATTGATTGCTTCGGGCATGTGCGTTCCTTTGAATGCAGTGATTGGCGATGGCTCCATTGGATTCGCGACATGTATGCGTGATGTGTCACGCCGAGTGCGATCTTGTATGTGCGCGTACCTCGGCGCCTGTAGATACACAGGCATACAAGAGTCGATGCAAACAGCGCAGACTCGGCCTTGAACACCCGACTGCGAAACGTAATGTGTGGATTTCTCGCGCTGATACAGAGGCATACGCGATGTGCGCCGGCGAGGACGAACGTGACCAAGAATCCGTTCGCTTCCAAGCAAGCCTCATCACTCACCCGAAGGAAATCACCATGAAGAAGTTCTCCCGCATCGCCATCGCCGCCTCGTTCGCCGTGCTTGCCGTCACGCAGGCCTATGCCGAGGAATACCACGGCGTCCTGCAGCTCCAGTCGACGCAGAGCCGCAGCGAGGTCCGCGCACAGGCGGTGGCAGCGGCGCACGCCGCGAACCCGTATTCGGATGCAGCTTCTTCCGTCGTGGCTGCCGCGCCGACAGCGCCGCGCGACCGCGCCGCGGTGCTGGCCGAAGCGCGCGCACGCGCACACGCCCCCAACCAGAACCTGCGCGTCGAAGCCTTCGCGGGCAGCCGCGTGCCCGCCTACTACGACATCGACAGGGCTTCCTCGACGCGTCAGACGCGGGTCGAAGGCGGCACCACGCTGCGCTGAATCCGAAATCGAAAGTCATCGCCATGAACATCCGATCCATCGCACTTCCGCTCGCCGTGGCCGCCGCCGTCTCGGTGGCCGCGCTCACCTTCGCTGCGCCTCCGATCGGCGGCGACACCGCTGCCGGCGAGACCCGGTCGGCACCGGAGTTCCAGAAGATCGACACCTGGCTCAACTCCCAGCCGCTGAAGATGGAAGAGTTGCGCGGCAAGGTGGTCCTCATCGACTTCTGGACCTACACCTGCATCAACTGCCTGAACCACCTGCCCTACGTCAAGGAGTGGCACGAGAAGTACAAGGACCAGGGCCTGGTCGTGGTGGGCGTGCACACGCCGGAGTTCGCGTTCGAGAAGTCGACCAAGAACGTCCAGGACGCCATCAAGAAACTGCAGATCAAGCACGCGGTCGCGCAGGACAACAGCTACGCGACCTGGAGGGCCTTCAACAACCAGTACTGGCCTGCCGTCTACCTGATCGACAAAGAAGGAAAGATCGTCTACTCGCACTTCGGCGAGGGACGCTACGGCGAAACCGAGAAGAAGATCCAGGCGCTTCTTGCAGAGCAGCGGCCCGCGGGCTCCTGAGATGAAGATCTGGCTTGCCCTGCTCTTCCTGGCGGGCGGCATCTCGCACGAGATCCGCAATCCGACGAGTTGCCATTGCATCACGGCCCGTCAACGCACGGGGCCGGAAAGGCGAGCCCGCACCTGGCCGCCTCAGTCGAGCGCTTCCACCGCCGATGCGAACACGTAGCCTTCGCTGCGCACGGTCTTGATGTAGCGCGGCTCGCGCGCGTCGTCGCGCAGCCGCTGGCGCAGCCGGCTCACGAGCAGGTCGATCGAGCGCTCGAAGAGGTCCGCCTCCCGGCCTTGCGTCAGGCTCAGCAGCTGGTCGCGGCTCAGCACCTTCTGCGGGTGATCGAGAAAGATGCGCAGCAGCCGGTACTCGGCGCCGCTCAGCGCGACCATCGTGCCGCTCGCATCGAGCAGGTGCCGCGCGGTGGTGTCCACCTGCCATTCACCGAAGGCCAGCTTCTGGGCCGCCTCCGTCGAGCGCATGTTGGGAGGCAGCATCCGGGTGCGGCGCATCACGGCGCGAATGCGCGCGAGCAGTTCCCGGGCGGAGAAGGGCTTGGCCAGGTAATCGTCGGCGCCCATCTCGAGGCCGAGGATCCGGTCGGCCTCTTCGCTGCGCGCCGTCAGCATCAGGATGGGGATTGCCTTGTACTTGCCCGTGCGCAGGTCGCGGCACAGCGTCAGCCCGTCCTCGCCCGGCAACATCAGATCGAGAATGATCAGGTCGAAGGGGCCCGATTCCTCCAGCGCGGCGCGCATGTGCCGGCCAGTGGGCACGGCGACCACCCGCAGGCCATTCTTGACCAGGTAGGTGGTGAGCAGTTCGCGGATCTCGCGGTCGTCGTCGACGATGAGGATGTGGTCGGAAGTCTTGGGAGTCATGGCAGTGTGGCTTCGAACGCAGGTGTTGCAAGCGCAATGTAGTCCGCGCCCGCGCCGAGGTCGACGATTGTGAAATTTACTGTTGAGAAAGACGGTCCGGATACACAGGAATACGAAGTCCGCTTCCTTCCGGAGGATCCGCACCAACAATCGTGCCGTCAGTTCTTCAACCAACCAAGGAATCCACCATGACACGCATCGAGAAAGTCATCTACACCGGCAAGACCCGCACCTCTTCGGGCGGTCGCAACGGCGAATCCCGCAGTTCCGATGGCCGCCTGGACATCAAGCTCTCGTCTCCCGGCACCGCGGGCAGCGGCACCAATCCCGAGCAACTGTTCGCCGCCGGCTGGTCGGCCTGTTTCATCGGCGCGATCGGGATCGCTGCGGCCGGGATGAAGGTCAAGCTCCCGGCCGACCTCGCCGTCGACGCCGAAGTCGACCTGGGCACCACGGACGGCGCCTACTTCCTGCAGGCCCGACTCAAGGTCAGCATGCCCGGTGTGGAGCGCGAAGTCGCCCAGGTCCTCGTCGATGCCGCACACCAGACCTGCCCGTATTCCAAAGCCACGCGGGGCAACATCGGCGTCGAGATCAACCTGGTCTGAGCGGCGGGGTCTATAACCCATCCATGCCCACCATGCGCCGGCTGATCCCCCGCTCGCTGTTCTCCCGCGTAACGCTGATCATCGTCGTGGGCCTCGCGATCGCGCAGTTGCTGACCTTCGCAGCGATCCGCTACGAGCGCAGCATGGCGCTGCGCGAGCTGATGATGAGCGGCATCGAGCGCGACATCGCGAGTTCGATCGCCATCCTGGATCGCCTGCCCGCCGCGGAGCGCGCGAGCTGGCTGGGCCGGCTGGAGCGGCGCAACTACCGTTTCATGCTGGACGGCAGCGTCACGGGCCCCGCGCCCGCGACGCCGCTGGTGCAGGAGTTCGCCGCCGCCATCGTCAACGCGCTGCATCCGTTCGAGGTCGTGAAGGTGGCACAGGTCGCCGAACCGACCGAAGGCCTTCGGATCCAGGTGAAGCTGGCGGACGGCAGCCCGGTGATCGTCGATGCAAGACGGGTAGGCATGCCGGTGTCGAACTGGGTCATGTGGCTGCTGGCGATCCAGCTCGTGGTGCTGGCCGTCTGCGCCTGGTTCGCGGTGCGGCTGGTCACACGGCCGCTGGCGCGGCTCGCCGCGGCGGCGGACGAACTCGGGCCCGACCTGAAGGCCCGGACGCTCGGCGAAGAAGGCCCCACCGAAGTGGCGCACGCGGCACGCGCCTTCAATGCGATGCAGCGGCGCATCGCCGGCTACATGGCCGAGCGCGTGGAGATCCTGGCTGCGATCTCGCACGATCTGCAGACGCCGATCACCCGGATGCGGCTGCGCACCGAGTTGATGGACAACGAGAAGGACCAGCTCAAATTCCGGCAGGACCTCGATGCCATGAACGCGCTGGTGAGAGAAGGCGTCACCTATGCGCGCACGCTGCATGGCGCGACGGAACCGCCCTTGCGCATCGATGCCGATGCGCTGCTCGAAAGCATGGTCGCCGACTACGAGGACTCGGGCCAGGCCGTGCAGCTGGAGGGACGCATCGACGCGCCGATCGTGACGCGCCCCAATGCCCTGCGCCGGATCCTCGTGAACCTGATCGACAACGCATTGAAGTTCGGCAGCGACGTGCGCGTGCGGGTGCATGCCGAGGCGGACCGGCTGGTCGTCGCGGTGCTCGACAACGGACCGGGTATCCCGCCCGACGAGCTGGAGGCCGTGCTCAAGCCCTTCTACCGGGTCGAAAGCTCGCGCAACCGAAGCACCGGCGGCACGGGCCTGGGACTCGCCATCGCGCACCAGCTCGCGATGGCGATGGGCGCGGAGCTCAGCCTGCACAACCGCAGCGAAGGCGGGCTCGAAGCCCGCGTGACCCTGTTCAAACCCGGCGCGGCCTGACCGCAGCACCTCATCGAGAAACATCATGCTCGTTCTGATCGTGGCCTACCTGGGCGGCGTGCTCACCATCCTGAGCCCGTGCATCCTGCCGGTGCTCCCTTTCGTGTTCGCGCGCGCCGACCGGCCGTTCCGATCGCACGGCCTGCCCCTTCTCTTCGGCATGGCGCTGGCCTTTGCCGCCATCGCCACGCTGGCCGCGGTGGGCGGCGGCTGGGTGGTCGAGCTCAACGAGTACGGGCGCTACGCCGCGATCGCGCTGCTTGCGGTGTTCGGCGTCACGCTGCTGTTCCCGACCGTGGCCGACCGTCTGAGCAGGCCGCTCGTCGCGCTCGGCATCCGCCTGTCCGACTCCCAGGCGGATGGGACTTCCGCGCGGCCTTCCGTTTTTTCGCCGCTCCTGCTGGGCGTGGGCACGGGCCTGCTCTGGGCGCCCTGCGCGGGTCCGATCCTCGGCTTGATCCTGACCGGCGCAGCACTCAATGGCGCCAGCGTCGGCACCTCGCTGTTGCTCTTGGCCTATGCGGCCGGCGCGTGCACCTCGCTGGCGGCAGCGCTGCTGTTCGGCGGGCGCGTGTTCGCGGCCTTGAAGGGATCGCTCCACACGGGCGAGTGGATCCGGCGTGGCGCCGGTGCGGCAGTTCTGGTGGGTGTCACCGCCATCGCACTGGGCCTGGACACTGGCTTGCTCGCCCGGCTCTCGGTCGGCACCACGTCGGCACTGGAGCAGGCGCTCGTCGAGAAGATCGAGCGCCAGAAGCCGCAGCCCCCCGATACGAGCCTCCGTCCCGAGGAGACCGGGCTGATCCCGACGGCAGCCGCCCGCGAACCGGCACCCGCGCGAATGCTCGGAATCGAGGGCGTCTTTCCTTCACTGGCTGGCGCGACCGAGTGGATCAACTCCGCCCCGCTGACGACCGAAGACCTGCGTGGCAAGGTGGTGCTGGTCGACTTCTGGACCTACTCGTGCATCAACTGCCTGCGCACCCTGCCCTACCTTCGCGCATGGTCGGAGAAGTACAAGGATGCGGGCCTGGTGGTCATCGGCGTGCATGCGCCCGAGTTCGCGTTCGAGAAGCGCCCGGCCAACGTGCGCCGGGCGGCGAAGGACCTTCGCATCGACTTTCCGGTCGCCATCGACAACGACTTCGCCATCTGGCGCGGCTTCGACAACCAGGCCTGGCCCGCCTTTTATTTCATCGATGCAGAGGGGCGCATCCGCCATCACCAGTTCGGAGAGAACCGGTACGAGAAATTGGAACGAATCATCCAGCAACTGCTGGCCGAGGCTGGGCGAAGCCATGTTCCGGCCGGGCTGGTCGCGCCGCAGGGCGAAGGCGTCCAGGCCGCGCCGGGCGCTTCACCCGCGTTGTCCGGAGAAACCTATCTGGGCTACGAACGCACGCACGGCTTCGCTTCGCCGGGAGGCATCGCGAATGATCGCGCGAACGCCTACCAGGCTGCCGCTTCGCTGCGAACGAACCATTGGGCGCTCGCCGGCGACTGGACGGTGGAACGCGAGCGCGTAGTCGCGAACCGCGCCAACGGCCGCATCGCCTTGCGCTTCCATGCGCGCGACGTGCACCTGGTGCTCGGGCCCTCGGCCGACGGCAAACCGGTGCGCTTCAAGGTGCTGGTGGACGGCAAGCCGCCGCTCACGGACCACGGCTTCGACATCGACGCCCAGGGCAACGGAACGATCGACGGGCAGCGGCTCTACCAGCTCGTCCGCCAGGCGTCGCCCGGCAACGACCGCCTGTTCGAGATCGAATTCCTCGACGCCGGCGCGCAGGCCTACGCGTTCACCTTCGGTTGAGCGCACAGGGCTTGTAGACTCGTCGGCGTGACCCATGCCTCCCCTCCCGACAGCCTCTGGCTCGGCAGCGCGATCCGCCGCATCGAGGCCGACTACCAGCGCAGCGCCGACACGCACCTGATCCCCCTGCCGCTGCCGGCCTTCGCCGCGCACGGCATCGACCTCTACCTCAAGGACGAATCGACGCACCCGACCGGCAGCCTCAAGCACCGGCTGGCGCGTTCGCTCTTCCTTTACGCGCTGTGCAACGGTTGGATCGGCGAGCGCACCACGGTCGTCGAGGCCTCGAGCGGGTCGACCGCGGTGAGCGAGGCCTACTTCGCACGACTGCTGGGTCTGCCCTTCATCGCCGTGATGCCGAAGAGCACCTCGCCCGAGAAGATCGCACAGATCGCCTTCTACGGCGGCCAGTGTCATTTCGTCGACCACGCGGCCGAGGTCTACGACGAAGCCCGAACGCTTGCCGAGCGCGCGGGCGGCCACTACATGGACCAGTTCACCTACGCCGAACGCGCGACGGACTGGCGCGGCAACAACAACATCGCCGAGAGCATGTTCCAGCAGATGGCGCACGAGCGGCACCCGGTGCCGGCCTGGATCGTGGTCGGCGCCGGCACCGGCGGCACCAGCGCGACCATCGGGCGCTATGTGCGCTACCGCTGCCACGACACGCAGGTCTGCGTGGCCGATCCCGAGGGCTCAGTGTTCGCGGCCTACCACCGCACCGGCGACGCGACGCTGACGGCGCCGGGCTCGCGCATCGAGGGCATCGGACGGCCGCGCGTGGAAGCCAGCTTCATCCCTTCGCTGGTGGACCGCATGATCGAGGTGCCGAACACCGACTCGATCGCCGCGATGCGCGCGCTCTCGGCGCTGCTGGGCCGCAAGGTCGGCCCGTCGACCGGCACCAACTTCATCGGCATGCTGGCGCTGGCCGGCGAGATGCGCGCGGCGAGGCGGCAAGGCTCGATCCTGTCGCTCTTGTGCGATGCGGGCGAGCGCTACCTGCCGAGCTACCACGATGCGGCGTGGGTGGCGAATGCCTTCGGCGATTGCAGCGCGGCGCAGCAGCGCGTCGACGCACTGCTGGCGAGTTGAGCATGCTGTCGCGCCGTACAGTGCTTCTGTCGGCACTCGCGGCGCCGGCGGCATGGGCGCTGCCGCCGCGCATGCTGCAGTTTCCACGCGACTTCGGCAGCCATTCGGATCTGCGCACCGAGTGGTGGTACATCACCGGCCATGCGCAGGCCGGGGCACGCGACTTCGGCTTCCAGCTCACCTTCTTCCGCTCGCGGGTCGTTGCGACGCAGGCAATGCGCTCGGACTTCGCGGCGCGTCAGCTGATCTTTGCGCATGCGGCACTCACCGATCTTGAAGGCCGCAAGCTCTGGCACGACGAGCGCATCGCGCGTGCGGGCTTCGGCGTGGCGTCGGCCGCCGAAGAGGGCACCGACGTCCGGCTGCGCAACTGGACGCTGAAGCGCGATGCCGAGGGCTACACGGCCAAGTTGCCGGCCGAGGGCTTCGGGCTCGACCTGCGTTTTTCAGCCACCCAGCCGGTGCTGCTGCAAGGCAAGGACGGCCTCTCGCGCAAGGGCCCCGATGCCGAGCAGGCCAGCTACTACTACAGCGAACCGCAGCTCGCGACGCAGGGCCGCCTCACCTTGCAAGGCCGCGGCTTCGACGTACAGGGCAAGGCATGGCTCGATCACGAGTGGAGCGAAGCCTACCTACATCCCGATGCGGCCGGCTGGGACTGGATCGGCATGAACCTCGACGACGGCGGCGCACTGATGGCCTTTCGCATACGCCGGCGCGACGGCACAGCCCTGTGGTTCGGCGGGTCGCTGCGCAGCGCCGACGGAACGCTGCGCGTGTTCGGCCACGACGAACTGCGCTTCGACGCCGAAAGCACCTGGACCAGCCCGCGCACGCGCGCGGCCTACCCGACCCGATGGCGCATCCAGACGCCGGCCGGCGTCTTCAGGGTGCAGGCACTGCTCGACGATCAGGAGCTCGACAGCCGGGGTTCGACCGGCGCCGTCTACTGGGAAGGCCTGAGCGATCTGCAGGACGACGGCGGGCGGCGCGTCGGCCGCGGCTATCTGGAGATGACCGGCTACGCGCAGGCCCTTCGCATGTGAGGCATGTGAGGCGCCTCAACCGCCGCGCGCACCCTGCGTGTTGACGTAGAGCGCATAGAGCGACTGGCTCGCCGCCATGAAGAGCCGGTTGCGCGCGATGCCGCCGAAGCACAGGTTGGCGCAGCGCTCGGGCAATGCGATGCGCCCGATCGGCGTGGCGTCGGGCGCGAACACCATCACGCCGTCGCGGCCTTCGCCGGTGCCCCAGCCGGCCCACAGGTTGCCGTCGACGTCGCAGCGGAAGCCATCGGGCGAGCCCTCCATCTCGGTCTGCAGGAACACGCGGTCGTTCTGGAGCCGGCGGCCGTCATCGCTCAAGTCGAACACGCGGATGCGGCGCGGCAAGGTGCCCGACTCCACCACATAGAGCCGGCGCTCGTCGGGCGAGAAGCACAGGCCGTTGGGCCGGTTGACGTCGCCGCACACCACCGTGGCCTCGCCGGTGCGGCTGTCGACGCGGTAGACGTTGGTGGGCAGCTCGGCCTCGGCCGCATGGCCTTCGTAGTGGCCGAGGATGCCGAAGGGCGGATCGGTGAACCAGATCGAATCGTCCGACTTGACGACGATGTCGTTGGGCGAATTGAGCCGCTTGCCCTCGAAGCGGTCGACGATCACGGTGATGCTGCCGTCGTACTCGGTGCGCGTCACGCGCCGCGTGCCGTGCTCGCAGCTGACGAGTCGCCCCTGGCGATCGCGCGTGTGGCCGTTGGCGAAGTTCGAGGGCTTGCGGAACGCGCTGACCGCACCGGTCTCCTCGTCCCAGCGCATCACGCGGTTGTTGGGAATGTCGCTCCACAGCAGGTAGCGGCCGTCGCCGAACCACACCGGTCCTTCGGCCCAGCGGAAGCCGCTCGCCAGCCGCTCGACGGCGGCGCTGGTGATGCGGTACTTCGCGAAGCGCGGGTCGAGGATTTCGACGGCAGGATCGGGGTAACGTTCAGCGGGCTGCCACATGGCTAGGCGCGCGGCCCGCGCTGCCGCTCGACGAAGGCGATGATCTCGCCCATGATGCCGCGCCGGAAGGCCAGCACGCAGATCACGAAGATCAGGCCGGTGACCATGGTGACCGACTCGCCGAGGGTGTTGAACCAGTCGATGGTGGTGATGCGCGCGAGCAGGTTGCCGAACTCGCCGATCTTGTTCTCGAGCAGCACCACCACGGCCGAGCCGACCAGCGGGCCGGAGAGCGTGCCCAGGCCGCCCACCAGCGTCATCAGGATGACCTGACCCGACGCGGTCCAGTGCACGTCGGACAAGGTGGCGAAGCCCAGCACCAGGGTCTTGAGCGAACCGGCCAGGCCCGAGAGCGCCGCCGAGATCACGAAGGCCAGCAGCTTGAAGCGGCTTACGTCGTAGCCCAGTGAGAGCGCGCGTGCCTCGTTTTCCTTGATGCCCTTCAGCACCTGACCGAAGGGCGAATGGATGGTGCGCACGATCAGCAGGAAGGCAGCGACCACGATCGCCAGGGCCACGTAGTACATGGTGAGGTCGTTCTGCAGATCGAGCAGGCCGAAGAGCCGGCCGCGCGGCACGCCCTGCAGGCCGTCCTCGCCGCCGGTGAACTTGGCCTGCAGCGCGACGAAGAACATCATCTGCGCCAGCGCCAGCGTGATCATCGCGAAGTAGATGCCTTGACGGCGGATCGCCAGCACGCCGAACAGCCAGCCCAGCAAGGCGCCAGTGAGCGTGCCGGCGATGAGGCCGAGTTCGGGCGTCAGGCCCCAGACCTTCATCACCTGCCCCGCCACGTAGGCCGAGCCGCCGAGGAAGGCCGCGTGGCCGAAAGACAGGAGCCCGGTGTAGCCGAGCAGCAGATTGAAAGCCGAGGCGAACAGTGCGAAGCACATGAGCTTCATCACGAACACCGGGTAGGCGCCGGCGAAGGGCGCCACGATCAGCGCGACGAGCAGCAGCAGGTAGATGACGAGGGATAGCTTTTTCATGCGGCTCGCGTCTTATTTTTCTTTTCCGAACAGGCCGGCCGGCCGGATGAGCAGCACGATGACCATGATCACGAACACGACGGTGGAGGATGCCTCGGGATAGAAGACCTTGGTCAGGCCCTCGATCACGCCGAGGCCGAGCCCGGTCAAGATGGCTCCCATGATCGAGCCCATGCCGCCGATCACGACCACCGCGAACACCACGATGATGAGGTTCTGCCCCATCAGCGGCGAGACCTGGATCACCGGCGCCGCCAGCACGCCCGCGAAGGCCGCGAGCGCGACGCCAAAGCCATAGGTCAGCGTGATCATCAGCGGCACGTTGACGCCGAAGGCCTCGACCAGGCGCGGGTTCTCGGTGCCTGCGCGCAGGTAGGCGCCCAGCCGCGTCTTCTCGATCACGAACCAGGTCGCGAAGCAGACCACGAGCGAGGCCGCCACCACCCAGGCACGGTAGTTGGGCAGCACCATGAAGCCGAGATCGGTGGCGCTCGACAGCGCATCGGGCGCGTCGTAGCCCAGGCCCGAGACGCCGTAGACCGAGCGGAACACGCCTTCGATCAGCAGCGTGAGGCCGAGCGTGAGCAGGAGACCGTAGAGATGATCGAGCTTGTAGATCCAGCGCAGCAGCAGCCGCTCGATCAGCACGCCGAACAGGCCGACGATGATCGGCGCCGCGACCAGCATCACCCAGTAGTTGACGTTGAAGTAGTTCATCGCCATCCAGGTCAGCACGGCGCCCAGCATGAACAGCGCGCCGTGCGCGAAGTTGATCACATTGAGCAGGCCGAAGATCACTGCGAGCCCAAGGCTCAGGATCGCGTAGAACGATCCGTTGACCAACCCGAGAAGGAGCTGGCTCAGCAGGGCAGGCAGTGAAATTTGCATACGGGAAGGCGATGAACGAGATCAGTGAGTCAGCTTATTTCCAGAGGGAGCACTTGCTCTCGGCTTTTGTCGTGAAGACCTGGTCGCCCGGCAGCGTCTTGACCACCTTCAAGTAGTCCCAGGGCTTCTTCGACTCGGCCGGCGACTTGACCGCCACCAGGTACATCTCGTGCACCATGCGGCCATCGGCGCGGATGGTGCCCTTGGCATAGAAGTCGTTGATGGGCAGCTTCTTGAGCTGTTCCATCACCTTGTCGGCATCCGTCGACTTGGCCGCCTCGACCGCCTTGAGGTAGGTCGTGGTGGCCGAGTAGTCGGCCGCCTGGATGTCGGTGGGCATGCGCTTGGTCTTTTCGAAGTAGCGGGCCGCGAACTTGCGCGTGTCGTCGTTCAGGTCCCAATACCAGCTGGTCGTGTGGAGCAGGCCTTCCGTGTTCTTCACGCCAAGGCTGTGTATGTCGGTCAGGAACACCAGCAGGCCCGCCGTCTTCATGGTCTTGCCGATGCCGAATTCCTTGGCGGCCTTGATCGAGTTGATGGTGTCGCCGCCGGCGTTGGCCAGACCCAGGATCTGCGCCTTGGAGTTTTGCGCCTGCAGCAGGAAGGACGAGAAGTCCGAGGCGTTGGTTGGATGGCGCACCGCGCCGACCACCGTGCCGCCCTTTTCCTTCACCACCTTGGCGGTGTCGGCTTCGAGCGCATGGCCGAAGGCGTAGTCGGCCGTCAGGAAGAACCAGGTCTTGCCGCCGGTATCGACCACCGCGCCGCCGGTGCCCCTGGCCAGCGCCACGGTGTCGTAGGCGTAGTGCACGGTGTACGGGGTGCACTGCTCGTTGGTGAGCGCCGAGCTGGCCGCGCCATTGGTGAAGAACACGCGCTTCTTCTCCTGCGCCACCTTGGCTATCGCAAGCATCGCGCCGGAATTGGTGCCGCCGAAGATCATGCTGGCGCCGGCCGTGTCGATCCACTCGCGCGCCTTGGAGGCGGCGATGTCAGCCTTGTTCTGATGGTCGGCCGAGAGCAGCTCGATCGGCTTCCCGAGCGCCTTGCCGCCGAAGTCGTCGATTGCCATCTGGATCGCCGTGGCGCCCCCCTTGCCTTCCAGATCCGCGTACAGGCTCGACATGTCGGTCACGAACCCGATCGTGACCTTGTCCTGCGCCTGTGCGCCGGAAGCAAGGGCCAGTGCGCCGATGGCCAGCGCGAGTGCGGTGAGTTGCGTTTTCATGTTGACTCCTTCAGAAAAATGATCAGACGCCGAGCAGTTCATGGAGCACCGGCATCTTGGCTTCGAGTTCGGCTGCGCCGAACTTCTCGACGATGCGACCGTGCTCCATCACGTAGAAACGGTCGGCCAGCGGCGCCGCGAAGCGGAAGTTCTGCTCCACCATGACCACGGTGTAGCCCTTGCCGCGCAGCATGTGGATCATGCGGGCCAGCGCCTGCACGATCACGGGCGCCAGGCCTTCGGATATCTCGTCGAGCAGAAGCAGCTTGGCGCCGGTACGCAGGATACGCGCGACCGCCAGCATCTGCTGCTCGCCGCCCGACAGGCGCGTGCCCTGGCTGTTGCGGCGCTCGGCCAGGTTGGGGAACATCGCGTAGATCTCGTCCACCGACATGCCCTGCCCTGCGCCCTTCAGCACGGGCGGCAGCAGCAGGTTTTCCTCGGCCGACAGGCTTGCAAAGATGCCGCGCTCTTCCGGGCAGTAGCCGATGCCGTGGTGCGCGATGCGGTGCGTGGGCATGCCGATGGTTTCAACGCCGCCGACCTTGATGCTGCCCTTGCGCGCGCCGGTGAGGCCCAGAACGGCCCGCATCGTGGTGGTGCGCCCCGCACCGTTGCGGCCCAGGAGCGTGACCACCTCGCCGGGCTGCACCACCATGTCGACGCCATGCAGCACATGCGACTCGCCGTACCAGGCGTGGAGGTCCTTGATTTCGAGTGCAGGAACGGCCATTCAATGCGCTCCTTGCAATTGGCCGTCGGTGGTGCCCATATAGGCTTCCATCACCTGCGGATTCTTCGAGACTTCGGCATACGGCCCCTCGGCCAGCACGGCGCCGCGCTGCAGCACCGTGATGGTGTCGGCGATGGTCGAGACCACGCTCATGTTGTGCTCCACCATCAGGATGGTGCGGCCGGCCGACACGCGCTTGATGAGTTCGGCCACGCGGTGCACATCTTCGTGGCCCATGCCCTGCGTGGGCTCGTCGAGCAGCATCAGCTCGGGCTCCATCGCAAGCGTGGTCGCGATCTCGAGCGCGCGCTTGCGGCCGTAGGGCAGGTTCACGGTCTGCTCGTCGGCGAGTTCTTCCAGCCCCACCTCGGCCAAGAGCGTGCGGGCGCGCTCATCGAGGGGCTTCAGCGATTTCTCGCTCTTCCAGAAGTGGTAGGAAGTGCCGAGCGCGCGCTGCAGGCCCAGGCGCACGTTCTCGAGCAGGGTCAGGTGCGGGAACACCGCCGAGATCTGGAACGAGCGGATGATGCCGCGCCGCGCAATCTGCGCCGGGCGCTCGTTCGTGATGTCCATCCCGTTGAACAGGATGGTTCCCGAAGTGGGCTCGAGGAACTTGGTCAGCAGGTTGAAGCAGGTCGTCTTGCCGGCGCCGTTGGGGCCGATCAAGGCATGGATCGATCCGCGTACGACCGAGAGATCGACCTTGCTGACCGCGGTGAAGCCCTTGAATTCCTTGGTGAGCTGGCGTGTTTCGAGAATGATGTCGCTCATCTCGCGCGGTCGCCCGTGTGCTGGCAGGAAAGATCAGTCATGCGGTCCATCTGAGCGCACCACCATGGTTGCGCGGACCGCATTGTTTGCAGCGGTAACCAAACTTGCCTACTGGGGCAAATGCCTATGCTGCACTGCAACCAGCGTCAGCTGGTTGGAAGAGAGCGTCAGTGGGCGCCGGCGGCTGCATCGGAGGCACCCGCAGCGCGCGTCGGCTTGGCCAGCCAGACGAAGGGAATCAGCAGCAGGAACAGCACCGCCGATGCATAGAACACATCATTCGCGGCCAGCATGAAGGACTGCTGGTCCACGATGCGGTTGAGCTGCCCCAGCACCTGATCGGCGCTGAAGCCGCTGCTGCCGAGGCCGGCCATCGCGCTGCTCGCGGCCGCATTGCCCTGGTTGACCGACTCGACCAGCTGCGCGTGATGCAGCGCGGCGCGGTTCTCCCACACCGTGGTGGCGATGGAGGTTCCCATGGCGCCCGCGGTGATGCGCGCGAAGTTCGACAGCCCCGAAGCCGCCGCGATGCGATCGGGCGCGAGGCCCGACAGCGTGATCGTCACCAGCGGAATGAAGAAGAAGGCCATCGCCACGCCCTGGATCACGGTCGGGATCATGATGGTCCAGAAGTCGGCCTGGGTGTTGAAGTTGGAGCGCATCCACAGCACCAGCGCGAACACCAGGAAGGAGAAGGTGGCGTAGCGGCGCGGATCGATCTTGCTGACCGTGAGGCCGACGATCGGCGAGAACACGATCGCGAGCAGGCCCACCGGCGCCATGATCATGCCGGCCTGCGTCGCCGTGTAGCCCATGTACTGCTGCAGCCACAACGGCAGGATCACGACGTTGCCGAAGAACAGGCCGTAGGCCACCGCCGTCGCCAGCGCGCCCGACCAGAAGTTGCGGCGCTTGAAGAGCGAGAGGTCGACCACCGGGTGCTTGTCGGTCAGCTCCCAGACCAGGAAGAAGGCGAAGCCGACCACCGCCACCACCGCCATCGTCACGATCTCGGCCGAATGGAACCAGTCCAGTTCCTTGCCCTTGTCGAGCATCAGCTGCAGCGAACCCACCCACAGCACCAGCAGCCCGAGGCCGATGGCATCGATGGGCACCTTGCGCGTCGTGCTCTCGCGCTTGCGGTAGATGCCCCAGGTGATGCCGGCGGCAAGCAGGCCCACCGGGATGTTGATGTAGAAGATCCAGGGCCAGGAGATGTTGTCGGTGATCCAGCCGCCGAGCAGCGGCCCCATCACGGGCGCGACCAGCGTGGTCATCGACCACATCGCCATCGCAAGCCCTGCCTTGGCCTTCGGGTAGCTCGACAGCAGCAGCGTCTGCGACAGCGGAATCATCGGCCCGGCGACGAAGCCCTGCAGCGCGCGGAACGCGATCAGCGTCGTCATGTTGGGCGCCAGCCCACAAAGCCAGGAGCTGATGATGAACAGCAGCACGCTGGCCATGAACAGGCGCACCTGGCCGAAGCGCTGCGTGAGCCAGCCGGTGAGCGGCACCGCGATGGCGTTGGCCACCGCGAAGCTGGTGATGACCCAGGTGCCCTGCGTCGAACTGACGCCGAGGTCGCCGGAGATGGCTGGCAGCGAGACGTTGGCGATCGAGGTGTCGAGCACGTTCATGAAGGTCGCGGCCGAGAGCGCGATCGTGCCCCACAGCCGGGCGGAGCCCTCGAGCGGCGGCAGGGGTGCGGGAAGAGCCGAAGCGGTCGCCATCGTGCGCAAGCCGTCGAATCAGATCGGGTTGACGTGCGAGGGCGATGCACCTGCCGCAGAGGCGGCACTGCCCGCGGGCCGCGCCGTGCTCGCGAGCGCTGCGCCGCGGCCCATGTTGGCCGCGATGATGCGCTGCACTTCGGCGTCGGCGCCCTGGTCGAGCCGGCTGTAGACCTGTGTCTGACTCAGCGCGCTGGCGCGCGGCGCGTCGGCGAGCATCTTGCCGCCCTTCTGCGTGACGTCGATCTCGGCATCCATCGAGAGGCCCACGCGCAGCGGATTGGCCTTGAGCTGCTCGGGGTCAAGCGCGATGCGCACCGGCACCCGCTGCACCACCTTGATCCAGTTGCCGGTGGCGTTCTGCGCCGGCAGCAGCGCGAAGGCGGCACCGGTGCCGACGCCGAGGCCGGCGACGCGGCCGGTGTATTCGACCTTCTTGCCGTACACGTCGGCCGTGAGCTTCACCGGCTGGTCGAGGCGGATGCTGCGCAGCTGCACTTCCTTGAAGTTGGCGTCGACCCACACCTGGTTCAGCGGCACGATCGACATCATCGGCGTGCCGGCCGCGACGCGCTGGCCGAGCTGCACGGTGCGCTTGGCCACGTAGCCTTCGACCGGCGCCGGCATCGCGACGCGCTGCGTCGCGAGATAGGCCTCGCGCACCTTGGCGGCGGCGGCCAGCACGCTCGGGTGCTGCTCGACGCTGGTGCCTTCGGTCAGCGACTGGTTGCTCGCGAGCTGTTCGCGCGCCGAGACCACGCCGGCCTGCGCCGCCGCGAGCGCGCTCTTCGCGTTGGCGAGCGTCGTCTCGGCGTGGTTGAGTTCTTCCTTCGACACCGCGCCGTTGCCCGTGAGCGCCTGACGGCGCTTCAGGTCGTCCTGGGCGCGCGCGATGTCGCTCTGCGCCTTGACGATGTCGGACTGGCGCAGCGTGACCTGCGCGGCCAGCGAGCCGTTGTTGGCGTACAGCGTGCGCACCTGGCGCACCGTCTGCGCGAGCGCGGCCTCGGCCTGGTCGAGCGCGACCTTCGCATCGGCCGGATCGAGCTGCACCAGCGGCTGGCCGGCTTTCACGAGGTCGGTGTCGTCGGCCATGATGGCCATCACGGTGCCGCCGATCTGCGGCGTGATCTGGATCACGTTGCCCTGCACGTAGGCGTTGTCGGTCGACTCGTAGTGGCTCGCGACCAGCCATTCGTAGAGGCCCCAGCCGGCGCCGGCCAGCACCACCACCGAGGCGAGTGCGGTCAGCGCGCGGCGGCGCTTGTTGCTGGAAGGCGCCGCCTCGGCGACGGATTGGGCCGGGACGGTCGTGTCGGTGTTGTCCTTGCTGTCCATGGAGATGTCTTTCGGTTTCGCGCGGTGTTCAGGGATGCGGGGTCGGTGTCGTGCCGGCCGCAGCGGTGGTCGAAGTGGCGGGCTGCCAGCCGCCGCCCAGCGCGCGGGCCAGGCCGACCTGCGTGTCGAGGGCGCGCGCGGCGAGGTCGACCGCTTCGCGGCGCTGCGCGAGCACGGAGGTCTCTGCCGTCAGCACGTTGAGGTAGTTGCCGAGGCCGGCGCCGTAGCGCTGCACGGCGATGTCGTAGGCGGCTTCGGCCGCGCTCTGCGCGTCGCGTTGCTCGGCCTGTTGGCGCGTCACCGATTGCGCGCTGGCGACCTGGTCGGCGACGTCGCGCACCGCATCGAGCACGGAGGCGTTGTAGCTCTCGATCGCGGCGTCGAGATCGGCGGCCTTGCCGCGCAGGTTGGCGCGCAGCCGGCCGCCTTCGAAGATCGGCAGCCGGATGGCCGGGCCCACGCCCCACTGCTGGCTGCCGGACTTGACCAAGCTGTCGAAGCCGATGCTCGAGAAGCCGGCGAAGGCCACGAGGTTGATGTTCGGATAGAACTGCGTCTTCGCGTTCGCGACATCGCTGGTGGCGGCTTCGACGCGCCAGCGCGCGGCCGCGATGTCGGCGCGCCGTCCCAGCAGGTCGGCCGGGATCGTGGGCTGCAGCGCGATCGGCCGGATGCCGCCGAGCGCTGGCGGGGCCAAGCCCTGCGTCGCATTCGGCTTGGCGACGAGCGCGTCCAGCGCGTGCTGCGCAAGCGCGATCTGTTCGCTCAAGAACTCGATCTGCTGGCGCGCCTGCGGCAGGCCGCCTTCGCTCTGGCGCAGTTCGAGGCGCGTGTCGAGCCCGGCGGAGACGCGGTCGCGCACCAGCTTCAGCGTTTCTTCGCGCTGCGCCAGCGTGCGCCTGGCCACGGCCAGCTGGTCGTTCAGCCGGGCCCACTGGAAATAGCCGCGTGCGATGTTGCTGGCCAAAAGAACGCGGGCGGCGTCGGCATCGGCGGCCGCGGCATTCGCGCTGCCGATGGCCGCCTCGATCGCGGTGCGGTTCTTGCCGAAGAAGTCGAGCTCCCAGCTGGCATTGAGCTGCAGCGTGCCGGTCTCCTGGATCGAGCCGCCGAGCGGCGACGGGTAGATGTAATTGCCGCTGAACTTCTGCCGCGTGAGATCGAGCTCGCCGTCGATCTGCGGTTTGCCGGCCGCCTCGGCGATGGCGGTCGAGGCCTGTGCGCGGGCAAGGCGCGCACGCGCGACCTGCAGATTGGGATTGCCTTCCAGCGCCTGGCCGACCAGGGCGTTGAGCTGGGCATCGCCGAAGCCGAGCCACCATTGGCTGTCGACGGCAGGTGCGGCCTGCGCGCTCCCCAGCCCCAGTGAATCGGCATCGCGCAGCTTCGCGTGCGAATCGATGTGCGCCATGTCGGCGCAACCGGCCAGAACAAGGACCGCCAAGGCAGCGGCCATGGCGATCGCGCGGCGGCGCGCGAACTCAGGAAGAAGCGGATTCATCTTTTTCTCCACGGGCCGCGACGGCCTGTGCGTTGTCGAGGATGCGGCGCAGATAGCCCTTGAGCTGCACCCACTCCTCACGGGTGAAGCCGGCAAGCGCCTCGTTCTGCACGCGGCATAGGACATGGGGTACCTGTCGGGCGGCGGCGCGGCCCTCGTCGGTCAGTTCGATGTTGACCACGCGCCGGTCGGAAACGGAGCGCACGCGCCGGCACAGGCCCTTGGCCTCGAGACGGTCGAGCAGGCGCGTCATGGCACCGGTGTCGAGCTGGCACTCGCGCGCGAGTTCCGCGACGGTGGTGGCGTGGCCCAGGTGGAGCTTGTAGAGCGGCGCCCATTGCGGAAAGGTGGGCGCGCCCGGTTCCCACATGTCGCTGGCGACCGCCTGGCTCACGAGGGTCGTGATGCGGCGCATCATGTGGCCGACGCTTTCCTCGGCTTGGTAATTCTCCGGCTTGTAGAAGCCGGCGGCCGGCGGTACGGCTCCTGGGCTTGGGGAATCGGACATGGCGCGATATTAGTTGTCGCGACAACTATTGTCAAGGCTGCCTTTGAGGCGGCAAGCGTTGGCTAGAATCGAAGTCATGGTTTCCCCCGCTTCGCCCTCGCTCGCCAAGGGCTCTCCCAAATCACTGACCGGGCTGACCCCTTTTCTGCGCCCCTACCGCACCCAGATCCTGCTGGCTGCCGTGTTTCTGGTCTTGGCGGCGGCGACCACGCTGGTGTTCCCGCTGGCCCTGCGCGGCCTGATCGATGGCGGCCTGATCGCCGCCGACCGCGGTGCCCAGGCCATGGCGCTGCGCGAGCATTTCCTGGCCCTGTTCGCCGTGGCCGTGGCGCTCGGCATCTTCTCGGCGGCGCGCTTCTACACCGTGAGCTGGCTCGGCGAGCGGGTCACGGCTGACCTGCGCAACGCGGTCTACGCCCATGTGCTGCGCCAGAGCCCGGCTTTTTTCGAGACCACGCAGACCGGCGAAGTGCTGTCGCGCCTGACGGCCGACACGACGCTGGTGCAGACCGTCGTGGGCTCCTCGCTCAGCATGGGATTGCGCAACGCGGTGATGGGCAGCGGCGCGCTGGCCATGCTGATCTGGACCAACCCCTATGTGATGGTGCAGGTGCTCGGCATCCTGGTGCTGGTGGTGCTGCCGAGCATGTGGTTCGGCCGCCGCGTGCGCCGGCTTTCGCGGGCCAGCCAGGACCGCGTCGCCGATTCGAGCGCCATCGCGGCCGAGGTGCTGAATGCGATTCCCGTGGTGCAGAGCTACACGGCCGAAGCGCGCGAAGCGGCCCGCTTCGACGCCTCCACCGACAACGCCTTCCGCACCGCGGTGCGCCGCACGAAGGCGCGCTCGGTGCTGGTGGCCTTCATCATCATCGCGACCTCGGCGGCGCTGCTGTGGGGCTTGTACCAGGGCACGCAGGCGGTGCTGCGCGGCGACATCACGGCCGGCCACCTCGGACAGACGGTGGTCTACGTGATCATCCTGGCCAGTGCCGCCGCGGTGCTCGGCGAGGTCTACGGCGACCTGCTGCGCGCGGCCGGCGCCACCGAGCGCCTGATGGAGCTGCTGCACGCCAGGCCGGTCATCGTCTCGCCGGCCCAGCCGGCCAAGGCGGTGGTTCCCGCCGCCGGCAGCGCGGTCAGCTTCGAGGGCGTCACCTTCCACTACCCCTCGCGGCCCGGCACCCCGGCGCTGCGCGACTTCAGCCTCGCGGTGGCGCCGGGCGAAACCGTGGCGCTGGTGGGCTCGAGCGGCGCGGGCAAGAGCACGGTGTTCCAGCTGCTCTTGCGCTACTACGACCCGCAATCGGGCCGCATCGCGCTCGACGGCACTTCGCTCGCAGAGCTGTCACTCGACGAACTGCGCACGCGCATCGGGCTGGTGCCGCAGGACGCAGTGATCTTCTCGGCCAGCGCGCTGGAAAACATTCGCTACGGCCGGCCCGATGCGAGCGTCGAAGAAGTCCACGCCGCCGCGCGCGCCGCCTTTGCCGACGGATTTCTGAAGGCGCTGCCCGAGGGCTACGACACCTTCCTCGGCGAGCGCGGCGTGCGCCTGTCGGGCGGGCAGCGCCAGCGCATCGCGATCGCGCGCGCGATGCTCAAGAACCCACCGTTGCTCCTGCTCGACGAAGCCACCAGCGCGCTCGATGCCGAGAGCGAGCGCATGGTGCAGGCCGCGCTCGAATCCGCGATGGTGGGCCGCACCACGCTGGTCATCGCCCACCGGCTCGCGACGGTGCAGAAGGCCGACCGCATCGTGGTGCTCGACCACGGCGGCATCGTGGAACAGGGAACGCATGCGACGCTGGTCGCGCAGAACGGCGTCTACGCGCGCCTCGCGGCGCTGCAGTTCACCTCGTAGGCACACCGGCAGGCAGCCAACTCGCATTCGCTATACCAGGAACACCGCGGAACCGGCTTTGCCGGGCCGCTGGTGTTGCCCCCGGTGAGGGGGTTGGCGGCGACACGAAGTGGGCAAGCCTGGGGGAGAGCTTTACTGCAGAGTTTCTTTGAGGGCGGGCGGGATGGGCAGCGAAAACACCGCGATCCCTTCGTCGAGCAGGGTCTGCGCTTCCTCGCGCGTGGCCTGACCGCGGATGCCGCGCTCCTCGGCTTCGCCGTAGTGCATCTTGCGGGCCTCGTCGGCGAAGCGTTCGCCGACGTCTTCGGTCTTGGCCATCACCTCGCGCACCGCACGCATCCAGCGTGCTTCAGGCGAGCTCTCGGCGGCAGGGGCGCTCGGCGCTTCGGCAGGCGGCTTGGGGCTGCCGAGGTTCAGGCGCGGCGCGGCCAGCAGCTTGGTGATGGCCGTGTCGGCACAGATCGGGCAGGACACGAGGCCGCCGGCGAGCTGCGTCTCGAACGCCTCGTTGGACGCGAACCAGCCCTCGAAGCCGTGGCCGTGGGCGCATTGGAGGTTGAGGACCTTCATGCGCGGATTATCAGGCGCCGGCGGGTGCGGCGGGCGTTTGCCAGTCGAGCGCCCATGCGCCCGACAGGACGTTTTGCAGCCAGAGCGTGCAGGTCAGCGTCTTGGCGTCGGACACGGTGCCGTCGCGGCACCAGCCGAACAGCTCGTCCGGCGTGGCGGTAATGACGTCGAGGAACTCGCCGTGGTCGAGCTGCCGGTCGCCCAGCGACAGGCCGCGCGCGAAGTAGATGTGGATGATCTCGGTCGAGTACGCCACCGCCAGGTGCATGGCGCCGGCGTGGGCCCATTCGCGCGCGCTGTAGCCGGTTTCCTCGATCAGCTCGCGCTGGCCGCAGAAAAGCGGATCTTCGCCGGCATCGAGCTTGCCGGCCGGGAATTCGGTCATCACGCGGCCGATCGGGTAGCGGTATTGCCGCTCGAGCACGACGCGGCCGTCATCGAGCAGCGGCACCACCACCACCGCGCCCGGGTGGATCACGTATTCGCGCGTCGCGCTCTTGCCGTCGGGCAGGCGCACGGTGTCGCGCTTGGCGTGCAGGAAATTGCCCTTGAACAGCAGCTCGCTGTTCGTGCCCTCTTCCCTCAGATGTGCGTCGTCCATGTCATTTCCGATGCTTGAGCAGGTAGCGCCAGGTGAAGCCGGGAAAGGCCAGCACGACGAAAAGCGCGCCGGTGACGGCGTAGAACTCCCAACCCTGCGGCGCGATCTGGCCCGCGCGGCGTTCGAACAGGAGGCCGACGCCGCCGGCCACGAAGTAGAGAAGCAAGAGTTCGGCCAGTCGCAGGCCCAGCGACTTGGTGCGCGCCGACAGCGGCACCAGCCCGAACAACCGCTCGTTGACGAAGGGCAGATTGGCCGCCGCCAGCGCCACCAGCAGCACGACCCAGACCGATGCGCCCTGCGACACCTAGGGCAGGCCCTGCTAGTTGGCCAGCGTGGCCACGATCGCCTGCGCGCAGAGCGTCATGAGCCCCCCCGGCACGATGCCGAGGATCAGGATCAGCGCGCCGTTGATCGTCAGCACCGTGCGCACGTCGCGCGGCGCAGACACCGTGCTCGCGGTGACCGGCGCATCGAAGTACATGACCTTGACCACGCGGATGTAATAGAAGGCGCCGATCAGCGACATCACGACCGCGAACACCGCCAGCGCGATGTACAGGCCCTGCCCCGACGCGATCAGCGCCTGCAGCACGGCCAGCTTGGCGTAGAAGCCGACCAGCGGGGGAATGCCGGCCAGCGAGAACATGGCCAGCGCCATCACGCCGGCATAGAGCGGGCTGCGCTGGTTGAGGCCGGCGAGATCGGTGATCTCCTCGCTCTCGAAGCCTTCGCGCGCCAAGAGCAGGATGATGCCGAAGCTCGCCAGCGTGGTCAGCACGTAGGTCACGATGTAGAACATCGAGGCGCTGTAGGCGAACTGCGCGTTGTAGGTGTTGTTGTTGACCACGCCCGCCACCAGGCCCAGCAGCATGAAGCCCATCTGCGCGATGGTCGAATAGGCCAGCATGCGCTTGAGGTTGGTCTGCGCGATGGCCGCCAGGTTGCCGACCAGAAGCGATGCGATGGCGAGCAAGGCGAGCATCTGCTGCCAGTCGATCGCAAGCGGCAGCAGGCCTTCCACCAGCAGGCGGATGATGATCGCGAAGGCCGCCAGCTCGGGCGCCGAGCCGATCATCAGCGTGACCGCGGTCGGTGCGCCCTGGTAGACGTCGGGCACCCACATGTGGAAAGGCGCTGCGCCGACCTTGAAGGCCAGGCCGGCGACGATGAACACCAGCCCGAAAACCAGCACCTGGTGGTTGACCTTGCGGCTCGCGATGGCCTTGAACACCTCGTTGGTGTCGAGCGAACCGGTCGCGCCATACATCATCGACATGCCGTAGAGCAGGAAGCCGCTGGCCATGGCGCCGAGCACGAAGTACTTCATCGCGGCTTCGCTGGCCACCGCGTTGTCGCGACGCAGCGCGACCAGCGCGTAGCTCGACAGCGTGAGCAGTTCGAGCCCGAGGTAGATCAGAAGGAAGTTGCTGCCCGAGATCATCACGAAGATGCCGAGCAAGGCGAACATGCTCAGCGTGAACATCTCGCCGCCCTTCAGCATGCCGCGGTCGGCCGCATAGGGCCGGCCGTAGACCAGCGTGACCATCAGCGCCAGCGTCGCGAAGCACTTGAGCCAGTTGCCCATCGGGTCGCTCACGACCATGCCGGCGAAGCCGTAGTGGGTCTTGCCCTCGGTGGCCTGGAGCGCAGTGAGAAAGGCCACCACGGCAAGCGTGAGCAGCGTCAGCACGTAGGTGCGCGTGCGGTGCGTGCTGGTCGTGGACAGATCGACCAGCGCGATGATGCAGGCCATGACCAGCAGCACCGCTTCGGGGTAGATCGTCATCCAGCTGAGTTTGTCAATCATCTCGTTCTCTTGTTCAGCTTGGACTCATTGGGGCAGCTTGGGCGTCGCCACGTGGCGCAGCAGCTCGGCCACCGAGGCATTCGTCACGTCGGTGAAGGGCTTGGGATAGATGCCCATCCACAGCACCGCGGCCGCGAGCAAGCCCAGCATGAGGAACTCACGCGCATTGATGTCGCTCAGTTCCTTCACATGGTCGTTGCCCACCGGCCCGAGGTAGACGCGCTTGTACATCCACAGCGTGTAGGCGGCGCCGAAGATCAGCGCCGTGGAGGCGCCCAGGCCGAGCCAGAAATTGGCCTTGACCGCGCCGAGGATCACCATCCATTCGCCGACGAAGCCGGCGGTGGCGGGCAGGCCGCAGTTGGCCATGGCGAACAGCAGCGCGAAGGCCGCGAACTTGGGCATGGTGTTGACCACGCCGCCGTAGTCGGCGATCTGGCGCGAGTGCACGCGGTCGTAGAGCACGCCGATGCAGAGGAACATCGCGCCAGAGACGAAGCCGTGCGCGATCATCTGCACGATGCCGCCCGACACGCCGAGCTCGTTGAAGATGAAGAAACCAAGCGTCACGAAGCCCATGTGCGCCACGGACGAATAGGCCACCAGCTTCTTCATGTCCTGCTGCACCAGCGCCACCAGGCCGACGTAGATCACCGCGATCAGGGACAGCCCGATCATGAGCCAGGCCCATTCGTGCGCAGCATCGGGCGCGATCGGCATCGAGAAACGCAGGAAGCCGTAGGCGCCGAGCTTCAGCATGATCGCGGCCAGCACGGCCGAACCGCCCGTGGGCGCCTCGACGTGCACGTCGGGCAGCCAGGTATGGACCGGCCACATCGGCACCTTGACCGCGAAGGCCGCGAAGAAGGCGAAGAACAGGAAGGTCTGCGCGCTCGCGCTGAGCGGCAGCTTGTGCCAGCTCAGGATGTCGAAGCTGCCGCCCGACTTGTTGTACATGTAGATCAGCGCGACCAGCATCAGGAGCGAGCCGAGCAGCGTGTAGATGAAGAACTTGAAGGCCGCGTAGATCTTGTTGGGGCCGCCCCAGATGCCGATGATCAGGTACATCGGGATCAGCGTGGCTTCGAAGAAAACGTAGAACAGGATGCCGTCGAGCGCCGAGAAGGAGCCGATCATGAGGCCCGAAAGGATCAGGAAGGCGCCCATGTACTGGTTGACGCGCTCGGTGATCACCTCCCACGCGGAGATCACCACGATCACCGTGATGAACGCGGTCAAGAGCACCAGCCACAGCGACAGGCCGTCGAGGCCGACGTGGTAGTGGATGCTGAAGCGCTCGATCCAGCTTCCCTTCTCGACGAACTGCATTGCGGCGGTTCCGGTCTGGAAGCGCGTGTACAGCGGAATGGTGACCAGGAAGCTCGCGATCGAACCGACCAGCGCGATCCAGCGCACGCCGTTCGCATGCTCGTCTTTACCGAAGGCCAGCAGCGCGGCGCCGAACGCGATCGGCACCCAGATGGCAAGGCTCAACAAACCCATTTTTGTTTTATCTCCGGCGCTTTGCGCTTACCTGTTGAACCAGACGAAGTACGTCATGAGGAGGAAGATGCCCATCAGCATCGCGAACGCGTAGTGGTAGATGTAGCCGGACTGCATCCAGCGCACGACGCCGGCGACGCGGCCGATCGCCTTCCACGAGCCGTCGACGATGGCGCCGTCGATGACCCCCTGGTCCCCGCCTTTCCAGAGACCGGTGCCCACCGCGCGCGTTCCGCGCGCGATGAGGTTCTCGTTGATCCAGTCCATGTAGTACTTGTTCTCGAGCAGCCGATGGACGGGACCGAAGGCGCGCTTGATCGCCGCCGGCAGCGCCGGATTGACGAGGTACATGTACCAGGCCATCACCACGCCGGCCAGCGCGAGCCAGAACGGCGCGGCAGTGAGGCCGTGCAGGGCCATCGCCATCGGGCCGTGGAAGGCCTCGGCCAGTTCCTTCATCGCGTGGTGCTTGCTCTCGTCGATGATGATCGCGTCCTTGAAGAAGCCGCCGAAGAGCATCGGATCGATGGTCATGTAGCCGATCACGACCGAGGGAATGGCCAGCAGCACCAGCGGCAGCCAGACCACCCAGGGCGACTCGTGCGGCACGCTGTGATCGGTGTGATGACCGTGCGGATCCGGTTCCGCATCGTCGCCGTGGTGATTGTTCTCGGGATTCTGGTCGTAGCGCTCCTTGCCATGGAACACCAGGAAGTACATGCGGAACGAATAGAAGGCCGTGACGAACACGCCAGCCAGCACCGCCCAGTACGCGAAGCCCGCGCCCCAGAGATGGCTTTCGTGCACGGCTTCGATGATGCTGTCCTTCGAGTAGAAGCCCGCGAACAAAGGCGTGCCAATCAGCGCCAGCGAGCCCACCAGTGAGGTGATCCAGGTGACCGGCATGTACTTGCGCACGCCGCCCATCCAGCGGATGTCCTGGTTGTGGTGCATGCCGATGATCACCGAGCCGGCGCCGAGGAACAGCAGCGCCTTGAAGAAGGCGTGCGTCATCAGGTGGAACACGGCGACGGAGTACGCCGAGGCGCCGAGCGCCACCGTCATGTAGCCGAGCTGCGAGAGCGTCGAGTAGGCGACCACGCGCTTGATGTCGTTCTGGATGATGCCCAGGAAGCCCATGAAGAGCGCGGTGATCGCGCCGATCACGAGCACGAAGGAAAGCGCCGCGTCGCTGAGCTCGAACAGCGGCGACATGCGCGCCACCATGAAGATGCCGGCCGTCACCATGGTCGCGGCGTGGATCAGCGCCGAGATCGGGGTCGGGCCTTCCATCGAATCGGGCAGCCACACGTGCAGCGGGAACTGCGCGCTCTTGCCCATCGCGCCGATGAACAGGCAGATGCAGATCACGGTGATCAGCATCCACTCGGTGCCGGGGAAGCTCAGCTTGGCGAGCGCGTCGGCCTTGGCGAAGGCCTCGGCGTAGTTCAGCGTGCCGGCGTAGGCGACGATCAGCCCGATGCCGAGGATGAAGCCGAAGTCGCCCACGCGGTTGACCAGGAAGGCCTTGAGGTTGGCGAAGATCGCGCTCGGCCTGTTGTACCAGAAGCCGATCAGCAGATAGGACACCAGGCCCACCGCCTCCCAGCCGAAGAACAGCTGCAGCATGTTGTTGCTCATCACGAGCATCAGCATCGAGAAGGTGAAGAGCGAGATGTAGGCGAAGAAGCGGTTGTAGCCCTCGTCTTCTTCCATGTAGCCGATGGTGTAGATGTGCACCATCAGCGACACGAAGGTCACGACGCACATCATCATCGCGGTGAGGCCGTCGACCAAGAAGCCGACTTCCATCTTGAGGCCGCCGACCACCATCCATTCGTAGATGGTGGCGTTGAAGCGGGCGCCGTCGGCGACCACGCTCTTGAGCGTCATGGCCGAGATCACGAAAGCGATGAAGACGCCGAGGATGGTCAGCGAATGCGTGATGCGGCGGCCGATGTGGTTGCCGCCGAACTTGGTGCCGAACAGGCCGGCCAGCACGGAGCCGACCAGGGGCGCCAGCGGCACGGCCAGCAGTGCGGATGCGGAGAGAGTTGCGCTCATATGTCAGTCCTAGCCCTTGAGCGCGTTGAGTTCGTCGACGTTGATGTTCGACTTGTTGCGGAACAAGAGGACCAGCAGCGCCAGCCCGATCGCGGACTCCGCCGCGGCCACGGTCAGGATGAAGAACACGAAGATCTGGCCGTGCATGTCGCCGAGGAAGTACGAGAAGGCGACGAAGTTCACGTTGACTGCAAGAAGCATCAGCTCGATGCACATCAAGAGCACGATCAGGTTCTTGCGGTTCAGGAAGATGCCGATCACCGACAGCGCGAAAAGCATCGCACCCAGCGAGAGAAAGTGTCCGAGCGTGAGCGTCATGCCTTGGTCTCCCCGGCTGCCGGTGTTTCTGCAGCAGCAGGCTGCGCCGCGCGCGTGACGGGCATCTTCACGATGCGCACGCGGTCGCGCGCCTTCACGCGCACCTGGTCGGACGGGTTCACGTACTTGCTGTCCTTGCGGGTGCGCAGCGTGAGCGCGATGGCCGCGACGATGGCGACCAGCAGGATGACGGCAGCGATCTCCAGCGGGTAGAGGTACTCCGTGTAAAGCAGCTTGCCGAGTTCGAGCGTGTTGGAAGTGCCCGGCCCAGAGGCCATGGCGGTCTTCGGCTCGGCGAGGCGGAAGCCGCCCATCAGCACCGCGGCCATTTCGAGCGCGATCAGCGCGCCGACGCCAGCCGCGAGCGGGAAGTGCTTCCAGAAGCCCTCGCGCAGCGCGTCGACGTTGATGTCGAGCATCATCACGACGAACAGGAACAGCACCATCACCGCGCCGACGTAGACGAGCACCAGCGAGATGGCCAGGAACTCGGCGCGCAGCAGCAGCCAGATGGCCGATGCCTGGAAGAACGCAAGCACCAGATAGAGCGCGGCATACACGGGGTTGCGCGCGGTGATGACGCGGAAGGCCGCGAAAAGCAGCACCGCGGCAAACAGGTAGAACAGGCCGGTCTTGACGTCCATGGATCGGGTTGGTTTTTTGAAGTTCGGGCCAGTCCCGCTTCAGCGGTACTTGGCGTCCGCCGCCTTGTTGGCGGCGATTTCTTTTTCGTAGCGGTCGCCCAC
Source organism: Variovorax sp. LjRoot130 (assembly GCF_964253755.1). Lineage (NCBI taxonomy): Bacteria > Pseudomonadati > Pseudomonadota > Betaproteobacteria > Burkholderiales > Comamonadaceae > Variovorax > Variovorax sp. LjRoot130. The sequence continues at coordinate 1,987,929 of NZ_CAXURM020000001.1, read as the reverse complement.
GGCCAACAGCATGTCCTTGGTGAAGTACAGGTCGCCGCGCTTTTCGCCGTGGTATTCGAAGATGTGGGTTTCGACGATGGAGTCGACCGGGCAGCTCTCTTCGCAGAAGCCGCAGAAGATGCACTTGGTCAGGTCGATGTCGTAGCGCGTGGTGCGGCGCGAGCCGTCGTCGCGCACATCCGATTCGATGGTGATCGCGAGCGCCGGGCAGACGGCCTCGCAGAGCTTGCAGGCGATGCAGCGCTCTTCGCCGTTCTCGTAGCGGCGCAGTGCATGCAGGCCGCGGAAGCGCGGCGACAGCGGCGTCTTCTCTTCGGGAAACTGCACGGTGATCTTGCGGCTGAAGGCGTACTTGCCGGTCAGTGCGAGCCCCTTGAACAGCTCGACCAGCATGAAGCTGGACAGGAAGTCCTTGAGCGAAAACGGCGCCGGCGAGGTTGCGGTGTGCGCAGACATGGCGATTCCAGTTATTTCCAGATGTTGTACGGGGTCTGCATCCAGGCGCCGACCACCACCAGCCACACCAGCGTGACCGGAATGAAGATCTTCCAGCCGAGCCGCATGATCTGGTCGTAGCGGAAGCGCGGGAAGGTCGAGCGGACCCACAGGAACATGGTGACCACGACGAAGGTCTTGATGCCCAGCCAGATCCAGCCCGGGATGAAGCCGAGGAAGTCGAAGGGAGGCAGCCAGCCGCCGAGGAACAGGACCGCGCACAGGATCGAGACCAGCCACATGTTGGCGTACTCGGCCAGGAAGAACATCGCGAAGCTCATGCCCGAGTACTCGATCATGTGGCCGGCGACGATTTCCGATTCGCCTTCCACCACGTCGAAGGGATGGCGGTTGGTTTCGGCCAGGCCCGAGATGAAGTAGACGAGGAAGATCGGCAGCAGCGACAGCCAGTTCCACGACAGGAAGCCGATGCCCATCGAGGCGAAATTCCCCTTGCCCTGCCCCATCACGATGTCGGTCATGTTGAGGCTGGCCGAGACCATGAGCACGACGACGAAGCAGAAACCCATCGCGATTTCGTAGCTGACCATCTGCGCTGAGGCGCGCAGCGCACCGAGAAACGCGTACTTCGAATTCGAGGCCCAGCCCGCGATGATCACGCCATAGACCTCGAGCGAGGTGATGGCCATGACGAACAGCAGGCCGGCATTGATGTTGGCCAGCGCGACGTCGGGACCGAACGGAATCACGACCCAGGCGGCCAGCGCCGGCATGATGGTCATGATCGGGCCGAGCAGGAACAGGCCCTTGTTCGCGACCGTGGGAAGGATGATTTCCTTGGTCAGGAGCTTGAGCGCGTCGGCAATGGGCTGCAGCAGGCCCAGCGGACCGATGCGGTTGGGGCCCAGGCGAATTTGCGTGAAGCCGATGGCCTTGCGTTCCCACAGCGTGAGGTAGGCGACCGCGCCCATCAGCGGCAGCACCACGACGACGATCTTGATCAAGGTCCAGATCACCGGCCAGGCGACGCCGGTCCACCAGTGGGCCGCGACCAGGCCCTGGCCGAAGCCGTGCAGGGTGTCGATCATGCGAACACCTCCTGCGCGGCCGCGATGTGCGTCGCGCGCGCGTCGGCCGTCAGTTGCAGCGACGGCGCGCGGCGGACGATCGAGTCGAGCTGGTAGATGCTTGCCGCCACCGGCGGCGCAGCATGGGCGGCGCGTTCACCGTCGAGACGGGCTGCGGTGGCATTGCTCAGCTTGTCGGGCGGCACGCTGGCGCCTGCGTCGATGTCGGCCAGCACATCGGCCGTCGACTCGAAGGAGAAGCCCGAAAGGCCCAGCAGGTTGGCCAGCACGCGCAGCACCTTCCAGGCCGGACGCGCTTCGCCGAGCGGTTTTACGACCGCATGGAAACTCTGCACGCGGCCTTCGGCGTTGACGAAGGTGCCCGGCGTTTCGGTGAAGGGTGCGATCGGCAGCAGCACGTCGCTGAATTCGAGATTGGCCTTAAAGGGGCTCAGCGTCACGACCATCTGGGCGTGCGTGAGTGCCTCGATCACGGATTCGGCGGCCGCCGAATCGAACACCGGCTCGGTGTTGAGCAGCAGCACCGCCTTGAGTCCACCTGCGAGCATGTCGCCCGCGTGCAGGCCGCCGTCCCTGGGCAGGGCACCGACCAGCTGCGCGCCGACCGTATTGGCGGCCTCGGTGAGATAGCCGACGGTTGCGCCGGTCTGGGCCCCGATCCAGTTCGCCAGCGCCAGCAGCGCGCCGGCGTCGGCATGGTGAGCGGCCGCATTGCCGAGCAGGATAGCCTTGCGCTCGCCGCCGAGCAGCGACGCTGCGATGGCCTTGGCTGCATCGCCAGGCGCATCGCTGCTGGCCACGGGCGCCGCGACGCCGGTGCTGGCGGCAACCGCGCCGGCAATCTCGGCCAGCGCATCCACCCAGTCCTGTGCCGCCACGCGCACGGCGTTCGCCACGGGCATGGCCCAGGCTTCGTCGTCGGCCAGCAGTTCGGGCGAGGTCAGCGCGCTCAGCACGCCACCCTTGCGCACCGACTGGCGAATGCGCTGCGCGAACAGCGGATGGTCCTTGCGCAGGTTGCTGCCGATCACGAGCGCGCGCTGCAGTTGCGACAGCGATGCAATCGAGGTGCCGAGCCAGCGCACGCCTTCGAAGGCGTTGAACTCGGCGTTGCGCAGCCGGTAGTCGATGTTGCCGCTGCCGAGACCGTGCGTCAGCAGCTTGGCCAGGTGCAGCTCTTCGAGCGTGCTGTGCGGGCTGGCGAGTGTGCCGATGCTCTGCGCGCCATGGTCGGTCTTGATCTGCTTCAGGCCATTGGCCACGTACTCGAGCGCGGTCTGCCAGTCGACCTGCTGCCACTGGCCGCCCTGCTTGAGCATCGGCTGCGTGAGGCGCTCGGGGCCGTTCAATGCTTCGTACGAAAAGCGATCGCGGTCGGCGATCCAGCATTCGTTGACTTCTTCGTTCTCGAGCGGCACCACGCGCATCACGCGGTTGTTCTTGACCTGGACGATCAGGTTGGCGCCGGTCGAATCGTGCGGGCTCACCGACTTGCGGCGCGAGAGTTCCCAGGTGCGGGCGCTGTAGCGGAAGGGCTTGCTGGTGAGCGCGCCCACGGGGCAGAGGTCGATCATGTTGCCAGAGAGCTCGGAGTCGACCGAATCGCCGAGGAAGGTTTCGATTTCGGCATGCTCGCCGCGATGCGACATGCCGAGCTCCATCACGCCGGCCACTTCCTGGCCGAAGCGCACGCAGCGCGTGCAGTGGATGCAGCGGCTCATCTCTTCCATGCTGATGAGCGGGCCCACGTCCTTGTGGAAGACCACGCGCTTTTCTTCTTCGTAGCGCGAGGACGAAGCGCCGTAGCCGACGGCCAGGTCCTGCAGCTGGCATTCGCCGCCCTGGTCGCAGATCGGGCAGTCGAGCGGATGGTTGATCAGCAGGAACTCCATCACCGACTGCTGGGCCTTGATCGCCTTGTCGCTCTTCGTGCGCACGATCATGCCCTGCGTCACCGGCGTGGCGCAGGCCGGCATCGGCTTGGGCGCCTTTTCGACGTCGACCAGGCACATGCGGCAGTTGGCCGCGATGCTGAGCTTCTTGTGATAGCAGAAGTGCGGGATGTAGGTACCCGCCTTGTCGGCCGCATGCATGATCATGCTGCCTTCGACGATTTCGACCTTCTTGCCGTCGAGTTCGATTTCAACCATATATGTATGTGTTTTCGCGCTCAGGCTTTGACGGGTGCCTTCGGGACGTAGCCCGGGATCAAGGCCTCGAACTCGTGACGGAAGTGCTTGATCATGGCGCGCACCGGCATCGCGGCGGCGTCGCCGAGCGCGCAGATGGTGCGGCCCTGGATGTTGTCGGCCACCGAATTGAGCAGCTCCATGTCGCTCGGCTTGCCGTGGCCGTTGTGGATGCGGTCCACCACGCGCCAGAGCCAGCCCGTGCCTTCGCGGCACGGCGTGCACTGGCCGCAAGACTCGTGCATGTAGAAGTACGAGAGGCGCTTGAGCGACTCGACCATCGAGCGGCTGTCGTCCATCACGATCACCGCACCCGAGCCCAGCATCGAGCCGGCCTTGGCGATGGAGTCGTAATCCATCGTGCACTCCATCATGATCGAGGCCGGCAGCACCGGCGCCGACGAGCCGCCAGGAATCACGGCCTTGAGCTGGCGGCCCTTGCGCACGCCACCGGCGAGTTCGAGCAGCTTCGAGAACGGCGTGCCCATCGGCACTTCGTAGTTGCCGGGCAGTTCGACGTCGCCGCTGACCGAGTAGATCTTGGTGCCGCCGTTGTTCGGCTTGCCGCATTCGAGGTAGGCCGGACCGCCGTTGACGATGATCCACGGCACCGCAGCGAAAGTCTCGGTGTTGTTGATGGTGGTCGGCTTGCCGTAGAGCCCGAAGCTCGCTGGGAACGGCGGCTTGAAGCGCGGCTGGCCCTTCTTGCCCTCGAGCGATTCGAGCAGCGCGGTTTCTTCGCCGCAGATGTAGGCGCCGAAGCCATGGGACGCATGCAGCTGGAAATTGAAGCTGCTGCCCAGGATGGCATCGCCCAGGAAGCCGGCGGCGCGCGCCTCTTCCAGCGCTTCTTCGAAGCGATCGTAGGTCTGGAAGATCTCGCCGTGGATGTAGTTGTAGCCCACGCTGATGCCCATCGCATAGGCGGCGATGGCCATGCCCTCGATCACGATGTGCGGGTTGAACTGCAGGATGTCGCGGTCCTTGCAGGTGCCGGGCTCGCCCTCGTCCGAGTTGCAGACCAGGTACTTCTGGCCCGGGAACTGGCGCGGCATGAAGCTCCACTTGAGGCCGGTCGGGAAGCCCGCGCCGCCGCGGCCGCGCAGGCCCGAGGCCTTGACCTCGGCAATCACCTGCTCGGGCGTGATGCCTTCGCCGAGGATCTTGCGCAGCGCCTTGTAGCCACCGCGCGCTTCGTAGTCGGCCAGGCGCCAGTTGGTGCCGTCGAGACCGGCATAGATCTGCGGCTCGATATGGCGGTCGTGAAAGCAGGTCTGGACGCCGGTGGCCTGGAACTGCGAGAGCACTTGTTCGGGCGTCATCATTGCGCACCCTCCGCCGTCGAGGTACGCAGGCCGTCGATCAGCTGATCGAGTTTTTCGTTGCTCATGAAGCTGCACATGGTGCGGTCGTTGACCAGCATCACAGGCGAATCGGCGCAGGCGCCGAGGCACTCGCTCTGCTGCAGCGTGAACATGCCGTCCGCCGTGGTCTCGCCCATCTGGATGCCCAGCTTCTTCTCGAGATGAGCCAGCGCCACCGCGCCGTCGCGCAGCTGGCACGGCAGGTTGGTGCAGACGTTGAGCTTGAACCTGCCCACCGGCTGCTGGTTGTACATGTTGTAGAAGGTCGTGACCTCGTGCACCGCGATCGGCGCCATGCCCAGGTAGGCGGCGATCTCGCGCTCGCGCTGCACGCTGACGAAGCCTTCGTCCTTCTGCACGATCGCGAGGCAGGCCATCACGGCCGACTGCTTGCCTGCCGGCGGGTACTTGGCGACCTCGCGCGCAAAAAGCTCCAGCGTGGCGGCCGAAAGCGGCGCCTGGTTGATGCTGTGGGTGGTCATTCGTTCGCTCACCTGTCGATCTCGCCGAACACGATGTCCATGGTGCCAATCACCGCGACCGCGTCGGCAATCATGTGGCCGCGCGACATCTCGTCGAGCGCCGCCAGATGCGGGAAGCCCGGAGCGCGGATCTTCAGACGGTAGGGCTTGTTGGCGCCATCGCTCACGAGATAGATGCCGAACTCGCCCTTGGGATGCTCGACGGCGGCATAGGCCTCGCCTTCGGGCACGTGAAAGCCTTCGGTGAAGAGCTTGAAATGGTGGATCAGTTCCTCCATGTTCGCCTTCATCGACTCGCGCGCCGGCGCCGCGACCTTGTGGTTGTCGGTGATCACCGGGCCCGGGTTGACGCGCAGCCAGGCCGAGCACTGCTGGATGATGCGGTTGGCCTGACGCATTTCCTCGACGCGCACGAGATAGCGGTCGTAGCAGTCGCCGGTCTTGCCCACCGGCACGTCGAAATCCATGCGGTCGTAGACCTCGTAGGGCTGCTTCTTGCGCAGATCCCATTCGACGCCCGAGCCGCGCAGCATCGGGCCGGTGAAGCCGAGATTCAGCGCGCGCTCGGGCGTTACCACGCCGATGCCAACAGTGCGCTGCTTCCAGATGCGGTTGTCGGTGAGCAGCGTCTCGTACTCGTCGACCATCTTCGGGAAGCGCTTGCAGAAGTCGTCGATGAAGTCCAGCAGCGAACCCTGGCGGTTCTGGTTGAGGCGCTCGATCGCCTTCGCATTCTTGATCTTGCTGACCTTGTACTGCGGCATCGCGTCCGGCAGGTCGCGGTAGACGCCGCCCGGCCGATAGTAGGCCGCGTGCATGCGCGCACCCGACACCGCCTCGTACATGTCGAACAGGTCTTCGCGCTCGCGGAAGCAGTAGATGAGCATGTTCATCGCACCGCAGTCCAGGCCGTGCGCACCCAGCCACAGAAGGTGGTTCAAGAGGCGCGTGATCTCGTCAAACATCACGCGGATGTACTGCGCGCGGATGGGCACGTCGAGGCCCATGAGCCGCTCGATCGCGAGGCAGTACGCGTGCTCGTTGCTCATCATCGAGACGTAGTCGAGCCGGTCCATGTAGGGCAGCGACTGGATGTAGGTGCGTGTCTCGGCGAGCTTCTCGGTCGCGCGGTGCAGGAGCCCGATGTGCGGATCGGCGCGCTGGATGACTTCACCGTCGAGCTCGAGCACCAGGCGCAGCACGCCGTGCGCCGCGGGGTGCTGGGGTCCGAAGTTCAGCGTGTAGTTCTTGATTTCGGCCATGTCGGTCTCAGTGCAATCCGCCGTAGTTGTCTTCGCGAATCACGCGCGGCGTGATCTCGCGCGGCTCTATCGAGACCGGCTGGTAGATGACGCGCTTCTGCTCCGCGTCGTAGCGCATCTCGACATGACCCGAGACCGGGAAGTCCTTGCGGAACGGGTGGCCGATGAAGCCGTAGTCGGTCAGGATGCGGCGCAGGTCGTCATGGCCTTCGAACACGATGCCGTAGAGGTCGAAGGCTTCGCGTTCGAACCAGCCGGCGGCGTTCCAGATGCCGGTCAGCGAATCGATCACCGGCAGATCTTCGTTGGGCACGAACACCTTGAGGCGCACGCGCTGGTTGAGGCTCACGGAAAGCAGGTGCGTCACCACGCAGAAGCGCTCGCCCTCCCACTCGCCTTCGCGGTAGTCGGAGTAGTCCAGGCCGCAGAGATCGATCAGCTGCTCGAAGCGGCAGCCGGGCGCGTCGCGCAGCAGGGTCGCGGCTTCCAGATAGTCGGCCGCGCCGACCACCACCGTCACTTCGCCGAGCGCGAGGGTGACGCTCTTGGCCTTGGCGCCAAGCGTTTCGGCGATCTGGGTCTGCAGTGCCTCGGGAGAAATAGCAAAGTCGGTCATCGTCTCTCGCTTCTCAGGCACGCGCGATCGTGTTGGTGCGGCGAATCTTCTGCTGGAGCTGGATGATTCCGTAGAGCAGCGCCTCGGCGGTCGGCGGGCAGCCCGGCACATAGACGTCGACCGGCACGATGCGGTCGCAGCCGCGCACGACCGAGTAGCTGTAGTGGTAGTAGCCGCCGCCGTTGGCGCACGAGCCCATCGACAGCACCCAGCGGGGCTCGGGCATCTGGTCGTAGACCTTGCGCAGCGCCGGCGCCATCTTGTTGCACAGCGTGCCGGCCACGATCATCAGATCGGACTGGCGCGGGCTCGGGCGGAACAGCATGCCGAAGCGGTCGATGTCGTAGCGCGCGGCACCCGCGTGCATCATTTCCACCGCACAGCATGCGAGGCCGAAGGTCATCGGCCACAGTGATCCGGTCTTGGCCCAGTTCACCACCGAGTCGTAGGTGGTGGTGACGAAGCCTTCCTTCATGACGCCTTCAATGGCCATTGTTCATTCCCAGTCGAGCGCGCCCTTTTTCCACTCGTAGACGAAGCCCACGACGAGGATGGCGAGAAAAATCATCATGGCCCAGAAACCGACCGGACCGATTTCCTTGAGCGCGATCGCCCACGGGAAGAGAAAGGCGATTTCGAGGTCGAAAAGAATGAAGAGAATCGCCACGAGGTAGTAGCGCACGTCGAACTTCATGCGCGCGTCTTCGAAGGCCTCGAAGCCGCATTCGTAGGGCGCGTTCTTTTGAGCGTCGGGCCGATTGGGGCCGAGGATGTAACCGAGAACCTGCGGTGCGACGCCGACACCGACTCCGACCAGGATGAACAACAGGACGGGAAGGTAGGAATCGAGGTTCATCGGGGTCTTTTACCGCTTGACGCCGACAGGAAGATGAAGCTTCCTGCCGGCGAGATTTGGTGCGGTCGGCGAGACTCGAACTCGCACAGCTTTCGCCACTACCCCCTCAAGATAGCGTGTCTACCAATTTCACCACGACCGCGGTTTTGTGTGTCCGGATGGCATGAGGAACCCGATAGGGTTTTGGCTTTCCGGACAGCTTTAGAGTTTACCCTGAAATGAAGTCGTTTTCGCTCGGTGACCGCATCGAAAACGACAGGATCACTTGGTCGGGATCTGCGCAGCGCCCGAAGCCGGTGCAGCAGGCGCCGAAGCCGGTGCATTCGTGCCCGGTGCCGCAGCAGGTGCGTTGCCGGAAGGAATCTGCGATGCCGGGCCCGAAGGTGCGGGGGCAGGCGCCGGCGCGCCGATCGTGGCGCGCTCGAGCAGGCTGCCGCCGCCCGTCGGCCGTGCATGGCTGAAATAGGCGAGCAGCAAGGTGCATGCGAAGAACACGGCGGCGAGAACGCCGGTGGTGCGCGAAAGAAAGTTCGCGCTGCCGCTGGCGCCGAACAGGCTGCCCGCACTGCCGCTGCCGAAGGCCGCACCCATGTCGGCACCCTTGCCGTGCTGGATCAGGATCAGGCCGATCATCGCGAGTGCGGTGAGCATCTGTACACCCACCAGGATATTGAGGACCACGTTCATTCGTTCTAACTCCTAAATTCGTTCGCGGCTGCGCTGGTCTCAGCGTGCCGCAGCAATGATCTGCAAAAAGTCGGGCGCCTTCAGGGAAGCGCCGCCGATCAGGCCGCCGTCGATGTCGGCCTGGGCCAGCAGTTCGGCTGCATTGGCGGCGTTCATGCTGCCGCCGTAAAGGATGCGGATGCCTGCCGCGTGTTCGCTCGCCGCGTGATGCAGTTGCGCGCGCAGCAGCGCGTGCACGGCCTGCGCCTGCTCGGGCGTCGCGGTCTTGCCGGTGCCGATGGCCCAGACAGGCTCGTAGGCCACGACGATCTCGCTGATGCAGTGGCCATTGACATGGATCACCGCCGCGAGCTGACGCTTCACGACCTCTTCGGTGTGCCCTGCCTCGCGCTCTGCCAGCGTTTCGCCGACACAGACGATGGGCGCGATGCCGTTCGCGAGCGCAGCGGCGGTCTTGGCCGCCACCAGTTCGTCCGTCTCGCCGTGGTACTGGCGGCGCTCCGAGTGGCCCACGATCGCATAGCGCACGCCGAAGTCCTTCAGCATGGCCGCCGATTGCTCGCCGGTGAATGCGCCTTGCGGCTGCGCCGACACGTCCTGCGCGCCCAGCGCGATCGGCGATCCGGCGACGAGCGCCTGCACCTGCGCCAGGTACGGCGTCGGAACGCACACCGCGATGTCGCACGAAGGCGTGCCGACGCCCTGCAGCAGAGACTTCACCAGCGCCTCGTTGGCCGCGAGGCTGCCGTTCATCTTCCAGTTGCCGGCGATGAGCTTTTTCTTTGTCGTCATGTCTGTCTTGTTCACCAGGTCAGCACGATCTTGCCGATGTGCTGGTTCGATTCCATCAGGACGTGGGCTTGCGCCGCGCCGCTGGGCTCGCCCTGTGCGGCGAAGGTGCTGTGGATCACGGGCTTGACGGCGCCGCTTTCGAGCAGCGGCCAGACTTTTTCGCGCAAGGCCTTCGCGATCGCACCCTTGAATGCCACCGGCCGCGGGCGCAGAGTCGAACCGGTGATCGTGAGCCGCCTGCGCAACACCAGGCCCGCATTGAATTCGCTCTTTGTGCCACCCTGCACTGCGATGATCACGAGCCGGCCGTCCTCGGCCATGCATTCGATCTCGCGCGGCACGTAGGCGCCGGCCACCATGTCGAGCACCACGTCAACGCCCTTGCCGCCGGTGAGGCGCTTGACCTCTTCGACAAAATCGGACGTCTTGTAGTTGATCGCATGGTCGGCGCCGAGCTTCCTGCAGGCTTCGCACTTGTCGTCGCTGCCGGCCGTCACGATCACCGTCGCGCCGAAGGCCTTGCCGAGCTGGACGGCCGTGACGCCGATGCCGCTCGAGCCGCCCTGGATCAGCAGAGTCTCGCCCTTTTGCAATCGGGCCCGATCGAACACATTGCTCCACACGGTGAAGAAGGTCTCTGGCAGCGAAGCCGCCTCGGCATCGCTCCAGCCCTTGGGCACCGGCAGGCACTGGGCCACGGGCGCCACGCAGAGTTCTGCATAGCCGCCGCCCGCGATCAACGCGCAGACGCGATCGCCGACGGCGAAGCCAGCCTCGCGCATCGCGGCGGCATCGCCCGAAACGATCTCGCCCGCGACCTCGAGCCCCGGCAAATCCGAAGCGCCCGGCGGCACCGGGTAGTTGCCGGTGCGCTGGAGCACGTCGGGGCGGTTCACGCCGCTCGCGGCCACGCGAATCAGCAACTCGCCCGCGCCCGCGACCGGCGCGGGACGCTCGGCCACGCGCAGCACCTCGGGGGCGCCGTACGAAGTGATTTCAATGGCTTTCATGCTTTTCTCCGCTGCAGCGCCCGCCCTGGCGGGCAGACGCACGGTGAAATGACGGCAAAGGCGTCACCGCCCTCGCCTCTCAGGGCTGGCGGTCGCCGCCGTTGGGCTCTTGCGGCCGCGGGTCCTGTTCGACCGCCACCGCCTGCTCGCCAGCTTGCTCGCCGCGTTCGGCGTTGTCGAAGCGCGGTGCACGCTCGGCACGCGGCGGGCGATCGCCACGCTCGCGACGCTCGCCGCGGTCTTCGCGCGGCGGACGCTCGCTGAACTCCATGCCGGCCGGACGCTCGGTGAGCGCCTTCATGGACAGCTTGACGCGGCCCTTCTCGTCGGTCTCGAGCACCTTGACCTTCACGATCTGGCCTTCGCTCAGGTAGTCGGTCACCTTCTCGACGCGTTCGTGCGCGATCTGGCTGATGTGCAGCAGGCCGTCCTTGCCGGGCAGCAGGTTGATGAGTGCGCCGAAGTCGAGGATCTTGGTGACCGGGCCTTCGTAGGTCTTGCCGATCTCGACTTCCGCCGTGATCTGCTCGATGCGCTTCTTGGCCGCTTCGGCCTTGGCCGGGTCGGTCGAAGCGATGGTGATGGTGCCGTCTTCGTCGATGTTGATCTGCGTGCCGGTCTCTTCGGTCAGCGCGCGGATCACCGAGCCGCCCTTGCCGATCACGTCGCGGATCTTCTCGGGGTTGATTTTCATCGTGAACAGGCGCGGCGCGAAGCTCGAGACTTCGGCCTTGGCCTCGCCCATCGCTTCCTGCATCTTGCCCAGGATGTGCATGCGCGCTTCCTTGGCCTGCGCCAAGGCGACCTGCATGATTTCCTTGGTGATGCCCTGGATCTTGATGTCCATCTGCAGCGCGGTAATGCCGTTGGTCGTGCCGGCCACCTTGAAGTCCATGTCGCCCAGGTGGTCCTCGTCGCCCAGGATGTCGGTCAGCACGGCGAAGCGGTTGTCTTCCTTGATCAGGCCCATCGCGATGCCGGCCACGTGCGCCTTCATCGGTACGCCGGCGTCCATCATCGAGAGGCAGCCGCCGCAGACCGAAGCCATCGACGAGGAGCCGTTCGACTCGGTGATTTCCGACACGACGCGGATCGTGTAGGGGAACTCTTCCTTGGTCGGCAGGCAGGCCACGAGGGCGCGCTTGGCCAGACGGCCGTGGCCGACTTCGCGGCGCTTGGTCGAGCCCATGCGGCCCACTTCACCGGTGGCGAAGGGAGGCATGTTGTAGTGGAACAGGAAGCGGTCTTCGTACTCGCCGGCCAGCGCGTCGATGCGCTGCGCGTCGCGCTCGGTGCCGAGCGTGGTCACGACCAGCGCCTGGGTTTCGCCTCGCGTGAACAGGGCCGAGCCGTGGGTGCGCGGCAGCACGCCGTTGCGGATCTCGATGGGACGCACGGTGCGCGTGTCGCGGCCGTCGATGCGCGGCTCGCCCGAGAGAATCTGGCTGCGCACGATCTTCGATTCGATCGCGAACAGGAGGTCGTTGACCTTGCCGGCGTCGAAGGGCTCGCCGCTTTCCTTCAGCGCATCCATCACGCTGGCATTGGCCTCGCGCAGGGCTTGCGTACGAGCCTGCTTGCTGCGGATCTGGTAGACGGCGCGCAGCTTCTCTTCGGCCAGACCCTTGACCTTGGCGACGAAGGCTTCGTCCTCGGCCGGCGGCTGCCAGTCCCACACCGGCTTGCCGGCGTCGCGCACGAGTTCGTGGATCGCATTGATCGCGATGTTGGCCTGCTCATGGCCGAACACCACGCCGCCGAGCATGATTTCCTCGCTCAGCTGCAGGGCTTCGGACTCGACCATCAGCACGGCCGCTTCGGTGCCGGCGACGACCAGGTCCATCTGCGAATCCTTGCGCTCGGTCTGCCCCGGATTCAGCACGTACTGACCGTTGATATAGCCCACGCGCGCGGCGCCGATCGGGCCGCTGAAGGGAATGCCGGAGATCGACAGCGCGGCGCTCGTGCCGATCATGGCGGCGATGTCGGCGTCGACTTCGGGATTGAGCGACAGCGTGTGGATCACCACGTGCACTTCGTTCAAAAAGCCCTCGGGGAACAGCGGGCGGATCGGCCGGTCGATCAGGCGCGAGGTCAGCGTCTCGAGTTCGCTGGGCTTGGCTTCGCGCTTGAAGAAGCTGCCGGGGATCTTGCCGGCGGCATAGGTCTTCTCGATGTAGTCGACGGTCAGCGGGAAGAAATCCTGGCCCGGCTTGGCTGCCTTGGAAGCGACGACGGTGGCCAGCACGACGGTGCCTTCGATGTCCACGATCACGGCGCCGCTGGCCTGGCGGGCGATTTCGCCGGTTTCCAGAACGACGGTCTTGCCGCCCCACTGGAAGGTCTTGGTGACTTTGTTGAAGAGACTCATGTTTAGCTCCTGTTTTGATTAGCGGGTTTGCCTGTGGTGATCACAGACCCCGCGGGGCCGGAGCGCTTTCCAGAACACGATGCCATTCCAGAGAAATTCGGCGAGAACTTCGTTGGAATGACACAGCTTCGCTCTGTTTTGGCGGCTCCGAAGTAAAAAACGCCTGAGCTAGCGGACTAACCCAGGCGTTCTTGCATGCGATTCGGCCCTACTTGCGCAGACCCAGCTTGGCGATCAGCGCGGTGTAGCGGTCGGCGTCCTTGGACTTGAGGTAGTCCAACAGCTTGCGGCGGCGGCTCACCATGCGCAGCAGGCCGCGGCGGCCATGGTGGTCCTTGGCGTGCGTCTTGAAGTGCGGGGTGAGTTCGTTGATGCGGGCGGTCAGCAGTGCGACTTGCACTTCGGGGCTGCCGGTGTCGTTGGCGGCGCGGGCGTTGTCCTTGACAACTTCCGCCTTGATGGAGGCTGCGATCATTTGATGATTTTCCTGTTCCGGAATGTTTGACTTGCGGCGGGCGCTGGAACTGCACCCGCCGTGCGCCTTGCGGCATGCAAAGCCTTGGGATTATAACCCGCCCCCGGGCTTCGCGCACTTCGTGTCGCGCGCGCCTTCCCCCTACCGGGGGCGATGCCGACCGACCGGCAAAGCCGGATCGGTGGCATCCCTGGCATGAAAACCCGAACGACTATCGGGCTGCCAGCCAGGTCTTGAGCCGCTCGACGCCCTGCACCAGGCGTTGCGGATCCTTCGAGGCAAAGCACCAGCGCAGCCAGCCCTGCGCCTCGGGTGCGAAAGCGCTCCCCGGCGCAAGCCCGAGCCCGGCCTCGGCCACCAGGCGCTTGGCCAGCGCCAGCGAATCGTCGAAGCCTTCGAGCTTGAAAAATGCGTACATGCCGCCGCGCGCGGGCGCCACCTGGACGCCCGGGATGTCGGCGAGCAAGGGCACCAGCGTGTCGCGGCAGGCCTTGAGGTGCGCGACCACGCGCGGCGTGATCTCCTGGCTGTGCGCCAGCGCAGCGATGCCGGCGCGCTGGGTGAACACGCTCGCGCAGGAAGTGTTGAATTCGATCAGCTTGCCCATGCCGTCCATCAGCACCGGCGGCAGCACCAGCCAGCCGAGGCGCCAACCGGTCATGAGGAAACTCTTGGAAAAGCTGTGCGCGACGACGAGCCGGTCGTCCGGCGTCGAGATGTCCAGAAAGCTGGGCGCGCATCCCTTCGGCGTGGCGTCGAAATAGAGCCGCTCGTAGACCTCGTCGGCCAGGATCCATGTGCCGGTCTGACGGCAGTGGTCGAGGATCGCCTGCTGCTCCGCGCTCGCAAGGGTCCAGCCGGTCGGGTTGTTCGGCGCGTTGACGATGAGCAGCTTCGTCGCCGGCGTGACCGTGGTGCGCAGCGCGTCGAGGTCGAGCGTCCATTGCCCTGCCTTCGGCACCAGCGGCACGGAACGCACGCGCGCACCGAGGATCGCGGGCTGCGCCGTCAGGTTGGGCCACACGGGCGTGACCGCGACCACTTCGTCGCCCGCATCGACCAGCGCCTGCACCGCCAGCATCAGCGCATTGACGCCGCCCGAGGTGATGGCGATGCGCGAGGCCTCGATCGCCGGATGCAGCCCGCTCATGTACTGCGCAACGGCCTCGCGCAGTTCCGGCAGGCCCAGGTTGTGGGTATAGAAGGTTTCTCCTTGTTGCAGCGAATCGATCGCCGCCTGGCGGATCACCTCGGGCGTCACTTCGTCGCTCTCGCCGAACCAGAAGGCCAGCACGTCGCTGCGGCCCAGGCCGGCGTTGGCGACCTCACGGATCTTGGAGGCTTCGAGGTTGTGGATGGCTTGGCGCATCGTGTCTGTTCCTTGGAAATTCAGGAGCGCTGCATCTTGCAGCTGGTGGGCATCTCGGCCCGTTCTGCAGGGATTGTCCTCACGACGCGGAAGCCGTAGCCGGAGCCTTCGACGTCGAACTTCACGCCGGGCGTGCCCTGCTTGTCCATCACGCCGACCACCAGGGCCTGCTGGAACTGGTGATCGGCGGCGCGCATGCGGCCGCTCTGGCCCGCCAGCGTGACCTCGGCCTTTTCGAGCGCGCGCGCCACGGCCACGGTGTCGACGCTGCCGGCGCGTTCGACCGCCTGGGCCAGCGACTCGACCAGCAACTGCATGCGCATGTGCACGTAATCCTCGGCCGGTTTGGGGAAGCGCTCGCGAAAGGCGCGGTAGAAGGCTTCGGACTCTCGCGTCTGCACGTTCGGCAACCAATCCGCCACAGCGACCACGCGGCCGATGCCGGCATCGCCGATGGCCGCCGGCGCACCGAGCGCGTTGCCGTAGAAGGTGTAGAAGCTGCCGTTGAAACCCGCCTCGCGCGCCGCCTTCACCAGCAGCGTGAGGTCGTTGCCCCAGTTGCCGGTGATCACGGCCTGCGCGCCGCTCGCGAGGATCTTGCTGGCGTAGGGCGCGAAGTCCTTCACGCGGCCCATCGGATGCAACTCGTCGCCGACGATCTGCACATCCGGCCGGAGCGCGCCGAGCTGCCGCTTCGATTCGCGCAGCACGGCCTGGCCGAAGCTGTAGTCCTGCCCGATCAGGTAGACGCGCTTGAGCGCTGCGTCGTTCTTCAGCACGTCCATCAGCGCCGTCACGCGCATGTCGGCATGCGCGTCGAAGCGAAAGTGCCAGAAGCTGCAGCGCTCGTTGGTGAGCACCGGATCGACCGCCGAGTAGTTGAGGAACAGCACGCGGCGCGACGGGTCGCGCTCGTTGTTCTTCTCGATGGCGTCCACCAGTGCGGCCGCCGTAGCCGACGAATTCCCTTGCAGCACGATGCGCGCGCCGTCGTCCATGGCCGCGCGCAGCGCCGACAGCGCCTCCTCGTTCTGGCCCTTGCTGTCATAGCGGTCCAGCTGCAGAAAGCGGGCGCCGCCGGGCAGCTTGACGCCGCCGCGCGCATTCACGCGCTCCACGGCCCACAGCAGGTTGCGGAACACCGCTTCGCCGGTGTTGGCGAAGGGCCCGCTCATGCTCTCGATCAGCGCGAGCCGGATCGGCGGCGGCGCGGGCTGCGCATACACCGGCGCTAGCGCCGCCGCGCATAGCGCCATAGCGGCGAATTTCAAGGCCTTGCGGCGCCAAATAAAGCTGGAAAAACTCATCTTGAAACGCCTCCCGCCGCGCCTAGATGAGGTGGCAAGCGGCACTTGTGTTGTTTGAAACGCCGCGCAGTGTAAGGGACACACATTCTTGTCCCCATTGTGTTCATTCAGGAGTTCCCATCATGTTTTTTGCACCCGCAATTCGCACCGCCCGCTTCGTGCCGCGCGCCTATGACCAGCGCCTCGAGCGCTTCGTGAACGATGCCTTTTCCGCCGCGCGCCGCTCGCTCAATGTCGAACAGGACGAAAAGACCTGGACGCTGACGATGGACGTTCCGGGCTTCTCGCGCGAAGACCTGACGATCGGCATCGAAGGTGCCGTGGTTCGCATCGAAAGCAAGGCAGATGCAAAACGCCAATTCAAGGCCGCTTATGAACTGCCGCAGGACATCGAGGTCGCCACCAGCGAAGCCAAGCTCGAGAATGGCGTACTGACTCTGAAATTGGGCAAGCTGGTCCCCGTCAGCAACGCCGCCCAGCTCGCCATCAACTGATACGAAATTGTTTCAGAAGCTTGGAAGACGCAAGAAGGTAATCGGGCCGGTAACTTTTTGTTGCCGACCTGATTCATTTCTGAACTCAAAATAAGTACAGAGAACGTCACATTTGTGGCGTTTTTTTCAAATGCTTTCCTCCTAATTGGCGTTCGATACCTTGACTGCGGGCAGCAGAAAGAAGTCTCGGGCGCTCGACGAAGCGCCATGAAAACGCACTTGAAACTTGCTCACGACGATTCACGGTCGGACACCTTGCTGGTGTTCCTGCCGGGCGCGTTCCTGAAGCCTGAAGAGTTCGAGCGCGAAGGCTTCATCAGCGCGGTCAGGGAGCGGGATCTGGCGGCCGACGCCCTGCTCGTCGACGCCGACGTGTCGTACTACTACGACCAGACCTTCATCGAGCGGCTGCATCACGACATCCTCCGGCCGCAGCGTGCGACGGGTTACAAGTCGATCTGGCTGGTGGGCATCTCGATCGGCGGTTTCGGCGCCCTGATCCACGAACTGGCCAAGCCCGGCGCCGTCGACGGCATCGTGGCGCTGGCGCCCTACCTCGGACGGCGGCCGGTCGGCGCCGAGATCCACAAGGCCGGCGGCCTGCGCGCCTGGAAGGCGCCCGAAGGCCCGCCGCCGGACCAGGAGGTCGATCGCAAGCTCTGGCCCTGGCTTCAGCAGTACGCGGCCTCCAAGCCCGCCAAGGGCCTGCCGCCGCTGTACCTGGGTTTCGGCCTCGCCGACCGCTTCGCCGCCAATCACCGCCTGCTGGCGGAGGCCTTGCCTGCCGGGCGCGTGTTCACGATCGAAGGCGGCCACGACTGGCCGCAGTGGTCGCAACTCTGGCGCAAGGTGCTCGAGGTGCTGCCGCTGCCCTCGCACGGCAAGAAAGGCGCGACTACCCGAACTCCGGCTCCGGCGCGCAGAGCGAAGCCAGTGGCCATCGCGGCTTGACGTCGAAGGCATAGCGCTCGCTCGCCTGCCCCAGGCCGGCCTGCAGGCGCATCGCGGCGGCCATCGCGATCATGGCGCCGTTGTCGGTGCACAGGTGCAGCTCGGGGTAGTGCACGCGCACGCCGCGCTTCGCGCATGCCGCATTGAGCTGTTCGCGCAAAGCCCGGTTGGCACCCACGCCCCCGGCCACCACCAGCCGGTCCAGCCCGGTCTGCTCGATGGCGGCCAGTGATTTCTTCAGCAGCACGTCGACGATCGCGGCCTGGGTCGAGGCGGCCAGATCGGCCTTGCGCGCTTCGAGCTCGCCGCCGAGTTTCCTGGCCTGCGTCAGCACCGCCGTCTTCAAGCCGGCAAAGGAGAAGTCGAGGTCGCCGCTGTGCAGCAGGGGCCGCGGCAGCTTGAAGGCCGCGGCGTCGCCCTCCTCCGCCAGCTTGGCGAGCCAGGGGCCGCCAGGATAGGGCAGGCCCATCAGCTTGGCGCTCTTGTCGAAGGCTTCGCCTGCTGCGTCGTCGATGGTCTCGCCGAGCAGCTCGTAGCGCCCCACGCCGTCGACCCGCATCAGTTGCGTGTGACCGCCCGAGACCAGCAGCGCGACGAAGGGGAACTCGGGCGGATCGGCACTGAGAAAGGGCGACAGCAGGTGGCCTTCCAGGTGATGCACGCCCAGCACCGGCTTGCCAAGCGCCGCGCCCAGTGCACAGGCCACGCCGGCGCCCACCAGCAGCGCGCCGGCCAGCCCCGGCCCGCGCGTGTAGGCGACGACGTCGATCTCGGGCAGGGAGCGGGCGGCCTCGGACAACACCGTCTGCGCCAGGGGTAGCACGCGCCGGATGTGGTCGCGGCTGGCCAGCTCGGGCACCACGCCGCCATAGGCCTGGTGCATCGCGATCTGGCTGTGGAGCGCGTGCGCGGCCAGGCGCGGCAAGCCGCTCGCGCCGGATTCGACCAGGGCCACGCCGGTCTCGTCGCAGGACGATTCGATTCCCAATACAAACATGCGACGAGTGTAGGGTGCGCACGATGTCGGGGCACGGATGTTGCTGCATGTCCTTAGGATGGCTCTTCAGCCATGCCGCCCCACGATGAAATCCGGACTGAGCTTTCTGATGGCCGCCCTGCGCTGCGAAATCGACGCGCTGGAGCAGCTCGCCCGCACCAGCGCGCTGGTCGGCACGATCGGCCGCCTGGTCCATGCGCTGCAGCGCGAACGCGGCATCTCGAACGTGCTGCTGGCGTCGCGTGGCCACCGTTTCGTCTCGCAGCGCAGCGAGCAGATCGCCGAATGCCTGCGCGTGGAAGAGGCGGTGCGCGCTTCGTTCGATCAGCTCGAGGCCGACGCGGGCCGCATCGGCAACGGTGCGCGCCTGTTCAGCCGCATCGCCTGGGTGCTGCCGGGCCTCGAGGGCCTGCCCGAGCTGCGCCGTCGCGTCGGCGCCTTGGAGCTCAGCCCGGCTGAGGCGACGGCCGCCTTCGTCAAGCTGATCGCAGGGCTGCTCGCAGTCGTGTTCGAGGCCGCGGACGGCGCCACCGACCCGGAAATCTCTCGTCAGCTGGTGGCCATGTTCAATTTCATGCAGGGCAAGGAGTTCGCCGGCCAGGAGCGCGCCTGCGGCGCCGCGGCCTTCGCCTCGGGCCACAACGACAGCGCGCGCCAGCAGCAATGGCTGCATCTGATCGAATCGCAGGAGCGCTGCTTCCAGGTCTTCGCCGAGTTCTCGGGCGCGCGCATCGCCGAGCTCTGGCGCAGCAGTCAATCCCCCGCCCAATTGGCGGAGCAGGAACGGCTGCGCCGCATCGCCTGCGCGGCACCCGCCGGCGTGGCACTCGATACCGAACTGAGCCAGACCTGGTTCGACTGCTGCAGCCGGCGCATCGACGCCATGCAATCGATCGAAGAGCGCCTGGCCGCCGACCTGCGCCGGATCTGCGAACAGAAAACGAGCCAGGCCCGGGCCGAGCTGCAGGCCCATGACGTGCTGCTGGCCAAGCTGGCGCGCGAGGCGGGTACACCGGCGGCAGTCTTCTTCGACGAGCAGCCCGCTGCAGACGCGCCGGGCCACCCGCAAACCATGGGTTCAGCCACGCCCTATGGCCGGCAGCTCGAGCGATCGATTCTGGAGATGGTGCAGGAGCAGTCGCACCGGCTGCAGGCGATGAGCGACGAACTCGACACCGTGCGCGCGGCCCTGAACGAGCGCAAGCTGGTCGAACGCGCCAAGGGCCTGCTGATGGCACACCGCCGCCTCAGCGAGGAGGAGGCGCACAAGATGCTGCGCCAGACAGCCATGAGCCAGAACCGCAGGCTGGTCGACGTCGCCGAATCGGTGCTCTCGATGGCCGAATACCTGCCCGGCGAGCCGGCGTCCCGGGCGCCTCGCACCTGAATTGGTGCGCTGCACAACAACTGTGCTTCGATCGCAGTTCAAGGGATTCGGCGCCTCTTGCCTCACGACGCGGACTTCGGAGGCTATCGATTTGATAGCAAACCACCCCTCTGAACTGCTGGCACGCAGTTTGCTTAACAAACCTGCATAGACCTGCAAGGGTCTTCAGGCAGGTGGCATCCAACGGCGGGTGCGACCCACCGAACCGGACAAAGGCGTCCCCATCCCGCAAGGGCTCGTTATCGAGCGGCCCGTGCGTGGTCGGGACGCCTTTTTTGTTTTGTGCTTTTTGTCTTTTCTTCATTCCGGAGCTCGCCCCATGACCGATTTGCTGAAACCGAAGTTGAATCGCCGCCGCGTGCTGCAAGCCGCCGCCATCGGCGCGGTCGGGCTCGACCCCGCCCTGCGCGCAGCCGTCTGGGCCCAAGGCTCGGACAAGCCAGAAAAGGAGGAAGTCAAGATCGGCTTCATCCCGCTGACCGACTGCGCCAGCGTCGTCATGGCCTCGGTGCTCGGCATCGACAAGAAGTACGGCGTGAAGATCGTGCCGAGCAAGGAAGCCAGCTGGGCCGGTGTGCGCGACAAGCTGGTCAATGGCGAGCTCGACTTCGCCCACGTGCTCTACGGCCTGATCTACGGCGTGCACCTCGGCACCGCCGGGCCGAAGAAGGACATGGCCATCCTGATGACCCTCAACAACAACGGCCAGGCGATCACGCTGTCGAAGAAACTGGCCGACAAGGGCGCGGTCGACGGCGCCTCGCTGGCCAAGGTGATGGCGAAGGAGAAAGGCGAATACACCTTCGCCCACACCTTCCCGACCGGCACCCACGCGATGTGGCTCTATTACTGGCTGGCCGCCAACGGCGTCAACCCGTTGAAGGATGCCAAGGTCATCACCGTGCCGCCGCCGCAGATGGTTGCCAACATGCGCGTGGGCAACATGGACGGCTACTGCGTCGGCGAGCCCTGGGGCCAGCGCGCGATCATGGACGGCATCGGCATCACGGCCGTCACCACGCAGGACATCTGGAAGGACCATCCCGAGAAGGTGCTCGGCACCACCGGCGACTTCGTCAAGAAATACCCCAACACGGCGCGCGCCGTGACGGCCGCGATTCTCGAAGCCGGGAAGTGGATCGACGCCGGTCTGCAGAACAAGAACAAGATGGCCGAAACCATCGCCGACAAGAGCTACGTCAACACCAGCGTGGACGCCATCAACCAGCGCATCCTGGGCCGCTACACCAACGGCCTGGGCAAGAACTGGGACGACCCGAACCACATGAAGTTCTACAACGACGGCGCGGCGACCTTCCCCTACCTCTCCGACGGCATGTGGTTCCTCACGCAGCACAAGCGCTGGGGCCTGCTGAAGGAGCATCCGGACTACCTCAAGGTGGCCACGGAGATCAACCGCATCGACATCTACAAGCAGGCTGCAGCCGCGACCAAGACCTCCGTTCCCAAGGACACGATGCGCAGCAGCAAGCTGATCGACGGCGTGGTGTGGGACGGCAAGGATCCGAAGAAGTACGCCGAGTCGTTCAAGGTCAATGCCTGAGGAGCCCGCCATGGTCAGTGCCGTCTTTCACTCCCCGCTCGAGGCTGCCCAGGGGCAGCTCGCCACGCCGGCAGCCGCCAGGAAGTCCGCGGCCGCCTCCGTCCCGCCTGCAGAGCCCGCGCAGGAAGAGACCACGCCCCGCGCCCCGCGCGACTTCAGCTGGATCTGGCTGCGCGTGCTGCCGCCGATCCTTGGCTTTGCGTTGCTGGTCCTGATCTGGGAACTCGTGGCGCTGAAAAGCACCACCGGCTTCCCGTCGCCGGCCGCCGTCTGGCAACAGGCGCTGACCGTGTTCAGCGATCCCTTCTACAGCAAGGGCCCCAACGACCAGGGCGTGGGCTGGAACGTGCTCTCGTCGCTCCAGCGCGTGGCGCTCGGCTTCGGGCTGGCCGCCGCGGTCGGCATCCCGGCCGGCTTCGCGATCGGTCGCTTCGAGTTCCTCTCGCGCATGTTCAATCCGCTGATCAGCCTGCTGCGACCGGTGTCGCCGCTGGCCTGGCTGCCGATCGGCCTCCTGGTCTTCAAGGGCGCCAACCCGGCCGCGATCTGGACCATCTTCATCTGCTCGATCTGGCCCATGATCATCAACACCGCGGTGGGCGTGCAGCGCGTGCCCAGCGACTACATGAATGTGGCGCGCGTGCTCAATCTTTCCGAGTGGAAGATCCTCACCAAGATCCTGTTCCCCGCCGTGCTGCCCTACATGCTGACCGGCGTGCGCCTCGCGGTCGGCACCGCCTGGCTGGTGATCGTGGCGGCCGAGATGCTGACCGGCGGCGTCGGCATCGGCTTCTGGGTCTGGGACGAGTGGAACAACCTCAACGTCGCCAACATCATCATCGCGATCTTCGTCATCGGCATGGTCGGGCTCGTGCTCGAGTTCGCGCTGATCCGGATCGCCACCGCATTCACGTTCGAAGAGGTGAAGGCATGACCCTTCGACAAGCTCAGGACGATCGGTCCATCATGAAGTACATCGAAATCCACGACGTCGAACAGCGCTTCAAGACGCCCAAGGGCAGCTTCCTCGCGTTGCGCGACATCAACCTGCAGGTGGCCAAGGGCGAGTTCATCACGCTGATCGGGCATTCGGGCTGCGGCAAGTCCACGCTGCTGAACCTGATCGCCGGCCTCACCACGCCCACGCAGGGCGTGCTGCTGTGCGCCAACCGCGAGATCAAGGGCCCGGGGCCCGAGCGCGCGGTGGTGTTCCAGAACCATTCGCTGCTGCCCTGGCTCACCTGCTACGAGAACGTCTACCTCGCCGTCGAGCGCGTGTTCGCTTCGACCGAGAACAAGGCGCAGCTCAGGGCGCGCACCGAAGCGGCGCTCGCGCTGGTCGGCCTCACGCCGGCCGCGCAGAAGCGCCCCGGCGAAATCTCCGGCGGCATGAAACAGCGCGTGGGCATTGCGCGCGCCCTCTCGATGGAACCCAAGGTGCTGCTGATGGACGAGCCCTTCGGCGCCCTCGACGCGCTGACGCGCGCCAAGTTGCAGGACGAGCTGCTGGCCATCGTGCAGAAAACGCACAGCACGGTGGTGATGGTCACGCACGACGTCGACGAGGCGGTGCTCCTGTCGGACCGCATCGTCATGCTCACCAACGGCCCGGCCGCCACCATCGGCGAGGTGCTGGCAGTCGACATCCCGCGCCCGCGCAACCGCGTCGAGCTCGCGGAAGACCCCGTCTACGTGCACGCCCGCAAGGCCGTAATCGACTTTCTCTACACGCGCCAGGCGCACGTGGAGAAGGTTGCGGCCTGAGCGAGCAGGCCGAACACAGGCTCAGGACATGATGACCTGCAGGCTGTGTTCGTACGAGGCGGTGAGCCGGTCGAAGGTATCGGCCAGCACCTCGCTGGCGCGCACCAGATCGGCGCGCCCCTCGGCCCGGTCGGCATGGCGCACGCCGCGCACCAGCCGCAGCCATTCGTCGCGGGCGCCATGGAGCGCGTCGCGGATCTCGGGCGAGCTCAGCGGCGCGCGCTCCAGCTCCAGCAGCGAGGCCTCGAAAGTGTCCATGGTGGGCGCGAGGCGCGCGCTCCACGCGCCCTCGGGCAGCATCGCGGCGAGCAGCGCGTCCTTGGCCAGGCGCTGGGCGCGCATGCGCTGCCGCCCGCAGAGATTGACGATGCGCAAGGCCCTGCGGCCCGCGGAGGATTCGAGCACGTCGGTGAGCGCCTCGGCCGCGACCAGCAGGTCTTCGCCGCTGGCGTCGATGGCGGTCAGCGAGGCCGCGGACAGCCGCGAGGACAGCGCCGCATCCATGGCATCCCATGCCGAGCGCACGGCCGCCAGCGCCTGCATCGAGGTCGGATCCAGCGGGAGGGAAGCCAGGTGATCGAGGTTGTCCTTGACCCGCTCGACCGACTGCGCGCGCAGGCTGCGGCTGCGCCGCGCATCCACATCCGCGAGCGCCTGCGCCGCCAGGCGCACCAGGCGCTGCGAGAGCATGCGCAACTGCCCGGCACGGTTGATCGCCTCGGCCCACTGGGCCGCCTCGACCACCGAACGCGAGAGTTCACCGACCCGCAGGTTGGCGTGCATCGCTGCACCGCGCAGCATGCCGAACGCGGCGTCCTCGCCGATGCCGCGCGCCGACATCAGGAGCCCCTTGGCGCGGTCCACCCACTTGCGCTCGTCGAGATGGGCGAGCGAGCGCGCCAGCGTGTCGCGCAGCGCAGCCTCGCGTTGCCAGCGCGCCTGCGCGCGCGCCAGCACGGCGCGCAGGCTCTGTGCATCCAGGGTTTCGGCGCACGACCAGGCGTGCACGCCCAGCTCGACGAGCGCCTCATGCACTTCTGGCGACAGCGGCTCGCTGATCACCACGACCGGATGCGGCGGAGCGCCAGCCCAGGTATGCAGGGCGGCCTGCAGGTCAGGGATCGATGCGGGCCTGTGGATCAGCACCTGTTGCGGTGCGAGCATGGCGGCCTCCTGCACCATCGTGTCGCAGGTGCTGAAGCCGATGGCGGCGGCATCCGCGCCCGCCAGCACTTGGCTCAGCACCTCGGCATCGGAGTCAGGCAAGACGAGCAAGAGTCGAATCATGGAAGTTGGGTCGCGAACGAGGGGGGCGAGCGCAGCATAGGCGAAGCGAGCCTCTCGCGGCAGGCACGCATCTTGCGTAAGGGAAGGCACGGTGTAACGAAGCACCGCTTTGGTGAAGTCCTCGGCCTCCGCGCCGACCCGGGTCCCGGCAGGGACTCGCTCACCGCCCATCCATTCCGCCGGCTCCCGGCGGGAAACTCCTATTCATCGCCCATCCACGCAGCCGCGCCACGGCTGTGCGGATGCTTTACGCATTGCCACCGCCATGTCCAGCTTCAAATCATTCCTGCGCTCCGGGCACGCACCCACCCTCTTCGCGGCCTTCTTCTACTTCATGTTCTCGTGCTGCATCTGGGTGCTGAACGGTGCGATGGCGCCCTTTATCGGCGAGGCCTTCCAGTTGAATCCCGCGCAGATGGGGTTGATGCTGTCGATCCCGATCATCGCCGGCGCGCTGATGCGCTTTCCGCTCGGCATCCTGTCGCAGTACATCGGGCGCAAGAACGCCACGCTGGTGGAGATGGGGCTGATCGCGGTGGCGATGCTGTTCGGCTTCTTCATGGTGCACAGCTTCAACGACCTGCTGGCCATGGGCGTGCTGCTGGGCATCGCGGGCGCCAGCTTCGGCGTGGCCCTGTCGCTGGGCTCGGGCTCCTTCCCGCCGCAGAACAAGGGCCTGGCGATGGGGCTGGTGGGCGCCGGCAACGTGGGCACGGCGCTGTCGGTGCTGGTCGCGCCGCCGCTGGCGCAATGGCTCGGCTGGCAGGCCGTCTACGGCGTCGCGGCGGTGGCCATCCTGCTGCCGATGGCGGTGATGGTGCTGTTCGCGCAGGAGCCGCCCGACGTCGACAGCCACGCCGGCCTGCGCGAGCACGTGGCCTGCCTGTTCGAAAAGGACGGCTGGGCCTTCAGCCTGATCTACGGCGTCACCTTCGGCGGCTTCATCGGCCTCACCACCTTCCTGCCCTCCTACTACTACGACCAGTTCGGCGTGAGCAAGGTGCAGGCGGGCCAGCTGACGATGCTGGCCGCGTTCATGGGCGCGGCGGTGCGCGTGATGGGCGGCTGGATCTCCGACCGCTGGGGCGGCGTCAACACGCTGACGCTGGTGCTGGTGGTGTCGGCGGTCTCGCTGGCGCTGATCGGGCTCTCCTCCGGCTCGCTCGCGATCACCACGCTGCTGCTGATGGTGTGCTTTGCCGCCCTGGGCGCGGGCAACGGCGCGCTGTTCCAGCTGGTGCCGCTGCGCTGGCCGACGACCACGGCCGTGGCCGGCTCGATGATCGGCGAGATCGGCGCGCTGGGCGGCGGCCTGGTGCCCAATGCGATGGGCCTGTCGAAGCAGTACCTGGGCACCTACATGTGGGGCTTCATGCTGTTTGCAGTGCTGGCCCTGGTGATGCTGGGCGTCATGCGGGTCATGCAGATCCGCTGGACGCGGACCTGGGCCGAGAAGGGCGGCCGCGCACGCAGCACGCCGGTCGATCCAGCCGGCGAGGGCGACCGGCCGGTCCGGCCGCTGCGCCGCAGCGCCGGACGGTGATGCCCATGCGCCACCCCTCCTCCCTCCTGCGCTCAGCGCGGCAGGAACAGCAGCCAGTAGACGAGCAGCGCGTTGAAGAGCAGCGACGCGGCCAGCGCGATCTTCCACAGCAGGGCCGGATCGCGCCGCACCAGCGGCGTGGCGGCCGGCGCGCCGACCGGGCGGGCCGCGCCGCGTTCGAGCGCCAGCAGCATCTCCTCGGCGGTCTCGAAGCGCTGCCGCGGATCGCGCGCCACCGCCTTGCGCACCAGATGGTCGAGCCAGATCGGCACGTCCGGCCGGATGCGCGAGAGCGCTACGGGATCGCGCCGGTAGCGGGCGATCTGGTAGGGCTCGATCTCGCCGTAAGGCAGGCGCCCGCCCAGCCATTGGTACAGCACCACGCCGAGGGCGAACAGGTCGCTGCTGGCATCGGGCGCGACGCCCTCCCATTGCTCGGGGTTCATGAAGCTGGGCGTGCCGGCATGCAGCTCGCGCTGCGCCGCGCCCTCGCGGCCCGAGAGCGCCACGCCCAGGTCGAGGATGCGCCAGCAGCCGTCGTCGCCCAGGTGCAGATTGCCGGGCTTGATGTCCCGATGCACCACGCCGTGGCGGTGCAGCCGGCCCAGGCTCTTGCAGATCTGGACCGCGGCGGCCACCACCTCCGCCACGGCCGGGCGCATGCCCGAGCGCAACATCTGTTCGACGGTGCGACCGCCATGCCAGTCGAACACGGTGTAGAGCGCGCTGGCGTCGTCGGCGCGTTCGTGCACGCGCACGAAGCCGGGCTCGCCGCGCCCGCCCACGCGCAGGCCCAGCCAGGCCTCGTGCGCCAGCATGGCGCGCTCCTCGGGGTCGCTGGCGCGCGAAGGGTGCAGGGTCTTGAGCGCGACCAGCGCGCGGGTGGGCACATGGCGCGCCTGGTAGAGCCGGTGCACGCCGGTGTCGGCGACCAGCGCGGTGATCGCGTAGCCGTCCAGCACCTCGCCCACCTTCAGCGCCGCGGGCGGATCCAGGCGGCGCGCATCGCCCAGCTCGTCGTGCAGCTGGCGCGCATCCAGCCCGAGCACGCGGATGACGAGCGCGGTGGCGTTGTCGCGGGTGCCGGCGGCGATCGCCGCGTCGACCAGCGCGTCGCTGGCCTGCTGCGCATTGGTGGCCAGCGCGAGCTCGGCCACGCGCGCAGGCTTCAGCACGCCGTGCACGCCGTCGGTGCTGAGCACGAAGCAGTCGCCGATGCGCAGCTCGCCTTGCATGTAGTCGACGCGCACGTGGTCGTCGAGGCCCACCGCGCGCGTCAGGCGGCTGCGCAGGTCGGGATGGTCCAGCGCATGGTCGACGCTCAACTGCATGGCCGCGCCCTCGCCCTTGCGCACGCGCCAGGCGCGCGTGTCGCCCACATGGGCCAACGTGTAGCTCTGCCCGTGCAGGGCCAGGGCGGTCAGCGTGGTCATGGCGCTGTCCTGGCGGCGGCGCCGGTTGTGATCGGCCAGCCAGGCGTTCTGGGCGGCGATCAGTCGGTCCATCGCGACCGTCGGCTCCCAGGTGTCGGGTGTGGCGAAGTAGTCGCCCAGAAGGCCGATGACGGTGGTCTGCGCCGCCTCCAGCCCGTGGCCGCCCGAAGAAACGCCGTCGGCGATCGCCGCGATCAGCCCGCGCGACTCCTCGCCGCGCGGCGCATGCACCGCGCCGGCGAAGTCCTCGTTCTGCGGGCGCGGCCCGCGGTGGCTGCTGTAGCCGATCTCTACTTCGAAGCTCATGGCGCGCGATTGTCCGCGCAAGCCGCGAGCCCCCTCTTTGCTTGAAAGGTCCCACCCCATGAAGAAGATGAAACTCGTGATGGTCGGCAACGGCATGGCCGGCGTGCGCACGCTCGAAGAGCTGCTGAAGATCGAGCCCGATCTCTACGACATCACCGTCTTCGGCGCCGAGCCGCATCCCAACTACAACCGCATCCTGCTGTCGCCGGTGCTCGCCGGCGAGCAGACGGTCGACGAGATCGTGCTCAACAGCTGGGAGTGGTACGCCGAGAACAACATCACGCTGCACGCCGGCAAGAAGGTGGTCGAGGTCGATCGCGTCAAGCGCATCGTGCGGGCCGAGGACGGCACCGAGGCCGCCTA
Source organism: Variovorax sp. LjRoot130 (assembly GCF_964253755.1). Classification (NCBI taxonomy): domain Bacteria; kingdom Pseudomonadati; phylum Pseudomonadota; class Betaproteobacteria; order Burkholderiales; family Comamonadaceae; genus Variovorax; species Variovorax sp. LjRoot130. The sequence goes on along the minus strand of NZ_CAXURM020000001.1, from coordinate 1,959,516 downwards.
CGACCGCCTGCTGATGTGCACCGGCTCCAACCCCTTCATGCTGCCCGTCCCGGGCAAGGACCTGAAGGGCGTGATCGCCTACCGCGACATCGCCGACACCGACTACATGATCGAGACCGCGAAGACGCACAAGAACGCGGTGGTCATCGGCGGCGGCCTGCTGGGCCTGGAAGCGGCCAACGGCCTGATGCTGCGCGGCATGAACGTGACCGTAGTGCATGTCATGCCCTGGCTCATGGAGCGCCAGCTCGACGACGTGGCGGGCAAGCTGCTGCAGAAGTCGCTGGAAGACCGCGGGCTCAAGTTCCTGATCGGCGCGCAGACGCAGGAGCTGGTCGGCAACGATGAAGGACGCGTTGCGGCCATCCACTTCAAGGACGGCACCGAGGTCGCGGCCGACCTGGTCGTGATGGCCGTGGGCATCCGGCCCAACGTCGAGCTGGCCGAGAAGATGCGCCTGCATTGCAACCGCGGCATCGTGGTCACCGACACCATGCAGACCGTGACCGACGCGCGCATCTACTCGGTGGGCGAATGCGCGGCCCACCGCGGCATCGCCTACGGGCTGGTCGCACCCTTGTTCGAGCAGGCCAAGGTGGCGGCCAACCATCTCGCGCAGTTCGGCATCGGCCGCTACCTCGGATCGCTGACCTCGACCAAGCTCAAGGTGACGGGCATCGACCTCTTCAGCGCCGGCGAGTTCATGGGCGGCGAAGGCACCGAGGAGATCGTGATGAGCGACCCCTTCGGCGGCGTCTACAAGAAGCTGGTGATCAAGGACGACAAGCTGGTCGGCGCCTGCCTCTACGGCGACACGGTCGACGGCAGCTGGTACTTCAAGCTGCTGCGCGACGGCCGCAGCGTGAGCGACATCCGCGACAAGCTGATGTTCGGCGAATCGAACATCGGCGACACCGGCCACGAAGGCCACAGCAAGGCCGCCAGCATGCCCGACGACGCCGAGGTCTGCGGCTGCAACGGCGTCAGCAAGGGCACCATCTGCAAGGCCATCAAGGACAAGGGCCTGTTCACGCTCGAAGAGGTCAAGAAGCACACCAAGGCCAGCGCCTCCTGCGGCTCGTGCACCGGGCTGGTGGAACAGATCCTGATGTTCACCGCCGGCGGCGACTACTCGGCCACGCCGAAGAAGAAGGCGGTCTGCGGCTGCACCGACGCCAGCCACCAGGACGTGCGCGACGCGATCCGCAAGGAACACTGGCTCACGCACGATGAGGTCTATCGCGGCCTCGGCTGGCGCACGCCCAACGGCTGCGCGACCTGCCGCCCGGCCGTCAACTACTACCTGATCTCGACCTGGCCCAAGGAGGCCAAGGACGACCCGCAGAGCCGCTTCATCAACGAGCGCAGCCACGCCAACATCCAGAAGGACGGCACCTATTCGGTGATCCCGCGCATGTGGGGCGGCCACACCACGCCCGACGAACTGCGCCGCATTGCGGACGCGGCCGACAAGTACAAGATCCCGACCGTCAAGGTCACCGGTGGACAGCGCATCGACCTCCTAGGGGTGAAGAAGGAAGACCTGGAGAACGTCTGGAAGGACATCGGCATGCCCTCGGGCTTTGCCTACGCAAAGTCGCTGCGCACGGTGAAGACCTGCGTCGGCAGCGAGTGGTGCCGCTTCGGCACGCAGGACTCGACGCAGATGGGCAAGGACCTCGAGCGCGCGCTGTGGGCCATGTACTCGCCGCACAAGGTCAAGCTCGCGGTCTCGGGCTGCCCGCGCAACTGCGCGGAGGCCGGCATCAAGGACGTGGGCGTGATCGGCGTCGACTCGGGCTGGGAACTCTACGTGGGCGGCAACGGCGGCATCAAGACCGAGGTGGCGCAGTTCCTCGTGAAGGTCAAGACCTCCGAGGAAGTGATGGAGTACGCGGGGGCGTTCCTGCAGCTCTACCGCGAAGAGGGCTGGTACCTCGAGCGCACGGTGCACTACATCGGCCGTGTGGGCCTGGACTATGTGAAGAAGAAGATTCTCGAGGACGCCGAAGGCCGCAAGGCGCTGTGGGAGCGACTGCAGTTTGCACTCGACGGCGAACCCGATCCGTGGTTCGAGTCGAGCCAGGCCTCGGTCGACGTGCGGCAGTTCACGCCGCTGGCGGCATGAAAACCGCAAGCCGGAGAAGTGGTTTGAAAAGACGGCTCTTCATCGCCTCGACCGCCCTGATCGGCCTGGGCGCACGCGCCCAGGTGGCCGACCTCAACGACGCCATCAACAAGGCGGGGCGCCAGCGCATGCTCTCGCAGCGTGCGAGCAAGGCCTACCTGGCGCTGGTGCAAAAAGTGGAGACGCGCAACGCCCAGCAGGTGCTGGACCGGTCCATCGCCCTGTTCGACCGCCAACTGGTGGAGCTCAAGACCTTCGCGCCTACCCCCACCATCCGCGGCACCTACGACACGCTCGACGGTGCCTGGAACGATTTCAAGAGAGAACTGACGGGCCCCACACCCGGCAAGAGCGAAGCGGCAAAGGTCGTCAAGCTGGATGCTGCCGTGCTCGCCCTGGCGCACCAGGGCACGGTGCAGTACGAAGCGGCCTCGGGCAAGTCGGTGGGCAAGCTGGTCAACATCGCGGGCCGCCAGCGCATGCTGTCGCAACGCATGGCCAAGTTCTACCTGGCCAGTGCCCTGCAGATCGACCCGACGGGCAGTGCGGCCGAGATCGCCAAGGCGCGCTCGGAGTTCGTTGCAGCACTCGAAACCCTGCGCAGTGCGCCCGAGGTCACGACGCAGATCAAGGAGGAGCTGGTGCTGGCCGACGCGCAGTGGGTGTTCTTCAACCACGGCCTTCAGCGTCTGGAAGGCGCGAGCGCGTCGCCCAAGCTCATGTCCGACGTGTTCGTCACCAGCGAGAACCTGCTGGCGATCATGGATCGCATCACCGGCCTGTATTCCAACCTCAAAACCTAGAGAGACCCCCATGAGTGAATGGAAAGTCATCTGCCGCATCGACGACATCCCCGTGCTCGGCGCGCGACGCGTTGCACGACCTGCGGGCGTGGACGTGGCGGTATTCCGCAATGCCGAGAACCAGGTCTTCGCCTTGCTCGACCGCTGCCCGCACAAGGGCGGCCCGCTGAGCCAGGGCATCGTGTTCGGCACCAGCGTGGCCTGCCCGCTGCACAACTGGGCGATCGGGCTCGACGACGGCTGCGCGAAATCGCCGGATGAAGGATGCACGCCGCGCTTCGCGGTGAAGGTCGCGGACGGTGTGGTCCATCTGGATGCAGGCGAACTCGCGACGCATGCCACCGATCTCGAACGCCCCGTCGCGGGACCGAAGCGCTCCGTCGCAGCCTGAAGGCATGCCATGAACGAAACACGCTCCACCTGCCCGTACTGCGGTGTCGGCTGCGGCGTGATCATCGAATCCGATGGCGCGCAGATCACCGGCGTGCGCGGCGACCCGGAGCACCCGGCCAACTTCGGCCGCCTGTGCACCAAGGGCTCGACGCTGCACCTGACCGCCAGCGCGGCGGTCACGCGGCAGACGCGGCTGTTGCAGCCGATGCGGCGTGCCGAGCGCGGTGTGGCGCCCGAGGCCGTCGGCTGGGACACTGCGCTCGACACGGCCGCCGACAAGTTCGCCCAGGTCGTGCGCGAGCAAGGCCCGAACGCCGTCGGTTTCTACGTCTCGGGCCAGTTGCTCACCGAGGACTACTACGTCTTCAACAAGCTGGCCAAGGGCCTGATCGGCACCAACAACATCGACACCAATTCGCGCCTGTGCATGAGCAGCGCGGTGGCCGGCTACAAGAAAACGCTGGGCGCCGACGCGCCGCCGGCCTGCTACGACGACCTGAAGCACGCCGAGTGCCTGTTCATCGCCGGCAGCAACACCGCCTGGGCCCATCCGATCCTGTTCCGCCGCATCGAGGATGCGAAGGCGGCCAACCCGGCGATGAAGATCGTCGTGGCCGATCCGCGCCGCACCGACACCTGCGAGATCGCCGACCTGCACCTGGCCATCCAGCCGGGCACCGACGTGATGCTCTTCAACGGCATGTTGCACCTGATGCTGTGGGAAGGCTGGACCGATGCGCGCTACATCGCCGCCCACACCAGCGGCTTCGAGGCGCTCAAGGCCACCGTGCGCGACTGCACGCCCGATCGCGTGGCGCAGGTCTGCGGCATCTCCAAGGACGACCTGCTGCAGGCCGCGCGCCTGTTCGCCACCTCGGCCGCGACGCTGAGCCTCTACTGCCAGGGCCTCAACCAATCGTCGTCGGGCACCGCCAAGAATGCGGCACTGATCAATCTGCACCTCGCGACGGCGCAGATCGGCAGGCCCGGCGCCGGCCCCTTCTCGCTGACCGGGCAGCCCAACGCGATGGGCGGCCGCGAAGTGGGCGGCCTGGCCAACCTGCTGTCGGCGCACCGCGACCTCGCCAACCCCCAGCATCGTGCCGAGGTCGCCGCTCTCTGGGGCGTGCCTTCGGTGCCGGAGAAGCCCGGCAAGACCGCAGTCGAGATGTTCCAGGCCGCCGCCGACGGCGAGATCCGCGCGCTCTGGATCGCCTGCACCAACCCCGCGCAGTCGATGCCCGACCAGGCCACCGTGCGCCGCGCGCTCGAACGCTGCGAATTCGTGGTCGTGCAGGAAGCCTTCTCGACCACCGCCACCTGCGACTTCGCCGACCTGCTGCTGCCGGCCACCACCTGGGGCGAGAAGAACGGCACCGTCACCAACAGCGAGCGCTGCGTCTCGCGGGTGCGGCCGGCCGTCGCGGCACCGGGCGAGACGCGCGACGACTGGGCCATCGCGATGGATTTCGCGCGCCGGCTCGAAACACGGCTGGCGCGTGCGAACACGCTGTTCCCCTATGCGAGTGCGGAAGCCGTGTGGAACGAGCACCGCGAATCCACGCGCGGCCGCGATCTCGACATCACCGGCATGAGCTACGCGATGCTCGAGGCCGCGCCGCAGCAGTGGCCGCTGCGCGAAGGCGAGACCACCGGCCGTGCGCGCCTCTACGAAGACGGCGTGTTCGCCACGCCCGACGGCCGCGCGCGCTTTGCCGACGTCGCCTACAAGCCGGTGGCCGAAGCCCGCGAGGCGCGCTTTCCGTTCTCGCTCAACACCGGCCGCCTGCGCGACCAGTGGCACGGCATGAGCCGCACCGGCACGCTGGGCCGCCTGTTCGGCCACGCAGCGGAGCCGACGGTGCAGATGCATGCGCAGGACATGGCGCGCCGCCAGTTGAAGGAGGGCGACCTGGTGCACGTCACCTCGCGGCGCGGCTCGATCGTGCTGCCCGTCGCGGCCAGCGCCGAGGTGGGGATGAGCCAGGCGTTCATCGCCATGCACTGGGGCGGCGAATATCTCAGCGGCCGCTCCAGCACCGGCGAGCCATTGGCCGGCGTCAATGCGCTCACGACGCCGGCCTTCTGCCCCGATTCGAAGCAGCCCGAACTCAAGCACGCGGCCGTCAAGATCCTCAAGGCCGAACTGCCCTGGTCCTTGCTGGCGGTGGCCTGGCTGCCGCGGGACGCGTCCCTGGACATCCGCGAGGCTCTGCGCGCACTGATGCCGTCCTTCCCCTTTGCCAGCTGCGTCCCGTTCGGCACCGGCGGCGCCCTGGAGGGCAGCGGGCCGGAGCGCACCGGCATCCTCTTTCGCGCGGCCGCCTACGACGCGCCTTCCAACGATGTGCTCGCCCGCATCGAGGGACTGTTGGGGCTCGGCGGCGCCGACACCTTGCGCTATGCCGATGCCAAGCACGGGCAGCGGCGCGCTGCGCGGCTGGTGCGCGACGGCCAGGACGCACACCTCGAAGGCTTCCTGCTGGCCGGCGACACGCGTGCGGAGGCCTGGATCAAGACCTTGCTGCAGGACCAGTTGCCCGCACAGGCCTATGGCCGCCAGCTGCTCAAGCCCGGCGCCGCCGCCCCGGCCGGCGTGGCGGCGCGCGGCAAGGTCATCTGCAGCTGCTTCGGCGTGACGCAGACCGCCATCGGCGAGCACCTGGCGGCCGCTTCGGGTCCCGAAGGCGATCGCCTCGCCACATTGCAGGGCGCGCTGAAATGCGGCACCAATTGCGGCTCCTGCCTGCCCGAGCTCAAGCGCATGGTGCGCGCGAGCGCGGCACCGGCCCTGGCCGAGCAATCATGAGCGCATGGACGGCTTCCCTTCCTGCCTTCCAGGGCATAAGCGCAGCCGTATTGCGGCATAAGCCTTGCGGGACAATGGGCCTACCCATGGGAATCAGCCACTACATCAAGGAAATCGGCCGCGGCGCGCGCGGCGCGCGGCCGCTCAACCGCGAGCAGGCCGCGGACCTCTTCGGCCAGGTGCTCGACGGCACCGTGACCGACCTGGAAACCGGCGCCTTCTGCCTGGCCATGCGCATCAAGGGCGAGACGCCGGATGAGATGGCCGGCTTTCTCGATGCCACCCATGCGCGCCTGGCGCGCTTTCCCGCCACCGGCCGGCCGCTGGTGGTGCTGCCCAGCTACAACGGCGCGCGCCGGCTGCCGGTGCTCACGCCCTTGCTCGCGCTGCTGCTGGCCCGCGAAGGTCTGCCGGTGCTGGTGCATGGCGCGGCCACCGAATCGACCCGGGTGCTGGCCTCCAACGTGCTCGCGGCCCTCGACGTGCAGCCGCTCGCGGCCATCCGGCCCATCGCGAACGGAGAGGCGGTCTTCGCACCGACCGAGCTGCTCAGCCCCGGCCTCAAGCGCCTGCTCGACGTGCGCCGCGTGGTCGGCCTGCGCAACCCCGGCCACAGCGTGGTCAAGCTGATGCAACCGACGCAAGGCGCCTGCGTGGTGGTCGGCAGCTACACGCATCCCGCCTACGCCGAGTCCATGGCAGCGACCTTCGAGCTGCTGGGCATGACCGCCCTGCTCTCGCGCGGACTCGAGGGCGAGAGCGTGGCCGACCCGCGCCGCACCGCGCAGGTCGACGGCTTCGTGCGCGGCCGGCGCGTCGCACTGCAGACCCAGGAGCCCGGCACGCAAGCCGAGGTGCCCGGGCTGCCCAAAGAAATCGACATCGAGACCACGGCCGACTACACGCGGCGCGTGCTGGCCGGCCAGGCGCCGGTGCCGGACGCGATCGCGCAGCAGGTCGAGCATGTCCTGCAGTTGGCCCAACAGGTGGAGCACCCATGAGCACCCTTTCCCATCACGGCAGCTGCACCCTGGTCGGCGCCGGCCCCGGCGATCCCGAACTGCTCACGATCAAGGCCGTCAAGGCGATCCAGGCGGCCACCGTGCTCCTGGTCGACGACCTGGTCAGCGAGGAGATCCTGGCCTACGCGCGGCCCGGCGCGCGCATCGTCCATGTCGGCAAGCGCGGCGGCTGCAGGAGCACGCCGCAGGCCTTCATCGAGCGGCTCATGATCACCGCGGTGCGCGAGGGCGAGACCGTGGTGCGCCTCAAGGGCGGCGACCCCTTCATCTTCGGCCGCGGCGGCGAGGAGGTGGAGCACCTGCGCGAAGAAGGCATCGAGGTGCGGGTGATCAACGGCATCACGGCTGGCCTCGCCGCCGTCACCGCGCTGGGCGTGCCGCTCACGCACCGCGACCACGCGCAGGGCGTGGTGTTCGTCACCGGCCACGCCAAGACGGGCCATGCGGCCGACCAGCATCCGACCGACTGGCGGCAGTTGGCCGCCACTGCGCGCGACGCGCGGCTCACGCTGGTGATCTACATGGGCGTCACGGGCGTGGCCCATATCCAGAACGAGCTGCTGCACGGCCTGGCGGGCGACACGCCGGTGGCCGTGATCCAGCATGCGAGCCTGCCGCAGCAGCGCCACATCGCGACCACGCTCGCGCGCCTGCCTTTCGACCTGGCGGCAGCCGGGCTCGGCAGCCCATCCGTGATCGTGGTCGGCGACGTGCTGCGCGGCCTTGCCGCGGCGGGCCTGCCGGCGACGCGCTTCGGCACCTGAATCGGCCGTTCGGCCTGTCGGCACGTTCCGGCGCCACCCCTAGAATCCTCCAGCCCTCGAACACGGGCGGGAGATCAGGATGCTGGAGCTCGAAAAACTCAATGAATTCACCGAAAGCCATGGCGAGCTGCAACGCGGCAAGGGCCTGGTCACCGGCACCATCGCGCTCTCGCTGGGCATCCTGTGCTTCCTGGGCGTGCTCGTGTTCCACTTCCCGCAGTACCTCAGCACGCCCGAGCTGCGCCGCAGCTACAACGTCGACGTGATGCGCATCGTGCTGCTCGTTGCGATGGTGATTTCCGGCGGCCTCTCGCTGGTGAACATCATCTTCAACCGCTCGCGCTGGCTCTCCTCCTTCGCCTTCCTGCTGGTGGCCGCGGCGGCGCTGCTCGGCGGCCACAAGGTGCCGGTCAACGACTTCGCCGACAACACGCCCTACATCGGGCTCGACTGGTTCATCCTCGACCTGCTGGGCTCTTCGCTGATCTTCATCTTCATCGAGAAACTGTTCGCGCACCGCAAGGACCAGCCGGTGTTCCGCGCCGAGTGGCAGACGGACTTTCACCATTTCGTCGTCAACCACATGATCGTGGGCTTCGTGCTGCTGGCGACCAACCTGCTGGTGCACAAGCTCTTCGGCTGGGCCGCCAACGACGGCGTGCGCGGCTGGATCGCGGGGCTGCCCTTCTGGGCCGGCGTGCTGCTGATCATCCTGGTGGCCGACCTGGTGCAGTACTGGACGCACCGCGCCTACCACGAGGTGCCGCTCCTGTGGCGCCTGCATGCGGTGCACCACAGCGTCAAGAGCATGGACTGGATGGCCGGCTCGCGCCAGCACATCCTCGAGCTGCTGATCACGCGCACGCTGGTGCTAGCGCCGATCTACGTGCTGGGCTTCAGCAAGGAAGTGATCGACGCCTACATCGTGGTGGTCGGCTTCCAGGCGGTCTTCAACCACTGCAACGTGAGCGTGCGCCTCGGGCCGCTGCGCTACCTCATCGTCACGCCCAACTTCCATCACTGGCACCACAGCCAGGACGACGAGGCGATCGACAAGAACTACGCCGCGCACTACGCCTTTCTCGACTATCTCTTCGGCACGGCCGTCAAGAGCACCAGGCTCTGGCCAGAGCGCTACGGCGTGGTCGGCGACTACGTGCCCAACGGCTTCTTCAAGCAGCTGAAGTTCCCGTTCGTGTGGAAGGGATGAGTCCCGCCCTGCCGCCCGAAGGGGCTCGCACCGCAGCGCGCAGCGCGGAGGTTTGCTGAATGACCGCGTTCGACGCGGTGGTCGTCGGCGCGGGTGCCGCCGGTCTCTTCTGCGCCGGACTGGCGGGCCAGCGCGGCCTGAAGGTGCTGCTCATCGACCACGGCGAGCGCATCGCCGAAAAGATCCGCATCTCGGGCGGCGGGCGCGCCAACTTCACCAACCGCGACCTGGACGTGCGCGCGCCGCAGCGCCATTTCATCGGCGACAACCCGCATTTCTGCCGCTCGGCGCTGTCGCGCTACACGCCGCAGCAGTTCATCGAACTGGTGCAGCGCCACGGCATCGCTTTCCACGAAAAACACAAGGGCCAGCTCTTCTGCGACGGCAGCTCGCAACAGATCATCGACATGCTGCTGGCCGAGTGCGCGGCCGGCGGCGTCGCGCATTGGCAGCCCTGCAGCGTCGGCGAGATCGCGTTCTCGGATGGAGGGGGCTATCGGATCGAAACCAGCCGGGGCAGCGTCCAGACGTCCAAGCTGGTGATTGCGACGGGCGGCCTTTCCATTCCCCAGCTCGGCGCCAGCGATTTCGGCTACCGGCTCGCGGCGCAGTTCGGTCTGCGCGTGGTCGCGCCGCGTCCCGCTCTGGTGCCCCTGACTTTCGGCGGCGAAGCCTGGTCGCCCTACGCCGAGCTGGCCGGCTTGGCGCTGCCGGTGCAGATCGAAACCGGCGCCAAGAAAGATCGCACAGTTTTCCTCGAAGACCTGCTCTTCACCCATCGCGGCCTCTCGGGCCCGGCGGTGCTGCAGATTTCGAGCTACTGGCAACCGGGCGCCCCGCTCACCATCGATTTCGCGCCGGGGGTGGACGTGCGCGCCTCGCTCGGCGAGGCCAAGCAACGCTCGCGCAAGCGCATCGGCAACGAACTGGCCGGCTTGGTGCCCGCGCGGCTGGCGGACGCCTGGGTCGGGCAGGACGCAGCGCTGCAGCGTCCGATCAACGAAGCGGCCGACCGGGCGCTCGCCGCGCTGGCCGAGCGCATCGCACGCTGGCAGATCACCCCCAGCGGCACCGAGGGCTACAAGAAGGCCGAGGTCACGGCCGGCGGCATCGACACCCGCGAGCTGTCTTCGCAAACCATGGAATCCAAGCAGCGCGGCCTGTATTTCATCGGCGAAGTGGTCGACGTGACCGGCTGGCTCGGCGGTTACAACTTCCAGTGGGCCTGGGCCAGCGCCCATGCCTGCGCTCACGCGCTATAATGTCGGGCTAACTTTGGCCTCCCCTCAACGGCCTACCCCATGTTCAGTTGAGGAACCCCGGCCCGGGGCCCGATCTTCCCCAGGCCAAATTCAACAAAGACCGATTTTTAAATGACCACCATCCGCGTTAAAGAAAACGAGCCCTTCGACGTCGCGCTGCGCCGCTTCAAGCGCACCATCGAAAAGCTCGGCTTGCTGACCGACCTGCGCGCCCGCGAGTTCTACGAGAAGCCGACCGCCGAGCGCAAGCGCAAGAAGGCCGCAGCGGTCAAGCGCCACTACAAGCGCGTGCGCAGCATGCAGCTTCCCAAGAAGCTGTACTGAGCATCCGCCGCGCTGGCGCCGAAGCCAGCGTCCGGTTCAGAGCCGCGCCAGGGATACCTGCCGCGGCTTTTGTTTTTAGCCTGTCAAGAAAGCCTGCCATGAGTCTCAAGGACCAGATCACCGAAGACATGAAGACCGCGATGCGCGCCAAGGACTCGGAGCGCCTGGGCACCATCCGCCTGCTGCTCGCCGCCCTCAAGCAGAAGGAAGTCGACGAGCGCATCGAGCTCGACGATGCGATGGTCGTGGCCATCGTCGACAAGCTGGTCAAGCAGCGCAAGGACTCGGTCGCCGCCTTCACCCAGGGCGGCCGCACCGACCTGGCCGACAAGGAAGCCGCCGAGATCAAGGTGCTGGAGGTGTACCTGCCCCAGCGCATGGGCGCGGACGAGATCGCGGCCGAGGTCCGGGCCATCGTGGCCGAACTCGGCGAAGAACTTGGTCGCAAAGCGGGCCCCGGCGACATGGGCAAGGTGATGGGCGCGGTCAAGACCCGCCTGGCCGGCAAAGCCGACATGGGCCAGGTCAGTGCTGCCGTGAAGGCCGCGCTCTCGGGCGGCTGAGGATGACGGCACGCACCGCGATCCACAAGGCCTGCGCCTGCGTGGTGGACGACCGCGGCCGCCTGCTGGTCTTCCACCATCCCGGCGACAAGAGCATGCAGTTGCCCAAGGGCACGGTGGAGCCCGGAGAAGCGCCTGAAGACGCCGTGCGGCGAGAGCTGCTGGAAGAGTCGGGCATCGACTATCGCGGCGAACTGCAGCCGCTGGGCACGCTGGACCGCGAATGCGAGGCCGGCATCGAAGGCAACGTGCACCGGCATGCCCAGCTCTGGCACCTGTTCCTGATGCGCGCACCATCGCCGCTGCCCGAGACCTTCGACCACGTGGCCATGGGCAGCCCGGAAGAAGACGGGCTCGTTTTCAGCTTCAGCTGGTTGGCGCCCGATGCGCCTCTGGACGGCTTCACCACGCCCTACCTCAACGCCATCGCCAGGGTGCGCGAGGCGCTGCTCGCAGACGCGGTTTAGCTTCCGGCGACCTTCATCCGGTTCACCAGGATCGAACCGGTGGTCTTCGCACCGTAGTTGTAGGCATCGGCACCGATCGCCTCGATGCCGAGCAGCATGCTCTTCAAGTTGCCGGCAATCGTGATCTCCTGCACCGGAAAGGCGATCTTGCCCTTCTCGACCCAGAAGCCGCTGGCGCCGCGCGAGTAGTCGCCCGTCACGTAGTTGACGCCCTGCCCCATGAGCTCGATCACGAACAGACCGGTGCCGAGCTTGGCGAGCATGGCATCGAGATCGTCGCCCTTCTTCGTCAGCCGCGAGCTCAGAGTGAGGTTGTGCGAACCACCGGCATTGCCGGTGGTCTTCATGCCCAGCTTGCGCGCCGAGTAGGTGCTCAGGAAATAGCCCTCGAGTCGGCCGCCGTCGACCACCTTGCGCTTGCGGGTGGTCACGCCCTCGTCGTCGAAGGGCGAGCTGCCCTTGCCGCGCAGGATGTGCGGATCTTCGAGCACGTCGATGTGCTTGGCCAGCACCTGCGTGCCGAGCGAGTCGAGCAGGAAGCTGCTCTTGCGGTAGAGCGCACCGCCGCTGGTGGCCTGCACCAGGCCGCCCAGCAACCCGGCCGCCATCGGCGACTCGAAAAGCACCGGGCATTCAGTGGTCTTGATCTTGCGCGACTTGAGGCGGCTCAGCGCGCGTTCAGCCGCATAGCGCCCGACGGCCGCCGGGCTCGCGAGCTCCTCGGCCGAGCGCATCGAGCTGTACCAGGCGTCGCGCTGCATATCGTCGCCTTTGCCGGCGATCGGCGCTACCGAGATCGAGTGCCGCGAGCTCGCATAGCCGCCGCGAAAGCCGCGCGTATGGGCGCTGAAGAAATGGCTTTGCTGCGCCGAGACGCCTGCGCCTTCGCTGTTGGTGATGCGCTTGTCCGTCGACAGTGCTGCGGCCTCGCATTCGAGCGCCAGCGCAGCGGCATGCTCGCTGCTGATGTTCCAGGGATGGAACAGGTCGAGATCGGGCTGGTCGGTGACGATGTCCGCTTCGTCGGGCAGGCCGCTGACCGGATCCTCGGCCGTAAAGCGCGCGATGTCGTAGGCCGCCTGCACCGTCTGCGCGACGGCGGCCTCGGAGAAGTCGGAAGTGCTGGCATTGCCGCGCCGATGGCCCACATAGACCGTGACGCCGAGCGACTTGTCGCGGTTGCGCTCGACGTTCTCGAGTTCGCCCTTGCGCACCGAGACGCTGAGGCCACAGCCCTCGGACGCCTCCGCGCCGGCGTCGGTGGCGCCGAGCTTCTTGGCATGCGCCAGGGCCGAATCGACCAGGTTTTCGAAAAAGGGGCGGGTGTAGGCGAAGCCGGAATCGGCGCGCGATGAAGATGTGCTCATGTGTTGGCTATGATACTTGCGCCCCCTGTTCCCGATGGTGCGGCCAACGATTGCCTCTATGTCCCGCAAACCCAAAAAAGGCTACTTCGTCCGCGGCCAGTTCGTGGCCGAAGGCAGCGAACTCGATCTGGAGCTCAAGCGCGAGCTCAAGGGCACCGACGCAGCAAGCAGAACCGATCTCAAGCGCGAAAGCACCGAACTGCAGGCGCTGGGCGAAGCCCTGCTCACGTTGCGCGCCGGCCTGCTCGACAAACTCGATCTCGGCGAGAAGCTGAAGGACGCGATCGAAGAAGCCAAGCGCATCACCAATTTCGAAGGCAAGCGGCGCCAGATGCAGTTCATCGGCAAGCTGATGCGCGGCCTCGATGCGGCGACACTCGACGCCGTGCGCAGCGCACTCGACGAGCAGAACCGCGGCCCGGCCCAGGAGACCGCGATCCTGCACGACGCCGAACGCTGGCGCGACCGCCTGATTGCCGACGACGACGCGCTCGGCGGCTGGATCGAAACCCATCCCGGCACCGACGCCCAGCAGCTGCGCGCGCTGGTGCGTCAGGCGCGCAAGGACATCAAGGCCGGACCGCCCGGCGAGGCGCCGCGCCAGGGCAAGGCCTACCGCGAGGTGTTCCAGATCGTGCGCGCGCAGCTGGGCGTGCATGGCACCGACGACCATGCGGCCGAGGCCTCGGAACAGTCGCGCGAGGAGGACGCATGAGCGAAGTCGGCACATTCGACCCGGTGCGCATCGGCATCGTCTCGATCAGCGACCGCGCCTCCAGCGGCGTCTACGAGGACAAGGGCCTGCCCGCGCTGCAGGAATGGCTGCAGCGCGCGCTGCGCAACCCGATCCGCTTCGAGCCGCGACTGATTCCCGACGAACAGGCGGGCATCAGCGCGGCGCTGATCGAGCTGGTGGACGCCGGCTGTTCGCTGGTGCTGACGACCGGCGGCACCGGGCCGGCCCTGCGCGACGTGACGCCGGAAGCGACGCTCGCCGTGGCGCACAAGGAAATGCCCGGCTTCGGCGAGCAGATGCGGCAGATCAGCCTGCGCTTCGTGCCAACGGCGATTCTTTCCCGCCAGGTGGCGGTCGTCCGCGATCGCAGCCTGATCATCAATCTGCCGGGGCAGCCGAAGGCGATCGCGGAGACGCTCGAAGGATTGAAGGACGCCCAGGGCGCGCAGGTGGTGCCGGGCATCTTCGCCGCGGTGCCCTACTGCATCGACCTGATCGGCGGGCCTTATCTGGAAACCGACGAATCGGTGTGCAAGGCGTTCCGGCCGAAGTCGGCGATCCGGTCGCGTTGAATCACCTTTCGCCGGGGCGAACTCCCGGCTCCGGCCTCAACAAAGCATGCAACCGAAGGCCCAACGCCCCGCCCTCACCCCAACCCTCTCCCAGAGGGAGAGGGAGCAAGTTCACTTCCCCACCAGCTGCGTCAGGCGCTCCGCCTCGAAGCACTCTTCCCGCGCCGCATCGCCCGGCACGCAATCCTTCTTTCCGGGCTGCGCGGACAAGGCCTCGATCGCCTGCCACAGCAGCGCGATCTGGTGATCCTGGCCCGACGCGTTGTCGATCAGCCCCTTCATGGCCTGCGACAACGGGTCGTCTTCCATCGTGATCCCGTAGGCCGTGAACTTCCTGTCGGCGGTCGTGACGTCGGCACTGGTGCCCGCCTTCGACGGAATGATGCGCGCCGGAATGCCCACTGCCGTGGCGCCCGCAGGCACCGGCTTGATCACGACGGCGTTGCTTCCGATCTTGGCGCCGTCGCCGACCACGAAGCCGCCGAGCACCTTGGCCCCTGCACTGACCACCACGTCCTTGCCCAGCGTCGGATGCCGCTTGGCGCCCTTGTAGAGCGAGGTGCCGCCGAGCGTCACGCCCTGGTAGATCGTGCAGCCGTCGCCGATCTCGGCGGTCTCGCCGACCACCACGCCCATCGCATGATCGAAGAACACGCGGTCGCCGACGATCGCGCCCGGATGGATCTCGATGCCGGTGAACCATCGCGAGCATTGCGAGATGAAGCGCCCGATCCACTTCAGGCCATGGCCCCAGCACCAGTGCGCAAGGCGGTGCAGCACCACGGCATGCAGGCCCGGATAGAGGGTCAACACTTCCCAGCGCGTCCGGGCGGCCGGATCGCGGTCGAGGATGCACTGGATGTCGGAGCGCAGGCGCGAGAACATGGATGTTCTTGTTATGGCTATATGGGCCGCGCAGTCTAAGGGCTCGGGTCATCGCGCACGCGCGATGGGGTTTTCTGCGACGCATCCGCCATCGCCTTGGCGATGCCGCGCAGGATGTGAATCTCCTCCGGCGTCGGCTGCGCGCGGTTGAAGAGCTGCTGCAGCCGCGGCATCAGCTTCTTGGGCGCCTCGGGGTCCAGAAAGCCGATCTGCACCAGCGAGCGCTCCCAGTGTTCGAGCATGCCAGCCACGGCCTGAGCATCGGCCGCCTGGACCGGTGCGGTGGCATCCCGCACCGCGTAGCCGCCCAGCGCGAGCCGCCATTCGTAGGCAATCACCTGGATCGCCGCGCCGAGGTTCAGCGAGCCGAAGCTCGGATCGGTCGGAATGCTGAGCGCGACATGGCAGCGGTAGACATCCTCGTTGCGCATGCCGAAACGCTCCGAGCCGAACAGGAAGGCCACGTGCTGCCCCTCATCCTTGGCGAGCGGCTCCAGGTGCTCGCGCGGCGTGCGCGTGGGTGGGCCGAAGTCGCGCGGCACCATCGCGGTCGCGCACAGGTGGGTGACGCCGTCGAGCGCCTCGTCCAGCGTCTCGACGATGCGCGCATTGGCCAGCACGTCCAGCGCCCCGCTCGCGCGCTGGATGGTCTCCTCGCGCCGCAGCACATTGGCCCAGCGCGGCGCGACCAGCACGAGATCGCCGAAGCCCATGGTCTTCATGGCGCGCGCGGCAGCACCGACGTTGCCGGCGTGGCTGGTCTGGATCAGGATGAATCGGGTGCGCATGTAAAATCCCCCGATTCTCGCCGCCCGCATCGCCGGGCCGCATTCCAGGGCGCGTTCCGGCGCCGCCCGCCGTTCTTCCCACAATCCAATGTCGTCCCCCAACCTGCACCCCATGCTCAACGTGGCCGTCAAGGCCGCCCGCGCCGCCGGCGCCATCATCAACCGCGCCGCGCTCGATGTCGAAGCGGTGCGCATTTCGCAGAAGCAGGTCAACGACTTCGTCACCGAAGTCGACCACGCGAGCGAGCGAGCGATCATCGAGACGCTGCTCGGCGCCTACCCGGGGCACGGCATCCTGGCCGAGGAATCGGGCACCGAGCACGGCGCCAAGGATTCCGACTACGTCTGGATCATCGATCCGCTGGACGGCACCACGAACTTCATTCACGGCTTCCCGGTCTACTGCGTCTCGATCGCGCTCGCGATCAAGGGCAAGGTCGAGCAGGCCGTCATCTACGACCCCAGCCGCAACGACCTCTTCACGGCCACCAGGGGCCGCGGCGCCTTCATGAACGACCGCCGCCTGCGCGTGAGCAAGCGCACGCGGCTCAACGAGTGCCTGATCTCGACCGGCTTCCCCTTCCGCACCGGCGACAACTTCAAGCAGTACCTGGCCATCATGGCCGACCTGATGCCGCGCGCCGCCGGCCTGCGCCGCCCCGGCGCGGCCGCGCTCGACCTGGCCTACGTGGCGGCCGGCTTCACCGATGCCTTCTTCGAAACCGGCCTCAACATCTGGGACGTGGCGGCCGGCTCGCTGATCGTCACCGAAGCGGGCGGCCTGATCGGCAATTTCACCGGCGAGCCCGACTTCCTCGAGCAGCGCGAGTGCCTTGCCGGCGCCCCGCGGATCTATGGCCAGCTGGTGCCGATCCTGGGCAAGTACTCGAAGTTCGCCAGCGTCGACGACAAGCTGCGCGCCAGCGACCGCGTGCGCGCCGTCGATCCCTCGGCCCACCCGGGCGACGTCTACGCGCGCAGCACCGTCGTCGGTGCGCAGACCGATGCCGAGGCACCGGCCGACACGGCAGCCGCGCCGGCGCCGCGCAAGCTCACGCGCCTGCGCCGCGAGTCGCCTGTCGGGCCCGCCCTGGACGACGACGACGCCAAGTGATGCGGGCGCAGCGCGCCACCGCGGACCGGGGCCGCGCCGCGCTGCGCGTGGCGCTCTCGCATTACGTCGCGAACGGCCTGTCGGTCGCCTTCGGGCTGATGCTGATCTCCGGCGGCGTGCATCTGCTGCTGGGCGCCCTGGCCGCCTCGGCGGCCGCCGTCGGCGTGATCGTCACCGCCCCGCCCGACCTGCCCGGCCCGCGCCGCGGCAAGTTCTGGCAGATGCTGCCGTCGCCGCTGATCGGGCTGCCGCTGTTCTTTTTCGTGCAGCTGCTGCACTCGGCGCCGCTGCGCCTCGGCCTGCTGCTGGTGCCGGCGACCTTCCTGGCCTTCGTCGCCATGGCCTGGGGCAAGCGCGGCATTCCGATCGCGATTGCGGTCATGTTCTCGATGATCTTCTCGATGGCCACGCCCGCACCCACGGGCATGACCGAAGCGCTCGAACGCACGCTGCACTTCGGCATCGGGGCCGGCCTCTACGTGATCTACGCGGTGCTCGCCAACCATGCGCTCAACGGCCGCTACCGCGTGCAGGCGATGGCCGACGTGCTGCTTTCGCTGGCCGCGCTGATGCGCACCGAGGCCCGGCAGTTCACGCCCAGGGACGATTCCGGCGACGTGCGCGAAGTGCCGGCCTCGCTGCTCGGCCAGCTGCTGCGCGAGCAGGCCGCGCTGGCCGACCAACTGCAGGCGACGCGCGACATCGTGCTCGAATCGCCGCGCACGCCGCGCCGGCAGCGGCTGGCCGGCATGCTGGTGCTGGTGCTCGAGCTGCGCGACCTGCTGCTGGCCAGCGAACTTGACCTCGACGCGCTCAAGGCGCATCCCGGCCATGCCGCGGCGCTCTGCGAGATGCAGCGCGTGCTCGACGAGCTGGCCGACGAGACTGAAGCGCTGGCCGATACGCTGCTGCTGGGCCGCGAGCCTGCCCCGGTGCCCGATCGCCGTCCCGAGCTGGCGGCCATCCACCTCGACGACGAAGACGCGCCGCCGCCCGCCGGCCAGATCGGGCCGACGCCCGCGATGCTTGCGCGCGGCCTGGCCAGCCGCATCGGCCACATCAACGACGAAGTGCTGCGCCTGGTGGCCATGGCGCGCGGCGATGTCGAGCCCGACCTCACGGTGGTGCGGGCCAACTGGCAGATGTTCGTGAGTCCCACCGAGTGGTCGCTGCGCCCCTTTCTCACGCTGTGGCGCTGGGATGCGCCGCCGCTGCGCCATGCGATCCGCGCCGCGCTCGCCATTGCCACCGGCTACGCGATCGCGGTGATGCTGCCCTGGGGTTCGCACGACTACTGGATCCTCTTGACCATCGTGGTGGTGTTGCGCGGCAGCCTGTCGCAAACGCTGGAGCGGCGCAACAGCCGCGTGGCCGGCACGTTGCTGGGCTGCGTGCTCGCGGTGGCCTTGCTGTCCGCGCATCCCTCGCCGCTGGGCATGCTGGCCGCGGTGACGGTGGCGCAGGCGATTGCGCACGGCTTTGCGGTGCGGCGCTACCTGGTCACCTCCGTGGCCGCCACCGTGCTCGGCCTGCTCCAGGCCCACATGCTGAACGTCGGCATGAGCCCGACCTTCGCGCTCTTCGAGCGCGTGGCCGACACGCTGATCGGCGCCGCGCTGGCCTGGGCCTTCTGCTACGTGCTGCCCTCGTGGGAGCGCAGCCAGATTCCGGCGCTGGTGGCGCGAACGCTCACGGCGCAGGCGCGCCATGCCCGGCTGGCGCTGGGCCTCGGCCAGCTGCGCTCGGTGGTCACCAGCCCCGAACTCGAATGGCGGCTCGCGCGCCGCGAGGCCTACGACAGCCTCTCGGCGCTGGTGCAGGCCACGCAGCGCTCGCTGTCGGAACCGCGCGCGGTGCAGCCGCCGCTCGAGCCGCTCGAGCACCTGCAGGCGCACAGCTACCAGTTGCTGGCGCAGCTGAGTGCGGTCAAGTCGATGCTGGTGCTCAGGCGCGACCGGCTCACGCCAGCCGAGATCGAAGGGCCGCTCGCGCGCACCGCCGAGCGCATCGAGGCCGCCATCGGCAGCGCGCCCACGACCGGACCGGTGATGCCGGAGAGCGCCTCCGCCACCACGCTGGCCGGGCCGATCCCGCTGCCCGATCCCTTCGACAACGACGTCAGCCCCTGGCTGCTGCGCCGGCTCGACCTGGCGACTGGCATCGCCGCGCAGTTGCGCGACGATGCGGCACGCATCCTGCAACCCCTGGACGAGAACCTCCCCAAGGCTGCCTGATGAACAAGGAAATGCTGCTCGCCCATGCGTGGTTCGGCCCCTGCCTGGCCGCCCTGATCGTCGTGCCGCTCGCGCTGCTGGTCCACCGCCTCGGCGGCATCGTGCTCAAGCGCGTGACCCGTTCCACGCCCGCGCTGTTCGCGATGCTGATCGGCATCGAGAATGCCGCGCGCGTCGTGCTGCCGCTGGCGGCGCTCCAGATGGTGTGGCAGGCTGCGCCCGACGACCTGCGCTTCATCGGAAGCGTCCGGCACCTGAACGGGCTGCTGCTGATTGCCGCGGTCACCTGGCTCACCGTCAGGGCCGTCAACAGCTTCGCCGAGGGCGTGCTGGCCCAGCATCCCCATGACGTGACCGACAACCTGCAGGCGCGCCGCGTGCTCACGCAGACGCGCGTGCTCGCGCGCACCGCCAATTCGGTGCTGCTGGTGGCCGGCGGCGCGATGATGCTGATGACCATTCCGGGCGCACGCCAGGTCGGCGCCAGCCTGCTGGCCTCGGCGGGCGTGATCGGCATCGTGGCGGGCCTGGCCGCCAAGCCCGTGTTCAGCAACCTCATCGCGGGCCTGCAGATCGCGCTGGCGCAGCCGATCCGCATGGACGACGTGCTGGTGGTCGAAGGCGAATGGGGCCGCGTCGAGGAGATCACCGGCACCTTCGTCGTGCTCAGGATCTGGGACGACCGGCGCATGATCCTGCCGCTCAGCTACTTCATCGAGAAGCCGTTCCAGAACTGGACCCGCCACGACGCGCAGCTGCTCGGCTCGGTCTTCATCCATGCCGATTACGGCATGCCGCTCGCGCCGCTGCGCGAGGAGGCGGAGCGCATCGTGAAGGCAGCGCCCGAATGGGACGGCCGCTTCTTCAACCTGCGCGTGACCGATGCCACCGAGCGCAGCATGCAGATCCGCGTGCTCTGCACCGCGGCGTCTTCGTCGCTGGCCTTCGACTTGCGCTGCACGGTGCGCGAAGGGCTGATCGACTTCATGCAGCGCGAGTACCCGCAGTTCCTGCCCAGGCTGCGCATCGAGGACACGGCCCCGCCGCAAGCCGCGCCCGCCTAGGGACCGCGCCGCCCGCGGTCGGCCTTGGGCAGCACCGCGTCGGCGGCCATCGCTTCGGCCTGCGCCTGCAGACGCGACAGCGACGCGTCGAGCTGCGCGGCGGCGCGCTCGTCGAGCACCGACATGAGCTGCGCATTGATCGCCGACACGAGCGGAAAGAGTTCGGCATAGAGCACGCTGCCCTTGTCCGTGAGGCGCAGCAGCACATGACGCCGGTCGCCGCCCGGCTGGGTGCGCAAGACCAGCCCCTTCGCCACCAGCGAGCCCACTGCCTTCGAGGTGCGCGCACGGTCCAGCTGCGCATGCTCTGCGAGCTGCGAGGAGCCCAGCGCGCCGCGGCTGGCCAGCGTCGCGATCAGGCGCCACTCGCGCCGCGTGATGCCGAAGCGGCCTTCGCACAGGCGGATGACCATGCCGCCGGCCACCGACAGCAGGCGGCTGAGCCGGTACAGCAGCAGGTCGTCCAGCGGTCTGAGCGCTTCGGCCATCGGGTTTTTCCGCAGAACAGTTGATTTGATCAATCGATTGTCGAGCCTCTAGAGTCGTGCGGCGCCACGGCACACCCAGGAGACGATAACCATGCCCTTTGCTTCGATCGACCGCCGCCAGGCCCTTGCCGCGCTCGGCGGCCTCGCGCTCGCGCCGCTGGCCGGCGCCCAAGCTGCCTTCAGCCCCGGCCAGCCGATCAAGGTGCTGATCGGCGTGCCCGCCGGCGGCACGCAGGACGTGCTGACGCGGGCGATCGCGCACGAGGTGCGCGACTCGCTCGGGTCGCTGGTGGTCGACAACCGCTCCGGCGCGGCCGGCCGCATCGCGGTCGAGGCCGTGAAGACCGCGCCACCCGACGGCCGCACCCTGCTGCTCGGCACCGCCAGCATGATGACCATGTTCCCGAGCGCCTACCGCAATCTCTCCTACGACCCGATCAAGGACTTCGTGCCGATCATCAATGCAGCGCGCTTCGAGTTGGCGCTGGTGGTCCACAAGGAGGTGCCCGCCAACACGCTGCCGGAGTTCATCGCCTGGGCCAAGAGCCAGGGCGACAACCTGAGCTTCGCCTCCTACGGCGCCGGCACACCCTCGCACTTTCTCGGCGAGATGCTCAACCGCGCGGCCGGCCTGAAGATGGTCCACGTCGCCTACCGCGGCTCGACGCCGGCGCGTCAGGACGTGATGGGCGGCACCGTGCCGGTTTACTTCGACACCGTGGGCGGCGCGCTCCAGCTGCAGACCACCGGCCGCGTGAAGGTGCTGGCCACCAGCGGCGACAAGCGCTCGCCGCTGATGCCCAGCCTGCCGACCTTCGCCGAGGCCGGCTACAAGGACGTGGTCGCAGCTGCCTGGTTCGCCTACTACGCGCCGCGCAACACGCCGCAGCCCATCGTCGACAAGCTGCGGGCCGAATTCACCCGCGCCGTCAATGCGCGCGAAGTGCGCCAGCAGCTGCTGCAGAACGGCATGTACCCCGTGGGCGACGATGCCGTGGCCTTGCTGAAGACCATGCGCGAGGACACGGCGCGCTGGGGCGGCATCATGCGAGCCGTGAACTTCCAAGCCAACGACTGAACGGGAACCCTCTCCATGCTGAAACACATTCTTCGCCGGCTCACCGGCACCCTCGCCCTGGCCGCCATCGCCTGCGCCGCCGCGGCCCAGCCGCTGGACAGCCCGCTGCGCATCGTGGTGGGCTACGCGCCCGGCGGCGCGACCGACCGCGTGGCGCGCATCGTCGGTGACAAGCTGCAGGCCAAGCTCGGCGTGCCGGTCGTGGTCGACAACAAGCCCGGCGCGGGCGGCCGCCTCGCGGCCCAGCAGGTCAAGGCCACGCCCGCCGCGCAGAACGTGCTGATGCTGGCCAACCCGGCCGTGATGGTCGTGGCGCCGCTGGTCTTCAAGGACAACGGCTATGACGCCGAACGCGACTTCGTGCCGGTCTCGCACGTCAACGACTACGAATTCGCGCTGTCGGTGGCGACTGCCGTGCCGGTGCGCGAGTTGCCGCACCTGCTGGCCTGGATGCGGGCCAATCCCGAGAAGGCCAACGTCGGTGTGCCCGCCACCGGCAGCCTGCCGCACTTCTTCGGGCTCATGGTGGGCGAGAAGGCCAAGGTGCCGACGCAAGTGATCGGCTACCGCGGCTCCAGCCCGCTCTTGACCGACCTGATCGGCGGGCAGGTGCCGATCGCCGTCGACACGCTGGACGTGGTCATCCCGCAGCACCAGGCCGGCAAGATCCGCATCCTCGCGATGTCGGGCGCGAAGCGCTCGCCCTTCGCGCCCGAGGTGCCCACCTTCAAGGAGGCCGGGCTCGACCTGGTCGCCACCGGCTGGAACACCTTCTTCGCGCCCGCGACCATGCCGCGCGAGAAGGTCGCACGCCTGTCGCAGGCCATCCGCGAGGTCATGCAGGACCCGGACACCGTGCGCCGCTTCAAGGATTCGCTGATGACGCCGGTGGCCAGCACGCAGGAGCAGACGGCGGCCATGCTCAAGGCCTACCGCGCCCAGTGGGCGCCCGTGGTCCAGAAGTCCGGCTACCAACCCTGAACTTTTTCATGCAACGTCCCAACATCATCTTCATCGTCGCCGACGACCTCGGTTTTGCCGACCTCGGCTGCTACGGCGGCCGCGATGCCGACTTCGGGCCCGTGTCGCCGGTGCTCGACCGGCTGGCCGCGAACGGCATCCGCTTCACGCAGGGCTACGCGAACTCGCCGGTGTGCTCGCCCACGCGCTTCGCGCTGATGACGGCGCGCTACCAGTACCGCCTTCGCGGCGCGGCCGAGGAGCCGATCAACAGCAAGAGCCGCGGCAGCGCCACGCTGGGCCTGCCGCCGGAGCATCCCACCCTGCCCTCGCTGCTGCGCGAAGCGGGCTACCGCACGGCCCTCATCGGCAAATGGCACCTGGGCTTTGCGCCGGCCTTCGGTCCGCTGCGTTCGGGTTATGAAGAATTCTTCGGCTCGATGTCGGGCGGCGTCGACTACTTCACGCATTGCGATTCGAGCGGCCGGCACGACCTCTGGTCGGGCGAGGAAGATCAAAAGGAAGACGGCTACCTCACCGACCTGCTCTCGCGGCGCGCGGTCGACTACGTTGCGCGCATGGCGAACAAGGATGCACCCTTCTTCCTGAGCCTGCATTACACCGCGCCGCACTGGCCTTGGGAAACGCGCGAGGACGCGGCCAAGGCGCCCACAGTGAAGAACAACCTGTTCGACCTGGCCGGCGGCAACATCCACACCTACCGCCGCATGATCCACCACATGGACGAAGGCATCGGCTGGATCTTGGCGGCGCTCGAGAAACACGGCATCGCCAGCGACACGCTGGTCGTGTTCACCAGCGACAACGGCGGCGAACGCTTCTCCGACAACTGGCCGCTGGTCGGCGGCAAGATGGACCTGACCGAAGGCGGCATCCGGGTGCCGTGGATCGCGCATTGGCCCGCGCTCATACCTGCCGGCGGCGCCGAGAGCGCCCAGCATTGCATGACGATGGACTGGTCCACCACGATGCTCGACGCGGCAGGCGCCAAGGCCGACCCGAGCTACCCGCTCGACGGCGTGTCGCTCCTGCCCGTGCTGCGCAACGCGACGACGAGCTTCCGCCGCCCGCTGCACTGGCGCATGAACCACCGCAATCAGCGCGCCCTGCGCGACGGCGACTGGAAGTACCTGCAAGTCGACGGCAACGAGTACCTGTTCAACATCCCGGCCGACGAACGCGAACGCGCCAACCAGGCGCCGCGCGAGCCCGAACGGCTGGCCGCGATGCGCGAAGCCTGGCAGGCCTGGAACGCCGGCATGCCCCCCATCCCTCATGACGCGACCGTGAGCCTCGGCTACTCGGTCAAGGACATGCCGCAGCGCTAGTCAGAGCGGCCGCACCGGCATGCACAGCGTGCAGTTGAACGCCCCCGTCTTCTCGTCCATCTCGAAGTCGCGGCCGTAGATTTCGATCGGCGCGCCGTCGGCGGGCTGGTAACCGCTGTCCGGCAGCCAGTCGCACAGATTCATCCAGGCCGTATGGATCTCGGTCGACGGACCGGTGAATTCGGTGCAGGCATAGCGCCCGCCACCAACCGTCTGCACGCCGATCTCGCCCTCCGGCCGGAACCCCTCGCCGACCTCGATGCAGGCGTCGTAGCGGCACTTCGCCGGCGGCGTGACGTCGGGGTTGTCGTGGCTGACGCCGTACATCGTGCGCCGCGGTTCCATCAGGCCGTGCTCGCCGCACCAGGCGGCGAAGCGCTGCCAGGTGCGCGTGATCCCCGAGTCGCCGTACGGGCCGACGTGCCGCATGTAGGCCACGCGGACCTCCGGCAGGGTCTTGAGTTCGATCTTCATTTCGCTGTCTCCTGAACGAGGAACAGGCCCCTTGGGCCAGGAACGTTCATCGTGTCGGAAAGCCTCGGCCACGGCTTGATGCGCCTTGCGGTCGGCTTGATGAATCTTGCCGAGTTCGATGCGGCGGCGTTCGGCCCACGAACGGTAGGCGCCGCGCCGCCAGTCCGTGGGGGTGACGCCGAAGTGCGCATTGAAGGCCCGCGTGAACACCGCCGCCGAGCCGAAGCCGACGTCGAGCGCAATCGCCAGCACCGGCTCGGGCGGCAGGCCCAGCAGCCGGGCCGCCGCCACCTCCAGCCGGCGCCGCCGCACGCAATCGGCCAGCGTCTCGCCGGCCATGGCCTGGAATACGCGATGGAAATGCCAGGAAGAAAAGTGCGCGACGCCAGCCAGCGTCGCGAGATCGAGCGGGTCGGCCAGGTGCGCGTCGATGTGGTCGATCACGCGGTTGATGCGTGCGACATAGGTGTGGCGCGGGCTGGTCATCGGTCTCAAGCCTTGACTAAGATAATATTTAGATATATCTTTATTGAATCAGATAACGACATCGAGCCCATTCCAATGCGATCTTTCAAGCACTTTCTGCACGGCCATCCCCGCGGCGACCATGGCGACGGCTTGGCCGGCGGGCGTGGCGGCGGTGGCAGTGGCCGCATCTTCGGCCACGGCGGCCTGCGTTTCGTTCTGCTGCAGCTCATCGCCGACAAGCCCAGCCACGGCTACGAGTTGATCAAGTCCATCGAGGACCGCCTGGGCGGCCGCTACAGCCCCAGCCCCGGCATCGTCTACCCCACGCTCACCCTCCTCGAGGAAACGGGCTGCGTGAGCGTCGACCTCGCCGACGCCGGCGGCCGCAAGCGCTACAGCATCACCGAGGCCGGCCGCGAATTCCTTGCCGCCAACCGCGAGATCACCGACGAGATGATGGCGCGCATGAAAGGCGGCGTCGACGGCGCAGGCCCGCGCCACGGCCGGCCGCCGCAGGTGGTGCGCGCCATCGAGAACCTCAAGCTCGCGATGCGCATGCGCCTCGCGCGCGAACCCCTCACCGAACAACAAGCCCACGAATTCGCCGCGGTGCTCGACAGCGCCGCTCAACAACTTGAAAGGATTTGAGTTCACCCCCAGGCTTCGCGCACTTCGTGTCGCTACGCCAACCCCCTCGCCGGGCGCAACACCAGCGGCCCGGCGAAGCCGGTTCCGCGGTGTTCCCCGAACGGGCCTGGCTTCACCGGCCAACAACTGAAATCGACGACATGACTTATCTTTCCTCTCCCCCTTCTTCTCCTGGCCCCGACCGCCTGCCGCGCCGCGTGCGCCATGAACTTCGCTTTCGCAAGCTCGAGGTGCGCGCGGTGCAGCGCGTGGCGCCGCACTTGATCCGCATCACGCTCGGCGGTGAGGACCTGGCCGGCTTCACCAGCCTCGGCTTCGACGATCACGCCAAGATCTTTTTCCCCGATGCCGGGACCGGCGCGCTCACCGTGCCGACCGTCGGCCCCGACGGACCGGTCTGGCCCGAGGGCCCGAAGCCGACCATGCGCGACTACACGCCGCGCCGCCACGATGCCGCGGCCGGCACCCTCGAAGTCGACTTCGCGCTGCACGAGGCCGGTCCGGCCACGCAGTGGGCCGAACAGGCCAAGGTCGGCGACCTGCTGGGCGTGGGCGGGCCGCGCGGCTCCTTCATCGTTCCGACCAACTTCGACTGGCACCTTCTGATCGGCGACGACACCGCCCTGCCCGCCATCTGGCGCCGGCTGGCCGAGCTGCCGGCCGGCGCGCGCGCGGTGGTGCTGGCAGAGGTCGACAGCGAGGCCGACGAAATCCCCTTCGAGACCCGGGCCAGCCTGGACTTGCAATGGGTGCACCGCCGCGGCGCCGAACCGGGCACCGGCAGCGGCCTGCTCGATGCGCTGCGCAAGCTCACGTTGCCGGCCGGCGACTTCCATGCCTGGGTGGCCTGCGAATCGTCCGCCGCCAAGGCGCTGCGCACCCATCTGGTCGGTGAACGCGGCGCCCATCCCAAGTGGATGCGGGCCTCGGGTTACTGGCGCCGCGGCGCCGTGGCCACCCACGACACCCACGAGGACTGAGCCCGCGCGGCCGGCCGAACGCCCTATGCCTTGAAGGCGTTTGACACCCCATGCCCGCGCGTCCAGAATTTCCAGGTTGAATACTTAATGGCTATATCCCTGGGAGCCGACAGATGGACATCGGACTTGCGCAATGGCAGTTCCTGGTGGCGCTGTTGACGGGAGCGCTGCTCCTGTTCGTCATCATGTGGATCGCGTGGCACCGCGTCGCCGAGCGGCGCGAAACCGAACGCCGCATCGCGGCGGCCAGGGTGCGATCGGGTCACATACCGCTCGAGATCCCGACCGTGCGCGGCGGCCTGAGCGTGAGCGGCGATTCGCCGCCCGACACCCTGCCCGAGTGGTTCATCCAGGGCAAGGGCGAACATGCCATCGTCGACGAACAGCCGCGCATCCACGTGCGTTATTTAGACCCCCGCGGCCAGAAGGCGGAGTGCACGATGCAGGTCGATCACCTCGACGTGCAGAAGAGGATCCTCCACGGCCACGGCGAACTGCCGGGCGACCTGCGCCGCATTCCGCTGCACCAGATCACCGGCGCGCGGATCGCGGAGTCGGGCCAGCGCTTCAACATCGACACCTGGGTCGACGCCGTGCGCGTCGCGCGCCGGCGCCGCGGGCAGCTGTAGCCATCTCCTCGTTCTCCTTGTGACGGGCGCCCGCCGCGAGCGGGCGCCCGTTCGTCGGCGTGCCTCGGGAAGCGGGTATATTCTTACCGAATCCCCATCGATCAATTCGAGGTACGAAATGACCGCCACCGCGACGCTGTCCAGCAAGTTCCAGATCTCCATTCCCAAGGCTGTTCGTGAAGAACAGCACTGGGAGGCAGGCCAGGAGTTCGTTTTCGTTCCCAAGGGCAAAGGTGTGCTGGTCATGCCGGTGCCGGAACTGGACCAGTTGTCCGGCATCGCCAAGGGCGCAAGAAAAGACGGCTACCGCGACCGCAAGGACCGCTATTGATGGCCGCGTCAACGCGCGTGGTCGATACCTCGGCCTGGATCGAATGGCTCACCGGCAGCGCGCTCGGCAAGAAACTCGGCAAGGAATTCCCCGACAAAGCGCGCTGCATCGTTCCAACCATCGTCCAGCTCGAACTGTCGAAATGGCTGATGCGCGAGGTCGGCGAAGAACAAGCGGACCAGGTTATCGCCTATACGCAAAAATGCGTGGTCGTGCCGCTGGACACCTCCATCACACTGCTCGCGGCCGAATTGCACCGCGAGCACAAGCTGGCGACGGCGGATGCCATCGTCTACGCAACGGCGCGACACCAGGGCGCTGATCTGCTGACCTGCGATGCCCATTTCGAAGGCTTGCGCAACACGATGTACTTTCAGAAAACGGAGCGCTCATGAGCCGAGGCGACACACCCGAACTCGCCTCGCACACCCCGATGATGACCCAGTACCTCGGGCTCAAGGCGGACCATCCCGACACGCTGCTGTTCTACCGGATGGGCGATTTCTACGAACTGTTCTACGCCGATGCCGAGAAGGCCGCGCGCCTGCTCGACATCACGCTCACGCAGCGCGGGCAGTCGGCCGGCCAGCCGGTGGTGATGTGCGGCGTGCCCTTCCACTCGGTCGATACCTACCTCGCGCGGCTCATCAAGCTCGGCGAATCGGTGGCCATCTGCGAACAGGTGGGCGAGGTCGGCGCGGCCAAGGGCCCGGTGGAACGCAAGGTGGTGCGCGTGGTCACGCCGGGCACGCTGACCGACACCGAACTCCTCAACGACAAGAGCGATTCGCTGCTGCTCGCGGTGCACGCCGGCACGCGCAACTTCTGCGGCCTGGCCTGGCTCAGCGTCACCGGCGCCGAGCTGCGGCTGGCCGAATGCCCCGCCGATGCGCTGGAAGCCTGGATCGCGCGCATCGCGCCGAGCGAGCTGCTCTACAGCGCCGAGGTGACGCCCGGCTTCGAGCAGCGCCTGAAGGCCGCGCGCAACGGCGCGCCCTTCACGCTCTCGGTGCGGCCCGCCTGGCAGTTCGACGGCGGCCTCGGCGAGCGCAAGCTGTGCGAGCAGATGGGCAGCAACAGCCTGGCCGCCTGGAGCGCCGAATCGCTGGCCAGCGCGCATGCGGCCGCCGCGGCGCTGCTGGGCTATGCGGAGCACACGCAGGGCAGAACGCTTTCGCATGTGCAACGGCTTTCGGTCGATCGCGACGGTGAGCTGATCGAGCTGCCGCCGACCACGCGGCGCAATCTCGAACTGGTGCAGACGCTGCGCGGCGAAGACTCGCCCACGCTGTTCTCGCTGCTCGACACCTGCATGACGGGCATGGGCAGCCGCCTGCTCAAGCGCTGGCTGCTGGCGCCGCGGCGCGAGCGCGGCGATGCAGAGGCGCGGCTCGAAGCCATCGACGCGCTGCAGTCGACAGCGCCCGGCGCCACCGCGACGCCGTGGCGCACGCTGCGCGATCGGCTCAAGAACACCAGCGACGTGGAACGCATCGCCGCGCGCATTGCGCTTCGGCAGGTGCGTCCGCGCGAGCTGGTCGCGCTGCACATGGCACTCGCCAAGGCCGAAGAGCTGGCGCCCGCCCTGCCCGGCTCGGCCGCGCTGCTCGCGCGCATCGCCGAGCAGTTGGCGCCGCCGTCCGGTTGCGTCGAACTGCTGGTGGCCGCCATCGGCCCCGAGCCTTCCGCGCTGGTGCGCGACGGCGGCGTGATCGCCGACGGCCACGACGCCGAGCTCGACGAGCTGCGCGCCATCAGCGAGAACAGCGACGCCTACCTGCTGCAGCTCGAAGCGAGCGAACGCGAGCGCACCGGCATCTCGAACCTGCGCGTGCAGTTCAACCGCGTGCACGGCTTCTACATCGAAGTCACGCAGAGTGCGCTCACCAAGGTGCCGGACAACTACCGCCGCCGCCAGACGCTGAAGAACGCCGAACGCTTCATCACGCCCGAGCTCAAGGCCTTCGAGGACAAGGCGCTGTCGGCGCAGGACCGTGCCCTGGCGCGCGAGAAGTGGCTCTACGAGCAGCTGCTCGATGCGCTGCAGCCCTCGGTCGCGGCGCTCGGCCGGCTCGCCAACGCACTGGCCACGCTCGACGCGCTCTGCGCGCTGGCCGAGCGCTCGCACACGCTGCACTGGCGCGCACCGAGCTTTGTCGCCCACCCCTGCATCGAAATCGCAAAGGGCCGCCATCCGGTGGTGGAGGCCCGCCTCGCAGAAAAATCATCGGGCGCATTCATTGCAAACGACACCCGCATGGGTCCTCAACAACGCATGCAGGTGATCACCGGCCCCAACATGGGCGGTAAATCGACTTACATGCGGCAGGTCGCGATCATCGTGCTACTGGCTTCGATCGGCTCGCACGTGCCGGCCGAGGCCTGCCGGCTCGGGCCCATCGATGCCATCCACACGCGCATCGGCGCGGCCGACGATCTCGCCAATGCGCAGTCGACCTTCATGCTCGAGATGACCGAGGCGGCGCAGATCCTGCACGGCGCCACCGCCCATTCGCTGGTGCTGATGGACGAGATCGGCCGCGGAACGAGTACTTTCGATGGCCTCGCGCTCGCCGCCGGCATCGCGGCGCAGCTGCACGACCGCACGCGCGCCTTCACGCTCTTCGCCACCCACTACTTCGAGCTCACCGAGTTCCCGGCCACGCACCACGGCGCCGTCAACATGCACGTGAGCGCCACCGAGGCCGGCCGCGACATCGTGTTCCTGCACGAGATGCAGCCGGGCCCGGCCAGCAAGAGCTACGGCATCCAGGTCGCGCGGCTCGCCGGCATGCCGGCTGCCGTGGTCAATCATGCGCGCCAGGCCCTCGAAGCGCTGGAGGCCCAGCAGATCCAGACGCGCGCCCAGGTCGACCTGTTCGCGCCACCGCCGGCGGTGGAAGCACCGCCTGTGAGCGCCGTAGAATCCGCGCTGACTGTGCTCGACCCCGACACGATGAGCCCGCGCGAAGCGCTCGAAGCGCTCTACGCACTCAAGACACTCCACGCGCGCGAACAGGGCTAGGCCCGATTCGTGCGAGAAGACCTCATGACCTACTGCGTCGGCATCAAACTCAACGCCGGACTGGTGTTCCTCTCCGACTCCCGCACCAATGCGGGCGTCGACCACATCAGCACCTTCCGCAAGATGATCGTCTACGAGCAGCCGGGCGATCGCGTCATGGTGCTGCTGTCGGCCGGCAACCTGAGCATCTCGCAGTCGGTGCGCGAGATCCTGCAGATCGAGGAGCTGCGCGAGACCGAAGACAGCCCGCCGATCACGATCTGGAATGCCAAGAGCATGTTCGATGCCGTGCGCGTGCTCGGCTCGGCGGTGCGCCACGTGTACGACCGCGACGCCGAGGCGCTCAAGCACGCCGGGCTCGACTTCAACGTCTCCTTCATCTTCGGCGGCCAGGTCAAGGGCGAAGGCATGCGCCTGTTCCTGGTCTACGCGGCCGGCAACTTCATCGAAGCGACCAACGAGACGCCCTACTTCCAGGTTGGTGAATCCAAGTACGGCAAGCCGGTGCTCGACCGCGTGCTGACGCCCGACACCCCGCTGGACGAGGCCGCCAAGTGCGCGCTGGTCTCGATGGATTCGACGATGAAGTCGAACCTCTCCGTCGGCCTGCCGCTCGACCTCGTGGTCTATGAAGCCAACCGGCTCGAAACCGACAAGGTGGTCTGCATCGACGCCGACAACCCCTACTACCGGATGATGCACAACAGCTGGGGCCAGAAGCTGCGCGAAGTCTTCGACAGCATCGAGGACCCGGTCTGGGACGACGCTTACACCGAGCATCCGCTCAAGATGCCGGCGACCCGCCACAGCCCGCTGCGCAAGATCTCGACACCTGAAGAAAAGCTGATCTGAAGGGCATGCCTTCGATCGTCTTCTCGCACGGGAACAGCTTCCCGGCGAGCACGTACCGCGTGATGCTCGACAGCCTGCGCAACCGCGGCTTCGAGATCGACGCGATCGAGAAATTCGGCCACGATCCGAAGTACCCCGTCACCGACAACTGGCCGCACCTGGTGCAGCAGCTGGCCGACTTCGCGCGCACGCGGGCCGACGCGGCCGGCGGCCCGGTGTTCCTGGTCGGCCATTCGCTGGGTGGCTTTCTGAGCCTGATGTGCGCAGCGCTGCATCCCGCGCTCGCGCGCGGCGTGGTGCTGCTCGACTCGCCGCTCATCGGCGGCTGGCGGGCCAACACCTTGAGCCTCATGAAGCGCACGCCGTGGATGAAGAGCGTCTCGCCCGGCATGGTGAGCCGCAAGCGCCGCAACAGCTGGGAGCACCGCGAGGCGGTGTTCGAACACTTCCGCAGCAAGAAGGCTTTTGCGAAGTGGGACGAACGCGTGCTGCGCGACTACATCGAGCACGGCACCTTCGACATGGAGGACGCCCGCACCTTGAGCTTCGACCGCGACATCGAGACCGCGATCTACGACACCGTGCCCCACAACCTCGGCGCGCTGCTGCGCGCCCATCCGCTCAAGTGCAACGCGGCCTTCATCGGCGGGCGTCAATCGGTCGAGATGCGGCGCGTGGGCATGACGATGACGCAGCAGGTCACCAAGGGGCGGATCATGATGCTCGACGGCACGCATCTTTTTCCGATGGAGAAGCCGATCGCTACCGCCGCGGCAACGGAAGCATCGCTGCGCAACCTGATGGCCTGAACGGCCATTCGAGACGCCCGCGCGCTTGGCCCTCCGGTTGGCTCTTCAGGCCCTGTGCGCCGCCCCGAGAAAGAGCAACACTGCAAGCGGATTCCACGAGGTTCACAAGGGTTCAGCAGGTTCGCCATGGCACCCACGCCGATCGAAAACGAGCTCATGCATCGCACGCTGCAGGCCATCGAGCAGATGCTGTCCGAGGTCGAAGGTTCTGCGCGGCAGGCGCCGTGCTTTCCGTCCGGCGAGTTCGATCCGATGTTCTTCGACGCTCCGAACCATCGCAGTCAGACCGCGCAATCGGCCGTCTATTTCTGCCTGAACTCCGCCAGCGCGCTGCTGGAGGTGACGCGTTCGCTGCTGGTCCGCCTTGAAGAGCCTTCCGCTCCCTGCGGCCATCTACCAGGCTGGAGCGAACTGAGCGAGCTGTCCAAGGCCGCCGGGCAGTCGGCCTACCTGGCCGCGGTGATGCTGGCCGATCCCAGAAACCGGAACCTCGCACCTCTGCGCCGCGAGCATGCCCAGACCCGCACGCCGGTCGGCGCCCGCGTCAAGGCGAAACTGAAGACCTTGATCGGCGCGAAGCCGGCCTAGGGCCTGTTAACAGGCCCTAGTCAGCCCAGACCACCGCCCCGCTCCACGCCGTCGCCAGCACCACGATGCCGAAGGCGATGCGGTACCACGCAAAGGGAATGAAGTCGTGCGTGCTGATGTACTTCAGCAGCCAGCGCACGCAAAGCCAGGCGCTCGCGAACGAAAAAACCAGCCCGACGGCGAACAGCGGAATGTCGGCCGCAGACATCAGCGCCCGTTCCTTGTAGAGGCTGTAGGCGCCGGCGCCGATCAGCGTTGGAATCGCGAGGAAGAAGGAGAAATCGGTCGCCGCCTTGCGCGACAGGCCCAGGAGCATGCCGCCGATGATGGTGGCGCCGCTGCGGCTGGTGCCCGGGATCATCGCAAAGCACTGCACCAGCCCGACCTTGAGTGCGTCCCACGGCGTCATGTCGTCGACGTTCTCGATGTGCACCGAGCCCGGCGGCCGCTTCTCCGCCCACAGAATGATGAAGCCGCCGATGATGAAAGTGCTGGCCACGACCACCGGCGTGAACAGGTGCGCCTTGATCAGCTTGCCAAACAGGAGCCCCAGCACCACGGCGGGCAGGAAGCCGATCAGCACGTTGAGCGCGAAGCGCCGCGCTTTCGGCTGGCGCGGCAGCGCGACGACAGTCGAATGGATCTTCTGCCAGTAGACCAGGATGACCGCGAAGATCGCGCCGGTCTGGATCGCGATCTCGAAGACCTTGAACTTGTCGCCGTTCAATCCCAGCAGTGAACCGGCGAGGATCAGATGGCCGGTCGACGAGATCGGCAGGAACTCGGTCAGGCCTTCGACGATGCCCATGATCGCGGCCTTGACCAGCAAAACGATATCCACGCGCGCTCCTTGTAAGAGCGCCGATTATCGCGAGGCCGGGAGTCAGTTGGCGTTCAGCTCAGCCGCGCACGCAGCGCGCGCACTGCGCTGTCGACCGTGGTCAGCACCGGCAGCCCCGCTGCGCTTTCGCAGGCAACACGGGCACGCGCCATGCTGAACTGCGCCAGCGCGATGCGCGTGCAGCCCATGTCGCGCAGCGCGCTGGCCTGCTTCGCGATGAGCGCATCGTGTCGCGCCGCATCGCCCCCGTTCAGCGCATCGAGT
The DNA here is from genome assembly GCF_964253755.1 of Variovorax sp. LjRoot130. Taxonomy (NCBI): domain Bacteria; kingdom Pseudomonadati; phylum Pseudomonadota; class Betaproteobacteria; order Burkholderiales; family Comamonadaceae; genus Variovorax; species Variovorax sp. LjRoot130. The sequence continues at coordinate 1,925,227 of NZ_CAXURM020000001.1, read as the reverse complement.
GCGCCTTCGGCCAGCGCGAGCTCGAGTTCCACGCCGGCCGGAAACTCCGGCGGCATGGAGTCGAGCGTCGGCTGGAAGGTCGCGATGAGCCCCAGCTTGCCTGTGCCCGCCGCGGCCTCCGCGACCATCGCTTCGTTCGGCTTCAACACCGGCATGCCCGCTTGCCGCCGTGCGACCGCCTCGATGCACGGGCCGAAGGCCGAGCAGGTAAAGAGAATGCCCTTCGCACCCGTATCGACCGCGTACTGCGCGAGAAGCTGGAAGCGTTCATGCATCGCCTCATCGAGCCCTCGGCCGCCGCGCGCGAGATCGGCCGAGAGGCTGTCATCGAGCAGGTTCATCAATTGCGCTTCAGGCCAGTCGCGCGCGAAAGCGGCGTTGATCGGCGCCACCGAGTGGCTCAATGCATGGATCAGGGCGATGCGCGTCATGAACGAGGTTCAGATGCCCTTCGACGACGGGTTGGCAAAAGCCTCCTTCGTCTCGGCATTCATCGGATAGTTGATGTTGATGTTCTTGGGCGGGATCGGCGACATGAACCACTTGGCGTAGAGCTTCTCCATCTCGCCCGACTTCATCATGCCACCCACCACGCGGTCGACCAGCGCCTTGAATTCCGGGTCGTCCTTGCGAAACATCAGCGACTGGTTCTCGGTGCGCAGACTCTCGCCGGTGATGATGAAGTCCTTGGGATTGCGCGCGTTCGCGATCTGGCCGGCGAGCAGGATGTCGTCGAGCACGAAGGCCTGGGCGCGGCCGCTCTCCACCAGCAGGAAGGAGTCGGTGTGGTCCTTGCCGGCCAGGTTGGTCACCTCGAGGTTCTTGCCCTTGTCGGCTTCGCGCAGCAGGCGGAAGGAGGTGGTGCCGGTGGTGGTGACCACCGTCTTGCCCTGCAGGTCGGCAAGGCTCTTGACGCCCGAATCGGCCTTCACCAGCATGCGCACGTTGTAGCGGAAGATGTCGGGCGAAAAAGCCACCTGCTTCTGGCGCTCGACCAGGTTGGTGGTGCTGCCGCACTCGATGTCGACCGTGCCGTTGACCACCAGCGGAATGCGGTTGGCCGAGGTCACGGCCTGGTAGCGGATCTCGACGCTGGGCATCTTGAGCTCGGCCTTCATCGCCTCGACGATGCGGTTGCAGATCTCGATGCTGTAGCCCACCGGCTTCAGATTGCCGTCGAGGTACGAAAAGCCGAAGGAGGATTCGCGGTAGCCGAAGGTGATGGTGCCGCTCGCCTTGACCTTGGCGAGCGTGCCGCCGTCCTGCGCATGCACGGCGGCCAGGGGCATCAGGGTGAAGACGGCCACGAGCGCGGCGCCCAGGGTCGACAGGCGTGGGAAGGTCATGGGAAAGCTCCTCGGAAGGGTGGAAGAAATCAGATGGCGCGTACGACGGCGTCGATGGACGCCGCGAGCCGCGTCGCGATCTCGCGCAGGTCCTGCCGCGTCGCGATGAAAGGCGGTGCCAGCAGCACGTGGTCGCCGAGCTTGCCGTCGACCGTGCCGCCGAAGGGATAGCACAGGAGGCCCTGCGCCATGGCCTCCTTCTTGATGCGCACATGCAGGTTCAGCGCCGGCGCGAAAGGCGCCTTGCTCGCGCGCTCGGCCACCAGCTCCATGCCCCAGAAGAAGCCGCGGCCGCGGATGTCGCCCACGTTCGGATGGGCGCCCAGCGTCTCGCGCAGCATGGCGCCGAAGGCCTCGCCGTCCGCGCGCACCTTGGCGAGAAGCCCGTCGCGATGGATCACCTGCTGCACCGCCAGCGCCGCGGCGCAGGCCACCGGATGCCCGAGGTAGGTGTGGCCATGCTGGAAGAAGCCGCTGCCCTGCGACATCGCCTCCACGATCTTCCGCTGCGCCAGCACCGCACCGACCGGCTGGTAGCCGCCGCCCAGGCCCTTGGCAATGGTCACGAGGTCGGGCACCACGCCCTCCTGCTCGCTCGCGTAGAGCGTGCCGGTGCGGCCCATGCCGCACATCACTTCGTCGAGGATCAGCAGCACGCCGTAGCGGTCGCAGACCTCGCGCACCGCCTTGAAGTAGCCGGGCACCGGCGTCAGCACGCCGGCGGTCGCGCCGCCCACCGTTTCGGCGACGAAGGCGATCACGCTGTCGGGCCCCTGCCCGAGGATTGCCGCTTCGAGTTCATGAGCCAGGCGCTGCCCGTACTGCTCGGGCGTTTCGTCGGCGCGCTGCTCGCGGTAGGGATAGCAGGGCGAAACGTGGGTGGCCGGCACCAGGATCGGCGCGAAGGGCGCGCGCCGCCACGCATTGCCACCGACCGCGAGCGCGCCCAGCGTATTGCCGTGGTAGCTCTGGCGGCGCGCGATGAAATGCGTGCGCTGCGGCTGGCCGATCTCGACGAAGTACTGGCGGGCCATCTTGAGCGCCGACTCCACGGCCTCCGAGCCGCCGCTCACCAGGTAGACGTGGCTCATGCCCTCGGGCGCGGTGCGAATCAGCTCGTCGGCGAGCTGCTCGGCGACCTCGCTGGTGAAGAAGCTGGTGTGGGCGTAGGCGAGCTTGTCGATCTGCGCATGCATCGCGGCGATCACGTCCGGATGGCCGTGGCCCAGCGAGGAGACCGCCGCGCCGCCCGAGGCATCGAGGTACTCCCGGCCCTCGGCGTCGCGGATCGTCATGCCCTGGGCGGCGACGGCGACCTGCGGCGTGTGGCGCAGGTGGCGGTGGAAGACGTGCGTCATGCGGTTCGAGGCCTGGAACTAATGTATTGACTGAATTATTGTTTGGAACATTTGTTCCGTCAAGAAGTCCATGAAACACCGCTGTTCCATCCGGTACATTCGTTCCAACGACGAAAGACAAACCATGGGTGTCAAGGACGATCTCCGCCAGCGCTACGAGAGCCTGAGCCCTGCCCTGCAGCAGGTCGCCAAGTACGTGCTCGACCATCCGAACGACGTGGTGACAAGCTCGATGCGCAGCGTCGGCACGCGCGCCGGCAGCACGCCGGCCACGCTGGTGCGCTTTGCGCAGCTCCTGGGCTACGCGGGCTGGCCGCAGTTCAAGGACGCGGTGGCCGCCGAGATGGGCCTGGGCTCGTCCGACGCCTACGGCGCGCGCGCCAAGACCCTGATCGGCCGCGCCAAGGACCAGGGCCTGGCCGGCGAGATGTTCGAGGTGCAGCGGCGCAACCTGGAGAACACGCATCGCCAGAGCGAGGCGGCGCTGCAGAAGGCCTGCGCGGTGCTGGAGAAGGCCAACGCCGTGCACGCGGCGGGCTTTCGCGCCTGCTTTCCGATCGCCTTCTCCTTCGTCTACGTCTACCGGATGTTCCGTTCGAGCGTGCATCTGGTCGACGGCCAGGGCGGCTCGCTCGAGATGCAGCAGCGCGCCTTCGCCAAGGGCGACGCGCTGGTGGTCGCCAGCTTCGTGCCCTACTCGCGCGAAGCGCTGCAGGTCGCGCAGGCCGCCAAGGCGGTGGGCTGCCGCATCGTGGCCATCACGGACAGCATCGCCTCGCCGTTGTCGCTGCTGGCGGACGAGACTTTGCTGTTCGCGATCGACAGCCCGTCCTTCTTTCCCTCGGTCGCGGCGGGCGTGGCCGTCACCGAGGCGCTGGTGGAGATGCTGGCCAGCCGCGCCGGCAAGCCGGTGATCCGGAGCATCGACGAGGCCGAATCGCAGCTCTTCGAATCGGGTGCCTACCTGCAGGCGCCGCGGCCGCGTGGCGGGTGACTGGCGCCTCTCGCGGCGGCCTCCTATTTCTTCTTCGGCTTCTTGTCGACCTTTTTCTTCGGCAGCAGCGCGCTGCCGACGGCCGCGTGCAGCCTCTTGCCCATCATCGCCAGGTCCTTCTCGGCGTAGGCCAACCCTTCGCGCAGCCCGTTGTCGATGATTTTTTCCGCCGACTTGATCACGGCGTCGCCATCGCGGTAGTCGCTCTCGCGCGCCGCCAGCGCGAGTGACGCCATCGCGCCGCCCAGGGCCGTCATCGCGACGCGATCCAGCACCAGGGACTCCCATGGATCGGGCAGCTCGCCCGGGACAGGCGGCTCGATGCGCCTGCGCAGGAGAGGCAGATGGGGCGCAAGCAGCTCGAAGAGCCAGATGTCCACTTGGCACTGCGGCGCGATTCGACCGAGCGCATCGCGGGCCTCGATGCCGATCGGATAGAACATCTCCGGCCGCAAGTCACGAACCGTCAGCGTCCGCTCGATCATGTACGGCGTGAAGAGGCCGATGACATGGCCAGTCAGGCGCATGCGCTCCTGCCGCTCCCGCGGCGCCAGCCAGACGGCAACATTGCGGAAAAAGGCCAGGATGTCCTTGTAGGCCGTGGTGTGCGGCACGTTGTCGAGGCCGATCAGGTTGATGTTGAACCAGTGATGCCAGGTGGAGTCGACCAGCACCCGGCCCACGCCGGCTGCGGGCCGATGGCCGTCGTAAGCGCCCAGCAGCCCGAACTGTCGCGGGTCGGTGATCGTGTAGCCGCCCTTCGTTCTGCCAACGACGTTGCGGCCGCGAGCGATGACCTCCGGCGCCACGCCGCCCGGATAGTGAGCGGGATCGAGCGCCGCCGGCGCGATGCAATCGCCCTCGTGAGGATGATCGGGAAATACGGTGATCGCGCCACGCGGCCCGCACAGCACGGGGTGCGGATAGCGATAGCGCCGCCAGGGACGCCACCAGTTGTGGCCGTACCTGTAGCTGGGATAAATCGGCTGCGGCGTGGAATCGCTCTGGCCTCCGAAGCCCGGGTCGATGCCGGCGATCAATTGCACGGTGTCGTTGCGCGTGAGATCGGTCGAGTCGGGCGCCTTGAGTTCGCCCGGCGGCAGCGGCGCGTCGAACCACCACTTGCGCATGCTCTTGACGCGCGGCACGTTGCCGCACAGCCCGAGGCCCAGGTCTTCGTGGTCACCCATGGCGAGCACGCCGCCGCCGTTGTCCATGAATTTCGTCAGCGCGGCGAGCTCGGCCCCCTGCAGGTACGGCGCGGAGGCGCTGATCCCGAACAGCCAGACCTCGTGGAACGGCGCTTCGCGTCGCTGAAAGTGAAGGAATCGAAACCGGGCGTGGTGCCCGCGCCGTTCGAACGGTGCGCCAGCGTGAAGGCGAAGCGCGCGTACGCCGGGTGATCAGCCGGCAACGGCGTTCCACCGGGCATGCCGACATTGAAAGCGTCCCGCAGCATGACGCCAAGCCCGAAATCGGTCGCAACGTCGTATGCGCCGCCGCTGTCGATCACCACCAGGATGTTGACCTGCGCCGGGCCGTACTTGATCGGCCAGCGAATCTGTTCGAGTTCGCGCGGCGGGAAGAAGCGGTCGGGCGGCCAACGGGGCCCCGGTTCCGGAAACGGCGGCGGAAAGGGGAACGGATCCGGCGGCGCGAACGGAAACAGGCCTTCGGAACCCTCGAGATCGAACTGCATGGGCTGACTCCTCTCGTAGTGCGTTCGGCGAATGCTCGGAGGCAGTGTCGAGAGTCTCCTGGGGTGCGCCTATCGTGCACAAGGCCGGTCCGCTGCAGGCATTGGATGTAGCCGCGCGCCACCGCGCTGCCCCATTGACGCATGGGCGCATGGGCGCATGGGCGCAGGCATAGCCCTGCAGCCAATGGCCTACCCACGTCGAGGGGGACTCCCGGCGCGCGCCGGGCCGGGCAAGCTCAGCCGCCAGCCGGCGTCCGAGGCTGCGAATCGGCCCATTCCACCTGCCATCCCCCGCCCAGCGCCTGGATCAGGGCCACCGCCGCGCTCTGCCGATTGACCTGCAGTTGCAGCAACGTGCGCCGCGCGTTGAGCGCCGAGACCTGCGCCGTCACCACGTCGGTGTAGCTCACCTGGCCCTGTCGGTAGCGGTTGAGGAATTGCTGCTCGGTGAGGTCGGCCGCGGCCGAGGCCTCGCGGCGCAAGCCCTCCTGCTGCGCGAGGCTGGCGCCTGCGGTGAGCTGGTCTTCGACGTTCTGGAATGCAGTGAGCACGATCTGGCGGTAGCTCGCCACGGCCGCCTGGTGCGCCGCCTTGGCCGCATCGACGCGCGCGCCGATGGCGCCGGCATCGAACACCGTCTGCGCGACCGACAGGCCCAGCGACCAGAGCATGTTCGAGGCATTGAACAGGTCGCCGACCCGGCTCGCGCTGCTGCTGAGCGCGGCGTTCAGGGTCAGGCTCGGAAAGTAGGCCGAGCGGGCGATGCCGATCTGCGCGTTGGCGGCCGCCACCGCGCGTTCGGCCGCGGCGATGTCGGGCCGGCGCTGCAGCAGGGTCGAGGGCACGCCGACGGGGATGCCGGGCACGACGGGCGTCCAGTCGGCCGGGCGCAGGACGAACTCGGCCGGCGCGGCGCCGACCAGCACCGCGATCGCATGCTCCAGCGTGTCGCGGGTGCGCTGCAGGGCGACACGCTCGGCCTGGGTGTTGACGTAGAGCGTCTGCGCCTGCAGCACGTCGGTCTGGGCCGCGATGCCGGCGTTGTAGCGGTTGCGCGCGATCCCCAGGCTGCGCTCGTAGCCTTCGAGCGTCCCGGCCAGCAGCTGCAGCTCGGCATCGGCTTCGCGCAGCGCGAAGTAGTTGGTCGCGAGTTCGCCCACGGCCGAAAGGCGTGCCGAGGCCAGGTCGGCCTCGCTGGCCTGGGCGCTGGCCTGCGCACCGCTGACCGCCTGGCGCAGCCGGCCCCAGACGTCGGGCGCCCAGTCGGCCTGCAGCGAGGCGCTGGTCGCGGTCGTGGGCGAGGTGTTGCGCGCGCCGGAGCGGCGGGCGCTGCCGTCCGCGGTGACGGTCGGGAACAGCGCCGCGCGCTGCTCGCGCACCAGCGCCTGAGCCTGCGCATAGTTGGCCACGGCGGCGGCGATGTTCTGGTTCGAAACCTGCACGCGCGCCGCGAGCTCGTCGAGGCCCGCGTCGCCGAACAGCTTCCACCACTCGCCGCGGTCCAGCGCGTCGGCCGGGGCGGCGGGCAGCCAGCCTTCGGCGGCGGCCGCCTCCTTCCATGCGGGGGGCTGGGACGTGGAGGGCTGCTCGTAGGCGGGGCCGATGGCGCAGCCCGAGAGCAGGGCCGCAAGCGCCAGGGCCAGATGGGTTCTTCTGTTCTTCGTCATCAGGTCTTCATGCCGAGCTCGCGGCACGGCTCAGGTATTTTTCGTTGGCCGGGCGCCGGCGCAGCTTGTCGAGCAGCACGTAGACGACTGGCGTGGTCAGAAGCGTCAGCAGCTGGCTCGCAATCAGGCCGCCGATGATCGCGACGCCCAACGGCTGGCGCAGCTCCGCGCCCTGGCCGAAGCCGATCGCGAGCGGCAGCGCGCCGAGCGCAGCCGCCAGCGTGGTCATCAGGATCGGGCGGAAGCGCAACAGGCAGGCCTCGCGCACCGCCTCGAGCGCGCTCAGGCCGCGCGCGCGCTCGGCCTCGAGCGCGAAGTCGATGATCAGGATCGCGTTCTTCTTGACGATGCCGATCAGGAGGAAGACGCCGATCAGCGCGATGATCGAGAACTCCATGCGGAACAGCAGCAGCGCCAGCACCGCGCCGACGCCGGCCGAAGGCAGCGTGGTCAGCACCGTGACCGGATGCACCAGGCTCTCATAGAGCACGCCGAGCACGATGTAGATCACGATCAGCGCCGCGAGGATCAGGAAGAGCTGCTGCGCCTGCGACTGCTGCGCCGCCAGCGCCGTGCCCTGGAAGCTGCCGCGCACGTTGACCGGCATCGCGATGTCGGCCTCGGCCTGGGCGACGATGCGCTTGGCCTGCGCCAGGCTCACGCCTTCGGCCAGGCTGAACGAGACGGTGCTCGCGAGCTCGGTGTCCTGGTGGTCGATCGAGGTCGGCACCGCCCGCTCGCTGAGCTTGGCGAAGGCCGAGAGCGGAACCATGTTGGTGGTGCTGGTCGCGATCTGCTGGCCGGCCGACGAGGTCCGCGACGCCGGGTTGGCCGAGGTGGAGGTCGATGTGCCGGTGGTCGCGTCGGTGGTGGCCTGCAGCGAACTGGTGCTGGTCGCGCCGCTCGCTGTGGTGGTGGTGTTCAGCGTCGAAGGCACGTACAGGTCCTTGAGCGCGATCGGCGCGCGCTGGAAGCGCGGCGCCCATTCCATGATCACCGAGTACTGGTTGAGCTCGTCGTAGATGGTGGCCACCGAGCGCTGGCCATAGGCGTTGTAGAGCGCGCTGTCGACCGCGCTCGAGGTCACGCCGAGCCGCGCCGCGGCATCGCGATCGACCTCGACGTAGGTCTCGACGCCGTTGTCGGCATCATCGCTGTCGATGTCGGTCAGCGTGGTCTCCTGGCGCAGGCGCTCGGCCAGCTTGGTCGACCAGGCGCGCAGGTCGTTCAGGTTGTCGCTCTTGAGCGTGTACTGGTAGCTCGAGTTGCTGGAGCGCCCGCCCATGCGCAGGTCCTGCACCGGGTTCAGGAACACGCGCAGGCCGGTGAGCTGGTTGAGCTGCGGGCGCAGGCGGTCGATCACCGCGGCCGTCTTCTCGGTGCGCTCGGACACCGGCTTGAGGTTCACGAACATAAAGCCGCCGCCCGCGCGGCCGCCGCCCGAGAAGCCCACCACGGTGTCGACCGCCGGGTCCTTGCGGATGATGTCCACGGCCTGGCGCAACTTGTCGGCGACCGCCGCGGACGAGATGCTCTGGTCGGCCCGCAAGCCCGCGTTGAGCTGCCCGTTGTCCTGCTGCGGGAAGTAGCCCTTGGGGATGGCGTTGAAGAGATAGACGTTGAGTGCGATCACCGCCAGCAGCACCACCATCACGACGCCTTTGCTCGCGAGCGCCCAGTCCAGGCTGTGGGCGTAGGTGCGCAGGGTCCACTGCCAGGCACGCTCGGCGCGGCTGCCGAGCCAGGCGCGCACGCGCCCGGGCTTCTTGGCCGGCCCCTCTTCCGCCTCGCTGCGCAGCAGCATGGCGCACATCATCGGCGTGGTGGTCAGCGAGATCACGAGCGAGATCAGTACCGACGCCGACAGCGTAACCGCGAACTCGCGAAACAGCCGGCCGACCTGGTCGCCCATGAACAGCAGCGGAATGAACACCGCCACCAGCGAGAGGCTGATCGACAGCACCGTGAAGCCGACTTCGCGCGCCCCGCGCAGCGCCGCCTCCATGCGGTTCATGCCGGCCTCGACGTGGCGCGCTGTGTTCTCCAGCACCACGATGGCATCGTCCACCACGAAGCCGGTGGCCACCGTGAGCGCCATCAGGCTCAGGTTGTTGAGGCTGTAGCCCAAGAGGTGCATCACGCCGAAAGTGCCCAGCAGCGAGACCACGGTCGCCACCGCCGGGATGATGGTGGCGCGCGCCTTGCGCAGGAACAGGCCCACCACCAGCACCACCAGCACGATCGAGACCATCAGCGTGAACTCGATCTCGCGCAGCGAGGCGCGGATCGAGTTGGTGCGGTCGGACGCGACCTGGATATCGATGTCCTGCGGCAGTTGCGTGCGCAGTTCGGGCAGCAGCTTGCGCACGCCATCCACGGTTTCGATGATGTTGGCGCCGGGCTCCTGCGTCAGCAGCACGACCACGGCAGGTGCACCGTTGAACAGGCCCAGCGTGCGCGTGTTCTCGACGCTGTCGATCACGCGCGCCACGTCGCCCAGGCGCACCGCGGCGTTGTTGCGCCAGGCGATCACCAGGTCGCGGTAATCGTCGGCGCGTCGCCCCGCCGCGGGCGTGTAGACCTGCAGCCGGCGGTCGCCGCTCTCGATCGCGCCCTTGGGCCGGTTCGCGTTGTTGGCCTGGATCGCGGCACGCACGTCCTCGGTGCTGATGCCCATGCGGTTGAGCGCGAAGGGCTCGAGCTCGACCCGCACCGCAGGCAGCGAACCGCCGCCGATCTCGACCTCCCCCACGCCCTCGACCTGCGACAGGCGCTGGCTCACGATGTTCGACACCGCCTCGTAGATCTGCCCCGGCGTGCGCGTCTTGGAAGTCAGCGCAAGGATCATGACCGGCGCCGCCGTCGGGTTGCGCTTGCGGTAGGTCGGGTTGCTGCGCAGCGTGGCCGGCAGATCGACGCGCGCCGCGTTGATGGCCGCCTGCACCTCGCGCGCGGCGCTGTCGATGTTGCGCTTGAGGTCGAACTGCAGCGTGATGCGCGCCGATCCGTTGGAGCTGGTCGAGGTCAGTTCATTGACGCCGGGAATGATGCCTAGCCGGCGCTCCAGCGGCGTGGCAACGCTCGATGCCATCGTGCTCGGGCTGGCACCGGCGAGGCTGGCTTGGACCGAGATGGTGGGGAAGTCGACCTGGGGCAGCGGCGAGACCGGCAGCACAAAGAAGGCCACCATGCCGGCCAGGGCGACGCCGATCGTCAGCAGGACCGTGGCGATCGGGCGTTCGACGAAGGGCTTGGAGAGGTTCATGCCTTACTCCCTCTCCCTCTGGGAGAGGGCGGGGGTGAGGGCACGGGGCTCAAGCGGAATGCGTTGCTTCACGCTTTCCTCCGAATCTCCGCCCCATCCGATCAAAGGCAAGATAGATCACCGGCGTCGTGAACAGCGTCAACACCTGGCTCACCACCAGCCCGCCGAAGATCGCCAAACCCAGAGGACGCCGCAATTCAGCCCCCTCACCCCACCCGAACATCAAGGGCAAGGCGGCAAACAAGGCCGCCAGCGTGGTCATCAGAATGGGCCGGAAGCGCAGCAGCGCCGCCTGGTGAATCGCCTCCTGCGGCGACTTGCCCTGATGGCGCTCCGCATCGATCGCGAAGTCGATCATCATGATCGCGTTCTTCTTCACGATGCCGATCAGCAGAATGATCCCGATGATGCCGATCACGCCGAGGTCGTTGCCGGTCACCACCAGCGCCAGCAACGCCCCGACACCGGCAGAAGGCAGCGTCGACAAAATCGTCAGCGGATGGATGTAGCTCTCGTAGAGCACGCCCAGCACGATGTACACGCACACCACGGCCGCGAGGATCAGCCACAGCTGGTTGGTCAGCGATTTCTCGTAGGCCCCTGCCGCGCCGAGGAAGGTCATGCCCACGCTGGCGGGCAACGCGATGTCCTTGGCCGCGGCGCGGATCGCCGCGACCGACTTGCCGAGCGACACGCCCGAGGCGGTGTCGAAGCCCACGGTCGCGGCCGGGTACTGCGCGACCCGCGTGACTTGCAGCGGCGCGAGCTGCTCGCGCACGGTCGCCAGCGAGGACAGCGGCGTCGGCGTGCCCGCGCCGGTGCGCAGTTGCAGGTTGCCCAGGCCCTGCGGCGAAGACAGCGCCTCGCGCTGGGCCTCGAGGATCACGCGGTACTGGTTGGTCTCGGTGAAGATGGTCGACACGATGCGCTGGCCGAAGGCGCTGTAGAGCGCATCGTCGACCGAGCTGGCGGTGACCGACAGCCGCGAAGCGGTGTTGCGGTCGATGTCCACGTAGGCGGCCATCCCCTGCGCGCCCGCATCGGTGGTCGGGTTGCGCACCTGCGGCACTGTGCGCAGGCGCTCCACCAGCTTCCTCGCCCATTCGTTCACGGTCGTGGTGTCCACGCCTTCGAGCGAGACGCGGAACTCGGTCGGGCCGGTCTCGGCATCGATGGTCAGGTCCTGCGTCGGCTGCAGGTAGAGCGCCACACCGGCCACCGCGCGCACGCGCTCGCGCAGGCGCTGCATGGTCTCTTCCTGGTTGCCGCGGTCGGCGCGCAGGTTCACCAGCATGCGGCCGGTGTTGAGCGCCGTGTTGTTGGCCGCGTCCACGCCCACCACCGAGCTCAGGCTGCGCACCTCCGGGTCGGCCAGGATCGCGTTGGCCGCGGCCTGCTGCAGCTCGGCCATGCGCACGAACGAAACGTCCTGCGCCGCCTCGATGCGCGCCTGCAGCTGCCCCGTGTCCTGGGTCGGGAACAGGCCCTTGGGAATGGCGATGTAGAGCAGCACGGTGAGCACCAGCGTGAGCAGCGCCACCACCAGCGTCAGCGGCTGATGGCGCAGCACCCATTGCAGCCAGCCGTCGTAGCGCGCGATCACGCGATCGATGAACTGCTGCACCCGCGCGCCGAAGCGCCCGCCCTCTTCCGCCTGCGGTTTGAGCCAACGCGCCGACATCATCGGCACCAGCGTCAGCGAAACCACGGCCGAGATGAGGATGGTGATCGCCAGCGTGACCGCGAACTCGCGGAACAGCCGGCCCACCACGTCGCCCATGAAGAGCAGCGGAATCAGCACCGCCACCAGCGACACCGTCAGTGAAATGATGGTGAAGCCGATCTGCGTCGCACCCTTGAGCGCAGCCTTGAAGGGCGGATCGCCCTCCTCCAGGTAGCGCGCGATGTTCTCGATCATGACGATCGCGTCGTCCACCACGAAGCCGGTCGCGATGGTCAGCGCCATCAGGCTCAGGTTGTTGAGGCTGTAGCCCAGCAGGTACATGAGCCCCAGCGTGCCGATGAGCGAGATCGGCACCGCGACGCTTGCGATCACGGTGGCGCGCAGGCTGTGCAGGAAGAAGAAAATCACCAGCACCACCAGCACCACCGCCAGCGCCAGCTCGAGCTGCACGTGGTGCACCGAGGCGCGGATGCCGGTGGTGCGGTCGCTCAGCACCTCGACCTTGAGCGAACCGGGCAGCGAGGCTTCGAGATCGGGCAGCTGCTTCTTGATCGCGTCGACCGTGCCGATCACGTTGGCGCCCGGCTGGCGCTGCACGTTGAGGATGATGGCGGGGTACAGCGCCGCCGTGCTGTTGTCGTCCTTCGCTTTCTCGCTGCGCTGCGCGGCCCACGCGCCGAGCTGCGTGTTCTCGGCGCCGTCGACCACGCGCGCGACGTCGCTCATGCGCACCGGCGCGCCGTTCTTCCAGGCGACGATCAGGTTCTTGTAATCGGCCGCCGCCACCAGCTGGTCGTTGGCGTTGATGGTGTAGGCGCGCTTCGGGCCGTCGAAGCTGCCCTTGGCACTGTTGGCATTGGCCGCCGCGATCGCGGTGCGCAGCGTGTCCAGCCCGATGCCGACCGAGGCCAGCGCATTGGTGTCGGCCTGGATGCGCACCGCGGGCCGCTGCCCGCCCGAGAGCGAGACCAGCCCGACGCCGCTCGCCTGGCTGATCTTCTGCGCCAGCCGCGTGTTCACGAGGTTCTGCACCTCGGTCAGCGGCATGGTTTCGGAGCTCACGGCCAGCGTGAGGATCGGCGCGTCGGCCGGGTTGACCTTGGCGTAGACCGGCGGCGCCGGCAGATCTGCCGGCAGCAGCGAGCCACCGGCGTTGATGGCGGCCTGCACCTGCTGCTCGGCGACGTCGAGCGTCTGGTCGAGCGCGAACTGCAGCGTGACGATGGACACGCCGGCCGAGCTGGTGGAGCTCATGCGATCGAGCCCCGCCATCTGGCCGAACTGGCGCTCCAGCGGCGCGGTGACGGTGCGGCTCATCACCTCGGGGCTGGCGCCCGGGTAGAGCGTCTGCACCTGGATGGTCGGGTAGTCGACCTGCGGCAGGGCTGCCAGCGGCAGGAAGCGGAAGCCCACCAGGCCCGCGAGCACGATCGCGACCATGAGGAGCGCGGTCGCCACCGGCCGCTCGATGAAAGGACGTGAAGGGCTCATTCAGAGCACCTCGTTCAGGGCGACGCGGGCCGCTGGCGCCTGCCTTCGCCGCGCGGGCCTCTAGGGCCGGAAGCGCCGGGGCGCGGGCCGGTCACCGGCTTGTCGCCCTGGAGCTGCACGCGGGCGCCGTCCTTGATGCGGTCGCCACCTTCGGTCACGACGTTCTCGCCGGCCTCGAGGCCTTCGGTGATCGCCACCACGTCGACCGTGGACTCGCCGCGCTTGACGGCGCGCATCGAAACCGTGCGGTCTTCGTTGATCACGTACACGTAGTTGCCGTTGGGCCCCGTGCGCACCGCCGTCACCGGCACCACGATCGCGTTCACGGTGCGCAGCGTCATCTGGATATTGACGAACTGGCTCGGGAACAGCGTGACGGCGGCATTGCCGAAGCGCGCCTTGCCCTTCACGGTGCCGGTGCTGGTGTCGACCACGTTGTCGAGCGTGGAGAAGGTGCCGGTGTCGAGCGTCGCGCTGCGCGTGCGGTCCAGCGCCTTGACCGTGAGCGGCACACCCTTGGCGAGCTGGGCCTGGATGTCTGGCAGGCGGTCCTGCGGCACCGCGAACTGCACGTCGATCGGGTTCATCTGCGTGATCACCGCGATGCCGGTGCTCGCATTGGCCGTGACCGTGTTGCCGAGGTCGACCGTGCGCAGGCCGATGCGCCCGGCCACCGGCGCGGTGATGCGCGTGTAGTCGAGGTTGAGCCTGGCGGCAGCCTCGGACGCGCGGTCGGTGGTCACGGTGCCTTCGAGTTGCTTGACCAGCGCGGCCTGGGTGTCGACGTCCTGCCGCGCGATCGAATCCTGGGTGAGCAGCGTGCGGTAGCGCGCCAGCGTCACGCGCGCGGCCTCGAGCTGCGCCTCGTCGCGCACGCGCGTGCCCTGGGCCTGCATCAGCGCCTGCTCGTAGGGGCGCGGATCGATGCGCGCCAGCAGCTGGCCCTTGGTGACGGTCTGGCCCTCGGTGTAGAGCACCTCGGTGAGCACGCCGCCGACTTGCGGCTTGAGGGTGATGGTCGCCAGCGGCGTCACCGTGCCCAGCGCCTCGATGGTCACCGGCAGTTCGGCCCGGCGCGCAGCCGCGTGGCCGACGGTAGAGCTCGCGCCGCCGAAGCCGCCACGGCCGGCGGCCGGTTCGTTCGAGCGCTTGATCAGATACCAGGCACCGCCGCCCAGGGCCAGGACCAGCACCAGTGCGGCCAGGCTGCCCAGCCAGAGCCGGCGGCGCGATGGCGGCCGGGGAACGGGTTGGCCGGCGGGGATGGCGTCAGGAGGCTCGGGGGTGGGGGAAGACATCGGACGAAAAAGGGGCAGTACGGAGGCAGCCCTGAGTGGAGCGCCGAATCGTAGCGCTCCGTCCTTACGAACCGTAAAGCCGCGGTAAAGCCGGCGTTGACCTATGCATCCGGCGACGACGGATTGCAACTCGCGCCGTCCGGATGCGCTTCGTCGCAAGGGCGTGGCGGGCGCCGCGGCCGGCCGGCACAGTCCGCTCCATCGACGACTTCCGACCCCACTTCCCGGAGAAACGACATGCTGATGCTCGCCCAGATCCTGGCCCATACCCCCCGCTGGGTGTTCGCGCTTTTCGCCATGCTCGTGTGGCTCGGCGCCAAGCAATTGTTCGCCGGTGGCGTGAGCCTGACCCGCATCGCCCTCATGCCGATCGCCATGACCGCTTTGTCGGTCTACGGCGTTCTTTCCGGCTTCGGCGATTCGCCGATGGCGCTCATGGCCTGGGCCGGGGCGGCGGCGCTGATGCTCTGGACCGTGCTGCAGAGGCCGCTGCCCGCCGGCACGCGCTACGACGCCGCGGCGCGCCGGTTCCAGGTCGCCGGCAGCGCGGTGCCGCTGGCGCTCATGATGGGCATCTTCTTCACCAAGTACGCGGTCGGCGTGCTGCTCGCGATGCATCCCGAACTCAAGCAGCAGGCGGCTTTCGCGCTCGGCATCAGCGCGCTCTATGGCGGCGGGAGCGGCATCTTCGCAGCCCGTGCGCTGCGGATGTGGACCCTGGCGCTTCGCAACGACCGCGCGCAGGCCGAACTGCCGGCGGCAGGCGCCTAGGATCGGCCAGAATCTTCTTGTCTTTCAAAGAGGCGACACCATGAACGACGACTCCTCCAACCATGATCCGCAGGAACGGCTCGCCCGCCGCCGTGCTGGCGCCAAGATGGGCTGGTACATCCATGCCACCGTCTACCTGCTGGTCAACCTGTTCCTCGTGCTCCTGGCCACCTCGCGCGGGCAGGACTGGGCCATGTACCCGCTGCTCGGCTGGGGCCTGGGCCTCCTGATCCACGGCGCGGTGGTGTTCTTCGTCGCCCCGGGCGGCAATCTCTACGACCGTTTGCTCGAACGCGAACGCAAGGCGCTGCGCGGCGGAGACCGCCGGTGATCGACGCGCTGACGCGCAGCTTCACACCGGGGAATCTCAAGGACCTGCTGCGGCACGGCGTAACCACCGCGGTGTTCTCCTGCGTCATCGCGGTGGTGCTGGCCATTTCGGGCCGCGGCGGATGGGTGTCGCAGCTCATCTATTCGTTCTCGATCGGGATGATCAGCTGGCTGGTGATCGACATCGGCCGCCTGCTGCTGGCCGGGCGCAGCGACAAGCCTTGGCCGCTCGGCCTGCCGGGCATCCTGCTGGTCCTCACGGGCGTCGTGATCGGCTTTCTGGGCGGCAACGCGATCGGCGATGCCTGGACCGGCAAGCCGATGCTGGAGTTCCGGACCTTCTCGCCGGACAGGCTGGTCTCGACGCTGATGATCACGCTGGTCGCGACCATCGCGATCTGCTACTACTACTACAGCCGCGGCAAGGCCAAGTACCTCCAGGGGCAGATCGCCCTCGCCGAACGCGACGCCACCGATGCGCGGCTCAAGCTGATCGAAACGCAGCTCGAGCCGCACATGCTCTTCAACACCTTGGCCAACCTGCGCGTGCTGATCACCACCGATCCGCCGCGCGCCGTGGCCATGCTCGACAGCCTCAACAGCTACCTGCGCGTGACGCTCAGCGGCTCGCGCGCGCTCGCGCATCCGCTGGCGGCCGAGTTCCAGCGCCTGCGCGACTACCTCGAACTGATGTCGGTGCGCATGGGCGCACGGCTCGCCTACAGGCTCGATCTGCCCGAGGACCTGCGCGAGGTGCCGGTGCCGCCGCTCTTGCTGCAGCCGCTGGTCGAGAACGCCATCCGGCACGGCCTCGAGCCCAAAGTGGGAGGCGGCGAGATCGCGGTCGGCGCGCGGCGCGAAGGCCGGAATCTCCTCATCGACGTGTGTGATACCGGCGTGGGCATCGACAACACCCGGCCGCCCTCCGAAGATGGCGGCTTCGGCCTCGCGCAGGTGCGCGAGCGGCTCGCCACCGTGTACGGCCCGCAAAGCTCGCTGGACCTGAGCGCGGGTCCAGCCGGCGGCAGCCGCGCCACCATCACCCTTCCCTTGCCTGCATGAAACCCACCGCCCTCATCGCCGAAGACGAACCGCTGCTGGCCCAGGCCCTGCGTGCCGAACTCGCCGCCGCCTGGCCCGAACTGCAGGTGCTCGCCACCGTGGGCGACGGCCAGAGCGCGGTACGTGAGGCGCTGCGCCTGCTGCCGCAGGTGCTGTTCTTCGACATCCGCATGCCGGGCCAGGACGGCCTGGCCGCCGCCGCCGAACTGGCCGATGCCTGGCCCGCCGACGAGGCACCGATGCCGCAGCTGGTGTTCGTGACCGCCTACGACGAGTACGCGGCCCGCGCCTTCGACGCCCAGGCCATCGACTACGTGCTGAAGCCGGTGCAGACCGAACGCCTGCAGCGCACCGTCGCGCGCCTGAAGGACGCGCTGGAACTTCGCAATTCCCCCGCGGTACCGGCCGACGACGCGCTGGCCAGCACCCTCTCGCAATGGCGCAAGCTGCTGGCGACGGCCGGCGGCGCGGCCGCGGTTCCGGCGGGCGCGATGCCCCTCAAGCTGATCGCCGCCAGCGAGGCTGGCACCTCCGGGAACACGGTGCGCATGGTCCCGATCGACGAGGTGCAGTACTTCGAGGCGGCCGACAAGTACGTGCGCGTGCTGACCGCCAGCCACGAATACCTGATCCGCACGCCGCTCAAGCAGTTGCTGCCGCAGCTCGACGCCGGCGCCTTCTGGCAGGTGCACCGCGCCATGGTGGTGCGCAGCGAAGCCATCGAATCGGTGCACCGCGACGAGGCCGGCAAACTGCATCTGGCCCTGCGTGGCCGCCGGGAAAAAATCCCGGTCAGCCGCCTCTATGCCCACCTGTTTCGCGCCATGTGAAAAGAAGGCACCCATGAAAAAACCGGCCCTGAGGCCGGTTTTTTCATGTGACAGCAGGCAATCGTATCTGTCTGCGCTCAGCGCCAGTGGCCGTGACCATGGCCATGGCCGTGGCCGTGGCCGCGATAGTAGTGATGACGGTAGTAGCCATACGGCTGACGGTAGTAAACCGGGGCCGGCGGGCCGTAGTACACGGGGGCCGGACGGTAGTAGACCGGCGGCGGCGGCGCGTAGTACACGGGAGCCGGACGGTAGTAGACCGGCGGCGGCGCGTAGTACACCGGCGGAGCCGCCACGCCGACTGCCACACCGGGTGCGCTGATGCCGACCGACCAGCTCACGTCGCCGCGAGCATTGGCCGAGGCCGCCATGAACAATGCGCCCGCTGCGACCGCACCGGCGGCAGCCCATTTGAAGAAAGTGGAACGAGTGAGGCTCATTTTGTGGGACTCCTTGTTGGGAGGGCGCAAATCGCCCATGCCTGTATTGAACGCGCCAACTGTGAACTCGGTTCACATTGCTGGGTGAAGAAAGTTGCAAAAGGTAACGCCGCGAGGGGCCCACCTAGAATGAACGGATGACTTCCCCTGCCGACCACGATACCGCCAAACCGAGCAATTTCCTGCGTCACGTCATCGAAAACGACCTCGAACAGGGCCACTATGCCGGCCGCCAATGGGGCGGTTCTCCCGGCGATGCGGCGCACCATGCCCAGGGCATGCAGGACCCGGCCCGGGTGCGCCTGCGCTTCCCGCCCGAGCCCAACGGCTATCTGCACATCGGCCACGCCAAGAGCATCTGGCTCAACTTCGAGCTGGCCAGGGAATACGGCGGCGTGTGCCATCTGCGCTTCGACGACACCAACCCCGAGAAGGAAGAGCAGGAGTACGTCGACGCCATCCGCGACGCCGTGAAGTGGCTCGGATACGACACTGTGCTGGCCGACGATCCGGCCCGGCTCGGCGCGCCCAACGAGCACGTCTACTTCGCGAGCAACTACTTCGACTTCATGTACCGCGCGGCCGAGTACCTGATCGGCGCCGGCCTGGCCTACGTCGACGAGCAGAGCGCCGAGGAAATCCGCGCCACCCGCGGCGACTTCAACACCCCGGGCACCGACAGCCCCTTCCGCAGCCGCACGCCCGAGCAGAACCTCGAGCGCTTCCGCGGCATGCGCGACGGCCAGCTCGCCGACGGCGCCGCCGTGCTGCGCGCCAAGATCGACATGGGAAGCCCCAACATCAACATGCGCGACCCGGCGCTCTACCGCATCCGCCGCGCGACGCACCACAACACCGGCGACACCTGGTGCATCTACCCGATGTACACCTTCGCGCACCCGATCGAGGACGCGCTGGAGCAGATCACGCACAGCATCTGCACGCTGGAATTCGAAGATCAGCGCCCCTTCTACGACTGGCTGCTCG
The DNA here is from genome assembly GCF_964253755.1 of Variovorax sp. LjRoot130. NCBI lineage: Bacteria > Pseudomonadati > Pseudomonadota > Betaproteobacteria > Burkholderiales > Comamonadaceae > Variovorax > Variovorax sp. LjRoot130. The sequence goes on along the minus strand of NZ_CAXURM020000001.1, from coordinate 1,906,005 downwards.
ACCGCCTGGCCGAAGGCGGCCTGATCGCCACGCCGCACCCGCGCCAGTACGAGTTCGCGCGCCTCAACGTGACCCACGTGATCACCAGCAAGCGCAAGCTGCGCCAATTGGTGGAAGAAGGCCATGTCGACGGCTGGGACGACCCCCGCATGCCGACCCTGGCCGGCCTGCGCCGCCGCGGCTACACGCCCGAGGCACTCAAGCTTTTCTGCGAACGCTCGGGCGTCACCAAGTCCGGCGGCTGGATAGACTACGCCAGCCTCGAAGCCGCGCTGCGCGACACCCTCGACCCGATCGCCCCGCGCGCCATGGCCGTGCTCGACCCGGTCAAGCTGGTCATCACCAACTGGGACGAGCTGATGGGCGCCGGCTTTTTGGACGAATGCACGGCCCCCGTGCATCCGCACCACCCCGAGATGGGCAAGCGCAGCTTCAAGCTGGGCCGCGAGGTCTGGATCGAGCGCACCGACTACGAGGACGTGCAGCCCAAGGGCTTTTTCCGCCTGTTCCCGGGCAACAAGGTGCGGCTCAAGTACGGCCACGTCATCGAATGCACCGGCGGCACGCGGGACGCGGACGGCAAGCTCGTCGAAGTGCAGGCCAGGCTGGTGCCGGACACCAAGAGCGGAACGCCCGGCGCGGATGCGATCAAGGTGAAGGGAAACATCACCTGGGTGGCGGCGGCCGATGCGGTGCCGGCCGAGGTGCGGCTCTACGAACGCCTTTTCGCTGCGCCCCAGCCGGGCGGCGGCGAACTGGAGGAAGACCTCAACGCCACGAGCCTGATCACGGCCAGCGCTTATGTCGAGCCCGCGCTGGCCAAGCCCGCCGGCGGCGCTGCCTTCCAGTTCGAACGGCACGGCTACTTCGTGCTGGACACGCACCAGGGCAACGGGCTCGTGTTCAATCGCGCGGCCGGCATGAAGGACAGCTGGGGCAAGTAGCCGGTCGCCGGGGTCTAGAGCGGCCGCGTCAGGTACACCGCCTCCCGCCCCACGATCGGCACCCGCGCCGGCATGAGCACGGTGCAGTCCTCGCAGAGCGCCCGAATCTCCTCCGCCCCATCGGTCGCGATCAGCTCGCCCTTGGCGAACACCTCGAAGCCGAGCAGCGGGCGCACGAAGCGGAACTCCTCGGTCTTGACCATCCGCGTTTCCAGCAGCTCAAAGCGCTGCTGCGGTCCGGGCGCCGGCGTGGCCGGGTCGCGCTCGATCAGGCCGAAATGGGCCAGAAAATCCAGGCTCACTGCGGTGGCCAAGTCGGCCGTGGCCTGCAGGAAGTGCTGGCCGCACTCGACCACCATGGCTGCGCCGGCCGGGCTCTCCTCCTCGCCGTGGCGGCCATGCTGGATCAGCGGCGTGCCCGAGCCCAGGCCCTTGGGCATGAGCAGGTGGATCGCGGGGCGTCCGATCGCCAGCGCCACCGCGGTGTTGCGCGCGAAGGCCGGGTAGACCCAGAAGGGCGCCACGGGCTGGCTGGTCGAGTGGATGTCGAGGATGTGGTCGGCCGCGGCCACGACGGGCCGCAGTTCGCGGGCGCGGCGCAGCTCGGGGCTGTCCTCGGGGCCGTCCAGCCACTCGTCGGACCAGATGCGGTTCAGGTTGTGGACGAGCTGGCGGTTTTCGAAGGGCTGGTCCGGGTCGAAGGCGTTGTAGGCCTCCACGTGGGCGAAGCTCACCGTGAGCGTGCCGGTCTTCGGGCGCACGCCGCTGTCGAGCAGATGGGTGGCGGCCGCCATGCCGCAGATCTCGTTGCCGTGGGTCAGCGCGTTGATCAGCACATGCGGCCCGGGCTTGCCGGATTCGAAGCGGTGGACATAGTCGACGCCGGTGTTGCCTTGGCGGTAGGCGGAAAGATCGGGCTGGGTGACTTCGAGCTGGGGCGGGATGGGAGGCATGGCGGGGTGTTCTTGAGAGGTCCCTGAGTTTGCTACAGCCGCGCCGCCACGGTGGAGGCCGTCAACCCCCTCCCAATTGCCTCGTAGACTCGTGACCCACAAACACAAATTCTTCGAGCGCCTTGCCCTCATGCCCCTGACTGCCGACATGCGACGGTCCATCGACCAGATTCGCGATTACCTTTTTGGCGGTGGCTACCCGGACCCGGTCAACAACGCCGAGCAGCTGTCCTTCCTGTTCTTCTTCTATCTCGTCGAGGGCATCGACGCCGAGGCCAAGGCACGCGCCCGCATGCTGAAGACGCGCCCCATCAGCCTGTTCGATGGCGAGTGGGAGCTCCGAAATCCCTTGAATGCCTTCGTGCCGGCCGCGCGCGAAGGCAACCTGCCCGCCACCGTGCTGCACACCGGCGAGCCGACCGTTCCGCGCAACCGCTTTCGCTGGTCGCTCTGGTCGCGCGAGCTGTCGGGCGAGGCGCTGGTGCGCTTCGTGCGCGACGAGGTGTTTCCCTTCTTCGCCGAGATCGGCGAAGCCTCGGCCTACGATTTCATGCGCGGCGCGCGCCTGGGCATCGACGATCCCACGGTGCTGACGCAGGTCATCCGCCTGGTGGACGGCCTGCGGCTCGACCAGGCCGATGCCGACGCCAAGGGCGATCTGTTCGAGCACGTGCTGCGCCAGATGAAGCAGGCCGGTGAGCTGGGCCAGTTCCGTACGCCGCGCCACATCATCCGAACCATCGTCGAGATGGTCGATCCGCAGGTCGGCGAGACGGTCTACGACCCCGCCGCCGGCACCGCGGGCTTTCTGGTGGTGGCCTACAACCAGATCCGGCTCGCGAACTCCTCGCCCGGCGGCATCGCGGAGGCCGAGCTCGACGGCAAGACGCACCTGCGCGGCCTGGGCGACAAGCTCTCGGCCGACCAGCTTTCCACGCTGCAGACCGCCACCTTCTTCGGCAACGACGTCGACCCGAAGATGGTGCGGCTGGCGACCATGAACCTCACGCTGCGCGGCCTGGCCCATGTGCGCATCCTGCAGCGCAACGTGCTGACCACCTCGCTCGACGCCGGCTACAAGGCCGCACTGGGCCTGCCGGCCGAAGGCTTCCACGTGGTGCTGGCGAACCCGCCCTTCTCGGGCCGGGTCGACAAGGACCGCATCGTCGACGAGGTGAAGATCGGCAGCACCAGCGCCACCGAGCTGCTGTTCCTCAAGTACATGCTCGACAGCCTGCGCCCCGACGGCCGGGCCGCGGTGGTGGTGCCGGAGGGCGTGCTCTTCGGCTCCACGCTCGCACACCGCGAGCTGCGCCGCCAGCTGATCGAGCAGCATCGTGTCGAGGCCGTGCTGAGCCTGCCCAGCGGCGTGTTCCAGCCCTACTCGGGCGTCAAGACCTCGGTGCTGTTCTTCCGCCGCGGCGGGCGCACCGGGCGCGTGCAGTTCCTGCATGCCGACGACGACGGCTACCGGCTCGACGCCAACCACGACACGCCCATCGAAGCCGACGACCTGCCCGCGCTATCGCAGGCCTACGCGCGTCGCGATGCAGCCTGGGCGCGCTGGCAGGCGCGCGATGCGGACGCCGAGTGGACCGAGAAATGGTGGTTCGCCGATGCGGCCGCGCTGCGCGCCAACGACTTCAACCTGTCGGCCAGCCGCTACCGGCCGATGAGCCGGGCGCAGGTCGAGCACCAGGATCCGCGCGAGCTGCTCGGCGAACTGGCGGCGATCGAGGCCGAGATCGTGGAAGAGATCGAGGCGCTGCGCGCCGCGCTGGCGGAGCGCATTCCATGATGCCGGCGGCTCGCATCGCGCTGCTCGGCGAGGTCTGCGACATCAACCCGAGGTTGCCGAAGTCGCACGGCCTGCAGGAAGACAGTGAAGTCGGCTTCGTCCCGATGGCCGCGGTGAACGAGACTTCCGGCACCATCGAGCAGCGCCTGATGCGCCGCTTCGCCGAAGTGAAGAAGGGCTATACCCCCTTCGCCGAGGACGATGTGCTGTTCGCCAAGATCACGCCGTGCATGGAGAACGGCAAGGCCGCCATCGCGCGCGGCCTGGCCGGTGGACGCGGCTTCGGTTCCACCGAGTTCCACGTGCTGCGCGCGAAAGAATCCGTTCTGCCCGAGTGGCTCTACTACTTCGTGCGCCAGCAGCGCTTTCGGCACGAGGCGCGCAGAAGCTTCACCGGCACCGCCGGCCAGCAGCGCGTGCCCGCGGCCTTCATGGCGGGCGCTGCCATTCCGGTGCCCGCGCTGGCCGAGCAGCGCCGCATGGTCGACGTGCTGTCCTGCGCGGAAAGCATCGTCCGGCTTCGGCGCGAAGCGCGCAAGAAGACCGAGCAGCTGATCCTCGCCATCCACGCCGACATGTTCGGCGACGCCGCCGCCAATCCCAAGAGTTGGCCGGTGGCGACGCTGGGCGATGTGCTCGAGCGCATCGACAGCGGCAAGAGCCCGCGCTGCCACGACCGGCCGAAGGCGCCCGACGAATGGGGCGTGCTGCGCCTGAGCGCGCTGAAGCATGCCGCCTACAACGAGTCGGACCACAAGACCCTGCCCGACAAGGAAGTGCCCGATGCGCGCTGCGAGGTCCGGCGCGGCGATCTCCTGCTCAGCCGCAAGAACACGCTGGAGCTCGTGGGCACGCCGGCCTATGTCTGGGACACCCAGGGCCGCATCCTCCTGCCCGACCTGATCTTCCGCCTCTGCCTGCGGCCCGAATCGGGCGTGCATCCGCTCTACCTGTGGGCGCTGCTGACGGCGCCGGCCATCCGAAGACGGCTTCGATTGATGGCCAGCGGAACGGCCGCGTCGATGCTCAACATCTCGAAGGAAAGGCTCCGTACGCTGCCGATCATGGTTGCGCCGCTCGCGCATCAGCAGGCATTTGCCGAACATGCGACGGCCCTGCACTCGATCTCGCTCCAGCAGCAGGCCGCGCTGGCCAATGCCGAGGCAACCTTCGAGGCCCTGCTCGCCAGGACCTTCAGACCCTAGACCAACCTGCTGTAGGCCACGATCTCCGGCGCCGCCGCAAACAGCGGCCCCGCGGCCGCGATCGCCGCGCCCACGTGCACGGTCGCCATGTGCGCATCGGCATGCGCCTTGGCCTGCCACTGCTCGACAGTCTGGAACACGTGCGGCGCCTCGGCCTGCTGGTAGAGCTCATAGCCCATGCAACCCGGTTCCTGTCGCGACTTGGTCGCCAGGTCGACGAGGATGCCCTTGGCGAGTTCGACGACCTCAGGTTTGACGGTGATGCGCGCGAGGACGTAGTGCATGGGTAGGCTCCGGCTGGAGTGAAGGATGAGTTTGCATCTTGACTTGGCGGCATGGCGCCGCGCCCGGGATTTTCCCGCTGGCGACCGCACTGTGCGCATGTTCCGAGGCCTGTGGACGTGAGACTAGGCGTCGCCGGGCACCAGTGCGTAGCGCGTGCCTCGCCCCTGCCCTGTTCGCGCAAGCAGCCCCCATTCGGCAAGCCGCGTGAGTTCGCGGTAGGCGGTGGCACGCGATACGCCGGTGATCGCGACGTACTTCTCCGTGCTCATGCCGCCCGCAAAGCCTGCGGGCTGGGTGTCGAAGAGCTTGTTCAGCACCTTGCGCTGGCTGGGCGTAAGTTCAGGGTGAGCCGCCTGGATGCCGAGCCGGAACGCGCTCTTGTCGGCTGCGGTCTGCATCTGGCTCAGCGTGGCAAGACATGCCTGTTCGACGCGCCCCACGAACCACAGTACCCAGGATGTGACGTCCATCTGCGTTTGGCAGGACGCACTGTGAAGATGCGCGTAGTAGCCCTGGCGGTCGAGCCAGATCTGCTGGGAGAGGCTGAACAGGCGCTGGCTGCTGCGCGTGTCCTGCGCCAACGCCAGATCGCTCAGCGCCCGGCCGATGCGGCCGTTGCCGTCCTCGAAGGGATGGATGGTTTCGAACCAGAGATGCGCCAGCGCGGCACGCACGATGCCGTCCATGCCGGCGCGAAGCTCCGCATTGTTGAACCAGTCCACCAGCAGGCGCATCTGCGACGGCACATCGCGCGAGGCCGGCGCCTCGTAGTGCACCGTGTCCGGCTTGCCCAGCCTCGGCGTGACGATCTGCATGGGCTCGGGGTGCGTGCGGTAAGCACCCGTCACGATGCGCGTGATGCCGCTACGGCCGTTGGGGAACAGCGCAGCATGCCAATCGAAAAGGCTGGCCTCGGTCAGTGGCTGCTGCCATTGCGCGACCGCGGCCTCGATCGCATCCAGCGTGGCTTCGGCACGGGGTTCGCGCTGGGTCAGCCGCGCGCGACTGCTCTGCGTCAAGCCCAGACGGCGCGCGGCCGACGCGCGCACCGAATTGATCTGCAGCATTTCGCCCTCGATCTGCGCGGTGGCGACGGCTTCCTGCGCCCATTCGGTAAGCTGCAGTTCGCCCAGATCGACCAGTTGAAGGCCGCTCGCTACGCCGAGCATCCGTCCTTGCGCAACGCGAGCCGCGGCCAGCGCCGGCTGCAGCGCCTGCGCGTCGAACTTGAAATGAGGCCAATCGGCGGCCTGCCAGATCCACATGAAGCGCATCTTATCCATTTTCGCTTCAAATTTGAAGCGTAAAGAACGGCTTTGCGCTTCATTGGATTCCTCGCACCGCATCCTTTCCCGCGCCCCGTTCGTCCTCGTCGTATGACCTACGACCCGACATTTCACGTGGCCCCCTCCCCGCGCTGGGTTCTCGCGCTGGCCTCGCTGACCTCTTTCATGATCGCGCTCGACGCGCTGGTGGTCACGACCGCCCTGAGCGCGATCGGCAAGGATTTCGGCGCACCGATCGAAGCGCTGGAATGGACCGTCAATGCCTACAACCTGAGCTTCGCCGTGCTGCTCATGAGCGGCGCGGCGCTCGGCGATCGCTTCGGGCGCCGGCGCATGCTGGTCGCGGGCCTCGCGATCTTCGTCCTCGCCTCGGTCGGCTGTGCGATGGTGGGCAGCGTCGCCTGGCTGATCGCCGCGCGCGCCCTGCAAGGGGTCGGCGCGGCACTGGCGATGCCGCTGGCGATGGCGCTCTTGAGCGCGGCCGTTCCCAAGGAGACGCGGGCCCGGGCGCTCGGCATCTTCAGCGGCGTCACCGGGCTGGCCCTGATCGTCGGGCCGGCCGCGGGCGGCGCGGTGGCCGAAGGCCTTGACTGGCGATGGATCTTCTGGATCAACGTTCCGATCGGGCTGGTCGTCGCTCCGCTCATGCTGCGCCGCATCCCGGAGAGCCGCGGGCCGGCCGCCGCGCTCGACCTTCCGGGCGTGCTGCTCGCCACCGGCGCGATCCTGGGCGCGGTGTGGGGACTGACGCGCGGGCACGAGGCCGCCTGGGCCAGCGTCGAAGTGGCCGGGGCGCTGGCGGCCGGCCTGCTGCTGGCGATCGGCTTCCTGGCCTGGGAGCGGCGCGCAGTTGCGCCGATGCTGCCGCTCTCGCTGTTCCGCTCGCGCGGCTTCTCATCCGCCATTGCGGCCAGCTTTCTTTTCTACGCGCCGATGTACGGCACGGTGTTCTTCCTGCCGCAGTTTCTGCAGTCGCAGGGCGCGGGCCCGCTCGGCGCGGGGCTGCGGCTCTTGCCATGGACGGCCACGCTGTTCGTGGTCGCGCCCCTGGCGGGCAGCCTGGTCAACCGCTTCGGCGAGCGGCCGCTGGTCGTCTGCGGCGTGCTGCTGCAGGCCATCGGCAGCGCCTGGATCGCGCTGATCGCGGCGCCCGATCTTCCCTATGCCCAGCTCGTCCTGCCGCTGATCGTCGGCGGTGCCGGCGTCTCGATGGCCATGCCCGCGGCCCAGAACGCAGTGCTGAGCGCGGTGGCGCCCGTGGAGATCGGCAAGGCCTCCGGCACCTTCAACATGTTTCGCTACCTGGGCGGAATGTTCGGCATCGCGCTCCTGGTCGAGGTGTTTGCGCGCGCCGGCAACCTGGCCTCGCCGCCGGCCTTCAGCCTGGGCTTCACGCAGGCGATGGGCGTTGCTGCCGCGCTTTCGCTGCTGGCCGCCTTCGCGGCCTGGCGGCTCCCGACAGAAAACAAGCTGTTCCGGCCCCTGCCGGAGAAAGGACTCCGATCATGAAACGCATGGTGCAATACAAGGTGAAGGCCGACCGGGTGGCCGAGAATGAAAGCTACGTCCGCGCGGTGTACGAAGCGCTCCATCAGGCCCGACCGCCTGGCCTGCACTACGCCACCTTCAAGCTGGCGGATGGCGTGAGCTTCGTCCACCTCGTTTCGCATGAGGCCGCGGACGGTGCCAATGCCTTGACGGCGCTTCCCGCCTTCAAGGCCTTCACGGCGGAGATCCGCGAGCGCTGCGAGACGCCGCCGGTCACGACGGAACTGGAGGAGATCGGGTCCTATGGCTTCTTCGGCAAGTGACACGCACGACGCGATCCTCGGCACGCTGGAAGAGGCGCGCCGGCAGTTCCTGGCGCTCGTCGACGAGGTGCGGCCCGAGCTGCATCGCTACTGCACGCGCATGACCGGCTCGGTCGCCGACGGCGAAGACGTGGTCCAGGACACGCTGGCACGCGCCTACTACCAGCTGTCGGAACTGAAGGAGCTGCCACCGCTGCGCCCCTGGCTTTTTCGCATCGCCCACAACCGGGCGGTCGACCGCTGGCGGCACGATGCGTACCTGAAGACCGAGCCCCTCGACGCAGCATCCGAGATCGCGGACGACGAGGCGCGCGAGCCCGACCAGGCGCTGGCGCGGCATCAGGCCGTGCATGCCGCCCTCTCTCTCTTTCTTCAGCTCGCGCCGGCGCAGCGCGGCTGCGTGATCCTCAAGGACGTGCTGGACCATTCGTTGGAGGAGGTCGCCAGCGAGCTCGAACTGAGCGTTCCGGCCGTCAAGGCCGCGTTGCACCGCGGGCGCGTGCTGCTGCGCGAGCTGTCCGAAGTCGCGCCGCCGCCAACGCCGGCGCGCGCCTTCCAGCCGGCGCTGGTGCGCTATGCAAGCCTGTTCAACGCCCATGACTGGGACGGCGTGCGCGCCATGCTCGCCGACGAAGTGCGGCTCGACCTGGTGTCGCGGCGCAAGGCGGCAGGCCGGCGCGACGTGGCGCCCTACTTCGGCAACTACGCCAAGCTCCCCGACTGGCGCCTGGTGCCGGGCTGGCTCGACGGCCGCGAGGTGCTGGCGGTTTTCTCCCCGCCGGGCGCGGCGCGGCCGAACTACTTCATCGAATTGAGCTGGCAGGACGATCGGGTGAGCGCAATCCGCGATTTCTACTACGTGCGCTACATCGCACAGGAAGCGCAGATCGAATTCGACTAGGGCCTCTCGGGCGGGCTGTCTTCCTGCTCGGGAGGGCGCTTCTTGCGCGAGCGCGCTTCCTTCTTCGCCCGGCGCTCCGCATCCAGCAACTGCCCCGCCGCGAGCCACCCGGCAAACTCCTGCGGCGTCTCCAGCGTGATGCGGCCCATGTTGCCGCTGCGGAATTCGTGCATCACGACCTCGGCCGCCTTCTGCAGGTTCACGCGGCCCCGACCGAGCAGCGCGCCGCGCTTGCGGCCGATGGCTTCGAGCACCTGCTCGTCGCGGAAGCCCTCGATCGATTCGAGCTTGAAGCGCGCCTCGACCAGGCCCGCGTAGTCGCGCTTCAGGTAGCCGAGCAGTTCCAGCGCCACCTCTTCCTCGTCGAAGGCATTGCGGCCGATGGCGCCGCTGGCGGCCAGGTTGTAGCCGCTCTTGGCCACGATGATGCGCGGCCACAGCATGCCGGGCGTGTCCCAAAGATAGAAGTCGTCGGCCAGCACGATGCGCTGCTCGAGCTTGGTGATGCCGGCCTCGTCGCCGGTCTTGGCCTTGCGGCTGCCGGTCAGCGTGTTGATCAGCGTGGATTTGCCGACGTTGGGAATGCCGCAGATCAGCACGCGCATCGGCTTGGCCATGCCGCCGCGGTTCGGCGCGAGTTCGTGGCAGGCGTCGATCAGTTGCCGCGCCGGCGCGGTCTGGCTGGCATCGAGGCCGATCGCGCGCGTGGCCGGCTGCGCGTTGTAGTGGGCCAGCCAGAGCGCGGTGCGTTCGGGATCGGCCAGGTCCTGCTTGTTGAGCACCTTGAGGCCCGGCTTGTGGCCGGTGAGTTCGGCCAGCATCGGGTTGGCGCTGGAGCCCGGCAGGCGCGCATCGAGCAGCTCGATGACGACGTCGATGTCCTTGATCCGTTCGGCGATGGCCTTCTGGGTCAAGTGCATGTGACCGGGGAACCACTGGATGGCCATCGGGAATGTTCTTTCTCTTGCTGCGGGAAGGCCTGCGATTGTCGCCGCGGGCCCGAAGCTCAGGCCCGCAGCGCGTCGCGGTAGCGCCGGCTGCAGGGGATCTGCGTGCCGTCGCGCATGTGCAGCCGGGCGTCGCCGCCGTCGAGCGGCTCGATCTCGGCCACCCGGTCCAGGTTGGCCGCGTAGCTGCGGTGCACGCGCGCATAGCGGGCCGGATCGAGCTGGGCCAGGAAGTCGGTCAGCGTGGCGCGCAGCAGGTAGTCATGCCCGTTGACGCGCAGGCCGACGTAGTTGCCCTGGGCCTGCAGCCAGTCGATGTCGCTGGCCGCGATCAGGAACTCGCGCCTGAGCTTGCGCACCAAAAAGCGCTCGGGCCGCTGCGGCGCCGCCTCCGGCGCGGGCGGCGCGGGCTCGGCCGCACCCTCCGGCGCATCGAGCACGCGCGCCTCGCCCTGCAGCCGCAGCATGAAAAGCCGGTAGCCCAGCAAGGTCACGAGGAAGAGCGCGTAGGTGCGCACGTCCTTGAGGTACTCATAGAACCACTTCTCGGCCCAGGGGCCGAAGTCGTACTGGCTGCCGGCCAGCGCATAGACCGCATGGCGCAGCGCCACCATGCCGGCCACATGCACCAGGCTGAAGACCACGCTGCCGGCCAAGTGCCAGGCCCAGTTGCGGCCGAGCGTGGCCAGGTTGAGCGGGAAGCGGCGCTCGAAGGCGAACACCGCCGGCACCAGCGAGAGCAGCACAAGATGACTGGAAAGCTCCCAGGCCACCGGCTGCCACAGGGGCACCTCGCGTGCCAACTTGCCCGCGTCGACCACGGCGACGGCGGTGTTGAAGACCGCCTGCAGCACCATCACGATCACCCAGAAGGCGATCTCGGCCCGCCGCCGATAGGGCTGGTAGCGTTCGAACAGGTTCTTCGGCATGGCGGGATTCTCGTGAATCCGGATCGGGACGGCCGAATTTCGTCCCTCCGGAGCCGCCGCTCGTCACAAAGCGCCGGCGGATCGTCCCCTGGCCGCCCCTGCGCACCGAACCGCACGCCACCATGGCCGCCTTGCCATCCAAGGAGCCGGACCATGAGCACCGACCGACGACACGACATCGATGCGCTGCGCGCGCTGGCCTTCCTGCTGCTGATCCTCTACCACGTGGCGATGTACTACGTGGCCGACTGGCCGTGGCACCTCAAGAGCCCGCATGCCGCCCACTGGCTGCAATGGCCGATGCAGGCCGTCAACATCTGGCGCATGGACTTGGTGTTCCTGGTGTCGGGCGTGGCGCTGGGTTTTCTGTTGCGCGGCCAGGAGCCGCTGCGCCTGGTCGGACAGCGTGCGCTGCGGCTGCTGCTGCCGCTGGCGATCGGCATGACGGTGGTGGTGCCCTACCAGGCCTACGCCGAAGCCGTGGCCAAGGGGCTGGTGGCGCCGGGATTCGGCGCCTTCATGGCACGCTACCTCGCGATGGGGCCCTGGCCCAAGGGCGCCTTCGCCGGCTCCGATTTCGGCATGACCTGGAACCACCTGTGGTACCTGCCCTACCTCTTCGCCTACACGGCGCTGGTGGCGCTGCTGCTGCCGGTGCTGCGATCAGCCGCCGGACAGAGGCTGCGCGTCGCCTTCACCGGTCTGCGGCGCTGGCGGCTGCTGGTGCTGCCGGCCCTGCCGCTCGTGCTCTTCACGCTGGTGCTCGGGCCGCGCTTCCCGGCCACCCACGACCTGATCCACGACTGGTACCTGCATGCCCTCTACTTCACGGTCTTTCTCTACGGCTACTGGATGGGCATCGATGCCGGCCTCTGGCGCGAGCTGGCGCGGGTGCGCGGCTGGGCGCTGGCGCTGGCGGCGGCCCTCCTCGTCGCCTACTTCGCGCTGAAGCTGGCCGGCGCCGATATTCGGCTGTTGCGCGTGCTGCGCGCGCTCTACCTGTGGAGCGCGCTCGCGGCCATCCTGGGCTTCGCCCATCGTTACCTCGACCGCCCCTGGCCCTGGCTGGGCTGGGCCAACGAGTCGGTCTACCCCTGGTACATGCTGCACCAGACGCTGATCGTCGCCGGCGCCGTCGCGCTCGCGTCATGGCGGCTCGGCCCGGTGCTGGAGCCGGTCTTGCTGGTGGCACTGACGGTGCTCGGCTGCTGGGCGCTGAGCGACGGGCTGATCCGCCGCGTCGGCTGGCTGCGGCCGCTGTTCGGGCTCAAGCAGCGCGCCCCTGCGGCCGGCGATCGGCCACGATTTCGAGACTTTGTAGCACGCTGAGTTGTAACAACGTCTCTAGAATCCCTCGCGCTGCGCGCCACCCCGGCTCGCAGCGCCCAACAACATCCAACGAGGGAGTTCCGATGTTCCAGCGCTTCGCCCTGGCCGCCGTCCTGGCGGCCACCCTTCCCCTGTCCGCCGCTCACGCCCAGCGTCCTGCGCCGCCGCAGGGTCCGATGATCCAGGGCTACCTGTGCTGCAACATGCGCAGCTACGGCAAGCAGATCAGCGACATCAACTACGACGAGCAGGGCATGAGCATCGTGGCCGCGGGCACGCCCGCGCGCATCACCGGCTACGACTTCCGCTGGGTCGACCTGGACATCGGCGGCCGCCCGCAACGGCTCAAGAACGACTACAGCCGCGACATCCCGACCACCGCGTTCGGGCAGCGCTATGTCGTGACCGAGGACCCGAAGATCAAGCTGGTCGGCTACCCGGAGAAGACGCGCGCAGCCATCGCGGCGATGAAGGTGACGCCCGGCATGACGCGCGAGCAGGTGCTGATGGCGCTGGGCTACCCCGTCAGCAGCGAGAACCCGAAGCTGGACGCCCCCGTGTGGCGCTACTGGCTCGATACCTGGGCCGAATACCAGGTGATGTTCGAGTCGGGCGGCACGGTGAAGAGCATCGTGGGCGATCCGGCGACGCTGAACCGGGTCTCGCTGCCATGATTCACCGGCCGTAGTCGATGGGCCGGCTGTAGGCCGGGTCGCGGTGCCAGTCCCAGTAGATCTGGAGCAGGCGCTGCGTCACCGGGCCGGGCACGCCGTCGCCCAGCACCTGGTCGTCCACCCGCGTCACTGGCAGCACGCCACCACCGGAGGTGCTCAGAAAAGCTTCGTCGGCGCTGCGCAACTCCTCGGCCGGCAGGTCACGCAGCTCGACCCGCATGCCGAGCGTCTCTGCGATCTCGATCACGGTGCGCCGCGAGATGCCTTCGAGCACGCCGTCCTTCGGCGTGACGACGGTACTGCCGCGCACGCAGAAGACGTTGAAGCCCGGACCTTCGACCACGTTGCCGGCCGCATCGGTCAGCACCACGGTGTCGGCGCCCGCATCGAGCGCGCCCAGGAGGCCCATGGTGAGGTCGTTCCAGTGGTAGTTCTTGGCCTTCGGATCGACCGAGCTCGCCGGGATGCGCTGCACCTCGCTCACTTTCAGGTGCAGGCCGCGCTCGCGCTGCACCTCGTTGGCGATCCACACGAAGGGCACGGCGAAGGCGTAGAAGCGATTGACCGCCTGGCGCGGATCGCGCGAGCCCCAGGGCGGCTGGCCGCGCGTGACGATCATTTCGACATAGGAATTCCGCAGGCCGCTTCTGCGCACGCATTCGGTCAGCACCTCGGTGATCTGCGCCGTCGTGAGGCCGGGGTCGAGCCGGAAGCGCTCGCAGCTGCACATGAAGCGCTCCAGATGCGCATCGAGCCGGAAGAAGGCGCCTTCCCACACGGTGACCACGTCGTAGGTGGCGTCGGAGCGCAGAAAGCCCCAGTCGGTGATGGGGATGGCGGCCTCGGCGATGGGCACGTAGTTGCCGCGTACGAAGGCAACACCGCCGGAAAGGTCGGGCACGGAGGGCATGACTTGGAAACTCCTTCGGTCGCATGCTCCAAATGCTTACGCACGGAGCCTGGGTTGGGCGCAAAGTCGGTCTTGTTCATCAGCAGATGAGCGCGAAAGGTACCTGACATGCAGATACAAGTGAACACCAGCAACGGCGTCGAGAACAAGGATGCCCTGGAACGCTGGGCCAATGAGGAGATCAGGCATGCATTGAGCCGTTTCGCGGCCGACGTGACGCGGGTCGAAGTGCACCTGAGCGACCAGAACCATGATGCCAGCGGCGGCGGGGACAAGCGCTGCGCGATGGAGGCGCGCCTCGCGCGCCATCAGCCGGTGGCCGTGACGCAGCACGCGCCGAATCTCGACGAGGCTTTCCGCGGCGCGGCCGACAAGCTCAAGCGCGCACTGGACAGCGCGCTGGGCCGCCTCAGCAAGCACGGGCGCGAATCGATCCGCAAGGACGGCGGCGCGGTCGTCGAATGAGCGCCAGCTTCATCGCTTCCTGATCGCGGGCGCGGGCAGCGCCTTCTTGCGCACGGCGCGCGGCGTGTCGGCCGGGATCAGCGGCGGCCGCTGGCCCGTCTGCATCCAGGCATCGTAGAAGTCGATCTTCTTGTCGACCAGCGTCAGCGCGCGCCGCCATTCGGCGATGGTGGCGTTCACGCGCTCGCGGTGGCCGGCCAGCATGTCGCGGCGCTGGCGCAGCGTACGGCTGCCCTGCATCACCAGCGCGGTGTACTCGCGCATCTCGGCGATCGACATGCCGGTCGCGCGCAGCCGCTCCATCAGGTCGAGCCAACTCACGTGCAGCTCGCCGTAGACGCGCCGCCCGCCTTCGTCGCGCGCCACGCCGGGCACCAGGCCCTGCGCCTCGTACCAGCGGATGGCATGCACGCTGCGGCCGGTGCGCGTGGCCAGCTCGCCGATGCGAAAGGCGCTACCCGGCACGCGCCGGCGCCTCCAGCGCTTCGTCGACGAGCGCAGTGTCGAGGTACTCCGTGAGCTCGATCACCTTGCCGCCGGCCAGCCGGTAGATGAAGCAGTACTGGTTGTCGTAGCGCTTGCCGAGCTTGGTGGCGACCTCGCCGTTGCACTGCACGACCACGAAGTCGTCTTCGGCGATGAAGCGCTCGGCCGTGTTGAGGTAGCGGCCTTCGAATTGCGCGTACAGGGGCTTGAGCAGTTCGTTCTGCACGACCTGCTTGCCCTTGTAGGTGCGTGACCAGGACGTGCGCCCCTTCATGATCCAGCTGAAGTCCTCGGCGAGGCTGTCGACGAAAGGCTTGCCGTTGCCCTTGGCGAGCTCGGCGTGGATGCCCTGGATGAATCTCTTGTTCTCGATGGCGTTCATGGCGTATTTCCCGTGTTCACCGGACGACCCGGCGAAACCATTGGAAATGCTCCAGCGCACTCTAGGTCAAGAGCGATTTTTCCGCCAGGGCGGAAGCCGGGCCTCAGTCGTTGCGGCGACTCAGCTTCTCGCAGTAGTCGAGCAGCAGTTCGATTTCTGCCGACTTGTCGAAGAAGGCGTCGGCGCCCAGCGCCTTGGTGCGCGCCCGCATGTCGGGCGTCGCATAGTTGCTCAGGACCACCACCTTCTGATGCCTGGCCCTCTCGCGGCAGGCACTGACGACACCAAGGCCGTTGCCCTGGTCCAGGAACAGGTCGACGATGGCCACGTCCCAGCTGTCGCGATGATTGCGCAGCCAGTCCACCGCCTCGGCCTCCCCGCTCGCATGGGCGACGACGGTGGCATCGGCAATGTCTTCGAGGAATCCGACGAGGTTCTCGCGAATCACGGCGTTGTCTTCGACCAGATAGGTCTTCGTTGTCATTGGGGGCACATGTGAATATGGATGCTTGATGTCATGATGAGCTGCGATTTCAGCGCCGCGGTGAGCCATCTCGGCCAATGCAGGTAGGCATAGACCTACCCGATTAGCACGGAAGTTCTTCAATAAGCATGGCAACAACACGCTTCGTAGATGTCCAGGCGCTTTCCGGCCTGGTTCAGGCACTCGGAACATCCCGCTTCCTGGAGGCGCTGGCCGACACCATCAGGGAAGATTTCCTGCGCTGGCCCGAGTTCGACAAGTCGGCCCGGCTGGCCAGCCATTCGGCGCTCGGCGTGATCGAGCTGATGCCGGTGTCGAACGGACAGCGCTACGCCTTCAAGTACGTCAACGGCCACCCCGGCAACACGGCCCATGGCCTGCCGACGGTGATGGCCTTCGGCGTGCTGGCCGAGGTGCAGACCGGCCTGCCTGTGCTGCTGTCGGAGCTCACGCTGACCACCGCGCTGCGCACCGCCGCCATGTCGGCCCTGGCCGCGCAGGCCGTGGCGCGGCCGGGATCGCGCCGCATGGCCCTCATCGGCAACGGCGCCCAGAGCGAGTTCCAGGCCCTGGCCTTCCACGCGCTGCTGGGCATCGACGAACTGCGGATCTACGACATCGACGCCCAGGCGATGGACAAGCTGGAGCGCAACCTGGCGGCCTGGCCGGCCCTGCGCGTGCGGCGTGCCGCGAGCGTCGCCGAAGCGGTGCGCGGCGCCGACATCGTCAGCACGCTGACGGCGCGCAAGGCGCGCGCCACCATCGTCACGCCCGAGATGCTCGAACCCGGCATGCACCTCAACGCGATCGGCGGCGACTGCCCGGGCAAGACCGAGCTGCATGCGGAAGTGCTGCGCGCCGCGCGCGTGTTCGTCGAGTACGAGCCGCAGACCCGGATCGAGGGCGAGATCCAGCAGATGGCGGCCGATTTTCCGGTGGTCGAGCTGTGGCGCGTGCTGGCCGGCGCCGAGGCCGGCCGGCAGAGCGAGGACCAGGTGACGGTGTTCGACTCGGTGGGCTTCGCGCTGGAGGACTACTCCGCGCTGCGCCTGATCCACGCGCTCGCGCTGCAGCATGGCGCAGGACAGGACATCGCGCTCGTGCCGTCCGCGGGCGACCCCAAGAACCTGTTCCGCCTCACCAGGCCGCGGGCTGGCTGACGGCGAGCGGCGGCATTTCCGCCCAGTGGTTCTTGAAGCCCAGGCGCGCCGGCGAGACGTACTGCTCGCGGTAGATCTCGAAGGGCATGCTGTCGTTCGCCTCGATCTCCTTCTGGGCATCGATCGAACTCTGCGTCATGCGTTCGAAGTTCGCGCGTTCTTCGGCGGAAAAGGGCAAGGCCAGCAGCTCGGTGCACGTGCGTTCGGACTGCGCCCGCACGAAGCTGATGAAGGAGTTGTCGTGCGCGCGCGCCATCGCCTCGAGCACGCGCGCAGAAGGCAGGGTGGCCGGGTCGGCCAGGCCTTTCTCTGCCGCGCGCACCGCTTCGGCATGCCGGGTGCCACCGTGCGCGGCGTCGAGCGCGGCGGCGATCGGGCCGAACTGCTCCAGCAGCTCGGCGCCCCATTCGGTGAGCGCAACGTCGCGCCCGCCGCGCTGCAGCTTGAGGCCGGGCTCGCGGCCGCGTGCAGCCGTGAGGTGCTGGTTGTGGGCCAACTCGGCAATCTCCTCGCGCGTGTCGGGCGGGCTGTCGGCCAGCAGGCAATGCAGCAGGAACACGTCGAGAAAGCGCATGGTGGGCGCGGCGATGCCGATCGGCTCGAAGGGATCGAGGTCCATCAGGCGGACTTCCACATACTCGACACCGCGCTCGCGCAGCGCATGCAGCGGCCGCTCGCCGGGGTAGATCACGCGCTTGGGACGGATGGTGCCGTAGAACTCGTTCTCGATCTGCAGCAGGCTGGTGGCGAGCTGGTTGTAGTCGCCGCCGGGATTGCGGATGCCGATCGCCTCGTAGGCCGGCCAGGGCCGCGTGAGCGCGTCCTGCAGCGAGGCGCCGTAGCCGTCGAGGCTGTTGTAGCTCACCGCCAGCGAGGCCTGTGCCTCGCTCTGGTAGCCCAGCCGCCCCATGCGCAGCGAGGTGCCGTGCGGCATGTGCATGCTGCCTTCGCCCAGCGGCTGTAGCTCGTGCGGCCGCCCGGCCACGAAGCTCGAGCACAGCGCCGGCGAGGCGCCGAACAGGTAGAGCAGCAAAAAGGCGTGGCGGCGGAAGTTGCGGATCAGTGCGAAGTACTGCTCGCTCGACACCTCGGGCAGCGACCAGTTGTAGTGGATGCCCGAGATGGTCTGCATGCGCCGGCCGTAGCGGTGGCCCAGGCCCATGCGGTAGACGCTCTTGGCGCGCCCCACGTTGGAGGCGCCGTAGCGCCCGATCGGAATGGTCTCGTCGGCCGGCAGGCCGCAGGGCATGCTCGAGACCCAGAGCCGTTCGTCGCCGGCTTCATGAAGCACGCGGTAGGTGTACTGGTGCACCTGCGTGAGCTCGGCCAGGCAGGCCTCCACGTCGGTGTGCACGCCGGTGATGAGCTCGAGCTGCGACTCGCTGAAATCGGTGGTGATGTGCGGGTGGGTGAGCGCCGAACCGAGCGCCGCCGGATGCGGCGTCAGCGCCAGCGTGCCGTCGGGCTGGGCACGCAGGCTCTCCTTCTCGATGCCTCTACGGACTCCCTTCAGTCGCGCGGGTGTGAGCGCTCCCAGGCGCTCGTGCAGTTTGCTCATGTCGTTATGACCCGTGAATCTTTGTGGGGCGGAAGGTAGCACGGCCGCGAACGGCTTGCTGGCCTCGGTATTTGAAGCGAAAACGCCGTTTCTGCTATACCCCGCGACGGTGCCGGCCATCCCTCCGGCGACTCAGGGGAAACCATGATCGACGTCGTGCGCAGCGTACAGGCATTCAATGCGGGCCGCGATCCCGAGCGCCTGCAGATGAAGTACGAGGCCATGCGCAAGAGCCCCTTCGTGTTCCTGCGCGGCAGCTGCCACCGCTTCTACGAACGCCTCGCGCCCGGCGCCCTACCCGCCTCGCCGCTCGGCTGGGTGTGCGGCGATCTGCACCTCGAGAACTTCGGCAGCTTCAAGGGAGACAACGGCCTGGTGTATTTCGACATCAACGACTTCGACGAGTCCGCCCTCGCCCCGACCGCCTGGGACCTGGTGCGCTTCCTGGCCAGCGTGCGCGTCGGCGCCGCCACCCTCTCGCTGCGTCGCCAGGAAGCGCAGCAGCTGTGCCGCGCTTTCCTCGACGCCTACGCCGAGACGCTGGCGCAGGGCGAGGTGCGCTGGGTCGAGCGGGACACGGCCGACGGGCTGGTGGGTGCGCTGCTGCGCGGCCTGCGCGAGCGCAAGCGCGTGCCCTTCCTCGACGAACGCACCAAGCTCAAACGCACAGGAGGCAAGCGCAGCCGGTTCCGGCGCAAGCTGCGCACCGACGGCAAGAAAGCGCTGCCCGCGAGCCGCGAGCAGCGCGAGCGCGTCACCGAAGCCATCCGCAGCTTCGCCGAGAAGCAGCCGAACCCGGACTACTACCGGGTGCTCGATGTGGCGCGACGCATCGCCGGCACCGGCAGCCTGGGCGTGGAGCGCTATGTGATCCTCGTCAACGGCAAGGGCTCGCCCGGCGGCAACGGCCTGCTCGACCTGAAGCAGGTCAACGCCTCTTCGCTGCTGCCGCACCTGAAGACAACCCAGCCGGCATGGAAGAACGAAGCCCAGCGCGCGGTGGCGCTGCAGCAGCGCGTGCAGGCGGTGTCGGCCGGCCTGCTGCAGCCGCTGCACATGGGCCGCGCGCCCTTCGTGCTGCGCCACCTGCAGCCTTCGGAAGACCGCGTGACACTGGATCGCTCGGCGCAGAAGCTGAAGACGCTGGAGCAGGTGCTGCGCACCATGGGCCGTATGGTCGCGTGGGGCCAGCTGCGCAGCGCTGGGCGGCAAGGCTCGGCCATCGCCGACGAACTCGTCGCCCATGGCCACAGCCGCAAGTGGCGCCAGCCGCTGCTCGATGCGTCGCGGGACTGCGCCGCCGATGTCGCCGCCGACTGGAAGGCCTACGGCGAAGCCTTCGACGACGGCGCATTCACGCGCTGATCTTCAGCCCAGCACGCGCAGCAGGAAGCGGTTGAGATCGGCGATCTCTTCCATGCACACCGAGTGCTCCATCGGGTACTCGTGCCACTCGACCGCATGGCCGAGCGCGGCCAGCGCATCGCGCGAGGCCCGGGCGCGTTCGATCTGCACCACGCCGTCGCGCGTGCCGTGGCCCAGGAAGACCGGCGTGTCGTGGTTGGCCGCATGGCGCTCGGCGGCCGTGGTCGCGGCCAGCGGCAGGTAGCCCGACAGGCCGACGATGCCGGCCAGCCGCTCGGCATGGCGCAGCCCGGTCAGGAGCGCCATCGCGCAGCCCTGCGAAAAGCCGGCGACCACGATCCGGCCGGCCGCGATGCCGCGGGCCTTCTCGTTCGCGATCAGCGCCTCGATCGCGGCCTGCGAGCGGCGCAGTCCGGCTTCGTCCTCCCGCTTCACGAGATCGGCTGCAGCGATGTCGTACCAGGCCGGCATACGGTAGCCGCCGTTGATGGTGACCGGAATCACCGGCGCATTGGGGAACACGAAGCGCACCGGCCCGACGGCCGACAGGTCGAGCTCGTTGGCGATCGGCACGAAGTCGTTGCCGTCGGCGCCGAGGCCGTGCATGAGGAGCACGGTGGCGGTGGGGTGGGGGCCGGTTTCGATTTCGATGGGGGCAAGGGACATGATGAAGGGTCTGGCTTGGGATTGGATGACGCGAGTGTGCCTTGCCTGCGGCGCTTGTCGCCATCGGCTGCTAGCATCCGGCGCGACGCGCCAACAAGAACAGGAATTCTCGTGACCTCTCCCATCACGCCGATCAGCCGGCGCAGGACCATCGTCGCCACCACCATCGGCAACGCCCTCGAGTTCTTCGATTTCACCGTCTACGGCTTCCTGGCCCTGGTGATCGGCAAGCTCTTCTTCCCGACCTTCGACAGCTACGGCCAGCTGCTGCTGACGGTGGCGAGCTTCGGCGTCGGCTTCATCATGCGGCCGCTGGGCGGCATCGTGATCGGCGCCTATGCCGATCGCGCCGGGCGCAAGAAGGCGATGACGCTGACCATCTTCCTGATGGCGCTGGGCTGCGCAATGATCGCGGTGGCGCCCACCTATGCGCAGATCGGCGTCGCGGCGCCCGTGCTCATCGTGCTGGCGCGGCTGATCCAGGGCTTCTCGGCCGGCGGCGAGGTGGGCGCGTCCACCACCCTGCTGGTCGAGCACGCCACGCCGGCCAACCGCGGCTACCTGGCGAGCTGGCAGTTCGCGAGCCAGGGCCTGGGCATCCTGCTCGGCGCCGCGGTGGTGGGCGGGCTCTCGTTCGCGCTCGGGCCGCAGGGCATGGAGAGCTGGGGCTGGCGCGTGCCCTTCGTCATCGGCATGCTGATCGCGCCGGTGGGCATGTACATCCGCCGCCATCTCGAGGAATCGCTCGACGTCAAGGCCGAGCCGGCGGCCGGTGCGGCGCCGCGCAGGAGCAGCCTCGCTGAAGTGTGCGGCGAGCACGGGAAGACCGTGCTGTCGGCCATCCTCGCCATCACCGGCGGCACCGCGGCCGCCTATGTCGTGACCTTCTACATGCCCACCTATGCGGTGCGCCAACTGGGCCTGCCGCCGACGGTGGCGCTGTTCGGCGCCGCGCTCACGGGGCTCCTGTCCTTCGGGCTCGCGCCGCTGGTGGGCCTCCTGTCCGATCGCGCCGGCCGCAAGCGACTGATCGTCTGGGGCCGCATCGCGATGATGGTGCTGATCTATCCGGGCTTTCTGTGGCTCAACCTCTCGCCCACGCCGGCCGTGCTGTTCACCGTGGTGGGCTTGCTGAGCATCGCGCTGGTGGTGCAGACCGTGCCCGCCATCACGATGCTGCCCGAGATGTTTCCCAAGCACGTGCGCGCGAGCGGCATGTCGCTGGTCTACAGCGTGGGCGTTTCGATATTCGGCGGCTTCTCGCCCTTCGTCAGCACTTGGCTGGTCAACGCCACCGGCAGCAAGCTGGCGCCGGCCTGGTATCTGCTGGGAATGACGCTGGTGTCGTTCCTCGGCCTGCTCTGGCTCAAGGACTTCACCGGCAAGGACATCGACGACGCCTCGGCCCACCGGCCGGATGCCGAGCCCTCTTCAAGGACTGCCCGTGCATAGCAGCCCTGCCGCTCGATACTTCTCCGGCACCTACGCCGAAGCCCGCCGCAAGTTCCTCGATGCCGCCGCGGCGCGCGGCGCGGCCCTCGAATCCTTCGTGCTCGAAACCCATCGCGGCGCCCTGGGCGAAACGCTGGCGACCGACACGGCCTACCTCGGCACGCCCGGCGCGGCCAGGCTCTTGATCGTCAGCTCCGGGACACACGGACCCGAGGGCTTCTGCGGCTCGGGCTGCCAGATCGCGACGCTGCACGACGACGACCTGCTCTCGCGCCTCGAGCAGGCGGGCATCGGCCTGCTGCTGGTGCACGCGGTCAATCCGCACGGCTTCTCGCACCTGCACCGCACCAATGAAGACAACATCGACCTGAACCGCAACCACATCGACTTCGATGCGCCGCTGCCGGTCAATGCGGCCTATGCGGAGGTCGAGCCCTTCGTGCTGCCGGCGACCTGGCCGCCCAGCGCCGACGACGAGGCGGCGATGGCCGCCTACATCGACAAGCACGGCATGCGCGCCTGGCGCGCCGCCGTCACGACCGGCCAGTACGTCGCGCCCGACGGCGTGTTCTATGGCGGCAAGGCGCCGTCATGGAGCAACCGCACCATGCGCGGCATCCTGCGCAAGTTCGGCGCCGCCGCGACGCACATCGGCTGGACCGACATCCACACCGGGCTCGGTCCCTACGGCCACGGCGAGAAGATCTACCCGGGCCGCCCGGACGGCCTCGCCCAGGCGCGCGCCTGGTGGGGCGCCGACGTGTTCGCGCCCTTCGACGGCCAGTCGGCCTCGGCCGACGTGTCGGGGCCGGTGGTTTCGGCCGTCTACGACGAATGCCCGCAGGCCAGCGTGGCGCCGATGGGCCTGGAGTTCGGCACCCTGCCCGACCTCGAAGTGCTGAATCGCCTGCGTGCCGACACCTGGCTGCGCAGTCACGCGCAAGCGCCGGCCGAACAGCAGCGCGCCATTCGCCAGCAGCTGCGCGACGCCTTCTATTGCGACAACGACGAGTGGAAGGGCATGGTGCTGGGCCAGGCGCGCACGGCCTTGCTGCAGACGGTGCAGGGTCTCAAGACGGCCTAGGAAAAGCGCGGCGCCCTGCGCTCGCGCAGGGAAGCGATGCCCTCGCGCACGTCGGGCCCCGCAAAGCCCATGAACTCGAGCGCCAGCGAGGCGTCGAAGCTCGGGCCGGCCAGGCGCAGCCAGTTGTTGAGCGCGTACTTGGTGAAGCGGATCGCGCTCTGGCTGCCGGCGGCCAGCTTGTCGGCGACCTCGTAGGCGCGCGGCAGCAGCTCGGCCTCTTCCACCGCGAGCGAGACCAGGCCGATGCGCTCGGCCTCCTCGCCGCTCACCGGTTCGCACAGCAGCAGGTAGTACTTGGCCTTCGCCATGCCGCACAAGAGGGGCCAGACGATCGCCGCATGGTCGCCGGCCGCGACGCCCAGCCGCGTGTGGCCGTCGACGATCTTCGCGCTCTTGCTCGCGATCGAGATGTCGGCCAGCAGGCCCGCCACCAGGCCGGCGCCCACGGCCGGCCCGTGCATCGCGCTGACGATCGGCTTGTCGCAGTTGACGAGGTTGTAGACCAGGTCGCGCGCTTCCTTCCAGACGCGCACGCGCGTGGCGTCGTCGGTGCTCATCTGCTCGACCATCGCCAGGTCGCCGCCGCCCGAGAAGCCCATGCCCTCGCCGCGCAGCACGGCGCAGCGCACCGTGTCGTCGGCCGACACGTCGCGCCAGATCTCGGCCAGCTCGCGGTGGCCGTCATGGCCCGCAGTGGGCAGCTTGCCGTTCTGCGCGCGCATCTGGATGTCGAGCACCGCGCCGCCTTCGCCGCGGCGCGTGATCGCGAGGGTCTGGTAGCGGGCGTAGTCCATGGCGCAGCCTTTCTTCAGTTGCGCGCGGCCAGCTCGCGGCAGCGCTGCAGGTTGGTGTTGAAGTTCGTGGTGAGCGTCGGCTGGCAGGTGTCGGCCGAGAGCTTGAAGCGGCACAGGCCCACGACGAGGAAATCCGTCACCGCCTCGGTGCACATCGGATAGCGCGCCAGCGCCGGGTTGGCGCGCGTCTTGAAGCCCCAGCTGTCGGAGAAGTCGAGCATGCGGCCCATCGCATCCTCGAAGTAGTCGCGGTCCTTGTTGGCGATGGCCGCATCCATCGCGGGAAGCTCGGTGCCGAGGAAGCCCATGGCGGCCGCGGGGAAGCGGTCCGCATCCTGCTGCTGAGCGGCTGCGCCCGTCGCGGCGACGGTCAGCAGAAAAGGGGCGATGGTTCGTGCGGAAGCGGCGAGGAGGCGATGGCGGATGGATCCCATGGTCGGCGGTATGGCGAGTGGTCGCGGAAGCGATATTTGAACCCAAACACCGCCACGCGCCGCCGGCGCGCGAAAACCCGCCTACCAGCGCAGCTTGACACCCACCGAACCCTGCACCGAGGACTTCACCCGGGCCTCGCCGCCGAGGGCGAAGACGCGCCCCACTTCGCCGTAGACGCTGGTGGCCGGCGTCACGGCCAGCGTGAAGCCGCCCGCCACTTCGCCCGAGCTGTAGCCGACGCCGCTGGCGATGCGCGTCGTGGCCGCCGGGCCGATGAACTCGGCCACGTCCGTGCCGCCGCTCGCGCGGTACAGGTTCGCGCGCGCATAGGGCTGCAGCCGCCCGGCGCCGGTGGCGAGTTCGCCCTTGATGCGCACGCCCAGGCGGCCGATCCAGCCGCCGTCGGCGTCCTGCCGCACAGTCGCGCCGCCGATCAGCACATCGTCGAAGCGGGCGCGCTGATAGATCAGCTGCGCCTGCGGCTCGATGCGCCAGCTTTCGGAAAGGGCGAAGGACTGGCCGGCTTCGATCGAGGCCGTCAGGCTCTCGGCCCTGCCCGATGCGTTCGGGTTGCCGTCGGGGCGCACGGTGGTTCGGTGGCGGCCGGCCTGCAGCACGGCGTCGGCATAGAGGCCGCTTGCGTCCATCCAGGTGGCGTAGCCGCCCAGGTAGCGCGATTGCAAGTCGGTGCTGCCGACGCGCCCGAGGGTGCCCCGCGCATTGCCGCTCACATCGGCGCCGCCGTCCAGGAAGCCGACGTAGAGGCCGGCGCGCCAGTTGCCGGCGGCGAGCAGATCGGTGCCGGCCTGCAGGCCGCTCACGTGGCCGCGGCTGTGCGCGCGAGCGACGCTGTCCTGGCCGATATCGAGGTCGCCGTAGACGGCACGGGCCCAGGCGCGGCGCGGCGCGTCGCCGGCCGCCGGGGCCGCCTCGTCGCCGATACGGCGGTGCAGGTTGCCCAGCATGCCGAGGTCGGCCTGGCGCAGTTGCGCCGGCAGTGCCGCGAAGAGCGGGACTTCGGCGCGGTAGGTCGGCACGGTCACCAGCGGCAGGGCCAGCTTGACGGTCGTGTCCGCGGTCGTGGTGGTGGGCGCGTCCGGATTGACAGGCGCCACCGGGGACGCAAGGGTCGTCTCGGAACGCAGGTACCAGTTCTCGCCGGCGCCCTGGACATCGGCCGCGTACAGGCGGTACTCGAAGGCGCCGGCATCGACGTGGCCATTGGCCAGCGCGAAGGCGTCGCGCGTGCGCTGAGCGGTGGTGGTGGCGCCGTTGCGCGCGCTCACCACCTCGATGCCGTTGCCGGTGGTCTGCGCGCCGAGACCGCCGAGGTTGGTGATGCGAACCGTGGTCTTGCCGCTCGCACTGGCGCCCGGGCCGCTCAGCACCAGGCGATCGCTCAGGCTGTTGCTGCCGCCGAGCACCGTGCCGAGCTTCAGCACGCCGCCGTTGCCGATGTAGGCGCCGGTCACGGTGAGCGTGCTGCCGGCGGCGGCGCTCAGCAGGTTGACGGTGCCCGAATTGCTCAGCGAGGCGATGCGCTGGTTGAAGCCTGCGGTATCGAGCGTCGCGCCGGAGGCCACGGTGTGCGCGGAAGCAGCGCTGAAGGTGTTGGCCGCGGCCGCCTTCAAGGTGCCCGCCGCGACCGTGGTCGCGCCGCTGTAGCTGCTGGCGCCCGAGAGCACCGTGGTGCCGCTGCCCACTTGGCGCAGCGCGCCGCTGCCGCTGATGGCGCCGGCGAGGTTCAGCGTGTTCGAGCGGTTCGCGATCAGCGTCGCGTTGTTGACGATGTCGCCCACCACGCTGCCGCTCGTGCCACCGTTGCCCAATTCCAGCGTGCCGGCGCTGATGGTGGTGGTGCCCGTGATCGCCTGGTCGAGTGTGAGCGTGAGCCTGCCGGCACCGGTCTTCTCGATGCCGCCCGTGCCGGACAGCAGCCCGGTGTAGCTCGCATCATCGGGCTGCGCGAAGCGCACCAGGCCGTTGTCGGTGATGGCCAGCGGCGCGAACTGCGCGCTGGTCTGCAGGATCCCGGCCGCATCCACCGTCATGCTGCCGGTGTAGCTGCTGGCGTTGGCGCCGAGGATCAGCGTGCCGCCGGCGACCCGCGTGCTGGTGATGCCCGAACCGGGCAGCGCGTTGTTGAAGGTCCAGGTGCCGCTGTCGTTCTTCACCAGCGTCTGGAAGTTCGACAGCGTCTGGGCGAAGGTGTCGGTGCCGCTGCCGTTCAGGGTCAGCAGGTTGCTGCCGCCGCCGCCGTTGATGCCGCCGGTGATCGACGAGCCGGTGTAGACGTTCAACGTGTCGTTCGCATTGGCAAAGTTCAGCGATCCGACGAGCCGCCCCTGATTGGTGAAAGCGATCGCCATCGTGCCGGCGACGCCCATGATGTTGCCCGCGCCGCCCTGGTATTCGATGACGCCGGTTTCGCCATTGATCACCGTGTTCGCGCCGTTCGACGATTCGAACCAGATGGCGGCGCCGCCGGCCTGCGAACGGATTTCGCCGTGGTTGACGATCAGGTTGCCGCTGCCGTGCGCGTTGACGGCTTCCGCGTTGTAGGCGGTGCCGTTGGACAGCAGCTTGGCGCCCTGCTCGATCGTGAGCGTGTTGCCCGAACGGAACTCGATGGTGTTGGCGCCGGTGCCGTAGTGGCCGTTGGCGCTGCCCGCCGCGTGGTTCTGCACCGTGGCATTGCGCTGGATCAGGATCGTGCCGTTGTCGCCCATGCTGATGGCGGGCAGGTCGACGGTACTGATCACCGCGTTCTGCTGCACGTCCACCGAGCCGCCGGGCGTGGCGTCGTAGCCGCCGATGACGACGAAGGTCTGCGGGGTGCCGGCGGTGCAGGTGATGGTGTTGCTGCCGCTGCTGGCGCAATCGGCGGCGGCAGTGCCGGCCAGGCCCAACAGAACCATGGCCAAGGCGGGCGCCTTCGTGCTCGACTTGCCAACGCCGCGCGCCAGTTCGGAGGCCACGGCCCAGATCCCTTGCGAGGGGCTCCAGACCACCCGGAAAACGCGGTTCATGCGCTTCTTTCTTATGAAAATGAATACTTAAGAATGTAGTTCTTAGGTTTACATGTCCTAAGGAAATAATTCACGGAATCAGCGTGGATCGCCCGAAGTTGGTGCGCAGTGCCGCCCCGTAAACTCGGGCATGGCTTCCAGATCCCCCAGAGCGCCGCGCATGCTCGAGCGCGGCCTCATGTGCATCCTCATCGGCGCGGCGGTGCTGCTCGCGCCGCACTTCCTGCAGTCGCCCGCCTGGCGCGAGACGATAGGCGGGGCTTACGTGGTCGGCTGGTTCGCGCTGGTGCTCGGCGTGGCGCTGGTCGCGGTCGACCTGTTCCAGCGCGCGAAAAAGTCCGGAGGCCGCTGATGCGCGACCCGGTGCGCGTGGGCGACCGCCAACGCTTCGACACGCTCATCGATGCGCGCTCGCCGGCCGAGTTCGCGATCGACCACATCCCCGGCGCGATCAACTGCCCGGTGCTGGACGACGAAGAGCGCCGCATAGTCGGCACGCTCTACAAGCAACAGGGCGCCTTCGAAGCGCGCCGGGTCGGCGGCGCCATGGTGGCCGCGAACATCGCCCGGCACCTGAAGGCGCAGTTCGCCGACCGGCCAGCCGACTGGAAGCCGCTCATCTATTGCTGGCGCGGCGGCCTGCGCAGCGGCTCGATGACGACCTGGCTGCGCCTCGTCGGCTGGGACGCGCAGCAGCTCGCCGGCGGCTACAAGAGCTGGCGCCGCCACGTGATCACGCAGATCGAAACCCTGTGCCCGCGGCTCGAGCTGCGCGTGCTGTGCGGCGCCACCGGCAGCGCCAAGACGCGTGTGCTGCAGGCCATGGCGGCGCAGGGCGAGCAGGTGCTCGACCTCGAAGGCTTCGCCGCCCACAAGGGCTCGCTGCTCGGCGCCCTGCCCGGCGTTCCGCAACCTTCGCAGACCGCCTTCGAGACGCGCATCGCCGAGCTGCTGGACCGCATCGATCCGCAAAAGCCGCTCTACGTCGAGGGCGAGAGCCGCCGCATCGGCCGCCTCAACGTACCCACGGCGCTGGTGGAGCGCATGCGCGCGAGCCGCGTGATCGAAATCGACGCCACGCCCGAAGCGCGCCTGGCCTACCTGCTGCGCGACTACGCCTACCTCGGCGACGACCCGGAGGCGCTTTCGCGCCAGCTCGCCATGCTGAAGGAATTGCACGGCAAGGTCGTGATCGCGCGCTGGCAGCAATGGGCCGCCGAGCGCAACCTGCCCTCGCTGTTCGCGGAGCTGACCGCGTTGCATTACGACCCGGCCTACAAGCGATCGCAGGCCAGCCATTTCGCGCGCTGGGACGAACGGCAGGTCTTGCGCGTCGACGACCTTTCGGACGAAGGCGTCGAGGCGATCGCGCGCCGCGTGGCCGCGGCCGGCCAGGAACTCAGCGCTTCTTGAGCGCTTTTTTCACGAGCTCGACCACGCCCAGCACGATCGCGCCGGCCACGATGCCGACGCCCGCATTGGCGCCCATCGAACCGAGGCCGCCGACCAGGCTGCCTGCGTTCAGCGCCCAGGCCTCGACCGCATGGCCCAGGGCCGGCACGCCGTGCACCAGGATGCCGCCGCCGACCAGGAACATGGCGGCGGTGCCGGCGATGGAGAGCGCCTTCATGAGCCAGGGCGCCGTCGCGAGGATGCCGCGGCCGAGCGCTCGCGAGCCCGCGCCTTCGCGCTGGCTCAGATAGAGCCCGGCGTCGTCGAGCTTCACGATGCCCGCCACCAGGCCGTAGACACCGACGGTCATGACCAGCGCGATGCCGACCAGCACGCTCAACTGCGTCACGAAGGGCTGGCCCTGCACCGTCCCCAGCGTGATCGCGATGATCTCCGCCGACAGGATGAAGTCGGTGCGCACCGCGCCCTTGATCTTGTCCTTCTCGGCCGCGACCACGTCAACGCCGGGGTCGGCAACCGCATGCTCGTGGCGCGCCGTGTCGGCCGCGTGTTCGTCCTTGTGCAGGAACTTGTGCGCGAGCTTTTCGCAGCCCTCGAAACACAGGAAGGCGCCGCCGATCATCAGGAGCGGCGTCACCAGCCAGGGCAGCCAGGTGCCGATGGCCAGCGCCGCCGGCACCAGGATCGCCTTGTTGATGAAGGAGCCCTTGCACACCGCCCACACCACCGGCAGCTCGCGCTCGGCCTTGACGCCCGAGACCTGCTGCGCGTTGAGCGCCAGGTCGTCGCCCAGCACGCCGGCGGTCTTCTTGGCGGCAAGCTTGGTGAGGATGGAAACGTCGTCGAGAACGGTCGCAATGTCGTCGAGCAGAAGCAGCAGACTGGTCGCCATCGTGATTTATTTTTAGACGTTGCGTTTGAGGCGGATCTCTTCGATCTTGATACCACCGATCGAGGTGGTCTTGGCGGTCTTCATCTCGCGCTTGAAGCCGGCCAGTTCGTGGAAGCGCATCGCACGGTCGTTGCGCAGCGGCACCCAGATGGTGACCAGCGTGCAGCCCTCTTCCTCGAGGCCGTCGCGCGCGGCATCCCACAGCGCGACGCCGACGCCCTTGCCCCAGTGCTCCGGCTTGACGTAGATGGCCCAGATTTCGCCGGTGGTCGAAGGTGTCTTGGCATCGCGCGAACGGTCGAAGCCGACGAAGCCCACCACCTCCTCGCCCAGCACCGCCACATGCACCTGCGGCTCGCTGAACTCGATCGCCTCGCGCCATTTCGCTTCGCGCGTGGACGGCGCCAGCGCGCGCAGCTGGTCTTCGGGCAGGATGCCCGTGTAGGCGGCCCGGGCGGCGGCGGCGTGAACTTCGGCGATGGCTTTGGCATCGCGCATGGTGGCGGGGCGAACTTCGTAGTCGGACATGGATGCGGGGGAACAAACGGTAAAGGGCCGTATTGTCGCCGCGCCGGCAGGCCCTAAACTTCCTGCTGCATTCGCATCTATCCGGAGAATCACCATGGCCAAGAGTCAACAGCGCAGCAACAAGGAAGCCAAGAAACCCAAGAAGGACAGCTCCCCGCCGAAACCGCCAGGCGCAGGCATCGAACCGGTGCGCACCATCACCACCGCGGTCATCCCGCGCGGCAAGCTCAAGAACAAGTGACGACGGCGCCGCAGCAGCCCCGCAACCCCTTGCACGGGCTCACGCTCGAGGCCATCGTGACGGCGCTGGCGGCGCACTATGGCTGGCAGGGCCTGGGCGAGCGCATCCCGCTGCGCTGCTTCACCAGCGACCCGAGCGTGGCCTCCAGCCTCAAGTTCCTGCGCAAGACGCCGTGGGCGCGCGAGAAGGTCGAAAGCCTCTACCTCTTCATGCTGCGCGAAGAGCGGCGACAGGCCTCGCGCGGCACGCCGCCATGAAGGCGCGCATCGAGCCCGGCGGGTTCGACTTCGACACCGAGCCCGGGCTCACGCTGCTGCAGTCCGCCGCTGCGGCCGGCATCGAGCTGCCGAGTTCCTGCCGCAACGGCACCTGCCGGACCTGCATCAGCAAGCTGAGGGCCGGCGAGGTGCGCTACCGCATCGAGTGGCCGGGCGTGAGCGCCGACGAGAAGGCCGAGGGCTGGATCCTGCCCTGCGTGGCCGAGCCGCTGGGCGATGTCACGCTCGACGTGCCGTACGCGTTTTCACACTTCTGACCGAACGATCCGGTCGCGCTGCGCGAGCGAGGGAAAGAGCCGGAACCAGGCGAGCGCCACCAGCACCGTGCCGACGCCGCCCGTCACCACGGAGCCCACCGGCCCCAGCAGTGCCGCGGTGGCGCCCGACTCGAACTCGCCGAGCTGGTTGCTGGCGCCGATGAAGATCGAGTTGACGGCGCTCACGCGGCCGCGCATCGCGTCCGGCGTTTCGAGCTGCACCAGCGTCTGCCGGATCACGACGTTGACCATGTCGGCGCCGCCCGAGACCGCAAGCGCGATCAGCGAGACGAGGAAGCTGCGCGAGAGGCCGAACACCACCATGCAGACGCCGAAGGCACCCACCGCCATCAGCAGCGTGCGCCCCACGTGCCGCTCGATGGGCCGGCGCGTCAGCATGATCGACATCGCCAGCGCACCGACCGCCGGCGCGCTGCGCAACAGGCCCAGGCCCCAGGGCCCCGTGTGAAGGATGTCCTTGGCGAAGATCGGCAGCAGCGCGACCGCGCCGCCGAGCAGCACCGCGAACAGGTCGAGCGAGACGGCGCCGAGCACGGGCTTGCGCTTCCAGATGAAGTCCACGCCTGCCAGCACCGTCGCCAGCGTGACCGGCTCGCGCGGCGCCGGCATGTGGTCGTAGCGCAGCTGCATCAGCAGCAGGCTGCCGACGGCGAAGAACAGCAGGCTCGCGCCGTACACCACGCCCGTGCCCGCCGCGAACAGCAGACCGCCCAGCGCCGGCCCGCCGATGATCGCGCCCTGCATGCCGGCCGAGCTGAAGGCCATCGCGCGCGGCAGCATCAGCGGTGGCACGAGCAGCGGCGTCAGCGCCTGCTGCGCCGGCATCTGGAAGGCGCGCACCGCGCCCAGCACCAGCGACAGGCCGAGCAGCAATCCGCGCGAGTCCTGATGCGTGTAGACGGCGCCGAGGAGCAGCAGCGCGACCGCGCCCTGCACCGCGAGGCAGGCGGCGACGATGCGGCCGCGATGGTGGCGATCGACGATGTGGCCCGCCAGCAACGCCAGCAGCAGCGCCGGCACGAACTGGTAGAGCCCGACCAGGCCGAGATCCCAGGCGCTGCCGGTGAGCTCGTACATGTGCCAACCGATCGCGACCAGCAGCATCTGGGCGGCGGCCGAGCCGAAGAGCCGCGCGGTCCACAGCCGCATGAAGGGCCGCTCGCGCGTGAGATCGGAAAAATTCGGCGAGGCGGCGCGGGCGGACATTGCATCGAGGATAGCTGAGCATCAAAGGCTTCTAGACTTGCTAGGCCCATGACTTCGCTGCGCGTGATCCACGAAGACCCCCATCTGCTGGTGCTCGACAAGCCCGCCGGCCTGCTGTGCGTGCCCGGGCGCGGCGAGGACAAGCAGGACTGCCTCAGTGCGCGGGCGCTGCAGCGCTGGCCCGATGCGCTGGTGGTGCACCGGCTCGACATGGCCACCAGCGGCCTGGTGCTGATGGCACGCAGCCCCGCGATGCAGCGCGCGCTCGGCGATGCCTTCGCGCAGCGGCGAATGCGCAAGCGCTATGAAGCGATCGTCGACGGGCTGCTGCCGCTCACCGACGAATGGGCGCTGATCGATGCGCCGCTGGCAGCCGATTGGCCGCGAAGGCCGCTGCAGAAGATCGATCCCGAATCAGGCAAGCCGAGCCAGACGCGATGGCGCGTGAAGCGCCAGCTGCCCGAGCGCCATGCGAGCCACCTGTGGCTGGAGCCGCTGACCGGCCGCAGCCATCAGTTGCGGGTTCATCTGCTGTCGATCGGCCACCCGATCCTCGGCGATGCGCTCTATGGCAGCGAGGAAGTGCGGCAACGCGCGCCGAGGCTGCTGCTGCACGCGAGCGCGCTCGAGTTCATGCACCCTGCCGACGGGCGAGTACGGCGTTTCGAGAGTCCGCCGCCGTTTGCCTGAAAAAAGCCTTTGCCTCCGGCCCTCAGCCCTTGACCACCAGCACGGGGACTTTCGAATCCTGCAGCACCCGCTGCGTCACGCTGCCGAGCAGCAGTTTCTCGATGCCGGAGCGCCCGTGCGAGCCCATCACGATCAGGTCGGCCGCGATCGCCTCGGCGGTATCGACGATGCCTTCGTGCACCACGTGGCCGTCGATCACGCGCTGGTCGCTGTGCAGCCCTTCCGCCGCCAGCGCCGCGACACCGCGCGCCAGCGCCGCGTTGGCGCTGCTGGTGGCGGCTGCGAGGTATTCGTTCTGGCCGAGCGCATAGTCGGCGCCCACGCCGATGAAAGGATAGTTGTCCACCACGTGGATCAGGGTGATGCGGCTGCCGAATGCCAGCGCCAGTCCGCTGGCCTTGCTGACCGCAAGCATCGACGTTTCGGATCCATCGATCGGGACCAGGATGTGATTGAACATGGCAGACCTCTTTCGTTCGCAGGGCTCGCAGGGCGAGCCGGACCCCGAATTTACATCCAGGGAGAGGGCCGGACTGTAGGACGGCTACGGTCCGGCAAGTGGCGTCAATCGCCTTGAAATGCGTCGGCTCGGCAGGTCACGACCAGCGTGTCGCGCCAGCCCGGCTGGCCTTCGACCAGCGGCTGGATCGGCGTCGACTCGTGGATCATGCGCGCGTCGTCGAGCAGGAGCAGCGTCCAGGGCTCGGTCATCGTGAAGCGTTCGCCGCGACGGCCCGCGGCCTCGAACACGCGCGTTTCGCCGCCCTTGATGTTGTGGCGCCCGATCAGCGCGACCGCCACCAGGTCGACGCCGTCGCGGTGCGCGCCCTCCGGCGTCGGCCGGCCGATGCCATCGGCGGTGTCGATGCGGAACTGGTGCGCCTCCACGTACCAGCGCTGCGTGCCGCGCAGGCCGCTCGCCACGCCGCCCAGGCCGCGCAGCAGCCGCTGCCATGCGGGCTGCGCCAACGTTCCCGCTTCCATCGGCGCGAACCAGCGCTGCATGCCGCCATGCAGCGCGTTGTATTCCACCGGCTGCCAGTGTGCGCGGTGCGGCACCTGTTCGAGCGCCGCATCCTCGACCGTGAAGCAGGCATGGCGCCGCGTGCGATAGCGGCCGCCGTCCTTCAGGTATTCGTCGGGCGGCAGTTGGTCCCAGTCGCCGTGCAACGCGTCGAATTCGGTCAGCGAGGTACCCAGCCACTCGGCCACGCCTTGCGGACTCAGGACGACGTAGCCGTCCTGGCGCAATGCGGCGACGAGTCGATCGGGCGGCGTGAACGGCGGATTGAAGAGGCCGCTGCTCACTCCGTCACCTTCACGTCCTTCCAGAAGGCGACGCGGTCCCGGACCATCTCCGCTTCGGGCTTGGGGTCGACGTAATACCAGGCGGCATCGGTGTGGAGCTCGCCGTTGACCAGCAGCGAGTAGTAGCTTGCGCTGCCCTTCCAGGGGCAGGTGGTCTTGTGGTTGCTGAAGGTCACGTGCTCGCGCTTGAGCGAGCTCATGGGGAAGTAGTGGTTGCCTTCGACGAGCACGGTGTCGTCGCTCTCGGCGATGGTGACGCCGTTCCAGGTTGCTTTCATGACAAGGTCTCCATGCCCGCAGAACGCGGGCAGCACCTTATTGTGCCGCGGGCGATTGCAGCCAGTGGACGCTGAACAGGCGCTCGGGATCGGTCCACACCGCGGCCGGCCTGAAGCCCGCCTTCACCGCGAGCGCACGCAGGCCTTCGGCGGTGAACTTGTGCGAGTTTTCGGTGTGGATGGTTTCGCCCTCGTCGAAAGCGAAACGCTGGCCGTCGAGCGTGACGGTCTGCGCGCGGCGGCTCACCAGGTGCATCTCGATGCGCCGCAGCGGCGCGTTGTAGAAGGCCGCATGCGTGAAGCCGTCGAGGTCGAAATCGGTGTCGAGCTCGGCGTTGGCGCGGCGCAGCAGGTTGAGGTTGAAGGCCGCGGTCACGCCCTGCGCATCGTTGTAGGCCGCATGCAGCAGCGCCGGGTCCTTGACCAGGTCGACGCCGAGCAGCAAGCCGCCGCCGCGCAGCAGGCGCTGGGCCAGTTGCAGGAAGGCGAGCGCTTCATCGGGACTGAAGTTGCCCAGGGTCGAGCCGGGAAAGAAGCCAACGCGCTGGCCCATGCCCTCGCCGCGCGCGGGCAGCACCAGCGGCATGGTGTAGTCGGCCACCAGGGGCTGCACCACCAGCCGCGGATAGTCGTCGCGCAGGCGTTGTGCCGCCGCTTCGAGGTGCTCGCCGGAAATATCGATCGGCACATAGCGCTTCGGCGCGTCGAGTGCGTCGAGCAAGAGCCGCACCTTGGTGAGCGAACCGGCGCCGAATTCGATGATCTCGGCCTTCGGGCCGATCTGGGCCGCGATCTCGGAGGCGCACTCGGTGAGGATGCGCAGCTCGGTGCGCGTCGGGTAGTACTCGGGCAGCTCGCAGATGCGGTCGAACAGCGCCGATCCCGCGACGTCGTAGAAGAACTTCGGCGGGATGCTGCGCGCGCCGCGGCTCAGGCCCGCGAACAGCTCGCGGCCGAAATTGGAAAGCGGCGCGGCCCGCTGCGCGGTGCGAAACGCGTGAAGGTTGAATGCAGGATTGCCCATCAGAGCTCCTTCGCGAGCCGCAGCCCCGAGAACTGCCAGCGCGCGGCCGGCGGGAAGAAGTTGCGGTAGCTGGGGCGCATGTGCCCTTCGGGCGTGGCGACGCTGCCGCCGCGCAGCACCAGCTGGCCGACCATGAACTTGCCGTTGTATTCCGCCGCGATGCCCGCGAGCGGGCGAAAGCCCGGGTATGGGTCGTAGGAAGAACGCGTCCACTGCCACACATGGCCGCTCATCTGCATGATGCCGGGCGCGTCGTGTGCGGCCTCCCATTCGAACTCGGTCGGCAGCCGCGCGCCGGCCCATTCGGCGAACGCGGCCGCTTCGTAGAAGCTCAGCTGGGCCACCGGCGCCTCGGGCTCCAGCGGCCGCACGCCGTGCAGGCCGAAGACATGCCAGCCCGCCGTCGCACCTTGGTGGGCGAGCCGCGGATCGTCGGGCGCGAGCCAGTAGGCCGGGCAGCGCCAGCCCTGGGCCTGTACCGCGGCCCAGCCGTCGGACAGCCAGAGTTCGGGCCGCTGGTAGGCGCCGTCGGCAATGAACTGCGCATAGTCGCCGCAGTTCACGAGCCGATCGGCGATGGCATAGGGCCGCAGCAGCGCCGCGTGGCGCGGCGTCTCGTTGTCGAAGGCGAAGCCTGCGCCGCCATGGCCGACCTCGACCAGGCCGCCGGACTGCGGCAGCCATTGCATCGGCGGCGGTACCGAGGCCAGCCGAAGCGCCGGCCCTGCCGCGGCCCGGTACGCGGGCAGCAGCGGGTTGCAGGACAGGGCATGCAGGATGTCGGTGACGATGAGCTCGTGGTGCTGCTGTTCGTGATGCAGCCCGAGCGTGACGATCGCCGCGATCGCATCCCAGTCCCGGCCCTCGCCCGCCGTCTCGAGCAGCGCCTCCACCGCTTCGTCGACGTGGCGGCGGTAGGCATGCACCTCATCGAGCGAAGGCCGCGTCAGGAGCCCGCGCTGCGGCCGCGGATGGCGCGGGCCCAACGCCTCGTAGTAGGAGTTGAAGAGATAGTGAAAACGCGGATCGAAGACGCGGTAGCCCGTGGCATGCGGCTGCAGCAGCACGGTCTCGAAGAACCAGGTGGTATGGGCCAGGTGCCATTTGGTCGGGCTGGCATCGGGCATCGACTGGATGCACTGGTCTTCGGCCGAGAGGGGCGCCGCGAGAGCGAGGCTTTGCGCACGCACCGCCTGGAAACGATCGCGCAACTCGTCTGCAGCAGGCGCGGCCGGCCGGATGAGATTCATGGGGTCTCCAATTTTTGGATCGAAAGGTTTTAGCCCATGGAGACAGGCGGGTGCCGTAGGACAAGCCCGCGCAGTCGAACGCGACACTTTGGCACAAGACGCTGGTGCGTGCCAGAGCCCTGCGTATCATCCGGCGGATGAGTACGACTACCCCCTCCCAGCGCCCCCGTATCGTCATCGTCGGCTGCGGATTCGGGGGCCTGGAGGCGGCGCGAAAGCTGCAAGGCGCCGATGTGGACGTCACCATCGTCGACAAGACCAACCACCACCTGTTCCAGCCGCTGCTCTACCAGGTGGCGACTGCCGGGCTGGCGGCGCCCTCGATCGCAGCGCCGGTGCGCCTCCTGTTCCGCCGCCAGCCCAACATCACCACCCTGCTCGGCGAAGTCACGCAGATCGATCCGGTTGCGCGCGAGGTGCAGCTGGCCAGCGGCACCCGCCTCGGCTGGGATCACCTGATCGTGGCCGCCGGCGCCACCCACAGCTATTTCGGCAACGACGGCTGGGCGCGAATGGCACCGGGCCTGAAGACGCTGGCCGATGCCTTCGAGATCCGCCGCCGCGTGCTGATGAGCTTCGAGGCCGCCGAGATCGAGCCCGACCCGGCGCGGCGCCGCGCGTTGCTGACCTTCGCGGTGATCGGCGCCGGCCCCACCGGCGTCGAGATGGCCGGCACGCTGGCCGAGATCGCGCGCCACACGCTGGAAGGCGAGTTCCGTCGCATCGACCCGGGCAGCGCCGAGGTGCTGCTGATCGAGGGCGGCCCGCGCGTGCTGCAGGCCATGCCCGAAAGCCTGAGCCAGCGCGCGCTGGAGCAGTTGCAGAAACTCGGCGTGCAGGTGCGCCTCAACGCCAAGGTCACGGCCATCGACGAGACCGGGCTCACGGTCGAATCGCCCTTCAGCGACGGCGGCGCCGGCACCGGCAGCCACCGCATCGACTGCCACTGCGTGATCTGGGCTGCCGGAGTGGCCGCCTCGCCGCTGGGCCGCCTGCTGGCCGCCGCGACCGGGGCCGAGACCGACCGCGCCGGCCGCGTCAAGGTGCTGCCCGACCTCAACGTGCCGGGCCATCCGGACATCAGCGTGGTCGGCGACCTCGCGGCCGCCATGAGCCACCGGCCGGGCAAGGAGCCGAAGCCGGTGCCCGGCGTCTCGCCCGGCGCCAAGCAGATGGGCCGCGCCGCGGCGGTGAACATCCTGCGCCGCATCGCGGGCAAGGAAACGGTGCCCTTCCGCTACCGCGACTACGGCAACCTCGCGACCATCGGCCGCAACTCGGCCGTGGTCGACCTCGGCACGCCCTTCGGGCCGCTGCGCTTCTCGGGCCGGCTGGCCTGGCTGTTCTGGCTGTTCGCCCACGCTTATTTCCTGATCGGCTTCCGCAATCGCATCGTGGTGCTGATGGACTGGGCCAGCGCGTACTGGAGCTTCCAGCGGCATGCGCGGGTGGTGGCGGAGGTCAGGGGCAGGGGAGAGTCCTGAGCGGACGGTTCCGCCGGCGGCCATGATCTCTTTCGACGCCGACACGCATCGCTTCAACCTGCGAGCCGCAGCGGTCGTGCTGCACGAGGGCGCTGTGCTGCTGCACCGCATCGAGGGCGATCCGTTCTGGTCGGTGCCCGGCGGACGGGTCGAGCCCGGCGAAACCGCTGCCGCCGCAGTCGTGCGCGAGCTGCAGGAAGAACTGGCGGAGACCGTGCATTGCGAACGCATGCTGTGGGTGGTGGAGAACTTCTTCAACTACCGCGGGCGGGAGCACCACGAAATCGGCCTGTACTTCCTGGCGGAGCTCTCCCCGGGTTCGCGCCTGCTCGCAGGACCCGGGCCCTTCATGGGCAGCGAGGGCGAACTCGCGTTGACCTTCGAGTGGTTCGACTGCGCAAGGCTCGGCGAACTCGATATCCGGCCGTCGTTCCTGGCGCGCGCGCTGGCGTCGCCTGCGCTTCCGTTCGAACATGTGGTCCACCATGAGCGAGAAACCGCCTGAATCCCTGTCGTTCCGGCCGCTCGAGATGACGGACCTTCCGATGCTTCACGAATGGCTGTGCCGTCCGCACGTCAGCGAATGGTGGCAGCCCTCCCCCACGCGAGCCGAGGTCGAAGAGGAGTTCGCGCCGTTGACCGACGCCGGCCGCGACACGACGCACGGCTATATCGCCCTGCTCGGAGCTCGCCCCATCGGCTTCATCCAGTGCTACGTAGTCATGGGTTCCGGCGACGGCTGGTGGGAGGAAGAAACCGACCCCTGTGCGCGCGGCATCGACCAGTTCCTTGCCAACGCGGAAGAGCTCGGAGCGGGCCTCGGCAGCGCGATGGTGCGCGCATTCGTCGACCGCCTGTTTCTGGACCCCGAGGTCAGCAAAGTGCAAACCGATCCTTCGCCGGACAACGGGCGCGCCATCCGTAGCTACGCGAAGGCCGGCTTCGTTGCGCACGGAGAAGTCATGACGCCCGACGGCCCTGCCCTGCTGATGCTGCGCACGCGATCGACCGGCGACCCATCCACCTGGAGCACACAATGATCCACATCCGCGACATCGACCACCTCGTCCTGCGCGTCATCGATCTCGACCGGATGCTTCGCTTCTACTGCGAGGTGCTCGGCTGCACGATCGAGCGGCGGCAGGATGCCATCGGCCTCGTTCAGCTCCGCGCCGGGCGCTCGCTCGTCGACCTCGTTCCGGTGGACGGCGAACTCGGCCGCGCCGGCGGTGCTGCGCCGGGCAAGGAGGGGCGCAACCTCGATCACTTCTGCTTTCGCGTCGAGCCCTTCGACGAGGCCGCCATTCGCCGCCACCTCGAAGCCCACAAGGTCGAAGCCGGCCCGCTGGCGACCCGAAACGGCGCCGAGGGCGAGGGGCCTTCCATCTATATCACCGATCCGGAGGGCAACGTGATCGAACTCAAGGGACCGCCCGACAATTGATCCTTTCCATCGAATCGCGTTCATCCCATGTTGACTCCCGAACAACTCAACCAGCGCGGCGCAGAAAACCTGCCCGGCCATCTCGGCATCGTCATCACGCACGCGAGCCTCTCGGAAGTGCGTTCCGAACTGGCCGTGAAGACATCGCTCATGGCGCCCAACGGCTACCTCCATGCGGGGAGCGTGGTCACCTTGGCCGACACCTCCTGCGGCTACGGCTGCGTCGCCAACCTGCCCGAAGGCGCGACGGGCTTCACGACCCTCGAGCTCAAGTCCAACCATCTCGGCACCGCGCGCGACGGCACCATCGAATGCACGGCAACCGCGGCCCATCTCGGCAAGACGACGCAGGTATGGGATGCCGTGGTGAAGCACCGGGAGACGGGCAAGACCATCGCCCTCTTCCGTTGTACGCAGATGGTTCTGTACGCCAAGCTGAGCGGCTGAGCGCCGAAAGCCCCGTGGAAAAGCCGCTCGCCTTCCACGAGGTCTCCGCCGAGCGCTGGCCGGACTTCGAGCGCCTGTTCGAAGCCAAGGGAAGCCCCAAGTATTGCTGGTGCATGGCCTGGCGCGCATCGTCCGCGGAAGCCAAGGAAGCGGACGACGCCAGCCGCAAGGCGGCGATGAAAGAGCGCGTCTGCTCGGGCACACCGGTGGGCCTGCTGGCCTATGCCGGCGAGGAGCCCGTGGCGTGGTGTTCCATTGCGCCGCGCTCGACCTACCGGCGCCTGGTCGGCGACCAGAGCGCCGACGACGGCATCTGGTCGATCGCCTGCTTCTTCGTCGTCCGAAGACTGCGCGGCACGGGGATTTCGCGACAGCTCATCGCCGCCGCGGTGCGCCACGCGCGGTCGCATGGCGCGAAGATGATCGAAGCCTATCCCGTGGACGCCGACTCGCCAAGCTACCGTTTCATGGGCTTCGTGCCTGTGTTCGCGGAGGCAGGCTTCGCCGAGGTGGGGCGCGAAGGCAAACGCCGCCACGTGATGCGCCTCAAACTTTCATCACCACGCCGTTCGAATAAATGAAGATTCGCCCTTTCCAGCCCTCCGATGAAGGCAGCGTCGTCGCACTCTGGCACGCATGCGGCCTCACGCGCCCGTGGAACGATCCGCACCGCGACATCCAGCGCAAGCTGGGCGAACAGCCCGAGCTCTTTCTGGTCGCCACCGAGAACGACGCGCTGCTCGGCTCCGCGATGGTCGGCTTCGACGGCCACCGCGGCTGGGTCTACTACCTTGCGGTATCGCCGCAGCATCGCAGGCTGTCGATCGGCCGGGCGCTGATGCAGGAAGCGGAACAGTTGCTCATCGAACGCGGTTGCCCCAAGATCAACCTGCTGATCCGCTCGTCCAATGCCGAGGTCATCGCGTTCTACCGCAAGCTCGGGTACACGCGGGACGACGTGGTCAGCCTCGGACGACGGCTCATTCACGACACCCCATGACGCACATCGAAAACAAACTCAAATCCCTGGGCCTGGTTCTCCCGCCGCCGATTGCAATGCCCGCCGGCGCGGTGCTG
Organism: Variovorax sp. LjRoot130; assembly: GCF_964253755.1. NCBI lineage: Bacteria > Pseudomonadati > Pseudomonadota > Betaproteobacteria > Burkholderiales > Comamonadaceae > Variovorax > Variovorax sp. LjRoot130. The sequence goes on along the minus strand of NZ_CAXURM020000001.1, from coordinate 1,864,835 downwards.
CCCTTTCCCTGGGTGCGCATCGTCGGACAGCGGGCGCTGATCTCGGGCCACGGACCGCAGCATGCCGACGGCTCGCTCGCCGAGCCGCTCGGCAAGGTCGGGCGCGAGCTCACGCTCGAAGATGGTTACGAGGCGGCGCGCCTGACCGCGCTGGGCATGCTCGGCAGCCTGAAGCGCGCGCTCGGCGACCTGGACCGCATCACGGCCTGGGTCCGCGTGTTCGGCATGGTCAACGCGGCACCGGGCTTCGACCGCATGCCGTCCGTGATCAACGGCTTCTCCGACCTGATCCTCGAGCTCTACGGGCGCGAGGTCGGCGCGCACGCACGCAGCGCAGTCGGCATGGCCGAGCTGCCCTTCGACATTCCGGTGGAGATCGAAGCCGAGGTCGAAATCCGCGACTAGGACCCCGTTCCCCTGCTCTGCGCCTCCTGTAGCAGCCGCCACATCACCTTGCCGCTGCCGCTCTTGGGCAGCGCATCGACGAACTGCACCGCGCGCGGAATCTTGTAGACCGCCATGTTCTCGCGGCACCAGTCGATGATGTCCTTTTCGGTGGTGTTCTTGTGCGTGGCGCGCAGCACCACCACGGCCTTGACCGACTCGCCGCGGTAGTCGTCCTTCATGGAGATCACGCAGGCTTCCTGGATCGCCGGGTGGCGGAACATCAGCAGTTCGACCTCGGCCGGCCAGACCTTGAAGCCACTGGCGTTGATCATCCGCTTGAGTCGGTCGGTCATGAAGAAGTAGCCGTCCTCGTCCATGCGGCCCATGTCGCCGGAGCGGAAGAAGCGCTTGCCCTCAAAATCGACGAAGGCCGCGGCCGTGGCGTCGGGCCGCTTCCAGTAGCCCTTGAACACCTCGGGGCCGTGGATGATGATCTCGCCCGATTCGCCGATCGGCATCTCCTTCAAGGTGTCGGGGTCGACCACGCGCGCATCGGTGCTCAGGTAGGGGATGCCCAGGCACTGCTGCTTGGGGTTCTCGAAAGGGTTGGTGTGCGAGGGCGCCGCGGTCTCGGTGAGGCCGTAGCCCTCCTGGTACTTCAGCCCGTACTGCTCCAGCAGCCGCTGCGCCACCGCCTGCGGCATCGCCGCGCCGCCGCCGCCGATGTAGGTGAGGCTGCTGAGGTCGAAGTTCGCGAAGTTGGGGCTGGCCATCAGGTCGATGACCATGGTCGGGATGTTGGTCCAGCTCGTGACCTTGCGGCGCGAGATCAGGCGCCCCGCCACCTCGCGGTCCCAGCGCGGCATGATGACCAGCGTGCCTCCGACCAGGATCGTGGTGTGCATCATGCTCACCACGCCGGTGATGTGGAACATCGGCACCACAGCCAGCACCACCGCCTCGCACGAGCCCAGGCCCCAGAGCTGGCCCGCGAAGGCGTTGTGCATCGGGCTCGAATGGTTGTGGATGCAGCCCTTGGGCAGGCCCGTGGTGCCGCTGGTGTAGGGCAGGAGCGCCATGTCGTTGGCGCCGACCACGTGCTCGGGCGGCGCATGCCCGGAGTTCAGCGCATCGGTCCACGCCATGACGGCGCCGTCCGCCAGCGCGGGCAGCGGATGGCGCGCCAGCAGCCAGTCGCGCCACACCGGCGGCGGCGCCTCGTCGCCGCCGGTGTCGGCATCGAAGGCGTCAGTGAACTGGGTGACGATCATGTGCGCCAGCCGGTCCTTGGGCGCGAGCGCGTCGCTCGCCTTGGCGAGCTCGGGCGCCAGGTCACCGGTGGTGATGGCGACCCTGGCATCCGGATCGGTGATGTAGTGCTTCAGCTCCTCGGCGCGGTTCATCGGATTGACCGGCACCACCACCGCATTGGCGCGGAGGATCGCGAAATGCGCGATCACCAGCTGCGGGCAGTTCTGCATGTCGAGGATCACGCGGTCGCCGCGCTTCACGCCCAGCGCATGCAGCGTGCCGGCCAGGCGCTCGACCTGGTCGGCGAGCTCGCGGTAGCGGGTCTCGCGGCCGAAGAAGACCATGGCCGCCTTGTCCGGAAAGCGCGCCGCGGAAGTGGCGAGGTTGTGCCACAGCGAGGTGGCGGGAACGGTGATCGAACGAGGCAGGCGCTCTGGCCAGAACTTGTAGTGCGGGCGGTACATACGGTGGTCAGTCTCCAATCAGCGCCGAGCCTACGATGCCGGGCGCGCGCCTCGCATCGGGGAAGCCCCGACGGCGTCACCTGGGTGACTCCCGGCGCGTTCTGCCGTACAACGGCAGGTCGTTCCACCCCACCCACCAAAGGAGCTCACATGGCAGCAGACAAGCACGCAAGCGTTCACTGGGAAGGCGCCGGCAAGGCCGGCAAGGGCCAGATCAGCACCGAAACCGGCGCGCTGAAGGACTACCCCTACGGCTATACCAGCCGCTTCGAGGACGACAAGCGCGGCACCAACCCCGAAGAGATCCTGGCCGCGGCACACGCCGGCTGCCTCACGATGGCGCTGGCCTTCGCGCTCGAAGGCGCGGGCTTCACGGCCGACGCGATCGACACCAAGGCCGCGGTGCGCCTGGCCCGCGACGGCGCGGGCTTCAAGATCGACCGCATCCAGCTCGAGCTCGAAGCCACCATTCCCGGTATCGACGACGCCAAGTTCCAGGAACTGGCGGCCGGCGCCAAGGCCGGCTGCCCGCTCTCCAAGGCGCTCGCCAGCGTGCCCGAGATCACCCTGAAGGCGAAGCTGCGCAGCTGAAGCCTGCGGCGGCGGGCCGCTGTTTATGATCGTCCGCCACAACGAGGGGACGAACATGAACAGCAGCACCAGGACGCTCATCGCGGCCTTGTGGATGGCGGCGTCGGCCCACGCCACCGCCGCCTTTCCGGAAAAACCCATCAAGGTCGTGATCGGCTTTCCGGCCGGAGGTCCGCTGGACCAGCACGCGCGCCTGCTCACCGACAAGCTGCAGGCCGTGCTCGGCCAGCCGGTGCTGGTCGACTACAAGCCCGGCGCGGGCGGATCGGTGGGCGCCGACGCGGTGGCCAAGAGTCCGGCCGACGGCTACACGCTGATGCTGGCGAACACGGGCGTGGCGGTGATCAACGGGGCGCTCTACAGCAAGCTGCCCTACAACACGCTGAAGGACTTCACGCCGATCGCGCGCACCGCGATGCAGCCGCTGGCGCTGCTCGTCACGCCCAAGCTGCCGGTCAACAGCCTGCAGGAGTTCGTGCGCTATGCCAAGGCACGCCCGGGGCAGATCAACTACGGCTCGGCCGGCAACGGCGGCATCAGCCACCTGGTGCCGGAGATGTTCAAGACCGCCACCGGCCTCTTCATGGTCCACATCCCCTACCGCGGCAGCGCGCCGGCCTTCACCGACCTCATGGGCGGCCAGGTCCAGTTCATGGCCGAGTCGATCCCGCAGGCAGCCAACTATCACAAGCAGGGCAAGGTGCGCGCGCTCGCGGTCACCAGCGCCGCGCGCAATCCCGCCCTGCCCGATATCCCGACCGTGATCGAGAGCGGCATCAAGGGCTTCGAGGTGGTCGGCTTCTACGGTTTTCTTGCGCCGGCCGGCACGCCGAAGGACGTGGTGGCCAAGCTCAGCGACGCCTTCAAGCAGGTGCTAACCAGCCCCGAGGTGCGCGATCGCATGGTGAGTCAGGGCGCCGACCCAGCTTTCCTCGATAGCGAGGACTTCGCAAGGTTCCTCGCGGCTGAAACCCCGCGCTGGGAAAAGGCAGTCAAGGCCTCCGGTGCAAAGATGGACTAGGTGTTGAGTCGCAGATAGCGCATTAGTTTTCATTTGGACGTTACCCTGGAACTCGGTGTTCCACGTCGGCGGACTCGCAATGCGAGCCGCGACTCGCGCGCGCTTCGGACAGCGCGCGAGGGCGCTATTTGGCCGCACAATCTGCGGAGAATTTCCATCGCTGGAAGATCGACGTCCACTGCAAGCGCTGATCCAAACATCCGCCATCTCTTATGAACCTTCCGACTACGAAGCAGGCCTCGGTTCTCGTTGTTGAGGACGATGAGAATATTGCGTACCTGTTGAAGTTCATGCTGGAGCGGGAGCAGTACAAGGTTGCCCTGGCGCGGGACGGCCGCAAGGCCAAGGAGTTCATCGAAGCTCAATCGCCGCCGCACATCGCCTTGCTCGACGTCATGCTGCCCTTCGTGGACGGCTTCGAACTCATCCGGCTGATCCGCGGCAGCATCACCTGGCGGTCCGTCCCCATTTTGATGCTGAGTGCCAAGACGCAAGAGCAGGACGTGGTGCGGGCGCTGGATGCAGGTGCCAACGACTACGTCCAGAAGCCATTCGCTCCCAACGAACTGCTGGCGCGCGTTCGCCGGTACGCAAAGGCACCCTCGTGAGGCGTGGTGCGGTCGCCGGCATCCTGTTTGCCGGGCCACTCGTCGCCGCCTGGGCCGGACCCGTCGATCACGGGGATTCGATCGAAGTCGCGGCCGAGCACCAATCATTGAGCAAGGGATTCGCGGACTGGCGGGAAACGTCGCTGCGGCTCGCCCGCGCGTACGGCCCGCGCGAACTCCTCTCCATGAATGTCAGGCGGACAGACCGGTTCGGCCTTGACGACACCTCGGCCGGTCTGGCCTACACAGTGCCGCTCGACCCGCGCTTCGTCGCCTCGATGGAAGCAAGCTTCAGTCCCTCGCATCGCGTCTTGCCCAGGCATGAGCTGGGGGCGGCGATCCAGTACGAGTTCGCACCCGCGTGGCTGCTGCACGGGGGCTTCAAGACCACCGCGTATGACAACACCACGGTCCGCCAGGGCCTCGTGCGGCTGGAGCGCTACGTGTCGTCGTTCAGCTGGTCCGTCGCATGGCGGCCAACTCAAGCGCTGGGCACCTACGCGCAGGGGGTCGAGTTGCGGGGCAGCTACTACTACGGAGACAAGAATGTCGTGGGACTGATCCTCGCGGCCGGTCGGGAGGCGACTGCGATCGGCGAGCAGCGCGTGGTATTGGCGGACGTCCGCACCGTGGCTTTGACCGGTCGGCACTGGTTCGATCCAGCCTGGGCCCTGACGTACTCGCTGGAGCGAATTCGCCAGGGCACCTTCTACTCCCGAAGCGGAATTCGACTCGGTGTTCAATACAGCTTTTGAGCCGCTGGTGGCCTTCGGTCTCATCGCCGGAGTTGCCGTGTTGGGTCTTAACCTGGTGCTGGCCGGGCTGATCATTGCTCTGCGCGAACGACTGAAGCGGCAAGAGAGGGAGCAGAAGGAGTTCAAGGCGATTTGGCAGCCCGCGCTTTTGGGTGCCTTATCAGGCCCTGCGCAGTACTTGCTGCCGCCGCTTAGATTGCAAGATCAGATGGCCTTTCTCAAATTGTGGAACTACATGCAGGAGTCCTTGCGTGGCGATGCCACAGTCCGTTTGAACGAGATCGCTCTTCAACTGCGCTGCGATGAGCTGGCCCGCCGCCTGCTCCGGGACGGGAATCCAACCGAGCGCCTGCTCGCCATGTTGACGCTGGGCCATCTGCGCGATAGCAGGGCCTGGGCCGCGCTGCAGATCGTTGTCCAAACTAAAGAAACCATTGCATCGCTGACCGCGGCCAGGGCGATGATTCAAATCGATCCCATCGCCGGAGCACACCACCTCATGCCGTCGGTGCTGAATCGCCCGGATTGGGAAATTCCCCGGCTGGCGCGGATGCTGGGCGAAGCGCGCGTCACATTCGAGTCGCTTCTTGTTCCAAGGGTCGCCGCGCTGCCGTCCGCCCAGAAGCTGCGCGGCCTCCAGTTGCTCGAAGTGCTGCGCACCCAACTGCCCGACGCTGCGCTGCTGGGCCTGCTCAACTCGGAGAAAGAGCCCACCATCATTGCGGCCGCGCTGCGCCTGGCGAATACCTTCGCTGTCCGGCCCGCCGTGCTCTCGCATCTGGCGCACACCGACTGGCGTGTCAGGGTGCGGGCTGTCCATGCCCTGGCTCACGTGGCCGTCCCGTCAGACGTTCCACAACTCGCTGCGATGCTCGGCGACAGCGAATGGTGGGTCCGCTACCGAGCAGCCCATGCGCTGGTGAGCCTGCCGTTCCTCGCACACGAAAGTCTCGACGGGCTCAAGCGCCTCAGCGACGATCGGTTGGGCCGACTGGCGCTCGATCATGTCTTTGCCGAACGAGGTCTCCTATCACACAGCAGCTGATCGTTGAACTCGCGACGTGGTTCATCTTTGGCTACTTCGTTCTGCTGAACGGCTCCTATCTCGCGCTCAATTTCCTGAGCCTCGTCAGGCTCCACCGGGACAACCAGGCCAAGCTGCTCGATGACTTGCCGCAAATCTACTCCGGACTGGAGCCGGCCATCAGCATCCTGATGCCGGCCTTCAACGAGCAGGCCAGCATCGCGGCGTCGGTGCGCTCCATGCTTCAGCTGACCTACTCGGAGTTCGAGGTGATCGTCATCAATGACGGTTCGAGCGATGCGACCCTGGAAATGCTGGTGCAGGAGTTTTCGCTCGTCCCGTTCCCCGAAAGTTATCGACTGCGCCTCCAGACCGCACCGATACGTGCGGTCTATCGTTCCCCGCGCTTTCGCAACCTGCGCGTGGTAGACAAGGAAAACGGCGGAAAGGCGGATGCGCTCAACGCAGGCATCAACGCCGCACGCTATCCGTTGTTCTGCGGCGTCGATGCCGACTCCGTGCTCGAGCGAGACAGCCTGCAGCGGGTGGTCAAACCATTCCTGCGTGATCCCCGGATGGTGGCGAGCGGGGGAACGGTGCGGATATTGAACGGTTGCGAAGTGCAAGACGGCGTCTTGACACGCGTCGCGTTGCCGCGCAACTTCCTGGCACTCTGCCAAGTGGTCGAATACCTGCGCGCGTTCCTGTTCGGACGGCTCGGGTGGTCACAGTTGAACGCCATGCTGATCATCTCCGGCGCATTCGGGCTGTTTCGCACGAACACCGTGGTTGAAGTGGGTGGCTACCGAACGCGGACCATCGGCGAAGACATGGAACTTGTGGTGCGCATGCACCGCATCCTGCGCCAGCGCGGCCAGCCCTACCGGATGGAATTCGTCCCGGAGCCCGTTTGCTGGACCGAGGCCCCGGAAGACTTGGCCACCTTGCGAAACCAACGCATCCGATGGCAGCATGGCCTCTGCGAAAGCCTCACCAGCAACTGGGGCCTGATGTTCAGCTCGCGCGGCGGGGCACCCGGATGGCTTGCTTTTCCATTCATGGTCCTGTTTGAATGGCTAGGACCTTTGATCGAAGTCGCCGGCTGCGTCCTCCTGCTTTTTGCAGCCCTGCAGGGGCTGGTTTCTTGGGCCGCGTTCGGCGCATTCATGTTCCTGGCGCTGGGATTGGGCGTCCTGCTTTCAGCATCAGGCCTCTTGCTCGAGGAGATGTCTTTCCATCTGTACCCGAAGCTTCGGCAAGTGGCGCTGCTGGGCCTGGTCGCTCTTCTGGAAAACTTCGGCTATCGTCAGCTCAACACGACCTGGAGATTCATTGGGCTGGTTCGATGGGCCGTGCGGCACAAGGCCCGCTGGGGAACGATGAAGCGCAAGGCCCACTGGAAGGATCAATGAGACCGGCCGCTCAGGGGCCGGAAACCCCAGGCAGGTCGAAGAAGAACTCCGTGCCGACACCCACGGTGCTGATGTAGTCGATACGCCCGCCGTGGGCCTCGACGATGCTCTTGCAGATGTTCAGGCCAAGACCGGTTCCCCCTTGTGCTCGACGGTCCGACCCGTCGGCTTGAGCAAATCGATCGAAGATTCGCGGGCGGAACTCCGCCGGGATCCCGATACCCTGATCCGACACGCAGACACGGATTTGCCCGTCGACCATGGACATCCGAACGGATACCGGATGGTTGGGCTTGGAGAACTTGACCGCGTTGGAAATGAGGTTCACCAGGACTTGAACGATGCGGTCCGGGTCCACTTCGACGTACAGATTGTCGAGACGGCTTTCAAATTCGAGCGATACGTGGAACTGATCGGCATAGGCCCGCATGGCCCCAACGGCCTGGTCGACGAGCGGCGCCAGCGCTTGCCTTGATTTCGCGTAGTGCATAAGCCCCGCCTGGATACGCTCGACATCGAGGACATCACTGATCAGGCGCATCAATCGCTCACAGCTCTTGTGTGCGACGGCGACAAGCTCTTGGACATCGGGCGGCAGCGGACCCGCCGTTTCCGAACCCAGCAGGCTGAGCGAACCGTAGATCGCCGTCAGCGGCGTACGCAGTTCATGCGAGACGGTCGAGATGAACTCATGCTGCATCCGCTCGATCTTCTTTCGCTCCGAGATGTCCATGTAGGTCGTGACGAACCCGCCTCCAGGCATCGGTGCACTGCGCACTTCGAGCGGTCTGCCGTCGTGCCGCTCTCGCTCGAACACCATGCGCGTCGGATACTGCGCACGTTCGAGCATTCCAGCCACGATGTCCTCGACGGGTCCGGGGCCGTACTCGCCGCGCGCGGCGTTGTTGCGAACCACGTCCTCGAAGCGAACCGATCGCCCTGAAAAGAGTTCGTCCGGCAGATCGAGCAGCTCGCGAAACTGCTGATTGCTGGCGGCGAGATGCAGTTGGCCGTCAAACACACTCAGGCCACAAGGCAGGTTCTCCATGATGCTTTTCAGCATCGCGTGATTGCGGCGCAGCTGCTCTTCAGCGTGTTTTCGGGTGGTGACGTCAAGGCCGATTTCCATGAATCCCGTCAAGCGACCCTGGGCGTCGTGGCGGGGCTGCACCTCCAGTTCGATGGCGTGGTGCGTCCCGTCCTTCGATCGATTGACGACTTCGACGCGACAGCTCGTCTGCGCCTCGGCAGCGCGATTCATGACGGCGTAAGTCTCGGGATCGGTCCTGCCGCTGCCCAGAAGCTGAAGCGGTGTTTGACCGCGCGCATCTTCGAACGTATAGCCATAGAAGCTCGCGAACGCGTCATTGACCCACTGGATCTTGCAATCCCGATCGGTGATCACCACCAAATTGGAGGTGTGCCGCACGACAGCCGCCAGTCGCTCCAGATCGGTCGTCATAGCTTGTGCCAGTGCGTAGGCACGTGCGCGTCCTGTGGCAAGCAACCACATGGTGAGCGCCAACAAAAGGCTCACGAGCACGCCGCCCACGCGCAATGACGTCGGAATCCAGCGATCCAGGTCGTGCTCGAAGGCGGGCGTGGTGTTCACGCGAAGGGTCAGCTGCCTGCCACCGATCGGCAGCCGCGCAGTCATTTCTTGCACGGCCTTGCGCGAAGTGCTTTCGTCGGCGTGCAGGGTGCTCCCCCCGGGAGTGCCAGCAAGAGATTTGCTGGCGAAGAGAAGATTGCCAGGCTCCGCAGCTCCGTCGTACAACGAAAAGTCGATCTGCCGATCCGAGCCGCCCGCGCTGCCAGCGAGCAGGTCTTCGGCCACGATGGGGGAAAACAGCAACCCGAGCAATTCGGCCTGACGCTGTTGCATGACGCCAGGATCCTTCCCGCTTCGATACACCGGCGTCATGTAGAGGAAGCCAGGGCGCTGTCTTTCGGATTGCAGGAAGATGCGACCGCTGAGCGTGGGGCTCCCTGTCGACACGGCACGCTCGATCGCTTGTCTGCGCGTGCTTTCGGACCCGATGTCGTACCCCAGAGCCGGTTGGCTGATCGCGACGGGTTCAAGGAATTTGATCACGTACAGATCGGGCGCATTGCCGACGGTCCGCACGGTGAAATGGGGAGCTTCGTCGCGTCGCTCGGCGGCGACGAAATCGGGCAAGTCGTCCCGGCTCACACGCTGAGCAAAGCCGAATCCACGGACACCAGGAAACTCCTCCTGCAGGTTGCGGGAGTTCACGTAGGCGCGAAAAGCGTTTCTGCTGACTGCCGGATTGACGGCAAAGATCCCGCGCGCTCCATTGAGTCCATGCACCGGCTGCCGGAACCGCCGCTCGATTTCTGCTTCAACGAGTTCCACCTGGCGCTCAAACTTTGCCCTGGTGGCTGCGTCGATGTTCTGCTGTTGCAAACGCGCCGCGGCAAAGGTCAAGAACAGCCCAAGCGCGAGCACCGCCCCGGTCAACAGCACTCGCACACGAAAAGGCCTGTTCACTCTGGACTCCACGACATCGACCGCATTCTGCCGGAGCGATGCACCCAAAACGGCCGTTTCCGACGGCCAGCCTGACCAAACCGGGGGCCAAGCACCCGATTTGGTGCACAGATCTTGCATACCAGTTGGCATGAAAACTGCTGATATGCAAGCCATGGCCATTTCCGCTCCCGAGATCAGTGCGCGCATCGTTGAAGCGGTGATGGCGCAGAAGCTCGCCCCCGGCTCGCGCCTGGGCGAGCAGCAACTCGCGATGCTGTTCGATTGCAGCCGCACCATCGTGCGGGAGGCGCTCACGCGGCTGGCGGCGCGCGGCATCGTGACCGTGAGCGCACGCCGCGGCTGGTTCGTGATCGAGCCCTCGCAGGCCGAGGCGCGCGAAGCCTTCGAGGCGCGCCGCGTGATCGAGTCGGGCCTGATCCGCAGCGCCGGCCCGATCGACAAGGAGGCCCTGCGCGCGCTCAAGGCACATCTGAAGCGCGAGAAGGCCGCCCTCAAGGACAGCGACATCGGCAACCGCAGCTACCTGCTGGGCGACTTCCACGTCTGCCTGGCCGAGTGTCTGGGCAATTCGCTTCTGGCCGACACGCTGCGCGACTTCACCGCGCGCACCACCTTGATCGCGATGCTCTACCAGTCCTCGCACGACGCGGCGCAGTCCTGCGAGGACCACGTGCGCATCGTCGCGGCGCTGGAGCGCGGCGACACCGCTGGCGCCGAGGCGCTGATGACCGAGCACATCGGCACGGTGCAGTCCGCGCTGCGCGTGCAGCACCCCACCGACCCGCTGGCCCAGTTGCGCGACGCGCTCGCACCGCTGCGCCACGCGCCTGCCGACGACAAGACCAAGGCACAGCTTTTGCGTGATCCCGATTCATCGACCTACCTAGGAGCCCTGTTATGAAATTTTCCAAACGCCAATTCGCGCTGGCCCTGGCATCGGCCGCGCTGCTCGCCTCCGGTGCCGCCCAGGCCCAGAGCGCGCTCGACAACGTGCTCAAGTCCAAGACCCTCAAGGTCGCGGTTCCCACCGACTACCCGCCCTACGGCTTCGTCGGCCCCGACATGGCGCCGCAGGGCCTGGATGTGGAGATGGCCAAGCTGATCGCCGCCAAGCTGGGCGTCAAGGTCGAGCTGGTGCCGGTCACCAGCGCCAACCGCATTCCCTATCTGCAGACCAAGAAGGCCGACCTCGTGATTTCCACGCTGGGCAAGAACGCCGAGCGCGAAAAGGTGATCGACTTCAGCGCCGCCTACGCGCCCTTCTTCCAGGCCGTGTACGCCGCCAAGAGCCTGAGCATCAAGAGCTTCGCCGACATGGGCGGCAAGTCGGTGGCCGTGACGCGCGGCGCCATGGAAGACCAGGAGCTCGCCAAGGTGGCGCCGGCCAACGTCGACTACAAGCGCTTCGAGGACAACAACGCGACCATCGCGGCCTTCGTCGCGGGCCAGACGCAAACCATCGCCACCAGCGCTGCGGTGGCCGGCAACATGATGCAGAAGAACCCGCAGCTCGGCGCCGAGTACAAGCTGCTGCTGAAAGACAGCCCCTGCTTCGTCGGCATCGCCAAGGGCGAGGACGCGCTGAAGGCCAAGGTCAACGAGATCATCGCGGCCGCCAAGAAAGACGGCACGCTCGACGCCCTGTCGAAGAAGTACCTCGGCAAAGAAGCCGGCGATCTGCCGCTCTGACACGGCACTGCCATGGGCATCGAGTTCGACTTCGGGGCCGTGCTCGGCCAATGGCCGCTGCTCGTCAAGGGCATCGTGTGGACGCTGGGCCTCACGCTCGTCGCCACGCTCATCGGCATGGTGGTCGGCATCGCCTGCGCCTGGGCCCGCGCGAGCGGGCCGGCCTGGCTGCGCTGGATCGTGGGCAGCTACGTCGAGCTGATCCGCAACACGCCCTTCATCGTGCAGCTGTTCTTCATCTTCTTCGGCCTGCCGGCGGCGGGATTCAAGCTCTCGCCCGAAGTCGCCTCGGTCATCGCAATGGTGATGAACCTCGGCGCCTATGCGACCGAGATCATTCGCGCCGGCATCGAGGCCACGCCGCGCGGGCAGATCGAAGCGGCGGTCAGCCTGGCGCTCAACAAGGTGCAGGTGTTCACCCGCGTGGTGCTCCCGCCCGCGCTGAAGAAGGTATGGCCCGCGATGGTGAGCCAGATCATCATCGTGATGCTGGGCTCGGCCGTATGCAGCCAGATTTCCACCGAAGAGCTGAGCTATGCGGCCAATCTGATCCAGAGCCGCAACTTCCGCGCTTTCGAGGCCTTCATCATCGCGACGGCGATCTACCTGGCGCTCTCGGTGGGCGCGCGTCGGCTGCTCAACTGGGCGGGGCCGAAGTTCTTCTTCGGAAAGTAGCCATGGTCGAGTTCTCCCTCTGGGACATCCTGCGCAACCTGCTCTTGGCCTTGCGCTGGACCGTGGTGCTGTCGCTGATCGCCTTCGTCGGCGGTGGCTTCGTGGGCGCCGTGCTGCTCTTCGTACGCTTGTCGGGCGGGCGCCTCGCCGAGCGGCTGATCGGTCTCTACGTGCAGCTGTTCCAGGGCACGCCGCTGCTGATGCAATTGTTCCTGGCCTACTTCGGCATCGCGCTCTTCGGCATCGAGGTGTCGGCCTGGACCGCCGCTGCGGTGGCGCTCACGCTCTACACCAGCGCCTTCCTCACCGAGATCTGGCGCGGCTGCGTGGCCTCCATTCCCAAGGGCCAATGGGAAGCCTCGGGCAGCCTCGCGCTGAGCTTCGGCGAGCAGATGCGCCACGTGATCCTGCCGCAGGCCACGCGCATCGCGGTCGCGCCTACGGTGGGCTTCCTGGTGCAGGTGATCAAGGGCACCGCCCTGGCCTCGGTGATCGGCTTCGTCGAACTCACCAAGGCCGGGAGCATGATCTCGAACGCAACCTTCAAGCCCTTCGTGGTGTTCAGCTGCGTCGCCCTGCTCTACTTCGTGCTGTGCTTCCCGGTGAGCCTGTACGCCAAGAACCTCGAAAGGAAGATCCATGGCGCTCGTCGCTGAAGCTCCTGCCCTCGCGGCGCCCATCGTGCGCATCACCGCGCTGCGCAAGTCCTACGGCAGCAACGAGGTGCTGAAAGGCATCGACCTCGACGTCAAGCGCGGCGAGGTGATCGCCATCATCGGCAAGAGCGGCTCGGGCAAGAGCACGCTGCTGCGCTGCATCAACGGCCTTGAGGTGTTCCAGGACGGCTCACTCACGGTGGACGGCAAGCCGCTGCTGCACGAGAGCGCGATGGCGATGCGCGAGCTGCGCCAGCACGTGGGCATGATCTTCCAGAGCTTCAACCTCTTTCCGCACCTGACGGTCGGCAAGAACGTGATGCTCGCGCCCACGCTGGTCAAGAAGCGCAGCGGCATGGAAGCCGCATCGCAGGCGCGCAAGCTGCTCGCGCGCGTCGGCCTGGCCGAGAAGTTCGACGCCATGCCCGACCAGCTCTCCGGCGGCCAGCAGCAGCGCGTGGCGATCGCGCGCGCGCTCGCGATGGAGCCGGCCGTGCTGCTGTGCGACGAGATCACTTCGGCGCTCGACCCCGAACTGGTGGGCGAGGTGCTGCGCGTGGTCGAATCGCTGGCCGACGAGGGCATGACCCTGCTCATGGTGACGCACGAGATGAGCTTCGCGCGCAAGGTCAGCGACCGCGTGATCTTCATGCACCAGGGGCGCGTGCACGAGATGGGGCCGCCGGCCGATCTGTTCGGCAATCCGCAGACGGCGGAATTGAAACAGTTCCTTTCCTCGCTGCACGACTAGGGCCTGTTAACAGGCCCTAGGCCGGGCGCGGAGGGAACCCTCCCGCCTGTGGCAAGCTCCGAGCGGTATGCGCAACCGCTCTTCACTCGTTTCCCGCCGCCTTCTCTTGCGCGCCCTGCTGGGTGCCGCCGCAGTGCCGGCGCCTTTCGCGGTGCTCGCCGGCTTCAACTTCTTCACCAGCGAGTACACCGCGAGCCGCGAGGAGTTGCAGGCCCAGATCGCAAAGCGCTTTCCGGTGCAGCAGCGCTATGCCGAGATCTTCACCGTCGGCCTGCGCGACCCGCAGCTGGGCCTCGATGCGAGTGCCAATCGCGCGGCGATCACTGCCGTGCTCTCCATTGCAAGCCCGCTGTTGCGCCCGTCCACCGTCGAAGGCGTGGTTTCGGTCAGCAGTGCGCTCAAGTACGACGCACCGACGCGTGCGCTGCGGCTCGACCGGCCCAAGGCCGAACGGCTCGAACTGCAGGGCGTGACCGGGCGCGACGCCGAACGCCTGCAGCAGATCGGCGCGCTGGTCGCGCAGGAGCTGCTGCATGGCCAGCCACTGCGCACCTTCACCGCCGAGGAGCTGACCGTGGGCCGCAAGACCTACGAGATCGGTGACATCACCGTGCAACAGGACGGCATCAAGGTAGAACTCAAATGAAGTTCACCCCTCGCCTCGCGCCTTGGCTGATCGCGGCCTCGCTGCTCACGGCCTGCGTTTCGCCAGGCCCCGGCGCGAAGCGCGCCTTCGACCTGCAAGCCCATCGCGGCGGCCGCGCCCTCGCACCCGAGAACACGCTGGCCGCCTTCTCGAACGCGATGGACCTGGGCGTCGACACGCTCGAACTCGATATCGGGCTCACGGCCGACGGCGTGGTGGTGATCTCGCACGACACCGTGCTCAATCCGGACCACACGCGCGACGCGAGCGGCGCCTTTCTCACGGCCAAGGGGCCCGCGATCCGTTCGCTGACGCTGTCGCAACTGCAGGCCTACGACGTCGGCCGCATCGATCCCGCGAGCAGCTACGGCAAGCAGTTTGCGAAGCAGCTGGCGAGCGACGGCGAACGCATCCCGACGCTGGCTGCGCTGTTCGAGCGCGTGCGCGAGCGCGAGCGCGGCGCGACGCAGCTCCGCTTCAACATCGAGACCAAGCTGGACCCGACCCGCCCGGACGAAACCGCGCCGCCCGACGAGATGGTGCGCGCCCTGCTCGCCGAGATCGACAAATACGGCCTGGCGCCGCGCGTGACCGTGCAGAGCTTCGACTGGCGCACGCTCGCGCTGGTCGGCCAGTGGGCGCCGCAGATGCGGCGCGCCTACCTCACGAGCGGCCGCACGTTGAAGGACAGCCGCTGGACCTCGAGCCTGCGGCTCGAGGACTTCGGCTCGGCGCCGCGCCTGGTGAAGGCCGCCGCGGGCGAGAGCAAGGGCGCAGTGATCTGGTCGCCGTCCTTCAACGATCTCACGGCCGCGCAGGTGAAGGAAGCGCAATCGCTGGGCTTCCAGGTCGTGCCCTGGACCGTCAACCAGCGCGCCGACATGGCGAAGCTGATGGACTGGCAAGTCGATGGCCTCATCACCGACGATCCCGCGGTGCTGCGCGATGTGATGCGCGAACGCGGTCTGGCGCTGCCGCGCGGGCTCGCCCGCTGAGCCAGGGCCTGTTAGCGCTATTTGTGGGGTCGCGCAAATAGCGCTAACAGGCCCTCACACGTGGCGCGCAGCCCGCGTGCGCTGCGCGCCCGCCAGCGGCTGCCGATCGGCCCGCGCATGCAGCGCTTCGATGATGTGGCATTGCGCATCGGTGCCGTCGCAGCAGTCGCGCAGCGCGATCAGGTCCTTCTCGAGCGAACGCAGTTCGCGCAGGCGCTCGCGCACATGGCCCAGATGCGCATCGAGCGCGACGCAGGCGGCGGCGCAGTCGGCCTTGCTGCGCAGGTCGAGCCCGAGCAGGGTGCGCACCTCGTCGAGCGACATGTCCATGGCGCGGCACAGGCGGATGAAGCGCAGCCGGTGCACGTCGGCATCGGTGTAGAGCCGGTAGCTGTTGTCGCCGCGGGCCTGCGGCGCGATCAGCCCTTCCTTCTCGTAATAGCGGATGTTGGTGGCGCTCACGCCGCTCTGCGCGGCGGCATCGCCGATGCGGTAACCCTGCACGGTGGGCGGGTTTACGACTGCCATGGCTTGACCTTCCAGTGACTTCAACCTTTCCAATGGTGCCATCACTGGAGAAACCATGTCTGCGAACTGCTGCGATCACGATCACGACCACGAACATCTTTCGGCCTCCGACACGCCGCGCTACCGGCGCGTGCTGTGGGTGGCGCTGGCACTCAACGTGCTCATGTTCGCCGTGGAGATCGGTGCCGGCTTTCGTTCGGGCTCGGTCTCTCTGCTGGCCGATGCGATCGACTTCTTCGGCGATGCCGCCAACTACGGCGTGACCCTGGCCGTGCTGTCGGCGGGCCTCACGTGGCGCGCGCGCGCCGCAGTGCTCAAGGGCCTCAGCATGCTGGGCTTCGGCGTCTTCGTGGCCGCCAAGGCGCTGTGGTCGGCCACGCAGGGCGTGCCGCCCGAGGCGCTGACCATGGGCCTGGTCGGCGCGCTGGCGCTGGGCGTCAACGTGCTGGTCGCGCTGCTGCTCTACGCCTTCCGCGAAGGCGACGCCAACATGCGCAGCGTGTGGCTGTGCTCGCGCAACGACGCGATCGGCAATGTGGCCGTGATGCTCGCGGCGCTGGGCGTGTTCGGCACCGGCAGCGCCTGGCCCGACCTCGCGGTGGCCGCCGCGATGGCGGCGCTCGCGATCAGCGGCGGCTGGTCGGTGCTGCGGCAGGCACGCGGCGAACTGCGCCGCGGTCCCATAATCGCCGGCGATGTCTGATGAACATGCCTCCTCCCCGGCCCCGCATGCGGGCGCCATCACCGATGTCTCCGGCATCGAAGTCGGCCACTTCAGCGATACGCGCCGCCCCACCGGCTGCACCGTGATCCTCGCGCGCGAAGGCGCGGTCGCCGGCGTGGACGTGCGCGGCGCCGCGCCCGGCACGCGCGAGACCGACCTGCTCGCGCCGGGCAACTTCGTCCAGCAGGTGCATGCCGTGATGCTCGCGGGCGGCAGCGCCTGGGGCTTGGCGGCGGCCGATGGCGCGATGCAGTGGCTGGAAGAGCATGGCATCGGTTTCGACGTCCGCTTCGGCAGGTTGCCGATCGTGCCGGCCGCCGTGCTCTTCGACCTGCCGGTCGGCGATGCGCGCATCCGGCCCGATGCCGCCGCCGGCTATGCGGCCTGCGCGGCCGCATCGACAGCCGCTCCGGCCGAAGGCAATGTGGGCGCCGGCAGCGGCGCGCTGGTGGGCAAGCTGTTCGGCGTGCACCGCGCGATGAAGGGCGGCATCGGCACAGCCTCGATCACCGTCAACGGCGTGACAGTCGGCGCGCTGATCGCCTGCAATGCGCTCGGCGACGTGCTGGATCCCGACACGGCCCAGGTCGTGGCCGGCGCACGCACCGAAGATGGCCGCGCACTGCTGGACACGCGCCGCGCACTGCTGCGCGGCGACCTGCCCCAGCCGCTCTTGGCCGGAACCAACACCACGCTGGGCGTGATCGCGACCGACGCCGTGCTCAGCAAGGTGCAGGCCAACCGGCTCGCGGCCGTCGCCCACGACGGCCTGGCGCGCGCGATCAACCCGGTTCACACCATGAGCGACGGCGACACCCTGTTCGCGCTCGCCACCGGCCGCGTGCCGCTCGAAGGCGATGCGCCCGGAATGACGGTGCTGGGCACCATGGCCGCAGAGGTCGTGGCGCGGGCCACGCTGCAGGCGGTGCGGGCGGCGCGCACGGTGCGGATCGGGGAGAGCTACTTTCCTTGCGCTGCGGACCTGGGGTGAAGGGGCCGCTCGCACGCGCTTTGTAACCGCAGCGCTGTCCAAAGCCACTCAAAATGCCCGCTGCCGCGCCCGCGGCGACCCCGAGCACCGTTTCATCCCACCGCATGCCTCGCACCATCCGCCTCGTCCTGCTCTCCATCCGCGACCTCATCGCCTCGGCCGGCCCCGTGGTCTTCCTCGTCATCGGGCTGCTGATCGCCGCCTATTGGTGGCTGGAGCCGCAGCCGCCCAAGCACGTGAGGCTCGCGACCGGCCCGGCCGGCAGCGCATACGCCGAGTTCGGCAAGCGCTACGCCACGGCGCTCAAGGCCAACGGCATCGAGGTCGAGCTCAAGCCGACCGACGGCTCGCAGGACAACCTGCAGCTGCTGCGCAGCGGCGGCGCCGACGTGGGCTTCGTGCGCGGCGGCAGCGCCGACCCGGTGGCCGACGAGGAAGCGGGGCTCAGCTCGCTCGGCAGCCTGTTCTACGAGCCGCTGTGGTTCTTCTACCGCAGCGACGCGGCGCGCGCGGTCGACCGCAAGACCGGCCGGCTGACTTCGATCGCGCAGTTCCAGAAGCTGCGAGTCAACGTCGACAAGCCAGGCAGCGGCGTGCCGGAGATCATGGAGCGGATGTTCCGTGCCAATCACATGGATCCGGAGAAGCTGCAGCTGTCGAACCTTGAGCAGTCGCCCGCCACCGAAGCGCTGCAGGCCGGCCTGCTCGACGTGATCGTGCTGGCCTCGGCGCCGCAGTCGCCGCTGGTGCAGCGGCTGCTGCGCGCTCCGGACATCCAGTTGATGGAGTTCGGCCAGAGCGATGCCTATTCGCGGCGCTTCGCCTTCCTGCAGGACGTGACGCTGCCGCGCGGCGTTGTCGATCTCGCGGTCGACCTGCCGCCACAGGACCTGTCGATGCTGGCTGCCACCACTTCGCTGTTGGCACGCGAGAAAACCCATCCCGCCCTGCGCCAGCTGTTCGCGCAGAGCGCGCAAACGCTGCACAGCGGCGCCGGCTGGTTCAACCGCGCGCGCGATTTCCCGAACACCCGCACCAGCGAGCTGCCGGTCAGCCCCGAGGGCGACCGCGCCATCAACGGCACGCCGCCCTTCTGGCAGCGTTATCTGCCCTTCTGGGCCAGCAACCTGGTGGAGCGCATGTGGCTGGTACTCGGCGGCCTGCTGGTGCTGATGCTGCCGCTCAGCCGCGTGGTGCCGCCCCTCTATCAGTTCCGCGTGCGCCGGCGCGTGTTCCGCTGGTATGCGCGCCTGCGCGAGGTCGAGAACAAGCTCGAAGCCGGAACCGGCGAGCGCGAGGCGCTCATCAAGGAATTGGACGACCTCGATCGCGTGGTCAACAAGGTGGCCGTGCCGCTCTCCTACGCCGAAGAGCTCTACGCGCTGCGCAACAACATCTATGCGGTGCGCAAGCGGGTGCTGGCGCGCATGCCGGCCGTTGTTGTGCCCCAGACTGCAAAAGCCTAGCGCTGCAGCCGCAGCAGCTTGCCGTTGGCGCTGTCGGTCAGCAGGTAGATCCAGCCGTCCGGCCCCTGCCGGACATCGCGAATGCGCTCGCCGCGATCGGCCAGAAGACGTTCACGCCCGGTCACGGTGTTGCCGTTGAGCGTGAGCCGCCACAGCGCCGTGCCCGCCAGCGCGCCGACGAACAGGCTGCCCTTCCAGTCGGGCAGCGCATCGCCGGTGTAGAAGGCCATGCCGCTGGGCGCGATCGAGGACTTCGCCGTGCCCGGCGTCCACGCCGAGCCGTCGATCTTCTCCCAATAGGTCAGCGGCTGCTCCATGCCGGCCTTGGCCGTGCCGTCGCCGACCTGCGTGAGGGTGCCGTATTCCTGCCCGTAGCTGATGACGGGCCAGCCGTAGTTCCTGCCGGGCAGCGAGAGATTGACTTCATCGCCGCCCTGCGGCCCGTGCTCGTTGACCCACAGATCGCCGGTCGCCGGATGCAGCGCCGCACCCTGCACATTGCGATGGCCGTAGCTCCAGATATGGGGCTGCGCGCCGACCACGCCGAAGTCGGGATTGCCCGGCGCCGGCACGCCATCGGTGGTGATGCGCACCACCTTGCCGTGCCCGCGCGTCAGGTCCTGGGCAAAGCCGCGCTGGTCGGTGTTCATGCGCTCGCCCAGGGTCACGAAGAGATAGCCGTTGCGATCGAACACCAGGCGCGAGCCGAAGTGCGCATTGCTCTGCGCTCTGGGCAGCTGCCGATAGATGACGACGAAATTGCTCAGGCTGCGGCCGCGACGTCGAGTTCGGCGCGCGCCACCGCGGTGCTGTTGAGGCTGGCGTTGCCCGTATCGCGTTCCGAGTAGCTGAAGTAGATGCGGCGGTTGCTCGCGAAAGCCGGATCGACCACCACATCGAGCAAGCCGCCCTGCCCGACCGCCTCCACCACCGGAACGCCGCTGACCTGATCGGCCCCGCCATTGACCGGCGTGCCGTCGCCATTGCGCAGCCGCATCTGCCCGCCGCGCTGCGTCACGAGCAGCTTGCCGTCGGGCAGGAAGGCCAGGCCCCAGGGGCTGTTGAGGCCGGAGGCCAGCTCCGTCACCTTGACCACCATCGGCGAGGCCGGCGGTGCCGGCGGCGGCGGATTGGCCGCCGGGGGCGGTGCGGGTGCCGCCGTCCCATTCACCCCGAAGGCGCTGATGGAGACGCTGCCCCCGCCACCCCCGCCCCCGCATCCCGCGAGAAGCACCATCGACGCCGCCACACACCGAATCGCCGCAGCCATGTCCGCTCCTAACGGCGCCCCGGGCGCCCATCTGGAAGCGGAAGTTTGCCTCGCTTGCGGCGGTTCAGCGCATTGTTACTTCAGCGCCTTGAAGCGCATCCGGTGCGGCTTGGCACCCTCTTCGCCCAGGCGCTTCTTCTTGTCGGCCTCGTACTCCTGGTAGTTGCCGTTGAAGAAGGTCCACTGGCTGTCGCCTTCGGCCGCGAGGATGTGGGTCGCGATGCGGTCGAGGAACCAGCGGTCGTGACTGATCACGAGCACCGAGCCCGCGAACTCGAGCAAGGCGTCTTCCAGCGCGCGCAGCGTTTCGACGTCCAGGTCGTTCGAGGGTTCGTCCAGCATCAGCACGTTGCCGCCGGCGATCAGGGTCTTGGCCAGGTGCAGGCGGCCGCGTTCACCGCCGGACAGCGTGCCGACCTTCTTCTGCTGGTCGGCGCCGTTGAAGTTGAAGCGCCCGGCATAGGCCCGGCTCGCCATCTGGAACTTGCCGACGTTGATGATGTCGAGGCCGTCCGAGATGTCCTGCCACACCGTCTTCTCGTTGGCGAGCGCATCGCGGTGCTGGTCGACGAAAGCCATCTTGACCGTCTGGCCGACCACCACCTCACCGCTGTCCGGCTTCTCCTTGCCGGCGATCAGCTTGAAGAGCGTGGACTTGCCGGCGCCGTTGGGGCCGATGATGCCGACGATGGCGCCGGCCGGGATCTCGAAGCTCAGGTTGTCGATCAGCAGGCGATCGCCGAAGGACTTGCTGACGTTCTTGAACTCGAACACCTGGTTGCCCAGGCGCTCCGCCACGGGGATGAAGATTTCCTGCGTTTCGTTGCGCTTCTGGTATTCGAAATCGCTCAGCTCCTCGAAGCGGGCCAGGCGCGACTTGCTCTTGGCCTGGCGCGCCTTCGGGTTCTGGCGCGACCATTCGAGTTCCTTCTTCAGCGCCTTGGCGTGGGCTTCTTCGCCCTTCTGCTCCTGCGCCAGGCGCTCGCCCTTCTGCTCGAGCCAGGTGCTGTAGTTGCCCTTCCACGGAATGCCGCGGCCGCGGTCGAGTTCGAGAATCCACTCGGCCGCGTTGTCGAGGAAGTAGCGATCGTGGGTGATGGCCACCACGGTGCCCGGAAAGCGCTGCAGGAACACTTCGAGCCACTCGACCGATTCGGCGTCCAGGTGGTTGGTCGGTTCGTCGAGCAGCAGCATGTCGGGCTTGCTGAGCAACAGGCGGCACAGCGCCACGCGGCGCTTCTCGCCGCCCGACAGCACGCCGATGTTGGCTTCCCACGGCGGCAGGCGCAGCGCGTCGGCCGCGATCTCGAGCTGGTGCTCGGAATCGGTGCCGGCGGTCGCGATGATGGCTTCGAGCTGGGCCTGCTCGGCCGCCAGCGCGTCGAAGTCGGCGTCTTCCGCGCCATAGGCCACGTAAACCTCTTCGAGGCGCGCCTTGGCCGCGTAGACCGCGCCCATCGCTTCCTCGACCGACTCGCGCACCGTGTGCGCGGCGTTCAGCTTGGGCTCTTGCTCGAGGTAGCCGATCGTGAGGCCGGGCATCGGCAGCGCCTCGCCTTCGATCTCCTTGTCGATGCCGGCCATGATCTTGAGCAGCGACGATTTGCCCGAGCCGTTCAGGCCGAGCACGCCGATCTTGGCGCCGGGGAAGAAGGAAAGCGAAATGTCCTTCAAGATCTGCCGCTTTGGCGGCACGGTCTTGCTGACCTTGTTCATGGTGTAGACGTACTGGGCCATGTCTATCTCTGTTCGGTGATGGGGACTGCTCGGGGTGGTCGGGAAACCCGGCAACGATCTTGTGCGAGGATCGATGGCGAATCTGCCTTGCATGGCAGGCGCTTGCTGCTGCAGCGCGTTTTCCGACCGGGGGTTTGCTGCCAAGTCTAACGCAGGGGCCTCGATTCCTTGAACGGGGGCCTGAAGCGCTGCTATTCTCAGGCGCACCCGCCTATGTGTGCCGCACCCGCCCACGATGCCTTCGACCAGGCCAAGCAGCTCTTCTTCGACGGGCTGAAGGCCTTCGAAACAGCCCGCTTCGACGCCGCCGAGCAGCTCTTCCTGGCTTCGCTCGCGCTGCTCCCGGGACGCGTCTCGACCCTGATCAATCTTGCCGCCACGCAGCTGAAACTGTCGCGCCCGCAAGAGGCCCTGGCGGTGGCCGAGCAGGTGCTCGCGGTGGAGGCCGACAACGCCGATGCCTGGTTTCACAAGGCCACTGCGCTCGGCCAGTTGAATCGCCACCGGGAAGCATTGGCCGGCTACGAGAAGGTGCTGCAGCTCGGCATCCTTCCCCCCGCCGAGCCATGGTTTCGCCACGGCCAGACCCTGCAGGCGCTGGATCGGCCCGAACAGGCGCTCGCCTCCTACGACCGCGCGCTGGGCGCGGACCCCGGCCTGGCCGAGGCCTGGAGCAATCGCGGCGGCATCCTGCGGGAGATGAAGCGCAACGAGGAAGCGGCCGACGCCTTCATGCAAGCCATGGCACACGGTGCCGATCCGGAACTGCATCGCTACTACCTGGCATCCGTCTCCGCGCAGGCTGTTCCGGCGACGGCGCCGGCCCACTACGTCGAGACCCTTTTCGACGACTACGCCGATCAGTTCGATGCGCATCTGGTGGGCCTGCTCGGCTATCGCGCGCACAGCACGCTGGCCAGGCATCTGGCCGCATTGGGCCGCGGCCCTTTCCGCTCGGCGCTCGACCTCGGCTGCGGAACAGGGCTCTGCGCGCCGTTGCTGAAACCGATGACCCAAAGACTCGTGGGCGTCGACCTGTCCAGCCAGATGATGGACAAGGCACAGGCCCTCGGCCTCTACGACCGCCTGGTGCATGCGGACATCGTGGACTACCTGCGAGGCACGGACGAACGCTACGACCTGATCACGGCCGCCGACGTCTTCATTTACGTCGGCGATCTGGAACCAGTGTTCGCGGCGCTGGAAAAAGCCATGGCGCCGAACGGAATCTTCTGCTTTTCGGCCGAATGCGCTGCCCATGAAGGCGTCGACTTCGAACTGCTGCCGAGCCTGCGCTACGCCCATTCGGGACGCTATCTTCGCGCTCTGGCCATGCAACACGGCTTCAATGTTGTCCAGCTGATTCGCGCACCGATACGCGAAGACCAGCGCGAGCCAATCCAGGGCATGTTCGTTTATCTGAGCCGCGCCGAGGGCGGCGAAACCCGACTCATGCGACAATAGCGCCTGTTGCCGGGTCCAGTTGCCCGCAACGCCGGCCCTCCGCCGGGGACGACGAAGGCCCATCTCAAGGCTTTCAGGCTCCCACCCCTGACCCTCATTCGCCTTTACTGGCTCGACGTCGCCAAGACGCCGTAGCGGGCGAATACCACTGCGCCGTGTAAGGCGCTTGTTGAACTCAATGAACTTTGATGAACTGAAGCTGGCCCCGGCCATCTTGAAAGCCGTGCACGAGCAGGGCTACGAAACCCCCACCCCGATCCAGGCCCAGGCCATTCCTGCGGTGCTCGAGGGGCATGACCTGCTCGGCGGCGCCCAGACCGGCACCGGCAAGACGGCCGCTTTCACGCTGCCGATGCTGCACAAGCTCACGATGAGCCGCAGCGCCACCAACAAGTTCGGCGGCACCGGCGTGCGCGCCCTGGTGCTGACCCCCACGCGCGAACTCGCGGCCCAGGTCGAAGAGTCGATCCGCACCTACGGCAAGTACCTCCAGCTGAGCTCGACCGTGATCTTCGGCGGCGTCGGCATGAACCCGCAGATCAGCAAGCTCAAGAGCGGCGTCGACATCCTGGTCGCCACGCCCGGCCGCCTGCTCGACCTGCAGCAGCAAGGCATGCTCGATCTGGCCCAGGTGCAGATGCTGGTGCTCGACGAAGCCGACCGCATGCTCGACATGGGCTTCATCCACGACGTGAAGAAGATCCTCGCGCTGGTGCCGAAGGAAAAGCAGAGCCTGCTCTTCTCCGCGACCTTCAGCGATGAAATCCGCGACCTCGCCGCCACGCTGCTGAAGAACCCGCAGAGCATCCAGGTCACGCCGCGCAACACCACGGTGCAGCGCATCACGCAGGTGGTCCACCCGGTGGGCCGCGGCAAGAAGAAGGCGCTGCTTGCGCACATCATCAACGAGCACAACTGGAGCCAGGTGCTGGTGTTCACCCGCACCAAGTTCGGCGCCAACAACGTGGCCGAATTCCTGACCAAGAACGGCATCGAAGCGATGGCGCTGCACGGCAACAAGAGCCAGAGCGCGCGCACCCAGGCGCTGGCCGGCTTCAAGAGCGGCGAGATCCGCGCGCTGGTGGCAACCGACATCGCCGCCCGCGGCATCGACATCGACGAGCTGCCGCACGTCGTGAACTACGAGATTCCCAACGTCAGCGAAGACTACGTGCACCGCATCGGCCGCACCGGCCGCGCGGGCGCGAGCGGAGAGGCGGTGAGCCTGGTCTGCCTCGACGAAGAAGGCTTCATGCAGGAGATCGAGCGCTTCACCAAGCAGCAGATCCCGGTCAAGCTGATCGACGGCTTCGGCCCCGAGGAAGGCGAGCGCGCCGAACCCATCGCGATGGGCCGCCAGACCATCTGGGGCGGCGCCGGCCGCCCGCCGAGCCGCGAAGTGATGCAAGCGGCGGCCAAGGCCGCGCGGCAGGAAATGATGCAGCGCATCCGCGACAACAAAGCGGGCCAGGGCGAGCAGCGCAGCAGCGGTGGCGGCAATGGCGGCGGCCAGCGTCGCGGCGGCGGTGCTGGCCAGGGCGCACCGGCCGGCCGCAACGGCGGCGGCCAGGGCCAGCGCGGCCAGGGCGGCGGGCGCTGGTACAAGGCCCGGCGCGCGGACCGCAGGGTCCGGCACGCACGCCGCACCATGCACCGCACCACGCGGTGCAAGGCCACCTGCCGCACGAGGAGCGCCAGCCGCGCCATCACGGCAACAGCCACAGCCCGACGCAGGCCGATGCGGTCGCGCACCTGCGCGCCGAAGCGGTGGCCGGCGCGGCGGGCCAGCCCGATCCCTTGCGCACCAGCGTCGACAGCCTGGGCGGCCGCGGCCGTCGCGGCGGCGGTGGCTACGGCGGCAACCGGTCCGGCGGCGGTGGCCGTTCGGGCGGTGGCGGCGGTCGTTCAGGCGGTGGCTACGGCGGTGGCGGCGGCGGCTACGGCGGCGGTGGCCGCTCCTTCGGTCGCTGAGAACACGACCACTGCACAAAGGGCGCTTCGGCGCCCTTTTTCATGGGCCTCCGGCCGTCAACGGCGACGTCAGCTACGGCCAGATCTTCAGCGTGCAGCCCTTCGGCAACAGCCTGGTCGTGAAGACGATGACGGGCGCGCAGATCAAGGCGATGCTCGAACAGCAGTTCAACAGCGGCACCAACACCGTGGCCGCATCGCGCGTGCTGCTGCCCTCGAGATTGAGGCACTGCCGAGCAACGCAGCGGCAGGCGGATCAGGGCTCGCGACTGCCTGAGCGAAGCGAGTTTGAGCGAGACCCCGCCTGACGCGAGCAGCGCAGGGAAGCCCGAAGGGCCAGTGACGTCGGCCGGCACAGGGCACACCGCCCGCCGCCGCGCCCCCAACGCTCTTGCGCCTAGCTCAAGTCGCCGGCCAGGCTCGCCAGCGTCTCCGGCGCGATGCTCGCGAGCGCCGGGTAGTTGCTGTGGTCGCAGCCCAGCCTGCCGTTCGCGCCCGCGCGCACGGCAGCGCGCGCGGCATCGCCGAACTCGAAACGCACGAAGTGGACTGCCGAGGTCTTCTCGTCGTTCTCGCGCTCCATGTCTTCGTCGGCGATCGCGTAGATGCGCCCGTGGCCTTCGACCTCGACGAACATGCGGTCCTCCACACCGATGAGCCGGGCCAGTTCGCGCTTGCGCTCGTGCGCGTCGGGGAACTCGATCAGAATGGTCGCCTTCCAGTTGCTGCCGTCGGGCACCAGGGCTGCGTAGGCATCGATCTCGCTCTGGATGCCCTCTTCGTCGAAGATCTTCTCGATGTGAGCATCTCCTGGATCTGGCGGCGGATCGTCGTCTCGTCTTCGAACTGGATGCTGACGTGCTCGCCCAGGCGCACCGTGCGCAGCCGGCGGTGCGCGATGAACTCCGGCGCGCTGCTCTTGCGGATCTTCGCGTACGCCTCCAGCGTCAACAGGTTGTCTCGGGTGATGCTCAATAGGGGCCATTGACGCAAGCAATGAGCAAGGCGCAGCGCTCAGTTCAGCCGGCGACTGCTCTGCCTGTCGAACAGGTGCGCGCTGTCGGCGCCGATCACGAGGCCGATGATGTCGTCCGGCGCGGCATCGACGCGACCGTGCACCACCACGATGAGCTTCGCCTCGCCCACCTGCACCAGCAACTCGGTCTCGTTGCCGGTCGGCTCGACGACGATCACCTTCGCGGCCACGCCGCTGCCCGCGTTCGCGAGTCTGATGTCGCCGGGACGGATGCCGTAGTGCACCGCCTGCCCGTCCGCCGCCGCGGTCGCGCCCGGCGCCGGCCAGCGCGCGCCGTGCGCCTCCACGCTGCAGCCCTCGCCGTCGCGCCGGAACACGCCTTCGATCACGTTCATCGCCGGCGAGCCGATGAACTGCGCGACGAACAGGTTGTCAGGCCGGTCGTAGAGTTCCAGCGGCGTGCCGATCTGCTCGACGAGACCGTCGTGCATGACCACGATGCGGTCGGCCATCGTCATGGCCTCGATCTGGTCGTGCGTGACGTACACCGTGGTGGTCTTGAGCCGCTGGTGCAGGGCCTTGATCTCGGCGCGCATCGCCACCCGCAGCTTGGCGTCGAGATTGGACAGCGGCTCGTCGAACAGGAAGACCTTGGGATCGCGCACGATGGCACGCCCCATCGCCACGCGCTGGCGCTGCCCGCCCGAAAGCTCGCGCGGATAGCGCCCGAGCAACGCATCGAGATTGAGGATCTTCGCGGCGTCGGCCACGCGCTGGTCGGTGACCGACTTGTCGGCATTGCGCAGGCGCAGGCTGAAACCCATGTTCTCGCCCACCGTCATGTGCGGATAGAGCGCGTAGCTCTGGAACACCATCGCAATGTCACGGTCCTTGGACTCGAGCTCGTTCACGACCCGGCCGTCGATCATGATCTCGCCGCCGGTGATGTCTTCCAGCCCGGCCAGCATGCGCAGCAGCGTGGACTTGCCGCAGCCCGAAGGGCCGACCAGCACGACGAATTCGCCGTCGGCGATGTCGAAGCCCAGTCCGTGCAGGATGTCGACCTTGCCGTAGGACTTCTTGACGTTGTTGAAGGAAACGGATGCCATGTTCTTGATCCCTTAGCTCTTGACGGCGCCGGCCGTCAGGCCGCCGACCATGTAGCGCTTGAACGCGTAGTAGATCGCCGCCGGCGGCAGCGCATAGATGAAACCGGTGGCCATCAGCAATTCCCATGGCGAATCGTCGGCCGCCAGGAAGTTGCCCAGCGCCACCCCGAGCGTGATGTCGGTTTCGTTGGACAGCAGCAGGAAGGCATAGAGGTATTCGTTCCAGGCCAGCAGCAGTGCATAGGTGCCCACTGCCACCATCGAGGGCACCATCAGCGGCAGATACACCAGACGAAACAGCTGCACCGGCGTGGCGCCGTCCATGCGCGCGGCCTCGTCGAGTTCGTAGGGCAGCTTGTCCGAGGCCTGCTTGAGCACCCAGATGCAGTAGGGCGAAGCGATGGTGACCATCGCAAAGATCAGCGACCACTGGTTGTTGAGCAGCCCGTAGTTGGCCATCGTCTTGTACATCGGCACCGCCAGGAATGCAGCAGGGATGAAGTAGGTGAACAGGGCCATGTTGAGCACCGTGCGCCCGCCCCGCACCCGCAGCCGGCTGATGGCGAAGGCGGCGGTGGTGGCCACCATCAAGGTGATCAGCCCGACCGCGATCGCAATGACAAGCGAGTTGCCGAGCTGCTGCCAGAAGTGCGACAGGTAGAAATGCTTCTGCTGGAACACGGTCTCGAAGTTCTGCAGCGTCGGGTTCTTGGGCCATAGCCGGCCCGAGGTAGCCGATTCGCGCTCTGATATCGCAAACAGGAACATGTGGTAGACCGGGATGATGGTCCACAGGAACACCGGGATGCCGATCAGCAACAGCTTGGCTTCGGCGGTGACGGAGCGCAGGGTCCATCGCTTCATTTGGACAGCCTCTTCATCATGAAATACACCAGCGGCAGTACCAGCGGCAGCGCCACCACGATCGAGGACATCGCCACATCCATCTGGTCCAGCCGCAGGTAGCGGATGCCCAGGGTGGCCAGCACGTGCGTCAGGTCGGCCGGCCCGCCGCCCGTGAGCAGGTAGACGCTGTTGAAATCGCCCAGCGTCCAGATCGCCGACAGGATGGTCGACGTGATGTAGAGCGTGCGCATCGCCGGCCAGGTGATGAAGCGGAACTTCTGCCAGTTGCTGGCGCCGTCGACCGAAGCGGCTTCGTACTGTTCGGCCGGAATCGACAGGCGCCCGGCCACCAGGATCAGCGTCCAGAACGGCAGCGACTTCCAGATATGCATCAGCATCGACAGAGACAGCGCCAGCGTCGGGTCATTGAGCCAGTTCGGTCCGTCGAGCCCCGTGAGGCGGAAGATCACCGAGTTGATGACGCCCCACTCCGGATTGAGCATGAAGCGCACCGACAGGATGGTCGGAATCGAGGGCACCGCCCAGGGCAGGATGAAGAGCACCGAGAGCGCCTTGATCCACCAGCGCGTCTTGATGAAGAAGCCCGACAGCACCAGCGCGGCGATCATCTTGAGATTGATCGCCACCACCAGGAACACGATGGTGTTGATGGCGCTGCGGAAGAAGATCGGATCGTCGAACAGCTTCGTGTAGCTGGACGGGTGCCGGGCCAGCCAGAGGCCGTAGCCCACCGGGTACAACACGAACACCGCGAACACGAGCAGGTAGGGAACGACGAACAGGCGCCCCCAGAATTCCCAGCGGGTCAGGCTACGGGACGCCGGCGCCGCGACGTGCGGCAATGTGCTAACAGCTTGAGTCATGGTTCAGTTCACCCCGATGTCGTTCAAGCGGAGAAGATGATGGACAGGCGGACGGCCGCGGCGCCGAGCCGCGGCCGGACCGATTCAGAGGGTCAGCCCGCAACCGCCTTGATGCGCGCGATCATCTCGTCCACGGCCTTGTCCACCGGCACCTTCTCGTTGAGGATCCGGTTCGCCGCCTTGGCCCACACGTTCTCGTTGTTGAGCACCGTGAACTTGTAGTTCTTGGTGAATTCGAATGGCGAGGTGCCGGCCATGAACTGGTTGTAGACGGCCGTACGGTGCGGGTCCTGCTTCCAGAAAGCACTTTGCTGCGCCGCCTTGGTCACCGGGAACCAGCGCCCGAGCGAGCCTTCGACGTAGGGCGTGAGATTGGCGTCGTCGAGCAGGAAGGCGACGAACTTCTTCGCGGCATCCTTGTTCTTGGCGTCCTTGAAGATCACGCCGGTCTTCACGGCCGCGCGGTACACCATCTTGGAGCCGTCGGGCTTGTTCGGGAAGCCTGCTGTCGCGATCTTCTCGGTGTAGTTCAACTTGGCGGCGTCGCGCTGCGCTTGCGTAAGCGATTGGTTGTTCGAGGCGTCGAGTTGCGTGGCGGCGATCGAGATCGTCGCGTTATGCGTCAGGACGGTCGTCTTGTTGGCAAAGGCGACGTTGTTGTCCGGATCCTTCCAGTTGGTAGCAGACGGCGGCGCGCAACCCTTCGAATACACCTGTGTGTAATCGGTCAGCGCGTTGATCAGGCCCTGGCGAACCGCCGGATCATCGACCAGCAGCTTGCCCGCGTCGTTGACCAGCTTGACGTTGTAGGCGTCCATGAAAGTCAGGAACGAGAAGAACGAGTCGCTCGAGTCCACGCCCAGCGGCTGGCCGATGCCGAAGCTGCGGGTACCGGACTTTTGACGATGGGCTGGTTGCACCTTGTCGCACCAGAAGCTCCAGTAGCTTTTCCAGTCGGTCGGGATGTCGCTCTCCTTGAAGCCCGCCTCGGCCAGCATGTCCTTCCAGTACTGGATGTGCATGGTCTGCTGCTTGATCGGGTAGGCGTAGTAGGCGCGGCTCTTGGTGGTGTCGTTGTAGAGGAAGGTGGTGGCCAGCGCCGCAGGCTCGAACTTGGCGCGCATCGGGTCGAGGATGCTGGTCACGTCTTCGAGCTTGCCGTCGTAGGCCCACTTGGCCGTGACCTGGAAGTCGTAGACGTCGCCATAGGCCACGTCGGGCGGATTGCCGGCGTCGAGCGCAGCCACCGACTTCGGAACCATTTCCTGCGGCGCATAGAGCGACAGCTCGACCTTGATCTTCGGGTTCTTGGCCTCGAATTTCTTGATGGCTGCGTACAGCGCGTCGTCCTCCGCCTTGTAGAAGCCCTTGCCCCACCAGACGGTGAGCTTCTCCTGCGCCGCGGCCTGGCCGGCGGCAGCGAGCCCCAGCGCGACCAGCGCGGGAATCATGAGTGCCTTGAATTTCATGCTGTGTCTCCTTTTTTTGACGATGGGTGCTCGATCCATGAGCGTTGCTGGGAAAGGGATGCGGGCGCGCCTCAAGCGGCCTTGAGCCGCGGCGGTGACCGACCGAGGCGCGGCAGGCGGCGGCGCGAGCCGACCACCTCTTCGATGTCCTCGCGCGCACCGTCGATGAGCTTGATGATCGCGCGCTCGGCGCGCGCCGGGTTGTGGGCGATGACCGCATCTAGCACCGCCCGATGCAGAGGCAGCGACAAGGTCGGTCCGTCCTTCTTGGCGGTCGAGAGCTCGAAGCTGGTGCGCAGCAGCGCGTTCAGCGCCTTGCTCATCTGGGCCAACATGCGGTTGCCGGCAGCGACCAGCAGTCCGTGGTGAAAGCGCAGGTCGCTGGTGACGTAGTCGCCGCCGTATTCCACTGCCTGCTTCATGCCGGCGTAGGCCTCTTCGATCTCCTCGATGTCGGCCGGGGTGGCGCGTTCGGCCGCTAGCCGAACGGCTGCCGGCTCGACCACGCGCCGCAGGTCCAGCAGGTCGCGCAGGAACTCGGGCGTGAGGCCGGCGCGAGCCTGCCAGGTGATCACATCGGGATCGAACCAGTTCCACCGGTCCTCCGGCAGCACGCGCGTGCCGACCTTCGGCCCCGTGACGATCAGGCCCTTGGCGACCAGCGATTTCACCGCTTCGCGCACCACCGTGCGGCTGACGCCGAACTCCTCGCACAAGAGCGGCTCCGCGGGCATCGGCGCGCCGATGGCATAGCGGCGCGACACGATCGCCTCGCCGAGCAGCTCGAGCGTGCGGCCGTGGGTGTTCTTGGTCATGGTGCCGCGTCGCGCCTTCAGGCATCCACCGGCGTCAGCAAGGGCGCCCCTGCGAAATGCGCGCGCAGGTTGTCGAAAGTCAGTTGCGCCATGGCCTCGCGCGTCTGCTTCGTGCCGCTGGCCATGTGCGGCGTGAGCACCACGTTCGGCATGGCGCGCAATTCGGCCGGCACCTGCGGCTCGTTGGCGTAGACGTCGAGCGCGGCACCGGCAATGACGCCCTTCGAGAGCGCGGCGATCAGCGCCGCTTCGTCGACCACGCTGCCGCGTGCCACATTGACCAGGTAGCCCTGCGGTCCGAGCGCCTCGAGCACGCGCGCATCGATCAGGCCGCGCGTCGCCGCGCCGCCCGGCGTGATGACGACCAGGAAGTCGACGGCAGCAGCGAGCGAGACCGCATCCGGGTGGTAGGCGTAGTCGACCTCTGAGCGCGGCGAACGCGCGGTGTACGCGATCTGCATGTCGAAGCCCCGCGCCCGGTGCGCAATGGCCTGTCCGATGCGGCCCATGCCGACCACGCCCAGGCGGGCGCCCGTGACCTTGCGGTTCAGCGGGAACGGGCCCTTCGGCCACTCGCCTTCGCGCACGAAGCGGTCGGCCTGGGGAATGCGCCGCGCGATCGAGAGCAAGAGGCCGATCGCCAGATCGGCCACGTCGTCGTTCAGCACCTGCGGCGTGTTGGTGACCGGCACGCCGCGCTCGTGCGCTGCGGCCACGTCGACGCCGTCGTAGCCGACACCGAATACGGAGATCACTTCCAGCGCCGGCAGGCGGGCCATCAGCTCGCGCGGCACCTTGGCTTCGCCGTTCGCAACGACTGCGCGGATGCGCGGGGCAGCGGCCGAGAAGGCCTCGGGGTCGTTGACGTGCGTCCGATCGTGCACCGTGTACTCGCGGTGCAGCGCGTCCATCAGGAAGGGCATCAACGGCGCGACGACCAGCACCTCGGGGCGGGTGGCGCTCATTGAGCAACCTCCGCGCTGCGCGCTGCGGTATTCGCCTTGGGAGCGGCCCGGCGGCTCATGCTTCGATGCGTCATTTGCATCGGTTGCTTGCGCGTTGCGTTCAATGAATGGGGCATGTCTTGTCTCCTGCGAGGACCGAGATTTCCCTAGACCTCGATCCAATGTCGGCGCTTATCATATGATGATTGAAATACCGGTCCGGCAGGACAAACCCTGATTCGCCGGGGCCGCAGATTGGCCCACCGCGGAGACAAGACAGATGAGCGCCCCACCCCGGAAACCCGCGCACGAACTGCGCAGCCAGCAATGGTTCGGCCGCCACGACCGCGATGGCTTCATCTACCGCAGCTGGCTCAAGGGCAAGGGCGTTCCGCACGACCAGTTCGACGGCCGGCCGGTGATCGGCATCTGCAACACCTTCAGCGAGCTCACTCCCTGCAACTCGCACTTCCGCACGCTCGCCGAGCAGGTGAAGATCGGCGTCTACGAGGCCGGCGGCTTCCCGCTCGAGTTCCCGGTGATGTCGCTGGGCGAGACGCTGATGCGGCCGACCGCCATGCTCTATCGCAACCTCGCGAGCATGGACGTCGAAGAGAGCATCCGCGCCAACCCGCTGGATGGCGTGGTGCTGCTCATGGGCTGCGACAAGACCACGCCGGCGCTCATGATGGGCGCATCCAGCGTCGACCTGCCAACCATCGGCGTCTCGGGCGGCCCGATGCTCTCGGGCAAGTGGCGCGGGCAGGAGCTCGGCTCCGGCACCGGCGTCTGGCAGATGAGCGAGCAGGTGCGCGCCAGCACGCTGAAGCTGCAGGACTTCTTCGAGGCCGAGAGCTGCATGCACCGCAGCCACGGCCATTGCATGACCATGGGCACCGCCAGCACCATGGCCAGCATGGTCGAATCGCTCGGCATCGGCCTGCCCGGCAATGCGGCCTATCCGGCGGTCGACGGGCGGCGCAACGTGCTCGCGCGCGCGGCGGGCCGACGCATCGTCGAGATGGTGCACGAGGACCTCGTGATGTCGAAGATTCTCACCCGCCAGGCGATCGAGAACGCGATCAAGGTCAATGCCGCGATCGGCGGCTCCACCAACCTCGTGATCCACCTGCTCGCGATCGCGGGGCGCATCGGCGTCGAACTTACGCTCGACGACTTCGACGGCCTGGCCTCCGACCTGCCCTGCCTGGTCAACCTGCAGCCCTCGGGCCAGTACCTGATGGAGGACTTCTGCTACGCGGGCGGCCTGCCGGTGGTGATGAAGGAGATCGCGCAGCACCTGAACTTGGGACTCATCACCGCCAGCGGCCGGAGCGTCTGGGACAACATCAAGGACGCCGAGAACTACAACCCGCAGGTGATCCAGCCGCTCGCCAAGCCCTTCAAGGACAAGGCCGGCATCTGCGTGCTGCGAGGCAACCTCGCGCCCAACGGCGCGATCATCAAGCCGAGCGCGGCCACGCCCGAGCTGCTGGTGCACAAGGGCCGCGCGGTGGTGTTCGAAAGCGCCGACGACCTGCACAAGCGCATCGACGACGAGTCGCTCGACATCGACGAGCACTGCATCATGGTGCTCAAGAACTGCGGCCCCAAGGGCTACCCCGGCATGGCCGAGTCCGGCAACATGCCGCTGCCGCCCAAGGTACTCCGGAAGGGCATCACCGACATGGTCCGCATCAGCGATGCGCGCATGAGCGGCACCGCCTACGGCACGGTGGTGCTGCACATGGCGCCCGAGGCCGCGGCCGGCGGGCCGCTGGCGCTGGTGCAGGACGGCGACATCGTCGGAGCTCGACGTGCCGAATCGCAGGCTGCATCTGCACGTGAGTGACGAGGAGCTGGCGCGCCGGCGCGAGAAATGGACTGCCCCGAAGCCGCCCTTGGACTCCGGCTACTGGAAGCTCTACGTCGACAACGTGCTGCAGGCCGACCAGGGCGCCGACCTCGGATTCCTGCGCGGCAAGCGAGGCTCTTTCGTTCCAAGAGACAATCACTGAATGCACTTAATCGCCGTTGATTGGGGTACCAGCTCATTACGCGGCGCGCGGCTCGACGGCAAGGGCCACGTGCTCGAGGAGCGCGAGCATCCGCGCGGCATCCTCACGGTCCCGCCGGGTGGCTTCCCGGCCGTGTTCGAAGAATTGTTCGGCGACTGGATGCGCCCGACCGGCAGCTTCTGCCTGATCTCGGGCATGGCCGGCAGCAAGCAGGGCTGGGTCGAGGCGCCCTACTGCGCCTGCCCCTCAGGCCGGGTCGAAGTGGGCAACGCGATCGTCGAGATCGAGCCCGGCCGCATCGCGATCGTGCCCGGCCTCAGCGACCTGCACGACGGCGTGCCCGATGTGATGCGCGGCGAAGAAGTGCAGATCTTCGGCGCCATGGCGCTGACGGGCCTTGCCGACGGCGTTTTCGTGCTGCCCGGCACGCACAACAAGTGGGCCACGGTGAAGCGGGGCCGCGTGACGGGCTTCCGCACCTTCATGACCGGCGAGTTCTATGCGCTCCTGAGCCGGCACTCGATCCTGGCACGCACGCTCGATGCAGAGGCGCCGCTGGACGAAGTCGCCTTTCTCGAAGGCGTGACGCAGGCCGACAACGGCCAGGGCCTGCTGCACAACGCCTTCGGCGCGCGCACGCTGGCGCTGTTCGAGCGCATGTCGGCCGGCGATCTCTCGAGCTACCTGTCGGGGCTTCTGATCGGCGAGGAGCTGCGCACCCAATCGATCCACGCCGCCGGCGACCTGGTGCTGATCGGCACGCCGGCGCTGACGCAGCGCTACCTGCTGGCGCTGCAGGCCTCGGGCAATACCGCGCGGACGCTGGGCGCCGAGGCTACCTGGGCCGGCCTGCACGCGCTGTCGGCATTCCTCAACGCAAACAGAACAAGGCCATGACTTCGCCTCTGGACAAATTCTCCGCCGCCATGCAGCAGTTGCCGCTGGTGGCGATCCTGCGCGGTCTGACGCCGGCCGAGGCGCCGGAGGTCGGCGATGCGATCGTCGAAGCCGGCTTCCGGCTGCTCGAAGTGCCGCTCAATTCGCCGCAGCCGCTCGAAAGCATCGCACTCCTGCGCCGGCGATTTCCGGATGCGCTGGTCGGCGCCGGCACGGTGCTCGATGCGCAGCAGGTGCGCGAGGTGCATGCGGCCGGCGGCGAGCTGATCGTGGCGCCCAACTTCAATGCCGAGGTGCTGGCCGAAGCGGCGCGCCTCGGGCTCGTGAGCCTGCCCGGCGTGATGACGCCGACAGAGGCCTTCGGCGCGCTCGCGGCAGGCGCCAGCGGGCTCAAACTCTTCCCCGCCGAACTGGCCTCGCCCGCGGTGGTGAAGGCCTTGCTCGCGGTGCTGCCCAAGGGCACGCCGCTGATGCCCGTGGGTGGCATCACGCCCGGCAACATGGCTGCCTGGCGCGAAGCCGGCGCGGCCGGTTTCGGCATCGGCTCGGCGCTCTACAAGCCCGGCAAGAGCGCCGCCGCCGTACGCGAGGCCGCGCTGGATTTCGTCGCTGCCTTCAACGGCAGCCGGCGCACCTGAGGATCGCCATGTCTGCAGAATCCGACTACGCCAGCCCCGCCGTCCGCATCCTGCGCGACAACCTCGCGCTGGCGCTGCGCGCCGCCTCGCACCATGGCCTCTCCGAGGGCGTGTGCAACCATTTCAGCGTCGCGCTGCCCGGTGCGCAGGACCGCTACCTGATCAACCCGCGCGGCCTGCACTGGAGCGAGATCGGCCCCGATGACATCGTGCTGATCGACATGCACGGCGAGGTGCTGGCCGGCCGCCATCGCGTCGAGCCCACCGCCCTCTTCATCCACGGCGCGGTGCATCGCATTACCGGCCACGCGGTGGTCCTGCATTGCCACATGCCCTATGCGACCGCCCTGACGCTCACCGCCGATCGCGCGCTCGACCCGACGCTGAGCCAGAACGCGATGCGCTTCATGAACCGCATCGCCATCGATGCGCAGTACAACGGGCTGGCGCTCGACGACCGCGAGGGCGAACGCATCGCCCATGCGATGGCCGGCAAGGACGTAGCCTTCCTCGCCAACCACGGGGTGATCGTGGCCGGCGCGCACATCGCCCATGCCTACGACGACCTCTACTACCTCGAGCGCGCCTGCTTGCACCAGGTGATCGCGCAATCCACCGGCCGGCCGCTGGTGCCGGTCGACGCGGCGCTGGCCGCGCACGTGGCGGCGCAGATCCAGGGCGAGCGCGAGCAGTCCGACCTGTTCTTCGAGGCGCTTCGCCGGCTGCTGCCCGCGCCGCGTCCCGAACGCCCGCTTCAGCGCGCGGCCGCGTAGGCAGGCGGGTCCGCCACCAAGCCCTGCTTGACCTGGCGCGTCACCGCGTCGGCCAGCACTTCGGGCAGGCCGGCCTCGACGGCGGCGAAAGTCTGCTTCGCCACATCGTCGGGCGATGTCTTGTCGCCCGGCACATGGCTCGCCATGTCCGTATCCATGAACGCCACGTGCACGCTGACGACCTGCGTGCCCTGCTCGCGCAATTCGTTGCGCAGGCCGTTGCTGAGCGACCATGTGGCCGACTTCGAGGTGCTGTAGGTGGCCGCGCCCGGCAGGCTGATCCAGCTCAGCGCCGACAGCACGTTGACGATGGCGCCGCCGCCGTTCTTCGCCAGCACCGGCGCGAAGGCACGGCTCAAGGCCCAGGGGCCGAAGAAGTTGGTCTCGAACTCGGCCCGCGCGGTGTCCATGGCTTCCGGCGACAGCAGGCCCGAGCCGCGCGAGATGCCGGCGTTGTTGACGAGCAGGGTCACGTCGCCGTAGGCGCGAGCGGCCGCTTCGACCTGTTCGGGCTTGGTCACGTCGAGCGCGACGGCGTGCACGCCTTCGAGCGTGATGGATTTCGGGTCGCGCGCGGCCGCGTAGACCTTCTTCGCGCCGGCCGCGAGCGCTGCACGTGCGTAGGCGAGCCCGAGGCCGCGATTGGCGCCGGTGATGAAAACGACGGAGTCCTTGATCTTCATGGAAAGCTTTCGGCAATGGGTGGAGGATTCAGGTCTGCTGAACGCGCCGCAGCAGCCCGGCCGTGGTGCGCGGCCAGCCGACACGGCCGAACCAGGCGCCGCCGGCGATCGACGATGCGATGACGATGCCGTACACCACCAGCGCGGCGCCCTGCGCGACGAATACGTGACTCAGCTGGCCGCCCCAGCGCAACGCGAGCCAGCCGCCGATCCCGGCCACCGCCAGCCGCGCGATGTTGCCGAGCACCGGCCACAGAAGGCGGCCCGCGCCCTGCGAAGCGAAGTACAGCACCAGCCCGACGCCGAAGAAGCCGTAGAAGGGCCCGACCGCACGCAGGTACTGCGAGCCCGCTTCGAGCATCGCCGGATCGCTGCCGAAGAGCATCAGCCAGGGCCTCGGGAACAGCGCGGCCGCGAGGCCGATGGTCTCGGTGAGCACGAAGGCCATCGCCGCGCCCGCCCAGGTGGCGCGCAGGGCGCGTTCGCGCTGCCCCGCGCCGATGGCGGTGCCGACCATCGCGACCAGCGGCGCGCCGAGGCCGAACACCAGCGGGACCAGCAGGTATTCGAGCCGCGAGGCGGTGCCGTAGCCGGCGATCGCACCGGGGCCGAACTGCCCTGCCAGCGCGGTCGCGATGCCGATCGACAGGTTGGTGGCCACGGTCGAGACCGCGCCCACGAGGCCGACGCGCAGGATGTCGGCGAACAGCGGCCACTGGAAGCGCGCCTTCGCCCATGAGGGCTTGAGCAGGCTGCGGCTCCCGCGCAGGTAGGCCCACAGCGCGAGCGTGCCGGCCAGGTAGTAGAGCAAGAGCGCGATCGCGCCGCCGGCGATGCCCATGCCGGGAATCGGACCCCAGCCGAAGATCAGCAAGGGCGACAGCGGCACCAGCACCACCACGCCGGCGACCGTCACGTTGGCCGGCACCGACATGTTGCCTGTGCCGCGGATCACCGCCGCCAGCGAATTGAAGAGCCACACCAGCACCGCGCCGGCGAACACCCAGTTCGAATAGGTCAAGGCCGCGTCGAGCGAAGCGCCGGTGCCGCCCATCAGCGCATAGAGCCAGCGCCCGCCGAAGAGGAGCGCCAGCGTGAACACGAGGCCGAAGCCGAGCGCGATCAGGATCGCATGCAGCACCAGCGAATCGGCATCGTCGCGGCGCCGCGCACCGAGCGCGCGTGCAATCGCCGAGGCAATGCCGCCGCCCATCGCGCCGGCCGAGGTCATCTGCATCAGCATCACGATCGGGAACACCAGCGCCATGCCGGCCAGCGCATCGGTGCCGAGCTTGCCGACGAAGTAGGTCTCGATCAGGCCGACAGCGGCCTGCGCGACCATCACCAGGACGTTGGGCGCGGCCAGGCGCAGCAGCGTGGGGATGATCGGCGCCTCGAGCAGAAGGCGCGTGCGCGGGTCGACACTGCTCATGCTGCCGCCTTCGCCATCAGCGCCGGCCGAGGCTCGCGGATTGGCAGGTTGATCAGCGCTGCGCCGGCAGCCAACGCGATGTCGATGTACCAGACGATGTCGTAGCTGCCCGTCACCTGGAACACGTAGCCGCCGAGGAAGGCGCCCAGGAAGCCGCCGACCTGGTGCGCCAGCATCACGACGCCGAACAGCATCGCCATGTTGGCCGGGCCGAACATCTTGGCGACCAGGCCCGCGGTCGGCGGCACGGTCGAGAGGAAGGTGATGCCCATCACCGCCGCGAACACCATCATCACGGCCGGCGTTTTGGGCGCTAGCAGGAAGATCAGCACCGCGATGCCGCGCGTCGCATAGAGCAGCGCCAGCAGCGACTTCATGCGCCAGCGCCCGACAGCCCAGCCCATCGCCAGGCTGCCGACGATGTTGAAGAGGCCGATGACGCCCAACGCCCAGCCTCCGATCTCCGGCGGCAGGCCGCATGCCGCCACCACGCCCGGCAGGTGGGTGGCCAGGAAGGCGACGTGGAAGCCGCAGACCAGAAAGCCCAGGCTCAGGTAGCGGTAGCTCGGCGTGGCGAGCGCCTGGCCGATCGCCTGCCGTGCCGTGAGCGGTTTCGTGCCGCTCGCTGCTGCCGACTGGGCCGCGAGCAGATTGGAATTGCCCTTCAGCACGAAGACCGCGGGCAAGGCCAGCAGGATCAGCACGCCGAGCCATTGCATCGCACTGGCCCAGCCGACGCCGGCCATCAGCGCGATCGCGATCGGCGCCATCGCGAACTGGCCGAAGGAACCGCCGGCATTCACCACGCCGGTGGCCAGGCCGCGCTTGGCCGGCGGCACCATGCGCGTGACGGCGGCCATCAGCACCGAAGGCCCGGCCATGCCGGCGCCGCCGGCGGCCAGCACGCCGATCGCGAAGATCAGGCCGGCCGTCGTCGTCATCAGCGGCGTGATGATGGTGCCCAGCGCCACCAGCAGCACGCCGATGAAGATCACGCGGCCGGTGCCGATCCGGTCGGCCACCGCGCCCGCGAAGGGCTGCGTGAGGCCCCACCAGAGCTGGCCGAAGGCGAAGGCCAGGCTGATGCTGCCGATGCCCAGGCCGGTGGACGTGTTGAGCGAGGAGAGGAAGAGCCCCATCGTCTGACGCACGCCCATGGTGAGCGCGAAGGTGCCGGCGGCGGCCAGCAGCACCAGCCACAGGGCGTAGCGCGCCACAGGCGTGGCGGGCGCGGCGGTCGTCTTGTCATTCATCCACATCTCCCTCTTCGGCAGCGCCCGCGGGTTGCAGCAGCGCGATGCTCTCGTCGATCAGCGCGTGCAGCGCGATGACCCGCTCGATGCCGAGCAGGGCGTTGAGTTTTTCCTGTGCCGTGCGCCAGTGGCGCTGCGCTTCGCTGCGCTTCTTGCGGCCGGCCTCGGTGATCGCGATCAGCCGGCTGCGTGCATCGGGCCCGTCGCCCTGCGTCAGCCAGCCCGCCGCGGCCAGCGGCTTGAGATTGCGCGTCAGCGTCGACGCGTCGATGTTCATCGCATGCGCGAGATCGCTCGGGCGCAGCGGCCCGAGGTGCAAGACATGCGACAGCAGCGAGTACTGCGTGGTCTTGAGGCCGCTCTTCGTGACCTCGGTGTCGTAGTGGCGGGCGACCTGGCGCAGGAGGCGCCGCAGCCGGAAATTGGTACAGCCTTGCGGCTTTGCGATAGCATCCATGCCATCCATTGTAGCTACAATAATTGCATATGCAACCTTTAAAGGAATTCGAATGAACGCGACGGAGCAACTGGCGGCCTGGATCGCCGAGGAAGAAACGATTGCGGAGCGGCTGAATGCGGGCCCTGGCCCCGGCCTGGCGCGGCCCGAACAGCTCGCAGGCAAGACCGGCCTGGAGATGATGGAAGCCATGCTGCGCGCCGAAATCCCCTACGCCGCCATCGCGAAGACGCTGGATTTCTCGCTCATCTCGGTAGCCCCCGGCCGGGCGGTGTTCCAGGGCACGCCGCTCCCGCGGCACCTGAATCCGCTGGGCACCATCCATGGCGGCTGGTTCGCCACCCTGCTCGACTCGGCGCTGGGCTGCGCGGTCCACACCATGATGCCGGCCGGCCGCGCCTACACCACGGCCGAGCTCGGCGTGAACCTCGTGAAGGCGCTGACGCCCAAGGTCCCGCGCGTGCGCGCCGAGGGCAAGGTGATCCACTGCGGGCGCCAGCTCGCCACCGCCGAGGCGCGGCTGGTCGGCGCCGACGGCACGCTCTACGCGCATGCCACCACCACCTGCCTGGTTTTCGACATCCCGCCACGGCGCGAGTAGGCCCTGCGCCGGTAAGCACAAAGGCCGAAACCCGGCCCTCCAAGAGTGATAATGATTCGTATCGGCGTTCGCAAACGAACGGACGCCGGTGCTTTTTACAAATCGACTCTGGAGAAGCCCCATGACCGCACGCCTTTGCGCGCTGACCTGCATCGCCGCCGCCTGCCTGGCCGGCGCCTTGCCCGCCCACGCGGCCGAGGAACTCACGCTCTACACCACGCGCGAGCCCGGCCTCATCCAGCCCCTGATCACCGCCTTCAGCACGCAAAGCGGCGTCAAGGTCAACACGGTGTTCGTGAAGGACGGGCTGCTCGAGCGCGTCAAGGCCGAAGGCGCCCGCTCGCCGGCCGACGTGCTCATGACTGTGGACATCGGCAACCTGATGGACCTGGTCGACGGCGGTGTCACTCAGCCGGTGAAATCGGCGGCGCTGGAATCGGCCATTCCGGCCAACCTGCGCGGCGCCGACGGCCAATGGTTCTCGCTGTCGATGCGCGCGCGCGTGCTGTACGCCGACAAGAGCCTGCCGCTCACGTCCTTCCGCTATGAAGATCTCGCGAATCCCAAGTACAAGGGCAAGGTCTGCATCCGCGCCGGCCAACATCCCTACAACACGGCGCTGGTCGCATCGCTGATCGCGCACGACGGCGAGGCCAAGGCCGAACAGTGGCTGCGCGGCGTCAAGGCCAATCTGGCGCGCAAGGCCACCGGCGGCGACCGCGACGTGGCGCGCGATATCCTGGGCGGCATCTGCGACATCGGTCTCGCCAACTCCTACTACGTGGGCCAGATGAAGGGCTCGAAGGAAGGCAGCGACGCGCGCAAGTGGGGCGATGCCATCAAGGTGATCCGGCCGACCTTCGCCAATGCCAAGAGCGGCGGCACGCACGTCAACATCAGCGGCGCCGCGGTCGCGAAGAACGCGCCGAACCGCGCGAATGCGGTCAAGCTGCTCGAGTTCCTGGTGTCGGAGCCGGCGCAGGCCTTCTACGCCGAGACCAACTACGAATACCCGGTGCGCAAGGGCGTGGTGCTCGATTCGATCATCGCCTCCAGCATCGGTGAACTGAAGGTCGACCCGCTGCCCATCACCGAGATCGCCAAGTACCGCAAGCAGGCCAGCGCACTGGTGGACAAGGTCGGTTTCGATCAGTGACGCGCCGCCGGGCCGCCCCAAGGCGCGTCAGCCCCCTCGGGGGGCAGCGAGGACACGAAGTGCCGAGCGTGGGGGTATGAAAGCGGTTGGGCCCGTCTGGCGGGCCGCGTCGATCCTCATCGCGCTCGGCGTGCTCGCGCCGGTTCTCAGCCTGGCTTGGCTCGCGCTGGGTTCGGGCCTGCAGCATTGGGCACACCTCGCAGAGCACGTGCTGCCGCAGGCCGCGCTCAACACCGCGATGCTGCTGGCCGGCGTGGGCGTGCTGGTGCTGGTGATCGGCACCGGCTGCGCCTGGCTGGTCACGGCCTGCGACTTCCCGGGGCGACGCGTGCTGCACTGGGCCCTGCTGCTGCCGCTGGCCATGCCGACCTACATCGTCGCCTTCGCCTACCTCGACCTGCTGCACCCGATCGGACCGGTGCAGGGGGCTCTCCGCTGGGCGCTGGGCTTCGACAGCCCGCGCCAGTTCCGCCTGCCCGACTTGCGCTCGATGCCGGGCGCGATCTTCGTGCTCGGCTTCGTGCTCTACCCCTACGTCTACATGACCGCGCGCGCCATGTTCATGACCCAGCCTGCCCACCTGATGGAAGCGGCCCGCACGCTGGGCGAAAGCCGCGGCGGCGCCTTCTTCCGCGTCGCGCTGCCGCTCGCCCGGCCCGCGTTGGCCGTCGGCCTGAGCCTGGCGCTGCTCGAGGCGCTCAACGACATCGGCGCTTCGGAATTCCTCGGCATCCAGACGCTCACGGTCGCGGTCTACACGACCTGGATCACGCGCTCCGACCTGGCCGGGGCGGCACAGATCGCCTGCGCCATGCTCATCGTGGTGGTGGCGCTGGTGCTGCTCGAACGCAATGGCCGGCGCCATCAGCGTTTCGGCTCGGCGCAGCGCATGCGCGCGATCCAGCCGCGCCGCCTGCACGGCGCAGCGGCCTGGGCGGCGAGCGCCGCCGCCGCGCTGCCGGTCGCGATCGGTTTCGTCGTGCCGGCGCTCTACCTGGTCTGGGAAACGGCCAAGCGGCTGCGCCAGGGCGGCGGCATCTCCGACGGCTTGCTCGCGAGCCTGGGCAACACCCTCGCGCTGGCCGCCGGCGTGACGCTGGCCGCGGTCTCGGCCGGCCTGGTGGTGGCCTGGGCGGTGCGCAGCCAGGGCTCCACAGTCAACCGCGCGCGCTGGCAGGCGCGGGTCGCCACGCTCGGCTACGCGGTGCCGGGCACGGTGCTGGCCATCGGCCTGCTCACGCCGGCGCTGGCTTTCGACGCCGCGCTCGGCGCGCTCATGGGCCGCGAAGGACTGCCGCTGATGAGCGCCGGCATCGTGCTCGTCATCGCCTGCGCGATCCGCTTTCTGGCCATGCCCGTTGGCGGCATCGAGGCCGGGCTGGCGCGCATCCCGCCGGCGCTCGAACAGGCCTCGCGCCTGCTCGGCGAAACGGCCGGCGGCACGCTGCGACGCGTGCATCTGCCGCTTTTGCAGCCGGCCATCGCCGCGGGCGCGCTGCTGGTGTTCGTCGATGCCATGAAGGAGCTGCCGGCCACCCTGCTGCTGCGGCCCGCGAACTTCGACACGCTGGCGACCTGGCTCTACGCGGAGGCCGCGCGCGGCACCTACGAAGAAGGCGCCATCGCCGCGCTAGCGATCGTGCTCGCCGGGCTCTTGCCCGTGATCCTGCTGGCGCGCAACCAGTTGGGCACGCATCCGGAGACCCTGCGAGCATGAGCGCAACCCTCCAACTCGACGGCGTGCGCCTCGCCTATGACGGCGCACGCGGGCGGCACACCGTGGTCGACGGCTTCTCGCTCGCGCTCGACGCCGGCCGCATCGGCTGCCTGCTCGGCCCGTCCGGCTGCGGCAAGACCACGGTGCTGCGCGCGATCGCGGGCTTCGAACCGGTGCGCGCCGGGCAGATCCTGCTCGGCGACAAGCTGCTGTCCTCGCCCACCACCCACCTCCCGCCCGAACAGCGCCGCGTCGGCATGATGTTCCAGGAGTACGCGCTGTTCCCGCATCTCACGGCGGCGCAGAACGTGGGCTTCGGCCTGCGGCGGCTGGCGCGTGCGGAGCGCGATGCACGCGTGGCGGCGATGCTCTCGCTGGTGGGCCTGGCAGAGGCCGGCGAACGCTATCCGCACGAACTCTCGGGCGGACAGCAGCAGCGCATCGCATTGGCCCGCGCGCTCGCACCGGCACCCGCGCTGCTGCTGCTCGACGAGCCTTTCTCCAACCTCGATGCCGGCACGCGCGAGCGCCTGACGGCCGAGGTGCGCGAGATCCTCAAAACCGCCGGCCAGACCGCGATGCTGGTCACGCACAACGAGGCCGAGGCGCAGGCCATGGCCGACCATGTCGGCGTCATGCACAACGGCCGGCTGACGCGCTGGACCGGCGGAACTGCGGAATGACGCACATGGGC
The DNA here is from genome assembly GCF_964253755.1 of Variovorax sp. LjRoot130. Lineage (NCBI taxonomy): Bacteria > Pseudomonadati > Pseudomonadota > Betaproteobacteria > Burkholderiales > Comamonadaceae > Variovorax > Variovorax sp. LjRoot130. The sequence continues at coordinate 1,819,882 of NZ_CAXURM020000001.1, read as the reverse complement.
TTTTTCAGAAAAGGTCTTTGAGCCTCGCAAGAATCGCGCTTTCGATTCACTTGAACAACACGAAAGCACGCATGACCGCCCAACTCACTCTCGTCAGCCACCTGCTGTGCCCCTACGTCCAGCGCGCCGCGATCGCGCTGCTCGAAAAGGACGTAGCCTTCGAACGCGTCGTGATCGACCTCGCGCAGAAGCCGGACTGGTTCGTCAAAATCTCGCCGCTCGGCAAGGTGCCGCTGCTGCGGGTGCCGCAGGCCGACGGCAAGGAAGCCGTTCTGTTCGAAAGCAACGTGATCTGCGAATACCTCGAAGAAACCCAGCCCGGCCCGCGCCTGCATCCTGAAGACCCGCTCGCGCGCGCCGAGCACCGGGCATGGATGGAATTCGGCTCCGCGATCCTCGCGGACCTGTGGGGCTACGAGACCACGCGCGATGCCGAAGTGTTCGAGCAGAAGCGGCAGGCGCTCGTTGCCAAGTTCGCACGCGTCGAGGCCGCGCTGGGCGATGGGCCCTACTTCGCCGGCACGCGCTTCAGCCTGGTCGATGCGGTCTTCGCGCCGATCTTTCGCTACTTCGATGTCTTCGACCAGATCAGCGATTCGCACATCTTCGACGCGACGCCGAAAGTGCGCGCCTGGCGTAAGGCGCTCGCGGAACGCCCCAGCGTGCGCCATGCCGTGGTGCCCGAGTATCCGCAGCACCTGCGCGCCTTCCTGCAGAAGCACGAAGCGCATTTGCTGACACTCGCCGGCCGCGTCTGAACCGACAATCCCCGGCGACAACCACTCTGCACCACCCCACGAGATGCGACTTCTCCACACCATGCTGCGCGTTGGCAATCTCCAGCGCTCGATCGACTTCTATACGCAAGTGCTCGGCATGCAACTGCTGCGCACCTCGGAGAACCCCGAGTACAAGTACAGCCTGGCCTTCGTCGGCTACGAGGGCAACCCGGCCCAGGCCGAGATCGAGCTGACCTACAACTGGGGCACCGAAAGCTACGAACTCGGCACGGCCTACGGCCACATCGCACTCGGCGTGCCCGATGCCTATGCGGCCTGCGAGAAGATCAAGGCCGTGGGCGGCAACGTCACGCGCGAGGCCGGCCCCGTCAAGGGCGGCACCACGGTGATCGCCTTCGTGACGGATCCGGACGGCTACAAGATCGAGCTGATCCAGCGCCCGGAAGGCGCCGCCGGCGGCGGGCTTCGCTAGCAACCGAGCAGATCCGCCAGCGCGCCGATGTCGCGCGCATGCAGCGTGTTGTCCGCGCGCGGCGAAACATCCTTCGGGCGGTCGGGTCCGAACTCCTTCGGCCGCTCGATGTAGCCGGTGCGCAGGCCGCAGGTGCGCGCGGCGGCCAGGTCGTCGTGGTGCGCGGCCGCGAGCATCACCTGGCTGGGCGTGACGTCGAACACCGCGGCCACGCCGAGGTAGGTGCGCGGATCGGGCTTGTAGGCCTTGAAGACCTCGGCCGACAGTACGCAGTCCCAGGGCAGCCCGGCATTCTTGGCCATCTCGGTCAAGAGGCCGATATTGCCGTTGGACAGCGTGCAGATGATGTACTTGCGCTTGAGCCGCGCCAGACCCTCGAGCGCATCGGGCCAGGCCGGCAGCCGGTGCCAGGCCTTGTTGAGTTCGCGCTTGCGCGCCGAATCCAGATCGCCCAGGCCGAAGTCGCGCAGCACGCCTTCGAGAATGCCCATGTGCAGTTCGTCGAGCAGCGTGAAGCCGCCCTCGCCGGCCGCGAGGCGTTCCATCACGCTCTTCATCGCGGGCTGGTAGCCCGCGCGCCAGGCCAGCGCGAAGGCGCCGCCGTCGACGCCCGGCACGATGCGCTCGGCCTCGGCGGCGATGCCGCTGTACCAGTCGACGACCGTGCCGAAGACGTCGAAGGCGATGACCTTCAGATCGCCGGCATCGAAGTCTTCGCTCATCGCACCAGCTGGCTGGCTTCGCGCGCCAGCGCTTCGATGCGCGCCCAGTCGCCGGCCGCGATCGCCTCGGTCGGCACGATCCACGAACCGCCCACACAGGCCACGTTGGCGAGCGAGAGGAACTCGTGCGCATTGGCCGCCGTGACGCCGCCCGTGGGACAGAACTTCACTTCGCCGAAAGGTCCCTGCCAGGCCTTGAGCATGGCGACGCCGCCGGCCTGCACGGCCGGGAAGAACTTGAGTTCGGTAAAGCCGTCCTCCTGCGCCAGCATGATTTCGCTGCCGGTCGCCACGCCGGGCAGGAGCGGCAGGCCGAGGTCGTGGCAGGCCTTGCCCACGGCGCGCGTGTAGCCCGGGCTGACGCCGAACTTCGCGCCGGCCAGCGCCGAGGCCTGGGCATCGGCCGCGCTGCGGATGGTGCCGGCGCCGGGCACGGCCTCGGGCACCTCCTTGGCGATGATCTCGATGCATTCGAGCGCCTCGCGCGTGCGCAGCGTCACTTCGAGCATGCGGATGCCGCCGGCGACCAGCGCGCGCGCGAGCGGTACCGCGTCCTTGACGTCGTGCAGCACGATCACCGGGATCACGGGGGCGTCGCGCATCACGTCGATGGCGGACAGCGTGGGGTTCACAGCCATGTGCAGGCTCCTTCTTCGGCAGTCAATGCATTGCGGCGCATGCCGGCGAACAGGTCGCGGCCCAGGCCGTGACCGTTGGCGATGCGCAGTTCGTCGGGCAGGGTCGCGCTTTCTCTCTCGGCCCATTCGTCGGCCGGCAGCAGCACGGCCAGCGTGCCGGCCACCGCATCGAGCCGGATCAGGTCGCCATCGCGCACCTTGGCCAGCGGGCCGCCGGCGGCGGCTTCGGGCGAGACGTGGATCGCGGCCGGCACCTTGCCCGAGGCGCCGCTCATGCGGCCGTCGGTCACCAGTGCCACACGGAAGCCCTTGCCCTGCAGCACCGACAGCGGCGGCGTGAGCTTGTGTAGCTCGGGCATGCCGTTGGCCTGTGGACCCTGCCAGCGCACCACGCAGACCACATCGCGTTCGAGTTCGCCGGCGGTGAAGGCGTGCTGCAGCTCGGCCTGCGAATCGAAGACACGGGCCGGCGCCTCGATCACGTGCCGGTCGTCCGGCACCGAGGACACCTTGATCACACTGCGTCCGAGGTTGCCGCTCAAGAGTTTCAGGCCGCCGGTGGCGCTGAACGGCGCCGAGACCGGGCGCGCGACGGCTTCATTCTTCGAGGGTGCGGCGGCGCGCCACTTCAGCACGTGCTCGTCCGACGGCGCGCCGGCCAGCGTCGGGATGCCGGCGTATTCGCGCAGGCCGCCGGCGCGCACGGTCAGCACGTCGGCATGCATCAGGCCGGCGTCGAGCAGTTCACCGATCACGAAGCCCGGGCCGCCCGCGGCCTGGAATTCGTTGACGTCGGCGCTGCCGTTGGGATAGACCCGCGTGAGCAGCGGCACCACCTCCGAGAGCTCGGAGAAATCGTTCCAGTCGATCAGGATGCCGGCAGCGCGCGCCACCGCGACCCAGTGGATCAGGTGGTTGGTCGAGCCGCCGGTGGCGAGCAGCGCTGCCATGGCGTTGACGATGCTTCGCTCGTCGACCATCTCGCCGATCGGCGGCGTGGCATAAGGCTTTTTGGCGGCCACCCCCAGCACCGTGCGCACCGCCTCGCGCGTGAGCGCCTCGCGCATCGCATCGCCGGGCTGGATGAAAGCGGTGCCCGGCACGTGCAGGCCCATCGCCTCCAGCAGCATCTGGTTGCTGTTGGCGGTGCCGTAGAAGGTGCAGGTGCCCGGCGCGTGATAGGCGGCCATCTCGGCATCGAGCAGGCCCTGGCGGCCGACCAGCCCCTGGGCCGCCTGCTCGCGCACCTTGGACTTGGCGCTGTTCGACAGGCCCGAGGGCATCGGCCCGGCGGGCACGAAGACGGTGGGCAGGTGGCCGAAGTGCAGCGCGCCGATCAGGAGGCCCGGCACGATCTTGTCGCACACGCCCAGGAGCAGCGCGGCGTCGAACATGTCGTGCGTGAGCGCCACGGCGGTACCCATCGCGATCACGTCGCGACTGAACAGGCTCAGCTCCATGCCGGGCGTGCCCTGCGTGACGCCGTCGCACATCGCCGGCACGCCGCCTGCCACCTGCGCGGTGGCGCCGAGGCGGCGCGCCTCGTGCTTGACGATGTCGGGATAGCCCTGGTACGGCGCGTGGGCCGAGAGCATGTCGTTGTAGGCGCTGACGACGCCGATGTTGGGTGCGCGCTCGGTCACCACCTTGAACTTGTCGCTGGCCGGAATGCCGGCCACGGCGTGCGCCACGTTGGCGCAACCCATGCGGTCGGAGCCGCGGTCGCGGTTGCGGGTCTCGGTCAGCCGCTGGAGATAGGCGCTTCGAAGGTCCCGGCTGCGCGCACGAATGCGCTCGGTGACATCGCGTACGGTGGGATGTGTAGTCATGAGTGCTTCACTGTGCAGTGGGGCTGCGCGCGGCCCCTGCCACGCGCAGGTTGCGTGGCCCTGCATCCTACCAAGCCCGCAAGACCCTAGGGTGCCGTCAAGGCATCGAGCACGACCCGCACCCGCGGCGGCAACAGGCGCTGGGAAGGGTACACGGCGCTGATCGGCATGGCCGGCGGCCGCAGCGAAGGCAGGATCTCGACCAGGCGCCCATCGCCGAGCTCGTCTTCGACCATGTAGTCGGGCAGTTGCGCCAGGCCCTGGCCGAGCATCGCGGCCTGCACCATGGCTTCGCCGTCATTCAGGCGCAGCTGGCTCTGCGGATGCAGGGTGACGGCGTGGCCGCGCTGGAGGAACTGCCAGGGGCGGTCGCGACCGCTCGTCGGCATGCGGAAGACGATCGCGCGATGCTGTGCCAGCGCCCGCAGCGAGGCCGGATGGCCATGCTGCGCCAGGTAGGCAGGGCTGGCCACCAGCAGCAAGGTCTGGCTCGCAAAGCGGCGTGCCACCAGCGACGATTCCTGCAGTGCGCCGACCCGGATGGCGAGGTCGATGCCGTCCTTGACCAGATCGACGTAGCCGTCCTGCAAGCGCACGTCCATTTCAAGTCGCGGGTGCTGTTGCTGGAGCCGCGCGAGCAGCGGCAGGATCACGCGCCGGCCGAAGACGATCGGCATGTCGATGCGCAGCAGGCCCGTGGCCGTGGCCCGCGTGCCGGCAGCGTCGGCATGCAGGTCCTCGATCTCGGCGAGGACGCGCTGGCAGCGGTGGTACAGGCGCTCGCCGTCCGGCGTCAGGGTGACCTGCCGCGTGGTCCGATGGAACAGCTTGACGCCAAGCGAATCCTCCAGCCTCAGCACCGCCTTGGCCAGCGTGGAAGGCGCGGTGCCCGCTTCGCGCGCGGCGGCGGCGAAGCTGCCGTGCTTGACGGTCTCGGTGAAGGCGAGGAACTGCTGCAGGCCTTGCATGGCGCCCCCGATTGAGGAACGAATGTCCTCAATGTTAGGTCATTGCGCTGTCTTCACTCGCGCTTCTGGGTCCAGGACACTGCCTTCACCTTCACTCGATTGCACGGAGCCGCCTCATGACCGCCATTGCCCGCAACGTTATCTCCCACGCCACGCTGCCCCTGGCAGAGCTGCCCGGAATCACCCACCGCACCCTGGCGGGCCACGAGCATGGATTGACCCAGTTGTCGATCTGGAAGCAGACGCTGGCACCCGGCGCTTCCACGCCGCCGCACAGCCATGACACCGAGGAAGTCGTGTTGTGCCACGCGGGCCGCGGCGAGGTCCACCTCGACGGACAGGTGCACCGCTTCGGCCCCGCGAGCAGCGTGCTGCTGCCGCGCGACGTGCCGCATCAGATCTTCAATGTGGGCGACGAGCCGATGGAGATCACCGGCGTGTTTCCGGCTGCCCCGGTCGGGGTGTTCGACCTCGAAGCGAAGCCGATGCAGCTGCCGTGGTGAGCGCAGCGCGCTAGTCGACCAGCCGGACCTCGACGCGGCGCGCCTCGGCGTCGTTCCCCGAACCGGTGGTCACGGCGGGCTTCTTCAGTTCGATCTTGTCGGCCGGCACGCCCAGCCCGGTCAGCACGTTGCGCACCATCTCGGCACGCCTCTGCGCGAGCTGTTCGTTGAGGCCCCCATCGCCGGTGGTGTCATGGAAGCCCGAGACCACTGCCTTGCGCCCACCTTCCACGCCTTTGATCACCGTGGCCAGGGCCCCTGCCGCGCCGGGAGCCAGATCGGCGCTGCCGGTGGCGAAATAGAAGTTCACGACCCCGCCCTGCACTCGGATGCTCGCGCCGTCGGGGATCACGACTGCCACGGTTTCGGTCAGGATCTCCACCATGGACGCCGCGGGCTTCGCGCCCGCCTTGTGGCTCTGCGTGTAGAGCACGATCCCGATCACGAAGAAGATCACCAGTGCGATCAGCCCGAGCAGAAAGGCCAGAATGAAGTTCTGTTGGCTGTCGTCGTCGGCTATGCCTGCCATGGGTCGATCTCCGTAGGAAAGCGGTCGGTAAATAATGGTGCGGTGAACCATGACCGTGAAATTGTAGGTGGCGACCCCGGCCCGCCCGGTTTGGACCCCATGCTCAAACCGCTGCGCGACCCGAAGCCCATGCTCGACCGCGTGATCGCCGAATGGGGCGGCCACCAGGATCTCTGGGTGTTCGGCTACGGCTCGCTGATCTGGCGCCCCGAGTTCGGCTTCATCGAGCGGCACCCCGCGCGGGTGCACGGCTGGCATCGGGCGCTGAAGATGTGGAGCCGCATCAATCGCGGCACGGTCGAGAATCCGGGCCTGGTGTTCGGCCTGCTCTCGGGCGGCAGCTGCCGCGGCATGGTGTTCCGCGTGGCCGCGGCCGACGGGCTCGAAACCCTGGGCCGGCTCTGGCTGCGCGAGATGCCGACCGGCGTCTACGACCCCCGATGGCTCGATTGCGAGACCCCGCACGGATCGGTGCGCGCCCTGGCCTTCACCTTGTCGCGGCGCAGTCCCAACTTCACCGGCAACCTGGACGACGAGCGCTACCGCCACATCTTCGCCAGCGCGGTCGGCCGCTATGGCAGTTCGCTCGACTATGCGCATCAGACCCTGCTCGAACTGCAGCGCCATGCGATCCACGATGCAGCGCTGGCGCGCCTGATCAGGTTGGCCGAGGCCAAGCTGTCGGCGCAAGCCGATTGCGGCGAAGCGCCCGCTCCGGTATACCCTGCGGCCTCTTCTCTCGATTCTTCTTCCCGTTCTTCATCCAAGGAGTAGCCATGTCCTCTCGTCTGATCGTCCCCGCCCTTGCCGTCGTTGCGGCCAGCCTGCTTGCCGGCTGCGGCACCATGATGGGGTCCAAGGCGAGCGCCAGCGCCGCGCTGGCGCCGACCGCGGCGATCACGCCGAATCCGACCACGGGCAACGTGAGCTTCACGGCGCTCGACCATGGCGTGCGCGTGGCCGGCGAAGTGCGCGGCTTCGTGCCGGGCACGGAACATGGCTTCCACATCCACGAGAAGGGCGACTGCGGCGACAACGGCAATGCCTCGGGCGGCCACTTCAATCCGGCCGGCGGCACGCACGGCAAGTTCGGCGCGCCCGGCAGCCATGCGGGCGAGCTGCCGAGTCTGGTGGCCGATGCGAGCGGCGTGGCGCGCTTCAGTGTCGACCTGCATTCCATCTCGCTCACCGACGGCGCGGCGAACAACGTGGTCGGCCGGGCGCTGATCGTTCACCGCGATCGCGACGACTTCACCTCGCAGCCGGCCGGCAACTCCGGCCCGCGCATCGCCTGCGCGCTGATCACGAGGCGCTGAGCCGCGCCGCCAGCAGCGCCTCGGCGCGCGCGAGTTCGGCGGGCGTGTCGATGTCGGTCAGGATGCCGATGTCGTCCACTTCGATCTCCGCCACCGCATGGGCCTCCCGCAGCGCGCGCAGCACCGGCGCCGCGCCCAGATTGCCTGACAGCGCAGCGAGCTGCGGCCCGCAGACCGCGGCAAAGCCGACCGGATGGCCGCGCTCGCCGCGATGCCGCGGCTGAGCCGCCTGCACGGCGCCGGCCAGCGCCCGCGCCACCGCCTGCAGGGTTGAAGGCTGCACCAGCGGCAGGTCGCCAGGCAGGATCAGCCAGCCCGCGGCATCGGCCGTAGCCCGCACCGCAGCCGCGATCGAGTCGCCCATGCCGGGATGGCCCGCGTCCTCCAGATGCCATGGCAGGCCGCTGGCGTGCACGGCGGCGAGCGTGTGCTCGAGCACCGTCTTGCCCGCGAGCGGCGCCTCAAGCTTGGCGCCGTTGCCGCCGGCGGCGCGAAAGCGCTCACCGCGGCCCGAGGCGAGCACGATGACGGTGGGCGGTCGAGGATTCATGCGCCCAGTATCCCCTCTTCGCATGCGCAACAATGCGGCCATGAATTCCCCCAAAGAAGCGCTGGCCGCGCTGCGCAAGAGCTACGAGCGCGCCGAACTCGACGAAGCCCGCAGTGCGCAGGATCCCCTGCTCCAGTTCGAGCGCTGGCTCGCCGAGGCGATCGATGCGCAGCTGCCCGAGCCCAACGCGATGACGCTAGCCACCGTCGGCGGCGACCTGCGGCCATCGACGCGCATCGTGCTGATCAAGGGCTACGACGCGCGCGGCATCGTCTGGTACACCAACTACAAGAGCCGCAAGGGCCAGGAGCTCGCCAGCAATCCCTGGGCCGCGCTGCAGTTCCACTGGGTCGAGCTCGAGCGCGTGGTGCGCATCGAGGGCCGGGTCGAGAAGGTCGATGCGGCAGAGAGCGATGCCTACTTCGCGAGCCGCCCGCTCGACTCGCGCATCGGCGCCTGGGCCAGCCCGCAGAGCGAGGTGATCAGCGGCCGCGAGGTGCTGGTGAAGAACGCCGCCATCGAGGCCGCCCGGCACCTGCTCTCGCCGCCACGGCCGCCGCACTGGGGCGGCTACCGCCTGGTGCCCGACCGCTGGGAGTTCTGGCAAGGCCGCAAGAGCCGGCTGCACGATCGGCTGCGCTACCGGCGCGAGGACGGCGCGTGGGTGCGCGAGCGGCTGGCGCCCTGAGCCGATCCTCGCTCAGAGCCTGCCAGCCAACTGCATCACGATCGAAAGCGTGACGAGCGCCAGCGCGGTCGACACTGCCATGCTGGCGGTCACGAGATCTTCGGCCGTCTTGTAGCGCTGCGAAAACAGAAACACGTTGGCGCCGATCGGCAGCGCCGCGGCCACCACCATCACCTGCAGCGGCAGCCCGCGCAGGCCCAGCAGCCAGCCGAGCCCCGCCACCAGCAGCGGGTGCGCCACGTTCTTGACCAGCGCCTGCACCAGCGCGCCGCGCCAGTGGGTGCCGATGGGCGTGAACGCGAGCGTGATGCCGACCATGACCAGCGCGATCGGTCCGAAGGCCTGACCGAGCAGCGCGATCGGCTTGTCGATCACTTCGGGCATCACCCAACCGGTCTGCGCGAACAGCAGGCCCGCGATGATCGGCAGCGGCACCGGATGGACGATCGCGTTGTAGAACGCGCGGCCCAGTGTGTGCAGGATCGGCTGGCGCGGCGTGCCGCTCAGACTGGCGTTCTCGTGGGCCACCGCAAGTTCGAGCACCAGCGTCGCGCTGGTCAGCAGCACCAGCGAATGCAGCGAGATCAGCGTCAGCAGCACAACCATGCCCTCGGGGCCGTAGGCCAGGCCGATCAGCGCGATGCCGATCATCACGGTGTTGCTGAAGGTGTTGGCAAGCGCGAGCACGGCCGCCGTGCGGTTGAAGCCGCGCCACAGCAAGGTGGCCGCGAAGATCAGGCCGGCCGCGAGAAAGTAGGCCGCGACAGGCTTGAGGCTCAGCTGCTCCAGGTGCACCGTGCTCATGGCACGGAACAGGAGCGCCGGCACGAGCAGCAGGAAGATCAGGTTCGACAGGTCCCGCACCGCGCCGCCGCCGACCCAGCCCCGCCGCCCTGCCACGAAGCCCGCAGCGATGAGCAGGACGACGGGCAGCAGCGACGCGAGGACCGATGAATTCATCGGCGGCGAGCATACAGGGGCGCTAGAACGTCGCGCGCAGGCCCACCTTCAAGGTCCGCCCCGGCAAGGGCGCATCCGGGAAGGCGGTCGTGGTCAGGATCGAGGTCGCGCTGTAGGCCAGCTTGTTCGTCAGGTTGTCGATGCGCGCATACCAGGTGAGGTTGGCGCGCTGCACCTTCATGCGGTAGGTGAGCGCCGCATTCCACAGCGTGAAGGCATCGGTCTCGCGGGCGCCGATGCTCGGCACCCTTCGCTGGGCAGCGTAGTGGTCGAAGCCCAGGCGCGCCGTCCATGGCCCGTTGCCGTAGGCCAGCGTGGTACCCACGCGCGCCGGCGAGATGCGCGGCAGCGGCTCGCCGGTATCGGTGTTCTTCGCGCGCACCAGGTCGGCACGCCATTCGAGGTCCAGCGTGGAGCCGTCGGCCGCGCGCGAGAAGCCGTCGGTGCCCAGGAGCCGCAGGTTGCCGTTGGCCTCGATGCCGGTGAAGCGGGCGCGCACGCCGCGATAGACGAACTCGTCCACCACGTCGGGGAACAGCAGGCCTTCGTCGGTTTCCACCGGGCCCGGGTTGATCTCGCCGTCCTCGCCGCGCACATTGCCCGAGGCCGCGAGCCCGATGTAGTTGCGGAAGCGCGTGACGTAGGCATTCACGCGCGCGCTGTTGGCGCCGGACTTCCATTGGGCGCCGAGGTCGAAGCCGACCGACTTTTCCTTCTGCAGGTTCGGATCGCCGACCTCCCAGGCCGCGGTCGCGACGTGCGGGCCGTTGGCGAAGAGTTCGTAGTCCTTGGGCGCGCGCTCGGTGTAGGCGAGGTTCGAGGTCAGCTGCCATTGGGGCGCCAGGTTGACCAGCGCACCGAAGGCCGCGCTGTGCGGATTGAAGCTGCGCTCGCCGACGGCGAAGCGCGTGACCGACGGATCTTCCGGATAGCCGAAGGAACGCACCTTCACCTGCTCGGTGCGCGCGCCGAAGCTCAGGCGGCCCCACGACGTACCGAGCTCTTCGTGCAGGAACAAGGCGCGCGAGCGCGTGCGGCTGTGCGGCGCGAAGGCCTCGTCGCCGACGGCCGAGAAGTCGTTGCTTTCGTTGGTGAAGCCGATCAAGCCCTCCACGCCGCCGATCTTCTGATGGCGCGCCTCAATGCGCAGATCGTTGCTCTTGTTGGCAAACACCGTGCCGGTCTCCGAGCCCTCGAACTCGGTGTGGCGATAGTCGGTGCGGCTCAGCTTGCCGTGGATGCTGGTGAAGAAGCCGCCCGGCCGCCATTCGCCTTCGAGCGCATAGCGGTCGGATTTCATCTTGATGGTGACGTCGTCCTCCGCCACCGTGCCGTAGTCGCTGCGGTAGGTGCTGGCCGAAGCGCCGATCCAGCCCTGGTCGAAGAACAGGCTGCCGCCGATCGCGCCGCCGTGCGCCTGGTTGGCCGAGTTGCAGATCTTGCGCGCCAGGCCGGGCCGGCGCGGGTTCTCGCAGCCGAGTTCGATTGGCACCGAGGTATCGTCCGCGTCGCGGTTGAAGGCATCCACGTGCAGCGCATAGCGGTTGTTGCCGCCCTCCAGCACCACGCCGCCGCTCTTCTCGCGGTTGCCGGTCGCGTAGCCGAGGTCGGCGCGGCCGCCGAAACCGTCGATCGGCTCGCTCGGAATGCGGTTGTCGATCACGTTGACCACGCCGCCGACCGCGCTGCCGCCGTACTGCAGCGCCGAGGGCCCGCGCAGCACCTCGATGCGTTCGGTGACGAGGGCATCGACCGGCACCGCGTGGTCGTAGCTCAGCGAGGAGGCGTCCGGTGCCGCGCCGCCGTTCTGCAGGATGCGGATGCGGTCCCCGTCCTGGCCGCGGATCGAAGGCCGGCTCGCGTTGGGCCCGAAGTAGCTGCTGCTGACGCCCGGCAGGCCGTTGAGGGTCTCGCCGAGCGTGGATTGGGAACGCAAGAGCAGCCTGTCGCCGGAGAGGGTGGTGGTCGGTGCGATCAGGTCGGTGGCGCCCAACGGGTTGCCGGTGACGGTGACCTCAGGCAGCGAAGGCGCGGGCGCGCTCGCGTCGGCTTGCGCCCAGGCAGCGCAGGACAAAAGGGAAAGAACGGCAACGCCGATGGCGTTGCGCCGGAAATGGGATGACATGTTGGAACACTCGTTGAATCGATGAAAGACCGGCCGCAGCCCGCGAAAAGGCGGGTGCAGCTGTCGGTCGGCAAGGCGGATTCAGCGAGCGGAAGGCGGGCCGCGCGCGTCGAACAGCGCGACCCATCGGGCGATTGCTTCGCCCTGGAGATAGGCAAAGGTGGTCGCCGGCAGCATGACCGGCAGCAGGAGGGCCGGCACGCAGAGCGCGGCCGGGCCGTGGGACAACTGGTCGTAGAGCCGGCAATCGGCATCGCTGTGCTCGCCGAAGAGCGCGACCAGGCCATGGGACCCATGGTCCGCCTCTCCCGCATGGGCGGACGCAGCCGCATGCGCATGCGCCGCAAGCGGGCTGTGGATCGTGCGGTGCACGAGCCCGAGCGTCGTCGCAAACCACAAGGCGAGCGCCAACACGCACAGCATGGCGCGGGCTCGGAGCGGGTGGCGTGCGAGGCGCATGAAAGAAGAAAGGCTCAGGCCTTCTTGAGCCGCGCCGCGAAGGTCTTCTGGAACTTCTCGACCTTGGGCCCGACCACGAAGGCGCAATAGCCCTGGTTCGGGTTGTTCAGGAAGTAGTCCTGGTGGTAGGCCTCGGCGGTCGAGTAGTTGGCCAGCGGCTTCACCTCGGTCACGATCGGCGAGCGGTAGGTCTTGCTGGCCTCGATCTCGCGGATCACCTCTTCGGCGACCTGCTTCTGCGCGTCGTTGGCGTAATAGATGCCGCTGCGGTACTGGGTCCCCGCGTCGTTGCCCTGCCGGTTGAGGGTCGTGGGATCGTGCACGACGAAGAAGATCTCCAGGATCTCACGCAGCGTGATCTGCTGCGGATCGAATTCCACCCGGACCACCTCGACATGGCCGGTGCGGCCGGTACAAACCTGTTCGTAGCTCGGATTGATCGTCTCGCCGTTGCTGTAGCCCGATTCGACATCCACCACGCCCTGCACGCGGTCGAAAACCGCCTCGGTGCACCAGAAGCAGCCGCCGCCCAGCGCGATGATCTCGGTTTGCGGTGATGGCGTGGACATGAAAACTCCAGGGTGGAAATTGGCGAACCTTGCATTGTCGCGGCTTGACGGGTCCAGGCACGCTCACTACATTACTAACCCGTGAGTCATTAATAAATCCATGCCCGCTCCCCGTTTCCTCAGCGACAAATTCTGCAGCACAGCGCGCGCCAAGCGCGAGCGCCGCAAGGAGGCGCGTCCCGGGGAACTGCTCGAGGCCGCACTGGACCTGTTCGTCGACAAGGGCTTCGCGGCCACCCGTGCCGAAGAGGTGGCGGCGCGCGCCGGCGTGTCCAAGGGCACCCTGTTCCTTTATTTTCCGAGCAAGGAAGAACTGTTCAAGGCGGTGGTGGTCGAGAACCTGTCCGGCCGCTTCACCGAGTGGAACAAGGAGTTCGAGGAGTTCGAGGGCAGCACCTCCGACATGCTGCGCTATTGCATGCGCATCTGGTGGGAGCGCGTGGGCTCGACCAAGGCCTCGGGCCTCACCAAGCTGATGCTGAGCGAGGGCCGCAATTTCCCGGAGCTGGCCGAGTTCTACCGCGAAGAGGTGGTGCGGCCCGGGCACACGCTGATGCGGCGCATCGTGCAGCGCGGCATCGACAGCGGGGAGTTCGCGCCGGTCGACGTCGGCCACGCGATCTACGCCATCATCGCGCCGATGCTCTTCCTGATGCTGTGGAAGCACTCGGCCGTCATCTGCGTCGACGCCGATTCGGATCTCGATCCCGAGAAGTACCTTGCGACCCAGGCCGAGACCGTGCTCCACGGGCTCAGCATGCCGCCGAAGGCGGGCGTATGAAGCGGTCGCTCGTCATCAAATGGGCGGTCGCGGCAGTGGTCGTCGCGCTGCTGGCCGGCGGCGTGCTGCGCGCCATCGAGGCGCGCCGCGCGCAGCAAGCCGCGGTCGCCGCCGCCGCGAAGCCGGCCGAAACTGTGGTGCAGCTCTCGCCGTCCGACGTGGTGCGCGCCACGCGGCGCGAACTCGCGCAGACGCTGGCGGTCTCGGGCACGCTCAAGGCGGTCGATTCGGCGCTGGTCAAGGCCCGCGTGGCCGGCGAGCTGATCGGCCTCACGCTGCGCGAGGGCGATGCGGTCACGGCCGGCCAGGTGGTCGCGCGCATCGACCCGGTCGAGTACCAGTCGCGCGTGCGCCAGGCTCAGGAGCAGGCGGACTCGGCCCGCGCGCAGGCCGAGGTGGCGCAACGCACTTACGACAACAACAAGGCGCTGGTCGACCAGGGCTTCATCTCCCGCACCGCGCTCGACACCTCGCAGTCGAATCTCAACGCCGCGCTCTCGACCCACCGCGCCGCGCTCGCCGCGGTGGAGATGGCGCACAAGTCGCTCGCCGACACCGTGCTCAAGAGCCCGCTCACCGGTCAGGTCGCACAGCGGCTGGCGCAGCCGGGCGAGCGCGTCGCTGTCGATGCGCGCGTGATCGAGGTGGTCGACCTGAGCCGCATCGAGGTCGAGGCCACGCTCGCAGCAGCCGACTCGGTCGCGGTGCGCGTGGGCCAGCGCGCGACGCTGCAGATCGAAGGCAGCAGCGCTGTAGACCCGGCGAGCACCAACCGCAAGGTGGGCGCCAGCGTGGTGCGCGTCAACCCGAGCGCACAGGCCGGCAGCCGCAGCGTGCTGGTCTACCTGCGGCTGGACCGCAGCGCCGGCTTCCGCCAGGGCCTGTTCGCGCAGGGCAGCATCGACGTGGGCCGCGTCGACGCGCTCGCCCTGCCCTTGTCCGCGGTGCGCATCGACAAGCCGGCGCCTTACGTGCAGATGGTGATCGAAGGACGCATCGCCCACCGCGCGGTCCAGACCGGCCAGCGCGGCCAGGTCGACGGCCAGACGCTGGTCGCGGTGCGCGGCGTCGAGGATGGCGCGGTGGTGGTGGCGGGCAGCGTCGGCTCGCTGCGCGAAGGCACGGCAGTGCGCCTCTCGCCGGTCGCCGCGCCCTGAGCGCGCAATACCATGTGGTTCACGCGCGTCAGCCTGAAGAACCCGGTCTTCGCGACCATGCTGATGCTCGCGCTGGTGGTGCTCGGCATCTTCTCCTACCAGCGGCTGCAGGTCGACCAGTTCCCGAACATCGACTTCCCGGTGGTGGTGGTGATCACCGAGTACCCGGGCGCCTCGCCCGAGATCGTCGAGAGCGAGGTGACCAAGAAGGTCGAGGAAGGCGTCAACTCGATCGCCGGCATCAACGCCCTCACCTCGCGCAGCTACGAGGGCCAGTCGGTCGTCATCATCGAATTCCAGCTCTACGTCGACGGCCGCAAGGCGGCCGACGACGTGCGCGAAAAGGTCGCAGCGGTGCGGCCCCTGTTCCGCGACGAGGTGAAAGATCCGCGCGTGCTGCGCTTCGACCCGGCCTCGCGGCCCGTGTGGTCGGTGGCCGTGCTGCCCGATGGGCAGGAAGACAAACAACCGAGCGCGGTCGAGTTGACCAACTGGGCCGATCAGGTGCTGAAGAAGCGGCTGGAGAACGTGCGCGGCGTCGGCTCGGTGACGCTGGTGGGCGGCACCAAGCGCGAGATCAACATCTATCTCAATCCGCAGGCGATGGAAGCCTTCGGCGTCAGTGCGTCGCAGGTGGTCGAGGCGGTGCGCAACGAGAACCAGGCGCTGCCGGTGGGCGCCGTGCGCTCGCTCGAGCAGGAACGCGTGGTGCAGGTCGATGCGCGCATGGAGCGGCCGGAGGACTTCGGCAAGATCATCCTGATGCGCAGGGGCGGCGCGCCGATCCGCATCGACCAGGTGGCGACCGTGCGCGATGGCGCGCAGGAACTCGAGAGCCTCGCGCTCTACAACGGCCAGCGCACGCTGCTCCTGTCGGTGCAGAAGGCGCAGGACGAGAACACCATCGCGGTAGTCGACGGGCTCACGAAGGCCATCGCCGACATCCGGCCGCAGTTGCCGCCCGGCGTCAAGCTCGAACCCATCGCCGACGCTGCGCGGCCGATCCGCGTCGCGGTCAACAACGTGCGGGAGACACTGATCGAAGGCGCGCTGCTCACCGTGCTGATCGTGTTCCTGTTCCTGAATTCGTGGCGCTCGACCGTGATCACCGGGCTCACGCTGCCGATCGCGCTGATCGGCACCTTCTGGTTCATGGCCATGTTCGGCTTCACCATCAACATGGTGACGCTGATGGCGCTGTCGCTGTGCGTAGGCTTGCTGATCGACGACGCGATCGTGGTGCGCGAGAACATCGTGCGCCACGTGCAGATGGGCAAGGCGCCTTACAGCGCGGCGCTCGACGGCACGCAGGAGATCGGGCTCGCGGTGCTGGCGACCACGCTCTCGATCGTCGCGGTGTTCCTGCCGATCGGCTTCATGGAAGGCATCATCGGCAAGTTCTTCCACGAGTTCGGCATCACCATCGTGGCGGCAGTGCTGATCTCGATGTTCGTGAGCTTCACGCTGGATCCGATGCTCTCGAGCATCTGGCACGACCCTGCAATCGATACGCACGGCAAGCGCGGCCCGCCCGTGACCTTCTACGACAAGACCATCGGCCGCGTCACCGGCTGGTTCGACCGCGCGACCGACCGGCTCGCTGAAGCCTACCAGGCCATCCTGCGCTGGTCCCTCGTGCACAAGCTCGCCACGCTGGCCGCGGCGCTCGGCATCTTCGCCGCCAGCGTGGTGATGGTGCCGCTGCTGGGCACCGAGTTCGTGCCCAAGGCCGACTTCTCGGAAACCGCGATCAACTTCTACACGCCGGTCGGCTCCTCGCTCGAAGTGACCGAGGCCAAGGCCCGCCAGGTCGAGGGCATCCTGCGCGAAATGCCCGAGGTGCGCTACACGCTCAGCACCATCAACACCGGCGACGCGCAGGGCAAGATCTACGCAAGCATCTACGTGCGCCTGGTCGAGCGCAAGCTGCGCGAGCGCAGCGTCGACCAGATGTCGGGCGTGCTGCGCGAGAAGCTGCGCGCGATCCCGGGCATCACGGTCACGCACGTGGGCTTGCGCGACTCGGTGGGCGGCAACAAGGTCATCGAGTTCTCGCTGCAGGGCCCCGACCTGCAGGAGCTCGAACGGCTCACGCAGCGCGTGATGGAGGCGATCCGCCCGATTCCCGGGCTGGTCGATCTCGATTCGAGCCAGAAGCCCAACAAGCCGACCGTGAGCGTGGTGATGCGCCGCGATGCCGCCTCCGACCTCGGCCTCGGCGTGGCGCCGGTCGCGAACGCGCTGCGCACGCTGGTGGCCGGCACCACGGTGGGCAACTGGCGCGCGCCCGACGACCAGACCTACGACGTCAACGTGCGGTTGGCGCCCGAGGTGCGCAACTCGCCGGCCGACCTGGCGCGCCTGCCCTTCGTCAGCACCGCCATGGGCGCCAATGCCGACGGCTCCAGCCGCATCGTTCGCCTGCAGCAGGTGGCCGATGTGCGCGAAGCCACCGGGCCAAACCAGATCAACCGCCGCGCACTGGCGCGCGAGGTCAGCATCAATGCCAACGTGGCCAACCGCTCGGCCGGCGAAGTGTCGGCCGACATCCGCACGGCGCTGGCCGGCATCGCCTTCCCGCCGGGCTACGGCTGGCAGTTCAGCGGCTCGACCAAGAACATGCAGGAGTCCTTCGGCTATGCGGTGTCGGCGCTGGCGCTGGCGATCATCTTCATCTACATGATCCTGGCCAGCCAGTTCAAGAGCTTCCTGCAGCCGCTGGCGCTGATGACGGCGCTGCCGCTCACGCTGATCGGCGTGGTGCTGGCCTTGCTGATGTTCCGATCCACGCTCTCGATGTTCTCGATCATCGGCATCGTGATGCTGATGGGCCTGGTGACCAAGAACGCCATCCTGCTGGTCGATTTCGCGATCCGTTCGCGCGAGAGCGGCGTCGCGCCCGACGGCACGCCGGTGCCGGGCCTGCCGCGCGCCGAGGCCCTGCTGCTCGCGGCGCGCGTGCGGCTGCGCCCGATCCTGATGACCACGCTGGCGATGATCTTCGGCATGGTGCCGCTGGCCTTCGCGATCAGCGAAGGCTCGGAGCAGCGCGCGCCCATGGGCCAGGCCGTGATCGGCGGCGTGATCACCTCCTCGCTGCTGACGCTGGTGGTGGTGCCGGTGGTCTATTGCTACATGGACGACCTGGCGAACTGGGCCCGGCGCCGCTGGCACCGCCAGCAAGCGGTCACGCGCACGGCCGACACTGTGGAGCCGCCGCCTAAAATTGAAGGTTTGTCCTGATTGACCCGACCCGCACGAGGAAAAAGCACATGAACCCCATTCCCACCCTGGAGCGCTTGCGCTTCAACATGATCGAGCAGCAGATCCGTCCCTGGGACGTGCTCGATCTCGAAATCCTGGACCTGCTGGCCCACATCCGGCGCGAGGACTACGTGCCCAAGGCCCATCGCGGCCTGGCCTTCTTCGACATGGAGATCCCGCTGGAGGGCGCCAAGACGAAGGAGCCCGGCCAGTGCATGCTCTCGCCCAAAGTCGAGGCGCGGATGCTGCAAGACCTGCATGTGCAGAAGCACGAATCCGTGCTCGAGATCGGCTCCGGCTCCGGCTTCATGGCCGCGCTGCTGGCGCACCGCGCGGCGCAAGTACTGACGCTCGAGATCGATCCTGGCCTGGCGGCCGTCGCCACCGAGAACCTGCGCCGCAACGGCGTGAACAACGTGGAAGTGCGCAACGCCGACGGCGCCGTGCCGCTGCCCAGCGGACCGACTTTCGACGTGATCGTGCTCAGCGGCTCGGTCGCGCGCCTGCCGCAGAGCCTGATGGGCTCGCTCAAGATGGGCGGCCGGCTGGCGGCGATCGTGGGCGACGAACCGATGATGCGCGCCCACTTCGTCACGCGCGTCGGCGAAGGCAAGTGGGACATCGTGCAGCCGTGGGACACGGTGGCGCCGCGCCTCTTGAACTTCCCTGCGCCTTCGCGCTTCAACTTCTGAGCGGAGCTCTCATGATCGACCAGGTCCGCCCGCCCGAACTCGCCGACTGGTTCGGCCGCGACGCGAGTGCGCAGCCGGTGCTGCTGGACGTGCGCGAGCCGTGGGAAGTGCAAACCGCGAGCGTGGTGCCGCAGGGCTTCACGCTGGTGGCGATCCCGATGAACGAGATTCCGGCCCGCATCTCGGAGCTCGACCCGGCGCAGCGCATCGCCTGCCTCTGCCACCACGGCGCGCGCAGCCAGCGCGTGGCCGCCTTCCTGATCCAGAACGGCTTTGCCGAGGTGGCGAACGTCGCCGGCGGCATCGATGCCTGGTCGACGCAGCACGACCCCTCTGTGCCGCGCTACTGATTTCTTTTCCCAAGGACGCTCAATGCCCGTGCTCCGGCTTCTTCCCCTCTCGGTGGCGCTCGCCGCCGCGTTCGCACTGCCGGCCCACGGCCAGAGCCTGATCGATCTCTACGAATCGGCGCGCAGCTACGACGCGACCTACCAGGCCGCGCGTTCGCAGTACGACGCCAGCCTGGCGCGCGCGGCCCAGGCCAAGGCCGGCATCCTGCCGGCGGTCGGGCTGTCGGCCGGTGCCTCGCACACCGAGCTCGACGTCGACACGCCCGTCGGCAACACCTCGCGCGGCTTCAACACGCAGAACGTCGGCGTCAACGCCACCCAGCCCCTCTACCGGCCCGCGAACTGGGCCACCTACGAACAGGGCAAGCGCCAGGTCGACATCGCGCAGGCGGTGCTGACCATCGCCGACCAGGACCTGGTGGTGCGCGTGAGCCAGGCCTACTTCGACGTGCTCTCGGCCCAGGACAGCCTGGCGCTGGTGCGGGCGCAGAAGATCGCGGTGGCCGAGCAGCTGGCATCGGCCAAGCGCAATTTCGAGGTCGGCACCTCGACCATCACCGACACGCGCGAAGCCCAGGCGCGCTACGACCTCGTGATCTCGCAGGAGATCGCGGCCGAGAACGACCTCCAGGTCAAGAAGATCGCGCTCGACCAGCTGGTCGGCCGCCCCGGCAGCGTGCCGGTTCCGCTGGCCGCGCCGGTGGTGCTGCCCGAGGTGATGCCGGCCGATATCAACGCCTGGGTCGCGCAGGCCGAGGACGTGCATCCCTCGATCCGGCAGGCGCGGCTCGGCCTTGACGTGGCCACGCTCGAAGTCCGGAAGGCCGAAGCCGGCCACAAGCCCACCCTTGACGCGAACCTGGGCTACAACGTCACCAACAACCCGCAGGGCACCAGCACCACCATGGGCCGCTCGCGCATCAATGCGGCGACCGTGGGCGTGGTGTTCAACCTGCCCTTGTTCGCGGGCTATGCGACCGAGAACCGCGTCAAGGAAACGCTGGCGCTCGAAGAGCAGTCGCGCTCGGTGCTCGAATCGACGCGCCGCAGCGTGACGCAAGCCACGCGCGCGGCCTACCTCGGACTGGTCTCGGGGGCCGGGCAGGTGAAGGCACTCGAAGCCGCCGAGGCCTCCAGCCAGGTCGCGCTCGATGCCAACCGGCTCGGCTACCAGGTGGGCGTGCGCATCAACATCGACGTGCTCAATTCGCAGAGCCAGCTGTTCCAGACCAAGCGCGACCTCGCGGTGTCGCGCTACAACGTGCTGCTGGGCAATCTCAAGCTGCGGCAGGCCAACGGCACGCTGACGGCCGACGACCTGCGCGCGATCAACAGCACCTTGGCCACCGACGGCCGCCCTGCCGTGGACAGCACCGCCACGCCGGCACAGCCGCCGGCCTCGCAGCAGGCCCCGGCGCCCGGCCGGCCCGCCACGCCGATCCCGGTCGTGCCGCCGGTGCCGGTGCCGCCTTTCAGCCCGCCGCCGCCGGTCATGCCTTCGCCGCCACCGCCGCCGGTGATCCTGCCGCCGACGCGCTAGAGCGTCCTACTCGAGACTGGGCTCGGCCCGCTCTTCGGTCTCGGCCGTCGCCGCCTCCGCAACCGCCAGCACCGCCGCCGCCGTGCGCTGCGCCGCGCCGCGGTTCGAGTTGGCGAAAGCCAGGGCGGCCTCGGCCATCGCTTCGCGCCGCTCAGGCTTCTCGACCAGCTTGAGCGCCGCCGTGACCGCCTGCTCCATGTTGTCCACGCGCTGCGAGGCGCCGGCCGCGAGCGAGAGTTCGGCCGCCTCGGCGAAGTTGAAGGTCGACGGCCCCATGATCACCGGGCAGCCGCAGGCCGCGGCCTCGATCAGGTTCTGGCCGCCCAGCGGTTCGAAGCTGCCGCCCAGCAGCGCCGCGTCGGCCAGGCCGTAGTAGAGCGCCATCTCGCCGAGCGAATCGCCGAGCCAGATCTCGCATTCGGCCGGCGCGCCGGCCGCGCTGCGCCGCGCCACCGCGAAGCCATGGGATTCGACCAGCGCCGCGACGTCGTCGAAACGCTGGGGATGACGCGGCACTATCATCCATTGCACCTCGTGCACCCGCTTGGCAATCGACTGCACCGCGTCCTGCGCCGGCGGCACGGGCGCCAGTGCGCCGAAGCGCTTGAGCACTTCGAGCAGCTGCACCTCCTCACCGTCGCGCGAGCTCGCAAACACCACCACCGGCCGCGGCAGCTGCTCGCGCAAGCGGGTCGCCGCCGCGAGCTGGCGCGCATCGGGCGTGGCGTCGAACTTGAGGTTGCCGAACACGCCCGCCACCTTGGCGCCGAGCGAAACCAGCCGGTGCGAATCGGCCTCGGTCTGCGCCCACACGGCGGCCAATGCCGAATAGGCGGGCCGCGCGAGCCAGCCCAGGCGCTCGGCCGAGGCCAGCGAGTTCTCGTTCAGCCGCGCGTTGGCCAGCACCAGCGGAATGCCGCGTTCAGCGCAGGCCGCCGACATCTCGGGCCAGACCTCGGTTTCCATCAGCACGCCGATGCGCGGCTGGAAGCGATCGAGAAAGCGCGCCACCGGCTCGGGCGCATCCCAGGGCTGCCAGACCTGCAGATCGCCGTCTTCCAGCAGCTTGGCGCCCTCTTCGCGCCCGGTGGCCGTGCCGTTGGTCAGCAGGATGGGGATGCCCGGGTACTGCCGCCGCAGCTCGGCGATCAGGATGCCGGCGGCGCGCGCCTCGCCGAGCGAGACCGCATGGATCCAGCACCAGCCGGTGCCGCTCGCAGCTTCGTCATAGTGGCCGAAGCGTTCTTCTACCGCATGCGCGTAGCCGGGCTCGGCCACGGCCCGGCGCCGCAGCTTGCGCCGCACCAGGGGTTCGGCCAGAGAAGTGAAGACGCCGTAGAGGCGCAGCAGCAACGAACGCACGCTTCGAAAATTCAGTGCGCGGCTTCCGCGAGGGTGGCGTCGGGCTTCGCGCTCTTCAGGAGCGCGAGCATCTCCTTCTGGATGCGGTCCAGCGCCGCCTGCGTCTGCCCTTCGAAGCGCAACACCAGCACCGGTGTGGTGTTGGAGGCGCGGATGAGCCCGAAGCCATCGGGCCAGTCGACGCGCACGCCGTCGATGGTCGAGACCTTGGCCGGGGCATCGAACTTCGCGGTCTTCACGAGCTGATCGACCACCGCGTGCGGTTCGCCTTCGGCGCACTTCACGTTGAGCTCGGGCGTCGAGAAGCTGGTCGGCAGTGCGTTGAGCGTGTCGCTCGAATTCGGCGTCTTGCTCAGGATCTCGAGCAGGCGGCAGCCCGCATAGGTGCCGTCGTCGAAACCGAACCAGCGCTCCTTGAAGAAGATGTGGCCGCTCATCTCGCCGCCCAGCGGCGATGCGATCTCCTTCATCTTGGCCTTGATCAGCGAGTGGCCGGTCTTGTAGATCAGCGGCTTGCCGCCGGCGGCCTCGATCGCGGGGCCCAGGCGCTGCGAGCACTTGACGTCGTAGATGATGGTCGCGCCCGGCACGCGCGAGAGCACGTCCTGCGCGAACAGCATCATCTGGCGGTCGGGATAGATGTTCTGCCCGTCCTTGGTGACGATGCCGAGGCGGTCGCCGTCGCCGTCGAAGGCCAGGCCCAGTTCGGCATCGCCGGCTTGCAGCGCGGCGATCAGGTCCTTGAGGTTCTCGGGCTTGCTCGGGTCCGGGTGGTGATTGGGAAAGTCGCCGTCGACCTCGCTGAAGAGCTCGGTCACCTCGCAGCCGATGGCGCGCAGGATGGCCGGGGCCGACGCGCCGGCGATGCCGTTGCCCGAATCGACCACGATCTTGAGCGGACGCGCCAGCTTGATGTCGCCGACGATGCGCTGCGTGTAGGCCTCGGTCACGTCGACCTTGCGCACGCTGCCGCCCGGGGCGAGCTTGGCGCTGCCGGCTTCCATCACCTTGTACAGGCCCTGGATCTCGTCGCCGTAGATCGCACGGCCGGCCAGTACCATTTTGAAACCGTTGTAATCCTTTGGGTTGTGGCTTCCTGTGACCTGAATGCCGCTGTTGGCCAGCGTGTTGGCCGCGAAATAGAGCATCGGGGTCGTGACGGCCCCGACATCGATCACTTCGATGCCGGTGGCCACCAGACCACGGATCAGGGCCTCGACCAGTGCGGGGCCCGACAGGCGCCCGTCTCGCCCCACCGCCACCGATTTCTCGCCGGCCGCGCGCGCCGCGCTGCCGAAGGCCTTGCCGAGCGCCTCGGCGACCTCGGCGTCGAGCGTGGTCGGCACGACGCCGCGAATGTCATAGGCCTTGAAGATCGATGCGCTGAGCTGCATGGGCTTCCTTTGAAAGTTCACAAACTGAGGACCATTGTAGGCATGGCCCTCGTGAGCCAAATGTCCGGAAATGGCTACTTCTGCGCGCACGGACACCTATCATTCCCCCATGTCTCCCGCCATCGCACCCACCGCCGGACTCGAGAGCGACGCCTGCTACCTGGCCATGAAGGCCCACGATGCACGCTTCGACGGCTCCTTCTTCACCGGCGTGACCTCCACCGGCGTCTACTGCCGCCCGGTCTGCCGCGTGAAGCTGCCGCGGCGCGAGAACTGCCGTTTCTTCCGCCATGCGGCACAGGCCGAGGCCGCGGGCTTCCGGCCCTGCCTGCGCTGCCGGCCCGAACTCGCGCCGCGGGCCGCGAGCTGGTCGACCGAGGACGCATCGCGCATCCTTGCCTTGCAAGCCGCGCGCCTGATCGACGAACCCGATGCCTGGGACGAAGACGGCCCCGGCGCCGCCCGCATCGCCGCGCGGCTGGGCGTGAGCGACCGCCACCTGCGCCGCATCTTCGAGACCCAGTTCGGCGTGTCGCCGCTGCAGTACCTGCAGACGCGCCGCCTGCTGGCCGCCAAGCAGCTGATCGCCGACACGCGGCTGCCGATGACGCAGGTCGCACTGGCCAGCGGCTTCGCGAGCGTGCGCCGCTTCAACGCGGCCTTCGTGACACACTACGGCCTCAATCCGAGCGCGCTGCGGCGCGCCGGCCCTGCGGGCGACGGTCGCGAAGGCGAGGCCATCGACGTGCGGCTGGGCTTTCGACCGCCCTATGACGGTGCGGCGATGCTGGGCTTCTTCGCGCGCCGGGCCCTCGGCGGCGTCGAGTCGATCACCGATGCCGGCGGCACGCCGCAGCTGGCGCGCACGCTGCGCGTCGTGCAGGGCGAACACGTGCATGCGGGCTGGCTCCAGCTTCGCTTCGACGCGCAGCGCGAGCAGTTGCTGCTGCGCGTCGGCGATTCGCTGGCCGCGGTGCTGCCGATCGTGATCAGCCGCGTGCGCGCCATGCTCGACCTGGATGCCGAGCCGATGGCGATCAACAGTGCGCTGCATGCGAGCTTTCCGCATGGCGACGGGCTGCGCGTGCCGGGCACGGTCGACGGTTTCGAGCTCGCGGCGCGCGCCGTGCTCGGCCAGCAGATCACGGTGGCCGCGGCGCGCACCATGGGCACGCGACTGGTGCAGGCCTTCGGCGAAGCGATCGCGACGCCGATCGCCGGGCTGGACCGCCTGTTCCCCACGCCCGCGGCCATCGCCGGCGCGAGCGGCGATGCGCTGGGCCAGCTCGGCATCGTGCGGCAACGACAGGCCGCGTTGAGCGCGCTCGCCCGCGAGGTGCAAGCCGGCCGGCTGGCCTTGCATGCCGGCGCCGACGTGCCCGCGACGCTCGCCGCCCTGCAGGCCCTGCCCGGCATCGGCGACTGGACCGCGCAGTACATCGCGATGCGCGCGCTGCGCTGGCCCGATGCCTTCCCGGCCGGCGACGTCGCGCTGCAGAAGGCGCTCGGCGTCTCCTCTGCACGCGCCGCAACCGAAGCCTCGCAAGCCTGGCGCCCCTGGCGCAGCTACGCGGTGCTGCGCGCCTGGCACAGTCCTCTACCCGCTGCCGATGCCACGGCAGCACTTCCTTCCGATCAGCCATGAAATTCAAGAACACCACCATCTACAGCACCCACATCGAGAGCCCGCTCGGCGGCATCACGCTGGCCGCCACCGACGAAGGCCTGGCCGGCGTCTGGTTCGACCGGCAACGCCACTGGCCTGACACGAGCGGCTGGCAGCCAGATGCGGAGCACCCGGTGCTGCGCGAGGCGGCCGCGCAGCTCGCCGACTACTTCGCCGGCAAGCGCCAGCACTTCGACCTGCCGCTCGACCTCTCGCACGGCACCGGCTTCCAGCAGGCGGTGTGGCAAGCCCTGCTCGCCATTCCGGCGGGCCGCACCATCAGCTACGGCGCCTTGAGCGCCGGCATCGGCAAGCCGGCCGCCGTGCGCGCGGTGGGCGCCGCCGTGGGCCGCAATCCGATCAGCGTGATCGTCCCTTGCCACCGCGTGCTGGGCACCAACGGCTCGCTGACCGGCTATGCGGGCGGGCTCGAACGCAAGAGCGCGCTGCTCGAACTGGAAGGTGCGCTGTGAGCGAAGGCGAGTGCACGACGGCCGCTGCTCCGCTGCCAACCGCCGCACGCCCGGCCAACCGCCGCTGGCTGGTCGATCTGGTGCTCTTGGGCATGCTCTGGGGCGCTTCCTTCCTGTTCATGCGTGTAGGCGCCGCCGAATTCGGCGCGCTGCCGACGGCCGCGGTGCGCGTCGCGATCGCGATGTTGTTTCTGCTGCCGCTCCTGTTCATGCGCGGCCAATGGTCCAGCTTCAGGCAATACTGGAAGCCCGCGCTGGGCATCGGCGTGCTCAACTCCGGCCTGCCCTTCGCCTTCTTCTGCTTCGCGCTGCTCACCATCAACAGCGGCCTGGCCGCGGTGATCAATGCGACGGTGCCCATGTTCGGCGCGCTGGTGGCCTGGCGCTTCTTCGGCGAACGGCCCGATCGCTCGCGCAGCATCGGCCTCGTGATCGGCTTCGCCGGCGTCGCGATGCTGGCCGGCCGCAGCGCGGGCCTGCAATCGGGGGCCGATGAGGCCGCCGCACGCTGGGCCATCGGCGCCTGCCTCGCGGCCTGCATCTGCTATGCCTTCGCGGCCAGCCTGACGCGCAAGCACCTGAGCGGCGTGCCGGCGCTTGCAACGGCAACCGGAAGCCAGATCGGCGCCACGCTGGCGCTCGCGCTGCCGGCCCTCTGGCTCTGGCCGGCGACGATGCCAAGCCTGCAGGCCTGGCTCGCGCTCATCGTGCTGGGCACCGCCTGCACCGGGCTGGCCTACATCCTGTTCTTCCGCCTGATCGAGACCGCCGGGCCGGCGCGCGCGCTGACCGTGACTTTCCTGGTGCCGGTGTTCGCGCTGTTCTACGGCGCCGTGTTCCTCGGCGAGGAGATCACGCAGTGGATGCTGATCTGCGCAGTGGTGATCGTCTGCGGCGTGGCCTTGTCGACCGGGCTGGTCAAGCTGGGACGCCGGCAGCGCGCCCCCGCCTAGATCACGCCGGCCACCACGTTGATCGACAGCGCCAGCACCAGCATGTTGAAGGCGAAGGACAGCACGCTGTGTACGAGCGTGATGCGCCGCATCTCGCGCGAGCTGACCTGCACGTCGGACACCTGCGAGCACATGCCGACCACGAAGGCGTAGTAGAGGAAGTCGAAGTAGTCGGGGTCCAGCTTGCCGGGGAAATCCAGCCCCGGGTGTTTGCGCCCGCGTTCCACCTGGTAGTAGCGGTGCGCGTAATGAAAGCCGTAGATCGTGTGGATCATGAGCCAGGAGCCCGCCAGCGCGACCAGCCCGAGCGCGATATGGCCGGCGCGCTCCACGCCGCCCATCTGCTTGACCTGCTGCAGCAGCATCGCGATCGCCACCACGCTGGCGCCGACCACGCTCAACATGCTCGCCAGGATCAGCGCGCTGGGCTGGTCCAGCGACTGCGCGCGCAGCCGCGTGCTCTCGGCATCCGAGATTTCGGCCAGCCACCAGGCCGACAGCAGGTACAAGGCAGCGCCGAAGCACCAGCCCAGCAGGCCGCGCGCAATGCCGTCCAGCGGCCAGGGCAGCAGGGCCGCCGCCAGGCCGATGACCGCGCAGCACAGCAGGCGCTGCCAGCCGACCATCCGCGAAAAAAGGATGCGCATGCAGGCACTGTAGCGCCCTGCGACTGCAAACTGATCCGGTCGCCGGAGCGCGCACTGAGCCTGTTCTCCCGGTGGCCATGCGGGGAGAATCGCGCGCAACCCATGAACATCCCACGCTACTGGCGCGCCTTGCTGTTCGCCGCCTGCAGTCTCGCGCCGCTGCCGCCTGCCGCCGCCGCGACACCCACCCGCGTCCCCGACACCATCGAGCAGCGCGTGGCAGCCTGCATTGCCTGCCACGGCCGCGAAGGCGCCAGCACCAACGCGGGCTACTTCCCGCGCCTGGCCGGCAAGCCCGAGGGCTACCTCTACAACCAGCTGCTGAGCTTTCGCGACGGCCGGCGCTTCAACAGCGACATGGTCCACATGGTGCGTCACCTCTCGGATGCCTACCTGCGCGAGATCGCAGGCTACTTCGCCGGGCTCGACCTGCCCTATCCACCCGTGCCGACCCGCTCCGACGCGTCGGAGCAAAGCCTGCAGCACGGCAAGACCCTCGCCCTCCAGGGCGATGCGCGGCGCGGCATTCCGGCCTGCGCGCAATGCCATGGCGAAGCGCTCACCGGTGTGGCGCCCGCCATTCCCTCGCTGCTCGGCCTGCCTCGCCTTTACCTCGCGTCGCAGCTCGGCGACTGGCTCAACAACGGCCGCCATGCGCTGCCGCCCGATTGCATGGCCAAGGTGGGACGCAAGCTGAACCCGGCCGACATCAACGCGGTGGCGAGCTGGCTGGCCCTGCAGCCGGTGCCGGCGAATCCCAAGCCCGCATCCGCGCTGCCGGGACCCCTGCCGATCCCTTGCAGCGCGATGGGGCCCTAGCCATGCGACGCCTCCTCTACGCGCTGCTTGGGGTACTCGCGCTGCTGGTGCTGGCCGCGCTTGCGATCGTCGCGTTCAACCTGCGCGGCGAAGACAAGCTGCCCGACGTCCCTGCAGCCTTCAGTGCCACGCCGGCCCAGGTCGAACGCGGCCGCTATCTCGCGCTGGCCGGGAACTGCGCCGGCTGCCACACGACGCGCGGCGGCGCGCCCTATGCCGGCGGGCTCGGCATCGACACGCCCTTCGGCACCGTGCACGCAAGCAACCTCACGCCCGACGAAAGCGCCGGCATCGGCAGCTGGAGCGCGGCGCATTTCTGGCGCGCCATGCACAACGGACGTTCGAAGGACGGACGCCTGCTGTACCCGGCCTTCCCCTATCCGAACTTCACGCGCGTGTCGCGCGAGGATTCGGACGCGATCTACGCCTACCTGCGGACCGTGCCGCCCGCGCCGGCGCCGAACACGCCGCACAAGCTGCGCTTTCCCTACGACACGCAAGCGGCACTCGCGGTGTGGCGCGCGCTCTTCTTCTCGCCCGGCGGCTTCGTTCCCGATCCGGCGAAGCCGGCCGAATGGAACCGCGGCGCCTACCTGGTCGACGGCCTCGGCCACTGCATCGCCTGCCACGGCACGCGCAACGTGCTGGGCGCCACCGAGGAGAAGCTGGGCCTCGCGGGCGGCCCGGTCGAGAACTGGTATGCGCCTTCGCTGAACTCGAAGCGCGAGGCCGGCGTGGCCGACTGGGACACGCAGCACGTGGTCGCCCTGCTCAAGAACGGCACTTCGCCGCGCGGCTCGGTCATGGGGCCGATGGCCGACGTGGTGTACCGCAGCACCCAGCACCTGAGCGAGGCCGATCTGCAGGCGATGGCGGTGTTCCTGAAGCAGTTGCCCGAACGCGCGCCGACTGCTGCAGCGACAGCGACAGCGCCCGCGCGCCGCGATGCCGGCGTGATGGCGCGCGGCGCCAAGATCTACGACCAGCAATGCGCCTACTGCCATGGCGACGCGGGCCAAGGCGCCGAGGGTGCCTACCCGGCTCTGGCGGGCAGCCGCACGGTCAAGATGGATTCAACGGTCAACCTGGTGCAGGCACTGCGCCACGGCGGTTTCCTGCCCTCCACCGCCGGCAATCCACGGCCCTACGGCATGCCGCCCTTCGGCCATGTGCTCGACGACGACGGCATCGCCGCCGTGCTGACCTACATCCGCGGCTCGTGGGGCAACAACGCGCCGCCGGTCACGCGGCGGGAAACGATGCGCCGCTGAGGCTTCGCGCTCAGTAGTTGTTCATCGGGCAGGCCCGACCCTGGCGCATGAAGCATGGGGGGCGGGTAGTGCTTCTTAGTAGGAGCCCGGCGGCGGCGCCGTCGACAGCTTGAAGCGCGCGGCCGGCCCGATCCTCTTGACGATCGAAGATCGCGCCGCACCGATCAGCCGGCCCACGGGCGCCTTGAGTGCGTCCGCCGCGGGCGACTCGCCGGGGTAGGCGGGCGAGAGGCCGCACCTGCGCAAGACCCGGTTCACTTGGTGGACGCGAGCGGTCATGCGCGTGACCGAGGTGTAGAAGGTCACGCCGACCGAGATCGACACGCGGTCACCCGGGGAGGTCCAGGCGGTATCGGAACTCGTCATGTGCGGCGAGGTGCTCGGGAAATAGACGCCGTCTCCCGGACGGGCGTTGAACTCGTGGCTGAGAGGCCTGAACTCCTCCTTGAAGCGCACCTTCCTGAGCGAATGGGTGACGATGAAATCCTCCACCGCCTCGGCCGGCACGATGCTGCGATCCGCATGGTCCCAGACGTACAGCGTCTTGCGCCCATGCAACTGCAGCCAGAAGTTGTTCTCGCGATCGATGTGGAAGGGCGTCACCGAGGGCGGCACCGTGATGAAGACGAAGCCGTTCACCCGAAAGATGTCCGGCTGCTCGCGTTCCACATAGAAGCGCATGGTGTCGACGATATCGAACAGCAAGGCCTGGTAGCGCGGAATGACTTCGATGTTGTAGAGGGCGAGCCACGAATTCAGCTCTTCGATGCGCTCGAAACACTCGTCGATGCTGCGCCCGTCCGGATGCAGGCTGTCGTGCGCGATCTTGGAAGCCGGGGTGATGTCCGGCCGCATGAACCGGCACTGGCTGAACGGGACGAGCTCCTTGGCGAGCTTCGCGAGTTCGCGCATCTGAAACAGAGGATGCTCGTGCAGGTTGTGATGCAACGTAGCAATCCTGTAGGTCGAAAAACTTGCAGGGTCATCCATCCACAGCCTATGGGTTGCAGAGGACGGCATGGCAATCGCGGTGCAATCTCCCATCGCATCTCCCCGGCGCGCTTCGTCGCGTCTAATACTTTCGTTTACCTTTCCACAGCCAGATTAAACGGCAGCCGGCGAGAACGGACCACCCGTAGACCGCGCACGGAACAAGGTTGTCCCGTGAGATCATTTGACTCTCCCATCATGGGAAGGTTGAAGCTCCTTGCCAGCTGCAACACCGTCTGGAAATAGGAGAGTTCATGAACGACAGCCTGGCGCTACGGCCGCCCGCATCGAGCCACGACGCCGGCGAGCAGACGCTGAGTCTGCAGATCGAGGGCATGACCTGCGCATCCTGCGTCTCGCGCGTCGAGAAGGCGCTGGCCAAAGTGCCGGGCGTGGCTTCCGCGACGGTGAACCTGGCCACAGAGAAGGCAGAGGTCGCGTTCGCCGACCGCTCGCTCGACGTGCACAGCCTGATCGCCGCCGTTCAGAAGGCGGGCTATGCCGCGCACGAGGTCGAGGAGGAGGCGCCCGTTGCGCCGGCCACGGTCGCTCGCCGCTGGCCCGACTGGTGGCCGGTCGCGGTGGCGGCCCTGCTCTCGGCGCCGCTGATGCTGCCGATGTTGGGCCTCCTGTTCGGCAGCGCGTGGATGCTCGACGGCTGGCTGCAGCTCGCGCTGGCGACACCGGTGCAGTTCTGGCTCGGAGCGCGCTTCTACCGCGCCGGATGGAAAGCCCTGAAGGCTGGCGCCGGCAACATGGATCTGCTGGTGGCCCTCGGCACCACGGCCGGCTACGGGCTGAGCGTCTACCTGCTCTATACCCATGCGGGCCACGGCATGCCGCCGCATCTGTACTTCGAGGCCTCGGCGGTGGTGATCACGCTGGTGCTTCTGGGCAAGTGGCTGGAGACGCGGGCCAAGCGCCAGACCACCGAGGCGATCCGCGCCTTGAATGCATTGCGTCCGGAGCGCGCCCGCGTGCGCCGCAACGGCGTGGACCGGGACGTCGCGCTCGGGCAGGTCCAGGTCGGCGACCTGGTGGTCGTGCGGCCCGGCGAGCGCGTGCCGGTGGACGGCCTCGTGGCCGAGGGCGCGAGCGAGGTCGACGAGTCGCTGATCACCGGCGAAAGCCTGCCGGTCGCCAAACAGGTGGACGACGCGGTGACCGGCGGTGCCGTCAACGGCCAGGGCCTGCTCGTCGTCCGGACCACCGCGGTGGGCGCGGAATCGACGCTCGCGCGCATCGTGCGGCTGGTCGAATCCGCGCAAGCGAAGAAGGCGCCGATCCAGCGCCTGGTCGACCGGGTCAGCAGCGTCTTCGTGCCGATCGTCATCGGCATCGCGCTCGTGACCGTGCTCGGCTGGGGCTTGGGCACGGGCGACTGGGAAGCCGCGATCCTCAATGCGGTGGCCGTGCTCGTGATCGCCTGCCCCTGCGCGCTGGGTCTGGCGACGCCGACCGCGATCATGGCCGGCACCGGCGTGGCCGCGCGCCACGGGGTGCTGATCAAGGACGCCGAGGCGCTCGAAGTGGCGCACAGCGTGAAGATCGTTGCCTTCGACAAGACGGGCACGCTGACCGAAGGTCGGCCGGAACTGGCGGCCTTCGAAGCGGTGGACGGCGATGCAACCGCCCTGCTGCGCGCAAGCGCAGCCATCCAGGCGGGCAGCGAGCATCCGCTGGCGCGCGCGGTGCTCGCGCGAGCGCAGCAGATGGGCCTCGCGATCCCGCGCGCCGGCGAAGTGCGCGCCGCGGCCGGGCGCGGCATGGCGGCCACGGTCGAGGGCCGCGCGCTGCGTCTGGGCAGCACGCGTTTCATGCGCGAGCTCTCGGTGCCGCTGGGCAAGCTCGACGCGCGCGCCTCGCAGCTGCAGGCCGAAGGCCGCACCGTGTCCTGGCTGGCCGACGTCAGCGAAGGTCCGAAGCTGATCGGCCTCCTTGCCTTCGGCGATGCGCCGAAGGCGAATGCCGCGGCCGCCATCGAACAACTGCACGCGCAGGGCATCCGCACGGCGCTGGTCACCGGCGACAACCGCGGCAGCGCCGAGGCGGTGGCGAAGCTGCTGAAGATCGACACCGTGCGCGCCGAGGTGCTGCCCGAAGACAAGGCCGCCGTGGTCGCGCAGCTCAAGGCCGAGGGCCAGCGCGTTGCGATGGTGGGCGACGGCATCAACGATGCGCCGGCGCTGGCCGCGGCCGACGTCGGCATCGCGATGTCCACCGGCACCGACGTCGCGATGCATGCGGCCGGCATCACGCTGATGCGCGGCGACCCGGCGCTGGTGAGCGACGCGATCGACATCTCGCGCCGCACCTACGCCAAGATCCGGCAGAACCTGTTCTGGGCCTTCGTCTACAACGTGGTCGGCATCCCGCTCGCGGCCTTCGGCCTGCTGAGCCCGGTGATCGCCGGCGCGGCGATGGCCTTCAGCAGCGTGAGCGTGGTGAGCAATGCGCTGCTCCTGCGGCGCTGGAAAGGAGGTGCGTGATGAGCAGTACTTTTGCGGGGCCGTTCAACATCGGCGATGCAGCCACCCGCTCGGGGGTCAACGCCAAGATGATCCGGCACTACGAATCTCTCGGCCTGTTGCCCAAGATCAGCCGGACGGACTCGGGCTACCGCCAGTACACCGGGAACGATGTGCACACGCTGCGCTTCATCCGGCGAGGGCGCACGCTCGGCTTCAGCATGGCCGAGATTGCCGAGCTGCTGAAGCTGTGGCAGAACAAGCGCCGTGCAAGCGCTGACGTCAAGCGCATCGCGCTCGCACATGCGGAAGATCTCGGCCGGCGCATCGAAGAGATGGAAAGCATGAAGCGCACGCTGGAGCGGCTGGCGGATTGCTGTCAGGGAAACGAGCGGCCAGACTGTCCGATCATTGACGAGCTCGCCGACCTCACCGGATTTGCGGGCCGCCATCCTGTTGCTGCCAAGCGCCAAATCTTGCAGGTGGACTCGACAGTCTAGGTGCCGGATCAAGAAGCTGGTTTGCGTGGCGAGGAACTGTTCTACCTGCCGATACACAAATCATCATGACGAGGACCGGAGGCCTCAGATGATTCGTGCGAGCCTCGCCCAACGACAGACTCTCCACGCCTGGATGCTCGCATGCGCACTTGGCGTCCTCGCGGCGCCGCCGGTTCGCGCCGGCCAACCGGTGACCCTGACTCACGTCCACGGGCTGTCCTATAGCGCTGACGGAAAGCAGCTCCTGATCCCCAGCCACCATGGCCTTGCCGTGTACGCGGACGGGCATTGGTCCAAGGCGGAGGGGCCGGCGCACGACTACATGGGCTTCTCCGCCACGCGCGATGCGCTGTACAGCAGCGGGCACCCGGCGCCGGGTTCCGAGCTGACCGATCCCTTTGGCCTGATCAAGAGCAGCGACGGCGGCAAAACCTGGCAGCAGCTCGGGCTCACGGGCGAGTCGGACTTCCACATACTGGCAACCAGCTTCGCGACCAACGCCGTGTACGTGGCCAACAAAGAGGCAAACACCCGCATGAGCCAAGTCGGCATCTACCACACGCGGACCGACGGCCTCAGGTGGCGACGCGCCGCGGCCAAGGGACTGGGGCGCTGGCTCCATAGCCTGGCCGTGCATCCCACCAACGCTGCCGTCGTCGCCGCGGGCACGGACGAGGGACTCTATCTGTCCCGGAATTCGGCGGAGAGCTTCGAGCGGCTGGTCGGCGGCATGGTGACTGCCGAAAGCTTCGATCTGGATGGGCAGCACTTGTGGTTCAGTACCTATGCCGACAAGGCGGTGCTGGCGAGGATCGTATTGAAGGCCAGGGCCAAGGCCGAAGAGGTGCCGATCCCAGCGCCGACAGACGATGCTGTGGCGTACATCGCGCAGAACCCTGTTCGGCGCGAAGAGATCGCGATCGCCACCTTCAAGCGAAGCGTGTTTCTCAGCAAGGACCAGGGTCGGACCTGGACGCAGATCGCGAAGGGCGGAACGACCCATGAGTGACTCACATGTGTCGGGGCATGTTGATGCATCTGCGGCAGCAAGCGGAAGCATCCTGAAATTGCCGCTCAAGTAGTCCCCAAGGCCTGCTTAACCCTGAAAAAAGGTGGGGTTCGTACATGTCGGATTGACCTTCCCATGATGGGAGAGTTGATATTTCCTGAATCGGAAATCTAAAGACAGGAGATGTCGATGAGCAACAGCATGCGTCGCGGCGCTGGAAAGGAGGTGCGTGATGTGCAGCACCTTTGATGGGCCGTTCAATATCGGTCAGGCATCCGCCCGTTGCGGGGTCAATGCCAAGATGATCCGTCACTACGAATCGCTTGGACTGTTGTCCAAGGTCGGCAGCACGGACTCGGGCTATCGCCAGTACACCGAGAAGGATGTGCACATGCTGCGGTTCATTCGGCGCGGACGCTCTTTCGACTTCAGCATGGCCGAGATTTCTGAGCTGTTGAAGCTGTGGCGGAACAAGCGCCGCGCAAGCTCCGACGTCAAACGCATTGCTCTGACGCATGCCGACGACCTCAGCCGGCGTATCGAAGAGATGGAAAGCATGAAGCGCACGCTGGAGCGGCTGGCGGACTGCTGCCAGGGAGACCAGCGGCCGGACTGCCCCATCATCGACGAACTCGCCGAGCTCAGCGGGTTCGCAGACTGCCATCACAGGTCCAAGGCTCAAGTCCTAGCGACCTAGCCTGCGGCCGATACCAGAAGCCTGTTGACCTTCCTATGGTTGGAGGGTCGAGACTGACAATACAAGAGGTCTCAATGAATCCACATTCCCGCCATCCGACCGCGCCCATCGCGACTCCCGAGGAAGCTTCGCACGGACAACACGATCATCGAGACCACGGTGCTGATGGCCGGGATGCCGGAGGTGGGTCTGGTGGTCACCGCGGCGCTGCGATAAAGACGGGCGGCGGTGCGAACGTCGAGTACACCTGCCCCATGCACCCACAGGTTCGTCAGATGGGGCCTGGAAGCTGCCCTATCTGTGGAATGGCGCTCGAGCCGGTCGTCGCGACCGAGGCGACCGCCATTGCGGCGCTGCGTGCGGAAGGCATACGGGTAGTCATGCTCACGGGTGACGGGCGAATCACTGCGCAAGCCGTCGCGCGCCAGCTCGGCATCGACGAGGTGATCGCAGACGTTCTCCCGCAGGACAAGTCGTCGGTCGTCCAGCGCTTGAAGACCGAAGGCCGCACCGTGGCCATGGCTGGCGATGGCGTCAACGACGCCCCTGCACTGGCCGCGGCGGACGTCGGCATCGCGATGGGAACCGGCACCGACGTGGCGATGGAGAGCTCAGGCGTGACGCTGCTACACGGCGACCTCATGGGCATCGCGCGGGCCCGTCGCCTGTCACAGGCGACGATGAAGAACATCCGAACCAATCTCTTCTTCGCCTTCGTCTACAACGCGGCCGGCATACCGCTCGCGGCGGGCGTGCTCTACCCGTTCTTCGGCATACTCCTGTCGCCGGTGATTGCGGCGGCTGCGATGGCGCTGTCTTCTGTCAGCGTCATTGCCAACTCGCTGCGTCTGCGCACAAGCAGAGTGATCGACTAAACCGCTGGCGCCACCGAGCAAGCGCACTCGAAGGACTCACATGAAAAGACGTTCATTCCTCTTCACAATCGGAGCGACCCCCTTCCTGCAGCCAGGCCAGTCCCTTGCAGCTGCTCCGATCCAGGTCTACAAGAACCCGGAGTGCGGTTGCTGCAGCGCTTGGGTCGACCATTTGAAGGCCGCCGGTTTTTCCGTGCGGGTGACGGAAACTCCGGACATGTCCAGCATCCGCAGGCGCTTCGGAATGCCGGAGCGCTTGGCAGGTTGCCATACCGCGACGCTGGAGGGCTATGTCCTGGAAGGTCATGTGCCCGCGGCCGATATCAAGCGCCTGATGGCGACGAAGCCGCAAGCCGTCGGCCTCGCTGTACCTGGCATGCCCGTTGGTTCGCCTGGCATGGAGTACGGCAACCGCCGCGAGCCCTACAAGGTGCTGCTCATTGATCGCCGAGGCCGGGATAGCGTCTTTGCCAGTTACCCGGGCAGTTCAACCGTTGGAGGCGCAGGATGAGATTCGCTTCTTTCCTGGCTCTCGGCCTGGTGCTC
Organism: Variovorax sp. LjRoot130; assembly: GCF_964253755.1. NCBI lineage: Bacteria > Pseudomonadati > Pseudomonadota > Betaproteobacteria > Burkholderiales > Comamonadaceae > Variovorax > Variovorax sp. LjRoot130. The sequence goes on along the minus strand of NZ_CAXURM020000001.1, from coordinate 1,783,360 downwards.
ACGGCCGCCGGCGCCCAGACGCAGACATCCCCGAATGCGATGTCAGTGACCAAGCAATCGGCCAAGCCCGGTCAGACTGCCTCGCTCCCGCTGACGGACGCCATTGTCGAACGCGTCCTTCGTGAATCCGGTGAAATCGTCTTGGAGCATGAGGATTTGCCCAATCTCGCGATGCCTGCGATGACCATGGCTTTCGACGTCGGAAACAAGAAGATGCTCGATGCGGTAAAGCCCGGCGACAAGGTGCGCTTTCAGGCGGAAATCGTGAAAGGTAGGCCAACCATCACACACATGGAACTTGCTAACAAACCCGCGCGTGCACGCGGTCGGTAGCCAGTATCTGGCTTAGGTGAATAGCCAAACCCCTGACAAGCCCACTACAATTTCAGCGATGGTCAGCTTTCGCGCAATCCTGCTGTGGCTCATGATGCTCGCAGTGCCCTTTCAGGGCTACGCGGCTGCGGCCATGGCGTTTTGCGCACCTGAGCCGGCGCAGATGAGTGCCGGCGTGGTGCACGATCACAGCCAGCGCGACCATGCCTCGCCGCAAGGCGTCGAGCATCATCACGTGAATGTGAGCGGCGACGATGGCGAGGACCATCACGTCGCTCAGAGCGCGCAGGACGACCAGTCCGATGCGTTCCACAAATGTGGCAACTGCGCGGCGTGTCATTCGGTCGCGATGATGCCGACGCTCGGGACATCCCTTCTTCACGGTCTCCCGCAGGCCGACCTTGCAGAGCCTTTTCACGCGATGGCGACTGTCTCGCCCAGCGTTCCTCACAAACCTCCTCGCGCGTAACCGCGTCCAGCGTCCGGCAGCTCGGCTGCCGGCGCGCGGACGCGCATGCATCGCTCGTGTCGTCACGCCCTTCGCGGGCTCGCTGACGACATGCCGTTCATGAACATCGCGAGGATCCCATGTTCACTTTCTTGCCGGCCCGATGGCTGGCTGCCTTGCCCGCCCTGGCTGCTCTTGCAGCGGGCGCTCAGACCAGCCCTGCGCCAAACACCGCGGCCGCCACCGAAGCCGCGGCACCGCTTTCTTTCCGCTCGGCCATGGAGGGCTACAAGCCTTTCGCCGAAGAAAAGCCCATTCCCTGGAAGGAGGCCAACGAGACCGTTTATCAACGCGGAGGCTGGCGCGCCTACGCCAAGGAGGGTGCCGGCGAAACCGATGACCCGCACGCCGGGCATTCGATGTCCACGCCGATGGCAGCACCCCCGAAGGAAAAGCCGTGAGGCGAACGCTGCAGATTGCCTCGATCGCACTCGCCGCTGCATTCCTCGCCGGCTGTGCTTCCGTTGGAATCGACGATGCGCTGAAGGAGACGAATTCCTCCGCCTCGCAGTTCACCGGGGGGAAACTCGAACTGAGTCGAACCAGGGAGCAGCGGGAGGCCCGCACGGCGCTTTCCGAGGAGTTGCTCGGCAAGCCGCTTTCTCAGGATGATGCAGTCCGCCTGGCACTTGCGAACAGTCCTGCAGTCCAGGCGCTCATCGCGCAAAGCTGGGCCGACATTGCTGCGGCCAACCAGACGAGCCGGCTGACCAACCCCGTGTTCAGCTTCGAGCGCATGCGCCTCGGCGACGAGCTCGAGATCGGGCGCTTGCTGTCTTTCGGACTGGTCGATCTCATCCTGCTGCCCCAGCGGCTTTCGATTTCCCGAAGCCAGGCCGCGCAAGCGCAAGTGCAGTTGAGCGGCACGGTGGTGGACCAGGTCACGCAGGTGCGGCAAGCCTGGGTGCGTGCCGTGGCGGCCCAGCAGTCGCTGCAGTATGCAGAGCAGGTCAAGGAGTCGGCCGAGGCCAGCGCCGAACTCGCACGGCGCATGCAGCTCGTCGGCAATTTCAGCAAGCTGCAGCGCGCACGCCAGCAGGTGTTCTATGCAGACGCCACGACGCAGCTTGCATCGGCGCGACACGCGGCTACGGCCGCGCGTGAAGAGCTGGTCCGCGCCCTTGGCCTGGACGATGCCCAGGCGGCCAAGCTGAAGCTGCCTGAGCGCCTGCCGGATCTGCCCAAGGCACCTCGCGAAGCACGCGACGTGGCTGCGACCGCCAGCGAGCAACGCCTGGATGTGCAGCAAGCCCGAGCGCAACTCGACGTCGCCGGGAAGTCGCAGGGCATCAACCTGCTGTCGACCTTCATCGACGTGGAGGCCGGCATCCGGCGGGACACGGTGTTCGACAACGCGGCGGGCACCCGAGGGACGCGGCGCGGTTTCGAGCTCGACATCCGGCTGCCGCTCTTCGACTGGGGATCCGCCCAGCGCAACGCGCTGAACGCCCAGGCGCTCGCTGCGGCCAACCGCTACGACGCCACCGTGCGCGGCGCGACCTCGCAGCTGCGCGAAGGCTATTCCGCCTATCGCACGGCCTACGACATCGCGCGCCACTACCGCGACGAGATCGTGCCGCTGCGCCAGGCCATGGCCGACGAGAACGTGCTTCGCTACAACGGGATGCTGATCGGCGTCTTCGAACTGCTGGCCGAGGCCCGCGACCAGATCGCGAGCGTGAACAACGCCATCAACGCGCAGCAGCAGTTCTGGCTGGCGGACGCAGCGCTTGCGGCGTCCGTGATCGGCAAGCCCTCGGCCATGACGGCACCGACGGCCAGCGCAGGCGCACCGCCTGCGGCCGCTGCCGCTCACTGAGCGGCGCTCCTTCTACGGATCAACATGACAAACAGACGCAACTTTCTCAGCGGTGCAGGCGCCATCACGGGCGCCATCGCCGCCGCTTCGGTCGGCAAGGTGGCGATGGCTGCCTTGCCCGAGCCCGTGCTCCAGACGAAACCCGACACGATGCCGCCGCTGGCGCCATCCACCGGGCGGTCATACAACCCCGTCGTCACGCTCAATGGCTGGACGCTGCCCTGGCGCATGAACAGCGGCGTCAAGGAGTTCCACCTGGTGGCCGAGCCCGTGGTGCGCGAGATGGCGCCCGGCTTCAAGGCCCACCTGTGGGGCTACAACGGCCAGTCGCCGGGGCCCACCATCGAAGTGGTCGAGGGCGACCGCGTGCGCATCTTCGTCACCAACAAACTGCCCGAGCACACCAGCATCCACTGGCACGGCCAGCGCATTCCCAACGGCATGGATGGTGTGACCGGCCTGACGCAGCCGGCCATCCAGCCCGGCAAGACCTTCGTCTACGAGTTCGTCGCGCGCCGCCCTGGCACCTTCATGTACCACCCGCATGCGGACGAGATGACGCAGATGGCGATGGGGATGATGGGCTTCTGGGTCACGCATCCCAAGGCCAGGCACCCGCTGATCGACGAGGTCGACCGCGACTTCGTCTTCTTGCTCAATGCCTACGACATCGAGCCCGGCAGCGCGACGCCCAAGATCATGACCATGCTGGACTTCAACCTGTGGTCCTGGAACAGCCGCATTTTTCCGGGCATCGATTCGCTCAACGTGCGGCTGAACGACAAGGTGCGCATCCGCTTCGGCAACCTGACGATGACGAACCACCCGATGCATCTGCACGGCCACGAGTTCGTGGTCACGGGGACCGATGGCGGCCCGACACCGAAGAGCAGCCGCTGGCACGAAGTGACGACCGATGTGGCGGTCGGCCAGATGCGCCAGATCGAGTTCCTTGCGGACGAAGAGGGCGATTGGGCCTTCCATTGCCACAAGAGCCACCACACGATGAACGCGATGGGCCATGACGTGCCGACCATGATCGGCGTGGACCACCGTGACGTGGTCAAGAAGATCACCAAGCTGGTCCCGGACTACATGGTGATGGGCGAGCGCGGCATGGCCGACATGGGCGAGATGGAGATGCCGCTGCCCGACAACACCGCGCGAATGATGAGCGGCGAAGGCCCGTTCGGCTCCGTCGAGATGGGCGGCATGTTCAGCGTCGTCAAGGTGCGCAGGGGACAGAGGCCCGGCGACTACTCGAACCCAGGTTGGTTCAAGCATCCCAAAGGCCAGGTCGCGTACGAATTCAACGCGACGATGCCCGAGGCACCGCGCGCCAAGGGCGCCGGTTCAGCTGCCATGCCCGCGCAAAACATGCCCGCCAAAAACATCGAGGTCCAGGTCCGCAAGCCCAGCGGTCACTCGGGCCATTGATTTCTTCTTTAACCACCCTCTGAAAGGACTTTCATGAAAACCCTCCGCTACACCGCTTTGGCTGCGTTGAGCGCTTTGGCTACAACAGGCGTCCATGCCGCCGGCACGCATGCCGGCGGCCACCACTCCGAAGAGCGCATCGGCAAGCCCGGCGTCGTCGCCAAGGCGACCCGCACGGTCAAGGTCGACATGACCGACGGCATGCGCTTCAGCCCGGCCAGCATCGATGTGAAGCAAGGAGAGACCGTGCGCTTCGTGGTCACCAACTCCGGCAAGCTCAAGCACGAGCTGGTGCTTGGCACCGAGAAGGAGCTGAAGGAGCACTACGAAGTCATGAAGAAGAATCCGGAGATGGAACACGCCGATCCGAACATGGTGACGCTCGCCGCCGGCAAGGCGGGCGAGATCATCTGGCAGTTCACCAAGGCCGGGAAAGTCGACTTCGCGTGCCTGCAGCCGGGTCACTACGACGCCGGAATGAAAGGCGCCGTCAACGTAACCAAGGCCGCTCGCAAGTAGCGCCACCCTCGCCCCACTCCATCGAAGGAACTCACATGATCGACATTCGTACCGCTCTCGCCGCCACCATTACTGCGCTCGCCCTCCCAGGTTTGGCCTCCGCACAGACTGGCAGTGGCACCGCCGCACCGACTGCAGGTGCTGCGCCATCGTCCGCTGCCAGCGACCTCGCCGAGGGCGAGGTCCGCAAGGTGGACAAGGAAAGCAAGAAGCTCACGCTCAAGCATGGTCCTCTGAAGAGTCTCGACATGCCTGGCATGACGATGGTCTTCCAAGTGAAGGACGACGCTATGCTGGACAAGGTCCAGGCCGGGGACAAGATCCGTTTCCAGGCCGAGAAGATCGACGGCAAATTCACCATCACCAAGCTCGAAGCGGCGCGCTAGGCCTCAGAGTGCGCCGCTCGCAACGGCGCAACTTCCGGAAAGGAGGTTCCCATGACACACGCGAGTGCTGCGCAGATCATGCGCGAGCTACTGGAAGGACCGGTCGCTCGACCCGCGTTGCTGCGGTGGCGGCGGCAGCAATTCCTCGCCAAGGAAGGATTCGGCTTCTATTTTGGGGTGTTCGAGAGCTTTGCGGCCGCGCGCGAATGGCTGCCGCCGAATCCGGGATTCAATCACGACACATTGGCCACCGAGTATGTCGAGGTCCGGACCCGGCAGGTATTTACCTATGACTATCCGATGATGTGGTGGCTTGACCGAGCGTTTCGTCACGGCGCCGCGAGCGTGCTCGATATCGGCGGCTCGGTCGGCGTTCACTACCACGCGTATCGGTCATACATCGATATGCCATCGGCGCTGACATGGCGCATCGTCGAAGTTCCGGCAATGGTCGCCATCGGCCGCAGGCTGGCTGCAGAACGCGGGGCGATGGCACTGAGCTTCACCGACGATCTGGAAGAGGGCCTGACCAGCGCCGGCGCTGACATCTGGATCTCATCAGGTGCTCTTCATTACATGGAAGATGCGCGGCCGAGCGATCTGCTCAAGCGATGCCTTGAGGCGCCCATGCACATCCTTCTCAACAAGCTGCCGCTCTACGAAGGCGATGACTTCGTCACCACGCAGAACATCAGCGAAGGCTGTTTTGCACCCATGCATGTTTTCAACCGCGATCGATTGATACGCAGCATCGAAGCACTGGGCTACCACCTTCGGGATCGATGGGCAGTCCACGAGCGGTCGCTGTACCTGCCGGGCTACCCGGAACGCTCATTTCCGTCCTTCACAGGTCTGTATTTCGCGGCCGAGTCGTAATCAGCCGCCCCGCTCGCCGGAGTTTCGGCACATCCCAAGGAGATCGAGATGCCACATGAAAGATGCACCGAATGCATCGAGGCCTGCAGCGACTGCGCGGTCCGGTGGCATCGATGAGGGCCGCCAACCCATGAAGATCCTGCTGATAGGCAACTATGTGCCTGACAATCAGACCAGCATGCGAGCTTTCATGCGAGTCCTTGAGCGTGAGTTGTCGAACCAGGGTTGCGAGCTGCGCATCCTCACGCCTAAGCGGTGGCTGCAGCGCGTGCCACAAACGTCCCTCTTGTGGAAGTGGCTTGGCTACTTGGACAAGTTCGTCCTTTTCATCCCTACGCTTGCTACGCAGTCGCGTTGGGCGGACGTCGTTCACATTTGCGATCACTCCAACAGTATGTACGTGCGCTGGGTGAAAAGCAGCCCGACGGTCATCACCTGCCACGATGTCATCGCCGTGCAGGCCGCCAGAGGCATGGTGCAAGGGTGGAACGTCGGTTGGAGCGGACGCGTGTTCCAGCGGCTCATCGCGTCGGGACTTGCGAAGGCCGACCTGATCGCCTGCGTCTCGCACATGACGCGACGTGAGCTGCTGGGCTTGAAGTTCGCGGATGAGCGTAGGGTGACAACGGTGCTCAACGGCCTCAACGACAGCTTCTATCTTGTCCAGCCAGAGGAAGCCGACGCACTGATCGAGCGTTTCGGGTTGTGCGCAAACGACAAGTACCTGATCCATGTCGGCTCGGACTTGCCGCGCAAGAATCGCAAGGCGGTCGTCGAGACGTTCATTGCGCTGCAGCAGCGTGCTGCTGCATGCGGCGGCCCTCCTATCGTGCAGCACCTGGTTTTCGTGGGGCCGAGTTTGGAGACAGACCTGATCGACTTGGCATCCCACCATGGCGTTGCGGATCGGATAAGGACCTTGCAACACGTCTCCCATGAGGAACTGCGCGCGCTCTACGCCAGGGCCACGGCCTTGTTGTTCCCTTCCCTGCAGGAAGGGTTCGGCTGGCCGTTGATCGAGGCGCAGGCCTGCGGCTGCCCGGTCTTCACGTCCGACCTGGCGCCGATGAATGAGATCGGAGGCCCTGGCGTGTGCTACGTGGATCCACACAATCCCGAAGCCATGGCCCAGGCCATCGAGCAGGCGGCTGGGCGATTTGAGGAGATGCGCGCCTTGGGATTGGAGAACGCTCTGCAGTACTCGGCGGCACAGATGATGGCGAACTACCTCGCTGCATATCGCCGCGTGCTGGGAGCACGGCAGCGCCGCCAATAGGGCCGCGCGGGTCGCGACGGTGCGCTTCGATCGTCTCGTTCCACAGCTTCGGCATCACCCCAATATACGTGACGACATGACACCCCGCCTCCGCAAGTTCGCGCTCATCGTACATGTCGTCTCCTCGGTCGGCTTGCTCGGCGCGATCGCCAGCTTCCTGGCTCTCGCCATTGCCGGTGTGACCAGTCAAAACGCTCAAATGGCGCGCGCCGCCTATCTCGCGATGGAGTTGATCGCCGCCGTCGGCCTGCTGGTGTTGCTCGTGCCCGCCGTGCTGTCGGTGTACAAGCCGCGGGGCAGGACCCCGTACGGAGTGCGTAAAGAGCACGAGCAGCGTGCGTTGTTGCAGCCCCATGAACTCGCTTGAGCTGAAGGTCCCGCCTCCTGCAGTGGCGCTGCTTTTCGGCGTCCTCATGTGGCTCGTGTCCTCACTGGTCGCGCCGCTTGAAGTGCCGTCTGGCCCTCGCGTATCGGTTGCCCTTGTTCTTGCTTCAGTTGGCCTGGTTTTCGGCGTCTCGGGCATGGTCTCCTTCTGGCGAGCAAGAACCACGATGAATCCAATCAAGCCTATGGCTACATCGTCTCTGGTCACCAACGCTGCCTTTCGCTTCACACGCAATCCCATGTACCTCAGCCTTCTGCTCTACCTGCTTGCGTGGGCCGTGTACTTGTCAAACGTGTGGACCTTGCTCTTTGTGCCCGTGTTCGTGCTCTACATCAACGAATTCCAGATCAAGCCTGAGGAGCGCGCGTTGTCCTCGCTGTTTGGTCCAGAGTACGCCGCATACAAGGAAAGGGTTCGCCGGTGGCTGTGAGGCACAAACCCCTCCATCCAATGGCTACGTCGTGGCGGCGGTCAAGTAATCTGGGCACGATCTGCGGGGATGGCGCCCAGGCCCTCCCCGCAGCATTGCCTCCGCGCCTGGACCGGCGGGCACTTCACCGAGCCGAACGAGCAGAACACGCAGCAATCGCCGGGCTGCGGTCGCAGCAGGGTCTTGCAGCTCTCGCATTCATAGAAAAACTGGCAGGCGTCGACGGGCATGTCCTCGCGTTTCGAGTGGCCGCAGTGCGGGCATGTCAGCACCGAGTCGAGAACCAAGGCGCTGCGCGAGTTCTGTCCTCCCGTCATGGGCGCGCCTGCCCGGTCCCGCAGCCATCTGTGCTGCAGTGCTTGTTCGCGGGCGACAAAAGATCCCACAGCGAGACGCCGACCATGAAGGCCAGCCCCGTGTACAGCAGCCTGGCGGTCCACCACTGGCCGAAGAACAGCAGCATGGCCGCGAGCACGATCGCCGGGCCGATCATGCCCAGCAGGCTGCGATGCCACTGACGATGGCTGAACCAGCCGACGGCGTTGGCGACCAGCGCGACGGCCGCGAACAGTGGGAGCAGGGTGTTGAGGAACAGGCCCTCGTACGCGCTGAAGATGCCCAGGCCTGCGGCGGCGCCGAGGCCCGCCAGGGCCGGAAAGCAGGCCGGGCACGACGCTGCAGAGACAACGCTGCCCAAGGCACCGGCCTTGTCGGCCACACGCGTGATCCATTCCATTGATCGGGTCCTTGGCTGTTCGATAAGTTCACAATACTCCCGTACCCAAGTACGGAGTCAAGCGGCATGGAACAGGAGATTGACACCCTGAGGATCGGCGCCTTCGCTGAGAGGGCCGGCGTCAATGTGGAGACTATTCGGTTCTACCAGCGCAAGGGACTGCTGCCGGAACCGGGGAAGCCATACGGCAGCATCCGGCGCTACGGCAAGGCCGATGTGGCGCGGGTCCGATTCGTCAAGTCTGCCCAGCGCCTGGGCTTCAGCCTCGACGAGGTCGCCGGTTTGCTCACCCTGGACGATGGCGCGCATTGCGACGAGGCGCGCCAACTCGCGGAGCAAAAACTCGCCGATGTGCGTGCCAAGCTGGCGGACCTGCATCGCATCGAGTCGGTCCTGGCCAAGTTGGTGGACGACTGCTGCGCGAGCCGCGGCAGGGTGTCTTGCCCATTGATCGCCGCGCTGCAGGGCTAGCTAGTGCGTTGAGAGGAGTATCTGCCGCAACTACCAGTTGACTGGCTTCAGGTCGGGCCCAACGATGTGATCAGGGTGGGCCGGGCCGGCATGGTTCACGTCATGCGTGAAATGCGCGCCATACCAGACCACGACATCGTGGTTCGATATGGCCTCGCCATTGACCCATCGATCGATGTCGGCCTCGTACGGCGGGCCAATCGCGACGGAACCGTCATCGATCTCGCTACCCCGGTAGCGCAGTATCCAGACGTCTCCGCGACCAAAGGGCGCATCTGGCTCGGCGCCGGCGACCCCGTCGCTCGCGTTCGGGATGATGTCGTAGCCCTCCCGGCTGACGGTGTTCTCCACGCGCCACTTGCGCTTGCGCGCAAAGTCGCGCGCCCTGCGGATCTCGAATGACTTGGTGTGCCACTTGCTCGATCCGACCAAGGGCGGATCATTGAACTCTCGCACTTGATTGTTGCCCGCGGTCCGAATATCGAAGTCCAGGCGCCAGTAGACATGGTGATGGTGCACGTTGCACACGCACTGGCTCTCGACGGCGGCAAAACCAAAGCGCGGTCGAATGGTGCCGTTGGTGCCAAGGCGCCACTCACTGACGTAGCGGTACCAGCCCGCTTCCATTTCACTCACGAGGACTACCTCGTTGCCGCGCACGTAGATGCCGACCCCGAGAAAATTCCCGGTGTCGGAGGCCGTGTCCATGATGGTCGAGGCGGGCGCCGAACAGAGACGGAAGCCCGGTGCCACGTCGATGCCTTGTGCCTGGATCATTCCTTCCTGGTATTGCCAGTCGCGATAGGGACCACAGGCGTCCGCGTCGTATTTGACGTTCAGGATCGGCACATGGGCTCGGTACAGAACGCGCTTGCCCTTGTAGTCGACGAAGCGCAGTTCGATGCCCGAGCCGTTAGTGCCACTTGACGCGGCCGGGCGTACGGCGAGGAAGCGCCACAGGGTCTGGCCGCCTTGAGTCACTGTCACCCAGACTTGGCCGGCCGTGCCCTTGGCGGCCGTGGCCTGATTGGCATCATGCGGCACGCCGCACAACCCGCCTCCGTGAGGACGCGCGTTGCCAGGCGCACGCCCCTCGAATCGAGTCACTGCGCGCGCCGCTAGATCGACAGCGACGATCTCGTGCTCCGCGTTGGGGCCCCGGGGGAGCAAGCCGACGGCGATACGGCGTTCGATGCTTCCGTCGGGCAACTCGGTCAGCGAAAGAGCCGGGATCGGCTGGTATGGCTCTGACTGGCCGCCAGCGAGAGCAGCACCCAAGGCTGCATCACGGCGCACGATCTTGACGGCAGCGGCGAATTCGGCATCCGACGGCGGCGGGGGAAGGGCCGATTCGGTCAGCGACAGTTTGCGCGGCGCGCTGAGCAGCCCTTCGGCCAAGATTGTGCGATGACGTTTGTCGTCATACAGGGTGGCACGGAACGCGCTCGGCGGTTTGGGCCTGCCGCCTTTGGCCGGATCGGCTTCCTCCAGCGCCTCGACGTACAGGAGCCGTGCCCTGGAATGCCCGACGTAGTCGAGCAGCGCGGGATTGAGCGACAAGCGCTCGCCGATCGACGCCAGTTCTTCGCTGGTGGGCCCGAAGGACTTGATGGCGATCTTGATCCCGTGGGCAGACGAATTCCCCGTTGCGCTGGGCTTGACCATGACATCCTCACTCTTCTTTGGTGGACATAAGCACACAGTGCTCTTCTTCGACCGGCCACTGATGGCAAAGGCGATCGAGAAATCCTACGCACGACAATCGGCGCGCGCATCCACCATTCGATGGGCGCCGAATGGCTAGCAAACATGCGACAACGGCCTCCTCTCAGCCGACCAGCGTGTAGTCGATGAAGCCCTTGTTGATCTCCCCTACCTTGCGGGTCAGCCGGTAGACGCCGCCGCCTTCGCGCGTCTTGCTCGCATCGGTATTGCCCTCGATGGTGTTCAGCATGCCGGCTTCGACCGCATCGACCAGGCCGGTGTGGCCGCGGCCCTTTCCGTGGTCCATGATGAAGATCATTCCGGGCTTCACCAACGTCGGGTCGTCCGTGGCCTCGGCCGCGCGGATGCGTGCCGCGCCTCTGGAAGGCGCCTTGTTCCAGTGATCGAGACAACCGGCGGTGCGCACCATGGGATTCTTCGGCCGGCCCAGCTTCTTCGACGCCTCGTCGAAGCAGTAGTAGACGAAGGCGCAGCACCACGGCAAGCCGGGTGACGCCCCTGTCCGCGCGAGGTACTTTTCGACGTCGGGGCCGCGATTCGAGTTCATCGGGATCTCGCGCACTTCCTTCGCCTCTTCGCCTGCCGCGACCGCCAGCACTTGCGCCAGCAGATCACTGCCCGCAACGTTGTCGGATGCGATGGTGTCCAGGCCGAACAGGGCGCCCCAGGTCAGCGAGCCGATCTCGCCGTCCTGCTTCAACGGACGGCCTGCCGGATCGACATGGCGGGCCTGGAAGAGCTTGACCACGCGCTTCATGTCGGCGTCGAATGCGGTGCCCTGCGGATCGAGATTGCTTTCGCCCGCCATCATTCGATCGAGCTGGCCGCGCACGGCCTGAACGACCGAGGCATCCACCTCCCCGAGCTTGACGACGCGTCCGGGATATTCCATGGGCTTCTCCTTGCTGGTGCGGACTCAGCTTAGGTTTGCCCTCACGGAAATTCATCTGGCAAACGGCGTATCCCGGAATGCCGCACCGATCTGCTCGCCGAGCGCCAGCAGCGGCGCACTCAGCTCGGGCGCCATTTCGGCATCGCCTTCGACCACATCAACCAGTTCGCCGAAGGAAGGTTGAAAGAAGCGCTCAATCCCTCGGTATTGCCGGCGGCCTAGGGCTTGTCTTCGGGGACCTGGCCGAAACGCTGAAACATGGCGGACCCGAGCCGTTTGATCTCCATCATCGCATCGGTCTTCGGGGCTTCTTCCCCGGCAAGAACGGCCGCCGCATGCGATGCGGAGGCGCTTGCCCTTCGCGCGCGGTTCGCGCACTTGGCGAGCTCCTGCTTGCGCTCGCTCAGCGTGAAGTAGGCGGCGTCCCTCAGCAAGGTCTCGGCAACCCGCAGCGCGGCCTCTGCGGCACTCAGGCTCATGTGGATGCCGGCACGTACGCGATTGCCGTAATCGTTCTCTTCCTTGAGCCGAAGTTCCGCCTCCTGCTGGGATGAAGGGAGGACGCCCAGATCGGTGGGAGCAAAGTAGGGCACGGCCTGCACCCCAAGACTTCGACCCGCAATCACCTCTTCGATGGCGGTTCTTGCTTTCTCGATCGTTTCCAGATCCAGATTTTCCATGGCAGCCTCTTTTTGCGACAGGCTCAAGTGTGGGGCGAGCAGCGCTGATGCGCACGTCTTCTGCACGGGAAACTCGGGCAACTCGTCAATTTTTGGCAACAGAGGATTCGCGCAGCCGCGACCGAAAAATGCTCGGCCGCACAAAGGTAGAACTTAACTACTGATTCGAGGATCTCTTCGAGCTGGACGCCAAGTTATCCTGTCATCCCGCCCGTCTCGCACGAGTACTTCCACGTCGCCCGCTCCTCACGCCAAGCGCTAGGCCCTCATCACGACTCCCGACATGCGCTTTGAAGGAACTCTCAAGACATGGAACGACGAACGCGGCTTCGGATTCATCGAGTCCAGTCAAGGCGGACAAGAGATCTTCGTCCACGTCAAGGCGTTCAAGGCCCGAACTGGCCGGCCGCAGATCAATCAGGTGTTCTCGTTCGAGATTGAACTCGGGCCTCAGGGCAAGAAGCGTGCAAAGAACGTTGCGCCCGTGCAGCCCGTCCGCAGGCGCCCCAATGCGCGTGGCGAACCTCCGGCACAGTGGGGAACCGCCTCGCTGTTCGCCATTCCTGTCTTCTTGATCCTGTTCGTCGCAGTCAGCTTGCTCTGGAGACCGCCTCTCTGGTTTGCCGCTGTCTACGTCGTGGGCAGTGCGCTGACGTTCCTGGCATACGCAGTCGACAAGTCGGCTGCACGCCGCCAAGCTTGGCGCACGTCGGAAAGCACTCTTCACCTTCTGGCCCTTGCTGGCGGATGGCCAGGCGCGCTCCTCGCGCAACAGCTCTTGCGTCACAAGTCCACCAAGGCTGAGTTCCGCAGCGTATTCTGGGCAACGGTCGTTCTCAATGCGCTTGGCTTCGTGGCTTTGTGCTCTCCGCTGGGTAGTTCATTGTGGGCGCGAGCCTGAGGTCGAATCCTGAACGTCGCCTATGCTCGGCCAGCCGCGCATGTCAAACATTGGGTTTCTCGCATGCCATCAACAAGTCTGGTGCTGTATATCTTTCTCATTTGGTCTGGCGTTCGCGCCGTGCTGCTTGCGGCTTCGCTGCTAGGAGGCAAACCCCTGCCCGCCCTACTCTTGGCCGTGGAGAAGGTCGAGCCATCGGTGCAAGGGGAAGAGAAGAGCGAAATGGCAAAGGGGTTCCTGTGGATCAGCGTGGTTTGGTTCGTTGCCGTCACAGCCGTCGCGGCATTTGCCTACAACTCAGCCTCAAGCGGCAGCACGTGGGGCCTGGCCATCTTCGTTGCCATAGGAGGTTGGTCGCTCTATGAAGCCGCATCGAGTCCCATTGTTCTCGGTCGCATGTACCCAGGCTCCATCGGATGGAAGGACTGGCTGGCCGCCGTCATGGGGTCGGCGATCTGGGTCCTTCTCTTCGTCGTACTGGTCGCTCGGCGGTTTGGCCCTTTGGTGTCATGACACAGCGGTCGATTGAGATCGGGGGTGAAGAAGGCGACGTACCGCGCTCGCTTGGCGAGGTGCTGGACCGCACACTTGCCTTGGGTGCTGCCGTAGCCGCGAGCTTTGGAGCACCGGCAGCCGAGCTTGTTGCATGGTTGCACGAGTCGAATCTCGAAACGGCGCTCACGCCGGAAGAGCGTTCCTTGCTTGGAATGGATGCCCGCAACGCCAAGCAAGTTGCCAACATGTCGTGGCAAAGCGAGCGGCTCCTCGTTCTCCTGTGGGCTCTCTGCAAGATTGAGGAGATACCGTCTCCTGCGGAGCAGTGCCGCCTCGGAACGCTGGAGGAACTGCTGCCGCCGTACGGAGATCAGTCGCTTGCCGTGTTTCGCGAATCCGCTCGCCTTCGATCGGAGGACGAACTGTTCGACGCAGCGGTCGACCTTCAAACGCTCCACGCACTCGCAAGGCAGAGGACGAAAGAGCCAAGCCACCGTGCAAGTGAGCCGGCGGTGGACATCGAGGTCGTACAGGAACGTCACCACGCGATCAATTGGCTCGTCGGGTACGAAGCTCAGTCCTGGAATGAGATCACAACTGACACCTGACAGACCTCTCCCTTGGAACGCAACGCATGCAAGCCACCATCGCCACACGCAAGCCGGTCGACGAACTCACGGCCTCGGACCTCGAGGCGTTCCCCGTGTGGGAGTTCGCCATGGACGAAGAGGAAGTCGACGAACAGGACGAAACCTGGGTGAAGCCCGTGCCAACCTCCGAAGTGCCGGCCGACGGCTTCTCACTCAGTGTGGCCGCTGTCCTCAAGCTGGCCAACGGGCGTGTCTATCCTGGCGTGATGTTCTGCGACACACATGCCGGCCTCGACATAGCGGCGGTTGCGCTTCTGACCACGGGAGGTCGCGTCCTGTTTTCGAAGAATGATTCGCCATCCGAAATCCGGCGCAGCCTGAAGCGGCTTGGGCTCGGCCGTCAGCATGTCTTCCCGCTGGACTTTTGCACTCGTGTGCCCTTGGCGCGCACAGGCATCCTGGAGCGCGGCACCTTCAACTCGTCGCATGCATAGTGCCAAGATTCCAAAAACAAAAATGGGTCACAGCGATGAAGCTGCAACCCATTGATCTCTTTGAGGAATCTGGCGGAGTGGACGGGACTCGAACCCGCGACCCCCGGCGTGACAGGCCGGTATTCTAACCAACTGAACTACCACTCCTGGTAGACAACGTTCGCTCCATATGGAGCCAAGTGCTGCGACTTGTGCCCGCTTCACCGAGCGGTGAAAACTGGCGACCCTACGGGGATTCGAACCCCGGTAGCCACCGTGAAAGGGTGGTGTCCTAGGCCTCTAGACGATAGGGTCAAAACCTTCGGAACCGCGCTGCGATCAGCGCTTGTTTCTCGACGCCCTGATGGTGGAGGTAAGCGGGATCGAACCGCTGACCTCTTGCATGCCATGCAAGCGCTCTCCCAGCTGAGCTATACCCCCTTGGGTGTCGAGCCTCAAATTATAGCCTGAAAAATCAGGCTGCTTTCAATCTCGTGACGACTGTTTCACGAGAAAAGAGCGAGAGCACCGCGTCGAGCGACGGCGTCTGTGGCGTTCCCATCACGAGCACGCGCACCGGCATCGCGAGCGCGGGCATCTTGAGGCCATGCGCGGCCAGCACTTCCTTGATGGCGGCTGCGATCGCGGCCTTGTCCCACGCGACGCTTGCGAGCTTGTCGGCCAGCGTGGCGATCGCGGGGCGCACGGCCTCGGTCACATGCTGCGCGCGATCGGCTTCGCTCGGCGCGACGTCGGCGTAGAAGGCCGCGGCCCAGTTCGCGAGCGCGACCGTGGTGTCGCAGCGGTCCTTGAAGAGGCCGCAGATCGCAGGCAGCCGATCGTCGGCAGCGATGCCGCGCTTCTGCAGTTGCGACGCGACCAGCGGCGCCAGCGCGTCGTCGGCCATCGCCTTCAGATGCTGCGCATTGACCCAGCGCAGCTTGGCCTCGTCGAACTGCGCCGCGCTGCGGCCCAGGTGGTCGAGGTTGAACCACTCGATGAACTGCGCGCGCGTGAAGATCTCGTCGTCGCCATGGCTCCAGCCGAGGCGCGCGAGGTAGTTGACCATCGCATCGGGCAGGAAGCCTTCGTCGCGGAACTGCGTGACGGGCTTGGCGCCGTTGCGCTTGCTCATCTTCTCGCCCTGCTCGTTGAGCACGGTCGGCAGGTGGGCATAGACCGGCGGCTCCTTGCCGAGCGCACGGAAGATGTTGATCTGGCGCGGCGTGTTGTTGACGTGGTCGTCGCCGCGGATCACGTGCGTGATGGCCATGTCGATGTCGTCGACCACCACGCAGAAGTTGTAGGTGGGCGTTCCGTCGGGGCGCGCGATCACGAGGTCGTCGAGCTCGTCGTTGCCGATCTCGATGCGGCCCTTGACCTTGTCGTCCCAGGCCACCACGCCGCCCTGCGGATTGCGAAAGCGCAGCACCGGCTGCACGCCTTCGGGCACTGGGGGCAGCGTCTTGCCGGGCTCGGGGCGCCAGGTGCCGTCGTAGCGCGGCTTCTGCTTGGCGGCCATCTGCTTCTCCCGCAGCGCGTCGAGCTCGGCCACGCTCATGTAGCAGGGATAGAGCTGGCCCGCGGCCTGCAGCTCGGCCAGCACCGCCTTGTAGCGGTCCATGCGCTGCATCTGGTAGTAGGGGCCCTCGTCATGATCGAGGCCCAGCCATTGCATGCCTTCGAGGATCACGTCGACGGCCGCCTGCGACGAACGCTCGACGTCGGTGTCCTCGATGCGCAGGACGAAGTCGCCGCCCGTGGAGCGCGCGAAGGCCCATGGGTAGAGGGCGGAGCGGATGTTGCCGAGGTGGATGAAGCCGGTCGGCGAGGGAGCGAAGCGGGTGCGGGTCTTTTGCGTCATGCGAGGGTGCTCAAGCCGCGCAGCAGGTCGGCCTTGATGTCGTCGATATGGTCCAGCCCGACCGCCACGCGGACCAGGCCCTGGCCGATGCCGGCCGCCTGGCGCTGCGCCTCGGTGAGGCGGCCGTGCGAGGTGGTGGCCGGATGGGTGATGGTGGTCTTGGTGTCGCCCAGGTTGGCGGTGATGCTCAGCACGCGCGTGCTGTCGATCACGTGAAAAGCGTTGGCGCGCGCCGCTGTGGGATCGCCGCCCTGCACGTCGAAGGACACCACCGCCCCGCCCTGCCCCGACTGCTGGCGCATCGCGAGCTCGTGCTGCGGATGCGAGGCCAGGCCCGGGTAGTAGACGCGCGTGATGCCCGGCTGCGTTTCGAGCCATTGCGCGAGCGCGAGCGCAGCGGCGCAATGCGCCTGCATGCGGATGCCCAGCGTTTCGAGCCCCTTGAGAACGACCCAGGCGTTGAAGGGCGACAGCGCCATGCCCGCGGTGCGCACCACCGGGCCGAATACGTCGTTGACGAGCTTCGCGGGGCCGCAGATGGCCCCGGCCAGCACGCGGCCCTGCCCTTCGAGGTACTTGGTGCCCGAATGGATCACGAGGTCGGCCCCGAGCTCGGTCGGCCGCTGCAGCGCCGGCGAGCAGAAGCAGTTGTCGACCGCGAGCAGCGCACCTGCATCGTGCGCGAGATCGGCCAGCGCGCGGATGTCGCACACGTCGGTCAGCGGGTTGGTCGGCGTCTCGGCGAAGAGCAGCTTGGTGCTCGGCCGCATGGCCGCCTTCCATTCGGCGACATCGGTCTGCGAGACGAAGGTGGTCTCGACGCCAAACTTGCCGAACTCGCGCCCGATCAGGTTGAGCGTGGAGCCGAACACCGAGCGCGAGCACACCACGTGGTCGCCGGCCTTGAGCAGCCCCATGCACATCATGAGGATCGCAGCCATGCCGCTGGACGCGCCGATCGCGGCTTCGGTGCCTTCGAGCGCGGCCAGGCGCTGCTCGAAACTCGCCACCGTCGGGTTCGAGGTGCGCGTATAGGTGAAGCCCTCCTCGGTGCCAGCGAAGCGGCGCGCCGAGGTCTCGGCATCGGGCTGCACGAAGCTGCTCGTGAGGAAGAGCGCCTCCGAGTTCTCGCCGTACTGGCTTCGTTCCAGCGCCGTGCGCACCGCGAGCGTGTCGCGGTGCAGGCCGGGGGGCAGGGATCGATCGGTCACGTCGTGGTTCTTCTTCTATTCGCTCAGATTGGGCAGCGCGAGGCGCGAGGAGTCTTCCTCGGTTTCCTCGATGCGGGGACGGTTGCCGTTCATGCGCGTGATGGCCTCGGTGTCGATGTCGCCGGTCACGTAGACGCCATCGAAGCACGAGGCATCGAAGCCGTCGAGCTTCAGCGTCCCCGCCGTGCCCGGCATGGCCTTCAGGATGGCGCGCTTCATGCCTTCGACGTCCTGGTAGATCAGCGCGTCGCAGCCGATCAGCTCGCGGATCTCTTCGATGGTGCGGTCGTGCGCAACCAGCTCGTCCTTGGTCGGCATGTCGATGCCGTAGACGTTGGGGTAGCGCACCGGCGGCGCCGCGCTGGCGAGATAGACCTTGCGTGCGCCGGCCTCGCGCGCCATCTGCACGATCTCGCGGCTGGTGGTGCCGCGCACGATCGAGTCGTCGACCAGAAGCACGTTGCGGCCCTTGAACTCGCTCGCGATCACGTTGAGCTTCTGGCGCACCGACTTCTTGCGCACGCCCTGCCCCGGCATGATGAAGGTACGGCCCACGTAGCGGTTCTTCACGAAGCCTTCGCGGTACGGAACGCCCAGCAGGTGCGCCAGCTGCGTCGCGCTCGGGCGGCTCGATTCGGGGATCGGGATGATCACGTCGATCTCGTTCGGCGGCACCGTCGAGACCACGCGCTTGGCCAGCGTTTCGCCCAGGTTCAGCCGCGCCTGGTAGACCGAGATGCCATCGAGCACCGAGTCGGGCCGCGCGAGGTAGACGAATTCGAAGATGCACGGGTTCAGAGTCGGCGCCTCGGCGCACTGCTCGGCGTGCACCTGGCCCTGCAGGTCGACGAACACGGCCTCGCCAGGCGCGATGTTGCGTTCGAACACATGGCCCGAGCCTTCGAGCGCCACCGACTCGCTGGCCACCATCACGGTGCCGTCGGCGTTGCGGCCCATCGCCAGCGGCCGGATGCCGTAAGGGTCGCGGAACGCGAGCAGACCGTGGCCTGAAATCAGCGCCACCACGGCATAGGAGCCGCGCAGCCGCCGGTGCACGTTGCGCACGGCGGCGAACAGCGTCTCGGAAGTGAGCATGCCGTCGCGCGTCGCGCGGTCGAGCTCGTGCGCCAGCACGTTGAGCAGCACTTCGGAATCGCTCTCGGTATTGGTGTGGCGATGGTCGGTCGAGAACAGCTCTGCGCGCAGCGCATGCGCATTGGTGAGGTTGCCGTTGTGCACCAGCACGATGCCGAAGGGGGCGTTCACGTAGAAGGGCTGCGCCTCTTCCTCGCTGTAGGCATTGCCGGCAGTCGGATAGCGCACCTGCCCCAGCCCGACGCTGCCCGGCAGCGCCCGCATGTTGCGCGTGCGGAACACGTCGCGCACCATGCCCTTGGCCTTGTGCATGAAGAACTTGCGTTCCAGCAGGGTGACGATGCCGGCCGCGTCCTGGCCGCGGTGCTGCAGCAGCAACAGCGCGTCATAGAGCAGCTGGTTGACGGGTGCGTTGCTGACAACGCCGACGATTCCACACATGAAGCGATCCTCTCAGGGCAGGTAGCTTGCCAACTTTTCAGGCAGCGCGGGTTTCAGGCCCTGCAATGCCGCATCGAGAACAATGGCGCTGCGCGATTCGTGCCACCAGACACTGTCGCCCAACGCCAGCAAATGAACCACGACTGCCATGGCCAGCAGGGCGACCGCCCCGCGCGCCACGCCGAAGGCCGCGCCCAGCACGCGATCCACCGGCCGCAGCCCCACGGCCGCGATGAGCTTGCGCGTGATCGCTGCGACCAGCCCCACGCCGAAAGCCACCGCCACGAACACCAGCACGAATCCGGCCGCATAGCGCCAGGTGGCCGCCGGGTCTCCGAAGGGCAGCCAGGCCCCCGCATCGTCCGCCAGCCACTGCGCGCAGAAGAAGGCCGCCACCCAGCCCGCCAGCGAAATCACCTCGAACACCAGGCCGCGCACCAGGCCGAACAGCATCGACACCACCAGCAACACGATGGCGATCCAGTCGAAGAGCGCCACGCCAGTTCTACAAGCTGAGGACGGAGGCCGACAAAGACAAGCCCTTGACGCGGCTCGCCGCCTTGTCCGCCTCGGCGCGTGTGCCGAAGGGGCCGACGCGCACACGCGTACGCTGCTCGCCATCGGCCGTCTTCGCGACGTTGGTGTAAGTCTTGAGCCCGGCCTTTTCCAGCTTCTGCCGCACCTCGCGCGCCTTGTCGGCATCGGCGAAGGCGCCGACCTGGACGACGAAGCGGCCGCTTTCGTCGGCTGCGACGGCGGGCTTGGCTGCTGCTGCGGCGGCGGCTTTGCCTTCGAGCAAGGCACGGGCGCGATTGCCGTCGTCGGCCGGCTTGGCGGGCGGCTTGTCGGGCTTGGCCTCGGCCTTCGCTTCGGGTTTGGCCTCCGGCTTCGGCCTGGGCTCCGGCTTGGGTTCCGGTTTCGCTTCGGCAACCGGTGCGGCCGGCTTGGTGTCGGCGGGCGGCGCCGCGGGTGCCGGCCTGGACGGCGGGATCTCGGCGCCGTCCGCCGATTCGGTGATCATGCCGCCGCCGGAGGGCGCGGTGGCACCGGTGCTCGCGCCGGTCGACGGCGCGGTGGTCGATGTGGGCGCGGGCGTCGAAGGCGGGGCGAGCGGCTTGGTCTTGCTGCGATCCGGAATCTCGATCGGGATGTCGACCGACACGGGGCGAGGCTGGGTGTCGAACAACAAGGGGAAGCCGATCACGCCGACCAGCACCAGCACCGCGGCGCCCAGAAGCCGGTGCCGCGCGCGGCGGCGCATCGCCTCGATACTTTCCGCCGGCGCCGCTGCGACGCTGGCGTTTCGCCCTTCGTTGGCCTGCGGACCGCGGCTGCGGAACTTGAAGAACGCCATGTAATTCGTTTCCCTGATGGAGTGCAGCGTGAGTTGGAAAAGGCGCCGGAGATCAGGCCAATCAGGAGCCCGGCGACAAGTGCCTGGCCCCGAGACGAGGTGTTCCGTGCTCGAGCACACCACCCACTGTGAAGAACGATCCGAAGACGACGATTCTATCAGCGGGGCCCGCGCGATCGATGGCCGCCTGCAGTGCCTCCATCGGTGCGGCGTGCACGCTGGCGGAGGCATCGGCGCGCGTGTTCTGCGCCTGCCACCGGGCCAGCAGATCGGCCGCCTTGGCCGCGCGCGCGGTGGGCAGATCGGTGAAGTACCAGCGGTCGATCAAGGGCCCGATGCGGGCGAACATGGGCGCCAGGTCCTTGTCCGCCATCACGCCGAACACGCCATGGGTGGTCGGATAGAAGCCCATCGCGTCGAGGTTCTCCGTCAGCGCCGCGACCGCGTGCGGGTTGTGCGCCACGTCGAGCACCAGCGCCGGCTCGCCCGGAACGATCTGGAAGCGCCCCGGCAGCTCGACCATCGCGAGGCCGGTGCGCACGGCCTGTGCGGTGACAGGCAGCCGCTGCCGCAGCGATTCCAGCGCGGCCAGCACGCCGGCCGCGTTGACCAGCTGGTTGGCGCCGCGCAGTGCCGGGTAGGCCAGCCCGCTGTAGCGCCGGCCGCGCCCGCTCCAGCCCCACTGCTGCTTGTCGCCCGAGACGTTGAAGTCGCGGCCCACGCGCCAGAGGTCGGCGCCGATGGCTTCTGCATGATCGATCACGCTTTGCGGCGGCATCGGGTCGCTGACGATCGCAGGGCGGCCGGCGCGCATGATGCCGGCCTTCTCGAAGCCGATGCTTTCGCGATCCGGCCCGAGAAAATCCATGTGGTCCAGGTCGATGCTGGTGATCACGGCGCAGTCGGCGTCGACGATGTTGACCGCATCCAGCCGGCCGCCCAGGCCGACTTCGAGGATCGCGACGTCGGGCTTGCTCGCCGCCGTGCACAGCAGGATGGCCAGCGTCGTGAACTCGAAATACGTCAGCGCGACCTCGCCGCGGGCCTGCTCCACCGCCTCGAAATGCGCCGACAGCGCATTGCCGTCGACCGCCTCGCCCGAGAGCCGCAGCCGCTCCTCGAAGCGCACCAGGTGCGGCGAAGTGAACACCGCCGTGCGGTAGCCCGCATGGGCGAGGATCGACTCCAGCATCGCGCAGGTCGAGCCCTTGCCGTTGGTGCCGGCCACGGTGATCACCGGGCAGTCGAATGCGAGGCCGAGCTTCAGGGCGACCGCGCGCACGCGGTCGAGCCCGAGCTCGATGTTCTTGGGATGCAGGCGCTCGGCGTGCGCGAGCCAGTCGGCAAGGCTTTTCATGGAGCCCGGAATTGTCGCCGACCCGCCGCGCGGGCATCATCGCGGGATGACAACGCTCTATGGCATCACGAACTGCGACACCGTCAAACGCGCCCGCGCCTGGCTCGACGAGCACGGCGTGGCCTACCGATTCCACGATTTCAAGAAAGAAGGCGTGCCCGAGGACGAGCTCGACCAGTGGTTGCGCGCGCCCGGCTGGGAGGCCCTGGTCAACCGCCGCGGCACCACCTGGCGGCGGCTCGACGACGAAACGCGCGCGTCGGTGGTCGATGCCGCCTCGGCGCGTGCGGCGCTGCTCGCCAACCCCAGCCTGATCAAGCGCCCGGTGGTCAACTGGGGCCCGCAACACGGCGTTAGCACAGGGTTCGACGCCGCCCAATGGAAGAAAGACCACGCCGTGTAAACGGTTGAACCCTGGCCAGCGGCTTGCGTCCAACCGGCTTCAGCGGGGCCTGCGCCCCAACCCTCAGGAGTTCCGACATGCGCACGCAAAAAACCATTCGCAACCTCACGGCCCTTTCGCTCCTGGCAGCGCTGGCCGGCACCGCCAGCCTGGCCCAGGCGGAGCAGGTCTGGGCCCGCGTGATCTCGGCCACGCCCTCGCACGAAGCGACCGGCACCACCCGCTACAACGTCACCTACGAGTACGGCGGCCGGCACTACACCACGGTCAGTGACACCCGCCCCGGCGCCAGCATCCCGATCGAGGTCGGCGGCTACGGCGTCGCCACCACCTCGCCCGTGGCGCCTCAGCCCCAGCTGGCGCCGAGCCCCGTCGACGGCGGCCAGCCCGACTGGAACAACGTGGTGCCTGAGCCGGGCGTGGTGGTCTCGGGCGGCGGCGCTCCGGCGCCGGTCTACAGCCAGCCGGTTCCGGTCTACACGCAGCCGGCGCCCGTCTACTATGCCCCAGCCCCGGTGTATGTGGCGCCCGCCTACTATCCGCAGCCCTACATCTATCCGCCGGTGGGCATTTCGCTCAACCTCGGCTACTCGCGCGGATGGGGCGGCGGCTATCGCGGCGGCTACCACGGCCGCTGGCGCTGAGCCCCGGGCCGGAGGGCCTGCCGGCACAGCCTAAAATCACGGGCTTTCCACCGGCGCCAGGCCTTCCTTCCCATGACGACAACCGAATCCCTTCACAGCGCCGCGGTAGCGACCAAGGCGAACGTGTATTTCGACGGCAAGTGCGTGAGCCATAGCCTCACGCTCGCCGACGGCAGCAAGAAATCGGTGGGCGTGATCCTTCCGTCCACCCTCACCTTCAACACCGGCGCGCCCGAAGTCATGGAAGGCACCGGCGGCCGCTGCGAATACCTGCTCTCCGGCAGCAGCGAATGGGCAAGCTCGGGCCCGGGCGAAAAATTCAGCGTGCCGGGCAACTCGAGCTTCCAGATCCGCGTGAGCGGCGAGCCCTACAGCTACATCTGCCATTTCGGCTGAACCGGGATTCCTGCATGTCGACCATTCTTCAGAACGTTCCCGCCGGCCAGAAGGTCGGCATCGCCTTTTCCGGCGGCCTCGACACCAGCGCGGCCCTGCACTGGATGCGCAACAAGGGCGCCATTCCCTACGCCTACACCGCCAACCTGGGCCAGCCGGACGAGCCCGACTACGACGAGATTCCGCGCAAGGCCATGCTCTACGGCGCCGAGAAGGCGCGGCTGGTCGACTGCCGCACGCAGCTCGCCGCCGAAGGCCTTGCCGCGCTGCAGGCCGGCGCCTTCCACGTGACCACCGCCGGCGTCACCTACTTCAACACCACGCCGCTGGGCCGCGCGGTCACCGGCACCATGCTGGTGTCGGCCATGAAGGAAGACGACGTCCACATCTGGGGCGACGGCAGCACCTACAAGGGCAACGACATCGAGCGCTTCTACCGCTACGGCCTGCTCACCAACCCGGCGCTGAAGATCTACAAGCCCTGGCTGGACCAGGTCTTCATCGACGAATTGGGCGGCCGCGCCGAGATGTCCGAATTCATGCAGAAGGCCGGCTTCGCCTACAAGATGTCGGCCGAGAAGGCCTACTCGACCGACTCCAACATGCTCGGCGCCACGCACGAGGCGAAAGACCTGGAACACCTGAACAGCGGCATGAAGATCGTGCAGCCGATCATGGGCGTGGCCTTCTGGAAGGACGAGGTCGAAGTCAAGCGCGAGGAGGTCACGGTGCGCTTCGTCGAAGGCCGCCCGGTGGCGATCAACGGCGTCGAATACCCGAGCCTGGTCGAGCTGCTGCTGGAAGCCAACCGCGTCGGCGGCCGCCATGGTCTGGGCATGAGCGACCAGATCGAGAACCGCATCATCGAGGCCAAGAGTCGCGGCATCTACGAGGCTCCGGGCCTGGCGCTGCTGTTCATCGCCTACGAGCGCCTGGTCACAGGCATCCACAACGAAGACACCATCGAGCAGTACCGCGACCACGGCCGCCGCCTGGGCCGCCTGCTCTACCAGGGCCGCTGGTTCGACCCGCAAGCCATCATGCTGCGCGAGACGGCGCAGCGCTGGGTGGCGCGCGCGGTCACGGGCGAAGTCACGGTCGAGCTGCGCCGCGGCAACGACTACTCGATCCTCAATACCGAGTCGCCCAACCTCACCTACAAGCCCGAGCGGCTGACGATGGAAAAAGGCGAATCGAGCTTCTCGCCGGCCGACCGCATCGGCCAACTCACGATGCGCAACCTCGATATCGTCGACACGCGCGACAAGCTGGCGATCTATACGCAGGCCGGGCTGCTGTCTTCGGGCCAGGGCGCTTCGCTGCCCCAGCTGAAGAACGACGAACGCGAGTGAGCCTGAGCGGGGGCCGCGGTCAGTCGCCGCCTCCGCCGCAACCGCCGCCGCAGCCCGAACCGGAGTCGCCGCTGCCGCCATCCCCGCCGCTCGACGATTCGCTGCCGCCGAAGCCTCCCGCATCGCCGGAGCCGCCACCCGAATCGCTGAAGCTGGTGCCGCAATGGGCGTCGGAGCCCGCCTGCTGGTCTATCACCTTGCAGTTCGGCACATACTGGAATCCGCCTTCCACGCCGAACTTGGCATCGAGCGCGAAGAGCAGCGGCAGCCGCGTCGGCGTGCGTGGGTCGATGCTTTCCTCCTTGCAGGCCCAGAACCAGGTGCGGCGCAGGCCGTCGTTGCGGCGCGCATCCCGGCCCAGCACCTCGGCCGGCGTGTGATGCAGCAGCCCGCCGAAGGCGGCGGCGCACCAGCGCTGGTAGCCCTGGGTGTGCAGGATGAACTCGTGCCAGGCGGCATCGACCACCTTGGACGGCATCGCCACGAACTTGCGGTCGCTGCGCAGGTGGGCCATGAAGAACTGGCGCAAACCGCGCAGCACCAGATCGGTGTCGCGCTCCTGCAGCTGCGGGTAGGCGGCACGCAGCTTGGCGCCGAGAAAGCGCGGAAACATCGCCTCGCGCACGAACTGGCGTCGCGCGCTCATTTCCCAGGCCTTGAGCGCACCGCCGAGCACCAGCCCGACCATGACGGAGGCGATCAGCGATGCGCCCGTGCGCCAATACACCACGACCACGATGCCCACCAGCCACAAGAGCCGGCGCCCCCACAGCAGCGCCTGGATGCGGCGCCGGAAGTTGAGCTGCAGCAGCTCCGTCACACGACCACCGGCTCCGGCTCCAGCCGGATGCCGAAGCGCTCGTAGACGCTGGTCTGGATCGCCTTGGCCAGCGTCATGACCTCGCCGCCGGTCACCGGGTGCGCCGCTCCACCGCGGTTGACCAGCACCAGCGCCTGCTTCTCGTAGACGCCGGCATTGCCGACCGACTTGCCCTTCCAGCCGCAGGCATCGATCAACCAGCCGGCCGCCAGCTTGATGCTGCCGTCGGCCATCGGGTAGTGCACGATCTTCGGGTCGCGCGCGATGATGTCGGCGCACTGTTCGGGCGTGACGGTCGGGTTCTTGAAGAAGCTGCCGGCATTGCCCAGCACGCGCCAGTCGGGCAGCTTGACCGTGCGGATGGCGCAGACCCAGTCGAAGATCTCGGTCGCGCTGGGCGTGAAGTTGCCGGTTTCAGCCATCTTGCGCTCCAGATCGAGATAGCCGAGCACCGGCTTCCATGGCTTGGGCAGCCGAAAGCGCACGCGCGTGATCAGCGCCCGCCCGGCCAAGCCGAAATCGTTCTCACCGCTGGCCGTGTGCTTGAACACCGAGTCGCGGTAGCCGAAGGCGCATTGCGCGGCGTCGAGGGTGAAGCTTCGGCCGGTTTCCAGGTCGATGGCATCGAGCGAATCGAAGCGGTCCTGCAGCTCGACGCCGTAGGCGCCGATGTTCTGCACCGGCGCGCCGCCCACCGTGCCGGGGATCAGCGCCAGGTTTTCGAGGCCGGGATGGCCCTGCTCCAGCGTCCAGCGCACGACCTCATGCCAGGTCTCGCCGGCGCCGGCCTCCACGATCCAGGCGCGCGGCGTCTCTTCCACGAGCCGGCGGCCCTTGATCTCGACCTTGAGCACCAGCGGCTTGACGTCGCCGGTCAGCACGATGTTGCTGCCGCCGCCGAGCACGAACTTGGGCGCGCCGCGCCACTCTGCATCCGCCAGGACCGCCGCCACGTCGGCCTCGCCCGCGACGCGCACCAGGTGCTGGGCGCGCGCGACGATGCCGAAGCTGTTGTGCTGCTGCAGCGGTACGTTGTGCTCCACGATCATGGGAGAATTGTCGCATTCACAAAGCGCGAGTCCGAGGAGAGTCCATGCCGTCTTTCGATACCGTCTGCGAGCCCAACCTGCCCGAGGTCAAGAATGCCGTCGAGAACACGGCCAAGGAAATCGCCACGCGTTTCGACTTCAAGGGCACTGCGGCCGCTGTCGAGCTCAAGGACAAGGAAATCACCCTGATCGGCGATGCCGAGTTCCAGCTGGTCCAGGTCGAGGACATCCTGCGCAGCAAGCTCACCAAACGCAGCGTCGACGTGCGCTTCCTCGACAAGGGCGACGTGCAGAAGATCGGCGGCGACAAGGTCAAGCAGGTGATCAAGGTCAAGAGCGGCATCGAAAGCGAAACCGCCAAGAAGATCCAGCGCCTCATCAAGGACAGCAAGCTCAAGGTGCAGGCCGCGATCCAGGGCGACGCGGTGCGCGTCACCGGCGCCAAGCGCGACGACCTGCAAGCCGCGATGGCGCTGATCAAGAAGGACGTGCCGGACATGCCGCTGTCCTTCAACAATTTCCGCGACTGAGCCGCCCATGAAGCCCATCCTTCCGGTGCTGCTGCTGGCCGCGGCATGCACCTTCGCGCACGCCCAGTCGGTGATGCTCACCGGCACCATCGGCAGCCGCGCCATCCTGATCGTGGACGGCGGCGCGCCGAAGACGGTGGCCGTGGGCGAGACCTTCCAAGGCGTCAAGCTGCTCTCGCTGGCGGGCGAGCAGGCCACCGTCGAGGCCGGCGGCAAGCGCGTGGCGCTGCGCATGGACACGCCGGTCAGCATCGGCGGTGCCGGTCCGGGCGGTGGCGGCGGCACCCGCATCGTGCTGCCGGTATCGAGCGGCGGGCACTTCATGACGCAGGGCGCCATCAACGGCCGTTCGGTCAACTTCATGCTCGACACCGGCGCCACCAGCATCGCCATGTCGGCCGCCGACGCGCAGCGCATCGGGCTCGATTTCAGCAAGGGGCAGCCGATCCGCATGGGCACGGCCAATGGCATTGCGCTGGGCTATCGCGTGCGCCTCAACTCCGTGCGCGTCGGCGACGTCGAGGTCTACGACGTCGAGGCGGTGGTCTCGCAGCAGCCGATGCCTTATGTGCTGCTGGGCAACAGCTTCATCAGCCGCTTTTCGATGCGGCGCGACGCCGACCAGATGGTTCTCGAAAAACGCTACTGAGCCGCTGCGGTCACGACAATCTCGATCTTGTAGGCCGCCTTGGCCATCGCCGCCTGTACCGTCGCGCGCGGCGGCGTGTGGCCGGCGGGGATCCATGCGTCCCACACCTCGTTCATCGCCGTGATGTCGGTGATGTCGGCCAGAAAGATCTGCGTCATCAGGATGCGCGACTTGTCGCCGCCGGCCTCGGCCAGCAGGCGGTCGACCATCGCGAGCACCTGCGAGGTCTGGCCGCGGATGTCCTGCGTGGTGTCGTCGGGCACCTGGCCCGCGAGGTAGATGGTGCCGTTGTGGACCGCCGTCTCGCTGAGGCGCGGGCCGACGTGAAAGCGCTGAATGGTGCCCATGGCCGTTTACTCCTGTGTCTTTGGTTTCGATCCGAGCCGGGACTCGGTGCCGGCCACGAGCCGGCGGATGTTTTCGCGATGCCGCCAGATCAGCAGCAGGCTGATCGCCACCAGCGCCAGCAGCACCGTGGGATGCAACGGCCAGGCGATGCCGCCGCCGATCAGGTAGTAGGCCGGCGCGAAGAAGGCCGCCACCAGCGAAGCCAGCGACGAATAGCGAAAGAAGACGGCGATGATCAGCCAGGTGGTGCCGGTCGCCAGCCCCAGCAGCCATTCGATGCCGACCAGCGCACCGGCGGCCGTCGCGACGCCTTTCCCGCCCTGGAAACCGAAGAACACCGGGTAGAGATGCCCCAGAAAGGCCGCCAGCCCGGCCAGCGCCGCCGTGCCAGGCCCCATGCCGAAATCGGCGCCGAGCCGATGGACCAGGAACACCGGCACCCAGCCCTTGAGCGCATCGAGCAGCAGCGTCGCGAGCGCGGCGCCCTTGTTGCCCGAGCGCAGCACGTTGGTGGCCCCCGGGTTCTTGCTGCCGTAGCTGCGGGGGTCGGCCATGCCGAGCGACTTGCTGACGATCACCGCGAAGGACAGCGATCCGAGCAGGTAGGACAGAACGATCGCGATGAGCGAGGGAAGATAAGAACTCACGGTGTCTCCAGGCGGCCGGCTATTCTGCCAGCGCGCACTGCACCGGTTTTGCGCCGAGCAGCCGGACGCAAACCTGCGGGTCGATGCCGACCAGGTAGCCCCGCCGTCCGCCATTGATCGCGATCTTCGGCAGATCGAGGATCGTCGCCTCCCACGGGTGTTTCGCTGACGTGGGTCTTCTTGCTCAAATGGCGGGGTCCCGCATTTCCCAGCGCAGCTTGTCGACTTCGCCCACCACCTCCGGCGTCAGCGTCGTGCCCCAGGCATCGATGTCCTCGTCCAGTTGCGCCACCGAAGTCACGCCGATGATGGTGCTCGCCACCAGCCACTTGGTGTAGCAGAAAGCCAGCGCAAACTGCGTCGGCGTCATGTCGAGCTCGCGCGCCAGCGCGTTGTAGCGGCGCGCCGCGTTCAGCGACTCGGGCCGGCCCCAGCGCTGCTTGCGCACCGATTCGTAGCGCGCGATGCGCGCCTCCTGGGGCGCATCAGGGCCGACGATGCCGCTCTTGTCGTACTTGCCGGTCAGGAGCCCGAAGGCGAGCGGCGAATACGCCAGGAAAGCAACGCCGAGCCGGTGCACGGTCTCGTCCAGCCCGTTCTCTGCCGCGCGGCTCACCAGGTTGTAGACGTTCTGCACCGAGGCCACGCGCGGCAAGCCATGCTCTTCGGCCAGCCGCACGAACTCGTGCACGCCGTAGGGCGTTTCGTTCGAAAGGCCGATGGAGCGCACCTTGCCGGCCTTCACCAGCCCCGCCAGCGCATCGAGCTGTTCGCGGATGGAGGTTTGCGAGCTCTCCTTGGCCGGGTCGTAGTAGATGTTGCCGAAGGCCGGCACATGCCGTTCGGGCCAGTGGATCTGGTAGAGGTCGATCACGTCGGTCTGCAGGCGCCGGAGGCTGCCCTCGCAGGAGGCGACGATGTCGGCCGCCGTCATGCCGCCGCCCTCGCGCACCCAGGGCATGCCGCGCGAGGGGCCGGCGACCTTGGTGGCGAGCACGGTTTTGGCGCGCGTGCCGGGATTCTTCGCAAACCAGTTGCCGATGATGGTTTCGGTCGCGCCGTAGGTTTCCTTGCGGGCCGGCACCGCGTACATCTCGGCGGTGTCGATGAAGTCGACGCCGCGTTCAAGCGAGCGGTGGAGGATGGCGTGGGCGGTGGGCTCGTCCACCTGTTCGCCGAAAGTCATGGTGCCGAGGCAGATCGGCGTGACGCGGAGGTCGCTCTGACCGAGTTGGATTTTTTGCATGCGCGAAATGCTACAGCGGGTGCGTGTCCTGCGCTGGACTGCGCGGCTTGCGTTGCCTCCCTATCATCGACCGGATGTACCAAGCCCTCCGCCCCTTCGTCAGCGAATTCATCCCCGTCCGCAACCTCCGCTACCACGTGCGCGTCTGGGGCCAGCCTTCAACCGAGCGCCCGCCGCTGGTCCTGCTCCACGGCTGGATGGACGTGGCCGCCTCCTGGCAGTTCGTGGTCGATGCGCTGGCCGAGGAACGCCACGTGATCGCACCCGACTGGCGCGGCTTCGGCCTCACCGAAGGCGGCGGGGTCGACAACTACTGGATGCCCGACTACCTGGCCGACCTGGACTGGTTGCTCGACCACTACGCGGGCGACGCGCCGGTCGACCTCGTCGGCCACAGCATGGGCGGCAACATCGCCATGCAGTACGGCGGCGTTCGGCCGCAGCGGGTGCGCCGCCTGGTCAACCTCGAGGGCTTCGGCATGCCGCTGCTGCAGCCGGACGAAGCGCCCCAGCGCTACGGCAAGTGGATCGACGAACTGAAGCGCCTACACCGCGGCGAGATGGCCCTGGCCAGCTACCCGGCGCCGGAGGGCGTCGCACGGCGCCTCATGAAGACCAACCCGCGCCTCACGCAGGACAAGGCCGACTGGCTGGCCGGCCAATGGTCCGCCGCCCGGCACCTGCCCGAGGGCGGCGAGCGCTGGGAGATCCTCGGCGACCCGGCGCACAAGATCATCAACGCCAACATCTTCCGCGTCGACGAGGCGCTGGCGCTCTATGCCGGCATCGCCGCGCCGGTGCTGGCGGTGGTGGCCTCCGACGACAGCCTCGGCAAGTGGTGGAAGGGCCGATACACCCTGGCCGACTTCCAGGAACGGCTGAAATCCGTGCCCGACGTGCGCCTGGCCCGCGTCGAGGATGCCGGCCACATGCTGCACCACGACCAGCCCGCGCGGGTGGCCGCGTTGATCCAAGACTTCCTGGCCTGACACCGGGGCTTGACGGGCATGAGAAAATGCCCGGTTTCCCCCCGAACACCGTCAGGACACCCCATGGATGCAGAGCAAATCAACCAAATCGGCGCAACCCTCGCGGACCTGAGCGCCCGGACGGTCGATCTACGGAGGTATCTTTGACTACGATGCCAAAGCCGAACGTCTGAGGACGGTCAACGCATCGCTCGAAGATCCCAACGTCTGGAACGACCCGAAGAAGGCCCAGGAGCTGGGCCGCGAGAAGAAGTCGCTCGACGACGTGGTCGTCACGCTCGACCGGCTCACCAGCGGCCTCTCGGACAACACCGAGCTCTTCGAAATGTCGAAGGAAGAAGGCGACATGGACGGCCTGCAGTCCATCGCCGATGACGCAGCCAAGCTCGAAGCCGACATCAAGCAGCTCGAGTTCCGCCGGATGTTCAACAACCCGGCCGACCCGCTGAACGCCTTCGTCGACATCCAGGCCGGCGCCGGCGGCACCGAGGCCTGCGACTGGGCCAGCATGCTGCTGCGCCAGTACCTGAAGTACGCCGAGCGCAAGGGCTTCAAGACCCAGATCGAGGACGAGACTCCCGGCGACACGGCCGGCATCAAGGGCGCCACCATCAAGGTCGAGGGCGACTACGCCTTCGGCTTGCTGCGCACCGAGACCGGCGTGCACCGCCTGGTGCGCAAGTCGCCCTTCGATTCCTCGGGCGGGCGCCACACCAGCTTTGCCAGCATCTTCGTCTACCCCGAGATCGACGACTCGATCGAGATCGAGATCAACCCGGCGGACGTGCGCACCGACACCTTCCGCGCCAGCGGCGCCGGCGGCCAGCACATCAACAAGACCGACTCGGCCGTGCGGCTCACGCACATCCCGACCGGCATCGTGGTGCAGTGCCAGGACGGCCGCAGCCAGCACAGCAACCGCGACGTGGCCTGGAAGCGCCTGCGCTCGCGCCTGTACGACCACGAGATGCGCAAGCGCCAGGAAGAGCAGCAGAAGCTGGAAGACAGCAAGACCGACGTCGGCTGGGGCCACCAGATCCGCAGCTATGTGCTGGACAACAGCCGCATCAAGGACCTGCGCACCAACGTCGAGATCAGCAACACGCAGAAGGTGCTGGACGGCGACCTGGATCCCTTCATCGAAGCCTCGTTGAAGCAAGGCGTCTGATGCAGGGCGCTTCGCACAAGGCGGAAGCCCTGATCTTCGACATGGACGGCACCATGGTCGACTCCATGCCCTGGCACGCCAAGGCATGGGTCGAGTACGGCCGCCGCAAGGGCCTGGCGATCGACATCCCGGACTTCATGCGCCGCACCACCGGCCGCACGGCCTTCGAATGCGCCTGCGAGCTCATGGGCCGCGAAGTGACCGAAGCCGAGAGCATCGAGATCACGCACGCCAAGGAGTCGATCTACCGCGAGCTCTTCGGGGCGGCATTTCGCGAAGTGACTGGCTTCAGCGACTTTGCCAAGGCTGCGGTAGCACGCGGCTTCAAGATCGCGGTCGGCACGGCGGGCGACAAGCACAACATCGCCTTCACCATGTCGCAGCTCAAGCTGGACCCGGCGCCGCTCGCCATCGTGGGCGGCGACGAGGGCCTGCCCGGCAAGCCGCAACCCGCGATCTTTCTCGAAGCCGCGCGCCGCATCGGCGTGCCGCCGGCGCGCTGCGTCGTGTTCGAGGACGCGCCCTTCGGCATCGAGGCCGCGCGTCGCGGCGGCATGCGCGCGGTGGCGGTCTGCAGCACCCACTCTGCCTCCGAACTCGCAGGGCCGCATGTGATTGCGGCCGTGCGCGACTACAACGAACTCGCAAAATCAAACTTTCTGGAGACGCTCGATGCACTTGCGTGATGCCCAAGGCGAACCCGTCGCGATCCGCCGCGAGGACTACCGCGCCCCCGCCTACTGGATCGACACCGTCGACCTGACCTTCGACCTCGACCCGGCCAAGACGCGCGTGCTCAACCGCATGCGCCTGCGCCGCAATCCCGACGTGCCGGCCGAGCCGCTGCGCCTGGACGGCGACGAGCTCAACCTGGCGCGCGTGCTGGTCGACGGCCAGGGCGCGTCCTTCCGCATGGAGGCCGAGCAGCTCGTCATCGACAACCTGCCCGATGCCTTCGAGCTCGAGCTCTTCACCACCTGCGCGCCCGCGAAGAACACCAAGCTCATGGGCCTGTTCGTGAGCGAGGACACCTTCTTCACGCAGTGCGAGGCCGAAGGCTTCCGCCGCATCACCTACTTCCTCGACCGCCCCGACGTGATGGCGAGCTACACGGTGACGATCCGCGCCGCCAAGGCCGCCTACCCGGTGCTGCTGTCGAACGGCAACCTGGTCGAACAGGGCGAGCTGCCCGAAGGCCGCCACTTCGCGAAGTGGGTCGACCCCTTCCGCAAGCCCTGCTATCTGTTCGCGCTGGTGGCCGGCAAGCTGGTGGCGCGCGAGCAGCGCATCAAGGCACGCAACGGCAAGGAACACCTGCTGCAGGTCTACGTGCGCGCCGGCGACCTCGACAAGACCGAGCACGCGATGAACTCGCTCATCAACTCGGTGACGTGGGACGAAGCCCGCTTCGGCCTGCCGCTGGACCTCGACCGCTTCATGATCGTCGCCACCAGCGACTTCAACATGGGCGCAATGGAGAACAAGGGCCTGAACATCTTCAACACGAAGTACGTTCTGGCCAACCAGGCCACCGCCACCGACGCCGACTACAGCAACATCGAGAGCGTGGTCGGCCACGAGTACTTCCACAACTGGAGCGGCGACCGCGTGACCTGCCGCGACTGGTTCCAGCTCTCGCTGAAGGAAGGCCTCACGGTGTTCCGCGACCAGGAGTTCAGCCAGGACCTGTGCGCCGACGCCTCGGCACGCGCCGTCAAGCGCATCGAGGACGTGCGCGTGCTGCGCACCGCCCAGTTCCCCGAGGACGCGGGTCCGATGGCGCACCCGGTGCGGCCCGACAGCTACATCGAGATCAGCAACTTCTACACCGTCACCATCTACGAGAAGGGTGCCGAGGTGGTGCGCATGATGCAGACGCTGGTCGGCCGCAAGGGCTTCGAGCGCGGCATCACGCTGTACTTCGAGCGCCACGACGGCCAGGCCGTGACCTGCGACGACTTCGCGCAGGCCATTGCCGACGCCAACCCCGACTCCGACCTCGCGCGCCTCTTGCCGCAGTTCAAGCGCTGGTACAGCCAGGCCGGCACGCCGCGCCTCGCGGCCCACGGCGTGTACGACGCCGCGACGCGCAGCTACACACTGAGCTTCTTGCAGAGCTGCGCGCCGACGCCGGGCCAGCCGGTCAAGGACCCCTTCGTGATCCCGGTGAACCTCGGCCTCCTCGGCGCCGACGGCCGCGAGCTGCCGCTGCAGCTGGCGGGCGAAGAGAACGCCACGCAGGGCACGCGCACCCTGGTGCTCACGCACCCGGGCGAGCAGTTCACCTTCATCAACATCGACGCCGAACCGGTGCCCTCGATCCTGCGCGGCTTCAGCGCGCCGGTGATCCTCGACCACGAGTACAGCGATGCCCAGTTGCTCACGCTGCTGGCCAACGACCCGGACCCCTTCAACCGCTGGGAAGCCGGCCAGCGCCTGGCGCTGCGCGCCGCGATCCACGCGATCGGCACGCCCGCCGTCAGTGCCAGCGAAGCGCCGCTGAACGAGGCGTATCTCGAAGCCATGCGCCGCGTGCTGCGCGACCCCAAGCTCGACGCCGCCTTCAAGGAACTGGTGCTCACCCTGCCCTCGGAAACCTACATCGCCGAGCAGCTGGAAGTGGTCGATCCGCAGCGCGTGCATGCCGTGCGCGAAGCCATGCGCACGCAGCTCGCCGCCGGCCTCTTCGCCGACTGGGAACAGGCCTACGAGCAGAACCGCGACACCGGCGGCTACCAGCCCGACCCCGTGTCCTCGGGCCGCCGCGCGCTGGCGGGCCTCGCCCTCACCTACCTGTGCCTCGCCACACGCGCCTCCGGCGACACCGTCTGGCCCGGCAAGACGCTGCAGCGCTTCAAGGACGCGGGCAACATGACCGACCGCTTCAACGCCCTCAACGCCCTGGTCTCCTCGGGCCATGCGCTGGCGGCGCCGGCGCTGGCGCGCTTCCACGCGATCTTCAAGGACGAGGCGCTGGTCATCGACAAGTGGTTCTCGCTGCAGGCCGGCGCGCCCGACCGCGGCGGCGACATCCTGCCGCTGGTCAAGCAGCTCATGAAGCACCCCGACTTCTCGCTCAAGAACCCGAACCGCGCGCGCAGCGTGATCTTCAGCTACTGCAGCGGCAACCCCGGCGCGCTGCACCGCCCCGATGCAGCCGGCTACGTGTTCTGGAGCGATCGCGTGATCGAGCTCGACGCCATCAACCCGCAGGTCGCGGCCCGCCTCGCGCGCGCGCTCGACCGCTGGAGCAAGCTGGCCGAGCCGTACCGCAGCGCGGCGCGCGAGGCCATCGTGCGCGTGGCCGCCAAGCCCGATCTCAGCAAGGACACGCATGAGGTCGTGACCCGTGCCCTCGCGAGCTAGCCAGCTAGTCAAGAAGAAAACACCGGAACCATGGCTCATCAACACAAGATCTCCCTCACCCGCTACCTGGTCGAACAACAGCGCGCCGATGGCCTGATCCCCGGCCAGCTGCGCCTCTTGCTCGAAGTGGTGGCGCGCGCCTGCAAGACCATCAGCCAGGCCGTCAACAAAGGCGCGCTCGGCGGCGTGCTCGGCACGGCCGAGAGCGAGAACGTGCAGGGCGAGATCCAGAAGAAGCTGGACATCATCGCCAACGAGGTGCTGATCGAGGCCAACGAATGGGGCGGCCACCTCGCCGCCATGGCCAGCGAGGAGATGGACAGCATCCACGTGGTGCCCAACCGCTATCCCCAGGGCGAGTACCTGCTGTTGTTCGACCCCCTCGACGGCTCGAGCAATATCGACGTCAACGTGAGCATCGGCACCATCTTCAGCGTGCTAAAGAAGCCCGACGACACCCCCGGCGTGCAGGAGGCTGACTTCCTGCAGGCCGGCAGCAGGCAGGTGGCCGCCGGCTACTGCATCTACGGCCCGCAGACCACGCTGGTGCTGACCGTGGGCAACGGCGTCGCGATATTCACGCTCGATCGCGAACAGGGCTCCTTCATGCTCACGCAGGAGGACATCCAGATCCCGGCCGACACCAAGGAATTTGCCGTCAACATGAGCAACATGCGCCACTGGGACGCCCCGGTGAAGCGCTACATCGACGAATGCCTCGCCGGCAAGGAAGGCCCGCGCGGCAAGGACTTCAACATGCGCTGGATTGCCAGCATGGTGGCCGACGTGCACCGCATCCTGATGCGCGGCGGCGTCTTCATGTACCCCTGGGACAAGCGCGAGCCCGAGAAGGCCGGCAAGCTGCGCCTCATGTACGAGGCCAACCCGATGAGCTGGCTGGTCGAACAGGCCGGCGGCGCCGCCACCAACGGCAAGAAGCGCATCCTCGACCTGGAGCCCACCAAGCTGCACGAGCGCGTGGCTGTTGTGTTGGGGTCAAAGAACGAGGTCGAGCGCCTGACCGGGTATCACGAACCGCTATAATCGCGGGCTTAGCCGGTGTAGCTCAGTCGGTAGAGCAGCTCATTCGTAATGAGAAGGTCGGGTGTTCGATTCATCTCTCCGGCACCAATACAGATAAGGCCTCGTTGCTATCAGCTCGATAGCAACGAGGCCTTTTCCGTGGGCGGCCGACCTAAGAGGATTTCGAGCGGCGGGGCTTGTACAAACCCTGGCTCGTAGATCAGTTGGAAAGCATCGCTTGGTACGCCGCCCAGGCCTTGAACCCCACAGGATTGGCGTCCTCCCATTCCTTCTTGTATCGAACGCGTGATTCGAACTTTTTCTGCAGGCTCACAAAGCCATGCGTGAGGCGCTCTACCTCGCCGACAAGACGCCTGAAGTCCTCCAAGGCGACCTTGACCGCAGGTTTCATCTTGGCGGGATCGCTCTCCCAAGACAGCTCCACGAACTCGATCTCGTCGGTGTTGATGCGCATGTAGCCCCATCGTCCATGCGCGTACTTGTTCCTTTGTCCCTGAACGCGCTCAACCTCTTTGAACCACGCCTTGAACTCGTCGACCACCTTGGGATCGCTGTGCCCCCAAGTCTCTATCGCAAGTTGTCGCAGGCACTTGAGCCGTCGAGCAAAGGCAACGTTCTTTCGGAGGAGCTTCGCCACCGGCTGGCCTCTGTACTCGCCGAGCCAATTAAGTTGGAGGCCGATGAAGTGATCGAGTCGGGCATAGGCGTGGATAAGCCTCCCCAACAGAAAGAAGGTGCATCGCATCCCTGGCGTCGTCATGATCGTTCTGCGTCATTCTTAAGCCGGGCCCGCAGGGACGTATGGCCTTTCTCGTGTTGAGCCATGGGAAGTGCCTGTAGCGCAACCCAGCTCGCGCCCAACTCCTGGTGCGTCATGGCGGGCGCCGACAGCGGGAAGCGCACCCATGCCCAGACAATTCCAGCTTCGTCGATGACAGGGCCCGAGTGCGTGGACTGCTCCTTGCCGATCACCCATACGCGCGCCGGGCGAAGGTCGGCCAGCACGCGCGCCAGCCGAACTTTCGCGACTTCGTATATCGCCTCGGTCGGCCGGTTCGAGCGGGTCGGTCCAACACTCGCGATGACGAAATTCGTAAAGGCGACGCCATGCCAAAACTCGGCACGCGACGGGCCGACCGCACCCGATAGCCGGGGATAGAGGACTTCCCGGATGCCCTTCGGTAGCGCCCCGGCCAGCCACGCGCGTATATAGCCGTCGTCGGTGGCGATGGTCTCCGGGAAGCTGCCGTACCAGGACTCGCCCAGCACGAGGGTTCGGTGCCCGTCCTCGTACCGCTCGCCGACCCACGGGCAGTCGGCGACAGGGGTGCCGGCTGAGTCGGTAGGCAAAGGCATGGCGGTGTAGGCGAGTGCAGAAGTGCCCAGCATTGTGCAGGCGACTTAGGGTGGCAGCTAAGTGCAACTGCTGATGCTCTGCTGGTATTCAGCACCCACCGTAGTTCTTCCGCCCACTCGCCGTGATCGTGTAAGTACCCCCGCGCGGACCGACGTAGCAGGTCGGTCCTTCGCTTGAGCGCGTCGTCGCACTGGTCGCGGGCGCATAGCGACTGGGGGCTGCGGGAGGCGGCACCGCATATGCCGGTTGCGACTTGTTGGACACACCGCCGTACGACCCGCCCGAGTCCGAGCGCACCCCGTTCGCCGCGCGCAAACATTCCAGGCGTTTGCTTGCCGGCTCCATCGCATTGCAGGCCTCGAGCAAGATGGCCGGCGTCTGAGCAATCGCAGGCCAGCAGAAGGCTGACAGCAACGCCGCCAGCAGCAGAAGTCTCTTCATGTCCCCGCTCCGATCGACCGCGAGCGTCAACGCTCATCTGTTGGTCTCCCCGTGGGATTGTGGAAGCTCAGGGTTGATAGGCCTCGTGACCATTTCACGCGCAGACCCGCTATCGTGTGCTGACCGCGGACATTCGCGTCATAACACCGATGACCCAGCCCTTCCCCAGCGAAACGCCAGCCGACCGCGCCGCCGCCTTGCTCGATCGAGCCGGCGCCCTCGTCATCGCAGCAGGCGCCGGCATGGGCGTCGACTCCGGCCTTCCCGACTTCCGCGGCACGGCCGGTTTCTGGAACGCCTACCCTGCGCTCGCCCGCGCACAGATCGACTTCCACCGCATTGCCTCACCCTCCGCGTTCGAGGCCCAGTCGACGCTGGCCTGGGGCTTCTACGGCCATCGCCTGAACCTGTACCGCCGCACCACGCCGCACGCCGGCTTCGCGCTGCTCAAGCATTGGGGCGAGAAGATGGCTCACGGCTACGCCGTCTTCACCAGCAATGTCGACGGGCAGTTCCAGAAGGCGGGCTTCGATGCGGCGCTGATCCACGAATGCCATGGGTCCATCCACCACCTGCAGTGCCTGGCTCCGTGCAGCGATGACATCTGGAGCGCGGACGGCTTCACGCCGGACGTGGACGAATACGCATGTCGGCTGCGCAATGCGCCGCCCGTGTGTCCTCGTTGCGGCGGCCTTGCGCGGCCGAACGTGCTGATGTTCGGCGACTACGGGTGGATCGAAGCGCGCGAGCAGGCGCAGGCTGAGCGCCTCGAACGGTGGCTCTCGTCGGTGAGCCGGCCGGTGGTGATCGAGATCGGCGCGGGCACGGCGATCCCTTCGGTGCGCTACTTCAGCCAGCGCGTCGTCCAGCAGTTCGGCGGTCGGCTGATTCGCATCAACCCCCGCGAGCCCGAAGTGCGGAGCTCGCACGACGTGGGGCTGGCCATCGGAGCCGTCGAAGGCTTGAACGCAATCGCCGACGTGCTTGGCGCCGACTGGCTGTTGTAGTCCAACGCCCGAAGTAGCATCCGCCTCGTACACACGACGCGGACGAACCAACCTCCAGGAGTTGCCGATGAAACGACAATGAAGAAAACAGCTCGGTCGCCCTCTATTGGGACTTCGAGAATCTGCACGCGAGCCTCTGCGAAGCGAAGTTCGGCGAGGGCAGCTACAGCAAACCGGACGCTCGCTTCAAGGTGCAGGAGCCGCTGATCGATGTCCAGGCCATCGTCGAACTGGCATCGTCGTTCGGCCCCATCGCGATCAACCGCGCGTACTGCAACTGGCAGTACTACGGCCGCTATCGTGATGCGCTGCTACAGAGTGCGGTCGAGTTGATCCAGCTCTTCCCGCCGGGCGCATCCGCCAAGAACGGCGCAGACATCAAGCTGTGCCTGGACGCCACGGAAGACATCGCCCGCTTCTCGCACCTCGGCACGATCATCATCGTCGGCGGCGACAGCGATTTCATGCCGGTCGCGCAGAAGATCAAGGCCGCGGGCCGGACGCTCATCGGCTTGGGCACGCGCAAGTCGACTAATCGCCACTGGGCCAAGAGCTGCCACGAGTTCCGCTACTACGAGAACCTGGCCGAAGAGCCTGCGTTACCTGAAGATCAACCCGATGAAGCGGCGCCGATCGAGGCACCGCCTGTGAATCCTGCCGCCGATGTCCTCAAACGCGCCATCAAACTCCTTGCCGAAACCAAGGGCGACCCGTGGGTCAACAAAGGCTCGATCTGGCACATGATCAAGCGGCTCGACCCGACCTTCGACACCAAGGAATACGGCCACCCCAACTTCCCCGCGATGGTGAAGGCGCTGGACGACTTCGTCGAGGTCAGGAAGGGTGATTCGGACCAGGTGGTGCGCCTGCGTTGAAGGGGCCCCTGCCCTCACCCTGGCCCTCTCCCGGAGGGAGAGGGGACAAGACCGGGCCCGTACCCACGGCCGCGGTAGGCAGACTGACAAGAGCAGCCGCCGCAGCCATACTGGGCTCTCCACAAACGGAGGTCACCATGGCCCAGCACGCAATCACCGCTGTTCACTACGGGGGCGGGAAGATCGATCTCGTCGCGCTTCACCCGGTTGTGGACAAGGAATTCGGTTCGACAGAACTGGCGCTCGGCGCGGCACGGCGCGTCAAGGTCGGCGAATGCGTCGATCTGCTTGCCGCCGGCGAGGAGGTCTGCATCGCGCGGCGCACCGAAGACCATGCCTGGGAGATCGTTTGCGACGTCAAGGCGCTGCCGGGCGGCAACGGCATTACCGGCGTCGACATCGTCGACCAGCCCAACGACGCTTTGCAGAACCTTCCAAAGTGGGACTAGTGCGGGGCGCTCATGCTGACCTTGCTGTCCGCCGCCCCGCTCAGCCGTTCAACACAGGGTTTGGCGCGTACTTGTCACCCACGCCCTCGCGCAGCGGATGCGTGTCGTAGACGATGTGCATGCTATCGATGCGGTCGCTGTCCGGGCGGAAGCCGAACACGTCCACGCAGGTGAAGTCGACCAGCCTTCCGTCGCTCAGCGTCCAGTCATAGCGGAAGTAGGCCGCCACGCGTACCGTGGCGTCTACAGGCTGTACGGACGCGAACAGATCGATCAGCGTGATCACACTCTGGCGCGATGCCTGCGCCAACCTGGGGAAGAAGTCGCGCGCCTTCATGGTGCCGAGAAACGGGGAATGCACGACGCCGTTGTTCTCGAAAGTGGAAATCAACCCCGCCGTATCGCTTGCGTGCAGGTATTGCAGGTAGCTGCGCACCGTATCCAGTTGGCTTTGACTCATGTGTGGGCTCCTTGTCGGTTAACGGCTGAATCGTTCCAGACACGGCGCTCGCCGACAAGTCAGAATGGCCGTCAATCCATAAGAGTCGTTTATGAATTTGCGCTACCTGCAGTACCTCAGGCTGGTGATCGAACATGGCAGCTTCGCTGCTGCGGCGCGGGCCGGTGGTGTGTCGCAGCCGGCGATCAGTTACGGCATGAGGCAGCTGCAGCGACAGTTCGACACACCGCTTTTCGTTGCGTCCGGGCGCAGGCTGCTGCCCACCGAGTCAGCGTTGCAAGCGGCGTTGAAGAGCACGGATCTCGCAGCGCGGATCGAAGCACTTGGAATGGCGAGTGCCACTCCGGCCCATCGCGACACGCTGCGCGTTGGGGTGACGCCATCCGCCGCGCTGGTCTGCGGCCCGGCCTTGCACTTCGGTTGGTGTCATGGCCACCCTCGCCGTCGCCTCGACATGTCGAGCGCCGACGAAGGCCACATGCTTGCGAAGTTGCAGGGCGGCGAACTTGACCTCGTGATTTCACCGCTGCCTCGTGGGTACCCTGCCGCCGGCCTGGCCTGTCAGCCGCTGTACCAGCTCACGCCGCTGGCCTACGCCTGCCGCGCGCACCCCTTGGCCAAGGCGCAATCACTGGAGGAACTGCAGGGGGCGTCATGGGCGATCGTCGGGCCCAGCGTGAGCGGGCCCGTAGACGTGCTGCATGAGGCATTTGCCGTCCGCCGGATGCGGGCGCCACGTGTGGTGGCGTCGTGCCCCGACTACGCCAGCCTTCTGCATCTGATGGCCGACAGCGACTTGCTGGGCGTGCTCCCTCACCCGGCGCTGCTGGAGAGTGCAGCGAAGGGCCAGGTTGTGCCGCTGCGTCTGCGTGAGGCCCTTCCGCGCTACGAGATGCATCTGTTCACGCCGACGCGATCGCGCCGACTGCTGGGGCCTGTCATCGCGAGTTTGCGGCAGCGTGCACACACACCACCTATGCGCGACGCCGTACAGACGGAGTACGCGCATCCGGTCACAGTGACCGGATGACCCCCTCCGAATTCACTGCCGACGCCATGGTTCGTGTCTACCTGCGTGGACGCACCTTGCCAGAAGTCTTGCACGCTGCGGTTGTGTGGGTGGCCGAAGCACGGCTGAGCAGCGGCAGGATGCCGGTGCTCGACCAGACCCTGCGCACAGACATCGACAACCAGGCCATCGCGCCGCCGACAGGCATCGGAGTCGCCGCGGCGGCTGAGCGGCCGGCCGTGTGTGCCTTGCTCCAACCAGCTCCTGCATAACTCACTGAAAGGTGGACATCATGAAAACAACATCCTGGATGACGGCAGCGGCCGTCGGTTCGCTCCTGACTTTGGCCGGATGCGCGACCGGTCCCAACCAGCAGCTCGGTATCGCCGGTGGCGCCGTCGGCGGAGCGGTGCTTGGCAACGCGATCGGCGGCAACGCGGCTTCTACAGTGGGAGGGGCCGCCATCGGCGGCCTGATCGGCAACGAAGTGGGGCGGAACGCGGACCAGCGCAACTACAACAACCGTGGCTACTACCCCTACAACGGCCCCCGCTACTGAGCGCTCCCGCTTTCACAGACGTGCCATGAGGCACGTTTTTTTTGCCCCGGTCGAGGCAGCTCGCTATATCTTGCCGGCCAACAGCAGAACCACCAGGATCACCAGCACCAGCCCGATGCCACCGCTGGGACCGTAGCCCCATCCCCGACTGTGGGGCCAGCTTGGAATCGCGCCGATGAGCAGCAGGACCACGATGATCAACAGAATTGTTCCCAATGTCATGGCATGTCTCCTATCAGTGAGTCGTAGCGGCGCAGCGCTCGAGAAAACTCGCGCAGCGCACCAATCCCGCTTTCCTCGGCGCGCCGGCACCAGTCTTCCAGCTGTTTCACCAGCTGCTCCTTCGAGGCTGCGGATCGGCTCCATACGGCAGTGAGATCCTGCCGCATCGAGTAAATGGTGCTCAGCACCGTGCTGGAGTGCAGAGCCTGTTGCAGGACTGCGCGCTCCTTCTCCGGCAATTCCCTCGCATCCCTTTGCAGCAGGTAGTTGACCGGGTCCAGCGCCTTGGAGTCCCTCGAGCCCGGGATCGCGCCGGCCCGCAGGCTGAGGATCTCCGCCACGGCAGTCGGGCGCACGGACCTGGCGAACTTGGCCAGCACGTCGTAGCGGTGAGTGATGACAGCCTGCAGGGTCCCCACGTCGCAACGGGTCTTGGATGTGTTGTAGCGAATCCTGGGCGCAACCTTGCGCACCTTCGCCAGGTGAATCATTTCCAGGATGCGGATGTACATCCAGCCGATGTCGAATTCCCACCACTTGCTGGACAGCCTGGCAGAGGTGACATAGGCGTGATGGTTGTTGTGCAGCTCTTCGCCGCCGATCAGGATGCCCCACGGCACGACATTGCTGGAGCTGTCGTTCGGCGCGAAATTGCGGTAGCCCCAATAGTGGCCGACGCCGTTGATGACGCCCGCGGCGAAGAACGGAATCCACAGCATCTGAACCGCCCACATGCTGAGTCCGATCGGGCCGAACAGGACGATGTCGATGCCCAGCACGAGGCCGATGCCGAGTCGGGTGTGCCTCGCGTACAGCTTGCGCTCGATCCAGTCGTCAGGGGTGCCGTGGCCGTATTTTTTGAGCGTTGCGGCGTTTCTGGCTTCCATGCGATAGAGCTCGGTGCCTTCGAACAGCACTTTCCTGATGCC
The DNA here is from genome assembly GCF_964253755.1 of Variovorax sp. LjRoot130. Classification (NCBI taxonomy): domain Bacteria; kingdom Pseudomonadati; phylum Pseudomonadota; class Betaproteobacteria; order Burkholderiales; family Comamonadaceae; genus Variovorax; species Variovorax sp. LjRoot130. The sequence goes on along the minus strand of NZ_CAXURM020000001.1, from coordinate 1,739,147 downwards.
ATGGATCTGCGGGCTGTGGGGGTCTTCGGAGCTTTCGCAGTTGGCGTGGTGCTTGCGGTGGATCGCCGTCCATTCCCTGGTCACCATTCCGGTGGTGAGCCACAACCAGAAACGGAATAAGTGGCTGGCGACGGGATGCAGTTCCAGCGCGCGATGCGCCTGATGCCGATGCAGAAAAATGGTGACCGCGGCGATGGTGACGTGGGTCGAGCCCAGCGTGACCAGCACAAGACCCCACCAGGGCAGATCGAGCAGGTTAAGTTGCATCACAAGGTCCGTTGCGGGGCTGCGCAATGCCCCCACTTGCAATGCTAGTCAAACGAAGGCGATCGTCTGTACGCTACCGCACGGTGAAACCGATGTCGCCGGATCAGGTCGCTGTTTCATGGGGCAGCAAACGATCGGTCTCGCGCTTCACCACTTCGTAGCATTCGCACACGTGCCGTTCGAGACCTGGACGGTCCAGCACCGTGATGTGACCCCGGGCATACTGGATCAGGTTCAGGCGCTGCAGCTTGCCGGCCGCCTCCGTCACGCCTTCGCGCCGCACGCCGAGCATGTTGGCGATCAGCTCCTGCGTCATCACCAGGTCGCTGCCCGGCAGCCTGTCGAGGCTCAGCAGGAGCCAGCGACACAGCTGTTGCTCGAGCGAATGGTGTCGATTGCATACGGCCGTCTGCGACATCTGCGTGATGAGCGCCTGGGTATAGCGCAGCAGGAGATGGAGCAACGGCCCTCCCTGCTCGACCAGTTGTTTGATATGGCTGGCGCCCAGCCGAAACGCATGCCCTGCGCTTTGCACCACCGCGCGGTTCGGCGTGCTGCCTCCGCCCATCAGGAGCGAGACGCCGACCATGCCCTCGAACCCGACGACCGCGATCTCGGCGGATTGCCCGTTCTCGAGCACATACAGCAGCGAAACGATGCAGTCGGTCGGGAAGTACACGTGCTCCTGAACTACCCCCGACTCGTAAAGAACATCGCCCAAGTTGAGCGTAACCAGTTCGAGAAGCGGCTCCAAGCCGACCCGCACATCCAGGGGCATCACCTCCAGGAGGTCGTTGTGCGCTGAAGCAGAGCGCGGTGAAGTCGCAGTCGATGCCATGACGAGCCGAAGTCCCGAAATTGAACACCACGTGCGGGGAATGTAGCGCCGTTTTTGCGCTGTTGCAGCGGTTTGTCAGCGGCTGATTCGGCTCCTGCTTTCATCCGGAAAGCGTAGGATGGTTGGCGTCTCAGTCCCCGCCTTCGAGCAGCCACCATGAGCGACCCGGACTTCACGGCCCTGCAGCAGCACATGCTCGCGGAAATCGCCGCGAAGACGATTTTCTCGACCTCGTACCTGGGCAAAGCTGCGCTCGATCCGCGGGTCATGGATGCCATGGCCAAGGTGCCGCGCCATGAGTTCGTGCCGCTCGAGCTGCGGCCGTTTGCCTACGTCGACACGCCCTTGCCCATCGGCTACGGCAAGACGATCTCACAGCCTTTCATCGTCGCCGTGATGACCGATCTGCTCGACGTGCAGCCGACCGACACGGTGCTGGAAATCGGCACCGGGCTGGGCTACCAGTCGGCGATCCTGGCGGAGCTCGCGCTGCGGGTCTTCAGCATCGAGCTGATCGAAGAGCTGGCCACGCGGGCGATGCACCGGCTGGCGCGGCAGGGCCATCTCAACGTCGACATCAAGATCGGCAACGGCTGCCATGGCTGGCCCGAATACGCGCCCTTCGACAAGGTGATCGTGACGGCGGCGCCGGAGCTGATTCCGCCGGCGCTCATCTACCAGTTGAAACCCGGCGGCAAGATGGTGATTCCCGCCGGCCTGCCCGAGTCGCAGCAGCTCATGCTGGCCGAGAAGGATCTCGACGGTTCGGTATCGACGAAGGACATCTTTCCGGTGCTGTTCTCTTCGCTCGAGGACGAGGAGTCCTAGCTAAGCTAGCAGTCATAGCGCCGATAGTTGATATAGCAAAGCTCGCGAATCCGCTGCCGATCCGCAGCCACCCGCCGCTGCCCTTCATTGGCGCGGCGCTGCTCATCCGCTCGACGCTCGTATTCCTTGCGTTGCTCTTCCCGCAGCGCCGCGGACTGTTGCTGGGCATCGAGTGCATTCTGGCGCGCCTGGTTGCTCTGCGCACGCGCGATCGCCGCGTCGCTTTCGCGGCGGAACGCGCGGTCCCGCGCTTGCTCCGCGGCTTCTCGGCGGGCGCTTTCGCGGACTTCCAATGCCAGCGTCTTTTGATTCTCGGCTTCGGCAATCGCCTGCTGGCGCGCCGTTTCCAGTGCCTTGGCCGCAAGCTCGGCCTGGGCGGCCTGGCGCTGGTGCTGAACGTAGAAACCGCCCGCAAACAACGCAGCCACCAACGCGCCGATGAACATCAGCACCTTGGGCATGCTCGACTCGCGCTCCATGACAGGTTGCGGGTCGATCCTGCTCCGCTGCACCTGTTGCACCCGGACTTGGCTCGCGAGCTTTCTGTCGTGCGCGGCGCGGGCTTCGGGATCGCGCAGCACCTTGTACGCGTCCATCACATCGGTCAACTGCTGCGCGACGCGCGAATCCTCGGCCATCCGTTCTGGCGTGTAGGTCGTGCGCGCCCGCTGAAAGGCATCCTCGATGTCGGCCGCCGTGGCGTTGCCCGGTATGCCCAGGATCACATACGCTGAATTCATACCGAAGAACCTTCTCCGCCGATTGTTAAATATTGTTGCGCGAGCGTAGCAGAAGGACTTACTGCCGACTGGCGGCAGGAAAGGAATGCCAGCCGCGTCCTCTATCTTCGTGAAGTAGTTCGCGCTAAATTGCCTGCGCACTCCGAGAGTCCATCCAGCCACCCCGAGGGGAAGCCATGATTTACCTCATCAAAGTGAACGGCAGGGAGCGACGCGTCGACGCTGACGAAGACACGCCTTTGCTGTGGGCGCTGCGCGATCAACTCAAGCTCACGGGCACCAAGTTCGGCTGCGGCATCGCGCAGTGCGGGGCCTGCACCGTCTACATGGAAGGCCAGCCACTGCGCTCCTGTTCGATCCCGATCGCCGCGGTCGGCAAGCGAGCCATCACGACCATCGAGGGCCTCACGGGCCGCGAGGCCAAGGCGGTGCAGGCGGCATGGGTGGCGCGCGACGTGCCGCAGTGCGGCTACTGCCAGTCGGGCCAGGTGATGAGCGCGGTGGCGCTGCTCAGGCAGAACAAGAAGCCGACCGACCGCGACATCGACCTCGCGATGAACGGCAACATCTGCCGCTGCGCGACCTACGACCGCATCCGCGCCGCCATCCACGACGCGGCGCGCACGCTGGGAGCCTGAGCCATGGCCCCCACAGACAGCACCACCCTGAAGCTCTCGCGCCGCACGGTGCTGAAGTGCACGTCCGGCCTTGTGGTCGCCGCCTACCTCGCCCCCTTCGCCGGCAGCGCGCTGGCGGCCACCAAGGCTAAGGCGGCCCAGAGCGTCTTCGCGCCCAACGCCTTCATTCGCGTGGGCACCGACAGCACGGTCACGGTGCTGGTCAAGCACATCGAGTTCGGCCAGGGGCCCTTCACCGGTCTCGCGACGATCGTGGCCGAGGAGATGGATGCCGACTGGGCGCAGATGCGCGCCGAGCACGCGCCGGCCGATGCCAAGCTCTACAACAACCTCGCTTTCGGTCCGGTGCAGGGCACGGGCGGCTCGACGGCGATTGCCAATTCCTACGACCAGCTGCGCCAGGCTGGCGCCACCGCGCGGGCGCTGCTGGTGCAGGCGGCGGCCAACAGCTGGCGCGTTCCGGCAAAGGACATCACGGTCGAACGCGGCGTGTTGCGGCATGCGGCGTCGGGCAAGCAGGGCCGCTTCGGCGAATTCGCGCTCGCCGCATCGCGATTGCCCGCACCCGCGCCCACCGAGGTGCGGCTGAAAGACCCCTCGGAGTTCCGCCTGATCGGGCGCGAAGGCGCGGTGCGCAAGCTCGACGTGCCGGCCAAGACCAACGGCACGGCGCAGTTCACCATCGACATCCACGAGCCGAACATGCTCACCGTGGTGGTCGCGCATCCGCCGCTCTTCGGCGCCAAGGTCGCTTCTTTCGACGCGATCGAGGCGCTGGCGGTCAAGGGCGTGGTGGAGGTGAAGCAGGTGCCGACCGGCGTGGCCGTCTACGCGGAGAGCACCTGGCCGGCCATCAAGGGGCGCGAGAAGCTGCGCATCACCTGGGACGAGTCGGCGGCCGAGAAGCGCGGCAGCGAACAGATCCTCGCCGAATACCGCGCCGCCGCCCGCTCGCCGGGTGCCGTTGCGGAGGCGCACGGCAATGTCGACACGAGCCTGGCCTCGGCCGAGCGGGTGATCGAAACCGAGTACGCCTTCCCCTACCTGGCCCATTCGCCGATGGAGCCGCTGGACGGCTTCCTGCGCTGGAACGACAAGGGCGCCACGGCGCGCTTCGGCTCGCAGATCCAGACCCTCGACCAAGCCGTCATCGCCGGCGTGCTGGGGCTCAAGCCCGAGCAGGTGGCGGTCGAGACCATGCTGGCCGGCGGCAGCTTCGGCCGCCGCGGCGAGATGGGCTCTGACTTCGCTGCCGAGCTGGCCCAGGTCGCCAAGGCCATTGGCTCCGCGCGCCCCGTCAAGCTGATGTGGACGCGCGACGACGACGTGCAGGGCGGGCGCTACCGGCCGCTCTTCGTGCACCGCATGCGCGGGGGCTTGCGCGGCGGCAAGGTCGTGGCCTGGTCCGACACCATCGTGGGCCAGTCCTTCATCCAGGGCACGATGTTCGAATCCATGCTGTTCAAGAACGGCATCGACGCCACCATGGTCGAAGGCGCGAACGAGATCCCCTACAAGATCGAGAACTTCCGCTGCGATCTGCACATCCAGAAGGTCGGCGTGCCCACGCTGTCGTGGCGCTCGGTGGGCTCCACGCACACCGGCTACGCGGTGGAGTGCTTCGTCGACCAGCTGCTGCAGACCGCGGGGCAGGACCCGGTCGAAGGCCGCATGGCCCTCTTCGGCGACGACCCGCGCTTCAAGACCACGCTGCGCGCCGTGGCCGATCTCGCGAAGTGGTCGGGGCCGGCCGCGGGCAGCGGGCGCGCACGCGGCGTCTCGATCGTCAAGGCCTTCGGCACCTATGTCGCGCACATCGCCGAGGTGTCGATGGGCGAGAACGGCGAGCCGCGCGTGCACAAGGTGTGGTGCGCGGTGGACTGCGGCCGCGTGGTCAACCCCGACATCGTGCGCGCGCAGATGGAAGGCGGCATCGGCTTCGGCCTGGGCCACATCCTCTACGGCGAGATCCGGCTCGAAGGCGGGCGCCGCGTGCAGCGCAACTTCGACACCTACCGTTCGCTGCGCATCCACGAGATGCCGGCGATCGAAGTGAAGATCGTCGACTCGACCGAGAAGCCCACGGGCGTCGGCGAACCGGGCGTGCCGCCGATCGGGCCGGCGGTGGCCAATGCGCTCGCGCGGCTCGCGGGCGGCGAACGGCCGCGGCAGTTGCCCATGGTCAGGGAGGCCGCGTGATGATGATGAATAAGAAGCTCTTTCTTGCCGCCCTGCTCGCCCTCGGTGGCATCGCGGCCGCGCAGCAGCAGGGCAGCAACAACACGCTCAAGCCCGTGTCCGAGTTCGACAAGATCGCCGACAAGCAGGAGCGCGCCATCGCCCTCTTCACCGAGGCCGGCAAGGTCATCAACAGCCCGCGCTGCCTCAACTGCCATCCGTCGGGCGACCGGCCGACGCAGAGCAATGCGCTGAATCCGCACCAGCCCTGGGTGGTGCGCGGCGCCGACGGCTTCGGCGCGGCGGCGATGCGCTGCGCCACCTGCCACCAGGCCGCCAACTACGACAACGCGCGCATGCCGGGCCATCCCAAGTGGCACCTGGCGCCGGCCTCGATGGCCTGGCAGGGCCGCACGCTGGGCCAGATCTGCGAGCAGATCAAGGACAAGTCGCGCAACGACAACATGGACATGGCCAAGCTGGTGCACCACATGGCCGAAGACTCGCTGGTCGGCTGGGCCTGGAACCCGGGCGCGTGGCGCACGCCGGCGCCGGGAACGCAGAAGGAGTTCGGCGCGCTGATCAAGGCCTGGGCCGAGGCTGGGGCTTTCTGCCCGCGCTCCTGAGTTGTTCGGCTGGGCTCTGGGTAGCCGACGGCGCGACGCCGCTCTCGCTCAGCAACGATAGGCCATTCGTTGTATGGAGAAAGGTCTCTTTGGGGCGTACAACAATTGCGCCCGATGGGCCTGTGCGTCCGTTTGTTCAACGTCCTGAAGTGAATGCTTTGGCCCTGGTATCACCGCCCGTGGCGGGGCAAAGGGAAGATCATGAACAGACCTTGCGGTAAAGCCGTGCTCTGCGGTGCCGCGGCAGCGGCGGCGATGATGGTTGGCTCGGCTTGGGCTCATGAACCCGGCCGGATGACCGGTGGCGGAAGCTTTTTCTGCAGCGAACTCGCTACCGGACAGCAGAGGGTGACGCACGGGTTCGAGTTGCACTGCGGACAGGGCACTCAATTCGAAGGATCCGACCCCGCGGAGCCGAACAATCTGGAAATCAATTTTTCCGGTGGCGACAATTTCCATCTGACCACTTTGTCAAAGGGCCTGTGCACCAACGACCCGAATATCGAACCACAACCTCCGACTGCGCCCTTCGACACCTTCGAGGGAGCGGGCACCGGCACCTTCAATGGTCAGCCTGCGTCGATAACATTCACGTTCACCGACGGCGGAGAGCCTGGCACCAAAGACACTGCCCTGGTCATCATCACCCTGGCGGGGTCGGCGACTCCCGCGCTCAAGTGCGATACGGCCACGCCGCTGACCTTCGGCAATCATCAGGCGCACAAGGCGACTGACGGCACCCAGTAACGGCGGTCTCGGCAAACCGAAGTGCACCGTGTCGACAAAAAAACATGGAACGCGCCGGGCGCTGGCAGGCTTTTGCCTGGCAGCGCTGTCGGCGCTCCCAGGTGAACTGCTGTTGGCAGCCGAAGCTGAAAAGGCCTCCTCCATCAAAGCTGGCGTGTTCGAGCAATCAGCGGGTGTTGATGTTCAAGACGATGGATCTGGCCCGGAAAGCCTCGGCGGGGCGCTCTATAGCCCGTTCAGCACCGCTTTCGACACGGCTGCGGCGAAACCCTACGCCTACGCCACGCCGGCGCAGCAAAAAGAGGACGACGGAACGTCTGGCCTGGTGACGACGACCGTCGCAGCGTTCATCGCTGCGGGGTTCCTCGTCGTTCTTGTCCGCGTTCTCATTGCGGGTTAGAGGGGCCCACGAGCCGCCCCTAGGCGTGCAATGTCACGACTCGGGCAACCCGGCTTTCCTCAACCCCTCGTCGAACCGTTCCCTGCCAGCCTGAAGCCGGGGATGCACCGGCGCGGTCCCGATTCGCCACAAGTGGATGGTCCAGTACGGCCGCAGGCGAAGTACCTGTGCGGCATGTTGCCGAGCCTCTTGCCCCCGCCCGTGCAGCGCATCGAGCGAGGCCAGCCAGAGGAACGCGGCGTATTGCGCCGGATGCGGGCCGACCGCGGCTGACTGGCGCATGCGCTCGTAGGCCGCGTCCTCGCGGCCGAGGTAGTACTCGGCGGCGCCGGCATGGAAGTGGCTATAGCCGACCAGCGAAGTCTCGAACGGGCTCAGCCGCATCGCTGCGTCGGTATGGGCCGCAACCTCCTCGGCTCGGCCGAGGCGCAGCTTCATCGCGCCGATGCGTGCATGGCTCCATGCCTCGCTGGGATTGGCGGCCACGACTTTCTGGTACACCCGCAGCGCGCCTTCCGGGTCGCCTCGCTCGCGCAGCACGTGACCCGTGAGGCATTGCGCCGGCAAATAGTCCGGAGCCGCCGCCAGCGCCCGGGCGATCGCCTGTTCGGCGAGTGCGACCGACTGGACGCCGAGGCCCAGCCCGGCTTCCATTTCGCTCAGGTACGACTGCGCCAATCCGGTCAGTGCAATGGCGGAGTCGGGCTCGATGGCCAACGCATTCTCGAAATGCGCGCGGGCCCGCAGCAGATCGGCGCGGCCGACAAAATTGCGCAAAGCGTGCTGTCCCTGGAGCGTCGCATCGATCGCGTCGAGCCGCTTGCCGCTGTGCGCTGCCGACTGGCCTGCGGCTGCCGCCGTCATCCGCACGTCGAGCACGCGCGCGATGCGAGTGCCGATGTCGCGTTGCCATGCCCAGTCAGCGAGATCGGGATATTCGAAGCGCTCGGACCATAGCACTGCACCGTTGTCGCTCGAGGCGAACTGCACGTTGATCTGCACCGCGGCACCGTCGCGCCGCACGCTGCCATTGAGCACATGGCGCACGCGGAGCTCGCGCCCGATCCTCACGATGTCGGTCTCGCGCACAGCAACCGCGGCGGCGGAAGCCCGTGCCACCACCAGCGTGTCGGGCAGCTTGGCGAGGTCGGTGATCAGATCTTCGGTGATCGCTTCGGCGAAATAGCCGCGGCCGTCGGCGCCGAGCTCGCTGAATGGCATCACCGCGATCGAGCGGCGCGCCTTGAGCGCCTGGTCGACGCCAACCGGAGGATCGGTCCGTTGCACGGCGAGCGTCAATCCGGCGAGCAGCACCGCGCCGGCAATCGCCCATCCTGCCCGGTGGCGGTCGTGCTGCGGCGAGGCGGCGTCTGCCACCGGTGGCGCTGGCGCCTCGACGGCCGTGTCGAACAGATAGCCGCGACGCGCGACGGTCCTGATCAGCTGCTGCCCCTCGTCGCCCAGCGCGGCGCGCAATTTCGCGCACGCACTGCGACAGCGACTCTTCATTGACGACGACGCCGGGCCAGACCGCTGCCAGCAACTCGTCCTTGCCGACCACGCGGCCGGGATGTGCGGCCAAGTACGACAGCAGCGCAAAGGTCTTCGGACGCAAGGCCACGCGTGCGCCGCCACGGGTCAGCGCCGCTCGGCCCGCGTCCAGCGCGAACGGCCCAAACAGTGACACCGAACCGGGCTCGATGCCCACAGAGCTCGTCAACATCGCCTGCCCTCCTGCTCGGTGGGCTCTTGCGGCGAAGCTTCGACGAAGGTTCGGCCGAGTTTCGACGCGAGGCGCAGCGGGTCGCCTAGATTACTCCGGAACCCCTCACGGAGTCATCTCCATGAAATCGGAACATCGACGCAGTTCGACCGCCATGGCCTGCGCGCTGCTGTCCGCGGCAGCCCTTGGCCAGAACCTGCCCGGAGCGCCCGCGCCGGGTGATCGCGAACGCCTACTGGCGCATTTCGAGCGCGTCGCCGAGGCCGATCTTAAGGCGCTGTATCTGCTCTGCGCCCGCGTATCAAGCCGCCGCATGCTCGCTTTTGATGAAGCCGCCCATTGCTCGATCGCGGCCGACGTTCTGAAAGCGCGCAGTTTCGCCGGCGACTTTGACGCCCTGCTCGCATGGTGGCGGCTGCACCGCGATGACCGGCTCACCGATTCGAGGGATAGCTCGGTCCAGCGGGATCTCTTGCCTGCCGGTCGTGAGTCGTCGTCGCCTCGCTGACCAAGGCCCGCGCGCGGCGGCCGCCAGGCAGGCGAGCTTCGTCTTCAAGGGGCCGAAGCTTTTTCATCGCTCATCAGGTGTACGCTCGGCTGGCGTTCGCTCATATTTGCCGCAAGCGTTGGGCTCGAAGGAGTTGCAAGATGAAGCAGGAACCAGTCGCGCCGTTCTCGCATGCAGTCGTGGGTCAATCCCCTCCAGACAAGCAAAGACCTCGCATCAGGCTGTCGCGCAATGGCCCCTATCTGGTCACCGTCGATGATCTGACAAACTCAAAGGGCGAGCGGCTCCAGGGGTGGAACGGCGTCGCGTTGTGTCGCTGCGGCGCGTCGCACAGGAAGCCGTTTTGTGACAGCTCCCATATTCGAATCGGGTTTTCGGACGACCCGCGCCCGGACCGCACGCCTTGCGGGGTCGTGGACGATCGGGGCGCCGCCCAACCCGGATCCAGCGACCTGACTGCTCCGAGCATTCGCATCGCACGAAACGGCCCCTATGAGGTTCAGGGCTTCGATCTCGACACCGACAACTGGAGCGAAGGCGCCTCGCGCGAGCGCTATTCCCTCTGTCGGTGCGGCGGATCGAAGAACAAGCCGTTTTGCGATGGCACGCACCGGAGCATCAACTTTCAGGACGACAACAACTGAATCACAGGACGGGCGACACGCACGCGCGCAACACGTCCTTCAGTTGCAGTCGAAAAGTACTGGATCTCCCAGCGCCCTACTCATGCGCTGAACAATGTCTTTGGCGTCTTGCAGGCTCCTATCGCTCGTGGCAATGAACACGGCAGTCGCGCCGTCGGCATTGCAAGGTCCCGCACGCGGCAATCGCACGCATCGAATGGTGCCGCGGACCGAAGCCGTCGTCCCGCCGGCACCCTCCGCATCCTTGTTGGCCTCGCGCAATCCGACCTTCTTGACAGCCTCGAACGCCGCACCAGCACAATGCCCCATCGGGATGCGCAACTGCTTTCTGTCCAACCAAAGCGCCGGAAAGGCATTGGCGGTTTCAAACGGAACGGTCATGCCCGTTGCAATTCCTGCAACGGCGAGGACGATTGCCAGCTTGCTCATCGAATTGCTCCTTCGAGGTATTGCGTCATCGGTTTCTGCCGACCGAACAACTGTGTCCCCTTCGAGCAGGTAGCGCATCCTCAAATCCGACGAGATGCTGGAGGGTCATGGTCAACAGCCATGACTCCTCGCATCCCGTCGCGCACCCGCGAGTTCCACCCTCAGCGCAGCCTGGCCGACACGCTGCTTCCGCTGCGGCGGAAGAAGGCGGCCCAGTCGCTCTTCGCGCGCGCGGCGTCGATGTCGATCGGTTCGTCGGACTGCGTCACCAGGCGCAGCGCGTCTTCGCTCGGCAGCGCCTTCGAGGTGTAGAGAAAGCGCAGCTGGCACGCCCCCATCGTGATCGCGTCGCCGTTCTTCAGCGCATGTTCGAAGATGCGGTGCCGGTTGACGAAGGTGCCGTTGAAGCTCGCCATGTCGGTCAGCACGAAGCGGTCGCCCGTCCAGTGGATGGTGGCATGGCGCCGGCTGACGCCGATGCTGTCGATCTGCACCTCGCAAGCCTGGTCGCGGCCGATGGTCGTGATCGGCCCGGTGATGTTGAACTGCCTGACGCTGCCATGTCGGGCGAGAACGATGAGTCTGGACATTTTCTTTCTGCTCGCTGTTTGAATTGCACCTGCATGACATTTCGGCGTCCGGGTGCAATTTCTGAAGTCGCAAGCACTACACGTGCGGAAATTTTTTGCACTTCCGTCTACTAAGGTGACTAAGGTTCGACCCAAGACTCATAGCGCTTTGGATGCTGCGGTGGTAGGGCTTTTTCTTCGGTCTTCGCAGACCGCCTCACGTCGTTCATCCAGGCCAGGAGGATCTGCGTGTACTCCTGCCGCCAAGCCTTCTTCGAGAGCGCGTGGTCGGCGCCCATCTGCACGCGGTAGGTCATCGAGCGCACGTGCTTGAAGGCGGCCAGGTAGTTCTCGATGACCGGGTGCGGCACGATGGTGTCGTGCTCGGACTCGACGACCAGCACGTCGCCGATGAAGTCCTCGCAGGCGGCCAGCGCACGGTTCTTCTCGGGCTCGATCGCGGTCTGGCGGTAGAGCGTGAGGTCGTCGCCGTTGAGGCGCCGCTTCGGGTGCTCCCAGTTCTCGTCGCGGTAGATGGCCGGCACGCGCAGCGCCAGCCATCGCACGGGGCGCAGCGAGCTCAGCACCGCCGCCAGGTAGCCGCCGTAGCTGGCACCGACGACGGCGACCGCGCTCGGGTCCACGGCTGGATGGCCCACCAGCACGTCGTAGGCGGCCAGCACGTCGCGCAGGTTGTCTTCGCGCGTGACGGCCTCGCGCTGCGCCAGGTGCCGCGCATGGCCGCGCAAGTCGAAGGTCAGGCAGATGCAGCCCAGCGCCGCGAGCTCGTGGGCGCGCGCGATGTCCTGCTGCTGGCTGCCGTCCCAGCCGTGCACCAGCAGCACGCCCGGCACCACGGTCGATGGTGCGATGAGCGTTCCGGCGATGTGCACGCCGTCGACCGGGATGTCGATGAGGGCATGACGGGTGGGCATCAGGGCTCGGCCACGGTGTACTTCGTGAGCGGGCCGGCGATTGCATCGGCGCCGCTGAAATACACGGTGGCGTTCGGCGGCGGCACCACGTCCTCGCCGTAGACCTCGAAGCACGACGCATTGACCACGGCGCGCTCGGGCTGCTCTTCGAAGATTTCGAGCGCGGCGATCTCGGCGCCGCTCGCCCCGCCGACGCGCCACGACTGCTCGAGCACGCCCGAGCACCACCGGCCGGCGCTGTTGGGCCCCTGCGCCACGTCGTAGTTGATGCGCGAGGCGAAGAAGCCGGGGAACGAAGCCTCGACGGCGCGATGGAAAACACGCGCCTGCTCGACGGCCAGTCTGATCTCGGCGGGAAAGCTCAAGGCCAGCAGCGCATCGAAGCCGCCCTGCGCTACCGTGAGGTCCGAGCCGCCGTAGACCTGGTGGCCATGGTTGTCGGACGTGAGCCGCTGCCAGCCGTAGTAGCTGGCGATCATCCGGCCCACGTGCACCTGGCCGACGCTGATGGTGACCGGCTGCTGGAGGTTCTCCTCCAGCACCAGGCCATGGGCCGCGATCTCGGCGGCATCCATGTCGTCCAGGCAGCGCGCCAATGCGCGCTTGTCGCGCACGACCTGCTGGCCGCGGCCGCCGGTCGCACGCACCGGTTTGATGCGCACCGCGCCGTGCTCCAGCAGGCGCAGGCCGGCGCGATCGGCGTCGTCGCGCCGGAAGACCGAGAAGCCCTCCAGCACCGCACTGGCCACCCGACGGGCGAAACCGGGCTTCCAGCCCTCGGGCGCGGCGGCGCCGGTGTCGATCAGCGGATGGGTGATCACCTTGGTCAGCACGAAGGGATGCGACACAACCCCGCCAAACAGGCCGTGGTGGCTGGCGATGCCCAAGGCGCCGATCAGCTCGTCGCCGACCAGCGTGTCGCTCGGGACGAAATAGACCGGCGCGGCATAGCTGCGGGACTTGTCGTACTCGCCCTGGAAGCTGGACTTCTTGAGCCGCGCGAGCCGCCATGCGATCTGCGTGCGGGTCGCGCGCTCATGCTCGCTGCAGTAGGCGTGATGGTCCGCGGTCAGCGCGACCACGGTGCCCTCCAGCCCCGGCTCGACGAGCACGGCCTGGTCGCCGGGAAGCATCTCGGAAGTGCCTGGCAGCGCGCTGATGAGCATGTCCATGGCTGGCAATGTGGGCGATTGCGCAGCGGAGATCAACCATTGCCACGATGCTCGCGACGTTTTCCTACACGCGGGGCCGGCACCGGTCCGGTGCAAGCGCAAATCGCCTGGGGCTACATGGGCTCATGTCCATGCAGAAGCAAGGAGCTGCCATGTCGAATTCGCAGAACGATCGCAAGGGCCACACCGAACACAACAAGGGCGGCCACCAGCCCGTGACGCAGAGGAACGAACCGAAGCGCACGCCCGAAAGCCGGCACGACCGCGAGAGCCAGGTCGGCGGCAGCAACCAGACACAGGTACGCAAGGGCGCGACACCCACGGGGCATTGAACGCTACAGAATCTCTTTCAGCGCCACCCGCAGCCGCGTGATCGCCTGGCTGTGGAGCTGGCACACGCGCGACTGGCTCACTTCGAGGATGGCGCCGATCTCGCGCAGGTTGAGTTCTTCCTCGTAATAGAGGTTGAGCAGCAGCTGGTCGCGCTCGGGCAGCGTGCCGATGGCATCCACCAGCTGGTGGCGAAAACCGCTCTCGAGCAGTTGCTCCAGCGGGTCGTCGCTGCCGCCGCGCTCGCTGCGCGCACCGCGCGCGTTCTGGTCGAGAAAGGGGCTGTCGCTTTCGCCCTGCGTGAAGTCCTCGACGTACAGCAGCTGGCAACCCTGGATCTCCTGCAGCTGGGCCTGGTAGGCGTCCAGGCTCATCTTCAGTTCCTTGGCGATCTCGCCTTCGGAAGGCGCGCGGCCCAGCCGGTGCTCGAGCGCCTGGATGGCCGCCTCCACCTTGCGCGCCGACTGGCGCAGCCCGCGCGAGCCCCAGTCGTTGGCGCGCAGCTCGTCGAGCATGGCGCCGCGGATGCGCTGGCTGGCAAAGGTCTCGAACTGCGCGCCGCGGTTGTCCTCGTAGCGGCTCGACGCGTCCAGGAGGCCGATCATGCCGGCCTGGATCAGGTCGTCGAGCTCGACGCTGGCGGGCAGCTTGGCGATCATCTGCAGCGCCATGCGGCGCACCATCGGCTGGTGCTGCTTCAGCAGATGGGACTTCTCGATGGTTCCCTGTGCGGTGTACACGGCCGTTCTTTTCCTTCTCCAAGTTACCGCGGCCTCAGGAGGCCGCGGCGATGTTCGAGCCCAGTGTCTCGCGCGCGGGCGGCACGGCGAGGCTGGCGCCCGGGCGCCAGGGCCACTGCCCCATGTCGGCCGCGATGCGCCGGAAATCCACCGCCGCCGGGCTGGCCGGAAAGGCCTCGACCACGGTGCGGCAGAGGCGCCTGGCGTCGCGCAGGTGCGGATCGGCACGCACCCATCCGGCCGGCTGCAGCGACACGGCCAGGTAGCGGCTGCCGGTCTGGACCAGGTTGGCCATGATCTGCTGCGCCGCCTCGGGATCGGCGACGCCGTTGACCAGCAAACGCAGCTGCTTCAGCGCATGCGCGTAGTGCAGCCGCTTGATGCCCGAGTAGGTGGAGGTGATGGACGCCGCATGGGGCTGCAGCACCAGCACCAGTTCGTCGGCCATCTGCGCCAGCTCCGACAGCCGGCCCTCCCCGTCGAACACGGCGTCGATCAGGATCACGTCGCCCTGCCACAGCCGGCGCGGGTCCGCGCTCGGGTCCTGCGCGCCGGGCAGTGCCGGCAGCACGCTGACGCCGCAGCTCGCGCGCGCAGCGGCGCCTTCGCAGGTCAGCCGCCGCAAGGCCACGTCGGCCAGCGTGCCGAGCGGATCGAGCGACCAGAGGGCGCAGGCGGAGTCCACCGCCATCCCGTGCTCGTCGAGCAGCAGCACGTCCTTGCCCTGCAGCACCAGGGCCGCCCCCAGGTTCATCGCCGTCGTGGTGGCGCCCAGTTCGCGCGCCATGCCGGCCACGGCGACGACGCGCGTCGGCGTGTGCGCCAGCAGGCGCCGCAGGCCGTCAGCTTGATCGGCAACCATCTTGTTGCTCACGTGCCCAGGGCTTCCAGCAGCAGGAACAGCTTGCCCACGCCGACGTAGAGCGCATTGCCCGAGGGCGCGCGGTCGGGCCGTGCCGGGCGGCCGGTCAATTGGTTCAGCAGCGCGCGCGTGCGCTCGGTCCAGTCGCCGCGCGCATGCAGCAGGCGCCAGACGGTGGTGGTCACCTGGCCTGCGACGAGGAGCCGCTTCATCATGTGCGGATCGCCGAGCTCGCCCATGCCGCCGACCAGCTGCAAACCCTGGCGGATCAGCCGGAAGCAGGGCTCGGCCTCGGCGGCCCAGGCCTGCCACTGCGCGAGCTGGCGCACCGTGACTTCGCTGCCGACGTTCGACAACGCATAGCTCTGCGCGAGGATCTTGCGCGTCTTCGCGTCGGTCACGCGCGTCGCGACGCAGCGCAGCGGCGGCAGTTCGGCGTCGCCGCGCAGCAGCACGTCGGCATGCGCCTCGGATTGCAGCGCCGCCTTGCCCTTGAAGCGCACGGGCCGCGTTTCGCCGAACACGAGCGCCAGTCGCGCCAGGGTGCCGGCCTTGCCGGAGCGTGGATCGCTCACCGCCGTGGAGCCCGGCGCGCGCGCCAGCCAGAGCTGGCCCTGCGCCATGAATTCGCTGCCGGGCAGGCGGGGCAGCACGTGCACCACCGTCTTGCCGAAATCCTGCTGGCGCAGCCACTGGGCCTGGCGCATGCCGGGCTTGCGCGCGGCATCGCCGGCGCCGCCAGCGCCTCGCAATGCCGCGGTCGAGAGCCACTGGTTCGGCGCCGCCAGCGGCAGGCCGCTCCTGTCGGACAAGAGCAGGCTGCCCTGGCATTCGTAAGCGTCGCCGCCTTCGTTCGACTTGAGGCCGACCTGGCCGCTGAGCGCGAGCACGTGGGTGTCGCAGCCGGCGGCGATCTCGCTCTTCGCATGCGTCATGAGCGACTGCAGCACCGCCTTGTGGAGCACGTCCTCGTCGGCGGCCTGGCGCCAGAGCTCGCGCGCATGTTCGAAGCCCAGCTCGGCGCCGGTGAGCGCCGTGGCGGCCGCAGCGACTTCCTGCGCATCGTGGGCCATGGCCTGGATCAGCCGCTGGTACTGCATGCGCAGCCGGTCGGTCTCGGCCTGCGCCTGCTCGACTTCCGCTCCGGCGGGCTTATGCTGCAGATCGCTTTCGCCGGGCACGAAGAGCGCGCTGTGGCTCCTGGCCTGGAACACGCTGTCCACCAGCTGGGCGCGCTCGGCCGGCATCAGGTTCTCCGGCACCTTCTGGCCGCTGGAGATGTAGTGCACCGGCAGCCGATGGCGGATCACGGTGTCGATCAGCGCGCCCGGATGGGTGGCCTCGTCGACCTTGGTGAAGATGCAGCCGGCCAGCTCGTTGCCGGCGCCGCCGTGGCGGTAGGCATGCACCACTTCGTTGAGGGTGTCGCCATGGCTGGCGGCGTTGAGCAGCAGCAGCCGCTTCACCGGCCGGTGGCTGTTGCACAGCATCGCGATCTGGTCGGACACCGCGCGGTCGCGCTGGCTCATGCCGACGGTGTCGATCAGCACCATGTGCTTGTCGCGCAGGTCTTCCAGCACCAGGTGCAGATCGGCCGCGTCCTTCACCGCATAGACCGGCACATTGAGGATCTGGCCGTAGATGCGCAGCTGCTCGTAGGCGCCGATCCGGTAGCTGTCGGTGGTCACCAGCGCCAGCTTGTCGGCGCCGAAGCGCATCACGCAGCGCGCCGCGAGCTTGGCGGTGGTGGTGGTCTTGCCGACGCCGGTCGGCCCCATCAGCGCATAGACGCCGCCCTGGGCCAAGAGCGCGTCTTCGTTCTCGAGAATGGGCAGCGTGCGCATCAGCTCGGAGCGCACGAAGGCCATGCCCTGCGCGTAGCTCTGGTTCGCGGGGAGATGCTCCAGCATCGCCTTCGAAAGCCGCGCGCTGAAGCCGGCGCCGAGCAGGGTGCGCAGGAGGCGGCCGCGCATCGGATCGCGGCGCTGCTTGTCGTTCCAGACCACGCTGGCGAGCTGCTCTTCGATCATGCCGCGCATCGAATGCAATTCGCTGAGCACGCTGTCGGTGGGGGCCGCTGGCGCGGGTGCCGGCTGGGGCGCGGGGGTGGGCACAGGCGCGGCGATCGGGGCCGCGGGCTGCTCGCGCATCGCGGGCATTTCAGGCGCGGGAGGCAAGGCCGGTGCAACCGGCGCAAGCGATGCGACAGGCGCCTCGGGCGCGGCCTGCTCCAGCACCTGCTCCACTTCGTCCGGCGCCATGGCGACGATCTCGACGCCGTCGGCCAGCACGCGGTTGGTCAGCACCATCGCCTCGCCGCCGAGGGCTTCGCGCGCCAGGCGCAGCGCTTCGCGGCTGGTGGTGGCAATGAACCTGCGTGCGGTGGTCCGCACGTCCGTGATGATGTTCAAACTCTTCCTCCAATGGTGGCGGTGATCTTGATGTGGCGGGAATCAGGAATCTCGGCGTGCGAGAGAACCTTGAGCTGCGGCAGGCTGCGCCGCAGGAAGCGCGAGAGCAGCACGCGCAATGCGTGCTGCACGACCAGTACCGGCGCCAGGCCCATCTGCTCCTGGCGCGCGATGGCGGCCTGGGCCTGCGTCAGCAGGCTGTCGGCCAGGCCCGGCTCGATGCCGCTGTTGCTGGTGAGGGCCTGCTGCAGCACGCCGTCGAGCGTGCCGTCGAGGCCGATCACCTGCATCTCCGTGTCCCCCGGGAACAGCTGCTGCACGATCGCGCGGCCCAGGGCCAGGCGCGTCAGCGTGGTCAGCTCGGTCGCGTCCTTGATGGTCGGCGCATGCTCGGCCATCACGTCGAGGATGGTGCGCATATCACGGATCGGCACCTCTTCCTCCAGCAGGTTCTGCAGCACCTTGTGCAGCGTGCTCAGCGTCAGCACCTTGGGCACCAGGTCCTCGGTCAGCTTGGGCGCGGTCTTGCCGACCTGGTCGAGCAGCTGCTGCACTTCCTGGCGGCCCAGCAGCTCGGCGGCGTGGGTCTGGATCAGGTGGTTGAGATGGGTGGCCATCACCGTGCAGGCATCGACCACCGTGTAGCCGAAGACCTGCGCCTGCTGGCGCTGGCTGGCGTCGATCCAGACCGCGGGCAGGCCGAAGGCCGGGTCCTGCGTCGGCGTGCCGGGCAGCGTGCCCGTCACCTGCCCCGGGTTGATCGCCATCCACTGGTTGGGGAAGGCTTCGCCGCGGCCGATCTCGACGCCCTTGAGGCTGATGATGTAGGTGTTGGGCTGGATCTCGAGGTTGTCGCGGATGTGCACCACCGGCACCAGGAAGCCGAGCTCCTGCGCGATCTTCTTGCGGATGCTCTTGATACGGCCCAAGAGCTCGCCGTTCTGCGACTGGTCCACCAGCGGAATCAGGCGGTAGCCCACTTCCATGCCCAGCGGGTCAACCAGCGCCACGTCGTCCCAGGTCGCTTCGGCCGATTCGGCCGCCGGCATCGCCGTCGCCTGCGCCGCCGCGGCGGCCTGTTCGGCGGCCTTCTGCGGTGCGCGCAGCAGCAGGCGCCGGCCGAGCCAGACCAGGCCGCCCGCGATCAGCAGGAAGGCCACGTTCGGCATGCCGGGGATCATCCCCATCAGGCCGATGATGGCCGCCGTCAGGAACAGCACCTGCGGGTTCGAGAACAGCTGGCCGGTCAGCTGGCGGCCGACGTCTTCCTCGGTGGTCACGCGCGAGACGATCACGCCGGCTGCGGTCGAGATCACGAGCGCCGGGATCTGCGCCACCAGGCCGTCGCCGATGGCCAGCAGCGTGTAGGTCTTGCCGGCGGTGGAGAAGTCCAGCCCGTGCTGCACCATGCCGACCACCAGGCCGCCGATGATGTTGATGACCATGATGAGCAGGCCGGCCACGGCGTCGCCGCGCACGAACTTGCTGGCGCCGTCCATCGAGCCGTAGAAGTCGGCTTCCTGCGCCACCTCGGTACGGCGCTTGCGCGCCACGTCCTCGCCGATCAGCCCGGCGTTGAGATCGGCGTCGATCGCCATCTGCTTGCCGGGCATGGCGTCGAGCATGAAGCGCGCGCCGACCTCGGCGATGCGGCCCGCGCCCTTGGTGATGACCATGAAGTTGATCAGCACCAGGATGATGAACACCATCACGCCGACCGCGAAGTTGCCGCCGACCAGGAAGTGACCGAAGGCCTCGATCACCTTGCCCGCCGCATCGGTCCCGGTGTGGCCCTGCATCAGCACCACACGCGTCGAGGCCACGTTGAGCGACAGGCGCAGCAGCGTGGAGAACAGCAGCACCGCCGGGAAGGCCGCGAAGTCCAGCGCCTTCATGGTGTACATGCTCACCAGCAGCACCATCACCGACATCGCGATGTTGAAGGTGAACAGCAGGTCCAGCAGGAAGGGCGGCAGCGGCAGCACCATCATGCTCAAAATCATGATGATGAGGATCGGGCCGGCCAGTCCCTTGAACTGGCTGCCGGAAAAGAGCTGCGCCGGTTGACGCATCAGGCTTGCGAGGGCGTTCATGCAGCTTTCACGTTGTATGCGAGGGCCTCGGGAACCGGCAGGTCGGCCGGCGTGCGCGGCGCTTCGCCGCCTTCGCTTTGCCAGCGCTTCAGCTGATAGACCCAGGCCAGCACCTCGGCCACGGCGGTGTAGAGGCCGGTGGGAATCTCGTCCCCCAGCCTGGTGTGCTTGTAGAGCGCGCGCGTGAGCGGCGGCGCCTCGAGGATCGCGACCTTGTTCTCGCGCGCGATCTCGCGGATGCGCTCGGCCACGGCGTCCACGCCCTTGGCCACCACGCGCGGCGCGCGCATGTCGTTGTCGACGTACTTGAGCGCGACGGCGAAGTGCGTCGGGTTGGTGACCACGATGTCGGCCTTGGGCACCTCGGACATCATGCGGCGGCGCGCCATCTGCTGCTGCTGCCGGCGGATCTGCGCCTTGATGTGCGGATCGCCTTCGCTTTCCTTGTGCTCCTGGCGCAGGTCCTCGCGCGACATGCGCAGCTTGCGGTAGTAGCTCCAGAGCTGGAAGGGCACGTCGACCAGCGCGATGAGCAGCAGCGCGGCCGTGATCAGCGCGCAGTTGCGCCCCACCAGCCGAATCGTCTGCGGCAGCGCGGCGCGCTCCGACTGCGCCATCAGCGCCGTGACCTCGTCCATGTTGTCCATGATCACCAGCCAGGCGACGCCGCCGATCAGGAGCGACTTGGCCAGCGCCTTCAGCAGCTCGGCCAGCGACTGCGCGGAGAACAGGCGCTTCACGCCGGCGATCGGATCGAGCTTGTCGAACTTGGGGCCGATGGCCTTGGCAGAGAACAGCCAGCCGCCGAGCATCAGCGGCGCGACCAGCGCGGCGAGCACGATCATGCCGGCGAGCGGCGCCAGCGCGATCAGCGACTGCATCGCCATCAGCCCGGTCTGGGCCAGCATGTAGGAGGGATCGAAGGCGGCCGTGCGATCGAAGTGCAGGCCGTGGCGCAGCGCGCCGCGCATGGTGTTGCCGACCGATTCCGCCGTGAGCCACAGGCCGGCGACGGCGGTGGCGAGCAGAACGAAAGTGACCAGTTCGCGCGAACGGGCCACATTGCCTTCTTCGCGCGCCTTCTCCAGGCGCCGCGGCGAGGCAGGTTCCGTTTTCTCGAGATCGCTTTCTTCAGCCATTCATGCTCCGAAAGAGCATCGGCGAAGACCTCAGCTCATGGCTGAATTATTGGATTCGGTGCCTTGGAACAATCGTTCGATCAAGGCCCGGATTGCCCTCCAACTCGGGCCTTAGAACCCCAGGCTTTCCAGCAAATCGTCGACTTGTGCCTGGTCGGTCACCGCCTCGGGATTGGCGGTGTTGATCTGCGGGCCGTTGAGCAGGTTGTTCTGCGCGCTCGGTGCCGGCTCGTGGCGCTTCTCCATCGGCGTGTTGTCGATCAGCACCTGCAACAGCTGCGTCTCGACGTCGTTGACCACTTCCATCATCTTCTTGATGACCTGGCCGGTCAGGTCCTGGAAATCCTGCGCCATCATGATTTCCATCAACTGCGTGTTGATGGCGCTCGCCTGCTGCGGCACGTGCTGCAGGTAGCCGCGCGTGTCCATCACGAGCTCGCGCGCATGGTCCAGTTCGATCGGGTTCTCGAACCACTGGTCCCAGCGCTTCGTGAGGCCCTTGGCCCGGTCGGCCAGTTCTTCCTGCAGCGGCTGCGCGAGCTCGATCGCGTTGAGCGCCCGGTGCGCCGCCCGCTCGGTCATGCTGGCGACGTAGTTGAGGCGGTCGCGCGCGTCGGGAATGGCTTGCGCGGCGCGGGCGACCTGCTTGTCCAGGCCCAGCTCGCGCAGGCCCTCGCGCAGCTGTCGCGTCAACTGCCCGATGCGTCCCAGCAGTTCCTCGTGAGTGTTGGTCTGCCCTCCGGCATCGGGCACGTTGTGCGTCATGTCATGCCCCTTCTTTCTGGAGCTTCTCGAAAATCTTGACGATCTTTTCCTCGAGCGTCGCGGCCGTGAAGGGCTTGACCACGTAGCCGTTGGCGCCGGCCTGTGCGGCGGCGATGATGTTTTCCTTCTTGGCTTCGGCGGTGACCATCAGCACCGGCAGCTTGGCCAGTTCCGGGTCGGCGCGGATGGTCTGCAGCATGGTCAGGCCGTCCATGTTGGGCATGTTCCAGTCCGAGACCACGAAGCCGAAGTTGCCGCCGCGCAGCTTCTCGATGCCGGCCGCGCCGTCCTCGGCCTCGTCGACGTTGAGGAACTCCAGCTCCTTCAACAGATTGCGCACGATGCGGCGCATGGTCGGGAAGTCGTCCACGACCAAAATTTTGATGCTCTTATCGATCACGATTTCTCCACTGACAGTTCAAAAAGGTTCAAACCCGGTTCGCGCGCTCGCCGAAGGTGCGCAGGTGCGCCAGCACGCGGCGGCTGATCTCGTTCAACGGCGACACCTCGTCCACCGCGCCCAGCGCGACCGCCTCGCGCGGCATGCCGTAGACCACGCAGCTCGCCTCGTCCTGCGCCAGGGTGTGGGCGCCGGCCCGCTTCATGCGCAGCAGGCCTTCGGCGCCGTCCTTGCCCATGCCGGTGAGGATCATTCCGATCGCGTTCTTGCCGGCGTGCTTGGCCGCCGAATCGAACAGCACGTCGATCGAGGGCCGATGCCGGTTCACCGGCGGCTCCTGGTCCAGATGCGCGACGTAGTTGGCACCGCTGCGGGCGAGCGACAGGTGGTAGCCGCCGGGCGCGATGTAGGCATAGCCCGGCAGCACGCGCTCGCCGTGCTCGGCCTCCTTCACGTGGATGCGGCACAGGCCGTCCAGCCGCTGGGCGAAGGAGCGCGTGAAGCCGGGCGGCATGTGCTGGGCGATCAGCACCGCCGGCGCGTCGGGCGGCAGCGGCTGCAGCACCTCGCGGATCGCTTCAGTCCCGCCGGTCGAGGCGCCGATGATGATGAGCTTCTCGGTGGAGAGCAGCGGGCTGCGCAGCAGCGGCTCCTGCGCATGATCCGCCGCGGGCCGCTGCGCGCTCGCATGCCGGCTCGGCAGCAGGCGCGCGCTGGCGGCGACGCGGATCTTGCCGGCGATGAGCTCGGTGTAGTTGAGCAGGCCGTCGCGCACGCCGAGCCGCGGCTTGGTGACGAAATCGATCGCGCCGAGCTCCAGCGCGCGCAGCGCGATCTCGGAGCCGCGCTCGGTCAGCGAGGACACCATGACCACCGGCATGGGCCGCAGGCGCATGAGCTTCTCGAGGAACTCCAGCCCGTCCATGCGCGGCATCTCGACGTCGAGCGTGAGCACGTCGGGGTTGGTCTGCTTGATGAGGTCGCGCGCCACCAGAGGGTCCGCCGCCGTGCCGACCACGCTCATGTCGCTCTGGCTGTTGATGATCTCGGTCATTACGCTGCGGATCAGCGCCGAATCGTCGACGCAGAGCACCTTGATCTTGTTGCCGCTCATGCCACCCAACTCCCTTTGTCATTGGCGACGGAGAGCCGGCGCAGCAGCTCGCCCTCCTCGCGCTGAATCGACTGCACGTCGATCCGCGTGCGCAGCTTGCGCACCACGGCCTTGCCGCTGCGCGGCAGCAGGCACACGCGGCGCGCATGCTGGCCGCGCAGGTCCTGCGCCGCGACGGCGATGCGCTCGGCCTTCAGGTAGCGCAGCACGAAGTCGGCATTGCGGTCGCCGATGTTGAGCGTGGTCATGTTGGCGAGCACCGCGGCGCCGCCGAAGACCTTGGCCTGCAGCCGATCGCGGCGCGCGCCGGCGCGCAGCATCTCGCCGATCAGCACCTCCATCGCATAGGCGCCGTAGCGCATCGACTCGACCTGGCCGCGCGTTCCGGGCTCGCCGTCTTCCGGCAGCATGAAGTGGTTCATGCCCGCGACGCCGGCGTCCAGGTCCACGATGCAGGCCGCCACGCAGGAGCCCAGCACCGTGGTCAGCGCGATGTCGGTGGTGGTGACGTAGTACTCGGAAGGCAGCAGCTTGACCGCCATGCAGTCGAGGTCGCGGTCGAAGTAGTGATGGCTGGCCACCGAGCCCGGCACCGCTGCGCTCATGACTTGCCCTTGCTGAGCTCGTACACGGTCTGACCCACGGCCTTGAAGCTCGGGCTGACCAGCGAGGCGTTCTCCGAATGGCCGGCGAACAGCAGGCCCTCGGGCTTGAGCAGCGGCGCGAAGCGGTCGAGCACCTTCTTCTGCGTCGGCTTGTCGAAATAGATCATCACGTTGCGGCAGAAGATCGCGTCCACCGGCTCCTTCACAGGCCAGGTCGGATCGAGCAGGTTGAGCCGCCCGAACTTGACCATTGCTGCGACTTCGGGACGCACGCGCACCTTGCCGGCGTTGCTGCCGGTGCCCTTGCTGAAGAAGCGCCGCAGCCGCTCGGTGGACAGCCGGTTGACCTGCTCCAGCGTGAAGACGCCGGCCGAGGCCTTGGCCAGCACCGCGGTGTCGATGTCGGTGGCGATCACGCGGGCCGTGCTCGCGCGCTCGCCGAGCGCCTCGATCAGGGTGATGGCGATCGAATAGGGTTCCTCGCCGGTGGATGCGGCCGCGCACCAGATCGTGACCGGCTGCTTGCTCTTGCGCACGTGCGCGGCGAGCACCGGGAAATGATGGGCCTCGCGGAAGAAGGACGTGAGGTTGGTGGTCAGCGAGTTGATGAAGGCCTGCCACTCCTCGCCGTCGCGGCTGGCTTCGAGCAGCTCCAGGTAGGTCGAGAACTCGGGCAGGCGCAGCTCGCGCAGGCGGCGCGAAAGCCGGCTGTAGACCATCTGGCGCTTCTGCTCGCCCAGGGCGATGCCGGCGCGGTGATGGATCAGCGTCCGGATCCTGGAAAAGTCGCTATCGGTAAAGAGGAATTCGGAGTTCAAAGTCAGCGCCGGTACATGACTTTCAATGTACACAGCGCTCACCTTTTCCAATGGCCCGATCAGGGGTGCAAAAGTCCTGCATCTCGGGCCACGCCTTCATCAGTACGTCGCTTCGGCGGGGCTCACGTCCTGCGCCCAGACGAGCGCGGAGAGATGCGCTGCATTGACTTGTTCGGTGCTCATGAACAGCGCCTCCGACAGCTGCGCGGCCCGGACACCGTCCTCGTCGCAGCTCTCCGCGAGCGCGAGGAAGGGGCCGT
The DNA here is from genome assembly GCF_964253755.1 of Variovorax sp. LjRoot130. Taxonomy (NCBI): domain Bacteria; kingdom Pseudomonadati; phylum Pseudomonadota; class Betaproteobacteria; order Burkholderiales; family Comamonadaceae; genus Variovorax; species Variovorax sp. LjRoot130. The sequence continues at coordinate 1,714,368 of NZ_CAXURM020000001.1, read as the reverse complement.
ACATGCCCTCGCGCGCGAGGATGGCCTGCTGCACCGATTCGCTGAGCTGCACCTTGCCCAGCACCTCCTGCATGGTGACGCCCAGCAGCTGGTCGATCATCGAGAACATGCCGACCACGAACAAGTTGTCGGCCTCGCCGGACGGCAGCATCCCCTCGCCCATCAACTCGACGAAGCGGCCGCGGATGATCGCCTTCTTCATCAGGAAGGGCGGGCTGGCCTTGGCGTTGCTGGTCGCCAGCAGCAGCGACAGCCAGCGGAACAGGGGCGAGTAGCCGAGCATCGTCACCGCGTGACGCAGCGAATGGATCTCCACCCCCACGCCGATGGCGGGCGAATTCATGTGGCGCAGGAGCCTGTAGGTCAGCGCGGCGTCGTGTTTGAGGGCCGCCTCGATCTCGCGCAGGTCCTCGTTGCGCTGGATCATCTGCATCAGCCGCACGATCAGCATCGACTCGGGCTGCAGGGTGCGGCCGGCCTCCTCCTTCTCCGGCTGCATGCCGGTCCCGTCGAGGAACACATCGACGCGGCGCGCCGCGCAGGCGTCGAAATCCTTCCAGGTGGCGATGCGCGTGGCGATGAGGTGCAGCGGCTCGCCCGGCGGCTCCTCGCGCCGCAGCTTGGCCACCAGGTCGAGATGGCCGGTGCCGACATCGAAGTGGGTGACGAGGCCGCGCAGCTCGGGATCTTCCGGCAGCGCCTCGGCGCCGCACAGCATGAAGCGAAAGCCCTGCTCGCGCAGGAACAGCAGGATGGGCCGCACGTCCGCATCCATGAGCGCATCCGGCCCCAGGCACAGCACCACGTTGTCCGGCGGCAGCCCCTGCAGCTCGCTGGCCGCCAGCGTCTCGGCCGTCACGTCGAAGAAGAGCACGGTATGGCCGAGCCGCCATCCGGTCTTGGGCGGATTGAGGTGCCTGGCCACGCAGCTCACGAAGGCCTTGAACAGCTCGGCCGCGCCCGCGGCGTTGTATTGCGCCGCCGGCTGCCATGCGAGCCTGTAGCCCGCAACGCGCTTCTGCGTGTCCAGCAGCAAGGCATAGGTCAGATAGCCGTCGGTGCTGCGCTCCTGCGCAGCCGGCAGTTGCGCGGCGGAGACCTCTTCCGTCGCTGCGTCACCGACCGAAGCGTTGTCGGAATCGTGACGCCGGAAAAAATCGAAGCGCATGTTCTTGTCTCCGTCTGTGTCTCGCTCAGTGGGCGGTGGCGGCGGCGTCGATCCTGGAGGCACCGGCCAGCGCGGCGGCGCTTGCCGCCTGCGCACGCTGGATGCGCGGCATGGCGCCGACGTCGATGATGAAGGCCACGCTGCCGTCGCCCAGGATGGTCGCGGCCGAGATGCCTGGCACCTTGCGGTAGTTGGTCTCGAGGTTCTTGACCACGACCTGGTGCTGTCCGAGCAGCTCGTCGACCAGCAGCGCGAAGCGCGCATCGTCGGCCTGCACGATCACCAGGATGCCCTGCGTCGGTTGCGTCTGCGCACCGGCCACGTCGAAGACGCGGTGCAGTTCGATCAGCGGCAGGTACTCGCCGCGCACCTTGATGACGTGGCCGTCGGCGGTGATCGAATGCAGATGCTCCGGCAGCGGCTGCAGCGACTCGATCACATAGCTGAGCGGCAGGATGTAGGCCTCCTCGCCGACCTTGACCGACATGCCGTTCAGGATGGCCAGCGTCAGCGGCAGCACGATGCGCGTGGTGGTGCCGCGGCCTTCGCGCGAGCTGATCTCCACATGGCCGCCCATCTCCTGGATGTTGCGCTTGACCACGTCCATGCCCACGCCGCGCCCGGAGATGTCGGTGACCTGTTCCGCCGTCGAGAAGCCGGGCGCGAAGATCAGCTGCCACACCTCCTCGTCGGGCATCGCGTCGCTCACGGCCAGCCCTTGCTGCTGCGCCTTTGCGAGGATCTTCTCGCGGTTGAGACCGGCGCCGTCGTCGCTGACCTCGATCACGATGTTGCCGCCATGGTGCTGGGCCGACAGCAGCAGCTGGCCAGTGGCCTCCTTGCCCTTGGCGAGGCGCTGCTCGGGCGTCTCGATGCCGTGGTCCAGGCTGTTGCGCACCAGGTGCGTGAGCGGATCCACGATGCGTTCGATGAGCCCCTTGTCGAGCTCGGTTTCCTTGCCGTAGGTGTCGAGGCGAACCTGCTTGCCGAGCTTGGCGCTGACATCGCGGATCACGCGCGGGAAGCGGCTGAACACGTAGTCCATCGGCATCATGCGGATCGACATCACGGACTCCTGCAGATCGCGCGCATTGCGTTCGAGGTGGCCGAGGCCGCTCAGGAAGCGCTCGTAGGCCACCGGGTCGAGCATCGTCGCCGCCTGCGTCAGCATCGACTGCGTGATCACCAGCTCGCCCACCAGGTTGATGAGCTGGTCGACCTTCTCCACGTCGACGCGGATCGAGCTGGACTCCTTGGCGTTCGCGGCTGCAGCCACCGGTGCGGCGGATGCGCTCGCCGGCTTCGGCGCAGCGACGGCCGGGCTCGCTGCCGCCGGCGCCGCTTCCGGCGCGATCGCTGCTGCCGCCTCCTCGGGCTGCGCCGCCTCGCGCGTGATCTCGATCTGCGATTCGTCGATGACAAAGCAGCACACGGCGACGATGTCGTCGGGCGCGCAGGTGGTCTCGAGCATCACGGTCAACTGGTCATTGCTGCGCGTGCGCGAGAGCACGCGGCCGAGGTTGCCCAGTTCGTCGGCGAGCAGATCGCACTCGCTGTCGGAGAGACGCGCGAAGCGGATGCGCAGCGCGCCCTCCGCTGCTGGGGCGGCCGCCGCAACCGGCGCGGCAACCACCGGGGCGGGCGCGGGCGCAGCCGGCAGTGACGCCGGAGCGGCCTCGGCGGCGCCGTTTTCGCGCGCCAGCTGCTGCAGCACCGCACAGATGTGCGCGACCGTTTCGGTTTCAGGCTCTTTGCCCGCCTGATAGGCAGTGAGTTGTTCTTGCAAGGCGTCCTTCGTTTCCAAAAAGGCGTCGATCATCGGACTGCTCAGGCTCAGCTGGCCATGGCGTGCCCGGTCCAAAAGGGTCTCCAGCAGGTGCGTCGTATCCGTCAGCGCCGTGAAGCCGAAAGTGGCCGCGCCGCCCTTGATCGAATGCGCGGCGCGGAAGATGGCGTTGAGCTGCTCGCTGTCCGGCGACTCGACGTCGAGTTCGAGAAGCAGCTGCTCCATCTCCGCCAGAAGCTCGATGGCTTCGACGAAAAAGGCCTGGGTAAACTGACTGAGGTCCATCGTTGCTCCGAAACCGGATTTCTTTTTTCGCTAGGGGTGTGCAGGTGTTGGCGGCCTGTAGGCCGTCACCTTGACGTTGTCGACCGGGAGAATGCGCACCGGCGGCTTGCCGGCCCGCGTGGGCGCGGCACCGTCGCCGCTGTTCTCGCGCTCGATCTGCTGCTGCGTGCGGTGATTGAGCAGGATGATGCTGATGCGGCGGTTGATCGGGTTGCGCGGTTCGGCCTTGTCCAGGTGCATGCTGTCGGCCAGGCCGACGACGCGCAGCACCTTGTCTTCGGCCATGCCGCCCATCACCAGCTCGCGCCGCGAGGCGTTGGCCCGGTCGGCCGACAGCTCCCAGTTGCCGTAGGACTTGTCGCCGTTGGTGTAGACGATCGCATCGGTGTGGCCCGAGAGCGTGATCTTGTTCGGCAGCTCGTTGAGCGCCGGTCCGATCTCGCGCAGGATGGCGCGCATGTGCGGCACCAGCCGCGCGCTGGCCAGGTCGAACATGGGACGGTTCTCGTTGTCCACGATCTGCAGGCGCAGCCCCTCGGTCGTGATGTCGATCAGGATCTGCGAGCGGAACTGCTTGAAGACCGGGCTGTTCTCGATCAGCGCGTCGAGCCGCTTCTTCATGCTCTCCAGGCGGTTCGCATCGGCTTCGTCGTCGGCATCGGCGTTGACGCGCCGCATTTCGCCGTCGACGTTCGACGTCGGGTCGGTGCCGCCGCCCGGAATCACGCTGTCGCTGGTGCTGCTCTTCTCGCCGCCGTTGATGGCCACCTTCAGCGGCATGCGGAAGTGTTCCGCGATGCCTTCGCGCTGCTTCGGGCTCGCATTGGAGAGCAGCCACATCACGAGGAAGAAGGCCATCATGGCCGTCATGAAGTCGGCATAGGCGATCTTCCACCCGCCGCCGCCGTGCCCGCCGCCACCGGCCGCGGCAACGCGTCTGACGACGATCCGGCCCTTTTCTGCGCTCATGGTGCTGCTCTCGTCCGGATCACCGGGCCTTGACTTCGCGGACGTGGCTGTCCAGCTCGGTGAAGGAGGGCCGCTCCGTGGAGAACAAAACCTTGCGGCCGAACTCCACCGCCAGCTGCGGCGCATAGCCGTTGAGGCTGGCGAGCAGGGTCACCTTGGCGCACTGGTACAGCTTCATGCCGTCCGACACCTTCTGCTCGATCAGCGAGGCCAGCGGCGAGACGAAGCCGTAGGCCAGCAGCACGCCGAGGAAGGTGCCGACCATGGCGTGCGCGATCAGCGCCCCCATCTCGGAGGGCGGCAGGTCGGCCGAGCCGAGCGCATGGACCACGCCCATCACGGCCGCGACGATGCCCAGCGCGGGCAGCGCATCGCTGACCCGCGTCAGGCTGTGCACCGGCATCTCGGCCTCGTGCTTGATGGTCTCGATCTCGTGGTCCATCAGCGCCTCGATCTCGAAGGCGTCGGTGTTGCCGCTGATCACCAGCCGCAGGTAGTCGCAGAGGAACTCCATGACGCTGGCGTCGGCCAGGATGGTGGGATAGCGCGTGAAGATCTGGCTCTGGGCCGGGTCCTCGACGTCGGTCTCCAGCTTCATCATCCCTTCCTTGCGCGCCTTGGCCAGCAGCTCGTAGAGCAGCGCCAGCAGGTCCATGTAGAGCTGGCGGTTGTGCTTGGACGAGCGCAGCAGGAGCGGCAGCTCCTTGAGCGTGGCCTTGATGGTCTTGCCGTTGTTGCCCGCCACGAAGGCGCCCACCGCGGCGCCGCCGATCATCAACAGCTCCACCGGCTGGAACAGGACGCCGAAGTGCCCGCCCATCAGGGCGTAGCCGCCGAACACGGCCCCCAGGACCACCAGATAACCAACCAGAACGAGCACGCGCTTCCCCTAATGCCGCTTCCGGCGTCGAATCAAAAAACCTCGCCTCCCAAACCGAACGCCGGGGAATCAAGGACCCTTTCAGTGCAATCCGCCGGCCTCCAGCGTCGATTCCACGGCAAACCCAGCGTGTCCCACTGCGAGCGCCGCGCGCTTCGCGCCGCGCACCTTGCCCGCGCGCGAAGGCGGCCGGCACAGAACGCACACGTAGCCGTTCTTGCTGTCGTGCGCGTGCGCCACGAACTTGCCGCCGCACCGGCAACACGCACTCAACTGCAGCATGTCGCTGTCGAAAAATCGCACCATCGTGTAGGCGCGTGTGAAATCCAGCACAATTTCGCCGCCCTGCGATTCAATTTGCTCCAGATATAGCCGGTAGCTTTTGATCAGTGCCTGCAAACCGTTCTCGTTTGCGTGCGTCAACATGAATTGATACATGTTGTAAAACATCGACGAATGGATATTGGCCAGCCAGGTCATGTACCAGTCCGTCGAAAAGGGCAGCAAACCCTTGGGCGGCGAAACGCCCTTGAGCTCCTTGTAGAGACGGATCAGGCGCTCGCGGCTCAAGCTCACCTCGGCCTCGAGGAACTGGAGGCGTGCGCCGAGCCCAATCAGCTCGATCGCGAGCTGGACCTCGCGCACTTCTCCGAGGACGCTTTTAGTCGTCATTCGGCAACCTCCGCGCTGCGCGCTGCGGTATTCGCCTTGGGAACTGCCCTGCGGCAAATTGAGCAACCTCCGCGCTTGCGCGCTGCGGTATTCGCCTTGGGAACTGCCCTGCGGCTCATGCAGCCACGCCTTCAAGCATCGACAGCCGTCGCGCCGACATCAGGATCGACATGTGCGCCTGCTGCAGGGTCGTGTCCTTCCCCTCGCCGACCACGGCCGACATCGACGGATGGTCGTCGAGGCGGAAGCTGCACAGCAGGAAGTTCGATGCCGCCAGTTTGAGGATCTGGGCCAGCGACATGTTGGCGAGCATGTCCGCCAGTTCGCGGCTCACCCCGAGCCTGAACATGGCGGCCGCGCGGTCCTGTTTGACGAGCTTCTGGGCCAGCAGCATGTAGGCGAGGTTGAGGTCGCCGATTTCCTTGGAAATCTCGCCGCTCGCGGCGTTCTTCACGTTATCCGGTTCCACTTTTGCACTCCGTTCAATCAAGGCTTCAGTCTATCCAGAGTTATTTACAAATGTAACTTCTTCAGATTTATGTATCTGAAAGTGAGAAATAAATTACGCCTTGTCTCCGCCCTCCGTGCGATACCCGGTTTTGTGTGATTTATTTCGTAGACCAAATTCATTCACTTTAATAACGATCGACCTCGCTTAATTCGGAAGAAAAAAGTTCTAATTCACCAAGACAAAAATATGTCAATGAATATGAATAATAAAAAGTATTAATTTCCATGCCCTGAACCTCCGGACTCGGCCTCCTCCAGCCGGTGGATCCAGGCCATGACTTCGGCCACCGCCAGGTACAGCTGCGGCGGGATCTGCTGGTCGAGATCGACCTGCATCAGCAGCTTGTTCAGGGCCGGCGAGGCATGGACGTAGAGGCCGTTCTCGCGCGCCTCGCGCATGATCGATTCCGCCGTCACGCCGTAGCCCTTGGCCACGACCACGGGGGCCCGGGTCTTGTCCAGATAGGACAGGGCCACCGCGCTCTGGCGTTCGTCGGTGCCGGGAGTCATTGAGCAACCTCCGCGCGATGCGCTGCGGTGCTATTCGACTTGGGAGCGGCCCGGCGTCTCATGACTTGTCCTTCGCGGCGATCTGCAGTTCCTGCAGCCGCAGGCCCGCGGCCTCGAAACGCTGCACCAGCCGGTTGCTGTCGGCGCGCAGGCGCGCTGCGGTGCTCGCCTCGCTGGCCGCCAACTGCGCCTGGACCTGGGAGCCGGTGAGCCTCAGGCGCAAGTCCACGGCGCCCAGCCGGGGCAAGCCCAGCGAGACCGTGGTGGTCCAGCTTCGCGCAGCGGGTTCATGAGGCGCATCGCCCTGCGGCTTTGCATCCTCTTCCTGGATCGACCACGTCATCGGGACCTCCGGCCACGCCTGACCGCTCCAGCGGAACACCGCCGTGGCCAGCAGGTCGAGCTGCTGGTGCACCACGGTCGCGGCTTGCGGGTGGATCACTTCGCCGGCAGGCAGCGCCTGAACCGGTGCCGCGGCGGCATGGCGCAGCGTCGCCTCTTCCGCACGCGGCACAGGCGGCGCCTCCGGTGGTGCGGCGGACGGTGCCGCCTCGCCCCGGCGATAGGCCGCCTGCACGCGCGCGGCATCGGCCGCAGGCGCGACGGTCTCGGCGTGAACCTGAGGCGCCGGTGCGCGCGGCGGCAGCGCACCATCGCTCGCGCCGGCCTCGGCGGGCGAGCGCGGCGCACCGGGCGCACCGGGCGCACCGGGCGCGCCGGCCGCCGGCAGCACCGGCTTCAGCGTCTCGGCCGCGATGGCTGTGGCGGTAGCAAGGGGTTGGGCGGCGGTCTCGGGCCCCGCGCTCCTTACAGGCGCCCAGCGCGCTTGCGGCTCCTGCGCCAGCTGCGCCAGCGTGCGGGTGCCGGCTGCGAACTCGCGCAAATGCGATTCGTAGAACAGGCCGCTCGCGTTCACGGTCTGCGCCAGCGTGCCGGCGAGCGCGGCGGCCGAAGGCTGCTGCTGCGAGGACGGCCACATCGGCGATGCCCCCCGCAGCGGGCCGGCGTCGGGAAACTCCGCCAGCAAGGCGCCGATGACGCGCGCCGCCACCGACAACCGCGCGGCGGCCGGCCCGGCCGCATCGGGCTGGCCTGGAGCGGACTGGCCTGGCGCTGCCGCTGCGCCCGCGGTCGGCGCGTGCCGGCCCAGGGCCATCTCGGGCGGCAGGCGAATGTCGTTGACGACCTCCCGCACCCCCACCACGGGCCCCGTGGCCGCATCCGTCCCGACCTGGCTCTGCTGCAGCGCGAGCAGTTCCAGCCGCGGCGCGAGCTTTGCGCTCAGCAGCGTATCGACCAGGCCGGAAAGTCTGTTCATGGCAGCGATATACCGTTCAGCGCGGCAGCCCGTAGGCCTTGTCAAGCTCGCCCTGCTTCTGCAGCCGGGCCATCGTGGCGACGAGGCGTTCGAGCTGCGGCTTGACCAGCCGACGCACTTCATCCTGGTCGGCGCGGATGCGCTCCATCAGGCGCTGCGCCTGGTCGAGCTGCGCGGGTTCCAGCGCTTCCGTGGGGCCGATCTGCTTCAATCGCTCGACCACCGTCGCGCACTGCTCTTCCAGGGCCGGAAGGCGGTCCCACTCCTTGGCCCGCGCCAGCGCCGCCATCAGCGACGTGGTCGAGGCGAGTTGCACGTAGCAATGGACGATTTCACTGCGGGCGGCCATGTCTCTTCTTTCTTCGATTCGTATTCAGTGGCCGGCGGCAACGCCATCGATCTCGCGCCATGCGGAGGCGATGTTCTCGAGCAGCGCCTCGGCTTCGTCGAGCGCTTGCGCATCGTTGTGCAGGTTGGCCTGCAGCAGGCGCCGGATGACGTAGTCGTAGAGCGCCGACAGATTGGCGACCAGGCCCTCGCCGGCCGCCCCGGCCGCCTTGGCGTCGAGGCTGGCCTTGAGGCCGTTGTCGACGATGCCGACCGCCTTGGAGATCGCGTTGCCCTTGGCCGCGACATCGCCGCTCGCCATGTGGTGCCGCGCCATGCCGATGGCCGTGACGGCGCCGTCGAACAGCATGCAGATGAGCTGGTGCGGCGACGCGCTCATCGCTTGCGTTTCCACGCCGAGGCGTGCATAGGCGTTGGCGCCGGTTCTGAAGGTGTGGGGTGTGTACATGCGCTGCTCCGCGTGGGGCTTAGTTGTCGCTGCTCATGCTCGCGAACTGCTGCGTGAGGTAGCTGCTGGTGCTGTTCATCTTGCTGACCAGCAGATCCAGTTGGGTGAACTGCGCGCGGTAGTACTCGACCTTGGCATCCACGCGCGCCTGCATGTCGGTGTACTGCTCGTCGAGCTGCTTGAGCGAGGTGTTGATGCCGTCGGTCGCCACCTTGAGCACGCCGCCGGTGGAAGTGGCCTTGGTCACCAGCGCGTCGAGCTGCTTGCCGTAGCCGGTGGTGCTGCCGGTCGCGCTCGAGAAGAGCTTGGAGACGCCGTCCAGGTTGGTGGCGAGCGCGCTCTTGAGCTTGTCCGAGTCGACGCTCATGGTGCCGTCCTTCTGGAAGCTCACGCCGATCTGCGACAGCATCGTCAGGTCGCCCGTACCGCCGGCCTGCGGCGAGGTGAGCGTGTTGCGGATGCTGGTCTGGAGATTGCGCAAGGTCGAATCGCCGACCAGCGCCGCGGCCGTCTTCTTGTCGGTGTCGAAGGTGGTCAGCGTGCTGGCCGTGCTCTGCAGGGCGTTGTAGGCCTTGACGAAATCGTTGATCGCCGTCTCGACCGAGGCCGTGTCGCGCGCCACGCTCAGCGTGCTGGTGCCGGTCTTCAGCACCGTCAGCGTCGTGCCCTGGATCGATTCCTTCACGGTGTTGCTCGCGCTCGTGACGGCGATGCCGTTGACCGTGAGCTCGGCGTTCTGCGCCTGCACCGTCTGCTGCAGGTTCTGCGTGCCTGCCGGATCATGGTTCAGCAGGTTCGCCAGCGCCGCGTCGCCGGCCACGGAGACGCGCATGCTCGAGGCCTTGCCGGTCTCGGTCGATGTCAGCACCAGCCGGTTGGGCGTGCCGCTGCCGTCGTTCACGATGCTCGCCGTCACGCCGGCCTTGGCCGCGTTGACCGCGTCGCGGATGCCCTCGAGCGTGTTGTGCGCCGCATCGATGGTGATCGGCACAGCCGTGCGGCTCGCGTCCGGCGTGAAACCTGCGCCCGTGTACTTGCCGCTCACCGCGTCGTAGCTGCCGCCGGCGATGGTGCCGAAGTCGATCGTGATGGTGCCGGTGCCGATGGCCGTCTTGGCGCTCGCCTGCCCGGCCGCCACCACCGACTGCGCCTGCGCGAGCTGGGTGACGTTGATGTTGTAGATGCCGGCCGCTGCCGTGTTGCCGGCACTCGCGGACATCACGTCAGTGGCGCTGGAGGTGGCTTTCACGCCCAGGAAGAAGGCCGGGTCCGACAGCTTCTTGGCCGCCGTCTGCAGCGTGCCGAGCGCGCTCTGCAGCTGGCCGTAGGCCGACAGCTTGCTCGTGTAGCTGACCTGGCGCTGCTGCAGCAGCACCAGCGGCTGGCTCTCCGCCGTTTCGAGGTTGGTGAGCAGGCTGCTCAGGTCGAGGTTGGAGCCGATGCCGAGACTGCTGATCGATGCCATGAATGAATTCCTGTTTCTAATGAGTGCGACAAACGCATGCCTGTGGCCCACGATGGCCGAACCCGCGGCCAGCGAAGCCAGGCCCCTTCGGGGAACACCGCGGAACCGGCTTTGCCGGGCCGCTGGTGTTGCCCCCGGCGAGGGGGTTGGAGGCCACACGAAGTGGGCAAGCCTGGGGGTGGTTCATATCAAGCCGACTGGCTCACCAGCAGGCCGGGCGCCTTGCCCAGCACCTTGGCGATGCGCACCACTTCCTCGGTCGGGATCTGGCGAATGATTTCGCCGCTCGCCCGGTCGACCACCTTGACGATGACCTTGTCGGTATCCTGGTCCACCTCGAACTGCAGGCCGACCGAGCGGCTCTGCAGCGAGGCATTGACCTCGCGCACCGCCTGTTCGACCTGCGTCGGCGTCGCCGCCTCCACGGCATCGGCCGCGGTGGTCGCGCCCTCCGGCGATGCCGCTGCGCCCGCGCCGATCGGCCGGCCCGAGAGCATCTGCACCCACCACTGGCCGTTGTCTGCTGCCGGAGCTACGGGGATCGACATGGTCTTCACCTTTGGTTGCTTGCTTCGCTGTCGTCTGCGGCCTGGCCAGGACCAGGCCGCAGAGAACAGCGCAGGCGCTGTCGGGCTTTCGCCCGGACGCCTGCGATGGTTCCTTCTTCGATTAACGCAGGAGGGACAGCACGTTCTGCGTGGTCTGGTTGGCCTGGGCCAGCACCGAGGTACCGGCTTGCTGGAGGATCTGCGCGCGGGTCATGTTCGACACTTCGGTCGCGTAGTCGGCGTCTTCGATGCGCGAACGCGAAGAAGACAGGTTGGTCACCGTGGTGCCGAGGTTGGCGATCGTCGAGTCGAAACGGTTCTGCACCGCACCCAGCGAGCTGCGCAGGTCGTCGACCATCTTGAGCGCTGCGTCGAGCTTCTTCATCGGGTCGACCGAAGCCGCACCCGTGAATTCGGCCGTGGCGCCGGCGCCGCTCAGCACGATGTCGGTGGCGGTGTTGTCGAAGTCGGTCCCGCCTGCACCGCCGTTGGCCAGCGCGCCTGCGCCGACGCTGAAGTTCTTGCCTTGCACGGCCACGTAGGCGGTGGTGGCGCCGGTGGAATCGACACCGACCTTGACGAGCTGGTCGGCCAGCGTCACGGCAGCGGTCACGCCGTTGGACGGATCGGTGAAGTCGATGTCGGCGACGTTCAGCGTCACGGCACCGGTGGCGTCGGCGACCGAGGCGGCATAGAAGCTGTCACCCGACTTGACCACGAAGTTGGCCGTGGCGGCGCCGGTGGCGTCCTTCACGTTGTGCAGGCTCAACGAGCTCGCAGCGACGCCCAGGGACGTGGCAGCAGCGCTCAGATCGACAGCGGCAGGCGTGGCAGCCAGGTTGGTCTGCGTGATGGCCTCGCTCACGGGGAGAGCGTTGTTGCTCACCGAGAAGCCGCCGAGGCCGAGCGTCGTCGAGTCGATCTGCTTGAGGTCGATCTTGATGGTTTCGCCGTCGTTGGCACCGACTTGCACGGTCAGCGGCTTCGCGCCGGCCGACAGAACCTTCACGCCGTTGAAATCGGTCTGTGCCGAGACACGGTCGATTTCGCTCATGCGCTGGGTGATTTCGTCCTGGATCGACTTCAGGTCGCTGGCCGAGTTGCTGCCGTTGGCGGCTTGCACGGCGAGTTCGCGAACGCGCTGCAGGTTGTTGTTCACTTCCTTCAGTGCGCCTTCCGTCGTTTGCGCCAGCGAGATGCCGTCGTTGGCATTGCGCTGGGCTTGCGACAGGCCCTTGATGTTCGCCGTGAAGCGGTTGGCGATCGCCTGGCCGGCCGCGTCGTCCTTGGCACCGTTGATCCGCAGGCCCGAAGACAGGCGCTGGATCGCGGTGTTCAACGACGACTGCGACGCGTTGAGGTTGTTCTGCGTGAGCAGCGAGAGACTATTGGTGTTGATGACTTGCGCCATGTTCGACTCCTGTAGACAAAGGTTGTGGACTTCGGCCAATGGCCGCAACGCTGGACCCGCTTCCCACCGTGAGACTCAAGCCATCGTTGGATTAGTTATCGGCAGGGCTTTCCAAACATTTAGGCCGGTGCGCCAAAAAGATGCGCGCGGCCCTTTCCACAACCTTCAGGGCTCAAGCGGGCAGGTTCATCACTTCCTGATAGGCGGCCACCAGCCGGTTGCGCACCTGCAGCCCGGTCTGGAAAGCCACGTTGGCCTTCTGCAGGTCGACCATGACATCGTTGAGCGCCACGCCCGGACGCCCCAGCTCGAAGGCCTCGGCCTGGCCGTAAGCCTTGGTCTGCGCCGTGCTGATGTTGTCGAGCGAGCGCCGGAGTTCGGCTGCGAAGCCGCCCGGCTGGGCCGCCTCGGCGGCGGGCGGCGTGAAGCCGGACCGGAGCGCGGTGACCCGCATCTGCTGCAGGACGGACTCGATGGCGGCAATCGACATGAGCAAACCTTTTCTCTTCTAGAACTTCCGTATTGACAAAGGAAGCGCCAAGGCACTCCCGCGTGTTTTCAGCGTATCAGCCAAGGCTGCCGGCAGATGCGCCCAACTGACGGCAAAACCCGCGGTTGTTCGACCAATCGAATCCGCACCGGCTGCCGAGAATCGACTGCGAACAAGAAAGCCTGCTGACGACATCAACGGCCCTGCGGCATGACTCCTCCACATCGACGACTCTCTTTCCTCTCCATGAATCCGGCGCGGCCGGCCGCGCCGGAGGCGCGCACATGAGTGCGACGGCGCCCGCGGGCGCCGCGCCGACGGCGCCGGCCCTCCCGCCTCTCATGGAACGGATGCGCGCGCAGCCGAAGCTGCCGCTGATCGTCGGCGCCGCCGCGGTGGTCGCGGCCGCCGCGGCCTTCATGCTCTGGAGCCGCGCACCCGACTACAAGGTGCTCTACACCAACGTCTCGGACCGCGACGGCGGCGCGATCATCGCGTCGCTCACGCAGATGAACGTGCCCTACAAGTTCGCCGAAGGCGGCGGCGCGATCCTGATCGCCGGCGACAAGGTGCCCGAAGTGCGCCTGAAGCTCGCGGCCCAGGGCCTGCCCAAGGGCGGCGGGGTCGGCTTCGAGCTGATGGACAACCAGAAGTTCGGCACCAGCCAGTTCGCCGAACAGGTCAACTACCAGCGCGGGCTCGAAGGCGAGCTCGCGCGCTCCATCGAGTCGATAGCCACGGTCGAGTCGGCGCGCGTGCACCTGGCGCTGCCCAAGCCCTCGCTCTTCGTGCGCGACCAGAAGAAGCCTTCCGCCTCGGTGGTGCTGAGCCTGCACCGCGGCCGCAGCATCGACGAAGGCCAGGTCAGCGCCATCGTCCACATGATCTCCAGCAGCGTGCCCGAGCTCGACGCCAAGAGCGTGACGGTGGTCGACCAGCGCGGCAACCTGCTGTCGGCGGCCAATGCCGGCGCGCGCGGCCTGGACGTGAGCCAGCTCAAGTACGCGCAGGAGATCGAGCAGGGCTACATCCGCCGCATCGAGGCCATCCTGCAGCCCATCGTCGGCGCGAGCAATGTGCGGGCGCAGGTCGCGGCCGACATCGACTTCTCGGTGGTCGAACGCACCGACGAGAAATACAGCCCCAACCAGGATCCGCGCAATGCCGCGGTCCGCAGCCAGCAATCGAGCGAATCGAGCCAGCACGGCGCGACGCCCCCGGGCGGCGTGCCGGGCGCGCTGTCGAACCAGCCGCCGACCACGCCGAACGCGCCGATCACAGCGCCGCGGCCCGGCACCGCCGCGACGCCGCCCGCGGCCGCATCGACGACCACGACGGCCACCAGCACGGCGCCCGGCGCGCCCTCCAGCCTGCGCAAGGACACGACGACCAACTACGAGCTCGACCGCTCGATCCGCCATGTGCAGCAGGGCGCCGGTGCGGTCAAGCGCCTGTCGGTAGCGGTGGTGGTGAACAACCGCGAGGGCGCGGACGGCAAGGCCGGCGCGCGCGCGCTCGCGCCGGCAGAGATCGAGCAGATCCGCAACCTGGTCAAGGAAGCCATGGGCTACAGCCAGGAGCGCGGCGACTCGCTCAACGTGGTCAACAGCGCCTTCGCCCGCGAGGGCCACGATGAAGTGGCACGGGACGTGCCGAACTGGCGCGACCCCGACAACATCGAGCTTGCCAAGACCATCGGCCAGTACCTGCTGCTCGCCGCCCTCGCCCTCTTCGCCTGGTTCGCCGTGCTGCGGCCGCTGCTGCGCAAGCACCTGGCACCGCCGGCAGCGCCCGCTTCCGCCGAACCGGCACAGAAGGCCATGGCCCCCGGCGGCGATCCCGACGACGCCGGCTCCGCGCAGGAAAGCGCACGCCAGCGCGAAGCCGAGCGCCAGAAGGCCGACCTCGACTACGCCCACCAGACCGCCGACAGCGATCCGCGGCTGGTGGCCACGCTGATCAAGCATTGGATGAACCCATGAGCAATATCAACTTGGGAACCCGCAAGGCCGCGATCCTGCTGATGTCGCTGGGCGAGGACCGTGCCGCCGCCACGCTGCACCACCTGCCCACCACCGAGGTACAGGCGCTGGGCGTCGCGATGGCCAAGCTGAGCCAGGTGTCCAAGGAGGAGCTGGCGGCCGTGCTGTCCGAGTTCCGCATGGAGACCGAGCAGCTCTCGGCTCTGCACCTGGGTTCGGGCAGCTACATCCGCGCGGTGCTGCGCAAGGCGCTGGGCGACGACCGCGCCAGCAACCTGCTCGAAGACATCCTGCAGCCCGACGAGCCGCACGGCGGCATCGAGCGGCTCAACGATCTCGAGGCCGGCGAAGTGGTGGAACTGATCCGCGACGAGCATCCGCAGATCCTCGCCACGCTCTTGGTGCACCTGGACCGCAAGAAGGCTTCGGAAGTGCTGGAGAAGCTGCCCGTGCGCCTGCGCCACGACGTGATCATGCGCGTGGCCACCTTCGGTGGCGTGCAGCCGGCGGCGCTGGCCGAGCTGACCGACGTGCTGACCGAGATGCTCTCCGGCGAAGGCCTGAAGCGCAGCCGCCTGGGCGGTGTGCGGACCGCCGCCGAGATCGTCAACCTCATGAACAGCGCGCAGGAAGACGAGGCCATCGCCCACGTGCGCGAGCACGACGAGGCCCTCGCGCAGCGCATCCTCGAAGAGATGTTCGTGTTCGAGAACCTGCTCGATCTCGAGGACCGCTTCATCCAGCGCCTACTCAAGGACATCGAATCCGATTCGCTCATCGTCGCGCTCAAGGGCTCGCCGCAGGAGCTGCGCGACAAGTTCCTGCGGAACATGTCGCAGCGCGCCGCCGAGACGCTGCGCGAGGACATCGAGCTGCGCGGCCCGGTGCGGGTCTCGCAGGTCGAAGCCGAGCAGAAGGCCATCCTGCAGGTGGTGCGCCGCCTTGCCGATTCGGGCGAGATCACAGTCGCTGCGCCGGGAACCGATGACTTCGTCTAGCCACTCCTCCTTCGGCGCCCGTGCACGGCTGTCCGCAGCCTATGCGCCAACGCGGCCGGCCACGCCGCCCAAGCCGGTGCTCTCCGCCTGGCAGCGCTGGGAAATGGGCACGCTGGATGAAGACACCGCGCCGCCGCAGCACGTTGTCGAAGCCGCCAACGCGCAGCGCATCGATCCCGCGGCGCTGGCGCGCGACACCGAACTCGAACGCCTGCGCCTCGAAGCGCGCGCCGCGGGCGAAGCCGAAGGCCGCCGCGAAGGCTGGGCACAGGGCCATGCCGAGGGCCGCACCGCCGGCCTGGCCTCGGGCCTGGCCGCCGCCAGCGCGCATGCCGAGCAGCTGCGCGCGCTGGCCGCCACGCTGCCGGACGCACTGCGCCGCGCCGAGAGCGAACTGGCCGATGCCATTCTCACGCTCGCGCTCGACGTGGCCCGCCAGGTGGTGCACCGCACCTTGCGCGCCGAGCCCGAATGGGTGCTGCCGCTGGTGCAGGACCTGCTGCATGCCGAGCCTGCGCTGCAGGGCGAGCCGCGCCTGCTGCTGCATCCCGAGGACGTGGCGCTGGTCAAGAACAGCCTGGGCAACGAACTGCAGATCGCCGGCTGGCAGGTGCGCGCCGACGACACGCTGGCGCGCGGCGGCTGCCGCGTCCAGTCCGCCAGCGGCGAGATGGATGCCAGCCTCGAAACCCGCTGGAAGAGCGTGACTGCCGCACTGCACCGCGATGTGGATGCGCTGGACATCTGATGTCGACGCTCACACCCAACCCCCATCTGCAATCCTGGCGCGGCATGCTCGCCCAGGCGCGCAGCGAGGTCAGCCACTGCACGACCACCACCCACTCGGGCCGACTGACCCGCGCGGTGGGCCTGGTGCTCGAAGCCGTGGGCCTGCAGCTGCCCGTGGGCAGCGACTGCCTGATCGAGCTGCCGCCCGGCTATCCGCAGCGCCATGCCGAAGCCGAGGTGGTGGGCTTCGCCGGCGATCGCCTGTTCCTGATGCCGCAGAGCGAAGTGGCGGGTCTCTTGCCCGGTGCGCGCGTCTTCGCGCGGCCCGGCACGGGCGGGCCCGGCGCCGGCGGCGATTCGCACACCAAGCGGCTGCCGGTCGGCGAAGGCATGCTCGGCCGCGTGGTCGATGCGGCCGGCCGCCCGCTCGACGGGCTCGGCCCGCTCGACATCGCCCGCAAGGTGCCGCTCTCCTCGCCGCCGGTCAATCCGCTCTCGCGCGCGCCCATCGACTCGGTGCTCGATGTCGGCGTGCGCGCCATCAACGCCATGCTCACCGTCGGCCGCGGCCAGCGCATGGGCCTGTTCGCGGGCTCCGGTGTGGGCAAGAGCGTGCTGCTCGGGATGATGGCGCGCTACACCAGCGCCGAGGTGATCGTGGTCGGCCTGATCGGCGAACGCGGCCGCGAGGTGAAGGACTTCATCGAGAACACGCTGGGCGAGGAAGGCCTGGCCCGCGCGGTGGTGGTCGCCGCGCCGGCCGACAACTCGCCGCTCTTGCGCCTGCAGGGCGCGGCCTATGCGACCTGCCTGGCCGAGTACTTCCGCGACCAGGGCAAGGACGTGCTCTTGATCATGGATTCGCTCACCCGCTACGCGATGGCGCAGCGCGAGATCGCGCTGGCTGTGGGCGAGCCGCCGGCCACCAAGGGCTACCCGCCTTCGGTGTTCGCGAAGCTGCCTGCGCTGGTGGAGCGTGCCGGCAACGGCGCGCGCGATGCACAAGGCCGCGGCGGATCCATCACCGCCTTCTACACCGTGCTGTCCGAAGGCGACGACCAGCAGGACCCGATCGCCGATTCGGCGCGCGCCATCCTCGACGGCCACGTGGTGCTCTCGCGCACGCTGGCCGAGGCCGGCCACTACCCGGCCATCGACATCGAGGCTTCCATCAGCCGCGCGATGACCGCGCTGATTCCGCCCTCGCAGTTCGAGACCGTGCGCCGCTTCAAGCAGATGCTCTCGCGCTACCAGCGCAACCGCGACCTGATCAGCGTCGGCGCCTATGCGGCCGGCCACGACCTGCAGCTGGACCAGGCGATCGCGATGTATCCCAAGATCGAAGCCTTCCTGCAGCAGGCGATGCACGAGCGCGCCGACTACGCGGGCTCGATCGCGCACATCACCGGTTTGTTCGAAAGCAAATAGGACCTGTTATGTCCAAGAAGCTCCCCCTCGACACCCTGACCGAACTGGCCCGCACGCAGAAGGAAGAGGCCGCGCGGCGCCTGGGTGCCTTGCAGAGCGCGCAGGTCAGCGCGCACCAGAAGCTGGACCTGCTGCTGCAATACCGCCAGGACTACAGCCACCAGCTTCAGCTGCTGATGGAGAGCGGCCTGCCCGCCTCGCAGTGGCGCAACTACCGCAACTTCCTCAGCACGCTCGACGGCGCCATCGAGCAGCAACGCGCCATCGCCGTCCAGACGAATGTCCGGCTCGACCATGGCCGTGGCGACTGGCAGCACCATGCGCGCCGCCTCAACTCCTTCGACACCCTGGCCGACCGCCTGCGTCGCCAGGAAGCGATGGTGCAGGCCAAGCGCGAACAGCGCGACAGCGACGAGCGCGCGGCGCGCAAGTTCATCGACCGCGCGGCGCATTCGAGCCCCTGATCTCATCTACCTGGAACCGCCATGTCCACCTTCATCGCTCCTTCTGCCGGCCCGGCCGCGCCCAGCCAGCCGCTCACATCCTCCGGCCCGCGCGGCCGCCCGGCCGACGAGCCGCAGGGACAGCGCTTCGGCGAGGTGCTCGAGCGCTCGCGCGCCGCCGGTGCGCGGAAGTCCGAGGCATCGCCGGACGCAGCGCCTGCCGAGGCCGCTGCGCTTCCGAAGCCGGAGCGCGGCGCGGACAAGAAGGACGAGCTCGTCTCCGATCTGCTGGCCTTCGCGCTGTTCGCGCCCGCGCCGGTCGCGGCTCAACCGACGGCCGTGGCGACGCCCGCCGCCAGCCTGCCGAGCGAAGCCAAGGCAGAGGTGTCGATGGCAACGGATGTTGCCCAAGACCCCTTGCTTGCGCAGACGCCGCCGGCGACCGCCCTGACCGAAGCCGGCACCGAAGCAGCAGCCAAGACCCTCCCCGCAACGCAAGATGCAGGCCCGGAGGCGAAAACGCTTCCTGCACAAGCAGCTGCGGCACAGGCCAACACCGCCAAGTCGGTGCCCGTGGCAGCGGATGCGAGCGTTGCCGACGCCGCCGCGCCGACAGCCGTCGCTGCAACACCGCCGCCGCCGGCCGCGAGCGCCCTCCCCTCGGCGAAAGCCCCGGCCGCCGGCACGGCCGCGCAACAGCAGGCCAAGGCATCGCCCGCGCTGCCCTCCGTCGACGAGACGAAGACGGTGCCGGCTGCCGCGACGAGCACCGAGCGTGCCGATGCAGCCGCAGCTCAGAGCCCGGCATCCCCGACTCTGGTCCCCACATCGACGTCTTTCATGCCGCAGGCGGTGGAGCGCGCCAGCGCACCCGCCAGCCCCACACCCGTGTTGACCGTCGCACCGCCGGTCGGCAGCGACGAATGGGGCCCGGCCATCGGCCAGCAGATGCTGCGCATGAGCACTGGCGGCCATCAGGTGGCCGAGCTCAACCTCAACCCGGCCGGCCTCGGCCCGCTCAAGGTCACGCTCAGTCTCGGCGACAACCAGGCGCAGGCCATGTTCGTGTCGGCCCATGAATCCGTTCGCAAGGCCGTCGAGGCCGCGCTGCCGCAATTGCGCAGCACGCTCGCCGAG
The DNA here is from genome assembly GCF_964253755.1 of Variovorax sp. LjRoot130. Lineage (NCBI taxonomy): Bacteria > Pseudomonadati > Pseudomonadota > Betaproteobacteria > Burkholderiales > Comamonadaceae > Variovorax > Variovorax sp. LjRoot130. The sequence continues at coordinate 1,694,843 of NZ_CAXURM020000001.1, read as the reverse complement.
CAGGGCATCAGCCTGGGCCAGACCTCGGTCGGAGCCGAGTCGCGGCCCTGGGCCGGACAAGGCGACGGCTTCGGCCAGCCGCAGCAGCAGCCCTCGTCCTCGCGGCAGGCGGCGTATCCCGGGCGCGCGGACACGGGCACCGATGCCATTGCGCCTCGCATGCCTGTGGCCGCGCGCAGTACCGGCAGCGCCGGACTCGATACCTTCGCCTGAAACGCGAGATCTGAGGCCCTTTCCCCCGCTTGATCGGCGCTTCGCTTGCGCGTGCGCCGGCCAAGAATAGACCGAATCGTTTTGCAGCAGCTCCCACCCATGGCCACCAGTCCCTCACTCACCCAAGTCGCTCCCTCCGCGCCGCGCTCGTCGAAGCTGCTGATCGGGCTGCTGATCGCCGTCGGCCTGTGCGCCCTCGGCGGCGGCGGTTATGCCTTGAGCCGCAGCAACCTCTTCGCGCGCGAAGCCGCCGCGCCGGTGCCGCAGAAGCCCATCTTCGTCACGCTCGAACCGCTGACCGTCAACGTGCAGTCCGAAGGCCGCGGCCGCTTCCTGCACATCGGCATGGCGCTCAAGGTGCGCGACGAGCAGGCCAAGACGCAGATCGTCGAATCCATGCCCGAGCTGCGCAGCCGGCTGCTGCTGCTGCTGTCGAACCGCCAGCCCGAGTCGCTGCTGTCCACGCAGGACAAGGCCCGGCTGGCCGAGGAGATCCGCGCCGAGCTCAACAAGCCGCTCGGTCCCAACCTGCCCGCGCAGGACATCTCCAGCGTTTCCTTCAACACCTTCGTGGTGCAGTAAGGGTCTCCTGGCATGGCCTATGAACAGGTGCTCTCGCAGGACGAGGTCGATGCGCTGCTGCAAGGCGTCACCGGCGGAGCCGTCGACCAGACCCGCGCGCCCACGCCGGCCACCGACGGCCTGCCGGCCTACGACCTCGGTGCGCCCGACCGCGTGGTGCGCAGCCGCATGCACACGCTGGAGGTCATCAACGAGCGTTTCGCGCGCCATCTGCGCAGCTCCTTGCTGAACTTCATGCGGCGCAGCGCCGACATCTCGGTCGGGCCGGTGCAGATCCAGCAGTACGGCGAGTTCGTGCGCCACCTGCCGGTGCCGACCAACATCAACATGCTGCACTTCAAGCCGCTGCGCGGCACCGCCCTGATCGTGTTCGATCCGAAGCTGGTGTTCCTGGTGGTGGACAACCTGTTCGGCAGCGACGGCCGCTACCACGTGCGCGTGGAAGGGCGCGACTTCACGCGCACCGAGCAGCGCATCATCAAGCGCCTGCTGAACCTCACGCTGCAGTGCTACGGCGACGCCTGGCAGCCGGTGTTTCCGCTCGCCTTCGACTACGTGCGCGCCGAGATGCACGGCAAGCTGGCCAACATCGTCGCGCCCAACGAGGTGGTGATCACCACCACGCTGCAGGTCGAGTTCGGCCCGGTCGGCGGCTTCGTGCACGTGTGCATCCCCTACTCGATGATCGAGCCGATCCGCGACCTGCTGTCCAACCCGGTGCAGGACGAGATCGAGGTCGACAAGCGCTGGGTCAAGCAGATGTCGCAGCAGATGCAGAGCGCCGACGTCGAGCTCAGCGCCGACTTCGTGACCATCCCCTCGACCATCGGCGAGCTGATGAAGCTGCAGGTCGGCGACGTGCTGCCGATCGAGCTGCCGAGCTCCGTCGTCGCGCGCGTCGACGGCATTCCGGTGATGGAGTGCGGCTTCGGCGTCTCGAACGAACGCTATGCGCTGCGCGTGCAACAGATGATCTCCCACCAAGACAGCGATCTGAAGAACGACCATGACTGACAACACTCCTTCCAGCAGCGATGCGGACGACTGGGCCAGCGCGCTGGCCGAGCAGACCGCGGCCTCCGCGCCTGCGCCCCTGCAGGCCGCCGCACCCGCACCCGTGGCGGCGCCGGCCGGCGCACAGGTCTTCCAGCCGATCCAGAACGCGCCGACGGCCCACAGCTCGCCGGTGGACATCGAACGCATCCTCGATGTGCCGGTGCAGCTCACGGCCGAGATCGGCCGCACGCGCATCACCATCAAGAACCTGCTGCAGCTCTCGCAGGGTTCGGTGGTCGAGCTCGACGGCCTGGCCGGCCAGCCGCTGGACGTGCTGATCAACGGCTACCTGATCGCACAGGGCGAGGTGGTGGTGGTGAACGAGAAGTACGGCATCCGCCTGACCGACATCGTCACGCCCTCCGAGCGCATGCAGAAGCTCAGCCGCTCATGATTCCTTGCAGGCGACCGCTGCGGGCCGCGGCCTCTCTTCTTGCGTGGGCATGCACGCTGCCGGCGCGCGCGGCGCTGCCCACCGTGCCGACACCCGCCGCCGAGGCCGCGCCGGCAGTCGGCGCCTCCGGCCTGCTGCAGGCCGGCTTCGGCATGCTGGTGGTGCTCGCGCTGATTTTTGCGTGCGCATGGATGGCACGCCGCTTCGGCCTGCAGCGCTTCGGCGGCGGCAATCTCGTGAAGGTGGTGTCGAGCTCCATGGTCGGCCAGCGCGAGCGTGTGGTGGTGGTGGAAGTGGGTGCGACCTGGCTGGTGCTGGGCGTCACGGCCAGCCAGATCAACACCCTGCACACGCTGCCGGCGCAAGCCGTGGCCTCGGCGCCGGCGGCCACGCCGCTGGATGCGAGAACCTCCCAGGCGCTCGGCCTGTTCGCGCAGAAGCTGCGCGAATCGCTCGGCGTCAGGCCGCGGCCGGGCGAATGATGCAGGGCCACCGTCGTCGTTGCCTGCGTCGCGCGAGCCTGCTGCTGGCGCTCGTGCTGCCTGCACTGCCGATCGCCGCCTGGGCGCAGGGCCTGCCCGGCCTCGTGAGCACGCCCGGCCCGGGCGGCAGCCAGACCTGGTCGCTGAGCGTGCAGACGCTGGTGCTGCTGACCTCGCTGTCCTTCCTGCCGGCGCTCTTGCTGTGCATGACCAGCTTCACGCGCATCCTCATCGTGCTGGGCTTGCTGCGCACCGCCATCGGCACGCAATCGTCGCCGCCCAACCAGATCCTGGTGGGCCTGTCGCTCTTCCTGACCTTCTTCGTGATGTCGCCGGTCTTCGACAAGGTCTACAACGAGGCCTACAAGCCCTTCTCCGAAAACAAGATCAGCGCCGAGCGCGCGCTCGAACGCGGCATCGGCCCCTTCAAGACCTTCATGCTGAAGCAGACCCGCGAGAACGACCTCGCGCTCTTCGCGCGGCTGGCCAAGGTGCCGGCGATGGAAGGGCCTGAGGAAGTGCCGCTGCGCATCCTCTTGCCCTCCTTCGTGATCAGCGAGCTGAAGACCGCGTTCCAGATCGGCTTCACCATCTTCATCCCCTTCCTCATCATCGACCTCGTGGTGGCCAGCGTGCTGATGTCGATGGGCATGATGATGGTGCCACCCGCCTCCATCGCGCTGCCCTTCAAGCTGATGCTCTTCGTCATGGCCGACGGCTGGCAGTTGCTGATCGGTGCGCTGGCCGAGAGTTTCTATCTATGACGCCCGAATCCGTCATGGCCATCGGCAGCCAGGCGATCCATGTGTCGCTGCTGCTCGGCGCGCCCCTGCTGCTGGTGGCGCTGGTGGTCGGCCTGGTCATCAGCATCTTCCAGGCCGCCACGCAGATCAACGAAGCCACGCTGTCCTTCATCCCGAAGCTGCTGGCGGTGTTCGCTGTGCTGGTGATCGCCGGGCCCTGGATGCTGGGCCAGATCGTGGACTACATGCGGACGCTGTTCTCGAGCATTCCGCAGCTCGTGACCTAGAGGCGCAATGCCGCCGGTCTTTTCGGTCACCTCGGGGGAACTCAACGCCTGGATGGTGGCCTTCCTCTGGCCCTTCGTGCGCATGCTGGCGCTGGTCAGCACCGCGCCGATCTTCGGGGAGCCGGGCGTGCCGCGGCAGATCAAGGTCGCGATCGCGGCCCTGCTCGCGGTGGCAGTCGCGCCCACCATCGGGCCGATGCCGCCGGTGCCGGTGGTGTCCGCGGGCGGCGTCTGGATCCTGGTGCAGCAGGTGCTCATCGGCGGCGCCATCGGCTTCGCGATGCGGCTGGTGTTCGCCGCCGTGCTGGCGGCGGGCGAGTACATCGGCCTGCAGATGGGCCTGTCCTTCGCGTCCTTCTTCGATCCGATGAGCGGCGGCGCCACCATGGTGGTCGCGCGCCTGCTGCACATGCTGGCGATGCTGATCTTCCTCGCGCTCGACGGCCACCTGCTGCTGCTCGCCGCGCTCGCCGAGAGCTTCCAGACCCTGCCGATCGCCGACGCGCCGCTGGCCGCGCGCGGCTGGATGTTCCTCGTCGCGGGCGCCGGCCAGATCTTCGCCAACGGCCTGATGCTGGCGCTGCCGCTGGTCACGGCGCTGCTCACGCTCAACCTGGCGATGGGCATCCTGAACCGCGCCTCGCCGCAGTTCAGCATCTTCGCGGTGGGCTTTCCGCTGACGCTGCTCGCGGGCATCGGCATGCTGCAACTGCTGATACCGCAGATGGGCGCCTTCCTCGCGCCGCGCATCGCGGCGGGCTTGTCGTCGGTGATGGAGTTGACGCAGGCTTTGCGGCCTTGAGTCCAGGCATGGGGCGCGCTACGGCGCCCGCGTGATCTCCGCGCAGATCACCGGGGCCGGCACATCAGGCGCTGCCGACCCTTGCGTGCCGTCTTCTTCGATGCGCATGGCCGCCTGCAGCGCCGCGATCGCCGCTTCGGCATCGGCCTGGCTGGCCGCATGCACGCGCGCCAGCGGCTCGCCCTTGCGTACCTTGCTGCCCAGCGGCAGCACCTGCGTGAGCCCGACGCGCGGATCGATGCGGTCTTCGGCGCGGCGCCGGCCGCCGCCCAGGGCAACGATGGCCAGGCCGATGGCGCGCACGTCCGCCGCCACCAGTACGCCGTCTTGCGGTGCCGGCAAATCGCATTGCACCGGCGCCTCCGGCAGTTGGCGCACTGCTTGCCCGAGGTCGCTCGCACCACCCAGGCCCGACACCATGCGCGCGAAACGCTCGGCGGCCGCGCCGCTGTCGAGCGCGCGCATGGCGTGGGCCCTGGCCTCGGGCAGGTCGGCCGCGAGGCCGCCCAGGCGCAGCAGCCGCGCCGCGAGCGCCAGGGTCACTTCGAGCAGCCGCGGCTCGCGTTCAGCGCCCATCAGGAAATCGATCGCTTCGCGCACTTCGAGCGCATTGCCCGCGCTGCGGCCCAGCACCTGGTTCATGTCGGTGATCAGCGCCTCCGCGCGCAAGCCGGCGCCGGCCGCCACGTCGACCAGGCTCTTGGCCAGCGCCCGCGCGCCGTCCAGGCGCGGCATGAAGGCGCCGTTGCCCACCTTCACGTCGAGCACCAGTCCCTCGAGCCCGGCCGCGAGCTTCTTGGAGAGGATGCTGGCGGTGATCAAGGGCAGCGATTCGACCGTGGCCGTCACGTCGCGAATCGCGTAGAGCCGCTTGTCGGCAGGTGCCAGCGTGGGGCCGGCGCCGACGATGGCGCAGCCGGCATCGCGCAGAACGGCGAGCAGCGCATCAAGCGACGGCTCGACGCGGTAGCCCGCCAGCGATTCGAGCTTGTCCAGCGTGCCGCCGGTGTGGCCCAGGCCGCGGCCGGAGATCATCGGCACCACGCCGCCGCAGGCCGCGACGATCGGCGCCAGCATGAGGCTCACCTTGTCGCCCACGCCGCCGGTGGAATGCTTGTCGAGCACCGGGCCCGGCACATCGGGCCATTGCAGCACTTCGCCGGAATGCGTCATGCCGCGGGTCAGTGCCACGCATTCGCCATCGTCCATGCCATTGAGCAGGATCGCCATCGCCAGCGCGGCGATCTGGCCTTCGCTCCAGCTGCCGTCGGTGAGGCCGCGCACGAAGGCTTCGATCTGCGCCGGCGAGAGCGCATGGCGATCGCGCTTGGCGCGGATGACCTCGGCCGGCAGCAGCATCAATAGTCTCCGGGAACGGATGGCTTGCCGGCGCCTTTCTGCAGCAACACCGACTCGATGTCGGCCAGCAGGCCGCTGGCGCCGAAGCGCAGCCGCTTCGGTCCGATGGCCGACTCGCCCAGCATCTCGCGCGCCAGCGCGATGTAGATCGCCGCATCGGCCACCGTGCGCACGCCGCCCGAGGCCTTGAAGCCGACCTCATCTTTTCGCGCGTGGCCGGCGATGGTCTCGAGCATCGCGCGCGCGGCATCGGGCGTCGCGCCCGTGGCCGTCTTGCCGGTGCTGGTCTTGAGGAAGTCAACGCCGGCATCGAGCCCGATGCGGCAGGCCTGGCGGATCAGTTCGGGCGTCTGAAGTTCGCCGGATTCGATGATGAGCTTGAGCGTCTTGCCCGCGCAGGCCGCGCGCACCTGCGCGACCAGGGCCGCCGCGCCGTCCGCATTGCCCGCGGCGAGAGCGCGCCAGGGCAGGACCAGGTCCACTTCGTCGCCGCCGGCCGCGAGGATGGCCTGCGTCTCGCGCAAGGCGCGTTCGCTGTCGAGCGCGCCGTCGGGGAAGTTAACCACGGCCGCGACGCGGATCGATGCCGGCAGCGCGGCCCTGGCCTGCGCCACGAAGCGCGGCCACACGCACAGCGCCGCCGGCGGGCCGGCCGGCCCTTGCGCCTTGGCGCACAAGGCATCGATGGCGGCCGCGTCGTCGCCGTCGTTGAGGCTGGTCAGGTCCAGGCAGGCCAGCGCAATGCGCGCGTCGCGTGTCATGTCGGTTTCCACATCATCTCCTTAGCACCTCGTCGCCCGGTGCGTAGTCGGCGGCCTTGAGCGGGCTGCGGCCGGCGATGTAGGCGCGCAGCACCTCGGCATCGACGAAGCCGGTGTTGAGGTAGCCCGGATGCGTCGCCAGCTTGGGATAGCCGTCGCCGCCGGTGGCAGTGAAGTTGTTGATCGCCAGCCGGTACGCGCGCCGCGGGTCGATGGGCTGGCCGTTGACCTTGGCATCCTTCAGCTGTCCGCCTTCGATCAGCATCTGCACGCCCGCCGTCTGCGGGAAGCCGCCCGAGCCCGGTGTCATCCTGGCCGCGGCTTCGAGGTAGCCGAGCAGCTCGGCGCCCGTGAGCTGTACCACGGTCACCTGATTGCCGAAAGGCTGGACCTTGAGCACGTCGCGGTAGGTGATGCGGCCGTCGGGCAGCGAATCGCGCACCCCGCCCGAATTCATGAGCGCGACATCGGCGCCCGTCTTGTCGCGCATGGCCTGGGCGATCAGCCGGCCGAGATTGGTGGCTTGCCTGCGCACCCGTTCGCGATCACCGTCGAACACGCCGGCCGCTTCGCCCACCGGCACCGTCAGCTGCGCCTGCCCGTTGTCCTGGAAGGGCTGTAGGAAGGCGCGCACGCCGGCGTCCTCGGGAATGGTCTCTTCATACGCGACCTTCTTGCCGTCCACAGTGCGCTTGAGGTTGACCGGAATCAGCTGGTACTTGATCAACTCGATCCGGCCCGGGCGCACCTCGAAGTCGGCCCGGCCCACGTATTTGCCCCATTCGTGCGCCTGCACGATCCAGGTGCCGTTCTGACGGTCGGGCGCGCAGGGCGTGCCGGGCACGTAGGCGTCGTTGCGCAGGTTTTCCTGCAGCATGCAGACCGGGTTCTGGCTGTGGCCGCCGACGATCAGGTCGAGCCCGCGGGTGGCGCGCGCCATCTCCACATCGCCCGGCGCGTTGACGCCGCGCCGGCCGTCGGTGTAGTGGCCCATGTGGGTGGCGGCGATCACCATGTCGGCCTTGGCGCGCAGCTCGGGCAGCAGTTGGGCCGCCTCGTCGATGGGCTTGCGGAATTCGATGCCCGCGATGTTGGCGGGCATCACCATCCTGGCCGTGTCGTCGGTGGTCAGGCCCAGCACCGCGATCCGCAAGCCGCCGCGCTCGAACACGCGGTAGGGCTCGAACATGCGCTGGCCGTTCTTGTAGATGTTGGCCGAGAGCAGCGGAAAGCCGGCCCACTGGCGCTGCTTGTCCAGCACCGCGGGCGGCTTGTCGAACTCGTGGTTGCCGACCGCCGAGGCGTCGTAGCCGAGCAGCTTCATTCCCTTGAAGTCGGGCTCGGCGTCCTGCAGGTCGGACTCGGGCACGCCGGTGTTGATGTCGCCGCCGTCGAGCAGCAGCGTGTAGCCGCCGCTTGCCTGCACCTCGGCGCGCAGGCGGTCGATGAGCGTCTTGCGCGCGGCCATGCCGTATTCGCCGTCGGCATTGGTCCAGAAGCGGCCGTGGTGGTCGTTGGTGTGCAGCACGGTCAGCTTGATCGGCGCGCGCTCGCCCGGCGCCGTAGCGCAACCGGCCAGCAGGGCCAGCGCGGCGGCGGCGGCGGCGGCGATGAATGGCATGCGCATGGGTCGAATCCTCCAGAGCAGATCAGATCGCTGCAATGACCGCTGTGAGCAGGCGCGATGCGTCCTGGTCGGCGGCGCGCGCGTTGCGCAGGGTGTGGGCGTGGCTCAGGCTTTCATCGGAGAGCCCCGCAGCCATGTTGGTGAGCATCGAGAAGGCCAGCACCTTCAGGCCCGCATGCCGCGCCAGGATGACCTCGGGCACGGTGCTCATGCCCACGGCCTGCGCGCCCAGCAGGCCCAGCATGCGGATCTCGGCCGGGGTCTCGAACTGCGGGCCCAGCACCCAGGCATAGACGCCTTCGTGCAGCGCGATGCCCGCCTGCGCGGCCGCGGCGCGGGCCTGCGCGCGCAAGGCCGGATCGTAGGCATCGCTCATGTCGACGAAGCGGTCCGAGCCGGGCTCGTCGTGCAGCGGCGTGCGCTGGGCCATGTTGAGGTGATCGGCGATCAGCATCAGCGAGCCCGGGCCCATGTTCGCGTCCAGGCTGCCGGCGGCATTGGTCAGCACGAGGATGCGGCAGCCGGCGGCGGCCAGGCTGCGGATTGGGCCCTTCATGGCCGCCGCGTCGCCGCTTTCGTAGGCGTGCTTGCGGCCGCGCAAGAGCGCGACCGCGCGGCCGCCGATGCGGCCCAGCCGCAGGATGCCGGCATGGCCGTCGACGTTCAGCGCCGGGAAGGCGGGCAGCTCGGGATAAGGGATGTCCGTGGGCGCCTCGACCAGCTCGGCGGCGCGGTCCCAGCCGGAGCCGAGCACCACCGCCAGCTCGGGCACGGGACCGGCGACACGGATGCGCGCGGCGCTTGCTTCGATGGCGTTCATGGCGACCCCCACGCTCGGCACTTCGTGTCCTCGCTGCCCCCCGAGGGGGCGCGGGCTTGCTTGGGGCGGCCCGGCGCTGCGCTCATGGCGACGGCAGATGCGCCGGACCAAAGCTCGCCGGCAGCAGCTCGCCCATCGTGTAGCGGCCGCGCACCTCGCGCAGGTCGGCACACCACACCGGCGTGTCGTCGTCGGCGAACTCGCGCAGCTTCTGGCGACAGCCGCCGCACGGCGTGACGGGCGCCTTGGCCACGCCGACCACCACCGCCGCCAGCACCCGCGTGCCGCCGGCCAGCACCAGGTGCGCGAGCGCCGAGGCCTCGGCGCACTGGCCCTGCGGATAGGCGGCGTTCTCGATGTTGCAACCCGCATGGACCTGGCCGCGTTCGTCGAGCAGCGCGGCGCCGACTGCGAACTTCGAATAGGGTGCATAGGCGCGCTCGCGGGCGGCGCGGGCGGCATCGATCAACTGCGTCATCTGGGTCTGCGAAACGGCCATCATCGCTCCTTCACGTACGGGATGCCGAGCGCCTTGGGCGCACGCGCCTTGCCCACGAAGCCGGCCAACAGCACCACCGTCATCAGGTAGGGCAAGGCCTGGACCGCCTGCACCGGCACGGCGCCGATCAAGGGCAGCACCGTGCCCTGCAAGCGGATCGACACCGCGTCGAGAAAGCCGAACAACAGGCAGGCGAAAAAGGCGCCGACCGGATGCCACTTGCCGAAGATCATGGCGGCCAGGGCCATGTAGCCGCGGCCGGCCGTCATGTTCGGCATGAACGACGGATTCTGCGCCAGCACCAGGTAGCTGCCGGCCAGGGAGCACAGCACGCCGTTGAGCATGAGCGCCCGGTAGCGCAGCGCGGTGATGGAAACGCCCGCCGCATCCACCATGGCCGGGTTCTCGCCGGTGGCGCGCAGGCGCAGGCCGAAGCGGGTGCGAAACAGCAGCCACCAGACGGCCGGCACCAGCGCGATGGCGAGATACACCAGCGCGTTGTGGCCGAACAGGCCCAGCCCCAGCACCGTGCCCACCCAGGGCAGCGCGCGCAGCGCCTCACCGGCGCCCGCCCCCCACGGCGCGAGGCGCACCGTGTCGGGCAGCGGGGGCGTCTGGCCGCCCTGCTGGAACCACGCGATGCCCAGCACCACCGTCAGCCCGGCGGCCGTCATGGTGATGGCCATGCCCATCACCACCTGGTCGCCGCGATGGGTCACGCAGCCGAAGCCCTGCAGCAGCGAGAGCGCGACGCCGACGATGAGCGACACCGCCAGGGCCAGGGCCAAGGAGCCGCTCAGCGCAGCGACGCTGCCGGCGGCGAAAGCGCAGGACAGCATCTTGCCTTCGAGGCCCAGATCGATCACGCCCGAGCGCTCGGCCAGCGCACCGGCCAGCGCGCACAGGATCAGCGGCGTCGCCACGCGCAGGGTCGAGGCCAGCAAGGTGCCGAGCGCGACTTCATCCATCGACGGTGCTCCCTGCTGCCGCCGCGGCGCGCGGCGCACGGCGCGTCGCGCGCCACAGCCGTGTCAGCGTCGGCGCCGCCACATGCGCCAGCGCGCCGGAGAACAGCACGATCAGGCCCTGCAGCGTGTACACCATGTCGCGGCTGAAACCGGGAATCTCGAAGGCCAGTTCGGAGCCGCCCTGGTACAGCGCGCCGAAGAGCAGCGCTGCCAGCACGATGCCCACCGGGTGGTTGCGCCCGATCAGCGAGACCGCGATACCGGCGAAGCCGGCGCCCACCACATACTCGAGCAGCAAGCGCCCGTGCACGCCCGCGATCTCGTTGATGCCCACCAGCCCGGCCAGCGCGCCGGACAACGCCATCGACACCATGATCTGCACGCGCGGCCGCATGCCGCCGTAGTGCGCCGCCTCCGGCGCATGGCCGACCGCGCGGATGGCGTAGCCCGGCTGCGAGCGCCACAGCAGCAGGTACACGGCCACGGCCGCGGCCAGCGCCAGCAGCACGCTCAGGTTGAGCGGCGAGGCCGGCCATTCGATGCCGAGGCCGGCGAGCGCTTCGTGCACGCCGGGCAGGTGCGCCGACGGCGCGAAGGCGCGGCTCTCCACCGTCATGTTGCCGGGCTCCTTGAGCACGTCGACCAGCAGATAGGCCAGGAGCGCCGAGGCGATGAAGTTGAACATGATGGTGGTGATCACCACATGGCTGCCGCGCCAGGCCTGCAGCGCCGCCGGCACCGCGGCCCAGCACATGCCGAACAGCATGGCGGCGCCGATCATCAGCGGCAGCATGGCCCAGCGCGGCAGGTGTTCGCCCAGCGCCAGGGCCGCCAGCGCGGTGCCCAGCCCGCCCATCATGGCCTGGCCTTCGCCGCCGATGTTGAACAGGCCCGCATGGAAAGCGACCGCCACCGCCAGGCCGGTGAAGACGAAGGTGGTGGCGTAGTACAGCGTGTAGCTCACGCCCATGCGGCTGCCGAAGGCACCCTGGATCAGCAGCGTGAGCACCTGCCACGGGTTGTGGCCGACCACGGCGACGACGATGCCGCAGGCCAGGAGGGCCATCGCGAGGTTGACGAGCGGCAGGACCAAGAGGTCGATCCAGCGCGGCAGATCAGTGCCTTGAGGACTCACGACTTCGCGACCTCGTCGCCCGCGCCGCACATCAGGCGGCCCAGCGTGGTCTCGTCGCACTGGGCGACCGGGCGCTCGCCGACGATGCGTCCGCCGGCCATCACGAGCACGCGGTCGGCCAGCGCCAGGATCTCGTCGAGCTCGGACGAGACGACGAGCACCGCACCGCCGCCGGCCGCCATCGCGCGCAGGCGACCGTGGATGAACTCGATGGCGCCGATATCGACCCCGCGCGTCGGCTGGCCCACCAGCAGCACCCGCGGCTTCGGCGCGGCTTCGCGCGCCAGCACCAGCTTCTGCTGGTTGCCGCCGGAGAGCTTGGCGCTCGTCAGGCGCACATTGCGCGGCCTCACGTCGTACTCGTCCATCATCCGCGCGGTGTCGGCCTGCATGGCCGACTGCCTCATCCAGCCGTGCCGGCTGTAGCGCGGGCGCCGCTGATAGCCGAGCAGGGCCGATTCCCAGGCCGCGAAGGGCAGCACCAGGCCGCGCCGGTGCCGATCTTCCGGCACATGGGCGAGCCCTGCTTCGCGCGCGGCTTCGGGGTCGAGCCAATGCTCGCGCGTGAAGGAGCGCGAGCCCAGCGTGAGCGTGCCGGCCTGCGGCGCCAGCATGCCTGAGAGCACCTCCAGCAGCTCGCTCTGGCCGTTGCCCGAGACGCCCGCGATGCCGACGATCTCGCCCGCACGCAACTGCAGCGACACGTCGACCAGGCGCGGCGTGCCCTGCGCGTCGCACCAGTTCAGGCCGCGCGCTTCGAGCAGCGACGCGGCGCTCGCGGCGCGCGCGGCGCTGTCCACGCGCCCCATCTGCACGCGGCGTCCGACCATGGCCTGCGCGAGCGCGTCGACGCTGGTGTCGGCCGTGGCGCAGGCCAGCACCACGGCGCCCGCGCGCATCACCGTCACCGCGTCGCACAGCGCCATGATTTCCTTGAGCTTGTGCGTGATCAGCAGCACCGTGGTGCCGCGCGCGCGCAAGGCCCGCAGCGTGTCGAACAGCTGCTCGGTCTCCTGCGGCGTGAGCACCGCCGTCGGCTCGTCGAGGATCAGGATGCGCGCGCCGCGAAACAGCGCCTTGAGGATCTCCAAGCGCTGGCGTTCGCCAACCGGCAGCTGTTCGACCGGCAGGTCCAGCCGCACTTGCAGGCCGCTGTCGCGCATCAGCGCCTCGAGGCGCGTGCGCACCTGCGCGCGCGCGTTCGGCAGCCGCCAGTGCGGCTCGGCGCCGAGCAGGATGTTGTCGAGCGCGGAAAACGTCTCGACCAGCATGAAGTGCTGGTGCACCATGCCGATGCCCAGGGCAATGGCTTCGTGCGCGCCGCGAATCTGCGCAGCCTTGCCTTCGATCTCGATCTCGCCGCTGTCGGCCTGGTAGAAGCCGTACAGGATCGACATCAGCGTGCTCTTGCCGGCGCCGTTCTCGCCCACCACGCCATGCACCGTGCCGGCCGGCACCGTGAGCGTGACTTCGCGATTCGCGTGGACGGCGCCGAAGTGCTTGTCAATGCGCGTCATGCGCACCGCGGGCGCGGGGCTCTCGTTCATGGAATTTCAGCGCGCCCCACGCAAGGCGAATGCCCCCACGCGATACCAGGAACACCGCGGAACCGGCTTTGCCGGGCCGCTGGTGTTGCCCCCGGTGAGGGGGTTGGCGTAGCGACACGAAGTGCGCGAAGCCTGGGGGAGAGTCACAGTTTGCAGGCGTTGTCGGCCATGTAGTCGGCCACCTTGATCTTGCCCGCAATGATGTCGGCCTTGGCCGCGTCGACCTTCGCCTTCATGTCGGCGCTCACCAGCTTGGCGTTGTGCTCGTCCAGCGCGTAGTCGACCCCGCCTTCCTTCAGGCCCAGCGAGGTGACGCCGGGGGTCGGCTTCTTCGCGGCGTTGAGCACCGCCACGTCGACGCGCTTGACCATCGAGGTCAGCATGGTGCCCGGCTGCAGGTGGTTCTGGTTGCTGTCGACGCCGATGGCAAGCTTGCCCGCATCCTTGGCGGCCTGGTAGACGCCCGAGCCGGTGCCGCCGGCGGCGGCGAACACCACGTCGACACCCTTGGCGAACTGCGCCTTGGCGAGTTCGCTGCCGCGCGTCGGGTCGCTCCAGGCGGCGGGCGTGGTGCCGGTCATGACCGAGCTCACCTCGACCTTCGGGTTGGCGTACTTGGCGCCCTGCTCGTAGCCGCACTGGAACTTGCGGATCAACGGAATGTCCATGCCGCCGACGAAGCCGACCTTGCCGCTCTTGCTGGCCAGCGCCGCCATCATGCCGACCAGGAAGCTTCCCTCCTGCTCCTTGAACACGATCGATTCGACATTGGGCAGCTTGACCACCGAGTCGATGATCGCGAAGTTGAGCTTGGGGAATTCCTTGGCCACCTTCTCGATGCTGCTGCCCTGCGAGAAGCCGATGCCGATCACCGGGTTGGCGCCGCGCGCGGCCATGCGGCGCATGGCCTGCTCGCGCTGCGCCTCGTTGGCGATCTCGAAGTCGAGGTAGGGCTTGCCGCTTTCCTTCTTCCACATCTCTGCGCCGCGGTAGGCCGCTTCGTTGAAGGACTTGTCGAACTTGCCGCCCATGTCGTAGACGATGGCCGGCTCGGCACCTGCCACCAGCGTGGCGCCGGCGGCGAAAGCGAGGACGAGGGCCTTGTTGAGTTTCATGTGCGCATCCTTGGTATTGGCGATCCGGCTGTAAGACTTCTTGCTGCGTTGCAGGGCTCGCGAGAGCCTCGGGTCAGGATAGCAAGACTTGCGCCGCATCAACCCCGGGGCACCACTAGCTCCACTACCATGCCGCGATGGCCGCTCCGCTCTCTCCCGCGCTCGCGCAACACCTGCAGGCGTTGCCGAAGGTGCTGCTGCACGAGCATCTCGACGGCGGCCTGCGACCGGCCACCCTGCTCGAACTGCTGCGCGCACGCGGCCTGGCCGCGCCGGCGCCGGACGCCGCAGCGCTGGCGGCCTGGTTCGACGCGCGCGCCCATGCCGGCAGCCTCGCCGAGTACCTGCGCGGCTTCGCCCTCACGGTCGCGGCCATGGCCAGCCCCGCCGCGCTCGCGCGTGTGGCCTTCGAGGCGGCCGAAGACGCGCGGCTCGACGGCTGCGTGCTGGCCGAGTTCCGCATCGCGCCGCTGCTGTTCGAGCCGATGGGCGTGCCGCCCGAGGCCGCGGTCGAGGCGCTCTTGGCCGGCTTGCGCCAGAGCCCGCTCCCGAGCGGGCTGATCCTGTGCGCCATGCGCGAGCAGCCCAGCGCGCACAGCGAGCGCGTGATGCGCCTGGCACTGCGCTACCGCGCCGAGGGCGTGATCGGCTTCGACCTGGCGGGCGCCGAACGGGGCCATCCGCCGTCGCGCCATGCCGCCGCCTTCGCCATGGCGCGCGAGGCCGGCCTGCCGATCACCTGCCATGCCGGCGAGGCCGACGCGGCCGAGCGCGTGCTGGAAGCGGCGCGCCTGGGTGCACGCCGCATCGGGCACGGCGTGCGGCTGGCCGATGCGCTGGACGCGGAGGCCGGCAGCGCGGCCCGCGCGATGCTCGACGAAGTGCGCGCCAGCGGCGTGCACCTGGAGCTGTGCCCCACCAGCAACGTCCACACCGGCGCTGCCGCATCGCTGGCGGCCCACCCGATCCGGCGACTCTGGCAGGCCGGCCTGAGCCTGTCCTTCCATACCGACAACCGGCTGATCTCGATGGTCAGCATGAGCGGAGAAGCGATGGGCCTGGTGCGCGACAACGGCCTGGGCCTGCGCGACCTCGCGGCGATGGGCCTGCAAGCGGCCGAGCATTCCTTCCTTCCCGCGCCGGCGCGCCTGCAGGCGCAGGCTGCGCTGCAAACCTGGCAGGACCGCACCGGGTGAGTTGCAATCAGCGATGGTGCGGGGATACTTGCCGGTCTGAGAATTCTGGAGTTCACATGCTTCCCGACACGCCCCTCCTACTGGCTTTCGTGGCCGCAAGCCTGGTGCTTGCCCTCACGCTCGGCCCCGCCGTCGTCTACATCGTCGCCCGCACTCTGGCGCAGGGCCGCGCCTGCGGCCTGGCTTCCGTGCTGGGCGTGGCACTCGGCAACCTCGCCAACGCCGTGGGCGCCGCGCTCGGCCTGGCCGCCTTGTTCGCCGTGTCGTCGACCGCTTTCACCGTGGTCAAATGGGCCGGCGCCGCCTACCTCGTGTATCTCGGCATCCGGATGTGGCGGACGGCGCCGGCCATCGCAATCACCACGCCGCAGGCGCCGCGCAAGCCCTTGCGGCGCGTCTTCCGCGACGGCTTCGTGGTGGCGCTGCTGAACCCGAAGACCACCCTGTTCTTCGCCGCCTTCCTGCCGCAGTTCATGGACGCGCACGCCAGCCCGCTGATGCAGACCCTGGCGCTGGGCGGCGTCTTCATAGCCGTCGCCGGCTGCACCGACCTGGTCTATGTGCTGACGGCCAGTCTCGTCGCACCGCGCCTCGGCCGCGCGGCGCGGCATGCGGTCTGGGGCAACCGGCTCGCAGGCACCTCCTTCATCGGCCTGGGCGTGCTCACGGCCATGGGCACGCGGCCCACGCGCTGAGCCTGCGATGTCTCGCCACTGGCTGATGAAATCCGAGCCCGACGAGTGCTCGATCGACGACGCGTTGGCCGCGCCCGATGCGACCGTGCCATGGACCGGCGTGCGCGGTTGGCAGGCGCGCAACCTCATGCGCAGCGAGATGCAGATCGGCGACGGCGTGCTGTTCTACCACTCGAGCTGCCCCCAACCGGGCATCGTCGGCATCGCTCGCGTGGCTTCCGGCACACGGCCCGATCCGACGCAGTTCGATCCGAAGTCGCCCTACTACGACCCGGCCTCCAAGCCGGAACACCCGCGCTGGCTGCTGCTGGACGTGCAGGCGCTGCGCAAGACCCGGCTGCTGGGCCTGCCCGAGATGCGTGCGACGCCCGCGCTGGCCGACATGGTGGTGCTGCGCAAGGGCAATCGCCTGTCGATCACACCCGTCGATGCCACGCACTGGCACCTCATCGTCGACAAGATGCTGGCTTGAAAAAAACCGGTCCCTACAAGACCTCACACAAGAATCGAATGAACTTGCGCACCCTGCTCCCGCTCGTCCTGGCCATCGCCGGCTGCTCCACGCCCAACGAGGTCGTCCGCGTTCGCGAAGGCGTGCTGCGCGCCCCCACATCCGCCGACGCATCGAACTACTGCCGAGAAAAAGCCTCGACCGCGCGGATGCTCGGCAAGGCCCAGGCCGAAGCCGGCATTCTGTTTCGTTGCGAGTGACGGCTCAGGCCACCCTGCACGACTTCACCACCTACGGCGCCGGGTCGGTGCCGAAGTAGGCGTTGGTGCATTGGGCAGTGCCGGTGACGGTCTTTTCCACCCAGCGCGTATCGGCACCGTCCGTCACCAGGGTCGGGCTCGAGACGGTGAAGTTCTGTCCGGCCACTATCTCGGCCGGGTTCGGCACACAATGGACAGGCAGAGAACGCAGGAGATCGCCGCATGAATCCAGCTAAGCCGCCTGCTCCGCCGCGGCCGCCTGAGAGTCAGGCCGAGAGCCAGGCCGAGAAGGCATCCACGGCTCCAGCGGGCGGACCGCTGACCCCCGAGTGGGTGCGCTGGGTCACCGAGCAGCTGCTGCGCGGCTGCACGCCGGAATCGATGCTGGCGGTCATGACCGCTGCCGGCGTCGACGCGCGAGCCAGCGCGGAGCTGATCGAGCTGGTGCCCCTCAACGCGGTCTACATCGCGGCCGAGGGTCGGGCGCAGCAACTTCGCAAGCTCGAGTCGACGCTGGCCAACCTGCAGCTGCTCTGGGAGATCGACCCGATGTACGGCATCGTGGACAAGCGCGTGTCGGTCAGCGAGGACGAATTCATCGATCGCTACGTGCGGGGCTGCCGGCCCCTGGTGCTCACGGGCCATACGCGGGACTGGCCGGCGATGCGGCGGTGGTCGCCGGCCGACCTGAAGATGCGGTTCGGCCATGTCGATGTCGAGGTCCAGGCCGAACGCCAGGCGAATCCACGCTACGAAGAAGACAAGGCCTCGCATCGGCGGACTCTCCGCCTGGGCGATTTCGTCGACCAGGTGCTCGCCGGCGGCGAAAGCAACGACTACTACCTCACCGCCAACAACGAAGCGTTGCGGCGGCCCGACTTCGCGCCGCTGCTGGATGACATCGGCAGCCTGCCGCCGTGCTGCGATCGCGCGGAACTGGCCGGGCGTTCCTCGTTCTGGTTCGGGCCGGGAGGCACCGTCACCCCCTTGCACCACGACACGCTGATGCTGTTCCACACGCAGGTCGTCGGGCGCAAGCGCTGGCGCCTCGTCTCGCCGCTGCAGGGGCCGCGCCTGTACAACACGAACGGCGTCTTCAGCCCCATCGACCTGGATGCGGTCGACCTGAGACAGTTTCCCTTGTTCGAGGGCGTGCGCGTGCTCGAAGTCGTGGTCTGGCCGGGCGAGACCATGTTCCTGCCGCTGGGCTGGTGGCACCAGGTGCGCGCGCTGGACGTCAGCGTGTCTTTCTCGTACTCGAATCTGGCCTTGCCGATCCCGAACCAGTTCACCTACTTCGACCCGGTGCCGCGTGCCGTCCCGTCCACGGATGTTTGATGAAGCACGCGCCCTGCCGGGTGCTCGGCGCTGTTCCCCCCCCGCGCGCCCTGCGGCGACGTCTGAAGCCTCGGCTCAGGCGACGCGGCAGGACTTGACGACGAAGGGCGCCGGGTCGGTGCCGAAGTATTCGTTGGTGCAGGGCACCGTACCGTTGACCGTCTTCTGCACCCAGCGCGTGTCGGCCCCATAGGCCACCAGGGTCGGTGCCGACACGGTGAAGCTTTGTCCCTCGTTGGCCAGGAATGCGCCCGAGGGTGGCGGCGCAGGCGCAGGCGCAGGTGCAGGTGCAGGTGCAGGTGCAGGTGCAGGTGCAGGTGCAGGTGCAGGTGCAGGCGCAGGCGCAGGCGCAGGCGCAGGCGCAGGCGCAGGTGCAGGTGCAGGTGCAGGTGCAGGTGCAGGTGCAGGTGCAGGTGCAGGCGCAGGCGCAGGCGCAGGCGCGGTCGCCAGCCTGCAGGACTTCACCACGAAGGGCGCCGGGTCGGTGCCGAAGAACTCGTTGGTGCAAGGCACCGTGCCGCTGACGGTCTTCTCCACCCAGCGCGTGTCGGCGCCATAGGCCACCAGGGTCGGGCTCGACACCGTGAAGGTGCCACCCTCCATGGCCAGCGTCGCCCCGGAAGGTGGCGGCGCAGGCGCTGGTGCAGGCGCTGGTGCAGGCGCTGGTGCTGGTGCTGGTGCTGGTGCTGGCGCTGGCGCTGGCGCTGGTGCTGGTGCTGGTGCTGGTGCTGGTGCTGGTGCTGGTGCTGGTGCTGGTGCTGGTGCTGGTGCTGGTGCTGGTGCTGGTGCTGGTGCTGGCGCTGGTGCTGGCGCTGGTGCTGGTGCTGGTGCTGGTGCTGGCGCTGGTGCTGGCGCTGGTGCTGGCGCTGGTGCTGGCGCTGGCGCTGGCGCCGTGGCCGTCACGCAGGACTTCACCACGAAGGGCGCCGGGTCGGTGCCGAAGTAGTCGTTGGTGCAGGGCACCGTGCCGTTGACCGTTTTCTCCACCCAGCGCGTGTCGGCACCGTAGGCCACCAGGGTCGGCTCCGACACGGTGAAGGTGCCGCCTTCGGTGGCCAGCGTGGTCCCCGAAGGAGGTGGTGGGGGTGGTGGTGGCGGCGGCGGCGGCGGTGGCGGGGGTGGAGGCGGGGGCGACCCCGTGACGCCCGAATCCGCCACGCAGGACTTCGCCACCGACGGCGCTGGGTCGCTGCCGAAGAAGGTGGTGGAGCAGGTGGCCGAGCCGGTCACGACCTTGTGCACCCAGCGGTTGTCGGCGCCGTAGCTCACCAGCGTCGCGCTCGACATGTTGAAGCTGCCGCCTTGCGTGGCCACGGTGCTATCGGTGGTGGTCTGGGTGCTGCCCAGGGTGACGCCGGAGGCCTTGGTCGTGAGCACGTGGCAGCTCTTCGTGACGGTGGGGGAAGGATTGATGCCGAAGAAATCGCTCTTGCAGCTGACGTTGCCGGTGACGGTCTTCGGGGTCCAGTTCCCGCCCACGCCGAACTGCACGACGGTGGGCGCAGGCAGGGTGAAGGTCTGGCCCTGGTCGGCGACCTTCGTCACGCTGCCATCCACCTTGAGGATCTTCCCGATCGAGGGCACGCCCGCGTCGTCGATCACGTACAGCAGGTAGTGACCGATGGGCACGACGTTCGGGCTCTCGTTGAAGGTGATGTCGACGTTCGCGCTTCCCGTGGCCTGGGTGAAGGGCAGCTCGAGGAAGCGCTGCCCGAAATCGGTGGAATGCGTGACCGCGCCGGTGCGAATCAGCGTGACGCGCCGGATCGGCCGCGAGGACGCGACGGTGACGCGGAAGTCGGTGCCGAGCGTCAGCTGGGCCGGCGTCTGGTCGATGATCGGGCGCGGCTGGCGCTGGCCGTTACTGTCGAACAGGTAGGGCGGCGAGTAGATCTCAGCATTGAGGTTCACCACCGGCCCGGGCGAGCCGCCGCCGGCCGACAGCACCGTGCCGTCCGGCAGCAGCATCGCCGTCGAGTGGTAGAGGCGGGCCTTCGTCGCCGCCGCACCGGTGGTCCACTGCCCGTTCGCCGGGTTCCAGATCATCGCGGTGAAGGCGGTGTCGACCAGCTCGTTGTAGCTCGCCGAGCCGCCGGTGACCAGCACCTTGCCGTCCGCCATCACGGTCGCCGTGGCCCAGATGCGGTCGGCCCCGGGCCCCGGGATGGAGGTCACGCCGGGGGTGGCGCCATTGAAATCCACCACCATCGCGCTGCCGTCCTCGGCGATCAGCAGGACCTTGCCGCGGTCGAACATGGTCCAGGGCATGGCCCAGTTCGCCGTCTTGGGCAGCGTCCCGATCTGCATGATGAACGGGGCCTCGGTGTTCATGCTGAACAGGCGGTTGCCGCTGGTCACCAGCACGCGCCCGTTGGGCGCTAGCACGGCGCGTGGGTAGAACCAGTCGGCCGGCCAGTCCTGCATGTTGAGGGTCTGCCAGCCGAGCGTGGGCCGGTAGATCTCGGGCACCCCGGAGCCCGCACCCCCGCCGTCGATGCCGGCCAGGACGAGCTGGCGTCCGTCGGCCAGCGGCACCAGCGTGCCGTACCAGCGCGCATAGGCCATCGGCGGCCCCGGCGAGATGGTGGCCGCGGCCGGGTCGTACAGGTTGACGTCGCGCACGCCCCCGTTGACCTGATTCGGCGTCACCCCGCGCGTGTCGCCGCCGGCCAGCAGCACGAGCCCGGAGGGCAGCGTGGACTGGGCGGTGCAGAAGAGATCAGTGCGCGTGGTGTGCTGCAGCAGGCTGTGGGCGTTGGTGGCGGGCGTCCACACGTCGTAGTAGAGCTGGGCGCCCTGGGCGCCGCTCGGGTCGGTGCCGTAGCTCATGACCTTGCCGTCGGGCGTCAGCACGGCGTGGATGGCATTGATCGGCCAGGTGATCGGGGCGGCCCATTGACCGCCCGTGCTGGGCGCCACCGGGGCTGCTGCCGGTGCCGCAGCGGCGGCGGCGATGGTCTGGTCAGGCGCGCCCGGGCCACGGTCGATGGGCGCGGTGCGATCCCGCTCCAGCTGCCGCAGCCGGGCG
The DNA here is from genome assembly GCF_964253755.1 of Variovorax sp. LjRoot130. Classification (NCBI taxonomy): domain Bacteria; kingdom Pseudomonadati; phylum Pseudomonadota; class Betaproteobacteria; order Burkholderiales; family Comamonadaceae; genus Variovorax; species Variovorax sp. LjRoot130. Next base: position 1,673,485 of record NZ_CAXURM020000001.1, on the reverse strand, counting down.
ATGTCGTCCAGCGATCTGACGGCCTTGCTGATGGGCGAGGGTGGAGACGGCGGCTTGGGCATCGCTCCAGCGGCCGGCGCTGGCGCTGGTGCCGGTGCATCGCCGGCACCGGTGGGCATGCCGGCGATGCCGGTGCCTGCACTGTCCCCGCCGCCACCGCAAGCGGTGATCACGAACGGGGCGCACAAGGCGATCCATGCGAAGCCCGAAGCACGCGGATCCGGCGAGGCAGTTGCCATATCCCCCCTCAGAAGTGAGAACTTTGCGGTTATACATCGGCCGTGCTCGGACCGCGTCCTCCAATCTGGGTAGAGCCAAAGACCTAAGGCAAAGCCCTAGGCCGGCACCGAAGAGGCGCCATGCAAGCCCAGCGGCAGGGCACGGGGCAGCACGGCCTGGAGGGGTGGACCGCGCTCCCGCGCGGGGCCATGATCGGCAAACGATGGCCGCACTCACCGTCCGCCTCGTTGTCGTTGCCGCCGCGCTCCTGTTGGCCGTGACAGGGGGCCGGTCCGCCGCGGCCGACGCGTTCGCGGCCGAGCGCCAGCGCATGGCGCAACAGATCGCGGCGCACGCGCGCGAGACCCACGCCGACACCGGCAAGCGCGCCTTCGACGCGCGCGTGATGGAGGTCATGGCGAAGGTGCCGCGGCACGCCTTCGTTCCCGCCGACCAGCTTCCCTACGCCTACCTGAACCGGCCGCTGCCGATCGGCCACGGACAGACCATCTCGCAGCCCTACATCGTCGCCTTGATGACCGACCTGGCCCGCGCGGAGCCAGGCCACAAGGTGCTCGAGGTCGGCACCGGCTCCGGCTACCAGGCCGCGGTGATGGCGCAGCTGGCCGGCGCGGTCTACAGCATCGAGATCGTCGAGCCGCTCGGTCTGGCGGCCAGGGAGCGGCTGCAGGCGCTGGGCTATCGCAATGTCGAGGTGCGCGTGGGCGACGGCTACCACGGGTGGGAAGAGCATGCGCCCTACGACGCCATCCTCGTCACCGCCGCGGCCAGCCACATCCCGCCGCCGCTCATCCGCCAGCTCAGGGCCGGCGGCCGGATGGTGATTCCGGTGGGCGCGGCCTTCATGGTCCAGCAACTGATGCTGGTCGAGAAGAACGCGGACGGGACGGTCTCGACGCGGCAGATCCTGCCGGTGGCCTTCGTGCCGCTGACCGGCAAGCGTTGAGCCGGCGATGGCCGCGACACGCGCGCCGCTGATCGCCGTGGCGCTGATCTCGGCCGCCGCGCTGGCCTACGAGATCGTGCTGATGCGGCTGTTCTCGATCATGCTGTGGCATCACTTCGCCTACATGATCATCAGCCTCGCGCTGCTGGGCTGGGGCGCCAGCGGCGCCGTGCTGACGCTGGCGCAGCCCGCAGTGCAGCGGCACTTCGCGCCGCTGTTCTGCGCATCCGCCGCGGCTTTCGGGGCCGGCGCCGTCGGCTGCTTCCTGCTCGCGCAGCGCGTACCCTTCAATCCGCTGGAACTGCTCTGGGATCCGCGCCAGCCCGCGAACCTGCTGGCGATCTACCTGCTGCTCCTGCTGCCCTTCCTGTGCGCCGGCGCCTGCGTGTGCATGGCCCTGTTGCGCTTTCGCGGCAAGCTGGCGCGCATCTACAGTTTCGACATCCTGGGGGCGGGGGCGGGCAGCCTGGGCATCGTGGCCTTGCTGTTCGTGCTCTCGCCGGCCGAGGCCTTGAAGCTGATCGGCGCGCTGGGATTCGCTGCCGCGGCGGTGGCATGGCTCGAATGCGGCCGTCCCAGGCGTTGGCCGGCGCTGCTGCCGATGCTGCCGGCTGCCTTGCTCCTGCTGCTGCCCGCAGTCTGGATCGCGCCCGCCATGTCGCCGTACAAGGAGCTGTCGCAGACCTTGCGCATTCCCGAAGCCCGCGTGATCGAGGAGCGATCGAGCCCCCTCGGGCTGGTCAGCGTGCTCGAGAGCCCGCGCATTCCGCTGCGGCACGCGCCGGGCTTGAGCCTCAACGCGACGGCGGAACCGCCGCCGCAGCTCGCGGTCTTCGTCGACGGCGAGGGACTCAACGCGCTGACCCGCTTCGACGGGCGGCGCGAGAGCCTGGCCCATCTGGACCAGATCAGCTCGGCACTGCCCTACCACCTGCTGCGCCGTCCGCACGTGCTGGTGCTGGGGGCCGGCGCCGGGGCCGACGTGCTGCAGGCCCACTACCACGGCGCGAGCCGGATCGACGCGGTGGAGCTCAATCCGCAAGTGGTCGAGCTGGTGCGGGACCGCTTCGCGGAGCATGCGGGCGGCCTCTACGGGCACATCGCGCGCGTGCATGTGGCCGAAGCGCGTGCCTTCGTCGCGGCCAGCGACGAACGCTACGACCTGATCCAGGTGGCGCTGCTCGATTCCTTCAGCGCTTCGTCGGCCGGCCTCTACGCGCTGGCCGAGAACCATCTCTACACGGTCGAAGCGCTGCAGGACCAGTTGCGGCACCTGCAGCCCGGCGGCCTGCTCGCGATCACGCGCTGGGTCACGCTGCCGCCGCGCGATGCGTTGAAGCTCTTCGCCGCCGCCGTGGCGGCGCTGGAGCGCTCGGGCGCCACCGATCCCGGATCGCAACTCGCGCTGGTGCGCAGCTGGAAGACCAGCACGCTGCTGGTGAAGAACGGCGTGTTCGGCAGCGAGGACATCGCGGCGATCAAGGCCTTCTGCGCCGCCCGCTCCTTCGACCTCGGCTTCTATCCCGGCATGCGCCCGGAGGAGGCGAACCGCTACAACGTGGTCGAAGGTCCCGACCTGTTCGATGGCGCGACGGCGCTGCTCGGTCCGGGCCGGGACGCGTTTCTCGAGGACTACAAGTTCCACATCGCGCCGGCAACCGACGACAGGCCGCACTTCTTCCACTTCTTCAAGTGGCGCTCGCTGCCCGAATTGCTGTCGCTCAAGGAGCAAGGCGGCCTGCCACTTCTGGAATGGGGCTACCCGGTGCTCGTGGCGACGCTCGCTCAAGCGGCGATCGCGAGCCTGCTTCTCATCGGCCTGCCGCTGGCCTGGGTCGGCATCCGGCAGAGCGCCAGGCGCATGCCGCCGCTCGCCGGATCGCGCGGCCGCGTGTTGGTCTACTTCATGGCGATCGGCTTCGGCTTCATGTTCATCGAGATCGCGTTCATCCAGAAGTTCGTTCTGTTCCTCGGCCATCCGCTCTATGCGGTGGCGGTGGTGCTGTTCGCCTTCCTGTTGTTCGCGGGCATCGGCAGCCGCGTCGCCGCGCGTGCCGTGCCGGTGGCGGCGGTGGCCGGCGCCATCGCGCTCGCGGCAGTGCTGTGCCTGCTGCTGCTTCCCTTGCTCTTCCGCCACGCGATGGGGTGGCCGGAGGCGGCGCGCATCCTGCTCTCTGTCGCGCTCATCGCGCCGCTGGCTTTCTTCATGGGCATGCCCTTCCCGCTCGGCCTGGCGCGCGTGGAGGCCGCGGATGTCCGGCTCGTTCCCTGGGCCTGGGGCATCAACGGCTGCGCGTCGGTCACCGGCGCGGTGCTGGCCACGCTGCTCGCGATCCATCTCGGGTTCACGGCCGTGGTGCTGGCCGCGCTGCTGCTCTACGGGCTTGCGGCTGCGGCGCGTCCTTGACACCATGCACGCATGCCCACCGGTCATTGCCACGCTTCAATGCGCCGCGAGCTCCTGAAGAAGGGGCTCGCGGTACTGGCGCCGGCCCTGCTGTGGCCGGCGCGCGGCCGCGCCCAGCCGACGGCCGCCCCCGCGACCCGGCCGATCCCTTCGACCGGCGAGCAGTTGCCCGTGGTGGGCCTGGGCAGTTGGATCACCTTCAACGTCGGCAACGACCGCGTCGCGCGCGATGCCTGCACCGAGGTCATGCGCGCCTTCTTCGAAGCCGGCGGACGCATGATCGATTCGTCGCCGATGTACGGCTCCTCGCAGGCCGTCATCGGCGAAGGCCTGGGCCGCATCGGCAGCGCGGCGCGCGTGTTCGCGGCCGACAAGGTCTGGATCGGCTCGCGCGCGCGCGGGCCGGGCCAGATCGAGGAATCGCGCCGCCTGTGGAGGCTTTCGCGCTTCGACCTGCTGCAGGTGCACAACCTGCTCGCCTGGGAAGAGCACCTGACTACGCTGTTCGCGATGAAGGCGGCCGGCCGGCTGCGCTACGTCGGCATCACCACCTCGGAAGGCCGGCGCCATCGCGAGATCGAATCGATCATGCGCAGCCAGGCTATCGACTTCGTGCAGATCAGCTACAACCTGCTCGACCGCGAGGTCGAGGAGCGCATCCTGCCGCTGGCGCGCGAGCGCGGCATCGCGGTGATCGCCAACCGGCCTTTCCGCGAAGGTGCGCTGCTGCGCGGGTTGCAGCGCCATCCGCTGCCGCCCTGGGCGGCCGAGATCGGCTGCGACGGCTGGGCGCAGTTCGCGCTCAAGTTCATCGTCTCGCATCCGGCCGTGACCTGCGCCATTCCCGCCACCAGCAGCGTGGCGCACGTGCGGCAGAACATGGGCGCGGCCCTCGGCCGCATGCCCGATGCCGCGATGCGCCGGCGCATGGTTGCGCACGTCGAGGCGTTGTAGCCGCATGTGGGAGTGGTGGAGCTACCGGCCGTCGGATTTCCTGCTGTTCTCGGCGCGCACCTACCATCGGCTCTTCGAGCTCTACAACGCCGAGCTCTGGCCGGCGCACCTCCTCGCCCTGGTGATCGGGTTGGCGGTGCTGTACACAGCGCTGCAAGGCGGGGTGCAGGCGGCGCGGGTGGCCTGCCTGCTGCTCGCGGCCTGCTGGCTGTGGGTGGCCTGGGCCTTCCATCTGCAGCGCTACGCCGCCATCAACTGGGCGGCGACGGGGTTCGCCGCGGCCTTCGCGATCGAGGGCCTGCTGCTGCTCCTGTTCGGCGTGTTCGGCGCACGCATTCACATCCGGACGCAGCGCGGCTGGAGCGGCAATCTCGGCCTCGGCCTGCTCGTCTTTGCGCTCGTCATCCAGCCCTGGCTCGGCATGCTGCTCTTCGGCAGGCCGTGGCGCGAGGCCGAGCTGTTCGGCATGGCGCCGGACCCGACCGCGCTCGCGACACTGGGCCTGCTGCTCCTCTTGCGGCCGCTCGCACCGTTGGCATGGATGCTGTGGCCGATCCCGCTGCTGTGGTGCCTGATCGGCGCGACGACCCAGTGCACGCTTGCGGGAGTCATGGCTATTTCCAGCATCGACTACGGTCCGCGGCATACTTGAACCGGTCACAACTCGCCTGAATCCTACCGAATGGACAAAGAAGTCGACCCCGCAGTGCTTGCGGTCATCAATGAAAAGCGCCTGTTAGGCGAGAAGCGCACTCCCGTCGACATCATCGCCAAGATGGGTGTGTTCGATGCAAGGCAGAAAGCGTCCGACTACGCCTGGCTGGCGACGGGCGACAACGTCATCGCAACCATTTGGGCCGAGTTCGTGAGCATCGGAGCCGGCGGGCGGTGGTTCTATCTCGAGTCTCTGGATACGCAGCATCGGATTGGCGGCGGAGAGCGCACCGCTCTGCAAATTCAGCGCGCCAAAGACAGACTCATATTGCTCAAGCGCTCGCTGGACGCAGCTCAGGGGTTCCGGGCCGTACTGCAGACGAACCGGGTACCCATCCTCGATCTGGAAAACGACAAAGCCGCCAAGGTTTCGATGCGGGTGGCGGATGACGAAGAATGGCACGTCGCCACGTGGGATGCCGATCAAAAAGTTGCACTGCTGGTTCGCGGCCGACGTGGGTGGCTACCGACCGAGGAAGACTTGCAAGCTGCCCGGGCGCGGGGTGGCGTGCCGGCTGCGGCGCCGGAGGGCCCATCGGGCCAGGCATCTCGAGAAGAGGTCCAGGCAGCCGCGATTGCCTACCTGACGCGTCACTTCGCGGGCTACGGGTACAAGACCGAGAACGTGGCAGGCCAGAACCTTGGCTACGACATCGAGGTGTCGGACAAGAAGGGCGTCACTTTGCTCAAGCTCGCGGTGAAGGGCACCTCGGCTGGGATGGCCGGCTTCCAGCTCACGGGTGAGGAGCGCGCGTGCGCAAAGCGGGGGGATCCCTGGCGGCTTGCGGTGGTCACGGACGCGCTCGGCCCCGCGGCGCAGCACAAACTCTACAAGCCCTCCGAGGTTGACAAAGCACCCGGCCTCGAACCGCTGCTTGAATAGCAAGCGTTGACGTCGCCCACGGAAGGCGTCGACGTGAGTGGAATCGCTCCGGACTTCAACCGCATGTTGGCGACTTACGAAGAAACCCGCCATCGGGGCGGGTTTCAGGGCGATGCGGGAGGAAGGGGCGAACCCCTTGGAGCAAAGCTCCCGTGGCGGGATGAGCCACTGAGTCCACCGTTGCATCACCAAGGTCTGATCGGCCCGTGCACAGGAAGTTCCGCGCCATTTCGCCGTCGGAGCGGCGTCGCGGGGAAACGCGCTGCGCAGGCGTACAGTCGCGTGTCGGCATGTCGTTTCTGTGCGCGTCTCGGCTACTGATGGAGACCTTACCCGCCTGTCGGGTATGTCACCAACCCTTTCATCGGAGGGTGCCCATGAGCGAAAGATCCCAAATCGACGAAGCACGCTTTGCGCAAGCCGTGCATCTCGTTGCCGCAGCCGTGTCCGCCAGTTCGCTGAGCAGCGATCGGAGCTTTGATGCGCAAACTCACCAAGACGTCCTTCGAGTGGCGCTGATTCGCGCGTACCAGACGCTTGGGGATGCGCGTGACGAGATTGAGGGTCATTTGCGAGGTCCGGATTGACCTGGTGGACCAGACCCTCCCGACAGGGGTCGCAATGCAAAGGAGACTGCCATGGAACTGACAACCGTCCCGATCGACAAGCCGACGGACCTCAACTTCATCCTCGGCCAGTCGCACTTCATCAAGACGATCGAGGACCTGCATGAGGCGATCGTGCAGACAGTGCCCCAGATGAAGTTCGGCATCGCGTTTTGCGAGTCAAGCGGGCCCGCCCTGGTGCGTCGGAGCGGCAATGACGCGGAACTCATCGAGTTGGCGCAAAAAAATGCCCTGGCGCTGAGTTGCGGACATTGCTTCATCGTCTTCATGACCGGCGGATTTCCGATCAATATCCTCAACACGATCAAAGCGGTACCGGAGGTTTGCGCCATCTACTGCGCGACGGCCAATCCGGTGGAGGTCATCGTGGCCGACACCGGGAACGGGCGAGGAATTCTCGGTGTTGTCGATGGCGCCACGAGCAAGGGAATCGAAACCGAGGCCGACGTCGAAGCGCGCAAGAAGATGCTGCGCCAGTTCGGCTACAAGCTCTGAGCGGCGAGCAGGCGCGGTCCAGCTCAGCTCGGGTGTTGGTTCCGGAACGCCGCCTCTCCGGCATCCGACACCTCGACCCACTTCTTGTCGGGCGCCGCGTCTGCGACGTAGTTGTCGTGCCAGTTCCACCACTTGTAGGTCGGAGTCTGAGGATAGCCCTCGGGCGAGTCTTCCCAGACCTCCTGCCGGCCCAGCGGCGTGATGTCGAGGTAGTTCCAGGTGCTCCCCATCTGCTCGTCGCCGCGGTTGTTGATGAAGTAGGTGCGGAACACGCGGTCGCCGTCGCGGTAGAACACGTTCGTACCGTGCCACTCGTCCACGCCGAAGTCGGCGTCGAAGCTGTCGGTGAGGGTGAACCACGGCATCTCCCAGCCCATCCGCGCCTTCAGCCGCGCGATGTCCGGCTGAGGCGCGCGCGAGACGAAGACGAGGGTGGTGTCACGGGCGTTTAGGTGGGCGACGTGGGCGACCTGGTCGGCCACCATGGAGCAGCCCCGGCACGCGTGGTCGGGCCAGCCGAACACTCCCGGCTCGAAGAAGGCGCGGTAGACGATCAACTGGCGCCGACCCTCGAACAGGTCGAGCAGGCTGGCCTTGCCCGCAGGCCCCTCGAATGCATACGCCGTCTCCACGGCCATCCACGGCATTCGCCGGCGCTCGGCGGCCAGGGCGTCACGCGCGCGGGTCTGGGCCTTTTCCTTCAAGAGCAGCTGCTCGCGGGCCGCCTCCCACGCCTGCGGCGACACGACCGGTGGTGTGTGCATGGCAGGCTGGTCGCCTTTCCGTCCGTTCTCGGTTGGCGTAGTCATGGCAGAAATCTCCTGATTGGGCGAATTCCCGCGCCTCGTGGCTGAAGCGCGATTGCATTCGCTGCTCATCGCTCGTTGGTCGTGAGACAGTTTGGCACCGGAAATCGAACGCTGGGAGTAACAAGTGTGGCGGGATTCCGATGGAGTAGTTGGATGGCTCGGCGACCCACTCCGGTCTTCGACAGCCTGCTTCGTATTTGAGATTTTCGCAATCGAGGCTAGGCTGGCGGCATGGACCGCCTGCCCCCGCTGAATGCCTTGCGCGCCTTCGAGGCCGCGGCGCGGCACCTGAGCATCACCGTCGCTGCGGGCGAACTGCACGTCACGCCCGGCGCGGTGAGCCGCCAGATCAAGCTGCTGGAGGACACGCTGGGCCTGCAGCTGTTGCACCGCGGGCACCGGCAGATCTCGCTGACGCGGGCCGGCGCGGACTACTTCCGTGCCGTGACCAAGGCCGTCGATGCGTTGCGCGAGGCCACCCGGCGGCTCACGCGACGCACGCAGCGCAAGCAGCTCAAGGTGCGCTCGTACACGACCTTCGCGATGCGCTGGCTCATTCCGCGGCTTTCCGGATTCCACCAGGCCCATCCGGACATCGAGGTGCTCCTGACCGCCTCGCTGGACGAAGTCGACTTCCGCAAGGAGGATCTCGACGCGGCGATCCGCCTGGGCGACGGCAAGTGGCCCGGCGCGAACAGCCACATGCTGGTTGCCAACATCCTCGCGCCGGTGTGCAGCCCCGAACTCCTCAAAGGCCGCACCAAGCTGCGCAAGCCAGCAGATTTGCGCCACTTCACCTTGCTGCACTCGATCGCCCGGCCCGACGACTGGGGCTACTGGCTGGACGCCAACGGCGTGGCGCCGCAGGTCGACAGCGCTGCGGGCATGACCTACCAAAGCTCCGCGATGGCCTATGCTGCCGCCATCGAAGGACAAGGACTGGCCATGGCACAGCTTTTCCTGGTCGAGGACGACCTGCGCGAGGGCAAGCTGGTCATGCCCCTCAAGAAGACGCTCGACATGGGCAGCTATACCTACTATCTGCTGACGCCGGCCGGGCGGCCGGAGAGCGCATCCATGAAGCAGTTCCGGACCTGGATGCTCGCGCAGTTCGCGCTGGCAGAGGCCTAGGACGCCGGGCAGGACACGACGCGATGCGCGAGCAGTCGCTCGATGTGCATCGCGTCGTAACCCGCCGCCGCCAGGATCTCGCGCGTGTGCTGCCCTCGGCGCGGCGCCGGCGCGTGCGGCAGGCGGTTGGTCTCGGCGCTGTTGATCGGGAAACCCGGCGTCCGGACCGCGCCTGCGGCCGGATCGTCGAGCGTGGCGATCATCTGGTTGGCGGCCACCTGCGGATGCCGCTCGACATCGCCGTAGTTCGCGACGCGCGCACACAGGATGTCGGCGGCGTTGAGTTCGGCCAGCCAATGGTCGGTCGAGCGGGCGCGGAATGCCTCGGCCAGGGCGGCACGCATCACGCCGCGGTGGGCCACGCGCAGGGGCGAGCTGGCGAAGCGTTCGTCGCCGATCAGTTGCGGAAGTGCCAGCGCTTCGCACAGCCGGTCCCAGCGCCCGCCGTTGTACGCGGCCACCATGATCCAGCCGTCGGCGGTTTCGAAAGCCTCGTTGGGAGCCGAGTACGGCGCCGCGCTGCCCATGCGCTGCGGGAGCTCGCCATCCGAGAGATAGCTGGTGAACGAAGACTGCTGCAATGCAAGGGCCGCGTTCATCAGGTTCACGTCGAGATAGCCGCCCTGCCCGCTTTCCGTGCGCTGCTGCAGCTGGGCCAGCACGCCCACGCAGGCCACATAGCCCGTGACGACGTCGACCACCGGCGCCTGCACCTTGCCCGGCTCGGCGCCCGGCGATCCGATCAGGCTCATCAGGCCGCTGTCGGCCTGCAGGATGCCGTCGACGCCGGCGCGGTCGGCATACGGGCCGCTCTGTCCGTAGGCGGAGATGGAGCAGTACACCAGGCGCGGATGGTCGGCCGCGAGCTGCGTGTAGCCGAGGCCGAGCCGCTCCATGACGCCGGGCCGCATGCTTTCGATCACGACGTCGGCTTGCGCGATCAGCGTGCGAGCGACGGCCATGCCTTCGGGGGCCTTGAGGTCCAGGCACAGCCCGAGCTTGTTGCGGTTGAAGGCGTGGAACAGCGCGCTGTCGTCGCCGATCCACGGCGGGCCGAGCGTGCGTCCGAGTTCGCCCTCGGGCGCCTCGACCTTGATCACGCGGGCGCCCATGTCGGCCAGCAGCATCGAGCAGGTGGGCCCGGCGCCGATCTGCGTGAAGTCGATGACCTTCAGGCTCTCGAGTGCAGTGCGCAGCATGGCGATGTCTCCTTCATGGTTCAGTTCGGCTGGCGCCTGAAAGCCCCTTGGGCCGTGGCGATGACGGTGCCGTCGTCGGCGACCAGCTCGGCACTCGCGAAGTAGACGCGTCTGCCGCCGCCTGTCACGCGCCCGCGCGCCTGGACTTCGCCCCGGTTCGCACGGGCGAGATAGCTGATCGACAGCGTCAAGGTCAGCGCATTGACCGGCGCCGCTTCGCCGTGCGCCATGAGTCCGGCGTAGCCGCAGGCCGCATCGAGCAGCGTGGCGGTCACGCCGCCCTGAAGACTGGCCTGGCGGTTGAGATGCCGGTCCTCGAGCGCGAGCGCCAGGCTGCATCGGCCGGAACTCCATTCGACGAGCCGGATGCCCAGGTGCTCGAGCAGCGGGTTGTCGAGCTGCAACGCAGGACCGGCGCTCATTGCTCGATCTTCAGCTTGAGTTCGCTGACCAGGCGTGCCCAGCGAAGCAGGTCCTTGTCGAGCAGCTGCCTGGCCTCTGCGGGACTGGAAGAGCGGGTCTCGAAACCCTGCTTGGCCAGGCGCGCCTGGACCTCGGGGGTCTTGAGCGCTTCCACCACCGCGGCATTGAGCTTGTCGATGACCGGCTTCGGAGTCTGCGCCGGAGCGAGCAGGCTGTACCAGAGCGAGGCCTCGTAGTTCTTGAAACCGACCTCGCCGAAGGTCGGAAGCTGCGGCAACGCGGCCGATTTGGCCTGTCCCGCGATGCCGAGCGCGCGCAGCTTGCCGCTCTCGATGAAGGGGAGCACCGAGGCCATGGTGCCGAAAGCCAGCTGCACCTGCCCACCGATCACGTCGGCGATGGCAGGCGCGGTGCCGCGGTAAGGCACGTGAACCAGTTGCGTCTTCGCCATGTTGGCGAACACCTCGCCCGCCAGGTGCTGCGGCGTGCCGTTGCCGGGGCTGCTGTACGCCAGCTTGCCGCTGTGGGCCTTGGCGTACTGCACGAATTCGGCAAGCGTCCGGTAGGGCTCGGCCGGGTTGGACACCAGCACGATCGGCACCGAGGCCAGCAGGCTGATAGGCGCGAAGTCTTTCTCCAGCTTGAACGGCGTCTTGACACCGATGGCGGGGTTGATGGTCACCTGGTTGGAAGCCAGCAGCAAGGTATACCCATCGGCCGGCGCACGCGCCACGATGTCGGTGCCGAGGTTGCCGCCCGCCCCCGGCCGGTTGTCGACCACCACGGCCTGACCGAGGATTTCCGTGAGGCGCGGAGCGATGGCGCGCGCCAGGATGTCGTTGCCGCCGCCGGGCGCGAACGGCACCACGAGCGTGATCGCCTTCGCCGGATACGGTGGCTGCTGCGCATGGCCGAGCGGCCAGGTGCAGAGCGCGGCGGCCGCGGCCGCGAGCGCCAGCAACGAACGGCGGTGTGTGGGATGGGTGTTCATGCGTGTCTCCTTGGAATCGATGTTCAGCGGCCCACATAGCGGGGCGGGCGTTTCTCGGTGAAGGCCCTGCGGCCCTCGATGCGGTCTTGCGTATCTCGCAGCACGCCCCAGTACAGCTCGGTGAGCTGCTGCGCGTCGGCTTCGCCGAGGTGTGCCGTCTGGCGCGACAGCTTCTTCACGGCCTGCACCGCCAGCGGCGCGTTGCCGGCGATGCGCCGCGCCAGCGCGAAGGCGCGGTCGAGCAGCGCGGCGGGCTCTTCCACCAGCTCCGACACCAGCCCGATGCGCTGCGCGGTGCTCGCATCGATGCGCTCCGCCGTCAGCACCATCTGCATCGCATGCGCCGACGGCACGGCCTTGAGCAGGCGGTGCAGGCCGGACACCGCCGGAATCGAGCCGACGGCCGTCTCCGGCAAGCCGAAGCTCGCGCGGGCCGAGGCAATGCGCAGGTCGCACTGGAGCGCCAGCTCCAGCCCGGCACCGAGGCAATGGCCGTTGACGGCCGCGATGATCGGCTTGAACACGCAGAGGTCGCTCAGGTCCATGAGCCGGATGTACAGGCCCATGTCGGCTGCCGGCGCGGACGCGCGGAACAATGCTTCGGCATACGGTGCAGGCGATATCTGCGTGCCCTTGAGATCGGCGCCGGCGCAGAAGGCCTTGCTCCCTGCGCCGGTGAGGATCGCGACGCGCAGATCGTCGCGATCGCGGACCTCGACCAGGCACCGGCGCAGGTCTCTCAGCGCACCCAGGTCCAGCGCATTCAACGCTTCGGGCCGGTCCAGCGTGATCAGCGCGACCTGGTCTTTGACATCCAGACGAACGGTCATGAGGAGCTCCTAGACGCTGGGCGATGACAGGCTGCGGCCGCCGCAGACATAGAGGGTCTGCCCGGTCACGTAGGACGCCGCCGGATCGAGGAAGAACTCGACCGCCAGCGCGATGTCGTCCGCCGTGCCGATGCGGCGCACCGGCACCGAGTCCTTGAGCCGTGCCTGCACATCCGGGGCGAAGTTGCGAAACAGCGGGGTGTCGACGATGCCGGGCGCCACCGCGTTGACGGTCACGCCCTTGGCGGCGAACTCGATGGCCAGGCTCCGCGTCAGGCTCACCACGCCGCCCTTGGCCGCCGAATAGTTGGCCTGGCCGAAGCCGCCGAGCCAGGCGCGCGAGGAGAGGTTGACGATGCGGCCGAAGCCGCGCTCCACCATGCCCGGCAGCGCCGCGCGGCAGCAAACGAACTGCGACCGCAGGTTGGAGTCGATGACGATATCCCAGTCCTCGTCGGTCATCTTCAGGAAGCGCGTATCGCGCACCGCACCCGCGTTGTTGACGAGAAAGTCGACGCGGCCTGCGCTTGCAAGAACGCTGGCGAAGGCCGCATCGACGGCCTTGGAGTCGGTCAGGTCCACGGCAACGCCCATGGCCTTGTGCCCGTCTTGTTGCAAGGCGGCCACAGCAGCGTCGAGCGCCGCGCCATCGCGGTCGAGCAAGGCGACGGTAAGGTCCTGCGTAGCGAGCCGGCTCGCGATGCCGAGGCCAATGCCTCGGGCGGCGCCGGTGACCACCGCCACGTGTTCGGGGTTGAATCTACTTTCGCTCATCTCACACTCCCAGCAGGTGAACGGATGACGCGGCATGGTCGACGCCGGCAATGCCGCCGCCGGTGCATTGGGTCAGGCCGACCTTCGCGCCCTCGACCTGGCGTGCGCCGGCCCGGCCTTGCAGCTGCCACATCAGCTCGACCATCTGCGCGACGCCGGTGGCGCCGAGCGGATGGCCCTTGGCGAGCAAGCCGCCGCTGGGGTTCACCGGCACGCGGCCGCCCAATCGCGTGGCGCCGGATTGCAGCAAGGCAACAGCCTCTCCGCGCGGCGCGAGACCCAAGGCCTCGTAGTACAGCAGTTCGGCGATGGTGAAGGCGTCGTGCAGCTCCACCACGTCGAGGTCCTGCGGGCCGAGGCCGGCTTGTTCGTAGGCCTGGCGTGCCGCCCGTGCGGTGATCTCGGCATCCAGGATGTCGTCGTCGGCCTGTTCGCGAATGCCCGACACCACCACGGAAGACAGCAGCTTCACAGGCGTGCGCCCTGCCGGGCGGCGCGTGCGCAGCACCACGGCGGCCGCGCCATCGACCTGCGAAGGGCAGCACTGCAGCAGCGTCAGCGGATCGGCGATCATGCGCGAGGCCAGCACCTCCTCGACCGTGGTCTCGGCGCGCTGCTGGGCGTATTCGTTTAGAGAACCGTGGTGACGGTTCTTCACCGCGACGGCCGCCAGGTCGGCCGGCGTGGCAGATCGCTCATGCAGGAAGCGCGTGCCGCGCATCGCGTACACGGCCGGCAGCACCATGCCCGCCTTTGCATAGAGCTCGGTCTTGTGGTCGTTGCGCTGCAGCGGGATGGTGCCGCCGCCGAGCGCGGTGAGCTGCTCGATGCCGAACACCAGCGCCGTGTCGTACTGCTCGGCCAGCATCGCGTGCCGTGCCAAGTGGACCGCCGTGGCGCCGCTGGCGCAGGCGTTCTCGACGTTGTAGACCGGAATTCCGCCGAAGCCGAGATCGCGGACGATGAGCTGGCCCAGGATCATGCCGCCGAGCACGTTGGCGCAGTAGATGGCCTGGATGTCGCGCGCCTCGACGCCCGCGTCGTCCATTGCCTTCAGGATGGCGTGCTGCGCGAGCTCGGGAGCGAGCACGCCGCTGTGGCGGCCGAAGGGCGTCATGGCGCCGCCGGTGATGAAGATGTCCTTCATGCCGATGCTCCTTCGACCGCCTCGAACACGTAGCCGAACTGCTCGTCTGGCACTGCGCGATAGCGCTCGCCGATGGCCGGGCGCGCCTTGCCTTGCAGCCGGCCGAAGATGCGCACTGGGCCGGGCAGGTCCACATAGCCGAGCGCGTAAGGCGCCAGCCCGCTCTTGGCCGCCGGATGGATGACCGTGAAGCTGTAGACCTCGCCGATCGAGGGCAGTGCGACCGGCGCGTGCCGCGCGGCCAGCGGCGAAGCATCGGGAAAGGCGGGAAAAATCAGCTCGCCGGTATCGGCGGCGCGCGAGGCGAGCAGGCCGGCGTCGGGCTCAGGGCTCCACAGCGGGTAGGGTGCGACGTACATAGATCTCCTTGTGGCCGACACCGCGAAGATGGCATCGGATGGAGCTATGGTTGTCCTTCCGGCGCTCGCCGACAAACGACTTCTGTGGCTCTGTCGCTTGAGGAAATCTCAACTGAGCAAGCGCAAACACCGCTGCGCGCTCAGCGCGCAGTGGCGGCGTCGAGCACGAAGGACGTGGCCTTGCGCCACCATGCATCGTCGACGCGCCCCGGCCAGTCGTTGTGGCCGGCCGCCTCGATCACCACCAGCCGCCTGGGCTCGGGAAGCGCGTCGTAAAGCGCGCGGCCGAAGCGCGCCGGCACGATGTTGTCGCGCTCGGCGATGGCGACCAGAACCGGGCGGCCGAAGGAGGCGAGATGCGCGGCGCTGTCGTAGCGATCGCGCAGCAGCCAGCTCACTGGCAGCCATGGGTAGTGATGGCCCGCGACGTTCTCGAGCCGGTCCCACGGCGTGATCAGCAGCAGGCCCGCCACCTTGTCCCGCTGCCGTGCGGCCGCCGCGGCCGCGACGCCGGCGCCCAGCGATTCGCCGACCACGAGCAGCGGCGCGCCATGCGCTCGATGCGCCTGCACGATGCTTTGTTCGGCATCGTCGACCAGATGGCGTTCCCCCATCTCTCCGCCGCGCGGGCCGTAGCCAGGGTACTCGGCCAGGATCACGCGCAGCCCCAGGCCCGTGAGCGCACGGGCGTAGTACGCGCGATGCCCGGCATGCCCCGCGTTGCCGTGAAAGACGATGGCTGTGCCGCGCGCCACGCCCGCCGGCTCCGCGACCAGGCCGCGGAAGTCCTCCGCCGAAGGCCAGGCCTTCAGTCCGCCGGACACCATGTCCGCGACCGTGGCCTTGGCCGGGAAGTAGAGCAGGCGGTCCTGGAACATGGCGACTCCTGCCAGCCCGATCAGGCAGGCGATGGCGAGCTTCAAGAGCAGTTTCATCGGCATCGCGTTCACTCCGCGCCGCGCGCGAATGGCACAGGGTACCAGGGCGTCATGCGCACGTCGCACAAGCGTCATGGCCGGTTCATGGCGATGACACGGCCGCTGCCTAGTCTTGGCCGCGCCGCTTGCGAACCCGATCCCCGACAACGCCAAAAAAGGAACTCCCCATGCACACAGATGTTTACCTGGCGCGCCTCGCGTGCGCCCTGACCCTGGCCTGCGCGCTGGCCGCCTGCGGCGGCGGCAGCAGCGGCGGCGGCTTCAGCGGCACCGCCGCGGGCAGCACGGCCACCGGTAGCGAAAAGACCGAGACCCCGGTGCAGCCCGCGGCGAGCGACAACGCCGACGTGCGCTACGCGCCCTGAGCCCCCTACAACAACATCCAGAGGACCCCACATGAACTCGCGCCGCAAGTTCCTCCAGGGCACCGCCACCACCGGCATCGCCGCCGCCACCCTCGCCGCCTTTCCGCCCAGCATCCGCAAAGCACTCGCGATTCCCGCGCACAACGAAACCGGCACGATCAAGGACGTCAAGCACGTCGTGATCCTGATGCAGGAGAACCGCTCCTTCGACCAGTACTTCGGCACGCTGCGCGGCGTGCGCGGCTTCGGCGACCGCTTCACCATTCCGCTGCCGCAAGGCCGCAACGTCTGGCAGCAGAACAACGCCGCCGGCCAGCCGGTGCTGCCCTACCACCTCGACTTCACCAAGGGCAATGCACAGCGCGTGAGCGGGACGCCGCACAGCTGGGTCGACGGCCAGGACGCCTGGGACGGCGGCCGCATCGAGCAATGGGTGCGCTACAAGACGCCCGCTTCGATGGGCTACTACAAGGAAGCCGAGTTGCCCTTCCAGTTCGCGCTGGCCAATGCCTTCACGCTGTGCGACGCCTACCACTGCTCGATGCACACCGGCACCAACTCGAACCGCATGTTCATGTGGACCGGCACCAACGGCCCCACCGCCGCCGGCGTGGCCTCGCTGAACAACGAGTGGGACTCCATCGACTCCTCCGCCCTCGGCTACGAATGGAAGACCTACCCCGAGCGGCTGCAGGAAGCCAAGGTGAGCTGGATGGTCTACCAGAACATGCCCGACAACTTCGGCGACAACCCGCTGGCGGGCTTCAAGCAGTACCGCAAGGCCAACGAGGCCTCGGGCAAGCCGGTGAGCAACGACGCCCTCTCGCCCGCCTACGACCCGGCCAGCGACGATGCCGGCAACCCGCTGTATAAGGGCATCGCCAACACCATGCCGGGCCCGCTCGGCGACGTGAACGCGTATTTCGAGACCTTCCGCCAGGACATCAAGAACGGCAAGCTGCCGCAGGTGTCTTTCGTCATCGCGCCGGCCACCTACTCCGAGCACCCCGGCCCATCGAGCCCGGTGCAGGGCGCCTGGTACATCCAGGAGACGCTGGACGCGCTCACCGCCGTGCCCGATGTGTGGAGCAAGACCGTGCTGCTGGTCAACTTCGACGAGAACGACGGCTACTTCGACCATGTGCCGTCGCCCTCGGCGCCCTCGCTCAACCCCGACGGCACGCCGGCCGGCAAGACCACGCTGCGCGAGTCCGAGGTCGCCTTCGAGCGCTTCACGCACCCGAACCCGCCCGGCACCACCAGCCAGCCGCAGCCCGACGGCCGGGTCTACGGCCCGGGCGTGCGCGTGCCCCTGTACGTGATCTCGCCCTGGAGCCGCGGCGGCTGGGTCAACTCGCAGGTGTTCGACCACACCTCGATCATCCGTTTCCTCGAGCAGCGCTTCGGCGTCAAGGAACCCAACATCAGCCGCTACCGCCGCGCCGTGTGCGGCGACCTGACGAGCGCCTTCAACTTCAAGAATCCCAACAACGAGCCGCTGCCCACGCTCACGGGTCGCAAGACGCTGGCCCAGGCCGATGCGCTGCGCGCCGCGCAGCAGCAACTGCCCCAGATCGCGCCGCCGGCCAACCCGCTGCTGCCGGTGCAGGCCACCGGCACGCGGCCCTCGCGCGCCCTGCCCTACGAGCTGCACGCGAGCGCACGCAGCAACGCGCTGCACGGCAAGGTCAAGCTCGTCTTCGCGAACAGCGGCGAGGCCGCGGCCGTGTTCCACGTCTACGACAAGCTGAACCTCGACCGGCTGCCGCGCCGCTACATGGTGGAGCCCAACGAGCGCCTCGACGACGAGTGGGCCGCGGCGACCGACAACGCCGGCCTCTACGACCTGTGGGTGCTCGGGCCCAACGGCTTCCACCGCCACTTCAAGGGCGACCTGAACCGCCTGCGCTCGCGCGGCGCACCCGACCCCGAGATCCGCGTGGGCTACAACGTGCGCCGCGGCGACCTACACCTGAAGCTGCGCAACGAGGGCGAGCGGGACTGCGTCTTCACCATCAAGGCCCTGGCCTACCGCAACGACGGCCCGTGGACCGTGCGCGTCAGGGGCGGCGACGATGTCGAGAAGCAGTGGGACCTCGAGGACAGCGGCAACTGGTACGACTTCGAAGTGAGCTGCGACGCCGACCCGGCCTACTTGCGCCGCATCGCCGGCCGCGTCGAGACCGGGCGGCATTCGGTGAGCGATCCGGCGATGGGCAAGCCCACGCTCTGAGGACGAGACGACAAGCGCGCTGCGCCGTGCCTTGCACGGTGCAGCGCGCCGATCAGTCGTCGTATTTGAGATCGCGGTCCTTGGTTTCCCTGAGGAAGATGGTGCCCACCACGAGCGAGATCACCGCAACGACGATCGGATACCAGAGCCCATAGTAAATATCCCCCGATGCCGCGACCATTGCCGTGGCCAGCAGCGGGAGCATGCCGCCGAACCACCCGTTGCCGATGTGATAAGGCAGCGACATCGAGGTGTAGCGGATGCGGGTGGGGAACAGCTCGACCAGGAAAGCGGCAATAGGTCCGTACACCATCGTGACGTAGATCAACATGATGAACAGGATCAGCAGCGTCATCGGGTAGTTGATCTTGCTCTTGTCGGCCGCGCCGGGATAGCCGGTCTTCTGCAACGCCTCCTTGTACTTGGCCTCGTCCCATCCGACCACTTCGACATCACCGATCTTCGTCACGACCTGGGCATCGGCCGCGGCCGGGACCGACTTGAACGAGAGCCCTTGCTTGGTGAGGAAGTCCTTCGCCTTGTCGCAGTCGGAGAACTTGCTCCAGGGGCCGACAAACATGTGGAAGTTGCAGTTGGCGGCGGAGACGGTGATCGGCGTCTTCTCCGAGTAGGCCTCCAGGGCCGGATTGACATAGTGGGTCAGGCCCTTGAACAGCGGGAAATAGGTCACTGCGGCAATCAGGCAGCCGAACAGGATGATCTTCAGCCGGCCGATCTTGTCGGAAAGCGCACCGAAGACAATGAAGAACGGCGTGCCCAGCAGCAAGGACGCGCCGATCAGCATGTAGGCCGTCAGATAGTCGAGCTTGAGCGTGATCGTCAGGAAGAACAGGGCATAGAACTGGCCCGTGTACCACACCACGCCCTGCCCGACGGTGGCGCCCAGCAGGGCCAGCAGCACGTACTTGTTGTTCGGGTACTTCCGGAAACTGTCTCTGAGCGGCGCCTTCGACCCTTTTCCTTCCTCCTTCATCTTCTTGAAGATCGGCGACTCGTTCAGGCGCAGCCGGATATAGATCGAGAACACCAGCAGGATCAGCGACACGAGGAAGGGAATTCTCCAACCCCATTCGGCAAACACCGCAGCATCCATCCACACGCGGCAAGCACCGATGACCGCGAGCGCCATGAAGAAGCCCAGCGTCGCGGCGGTCTGGATCCAGCTCGTGTCGTTGCCTCGCTTGCCCTGCGGCGCATGCTCGGCCACGTAGGTGGCAGCGCCGCCATATTCACCGCCGAGCGCCAGGCCTTGCAGCAATCGAAGGGTAACCAGCAGGATGGGCGCGAGCCAGCCGATGGCCGCGAATGTCGGCAACAGTCCCACTGCAAAGGTCGCGCTCCCCATCACGACGATGGTGACCAGGAAGGTGTATTTGCGCCCGACCAGATCGCCGATGCGACCGAACACGAGTGCCCCGAAGGGCCGTACCAGAAACCCCGCGGCATAGGTGGCGAATGCCGACAACAACGCCGCGGTGTCATTGCCCTTGTCAAGCAGAACCAAACGTCGGCATCCGGGGCAGGTCTCGCGCGCGAGGAAACCGGCGGGATGGATCGCGAGATACAAAACTTACGCGAAGCTGATGACGAGCATCGGTGACCGGCTGACGCCAACGTGAACTTTTGCTCGACTTGCCGTGTAGGACTACACCTACTAATCTTCGGCCATGGTTTCTCCCGGGTGGGCATCAAGGACCAACCCCTTCAGGCCCGCCTCGTGCGGGCCTTCTTTTGCGGACTGCGTCCGACAGGCATCGGGCATCCGTCCCACAGTCCGGCCGCCATCCTGCGGTCACATTGCAGGCTCCGTTCAAAGAGGAGCCCCATGAACACGAAACCAGCTCTGGTCAGTCTTTGGCTGATCGCACTGCTCGGCGCCAGCGCCGCGCTCGCCCAGTCGGCGCCGCCCGGCTCCGATGCCCGCACGGCGAGCGAACGCGCGGCCTGCGATGGCGTGCAGCAGGACAAGGCGGCGTGCCTTCGCGAAGCCGGTGCCGCGCGACAGGAGGCCCGGCGCAACGGCCTCACCGGCTCGAGCGCCACCGGCTACGACGCCAATGCGATGGCCCGATGCAAGCTGCAGCCCGCTGCCGACCAGGCGGACTGCGAGGCGCGCGTGCAAGGCGGCGCGGGCAGTTCTTCCGGAGGCAGCGTCATGGGCGGCGGCGTGATTCGCGAGACGGTGACTCCGGTGCCGGCGCCTTCGCGCTGATCGCTGGACGGGTCCGCCCGGGAAGACTCTCGTTGGAGGCAAGCACCGATGCCAAGACTATCTCTGGCTTTCATCGCACTGGTCTTCGCCGGTTCTGCGAGCGGCGCCAGCAACTGCGATGCCATCCTGTCCCAGATCGATACGAAGATCAGAGCCTCCGGCGTCTCTCGCTTCACGCTCACCACGGTAGACGCCGACGCAATCGTTACCGACAAGGTCGTGGGCACCTGCGATCTTGGAACGAAGAAGATCGTGTACGCGCAGGGCGATTTGCCGGCTTCGCCGCCGAATAGTGACGGATCGGCCTCCGGCGCGCGTCCCTCGCCGCCGCAGCCTCGCAGCGAGCCCATCCTGACCGAATGCAAGGACGGCTCCGTATCGGTCGGCGGGGACTGCAAGAAGTAAGCGGGACCCGGATCAACGCCCGACGCTATGCAGCCGCGGCATCGCCGGTGCGCCGACTCTTGCGGTAGCGCGGAGTGACTTCGGCCAGCATCGCCTCCTTGGACAGCAGTCTTGAGCCTCCAACCCAAAGCTCGGTCGGCGCGCCATTGGGATCGCGCACCCGGCGAATCGTCTCTCCGGGACTGTTGTAGGAAGAAGCTTTGCGGATCACCCCATGATCGTTGCCAGCGATCACGAACTCGGTGTTCGTGCCATCGAAAGGTAGATTCATCGCCGGCGCGACTTGGCACACCACCTTGCCCATGGGGACAAGATCACTGGCACCCCACATGCTCCACCAGCGTCCCTTCCAGGCCGCCTCCCGTTTGGCTGGCGCACCATGGTGTTGAAACGCCGAAAGGATGCTCGCAATCCCATCGACCCACTGGTAGGACGGGCCATCCTGTGCGTTGCAAAGAACGGTGACCGTGAAACCCGAGGCGGTAAAACGCGCCGTTCTCGAAACGAAGCCTTGCAGGCTGCCGGTGTGGCCATACCACTCCTTGGGCCCGGGCCCGCTCATCATGGTGCCGTAGCCGTAGTACGACTCCTGGGTGCTGCAGTTGTCGCGCCAGCGGCGCTGCATCATGTGGCGGCGACTCGCTGCCGACAGGATGCTCCCTTTGCTTTCCGGCGCGAGTTGCGCAAAGAACCGAGCCACATCCGAAGCCGTCGAGACGAATCCGCCTGCCGGCGCGATCGCATGGCAGACGTTGTCGCCCGGTACGATCAGGCGCTGCCCGAAGGGGAACTCGGCACTGTGCCCATTGGCCATGGGTGCTTTCTTGCGCAGCTGCGGCATGTCGGGGACGGTCTCGTGCAATCCCGCGGCGTCGATCACGTGGCGGGTGATCCAGGCCGGATATTCGCTGCCGCTGACTTCCTCGATCATCAGCCCCAACAGGCCATAGCCATGGTTGGAATACTTGAGCTGAACGCCGGGTGCGAGCGGCTGCTTTCTGGACAACTCCGCCAGCAGCTCGGCGCGGGAAAGAAATGGGCGGCGGTCCGAGAACTGTCCGCTGTCGGCGCCATCGCGAACCACACCGGCACCATGTGACAACAATTCTCCGATCCGGGCGCCCGCGAGGCCCTTGTGCAGGCCGGATACATAGCGGCCGATCGGATCGTCAAGGCCGATTTTTCCTTGTTCCCGCAGCAGCATGACACCACTCGCAGTGAAACTCTTGGAGTGCGACGCGACGCGAAAGCGATGCCTCGGGGTGAGGGATTCGCCGGTTTCCAGATCAGCGGCACCGAAGGCGAACTCCGCCACGATGTGAGGCCCCTGCGCTATGGCGACAGAGCACCCGGGCTGCCGATAGCGCTCGAGTTGAAAACTCAGCCAATCGGGCACGTAGTCCAGCGCGGCCTTGAGCCAGGCGTTCTTTCTCATGGGTGTCGCCGCTTCGTTGAAAAATGGGGCTGCGGAGTGTAGTCGCAATCCGCAATCGCATCGGAGAACGGTGACCCAATCCACGAATCGCCCGGCGAGTGCGCCCTCGGCATTTCCTGCGGCGATAGTCGCACTTGCCCTAATCTTCGGCGCTTGAAGGTGGTTCACCATCCTCTTCTCGATCTCGTGCGAGCGAGGGCGGCTATGCGCTTCAACAAGCTTGACCTGAATCTGCTGGTGGCACTGGACGCGCTTCTCACCGAGTGCAGCATCAGCCGGGCGGCAGCGCGCGTGCATCTGAGCCAGTCCGCCATGAGTAACGCGCTGGCTCGGCTGCGGGCCTATTTCGGCGACGAGTTGCTGGTGCAGGTGGGCCGCACGCTGGAGCTCACGCCCCGGGCCCAGACGATGAAGGAACCCGTGCGCGACGTGCTGATGCGCGTCGACACCGCGATCGCCGCGCAGCCGCAGTTCGATCCCTCACGCTCGGACCGCACCTTCCAGCTGCTGGTCTCCGACTACACCACGGTCACCCTGATGCCGCACCTGCTTGCGCTGGCACGCCGGCAGTCGAGCACGGTGCGCTTCCTGCTCTCGCCGCTGCCGCAACTGGACCAGCCGCAGCGCGCGCTGGGGCGCGGCGAAGCGGACCTGCTGGTGATCCCGCGCAACTATTGCTCGCCCGACCATCCGATCGAAACGCTGTTCGAGGAAGAGTACGTGTGCATGGTGTGGAACAGCAGCCGCTTCGCGCGCGCCGGCACCCTCAGCTACGAGGATTACGTGGCCGCAGACCACGTCGAGGTGCAGCCCGCCAGCATCGGCCAGCCCACGCTCGAGAGCTGGTTCATGCAGCGTCGCGGCATCGAGCGGCGCATCGAGGTCTGCACCTTCAGCTTCGTCGCGGCGCCCTTCCTGGTTCTGGGCACCGACCGGGTCGCCACAGTGCAGCGTCGCTTGGCGCGCATGGCGCAGCAATTCCTGCCGCTGACAGTGCTGCCGGTGCCCTTGCCGCTGCCTCTGATGGAGCAGTCCATGCAATGGCACAAGTACCGCACCCACGACCCGGCGCTGGTCTGGCTTCGCGGCCTTCTGCATGAGGCCGTCGTGCAGATGGAGGCGCAGCCGCAGGCGGCGGCGCCTGCTGGCGAGGCGCCTGAGTAGCCGTGCGGCCGCACCGGAGCCCGCAATCACTTCGGAGAATGGTGAACCAATCCACGAATCGCGCGGCGAGTATGGTCCATCGTTGCCAATTGGCCATGTGCAGCGCCGGCGCTCGCCCCTAGGATGACAGCGAGTCGTCCGAAAGGAGTTCGCCATGGATACAACGCACGCCAAGCTGCAACCCCGAGACCCGGTGGCAGCCCGGTTGGGGGTCTACATGACCCGGGTCGGCATCGTGATGGTCGCGGTCGTCATCGCGGTCTCGTTCCTGCGCGGGTAGCGCCTTCACGGGATTTCTCGTTCGACAGCGGCTCGGTACGCTGCCTCCAGCCTCATCGAGGCGACAAGGAGCAGCAGCATGACTTCGAACACGACTCGGCGGTCGCTCACGACCTTCTCCCGCGGCCTAGCCCTGTGCTTCGCCCTCTCCGGTCCGGCCCTCGCCAGCACGGTCGGTGGCTGGTGGGGTGGCGCCTGGAACTGCAGCATCGACGGCCGGCCGGCACGCATGACCTGGGTCCCGGTCAACGACACTCAAACCAGTTGCGACGGCGACACCTGCAGCAGCAGCGCCGGCTCGCGCTGGAAGGGAAAGTTCTCGGACAACAACTCGCGCTGGGTGGCGCTGACGCACCCCGAAAGCGACGGGCGCGGCCTGCGCTTCCGCCACGCCGACGGGAACCAGTGGTACCTGGCCAAGCCCTCGGGCAACAGGACCACAGGCTGGACGACCTGGAACCACCAGCGCTACCCGCTCTCGTGCTGGCGCAGCTGATCGGGCGCCGGCGCGAAGCCCGGCCGGCCTACAGGTAGTTGAACAGCGCGATGCTGTGCAGCCGCGCGAAAGTCTCCTGCGAGGCCTTCAGCGCGGTTTCGCGCTGCAGGTATTCGGAGATCGCGCTCGCCATGTCCAGGTCTTCTAGCTCCGACAGGTAACTCTTGTCGATCAGGCTGCGCGAGGAACCCGACGCGTTGAGCGCATCGAGTTCGTTCATGCGCGAGCCGACCGAGGAGCGGATGGTCAGCACGTTGTCGTGCGCGTTCGTGATCTTGACGTTGGCCGTGGAGAGCGCGTTCAGCAGTTCGGCCTGCGCGGCCGCACCGCCACCGGCGAGCGGCTTCTTCAGCGATGCCACGAGGTCGCCGATGGCGGCGAACACGTCGGTGCCGGCGTTTTTGGCGGTAAAGACCTGGAAGCTGTCGCCGTCGGCCGGCGTGCCGCTCATGCTGATCTGCACGCCGCCGAAGGAAATCGGCGTGTCCGCCACGAAGGGGCCGGTGGCCGCGACCACCGGCGGCGTGTCGTTGGTGGTCACCGTGTAGTTGCCGCCCGCGAAGCTGATCGTGAAGTCGCGGCCGTAGTTGGGCGACGTGGCGTCGGTCACGCCGACCGCGCCGAACACGCCCGAGCCGGTGTTGGCGACATTCGCCGTGGTCACGTAGCCCGCGCCGCCCTGCACCGACTGGAACACGCTGCGTCCGTCGTCGGTGGCCGACATCTGGCGCGACACGTCGATCTGCATCAGACGCTGGCCCTGGTCGCCCATGTACTGCACGCCGCCCCCGGCCTGCGCCACGAAGGGCGGGTTGGCGCTCTTGAAGCCGGCGAACAGGAACTGGCCGTTGCCGTCGTCGGCGTTGGCCACGTTCACCAGCTGGTCGAGATTGCTCTGGATGGTGGTGGCGAGCGATTCGCGGTCGGCGTCCGACAGCGTGCCGTTGCCGGCCTGCACCGTGAGCGTCTTGATGTTCTGCAGGATGGTGGTGGCCGATTGCAGCGCGGCCTCTTCGTGCGAGAGCGAGAGCACCGCGCGGCTGCGGCTGGCGGCGTACTGCGAGCTCTCCGCGATCGACTGGGAGACGACCAGCGAACGCGCCGCGCCCACCGGATCGTCCGCCGGCGTCAGAAACTTGGATTCCGAAGACAGTTGCTGCTGGATCCGGAACAGCTGCTGCTGCTGCGAGCCGATCCCTTTCAGGCTCTGTGCGTAGAAGGTCTGGGTGCTGATGCGCATGACGATTCCCGATGTTCTTAGTTGCTGATGCCGAGGATCGAGTCGAACATCGTCGACGCGGTCTCGATCACCTTGGCGTTGGCCTGGTACATCTCCTGGAACATCAGCAGATTGGCGGTTTCCTCGTCCTGGTTCACGCCGGAGATCGAATCGCGGGTGGCGCGGATCTGGTCCGTCACGCTGGTCTGCGTGGTCTCGGCCACGCGAATCTCCATCGTGCGGTTGCCCACCGAGCTCACCAGCTGCGCGTAGGCACTGTTGAAGGTCGAGCTGCCGCCGCCCATGGTGTTCTTCTTCTGCAGCGCCGTCAGCAGCAGCGCATTGCTGCCGTCCGACACGCCGCCCACGTTCTTCTTGATCGTGAAGGTATCGCCCTGGGCCGGCGCGCCGGTCATGCTGAGCTTGATGCCGTCGAAGCTGATCGAGGCACCTGCCGTGTAGGGCACGGGCGTGCCGGCCGCGTAGCTGGTCGAGGTGCCGTCGGCGAGCGTCACGGTGACGGCCGAGGTCGCCGGAAAGCCCGACAGCGTGTTGGTCCCGGCGTCGTAGGCGAGCGTGACCGTTGCCGCCAGCGGCGTGGCCAGGTAGCCGGCATCGACGGTGGCGGCGCTCAGCGCGCCGCTGCCCTGGTTGCCGCTGGTGTTGCCGGTGACCAGCGGCGAGGCCGCGGCCACCTTGGCCGGGTCGAGCACCAGCACTTCGAGATCGCGCGCGCCGGTGCGCGTCGGCTGGACCAGGAAGGTGTCGCCCGCCTGGGCCGTGCCGCTGGCATCGGTCAAGCTCACGCCGTCGAAGTCGATCGGGAAGGTGGTGAAGTCGCCGATGGGCTGCTTGTCCGAAAGGCGCGTCACCGAATAGGTGAGCGTGCCCGCCACGTCCTTCACTTCCACCGAATAGTCGCTGGTCGTGAGCTGCGAGGTGTCGGTCACGCTGGCGTCGAGCACCATGGTGCCGGTGTTGCGCGCATTCGAGAACACGCCGGCCTGGGCCTCGGAGAAGAAGTCGGAGCCCAGCACGCCGTTCAGGTCGACGCCCAGCTTGTGCTGGTCGTTGAAGCTGCTGCCGAGCGCCATGGCGAGGCGGCCGATCGCGTTCTGCGTGGTGCTCAGCGTCTCGGCGCGGAAGGCCATCAGCCCGCCCAGCGTGCCGCCGGTGAAGATGTTGTCCTTGAGCTCGGACGCGGTGCCGTTCAGCCCGACCAGCGCCATCGCCTTGCGCGTGGGATCGGCCGCCGAGTCGACGGCCTTCATCGTTGCGGCCCGGTCGCCCAGCACCAGCGTCTGGCCATTGCCGATGAAGACGTTGTACTTGCCGCCGTCCTGCTCCAGCACCTTCACGTCCACGATCTTGCCGAGCTCGGCCACCAGATGGTCACGCTGGTCCATCAGGTCGTTCGGCGGCTGGCCGCCGGCCATCGCCTGGAGCTGGCCGATCTGCTGGTTGAGGCTCGCGATCTGCGTCGCGTAGGTGTTGATCTGCTCGGCGCTGCCCACGATCTGGTCGTTGACGGAGGTGTTGAGGTCGGTGAGGTACTGGTCGGTGGCGCGGAACTTGTTGGCCAGGGCCTGCGCCGCGCTGATGAGCTGCTGGCGCGCGGCCGGGTCGGCCGGCGTGTTGGCCACGCCCTGCATGCCGGCGAAGAAGCTCTGCATCAGGGGCGTGAGGCCCGAGGTCTTGTCGGCGAGCAGCGAGTCGATGCGGCTGATCTGCGAGTTGTAGCTCGCGAGCGCCGCGCCCGTGGCCTCGGCGCCGTTGAGCTGGGCGGTGAGGTAGCGGTCGTAGCTGCGCGCCACGGTCGTGACGCGGGCGCCGGTGCCCATGAAGCCGGCGCCGGTCGAGATCGCGCCGTTGGTGGCGACGATCGAGGTCTGGCGGCTGTAGCCGGCGGTGTACACGTTGGCCGTGTTGTGCGCCGTGGTCATGAGCGCGCTGCGCGCCACGGCCAGGCCGCTCAGGCCCGTATGGAACATCGACATTTGGCTTTACCTGTAAGTACGTTTGCTTGTTTGTTTATCGGCAGCGCGGGCGAAACATTCAGTCCGCGAGCCTGAACACGCTGACTGCTTCCACTAGGTTGCCGGCCTGCTCCTGCATCGATTGCGCCGCAGCCGCGGCCTCCTCGACCAGCGCCGCGTTCTGCTGCGTCACCTGGTCCATCTGCGTGATCGCCTGGTTGATCTGCTCGATGCCCTGGGTCTGCTCGTGGCTCGCCGCCGTGATCTCGCCGATGATGTCGGTCACCCGCTTCACGCTGCCCACGATCTCTTCCATGGTCTTGCCGGCTTCGCCCACCAGCGTGCTGCCCGCGTTCACCTTGCCGACCGAATCGTCGATCAGGCCCTTGATTTCCTTGGCCGCGGCGGCCGAGCGCTGCGCCAGGTTGCGCACTTCGGAAGCCACCACCGCAAAGCCTCGGCCCTGCTCGCCGGCACGCGCGGCTTCGACCGCTGCGTTCAAGGCCAGGATGTTGGTCTGGAAGGCAATGCCGTCGATCACGCCGATGATGTCGACGATCTTCTTGGACGAGGCATTGATCGAGGCCATGGTGTGGACCACCTGGCTGACCACATCGCCGCCCTTGACCGCCACTTCGGAGGCCGAGAGCGCCAGCTGATTGGCTTGGCGCGCGTTGTCGGCGTTCTGCTTCACCGTGCTGGTGAGTTCTTCCATCGACGCCGCGGTCTGCTCCAGCGAGCTGGCTTGCTCCTCGGTGCGCGAAGAAAGATCCTGGTTGCCCGAAGCAATCTGGCCCGAGGCCGTCGCGATGGCGTCGGTCGACAGCTTGATCCTGCCGACCACATGGGTCAGCTGGTCCTGCATCTGCTTGATCGAATGCAGCACGCTGCCGTCGTCGGCCGAGCGCGCCTCGACACCCACCGTCAGATCGCCGCCGGCGATGCGGCCGACCACATCCGCCGCGTAGCCGGGTTCGCCGCCCAGCTGGCGCGCCAGCAGGCGGGCCACCACGACGCCCAACCCCACGCTCGCGAGGATGCCGATCAGGGCCATCGCCAGCATCAGCAAGCGCGAGGTCTTGTAGGTCTGGCCGGCATGGTCCATGCTCGCCTTGGCCTGCATGTCGCTGTGCGCCACCATCGTCTCGAGCACTTCCTCGAGCGCGCGCGAATCCTTCAGCAGCTGCGCGCTGTCCTCGGCCACGCGGCCGTCGAACTGCGAGCTGTCCAGCGATTGTGCGCTGAGCAGCGTGACGAAATCGCCCATGCGCTTCTTCAGCGTCGGCAGCAGGGCCTCGTACTGCTCGTTGAGCTTGCGGCCCTCATCGCTTTCGAGCAGCACGGGCTTGACCTCGGTCATCCGCGCTTCGAGTCCGGCGCCGGCCTTCTTGAGTTCCGCGATGCCGGCATTGCGCTCGCCCTTGGTGGAGGCCGACAGCAGGCCCATCTGAGCCCGGCTCGCATAGAGCAGGTGGATATTGGCGGCCTGCGCCGCCTTCAGCGTCTGCAGCTCGTGGTTGTAGAGCCTCTCGGTCGAGGCGCTGATGCGCCCCATTTGAAAGATGCCGAGCGCACTGACGACGGCGCCGATGGCGGCGACGATCAGAAAGCTGAGGATCAGCTTGACGGTGACACGAAGCTCCTGGAACCACTGCATTTTTTTCTTCCTGCGAAGGCCGTCGATAGAGGCCCGGTTATGAGAGATATCGGCAGTCCGGCCCGAAACTTGAGGGCCGGGACTTCTTCTTCAGAACTCCGTCCACTCGCCCGAGGCCGTGTGGCCCACGGCAAGCTGCGGCGCGCGCCGGTGCGCCACCGCCTTGCGCGGGGCGGCGGTCGGCTTGGCCGGCGCCTTCAGCGCCGGCGCCACGCGCTTCGGCGGCAATGTCGGCCGGCTGCGGGCCTGGACCTGCGCGAGCACCACGGCCGCTTCTTCCTGGCTCAGCTTGAAGATGCTGACGGTCTGCGAGAGGCTGCCGGCCTGCTCCTGCAGCGACTGCGCCGCAGCCGTAGCCTCTTCCACCAGCGCCGCGTTCTGCTGCGTCACCTGGTCCATCTGCGTGATCGCCTGGTTGATCTGCTCGATGCCCTGGGTCTGCTCGTGGCTCGCCGCCGTGATCTCGCCCATGATGTCGGTCACCCGCTTCACGCTGTCGACGATCTCGTCCATCGTGCGGCCCGCTTCGGCCACCTGCTTGCTGCCCTCCTCGACCTTCTCCACCGAGTCGCCGATCAGCGTCTTGATTTCCTTGGCCGCGGCGGCCGAGCGTTGCGCGAGGTTGCGCACTTCGGAAGCCACCACCGCAAAGCCACGGCCTTGCTCGCCGGCACGCGCGGCTTCGACCGCTGCGTTCAAGGCCAGGATGTTGGTCTGGAAGGCAATGCCGTCGATCACGCCGATGATGTCGACGATCTTCCTGGACGAGGCGTTGATCGAGCCCATGGTGTCGACCACCTGGCTGACGACGCTGCCGCCCTTCACGGCCACCGCGGAGGCCGAGACGGCCAGTTGATTTGCCTGCCGCGCGTTGTCCGCGTTCTGCTTCACCGTGCTGGTGAGCTCTTCCATCGAGGCGGCCGTCTGCTCCAGCGAGCTCGCCTGCTCCTCGGTGCGCGAGGACAAGTCGTGATTGCCCGCCGCGATCTGGCCCGAGGCCGTGGCAATGGTGTCGGTGCCGGAACGCACTTCGCCCACCACCTTGGCCAGGCTTTCGTTCATGTTCTTCAGCGCATGCATCAGCTGGCCCGTCTCGTCGCGCGAGTCGACTTCGATGCGCGATGTGAGGTCGCCGCTGGCCACGGTCTCCGCCACCTGGACGGCACGGTCGATGGGCCGGGTGATGCTGCGGGCGATCAGGAAGGCGCAGACCCCGCCCAGCAACAGCGTGAGCGCAGTGAGCGCAATGCGGAGATTGAAGCTCTGCGCGTTCGCCTCGTCGATCGCGCGGCTCATGTCGTCGATCGCCTTGCGCTCCAGCGCCAGTAGTTCGAGCACGCGGCTTTCATAAGCCTTGGCGGCCGGCTGGAAGGTGTCCTTGAAGACGGTCTCCGTCTCCGCCGCGTTGCCGCCCGCCTTCGCCTTCTGCACCGCCTCCTTGGCCGCCTGGTACTTGGCTCGCAACTCGACAATGGACTTGAAGGTCGACTTCTCGAGATCGGTCACCAGCAGGGCCTCGACCTTGGTCATGGTCTCCCCGCCCTTCTTGACGCTGTCGGAGATGACATCGGCAAAAGTGGCGGGAAGCGTTTCGTCGGTGGTCCTGGCGATCATCGCCGTGCGCGCGATGGCCGAGTAGGTCAGCACGTACCAATCCGAGATGAGCCGTTCCTTCGCGAGCGGACTCTGCATCATCTGGCGGGTGGCCTCGGCGTTGCTGCTGGCGCTCATCAGGGCAAAGACGGCCGAGGCCAGGGTCAGGGCCAGGACCAGGCCGAAGCCGATGGCCAGGCGCGTTCCGATGCGTACGTTGGAGAGGAGGTTCATGGTTCAGGCCGCCATCTTTTCAATGAGGCCCATCTCTTCGCTCGACATCAGCCGGTCGATGTCCACCAGGATCAGCATCCGCTCCTCCAGCGTCCCCAGCCCGATCAGGTAGTCCGTGTCCAGCACCGAGCCCATCTCCGGCGCAGGCTTGATCTGCTCTGGCGACAGCGTGATCACGTCCGACACGCTGTCCACCACCATCCCCACCACGCGCCCGCTGATGTTCAGCACGATCACCACCGTGAACTGGTCGTAGCTCGGCGTGCCCAGCTTGAACTTGATGCGCATGTCGATGATCGGAACGATGATCCCGCGCAGGTTCACCACGCCCTTGATGTACTCCGGCGCGTTCGCAATGCGCGTCACCGCGTCGTAGCCGCGCAGCTCCTGCACCTTCTGGATGTCGATGCCGTATTCCTCCTCGCCCAGCGTGAAGGAAAGGAATTCCAGCGGCTTCGCGGCCTGCTTCGATGTGTCTGTTGCGTTCATCTGCGTCTCTTCATGAGGTTTGAAACTTGGGGAGAGCGGGCCGGGTGCCGGCATCCAGCCTGAACACGTTGACCGCTTCCACGAGGTTGCCGGCCTGCTCCTGCATCGATTGCGCCGCAGCAGCCGCCTCTTCCACCAGCGCCGCGTTCTGCTGCGTCACCTGGTCCATCTGCGTGATCGCCTGGTTGATCTGCTCGATGCCCTGGGTCTGCTCGTGGCTCGCCGCCGTGATCTCGCCGATGATGTCGGTCACCCGCTTCACGCTGCCCACGATCTCTTCCATGGTCTTGCCGGCTTCGCCCACCAGCGTGCTGCCCGCGTTCACCTTGCCGACCGAATCGTCGATCAGGCCCTTGATTTCCTTGGCGGCTGCGGCCGAGCGCTGCGCCAGGTTGCGCACTTCGGAAGCCACCACCGCAAAGCCTCTGCCCTGCTCGCCGGCTCGCGCGGCTTCGACCGCTGCGTTCAAGGCCAGGATGTTGGTCTGGAAGGCAATGCCGTCGATCACGCCGATGATGTCGACGATCTTCTTGGACGAGGCATTGATCGAGGCCATGGTGTCGACCACCTGGTTGACCACATCGCCGCCCTTGACCGCCACTTCGGAGGCAGAGAGCGCCAGCTGATTGGCCTGGCGCGCGTTGTCGGCGTTCTGCTTCACCGTGCTGGTGAGTTCTTCCATCGAAGCCGCGGTCTGCTCCAGCGAGCTCGCCTGCTCTTCGGTGCGAGACGAGAGATTCTGATTGCCGGCAGAGATCTGGCTGGATGCAGTCGCGATCGCATCGGTGCCCTCGCGCACGCCGCTCACCACGCGCGCCAGGCCGTCCCGCATGGATTCGACGGACCGGGTGATGACGCCCATCTCGTCGCGGCGATCCGATGCCAGCTGCCGCGACAGGTCGCCTCCGCCGATGGCTTGCACATGTTCGCTCAGCAGGCTCAGGGGACGCACCGTGCGGCGAATGAAGACGACCAGGGTGGTGCCCAGCAGCACGGCGGCCAGGGCAATGGCCCCGACGAGCCAGGCCATCTGGCGGTACAGCTCGGCCATCACCTCCGAGGCGGGAACCTCGGCCACCGCCAGCCAGCCGTTCGCTTCGCTCTTGGCCGCGGAGGCATAGCGCCGTCCTTCGATCGCCTGCCCCAGCACGGCAGGCGCGTTGTCGATCCATGTGCCGTCGCCGCTGCCCAGGCGCGCGAGCCAGTCCGCCGCGTCGACGCCCGGAGGAAGAACTTCGGCCAGCTTCTTGCCGGCAGTCGTCGGGTGGAACACCAGCGTCGCCGCCGCGGGACCGCCGCTCGGATTGACGACGTAGAGCCCGCCGCTTTCGAAGATGCGGGTCTTGTTCACCGCTTCGCCGAAGGACGCCTGCTGCCGCGAAATGTCCAGGCCGATGTAGAGCACGGCGACGACCTGGCCGGCAGCATCGCGCACCGGTTCATAGACCGTCATGTAGGGACGGCCGAACAGGATGACGCGCCCGACGAACTTCTTGCCGGCGCGCAGCACCGGATAGGCGCCGCTCTTGCGGTCGAGCAGGGTCCCGATGGCCCGTTCGCCGTTCTCCTTCTTGACCGAGGTGGTGATCCGCCGGAAGTCCTCGCCCTGCACCACGAACACGGTGGCGTTGGCGCCGGGAAAGTCGCGCGCGAAGGCATCCACTTCGGCGGTGGAGCTGCCGTCGAGCGCAACGCCGTGGTTCGTCAACCTGCCCTGCGCGGCGTCCTCGAGGACGAAGGTGGCCGCAAACTGGCGCCGGAACACGCCGTAGGCGTTCTCCGCGTTCAGCTGCATGGTCTGGTCGAAGATGTCCAGTGACCGGGCAATGGCTTCGGCCTTCGCATTCGCGTACTGCGCGGCGCTGCGCTGCTGCTGCGCAGAGGCCAGCGCATAGAAGACCGCCAGGATGAGCACCGTGAGTGCCAGCATGGCCACGCCGGCCCGGATGGTCAGGATGCGCGCCAGCGAAACAAAGGAAGGCGCTCGCCTCGACGGATTCGTTGCTTTCATGTGGGGGCCCTTGGCTCAAGCGGCCATCTTTTCAATGAGGCCCATCTCTTCGCTCGACATCAGCCGGTCGATGTCCACCAGGATCAGCATCCGCTCCTCCAGCGTCCCCAGCCCGATCAGGTAGTCCGTGTCCAGCACCGAGCCCATCTCCGGCGCAGGCTTGATCTGCTCTGGCGACAGCGTGATCACGTCCGACACGCTGTCCACCACCATCCCCACCACGCGCCCGCTGATGTTCAGCACGATCACCACCGTGAACTGGTCGTAGCTCGGCGTGCCCAGCTTGAACTTGATGCGCATGTCGATGATCGGAACGATGATCCCGCGCAGATTCACCACCCCCTTGATGTACTCCGGCGCGTTCGCAATGCGCGTCACCGCGTCGTAGCCGCGCAGCTCCTGCACCTTCTGGATGTCGATGCCGTATTCCTCCTCGCCCAGCGTGAAGGTGACCACCTCGAGGCGTTTGGCGTTGGCGAGAACGGGGGCGCTCGCGTGCTGATGAAGGCTGGTGATCTCTGCCATGGTCGTGGGTCCTATGTGAATTTCTGCATGATCCGAACGAGCTTCTGCCCGTACTGCGGATCGGTCGCGTAGCCCGCCTTCTGCAGGCCGTGCGCGGCCTCGGCCGGGTCGTCGGTGGCCAGCACGTTGGCGTAGCGCGGATTGCGGGTGATGAACTTCGCGTAGTCGGTGAAGGCTTCGTCGTAGGAACCGTAGGCCCTGAACCTGGCGCGCACTTTCTGCGGCTCGCCGTCGACGTATTCGGTGGTGGTGGTTTCCACCACCGGGCCCTTCCAGCCACGGTCGGCCTTGATGCCGAACAGGTTGAAGCTCTGCGTGCCGTCGTCGGCGCGGATCTCGCGCTTGCCCCAGCCCGATTCGAGCGCGGCCTGCGCCAGGATCAGGGGCGCGGGCACGCCGCTGGCCTCGCTCGCGGCCTGGGCGGAGCCGCCCATGCTCTTCACGAAGCTGTCGACGTGGCCTTGCAGCGAAGCCGCCGCGGCCGGCGAAGGACGCTCGCCGTTGTTCTGGTAGACGCTCAGGTCCACCGGCATCGAGCGCCGGGTGGCCGGTGCGCCCTCCGGCGGCGAGGAGCCGAGCGGAATGCCGGCCTGCGGCTTCAACGGGAAGCCCGACGGCCCGTCGAGCGACATGGCCCCGGCTTCGCCGTCGGCCGCGCCCGAGGCCGCGCTGCGGCTCAGCTGCGCCAGCATCGCTTCGGCCAGCCCCACGCCGCGCCCCGAGAGGTTCTGCGAGAGCTGCTGGTCGAGCATGGACATGTAGACCTTCTCGTTCCGGCTCTCGAGCAGGCCGCTGGACGGCGTGGCCTCGCGCATGCTCTTCAGCACCATGTTCATGAACAGGGCTTCGAACTGCCGCGACACCTGCTTCAAGCCCTCTTCGGGCGATGCGCGCACGGTGCGCCGCAGCCCATCGACGCCCTGCACGTCCAGCGCAAAGCGCTGGTCCAGCGCACCGCTTCGGTTGTCGATCATCGACATGTCAGATGATTTCCAGTTCGGCGCGGAGGGCACCGGCCGTCTTCATGGCCTGCAGGATCGACACCAGGTCCTGCGGATTGGCGCCCAGGCTGTTGAGTCCCTTGATCACATCCGAGAGCGATGCCCCGCCGCGCACCATCTGCAGCGCGCCGCCGCCTTGGGCGATCGAGATCTGCGAGGTCTGCGTGGCCACCGTGCTGCCGCCCGAGAAGGGGCCGGGCTGGCTGATCACCGGCTCCGTGTTGATGACCACCGAGAGATTGCCGTGCGCCACCGCGCAGTCGTTGACGCGCACCGCCTGGTTCATGACCACCGAGCCGGTGCGCGCATTGATCACCACGCGCGCCACCGCCTGGGTGGGCGTGACTTCGAGCCCTTCGAGGCGCGCGAGGAAGCCGACGCGCTCCTGCGGCTCGGGTGCGCGCACGCGGATCACGCGCGCGTCCATCGCGTCGGCGGTGCCGGGGCCGAACTGGCGATTGATGGCCTCGACCGCACGCTGCGCGGTGCCGAAGTCGGAGCGGTTGAGCTCCAGCGTGAACATGCCTTCGCCGCCGACCGGCGCCTCGACGCTGCGCTCGACCAGCGCGCCGCCGGGAATGCGGCCCGAGCCGAGCTGGTTGATCTGCACCTTGCTGCCGCTGGCAGAGGCGCCCGCGCCGCCCACCACCATGTTGCCCTGCGCGATGGCATAGGTCGCGCCGTCGACGCCCTTGAGCGGCGTCATCAGCAAGGTGCCGCCGCGAAGGCTCTTGGCATTGCCCATCGAGGACACCGTCACGTCGATGTTCTGGCCGGGCCGCGCGAAGGAAGGCAGCGTGGCCGTGACCATCACGGCCGCCACGTTCTTGAGCTGCATGTTGACGCCGGCCGGAATGGTGATGCCGAGCTGCTGCAGCATGTTGTTCAGGCTCTGCGTGGTGAACGGCGTCTGCATGGTCTGGTCGCCGGTGCCGTCGAGGCCCACCATCAGGCCGTAGCCGATCAGCGGGTTGTCGCGCACGCCCTGGATGCTGGCCAGTTCCTTGAGCCGCTCGGCCTGTGCCGGAGACGACAACGCGACGGCGCACAAGGCCGAGAAGATGCAGCGCCGGAGAAATTTGAAGTTCATGATCAGAACGGCATCACATTGAGGAAGAAGCGCTGCATCCAGCCCATGTGCTGGGCTTCGTCGATGTAGCCCTTGGCCGTGTATTCGATGCGCGCATCGGCCACCAGGGTCGAGGGCACGGTGTTGCTGCCGGAGACGGTGCGCGGGTTCACCACGCCCGAGAAGCGGATGTATTCGGTGCCCTGATTGATGCCCATCTGCTTCTCGCCGGAAACCAGCAGGTTGCCGTTGGGCATGACGTCGACCACGGTCACGGTGATCACGCCGTTGAAGGTGTTGTTGGCGTTGGCGCCGCCCTTGGCATTGAGGATGTTGTTGCCGGAGAGCTTCGCGTCCTGCTCGTCCAGCAGACCGCCCAGCAGCTTCGGGATGGTCGGGAAGGCAGCCGTCAGGCTGCCGCTGCGGCTGGCGTTGGCGCCCGAGTTCTTGCTGGCGTTGACCTTCTCGCTGATCACGATGGTCAGGATGTCGCCGACATTGCGCGGACGGCGGTCCTCGAACAGCGCATTGGCGCCGGGCCCGTCGCGGAAGATCGCGCCGTTGGCGCGCGGCGCCGGCAGCGCCGCGTAGGTGTTGGCGCGCGCCGTCATCGGCTGGTGCACCAGCGGCTCGCGCGGGATCTGCGCGCAGCCGGTGGCGAGCACCAGCGTG
This sequence comes from Variovorax sp. LjRoot130, assembly GCF_964253755.1. NCBI lineage: Bacteria > Pseudomonadati > Pseudomonadota > Betaproteobacteria > Burkholderiales > Comamonadaceae > Variovorax > Variovorax sp. LjRoot130. The sequence continues at coordinate 1,636,563 of NZ_CAXURM020000001.1, read as the reverse complement.
CAGACGGCAAGACGATGAAGACGCGCGCTCTGCATCACAGTTGCGCGAGGCGCTGCAGCATCTGGTCGGAGGTTTGCACGGCCTTGCTGTTGATTTCGTAAGCGCGCTGGGTCGCGATCATGTTGACCAGCTCCTCCACCACGTTGACGTTCGATGCCTCGACGTAGCCCTGGCTCAGGATGCCGGCACCTTCGAGGCCCGGGTTCAGCTGGTTGGGCGCGCCGGAGGAATCGGTCTCCGCATAGAGGTTCTCGCCCATGCTCTGCAGGCCGGCCGGATTCAGGAAGGTGGCCAGCTGCAGCTGGCCGACCTGCACCGTGGCGGTGCTGCCGGCCTGCGTGACCGAGACCATGCCGTCGCGGCCGATGGTCATGCTGGTGGCGTTCTGCGGAATGGTGATGGCCGGCTGCACCGGGAAGCCGCTGGCCGTGACGAGCTGGCCGTCGCGGTCGGTCTGGAAGGAGCCGTCGCGCGTGTACGAGGTGGTGCCGTCGGGCATCAGCACCTGGAAGAAGCCGGCGCCGTTGATCGCGACATCCTTCGGGTTGTCGGTCTTGGTCATGTTGCCCTGCGCATGGATGCGCTCGGTGGCGACCACGTGCACGCCGGTGCCGACCTGCAGGCCCGAAGGCAGCCGCGTCTGGTCCGAGGTCTGGCCGCCGACCTGGCGCAGGTTCTGGTACATCAGGTCCTCGAACACGGCGCGGCTGCGCTTGAAGCCGGTGGTGCCGACGTTGGCGAGGTTGTTCGACACCACGTCGAGCTGGGTTTGCTGGGCGTCGAGGCCGGTCTTGGCGATGTAGAGCGAGCGCATCATGGGAGAAATTCCTTCAGGGGTTGGTGGGCTAGCCGTACGCCAGCAACTTGTTGGCCGACTGCGCGTTGGTGTCCGCGGTCTGCATCGACTTCATCTGCATCTCGAAGCTGCGGGCCTGGGCGATCATCGAAACCATGGCTTCGACCGCGTTGACGTTGCTGCCCTCGACCACGCCGCTGGCGACGGTCACGGCCGCGTCGGCCTCGGCCGGCGGCAGGCCCTCGCGCATGCGAAAGAGCCCGTCGTCGCCGCGCACCAGGTCGGCGGTCGGCGGATTGACCAGCTTCAGGCGCCCCACTTCGGCCACGCCGACCAGCGCATCGCCGGCGCCGCGGGCCGTGACGGCGCCGTTGGGCGCGATCTGCACCGTGGAGCCCGGCGGCACCACCAGCGCGCCGCCCTCGCCGACCACCGGGCGCGCGCCCATGGTCAGCAGCTGGCCGTCGGCGCCGACCTGCAGGTTGCCCACACGCGTGTAGGACTCGCCGCCGTCGGGCGTCTGCACCACGAGCCAGCCATCGCCGTGCACCGCGACATCGAGGGCGCGGCCGGTCTCGGTCAGCGGACCGTGGCTGAAGTCGGCGCCCGGCGTGATGGCGGCGACGAAGGCGCGCGTTTGCGCTTCTTCGCCGACCACCGGCACCGCGCGAAAGCTGTTGACCTGCGCGCGAAAGCCCGGCGTCGAGACGTTCGCCATGTTGTTGGCGACCGTGGCCTGCTGCTCCATGGCCTGCTTGGCGCCGCTCATGGCGACATACAGCATGCGGTCCACGGGGTGCTCCTGCCGCTCAGCGGATGTTGATCAGCGTCTGGACGACCTGATCCTGCGTCTTCACCGTCTGCGCGTTGGCCTGGTAGCTGCGCTGGGCCACGATCAGGTTGACGAGCTCGGAAGTGAGGTCGACGTTGGAAGCCTCGAGCGCGCCCGAGGCGAGCGAGCCCTGCTTGGTGCCTGCGCCCGGCGTGCCGGTGAGCGCCTGACCCGAAGCCTGGGTCTCGGCCCAGACGTTGTTGCCCTTGGGCTCCAGGCCGTTGGGGTTGGCGAAGCTCGACAGCACCACCTGGCCCAGCAGCTGGGTCTGCTCGTTGGAGAACTTGCCGGTGATGGTGCCGTCGGGGTTGATCGAGTAGGCGGTCAGCGAGCCCGAGGTATAGCCGTCCTGGTTGAGCTTATTGATCGCGTTGGCATTGCCGAACTGCGTGGTGCCCGAGAGGTCGACCGTGACGTTCATCGCCGCCGAACCGTTGGGGAAGGTCATCGCCGGCAGCGTGATGGTGCCGCCGGCGGGCGTCAGCAGCTTGCCGTTGGCGTCGAAGGTCATGGTGGAGATCGGCGCGCCGGCGTTGAGCGCGGCACCGTCGGCCGCGCCGTAGACGCTCCACGCATTGGCGCCGGTCTTCACGAAGAAGACGCCCAGCTCGTGCGGATTGCCCAGCGAGTCGTAGACCGGCCCGAGCGCGTTGGAGTAGTTGTAGGTGTCCGAGTCGGCCACGTTGAAGGGCGTCTTGGTGGGCGTCACGCTGCGCGAGTCGAGGTTGAACTCGGCCTGCACGCCGGCGGTGGCCTTCGGGTCCATGGCGGTGGTCGGGATGCGAATCGCCGAGGGCGTGCCGCCTTCGATGCCGCCGGTGGCCGACACGCCGAAGCCGGTCAGCCGCAGGCCGGCGGCGTTGACGATGTAGCCGTCCTGGTCCTTGGTGAACTGGCCGTTGCGCGAGTACATGATCTCGCCGCTCGGGCTCGAGAGGCGGAAGAAGCCGTCGCCGTTGAGGATGGCCACGTCCAGCGGGCGGCTGCTGGTCTGGGTCACGCCCTGCGTGAAGTTCTGCGTCACGCCGGCCACCGAGGCGCCGAGGCCGATGCGCGATCCGGCATACACGTCCTGGAAGGTCGCGGCGGCCGACTTGAAGCCCACAGTGCCCGAGTTGGCGATGTTGTTGCCGATGACGTCGAGGTTGGCGGCGGCGACAGACAGGCCGCTGATGCCCTGGGAAAAACTCATGATCGATCCTTGTTTCGAGGCGATGAAAGAACGGCTTGCAGCCGGGCGGCGGCCGCCGAGGGGAAAGGCATGCGAAGGACTCAGAGGAACATGCGGACGTCGGACAGGCCGATGCTGCGGCCCGAGGCCAGCTCGAGCGTGACGCCGCTCGTGCCCTGCTTGACGGCGGCCACCTGCGAGAAGGTGAGCGCGGTCGCCTCGACCGTGGTGCCGTTGTTGTCAGCGGCCACCGTGAAGGTGTAGCTGCCGGCCGGTGCGACGGTGCCGTCGTCGGCCTTGCCGTCCCAGGTGACGGCGTTGACGCCTTCGGGCAACGAGCCGAGGTTGAGGGTGCGCACCGTCTTGCCCGCGGCGTCGACGATCTTCACCTCGACGTCGCCGGCCGAGCCCGGCAGCTGCACCGCGAAGGGCACGACCGCCGGGTCCTTGCCCGCTTCCGGCGCCTTGGTGGCGATCTCGTTGCCGGGCGACAGCACGTTGTAGCCGATCAGCGATGCCGCCTGCAGCACCTGGTTGGCGCCGGTCTGGTTCACCAGGCCGGAGAGCGTGCCGTTGAGCTTCTCGATGCCGCTCACGGTGCTCATCTGCGCGAGCTGCGAGGTGAGCTCGGCGTTCTGCATCGGGTTGAGCGGATCCTGGTTGTTGAGCTGCGTCACCAGCAGCTTGAGAAAGCGCTGCTCGCTGTCGGCGCCGCTCACACTGTTGTTGCTCTGCGCCGAGCTGGTGGTGTTCGTGCCGGTGATGGCGAGGGAGTCGTCGATGGCCATGGGTTCGCTTCTTGTGGTTGGGATTTACTGGCCGATCGTCAGCGTCTTGACCATCAGCGTCTTGGCGGTGTTGAGCACCTCGACGTTGGCCTGGTAGCTGCGCGAGGCGGAAATCATGTTGGTCATCTCTTCGACGACGTTGACGTTGGACATGGTCACGTAGCCCGCGGGATTGGCATGGGGGTTCTTCGGGTCGTAGACCATCTTCATGGGCGAGGGGTCTTCCACCACGCCCGCGACCTTGACGCCACCGATGTCCTGCTGCCCCGAGGCCGCGACCTCGAAGACGACCTGCTTGGCGCGGTAGGGCTGGCCGTCCGGACCGGCCACGCTCTCGGCATTGGCCAGGTTGCTCGCGGTCACATTCATGCGCTGCGACTGCGCGGCCATGGCGGAGCCCGCCACGTTGAAGATGTTCATGGAAGCGCTGGGCAAGGGCATGGTGGTTCCTACTGCACTGCCGACAGCAGCGACTTGATCTTGGCGCTGAGCACCGTGAGGTTGGCCTCGTAGCGCAGCGCGTTGTCGGCGAAGTTGATGCGCTCGGCATCCATCTCGACGGTGTTGCCGTCGATGCTGGATTGGCTTGGCACGCGATAGAGCAGGTCGGCATCGGGCACTGCCGATGCTTCGGCCTGCAGGTGGCGCGCGGAGGTGGTGGAAAGCGTCACCGACTGCGCGGCGCGGCCCTGCTCCACGGCCTGCGAGAGCCGGCTCGCGAAATCGAAGTCACGCGCCTTGTAGTTGGGCGTGTCGGCATGGGCGATGTTGGCCGCCAGCACCTCCTGGCGCTGCGCCCGGAGATTGAGTGCTTCGCGGTTGAAGCGAAGCGCCGCATCCAGCTTGTCGATCATGTTGTTCCATCAGTTGGAGGTGTCGCGTCCCAGGCGGGCATGGCGACTGATGGAAAGCGAGTCTATGCACGGGTCGTGTTTGCAATGGGCCGAACAAAGGGGCATTTGGGGTGCACTTCGCACCTTCAGGCGGAGCCACGCATTCCTAGAATCGCTGGACCGATGATGGAAACAACCCGCTCCTTTCGCCGTCTCCTCCTGCTGCTGCTCGCGGCGCTGGCCGCAGCGCCGGCCGCGGCTGCGCCAGGGGATGCGCTCGCCGTCATCGAACAGTTTCTGCAAGCGCAGACCGCCGGCCTCCCGGGCAAGGTGCGCATCGACGTGAACATGCCGGCTTCGGGCGCGCTGCCTCCCTGCGAATCGCTCCAGGCTTTCCTGCCCAGGGGCGCCGCGCCCTCGGGCCGGGTATCGGTGGGCCTGCGCTGCGCCGGCGACAAGCCCTGGACGCGTTTCGTGCAGGCGCGCGTCGCCATCGAGAGCCGTTACTTCGTGGCCGCGCGCGCCATCGAGGCCGGCCAGGCCCTGGGCGCCGGCGACCTGGCCGAACGCACGGGCGATCTCAGCGCGCTGCCGCGCTCGGTCGTGACCGATGCCGCCGAACTCAGGGGCGTGGTGGCCGTCAACCGCATCGCCGCCGGCGCGCCCGTGCGGCGCGAACTGGTGCGCGGCGTGGTCGTGATCCAGCAGGGCCAGACGGTGCAGGTGGTGGCCGTTGGGCCGGGCTTCACCGTCAGCACCGAGGCCCGGGCCATCACCCGCGCCGAGATCGGCGCGACCGTGCAGGCCAAGACGCGCGACGGCCGCCTGGTCAGCGGCGTGGCGGACGAAGGCGGCCAGATCCGACTCTCGCAATAGGTGACCCTAAAGTTCCGCCCTAAACTGCCGATAAACGGGTCAGCCCCTGAGGAACCATCTTGAAAATCGATCAATCCGCCCCGTCGGCCACACCGCTCTCCCGCACCGCCAAGGGCGGCAAGGCCCTGCCGGCCACCGGCGCCGATGTCGCCGAAGTCGCCAAGGAATCGGTGCAGGTTTCCACGGGCCAGGTTCATTCGCTACCCAGCTCGCCCAGCACCGACTTCGATGCCGCGCGCGTCGCCTCGATCCGCGAGGACATCCGCGCCGGCCGCTACGAAATCCATCCCGAGCGGATCGCCAAGGGCCTCCTGGCCAGCGTGCGCGACCTGCTCGGCGCCAAGAAAGACCTGTGAACGTGATCCTGCTGCCCCATTTGCTGGCCGAGAAGTCCTGCGTCGAAGAATTCCTTGCGGTTCTGGACCTGGAGGCGCAGGCGATGAAGAACAATCTCTTCGCCGACCTCGGCCCGCTCACCGAACAGAAGGCCGCCCTGCTCGACCGCCTGGGCGCGCTCGACCAGGCGCGCGAATCGGCCCAGGTGGCGCTGGGCTTCGAACCCGGCCGTGCCGGTGCCGATGAAGCGGCAGCCGCCGCCGGCGAAGCATCGCAAGAGGCCTGGACGGCGCTGCTGGAACTTGCGGACCGCGCCAAGGCCGACAACCGCCACATCGGATCGATGGTCTACGGCCATCTGGACTTCACCCAGAACGCGCTCGACTATCTGCGGGCGAGCAAGCAGCCCTTCTACGGGCCGGACGGGATCCGCAAGGCGGCGGGCGCTTCGGGGACGCGGCTGGCGCTGGGGTAGGTTCTGCCGCAAGGGGCCTGAACCTTGCCAAATTTTGCCATTCGATTTAGCCTTGGGCCATGAGCACGATGAACATCTCTCTGCCCGACACCCTCAAGGCATTCGTCGACAAGCAGGTCGATCAACGCGGCTACGGCACCAGCAGCGAATACGTACGAGAACTGATTCGCAAAGACCAGGAGCGTTTGCATCTGCGGGAGCTGTTAATGGCAGGCGCTGAGTCCGCACCCGGGGCGCCGGCTGATGCCGGCTATTTCGAGAGCCTGCGTAACCGGGCGCGAAAGGCAGCCAGGACTGGTGCTCGCAGTTGAAGCTTAGGCGCGTTGTTCCGCGCGAACAGGCGAACCGGGACGTCGAAGAAGCAATCTCGCATTACCTGGCGGAAGACGCCGAACACGCCGCACTCGGATTCGTTGATGCCTTGGAGCAGGCCTACGCCCACATTGGCCGTCATCCGTCCACCGGTTCGCCACGCCACGCCCATGAGCTGAACCTGCCGGGCCTTCGTTCCTGGCCGCTGACGCGCTATCCCTATCTCGTGTTCTACATCGAGCATGCCGATCACATCGATGTCTGGCGCGTGCTGCATGGCCAACGCGATATCCCGGCGTGGATGCAGGCGTCGGATTCAACCTGACGGACCTCTCAAGCCTCCCGCGTTGTTGCGCGCCAGCTTGCTTTTCTCTATTCAGTGGGTGCCGGCACTCAACCCTTGCTTGGATTGAGCAAATACTTCTCCCCGGTCGCGTGCTTCGCATAGACCGCGATCTCCTCTAGCCGCAGCGCCTCCGACATCGACACCTCCTTGGTGTAGCGGCTCGCAAAGGTGGTCTTCAATTCGGCCGCCACGCGCTCCTTGAGCTTCTTCGCGCCCTCCGGGCCGATCTTCTGCAGGAAGGGAAAGAGCAGCCAGCCGCCCATGCCCCAGGCCATGCCGAAATTGCGCACGAACTCGGTGGGGCCACGGTCGAGGCCGCCGTAGATGTAGACCTGCTTGTGGGTGGTGGAGCCGTAGCGGCTGTATTCGGTGGCGCTCTTGTTCAAGGCCGCTTCCATGCAGCTCAGGATCTGACCGGCCAGCTTGCCGCCGCCGATGGCGTCGAAGGCCAGTGTGGCGCCGGTGGCGACCAGTGCGTCGGTCAGGTCCTGCATGAAGGTGGGCGCGCTCGCATTGCACACGTACCGGGCGCCGATCGCGCGCAGGATCTCTTCCTGCTCCTTCTTGCGCACGATGTTCACCAGGCCGATGCCGTCCTGGATGCAGATGCGGTTGAGCATCTGGCCGAGGTTGGAGGCCGCGGCCGTGTGCACCAGCGCCTTGTGGCCGTCGCGCTGCATGGTCTCGACCATGCCGAGCGCGGTGAGCGGATTGACGAAGGACGATGCGCCCTCGGCCGGCGTCGTGCCCTCGGGCAGCAGCATGCATTGGGCGACCGGGATGCAGCGGTACTGGGTGTACATCGCGCCGCCGATCAGCGCGACCGTCTTGCCCAGAAGCGCCTGCGCCGCGGGCGAGGAACCCGCCGCCACGACCACCCCCGCGCCTTCGTTGCCCACGGGCATCGACGCATCCAGGCGCGCGGCCATGCTCTTCATCGCGGCCTCGGGGACGCTGGCCGTCACCACCGGTCGCGCCGGCGTGCCCGAGGCCTTGGCCGTGGCCATGTCGGCGGCGCCGAACAGGAGGCCGAGGTCCGAAGGGTTCATGGGCGCGGCCTCGACGCGCACGATGACTTCGTCGGGCTTGGGCTCGGGAACCGGTTCTTCGGCCAGCGAGAGTTCGAGCTCGCCGCTGCGCTTGATCAGGGAGCGGAGCTGCAGGGTGGTGCGGGGTATCTCGGCGGGCATGGCGTGTCTCCGGGCTGGGGCCGGCCAGTATAGGAGGGCTCGGCGCCGGTGCGCCTCCCCGGTGGCGCGTGACTTCTTGCGCAGAACGACTGACAAATCCTTTCAAAAGTCTTACTCTGTTTACCTAAGTAGTAATATGTGACTTCTTCACATACGATTACCACGCGCAGAAATTGGCTGCAGAAAGCCCACGATTTCCCATCGTGGGAGGAGGAGACGCCCGATGCTGGTGCACAGGCTGGACAGGAAAAACGAGTTCGATGCGAGCCTTGCCGCCGACGCCGCCGATGCGCGGATGGTGGCCAGGATGCGGCTCGTGCTGTCCGTCTCCGCCCTGCTCGCGATTTTTGTCGATCCTGCGGGCTTGAGGGGCATCGGGGGCTTCACCTGGCTGCTGTTCTTCGGCTACATCCTGCACAGTTTGGCCGTTTATCTCTATACGCAGCTCGATGCGCCGTTCTCGCAGAGCAAGCTGATTCACTGGCTGGATGTCTTCTGGTATGGGCTGATCGTTCTTTTCACGGACGGCATCCACAGCTTCTTCTTCTTGTTCTTCTTCTTCGCCATCCTCACCTCGTCCTTCCGATGGGGCTTCAACGAGGGCGCGCGCGTCACCCTCGCTTCGGTCGGATTGTTCGCCGCCTGCGGACTGGGAACGACGACCGAGCAGGAGCTCCCCCGCCTGCTGCTGCGCGCCACCTTCCTGCTTGCGTTCGGCTACATGAGCATCCATTGGGGCGGCTCGAAGGTCGAACTGAAACGGCGGCTCGCGCTGCTTCGCGACGTCAGCCGCGTATCGAATCCGCGCTTCGGCGTCGATCACACCGTCACCAGCATTCTGGAGAAGACACAGGTGTTCTTCCAGGGAAGCTGCTGCTTGCTGATCGTCCGGGACAAGGAGTCGGGCGCCTACTTCCTGCGCACCATCAGGGAGGGCGACGCGAAGCGTTCGATCAATGCCGAACGGATCAGCGTGGACGCGGCGGCGCCTCTCGTGGCGCTCCCGCAGGATCGCATCGTGGCCTACAACCGCCCGATCTGGCCGGCCCTGTTCTCGTTCACCGGTGCCGCGGCATACGACAGCGCCAAGGGAAGATGGAACAGGCACGAGGAAGCAGCCTGTAGCAGCCTGGCCGAGCTGCTGGATGCCGGTGCGTTCATCAGCGCGCCGGTGTCGCTCCGAAAGAGCGAAGGCCGCATCTACCTTTTCTCCCGCCAGGCCGGGTTCAGAAAGGCCGATGCGCTCTTCCTGAGCCATATCGCTGCCCAGGCCTTCCCCGTGATCGAGAACATCGAACTGCTGGACCGGATGGCCTCGGATGCGGCTTCGCAGGAACGCCAGAAGATCGCGCTGGATCTTCACGACACGGCCATCCAGCCCTACATCGGACTGAAGATGGGCCTCAGTGCTCTGCGCAACAAGGCGGCCGCCGACAACCCGCTGGTTGAGGATCTCGACAAGCTGGCGGACATGGCCGCCAAGGTCATCGGCGATCTGCGCCGCTATGCCGGTACGGTCAAGAACGGCCTGGGCAAGACGGAACAAGTCTTCCTCTTGGTCCTGCGCCAGCAGGCGGCGCAGGCCAGGGATTTCTACGGGATCGACATCGCCGTCTCCGTGCAAGGCGAGCTCAACGTGAGCGACCGCCTGACCGCGGAGATATTGCAGATCGTGCGCGAGGGCTTGAGCAACATCTGCAAGCACACCTTCGCGCACCACGGCGCCGTCAAGCTGGAATGCGTGGACGGCTTGCTCAGTATCCAGATCGAGAACGAATGCGACGGAACACAGTCGGTCGCATTCCAGCCGAGGTCGATCACGGAACGCGCGACCGCGCTCGGCGGCAACGCGCAAGTGGTGCGGGGAACGAGCGGCGGCACTTCCGTGCACGTTGAGATACCCATCTAGGAGGTGGAACATGCAGCCAGTTGAAAAACCCATCGGTGTCATGCTTGTCGATGATCACCAGACGATGCTGTGGGGATTGTCCAGATTGATCGATGGCGAGAAGCCGCGAATGCAGGTGGTCGGGACGGCGAGAAACTGCGAAGAAGCGCTCGAGCAGGTCGACCAGGTGATTCCCGACGTCATCCTGCTGGATCTCGACCTGGGAGGAAAAAGCGCCCTGGATATTCTTCCCGGCCTGCTGTCCAACTCGGTCTCCCGCGTAATGATCCTGACCGGCGAGCGCCAGCAAAAAACCCTCGACCTGGCGGTCCTCGGCGGCGCCCGGGGTGTGTTGCGCAAGGATGCAGCCGCGGACCAGGTGCTCCAGGCGATCGAAAGAATGCACAAGGGCGAACTGTGCGTGGACAACGAAACGATGGGCCGCGTGTTCGCGGAGTTCGTCGACTCGAAGCGGACGCCCAAGGTCGACCCCGAGGCGGAGAAGCAGGCAGCACTGACCTGCAAGGAACGCAAGATCATCCACACCGTGGTCGACGGAAACGGCGCATCGAACAAGGCGCTGGCCGAACGGCTCTTCATCACCGAGCACACCCTGCGCAACCACCTGACTTCGATCTACCAGAAGCTGGGGGTGAGCAATCGGCTGGAGCTGTATGTCTACGCCGTGAAGCATCACCTGGACAAGCTACCGTCCTGACGGCAGCGCCGCCTTTCTATCATCGTCCGCCGAACAGGGGGACGAGGGTTCGGACGATCTGAATGGCCGCCGGGCCAAGGATCACCATCAGGATGGATGGGAATATGCACAAGACCAGCGGAATGAGCATCTTGGTTGGAATCTTGGCGGCCAGCTCCTCCGCACGCACCTGCCGTTTGTGCCGCAGATCATCGGAAAAAACCCGAAGCGATTCGCCGATGCTTGTTCCGAACTTGTCGGCCTGCGTCAGCATGGTGGCAAAGGTGCCGATTTCCTCGACGCCCGTGCGCATTGCCAGATTGCGCAGCGATTTCTCTCGCGTCCCGCCTGCCCGCATCTCGAGATTTGTCCAGTGAAGTTCTTCCGCCAGGGCGACGCTTTTTATCCTGATTTCATCGGTGACCTTCACCAGCCCGGCATCGAGCCCCAGGCCTGCCTCGACGCAAACCAGCATCAAGTCGGCAGCATCAGGGAAGTTCTCGAAGATCTCCCGCTTTCTGTTCCTGGTGACGCAGTACAGGACGAAATTCGGCAGATAGCACCCGACCAATGCCGCCATGGCAAGGTACATCACCAGCGTCAAGCCTGACGTTTGATTCGACGCTCTCAGGGCAATAAAGGCCAATCCTGCGAGAGCGAGGGGCAGCAGTGTCTTGGATCCGAAGAAGATCAGATGCGCGTCGGGATGCCGGATACCTGCATTGAGAAACTTGACGCGCAGCGGCGATGCCTCACCATCGATCGGCGGCGCCGAAAGCTGAGCGAAGGGGCCGACGATTTTCACCACGGATTCCGTCCACTGCGATTTGCCTGTCGGATTGGACATGGCCTGCAGCCGCTGTTCTGTCTTGCTGGGGGTCAGCCAGAGGAACACTCCTGCGAGTGTCAAGACCACGGCGAAGAAGATGAGCGCGGGAAATAGCAGCATGTTTTTCTCCTCTATACCCGGATCTTGATTATTTTTCTGAGCATCAAGACGCCGAAAGCCATCAGGATGAGCATGTACTTGATGATGGAGATGCCCATCGGATCCTTCCACAAGGGCGACATGAAGCCCGGATTCACCAGGTTCATCACAGCTGCCAGCGCGAATGGCATCGAACCCACGATCCAGGCCGACAGTCGCCCCTCCGACGACAAGACCCTGACCCTTCCATACAGCTTCAGGCGCTCGCGAATCAAGCGGCTCAGATTGCCCAGCACCTCCGTGAGGTTGCCGCCGGAGTCACGCTGGACCAGTACCGCTACGACGAAATAGCGCAAGTCAGTGAGCGGGACTCTTTCGCTCAGGTTGGTCAGCGCTTGCTGCAGCGACACCCCGAAGTTGACTTCGTCGCTGACGATGCGGAATTCATTGGCAATGGGCTCCGCCATTTCTTCGCCGATCATTTGCAAACCGGATGAAAACGAATGCCCGGATCGCAGCGCCCGGGTCACGAGGTCGAGCGCGTCGGGCAATTGCCGCTCCAGCCTGGCCAGCCGGCTGCTTCGCTTGTGCTGCAGATACAGCAGCGGCGCCGCCGCCAGCACTGCTCCCCCGGCGGCGCCCATCAGAAGGGGCTGATGAGCCACGCCGGTCATCAAGACGAGGCCGATCACCCCGAACCCTGCGCACGAGAGCAGCAGCTTCGAGACCGTCCAGTTCAGACCGGACTGGAGGATGAATTTGTCGAGGCTTTGCGCTCTCGGAATACTGAACAGGAGCCGCTGGAAAGCCGGCACCTCGCTGAGCATGCGCTCCTTCAGCAACTGCGCCTGAGCGGTCGCGTCATGAGAGGCCGACAGCGCCCGCAGTCGCTTTTCGAGCTTCTTGGCCTCGGGCCCTTTGTACGACTTCCAGATCAGATACAGGGCTTCCAGAAGGAGAAGCACGGCCACGAAAACCAGTACTGCAACGACCAGGAAGGCATTGCCCCCGATGTCTTTCCACATGATCGACTCCTTTACTCGTAGCGCTTGCTCGGATCGAACATGGCGTCTGGCAGCAGGACACCAAACGATCGCAGGCGCTCGGCGAATTTCGGCCGTACGCCGGTCGCGTGGAAATAGCCCTGCACCTCGCCCTCGGCTCCCACGCCGGTTTGCCTGAACGCGAAGATCTCCTGCATGGTGATGACATCGCCCTCCATGCCCGTGATTTCCTGAATGCTGGTGATCTTTCGCTTTCCGTCGATCAGTCTCAGCCCCTGGATCACGACCGTGATGGCCGACGCGATCTGCTGGCGCGCCGCGTGATGCGGCAGATTGAGATTGGCCATCCCGATCATGTTTTCCAGCCTGGACAATGCGTCCCGCGGCGTATTGGCGTGGATCGTCGTCAGCGAGCCTTCATGGCCGGTGTTCATGGCCTGCAGCATGTCGACCGCCTCGGCGCCGCGCACCTCGCCGATCACGATCCGGTCGGGCCGCATGCGCAGCGCATTGCGTACCAGGGCACGCTGCGTGATCTCGCCCTTGCCCTCGATGTTCATGGGGCGCGTTTCCATGCGCACCACGTGCGGCTGCTGCATCTGCAGCTCGGCCGCGTCCTCGATGGTGACGATGCGCTCCGATTCCGGGATGTAGCCAGACAGGATATTGAGCAATGTGGTCTTGCCCGCACCTGTTCCGCCGGAAATGATCATGTTGACCTTGGCCTTGCTCAGGCCTTCCAGCATGAAGGCCATTTGCGGCGTCAGGCTCTTCAGGTCGTTGACCAGGTTCTCCATCTTGAGTGGGATGTGAGCGAAGCGGCGAATGGACATCATCGGCCCGTCCAGCGCCACGGGCGGAATCACCGCATTGACGCGGGACCCGTCGGGCAACCGGGCGTCGACCATGGGGCTCGACTCGTCGATGCGCCGCCCCACCAGCGACACGATCTTGTCGATGATCCGCAGCAGATGCTTCTCGTCGGTGAAGGTGACGTTGGTGAGTTCCAGTCTCCCCTTGCGTTCGACGTAGATCTGCTCGTAGGAGTTGACCAGGATGTCGGAAACGGTGGGATCGGCCATCAACAGTTCAATCGGGCCAAAGCCCAGCATTTCATGCTGGATGTCCCGAATGAGAGTGCGTCGTTCGATCTCATTGAGGGCTTCCTGCTCTTCCAGCAGCAAGCGTCCGACCATGGCGGAAATCTCTTGCCGCAATACCTCGGGCGCCAGAGTCTCCAGCGCCGCCAGGTCGAACTTCTCGAGCAGCTTCAGGTGCATCCTACCTTTCAGCGACTTGTAGGAATCGGTGGCGACCGGATTCCTGAAGGCGTCGGCCGTGGGCTGAGCCTGCGAGCGCACGATGGGTTCCATCGCGACAGCGTCCAGTTTTTCTCGAAATGACATGGGGTACCTGCCTTGTGAGTTACAGGAGAAGACGGTTAGGCTTTCCGAAAGAGACGGGCGAAGAAACTGCTGTTCTGGTCTTGCCGCGGAGCCAGCGCCAGCGCCAAATCTGCCAGACCCTTGGCGACAGGATTGGTGCGGGAGATTTCCACCAGGGGCACACCGCGGTTGATCGAGTTGTTGACTTCCTTGTAGGAGTCCGGGATCGTGAGCAGCGCGACGGAGCCCAGCGAGCGCCGCATGTCGCTGATGCTGATCTCGCTCGTCTTCTCGAAGCGATTGACGATCAGCTCGGTCTTGGTTGCCGGATAGCCCAGCGACTTGAATACCGCCAACAACTTGCTTGCATTTCGAATCGATGGCAGCCCTGCCTGCAGCACGGGGTAGATCCGGTGGGCGCGATCCAGCGCCCTGATCGCCAGCGTGTTCAGATTGCGATCGATATCGAGCAGGACAAAGTCGTACAAGGTCACGGCCAGGGCGAGAATGGCGTCGACATGTTCCGCCTTGACCTCCATGGCTTTGGACATGTCTTCCGGCGCGGCCAGGATGCTGAAGTTGGGCGCGACCTTGACCGTGCTTGCCACCAGGAAGGAGGCATCCAGCCTGCTGATGTCGTGCGCGACATCCGCCACCGTGGAAGCGGGCTTGCCATCGCTGACGAAAGACAGGGCATCGCCGAACTGCAGATTCAGATCGATCAGCAGCACCGAACTGGTTTCGGCCAGCTGGAAGCCGAGATTCGTTGCCAGGAAGGTCGCGCCGCTGCCACCCTTGCAGGGCATGAATGCCAGCACCTTTCCGGCCGTGGCGCCGTGAAGCCCCAGGAGCTTGGCCGCCATGCGGTTCACCGCAGCCTCCAGCGCAGCCGGTGTGGCCGGCGAAGGGAGCACCTCTCGCACCCCGGCGCGCATGGAATTGATCAGGAATTCCGGCGTCTGGGTGGCACAAAGCAGAATCACGGCCACTTTGGGGTGGTGCGTGGTGACGTATTCGACCAGCGCCAGTTCATTGGGATCGCAGCACATGCCATCCACCACCATCAGGTCCGGTTGCTCCTGCTCGGCAACCTGGCGCATTTTGCTCTTTCCGCCGTCGAACAGGACCACGGTGTGCGAATGAGCCTCAAGCACCCGGCTCATTTCCTGGAGATGATTCTTGCTGGGAGAAATAAGGGCGATTTTCATTGTCTATCCATCCATGTTCATGATGTGCAGATCACATTACTATTCAGGTCCTGATGCATGACTTCCCGGGGCAGGAAGGTGGAAAAGGTCGGCATCGGAATAGGCGCGAGCCGAGCTGCACCGGCAATAGGAGAAATCCATTGGTAGTTGAGACTGGTGATCGTCACGGTGACGCCTTCGCAGGTCGCTGCGTTACATCCCGACGGGATCCATGCCACATCGATGGCGTTGATCTGCGGCAGCAGCGCTTGCATCTTTGCCAACACCTGCGCCTGTTGGAATGTGTCATCGCAAACCACCGCATACCGCGCGCCGGCCCTGGTCGCCTCGTTCGCGGCGCTCCAGGTGAAAAGCATGCGGGCGAAGTCCGTGATTCCGAACAGGAACATGAAAAATATGATCAGTCCCAGCGCGAATTCCACGATGGTCGCACCGGTTTGCTTTCTTTTCATGTCGCACCTCTCATCGTTGCGGTGATGTCGCTAAAGACAATGTCGCCATTGGCATCGCCGAAGACGACGCCGAAGACGCTGATAAAAAGCGAGTGAAAGGTGAATCCGCTAATACGGACGGTCACGGTATTTATGACCGGGTTGGTGCCCGCCGTCTGCCAGGTGCAGCAGCTTGCCGCCGGCACATTGGCAAGGCTGAGTCCGCGCACCAACGGCGTTCCTGTGCCCGCAAGATTGCCGTAGACCATCAGATTCTGAGCTTCTGCAATGTGTGTGCCCGGCGTTTGAAATGAGAGATAGCGCACGGCGTCCCGCGTCGACTTCGTAACGGCGTTGTACTCATACATCGCGCGCCCGAACTCCGTGGTGATAAAGGTCAGCAGCAACAAAAGGGGAATGATCAAGGCCAGCTCGACCAATGCCACTCCGGATTGTTTGGCTTTCATGTCGACTCCTTACTTCACCAGAACCGGCACAAGCGGTCCGGCAGCGCCACCTGGAAGTCCGTTGGTGGTGCAGGGGCCGGGCGGATCGGTGGCCGAGGCATTGCCCCTGAATTCCAGTTGCACGTTCGTCATCGGAATCGACAGGGGCTGCAGCATGAGCATGCATGCATAGTCGATGACCTGATTGGCGCCATTGATCACCGGTACCGTGACGATGCGTCGACTGCGTCCATATTGCTTATGCCCGCCCGGTGTGTTGCCCGGTGCAGCCAGCTTCTGGAAGCTGTTCAACGACAAATAAGGGGCCGAGATCGACTCGCAGCTGTTGGCGCCCTTGACCTTAGTCCCGGTGTCGGCGCAGGAGGCGAATGCCTGGCGCTTGGTCAGGAAATTCTCCGCGGTCGGCGCGACGGCGCCAGGCGCTGGACCATCGTAGGCACTCTGCTGGGCCGGCCAGTTGGTCGCGGTGTAGGCGTAACCGGTGAAGTCCGGGTTGCTCACAGTCGCGGCCGGATCGGCGGTGTTCTTGTAGATCCCGAAGCGGTAATTCCAGGCATCGGCGACGGAAGCCTTCACACCAGGCGTTCCCAAGGTGTCGCCCACTTTCGTTCCGCAATAACCGTTCAACTCGGCTTCCGTTTCGGCTGCGTTGTTGGACCCGTCCAGATTGGCCCATCCGATCTCGCCGCCTGCCGCTGCGCCTTGTTCATTGATCAGCGTGACCCATTCGCCCACAGCGAACCCGTAGTTCGGGGCGGTGCCGCCTGGCTTGGGTTTGAGCCCCACCGGAACGGGGCAGGTGGTCTGCGCGCTGGCCCGGGTGGCGACCGCCGTCGCCGCCACATTGTGGGTTGCGGGGTTGCCTGCCGTGTCGCCCGAAAAGGCGCCCATGGCCGCCAACAACCACATATTCACATTCGGCTGCGTGTGCTGGCACTGCGCATACTTGGCGACCGCGAAATCGCCGGTCGTCACATATGCGGGATCCTTGAAGGTGATGTCTGCGTCGACGATTTGGCCCTGGCCGCTCCAGTCGGCAGACTGCATGTTGACGCGATTCAGGTTTCCGGCCGTCTTGCCGGCGCTTCTGGCGCGTTCGAATGCAGTACTCTGCCCGTCCAATTCCCCCGCCGCCGCCAACGCACAACTGTCCATCGCGGTTTGCAACTCTGTTTTGACAACAAAGAGGCGGCCGAAATCCAATGCAATCCCCATGAAGCCGAGCAGAAACAGCAACGCTAGCGCCGTTGTAATGATCACGGCCCCACGCTGACGGCGACGAGGGGAACGGTGAATGGCAACGCTTGACATGAGAGGTCCTCTGCTGATCGAGACTCGCTAATGGACTACGGACATGAGACCGTGGTCAGACAGTTGGTAAGTTGCTGGATCAAGCCACCAATACCGGCGCCGAGTGTCAGAGGCTGGAGCGCCACGACCAATGCGAGCGATATCACCGCAATGATCAACGCGTATTCCACGATTTGAGCGCCTTCTTCGTCCGTCAAAAATGCGGTTAACATTTGATTTTCCTTTTTTGGAACCAAATTGGAGCCTAGGTTTGGCCGGCGAACGGACTAGCACTACCAATTAGCCGCGTCGGCTAGGCAAGCGACGGCGCCACGAAAAGGGCGCGGCGCCACCGCCTGCCATACCGACTGCACGCTACTGGTCCATTACGGTGCGCCGCAGGCCAACCCGTCGGTCAAGCAAGTCCCAACCATGGTGATAAATGTAGTAAATGAATTGCCATTCAAGTCCCGCAGCGCGACGATCAGGACGAGCGATACGACAGCGATGATCAGCGCGTACTCGACGATCTGAGCGCCCTCTTCGTCTTGCAGAAAGGAGCCGATCGAATTGCGAGTTGCATTAAAAAGTTTGTTCATTTGTATACCTGTGAATTGATAAAAAAATTGGTTGTTGAATTTGGTTGGTAGAGGATTTTTGATACTCGATGGGTTCCAACTCCTTTCTAT
Source organism: Variovorax sp. LjRoot130 (assembly GCF_964253755.1). Classification (NCBI taxonomy): domain Bacteria; kingdom Pseudomonadati; phylum Pseudomonadota; class Betaproteobacteria; order Burkholderiales; family Comamonadaceae; genus Variovorax; species Variovorax sp. LjRoot130. The sequence continues at coordinate 1,618,621 of NZ_CAXURM020000001.1, read as the reverse complement.
GAAATTCTTCCGATCCAAGATGTTATTTCTGACGCTACTTCGCGCCGCCAGCAATGCTGCCGCCAATATTGATGACATTGACCACCGGTGGCGGCGTCTTGTAGGTTCCTTGATAAAAAATGATCGTCTCCCGCGCCGCTTTTCCGTCCATTCCAACCACCGGGTCGGGATTCTTGCCGGCGTCCGGATTGATGATCATTTTTTTCTTGGCATCCCGAACGGCGTCGCCGAAGCGCGCGTCGTAATGGGGAGTCACCGATGAACAGCCCGCTACCAGGCCGATAAGAAGTGCAATGGCAAGCTTGGTCATGACGTCCTCTTTATTTGGTTTCGGAAGCGGGAGGGAAAGGGGCCGGCTGCGAGCTTTCCAGGGCACCGTTCAAATAGACCTCGGCGCGGCTGGGCACGACGTGGTTGTCCGTGGGCAACCGGGGCGTTTCGGACAACGGCTTGACCAGGCGCGGCGTGATCACGAACAGCAACTCCGTCTGGTCGTTCTGGAACTCGGTGCTGCGAGCGAGCGCGCCCACCACCGGCACCTCGCCGAGTCCCGGAAAGCGCTTCACCGTTTCGGTGACGTTGTTCTTGATCAGGCCGGCAATGACGAAGCTTTGACCGTCATTGAGCTGCACGGTGGTGTCGGCCCGGCGCACGGTGAGCGACGGCAGTACGGAGGTCACGCCAGTGACTGTCGTGAAGGGTGAGCCGGTCTGCGACAGATCCGAGACCTCGGACACCATCTTCAAGTTGATCCGGCCGCCGTTCAGCACCGTGGGCGTGAATTTCACGCCGATGCCGAATTCCTTTTCTTCCAGCGTGATGGTGGGGATGCCACCGCTCTGGGTCTGAGAGACCGGGATATAGATCTTGCCGCCCGACAAGAAGCTGGCCTGCTGCCCGCTGATGGCCATGATGTTGGGCTCGGCCAGGACGCGCACCAGGCCATCGTCTTTCTGGCCGTCGAGCGAGATCGCCGTCTTGCCGACCCGCAGCGCTTCTGCGAATGCACCACCTCCGCTCAGGAAGCTGGAGATCAGCGTATAGGTGTTGGTCGCGCCGTTGGTGAATCTGCGCGCAGCGATGCTCGACCCCAGCCTGTCGAGCAAGGTCTTGCTGACTTCGGCGATCTTGACTTCGAGCATCACCTGCTGCGGCGAAGTGATGCGCAGCAGGTTCACCACCTTCTTGCCGTCGCCGTAGGAGGTGGCCAGGCTCATCACGTCGTCCAGCTTCAGCGCGTCGCTGATCTCGCCGGTAAGCACGATCGCTCTTTCGGCGCCCCGCACCTTGATGCGGTTTTCCTCGGGCATCAGTTCGGTCAGCTTCGCTTGCAGCGCGCCCGAATCGATCGTGACGATGATGTCCTTGATGAAGCAGGCGCCCTGCGCGTTCTGCAGGATCACGTTCATCGATCCCGCGACCTTTCCCCTGAAGAACAGGTCGGTCGGGCTGAGCAGCATGACTTCCATGTCGGCTACCCCGTCGTTTGCATTCGCTTGGGAGGCAGGGGCGGGGCGCGCCGGCGCCGGCGCTGGTGCCGCCCCAGGCGCGGCCGTCGCGGCGGCGCTCGGTGCAGGGGCTCTGCTCGGCGGTTGGCCGCTCACGATGATTCGGGCAACCCGCACATCGAGCGGTATGACAGTGGATTTCCCGAGCGTCACGTAGGTCGGGCGGTCGTCGTGGACCACGGACGTGCAGCGCTTGGTGCCGCCGGAACTTGCAGGACTGGCAGGAACTGCACTGGGGGCCGCCGAAGTGACGGGAGGGTCGTCGGCCGCAAAAGATGGGCCAGTCAACGCCAGCGCCGCGAGCAGCACCAGGGACTTGTGGTTGTTGTGCACTTGAACTTCTCCTCTGTGTTTTTCGGTCAGAAGCAATTGAGGGCTCGACCGGAGCTCTGAATGACTTCCACGCATTCCATGGCGGGCGCCACCACAGGCTTGCTGATGAATGCCCTGGGCTTGGCCGTGGCAGGGGCCGGGGCAGCGGCCACCACCGATACGGGCAGGATTTCCTTGTCGCCAAAGAGCTGGCGCTTGGTGATTCCGTTGGTCGCGACCGTTGTCTTGTCCACCTGGTTGCGCAGCACCAGGGACAGCGTGCCGACGCTGCGGGCGAGATCGAGCTTTTCGGAATCCTCCGGCGACAACTCGAGCGTCACGGCGTTGACCACCTTGGGCTTGGTGTCGTCGCGGCTCGCTTCCTGTGCGATGGCCAGGACCAGCACGTGCTCCAGGACGGTCTTGCTGATCTGCTTTGCTTCTTCGCCCTTGGCCCTTTCCTGCTGCGCGTTCACCATGACGTCGACGTAGTTGCCGGGGAGTGCGAAGCCGGCGACGCCGACCACGTCGTTGACGCGCACCGTCATGGCCCGCTTGCCGGGGGCGATGACCGCGGAGAGGCCGCCTTTGGTTCCCACCGGTGCCAGCTTTCCTTCGAGGATCGCCTCGCCGCGCAGCACGCTGACTTTGGCGACGCGGTCCTGCACGTCCTTGAGGTCGTTGAAGGCCCCGACCGGGACAGACCCGCTCGGCCAATCGGTCGTCGACAGCATTTGCGCATTGATCTTGCTGCCGAGTTCGATATCGACCACGGCAACCACCACTTTGTTGGAAGCAATGTTTCCTTGCCGCGATACCCAGCCAGACGCATAGACGGCAGCGGCCAGGCCGATCATCAATGCCAGAATTAGAAGACCCATTGCCTTGATATTTCTCATTTAATGCTCCACTAATTGATGTTTGCGATCTGCGCCGGCTATGCGTAGCCCAATTGCCGACCTAGTACGTAACCCATCGTCCCGATGCTGATGCAGATGCCATACGGGAGTTTTCCGATCGATTGGCTCGCCTCAATTCGACCATCGGGCCTGAAGCCTGCGAACGTCGATGCCACCAAGCCGAATACCGCTGTTCTTGCGTTGCGCAGCATGCGCCCCAGCTTGCCCCTGAGTAATGCAAATCCGAGCGCGGCTATTCCGCCCACGATGAAAGCGAAGAGGACGGCTTGAAGTGTTTCGTGGACCCCTAGGAACGCACCGACCATCGCCATCAGCTTCACATCACCTGCGCCCATGACACCCAGCGCATAGGCCGGCAGCATGATCAGAAAGCCAAGGAAAAGCCCCCCGAACGCCTGCAAAAAAGCCGTTGGCGGCGACACGGCAATGACGGTCTTGTAGACCAGCGCAAAAGCAGCGCCGCCGAATGTCAGCCAATTGGGAATTCTGTAGGTGCGGTAATCGCTGATTGAGGCGACGACGAGCAGCACGAACAACACCACGATGCGCGGGTCGGTTGCCAGCATGGCCAGAAGTTCGAGCAACGCGTGAAATTCTTGCATGTTCAATTTCCTTCAGTTCTGTTTGTGCCAAGCGAGCAATAAAAGCATGCAAACGACCAGAATCAGCGAACCCACGAGTGCATATTCCATGAGCGAGGCGCCCGCTTCTTCTTTCAATAGATCGGCGAACGTATGCGACAGATGCCTCGCAAATCGCATGCATTTCTCCGCGTTGCTCTTTCGTTGGAGGACTTGATCGGAATTACCCGCCAAGCGTTTGGCTTGGATCTAATGTAGAGATGCAAACAAATGGATACATGAGCGTTGCGCCCCTATTTGGGCGGGACAGATCGCCTCTTTCGATCCGGGTCGGCGCATGACAAAACGCCTACCAAAGTACTCATCTCTGAGGCCGCCGGCAGGCCTCCAGGCGTGACTGCGCCGACCGGCGTCCGCTCAGGAATCCAGAGCGGCCGCGATCGGCGAGTTGCGGGGGTTTGTCGGAGAGGGTGAGAGGCGTCGCGCGGGGGAGCGCCTCTCTCAGCGAATGCTCGTCGGGCAGCAGCGCGATGCCGGCAACCGGCGCGACGAACGACCCGCGTGATCGCACTCCAGCGCCGCCAGCAGCGTCGTGGTTTCCCTGACCCGGTCGGTCATCCTCTTGTTCAACGGTTTCCAGCCGCGGTACATCGGCACCACCACCAGCCAGCCGATGCCGATCACGCCGCCCAAGGCGCCTATGTATTCCCAGTGCATCGGTTCCATCGCGTTCCCTCTATCGATTTGGAGTGGCTGTCCGAGAGACAAGGGCGCGAGTGTGCCGAGTGCCGCGTCGAAGCGGCTACGACTTTGGTCGAAGTCTGGGCCTTTCTACCTACAAAGCCGCGCATTTCGAGAAGCTTTGCACAGTGGGGCCTGACGGCGGCGAACCTGCCTCGACCCCGCCCCAGCTACTCGCTCTGGTACAGCGTCTCCACGCTCGCGAAGTCGCGGCCGAACTGATTCACCTTGGCCTGGAAGGGCACGCTCTCGCCGGGGGCGATGGCCGGCAGGTTGTCGAGCAGCGTGAAGCCGGCTAGCCTGCCTTCGCCGTCGCGCAGGCTCACCCACAGCCGCGACTTGCGAACGATGGCATGGCCCGGATTGGTCACCGTGCCGCTGACGTCGACGTACTTGTAGGTGTAGCGCCGGCTGAAGTTGACCAGCACGCTGCTCGTCGCCGCGCGGGTGTCTTCGACGCGCACCTGCAGTGGCATGCGAGGCCCCGGCATGGCGGCGCGGCGCATCGGCTTCCATTCCACGCGGGTGGCCGAGATGCGGTCGGTGTCGCGCGGCTCCAGCAGGACGGGAAAGCGCTCGCCCGGGTAGAGGTAGGCCGGGCCGGCGACGGCCGTGGTGCCGTCGAGCCGGTTGCCGTCGTAGCGCGAGATCACCGCGCCCGGCGCCAGGGCGATGGCCTCGCTGCTGCGGTTGACCACCTCGGCCAGGTAGACCGGCCGCTGCGTGATGTTGTGCGCGGGCACCAGCGGCAGCAACTCGATCTGCGCGAGATCGAAGCGCTCGGCCTCGTCGGCCAGCAGGTCCTCGCTGCCGAGGCGCAGCGATGGATGGAAGGCCTCCGGCGCCCCGGCCGTGCGGATCACGCGGTTGCTGCTCAGCACGCGCGTGCGGCCCTGCTGCTCCCCTTCGCTCAGGTTGTAGTCGATACGGTAGTCCCATGCCGCGATCGGCACCTGGCGGCTGCCGAAGCGCTCGATGCGCACCTCCGCCGCGCTGCGCTCGCCCGGCTTGATCTCATTGGCCTGCGAGAAGCCGCGGCCGAAGCCGATAACCGCGCCGGCGTCGTCGTAGAGCGTGACCAGCACTTCCACGGCGGTCAGCGCCGCGGCATCCTTGCGCGCGTTGACGATGCGGCCGACCAGTCGCACCTCGCCCTCCTGCTGCACCAGGCGCACGCGCGTGAACTGCAGCCGCGGCCCCTCCACGGTCCGGTACGGTGCCGACAGCGAGGCCACCTGAAGCTCCTGGCGCGTGACGGTCTTGTCGCTCGGCAGGTCGATCAGGAGCGGCGCCGATTCGCCCGGCATCAGCGTGCCGATCGGCACCGATTCGCTGCGCTCGCCGATCCGGCTTTCGCCGTCGTAGAAGATGGCCTTGACGCTTGGCCGCTCGAGCGGCGTGCCGGTTTCATTGCGCGCCATCACCAGCAGCCTGGGCCGAGCCGAGGTGCCGGCGCCCACCAGCACCTGACGCGGCGAATCGAGCTTGAGCCCGTCGATCGGGATCGTGCGCGGCGCCATCGAGGCCACCACCGGCCTGCCCGCTCCGGACGGCTCCTTGCGGTCCACGATGAAGGCCGTGACCACGAAGACGCCGGTGATCAGCACCACGCCGGCCGCCGCGGCGATGGCCAACGACCGGCCGACCTGCCGGCCGCGCGCCGTTTGTTCCGCCGCCAGCCGGCGCGCGGCTTCGTCCTTGACCTGGTCGAGCACCCGGCTCAGCCGCTCGGACACGTCGTCTTCGACGATCGAGACCGAGCCGCAATGCGCGCAGGTGTACTGGTTGAGCCCGGAGCGCTCGAGCACGCCGCTGCCGCATTCCCCGCACTTGAGCGTTTGCAGGTTGATGGTCACTGGGGTTCCTTGTTGGGAGTGGCGGCGACGGTACGGCGCGATCTTAGCGAGGGACCGATCCGGAGCAGATGATTGCGCGGTTCGAGGCGGGGGAGGCGTTGGGGGAGATCACGAAGCGGCGTGGGTTGCGCGAGAACGAGACGCCGTGGAGCATGTTTGTGCCCTGACCACGCCGCGCACGCAGGCGGCCGTGCCTTTTAAAGTTTCACCACGCCAGCCCGGTGTGCCGCGAGTAGCGCCCGGGCTGTCTCCTCCTGACCATCCAGGCGCAATTTCTCGAGCAAGACCTCCGGCTGCGGCTTCGACACGAGGTCTCTCCGGAAGTGATTGAACGCGAAAGCAAAGTCCTGCGCTTGCATCGCAAAGATGCCTCTGGAGAAACGCATCCGGCTTACGCAACTCGATGCCGAGCCCTGCCAGAGCTCCTTTCTTGAAATCCTTCGTGTTGCGCGTCGTCAGCACAACAGCCTCAGAGGCTGGATAGGCATTCGCAGCTATCAGTGAGCGGGCGCATGCCGCAACATGGATGTCCTTGGGCGAATTGACGGCATGCGCTACATCCTTGAAGAGAGACTGGACGACCGCAGCGGCCACCGTTGCATTCGGAAGTGCGTCGCACATGCGTTTCTCATGCGCCTTCGCATCGGCCAATGAATGTTTGCGTCCGGCATCCACCAGCGCGCGACTCATTTCGTCGAGTATGAGCGGCGACCAGTGAAGTTTGATGACGCCGCGGTAGTCCAGGTAGATCAACAAGCCGCGCGTGGTGGCCGGAAACAGCGTGTCGGCATCGGCGACGACCGGAATGATCACGAGGAGAAGATTTCCCCGTCGAAATCCTCGGACACGCGCTTCAAGGCCTTGAGCTGACGCGAGCGCTCGTCGGCACGCCAGCGCAACACGGCGCTACGCAGAAGCCTGCGCTGATTGCCCACCCTCTGATGCAACTCCACCGCCCCGGAATCAATCAGCTTGACCATGAAGGGTCTGCTGACGCCGGCCAGTTGAGCCGCTTGCTCCGTCGTCAGAACCGGATCGGCCACGGCAGCCTCTGCAGCAGCCTGCTCAGCCGGGGTGACGCTCGAAGCGGTCAACACCACACCGCCATGGCCAAGGGCTTCGGTCAAGTCGATCTCGATCGCCTGTCGGGCTTTGTCATTGATCTTGACGTGTCGGCCGACGATGTCGATGAACGGCTCGACAGCGAACGACAGCCTGAACACCGGCTCAACGCGCGATGAACGCGGCGAAGCCTTCGCCTTCTGGGGGGCAGATCCGGCTTTGGCGGCACCCCTGGCGGTCGATGTCCTTCTGGAACGGGCGGGCGATTGCTTCGTGCTCATGGTGTGGTCGAGGCTATCACGAAATCGAAATATTCGAAATACTCGAAACAGCAAGCAGCGCTCGGCGAATACGTGCCTGCTCGCCTCCAGACCGCGACCGCGGCTAGCGAGTTGAAGGCGAGCGCATCGCCTTGTTTCGCAAGACCAACATACCACGCAAGTGCAGCTTGCGCAGGCCCTGGGCGAGGGATCTGTTCGGCGCCGACATGGGGACCCGGGCATGAAGGGCGAGTGGGACACCTACGCGCCGCTACGGACGTGCCCCGCAGCAGCCGCTCGCGTTCACCCGGCCGGCGGCGGCGTGGGCTCGCTCCAGAGCTTGCCGCCGGTGGCCCAGTCGTGCTTCGCAATGTCGTAGAACAGGATGTCGACGGCGTCGGGGGAGCCGCCCAGTGTGCGCACGGTGGCTTCGGTCAGGGCCTGCGCGAGTGCGCGCTTCTGCTCGACGGTACGGCCATCGAACATCTCGACGCGGATGGTTGGCATGCTTGTTCTCCAGATGAATGGTTCAGTCAATCAATCACGATAGCCGGGCGAGGCGCGGTCGAGCCGCCGCAGCAGGGCCGGCCATTCCACGTCGCCGTCCCACCCGCTGCCGTCGCCGACCCATTCGCCGTGGGTGCGTGCAGCGAGTTCGTCGCTGACCACGCGCACCGCGCCGCCGGTGGCCGCCATGGCACGCAACTGCGCCTGCGCAGCGCGCTCGAGCAAGTGCATCAGCATCCAGGCCTCGGCCACGGTGCGACCCACGACCAGCGTGCCGTGGTTGTCGAGGATCAGGCCGTCGAGCGCACCGAGGTCCGAGACGAGCCGTTGCTGCTCATCGACACCCAGCATCGACCACCTCGCCGCGCACATTCACCTTGACCAGGCTCGATGCGGTGATCTCGGATGCGGCCACTCACGCGCCCGCGAAGAACACGTCCAAGGTGGGGAAGCGATCGGTCCCGTGGATGCAATCCCACAGGTAGATCGCGAAGCCCAAGTCTCCGGTCCAGAGCGAGTAGCGCAGGTCGCCGAACTTTGCGAGGTCGTCGTCGGTCTGCCGGATGCCGTGCATGGCGAATGCGCGTGCCCGCTCCAGCCACCGCGCATCGCCGAAGCGGCGATGGAGCTTGAGAAAGGCATAGCCGTTGCCGCCTGTTCCATGGCAAAGATTGGAGCCCTTGCGGAGCGGACCGGCGGCCCATGTCGTTTCGCCGCCGGCCAGGAGCAGGTCGTCCAACGAGGCATCGGGGAAGTCCGCGAGACAGATGACGAAGCCGGGCGCGCCGTGGCAGAACTGCACGAGCTTCGTGGCCAAGTCGCTGACCGGCGCAGAGTCCAGTTTCGGCCGCCAGTTGACATGCTGGCCGTCCCATTCCGCGGTCTGCCGAACGGTGTCGGCGATGCACTGCTGCCACGCGGCCCATTCGGCACCGTCCAGCAGATGCCGTCCCCGTATGAGTACCGCCGCGGTCGCCACGAAGCCATGCACCGCATCCAGGAAGGTGTGTGTGTTCCCGTACAGGTCCTGAGTCCAGTAGCTGCAGGCAAACGCCGACGACCATTCGAGCTGCGACCAGAGCTTGCGTGCGGTTGCCTGATAGAGCCGGGCCCACCGCGGGTCACCCGTCCGTTCCTGAAGAAAGAGAGCAGCGAGCAGCGTGCCCGGCGAACCCCACATGAGTTCGCGCGCGGGATGGTCCATCGTCGCCTCGATGAGCACGGCCAACTCGGCCGCCGTTTCTTCCGAAGGATCGTTCCAATGGCGCAGGAGCTGAATGCCGCTGTCGCCCATCAGGTAGCTGCCGAAGGCCGATGGGCCGCGGTGCCCCATCGCCTTCCGGTTCGGCTTCAGCAGTGAATGAACGAAGGGGGCGTAGTCGCCCCGCAGCCGGCACGCACCGCGCGCCTCCAGGTAGCGAAGCGCCCAGAACACGCCGCAGGCGCCCCAATAGAGCATGCAGGAAGGCGCGGGATCGGCGCTGTCGTTGGGATGCGTCGGCCACAGCAGCTCGGGAGAGAAGCGCGCTTCCGTCTGCCGCACGATCCGCTCGATCGTCTCGCGGGCAAGCGCTTCGTCCCAGGCGATCGGGCTCAGTGGTTCATGGCGGTCCGTCGAAAAGAGCATGGCGGTGTCGGCGAGGATGACGAGGTGGAGCTCACGATAATGGCTTCGATGCAGAAACCAAGCCCGTCCATCGCTCCCATCGAGGTTTTGCCGCCGCACGCACCGCTGCCGGCCTACTACGGCGACGAGGTCGAGCACGACCGGTTCCTGCGCCGCATCTTCGACGACACCGCGCCCGACTACGAGCGCATCGAGCGGCTGCTCGCGCTCGGCTCGGGGCCGCGCTACCGGCGCGCCGCGCTGCTGCGAGCGGGGCTCGCAGCCGGCGCGCAGGTGCTCGACGTCGGCATCGGCACCGGCTTGGTCGCGCGCGAGGCGCTCGCGCTGATCGGCCCGCACGGCCGGCTGGTGGGCATCGATCCCAGTCCGGGCATGATGCGCGAGGTGGCACTGCCTGGGGTCGAGCTGATCCGCGGCCGGGCCGAAGCGCTGCCGCTGCCGGAGGCCGGCAGCGACTTCCTCAGCATGGGCTATGCGCTGCGCCACATCGCCGACGTGAATGCGGCCTTTGCCGAATTCTTCCGGGTGCTGCGCCCGGGCGGCCGGCTGCTCGTGCTCGAGATCACCAAGCCTGCGGGACCGATCGGCACGGCCTTGCTGAAGACCTACATGCGCACTGTCGTGCCGGTGATCGCGCGGATCGTGGCGCGCCGGCGCGACACCGCCGAGCTTTGGCGCTACTACTGGGACACGATCGAGGCCTGCATTCCCCCGGAATCGGTGCTGGCCGCGCTGCGCGCCGCCGGCTTCGAGGACGCGCATCGCCATGTCGAACTCGGCATCTTCTCCGAGTACACGGCCGTCAAACCGGCTTGATCAACAGGAGTGACGGCCATGCGTTTCGGACTGATCGCCAGCAGGCTGCATCGCCAGGACGCGAGCGGTGGGCTGGCCCACTGGGCCGCTGTTTGCGACGACGGCATCCGCGCGCTGCAACTCGAGCTTCACGCGGTCGGCGGCACCTACGATGCGCTGATGCGGCAAGGCCTGCTCGCGGGCTACGACCGCCTGGTGCGCTATCCCGACGGCCGGGACGGCGGCGTGATGCGGCTGGTGTCGCATATTGCCGGCGGCCTCGCCACCGCCAGCGAACTCGATGGCGTGATCTACCTGATTGATCCTGTGGATCCGTCCTCGCTGTATCCGGAAGCGCTGGCGCTCAAGCGCCAGTGCGTGGTCCACGGCAAGCCCTTCGTCTCCACGGTCGCAGGTGCCGCCGAATGGGTGGCGGTGGAACTCGCGCATGCGGGCCTGGCTTCGGAAGAGAAAACCCGGCTCTCGGCGATCGACTCGCAGACGGTCGCCCTGATCGCGCACGACGCCTTGAAGGACCGCATGGTCGAGTTCGCGGCGACCCACTTCGACCTGCTGTCGAGGTTCAAGGCGCGTGTCGGGACGGGCACGACGGGCGGCCGGCTCAACGACATGGCCTGGTCGCGCGGCTGGCCCAAGGACCAGCCCTGGGTCCAGCGCTATCTCAGCGGTCCGCTGGGCGGCGATGCGCAGATCGCCGAGCTGGTGCTCGACCGCCGCTGCCAGAAAGCCATCTTCTTCGAGGACCCGCATGTCGCGCGCCAGCACGAGGCCGACATCCAGCTGCTCGAACGCGCCGTATGCAGCACGACGCGGGACACCACCTGCTTCAACTCCCCGGCGATGGCCGAGCGCTGGGCTTCAACCTTCTCCTGAACCGCCGGCCGAAGGCAGAATCCCCGCCTTCAGCCGTTTCCGCGGCATCAAGGACACGCAACACCATGAACGACCTATCGGCTTTTCCGATCACCAAGAAATGGCCCGCCCGGCATCCCGATCGGCTGCAGCTCTATTCCCTGCCGACGCCCAACGGTGTCAAGGTCTCGATCATGCTCGAAGAGACCGGCCTGCCCTACGAGCCGCATCTGGTCAGCTTCTCGACGAACGACCAGATGTCGCCCGAGTTCCTCTCGCTCAATCCCAACAACAAGATCCCGGCCATCCTCGATCCCGACGGTCCGGGCGGCAAGCCGCTGGCCTTGTTCGAATCGGGCGCGATCCTTCTCTACCTCGCGGACAAGACTGGCCAGCTCATGCCGAAGGACGCGGCCGGCCGCTGGGAAACCATCCAGTGGCTGATGTTCCAGATGGGCGGCATCGGTCCGATGTTCGGCCAGCTCGGCTTCTTCAACAAGTTCGCCGGCAAGGACTACGAAGACAAGCGCCCGCGCGACCGCTACGTCGAGGAGGCCAAGCGCCTGCTCGGCGTGCTCGAAGGGCGGCTCGCGGGCCGCAGCTGGATCATGGGCGATGCCTACAGCATCGCCGACATCGCCACCTTTCCCTGGGTGCGCAATTTGATCGGTTTCTACGAAGCGGCGGACCTGGTCGAGATCCGGAACTTCCCGCAGGTCACGCGGGCGCTGGAGATGTTTCTCGCACGGCCGGCCGTCGCGCGAGGCCTGGGCATTCCCCAGCGGGACTGAACCCCGCTAGCCGCAACTGCCGATGTGTCCGCAGGCGGTGCAGAAGTCGCAGCCGTCCTTCTGGATCATCGTCGCGTTGCCGCACTCCGGGCAGCGCGCGCCGGCCATCGGCTCCGCCTGCATGGGCGTGGATGCCGGCAGCTGCAGGATGCCCATCTCCTGCAGCGGGTAGCCCTCTTCGTCCAGCACGCCGAGCATCGCGTAGCGGTGGATGATCAGGCGCGCCAGGTACGCCACCGTCGAGGGCCAGGTCTGCTGCCGCTGCTGGCCGTGCGGCAAGCCCGGCACGAAAGCCATGAAGTGACCGAGCGGCTCGGCGTAGTTCAAGAGCTTGCGCAGCTTCATGCCGATCCATGCCGGGTCGAGCACGCGCATGTCGAGCGAGAGCACGCGCGCGAGCCCGTCCATCGCGCGCGGGCAGTTGCCCGAAAGCCCCAGCGCGCAAGGCCGGGTGACCGTGCCGCCCTGCCCGTCCGGCACCAGCACCTCCTTGAGCGTCAGCGCGAAGGCCTCGTCGCTGGCCGGGTTGTGCACGTCCACCGACCAGGCGAGCGTTCCGTTCGGGCCGGTCTGCGGCTCCTCGCGGCTGAACATCGCGTCGATCACCGGCGTGGGCGCGGATTCGCCCTCCGCCCACAGCCCCAACTGCTCGCAACGCCAGCGGATCACGGCGGCCGTGGCGGCCACCACACCGGGAAAACGGCGCATCTCCCCATGGGGCGGAAAGGGCATCTCGAACGCGCGCTCTTCCTGCACGGTGGCCAGCGCATCGAGCTTCAGGCGCACCCAGGCCGCGTCCTTGGCGCGCAGGTCCATCGACAAGGTCTTGGCCAGCGCGCCGAGCCCGCGCGGCTGTTCGGCACCGTTGATCCAAACCTCGAAGGGCGCGGGCTTGCCGTCCTCGGGCAGCTCGCCGATGAAGAGCGCGAATTCGCCGAAGGGATGCCGGACCATGTAGGTCCAGGCCGCGTTGCCGCCGGGCAGCTCCGGGCGCCCGGGCCAGCGCAGCGAGGCCAGCACCGGCCGCGGCATGCGTTCGAGCGCGAGGCGCTGGTTCAGGTGCGGGGCGTCGAGCGTTGCCGGCGCCTGCGCCTTCGCCGCGGCGGCTGCATCGACGCTGAGCACCGCGCCGAGCACCGTGTTGGGCCGGTAGGTCGCGAGTCCCTTCAGGCCGGACTTCCATGCCCGCAGGTACAGATCCTGGAAATCCGCATACGGGTAGTCGGCCGGCACGTTGACGGTCTTCGAGATGCCGGTATCGACGTAAGGCGCCACCGCCGCGACCATCTCCTCGTGCGCCTGCGCGCTCATCTGCAGCGCGGTGACGAAGGCCTCGGTGAGCGGCGCCTGCTCGCCCTTCAGATGCCGGTACAGCCGCCAGGCATGGTCTTCGACCACGTGTTCTTCGAAAGTGCCCTCGGCGCTGCGCTTGCGGCGCGTGTAGGTCCACGAGAACGCCGGCTCGACGCCGTTGCTCGCGTTGTCGGCAAAGGCCAGGCTGATGGTGCCGGTCGGCGCGATGGAAAGCAGGTGCGAATTGCGCAGGCCTGCAGCGCGGATGCGCTCCTTCAACGGCGCTGGCAGGCGCGAGGCGAAGGTACCGCGGCGCAAGTAGAGGTCGGCGTTGAAGAGCGGGAAGGCGCCGCGCTCGGCCGCCAGGTCCGCGGACGCACCGTAGGCCGCATCGCGCAGCACTTCGGCAATACGGCGCGCCGCGGCGCGCGCGGCGGCGCTGTCGTAGCGCAGGTTCAGCATGACGAGCGCATCGCCCAGGCCGGTGAAGCCGAGGCCGATGCGGCGCTTGTTGCGCGCGTCTTCGCGCTGGCGCTCCAGCGGCCAGACGCTGATGTCGAGCACGTTGTCGAGCATGCGCACGGCCATGCGGGCCAGGCGCGCGAAGGCCTCCTCGTCGAAGCGCGCGGCCGGCTCGAAGGGATCGCGCACGAAGCGCGTCAGGTCGATCGAGCCGAGGCAGCAGCAACCGTAGGGCGGCAAAGGCTGCTCGCCGCAGGGGTTGGTGGCGGCGATGGTCTCGCAGTACGAGAGGTTGTTGTCGGCGTTGATGCGGTCGAGGAACAGCACGCCGGGCTCGGCATGGTCGTAGGTCGAACGCATGATCTGCTCCCACAGCGCGCGCGCCGGCAGCGTGCGATAGACCCACAGGCCGTCGTCGCGCTGGTAGGCGCCGCCGGCCTTCTGCCGCGGGCCCGGCGCCGCGCGGTGCACCAGATCGACCGGCCGGTCCTCCTGCACGGCCTGCATGAAGGCGTCGGTCAGTCCCACCGAGATGTTGAAGTTGGCCAGGTCGCCCCGGTCCTTGGCATGCACGAACTCGTCGATGTCCGGATGATCGCAGCGCAGCACGCCCATCTGCGCGCCGCGGCGCGCGCCGGCCGATTCGACCGTCTCGCAGGAGCGGTCGAACACCCGCATGTACGACACCGGCCCCGAGGCGCTCGACTGCGTGCTGCCGACCCAGGCGCCGCGCGGCCGGATGCGCGAGAAGTCGTAGCCCACGCCACCGCCGCGGCGCATGGTCTCGGCGGCCTCGGTGAGCGCGGTGTAGATGCCCGGATGGCCTTCTTCCTCCTGCGCGATCGAGTCGCCGACCGGCTGCACGAAGCAGTTGATCAGCGTGGCGGACAACGCCGTGCCGGCCGCCGAATTGATGCGCCCCGCGGGCAGGAAGCCGTCCTGCAAGGCCTGCAGGAAGCGCGCTTCCCACTGCGCACGTGCCTCGGGCGGCTCGGCCTGCGCCAATGCCCGCGCGACACGGCGGCGAACGTCGTCGATGCTGCGTTCATTGCCCTTGGCGTACTTCTCGAGCAGCACTTCCTCGCTGATCGGCTGCAGCGGCAGCGCGGGCGCACTGATCGAACTCGTCGAGTTGGCCTGAGGATCCATGGTTTCGCTCCTGATGCGTCCTGCATCTTCGTCGAGGCGACCGATGTGCGTCAGGGGCCGGGCGGCTCGCCCCAGCGTGCGTTCGCGAAGGCGCAGATAAAGCGCTCCAGCTCATCCTGCGCAAGCCCGTCGATGCCGGCGGCCCGAGCCCGCCCGCCGCCGCCGAAGCGGCTGCACAGCGCGTGGGCGCCCGACGGCGACGCCAGCGGCGCGCGCACGCTGACGGAATAGCCCTTGCCCTGCTGCTTGAGCACCGCATGGGCGCGCTGCGGCTCGGCGTTCGCGAGCTCGTTGGCGATGCAACCGAGCACGCGGCGGCTCCATGGCGCATCCGGCAGCACGCGCACGCTGGCGCCCGCATCCTGCCAGAGCGGGGCAACGGCAAGCGCCTGCTGCAGATCGCTGTGGCGCTGCGCATCGATCTCGTCGACCACGGGCTCGTAGGCCAGCATGTCGCGCGGGTCGCGGTAGCGCAGCATGATGGCGTGCAAGTCGCGCGGCGCGATGTGCACGTCGCGCTCCTCGTCGCCGTAGGCGTTGTAGTTGATCGCTTCCCCGAGCCGCCGCAGCAGCGCGCAGTCGCCGGCGTCGACGTTCGAATCGAGCGCCAGCCGGTCGGCGACCGCGGCCAGGTTGTCGCCGTAGATGCCCACCAGCGCCCAGGCGCGAAAGGTGCCGCCGAGATGGCGGTCGACGAGCAGGCTGGTGCAGACGTCAGTGGCGGTGTCGACGTGCGACTCGAGCAGCGGGTGCGCGGGCATGTCCTCCACCACGTGATGGTCGAAATAGCGCACGCGCACGCCGGCGTCGAGCAGGCGCTGCAAGGCCCCCCGGTTGGGCCGCATCGACAGGTCGAAGACATTGAGCTCGTCGCCGGCCTTCGCGGGCACGCGCCCGACGAGCGCGATCTCGCGCTTCAGGCCGGTCAGCAGCGCCGCGGGCGCGGGCTCGTGCAGCCGCCATTGCACGGCAGCGCACAGGCCGTCGGCATCGCCGTTGCAGACATCGAATCGTTGGGCCATCTCTCTTCCGCTAGCCGAATTCCGCGGGCACGCCAGGGGCTTGGCAAGGGTCGACCATATTCCTTGGGTGTCGCCGTTCATGAATCATGGAACGGAGCGACGTGTTGTTCAACCTACCTGGAGCCATTCACCATGAATGCCTTTACCCGTCTCGAGCGCATCGACAACCTGTTCCCCGAAATGATGCGCCGCTGGGCGCGGCCGCTGCAGATGCTGGATGAGGTGGACGTGCCGTCCGACATTCGCGTCGACATCAGCGAGAACGACAAGGAATACCTGGTCAGCGCGGAGATCCCGGGCGCGAAGAAGGAGGACATCCGCGTCTCGATCGACGGCAACTACGTCTCCATCGCCGCCGAGATCAAGAAGGAGCTGGAAGAAAAGCACGGCCGCACGCTGACGAAAGAAACCTATCACGGCAGCGTGTCGCGCGGCTTCACGCTCGGCAGCGACGTGGACGAAAAGACCGCCGTCGCCAAGCTGGAGGACGGCGTGCTGCGCCTCACGCTGCCCAAGCGGCAGGGGAGCTCCAGCCGCGTGCTGAAGATCGACTAGGGGGCCCGCTCTACAAGCGGTATTGGCTGCTGGCGACTAGCTGCGCAGCGCCGTCATCTGGCTCACCCGGCATTGGCCGAACTCGCAGCGCACCGCCATGACCTGGCCGTTGGTGCAGGCCACGGTGTGGCGCTCGAAGCCCGGCCCCTTCTCCACCAGCGTCGCCTGCGGCGTGGCATTGCAACGCTGCGCCTTGGCGAGCTGCTCCACGTTGTAGGTGTCCCGGCCCGTGGGCCGGATGCTTTCCACCGCCCGCAGTGCAGGCGGCACCCAGGTGACGCGCACGCTAGGGTCGGTGTTGATGTAGCCCTTTTGCGCCATGCAGTTGGCCATCACGGTTTCCTGCTTGGTCTTCCAGGCGCGCCGCTCGGGCGTGTAGACCCAGTGGTTGAAGCCGACCAGCCCGCCGATCACCACGCCGCCGACGAGCGTCGGCCACCCTTGCAGGATGCCGACGCCGATCACGCCCCCGTCGACCACGACCAGCGCATCGTCGTGCTGGCTGGCATTGAAAGGCACGTTCTTCGCGTTCGCGCGGCACTTGGCCACGTCCTGGTCGTAGACCGAGCTTTCGACCGCCGACGGCGCCACCATGGGCACGTAGTCCGCGCCGGAACCCGAACCGGGGCCCTCCTGGGGCCGGGTTGCGCATCCACAGACCAAGGCTGTCGCGCACACGATGCTCAGCAGTTTCTTCATGAAATCCCTCGACTGGTCCTCACTCCGGGGGTCGATTGAATCACACAAATAGTTACTTTCCAAAGCGACTTTTGAGGAATTCGCATGCAAACCTCGCCATTCGGGGCTTTGAAGCCACAGGCCGACCGGCGTGCAAGGCTGATTCTCACAACCGGGACAAGCGCTTCGCCATTTCATCGATGCCCCGCCGAACTCCAGCGCGCATGCGAGGGCTGATCAGGGGGCTCTGGCGCCGGGAAGTCGCGTTAGCATCGCCCGGTTTGCCTCCATGCTTTCTGCTGCCCTCCTCTGCCTCGTCGTCGCCGTCAGCGACGGCGACACCCTCAAGCTTCGTTGCGGCGAGCCCGACGCCTACCGCCGGCTCACCGTGCGGCTGCATGCCATCGATGCGCCCGAGATCGGCCAACCCTACGGCCGCCGCGCCAAGCGCGCGCTTTCGGACATCGCCTACCGCAAGACCGCGCGGCTGGACTGCGGCCAGACCGACCGCTACGACCGTCGCGTCTGCGAAGTGTGGGTGGCGCCCGCGTCCTGCACCGACGCCCGCTGCCCGAAGACGCTCGATGTCGGTCTCGCCATGCTCACCCTCGGCATGGCCTGGTGGTCGCGCGCCCATGCCTCGGAGCAGAGCCCGACCGAGCGCGGCCAGTACGGCTTCGCCGAACGCGAGGCCAGGGCCAGGCGCGTGGGCTTGTGGGCCGAACGCGACCCCGTACCGCCCTGGAAATGGCGGCCGGCGCATCCGTACCCCCGGTGAAAATGAGGCTCGGCGGATAGGCTTTTGCTCGACGCCGCCGGCGATCAGCTCGCGGCGTGCGCGGCCACGCTGAGCGGACGCGCCAGCACGCGGTCGATGCGCCTGCCGTCGATCGCAGTGATCTCGAAGTTCCAGTCCTCGCAATCGATGCGCTCGCCGAGCTCGGGCAGATGGCCGGAGACGAAGATCAGCAAACCCGCCACGGTGTTGTAGCGCCCGCGCTCCTCCTCGGGCAGCTCGCGGATGCCGAGCCGCGCGCGCAGTTCGGACACCGGCATCAGGCCGTCGAGCTCCCACACGCCGTCGGGCCGTTCGTGGGCCCAGGCATCGCCCTGGGTGGCGGTCTGCAGCTCGCCGGTGATCGCTTCCAGCAAGTCGCGCGGCGTCATGAGGCCCTGCACCACGCCGTATTCGTCGACCACGAACACCAGCCGGCCGGCGCGCGTGCGGAACTGCTCCAGCAGCTCCATGCCGGTGAGCGTCTCGGGCACGAACACCGCGGGCTGCACCACCGACTCGATGGTGCCCTCGTGCGTCGGGCTCAACGTCAACAGGTGCGCCACGCTGATCACGCCCACCACATCGTCCAGCGAGGTGCGGCACACCGGGTACCAGGAGTGGACCAGGTTGAGCGCGCTCGCAGCAGACACCTTCTGCAGGCTCTGCGCGACGGTGAAAGAGGCCTCCAGCCATTCGATATCGGCACGCGGCACCATCAGCGAGCTCAGCCGGCGATCATCGAGATGGAACACATTGCGCACCATCTGGTGCTCGTGCATTTCGATCACGCCGGCATCGACGCCTTCCTCGAGGCTGGCGGAAATCTCCTCCTCGGTCATCATGCGGGCCGCGCTCGAATCGATGCGCAGCAACTTGAGCATGGCGGCCGTGGCACCCGACAGCAAAAGCACGAAGGGCTTGGCGGCGGTGGCCAGCGCGCGCATCGGCCGCGCCACGTAGCGCGCCACCGGCTCGGGGTAGAGCTGGCCGATGCGCTTGGGCACCAGCTCGCCGAAGACGATCGTGAAGAAGGTGATGCAGGTCACCACGATGGCCGTCGACACGAAGCTCGCACCGCCCGCACCCAGACCCAGCCCTTCCATCCAGTACGCGAGCGGCGCCGCGAAGGCCGCCTCGCCGACGATGCCGCTCAACATGCCGATCGAGGTGATGCCGATCTGCACGCTGGAGAGAAACTGCGTCGGATCCTCCATCAGCTTGAGCGCAGCCTCCGCCCCCGTATCCCCCGCTTCGGCCAGCGCCGCGAGCCGCGCTCGACGACTGGTGGAAAGGGCCATTTCGGACATTGCGAACAACGCGTTGAGCGTGGTCAGCAAGGCCAGCAGAAAAACATCCATGTATGCGGGAGAGAATGGGGAGATGGCACTCTACCTGATCGGCGATGTGCAGGGCTGCGACGAGCCCCTGCAGCGCCTGCTCGACGACATCGCTTTCTCTCCCAGCCGCGACACCCTGGTGCTCCTGGGCGACCTGGTCAACCGCGGCCCCGCGTCGGCCGAGGTGCTGCGGCGCGTGCAGCGCTACGGCGGCGCGGCGAAGACCGTGCTCGGCAACCACGACTTGCACCTGCTCGGCGTCGCACAGGGCGCGCGCAAGCTCGGGCGCAAGGACACGCTGCACGGCGTGCTCGAAGCGCCCGACCGCGAGGCCCTGCTCGACTGGCTGCGCCAGCAGCCCATGGCGCTGCACCGCTCGGTGGGCGGCGGCGACCTGCTGATGGTGCATGCGGGCGTGCTGCCGCAGTGGAGCGTGGCCGATACGCTGGTCTACGCGGCCGAGGTCGAGTCGGTGCTGCGCGGTTCCGCATCCGGCGAATTCCTGCACGAGATGTACGGCAACGAGCCCGCGCAGTGGAGCGACACGCTCAGTGGCCATGCGCGGCTGCGCGCGATCGTCAATGCGCTCACGCGGCTGCGTTTCTGTACGACGGATGGCCTGATGGAATTCGAAACCAAGGACGGGACCGCGTCCGCGCCCGCGGGTTTCATGCCGTGGTTCGACGTGCCTGGCCGCAGGACGCAAGCCGCCACCATCGCCTGCGGGCACTGGTCGACGCTGGGCTGGCTCTCTCGGCCCGACCTGTTGTCCACCGATACCGGTTGCGTCTGGGGCGGCTGCCTGAGCGCGGTGCGCATGGGCGCGACGCTCGAGGAGCGCGAACTGATCCAGGCCCGCTGCCCGGCAGCGCAGAAGCCGGGCTGAGCCCCTAATTCGGCTGTGCTGCGGTCTTGAACAGCGCCGCGACCTTGCGCTTGCTCTTGATGTTGCTCGAGATGCCGCGCGAGGGCGTGGTCTTGGCGGCCGCTTCCCAGGCCGGCGCGGCTTCGCGCTCCGGCGTTTCGTAGGGCTGCTCGAAGAAGGGATCGCGCGGTGCCGCGGGTGCGCGGTGCGGCCGGCCACTGCGCACAGGACGGGCTTCGCTGCGTTCGCGCGGCTGGTCGAGCACGTCGCGCGCATCGCCGGCCTCGCCTTCGTCGCGCCAGTGGCGGCGGCCGTCGTTGATGCGGCCGCGCGGGCGGTCTTCCTCGAACTCGATCGGTTCCAGCTCGATCTTCTTCTTGATCAGCTTCTCGATGTCGGCCACCAGGCGCACGTCGTTGCCGCCGCTCGCGAAGCTCACCGCCAGGCCGGAGGCGCCGGCGCGGCCGGTGCGGCCGATGCGGTGCACGTAGTCTTCGGCGTTGAACGGAATGTCGAAGTTGAAGACCGCCGGCACGTCCTTGATGTCGAGGCCGCGCGCCGCGACGTCGGTGGCCACCAGCAGGTCGACCTCGCCGGCCTTGAAGGCCGCGAGCGCCTTCAGGCGCTCGTCCTGGCTCTTGTCGCCGTGCAGGGCGGTGGTATTCAAACCTTCGCGTTCGAGCGAACGCGCAAGCCGCGCGCAGCCCAGCTTGCTGTTGACAAAGACGAAGGCTTGCTTGAGGCCGCGCTGCTTCAGGATCTGCTTGAGCGCGCGGCGCTTGTCGTCGTCGCTCACGCTGTAGAAATGCTGTTCGACGGTGGAAGCGGTTTCGTTCGGCCGCGCCACCTCGATGGTGACCGGGTTCTGCAGGTAGCTGCCCGCGAGACGCTTGATCTCGGGCGAGAAGGTGGCCGAGAACAGCAAAGTGGTGCGCTGCTTGGGCAGGAACGAGAGGATGCGCTGCAGGTCGGGCAGGAAGCCGATGTCGAGCATGCGGTCGGCCTCGTCGAGCACCACGTATTCGACCTGGTTGAGCACCGCGTTCTTGGCTTCGATATGGTCCAGCAGCCGGCCCGGCGTGGCGACCAGCACCTCGACGCCCTTCTTGAGTTCCAGCGTCTGCGGCTTCATGTCGATGCCGCCGAACACCACCGCGCTGCGCAACTGGGTGTGCTTGGCGTAGAGCTTGACCTGCTGCGCCACCTGGTCCGCCAGCTCGCGCGTGGGCAGGAGCACCAGGGCACGCACCGGATGGCGCGCCGGCGAGGTCGAGCTGTTCTCGTGCTTGAGCATGCGCTGCAAAAGCGGCAGCGAGAAGGCAGCGGTTTTCCCGGTGCCGGTCTGCGCCGCGCCCATCACGTCCTGGCCCGCGAGGACCACCGGAATGGCCTGCTCCTGGATCGGCGTCATGGTTTCGTAGCCCATTTCGGCCACGGCGCGCGCCAGCGGTTCGGCCAGGGAAAGATTGGAGAAGGAGCTTGTCATGAAGCCGGGTATTGTCGCACTGCGGCAAAAGACGGCGATGACAGTGCGGTGACTTCGCGGCCAGCTATCTTTTCGATAGCAGGCATCGCAGTAAAAACGGGCCATCGAGCCCCTGCGCCTCAAAGATTGCGGGTATTGAAAGTGTCGCAGGCCTTCATCGAACCACTCTTCAGCCCGTTCGTGAACCAGCGCTGGCGCTGGGCGCTGGTGCCGTGGGTGAAGCTGTCGGGCACCACCGCCCGGCCGGCCGAACGCTGCAGCGCGTCGTCGCCGATCTTCGCGGCGGCGTTCATCGCCGACTCCACGTCGCCCTGCTCGAGGATCTGGCGCGCGTTCTGCGCCTTGTTGGCCCAGACGCCGGCGAAACAGTCGGCTTGCAGTTCGACGCGCACGCTCAGCGCATTGCTGTCGGCCTGGCTGATGCGGCCGCGCATCGAATCGACCTTGCCCGTGATGCCGAGCTGGTTCTGCACATGGTGGCCGACCTCATGCGCGATCACGTAGGCCTGCGCGAACTCGCCCGGGGCGCCGAGTTCGCGCTTCAGGGTGTCGAAGAAGCCGAGATCGATGTAGACCTTCTGGTCGCCCGGACAGTAGAAGGGACCCATGGCGCTCTGGCCGGTGCCGCAGGCCGTGGGCGTGGCGCCGCGGAACAACACCAGCCTGGGCTGGCGGTAGGTCGAACCGGCCTGCTGGAAGATCGGGGTCCAGACGTCCTCGGTGTCGGCCAGCACGACCGAGACGAAGCGTGCCGCCTCGTCGTTGGCCGGCGGCGCCGGAGCCCGCTGCTGCTGCTGGACGATCGGCGCTTCGCCGCCGCCGGCGAACATGCTGAGCAGCGTGAGCGGATTGATGCCGAAGATCCAGCCCGCAAGCAGTGCCACGACGATGGTGCCGATGCCGACACTCCGCCCGCCGATCGGCAAGCCGCCGAAGCCGCCGCCGCCTTCGTCCCGGCGGTCTTCCACGTTGTCGGATTCGCGGTTGCCTTCCCACTTCATGACGCTCTCCTGCTCAGGCCTTCGGCAGTGTCACACCCCGCTGGCCCTGGTACTTGCCGCCGCGGTCTTTGTAGCTCGTTTCGCAGACCTCGTCACTCTCGAAGAACAGCACCTGCGCGCAACCCTCGCCGGCATAGATCTTGGCCGGCAGCGGCGTGGTGTTGCTGAATTCCAGCGTCACGTAGCCTTCCCATTCGGGCTCGAAGGGCGTGACGTTGACGATGATGCCGCAGCGCGCATAGGTGCTCTTGCCCAGGCAGATGGTCAGCACGTTGCGCGGGATGCGGAAGTACTCCATCGTGCGTGCCAGCGCGAAGCTGTTGGGCGGGATGATGCAGCTGTCGCCATGGAAATCGACGAAGCTCTTCTCGTCGAAGTTCTTCGGATCGACCACCGTGCTGTGGATGTTGGTGAAGACCTTGAACTCGGGCGCGCAGCGGATGTCGTAGCCGTAGCTCGAGGTGCCGTAGCTGATGATGCGATGGCCGTCCTGCTCGCGGATCTGGCCTGGTTCGAAGGGCTCGATCATGCCGTTCTTCTCGGCCATGCGCCGGATCCATTTGTCGCTCTTGATGCTCATGTGAGGTCTACGCTGCGGGGGTGCCGCGGATTGTGGCATGCCGCTGATCGGCCGCGAGCGCCTCCGGAAGCGTCACGGCCCGAACGCCGCCGAAGAAGAGTTCGGACACCATCGCGCCGATCGCGTCGTGATCGAGTTCGCGCCCCGGCTTGAGCCAGGTGAACATCCAGTTGATCATGCCGAACAGCAGCATCGCCATCGGCTTGCCGAGCTTGCTTTGCGGATCCTCGCCGCGCACCTCGGCGATGGTGCGCGCGAAGGCCGCGACCACGCGCCGCTCCACGTTCAAGATGCGCTCCTGGTCCTCTTCGCGCAGGAAGCGCACGTCTTCGGTCAGCACGCGCTGGGCGTTCTGGGCAATCGCGTACTCCGCCACGAAGCGCCGGATGAGTTCGGCGAGCCGGGCCTCGGGCGCCTGGTGCTCGCGCAGCACCTCCTGCACCACCGACTCGAGCCTCTGCACGTGCTCCTCGGCGATGCGCACCGCCAGGTCGTGCTTGTCGCGCACGTAGTGATAGAGCGTGGCCTTCGACACGCCGCAGGCTGCGGCCACCTCGTTCATCGAAGTACCCGCAAAGCCGCGCTGCGCGAACAGCTGCGCCGCATTGGAAAGAATCATTTCTCGCTGGCCGTCGTAGCCGGCCGGGTCACGCACGCGAGCCATTCGGCAGCGCCCTTTCCGTTGATGTTGTTGTCAATATGCGCAAGTGCGGAACCCGAAGAAACCGTCGTCGCGCTGCGGCATCGCAAAGCCGCGGCGCTTCGGCGAGCGCAGGCGCGCGCGCGTGGCGAGCGATGCGCCGCGCAGCACGTGGGCCTGGCCGAAGACCGGCTGCGGATCGAACTCGGTGCCGCCGCTCCAGGGATCGGCACGGAAGCCCGGCCAGGGCTTCAGCGTGCCCGCGGTCCATTCATGGACGTCGGCCCAGCGGAAGCCGCGGCGCGCGGCGGTGTGGGCCGCGATTTCCCACTCCACCTCGGTCGCAAGACGGCGCCCGGCCCAGCGCGCCCAGGCATCGGCCTCCCACCAGGCCACGTGCACCGCGCTCTGGTTGCCCGCCGCGCGCACCGTCCGGCCGAAACGCTGCTGCAGCACGGAACCGCCGGCACCATGGCGCGCGGCGCCGATCTGGGCCACATGGCGCGGGCCGCGCCGCCCTTCGGCCTGCCGCTCGAGCCACAGGAGTCCTTCGGGATGCCACAAGTCCTCGCGGTCGTAGCCGCCGTCGTCGACGAATTCCACGTACTGGCTCCAGGTGACGGGCTGGGCGTCGATCTCGAACTCCGGCACTTCGACCTGGAGCACGCCTCGCTCCTGCGCGAACGCGAAGCCGGCGTCGGCCACGCCCAGCTCCCAGGCGGTGGCCGGCATGAGGAGCGGCTCGCGCTCGACCGCGGCCGGCTCCTGCTCGATGCCCAGCGGCAAACCCAGCGTCTGGGCCATCACCACCAGTTGCTCACCGCGCAAGTCTTCGTGGAACAGCGCGAGCCGGTAGAAGTAAAGACCGGTATCGGTCTCGACTGCATGTTCGAGCAGTTCGAGCGTGCTTTCCAGCGTGTCGAGCAGATAGGCCTTGGTCTGCGCGAGATCGGGCAGCTGGGGCGACCAGCGGTCCACCCAGGCGATCTGCGCCGGATTCCAGCACGCGTCGGCCTGCGGTTCGATCGCAGCCAGCCGCGTCGGACGCACCGGGCAGTCGACCCCGAAGGCGCGCTGGGTATTGCGCCCGATCCACCATTCCGCGAACCAGCCGATGTGGCCGGCCAACCACACCGGCGGCTCGACCCCGTCCTGGCGGGGAACGGCCAACGCAGCAGAACCCAGCGCCTGTTCGTAAAGCGAAAGCAGATGCAGCGTGTAATTGCGCGCATCGATCAGCGCCAGCGAGAGCAGTTCGCGGCCCGCACGACGCATGTCGGGCGAATCGATCGAAAAAGGCAGGCTGGGGGTGCCGAAGGGCGTGCTGGACGGCGGGCTCGAAGGCATGGGCCATTATGGCCACCTGCCTTGCGGCTCGCTACGGCCATGGAACTCCACGGGTAAACCCGTCGCTCGCGCCCTGTCGAGGCCTTGCAGCACGGCGTTACCATTGCGGGCTTTGCGCCGACCCCCCCCCCGACTGGCGCCAGAACTTTTCCCGCAGGGAGACAAGCCTTGTCCGCATTCCTCAAATTCGCGCTGGCCATGGACTGGATCAGTGCCCAGTTCGGCAAGGTGGCGGCGTGGGCCGTCCTCGCCGCCTCGGTGATCTCCGCCGGCAACGCCTTCGTGCGCTACGGCCTGGACTTCAGCTCCAATGCGTGGCTCGAGATCCAGTGGTACCTGTTCGCCGCCACCGTGATGCTCGGCGCGCCGCTCGTGCTCAAGCTCAACGAACACGTGCGCGTGGACATCATCTACGGCAAGCTCAGGCGCAATGGCCCGGTGTACGTCGACCTCTTCGGCCTGGTCTTCTTCCTGCTGCCGGTGATGGGCCTGCTCTTCTGGCTGACCCTCCCCTTCTTCCTCGGCATGCTCAGGAGCGGTGAGATGTCGGGCAACATCGGCGGCCTCATCCGCTGGCCCGCGGCCTTGATGATGCCGCTGGGCTTCGGCGCCATGTTCCTGCAGGGCGTGGCGGAAATCATCAAGCGCGTCGCCTACCTGCGCGGCCTGATCGAGATGGACACGCACTACGAGAAGCCGGTGCAGTGAGCACCGCCGCCACGAGTCCCCGCTGTCCCACGCACCGCTTCGCAGGATAAGAAATGCAGATGGAAAATTTCGCCCCGATCATGTTCGCGGGGCTGATCGTGATCATGCTGATCGGTTTTCCGGTCGCGTTTTCGCTCTCGGCGCTGGGCCTGCTCAGCGGCTTCATCGCGATCGAGATGGGCTGGTTCCCGGCCGGCTTCATGGCCAACCTGCCGCTCAACGTGTTCGGCATCCTGTCCAACGAGACGTTGCTGGCAATCCCCTTCTTCACGCTGATGGGCTCCGTGCTCGAGAAGTGCGGCCTGGCCGAGGACATGCTCGACTCGATGGGCCAGCTCTTCGGCCCGGTGCGCGGCGGCCTCGGCTACTCGGTGATCATCGTCGGCTTCATCCTCGGCGCCATCACCGGCACCGTGGCCGGCCAGGTGATCGCGATGGCGATGATCTCGCTGCCGGTGATGATGCGCTACGGCTACAACATGCGCTACTCCACCGGCGTGCTGGCGGCCTCGGGCACCATCACGCAGCTGGTGCCGCCTTCCCTCGTGCTGATCGTCATGGCCGACCAGCTCGGCACCGACGTCGGCCAGATGTACAAGGGCGCGTGGGGGCCCTCGATCCTGCAGGTGCTGATCTTCGCGCTCTACACCTTCCTGGTTTCGCGCATCCGCCCGAGCTACGTGCCCGGCGTGCCGGTCACCGCACGCACGCTCGTCGGCTGGGCGCTGTGGGGCAAGTGCCTGCGCGGCATCATCCCCTCGGCCATCCTGATCTTCGCCGTGCTCGGCTCGATGGGCGGCCTGCCCTTCATGGAGCATGCGATCGCGACGCCGACCGAGGCCGGCGCGATGGGCGCCGTCGGCTCGCTGCTGCTGGCCGCGCTCCACCGGCGGCTCAACTGGCCGATGCTCAAGGAAGCGATGAACGGCACCATGCGCCTCACCGCCATGGTGGTCTTCATCCTGATCGGCTCGCGCGTGTTCTCGCTCGTGTTCCAGGGCGTGGACGGCGCGAAGTGGATCGAGCACATGCTCTCGGGCCTGCCCGGCGGACAGATCGGCTTCCTGATCGTCGTCAACATCTTCGTCTTCTTCCTGGCCTTCTTCCTCGACTTCTTCGAGATCGCCTTCATCATCCTGCCGATGCTCGGGCCGGTCGCGGCCAAGCTCGGCATCGACATGGTGTGGTTCGGCGTGCTCTTGTGCGTGAACATGCAGACCTCCTTCATGCATCCGCCCTTCGGCTTCGCGCTGTTCTACCTGCGCGGCATCGCCGACACGCTGTTCAAGAACAACGCGCTGCCGCGCAAGATCGATTCGCGCGACATCTACCTGGGCGCGATCCCGTGGGTCGGGCTGCAGCTGCTGCTGGTGGCGATCGTGATCTTCTTCCCGCAGGCCGTTACCGTGTTCCTCGACAAGAAGATCGAGGTCGACGTCGACAAGGTGCAGCTCGAGATGCCGGCCGACTCGCAGGGGCCGGGCAGCAGCATCAACATGGAAGATCCGTTCGGCACCCAGAAGCCGGCCGAGCCCGACGCCCTGCCGATGCCGGAGCCCGAGCCCCCGAGCCCTGGCGCCGACAAGAAGCAGTGAGCGACGCAGTCGACGCCCCTGTCGCGCTGGAGAGCCCGGCCTACCCGCCTTTCGTGCGAACGCTGGCGGTCGTTCTGGTGATCGACCTGATCGGCTTCGGCCTCTGGAGCCTGCCGTCGCTGCGGAGCGTCGACTGGTCCACGCCCAGCCTCCTGGTTTTTGGAGTGGCGGCCCTGTGCATCCTCTGGGTCGGCTACTGGATCGTCTACAGCCGCACGCGCCTCGAAGGCGATGTGCTCACGCAGACCTGGCTCTGGACCAAGCGCGAGCATGCGGCCGACGTGGCGCAACTCAAGCTCGTGCACTGGCGCTGGCTCGAGCGTGTCATTGCGCCGCGCCTGCTGGTGCGCCGCCGCAATGGCGCCGTCACCTGGTTCCATTCGGCCGACGCGCGGCTGCTCACGGGCTTTGCCGAACGCGTCGCCGAGCGCATCGCCATGAAAAAAGCCCCGCCGTAACCGGCGGGGCTTTTTGTCTTGAAGCGAAGCGCGCTCAGAGCTTCTGCTGCTGCATGAAGCGATCGTAGGTGCCTTCGGTGAAGCGGAACCAGGCATTCTGGTCGGCCAGGAACTTGGCGTAGTCGGTGTAGACCTTCTTCCACTCCGGGTTGCTGTTGTTCAGGTCCGCGTAGATCTGCTGGGCCGACTTGAAGGCCGCGTTCATCACGTCCTGCGTGAAGGGGCGCAGCTTGGTGCCGGAACCGACCAGCTGCTTGAGCGCGATCGGGTTCTTGGCATCGTACTTGGCCGTCATCGTGACGTGGGCATGCGCAGCAGCCACCTCGACCACCGCCTTGTATTCGGCCGGCAGGCCTTCCCATGCCTTGCTATTGATATAGAAGTCCAGCTGCGGGCCGCCTTCCCACCAGCCAGGGTAGTAGTAGAACGGCGCAACCTTGTTGAAGCCGAGCTTCTGATCGTCGTACGGGCCGACCCACTCGAGCGCGTCGATCGTGCCCTTCTCGAGCGCGGGATACAGGTCGGCGCCCGGGATCGATTGCGGGATCATGCCGAAGGGCTCGAGCACCTTGCCCGCGATCGGGTTGGTGCGGAACTTCAGGCCCTTCAGGTCGGCGACCGACTTGATTTCCTTGCGGAACCAGCCGCCCATCTGCGCGCCCGTATTGCCGCCCGGCAGACTGAAGACGTTGTACTTGGCGTAGAACTCGCGCATCAGCTTCAGGCCGTTGCCTTCGTACATCCATGCGTTCATCTGGCGCGTGTTCATGCCGAAGGGCACCGCACAGCCCAACGCGAAGGTCGGGTCCTTGCCGTAGAAGTAGTACGGCGCGGTGTGCGCCATCTCGACCGAAGCGTTCTGCACGCCGTCGAGCACACCCAAGGCCGGCATCAGCTCACCACTGGCATGCACCGAGATCTGGAACTTGCCGCCCGTTATGTCGCTCACCTTTTTCGAGAACGTCTCGGCCGTTCCGAAGATGGTGTCCAGCGACTTCGGGAAGCTGGATGCCAGACGCCAGCGAACCGCGGCCTGCGCATGGACTGCCGGCGCGATGCCGGCAGCGAGGACGCCGGCGATGCCTGCGTTTTTGATGAGGGAACGACGATCCATTGAATTCACTCCGAGTGCATTGAAAAACGAGAACGCGGCTTGTGGCCGCGTTGCTGACTTGTTGAGTCGAGCGCGATTGTAAAAAGTGCTTACACCGTGCCGGGGGGGGTTTTCCCTGCGGCAGACGCATCGCCGAAGCGCTGCCGGATCGATTGCTCGATGCCCGCCGCATCGAGGCCGATGCTGGCCAGCAGCTTGCCCGGGTCGCCATGCTCGATGAAGCGATCGGGCAGGCCGAGTTGCAGCACGGGCTTGTCCACCTGCGCGGCCTGCAAGGCTTCCAGCACGGCACTGCCCGCGCCGCCCATGACGGCACCCTCCTCGATCGTCACGATGGCATCGTGCGTGCCGGCCACCTGCAGCAGCAGCTCGACGTCGAGCGGCTTGGCCCAGCGCATGTTGAGCACCGTGGCATCGAGCGCCTCTGCGGCCTTCAGCGCCGGATAGAGCAAGGTGCCGAAAGCGAGGATGGCGATGCGCTTGCCTTCGCGGCGGACTTCGCCCTTGCCGAAGGGCAGCGCGTCGAGCGTGAGACCGGGCGTGACGCCGGCGCCAGCGCCGCGCGGATAGCGCACCGCCACCGGATGGTTCTGCGCGAAGGCGCTGGAGAGCAGCTGCCGGCACTCGGCCTCGTCCGCCGGGCAGGCCAGGCTCATGTTGGGAATGCAGCGGATGAAGGCGATGTCGTAGGCGCCCGCATGCGTGGCGCCGTCGGCACCCACCAGGCCGGCGCGGTCGAGCGCGAACACCACCGGCAGGTTCTGGATCGCAACGTCGTGGATCAGCTGGTCGTAGGCGCGCTGCAGGAAGGTCGAATAGATCGCAACCACCGGCTTGAGCCCTTCGCAGGCCAGGCCGGCCGCGAAGGTGACCGCATGCTGCTCGGCGATGCCGACGTCGTAGTAGCGCTCGGGAAAGCGCTGCTCGAACTCGACCAGCCCCGAGCCCTCGCGCATCGCGGGCGTGATGCCGACCAGCCGGCCGTCCTGCGCGGCCATGTCGCACAGCCAGCTGCCGAAGACCTGCGTGAAGGTCTGCTTGGGCGCCGTGGCGGGCTTGACGAGGCCGACCGCCGGATCGAACTTGGAAGGCCCGTGGTAGGCCACCGGATCGGCCTCGGCCAGCTTGTAGCCCTGGCCCTTCTTGGTGACCACGTGCAGGAACTGCGGGCCTTCGAGATGCTTGAGATTCTCGAGCGTCGGCACCAGCGAATCGATGTCGTGGCCGTCGATCGGGCCGACGTAGTTGAAGCCGAATTGCTCGAACAGCGTGGCCGGCACCACCATGCCCTTGGCATGCTGCTCGAAGCGCTTGGCCAGCTCGAACAGCGGCGGCGCGGCGCGCAGCACGGTCTTGCCGACGTTCTTGGCCGCGGCGTAGAAGTTGCCGCTCATGAGCTGCGCGAGGTAGCGGTTGAGCGCGCCGACCGGCGGGCTGATCGACATGTCGTTGTCGTTCAGGATCACCAGCAGCTTGCAGTGGCAGACCCCCGCGTTGTTGAGCGCCTCGAAGGCCATGCCGGCGGTCAGCGCGCCGTCGCCGATGATCGCGACCGCGTGGCGGTCCTCGCCCTTCTGCTTGGCCGCCATCGCCATGCCGAGCGCGGCCGAGATGCTGGTCGACGAATGCGCGGTGCCGAAGGTGTCGTACTCGCTCTCGGTGCGTTGCGGAAAGCCGGAGATGCCGCCGATCTGGCGCAGCGTGGGCATGCGCTCGCGCCGGCCGGTCAGGATCTTGTGCGGATAGGTCTGGTGGCCCACGTCCCACACCAGCCGGTCGTGCGGCGTGTTGAACACATGGTGCAGCGCGACCGTGAGCTCGACCGTGCCGAGGTTGGAGCTCAGGTGCCCGCCGGTGCGCGACACGTTGTCGAGCACGCAGCTGCGCACTTCGTCGGCCAGCTGCTTGAGCTGCGCGCGGTCGAACTGCCGCAGGACGGAAGGATCGTGGATCGTGGGGAGCAACGGAGCCATGGGGAGACTTTTTTGTTATCGGTCGCGGTCCACGACCATGTGGGCCAGCGCGCGCAGCGCGCCGGTATCGGCCAGCGTGCTGCGATCGAGCGCGGCCAGCGCCTGGGCCAGCAGTTCGCGGGCCTGGGCCCGCGCGCCGTCGAGGCCGAGCAGGGACACGTAGGTGGGCTTGTCGCTCGCGGCGTCCTTGCCGGCGGTCTTGCCCAGGGTCTGCGAATCGGCGACGACGTCGAGGATGTCATCCACCACCTGGAAGGCGAGGCCGATGGCCGCACCGTAGTCGCGCAGCGCCGCGAGCGCATCGGCCGCGATGGTGCCGCCGCAAGCCGCGCCCATCTCGACGCTGCCCTGCAGCAGGGCGCCGGTCTTGAGCCGATGCATCTCGCGCAGCTGCGCCTCGTCGAGCGCCACGCCGACGCTCGCGAGATCGATGGCTTGGCCGCCGGCCATGCCCTGGCTGCCGGCCGCACGGGCCAACAAGCGGCACAGGGTCGCCTGCACCACGGGCGCGATGCCGTCGCCATCGGGCGTGAGCAATTCGAAGGCCAGCGCCTGCAAGGCATCGCCGGCCAGGAGTGCATCGGCTTCGCCGAACTTCACGTGCACGGTCGGCTTGCCGCGGCGCAGCACGTCGTTGTCCATGCACGGCAGGTCGTCGTGCACCAGCGAATAGGCATGGATCAGCTCGACCGCGCAGGCAGCGCGCAGCGCGGCCTCGGCCTGGCCGCCGACGGCCTCGCTGGCCGCGAACACCAGCAAGGGACGCAGCCGCTTGCCGCCGTCGAGCACGGCATAGCGCATCGCGTCGCCGAGCAGCACCGGCGCGTCGATGCCGACCCATTGCGACAGCGCGGCCTCGACGCGCGCCAGCTGCGGATCGCTCCACGCGGCAAGGCGTCGGGCATCCCAGCGCAAGGCATCCGCGACCGTCATTCGCCGGTCCAGACCTTGAGGCCGCCCGCGTCGAGCACCTTGATCTGGTCTTCGACCGCCTGCAGCTTGTCGCGGCAGAACGCGAGCAGCACCGCACCGCGCTGGTAGCTGCCGAGCAGCTGGTCGAGCGGCAACTGGCCCGATTCGAGTTCGGTCACCAGCTGTTCGAGTTCCTGGAGCCCGGCTTCGTAGCTTGCGGGCAGTGCACCGGTGTCGGGCGAGGCAGGCGAGGCAGGCGGGGCCGGCGGAGAAATGGGAGGCACCTTGGGCATGCGGCGATCGGGGATGAAACCGGGCATTTTAGGGCGGGGGGCGTGAGCCTATGCCCACGGGTACAATCCCAGGTCTCCCAAGCCGGCACCCGCCGGCATTTTTCACCGAGCCGTCGCACCCCTCTTCGACGGCAGCCTTCCGTTCTCTTTCTCTCCCTGTGGGGAGCTTGGTCAGGTCACCCATGTCTGATTTAAGTCTTCAACTGCAGCAGGCTTCGAGCCAACTCCCGGTTTCCGCGTACTTCGACGAGGCGCTCTATGCCCGCGAGCTGCAAACGCTTTTCGCCGCCGGCCCGCGCTACGTCGGCCACCGGCTCGCCGTGCCCGAGCCGGGCAACTACCACACCCTGCCGCAGGAGCAGCAGGGCCGCGCGCTGGTGCACACGCCCAAGGGCGTGGAGCTGGTTTCCAACGTGTGCCGCCACCGCCAGGCGCTGATCCTGCAGGGCCGCGGCGAGCTCGATGCCCAGACCGGCGGCAACATCGTCTGTCCGCTGCACCGCTGGACCTATGCGGCGGCCGACCCGCGCACCACCGGCCAGCTGATCGGCGCACCGCATTTCGAGCAGGACCCCTGCCTCAACCTGCACAACTACCCGCTGACCGAGTGGAACGGCCTCCTGTTCGAGAAGAACGCCACGGGCAGGAAGCGCGACATCGCGGCCGAACTCGCGAGCCTCGGCCCGCGCGCCGACCTCGACTTCGAGGGCTATGCGCTCGACCGCGTCGAGCTGCACGAGTGCAACTACAACTGGAAGACCTTCATCGAGGTCTACCTCGAGGACTACCATGTCGGCCCCTTTCATCCGGGCCTCGGCAGCTTCGTCACCTGCGACGACCTGCGCTGGGAATTCAATCGCTACTACTCGGTGCAGACGGTCGGCGTCGCCAACCGGCTCGGCCGCGCCGGCAGCCCGGTCTATCAGAAGTGGCAGGAGCAGCTGCTGAAGTACCGCGAGGGCAAGCCGCCCAAGTACGGCGCGATCTGGCTCACCTACTACCCGCACGTGATGATCGAGTGGTACCCGCACGTGCTCACGGTCTCGACCCTGCATCCGGTGGGCCCGCAGAAGACGCTCAACATGGTCGAGTTCTTCTATCCCGAGGAGATCGTCGCCTTCGAGCGCGAGTTCGTCGAGGCGCAGCAGGCCGCCTACATGGAGACCTGCGTGGAAGACGACGAGATCGCGGAGCGCATGGACGCCGGCCGCCGCGCGCTGATGCAGCGCGGCGACGACGAGAGCGGTCCCTACCAGAGCCCGATGGAAGACGGCATGCTGCAGTTCCATGAGTGGTACCGCCACGAGATGAAGGCTTAAGACCCCGCGATGCAGGCGCTCTGGATGGTGCTGGGCGCACTGATCTTCGCCACCATGGGCGTGTGCGTGAAGGTCGCCTCGGCCTGGTTCACGAGCGCCGAGCTGGTGCTCTACCGCGGGCTGATCGGCATCGTCTTCCTCTGGGTGCTGGCGAGAAGCCGCGGCGTCACGCTGGCCACGCGCTACCCCGGCATGCACGCATGGCGCAGTTTGATCGGCGTGTTCTCGCTCGGCGCCTGGTTCTACGCGATCGCGCACATGCCGCTCGCCACCGCGATGACGCTCAACTACATGAGCAGCGTCTGGATCGCCGCCTTCCTGGTCGGGGGCGCCCTGCTCGCCTGGGTGCCGGTGCCGGGCCGCGACGGACGCATACCGCGGCCGCCGCTGCAAGGCCCGCTGGTGCTCACCGTGCTCGCGGGCTTCGGCGGCGTGGTGCTGATGCTCAAGCCCGCGGTGGGCGACAACCAGGGTTTTGCGGGGCTCATAGGGCTCTTGTCCGGGCTGACCGCCGCCTTCGCCTACATGCAGGTGGTGGCGCTCTCGCGGGCCGGCGAGCCCGAGGCGCGCACGGTGTTCTACTTCGCGCTCGGCTCCGCGGTGGCGGGCGGGCTGGCCGCCCTGCTGGGCGGCTTCACGCCCTGGGCCGAATGGACCTGGCGCCATGCGCTGTGGCTGGTGCCGGTGGGCGTGTTGGCGGCGCTGGGACAGCTTTGCATGACGCGCGCCTATTCCAGTGCCAAGACCGAAAGCGGTACGCTGGTGGTCGCGAACCTGCAGTATTCGGGCATCGTCTTCGCGGCGATCTACAGCGTGCTGCTGTTCGGCGACCGCATCGACGCGGCCGGTTGGGCCGGCATGGCATTGATTGTCGTGAGCGGGATCGCCGCCACCGTGTTGCGCCAGCGCTCGCTGCCCAAGGCGCCTGCGGAAGAGCATTGAAGGAGCTCATATGTACACGACCCTGATTTCCGTCGACCAGCTCATGGCGCTGCAGGACAGCGGCGCACCGCTGATGGTGTTCGACTGCAGCTTCGACCTGATGAAGCCCGAAGCCGGCGGCGAGCAGTACCGCGCGGCCCACATTCCGGGCGCGGTCTACGCCAACCTCGACACCGACCTGAGCGCGAAGCACGGCCTGCCCGGCGCGCGCGGCGAGGTGGTAATCGTGACGACGGACGAGGGCCCGCCAGCCTCGGGCGGGCGCCACCCGCTGCCCAGCCGCGAGAAGTTCGCGGCCTGGCTGTCCAGCGTCGGCTTTGGCAACAACATGCAGGCCGTGGTCTACGACCGCAACGGCGCCAACTACTGCGGCCGGCTCTGGTGGATGCTCAAGTGGATGGGGCACGAGGCCGTGGCCGTGCTCGACGGCGGGCTGCAGGCCTGGCAGGCGGCGGGTGGCGCAGTGACCGCCCGCGAAGAGCCCGCGCGCTTCCAGTCGAACTTCGTCGCCGGCACGCCCTTGCTCGCGCTCGCCGACACGCAGACCGTCGCCTCGCGGCTCGAGAAAGCTGACCAGACGCTGATCGATGCGCGCGCCGCAGCACGTTATCGCGGCGAGGTGGAACCTCTGGACCCGATCGCGGGTCACATCCCCGGGGCCCTGAACCGGCCCTTCACCGAAAACCTCGGTCCCGACGGCAAGTTCAAGCCGGCCGCCCAGTTGCGCGCCGAGTTCGAAGCGCTGCTGGCGGGCCGGGATCCCGCAACGGTCGTCCATCACTGCGGCAGCGGCGTGAGCGCCGTGCCCAACCTGCTCGCGATGCAGATCGCCGGGCTGGGGCCGACCGCGCTCTATGCCGGCAGCTGGAGCGAGTGGAGCAACACGCCGGGGCTGCCGACCCGGCAAGGTGCGAAAGCATGAATTTCCAACGCGCTTTTTCCGGTCTCGCGCTGGCGTCCCTGCTCGCGGCGGCGCCCTGGGCCACCATGGCGCAGGCACAGCAACGCGCGCATGTGCACGGCCAGGTCAAGCTCGACGTCGCGATAGACGGGCCGGCGATCGTGATTGCGATGGAGTCGCCACTCGAGAATTTCGTCGGCTTCGAGCATGCGCCGAAGACCGATGCCGAGAAGAAGACCGCGGAGGCTGCGGTCGCCCAGTTGCGCGCGGCCGACCAACTGTTCAAGATCGATCCGGCAGCCAACTGCAAGCTCGGCCCGATCGCACTGCAATCGACGGTGCTGGGCCTGGGCAAGGCCGAGGCCGGCACCGGCGCCGCCGAAGGCCACGCCGACCTGGACGGCACCTTTGCCTTCAATTGCACCAATGCGGCAGCGGCGAAATTCATCGACATCGGCCTGTTCACCGCCTTCAAGGGCATGCGCCAGATCGATGCCCAGATCGTTTCGCGCGAAGGCCAGTTCAAGCGCACGCTGAAACGACCGAATTCACGGCTGGCCTGGGGCAAGTGACTCCGGTTCTCAGCGTCGAGTCGCTGCGCTTCGCCTGGCCCGACGCCGGCGCACCCTGCATCGACATCGAGCGGCTCGAGATCGCGGCCGGCGAGGCCGTGTTCCTGCACGGTCCCAGCGGCTGCGGCAAGAGCACGCTGCTGTCGTTGCTGGCCGGCGTGCTGGTGGCCGGTGCAGGCCGCGTCACGCTGCTGGGCCACGACTGGGCCGCACTCTCGGGCAGCGCGCGCGACCGCAACCGGGTTGCGCATGTGGGCTACATCTTCCAGCAGTTCAACCTGCTGCCCTACCTCAGCGTGCTCGACAACGTGCTCCTGCCTTGCCGCTTCTCGGCCCGCCGCATGGCGCAGGCCTCGCGCGCGGGTTCGGCGCGGGTGCAGGCACAGCAGCTTCTGGAACGGATGGGTCTGGACGCCAGCCTGTGGCAGCGCCAGGCCATGCTGCTCTCGGTGGGCCAGCAGCAGCGCGTGGCGGCGGCGCGCGCGCTGATCGGCCAGCCGGAGGTCGTGATCGCCGACGAGCCGACCTCGGCGCTCGACGAAGACCGGCGCGAGGCTTTTCTCGACGTGCTGGTCGCGGCCTGCCAGGCCAGTCACAGCGCATTGGTGTTCGTGAGCCATGACCAGCGCATCGCGGCGCGCTTCGGCCGCCACATCCTCCTGCCCGATATCAATCGCGCCGCGGCCGTGGGAGCCGCTGCATGAAGGCCTTGTTCGGCATCGCCTGGAAGAGCGCCTGGAACCGCCGCTTCACGCTCGCGCTCACGGTGCTGTCGATCGCGCTGTCGACCTTCCTGCTGCTCGGCGTCGAACGCATCCGCACCGAGCTGCGCGAGAACTTCTCGTCCTCCGTCTCGGGCACCGACCTGATCGTGGGCGCGCGCACGGGCTCTTCGCAGCTCCTGCTCTACTCGGTGTTCCGCATCGGCGCCGCCACCAACAACATGCAGTGGAAGAGCGTGCAGGCGCTGGCCCAGCACCCGGGCGTGGACTGGGTCCTGCCGCTCTCGCTCGGCGATTCGCACCGCGGCTTTGCGGTGCTCGCGACCACGCCCGAGTACTTCCAGCACTTCCGCTACGGCGAGCGCCAGCCGCTGCAGCTGCGCGAGGGCACGGCCCTAGCCGAGCTCTTCGATGCGGTCGTCGGCGCCGAGGTGGCCGACCGGCTGGGCTACCACGTGGGCCAGAAGATCACGCTCGCGCACGGCAGCGGCGAGCTCAACGTGGCCGAGCACGCGGACAAGCCCTTCACGGTGGTGGGCGTGCTGGCGCGCACCGGCACGCCGGTCGACCGCACGGTGCACATCGGCCTGCCGGCGATGGAAGCCATCCATCTCGAATGGGCCGGCGGCGCGCCGCTGCCGGGCGTTCGGATTCCGGCCGAGCAGGTGCGCAAGTTCGATCTCACGCCCAAGAACGTGACCGCGGTGCTGGTCGGCCTCAAGAACCGCGCGGCGGTGTTCGGCGTGCAGCGCTGGGTCTCGACCTACCCCGCCGAAGCGCTGATGGCCATCCTGCCGGGCGTGGCGCTCGACGAGCTCTGGAGCGTGGTCGGCATCGGCGAGAACGCACTCCTGCTGATGTCGGCGCTGGTCGCGCTGGTCAGCCTCGCCGGCCTGGTGTCGGTGGTGATGGCCGGCCTCAACGAACGCCGCCGCGAGCTCGCGGTGCTGCGCGCGGTAGGTGCCAGCCTGCGCCACGTGCTGGCGCTGCTGGCGCTCGAAGGCGCACTGGTCACGCTGCTGGGCGTGGCGATCGGCGTGGTCTTGGCGGTGCTCGGCATCGCCCTGCTCGCGCCATGGCTGCAGGCCCAGTTCGGCCTGGCGCTTCGCCTGAGCGAACCTACACTGAACGAATGGATACTGCTCGCCAGCCTGCTCGCAGCCGGCTGGCTGGCCAGCCTGCTGCCGGGCGTGCGCGCCTACAGACTCTCGCTGGCCGATGGACTCTCACCGAGGATTTGAAGATGAAGAAGACGATGCTGCGCCCCCTGCTCATGGCCCTGTGCACCGCCGCTGCAACCGCGGCCTTCGCGGCCGACCCCGCGCCGCAGGCGACCTCGCCGACCAATCCGATCGGCGGCAAGGCCGCTGCCGCCAAGCCCGCGGCGGGCCAGCCCCGGCTCATCTCGTGGGAAGAGCTGGTGCCCAAGGACTGGGACCCGATGAAGGAATTCAAGGGCATGGACCTGAGCAAGCTCGAAGACGGCGATCCGCGCGCCAACGACCTGCTGCTGAAGATGCAGGAGGTCTCGAACAACGCGCCGACCAATCCGGCGATGAACGGCGTCGAGGTGAAGATCCCGGGCTTCATCGTGCCGCTCGAGGAGAACAAGGGTGAGGTCACCGAGTTCCTGCTGGTGCCCTACTTCGGCGCCTGCATCCACACGCCGCCGCCGCCGGCCAATCAGATCCTGCACGTGCGCCCGCGCCAGGGTGCGAAGTTCCGCGCCATGGACACGGTGTGGGTCACCGGCAAGCTGCAGACCCTGCGCAACGACTCGATGATGGGCGTGAGCGGCTATCACGTCACGGCCGAGAGCGTGACCAAGTACACGGGCGGCGCCAAGTAGCTGCCAGCGCTGTCGCGCGGGGATCGCGTTCGTCCTACGCGCATGTCATGCAGACCCTCACAGGGTCGGCACGGTGCGATTTCTAGTGTGGCCCCTGGCGCAGGCACGCGGCTGCGCCGCCCACGAAATCCACCCACGACATCCCACCAAAGGAATCAGCATCATGAGCAAAGCACCTCCAAAGAAGAACGACGCCGTCGATCTGCTGGACGCGGACCACATCGCCGTGAAAAAGCTGTTCCAGGAATTCAGCAAGCTGGCCGAAGCCAAGGCGCCCGCCGATCAGCGCGAGGCCTTGGCCGACCAGATCTGCCGCGAGCTGAGCGTGCATGCGCAGATCGAGGAAGAGATCTTCTATCCGGCGGCGCGCGCCGCCATCCACGACGATCCGCTGCTCGACGAAGCCACCGTGGAGCATTCGACGGCCAAGGAACTGATCGCGCAGATCGAATCCATGGGCCCCGAGGAGGCGCTGTTCGATGCCAAGGTGATCGTGCTCGGCGAATACATCGATCACCATGTGAAGGAAGAGCGCGAACAGATCTTCGACAAGGCGCGCAAGTCCAAGATGGATCTGGTCGCGCTGAAGGAGCAGCTCGCGGCGCGCAAGGAGGAGCTGATGCAGCACCAGGAAGCGATGGCCTGAAGCCTATGATGGACAGGCCGGTGCCATCCGCGGCATCGCCCCTGTTCCATCGTCAAGGAGCGCTCCATGTCCAACCACGTCTACAAACTCCTCGAACTCACCGGCTCCTCGCCCACGAGCAGCGACGACGCCGTGCTGCGCGCGATCTCGAAGGCCAGCGAGTCGGTGCGCAACATCCAGTGGTTCGAGGTCACCGAGACCCGCGGCCATGTGCAGGACGGCAAGGTGGCGCACTGGCAGGTGACGCTGAAGGTGGGCTTCACGCTCGAAGACTGAAAGCCCGCGCGCGGCTCAGCCTGCGCCCGGACGCCGCGGCGCAGGCTGGTCGTGCTGCTTGCCAGCGCCGCTCTGAGGCCCGGCGCGCTCGAGCACGCTGATCTGGCCGTCGCTTTCGAGGTAGGCGAGCCGGATGGCGTCCATCGCTTCGATCCCCTTCTCGCGCAGCTTGGACTTCAGTTCGTCCTCGGTGATCAGGTTGCGCTTGAGCGCCTTCCAGACCATCTTGCCGTCGCGGACCAGCGGTTCGGGCGGCGGCTCCATCAGGCGCTTGATCGCTTTGCTGCGGAAGCTGGCCCAGTCGAGCATGTAGTTCCAGGCCGCCAGCGTGGCGAGCAGCACGAAGCCCTCGGCGATCGAGCGGTATTCGCCCTGCATCGCGTTGCTCGATGCGTCGGCGATGAGCACGACGAACAGCAGATCGGCGATGCCCAGCGATCCGGCATCGCGCCGCAGGATGAAGCGGAACAGCAGCAGCAGGAACCAGTAGATCGCGCTGCCGCGCAGCATGATCTCCCACACCGGTATGTGGAAGGCGAACAGCTCGGCCAATTCACCGTCCATGCGCCGACCTCGACCTGGAGTTTCAATCCGGCGCTTGCATCACGCGGTCGAACTCCTCGTCGGCCGGCACGTTGTCGGCATCGAGTTCGCTGGCGTCGGTCAGATCGATGCCGGTCTCCTCCGACAACTCGTCAGCAGCTTCGGCCTCTTCTTCTTCCTCGGCCTCGGCCTCGTCTTCGGGCAGCTCGTCGTCGAGTTCGTCGTCCGTCGGGTTGTCGCTTGTAACAGCGGAACGCAGCGGGGGATCGGCGCTGGTCATGATCGGCTCCTTGACTGATGGATCGCGTTGGGCAGCCCCCAAGTGTGAGCCTCCTCGGTCGCGTTGAACAGCCCCGAGTGTGGACCTACGGCGCAGGCCGGCGTGTCGGAGAGCGCCCCATCTGCGCCTTCAGTGCTTGTGGCCGTGCTCTTCGTGCGCGTGCGCCGGATCGGTGTGTTCGTGGTCGCCGTGGGCCAGCCGGCTCACCCCCATGACCAGCAGGATGCCGACCGCGAGCCAGGCGATCTGCAAGGCGGTCTGGCGCGCGGCCAGGCGCTTCTGCAGTTGCGGGATCAGGTCGGCCAGCGCGACGTAGACGAAGCTGCTGGAGGCCAGCACCAGGAAGTACGGCAGCCAGCCGTGCAGCCGATCGACCAGCCACCAGCCGGCCAGCCCGCCCAGCGCGGTCATGGTGCCGGCGAGCGAGACCTTGATCAGCGCGGCGCGCGGATTGGGCGAACTCTGGCGCAGCACGACCAAATCGCCGATGTGGTGCGGCACCTCGTGCGCCAGCACCGCGAGCGCCGCCACCAGGCCCAGGCGCAGGTCGGCGATGAAGGCCGACGCGATCAGGATGCCGTCACCGAAGCAGTGCACGCTGTCGCCGGTGAGCACGGCCCAGCCGCCACCCTTGGAAGTGTGGCCATGAGGATCCGAATGGGCGTGCGCATGGTCGTGCCGATCGTGGTGGTCATGCCCGTGCGCTTCGCGGGCCTCGCCATCGTGGTGATGCTCGTGGCCGTGGTGCCACAGCTCGGCCTTGTCGAGCAGGAAGAAGAAGACCAGGCCGAACAGCAGCACGCCGAACAGCAGGCCGGGCTCGATGCGGCTCTCGAAAGCCTCGGGCAGGAGATGCATGAAAGCGGTGGCCAGCAGCGCGCCGGCGGCCAGGCTCAGCAGATGCTGCGGATTCACGCCGCCGCCGCCGCTCTTCACGCCCACGCGCAGCAGCAGCGCGGCGATCCAGACACTTCCGATGCCGGCGACCAGGGTCGCGGCGATGATGGCTAACAGGTTCATGACTGCTTCATAAAAAATAAAAGCCGCCCATCGGACGGCTTTCGGTGGAAAGCAGCTGGCGAATGCCGCTCTCTAGGCGACACCGTTGGCTTGGAACCAGGCCAGGGTGCGCTTCCAGCCGTCTTCGGCAGGGCCGGCAACGTAGCTCGGCCGGTAGTCGGCATGGAAGGCATGGCCCGCTTCGGGGTACACGACGAACTGGGAGGCCTTGGCCGCCGGAGTGCCGGTTGCCAGAGCCGCTTTCATCTTATCAACCGTGTCAAGGGGGATGCCCTGGTCCTTGCCGCCATAGAGGCCGAGCACCGGCGCCTTGAGGGTGGCGGCGATGTCGATCGGATGCCTGGGCGTGAGTTCGCTGGGCTGGCCGACCAGGCGGCCGTACCAGGCCACGCCGGCCTTGACCTTGCCGGTGGCTGCATAGAGCCAGACGATGCGACCGCCCCAGCAGAAGCCGGTGATCGCGGCCTCGTCCACGTCGCCGCCGTTGGCGGCCGCGTATTTCAGCGCGCCGTCGAGGTCGGCCATGACCTGGGCATCGGGCACCTTGCTGACCACCTCGGCCTGCAACTTCGGAATGTCGGTGTAGGTCCTCGGGTCGCCCTGCCGCGCATAAAGCTCGGGCGCGATCGCCAGGTAGCCGGCCTTGGCGAAGCGCCGGCAGGTGCCGGCGATGTACTCGTGCACGCCGAAGATCTCCTGGATCACGAGCACCACCGGCAGACCGGTCTTGCCGGCCGGTGCAGCCGCATAGCCCGGTACGTCGAAGCCGTTGACGTTGTACTTGATGGGGCCGGCCTTGAGGCCGTCGGCCGGAGTCTTGATCGCGGTCTGCGCAGCGATGGGCAGCGTGGCGGCCGCGTAGCCGACGCCGATCGCAGCTTTCAGCGCGGTGCGGCGCGTGGCGCCCTGTTCCGTGCTTTCGCCGGGGCGAAGCGAATCGAATTCGGCTTTCAGCTCGGAACCCGTATCGAATTGAGGCATGTCGTATTACTCCAGTTGATCGACGGACAAAGAAGGCGCAGCTGCGAAGCGCACGCCGCAATGTAGGCGATCAGAGCGGAGAATGCGCCGCGAGGTTCCGTGCTCCGCCGGAGGCGCGCCTCAACCCGTCAGGTCGCTGGCTTGTCGCTCGGAGTTTTGATGTTGTCGCGCAGCTGCGGGCTCATCGGCAGGTTGAGCGGCGCGTTCTTCGGCGCGATCGGCGACAGGAACCACTTGTTGTACATCTTCTCGAACTCGCCGCTCTTCATGAGGCCGACGATGGTGTCGTCCACCACCTTCTTGAAGGCCGCGTCGTCCTTGGGCAGCATGCAGGCGTAGGGCTCGACCTGCAGCGCATCGCCGACCACTTCGAATTCGGCCGGGTTCTTCGCGTTGGCGATCAGGCCGAAGAGCAGGATGTCGTCCATCGCGAAAGCCACCGCGCGGTCGCTCTCGACCAGCAGGAAAGCGTCGGCATGGTCCTTGCCGAGCACGATGTCCATGTCGAGATTCTTCTCGGTGTTGTACTTGCGCATGACCAGCGCGTTGGTGGTGCCGGTGGTGCTGGCCACCGTCTTCTTCGCGAGGTCGGCGTAGTTCTTGATCTTGGACGACTTCTTCGTCAGCAGGCGCGTGCCGGTGTAGAAGTGGTTGATGGCGAAGGACACGTCCTTGCCGCGCGCGCTGTTGTTGGTGGTCGAGCCGCACTCCAGGTCGATGGTGCCGTTCTGGATCAGCGGGATCCGGTTCTGCGAGGTCACCGGCATCAGCGCCACCTGCAGGTTCGGCTTGTTGAGCTTCTTCTTCACCGCCTCGACCACCGTGTTGGACAGCTCGACCGAGAAGCCGATCGGCTTGTTCGGGCCGTCGAGATAGCTGAAGGGCACCGAAGACTCGCGGTAGGCCAGCGTGATCTTGCCGGACTCGGCGATCTTGGCCAGGGTGTCGGCGGCTTGCGCGCCCGTCGCGGCAACGGTGAGCAGAACGGCGGCCATCAATGCGGAAAGTTTCATGCGAGCCCTTTCGGTGGATATGGAATGTGTTGCGGAGTGTAGGAACGATTCATGCGCCGGTCACAATTCCTTTTGCGCCCATGGCCATGACCAAAAGTTATGGGCAGCCACCGGAGGGCATGAGCTTTGGCTATGGCCCGCGGCGGTTTTGGCATTTCACGCTCGAACGATGCGGCCCTAGAGTCGCTCGCATCCAACAACAAGCAGCGACAGGAAGGAGCGTCATGCATGTGTGCGTGCTGGGTGCCGGCATCGTGGGCCTGGCCACGGCCTGGCAATTGAACCGGCAGGGCTTCGAGGTGAGCGTGATCGATCGCGCCGCGCCGGGCGCCGGTGCGAGCGGCGGCAACGGCGCCCAGCTGAGCTATTCGTATGTGCAGCCGCTGGCCGATCCCTCGATCTGGAAGCAGCTGCCCAAGCTCCTGCTCTCGCCCTCCTCCCCGCTCAAGCTGCGGCCGCAGCTCGACCCGCTGCAGTGGCGCTGGGGCCTGGCCTTCCTGGCGGCCTGCAACGCCCGGACCTCGCGCGACACGACGATGCGCCTGCT
Organism: Variovorax sp. LjRoot130; assembly: GCF_964253755.1. Lineage (NCBI taxonomy): Bacteria > Pseudomonadati > Pseudomonadota > Betaproteobacteria > Burkholderiales > Comamonadaceae > Variovorax > Variovorax sp. LjRoot130. Next base: position 1,574,931 of record NZ_CAXURM020000001.1, on the reverse strand, counting down.
CGCGCTCGCCGCGGAGAGCCGCTGCGCCTTCGAGCAGATGCTGGCCGATGTGGCGCCCGACTGCGACTTCTCCGCCACCGGCAAGCTGGTGCTCTACGCGAGCGCCGGCGCGCTCGAAGGCGCGCGCCGGCAACTCGAACTGCAGCAGGCGATGGGCAGCGAACAGCGCCTCGTCACGCCCGAGGAGTGCATCGCGATCGAGCCCGCGCTGGCCGGCTACCGCGCCCGGATGGCCGGCGCCATCCACACGCCGAGCGAGTGCGCCGCGGACTGCCTCAAGGTCTGCATCGCACTCGAGCGCGCGCTGCGCGCGCGCGGCGTGGGCTTCGTGCTCGATTGCGAAGTGCGCGGCTTCGATGTCCGCAACGACCGCGTGACCGCGGTGCAGACCGGCGCCGGCGACGTGGAAGCCGATGCCTTCGTCATGGCACTTGGCGCGGCATCGCACCGGCTTGGACTCCAGTTGGGCGCCTACCTGCCGGTCTATCCGCTCAAGGGCTACAGCATCACGGTCGACGTCGATCCGGCGCCCGGCGCCGCGCCGCAGGTGAGCGTGACCGACAGCGCACGCAAGGTGGTGTTCGCGCGCATCGGGTCGCGCTTGCGGGTGGCTGGCATGGCCGAGCTCGTGGGGCACGATGCGAGCATCCCCGCCACGCGCATCGAGACGCTGGCCGAGGCGACGCGCGCCGTGTTCCCGCAGGCGAGCCGCTTCGAGGTACTGCATCCCTGGACCGGCATGCGCCCGGCCACGCCGACCGGCGTGCCGATCATCGGCCGCCTGGCGGGCGCCCCGTCCAACATGCTGTTCAACACCGGGCACGGGGCGCTGGGCTTCACGCTGGCTTTCGGTTCGGCGCAGCGCGTCGCGCAAAGCCTCGTCTAAGCCGTCTAAGCCATTCCTTCGATCGCCTCGCGCATGCAGCGCGTGATGCCGCGAACCGCCACCGAGTCGGGCTTGCCGGCAAAGCGCAGCGCGCGAATCGGCACCGGGATGTGCGGCTCCAGCGTCAGCACGTCGACCTTGGTGCGATCGGCCGAGTTCGCCGTGCAGCCGTCGACCAGCGCGACCCCGAGCCCGTGGTGCGCCATCGCCAACGCCGCGTGGTAGGTCTGCACCGTGACCACCGCCTGCTGGAAGCCCACGCCGGCCTGCCGGCAGGCCTGGCTCAGGCTGGTCCCGACGGGATCGCGGCTGTCCAGGCCAACCACCGGCAGGTTCACCAGGTCGTGCAGCGCCGCCGAGCCGTTGCGCACCAGCGCGCGCGGCAGCATGCCCTTGGGCGCGATGCACACCATGCGGCTGTCCGCCAGCGTCTCCTGCGTGAGCGAGGGATGGACCGCGGGACTGAAGGCGAAGCCCACGTCGGCCTCCTGCAGCAGCAGGGCCGACATGATCTGCGGCGAATGCAGCGACTCCACCGTGACGGCGATGCCCGGGTGCTTCTGGCGGAAGCTCTTGAGCGCGCGCGGCAGCACCTCGTAGCTGAGCGCGAGCACGGTGAGGATGCGCAGCTCGCCCACGTCGCTGGCGCTGCGCAGGTTGGCGGCCAGCCGCTGTACCTCGTCGAGCTGCGCGAACAGGCGCTCGATGTGCGGATAGAGCGCCAGCGCCTCGGTGGTCGGCGTGAGCCGCCCCTTGGCGCGCTGGAAGAGCGAGAAGCCGAGCTGGATCTCGGCATGCTGCAGTGTGCGGCTGACCGCCGGCTGCGTGATGTTGATGAGCCGCGCCGCCGCGCTCACGCTGCCGGTGAGCATGATGGCGTTGAAGACTTCGATATGGCGCAGGCGCATCGCGGGACGCAAATAGCCGGCCGTTAGTGGTCGACCTTGCCGCGCGAGATGTCCATGATCATGCGTGCCGCGAGGTAGAGCCGCGGCTCGATCGAATCGATCAGCACGTATTCGGCATCGGCCGAGTGCGCGCCGAAGCCCTGCAGGCCGAAGCGCTCGACCACCGGCGCCTTCGTCTTCAGCGCGGCGAAGGCGGCATCGGTGCCGCCGCCGGCCACCTTGTCGTCGGCGCCCAGCTCGCGGCCGAACTCCTTGTAGACCTGCTGCGCATGGCTGGCCAGCGCACGCGAGGCGTCGGTGGCCTCCAGCGGGGGACGGCGGCGCTCGAACTTCATCTCGACCTTGGCTTCGGGAATGAGCTGCTTCTTCACGCGCTCCTGCACCTGCTTTTCGATGCGGTCGTAGTCGCCGACCTTCAGCACGCGCACGTCGGCGCCGGCGCTGGCCGCGGCCGGGATCACGTTGCGGTTGCTGCCCGACTTGGAGATGGTCCAATTCATCTTGAGGCCGGTGGCCGGGTCGGACAGGTCACGCATCTGCAGGATCTGGTGCGAGAGCTCGTAGAGCGCGTTCACGCCGAGCTCGGGCGCCGAGCCCGCGTGCGAGGCCTTGCCCGTGACGTTGAGCGAGACCGAGGCGATGCCCGCGGTGGCGAGCGAGAGCTTGTCTTCCTTGACGGAGGCGCCTTCGTAGGACATCACCACGTCGTGCTCGCCGCCCAATCGGGTGATGAGGTTGCGCGAACCGGGCGAGCTGATCTCCTCGTCGCCGTTGATCAGCACGGTGAGCGTGCCGTACTCCTTGAAGTCCAGCGCCTTGAGCAGGGCGACGGTGTGCGTGATGACTGCCACGCCCTGCTTGTCGTCGGCAATGCCGAGGCCGTAGGCCTTGTCGCCTTCGATGCGGAAGGGCTGCTTGGCGAGCATGCCGATCTGGTAGACCGTGTCCATGTGCGCGATCAGCATGATCTTCTTGCTGCCGGTGCCTTTCCAGGTGGCGCGCACGACCTTGCCGATCTTCTCGGGCGTGTCTTCCATGCGGTAGGCATCGGCCGTCGGGTCGATCAGCTCGACCTGGCCGCCGAGCGCCTTGAACTTATCGGCGATCAGGTTGGCGATCTTGTCCAGGCCTTCGAGGTCGCGGCTGCCGGACTCGATCGCGACCAGCTGCTTCAGCGTTTCGAGCAGAGCGGGTTTTTCCTTGGCCGCCAGCGCGGCGATGCGCTCGTCGGGTGCGGCCGAGGCGACACCGAACCAAGCGGCACAGACGGTGCCGATGACGAAGGCATGCAGATGACGCGGGAGTTTCATTCTTCTTTCCTTGGGTTGTCGTTCGTCAATGCGCCTTGTCCCAGTTGGGACCAAAGCCGATTTCGGCCAGCAACGGGACCTTGAGCTCCGCCACGCCGGCCATGAGTCGCGGGATCTCGGTGCGGACCCACTCGACTTCGTCTTCGGGCACTTCGAACACCAGTTCGTCGTGCACCTGCATGATCATCTTCGTGCGGCGCTTTTCGGCATCGAGCACCTCCTGCACCTTCACCATGCTGAGCTTGATCAGGTCGGCCGCGGTGCCCTGCATCGGCGCGTTGATCGCCGCGCGCTCCGCCCCGCCGCGCCGCGGGCCGTTGGGCGAATTGATCTCGGGCAGATAAAGGCGGCGGCCGAACACAGTCTCGACATAGCCCTTCTGCTTGGCCAGCGCCTTGGTCTCGTCCATGTAGATCTTCACGCCGGGATAACGCGCGAAATAGCGGTCGATGTAGGAGGCCGCGGCCTTGGTCTCGATGCCCAGATTGCGCGCGAGGCCGAAGCTGCTCATGCCGTAGATCAGCCCGAAGTTGATGACCTTCGCATAGCGGCGCTGCTCGCTCGAAACCTGCTCCACCGCCACGCCGAAGACTTCGGCCGCGGTCGCGCGGTGCACGTCGATGCCTTCGGTGAAGGCGCGCAAGAGCGACTCGTCGCCACTGATGTGAGCCATGATGCGCAGCTCGATCTGCGAATAGTCGGAGCTCGCGATCACGCTGCCGGCAGGCGCCACGAAGGCCTCGCGCACGCGGCGGCCCTCGGCGGTGCGGATCGGGATGTTCTGCAGGTTGGGGTCGTTGCTCGACAGCCGCCCGGTCACCGCGACCGCCTGCGCATAGTGCGTGTGGACGCGGCCCGAGCGCGGGTTCGCCAGTTGCCCGAGCTTGTCGGTGTAGGTGCCCTTGAGCTTCGAGAGGCCGCGGTGCTCCAGGATCTTGGCCGGCAGCGGGAAGTCTTCGGCCAGTTTTTCGAGCACCTCTTCGTCGGTGCTCGGTGCGCCGCTCGGCGTCTTCTTGACCACCGGCAGACCCAGCTTGGTGAAGAAGACCTCGCCGATCTGCTTGGGCGAACCGAGGTTGAAGGGCTGGCCCGCAAGCTCGTAGGCCTCCTGCTCCAGCGCCATGATCCGCTTGCCGAGCTCGTTGCTCTGGGCGGCCAGCGTGGGTGCGTCGATCAGCACGCCGTTGCGCTCGACGCGGTAGAGCGCTTCGCTGGACGCCATCTCCAGCTCGTAGATGTAGCGCAGCTTCTCGTCGGCCTCGAGCTTGGGCCACAGCGCGAGGTGCACGTCCAGCGTCTGGTCGGAGTCTTCGCACGAGTACTCGGCGGCCTTCTCGATCGAAACCTGGCTGAACGGGATCTGGTGCGCGCCCTTGCCGCAGAGGTCTTCGTAGTCGATGCCAGTGCGGCCCAGGTGCCGCTCGGCCAGGCTGGCCAGGCCGTGCGGCTTGTGCACTTCGAGCACGTAGCTCTGCAGCATGGTGTCGTGCGCGTAGCCCTGCACCTCGATGCCGTGGTTGGCGAACACGTGGCGGTCGTACTTGACGTGCTGCCCGAGCTTCTTCTTCGTGCCGTCCTCGAGCCAGAGCTTGAGCTTCGCGAGCACCTCGTCGCGCGGCAGCTGGGCCGGCGCATCGGGGTAGTTGTGGGCCACCGGAATATAGGCCGCCTCGCCGGGCTTCACGCTGAAGCTGATGCCGACGATCTCGGCGCGCATCTCGTCGAGCGAGTTGGTTTCAGTGTCGATCGCGACCAACTCGGCCGCCTGGAGCTTCGCGAGCCAGGCGTCGAAGGCCTCCCAGTTCATGACCGTGTCGTAGGCCAGGTTGGTGGCCTTCGCCGCGGCCTCGAAGCCCGGTTCGTCGAACAGGCCGGTGCCGCCTTCGGGGCCTTTTTTCTTCTTGTTCTCCTCGATCAGCTCGGGCGAGACCTCGTGCGCTTCCAGCGTCCGCACCAGGCTCTTGAAACCGTACTTCTCGTAGAAGCCCTTCAGCTCGTCGATCTGCTGGGGGCCGATGGCGATGCCGGCCAGCGAAGGCAGGCCGCTCACGTGGCCATCGAGCTCGCAGTCGGTACGGATGGTCACGAGGCGCTTGCCTTGCGGAAGCCAGTCGAGCGCCTTGCGCAGGTTCTCGCCGGCCTGGCCCTTCACCTCGCCGGCGCGGGCGATCAGCGCATCGAGCGAGCCGTATTCGAGCAGCCATTTGGCGGCAGTCTTCGGGCCGACCTTCTCCACGCCGGGCACGTTGTCGACGCTGTCGCCCACCAGGGTCTGGTAGTCGATCATCAGGGTCGGCGGCACGCCGAATTCGGCCGTCACGCCCGCCACGTCGCGCTTCTTGCCGTTCATGGTGTCGATGATGGTGACGTGCTCGTCGACCAGCTGGCTCAGGTCCTTGTCGCCGCTGGAGACGATCACCTCGATGCCCTGGTTGGCCGCGGTGCGGGCCAGGGTGCCGATCACGTCGTCGGCCTCGATGTCGGGCACGCACAGCACCGGCCAGCCGAGCAGCTTGACCACCTGGTGGATCGGCTCGACCTGACTGCGCAGGTCGTCGGGCATCGGCGAGCGGTTCGCCTTGTATTGCGGATACCAGTCGTCGCGAAAGGTCTTTCCCGGCGCGTCGAACACGCACGCTGCGTAGTCGGCCCGCACCTCGCGGCGCAGCGCCTGCATCATGTTGATCATTCCGCGGATGGCGCCCGTGGCCGGGCTGCCGGCATCGCCCGGCACGGCGCGCAGATCGGGCATCGCGTGGAAGGCGCGGTAGAGGTAGCTCGAACCATCGACGAGCAGCAACGTTTTCTTGTCGGTCATCGGAGCATTTTGCCGTGCCGCGCTCGGGCTTCCGCACGACGGCGAAGATCGCCGCCGGCTGACACCTGCCGCGAGGCCGGCGCCTACAATCCTCATCATGTCCTCCCCAACCCTTCTGCTCGTTCGCGGCGCCCTGACGGCCGCCCTGGCCTGCGCCGCACCGCTGGCCGCCGTTCACGCCCAAAGCGCGCCGCCGCCCGGCGCCCCGCAGGGCCAGGAACAGGCAGCATCGCCGCGCCAGAACCAGAAGATCGAGCACATCCACGTCGAAGACAGCGGCGCCGCGGTCGACGAAGTGCGCTACGGCGGACAGACCCAGAGCATCACGGTGACGCCGAAGGCCAACGTGCCCTCCTACGAGGTGTTGCCGAACTACGGCGGGCGCGACCGCCAGGGCCAGTCCGAAACCGGCACCGGCGGCAACGGCCCGCGGGTCTGGAACGTGCTCAAGTTCTGAGCCCGGGCGGTGGCGGTCTTCACTGAAGTCGGGTTCGACGAAGCCGATGCGCTGGTGCAGCGCCTCGGCCTGGGCCCGCTCGCCTCGCTCAGAGGCATCGAGGGCGGCATCGAGAACACCAATTACTTCGCGAGCACCGCGTCGGGCGAGTTCGTCCTGACGCTGTTCGAGCGCCTGGGCGCCGAACAACTGCCTTACTACCTCTGCCTGATGAAGCATCTGGCGGCGCGCGGCATTCCGGTGCCGGAGCCGGTGGCCGACCCGGCCGTGGCGCCGCCCGACGGCCATGCGCTTTCCATCCCCGCCAATGCGCCCTGCGAGTTCCTGCACAAAGTGGCCGGCAAGCCGGCGGCTCTGGTGCAGCGGCTGCAGGGAAAGAGCGAGCTGGCACCGACGGCCGCGCATTGCGCCGAGCTGGGCCGCCTGCTGGCGCGCATGCATTTTGCGGGTCGCGACTTTCCGCGCATGCAGCCCAACCTGCGCGGGCTGCCCTGGTGGAACGACACCGAGCCGGTGGTCCTGCCCTACCTTGACGCTCCGCAAGCCGCGTTGCTGCAAAGCGAGCTCGCGTACCAGAACCACGTCGCCCAATCCTCGGCCTACGCGGCCCTGCCGCGCGGGCCGGTGCATGCCGACCTGTTCCGCGACAACGCGATGTTCGACACCGAAAGCGAGACGCCGCGCCTGACCGGCGTGTTCGACTTCTATTTCGCCGGCACCGACAGCTGGCTGTTCGACCTCGCCGTGTGCCTGAACGACTGGGCCATCGACCTGCAGAGCGGCCGCCACGATGCGGCCCATGCCGACGCCCTGCTGGCTGCCTACGGCAGCGTGCGGCCGCTGACCGGAGCCGAGCGCGCACTGCTGCCCGCCATGCTGCGCGCCGCGGCGCTGCGCTTCTGGATTTCGCGGCTGTGGGACTTCCACCTGCCACGGGAAGCGAGCATGCTCAAGGCCCATGACCCGACCCATTTCGAGCGTGTGCTGCGCGAACGCGTCCGTGCGCCGGCGGCACTGTTCTCCTCTTTCGAAGGCACGCGTCCGACTGCCGAGCCGCTGGCCGCCTGAGGGGCCTGTGTACGGGCCCTAATCCCATGAAACTGAATCTCGTGCCGGCGCGCACCGGCGCCGAATGGGTCCGCCTCGGACTCAAGACCTTCTGGCGGCAGCCGCTCGCCTTCATCTCGCTGTTCTTCCTGTTCATGGCGGCGATCTCGATCGCTTCGCAACTGCCCTTCCTCGGCAGCGTGCTGGCACCGATCCTGCTGCCCTTCATGACGCTCGGACTGATGGTCGCCACCTCGGTCGCGTATGCCAACGACACCCAGAAGCCGGCCGCCCCGGCCATGTTCATCGCCGCAGTGGGCGCCGTGCGTGCCGAATGGCGGCGAATGGTCGTGCTGGGCATCATTTCGGCGGTCTATTTCGTCGCCGCCGTGGGGGTTTCGGCCCTGATCGACGGCGGCCAGCTGGCGCGCGCCTACCTGCTGGACGAAACGCTTACGCCCGAGGTGATCGCAAGCAGTGACTTCCAGACCGCGCGCCTGTTCGTCATGGTCCTCAATCTGCCACTGTCGCTCGCGATGTGGCACGCGCCGGCACTCGTGCATTGGCACCAGGTCGAGCCGGTGAAGAGTCTGTTCTTCAGCCTGGTCGCGCTGTTTCGCAACTTCGGCGCCTATGCGATGTTCTGCCTGTCGTGGTTCGGCGTGTTCCTCGCTGCGGGCATCGGCATCGGCCTCGTGGCCACGGTGCTGGTGGGCGTCGGCGCGATCGGCATGGGCGACGGCGCCTCGGCCATCGGCGGCGCGCTGATGATCGGCAGCGCGCTGGTTCTGGCGGCGATGTCGCTGAGCTCGACCTGGTTCACCTTCCGGGACAGCTTCCGGGCTGATTAGCAGTCTTTATACGGGCGTCAACTTGGCGACCGACAGCGCCAGCCACTTGACCCCGTGGCGGGGAAAGTTGATCTGCGCACGCGCATCGTCGCCGCTGCCTTCCAGTGCCAGCACCGTGCCTTCGCCGAACTTGTTGTGGAACACCTGCATTCCGGAGCGCAGGCCGTGCGAAGGCGCGCTCTTCTGCGGCGGCACCGGCGGGCTGGCGAATGTGTCCTTGCCGTATCCGCCGGCCCCGCCGCGCGTGGTCGCGTAACCGCCGCCGTAGCCGAAGGCCGAGGGTGCAAAGCCCTGGTTCTTGGGCGTCAGCCACTTGAGTGCGCCTTCGGGCAGCTCGTCGAAGAAGCGGCTCTTCACGTTGTAGCGCGTCTGGCCGTGCAGCATGCGCGTCTGCGAATGGCTGAGATACAGGCGCCGGCGCGCGCGGGTGATGGCCACGTACATCAGCCGGCGCTCCTCTTCGAGGCTCTCGTAGTCGCTCATCGAGTTCTCGTGCGGGAACAGGCCCTCTTCCATGCCGGTGATGAACACGCAGTCGAATTCGAGGCCCTTGGCCGCATGCACGGTCATCAGCTGCACCGCATCCTGGCCGGCTTGCGCCTGATTGTCGCCCGACTCCAGCGCGGCATGGGTCAGGAAAGCCGCCAGCGGGCTCATGGTTTCGCCGGTTTCGGCATCCGGCGCCAGCGGCTCGTCGATGACGGGGCGGTTCGGGTCGAGGCCCTGGCTGGCCGGCGACTGTCGCAGCTCGTCGACCGGCATCGCCACCGCGTCGCGGCCGAAGCCTTCCTGCGTGACGAAGCTCTCGGCCGCATTGACCAGTTCTTCCAGGTTTTCGATGCGGTCGGCGCCTTCGCGGTCGGCCTTGTAGTGCTCGATCAGGCCGCTGTGGTCGAGCACCAGCTCGATGATCTCGCGCAACGACATGCCTTGCGTCTGCTCGCGCAGCACGTCGATCCTGGCGACGAAAGCCGACAGGTTGGAGCCGGCCTTGCCGCCCACCGCGTTGACCGCGTCGTGCAGCGAGCGGCCGGCCGCGCGGGCCGCGTCCTGCAGCTGCTCGATGCTGCGCGCGCCGATGCCGCGCGGCGGGAAGTTGACGATGCGCAGGAAACTGGTGTCGTCGTCCTTGTTCTCAAGCAGGCGCAGGTAGGCCAGCGCATGCTTGATCTCGGCGCGTTCGAAGAAGCGCAGGCCGCCGTAGACGCGGTACGGCACGGCCGAGTTGAAGAGCGCCGTTTCGATCACCCGGCTTTGCGCATTGCTGCGGTAGAGCACCGCCATTTCCTTGCGTTCGATGCCGTCGCGCACCAGCTGGCGCATCTCCTCGACCATCCATTGCGCCTCGGCGAAGTCGCTGGTCGATTCGTAGACGCGCACCGGCTCGCCCGGGCCTTGGTCGGTGCGCAGGTTCTTGCCCAGCCGCTTCTTGTTGTGGCTGATCAGCTCGTTGGCCGAATCGAGGATGTTGCTGAAGCTGCGGTAGTTCTGTTCGAGCTTGATCTGCTGCGAGACGTCGAACTCGCGCACGAAATCGGCCATGTTGCCCACCCGCGCGCCGCGGAAGGCGTAGATGCTCTGGTCGTCGTCGCCGACCGCGATCACGCTGTTGTCGCCGGGCACGAAACGGCCTTCGACGGTGCTGCCCGAAAGCATCTTGATCCATGCGTACTGCAGACGATTGGTGTCCTGGAATTCGTCGATCAGGATGTGGCGGAAGCGCCGCTGGTAGTGCTCGCGCACCGGGTCGTTGTCGCGCAGCAGTTCGTAGCTGCGCAGCATGAGCTCGCCGAAATCGACCACGCCTTCGCGCTGGCACTGCTCTTCGTAGAGCTGGTAGAGCTCGACCTTCTTGCGGTCGTCCTCGCTGCGGATCTCCACATCGCGCGGGCGCAGGCCGTCTTCCTTGGCGCCGGCGATGAACCACTGGGTCTGCTTGGCCGGGAAGCGCTCGTCGTCGACGTTGTACTGCTTCATCAGCCGCTTGATGGCCGAGAGCTGGTCCTGCGTGTCGAGGATCTGGAAGGTGGACGGCAGGTCGGCGAGCTTCCAGTGCGCGCGCAGGAATCGGTTGCAAAGGCCGTGGAAGGTGCCGATCCACATGCCGCGCACGTTGACCGGCAGCATCGCGGTCAGCCGCGTCATCATTTCCTTCGCCGCCTTGTTGGTGAAGGTCACGGCCAGGATGCCGCCGGGCGACACCTGGCCGGTCTGCAGCAGCCAGGCGATGCGGGTGGTGAGCACCCGCGTCTTGCCCGAGCCGGCGCCGGCGAGGATCAGCGCGTTGCCGGCCGGCAAGGCGACCGCGGCCCGCTGCTCGGCGTTGAGGTTGTGCAGCAGGGGCGAATCTGCGGTGGCCGCGAGGTCGGTGAACATCCGTCGATTGTAGAAAGCACGGCGTATGCGGGTTATACGAAGTGCCTGAGCACGCGTTTCCGATCGGGCGCGTAAAATCAGTTACCGGGCCCAAGTTTCTTGCGCCCGGTTTTTCGTTTGCGAAAGCCGGCCGGACCAAGCGCTCAATTCCCGGACGCCGCAGGGCCGCCCCAAGGCGGCCGAGCCTCCCCCTCGGGGGGTGGCGAAGCACACGAAGTGGCGAGCCGGGGGGCAGTCATTTCATAGGAGCTTGGTTTTATGCAGATTTTCGACTACGACAACATCCTCTTGCTGCCCCGCAAATGCGTGGTCGAGAGCAGATCCGAATGCGACGCCAGCGTCACCCTCGGCGGCCGCAGCTTCCGCATCCCGACGGTGCCCGCCAACATGAAGACGGTGGTCGACGAGACCATCTGCACCTGGCTGGCGCAGAACGGCTACTTCTACGTGATGCACCGCTTCGACCTCGACAACCTGCAGTTCGTGAAGGACATGCATGCCAAGGGCGTGTTCGCATCCATCTCGCTGGGCGTCAAGAAGCCGGACTACCAGACGGTGGACCAGCTGGCCGCCGCCGGCCTCACACCCGAATACATCACGATCGACATCGCGCACGGCCATGCCGACAGCGTGAAGAACATGATCGCGTACCTCAAGAAGAAGCTGCCGAAGGCCTTCGTGATCGCAGGCAACGTCGGCACGCCCGAGGCCGTGATCGACCTAGAGAACTGGGGTGCGGATGCAACCAAGGTCGGCGTCGGTCCGGGCAAGGTGTGCATCACCAAGCTCAAGACCGGTTTCGGCACCGGCGGCTGGCAACTGTCGGCGCTCAAGTGGTGCGCACGCGTCGCCACCAAGCCGATCATTGCCGACGGGGGCATCCGCGACCATGGCGACATCGCCAAGAGCATCCGCTTCGGCGCCTCGATGGTGATGATCGGCTCGCTCTTCGCCGGCCACGAGGACTCGCCGGGCCAGACGGTGGAAGTCGACGGCGTGCTCTTCAAGGAGTACTACGGCTCGGCCAGCGACTTCAACAAGGGCGAGTACAAGCACGTCGAGGGCAAGCGCATCCTCGAGCCGATCAAGGGCAAGCTGGCCGACACGCTGGTCGAAATGGAGCAGGACATCCAGAGCTCCATCAGCTATGCGGGCGGGCGCAAGCTCATGGACATCCGCAAGGTCAACTACGTCATGCTCGGCGGCGACAACGCGGGCGAACACCTGCTGATGTAGGCCGCCCTTCGGGGCCTGCGATCAGGCCTCGAGCAGCTGCGCCGCATGCCGGTGCAGCCTGTGCGCCGGATCGGCGAAGGCATCGACGATGCTGAAGTGGTGCAGGCCTGGCAGCACCTCGCAAACGGGCACCGTGTTGCGGCCCCAGGCCGCGCGAATCGCCGCGTTGTGGCGGATGAACTCCTCGCTCTCGTCGCCGCCCGCGACCGCATAGAGCTGGCCGCGCGTGGGTGCCGGCCACAGCACGGGGCTGGCGCGCAGCGCATCCGCATCGCTCAAGCGCAGCACGTGTTCCAGGAAGGGCGTGCGCTGCAGCGGCCGCAGGTCGTAGAGGCCCGAGATCGAGAGCGCGTTGCGCACCAGCTGCGCCGGCAGGTCGGGCGCGACCGCCTTCCAGTCGCAGGCCAGCAGCGCCGCCGCCATGTGGCCGCCTGCCGAATGGCCGGCGACGGTGATGCGCTCAGGGTCGCCGCCGTAGGCCGCGATGTGGCGCCAGGTCCATTCGAGCGCGCGCACCATCTGCAGCAGGATATCCGGCACGGTCACGGGCCGATTGGCCGGCCCGGGGCACAGCGCATAGTTCGGCACGACCACGCACACGCCGCGGTCGTTGAACGCGGGCGCGACGAAGGAATGGTCGCTCTTGTCGAGCGCGCGCCAGTAGCCGCCGTGGATGAACACCAGCACGGGCGCATCGGGCACCGGAGCGGGAAAAACGTCGAGCATTTCGTTGGGCCCCTGGCCATAGGACAAGTCGAGCCGGCCGGGCAAGGCGTCGCGCGCGGCGGCGGAATCGCGGGCCCAGCGCTCGAGGTACGCGGGATGGTCCTTCACCCGCGCCAGGTTGTTGTACATGCCCTCCAGCCAGGCGGGGTCGTCGAAGGCCATGCGATTCGTGCTCCTTGTGCGTTGGGGCATCGGTTCTGGTTAAAATTCGCCTTGCGTTGGGGGGGTAGCTCAGCTGGGAGAGCGCCGCGTTCGCAATGCGGAGGTCGGGAGTTCGATCCTCCTCCTCTCCACCAACATCTCTCGAAGGCCTCGGCGCATCGCCGGGGCCTTTTTGTTTTCAGGCGTCCAATGTCAGGTGCTGGCCGTGCAGCGCGGCGGCCGCCGGCGAGGCCAGGAAGCCGATGGTCTGCGCGGCCACCGCGGTCGACACCCAGTTGTCGGGCTTGGCGTCGGGCATGGCCTGGCGATTGGCCGGCGTGTCGAGCACGCTGGGCGCGATGCTGTTGACCTGGATACCGTGCGGCGCCAGCTCGGCCGCCGCCGCCTCGACCAAGCGTTGCAGCGCACTCTTCGACGCGATGTAGGCCGCCATCCCGGCCGCGCCGCGCGCCGCGGTCTTGGCGCTGACGGCGATCACGCTGCCGGCCTTGCGCTCGATCATCGAGGGCACCAGCGCCTGCGAGACGGCCACGAAGGACCAAGCGTTCAGGTTCATCATCCGGTCCCAGGCCGCGCGGCTCAGCGCATGCACCGGCTCGCCCATCTCGAAGCCGCCGGCGATGTGGACCAGCGCGTCGACCCGCTTGAAGGCCGCGAGGATCTGCGTCGCGGCGTCGGCCATGGCCGACGCCGAAGTCACGTCAGCCTGCAGCAACAGGTGTTGCGAGTTGTCGAGCCCCGGAAACGCGTCGGTCAGATGCTCCATGCGGTGGTCGAGCAGCGCCACGCGGGCGCCCTGGTCGAGAAAATGCTGCACGACGGCGCGGCCGAGCGCGCCGGCGGCGCCGGTCACCACGATGTGGCGGATGGTGTTGGCTTCGATCATTTGGCGGCTCCTTGTTCGGGCAGGCATGGTAACGCCGGCGTCAGTACGGGAAGCGCTCGGCTGGCATCATTGACCCTTCCTTTTTGCACCGGAGAATCGTCATGAAAGAAGTGGTTGTCGTGAGCGGTGTACGCACCGCAATCGGTACTTTCGGCGGAAGCCTCAAGGATGTGCCGCCCACGCGGCTGGCGGCGCTGGTGACCAGGGAGGCGCTCGCGCGCGCCAAGGTCGACGGCAAGGACGTGGAGCACGTGGTGTTCGGCCACGTGGTCAACACTGAGCCGCGCGACATGTACATGGCGCGCGTGGCCGCCATCGAGGGCGGCTGCGCCCAGGAGACCCCTGCCCTCACCGTGAACCGGCTGTGCGGATCGGGCCTGCAGGCGATCGTGAGCGCGGCGCAAAGCATCCAGCTCGGCGACGCCAAGGTGGCCGTCGGTGGCGGCGCGGAAAGCATGAGCCGCGCCCCGCTCTCTTCGCTCACCGCGCGCTGGGGCGTGCGCATGGGCGATGCCAAGCTGGTCGACATGATGATCGGCGCGCTGCACGACCCGTTCGAGAACATCCACATGGGCGTGACGGCGGAGAACGTCGCGAAGAAGTGGGGCATCAGCCGCGAAACGCAGGACCAGACCGCGCTCGCCAGCCACCAGCGCGCGCAGAAGGCCATCGAGAACGGCTACTTCAAGACGCAGATCGTCCCGGTGCCGCTGGAGAGCCGCAAAGGCACGACGCTGTTCGATACCGACGAGCACGTGCGCTTCGACGCCACGATCGAGGACATGGCGAAGCTCAAGCCCGCCTTCCTGAAGGAAAGCGGCACGGTGACCGCCGGCAATGCCTCGGGCATCAACGACGCGGCAGCGGCGGTGGTGCTGATGGAGAAAGAAGAGGCGGCGCGCCGCGGCCTCAAGCCGATGGCGCGCGTCGTGGCCTATGCCTTCGCCGGCGTCGACCCGGCCTACATGGGCATCGGCCCGGTGCCGGCCTCGCGCAAGGCACTGGAGAAAGCGGGCCTCAAGGCATCGGACATGGATGTGGTCGAGGCCAACGAAGCCTTCGCGGCGCAGGCCTGCGCGGTGAGCAAGGATCTCGGGCTGGATGCCGCCAAGGTGAACCCGAACGGCTCGGGCATCTCGCTTGGCCACCCGATCGGCGCCACCGGCGCACTGATCACCGTGAAGGCGCTGTACGAGCTCGAACGCATCCAGGGCCGCTACGCATTGGTGACGATGTGCATCGGCGGCGGCCAGGGCATCGCGTGCATTTTCGAGCGCGCTTGAGCGAGGCCGCCTCGCGATATGGCTATAATCGTGGGATTGCCTGAATGACAGCAATGTCAATCAGGGGCTCTTAGCTCAGTTGGTAGAGCAGCGGACTCTTAATCCGTAGGTCGAGTGTTCGAGTCACTCAGGGCCCACCAAACCATGTAAAAGCCCGCCATCAGATCGATGGCGGGCTTTTTTCATGCCTGCACCAGCAGGATCGGGCAAGAGAGAAACAGGATTGGGCTATCGCGAACCTTCCTGCCGGAAGGACACTCGCAAAACTGCACGCTCGCAGCACGCAACCCAAGGAGTTCCTCATATGCGCTACAGAAGATTCGGCCGTACCGGCTTGTTCATTTCCGAGCTCTGTCTCGGCACGATGACTTTCGGCGGCGGAGGCGGCATCTGGGGGCAGATCGGCGACCTGCAGCAGGCCGAGGCCGAGCGCCTGATCGGCCGCTCGCTCGATGCCGGGATCAACTTCATCGACACGGCCGACGTCTACTCCGACGGCCGCTCGGAAATCATCACCGGGCAGGCGCTGCGAAACCTGCAGGTGCCGCGCGAGAACGTGGTTGTCGCCACCAAGGTGTTCGGCGAGGCCGGCACGAAAAGCATCAATTCGCGCGGCATGTCGCGCCATCACATCATGGACGGTGTGAAGGCGAGCCTGAAGCGCCTGCAGCTGGACCACATCGACCTGTACCAGATCCATGGCTTCGATCCGGCAACGCCGATCGAGGAGACCGTGCGCGCACTCGACAACCTCGTTCAGCACGGCCACGTGCGCTATGTCGGCGTGTCGAACTGGGCCGCCTGGCAGATCATGAAGGCACTCGGCATCTCCGAACGGCTGGGGCTGGCGCGCTTCGAATCGCTGCAGGCGTACTACACGATCGCCGGCCGCGATCTCGAGCGCGAACTGGTTCCGCTGCTCAAGAGCGAAAGCGTCGGGCTGATGGTCTGGAGCCCGCTCGCCGGCGGCCTGCTGAGCGGCAAGTACGGCCGCGACGTCAAGGCGGAGGCAGGCAGCCGACGCACCACCTTCGACTTTCCGCCGGTGAACGTCGAGCGCGCCTACGACTGCATCGACGTGATGCGTGGCATCGCGCAGGCGAAGGACGTTTCCGTGGCGCAGATCGCCCTGGCCTGGCTGCTGCACCAGGCGGCGGTGACGAGCGTGATCATCGGCGCCAAGCGCGCAGAGCAGCTCGACGACAACATCGCGGCGACCGCCATCGCCTTGAGCGGCGAGGAACTCGCCGCGCTCGACAAGGTCAGCGCGCTGCCGGCCGAATATCCGGGCTGGATGCTCGAGCGCCAGGGCGGACCCCGGCTCCAGCAGCTCGCGGAATCCGCCGGCGCCTGAGAATGGCTACACCGCCATGATCGACACGGCCTTGGTGTTCAAGTACGCCTCCATCGCCTCCGGACCACCCTCGGAGCCGTAGCCCGAGTCCTTGATGCCGCCGAAGGGCATCTCCGGCGTGGGCGCGGCCGGCTGGTTGATCCACAGCATGCCGACTTCCATCTGCTGCGACAGCAGGTGCGCGTTCTTGATCGACTTCGTGAACGCGTAGCCCGCAAGGCCGAAAGGCAGGCGGTTGGCTTCGGCGATCGCTTCTTCGAGCGTGTCGAAGCCGCGGATGGCGGCGATCGGGCCGAAAGGTTCGTTGTTGAACACGTCGGCTTCGAGCGAGACGTCCGTCAGCACGGTGGGCGCGAAGAAGTTGCCGGAGGAGCCCACGCGTTCGCCGCCGGTGGCGACCTTGGCGCCCGTGGCGCGCGCGTCGTCGAGCACCTTCGCCATCGCAGTGAGCCGGCGCGCGTTCGCGAGCGGGCCGAGGGTTGTACCTTCGGCCAGGCCGTCGCCGAGCTTGAGGCTCTCGGCATGCTTCACCATCGCTTCGGCGAAGGCTTGCTTGATGCTGTTGTGCACGAGGAAGCGCGTTGGCGAGATGCACACCTGGCCCGCGTTGCGGAACTTGGCACCGCCCGAGGCCTTCACGGCCAGCGCGACGTCGGCGTCCTCGGCCACGATCACCGGCGCGTGACCGCCCAGCTCCATGGTGGCGCGCTTCATGTGCGCGCCGGCCAGGGCCGCGAGCTGCTTGCCCACCGGCGTCGAGCCGGTGAAAGTGACCTTGCGGATGATGGGGTGCGGAATCAGGTAGCTCGAGATCTCGGCCGGATCGCCGAACACCAGGCCGACCGTGCCCGCGGGCACGCCCGCATCCACGAAGGCCTGCAGCAGGGCCGCCGGAGAGGCCGGCGTTTCTTCCGGCGCCTTGACGAGGAAGGAGCAACCGCTCGCGAGCGCGGCGCCGAGCTTGCGCACGATCTGGTTGATCGGGAAGTTCCACGGCGTGAACGCGGCCACGGGGCCGAGCGGCTCCTTGATCACCAGCTGCTGCGCCGCGAGGTTGCGCGAGGGCACGATGCGGCCATAGACGCGCCGGCCTTCGTCGGCGAACCATTCGATGATGTCGGCGCCGGCGAGTACCTCGCCACGCGCTTCGACGAAGGGCTTGCCCTGCTCCTGCGTGAGCAGGCGGGCGATGTCGGCGGCGCGTTCGCGCACCAGGCCTGCGGCCTTGCGCATCGTCGCTGCGCGTTCGTTGGCCGGGATCTTGCGCCAGGCTTCGAAGCCGCGCTGCGCGGCGGCCAGTGCCCGGTCCAGGTCGGGAATGCCGGCGTGGGCGACCTTGCCGATGGGCTTGCCCGTGGCAGGGTTGATCACGTCCAGGGTCTTGCCGCTCGCGGCGTCGCACCATTCATTCTCGATCAGCAGTCGGGTGTCGGTGTAGCTTGCTGTGCTCATGTCGGTCCTTGGGGTTCTTTCCGAGTATTGATGCTGGTGCGCGATCCGATCGCGCGGCCAGCCGCCATTGTCACCCGTGACGGTTTTCCGGCCCGCGCAGTCAGTCTTCCACGTACCACCGGTCCTTGGTGAGCATCACGCGATGGTGGCCCTGGCCGGCCGGCATCATCGGAAAGCAGTTCTCCTGCGGGGCCACTTGTGCGTCGAGGAAGAAGGGGCCCTCGTACCCTATGCACTCGGCCAGCGCGGCCTGCAGTTCGGCGGGGTCCGACACGCGCCGCGCACCCCAGCCGAAAGCCCTGGCCAGCGCCACGAAATCGGGCAGCGCCTCGTTCCAGCTGTGGCTCAGCCGGTTGCCGTGGTTCAGTTCCTGCCACTGGCGCACCATGCCCATGTAGCCGTTGTTGCACAACACGAGCTTCACGGGCGTTCGGTGCTGCATGGCCGTGGAAAGCTCCTGGATATTCATGAGTACCGAGGCGTCGCCGCTCACGCAGACGACGAGCTCCTCGGGGTGCGCGATCTGCGCGCCGATGGCCGCCGGCAGGCCATAGCCCATGGTGCCGGCCCCGCCCGATGTCAGCCAGCAGCGCGGGCGCTCGAAGCGCAGGTACTGTGCGGCCCACATCTGGTGCTGGCCGACATCGGTGGAGACGATGGCGTCGCGGCCTTCGATGGCCTGCTGCAGCGAGCGCATCAGCTGCTGCGGCAGGATGGCGTCGCTGCGCGCAGCGAAGTCCAGGCAGCGTTGCGCGCGCCAACGCTCGATGCGCTGCCACCAGGGCGCGAGCCGCTCCGGCGCGAGGCCGTCGAGCGCGGGCAACGCAAGCAGTGCATCCAGCACCACGCCGCAATCGCCGACCAATGGAGCGTCAACCCGCACCACCTTGTTAATGCTGCTGGGATCGATGTCGATGTGAATCTTGCGCGCATGCGGACAGAACTCGTCGAGCTTGCCGGTCACTCGGTCATCGAAACGCGCGCCGACGCAGACCACGAGATCGGCCTCGTGCATCGCAAGGTTGGCCTCCAGCGTGCCGTGCATGCCCAGCATGCCGAGAAAGCGCGGGTCGGAGGCCGGGAAGGCGCCGAGTCCCATCAAGGTCAGCGTGCAGGGTGCGTCGAGGCGATGCACGAGGCGCGTGAAGGCTTCGCATGCGCCGGGACCGGCGTTGACGAGCCCACCGCCACCGTAGAGGACGGGCCGGCGGGCGGTCGAGAGAAGATCCGCCGCGCGCTGCAGGCTGGCGTGCGGCGGCGGTCGTGCATCGGGGCCGGGCCGCCGCGGCGTCGAGGCCGGCTGGCCGGTCAGCGGCGCGAGCTGAACATCCTTCGGCACGTCGAGCAGCACCGGCCCCGGGCGCCCGGAGGCGGCGATGCGCAGCGCGCGCCGCACCACGGCCGGGATCTCGTCGGCGATGCGGGTCTGGTGATTCCACTTCGTCACCGGCCGCGACATGCCGAGTGCATCGCTTTCCTGAAACGCGTTGGTGCCGATCACGCCGGTTGCAACCTGGCCGCTGATGCACAGCACGGGCACCGAGTCGCTGATCGCATCGAGCAGGCCGGTGATGGTGTTGCCGACACCCGGCCCCGAGGTCACGAGCACCACGCCCACGCGGCCGGTGCTGCGCGCGTAGCCTTCGGCCGCATGGACCGCCGCCTGCTCGTGCCGCACCAGCACATGCCGCAGCCGAGGCTCGCCGTGCAGTGCGTCGTAGAGCGGCAGCGCGGCGCCGCCGGGATAGCCGAAGATGGTGTCGATGCCGCATTCGATCAGGGTGTCGAGCAGGGCTTCGGCGCCGTTGCGCAGCGAGACAGTCGGGACGGCGGAGGCGATGGTGGCGTGCATGCACCGATTCTTCCGGTTTCGATGCAGAATTTGCTTCATTCTTTCAAGCAATTCTGCTGATTTCATGAAGATCAATCGCCAAAACAAGAAAACAAACGAAGAATCATTCGACAGATTCGATATGGCGATCCTGCGTGCGCTTCTGCACGACTCGCGCAAGACGCTGCAGGAAATCGGCGCCGAGGTCGGGCTGTCGCCGACGAGCTGCTGGAGCCGCATCAAGAAGCTCGAAGCGCAGGAAGTGATCAAGCGCTACACGGTCGACCTCGATGCCGCCAAGCTCGGCTACCACGACTCCGTGATCGTGCAACTCACGCTGGAAAGCCACAGCGACGAGACGCTCTACGAGTTCGGCCGCGTGCTCGCCACCATTCCCGAAGTCCAGGAGGCCTACCTGGTCTCAGGCGACTACGACTACTACATCCGCATCGCGGTGCGCGACACGCGCGACTACGAGCGGCTGCTGCGCGAGAAGCTCTACAAGATTCCGGGCATCCGCCACAGCCAGTCGCACTTCGTGCTGCGCGTGCTCAAGGAAGCGAGCGTGCCGCTGGCCTGATCGCGCCCCAAAGGAAAAGCCCGCCGAAGGCGGGCTTTGTCATGTGCGCAGCAGGCGCTCAGCGCGTGGGCTTGAAGGCGCGCCGTTGGGCGTCGCGAGGCACGAACACCTTGCCGCCGCCGTTGTTGCCGCGCGGTGCGAAACCATCGCCGCGGCCTGCGCCGGCTGCGCCGCCGCGGGGTGCGCTATCGCCCCAGCCGGGCTTGCGGCCATAGCCGGCAGCGTCGTCGCGACCGCCGCCGAAGCCCGCATTGCCCTTGTGCTGGAAGCCACGCGGTGCCGGTGCACCCGGGCCGCGTGCAGGACCGCGATCATTGAAACCGCTGGCGCCCGCATAGCCGCCTGCGGGGCCGCCACGATGACCGCCGCCGCCGCCGAACTTGCGATCGCGCGAGTGGTTGTCACGGCTGTCGCGGCCACGGCCACCGAAGTCGCCTCCCGGGCGCGACTGCGGCGAGCGCTGCTGCGGCTCGAGACCGGGGACCACCTCGGCCTTGAACTGCTGGCGGCTGTACGACTCGATGTCGAAGATCTTGCGGCGATCGCGGAACTCGGCGAAGGTCACGGCCAGGCCGTCGCGCCCTGCCCGGCCGGTGCGGCCGATGCGGTGGGTGTAGTCCTCGGCCTTCATCGGCAGGCCGAAGTTGAAGACGTGCGTGATGGTCGGCACGTCGATGCCGCGGGCGGCCACGTCGGTGGCCACGAGGATCTGCACCTGGCCCTGGCGCAGCGCCATCAGCCGGCGATTGCGCAGGCCTTGGCTCAGCGCGCCGTGCAGCGCCACGGCACTGAAGCCGTCCTGCTGCAGGTCGTTGGCGAGGCCGTCGCATTCGACCTGCGTGCTCGCGAAGACGATGGCTTGGTTGATGGTGGTGTCGCGCAGCCAGTGGTCGAGCAGCTTGCGCTTGTGCTGGGAGTGGTCGGCCCAGAACAGCACCTGCTTGATGTTGGCGTGCTTCTCCTGCGGGCTGTCGATGGTCACGCGCTGCGGCTCGCGCATCACGCGCTGCGCCAGCTGCTGGATGCGCGGCGCGAAGGTGGCGCTGAACATCATGGTCTGCTGGCGCTCGATGGTCAGCTGGTTGACTTCGGCGAGGTCGTCCGCAAAGCCGAGGTCGAGCATGCGATCGGCCTCGTCGACGACCAGGAACTTGACCTGGTCGAGCTTGATCTGCATCGAGCGCTGCAGGTCGAGCAGACGGCCGGGCGTGGCGACCACGAGGTCTGCGTTCTGCAGCCGGGCGATCTGCAACTGGTAGGGCATGCCGCCCACCACGTTGGCGATGCGCAGGCCGCGGCAATGGCGGACCAGGTCGATCGCGTCATGCGCCACCTGTTGGGCGAGTTCGCGCGTGGGGCACAGGATCAGAGCGCCGGGCGTGGCCGCCTTGAAATGGCGCGCGTTGGTCGGGTCCTTGCGCTTGGGCTTCTTCGGCAGAGCTTCGCCGCGCGCGGCGGCTTCGGCGGCCAGGCGCTGGAATTCGGCCTTGGCCGCAGCCTCGGCTTCGGCCTGGCGCTGCAGCAGGGTGTGCAGCACGGGCAGCAGGAAGGCAGCGGTCTTGCCGCTACCGGTCTGGCTCGACACCATCAGGTCGACGAAGCGCGTGGCGCCGTCGGCCTGGCCGCTGGCGGTCATGGCGCGCGGAATCACTTGTTCCTGCACGGTGGTCGGCTGGGTGAAGCCCAGGTCTTCGACCGCGGCGATCAGCTCGGGCGCGAGGCCGAGCTTGATGAAGCCGTTGGGCAGCTTCGGCTCGGTGGCTTCGACGGCGTCGAGCGCCTCGAAGGAAGTCGTTTCATCGGATTGCACAGGCGCAAAGTCGCCCTGCGCTTCAAAAGCGTCGGTCATTCAGAAATCTCATACGCGAGCGCTGCCGTGGGCGGCGCTCCGTTGGGTGGTGAAAAACATCAACCATCCAACGACATTCAGCAAGGACTTTCGTCTTTGCTGCGGCCCATTCAACGGGGCGCGGTGTGCAAGATAGGGAGATGCAAGAAAACGCTGCCTGAAGGGTCCCCGGCAGCGAAGCCGACAATTATCGCATAGCTTCGGGTTTTTACCTAATCCGCAATGCGCAAGAAGGTATCGCGGTAGTGCGCGAGTTCCTCGATCGACTCGTGGACATCGGCCAGCGCGGTATGCGCCTGCTGCTTCTTGAAGGCGTTGTAGGCGGCCGGCTTCCAGCGCTTGGCCAGTTCCTTGAGCGTGCTGACGTCGAGGTTGCGGTAATGGAAATAGGCTTCCAGCTTCGGCATGTACTTGACCAGGAAGCGCCGGTCCTGGCCGATGGTGTTGCCGCACATCGGCGAGCCGTTCTTCGGGATGTAGCGCGCGACGAACTCGAGCAGTTGCTGCTCGGCCGCGGCCTCGTCCAACGTGGAGGCCTTGACCTTGTCGATCAGCCCGCTGCGGCCATGCGTTCCCTTGTTCCAGGAATCCATGCCGTCGAGCACCTCGTCGCTCTGGTGGATGACGAGCACGGGGCCGTCGATGCGCGGCACCAGATCGGGGCCGGTCACGACGACGGCGATCTCGAGCAGGCGCTCTTTTTCGGGGTCGAGGCCGCTCATCTCGCAGTCCAGCCAGACGAGGTTCTGGTCGCTCTTCTTGAGGGTGGTGGCGGGCACGGGCGCGGTCGGGGCGGTGGATTCTGACATCGGGTGATTGTCGTCGATGACCCTGTGCGCGAGCGGCTGGCGTGCGGGCTAAACTCGCCTCGCCATGTCCGCCGCCCTCCTCTTCACTTTTGCGTTCGCCCTCGCGCTGGCTGCAGGCCTCGTCGTCAAACTCTGGCTCGCCACGCGGCAGGTGCGTCATGTGGCGCGCCATCGCGATGCAGTGCCTGCGGCCTTCGCGCAGGCCATCGCGCTCGCAGCGCACCAGAAGGCCGCCGACTACACGGTGGCCAAGACCCGATTCGGCCTGCTCGAAATGGCATGGGGCACGGCGCTGCTTTTGGGCTGGACCCTGCTGGGCGGGCTCGACCTCCTCAACAAATTGCTGATGGACTGGATGGGCGGCGGCATGCTGCAGCAGCTCGCGCTGCTCTCTGCCTTCGCGCTGATCAGCGGCCTGCTCGACCTCCCATTCACGCTCTGGCAGACCTTCAGGCTCGAGGAACGCTTCGGCTTCAACAAGATGACCTGGCGGCTGTGGCTCCTCGACGGCGCCAAGTCGCTGCTGCTGGGCGCGCTCATCGGCCTGCCCATCGCGGCGTTGATGCTCTGGCTCATGGGCGCGGCCGGCAACCTGTGGTGGCTGTGGGCCTGGGGCGCCTGGATGGCATTCAATCTGCTGCTGATGCTGGTCTATCCGACCTTCATTGCGCCGCTCTTCAACAAGTTCCAGCCGCTGGACGACGCTACGCTCAAGGCGCGCGTCAACGCCCTGATGAAGCGCTGCGGCTTTGCCGCCAAGGGCCTGTTCGTGATGGACGGCAGCAAGCGCAGCGCGCATGCCAACGCCTATTTCACCGGCTTCGGCGCCAGCAAGCGCGTCGTCTTCTACGACACGCTGCTGCGCCAGCTCAGCGCCGGCGAAGTGGAGGCCGTGCTCGCGCACGAACTGGGCCACTTCAAGCACCGGCACGTCGTGAAGCGCATGGCCGCGATGTTCGCGCTGAGCCTGGCCGGCTTCGCGCTGCTGGGCTGGCTGTCGGTCCATTCGTGGTTCTATGTCGGCCTCGGCGTACAGCCCAACATGGCAGCGCCCAACGATGCACTCGCCATCCTGCTCTTCATGCTCGCGGTGCCGGTCTTCGGCTTCTTCGTCGCGCCGCTGCCGGTGCGCATTTCCCGCAAGCACGAGTTCGAGGCCGACGCCTATGCGATCGCGCAAACCAGCGGCGCCGACCTCTCGGCGGCGCTGCTCAAGCTCTACCAGGACAACGCCTCGACGCTGACACCCGACCCGGTGTTCGTCAAGTTCTACTACTCGCACCCGCCCGCATCCGAGCGCCTTGCGCGCATGGTCGCGGGTTGAACCTGAGAAAGCCGACCATGAGCAGCATGTTCAAACCCAAGGACTGGAAGCAGCACGCACGCCGCGCACTGAGCGCCACCGAGATCGTCGCCGGCCTGGCGCGGCTCGACGGCTGGAAGCTGACCGGCGACGGCGCCAATGTCGCGATCGAGAAGACTTTCAGCTTCGCGAACTACTTCGAGACCATCGCCTTCGTGAACGCACTGGCCTTCATTGCGCACACGCAAGACCACCACCCCGACCTTTCGGTGCACTACAACCGCTGCGTCGTACGCTTCAACACGCACGACGTGGGCGGCATCTCGGCCACGGATTTCGAGTGCGCGACGCAGGCGGATGCCCTGCTGGCAACGGCCTGAGCCCGATGGAACGCGCCCTTGGCTAAGCAACGCAGCGGCGCCGAGGGTGCCGCATTGCGCGACGGACTCGTCATTGCCAGCCATGGCCGCCACTGCCTCGTCGAAACACCCGAGGGCGAACGACTGATTTGCCATCCGCGCGGCAAGAAGAGCCAGGCCGTGGTGGGCGACCGGGTACGCTGGCAGGCCAGCGAGGACGAGGGCACCATCGAGCAGGTACAGCAGAGGAAGAACCTGTTCTACCGGCAGGACGAGATTCGCACCAAGTCCTTCGCGGCCAATCTCGACCAGGTACTCATCCTGATCGCGGCCGAGCCCGAGTTCTCCGAAACCCAGTTGGCGCGTGCGCTGATCGCGGCCGCGGCCGAACGCATCGCGCCGATCATCGCGCTCAACAAGAGCGATGTCGTCGCCCCCTTCGAACGGGCCTGGGCCAGGCTGGCGCCCTACCGCCGGATGCATCATGGCGTGCTGCCGCTGTCGCTCAAGGCCTCGCCGGAGGCCGATCGCGCAACCTTGATGAAGCTGCTGGCGGGCAAGACCACCCTGGTGCTCGGTCCGTCGGGCGCCGGCAAGAGCACGCTCACCAACCTGCTGGTGCCGGCCGCGCTGGCCTCGACGGCAGAGATTTCGCAGGCGCTCAATTCGGGCAAGCACACCACGACCAGCACCACCTGGTACTGGGTGGACGACGCGCGGACCACGGCGCTGATCGATTCGCCGGGCTTCCAGGAATTCGGACTGAATCACATCGAAGCGATGCAACTCGCGCACCTGATGCCCGACATCGCCGAACACGCCGCGGCATGCAAGTTCTACAACTGCACGCATCTGCACGAGCCGGGCTGCGGTGTGATCGCGCAGGTGGAGTCGCCCGGCCATCCGGGTGCGATCAGCCCCTCGCGCTATCGGATCTATGGCGAGCTGTTCGCCGAACTGAGCCAATCCCGCTACAAATGAAGGTGCTGCTGTATTCCCATGTGTTCCATCCGTCGGTGGGCGGCGTCGAGACCGTATCGCGCGCACTCGTCGAGGGCTTCGTGGCGAAAGGCATCGACTGCAAGGTGGTGACCCAGACGCCCGAGGGGGACGGCGCGCAGTTCCCCTTCGAGGTGATCCGCCAACCGGCTAGCGCGCGCGTGCGCGAGCTTCTGCGCTGGGCGGACGTGGTCCTCTTCAATGGCGCGAGCCTGGCGCTTCAGCCCTGGGTTCTGGCCTATCGCAAGCCCTTCGTCTGGGTGCATGTGGGCTACCAGGCCTCGTGCATCGACGGCGCCGGCTGGGTCGACAACGCCCCGGCGCCGCTCGAGCCCGTGGCGTCTTTTCTCTTTCATGCGCGCAGAAGCGGCTACGTACGCGGCTTGAAGGATGGCGTGAAACTGCTGCTGCGGCGCGGTATCGCCAAGTTCGCCGTTACCCGGAATGTCGCCATCACCCAGTGGATGAACAAGACGCTGCCGCTGCCGCGGCAGGTGCAGATCTACAACCCCTTTCCGATCGAGCGCTTCCAGGCAGCGGACCACGGCGAGCCCGAGTACGAGTTCTTCTACATGGGAAGGATCGTGCAGGAGAAGGGCGTCGACACCTTGATCCGCGCCTTCGCGAAGGTCGTCCAACGCAGCCGGGAAGCGCCGCGGCTGCTGCTCATCGGGGATGGGAGCGCACGGCCGGAGATCGAGCGGCTGGTGGCCGCATCCGGCCTCTCGGCTTCCGTCGTCTTCGCCGGCTCGCAATCGGGCCCTGCGCTCGTCGAATGGGTCTCGAAGGGCATGATCGGGGTGATCCCGTCGGCGTGGTACGAGCCGATGGGCGGGGTCGCGGTCGAGCTCCTGGCAGCAGGCAAGAGCCTCATCGTCTCGGCCAAGGGCGGACTTTCGGAGTGCGTCGGCGATGCCGGTCTCGTCTTCCCGAACGGCGACGATGAAGCGCTGGCCGCGCAGATGCAGCGGGTGCTGGGCGATCCGGTCCTCCGGGCCGCGCAGACGGCAAAGGCCCGCGAACGCGCGCAAGCCTTCATGCCCGCGCGCTTCGTCGATCAGTACATCGGCCTGCTCAAGGAAGTGACGGGCCGCGCCTGAGGCGATTCAATCGAGGACCTGCGCCAGCGCATCGACCAGCGCACTGCACTGCTCCCGCGTGCCAATGCTGATGCGCAGGTACTGCGCGATGCGCGGCTGTCCGAAGTGCCGCACCAGCACCGCGCGCGCCCGCAGCGCCGCCGCCAGTGCGGCGGCATCGTGCGCGGGATGGCGCACGAATACGAAGTTGGCCTGCGAGGGCAACACCTCGAAGCCCAGATCCTCCAACTGCAGCGTCAGTCCCTCGCGGGTGTCGACGACGGCGTCGCGCGTCTTCGAGAACCAGGCCTCGTCAGCGAGCGCGGCAATGGCGCCCGCCGTCGCCAAGCGGTCGAGCGGATAGGAGTTGAAGCTGTTCTTGACCCGTTGCAGCGCATCGATCAGCTGGGCCTGCCCGCAGGCAAAGCCCACGCGCAAGCCGGCGAGCGAACGCGATTTCGACAGCGTCTGCACGACCAGCAGGTTCGGATAGCGCGCGATCAGGGGCAGCGCGCTTTCGCCGCCGAAATCCACATAGGCCTCGTCCACCAGCACCACGCGCTGCGGGCAGGCCTGGAGCAGGCGCTCGATGCATGCGAGCGGCATCCCGATACCGGTCGGCGCATTGGGATTCGCGATCACGATGCCGCCGCAGCCGGCCGCGGCACGCGCCGCCAGCGCATCGGCATCGATGCGAAGTCCCTCGTCCACCGGCTGCAGCTCGCATGCGATCGCATAGAGCTGCGCGTAGACGCGGTAGAAGCTGTAGGTGACGTCCGGAATCAGCAAAGGCTCGGCTTGCTGGAAAAAGGCGAAGAAGGCGTGGGCCAGCACTTCGTCGGAGCCATTGCCCGCAAACACCTGCGCGCTGTGCAGGCCGTGGCGCACAGCGATCGCTTCGCGCAGCGCGATCGATTCGGGATCGGGGTAGCGTTCGAGTCCCTTCTCTGCCGCCTCCTGAATGGCATCGAGCACTCGCGGCGAGGGCGGATAGGGGTTCTCGTTGGTATTGAGCTTGACCAGATTCGCGACGCGCGGCTGCTCGCCCGGCACATAGGGCTCCAGCGCCGCAATGCGCGGACTCCAGAAGCTTGGAGCGGTGCTCAAGGCCGACACACCCGGCTCAGCCCAGCAGGCGCGCCAGCGTGAGCAGCGCGAGCAGCACCATCCACATCACGACCGAACGCCAGACCAGGCCGACGACGCTGCGCAGGTGCGCTGGTTCAGGTTCGCGCCCCGGGGTGCTGCCGCTGTCGGGGCCACGCCCGCCGGCGAGCGGATCGCCCGCCTGCGCGCTCGACAACGGATCGGTCAGCGGGACCGGACTCAGGGTGCCGCCACCGAGCCGCACGTTGACGGCACCCGAGGTCGCGGCCAGGATCACGCCGTCGTTCTCGTTGGGAAAGCGCCGGGCGTCGTTGCGCCAGCAGTCGATCGCTTCTTCGAAACTGCCGACCACCGCGAAACCGAGCGCCGTGATGCGCGCCGGCAGCCAGTCGATCAGGCCCCAGGCCCGATCGGCCGCATGCTGGACCCACGTGCTGGACGGCTGGATCGAAGCGCCGTTCTTGTGCGCCCAATAGCGCGAGACGAATTCGCTCATCCGATAGAACACCGCGCCGGCAGGCCCCAATCCGGCGGCGGCGAGGATGGAGAACCAGGCGAGCACACCGAACACGTGCCGATGCGCCGCGATCACCGAGTGCTCGATCACGTGCCGCACGATCTCGCTGCGCGGTAGGTCGGCCGCATCGACGCGCTGCCAATGCGCGAGCAGCGAGCGCGCGAGCGCTTCGTCGCCCTCGTCGAGCGCATCGCGGATGCCGGTGAAATGGTGGCTGAACTGCCGAAAGCCCAGCGTGACGTAGAGCACCGCGACGCTCCACAGCACCGCGAAGGGCAGCCCGAGCGTGAGCACCAGCAGCCAGTGCACGCCCAATGCGAGCACCGTCGGCACGAGCACCGCAAGCCCCCAGGCCACCCAGCCATGGTGCGGCTTGCCGGCGTCGAAATTGCGGCTGGTCCAACGCGTCCATGCGAGCACGCTGCCGTACACGGGGTTGTGGTACGCAAGCGGCCGCACCTGCTCGATCAGCAACGCGCACAGGATCGCAAAGAAGCTCATCCGTCGATGATAGCGAGTGCCTCCATGGCACCCGGACGGGACGCGGCGTGGTTCAGGCCGAGAGGAAGCGGTAGAGGTTGCGCAGCATGCCCGCCGTCGCACCCCATACGTAACGCTCGTCAGGACCGTCCTGGTAGGGCATCGAAAACCACTCGCGCGACTTGAGGTCTTCGCCGACGAGCGCGTGCCGCCGGTGGTTCGCCGGATTCATCAGGTAAGCGAGCGGCACTTCGAAAGCCGCCGCCACCTCATAAGGATTGATGTTCAGCTCGAAGTCCGGGCGCACGAGCGCGACCACCGGCGTCACGATGAAGGACGTGACGGTGGTGTAGGTCGGCAGGCAGCCCAGCACCTCGATGTACGCCGCCGACAAGCCGACCTCTTCCCACGCTTCGCGCAGGGCGGCCGCTGCAATATTGGCGTCTTCGGGGTCGACCCGGCCGCCCGGAAAGGCGACCTGGCCCGAGTGGGTCGACAGATGCGTCGTCCGCTCGGTCAGCAGCACCGTGGGTTCGTCCCTCATCACGATCGGCACCAGCACCGCCGCCTGGGCGGGTACGCGATCCGTCAGCCGCGGCTCGCGCCGCAACTCGGGCACCCAGGCCGGCGGCGTGGCGAAGCGTGCGCGCAAGGCGCGCGCATCGAAGCGGGAGGGCGCCACCGCGGGCAACCCGACGTCGATACCGACCACCGGCACCTGGCGCGGGTCGAAGGACCGCAGCGCCGACGGCAGGACGGCGTTGACGGATTCGACGGAAGCAGCGCGCATGGTAGACGGTGGTGGTGTGGTCAAGAAAGGACTTGCTGAGTAAAACGCAAAAACTGAGCCAGCGTGACACGCGGCACAACAACAAAAATCACGAACGCTGGATGCATCGAAGCACAAATGCAAAAAGCCGCCTTGATCGGCGGCTTTTTGCACGACGGGAGGCGCTCTTTATTGAGCAGCCGCTGCCGACGACTTGCCCGGCAGCTTTTCCTTGATGCGTGCCGAACGGCCGCTGCGTTCGCGCAGATAGTAGAGCTTGGCGCGGCGCACATCGCCGCGACGCTTGACTTCGATGCCGGCGATCAACGGGCTGTAGGTCTGGAACGTACGTTCCACGCCTTCGCCGCTGGAGATCTTGCGCACCGTGAAGCCGCTGTTGAGGCCGCGATTGCGCTTGGCGATCACGACGCCTTCGTAGGCCTGCACGCGCTTGCGGTTGCCTTCGACGACGTTCACGCTGACGATGACCGTGTCACCGGGCATGAAATCGGGGATCTTCTTGCCGAGCCGGGCGATTTCTTCCTGCTCGAGGGTCTGGATGAGGTTCATTTGTTTCCTGGATTCGATCGTGCTCGCGCTACACAAAAGGCGTCTTGAGGCCTTGAAGGCCAAGGCGACGCGGCCGGCAGAGGATCGGGGAACCCAAAATTATAGCTTTTTTTGGAGCACTTTCTCGTCCGTCGGGCTGAGCCGTCCGGCTGCGCGTGCCGCCTCGATCAGCTCCGGCCGTTTTTGCAGGGTGATCGCGAGCCGCTGATCGCGTCGCCAGCGCTCGATCTGCACGTGATGCCCCGAGAGCAGGACGGGAGGCACGCCCTCGCCCTTCCATTGCTCCGGCCGGGTGTAATGGGGGCAGTCGAGCAGGCCGTCGAGCGCCGGATTGAAGCTGTCCTGCACATGGCTGTCCTCATCGCCCAGCACGCCGGGCTGGAGCCGCGCGACGGCGTCGAGCAAGGCCATGGCGGGAATCTCGCCGCCCGAAAGCACGAAATCGCCGATGCTCAGCTGGTGCGTGACCCTCGCATCGATGAAGCGCTGGTCGATGCCTTCATAGCGCCCGCACACCAGCACTGCGCCTTCGGTGGCGGACCATTGCTCCACCACCGCGTGCCTCAAGGTCTCGCCGATCGGCGAGAAGAGAAGCACCGGCGCCGCAGCGCCCCGGGCCGCCAGCGCCGCATCGAGGCAGGCCGACAACGGCTCGGCCATCATGACCATGCCTGGGCCGCCGCCGAAAGGCCGGTCGTCGACGCGCCGGTAGTTGCCGTCGGCGAAATCGCGCGGGTTCCACAGCACGACCTCGACCTGCTTCGACTCGTAGGCACGGCGCGTCACGCCGCTCGCGAGAAAGGGCGCGAACAGCTCGGGAAAGAGGGTGATGACGTCGAAGCGCATGGCGGCGCCGGAGCCGGGCGGCTCAGTAATCAGGCTGCCAGTCGACCGTGATCAGCCGGCCCGGCAGATCCACTTTGTCGACGAAGGCCGAGACGAAGGGAACCATGCGCTCGATCGGCTTGCCGCCCTCCTGGGCGTCCAGCACCAGCGTGGTCTGCGGCCCGCTGGCGAGAAGTTCGCGCACCGTGCCGAGCGCGACGCCTTCGCGGTTCACGACGGCAAGCCCGATCAGATCGACCCAGTAGTACTCGTCGTCGCCGGCGGTCGGAAAGCTCGAACGCGGCACGAACACACGCGCACCGCGCAAGGCTTCGGCCGCGTTGCGGTCAGGCACGTCCTCGGACGAGGCGACGATGCAGTCGGAGTGTTCCTTGGCTTCGCGGATCGCGAGCCGGAAAGCGCCGGCGGTCTTTGCGCCGGGCGCCTGCAGAAACCAGCG
Organism: Variovorax sp. LjRoot130; assembly: GCF_964253755.1. Classification (NCBI taxonomy): domain Bacteria; kingdom Pseudomonadati; phylum Pseudomonadota; class Betaproteobacteria; order Burkholderiales; family Comamonadaceae; genus Variovorax; species Variovorax sp. LjRoot130. The sequence continues at coordinate 1,543,642 of NZ_CAXURM020000001.1, read as the reverse complement.
CTTGGATGAAAAAAGCGCCTCGGGCTGGGCGCTGTGGGGCAGGACCTTGAACCAGCCCTTGATGCCCCAGGCGTCGGCGATGCGCGCCACCTCGATCGCGTCCGCCGGCAGTTCGGCGGCTTCGAGTGTGGGCAGCATCGCCTTGCCGGCCGCTTAAGCAGCGGCCTTCGGAGCCGCTGCGGCGGCTTGCTTGATCAGGCGATGGACCGTGGGCGAGGCTTGCGCGCCGACGCTCTTCCAGTAGGCCAGGCGATCCTGCGCGATGCGGATGCTTTCTTCGTTTTCCTTGGCGGTCGGGTTATAGAAACCCAGGCGCTCGATGAAACGGCCATCGCGGCGAACGCGCTTGTCCGACACGACGATGTTGAAAAACGGACGGCCTTTGGCGCCGCCGCGGGAGAGTCGAATGACGACCATGATTTATCCTTCGGGTGGTGCAGCAAACCCGAATAGGTTCGCCCACGGTGTTCTTCCAGCGTCGAGACACGCGACATGGCCACCCGGCCAGCGACACGCTGAAAAGCCCACGATTATAGCCCGAGCGACTTTTTTCAACACCCTTGGCATTGCCAGGCGTCTCAGAATGACCACCATCCGCCCCAGCCGCGACGAGGACATCGCGGCAATCACCGCCATTTATGCCCATCACGTGCTGCACGGCACAGGCACCTTCGAGACCGAGCCGCCCTCATCCGCCGACATGGCTGCCCGACGCGCCGACGTGCTGTCGAAGAACCTGCCCTATCTGGTGGCCGAGCAGGACGGCGAACTGCTCGGCTTTGCGTACTGCAGCTGGTTCAAGCCCCGTCCCGCCTACCGCTTTTCGGCCGAGGATTCCATCTACCTGGCCGACGCCGCGCGGGGCCAGGGCCTGGGTGCACGACTGCTGGCCGCGCTGACGCAGGCCGCCGAATCCGTCGGCGTGCGAAAGCTGATCGCGGTGATCGGTGACTCGGCCAACGCCGGATCGATCGGCGTGCACCGCGGCCAGGGCTTCGCCCATGTGGGCGTGCTCAAGGACTGCGGCTGGAAGTTCGGCCAGTGGCGCGACGTGGTCTTGATGGAAAAGGTGCTGGGCGAAGGCAGCTCGACGAGCCCCGAATGAAGAACAAGACCGTGGCCGCCTGGCTCGCCTTCCTCGGCGGGCCTCTGGGGCTGCACTGCTTCTATCTGCGCGGCTTCGGCAGCACGCTGGGCTGGCTGCTGCCGATCCCGACGGCGCTCGGCCTGTACGGCATCGAACGCCTGCGCCTCTATGGCGTGGACGACGGCTGGAGCTGGCTGCTGCTCCCGCTGCTCGGCTTCACGATTGCGGGCTGCGCGCTCACCGCTATCGTCTATGGCCTGATGACGCCGGAGAAATGGAACGCCCGCTACAACGCCGGCGCCGCGCCCGAGGCTCCCGCCGGGCGCACCAACTGGCTCACCATCGGCGCTGTCGTGCTGGCCCTGTTCTTCGGCAGCACGATCCTCATGGCCAGCATCGCCTTCAGCTTCCAGCGCTTCTTCGAGCACCAGATCGAAGAAGGCCGGAAGATTTCTCAGTAATCGCCGCTGCGCAAGGCTTCGACAAGCTCAGCCCGAGCGGACAGGGGCGAGGCCTGCCATTTCAGAGGGCCGCCGCGCCCGGCCGCCCGAAGCGGCCGGCCCGCCCCCGGTAGGGGGTTGGCGAAGCGACACGAAGTGCGCGCAGCCTGGGGGCGAGCTAAAACACCTGGAGGCCGATCCAGTAGGCGATCGCGGCCACGAAGGCCGAGGCCGGGATCGTGAAGATCCAGGCCCACACAATGTTGCCGGCCACGCCCCAGCGCACGGCGCTCGCGCGCTGTGCCGAACCCACGCCGACGATCGCACCCGTGATGGTGTGCGTGGTCGAGACCGGAATGCCCAGCGCCGTGGCGAGGAACAGGGTCAGCGCCCCGCCCGTCTCGGCGCAGAAGCCGCCGACCGGTTTGAGCTTGGTGATCTTCTGGCCCATGGTCTTGACGATGCGCCAGCCGCCGAACATGGTGCCGAGCGCAATCGCCGCATAGCAGCTGCCGACGGTCCAGGCCGGCGGCGCCTCCGCGTTGCCAGCCGAATAGCCGGTCGCGATCAACAGCATCCAGATGATGCCGATGGTTTTCTGCGCATCGTTGCCGCCGTGGCCCAGGCTGTAGGCGCCGGCCGAAACCAGCTGCAGCGTGCGGAACCACCGGTCCACGCGCGACGGCGTCGAACGCCGGAACGCCCACGCGACCACGATCATCATCAGCGAGCCGAGCAGAAAACCCAGGAGCGGCGAAACGAAGATGAAGGCCACGGTCTTCCAGATCCCGGCGGCGATCAAGGCGCCCGAGCCGGCCTTGGCAATCACCGCGCCCACGATGCCGCCGATCAACGCGTGCGATGAGCTGCTGGGAATGCCGTAGTACCAGGTGAGGAAGTTCCAGCTGATGGCGCCGACGAGGGCGCCGAACACCACGTGCACATCGACGATGCCCGGCTGCACGATGCCCTTGCCGACGGTCGCCGCCACGCTCAGGTGGAAGACGAAGATCGCGACCAGGTTGAAGAAGGCCGCGAACACCACGGCGTGGCCGGGCTTGAGCACACCGGTCGATACGACCGTGGCGATCGAATTCGCCGCATCGTGAAAGCCGTTCATGAAGTCGAATGCGATGGCCAGCGCGACCAGCACCACCACCACCCAGAGGGCGACCTGCACCGTTGTCATTCGGAGCCCGCGCTCAGGAGTTCTCGAGGACGATGCCCTCGATCACGTTGGCGACGTCTTCACACTTGTCGGTGATCGTCTCCAGCAGCTCGTAGATGGCCTTGAGCTTGATGACCTCGCGCACGTCCGGCTCTTCGCGGAACAGCTTGCTCATCGCGCTGCGCATCACGCGGTCGGCGTCGGACTCGAGCCGGTCGATTTCCTCGCAGGTCTTGAGCGTGGCCTCGGCGGTGGCCGGGTCGGTGATCTTGCCGAGGAACTTGACCGCGTCCTTCACTCGCTCGCAGCACTTCACGCTGAGCGTGGTCAGGCGCGTGATCTCCTCCGTCATGTGGCGCACGTCGTAGAGCGCCATGGTCTCGGCCGAGTCCTGGATCAGGTCGGCCACGTCGTCCATCGTGTTGATCAGCTTGTGGATCTGCTCGCGGTCGATCGGCGTGATGAAGGTCTTGTGGATCAACCGGTTGACGTCATGCGTCACGCGGTCGGCAGCGCGCTCGGCATTGTCGACATCGCGGTTGTACTGCTCGCGCAGATGCAGGTCGTTGTAGTTGGCGACGAGTTGCTCGAAGGCGCGCGCGGCTTCGACGATGCGGTCGGCGTGCTGATTGAACATCTCGAAAAAATTCCCCTCGCGGGGCAGCAGCTTGCCGAACATGGCGCTCTCCTGGATCTCGGCCACCACACTCATGTGACGCCATCGTGAAAAAACCGCGCAAGTGTACTGGTCGGGCGCGCAGACGAGGGTCAGAGGCGCTCGATGCGCTGGTCGGCCACCTGGGCGAGCTGGGCCGGCGTAACCTGCTCCGGCGCGATCTCCGCCAGCGGCACGAGCACGAAGGCGCGCTCGCCCATGCGCGGATGCGGCAGCGTCAGCACCGCCGTGTCCATCACCACCTCGCCATGGCGCAGCAGATCGAGATCAAGGGTGCGCGGCGCATTGCGGTAGGGACGCTCGCGGCCCGCGCCGCTCTCGAGGCGCTGGAGCTCGGCCAGCAGCGCCGTCGGATCGAGTTCGGTCTCGAGTTCGACCACCGCATTGATGAAATCGGGCCCCAGGGCATCGACAGGCGCGCTGCGATAGAGCGAAGAGCGCGCCCCGACGCGCGTGCCGGGCAGCGCCGCCAGATCGTCCATCGCCTGCCTCACCGTCGCGCGCGCGTCGCCCAGGTTGGCGCCGATTGCGACGTAGGCCCGGCTCGCCGTCATTCGGCCGCGACGCTGCTGCCGGCTTCGCCGCCGCTGCGCGGCTTGCGCCTGCGGCGGCGCTTGCGCGGCGCGGCGGCAGCGACTTCACCGTCGGGCGGAAGCTGCGCCTCGTCGGCGGCGGCCGCCGGCGCACGCGCGGCAGGCACGCGCTGGCGGGGTCTCTTGTGCTGCTCGTCGCGCACCTGGTCCAAGAGGTCTTGGCGGCGCACCTCGTCGGCCGTGCTGAACTCCTGCCACCACTCGGCGATCGCTTCGCTGACCTCGCCGACGTCGGCGCGCAAGCGCATGAAGTCGAAGGCCGCACGAAAGCGCGCCTGCTCGACCAGGCTGTAGGGCGTGGCGCCCGTGCGCTTGTCGAAGCGCGGCTGCATCATCCAGATTTCGCGCATGTCGGCCGCCAGCTTGCCGCGGCCCGAGACGTCGCCGATGCGCGCATTGAACACGTCGTCGATCGCATCCTGCAGCGCCGGGAACGCGGCTTGCGCGCGCTGGCCGTGGCGGCCCTCGACGCGCTGGGCCCAGCCGTCGCGCACATCGGCCCACAGCACGCAGGCCAAGAGGAAGCTCGGCGCCACCGGCTTGCCTTCGCCGACGCGGCGGTCGGTGTCCTGCAGGGCAGCCTTCACGAAGGGCAGATCGGCACGCTCGACCACGACGTCGAGCAAGGGGTAGATGCCGGTCGTCAGCTCGAGCTTGCGCAACTGCGCGACGGTGGCGACGGCATGGCCGGTCTGCAGCAGCTTGAGCATCTCGTCGAACAGGCGGCTTTGCGGCACGTCGGCCAGGAGCTTGCTGGATTCGACCAGCGGCGCTGCCGTCTTGGGCTCGAGCTTGAAGCCGAGCGCAGCCAGCTTGGCCGAGAAGCGGATCGCGCGAATGATGCGCACCGGGTCTTCGCGGTAGCGCGTGATCGGGTCGCCGATCATGCGCAGCGTGAGCTTCTTCGAGTCCTTGATGCCGTTGTGATAGTCGACCACGATCTCGCTCGCCGGGTCGTAGTACATCGCATTGACCGTGAAGTCGCGCCGCGCGGCGTCTTCTTCCTGCGGGCCCCAGACGTTGTCGCGCAGCACGCGGCCGCTGGCATCGACCGCGTGCTTCATGCCCGCGAGCTCGCCCTTGCTGGTGCGTTCGTTGCCAGCCACCTGCTCGGCACCGTTGCTGTCCATGTAGGCACGAAAGGTCGAGACCTCGATCACCTCGTGCTCGCGCCCGCGGCCGTACACCACGTGCACGATGCGAAAGCGCCGGCCGATGATGAAGGCGCGGCGAAACAGGCTTTTCACCTGCTCGGGCGTCGCGTTGGTCGCGACGTCGAAGTCCTTGGGGCGCAGGCCGAGCAGCAGGTCGCGCACCGCGCCGCCGACGACGTAGGCCTCATAGCCGGCATCCTGCAGCGTGGTGACGACGTTCTTGGCGCGCTCGTCGACCAGCGCCGGGTCGATGCCGTGCACCGAGGCGGGCACCTCCTGGCGCTTGCCGAAACGGGCCTTGCCGCCCTGTGCGGCATCGCCGGATTTGCCGAGGAGTTTGTCGATGAATTTCTTGATCATTGGAAAGCTTCGGCGCCTCTGGCGCCCTCATTCATTTTCGAGCATCGACCGGATCAGCGGGATCGTGATCGCGCGCTGGGTCTGCAAGGCATAGCCGTCGAGCTGCGCGAGCAGTTCCATCAGGCTGCCGAGATCGCGGCTGAAACGATGCAGCATGTAGTCGAGCACTTCGTCCGACAGCATCACGCCGCGGCTGTCCGCGGCCTGGCGCAGCACGGCGCGCCGCTCCGACTCGCCGAGCACCTGCAAGTGGAACACATGGCCCCAACCCAGGCGCGTGCGGAGGTCCTCGCGCAGCGGCAGATCGGCCGGCGGCACGGTGCCCGCCGCCACCACGCCCCGCTGCAGGCTCTGCGCATTGACGAACCAGTTGAAGGCGGCGTGCTGCTGGACCGCGGTGTAGAGATGCACGTCGTCGAACAGCACGGCACCCCAGCGTTCGTCGAACTCGGGCGGGTCCAGCAGCCCCGGATGCAGCCAGCCCACGCTCGCACCCTGCTCGCGCAAGGCGCCGCGCACGGCTTCGAGCAGATGCGTCTTGCCGCAGCCGCCCTCGCCCCACAGGTAGGTCGGCACCGGAGAATGCAGCGTGGTCGAGCGCGCGTCGCCGACCCACAGCGCCAGGTGCCGCAGCGCCGGCTCGTTCGGCCCGGCGAAGAAGCCCGCGAGCGTCGGACCGGTCGCAATGCCGATGTCGAGCGCGAGCTGCTTCATGCCATGGCCGCCGAGAGCGGCTGGGGTGGCGCGGATGACGCGAAAGAAGGGTTCATGGGACAGGGCATGGCGGCCCTTAAAATCGTGGCGAATTCTATCGGCCCGACTGCTTCGGTTGCCGGCGTCATTGTCCTCCTTCCTTTCGCCCCCTCCCTTCCTTCGTCCGGCCAGCCCATGAACTCCACCCCGCCCACCCCGCTCAGTTACAAGGATGCCGGCGTCGACATCGATGCCGGCGACGCGCTGGTCGACCGCATCAAGCCGCTGGCCAAAAAGACGATGCGCGAGGGCGTGCTGGCCGGCATCGGCGGTTTCGGCGCGCTGTTCGAAGTGCCCAAGCGCTACAAGGAGCCGGTGCTGGTGAGCGGCACCGACGGCGTGGGCACCAAGCTCAAGCTCGCCTTCGAATGGAACATGCACGACACCGTCGGCATCGACCTGGTGGCCATGAGCGTCAATGACGTGCTCGTCCAGGGTGCCGAGCCGCTCTTCTTCCTCGACTACTTCGCCTGCGGCAAGCTCGACGTCGACACCGCGGCCGCCGTGGTGGGCGGCATCGCCCGCGGATGCGAACTGAGCGGCTGTGCGCTGATCGGCGGCGAGACCGCCGAGATGCCCGGCATGTACCCGGCCGGCGAATACGATCTCGCAGGCTTCGCGGTCGGGGCGGTCGAGAAATCGTTGATCCTCACCGGCCAGAACGTGAAACCCGGCGACGTGGTGCTGGGCCTGGCGTCGGCAGGCGTGCACTCCAACGGCTTCAGCCTGGTGCGCAAGGTGATCGAGCGCGCAGGCACCGATCTGCCCGCAACGCTCGACGGCCAGCCCTTCCGCGAAGCCGTGATGGCGCCGACGCGGCTGTACGTGAAGCCGGTGCTGGCGGCACTGGCCAAGCATCCCGCTTCGACAGGCTCAGCACAGGGCATCAAAGCGCTGGCCCATATCACCGGCGGCGGCCTGCTCGAGAACATCCCGCGCGTGCTGCCCGATGGCACGGCGGCCCACCTCAGGAAAGGCAGCTGGCCGCAGACCGAGCTCTTCGCCTGGCTGCAGAAGGTGGCCGGCATCGACGACATCGAGATGAACCGCACCTTCAACAACGGCATCGGCATGGTGGTCGTGATCGATGCGGCCGAGGCCTCCGCCTGCGCGGCGACGCTGCGCGCCGCGGGCGAGACGGTGCACGAGATCGGCGTCATTGCCGAGCGTGGTACCGGCGCGGCCGTGGTCGTGGCCTGAGCGGCCTGCACCGCGTGAGCGATATTCCCTCCACGCCGTCATCGCGCGCGCTGCTGACGGCGAGCTACCTGCTGATCGCGGGCGCATTGCTGCTGATCATGTGGCAGGGCCTGCTGCCCGGCCTGCTGTGCGTGTGCATCGGTTTTCTGGGCACGCGCTGGATCGCTCGCGTGCTGGATGCCGGCCTGCGACGCTTCGTGCCCCTGCGGCCGCAGGGCCTGGCATCCGCCGTTCCCTCGTGGTCGCGCGTCATCGCCGCCACGCTGGTGATGCTGGCGCCGATCGGCCTGCTGAGCGTGGCTTTCTCCGAGGCGCGCGACTTTGTCCTCAACGCGCCGGAGCAGTACCAGGAACTGCTCGACTACATCGCGCGCACGGTGCTGGAGCTGCGCCTCAAGCTGCCGCCCGACATCGGCGCCTACCTGCCGGAAGGCGCGGCGGAGGTGCAGCGCGTCGTCGCCGGCTACCTGCGCGCGCAGGCCGGCGCGCTCGCGCTGACCGGCCGCGCCTGGCTGGGCGGGCTGCTCTTCGCCTACGTCGGCCTGATCGTCGGCGCGCTGGCTGCCGTTGCCGCCCATCCGCCCACGCGGCGCCCGCTGGCCGAGCAGTTGAGGCAGCGCATCACTCTTTTCGGCGAGGCCTTCGGCCAGATCGTGGCCGCGCAGTTCTGGATCGCGGCCTTCAACACCTTCCTGACCGCCCTCTTCCTCCTGTTCGTGCTGCCGACATGGGACCTGCGCCTGCCGTACACGCCGGCCTTGATCACGCTGACCTTCGTCGCCGGCCTGGTGCCGATCGTGGGCAACCTGCTGTGCAACGCGGTGATCACCGTGGTCGGTCTGTCGGTATCGCCGATCACCGCGCTGGCCTGCCTGGCCTTCCTGATCCTGATCCACAAGGCCGAGTACTTCATCAATGCCAAGGTGGTGGGCGCCCGCACGCAGATGGGCGTGTGGGAACTGCTGGCCGTGATGTTCGCGGCCGAGGCGGTGTTCGGCCCGGCGGGGCTGGTGGCGGCGCCGCTGTTCTATGCCTACCTCAAGAAGGAATTGCAGGCCGCCCGGCTCGTCTGAGTCGCATGTCCTGATTTGATCGATTCTTGTCCGGCGCAGCGCGGACGGAATGTCGGCAGCGGAGAAGAATAAGGCGCATCATCCACCCGTCTCCAGGAGATTGCCGCCATGAAAAGCTGTCTGATAGTGATCGATGCCCAGGAATCGTTTCGCCATCGCCCTTACTTCGCGCAACGCGACTATGTCCCCTACGTCGCGGCGCAGAACGCGTTGATCGAAGGCTGCACGGCGGCCGGCATCCCGATCGTTCGCATCTTCCACGTCGACGGCCCGGCCAGCGCAGGCAACCCCTTCGCGGTCGAATCGGGCCATGTGCGGCCGCTCACGGAACTGGCCGGCTTCGATGCCGCCGCGACCTTCACCAAGCACCGCCACAGCGCCCTGGTCAACAGCGGGCTCGACGTCTGGCTCACCGAGAAAGGCATAGGCCGGCTGATCGTGAGCGGCATCCGCACCGAACAATGCTGCGAGACCACGACGCGCCACGCCTCCGACCTGGGCTGGTCGGTCGACTACGTGCTCGATGCCACGCTGACTTTCGACATGACCCAGCCCGACGGCCGTCCGCTGTCCGCAGCCGACATCAAGGCACGCACGGCGACCGTGCTCGAAGGCCGTTTTGCCAAGATCTGCAGCGTCGAACAGGCGCTGGAGCGCGCGGGCGCCCTGGCCGTGGCCTGAGGCCGCGCGCACGATGAGCTTGCCCTCGATCCGGGTTGTCTTCGTGCTGTTGCCCCACAGCCTCGTGCTGGACTGGGCCGGCCCGGCCGAGGCCTTGCGCATCGCCAACCAGCAATTGCGCGCCAGCGGCCAGCCGGAGCGCTTCAAGATCGAATTCGCCTCTCCGGACCCGGCGGCGATCGGCTCGGTCGGCGTGACCCTCGCCGGCCTGTCGCCGCTGCCGGCGCAGTGGGACGGCCCGGCGTGGATCGTGCTCGTGGGACTGCCGGGCAACACGATCTCGACGGCGGGCCCGCAGGCGCAGGCCTTGCTGCAGTGGTTGCGCGGCCTGCGCTTCGAGCGCGGCCGGCTCGAGCTCGTCACGATCTGCGCCGGTGCCCTGCTCGCGGCCCACGCGGGTGCGCTCGCGGGCCGGCGCGCCACCACCCACCATCACCATCTGGACGAATTGCGCCAGGTGGAGCCGCGCTGCGAGGTGGTTGCCAACCGCGTGTTCGTGATCGACCCGCCGCTCTACAGCAGCGCCGGCGTGACGACCGGCATCGACCTGACGCTGCACCGGATCGCCGAAAGCTGCGGCGAAGCGCTCGCGGCGCAGGTCGCGCAGACCATGGTGGTGGCGCTGCGGCGCGGCCCGCACGATCCCGAGCTCTCGCCCTTCCTGGCCTACCGCAACCATCTGCATCCCGCGCTGCATCGCGTGCAGGATGCGGTGAGCGAGGAGCCGCAGGCAGATTGGAGCGTGCCGCGCATGGCCGACGTGGCCCACACCTCGGCGCGCCATCTCACGCGCCTGTTCGTGGAGCACGCGGGCGTGGCGCCGCTGGCCTATCTGCGCCGCCTGCGACTCGCGACGGCGCAGCTCGCGCTGCAGTCGGGCGCCAACGTCACGCGCGCGGCCGAACTCTCGGGCTTCGGCTCCGACACGCAACTGCGCCGGGCCTGGCGCCAGTTCGGTCTGGTGGGCTCGCCGTCGGAAGCACATCTGCTATCAAGACGATAGCGGCGTGCACTCATCCTGCGGGGTTTCGGCCGCCCTTGACGCTTCTGCCGGCACCTTGCCCTCAGGCTGCAGCCATTCGCGCGCATGGTCGCGCAACGCGTCGATCTGCAGCCAGATCAGCGTGAGCTCCGTGCGAACGAGGCGGGCGGCCTGGTCTGCCCCGTCGCTGGGGTCGATCGCCGTCGCGAGCGCCGCACGGACGGAGGACTCCGGGCCTGCGCCCGCCGCATCGGGCTCCCCCCTCTCCAGCCCGGCGGCCAAGGCATCAAGCGCCGCCGCTGCATCTTCGGCCGCTTCCCGCAGCACCGCTGCACGTTCCGCATCGGGCAGCGCAACGCGGTGCGCGCCGAGCGCCGAGAGATAGCTCAACAGCGTGTGCGACCGGATCAGGAATCGCAACGCCACGCCTGCGCGCGGCCGCACGTAGCCGGGCTCGCGGAACATGTCGGCCACCGCAGTCGAGAGCGCCGCGTCGGCGTTGTGGGCGTTGCGCCGCGCGAGCCGGTAGGCCAGGTCGTCGCGCGCGCCCGAGCGGTACTGCTGGACGATCTGTCGCAGGTAGCCGGCATGGTTGCGCATCGCAGTCGCGGCCAGCTCGTCGATGCGCCGCGCCTGCCAGTGCGGCAGCACCAGCAGCACGGCGAGCCCCGCAATGGCGCTGCCGATGGCCGTGTCGACCAGCCGCGGCGCGATCAGTCCATCGCCATCGCCCACCTGGTTGAAGCACATCAGCACCAGCAGCGTGATGGCCGCCGTGGCCAGCAGATAGCGGGTGGTGCGCGTGGCAAAAAACAGCACGCCGGCCACCACGGCCAGCAGCGACTGCAGCAGCGGCTGGGGAAACAGCTGCAGCAGCGCCCAGCCGACCACCACCCCGAGCGCGGTGCCTGCGATGCGCTGGCCCATGCGCGCCACGGTCTCGCTGTAGGTCTGCTGGCAGACGAACAGCGTGGTCAGGAGGATCCAGTAGCCCTGCGCCGGATGAATCAGCTGCATCACGCCGTAGCCGGCGGCAAGCGCGATCGCCAGCCGCAACGCGTGACGGAACAGCGCCGAGCGCGGCGTGAGTTGGCGCCGCACGCGCTCCATCACCTCGCGCCAAGAGCGCGGCGAGCGGTCGAACAAGCCCATGTCGGTGCGCCCCGCCTGGGCGGCCGGCTGACTCGCACCCGCAAGCTGCCCGTCGAGCTGCAAGAGGTTCCGTGCAAGCGCCTCGATCGAGGCCAGCAGCGCCAGTCGTTCCGGCGTGGTCGCGCGCTCGCGCTCTTGCTCGATCGCACTGCGCAGCTCCGCCAGCGCCTGCACCGTCCCGGCGTCGGCGACGAAGGGCTCGCGCCGGGTGATCGAACGGGCGAGGCGCTGGCAAGCCTGTCCCTGCAGGCCGAGCACGCGCTGGCAGCGGTACAGCAGGTCACTGTGGAAGAAGGCGTCGGCCAGCGCGTTGTAGTCGTCGTGCGACGAGCTCGCGCGCTCATGCACGTCCTGCGCGATCAGGTAGAGCCCGCGATAACGCGCGATGCGGCCGGTCGGTGCGCGGGCGCCGATCCGCCTGAAGATGCTTTCCTTGGCGGCATTCAGCTCGGCCACCACCTCGGCGTTGAGCTGCGCGAGCGAGAGCCGCTTGCGCTCGATGTCGATCCCGCGCAGCGGCTCGAACAGCGAGGCCTTGAAGCGCACGTAGTCGCCGAGCACCGAGAACAGTCTGATCAGGCGCTCCTGCACCGGCTGGGCCGGAAAGGCCGCGCACCAGAGCACCGAAAACACCCCGTACCAGGCCGCGCCGGCCAACAGCAGCACCGCCTCGGCCCAGTCTGCGGCGTCGCTCGCGGGCCGGTTGTCGATGCCGAGCATGGCGTACACCGCCAGGATGAGCGTCGCGAAGCCGATCGCCTTGTAGCGCGCCTCGACCGCGCCCAGCATCGTCAGGCAGAACGCCGCCAGCGCCAGAGCGGTGATGAACAGCAGGGGCTCGCCAATCAAGGCCTCGATCGCGAACGCCGCCGCTGCAAAGCAAACCAGCGTCACGACCTGGGCGCGAAATCGGCCGCGCCAGCTGTCATCGGTTTCGGCCAGCGCGCTCGCGATGGCGCCCAGGAACAGCGGGATCAACGCCTCGGGATGCCCGGTGAACTCGCACAGCGCCACCAGGCTGCCCAACGTGAGCAGCACCCGCAGCGGCTGCGCCCGGCCTGCGAATGCGCGAAGCCGCTGGCGAAAGGTGTAGCCTGCAAGTGAAATCATTGCCGTGGTCACGCATGATGCGTGCCACGGCACGGGCAGCTAAGGCAGGTAGCCGCAGAAGCGCAGCACGTGCCCGTCGGGCTCGCGGATCGCGAACTCCCGCAGGCCCCAGGGCTGCGACGCCACCGGTTCGATCACGTTGACGCCGCGCTTCAGGTAGGCGGCATGCAGTCCGTCGACATCCTGGCCGACATGGATCACGATCTCGCCGCGCCAGGGATCGGCTTCGCGCCGGCCGCATTGCCAAAGGCGGATGTAGACCGGGTCGCCGTAGCTGCGATCGCCTTTCTTCACGCGCGCATAGCTCGGCGGCTCGCCGGCGATGAAGTCGAGCTCGAAGCCCAGCACGTCGCAGAAGTAGCGCGCGGCGCGTGACGCATCGGCCACCGGCAGCACCGGCTGGATGCCGTGGAACTCGTGCCGCGTGCCGAGGTCGACCCCCGTGGCCTTGGCCTGGTCCATCAGTTCTCCGTCCGGCGCAGCGCAGCGACGCGCTCGGCGATCGCATCGATGTCGAGCGCGTCTTCGGCGTGCATCAAATAGGTTTCGAGGTCGCGCACCGCCAGTGCACTGTTGCCCTGCTCCGCATGCGCCAGGCCGCGGTCGCGGTACTCGCCCCAGGCTTCGGGAAACAGCGCCACCAGCCGGTCCTGCACTGCGATCGCACGCTGCCAGTCTTCCTGCGCGCGATGGATTTCTTTCAGGTTGCGCAGCATCCGGCCGATGATTTCGCGCGGCGAGGCCGGCTGCAGGTACAGGCCCAGCGGCACGTCGAAGTCGCCGACCAGGCCGTTGCTGCGCTTGTAGGGCTCGAGCCGCTCGCTGAGCTCTTCGCGCGAGAGCGACTTGCCGGTGAAGGGGTCGATCACCACCTGTCCCTTCGGCAGCGTGACCTTGAGCATGAAGTGGCCCGGAAAACCCACGCCCCGCGCCTGCAGGCCCAGGCCCTGCGCAAGCTCCATCCACAGCACGGCCAGCGAGATCGGGATGCCGCGGCGCGTGCGCAGCACGGCATTGAGGTAGCTGTTGTCGGGATCGTAGTAGTCGTTGACGTTGCCGCCGAAGCTCAGGTCATGAAAGAAGAACTGGTTGAGCGCCCGCAGGCGCTGCAGCGGCGCCGCGTCGGCGGGCAGGCGGCGCCTGAGCCGCGCGAGCAGCTGGTCGACGTCGCCCAGCACCTGTTGCACGTCGAGTTCGGGATATTCGTCCTGCGCCAGGCTGGCGGCCGCTTCGAGCAGGGGAAAGTGATCGTCGCTCTTGACAAGCGAGTCGAAGTACTCCAGAGCAGTGGGCGCCGAGAAGCTGAACGTCATGTGTCTTTGTAGAGGAGCGCGCGGAGAGCGTCAAGGCGGCTGCATGCGTCGCGTTTCAACGGCGCACAAAACTGCGCAACTTGACACCGACGAGCGCAAGCACCGCGAAATAGAGGAGCGCGGCACCCACGATCAGCGCCGCCAGCAGGCCGATGCGGCGCAGGCGCTCGGCCTGCAAACCGATCCAGTCGAAGTGCTGGGCGCCCCAGACCAGCAGCGCACCCAGCACCAGGGCGCCGGCCATCACCTGCAGCACGAACTTGCCCCAGCCCGGCTCGGGCTGGTAGTTGCCGCGCCGGATCAGGCCGACCAGCAGCCAGCTCGCGTTGATCAGCGCCCCGATGCCGATCGTCAGTGTCAGCGCCGCATGCTGCAGCACCGGCACGAGGACGATGTTGAGCAGTTGCGTGAGCACCAGCACCACCACGGCGATCAGCATCGGCGTGCGCGTGTCGTGCTTGGCGTAGTAGCCCGGCGCCAGCACCTTGATCGCCACCAGGCCGACCAGGCCGACCCCGTAGCCCATGAGCGCCATGCTGGTTCGCTGCACGTGCAACTCGTTGAAGGCGCCGTTGTGGAACAGCACAGCGACCAGAGGCTTGGAGAAAACAAGCAGGGCCAACGCGCAGGGCACCGAGAGCAGTACCACGAGGCGCAGGCCCCAGTCGAGCATAGACGAATAGCGCACGTCATCCTTGGCGGCACGCGCGCCTGCGAGCTGCGGCATCAGCACCACGCCCAGCGCCACGCCCAGCATGGCGGTCGGGAATTCCATCAGGCGATCGGCGTTGGTGACCCAGCTGACACTGCCGGTCGCCAGATGAGACGCGATCTGTGTGTTGATGAGCAGCGAGATCTGCGCCACGCTGACGCCGACCAGCGCCGGCAGCATCAGCTTGGTGATCTTGCGCGTCGTCGGATCGGCCCAGGCCGCACGGATCGCCGTCATGCTGGCACCGATGCGCGGCATCATGCCGAGCCCGCGCAGGGCCGGTATCTGCAGCGCCAGTTGCAGCACCCCGCCCACCATCACGCCCACGCACTGGGCATAGATCGGCTCGATACCGAGCCGCCGGAACCACGGCGCGCCGAGCACGATCGACAGGATCAGCGCCACGTTCAGCAACACCGGCGACGCCGCCGGCACCACGAACTTGCGCCAGGTGTTGAGAATGCCGCCGGCCAGCGCGACCAGCGACATGAAACCGATGTAGGGAAACATCCACCGCGTCATGACGACCGCGGCATCGAAGCCCTGCGGATTCTGTTTGAGGCCGCTGGCCATGGCCCAGACCATCAGCGGCGCCGCAATCACCCCGGCCGCGCAGACGACGACCAAAGTCCAGGTCAGGAGCGTCGCCACGTGATCCACCAGTTCCTTGGCGCCCTCTTCGCCGCGCTCCGTCTTGCTGGCGGCCAGCACCGGCACGAAAGCCTGGCTGAAGGCGCCTTCGCCGAACACGCGCCGGAACAGGTTGGGGATGCGAAAGGCGACGTAGAAGGCGTCGGTCATCGCGCTGACGCCGAACACCGAGGTCATGAGCACGTCGCGGACGAGCCCCGTGACCCGGGAGGCGAGCGTCAGCAGGGAGACGGTGGAGGCGGATTTGAACAGGGACACGGGCGGAAGTGTATGTGGCCGCGCGTGCTCTTCCGGGCCTGCAGGACGGCCTCGGGCTCCTCGCCTATAATGGAGGGCTTTGCTGCATCATCCTCAGACACCTAAGGAACACATCCATGGCATCCGCCAAGCCCAAGAAAAAGAACCCGCGCCTCGCGTCGGGCCGTAAACGCGTCCGCCAGGACGTCAAGCTCAACGCCGCGAACACCTCGCTGCGCTCCAAATACCGTACCGCCGTGAAGAATGTCGAAAAGGCGGTGCTCGCCGGCGACAAGACCAAGGCGGCAGAACTCTTCGCGAAGGCCCAGAGCATCGTCGACACCGTCGCCGACAAGGGCATCTTCCACAAGAACAAGGCCGCTCGCGACAAGAGCCGCCTCGCGGCCAAGGTCAAGACCCTGGCCCTCGCCCCTGAAAAGGCCGCCGCCTGACGTCATCAGGCATTAAGCCCGGACCGGTTTTCAGCCAGTCCGCCGTTTGATCGGGGTGCGCTGCAGCAAAGTGACAAAACCGCCTTCGGGCGGTTTTTTCATGTCCGGCCGCCTTCGGGCGGTTCTTCATGGGCGACCGGTTTTGGCATCCGGCACCAGGCAAGCCTCCACCACTTGCAGCCCGTTGTCCCTGGCGAAATTCATCACGAAGTCCCAGGCCATCACCTCGGCCTCGCGCAGTTCGCTGCTGACCACCACGCACTTGATGCCATTGATGACCGTCGGCACGCACCAGGGCGAGTAGTTCAGATGACTCCCGGGCTGGGGCCCGCCCGGGCGGAACGAACACATCACGCCCGCCAGTCGCTCCGCCCAGTCGCTCGGGCGAAATGTCCGGCCATCTTGGGTGATGCCCTGGATGAAAACTTCTTTGGCGGAGGGGGAAACCATCGGTCGGCGAGAGGGAAACGCGCACTTGTGCTGCGCTGCACAACGATTCTATCCGGCGGTCCCGCGAGCGACACCTGCGAGGGCATTGCTGTGATGCTCAATCCTCAACGATGCTGTCAAAGGGCACGCCTAGAATCCGCGTTCCCTTTTCCGGAGATCGTATGAGCGCCACTGCCGCCCCCTCGTCGCCCCACGTCATGAACACCTACGGCCGCCTGCCGATCGCGCTGTCGCACGGCCAGGGCTGCCGAGTGTGGGACACCGAAGGCCGCGCCTACCTCGACGGCCTGGGCGGGATTGCCGTCAACACGCTGGGCCACAACCACCCCGAGCTGGTGCCCGCGCTGCAGGACCAGATCGCCAAGCTGATCCACAGCTCCAACTACTACCACGTGCCCGGCCAGGAACAGCTGGCGACCAAGCTGACCGAGCTCTCGGGCCTCACCAACGCCTTCTTCTGCTCCACCGGGCTGGAGGCCAACGAGGCCGCGCTCAAGCTGGCGCGCAAGTTCGGCCATGACAAGGGGATCGAGCGCCCCGAGATCGTGGTCTACGAGGCCGCCTTCCACGGCCGCAGCATCGCCACGCTGTCGGCCACCGGCAATCCCAAGGTGCAGAAGGGCTTCGGCCCGCTGGTCGAAGGTTTCATCCGCGTGCCGCTCAACGACATCGAAGCGCTCAAGAAGGCGACCGAAGGCAATCCGAACGTGGTGGCCGTGTTCTTCGAAACCATCCAGGGCGAAGGCGGCATCCACCCGATGCGCTGGGAGTACCTGCGCCAGGTGCGCGCGCTCTGCGACGAGCGCGACTGGCTCATGATGATCGACGAGGTTCAGTGCGGCATGGGCCGCACCGGCAAGTGGTTCGCGCACCAGTGGGCGGACATCTTGCCGGACGTGATGCCGCTGGCCAAGGGCCTCGGCTCGGGCGTGCCGATCGGCGCCGTCGTCGCAGGTCCGCGCGCCGCCAACCTGTTCGGCCCGGGCAACCATGGCACGACCTTCGGCGGCAATCCGCTCGCGATGCGCGCCGGCATCGAGACCATCCGGATCATGGAAGAGCACAAGCTGCTCGAGAACGCAGCCAATGTCGGTGCGCATCTCAAGGCCGCGCTGGAGCGCGAGCTGGGCGGCCTGGCGGGCGTGACGGAAATCCGCGGCCAGGGCCTGATGCTCGGCATCGAGCTCGACCGGCCCTGCGGCGTGATCCTCAACCGCGCCTGCGATGCCGGCCTGCTGCTCAGCGTGACGGCCGACAGCGTGATCCGCCTGGTGCCGCCGCTGATCCTCAGCATCGCCGAAGCGGACGAGATCGTCGCGATCCTGGCGCCGATCGTGAAAGCCTTCCTCGCGGAGCCTCGGCCATGAGCGACAAGACACCCGCCATCCGGCACTACCTGCAGTTTTCCGACTTCACGGCCGACGAGTACGCGCACGTCTTCGCGCGTGCCGCGCTGATCAAGAAGAAGTTCAAGGCCTACGAGAAGCACCAGCCGCTGGTCGATCGCACGCTGGCCATGATCTTCGAGAAGGCCTCGACCCGCACCCGCGTGAGCTTCGAGGCCGGCATGTACCAGTTGGGCGGCAGCGTGGTGCACCTGACCACCGGCGACAGCCAGCTCGGCCGCGCCGAGCCGATCGAGGACAGCGCCAAGGTCATCAGCCGCATGGTCGACCTGGTGATGATCCGCACCTACGAGCAGACCAAGATCGAGGCCTTCGCGGCGCATTCGCGCGTGCCGGTGATCAACGGCCTCACCAACGAATTCCACCCCTGCCAGATCCTGGCCGACATCTTCACCTTCATCGAGCACCGTGGCTCGATCGCCGGCAAGACGGTGGCCTGGGTCGGCGACGGCAACAACATGGCCAACACCTGGCTGCAAGCCAGCGAGATTCTCGGCTTCAAGGTGCATGTGAGCACGCCCAGCGGCTACGAGGTCGACCAGTCGATCGCCGGCATCCGCTCGGCCGACAGCTACAAGGTGTTCAAGGACCCGATGGAAGCCTGCCGCGGTGCCGACCTGGTGACCACCGACGTCTGGACCAGCATGGGGTACGAGGCCGAGAACGAAGCGCGCCGCGCGGCCTTTGCCGAATGGTGCGTCGACGAAGAGATGATGCGCGTCGCCCATCCCGACGCCCTCTTCATGCACTGCCTGCCAGCGCACCGCGGCGAGGAAGTCCAGGCCGAAGTGATCGACGGCCCGCAATCGGTGGTGTGGGACGAAGCCGAGAACCGGCTGCATGCGCAGAAGGCGCTGATGGAGTTCCTGCTGCTCGGCCGGCAGACGGGCTGAGCTCGCGCCGGTGTTTTCATTCTGTTGGAAATAACCGACACCACGACCCCGTTCGCGGCGCTAACTTTGCGCCATGAACCAACGCATCTGGGATATCTCGCCACCGGTGCATGAAGGCGCGCCGGTGTTTCCCGGCGACACGCCTTACCGCCAGCGCTGGGCGGCCACCATCGGGCCGGGCTGTCCGGTCAACGTCAGCGAAATCACGCTCTCGCCGCATGTCGGCGCGCATGCCGATGCGCCGCTGCACTACGACCCGGCGGGCGCGACCATCGGCGACGTCGATCTCTCCCCTTACCTCGGCCCCTGCCGCGTGATCCATGCGATCGAGTGCGGGCCCCTGATCGAGTGGGAGCACCTCGCTCACGCCGCCGACAACCTGCCGCCGCGCGTGCTGGTGCGCACCTACCGGCACGCACCCATCGACCGCTGGGACGGCGCGCTCGCCGCCTACGCGCCCGCCACCATCGAGCGCCTGGCCGCGCTGGGCGTGAAGCTGATCGGCATCGACACCGCCAGCATCGATCCGGCCGAGAGCAAGACGCTAGCCAGCCACCAGGTCATCCGCCGCCTCGGCCTGCGCGTGCTCGAAAACCTCGTGCTCGACGCCGTGCCCGAAGGCGACTACGAACTCATCGCGCTGCCGCTCAAGCTTGTGACGGCCGATGCCTCCCCTGTCCGCGCCGTGCTGCGCGAACTCACACCTACCCAACCATGACCCTCGACGATTGCCAGCGCCTCGACGCGCAAGACCCCCTCGCCGCCCTGCGCGACCTGTTCATCCTGCCCGAGGACGTGATCTACCTCGACGGCAACTCACTGGGCGTGCTGCCCAAGGCCGCGCCGGCGCGCGTCGCCGAGGTCGTCGCCAAGGAATGGGGCGAAGGCCTGATCCGCTCCTGGAACAGCGCCAGCTGGATCGACCTGCCGCAGCGCCTCGGCGACAAGCTGGCGCGCCTGATCGGCGCGGCGCCCGGCGAGGTGGTGTGCACCGATGGCACCTCAGTCAATCTCTACAAGGTGCTGTTCGCGGCGCTGTCGCAGATGAAGGCGAGCGGCCGCCAGGTCGTGATCAGCGAACGCAGCAATTTCCCGACCGACCTCTACATCGCCGAGTCGCTGTGCCGCGAGCGCGGCTTCACCTTGAAGCTGATCGAGGCCGGCGAGCTGCCCGCGGCACTGACCGCCGAAGTGGCGGTGCTGATGCTCACGCACGTGAACTACCGAACCGGCGCGATGCACGACATGAAGGCGCTCACGGCCGCGGCCCACGCGGCCGGCGCGCTCACGGTGTGGGACCTCGCGCACAGCGCGGGCGCGGTGCCGGTGGCGCTCAACGACAGCGAGGCCGATTTCGCGATCGGCTGCGGCTACAAGTACTTGAACGGCGGCCCGGGCGCACCGGCCTTCGTCTGGGTGCATGCACGGCATGCGAGCCGCTTCGAGCAGCCTCTGTCGGGCTGGTTCGGCCATGCGGCGCCCTTCGAATTCACGCCGCACTACCGGCCGGCGCCAGGCGTGACGCGCTATCTGTGCGGTACCCAGCCCATCATCGCCCTGTCCGCACTCGAATGCGGGCTCGACACGGTACTGGCCGCCGAGCCTTTCGACGGCGATCAGGGCAGCATGGCGGCGCTGCGCACCAAGTCGCTGGCGTTGACCGACGCCTTCATCGCCCTGGTGGAAGAACGCTGCCCAGGCCGCTTCACGCTGGTCACGCCGCGCGCGCATGCGCAGCGCGGTTCGCAGGTGTGCCTCGCACTCAGCGACAACGAGCCCGGTGCCTACGCCATCGTGCAGGCGCTGATCGCGCGCGGCGTGATCGGCGACTTCCGCGCCGCCCATTCGACGAGCTCAGGGCAATCGGAGGACAGGGACATCCTGCGCTTTGGCTTCACGCCCCTGTACCTCGGCTTCGAAGACATGTGGAATGCCGTCGAGCACCTGGTGCAGGTCCTGGAGCGCGAGGAATGGAAGCGCCCTGAGTTCAACCAGAAACTCGCGGTGACCTAGAGAGGGACGCACATGAGCACCGAAAAGATCGTCCACGACGAAAAGGCGCAGCTGGACTTCAGCGCCTCGATGAGCTACAGCGACTACCTGAGCCTCGACAGCATCCTCAACGCCCAGCATCCGCGCTCGCCGGCGCACGACGAGCTGCTCTTCATCGTGCAGCACCAGACCAGCGAGCTGTGGATGAAGCTCATGCTGCACGAGCTGCGCGCCGCGATCCGCTGCGTCGCAGAGGACGACCTGTCCAGCGCCTTCAAGATGCTGGCGCGCGTCTCGCGCATCATGGAGCAGCTGGTGCACGCCTGGGACGTGCTGGCCACCATGACGCCGCCCGAGTACAGCGCGATGCGGCCCTACCTGGGCAGCTCCAGCGGCTTCCAGAGCTGGCAGTACCGCTGCATCGAGTTCGCGCTCGGTAACAAGAACGCCGCCATGCTCAAGCCCCATGCGCACCGCCCCGAGCTGCTGGCCGAGGTCGAGGCGGCGTGGCGCGCACCCTCGCTCTACGACGAGGCGCTGCGCTTGCTGGCACGCCGCGGGCTGGACATTCCGGCCGACCACCTCGAGCGCGACTGGACCAAGCCTTATGAACTCAGCGACGGCGTCGAGCAAGCCTGGCTCGTGGCCTACCGCAACCCGAAGGCTCACTGGGACATTTACCAGCTCGGTGAGGAACTGACCGACCTCGAAGACGCCTTCCGCCTCTGGCGCTTCCGCCACGTGACCACGGTCGAGCGCGTGATCGGCTTCAAACGTGGCACGGGCGGCACCGGCGGGGTAAGCTACCTGCGCAAGATGCTCGATGTGGTGCTGTTCCCGGAGATCTGGAAATTGCGTACCGACCTGTAGCGCCGCCGCCGAGCTCGACAACGATCAAGGAGACGACGATGAGCAGCGATTTCTTTGCCGACGACGAGTTGAGCCAGCTGCGCGAGCACGGCATCGTGCTCTTTGCCGAGCGCGTGATCTTCGATGCCCGGCCGCCGATTCCCTTCGAGCAGATCGCCACGGTACAGGCCCTGTGCGCCGGGCCGATCCCGCCCGAACTCGTCGCGCTCTGGCAGCAAACGGCGGGCGGGCGCATCGACTACGACCTCCACCTGCGCATGAACGGCAACGAAGAGGCCGTCAGCTGGAGCGAGCTGTTCTGGAACGGCAGCGACGGCTACCACGACCTGCAGGGCTGGATCGATCACGAACGGCAAGTGGCGGAGGAAGCCGCCAAGGCGGGCGACCAAGCCTGGGACGGCAAGCTCACCGCCCTGCCCTTCGGCGGCTTCGAATACAGCGACCGCATCTACGCCGTGGTCGAGCCCGGCGCGGACTACGGCCATATCTTGGCGTGGAAGCAGGGCCTCCCCGAGGCCTGGGCGCACGCGCTGCACGAGGATGGATTGACGACCGTCGGGCACGATCTGTACGCAGCCTTTGCCGTGCTGCACCTGGACGAAGACCCGCTCGAACCGGCCGGCGACTACTTCACCGGGCAAGCACTGCTCGAATACCTCGACGAGCGTCACGAAGCGCACGGCCTGTCCCTGGAGCTGATGGACAAGCTGGTCGCGTTCTACCGCCGCGCCACGGTCGACTGGAAGACACCGCTGGCCGATGGCACGCTGGGCCAGGACGGCCCGCTCTCGCGCATCGCATTGCGTCATGCGGTCGCCACCGACGATGCCGCGCTGGTCGAACGGCTGGCGGCGGCCGGCGTGGCGCTCGACGGCCCGCTGCAGGGCAGCGCGATCGCCACCGACCTGGCGCTGAGCCACGGTGCCCATGCTGCAGCGGCCGCGCTGGTGCGCGCCGGTGCGCCGGTGGCGCTGGACGCGCTCGACTACATCGACAGCGCGGTCTCGCCCGAACTCGTCACCCTGCTGCTCGATCACGGCGCCCAACCGAGCGCCACCGCGATCGCAGAGTGCGTGGCTTGCGGCGCGCCGGCCGCCGCACGACTCATCGCCGCTGCCTACGGCCAGGCCCACGATGACCTGCCCGCGGCTTTCGAATCGGTCAGGAACGGGATGCTCGCCGAGCTCGAGACCTCGCTGGCCGAGGTGCGCACCGGCAAGGTCAGCCACTATCTGGGCGCGCACGGTCTGGCCGAGCGTGTCGACCATTTACAAAGCTTCGCGCTCTGATTCAAGCCCGGTAGAGCCAGGGCACGTCGAGCAGCCGCGCGCCGAGCAGTCGCAGGGCCGCATCGCGCCCCACGCGCACCAGGCCGGTGGCATGAAAGATCTCGCCGTTGCGCCGCGCCCGCGCCTGAACCTGGGCGTTGCGCTCCCAGCGCGCGGCCGCGTAGCGCGCCAGCGCGGCCGGCACTGCCGCCGAATCGCCTCCATCGAGTGCACCAGCCAGCGCCACCGCGTCCTCGATCGCCATGCCGGCGCCCTGCGCCAGGTAGGGCAGCATCGGATGCGCCGCATCGCCGGCCAGGGCCACGCGTTCGCCGGCCATCTGCTCGGGCCCGGTGAGCGGCGGCCGGTCGCTGAGCGTCCATGCGCCCCATGAAGGCATCGCTTCCAGCAGCGCCTGGAGGCCGGCGCAGGTTCGGCCGGTCGCCGCCTGCAGCGCAGCCAGGCTGCTCGCCTGGTCCCAATCGCGCGCATCGCCGGCCGGCGCGGCCTCGGCCAGCACCACGACATTGAGCGCATCGCCGCGGCGCACCGGGTAAGCCACCGCATGCAGCCGCGGCCCGAGCCAGACGCCGATCTGCGTGCTGCGCAGCGCCGCAGGCAGCGCCGATTGCTCGATCAACGCACGCCAGGCCGTGTGGCCGGTCGCGCGCGGCGGCGGCGAATCCTCCACCACGCGCGAACGCACCGCGCTCCAGAGGCCGTCGGCGCCGATCAGCGCATCGCCCTCCCAGGCCCGCGCATCCGCACTCGACACGCAGACCGCACCGGCACGCGCCACCGCCTGGTCGACGCGCGTGCCGGTGTTGAGCGTGACGGCGCCGCTCCCGCGCACGGCAGCCAGCAGCAGCGCATGCAGGTCGGCGCGGTGCACGCAAAGATAAGGGGAGTCATAGCTTCGCAGCATCGCATTGCCGAGCGGCAGGCGGGCGATCTCCAGGCCGCTGGTCGCGCTGCGCACCACCAGCGCCTCGGGCCGCGCCGCGATGCGCACGAGCGGCTCCCACACGCCCAGCGACTGCAGCCGGCGCGTGACGTTGGGGCCGAGCTGGATGCCGGCACCGACCTCGCCGAAAGCCACGGCCTGTTCGAACAGGTCGATGCGGTGGCGGCGGCGAGCCAGCGCGAGCGCGCTCGCCAGACCCGCAATGCCCCCGCCTGCGATCAGGATGTGAGCGGCCGGCATGCCCCGCTCAATGCGCGCGCGTCGCTGGCTTTGCGCGATCCGGCGCTGCCGAAGGACTGCTCTTGGTGGTGCCGCAACTGCCGCAGCTGTCGCACGAGCCGCAGCCCGAGCTCTTGGCCAGCGACTCGGCCAACTGCCGTGCCTGCTCCCCATCGACCAGGCCCGCGCGCTGCGTGCCCGACGCGAGCCTCGCCGCCGCGGCGTGGCGCCAGCCGGCGGGCATCCAACGCCAGACCGCATAGATCGCGGCCAGCGCGACGATCAGCCCGACGATGATTTCTTGTGTCATCTCATCCTCCTAGAGCGAGGGCCACACGGTAGGTGATCCAGCACGCAATGTAGGCGAGCGCGAACAAATAGCCGGCCATGATCCACACGTAGCGCCACGAACCGGTCTCGCGCTTGACCGCGGCCAGCGTCGAGATGCACTGCGGCGCGAACACGTACCAGACCAGGAGCGACAGCGCCGTGGCGAGCGACCAGCTGCCGGCGATCAGCGGCTCCAGCTGGCCCGCGACGTCGTCGCCGGTGGCCGACAGCGCATACACCGTGCCGAGCGCACCCACCGCCACCTCGCGCGCCGCCATGCCCGGCACCAGCGCGATCGAGATCTGCCAGTTGAAGCCGATGGGCGCGAAGATGTGCTCCAGCCCGCGGCCGATCATGCCCGCGAGGCTGTACTGGATCGCCGGCCCGGTCGCGCCCTCGGTCGGCGACGGGAAGGTCGAGAGGAACCACAGCAGGATCGTGAGCGTGAGGATGATCGTGCCCACGCGCTGGATGAAGATCCACGCCCGTTCATAAAGGCCCAGCGCCAGGTTGCGCAGGTTGGGCCAGCGGTAGGCCGGCAGTTCCATCATCAGCGGCGAATGCTGCCGGCTGTCGCGGAAGCGTTTCATCACCCAGGCCACGGCCATCGCCGAGACGATGCCGAACACGTAAAGCGCGAACAGCACCACGCCTTGCAGGTTGAACACGCCGCCCACGGTGCGCGCCGGGATGAAGGCCGCGATCAGCAGCGCATAGACCGGCAGCCGCGCCGAGCAGGTCATCAGCGGCGCGATCATGATCGTGGTGAGCCGGTCGCGCCAGTTGCTGATGGTGCGCGTGGCCATCACCCCCGGAATGGCGCAGGCGAAGCTCGACAGCAGCGGAATGAAGGAGCGGCCCGACAGGCCCACAGTGCCCATCACGCGGTCGAGCAGGAAGGCCGCGCGCGGCAGGTAGCCGGAGTCTTCCAGGGCGAGGATGAACAGGAACAGGATCAGGATCTGCGGCAGGAATACGATCACGCCGCCCACGCCGGCGATGATGCCGTCGACCAGCAGGCTCTGCAGCATGCCCTCGGGCACGAAGCGCTTGATGAGCTCGCCGAAGGCGGCGGTTGCATCCTTGATCGCGTCCATCGGCACGTTGGCCCAGCTGAACACGGCCTGGAACATCAGGAACAGCGTGACGGCGAGCACCAGCATGCCCCACACCGGATGCATCACCACGCGGTCGATGCGGTCGCTGGCGGCCAGGCTGCCGACCGGCTCGCGCACCGCCACGCCGAGGATGCGGCGCACCTCGCGCTGCGTGGCGAGCACGTCGTCGAGCCCCGGCGCCTGCCAGGGCTGGGGCGCCGCGACCGCCACCGGCGCATCGAGCGCCTCGAGCAGGCCCTTGGCGCCGCCGGCATGCACGCCGACGGTCTCGATCACCGGCACGCCGAGCTCGCGCGAAAGCAGCGCGACATCGACCACGATGCCCTGCTTCTTCGCCATGTCGGTCATGTTCAGCGCCACCACCATCGGCAGGCCCAGGCGCTTGGCCTCGAGCACCAGCCGCAGGTTGAGCCGCAGGTTGGTGGCGTCGGTCACGCACACCAGCAGATCGGGCAGCGCCTCCTGGCTCCTGCCGGTGACCACGTCGCGCGTCACGGCCTCGTCGGCCGACAGCGCATTGAGGCTGTAGGCGCCCGGCAGGTCGAGCACGAACACGCGCCGGCCGGCGGCGGTGCGCAGCAGGCCTTCCTTGCGCTCGACCGTCACGCCGGCGTAATTGGCCACTTTCTGGCGGCTGCCCGTCAGCAGATTGAACAGCGCCGTCTTGCCGCAGTTGGGATTGCCCAGGAGCGCGATGCGGCCCGGCGGCGCCGACGAGACAGCGGCGCCGGGCTGGAAGTTCAGCGTCGCTTCAACCATGCTGCGCGGCTCCCGGCATCACGCGGATGAACGAGGCCTCGTGGCGGCGCAGCGCGAAGGTGGTGTGGCCCAGGCGCACGGCCAGCGGCTCGCGGCCCGGCACGCCATTGGCAACGATGCGCACCGCCTCGCCGGGCACGAAGCCGATCTCGGTCAGGCGCAGCACCAGCTCCCGGCCTTCCGCTTCATCGGGCCGAAGCACATCGAGCACGGTCGCCCACTGGTTGCTGGGAAGCTGATCGAGGCTGATGGCGGCCAAGGCCGCGCCGTTCGTGGTGGTCACCCGCGGAATCCAATTGTCAAAATGAGAATTATTCTCGAAAACGCCGGCGTTTGGCGAACCGGGGCCGAAGAATCCCTGCGTGCAAGGCATCATCCGGGCATGACAGACGAGCATCCCGACCTGCCCGCACACGACGTGCAACGCCGTCCCAGTTTCTGGCATTGGATCGTCGAAGGCCTGCGCGCCTCGGTGCTGCTGGCCCCTCGCATCGCGGCCTCGCCCAGCCCCTGGCAGTTGATGCTCATCGTGCTGATCCCGCTCCTGCTGGTGCTGGGCATCGAACGGCTCCAGATCGACGGCCCGGCCACCTTTCACCCGGCCGCGGAGCTCAATGCCTGGTGGGCCATCGCCCTCACGCTGTGGGTCGGCTGGGCGGCGCTGTCGCCCGCCGCGAGCGTGAGCCGCTGGTTCGCGCTCTTCACCTGGGCCGCCGTGCCCTGGAACCTGCTCATGGCGGGCTTCGCCCTCGCCTACTTCCGGGGCTGGTTGCCTCAACCGCTCACCACCACCTCGGGCTTCTGGGCGGTCTACGGCAGCCTGATCGCGTGCTGGCTGCTGAGCTCGATATGCCTCATGGCACGCTGCACGCCTTCGCGCATGCGCCTTGCCTTCTTCGTCCCCGGCATGCTGGCCATCACTGCCATAGGCATCTGGCAGAGCACGCAGGACCGCGAGCAGGTCTGGCAGCCGGCCTACAGCGCCTCGGCGGCGCCGGAGCGGCCCCGGCTGCAGCTGACGCAGGAGACCTTCGAGGAACAGCAGGCCGTGTGGCAGCGCGCCGTCGCCGGACTGGCGCCGCGGCCGGACGGCGAATCCCATGTCTACGGCCTGGTGTTCGCGCCCAATGCCTCCGAAGACGTCTTCCTGCGCGAAAGCGCCATGGTGGCCACCCTGCTCGAAGAGCGATTCGATGCCAAGGGGCGCGTGCTGCGCCTGGTCAACCACGCGACCACCACGCAGGAGCTCCCCTGGGCGACGCCGCTGAACCTGCGGCGTGCCGTGGAGGCGCTGGCCGCGCGCATGGACCGCGAGCGCGACGTGCTGGTGCTCTACATGACCTCGCACGGCGCGCGGGATTTCAAGCTCGCCGCCACGCACTGGCCGCTGACCGTGCCGTGGCTGACGCCGCAGGAAGTGCGCGAAGCGCTCGACGCGGCCGGCATCCGGCACCGCGTGATCGCAATCTCGGCCTGCTATTCGGGCGGCTGGATCGAACCCCTCGCCACCGAGGACAGCCTCATCATGACCGCCGCCGATGCCGAGCACACCTCTTACGGCTGCGGCAGGCTGTCCGAACTCACCTTCTTCGGCCGCGCGGTATTCAACGAGGAACTGCGCAAGAGCCACTCCTTCGAAGCAGCCTTCGCGGCGGCCGTGCCGGTGATTCGCCAGCGCGAAATCGACGCCGGCAAGGACGACGGCTTCTCGAACCCGCAGATCCAGGTGGGCGAAGGTATCCGCCCGGTGCTCGAGCGCCTGGCGAAGCGGCTCGACAGCAACTGAGCTCAGGCAGCGAGCAGCTGCCTGAGCACAAAAGGCAGGATCCCGCCGTGTTTGTAGTAGTCGACCTCGATCGGCGTGTCGATGCGCAGGCGCACCGTCACTTCCTGGTGGCTACCGTCGGGGCGGTGCACCACGATCTTGACGTCCATCTGCGGCTTGAGTTCGCCGCCGATCACGACATCGATCTTCTCGCCGCCGGTGAGCTCCAGGCTTTCCCACGAATCGGCACCGCGGAACTGCAGCGGCAGCACGCCCATGCCGACCAGGTTGGCGCGGTGGATGCGCTCGAAACTGCGCGCCACCACCGCCTTGATGCCCAAGAGCTGCGTGCCCTTGGCCGCCCAGTCGCGCGACGACCCGGTGCCGTACTCCTCGCCGCCGAAGATGACGGTGGGCACGCCCTGCTCGATGTACTTCATCGCCGCGTCGTAGATGAACATCTTCTCGTTGCCCGGCTGGAACAGCGTGACCCCGCCTTCCTCGCGCGAACCATCCGGGCCCGGCGGGATCATGAGGTTCTTGATGCGCACGTTGGCGAAGGTGCCGCGCATCATCACGTCATGGTTGCCGCGGCGCGAGCCGTAGCTGTTGAAGTCGGCCTTCTGCACGCCATGCGCCTTGAGCCAGATGCCCGCAGGCGAGCTTTCCTTGATCGAGCCGGCCGGCGAGATGTGGTCGGTGGTGATCGAGTCGCCGAACAGCGCCATGATGCGCGCCCCGGTGAAGCCGGCGTCCGATGCGTGCGGCTCCATCTTGAAGCCCTCGAAGAAGGGCGGCTCGGCGATGTAGGTGGACTTGGGCCAGTCGTAGACCTGCCCGGTCGTGCCCTTGATGCTGCTCCACAGCTTGCCGGGGTTGTCCTTGATCTGCTCGTAGTTCTTGCGGAAGGCCTTCGCATTCATCGCATAGTGCAGGTTCTCGTCGATCTCCTTCATGCTGGGCCAGATGTCGCCGAGGTAGACGTCCTTGCCCTTCTTGCCCTTGCCCACCGGCTGGGTCATGAGATCGACCATCACGTTGCCCGCGATGGCATAGGCCACCACCAGCGGCGGCGAGGCCAGGAAGTTGGCCTTGATGTTCGGATGGATGCGCGCTTCGAAGTTGCGGTTGCCCGAAAGCACGGCCGCGCCCACGAGGTTGTTCTTGGTGATCGCCTCGTTGATCTCGGGCGCCAGGTCGCCGGCATTGCCGATGCAGGTGGTGCAGCCGTAGCCCGCGAGATAGAAGCCGAGCTTTTCGAGGTACTGCAGGAGGCCCGCCTTCTCGAGGTACTCGGTCACGATGCGCGAGCCCGGCGCCAGCGAGGTCTTGATGTGCGGCTTGACCGTGAGCCCCGCCTCCACCGCCTTCTTGGCCAGCAGGCCGGCAGCCAGCAGCACGCTGGGATTCGAGGTGTTGGTGCAGGAGGTGATGGCGGCGATCAGCACGTCGCCGTTGCCGATGGTCACGCCGCTGGCTTTCACATGGGCTGCCGTGTCGCCGACGTGCGCTGATTCCGACGTCGGCTTGTTATCGGCCATTTCGACCACCGGGCGCGGCGCGCCCGGCTTCGGGTCGTCCGGCTCCTGCTCCGCCGACTCGCCGTTGTGCGGCAGCGGATAGCGCAGCTTGAGCTTGTCGGCCGGCTGGTTGAAGCCGTTGGCCTCGTTGGGCTTGCTGTAGAGCTCGGAGAATTTGGTCGCGAGATGGCCGAGATCGATGCGGTCCTGCGGGCGCTTGGGGCCCGCGAGGCTCGGCGTCACGGTGCCGAGGTCGAGCTTGACGACCTTGGTGTAGTTCAGCTCGCCGGGCGCCGGCATGCCGAACAGCCCCTGCGCCTTGTAATAGGCCTCGAAGCGCTCAATTTCCTTGTCGGTGCGGCCGGTGCCCTTGAAGTAGGCCACCGTCATCTCGTCGACCGGGAAGAAGCCCATGGTCGCGCCGTACTCGGGCGCCATGTTGCCGATGGTCGCGCGGTCGGGCACCGCGATCGAGGCCGCGCCGGGGCCGAAGAACTCGACGAACTTGCCCACCACCTTCTCGCCGCGCAGGATGGCCGTGACATAGAGCACCAGGTCGGTGGCCGTGACGCCTTCGCGCAGCTTGCCGCTGAGCTCGAAGCCCACCACGTCGGGCGTGAGCATGTAGACCGGCTGGCCCAGCATCGCGGCCTCGGCCTCGATGCCGCCCACGCCCCAGCCCACCACGCCGATGCCGTTGATCATGGTGGTGTGGCTGTCGGTGCCGACCAGCGAGTCGGGGTAGTAGACCGGCGGGTCGCCGTCGTCGTTCGGGCTCTTGTAGACGCCGCGCGCGAAGTATTCGAGGTTGACCTGGTGCACGATGCCGAAGCCGGGCGGCACCACGCCGAAGGTGTCAAAGGCCTGCATGCCCCACTTCATGAACTGGTAGCGCTCGTTGTTGCGCTGGAACTCGAGCTTCATGTTGAGGTCGAGTGCCTTGGGCGTGCCGTAGTGGTCCACCATCACCGAGTGGTCGACCACCAGGTCCACCGGCACCAGCGGCTCGATGGTCTTGGGCGACTTGCCCAGCGACTTCGCGACACTGCGCATGGCGGCAAGGTCTGCGAGCAGCGGCACGCCGGTGAAGTCCTGCAGCACCACGCGGGTCACGACGAAGGGGATCTCGTCGGTGCGCTCCGCATTGGGCGCCCAGTTGGCGAGCTGCTCGACATGCTCGGCCGTGACCTTCTGGCCGTCGCAGTTGCGCAGCACCGATTCGAGCACGATGCGGATCGACACCGGCAGCTTGTCGACGTTGGGGTATTGCTTCGCGAGTTCCTTGAGTGACCAGTATTTGCCGGCTTTGCCCGATGCGGTCTTGAAGGTCTTGAGCATGGGGGCAAAAGCGTGTGCCGGTTCTTTGGCCATGAGGAACTCCTGTGATTCGTGGAAGCTCCTTAAAGATAGCAGGGATCGATGACAACGGCTGTAGTCGGGGAGCGCACCCCAGCGCTCCGTAGGCTCATGCCGCGATCGCGCCGCGGGCCGCCGGCCGGCTGTGGCGCAGGCCCATCCATTGCAGTTCGGCCAGCACGACCACGGTCAGGGCTTGCGCAATCACCCAGGCCCACCCAAGCGGCGCGATCGCGGCCCCGCCGATGGCCAGCAGGGCAACGCAGGCCGCGGCCCAGCCGAAGTTGCCGACGACCACCAGCCCGATCAGCCGGCGCGGCGGGACGCCGCGGCTGGCCATCCATGCCGCGGCGGCGGCATAGGCCAGCAGGAAGACGCCGGTGCCCAGGAGCAGGGGCGCGGGCAGACCGGTCAGGCGGGCCAGCACGCCGGTGAAGGCCACCTGCAGCAGGCCGGTCGCGGCGCACGAAGCGGCATCGGTCCACATCACGCGGGGCAGAAAGCGGGAAGAAGCGAAGACGGACATGACGGACTCCTTGTGTGGCACGCCGCAGGCCCTTCCCGCCGCGTTGGGGTCCATCATTCCGGCGACACGGCGGACGGTCGATGACCTGGGAGGTCATGGCCGCGGCGCGCCGCTTCACTAGGATGGCGGCCATGAGCTCCCACAGCACACCTCCTACCGCGGCCGACCCCTTCGGCATCCACTTGCGCCACTGGCGCCAGCACCGCCGCCTGAGCCAGCTCGACCTGGCGCACGAGGCCCAGGTCTCGACGCGCCACCTGAGCTACGTCGAAACCGGCCGCGCCGAGCCCAGCCGCGAGATGGTGCTGCGCCTTGCCGAGCGGCTCGAAGTGCCGCTGCGCGAACGCAACACGCTGCTGGTGGCGGCCGGCTACGCGCCGATGTACCGGCAGCGCTCGCTGGACGATCCCGCCCTCGCCTCGGCGCGCCGGGCGGTCGACCTGGTGCTCAAGGGGCACGAGCCCTTTCCGGCGCTGGCGGTCGATCGCCACTGGAACCTGGTCGCGTACAACGCGCTCGTGCCGCTGCTGATGGCGGGCGCGGCGCCAGAGCTGCTGAAGCCGCCGGTCAACGTGCTGCGGCTCAGCCTGCACCCTGATGGCCTGGCCTCGCGCATCGCGAACCTGGCCCAGTGGCGCGCGCATCTGCTCGAACGGCTGCAGCAACAGATCGCGGCCACGGGCGACGCGGCGCTCTCTGCACTGCACGACGAACTGGCGGCCTATCCGGCGCCGAACGTCAGCCACGACACGCCCGCCGCGGGCGGCGAGCTCAACGGCGTGGTGGTGCCCTTCCAGTTCGTGACGCCGCAGGGCGTGCTGAGCTTCATCAGCACCACCACCATCTTCGGCACGCCGGTGGATGTGACGCTGCAGGAACTGGCGGTGGAGTCCTTCTTTCCGGCGGATGCGCAGACGGCCGCAGCACTGGCAGCGCTCCACGAAGGAGAAAAAAAGCCCGCCTAGAGGCGGGCTTTTTACTGAGGCGCCTGGCGGCGAGCAACGGTCAGGCCGCGACCGAATCCGCCACGCCCTTGTAATCCTCGATCTTGTCGAAGTTCAGGTACTGGTAGATCTGCGCGCTCGACGCATCGAGCACGCCGACGCTGGCCATGTACTCTTCCTTGGTCGGAATGCGGCCCAGGCGCGAGCAGATCGCGGCCAGCTCGGCGCTGCCCAGGTACACGTTGGTGTTCTTGCCCAGGCGGTTGGGGAAGTTGCGCGTGCTGGTCGACATCACGGTCGCGCCTTCGCGCACCTGCGCCTGGTTGCCCATGCACAGCGAGCAGCCCGGCATCTCGGTGCGCGCACCCGCGTTGCCGAACACGCCGTAGTGGCCTTCTTCGGTGAGCTGCTGCGCATCCATCTTGGTCGGCGGCGCGATCCACAGCTTGACCGGGATGTCGCGCTTGCCTTCGAGCAGCTTGGACGCCGCGCGGAAGTGGCCGATGTTGGTCATGCACGAACCGATGAACACTTCGTCGATCTTGGCGCCGGCCACGTCCGACAGCGTCTTCACGTCGTCGGGGTCGTTCGGGCAGGCCACGATGGGCTCGTGGATGTCGGCCAGGTCGATCTCGATCACGGCGGCGTATTCGGCATCGGCGTCGCCCTTGAGCAGCTGCGGATCCTTGAGCCAGGCTTCCTGCGCGGCGATACGGCGCTGCAGGGTGCGCGCATCGGCATAGCCTTCGGCGATCATCCACTTCATCAGCGTGATGTTGCTGTTGATGTACTCGATGATCGGTTCCTTGTTCAGGTGCACCGTGCAGCCCGCGGCCGAACGCTCGGCCGAGGCGTCGCTCAGTTCGAAGGCCTGTTCGACCTTGAGCTCCGGCAGGCCTTCGATCTCGAGGATGCGGCCCGAGAAGATGTTCTTCTTGCCCTTCTTCTCGACCGTGAGCAGGCCCGACTTGATCGCATAGAGCGGAATCGCATTGACCAGGTCGCGCAGCGTGACGCCTGGCTGCATCGTGCCCTTGAAGCGCACCAGCACCGACTCGGGCATGTCCAGCGGCATCACGCCGGTCGCAGCCGCGAAGGCCACCAGGCCCGAACCGGCCGGGAAGCTGATGCCGATCGGGAAGCGCGTGTGGCTGTCGCCGCCGGTGCCGACGGTGTCGGGCGTCAAGAGGCGGTTCAGCCACGAGTGGATCACGCCGTCGCCCGGGCGCAGCGAGACGCCGCCGCGGTTGCTCATGAAGTCGGGCAACTCGTGGTGCATCTTGACGTCGACCTTCTTCGGGTAGGCCGCCGTGTGGCAGAAGGACTGCATCACCAGGTCGGCGCTGAAGCCCAGGCAGGCCAGGTCCTTCAGCTCGTCGCGCGTCATCGGGCCGGTGGTGTCCTGCGAACCGACGCTGGTCATCTTCGGCTCGCAGTAGGTGCCCGGGCGCACGCCCATGCCTTCCGGCAGGCCACAGGCGCGGCCGACCATCTTCTGGGCCAGCGAATAGCCCTTCTTCGAATCGGCCGGGCTGACCGGCAGGCGAAACAGCGTCGAAGCCGGCAGGCCCAGCGCCTCGCGTGCCTTGGCCGTGAGGCCGCGGCCGATGATCAGCGGGATGCGGCCGCCGGCACGCACTTCGTCGAACAGCACATCGCTCTTGAGCTTGAACTCGGCGATGAGCTTGCCGTCCTTCAGCGCCTTGCCTTCATAGGGGCGCAGCTCGACCACGTCGCCCATCTCCATCTGGCTCACGTCGAGCTCGATCGGCAACGCGCCCGCGTCTTCCATCGTGTTGTAGAAGATCGGCGCGATTTTGTTGCCCAGGCACACGCCGCCGAAGCGCTTGTTGGGGATGAAGGGAATGTCCTGGCCGGTGAACCAGAGCACCGAATTGGTGGCGCTCTTGCGCGACGAACCGGTGCCGACCACATCGCCCACGTAGGCGACCAGGTGGCCCTTGTCCTTCAGCGACTCGATGAACTTGACCGGGCCGCGCTTGCCGTCTTCTTCCGGCGTGATGCCGGGGCGCGCGTTCTTCAGCATGGCCAGCGCATGCATCGGGATGTCGGGGCGCGTGGTGGCGTCGGGCGCGGGCGACAGGTCGTCGGTGTTGGTCTCGCCGCTCACCTTGAGCACGGTGATCGTGAGGCTTTGCGGCACTTCGGGCCGGCTGGTGAACCACTCGGCATCGGCCCAGCTCTGCAGCACCGCCTTGGCATTGGCGTTGCCCTTGTCGGCCTTTTCCTTGACGTCGTGGAACTGGTCGAACATCAGCAGGGTCTTCTTCAGACCCTCGGCTGCGACGGCGCCCACTTCGGCGTCGTCGAGCAGGTCGATCAGCGGGCTGATGTTGTAGCCGCCGAGCATGGTGCCCAGCAGTTCCGTGGCATGGGCGCGCGAGATGAGCGTGCTCTTCTCGCTGCCGTGGGCCACGGCCGCCAGGTAGCTCGCCTTGACCTTGGCCGCGTCGTCCACGCCGGCAGGCACACGGTGCGTGAGCAGGTTCAGCAGGAATTCGCCGTCCTTGGCGGTGGCGTTCTTCAGCAGCTCGATGAGCTCGCTGGTCTGCTGGGCCGACAGCGGCAGCGGCGGGATGCCGAGCGCGGCGCGCTCGGCGACATGGTCAACGTAGGCTTGCAACATCTTTTTCTCCGGGATCTGAAACCAGTGGCGGCCTAGCAAAAGGCGGGCCGCCGGCGCCTTGATTTACCTCTTGGGTGCGTCCGCGCCCTCGAACAGGCTCTTGGGCGGGTTCTTCTTCATGTCTTCGGCCATCAGCGCCTGCTCGGTCGCCTGGCATTCGTCGGCCAGGCGCAGGCCCTGCTTCTGGCTCATCAGCATCGACTTGTTGCCCAGCTGAAGCCACATGGCTTCGGCACGCGGGTCTTCGAGGCGGATCGCGCCGGTGCGGCTGTTGACCGGGTGCATGAAATAGCGCGTGGTGCCGTGCGTGACGATGAAGAAGCCTTGCTTCTTCTCGCTGGCATCGATCTTCACGCTGGCGCCCAGTTCGCACTTGATGGTGCCGGTGAGCACGCGCTGCGCGACGGCCAGGTCTTCGGGCGTGAGCACGACGTCAGTCTCTTCGCTGATGGGCTTGGTTTCCTCGACCTTCTTGATGACGCGCTTGGGCACGACCTTCTGCGTCACGCTCTTGGCCGTACTCTTGGCCCGTTCCTTGAGGGGCGGCTTGGCGGCGGAATCCGCTGCGTTCTGGGCAAGGGCCGGCAGCGCGAGGGCGACGGCGGCGATCAGTGCGATCTTCTTCATGGGTGTCTTTCCTTTGGAGGAGGTTCGGTTTTCAGGAGGACGCCGGTGCAGCAAACCAAGCTTGCGCCTCGGACGGCAGCGCACGGCCGGTGGCGTGCGCACGCGAAAGTACCTGCCAGAAATGACGGTAGCTTGCGCGGTCGTGCAATGTGCCATCAAAACTGACCGGCGCCCAATCGGCGGCAGTGGCAGCCGCTATGATTTTTGTAGCCATTTGAATCTGCCGCTCATCGGGCGCGAAGGCCTCGAGGATGGGGCGGATCTGGTTCGGGTGGATGCTCCACATGCGCGTGTAGCCGAACTCACCCGCTGCTTTTTTCGCCGCGGCGCGCATCGCATCGATGTCGTTGAATTCTGTAACCACGCAATGCGACGGCACCTTGCCATGCGCGTGCGCGGCCGAAGCGATTTCGAGCTTGGCGCGCACCACCAGCGGATGCGTGAACTGCCCGGCCGCGCCCATGCCCTCGGCCGGGATCGCGCCGCCGTGCGCCGAGACGAAATCCATCAGGCCGAAGCTCAGCGACTGGACGCGCGGATGGGCGGCGATGTCGAAGGCATGGTGCACGGCCAACGGCGATTCAATCAGCACGTGCAACGGCACCGCTTCGGCGCCGGCCGCGTTGAGGGCCTCGACGGCCTCGCGCACGTCCTCGGCCGATTCGACCTTGGGCACCATCAGGTGGCTCAGGCGATGGCCGGCACGCCCCGCGATGGTGATCACGTCGCCGGCAAAGGCCGGGTGGTCGACCGGATGCACCCGTGCGCCCACGCGCATGCCGGGTGCGGCAGCCAGCGCCAACTCGGTGACCAGCGCGGCATGCTCGGCTTCGCCGCCCACGGGGGCGCCGTCTTCGCAGTCGAGCGTGACGTCGAACACGCAGGCGCCGAACTCCTGGGCCATCTCGGCCTGCAGCGCCAGGCTCTTGCGCATGCGCGATTCGACGCCGCTGTAGTGGTCGCACACGGGCAACACGACGGCACCGGCTTGCGCGCCGAGCAGCACGTCCCGTGGATGCGCGGGAGTGCTCATTGCGTAACCTCCGCGCTGCGCGCTGCGGTATCCGCCTTGGGAACGGCCGGGCGGCTCATGCCTTGCGCTGCGCCACGATGAACATGCGCGGGAAGGCCAGCAGGCGCTTGCCGTCGGTGCGCACGCGATAAGCGCCGTCGACACGGCGCTGGTACTCGGCCAGGTAGCTGGCCTGCAGATCGGCCGGCAGCCGGTCGACGAAGGGCTTGAGCCCGGTGCCGCGCACCCACTCGACGATCGCGGCGGCAGAAACCATCGGATGCTGGTAGGCGGTGCGCCAGACGTCGACCTGTGCCGCATCGGCCGCCAGCAGGTCGTAGTAGCCGTCGATCGGCAGCAGTTGCGTGCGCAGCTTGTCCGCATCGCCGATCGCTTGAGTCCACGGCGCCTCGGCCGCGACTTCACGCATCAGCCGGTGCGTGGGCTCCTCGCGGTTGTCCGGCATCTGGATGGCGCGCACGCCGCCGGGCGCCAATGCAGCGAACAGGCGCGGGATCAGCGTCTCGTGATCGGGCACCCACTGCAAGGAGGCGTTGGCGTAGATCAGATCGGGCGGCAGCTCGGGCTGCCAGCGCGCGATGTCGCTGAGTTCGAAGCGGGCCTGGGGCAGG
Source organism: Variovorax sp. LjRoot130 (assembly GCF_964253755.1). Taxonomy (NCBI): domain Bacteria; kingdom Pseudomonadati; phylum Pseudomonadota; class Betaproteobacteria; order Burkholderiales; family Comamonadaceae; genus Variovorax; species Variovorax sp. LjRoot130. The sequence continues at coordinate 1,506,550 of NZ_CAXURM020000001.1, read as the reverse complement.
CGCTCGCGCGCGCTGACCAGCATGGCTTCGGAGTTGTCGGTGCCGAGCACCTCGGCAGCGGGAAATCGCTGCACCAGCAGCTCGGTGGAATTGCCCGGCCCGCAGCCGAGGTCGACCACGCGGGCCGCCCCGGTCAAGGGCACGCGCGCCAGCAGCTCCTGTGCCGGGCGCGTGCGCTCGTCCTCGTAGCGACGGTAGAGCGCGGGATTCCAGTCGAGCATGCCGGTGACTGACTGCGCTTAGAGCAGGTGAGCCACGCCGGCCTGTTCGTCCAGCAGTTCCTTCAGCGTCTTGTCGATGCGCTCCTGGCTGAAGGCGTCGATCTCGAGGCCTTCGACCAGCTTGTACTCGCCGTTCTCGGTGGTGACCGGGAAGCCGAAGATCACATCCTTCGGAATGCCGTACTGGCCGTCCGACGGGATGCCCATGGTGACCCACTTGCCCTTGGAGCCCAGGGCCCAGTCGCGCATGTGGTCGATGGCGGCGTTGGCGGCCGAAGCGGCCGAGGACAGGCCGCGCGCTTCGATGATCGCGGCGCCGCGCTTGCCCACGGTGGGCAGGAAGACGTCGGCATTCCAGACCTGGTCGTTGATCAGGTCCTTGACGCTCTTGCCGCCGACCGTGGCGAAGCGGTAGTCGGCGTACATCGTGGGCGAGTGGTTGCCCCAGACGGTGAGCTTTTCGATGTCGCCGACGGCGGTGCCGGTCTTGGCGGCGATCTGGCTGGCGGCACGGTTGTGGTCCAGGCGCAGCATGGCGGTGAAGTTCTTGCGCGGCAGGCTGGGCGCGCTCTTCATCGCGATGTAGGCATTGGTGTTGGCGGGGTTGCCGACCACCAGCACCTTGACGTTGCGGCTCGCGACCTGGTCGAGGGCCTTGCCCTGAGCCGTGAAGATCTGAGCGTTAGCGGCCAGCAGGTCGGCGCGCTCCATGCCGGGGCCGCGCGGGCGCGCGCCGACCAGCAGCGCGTAGTCGGCATCCTTGAAAGCGACCAGCGGATCGCCGGTGGGGATCACGCCGGCGAGCAGCGGGAAGGCGCAGTCTTCGAGCTCCATGATCACGCCCTTGAGCGCCTTCTGGGCTTTCTCGTCCGGGATCTCGAGCAGTTGCAGGATGACCGGCTGGTCCTTGCCGAGCATTTCGCCGGAGGCGATGCGGAACAACAGGGCATAACCGATCTGACCGGCGGCACCAGTGACGGCAACGCGAACAGGCTTTTTGCTCATGGGAAAACTCCAGGATGTGATGAAACGGTGCGCGGTCGCGGGTGCGGCCGCGGAGGTCGGGCCGGGCGATCCGCCCGGGCGCAAAGGCCGTCGAAGATTTTATGCCGATTTGCGCTTTCGATGGCGCCAGTCTTGTGTCTTATATAAGATGTCGGCCGACATGAGCACCTCCCCCACCGCGCTTGCCGAGCTGACGCCCTCGTTCAGCCCGCTCTACCAGCAGATCAAGTCCTTGATCCTGCAGAGCCTGCATGCCGGCGAATGGAAGCCGGGCGAGCCGATCCCGAGCGAGATCGAACTCGCGGCGCGCTTTCGCGTGAGCCAGGGCACGGTGCGCAAGGCCATCGACGAGCTTGCGGCCGAGAACCTGGTCGTGCGCCGCCAGGGCAAGGGCACCTTCGTCGCCACGCACGCCGAGCAGCACGTCCAGTACCGCTTCCTGAAGCTGGTGCCGGACAGCGGCGACGTCGACAGCGAGGGCCCCGCCGAGCGCGAGATCGTCGACTGCAAACGGCTGCGCGCGAGCGCCGACATCGCGCGCCTGCTGGCGCTTCGCACCGGCGATGCCGTCTTGCAGGTCCGGCGCGTGCTGGCGTACCGCGGAACGCCGACCATCCTCGAAGACCTCTGGCTGCCGGGCGCGCCCTTCAAGGGTTTGACGGCGGAGCGGCTGAACGCCTGGCACGGCCCGATGTACGCGATGTTCGAAACCGAGTTCGGCGTGCGCATGGTGCGCGCCGAAGAAAAGATTCGCGCCGTGCTGCCGGACGCAGCGCAGGCCGCGCTGCTTGCCGTTTCCACCGCCACGCCGCTTCTGAGCGTCGAGCGCGTGGCCCACACCTATCACGACACGCCGATGGAACTGCGCCGCGGCCTCTATCGCACCGACACGCACCACTATCGCAATGAACTTGGCTGAGCCTTCCGCACCACCGCTATCGAATCAATAGCAACCGAGCGAAGCAATGCGATGACTTCGCAACGCAGGCAGCGCGATGGTGCGTTGCAATAGAATTTTGCGTTGTTTGCATTTCCGCCAAAGACCAAGCCGCCCCTCGAAAAATATACCGAAAGCCCCCATGACAGAGCTGGCCACACCACCCCGCCCCCCGCGACGCGAGTTCCGCAACATCAATGTCTTCACCGATGTGACCACCTACCGGCTTCCGCCGGCCGCCGTCGTGTCGATTCTTCACCGCGTGAGCGGTGCGCTGCTATTCCTGCTGCTTCCCTTCATCCTCTGGATGTTCGACACCTCCGTGTCTTCCGAGTACTCCTACGCCCGCTTCAAGGCCGCCTTCAACAGCGGCCTTGGTTTCGTTCCGGGATGGTTTCTGAAGCTGGTGGTGCTGGCGCTGATCTGGGCCTACCTGCACCACTTCGTCGCCGGCCTGCGCCATCTGTGGATGGACGTGAGCCATGCCGCGGCGAGCAAGGAATTCGGCCACAGCTCGGCCATCGCCACGCTGGCGATCAGCATCCTCTTGACCCTGGTCCTCGGCGCCAAGCTGTTCGGCCTCTACTAAGAAGGAGCACGAGATGTCTGTGAACTACGGCTCCAAGCGCATCGTCGTCGGCGCGCATTACGGTCTGCGCGACTGGCTCAGCCAACGCATCACGGGTGCCCTGATGGCACTCTTCACCATCATCCTGCTCGTGCAGGTGATCTTCACGCGCGGGCCGATCGGCTACGACGCGTGGGCCGGCATCTTCGCTTCGCAGTGGATGAAGGTTCTGACCTTCGTCGTGATCGCTTCGTTGCTCTATCACGTCTGGGTCGGCATGCGCGACATCTGGATGGACTACGTCCAGCCGGTCGGCATCCGTCTCGTTTTGCAGGTTTTCACGATCGTCTGGCTTGTAGCGTGCGCGGGTTGGGCCATTCAAGTGCTCTGGAGAGTCTGACCCCATGTCCTATACCAAAGAACAAATCACCAAGCGCAAGTTCGACGTCGTCATCGTCGGCGCCGGCGGCTCCGGCATGCGCGCCTCGCTGCAACTGGCGCGCGCCGGCCTCAACGTGGCCGTGCTGTCCAAGGTGTTCCCGACCCGTTCGCACACCGTCGCGGCGCAAGGCGGCGTCGGTGCCTCGCTCGGCAACATGAGCGAGGACAACTGGCATTACCACTTCTACGACACGATCAAGGGCTCGGACTGGCTCGGCGACCAGGACGCGATCGAGTTCATGTGCCGCGAAGCGCCGAAGGTGGTGTACGAGCTCGAGCATTTCGGCATGCCCTTCGACCGCAATCCGGACGGCACCATCTACCAGCGCCCCTTCGGCGGCCACACCGCCAACTACGGCGAGAAGCCCGTGCAGCGCGCCTGCGCGGCGGCCGACCGCACCGGCCACGCGATGCTGCACACGCTCTATCAGAAGAACGTCGAGGCACGCACGCAATTCTTCGTCGAGTGGATGGCGCTCGACCTGATCCGCGACGCCGAGGGCGATGTGGTCGGCGTGACCGCGCTCGAGATGGAAACCGGAGATCTGCACATCCTGCAGGCCAAGACCGTGCTGCTGGCCACCGGCGGCGCGGGCCGCATCTTCGCGGCCTCGACCAACGCCTTCATCAACACCGGCGACGGCCTCGGCATGGCGGCGCGCTCGGGCATTCCGCTGCAGGACATGGAGTTCTGGCAGTTCCACCCGACCGGCGTGGCCGGCGCCGGCGTCTTGCTGACCGAAGGCTGCCGCGGCGAAGGCGCGATCCTGCTCAACAGCAACGGCGAACGATTCATGGAGCGCTACGCGCCCACGCTCAAGGACCTGGCGCCGCGCGATTTCGTCTCGCGCTCGATGGACCAGGAAATCAAAGAAGGCCGCGGCTGCGGCCCGAACAAGGACTACGTGCTGCTGAAGCTCGACCACCTCGGTGCCGAGACCATCCACAAGCGCCTGCCTTCGGTGTACGAGATCGGCGTCAACTTCGCCAACGTCGATATCACGAAGGAGCCGATCCCGGTGGTGCCGACCATCCACTACCAGATGGGCGGCATTCCGACCAATATCAACGGCCAGGTCGTGATCCAGAAGGGCGAGGAAAACAGCGCCGTGGTCAACGGCCTGTACGCGGTGGGCGAATGCTCCTGCGTGAGCGTGCACGGCGCCAACCGCCTGGGCACCAATTCGCTGCTCGACCTGCTGGTGTTCGGCCGCGCGGCCGGAAACCACATCGTCGAATTCAACGACAAGCTGAAGGAACACAAGCCGCTGCCCGCCGATGCCGCCGATCGCACGCTGGAACGCCTGAATCAGCTCGAGTCGTCGACTTCGGGCGAGTATGCGCAAGACGTGGCCGGCGAGATCCGCTCCGTGATGCAGCAGCACGCCGCCGTGTTCCGCAAGCAGGCTTCCATGGACGAGGGCGTCAAGAAGATCGCCGCCGTGCGCGAGCGCGTGGCCAAGGTCACGCTGAAAGACAAGTCGCGCGTCTTCAACACCGCGCGCATCGAGGCGCTGGAAGTCGACAACCTGATCGAGGTGGCGCAGGCCACCATGGTCTCGGCCGCCGCGCGCAAGGAGTGCCGCGGCGCCCACACGGTCGAAGACTACGAGCGCCCGTCCGACGATCCCGTTGCGCCGCTGGGCCGCGACGACGCCAACTGGATGAAGCACACGCTCTGGTACAGCCAGGACAACCGCCTGTCCTACAAGCCCGTCAAGCTGAAACCGCTGACGGTCGAGTCCGTGCCTCCCAAGGTCCGTACCTTCTAAGAACATATCTCAAGGTTTTCACGATGAAGCGCACATTCCAGATCTACCGCTACGACCCGGACAAGGACGCCAAGCCCTACATGCAGACCGTCGAGATCGAGCTCGACGGCCACGAACGCATGCTGCTCGACGCCCTGATGAAGCTGAAGGCGCAGGATCCGACGCTGTCGTTCCGCCGCTCCTGCCGCGAAGGCGTCTGCGGCTCGGACGCGATGAACATCAACGGCAAGAACGGCCTCGCCTGCCTGACCAACATGCTCACGCTCAAGGGCACGATCGTGCTGAAGCCGCTGCCCGGGCTGCCGGTGATCCGCGACCTGATCGTGGACATGACGCAGTTCTTCAAACAGTACAACTCGATCAAGCCCTACCTGCAGAACGACAGCGTGCCGCCCGAAAAGGAGCGCCTGCAGTCGCCCGAAGAGCGCGATGAGCTGAACGGCCTGTACGAATGCATCCTGTGCGCGAGCTGTTCGACCAGCTGCCCGAGCTTCTGGTGGAACCCCGACAAGTTCGTCGGCCCGGCCGGCCTGCTGCAGGCCTACCGCTTCATCGCCGACAGCCGCGACGAGGCCACCGCCGAACGCCTGGACAACCTCGAAGACCCGTACCGCCTGTTCCGCTGCCACACGATCATGAACTGCGTCGACGTGTGCCCGAAGAACCTGAACCCGACCAAGGCGATCGGCAAGATCAAGGAACTGATGGTGCGCCGCGCCATCTGAACTTTTCAAGACCATGCAATCCGCCACCGACCTCCGGCAGCCGATCAGCGAACGTGCGCTGAGCAAGCTGCGATGGCGCTGCCGGCGCGGCTTGCTCGAAAACGACCTCTTCATCGCGCGCTTCTTCGAGCGGCATGAAGAAGGTCTGACCTGCGGGCAGGCGCAGGCATTGGAGACATTGATGGACCTGTCGGACAACGATCTGCTCGACCTGCTGCTTCGAAGAAAGGAACCCGAGCCCGAATGGGCCGGGGCCGACGTGATCGAACTCCTGCAGTTGATGCGCACCGACGGCGCGCAATCCCAACCCTCCTGAACATTCTTTGAAAGACACTCGCAATGAAAGCATCCGAGACCAAGGCCACCCTGTCGTTCAGCAACGGCGGACAGAACGTCGAGCTGCCGATCTACAAGGGCACCATGGGCCCTGACGTGATCGACATCCGCAAGCTCTATGCCCAGACAGGGATGTTCACCTACGACCCGGGCTTCATGTCGACGGCCTCGTGCGAGTCGGCCATCACCTACATCGACGGCGACAAGGGCGAGCTGCTGTACCGCGGCTACCCGATCGAGCAGCTCGCCACCAACTGCGACTTCCTTGAGACTTGTCATCTGCTGCTGTACGGCGAGCTGCCGAACGCGACGCAGAAGGCCGGCTTCACCAAGCTCGTGACCAACCACACGATGGTCAACGAGCAGATGCAGTTCTTCCTGCGCGGTTTCCGCCGCGATGCGCACCCGATGGCCATCATGACCGGCCTGGTCGGCGCGCTGTCGGCCTTCTATCACGACAGCACCGACATCACCAATCCGAAGCACCGCGAGATCGCCGCGATCCGCCTGATCGCGAAGATGCCGACGCTCGTGGCCATGGCCTACAAGTACACGATCGGCCAGCCCTACATGTACCCGAAGAACGACCTCAGCTATGCGGGCAACTTCCTGCACATGATGTTCGCGACGCCCTGCGAGGAATACAAGGTGAGCCCGGTGCTCGAGCGCGCGCTCGACCGGATCTTCATCCTGCATGCCGACCACGAGCAGAACGCCTCGACCTCGACCGTGCGCCTGTGCGGCTCTTCGGGCACCAACCCCTTCGCGGCGATCGCGGCGGGCGTGGCCTGCCTCTGGGGCCCGGCCCACGGCGGCGCCAACGAGGCGGCGCTCAACATGCTCCACGACATCCAGAAGGCCGGCGGCGTCGACAAGATCGGCGAGTTCATCAAGCAGGTCAAGGACAAGAACTCGAACGTCAAGCTGATGGGCTTCGGGCACCGCGTCTACAAGAACTACGATCCGCGCGCCAAGCTGATGCAGGAAACCTGCAGGGAAGTGCTGAGCGAATTGGGCCTCGAGAGCGACCCGCTGTTCAAGCTCGCGATGGCGCTCGAGAAGATCGCGCTCGAAGACGAATACTTCGTCTCGCGCAAGCTCTACCCGAACGTCGACTTCTACTCGGGCATCGTGCAGCGCGCGATCGGCATTCCGGTGCCGCTCTTCACCGCCATCTTCGCGCTCGCGCGCACCGTCGGCTGGATCGCCCAGCTCAACGAGATGATCGGCGACCCGGAGTACAAGATCGGCCGTCCGCGCCAGCTCTTCGAAGGCTCGCCCAAGCGCGACGTGCAACCCATCGCCCAGCGCTGAGCCTCGCGTTCGCGCTCACCTCGGAAAGCTGCCCTCGGGCAGCTTTTTTGCGTCTTGGCTGACACGCAGCGCCGGCAAGGGGGGAATAGGCTGCAAGGCACCTCAACGAAGGAGTTCCGCCATGAAGAAACTTGCCGCATTGGTCGCCATTGCATTCACTCTCTCCGTGCCGCTGGCTGGCTGCAACACCTGGAGAGGTGCCGGCCAAGACGTGCAGAAGGCCGGGGAAAAGATGGAGGACGCGGGCAAGAAGAAGCAATGACGACGCACTCGCCCATCGCACGCCGACAGTAATGTCATCGCGCATCGCGATGGCTCCCCCTTAGAAACCGAAGGAAAATACGGGACTCCATCTCCATACGAGATGCCAAGCCCCGTATGACCTCCTCGGAACGCAGCTTCGCCCGCCGCATCGACCTTACGTCGCTGCAGTTGTTCGTGGCCGTCTGCGAGCTCGGCAGCATCGGACGCGCGGCGGAGCGCGAATTCATCGCGGCTTCGGCCATCAGCAAGCGGCTCTCGGATCTCGAAGCCACCCTCGGCACCCCCCTGCTCTATCGCCATGCGCGCGGCGTCGACCTGACGCCCGCTGGTGAGAGCCTTCTTCACCACGCGCGCTCGGTGCTCTACAGCCTCGAGAAGATGCAGGGCGAACTGAGCGAATACGCCGACGGCGTGCGCGGCCATGTGCGCGTGCACGCCAACATCTCGGCCATCGTGCAGTTCCTGCCCGAGGACCTCGGCGCTTTCACGCGCGAGCACGACGCGATCAAGATCGACCTGGAAGAGCACCTCAGCAGCGAGGTGGTGCGTGCGGTCCACGAGGGTGCTGCAGACCTCGGCATCTGCCACGTGCCCGAAGGCACGAGCGAACTGCAGAGCCTGCTGTACCGCCACGATTCGCTGGTGCTGATCGTGCCCGCCGGCCATCCGCTGGCGGCGCAGCGCGCGATCGATTTCGCGGACTCGCTCGATGTCGACCACGTCGGCCTGCACACCAACAGCTCAATCTACGTCGCGATGCACCAGGCCGCACTGGCCGCCAATCGCACGATCAAGCTGCGCATTCACGTGACTGGCCTCGACGCCATGTGCCGAATGATCGAGAACGGCCTCGGCATCGGCGTGATGCCGCTGCGCGCCTTCGAGCTGATGCAAGGCGGCATCGGCCGCGGCTTGACGTGCGTGGCGCTGAACGACACCTGGGCGGCGCGCGAGATCCGCCTGGTCGCACGCGATTTCTCGACGCTGCCGGTCGCGGCGCGCATGCTCGTCAAGCACCTGCAGGCGCCGGCTGCGGCGCCCGACCAGCTGGCCGCATAAGACAATCACCCTCCCCACGAAAGAGACCATCACCATGGCACGCACGCTCTACGACAAGCTCTGGGACGAACACGTCGTCCACACCGAGGAAGACGGCACTTCGATCCTCTACATCGACCGCCACCTGGTCCACGAAGTGACCAGCCCGCAGGCCTTCGAGGGGCTGCGCGAAGCCGGCCGCAAGCTGTGGCGCATCAGCTCGGTGGTGGCCACGGCCGACCACAACACGCCGACCACGCACTGGGAGCGCGGCTACGACGGCATCGCCGATCCCGTCAGCCGCGAGCAGATCACCACGCTGGACAGCAACATCTCGGAGTTCGGCGCCGCCGCATTCTTCCCCTTCCTGAGCAAGCGCCAGGGCATCGTGCACGTGATCGGCCCCGAGTCGGGCGCGACGCTGCCGGGCATGACGGTGGTGTGCGGCGATTCGCACACCTCCACGCACGGCGCCTTCGGCGCGCTCGCGCACGGCATCGGCACCAGCGAGGTCGAGCACGTGATGGCCACCCAGACGCTGCTGGCCAAGAAGGCGAAGAACCTGCTCGTCAAGGTGGATGGCAAGCTGGCGCTGGGCTGCACCGCCAAGGACATCGTGCTGGCCATCATCGGCAAAATCGGCACCGCCGGCGGTACCGGCTACACGATCGAATTCGCCGGCTCGGCGATCCGCGATCTGAGCATGGAAGGCCGCATGACGGTGTGCAACATGGCGATCGAGGCCGGTGCGCGCGCCGGGCTGGTGGCGGTGGACGAGAAGACCATCGCCTACGTCAAGGGTCGCCCGCTCGCGCCCACGGGCGTCGAATGGGACCAGGCCGTCGCCTACTGGAAGACGCTGCAATCTGACGCCGATGCGCACTTCGATGCCGTGGTCGAACTCGACGCCGCGCAGATCAAGCCGCAAGTCACCTGGGGCACCTCACCCGAGATGGTGGTGCCGGTGGACGGCCGCGTGCCCGATCCGGACAAGGAAAAGGACGCCAACAAGCGCGGCGCCATCGAGCGCGCGCTGACCTATATGGGTCTGGAGCCGAACAAGCCGATGAACGACATCCTCATCGACAAGGTGTTCATCGGCTCCTGCACCAACAGCCGCATCGAGGACATGCGCGAAGCCGCGGCGATGGTCAAGAAGTTGGGCCAGAAGGTCGCCAAGAACGTCAAGCTCGCGATGGTCGTTCCGGGCTCCGGCCTCGTGAAGGAACAGGCCGAGCGCGAAGGGTTGGACCAGATCTTCAAGGCCGCGGGCTTCGAATGGCGCGAGCCGGGCTGCTCGATGTGCCTGGCGATGAACGCCGACCGACTGGAGCCCGGCGAGCGCTGCGCCTCCACCAGCAACCGCAACTTCGAAGGCCGGCAGGGTGCCGGCGGCCGCACCCACCTGGTGAGCCCGGCCATGGCAGCCGCCGCCGCGGTGCACGGCCATTTCGTCGACGTTCGCCAATTCGCCTGAGGAGCCAGACACCATGCAGAAATTCACCGTGCACAAGGGCCTCGTGGCGCCGATGGACCGCGAGAACGTCGACACCGACGCGATCATTCCCAAGCAGTTCCTGAAGTCGATCAGGAAGACCGGTTTCGGCCCCAACCTGTTCGACGCCTGGCGCTACCTCGATCCGGGCGAGCCCGGCCAGGATCCGAAGTCGCGCAAGCCGAACCCCGACTTCGTGCTGAACCAGCCGCGCTATGCGGGCGCCTCGATCCTGCTCGCACGCCAGAACTTCGGCTGCGGCTCGTCGCGCGAGCATGCACCGTGGGCGCTCGACCAGTACGGCTTTCGCGCCATCATCGCGCCGAGCTATGCGGACATCTTCTTCAACAACAGCTTCAAGAACGGCCTGCTGCCGATCGTGCTGAGCGAGTCGCAGGTCGCCCAGCTCTTCGACGAGACCTTCGCCTTCCCGGGCTACAGCCTCGCCATCGATCTCGAGCGGCAGGTGATCGTAAAGCCCGACGGCAGCGAACTGGCCTTCGAGGTCCAGGCCTTCCGCAAGTACTGCCTGATCAACGGCCTGGACGACATCGGCCTGACGCTGCGCCACAAAGACAAGATCAAGGCCTTCGAGGCCGAGCGCCTGGCGCAGAAGCCCTGGCTCAGCCACCAGCTGATCGCCTGACCCCTTCCACTTCTTCAGAACAACTTCATGAAAATCGCAGTTCTTCCCGGTGACGGCATCGGCACCGAAATCGTCGCCGAGGCCATCCGCGTGCTCGACACGCTCGACCTCTCCTTCGAAATGGAATCGGCCCTGGTCGGCGGCGCGGCCTACGAGGCCCACGGCCACCCGCTGCCCGAGGCCACGCTCAAGCTGGCCAAGGAAGCGGATGCCGTGCTGTTCGGCGCCGTCGGCGACTGGAAGTACGACAAGCTGGAGCGCTCGCTGCGCCCCGAGCAGGCCATCCTGGGCCTGCGCAAGAACCTCGGCCTGTTCGCCAACTTCCGTCCGGCGATCTGCTACGAGCAGCTGGTCGGCGCCTCGAGCCTGAAGCCCGAGCTGATCGCGGGTCTCGACATCCTGATCATCCGCGAGCTCACCGGCGACATCTATTTCGGCCAGCCGCGCGGCCGCCGCACCGCTGTCGACGGCCACTTCCCCGGCGCCGAGGAGGCCTTCGACACCATGCGCTATTCGCGCCCCGAGGTCGAGCGCATCGCCCACGTCGCCTTCCAGGCCGCGCGCAAGCGCAGCAAGCGCGTGACCAGCGTCGACAAGGCCAACGTGCTCGAAACCTTCCAGTTCTGGAAGGACATCGTGACCGAGGTGGGCAAGGAATACCCCGACGTCGAACTCGACCACATGTACGTCGACAACGCCGCGATGCAGCTGGTCAAGGCACCCAAGAAATTCGACGTGGTGGTCACCGGCAACATGTTCGGCGACATCCTGTCCGACGAGGCCGCCATGCTGACGGGCTCGATCGGCATGCTGCCCTCGGCCTCGCTCAACGCCGGCAACCAGGGCCTCTACGAACCCAGCCACGGCAGCGCGCCCGACATTGCCGGCAAAGGGGTTGCCAATCCTTTGGCTACAATCCTGTCCGCTGCCATGATGCTCCGCTTTTCCCTGAACCAGCCCGAGGCTGCCGACCGTATCGAGTCGGCGGTCAAGCACGTGCTGGCCCAGGGTTTGCGTACGGCAGACATCTGGTCCGCGGGCACGACCAAGGTGGGCACCCGCGAGATGGGCGACGCCGTGGTGGCAGCCATCACCAAAAAGACGATTACCGGCTAACCGCAGCCCGCTTCGTCATGCCCTCCCCCCGGCTCTGACGAGCCGGGCGCAAAGAAAAGACAACTTTCTTTTTTCACAAGGGCAAACTGAAAATGGCGAACGCAACTCAACCTCTGGTCGGTCTCGTAGGCTGGCGCGGCATGGTCGGCTCGGTCCTCATGGACCGCATGCAGGCCGAAGGCGACTTCGGACTGATCGAGCCGCTTTTCTTCTCGACCTCCAATGCCGGCGGCAAGGCCCCGGCGATGGCCAAGAACGAGACCACGCTGAAGGACGCGCACGACATCGAGGCGCTCCGGAAGTGCGACATCGTCATCACCGCCCAGGGCGGCGACTACACCAGCGCGGTCTTTCCCAAGCTGCGCGCCGCGGGCTGGAACGGCCACTGGATCGACGCCGCCTCCACTCTGCGCATGAACGATGACGCGATCATCGTGCTCGATCCGGTCAACCTGCCGGTGATCCAGAAGGCGCTCGCCAAGGGCGGCAAGAACTGGATCGGCGGCAACTGCACCGTGAGCTGCATGCTGATGGGCGTGGGTGCTCTCTACAAGGCCGGCCTGGTCGAGTGGATGACCAGCATGACCTACCAGGCCGCTTCCGGCGGCGGCGCGCAGCACATGCGCGAGCTGCTCACGCAGTTCGGCTCGATCAACGGCGAAGTGCGCGCGCTCCTGGACGATCCGAAGTCGGCCATCCTCGAGATCGACCGCAAGGTGCTGGCCAAGCAGCAGTCGCTGAGCGCGGCCGAGACGGCCAACTTCGGCGCACCACTCGGCGGCAGCCTGATTCCGTGGATCGACAAGGATCTCGGCGACGGCATCAGCAAGGAAGAGTGGAAGGCCGGCGCCGAAACCAACAAGATCCTCGGTCAGGGCGCAGGCTTCGGAACGGCTGCGACGCCGGTCGACGGCTTCTGCGTGCGCATCGGCGCGATGCGCTGCCACAGCCAGGCGCTGACATTCAAGCTCAAGAAGGATGTGCCGGTCGCCGACATCGAAGCGCTGATCGCGGCCGACAACGACTGGGTCAAGGTGGTGCCGAACAACCGCGAAGCCACGCTCAAGGACCTGACGCCGGTCGCAGTGACTGGCACCATGAGCATCCCGGTCGGCCGGGTGCGCAAGCTCGCGATGGGCCCCGAATACGTCGGCGCATTTACCATCGGCGACCAGTTGCTGTGGGGTGCGGCGGAGCCGCTGCGCCGCATGCTGCGCATCCTGCTCGAGGCCTGAAGCGATGTCGGGCGCCCTTCCGGACGCCCGACGTTGCGGTGCCGCAACGCAGAAAGCGCTCCGAAGTTGGTGCGCACTGGGTAGATAAGGCCTGTCGCCTTGTCAGTGCGGGGTGATGATGTTAACGTCCTCTTACACTTTTGGGCCGAGCTGCCCCCTACCAGCATGACACGACACCCGTTGCCTGCGGCCCGCCTCCCGGCCACTTGCCCGACTCCGACGATTTCAGGTCGGTGCCAGCTCTCACTTCTCAGCGCCGCGGTCGCCTTGGCCCTAGGCGCGATCAGTACCGACGCGGCCGCCCTGGCGCTCGGGCGGCTCAATGTGCAATCGGCCTTGGGTGAACCGCTCAGGGCCGAAATCGAGGTCACCGAAATCACGGCGGCCGAGGCTGACGGCCTGAAAGTCCGCATTGCCCCGGCGGACGCATTCAACGCCGCCGGCGTCCCCTACAACCCAGCCTTGGCGGATGTGCGGACCAACCTGCAGCGCCGCGCCGACGGCCGTTATGTGGTGCGGCTGAGCAGCAATCGCATGCTCAGCGAGCCCTTCATCGACTTGCTGCTCGAAGCGACCTGGAACTCCGGCCGCGTCGTGCGCGACTACACGGTGCTGCTCGACCCGCCCAAGAGCCGAACCGCAACGGCCGCCGCGCCGATCGCCCCAACTGCACCGCAGATCACCGCGCCTTCGCAGCGCACGGCTCCCGCCGTCGTGCAAGCCCCGGCCCGCCGCGAACGCCCCGCGCCCGCCGCTGCGGCCCCGGCAGCCCCGACGCAAGCCGAAGGCGCGGTGCGTACCGGCAGCGGCGACCAGCAGGTGACCGTGCAGCCCGGCGATACCGCCAGCAAGATCGCTGGCGCTTACAAATCAGCCGACGTGTCGCTCGACCAGATGCTGGTGGCGCTGCTGCGCGCCAATCCCGACGCTTTCATCGGCCGCAATGTCAACCGCATCAAGGCCGGTGCCGTGCTCGATGTGCCGAGCGCAGCGCAAGCCAGCAGCGTGCCGGCCCCCGAAGCCCGGAGCACCGTGACCGCGCAAAGCCGCGATTTCGGCGAGTACCGCCGGCGCCTGGCCGAGAACGCACCGGCTTCGCGCGTCGCCGAGGCAGACCGCCAGGCTTCGGGCAAGCTGCAGGCCAACGTCGAGGATCGCAACGCCGCAAGTGCAGCCGCTGACAAGCTCAAGATCACCCAAGGCGGCGCAGTCGCCGGCCGGCAGACCGAAGAACAGCTGGCCAAGGCCCGCCAAGCCCAGGACAGCAGCACGCGCGTTGCCGAGCTGTCCAAGAACATCAGCGAACTGAACAAGCTGCAGGCCGCGAGCGGATCGCCCACAACGGCCGGCAGCACCGCGCCAGCCGCAGCGCCAGCACCGGTTGCACCTGCACCTTCGGCGGCTGCGCCGGCCGCGACCCCGCCCACGACGGGCTCGACCCCCGCTCCCACTGCTGCCGCGCCTGCAGCCAGCCCGGCCATCCCCGCCCTGCCGGCCGCTGTCGCACCCGCCGCAACGGCCGCGGCGGAAGCCCCGGCAACGCCGCCGGCTGCTACGACGACGCCCCCCGAAGCCGCGGCTTCCGCAGCCGCGCCCGCAGCGGTGCCTGCCCCAGCGGCCGCCGCCAAGCCCAAGCCGCCCGCGCCTTCACCCGCGCCGGTGGAACGCAGCTTCTTCGACGAATTGCTCGACAACCCCATCATGCTGGGCGCGGCTGCGCTGATCGCGCTCCTGGTCGGCTTCCTGCTCTACCGCGTGCTCGGCCGCAAGCGCCGCGACGCCAACGACAGCGTGTTCCTCGAGAGCCGCATTCCCAAGGACTCCTTCTTCGGCGCCAGCGGCGGCGAATCGGTGGACACCAAGAACCGCGGCAACTCGGTCGTGTCCTCGCTGTCGTACTCGCCGAGCCAGCTCGACGCCGGTGATGTCGATCCGGTGGCCGAAGCCGACGTTTACCTGGCCTATGGACGCGATCTGCAGGCCGAGGAAATCCTGCGCGAAGCGCTGCGCGTCAACCCGGAGCGCACTGCCATCCATCTGAAGCTGCTCGAAATCCACGCCAAGCGGCGCGACCTGCGCGCCTACGAAGCGCTGGCCTCCGACGTGCACAAGCTGACCGGCGGCACCGGTGCCGACTGGAACCGCGTGGTCGAACTGGGCAAGGACCTGGATCCGGGCAACCCGCTGTACGAATCGGGTGGTCGCGGCGTCTCGGCCGCAGAGACCGCCGCCTTCGCCGGCACGCTGGCCGCGGCAACCGCGACCCCGCCTGCTCCCGCACCGGCAACGAGCCCCGTGGCAAAACCCGTTGTCGCGGCCGCGCCGCCGCCGGCCTTCGTGCCGTCCGTCGCGCCGCTCGATTTCGACCTCGACTTGAGCAAGCCGCCGGCACCGGCACCTGCGTCGGCTGCTGCGGCGCCGGTCAACGCCACCCTTCCGGCGGCGCGCAACGGGGCTGAAAATGCCGCAGCGCCATCGCTGGTCAAGTACAGCGCACCACTCGCTTCGAGCGCCAAGATCGATCTCAACAACGACTTCGACACCGCGCCCGGCGCGCTGCAGCCGAACACGGCACGCGCGCCGCTGAACACGGAGGAGGAGTTCACGCAGCCCGCGACCCTGCGCGCCGGTCTCCCCGGCGACTCCGGCTTCATCGAATTCGACATGAGTTCGATGGCCGGCCTGTCGGGCCGCAGCCCTGCCGACACCGAGCGCGGCCGCCTGGAGCCGGTCGAGGACAGCGGCGAAAGCCCGCATGCCATCAAGCTTTCGCTGGCGCGCGAACTGAAGGCGCTGGGCGACGTCGAAGGTGCGCGCTCGCTGGTCGAGGAAGTGGCTTCCGAGGGCTCGGGCGAGGTCAAGGCCGAAGCCAAGCAACTGCTCGGCCAGTTGCGCTGAACGGCCGTGCGGCCGCCGATCCCGCGGTGAGGCTGGCCCTCGGCATCCGCTACAACGGTCAAGCCTACGACGGCTGGCAGAGCCAGCCATCGCGCCGTACCGTTCAGGACAAGCTGGAAGATGCGCTCGGCCACTTCGCCGCTCAGCCCATCTCCACGCTCTGCGCGGGGCGCACCGATGCCGGTGTCCATGCCCTGATGCAAGTGGTGCACTTCGATACCTCCGTCGAGCGCGCACCCTTCTCCTGGGTGCGGGGCACCAACCGTTTTCTTCCCGACGACATCGCGGTGCAATGGGCGCAGCCGGTGCCCGACCAGTTCCACTGCCGCGCCAGCGCGCTCGCCCGGCGCTACCTGTACGTGCTGTCGCAGTCCCCGGTGCGCCCGAGCCTGGATGCGGGCCGCGTGGGCTGGTCCATGTACGAACTCGACGGCGACGCGATGCGTGCCGCGGCTGCGATGCTGGTGGGCCGGCACGATTTCAGCTCCTTTCGCGCCTCGGCCTGCCAGGCGCGTTCGCCGGTCAAGGATTTGCGGCGCATCGAGATCACGCGGCACGGCGACGCCGATCGCTGCCGCTGGCACTTCGAGTTCGAGGCTGACGCCTTCCTGCATCACATGATCCGCAACATCATGGGCAGCCTGGTGCGCATCGGCCGGGGCGACGCGCCTCCGGAATGGATGCGCGACGTGCTGGAGGCGCGCAGCCGCGTAGTGGCCGCTCCGACTTTTTCGCCGAACGGCCTCTATTTCCTGGGGCCGCTCTATGCTGCCGGATGGGGGCTTCCGCCGGAGGCGACGATGCAGAACACCGGCGCTGCGTATGATGGTCCGCCATGAGTTCCGCCCCGTCCGCCACGCGCACGCGAATCAAGATCTGCGGGCTGACGCGCGAGCAGGACGTGGATGCCGCGGTCGATGCCGGTGCCGATGCCGTGGGTTTCGTGCTCTATCCGGCCAGCCCCCGCGCGGTGACGGCGGAACGCGCCAGCCGGCTGGCCTCGCGGCTGCCGCCCTTCATGACGCCGGTGCTGCTTTTCGTCAACGAGCTTGTGGCCCAAGCCGCGGCCTCGCTGGCCGGCGTCCCGGGTTCCATGGCCCAGTTCCATGGCGACGAGACGCCCGATCAATGCTGGGAAGCCAGCGGCCGCGGCGCCCACCGCTTCATGCGCGCGGCCCGCATTCCGCTGGGCGCAGCCGGAACGGGCTTCGACCTCGTAAAATACGCGTCCGATTACTCCCGCGCCCACGCCATCCTGCTCGACGCCCATGTCGAAGCCTATGGCGGTGGCGGCAAGGCATTCGATTGGTCACTTCTTCCACCCGCCGTCGACGCTCACCTCGTCTTGAGTGGTGGGCTCACACCTGCAAACGTGGGCGATGGCATTCGCCAGTTGCGCACGGCAGCCAAGTCGCTGTCCGTTGACGTGAGCTCCGGCGTCGAGGCCTCCAAAGGCATCAAGGACGCCGTGAAGATCCGCGAATTCGTGGCCGCCGTGCGTGCGGCCGATGCCCTCAGTTAGCTGGCTGCCGACCTCGATCGAAGGGGGCAGCCGGCCCCACCGATCGAGACCATGAACACCTACCAGCAACCCGACGCCAGCGGCCATTTCGGCATCTACGGCGGCACCTTCGCCAGCGAAACGCTGACCCACGCGATCAACGAATTGCGCGACGCCTACGCGAAGTACAAGGACGACCCGCAGTTCCAGGCCGAGTTCCATCACGAACTCGCGCACTTCGTGGGCCGGCCCTCGCCGATCTACCACGCCGCGCGCACCAGCCGCGAAATGGGCGGCGCGCAGATCTACCTCAAGCGTGAAGACCTGAACCACACCGGCGCGCACAAGGTCAACAACACCATTGGCCAGGCCATGCTCGCCAAGCGCATGGGCAAGCCGCGTGTGATCGCCGAAACCGGCGCCGGCCAGCACGGCGTGGCCACCGCCACCATCTGCGCGCGCTACGGGCTCGAATGCGTGGTCTACATGGGAAGCCAGGACGTCAAGCGCCAGAGCCCCAACGTCTACCGCATGAACCTGCTCGGGGCGACCGTGGTCCCCGTGGAATCGGGCAGCAAGACACTGAAGGACGCGCTCAACGAAGCGATGCGCGACTGGGTCACCAACGTCGAGAACACCTTCTACATCATCGGCACCGTCGCCGGCCCGCATCCCTACCCCACCATGGTGCGCGACTTCCAGAGCGTCATCGGCACCGAGTGCATCGAACAGATGCCCGCCATGCTGGCGGCCCAGGGCATCACCGGCGAGGCCGAAGGCCGGCAACCCGACGTGGTGGTCGCCTGTGTGGGTGGCGGCAGCAACGCCATCGGCATCTTCCATCCCTACATTCCCTTCGCGGACACGCGCCTCATCGGGGTGGAAGCGGCGGGCGAAGGCCTGGACAGCGGCAAGCACGCGGCCTCGATCCTGCGCGGCAGCCCGGGCGTGCTGCACGGCAACCGCACCTACCTGCTGCAGAACGAGGACGGGCAGGTCACCGAAACCCACAGCATCAGCGCGGGACTCGACTATCCCGGTGTCGGTCCCGAGCATGCCTACCTGGCCGACATCGGCCGCGCCGAATACGTGGGCATCACCGATGCCGAAGCCCTCGAAGCCTTCCACTACCTGTGCCGCACCGAAGGCATCATTCCCGCGCTCGAATCGAGCCACGCGTTCGCCTACGCGATGAAGCTCGCGAAGACCATGCGCCCCGACCAGTCGATCCTGGTCAACCTCTCGGGCCGCGGCGACAAGGACATCGGCACGGTGGCCGACCTCTCGGGCGTCGACTTCTACGACCGGCCATCGATGCGCGGTTTGAGCGTGAAGGGAGGCCGGGCATGAGCCGCATCGCCGCCACCTTCGAAGGCCTTCAAAAAGACGGCCGCAGAGCACTGATTCCCTACGTCACGGCCGGTTTTCCCTTTGCCGACATTACGCCCGAACTCATGCACGGCATGGTCGAAGCGGGCGCGGACGTGATCGAGCTCGGCGTACCCTTCTCCGACCCGATGGCCGACGGGCCGGTGATCCAGGCGGCCGGCGAAGCCGCGCTGGCGCTGGGCATCGGCATGAAGCAGGTGCTGGCCATGGTGGCCGCTTTCCGGCAGAAAAACGACGCCACGCCGGTGGTGCTGATGGGCTACGCCAATCCGGTCGAGCGCTACGACGGCGTGCACGGCAAGGGCAGCTTCATCCGCGACGCGGCAGCCGCCGGCGTGGACGGCCTGCTGGTGGTCGATTACCCGCCCGAGGAATGCGAAGACTTCGCCGCCGAGCTCCAGGCGCACGGCATCGACCTCATCTTCCTGCTGGCCCCGACCAGCACCAGCGAGCGCATGGAACAGGTCGGCCGCATCGCCACCGGCTATGTCTACTACGTCTCGCTCAAGGGCGTGACCGGTGCCGGCCACCTCGACACCGAGGCGGTCGGACGGATGATTCCGCGCATCCGCGAGCACGTGAAGCTGCCGGTGGGCGTGGGCTTCGGCATCCGCGATGCGCGCAGCGCGCAGGCGGTCGGCTCCACGGCCGATGCGGTCGTGATCGGCACCCGCATCATCCAGCTGATCGAGGGCCAGCCGCGCGACCAGGTGGTGCCGCGGGTACGCAGATTCCTCGCCGAAATCCGCGAGGCGCTCGACGCCTTGCCGGCCGCCACGCCCAAGAACGCGGCTGGCCGATAATCCCGCCAACACAAGGAGCCCCCATGAGCTGGCTTGAAAAACTGCTTCCCCCCAAGATTGCCCCCACCGACCCGAGCGAGCGCCGCCAGATGCCCGAAGGGCTCTGGATCAAATGCCCGAGTTGCGAGACCGTTCTCTACAAGACGGACCTCGAGCACAACCAGAACGTGTGCCCGAGCTGCGGCCACCATCACCGCATCGGCGCGCGCGCGCGGCTCGATGCCTTTCTGGACTCCGAAGGCCGCTACGAGGTCGGCCAGGAAGTGCTGCCGGTCGACGCCCTCAAGTTCAAGGACAGCCGCAAGTACCCCGAGCGGCTCAAGGAAGCGCTGGAGAACACCGGCGAGACCGACGCGCTGGTGGTCATGGGCGGCTCGGTGCACAGCATCAACGTCGTGGTCGCCTGCTTCGAGTTCGACTTCATGGGCGGCAGCATGGGCAGCGTGGTCGGGGAGCGCTTCGTGCGCGGCGTCGAGACCGCGATCGAGCAGAAGGTTCCCTTCATCTGCTTCACCGCGACCGGCGGTGCGCGCATGCAGGAGGGCCTGCTCTCGCTGATGCAGATGGCCAAGACCAACGCCGCGCTCACGCGCCTGGCCAAGAAAGGCCTGCCCTACATCAGCGTGCTGACCGATCCGACGATGGGCGGCGTGAGCGCCGGCTTCGCCTTCGTGGGCGACGTCGTGATCGCCGAGCCCAAGGCGCTGATCGGCTTTGCCGGACCGCGCGTGATCGAGTCGACGGTTCGGGTGACCTTGCCTGAAGGCTTCCAGCGCGCCGAGTTCCTGCAGACCAAGGGCGCGATCGACTTCATTTGCGACCGCCGCGAGCTGCGCAAGACCGTCGCAAGCACGCTTGCGATGCTGCTGCGCCAGCCCGCCGACGCAGTGATCTGAGCGCGGCCGGCCTATCGGCCGAGGCCGAAGGCCGTGGCCATCAGGCTGCCGAGAACGATCGCGCCGACCTGCAGCAGGACGATGGCGGCGAGCGGCGACAGGTCGACGCCACCCACCAGCGGAATGAAGCGCCGCAGCGGCCGCACCAGCGGTTCGGCCAGCCGCGCGATCAGATCCTGCAGCATCGACGATGCATTCGGCACCCAGGACAGCACGGCATAGACGATCAGCAAGGCAGTCAGACCCGACACTGCCAGTTGCAGCAGGCCGATGAGCGACACCAGCGGCAGGATCGCCCAACGGCCCAGGCTGCCCATCAGCACCCAGAGCAGCAGGAACTTGGCCATCACCAGCAGCCAGGCGGCCACGGCGCTGGCCAGGTCCCAGCGCTTGACCGAAGGCACGATGCGCCTCAGCGGCAACACGATCCAGTCGGTGACGGCGAACACGAAGCGCCCCAGCGGATTGCCGAAGGGCACCCGGTGGTACTGCATGTAGAGACGCAGCAGGCAGGCGCCGCCGAGGAGGCCGACGATCACGTCGAGCAGGAACGAGGGGATCTGGTAGAGCATGGCGCGCGGTCGTGGACGGAATGCGATGATAGCCACGCAAGGTTCATCGATGACGACTCAACCCCTTCTGCATTCGCTTCCCCTCTTTCCCCTCGCTACGGTGCTGTTCCCCGGCGGCCTCTTGCCGTTGCGCATCTTCGAGGTGCGCTACCTCGACATGATCGGCAAGTGCCACAAGGCAGGCGCCCCCTTCGGCGTGGTCAGCCTCACGCAGGGCTCGGAGGTTCGCAGGGCGGGCGCAGAAGCCGAAAGCTTCGCCACGCTCGGCACGCTCGCCGTCATCCGGGAATTCGACGCGCCCCAGGCCGGCCTGATGCAGATCGAATGCGTGGGCACGCACCGCTTTCGCGTGCTTTCCAGCGAGCTCCACAAGCACGGGCTGTGGACGGCCGATGTCGAGGCGGTGTCCGATGACGTTGCGCTCGCTGTCCCCGAGGACTTGCAGCCGACGGCCGAAGCGCTGCGCCGCCTGGTCCAGACGCTGGAGGAGCGGCGCCGCATGGAGGGCAACGAGAACGTCCGGCTGCCGATCACGCCGCCCTACCGCTTCGACGATTGCGGCTGGGTGGCCAACCGCTGGTGCGAGCTGCTGCCGGTACAGCCGGAACTCAAGCAGCGCCTGATGGAGCTCGACAGCCCGCTCATGCGGTTGGAACTGGTCAGCGACCTGCTCGCGCGCACCGGCATCACCAAGTAGTCCGCTCTTCATTCCATAGCGCGAGGGCGAGGGTCGGCCGGCTAAAATGGCGGGTTGCGCGCGCAGCCGCCCGCGCCTCTATTCCTCTTCCATGTCCGACGCTCCGATCTCCCCCGTTCCCGCCCCTGCCACCGACGACAACCAGCTCATCGCCGAACGGCGCGAAAAGCTGAAGGCGCTGCGCGCCGCGCAGGCCGAAGGCAAGGGGGTCGCGTTCCCGAACGACTTCAAGCCCGCCGATCGCGCAGCCGCGCTCGTTGCAACGCATGGCGAAACGGCCGCCGAAGTGCTCGAAGCCACGCCGGTCGCTGTCAGCGTGGCGGGCCGCATGATGCTCAAGCGGGTGATGGGCAAGGCCAGCTTCGCGACCGTGCAGGACGCGACCGGCCGCATCCAGCTCTACATCACGCGCGACGCCGTCGGCGAGGAGGCCTACGCCGAATTCAAGCACTGGGACCTGGGCGACATCGTCGGCGCCGAAGGCTCGGCCTTCAAGACCCGCACCGGCGAGCTCTCGGTCAAGGTCACGAAGCTGCGCCTGCTGACCAAGAGCCTGCGGCCGCTGCCCGACAAGTTCCACGGCATGGCCGACCAGGAGCAGAAGTACCGCCAGCGCTACGTCGACCTGATCACCGACGAGACGGCACGCGAGCGCTTCGCGGCGCGCAGCCGCGCTGTGAGCGCGCTGCGCGAATTCATGGTGGCCAACGACTTCCTCGAGGTCGAGACGCCGATGCTGCACCCGATCCCGGGCGGCGCCAACGCCAAGCCCTTCAAGACGCACCACAACGCGCTCGATCAGGAGATGTTCCTGCGCATCGCGCCCGAGCTCTACCTGAAGCGGCTGATCGTCGGCGGCTTCGAGCGCGTGTTCGAGATCAACCGGAGCTACCGCAACGAAGGCATCTCGGTGCGGCACAACCCCGAGTTCACGATGATGGAGTTCTACGCGGCCTACTGGAACTACCGCGACCTGATGGACTTCACCGAAACGCTGATCCGCACGATCGCGCAGAAGACCGTGGGCAAGCTCGAGCTCGAGTACCAGGGCAAGCCGGTCTACCTGAGCCAACCCTTCGAGCGGCTCACGATCCGCGAGGCGATCCTGAAGCACACGGAGGCGGGCGCGAACGTCGACGACGCCGCCTGGCTGGTCAACGCGCTGCGCAAGCTCGGCCTGACCGAAGAGAAGGGCAAGCTCTCGCAGCGCAGCCTGGCGAGCCTGCAGGTGATGTACTTCGAGGAGACCGTGGAAGAAAAGCTCTGGCAGCCGACCTTCATCATGGAGCACCCGACAGAGATCTCGCCACTGGCGCGCGCCAACGACGAGCGCCCCGAGGTGACGGAGCGCTTTGAGCTCTACATCACGGGCCGCGAATTCGGCAACGGCTTCAGCGAGCTCAACGACGCAGAAGACCAGGCCGCGCGCTTCAATGCGCAGGTCACGGCCAAGGACAGCGGCGACGACGAGGCGATGTTCTACGACCACGACTTCGTGCGCGCGCTGGAATACGGCATGCCGCCCACCGGCGGCTGCGGCATCGGCATCGACCGCCTGATGATGCTCCTGACCGACTCGCCGAGCATCCGCGACGTCATCCTGTTTCCTGCCTTGCGCCGGGAATCTTGAAGACGCCTGCGCCCGTCATCGGCATCGACTTCGGCACATCCAATTCCGCGGTCGCCTGCGTGGCGGGAAGCGGACTTGCCCGCATGCTGCCGGTGGAAGGGTCGGCGACGACGATCCCGACGGCCGTCTTCTTCAATACCGAAGACCGCAGCACGCATTTCGGGCGCGAAGCGATTTCGCTCTACCTCGCCGGCACCGAAGGCCGCTTGATGCGCTCGCTGAAGAGCCTGCTCGGCAGCTCCCTGATGCAGGATCAGACCGAGATCGACAACCAGCGGGTCAGCTTCGAGGAAATCATCGCGCTCTTCCTGTCGGAACTTGCGACGCGCGCCCAGCGGCAGCTCGGCGTCGAGCCTGCACGGGTCGTGATCGGTCGGCCGGTGCATTTCGTCGACGACGATGCCGCGCGCGACCGCGAGGCGGAGGCCACGCTGCGCCGAGCCGCGCAAAGCGCCGGTCTGGGCGAAGTCGGATTTCAGTACGAACCGATCGCGGCCGCTTTCGATTACGAGCGGCGCGTCACCCGTGAATCGCTGGTGCTGATCGTCGACATCGGCGGCGGCACCTCCGACTTCACGGTGGTGCGTCTCGGTCCCGAACGCATGGCGAAGGCAGATCGCTCCAGCGACGTGCTGGCCACCACGGGCGTGCACATCGGCGGCACCGATTTCGACCAGCGGCTCAGCGTCGAATGCGTGATGCCGCATTTCGGTTTCCGGCACATCGGCCCCCAAGGCCGCGAAGTGCCGAGCAGGACCTTCTTCGACTTGTCTTCCTGGCACCTGATCAACTGGCTCTATGCGCCGAAGGCGATCCGGCAGGTCCAGGAGTTGCGCATCAACTACCTCGACACGCAGCTGCACGACCGGCTCATGAGCGTGCTGGTGGACCGGCAAGGGCATCGCATCGCCAGCGAGGTGGAAGAAGCCAAGATTCGAACGTCCACGACGAACGACGACGTGGCCATCGATCTGTCCTTCGCGGAGGTGGATCTGGGCGCTGCCCTCACGGCGAACGGCATGGCCGGGCACCTGGCAGCGCTGCTCGACAACGTGGTTTCCTGCGCGCGCGAATGCGTGAAGCAAGGCGGCGCGACGGGCGACACGCTCGACGCCATCTATCTGACGGGCGGGTCATCGGCGCTGAGCCCGTTCCAGAGCGCGCTGCGACACGCGTTCCCGGGCACGAAGATCATCGAAGGCGATCTGTTCGGTGGCGTGGCCGCCGGCCTGGCCTACGCCGCTGCATGAAATACCTTTCCGCCTACCCCGCAGACCTGCGCGCCCAGGTCGAGCATCTCATCGCACAGGGCAGGCTCGGCGACTTGCTGCTGAAGCGCTACGGCGGCGTGCACGATATCCGCACCGACCGCGCGCTCTACGACTACGTGAGCGGCCTCAAGAACGAGTTTCTGCGCAATGCCGAACCGCTGTCCAAGGTGGCTTTCGACAACAAGCTGCACGTGATCCGCAACGCGCTCGGCACCCACACGACCATCTCGCGCGTGCAGGGCAGCAAGCTCAAGGCAAAGCGCGAGATCCGGGTTGCGAGCCTGTTCAAGGAGGTGCCGATCGAATGGCTGCGCATGATCGTCGTGCACGAGCTGGCGCACCTGAAGGAGCGCGAGCATGACAAGGCCTTCTATCAGCTCTGCGCCCACATGGAGCCGGACTATCACCAACTCGAGTTCGACCTGCGCCTCTATCTGACGCACCTCGAAAGCGGTGGCCAGCGGCTCTGGTCGCCCGAAGTCTAGGGACGCGGAAGCATCGCCGCGGCGCGCCGGTAGGCCGGCGACTGCATGAGCGCGCCCCAATCGAGCGCCGGTGCACGTGGCAGGAGGCTGCGCCGGCGCGCCTCGCTGGCCGCATCCGGCTGCCAGCGGCCGCTGCGTCGGGCAGCGGCGAAGCCATCGAGCACTTCGTCGAGCACCGTGCTCTCGCTCACGCTCTGATTGCACAGCAGCGCGAGGTCGCAGCCGGCCTCAAGCGCAGCGAGCGCCGCTTCGGTGTAGCTCAGCAGCTCGCCCTCGATATGACGTGCGGCCTCCATGCTGAGGTCGTCGCTGAACACGGCGCCATCGAACCCCAGCTTGGCGCGCAGGATCTGCTGCAGCCATTTCGACGAAAAACCTGCGGGCCGGGCATCGACCTTGGGGTAGATCACGTGCGCCGGCATCACCGCCCCGAGCGTGCCGTTCAACCAGTCATAGGGGCGTGCGTCGTCGGCCAGGATGGCCTTGAGGCTGCGCCGGTCTATTGGAATCGCGACATGCGAGTCGGCCTTGACGAAACCATGGCCGGGGAAATGCTTGCCGCAATTGGCCATGCCCACTTGCAAAAGTCCATGCGCCAGGCTTCTCGCGAGCAGCGCGACGACGCGCGGATCGCGATGGAAGCTGCGATCGCCGATCACGCTGCTTTCGCCGTAATCCAGATCGAGCACGGGCGTGAAACTGAAGTCGACGCCGCAGGCGCGGAGCTCGCCCGCAAGCACATGGCCGCAGGCGACTGCAACCTGGGCGGCGCGCAAGGGTTCGCTCATCCAAAGTTCCCCCAGCACGCGCATGGACGGCAGCCGCGTGAAGCCGTCGCTGCGAAAGCGCTGCACGCGGCCGCCCTCGTGATCGACGCAAATGAGGATGTCGGGCCGGAGTGCCTTGATCTCGGCATTGAGGGCGCTCATCTGTGCGCGGTCCTGCCAGTTGCGTGCGAAATGGATCACGCCGCCCACCAGCGGATGCGCAAGACGGCGGCGATCGGCCGCGTTCAGTTCGGTGCCCGCGACGTCGATGATCAGCGGGGCATGCAGTACGTTGTTGGCCGTCATTTCTTGCGTTCGACCACGACGAAGCTCGCCGCGTAGTCGGTCTCGTCGGTCACGGTCACGTGCGCCATCAGATGCTCGGCCTCGAACCACTCCTTCAGCACGCCGTGGAGCACGATCACGGGCTTGCCGCTGCGCTGGTTCGCGATCTCGCACAGCCGCCAGCTCATCGGCATGCGCATGCCCTTGCCGATGGCCTTGCTGAAAGCCTCCTTGGCGGAAAAGCGTGTGGCCAGGTAGCGCAATCCGCGCTTCGGCCAGCGGGCGCTGCGCGCGCGCCAGACTTCGAGCTCGGCGTCGCTCAGCACACGCTGCGCGAAACGCTCGCCCTGGCGATCGAAGGTCGCCTCGATGCGGCGGATGTCGCAGATGTCGGTGCCGATGCCGTAAATCATTTCAGCACCCGCCCGGCCGCCCGAAGGGTGCTGAGCGCCCCCTCGGGGGGCAGCGAGTACACGAAGTGACGAGCGTGGGGGCCCATTTACGTAGCCTCTTGGATGCAGCGCAGATAGTCCTTGGTGGCCGCGGCGTAGCCGAGCTCTAAGGCGTCCGAAACGAAGGCATGGCCAATCGAGACCTCGCGCACGTTGGGCACGGCCCGCAGGAATTCCGTGAGGTTGTCCCGGCTCAGGTCGTGACCGGCGTTGACTTCGAGACCGGCGGCCTGCGCGGCGCGCGCCGCCTGCACGTAGAGCTGCAGCACGGCATCCGCCCTGGAAGTGCCGCGCGAGGAGGCATAGCCTTCGGTGTAGAGCTCGATGCGATCGGCGCCGGCCGCCTTGGCCGCCGCCATCATGTCGGGCTCCGGATCCATGAACAGGCTCACGCGAACGCCCAGCGCCTTGGTTTCGGCGATCAGTGGGCGCAGTCGCTCGGCGTCGTAAGGAAAATTCCAGCCGTGGTCGCTGGTCGACTGGGTTTCGCTGTCGGGCACGAAAGTGGCCTGGTGCGGGCGCAGCTCGCGCACGAAATCCATCAGGTTGTGGAAAGGGTTGCCCTCGATGTTGAACTCGGCCTGCGGCCAGTCCTTGGCCAGCAGCCCCGAGAGGTCATGCACGTCCCGCGGGCGGATGTGGCGTTCGTCCGGCCTGGGGTGCACGGTGATGCCGTGCGCGCCGGCGTCCAGGCACAGCGCAGCGGCGAAGAGCACGCTCGGGATCCCGAGATGCCGGGTGTTGCGCACCAGCGCAACCTTGTTGAGATTGATCGACAGGGAAGTGCTCATAGGGCTTGCAAATCTCTCATCATCTGGCGCGTGCGCAGCATGCTCACGCCGCAATGGTAGTTGAGCAGCGTGCGCAGCTGGTTGCGCAAGGCACTGTTGGTGCCGGCGTTCATCAGGGCGACCAGGCGCAGCGTGGCGGGGAACGGCGCTCGGTCCCCGAGCGCGCGCTCCAAGGCCTGCCATTCGGCGCCGCTCAACGCGGCTTCGTCGTCGGCAGCCTGGCGCAGGCCCGCTTCGGGCACCAGGGTGTAGCGCATCTCGGCCTGCAGCGGCGCCAGCGTGAGGGTCTGGGCATCGAGCGCCGGCAGCAGTCCGACCTCGCGCAGCAGCAGAAGCTCGAAGGCGCGCAGCGCCGCCGCCTGGGTGGCGGCCTGGGCGTCCGCATGGTCGCCCGCCAGCACCTGCACCGCACCGGCATAGGCGTCGAACAGCGCCTCGTGCGCGTCGTCCCGGGCCAGCAAGCGCAGCAGGAGCTCGTTGAGGTAGTAGCCCGACAGCAGGGCCTCGCCGGTCGGCATCACGTGGCCGCCCATCCATTCGGCGGCCTTGAGCGTGCGGATCTCGGCGTCGCCGCCGTAGGAAAGCTGCAGAGGCTGCAGCGGCAGCAGCACCGGGCGAAAGTTGGAACTGGGCCGCTTGGCGCCTTTCGCCACCAGCGCGATGCGGCCGTGATGGCGGGTGAAGACCTCGAGGATCAGGCTGGACTCGCTCCAGTCGTAGCGGTGGAGCACGTAGGCCGGCTCGTGCGAAATGCGGTGCGCGGCGGCCATCTCAGCCTCCCACGCTGGCCAACGGATGACTCACTCGTAGCCGAAGGAGCGGACGCGAGCCTCGTCGTCCGCCCACCCGGAACGCACCTTGACCCAGAGTTCCAGGAACACCTTGGCATCCGCCAGCTTCTCGAGCTCCTGCCGCGTCTCGGTGCCGATGCGCTTGATGCGTTCGCCCTTGTCGCCGATCACCATCGCCTTGTGGCCGTCGCGCTCGACGACGATCGTGGCGGCGATCCGCAGCAGGCGCTTCTGGCCCTTGCGCGCAGGCGGCTCTTCCTCGAACTTGTCGATCACGACGGTCGAGGTGTAGGGCAGCTCGTCGCCGGTGAGGCGGAACAGCTTTTCGCGCACCAGCTCGCTCGCGAGGAAGCGTTCGCTGCGATCGGTGAGTTCGTCTTCGGCATACCACCAAGCCTGCTCGGGCAGGTACTTTTCGCAAATGCCGAACAGGCGCTCGATGTCCTTCGGGTTCTTGGCCGACATGGGGACGAACTCGGCGAAGGCGTGTTTCTGCTGCATCGTCTGCAACCAAGGCGCGATGTCGCCCCGGCGATGCACGTTGTCGAGCTTGTTGGCGATCAGCACCGTCGGAATGCCGGCGCCGAGCAGTTTGAGCACGCGTTCGTCGGCCGGCGTGAAGCTGCCGGCTTCCACCACGAACAGGATCAGGTCCACGTCCGACACCGCGCCCACCACCGTCTTGTTGAGAGACCGATTGAGCGCGTTGGCATGCAGCGTCTGGAATCCCGGGGTATCGACGAAGACGAACTGCGTCGACCCCAGCGTGCGCATGCCGGTGATGCGGTGGCGCGTGGTCTGCGCCTTGCGCGAGGTGATGCTGATCTTCTGGCCGACCAGCGCGTTCAGCAAGGTCGACTTGCCGACGTTGGGCTTGCCGACGATTGCCACCAGGCCGCAGCGCTGCGAAGGATTCGGCCCCGCGGCGTCCTCGCCTTCTGCGGGAGGGATGGTGACGGAATCGATGGGGTCGTCGTTCATGAGGGTGCCTTTGCCGCGCTGCGCGCCTTGAGCCGGATCAACATGGCCGCCGCGGCGGCCTGCTCACCGGCGCGGCGCGAGCCGCCGATGCCGCGTTCGCTGAGGCCCAGATCGGGCACCGCGCATTCGACATCGAAAGTCTGCTTGTGCGCCGCGCCCAGCGTGCCGACCACGCGATAGACCGGCAGCTTCATTTTGTGACCCTGCAGCCATTCCTGCAATTCGGTCTTCGGGTCCTTGGCCACCGCCTCCATGCGCGGCGTGATCGCCACCGATTCGTAGAGCCGGCGCACCAGCGCCTGCGCCGGGCCATAGCCGGCGTCGAGGTAGACGGCGCCGATCAGGGCCTCGAGCGCGTCGGCCAGGATCGAGGGCCGGTTCGGGCCACCCGAGCGCGCCTCGCCCTCGCCGAGCCGCAGCAGAGGGGACAGCGCGAGCTTGAGCGCCAGTTGGTGCAGCGTCTCCTGCTTGACCAGGTTGGCCCGCACGCGGGAGAGATCGCCTTCGGGCAATTCCGACAGGCGCTCGTAGAGAAGGTGGGCGACGGCCAGGTTCAGCACCGAATCGCCCAGGAACTCGAGCCGCTCGTTGTGGTCGGCCGAAAAGCTGCGATGCGTCAGCGCAAGCTGGAGCAGCCGCGCGTCCGAGAACGAATGCTGGAGGCGCGCCTGCAACGCGGCAAGACCACCTTCGTTCACAGTGCGGTCGACGCCGGGCCGGCGTGGGCGTGGGCGTGGGGGCGTTTCATCCTAGCGGGACTGGCCCTTGTATTTCAGCAGCAGGAAAGCCGGGCCAAACAGATGAATTTCGCGCTCGTAGGAATAAGACACCACGACCTTGTCGCCGACCTTCTGCACGTCGAGGTCCTTGCCGGTGACCGATTTGAAGTCGTCGATGGCCTGCGCACGATCGAAGATGGCACGGACTTCGGGCACCGTCGTGCCTTCCTTGGCCTTGTTGGCGGCCTTGTCGATCGCCTGGTATTCGATCAGGGTCGGGATCACCTGCGCGGCAACCACGCCCAGGCAGGCCAGCACGCCCGCGACGAACAGCAGCCCGATGAACGAGATGCCGCGCTGACCCCGTTTGGATTGACTTCTTGCTCTCATGCCCTCTGTCCCTCGAATGAAAAGCTCGATTATTGGAATCCGCCGATGCGCTTGAGATTGCCGAAATTCATCCAGACGAAGAAGGCCTTGCCCACGATGTTCTTGTCCGGAACGAAACCCCAATAGCGCGAGTCGAGCGAATTGTCGCGGTTGTCGCCCATCATGAAATACTGGCCCGCGGGCACCTTGCACACCACGCCCTCGACACTGTAGCGGCAATTTTCCTGATTCGGGAACGCCATGATCTCGACCTCCGAGAGTCCCGCGCGTCGAGTGTCGTCGTTGAGCAGCCTGTGCTCCTTGCCGCCCAGGTTCTCGGAATACTGCTTGAGGTAGCGCATCGCCTCCTCGTCGAAATAGTCGGGCACCGGCTGCTTGTTGACCGGCTGGCCATTGATGATGAGCTTCTTGTTGAGGTAGGCCACCTCGTCGCCGGGCACGCCGATCACGCGCTTGATGTAGTCCATGCTCGGCTTGGGCGGGTAGCGGAACACCATCACGTCACCGCGCGCCGGCGGCGTGCCGTCGGTCATCTTGGTGTTGATGACCGGCAGCCGCAGGCCGTAGGTGAACTTGTTCACCAGGATCAGGTCGCCGGTGAGCAGGGTCGGCATCATCGAGCCCGAAGGAATCTTGAAGGGTTCGAACAGGAAGGAACGCAGCAGGAACACGGCCAGGATCACCGGGAACAGGCCCGCGGTCCAGTCGAGCCACCACGGCTGCATGACCAGACGCTCGCGCGCCTTGGTGTCCACGGTGTCGACCTGCGTGATGCCCTGGCGAGCCAGCTCTTCGCGGCGCTGGGCCAGCGATGCATCCAGGGCATCGGCTGCCTGCCGGCGCTTCGGCAGGAAATAGAAGCGCTCCGCCAGCCAGTAGAGGCCGGTGACGACGGTGGCCAGGAACAGCAGCAGCGCAAAGTTGCCTTCGACCGCGCCGAAGTACCAGGCACCGATATAGCCGACGAAAGCCGCGAGGATCAGGGAGGTGAGGAATGCCATTCTTCTTAGTCTTCGACTTGCAGGATGGCGAGGAAGGCCTCTTGCGGGACCTCGACCGAGCCGATCTGCTTCATTCTTTTTTTGCCCGCTTTCTGCTTCTCGAGCAGCTTCTTCTTGCGGGTGATATCGCCGCCGTAGCACTTGGCAAGCACGTTCTTGCGCAGCGCCTTGATTGTCTCACGCGCGATGATGTTGGCCCCGATGGCGGCCTGGATCGCGACGTCGAACATCTGGCGGCTGATGATCTCGCGCATCTTGGAAACGACCGCCCGGCCGCGGTACTGGCTCTGGCTGCGGTGCACGATGATCGACAGCGCATCGACCTTCTCGCCGTTGAGCAGGATGTCGACCTTCACGACATCCGAGGCGCGGTATTCCTTGAACTCGTAGTCCATCGACGCGTAGCCCCGGCTGACCGACTTCAGCTTGTCGAAGAAGTCCAGCACGATCTCGCCGAGCGGCATCTCGTAGGTCAACATGACCTGCCGGCCGTGGTAGGCCATGTTCATCTGGACGCCGCGCTTCTGGTTGGCCAGCGTCATCACGGCGCCGACGTACTCCTGTGGCATGTACAGATGCACGGTGACGATCGGCTCGCGGATCTCCGACATCTTGCCGACGTCGGGCATCTTGGACGGGTTCTCGACCATGATCACTTCGCCGTCGTTCTTCATGACCTGGTAGACCACGCTGGGCGCGGTCGTGATGAGGTCCTGGTCGAACTCGCGCTCGAGCCGCTCCTGCACGATCTCCATGTGCAGCAGGCCGAGAAAGCCGCAACGGAAGCCGAAGCCCAGCGCCTGCGATACCTCCGGCTCGTAGTGCAGCGAGGAATCGTTGAGCTTGAGCTTCTCGAGCGCGTCGCGCAGCGAGTCGTACTCGCTGGCTTCCGTCGGGTAGAGGCCGGCGAACACCTGCGGCTGGATTTCCTTGAAGCCGGGCAAGGCCTCGGTGGCCGTGGCGGCCGCGCCGCCCGTCCCGGCCTTGATCAGCGTGACCGTGTCGCCCACCTTCGCCGCCTGCAACTCCTTGATGCCGGCGATGATGAAGCCCACCTCGCCCGCTTCGAGCGATTGGCGAACTTCGGTCGCCGGAGTGAACACGCCGAGGTTGTCGGCGTTGTAGGTCGCACCCGACGCCATCATCTTGATGCGTTCGCCTTTCGCGAGGCGACCGTCGACCACGCGCACGAGCATCACGACGCCCACATACGCGTCGAACCAACTGTCGACGATCATCGCCCGCAATGCTGCGTCGGGGTTGCCTCGCGGCGCCGGCACCTTGGCCACGATGGCTTCGAGAATCTCGTCGATGCCCATGCCGGTCTTCGCCGAGCACGGGATCGCATCGGTCGCATCGATGCCGATCACGTCTTCGATTTCGGATTTCGCGTTGTCGGGATCAGCCTGCGGCAGATCCATCTTGTTGAGCACCGGCACCACCTCGACGCCGAGATCGAGCGCGGTGTAGCAGTTGGCAACGGTCTGCGCTTCGACGCCCTGGCTCGCGTCGACGACGAGC
This sequence comes from Variovorax sp. LjRoot130, assembly GCF_964253755.1. Classification (NCBI taxonomy): domain Bacteria; kingdom Pseudomonadati; phylum Pseudomonadota; class Betaproteobacteria; order Burkholderiales; family Comamonadaceae; genus Variovorax; species Variovorax sp. LjRoot130. The sequence continues at coordinate 1,473,597 of NZ_CAXURM020000001.1, read as the reverse complement.
AGTGCGCCTTCGCATGCCGACAGCGAGCGGCTCACTTCATAAGAGAAGTCGACATGGCCCGGCGTGTCGATCAGATTGAGGTTGTAGACCTGCCCATCGCGCGCCTTGTAGTGCAATGCGGCGGTCTGTGCCTTGATGGTTATCCCACGCTCCTTCTCGATGTCCATCGAGTCGAGCACTTGCGCCTCCATCTCGCGTTCGGCGAGCCCGCCGCAGCGCTGGATCAAGCGGTCTGCAAGCGTTGACTTGCCATGATCGATGTGCGCAATGATCGAAAAGTTTCTGATGTGATTCATCAACGGGAACGCTTAAGTACTTGAATTGGCTCGTGCGCAGAAGGCGACAGGCAAGAAAAAAGGGCGCGTCCGCAAGAGACGCGCCCTGAACCAACAAGCAATGGCAACTGCAGTAGTTGGAACTTCATTGTAGGCAAAAAGGGGGGCGCGTACAGACAGGCCAAGGCCCCGGAACGGTCGTTGCAGGTCAGCAACATGGAACTTATAAACAACTTATCCACAGAATCGGTGGATCGATTTCTTAACAACTTGTGGGCGATCTGTGGAGCATCGGTGGACGGCCGAGAGGAATCTCGCATCGTGAAGAAGCCTGTCCGGCTTATGCGTCGACCTCTGGCCGATGAGGCCGTATTCTACTGAAAATCATCATTAGCCTCCTTGCAAGTTAGTAAACGCAAACTAATTTAAGGGCCTCGAGGTGCCAAAAAAATTTTGTTTCGGCGGTTGCCAGAATGCGAAAGCGGCCGAAAAAAAGCCCCAAACCCGAGTGCCGGGTGGGGCCACTTGACGCCAAGCGCCAGATCAGCGTGAAGGCCGGATCAAGGCATATTGCGCCCAGTCGCCGCGGCGGAACAGTACGCTGACCGGCTTGGTCTTGTCTGCCTTCACCAGTGCGGCTTCGAACTCCTTGGCGTTGGCCACCTCGGTGTTGTTGATGGCCAGCACGATATCTCCCTCGCGCAGACCAGCCCGCGTGGCCGCGTCGGTGGCGGTGTCGATCTTCACGCCGCCTTTGAGTTTGAGCTCCTTCTTCTGCGCCTCGGTGAGGTCGCTGACCGCGAGCCCCATGGACTTGGCGGCGGCAGATGCCTGCGGCTTGGCTGCGGGCTCCTCTTTTTCGGCCGCCCGCTTGACGGGCTTGTCGGGCTCGATCTCCGCGATCGTCACGGCAAGATCGCGCGAATTGCCGCGACGGAACACGGTGAGCGAACTCTTGGTGCCGGGCTTGGTATTGCCCACGAGGCGCGGCAGATCGCTGGGCTTCTCGATGGCCTTGCCGTCGAACTTGGTGATGATGTCGCCCGGCTCGATGCCGGCCTTCTCGCCCGGCGAGCCGGCCTCGACCCCGCGCACCAAGGCACCCTGCGCCTTCCCAAGGCCGATGGATTCGGCCACGTCCTTCGTGACCTGGTCGATCTGCACGCCGATGCGTCCGCGCGAAACGCGGCCGTTCGCGCGCAGCTGGTCGCTTACGCGGATCGCTTCGTCGATCGGGATCGAGAACGAGATGCCCATGAAGCCGCCCGAGCGCGAGTAGATCTGGCTGTTGATCCCGACCACTTCACCGCGCATGTTGATCAACGGGCCGCCCGAGTTGCCGGGGTTGATGGCGACGTCCGTCTGGATGAAAGGCAAATAGTCGCCGGTGTCGCGCTGCTTGGCGCTCACGATGCCCGCAGTCACGGTGTTCTCGAGACCGAAGGGCGAACCGATGGCCATCACCCATTCGCCGACGCGCAGCCTGGAGATGTCGCCGACCTTGACCGCCGGCAGACCGGTTGCCTCGATCTTCACGACCGCAACGTCGGTGCGCTTGTCCGCGCCGATCAGCCTGGCCTTGAATTCGCGCTTGTCGACAAGCGTCACCAGCACCTCGGATGCGCCATCAACGACGTGCGCGTTGGTCATGACGAAACCGTCGGTCGTCAGGATGAAGCCGGAACCCACGCCGCGCGGGCGCTCTTCTTCCTGAGGCTGCTGGGGCCGGTTCGGACGCGGCCCCTGGCGCGGAATGTTCGGCATCGGCTGGCCGAAGAAGCGGCGGAAGAATTCCTGCATCTCCTCGTCCATCTCGGCGTTGCCGCTGCGCTGCGCCACCTTTTCGACGGTCCGGATATTGACCACCGAAGGTCCGACCTGATCGACCAGATCGGTGAAATCCGGGAGAACACGGGCTTGCGCATGCGCGGGCGCGACGGGCAGCAGCGCAGCGCCGGAGGCCAGCGCGAGCACGCCGGCCATCAGGAATGAACGGATTTTGTTCTTCTCGAACTTGAACATCATCGGTTTCCTTCGTTTGAGAGACCTGTAAACAACAACGATCAATATGGCGACTCAACGCGCGCGAACAAGACTTTGCGCAAACGCATCGAGCGTTTGCGGCGGCACTTCTCCGACGGCAGTCAGCCACCAGTCGCCATCCTTGCCCGGCAGCCGGCGCGTCAGCGTGTAGGTGGCACCGAGCGCCAGCAGGACTTCCCGCGGCTGGCGCTGCGCGTCGTAGGGCTCGACGAACAGCGAGACCGACGCAAGGCCATCGGAAAAAGTCCACTGCATCGTGTGCCCCTGCGCAGCGCTTCCTGCAACCCCCGCGGGACGCCGATAGCAGCTGACCGGCTTGAAGCCGGCGATGGGCGCGCGCAGCGACCACCCCTCTTTCGTGGCCGTGGTGCGCTCGAGCTCGGATTTCTCTACGCGATAACCCGCGGTGCTGCCCATCATCTGTGCAAGGGCTTGCGCTTTGACCGGCGGGTCGAGCTGAAGTTCGGAAAATGCGGACTGTTCGATCACGCGGTTCTCACCGTCGATGGTCTGCAGCTTCACCACCAAGCCCGATCGGCGCTCGCTCCAGACGCGGTAGCCGAAACGCAGCCCGTCGCGCGGCTCCAACTGCACCACGTCGGCATCGAAGCCCGCGACGCGGTCCTTGCCCAGCACGCGTGCACCGTAGAGGTCGCCGATGGAGGAGTCGGGGGTACCGAGCAGGTTCGGGAACAGCTCGAGGTTTTCGCGCTTCTCGCTCTTCACGACCTTCGTCTCAGGCAGAAAGGTCATCACGTGGTCGTTGCGCCTGAAGGTTGAGCGCGGCGGCCCAGACAAGGCCTCAATGCGCTCCATCTGGAGGGCACCCTCGCACACATGCCAGATGCGGGCACTCGACAGACTGCCGGCGGGTGCCGATACAACGAAAGTTCCGACGTAAGAACGCTGCCGCGAAGCGGCATGCATACGCTGCAACCACTCGACCACGCCCAAGGTCGGCGTCTCGCCGCCGGCCGGGCTGACCGAACTCTTCACTGACGGCGAGGGCGTCCGGTTCTGAGCCATCACGGCCTGTGCCACGCAAAGCGCGGCAGCAACGAGAACCACAGCACCACGCGCGGAAATCGGCATCGCAACGGTCATTGCAAGGGCTGCGGACGCGTGATCAACGCGATGGCCCATCGAAGGTGGCGTTGCGCAGGAAGCCGGAAGGCATCTGCGAGGCACCGCCCGCTTGCTGGTGCGCTTCGAGCAACTGATCCAGCCGCGGATCACGCAGCATGACCTGCGGATTGCCATTTCCGACGATGACCCGCATCGGCGCGAGGTTGGAGGGCGTCTGCTGCGAAGAATTCGACGCAGCGAGCACCGAACTCGAGCCTTGCTGTTGCGCCAGTTGCGCAGCGGCCGGCTGCGGGCCGGTGCTCCCAATCCAGTTCCAACCGATGGCCGCTGCAGCCGCCAGCGATGCCGCACCGGCCACGAGCTTCCATCGGAACACCGGTTCGTTGGCGGCCTCGACATGGTGCACGACGGGCTTTACCACCTCGGGCGCCAGCATCGGGGCGGACGGCTCGGCCGCCAGCCGCTGCTGGAGCCGCGACAGGAACACCGAGGTATCGCTGCAGGCGGAGTGCACGCCGGAACGCAACACTTCCCCGACCAGATGATAGGTATGCCAGGTCGCGCGCAGATCGTCGTCCGTGCAGACCTTCTCGATCACCTGTGCGAACTCGTCGTCCCGCAGATGGCCGTCGGCCAGCGCGGAAATCTGTTCGTGGACTGTGCTTGTGTGCTTCATTTCATTCACCTGCTTACCAACGCTTGCCGGACTGGTTGTCCAGCAGCGGCTTGACCCTTGCCGAAATAGCTTCGCGGGCCCGGAAAATCCGCGAGCGTACGGTACCGATCGGACAATTCATCACCTCGGCGATCTCTTCGTAGCTCATGCCTTCGATCTCGCGCAGGGTCACCGCCTGCCGCAGCTCGGCCGGCAGTGCTTCCATTGCAGCTTCGACGGCGGCCGCGATTTCGTTGGCGGCCATGACGGATTCGGGCGTCTCGTCGCTGATTGGTTCGTTTCCGGGCCGGTAAGTTTCATCCTCGTCCTCAGAAGACGAACGCAATGCGCTCTCAGAAACGGTCGGATCGCGTTTCATGTCCACCAGGGCCTTCTTGGCGGTATTGACGGCGATGCGGTAGAGCCAGGTGTAAAACTGCGCCTCGCCCCTGAACTGGTGCAGGGCGCGGTAGGCGCGGATGAAGGTCTCCTGCGCGATGTCCTCTACCAGGTTCACGTCGCGCACCATGCGGCCGATGAGCCGTTCGATCCGGCGCTGGTACTTGATGACGAGCAGTTCGAAAGCCTTCTGATCGCCTGCGATCGTGCGCTGGACCAGTTGAAAGTCGACCTCCCCGGGCCTCACCTCTGCAGGGGGCGCATCGGTCAAGCCGGTGTCGGGCGGCACGGGCGGTGGAGAGGCTGTCATGAAAGAGGATGGTGCGAGCCGGATGCCGCTGGCTGCCGGGACTCGGCAACCGGGCCGGCCAGCGGGGCGCGCGAATATACCGCACGGCGCAGATCCTGCCAGCGCTTCGGCAGAGTGCTCCGGTCGAGCCAGGCCCAGCGTCGCACACGACGCGCTTCGGTCAGGCACAGGAGCAGCGAAGATTGGAAATCCAGGGCGACTTTCACCCCCGCTCGCAACCCCGCAGAGTCCGCAAGCGACCAATGCCGGCCGTCGAAGCTCAGTTCCGTGAACGCGGTGCATCGCAGCGTGCTCCGCCATGCCGCAGCGCCGGCCCCGACGACGCTGAGCGCCAGCAGCCCGATCCGCCAATCCGGGTCGTCGAGCCGATAGCACGCTGCGGCCGCGCAGCACGCGCCGCAGGCCCAGATGATCGAGAGCAACCGATCAGCGTTGCGCGAACGGCCCACCGGATAACTCACCGATGGGGCGTCGTGCATGGGTCAAGGAAAATCAAGCGCGCTTGAACACCAGCGTGCCGTTGGTGCCGCCGAAGCCGAAGTTGTTCTTGACCGCGACGTCGATCTTGAGATCGCGCGCCTCATTGGCGCAGTAATCGAGATCGCACTCCGGATCTTGATTGAAGATGTTGATCGTCGGCGGACTTTTCTGGTGATGCACAGCCAGCACGGTAAACACCGACTCGATGCCGCCGGCACCGCCGAGCAAGTGGCCGGTCATCGACTTGGTCGAGTTCACCACCAGCTTCTTGGCATGGTCGCCAAAAGCATTCTTGATCGCATTGGTTTCGTTGATGTCGCCGATCTGCGTCGAGGTGCCATGCGCGTTCAGGTATTGGACCTGATCGGCGTTGACGCCCGCATTCTTCAAGGCCATGTCCATCGAGCGGCGGGGTCCGTCGACATCGGGCGCGGTCATGTGGAAGGCGTCGGCGCTCATGCCGAAGCCGGACACTTCGGCGTAGATCTTGGCGCCGCGCGCCTTGGCGTGCTCGTACTCCTCGAGCACCAGTACGCCGGCACCCTCACCGAGCACGAAACCGTCGCGGTCGCGATCCCAGGGGCGCGACGCCGTGGCCGGATCTTCGTTGCGGGTGGACAGTGCGCGCGCCGCGGCAAAGCCCCCGATACCGAGCGGCGACACCGTGGATTCCGAGCCGCCTGCAATCATCACATCGGCATCGCCGTACTCGATCATCCGAGCAGACGTACCAATCGCATGCAAACCGGTCGTGCAGGCAGTGACGATCGCGATGTTCGGGCCCTTGAAGCCATATTTGATGGACACGTGGCCGGAGATCATGTTGATGATCGATGCCGGCACGAAGAACGGCGACACGCGGCGCGGGCCGCGGTTGGTCAGTTCGCCGTGCGTGGCCTCGATCATGGGGAGTCCCCCGATCCCCGAGCCGATGTTGCAGCCGATGCGAACGGCTTCTTCATAGCTCAGGGCCTCGCCGGTCGGCAAGCCGCTGTCCTGCACCGCCTGGATCGCAGCAGCGAGCCCGAGATGGATGAAGCGATCCATGTGGCGCGCTTCCTTCTCGGGAATGTATTGCGTGATGTCGAAGCCCTTGACCTCGCCCGCGAACTTGCAGGCAAAGGCGCTCACATCGAACTTGGTGATGGTGTCGACGCCCGACTTCCCGGCCAGCAGATTGGCCCAGGACTCGGCGACAGTGTTTCCGACAGGGGCAATGCAACCAAGCCCAGTGACGACGACGCGGCGTTTGGTCATGCCGGCAAACCTTTCTGGAAGCACTGAGGCCGTTGTGCGGCGCGTGCCTTGGAAGCCGCGGGCCGGAACGGAAACTCAGCGTGGCCGATATCAGGCCTTTTGATTCTTGGTGGCGTAATCGACGGCGTTCTGGACAGTCGTGATCTTCTCGGCGTCTTCATCCGGGATCTCGATGCCAAATTCGTCTTCGAGTGCCATCACCAGTTCGACCGTGTCGAGCGAGTCAGCACCGAGGTCCGCCACGAAAGCCTTTTCATTGGTGACCTGGGACTCTTCAACGCCGAGTTGTTCGGCAATGATTTTCTTGACACGTGCTTCGATATCGCTCATTTGGTTCCCTCTGAGGGTTGTAGGTAATCGGTGGATTTTAGCCGGCCGCATTGTGGCATCCGCCCCAAGGCCGTACGGTAAAAGAATTGCGCTACTGCGCTTACATGTGCATGCCGCCGTTGACGTGCAGTTCCTGGCCCGTCACATAGGAGGCTTGGGGCGAAGCCAGGTAGGCAACGGCATGCGCGATGTCAGCCGGCTTGCCCAGGTGGCCGAGCGGGATCTGCGACAGCAGCGCTTGCTGCTGCGCCTCGGGCAGGCTGGCGGTCATGTCGGTCTCGATAAAGCCCGGCGCCACGCAGTTGACCGTGATGCTGCGGCTTCCGAGTTCGCGTGCCAACGCGCGCGTCATGCCCGCCACGCCAGCCTTGGCGGCCGCATAGTTGGCCTGGCCGGCGTTGCCGGAAGCGCCGACGACGCTGGTGATGCTGACGATCCGGCCGTAGCGCTGCTTCATCATGGGGCGGATCACCGCACGGGAAAGACGGAAAACGGCCTTGAGATTGGTGTCGAGCACCGCATCCCAATCCTCATCCTTGAGGCGCATGGCGAGCATGTCGCGGGTGATGCCGGCGTTGTTGACCAGCACATGGATCGCGCCATAGGTCTTGACGATCTCGTCGACCAGCGCTTCGACCGCCGGCCCATCATTGACGTCGAGCGCACACCCCCGCCCGCCATGGGCGGCGAGCGCGGCCGAGATCCTGTTCGCGCCTTCTTCGGTGGTGCCGGTCCCGATGACCATGAGACCGCGCTGGGCCAGTTCGAGCGCGATCGCCGCACCGATACCGCGCGAAGCGCCGGTGACCAATGCGACCTGGCCTTCGAATTTTGGAGTGCTCATAAAAGAATAATGTTGGAGCCCGGCGTTCAGCCGCCGAGCAGTTGTCTTGTTTCTGCGAGCGTTGCCGGGTCATACACCGAGGCCGCGGCGAGCTCGGGCGCAATGCGTTTGATCATGCCGGCAAGCACTCTGCCGGGGCCGCATTCAACGACGACCTCCACGCCACGCGCCTGCAAGGCCTGCACGCTTTCGACCCAGCGCACAGGACCCGCCGCTTGGCGCACCAACGCGTCGCGAATCCGGGCCGGGTCGGTTTCGACCGCCACGTCGATGTTGTTGAGGACGGGGATCTGGGGCGCGGCCAGGCTGAGCGATGCCAGCTGCTCTTCCAGCGCTTCGGCGGCCGGCTTCATCAGGCTCGAATGGAAAGGCGCCGACACCGGCAACGGCAGTGCCCGCTTGGCGCCCTGGGCCTTGAGCACTTCGCAGGCCTTTTCGACCGCGGCCTTGCTGCCCGCGATCACGGTTTGCATCGGATCGTTGAAGTTCACCGCTTCGACGATTTCGGCGCTGCCGGTGCCGAACGAGGCTGTCACTTCGGCACAACCTGCTTTCACCTTGCCGGCATCCATGCCGAGGACCGCCGCCATGGCACCCGCCCCCACGCGCACGGCCTGCTGCATGGCGCGGGCGCGGAAACGCACCAGTGGCGCCGCCTGCGCGAGCGTCAAGACGCCGGATGCCACCAAGGCGGAATATTCGCCCAGCGAATGACCGGCAACGATCGAGGGCTTGGCGTCGCCTTCCGCCAACCAGGCCCGCCAGGACGCGATGCCGGCGACCAGCATCACGGGCTGCGTATTCGTAGTGAGCGCCAGCGCCTCCTTGGGGCCCTCGTGGATCAAGCGCGAAACATCTTCATCCAAGGCATCGGATGCTTCCTGCAGGGTCTCGGTCACGGCCGGATGGTCGCCCCATGCGTCGAGCATGCCGACCGCCTGCGAGCCCTGGCCGGGAAATACGAAAGCGAAGGATTTCATTGTTTTGCGTCTCCAATCGCGCGCGACTGCCCTCTTCGGGGGCAACGCGCTGCATTACATGGTCAACAGGACTGCGCCCCAAGTGAAGCCGCCGCCAACGCCTTCCAGCATCACCGTATCGCCCTTCTTCACCTTGCCTGCGCGCACCGCCTCGTCCAATGCCAAGGGGATAGAGGCTGCAGAGGTGTTGCCATGCTCGTTGACCGTCACGATCAGCTTCTCGAGCGGCAGCTTCAGCTTCCGCGCGGTGCCTTCCATGATGCGGATGTTGGCCTGATGGGGAATCAGCCAGTCGATGTCGGCATCGGTCTTGCCCGCCTTCTGCAAGGTGGCGCGTGCGGCCTCTTCCAGCACGCGTACGGCCAGCTTGAAAACAGCCTGCCCGTCCATGTGAAGCAGCGGCGTGCCGAGCACGTTGCCGCCCGAGACGTGGCCCGGCACGCAGAGGATGCCCACGTGCTTGCCATCGGCATGCAGGTCGCTGGCAAGAATCCCGGGCTCGTCGCTGGCCTCGAGCACCACGGCGCCGGCACCGTCACCGAACAGGACGCAGGTGGTGCGGTCGTTGAAGTCGAGGATGCGCGAAAAAACCTCAGCGCCGACGACCAGCGCGCACTTGGCGCTTCCGGTGCGGATCATGGCGTCGGCCACCGTCATCGCATAGACGAAGCCGCTGCACACCGCCTGTACGTCGAATGCAGGACAGCCCGCGATGCCCAACTTGTTTTGAAGAATGGCTGCCGACGACGGGAACACCATGTCAGGGGTCGAGGTCGCGACGATGATCAGGTCGACCTCGCCAGCACTGCGACCAGCCGCTTCCAGCGCATTCTTTGCGGCTTCCAGCCCCAGTTCGCTGCTCGTGACTTCGGGTGCGGCGAAGTGCCGAGCGCGAATGCCCGTGCGCTCGATGATCCATTGATCAGAGGTCTCGATGCCACGCGTGGCCAATTCGCGGGCGAGGTCGTCGTTGGTCACTCGGCGCGGGGGCAGGTAGCTGCCGGTGCCGGTGATGCGGGAAAAAGGAGTCATCAAACGTGGAGCGCCGCCGTGTCGACCGGCGTCGCCGGTTCTTGTCGCGCGAGGAGTGGCGCGGCGTGGGCGATGCGGGCCCGCACGCGATCGAGCAGGTTGTTGCGAGCGGCATCATAAGCGCGATCGAGCGCATGACCGAAGGCCACTTCGTCAGCCGAGCCATGGCTCTTGAAAACGAGTCCGCGCAGGCCGAGCAAGGCCGCGCCGTTGTACCGCCGATGGTCGAGGCGGCGTTTGAGGGCCTTTAGAACCGGATACGAGACGATCGCAGCAAATTTGCTGAAAATACCGCTGGAATACTCGATGCGAAGGAAGTCGACGATCATCGAAGCCACGCCCTCGGTGGCCTTCAATGTGACATTGCCAACAAAACCGTCACAGACGACGATGTCGGTCGTCCCTTTGAAAATGTCGTTACCCTCGACGTTGCCGTAGAAGTTCAAATCCTGGGAATTGGCCGCTTTCCGAAGCAATTGACTTGCTTTTTTGATCGTTTCGCTGCCCTTGATCGCCTCTTCGCCGACATTGAGAAGTCCGACGGACGGCGACTCGTTGCCCGTCAGGGCGGACACCAGCGCAGAACCCAACACGGCGAACTGCAACAGATCTTCAGCATCACAATCCACATTGGCGCCGAGATCGAGCACCGTTGTCGCCCCGCCCTTGCTGTTCGGAAGCTGAGGAGCGATGGCCGGCCTGTCGATACCATCCAAGGTCTTGAGCAAGTAACGAGCGATCGCCATCAAGGCGCCGGTGTTGCCAGCAGAAATCGCGGCCTGCGCGGCGCCGTCCTTCACTTGCTGAATCGCGACGCGCATCGAAGAATCTTTTTTCTTGCGCAGCGCGATCTCAATCGGGTCGTCCATTCCGACCACTTCGCTGGCGGGAATGACTCGGGCACGCGGATGCGAGAAGCCGGCCAGCGCTGCCGGGGCACCAACCAGCAGCAACGACGCTTCGGCGTGGCGATCGAGAAATGCGCGGCAGGCCGCAAGCGTGACGCGCGGACCGTGGTCTCCCCCCATGCAATCGACGGCAAGCGTGATTGCGGAGGGGGCAGGAGCGAATTCGGAAGGCGTGGCCATCAAAACAAAGGCCCGACGCTACAACAAAAGTAGCTTCGGGCCTTTGGCCTTGAAACTGGGATCAGGCTTCAGACTTGGTCTTGAGCACCTTGCGGCCGCGATAGAAGCCGTTCGGGCTAATGTGGTGGCGCAGATGCGTTTCGCCGGTGGTCGGCTCGACGGCAATGCCGGGCACGCCCAAAGCATTGTGGGAACGGTGCATGCCGCGCTTGGACGGCGACTTCTTGTTTTGCTGGACGGCCATGCTGGCTCCTGAAAGTATTCGGGTGAGTGGGTAAGCACGCGGGGCGGCCGTGAGGCCCTGTAGAACGCTCTAACGTCGACGGCGGCGCGCGTGAAGCCCATGATTATAGCCCAAGCTGAATAAGGAGCGCCAGCTCGATGTTTCGAGGCCTACTCCGGCTTGCGCGAACGCAACGCGCCGAGCACTGCGAAGGGATTCGGACGCGCGGCCTCGGCCGCCTCGAAATCGGGATCCGCAGCCGACAGCCGCACCGGCTCGGGACAACGTTCGTGCCGCGGTGTGACCGGGATTTCCATGAGGAGCTCATCCTCGATCAAGGCATGGAGGTCGAAATCGCGGCTCGCGACCAGAACGTCCTCCTCCGAATCCTCGTCTTCGGCCGCTGCAATGGCTTCGTCTGCCGCGAAACGAAACCAGCGATCGACTTTCAGTTCGACTTCGACCGGGGTGAGGCAGCGCTGGCAGACCAGGGCCACCGTGGTCTGCGCCTCCAGGTGCAGCCAGGGGACTGGCGCTCCATCGGGACCATCGCGGCGGGCGCCTTCGGCCTGCCAGCGCAAGCTCACGTCGGTGGCCGGGGCGGCCACTTCAGCGCTCAAGCGCTGATAAGTCTGAAGGGGCTCGTTTCCCGAAACGGTAGCGGCCGCCTCGGCAAAGCCGTTCACGTCGAGCCGGCCTGGGGCAAATTCTCTGGTCATCGGCACCAGTCTAAACCGCTCGCGCACAATCGTGGCCCATGCAACGCACTGTGATTCTTGCCTCGACCTCGCGCTATCGCCGCGAGCTTCTTGCACGCCTGCACCTGGCCTTCGATGTCCAAGCACCCGACGTCGACGAAACACCGATGGCAGGCGAGGCGCCGCGCGCGTTGGCGGAACGGCTGGCGCTCGAAAAAGCGATGTCGGTGGCCCGCCAATTCCCTGAAGCCGTGGTGATCGGCTCCGATCAGGTGGCCGACCTGGCTGGCGAGCCATTGGGCAAGCCCGGAGATCACGCCCGCGCCACGGCCCAATTGCGGCGCATGCGCGGCCAGACGCTGATATTCCAGACGGCCGTCGCCGTGGTGTGCCAGGCGACGAGCTTCGTGCAGCGCGATCTGGCGCCCGTGCGCGTCGTGTTTCGTGAGCTCAGCGATGCGGCGATCGATGCCTATCTGCGCGCGGAACAGCCCTACGACTGCGCGGGAAGCGCAAAGAGCGAGGGCCTTGGCATTGCTCTGCTCGAAGCCATCGACAGCGACGATCCGACGGCCCTGGTGGGCCTGCCGCTGATTCGTACAGCCAACATGCTGCGCGCCGCCGGCGTCGACCTCTTGTGAGCAAAGGCAAGCTCTATCTGGTGCCTGCACCGCTGGATTTCGGCTGTGAGGCTGAGGTGCCGCTGCAGGACGTGCTTCCGCTCGGCACGCTGCAGATCGCGGCTGGGATCACGCACTGGATCTGCGAGAACGCGAAATCGGCCCGCGCCTATCTCAAGCGCATCGACGCGGTGGCGCCGCTTGCTGCGCCGCTGCAGGCCCAGCAGATCCAGGAACTGCCGCGCGAGGTTCACAAGAAGGGAGACCACGCCGGCCAGTTCGATGCCCGACCACTCCTTTCCGCCGCGCTCGAAGGCAAGAACATTGGCCTGCTCAGCGAGGCCGGCATGCCTGCCGTCGCCGACCCGGGATCCTCCGTGGCACGGGCCGCGCACGAACTGGGCATCACCGTGGTGCCGCTCACCGGCCCGGTGTCGCTGCTGCTCGCACTTGCGGCGAGTGGTCTCAATGGCCAGAACTTCGCTTTCGTCGGCTACCTGCCGCAGGACGCCGAGGCACGCGCGCAACGCATCCGCGAGCTCGAGGCACTCGCACTGAGGACCGGCCAGACGCAGCTTTTCATCGAAACGCCCTACCGCAATACAGCCCTGCTGCAGGCGCTCGTGCAGACGCTGCAGCACAACACGCGGCTCGCGGTGGCGCGCGGACTCACGCTCGCGGCCGCGAACGTGCGCAGCGATACGGTGAAGAGCTGGCGCGCCAAACCATTGCCGGCCGACGAGCGCACGCCCGCGGTGTTCGCGATCGGGCGCTGATCTTGTCAGGCCCTCCCTCCGCCCGCATGCGCTGGGCTTCGCGCGCGCAATTCTTCGGCTCGGGTTTCATCTTCGCGACCTGGGGTGTTCATATCCCGACTGTGAAGATCCACTACGGCGTCGATGAAGCGGCGCTCGGCCTGGCCATGCTCGCCGCCGGCGTCGGCGCCTTGCTGGGCCTCACACAGGCGAGCCGCTGGATCGGCCGCCATGGCGCCCGCGGCACCGCCGGCCTGTGCGGCGCGATCTATGCGCTGCTGCTGGCCGGCTTGCTGGTGATGCCCAGCTATGGCGCGCTGCTGGGCTTGCTCGCCGTGTTCGGCATCCTCACCGGCGTCTTCGACGTGGCGATCAATACCGAGGCCGCGCAGCTCGAGCTGCGAGACGGCCATCCGCTGATGAGCGGCATGCACGGCATGTTCAGCCTGGGCGGCATGGCGGGTGCCGTGACCGGCGGCGCAGCGCTCGCCGCTGGGATGGCGCCTCAATCGCACTTGACGCTCGTCGCCGCGGCGATGGCGCTATCGATCGGCCTCTCCTCCAGATGGATGTTGCCGAAGGAGGCGACCACGTTCAGCAGCACGGGCGATGGCTTTCGCCTGCCGCGCGGCGCGCTGGCCATCCTCGGCGTGCTGGCCGCGCTGGGGCTGATTGCCGAGGGCGCGATCTACGACTGGAGCGTGCTCTATCTGAAGCAGGAACTGGGCAGCCCCCAGCAGCAAGCCGCGCTGGCCTACGCCAGCTTTTCGGCGGCGATGGCCGCCACGCGCTTCGCCGGCGACGCGATGCGGGCGCGTTTCTCGCCGGCGCTGCTGCTGCGCGGCAGCGCCTGGCTGGCGGCCGCCTCCATGACGCTGGTCCTGCTGGCCGACGCACCCTGGCTGGCCTTGATCGGATTTGCAGGCGTGGGCATCGGTTTCGCCAACGTGGTGCCGATCCTCTTCGCCGCGTCGGCGCGCGTCCCGGGCGTCGAGCCGGCACGTGGCATCGCCGCGGTATCGGCAGCAGCCTACCTGGGCTTCATGGCCGGACCGCCGGTAATCGGCTTTCTGGCCCAGCTCAGCTCGTTGACTGCTGCGCTCTATGTCGTGGTGGCCTTTGCCGCAGCGCTGGCGGCATCGGCGCGCTACGCGAATCCGGCCTGATTCAGCGCAGCGCCGGCGCGGTTCGCAGCGCCCGAACCGAAGCGTCGCCGAGGGCAGCGCCGAATTTCTTGGCGAGCTTCTCGGCCACGTTCTCCCGGCGCGTGTAGTCGATCACTTCCTCGGCCTTGATCACTTCGCGCGCAACGAAATCGACGTTGCCGAGCTGATCGGCCAAGCCGAGCTCCACGGCCTGCTGGCCGCTCCAGAACAGGCCGCTGAACAGGCCGGGCGTATCGACCTTCAACCGGTCGCCGCGGCCCTTCTTGACCACATCGATGAACTGCGCGTGGATCTGGTCGAGCATCTTCTGCGCGTGCACCCGCTGCGCATCGCTCATCGGGCTGAACGGATCCAGGAAGCCCTTGTTTTCGCCGGCCGTCAAGAGCCTGCGCTCCACGCCGACCTTGTCCATGAGGCCGGTGAATCCGAAACCGTCCATCAGCACGCCGATGCTTCCGACGATGCTTGCCTTGTCGACGAAGACCTTGTCGGTCGCCGCCGCGATGTAGTACGCCGCCGACGCGCAGGTCTCCTCGACCACCGCGTAGACCGGCTTTTTGTGCTTGGCCCGCAGGCGCTTGATCTCGTCGTTGATGATGCCGGCCTGCACGGGGCTTCCGCCCGGCGAATTGATCAGCAGAACGACACCCTTGGCGCCGTCGTCCTCGAAGGCGCTCTTCATCGCCGCGATCACGAACTCCGCACTCGCGTCGCCGCCATTGGCGATTTCGCCCTTGATTTCGACTACCGCCGTGTGGGCCGTGGTCTTGGCAGTCGTCGGCGTGCCGCGGGACATGGCCAGCCACACCAGAAAAATGAAGAAGACGAGCCAGCTCAGACGAATGAAGGTCTTCCAACGACGCGTGGCCCTTTGTTCGCGCAGCGAGGCGAAGGCCAGTTTTTCGAGTGTGGCGCGCTCCCAGTTGGGTTGCTGCGTCGGATCGTTCTTCGACATGCTTCGGGGAGGCGCGGCGCGCTCGAAAGGCTCGAAACCCTCAGGTTCCGTGCGGTTGGAATCGGTCATTTCAGAAAACCAGAGGTTGGAGGTTCCAGGCAGTATGCCAGTGCACCACTCCGTCCCGTTCGCTCAAGGCGATCTTCACCAGGCCGCCGCGACAAGGACCGCCGGCGCACTCGCCGGTGTCCGGCTTGTAGACGGCGCCGTGCGTCGCGCACAGCAGCCATTGACCGCTGTCGTCGAAGAAGCGATCCGGTTGGAAATCCAGCTCCATCGCGACGTGGCTGCAGCGGTTGAGGTACGCGTGCGGCTGGCCTTCGTAGCGAATGGCAAAGGCCCGGCATGTCTGGCCGCCGTGCACCACGTCGAAGGGAACGGCGCGGCCGCCCTCGACCAGGTCGGCCGCATTGCACAGCGGGATGCATTCGCTCATGCGCGGATTTTCATGCGTTCTCGAGAAGCCATTGCGTCAGGCCGGACACCGAGTGCGCCACATGCAGCGGCTTCAGCACGTCGAAGCTGTCCGGCTCGTGCGCGCCATAGCTCACGCCCACGCTCGCGCAGCCGGCGTTGAGCGCGAGCTGGAGGTCATGCGTGGTGTCGCCGATCATCAAGGTGCGATCGGCCGGCACGTCCAGCTCTTCCATCAATTCGAGCAGCATGCGCGGATGCGGCTTGCCGAAGGTTTCGTCGGCCGTTCGAGAGGCGTCGAAGCGGTCCCGCAGCGCGACGGTGGCGAGCGCCTCGTTCAACCCCCGCCGCGATTTGCCCGTGGCCACGGCCAGCTTGTGGCCGCGCGCGTGGAGCGCATCGAGCATCGGCAGGACGCCGTCGAAGAGCACCAGGTCGTCTTGATGCTGCAGGTAGTGATAGCGGTAGCGCGCGCCGAGCTCGGCGTACTTCTCCTTCGGTACATCGGGTGCGGCGCGGGCCAGCGCTTCGGCAAGGCCCAGGCCGATCACCCATGCGGCGTCGTTCTCGTTCGGCTTGGCGCCGCCGACGTCGACCACCGCGGCCTGGATGCAGCGCACGATGAGTCGCGTCGAGTCATAGAGCGTGCCATCCCAATCGAAAGCGATCAGGTCGAAACGGCGGGGACGAATGTCAGTCATGAGTGAGAGGCTGTCGAGGGGTGGGCAGCGAGCGCATCGAGCGCAGCCCGCGGCATCAGCGCATGCAGTTCCGGCGGCAGGTCAGCCTGCAGCGCCATGCGCTCTCCGCTCGCGGGGTGGGTGAACTGCAGTCGCCAGGCATGCAGGAACATGCGTTTGAGGCCGAGCTTCTGCAATGCGCGATTGCGCTCGAAGTCGCCGTACTTGTCGTCGCCCGCGATCGCATGGCCGCCGGAGGCGAGGTGGACGCGAATCTGATGCGTGCGACCGGTCTTGATCGTAACGGCGAGCAGCGAAAAGGAAGCGGCGTCCGCCGGGAGGGCGACGCGAGCCAGGACTTTCACCAGCGTCACGGCGCGCATCGCGTCGGGATGGTCCTTGGCCACCACGCGCACGCGCCGCTCACCCGGCTCAGCCGAGCCGGCCTGACCCGGCAAAAGGTACTTGGCGAGCGGCGCATCGAGCACCTTCTTGTTCGCGGGCCAGCTGCCTTCGACCAGCGCCAGGTAGGTCTTGCCGGTCTCGCGCTCGCGAAACTGGTCTTGCAGCGCCGTCAGCGCGCTTCGCTTCTTGGCAACCAGCAGGATGCCCGAGGTCTCGCGGTCCAGCCGGTGCACGAGCTCGAGAAAGCGCGCCGCAGGGCGCGCGGTGCGCAGCTGCTCGATCACGCCGAAGCTCACGCCGCTGCCGCCGTGAACCGCGACGCCGGCCGGCTTGTCGATCGCCAGCAAGGCATCGTCCTCATACAGCAAAGGGAATTCGCGCGCGGGTGCGGGCGGCAGGCCGCCCTCTGCCCCCCGTGCCGACACCCGTACCGGCGGCAGCCGCAACACGTCGCCTTCCGCCAGGCGGGTTTCGGCCTGCACGCGTCCTTTGTTGATGCGCACCTCGCCCGACCGGATGATCCGGTAAACATGGGTTTTGGGCACCCCCTTGAGCTGCCGGAACAGGAAATTGTCGAGTCTTTGGCCCGCAGATTCCCCATCGACCGTCAGAAAGCGAACTTCTGCTGCCGCGGGGCTTGGCTTCGCACCTATAATGTTTTTCACCAGCGCGGTCTTGTAAGTGCTTGATTAATCAGAAGTTTAGAGCACTGCCGGAGGCGCTGTGAGGTCGATGCCGCTTAGGCGTTGAGCCCGCAAGCCACGCGCCAACGCGCAAGGCGGCGGGCGCTACATCAAAGTCAAGCCGACGCCCACGAAACACCGATACGGAATACCCAGCCGGCAGACCCAAAGCTGCCGGCGGATCGAAGCGAGTACCTTGTGTTGATACTGCTGATTCAACTTTGCCTGCGCTGGCTGATGCCAGCGGCCTCGGGCATTGAATCGTCGGCAGAGCGCGCCACCATTGCGCCAATTGCTATAGAAAATATAGCGCGTCAACACCATATCGGGCTCGCGCCCATCCATGCGCCCCCACCCCGGCTGTCATTGAGCTGACGCTCGATACGGTTGCTCGCGTCCGCGCGGCAACCAGCAGCAGCCGGGGCACAGCGGCAATTCCTTCGTTTCGCGACGCGTCGTCCGTGCATCGTTAGGTCCGTCATGGACCGGTTAGAACGATAGAACAGACAAAGGAAACGCATCATGAAGCGGATGCTGATCAACGCCACGCAGGCAGAAGAACGCCGCCTGGCCATCGTCGACGGGCAAAAGCTCCTCGACTACGAAATCGAAATCGAAGGGCGCGAGCAGCGCAAGGGCAACATCTACAAGGCCGTTGTGACGCGCGTCGAGCCGTCGCTGGAGGCCTGCTTCGTCGACTACGGCGAAGACCGCCACGGCTTCCTGCCGTTCAAGGAAATCTCCAAGCAGTATTTCGCCGAAGGCGTCTCGGCCAGCCAGGCCCGGATCCAGGACGCGATCCGCGAAGGCCAGGAACTGGTGGTCCAGGTCGAGAAGGAAGAGCGCGGCAACAAAGGCGCAGCCCTGACCACCTTCATCTCGCTAGCCGGCCGCTACGTCGTGCTGATGCCCAACAACCCGCGCGGCGGCGGCGTCAGCCGGCGCATCGAGGGAGACGACCGCGCCGAGCTCAAGGAGGCGATGGACCAGCTCGAGTACCCCAAGGGCATGAGCATCATCGCGCGCACCGCCGGCATCGGCCGCTCCGCGCCCGAACTGCAGTGGGACCTGAACTACCTGCTCAAGCTGTGGGCCGCCATCGACGGCGCCGCCAAGGGCGGCAAGGGCGCTTTCCTGATCTACCAGGAGTCCTCGCTGGTGATCCGCGCGATCCGCGATTACTTCAATCACGACATCGGCGACATCCTGATCGACACCGACGACATCTACGACCAGGCGCAGCAGTTCATGGCCCACGTGATGCCGGAACACGCCGCGCGCGTGAAGCGCTACCGCGACGACGCCGCGTTGTTCAGCCGCTTCCAGATCGAGCATCAAATTGAATCGGCCTATGCGCGCACGGTGCAGTTGCCCAGCGGGGGCGCGATCGTGATCGACCACACCGAGGCGCTGGTCTCGGTCGACGTGAACTCGGCGCGTGCCATCAAGGGCGGCGACATCGAGGAAACGGCCACCCGCACCAACCTCGAAGCCGCCGACGAAGTGGCCCGCCAGATGCGCCTGCGCGACCTGGGCGGCCTGATCGTCATCGACTTCATCGACATGGACGAGTCGAAGAACCGCCGCGAGGTCGAAAGCCGCCTGCGCGACGCACTGCGCCAGGACCGTGCACGCGTCCAGTTCGGCTCGATCAGCAAGTTCGGCCTGATGGAAATGAGCCGCCAGCGCCTGAAGCCGGCGCTCTCCGAAGGTTCGTCGATCCCCTGCCCCCGTTGCGGCGGCTCGGGCCACATCCGCGACACCGAATCGAGCGCGCTGCAGATCCTGCGCATCATTCAGGAAGAGTCCATGAAGGACAACACGGCCGCCGTGCACGTGCAGGTGCCGGTCGAAGTTGCATCCTTCCTGCTCAACGAGAAGCGCCCCGAGATCGCCAAGATCGAACTCAAGCAGCGCGTGACCGTGCTGATGGTGCCCAACAAGACGCTGGAAACACCCAACTACAAGCTGGAGCGCCTGAAGCACGACGACCCGCGCCTCGACCACATCGAAGCCAGCTACAAGATGGCCGACGAGATCGAGGACCCGACCTCGGTCACGCGACGCTCGCAGGAGCCCACCAACAAGCAGACGCCGGTGATCAAGGGCGTGCTGCCCGATGCACCGGCACCGGCGGCAATGCCGAAGCCCGAAGCGGTGCGTCCGCCGGCAGTCGCCCCGGCGCCCGCGCCTGCTGCGGCCACCCCCGTCGCACGCGCCCCCGCCGAGTCGGGCCTGTTCGGCTGGATCAAGAGCCTGTTCGGCGCCGCGCCGGTCCCGGCACCCGTCCCGCCCACGATTCCTGTGGAAGCGCCCAAGCCGCGCCGCGATGCTCGCGGCGGACGCGACGGCGAGGCACGCACCGCGCGCGATGGCGAGCAGCGCCGCGGCGGACGCGGTGAAGGCCGCGGTGGACGCGACGGCGAACGCCGCGGCGGCCGCTCCGGCGAGCGCCGCGAAGGCGAGCGCCGCGAAGGACGCGAAGTCCGTGGCGAGGCGCGCAACGAGAGCCAGGTCCGCGAACCGCGCGAGCCCCGCGAAGCGCGTGCGCCGCGCGATGGTGAGCGCCGCGGCCGCGGCGAGCGTCGCGACAGCGACCAGCGCCAACTGCCGACCGAAGCAAGCGACGTCCAGCTCGACGCACAGGCGATCGCACCGAATGCGTTCGCAGGCGACGAAGGTGCTCCCCCCGCGGAACGCGCACCGCGCGGACGCGGCGAACGTCGGGAACGCGGTGAGCGCAGTGCAGACGCAGCGCGTGAACGCACGGGCGACGCCGCCCGCGCTGCGAACGCCGACAGCTCGCAACAACAGGATGGCGCTTCAGCCGATCGTGGTGCGCGCGGCGGCCGCGAGGAGCGCGCAGCCCGCGGCGAGCGCAACGAGGGCCGCCGCGAGCGGCGCAATGAGGGTGCCCCGCGCCCCGTCGAAACGCCTTCCGCCGCAGAAGTTCAGTCGCTTGCTGCCGAACCCACCGAGATGGGTAGCGCCGATGAAGCAGCAGCTAGCGGGGATTCCGCGCCGCGCCGTGACGGCGACGAGCGCCGGGGCCGCTCGCGCGATCGCTACGGCCGAGACCGCCGCGAGCGCAGCCCGCGCGAAGAGGGCGAAGCGATTGCGGCCGCATCTGCGCTCTCTCCAGCACCCGCCGGCGCCTACGACGGCATCGAGATCGATACGGCGCCGTCGGCGCCTCGCACCGAACGGCCCGCTGTCGCACCCTCCATGCCCATCGTGGTCGAGGCCAAGCCCGCGACTTCGCGCGCTCTGCCGAAGGTTCAGCCCTTCGAGCTGCCGCTGGACGAACTCGCCCAAGTGGCGGAAGGCTCCGGATTGCATTGGGTGAATTCGGATGCCGAACGTGTGGCGCAGGTTCGCGCGGCGATCGCGGCAGAACCCAAGCCCATCCATGTGCCCCGCGAGCGTCCGCCCGCCATCGTGATCGACGAAGGCCCCTTGGTGCTGGTGGAAACCCGTCGCGACCTCGGCAATATGGTGCTGCCATTCGAAGAAGCCGGGCGCGAGGCCGGCGTGCGCCAGTAAGCACAGTGCGGAGGGAGGCAGCCCGCCTCCCTCTCGTTCGACATCGGCAGTTCCTGCCAAACCATTTTGGGGGCCTGCGCCAGCGTCAGCGCCGCCCACTGCGCATCGCTATCGCTTGCCATGCCGCCTACCCAGCGCGCCATTGCAACTTCTTTACAACCCCGAATACCCCACCAAGCTGCTGCGGTAGCTTTTTGTAATCCTTTTGGATTCTTGCGGCACGCCATATGCTTGCTGCGCTGCAGCAACTCTGGAAGCAAGAACTAAGTCACGAAATCGACGAACGGCGCTTGCAAACAACACTCACTCGTCAATAAGCGTTAACATGTTGTCATACAAAAGACCTACACTTCAGGCGAATATGCTGCACTGCACCAAATCAATGTAGAGGCTTGTTCACAGAGTGCGCAACTTACATCGCTCAACGAAGGGTGTACGTCTTTTGTTCACAAGACAACGAAGGAATCTTGTGTTCAAATTCTTGCGAATAGTAGTAAAGCGTTACACTGCCACGCTCTGACTCTGAAGTTGAGGCAGCACCCGTCTGGGGGATATTTAAATGTTTCGTTCCGACTCGACCGCACACGGCAACGTGGTCCGACGCTTCACCCCTGATGGCGGCGGATCGTCCGCGCCTCCAGCGTATGTACAACCACGCAGACTCACTCGTCTCGAACGCGCGACGAAGCGCGCCATCGACATCGTGGGCGCGCTGACCTTCTTCATTCTCTTCGGGCCCCTCTATCTGCTCGTTGCACTCGGCGTGCGCATCAGCATGGGCCGTCCGGTCCACTTCTGGCAGAACCGCCTTGGAGAAAGCGGCCAGAGGTTTCGCTTCTACAAGTTCCGCTCGATGGTGCACAACTCCGAAGTGGTGCTGGACGAATTCCTGAGCCGCAACGACATGGCCCGCACCGAGTGGGACACTTTTCAGAAGCTCGAGAAGGATCCGCGCATCACGCCCATCGGCCAGTTCATCCGCAAGCTGAGCCTCGACGAACTGCCCCAGTTCTGGAACGTGCTCAAGGGCGACATGAGCCTGGTCGGTCCGCGCCCCTGCATGGAGCGTCAGCGCAGCCTCTACGGCAAGGGCTGGGAACACTATTGCGCCATGCGCCCCGGGATCACGGGCCTGTGGCAGGTCAGCGGCCGCAACCGCCTGTCCTACGCAAGACGGGTCGAACTCGACATGGAGTACGTCAGCAACTGGTCGTTGTGGCTCGACATCAAGATTCTGTTGAAGACCGTGCGTGCAGTCATCACCGGAGAGGGTTCGAGGTGAGCGTCATTCAGCCGATCGTCCTGTGCGGCGGCAGCGGCACCCGCCTGTGGCCGCTGTCGCGCAAGACCCTGCCCAAGCAATTCGTCCCGCTGATCGACAACAAGAACCTGCTGGTGCTCACGCTCGAACGTCTCCGTCGGTTGAATACCGAGGTGACTTGCGTTGCGGCAGAAGAGCACCGCTTCCTGGTTCAGGAAAGCATCGAAGCAGCGGATGTTTGCGGCAAGCAACTGCTCGAGCCGATGGCACGCAACACGGCGGCCGCCATGTCGGCGATTGCCCTTCTGGCCGACCCGGAACAGCTGCTGCTGTTCGCACCCGCCGATCACCACATCCCGGATGCAGACCGCTTCGTCGCCACGATTCAGAAGGGGATTCCTGCCGCGCTGGCCGGATACCTCGTGACTTTCGGTGTGGAGCCGACTTTTCCCAGTACCGCCTACGGCTACATCCGCCAGGGCAACAAGCTCGATGAGGCATTGGGCGAAGAGGCGGGTCATGCCGTGGCCGCATTCGTCGAGAAGCCGGCCGCCTCGCACGCGGAGCAGCTGCTGCTCGCGGGCGGCCACCTCTGGAACGCCGGCATCCTGCTGGTCCAGGCCAAGGTGCTGATCGCCGCAGTCGAGCAGCACGCGCCCGACATCCTCGAAAGCTGCAGGCTGGCCACCGCGGCCATCGAAACGGACGGCGATTTCCTGCGCATGGACAGCGCCGCATTCGGCCGCTGCCGCAGCCAGAGCATCGACTACGCGGTGCTCGAAAAATGCGACCGGGTTGCCGTCATTCCCTTCCAGGGTCGCTGGAGCGATGTCGGCAGCTGGAACGCGGTCGCCGAGTTGCACGACGTGGACGGCGACGGCAACCGGATCAGCGGCCAGGGTTTTGCCATGGGTGCGCGCAACACCTTCATCTATGCGCCCAATCGTCCCGTCGTGGCCCTGGGCACCAAGGATCTGCTGGTGGTCGACACGCCGGATGCGCTTCTGGTTGCGCACAGCGACTGTGCCGAACAGGTCAAGGACGTGGTCGCCTTGCTCACGACGCAGGGCCACAGCCAGGCCACCCGGCATCGCCGCATTCCGCGACCATGGGGCGCCTACGACAGCATCGACGACGGCGAGCGCTTCGCCGTCAAGCGCCTGACGGTCAAGCCGGGTGCGCACCTTGCGCTGCGAATGCACCACCATCGTGCCGAACACTGGGTCGTGGTCAAGGGAACGGCCAGAGTGGTGTGCGACGACAAGGTGCTCCTGGTCAAGGAAAACGAATCGATCTACATTCCCGTTGGCGCCCGATACAAGCTGGAAAATGCCGGCAAGACCATCCTCGAAGTGATCGAAGTCCAGACGGGCGGCTACCTCGGCGAGGACGACATCGTGCGCTTCGACGATCTGCCCGAGCGTGCCGACGGTCAACGCAGACGACTCGCCTGATCGCTCCGGCCGGGGGAGCACCGGGCCCAACCTTCACCCCGTACCAAGGTCTATTTCCATGAGCGAGTTTCAGAAGCGGATTTTCGTCGCGGGGCACCGCGGCATGGTGGGCAGCGCCATCGTGCGATGCCTGGTCGAGAAGGGCTACACCAACCTCGTCACCCGGAGTCGTGCCGAACTCGACCTGACGGACCAGGCGCAGGTCCGGGCCTTCTTCGCCGAGGAAAGGCCGCAGGAGGTCTATGTAGCGGCGGCCAAGGTCGGCGGCATCCACGCCAACAACAGCTATCCGGCGGAGTTCATCTATTCGAACCTGATGGTCGAAGCCAACCTGATCCACGAGGCCTGGCGCACCGGCGTGAGCAAGCTGCTCTTTCTCGGCTCGAGCTGCATCTATCCGCGGCTCGCGGCACAGCCGATGGCAGAGGACGCACTCCTGACCGGCAAGCTGGAGCCGACCAACGAGCCCTACGCCGTCGCCAAGATCGCCGGCATCAAGCTCTGCGAAAGCTACAACCGCCAGTACGGCTGCGACTTCCGCAGCGTGATGCCGACCAACCTCTATGGCCCGGGCGACAACTACCATCCCGAGAACAGCCACGTGCTGCCCGCGATGATCCGCCGCTTCCACGAAGCCAAGCTCGCGGATGCGCCCTCGGTCGTGATCTGGGGCACGGGGACTCCGAAGCGGGAGTTTCTCTACGTCGACGACATGGCAAGCGCCTGCGTCCACGTGATGGATCTTCCGCGCGAGATCTACGCGGCCCATACGGAGCCCACGGCCAGCCACATCAATGTCGGCAGCGGCGAAGACCAGTCGATCGCGGAACTCGCGCAGCTGGTGAGCGAGGTGGTGGGCTACCGCGGCACCATCCGCTGCGACACGAGCAAGCCCGATGGCGCGCCGCGCAAGCTGCTCGACATTTCGCGGATTCGTCAACTCGGCTGGAAGCCCAGGATGACGCTGCGCGCCGGCGTGGAGCGCGCTTACGAGGATTTCTGCAGCGAAGAACTCATCCCTTCCTGAGGACCTGAATTCCCTGCGTCGATGCCCAGCATGAATGCCACCTCCATCTCCCTGATTCCGCCCGGCACGGGCGGCGTGCGGGACTATGCGACGGTGCTGGGCAATCCGCTCCACGCGCCGCTGATGGAGCTGACACGCAACACCGACACCGCGTCGCTGAAGGGAGAGTTCCTGCTCCTGCATTTCAGCGGCTACGGTTTTCAGAAGCGCGGCATTCCGCTGTGGCTGGTCAAGAAGATCGACGGCTTGCGCACCCAGTTCAAGGCCTTCGGCATCGTCTTCCATGAACTCTTCGCGACCGGCCCGCCGTGGGGCTCGGCGTTCTGGCTCAGCGGCTGCCAGCAGCGGATCGCGCGCGACCTGCTGCTCCTGTCCGATTTCTGGCTGACGAACCGGGAGGAATCCGCGCGCTGGCTGCTGGAGCGTTCCCAGGCCACGCCGCACCGGGTGCTGCCGGTGTTCTCGAATGTGGGCGAGCCCGCCTCGATCGAGACCGAACGGCAGCGCAAGCTGGTGGTTTTCGGCAGCGCCGGCATCCGCGCCCAGTCCTACGAATGGTCGGACGGCGAACTCTTCCGCTGCGCCAAGCGCAACGGCCTCGAGATCCATGACATCGGTCCGGCGATGCCGGAGGGCCCGCTCTCCCAGCGACTGGTGCAGGAGGGCGTGATCGCGCACGGCAAGCTGTCGGCCGAACAGGTGAGCCTGGCGCTGTCCAGCGCGGACTACGGCGCCCTCGCCTACCCGCCGGACTACGTGTCCAAGAGCAGCATCTTCGCAGCCTACAGTTCACACGCCGTCTGTCCCATTCTGCTGTCGGACGAGTATGGCGTGCACGACGGCCTGACGCCCAATGTGCACTATGCTCGTGGCTTCGACGCGGTCGACCGGTCGGCCGTCGATCCGCGCGTCATCGGACACGAAGC
The DNA here is from genome assembly GCF_964253755.1 of Variovorax sp. LjRoot130. Taxonomy (NCBI): domain Bacteria; kingdom Pseudomonadati; phylum Pseudomonadota; class Betaproteobacteria; order Burkholderiales; family Comamonadaceae; genus Variovorax; species Variovorax sp. LjRoot130. The sequence goes on along the minus strand of NZ_CAXURM020000001.1, from coordinate 1,448,008 downwards.
GCACAAGTGGTATGAACCGCATCGCATCGATGCGCATGTCGCTGCGCTTCGGACAATGACCACCGAGGTGCAAAGGTGAGCAACAGCAACGGCATGCAATCCGGAAGGACGCGACCATGAGCGCGATCGCCGCAAGCGTCCCTCGCGCGACGAACCGGGCCGCGTCGCTCAGCCGCGCCGGCCAGCTTTTTCTTGCCGTATTCCTGATCGTCATTTTCGAAGGCGCGGTGCGCAAGTGGGTGTCCTCCGCGTCCACGCTTCCCTTGATCCTTCTGCGCGACCTGCTGGCCCTCGCGCTGGTCGTCTACGCCTTGAGGCACGGCTACCTGAGGCGCCACAAGAAGATCACGGCCGTCATGCTCGCATGGTCCTGCCTGGTGCTCGGCTGGGGACTGCTGCAGCTCGTCGGCGGCGAAAGCTCGCCGGTCGTGTTTGTGATCGGCCTGCGTTTCTGGCTCCTGTACACGTGGTTCGCCGTCGCGGCGGCCGCCGCCATGAACGAAACGGACTACCGGGCTGCGATCCTTGCGGCAGCCCTCGTGATGCTGCTGCTGGCACCGCTGGCCGTGCTGCAGCACTACTCGCCTCCCGGCGCGCGTATCAACACCCAGTTGGACGGCGACGAGGAAAGCGTCTTCGTCGCGGTGGTGGGCGTGGTCCGCACCACCGGGACCTTCAGCTTCACCTCCGGCTATGCCACCTACTTGACGATGGTGGCGCCGCTGGTGTTCGGCATTCTGGGCGCCAGGAAGCGAAACACCAGGCAGTTCCTGTTTGCGATGGCCGTCTTCGTGGCCTTCGTCACCGGCGCGCTGGTGAGCGGCTCCAGAACGGCGGCGATCACCTCGGGCATGATGCTCATGGCCTACCTGCTCGGCAGGCTGCTGTTCTCGAAAGCGCGCAACAAGGTGGGCGCAGCGGTCGCGGTCGTCGTCGTGCTCGCGATGACGGCGCTCTTCGCCTACGTTTTCCGCGATGCCATCGGCGTCACGCAGACACGCTTCGAGCAGGCGGCGCAGGCAGAAGACTTCGGCGAACGGGTTCTTACCGTTCTGTTCGGCGAACCCTGGGTCTACGACCTCATGAGCTGGCTGGGCTACGGCGTGGGCTTCGGATCCAACCTCGCGACCTACGTTCGCACAGGAGCGGCGGATGTCTTCGCGCTCGCGGAAGCCGAAGGCGGCCGCATCCTGATGGAGGGCGGCCTGCTGGGAGTCGCCTACATCGCACTCAAGTACCTGGCGCTGGCCGTCGGCCTGCTGTCGAGCCTGCGGGCCTCGATCAAGACGAATTCCCCCTATGCGGTGCTGGTATGGCTCACCACCGCGCTCGCCGTGGTCAGCTGGCCTGCGCTCGGCCAACTGACGGCCAATGCCCTGCTCGGCATCATGCTGGCCTACGCCCTCCTGGTTCTCCGCTATCCGAGGCTCGAAATCTTCCCAAGCCGCGCCTCGCGATCGTGAGACTGCTTCATCTCATTCCATCCGTCGATCCCCGGGGCGGAGGCCCCATCGAGGGAGTCCGGCGGATCCATGATGCGCTGGCGGGCATGGGGCACGAAGGCGACCTCGTGAGCCTGGACAGCCCCGACGCCGGCTTCGTTGCCGACTATCCGGGCAAGGTGATCGCGACCGGCCCCTCGATCTCGAGCTATGGCTACAACGAGCGCCTGGTGCCGTGGCTCAAGGCGCACGCCGGCGACTATGACGCCGTCATCGTCAACGGGCTCTGGCAGTACGTCGGCTTCGCCGCCTGGCGCGCCCTGCACGGCTCGTCCACGCCCTATTTCGTCTACAGCCACGGCATGCTCGATCCGTGGTTCAAGCACCGCTACCCGCTCAAGCACCTCAAGAAGTGGCTCTACTGGCCCTGGGGCGAATACCGCGTGCTGCGCGATGCGTCCGCCGTGCTCTTCACCTGCGAGGAAGAACGCCTGCTCGCACGGCAGTCGTTCTGGCTCTATCGCTGCCGAGAGGTGGTCGGCTCCTATGGCACCACCGTGCCGCCGCAGGACGCCAAGGCCTTGTCCGAGGCATTTCTTTCGTCCTTTCCCGAGCTGAGGCAGAAGCGCTTGCTGCTGTTCCTGGGCCGCATCCACGAGAAGAAAGGCTGCGACCTGCTGATCGACGCCTTTGCGCGCACGGCGGCCGATGCACCGGATGTCCATCTGGTGATGGCGGGCCCCGGCGACGAAGGCTTGACCCGTCAATTGCAAAGCCGGGCGGCCAGCCTCGGCATCGCCTCGCGCGTCAGCTGGACCGGCATGCTGTCGGGCGACTTGAAATGGGGCGCGTTCCATGCGTGCGAAGTGTTCTGCCTGCCCTCGCACCAAGAGAACTTCGGCATCGCGGTGGCGGAGGCGCTGGCCTGCAGCCGGCCGGTGCTGATCAGCGACAAGGTCAACATCTGGCGCGAGATCGCGGCCGACCACGCGGGCTTCGTCGAGTCCGACACGCTGGATGGCACGATCGCGTTGCTGCGACGCTGGCTGGACTCGACACCCGCCGAACTCGCGGCGATGCGCGTCGCCGCGCTGCGCTGCTTCGACAGCCGGTTCCAGATGGAGCAGGTGGCGCAAATGCTGGTGCGCACCATTCGCGAACACTCGCCGCAACCCGCCTGATCCATGAAGCTGCTCGTCTACGGAATCAATTTCGCGCCGGAACTGACCGGCATCGGCAAATACACTGGAGAAATGGTCGCGTGGCTGGCCGCGCGAGGACACGAGGTGCGCGTGGTGACCGCGCCGCCCTACTACCCCGACTGGGCGGTTTGGCCGGGCTACCGCGCCTCGCGCTACACGCAAGAGACCTGGCGCGGCGCCACGGTGCTGCGCACGCCGCTGTGGGTGCCGCGCAAGGTCAGCGGCGCGAAGCGTCTTCTGCACCTGGCGAGCTTCGCGCTCGCCAGCGTGCCGGCCCTGTTCGCGCAATGGCGCTGGAAGCCCGACCTCGTGTGGGTGACGGAGCCACCGCTCTTCTGCACGCCGGCGGCGCTGGTCTTCGCGCGGCTGCGCTCGGCCAAGACCTGGCTGCACATCCAGGATTACGAAGTCGACGCCGCCTTCGAGCTCGGGCTGCTCAAGGGCGCGCGCCTGCGCGCCTTCGTTGCCGCGGTCGAGCGCGGCCTGATGCGCCGCTTCGACCGCATCTCCACCATTTCACAGCGCATGATCGAGCGCGCGAGCAGCAAGGGCATCGAGGACGCGCGACTGATTTCCCTGCCCAACTGGGCCGACGTCTCGGCCATCCAGCCGTTGCAAGCGGACAGCCCCTACCGCGCCGAACTGGGCATCCCGTCCGATGCCGTGGTCGCCCTCTATTCGGGGAACATGGGTGCCAAGCAGGGGCTGGAACTGCTGGCCGAGATGGCCCTCATGCTGAAGGACCAGCCCAACCTCCACTTTGTGTTCTGCGGCAACGGCGCCGGCCGCGCCGAACTGATGAAGCGCTGCGAGCAGCTCGCCAACGTCCGCTTTCTCGATCTGCAGCCGGTCGATCGGCTCGGCGACCTGCTGGGCCTGGCGGACATCCATCTGCTGCCCCAGCGCGCGGATGCGGCGGACCTGGTGATGCCCTCCAAGCTCACCGGCATGCTGAGCAGCGGCAGGCCCGTGGTGGCCGGCGCACGTGCCGAGACCGAGCTCGGCAAGGTCGCATCCGAATGCGGCGTCGCCGTGCCGCCCGATGATGCAAAAGCTTTTGCTGCAGCAGTGGTCTCGCTGGCTTCGCAGCCCGGGCTTCGGAGCGAACTGGGGCTGCGTGCCCGCGCCTATGCCGAAGCGCGATTCGATCGCGATGCCGTGCTGGCACAGTTCGAACGCGATCTGCAGGCGTGCGTGGCGCGCATGGCGCACCGTCCGGCCACCTGACGCCACCCTGCTGCGCCGGGCAGCCGCCCGGCGCCTTCCGTCACTGCTCTTCGGGCAGGATGCTCTCGTAGTTGTAGTTGGTGTAGCGGTAGCGGCCGTACTTGTACGGGGCATAGGCCCGACGGCCCACATCCATCGCGTTGAGCAGCACGCCGGTGGCAGCCTTGCCGCCCATCGCCAGACGGCGCGTGCTTTCCTTGAGTTCGCCCATGGTGGACTGGTCGGCGCGCGCCACCAGCAACACCGTGCCTGCATGCGTCGCGACCGTGGAGGTGTCGGCGGCGACCAGCACCGGCGGCGTGTCGATGACGACCAGGTCGTACTGCTCGGACAGGCGCTCGAGCGCCGTCTTGAACGAGTCCGACACCAGCAGTTCCGACGGGTTAGGAGGCAGTTGGCCCGTGGCCAGGAAGTCCAGGTTGGGAACCACCTGGCGGTGCACGGTCTGCTGCACCGTCAAGCTGCCTGCGATCAGCTCCGAGAGCCCGCCGTGGCGCTGCAAGCCGAAGTACTGGTGCGTGTGGCCGCGCCGCAGGTCGGCGTCGATCAAGAGCGTGCGCTTGCCGGCAGCGGCCATGAGGGCGGCGAAGTTCGCCGTCACGAAGCTCTTGCCGACGCCTGGGGTGGGCCCGGTGATCAGCACGCGGTTGTTCGGCGACTCCAGCATCGCGAACTGCATGGCCGTGCGCAGGCTGCGCAGGCTTTCCACGGCCGGATCGTCCGGACTCTCGATCGCCAGCAAGCGGACGCCGGTGGCGCCGCTCAAGCGTCGCTTCGCGATCGCACTTTGCACAGGACTGAGCGGAATGGTCGAGAAGACCGGCAGGCCGGTATCGGCTTCCACCTCGTGCGGGTCTCGCAGGCGCTGCTCGATGAAGGAGCTGCGCACGAACGCGGCGACGATGCCGAGGAACAAGCCCAGGGCCAGCGCGGCCGCGACGATGACCTTGCGGTTCGGCTTGACCGGAACCTGTGGCACCACCGCCTCGTCGAGCACGCGGACGTTGCCGATCTTGCCTTCCTTCACCAGGCGCAGCTGCAGCGCGTTGTTGAGCAGCTGCTGGTACAGCTCGGTGTTGACCTTGACGTCGCGCTCCATGCGCACCGCCTCCTGCTGGATGGCAGGCAGGCCCTTGATGCGAGCCTGGATCTCGCCCATGTCGGTCTTCAACGCCGCGATCTGGCTGTCGAGCGTCTGCACGGCCGGATGCGCGGAGGTGAAGCGGGCCTCGAGCTCGCGCCGGCGCTGCTGGGCATCCAGCAACTTGGTCTGGCGATCGACCGCCTGGCCCAGGACCAGCGCCGCTTCCTCGCTGAAGGCCACCGTGCCCTTCTGGTTGCGATAGCGGTTGTAGACCTCTTCCGACGCCTCCAGCTGCTTCTTGAACTGCGGCAGCTGGACATCGAGGAAGGCCAGCGTCTTCTGCGCCTCGGCGGCCTTGCGCTCGATGTTCTGCTTGACGTACTGGTCGCCCACGGCATTTAGCACACGCGTCAGCTTGAAGGGGTCCGTGTCCTGCAGGGCCACGTTGATGATGCCGGAGGTTTTGCCCCGCTCGGTCAGTATCAGGCTGGACTGCAACGCAATGGTGGTCGGCAGCATCGCGTAGCGGTAAAGATTGAACAACGCGCCCGGCTTGCCGGCGAGTTCGGTCACCGTCAACTCGATCGGCCCGCTGCCGGTGTCGGCCTTCAGCGGCGTGCCGACGGTGCCGGTGAGCTGCTGCATGCCGGGATAGTCGAGCGTGTACTGCTTGTCGGCTTTCGCCGTCACCGTGAACAGCCCGCCTTCCATGTGGGTCGGCACGTCGAACTTCGACACCAGGATGCGTTCCGTTCCCGACACATAGCCATCGAGACCCAGGAAACCGGGCTCGGAAAGGCCCGTGGCTCGCCGCGCCAGCCAGCCGCCGACGTAGGGCACATAGCGCGGGCTCGCCGCAATGTAGAGCTTGGTCGCTTCCACCGCCTGGCCGGCGATCATGCGCGAGCGGATGATCTCGATCTCGGCATTGGCCGGCGTCTTCACGTCGATCAGGCCGCCGGCCTCGCTGAGAATGCCCTTGCCGCCGGTGCCCGTGTCCTCGACCTGAACCACCATGTTGGACTCGTAGATCGGCCGCTCCAGGAACGCGTAGGTGGCACCGATCAGGAACACGACGAGGGTGATCGCCGCGATCAGCCACTTGTTCGAGAGCAGCACGTCGATGTAACGCCCGATGTCCAGGTCGTCCTCGTCCGCGCTGCTCATGATCTGCGAGGTGGGGCTTGTTTTGGGAGTGAGAGTGGAATTCATCAACTGGATACTCTTGAAATGCGTTTGACCCACTGCTGCGCACCGCCTTCAATGAGCGCAAGCGACCGTTCGAAAGCGCTGCGACCCGCGCGGTACGGATCGGGCACGTCCTGGTCGCCGAACTCGCAGAGGCGAAACACCTTGCCGGCGGCGAAGAGGTAGCGTTCCTGGACCGTGCGGCGCTGCTCGCGATCCATCACGAGGATCAGATCGGCGCGCTGGCACATGTCGAGATTGAGCTGCCGCGCCCGATGTTTTTCGAGGCTGATGCCGCGCGCGTCCATCAGTTCGCAGGCGATCGGATCCGCGCGCTGGCCGGCCATGGCCTGGAGGCCCGCCGAAGTGATCTGCACGCCGGGCAAGGCCGCGGCCACCAGGCCTTCGGCCATCGGGCTGCGGCAGATGTTTCCGATGCACACGACGAGGACGTTCCGGATGGTCACGGTCTGCCTATCGCCCAGTCGTGCCGCCGCGCGAGCCCAGATCGCGATAAGAAGTCGCGGTCGTGGCCGTCGGAAGGATCAGGCTCAGGACGCGGTTCCACTGCACGAGCGGGACCGGATCGACATAGACCACGTCCTTGGGACGCAGCGCAAAGCCGTCTGCAAGCGCAATCGCCGTCGGCGTGCGCGCATCGAGGTGGAAGATCGCCTGGCCTTCGGTCTCGTTGCGGATCACGTAGATCTGGCGCGGATTCGCAGTCCCCAGGTTGACGCCGCCGACCTCGGTCAGCGCATCGTTCAGGCTGAGCCTGCCGTTGCGCATCATCACGCCGGTCTGGATGCCCACCTCACCCATCACCGTGACCTTGCGCTCGTCGCGGCCGCGCACCATCACCATGTCGCCCGACTTCAGCGGGATGCGGCTCGGGTCGATCCCTGCCTCTGCCAACGCCATCAGGTCGAGGGGAATGGTCCTGCCGTCGCGCGTGAGGTTGATGGCGGAACGGTCACCCGTCGGGGCCAGGCCGCCGGCACGGTTGAGCGCCTCGGCGAGCGTCATCGGGATGTCGGTGAACACCATCAGGCCGGGAAGCCTGACCTCACCTTCGATGTAGGCGCGCTTGCTGCGAAAGGCCTGGACGCGAACGCTGAGCTGGGGGTTCTTGAAGACCCGCGACAGCCGCTGCACGAGCGTGTTCTCCAGTTCCTGGACGGTCATGCCGTCGACCTTCAGCGCACCGACGTAGGGGAAGCTCAGCTGCCCGGTGTTCGACACGATGAAGCCGGGCGCCGGCGACACGCTGGCCGGATCGGCCACCGTGGTGGCGGGGATCGCGCTAAACACGATCTCCGGGTGGTCATAGACCACGATGCCGACCACGTCGCCCGGCCCGATCTTGTAGACCTCGGGGGTGCCGACCAGCGCCTTGACCTCCGGCGGAACCGAATTCCCGACCGCAGCGCGCTGCGCCCGGATCAGCTGGGGCGTGATCGAGGTGATCGCACCGGGCGGCGGCGGATCGATCTCGGAGGTCGAAAAGCCCGACGGCGAGACGGCCTGGGCGGCGTCGTTGCTGGCGGAACGGAACCCCGGTGCCAATGGCGCGCACGCCTGCAGCAGCAGGCCGGCCGAGGCAAACAAAGCGGTGTGTAATAGAAAACGTTTCAAACCCAACTCCGCGTTCGTGACCAGAATGAATACTTTTGCAATCAGTTACGACTGTACATCAGTCAGCGCTGAGGTCAAATTCTTTCTCGGCGTAGATCATTAGGCAGAGAAAAAATGCGCGTGTAGGCAGAGACGCCGAGACAGCGAAAGTTTCCGTATTGGCCGTGGATATTTGATAGTTAGCTATCAATAAGATAGCTAACCGAGCCTCGGGATAGGCCCAATTTCAGGGGTTCTCGGTCTGCGCCGCGCGCTTCCAGGCGGCGGAAGCCTGATCGGCGTCGTCCCGAGCCTCGGCCAGCTGGGCCAGAGCCTGCCAGGCTCGCCGATGCAGGTTCGGGTCCTGTAACGCCAAGCCAGCTTGCGTGAGCAATTGTTGCGCCTTGCCCCAGAGCTGACGCTTCATGCAGGCCATGCCGGCCAGGTACTGCAGATTGGCGTCGCGCGGGTTGTTCCGCTGCGCCGACTCGATGCGCGCCAGCCATTCGGCATCGACCGAGTCCAGACCCGCTTCGAGCGCCCGCACCAGCTTCACGCGCAAGGACTCGCCGAGGCTCTGGGGCTGCGCCACCATGCGCTCCCAGACCGGCAGCAGCCATGCGCGCGCCAGCGTGAGATCGCCACGCAGCGCCACCATGCGCTGGGCCGCGTGGATCGCGACCTCAGGCATCTCGCGCTCCCAGGCCTCGAACTCACCCCAGGCGCGCAGCAGCTGGGCCGGATCGTGCGCGCCCGAGAGCAATTCGGCCGCCAGCCCACGCACGATGCTCTGCGCGGCCGAATCCGAGAAGGCGCGATGCTTGGCCAGCAGCCGCGCGGTCTCGAGTGCCTCCAGCGTACGCCGGTCCTGCCGCGCCGCCTTCAGCCGCAGCCGCAAGGCCAGCGTGCGCCGCTGCGCGCCCTGCGGCAGTTCCGCAAGCCGCGCCAGCGCCGCAGGCGCATCGCGGTCGTCGAGCGCCCAGCGGGCGGCGCGCAGCTGCACGCCTTCGCGCGTTTCGAGACTCGCGAGAACTGCGCGATCGGCGCTCTCGTTGAGCGCCTGCTGCAGATGCGCATCGCGCGCCGCGCGATCCTGCAGCGCCTGCGCGCTCTCGGCCGCGAGCAGGTGCGACAGCACCCGCACCTGCTGGGCCTGCGGCAGCCGCGCGTCGAGCGCGGCCAGCGTTCTTTCCTGCGTGAGCGCCGCCTGCGCCGCCTTGCGCGCGCGCGAGAAGCGGCCGGCCAGCAATTGCGCCAGCGCGTCGAGCAGGGCCGCGTACAGGGCGCGCTCCTTTTGCTGCAGGCGCCACTGGCGCGCCTGCCTGGGAAGCGAGAACAGGGCCGACAGGCCGCGCAGCGCCACATAAAGCAGGCCGAAGGCCGCCAGCAGGAGCAGCAGCACGAGATTCAAGGAGAGGTCGACCCGCCACGGCGGCCAGAAGACGGTGACCGTGCCCTGGTTGTTGCCGGCGAACAGTGCCACTGCGGCCGCGATGCCGAACAGGGCGAGAAACCAGAGTGCCGCGCGCATTTAGGGCCTGCCCTAATCCTAGCGCCCGGCAGCAGCCGTCGCGAGCGCGGTCAGCGTTTCGTCGATGCGCGGCGGCTCGCTGGTTCTGACCTGCGCCTGCAGCTGCTGCACCAGCGTGGCGGCGGCCTGGACGCGGCGCGAGGCCGGATCGAAATAGCGGTTGAGCGAAGCCGACACGGTGGCCAACTCGTTGCGCGCCGTATCGACCTGCCGCGACAGCAGGGCCAGACGCGCATTCAGGAGCTGGAGCTTCAGGTTCTCGCGCAGGAAGAAGGTCTGGTCCGGCGAGAGCAGCACGGCTTCGGGCCGCTCGATGCGCCCCACGCGCAGCAGCGAGCGTGCCTCGCCGCGCACGATCAGCAGGAAGCGCTGCCACCAGGGCGCGTCGGCCGGCACCGGCTCGGCCTGCCACGAATTGAGGCCCGCACCGCGCACGGCGACCGCATTCAGCGGCGGCAGATCGTCGACGCTGCGCATCAGTTCGTCGAGCTTCTGCAGCGCTTCGCCGCTGTCCGCGCTGGCGCTGGTGCGCAGGCGGTCGGCATCGCGCTGCATCGCGCGCTGAAGAGGCGCGAGCCGCGGCTGCGCGGCACGCGCGATGCGCAGGTCGCCGGCCTTGAGCGCCGCCAGCAGCGGCTGCACGTTGCCCGTGACCTGCGCCTGCTGCAGCGCCAGGCGCACGGCCGACTCGATGTCGACCACCAGGTTCTCGTCACGCGAACGCGACAGGCTCTGCATCAGCTCCTCGAGCTGCGAACGCTGCAGTGCGACTTCGGCGACACGGGTTTCGGTCAGGGCCAGCCGCCCGGCCGTGTCGCGCACCACCTCCTGTGCTTGCCGCGCCAGGGTGCGGGCCTCCATGGATTGCGCCAAGGCATCGGCGCTCTGGCGCGCGAGCTGCTCCTGCATGCCGCTGACCTTCTGCCAGAGCGCCACAGCGATCACCAGCGCCACCACCGCGACGACGGCCAGCAAGCCCACCACGACCCTGGAGAGGACGGCCGATGCCGCCGCGGGCGTGACCTGCAGCGTGGCCGGCAGGGGCGCACGCGCTGCGGGTTCCTGCAGGCTTTCGTTCAACACGGAGGCATCGCTCATGCGAAGGATTCTATCGACGCGACCAGCGCCGCCAGGCCGGGGGAAGAGATACGCACCGTGCCGAAACCCGCATTCCGCGCGGCCTCGGCGATGCGGGCATGGGTGGCGATCGCGCGTGCCGAGCGCCAGCTCGTTGCCGGTAGCGCGCGGCACAGGTTGGCGATGGCTTCGGAGCTGCTGAAGAGCCAGATGGCACGGCCGCCGGCACCCTCGGCGGCCACTTGCCGCTCGGCAGCACCCCAGGACGGAACCAGCCGCCGATAGGCCACCACCGTATCGCAGACACCGCCGGCAGCGGCGATCTCGCGCGCCAGCCAGTCGCGCCCCGCCGGCTGTCCCGACGCATCGCCGCCGCGCACGATCAGCACGCGCGCACCCGGACGCACCTGCGGCTGCACGTGCGCCCACAGGGCTTCGGAATCGAACTGTTCGGCATCGGCGGGCGGCGCATCGATCGACGAAGCAGGCACGCCGGCCGCCTGCAGGGCGCCGCAGGTGCCGGGCCCGGTGGCCCAGAAGCGCTGGCGCAGCACGGAGGGGAGCGCGCCGCCGGCGCGAAAAAAGTGCTCGGCAGCCGCGGCGCTCACGAACATCAGCGCGTCGTAGTCGGGCAAGCGTTGGCGTGCCGCCTGCAGTTCCGCCGGATCGTCGAGCGGCTCGATCACGATCAACGACAGCGAAACGGCATCCAATCCCGCGGCACGCAATTCGCCCACCCAGCGCGCCGCCTCGCGCGCGGGGCGCGTGACGATCACTGGAGCGGACGGCATCTCATCAGTGAGCGCCGGCGTCGCGCAGCAGTTTCGCGGCACCCACACCCAGCGCATCGGCCTGCGCGAAGTCTGAGGCTTCGGCCAGCGCGTGAATCTTCACCAAAGGCGCCGCCGCGTCGGGGTCGCCCCAGGCCGCGTCGATGCGCAGGCTGCCGTCGGGCTGCCAGCGTGCATGGGCCGCAAGCGGCATCGAGCAACTCCCGCCCATGGCGCGGCTGACGGCGCGCTCGGCCGTGGTGGCGAGCCAGTCGCTCTGCTTCGACAGCGGCGCCAGCAGCGCGATCAAGTCGGCGCGATCGGAGCGCACCTCGATGCCGAGCGCGCCCTGCCCGGCCGCGGGCAGCATCGCATCGGGCTCGAAGACGGCGCGGATGCGGCCCTCGAGGCCGAGCCGCTTGAGTCCGGCCGCGGCGAGCACGATGGCGTCGTATTGACCTTCGTCGAGCTTGCGCAGGCGCGTGTCGAGATTGCCGCGCAGCGGCTCGATGCGCAGGTCGGGCCGCAGCGCGTGCAGCAGCACCACGCGGCGCAGGCTGGAAGTGCCGACGACCGCGCCCTGGGGCAGCGCATCGAGCGAGGCATAGCGCGGCGACACCAGCGCATCGCGCGGATCTTCGCGCGGCAGCACGCAGGCCAGCGCGAAGCCCTCGGGCAGATCCATCGGCACGTCCTTGAGGGAGTGCACCGCGATGTCGGCGCGCCCTTCCTCGAGCGCAAGCTCGAGCTCCTTCACGAACAGGCCCTTGCCGCCGACCTTGGCGAGCGAGCGGTCGAGGATCTGGTCGCCGCGGGTGGTCATGCCGAGCAGGCTGACCGTATGGCCTCGGGCCTGGAGCAGGGACTGCACGTGCTCGGCTTGCCAAAGGGCCAGCCGGCTCTCGCGCGTGGCGATCACGATGTTGCTCAAGGCCATTTCCATTGCTGTGGGGGATCGGTGGAATGCTAGCATGTTGCATCGCAACAACGCATGCGCCAATCGGGTCCGACGAGGAGAAATTTCGAATGAAAACAGCCCCCACCACCGCTTCCGCACCCAGGCGCCGCAACAGCGACGAACAGCCGCTGATCGACGACATCCGCCTGCTCGGCCGCATCCTCGGCGACGTGATCCGCGAGCAGGAGGGCGAAGACAGCTACGCGCTGGTCGAGAAGATCCGCACGCTCTCGGTGTCCTTCCGCCGCGATGCCGACCATGCGGCCGACCGGGCGCTCAAGAACCTGCTCAAGGGCCTGAGCGCGGCCGAGACGGTGCGCGTGATCCGCGCCTTCACCTACTTCAGCCACTTGGCGAACCTGGCCGAGGACCGCCACCAGATCCGGCGCCGCACCGAGGCCGAGCGCGCCGGCGAGAACGCCGAGGGCAGCCTCGAGGTCGCGCTGGCACGCATCCGCAAGGCGGGCATCGCGCCGAAGGCCGTGGTCGAGTCGCTCGCCCACAGCTACGTGTCGCCGGTGCTCACCGCCCATCCGACCGAGGTGCAGCGCAAGAGCATCCTCGACGCCGAGCGCGCCATCGCGCAGCTGCTCACGGCACGCGACGAGATCAAGCTGCACCAGCATGCCTTCGCGGGAAAGAAGGACACGCTGACGCCGCGCGAGTACGCCGAGAACGAAAGCCAGATGCGCACGCGCGTCACCCAGCTCTGGCAGACGCGGCTGCTGCGCTTCTCCAAGCTCACCGTGGCCGACGAGATCGAGAACGCGCTGAGCTACTACGAAGCCACCTTTCTGCGCGAGATCCCACGCGTCTATGCCGAGCTCGAAGCGGCGCTGGGCCAGGGCGCCATCGCGCCCTTTCTGCGCATGGGCCAGTGGATCGGCGGCGACCGCGACGGCAATCCCAACGTCACGGCCGAAACCCTCGAGTACGCGCTGCGCCGCCAGGCCGAACTGGCGCTGCGCCACTACCTGACCGAGGTGCACTTCCTCGGCGGCGAGCTGTCGCTGTCGGCCACGCTGGTCGATGTGTCGGTCGAGATGCAGGCGCTGGCCGAGCGCTCGCCCGACAAGAGCGAGCACCGCGTCGACGAGCCCTACCGCCGCGCGCTGACCGGCGTCTATTCGCGGCTGGCGGCCACGCTGCGCGAGCTCACCGGCGGCGAGGCCGCGCGCCATGCGGTCGCGCCGCAGAACCCCTACACGCAGGCCGAAGAATTCCTGGCCGACCTGCGCACCATCGAAGACTCGCTCACCGACAAGCACGGCTCAGTGCTGGTCGCGCAGCGCCTGCGCCCGCTGATCCGCGCGGTCGAGGTGTTCGGTTTCCATCTCGCGACGGTCGACCTCCGGCAGAGCTCCGACAAGCACGAGGCCGTGGTGGCCGAACTGCTCGCCACCGCGCGCATCGAGCCCGACTACGCCGCGCTGGCCGAGGAGGCCAAGCAGACGCTGCTGCTGCGCCTGCTCGACGATGCCCGCCCGCTGCGCGTGCCCGATGCCGAGTACTCGCCGCTGGCGCAAAGTGAGATCGCAATCTTCGCCGCCGCCCGCAAGGCCCGCGCGCGCTACGGCGCGGCCGCCATCCGCCACTACATCATCAGCCACACCGAGACCGTCAGCGACCTGCTGGAGGCGCTGCTGCTGCAGAAGGAAGTGGGCCTGCTGCGCGGCACGCTGGAAGAGAACGCCACCTGCGACCTGATCGTGGTGCCCTTGTTCGAAACCATCGAAGACCTGCGCAACGCGGCGCCGATCGTGCGCGCCTTCTACGCCCTGCCCGGCATCCAGGCACTGGTGCAGCGCTCGGGCGCCGAGCAGGACGTGATGCTCGGCTACAGCGACAGCAACAAGGACGGCGGCATCTTCACCAGCAACTGGGAGCTTTATCGCGCGGGCACCGCGCTTGTGGCGTTGTTCGACGAGCTCAACAAGAAATCGAAGACCTCCATCCGCCTGCGCATGTTCCACGGCCGCGGCGGCACTGTGGGACGCGGCGGCGGACCGAGCTACCAGGCCATCCTCGCGCAGCCGCCCGGCACGGTGCGCGGCCAGATCCGCCTGACCGAACAGGGCGAGGTGATCGGCTCCAAGTACGCCAACCGCGAGATCGGCCGGCGCAACCTCGAAACCCTGGTCGCCGCCACGCTGGAAGCCACCCTGCTGCCCTCCGCCAAGGCCGCGCCCGCAAGCTTTCTGGCGGCTGCCGGCGAGCTCTCGGCGGCCAGCATGGCGGCGTATCGCGAACTGGTCTACGAGACACCCGGCTTCGGCGACTACTTCTTCAGCGCCACGCCGATCCGCGAGATCTCCGAGCTCAACATCGGCTCGCGCCCCGCTTCGCGCAACCCCAGCCGAAAAATCGAAGACCTGCGCGCCGTGCCCTGGAGCTTCAGCTGGGGCCAGTGCCGGCTCACGCTGCCGGGCTGGTACGGCTTCGGTTCGGCGATCGAGCAGTTCCTCGCGGCCGCGGGCAGCGCCGCGGCGCGCAAGGAGCGGCAGGCGCTCCTGCAGCGCATGGTCGCGCAGTGGCCCTTCTTCAGCACGCTGCTGTCGAACATGGACATGGTGCTCGCCAAGAGCGACCTGGCCCTGGCCTCGCGTTATTCGGAACTGGTGGCCGACCGCAAGCTGCGCCAGAAGGTGTTCTCGATGATCGATGCCGAATGGCACCGCACCTCCGATGCCTTGACGCTGATCACCGGCGCGAAGCAGCGGCTCGAAGGCAACGTCGACATGCAGCGTTCGATTCGCCACCGCTTCCCCTACATCGATCCGCTGCACCATCTGCAGGTCGAGCTGATGCGCCGCTGGCGCGCGGGACAGGACGATGAGCGCCTGCAGCGCGGCATCCACATGTCGATCAACGGGGTGGCGGCGGGCCTGCGAAACACCGGCTAGAAGCCGGCGAGAACGCCGTGTACGCCGCTTCCTACGTGAACATCCGGCGAAGCAGATATTAGGGGCATTGAAGGAAGAGTACCCTGTCCCCTACGTTCAAAGTTATCGCAATCGCGCGGCAGCTCAAGGCTCGTTCACAGGAATCTTCGCCATGTCTTCCCCGCACTCCCTCACCCATGCCAAGGTCGACTTTGTGAGCGGCGACTTCGACGCGCTGGCATCGCACATGCGACATTGCGCGCGCGCACAGGGGCGATGGTTCACGGTGAAGAGCGAATTGCAGCGGGCACGCTCGGCCGTGGCAGGCCGCATCGTGACGATGGCCTGCCTGGCCGTGGTTCTCGTCATCGGGCTGTACGCTGTAGCTTGAGCGCCGCGGTGGTCGTCGACCGGCTCGACTCCCTCAGCCAGTACGCGCGCAATCTTCTCCTCGGACCTCACGAAGCTGTCGAGCCGCCGATCCGCGCCGAGCTCTTCGGCGCGCAGCGCTTCGAGCAGCACGGCCACAGCCTGGCCCGGGCGCAGGTCGTGCGCAGCGAGGACTCCCGCGGTGACGCCACGCCTTTTTTCCCGCGCGTCGACCGCAACCTCGAGTCGCTGCGCAGCGCCTTCGACTACATCGCGCTGATCTCGCAGAGCGGGCGCTACGTTACGCCGGCGGCCGAATGGCTGCTCGACAACTTCCACCTGGTCGAGGCGCAGCTGCAGCAGATTCGCGAGGGCGTGCCGCGCAGCTACTACGCGCGCCTGCCCAAGCTCGCGGCGCCGCCGCTCGCGGGCTTGCCGCGCGTCTACGGCATCGCCTGGGCCTACGTGGCGCATACCGACAGCGTGTTGAACCAGGAGCTGTTCACCGCCTTCCTCAATGCCTACCAGGACATCGACGAGCTCACGCTCGGCGAACTGTGGGCGCTGCCGACCACGCTGCGCGTGGTGCTGCTCGAGAACCTGCGGCGCGTGGCCGAGGGCATTGCCGAAAGCAAGGTGGCGCGCGAGATCGCGCATGCGGCCTGGGACGCCGCCGACAGGCTCTCCGCGCAGGACCTGGACGTGCTCTACCGCGCGCTGCAAAGCCGCGGCATGCAGGAACGCTTTCTCACCCAGCTGTGGCTGCAGTTGCCGGTCGAGCATGGCGAGGATGCGCCCGCGCTCCTGAAGTGGACCGAGCAGCATTGCCCGAACGGCCCGGCATTGGTCAGCGAGGCGCAGACGATGCAGGCCGCCGCCAACCTCACGGTCGGCAACATCATCACCACGCTGCGCGTGATCGGCCAGGTCGAGTGGGCCGACCTGATCGAGCCCGTGAGCCGTTCGCTGCGCGTGCTGCGCGAGCTGCCCAGCTTCACGCGCGAAAGCGAGCTCACGCGCCAGCAGATCACCCATGCGATGGAGCAGGTGGCACGCACCAGCCGCCGGCCTGAGCGCGAGGTCGCGCAGGCCGTGGTGCGCCTGGCCTTCGACGCGGCCTGTGATCCGCCCGAGGATGGGGATGCCGAGACCCGCTGGTCGCAGGCCGAATGCACCGCCGGCTACTACCTCTTCGGACAGGGGCTTCCGGCGCTGAGCATCGCGCTGGTGCCGGCGGACGGCACCGGCGCAGCGCGCATCGCGCCGCGCCTGAGCGCGCTGCGCGCCTGGCGCCCGACGCTCTACGTGCTGGCCGTGCTGGCCGGCACGGCGCTGCTGCTGGCGGCGGCGGTCCAGGGCCTGAACCGCAGCGGCTGGCCCGATGCGCCCTGGCAGGCGCTGGTCGCGCTCGTGCTGCTCGCCTGGCCCCTGTCCGAAGCGGTCATCGCGCTGGTGCACCGCATCATGGCCGAATCGACCCGCGTCCAGCCGCTGCCCCGGCTCGATTTCGCGCACGGCATTCCCGAGGTGCACCGGGTGCTGGTTGCCATTCCGGCGCTGCTGAGTTCGGAAGCGGCCAATGTCCAGCTCGCGCACCGGCTCGAATTGCATTGGCTCGCCAACCGCGAAGCGCAGGCGCAGTTCGCGCTGCTGACGGACTGGGCCGATGCCGTCGAACCCTCGCTGCCCGGTGATGCCACCCTGCTCGACGACGCGCTGCGGCGCATTGCCGCGCTCAACGACCGCTATCCCGCGCCGCCAGGGACGGTGCCGCGCTTCCTGCTGCTGCACCGCCCGCGCAGCTGGTGCGAGACCGAGCAGCGCTGGATGGGCTGGGAGCGCAAGCGCGGCAAGCTCGAGATGCTGCTGCGCCTCCTGGCCGCGGGCGAGGACAGCGGCTTCCTGCCGCTGGCGCCCGGCCTGCAGCTGGCCGAGCGCATCCCCTACGTGCTGACGCTCGACAGCGACACCGGCCTGCCGCCCGGCGCGCTGCGCGAGCTGGTCGCGGTGGCAGCCCATCCGCTCAATGCGCCGCAGCTAGACCTGGCCAGCCGCCGTGTGGTGAGGGGCTTCGGCATCTTCCAGCCGCGCATCGTCACGCCCTTCCCGGAGCGCAACGAACGTTCCTTCTTCCACTGGCTGTTCGCCGGCCAGTGCGGGCTCGACCCGTACAGCAGCAGCGCCTCCGACCTCTACCAGGACGTGTTCGGCAGCGGCTCCTTCACCGGCAAGGGTCTGCTCAACGTGCGCGCCGTCCATGCGACGCTGGACCGGCGCCTGCCGGACGGCGCGGTACTGAGCCACGACCTGCTCGAAGGCGCGGTGGCGCGCTGCGGCGTGGTGAGCGACCTGGTGCTGATCGAAGACCATCCGCATCACACCGGTGTGGCGGCCTCGCGCGTGCACCGCTGGGCGCGCGGCGACTGGCAACTGCTGCCTCTGATGCTGCGCGCGCCGCGCTTCGGCATCGATGCGCTGGGCCTCTGGAAGATGAGCGACAACCTGCGCCGTGCGCTGGTGGTGCCGGCATCGACCGCGCTGCTCGCGTGGGTCGTCTTCACCGATGCGTTCCCGCTGCCCTGGGCGCTCGCGGCCGTCGCGGCGGCGCTGATGCTCGGCCCCATGCTCGGCGCACTGGCGGGCCTGGTGCCGACGCGGCGCTCGATCGAGCTGCGCCACTTCTTCGACGTCGGTTCCACCGAGCTGCTGCGCGCCATAGCCGGCGCGGCCTGGCAGTTCGTCCAGCTGGCCGCGCAGAGCCGCCTCTTGCTCGATGCCATGGTGCGCGCCGCATGGCGCCTGGCGGTGAGCCGCCGGCGCCTGCTCGAATGGACCACTGCGGCCCAGGCGCAGGCGCAGGCCAGCTACCAGCTGGCGCCCTTTCTGCGCAACGGGGCGATCGCGAGCCTGGTCTGCATCGCACTCGCCGCGGCCGCGTTCTGGAGCCCGCATCCGTGGCTGGGCATGCTGCTGTTCGGGCTGTGGGCGCTGGCCCCGGTCGCGGCCTGGTGGGGCAGCCGCGTACCGGCGGGCAACGAAGACACGCTGGCCGCCGAGCACCGCAACTACCTCGAAACGCTGGCGCGCGACACCTGGCGCTTCTTCGAGCAGGTGGTCGGGCCCGAGGACAACCACCTGCCGCCCGACAACCTGCAGTTCGAACCCGAGCCCACCATCGCGCACCGCACCTCGCCGACCAACATCGGCATGTACCTGCTGGCCAGCTGCTGCGCACGCGAGTTCGGCTGGCTCGACACCACGGCGCTCGTCGCCCGGCTGCAGGCGACCTTCGACACCATCGACCGCATGGACAAGCACCAGGGCCATCTCTACAACTGGTACGACACGCGCTCGCTCGAGCTGCTGCTGCCGTCCTACGTGTCCAGCGTCGACAGCGGCAACCTTGCAGGCCACCTGCTGGCCGTGGCCCAGGCCTGCCGCAGCTTCGCGGCCGACGGCAGCGGCGCCGGCGCGCAACTCGAAGCCCTCGCCCTGCGCTGCGAGGCCTTGTGCGCGGGCATGGATTTCCGCGGGCTCTACGACGCCAAGCGCCACCTGTTCCACATCGGCCTCAGGGTCGAGGAGAACGAGCTCGATGCGAGCTACTACGACCTGCTCGCCTCCGAAGCGCGGCTGCTGAGCTTCCTCGCCATCGCCAAGGGCGACGTGCCGCGGCGCCACTGGATGGCGCTCGGGCGGCCTTTTCTCTCGGTCGGCGTACGGCCCGGGCTCAAGTCCTGGTCGGGCTCGATGTTCGAGTACCTGATGCCCACGCTGGTGATGGCAGAGCCGGTGGGCGGCCTGCTGCAGGTGGCCAACCTCGCGGCGGTCAGCGAGCAGCAGGCCTTCGGCAACATGCAGAACCTGCCATGGGGCGTCTCGGAGTCGGCCTACTTCGCGCAGGACCATTCGCTCGCCTTCCAGTACTCGCCCTTCGGCGTGCCGCGGCTGGCGCTGCGCCGCACGCCGCCCACCGACCGCGTGGTCGCGCCCTACGCCACCATGATGGCCGCCGTGCTCGCGCCGGCCGATGCGGTGGTCAACCTGCGGCTGCTCGAATCGCTCGGTGGGCGCGGCGAGTTCGGCTTCTTCGACGCGATCGACTTCACCGCCTCACGCCAGCCCGCGGGCCAGCCTTTCACCGTGGTGCACAACGTCATGGCCCACCACCACGGCATGGCGCTGGTGGCACTGTGCAACGTCGTGTGCGACGGCGCGCCGCGCCGCTGGTTCGGCAGCGCGCCGCTGGTGCGGGCGCACGAGTCGCTGCTGCACGAGCGCACGCCGCGGCAGATCATCGGCAGCGCCGATCCGCGCATGCCGCCCGAGCCGAGCACCGGCGAGGCGCCGCCGATCTTCCAGCCGCGCGTGGTCGATCCTCACGAGCCCGGCTTCCAGCCCACCCACCTGCTGTCGAACGGCCACTACACCGTGGCGCTGCGCGCCAACGGCGCGGGCGTGAGCCGCTGGCGTTCGTTCAACGTGAGCCGCTGGCGCGACGATCCGCTGCGCGACGGCTACGGCACGTTCTTCTATGTGCGGGACATCGGCAGCCCGACGCTCACCTCGCTGACCGCCCTGCCCGCGCCCGGCGAAGAGTGGCGCTACCGCGCGCGCTTCCTGGCCGACCAGGTGCAGTTCGATGCCAGCGGGCCCGGCCTGCAGGCGCGCACCACGGTGCTGATCAGCCCCGAAGACGACACGGAGCTGCGCACGGTCGCGCTGCACAACACCGGCAGCGAGACGCGCACGCTGGAGCTCGTCTCGTACTTCGAACCGGTGCTCTCCGACCCCAAGGCCGACGAGGCGCACCCGTCCTTCGCCAACCTCTTCGTCGAGAGCCGCTGGGAGCCCGGCTGGCGCGCGCTGCTGCTGACGCGCAAGCCGCGCCTGCACGGCGACCCGGTGGTGGCCGCTGCGCACTTCGTGGCCTCGGTCGATGCGCAGGTGCTGTCGGTCGACTGCATGACCGACCGGCGCGCCTTCATCGGGCGCAACCGCACGCTCGCGACGCCGACCCTCGATCCGCAATCGGCAGCGCCCGACGGTACGCCGGTCAGCGGGCTGGATCCCATCGCCTGCCTGCGCGTGCGCCTCGAGATCCCGCCGGGCGGTACGGCACGCGTAACCTTCGCCACCGCGGCCGACGAGGACGTGGAAGCCCTGATGCCCAGCATCGACCGCTACCTGCAGCCGATGCACGTCGAGCGCGCGACGCGCATGGCCGCCACGCTGGCGCAGGTGCGCCTGCGCGACCTCAGCATCGACCCGGCGAAGAACCAGGCGCTGCAGGACCTCACGACCATCCTGACCTACACCACGCCGCGCCCGATGCGCGACCGCGGCCTCATCGACCTGCGCCAGATCTGGCGCTTCGGCATCTCGGGCGACAAGCCGATCGTGCTGGTCTACATCCACTCGATCGCCGGCAAGGGCTTGGTCGACACGCTGCTGCGCGCCCAGCCCTGGTGGGGCTTCGGCGGCGTGGCCTGCGACCTGGTGGTGCTCAACGGCGAGCCCAATTCCTACCTGATGCCGCTGCAGCGGGAGATCGAGGTGCTGCGCAGCCGCGTCGCGCAGCAGACGCAGAACAGCTTTCCGCGCAACGACGCGGCCGGCTTCTACCTGCTGCGCGACCACGAAGTGGCGCCCTCGGAAAAAGCGGCGCTGTCGAGCCTGGCGCGCGCGGTCTTCACCGCCGACGGCCGCTCGCTCGAGATGCAGGTGGCGGCGCTGCGCGAAGCGACCTCGGCCGGCCCGGCGGCGGAAGATCTCGGCCCGCGCGTCCAGCTCTCGCTGCTGCCGCCCGCGGCCGAGCTCGCCGATGCGGTGACGGCGCCGCGGGGCGGCTTCGATGCCGAAAGCGGCGAGTTCCGTTTCGAGGTCGATCCCAACCGGCGCACGGCGCGGCCCTGGATCAACGTGATCGCCAACCCCTCCTTCGGCTTCCAGATTTCCGAATCGGGCACCGGCTACACCTGGGCTGTCAACAGCCGCCTGCACCAGCTCACGCCCTGGTCGAACGACCCGGTGCAGGACCCGGCCTTCGAGCACTACCTGCTGCAGGACCTCGATTCGCGCGAGCTGTTGCCGCTCACGCCGGCCAGCCGCGGCGGCGCTGCCGCCAGGCACCGCGTGCGCCACGGCCAGGGCTACACGGTGTTCGAATGCCTGCACCGCAACGTCGCGCTGGAGACCACCTTCTTCGCCGACCGCGACGAACGCATGAAGCTGGTGCTCGTCAAGGTGCGCAACGAGGGCACCCGCCCGCGCCGCCTGCGCGCGCTTGCGATGGTCGAGTGGCAGCAAGGCGCGGCGCGCGGCGAGCGCCGCACCGTCCACACCTGGAAGCCCGAGGACCTGCCCGCGGTGTTCGGCCAGCAGCGCGAGTCGAGCAGCGGCTTCGGCGGCAGCACCGGCTTCGTGGCGCTCGCCGGCTTGAACGGCGCGACCCAGTGGACCTGCGAGCGCAGCGAATTCTTCGCCGGGCACGGTGCGGTCGAAGTGCCCGACACGCTGGCCCAGCGTGCCGGCAGCGGCCTCGATGCCTGCGCCGCGGTGGCCGGCGACTTCCCGCTCGCCGCCGGCGCGAGTGCGAGCTTCACCTTCATGCTGGGCCAGGCCGACAACCCCGAGGCTGCGATGCAGATGGCGCGCCGCTGGCAACAGCGCGACGTGCCCGAGGCGCTGGCCGCGGCACGCGGCTTCTGGGACGAGCTGCTCGGCCGCCTGCAGGTGCGCACGCCCGATCCGCTGTTCGATGCGCTGGTCAACCGCTGGCTCATCTACCAGACGCTGGTGTGCCGACTCTGGTCGAAGGCCGGCTTCTACCAGGCCGGCGGCGCCTTCGGCTTCCGCGACCAGCTGCAGGACGCGATGGCTTTCGCGCTGACCGATCCGGCGCGCCTGCGGGAGCAGATCCTGGTCAACGCGGCGCGCCAGTTTCCCGAGGGCGACGTGCAGCACTGGTGGCACATGCCCGGCGGCGCCGGCGTGCGCACGCATTTCTCCGACGACCTGCTGTGGCTGCCTTATGCCGCCTCGCATTACGTCGAAGTCACGGCCGACCGCTCGGTGCTCGACGAAGTCGTGCCTTTCATCGACGGCCCCGGAATCCCCGACGGCGCCGAGGACGCCTACTACGCACCGCAGACCAGCAGCCACACGGCCACCGTCTACGAACACGGCGCGCGCGCGATCGACCGCAGCCTCGCGACCGGCGTCCACGGCCTGCCGCTGATGGGCACCGGCGACTGGAACGACGGCATGAACCGCGTCGGCCACGAAGGCCGCGGCGAATCGGTCTGGCTCGCCTGGTTCCTGTGCAGCGTGGTCGAGCGCTACGCGCCTTTTGCCGAGGCGCGCGGCGAGAAGGCACGCGGGGAGCGTTGGCAGGCCGCGCGCAAAGGCTGGATCGCCGCCCTGCACGGCGCCGGCTGGGACGGCGCCTGGTTTCGGCGCGCCTTCTTCGACAACGGCGCGCCGCTCGGCTCGGCGCTTAACGAGGAGTGCCGCATCGACCTGATCGCGCAGGCCTGGTCGGTGCTCTCGGGCGCCTCGGACACGAACCACGCCACGCAGGCCCTCGCATCGATGAAGGCCCATCTGCACGACGAGCCCGCCGGCCTGCTGCAGCTGCTGCATCCGCCGCTGGCGCATTCGCCCAACAACCCGGGCTACATCCAGGCCTACCCACCGGGCGTGCGCGAGAACGGCGGCCAGTATTCGCATGCCGCGGTGTGGGCGCTGATGGCACAGGCGCTCACCGGCGACACCGAAGCCGCATGGCACAGTTTCGAGGGCCTGAGCCCGGCGCACCGCGCGCGCCATCCCGAGCGCGGCCCCGCCTACGAGCTCGAGCCCTACGTGATGGCCGGCGACATCTACGGCGCCGCGCCCTACGTCGGCCGCGGCGGCTGGAGCTGGTACACCGGCTCGGCCGCATGGCTGCACCGCGCCGCCGTCGAAACCCTGCTGGGCCTGGCGGTGCACGGCGACCGGCTCTCGCTCACGCCGCGCGTGCCGGCGCACTGGCCGGGCTTCGAGATCACGCTGCGGCTCAAGGGCCGGGAACTGATCGTGCAGTACGGCGACGCCACCACGGCGGCGGTGCCCACGCACCACATCGCCCGAGGCGAATGGACCATCTGGCGCACGCTGCCCGACAAGGCCGTGCTGCGCGTCGGCTGAAAAAACCAAGGCGCAGCACAATTGGCGCCTGACATGGACAGCCTCGATCTCATCAAGACCTTTCGCGAAGTCGCCGCCCACGGCAGCTTCTCCCGAGCCGCCAGCAAGCTCGACATGTCCAAGGCGACGGTCAGCAAATACGTGGCCGAACTCGAAACCCGCTTCGGCGTGCGCCTGCTCAACCGTTCGACCCGCTCGGTGAGCCTGACCGATGCCGGTGCGCTGCTGCTCGAGCGCAGCAAGCCGGTGATGGAGATGGTGGAGCTCACGCAGGCCGAGCTGCAGGAGCATGCGAGCCGGCCCACGGGCCGCTTGCGCATCTCGGCGCCGCACGGCATGGGACAGGGCGACCTGCCCAAGCTGCTGGCCCAGTTCATGGGCTACTACCCCGAGGTGAGCCTCAGCCTGCACCTGAGCAATCGCACGGTCGACATGGCCGAGGAGGCGATCGACCTGGCGCTGCGCTTCGGACCGATCGCGGACGACAACCTCATCGTGCGCAAGCTCACGCCCGTGAAGCTGGTGGTGTGCGCCTCGCCGCGCTACTGGAAGAACCACGGCATGCCAACCCGGCCGGCCGATCTGTCGCAGCACGAGGCGCTGACCCACTCGAAGCTCGGCCCGCATCCGCGGTGGCGCTTCGAGGTCGACGGCCGGCCGCTGGACGTGCCGGTCAAGAGCCGCATGGATTCGACCGAGGGCGGGCCGCTGATCCAGGTCGCGCTGCTGGGTTTCGGCGTGCTCTACCTGCCTGCCCTGCTGGTGCAGCCGCACATCGACCACGGCGAACTGGTGCCGGCGCTGCAGGACTTCGTGCGCAACGACATGTGGCTCTCGGCCGCCTACCTGCAGCGGCGCCACAACAGCGCGGCGCTGCGCGCGCTGCTGGACTTCCTGCAGACGCGCATCGGCGCAAAAAGCGCGCCCGGCCGCGCCTAATCCCCGAGCAGCTCGCCAATCGGCTGCAGGTCTTCCACCCGGTCGCAGATGGCCTTCACGACCATCATGATCGGGATGCCGAGCAAGAGGCCCCAGATGCCCCAGAGCCAGCCCCAGAAGATCACGCCGACGAACACAGCCACCGGGTTCATGCGGCTGGTGCGGCTGGTGAGCCAGGGCACCAGCAGGTTGCCCACCAGCGTGTGGATCAGGAGCGAGACGCCGCCGACCACGAGTGACATCTGGATGCTGTTGAACTGGAGAAAGGCCACCAGGCCCGCCGCCGCCATCACGATGACCGAGCCGAGATAGGGGATGAGATTGGTCACCCCCGCCACGATGCCCCACACCGCAGCGTTGTCGACGCCGAGGGCCCAGAACGCGAGGCCGGTGGCGACGCCGACCACGGCGCTGGTGAAGATCTGCACCAGCAGGTAGCGCTCGATGTGCTGCGTGATGTCGTCGAGCACGTTCACCGTGATTCTTTTCTTCTGCAGGCTGGGCCCGGTGATCTTCACCAGCTTGCGGCGGAAGGTGTCGCCCGAGCCGAGCGCGAAGAAGGTCAGGAAGGCGACCAGCGTGAGCTGCCCGACGGCGGCGATCAGCCCCACCGTGCCGCTCCAGAGGTAGTCGCGCACGTTGAAGGTCGGCCGCTCGATGACCACGCGCGCCACGCCCTTGCGCGCTGCGACCTTGGCCGAGTTCTCCTCGGCGGCCTGTTCGAGCTGCGCCGCGGCCCTCTGTACCGTGTCGAGCGCGCTGGGGTCGGTGCTTCTGCCGCCGCGCACGGCCAGGCGCAGCTTCTGGGCGGCCACCGGCAGCGTATCGAGCAACTCGGAGGCGCTGCCGGAGAGCGAATAGCCGGTCCAGCCCACCCCGCCGCCGAGCCCGAGCAGGATCAGGGCCGCGCCGATCCAGCGCGAGATCTTCCAGCGTTCGAGCCAGCCGACCAGCGGCGCCAGCGCGTAGGTCAGCAGCAGGCTCAGCATCAGCGGAACGAACACGGCCTTGGCCCAGTGCAGCGTGAACACGCCGGCCAGCACCGCGAGCACCACCAGCGCGGCGCTGCGCACGTCGACCGGCATGTGCAACAGCACGCGCTCCGGTTCGGGGGCGGGGGGCTCTGCCGGCGGCTCGGCCTCCTTCTTCTGTTCGGCTTCCTTCTTCTGCTCGGCTTCGTCGTTCATCGTGGATCCTTGAGCGCCTCGCGCACCGCCGACAGCTGGCGCCGCGACACCACCACCGGCTCCGGAATGCCGTCGAGCCGGAGCGCCCAGCCCTCGGCATCCTCGCCGTCGTCGTATTTCTCGAGCGCCCGGATCGCCGCGCGCGCCACCAGCGCATTGCGGTGCACGCGCACGAAGCGCGCCGGATAACGCTCCTCGAATTCGGCCAGCGAGCCGTCATAGATGTGGCTGCGCGTCGGCGTGCGCACCGTGAGGTACTTGAACTCGGACTTGAGGTAGAGCACCTCGGACATCGGCACGCGCTCGGTGCGCCCGCGGTCCTGGATCAGCAGCACCTCCTGCGGTGCCTCGGTGGCCGCGCCGCGCCGCTCCTTCAGGTAGCGCTCGGCCTTCTGCAGCGCCTGCTGCAGCCGTTCAGCGCGCACCGGCTTGGTCAGGTAGTCGACCGCTTCCAGCTCGAAGGCGGTGACCGCATGCGCCGCATGGGCCGTGACGAACACCACCGCCGGCGCACCGGCGCGCTGTCTCAGGCTGCGTGCGAGCTCGAGGCCGTCGATGCCGGGCATGTGGATGTCGAGCAGCACGAGATCGAATCGGGTGTCCGCCAGTTGTTCCAGCGCGCCGGCGCCGTGCGCGGCCTCTGCCACAACCTCCGCCGCCGGCGACTTGCAGTCGGCCAGCAGCGTGCGCAGCCGCGACCGGGCGAGGGTTTCATCATCGACGATCAAGGTGCGGAGAGCGCTCATGACTTCAGGCTTCGGCAGGAATGGCAATGCGCACACGGTAGCTCTTCTGGTCCATCCCGGCGCTGAACTGCGCCTGCATATCGTGTAGGAGGCGCAGCCGGTCGCGCACGTTGGCCAGCGCGATGCCGTGCCCGCGCGGCAGGGGTTCGTCGGCCCAGCGCAGCGGCGGCAGGCTGTTGACCACTTCGATCACCGCCATGCCGCCACGACGCTCGGTGCGGATGCGGATCTTGGCACCGGCCGGACTCGGCTCGACGCCGTGCTTGACCGCGTTCTCGACCAGCGGCTGCAGCAGGAGCGGCGGCAGGCGCGCGGTGTTGGCTGCCGGGTCGATGTCCCAGCGGATGCGCAGCCGCTCGCCGAAGCGCACCTGCTCGATCGCGAGGTAGCGTTCGGCCAGCGCGATCTCGTCGGCCAGCGTGACCGACTCGCCCGGATCGGCCAGCGCCTGGCGGAACAGCTCGCTCAGGTCTTCCAGCATGGTCTCGGCCTTGGCCGGCTCCTCGCGCACCAGCGCGATGGCGCTGTTGAGGGTGTTGAAAAGAAAATGCGGCCGGATGCGCGACTGCAGTTCTTCGAGCCGCGCCGTCATGGCCGCCGGCGTCTGGCCGCGCGCGCGCAACACCAGCGCGGCCATCACCAGCGCGGCGAACATCGCGCCGGCCAGGGCGCTCGCGAGCCAGGGCGCGCTGCCGAGCACGCCCGTCAGCCGCAGCAGGCCACAGCCGTAGAGCGCAGAGAGCGCACCCAGCAAGGCGCCGGCGACGTACTGTGCCGCGCGCGGCAGGCGGCCGAGCAGCTTCTTGAGCCAGCAGGCCGCGAGCAGCCACAAGAGCGTGGCCGGCAAGGCGCCGCCGGTCACCGTGGCCATCAGCACCAGCCACTCGGCGGGCGCCGGCGAGACGAACAAGGTCGCGACGGCGACCACGGCTTCGACGAACATCACGGTGCGCAGCACCACCCCGATCTGGCAGGCGTCGAACAGCGCAACCCTCGCACGCGCAGGCCCGCGAGCGCGGGCAGGAGCCGGCGTCGAAGGGGTGGCCGATAAAATCGTCGGGTTGCGCATCAGAGCTGAAACATTCGGGTGCAAACCCATTATTGCCTCCCACCCCGATTCACCCCCATGACCTCCAACCAACTCGACAAGAAATCCGAAGCCTGGTCCGCCCTGTTCTCCGAACCGATGAGCGACCTGGTGAAGCGCTACACCGCCAGCGTCTTCTTCGACAAACGGCTGTGGCAGGCCGACATCGAGGGCTCGCTGGCGCATGCGGGCATGCTGGCCAAGCAGGGCATCATCGGCGCCGAGGACCACGCGGCCATCCAGGACGGGATGGCGCAGATCCGCGCCGAGATCGAATCCGGCACCTTCGACTGGAAGCTCGACCTCGAGGACGTGCACCTCAACATCGAGGCGCGGCTCACGCAGCTGGTGGGCGATGCCGGCAAGCGCCTGCACACCGGCCGCAGCCGCAACGACCAGGTCGCCACCGACGTGCGGCTCTGGCTGCGCGGCGAGATCGACCTGATTGCGGAGCTCTTGACCGCGTTGCAGAAATCG
This sequence comes from Variovorax sp. LjRoot130, assembly GCF_964253755.1. Lineage (NCBI taxonomy): Bacteria > Pseudomonadati > Pseudomonadota > Betaproteobacteria > Burkholderiales > Comamonadaceae > Variovorax > Variovorax sp. LjRoot130. Next base: position 1,420,038 of record NZ_CAXURM020000001.1, on the reverse strand, counting down.
CTGGTCGCCATCGCGGAGAAAAATGCCGACGTGATCCTGCCCGGCTTCACCCACCTGCAGGTGGCGCAGCCGGTGAGCTTCGGCCACCACATGCTGGCCTATGTGGAAATGTTCGCGCGCGATGCCGAGCGCATGGCCGACGTGCGCCGCCGCGTCAACCGCCTGCCGCTGGGCGCCGCCGCGCTGGCCGGCACCAGCTACCCGCTCGACCGCGAGGCCGTGGCCCGCGCGCTCGGCATGGACGAGGTCTGCCAGAACAGCCTGGACGCGGTGAGCGACCGCGACTTCGCGATCGAATTCACCGCCGCCGCCTCGCTCGCGATGGTGCACATCAGCCGCCTGAGCGAAGAGCTGGTGCTCTGGATGAGCCAGGCCTTCGGCTTCATCGACATCGCCGACCGCTTCTGCACCGGCAGTTCGATCATGCCGCAGAAGAAGAATCCGGACGTGCCCGAGCTCGCGCGCGGCAAGACCGGCCGCGTGGTCGGCCACCTGATGGGGCTGATCACGCTCATGAAGGGCCAGCCCCTGGCCTACAACAAGGACAACCAGGAAGACAAGGAGCCGCTGTTCGACACCGTCGACACGCTCAAGGACACGCTGCGCATCTTCGCGGAGATGGTGGGCGGCATCACGGTGAAGCCCGAGACCATGGAGAACGCGGCCTTGCGCGGCTATGCGACCGCGACCGACCTGGCCGACTACCTGGTGAAGAAGGGCCTGCCCTTCCGCGACGCGCACGAAACCGTGGCCCATGCGGTCAAGGCGGCGATCTCGCACAAGGTCGACCTGTCGGAGCTGCCGCTGGCGGTGCTGCAGACCTTTAATCCGCAGATCGAGAAGGACGTCTACGACGTGCTGAGCCTGCGCGGTTCGCTGCATGCGCGCAACATCCTCGGCGGCACCGCACCCGCCCAGGTGCGCAAGCAGATCGCCCGGCATCGCGCCCGGCTCGGCTGAAGCCGTCCATGGGAAGCAGGCACGAATGCTGCAGTGCGGTATTTGTGCCCAGTTGTAAAAATGTAGTGCTAAAGTTGCATTGCATCCCGCCTGGGCCGCCTGCAATCTAGCGGGCCCCCGAATCGCACGAGAGCGTCTCCGAATCCCATGGAAAAACCCAACTGCGTCGTCGTCATCCTGACTTTCAATTCCGCCTCGATCATTCGGGAGACCGTGTCGCAGGCGAAGAAGCTGAGCCCACACGTCTACGTGGTCGATTCGCACTCGTCGGACAACACCGTCGCGATCCTCGAGGAGCTGGGCTGCACCGTGGTGCAGAGGCCTTTTTCCAACTACAGCGACCAGCGCAACTGGGCGATCTCGCAGGTCGAGGCCTCCTACGGCTGGCAACTGCACCTTGACGCCGATGAGGTGCTGGACGCGCAGGCGGTCGACGAGATCAAGGCCGTGCTCTCGGGCACGCCGCGCTTCGACGCCTACCTGCTGCGCCGGCGCGACTACTTCATGGGCAAGATGCTGCGCTTCTCGGGCGTCAATCCCTGGCACCTGCGGCTGTTCCGCTCGGGCACCGGGCGCTGCGAGTCGCGGCTCTACGACCAGCACTTCATCAGCTCGGCGACGCCCGGCCGCATCAGCGGCTTCATGCACGACAAGAATTCGGCCAGGCTCAGCGACTGGATCGCGAGCCACAACCGCTGGAGCGATGCCGAGGCCAAGGAAAAGCTCGGCCCCCGCTTGGGCGGCGACAACGTGCTGCAGCCGCGGCTCATGGGCGACGCCCGGGAACGCACGCGCTTCATCAAGGAGCTCTACTACAAGCTGCCGACCGGCCTGCGCTCGCTGAGCTATTTCGTCTACCGCTACATCTTCCGGCTTGGCTTTCTGGACGGCACCACCGGCTTCTATTTCGCTTTTTTTCAGGCATTGTGGTTCCGCATGCTGGTCGACGCGAAGATGTACGAGCAGCGCAGTACCCAGCTACCCCAGCGGCTCAACTGATTTTTCTTACGGAGTGATTTCGCAGCATGCGCCAATACAACGCTTCCAAGAAGATGCTCGTCACCGGCGGCGCCGGTTTCCTGGGCAGCCATTTGTGCGACCGGCTCATCGAGCAGGGTCACGACGTCCTGTGCGTCGACAACTTCTTCACCGGCACCAAGCGCAACATCGAGCATCTGCTCGACCATCCGCGCTTCGAGCTGATGCGGCATGACGTGACCTTTCCGCTCTACGTGGAAGTGGACGAGATCTTCAACCTCGCCTGCCCGGCCTCGCCGATCCACTACCAGCACGATCCGGTGCAGACCACCAAGACCAGCGTGCACGGCGCGATCAACATGCTGGGCCTGGCCAAGCGCGTGCGGGCCAAGATCCTGCAAGCCTCCACCAGCGAGGTCTACGGCGATCCCGAGATCCATCCGCAGGTCGAGGCCTACTGGGGCCGCGTGAACCCGATCGGCATCCGCAGCTGCTACGACGAAGGCAAGCGCTGCGCCGAAACCCTGTTCTTCGACTACCACCGCCAGCACAAGCTGCGCATCAAGGTCGTGCGCATCTTCAACACCTACGGCCCGCGCATGCACATGAACGATGGCCGCGTGGTGTCCAACTTCATCGTGCAGGCGTTGAAGGGCGAGGACATCACGATCTACGGCGACGGCCAGCAGACGCGCAGCTTCTGCTACGTCGACGACCTGGTCGAGGCGATGCTCAGGATGATGGTCACCGGCGACGAGGTGCCCGGCCCGATCAACATCGGCAACCCCGGCGAGTTCTCGATGCTGGAGCTGGCCAACAAGGTGATCGAGCTCACCGGCTCCAAGAGCAAGCTGGTGCGCATGCCGCTGCCGGCCGACGACCCGAAGCAGCGCCGCCCCGACATCTCGCTGGCGCAGAAGGAGCTCGGCGGCTGGGAGCCCAAGACCCAGCTCGAAGAGGGCTTGAAGAAGACCATCGCCTACTTCGACCAGATCCTCTCGGAATCCACAGCAGCTTGACCCCATGAACATCACCATCATCGGCACCGGCTACGTCGGTCTCGTCACCGGCGCCTGTTTGGCGGACATCGGCAACAACGTGTTCTGCCTCGACGTCGATCCGCGCAAGATCGCGACGCTCAACGAAGGCGGCATTCCGATCTACGAGCCGGGCCTCGGCGAGCTCGTCGAGTCGAACGTTGCGGCGAAGCGGCTCGCCTTCTCGACCGACATCGAGGCCTCGGTGGCGCATGGCGACATCCAGTTCATTGCCGTCGGCACGCCGCCCGACGAGGACGGCAGCGCCGACCTGCAGTACGTGCTGGCCGCGGCGCGCAACATCGGCAAGTACATGAACGGCTTCAAGGTCGTGGTCGACAAGTCGACGGTGCCGGTAGGTACGGCCGACAAGGTCACGGCCGTGATCCAGGAGGAGCTCGACAAGCGCGGCCGCTCCGACCTGCGTTTCTCGGTGGTGAGCAACCCCGAGTTCCTCAAGGAAGGCGCGGCGGTCGAGGACTTCATGCGGCCCGACCGCATCGTCATCGGCTACAGCGACGACGAGACCGGCCGCGAAGCGCTGGCCGAGATGCGCAAGCTCTACGCGCCCTTCAACCGCAACCACGAGCGCACGCGCGTGATGGACGTGAAGTCCGCCGAGTTCGCCAAGTACGCTGCCAACGCGATGCTCGCCACGCGCATCAGCTTCATGAACGAGCTGGCCAACCTGGCCGACCGCGTGGGCGCCGACATCGAGGCGGTGCGCCAGGGCATCGGCTCCGACCCGCGCATCGGCTACAGCTTTCTGTACGCGGGCACGGGTTACGGCGGCAGCTGCTTCCCCAAGGACATCCAGGCGCTGACGCGCATCGCGCGCGATAACGGCCAGGCGCTGCGCGTGCTCGAGTCGGTCGAGGCCGTCAACGACGAGCAGAAGCGCGTGCTGACCCGCAAGGTCCTGGAGCGCTTCGGCCCCGACCTCAGCGACCGGACCTTTGCGCTGTGGGGCCTGGCCTTCAAGCCCAACACCGACGACATGCGCGAGGCGCCGAGCCGCGTGGTGATCGACGCGCTGCTGCGCGCCGGCGCGCGCGTGGTGGCGCACGACCCGATCGCGGTCGACGAGACGCGGCGCGTGCTGAAGCTCGACTTCGCCGATGCGCCGGCGCTGCTCGAACGCATCAGCTTCTCGTCGGCCAAGGATCCGATGGAGGCCCTGGCCGGCACGGATGCGCTGATCATCGTCACCGAGTGGAAGGCTTATCGCAGTCCGAATCTCGAGCGGCTCAAGGCGCTGATGAAGTCGCCGGTGATCTTCGACGGCCGCAATCTCTACGAGCCCGGCACGATGAAGGAAGCAGGCGTCGTCTACCAGGGCATCGGGCGCAACAGCCTCTAGCGCCTTGTTCTACGCCATCCCGCTCGAGAGCCGGCCGACCTGGCGCAACCCGCCATGGATGACCGTGCTGCTGATCCTCGTGAACATGCTCGTGTTCTGGGGGCCGCAGCGCGCCGAAGACAAGGCGGAGCAACGCGCCGCGCAGTTCTACGTACAAAGCGTGCTGCCCAAGCTGGAGCTGCCGCCCTTCGTCGCCTGGCTGCAGGAAACCCGCTCGGCGAACGCGCCGGCGGCGCGGCGGCTGCTGGCCCGCGGCGAATTCGAGCCCCTGCTCGAAGGCCTGCAGCAGGAGAAAGTCTTCCTGAAGAAGCTGCACGGCGACGCGGTGATCACGCCCGCCCATCCACAGTACGCCCAGTGGAAGCGCGACCGGCAGCAGTACGAGGCCGAGCTGCCCGCTCCCTTCACCACGCGCTGGTCGCAGGACCACAACAAGGATGCCGCCTTCGAGCCCTGGACCTGGATCACCTCGGCCTTCCTGCACGGCAGCACCGGCCACCTGCTGGGCAACATGCTCTTTCTGTTCCTGTTCGGCTTCTCGGTCGAACTCGCACTGGGCCGCGGCCTCTACCTGAGCTTCTATCTGCTCGGTGCGGTCGGCGCGTCGGCGCTGGCGGCCTGGGCCTATGCGGGCAAGGGCAGCTATGGCCTCGGCGCATCGGGCGCGGTGTCGGCGCTGATGGGCATGTACGCGGTGATGTACCGGCTGCGGCGCATCCGCTTCTTCTACCAGCTCTTCTTCTACTTCAACTACGTCACCGCGCCGGCGCTGATCCTGCTACCCGCATGGATCGCCAACGAGCTGCTGCAGCACTTCGTCGGCGGCCAGGGCATCGCCTACATGGCGCACCTGGGCGGTCTGCTGACGGGTGCCCTGCTGATGGCCGCGGCGATGCGCTGGCGCCGGCTTCAACTGCCCGAGGCGCCGGCTTCGAAAACACCGGACGCCTTTGCACAGCACGTCGCGTCGGCACGCCGTCTCGCAGGCGAGATGAAATTCGAAGCGGCCTGTGCCGAATGGCGCGCGGCCGCGCAACTCCAGCCCGACGACGCCGACACCCTGCGCGCCTGGTTCAACACCGCGAAGCTCTGGCCCGCCGGCGACGACTTCCATCGCGCGGCGCACCGCATCTTCCGGCTCAAGCCGCAGGACCCTGCCACGCTGGAACTGCAGCATGCGAGCTACAAGACCTACCTCGACCACGCCAAACCCGGCGCGCGCCTCAAGCCCGACGACATGGCGCGGCTCGCGCGGCGCTTCACGCGCGCTCAGCAGTTCACCGATGCCGAGCGGCTGTGCCAGGCGCTGCTGAAGACTGCGCCCGAGCATCCGGACCTGGCCGACACGCTTTCGCTCTGCGCCAACGGGCTGATGCAGGCCGGGCGGCGCGAGCAGGCGCTCGGCTGGCTGCCGCACCTGCTGCGGCTGGCGCCCGAGGACATGGTGACGCGGATGCTGCAGAAGGGCTGACTTTTTTCCCCTCTCCCTCTGGGGGAGGGAGCAAGACCTCTCAACCCTGCGGCACCTCCCGCAGCAGCCAGCGCACCTCCTGCGTCTGCTCGCTCTCGGGATAGCGCGCTTCCAGCGTCGTCAGGATCGGCTGCGCCATGTCGCGCCGGTTGAGCCCCTGCACCAGCACGCGCGCGGCCAGCTCGTAGGCCTGCGGAATCGCGGTATGCCCGCGAAAGCGCTTGTCGAAGCCGGACAGCAGCGCCAGCGACGCCTTCGCCTCGCCGTTGCGCCACTCGGCGCGCGCCAGCGCCATCGTGCCCAGCGGGTCCTCGAGCACGAAGGCAGGATCCTTCTCGCGGCAGGCCTTGTAGACCTTGAGCGCCTCCGAGGCGAGATCGCGCGCCAGCAGCATCGCGATCAGCCGCCGCCCATGGTCCAGCAGCGTGGCCGTCTTGTCCGGCGCCAGCAGCAGGATGCGGTGGTAGCGGCGCTGCGCGACCAGATCCTCCGGCTGCGTGCGCTGCTCTTCGTAGGCCAGCGCCAGCGCGCCGACGATGTCGCCGTCGGTCACCATCTGCGCCACCAGCGAGTCGGTGATCTGCTGGGCGACCTGCGCCGGCGTGCGCGTGTCGAGCGCATGGTCGTCGGCGCCGGCTCCCGGCAGCAGGTCGATGCCGAGCGCCGCATGGTTCTGGTACATCACATAGCCCAGCAGGCTGGCCATGACCCAGCTGAAATAGATCATCACGAAGTTGATGGCCGGCAGCGCGAACCAGCCGCTCATCACCGGCAGCAGCATGACGATCGCGATCTGCGCGCCGGAGTTCAGCAGGAACAGGAACACGCACAGCAGCGCGTAAGGCCAGCCGACCGCGCGCATCGTCTCCCACACATAACCCGGATTCAGCGCCTGCCAGAAGCTGCCCGACTGCACCAGCACCATCGTGGTCGCAGGCAGCGTGAACGAGAGCACGAACAGCGCGACGTAGCCCAGCACCTGGCTCCAGGCGCCGACGAAGCCGGCCACGACGCCCTGCAGCACCAGCAACGCGAACAGCTTCCAGGGCAGGTTCGTCCACTCGTCCTCGAGGTTGCGCGGGAAATCGCTGGCGCGCACGATGCCGCGCGCGCCGAGCGCCATCACCTTGAAGCCGTAGCGGCTGGCCGCCAGCACGATGCCGAGCTCCACCAGCAGCAGGACCAGCGCCTGCGGCAGGAAGAACACCACGTGAAACAGCAGGCTGCTGAGCGCCAGCAGCGCCGCATAGCCGAGCGGCTGGAGCTGGAAGGGAAAGGCGAAGAAAGTGTTCAGGCGGTGCCAGAACGGGCGAGGCGCAGGGCTTGTTTGCTCTTGCATGGGCGCTCCAACAAGGGAGCGCCCAGTATATGTTTCGTGTTGTTGCCAACCGCCTACATCGCACGATAGAAGATGTAGTCGGCCTGGTACTTGACCACCTGCTTCTGGCCCAACGACGACGCGCCACAGGCCATGGCCGGCGCCACGCCGCCCTGCGTGGCGACACGCTGGATGTAGCTCACGCCCTGCATCGCGCCGCTGCCCATCGCCGGGTTGGCCTTCACGAGCTGGAAGGGAATGTTGCCGGTGCCGTTGGGCGCGACGGCGACTTGCGTGCCTGTGAGCCTGGAGCCGTCCATGCTCTCCCAGGTGGCCGGCGGGCCGTAGTACTTGCCGACCTGCTTGCCGCCGCGGTCCATCAGCTTGGCGTCGGGGCCGACGAAGACCCATTCGTGCTGGCCGGGGGCGTTGGCCTTGACGCGGCATTCGTAGCTGATGTCGCCGGCGCCGACCGTTTCCATCGCGACCTGGTGCCCGGTCGGCACCTTGACGCTATCGGGCAGGCTGGCTTGCGAGAACATCATGGGCCTGTTCATGCCCATGCCGGAACAAGCGGCGAGGCTGGCGGCGGCCGCGAGGGCGCAGAGGCTGCGGATGGTCATGGTCGATTCCTTTGGTCTGAGGGTGATGAGGGAGGGGAAGCTCATCCGCTCATACGCGGCATCGGCGCTGCTGGATTCAGCCCGCCTTGAATCCGTCGGGTTGCCGCGGCCGTATCGTCCCTATGACAACCGATGCTCCACAATCCGCGCATGAGTGCACCCAGCCCCGACGCCGAACTGATGGCACTGATCGACCGCATCGGCCGGCGCGACGAAGCGGCGCTGCGCCTGCTCTACGACCGCACCGCGCCCAAGCTCTTCGGCCTGGCGATGCGCGTCGTGCGGCAGCGCGAGTGGGCCGAGGACGTGCTGCAGGAATCCTTCCTGACCATCTGGCGCGTGGCCGGCGACTACCGCAGCTCGCTGAGCCCGCCGCTGGCCTGGCTGGGCCTGATCGTGCGCAGCCGCTCGCTCGACCTGCTGCGCCGCCGCACCGCCGACCGTGCCCAGCTGACCCAGGAATTCGACGAGCTGATGGCCGACACCCTCGAGTCCGATGCGCCGAACCCGATGGACGCCGCGGACGCCAGCGAGCAGGCCTGGGCGCTGCACCAGTGCCTGAGCCAACTCGAAGGCCGGCAGCGCGAGGTGCTGAGCCTGGCCTATCTGCGCGACCTCAGCCACGGCGAACTGGCCGAGCAATTGAAGCTGCCGTTGGGCACCGTCAAGACCTGGATCCGGCGCGGCCTGGAGAAACTTCGCACCTGCATGCACCGGTTCGCATGAAGAAGACAGCCGCAGCACCATGAACCTGCCCGCCAACCCTCAACTGCTCGACCTGCTGGCCGCGAGCCATGCGCTCGGCACCCTGCGCGGCGGCGCCCGCCGGCGCTTCGAAGCCATCGCGCGCGAACAGGCGCTGGTGCGCGCCGCCGCGCTGGTCTGGCAAGGCCGGCTCGCCAGCATGGCCGAGCTGCAAAAGCCGGTGGTGCCCGATGCCGCCGTCTGGACCCGCATCCGCAACCTGATCGACGCCGAGCAAGAGCAGCAGGCCATCGCACGCCAGCGCGCCGTGCCGGCCACGCCCGAAGCGGCGCCGCCCAAGGCCGGCTGGCTGCGCAGCCTGGCGCTCTGGCGCGGCGCGGCGGCGGCCGGCGCACTCGCCACCGTGATGGCCGTCCTGGTCGGCGTGAACCTCAGCGAACAGCTGCGCAACGCGCCGGCCGTGCAGTACGTCGCCGTGCTGTCGGACGACCAGGCGGCGCCCTCCATGCTGGTGACCTTCGACCCCAAGAACCGCCAGCTGGTCTTGCAACGCGTCGGCGCCTACCGCGAAGGCGAAGACAAGTCGCTGCAACTGTGGGCCCTGCCCCCCGGCGGCGCGCCGCGATCGCTCGGCGTGCTCGGCCGCGACGCGGCGCTCAAGCTGACGGCGCAGGAAGCCGACGTGCGCTCCGTACCGGCGCTGGCCATCAGCCTCGAACCCAAGGGCGGCGTGCCCAGCGAGCGCGGGCCGACGGGGCCGGTGCTCTTCAAGGGGCCGCTGATCGAGAAGACGCTTTGACGATGACTCTTGTTGTTGCCGCAACCCGCTTCGCCCTTCTTCTTCCGCTCGCACTGCTGTTGCTGCTGACGGCGCTCCCATCGCAGGCGCAGCCCACCGCCACGGACACGGCGCCCTCGCAGGCCTACCTTGCCGCCCAAAGCCGCTGGCAGAGCGAGCTCGCCGCTTTCGCCCGTGCCGACAAGCAGAACCCGCCCGGCGAAGGCGGCGTGCTCTTCGTCGGCAGCTCCACCATCCGTTTCTGGACCCGGCTCGCGCAGGACTTCCCGCAATTGCCGGTGGTCATCAACCGCGGCTTCGGCGGCTCGACCATGGCCGACTGCAGCTACTTCGCCCGCGAACTCGTGGTGCGCTACAAGCCCCGCCACGTACTGGTCTACGCCGGCGACAACGACCTGGCCGAGGGCCACTCGCCGCTGCAGATACTGGAGAGCTTTGCCCGCTTCGCCAACGCCGTGCGCGCCGAACTGCCGGACACGCGCATCAGCTACATCTCGATCAAGCCCAGCCCCTCGCGCGAGAAGCTACTGCCGCAGATGCGCGAGACCAACGACATCATCGGGGCGTATTTGAATCGGCTGCCGAACAGCGAATCCATCGATATCTATACGCCGATGCTCGGTGCTGACGGAAGGCCGCGCGCGGAGTTGTTCCGCGGGGACATGCTGCATCTCAATGACGAGGGGTACAGGTTGTGGCGGTCGGTGATTGCGGGGCACCTGCCCGCGGCGGCCTCTGCTGTTGTGCCCTAGTCCGATTGCTCCAGCAGGAAAGTGGCGCTCACCCTGGTGCGAGACAGTCCTCGATCACTTCCGCAGGCAGCACAGGAACCGGCGCATCCGGCCCCGTGGCATCCGTCACGGCCAGACCGCATGCAGCATTGCCGCTCCAGATGAATTCCAGGGTGACGGTGTTGCCGGCAGCAATGGTGCCGCCGCTGGTGATGGTGGTGTTGACGTCGGCGCAGATGGCGCCCGAGGTGTTGGTCAGCGTACCGGTGCTGATGGCGATGTTCTGGCCCTCGATGCCCTGCTCGGTGCCCTGCGTATGCCGCTGACGACTTCGTTGAGGATGATGTGCGCGGGCCCGGTCGCCAGGTAGGGATTCCCTTGGACGAAGCCGCCCAATTGCGTCTGCACATCGGTGCGGCTGTTGTTGAGGATCGTGCCGCCGCGCTGGACGTCGAACTGGTTGAAGAGATTGCGCGAGACGCCGGCCGCGGAGGGGGTCTGGATGTTAATCAGGGGTACGCCGTTGGGCGCGACCAGCACCGTGGGCCGCAGGTGGCCTGGTACGTTGGGTGCTCCAACGATCTGGGCCGATGCAGGCGCCGCCGCGAGCAGCGCCACCACGATCGGCGCCCCACCCGCCCTGCGTGCAGTCTCCTGCACGACCACCCTCAGCCCGCGCGCGGCATTGAAGACCACGCGATGGAATCGCTTGTTCATTGTTGTTCCGTCCCTGAAAGAGCGCAGCCGGATCCGGCTGCGCTTCCTTCACGCGCCGGAACAGGCGCGATTCTGGGTTGGGACTGCCCGAGGGAATCTGATCAATTGTCGCGGCGCCACCTTAGCGCCGAAGTGCCGAGCCGCGATGGCCTCAGCTCACTGCCCGCCTGTGATACGCGCACTCACCTCCGCGTACTTGGCCTGCCCCGCCACCAGCACCACGGTAGCGCTCTGCTGGCTGGTCATGCGCAGGCCGCGCCCGCCCAGGTTGATTTCTTCTATGACATCCGCCTCCAGGCTTGCGCTCTTGCCGTCGGCTGCGATGGCGATGGAGCGCAGGTTCACGCTGGTGCTCACCTCCACGTTGGCAGGCATGGCCGCGTAGCCTAGCTTCAGGTGCTCGCACCACTGCGGCTTATCGAAGCGCTTGATGTCCGAACCCGTGAAGCGCACCTCCACGAGGCGGATCTTTGCGTCGTCGGTGAGCTGGCTGCACAAGGCAGTGGCATCACGCTGCGCGGCCGCGCGTGCACCCGCACTGGTGAGGCTTTGGATCATGGGCTCGTCGAGCTTGCTGGGCACGCGCGGCGAACAGGCCACGAGCGCGAGCATGGCCAACAGGTAGCCGCCGGCCCGCAGCGGTCTTGCGTTCAGTTCGATGGTCATATTTCTCCTCCCCGCGATGTTGTCGCGAACCGGCGCACGGCTCGGCCCGTCCCACGCGCGTGCCGAAATTTCCATCGACTTGCGTGAACTAATGCTCAGTCCGGCCAGACGGTGGGAGCGTCGTCGTTCTTGTCCCGGGCCCGGGCCCGGCGCCCCAGCCAGAGCGCGGTGCGTGCAACTGCGTAGAGCCAGCCGAACACCGCCACCAGCAGCAGCACATCGCCCCACCAAGGCCGCGCCGTCTGACTGTCGCCATAGAAGGCCAGCACCAGCAGCACCGCCACCAGGTGCGCGCAGAACACCGGCAGCGATGCCGAGCCCATGGCTTCGAGCCGGCGCATTCGCGGGATGCGCCGCATGAACGCCGGCCCGAAGCGCACTGCGAGGATGCCGAGCACCACGAGGTTGACGATGCGCAGCGGCCCGAGCTGCCACTTGTCGAACAGCAGGTTCATCTGCTCGTCGCCGCCGAAGGGCGCCTGGCCATTGATACCGTGGTGCCGCCACCAGAAGCCGTACAACGCTGCCGCCGCGGCCAGCGCCACCAGCCAATTCGGGAACCGGAACGGCTTCGCATCGGGCGCGTTGCGGCTCGCCCCCATCCACAGCCCCGCGAACCACAGGAACTGCCAGGCGAAGGCATTGAAGGCGCCCATCTCGTGGAAGGGCACGGGCAGGCCGAGATAGCGCACCGCCAGCTCATAGAGCCGCTCGCTCAGCCCGAACTGCGCCAGCGCCCACAGCGTCGCGCTGGCGACCACCACGCCGGTCCAGCCGTGGCGCAGCGCGAAGGCCAGCACCCACGGGCTCATCAGCATGAAGAAGATGTACATCGGCAGGATGTCGAGCAAGGCCGGCTCGTACACCAGCAGCAGCGAGAAGACGAAGGCTTCGGACGGATCCGCGAGGTAGTAGGAGAGCAGGTTCTTCACAGCCGGCTGGTCGATGCGCGTGCCGACCGTGCCGATGATGGTGAAGAGGAACAACAGCGTCGCCGCCTGCGCCATGTAGACCTTGAGCGCGCGCCGCCAGAAGGCGCGGCGCATCGAATCGACGCCCTGCCGCTGCCCGATGCGCGTGTAGACCAGCCCGGCGACGAAGGCCGACAGCAGGACGAAGCCCTCGGCCGCCGAGACGAAGCCGAAGGGCTGCCCCAGCGGATCGGTGAAGCGCGTCGGCAGGTGGGTGACCGTCATCAGCACGAGCATCAAGCCGCGCAGCGCATCGATTTCCCAGTAGCGATTCATCGGAGGGGTGCCGGGCGTCATTGCTCGGCGGTCAGGCAGGTGGATTCGCTACGGCGCCAGCTTGCGGATCGCGTCGATCACGACCTGGCTGTAGTTCTGCCATGTGTAGCTGGCCGCATGCTGCATCGCCGCCTCTTTCATCGCGGGAAGCTCTTGCCGGTTCTGGTTGAACCAGGCGAGCTTCTCGGCGATCTTCTCGGGCGAGCGGATGGGCACCAGGAAGCCGGTCTTGCCCTCGATCACGAGATCCTCGCCGCCGGTGTTGGGCGTGATGACGACCGGCAAGCCCTGGCTCATCGCCTCCTGCATCACCAGCGCGCGCCCTTCGTAGAGCGAGGGCAGGCAGAAAACGTCGCAGCTGCGCATCAGCTTCAGCACCTCGGCATGCGGGCGGCCCTTCTCGTGCGTGAAGCCCGGGTACTGGCTGCGGTAGAAGGCCAGGTCGTTGAGCAGGGAGCCCATGACGACGAGCTCGATGTTCTCGCCCTTGAGCAGCTGCATGGCCTGGAACAGGTCGGCCAGGCCCTTGCGCTGGCCCATGGAGCCCACGAAGAGCACGCGCAGCGGCCGCGACGGATCGGGCGCCTCTCGCGAGGGCGTGCCGGTCGTTGCCGGCGAGCCGAAGGGCGACAGCACCTTGGCCTTCTGCGCGGCCCAGGAGGGCAGCGAGTCGGCCACGAAGCGGCTGGGCACCACTACCAGGTCGGCCAACGCCAGCTCCTGCGCCTTGCGCTCCAGCTTGGCCGGCGAGTCGGACATGCCGCCGCCCATGGCGCCGGCCCAGGCCGGCAGGCGCTGCAGTTCATCCTCCATCAGCCGGCGACCTACTTCCCAGAAGGAAATGGGCAGGTCGTAGACGCATTTCAGGTCCAGCGCTTTCGCAGCCTTGAAAGTGTCGAGGGCGGAGTCCTCGTAGGTGTAGACGGCGCCCAGGCCGTGCTGCCGGTGCACCCCCGGCAAGACCCCGGCGGTGAAGCGATCGAAATCCTGCAGCACGCCGTCGATCGAGGCAAAGCCATTTTCGTGGCGCAGCGGATAGCTCCAGCCGACCTTGTTGCACAGGGCCCGCGCTACCTCGCGCCAGGGGTGCTGGAGGATTTTCTCGCGCGGCACCTTGAAGCGCCGCCGCAGCAGGTCGCGGCTCAGCCCCTCGGGCACCAGCTTCAGTGCAAAGCTGTCCGGCGATACGGCGAGCGTGGTCGAGAAGCGGGCCAGCATGCCGGCTGTTTCCAAGCCATCGAGCATTGCGCGCACATTCTGGTTGCCTGCAGGGTGGCTCAACAACAGTTTCATATCGATCGATCATAGTGGAGGCCTATGGCGTGCCAGGGGCGAACGCGCCGAGTTGCGCTACGCTCGCGCCCCGAAGGAGAAGTCTGTTGAAAACGAGAACGACAACGCGTGCCCTCGCGGCCGCCGCACTGGCCTTTATCTCTCTCGGCGCCCATGCGCTGCAGATCACCAGCCTCACGCCGCAGGGCGAGGTGGCGCGCATCCGGCAGGTGGTGGCCAAGTTCGACCAGGCGGCCGTCAACTTCGGCGACCCCAAGGCACCCGCCCCGCTGGCCGTGAGCTGCACCGACGCGCAGGCGGCCAAGGGCACCGGTCGCTGGGCCGGCGAGAAGCAGTGGGTGTACGACTTCGAGAACGACCTGCCGCCCGGCGTGCGCTGCACGGTGACACGGGTGAGTTCGTTCAAGTCGGCTTCCGGCGCCGACCTCACCGGCCCGGAGCGCTACCAGTTCAACAGCGGCGGCCCCTTCGTGCGCAACCACCAGCCGAGCTACGGCAAGATCGACGAAGAGCAGCAGTTCATGCTCGAACTCAACGGGCCGGCCACGCTCGAGAGCGTGCGCGAGAACGTCTGGTGCCAGGCCGACGGCGTCGGCGAGCGCATTCCGGTCAAGCTCGTCGAGGGCGAGCAGCGCACTGCCCTGCTCAAGGCCTTCAGCCGCGACAAGGAAGCCGAGAAGACGCCGCTGCACTTCGTCACGCTGCAGTGCAATCGCACGCTGACGCCGGGCGGCCGCGTGCAACTGGTCTACGGCAAGGGCGTCGCCACGCCCTCGGGCGTGCTCAACAACATCGAGCGGCGGCTCAGCTTCCAGGTGCGCGAGCCCTTCGCCGTGTCCTTCAGCTGCGAGCGCGAGAGCGCGCAGTCGGCCTGCCTGCCGCTCAAGCCGATGGTGCTGCAGTTCAATGCGCCGGTGTCGCGCAAGCTGGCGGCGCAGATCACGCTCAAAGGCGGCGGCAAGACGATCAAGCCGAAGTTCGACGACGAGAACGCCGCCGAGGATGCGGTGGTCGACTCGGTGAGCTTCCCACCGCCTTTCGCCGAGCAGACGCCCTTCACGATCGAGCTGCCGGCGAAGTTCGTGGATGCCTCGGGCCGCGCGCTGGCCTCGCCCGACAGCTTTCCGCTCAAGGTCGCGACCGGCGCCATGCCGCCGCTGGCCAAGTTCGCCGCCTCGCCTTTCGGCGTGGTCGAGCGCCTGGCCGAGCCCGGCGGCGCGGCGCTGATGCCGGTGACGGTGCGGCGCGTCGAGCCCGCGCTGCAGGTGCAGGCGCTCACCCCGGGCAAGGTCAGCGACATGAACCCGAAGACCGACGCCGAGATCATCGCGTGGTTCCGCAAGGTCCGGCGCTATGACAGCAATTACACGATCGACCGCAAGGAGGCCGCGCGCGACGTGAAGGGTGCGCTGCCCAAGGTGATCGACAAGGACGAGCGCGAGCGCATCCAGACCCGCATGGTCTCGTTGCTCGGCGGCCAGGCCAACGTGAAGACGCTGGACATGCCCAAGGCCGAGGGCGGCGATCCGCGGCCCTTCGAGGTGATCGGCATCCCGCTCACGCCCGGCTTCCACGTGCTCGAGATCGCATCGCAAAAACTCGGCGACGCGCTGCTCGACGAGCGCTACGGCACCGGCCGCACGATGTACGTGCGCACCACGGCGCTGGCCACCAACCTCGCGGTGCACTTCAAGCTGGGGCGCGAGAACGCGGTGGCCTGGGTCACGACGCTGGACAAGGGCAAGGTGGTGGCCAACGCCGCCGTGCGCGTCTCGGACTGCACCGGCCGCGAGGTGGCCGCGGGCAGCACCGATGCGCGCGGGCTGGTGCAGCTCGCCGGCATCGCGCCGAACGCGCCGAGCTGCTCCACCGAAGACGACTACAGCGGCGACGCCTACTTCGTGAGCGCCCGCGCCAAGGACGACAAGGGCGTGGAAGACCTCGCCTTCACCTGGAGCGACTGGCAGCGCGGCATCGAGCCCTGGCGTTTCAACGTGCCGACCAGCCTGGAGCCGCAGCCCGACCGCGTCGCCCACACGGTGTTCGACCGCACGCTGCTGCGCGCCGGCGAAACCGTGTCGATGAAGCACCTGATCCGCACCCAGACCAGCAAAGGCTTCGGGCTGCCGCAGACCCTGCCGGACACGCTGGTCGTGACGCATGTGGGCAGCGGCCAGCAGTACACCCAGCCGCTCAAGTGGCGCAAGACCGCGACCGGCGGGCAGAGCGGCGAGAACACTTTCGCGATTCCGTCCGCGGCCAAACTCGGCGTCTACCAGGTCGAGCTCAAGAGCGGCAAGGAAGGCACGGACGGCGACCAAGGCGGCATGCGCAGCTCCAGCACCGGCCAGTTCCGCGTCGAGGAGTTCCGCCTGCCAGTGCTCGAAGGCCGCATCGCGCCCAGCGAGAAGAAACCGCTGGTGGCCGCGACTTCGCTGCCCACCGAGGTGCAGATCAACTACGTGGCCGGCGGCGCCGCGGCCAACCTGCCGGTGCGCGTGTCGGCGGCGGTGCGAGCCAAAAGCCTCTCGTTCGCCGACTTCGACGCCTTCAGCTTCTCGCCGCCGCGCAAGGATGGCCTCATCGCGGTCGACGCCGACGAATCCGATTCGGCCGCACAGGACCTGCGGGTGATCGCCGACAAGCTGCCGCTCACGCTCAGCAAGGACGGCGCCGGCAAGCTCACGATCGAGAAGATTCCCGTTGCCAAGGCCACGCCGCGCGAGCTGCTGCTCGAAGCCACCTACTCCGACCCCAACGGCGAGGTGCAGACCTTGCGCAGCGTGCAGACGCTGTGGCCCGCGGCCGTGATCGCCGGCATCAAGACCGAGGGCTGGGTCTCGACCAGCCAGAAGCTCAAGTTCCAGGCGCTGGCGCTTGGACTGAGCGGAAAGCCGCAGGAAGGCGTGACGCTCAACGTGCGTGCCATCGCGCGCATCACCACCACCAGCCGCAAGCGCATGGTGGGCGGCTTCTACACCTATGACAACAAGACCGAGGTCAAGGAGATCGGCACCGTGTGCAGCGGCAAGAGCGATGCGCGCGGCCTGTTGCTGTGCGAGGCCGAGCTCAAGGAAGCCGGCCAGGTCGAACTGATCGCCAGCGCCACCGACAAAGACGGCCGCGACAGCCGCGCCGCGAGCTCGGTCTACGTCACGAAGCAGGGCGAGCTCTGGTTCGGCGGCGAGGACCACGACCGCATCGACGTGCTGCCCGAGAAGAAGAGCTACCAGCCCGGCGAGACGGCCAAGTTCCAGGTGCGCAGCCCCTTCCGCTTTGCGACTGCGCTGGTGTCGGTGGAGCGCGAGGGCGTGATCGAGACGCAGGTGGTGCAGCTCAACGGCCAGGATCCGACGGTGAGCCTGCGGGTCAAGCCCGAGTGGGGGCCCAACGCCTACGTGAGCGTGCTCGCGCTGCGCGGCCGGCTGCGCGAAGTGCCGTGGTACAGCTTCTTCACCTGGGGCTTCAAGGCGCCGCGCGAATGGTGGACCGCCTTCTGGTACGAGGGCAAGGAGTACGTGGCGCCGACCGCGCTGGTCGACCTGAGCAAGCCGGCCTACCGGCTGGGCCTGGCCGAGATCCGCGTCGGCACGCAGGCGCATCAGATCGAGGTCAAGGTGTCGAGCGACAAGCCCAGCTATCCGGTGCGCGGCAAGGCGCTGGTCACCATCTCGGCCAAGCTGCCCGACGGCAAGCCAGCCGCCGGCGCCGAGGTGGCGCTGGCCGCGGTCGACCAGGCGCTGCTGGAACTGATGCCCAACGACAGCTGGAAGCTGCTCGAAGCCATGCTGCAGCGGCGCAGCTGGGGCGTGAGCACCTCGACGGCGCAGATGGAAATCGTCGGCCGTCGGCACTACGGCCGCAAGGCCGTGCCCGCGGGCGGCGGCGGCGGCAAGGGCCAGACGCGCGAGCTGCTCGACACCCTGCTCTTGTGGAACCCGGCGGTGGTGCTCGACGCCAACGGACAGGCCACGGTGACGGTGCCGCTCAACGACGCGCTGACCACCTTCAAGATCGTCGCGGTGGCCGACGCGGGCACCGGCCTGTTCGGCACCGGCCAGACCTCGATCCAGGCCACGCAGGACCTGCAGATCGTCAGCGGCCTGCCGCCGCTGGTGCGCGAGGACGACCAGTTCCGCGCCCAGATCACGCTGCGCAATACGACGCAGAAGGCGATGAAGGTCGAAGCCACGCCGCGTGCC
Organism: Variovorax sp. LjRoot130; assembly: GCF_964253755.1. Taxonomy (NCBI): domain Bacteria; kingdom Pseudomonadati; phylum Pseudomonadota; class Betaproteobacteria; order Burkholderiales; family Comamonadaceae; genus Variovorax; species Variovorax sp. LjRoot130. Next base: position 1,401,931 of record NZ_CAXURM020000001.1, on the reverse strand, counting down.
ACGCTCCTCAAGCTGGAGGCGCAGACGGTCGATATCCCGCCCGGCGAGGCGCGCGAGCTCGCATGGAGCGTGACCGCGCCCGCGCAGCTCGCGCAGACGCGCGCCGAGGCGCTGCTGTGGGAGATCGAGGCCAAGGACACGATCGGCGGCGCGCGCGATGCGCTCAAGCTGCGCCAGCGCATCGTGCCGGGCGTGCCGCTGACGGTGCAGCAGGCCACGCTGGTGCAGCTCGACGGGCCCTTCACGCTCGACGTGGCGCCGCCCGCCGACGCCCTGCCCGGCCGCGGCGGCTTGAAGCTTTCCCTGCAGCCCCGGCTGGCCGAAGGCCTGACGGGCGTGCGCGACTGGTTCGCCGCCTACCCCTATGCCTGCCTGGAGCAGAAGACCAGCAAGTCCATCGGCCTGCGCGACGGCAAGGCCTGGCAGACGGTGGTGGCGCAGCTGCCGAGCTACCTCGACAGCGACGGCCTGGCCAACTACTTCCCGCCGCGCGACGGTGAAGCCAACCGCGGCAGCGACATCCTGACGGCCTACCTGCTCGCGGCCACGCATGAAGCGGCGGCGCTCGATCCGGCCTTCGCGCTGCCCGATACGGCGCGCGCGCCCATGGAGCAGGGCCTGATCGCCTTCGTCGAAGGCAGGATCCAGCGCGAGTTCTGGAGCCCGCAGAAGGACCTCGACGTGCGCAAGCTCGCCGCACTGGAAGCGCTCTCGCGCTACGGCAAGGCGCAGGGCCGCATGGCCGGCAGCATCACCATCGCGCCCAACCAGTGGCCGACCAGCGCCGTCATCGACTGGCTCAACATCCTCAAGCGCGTGCAAGACGTGCCGCAGCGCCAGCAGCGCATGGCCGAGGCGGACAACGTGCTCAAGGCGCGCCTGTCTTATCAAGGGACCAAGCTGGTCTTCAGCACCGAGCGCGAGGACTACTGGTGGTGGCTGATGACCAACGGCGACGTCAACACCGCACGCCTGCTGCTCACCGTGCTGGACGATCCGGCCTGGAAGGACGACATCGGCAAGCTGGCCACCGGCTTCATCGGCCGCCAGCAGAACGGCGCGTGGCACACCACCACCGCCAACCTGTGGGGCGGGCTGGCGCTGGAAAAATTCTCGAAGCAGTTCGAAAGCGCGCCGGTCGCGGGCATCACCGCGGCCAACCTCGGCGCCATCAAGGCCCAGGTGGACTGGCGCAAGGTCGAGCGCATCAAGACCAGCGACGCCGGCGGCGCGCCGAACCAGACCACGGCCTTCGGCGCCCCCGCCTCGCCGGGCAACCTGCGCAACAACGCCATGTTCCTGCCCTGGCCGGCATCGAACGCGGCGCGCGACACTTTGCTGGTCACGCAGTCCGGCAGCGGCAAGCCCTGGCTCACGCTGCAGTCCATCGCTGCCGTGCAGCTCAAGGCGCCTTTCGCGGCCGGCTATGCGATCAAGAAGACCATCACCCCGGTCGAGCAGGCCGTGCAGGGCATCTACACGCGCGGCGACGTGCTGCGCGTGAGCCTGGAAGTCAACGCCAGCGCCGACATGACCTGGGTCGCGATCACCGACCCGATCCCCGGCGGCGCCACCATCCTCGGCGGCGGCCTGGGCCGCGATTCGCAGATCGCGACGCAGGGCGAGAAGCGCTCCGGCGCCGGCTGGCCGGCTTTCGAGGAACGCAGCTTCGAGGCCTTCCGCAGCTACTACCAGCACCTGCCGAAGGGGGTGGTGAAGATGGAGTACACGGTTCGCCTGAACAACGTCGGGGACTTTGCGCTGCCGCCGAGCCGGGTCGAGGCCTTGTATGCGCCGGAGATGTTCGGGGAGGTGCCGAATGGGCGGGTGAAGGTGGAGGCGGCGAAGTGAAGAGTGGCCCGCGCATGCCGACATGGCGCCCTGAGCAAGCCCCATGAAGCTCACAGTCCTGCCCCTCACGCCCGAGCGCTGGCCTGACCTCGAAGCGCTGTTCAATGCCAAGGGGTGCTCGGTGGCTCGTGGGTGCTGGTGCATGCACTACCGCCGAAGCGGCGCTCACGGAGCCTTGCCCTCAGGGACAACGCGTGCTCACGCCGATCGCGCGGACCTGAAAGAACTCGTGGACGCCGGCACGCCACCAGGCCTCATCGGCTATCGCGGCAAAGTCCCGGTCGGCTGGGTATCGCTCGGCCCACGCGAGGAATATGCCAGGCTCAAGCGCTCACCCGTGATGAAGGCGGTCGACGACCGGCCCGTCTGGTCGATCATCTGTTTCGTTGTGCCATCCGAGCGTCGCGGCCAGGGCGTGGCGCAGGCGCTCCTCGACGGAGCCATTGCCTACGCCAGGAAACAGGGCGCCAAGCTGCTCGAGGCCTACCCCGTGGACAAACCCGGCCGGGCCAATGACGATCAGATGTGGTTCGGTGCCAAGTCGATGTACGACCGCGTGGGCTTCAAGGAAGTTGCGCGCCGCAAGCCGCAGCGGCCCGTCGTGCGCCTCAAGCCCACTTGAGCCGTCAACGTCTCAGGTGCCTCAAGTTTCCGCGTTGAGTTGCCGGCCTCCCGGCAATTGAGCAAGAATTCCTGCGATCGAAGGGGAACGCAAATGCCAAAGGGATACTGGATCGCCCGGGTCGACGTCGCCGACACGGAGGCCTACAAGGCTTACGTCGAAGCCAATGCAAAGCCTTTCAAGATGTTCGGGGCGCACTTCCTCGTGCGCGCCGGCCGCTTCGAGAATCCCGAGGGCACCAGCCGCACGCGCAACGTCGTGATCGAGTTCCCGTCGTACCAGGCTGCCCTCGACTGCTGGAAGTCGGCCGAGTATCAGGAAGCGCTCAAGTTGCGTGTGCCTGTTTCCACCATCGACCTGGTCATCATCGAGGGCTACGACGGTCCGCAACCGTCTTGATGCCAGGGCCGCATGTGACCCGGCCAACCTGTCGTTTCAGCGAATCACCTTGTCCGATCGGTTTCCGTTCGCAGGCCGATTCGTTCGCGGCCGAAGGCTTCTCGCTCGTCCCGGACGTGATACGGGCAGAAGAATGCGAATCCATCTCTGCCCACTTGCAACTCAGCACGCCCTCAGGCGGCACGCGTTGCCTGCTGCCGCAGTCGTGGTGCGCCTCGCTGGCGCGGCGCCTTCGCCAGCACATGGCTCCATCCTTGCTGGTTCCGACAGAGCATGTTGCCGTCCAATGCACGTACTTCGAGAAGTCCCTCGCACACAACTGGCTGGTGCCCATACACCAGGATCTCAGCATTCCCGTCGCTGATCGGGTCGACGAACCAAGCCTTCGCGGCTGGTCGGAAAAGGAGGGATCGCTCTTCGTTCAAGCGCCTGTCGACCTCCTGGAGGAATTGGTCGCCGTGCGCGTCCATCTTGACGCCTGTACAGCGGATGACGGCCCTCTTCGTGTTGTCCCTGGTTCGCATCTTCACGGCCGCATTGAGCCCAACGTTGCCGTTCTCACCCGCAACGCAGCCACAGAGATGAGGTGCCAAGCCGAGCAAGGAGCGGCCCTCGTCATGCGCCCCCTGCTGTTGCACGCGTCGTCCAAGGCCGCAGGCAAGAGCCGCCGTCGCGTCCTACACTTCGTCTTCGGCCCGCGTTCACTCCCGCATGGTCTGCGGTGGCAGTATGCGGTCTAACCTTTCCAACAGGCGGACCTGTCTCGGCGATCCGGGTCGGGCCGCTCTCCTCGATCGCTAGGTGCATCAATCGTGGCAACGCCTGAATCCATTCATCGTCTGTTGTCGGTGGCTGCCACCTTGCTCGATCATGCGGCGAGCGAGATTCGCGACGCAAAACTCGCACCGGTGCGAGAGAACATCGAACGGGTTGGCGAGGCCTTGGCGGAGATCAGCGAGCTACGACAACGGGTCTACGCAGTCGCGCCGGAGCTCATGCCGGAGTACCTCAAACAACCCAGCGAACACTCTGAGTCGAACCGCCTGCTGACGCGGTACATGTTCCAGGCATCGGAGTATGAGCTCGCCGGAGATCTCGAGAGCGCTGTCGTAACCTTCCAGGAGTACATCACCCTCGAGGAGTCAGCATTTCACCGAGACATCGCTGCGGGGGAAATCGAACGGCTGCGGAATGCAACAGGCATCTAACACGTCAATCAAGCAGACGCCCAGCGGCGCCGCTTGCGTCAACCCTTCGGCGCTTTCTTCACACCCCTCATGAAAGCACCCGCACCCATCGTCGCAACCGGCGGCTGCTTCTGCGGAGCAGTCCGGTTCCGCTGTGGGGGCACACCACGAAGCGTCGTCCAATGCCATTGCGGGCAGTGCCGTCGTTTGAGCGGCGCCGCGTTCACCACCTGGGTGAGTTTCGCCAAGGAAGCACTCAGCTTCTCAGGGCAGGCTTCTCTTTCTGTCTTCCAGGCCACCGAGAATGTCACGCGCCACTTTTGCAAGGTCTGCGGCTCGCACGTCTACACCAGCGATGCTCGCTTCTCCAATGTAGTTGGCGTTCCCGCGGGCGCTATCGAGGGCGAGCTACCGGCCAAACCCTTCGCTCACTACTTCGTCAGCCACAAGGCAGCATGGCACACCATCAACGATGCCTTGCCTCAGTTCGGAGGAGAGTCAGGTGTCGAGCCACAAGATGCCTGAACTTCTTTCGATAAGAACGCCTGCCTTCGATCTTTTCCTCCACTTCACCTCGATGGATACCCCATGACCCGAAAACTCATCAGCTCCGGTTCCACCTTCGAAGAGCAGATCGGCTACTCGCGCGCCGTCGTCGATGGCGACTGGGTGTTTGTTTCAGGCACCACGGGCTTCGACTACGCAACGATGACCATCTCGGACAGCGTGGTCGAGCAGGCCGAGCAGTGCCTGAAGAACATCGAGTCCGCGCTGCAGCGGGCCGATGCGAACATGAAGGACGTGGTGCGTGTCACCTACGTGCTGCCGAACGGCGCCGAGTTCGAATCATGCTGGCCGGTGCTGCGCAAGTACTTCGGCGAGGTGCGCCCGGCGGCGATGATGATCTCTGCCGGGCTGGCGGACCCGCGCATGAAGATCGAGATCGAAGTCACGGCCCGGAAGCGTTCACAAGCCTGAGGCCGGCAGTCGCAGCTCACGCAATTCTCATGAACCCCATCACGCTCCACGCACTCGAAAGCTTCCCACAACAGCTGGAGGCGCACTACGCCGCCATTCCGGCGGCGTTCAAGCACTGGGCACCGCCGTCCTGGGATGGCGTGCCCAGCGAAGCATTCACCGCCATCGAGCAGGTCTGCCATGTGCGCGACATCGAGATCGAGGGCTATCACGTGCGCTTCCAGCGCACGCTGAATGAGTCCAACCCCTTGCTCGCATCCATCGAAAGCGAGGAGCTTGCCAAGTCGCGCTCCTACGCCACGGCCGACACGGCCGCCGTCTTCGCCTCTTTCAGGGAGGCACGCACGAAGACCCTCGCGCTCATCACCGATCTGACCGACGAACAGTTCGATCGCACTGCAGTGTTCGAAGGCTACGGCCCGCTGTCGCTGCGCAGCCTGGTGCACTATCTTTGCAGCCATGACCAGCAGCATCTGGCGGGGCTGCAATGGCTGCTTGGAAAGATCGAAGCCTCGCGTGTTCACGCCAGTTGACGCTCACCCCACAGAAAGAATCCATGCCGAATGTCGCCTCCCCCAAGCAGGTCGCTGCTTCGCTCACCGAGTTCTGGTCGCCGCGCGTCGTCGCGGAGGTCGACGACGCCTACATCAAGGTCGCCAAGGTTCGCGGCTCGCTGGCCTGGCACAGCCATGAGAACGAGGACGAGCTCTTCCTCGTGCTCAAGGGTCACTTGCGCATCGAAATGGAAAGCGGCCCGGTCGAGCTCCGCGAAGGCGAGATGTTCGTCGTTCCGAAGGGCGTACGCCACAACCCGGTGGCCGAAGAGGAATGCCACCTCATGCTGATCGAGCGCAAGTCGACGCTGCATACGGGCGATGTCGTGACCGAGAAGACCCGCTCTCTCGACGAGCAGTTGCGTCCCGTGTGAGCGACCGAATCACTCCCCATGCATGACGAAGATTGGTCTGTAGCCTGCGTGGCACTTCCCGGCGAATCACGCGTCGCTCGCGTGTATGCGACGACGGACCTGGCCGACGCCTACGCGGTCCGCCTGCCGAAGGATGCGATCACCGATCCCGAGCTGCTTGCGCGTTTTCTCTTCTCCCAGCAAGCGCCGTGGGTAGCAGGCCTGATGCGAATCCGTGACACGCTCGTTGCCGGGTTCGGCCTCAAGACCTCGGGGCACCTGAAAAGCCCTTCTTCCAGGTCGCGCAACGACCGCATCTCCATCTTCAAGATCTATGAGAAGGGCACGCACGAAATCCTGCTGGGCGAAGACGACAAGCACCTGGACTTCCGGGTGTCGGTGTTGCACCAGACGCGGACCGTCGCCACGGAAAGCGCGCCCTACCTGGTCGTGTCCACCGTCGTGCATTGCCACAACCTCCTGGGGCGCACGTACATCCGGCTCATCGCACCCTTCCATCGATTGGTGGTTCAGTCCATCATGCGCAGAGCCGCTCGTGCCGGGTGGCCGGCTCTTTCGCGAACCGAGTGAGGGGTAGCCCGCACATGACGGACTTCTACGACGAACTCGCTCCCTTCTATCACCTGATCTACCAGGACTGGGATGCCAGCGTTCGTCGACAAGGCGATCAGCTCTCCAGGCTCATCGAGTCCGAATGGCCGGGCTGCGGAAGCGTGCTGGACGTGTCCTGCGGGATCGGGACCCAAGCCATCGCGCTCGCACAGCGGGGCTATTCGGTGACCGGCTCGGACCTGTCCGCCAAGGAGATCGAGCGAGCAAGACATGAAGCGCGCGCCAGGAAGATCGATATCGATTTCTCGGTGGGCGACATGCGCGAGGCGCACGCTCTTCACGGCTCGCGCTTCGACCTGGTCATCTCGTGCGACAACTCCGTGCCGCACCTGCTCACCGACGATGATCTTCTGCTTGCGTTCCGGCAGATGATCGCTTGCCTGCGCACGGGTGGTGGATGCATCATTTCCGTCAGAGACTATGCGCTGGAAGCGCGAGGCAAGAATCTCGTCAAGCCCTATGGCGTTCGCGCCGAGAACGGCAAGCGCTATCTGCTGTTCCAAGTCTGGGACTTCGTGGGCGAGCACTACGACCTGAGCTTCTTCTTCATCGAGGAAGATCTCTCCACTCTGGAAGTCGAGACATACGCCATGCGGTCGAAGTACTACGCCGTTTCCATCGACAAGCTCTGCGAGCTGATGCACAAAGCCGGCTTTCAGGACGTCAAGCGTGTCGATGGGGCTTTCTATCAGCCCCTCGTGATCGGAACCAAAGCCACCGAGCAGAACCGCCTGCCCAACAGGAGTGAAGAGTGAACCCCCAGATGATCCTGGTCGCCGGCCCCTACCGTTCCGGCACGAACGACGACCCTTTGCTCATCGCCCGGAACGTCGCGGCGATGACCGAAGCCTCGCTCCAGTTGTTCCGCGCCGGCCACCTGCCCGTCATGGGCGAGTGGTTCGCGCTTCCGCTCATCGAGCACGCGGGCTCCAAGCGCATTGGAGATGCCGTGTTCAACGAGATCTTCCACCCCATCTCGCGCAGGCTGGTCGCCCAGTGCGATGGCTGCCTGCGCATCGGCGGTGCGTCTGCGGGCGCCGACGAGATGGTGGCCTTCGCCAAGCAGCACGGAAAGGCCGTGTACTACGCGCTCGAGGAAATACCCGGTGCCCACACGCCGCTATGACATCGCCGTGGGTGGTCTCGTCATCCTGATCGCGGCCTTCTATTTCATCTACGCCGCGCTCGGTTCCTACGTGCGGCAGTCGCAAGCGCATTCCTCCTTCATCCCCGTCGGCGCAACGGTCGTCGAGGCCTCGGTTCGATCCAGCGGCAGCACGGCGGCCACGCATGGCGAATCCTTCTCGCCGCGCATCGTCTACCGCTACAACGTGGGCGGTAAGGCGTACCAGAGCGATCGCTACTTCTTTGCCGGCGACGGATGGCGCGATGCCGCTTCGGTGGAGGCGGTCGTGGCGCGCTTCCCGGTGGGAAGCTCGGTGCATGTGTATGTGGACAAAGCCGATCCCACGCAGGCCGTGATCGACAGAAGCAAACCCCGGCTCGGCGTGCTGCTGTACCTGCTTCCCATCGCAGCTCTGGGGCTTGGCTTTTTGGCCTACGGCTTGCGCAAACGAAAAGAGACGCGCTAAAACGCGGGGCGTGATGTCCCTCGACCGCTTCGCGCTTATCACTGTACTGGCGGCCATGCTCACCGCATGTGCGCCGATGCACGGCACCGGCTGCGCAAGCGGAGAGCAGGCGCTCGTCCACGATTCGCTGTTCTTCGGTACCGGCAAACCCCGCGGCGGCGTGGTGACGCCCGCGGAATGGGCCGAGTTCCTGAAAGGCACCGTCACGCCGCGCTTTCCGCAGGGCCTGACCGTGTCGCCCGCGTCAGGGCAGTGGCGCGGCGCCGATGGCGCGATCGTTCAAGAGGCGTCGCAGGTGCTCCAGCTCATTCATCCCGACGACACGGCCAACGAGAGCGCCGTGCAGGAACTCGTCGCGGCGTACAAGGCGCAGTTCCAGCAGGAGGCCGTGCTGCGCGTCAAAGCAATGGCCTGCGTATCCTTCTAGACTTGAAGACCGAACTCATGGAGCGACCATGTGCAGAAACATCAAGACGCTGTTCAACTTCGAACCTCCCGCGACGGAAGATGAAATACGGGCTGCGTCCCTGCAGTTCGTGCGCAAGCTCAGCGGCTTCAACAGCCCGTCCAGGCTCAATCAGGAGGCTTTCGACCGCGCGGTGGAAGACGTCGCGACCGCGGCCCGCGTTCTGATCGAGTCGCTGGTCACCACCGCCGACCCGCGCGACCGCGAGATCGAGGCCGAACGAGCGCGCGCCAGGTCGGCGAACCGATTCGGGGCGCAGCCATACCGGCCCTCGAAGGAAGCTTCATGAACTTCGGCATCCTGGTCTTCGAGCAAGTCGAGGAGCTCGACTTCGTGGGTCCGTGGGAAATGCTCACCATGTGGAGCCGGCATGCCGACGGCCCGCAGAACTGCCTCATCGTGAGCCAATCGCCCGGGCCCGTCACTTGCGCGAAGGGCCTGTCGATCAACCCGCATGTGTCCTTCGCCGATTGCCCCGCGCTGGACTACCTGCTCGTTCCAGGGGGTCAGGGCACGCGCCGGGAAGTCAACAACCCCGTGTTCGTCGACTTCGTCGCCCACCAGGCAAAGAACTGCAGAGCGGTGATGTCGGTCTGCACCGGCGCCTTCGTGCTGCACGCGGCCGGCCTGCTCTCGGGCAGGAAGGCAACGACGCACTGGGGCTCGCTGGAGCGCCTGCGCGCGCTCGGCGATGTCGAGGTGCTTGAGCAGCGCTACGTGCAGGACGGCAAGGTCTGGACGTCGGCGGGCGTTTCCGCCGGTACCGATCTGATGCTCGCCTTCATTGCCAGCGAAGCCGGTGAAGAGGCTGCCGGCAAGGTGCAGTTCGGCGCGGAGTATTACCCCTCTTCCACCAGGTACGGCGGCTACGAGAATCATGCGCAGGCACCGGCCTACATCAAGAACACGAGAGCCGACCCATGACAGCCCAGCCGCTCCCCTCCGTCGAAGCCGTCCAGCAGATCCTGAACCCGCTGTTCCCTGGCCTGATGGGCGTGCGCATCGTCGCGCTCGAAGCGGAGCGCGTGGTGGCCGAGCTCGCCGTGCGGCCCGATCTCTGCACCACCGGCGGCATCCTGCATGGCGGGGCCTACATGGCCTTCGCCGACACGCTCGGTGCGGTCGGTACCTTCATCAACATGCCGCAGGGCAAGCGAACGACGACCACGGACTCCAGCACCAGGTTCATCGGCGGCGCGCGCGCGAACACGACGATCACGGGCGAATGCCTCGCCCTCCACCGCGGGCGGACCACCATGGTGTGGCAGACGACGATCCGCTCCGCCGAAGGCAAGCTGTGCGCCGTTGTCACGCAGACGCAGCTGGTCATGGATGCCTAGCGGCAGAGCTTCATGAAAGGCGCATCCGTCGTCGTGAGATTGCTGGGTCCCGAAGAGGCCGAGGTGCTTGCGAACGTTGCGCCGGACGTGTTCGACTTCGATGTGCAGTCGAAGCTCGCCGAGGAGTTTCTGAACGATCCGCGGCACCATCTGGCGGTCGCGCTGGATGGCGAGCAGGTCGTGGGCATGGCTTCCGGCGTCCACTACATCCACCCCGACCAGCGTGCGCAGCTCTTCATCAACGAGGTCGGCGTCGCGCCCAGCCACCAACGCCGGGGCATCGGCCGCCGGCTGGTCGCGGCATTGCTTTCGCGCGCCAGGGCGCTGGGCTGCACCGAAGCCTGGGTTGCCACGGAGCCGGACAACGAGGCGGCTCGCGGCCTGTACGCGGCGGCGGGCGCCATCGAAGATCCGGAGCCGTTCGTCCTTTACGCTTTTCCGTTGAACCAGAAAGGACCTTGATGCGCACGCTGATCTTCATCGTCGGAGGGTTCGTGCTTCTTGCGGCATGCCTGGGAGCGGCAAAGCTCCTGTCCAACGGCCTCGCGGATGCCATGCGCACGGCGACCATTGCCTTCGTGGCGCTCTGGTTCGTGATCGCCGCGGTCAACATGTGGATCGGGGTGGCGAAGGCCGGCTATTCGGTGGCCGAGGAGCTGCCGATCTTTCTGCTGATCTTCGGCCTGCCGGCGGTCGCCGCCGTGCTCCTCAAGTGGAAAGTCCTTTGAGACTGCCATGAGCCAGGAACTCTCACGACTCGCGGCCGAACTCGGCATCGATGCGCAGCAGCACGAGCCGCTTCGCCTCGCCTTCGGTCTTGCCTGTGTTCGCCGCGTACAGCACCTGCTCGAAGACCCCAGAGCGATCGGCGGCGTCTCGGTTCTGGCGGCCTTTGTCGAAGGCCGGTCGGATCGGGCCGCGCTGCTCCAGGCCGCGCAGGAGACCGCGGCCGTGGCCAACAGCCATCGCGGCTCCAACTCGATCGACGGCTCGGCCCATGCGGCAGTCTCCGCGACCTACGCCGTGGCCAAGGCACTTGCCGGGCAGGCTCTCGAAGCGGCGGGCTATGCTGCCTATGCCTCGGTCTATGCCTATGGCGGCTATGCGGTCAACGACCCGACGGCCTTCGAAGCCGAGCACACTTGGCAGGTTCAAACACTCAGGGAGCTGGCTCACTCGTGCACCTCAGGTTGAGGCGCGCACCATGGAGGTCCACTCATGATTTCGCGTCACTGGCGAGGCTTGGCGAAGCCGGCCCAGGCAGATGCCTATGTCGAGCATCTGCGCATCGAGACCTTTCCGGCGCTGAACACGATGCCCGGATTCATCAGCGCATCGATATTGCGTCGCTCCCAGGCGCTGGGTGTGGAGTTCCTGGTCGTCACCCAGTGGGCATCTCTCGAGGCGATCCACGGTTTCGCGGGCGAGGATGCGGAGACGGCTGTCGTTCCCCGGAAAGTACAGGACATGATGGTGGAGTACGACCGAAGCGCTCGCCACTACGAAGTGGTGTTGTGAAGGAGGCGGCATGGACACCGATCTGGACAACATGTCGCGCGACCAGCTGGTCGCCGAAGTGAAGAAGTTGCGCCATGGCATCCGCGAACATCGCGACAGCACGGGCCACGAGCTGTGCTGGCATCACCCGGCCTTGTGGGCGCTGCTGCCCGAGCGCTCGGATCCGGTCCCTGTCGTGCCCGACTGGCCACAGTTCCTCCGGGGCTGCCTGCGCTACCGCGAATCGCTGGACAAACAGCTTCCGCAAGCGCCCCGTAGCAGCGAACCCTGCCGAGACTGACATCTGCAAGAAAAGGAGACTTCGTGCCAAACCCCTCTGTTCTCGAAGGCGGCTGCCAATGCGGCTCGGTTCGCTACCGCATCACGGGCGATCCGGTGATGGCGGCGCTGTGCCATTGCTCGATGTGCCGGCGCGCGAACGCGGCGCCGGCCGTGGCCTGGGCGATGTACCAGGAATCGCAGGTGGTTTTTCCCGACAACGGGCCGGCCCTCTACGAGTCCTCGCCGGGTGCGCGCCGCGGTTTCTGCGCGCGCTGCGGCACGCAGATCAGCTTCACCGCGGACTACATTCCGGGGCTCATCGACATCACGATCGGGAGCCTGGACGACCCCGGCCGGGTGCCGCCCACGCTCCACTACTGGGAGTCGAAGCGCCTGCCCTGGGTGCACTTCGCCGACCCCCTGCCCCGCTATCCGGCGTTTCCGCCCACGGAGTAGGCAGTATCCCTGCGTCAAGAAGGAGAGCAATCATGACAGTCCTGGTTACCGCAGAAGTCCAAGGCCAAACCCGGCAGGGTTACGAAGGCATGTTCAGCGCACTCTCCGACGGTCTCAAGCAGGCGCCGGGGTTCGTGCTTCACACAGCGCATCCCATCGAAGGGGGCTGGCGAATCATTGAAGTGTGGCAATCGAAAGCGGAGGCGGATCAGTTCTTCGCGAAGCAAGTCGCCCCTCACCTGCCGCCTGGAATTCACCCCAAGCGTTCAATCCAGGAGCTTCACAGCCTGCTGAGGTCTTGATCGACGATCGATCAATAGCGGTACGGATTCCCCGGCCGGCTGTCGTAGCGATTCGGCACACCGTCTCCATCGCGATCGCGGTCGTAGCGGTTGGGTATGCCGTCGCGGTCCCTGTCGCCGTAGCCCTGTCCCGGCGCGCCGTGATAGCGCGGCGGCGGGCGGCCGCTGTCGTAGGGGACGGCCACGCAGCCGGCCAGGGTGGCGGATGCAACGAGCAGTGCGAGCAGTGTTTTCATTTGGTTCTCCTTGAGTTTCGGTCGATCGGGTAGACCCGACGAAGCCATCATCGGCTGCGCCGGTGTCCGGCCGGTATCCGCCCTTCGCCTTTGCGTGAAGCTGGTTACCGGATGTGCCCATCCAAGATGCTCAGTACGCCGCGCTGCCGCAACCGGCGCGGGCACCTGTTCGCGAGTAGGCCCAGACCGCTTTCATGCATCGGCATGCAACTTGCGGCGCTTCGAAAAGCAACCCGGAGGCATCGATGACCACCCGCTACCCCGGCCCGCTGCCCGCGCACGGCCGCTTCGACTACCTGCCCATCACGCGCCGTGTCGACCATGCGTGGCCGAATGGCGCGCGGCTCGCGGTCTATATCGGCTTCAACCTCGAGCACTTCGCCTTCGGCGAAGGCATGGGGGCCTGCATCGGTCCTGCGGCGCCGCATCCCGACGTGCTCAACTACGCGTGGCGCGAATACGGCAACCGCGTGGGCGCGTGGCGCTGCCTCGAACTCTTCGACAGCCTGGGCCTCGCATCGAGCACGCTGCTGAACACCGCTCTCTATGACCACTGTCCCGAACTCGTGGCGGCCTCGGTCGCGCGCGGCGACGAGCTCATCGGCCACGGTCATACCAATTCCGAGCGCCAGGCCGACATGGATGAAAGCGCCGAAGCCGCCCTGCTCGCGCAGTGCCGCGCACGCATGCGCGAGGAAAGCGGCCGGGCGCCGGTGGGCTGGCTTTCGCCGTGGATTTCGGAAAGCCGACTCACGCCCGACCTGCTGGTCGAAGCCGGCTACGGCTACACGCTCAACTGGTGCCACGACGACCAGCCGGTGCCCATGCGCACGCGCGGCGACCGCACGCTGTGGTCGGTGCCCTACCCGCAGGAGCTCAACGACATCCCGATGATCGTCGCGCGCCAGATGGACGCCAAGGACTTCGCGCAGATGATCATCGACAACGCCGACGAGATGCTCGAACAGTCGCGCCGGCAGCCGCTGGTGATGGGCGTCGCGCTGCACCCCTACATCGTCGGGCAGCCCTACCGGCTGCGGCACCTGCGCCGCGCGCTGTCGCACCTGGCGCGCATGCGCGACCGGGGCGAGGTCTGGTTCACCACGCCGGGCGCGATCTGCACGCACGTGCAGCAGGTGGCCGCCGGCTAGGCCGAGGTGGCTGGCTGTGGCAAGCTAGCGGCCCCATGCCACGCACCCGAGCCGCCCTGCTGGCGCTGACACTGCTTGCCACCCTCGCCGGCGAGGCGCAGGCACTTGCCAGCTTCGACGAAGTGCGGCGCGAGTTCCGCCCCTCGGACACGCGGGTGCTCGACCGCAACGGCGAGCTGCTGCAGCGCGTGCGCACCGACCCGCAGGTGCGCCGCGGCCAGTGGATCGCGCTGGCCGAGGTGTCGCCGGCCCTGCGCACGGCCATGGTGCTGAGCGAGGACAAGCGCTTCTACGCGCACAGCGGCGTCGACTGGCGCGCGGTCTCGGCCGCGGCCTGGGGCAATGCGTGGAACACGCGCACGCGCGGCGCATCGACCATCACGATGCAGCTCGCGGGCCTGCTCGACGACGATCTGCGGCGCGGCAGCGGCGGGCGCAATCTCACGCAGAAGCTCGGGCAGACCGTGGCGGCGCAGCAGTTGGAGCGCAACTGGCGCAAGGACCAGATCCTGGAGGCCTACCTCAACACCGTGCCCTTCCGCGGCGAGATCGTCGGCATCGACGCGCTCTCGCGCACGTTGTTCGGCAAGGCGCCGCACGGGCTCGACGCGCGCGAGGCGGCGATGGCGGCGGCGCTGGTGCGCGCACCCAATGCGAAGCCGGCGCTGGTGGCGCAGCGCGCCTGCGAGGTGTTGCGGGCGATGGAAGCGGGCACCAAGGTGGATTGCGAGGCGCTGGATATGTTTGCGAGCGCGGCTTTGCAGCGCAAGGCATTCGAGGCGAGCGAAGGAATCGCACCGCATCTGGCGCGCCGCGCCCTCACCCCAACCCTCTCCCAGAGGGAGAGGGAGCAAGACGGGATCCGCACGACGCTGCGCGCGCCCTTGCAGCGCTTTGCACTTACCACGCTGCAACGCCACCTGCGCGAGCTGCGCGGCCGCAATGTCGAGGACGGCGCGCTGGTGGTGCTCGACAACGCGAGCGGCGAGGTGCTGGCCTGGGTCGGCTCCTCGGGCGAGCTGAGCCGCGCGGCCGAAGTCGACGGCGTGCTCGCGCAGCGCCAGCCGGGCTCCACGCTCAAGCCGCTGCTCTATGCGCAGGCCATTGCCGAACGGCGGCTCACGGCGGCCTCGCTGCTCGACGACTCCTCGGCGCAGATCAGCACCGCGAGCGGCCTCTACATCCCGCAGAACTACGACCGCCAGTTCAAGGGCCATGTGTCGGTGCGCACCGCGCTGGCGGCCTCGCTCAACGTGCCGGCCGTGCGCACGCTGGTGATGGTGTCGCCGGCCTCCTTTGCGCGCCAGCTGCGCGCAGTGGGCTTGCCGCTGGCGCAGAACGGGGACTACTACGGCTACAGCCTGGCGCTGGGGAGTGCGGAGGTGTCGCTGCTGGGGTTGACGAATGCGTATCGGACGCTGGCGAATGGGGGGAGGGTTGGGGAGACGCGGTTCTTGCTTCAGGCACCACCCTCACCCCGGCCCTCTCCCGCCAGCGGGAGAGGGAGTGACCGGCGCGCGCTCGATGAGCGCGCGTGCTTCATCATCGGCGACATCCTCAGCGATGCCAACGCGCGTGCGCGCACCTTCGGCCTCGACAGCGTGCTCGGCACGCGCTTCTGGAGCGCGGTGAAGACCGGCACCAGCAAGGACATGCGCGACAACTGGGCCATCGGCTGGTCCGAGCGCTACACGGTCGGCGTGTGGGTCGGCAATGCGAGCGGCGCGCCGATGTGGGATGTGAGCGGCACCAGCGGCGCGGCGCCCGTGTGGGCCGAGCTGATGGGCTTTCTGCATCGCAACGAAGCCAGCCGCGCGCCCGCGCCGCCGCCCGGCCTGGTGCGCTCGCGCGTGCGCTTCGGCGACGAGCTCGAAGCAGCGCGCGACGAATGGTTCATCGCGGGCACCGAGCAGCCGCTGTTCGCCATCCCTGGCGCCGCGGCCGAGTCGGCGCCGCGCATCACCGCGCCTTCGGACGGCACCATCATCGCGCTCGACCCCGACATCCCGCCGCGTCACCAGCGCGTGCGCTTCGAAGCCGAGGGCCGTGGCCTGCAGTGGCGCATCGACGGCAAGCTCTTCGCGCGCGGCAGCAGCGCACAGTGGCTGCCCTGGCCGGGCCGGCACGTGGTGGAGTTGCTCGATGCGCGCGGCCAGGTGCTCGACCAGGTCAAGCTCGAAGTGCGCGGCGCCGGCGTGAAGCGGCTGGCGGCCAAGTAAGCTCGGCGCCCATGAAGCAGCAGTCCCCCCGAAAGCCGGCCAAGGCCGCGGCCCCGAACGGCCAGATCTCGGCCGTGCTGGCACGCATCGAGACGCTCTGGCCCTCGCTCGGGCCGGTCGGGCAGCGCATCGCCGACTTCATCGTCAAGAACCCGCAGGAAGTGGTCCACATGTCGGTCAGCGAGGTGGCCGAGCGCACCGGCTCCAGCGAGGGCAGCATCGTGGGCTTCTGCAAGAACCTCGGGGCCACCGGCTTCCAGCAGATCAAGATCGCGCTGGCGCAGGAGATCGTGCGGCCGGTACAGTTCATCCACGAAGACCTGGAGCCCAGCGACAAGGTCGACACCACCATCCGCAAGATCTTCCAGAGCAACGTGCAGACCCTGCACGACACCCAGGCCGCACTGGACGTCAAGTCGATGGAGAAGGCGGTCAAGCTGATCAAGAAGGCCAGGCGCATCGAGATCTACGGCATCGGCAGCGCGGCCACCATCGCCGAAGACGCGCACTACCGGATGCTGCGCATCGGCCTCGACGTCAAGGTGGTGGTCGACTCGCACGTGCAGGCCATCAGCGCCTCGCTCACCGGGCCCGAGGTCGCGGTGGTCACGATCTCGCATTCGGGCAGCACGCACGAGACGGTGACGGCCACGCGCCTGGCCAAGGAGGCCGGCGCCTCCACCATCTGCATCACCAACTTCGGCAAGTCGCCGATCCAGGCCTTCTGCGACGTGCTGCTCTTCACCATGGCGCGCGAGACCAGCTTTCGCACCGAGGCCATGACCAGCCGGTTGGCGCAGCTGGCGATCATCGACGCGCTGATCGCCTGCCTCGCGCTCTCAGACTACGACCGCTCGGTGAAGACCTTGCGCCAGACCTTCGACGTGCTTTCGCTCAAGCGCTACTGAGGCTGCCCGCGCGCGCAGCAGCGCGGCCAGCGTGGGTGCATCGGCGCCGGGCGCGGCGCCGACCAGCAGGCAGTCCAAGCCCAGCCGCGCGGCTCCGAGCGCATCGGTAGCCGGGTTGTCGCCGATCACGAGCGTCGTGGCCGGCGCCGCACCGAGCCGGCGCAGGCCCTCCTCGAACAGCAGCGGACCGGGCTTGCCGATCACGCGCCAGGGCTGCACGCCGCTGGCCGCGACCACGACAGCCAGCAGCGCGCCGGTCTCGGGCACCAGGCTGCCGCCGGGCCCGGGATGGTTGTCGTCGCCGTTGGTCACCACCAGCCGCGCACCGCGGTGCAGCTGGTTGGCGACGAGGTCGAGGCGCGCGCTGTTGAAGTGCGGATCGAGGCCGAGCAGCACGAACTCGGCATCGGTCCTGACGAGCATGCATCCGCTTGAGAGTGCATGACGCTGCAGCGCGGCGCTCGCCATCGGAAGAATGCGCGCGTGCGGATGCTCCCTGTTCATGAACGCGACCGTCTCTTCGCCGGCCAGCACGATACGCTCGGGCGCGACCTTGAGCCCCATGCGCGCGAGCCGGCGCGCGACGCCACCGGCCGTGTGGGTGGAGTTGTTGGAGACGATGACGTAACGGTCGCGGAACTGCGCCAGCAGCTCCGCAGCACCGGGGACCGGCTCGTCTTCGCGGATCAGCGTGCCGTCGAGGTCGGCGATGAGGTGGCGGGCCTGCGCGAGGCGCTCGGCTGCGGTCTCGATGTGCGTGTGGTTGCCACTGCTCGTGCTTTCAAAGCTCATGTTCTCGGGTTTCCAGGCGTACCGGCCATGCGGTGCACGGCTTGCGGATTGTATTGAATGGAGCTCAGTAACTTATCAAAAGTTCATTGAGCTAAATTCATTTTCCTGTCACGTCCGCTTCCTAAGCTCCTCGAGGACAAGCCACCTCAATACACAGCAAGGAATCCCGCAATGAAACCTGTCTTCTTCACCCGCGGCCTCTGCACCGCCGCTCTTCTGCTCAGCCTCGCCGCGTGCGGCGGCGGTGGCTCCGGCTCCGATGGCGGCGCTTTGGGCGCGACGGCGGCAAGCAAACCGGCACCGACCACGGAGAAGTCCGATGACTCGACGGCGGACAACGTCCCCTCGCCATCCCTGAGCTGGGCGCCTTGACCCATCCCCCTCCTCGTCCTTCACATCTTCGAGTTGCAACCATGACCATGAACAATCCCCAACGACGCGACTTCCTTCGCAAGACGGCCGGCACCCTGGGTGCCGCGTCCGCCCTCACCATGCTGCCGCCCTCCATCCGCCGCGCACTGGCGGTCGAAGCGGCCGTCGAGACCCGCACCATCCAGGACGTCAAGCACATCGTCATCCTGATGCAGGAGAACCGCTCCTTCAGCCACTACTTCGGCACGATGCGCGGCGTGCGCGGCTTCGGCGACCGCTTCCCGATCCCGCTGGAAAGCGGCAAGCCGGTCTGGTTCCAGTCCAACGGCACCAAGGAGATCCCGCCCTACCACCTCGACAAGGAAAAGACCAACGCGCTCCTGGTGCCCAGCACGCCGCACAGCTTCTCGGATTCGCAGGCGGCCTGGAACCAGGGCAAGTTCGGCCAGTGGCCGAAGTACAAGAACCAGTACTCGATGGGCTACTACAAGCGCGAGGACATTCCCTTCCAGTTCGCGCTGGCCGAGGCCTTCACCATCTGCGACGCCTATCACTGCTCCATCACCACCGGCACCGACCCCAACCGCATCGTCTTCTGGTCGGGCTCGAACTTCAACCCCGAGCTCGGCCGCCGCGGCATCAACAGCACCGACACCGACGCGGAACCCAACAACCTGCGCTGCTGGATCAAGGGCACCATGCCGACCCCCGGCTACACCTACGCCGGTTCCTCCTTCCAGTGGCCGACGCTGCCCGACCTGCTGGAAAAGGCCGGCATCAGCTGGCGCATCTACCAGGACCCGAACGACAACTGGACCGGCGCCATGCACGGCGGCCTCGCGTTCGAGAGCTTCCGCAACGCGACGGCCACCTCCGGCTCGCCGCTTTACGAGAAGGGCATGAAGAAGTGGACCCTGGCCGATCTGCGCAACGACGTGATCAACGGCACGCTGCCCGCGGTGTTGTGGGTGCTGCCGGCCGCCTGGCAGTCGGAGCATCCGGGCGCGGGCTCCAGCCCCGCCAAGGCCGGCGACTTCACCTCGCAGGTGCTGGACGCCATCACCGCCAGCACCGAAAGCTGGAGCAAGACCGTGTTCTTCCTGACCTTCGACGAAAACGACGGCCTGTTCGATCACCTGCCGCCGCCCGCCGTGCCCTCGTACAACGCCGACGGCACGCTCGCGGGCAAGTCGACGGTGCCGCTGGACGGCGAGTATTTCTCCGACCCGGCGCGCCGCTACCTCAAGCCCGAAGACACCATCAGCGGCAACGTGCGGCCCTGGGGATTGAGCGCGCGCGTGCCCATGTACGTGGTCTCGCCATGGAGCAAGGGCGGCTGGGTCGACTCGCAGGTCTTCGACCACACCTCGGTGGGCATGTTCCTCGAGAAGCGCTTCGGCATCACAGTCGACAGCATCAGCCCCTGGCACCGTGCGGTGTGCGGCGACCTGAGCTCCGCCTTCGACTTCAAGACGCCCAACGATCCGAAGTGGCCCCAGCTGCCCGACATGAGCAACTACGCCGCGATCGAAGCCGGGCAGAAGCTGCTGCCTGCACCGGTGGCGCCGGCCATGCCGCAGCCGCTGTTCCAGGAAACGGGCACGCGCTTTTCGCGCGCCCTGCCCTACGAGCTGCACACCAGCGCGCGGGTCGAGCCGCGCGGCATGCTGTCGCTGGTGTTCGCCAACAGCGGCAAGCAAGGCGCCGTCTTCCACGTCTACGACAAGCTGCACCTGGACCGCATTCCGCGCCGCTACACCGTGGAGGCCGGCAAGACGCTGACCGACACCTGGAACACGGGCCTCTCCGACAGCGGCAAGTACGAGCTCTGGGTCTATGGCCCCAACGGCTATGTGCGCAGCTTCAAGGGCGACGCGCTGTTCCACGACACCGCGGCATTCAAGCCCGAAGTCCAGATAGGCTATCAGGCCCACAGCGGCCATCTCTATCTGAGGGTGCACAACAGCGGCAAGGAAGCCGGCCGCGTGACGGTCACACCCAACGCCTACCTCAGCGAAGGCCCCTGGACGATGAAGGTTCGGGTCGGCACGACCGAAACGCAGCACTGGAACCTTCAGAAGAGCGGCGACTGGTACGACTTCACGGTCACGTCGGACAACTTCGAACGCCGCTTCGCCGGCCGTGTCGAAACCGGCAAGCCGGGCGTGAGCGATCCGGCCATGGCGCTGCACCTGAAGAGCTGAAGCCAGGGCGCCCCGGGCCATTGCCGCTTGTCGGACAATCCGGCGCTTGAGTTGGCTCAAGCGCCGGGGACATCGGCCCGACGGCTACACGCTGCTGCTCGGCGACAGCTCGACGCTGATCGCGAAGTACATGCAGGCCAAGCTCACGTTCGATCCGATCAAGAGCTTCGTGCCGGTGGCCGGCCTCTTCAAGTCGCCGCTCCTGATCGTGGCGGCCAACGACTTCCCGGCCAGGACGCCGCGCGAGCTGGTGGCGAGGACCTTCGCGTCCTCGCGCAGAAGCGCGTGCCGCGCATGTTCTACATACCGATGTCGAGAAGATCGACGCCGGTGTGGTGCGGGTGTAGGCCTCCTACGCCGGCTTGGGACATTTGCGCACCCTGGCGTCGGACGATCCATACGAAAGTCGCGCCGACACGACTTTCTCCCGCCGAAAACGGCCATATGCCTGCCTTGTCGCCTTCAATCGAGACCAGAACAATGGCTGACGTCAGCAGACCCCTCGACCTGGGCGTCGTCACGGACGCTGACTACCGCCTCATGGTGGATACGATCGCGGACTACGCGATCTTCTTTCTCGACCCCGGCGGCATCGTTCTCAGCTGGAACACCGGGGCGAAAAAGCTCAAGGGCTACCAGGCCGAAGAGGTGATCGGGCGCCATTTCTCGCTGTTCTATCCCCCGGAGCTGCTGGAGAAGGAGTGGCCCCAGCACGAGCTCAAGGTCGCGGCCGAGGTGGGGGCGTTCGAGGACGAGGGCTGGCGGCTTCGCAAGGACGGGACGCGCTTCTGGGCCAGCATCGTCATCACCCGGCTGACCGGACCGGACGGGTCGCTGCGCGGTTTTTCGAAGATCACCCGGGATCTGACGGAACGCCAAAGACAGCAAGACCTGCTTCGCACCAGTGAAGAGCGCTTCCGGCTGATGGTGGACGGCGTCAAGGACTACGCGATCTTCATGCTCGATCCAGGCGGCTACGTCGTCAGCTGGAACACCGGGGCGAAGGCCAACAAGGGATACGAAGCCGGGGAAATCATCGGCCGGCATTTCTCGGTCTTCTATCCGCCCGAGGTGGCCGCGACGGGCTTCCCCGACAAGGAGCTCGAAATAGCGCGCGAGGTCGGACGATACGAGGACGAGGGTTGGCGCGTGAGAAAGGACGGCAGCCGGTTCTGGGCCAGCGTCGTGATCACCGCGCTCTTCGACGCGACCGGTCGCCACCGGGGATTCGCCAAGGTCACGCGCGACTTGACCGAGCGCCGGCGTGCGTCCATTCTCGAGGACGAAGGACGGCGGATCACGACCTTCCTGGCGATGCTGGGGCATGAGCTGCGCAACCCGCTCGCACCGATCGCCAACGCGCTGGCGATCGTCGAACATCCGAACGCGGAGGGCGGGACGCTGAAGAGAATGTCCGGCATCATCTCGCGTCAACTCAAGCAGATCACGCGGCTCGTCGACGACCTGCTCGATGTCGGCCGGATCACGAGTGGCAAGATTCACCTCGAAGCCAAGCCGGTGAAGCTCTCCGAGGTGATCGCGGAAGCCGTCGAGACCGTGAAGCCGATGGCCGACACCAAACGGCATACGCTTGCGCTCGACACGCCCGCCAAGGACCTATGGATCAGCGGCGACCGTGCCCGCATGATCCAGGTGGTCTGCAATCTGCTGAACAACGCCGTCAAGTTCACGCCGGGCGGCGGGCACATCAAGGTCCGCCTGCAAGCGGCGGGCAGCGATGCGGAGATCAGCGTGAGCGACGACGGGCCCGGCATTCCGCCCCAGCATCTGCCTCGAATCTTCATGATGTTCGCCCAGGGCGATCAGGACGTTTCCCGCTCGCAGGGAGGGCTGGGCCTGGGGCTCACGCTCGTGCAGCAACTGGTGACGCTCCATGGCGGCGAGATCAGCGCTTTCAGCAAGGGCGTGCCGGGCCAGGGAAGCGAATTCGTCATCCATCTGCCGACCATCGCGGTGCCTCTGGAGATGCGCAGGGCCGATGGGCCGGAAGCCGGCAAGCGGGTTCTCATCGTCGACGACAACATGGATGCGGCGGAGACGATGTCCGTCCTGGTCGACAACCTGGGCTACGTCACCAGCACCGCCTTCGACGGGTATGCGGCGCTGGAGGCGATCAAGAACGAGCAACCCGACCTGGTGCTGATGGACATCGGCTTGCCGGGCCTCAGCGGCGTGGAGGTGGCCCAAAGGGTTCGCCGCGAGGTCGCCAATCCTCCGGCCTTGATCGCGGTCACCGGGTATGGACAAGCGTCGGACCGGGATACCAGTTTCGACGCCGGCTTCTATGCCCACCTCACCAAACCCATAGACGTTCGGCAACTGGAAAGTCTGCTCGGACGCCTGCTCGACAAGCCCTGACGCCTTGCGCCTCGACGCCGATCGTCAGTAGGTCTTGTACGGCAGGAACTTCCCCGACAACACCACATTCACCCGATCCCCCTTCGGATCGGCCTGGCGCTGGATGTCCATGCTGAAGTCGATCGCGCTCATGATGCCGTCGCCGAACTCTTCGTGGATCAGTTCCTTGATCGTGCTGCCGTACACGCTCACGACTTCGTACCAGCGGTAGATCAGCGGATCGGTGGGCACCGGCGTCGGCAGCGAGCCCTTGTAGGGCACCACCTGCAGCCACTTCTGCTCCTCGGGCGTGAGGCCGAAGATCTTGCCGACGATCTTGGCCTGCTTGTCGTCGAGCGTCATCTGGCCCAGGCAGGCGGCCGTCGTCCACTCCTTCGAGAGGCCGACCTTCTTGGCCACGTCGGCCCACTGGATGCCTTTGGCCACCTTGACGGTGATGATCTTTTCGGTGATGTCGTTGCGGTTCATGCGGATGCTCCTGATTGAAATGGGTAAAGGGCTCACGAGGCCTTGGCCCGCGTGACGAGAAAGTCGACGATGTGGTTGCGCAGCGCGTAGTAGCCGTCAAGGTGATGCAGCCCCGCGCGCGTGCGCTCGCGCGGCAGCGGGTTGACCACGGTCTCGGCGATGTTGCCGGGTCTATAGCCGCCGGCCGTTTCCGTGCCGTTGCTCATCAGCAGGATGCGGTCGGCGAGAAGAATGGCCTCGTCGACGTCGTGCGTGATCATGAAGACGGTCTGCTGCGTCTGCCGCACGATGCTCATCAGTTCGTCCTGGATCGTGCCGCGCGTCAACGCGTCGAGCGCGCCGAAGGGTTCGTCGAGCAGCAGCATCTTGGGCTGGATCGAGAAGGCGCGTGCGATGCCCACGCGCTGCTTCATGCCGCCCGAGAGCTGCGAGGGTTTCTTGTCGATCGCGCCGTCGAGGCCGACCAGCGCGACGAACTTGCGCACCTGCTCGTCGACCTGCGCGGCCGACCAGTCGGGCCAGCGCGACTGCACTGCGAAGGCGATGTTCTTGCGCACCGTGAGCCAGGGCATCAGCGCATGGCTCTGGAACACCACGCCGCGCTCCAGGCTCGGCCCGGCCACCTCGCGGCCGTCCATGAACACGTGGCCGCCCGACGCAGTGTCGAGGCCCGCGAGCACGTTGAGGACGGTGGTCTTGCCGCAGCCCGAGTGGCCGATGATGCAGACGAACTCGCCGCGGTCGAGCGTGAAGGACACGTCGGCGAACACCGGCTTGCCGGGCACGAAGGACTTCGAAAGCGATTCGATGCGCAGAAAGCCGGCGCCGGGGCGAGCCGCAGCAGCGTTGGTTGTCATGGCGAGGGCCTGGAAAGAGCGATCACTCCACATAAGTGACTTTCTTCTGCAGGCCGGCGAACGCCAGGTCCAGCAGCATGCCGACGACACCGATCACCAGGATCGCGAAGATCACGTTGGTGAGCGAGAGGTTGTTCCACTCGTTCCACACGAAGTAGCCGATGCCGGTGCCGCCGACCAGCATCTCGGCCGCCACGATCACCAGCCAGGCGATGCCCATGCTGATGCGCATGCCGGTGAGGATGGTCGGCGCGGCCGCGGGCAGGATCACGCGGAAGGCGCGGCGCAGCGGCTTCACTTCCAGCGTGCTCGCGACGTTGAGCCACTCGCGCTTGACCGAGGCCACGCCGAAGGCGGTGTTGAGCAGCATCGGCCAGACCGAGCAGATGAAGATCACGAAGATGCCGCTCACCGACGAGTCCTTGATGGTGTAGAGCGCGAGCGGCATCCATGCGAGCGGCGAGATCGGCTTCAGCACCTGGATGAAGGGATCGAAGGCCTTCTGCAGCAAGGGCGACATGCCGATCACGAAGCCTAGCGGCACCGCGACCAGGCAAGCCAGCAGAAAGCCCAGCCCCACGCGGCCCAGCGACCAGGCGAGCTGGATCGCGATGCCCTTGTCGTTGGGGCCATTGTCGTAGAAGGGATTCGACAGGTGCTTCCACGCGGTGGCACCCATCTCGCCCGGCGTCGGGAAGCCCGCCGACTTCACCTGGCCCGGATCCTTGCCGAGCATCTTCTGGTACTCGATCTGCTCGGCCGACATGCCGGCCTGCGAGGCAGCGCCGCCTGCGGACATCGTCGCCACCTGCCATACCGCGAGGAACACGGCGAAGAGCAAGACCGAGAGCAGCGCCGCCTTGAGGTTCATGACCTTGTGCATGGCGTCAGGCCATCTTGCTGATCGCGAAGCTCTTGACGTAGTCCTCCGGCTTCGCGGGGTCGAACACCTTGCCCATGATCGTGAACTTGGGATAAGCGCCTTCGGGCGGCGTCTGGCCCAGTTCCTTCATGTGCTTCTTGGCATCCGTCAGCAGGAACACCTTCTCGGCGATCTGCCTGTAGTTGACCTCGCCCTTCACATAGCCCCAGCGCTTCATCTGCGTGAGCATCCACACCGCCATCGACTGCCACGGGATCGGATCGAAGTCAGCGCGATCGGGCACTGTCCTGATGTTGCCCAGGCCGTCGGCGAAGCGGCCGGTGAGCACCTGCGTGAGCACGGTCTCGGGCTGGTTGAGGTACTGCGCCGGCGCGATCACCTTGGCGATGAGTTCGCGGTTCTTCGGATCGCGCGCCATCGCCGAAGCCGTGAGCACCGAGCGGTAGAGCGCGGCGAAGGTGTTGGGGTTCTTCTGGATGAACTCGGTCGAGCTGCCGAAGGCGCAGCAAGGATGGCCGCCCCACAGGTCCTTGGTGAGGATGTGCAGGAAGCCGATTTCCTCGAACACGGCGCGCTGGTTGAAGGGGTCGGGGCCGAGATAGCCGTCGATGTTGCCGGCGCGCAGGTTGGCTACCATCTCGGGCGGCGGCACCACGCGGATCTGGATGTCGGTGTCGGGGTTCAGGCCCGCTTCCGCCACGTAGTAGCGCAGCAGGAAGTTGTGCATGCTGTACTCGAAGGGCACCGCGAACTTGAAGCCCTTCCACATCTTCGGGTCGCGCTTGTCCTTGTGCTTATTGGCCAGCGTGATGGCTTGGCCGTTGGTGTTCTGGATCGTCGCCACGTTCATCGGCACCGCGTTGGAGCCGGCGCCCATCGAGATCGCGAGCGGCATCGGCGACAGGAAGTGCGTGGCGTCGTATTCCTTGTTGAGCATCTTGTCGCGGATCAGCGCCCAGCCCGCCGTCTTGACCACTTCGACGTTGAGGCCCTGCTTCTGATAGAAGCCCAGCGGGTGCGCCATGATCAGGGGCGTGGCACAGGTGATCGGGATGAAGCCGATCTTCAGATCCTTCTTCTCGAGCGGGCCTTTCTCCTGCGCCATGGCCTGCAGCGCGCCCAGCGGCAGCACCGACATGATCGCGGCGCGCGCGGTGCTGGCGCCCACCGCGCGCAGGAAGTTGCGGCGCACGCTGTCGACCGGGAACAGCGCCTTCATGAGGCTGGCCTCGAGCTTGGCGTTCGAGTCTTCGATGGCGCCCACATGCTCGCCGGGCGCATGGTCGCGCCCGCACGCGCAGCGCATCACCAAAGGCCGGTCGGCGTCGTAGGGGTCGCAGGCTTTGGCGTCAGGCAGTAGGGACATGGTGCACCTCGTTGAAAAGATGCAGCAGCGATGCAAGGGCCGGGCCGGTTGCGCACCTGCGCGGCCTCTTCACGCCTCTTCACGCGAAATCGCGGGAGGCCGGTCGACGCCGTGTAGGGCCAGCACTACATGGATGTCGGCTTGGCGTGCCGTTCGGCATACAAGGCGAGCTCGACGTCGTTCTTGGTACCGGTCTTTTCGAGGATGCGCGCACGGTAGGTGCTGACCGTGTTGGGCGCCAGGCCGAGCTGCGCACCGATTTCGCTCACGGTCTGCCCGGCCGTGAGCAGGCGGAACACCTGGTGCTCGCGGTGCGAGAGCGCCTCGGCGCCCAGCGCCGATGCATTGCCGACGGCGGCCGCCAGCGCCTCGGCCGTGGCGGCCGACACATACCTGCCGCCGGCCGCCACCTTGCGCACCGCACCGACCATGTCGTCCGGATCGGCGCTCTTGTTGAGGTAGCCGGCCGCGCCCAGCTTGATGCAGCGCACGGCGTACTGCTTCTCGGGGTAGGTGCTGAGCATCAGCACCGGCAGCGCGGGCCACTGTTTGCGCAGCGCCTGCAGCACGTCGAGGCCGTCGCGCGCCGGCAGCGCGATGTCGAGCAGCACCACGTCCAGGCCCTGCGTGCCGCCGAGCGCGGCCACGCTCTCCAGCACCTCGGGGCCGGTCTGCGCCTCGGCCACGACCAGCATCTCGGGCACGCCGTTCGACAGGTCGCCCAGCACCTGCTTCAGGCCTTCGCGCACGATGCGGTGGTCGTCGCCGATCAGCACGCGGATGTCTTTGGGCTTCGTCACAGCGGCATCTCCAGCTGGAACACGCTGCCGGCGCCGGGCTCGCTCTCGATCTCGATGCGCCCGCCGAAGTGGCGTGCGCGCTCGCGCATGCCGAGCACGCCGTAGGCGGTGGCAGCTTCGAAGACATGGGCCGGAGCGCCGATGCCGTTGTCGCGCACGGCGATGCGCAGCAACGACGCATCGGCCTCGATGCGGATGTCGAGCCGCGAGGCTTTCGCATGGCGGCCGACGTTGCTGAGCATCTCCTGGAAGATGCGGAACACCGCGATCGCCGCCGGTTCGGGCAGCTCGATGCCGGGCTGCACCTCCATGTGCCAGGCCAATTCGAGCTCGGCCGACTGCACGAACTCGTGCGCCTGCCATTCGAGCGCGGCCCACAGGCCTTGGTGATCGAGGATGCTGGGCCTCAAGTCGGTGATGATGCGGCCGACGTTGTCGACCGCGCGCTCGATCAGCCCGCTCATGTTCTGGCACTTGCCGCGCATGAGCGTGCGCATGTCTTCGGCGGCTGCCGGGCTGCGCTCCTGCTGTTCGCCGAGACGCTTGCCGATCCAGTTGACGTCCATCTTGAGCGCCACCAGCAGGCTGCCGAGTTCGTCGTGCACCTCGCGCGCGATGCGCGTGCGCTCGTCCTCGCGCACCTTGTCGAGCCAGGCCGAGAGCTCGCGCAGCTTGGCCAGCGCGTCGCTCAGCTCGCGCGTGCGCTCGTCGACGCGCAGGCCCAGCTCGTCCTTGGCCTGCTGCAGCGCGCGGGCCGCGCGGCGGCGCTCGGTGATGTCGACGAAGGTGATGACGGCGCCGCGCACCTGGGCGCCGTCCACGATGGGGTGGCTCGAATACTCGACCGCGAAAGCGCTGCCGTCGGCGCGCCAGAACACCTCGGTGTCGATGCGGCAGGGCAGGCCGCGGCGGAAGGCGTTGAAGATCGGGCAGTCGGTGTCGGCGTAATGCGAGCCGTCCGGGTGCGAGTGGTGAGTGAGCTCGTGCATGTTGCGGCCCAGCACCTCGGCCTGCGGGTGACCGAGCATCTGCGCGCCGGCACGGTTGATGAACATGCAGTGGCCGTCGAGGTCGATGCCGAAGATGCCCTCGCCGGTGGACTCCAGCAGGAGCCCGAGCTGGTGCTGCCAGAGCGGGTGGCTGGCCGGTGTCGGCAGGACGGGTGTCTCCATGCACCAGATGCAAGCAACAGGCGTGCCGGGTTGGTGCACCCCGATAATCGACACCCAACGCCATTCACGACCAAGGAGACCTCGCGTGCCCGACCTTTCCCGGATCACCTGCATCGAAGACCTGCGAGTGATCGCCAAAGAGCGCGTGCCGCGCATGTTCTACGACTATGCCGACTCCGGCTCCTGGACCGAGGGCACCTACCGCGCGAACGAAAGCGACTTCCAGAAGATCAAGCTGCGCCAGCGCGTGGCCGTCAACATGGAGGGCCGCTCGACCGCCAGCACCATGATCGGCCAGGAGGTCGCGATGCCGGTGGCCATCGCGCCCACGGGGCTGACCGGCATGCAGCACGCGGACGGCGAGATCCTCGGCGCGCGCGCGGCCAAGGCCTTCGGCATTCCGTTCACGCTCTCGACCATGAGCATCTGCTCGCTGGAAGACATCGCCGAGCACACCGACCGGCATCCCTTCTGGTTCCAGCTCTACGTGATGCGCGACCGCGACTTCATCGAGCGGCTGATCGAGCGCGCGCGCGCCGCCAACGTCTCGGCGCTGCAGCTCACGCTGGACCTGCAGATCCTCGGCCAGCGGCACAAGGACATCAAGAACGGCCTCACTGCGCCGCCCAAGCCCACGCTCGCCAACCTGATGGACCTGGCGACCAAGCCGCGCTGGTGCATGGGCATGCTGGGCACCAAGCGCCGCACCTTCGGCAACATCGCGGGCCATGCGAAGGGTGTGAAGGATCTGTCGTCGCTCTCGTCCTGGACGGCCGAGCAGTTCGACCCGACGCTGAGCTGGGCCGACGTCGAGTGGATCAAGAAGCTCTGGGGCGGCAAGCTGATCCTGAAGGGCGTCATGGATGTGGAAGATGCGCGCCTCGCGGCCTCCAGCGGCGCCGATGCGCTGATCGTCTCGAACCACGGCGGGCGCCAGCTCGACGGCGCGCCCTCCTCCATCGAGGCGCTGCCGGCGATCGCCGAGGCGGTGGGCACCGAGATCGAGGTCTGGATGGACGGCGGCATCCGCAGCGGCCAGGACGTGCTGAAGGCGCGCGCGCTGGGCGCCCGTGGCACGCTGATCGGGCGCAGCTTCCTCTACGGCCTGGGTGCCTTCGGCCAGCCCGGCGTGACGCGCGCGCTGCAAATCATCCAGCGCGAGCTCGATCTCACGATGGCGTTTTGCGGCCGCACGCAAATCGACGAGGTGGATTCGAGCATCCTGCTGCCGGGCACGTTCTAGGGCCTGTTAACAGGCCCTAGCGCACCGGCACGCGCGATTCGAGCGGCGGCGGGCTGCGGTAGTCGGGCTTGAAGCGGCAGCGGTCCTTGCCGCCGTCGTTGAAGGTGGGCTCGAAGGCGGCGCAACGCGTCGCCAGCGAAGCCGGCGTGGGCTTGTCGCCCTTGTCGATCCAGTCCACGAGCGCCGCGAACAGCGCAGGGTATTCGGGCTCGCTCAGATAGCTGTGCTCGGATTCATCGCTGAAGCTTTGAACCAGGCGGTCGTCGGTGCCGGCGCTTTCGCGGATCGCGCGGTAGGCACTCTCCAGTTCGACGAAAGCGGTCGGGTCGTGGATCGCGTGCAGCGTGAGCGTGGGGAGGGTGGTGCGGCCGGTGGGCCGGCTGTCGCTCGCGAGCGCGCCCTGCGCCTGCGGATCGGCCGCATAGCGCAGCACGCCGGCATTGAGCGCCGCATCGTCGGCCGAGCCCTGGTAGATGACGCCGACATTGCCGAAGGGATTGCGGCCGCCCAGGCGATCTTGCGCCAGGTCCTGGAACAGCCAGGTCGCCCAGTTGAGATGGCCGACCAGCGTGCGCTCGGGAATCTTCACCACCGAGAGGATGGTCTTCAGCCGCGCCGCCTGCTCGGGCGAGCGCTGCGCGGCCGGCATGCCCACGCCGGTGCAGGCCTTCACGCGCTCCGCGAGTTCGGCGCGCGTGAGCTTCGAATCCTTCGGCAGGCCCATCCACAGCGGGTACTGCGGCTCCTCGGGTTTCGGATGGTTGCGGCAGACGTACTGGTAGACCACGCGCAGGTCGAGCCGGAACTCATAGGCGCTGTTGCCGCCGCCGAGCACGCCGTTGGTCAGCAGCACGCCGTCGTAGGGACCCGGCTTGCCGTCGACCTGCGCATAGAGCTCGGCCGCCTTCGAAGCCACGGCGCCGCCGTAGCTCTGGCCGTGCAGCAGCGTGCGGCGCGGTGCGCCGAAGTGCGCAACGAAGAGCCCGCGCAGGCGCTCGGTGTCCTCGGCCGCCATCGTCACGCCGTAGCCGCCGCGCCGGTAGGTCGAGCCGGCCCAGGCATAGCCGGTATTCACCGTGACGGCCCAGCGCTCCAGGTCCTTCCGGCTGCGCTCGAGCGCCGGCGGGCCGGTCTCAGGGCCGCCGTGCGCATGCATGACCAGCACCTTGTTCCAGTCGCGCGGGATCGCGATCCAGTAGAAGGCGCCGGCGCCGTCCTGGCCGGTGTAGCAGCGCGCGGTGCTCGGCACCGGGGCCGGGCAGCTCGCCGGCGCCGGCGATGCCGCGTGGGTGGCCCATGCAGCCGCGAGGCCGACGAGCAGGACGAGGATCGCTTCCTTTTTCTTCATCAATGCCGCACTCCGAGTTCCAGCGCCGCGTTCGAACCCGAGGTGGACACGAAGCCGAGGACGCCCTGGTTGAAGATGAAATTGCCGGGGCGTCCGGCATCGGCCTGCACGACGCCGACCACGGGCGTGTCGTAGCCGAGCGCGGCGGCCGCGCCGCCCAGGTTGAAGCTGCTGCCTGCGACGGTGGCCTCGCGCGTTTCGCCCTGCACGCTGGCAACGGCGTAGACGCCGTCGGCCGCACCGGGGGCCAGGCTCTGCTGGATCGCCAGCAGGCGCATGCCCTGGTTGGCCGTCGACTCGCGCACCAGGTGCAGCGGCACCGCAGCGCCGTTGACCAGGCCGATCACCATCGAGCCGCTGAGCGTGCCGCCGGTGGTGGTGGCGCCGCCGGTCGGCGAGGTGGTGTGGACGTCGAAGGCGCCGCGCGCGGCGGTCCAGCTGATGTAGCCCTTCTCGGTCTGGGTGCAGTTGGGGTCGTAGGTCATGAAGCGGCCGGTCACCGGGTCGCGGCAGTACTGGAAGGTACCCGCATTGCGCAGCCGCACGGCCGCGGCATGGGCCGAGGTGCCGCCCGTGCCCTGCTGCACGCCGACCGCGTTGAAGATGTTCGCGACCGGGTTGAACACGGTCGGCGTGGCGGCGTTCTCGAAGGTGTTGCGGAAAGCGACGAGCGGCAGGAAGCTGCTGCCCGCGGGCGCCGCCACGCCCCCCTGCAGGACGCCGCCGGCGGCGAAGCTGAAGACCGCGCCGTTCTCGGTGCTGCCGTAGCTGCAGTTGCCCTGCGCGATCAGTGTGCCGCTGCGCTGCGTGCCGGCCGCGCGCTGCAGGCTGGCATCGATGGTGACCGTGTAGGCCATCATCGACGGATCGACGAGCACGTCGAGCTCCTCGCCCGAACTGTTGCCGCCCTTGTAGTGCGTGGCCGCGGCCGGCAGATTCGGACAGGCGAGCGGGTCGCCCGCTTCCTGCACGCAGCTGTAGTTAATCGCCGCATCGAGGCTGCCGCTGCCGCGGTACTTGGGCCAGGCCGGGAACTGGCACAGCGGCCGCGTGCGGCCGAAGCTGCCGGCCACGCTGTCCATCGCCACGCCGGTGGCCGGCGCCAGGCCGCCTTCGACCCAGCCTTCGAGCGCCGCGAGCGAGTCCCAGGCCGGGATGAAGACGCCGGTGCCGTGACCCATGCCGGGCACTGTGTAGAAGCGCACGCCGCGGTCCACCGCGTCCTGGCCGACGGTGGCGATCAGCTGCTGGTAGTAGTCGATGGTGGAATTGGGACTGATCACTTCGTCGGCCAGCCCGTGCAGCAGGATCAGCCGTCCGCCGCGCGAGAGGAAGGGTCCGAGCTGCGGGTTGGTGGCGTCGGTGATCGCCGACACCTCGGTCACGCGCGCCGCATAGGGGCCGGGGTCGAACGGATCGAAGCCGAGCGAGTCGAAAGCCTCGATGCGCGTGACGAAGAACTTCACCCACTGGTCGCCGGTGACGTACATGTTGGCGTCGGCCGAGGTCGCGGGGTTGGCAGGCACGGGCCGCGATCCGAGGTCGCGCGTGGTGTAGGGCCCGGCCACGAGCGCGCCTTCGAGGATGTTGTAGCCGCCGGCGCGGCGCACGCCGTTGGCGAGCGCATAGCTGGTGAAGACCAGCGGCGACTCGATCGCGCGGATGCTCGCGAGCTGCGGGTCGGAGAGGCAGCCATCGCCGTTGTCGGTGCCGCCGCTGCAGCGCAGCGAGGCCAGGATCTGCGTGTTGAGCTGGCGGCAGCTCTCGACGTTGCTCACGATGCCGTCGATCGCGCCGTCGAGCCGGTCGCAGGCCTGCAGCACGGTGCGCTGCACCAGCAGGGTCTTGGCGACGTTGACCCAGCCCGCGCCGCCATTGGCATAGAGCGCGCGGCCCACCGCCACGTTCGACAGGCGCGTGCCGCTGTAGTTGAGCGCCGGCTCGTTGGCGATCACACCGTCATAGTCGCCGGGCCAGCGCTGGATGTAAGCCAGCGCGTCGCGCCCGCCGGTGGAGGTGCCGAGGAAGTAGGCCTTCTTCGGCTCGCTGCCGTAGTGCGCGCGCACCAGCAGCAGCGCGGCGTCATGCGTCTTCTTGAGCGACTGGCCGCCGTAGTTGGCCAGCGCCTCGTCGTTGGCGGCGAAGCGGCCGTCGGTGATGCTGCTGCTCTGGTGGCCGGAGTCGTCGCCGAAGGTCGCGTAACCGAGCGCCAGCGGCGCGGGCTTGCCCGGCGGGCCGAAGCGGATGGTTTCGGTGCCGTCGATCAGGCGGCCGTTGAAGCCGCCGCCGCCGAAGTGAATCACCTTCTGGTTCCACTGCTGCGGCAGGTTGACGGCGAAGTTGATCGCCAGCGCGTTCGGGTCGACTGGCTGGATGCTGCCGCGCACGCGGCAGTGCGCGCCGAGCACATTGCCGGGTTCGTTGGCCGCCACCTCGACGGCGGAATTCACGGTCGCACCGCCTGTCGCCAGGCCGATCTGCGCCGCGGCCAGGCTCATGCCGGCCAGCGAGGCGCAGGCCACGCGCGGCGTGATCGGGCCGGGCGGCGTGACGGGCGGATCGGTGTCGGTGTCCGAGCTGCCGGGCGAGCTGGCCGGCGGATTCGAGAAGCCGGCGAAACCGGCGTTGCCGCCGCCGCCTCCGCCGCAGGCGGAAAGAAGCAAGGCGAGGCCGAAAGCGATGAAGGTGCGAAAGCGCGAGAGGCGCATGGGTATGTCTCCGGAATGAGGCCTCATGGGGGCCTCTTGGCTGGGGCACCGAAGATGCGCGACGCCTGACCTAGCGTCAAATAAAATAACAAGCCTTGTTCAATACGAAAAAAATATGGAGATAAGAGCACTTCGCTACTTCGCGGCCGTGGCCGAGACCGGCCACATGACGCGCGCGGCCGAGCAGTTGGGCATCCAGCAGCCACCGCTCAGCCAGCAGATCAGGGGGCTCGAGCGCGAGCTCGGCGTGGCGCTGTTCCGGCGCCATCCGCGCGGCATGGCGCTGACCGATGCGGGCCGCCAGTTCCAGGCCGAAGCCCTGCGCATGCTGCAGGACATGGAGACGGTGAAGCAGCGCATGGCACGCGTCGCGAAGGGGCAGGAAGGCGTGCTCTCGTTCGGCTTCACCAGCTCGGCGGCGGCGCACCGCTTCATGCCCGATGCGCTGCGCGCCTTTCGCCGCAGCCACCCCGGCGTGGAGCTTCGGCTGCGCGAGAACAATGCCGCCGAACTGACCGAGGCGCTGGCCGCCGGCCGATTGCATTGCGGCCTGCTGCGCGTGCCGGTGGCGCGGCCCAAGGGGCTCCGGTTCGAGATGCTGCTGCGCGAGCCGGTGCTGGTGGCGATGCCGCGCGACCATCGCTTCGCCGGTGCCGGCGAGGCGGGCGCGCCCCTGTCGCTCGCGCAGCTGTGCGAGGAAGACATGATCCTCGTGCGGCGCCCCGGTGCGCCGGGGCTGTACGCGGACCTGCTGGCGCTTTGCAACGCGCAGGGTCTCAGCCCGCGCGTGGTGGCCGAGGTGGACCGCATGATGACCAACCTGAACCTGGTCGCCGCCGGGGTCGGGCTGTCGGTGGTGCCGGCGTCGATGGGCGGCGTGCATCCGCACGCGATCCGCTACGGCCCGCTGGCTGGCAGCGAGCGGCTCGATGCGCCGCTCACGCTGGTGTCGCGCGAGGACGAGGACAACCTGCCGGCCCTGCATTTCGCCGCGCTGTTGCGCGAGCTGGCGGCGGCATGACGCACCTGCAGCGCCGCACGCTGGGACGGTGGGGGCTCGCCACGCTGGCAGCGCCCTTCGCTGCACGGGCGGCAACCGCATCCTGGCCGGATCGGCCGGTTCGCCTGCTGGTCGTCTACCCGCCCGGCGGGGTCAGCGACAGCATGGCGCGCGCACTGGCCGAGCCGCTCGCGCAGTCGCTGGGCGTGCCGGTGCTGGTCGAGCATCGCGCGGGCGCGGGCGGCAGCGTCGGCATGGATGCATTGACGCGCGCGGCGCCGGACGGCCACACGCTCGCCTTCTCGGCCATCAGCCCGCTGACCCTGCAGCCGCTGCTCGCGCGCGTGCGCTACGACCCGCTGCGCGCGTTCACGCCGGTGGCCAGCGTGATGCGCACGCCGGTGCTGGTGGTGGGCACGCCGGCCTTCCGCGGCCGCGACTTCGACGAGATGATCGCGCTCGCGCGAGCGCGGCCGGGGGCCGTGCGCTGGGCCAGCTCGGGCGTGGCGACCATCGGCCACATGGTGCTGGTGCAGGTGCGCATCAGGAGCGGCGCCACGATCACGCACATCCCCTACCAGGGCGGCGGGCCTCAGCTCAACGACGCGCTGAGCGGACAGTTCGAGGTGCTTTCGACCAACGTGGCCGCGCAGCAATTGCAGTACATCCAGGCCGGCCGCCTGCAGGCGCTGGCGGTCGGCGCGCCGGCGCGGCTCGATGCGCTGCCGCAGGTGCCGACGCTGGCGGAGCTCGGCTTCGCACAGGCCAACCTGGCGTCGCTGTTCGGCATCTTCGCGCCGGCACGCACGCCGGACGCGGTGGTGCGGCGGCTCAATGCCGAGATCAATCGTGCGCTGGAGGGCAGCGTGCTGCGCGAGCGGCTTCGAGAAGCGCACAACCTGCCGGCCATCGGCAGCGTCGACGCCTTCGCGCGCGAGATCGCGCTCGACCGGCAACGCAACCAGGCACTGGTGGCCGGCCACGCGGCCTTGTTCGAATAGGGCTTCAGTCCTCGGCGGCCCAGAGCGTCGGGTATTGCGAAACGAAGCCCTCCGGCGTGACCACCAGCATGCTCTCGTAGTCGAAGCGCGGCGCCTGGTACCAGTACTCGCTGTCCGCGCGCCGCTCGTAGGTCTGCATCAGCGGGCCGAGGCTGTCGTCATCGAGGTCGAGCCAGGCCGCCGGCGCCTGGGCGCTCTCGCCGAGCTTGAGGTTGAGGCGTCGCAACTGCACGAGATTGGTGGCAGGCGTGAAGCCGAAATCCAGGTCCGTGCAATGGGCCAGACCAGGCACCACCTGGTCGTTGAAAGACCATTCGCCGTTGCTGCCACGCGCGATCGCGAAGTCGACGGCCGCAGAACCGATCCAGCCGCGCACGCGGCCCCATTGCGCATGCCACGCGTTGTCGCAATGCACGCGATAGTCCAGCCGCACGGGCCGGCCGTCCTCGTTGCGGAACACCGCGGCGCCGTCGAGCTGCCACCCGTTGCCGTGCTTTTCGAGACGGCAGGCGTCATGGCCGGGCAGGTCGAGCCGGCGCCAGAACATGGTGGCAACGATTTGCATGGCCATGATGATGTCATCGATGCCCCTCGCGCACCAGCACCCGCGCCGAAGCGTTCAAAATCGGTACCGTGACAGCCGCCCCGATCCGCCGCATTGCCCACCTCGACATGGATGCGTTCTACGCCTCGGTGGAATTGCTGCGCTATCCGCAACTCAAGGGATTGCCGGTGGTGATCGGCGGCGGGCGGCGCAAGGTCGACGAAGCGATCCGCAATCTGCCCGAGGGCGGCACGCTGGCCGACATTCCGGTCGAGGCCTTTCCGCTGCTCAAGGACTATGCCGGCCGCGGCGTGATCACGACCGCGACCTACCCGGCGCGCCAGTTCGGCGTCGGCTCGGCAATGGGACTCATGAAGGCGGCGAAGCTGTGTCCGCAGGCACTGATCCTGCCGGTCGACTTCGACGAGTACCGCAAGTATTCGCGCAGGTTCAAGCAGGTGATCGCCGAGATCGCGCCGGTCATGGAGGACCGCGGCGTCGACGAGGTCTACATCGACTTCACGGAGGTGCCGGGCGGCCAGCGCGAGGGCGGCCGCGTGCTGGCGCGGCTGATCCAGCGCTCGATCTTCGATGCCACCGGCCTCACCTGCTCGATCGGCATCGCGCCGAACAAGCTCCTGGCCAAGATGGCGAGCGAATTCGACAAGCCCAACGGCATCTCCGTCGTGTTCGAGAGCGATCTGCAGACGCGCATCTGGCCGCTGCCTTGCCGCAAGGTCAACGGCATCGGGCCCAAGGCCGACGAGAAACTCCAGCGCTTCGGCATCCTTACCATCGGCGAACTCGCGGCTCGGGAGCGCGACTGGCTCGTCGAGAACTTCGGCAAGGCCACCGGCGCTTGGATGCACGAGGTGGCCTGGGGCCGCGACGAGCGGCCCGTGGTGACCGAGAGCGAGCCGGTGTCGATGAGCCGCGAGACCACCTTCGACCGCGACCTGCAGGCGGTGCGCGACCGCGCCGAACTGGGCGCGATCTTCACGCACCTGTGCGAGAAGGTCGCGGAGGACCTGCAGCGCAAGGGCTACGTCGGCAAGACCATCGGCATCAAGCTGCGCTACGACGACTTCAAGATCGCCACGCGCGACCAGACCATCGACCACTTCACCGCCGACGCGAAGACCATCCGGCGGACCGCCGGACTGTGCCTCAAGCGCGTGCCGCTCGATCGGCCGCTGCGGCTCCTGGGTGTGCGCGTGGGCGCGCTGGTGAAGGCGAACAGTCCCGAGGCTTCTGCGGCCGACGCGCTTCCAAGGGCGGCGAACCGGTCGCGCGGCCTGGCCGATGCGGCGGCGGCTACCGCCTCGCTGTTCTAGGCTTCTTCAACGCACTGGCGCGCCGCCCTGCCACTGAAGTCAGTTCGCGAGGCTGCGCTTGATCGCGAGCGTGATCGCGGTGGCGGGCGCGCATCGCACCCCCGGCACCTGCGGCGTCCTACAGTCGCGCACGGCGCGCGCCAACGGTCTGGTCTACATCAACCCGGAGATGCTCGGTCTGAGCCGGGTGAAGCGCGGCAACAGCTTTCGCTACCGCAACGCCAAGGGCCAGTGGCTGCGCGACGTCGACGAGCTCTCGCGCATCCGGCAGCTGTCCATTCCGCCCGCATACACGGATGTCTGGATCTGCCCGCTGCCGAACGGGCACCTGCAAGCGCCCGCGTCGCGCGCGACCTGCAGCCAGGCAGCAAAAGGACGACGCTGGACCGCGAGCTGGTGCTGGCCACGCTGGTGCGGCTGCTCGACACCACCTTGTTCCAGTACTAGGACGAGGACGGCATGCCGCGCATCCTCTCGTCGACCGACGTCAACGACTACTTGCGCGAGGCCGCCGGCGACAATTTCACAGCGAAGGATTCCCGGACCTGGCACGGCACCGTGCAGGCGCTCGAACTGACACGGCTGGCTTGTTCTGACGTCGATCCCGCGGACGCGTCGACGCGTCACCCGCCATGCGCCACAGCGCCAAGGAGATCCTGAGCGTCGTGGCCAAGCAGCTCGGTAATACGCCGGCAGTCTGCAAGAAGGCCTATGTGCATCCGGCCGTTCTGGCACTCGGCTCGAAACTGGCAGGCGATGCGGGCGCCATGAACGACATCTGGCAGGAGATCGCCGGCAGAACTAAAAGTGGGCGCCGGCTTCACTCCGCTGAGGCGCGGCTGCTGGCTTTCCGGCTTTCCGGCTTTCCTGCATCGGCACTGGTTGGAGTCCAGGCGCGCGCAGAAGGCCGTGCGAGGCGCCCCAAAGCAAAAAGCCCAACCATTTCTGGTTGGGCTTTTTGGGGCTGTAAGAGCCTGACGATGACCTACTTTCACACGGGAACCCGCACTATCATCGGCGCTGAGGCGTTTCACTGTCCTGTTCGGGATGGGAAGGAGTGGGACCACCTCGCTATGGTCATCAGGCATAAAGGGTTGTTGCATTGACTGGGTCAATACAACGAATTCATAGAGTTTGGAATCAGCTTTGAGTGTTTTGAATGCGTCAACTTGGCATAACACCTTGATCGTAGATCAAAGTTATAGGGTCAAGCCGCACGAGCAATTAGTATCGGTTAGCTTAACGCATTACTGCGCTTCCACACCCGACCTATCAACGTCCTGGTC
This sequence comes from Variovorax sp. LjRoot130, assembly GCF_964253755.1. Lineage (NCBI taxonomy): Bacteria > Pseudomonadati > Pseudomonadota > Betaproteobacteria > Burkholderiales > Comamonadaceae > Variovorax > Variovorax sp. LjRoot130. The sequence goes on along the minus strand of NZ_CAXURM020000001.1, from coordinate 1,363,148 downwards.
TTGAACGACTCTTCAGGGGGCTCGAGGCCCCGGCAGATCTCATCTTGAAACGAGTTTCCCGCTTAGATGCTTTCAGCGGTTATCTCTTCCACACTTAGCTACTCGGCAATGCCACTGGCGTGACAACCGATACACCAGAGGTGTGTCCACTCCGGTCCTCTCGTACTAGGAGCAGGCTTCCTCAAATCTGCAGCGCCCACGGAAGATAGGGACCAAACTGTCTCACGACGTTTTAAACCCAGCTCACGTACCTCTTTAAATGGCGAACAGCCATACCCTTGGGACCGGCTACAGCCCCAGGATGAGATGAGCCGACATCGAGGTGCCAAACACCGCCGTCGATATGAACTCTTGGGCGGTATCAGCCTGTTATCCCCAGAGTACCTTTTATCCGTTGAGCGATGGCCCTTCCATACAGAACCACCGGATCACTATGTCCTGCTTTCGCATCTGCTCGACTTGTCAGTCTCGCAGTTAAGCACGCTTATGCCATTGCACTATCGTCACGATGTCCGACCGTAACTAGCGTACCTTCGAACTCCTCCGTTACGCTTTGGGAGGAGACCGCCCCAGTCAAACTGCCTACCATGCACTGTCCCCGATCCAGATAATGGACCTAGGTTAGAACCTCAAACACACCAGGGTGGTATTTCAACGTTGGCTCCACAAGATCTAGCGACCCTGCTTCAAAGCCTCCCACCTATCCTACACAGATCTGTTCAAAGTCCAATACAAAGCTACAGTAAAGGTTCATGGGGTCTTTCCGTCTTTCCGCGGGGAGATTGCATCATCACAAACATTTCAACTTCGCTGAGTCTCAGGAGGAGACAGTGTGGCCATCGTTACGCCATTCGTGCAGGTCGGAACTTACCCGACAAGGAATTTCGCTACCTTAGGACCGTTATAGTTACGGCCGCCGTTTACTGGGACTTCAATCAAGAGCTTGCACCCCATCATTTAATCTTCCAGCACCGGGCAGGCGTCACACCCTATACGTCCACTTTCGTGTTTGCAGAGTGCTGTGTTTTTAATAAACAGTCGCAGCCACCGATTTTTTGCAACCCATTCATGCTCCGTTGTTCACTTCACACTAATAGGGCACACCTTCTTCCGAAGTTACGGTGTCAATTTGCCGAGTTCCTTCTCCTGAGTTCTCTCAAGCGCCTTAGAATACTCATCTCGCGCACCAGTGTCGGTTTGCGGTACGGTCGTGTGTAGCTGAAGCTTAGTGGCTTTTCCTGGAACCTCGTTCAGTCACTTCACCAGCAAGCTGGCTCGATCGTTGGCCTCGGTATATGACGGGCGGATTTGCCTACCCATCGCCTACTTCCAACTAAACCGGGATATCCAACACCCGGATGACCTATTAAGATCCGTCCCCACATCGCACTACACATCGGTACAGGAATATTGACCTGTTTCCCATCAGCTACGCATCTCTGCCTCGCCTTAGGGGCCGACTCACTCTACGCCGATGAACGTTGCGTAGAAAACCTTGCGCTTACGGCGAGGGGGCTTTTCACCCCCTTTAACGCTACTCATGTCAGCATTCGCACTTCTGATACCTCCAGCACGCTTTACAACGCACCTTCACAGGCTTACAGAACGCTCTCCTACCACTTGCAATAAATTGCAAATCCGCAGCTTCGGTAACTGGCTTAGCCCCGTTACATCTTCCGCGCAGGACGACTCGATCAGTGAGCTATTACGCTTTCTTTAAATGATGGCTGCTTCTAAGCCAACATCCTGACTGTTTTAGCCTTCCCACTTCGTTTCCCACTTAGCCAATTTTAGGGACCTTAGCTGGCGGTCTGGGTTGTTTCCCTCTTGAGTCCGGACGTTAGCACCCGGTGCTCTGTCTCCCAAGCTGTACTCGTCGGTATTCGGAGTTTGCCTTGGTTTGGTAAGTCGCCATGACCCCCTAGCCAAAACAGTGCTCTACCCCCGACGGTAATACTTGAGGCACTACCTAAATAGTTTTCGGAGAGAACCAGCTATTTCCAAGTTTGTTTAGCCTTTCACCCCTATCCACAGCTCATCCGCTAGTTTTGCAACACTAGTCGGTTCGGACCTCCAGTACCTGTTACGGCACCTTCATCCTGGCCATGGATAGATCACTTGGTTTCGGGTCTACACCCAGCGACTGGACGCCCTATTCGGACTCGATTTCTCTACGGCTTCCCTATTCGGTTAACCTTGCCACTGAATGTAAGTCGCTGACCCATTATACAAAAGGTACGCCGTCACCCCTTACGAGGCTCCGACTTTTTGTAAGCACGCGGTTTCAGGATCTATTTCACTCCCCTCCCGGGGTTCTTTTCGCCTTTCCCTCACGGTACTAGTTCACTATCGGTCGATGATGAGTATTTAGCCTTGGAGGATGGTCCCCCCATATTCAGACAGGATTTCTCGTGTCCCGCCCTACTTGTCGTTAGCTCAGTACCACACAGGTCTTTTCACGTACGGGGCTATCACCCGCTATGGCCAGCCTTTCCAAGCTGTTCCGTTAAGTCTTGTGCTATCACTAACAGGCTCTTCCGATTTCGCTCGCCACTACTTTCGGAATCTCGGTTGATGTCTTTTCCTCGAGCTACTGAGATGTTTCAGTTCACCCGGTTCGCCTCGCATGACTATGTATTCATCATGCGATACCTTTCGGTGGGTTTCCCCATTCGGAAATCTCCGGATCAAAGCTAATTTGCCAGCTCCCCGAAGCTTATCGCAGGCTATCACGTCCTTCGTCGCCTATCATCGCCAAGGCATCCACCACGTGCTCTTATTCACTTGACCCTATAACTTTGACGTTTCTTCACAGAAACCAAAATCATTTCAAGGAATATGTCAGGTCTTTCACCTGACGCGTTATGCCGTCTTCATACTTTCGATTTGACTCGAAATTGAAGTTCATTTGACGCAATCAAAAATTCATGTCGCTGATGGCACGGTCTGCACTAAACCTTTACGAATGTGCAGTTTCCATCAGCAACGCTGATTCGACTCTATGAATTTTTAAAGAACAGCCGATTGATCAAGAGATCTCGATCAACAACAAAGAAGCCTCATGCTCACGCACAAAGCCTCTTTGGTGTTGAATTTCAAACTACCGGTGTATGGTGGAGGATGACGGGATCGAACCGACGACCCCCTG